>NZ_CP192094.1:0-4800000 GCF_050955785.1 Nocardia sp. CA-084685
ATGGACGACGAGCAGAACGTGTTGGCCAACGTATGGCCGGAGGTGGTCGCCGAGCTCACCACCGGCTCGGCCGATGGTGCCATCCCGCCGGTCTCCCGGGCACAGCAGGCCTGGCTAAAACTGGTCAAGCCGCTGACCGTGGCGCAGGGCTTCGCCTTGCTCTCGGTGCCGTCGTCGTTGGCCCAGGAGGCCATCGAACGCGATCTACGCGAACCCATCCTGCGTTCCCTCGGCCGCCGTCTCGGTCCGCAGGTCGAGGGCCTCGGCGTCCGGATCGCGGCGCCGGCGACGCAGCCGATCGAACGTCCCGGCAACAATCCCCGCCACGCGCGCATGACGAGTCGGCCCGAACGTGGCCGCGACAGCGGGCGCGGTCCGGCCGGTTATCCCGCCCCCGACTATCCCGGACGCAATGACTACGCGCCGCCGCGTTATGCACAGCCCAGCGATTACTCGGCGGCGCCCGACTACTCGGCCGGACCGGACTATGAGGCCGCGCCCGAATACCCGGGCGCACCGGACTACCTGCCAGTACCCGGCTATGAAGTCGCAGGGGAGTATCCGACCGACGAATACCCGAGCCGTAGCGACTATCCGAGCCAGACCAATGGCGAACGGCAGGAGACGCCGCCCGCGCCCCGCCGCGAATCCGGACTCCCGCCGCGACGCGATTCCGCGCCGCCGGGGCAGGAGTCACTGTTCAATCCGGAGCCGACACGGGAACCGGTGCGTGTGCAAGGCCGGGCGCCGATGCGGGAGGCGGCGTCCACGCGGGAGTCCCGAACGAGCACCGATCCGGCAATCGCCGCCGCGCACGAATCGGTCCGTGAGCCGCTCTCGGACAACTCACACGACGACGAACCGGTCGTCAATGTGCGCAATTCGTGGCCCACTTACTTCACCAAGTCGCAGGAGAATCCGGCTCCGTCGAATTCCTCGGCGAGCCTGAATGCGAAGTACACCTTCGAGACTTTCGTCATCGGTGCGTCGAATCGCTTCGCGCACGCGGCGGCGGTCGCGATCGCCGAGGCACCCGCACGCGCCTACAACCCGCTGTTCGTCTGGGGCGCCTCGGGGCTGGGCAAGACACATCTGCTGCACGCGGCTGGACACTATGCCCAGCGGCTGTTCCCAGGCATGCGGGTGAAGTACGTATCGACCGAGGAATTCACCAACGACTTCATCAACAGTCTGCGTGACGACCGCAAGGTGGCGTTCAAGCGCCGCTACCGCGAGACCGACATTCTGCTGGTCGACGACATCCAGTTCATCGAGGGCAAGGAAGGTATCCAGGAGGAGTTCTTCCACACCTTCAATACCCTGCACAACGCCAATAAGCAGATCGTGGTGTCTTCCGACCGGCCGCCCAAGCAGCTCGCCACGCTGGAAGAACGGCTGCGGACCCGGTTCGAATGGGGGCTGATCACCGATGTGCAGCCGCCGGAGTTGGAGACGCGCATCGCGATTCTGCGCAAGAAGGCGCGGATGGACCGGCTCGATGTACCGCACGATGTGCTGGAGCTGATCGCCAGTCGGGTGGAGCGCAATATCCGTGAGCTCGAGGGCGCGCTGATCCGGGTGACGGCCTTCGCCTCGCTGAACGGCCAGCCGCTGGATCTGCCATTGGCCGAGGTCGTACTGCGCGATCTCATGCCGGATACCGCGACGCTGGAGATCAATGCGGCGACGATCATGGCCGTCACCGCCGAGTACTTCAACACCACGCTCGAAGAGCTGACCGGCCCCGGTAAGGCCAGGCCGTTGGCTCAGGCCCGGCAGATCGCCATGTATCTATGCCGGGAACTAACCGATCTATCGCTACCTAAGATCGGCCAGGCCTTCGGTCGCGACCACACCACGGTCATGTACGCGGAGAAGAAGGTGCGCAAGGAGATGACCGAGCGGCGCCGGGTATACGACCAAGTACAAGAACTAACAGCCCGAATTAAACAGCGTTCGCGCTGATCGGCAACTAACACCTCGGCACCGCCCCTGACCTGGGGCGGTGCTTTTTTATGCCCTGTGGAGTCCTCGAGGAATTCTTGTGGAGTCCTCGAGGAAACTGCGAGTTGTGCACCGGTTCGTCCACAGGCTGTGCCCATGATCGAGGATCGGTTGCTAACAGGGGTGGAATCAACAGAGTCCACAGCCCGCCCCACACACAGGCCTTGACCAGTGCGGGGCTCGGTCAGCGGGTTGGGGAATCCTCGAGGAATCCTTGTGGAGTCCTCGAGGATTCCTCGAGCTATCCACGAGTCGGTGCACACGTGTGAACAACCTGGTGAATCAGGTGGAACAACTCGAGGAGCACTCGAGGATGAATGAGGAACAAACCTGCAACGTCCACAGCCCCCCTGCGTTCATCCTCGAGTCACCCAGTGGTCATCCCCACCGCACCACGCCCCCGGACCTGCGGATTCGGCCGTAGTCCACAGATTCCACAGTGCCTACTACTACTTCAGTTCTTCTTCTAGAAGATCTCTCTTCAAAACAGGGTGTGTGGAAAGTCGATCGGTGAGCATCGGCATCCGAGCCACTCGCGCAGACGAGCAAGGAGAGGCAGGGACGACACATCCGCGCGCTCCACCCGTACCTGTCCTCCTTGCTCGATATTTCGGAGCGCGGATCGTCTTCGCTACACAGAACAACCGGAGGGTCGGGCTAGGTTCAGCTGGTTCGGACGAGTACGGTTCAATGTCGGTCGCCTATGCCAGACTGCAAGGCGGCAGGTACAGCACCCCCTTTTCGAGAATCAACGCTGACTGAGCCGACAGAGATCACGGAACCGGGAGAGGACAGATCGGGCGATGGAGCTGGCGAGTATGAAATTTCGGGTCGCCCGAGAGGATTTCGCCGAGTCCGTTGCATGGGTGGCACGCAGCCTCCCGTCACGGCCTCCGGTTCCCGTACTCGGCGGCGTACTACTCGTGGCCGGTGAGGACGGACTCACTGTCTCCGGCTTCGACTACGAGGTTTCCGCGCAGATGCGTGTCGCGGCCGAGGTCGCCGGCCCGGGTGAGGTGCTCGTCTCCGGCCGACTGCTCGCCGATATCACCAAGGCGTTGTCCAACAAGCCCGTCGATGTCGCTATCGATGGCACCCGCGTGCTGATCACCTGTGGCAGCGCGAAATTCTCGCTGCCGACCATGCCGGTCGAGGACTATCCCCAGCTGCCCGAGGTGCCCCAGCAGACCGGTGAACTGAGCGTCGATGTCTTCGCCGAGGCGGTCGGGCAGGTTGCGGTCGCCGCTGGGCGTGACGACACGCTGCCGATGCTCACCGGTATCCGGGTCGAAATCGAGGGGCCGCAGGTCGTACTCGCGGCCACCGACCGATTCCGCCTGGCGGTCCGCCACATCGAATGGCAGCCCGCCCGCACCGATATCGAGACCTCGGTACTCATTCCGGCGCGCACCCTGTCGGAGGCCGCGAAAACGCTCGGCCCCTCCGATGCCCCCGTGCAGCTTTCGCTCGGCACCGGCGGTGGCGCGGACGGTCTGCTCGGCATCGTGAACGCGGGCCGCCGGACCACCACCCGACTGCTCGACGCGGAATTCCCCAAGTTCCGGCAATTGCTCCCCAAGGAGCACACCTCGATCGCGACCCTGCCGGTCGGCACACTGACCGAAGCCATCAAGCGCGTCGCGCTGGTCGCCGAGCGCGGTGCCCAGGTGCGGTTGGAATTCACCGACGAGGGGCTGCTGCTCTCGGCGGGCGGCGATGACGCAGGCCGTGCCGAGGAGTGGCTGGAAGCCGAATTCCGCGGCGAGGCACTGACAATCGCGTTCAATCCGGGCTACCTCATCGACGGACTCTCCGCGCTGCACGCCGATCGGGTCACCTTCGGCTTCACCACACCGAGCCGCCCCGCGGTGCTTCTGCCCGCGAGCGACGAGGAGCCCAAGGTGACGGAGTCGGGTGCGTTCGCCGCGTTGGAGAGCCCGTACATCTACCTGTTGATGCCGGTTCGGCTGCCGGGCTGAGCATCGGCGGCGATGCGATTTATCCACAGTTCGTCCACAGACAGTGGATGGACCACAAGATGTTGTGGTCTGGGTCCGATTCGTCGCCATCAGCGGCGAAAAACGGCGATGACGACGGCCGGAGCGGAGTAGACGGGTGTTCATCCGGACGCTGTCACTGCGCGACTTCCGCTCCTGGGAGCACGCCGAGCTCGAATTATCCCCAGGCCGCACGGTTTTCCTCGGGTCCAATGGCAACGGGAAAACGAACCTGCTCGAGGCGGTCGGCTACCTCGCTACCTTGGGCTCACATCGGGTCGCCGCCGACGCACCGCTGATTCGGATCGGCACCGATCGCGCCAGGATCGGCGCGACCGTCGTGAACGCGGGCCGTGAACTGCGCATCGATCTCGAATTGAACCAAGGCGCCGCGAATCGCGCGCAGATCAACCGATCTCCGGTGCGTAGGCCGCGAGAGATCCTCGGCATTCTGCAGACGGTGCTCTTCGCACCGGAGGATCTCGCCCTGGTCCGCGGCGATCCAGGCGAACGGCGGCGCTTCCTCGACGAGTTGTGCACAGCCAGATTGCCGCGGCTGGCCGCGGTGCGCGTCGACTACGACCGGGTACTGCGACAGCGTTCGGCGCTGCTGAAATCCGCTGGCCGTCAGGCCCGCTCGAAGGCGGAACTGAGCACCCTGGACGTATGGGACGGACATTTGGCGACCCATGCCTCGGTTCTGCTCGCCCAACGGTTGCGCTTGGTCCACGATCTGTATCCCTATCTCGCACAGGCGTACTCGGCGATCGCGCCCGAATCACGCCCCGCCGCAATCGGCTACCGCAGCGCGAACCTGCCGCCGGAGTTCCTGGATCCGGCGCGGGCGCCGCAGTCCGATGACGTGGCGGCGCTGGAGGCGAATATGCTGCGTGAATTGGCGGCGGCGCGGCCGAAGGAACTGGAACGCGGGGTCTGTCTGGTCGGCCCGCACCGCGACGAGCTGGATCTGATGCTTGGCACCGCTCCGGCGAAAGGTTTTGCCAGCCATGGCGAGTCGTGGTCGTTCGCGCTGGCGCTGCGGCTGGCGGCTTTCGAACTGCTGCGTGCCACCGGCGCCGAACCGGTACTGCTGCTCGATGACGTCTTCGCCGAACTCGATCGCCGTCGGCGCACGGCACTCGCCGAGGTCGCGGCCGGCGCTGAGCAGGTGCTGATCACCGCCGCCGTCCCTGAGGATGTGCCCGCGGAACTTTCCGCGGTGCCGCTGCGGGTGGAGACGAACGGCGATGCCGACGGCCGCATCTCCCGAATCGCCGACACCGAAACTCCCACCGCGACCGCCTGATTCGCGCGGCCTATTCGGGACTGAAGTCAGTGCGTCTTTTCGTGCTTCTGCTCTGTAAGATCACCCGCGGATGCAGTGCAACGCCGTGGCTACCGCGCACGAACTGATCTCATACGAACTCGCTGGGTACGGCCAGAACTTTCGCGCATCCAACCGTCGGCTCGGTGATGAAGATTCGATACATCTACGACCGGCAAAGGATTCGGGGAGAGAGGCGGACCGGTGAGCGATCGAACAGCGTCGGATGCTTCGGCGTCCGAGCCGGAACCGGAGCTGCGGGGCATCGATCTGGCGCGGCGCGCGCTCGAGGAGGCACGGGCGGCCGCCAAGGCGAGCGGTAAATCAGTTGGGCAGGGCCGGGCATCGCCGCGTCGGCTGCGCACCGGAGCCCGCCGCCGCACCGGCTGGTCGGGCGCGCGGCCCGATGACCGTGATCCGCAGCTGCTTTCGAGCCTGACCGGCGCCATCGCGAAGAACCGAGGCTGGTCGGCCAAGGTCGCCGAGGGGATGGTCTTCGGCCGCTGGACCGGTGTGGTCGGTGAGGACATCGCCTCGCATGCGACTCCGATGACATTGAAGGACGGCGTGCTGAGCATTGCCGCCGAATCCACGGCATGGGCCACCCAACTGCGCATGCTGCAGGGCCAGATCCTGGCGAAGATCAATGCGGCGGTCGGGCAGGGCGTCGTCACGTCTTTGAAGATCACCGGTCCAACGGCGCCGAGCTGGCGCAAGGGCGAGCGGCACATCAAAGGCAGAGGTCCACGGGACACATACGGATAAGCGACTGTCCTGATACGTAGATCGGTTTCACGTGGAACGCCGCGCTGTTATCGAACAGCCTGTGCCCCGTAGGCTGAACTATGGTGCGGCCACCGCTGACGAGGCCTGGATCGCGGCTCTGCCACACAGGCAACTCTCAGACCGACTCTGATGGACTCAAAGGGGTTGAAGGCGGAGCCGACCCATGCTCGACCGATTTCTCGCATCCACGAAGCCGTCAGGGGTGTCGTAGGTGCATTGTGGCTTGGGTCTACCAGTAGGATGGTGGGGTAACTAGCGGCGAACCTTCGGCGCGTTCCGTACAGCCCGCGCGTGGACCCGTATTTCACGACCAGAATCAGACCGGGGCCCCACGTGTGCTGTCGACCGCTGCACCAGGGATCAGCAAGTAAGGAGAGCTACCGACCAGTGGCTGCCAAGGACTCCAACGCAACGGGCTCGACCAACGCGACATCGGGCAAGCAGGACTACGGTGCCTCCTCCATCACGGTGCTGGAAGGCCTGGAGGCGGTTCGCAAGCGCCCGGGCATGTACATCGGCTCCACCGGCGAGCGTGGCCTGCATCACCTGATCTGGGAAGTCGTCGACAACTCCGTCGATGAGGCGATGGCGGGCTACGCCACGAAGGTCGAGGTCACGCTGCTCGCCGACGGTGGTGTGGAGGTCGTCGACGACGGCCGTGGCATCCCGACCGGTATGCACGCCCAGGGCATCCCCACCGTCGAGGTGGTCATGACCCAGCTGCACGCGGGTGGCAAGTTCGACTCCGACTCCTATGCGGTGTCCGGTGGTCTGCACGGTGTCGGCATTTCCGTGGTCAACGCGCTGTCGCACCGGCTAGAAGCCGAGATCGACCACGACGGTTACCACTGGAGCCAGACCTACAAGGACGCCAAACCCGGCAAGCTCGTGCAGGGTGAGCCGACCAAGCGGACCGGCACGACCATTCGCTTCTGGGCGGATCCGGAAATCTTCGAGACCACTACCTACAACTTCGAGACGGTCGCCCGCCGGCTGCAGGAGATGGCATTCCTGAACAAGGGCCTCACCATCGTCCTCACCGATGAGCGGGTGAGCGATACCGAGATTACCGACGAAGTGGTCAGCGAGACCGCCGAGGCGCCGAAGCACGCCGACGAGCAAGCACCCGCGCCCGCGCACAAGGTGAAGACCCGCACCTATCACTACCCCGGTGGGCTCGAGGACTTCGTCAAGCACATCAACCGGACCAAGCAGCCGATCCACAACTCGGTGGTGAGCTTCACCGGCAAAGGCACCGGCCACGAGCTCGAGGTCGCCATGCAGTGGAACTCGGGTTACTCCGAGTCGGTCCACACCTTCGCGAATACCATCAACACCCATGAGGGCGGCACCCACGAGGAGGGCTTCCGCGCGGCGCTCACCACGGTGGTCAACAAGTACGCCAAAGACAAGAAACTGCTCAAGGACAAGGACGGCAACCTCACCGGTGACGACATCCGTGAGGGCTTGGCCGCGATCGTCAGCGTGAAGGTCGGCGAGCCGCAGTTCGAGGGCCAGACCAAGACCAAACTCGGCAACACCGAGGTGAAGTCGTTCGTGCAGCGCACCTGCAACGAGCACCTCTCGCATTGGTTCGAGGCCAACCCTGCCGACGCGAAGACCATCGTGAACAAGGCGGTCTCCTCGGCACAGGCCCGGGTCGCGGCCCGCAAGGCGCGTGAGCTGGTGCGGCGCAAGAGCGCGACCGATCTCGGCGGCCTGCCCGGCAAGCTGGCCGACTGCCGGTCCAAGGATCCGAGCAAGTCCGAGATCTACATCGTGGAGGGCGACTCCGCCGGTGGCTCGGCCAAATCCGGCCGCGACTCGATGTATCAGGCGATCCTGCCGCTGCGCGGCAAGATCATCAATGTCGAGAAGGCCCGTATCGACCGCGTTCTGAAGAACAACGAGGTGCAGTCGATCATCACCGCCTTCGGCACCGGCATCCACGACGAATTCGATATCGCCAAGCTGCGCTATCACAAGATCGTGCTGATGGCCGACGCCGATGTCGACGGCCAGCACATCTCGACCCTGCTGCTGACGCTGCTGTTCCGCTTCATGCGGCCGCTCGTCGAGCACGGGCACGTGTATCTCGCGCAACCGCCGCTGTACAAGCTGAAGTGGCAGCGCTCCGATCCGGAGTTCGCCTACTCCGATCGCGAGCGTGACGGTCTGCTCGAGGCGGGGCTCGCCGCGGGCAAGAAGATCAACAAGGACGACGGTGTCCAGCGCTACAAGGGTCTCGGCGAGATGAACGCCAAGGAACTCTGGGAGACCACCATGGATCCTGCGGTGCGGGTGCTGCGTCAGGTCACCCTCGATGATGCCGCCGCGGCCGACGAGCTGTTCTCCATCCTGATGGGCGAGGACGTCGAGGCACGTCGCAGCTTTATCACCCGCAATGCCAAGGACGTTCGCTTCCTCGACGTGTAACCGGCGTGACGTGAGGTTCCACGTCCGGTGCCAAAGGAGACTTTTAGATGACTGAAACCACCCTGCCACCCAACGGCGGAGCGGGTGACCGGATCGAGCCGGTCGATATCCAGAACGAAATGCAGAGCAGCTATATCGATTACGCGATGAGCGTGATCGTCGGTCGCGCGCTGCCGGACGTCCGCGACGGCCTCAAGCCGGTGCATCGCCGTGTGCTCTACGCGATGTACGACAACGGCTACCGGCCCGATCGCGGCTATGTGAAGTCCGCCCGTCCGGTTGCCGAGACGATGGGTAACTACCACCCGCACGGTGACGCCTCCATCTACGACACCTTGGTGCGTATGGCCCAGCCGTGGTCGCTGCGCTATCCGCTGGTCGACGGTCAGGGCAACTTCGGCTCCCGCGGCAATGACGGCGCGGCCGCCATGCGCTACACCGAATGCCGCCTGACTCCGCTGGCCATGGAGCTGCTACGGGAAATCGACCACGAGACAGTCGATTTCACGCCGAACTACGACGGGCGCTCACAGGAGCCGACCGTTCTCCCCAGCCGTGTGCCCAACCTGTTGATGAACGGCAGCAACGGCATCGCGGTCGGTATGGCGACCAACATTCCGCCGCACAACCTCAATGAGTTGGCCGAGGCGATCTACTGGGCGCTGGAGAACTACGACGCGGACGAAGAGGCGACCCTGGCCGCCTGCATGGAGCGGGTGAAGGGGCCGGACTTCCCGACCTACGGCCTCATCGTCGGTAGTCAGGGCATCCAGGATGCCTACACCACCGGTCGCGGTTCGATCCGGATGCGCGGTGTGGTCGAGATCGAAGAGGACAACCGCGGCCGCACCACGATCGTCATCACCGAACTGCCGTACCAGGTCAATACCGACAACTTCATCAACTCCATCGCGGAGCAGGTGAAGGACGGCAAGATCGCGGGCATCTCCGACATCCACGACGAGTCTTCGGACCGCGCGGGTATGCGGATCGTGGTCACCATCAAGCGCGACGCGGTTGCCAAGGTTGTGCTGAACAACCTCTACAAGCACACCCAGCTGCAGACCAGCTTCGGCGCGAACATGCTCTCGATCGTCGACGGGGTGCCGCGCACGCTGCGTCTGGATCAGATGATCCGGCTCTACGTCGAGCATCAGTTGGAAGTCATCATCCGCCGGACCAGGTACTTGCTGCGCAAGGCCGAGGAACGGGCGCACATCCTGCGCGGTCTGGTCAAGGCGCTGGACGCACTGGACGAGGTCATCGCGCTGATTCGGCGTTCGGCCAATACCGACACCGCGCGCACCGGCCTTATGCAGTTGCTGGATATCGACGAGATCCAGGCCACCGCCATCCTCGATATGCAGTTGCGTCGACTGTCCGCCCTGGAGCGGCAGAAGATCGTCGACGAATTGGCCAAGATCGAGGCCGAAATCGCCGACCTCAAGGACATTCTGGAAAAGCCGGAGCGCCAGCGCGCGATCGTGCGCGACGAACTGGCCGAAATCGTCGAGAAGTACGGCGATGAGCGGCGCACCAAGATCGTGGCCAATGACGGCGATATGGCCGATGAGGATCTCATCGCCCGCGAGGATGTGGTCGTCACCGTCACCGAGACCGGTTACGCCAAGCGCACCAAGACCGACCTGTACCGCAGCCAGAAGCGCGGCGGTAAGGGTGTACAGGGCGCGGGGCTCAAGCAGGACGACATCGTCAAGCACTTCTTCATCAGCTCCACGCACGACTGGCTGCTGTTCTTCACCAATAAAGGCCGGGTGTACCGGGCCAAGGCCTACGAACTGCCCGAGGCGAGCCGGACCGCGCGCGGTCAGCACGTCGCGAATCTGCTCGCGTTCCAGCCCGATGAGAAGATCGCCCAGATCATCCAGATCAAGGGCTACGAAGATGCGCCCTACCTGGTGCTCGCCACCAAGAACGGTCTGGTCAAGAAGTCGAAGCTGTCCGATTTCGATTCCAACCGCAGCGGCGGCATCGTTGCGGTGAATCTGCGCGACGACGACGAATTGGTCGGCGCCGTACTGTGCTCGGCCGATGACGATCTGCTGCTGGTCTCGGCGCGCGGTCAGTCGATTCGCTTCTCCGCCACCGATGAGGCACTGCGTCCGATGGGCCGGGCCACCTCCGGTGTGCAGGGCATGCGATTCAATACCGACGATGAACTGTTGTCGCTCAATGTGGTTCGCGCCGACACCTATCTGCTTGTCGCGACCTCCGGCGGTTACGCCAAGCGGACCGCGATCGAGGAGTACACCCCGCAGGGTCGCGGCGGTAAAGGCGTATTGACTATCCAATATGACATCAAACGTGGCACCCTGGTCGGTGCGCTCATCGTCGATGACGAGGATGAGTTGTACGCGATCACGTCCGGCGGTGGCGTAATCCGGACGGCGGCGAAGCAGGTTCGTAAGGCTGGACGACAGACCAAGGGCGTGCGATTGATGAACCTCGCCGATGGCGATACGTTGCTTGCTATCGCGCGCAATGCCGACGAACCCGATCCTGATTCGATCGTCGGCGGAGACGGCGACACCGGTTCCTCTGAGCAGTAACCCCCCAGCGGCGGCAACGAACGGATCTAAGGATTCCCATTGACCACGAATCAGCCGAACGACGAGCGGCACCAGACGAACGGTGTAACCGAACGGATCGCACCGTCACCGATTCCGCCGCGGCCGATCCCACGGCCGGTCGCATCGGCCGAGAACGGCCAGCCGAATGGCCCGCAGGGAGGAGCTCAGCCGCACGAAATGCACAGCCAGCAAGGCGAAGTCGCGTTCAAGGCGCCGGAGTCGAGCTCGGGTGCGGATAAGTCGGAGGCATTCGATCAGCGGGCGGCTCGGCCGGGTAACTCCGGCGAGTCGACCGCGCCGCAGCCGGGCGAGCGCTCGGGATCGAACGGCGGCGGCCAGTCGCCCTTTCAGGAGGGCTGGTCGCAGCTGCCGCAGCGGGAGCCGCAGTCGAACCTGTACCGGCCCGGGCAGTCGCCGGTGACCGGTCGCCCGAATTCCACCGGTGGTGGGCTCGGCGGTGGCGGGCTCAGCGGCGGCGGCGGCGGTGGTGGTGGTGGGCTCGGCGGTGGCGGTCTCGGTGGCGGCAATGCCCGTACCACCGCGGATCTCGCGGCCAAGGCGGCGCGCAAGGAAGCGGCGATGGTGAAGTCCGTCGGCATCGACGGACCGACCCGCAGCATCGCACGCCCGGAACTGATCAAGGACATGCCGGACCTGTCCGAGATCCGGCATCCGCTGCCGGTCGAGACCCCGGCGGGTCCGCAGGCCACACCGGTCTCGCCAGCGGTTCCGGTCGCCGTCGCGGCGGCCGTAGCCTCCGGGGAGCCATTGCGGGCCACAGTGCAGATCCGCCGGATCGACCCGTGGTCGACGCTGAAGATCTCGCTGGTGATCAGCGTGGCCATGTTCTTCGTGTGGATGCTCGCGGTCGGTCTGCTCTATATCGTGCTCGAGGGCATGGGTGTGTGGGAGCGGCTCAACAGCACCTTCACCGATATGGTCTCCTCGGATAGCGGCTCGGTGGGGTTGGTGGATGCCGGTTCCGTATTCGGCTATGCGGGTGTCATCGGGTTGATCAATGTGGTGCTTTTCACCGCATTGGCGACCGTCGGCGTCTTCATCTACAACCAGTGCTGTGACCTCGTCGGTGGTATCCAGGTGACCCTGGCCGACCCCGACTAGAACGGGTGTCCGCGCGGCCGGTCGCTGTCCTCGCGCAGGGCGGTGACCGGCCGTTTTGGTCATCAGCAGCCGGGTAAGGTAATCTCGTGCCTCGGTTCGGTTAGCAGCTCCGGCGGGTACCCGAACAGGAAATAAGGGCCTATAGCTCAGGCGGTTAGAGCGCTTCGCTGATAACGAAGAGGTCGGAGGTTCAAGTCCTCCTAGGCCCACTCCCGAACATCACAGTAGGGTGGGAATCATGAAAATTCTTCTCACGATCGGTGTCGTTGTCGCGGTTCTCATCGGAGTCACCAAGCTGCGCAAGCGCGACGATGCGGACCTGTGGCACGAAGTCACCACCCGCTGAACTGTCTTCGGACAGTAGGGATTCGGGGCCTTAGCTCAATTGGCAGAGCACTGCCTTTGCAAGGCAGGGGTTAGGGGTTCGATTCCCCTAGGCTCCACAAACTGGGAGGCGAGTGCTCGCGGTGAGCGCTCGCCTTGTTTGTTTCGCGTGTTTTTTGGGGGCGGAGCCCCCAAGCCCCGCCCCGGAGGGGCATCGCCCCCCGGACCCCCCACGTGGCTGGCTCGCTTGCAGGGGTGATGTGCTCGGTCCATAGCCATAGCCATAGCCATAGCCATAGCCATAGCCATAGCCATAGCCATAGCCATAGCCATAGCCATAGCCATAGCACCGATACTTGCGCGCTGTCTACGTCTCGCGCTCAGCCTCTAATCCAAGGTCTAGCTCGCTGGCCGGTGTCGCGCTGAGCCCTCGACTCCTGCGCTCGGCTCGCCTACCCGAATGTCGCGCTCAGTTGGATTTCCGATTCCCGGTTTCGTCCGCGCATATGCCAGGCGAGGCGAGGATGTTCACACATTCGCCTGTTTGGATGTCGCGCCGGCCGCTTGGGGTGGTTTGCCTGGGGGCGTTGGATCGACAGATGGTGCGCTCAGAGGGCGACCGGCGCGGGGGGCTAGACCGTTGAGAGTTGTGGCTCGTCGAGGTTTTCTGGTTCTGTCCAGGGGGTTTCCATCCTCGGCGGCGTTGTCCGCTGTCACGGTGGTGGTACGCAGGTGGTTGGGGAGGGTGGTCAGGCCCCGGATCAGGAGGCTTTTTCGCCATGTGAGCTTGCTGGCTGGTATCTCGAGTGACATTTCCGGGATGCGGGCCGGTAGGCGGGTGAGGGCGATCGTTGCTTCCACGCGGGCTAGGGCGGCGCCGATGCAGTAGTGGATGCCGTGGCCGAAGGCGATGTTTCGGGTGTCGGTACGGGTGGGATCGAATTGGTCTGGAGTGGTGAATCGTTTCGGGTCGCGGTTGGCTGCTGCGATGGAGATGATGATGAATTCGTCCGGTTCGATCGTGCACCGTGTTCGGTCATCACGGCCTCCCCTCGCGGCGATCCGCTCTTCTTGCTGATGGTCGGCTCGACGAAGGCCTGTTCGGCCACGTCGTGATCAACGATCATCCAGCCGAGCACTCCGTCCAAGCGGACGCGATGAATTGGGCCGCGCTGACGCAAAGCCTCGTAGACCTCGTGCGGATGTTGGTAGAACGCATCGGTCAGCTCGAGGATCTCATCCGCGGGGTTCACCTATTCATACATCCTTTCCTGGTTCGAACAGTTTCGGCCCGGGCGTGCCTTGGACATCACGAAATTTCGCGCTCATCAACAGTTTTGGAGTGACGCGACATGCGATGGCGGTCGCTGCGTCCATGGGGGTCGGCGTCACACCCAGTGGGTGGACCGCCGACGGGTGAAACTCTGCGCATAATCGACAGGCCAGCAACGTGCAAGGTCGTGCGGTTAGAGCGATGTGCCATCTTGCACAGGTTTGCCGTAAGCAGTCGGATATTCGGACCGAGTCCGGTCCGATTCACAGGGCGACCGAGGCTCGCTTCAGTTGGCTGAGCATTGTTTCATCGGGCCAGAAGCGCGCTTCGAAGCGAATGGGCGACATGCCGGGAACCGGTGTGAGGCCGGTTATTTCGAGGGCCGCCGTGAGCGGTACTGTGCAAATTGGGACGGCGATGTTGTCGGTGTCGGTACTGGCGAACATGATGTAGTCGGCGGCGGGGAGTAGGTAGTCGACGCCTTTGCCCCAGACGGTGTAGGTGTACGGGCGGGTGTCGGTGCCTGCCGGCTTTACCTCGCCTACGATCGCCATCTTCAAGCTGTAGTGGGTGAATTCGAGGTCACGTTCGAGTGCCTCGTTGAGCCAGTCGGCCTGCGCGGCGTATTCCCGGATGGCCAGGTGGTATCCGGCGCGCACGGCGGTTCGGTGTTGTTCGTGTCGGCCCGCACGGTCGAAGGGGACCACGGTGTTGTCCTCGTCGAGGGTGTAGCCCTGGGGCGAAAGGCGGTGGCGCGCATCTACGTACTGCTGGTCGACCTGACGGTAGATGCGGGCGAGCAGATGTGGGATATCGGGGACAACGATCAGAGTGTCTCTATCGGGCATGAAGACGACCGGCCGGCGGCCGGCGTAGCGCTGGCTGAAGCTCGCCAACCATCCCGGCGCGAGCGGCCAAGAGGTCAGGTATGCGCTGCCCTCGTGATCGGTGCGGCTGAGGATGGCATTGCCGCGCGGATTATGCGGTTGCGCAATGGCTTCCAGATTTTCGCGAGCCGCCGCGAAGACCTCGTCGGCCGAGACCGGCCAACTCGCCAGGATCGAGTGGTTGATGACGGTTCGGGAGTCCGCCTGGTCGATCGCGACCAACTCGTCTACGAATGGAAATGCCGGACGGCTGACGAACCGCGCGGCTTCGTGGGTGACCAACGGTTTGCGGTGCAACAGATCGTCCAGCGCCGCTTGTTGGTACGTGGCCGAACGCAGAATCGGGCGCAATAGCGGACGAGCTTGCTCCCAGGTGAGCAGGTGCACGTATTCGTCGCCACCCACCCAATTCAGAAACCGCGCGATGCGCGCCGCCCGCCCCGCTCCGGAAAGGCGAACAGCGTCGTAATACACATTGCCGAGTCCGATCTCGGATCCATCGATCAGATCGATCCGGAAAGCCTCGGCGTCATACTCCGCGACCTCTTTTCCGACGTCGGACAAGTGCCGCAGCACAAGTGTCGCAAGGCGATCCGGCGTCAGCTCATCGAAACTCCCCACCAGACAACGGTATCCGCCGTATCGACAGTGTGCACAGCGTCAGCCCGTCGTGGGCGGGCCGTGACGGTCCAGGTGCAGGTAGGTGTAGCCGGTAGTGATCAGGCACACCACGGTGGCGGTGATCAGCATGGCCCAGCCCGCGACGAGCAGGCTGAGCAATCCGCCCAGGAGCGCGCCTGTGCAGAAGGCGGCATAGAGCAGGAAGTAGCCGAGCCAGTCGGCGTAGTCGCCCCCGCCGATATGGCGTTCGATGCCCTGGCCCATTTTGACGAGGGTGCCGGTGACGTAGCTCAGCGGAATCGAGACCTCGCCGTTCTTGACGAATGATGTGTTGAGCGCGCCGACGCCGAAGGCTACGAACAGGATCGGGAGGAAATCGATATTGGTGGCGTTGGTCGCCCAGTAGAGGATGCCGTCCAGCAGGGACGCCATGGCGAGGCTGAGTGTGGTGAGCAGAGTCGGACCGTGCGGATGACCGGACCAGTAGTGTCTGCGGCACCAGGAAGCCACCACGACGCCGGCGAGGAACGAGAGCATGAGCAGGGCGGCTGCGACGGCGATATCGGGCTCGTCGTGGAAATAGCCGAGCACGGCGCGCTCGGTATTGCCGGTCATGAAAGTGACGAAGTAGCCCTCGGTATGCATGAAGGCCGCGGCGCCGATGAGACCGGCCAGTGCGGCCAGCACCCACGATAGCCGCGCCTCGGCGTCGTAGAGCGCCCTTCGGCGCGCGAGATATGGTTTCGTCACTGGTCAGGCTCCTCAGGAGGGGGATGACCAGTCAGTGATACCTGGTGATCCTGAGATTCTCCTATCGCATCGCCGACCTTCCGGATAAGGATTGCGAGGTCGTCGCTGGCTTCCAAGGGTGAGCAGGGCGATGATTGTCGGTTAGCGTGCATGAGTGGACTCTGTGTTCGACTACCTGCTGACCGAGGCGCTCGATCCGACACCGCTCGAGTCGATCACCGATGCGTGGACGCGGCACCGCGCGGTTGCCGCGCGGTTCGACACCACGATCGATATCGCGATCGCCGGTGGTTTCGCTGCGGATCGACTGGGTTTCGCATTCCTGTCCGGATATCAACAGGCCATGCGGGCGTTGCTGCCCGAACTTCCCGCCGATGAGCTGGTCGCGGTATCCGCGACCGAGACGGGCGGCGCACATCCCTCGGCGATCACGACCCAGGTGACCGAGACCGACGCTGGCTGGCGGGTCAACGGCACCAAGACATTCACCACCTTGGGGCTACTCGCGCGTCGGATGTTGGTGATCGCCAGCGCGGGCACCGCGGCCGACGGCCGCAATCAACTGCGCGCGGTGCTCGTCGATGCGACTCAGCCTGGCGTCAATGTGACGAATCTGCCCGGCGTACCGTTCGCACCCGAAATCCCGCACGGCTCGGTGTCATTTACCGATGCCGCGGCCGAACCGCTACCCGGCGACGGTTACTCGGATTTCCTCAAGCCGTTCCGCACCATCGAAGACGTCCATGTGCTCGCGGCCGTCCTCGGCTGGCTGGTTCGAGTCGGGCGCGAGTCCGGCTGGCCGCGGACGACGTTGCAGCGGTTACTCGCGGCGGTGGCATTCGCGCGCGGCCTCGAGATGGATCGGCCGACCTCGCCCGGCGGTCATATCGCTTTGGGTGGTGCGTACGAGTATTTCGAGCAGACGCTGACGGAACTGGAGCCACTGTGGGCTCAGGCCGATCCGGTCGTTCGCGAGCGGTGGGAGCGGGATCGTCGGTTGCTGGCGACCGCCGAAAAGGTACGGGCGCAACGGTTGACGGCGGCGTGGCGATCGGTGGACATTAACGGTGCCGACAAATAGCTGATCTGCCCAGAAATGGGGAGCGGGCCTCGGCGAAGGGGGGGAGTTAGCCGAGGCCCGCGTAAGGTCGGCCCGGGGGGGAGGGGCCGACGTGAATGATCCTACGCGATGATCCGGATTTGTGTGTGCGTGGGGATCACCACTTTCCAAGATTTTTCGGGACGGCTCACCTGCGACAGGCGCGGACGCCGCCCCGAGAGCCGAACCGGTCGGTTGACGGCCTGTTCGTCGATTCCCTGACTGTTGTCAAAAATGTTGTCGCGCAGTGATTTACGACCAGGTCCGCGCTCACTTCGCGGTCGAGACAAATGTGAAAACCATGCCGACCGGTTGCTGCGCGTCCAGAATCGCTCTGTGGGTACATCAGTTGGACGGCGGATTCGGTCGGATTTGTCGCGTGTCGTTCGGGCGCGGGCATGTCGGCCACGCGGATCGCGAGTAGCAGCCGGGCCCGAATCGGGTAGTGCGCTACGCGCGATCGGACCGGTACCGGGCGCGAAGATCGAATCGGTCGCATCCCGAACCGGCACCCCCGAGCACCGCCCGGAACGGGATGCGACCGTTTTGCGTTCGGTCGCCCGATAGATCGGTGGGAAAGCCCAGGTGGACGAAAAATCACCGGAAATTGTCGGTGCCTAGGGCAATACTGACTCGAGTAATGAGCCACCTCGCCGGAGCGAGCGAACCGCAGGAGAAACATGCCCGACGCAATCGTCGCCGAGGGTCTGGTCAAGCGATACGGCCAGCTGGTCGCCCTCGATGGACTCGACTTGGCGGTGCCCGAGGGCACCGTCACCGCATTGCTCGGACCCAACGGCGCGGGCAAGACCACCACGGTCCGGGTGTTCACCACCCTGCTCATTCCCGATGCCGGGCGCGTGACCGTCGCGGGTATCGACGTGCTGCGCAATCCACAGGCCCTGCGCTCGCGCATCGGCGCGTCCGGGCAGTATGCCGCCGTCGATGAATATCTCACCGGCTTCGAGAACCTGGAGATGGTCGGTCGGCTCTATCACATGGGCGTGCAGCGCAGTAAGGAGCGCGCGCGGGAATTGCTGGAGCGCTTCCGACTGAGCGATGCCGCCGACCGGCCGGTCAAGGGCTATTCGGGCGGTATGCGCCGGCGGCTGGACCTGGCCGGTGCGCTGGTGGCCAATCCACCGGTGCTCTTCCTGGATGAGCCGACCACCGGACTCGATCCGCGTGCGCGCCTCGACCTCTGGGATGTCATCGAGGAACTGGTGGCCGGCGGCACCACGCTCTTGCTCACCACGCAGTACATGGAGGAGGCCGACCGGCTGGCCGATGCCATCGCGGTGATCGACCACGGCAAGGTGATCGCTCGCGGCACCGCGGATGAACTCAAAACCATGGTCGGCGGCGACCGCATCGAACTCACCGTCGACCACGCCGACAACCTCGCGACCGCCCAGGAGGCACTGCAGGGATTGGCTGACGGGGAGATCCATCTCGAACCCGGACTGCGCCGGATCACCGTTCCGGTCAGCGACGGATCGCAGGCGCTCGTCGATGCCATCGGCCGACTGAGCACCCACAATGTGCAGATCCACGACGTCGGTCTGCGTCGTCCGTCACTGGACGATGTCTTCCTCACGCTCACCGGTCACGAGGCCGAGGAGTTGATCAACGGCAATGGTGACAAGCCTGCGGATCGGCTCGAAGTAACGGAAGGACGCAAGTGATGACCGTGGCCACCGTGGACACCAGAACTCGCATGCCGCTCGGCGAACGCCTCGTCATCGTCTGCACCGACAGTGTGACTATTGCCAAACGCAACGTCATCAAGATCAAGCGGGTGCCCGATGTGCTGATCTTCTCGACGCTGTCACCGATCATGTTCGTGCTGCTGTTCGCCTACATCTTCGGCTCGGCGATCCAGGTGCCCGGCATGTCGGGCGGCTACCGGGAGTTCCTGATCGCGGGCATCTTCGCGCAGTCGGTGGTGTTCGGCGCGACGTTCACCGGATTGGGCCTGGCCGAGGATATGCAGAAGGGCATTATCGACCGATTCCGCTCGCTGCCGATGGCGCCGTCGGCGGTTCTGGTCGGGCGCACCATCAGCGATGTGGTGATCAATGTGGTCAGCCTGGTGGTGATGTCGGTGACCGGTTATGTCGTCGGCTGGCGGATTCGCGGATCATTGCTCGACGCGGTACTTGCCTATGTGCTGTTGCTGCTGTTCGCGTACGCGATCTCGTGGATCATGGCCGTGGTCGGCCTGCTGGTCCGCGCGCCCGAGGTGTTCAACAACGCCAGCTTCATGGTGATCTTCCCGCTGACCTTCCTGGCCAATACCTTCGTGCCACTCGAGAATCTGCCGACGGCGCTGCGGGTATTCGCCGAATGGAATCCGGTTTCGGCGGTCACCCAGGCGACGCGCGATCTGTTCGGCAATACCAGTCCGATGGCGCCGAAATCGGACGCCTGGTCCATGCAGCATCCGGTGGCGACCACGCTGGCGTGGGTGCTGGTCATCCTGGCGGTATTCATCCCGCTCGCGCTGCGGCAGTACAAACGCACCGTCAGCCGCTGACCGGCTCCGAGCTCACGGTCGTCAGCGACCGTTGTCCGCGCCGGCACCCGCCAAGGGGTTCGGTGCGGAACCGTTGCGGGAGTATCCGATGCGCGGCGGGGCAGGCGCCGGTTGCGGCGGTTGGGGGCGCTTGCTGCGGACCAACCAAGCCACGCCACCGGCCAGCGCGACGACGACCGCGGCGATCAGTCGGTTACGGGAACGTGCGGAGGTGAGTAGGCGCCCCAAGGTCATTCGACAACTGTGGCACATGACGGCGCATCGCGCAGTAGTGCCCGATCACAGCCGCACCCTGCCCGATGCCCATCCGCCTCTCCGCGTATTCGGGCCCAGACTCGAGTGTCATAGCAGCGTGGGCGGCCGACTGCGACGTCATGGTCGAGTCAGCCCTGACGCGTGTGCCCGCGAGATCATTGTCTCGATGCACAGAATCATGTGATCCCTGCGTGGCTAGGGGCCGGTGTGGCGAACTCGGGTGTCTCGCTGACTAGCATGACGGGGTGACCTCACCGAATCAGACCGCCGTGGCCACGCTGCATACCAACCACGGTGATATCAAGATCGCGCTCTTCGGTAACCACGCCCCGAAGACGGTGCGGAACTTCATCGGCCTGGCCGACGGATCGGCACCGTACACGACGCAGAACGCCAGCGGCGGCAGCTCCGGCCCGTTCTACGACGGCGTGAGTTTCCACCGGGTGATCGACGGGTTCATGATTCAAGGTGGTGACCCGACCGGTACCGGACGCGGTGGACCCGGCTACGAATTCGGCGACGAATTCCACCCGGAGCTGCGCTTCGATCGCGGCTACCTGCTGGCGATGGCGAACGCCGGACCGGGCACCAACGGTTCGCAATTCTTCATCACCGTCGGCGCGCAGCCACATCTGAACCGCAAGCACACCATCTTCGGGGAGGTCGTCGACCCCGATTCGCGCAAGGTCGTCGATGCCATCGCGACCACGCCGACCGATCGCAACGACCGTCCCAAGGAAGCCGTCACCGTCTCCAAGATCACTATCGAATAATCCGATGAATGCTCAACCGCCCGCACCGACGTGCGTCCGCCACCCCAATCGTCCTACGGGCCTGGCCTGCACTCGGTGCGGGCGGCCGGCCTGTCCGGAATGTCTGCGACCCGCGGCGGTCGGACAGCACTGCGTCGACTGCGTCCGTCAGGGACAGCGTGAGGTCCGGCCGGTGCGCACCGTCGCCGGTGCGACGCAGACCGCGCGGACCCCGATTCCCTACGTCACCTATGTGCTGATCGCGCTGAACACGATCGTCTTCGCGGTCACCGCGGGCCAATCGAAGAGTCTGGTGGAGAACACCGGGCATTCCGCGCTCTACATCGACTGGGTGCTGTATCCGCCCGCCGTCGCGCACGGTCAGTATGTGCGGCTGATCGGCTCCGGCTTCCTGCACTACGGCCCGATTCACCTGCTACTCAATATGTTCGCGCTGTATGTGGTCGGCCGCGGTATCGAGCCGGTGCTCGGTTGGGGGCGCTATCTGGTGGTCTACCTGGTGTCACTGCTCGGTGGTTCGGCCGCCGTCATGCTTTTCGCCAGGGATAGCCTCACCGCGGGCGCATCGTGTGCGGTCTACGGACTGTTCGGCGCGATCACGGTGGTCCTGATCCGGGTGCGACAGAATCCGAATCAGATGCTGATCCTCATCGGCATCAATGTCTTCATCAGCTTCTCACTGCCCGGTATCTCGTTGGCGGGACACCTCGGCGGACTCGCCGCGGGCACCCTTGCCACACTCGGCATTCTTTTCCTGCCGGAGTGGTTACGCGCGAAAACCCAGGAGAACGTACGGCTGATCGGCTGGGCGGCAGTTGCCGCGGTCGCCGTGACGGCCCTCGCCATCATCGTCGCCGCGGCCATATCACTGCGGTAGCTGTGTCACTTGATGGCTGCGGTGTGCGTTGCCGCCTCGCACCTTCGGCGCGCGGCTACTGCGCCAAGCCGTGTGCGACGAGGGTTTCGAAGACCTCGTCTGGACTGCTGCCGAGGTCCCAGCGGCCGAAGATCAGCAGGCGTTCGTCGCCGTGGTGCTCGACATCGATTTCGAGCATGGGATTTTTGCGGCCGAGGCGGCGATAACCGACGACTCGGGCCCGCATTATCTGATCGCGGGAGTATGCGGTCGGTCCGGTGAGACCGCGAACCACCAGCCGTGGCTGTGGATCGGCGGTAATGCTCAAACGCGGACGCTGTCGGAATCCGATTCCGGCCAGCGCCAGCAGGCCGGCCGCCGCCAATCCGATCAGCAGTCGACTCGGTCCGTCCTTCGCGAGTATAGCGGCACCGGCGAGCACCACGCCGCCGATGGTGACCGCGATGAGTGCGGCCATCGGCGTGGTCCAGGTAGTGCGTGGTTCGGGAAGCGGATCAGACGAATCGGATTCGGGATCCACGTATCACTTCCCCCATCGTTCCTCGAGTTGTCCACATAGTTATCCACAGGTGTGCATTAATGACACGTCTGTAATCCGGCTGCTAGCGACTGCTTGCAGGTCGCTCGAAACGACCAGCGATCGGGCAGGTCAGCGCCACCGCATGGTCATGATCAGGCCGACGACCATCAGACCGAAGCCGATCAGGAAGTTCCACGCCCCGAGATCCGCCATCCAGGTGATGCGGTCGTTGGCCAGATAGTAGACGAGCAGCCAGACCAGCCCGGCCAGCATGAAGCCGAGCATGATCACGACGTACCAGACCGGAGACGGCCCGGCCTTCACCTTGACCGGTGTGCGGCTGGCGGGATTGATTGTGTAGTCGGTCTTCTTACGGACCTTCGACTTGGGCATGTCGTCCTCGTGTTCGGCGTTCAGGTCGGGTACCGGCGGGGGAGGATTCGGTTGAATTATGGCCGAGCTCGCGCACCACAGAACCCGATCCGGCGGGGGCCGAGACGGTCCGGGTGAGGGCTCAGGTCCCCTCCGGTCTGCCTCTAGGCTATCCCAACTGGTAATGCGCGCGACGGTCCGCCGGTTCGCCACGTAATCTCATCGGCATGCGTGTACTGGTCGTCGACAACTACGACAGCTTCGTGTTCAACCTGGTGCAGTACCTCGGCCAGTTGGGTGCCGAGGCCGTGGTCTGGCGCAATGACGACCCGAAGCTGGCCGATCTGGACGCGGTTGTCACCGAATACGACGGCATTCTCATCAGCCCCGGTCCGGGCACTCCGGATCGGGCCGGCGCGAGCATCGATCTGGTGCACGCCTGCGCCCGGCACAACATTGCGTTGCTCGGGGTCTGCCTCGGCCATCAGGCCATCGGCGAGGCCTTCGGCGCCACGGTGACTCGCGCGCCCGAGCTGCTGCACGGCAAGACCAGCTCGGTCTTCCATCTCGGCGCTGGTGTGCTGGCCGGTCTGCCCGACCCGTTCACCGCGACTCGATACCACTCGCTCACGGTCCTGGAGAACACCTTGCCCGCCGATATCGAAGTGATCGCGCGCACCGAATCCGGGATCGTGATGGCCATGCGGCACCACACGCTGCCGATTCACGGCGTGCAGTTCCATCCCGAATCGGTGCTGACCCAGGGCGGACATCGGATGTTGGCGAACTGGCTGGAGATTTGTGGCGAGCGTCCGTCCGAGGGCCTGGTGGAGATGCTGGAGGCGGAGGTCGCGGCACTGGTGACCCAGTGACGCAACGGCCCTATGTGCTGCTGTCCGTCGCGGTAAGTATCGACGGATACATCGACGATGCGACCCCGCAGCGGCTGAAGCTGTCCAACGCCGCGGATTTCGATCGGGTGGATCAGGTGCGGGCGCAGTCCGATGCGATCCTGATCGGTGCCGAAACGTTGCGGCGCGATAATCCGCGATTGCTGGTCAACAGTGCCGACCGGCGGGCCGCGCGGGTTGCGGCCGGGAAGCCGGAGTATCCGTTGAAGATCGCCGTGAGCGCACGCGGTGATCTGGATCCCGAGCTGCATTTCTGGCACCACGGCGGTGACAAACTCGTCTACACCACACAAGCAGGTGCGTCGAAGCTCGGCGATCGACTGGCGGGTCTGGCGGAGGTGGTCGCGCTCGGTGACGATATCGACCTCGGTGCGTTGCTCGACGATCTCGGTCGCCGCGGCATCGCCCGGCTGATGGTCGAGGGGGGCACCCGCATCCTCACACAGTTTCTCGCGGCGGAGCTGGCCGACGAATTGCAGCTGGCGGTCGCGCCGATCGTCGTCGGACACGCCGCCGCGCCGCGCTTCCTCGGCCCCGCCGCATACCCGCAACACAGGATGTGTTTGGCCGAGGTCACTCGGATCGGCGACGTCGCGCTGCTGCGCTACCTGCCGCGACAATCCGGCGATGCCGCGCATGAGTGCTGAGTGTCCCCGACCGCGGAGGTCTCTCGATGACGGCTGACCGGAACGATATCCAATTCATGCGTCGGGCAATAGAACTGGCACGGCTGTGCCCGCCCAGCTCGACCGCGTTCTCTGTCGGCGCGGTCATTGTGGCCGACGGCGTCGAGATCTCGACCGGCTATTCGCGCGAGACCGACGTGAAGGTCCATGCCGAGGAGTCCGCGCTCGACAAGCTCGACGCGGACGATCCCCGGCTGGCTCGCGCGACGATCTACAGCACCCTGGAACCGTGTTCCCAGCGCGCCACCGCGACCCGCCTGCCGTGCACCGACCGGATTCTGCGGGCCGGGATCGCACGCGTCGTCATCGCGTGGCGGGAACCGACGACTTTCGTCCCCAATTGCGTCGGGGTGGAGCAGCTGCGCCAGCACGGTGTCGAGGTAGTCGAATTGCGGGAGCTGGCCGAGGAGGCGATGTCGATGAATCGCCACCTGGATCTTTCCTGATCGCGGACCTGGCTCGGTACGAATTCGCTGAGCTGGTTGTCGTCGAGCTGGCTGCCGAGTCGAACTCGCCGATCATCCCGACCAGCGGTTCGGCTTCGATCGCCGGCATGCGCTCGAGCCGGTGACGCTTCATCGCATAGAGCAGCTCTTCGACATCCGCATCGGCGCCGATCCACGCAGGCCCATTGTCGCGCCGATCGGACCGCGCGGTCAGCCTCCGCGCTACTCAGGCCCCTGCCCTGGGCACGGCTATCAGGGCGGACCGAGGACGTAGGTGGTGATCGATACCGTTCCGTTCTTCCCGAGCGCTGATCCGGCCGCAGGCTGCTGGCTGACAACCCGACCGACGCTGTTCGTATCGAACGTGCCCTGGGTGGATTGGCTGATCTGTGCCGATGTGCCGGTCCAGCCTGCCTGCCGCAGTTTGTCCACCGCCTGCGCCGTGGTCAGGCCGACCAGGCTCGGCATGACGATGTCGCCGCTGGAGACCTGCACGGTGACCGTGGACCCCTTGTCCGCGGTGGTACCACCCGATGGGGTGGTCGCGATGACCTCGCCCTTGGGCTTGGCGGACGGCACCTCCTGGATGGTGATCTTGAATCCGGAGCTGTCCACCAGATTCGGCTGCGCGACGCTGATGTCTTGACCGACCACATTCGGCACCCGGATCTGCTCCGGCCCAGAGCCGAGGATCACGACGATGGCCCGATCGACATCCACACGCGAACCCGCCGAGGGATCGGTGCCGATCACCTTGTCCGTCTCCTGCGCACTCGACGGCTTGCGCTGCACATTCGGATCCATCCGCAACCCGCTGGCGTTGAGCTGCTGTTCGGCCTGCTCCTGGGTCATGCCGTCGAGCCGAGGAATCTGCACCTGCGCCGGTCCGGCGGAGACCTGCACGGTAATCGTGCTGCCCTTGTCGACCCGGGAGCCGCCGAGCGGCTGGGTGGAGATGACATTGCCGGTGGCGACCTTGTTATCCGGCTTCTGCTGGATGGCCACCATGAAGCCGAGCTTCTGCAGCGAATCCTGGGCCTGTTGCGCTGATTTGTTCGAAAGGTCGGGTATGGCGACCTGATCCGGGCGTGCGCCAGGCCCGATCAATACCCAGAACAGGGCGAACGCCACGATGACCGCCGCGGCGGCGCCGAGCGCGATATAGAGATTGCGGCGCGGACTCGCCGGTTCGGCGGGTTCCTGCTCGGCGGTGTCGTCATTGCGTTCGACGGTGCGGTAGTTGCGTGGCGCCGGTTCGTTCGAGCCGAGGATGGTGGTGCGGTCCTCATCGGTCATCACCATCGGCGCGCTCGGCTTCTGGCCGCCGAGCACCCGGATCAGATCGGCACGCATCTCGGCGGCCGACTGGTACCGGTTGGCCGGATTCTTGCTCATCGCCTTGAGCACGACGGAATCCAACTCGCGCGGCACCCCGTTGTGCACGTGCGATGGCAGGCGCGGATCCTCCCGGACGTGCTGGTAGGCCACGGCGATCGGCGAGTCACCGGTGAAAGGTGGCTCTCCGGTGAGGATTTCGAACAGCACACAGCCGACGGAGTAGACATCCGAACGGGCGTCGACGGTCTCACCGCGCGCCTGCTCGGGCGAAAGATATTGCGCGGTACCGATAACGGCCGCGGTCTGGGTCATCGGGTTGGAGCTGTCGGCGAGCGCGCGCGCGATGCCGAAGTCCATCACCTTCACCGCACCGGCCCGGTTGATCATGATGTTGGCGGGCTTCATATCGCGATGCACGATTCCGGCCTTGTGGCTGAAATCCAGTGCGGCGCATACGTCGGCGACGACTTCCATGGCCCGGCGCGGCGGGATCGGACCCTTACCGCGCACGATGTCACGCAGCGTCTCACCGTCGACGTACTCCATCACGATGTACGGCAGCGGTCCGCCGTCCACCTCCGCCTCACCGGTGTCGTAGACCGCGACGATGGCCGGATGGTTCAGTGCGGCGGCGTTCTGCGCCTCGCGTTTGAAGCGCAGATAGAACGTTGGATCGCGGGCCAGGTCGGCACGCAAAACCTTGATCGCGACGTCTCGGCTGAGCCGTAGATCGCGCGCCTTGTGGACTTCGGACATGCCGCCGAACCCGATGATCTCACCCAGCTCGTAGCGGGAGGAGAGATTCTTCGGGGTCGTCATGGTTGTCCTTGCGGAGTAGCAGCGCCTGGAGTGGCCGAGGGTCCTCGGGCACCGGGACTATCCGGAAATGGTAAATCGAGCGTGGGGAACCACGAGCTTCTTGTGGTTGTGGACGGACTCGTTGTCTTCGACGACTTCGTCGTACTCGGCGCTGTGGTACTCGGCGTTGTGGTCGGTGGCTGCGTTGTCGTGGTCGGTTCCGCGGTCGGCGGCGGTGGCGGGGCCGGCCTGGTCGTGGTGACGATGGTCGTCGGCGGCTCGGTTGTCGTGGTCGGCGCTGTGGTGACCGGCGGTGGCGCGACCTTAGAGGTGCTGGTCGCAGGGCGCACGGTATCCGGATTGGTATCGCCGCCGAAGAGCAGCCACAGCACCAGACCGACGAGCAGCACGGCGCCGACGGCGACGGCCGCGCCGACCTTCTGGCCGGTGGTGAACCTCGAGCTCTCCGGACCGGGCCCCGGGCTGGTGCGGGTGGCGCCGGAACTCATCACGGTCCTTGGCGCGGGTGTCTGTCTGGTCGCCCCGGCACCCGCCAGCCCCGCCGGGGTGCTGTAGCGGATGGTCGGACCGTCGTGGTCCTGCGACGGCAGAATCACCGTCGGACCGGGTGGCAGCACCCTGGTCGCACCGGTGGGAGTAGGTCCGCCGGTGGCGATCGGCGGTGGTGGACGGCGTCCGGCGCGCACGGCGGCAACGGCGTCGGCGAATTCGCCGCCGCTGGCATAGCGCAGGGTCGGATCCTTGCCCATGGTGATCTCGATCAGCTCGCGCACATTGGGCGGCAGATCCGACGGCATCGGTGGCGGGGCCTCGCGCACATGCTTCATCGCGACGGTGATCGCACCGTCACCGCTGAACGGCCGCTGCCCGGCCAGTGCCTCGTAGCCGACCACACCGAGTGCGTACACATCGCTGGCCGCGGTCGCGTCCTCGCCGACCGCCTGCTCGGGTGCGATGTACTGGGCGGTGCCCATCACCATGCCGGTCTTGGTCACCGGCGAGGCGTCGACCGCCTTGGCGATGCCGAAGTCGGTGATCTTCACTTGACCGGTCGGCGTGACGAGGATATTGCCCGGCTTCACGTCACGGTGCACGACGCCAGCGGCGTGCGCGACCTCGAGTGCACGACCGGTCTGCTCGAGCATGTCCAGACCCTGGACCACCGAAAGGCGGCCCAGACGGTTCAGCACCGTATTGAGCGGTTCGCCCTGCACCAATTCCATGACCAGATAGGCGGTTTCCCCGCCGCTGGGATCCATGGTCTCGCCGTAGTCGTAGATTCCGGCGATACCCGGGTGATTCAGCTGGGCCGTGGTCTTGGCCTCACTGCGGAACCGGTGCCGGAAGGTCGGGTCGGCGGAGAACTCGGATTTGAGCACCTTCACCGCGACCCGGCGGTCCAGCCGGGTGTCGAGTGCTTCCCACACCTGACCCATACCGCCGGTGGCGATCAGGCGTTGCAGCCGATATCGGTCGGCGATCATCGCGCCGTTGTTCAGCATCCCGGCCCCCGTACATCCACTCGCACGTTCATATCCCTCAGCGCCCTCGCAAACCGGCGTCCAACACCGCGCGGGCAATCGGCGCGGCTACCGAGCCACCGGTCGCGGCCAACGCCCGGTCGCCGCCGTTCTCCACGATCACCGCGATGGCGATCTTGGGGTTCTGTGCGGGCGCGAAGGCGATGTACCAGGCGTGTGGTGGCGTATTGCGCGGATTGCTTCCGTGTTCGGCGGTTCCGGTCTTAGAGGCGATTTGGTACCGGGTCTGGCCGTGTCCGACGGTGTTGTCCTCCGACGCGATCATCAGGTTGGTCAGCGTCGACGCTACCTGGGCGCTGACAGCTTGGCCGACCGAGACCGGTTTATTTTTCGAGAGCTCGCTCAGATCGGGTCCCTGCAGTTGGTCGACCAGGTACGGCTCCATGCGGACGCCGCCGTTGGCGATGGTCGCGGCGATGACCGCATTGTCGAGTGGGGTGAGCGCGACATCGCGCTGGCCGATGCTGCTCTGGGCCAGTGCGGCGTTGTCCGGAATCGTGCCGACGGTACTCTCCGCCACCGGAATCGGGATGCCACGGTGCGCGCCGATGCCGAATGCGGCGGCCTCGTCCTTGAGGTTGGCGGAGCCGACTTTGACTCCGAGTTCGGCGAATGCGGTATTGCAGGATCTGCGGAACGCCTCGGTGAGCGACGCGGTGGGCCCGCTGCCGCAGGTGGTGCCGTTGTAGTTCTCCAGCGTCGTGGCTGTTCCGGGCAACGTGATGTTCGGTGCGGCGGTGAATTGGTCGTCGGGGGTTGCGGTGCCGTTGGCCAACGCGGCGGCGGTGACGACCACCTTGAAGGTGGAGCCCGGCGGATAGGTCTGCGACACAGCACGATTCAACATGGGTTGGCGCTGGTCCGCACTCAGCTCTTCCCAAGATTTGGTGCCCTGGGCGCCATCGTGCCCGGACAACAGGTTCGGGTCGTAGCTGGGGGTGGACACCATGGTGAGAATCTTGCCGGTACTCGGCTCGATCGCTACCACGGAACCGGTGTAGCCCTTGGCGGTCAACTGTTCGTAGGCGGTCTGCTGCATCACCGGGTCCAGCGTGGTGAGCACATTGCCGCCGCGCGGATCACGACCGGAGATCATATCGATCAGGCGTCGCCCGAACAGCGAATTGTCCGAACCGTTGAGCACCGTATCCTCAGCGCGCTCCAGACCCGTGCTGCCGTACTGCATCGAGTAGAAGCCGGTCGCCGGTGCGTACGCCTCCGGATCGGTCGGGTAGGTGCGCAGGTACTTGTAGCGGTCGTCGGTGGCGACCGAACTGGCCAGCACCGTGCCGCCCGCGGAGATCTGCCCGCGCTGGCGGGCGTATTCGTCGAGCAGCACGCGTGAGTTGCGTGGATCGGTGCGGTAGTCGTCGGCCTTGATCACCTGCACATAGGTGGCGTTGATCAGCAGCGCGACGATCATGAGCATGACCGCGACCGCGACCCGTCGTAGCGGTGTGTTCATTCTTGCGGCCTCGCTTCCGGTTTGCGCAGAAGCTCGGTGGTCGCATCCGCGATCGGGGCCACCGGATCCTTCTTGCGCACCGGCGCCGGGGCACGTGCCGCGTCGGAGACCTTGATCAGCAGCGCCAGCAGCGCGTAGTTGGCCAGCAGCGACGAACCGCCGTAGGACATGAACGGGGTGGTGAGACCGGTCAGCGGAATCAGTTTGGTGACACCGCCGACCACCACGAACAGCTGGATGGCGATGGTGAACGACAAACCGGCGGCCAACAGCTTGCCGAAGCTGTCACGCACGGCCAGGGCGGTACGCAGACCACGCACCACGAATACCAGGAACAGCAGCAGCACCGCGGCGAGTCCGAACAGGCCGAGTTCCTCGCCGATCGTGGTGATGATGAAGTCGGTTTTGGCGAAGGGCACCTGCGATGGCCGCCCGCTGCCCAGGCCGGTGCCCGCCAATCCGCCGGTGGCCAAGCCGAACAGCGACTGCGAGATCTGGTAGCCGGTGTTGTTGTAATCCGCGAACGGGTGCAGCCAGGTCTGGGTGCGTACCCGCACATGGCTGAAGGCCTGGTAGGCGAAGAAGAATCCGATGATCAGCAGTGCGCCGCCGATGATGAGCCAGCCGACGCGCTCGGTCGCGATGTAGAGCATCACCAGTACCGTGCTGAAGATCAACAGCGAAGTACCGAGATCCTTTTCGAAGACCAGCACGCCGATGCAGACGATCCAGACCACCAGGATCGGGCCGAGGTCGCGAGCGCGCGGGAACTCCATGCCGAGGAAATGCCGGCCGGCCGCGGTAAACAGATCGCGCTTGGCGACCAGCACCGAGGCGAAGAAGATGATCAACAGGATCTTCGCGAACTCACCGGGCTGCACGCTCAATCCGGGCAGCCGAATCCAGATCTTGGAGCCGTTGGTCTCCGAATACGCCCCGGGCAGCAGTGCCGGAATCGCCAGCGCGACAAGGCCTACCAGGCCTAGGGTGTAGCTGTATTTGGCCAGCGTGCGGTAATCGCTCAGCACGACGAGGATCCCGATGAAGATGATCATCCCCAGACCGGTCCACAGGATCTGTTGATTGGTGTCGGGGGAGGGGATCGGCCACGAGTTGTAGGCGGCGGTCTGCGCATCGGCGAGATCGAGCCGATGGATCAGCACCAGGCCGAGTCCGTTGAGCAGCGCGGCGATCGGTAAGAGCAGCGGATCGGCGAACGGTGCGAAGCGCCGCACCGCGAGATGCGCCACCGCGAACAGGGCCAGATAGGCGAGACCGTACTTGGCGATATCCCAAGTGACCGATTGCTCCTGACTCGCCTCGACCAGGAAAAGCGAAACGGTGACAATGCCCGTCGCACCGGCGAGCAAGATGAGTTCGGCATTGCGCTTCGTCGACGGCGGCGGCGCTGGCGCGAATCCGCCCGGGGGACTGGGAAAGGCCCCAGCGGACGGTGGTGCCGGAGCGGACATCAGTCCGTCACCCGGCAAGGCTCCCCCGCCGTCTGGGGGTTCGGCGACGCCGTCGCCGCCGGGGTCTTGGCGTCGGGGCTCTTGGTTTCAGCTGGCTGCGTTTCGGGTGCGGGTGCCCGGTTCTCGGTGGTCGGCGCGACCGTCGTCGGCGCGGGTACACCGGGCTGCGTCGGCGGTTCGCTCGGCGGCACGACGCCGGGCTGCGGCACCGACTCCTTGGACGGGCAGGGACGCAGCAGTTCGTTGCGCGCCAGCATCTGCATCTGCTTACGCGCCTCGTCCAGCGAACCAGGCGGCAGTCCCTTGTCGACTTGGTCGTGTCCGGTCTGCTTGAGATCGGAAACCTTGAGCCCCTTGCATTTCGACGGCAGACTCTCGCCCTGCTGCAGCAGGGTGAGAGCGCCGCTCGGGTCGACACAGGCGATCGTTTCGACCTCGTGGATCGAATACCCCAGCACCGAACCCGGCAGCCCGCGCATGATGACGACCCGGTCGTTATCCGCGCCGACGTAGTAGTTGCTGCGAATCATGTTGTAGCCGACCAGCAATCCGATTGCCGCGGCCAGCACCAGGGCGACGGCGAGCAGAATCCAGCGCAGCTTATGCGATTTACCCTGCGGCGGCGTCTCCGGTGTGGCGGCGGCCCTGCGCGGTTCGGCCCGCGGCGGACGCATCGCGGCGGCCCGACCGGCGGCGGTATTCGGTGGCGGGGTGTCCTCGTCCTGACCCGATGCCGCGCCCGCGACGATCGGATGGCTCTGCCCGTAGTCCAGATCGATGACATCGGCGACGACCACGGTGACGTTGTCCGGACCGCCACTGCGCAAGGCGAGTTCGATGAGCCGGTCGGCACATTCGTCGGTGCTGCCCTCGCGCATGGTGTTGGCGATGGTCTCATCGCTGACCACATCGGACAGACCGTCGGAGCACAGCAGATAGCGATCTCCGGCGCGGGCCTCGCGCATGATCAGCGTCGGCTCGATCTCGTTGCCGGTCAGGGCGCGCATGATCAGTGAACGCTGCGGATGGGTATGCGCCTGCTCGGGCGTGATCCGGCCCTCGTCGACCAGCGACTGGACGAAGGTGTCGTCGCGGGTGATCTGGGCCAGCTCGCCGCCGCGCAGCAGATATGCGCGCGAGTCACCGATGTGGACCAGGCCGAGTTTCTTGCCCGCGAACAGGATTGCGGTGAGCGTGGTGCCCATACCGTCGAGTTCGGGCTCTTCCTCGACGTGATCGGCAATGGCGGCATTGCCCTCGTGGACGGCGGTATTGAGCTTGCCGAGCAGATCGTCGCCGGGTTCGTCGTCATCGAGGTGCGCGAGTGCGGCGATCATCAACTGCGATGCCACCTCGCCGGCGGCATGGCCGCCCATACCGTCGGCTAGTGCGAGCAGCCGTGCGCCCGCATAGACGGAGTCCTCGTTGTTGCCTCGGACAAGACCGCGGTCGCTGCGCGCTGCGTAGCGGAGAACAAGTGTCACGATCGCAGCTCGATCACTGTTTTGCCGACACGGACGGGGGTGCCGAGTGGAACTCGGACTGCGGTGGTGACTTTCGCGCGGTCGAGGTAGGTGCCGTTCGTCGAACCGAGGTCTTCGACGTACCAGTCGTCACCGCGCGGTGAGAGCCGCGCATGTCTGGTCGAGGCGTAATCATCGGTGAGTACCAGCGTTGAGTCGTCCGCACGTCCGATCAGCACCGGTTGGGTGCCGAGCGAGATGCGAGTGCCGGCGAGTGAACCTTGAGTCACCACAAGAAATTTGGCGCCCTTCTGGCCTCGGCTGAAAGACGGCAGCACCGCGGAACCGCGTGCGGCCCTGGGCTGAATCCGGATGCCGGATGCCGCGTAGATGTCGCTGCGCAGGGTGCGCAATACCGCCCACACGAATAACCACAACAGCAGCAGGAACCCCGCACGGGTCAATTGCAGGATCAGTCCCTGCACGGCGCTCCACCTCCTGTTCGACCGTGTACGTCGGTGCCCGTAGGTGCGAGTTCGCCCCCACCGGCTTGCTGGTTTCGCGAGCCCCGGTCCTGGCGACGCGCGTGTGTAGGCAGCATCATAGGGCCGTGGGTCGAGTTCGATCACGATACGGCCGCAGAATCCCTGTCCGCCATGTCGTGACCTGCACCGCGAGCTTACGGGATCAGACGATACGGATCAGGATCTCGGAGTGTCCGGCGCGGATAACATCGCCGTCGGCCAGCTGCCAGTCCTGAACCGGGGAGCCGTTGACGAGCGTGCCGTTGGTCGAACCCAGATCCGAGAGCATCGCCGTCTGCCCATCCCAGCGAACTTCGATGTGCCTGCGTGAAACCCCGGTATCGGGCAGCCGGAAGTGCGCGTCCTGACCCCGGCCGATGATGTTGCTGCCCTCGCGGAGCTGGTAGGTGCGGCCGCTGCCGTCGTCGAGCTGCAGCGTCGCGGAGTAGCCCGAACCGGCTTGTGCGCCACCGCCATACGCGGGCGCGGGGGCCTGGTAGCCGCCGCCCTGCGCGCCGTAGCCAGGCTGTTGCGAGTAGGCCTGACCGTAGCCGCCCTGCTCCTCGGGCGCGGCGTAGCCCGGCTCGCCGTAACCCGGTTCCGCGTAGCCCTGTTCGCCGTAGCCGGACTGCGCGTAACCCTGCTGGCCATAGCCCGGCTGCTGACCGTAACCGCCCTGGTCGGCATAGCCCTGTTCGCCGTAGCCGGGCTGCCCGTAGCCCTGCTGGCCATAGCCTTGGTCGGCGTAGCCCTGTTCGCCGTAGCCGGACTGGCCATAGCCCTGCTGGCCGTAGTCCTGCTCGCCGTAGCCGCCCTGCTGCTGGCCGTAGCCGCCACGCTCGCCGTAGCCTCCGCCGTACCCCGGCTCCTGGTAGGCCTGCTGGCCGTAGCCTTGGCCACCCTGCTGGTAGTCATAGCCGTTCTGGTAGTCGCCGTAACCCTGCTGCGGGTCCGGCGCCTGGTAGTCGGAGCCACCGCCGTAGGGCGCCCCGCCCCGGCCGTAGTCTTCGCGGTACGCACCGTTCGGCGGCCCGGGCCGGCCCGCAGGCGGCGGTGCGTACCCGCGGCTGCGTGGATCGGACTCCGCGGGCTCACGGCTTGGGTCGTAGCCTGAGTTCTGCGTCATGGGGCCAGCTCCTGGTTGCGGGTGTGCAGGTCGTTGTGGCGTGGGTTCGGGGCTGCGAGCCGCGGTGGCTCTGCGGCCGATGTCGGGATCGACCCGACCGCTCGCCCTGAACTGTCCGGTGTGCAGCGTAGGTGATGCCTCGAATGCCACGTGTACTTCGCCGTAGGTCTGCCAGCCTTGCTCGCGGATGTAGTCCTGAAGGTGTTTGGCGAACGCGCGGGTGGTGAGGTCGTGGTCGGCGTCGAGTTGTTGGTGATCAGAGCTGTTGATGGTGATCACATAACTGTTGGGCGCCAACAGATGTCCGCCACCCAGATCCTGGATATTGTCGGCGGCTTCCTGCTTGAGTGCCGCTTCCACCTCCTGGGGAACGACACTGCCCCCGAAGGCTCTGGCGAACACGTCACCGACGGCGCCTTGCAGGCGACGCTCGAATCGAGAAACGATGCCCATCTCGGCCTCCCTTCGGTGCGCGTCTGTACTGATTCATAACAACGACACGCGGATATGGCGTGTCGCGTATCGACCACGTTCATTGCATGATATCCACGATCGTCCACACCTGTAACTCCCGGAAGCCGGCCCGGGTTCCCGTGCCGGCCCGAACCGGCCGCTGGGGCCGTCAACAGGCGATTTCGTGTCACGCCGACCCGCGTGATACTGTCTCTCAGTCGCTCGGGCGAGTGGCGGAATGGCAGACGCGCTGGCTTCAGGTGCCAGTGTCCTTCGGGACGTGGGGGTTCAAGTCCCCCTTCGCCCACAAATATGCGGAAAGCCGCAGATCGAGGATTTTTCCTCGGTCTGCGGCTTTTTCTATTGTCTGTATGTATTTCCTTGTGGGACAGCGGTTTTGACGTATCACGCCGAATCGGCGGATGGTCCTGACCTCGCTGTCGGCGTGTTGGTCGAAACCGAGTGGGTATGCGACCGGTGTGGCCGAGTGGTCCCATTCGGCCGAGTCGCGCAAGGAGGTTGTCGTGACCAGTGATATGCAACATGCCAAGCGCCCGGTCAGCGCGATGCTGGCCGGTCCGTATGGACATCCGTTCCACCCGATCCTGGTCACCGTGCCGATCGGGGCATGGGTGGCGAGCCTGGTATTCGATATCGCGTCGCATGTGGCGGGTGACCCGCAGGCGCTGGCCCGCGGCTCGGCGTGGCTGCTCGCTGTCGGTGTGCTCGGCGCACTGGTCGCGGCCGTGATCGGTTTGCTGGATCTGCTCGCCATCCCGACCGGCACCACGGCGTTTCGCACCGGCCTTGTCCACATGAGCCTGAATTTGATAGTGACGGTCGCCTTCGCCATCGACTTCTGGTGGCGCCAGTCCGGTCACGGACCGGATGGCGCCGTGCCGATCGGCCAGTTGGTGTTGTCGATCATTGCCCTCGCCGTGCTCGGCGTCTCGGGTTTTCTCGGTGGCAAGCTCGCCTATCACTACGGCGTCCGGGTGGCCGACGAAGCCACTCAGGCCGCTGGCTACCGACACTCGGTCCCGTCCACCGGCGTCGACTCGCTCGAATAACTGGTCCCAGATAGCAAAGCCGTAAGTTTGCCGGGATCGTCGGCGGTGCATTTCCCGAATCCCGGGAGGGTGCGTATGTGGTGTGCCCGGACGCCACGGTAAAGCCCTGTTATCCACTGTCGACGGCGCGATAGGGCTGGTATCTGGCACAGCAGTCGTATCAGGGCGTACCGGTTACCGTCGCGACGTACATCGAGCTGGACGGCCGCATCCACCTCGATTTGCTGGCGCGACGGGCAACGCCGAACCAACGATGTCCGTAGTCCGCTTCGACCGCGGCAGAAAATCGAATGACAGCTCGTTCCGGCGATCTTTAGTATCGGGCGGGTGTACCGAGGGTTCGTAATTACCCCGCCGCCGCGCTCCTGAGCGAGGTGTAGGACCGCGCGTCCCATCCCGGTTCTGCACCTCGCTTCCGCGACCCCAATCCATTTCTGTCGCAGGAGCGCGAATGTCCACATCTCTAACCACGGTCAACCGATTCGGGTTGGTCTGCCTTGTCGGCGCCGGGCTTTCGGCGGGGACCGGTGGTTTGGTCGGCACCCTGCTGCATCGTGCGACCGGTCTTTCGCCGATATCCGTCGCCGCCTGTCGGCTCGCCGTCGGCGGGCTGTTGCTGATCGCTCTGCTGACCGTGACGCGACGGCCGCTGCCGCGAAACACCTCGGCTTGGCGCAGGATCGGTGCGGTCGCGGTGCTGATCGCGATCATTCAGGCGAGCTACTTCGGTGCGGTCGCGGCCTCGTCGGTGAGCCTTGCGACGCTGGTCACCCTCGGTATGTCACCGGTGGTTGTCTCGCTGGTGCAACATCTGACCGGCAGGCGGGTTCTGGATCGTCGACATGCGGCGACGATCGGAATCGCGGTGTTCGGGGTGATCCTGTTGGTCGGCGCGCCCGCCGATTACGCGGCAGCGGGTGCGATATTCGCCGGTGCGGCAATGGCATTGGTCTCCGCTGGTGCCTTCGCGACCGTCACCCTGATAAGTGCTCGTCCGGTGCCGGGCCTCGACGCGATCACCACAACAGGTTTCGCCGTCACCGGCGGCGCCGTGCTGCTGACGCCACTCGCCGCGATATTCGGACTCACCTTCGACCCGACCGCACACAGCGTCGCCCTGGCAATCGTGTTCGGCCTGATCTCCACCGCAATGGCATACGCGCTGTACTTCCGCGGTCTGGCCGACGTCGGTCCGGGCACAGCCGCGGTGCTCGCCCTCCTCGAACCCCTGACCGGGGCGATATTGGCCGCCGCAATCCTCGGCGAACGGCTGTCACCGACCGGCCTGCTGGGTGCGGTACTACTGACCGCCGCACTCGTCCACACCAGCGTTCAGCCGGTGCGATGATCCGACAGGTGACCCCTGGCCGCTAGTTCGATGTCGACGGAGATGACTCCGGCGCAGCATCATGTGCGACATAGTCGGTGCTCTCGCGCCGGGCCCTGAGTTCGATGCGCCGTTGGCGAGGACGGTGGCGAGTTGACGCCAACGGCGGTGACGATGGCGGAACATCAGAGGGACGAAGATGCGGGTTGGGCGCGGTGCAGGCCGGACTCGATTTCGATTTCGTCGGTGTAGCCAGCTTTCACACAGCCATGGCATCGGCGATCTCGTCACTGGTGGCGAGCCATACGCCCGGATGGTTCGCCACATAATCCAGGGCCTGCTCCAGATATTTGATGCGGAAGGCCTGGCCGATGACGAAGGGGTGCAGCGCAAGGACCATGACGCGGCCGGACTCTTCGTAGAGCCGGTCCAACTGGTCCTTGACGATCTGCACGAAATCCGCACCGCGCAAACCGGTTCCGAGGAACAGGCTGTTGTCATTGAGTTCGACCGAGTACGGAACGCTGAGCAGCCCTGGCACATTGAGCCGATACGGCTGATCGTCATTGGTCCAGTCCAGGACGTAATCGAGGCCGAGTTCGGCGAGCAGTTGCGGGGTGTGGAAGGTCTCGGTGAGTGCGGGGCCCATCCAGCCGCGCGGGCGGCGGCCGGTCGCGCGCTCGATGGTTTCGACGATATCGGTGAGGTAGGCGCGCTCGTCGTCGATGGACATATCGGCCTGGAAGATCGAGTTGTTCTTGCCGTGGGCCAACCAGGTCCAGTTGCGCTGCCGACCGGCGGCGATGATCTGCGGATTATGGTGTGTGACATCGGAGTTGAGCAGCGCGCTGGCGCGGATGTCGTACTTGTCCAGCGCCTGCATCACCCGCCAGATGCCGACCCGCGGACCGTAATCGCGCCAGCCGTAGTTCAGCGGATCCGGGGTGAGGGTGGCGGTGCCGGGAAAGATGCTGGTCGAGGGCCGGTCCACCTGGTAGTGCTCGATATTCAGCCCCACATAGAACGCGACCCGAGCATCGTTGGGCCAGCGAATCGGTGCGCGGTCGACGATCGGGCTGTAGCCGAAGAGTGCGTTGTCCATGCGACCTATGCTTTAACCATCACATACATGTGAAGGTCAATGCGAGGTGGAAATATGCGGATCGGAGAACTGTCGGAGCGCACCGGCACCTCGCGGCGGCTGCTGCGCTACTACGAGGAGCAGGGCCTCATCGTCGCCGACCGCTGCGCCAATGGCTATCGCGCCTACGACGACCGCTTCGTGGACCGGGTTCTGCAGATCCGCGGCCTACTCGACGCTGGCCTGCCGACCCGCATCATCAAACAGATCCTGCCCTGTCTGGACAAGCCGCGCACCATCTACTTCCCGGACGCGACTCCGGAAATGCTGGCCACCCTGGAACGCGAACGTGACCGCATGTCCGACCGCATCCGCTGCCTGTCCCGCAATCGCGACGCCATCGCCGAATACCTCGAGGCGGTCCGTGGGAAAGCCGCTTCCTGACACCGGTTCCGTCAGAACCTGTTGACTCCTAAAGAGAACCTGTTCTAATTTTTGGCATGCGTAGATTTGACGGCCGCCGCGTATTGGTCACCGGAGCAGGATCGGGAATCGGGCAGGGGATCGCCCTGCGGCTGCTCGATGAGGGGGCGACACTGGTTGCCGCCGATATCGATGCGGCGGGTCTGGAGAGCACCGCGGCGAAGGCGGGCGACGCCGCTGAGCGGCTGCGCACCGTGCAGGTGAATATCGCCGATATCGAGTCGGTGCGCACCGCGACGGGCGAGGCGGTCGAATTCCTCGGCGGCCTGGATGTGCTGGTGAACGCGGCGGGCATTCTACGGCCAGCGCGCACCGAGGAGATGCCGCTCGAGGTGTGGAATCAGGTGATCGGGGTCAATCTGACCGGGACCTTCCTGATGACCCAGAGTGCGTTGCCCGCGCTGTTGGAGTCCGGCCACGGCGTCGTGGTGAACCTCTCCTCGACCGCCGCCTTCAGTGCTGCGCCTTATCTGGCGTCGTATGCGGCGTCGAAGGGCGGGGTGAACGCCTTCACGCACGCGATCGCGCTGGAATACGCCAAGCAGGGATTGCGTGCGGTGAATATCGTGCCCGCGGGCATCACCAGTGGTATCACCACCAAGTCCATCCTCGATCAGCCGGAGGGCTTCGATCCGAAGCTGTTCTCCCGCATGACCGGTTGGCTCAACGGCGGTGCGCTGGGCACTCCAGAGGATATCGCCGGTGTGGTCGCCATGGTCGCCTCCGATGACGGCCGCTATATGACCGGCACCGAGATCCGCGTAGACGGCGGCGCCCTGATGTAGTCAGGTTGGTCGGGCGACGAGTAGGTGATGCGGAATCGGTGGATTGGCCAGTTGCTTATGGTCGACGGTGCAGCCCGCGCCTTCCAGCGCGGCGATTACCTCGGCCACCGGCCGCAGCGTGAAACCGTATGCGGTGAACGGCATTTTCGCCATCGCGTCCGGATCGCCGATACCGACGACGAGGCTGCCGCCGGGACGGACGACGCGCACGAGTTCGACACAGGCGGCGGCCAGATCCGGCACGAAGTAGACGGTGTTGACGGTGATGGCGGCATCGAGAGCGTCATCGGCCAGCGGCAGATCGGTCATCGAGCCCTGTGCGAGTTGCATTCGGCCCGTCTCGATTTCGTCGGCGAACTTCGGCTTCGCCCTGGCCAACATGTCCGGCGAGATCTCGAAACCGTGCACCATCCCGTTCGAGCCGACCCGCTCGAGCAGTATCGAAAGCCCTGCGCCACCGCCGAATCCGATATCCGCGACCGTCGCACCCGCCGCGATCCCGGCCGCCTCGACCGCGCCCGCGATGGCGCGTTTGTTACCGCGATTGAGAATGAAGGCGAAGCCCTTGCCGAGCGTTCCGTGCGGATTGCCCAGCTGACCGGCAATCGTGGACAGCACGCGGGTCCGGATACCATTCATAGCGGCCATAGTATCGGCCGACATGTCGAATCGGACACGGCAAGATACACCGGATGGACTCCTGATTTCGGATGAACATGGGTAACTCGTCGGGTACGTCCGGGACTCGCCTCATACGCCACCGCCGGTCCGCGACGGCACCGGCATGGCTCTCGACGATCGGCCAAAGGTGCCGGGAGACGGGGGAGCAAGCTGACCTGATGCGATCACCGCTGGCACTTCTTGCCGCCACTGTCCTGGCGCTCGCACCGATCGGTACCGCCGAGGCAGCCGGGTCGTGGGGGCCGCTGGCACCACCCAATCCGTATCTCGGGCCGCTCGGTACCGCGACCATGCACGGCGATGCCGGATCGTCGGATGCGACGCCGCTGGCCGGGCCTGGTAGCAGCGGGATTTCCGTGGGCGGATACCCGTTGGCATCGGCCTGTCCGACTCTGCTGGAGGGATCGGACAATCTGGTCGCGCTGTGCACACCCGTCATCGGCCAGACCCCGACCATCCATCTGCTCGATCCGACCTTCGCCGGTCCGGTCGGCATGTCGCTGGCTTCGCTGGAGATCGCCAAGGGCAGTCTGCTCGGCGGTGTGTACGCCTATCTCGACAACGCCGACCGCCTGGTCATCGTGGACGGTAACCGCACCCTGCTGCGCGTAGGCCATTCGCGCGACGAGGCGGGCGAATGGCGGCTGTCGATCGATTCCTCCACCGATCTCAGTTCGGTAATCCCGGTGGGCGACAACGTGACCGGGTTGGTGCCGGACTGGTCCGGCAATGTCTGGTTCGCCACCGGTAAAAGTGTGGTCGGGCTGGTGACGCCTGCGGGCGCGGCGGCCACCGTCGCGCTGCCAGCGGGTGAGTCGGTGGCCAACAGCATCTCGTCGGCACCGAGCGGTCGGGTCGCGGTGGCCACGACATACGCGCTGTACGAGTTGCGCGCCGATGCCACCGGGCGGCCGGAGGTGCTGTGGCGCGAGGCATACGATCGCGGATCGGCGCGCAAGCCGGGCCAACTCAGCTGGGGTACCGGCTCCACCCCGACCTACTTCGGGCCCAGTTCCGGAGCGGAATATCTGACCATCGTCGACAATGCGGACGGACAGGTCCACGCGCTGGTCTTCCGTTCCGGCACTGGACAATTGGTGTGCTCGCAGCCGGTGCTTCCCCGCGGCGGTGCGGGCAGCGAGAACTCGCCGATCGGCATCGGCCGGTCCCTGTTCGTCGCCAGCACTTACGGATACCCGTACCCGACGGTTCCCGAGGGCGCGGGACCGGCTGTTCCGGCTTCCGCACCGTTCGTCGGCGGCATGACCAGGGTCGATGTCGACGACACCGGCTGCAACACGGTGTGGGAGAACACCGTCCGCAGCGCGGCGGTTCCGCATCTGTCCACCGCCGACGGATCCATCTACACCGTGACCCGCGTCGGACTCGACATCACGAGCCCGCTCGACGGTTACGCCTTCACCGTCGTGAACCCCGATACCGGTGCGGTGGTTTCGAATAGGCCGCTGGCTGGCACCGTCGTCGACGATCCACTGCAGATGTCACCGCTGATCACACCTGATCGCAAGATCCTGCAGGGCACGATTACCGGAATCCTGCGCGTCAGCTGAAGTCGCGGGCGTTCGGTCCGGTGGCCAGACCACGCTCGACGTTCGTGAGCGCTCGGTGAATCGCCTTATCCCTGGCCGCGTCATCGAGGTCGTCGAGTACGCCATCGACGATCAGCGAGGCCATACCGTGCACCGTCGACCAGGCGGCGTACTCGGCATCCGGACGGTCCGCGGGATCGAGGAAGCCGACGTCGACTAGTTCGTCCAGGAGCCCGGCCAGCAGATCGAATGCGGGCGATGGCGCCTGATCGCCGCAGAAGGCGGTACGGAACAGACCGGGTTCGCGCAGCGCGAAGGCGATATAACCGCGGCCTACCGCGCCGAGCCGGGTGATCGCATCGGCTTCTGGTGCCAGGCTCGCCATCGTCTCGGTCATCGCGCCGAACAGGGTCTGCTGGGCCTGTTCCTGCGCCGCGTTCAGCAACTGCTCGTGATTGGTGAAGTGCCGATAGGCCGCGGTCGGCGTGACGCCGACGTGCCGTGCCGCCGCGCGCACGGTCACCGCCTCCGGCCCGCCGGTTTCGGCGAGTTCGGCGGCCGCGCGCGCCAGGGCATTGCGCAGGTCGCCGTGGTGGTACGGGCCGTCGCGGTTGGGGTGCTTCGTTGCGGTTTCCGAATCTGCCATCACATTGATGTTGACACCCGCACACATAGCGTGGCAAGTTAACACCCGTAAAGTTTACGCATGACAACATGCCCGATCGGAGATCCGATATGTTCGAAAGACTCGGCAGCTTCGTCGTCCACCACGCCCGCTGGATCCTGGTCGTCGGCGTACTCGCCCTTATCGCGGGTGGTGTGGTCGGCGCGACGGCCTTCAGCAAGATGCAGCCCGGCGGTCAGGAGGATCCCAATGCGCAATCCAGTGCCGCGATAACCCGATTGGCCGATAAGTTCGGCACCGATACCGACTATGTCTTCCTGGTCGAGGCGAAGCAGGGCACGGTCGACGGTGACGCGGTCGCCGCCATCGGCCGCGATCTGGCCCGGCGGCTAGCGGCCGACCAGCGGCTGACCAATGTTGTCTCGTACTGGGATACCGGATCCACGGCCATGCGCGCGGCGGACGGGACCGCGGCCGTCGTCCTGGCGGGCAATGTCGACAAGGACGCCACCGATAAGGAGTCCTCCGCCGCCGCGATCGTCGACACTTATCGCGCCGACGGCCCGGCCGCGCAGATCAAGATCGGGGGCGGTACCGCGATCTTCCACTCGATCACCAAGCAGATCGGCAAAGATCTCGGCCTCGCGGAAGCCGTTGCGGTGCCGCTGATTCTGACGCTGCTCGTGCTGGCCTTCGGCAATGTGGTCGCCGCGCTGCTCACCCAGGTGGTCGGTGGGATCGCTATCCTCGGCACCTTCACCGAACTCTCGATCCTCGGGTCCGTGACCGATGTGTCGATCTACGCGGTGAATCTGACCACCGGACTCGGACTCGGGCTCGCGGTGGATTACGGGCTCTTGATGGTGAGCCGCTACCGCGAACGTCGCGCGGCCGGGGCAGAACCCGACGATGCGGTGATCGCGGCCGTATCGACGGCTGGACGCACCATCGCCTTCAGCGCGGCCACCGTCGTGGCGGCCCTGTCCGCACTGGTGATCTTCCCGCAGTACTTCCTGCGCTCCTTCGCCTACGGCGGCATCGGCGTGGTCGCCATCTCCGCCATTGCCGCAGTGGTCGTATTGCCCGCGCTGCTGGCGGTGCTCGGCGTGCGGACCGATGCGTGGCGGGTGCCCGGTGTCCGCGGGATCCGCGGCGACGCGACGCCGTTCTGGGCCGCAGTGGCCGGATTCGCGATGCGTCGGCCGCTGCTCGCTGGGGTGCCGGTGGTGGCGGTACTGCTGCTCGCTGCCGCGCCGCTATTGCAAGTGCAGTTCGGCACACCCGACGATCGGGTGCTGCCGACGAGTACCGAGGTGCGTCAGGTCGGTGACGCGATGCGCGACGATTTCGGCGGCGGCGATGTCAATGCGCTCTCGGTGATCACCGAAACCGGCGTCGCCGCAGCGCCGCTCGCGGACTACGCGCGCAATCTGTCCCGGGTCGAGCACGTCACCCAGGTCGATTCGAGTGCGGGCACCTTCGTGCACGGCGAGCGGACGGCCAACACCCCCGCCGATGCCCGATTCGCGCGGCCGGATGCGCAGCGCCTGACCGTGCTCACGGATCTGGACCGCAATTCCTCCGCCGCCCGCGATCTGGTCGACCGGGTGCGTGACGTACCCGGTCCGGGCGGGACGAATGCACTGGTGGGCGGGCAGGTGGCCGAACTGCGCGACAGCCTCGCATCGATCGGCGCGAAACTGCCGATCGCCATCGGGTGGATCGTGCTGACGACCTTTGTACTGCTGTTCCTGTTCACCGGCAGCGTCGTGCAGCCGCTGCGCGCACTGCTATCGAATGTGTTGAGTCTGGCCGCCACGCTCGGGCTGATGGTGTTCATCTTCCAGCAGGGGCACCTGTCCGGATTGATTGGATTCACCCCTGCGCCGCTGGATGTTTCGATGTTGCTGCTGCTGTTCTGCATCACCTTCGGACTGTCGATGGACTACGAGGTGTTCGTGATCAGCCGGATCAAGGAGCTGCACGATCGCGGTGTGTCCACGAAGGAAGCGGTTATCGAGGGGCTGGCCCGCACCGGGCGCTTGGTGACGACCGCGGCCGCGCTGATTTCGATCAGCTTCCTCGCCTTCACCAGCAGTGATGTCCGGTTCATCCAGTTCTTCGGACTCGGCGCGGGTCTGGCGATTCTGATCGATGCGACGCTGGTTCGTGGCGTGCTGGTTCCGGTGGCGATGCGACTGCTGGGCCGAGCCGCCTGGTACGCGCCGAAGCCGTTGCGTTTGGTGCACCGGCGGGTCGGTCTGGCCGAAGCCTGAGACGTATGTCACGCGGCTCCGCATGTTGGGTGCGGGGCCGCGTTCGCCTGTCGCACTGCCGTTTTCGCCCGATTCGACGAGGTTGGGCGAGGAAGGTGGCAGAGATCACAGAGCCGGTTATGGTTGCGGCCGTGGTGCTGACCCCGCTGCGATCCGGTACTCCGACGACCGCATTTCCGCAACTGGTTAATCATGATCTTGACCGGATGTAAGTCCACGTCGAGGCGTTACGGCTAGGTGTACATCACGTTTATAACGCGGTAAACCAACCTGAAGTCTCTTTTGCCTCATCCAACTATCGGCAACATCAATTACGAAGTGGTGAATGCGCAGGTACGAATGGCATTTTGGAACCATTGAGAGCTCTATGTTTGCAAAGCAGCTAATCGCTCGAAGAAATGTTCGTGGATTACCCGTGGTTTCTCGATCGTGATCTGGGATCGGCTGCCGAAGGCCGATTGTGAGGTCTGGTATAGCCGTCAAAAGGTCGCCAAACGTTTGCTGAATGACGGCAAAATGAGGTGCTCACCTGGGTTTGCTGGAGTGCTGCTTTATACGCCTGACCTCGGCGGGGAGGGTTGCGTAGGGATAACGATTGTGTAGAGTTGACGGTAACGCTGGCCGCAGCTGAGCTGGACTCGCTGCGGCCAGCGGAACTCAATTGGGGAACTTCGAAAATCATCCGCAACATAGCGTTGCTACCGGTTCCCCGGACCCATTTCACTCACCGTGTGCTCGGCGTTGTCTGCCAGCGCTTCGCGGAATCCTCCTCAGCGCCACCGAATCCCGCTGCCGCCGCGGCTCGGGCGTCCTGCTCGAGTGCGGCCCGGCGACCCACCACGAACACGTAGCCGAGAAATAGTGCCTCCGCGATGCATCCGATGCCGACCTTCATCGGTACCGGTAGCGAACTCGGTGTTACGAAGCCCTCCAGCAGTCCGCAGACCAGCAGCACCGCGATCAGACCGAGCGCTACCGTCGCGGTGGCCCGACCCTGGCGCGCCACCGCCTCCAGCCGACTCGACCGTCCCGGATCGATCAGCGTCCAGCCCAGCTTCAGGCCGACCCCGCCCGCCACGAAGATGGCGGTCAGCTCGAGCGTGCCGTGCGGCAGGATGAATCCGAAGAACGAATCGATCCGACCGGCATCGGCCATCAACCCGCCGGTCACCGCCGTATTGAGCGCGTTTCCGAACAGCAGGTACACAGCGGGCAGGATCAGCACCCCGGTGAACAGCACCATCGCGGTCACCCAGGCGTTATTGGTCCACACCTGCGCGGCGAACGCGTCGTGCGGATGTTCGGAGTAGTAGGTCTCGAATTCGCCGCCGGGCGCGGTGAGCCAGTCGTTCTGATCGGAGATGCCGAACAGATCGCGGGCCGAACCGGATCCGGAAATCCAGACCGCCAGACCGGTGGAGACGATGATGAAGACCGCCGCCACCCCGACCCACCATGGCCACGCCCGATACAGCGTCGCGGGGAAGCGATGGGTGAAGAACCGGCCGACATGGCTCCACGCATCGCCCCTGGTGCCGAGCACTCGGCCGCGTGCCTTGGTCAGCAGTGCGCTGAGTCCGGCGATGAGTTCCGGATCCGGACTATGCGATTGCAGGCGCGCCAACTGCTGCGAGGTGCGCCGGTACAGCGCGACGAGTTCGTCGGCCTCCGCGCCGGTGAGCTTGCGCCGGCCGACCAGATAGGCCAGTCGATCCCATGCCCCCCGCTGTGCGTAGCTGTACGCATCTACGTCCATTGGTTGCCTCCCATACCGCCGGTCGCAAGAATGCTATCGACATGGCTGAATTCACCACCGGCGAAGCGGTCGCACTCGAGCTGCCGATCGCGCGGATCCCAACCAGGGCCACCGCGTTCCTCCTGGACGTGCTGGTGCAATTCGTGCTGGGCAGCATGCTGATGCTCGGACTGAGCGCGGCACTGCTCTACTTCGGCGCCGACTCCGCGTGGTACAGCGCGGCTGCGATAACCACCATCGTCGCGACGCTGGTCGGCTATCCGGTGGTCTGCGAAACCCTCCTGCACGGACGGACCGTCGGCAAGCTCGCGCTCGGGCTGCGGGTCGTGCGCGGCGACGGCGGTCCCATTGATTTCCGCCATGCCCTGACCCGCGGTCTTGCGGGCGTGATCGTCGACTTCTGGATGTTGGGCGCATTCGGTGCGGTCGGGGTGATCACCTCGATGTGCTCGCCGAATGCGCGCCGGGTCGGCGATGTACTCGCGGGCACCGTTGTCGTGCATGGTCGGCGCAGCGTGCCCTACCCGCTGCTTGCCGTCGCACCGCCCTGGCTCATCGCCTGGTCAGGGCAGTTGGACCTGTCCGGGATCACCGAGGATCTCGCACTCGCGGTGCGTCAGTACCTGTCCCGCATCAACACCCTGACCCCCGCCGCGCAGGCCAACCTCGGCCACACCCTGCTCCTCGCGGTCTGTGACCGCATGCAGATCCCGGTCCCCGCCGGATATCCACCCGTACAGATCCTCGGCGCGGTCATCGCCGAACGCCAACGCCGTACCCTCGCCCCGATCATCACACCGATGGTGATGGCGGGTCACCGGCCGATGCCGATCGCCCGCGCGAGCTGAGCCTGTCGAAACTCTCCCCTGCGACGGTCATCGGCCATCAGTTGAGCTAGCGCAGGACCCGCCGTGCTGGGGTACGCGCTACTCGCTGGCCGCCGCGGAGCGTGGTTCGCGGGTTCTTATCGGCACTGCACCTGGCTTGTGGCTGTTCTGGCTCTGATCGACCTCCGTGCCCGGCGCGTGGCCATTGTGCTGCTCACCAGCGTCTGCCCGCCCCGGACAAGGAGATCACGATCCGTATTCGGATGAGGCCGTGGCCCCGGAATCGACATCGATGCCGAGGCGGCATCGTGCCCGCCATTGGGCGACCGTGGAGTCACATAGTGCCGGACTGTTTCAGCTCGAGATATTCATCGGCCAAGGCTTCGGGGAGGGTCTGCGGGGAGGCAGCGACGACGGCAATGCCCATGCGGCGCAGGGATTCCTGAACCAGGGCGCGTTCGGCGATCAGGGATTCGGCGGCGGCAGCTGAGTAGAGGTCTGCGAGGGTGTCGCGTTTGGCGGCGGCCTCGGCGACGTCGGGATCGGTGACCGAGACGATCAGGACGCGATGGCGTTGGGCGAGGGTCGGCAGGACCGGCAGCAGGTTCTCTTCGACGGCTGCCCCATCCAGACTGGTGAACCAGACGACCAGGCTGCGACGGCGAGCACGTTGGATGGCGGCGCGCACCAGGCCCGCGCTGTCGGTATCGACCAGCGCCGGGGTGACGCCCGCCATAGCGTGCATGAGCTTCAGTTGCAGGCGGCGTCCGCCGACACCGCGGACCTCGGTGCGGACCCGGCGATCGTAGGCGAGTAGATCCACCGAATCCCCTGCGGCGGCGGCCAATCCGCCCAGCAGCAGCGCGGCCTCGATACTCGCGTCCAGACGGGTGCCCGTGCCGACGCGGCCCGCGCTGATGCGGCCGGTATCCAACACCATCAGCATGTGACGGTTGCGTTCCGGACGCCAGGTCCGTACCAGCACATCGGTGGCGCGGGCGGTCGCGCGCCAGTCGATGGCCCGCACATCGTCACCAGCGACATACTCGCGGAAGGAATCGAATTCCGTGCCCTGACCGCGCATATTCGCGACATTGCGGCCCTCGAGATGCTGCAGCCGTTTAACTTTCGAGCGCAGCAACCGTTCGCTGCGGAACTCGGGCAACGCGCGGATCCGGGCGGGCACGGTGTGGCGACTCTGCCATCCGGCCATGCCGAGCAGGCCGAACAATCGGACTGTCACCGGACCGGCGACCCGATCGCCACGGTAGCTCGGTGTCAATGTGGTTTGCACTCGCATGCGGGTATTCGGCGGCAGATCCAGTCGGTGCGTGCCGGTTTCGGCGCGGGCACTGCCGGGCCAGTCGTCCCACAGCCGCCCGCGCACCGTTCTCGTTCCTTTGTTCACCACGCCCAGTTCCACTTCGGCGCTGCGTCCGAGCCGGATCACGGTCAACGCTTCCCTGGTGAGCGTGAGGTCGCGCGCTCGCGCCACCGTGCCGAGATCGAAAAGTACCAGGGCGGCAAGCACACTCGTCATGAGAACGACACCGAGCCACGACGGCATGACGAAGCAGACGAACAGCGCGAGCACCGCCGCCGTCAGGGCGAGCCGACCGGTAACGACCACGCGCTACACCGGGACCGGAACCGAAAGCAGCAGCGACGACATGACACCCTCGGTCGTCACGCCGTCCAACTCCGCTTCGGGCCGTAGCTGCAGCCGATGCCGAAGTACCGCGACCGCAACCGATTTCACATCGTCCGGAGTCACGAACCCACGACCGTTCAACCAGGCGAAGGCTCGTGAGGCCGCCATCAACGCGGTCGCACCACGGGTGGACGCACCATGCTGGACCGCCGGAGAGTTGCGGGTGGCCCGGCAGATATCCACGGTGTAGGCGAGCACCTCAGGACTGATGCTCACCCGGGTGATCGCCGCCCGCGCCGCGGCGATATGCGCCGGACCAGCGACCGGACGCAACCCGGCCGCGGTCAGATCGCGCGGATCGAAGCCGCCCGCATGCCGCTGCAGAATGCGGAATTCGTCATCGCGGCCGGGCAATTGGATATCGACCTTGAACAGGAAGCGGTCGAGCTGCGCCTCCGGCAGCGGATAGGTGCCTTCCTGCTCGATCGGATTCTGGGTGGCGACCACGACGAACGGGTCCGGCAGCGGCTGCGGCTTACCGTCCACCGAAACCTGACGCTCCTCCATCGATTCCAGCAGCGCGGATTGGGTTTTCGGGGGTGTGCGGTTGATCTCGTCGGCGAGCAGCAGATTGGTGAAGACCGGGCCGTGTCGGAAGGTGAATTCGGTGGTGTGCGGATCGTAGATCTGCGAACCGGTCACATCGCCCGGCATCAGGTCCGGGGTGAACTGGACCCTGGCGTGTTCGAGATCCACGGCCGTCGCCAGTGCACGGACCAACAGCGTCTTCGCCACGCCGGGAACGCCTTCCAGCAGCACATGGCCGCGGCAGAGCAGGGCGAGCACCAGGTACATGATCGCGCTGTCGTTGCCGATCACCGCCTTGCCGATCTCGGCACGCAGCGCGGCGAATGCCGCGCCCGCCTCATCGGCGGTCGGGGTGTGGTTGGTGTCCGTGCTGGTCATCCGACCTCTGCCTCTATCCATTCGAGTTGTGTGGCAACGAGTTGCATGGTGCTCGCATCGGGCACCGGTCCGTACAGTGCGGCGCCGACCATCGCCGGATCGGCCCTGGTACGCGCCGCGACGGTCGCGACAATCCGGTCCGGTGTGACCTCGGTGCCGACGCCGAGCATCGGCCGGATGCGGCGCAGCGTCGCGGCGCGCAACCGGGCGGCCACATGTTCGTAGTCCTTCGATCGGCGATAGAGCGCCGCCTGACCGCCGAGCAGTTCGTTCGCGGCCACTTCCACCGGTCGCGGTTCACCGACCAGCGCGCCCCGACGACGCGCCCGCCACCACACCAGCACCGCCGCGGCGATGAGGAATTGCAGGCCGCCGAAGGCGACCGGAGCGGGCAGCCTGCCGAAAATGGAGTCCTGGCCCGCGCCGAAGCCGGAATCGTCGCGGTTGTCATCCGGCGGGTGGTCGGGCGGTTCGGGCGGCGGCATATCCGGCGGTGTCGGCTTATGCGGCGCGGGCGCCGCACACGAATTCAGCACCGCGTACAACAGCACTACCAGTGCGACCACGGCGAGCAGCGCGGCCCAGAATTTCGGGTTGCGCAGCAAATCCGGCAGCGGCGGAAGTTGTCTGCGGGTCCTGGTTTTCTCGGTGATCGTCGCCTCTACCGGTTCCGGTGCGGGCGGCGGGGCGCTGCGCGAGTAGCGGTCGGCGTATTCGAGGCGGCGGTATTCGTCCTCGGTGGCGCGGCGGCCGCCGTAGACGACCTCGTCGAAACTGTATGCGGCCGGTTGTAATTCGCTCGCATCCTCGAGCGGCAGTGCGGTGCTCGCGTCGTCGGCGGTTTCCCGAGCGGTCCGCGAGCGGCGGACCTCCAGCATGCCGCGCTGTTCCAGGCCGCGCAGTACCGCGCGGAACCGTTCGCGTAGCGCGGTATCGAAATCCCGGTGCAGTGCGGCATTTTCGGCGGCGGCGCGGTGGGCGGCGGCGGGGCCGAGTCGTGGTGGTGGCGGGGCCGCGGGCTGATTCGATGTGGGTTCTGTCATCGTTTATCCGTCCCGGGCACCCGGATATCGAGCCCTTCGCGACGACACCTGCGATCCACATACGAGACCACCCGCGTGGCCGATTCGACCACCTCGCCGAAGGCGATGATCAACAATGCAGATACCGACAGCAGGACAATGACCTGCCAGCGGTGGGTGCCGGTGAAATCCGAGAGGTACCACGGAATGCCGAGCAGCGGCACCGCGACGAGGACGACCAGTGCCCGGCAGGCGAACCACAATCCGGTTATCGACGACTGAGCGCCCTGGACGAGCAGTTTCGAGCGCGCGACCGCACCGGCGTGTGTGGTCCGTTCGACGAAGATCACCGGCACCGCGACGAACCGCCCGGCGCGCAGATAGCCGAGCCAGATCAGCGCGAATGGATAGGTGATGATCAGCAGGCTGCCGACGATCAGCACGCCGATGCCGACCAGCGTGAACAGCAGGTGGAACGCTATTAGCGGACCGGCGACCGCACCCACCCGGCCCAGCGCCGTGCGCCAGCCGATCGGCGATTTGGCGACCGTCGCAAGTCCGAGCGCGACCGTCATCCCGCGCAGCAGAAACCGGAGCAGCCATGCGGCGGCGCCCGTCGTCAGGATGGCCGCCCATGCGGTGCCCGCGTCGGAGCCATTGGTCAGATAGGAGATCCCGCCGGTGACGGCGACGACAAGCAGTTCGGCGAGGACGAGCCCGAGCGCGGTGGTGCACGCCAGCACGACGACATTCGCCTGGATCAGCGCGAACGGCTCGTCGAGCAGTTCGCGGAAGCTCAGTGGGCGGATCGGCACCGTCGTTCCAGGGGAGGTTGGCACCGGATCGTTCCCCGCCCCGACGGCACCGGCCGGCTCGGCGGCTGGTAACACGCGGCCGAGTCTAGCCGTCGGCGACCGACCAGGCTGGACACAACATACGGCGATCAATGCTGGGGCAGCCGGTCCACGACTTTTGGGTATCGCGTCGGTCTGCCCGGTAACGCTGGTGCTGCTCGCGGTGGGCCGTCAGCCGCCGGAATTGGTGGTGGTCGGCTTCCTGACCTCGGTGCACGAGTTACGCCCGCGGGGGCTACGAGGAGTACGCCGACACCAAGGCTGGACTCGAGACCCGCGCCCAAATGCAGCGCAACTGGCTCGAACCAGGCGACCGCAATGCTCGACGTAAGGCGCGCGACCCCCGCAAGCTCGACTCCAATTGCCCTTCGTGTCGGGTGTCCACGCCGCCGCAATCGGCACGGTCGTCGTGTTGCTGATCACTGCCGGGGTGGCGTTGCGATTGGGGATGGCCGATGCGTAGCTCTTGCAGCCCAGGAGCGGCGGGGCGTTGTCATACGTGGCGACGTCCTACCGGGGCCTGCCGAGTTGGGTCTGTGTGACGCGGCCGCGGAGGGTGACGGATTCGCCGAGTTGCCAGTGCATTGCCTCGGATGGGTCGGCGGCGGTGACGGTGGATGCCGAGGTGAGTAGGCGGTTGGGGTCGGTTTTGGCGAGTTCGCACAGGCGCGCGGCCTCGTTGACGGCATCGCCGATAACGGTGAATTCGTAGCGTTGGTGCGCGCCGACATTGCCGGCGACGACACGGCCCGCGGCGACGCCGATGGCGGCGGTGAAATCGGAGGCCTCGGCGGTCAAACGGTTTCGGATAGCGCGGGCACAGCTCAGGGCCGCGCCCGCCGCGTCGTCGAGCAGTGCTGGCGTGCCGAAGACGGCCAGTGCGGCGTCGCCCTCGAATTTGTTGAGCAGGCCGCCGCATCCTTCGACCTCGTCGACCACGATCTCGAAGAAGCTGTTCAGGATGGCGACGATTTCGGTGGCGGGACGGGTGGCGGTCATGGTCGTCGAGCCGATGATGTCGATGAACAGCACGGCCGCCTCGCGCTCCACACCGCCGAGGTTCGGCTCGCCTTCGAGCGCCGCCTCGGCCACCTCGTGGCCGACATGTCTGCCGAACAAGTCCCTGATCTGCTCGCGCTCACGCAGTCCCGCCACCATGCGATTGAATCCGCTTTGCAGCTCACCCAGTTCGGTGCCGTCGTACACCGTGACCGCGACATCGAGATCGCCGTCCTCCACCCGACGCAGCGCGCGCCGCACACCTCGAATGGGTGCGACCGTCGCCGAAAGCGTCTGTGCCATCAGCAATAGACCGAAACAGAGGCCGGCCCCGCCGAGCGCGAGCATGCACACCGCCAGTCGCGCCGTGCTGATGTTGTCCATGGCCAGCGCCATGATGGCGAGCACCATGGAGCCCGCGACCGGTACCGCTGATCCGAGTGTCCATGCCAGAATCGAGCGGCCGAAGACGCCGATTCCGCGCCGCTGTCGGGAGGCCGCGGCTTCGAGGACTCGGGCGGTCGCGGGTCGCAGTGCGAACTCGATAATCAGGTAACTATTGGCGGACACCACGATTGCGCTGATCCCGATGCCGAAGACGATTTTCGGAATCAGTGCCGGTTCGGAGAGTCCGTACAGCGTGGTCAGCAGCGCCATCCCGCCCAACCACAGCACCGCCTGGCAGCCGACGAGCAGCATCGGCACCCGCGTCGCCGCGACCTGTTCCGCCTCGTTCGGCACCTGATCCGGGTCGATGGCCCAGCGCAACGCCCGCAGCCCGCGGGTCGTGCCCCACCACATCCCGATCAGCAGCGCCAACACCCCATACAGCGGTGTCGCGACAAAATTGAGCAGCACCAGCCGCCTGGTGAACACCGTCGGCCCGGGCAATACGAACCCGATCAGTGCGATCGAGACAGTGATCCCGGTGACATTCGCAATCAATAACGGCACCGTCAACAACAACTGAACCCGAACCCGCCGCTTTTCAGCCGACTCCGCCGCCGACCCGAGCAGCCGCGACCCCCAAGGGGCAGCCCCAGCATCCGGCACGGTCCGCGAGTCACTGTCGGGCATGCGTTGCAGACTATGCGCCCCACCGGCAGCCAGCGCCACCCCGGATCGCCCCCGAGAATGTCCGGTACCTCACGCCGAGCGACGCCGCGATGCACCAGGTACGGCTACCGTGCCGCCCAAATCGTGCGGCCGCCGGTCGGTTGGTTGGTGGGGGCAGAACTGCGCGTCGAGCTATTCGGGTGCACCAGCCGTGGGCCAACGGCGGCTGATCCCGAGGGCGTCGCGCCGTGGCTGGAGCAATCCGTCAGGCCGCGCGAATCGGCCCGCTGGATGGTGCGGTCGGCTAGTTGGCGGGTGGGAGTTCGCGTGGGCCGCGGTGGTTGGGGAGTTCGTTGCGGTGGTGGGCCGAGAGTTCGTCGCGCTGCCCGGCTTGGGGCAGGCCGTAGCTTTGGGGTGCGGTGGCCGGGGGGAGGGCCGAGTAGCGGGGGTCCTGGGTGTAGTCCGCGTCGACGACGGTGGCCGCGACGCGCTGGGCATGCCAGGAGTCGGGGGTGCCGGGCAATTGGTAGCCGGGGTGCGGAGGCTGGGTCATGGCCTGGGTGTGTGAGTCCTGGGAGTCCACGGTCACCTTGCGGGTCCGGCGCAGGGTGAAGGTGATTTCCTCGACCTCTTCGAAGGCCTGGCGGGCGGTGCGCAGGGGGTGGGTGGCGGTGTCGATCGCATTGGCGACGAACGCGGGTACCAGCGGGCGGATGAAGCGGGCCGCGGTATCGGAGAACGGTACGGTGCCGATCAGCGGAAGTTCCAGGCCGCCGCCCTTGGGTGTGGTGGAGGCGATATGCGGCACTACCGCGCTTGCACTACCGGTCGGCGCGAGCGCACCCCCCGTCACGGTGGCCGGAAGATGGGGAGTCACCTCATGAGACACGGAGCTGTCCTCTCGATCGCCAGCCGTACCGACTGGAAGTTCAGGTCGACCCGGGTCCGTGATGCCGATTTCCAACCCGCCGATAGCGGCGATGATCCGGGTGCGCTGATGCTCCCGATCGATGGCGGTATCGGCCTCGACGGCCAGTCGGGCGGCGGTCAATTGTTGTTCCGCGCGCAGATTTTCTGCCTCGGTCCGCACCTCGGCGCGTTTCATCGCGATAGCGGCATCGGCGCTGCGTTCGGCGCGGTCCTGCACGGTGTGGAAGGCCAGTCGCCGATCCAGTGAGGTCTCACCGCGCCACCACCGCAGGATCAGCGGCAGCAGCGCGAGCAGGACGAAAGCGCCGATGGTCAGCACCCGCAGCAGGAATGCGGCCGCGCTGCCGGCGGTGTAGTCGTTCATGGCCAGCCAGCGCGCGCCGAGGCCGCGATCGGCTGCGGCGAAGGCGGCGGAACCGGCGGTGTCGAGAGCCTTCTGGTCCTCGATGATCCGCTGGTCCAGTCCGCCCACCCGGTCCTGCGCCGCGGCCAACTGCTTGCGCGCGTCATCGAGCATCGCATTGGCGGTCTGCGATTCGGGGCCACGACCGGGCACACCGGTGATTCTGGTCTGTGGGCACTCCGGCGACGGGTTGTATTCACAGCGCGCGATCACCAGCGCGTGGTCGATATCGGCCTGAGCCTTGGTGATCGACTGATCCAGTGCAGCACGATCGGCCTTCGCGCGCTCCAACTCGGTTCGCGCGGTCACCACAGCGGGTGCGGATTCGGCCGCACGCTGGGACTTTTCATCGAGCAGCCGATCGATGGTGCCGCCGAAGAGCACCGTCGAAGCGAGTTCGGCGACCAGAACCCCGGCCACCACCGCGACGGCGATGCGTCCGACGAGACCGCGACGATCCGGCCCGCCGGCGGGTCGTGCGGTCGCCAAGGCGCGAGCCACCGCCCCGGCCAGCAGTGCGACGATCACCGCGACGAACACGACCGCGAACAACGGCATGGCACCGGCCGTGGCAAGTGCGACCGCGCCGACGACCCCGGCCACCGCCGTGAACAGCAGAACAACGGCGCCGCTCACGGCATAATCCGCCCGCTCATGCGGGTAGTAGAGTTCGGTCCCCTGCTCGCGCCCGAGACCTCCGCCGAGCCAGGTGAACAAGCCGGTGATTGTCATGGGATCCCACATCCTCTACATCCCAAGTCAAAGTGGCTGGCCGCTAGCGACTGCTTGCAGGTCGCTGGACTAGAACCTGCCGAAACTGTCACAGATTCGTTGTCACAGCGTGACAGGCGCGGCCGCGACACACCGAGCACGGAGCCGGGGATGTGGTCAGCCTCACAGAGCCCGCCAATGCGGCCTGACCTGTGCCCCCGCTCACCCATAATCTGGCATGGATGACCGGACCGGAACGAGGTGTCGCGAATGCTTTTCCGAGGCTCGGCAAGGGTTTTGATGTGTATGGCCGCGACTTTGTTGATGGCCGCCCCCGGTAGCCGTGCGCAAACGCTCGACGAAGATCCCGCCTTGGACCGCATCGTCGCGCTGGTGGCCGAACGCCTGGATACCGCGGACGCCGTAGCCGCGGCCAAATGGGCGAGCGCCACGCAGAACGGCGGGGAGCCAGCTATCGACGATCCGGTCCGCGAAGCGCAGGTCTATGCGGCGATGGCACGCCTCGGCGCCGACCGCGGGCTCCCGGAGAGCTGGATCCACCAGGTGTTCTACGGCCAGATCGAGGCCAACAAAATCGTGCAGCGCGGCCTGGTCACCCGCTGGCGCTTCGACCCGGCTGCGGTGCCGAGCGCGCCGTCCGATCTGGCGTCCGTGCGCCCGGTGATCGACCGGGTGAACATCGAAATCGTCGACCAACTCGCACTGCGGCGTGTCGAGCTCACTGGAGCGAACTGTGCCGAGCGCCTGGTACCGCCAGTTTTCGGAGTGCTCTCCGCTGGCCGTGACACGCTGCATCGGGCGGCGCTGGTCCGCGCCGCCGCCGCGTTGTGCGGTTCCTAGATCCGTGTGCCGCGGGCCGCAAGTCCCGGGCACCGCGTGTCGCCCGATGTAAATGTGTCGTAAACCACTCGAGTTCGATTGCTGGAAATGTGCTGAATCCCACATCGGGCAAAAGAGTCCGGACGGTCGGATCGGGTTGTGTGCTTGTCACACCCCTGTAGGAAATCTCTCATCCACCCCGCTGGTCAGTTAGCCACGGCGAATCGGGTTTGCCTCGACCGAAGCAGGGAAATCCACTTCGATGCAGGTGAGCGCCGGTTCTCGGGATGCGGCGTGCGGCGTGATACGGGTCCTGGGCGCCCGTTCTCGCTGGTTGGCACCCGGTGCCATGGGGATCGATCGCACCGCGTTCGCTGCTTTACACTGGACAACGCGCACACGTGGAGGACCAATTGAAGAAGCCCAGCTAGACCCGGTTATTAGCCTGGCCTGAGTTGGTTGGGCCCAGGACCTGACTTATCGTTTGCTCTTAATGCCGAACACAACAATGTTCGGCAATAGCGCCCGCTCGGGCTCGGAAATCCGGTGCCCAAGCGTAGCGGGCGCGCACCCGCGCGGAGGTAAGGAACACGTAAGCGTTCCGTTACCGACGAGCACCCCTACGTCATCGCAGCGGGTGGACAACTGGAGACGTGACTGCACGAAGAAGACCATCAGCGCGGCTGGTTTCGCAACGTACAGGCGCAGTCTTGACGGAGGCAATCGACGAAAGGCCCCTTTCCCATAGGCCGATTCATCGAGGCCGACTTTCTTGAAGGCAGAGGCATGACGCAACTTCCTGGCCACAGGTCCCCCGGACCCATCGGGCTCTATGACCCGGCGAACGAGCACGACGCCTGCGGTGTCGCATTCGTCGTCGACATGCACGGCCGCCGCAGCCGCGACATCGTCGATAAGGCTATTACGGCTCTGTTGAATCTGGAGCACCGTGGTGCCGCAGGTGCCGAACCCAATAGTGGTGACGGCGCCGGCATCCTGATCCAGATTCCGGACCGGTTCTTCCGTGCCGTGGTCGATTTCGAGTTGCCGCCGGAGGGCTCCTACGCCACCGGTATCGCCTTCCTGCCGCAGGCCCGCCGCGAGGCGACCAAGGCTGCCTACGGCTTGGAGCGCATCGTCGAATCCGAAGGCCTGGTCGTGTACGGCTGGCGCGATGTGCCCACCGACGAGTCCACCCTGGGTGCGCTGGCCCGCGACGCCATGCCGACCTTTCGCCAGATCTTCATCGGCTCGCCGAAGGGTTCGGCCGCACCGCTCTCGGGCATGGATCTGGAGCGACGGGCCTACGTCGTGCGCAAGCGCGTCGAGCACGAACTGGGCAAGGCCGGTGCGGGTGAGGGCGCGGTCGGCAAGGAGTCGGTGTACTTCCCGAGCCTGTCCGGTCAGACTTTCGTCTACAAGGGCATGTTCACCACGCCGCAGCTTCGCGCGTTCTACCTGGACCTACAGGACGGCCGGATGGAGTCCGCGCTCGGTATCGTGCACTCCCGGTTCTCCACCAATACCTTCCCGTCGTGGCCGCTGGCGCATCCGTTCCGCCGGGTCGCGCACAACGGTGAGATCAACACCGTCACCGGTAACGAGAACTGGATGCGCGCCCGCGAGGCGCTGCTGCGCTCGGACGTCTTCGGCGTCGACGAGGCCGGCAACAACCGACTGCAGAAGATCTTCCCCGTCTGTACCCCGGGGGCGAGCGATACCGCGCGCTTCGACGAGGTGCTGGAACTGCTGCATCTCGGCGGCCGCAGCTTGCCCCACGCGGTGCTGATGATGATTCCCGAGGCCTGGGAACGCAACGAGAACATGGACCCGCAGCGGCGGGCGTTCTACCGCTACCACTCGATGCTGATGGAGCCGTGGGACGGCCCGGCATCGGTGTGCTTCTCCGACGGCACCGTGGTCGGTGCCGTGCTCGACCGCAACGGTCTGCGACCCAGCCGCATCTGGGTCACCGATGACGGTCTGGTCGTCATGGCCTCCGAGGTCGGTGTGCTCGATATCGATCCAGCCAAGGTGGTCCAAAAGGTCCGGCTGCAGCCGGGTCGCATGTTCCTGGTCGATACCTCACAGGGCCGCATCGTCGGCGACGAGGAGCTCAAGAGCCAGTTGGCCGCCGAGCACCCGTACCGGGAATGGCTCGACGCCGGTGTCACCAAGCTGGCCGATCTGCCCGACCGCCCGCATGTGCACATGTCGCACGATCGTGTGCTGATCCGCCAGCAGATCTTCGGATACACCAATGAAGAGCTGAACCTGCTGATCTCGCCGATGGCCAAGACCGGTGGTGAGGCGCTCGGCTCGATGGGCACCGACACCCCGATCGCGGTGCTGTCCTCGCGCCCCCGACTGCTCTTCGACTACTTCTCCCAGCTCTTCGCGCAGGTGACCAACCCGCCGCTGGACGCCATCCGCGAAGAAGTGGTGACCAGCCTGCGTCGGGCTCTCGGCCCGGAGGCCGATCTGCTGCATCCGGGCCCGGAGTCCTGCCACCAGATCACCATCCCCCAGCCGATCCTGGACAACGATGAGCTGGCCAAGCTCATCCACATCAACGACGACGGCTCGCATCCAGAGCTGCGTTCGGTGGTCGTGCACGGTCTGTACCCGGTGAAGAAGGGTGGCAAGGGCCTGCGCAAGGCGCTCGAGGCCATCAACACCCAGGTCTCGGCCGCCATCGAGGGTGGCGCGCGGATCATCGTGCTGTCCGATCGCGAGTCCAATGAGAAGTTGGCGCCGATTCCGTCGCTGCTACTGACCTCGTCGGTGCACCACCACCTGGTGCGCGAGCGCACCCGCACCATGGTCGGCTTGGTCGTCGAGGCCGGTGACGCCCGCGAGGTGCATCACATGGCCATGCTGGTCGGCTTCGGCGCGGCCGCGATCAATCCGTACATGGCCTTCGAGACCATCGAGGATCTGCTCGAGCGCGGCGGACTGCAGATGCCCGGCAGCACCGGCGATCTGGCCGCCGACTACCGCAAGGCGGTCGCGAACTACAACAAGGCCGCGAGCAAGGGTGTGCTGAAGGTGATGTCCAAGATGGGCATCTCCACCATCGCCTCCTACACCGGCGCACAGCTGTTCCAGGTCATCGGTCTGTCGCAGGAGTTGGTGGACGAGTACTTCACCGGCCTGCGTTCGCATCTGGACGGCATCGGTCTGGACGAGATCGCCGCCGATGTCGCGGCCCGGCACACCGTGGCGTTCCTGGAGAACCGCAACGAGCGCGCGCACCGCGAACTCGAGGTGGGCGGTGAATACCAGTGGCGGCGCGAGGGTGAATACCACCTGTTCAACCCGGATACCGTCTTCAAACTGCAGCACGCGACCCGCAGCGGTCAGTACTCGATCTTCAAGGAGTACACCAAGCTGGTCGACGATCAGTCCGAGCGGCTGGCCTCGCTGCGCGGTCTGTTCAAGTTCAAGACCGGGGAGCGCAAGCCGATTTCGATCGACGAGGTCGAACCGGCCAGCGCCATCGTCAAACGCTTCTCCACCGGTGCGATGAGCTACGGCTCCATCTCCGCCGAGGCACACGAGACCCTCGCGATCGCGATGAACCGCCTCGGCGGTCGCTCGAATTCCGGTGAGGGCGGCGAACATCCGGCCCGCTTCGAGGTCGAGGAGAACGGTGACTGGCGGCGTTCGGCGATCAAGCAGGTGGCCTCGGGTCGCTTCGGTGTCACCGCGCACTACCTGACCAACTGCACCGATATCCAGATCAAGATGGCCCAGGGCGCCAAGCCCGGTGAGGGCGGGCAGTTGCCCGCGCACAAGGTGTACCCGTGGGTCGCCGAGGTGCGTCACTCGACGCCGGGCGTCGGCCTGATCTCGCCGCCGCCGCACCACGACATCTATTCGATCGAGGATCTGGCGCAGCTGATCCACGACCTGAAGAACGCGAACCCGCAGGCGCGGATTCACGTGAAACTTGTCGCGGAGCCCGGTGTCGGCACCGTTGCCGCCGGTGTGTCGAAGGCGCATGCGGACGTGGTGCTCATCTCCGGCCACGACGGTGGTACCGGTGCCTCGCCGCTGACCTCGCTGAAGCACGCGGGTGGTCCCTGGGAGCTCGGCCTGGCCGAAACCCAGCAAACCCTGCTGCTCAATGGACTTCGCGATCGCATCGTCGTGCAGGTCGACGGCCAGATGAAGACCGGGCGCGACGTGATGATCGCCGCACTGCTCGGCGCCGAGGAATTCGGTTTCGCCACCGCGCCGCTGGTGGTCTCGGGCTGCATCATGATGCGGGTCTGCCACCTCGACACCTGCCCCGTCGGTGTCGCGACGCAGAACCCGGTGCTGCGCGAACGCTTCACCGGCAAGCCGGAATTCGTCGAGAACTTCATGCTGTTCATCGCCGAAGAGGTCCGGGAATTGCTGGCGGAGTTGGGCTTCCGCACCTTGGACGAGGCCATCGGACGGGTCGATATGCTCGACACCTCCAAGGCCAAGCAGCATTGGAAGGCCAGCAAGCTGGACCTGTCGCCGATCCTCGACGATGTCGAGACGGCCTTCATGCGCCAGGACCGGTACCGCACCAAGACCCAGGACCACGGCCTGGACCGGGCGTTGGACGTGCAGTTGATCGCGCAGAGCGCCGATGCGCTCGAGCGCGGTCAGGCGGTGAAGTTCGAAACCAAGATCACGAACGTGAACCGCACCGTCGGCACCATGCTCGGCCACGAGGTGACCAAGCTCTACGGTGGCGCGGGCCTGCCCGACGACACCATCGACATCACCTTCACCGGTTCGGCGGGCAACAGCTTCGGCGCATTCGTGCCCGCGGGCATCACGCTGCGGGTGCAGGGCGACGCGAACGACTATGTGGGCAAGGGACTTTCCGGCGGCCACATCATCGTGCGTCCGTCGCTGAACGCACCGGCCGAATTCGTCGCCGAGCAGAACATCATCGCGGGCAACGTGATCCTGTTCGGCGCCACCAGCGGCCAAGCCTTCATCAACGGTGTGGTCGGCGAGCGGTTCGCCGTGCGCAACTCCGGCGCTATCGCGGTGGTCGAGGGCGTCGGTGACCACGGCTGTGAGTACATGACCGGTGGCCGGGTGGTCATCCTCGGTGAGGCAGGCCGCAACTTCGGCGCCGGTATGTCCGGTGGTGTCGCGTTCGTCTACAACCCTAACGGCACCTTCGAGGCGAAGCTCAACCCGGAGCAGGCCGATGCGGTCGAGCAGCTCGCCGGTGACGACTTCACCTGGCTGCGCGACGTCATCACCCAGCACCGCGATCAGACGGGTTCGGCTGTAGCCGAACGCATTCTGAGCGACTGGTCCCAACAGGTGAACCACTTCGTGAAGGTTATGCCGCGCGAATACAAGAAGGTCTTGCTCGCGATTTCCGAGGCCGAAAAGAACGGCACCGATGTCGACGAGGCGATTATGGAGGCGGCACGTGGCTGACCCGCAAGGATTTCTGAAGCACACCAAACGAGAACTGCCGACGCGTCGTCCTGTTCCGCTGCGCCTGATGGACTGGAAAGAGGTCTACGAGGGGAATTTCCCCCACCAGACCCTGCAGACCCAGGCCAGCCGGTGTATGGACTGCGGTATTCCGTTCTGTCACAACGGCTGTCCGCTGGGCAACCTCATCCCGGAGTGGAACGACCTGGTCCATAGGGGCCAGTGGCGTGAGGGCATCGACCGGCTGCACGCGACCAACAACTTCCCGGAATTCACCGGGCGGCTGTGCCCGGCGCCGTGCGAGGCGTCCTGTGTCCTCGGCATCAACCAGGATCCGGTGACGATCAAGCAGGTCGAGGTCGAGCTCATCGAGAACGCCTTCGACGAGGGCTGGGTTACTCCGGTCTATCCGACCCGCCTCACCGGCAAGAAGGTCGCCGTGGTCGGCTCCGGTCCGGCCGGTCTGGCCGCCGCCCAGCAGCTGACCAGGGCCGGTCACACCGTGACCGTCTTCGAGCGCGCCGACCGCATCGGTGGCCTGCTGCGCTACGGCATTCCGGAATTCAAGATGGAGAAGCGCTTCATCGACCGCCGGCTCGCGCAGATGGAGGCCGAGGGCACCATCTTCAAGACCGGAGTGAATGTCGGTGTCGACATCACCGCCGCGCAGCTGCGCGAGCGGTTCGACGCGATCGTGCTGGCCGGTGGCGCCACCCTGGCACGTGACCTGCCGATCCCGGGTCGGGATCTGGACGGCATCCACCAGGCGATGGAATTCCTGCCGTGGGCCAACCGGGTGCAGCTCGGCGACGATGTCACCGACGCGAACGGTCTGCCGCCGATCCACGCGAAGGACAAGAAGGTCGTCATCATCGGTGGCGGTGACACCGGTGCGGACTGCCTCGGCACCTCGCACCGCCAGGGCGCGGCCAGCATCCACCAGTTCGAGATCATGCCGCGGCCGCCGGAGGAGCGCGCGTCCTCCACGCCTTGGCCGACGTACCCGCTCATGTACCGGGTCTCCTCGGCGCACGAGGAGGGCGGCGAACGTGTGTTCTCGGTGAATACCGAGCGTTTCGTCGGCAAGGACGGCAAGGTCAGCGCGCTCGAGGCGCACGAGGTCAAGATGGTCAACGGCCGCTTCGAGAAGGTCGAGGGCACCGACTTCACCCTCGAGGCCGATCTGGTGCTGCTCGCCATGGGCTTTACCGGGCCCGAGAAGCGGGGCCTGCTCGAAGGTCTCGGCGTCGGCTACGACCAGCGCGGCAATGTCCAGCGCGATAAGAACTGGTCGACCAATATCCCCGGCGTATTCGTCGCTGGTGATATAGGCCGCGGCCAGTCGCTGATCGTCTGGGCCATCGCCGAGGGCCGCGCCGCCGCGTCGGCGGTCGACAAGTTCCTCGAGGGCGAGACCGCGCTGCCCGCGCCGATCCCGCCGACGGCGGTCGCGCAACGTTAGAACCTCTCTTACCGGAGCGGAAAGGGCGCCTGTGGATTCGATCCACAGGCGCCCTTATTCATTCGTCGGCACCCCCGGGCATTTGCCTCGCGTATGTATTCGATCTCGGCGCGTCGCACGGAACATCGCCGAGCGGAACCGATTTCGGTGTACGCGGTGACGGGAATCGGACACGGTCACGGGTTCGAATGGCGTCGATAGTGGTGTTGCCTTATTGTGATCTGCGGCGTGGTGCGTGATCTTGGGATGTGGGCCGCGACGTGCATGTCCTACCGGTGGGTGAGCCGGTGTGCACTGGACCGACATCCGCCGAGGTCAGCACGGTTACAACAACTGTCGGTGCTTGCTCTCGCAAGGGGCGATGTTTTGAACTGGAGCAGTATGCGGTTGAAGAAGGTTGCCGCCGCCATCGGTGCGTGCGCGGCTGTTGCATCCGGCGTAGTCCTTGGTAGCGGTTCGGTAACGGCCGATCCGGGCTGCCCGAGCCTCTATGTGGTCGCGATTCCGGGTACTTGGGAGACCGGAAAGGACAAGACGCCGCAGCCCGGCATGCTGTCCGGTGTCACCAATCATCTGCCCCGGTCGGTGGACGTCGATTACGTGACCTATGCCGCGACGGCCTTCCCGTGGGAAGGCGATGTCTACGGCGCGTCCAAGAAGGAAGCGACCGATCGCGCCCGTGGCCTGGCCACCGAGATGGCGCAGAGCTGTGGCGGCACCAAGATCGCGATCGTGGGCTACAGCCAGGGCGCGGATGCGGCGGGCGATCTCGCCGCCGAAATCGGCACCGGCCTGAGCCCGATTCCGGCGGACCGGATCGCGGGTGTCGGCCTGATCTCCGATCCGCGCCGTTCGCCCACCGACATCCAGGTCGGACCGGTCGCGCCCGGCGCGGGCGCCGGTGGTGCTCGGGTCGGCGGCTTCGGCTGGCTCAGCGACCGCACCCGCACCATCTGCGCGCTCGACGACCTCTACTGCGCCACCGCGACCGACGACTTCGTGACCCGCTTCGCCGGCTTCCTCGCCCAGACCTCCGAGGCGAATCCGGCCAACCTCTGGCGCTATCAGCTCGAGGCGGGGGCCATCATGAACGATTTGATGAACTTCGGCGGCATCCCGACGCTGCAGTCGCAGCTCACCGATTCCGCCAACCAGCAGCGGGCGAAGGATCTGGAGCGCTTCTACAACTCGCACGCCCATACGCTCTACGGCAGCTACCCGGTGGGCGGCGGTCAGACCGCGATCTCCTGGATGCACAACTGGATCGCGGGCATGGCCTGATCCCAGGGCGGTAGTTCCCGAAGCAAAAGCGAAGGCCACCCTTCCGGTCTGGAGGGGTGGCCTTCGCTGTGTCCAACGGTTCTGGGCCGACTAGCCAGCCGAACCGGTTGGCGGCACAATCGGCGGCTGCCAGGGGCCGTTGTTTTGATTGTCGGGTCCATGGTGCCAATCGCCGGGGCCGCGGTCGTCATGGTCGCCGCGCTGTCCGTCCCAGTCACCATGGTGGTGGCGGTCGATATCTGCGCCTTGCAACGGAATCTGATCCGATGCTGCCTGAACCGTCGGCACGGTCGAATCGGCCGTCGCCGCGGATGCGGTGACCGCGAGCGCGCTGAGCGGAACCGCGGCCAGCGCGCCTGCGATCGCAATGCGAGCGAAGCCCCGCCTGAAGGAGGTCGATGTCTTGGAGAGCAAAACGGATTCCTTTCCTCGGACTGTGAGTCGCTGCGGCGGCTCACCGGACCAATACAAGGCTCCGTCACTGGGATTGGGGTGGGATCTGTCTGGCAGTCGGCTGTGAACGCCGGTGTCTGTGAATAGCCGTCAGGATTGCTGTGAGATGTTGCGCGGCAACAGATCCCACACGTGGCCGTTCTCGTTGATGGTCGCCGCTGTGCGGCGGCCGCTGCGGGAGAACAGGATCCGGGTGATCGAGCAATAGTCGATCGGGAAGGTCAGCGGCCGGGCCAGGCCGAGCACATCTTGCAGCAGCACATTGATCACCCCGCCGTGTGCGAAGACGACCACCGTATCGGCCGGATCGGTATGCGCGGCGATCGAGGTGACGGCGTCACGCACCCGGGTGGTGAAGGCCGGCCCATCGATCTGCTCGGGCAGATGTCCGGATTTGATCCGTTCGTAGACGGCCGAGAATTCGACCTTGGCATCCTCGATCGGAATGTATGCGGGCAGGTCGCGATCGTATTCTGCGAGATCATCGATCACATCCACCGGCAGCCCGAGCTTCGCCGCGGTCGGCTCGGCCGTTTCCCGCGCCCGCCGCTGCGGACTGCTCACGATCCGGCTGATCCGATGCTGACCCAATGCCGCAGGCACCCGTTCGGCCTGCTCGAGGCCGACCGGCGCCAACCCGGGATCGGCTCGTCCATCGGAGGCTTGCACCCGCAGTGGCTGCGCATGACGAACGAATATCAACTGCACCTCGCCCACTCTGCCGTACGATCGGTGTTCATTCGCACTAGGGGGAGTAAGCGACGTATGGGTGCCATACTCGAAGCCATGACCGTCGAACCGTTTCCGCAGTGGCTGCGCCCGCCGCCGGGCGGTTTTGTCGCCGAGGACCTGGACCGCCTGCCCGACCTGCCTCCGCATACCGAGTTGATCGACGGGAGTCTTGTCTTCGTGAGCCCGCAGGCGGAGTTTCACATGCTGGTGATTTCGTTGCTGGAGAACATGCTTCGCCGTTTTGCGCCGGAGGGCATGCGGGTGCGTCGCGAGATGACGGTTACGCTCGGCCGTAACCAGCGCCCGGAGCCGGACGTGTTGGTACTACGCGCGAACGCCACCAGCGATCCTTCGGCGACCAGTTATAACGCCGAGGACGTCGTATTGGCGATAGAGGTCGTGTCCGCGGAATCGCAGACACGTGATCGAGAGCGTAAGCCTCAGCTCTATGCCCAGGCAGGAATCCCGCATTTCTGGCGTATCGAGAATGCCGATGGGCGACCGGTGGTCTACGTCTATGAACTCGACCCAGCCACATCCCTCTACGCACTCACCGGCATTCACCACGAGCGACTGCAGCTGAGTACACCCTTCAAGATCGAGATAGACCTCAGCGACATCGATCGGCTCTAGCAACGACTCCGGCCCTAGAACCGGTTCGAGCAATCATGTTCATCGCTTCGTCGTGCACTCCGGGGGGAGTTCGAAGAAGTCGATGAATCGTGCCGCCGCTGCATAGTCGCCGCTGATCTTCGTGTCGCCGGTCCGCAAGGCCTCGGCCAGCGGACGCCCGTGAAATGCGACGGATATGAACGCCGGGACGGTGGTGTGGATGGCGACGGTTGCAGTACCCGTCGCGCCACGGCTGACGCTCAGGGTCTGGTCGGCGACGACCGCGTGGAATTCGTCTGTGCCGGAATCGGACCCGGTGAAGTACAGGTCGTAGTCGGCGTGCACGCCTGCCGCCTGCTCGGGCTGGAAGAAGGTGCGCAGGGTGACCATCAGCGAATCGGTCGACATATCGGAGCAGCTGTAGCTGTTCGGGGTGCGGGAGCCCCAGCGGTTGAGCGCGACGATCACGTCATCGAGTTCGCGACCCCAATCGGTGAGGTCGTAGACGGCGGCGCCGACCGGCGGCGGCAGCTTGCGTTTGTGTACGACGCCGATCTGGACGAGTTCCTCGAGGCGCTGGGAGAGCACATTGGGACTGATGCCGGGCAGTCCGGCGCGCAGATCGGTGAAGCGTTTGGGGCCTAGGAGCAATTCGCGCACGACGAGCAGGGACCAGCGTTCGCCGACGAGGTCGAGTGCGCGGGCGGCACCGCAGGCGTCGTGGTAGCTGCGCTTGGCGCGCTGCTCCGGGGCAATAGTCATGGACTACAGCATATCAGTCGATTCTTCAACTGAATTAAATAGTTGTCTTTTAGGACTAGCCATTGCTAGCGTGCCACAGTAACGATCTTCGGGTGGAAGGCGTCTGTGGTGACGGAAGCAAAAGAACGACATAGACAGGTGGGGGACGCCCCCTCCGGTGCGGACAGCAAGCGCTGGCTCGCCCTCTATGTGTTGTGCGGCGGCATGCTGATGATCGTGCTCGATGCGACGATCGTGAATGTCGCGCTGGCGGATATCCAGACCGACCTCGGCTTCACCGCATCGGGTCTGGCCTGGGTGGTGAACGGATATCTGATCTCCTTCGGCGGGCTGCTCATGCTGGCCGGCCGACTCGGTGACCTCATCGGTCGCCGCACCATGTTCCTGTCCGGTCTGGTGGTCTTCACCCTGGCCTCGGCGCTGTGTGGTGCGGCCGTCAACGAGGTGACTCTCATCGCGGCCCGCTTCCTGCAGGGCATCGGTGGTGCCATGACCTCGGCGGTCATTCTCGGCATGATCTTCGCGATGTTCCCGGATCCGCGCGAGCAGGCCAAGGCCATCGGTCGCTATGCCTTCGTCGCATCGGCCGGCGGTGCGATCGGTCTGCTGCTCGGCGGTTTCCTCACCGCGCTGGACTGGCGGCTGATTTTCTTGGTCAACCTGCCGATCGGCATTACGGTCGGCCTCGGCGCGCTGAAGATTCTGGACAAAGACAAGGGTGCCGGACTTAAGGACGGCGCGGATGTCCCCGGCGCCGTGCTGATCACGGCGGCGCTGATGCTCGGCGTCTACACGATCGTCAAGCCAGCCGCCGAATACGGCTGGACCGATCCGGTCACGCTCGGGCTCGGTGCGGCCGCGCTGGCGCTGCTGGCCGGATTCATCGCGCGGGAGGCGACGGCGGCCACCCCGTTGATGCCGCTGAAGATTTTCCGCTCGCGGAATCTGTCCGGCGCCAATGTGATCCAGGTGCTCACCGTGGCTGGCATGTTCGGTATGTTCTTCATGGGTTCGCTGTACCTGAAGCAGGTGCTCGGCTATTCGCCGATCCAACTCGGCACCGCCTTCTTCCCGGTCGCCGCGATCATGGGTCTGCTGTCGGTGCGCTACTCCGAACATCTGGTGATACGGTTCGGCGCCCGCAAGGTGCTGATTCCCGGTCTGCTGCTGATTCTCGTCGCGCTGCTCTGGCTGACCCAGGCGCCGGTGGACGGCAACTACTGGCTCAATATCTTCGGTCCGATGGCCCTGTTCGGCACCGGCGCGGGTCTGGCCTTCCCGTCGCTGATGAATCTGGCGATGTCGGGGGTCGAGCCGCAGGAGGCCGGACTGGCCTCGGGCCTGGCCAACACCACCATGCAGGTCGGCGGCGCGCTCGGTCTGGCGGTGCTCGCCACCCTGTCGGCGAGCAAGACCGAACATCTGCTGAAGGACGGTGTCGCGGCAAATGTGGCGCTCACCAACGGATTCCAGCTGGCGTTCTGGATCGGCGCCGCACTGGTGGTCGCCGCGCTGGTCGCGGCGGTGGTGGTGCTGAAGTCGGTCCCGACGCAGCCGCACGATCAACTCGATGACGAGCTGTTGCTCGAAGCCGAGGTGGCCTCCGAACGCACCGCCATCTAGTCCGGAAATGCCGAAAAGGCCCGGTTCGCGATCGCGAACCGGGCCTTTTCGTGGGCTTACTGCTGCTTCTTGCGCTGGGTCAGCAGGTAGATGCCGCCGACGATCAGTGCGACGACGACCAGGCAGCAGATGCCGCCGATGAGCAGCCCACTGCTGCTCTTCTTCTTTTTCTTGGCCGCGAATTCCACTGCGGATGCGACGGTGTCGGAGTTGGTCCAAGTGTCCGCGCTCGCCCATACCTGCGGGTCCAGCAAAGCGGTATTGGTCAGCAGATCAAGGTACATATGCATCCCATTGTCGAAGGTACCGGCCTCCTCCCGGGGCCGAGTTGTCAAGCGTAGTGGGCGAATACCGTCTGGGAAGCCTTTCCTATGTTTGGAAATCCTTCAGAGTGATGATTTCGATATGCAGGTTTCAGCGCGGTTTCACCAATGGGAATGGCAGCGTTTCGCGAATGCTGCGTCCAGTGATCAACATGACGATGCGATCCACGCCCATTCCCAATCCGCCGGTCGGCGGCATCGCATGTTCGAGCGCTTGCAGGAAGTCCTCGTCGAGCTCCATGGCCTCTGGATCGCCGTTGGCCGCCAGCATCGACTGTTCGGTGAGCCTGCGGCGCTGTTCGATCGGATCGGTGAGTTCGCTGTAGGCCGTACCCAATTCGACGCCCCAGGCGACCAGATCCCAGCGCTCGGTCACGCCGGGAATGCTGCGGTGTGCGCGGGTCAGTGGGGAGACCGAGGTGGGAAAGTCGATGTAGAAAGTCGGCTTCTCGGTATGGGATTCGACCAGATGCTCATACATCTCCTGCACGACCTGTCCGGTATCCCAACCGTGCTGATAGGGCACTTGCGCCTGATCGCAGAGTTCGCGCAGTTCTTCGAGCGTGGTGTGCGGAGTGATCTTGGTGCCGAGCGCCTCCGATACCGCGCCGTGCACGGTCTTCACCGTCCACTCACCGGAGATGTCCACCTCTTCGAACGAGCCGTCCGGCTTGGGGCGCAGCGCGACCATCGAACCGTTGGCCGCCTGTGCGGCGTTCTGGATGAGTTGGCGCGCCAGCTGCATCATTCGCTCGTAATCGGCATGTGCCTCATAGGCTTCCAGGCTGGTGAACTCCGGATTGTGGCTGAAGTCCACACCCTCGTTGCGGAAATTGCGCCCGATTTCGAACACCCTTTCCATACCGCCGACGCACAGCCGCTTGAGATACAACTCGGGCGCGATCCGCAGATACAGATCCAGATCGTAGGCATTGATATGGGTGAGGAACGGTGTCGCATTGGCGCCGCCGTGCACCTTCTGCAGGATCGGGGTCTCCACCTCGAGATATCCCCAGGCATTCAATGAATCCCGCAGCGAGCGCACCACCGCGGTGCGCTTACTCAGCACCTCGCGGACCTCGGGATTGATCGCCATATCGACGTAGCGCTGACGCACCCTGGCCTCGGGATCGGCCAGGCCCTTCCACTTGTCCGGCAGCGGATGCAGGCATTTGCCGATCATCCGCCAGTCCGCGGCCAGCAGCGAAAGCTCGCCGCGGCGGCTGTGCCCGATCTGACCGCTGACCTCGATGAGATCACCGAGGTCGAAGAATTCGCCGAATTCGGCGCTGCGTCCGGCGCCGACCCGATCGCGATCGATGACGAGCTGGATATCGTCGGTCCAGTCCCGCACCACCGCGAAGATCACACCGCCGTAATCGCGGATGCGCAACAGCCGGCCGCAGACCCGCACGGTGGTGCCGCGCGGCGAACGACGCGCCGCCGCGACGGTATGCGTCGGGGGATAGGCGACCGGATAGGCATCGACTCCGGCGGCCGTGAGCCGGTCGAGCTTGTCCATGCGCACCCGTACCTGTTCCGGGCGGCGCGGAAGTAGTTCCACACCAACGTTATCCGGTAGGTCCGGCGGACTGCCGTCGGCGTGCAGTCCGGTGATGCCCGCCGGTACCGCACTGTGCAGACCGGTGTGGGTAATGGTTTCGGGTTCCTTGCCGAACCGCGGTAGGAAGCCCTCGGCGAGCGCACTGGCCATGGCCACCCGGGGTAGTTGCCTGCGCTCCTCGAACAGGAAGAACCGCGGCACCCAGTGCGGCTGATACTTCACATTCGACCGGTACAGCGCCTCCAACTGCCACCAGCGCGAAAAGAACAGCAGCACACCGCGCCACAGCCGCAGCACCGGTCCGGCGCCGATGCGGCCGCCCTCCTCGAAGACCGAGCGGAACACCGCGAAGTTCAACGAAACCTTGGTTATCCCATGCTGTTCCGAGGCCAACGCGAGCTGGGAGATCATCAGCTCCATGACACCGTTGGGGCCATGTGGATCTCGGCGCATCAGCTCGAGTGACGCGCCGGTGCGTCCCCATGGCACCAGTGAGAGCATGCCGAGCACCCGCTCCTGCGAATTCACCGCTTCGACGAGCAGACAGTCGCCGTCCAGCGGATCGCCGAGGCGTCCGAGCGCCATGGAGAAGCCGCGCTCGGTTTCGGTATCGCGCCAGGCATCCGCACGAGCGATCACCTGCCGGAACTCCGCGGCCGGAATATCGCGATGGCGGCGGATGCGCACGGTGATCCCGTGCTTGCGCAACCGATTCGCGGCCTGCCGGACCTGCTTCATCTCCGGGCCCGCGAGCGAGAAGGATCTGGTGTCCAGAATTGCCTCATCGCCGAGGCGCAGCGCCGAAAGTCCGGCCCGCCGATACGCCGTCGCACCGAGTTCGCTCGCGCCCATCACCGCCGGAGCCCAACCGAATTGGTCGGCAAGCTGCAGCCATGCATCGATCGCCTGCGGCCAAGCCCCGCGAATGCCGATCGGATCGCCACTGGCGAGGCAAACGCCCAATTCGACACGATAGGTCAGTGCCGCCTTGCCGCTCGGCGCGAAGACCACCGCCTTATCGCGCCGAGTCGCGAAGTAGCCGAGTGAATCCTCGACATCGGCACGCTCCAGCAGACCGCGGATCGCGGATTCGTCGGTTCCGGTCATCGCATTGCCCGCCCGTTGCGAGCGCAGCAGGATGACCACCGCGGCCAACAGTGCGATGGCGCCGAAGAGGCCGAGCAGGAAGTTGACGAACGGGCGCGGATGACCGTCGAAATGTTCGTTGTCCACCAGCACCGCGGCCGTCACCCGATAGACCGACCACAGCGGCCGCTGCACGCCGCGCGGCAATGAACCGGGGAACAGTTCCACCAGACCCCAGCCGAGCAGACACCCGACCGCTAGGCCGCCGGCCAGTACGCCCAGCGCCTTCCAGCCCGCGCCTCGGCGCACCTTGGTGTAGAACTCCCGCCAGGACGCGAGCAGCACGGCGATCGCGGCGATCTGCACCGCCGCCGCCACGAGCGCGTGCATATTGGCCTCGTCGAGGAATTCGAGCACGTTCGCCAGGGCATAGAGCGCGATATAGCCGACCAGCAACCACCAGGCGATTCGCTTGCGACTGGCCGTCGCCCCCGCGAGCAGACCGACTACCAGTGCCCACACGAGGCTGGTATCGGGTGCGTCGAAGTAGTACAGGTCGATATAGCGACGCGGTACATGGCTCAGATAGCGCAGTCCGGGCGAGAGACTCCACAGGAAGCAGAGCACGGCGAACACACCGAGGAGCAGACCCGCGATGTGCGGGACCTCGCGCAACCGTCCGTGCCCGCGATGCGGAACCGGTGGTGCCGATCGCTCCGAGGGTGCTTCGGTGTCGATGTGTTGCCCGGCGTGCATGGTTGTCACAGCACCAGTGTGTACGGTGCCGCGGTGGTGGTGCTCCAAGACCACCCGGGCATGTCGGTTATGGGCGCGTCATTCATGCGTTTCGGTCGCCTGTGTTCGATTCGCGGTGTTCACGGCTACTGTGCGCCACCGTCTCCGGGTCCGTCGTTCGCACCGCGGGTGGGGGCGGGATTTCCGGTTCGACGGCGACGGAGTAAGGATGTATCCCATGTCCGATGCAGTCGATGTGCCGATCGATGACGACGTCATTCGACTCGGTCAGTTCCTCAAGCTGGCCAATCTGATCGATTCCGGATCGGAGGCCAAGACCGTGATCGCCGCGGGTCTGGTACGGGTGAACGAGGAGGTGGAACTGCGTCGCGGCCGGCAATTGCATGTCGGCGACATTGTGGCCATCGCCGGTCACAAGGCGAGGGTGGCCGCGGTCTAGTCGCTCAGTCTTCGGCACGGACGACAATGCCGTCGTGGTCGCAGTAGAGCATTTCACCTGGGACGAAGCTGACACCACCGAATTCGACGGGGACATCGCGCTCGCCGCTGCCCGTCTGGGTGCTCTTGCGCGGGTTGGTGCCCAGCGCCTTGATGCCGATATCGAGCGTGCGCAGGATGGCCGAGTCGCGCACCGCACCATTGACGATGACGCCGGACCAGCCGTTGGCCACACCACGTCCGGCGATGATGTCGCCGACCAGTGCGGTGTGCACGCTGGCGCCGCCGTCGACGACGAGCACGCCGCCGTTGCCCGGCTCGCTCAGCGTCTGCTTGACCAGCAGGTTGTCCTGGAAGCAGCGGATCGTTGTGATGCGCCCGGAGAACTCCGCGCGCCCGCCGAACTGGATGAACTGCGTATCGCAGCTACGGATTTCGGGGCCGATTTCGTCGGCGAGATCCGCGGTAGCAGTGGTCTTTTGCGATTCGGTCACGAGTGCCAGCTTAGAGTTCGGGCCGCAGTCGACTCCGAACGGACCACCTGGTCTGCCGGGGCTGCTGGACTTTTTGCGTCCGTGGGCTGATCCCTTCGAGCGACCTGCAAGCAGTTCGCTAGCGGTGCCCGTAATGCATCTCGTACTTGATTCGCTCGGTTTCGCGCATCTTGTTGTGGTCGATCCATTGCGGATCGAGGCCGTGCTGCCTCATCCGATAGCGGCGCCAGACATAGCTGCGCGCCACAGTGAACACGACCAGCGGCACGAGCATCATGATGATCACGCCGATCTTCAGCGCGATCGGCCCGGGGAACAGCAGCGGGACCAGCAAGAGTGGGATGAATGGAACGATGAACCGGACGAGATAGCGCACCTCGGCCCCGTGCCCGACGAGGTCGTGGATGACCCACTCGTGCAGCTCCTCGGGGAGCTCGCGGCCGAGATCGTAAGAGATCCGCTGGCCTATCGTGGGGCGTTTCATATGTTCAGGCTATGCTCGTGAGATGCGTCACCGCCAGGTTCGGCGAATATTCGGCAGCCGAAATCAGGCGCGACCGTGGCGGCGTTCGTAGGCCAGCCGCTCGGTTTCGGCACGCTTGCTGGACGCGGAGTCGGCCAATGCCGGATCGAGGCCATGCTTGACCAGACGCGCCCTGCGATACACATACATCAGTGCCGCGGTGAAATAGATCAGTGGCAGATACAGCAGCGCCATCATCGCCAGGCCCATCCATTTCGGTCCCGGCACCAGCAGGAACAGACTCAGTACCGGAATCATCGGAATGAGGAAGCGCATCAGATAGCGCCGTGCCGCACCGGGGCCGGTGAGGTCCTCGAGTACCCACGCCGACATCGACCGCGGCAGCGTGCGTCCGCAGATGTAGGCGATGCGCTGCGGAAATGTCGGTGTTGTTCGGTCGGCCATGGTGCCAAGCATCCTCTGGCGGGACCGACCAGGACAAGTTCCGGCTAGCCCTTTCCGCTGGCGTGGAATTCGGCGATCTGGGTGGTCAGGTTGTGCGTGGAGTGTTTGACCGCGATCTTCACAAACGGCTCGATGGTCTTGCCGAGCACCTTGCCCGCGATTCCGCCAGGCACGCGATAGTCGACAATGGCGTCGACCGTGCAGCTATCGGTGCCCTTGGCGTGGAACAGGAAGGTCGATTCGATCTCGAAGCCCTTGATCGACCTCACCGCGATCGCGTAGTTCTCCTCCCACCGCACGACGCGCAGACGCGAATGCAACGAGGCGGGACCGAGTTTGATGGTGCCGTCGAAGGTCGCGCCGACGCCCTCGACCTGGTCGGTGATCGGCGTGAAGTCCTGGACCTCGGTGATGAAACGCGACAAATTCCGGTAGTCGTTGACATACGCGAAGGCTGTTTCGGCAGACGCCACACAGTCCTCGACGATCTTCACCTCGGTCATGGGCACAACTGTAACGGGTTCCCAGCGGGTGCTTGCATTTGCAAGCGTCAGGCTGTGACCGCCAGGGTCGCCGCCAGTCCGAAGGCCACCGCCATCACCGCTACCTCGATGACCGCGCGCCGCAGCGAGGATTCGGCAGACATCCGATGTCCCGTCGCCCGCGGTACCCAGCTCCGGCGCCACCACCAGCCCAGCGCCAGCAGCCCAACCAGCACAAGGGTTTTCGCGAGGAGAATGCGGCCGTAGCCGGTCGTCGCGAACGCGGCGATCCCGCCGACCCGCACCAAGCCGTTGACCACGCCGGTGACCGCGACAATCCCGACCAGTGGCAGCGCCACCGCTGAGTACCTGGGCAGCGTCACCGCCCACTCACCCCGGGTGCGCACCACCAGTACCAGCGCGACCAGCAGTCCGAACCAGGACGCCGCCGCCAGCGCGTGCACCGCCGCGAGCACCGAGCCGAAAGTCTGCTGCGACATATGACCGGTGATCGGCCGCAACGCCAACGACACCGCGGTGAAGACCAGCACCAGATCCGCCGATGCGGTGTCCGGTCGCCGGAAGGCCATCGCCGCATAGCAGGCGACCGCACCGCTGCCGATCAGCACCGCGATGCCGACCTGCCCGGCGCTGATCTCGACCAGGAAATTACCGAACTGCCCAGCACTGAGGTCGCCGATCGGCACGCCGACTACGGCGGCCGCCTCGAAGGCGAGCACCGTGAATTCGGTGACACACCAGATCCCGGCCAGCACCGCGACCATCCGCCACGGCGGCCGCAGTCGATCGTGCAACCGGGGCAATGCGGCCAGCCCGAGCACGGTCGCCCCGGTGCAGTCCGCGAGCACCCGGATGACGCTCTCGGTCTGTGCGGGAGCCGGGACGGCCAGGATCAGCGCGAGCGCCACCCCGAGCAACCCGGCCGGGACGACCAGCAGCAGAGCTTGCGCATTTCCGCCGCCGGTCGTCGGCTGCACCTTGTTCACCCGTGTGCTCTTCTCACCGTGGCGATTTGCGGCTCCTGCCGCCGAACAGGGCGAAGGCCAGGCCACCGCCGAACAGGACGACCGCGCCGATGATGAAGACCCACAGCGGAATTCCGTTGGAATCGTCACCACCCGCGGAGTTGTTCTTGGCGTCGGCCTTCGGGCCCGGGGTACCGTTGCCCGCCTTGGTCAGGGTGAAGGTCCGCTCGCCCTTGACCGGGTGGCCGTCGGCGGAGGTGACTCGGTAGCCGATCTTGTAGACGCCGGTCGGACCGAGTTCGCCGACCGCGACACTCACGGTGGGACCATCCACCTTCGGATCGCCCTTGGACCACAGATTCCCGTCCGGCCCCACCACGGTGAGTGCCGGAAAGCTTTCCTGCAGTGGCTCGTTGAAGGTGATGCTCACCCGCTCCGGACCGGTTTCGATGCTCGTGCCATCGGCGGGCACGCTGCTGACCGGCGTGGAATGGGCCGCCGCCGTTCCGGCCGCGAGCGCGCCCATGCTCAGCAAGAGCACGCCCGCGACCAGCCCGGCGACCATGCGACGCATGGCGGTGGCACTCATGCCCGGCGTCCGCGGATCACATTGCCGAGCCCGAGCGCGACACCGAGCAGTCCGAGTGCGAGACCGATGCCGCCGAGCCAGCGCGCGGTGTTGTCGGTGTCCTTCGACTTCTCCTGGGCGGCAGCCGAACCGCCGACGTGATGGCCGTCATGGCCGTCGCCGGTGGCCGCCGCGAGGGTGAGCGTCGGTGCCGGATGTTCGGGTTCGGAACCGTCCGCGCCCATGGGCTGATCCCACTTGACGACCTTGCCGTCGCTGTAGGTCTGGGTGGCCGGGAAGCTGACCTCGTCCTGGGTCGGAAGCGGCCCGACCGAGAGGACGAAGCGCTGGAACTGGCCGGGACGCACGCCGGGCATGCCGGGATCGGCGGTCCAGGTGACCGAGGTGGCCTCGGCCTTGTCATTGCGGTCGACCTTGGAACTCCAACCCGGAATGGGTTCGGTGCGGGCGCTCTTGAGGTTGGGCAGGGCGACGGTGAGCGCGGTGGTGTTCGCGGTTTCCGATTCGGTCGGGACCTTGAAGGTGATCACCGAGTAGTCACCCTGTGTCGCGCCGGGTGCGTCGGCGGTGACATGTGCGGAGGCGGTGCCGCCCGCGAGGAGAACGAAACCGGCGGCGGCCACGGCCGTGCAGGCGCGCGTGATCTGCGTACGCATAATGAAGTGCTTTCTGTCCGAAGGGAGTTGGGTGTGGCGGGTCAGGCCGACACCGGTGGCGCGCGCGGACCGATCGCGCCGTTCGGATGAAAGCGGTAGTGCCGCGGAAGTGGATCGGACCAGCGAACCGGGCTGGCGAGCGCGAGCGGTGATCCGTTGGCGAAAACCGCGCGAATGACGCTGGACGCCATCGCATAGAGCCGCTCGGCCAGCAGGATCAGTGCAACGCAGCCGAGCGTTGCGATCAGGTGCGCCGACAACATCCAGCTCGAGGGCAGATACGGCTCGAGTTGCGGTGCGCCGGTATGGGTGTGGGTGTGGTCGATCAACCCGGATAGCACCGCATGCCCAGCGAGCTGTCCGAGTGCGAGCGCACCGAGTACGGCCCACCGGCGGTCGCTGCGCTGTTGGAGCCGCCCCGCGGCCCAACCCGACAACGCCGAAACAAGCAGCAGCAGAGCGGATTCGGTCGAATCCGGAAATCCGCCACCGGCCGCACCGTGTGCGGCGATGGCGAGCGCACCGACCATGCCGCCGACCAGGCAGCCACGCGGACTGCCGGAGGGCTGGCCGGAAGACATCGGGTGGATCAGCTGACGCCGAGGCGCGCCAAGACGTCTGCCTCGATACCGGACAGCTCGCTCGAGATCGACGCGTGCACGGAGCGACGGCGCGGCGCCGGCATCTGCTCCGCGGTCCGAATCGCGGCGGTCAGATTGCCGAGTCGATCCTGGGTGGCTGCGACGAATTTCTGGGTCTCGCCCTTGCTCGCCTTGTCGTTGGACTGCGTGCCGATCTTGTCGAGGGCGGCTTCGGTAGTGGCGATCCGCGCCTGCAGCCGACCGCCGTGACCACTGAAATCGCCGAGCTGTTCGACGCCGATGCCGAGCTGATGCGCCCGACGGGTGTCGATCTGCCCGCGGATGTAGGTCGCGGCGCGGTAGGCCAGCGGTGCGAGCACAGGCACCAGCACCCGGGCGACACCGAGGTACTTGCGGACCTGGCTCGCGGTGAACGGATCCCGCTCAGCCTTGGCGGCCACCTTGAGTGCGGCCTTCTCCTCGGCCTGCAATGCGGCGATCTGCGCCTTGGCGACCTTGCTCTGGGTGCGGGCCTCCGCGCGGCGGGCCTTGCGGTCGTTCTTGGCGCCGAGTTTCGCCTCCATGGCGGCCTTGTGCTTGAGAGCCTTCGCCTCGGCCCTGCGGCTCGGCCGCCGCTTGCGCTTCGTGAACAACCCCATCGAGGCCCTCCTGTGTCTGATTTGCAGCGCCTGCGGCGCTGCGTGTTCGCGGCCCCTGGTGTCTCGCGTCCGAGCCGTCGAGACTCGCGCCTGCGGCGCATGCGCTTCGACGACTCGGACGCGAGACGGGCCGCGAACGTCGCTCGTAAGACTCGCTCCGAACGGGTTGAGTGATATTGAATCATCCGTTGCAGGACTACCAGTGCATAGGTCTATCACGCGGCCCGTACGTGTACCACGCGACTTCAGGGTGTACTACGCGACGTCGCGTCATGCGATCACGGAGTTGTCAGGGGTCTGGACCATACTGCGTATGTGTATTCGGGCAGCGGTGACCGCGAGGGTCGCAATCACGAAGGCGTAGCCGACGAGCGGCAGACCGAGCCGAGCGCTGCGCCGATGCCCGCTGAGCCGACCGCGTTCGTCGATGCCAGAGCGTTGATCGGGTGTCGGCACCGCTTGCATTTGAACGCCGCCCATCCGGTCCTGCTGACCGGGGTGATCGAGGATGCCGGGGTCCGGCAGCGCCGGGAGGCCGCCTCCGCGCATCGAACCCGGGTGCGTGAGGCGCTGATCGCCGCGGATCCGGACAACTGGGTGGTGATCGATCCGACGCTGCGCGCCGGGGAGCGGGCCGCGGCCACGATGCGCGCGTGTGCCGAAGGCGCGCAACATATCTGGGGCGGACTGCTGCCGCAGGAACCGGATACCGGCCGCCGCGGCGGCTCGGAGATCCTGCTGCGCGATCGCGATCGCGGCGGCTACATTCCGGTCATAGTGGTCAATCACAAGGTCACCGATCCGCGTCAGCCCGAACCGGCCGATTTCCACCCGACCACCTCGGATCCGTATCACTGGGATCCGCAACCGGATCCGCATCGCAAACTGCGCCCGCAGCCCCGCGATCAACAACGGCTCGCGCATCTGTACCGGATGCTGCAGCGGCACGGGTTGGCCAGTCCGGCGCTGGTCGGTGGCGTGATCGGCTACCACTTCGACCGCATTCTGGTGCACGATCTCGGCCCGCTGCTCGCCGATTACGACCGGCGCTACGCCGATCGAATCGCGGTGGTGCGCGGGGAATTGCCGACGGTTCCGTCGAAGGTGCCCGAATGCCGCCAGTGCCCGTGGTGGACGCGCAAAGCGCCCGCCGACGAGGCGCGGGTCGCGGGTCAAAGCTGCGAGGGCTGGCTGATCGAACATCGGGACGTGAGCCTGGTCGCGCCCGGTTCCCGCGCCGAGGTGCTGCGCGGTCACGGTGTCGAAACCATAGACGATCTTGCCGCCTGGGTCGGCGACGATCCGGAGGACTGGCAGCACGGCCCCTTCGAGGAGGCCGTGGTGACCGCACGCGCCTGGCTCGCGGGTGCACCACTGGTGCGCCGGGTCGAGCGGGTCTGGGTGCGTCGTGCCGATGTCGAGGTGGATGTCGATCTGGAGAGCTTTCAGGAGTACGGCGCATACCTCTGGGGCACGCTGCTCGACGGCGTGTACCGCCCGTTCGTCACCTGGGATCCGCTGCCCACCGAGGATGAGGGCCGCTCCTTCGGCGAATTCTGGACCTGGCTGATGACCGTCCGTGCCGAGGCCGTCGCCTCCGGGAAAACCTTCGCCGCGTACTGCTATTCGCGCACAGCAGAGGACAAGTGGCTCTACGAATCGGCACGCCGGTTCGCGGGGCGGCCCGGGGTGCCGACGGTCGAGCAGGTCCGCGCCTTCGTCGACGGACCGCAGTGGGTCGATATGTTCCAGGCCGTCTCCGATCAGTTCATCTGCCCGAATGGCAAGGGGCTCAAGAAGATCGCGCCGGTGGCCGGATTCTCCTGGCGTGACCCGGAGGCGGGCGGCGAGGCGTCGATGAGCTGGTATCGGCTGGCCGTCGGCTACGAGGGCGAACCCGATCCGAGCCAGCGCACCCGGCTGCTGGAGTACAACGAGGACGATGTGCGGGCCACCATGGTCCTGCGCGAATGGATGCATCCACGGCCCACACGGGCCGATGATCCGCACCGTGCCGACATCGAAGTGCCCGGACTCGCCGACTTCGGGCAGATGTCGGCGGATGTCGGATAGGCGCAGCGGTACCATCGCGACGTGACAGAGCACGTCGAACAACTCGCGTTCCAGGCAGAAACCCATCAGCTGCTCGAGCTGATGATCCATTCGGTCTACTCCAACAAGGACACGTTCCTGCGGGAGCTGATCTCGAACGCCTCCGACGCGCTGGACAAGCTGCGGCTGGAGTCCTTCCGCGACAAGGATCTGCACGTCGACACCGCCGATCTGCATATCGAGCTGGCGGTCGACAAGGACAACCGGATCCTGACGGTCAGGGATAACGGCATTGGCATGTCCCGCGCCGAGGTGGTCGATCTGATCGGCACACTGGCCAAATCCGGCACCGCGGAGCTGCGCAAGAAGCTGAACGAGGCCAAATCCGAGGCAGCCGCCGAGGAGCTGATCGGCCAGTTCGGTATCGGCTTCTATTCGACCTTCATGGTCGCCGACAAGGTCACCCTGACCACGCGCAAGGCCGGCGAGACGGAGGGGACCCGTTGGGAGTCGGCCGCGGGCAGCTCGACCTACACCATCGAAACCCTCGACGAGGCACCGCAGGGCACCGCCGTCTCACTGCACCTGAAGACCCCGGACGAGGACGACCACCTCTTCGACTACACCCTGGAGTGGAAGCTCCGCGAGATCGTCAAGAAGTACTCCGACTTCATCGCCTGGCCGATCCGCATGCAGGTCGAGCGGACCGTCACCGAGGGGGAGGGCGAGGAGAAGACCGAGAAGACAATTCTCGAGGAGCAGACGCTCAACTCCATGAAGGCGCTGTGGACCCGCCCGAAGAGCGAGGTCAGCGACGAGGAGTACAAGGAGTTCTACAAGCACGTCAGCCACGGCTGGGACGATCCGCTCGAGATCATCCCGATGAAGGCCGAGGGTACTTTCGAGTACCAAGCGCTGCTGTTCATTCCCTCGCACGCGCCGTTCGATCTGTTCACCCGCGAGCACAAGCGCGGCGTGCAGCTCTACGTCAAGCGGGTGTTCATCATGGACAACTGCGAAGAGCTGATGCCGGAATACCTGCGCTTCGTCAAGGGCGTGGTGGACGCGCAGGATCTGTCGCTCAATGTCTCCCGCGAGATCCTGCAACAGGACCGGCAGATCCAGATGATTCGCAAGCGCCTGGTGAAGAAGGTGCTTTCGACGGTCAAGGAACTGCAGGGTGCCGAAGATCAGGAGAAGTACCAGACGTTCTGGAAGGAGTTCGGGCGTGTCCTCAAAGAGGGCCTGCTCTCGGACTTCGACAACCGCGAGACGCTGCTGCAGGTGTCCTCGTTCGCCTCGACCAACTCCGAGGACGAGCTGACCTCCCTCGCCGCCTACGTCGAGCGGATGAAGGATGGCCAGGACGCCATCTACTACATGACCGGCGAGACCCGTCAGCAGGTCGAAAGCTCCCCGCACATGGAGGCCTTCAAGGCCAAGGGCCGCGAGGTGCTGATCCTGACCGATCCGGTCGACGAGATGTGGGTCGGTTCGGTCACCGAATTCGATGGCAAGCCCTTGCAGTCCATCGCCAAGGGCGAGGTCGATCTGGAGACCGAGGAGGAGAAGAAGGCCACCGAATCGCTGCGCGAACAGCAGGACAAGGACTTCGCCGAACTGCTCGGCTGGCTCGGCAAGACTCTGGAAAACGTCAAGGAGGTGCGCCTGACCAACCGGCTCACCACCTCGCCGGCCTGCCTCGTCGGTGATGTCTTCGACTTCACCCCGATGCTGGAGCGCATGTACCGCGCCTCCGGTCAGCTGGTCCCCGAGTCCAAGCGGATCCTCGAGCTCAATCCGACCCACCCGCTGGTCACCGGCCTGCGCGACGCCTACGACACCCGCAAGGACGACGCCGACGCGGGTAAGGTTCCCGAACTCACCGAGACCGCCGAATTGCTCTACGGCACAGCGGTTCTCGCCGAGGGCGGCGAACTCGAGGATCCGGCCCGCTTCGCCCAGATCCTCACCGAGCGCCTGACCCGCACGCTCTGAAGGTCGACCTGCGAAGAATGGGTGACACATAACCAGTGAGCGGCTCACATAGGTTCCAACCTGTGTGAGCCGCTCACCAGGTCTGCGACGACCCGCAACGCCAACGCGACTATCGTGGCACTTGATCTGGCTTGAATATGCGGGGAGGCGGGCTAGCTAACGTGCCGAATGCGAACGGACCGGTCATCCGGGCCGCACGTGCCGATGACTACGACGCCATCGCCACCGTCATCGATGATTGGTGGGGGCGCTCGGTGTTGACGCACCTGCCCAGGTTGTTCCTCGATCATTTCTATCGAACCAGCCTGGTCGCCGAGGTGCCCGGGGCCGGACGGCGGGAACCGACCGACTGGCTGGCGGGCTTCCTGATCGGCTTCCTCTCGCCGTCGGAATCCGATGAGGCCTACATCCACTTCGTCGGCGTCGATCCACAGTCCCGCAAGAGCGGTCTCGCGCGTGAGCTCTACGAGCGGTTCTTCGCGATAGCCAGGGCAAATGACCGCCATATCGTGAAGGCGATCACCTCGCCTGGCAATGACGAGTCGATCGGCTTCCACCGGCACCTCGGCTTCACGGTCGCCGGACCGGTGCGTGACTACAACGGACCCGGACATCACCTGATCACCTTCGAACGCGAAATCTGATCTGCTTCGCGCACAACGTGTTCGGCCGGAGTTGATAGGCCCCGGGGGTATCGCCCGGTTAGCCTTGGACGGTCGAAAGGATCGTCAGCTGATGTCTGGTAACCCGCTTGCCGCCGCCGAACCGTGGGATCTCGTCGCCGACGGATATGCCGAATTCGGCCCCGCGATTATGGCGCCCTTCTCCGCCCATGCCCTTGAACTCGCCGGTCTTTCGGCGCAATCACACGTGGTCGATGTGGCGGCGGGGCCGGGCACGCTGAGTCTGCCCGCCGCCGAACGGGTCGCGCGGGTATCGGCCATCGACTTCTCCGAGCCGATGATCCAGCGACTCACCGAGGATGCCCGCGCCGCCGGGCTGACCAATATCGACGCGCGGGTGGGGAACGGGCAGGCGCTGCCGTTCGACGACGCGAGCTTCGATGCCGGTTTCTCGATGTTCGGGCTGATGTTCTTCCCGGATCGGGCCAAGGGCTTCGCCGAATTGTTCCGGGTACTGCGTCCCGGTGCCACCGCCGTGGTGTCGAGTTGGGCGCCGGTGGCCGAGTCGACGCTCATGCGAATGATGTTCGGCGCCTTCGCCGCCGCCGATCCGACCATCTCCGAGCCCCAACCCAACTTCCTCACTTTGGAAAATCCGGAGGTCTTCGCGACCGAGATGCGCACCGCGGGCTTCGCCGGGGTGAGCATCCAACGCCATACCAGCACACTGAGTTTCGCCGATGTCGACGAGATGTGGGAGACCATGGCGCGCAGCAGTGCCCCACTGCTGCTCATGCGCCGCACCGTCGGCGAGGAGGTCTGGGCCGAACGCGTCGCCCTCATGCGCGCCTATCTCGCCGTCAACTACCGCCCGAACAAACCCCTGGCCACCACGGCATTCCTCGGCATCGGCCACAAACCGACCTCCTGAGCCCAGTCACAAAAACGCTGGGCTCCGCAGGAGCCCAGCGCGCCAACTGATTTCGTGAGTGCATCGGTACCCTCATCGGGTACGCCCGAAAGCCCAATGGGTGCCCGATCGCTGGTCTACGACCACCGATCGTGGCACCCAACTGCTTCGGCCTGAATATCCGGGAGGCGGAAGGCTCGTTAGCGGGGGGCCATGCGCAGGGCGCCGTCCATGCGGATGGTCTCGCCGTTGAGGTAGTCGTGCTCGACGATGTACTGCGACAGCTGCGCGTACTCGTCCGGTCGGCCGAGGCGCGACGGGAACGGTACACCCGCCTCGAGGCCCTTGCGGTATTCGTCGGTGACACCGGCGAGCATCGGGGTGTCGATGATGCCGGGGGCGATGGTGTTCACGCGGATGCCGAATTGGGCCAGGTCACGCGCGGCCGGGACGGTCATCCCGTGCACGCCGCCCTTGGAGGCCGAGTACGCGATCTGACCGATCTGACCCTCGAATGCGGCGACCGAAGCGGTATTGATGATCACGCCGCGCTGGCCGTATTCGTCGACGGCGTCGGCCTTGGCGATCGCGTCGGCGGCCAGGCGCATCACATTGAAGGTGCCGAGCAGGTTGACGGTGATGACGGTGCGGAACAGTTCCAGATCGTGCGGGCCGTTCTTGGACAGGATGCGCCCGGCCCAGCCGACACCGGCGCAGTTGACCACGATGCGCAGCGGCGCACCGGATTCGACGACCTGCGCGACCGCGGCGGAAACCTCGTCGTTGCTGGTGACGTCGGCGGGGATCAGGGTGACGCCGTCGGGCACATTATCCCCGGCGCGCTCGATGGATTGAGGTACGTCGAGTCCGAAGACGGTCGCGCCCAGATCGGCGAAACGCTTGGCAGTGGCGGCGCCGAGGCCGGATGCGCCTCCGGTGATGATGGCGGCGGAACCCGAAATCTCCACGATGGTCCTCTCGTTCGTGACAGCCAGTTGGCCCTTCGTCAATTGCACCCTAACCGGTGGCGTGTGAGAGGCCGATCACGGCTCCCTCGCGCCCGATATCCGCTGCATATAGCACGGCCCGATAAACGGAAAATTATTTGCGAACATATGTGTTCGCGGCTGGTATCGTCGCAGCTATGCAGCATCGCGGAGCGACTCGATCAGGGTTGGTAGCCAGGTGACAGGTGGGCAGCTGTTTTCCGCCGCGTCGGTCAGCGGGCGCCGGATTCTGATCACCGGCGCGGCGCGCGGCATCGGGGCCGCATTGGCGCGGCAGTTGCATGCGAAAGGGGCGAAGGTAGCCCTGCTCGGGCTGGAGGCGGACCTGCTCGCGGAGGTGGCGCGCGAATGCGGGGACGCACCGTGGCGTTACTGCGATATCGCCGATCACGGGCAGGTGGAGCGGGTGGTGAGCACGCTGGTCACCGAACTCGGCGGGCTGGATGTGGTGGTGGCCAATGCCGGGATCGCCAGACAATTGGCGCTGCTCGGCGGGGATCCGGCGGTCATCGAGCAGACGCTGGCGGTCAATGTGCTCGGCGTCTACTACACGCTGCGCGCCGCCGGACCGCACATCTGTCATCCGAGTGGATACGCGCTGGTCATTTCGTCACTGGCGGCGGCGGTGAACCTGCCGTTGGTTGGGGCATACAGCGCCTCGAAGGCCGGAGTGGAGGCGCTCGGCAATACATTTCGGCACGAGGTCAGGCATACCGGTGCGAAGGTAGGTGTCGCGTATTTCGCCGAACTCGATACCGATATGACCACGCGCGGCTTCGGTACCGCCGCCGCGCGCGCCATTCTCGGCCGGTCCACGGTGTCCGGCGTCGCACCGCTCGGTCCCGCGATCGATGCGGTCGAGCGTGCCATCGCCCGGCGCAAACGTCAGGTGGTATCGCCATGGTGGGTAGCGGTGGCGTTGCCGTTCCGGCCGATCACACAGCGCGTCATCGATATCGCGCTGCGCCGCGGGGTGGCGCGGGCGCTGGAGATCGCGCGAACCGAAGATGCGCGCTTCACCACAGACCAACCGGCCAGGCCCCGCAAAATGGAGCGACCGGCATAGCCGGATAACGCCCGCCCGACCTTCGGAGCCACTGAATGACCGAATCCGCCAGCAGCGCACGCCAACTCCCACGGGGGCGACACGGCCTGCCGAGGGAGGAGGTGATCGCCTCGCAGCGTGAGCGGATTTTGAGTGCGATGGCCGAGGCGATGGTCGAGAACGGATACGTCGGTACCTCGGTCGCGGCCATCCTGAAGCGGGCCGGTGTTTCCCGCGAGACCTTCTACGAGCAGTTCCGTTCCAAACAGGATTGTTTCGAGGCCGCCTACGAGCGGGCCGTCGAACTGCTGATCTCGACTATCTCGAATGCGATCAGCGGCGATGCGCGGGATTCGGCCAACCCGGCCGATCCGGACCGGATGGGTCGCATCCTCGAGGCCTACTTCGACGTGCTGATCGCCGAACCCGCATACGCCCGCCTCTACCTCGTCGAGGTCTACGCGGTGGGCTCGAAGGCGGTCGCCCGTCGCGCCCAACTGCAGGAATCCTTCGTCGCGATGATCGCGGACGTCCTCGACGCCCGCACCGACCAACAGCGCTTCGCCTGCCAGACCCTCGCCGCCGCCGTCAGCGCCATGGTCACCGCCCGGATAGCCGTCGACGACCTGCCGGGTCTCCGATCCCTGCGTGAACCCCTGATCGACCTGGTCCGCCGCAGCGGCGACCTCTACGGCGAGGCGATGCGTCAGGCGCGAGTACGTGCCTGAGCCGCCAACGGTCGTGTTCGGAACACGGCGATCAATACGGCGAGGCTATGCTGCGTAAGGGCCGTAGCGATCAGCGCAGCTCTTCGGCAAGTTCAGCTACCGCGACGGGTTTCGAATTGCGCCGAGTGCGGCGTGCTCGAATCAGCAGGGCAATGCCTGCGGCGGCCGGTGCGAGGATGGCCAGTGCGCCGCCGGTGCCGATGCCGAGGTCGGGGAGCGTGGCGGCGAGCAGACTCGCGGTACCGAAGTAGAGGAACAGCAGACCGGAGCCGATGCCGATGACATGTTCCGGGAGATGTTTGCCGACCAGGATGCCTGCGGCGATGGCGAGGGCATCGGCGGCGACCATGCCGATGGTGGAGCCGACCCAAACGCCGACCCAACTGTTATCGGTGGCCAGGGCGGCAGTGGCGAACATGGTCCGGTCGCCGAGTTCTGCGAGCAGGAAGGCGGACAGGACCACGAGGAACGGCGCGGTCGTACCGCGTGGCGGCTTGGGTTCGGCCGTTTCATCATCGCTGCCGAAATGTTCGCGCAGCGTCCACAAGCCGACGGCCAGGAAGGTCAGTGCGGCGACCAGGGCGATGGCTCGGGTGGGCAGCGCGGTACCGAGGAAATAGCCGACGCCGACCGAGATCAGATGCACCGCCGCACTCGCGGTGGCAATGCCGCCGAGCACCACCCACCACCGATAGCGCAACGCGAACGTCAGCGCCATCAGCTGGGACTTATCGCCCAGTTCGGCGAGAAAGACGATTCCGACGCTCAGCAATATCGTCGCGATCATGTGGTGTGTACTCCCGGGCTCCGGCCTGTCGGCCGGGAGATCGGATACGCCTCCGGCCGACAACGAAATGGTTGTCTCGGCCGAAGGTCTCGCCCACCGGATCTGCGCCGGTTCACGCGGCCGGGTCCGCGCCCTCATGAGGCGGCGGGCCAGTATGTCGACAGCGCGATTGCGGGCTACTCCCCTTCGCTGCCATCGACTGTACCCCGCTGGCGCACGCACGCCAAGCCGCTGTAATCGAAATCGCAATGCGCACAATAAGTTTGGCGGCCCAACTCCGGAGTTTCGGGTGCCCTGACAGGTCTGGCAGCCGACTCTTATCCAGAAGTGAGCTAGTCCTCGGCAATCAGCACGGTTGGGCGCCGGTCGGCATTCCGTGGGCTGCCACAGAGAACCGGTGCGCGACAGTCGTCAGGGCGAGGGTCAAGGCGATCGCAAGTGGCAAGGCCAATGCCAGTCCCACTAGACAGGCCCCATCACATGCCGTGGCACGAGCCAGACCGCTGTCCGAACTGTGCGGTCATCACTGGCCGTGCGAGGCTGCGAGATCAGGCCGCCAGCAGCATGGCCAGTACTGCGGTATCGGGGTCACTGATCGGGTCCAGACCAACTCGGCTCACCAAAGAGGTGACCGTGCCGTCGGATTCGGCCTCGGCCCACGCCGCCCGATGCTCCAACCCCAGATGCGGGACGCCGGGCAGCAGCACACAACCCGATGCCACACCCACACATTCCGGCAGCGACGGGCGGGTCTCCGAGGGCGGATGCAGCATCAACAGCGCCGGTGGCACATGATCGGCGAACCGGCCGGGTTCGAGCGCCTCGTCACCGAGCACCGGCCCCTCGGCGAGGACCAGCCCGACGGTGCCAGGCGCAGGATCATCCGGTAGCTCCTCGCGCACACCGAAGACGGTCGAGGTGGTCAGCAGCCCCGGATATGAGGCGACCCGCACCGCGAGCACCAATACCTGTGCCCATTCCCTGGTGGTGTCTGGCCAACGTCCGGAGATGACGAACCCCCGCAGCGATCCGCGGGCCTGGAACGGCGTGATGCCGATGGGTCCGTTCGTACTCATGATGCCTCCCGTGAGCTAACGGGGGCGGCTTTGCCCGTCCTCGAACTGTGGATTCTCGAGGATGCGCCAAAACTCAGTTGGCACACAAGTACCAAAGAGTGCTAATCGGACACGATAAAGCAACGAGCCCGCGAACCGTGTCGGTTCGCGGGCTCGGAGGCGGGAAGTGCTCAGCCGAAGATCAGGCCCTTGGCCTGGCCGACGGCGCGCGCGAAGCGCTCCTGCACGTCCTCCCAGTTGACCACGTTCCAGAACGCGGTCACGTAGTCCGCCTTGACGTTCTTGTACTGCAGGTAAAAGGCGTGCTCCCACATGTCGACCTGCAGCAGCGGGATGATGCCGAGCGGCACATTGGCCTGCTGGTCGTAGAGCTGGAAGGTCAGCAGCTTCTGGCCGAGGGTGTCATAGCCGAGCACCGCCCAGCCGGAGCCCTGCAGGCCGTTGGCCGCGGCGGTGAACTGGGCACGGAACTTGTCGAACGAACCGAACTGGTCGTCGATCGCGGCGGCCAACTCGCCGACCGGCTTGTCCCCGCCGTTGGGGGAGAGGTTCTTCCACCAGATGGAGTGGTTGACGTGACCGCCCAGGTGGAAGGCCAGGTTCTTCTCGTTCAAGAAGATGGCGCCGTGGTCGCCCGCCTCGCGTGCGGCCTCGAGCTTCTCCAGTGCGGTGTTGACGCCGGCGACATAGGCAGCATGGTGCTTGGAATGATGAATCTCGTTGATCTGCCCAGAGATATGGGGCTCCAGGGCGCTGTAGTCGTAATCCAGATCTGGCAACGTGTACTCAGCCACGATGTCCCTTCCTAATGTCGGGCCGTGTGTGCTCGCCGTCTCGAACACACCCAACCATCATTCGTACACCCGCTCGTTTGCAACCGCGCTTCTTGCCCCCACATTCCGCTGGGGGACTTGCGCGGTGCGCTGGACAACTGACGGTACGACTGATTTCGTGAGTACATGGGTAACTCGCCCGGTGCGCCCGAAAGTCGGCCAGGCTTCCTACACAGCACCTGAGACCGGGCCGTGCGGCACTCGACTCGGATGGCCTGAAGACGGCGGAGAGACGGTGAGCATCATGTCCTGGTACGACGAACTAGTTGGACGAATTCGTCTTCCCGAGCCAGTGATGGTGAAGCCGGAGCAAGCGCTGCCCGGTCGTCTCGACCCGCTGCTGGTATCGGATACCCATTATGTGCACGGTCGGCCGATCCATCCGCCGTTTCCGGAAGGTCTGCGGATCGCGGTGCTGGCCATGGGTTGCTTCTGGGGTGCCGAGAAGGAGTTCTGGCAACTCGACGGTGTTTTCACCACGGCGGTGGGGTACGTCGGGGGTTATACCCGGAACCCCACTTATGAAGAGGTCTGTAGCGGGCGCACGGGCCATGCCGAAGCCGTGCTGATCGTCTTCGATCCGAACGTCATCGACTACGCCGGTGTGCTGCGCCAATTCTGGGAGAACCACGATCCGACCCAGGGCATGCGCCAGGGCAACGATCGCGGCACCCAGTACCGCTCGGCGATCTTCACCGTCGACGCGACGCAGAAGCAGCTCGCCCACAGCACCGCGCAGACCTTCGGCGAACGGCTGGCTGCGACGGGCTACGGCGAGATCACCACGGGGATCAACGAACTGCCGGGTCACGGCGGCACGGATCCGTTGCGGGCGCTGCCCGAATTCTTCTACGCCGAGAGCTATCACCAGCAGTATCTGGCCAAGAATCCCGACGGCTACTGCCCGGTGCACGCCACCGGCGTCAGCTGCCCGGTCGGATTGGGCGCCTGAACACGACCCGCACACCCGGTGACCGGGCGTGCGGGTCGCGTGACTACAGCTGCGGCACGATTCCGGCGCGCATAGTCCGCGGGTCGCCCTCGTCATGCGCCTTCCACCAGCGCACCCCGCCCGCGATGAATTCCTTCAGCGGGATCTCGGCGCCGTTGGCGTCGTGAATTGTGATGTCGTCGAACCACACTCGCACGTCGAGTTCGCGCGGGTCGATGCCCTCCTCCTGGGAGAACTCGAGTACGTGTGTGGCGGCGTGCGAGTCGATCTGGGTGTCGAAGCTGAGTAGTTCACCCCAGTGCACCCAGCCACTGTCGTCCACATCGATGAACTCCCAGCCGTGCAGTCGACCGCCGCCGAAGCTACGGATGGCCGCGTCCAGATTGTCCAGCTGTAGCGGCAGCACCCTGGCCGCCACATCGTCCCACTCTTGAATGCGCAGCGATGCCGCGACTCGACTCACACCGGTGAAGGTCAACTTCACGCGGTAGTCCTCGGGCGCGGGTCCCTCGGCCGGAAGCGTCAATACCTCCAGGTCGAGGCTCAGTCGCGCATCCGCGGTATCGACCGCCACGCCTAGGCATGTGGCCTCCGAGAGTGCTGTGTTGAGTGCTGTTGTATCCATTCCGTCGAGTAGCCCCCTGCTCACGTCCATGCGCCCAGGCTACCGACAGCACCCGCCCGAACCCGGTATTTCAGTTATTCGCTGGTGTTCTCGAATTTTTTGGAACCGATCGGCGATGGGCGGCGTCCAAGTAGATATCGGGACCTGCACAGCCTCAGATCCCGAAGCAGCGGCGAATGACCGCTCCGGGATGGCAAGGAGGGGAGTCCCGGATCGGTCGTTCGTACCGCGACCTCCTCCAGCAATCTCCTGGGATCGCCCGCCTGATTACGGACTCGGCGCATCATCCCATGTAGATCGACAGCTGCTGGATATCCAATGCTCATGAGCAGTGTGCTGCTAGATAGCTGCGCCCTGTGGATCAACTTGTGGATTATGTGGATAACTTCGACCGAGGTATGCACAAGCGGCCCCGGAGCGGGGCATCGGACAGGAGCCAGAAGCACAGAACATACCCGAGGTAACGTGCCGATGTCGAGGCCGTGAAGTACCCGTGGGACACCGGCGTAGCGGGGCCGGAACTCCCCCGCGGTGCGCCACCCATGGCAGGATCGAAGCGTGACGAGCCCCGAAGTGTCGTCGGTGCCGGTGGAAGCCGTCCCGGACGAATTCGATAAGACCGAGCGTGTCGCCGCGGACGCTCCGGCGGCGATTCTGCTCGACGTGCGCGAGGACGACGAATGGCAGCTCGGACACGCGCCGGGCGCGATCCACATTCCGATGGCCGACGTGCCGGCACGGGGCGACGAGCTCGATTACGACGCCCAGCTGTATGTGGTCTGCCGCCAGGGTGGCCGCTCGATCGAGGTGGTCAAGTACCTGGCGCACATCGGATACGACGCGGTCAATGTCAGCGGCGGCATGGTGGCATGGCAACGGGCCGGTCGACCAGTGGTCGCCGACGGCGATCACCAGGCGAAGATCTACTGAGGCAAGAGAGCGAGGCACGCGGCATGAACGTCAGGCCCGGAGGCGGCAGCCTGCGTAACCACGAAGGGCCCTGGCATGCCGCAAAGGAGACACCGTGAGTACGGTGGTGCAACCTTGTGCGCGCTGTGGCGCGCGCTGGGCCGTGCAGACGACCCCGATGCACTGGTGCCCGCGCTGCCGTGGCGTGCTGTTGTCACCGGCGCCCATAGATGCCCCCGCCGAGCGGCGCAATTACCGATGGGTGGCGCGCCGGCCCGATCAGCGCAGCCGCAAACTGAGTTCATCTCGACCGCGGCCACCCGTGGAAACACCGCGCTACCGGGAGATTCCACGTTGGGGCCTGCTGGATCCGCCGGTCGAGTCCGCGTCTGCGCCACAACGTCGGCTGGATCGGCTGACCAATCGGGCCGGTGTGCTGCTCATCGCGACCGCGACGGTTTTCGCGGTTGCCGCCTGCGCCGAACTCGGGCGCTATCTGATCCTGCTGCGCAACCGCACCCGACTGATTCCGTCGTGGCTGCTGCACGTCTCCGATGCCATGGTGTGGCTTTCCGCATTGGTCGGCCTGGCACTCGGGTTGATCACCGCGATCGCGATGCTCGGCTGGTTGATCGAAACGCGTCGGGCCGCCTTCGCCGCGGTCGGCCGTCGCGACCCGCGATTGGTCCGGACGCTCGCGCTCGGTTGTCTGATACCGGTGGTGAATCTGTTGTGGCCCGGTGTTTTTCTTACCGAGGCGGTAGCCGTGCGGCCGGATCCGCGGACGTTGCGGGCCGTGCGCATCTGGTGGGTGGGCTGGGTGCTCGGCGCGGGCTGTACGGTGGCGACCCTGCTGTGGCGGACCGCGGATACGCTGCAGGCCAAGGCGGACGGTGTGCTGTTCACCGCGTTCACCGATCTGGTCGCGGCCGGGGTCGCGGTGCTGACTCTCTGGGTACATCGGTCGATGACCGGTCGTGATCTGTTCGGCCGCACCAGGATCGCGCGCCGGTGGGTGATCGCCGTCGATCCCGCGGTGCCCGTCATCGAACCGGTGCAGCCGGGTGGCGGCGCGTCGAAGCAGCCCGTCGCGCTCGAAACAAGTACACCGCACCGTGAGCATGAGGAGGTTTCGGCCTAGTGAGCCAGGGCAGTCGCGCACCATTCGTCGTCGCGCACCGGGGAGCGTCGGCGGCGCGCCCGGAACATACGCTCGCCGCGTATGAGCTAGCGCTGCAGGAGGGCGCCGATGGCGTGGAGTGTGATGTCCGGCTGACCAGGGACGGCCATCTGGTCTGCGTGCACGACCGCACCGTCGATCGGACCTCCTCGGGCACCGGACTGGTCAGCGAAATGACCCTGGACGAGCTCAAGGAACTCGATTTCGGTGCCGATGGCAAACCCGCCGCGGTACTCACCCTCAGCGAACTGATCGAGCTGGTACTCGATTGGCGTAGCAGGCCGACCAAGCTCTTCATCGAGACCAAACATCCGGTGCGCTACGGCGCGCTGGTGGAGAACAAGCTACTCGCCGAACTCCAGCGCTTCGGCATCGCCACCCCGGCCTCCGCCGATCACTCCCGCGCCGTCGTCATGTCTTTCGCGGCCACCGCGGTCTGGCGCATCCGACGTTCGGCACCGCTGCTGCCGACGGTCCTGCTCGGCGAATCATCGCGCTACCTCGGCGGCAGCGCCGCGACCACGGTCGGCGCGACCGCCGTCGGTCCCTCGGTGAAAACTCTGCGCGACCATCCGGACCTCGTAGACAAGGCTGCCGCCGCTGGCCGCGCCACCTACTGCTGGACGGTTGAAGATCCCGACGATGTGCGCCTGTGCGCCGACCTGGGCGTCAGCTGGGTCGCGACCAACCACCCGGCCCGCACGAAGGCCTTGCTCGCGCCCGCCTGAGTCGAATCGGTTCGCTGGGCGAGCGAACCGAACGACCTGCTGGGACGACCACGACGGAGCGAGGGTTACGAGCGAGGAGTTCGTGGCCCGTCTCGTGTCCGAACGATCGAAGCGCATGCGACGAAGTCAGAGTCTCCACCATCCAGCACCCGCGCACCAGGTGCCGAACGCCCCGCTATCACCGATCTCAACGGAGCGGGTCTTACGAGCGACCGTTCGCGGCCCGTCTCGCGTCCGAGCCGTCGAAGCGCATGCGACGAAGTCGCGAGTCTCGACGGCTCGGACGCGAGACACCAGGGGGCCGCGAACCCGCCGCGGCGGAGCCGCGGCCATTAAACAGAGCCCGCGAACACGCCGCGCCGCCAGGCGCGGCAAATCCAACCCAGCCACTGTAGTTTGACCTGCCGTGGGTAAAAGCAAGCGCAATAGTCCGAAGCCCGGAGGGAACCGGGCCCAGCGTCTCGCCGAGCGGCGGGCGGCGCTGGAACTGCAGGCGGCGCAGTCCGGTTCGCGTCCGTTCGTGGGGCTGGCCGCGGAGTGTGATCTGGTCGCGCTGCGCGAATTCGTGCCGTCGGCGACCGCGACGCTGCCGTTGTCGTCCGATATCGCGGCGGAGCGTTCCGTCGTGTTGGCAACGGTACTGCCGGGAGCGGTCGCCGCAATGGTGCGGGCGGGCGAGCCGCCGACCGGATACGTCGCCGCGCAGGTGCAATTCCAGGGTCCGGATCCGGCCGCCGATATAGCGGCGGCGATCCTGTGGACCCAGTCCGCCGAACCGGGCGAATCGCTGACCGCGGCCGAAAGTGCCGAGGGCGGACCGCGTTTGGCCGATGTGATCGATGCGGACGCACAGCTGGAACTGACCGTGCACCAGGACTTCGACTGGTGGGTGCCCGAGGGCGTGCAGCCCGACCCGCAGGTCGCCGCGACCATCGAACAGGCCAAGCAGGCGATCATGCCGTCCGCGCGACTGGATCTCGGTCCCGATTCGATCGGCGCGGCCTGGTGGGTCGATGCCGGTGACAAGGCGCATCTGCGCTGGGTGCGTCCGGAGAACGAGGACGATTTGATGCTGGCGCTGGCTCGGCTGCACGCGTCGGGTGGACTGCATCTCGGCGAGGGTTCCCGGTTCGCGGGCTCGTTCCGCACGCACGGACTGCTGGTGCCGGTCTTCGACCTGGATCCGGAAATGCATGCCAGCGAGTGGACCAAACCGGCGATCGAATTCGGGAAACGCCTGGCGGCGGCACTGGCCGATGAGGCTCCGCTCTCGGCTGACGAGCGTCGCTCCCGGGACGGGCTGCGATCGCGTCAGGTCACTCTGCGGTGATTTTGAAAAATTACGAATAATTTTGTGAAACACCCTCCTTTCTAATCGTTGCTCGGTTAGGTTCTCTGCATCACCGAAAGCTGGTGGTGGTGAGCGAAGTCTCACCGAAAGATGAGGAAAGTAGGACCATCATGGAAATTATTCTGACGCTGCTCAAGACGCTGCTCAGCTCCATGAGCGCCGCATAAGCCGTTACGCGGACCGCGGGGTTGCGATCCCGCTCGATACACAGCGACAGGGCCGGCTCGTCGCGACGAGCCGGCCCTGATGAATCGCGAATTTAAATGCTGCCGCCCGCGGCCGAAGGGGCGCCGGAAGCATCGCTGGGACCACTCATTTCCCGAGCGACGAAATCCTCGAGGTCGAACAGGTTCGACCCGGCGCGATCGGCAATGGTGAGCAGGGTCGTCATATTGGCGACCTCCTCCACCTGCTCCTTCAGGAACCACTGCATGAACTGTTCGCCCAGGTAATCACCCTCTTCGCGAGCCGTGCTCGCCAACTGGATGATCTGGTCGGTGACGTTCTTTTCCTGGGTGAGAGCCAGTGCGATCGGTTCGCGAGCATTCTCGAAATGCGATTTCGCGGCGTCGATACCGGAAAGTTCGACGCTGATATCCCGGTCCAGGAAGTACCGCACGATCATCATCGCGTGATTACGCTCTTCGACCGCCTGCGCATAGAAACGTTTGGCCAGCTGCGGCAGATCCGCATTGTCGAACCAGACCGCGATCGCGATGTATTGGTGCTCGGCATTGAATTCGTGCCGGATCTGATCGTGGAGCAGGCTGTGGAATTTGCTGCGTGGGGACTCCGGATGGCTGGACATGATTGCGACATTAGCGCTGGTCATGCCACGTGTCATCCAAGTGCAGCCTTATTGAGGCTAGTGTTGCCTAATTAATTCTTGGCCGCCCCCGCCATTCTCGGGGCGGAAATATCGGCGCGCGGTGTGGTACGCAGCTCGCGCGAGATGAAGTCCTCGACGTCGAACAGATCGCCCGCAGCACGGTCGATGACGGTCAGCAGGGTGGTCATCCCGGCGACGTCCTCCACCTGTTCCTTGAGGAACCACTGGATGAATCGCTCGCCGAGGTAGTCGCCCGCGGCCCGCGCGGTGCTGGCCAATTCGGTGATCTGCGCATTGCGGGCCCGCTCGGATTCCAGTAGGAAAACGACGGCGCCGCGCGGTGATTCGAAGCTGGATCGCACGTCGTCCAGGCCTCCGACCTGGACTTCCAGATTGCGGTCCAGCAGGTACTGCACCATGCGCAGGGCGTGCGATCGGTGTTCGGCGGACTTGCCGTAGCTGTGCCTGGCCAACTGCGGCAGGCGATTCGAATCGAAGTAGACCGCGGCAGCCAGATATTGCTGCGAGGCGGTGAAGCCACGACGGATCTGGTCACGCAGCAGGTCCGGGAACGGCTCGTCGGCATCGGTATCTGGCATAGGCCCGACGCTACCTGGTCAACAGATCCCCCGGGATCGGTTGGTCCTTGGCGAGGTCGTCGAAGAATTGACCAGCACGTTGCTTATCCCACAGCAATACATTTCCGCTATCGGTATCGGTGAAGCCGCCGATCGGGACGGTGGTCGCGACGGTATCGCCGCGCATTGCCCAACCGAGCTGGCCCAGATTCCAGATGTGATCGCCCTTATCGACCTTCAGCGATTTCGCGGTATCGCTGGCCAGCGGCCACAGCGTGAACGGATTGGCGAGCGTGCCCGCGCCGGTCACCTTTTTCAGCAGGGCGGCCATGAACAGTCGCTGGTTGTTCATCCGGTCGATATCGGCGAGGGCGGTGGCACGGCTGCGAACGAAACCCAAGGCCTGCGGACCGTCCAGGGTTTGGCACCCAGCCGCCAAATTGATGCCCGCGAGCGGATCGTCGATGGCCTTGGGCACGCAGACATCGATGCCGCCGAGGGTGTCGACGATGCCCGCGAAGCCGCCGAATCCGATCTGGGCGTAGTGATCGATGTGCACGCCGGTGGCGGTTTCGACGGTCTGCACCAGTAGCGGCGCACCGCCGAAGGCGAAGGCGGCGTTGAGTTTGTCCTTGCCTTGGCCCGGAATGCTCACATACGAGTCGCGCGGCAGGCTGACCAGCGTGGTCGGACCCGACTTCGGGATGTGCACCAGCATGATCGTGTCGGTGCGCTCGGGTCCGACTTCACCGCCGGTGGCGAGTTCCTGTTCCTGGTCGGCGGTGAGTCCGGCCCGGCCATCGGAGCCGACGAGCAGCCAGTTCGTGCCCGGGGTATCGCCGACGCGGCCCGAGTAGTTGGCGAGTGCGTCTATCCGATTGAGCGATCCGTCGAGTTTGACGACCGCGCCGACAATCGCGAGGACCAGCACCACCAACAGCACCAGGAACCAGCGGAACAGGTGCAGTTTGCGACGGCGACGCGGCGGGCGGGGTTCGCGCTGGCGGCGCGACGGCGGCGAGGATGGCGGTGGCGGGGGGACCTCGCGGCGCGGGCGCAGGCTCTGCGGTTCCTGGTATGGGACCGGCCGCTGGGGCGGCGCATAGCCGGGAACGCCGCGAGGCTCGTGGTAGGGCTGCGGCTGTTGCGGCGGCTGGGGGGCCCTGCGCGGCGGCATTCGCGTTTCGGGCGGTACCTGCGAATACGCCAGTGGTGGCGCGGAATCCGATCCGTCGCGGCGGATGATGTTGGTCGGGTCGATATGCCTCGGGTCCGGGCCGGGTCCGCGACGACCCGGCGGATGTGGTTCGCGCCGCTGCGGCGGCATGGACGGCGCACCGGGATTTGCGAAGGGTTGCGGCACCCGACGCATCCGGTCGTAGCGCTGGGGATCGTCGCCGTTCATCACACAGACTCTACTGTTCGAGGGCCGTCGGGGGGCTTGACGAGCGGCCGGAAGCGGTGCGCTCGGGGTGAGCGCTCGTCGATGAATTCGCCGCGCGGACCGGCGGATGTTACGGCAACCAGGAAACGTGACCGCGTAGCAATGTATAACCGATATAGGCGACCGCATCGATGGTGGCGTGGGCCAGCACCAGCGGCCACAGCCGGTTGGTGCGTTGCCAGAACCGGCCGAAAATCACCCCCATGACCAGATTGCCGAGCCCGCCGCCCAAGCCTTGATACAGGTGATAACTCCCACGCAGCAGTGCCGAGGCCAGCAGCGACCGGTTCTCCGACCAGCCGAGCCTGCGCAATCGGGTAATGAGATAGGCCACCACCAGGATTTCTTCGGCCCCAGCATTCGCACAGGCGGAAACGATGAGTGCGGGCAGGCGCCACCAGTGGTCACCGAGTGAACTCGGCACGATCGTCACGCTGAACCCGAGCGCATGCGCGATCAAATACAGTCCGAGCCCCGGTAGTCCGATGACCGCCGCGAGAATCAGCCCCGGCAGCACATCGGAACGCCAACGGACCCTGGCCAAACCGATCATTCGCGGCCCGATCCCGCTGCGCCACAACAGATACAGTCCGAGCGCACCCCACCCGGCCAGTCGCAACGCGCTGAGCAGCTGAAACAACAGGTCGATGGTCGATTGCGCCGCCCGCGTCGGATTCAGCGCCACGGTCTGCCCGCCCACCCCGCCCGGCGACAGCGCACTCTCCAGCAACGACAGCGCCGCATTCAAACCACTCAGCCCGAACGTCACCACCAGCACGACCAGGATTTCGAGCCGAATCCCGAGCCGCTCCCGATCGGTCAACTCGGGCTCGTCCCCGGCACCGGTCTCAGCACGCATGCGTCCGAATCTATTGCCCGCACCGTTCAGGCGTGCGCTGTGCGTGTCGCGTCGGATTGATCAGCGGTTCTGTCGTCGCGATCGCGGCACCTGTTGGTCGCAGGCTACGGCGGTACGGCGACACCGCCACCGCCCGACATGCCTGTTCGATCAGCGGTTCGAGGTGGCGCAGCGAGTCCGCGTTGCGGACCACATCGTCGGTTGAGGATCGGTTGGTCTGGGTGCAGTGTCGCTTGCTAGGTGTTGCTTCACTGGCGAAGGGTGGCCGCTGTGTCCGCCCGGCGTGGGGGTCGTGTTCGGTAAGCAGTTCGAGGTGGCGACGACGCCGAGCAGCTATCCGGGCAAAGCACGGGCAGCGGGCTGGGTGGCACACCTCGGGCAAACCCGGCAGCAGCTACCCGGCACACCGACACACCGACCGCATCCAGCACGACAGCCAACGCGGCACGTGCGGCGACTGGCGGCACGCGTGGCCGCCATCCTGCCCTCGGCTCCTCCTGGCGGCGCCAAAGCGGACACCTTCCATGTCGAGGACCTGGGTTCCGGCAGCAATGGCCACCGTCGCAACAGTCCGCTGGAACAGCGAGTCCGCGTTGCGGACCGCATCGTCGGTTGAGGTCGGTTGGTCTGGGTGCAGTGTCGCTTGCTGGGTGTCGCTTCACTGGCGAGGCGTGGCCGCCCGGATAGTGGTCCTGTCCGGTGCTGCCGGTTGGGTTGGTACGCGTCTGCTCGGTGGGGTGCGTCGCTGCTGACGGTCGCGGCAGGCGATCTTCGCTGCGGGTTGCGGTGCAGGGTTTCGGTATCCGGCGCAGGCCGGCGGTCCGCATCAGATGCGGCGCAGGCCGTTCAGGAAGGGGCAGCCTGCGAGGGTGCGGACGGCGCGGCCGAGGGATTCGATGTCATCGGCGGGGGAGTTGAAGGGGAGGCGGAAATCGTGGTCGCCGTCGTGGCCTTCGATGCGCAGGGTCACGCCGTAGCGGTCGATGGCCAGTGGGTGCACGGCGCCGGTCTGCAGGCGGAGTGGAAGGTGGCGGGCGAGTTGGGCGATGATGTCGGCGTGGTCGGCGTCCATATGCTGCAGCCAGGCCGATTCCAGTGCGCAGAAGGGGTCCGGTTGGGCCAGTCGGAGTTCGTCGACGCAGACGGATTCGGCGCCGGTCGAATCGGCCACCACCGCGGAGTTGATCACCACGCGTAACAGGGTGGAGCTGTAGCCGACGTCGAGCAGGTCGGGATGCGGATGATCCTTGGCGACCTCGGAGGCCAGCGGCCGCAGCGCCTGCGCCGGCACCGCCCGCACCGACCCGCGCAGCCACACCAACGCCCGCACCGGTTCCCGCAGTGGCAGCGGCGCGTGATCGGTGAGCTCCAGCACCGCCGGTGCACCGCTCTCACCCGAATTCCCGGCCAATACCGCCGCCATGGACGCGGTCGGCACCGCGATCACCGCATCTCCGCATTGCCGCACGTGATGCACCGAAATCGGCGTCGGGTCGATGCCCGGCATCGCCAGTACAGCCTGCTCCGCATGAGCACATGCACTGCGGACCCGCTCAGCGGTAGACGGTGCAACAGTCGGCTTCAGCATGCAGACCTCCGAGTCACGCGGCACGATTAGGTTACCCTAAGCTAAGTTACCTCCCGGCTTTCCGCAACCGCTCCAGCATCGAATCCCCTCGATTACGACCTGTCGCGGCACCGACGGTGCGTCCCAGCTCTTGCGGGAGTCCTTCGCGAGCGTGCAGAAGAGAGCGCGTAGACCTCACGTCCGCGTTCAGCCAACGTCATTTCGCTCAGACCGCATCCGGTTCAGCTGTTCTGCAAACTCGCGATCGGCGGCCGGCGGTTCAGCGGCGGCCTGGCCTACGGGATGGTCGACGGTCGGGGTGCCTCATCGGTTCAACGCCGATTCGCGGGGCAGCCCGTAGCCGGACGCCCCGGTATTCGCAGTGACGTTTCCGTCGGCGTCGTTCAGCCGGGCTGGGCCGCGAGCGTCGAACTCATCACCCGGCCGTCCGAGATCGCCCCTCCACGAGCAGACCTTCGGCCTGCTGGCCGAAGGGGCCGCCCACGGCGACTCCGCCCGCGCGCTGACCGTGCGAGCAGCTCGCGACATGTCAATGGGCGGAGGATGTGCAACTCGGCAGGTTGCGCGGACTGCGCGCCGAGGCCGATGGGATCAGCGCGGCCGCGTAGGTCGGAGGCGGTGCTGCCGTGTAGGCACCGTGTTTCACGCTCGAGCCTGCACCGACTCATGGCAGGCGATAACGCCAAGCCGAGCGTCCACGCGGCCGAGGTCTGCGAGCGCGTCCCTGACGTCGGTAGAGAAGTCAACGACCGGCGGACGGGACCGGTGCGAGCAACTGGATGGGCGGACGGTGCGAGCAACTGGATGTGCGCAGGTGACCCCGGGTGGGTCGGTGGGCGTGGCTACGGTGGAGACATGGCGGATGGAGTGCAGGCGGCGCATGGGGTGGCGGGGGAGCCGGTGTTGCTTTCGTTGGCGGCACCGTCGGCGGCTCGGCGGAGTTTGGACGACGGCCTGGTGCGGGCGGTGGGGACCGGGGCGTCAGGTGTTCGGATTCTCGACGCGGAGGTGACCGATGGGGAGGTCGCCGAATTTCTGGTCGAGGTCGCGCACTCCGATGGCGGGTTCATCGCGCGGACCTCCGATGGGAAGCGGGCCCTGGCTATCGTCGCGGGAACGGTTGCGGCGCTATGCGGTGAGGATATTCGAGCGGCGCTGGCCCAGCCCGATATCTCCTTTCTGACCTCGTTGAAGCCGCCTGCCGTAGAGGCGGCGCGCAGTGTGTTGCTGGCGATCGAAACCGATGTGCCCGACGATCTAGCTGGAACTCTGAGCATCCTCAGCGCACGCAAGTAATCTCGTAACCGTGCCGCGAATCGCGTACTTCGGGCCGTCCGGAACCTTTACCGAGATGGCCCTCGCCGAACTCGAGTCCTCGCAAGCCTTCGACGGACCGGTCGAGCGGATTGCCGCGCCCAGCCAAGGTGCGGCGCTGGACCTGATCCGATCCGGTGATGTCGAGGGTGCCGTTGTGCCGATCGAGAGTTCGGTCGAGGGTTCGATTTCGGCGACCCTTGATTCGCTGGCCATCGGACCGCGGCTGCAGATCGTCGCCGAAACCGAACTCGAGGTGAGCTTCGCGATTCTGGCCAGGCCGGGGACGGAACTCGCGGATGTTCGCACCTTGGCCGCCTATCCGGTCGCCGCGGCGCAGGTGCGGCTGTGGGTAGCCCGCACGCTGCCGGATGTCGAGATGTACACCTCGTCCTCGAATGCGGCTGCCGCGGAGGATGTCGCCGCGGGTCGCGCCGATGCCGCGGTCTCTACCGCGCTGGCCGGTGCACGCCTCGGTCTGACGGCGTTGGCCTCCGGTGTCGCCGACCACGACCAGGCGATCACCCGCTTCGTGCTGGTGACCCGCCCCCGTGTCGCGCCACCCGCTACCGGCACGGACCGCACCTCGATCGTGCTCGAACTGCTCAACGAGCCGGGCTCACTCATGCGCGCGTTCGCCGAATTCGCCACTCGCGGTATCGATCTCACCAGAATCGAATCCCGGCCGACTCGAACGGGTATGGGCACCTACCGCTTCTACCTCGACTGCGTCGGCCATATCGACGACACCGCGGTCGCCGAGGCGCTCAAGGCATTGCACCGCACGGCGCGTATCCGTTTCCTCGGCTCCTGGCCCGCTACCTCGGCGACCGGAACCCCACCGCCCTCGGATGAACCCGCCGCCGAGTGGTTGACCCAGTTGCGTAAGGGGGTGGCCGACCTATGACCGGCAGACTGATACTCGTTCGCCACGGTGAGACCGAGGGCAACGTCGCCAAAATCTTGGACACCCGTATCCCGGGCCTACCGCTCACCGAACGTGGTGCGGCCCAAGCGAAGACATTCGGCTCGAGTCTGCTGAGACCGCCGAAGGCGCTGTTCTGCTCGGCCGCGCTGCGCGCCAGACAGACCGCCGGATATATCGAGGCGGCGACCGGCGTACCGGTCGAGGTGCTCGATGACATTCACGAGGTGCAGGTCGGCGAACTGGAGGGCAAGAACACCGAGGAAGCCCACTCGTATTTCCAGCGGATCTACCGAGCTTGGCACGAAGGCGATCTCGGTGAACGCCCCCCGGGCGGTGAATCCGGATACGACGTCCTGGCCCGCTTCCTACCGGTCGTCGAGGACCTGCGCACCAAATACCTGACCGACGGCGGCGACGGCGACATCTTGGTGGTCAGCCACGGTGCCGCGATGCGCTTGGTCTCGCGCAACCTGAGCGGCGTTGCACCGCCCTTCACCACCAACAACCATCTCGACAACACCGAAACCATCGAACTCGTCCCTCGGCCCGTAGGCGGCTGGGAATGCATCCGTTGGGGGCGCTTCACCCCACCCTTCGCCTACGAAGTTTCCCCTACCGCCGACGACCCGATGGGCTGAATCGCTTGGGGCACAATGCTCCCCGCTCGCCTTCGTGTTATCGGCCAGCCTCGATATCCGAGCGGAGCTCGAGCAGATTGGCCTTCTCGGCGACGAGCCGTTCGATGGCGGTGTCCAATTGGCCTGTGCGCTCATCGATTTGCCGCAGCACGGCTTCACGATCGTCCTCGGATGCACTGGACGGGGCGGTGCACGCAATGTGCAACATCGTGTAGGACTCGGTCAGCGACAGTCCCGATGCCAGCAAGCAGCGAATATCCTTCACGGTCTTGACATCCTCGGGGCGGTAATGCCGATAGCCGTTGAGATCCCGCCGAGGCGAGAGAACACCGGCGGCCTCGTAATGACGGAGCATTCGAGGGCTCGCGCCCGTGATACGACTCAGATCGCTGATCCGCACCCGGCAAACTCCTTGACATTGACGTTAGTGTCACACTTTAGCTTGGCCATATGACGAACGAAGACGGTCGGCCGAACGTCGTACTAGTGGTTGCGCACCCGGATCACGACTCCGCTACCTGGGCCATTGCCAGAGCAGTTGCACAAGGCATCAAGGCGGTTGGAAACACCACTGCCACAACACATGATCTGACAAAGTCGGGATTCGATCCCGTCTTCGGCAAGCAGGATCTGGCGGTGCACCGGCTACGGGGCGAGGTTCCCCCCGATGTCAGGCGTGAGCAGGAATTGCTCGACTCGGCCGATGCAATCGCTCTCCTCTTCCCGGTGCACTGGTGGTCGATGCCGGCCTTGGCCAAGGGATGGATAGACCGCGTATTCGCCAGAGGCTGGGCCTACGACACCCTTTTGGAAAGCGGTCAGAGTGCAGTAAGAGCTTTGCATTTCATCGCAGTTGCCGGTCTCGATGAAGGCACCTACGACCGGCGCCGATACAAGGAGGCGATGACGACTCTGATGGTGCACGGCGTTGCCGGATACTGTGGGATAGCCGAGTCATCCATCAAGATGCTCTACGGCACCGAGACCGACGACCCGCGAGTTCACGAACGGCTGATCGACCAGACACCGGATCGGTGTAGATCTGGCGCAGCGGGCGCAATCGGCTCGAGATCAGGACGCGGCATAGCGGGCATTACTTCCCAGCGGATGCGCCCTCAGGCCAACCTCGGATTCCTCGGAAACTCTTCGCGCTCCGGCAAGGAATGGATCAGATCCTCCACCGCGGCGCGCAGGCGGGCGGGAGTGCCGCTGGCCAGCGACGACCACTTGGTGCCGTCATCGGCCACGCTCGCCGTCGAGATGAATCGCCCGTTGCGGGTGTTGAACACAGCGATGTGATTCTCGACGATATCGCGGGTGCCGTCCCCGTACAGGACGGCCGTGATCTGCGCGTGCGAATGGATTTGGACCACGGCCGAGGCGATCGTTTGCGCGTCCTGCGCGGGATTGCCGACCTTTGCGAGTCGTTCGGCGGTGGCAGTCGCATCGCCGACATCCTCGAAGATCGTGGCGAGCTCCTCGGTCGGTGCGTTCATCCCGTAGAGCTCGAGTGGCTGGGCCGTGCCGAGCGCCGCTATTACGGTGCCCGCCAGGTCGATTCCCACTTCGTCGATCACATACGAGTCCTGCCCGCGAAGGGCTACGACGGAAAGGTCGTCGCCCTTCGCCAGACAAAAACGACTCACGTACCCATCGACGATCAGCCGCATGGCGATGATCCAGTGCGGCCGGTTCAGCACCCGAAGTCGGTCCTCCAAGTCGGGCTGAATCCCACCGTCGATCAGCAGGTCCCGTTGTTCGAGCGACTCGGCGGCGGCGGCCATTGCCGCCTGATGCGCGGGCACACTGTCGAAGCGGGCGTATGCGTTCAGTACAACCGGGAGGTCATCGAGATCCAGTTTCTCGCGGAGAAACTGGATCTCGTCGGGAGACAGCACAACCGCCTCGAGTGCGGATGGGCCACCGATAGAGCCGAGGACGGTCACCCCACCGTCCCGGCGTTGGCGCCGATCACCCCGTCGGCGGCGAAGCGACCATCGGTGAAGTGATCGGCCCGCAGGTCGACCTTGCTGTCGTGCTCGGACTCGTCGTCCTCGCCGTCACGGGCCTGGTTTCCCAGCAGCGGGTTACCCGCGCTGCCGTTGCTGATCGACCGGGCCGGTGTGGCTTCGACAGATGCGACCGTCTCGGGTGCCGCTGTCGCGGTGTTACCGCCGATCACGCTGCCCGTACCCCAGCCTTCCGGCAGTTTGAGCTGGGCGCTGCCCGCACCGGCCGAGGTGCCGGAGAACGAGACCGCACGAGTCGCGGCCGCAGTACCCGCCGCGGCCATCGCGCCACCCATCGCCATCGGGGCCATGGTGGCCATCGGCGTGCTCGTCGCCGCCGCGGCGACCGCATTGCTCGCCACGCTGCCGACCGTCGACACACCGGTGCTGACCACTGATCCGACTGCCTGCGCGGCCTGCGTCGCGGCGCTGGCCACACCCGGGTTCGACACGAACGCCTGCACGGCGGCGACTGCTGTCGAGATAGGGTCGGTGGGCGCTTCGAAGGCGGCATCGGCGGTCCCGCTCGGGTTGGCCTGACCCGCACCCGCGGCGATCGGCGGCGGCATCGGGAAGTCGGCGGGTGTGGCCACCATCGCCGAGGTCGCCGCCTCGTAGGTCTCCATCACCATCGCCGCGCGCAGATCCATGGCGTGCCTGGCGAGTTCGGCGGCCTCATAGGCGCCGCTGACGGCCCCGGCCGGGTTCGTCGAAGCGATCAGCGCGGCATTGACGGCCGCGATTTCGGGCGGGCTCGGCATAGCGAGCGCGGCAACGCCGTACGCGATGACGTTCGCCGCTGCCTTGCCGCCCATCGCCGCGGCCTGCACACCCTGCTGTTCGGACCAGCCGAGGAAGCCGGTCAGCTTGCTGAGCGCGGCAATACCGTTGACCCCCTGCATGCCGACGCCGAGTTCGGCCATGACACGGGCAACGGTGGTCGTCGCATCGACCCAGGCGGCGGTGAGCGCGCCCCATGCGGTAGCGGCGGCCGAAATCGGGACCGCGTGTGCGCCCGCGTGAAGGGTGGCCGAGTTGACTTCGGACGGCCGGGCGACCCACAGGACCCCGGTGACTCCTGCAACCATGCTTGTAACTCCCCTGAATGTCTGAATGGTGGTTGAGGACAGCCGAGCGGGCTAGACCTGAATGGCGTTGACTCCAGCGGCGCGCACAACATCGCCGGCGATATGCTGCGCCAGCTGCATGCGCAATGTCTGGGCGGCATGATGCAGTTCGAGAATGCCCTGGGCGACGGAATGATCGTGGGTTACCGCGCCCTGGTTGAAGTGGCTTGCGGACACGAGCGACACCTCTTCGGCGCCGGACGGGATCACATGCGTCGCTGGTGCGGTGATCATGGACGCTGCGGAAAGCCGCTCGGCGACCAGATCGAGTTCTGCCGCGGCGGCGAGAATGGCCTCGGGCGAGATCAGTACATGTCCAACCATGACTCGACTCCTTCTAGTGGCTGTGGGGCGGAACCACGAGAATTCCCCCTTCGAGTGATAGGACGCGACAGCAACGCGATCGGTTCCATCGAATCCCCAAGTTTCTTCCGGTCATCCGTGCTGGTTTCGCGCTCGTCGAGCCGAGCCGAACACAACTTGGATAAGACTAGCCCCATCCCAGCTCATGCAACCGGTCTTCGTCAATGCCGAAATAGTGTGCAATCTCATGGATCACAGTGATCGCGACCTCCTCGACGACCTCGCGCTCGTTGCCGCAGATATCGAGAATCGCCTCGCGATAGATGGTTACGGTGTCGGGCAGCGAGCCGCCGTAGTGACTGTCGCGCTCGGTCAGCGCGATTCCGTGATACAGCCCGAGCAGATGCGGATCCTCCGGATTGCGCGGTTCGATCAGCACGACCACATTGTCGATGGCGCGGGCCAATTCGGGCGGAATGTGATCGAGCGCATCGCCGACCAGCTCCTCGAACCGGTCCGCGGACATGGTCACCGCCATCAGCGCGGTTGCGGCTGTGGTGGCAGCGGTGCGGCGCCGGGCAGCGGGGCAGGAGTCGAGCGGCCGGAGTTCGGTGGCGGCACCGGAGCCTGGCCGTTGATCAGGATGTCGCCTTTCGCCGATCCGGTGATCGGCGCGAAACCCTCACGGTCGGTGCCCTTTCCGATCATGCAGTCCAATTTGCGGCTGCCCGCCAGCCAGCTGCGCGCGTCGAGGTAGTCGAAGAAGACGGTCAGCGTCTTGTTGCGCACCGCATCGGGTGAGCCGAGATAGTCGTTTGCCGCCCGACCGCACTCGTCCTCCATGAACTTGTCCTGGTCGTCCTTGGTGGGCGGACCGCCGGAAAAGTGCTGGCCGAGATCGATGGTGGACACGATCTCGACGGCGTGCGCCTGTGCGCAATCCACCGGATCGGTGGGCAGATTCTGATTGATACCAAGGCAGGTGCCCGGCTCGAAGACCTTCGACTGATCGTGTTCGGTGGCCGCGCCGCTGGTCGGCAGCGGGGTGCCGGTGCTGCCGGAGAACTGGAGGCCGCAGCGCAATGTTCGGTCGCCGTGCTTCCACCCGTCCGGACTCGGATACATAAGGCCGACTACATAGCGACCGCGCGAATCGAATTTGCCGTTCAGATACTGCTCGACGGCGGGGGTGCAGTGCTCTTCCTTGAGTTCGGTCAGTCGCAGCGAGTCCGGAAAGCGCGAGCCCGGACCGAATTCCACGCCAGGATATTTGGCCATATCGACATCGGCCGCGACCTCGAACAGATGCTTGCCGGAGCAGGCCACCTTCACCAGATCGCCGCGGTCCGGTTTGCTCCAGCTGAGACAATCGCCCCTGGCCGCGGTGCCGAACTCCTTGTCAATGGCGGGCTGGCCGGGAGAGCCCGGATTGTGCGCCTCCAGACCCTTGTTGTCGTAGCCGGTGATGAACAGACCGACCAACGAGATGATGACGGCGCCGGCCGCCGCGGCGAGCAATACCCAACGCAGCTTCGGCGCGGACAGATGCAGCTTGCCGTCGGCGACGGCGTCGCGGTCGATGATTACCGACTGCGGGAACGATTCCGCGCGCGAGAACTCGCCCGAGGGCAGGTCGGACTCGCGCACGTCCTTGGTCACATCATCAGCAGACATCGCGGTCCATCATGTCAGCGTCTGTTCGCAGTTGCTACGACCTGGTCGAATCGATCGCAAGCGCCCCGGTCGTACCTATGCGAGGCGCGTCAGCCGCGGAACGCGGAGAGGAACAGGCCGGGCAACCGTGCCGGATTGGCGCTGGCGTAGAACTCGGTGAGCTTGCGTCCCGTCGCGGCGGCGGTCGCATTATCGACGAACCACGGCGGCTTCGGCGACAGTGCCAGTTCGCCGCGCAGCAGCGACCGGGGCGAGGGCCGGAACGGTCCGCGCACCACTGTGCGCTCCACATCGTCGAGCAGGAAGGCATTGTGCACCACGCCGATTCCGCTCTGCACGTCGTCGAGGGTGTGGCCGGGATAGGCGCCCCAGGACGCCCTCGGGGCCAGGAAAGCCAGTGCTGTCCAGGCATTCACCGCGATGGCGCCGTAGCGCAGCCGCTCCACCGCGCGGTCGAAGGCGATGCCGAGCCGCTTGATGGTGCTCGGATGCGCGATCACATTCACCCCGAGCGTCCCGATCACGTCGTCATTCGCGAAATCAACCGCGCGCTGCAGGAATTCACCTCCGGTATGCGGCAGTTCGACCACGCCGAGCACCGGCGAGAAGTATTCGGTGCGCAGCAGCGGAGTTTCGGTCGACGGCAGCCTCTCGACGAGCACGCGTTCGCGATCGGGCCCGAGCCGCTCGGCATCCGGATAGGAATCCAGCGCCGCGGCGACCCGATCGTCACTGCCCGGATAGTAGGCCCGGCGCTGTGGTGCCCGCTCGATCGCGGCACGCAGCTCGGCGAGGAACCGGTCCTTCTGCGGCCAGTCCGCGCTCACCACCACCGCCTGGGTCGCGACGCAGTTGTAGCCACCGTTGTGTAGCCGCTGGGTCGCGACGTGTTGGGCCTGGAAGCGCAGGTCGGCGTCCTCCCATTCGCCGGGCACCACAATGGTCGGCGAGACGCCGCCGAGTTCGCTGGTGATCGGCTTGTCCAGCAGCGGCCGACCCGCGGCCTTGCCGTCCGGACCCCAGACGATCGCGTCATGGGTTCGCATGCTGCCGGTCATGTGCACATGCGCGACGTCGCTGTGGTGCACCAGGAACTCGCCCGCCGCGGCCCCACCGGTCAGAATCCGCAGCACACCGAGCTCGATCAGGGGTGCGAAGACCATCTCGTACACCGTGAACAGTGGGTCGGTGATCGGATTCAATTTGAGCGCGACCACCCGGTTGTGGGCGTAGAGCTCGTAGAGCACGTCCAGCGGCGGAATGGAGGTGATATTGCCAGCCCCGAGGACCGCGCCGACGCCGCCGGTCGCGGTGGGGTCGAGTTGCGCGAGCCCGGCGCGTCGACGCGCGGTATCGGCGTCGACGCCGGGTCGTAACCATACTTCCCCGTGAAAGCCGCTGAGCAGCAACCTGTCGTAGAAATCGAGCGGCAGAATCGGCACAGCGACCCGCTCCCCCGGTGCCTCGGCCAACGCGACCCCGTCGAGCGGGCTGTGCCCCTGCTCCAGCGCCGAGAGCGTGGCCGACAGCGCGGCCGTTGCCTGCAGCAGTGTCATCGGACCCGACATCCACTCCTCGCCGATCAGCGGCGAGTCCGTGGCCAGACCCTTGATGGTGCGCGCGGCACGCACCCATTCATGGGAGAACCGGCCGGTGCGGGTGTGGATATCGTCGAGAAGTTCGCGGCGGCGCCGCAGCGGGGTATGCGCCCAAGTTTTCTCGCCCGCGACCAGATCGGCTACTGCGTTATCAATAGCGGTTTCGTCGAAAGCTGTGCCCACAAGCCAACTATGCGCGTGTGTACCGCAGGACGATCCGCATACTGGGATATCGGCGTGAAACCGCAATATCGCGACCATTAGGCTGGTCACCCATGATCGACCTCCGATTCCTGCGGGACAATCCCGACGCGGTCCGCGCCTCGCAACGCGCCCGCGGCGAAGACCCCGCCCTCGTCGACGCCCTGCTCGAGGCGGACGCGGCGCGGCGTGCGGCGGTGGCCACCGCCGATAACCTGCGCGCCGAGCACAAGGCGATGGGCAAGCTGATCGGCAAGGCGAAACCGGAGGAACGGTCCGTCCTGCTGGAACAGGCGCAGGAGATGTCGGCGAAGGTCAAAGAGGCCGAGGTCGCCCAGCACGCCGCCGACGCCGATATGGACACCGCGCACCGCGCCATCTCGAATGTGGTCCAGGAAGGCGCTCCCGCGGGCGGCGAGGACGATTACATCGTGCTCGAGACGATCGGCACGCCAAGGGAATTCGATTTCGAGCCCAAGGACCACGTGGAGCTCGGTGAATCGCTCGGTCTGTTCGATATGGAACGCGGCGCGAAGGTTTCGGGCGCGCGGTTCTACTTCATGACCGGTTACGGTGCGCTGCTGCAGCTGGGTCTTCTGCAACTCGCCGCGCAGAAGGCGGTGGCCAACGGGTTCACCATGATGATTCCGCCGGTGCTGGTGCGCCCGGAGATCATGGCCGGTACCGGATTCCTTGGCCAGCACAGCGCCGAGGTCTACCACCTCGAGGAGGATGAGTTGTACCTGGTCGGCACCTCGGAGGTGCCGCTGGCGGGCTACCACTCGGACGAGATCCTGGACCTGAGCGCGGGGCCGAAGCGCTATGCGGGCTGGTCGTCGTGTTTCCGGCGCGAGGCGGGCAGCTACGGCAAGGACACCCGCGGCATCATCCGGGTGCACCAATTCGACAAGGTCGAAATGTTCGTGTTCACCACACCCGAGGAGGCAGCGGCCGAACACAAGCGACTGCTCGCCTGGGAGCAGGACATGCTCGCGGCCGTCGAGGTGCCTTATCGAATCATCGATGTCGCCGCGGGTGATCTTGGCAGTTCGGCCGCGCGCAAATTCGACTGCGAGGCTTGGGTGCCGACCCAGCAGACCTACCGCGAGCTCACCTCGACCTCGAACTGCACCACCTACCAGGCCCGCCGCCTCGCCGTGCGCTATCGCGACGAGAACGGAAAGCCGCAGATCGCAGCCACTTTGAACGGTACGCTCGCGACTACGCGCTGGATTGTCGCGATCCTGGAAAACCATCAGCAGGCCGACGGTTCTGTTCGGGTGCCCGCCGCGCTGGTACCGTTCGTCGGTACCGAGGTGCTGACACCCCCGCGATAAACACCTCGAAATAGCCCGTCCCACATTGCCTGCAGGTAAATAGCTAGGGGTTCGCCATGCCGGATTCACAGGATGTGGCAACTGTAGGTAATTTCTATGTCTAGGCTATTCCCCGTGCGAGGAATCGGGTCTCGCGGCGATACCCGAACCCGGGTGCGGGCCGCTTCTGCGTTGGCGACGGCTATGGTCATGTCCCGGACCACCGGGGCCTTCTATGTAATGGGGGGCGCGCTCGGCCTGCTGATCACGGGAATTGCCCCGGGCAGCGAAGGCAATCGAGCGCTGGTGGGTACCGCCGCCGCGGTGGCGCTGCTGCTCGGACTCAGCCTGCTCGGCTGGGGTCCGCGGTTGCCGCATGGGATTCACCATGGTTATGTCGCGATCGCGACGGTATTGGTGACGATCGCGGTATACGCATTCCCGAATACCGTCGGCGCGATCAGTCTCGCCTCCTTCTATGCTTTCGTGGCCTGTGATGCCGCATTGTTCTTCGCATGGCCGCAGGCATTCGCGCACATAGCCTTCGCTATGGTCATGTGCCTGTGGGTGATGCCCACGCGGCCGATACATCCCACACTGCCGTGGTGGTCCGGGTTGATACCGGCCGGTGTGACCTTCGGTGTCGGCGTGGTGGTCGGGATCCTGACCCGAATGGCCTCCGAGGCCGATATCGACGTGCTCACCGGACTGCTCAACCGGCGTGGTTTCGACCGAGCGTTGAACGGCGCGATCGAAACCGCCACGCGAACCGGCCAGGGACTGGCGCTGGTGCTCGTCGACCTCGACCGCTTCCAGAAGATCAACGATCACCTCGGCCATCGCGCGGGCGATGCGGTGCTGCAGCGAGTCGCCGATACGTGGTCGAAGCTGCTCGCGTCGGATCAGCGACTGGCTCGCTACGGCGGTGACGCCTTCGCGCTGCTGTTGCCGAATACCACCGAGCAGGCCGCGATTCTGCTGACCGAGCAGTTGCGGGCATCGGTGACAACGGGCTGTTCGGCCGGTGTCACCTCATGGCAGCCGGGTGAGTCGGGTTCGCTGCTGGTGAGTCGGGCCGATGTCGGTCTGTACCGGGCCAAGCAAGCGGGGCGCAACCGGACGGTGCTGGAGTCGTCACGGCAGTTGCCGCTGGCGGTCGAGTTGCGCGAGGCCATCGACCGTGGCGCGCTCGATGTGCACTACCAGCCGATCGTCAGCCTGACCGAGGGCGGCGGTAAGGCGGTCGGTGTCGAGGCGCTGCTGCGCTGGTCGTCGAGTGCACAGCCGGATGTCACCACCGAGGGGCTGATTCGGGTTGCCGAGGAATACGACCTCATCTCCGATCTGGACGAACTGGTATTGCGCCGCGCTTGTGCGGACGCGGCTCGTCTGCAGGAGACCTTCGCCCAACTGGATCTGACGCTGAATGTCAATGTCAGCGGCCTGGAACTGGCCGAGACAGGTTATGCCGACCGGGTCGCCGATATCCTGTCCAGCACCGGTTGGCCCGCCGATCAACTGGTGCTCGAGGTGACCGAGAGCGAGTTGGCGGCCGAATCCCAAACGGCCATTGGCAATCTGCATATTCTCCGCGAACGCGGCGTGCGCATCGCGATCGATGACTTCGGCACGGGGTACTCGTCGTTGAGCCGCCTTGCCACGCTGCCGAGCGACATCATCAAGGTCGACCAGTCGTTCGTCGCCGCGATCCGTTCGGACTCGCCCGCGCCGCCGCTGCTCGGCGTGATCGCGGCACTGAGCAGTGCACTGGACCTGCAGGTGATCGCCGAGGGCGTGGAGACCGAGTACCAGGCGGCGGTGCTGACCGAACTCGGTTTCGCGCTGGCCCAGGGCTATCACTACAGCGATTCGCATCCGGTCTCGGAGTTGATCACCGATCTGAACGAACATCAGGGGCGAGTCGGTCCCGGGCTCGACGAACTCGGCGATGGGGACCTGCACACCGCCAACGGGTGGCTGCCGCTCGGCTGAAAATCGCTTGACGTGCGCGGGACAGTTCGTCAGGCTGACGGTATGCGTTTGCTCATCTACGGCTGTTGATCAGGTAGGTCGCTGACCGGCGGGATCGGTCTGCGCGCGCTTACCGTGCGGGCGGTGCTCTTCAAGGGCATCGGCGATCTGATTCCGCTCTACGCGCTGTACGCGGTGCTGTTCGCCGATCATGGATTGAGCACCGGGCAGATCTCTTCCCTGCTGGCAATGTGGTCGGCGACCGCGTTCCTGCTAGAGGTGCCATCCGGTGCCTGGGCCGATACGGTGTCACGGCGTGGACTGCTCGTCACCAGCGGTGTGCTGTTGACTGCCGGTTTCATGTGCTGGACTGTGCTGCCGACCTATCTGGGGTTCGCGATCGGCTTCGTACTGTGGGGTGTTTCGGGCGCGTTGGTGTCGGGGACCTTCGAGGCATTGCTCTATGACGAACTCGTTGCCAGGAACAAGCAACGGGCGTATCCGCGCATCATCGTATATGCCAGGGCGGCGTCGGAAGCCGCGATCGTGATCGCCATTCTCGCCGCGACGCCGTTGTATATCTGGGGCGGCTATCCGTTGCTCGGGTGGTGCAGTGTCGCGTTCGCGGCGCTGCACACTCTGGTCGGGCTTTCATTGCCGAGCGCGCCGAAGGCTGTGTCGGCTTCGGCGGTCGAGGATCTGGAAGACGAGGATGGCTCCTCCGAGATATCTCGAGCGGCGGGCGCCTCGACCGGGCAGCCGGTCGCGGTGCGGGAGTCGAGCGCGTCCGGGTCATCTGTGCAGTTGGATGGCGATATAGCTCAGGGACCGCACGCTCACTACGCGTCGGAGACAGGACGCGTGGCGACGGAAGCCGCCGGGATAGTGACGGAATCGCGACCCTTCGCGACGTATCTCAACATGCTGCGAACCGGTGTGAGCGAGGCGATTCGGGTGCGTGCCGTGCGCAATGCGGTGGCGTTGGGCGCGCTACTGTCCGGGGTCACGGCCTTCGACGAGTACTTTGCGTTGCTCGCCCAGGAGGTCGGAGTGGCGACGGCGGTGGTGCCGGTGCTGGTCGGTATTACGGTTGTCGGTTCGCTGGTGGGTTCGGTGTCGGCCGGGCGTACCGAGGGAATGTCGGCACGTGCCATGGCGATCGCGGTGGGTCTGGGTGGGGCGCTGTTCGTCGGCGGTGCGGTGGTCGCCGGTCTCGCTGTCCGCTCGCCAGCGGCGGTGTATGTGCTTGCGGGCGTGGGCTTTACCGCGATCGGTGTTTCCTACGGCATCGTCTACAACGCCAGTGTGGTGGCGGGGGCTCGGTTGCAGGATGCGATCGAAGGGCCTGCCAGGGCAACGGTCACCTCGGTATCCGGCCTCGCATCGGAGGTTGTCGCGCTGGTGGTATTCGGGTTCGCCGCAATCGCCACTATGTGGTTGTCGATGTCGACGACGGTCGCGCTGCTGGGGGCCTCCTTGCTTGCGATTGCCCTGCTGATCCCGTCCTCGCTACCGCGGCGTACCGCCGAGCGGTGCGGCAGTGAGGCTCTGGAATACGAGGATGCGGTCGCCGACGAGTGAGCCGCCTGACGGTGGATCCAGCGTGCTCATGGCGCCTGGTAACAGCCTCGTGGTCGAGCAGCGTGAAATGGTTGGCCCCGGCGATATGAAGGCCGTTCTCATCGTCGAAACCGATGCGGCGAGTCCGATTTCAACCGGAGCCACTGGCTTGCGGGACCAGGCCGTCGCCCGCGATTTCGTGCGGAATTCCGGCGCACGCCTGGCCGCCGCTGGCATTCGTCAAGGAACCGGTTCGTCGATTCGCGGTCCGCGGGTGAGCTTGGCGAATCCCGAGGTTCCGATGATCTCGATGGCGGCGTCCAGCAGTGCGCGGCGGCGACGGGCGCGGCGCTGGTCAATCGACATGCCGCCGTAGGACGCGCGGGAGTAGCCATCGCCCTCCATTCTGGCATAGATCCTTGCCAGATATCTGAATCTGTGAGACGGTCTTGTCAGAATGTGCTCCAACTGGGCGCGAACCACTCTTTCCGATGGGTGAAATGCAATGACGCATGACAACCAGCTGCTGCCCACTCCGCTGCTGTTCACGGAGTTCCCGTTCCGGTACGCGGTTCCCGTGCTGGCACCCGGCGATCTGCGCTGCACCGCGGCGCAGCGGGATTCGTTCCGTCGGTTCGCGCAGGTAGGGGATCCGCTCGCGGACGATCTGGTCGCCATGTTCAAACGGCTGCCGGTCGGCGAGGGGCGCCGAATGTTCGAGATCGCCGTGGAGCGCGGAGTCGATGCGGTATCGAATCCGCCCGCCGAGTTGACGGCATTCTTCGATCAGGTCGAGACGGACCCGTACTGGCTGGACCGAACCAAAATCGACCGCGGTGCCAGGGTCGTGGAACGCACCAGTGTCTGGGGCGGGATCGCGATGGGTATGTTCGCACTGATGGGCGGCTATTTGGCCGCCCGCGCGGATAAGACCCTCGTCGGCACCGGCGATCTCGATGCCATGGCACCGCGCCGCCTGGCCGAAACCACTCAGTGGTGGCTGGACGTCACGACTCCTGGTGGTCTGCAACGCAATCAGGTCGGCTACAAGAGTGTGCTGCGAGTGCGACTCATGCACGCACTGGTGCGCGCGGGCATGAATCGACGCGCTGATTGGGATTACGAAGCCTGGGACCACCCGGTGAACCAGGTGCTCACCGTCGGCACGCTCGGGCTGTTCTCGATGGCGAATCTGGTCGGCGCACAGGCGCTCGGCCTGCGCTTTTCCGCCCAGGAGAAGGATGCGGTGTTCCAGCTCTGGCGCTACGTCGGCTTCCTGCTCGGCATCGACGCCGAAATCCTGCCGACCAATGAAACCGATACCTGGCGCGCATTCTGGATCCTCGCTGATACCGAATTCATTCCGGACGAGGACTCCCGACGCCTGGCCCAGGCCCTGGTCCCGGCTGCGGGCGGTCTGTTCATCGGCACCGATACCGCAGCCAAGCGCCTCATCCGCCGGGTGATCACCAGTTACATGGTCGCCTACAGCCGAATCGTCCTGGGCCCAACAAATTCCGACTTCCTCGGCCTGCAGAACAGCAAATTCTTCCAAAGCGCCGTCATGGCCACCGCCGTGGTCAACGGCACCATGGAAGTGCCCCGCCAACTCATCCCGGGCGCCACCCGCCTCCAAGAACGACTCGGCGCCCGCATCCGCGCCCGCCTGGTCCGCGGTTCAATCGCCCGCAATGGAGGTGACCGCACGTACGCACGTCACGACACCTACGCCGCGCGCAGTGCTTTGCGCGCCGGGTAACCGATGGCCTGCGGCGGTTCGATCCCGCACAGGGCATTCGAGTGGATCTTGTGCTGCCAATTCCTCGCCACGAGGAGGCTCCGCATGGGGAATGACCGGCTGGGGTCCCGGTCATTCCTTCTTCATCACACCAGGGCGGTCGCCGATTTCGCGGGCGAGTGGGCGGCCGCGGGCGAACCACCCGAGCTGACCCCGCATCTTCCTATCGAGACCGCACTGCGGCGGTCGGCACTAGTCGCTGAATGGGCGAGCACTCGAGACAGAATGCCCGCCGGATAGGGCACTGCCAGCACGCCCGCGCCGCCCATCGGCAATGCAGCCGAATGGCGGTCTCGCATATCGATCGCCTCGCCTAGGTTGTGGAGGCTGTTGCCGAATGCGTCCCTGGGCGGCTGTTGTGCCACATCAACGTCACACGTGGGTGATCAAATCACTTCCGGCTGAGCATGATTGCAACGGCAGCCGTCGAAATGGGGGCATGACCTGTGTCACGGCCAAAATCCGCGACGATTCGGCAACAGGCTCTGTGGCCTATGCGAGGTCATCACTAGGTCTGCGACCGTGCCGGGGGCTGTGGCCTGCACCGCGTGCCGGAGGTGAGATCGAGGGCGGTGTGTTGTGGCTCGGTCGGGGATTGCGGGGGTGGCGGTACGGTGCGGGGATGGTGGCGCGGGCGAAGGTGGGGTTGGCCTTCGGGTTCTGCATCGGGGTCGGGGTGGCGGTGCAGGGCCGGATCAATGGGGCATTGGGGGTGCGGTTGCGAGATGGGCTTGCGGCTGCCTGCATCAGTTTCGGTCTCGGTCTGGTGGTGTTGGTGATCGCGTTCGCGGTGAGTCGGCGGCTGCGGGACGGGCTGGTGCGGGTGCGGCGGGCGGTGGTCCATGGCGAGCTGCGGCCGGTCCAGTTGTTCGGTGGGCTGTGTGGTGCGTTCTTCGTTGCGTGCCAGGGACTTACTGTTGCCGCGATCGGAGTCACGGCCTTCACGGTCGCGACAGTCGGCGGCCAATTACTGAGCAGTCTGGTGGTGGACCGGCTCGGGTTGGCACCGAACGGTCGCACTCCGGTCACGGTTTCGCGCGTCGGCGGTGCGGCGCTGGCCATGGTCGCGGTCGTCCTCGCCGTGGCGGGACGGTCCGGTGCGCCGGTCGGTTCCGCGGCCGTTCCCGAATGGCTGCGCACCGGCCCGACGGCAGTGCTGATCCTCTTGCCCGCGCTGGCCGGAATCGGACTGGCCTGGCAACAGGCGGTCAACGGTCGCGTCGGCGCGGTAGGCGGTCCGTTCTCCGCCACCCTGGTGAACTTCGGCAGCGGCACCGCGGCCCTGTTCGCCATCGAGGCGTGCATCCTGGTCGGTACCGGTTGGCCGACCGAATTCCCCAGCGAGCCATGGCTCTATCTCGGCGGCCTCATCGGCGTCGCCTTCATCGCCTTGGCCGCCATTACGGTCCGCTGGATCGGTGTCCTACTCCTCGGGCTGACCTCAGTAGCAGGTCAACTCCTCGCCTCGATCACCCTGGACCTGCTCGCCCCAACCGGCGCTGGACTCTCCCCAACCGCCGTAATCGGTTGCGCGCTTACCTTCGTCGCCGTTCTCGTCGCCACCCGCTCACAAAACTGAGCCCGACGCCAGCCCTTCAGCATTGCGGCCGATTCACCGATGTGTCAGCCATTGCCATGCGCTCGCAAGTCCGATCCCGATGTTCCTGGCTGCAACTCCGACGGCGCTTGGCCGTTGAGGTGCGGTCAACCGGCGACGCGACCGCAATGGTCGACGTCGCTGGGAGATCTACCTCGCAGCGCTCGGATTCGTTCGGTTAGCTGCTGCCGAACCAGCCCGGAGGGAACAACCACGGGATCGAACCGCTGCCCCAATCGCCGCTGCCCCAGCCACCGTTGCCGCCCCAGCCCTTGCACCCGGGGCCGAAGCCAGGGCAGTGCGGATTATATGTCTGCACTGCGCTCGGTCCGGGTGTCGGCGTCGCCATCGCGGGGACCGCCAGTGCCATCATCGGAGCCGCCATCGCCGCTCCAATTAGTGCGATATTTGCGAGTAGTCGGCGCGTGCCGATGCAGCGCGCCTTGTTGCTGATCATGGCGCCTTCTTCCAGCGAATCGTCGCGCGGACCTGACTCGCCGATCGTCGAGTTCGTTGGATATCCCCGACGCCCCCGATTGTAGGAGCCCGAGGTTGTCACCACCAGCAGGTGAGCGGGCGAATTGCACCTATTTCAGAACCGACCTGGAGTCGGCGAAAGGCACCCAGGGGAGCCGGATTCAGCCGAGCTTGCGCGAGCGCAACTCATGCCCCTTGGAGGTCTTGCACCGGCCGGATTCCAGATCCCACTGCCACCCGTGCAAATTGCAGGTCAGGGTATTTCCCTCGACCACGCCGAATTTCGACAGATCCGCCTTCAGGTGTGGGCAGCGGCGCTGGATCTCCCAGCCGGCCAATTCCGTCGACGCGGAATCGTCGTGCGCCTCGGCGAACCACCCGTCCGCATAGGCGATCCGCTCATCGGTGAGGCATTTGAAGAAGGTGTAGAGGAACTCGTTGTAGCCGCCGATGCGCCAGGCCTGGAATCGAGTGGACAGGAAAATGGTGTTCACCCAGTCCGGCTCATTGTCACGCAGTACGGTGCGCACCAGTTCCGGTGGGATCCGGAAGCCGTACCGATACTTGCCTTCACCCTCGATCGGCCCGCGGACCACGCGCTTGGGGAAGTCCAGCACCACGGTTTCGTCGCCGATGATCAGTCCGACCGGATAACCGATCCCGTCGCAGATCAGATCGCTCTGCTTCATGATCGGCTCGAACAACGCCTGCAGCGGTTCCAGCAGCGGCCCGTCACCCGTTGCCCACGAAGCCTTTTCGTCCGCCAGCACCGGCGCGAGGCGCTGTGCCATCAACTCGATGTATTCGGCCTTGTTGTCATAGATCAAGCCGGGCTCGAACGGATGGGTCAGCGCGAGTTCGGCACCGCGCACATCGGCGACCGAACCCGGGATCATCAGAATTCCGCCCTCGTTGCCGTGGATTTTCATCTGTTCCAGGAAAACCATTTGATCCGGGAAGATATTGCCCTCGTCGCCGCGGTCGTCATTGAGGTAGCGCAACTCGTCGTCGAGGAATACCGGCGGTCCGGCCGAGGGCACCACCCAGGTGGCGCCGACCTGCTCGATATAACTGCGCGCCCGATCCATTCCGCGCTGGCGCTTCTGCTTACCGAAATTCGACTTGGTCCGCGAAGGAATGTCGTAGACCATCGGATACCAGATCGCGCCCGAGTACTGCAGCAGGTGGATATCGATCTGCCCGAATGCGTCGTGCAGCACATCCATATCCACCGGACGAGCATCGTTCATGTTGAAACAGGTGGTCTCGCCGTCGGAGACGACAAGCCCGGAGTCGCCGATCGGTCCGTCGGCGGGTGCGCGCAGCGCGATGATCATGATGTCGATCTCGCCGCCGAGTCCGCTCACCCGATGCTTGACCGAATCCTCGGTCTCGAAGAACTTGTGGAAGCCGAGCTTTTCCAGTTCGCGCTCGAGATCCGGCACCGGATAGTCCGGCAGCAGCACGGTCGCGTCCTTGTTGACGTGTTTCGCGAGATGCGCCGCGTCGAAGTGGTCGCGGTGCAGATGCGAGACGTACAGGAAATCGCAATTGCCCAGCGCGTCCCAGTCCAACTGGGTGTTGTCCGGAAACGGAAACCACGAACCGAAGTACGCCGGGTTGACCCAGGGATCGCAAAGGATCGACCCGGCCGCGGTGCGGATGTGGAATCCGGCGTGTCCGACGCTGGTGATCTGCACGAGCTGCTCCTCCTGACCGTTACCAGCCATCCAGGGTAGTGGTTAGGCAGAAACGTCGCCGATGCAGTAGCCCTCGTTGGCCTCGGTGAGGGTGAAGGTGCGCGTCTGCGTCACTCCCGAGGAGTTCGTGACCGGAACCTGGACCGTGACGTAGCCCGCGCGCAGCCGCTCCGAGCCGATCTCCTGATCGGTGAATTTCGTGATTCCGGTCAGCTTGCCCGGGTTGTCGGCCAGTGGCGGAACTGTCGGACTGCCGGTTCCGTTGGGATCCCAGTTCACCGGGCTCGCCTTGCAGACCAGCGGGTATGTTCCTTCTTTATCCGAGGGATCGAGCGGAGTGCCGACGAAGCGTGCCAGATAGCGGCGCACGGTGTGCCTGGCATCGGCTTCATTGGGTCCGGCTTCTGCACCATCCTGTGCCACCCACGGGCAGACGATCCGGGACGAAACCTTTGTGGCCGCCATCACTTCGCTTCGATCGAAGGTGACGGTCGTGCCCGCGTTCTGCCACGTGATGGTGTTCTGTGTGGTGGTCGCGGGCTGTGCGAGGGCCTTGAGGATCGTCGTCTGTTCGGTGGCCATATCGGCCACATTGCCCGGAGCCAGCATCCAGCACTTGGACCGCAATTCGGCGGGTGTCGAACCAGCCAAGACGGCCCCGAAGCGGGCCGCGACGTCAGTCGCGCCGGGCAGGCCGGGGACCGCGCCGACCGGCACCGCGAACGCCTGCGCCACGACCGCGGGAGCTGTAGTCGGAATCGCGGCGGCTTGCGTGGTGCCAGTCGGCGCCGATGTTTGCTTCGGCTCGTCGCCGGGAATGCCGGACACGGAATCACAGCCGGTGAGCAGCACGGCGCCGGTCAGCACCAGACCACCCATGATGGCCGCCAGCCCTCTCCGATCGCGTTCGCGCGGGTCCTTCCAGTCGCGTTCACGCGGGATCGGGCGGGCGCGTTCCACTTCGGTGGTCCTCTTTCTGAACGTTGAGCGACGGGTCAGACGCGCGCAGTCGCGGCGGCTCTGCCGGATGGGACAGTCAGCGACTACGCTAGCGGAATTGTGGAACCCGTCTACCGGACGATAATCGGGCTTGCCCGGACCGTCTTCTTCGTCGAAGGTTTGAAGTTCAGCGTCAAGGGCGCTGAACATATTCCGGCGCGCGGTGGTGCCGTCCTCGCGGTGAACCACACCGGCTACATGGACTTCACCTACGCGGGTCTGCCGGTGCGCACCCCCAAGCGGTACATCCGTTTCATGGCCAAAAAGGAGGTGTTCGACAACAAGATCTCCGGCCCGATCATGCGGGCGCTCAAGCACATTCCGGTCGATCGAGCCGCCGGGGCCGACTCGTACAAAGCGGCACTCGAATACCTCCGCAAGGGGGAGTTGGTCGGCGTCTATCCGGAGGCGACGATCAGCCGCAGCTTCGAGATCAAGGCCTTCAAATCCGGTGCCGCGCGCATGGCGATCGAGGCGGAGGTGCCGATCATTCCGATCGTCATCTGGGGCGCCCAGCGCGTGTGGACCAAGGGCTTCCCGAAGCGTCTGGGCCGCACCAATACTCCGATCTCCATCGCCGTCGGCGCACCGATCCAACCCTATGAGCCCGCCGCCGAACTCACGGCCCAACTGCGCAGCACCATGCAGGCCATGCTGCTGGATCTGCAGAAGGACTACGTGCACGAACCAGGTGCGTACTGGGTACCGGCACGCTTGGGCGGGAGTGCGCCTACCCTCGAAGAAGCCGATGCCATGGATGCCGCCGAAGCCGAGGAGAAGGCGGCACGGCGGTCGGCCGAGGATTCGTTGTAAGGACAGTCATGTCGCGGGAACCGGTCTATGACATTCTCACCGGCTTGGTTCGTGCATGGGCCGCGGTGCAGGGTCTGCGGATCGACATCACCGGCCAGGACCGGATCCCACGCACCGGCGGCGCCGTACTCACCGTGAACCACACCGCCTACCTGGACTTCATGGAGGTCGGACTGGTCGGGCGCAACTCGCGGCGCAATGTCCGCTTCATGATGAAGGCCGAACTCGAGCACGGCATCGTCGGCTTTCTCATGAAGCACTGCAAGGCAATCGGCGTCGATCGCGCCGCCGGAGCGGCCTCATACCGACGCGCCGTCGAAGCATTGCGGGCAGGCGAACTGGTCGTGGTCTATCCGGAAGCGACGATCAGCCGCAGTTTCGAACTAAAGGAATTCAAATCCGGCGCGGCACGTATGGCGCTCGATGCGGACGTGCCGATCATTCCCATCGTCATCTGGGGCGCGCACCGCATCTGGACAAAGGGCTTCCCGAAGCAACTCGGTCGCCATCGTTTCCCGATCAATATCCGCATCGGCGATCCGATCCCGCCCGCCGAACCGGCCGACGCCCTGACCGCCGAAATCCGTACGCGGATGGGCGAATTGCTCGAACAGGCGCAAACCTGCTACCCGATGCCCGAAGGCGCGCCTTGGGTGCCGGCCCGCCTCGGCGGCGGCGCGCCCACCCTCGCCGAGGCCGCAGTGCTCGAGCGGGAGGAGATGGCCCGCCGTCGCGCTCGAGCGGCACAGCGGCGCTGAGCTCGTCAGGAAGACCGGCACGGGGTCGGCGCGGGCACCTGTCCCTCGAAGAACTGGCTGGGCGGTACTCCCATCAGAGCTTTGAAGTCCGCCGCCATATGGGATTGGTCGTAGTAGCCGTGGACGGCTGCAACGTCGGCCAATGACACCTCCGTGCTCGCGTCGGAGAGAATCTGGCGTATACGGTCGATCCGGGCGAAATGCTTTGGGGAGATGCCGATTCCGTCGGTGAACAGATTGCGCAGTTGCCGTTCGCTGACGGCGAGGTCGGCGGCGAGTCCGTGGACCGTTGATGCCGCGGATATGGCGGCTACCGCAGCACCCAGCAGTTCGCGGTGGGTGCGTTGTGTCATGTTTTCGGAGATGCGTTGTGGCAGAACCGCGTCCAAGAAAGGCAGGACCTCTGCCGTTGGCAGCCTGGCGAGTTCGTTCGCCAACTCGGCGGCGACACCGGGAAGGTCGGCCAAGCGGACGACGCGATCGGCTAGCGCGGCGGCGGGCACGCCCAGCAGTTGACGGGCGGCACCGGGAGCCAGGCGCAGGCGGGTGCAGCCAGTGGCTTTATCGGCTTTGGAGTAGGAGGCACGGGTCCGCGGGCCGAGGACCAATGCGTCGGGACGGTCGGCAGCACGCAGCACGATCGTCGTCCCGGCGTGGGGCACATGTGCGAACGGCAAGGATGCATCGGTGACGGCGGGGAAGCGTCCCAGCTCGGTGATCCACGGGCGCAGCGATTCCGGTGCGGGCAGCGTGGATTCGGTCAGGTCTACCTGCATGGTCACCCGACCCACTGTATGCAGCTCACCGCCGGATACGGCACCCGGAGCCGTGCCGAAATTTCCTATCGAACCGGGTGGCTCCGGCGGCACGCTCTCCTCATGATCGTCATCACCGGTGCTACGGGCACCATCGGCAGTGAAATCGTCCGTCAGCTGGCCGCTCGTGGCGTGCCGGTGCGCGCGGTAACGCGGAATCCGCAGCGGGTGCCCGCCGGGGTCGAGGTGGTACGGGGCGACTATCACGACCACGACTCGATGGTCGCCGCGATGACCGGCGCGGACGCCGCCTTCCTGGTCGGTGTCCTCGGTCCGGACGACGCCGAAACCGATCGCGCGCTGGTCCGCACGGCTCGTGACACGGGCGTCCGCCGGATCGTCAAACTTTCCGCCATCGGCACCGGCGAACCGGAACTCGGCCGCGTCGGCACCTGGCATATGTCCGGCGAGCAGGCGGCCAGGGAAAGCGGTCTCCAATGGACGATCCTGCGTCCGTCGAGCTTTGCCTCCAACACATTGAGCTGGGCCGATGCCATCCGATCCGGCCAGCCGGTGGCGAATCTCACCGGTACCGGCAGCCAGGGCGTCATCGATCCACGTGACGTCGCCGCGGTCGCCGTCGAGGCCTTGCTGATGCCCGACCATTCCGGACGCATCTACACTCTCACCGGCCCCGCGCTGCTCACCTGCGCGGACCAGGTGGCCACACTGACAGCGGTCCTCGGTCATCCGGTGGACATGGTCGACGTGCCGGAAGACGTTGCGCGCGAACACATGATCGCCTCGGGCATGTCCCCGGAATTCGCCGATGGAGCACTGGCGGGCCAGGCCTACGTCCGCGCCGGCGGCAACGCGACGCTCACCGACGACGTCCACCAAGTCCTCGGGCGCGCACCCCGCAGCTACGCCGAATGGGCAGCTGACCACGCCCGCGCCTTCACGAGACTTGCCGACTCGACCGCTCCATAATGCGCCACAGATGTCCGATTTTCCTTTGGAGGTGGTGACGGACTACAGTTTCGGACGCAACAACGTCGCGGCCCTCCCGGCCCCGACGAAGCGCACGCGGATGTAGCGCAGCTGGTAGCGCATCACCTTGCCAAGGTGAGGGTCGCGGGTTCGAATCCCGTCATCCGCTCCATGAAAACGCCAGGTCAGTAGCGTGAGCTACCCTGGTGTAGATGTGTATGTCACCACACATGTCACCACTTGCGGTCACGACAGCTTCTCAGGGCACCTACCGGCTCTGGAGGCTTCATGCTCACTCCCCGCCCGCGGCCCCGTAGTAACGGGTCGATCGCCTGGCAGGTTCCGTTCCATTACTACGACGAGACCGGGCGTCGACGGTCGATGTCGGAGACTTTCGACGATTTCGAGGCCGCGGTGCGCTGGTGTGAGCTGGCCGAGGTGGTCGGTGTCGGCGAGGCGCGCCGGATCCGGGAGATTCAGCTCGGATCCGGAGTGCGGTATACGACGCTGGTGGAGTGGTTGCGCAAGTACACCGCGCGGCTGACCGGTATCGAGGAACGCGCCCGGGCCGGCTACATCCGCTACATCGATGTCGATATCGAACCGTTCTTCGGCTCGTCGCTGCCGATCACGGCGTTCAATCAGGATCTGGACGCGGCGTGGATCGTGCATCTGGAGCAGGACAAGGGCAACGGTGCGAAAACCATTCACAACAAACACGGGTTCCTGTCGGCGGGGTTGAACGCGGCTGTGGCCGAGCGACCGTCGCCGTTGATCCCCTACAACCCGTGCCTGGGCATCCGGCTGCCGCGCCACGACGCGCCGGAGCTCGACATCTTCGACAACGACGAATGGGAACTCTTCGAACAGTTGATGCCGCCGCGGTGGCGCCCGCACGCCGAGTTCAACCTCGTCTCGATGGCACGGCCCAGCGAGGTCACCGCCATCCAGATCCGCGACATCGACAAGCGGACCGGCGATGTGCGCATCAACAAGGCGTGGAAGCACGTCGGCGGTGAGATGAAGCTGGGAAAACCCAAGTCCTCACGCGGTATTCGCACCGTCACGGTTCCGCTGGAAACCCTCGAGCGCTTCGACCTCGACCGGCCGGGGGATGAGTTGCTGGTCCACACCAGCAACGACACCCCGATCAGCGCGGGCTATTTCTACGCCAAAGCCTGGGTGCCCGCCATACGCCGCTTGCGTGCCCTCGCCGACGGCAACCTCGAACCGTTCGGGCCCAATGCTCAATGGAAGGGCGCGGATCCGGAGGATCTGCTGGAGCGTTTCGCCGACGCGGTCGCCTCGATGCGCGGCAAGCGACTGACGCCCTACACGCTGCGGCATACCGGCATCTCCTGGTAGCTCCAGGACGGTGTGCCGCTGTTCGTCGTGTCTCGCGACGCCGGGCACAAGTCGGTCAACACCACCGACGCCCGCTACGGCCACAACGACCGCCGCGCCAGCGCCGCAGCCGCGCAGATCATCGCCAACAGGCTGCCCCGAGCCCGGGCCGCGATGCTGCGCACCGTCGCCTGAACTGCTCCGAGTACGCCACCTGCCCATCAGGATTCATTTCATGACCGCGGTGTCGGAATGAAATGAAATGGAATGAAACGGAATTCCACGATGCTGAAAGCCGTCGACACACGCACCACCACCGATACCCCGCCACGATGCCAGTTCCCTTTGGACAACGGGGGCACCTGCGACGCCTCCGTCCCGAACAGCGGCAGACCAGGCGCACCGCGCAAATACTGCGACAACCCCGACCACACCGCCCAGAAAGCACTGCGCCACAAGCGCAAAGCCGATGACCAGGCCGGCAAGCGCGTGGAGCAGCGCCCGTTACGTCCAGTCACCGACGGCATGAATGCGCTCGCCGATCTTGTCGACCGCATCGAGCTGACCCGCGCGGAACTGGCAGCCACGCTGGTCGACGCCGGTGAATTGATCGCCGAGGTCACCGACCCTGCGGTCATCGACCGCGAGATCGCAGAGATTCGACGGGACGCGACCGTCCGTATCGCCGCCGCCGAACAGGCTCGCGTCGATGTGGAGAAAGCGACCACGGTCATGGCACGTCGGCTCGAACGCGCGGTCGAACTCGAGGAGCTGGCCCTGGCCGCCGCCGACGAAGCCGCCGAGCAAGCACAGCAGGCCAAAGACCTTGCAGCACAAGCTGGTGTCGACGCACAAGAGCGCATTGCCGAGGTGGAAGCGGATCGCGACCGGGTGTACGAGGAGGCCGAAGCGGTCTTGAGGGAAATGCGCGGACACCTCGACGACGCCCGCGCAGCACAGGCCCACGCCGAAGGCGAACGAGATGCCGCGGTCACCAACGCTGAGGCTTCAGCTGAGGAGAACGCGACCCTGCGACAGCGGCTCGACGATCAGGCCACCGAACACCACCAGCAACTCGAACAACGCGATATGGAGTACTCCCGCGCGATTACCGCCGCCCACGCCCTCGCCGCCGGGCCGAAGACGATCTCAGAGGGCTGGGGAGGAATGCGCGACACCAGCTTCGTCACCGGCGGCTTCACCGGCGCCGCCGTTGCCCCCGACAGCCGCACCGATCTGTACCTGTTCCGAGGCGACCAATACGTGCGCTACAACAACTCCGTCCAAGCCGTCGTGAGCTGACAAACCCACCCCTTCTGCACGCCAGTTCGACGTATGCAAGGCTCCGGGACCACACATGTGGCCCGGAGCCTTGCACCATTCTCAGATGAGACAACAACCTCACGGTGGCGACCGCAGCCGACACCACGAACCCCGGGCCGCTGCGACCGCTCACGTCGACTGGTGCTCGCGGTCACCGCTGATAGACAACCCTCGATGAGCGGCGGTGTTGAGAATCGATCGATTCTCGACACCTGGAAGCACGCGTGCGCACACGCCGGAATCCACGATTACATGTGGGGCTGGGTTAAGGCCATCTGAGCGGCGTAGAGGAGGTGGGCCATCCATGCAAGCATGGGCATCCTCAGCATAAACCCCTGGTCACAGGGCATTTGCCTGCCAGTCCCCGCGTCGTATGGTGAATCGGATCACGCTCCGGGAAGCCCCGGGAGCGCCCATACGTATAGACCCCGGAATCCTGAAGCTGTCAGGAAGTGCAAAGTAGCATGCCGGTCGCCTGACGCAGAGGAAAGGCCGAGGGTCGCCGCAGATGCACGCGTTCGTGGACGAGACCGAGCAGAACGGGTTGTTGATCGTGTCTACCCTCGCCGAGGTCCGTGCTACGGCGACCCCCAACCGTGCCGATACCGGAATCGGTTGGGGTGCAAGGTGGATCATCGTGTGCGCCGGCTGCACGCCGTCGCCTCAGAAGCCGCCCCCGCAGGAGGAGAAGCCGCCACCGCAGGAAGTTCCGCCGCCGTAGCTGGAGTGGCCGCCGATGTATGGGCCGGAACGGGTCGGCGGGCGAGACGGGATGCGTCGGGAATCGTTCCAGTGGCCGGGAGCTACTACGGCCCACCAAGTTGTGAAATCCGCGCCGCTGACGTGCTCGATCTCGGCGCGATCGGCGGCGGCCCAGTGCACGGTGTAGCCGGTGAGGTGGTGCGTGGGGCGCTGGAGCTCGTCGATCAGTTCGCCGGTGGTCAGGGTCGAGTCGTCGGCGCGGAAGACGTGGACGGTTTGGTCGGATTCGGTGACGCGGTAGCTCCATCGGGTCTGGGCAGCCAGCTCGGTGAAGCGGTCATCGCGTTTTTCCCGCTCGCGCTGGGCTTTCCAGAGTCGCGCCTGTTCTTCCTGTGCGCGTGCGTCGGCCTCGTGCACGCGGGGCTCGATCTGCTCGCGGACGGGGCGGTAGCGCTCGGCGATGTCGTGCAGCCGCTGTTCGAGTCTGTCGAATGCCTGCCGTGACGCGGTCCGGCTGCGGCGGCGGGCCGCCGACCAGCCGGAACCACGCCGCAGTCCGGGTGAAAAGAAACCGCCCTCGATCCGCATGCCGAGATCGCGGACGAGCTGCTGTTCAGCGGTCCACAGTGCATCCAGCGCGGCGGTCTGGGCCCGGGCCCACGCGGCGGATTCCCCGTCGGTGGCCTCGACCCGGATACTCCGCCTCGCCGTCCTGCGGTCGAGACAGGTCCACCCGCGCTCGTCCCGGCCTTCGGGCGTGTCGACGGCATAGATCTCGACGAATGCCCGGCCCGGGTCGAAACCCGCCATCTGCCGGTCGTTCAGGGCATAGCGGAAATTGAACGAATAGCGGTACAGCGTCACCGATACCATCGTGTTCCTCCCCCACGGGTACCTCCACGATAGCGCCGGACTGCGGCATCGGGGGATCGAGTTGTGACACTCGATTCGACCAGCCGCGCATCATCGCCCCGGAATATGCCCACTCCGCACATTGACTCTTGGCGGTCGTATTCCGCTGCCCTGCGCTCGAAGTAGGGGATGTGCTTGAGGACATCGGCGTCTTCTTTGGTGTTCGGCCCTCCGAACGAAGGCTTCCATGACGGCATGACTGGCCGCGCCGCATTCCTTTCAGGGTTCAGGCCTATCGCATGCCAGCAGAGTGACCGCGCGAGCACGGCCGGGGTGTGCGCAAACCAGCAGAACAGGCCACGAGCACCGTCGGCATCCAGCGGCTGGCACCCCTTCCAGTCAACCTGCGTGCTGACATCGGCGCTTACGGGTGGCAGCATTCGGCGATGCCTATCCGCTCCGAGGTCGGTACCACGATGCAGGTGTGCAGCGACCAGCAGAAAACGGATTCAGATCCCAACGGAGACCCGGTTGCCGGTTGATGCGCGCCTGGGAATACCAAACTCCGCAGATGGCCTCCCAGACGCCGCCGGAGGGCGCGTCTTCACCGGATGCAGGCCTACGCCTCTACACGGTTGCACAAGCCGCGGAGATGCTTGCGGTCACCGGGGACTGGTACCTCAAGCAAATCAGAGCGCGGAAGCTGCCCGCTGGCAAAGCAGGTCGCGCATGGCGGGTTGCCGCACAAGACATCCGTGATGCGATCGATTCGATGGCCATGCCCGCTTTCACACCGACCAGGGACCCCTCAGGGCTCAGCGAGCGCAGCCGCCGGCGCTTTCGTGCATCGAGAGGCGCATGAGCATCGATCGAGCACGCGCCTCCGACGATTCCGAGCGACCGCAGCAGATCAGCTACAGCGTGGCGCAAGCACATACAGCCACCGGACTGAGCGAGTGCACCCTGAGGCAACTGGTCAGGGAAGGAAAGATCGCGGCCCGCTACTACGGCACCAAGATCTTGATCGACGCGGAATCGCTTCGCAGCTATATGAATCCCTACCAAGCGAACGCCAAGTTGATCGAGACTGCGCCGCCAACCGATTCTCGACATTCGAATAGAGCGCCCCCGTCCTCCGATAAGGCTGCTGTCTCGAATCCAACGTTTGTTGAACACGAACGGCGCTACTGACTTTGATCCCAAGGTGGTGTCGAGATCCGCGACCAGAACCAGCGCCACCCTTCCCGGACAGACCGTTGTCCCGTCGGGCGGTACCACTTAGTGCGGATAAACCGCTTGGGAGCCAGGCGGTCTCGGCGTGCGGGTCGACTCGTTCATCTGCAACATGAACCCAGCCGAAGCTCTGCGCCCAGCGCCGTCTCAAAACCTTTCGTTTGTTGGACACCGGCCCGGTTGGGTGGAATCGCGAGAACGTCCGCGCCGGGGCGGTGTTCAACAAACGTGTCGAAAACCTGACTTCGGCCAAATTAGTGCGCAAATCCACCGAGGCCGTCGTGTTCGTGGATGTGGCTGAGGATTTCGGCGAGGTCGGCGGGTAGAGGGTCTGCGGCGGTGAGGGTTTGGTTCCCGGCGCGGATCTCGATGGTGCGGTAGCGGCGGGCGGTCTGGACGAATTTCCTTATGCTCCAACTGGTTCGGTGCTCGATCCAGTGGCTGACGGCTAGCGCGGCGAACACGATGTTCAGGTGTGCTTCGATGGATTCGCGTTTGTGGTGGTAGATCGGGCGAGCCGCCGAATCATGCTTTGACATGCGGAAACTCTTCTCCACGTGCCAGAGCTGGTGGTAGGCGCCGATAACGAACTCCGGGGTGGCGCTGGTGAGGTTGGTGGTGTAGCCCTTGATCCCGGCCAGTGCCCGGGTCTTGGTCTCCAACGCGCGGTCGACGGTCTTGGTGGCCCCGGCGAGTTTGATGAACCGGTTGCGTTTGACCGGTGCCTTGCCGTCCACGGCGCGTTGCGCTTTGGCGATCTGCTCGTCGATGCCGCGCAGGCTGCGCCGCGCGCGGTCGGCGCGGTATTGGTAGTAGATGACCCGGTCGGGGATGCCGCGGGCTTTCTCGCTGCTGCTGGCAGGCCAAGGCTGGGTGAACACCTGTCCGTCGGGGATCTGCTGGCCGGGGTGTTTGCGGCGCCATTCGTCGATCACCGACGGTAGGCGGGGGATTTTGGTGCCGAGGATGAACGTGAGGCCGGCGGCTTGGATGGCGGTCTGGTTGGCTTCGGAGATCATGCCCGCGTCGGCGACGACGGTGACATCGGTGAGCCGGTGCGCGGTCTTGAACGCGTTGATCACCGGCAGCATCGTGGCGGTCTCGGCTTTGTTGCCTTCGAACGCCGACACCATCAACGGGAATCCGGTGGCGTCGGTGAGCAGGCCGATCGTGATCTGCGGTTCCAGGCGGCGTTCCTTGGAGAACCCGGGCTCGCGGAACCCGTCGCCGGCATCGGTTTCGAAGTACAGGGTGCTGACGTCGTAGAGCACCAAAGTGGCCGGACCTAGCCCGGCGTGGCGAGCGCATGCAGCCGAAATCCCTTGACGGAAGTTATCTTTCGCGAATTCCGGTAGCCGCCGAGTCAGCGTCCGATACGACATCGACTCGATGCCGGTCTCGGACAGGACCCGCAGCGAGTCGGCCTTGGAAGTCGGCTCGATGACCCGCGCCAGCACCAAATCCCGGAAAACCTCATCACCACCGGCGGCGTCATCCAAGCCCAGAACCTGGTAGGCCCGGCACAACCCATCCCACAAATGGCCCGCCCGTGAACTAACGATTTCCAATGTCGCACTGGGTATTTCGGCCGATCCGAGGCCGAGATCGAACTCGGCCTGCCCGCCCGCCAGACGCTGGCACGCCGCAGCCTGCAACGCTTCGAGCTCCTTCTGCCCGTGAGCCGACCCGACATGCTCGATATCGCGCGACCCTCGCCGCGAGGACCACACGATCTGTACCGCGGTCGCCCCCGAGGCGGTCTTCACCGTGCGCACGTACGCCACCCCGAAACCCTACGAACGAGATCGACTTAGTGCGCACATTTTCACCAACCCGACAGCAACAGCGCAGGTCACCGCGCCGCCACCGGCCACAAGATCGAACTGTGTCCTAATTCAGGTCGAAAATGGTTGGTGTTCAACAAGTCTTGTCAGACCTTTCTCGTACAGTCCCGGATGTGGTCAGCCGCGCACTCGACATCGACGAACCGATTGCCCTCGATGGCGATGCGCTCGATCCGATCGGCGGTGGCGGTGCTCTCTGGGTGTGGGCGAGCCGACGACCGTATTGATGCGTTGTGCCCAGCAGTAGATCGGGATCTGGCGCTACGTCTACGAGCACGGCCCCAACACAGGTGCCCCAGCCGATCAGCGCCCGTTGCTCGCTTCCGTTTACCCGGCGCCGGGGGCGGAGTGCTGCTCTCCAACCGGTCACATGGGAGACAGAACTGCAGTGACTTCGAAACTGTGTGTGGCGTACCACACACCACTGGATTCGACGCCTAAGGTCTGACTCGGTCCGCCCATCCCGGGGCAGCTGAGTGGAGGGATTCGAAGAATGAAGTTCGAGAAGATCACTGCCGCTGTTTTGATCGCCATCTCGGCCGTGGGTGTCACGGCGGCAACCGCGCATGCAGAGCTGGCCGGCACGGAGCAGCCGACTGCGGTGAGTGTGGGGGACACGACTTCCGGTGTGGATCACGGAATCAACTACCAGATCACCGTTTCGCCAGTCGACAGGGTCATTATCGCCACCGTCGAGAATGGCAAGTTCGAGATCGCGCAGAACGGTGCGGTGGTGCTCGAGTCCGGCGACGGAGCGGCGGTGACCGAAATACCGCAGTGGTTCGCCGTCGACGGGCGTTCGATCGCGATTGCGCAGCACGTCGGTGCCGACGGTCGCACTCTGGCGGTGACGCCGACCCCGACGGCAGAAGATATTGCGCAACTGAAGGACATCAGCTCCTACGACCGGCTCAAGGAGCAGATCAACAAGAACCTGCCCGGCGTCGTCGGCGGTGCCATCGTGGGCGGTCTCCTCGGGGCGTGTCTGCCCCTGATATGGGGGATCAGCATCCCCGCGGGTGTGCTGATTGGTGGCACCGTCGGCGGATACGTCGTGGGCGGCCCGGAGTTCGGCGATGCCGTGCAGGCGTTCGCCACCGGTCAGCCGTGATCACGGGCAGGGAAATGGCGGACAACTGGTGAAGGTTGAGGAGCATCTGCGAGAAATCGGGGTTGCGGACTGGCAGGAACCGCTATTCAAGTATTCGGCGTGAGGACCCCGGAGTTGCCCAGCCGCAACGGTCAGTTCGTCGCAGATGGTTAGCGGTTCCAGGTGCTCCTGCTTGCCAGGTGTGCCCCAAACGTAGGAAGGGGCAATAACTGCCGGTAGCCATGATGTTGGCGGGCAGCGGATCTGGCGGATGGGGGCACGTGTTTTCGGGGTGGGTTATCGGCACTGCTGCGTATTCGGTTCTGAATGAACACCCTCAACGCGATCCTTCTTCAGGCTCTGGTCAGCCTGATCATCGTCTTGGTCGGGCTCCTGGTGGCGGCGGTCGTCGTCGGCATGGCTCGCCATGAAGGAGCCTCGTGGACCAAGGCTTTCAAGCAGGAGGCGGCAGATTCGTCGCGTCGAGCACCCTGCTGATCGCCGCGTACGCCACTTTCGTTCTGCTCCCATGACCAGCCGACCGGGTGCGGCTCCGAGCCGCACCCGGAAGCGTTCGACAACGCAGGATATGGCCTTGCATCATGTGCAGAGGGGCGCCGTGCAGTCGACTTCGAACATCGACAGGCGGCCCCTATACCTGTGACCGCAACGCGATTGGGCCGTCAGACGTAGGTGTAGGGCAGTGAGTTGCTGGTGCCATCCAACTCCACGGTGACGGTGACGTTCACCGTGCCTGTCCCTGTCGGGGAGATGGCCGTGATCTGGGTGTCGGAGTCGATGGTGAATGTGGTTGCCTGGGTACCGAATCGCACGGTCAAGGGACCGACATTACTGAATCCGGAGCCGGTGATCACCACAGAGCTGAAAACCGTCGCAGGGCCGGAAGAGGGTGTCAGGGAGGTGAGAACAGCTGCCATGGTCCGACTCCAAGTCGAAGTAGAATGAAAAGGGTTACGTTGCAATGGATGCCGGTCTTGCTGTGGCAAACCGCTACATATCAAGTAGCCCACCGGAGACGGTAGTTCGGCAATGGATCCACAGTTCGTTCTCTTCCGGTTTGCCCGGTTCGGCGGTTCATCATCCTCCGGGCCGGCCCCGCCGCAGTGCGGTGGTCGCCACAATGATGATGGCCACAGCTCACCACAGCCGCGACCAACCCACACGCTCGAGTAGCTATTCGAAGATTTCAGTCTTCGATCCAGCCCACGGTGAAGAAGAATGCACGCCTTCGACCTTCGTCGGCAGACCTGAACCGACCATCCCGGAAATCGTCGAATCAGGATCAACTTCTGGCAGGGAGTTGACGCAGGACAGCGCATGGGTTTTGCGCCAAATGCGTTGGACGCGGGGGCGTTTCGATGCGGCGATCTCGCTTGGGCGCGGGCGCAATGGGTGGTCGATACAGTTCTGGTTACAGACCGAGATCGTGGTCAGGCACGGCCTGGAGGCAGGTGCAGGGCAGACACCTGGCGGTCTCCTCCAGACCGTGCGGTTCCCTGCTGCGCTGTCTGCTTTCAGCGCGGCAGGGTGCTCATCAGGTGGTGTGCTGGGGTGGAATTCGTCGGCGAGGTCGGCGACGTCGTCGCTGTTCGGGGTAGTCGGCTTCGTTGGTCGTTGCTGGTGAGGGCCTGCGGGCCGGGCGCGTTGGTTTGCTGGTTCGGTCGATGGCGGCGGTGATGTCGGAGGCGGTGAGGAACCACGTCCGGCCTGCCTTATGTCCTGGAAGGTTGCCTGTTCTGAGCTGTATGAGGTACCAGCGGCGTGATTTGCCGCCTACTTCGACTGGGTATGTGGGCTCGTGTGGGGGTGATACCTCGTGACCGGCTTCGGTGGACGGTTCACTTGGACGACTATCCATCTGCGACAACCTGATTCGGCGCAGCGTGAGACCATCGCAGGTGTGAGGTCGAAGGTTGCCCCTCGGTGTCGGCGAGCGATAGGGGAGGCGCGGCAGCCGATTCTGAGGGATAGGAATCTGGCCAGACGCGGGTCAGTGACCTTTGCGTCCGGAAAACGCTTGTTGGCATTGAGTTGTGACCTCGTTACAGGCCGATCCGCGCATCATCCCCTATAACAATGAAAGCGTGTTGGACGCGGATTCGCCAGTCCGAGTGCGGCGTTGGTTCAGATATGTGCGGTATTGCCTTTTCGCATGGTACGTATTTGGCTTCGCGACAGGGCATTCCGGCTCTTCGAACGTCGGTGGGGAGGATCGGTCGCTGTGACCTACGTCGTGCGGCACTGGCGGGCCGAGGTGAGCTGAGCGGCACTGTGGCGGTCTCGCCCAATTCGTGTCGTTCGTTGTCTCGGTTCAGCTCGATTAGGCGATAGTGCTGTCAGCTGCTCGACAACCTCGGTGTGGCTCAGGTCATTTCGCATGAGTAGGTCGTGGAGGTCGGTCCACGATGCCTCTTCGGGAGTGGGCGATTCGTCGCGGGATTCGATTCGTTCCGCCGCCGCGTTGCATCCGCTGGGCGTGATTCCGTGGTTCGTCCTCGTCGGATCGAGGCTTGCTGACCGCAGCCGCGCTATTTGTCGTTGTTCCAGCTGTGCCAGAACGATCTGTTGCCGCTGGCGATGACGGCTTTCAGGGGATTGGGGCGTAGGTCTGTGGTGTCGATTTGGTCTGTTGGGAGCCAGTCGAATTCGAGGTGGTCTTCTTGGCTGGACGGTGTGTCGTCGAGTTCTGCTTCGAAGATGAGATTGAGTTCGTGGTGTGCGTTGCCGCGATCGGTGTACCCGTGCTCGATTACGCCGGCGAAGCCGGTGATCCTGGCTGCGGTTCCGAGTTCTTCGGCGAGTTCGCGGATGAGTGCGGATTCGACGGGTTCGCCGGGTTCGACATGTCCGCCGGGGAGGAAGGCCCATGTTTTGCCGCGTTCGCGTGCCACGAGTAGCCGACCGCCATCGCGGATGATCGCGCGGGCAATGATTTCAGTGGCGGCGCTCATCGGTGGCTCTTCGTGTCGAAGGTCGTTTTTGGTGTGGGTAGGGTGATTTCGGAGTTGGCCAGCCTGTATTGACCATCGGCGCATTAGAACCGGAAGCGCACGATGCGGGTGGATCGTTTCATGCCCGGCAGCAGGTTCAAGAGGCGGAACATGCGGCGTACGTTCGCGGGTGCCTTGGCCATCAGCACCGGTGAGTCGTTCATCGGCGCCTCGTCGACGTATTCGAGCTGCGGGTGCCAATCGGCCAGCGCGGCCGGATCGTTGAAGCCGCAGTGGAACTGGGTGTCGTATTTGCGCAGGGTGGGGTCCCATTTCGAGGTGCGCCATGCCCAGACCGGCACCGTGTCGAACTGTATCTGGCCGCTGGGGAAGGCGTCGACGATGCTGGTCAGCAGTCGCCGGAGGTCGGCCTCGGTCAGGTAGGGCACCAGTCCCTCGGCGATCATCAGCACGGGCCGGCCGCGGGGGATCCGGTCCAGCCAGGTCAGGTCGGTGACGCTGGAGCTGATCAGGGTGTAGTGCTCTCGCTGCGGCAGGAATTGTTGCCGCAGTTCGATGATGGCGGGGTAGTCCAGGTCGTACCAGTCGATGGTGGCGGGTGGGTCGATCCGGTATATGCGTGCGTCGAGGCCGCAGCCCAGGTGCAGCACCACCGCGTCGGGGTGATCGGCGAGGAAGCTTCGGGCCCAGTCGTCGTGGGCCTTGGCGCGTACCACGGCCGCGAGGCCGATCTGGCTGGTGCCGAATCTGCGGTTGTCGTAGTCGGGGTCGAGGCGGCGCATCGCCTGCTCGGCGAATTTGTCGCCGAGGATCGGGTCCGGCAGCCGGTTGTCCAGTGCTTTGGCCCTGAGTACAGGGCTGATGGTCTTCTGCACTCCGACGAGTCCCGTGTCTTTCACGCCAGCGACACTACTCACGTTCTCGGCCCCGCCTACCGAGGCGACGCCCGGCCGCCACCGCCCGATGCCCGATCGTTTGTATGGGTATGGACGAGCCGACGACCGTATTGATGCGTTGTGCTCAGCAGTAGATCGGGATCTGGCGCTACGTCTACGAGCACGGCCCCAACACAGGTGCCCCGGCCGATCAGCGCCCGTTGCTCGCTCCCGTTTACCCGGCGCCGGGGGTTGACCGCAGGCTGCATGTCGTCTCGTGCGACACCGGCGCGTTCATGAATTCGATCCAGAACCGCCGCACCGTGGGCATACGCGCCCTCCTCCCATGGACACCTACCGCCGAGCGCTTGCCCACGATACCGGCGTCTGATCAGGGCCCACCACTCGATAATCGGCATTCTCGGACGTTCCACGCGGACGCCAACGGCCCGAGATAGCCTCGGGCCGTTGATCTTCGGATTGTCGCATCTGGCCCGCAGGCAGGGGTGCCGACCGCATCCTCGATGACGAAATCCGGTTGGGGACTTCGAATATGCCGCTACTTGACCGCGTTGGCCAACTGATCGGCATAGGGGGCAGTGAATTTTCCGACGATGGGAAGCTGCGCGCGGACACCGCCGGTGTTGTTCGCCTGGACCATGGCCATGATCCAGACGACGACCGCGAAGACCGCGACTGCGAGTCCGGCGAGGCTGAAGATGATTCCCAGGACTCCGAGGAGCGAGGCGACGATGCTCAGAACAATATTGACCACCGAGACCGCCCCGAAGAAGACGATCGATTGTGAGGCATGGAATTTCACATCGGGATCGTTCTTTCCGATGAATAGGAAGATGATTCCGGTGAGCCACCCCAGTGCGTAGGACAGGATCGCGCTGGTCTTTTTGTCCAAGCCGGCGGACTGCGGTTGGTTCATGGGAGATTGAGAAGATGTCATAGGGCAAGTAGATGCCGCGCGCGCCACCTACCGATCCCAGGTTTTGCCCGAACCACAGGTCCGGGCCAGCCGGTGACCGGGACGTGGTTCTCTCGACGAGACGACTACCGACGACCTCGAAACGCCTGGGTGATGGCTCATTACACAATCGAGCACCTAAAATCCGCAGAGTAGCCGCGTCGGTCTCCGAGCACCGGCCACTGCACGGCCATCGTCATGGCGCGGTGCGTTCGGTCGGCCTCGGATCGATACAGCCACCTGCAGGTCGTCTGCTCCGCTCCGACTGGTTCGATCAGCGCGGTCTGCAGCATGAGAGTGCGCGCGGCCAGGTATGACGGATGGCGTCGGCGACGTGGATCGGCGTGGTGAATTCATGCCAAAACATCAGTCGAATTCGCTCGGGTCGCGGCATGAGAGTGCGTTTGCGGGTTCGCTCGGCGATCCCGCTCGGCACCCTGATTCAGCATTGTCGTTGGTCGGCACGTTGCTGGCCTGTCGCTTCGGTGATCGTTCACGTCGGTAGGTGGTTGGGGGAGTTAGGGACCGGGATATCGAAGTGCCATGGGCCGGAGAGGCCGGGGCGGGCGGCGGCCTGGGTGTGTAGGTGCAGGTAGTCCGCACGGGGCAGGTCGATGGCGCCGAGGGAGGTGAGGTGGCTGGAGGTGACCTGGCAGTCGATGAGGGCGAAATCCCAGGCGGCCAGTTGGGCGCAGAGCCAATACAGCGCGACCTTGGAGGTGTCACGGGCGCGGGAGAACATGGACTCGCCGGCGAAGGAGCGGCCGCATGCGACGCCGTAGAGGCCGCCGACAAGGTCGCCGTCGCGCCATACCTCGACCGAATGCGCATGACCAAGGTGGTGCAGGCGCAGGTAGGCCGCCAGCATGTCGGAGCCGATCCAGGTTCCGGTCTCCTTGGCACGCGGTGCGGCGCAATTCGACATCACATCGGCGAAGGCGCGATCCATGGTCACCGCGTAGTCGGCATTGGCGACAGATCGGCGATAGGACTTGGTCACCCGCAGGTCGGTCGGCACCAGAATGGTCCGCGGGTCCGGGCAGTACCAGTGGATCGTTTCGCCGGGGTTGTACCAGGGAAAGATGCCCGCGGAATAGGCGCCCAGCAGCCGCTTCGGCGACAGATCCCCGCCGAAAGCGACCAGTCCGGACGGATCCGCGAGCTCGACGGGTGGGAAAGGCTGGTCCGGAGCGACCAGATACATCCGCATCAGGTCGGCAGCGTCGGTCACCGGCCAGACATTACCGACCTGAGCGAGCAGCCTCAGGCTGCGGCGACGGGACGAACCGTCGGGTCCGCGGAGTTGGCAACCGTCGAGCGGGAACTTGCCCAGGCGACTCGGTTGATCGACCGGTCATCGGTCGCACCCGGACCTGAAAGCTCTTCTATCCAGGTGTGGTGGTCACAGGAGTAGGTGGAGCGGAACGTGCCGATCCTGGAACCGACCTCGGGGCTGGAGAAGATGCTGGTGACCGGATCGCGTGTAGCCAGCTGGCTTCCGTGCCACCTCGGTAACGCACGGAACTCCGCAGTTGAGTGCGTTCGTCTACCGGCGCCGCGGCCCGGATTCTGTTCGAACCGACCGGACAAGGCCACATCGAACTAGACCTCTGCCGCTCGCTCGAAGGCCGCGACGCCACACATCTGCGTTACCGCGTGATCCATGCATGAACTTCGAACATCACAGCCATGCTCGGATTCGATCCTCGTGCGTCCGGTCGAGATGAACTCGGCTCGTTGATCTTTCAGAGCTCGAAGCACCCGGGCTCGGCCTCAGCTCGCGGCCGCCAGCACCCTCCACATCTTTCTGGAACGCGAGCGGACCTGCGGAGCCGCGTATTCGATTCGCCGGCGCGCTTCGTCAGCACTGATCCGCAGCAGATCGGTCAATAGCTCCACGGTGTCCCGATAGCCGGTGTCTGCGGCGAGGCCACGACGCTCGGCTTCGGCGACAGCCGCGCGCATGGCAGCATCCAGTCGCCTCCGACGGCGTTCGGTTTCGACGAGGGTGCGCAGCAAGTCGACATCGGCCAGTTCCGGCCATCCTCGTGTTCGAGCATCCGGCGCCAGCGCGGTCGAATGTATGTTCACCCGCAGCAGCCTACCTCAAATATAGAACATATGTTCGATAACTCGACTTGCCGAGTCGGTGTCACTGGACGAAGAACACGTTCCCTATGCCCGCTTGTGTGATTGCCGCGCCTCCCACAAGGTTGCCGATCGCATAGGCGCCGTTCATGAGAGTGGTTTGCAGACCGAAGGTCTCTTGTCGTTGCCGTCCGGTTCGGCGGTCAGTATTCGTTCTTGATGACGAAGTAGGAGCCGCGAATCGTCCCGGCCAACTTCGACTTCTGCCTCGCGAACTTGAACGAGCCGAGTTCCTCGGGGACGTCCATCCCTTCGGAAAGTTTGAATCCGACCGCCCGCTTGTCGCTGCCGTCGACGGAGTACATGACGTTGATGGCGAGCCCGTTCTCGTAGAAGACATAGGCGAAGCGAATATTCGCCACCTCGAACGCCGTGGCTTCCAGGGGCCGTGACGAGATGACGATGCCGCGTTCCTCTTCGAGGATCCGGCTCACCCAGTCGACGGTCGATTCGGCATCTGCCGCAGGTTCCACTGTGAAGTCGTGGCCGTACTTGTTCCTGAAATATCGGGCCTCGTTCGCCCGCAGGCCGGCCAGGGCATCCGCCACCGGCGACGATTCCAGGCCGACGGTCGATACGGTGGTGAAGTCCACGGTGTAGGGCATGGCGAACTCCTCAGCGAATTTGTCCGTTCAACTTCCTGAACCCGGGTATCCATCTCGTCCCGAGACGGCATGGCGAGGTTGAATCGAGCTGGACTCTACAACGCCGTGGGACCACCGCGTGGAGTGCGAAGCGGTCGAGCGGACGTATGCAGTGCTCATAGCGTGAGCCAGGCGGAGACGACCTGGTCGGCGCGGCGTGTCGCAACGGTACCCACGTCCGATAATCGGCGTAGACGTTCAGTTTGCCCTCGCCATGATCGGAATCTGGACCGTGTTCTCCCAGCGGATCGCCTGATGCCGGTGGTCCCATGACTGGTAACGCGGTCGTCCCACAACGGGGTGGCAGACGACTGTCAACATCGGCTCGGCGAGCGTATTCCTCGATGGGTTTGGGTCATCGGGAGATGGACTCGGCTTTCGAGAACCTCCCGGTTCGTCCGGCACGGCGAGCGACGACCGAGCCGTACGGAACCAGCGCAAATTCATTGCGGGTGGTTGGAGTTCGGCGGTCCTGTGCTGGGTTTCGGGTGGTGGAGCACGGCCTGGGGGCAGGTGCAGGGCAACACCTGGCGGTCTCCTCCAGGCCGTGCCGTTTCCCTGCGGCGCTGTCGGTTTCGGCGCGGCAGGGGGCTCATCAGGTGTGTTGCTGGGGAGGGATTCGTCGTCGAGGTCGTCGCCGGTGGATAGGGCGGCGTGGCTTGTCTGTCGCCTTTTCTGGTGACGGTCTGGGGGGTGGTCGGGGGATGGGCGTGATTGGTTTGCTGGTTTGTTCGATCGCGGCGGCGATGTCGGAGGCGGTGAGGAACCATGTCCGGCCTGCCTTGTGGCCGGGCAGGTTGCCCGCTCTGAGTTGTGTGAGGTACCAGCGTCGTGATTTACCGAGAGCCTGTGCGCCTACCTCGACTGGGTAGGTGGATTCGTGTGGCGGGGACACCTCGGCGCTGGTATCGGTCGACTGCTCGCGTGAATGACTATCCATCTGCGGCAACCTGATTCGCCACACGAGGGGTGCATGGAACGGGTGTCGTCGGGTGCGCGCGGATACCGATGACCGGTGCGGGCACCGTTGCGTTCGATGTGACGGGGTGGACGCGGATCGGTGATCCGTGCGTCTGGAAACCGCTTGTGTGCATGGAGTTATCGCCTCGGTTGTGCCCGTCTGCGATTCTCCCTATGACCATGAAAGCTGATCGGCCGCGACTTCGCTAGTCACGAGGCTGTGAGCTGGTCATTTGGGTCGCCGCATGGGTTTTGCGCCAAAGGTTTTGGACGCGGGGGCTTTTCGATGCGGCGATCTCGCTTGGGCGCGGGCGCAGTAGGTGGTCGATGCAGCTTGGTTACAGACCGAGATCGTGGTCAGGCTGCGGATAGTGAGGTTCGACAGGGCTGTCGAAGTAGTTGGAGTTTGCTCGGTGTTCATCATGGGATGTTGGCAGCTGATCCAATGTGGGGCGGCGCCATAACGCTGAGAGTGTGATCGGTTGGCTCGAACTGTGTTTGGGTGTGAGCGTATCTTCGGTTCATGGGAGGCAGGCTGGCGCTGGTCGTTGGGTCGGAGTGCGAGGGGCTGGGGCGGTCGGGGTATCTCGGTTTCGTCGATGAGTTGGCCACGGGCTTGTTCGAGCGTCTGCGGGATCTGGGTGGATGGATCAGCGCGGTCGGTGATGGCCCGATCGTGAATCCGACGATCGATGGCTTGAAAGCTGCTGTCGGGCAAGCGTGTTCGGCGGCTTCGCAGCAGAACGCGACGTTGTTGATCAGTTTCCTCGGTCATGGCGTGACGGTGCACAAGAGCCTGTATCTGCTGGCGACCGACTCCGATCCGGCGCGGGTCGATTCCGATACCGCCTACAACCTGGGACAGGGAATCATCGAGAAGCTGATTCCGGCCCGGTTGGACGGTTTGATCGTGTTGGTCGACACGTGTCAGGCGGGCACAGGTGTCACCGACGCCTACCGGTGGGTCGAGGTCATCGATCCGACAGCCGGCCGGATCGAAGTCCTCGCAGCCTCGGACGACGGGATCGCCTATGACGGGTGTTTCACGCGCACGATGCTGTCGCTGTTCGATCAAGGGCTGCCAGAGCAGGGGACCTACCTGCTGCCGGGGGATCTGCGACCACAGATCGGAAACACATGTGAACGTCAGGTGCCGCGTCAGTTCAGTTCAGCGGTAGGCGGTGATCCGGGATTGTGGTTGGTGCCCAACATTTCTCGTGTGAACGACGCGGCATTCGGGCGCCCGTCGGCGGGGTTCGTGGATCTGTTGACTCGTGGACCGGCGATCGGAGCGAGCGTGCAGGACTGCGCCGAACAGGTATACGCCGCGGGAGAGCACCGGTTGAGGATGGTGGTGGGTCCCGCCGGGTGCGGCAAATCGACCGTGATGGCCCTGTTGATCCGGCCTATTCTGTTGAGCGAGGCGCCGTTCAGCGGCCGGTACATCACGGCAGCGGTTTTCGTGGATGTGTCATCCACGCTGGAATCGTTCACGGCCGAACTCATCGCCCAACTGCGGCGGGTTGATGGATACTCAGCTGCGGTCGAAGCCGTTGCCGCCGGCTACAGAGACTGCGAGGTCGTGCCCGACGGCGTTGAGCTCAATGTGCTGGGGCCGTTGGAGTTGATCAGACCTCGGTTCGGACAACTCATTGTCATTGTCGACGGTCTCGATCAAGCCGAAACCGGTGTTCGAAAACAGATCACCACCACCATCGCCGAGTTGACCACCCGCAAGACCCTGACGCATGTGCGAGTAATCGTCGGTGTCCGGGAAGGCCACGGGATCGAGGACACCCCACAACTTGCACACCGTCGCCTCATTGATATGAGCGCGCCCACCGATGCCGACATCATCACCGCAGTCCTGCACGCCCACAACCGAGCCGACGACCAGGAAATCGCCTCATGGCAGGTTGGCGTTGCTTCACTGCGGGCACAGACCAGCGCCGGCGGCTGGTTGCTGGCGCGCTTGATCCTGGAAACCCCGCACCGTACTCGCCACGACCGCATCGACCTCGACACGCTTGTGCGGCAACGTATCCACGCCGCGATCACCGCATCCGGGCTCGCGACCACGCGATCAGTTGTAGCGATTCTCGGAATTCTCGCCGCAGCTGGTTCCGGTCCCGTGCTGCCCATCGAACTGCTTGATAGCGCCCTGCACGCTCTGGGAATCCACACCGACCGATCCCACATCCGCGATGCCGTGGCCAACCTCGGAGTTCTTATCAGCCGCGGCAACCCCGGCACCCCCATCGAAACCCTCGGCCTGGCCCACACCGACTTCCAGCCAGCCATACAACAACAACTCACCCAACACGAATTCCAGGTCGTCGATACCCACCATGCTCTGCTGGCCGCGATCGAATCCACCCACACCACCGCCAGCAGCAATTACGCTCGGGGATCAGCCATTCGACATTTCCTCACCATCGGCGAACCATCCGCAGCGCTGCAATTCCTCCTCGACCTCGACACCGCCCGAGTCGCCGAAAACCGCGACCGATGGTCTTCCTGGCTCCCCCAGTTCACCGGCACCCTTTCCCCCGACCACCGCGACGTCCTCAACGCCCGCGGTAATCTGGCCTACTGGCGGGCCGAGGCTGGTGACATCGCAACAGCGGTTACCGAATTCGAACGACTCCTCATCGACCAGGTGCGCGTGCTGGGCGCCGACCACCCACACACCCTCAACACCCGCCACATTCTGGCTCGCTGCCGTGCTGTGGCTGGTGACATCGCAACAGCGGTTACCGAATTCGAACTACTCCTCATCGACCAGGTGCGCGCGCTGGGCGCCGACCACCCACACACCCTCAACACCCGCGGTAATCTGGCTCGCTGCCGTGCTGAGGTTGGTGACATCGCAACAGCGGTTACCGAATTCGAACGAGTCCTCATCGACCAGGTGCGCGTGCTGGGCGCCGACCACCGCGACACCCTCATCGCCCGCAACAATCTCGTCTATTGGGTGGCCGAGGCCGGTGACATCGCAACAGCGGTCACCGAATTCGAACGACTCCTCACCGACCGGGTGCAGGCGCTTGGTCCCGACCACGTCGACACCTTCCACACCCGCAACATTCTGGCCTTCTGGCGGGCCAGGGCTGGTGACATCGCAACAGCGGTTACCGAATTCGAACGAGTCCTTTCCGACCAGGTGCGCGTGCTGGGCGCTGACCACCCCGACGTCCTCAACGCCCGCGCTGATCTGGCCTACTGGCGGGCCAAGGCCGGTAACTCCGCAACAGCGGTTACCGAATTCGAACGAGTCCTTGCCGACCAGGTGCGCGTGCTGGGCGCTGACCACCCCGACGTCCTCAACGCCCGCGGCCATCTGGCTCGCTGCCGTGCCGAGGCTGGTGATATCGCAACAGCGGTTATCGAATTCGAACGAGTCCTTGCCGACCAGGTGCGCGTGCTGGGCGCTGACCACCCCTACACCCTCGACACACAGCGGAATCTGGCCTACTGGCCCGAGAAACTGCAGAAGAAGTCGGAATAGGTCAGCCTGCCGGGTCGTTGGTTGCGCCGATTCGATAGCAAGGCTCCGGCGACCAACCGTCGCTGATCGGGCCGAAGCGATGTGAGCGCACTCCTCGCGTATGAACCGGGTCAGCTATTTGGTCTCCTCGGCCTGGTTTCGATCACGCGAAGTAGCGGACGTGTTCTCGACGTTTTCCGCAGCCCAAACAGCAGAGTGGTCTGCGTGTCATCCGCTAAGGCAGTCCACGGCGTCTGTCAGTGACAGCGTCGGCATCCGTGGACTTGGTGATGCCCGGTGTGCTTTCGCGGTGCTACAGCTCAGCGGGACTGTCCAGCAGTCCGTAGTCGAGCAGGTTGTAGGACATGAATCGGATCACCGTGACGCTCCTGGATGGTTTGCGGTGTGGCGTTCCGTCCACGCGTCGGTGACCGCCTGACGTTGTCTTCCACTTTTCTGGCAAAACGCTGCTGTGCGACGTGGCGCTGTGGGTGGGGACTCTGCCGAATGTGGCCGCGGTCATCGCGGCAGCGACGTGGATGGTGGCGATCGGTTCCCGGCAGGCGGTTCTTCGCACACCTGGCGGCAAAGCCTGCAGACGAACCGCAGCCACCGCGGCGAGCAATTCCCGCTCGACCCACTCCGTGTGGGACGGTGTTTCGCCGGGCGCATCTGGTCGAGCAGCGCCCGACCGCGAGGACCACGTCACCGAAGTTCGCGCCCCCTGCGACGGCGACGAACCGCCAGAGTTCCCCGCAGATCCACCCGGCGAGTCCCTGGCATCGGACTGTTGGATGTAGCGCAATTCCTCGGCGCACGGCATCGTATCCATGCCGTCGGTGCCGACGATTCGCTTATAGCCCGAGATCGTGGTCGTATTGCGGCTGGTTGGGGTCGACGGGGTCATCGAGGTAGTTGGAGGTGTCGTCGTCGGGCGTGCTGTGTTGGCGTAGTTGTTGTTCGGCGGCGGTTTGGGTGGGGGTGAGTTGGGTGCGTCGGTGTTGTTCGGATTGCAGTTGGTCGAGTTCTTGCTGGTATTCGGCTTTCAGTGTGTCGGCGTAGGTCGGCTCGGATGGTGTGGTGGGTGTTGGCTGGGGTCTCGGCTCGGTGATGGGTTGCGTCAGGATGTGTTCCCAGTCCTGGGCGGGGCCGGCGAGTAGGAGCGCGTCTCGTTGGGCGTTGCGTGCGATGGTGTGCGCGGAATTTCGGGCGTGGATGCGGCGCTGTTGTTCGGTTTGCAGGGTTGTGATCTGAGTGTGGAGCGCGCGGCGTTGACCACGTCGATAGGCCGGTGTGGTGTCGAGTGTGGTTCGGGCGTGGTCGAGTTCGGTGGTGATGGCGTGGAGTGATTGTTCGGCCGCACGGAGTTCGTCGGTGCTGGTGTGCGCGTCGCGGATGGCTTGTTTAGCTGCCTTTTGGTGGTGCGCGGCCGCCTCGGCATCGCGTTCATCGTCGTCGGGGACTGGGGTGTATGGGCCGTAGATGATTGCGTCGGTTTCGGCGAGGGCGATGTGTAGGTGCAGTTCGTCGATGTGTTGTTCGAGTTCGGCATCGGTGAGCATTCCCAGCGCGTCGAGTGTGGGTTCGCTGACCGGTTCGATGTCGGGGGTGTAGTCGCCGGCTGCGGCACTGCGGGGCTGGGGCCGATCGGTGCTGGTCTGTTCGGTGGTGTGTTCGTCGAGAACTGCGTGCTCGTCGGCGGTCCGGGTTGGTCTATCGCGGTCGGAGATGTTGGGTGTCGGTTGGAGTTCCAGGCGTGACCAGAGTGCGGCGGCGGGCATTTCGTCGGGTAGCGGTCGCAGGGCCGCGGCCTCGCTGAGGAGTGTTTCGATGTCGATTCCGGTGCGGTCGGCGTGGTCGATTTTGTCGGCGAGGGTGGGCCAGTAGGGGTCGCTGGTGATGCGTTCGTCGAGTTGTTTGGCCAGTGGTGACCATCGGTTGACGGGGAGATGGATGTCGCCGATGGCGTCGATGACGCGGGCATCGAGCAGCTGCTGGTGTTCGCGTTCGAGCGCGGGATAGCGTGGTGGTCCGGTTGGGCGTAGGTCGCGGTCGTCGATGTGTAGGGACGCCCGCCAGACTGCGAGCTCGGCGAGTAGTTGGCGGTCGCTACCGATGAGTGGCCGCGCCCAATGCGGTGCGGTTGTCGAGGACCAGGTAGCGGTGTCGGTGCGGATCTGGTCGGCGAGGTCGGTCACGATCTGTGCTCGGGCGGACAGCTGACCGGAGTCGACGTCGTTGAGTGTGTGGGGTAGTCCGCGGGTCCACGGCAGGGGCCCGACACCACACGAATGTGTGCCCGTTGGGTCAAGTCGCCAATCCAGAACTGCGGCAGCATCATCGGCGGTATCGAGTTCGCGGCTCGCGGCGGCGGTGTGCAGCGCGGCGATCGGATCGCGACCGGTCAGTGCGATTGTCGCCAGGTGCTGGCGCAGTATCGGGTAGGTGGGGGTGTCGGTGAGCCCGGTATGCAATGCTTCCGCGGCGGTGTCGAGCTGAGAGAGTTCGTCTGGGCCGAGGGCGTGTTCGGCGGCGAGGCCGATCGCGTCGAGATAGATATCGACCGCGCGGCCGATCCGTCGGTATGGATCGAGTGCGTCCCGTAGTTCGGTGTGCGCGGATTTCTGTGTGTCGTCGCGGCCGAGGATGCGCAGCAGGACCTCCACCGCGGTGCGCGGAAATACTGCTGGTTCGGTGAAGAAAGATCCTTCGCTGGCGTCCAATGTTGTTGGTAGGTAGCAGTGGTTTGCGTGCGCGCCGCGGGTCATCGCGACGTAGAACTGTGCGCGGGTTTGGTATCCGGTGAGCGCGACGTGACACGTATCGGCGGTGACGCCTTGCGCGGAATCGATCGTTGTCGCGTACCCGAGGCGCACATGTGCGGTCACATATTGCGGCGGAAGTGTGACCGTATGGCCGAGTTCGCGACGCGAACGCAGGCGCGTGACGGTCAGACTTCCGTCGTCGTGAACGCGGGAAACGATCCACCGGTATCCGTTGCGAACCCAATCACCGTCGGCAAGACGCAGTCGTGGATCGTTGCGGCGGGTGGCGATCGTGTCACCGACCGATGCGCACAGGCCGTCGGCCAGTGCGCTTTCCGTCCCGACTGGTGTACCGGTGCGGGCGATGCGATCGGCGCGGGCGCGTTGGTTGAGTTCGCGCACGATGTCGTGGGTGGGGGCGAGCATGATGGTGTCGCGGCCGCTCGAGTGGTCGGCGCTCCATCCGATGTAGGCGTCGTCGTGGGTGGTGGCGTGGCTGCCGGAGTGGATGCGACGGTGGTCGAGATAGAAGCCGAGTGCGGCGGGATCGCCTTCGCGGAGAAGCAGACTGGCGGATGCTTCGGCTGGGGAGGCGAAGCGGACGACGTGGTCGAGGGTGAGGGTGTGGGTGTTGGCGGCGTCGTTCATGTTGGTGTGGGCGCCGCCGGCTTCGATCGAGGGCAGTTGCTTCGGGTCACCCAGGCAGCGGATCGTCGCGTCCCGGGACGCCAGGAACTGCAGCAGGCGTAGGCGTTTGAGGTTCCCGACTTTGACGTGTTCGTCGATGATCACCAACGTGTTCTGGTCGATTTGCAATACCCATTGCGGCAGTGACCCGTTCGCTTCGCTGTCCCGGGTTTCGGGGGTGTGGCATGTGAGGACGTCGAGGAGTTTGTCGATGGTCTCGACGCGTGCGCCGATCGACTCGCCCAGCACGGATGCGGCTGCGGCGGTGGGAGCGAGTCCGAGGACGGTGCCACCGCTGACGTGCCATGCGTCGGTGAGCACGTGCATGGCTGTTGTCTTCCCGGAGCCGGCGGGTGCGTCGACGGTGCGTACGCGCAGATCTGAGGTGGCGAAGCCCTCGACGACCGCGATCTGACCGGCGTTGAGTGGTCTGTCCGGGTTCGCGCTGTTATAGGCATGGACGGCTTGCGTGACGATAGGTTTCGGCAATTGGCGGCCACCGGGCTGCACCGCCAGGTCGATCAACTGCTGTTCGGCGCTCAATACTTGCGCTGAGGTGTAGATCTGGGAGCCTGCGGTGGTGTACACGCTGGAGCCGTCGCGACGGGCGAACATCATTGGCACCGCGCGCAGTCGCGGTTGATCGGTGATGTCAGGATCACCGCGAGCGATGGCCGATGTCGGTGACAATGCCTGCGCCACTACCGCTTCGGCGACGCGTTCGCAGTCCTCGAGGCGTATCTGGCCGCGGAGTTGGCGTTCGGTTTCGCTGCGGATGTGGTGGCGTTGCCAGGTCGATCGTTGTGCTGAGATCGTTTCGAGGACGTAGTCGGCGGTGCGTTCGATCCATTCGGCATCGGCCACAGGGCGGGCGTGGTGCGGTGGGTGCAGCACGGTGGAGACCATGCGTGCCAGCGCTTCCTGGCTGCCCAGCAGTGTGACGGCCTGGGTTCGCCAGTCGGCGCGTTGTTCGGAGAGTGTGCGTAGTTGTTGCTTGTCGGGGCGGGTTTCCAGGGTTGCGCGGTCCATCAATCCGAACAGCTCCGGGGGTATGGGTTCGCGTCCCCACTTGCGTTGGAAGGCTGTGGTGAGTTGCCCGAGTCGCTGGGTGATCTCCGCGTCGCGCTGGGACCAGAACTGGTTCAACCGTTCAGGGATGCCGACGATTTCACGGATCGGGCGTTTCGACGGATCCACACCGGGACGTTCGGCGAACTCGACGCCGACCATTTCTTCGAGATGCATCTCCAATCGGGTGTTGTAGATCTCGGAGACGGTGACGATCGCCTGGTACACCATCGCACCGTCCAGGGTGCGCCAGCGCCCATCGGTGGTGCGGACGCGGTTGGCGATCAGCACATGCGTGTGCAGGTCAGGGTCACCGGCCCGGCTTTCCCGATGCGCGAACCGGCCCGAGTTTGTTCATTTAGGTTAGTGCGTGACGTCAGCCCCGCAACGCCGCCAGAAGTGCCTGTTCATCGGCCGGGATGTGCGGGGCGAACGTCTGCTGCGCGCCGTTGATCGCGATCGTCGCCGACCGCAGCACCCGCAACCGGCGCACGATCGCCCGGATGCTCTCGCTGGTGCGGTCTTGGGCGGTGCGGGCGACCGCCAGCGCGGTGAACACGAGCGTCAGATGCGCTTCGATCGCATCGCGGGTGCGGGCGAACATCGGCCTGGCGGCGAGGTCGGTCTTCGACATGCGAAACGACTGCTCGACATGCCAAAGGTCGTGGTAGGAACCGATCACCTCACTGGCGGTCATCATGTCGGCGGGCAGGTTCGTGACATATCCCTTCAAGCCCGCGAGGCGGCGGGCCCGCGCGAGCGCGGCCTCGTCCAGGGTCTTGCCGGCCTTGCCGTTCTTCACGAAACGTGGTGCCCTGTCGGCTTTCTCGCCCGCGATGACCGCGCGGGCCTTGGCTTCTTGGGCGTTGAGGGTGCGGTTGTCGCGGACGTAGCGTTTCGTCGAGTAAGCCCAGACCGCCCGCCACGATCCCTGGTGGGTGTCGGGGTCCCAGACCGGTTCAGCGCGGACCGCGGAGTTGTTGTCGACGTTCGCTCCGCGCTTCGGGGTGACGGTGTCGATGACCTGCCCGTCAGCGAATGTCTCACCGTGCCAACGGAAATGGGACTCCAGATCGATCGGTGCCTTGGTGACACGGAAACCGACGATGAACCGCAGGTCGGCGTCGTCGAGGGCGGTCAGGTTCTCCGCCGACAGCATGCCGGCGTCGGCGACGATCACGAACGACTCGAGCCGGTGCCGGGCCTGGAACTGCCGGATGATCGGAACGATCGTGTGCTTCTCAGCCTTGTTACCCTCGAAACAGCCTATCTCCAAAGGGAATCCGTGCCGGTCGACCAACAGCCCGACCACAATTTGTGGGTCGACGCGGCGTTCCTTGCTATAGCCGACCTTGCGGAGGCCGTCTTCTTTCTCCGCTTCGAAATACAAGGTCGTGACGTCGTATAGGCAGAGCGACACGTCACCGCTGGTGATGGCGTGGGCGAAGCAGGCTTCGGCGATCCGGTCGCGGTAGCCGCCGCCCTCGGCACCGGCGGCGCGGCCGAGGGTGCGGCGCAGGGTGGAGTAGGAGGCGGGCTCACGGCCCATCTCGGCGAGGACCCGGCCGATGTCGGCCAACGAGGTCGGTTCGACCAGCCGCGCGACGACCAGGTCGCGGAACACGTCGTCTCCGAGGGCGGTGGTGAAGCCGAGGGAGTCGTAAACCGTTGCCAGAGAATCGAACAGCAGCCTCGAGCTGGTGCCGGTAACCCGGCCGGAGCTGACCGGACCGGCCGGTGATGGGGTGGCCGGCGCGGTCTCGAACAACGTCTCCGGCGGGACCGCTGGTTCGCCGAGCAGGGCGGTGCGTTGCTGGACGGGTTCCAGGCCGAGATCGAGCTGGCCCTGGTCACGGTCTTCGACGAGGTCACGGGCTCGGGCGAGCAGGATGCCGAGTTCGGCTTCGGTGTGGGCGGATCCGACGTGGGCGATGATGCGTTGGCGGCCGCTGGTGTATTCGGCGACCTGGACCGCGGTTGCCCCGGATGCTGTGCGGACCCGCCGGATGAACGCCACAACCTGCGACTCTACCGGCCGATTAGTGCGTGAAATCCACCATCCCCGCGACCGTCGTGCCTGGTCAGCGTGGTGCACTCAACTGAAATCCATTGACCTGAACAAACTCAGGTCGGTGGTGCGGACGCGGTTGGCGATCAGCACATGCGTGTGCAGGTCAGGGTCACCGGCCCGGCTTTCCCGATGCGCGAACCGGGCCGCGACCATGCCCTCGACATCCACTTGGCGGACACCGTTGCGGCCCAGCCGCGTGTACGTTGCGTTGTGCTCCAACCAGTGCAGCGAGTCATCGACTGCGGCGTGGTGGGCGGCTTCGACCTTCTCCGCGACCTCTCGCGGGGCGATCGCCCATAGCGTCGAGACGCTCTTGACGGGACTGAACGTGATGTCGAAACCGGCGACGGCTGTCGTCTGTGGTCGCGAGTTGCGTGCCACCCACCCCGACAATTCACGTGCATCTATGGGTGCGCGACCGTAGTGTTCTGTGAACATTTTCGTCGCGATTGTGCTGCGAATCTGTGCGCGCACGTCATCGGAAATGGCGTCATTAGGGTCCGAACCGCGCGCGATATTGTGTGCTTCGTATGCTTGCGCGCATCGTTTCCGGAATTCATTGACGTCGGAATAGACGCGGAAAGGATGCCCCAACCGTGACGCATTATCGGCTGCGCGCTCGGCGTCTTTGAGTTTGGCGCCTTTGTCCATCTCCTCGTTGAAGACGCGGTCTTCGATCTGGTCGGCGTTGGGGTGGCGACCCAACCCGAATAGCGCCTTCATCTGTTCTTCGGTTACCTCGTCGCCGGGCTGAATCCCCAACGCGGCCAAGCCTGCACCGTGCCAGCGTCCCGGTGACTCACCACGCGTCGAGTAGTAGTCGGCCAGGCTGGACCGGCCGCGAGTCGATGCGTCATTCGCGGCGACATTGCGGAGGTAGTAGAGGTAGCCGTTTCCAGCGACAACCTTATGAAGTGTCGCGGTCATACCTCCAGGAAGCACGACATCTGCTATAAAAGCTAGGCTTGCAGTTCACCTATTTAGTGGCAAACGTATCAAAAGTCCTGGTCGTTATCTAATTGTCCTCGATGCAAAAGGTCTGCCTGTTGTAATTGAGTGTGGAGGGGGAATTTAAGGGGGGTTTGTGTGGATGTCCTGTTCGGGTATAAGTTTCGGTGTTCGGGGTTAGTTTTCGTGGGTGGTTGCGGAGTTCGGACATAGTTTTCGGGTTCTGAGTACGTGGGAGGGGCCTGGCGGGCAGACTCCGTGGCCGTGTCGAGCCTGAGCGTGGTGGCGGGCGGCGCGGCGTCGTCGCCGGAGGGTGGGGAGTTCGCGATCGCCTATGTCGATGCCGAGTCCGGCCAGCGGCGGCTGGCGTTGACCGATGCATGGGCGGTGCGGTTGGAGGACTGCCTGCCGGTGCGCGGGTTCCTCCCGTAGTGACGCGAGGGCGCGGACCTTTGCTATCGGTGTTATCCACTCGGACGTACCGATGGTTCTCCGGGCAAGTTCCTTGCGTTCCCCTTTAGTCCACCATAAAATTTGACAAATTATCCAAATGAGTCAAACAGTCAAAGGATGATGGTGGTCAACGAGCCGGAACGCGATCAGGCGATCCTCGGTGCGGCCGCGGAGCTGTTGCTGCGGCTCGGATACAACAAGCTGACGATGGGCGATGTCGCCGACGCGGTAGCGCTGCATCGCGGCTTGGTCTACCTGCGCTTCAAGTCGAAGGACGAGTTGGTCGAGGCGGTTGCGCGGCGCGAGCTGGACCGCTACTCGCAACGGTGGAGTGAGCACTTGCTGGCCGATCCGCGGGGCGGCAGCGTCGCAAGCGTCTACCGGGCAATGGCGGGCGCGCTGCAACAGCTGCCGCTGGCAGCGGCGATCGTCGCCCGCGACGAGGAGATCTTCGGCAAGTATCTGCGTCGGCCCGGAAACCTGTTCGAGAACATGAAAGACCTTGGCACCCAGTCATTTCTGAAGGACATGCAGCAGGCCGGGGCGGTGCGCCGGGAAGTCGACACCCGGGCGATGGCGTTCATCCTCGATGCGCTTACGCCGGCACTGCGGCTGACCTTTCCCCATAGCGGCGGGCAATCCGCCGATACCGGCCTGCCGGCCGCCGAGGAGGTGGTGGACGCGCTGGCCGAGCTGCTCGAGCTCGGCCTGACCCCGCCGACCGGAGCCGACCTCGCCGCCGGCAAGGCGATCATGCTCGACGCGCTGGCGACGGCGCGGGCCAAGTTCTTCGCCTGATCTCGGTTCACCCGAAAAGAGAGAAGTCATGAATACAGTTGAAGACCAGGTCGATTCGTACATCCTTCCCTTAGCCGACCCGACCGCGACGCTGGAGGTCGCGGGCGGCAAAGGCAGCTCGCTGGCTCGTTTGGCCGCGGCCGGTCTTCCGGTTCCACCCGGATTTCACGTGACCACGACCGCGTACCGCCGGTTCGTCACCAACGACGGCCTACACGATCGGATCCTCGCCGCAGCCGCCCGGGCTGTGGCGGACCGACCAGAAACCTGGGCCGCCGCAGCTCTCGAGATCGCCGGCCTCATCGCCACCCAGACAATTCCGGAGGCCATTGCGCGGGAGATTCAGACGGCCTACGCGCAATTGGGTGGGGTGGCGGTCGCGGTGCGGTCCTCGGCCACGGCCGAGGATCTGCCGGACATGTCCTTCGCTGGTCAGCAGGAGACCTACCTGAATATCCGTGGTGTAGCGGCGGTTCTGGATGCGGTCAAGCGTTGCTGGGCCTCACTCTGGACCGACCGGGCCATCGGGTATCGCGCCCGGAATGCCATCGCCTCCGACGATGTCGCGCTGGCGATCGTCGTGCAGGAGCTGGTCCAGGCCGAAGCGGCCGGGGTCGCGTTCACGGCCGATCCGTTGACCGGCGCACGGGATCAGGTGCTGATCAATGCCGCCTGGGGTCTGGGCGAGGCGATCGTCGGCGGGCTGGTCACGCCGGATTCGTTCCTTGTGGCCAAAGCCGACGGCAGGGTCCTGCAGCAGGATGTCAGCGACAAGCGGACCATGACCGTGCGTACCCCCGACGGAACGCATGAGGAACCCGTGCCCGAACATCAGCGGCTGGAGCCGGCGCTGCGTCCCGGTGCCGCAGCCGATCTGGCCCGGATCGCCGTTCGCATCGAAAAACTCTACGGCCGACCGATGGACATCGAGTGGGCAGTGCACGACAAGCACCTGTTCATCGTCCAAGCCCGCCCGATCACGGCCCTGCCCGAGCCGGCACCCACCACGACGGAACTGACCTGGAACCTGCCCGATCCCAAGGGTAAATACATTCGCGGCAGCGTCATGGAGCTACTGCCCGAGCCGCTGTCGCCGCTATTCGCCACGCTCGGCATCCCGGCATGGGAGCGGACGACAAGCGAGCATTACAAGAACATCGGGCTACCGTACTTCGACGAACCGATGGCGATCATCAACGGCTACGGCTACTACAACACCAACTACACCGGCCTGCTGGCGCTTCGAATGATGTTGGCGCAGCCTCGGTTTCTGAGCAGCACCCTACCGCGGCATCTGCGAACCGCGCCGCAGCGTTGGCGCACCGCGCACGACAGCTACCGCCAGGCTGCCGATCGGTGGGAGGGTGCCGACCTCGCCACGGCGCCGGCCGAACAGTTGCTCACCGGTGTACGAGAGATCGTCGAACAGGCCGCCCAGTACTACCTGGCCATCCAGGGCGGGGCATTGCCAGCCGCTTACATCAGCGAGTCGATGTTCACCAAGGTGTACAACAGCCTGCGGCACAACGACGATCCAGCCGCGACGACATTCCTGCTCGGGTTCGACAGCAAGCCGATCCTGGCAGAGAAGGCGCTCTACGATCTAGCCCAGTGGGTGCGTACGCAACCGGGGCTGGCCGAACGGATCACCGATCCTGAACAGCGCGCCCACATTCTCGACAGCCGAGACGACGCCGCCCTCGCCGGGAAGGACTTCCGCGGCCGGTTCCGCACCTACCTGGCGAAGTACGGCGACATGGTCTACGACCTCGACTTCGCCAAGCCGTTGCCGGCCGAGGATCCCGGAGCCCTTTTGCAGACGCTGTGCTTCTTTCTCATCGACGACGCCCCGGATCCCCATACGCGTCAACGCACCGCGGCGAAAGCACGTGCCGAGGCAGTGCGCTTTCTCGAGCGCAAGCGGCCGGGTTTGCGGCGCGCACTGGCGCTTCGGTTGCTGAGCTGGGCCCAGTCCGCGGCTCCGCTGCGCGAGAACGCACTCGCTGATGTGGGGTTGGGCTGGCCCATGGTGCGGCGGCTACTAGGCGAGATCGGTCGCCGGCTGACGGCCGCGGAGGCCATCGCCGCCGCCGACGATGCGTACTGGTTGCTGCTGGTCGAGCTCGAGGCCGCAGCAGCCGCACTGGATTCCGATCTGGCACTGTCGGATTCGCGAGCCGATATCGCCGAGCGGCGTTCGGTCTGGCAGGCACAGCGAGCGATGAAGGCACCCCATGTGCTGCCGGACAAGGGGACCAGGATCCTCGGCATCGACTTCGCCAAGCACAGTGCGCACGACCGCGCGGAGAACAACGGTGCCACCATCACCGGCACGCCCGGCAGCCCCGGCAAGGCCACCGGGCCGGCACGGATCATCCACGGCCCCAGCGAATTCGAACAGATGCGTCCCGGTGACGTCCTAGTCGCCACGATGACCACCCCCGCGTGGACGCCGCTGTTCGCGCTGGCCTCGGCAATCGTCACCGATGTGGGCGGCGCGCTCAGCCACAGCTCGATCGTTGCCCGCGAATACCACATTCCGGCCGTCCTCGGCACCGGTGCCGCCACCGAATCCCTGCAGACCGGACAGCAGATCACCGTCGACGGGGACGCCGGCGTGGTGACCATCCTCGAACAGGATCAGCAGCGATGAATCCCGAAATCGGCGACGAACTCATCTCCCTGTCATCGGAGTCTCCTGCGCCCGAGCATGATCCGGCACCGTACGGGCAGCTGACGGTGATACCCGAGGTACAGGGCCACCGGAATCTGCGGGTGATCCGCAATGTCGCCCGACCCGCGCTGACCGTCCACCGTCCCGATCCAGCCCGTGCCACCGGTACCTCGGTAATCGTCTGTCCCGGCGGCAGTTTCATGACGCTCACGCACACGGGCTTCCAAATCGCCGAACAACTGGCCGGGCAGGGCATCACGGCCTTCGTCCTGCGCTACCGACTGCTGCCGACACCCATTCCGGACGAGGAATTCCTCCGGCACTGGGGTCATGACATGGAGGAGATCAAAACCCACTCGCGGGTCGCGGTCACGGACGCGAAGCTTGCCGTGCGTATCGTTCGCGAACGGGCCGCCGAGGAGAATCTCGACCCCCACCGCATCGGAATCCTCGGTTTCTCAGCCGGCGGCCTGCTCACCCTCGCCGCCGCCACCGACTACGACCCCGCTACCCGGCCCGACTTCGCGGCACCGATTTACCCGGCGATCTGGCACGGCTATCGAGTGCCGCCCGATGCGCCGCCGCTGTTTCTGTGCTTCGCCGCAGACGATCAGGGCGAGAATGTGGTCGAAGAGAACCTCGCGCTGCACCGAAATTGGCTGGCGGCGGGCCGTCCGGTGGAGATGCACGTATACGATCGCGGCGGTCACGGCTTCGCTGAAGGCCCGCAGGGACTGCCGTGCGATACCTGGCTGGATCGATATCTGGACTGGCTGCGCTCCCAAGAAGCCCGGCTCGACCACACCCCTGTCAAGTGATGTGCCAACCGGCCGGCACCCACGAACTCGGCCCAAATCAGTCGTAACGGCACGGAACTGACCGTTGCGAGCCGCGACAGTCGCGGCACTGCTACAGCGGCAGCAGAACGGAAAGGACCAACAAGCCGAAATCTAGGTCCGAACAGTCAGATCGAAATTCGGGACAGAATAGATTTCGGGTCGCAGGTCAGCAGTTCAACAAACCGCAATCTCCATGCGGGACGGACAGTGGATATTTGATTTGTTTAGGGATGGTTGCGGTGTCCGGGGGTAGTTTGCGGGGGTGGTTGCGGAGTTCGGACATAGGTTGCGGGTTCTGGGGGCACAAAGGACCGCTGTGGCGGGCAGGCTGCGTGCTCGTGCCGAGGCTGAGCGTGGTCGGCGACGGCGCACCGCCGCCGCCGGTCGAGGGCTCGACGTTGCCTTGTCGATGCCGAGTTCGGTGGGCAGCGGTCTGCGCTGGTGCCGTTGGAGGAGTGTCTGCAGCCGGGGACGGCGACACCTTGTGTGAGATCTGTTGGGAACCTCATAGAGTCGCGAGATCTCTCGAACTTCAGGAGTCATATGAACGTGACGACAGTCCTGACCCTGGCCGTCGGTCTTCTTTTCCTTCCCGAGTTTGTTCATTTAGGTTAGTGCGTGACGTCAGCCCCGCAACGCCGCCAGAAGTGCCTGTTCATCGGCCGGGATGTGCGGGGCGAACGTCTGCTGCGCGCCGTTGATCGCGATCGTCGCCGACCGCAGCACCCGCAACCGGCGCACGATCGCCCGGATGCTCTCGCTGGTGCGGTCTTGGGCGGTGCGGGCGACCGCCAGCGCGGTGAACACGAGCGTCAGATGCGCTTCGATCGCATCGCGGGTGCGGGCGAACATCGGCCTGGCGGCGAGGTCGGTCTTCGACATGCGAAACGACTGCTCGACATGCCAAAGGTCGTGGTAGGAACCGATCACCTCACTGGCGGTCATCATGTCGGCGGGCAGGTTCGTGACATATCCCTTCAAGCCCGCGAGGCGGCGGGCCCGCGCGAGCGCGGCCTCGTCCAGGGTCTTGCCGGCCTTGCCGTTCTTCACGAAACGTGGTGCCCTGTCGGCTTTCTCGCCCGCGATGACCGCGCGGGCCTTGGCTTCTTGGGCGTTGAGGGTGCGGTTGTCGCGGACGTAGCGTTTCGTCGAGTAAGCCCAGACCGCCCGCCACGATCCCTGGTGGGTGTCGGGGTCCCAGACCGGTTCAGCGCGGACCGCGGAGTTGTTGTCGACGTTCGCTCCGCGCTTCGGGGTGACGGTGTCGATGACCTGCCCGTCAGCGAATGTCTCACCGTGCCAACGGAAATGGGACTCCAGATCGATCGGTGCCTTGGTGACACGGAAACCGACGATGAACCGCAGGTCGGCGTCGTCGAGGGCGGTCAGGTTCTCCGCCGACAGCATGCCGGCGTCGGCGACGATCACGAACGACTCGAGCCGGTGCCGGGCCTGGAACTGCCGGATGATCGGAACGATCGTGTGCTTCTCAGCCTTGTTACCCTCGAAACAGCCTATCTCCAAAGGGAATCCGTGCCGGTCGACCAACAGCCCGACCACAATTTGTGGGTCGACGCGGCGTTCCTTGCTATAGCCGACCTTGCGGAGGCCGTCTTCTTTCTCCGCTTCGAAATACAAGGTCGTGACGTCGTATAGGCAGAGCGACACGTCACCGCTGGTGATGGCGTGGGCGAAGCAGGCTTCGGCGATCCGGTCGCGGTAGCCGCCGCCCTCGGCACCGGCGGCGCGGCCGAGGGTGCGGCGCAGGGTGGAGTAGGAGGCGGGCTCACGGCCCATCTCGGCGAGGACCCGGCCGATGTCGGCCAACGAGGTCGGTTCGACCAGCCGCGCGACGACCAGGTCGCGGAACACGTCGTCTCCGAGGGCGGTGGTGAAGCCGAGGGAGTCGTAAACCGTTGCCAGAGAATCGAACAGCAGCCTCGAGCTGGTGCCGGTAACCCGGCCGGAGCTGACCGGACCGGCCGGTGATGGGGTGGCCGGCGCGGTCTCGAACAACGTCTCCGGCGGGACCGCTGGTTCGCCGAGCAGGGCGGTGCGTTGCTGGACGGGTTCCAGGCCGAGATCGAGCTGGCCCTGGTCACGGTCTTCGACGAGGTCACGGGCTCGGGCGAGCAGGATGCCGAGTTCGGCTTCGGTGTGGGCGGATCCGACGTGGGCGATGATGCGTTGGCGGCCGCTGGTGTATTCGGCGACCTGGACCGCGGTTGCCCCGGATGCTGTGCGGACCCGCCGGATGAACGCCACAACCTGCGACTCTACCGGCCGATTAGTGCGTGAAATCCACCATCCCCGCGACCGTCGTGCCTGGTCAGCGTGGTGCACTCAACTGAAATCCATTGACCTGAACAAACTCAGGTCGAGGGCTCGACGTTGCCTTGTCGATGCCGAGTTCGGTGGGCAGCGGTCTGCGCTGGTGCCGTTGGAGGAGTGTCTGCAGCCGGGGACGGCGACACCTTGTGTGAGATCTGTTGGGAACCTCATAGAGTCGCGAGATCTCTCGAACTTCAGGAGTCATATGAACGTGACGACAGTCCTGACCCTGGCCGTCGGTCTTCTTTTCCTTGTGACTGGCGCGGTGAAGCTCATCGGGTTACAACAATCGCTCGAGATCCGTGATCACCTGCGCATCTCTCCTGTTCTGTGGCGTCTGACAGGGGCGCTGGAGGTGGCCGGAGCCCTGGGCGCAGGGCTCGGCATTTACTTCAGACCGTTGGGGATAGCCGCGATCGTCGGCCTGGCTGCCCTGATGGTAGGAGCAATCATGGCCCGACTCCGGGTTCGCGACGCCGTCTCGGCGGTGACGATGGATGTGGTCGTACTTGGCTTCGTCGCAGCTACGTTGGTCCTCACCGTTACTGCCTGAGTCTTCCTCGACGGAGCGAGAAGCCGAGGATTCAGGGTCAGACCAGACGGGCGAAGTTGGGATGCAGTACCCGGTTGCCCAAATCCGCAAAGTAGGTCCGAACGCTCGGGCAGCCCAACCGTCCGCATAACCTTTCGGGCCCCAGGTCAGCCAGTCGCTGTTCGCAAGGTTGAACCGTAACGGACAGATTTATGTCCTGTCCGGGTCTAGGTTTCGGTGTTCGGGGTTAATTTTCGTGGGTGGTTGCGGAGTTCGGACATAGCTTTCGGGTTCTGGAGACGGGGATGGGGTTGGCCGGCCCACTGCCCGCTCATGTCGGGGATGGGTGTGGTGCCCGGCGATGCGTCAGCGCCGCCCCACGACGGACTCGACGTCCGGGCGGCAAGGAAGTGGCCCTGCGGCCAACGCGCTCGAGTTGACGGTGGTCGAACGCGTGCGCATCACTGCACCATTCTCCGGCTCGACGCCCACAGCCGTGTAGGTCGGCAACTTGACGAAGCTCAACCCGGCGTGCACACTGCTCTCATGAGAGAGCGACGCTCTCGATGAGTCGCGGGAGACGGACATGCACGAAGTCTGGAAATGGGCCAACCTCACGCTGGCATTCGGGATGGAGTTGGTCGCGCTCGGGGCGCTGGGACTGTGGGGCTGGAAGACCGCCACTGCGACTCCAGTCAAGCTCGTGTTGGCTGTGGGCGTGCCACTCCTCGCGGCGCTGGCCTGGGGCCTCTTCGCGGCGCCGCATGCGACATTCGACAACCCACTGCTCGCGGTCGTCACCAAGGTGGTGGTTTTCGGCAGCGCTGCGGTCGGACTGTGGGCCGTGAGCTACCGAGCAGTCGCGGTCGTCTTCGTCGCCGTCCTGGTAGCGAATCTGCTGGCGATCAGGTTTGGGCACCTGACCTCGTGAGCACGCCGCGAGTTCAAAAGATCTTTGCGGGAGGGGTGCGGTGACAAGCGCGGAACCCGAGCCTCGCCGCTCCGCCAGCGCCGCCGACGATGCCGATCATGTGTCGAACAGTTGGATGTGGATGAAGCGGCTCGACGCGTCCCGCTCGTCCACGATGATGATCCGGTTGACCGGTTTTCCATCAGGGCGTCGGTAGTGGTCCTGGGCCTTCAGGATCGACGGTGAAGTCTCCAGGGAAGGCCCCGCGATGGCGGTCTGAGCCACACCGAAGACTTTGGTCAGCGGCGCGGAGAATTTCGATGTGGCCAGCAGCAGGGTAAGACCCTGGGGATCGGTCGATAGCGCGAGCTGGTAGAGCGTGTCGATACCGCGCTCGGATCGGGCGCCGAGCAGGGAGACATTCTCCGGGATGACGATTCCGCCGAATTCGGAAGCCTCCCTGGCGATGTCGGTGTCGTTCGCGGCCTGGGTCGGCTGCGACTGTCGGTCGCCGTTAGGTGTTTCGCTGCCGCAGCCGGTCATGCCGACCGTCACGGCCATGAGGCCGGCGACGACACAGGCCAGCGTCACCTGCCGGATTCCAGGCGTTGGGTACCTCATCGGGTGGGATCACTCCTCTTGCCGTCGCGGCCGTCGGGCGGCCCTGGCAGGTTCATCCGTCCGGTCGACGGTACTGTTCCCTCGTATCGCCGGGTCCCGCTGGATCCGTCGATGTTGTAGTCCCGCGCTAGGCCCGCCGTGTGCAGCGCGCCCATGCGCTTGCACGGGACCGTGATACCGGCGATCTTGGTGCTCTTGTCATCGTCCCAGTTGTATCGGCGTGCACGTGCACCTTGTACTTGCCCACATTCATGCCGAGGCGTACGTCGCGACCGGCAGCGCTGATCTCGACGAGCGGCACGAAAGGCTGCGGGCTGAGCTTCTTCTCGCCGCGCACGCATTGGCGGGTGCGGCCGCGGCGGGCGAAACGCTGACCGGGTTCGTCATGCTGGACGACAAACAACGTTGGACAGCGTTGCGCCACATGAAGATTCCACTGGCACTGCGGAGCGGTTGCCTCGCTGTCGAGAACGCGCGCGCTGTGCAAGTCCGTCACCAGTCCACCGAAGGATGGGATGAACTCGAGCGGATGCTGGCCGCGGACTAGCAGCAGGCGCCCCGAACCCTCGCCGCTGAACGCCGGGCATGTTCACCGACTGGACAGCGTGATGGTTACCCGGTACCGGCCGACGGTGTGATGGGCAGCATGGCGGCCGCTGAACTGAACGTGCACTCCCTGTGGATGTGGGCGTCGTCGGTTGGTTCGGTATCCGAAGAGAATTGTAAGTCCGGTGCTCACTCATCAATCGTTAAGGTTCCTGCAAGGCGCACTGGCGATGATGGTGCCCAAACTGGCGATCTATCAATGGATTTCATATGCGTTCCGACTGTGATGCTGACCAGCAGAGACTCGACTCATGGGTTCGGTGGGGGCTCGGGTTCTGGCCACCCCGGTCGAAGTTGCTGTGTCCTCGGGTGAGGGCGACGACCGCGATTCCTTCACCGACGCACGTGCGGTCGGTCGCCGAGATCATCGACGAGGGCTGGCGGCTGAACTCAATTACCGAGATCGGAGAAACCCAATGCGTAACACCCGATTCCGCGCCACCGTGATCACGGTGGCAATCGCAGTAGCGGCTGGATTCGGCCTGACTGCGTGTGGCAAGGCGGAACGTTGGTGCGAACGAGACCAAGGAGATGTTTTGGTCGAAAACTGGCACTGCGAGCAGAACCTGGCGGGCTATGAGTGGGAGCCGGACCACGACAAGCCGAAGACGAAGAAGAAGCCGATCAAGTCGAAGAAACAGAACAGATGACTGACCGTGGCTCTGAATCGCTGAAGGGCGTGAGGTGTTGTCCGGTCCAGAGCCCGATAGCACCGAACGCGATCGCGAGTGCTCATCTGAGTGGACCCCTCGAGGGTGTCCCAGGCGGGGGCCAGCCACGATCGAGTCGAGATTGTTGAGTGGCGATCGGTCTCGCGTCTCTTCTCGACCACGAATCGGCCGATTCTGCCTGCCACCAGCGGAGATTGACGATGATGTAGTTCCAGCCCGGGGGCAAGCGTTTCTGGATCGGATGGCGGCCACCGAGCCATAGGTATGCTGCGATGGGCCTGGTTTGGTGGGTGGCCGATAGATCGTGAGCGGGGGTGGCAAAGCGATTGGCTGAATTCGACAGTGGTGCCGCGTTGCGAGCGGAGATCGCTGCTTTCTATGCCGGTTTCGGGCAGCCGGAGGTGCTGGCGGCGGCGTTCGGGCAGGCTGGTTTATTGGTGCCGTTGGTTGATGATGATCGCCTGTACACGGCACGGCTCGGGGGTGTCGATTGGATTTGTGCGTTCACCAGTGTCAAGGAGTACGCGCGCTATATGGCTGCGCGGGGTGTCGCTGGTGATCAGGAGTATCGGTATCAGTCGCTGTTGGGGTGGCGGCTGGTCGAGTACGCCTCGGGGCGTTCGGAGCCCACCGGCGTGGCTGTCGATATCACCGGTTCGGCGCCGATGGCGTTTCCGCCGCAGGTGTCCGAGGATTCCGTCGGGGACGGGAGGTAGCGGTGGGAGAGCAGTTGAATGTGGATCCCGCGGTGCTGCAGCAGGCGGCGGACGGGATCACCGGGGTCATCAGTGAGCTGTCGGATCTGGGTATAGGCGAGACCGGGGCGATGGGGCGGGGGTTCTCGTTGTTGACCCTGTCGCCGATGGAGGCGGGTAAGGCGTCGGTGCAGAGCGCTTTCGAGACCTTCACCGAGCGCTGGTCATGGGGCGTCAGGTCGCTGGTGCAGGCGGGCAACGAGATCGCGAAGACGCTGGGGTTGGCGGCGGGGCGCTATCACATCATGGATGAGAAGTTCTCGAACACCTTCAAGGAGATGTTCACGCAGCTCACGGGCAACCCGCATCTGTCGAAGGAAGAGATCGATGCTCGGTCGTGGGGAGATACGTTGGCCGACAATCAGTTCAACCAAGTCCGCCACACCGACTACAGCGCCGAATCGTTCCAGAACGCCTTCACTCATATCGGCACGAACATCAAGGTGATCGAGGCGGTGGGCCCGGATGCGTTGGGCAACAACGGTCCGATACCTGGGATCCCGCGGCATTGGAATACCGGTGCTGCCGAGCGGGCGTCGGAGATCATGAATGGCCAAGGTGGGGGCGAATAGTGAGTGGTCTCGGTGATTTCGTCAACAAGGTCGGTGACGCGGTCGAGCACGGCGTCGAATCGGTCACCCAGAAGGCCGGTGAGCTCGCCGACGCTGGTTTGGACGCGGCAGCGGGGCTGGCGAGCAAGATCGGTGCCGACGGGGTCGCGGAGAACCTCGACGACCTCGGTGACAAGATCGCCGATCTCGCCGGTGGTGAGATCAAGGAACGCGAACTCGGACAAACCACCGACCCGAAAGAACTGATCCGGGGCGAACCCTCAGCGATCCACGACGCTGTCGAAGCATTGCAGAAGATGGGCGATTCGATCGGCAAAACCGGCGACGCGCTGCGCACGGTCGACACCGCGGACTGGACTGGGTCGGCGGCTGAGGAGTTCCACACCGAGTTCGCCAAACAGCCGAAGCTGTGGTGGGAGGGCGCCGACGCGATGCACAAGGCATCGGGTGTGCTCGACGGTTGGTACCACGAGGTGACCGCCGCGCAAACCAAAGCCGCTGATGCGATCGCGAGATGGAAGCGGCCGATACCGAGGAAACCACCAAGAAGAACCAGTGGAACGCCCTGTCGGATGAGCAGAAACGCAAGACGCCTCTGACCGACACATGGACTGCGATCCGCAACGAGGCCCGTGACATCCTGCGCGGCGCACGATCCCAGCGGGACAACGCAGCAGCCTCGGTCGCGGCGGCGTTGGCAGCGGCGACCGAGGCCGCCCCGACCGAGCCGCCGTTCACCGAACGCTGGACCGACAATCTCTCGGACCTGTCGGGGGCATTGGATCAGGCGAAGCTGAACTTCACCTCCGGGTTGCTGACCAGTTTCACCGGGATCGTGCAGTTCGTGCGTCAGGTCAGCCCGATGGACGCCTACAACCTGACCCATCCGGCTGAATACTTCTCGGGGATGTCGGATCTGGGCACTGGGCTGGTGGTCGCGGCGGCCGATCCCGGGGCGACGGTGTCCTCGATCCTGTCCGGTGCGCGTAAGAACCCGTCGGAGTTCCTGGGTTCTTTGACGGGTGATCTGATCACCACGGTCGGCACCGGTGGTGCGGGCGCGGCCAAACCTGCGCTGTCTGTGCTGGACAAGATCGGTGACGTCTCGAAGGTCAGCAAAGCGACTCACACTGTGGCCAGCGCGGCAGAGCATGCACCGCACACAACGCCACATGCCCCGAGCTCCACGCCTCATACCCCTTCGTCGACTCCGCACGAACCGGGTGCACCAACGGGCACACACCCGACTACCGAAGCGCCGTCACCAACCTCGACCGGGAGCGAGCCGGGCACGCCGACCGGAACCCACCCGAGCACCAGCGAGCCTGGCACTCAACCACACGCGACAACCGAATCGCCAACGCAACCGGGATCGACCAACGCGCAACCGGAAACCCTCACGCATACCCCGGACTCCGGCTCAGCAGCGCCCGACAACGCCATACCGGGGCACACTCAGCCGGATGCGCCGCAGCAGGCGCACCCCGAACCGGCGACATCTGATTCGCACCCCAGCGGTGAGCATCCCGGTGACACGCCCCAAACCCCCCACCAGCAGCCCGCTGATACCGCGGCGGTTCGACCGGATGCGGAGGTGTCGTCAGGACCGAACCCGAGCCACGAGACGCCCGGCCACCACCCTGATCCCGACTCGAGCCCGTTGGCTCACACCGATTCACCTGACACCTCAACAGATCATGGTGGCGGCGGTCCGCGTCAAACCCATGACGGGACAGAACCCTCCCACCCAGACGGGGACGGCACGAATCCCAATGGACACGACAATCCCTCCCCGGAAAATCAACCGACCCATCATGATTCGCCGCAGGAGCACCCGACACCGCAGGAGCGAGCCGAGGCCGATCAAGGTGCTGGCGATACGGCGCGTGAGAACGGTGCGGACCACGACCGCGTTGAAGGCGACAAAACGTGTTCCGAGGATCCGGTCGATATCGCGACCGGTGAATTTCTGCTCCCCGAAACCGATGTCGACCTCCCTGGTGTCCTCGCTCTGACGCTGCGGCGCACGCATCGCTCGAACTACCGCTACGGCCGCTGGTTCGGCCCATCGTGGTCGACCACCCTGGATATGCGTCTGGTCGTCGAGCACGAAGGCGTCACCTTCCTCGGCGAGGACGGCATCATGCTGGCCTACCCGCACACAGAGGTCGGCGTCGCCACCGAACCGGTGACCGGTGGACAGGCGTGGACACTGACCCGCACCGAGGTCGGCGGCTACCGCATCTGGGATCAACAGCGGGAAATACTATGGCATTTCGCACCCGAACCGACCCTCGATGGCATCGAGTCCCGCCTGGGCAACTACGCCATCTCCGCGATCACCGACCGCCACCGCAACAGGATCCGCTTCCACTATGACACCGACGGCGCACCGGTTGAGGTGTCACATTCGGGCGGATACCGAGTACGCATCGACACTGCCGCGGGACGCGTCACCGGGCTATCCGTACTAGACGCCCGCCCCGACGGTGCCGAAGCCCGAACTCAACTAAGGGAATTCAGGTACGAGGCAGGCCAGCTGTCGGCGGTCGTGAACGCTGTTGGCGCTACCACGAGCTACACCTACGATGACGAACATCGGCTGACGTCTTGGACCGATTCCAACGGCAACCAGATGGTCAACACCTACGACGAATCCGGCCGCGTCGTCTTTCAGCGCGGCACCGCCGGGATCCTGGACACCGACTTCGACTATCTCGAATTCCCCGACGGTACTGGTCGTCTCACCACCGTCACCGACTCCCTCGGCGCAACCACCACCCACGGCTTCGATCGCGACTTCCGCCTGCGCGATCTCGTCGACCCCACCGGTGGCCGTACGCATATCGACTACAACGCCGACCGCAAGCCACTAAAGGTCGTCGCACCCGATGGCGCGGTGACCCAATATCGGTACACCGGCGAAGGCGACATCGCCGAAATCATTCGCCCCGACGGCCACACCGTGCAGATCGACTACATGTGGCGTAACCGTCCTACCCGAGTCACTGACGCCGACGGCACTGTGCAAGAACAGGAATGGAACAAGAACGGAGACCTTTCCGCCTCTGTTGATCCGGCGGGAGCCCGAACCGAGTACACCTACCACTCCAACGGTGCCATCGCCGAGCTCAGCAATGCCGACAACGCCTCGACACGTATCGAAGTCGATGCAGCCGGATTGCCTGTCCAGATTGTCGACCAGACCGGCGCAACCACGTGCATCGATCGCGACTGCTGTGGCCGTCCCGTCCGAGTTACAGATCCTATGGGCGCCAGGACCCACTATGAGTGGGCAGCGGACGGAAAACTACTGCGCCGCGTCGACCCCGACGCCTACGCCGAGTCGTGGACCCACGACGGCGAAGGCAACCCTCTCACGCATACCGACCGCGCAGGCAATCTCACCCGCTTCACCTACGGCGCCTTCGATCTACTACATTCCCGCACCGATCCCGACGGCTCAACAACGCACTACACCTGGGACAGCCAACGTCGTCTCACCAAAGTCACCAACCCCCTTGGCCAAGCCTGGACCTACGGCTACGACCCAGCCGGGCGCCTGATCACCCAAACCGACTACACCGGCGCCACCACCCGATACATCCACGACGCCGCGGGACGAGCCACCACCATCACACCGGCCACCGGCATCACCCGCCACCACACCCACGACATCCTCGGCCACCTCACCGCGGTCACCACCGACGCTGGCGACTGGATTCGATACACCCACGACCTCGCCGGGCGGGTCCTGACCGCGACCGCAGGAACAAACAAAGACCCCACCCACACACTCGAATTCACCTACACCGCCACCGGCCAACTCGCCTCACAACAACTCGACGACCAACCGGCGATGCGCCACGACCATGACCAATACAGCCGCCGCATCCGCCGCACCACCCCCGCCGGCGCAACCACCGGCTGGGACTACGACGGCACCGGAAAAGTCCGCGGCCTTAGCGCCGACGGACACAAACTCGTCTTCCACTACGACTCGATCGGACGCCTCGAGAGTTGGCGCGTCGGCGAAATCGCTATCGACCGGACGCTGTCCGATATCGGCCGCGTCACCGGCCAGCACGTGATCGCCAACCCCGCCACCTCACTGAACCTCGACATCGGACCACGGTCCAGCCCGCGGACACTCCGTCACGACGAATACACCTACCGCCCCGACGGCTACCTCATTAACCACACCCTCACCCGCCCCGACACCAATTCCGTGGTGAGCGATTACATCCTCGACCCTCTCGGGCGCGCCACATCGATCACGCGCAACAGCACAATCGCCGAGCAGTACACCTACGACTCACTCAATAACATCACCAGTGCGCTGCAATCAGGACCGCCCACCAGCACGACGGCGACCGTGGCCGACCCGCACGATTCCTATACGCCTGAGCCCGAATCCGAGGCCGACAGCCGCCGCGAATACCGCAACAACTTGCTCATCCGAGACGGCCGCACCCGCTACAACTACGACGAGGCCGGCCGCCTCATCCGCAAGACCACCACCCGGCTGTCCCGCAAAGCCGACATATGGCACTACCGATACAACTCTTTCGACCAACTCACCGATGTCTGGACCCCAGACCACCAATGGTGCCACTACACCTACGACGCACTCGGTCGCCGAACCACCAAACAACATCTCACCAACGACGGGACCGTCCTCGAACGCACCGACTACACCTGGGACGGCACGCATCTCATCGAACAGCGCGCCCACGGGATCTCGACTCGATGGCAATACCAACCGAATTCCCATACCCCCATCACCCAAGCCACTGACCAAGACGCCTTCGACCGCGAGTTCTATGCCATAGTCACCGATCTCGTCGGCACGCCCACCGAAATCATCGATCCCGATAGCGCTACAACGGTAGCTACCTCGACTGTCGATCTCTGGGGGCGGACGGCATGGTCCGGCCAGGTCACCACGCCGCTGCGGTTCCCTGGCCAGCTCTACGATCCCGAAACTGGCCTCCACTACAATCTCCACCGCACATATGACCCCGGAACGGGAAGATTCCTTACCGACGACCCACTTGGACTTTCACCGGCGCCGAATCCCAACACATATCCCCACAACCCGACGGTGTGGGCGGACCCTCTGGGCCTGGTGCCCGACGGATGCAACCACAAATATTACAGATCTATGAGCGAGTCTGACTTTGAAGCATTACAAAATACCGGACGATTGCCCCCGACGAGTGAAACATTCATCTCGCCGACTCAAGGGTTTTCTGACTCCTATGCTGGCCGACTCGTGGAATTCGAGCTTCGTCCGGGAACAATCGATGAATTAGCGGAAATCGGTGTCAGAAACAGCGCGAAGGCCGTCCGGGATGTGTATCCGGATATGCCTGTGGTATCAAAGGGATGGGCGGACTTCGCGGCGCACTTCAAGGGTGAAGGTCCGGGCCACGTCAATATCGGGTTGGGTCGGGGTCCCGCATTGCAGATATTCAATGACGCGATAGTCAAGTGGAGGGAGATAGTACGATGACTCCAGAGGATGAGAAGGTCATACTGGGGTTGGTGTACAGCCCGGCAAATCCGACTCGGGTCGGCTCGCCCGAAGAAGTGCTGCGGCACTTCGGGGCTAGCGATGGTCGGCAACTCGGATTGAAGCTTCTGAAAGAAGCGATCGAAAGTCGTTATGCCGACGGCGTCGAACTTGCCCTTATTGTGGGCAACGAGTTCGGGATCACGATGGACTACCTCGACATGCTTCTACAGTTGAGTGCCGCAGACTGGCATCACATGCACGAAGACGTCGTTTCGCTGCTCGGGCAGCTGCGGACACCAACCGCGGTCGACGCGTTGTACCAAGCTGCGGTCTGGATTCCAGATTATCTCGACTACGACGACAACAGGGCCCTCGCAACCAAAGCAATTTGGGCGCTCGGTGACACACCTGGGCTGGAAGCAGAAGCAGCCTTAGTCCGGCTGCGCGACTCGGACAGTCAGATTGTGCGGCAGGGAGCCGAAGCGCAGCTCGAGCGCAGGCAAAAATCTCATACTGCAACGTAGGGAAGGGTTCGCATGCCGGTCGTCCAACATGGGTGAGCAGCATGTCGCGAATGGCTACAAATCGTCATCACGCAAGGACGATTAGGATCTCGGCCACTGATCAGAGTGTGACTACTCCGGTACCCATTCCTAGTAGTTCGCGCAGGTCAGGTGGGATCGGGTACGGCTTTTCCACGGGCAGGCGATCGAGAACGTGCCTCCCGGCGGCTACCTCACGTCCGATCTCATGGGCGAGTCCAGTTACGTCATCGATCCCGACGACGATCCACTCGTCGCAGTAGCGATTCACCGCTTCACCGGAAAGCCCCACCTGCAGTGATCGGAACGGTAAGGGACGAAATGCGGTGTCACGCTCGGGATCCCACTGAATCCGAACCGGAGCGGCCAAGCTAGTCTTCCACTGCGCATGGTCCTGATGCACAGCGCTGTCGAAGTGCGCGAACGCCGAATGGCGAAGTGCCCATTCGAAACCCGAACGCGAGATCCGGACGGCCAGCACATGCTCCTGCCCAGGCTTACTGGCCCAGCCGGATCGGTACATCATCCACAGAAATGATGGCTTGATCCAGGTCATGCGCTCCCGCTTGAACGCGCCTGGGAACCGCCCAGAAGCCGCGGCAGGAACGGCGATCTGCGGGCTGTACGCCTGGTACAGCGTAATCGTATCGGCATCGAATACACCACGGATCTCACGAAAAGGCCTGTCCACGGAAACCATGGTTGCATGTCAATCGGCCAAAAGGTCTCCGGCAGCCGGCGCACCCTCACCAGAGCGCTGCGGTAGAGGCGGATCCGTTCGGCGAGCTTGTCGGCGTCATGAGGATCCGGTCGGCTCAGGCGGCCTCGACGCGTCGGTCGATGTCGGCCAGGGTCGGCGGCCTGGGTGGCCCAGCACCACCGGCCTTAGAACGTGTTTGAGAACCGGATGGTCACGCGGCTGCGGTGGGTTTGCTGCGGGCGAGGCGGCGGGACATCGTGTAGATCATCGCGATGTAGATCATGGCTTCGTGGTGGTCGGGGCGAGTCTCGTAGTCGCGGACCAGGCGGCGGTGCTTGACGATCCAGGAATAGGTGCGCTCCACCACCCAGCGTCGTGGCAGGACCGTGAAACCGGCGATGTCGTCGCAGCGTTTAACGATTGTGACAGTCAGGCGGGCAACGGTTTTCGCCCACCGGACCAGGCGACCGGCGTACCCGGCATCGGCCCACACCATCGTGATGGTGGCGAACCCCGCCCGCAGCGCGGCCAGCAGCCGGATGGCGGCGTCGCGGTCCTGGATCGAGGCCACGGTGACCACGACGGCCAATAGCAGGCCGTTGGTGTCGACGGCGATGTGGCGTTTGCGCCCGTTGGTTTTCTTGCCCGCGTCATAGCCGCGGCTGCGGGCGGGGACGGTGTCGGCGCCCTGCACCGATTGGGAGTCGATGATCGCCGCCGTGGGCTGCGGCGCCCGGCCCGCGCGCACGCGGGTCCGATCACGCAGGGCGTGGTGGATCCGCTGCCAGGACCCGGCCCGTACCCAGCGGCGGTAGACGGCGTACACCGTCGAGTACGGCGGGAACTCCGCGGGCAGCTGCCGCCACGCGATCCCGCCCCGCACCACATAGAAGATCGCGTCCAAAACCATTCGGCGGCACCACTTTTCTGGTCTGCCTCCCTTGCCGCCAGTGTTGCCCGGCGGCGGGAGCAGGCCCTCCAACTGTTCCCACTGCGCGTCGGTCATCGACGACGACGGATACACCGCGACCCGGTGACCGCTGGACTGACCGCTTACCGGGCATGACGAACACGACGCGATCGGGGAAGATGACACACGAACTCCTGGTGGCACAGCGACTTCAGCAATCACTGCACTACCAGGAGTTCACTCAAATCTCGAGCGTCACGCGCCCACCGAGGCCGTTCTCAAACACGTTCTTAGAGGGAGGTGTCGACGACACCGCAGCTCGGGGTCGAACACCTGACGGCGGCGCCACGGTCGCCCTGGTCAGGACGAAAACGGCGGGCCGAATGGCCCGCCGTTCTGTGCTCGGGGCTGATTTCGGTTCAGTTGCCGGGGTTGGCGTCGCGGTCGTGGCTGGTGGGGTGGCCGTCCTTGTCGTACCACTGGCCGTTCGCGTCGCGGGTCCAGCCCTCGAATTCGGTGCCGATCAGGCTGTCGACCCCCCAGCGTTCCCCCAGGCCGAGTGAGGGGGACCGTGCGGGTTCAGGTGGGGCATTGCGGCGTTTCTCGTTGAATGCAGCGAGTATCTCGCGATTGTGCGCCCGTTCTTCATCAGAAGGGATCAAGCCTCGCGCTTCCGATTCCTCGCGGCTGTAGAAGGTGAAGCGGCCGACTTTTTCCGAGTCCGGTTCCGGCACGGGTGTGTCTCCTATCGTTCGGTCAGCGTGATAATGGTGCGACCCGTTTGCGGATCGGTTACTTTGCTCTCGCAGAAGAATTCGGTTCCCGTTTTAAACATGACTTCGTCAAGAGTCCCGCCGTAGTCGTGGACTTGCCGCCCACTCTTGCTCAATATCTGGAATTCGGTGTTCGTGGTGTTGGTCATGAGTTCGTTACCGCCGCGGCTGGAACTGTTCATGAACCCGTTCACCGGTCCCGCTTGTTCGGGCTGGAAACGGGCGAGTTCCCCGGGCGTCAGATCAATATGGCGGGTCACCGTGCCTTGGTACGGGGGTAGCTTGTCCAACGCGGCGTTGATCCGGAGAGCTTCCGCCTGCTGATCGGCGGTGAGTTTTCCTTCACGCAGCCCGCGAATCAGGTCCCGACTGGGGCCGCGGGTCAGCATCCATCGTTCCTCGTTGGACATCTCACCGGTGAACTGTGTCGGTGCCGTTTTCGGCTCCACCTTCGGCTCTACCTTCGGCGTCGCCTTGGTCTTCAAATCCTTGATGCGTTTCAGTTCTTTGGCATGTTTGGCAAGGGTTTGTTCGGATTTCACCCCTTTTGCGATGGCCCGGTTGGCCTTGAATGCATCGATGAGGGCGCGAATCGGGCGCGCGAATCGGGCGGCAATGGCCACGACACGCGCGCTGGCCACGGCTGCACCGATACCGAAGGTCACCACGCTTGCCGCGATGGCGATTGCCACGGTGATGAGCAGTTCTTTGAGCAGCTCTTCGCCCAGATCCTCGAGGACCTTTTTCATGTTTTCGCGCAGCTCGACCAGACCGTCGTGGTGGTCTTTCGCGCTGGCGGACAGTTCATAGAACGCGGCGGTGGTGGTCAGAGCGGCGTCACGCAGGGCGCGCAGATCTTCATCGATGTGTTCGTATTCGGGGCTGACAATCGCCTCGAACGACCAGGCGACCCGTTCCAACTCGCCCGCCATTTTTGCCACCGGTTCGGCGTCGGCAATCTTGGTCCAGGTGTCGGCGGCGCGCGCGAGTAGATCGACATTGCCGTCGGGGATGGTGATCCCGATGGCTTCGGCCAGTTTCACACCGCCATCGATCAGGCCCTGGCCGGGTCCTCCGGCGCTCGGCAGCGGCACCCGGCAGAGATATGCCACGGGGCCGGGGATGGCCGGTTTATCCGGTACCGGGGTGTCGGTGCCGACGGTCGCGTTGTATTCGGCAACGGCGTGGTTGTAGCTGATTTCCAGCAACACGCACCCGTAGGCGTGCACCGCTTCGGCGAGGGCATTGGACATGCCCAATAGCTCTTCGGCGCGTGTGTCGTAGGTCTCGGCCCATTTCTTGGCCTCGTCGTACGACCCAGTCATGGCGTGGCACTCGTCGAGGGTCGGCCAGAACGAATCAACTGAGGCGAACCAGTCGGCGGCCAGAGAGACGAGCTTGTTACCGGCGTCGTAGTAGACGCTGGTGTCGACATCGAGAACGGTTGTGGTCACGCGCGCCCCAGAGTGCGCAGGTTCTCGGTTACCGCGTCGTTGTAGGCGGTGTGCGCGGTGCGGGCTGCGGCCTGCATGGCCTCGATTCCCGCCCGAACCTCCTGCGCCGCAGCAGCCCATTCCCGATGCGCTTCGGCTTGCTTGTCGGCGGCGTGGCCGTTCCAGCTCTGTTGCATCACGGCCATGCGTTCATCGATCTCGCGTAGGGATTCCCGCAGGAAATCGTTCAGTCCGCCGATGGCGGCGGTCACGTCGTCCAGGTGGTCGAGATCGACCTGATACCTCATGTGCCACAGTCCTGTTCGGTTACGCGGAATCAGTTACGGCAGATCCAGTGAGGACTGCCGCAGCCCGGTGGCGTTGGTGGTGTCGGTGCCGGTGTATTCGACACCTACCACACCGAGCAGCTCAGCCATGGTGTTGAGGGCCTCGAGCACCTGCAAGGCGCCGTCGCGGGTCTCCTCCCAGCCCATCGAATAGGCGGTGGCCGCAGTGCCTTTCCAACTCGTCATCAGCCCCTGCACGTCTGCGTCGGCCGAGCGCACACCGTTGACGAGAGTTTGCGCGGTCCGCTGCACATACTGTCCGGCATCCGAAACATGGTCGGGCACAATCGTAAACGGCGACCCGGTGGTTGATGAACCTTCAGCCATGCACATGCTCTCAGTCGTCGGTCGGTGTTGGTCTCAGTAGGTTAGACGCGGACCACGCACGTTCGGTTCCATCAGAGACCTTTCATCCGAACCATGCATCGGGGGTCGCTTGTGAAGAAGCTAGTCGCCGGATAGGACGACAACTCCGGTGGTCTGAAACTTTCACGGCGGCCGTGGATGTCGGTTCGTCGCCGCAACTGCGCGGATGAGCAGCACCGATTGGCGCGTCGACCGCAACAGCCAGGCCAAGATCGCCACCAACCGCGCCCAGATGAAGACGATGTCGATGGTGATGGGCGTGTGGGCAACTGGGGTGTCGTGGCAGGGTGGGGCGGCAAGTTCGCCACCGACAACTACGCCGTGAAGGCGCAGCTCATCGCATCGGTCGGCAAGACCGCGACCGACCATTGCACCGCCCTAGTGCTCGCCATCGCAGACACTTTCGGGTGCTGGAGTCATGTGGCTAGCGGTCGTCACCACCGGCACCGTCCGCGCGATCTCCGCACCGCCGACGTCGGGAGTCTCGACCGGGCAGACCGGTCAGACACAACAGGTCATGACGGCTACCAACATCGCGACAACGAATCTGATTCGAATTCCGCAGGGTGGGCAATGTTTTCACCCTGTACCGCAACGGCGCGTCACTCCTGACGTGGACCGACGCTAGCAATATCGTGTCGAGCGGTGCGACGAATCGTCGATGGGGTGTCGTGGTCGAGGGCAACTCCCCGATCTTCAACGCCGACTACAGGTGACCTGCCATCGACTCGATCGAGGCCTACGAAATATAGGCAGCCAACCCGAACGTCAAGACGCCCCGAACAGGTCGGGGCGTCTTGGCATTTCAGACTCGCGCCGGTATCACGGATTGCAACCGCCCATCTGCTGCATCGACCACGACGCGATGATGTGGGACAGCGCGCCGAATCCGGCGCCGATCAGAGCGCCGGGTATCGCGCCGATAATGAATATCGGGAGTCCGGCTAGCGCGCCGAGCACAGCGCCGATCCCGGCACGCAGTTCGATTGTGTCGCCCGGCATCATGCAAATCCCGATTGGCTCGGCCGGTGTGGGGGCATTCGGTTCGACCGCGACAGCAACCGGTTCTGATGCCGGTGCCTGCGGTGTGGCCGAGGCGGGTGATGCGAGGCCGATAGTGAGAGCGAACGCCAGAACAGCACCGGCGAATGTCACGACGGCCGCGATGAGTTGATGTCTCAATGTTTCCCCTGCTAATGAGTGCCGCGACCTGATCGGCGCGGTGGGCTGCTCTTCCCTGACAGAAGTCGTCGCGTGCTCGACAATCCTGGCAGTGGAAGCTTTTTGCGACAACGGGTTCCGCATTTCACGGTCGATCACGATGGGCCGGTCACCGGTTGTTCTTCGTCATCGTCAACACGACCGCCGAGTTCGACGCGACGACGGTACCCGCGCCGGGCTCTACTGCTTTCACTGTCCAGTTCGACGGCATCAACACCATTTCAACGCCGGGTGTCGCCGACCCGTAGGTGACATTGGTGAACCCGGCTTTCTTCAGTTCGTCGGCCGCGACCGCGCCGTTCTTGCCAACCACGTTCGGAATAGTGAGGTCGCTCGCCGGTGCCACTGTGGTTGTGGTCGCGGCAAACGCAGTCACGGCCGGTGCGACGGATGCGACTTGTGCAGCTCGTTGGGTAGTGGTGGTTCCAGCGGCGTCCTTCGACGTACCGCCGAGGGCGCTTCCGATGAGGCCCAACACCAGCAACCCACCGATAACCGCGGCGATCCACACCCATGCCGGCGTCGACTTCTTTTTCGGCGGCATCGGAGGACGCGGCGGTTGACCATACGGAGGACGCGGCGGCTGTTGGTAGCTCAATGTATTCCCCTGCGACGTGTGGTGACGCGACCCGGATTGGGCTCATGGGCGGCTCTCCCCCGACAGGAGTCGTCGCGTGCTCGATCATCCTGACAGGGGAAATGTTTAACAGCAGCAGATTCCGGGAAATCATCGCGCCTCAGTCGGCGAGTCGGCAGACACCAGATAGCGGATAGGCGTCGAAATCGGGTAGATCCCGGGCCAGGGATCGCCAATCGCCTCGATGAGTGCGATCTCGGGTCACCATCGACGCCGATCTCTAGCACCCTGAAAACGTCGACACCCCCCTTGACGAGATGGACCAGATCTCCTCACTGATCGCCACGAGCGCAGCTAATCGGTCTGTACGGTAGACAACGCGCCCCGCCTCCCGAATCGGAAACAGGGCGCGTTTGGTGTCCGGACTCCGGAGGATGGTTAGAACGAGATCTGCTGTGGGCCAGGCGGTTTCGCGGTGAAAGGCGCGGGCGCGTAGCGATGTGGTGACCGACCGTGTGCGATTCCCTCACCCTGAAGATCGCAGCGGGCAAAAGGGGTGGTGACTATGTCACCAGGCAGGTGGTAGCTTGGTGCCCCACAACGTACTGAATAGTTCTGAAAGGTCTGTTGCGGCCCAGCATTTTGGCTAGCTCAGGCGATTGACCAGGGCTTTTGTGAAGCGTCCCAGCGGGTTTCGAATCCCGTCATCCGCTCTTACTGTAACGAGAGCTCAGAAGCGCACTTCGCCTACACTTTAGCTCGATCTGTTTGCGCCGTAAAGACTTTCTGTCGGACGTGATCGCTGCCTCCGTTTTAGCTTGCGGTTTCCTGGTGTGTCAGCGCGATTGGGTCTGTCTGGAGTCTCGTAATCCGTGCTGATGCAAAACTGCTGTCTGGCACTCCAGGCGAGCTGATCATGGGCTTTTGTCGGATTCTTATGTTGGCTGGGTCCCGTGACTTCTTGTCGGCGTGGTATCGCATGAACCATGCATGGTGAACGGTGGTCAGAACCATGCGTGTCGTTCGACCTGGACTGCACCTGGTCTGATCGGTCGAGGCGGCGGCGAGGAGGTCTTCAGGGATCCGGGGCTTGAGCTGTTTCGGACGGTAGGCTGGGCATCGTGGCAGAGGAATCGCCGGGCCAGCGGCTGCGTCTCGCGTTGGAGATGTATGAGTTCGGTGTGCGTATGCAGCGTGCCCGTATACGTCGGATGCGACCGGAGGCCACCGAGGCGGAGGTGGACGAGGCCGTTCAGGACTGGCTGCTTTCCCGTCCTGGCGCGCCACTCGGTGATGCGGCTGGCCATGCGTCGTCTCGGTTCGCATGAACCAACTCGAGGCTGCGCTGCGTCGTGCGGCGTCGGATCTTCGTCGGCATGGTTATGCCTGGGCGCTGGTGGGTGGCTTTGCGGTGTCGGCACGGTCGGCGCCGCGGTTTACTCATGACATTGACGTAGCGGTGGCGGTTGCAGATGACCGCGGCGCTGAGGAATTGGTTCGTCTACTCATCGCCGAGGGCTACGGGTTCTATGCCTCGGTGGAGCACGATAACGGCAGGCTGGCTACCGTCCGGCTGAAGCGCGCCATCGATGGCGTGTCGGTCCTGGTCGACATCCTGTTCGCCAGTTCGGGAATTGAGTCCGAGATCGTGCAGGCCGCGGAGAACCTGGAGATCGTGCCGGGGTTGACGCTGCCGGTTGCGACCACTGGCCACCTCATCGCGCTCAAACTGTTGGCCCGAGACGATGTTTCGCGCCCACAGGATCTCGCGGATCTGCACGGCCTCTTGGCGGCGGCCTCCCAGGACGACATCGCGCAGGCTGAGAGCGCCGTCCGTTTGATCACCGAACGCGGCTTCAATCGTGACCGTGACTTGCTCGTGTCGCTGTATGAACTGACCTCGGCCGGCTGAGAGATCTCACTGCTGCCATTCAGCTAATTCCATTGCCGGTGTGTATGACTCATGTAGTTGTTGTCGGCGGCGCGGTGTTCGGCGGCGTTGTGACCGTTTTCCAGTTGTGGGGTTTGCGTGGGTCTGGGAATCCGAGGGTGACGTAGCCGGGTGCGCGTTTGTGTAGTGATGATGCGAGCACTGGGGTACGGACGTCGTGGTAGTCGTGGACGGTGGCGGTGGTCTTGTTGGGATGTGGTCGGGTGATGCGCCCGACGTATTGGACGAGGCGTCCTTTGAATGAGATAGGGGATGCGAGGAAGAGGGTGTCGAGGGCGGGGCAGTCGAAGCCTTCGCCGATGAATGAGCCGGTGCCCACGAGTAGCAGCGGTGATTCATCGGCTTGACGGGTGCGGATCGTTTCCTTAATTGCTTGGCGGTCGCGGGCTTTCATGCCGCCGCGGAGCACGATGACGTCGTTGCAGCCTGCGTCGGTGAGGCGGTCGGTGATCGCTTCGAGGTGGTTGACCCAAGTGGTGAGTACCAGTATTTGTGCGCCGGCGTGGTGCGCGGTCAGTACGTCGGTGATGATCTGCTGTAGGCGGTCTTCGTCGGTGACCAGCGCCCGATAGATCTCGGCCATTCCGCCCGGTTGGGACGGATCGGCGGCCCCGTTGTAGGCGAATTGTGTCGGATGAATCTCGAGTACGGGGTGCGGTGCGGGCGTTTCATCCTTGGTCGGTAGTTGTCCTGCCGCGGGACCGTCGATGGTGTGGGTGCGTGAGCCGAGTTGGTGGTAGATCAGGTCGTCGAGTTGGTCGCGCCGGTAGGGGGTAGCCGTGAGTCCGAGCCAGTATCGGGCGTGTATTTGGTTGAGGACTTCGGTGAAGGCGGATGCGGCGATGTGGTGGCATTCGTCGACGATGACGAATCCGTAGCCGTTGGTGAGTTCGGCTACGTTGGTGCGGCGTGCCAGGGTGGGGAGCAAGGCGATGTCGATGACGCCGGTGGTCTTGGATCGGCCGCCGCCGATTTGTCCACACTTGAATCCGAGATGGTCAGCGATCCGGGTCCGCCATTGGTCGGCCAGGGCTTTGCGGTCGACGAGGATCAATGTGGTGGTGGCGCGGGAAGCGATTGCGGCGCAGGCGATGACGGTTTTGCCGGTACCGGGCGGTGCGACAATTAGACACATGTCGTCGACCTCGATGTCGCCTACGGCGGCTCGCTGTTCGGGCCGCAATTCCGCCGAGCAATGGAACGACTGTGGGTCACCTTCGATTCGGTTGTCTTCGATGCGCAGTGTGCTGTTGGCGGATTCGACCAGTGTGGTGAGTAAGGGCAATAGTCCGCGGGGCAGGACGAGGTCGCCGTCGAGGGTTTCGTCGTAGCTGCGCAGGAATCGTGGTGTGTCCCAGGTACTTCGGCGGGCGCGCTGGCGGGTGTAGAACTCGGGGTTCGGGATGGACGCGGCGTGCTTGACCGCCGAAATCATGGCGGGGCCCAGATCAGCAGCCGTCAGTTGGAGCCTGGCTGCGAACGTTGTGCGCACCACGGCTGCCGGGCGTGGCATGATCCGCGAAGAGGTCGGCAGCTGCAGGCGCCGAACAGCGTGTCCGACTTTTGGTTCGGGCACCGTGTTGGCAAGTGCGGCAACTTGTTTCGGTGACAGTCGCGGGATGCTCGACAGGTAGGCCCACTGGTCCTCGAAAGGTTCGAGAGTGGCCGGATCCAGGAACAAGGTGGTGCCGTGCTGGCGTCGGGTTCCATTTAATGGTGCGGCGATGAGATTGCCCATGCCGCGGCCGGTGTGCGTGTCCTGCGACGGGAACAGTCGGTCATAGCTGGACAGATTCATGCTGCCGCGCAGCTGGATCGCCTCGGCGAGCAGACCGGTGGCGATCCGTCGAGCCAGGGCAGCGGCGGTGGCCTGTGCGAAAAAGATCCACACATGCGCACCTCGGCCGGATTGCGACACCTCGAGCGCTGCGGGGATGTCCTTGGTGCGGGCTGCTTTGAGGTATGCCAAGGCGTCGAGCATCGCGGTGTCTTTGTCGAAGTCCGCGGCGACCCACCAGCAGGTGTCGTCGTCGCCCAGCGGATACAAGCCGATATGGTGCGTCCCGCGCAGATGGGCGGCGACGACCTCGTCGGTGAGCGGCAGGTACGACGCCTCCGATCGTGACATACCGGTGCGCCATCGGCCTCGGATCGCGGGCATCCAGCCCGATCGACCGTCCTGGCGGTTCTCCCAGCGAATCGCGTAAATATCGGGGCGGCAACGGAACAAGTCGAGGTAGAACCGGACCTTGGCTTCCGGAGCCGAACGCATGTCGACCGGGGTCGATACTGCGGTCTGGTCCGGATCGGCTGCGCGCGCCTGGTTTTCGGTGAGGTCGAGCAACCGCCGCAGGCGGGCGTTGTCGGCACGGAGGTACTCGAGCTCGCCGGGGAAGCGTTCCACGGCCATCCAGTGTGCCGTGCCATCGTTTCTACCGCTGAGGGTGGTTACGGGATGGGTTGCTCATTCCGCCCACCGCGTGAGGTTGCGGAAAAGCCAACCTACAGCAGATCACCACCCGGATCGACATCACATCGGGTCCGCTCGCCGGACGGAGCTTCAAGACGCCGACCGGAGCGGCTGGGGCCGTGGTAGCGCACTACAAGCCGACCGTCAGCCCCAACCGCAATGGTTGGTCCTTCTGGATATTGAACGATGGGTCGGGCAAGTCTCTTCAGAGCATCCGGCACTCAGCATGAACGCGGCCGCGAAAGAGCACTTCCACGCCGACATCGTGGCCGACGCACGGCTGGACCGGTCAGCCATCCGAACCGAGCCGTGCTTGGTCGCCAACAAACCTCGGTAAGACTGTTCGCCCCAGCGATGCCTCGACTGAATCCGGCGTCGATCCACCGACGTAGATGGACGGCGGTACATGATCCGGTGTCGGCAAAGGGGCGACCTATCGATACATGCGCATGACATGCGCATGTAGCCTGTAGGTATGGTCGTTGCGATTCAAATCAAGGACGTGCCCGAGGAAGTGCGGGACGCGATCGCCGCACGCGCCGCAGCCCGCGGTCAGTCCACTCAGGTGTATCTACGGGCCCTGCTGGAACGCGAGTTGCGTGCCGAGCGGAACAAGCATCTGCTCGAGAGTTTGACGGGACACCGCAGCCTCGGTATGGGCGCTGAGGATGTGGTCGAGGAGATTCGTGGCGGCCGCGAGGACGACGAGTGATCGTCGTCGACGCGAACGTCATGGTTATGGCCTTGTCGAGCCCTGCGACTCAGGGCAACACCGCGCGAGCGGCGATGCTCGCCGACGATGACTGGATCGCTCCCCCGCACATGCCATTGGATGTGCTGCGCACCCTCCGCAAAGCTGTGCTCGGCAATCACTTGACTGCCAACGACGCCGACGCCGCGTTCCGAGCGCTCGCCGCTATGCAGATCGTCTACGTAGGAACCGATGTCTCTCTGTTGCATACGGTCTGGGCGATGCGCCACAACGTCTCGGTATACGACGCGGCCTACCTGACGGTCGCTGTCCTACACGACGCTCCGCTCATAACCTTCGATGCCCGGCTCGCCAAAGCCGCCGAACAGACCAAACCGGACATCCGCGTCACGTTGCTCTGATTCGGGGTGGGTACCAATGGCGCGAAGCCCCTCGCGTCCGGCGTCTCGACGTGTGCGTCCGCACTTGTCCCCGCCGACGAGCACATATCGCGGCCGGCTTCGATTTCGATGTTGAGTAACAAGATTCATCTCGCTGTCCATCCCTTGGCAACGAGTTCGATCGGCGGCCGATAGTCGCGGGCACTCGAGATGACGCGGCGAAGGCTCCGGTTGAGGTACATGCGGTCGGTATGGTCGAGGCCGCCGGAGCCGTCGATGACGTGTTGGCAAGTAAAGGCCAAGTCGTTCATGCACCCGAGCACCTGACGATCCGCCGTTGTGGCCAGGACGAGTTCGCGTGCCCCGGTGTCGGCGAATGTGTCCAGGGGTAGTTGCTCGTCGCGGAGTTCCCGCTGGATAAGGCGAGTCGTGAGGGTGCCAGTGGCGCGTAGGTCGGCTGCGGTGACGTCCGCTTCGAAGACGGTGAACAAGGTCGCGGAGTGGGTGAGCAGGAGACATTTGCGGCGGTTGAACCACAGCAGGTTGGCGTACCAGTCATCGGGATCGGCCTCGGGCGTCGGCTTGGTGAGCCGCTGGGTGCCGATGACAGTCAAGAGTTTCTTCGTGCACCGTAGGATCATTTCGCGATGGTAGGGCTTCTCACGGTCGTAGCGTCTCGCGGTGGCGGGAAGCGTTCATCGCGCAAATTTCCCATCGCACCGCATCATCGACCCCGATCGAGTCAAACCTCCCGAACCGCAGTTGCGACCGCACTCCGGCGAGGTCGCGCTCTGCCCATGGCGAGTCGCCGCCCGTGTCGCTTCAATGCCGTTTACCCGTCCGCGGCACCGAAGTCGATCACGCACCGCCCATCAGCCCCGACTCGCCTCGATATCGACGGTGACCAGACGTCTGATGAAGGCCGGCTTGCTGGTGTGCCGTTCACGCAATGCTCTCGCCTGCCGCGCGAAGACATCGGTGTGGCCGTCCCGTTCGGCGAGATCGCGCAGGTCGGTGAGCAGCTCGATCGCGGCGTCGTACTGGCCGGACTTCTTGGTCGCGACCATTACTTCAATTCGTTGCCAGGCACCGTCCTGGTCGCGGGCGAGCTCGTTCAACCGCCGTTCGCGTTGACGTGCCCGCCGGGCCTCGAGCCGAGCGTGCTGTTCGGCCCGGACAGCTGCCTCACGGCGTTCCCGCTCGCTCCGGTGTCGGGCCGTACCGTCGAGCAGGTCAGCGACGGTACGCCGTGGCGCCTGGTCGGGTGCGGCCGTCGTGGGCTGGCGGAATCGGCGCAGAAGTTCCATATGAACACTCGCCGCGTCGTCATCGGCGACGCGCAGCAACAGCCGATCTTTCTCTGCCGCATCGAGATCGGCGATCCATGCGGCGAGCGCACGTGGATCATCGGCCACCGCGTCGAGATCGGGGCTCGCCGACGCCGCGACGTGCAGCAGATCGCGGTCCAGCTGCAGGAAGTCGGCCATCGCCCGCTGAGCGGCGGTGAGTGTGCGCAGTCCCGGCGGCACCGGCGGCTCGAGTTCATCGTCGTGATCGCGATCGAAAACCCATTCGTCGCGTTCCCATGTCCCGTACCCCGCCAACCAAGCCAAATACAGTGGTCGCAGATCTCCGGCGGCAAGATCGGCGCGTACTCCGACGATGGCCGACAACGAAGTCTCCGCGTCCTCCACCCAGTCACCGGACTCGTCCTCACTCGAGAAGCCGAGAATGATGTTCCTGCCGGATGTTTCGGCGGTGACACAGTCGCCGAGACAGTACTGTTCTGCCACCTCGGGGCCGAGCAGTGTGCGCGGCAGTCGGAACATCAGCTGGCGAGTCCCCCAATTCGCCAGATACAGATGCGCGTCGTAGTAGCGCTCGACCATCCGGCGTATATCACCCTGGAAGCTGCCCCAGTGGTATTCGTTGACGAAGCTCGTCGCGGTGATGCGCGCCCGCGTGGACAAGGCTCGCACCTCCGCCTGCTGACGGTCGTCCAGTGGGCGGTCGAGGGCGACGAACTCGTAGTACTGGTATTCACTCACGACGTCACCTCGAACGGCTCTGCGGTGAAAGCGGAGTCATCACCGAGATGGAAGAACAGGTGTCCGCGTAGCGTGGCGGATTCGGTCAGGACCGCCCAGCCGCGACCGTTGACCGGCTCCCCCTCGTCATCACCTTCCCAACTGAACTCCACGCACTCACGACCGTCACGGATCCCGGTACAGCAATCCATCCGCCCGCGCACGGCGATGAATCCGAACTCACCCGTCCCACCAGAGTGGAACTCCATGAATCCAGGCTCGACAAGATCGATGGCTTCGGGATCCCATAAGTCCATCGCCACGATGCGCCAACGTCCCGCCACAGTCATCGACATTCCCGTCCAGGTGTGTCCAACATCCCGGCGAGGATAGTCATGGTCATGCCACTGCCGGTCGGTGACCGTCACACCCGAACACTGTGTGGCACATCAGGTTCAATGATGCAGCGACCAAGCCAGTCCCGTGGTCCGGTGCGGGAGACATCCCGTCACCCACTGAGGGCTGGTGACTACGTCACCAGGCAGGTGGTAGCTTGGTGTCTCGCAACGTACTGAAGAGTTCTGAAAAGTCTGTTGAGGCCCAGCATTTGGGTTAGCTCAGGCGATTGACCAGGGCTTTTGTGAAGCGCCCCAGCGGGGTTCGAATCCCGTCATCCGCACCACGAAAACACCAGATCAGTAGAGTGAGTAACCCTGGGGTGGTTGTTTATGTCACCACTTGCGGTCACAACGGACGGTCTGCGCCCGCGAGTGTCTCGCGAACGTTCTTCGAACACCTACCAACGCGGAGATTCAGACGATCGCACACTGGCCGGGTTATCGGGATGCCCGTCATCGGGCCTCAATCTGTTCGCGCAGGATATCTCCGTGGCCGGCGTGCCGGGCGAACTCGGCGATCATGAACATATAGATCCAGCGAAGGCTGACGACGACTCCTGTGCGTGGATGCTCGCGGGTCTCGTCCAGGGGGATCCGCACTGCGATAGACCTGGCTCGGGCGCTTGCGCGTTCGAACTCCGCGATCATCTCGGTCACGGTCTCGTCATCGCCCACCTCGAACCCTCCGTGTGCCCACAGCGGACCGTCGCAGTCGTCGTCGGTGAGCCGTCCGAGCGTGCGCTGGAACCACATTCGCTCGGCGAACGCGGCGTGTTTGATCAGAGCTATGGGGGTTGTCAGCGAGGGTACGAGCCGACTCCTGGCGTCGGTTTCGGACAGGCCGCGCACCGTGCTGATGAGGTCGGCGCGTGCCTGGTCAAGCATGGTCTCGAGCAGTTCTCGTTCAGTGCCGGTGGTGCGGATCGAAGTGGTCATTGCAGGCTGGCCCTTCCTCGGCCGGTCCGGCACACGCCAGACAGACCGATCTGCTGATGGTGGTTGGGAAACGGTTCGCCGGAAGGAATCGGCGCCGGGGGTGGTCGCATGCTTGGCGACCAGGAATCCTGATTCGGGCCGCCGATGGTTTCGCAACCCACATCAGAAGTAGGCGCGGCGGACCACTCACGAATTTACCACTACGGCGGCCTTGGAATGCCCCCAGATGCTGAATCAACGAACTCCACGCGTCGTCGAAACCGCCCACGCTCCACCATCATCGGCCGCCACATAGCAAGCTGAGAAACCGCCACTTACCGCTGCGAGTCACAGGACGGGCGCGTCGGAGCAGGGTCAAACGAACGTGTCGAACGACTGGTGTTCAACAAGTCCTGTCGGAACTTGCTCGTTCAGTTCCGCATGGCCAGCCAGCCTCGCTCCCTCGACACTGCCGAACACTCGCCCTCGATGGCCGATCGCGTCGGTCTAGAGACGATCTGGGCGGTACCTGTCAGCGGTGGATGCCGACCAGATGCGCCATCCACGAAAGCCTCTGTCCAGGGAGCCGACGTGCCGGGAGCGACACCGATCGCTGCTGCCCGTGACGATGGTGGCCGGAATACGATCGGCTGTGAGTTGCGGGGCGACGGGGGAGCCCGTTGCGGAATCGAAGGGCTACAGGGATGATCGATTCCGAGCGCGGACCTGGTGGTCGGCCTCCTATGCTGGGTGGCGTCGATCCCGCTGTGCGGCAACCGGATCCGCCGACAGGCGGCTGGGGCACGCCTTACGGGCCACCTGGCCAGGGATATGGGCCGACACTGTCGTATCCGCAACCATCGACCGGCAGCCGCAGAACGGCTCTGATCATCGCCGGTGTTCTCGGGCTGCTGGTGGCGCTGGGGCTCGGTGTGGCGATCGGCATCGTCGTCGGCGGTGGCGACCGTAGCATTGAGCCCGCCGGTGCCTCGGCTACTGGGAAAACGGGCACCTATTCGATGAATGCGATCACCAACGCATGCGACCTCGTCGATCCCACGCCGTTGACCAAGTGGTCGCCCACGCCGAAAGGTGCTCCCGAGCACAAGGAAACGCGGCCAACCGCCTACGAGAGCGGCAGCCTGAAGTGCGATGCCGGATACACCAGCGCGACCGCCGGCGAGTTCTCCATGAACAAGGCCGGCATGAGCGTCGAGGCCGAATTCACCAACGGTGCGGCGCCGCCCTTCTACGACCATTGGAAGCACGCCGATGTCGCCACACCCGAAGCGGAGTCGGCTTCCGGTGAGGTCACCGGAATCGGCAATCAGGGCTACTGGTACTCCGAAGTCAGGGGAAACCTCGTCGCGAACATGGCCTATGTGGTCTGTGTGCAGGATGGCAATGTCTCGGTGCGGGTGAAGATCTCCCTCACGCGTGAGCAGGGTTCACCCGCGGTGCGGCGCGAGGAACTCGATTCGATCGCCAGGTCGCAGGTCCGTAGGACGCTGGACGGTCTGCGGGAGAAGTAGAGACCGGCGACTCGAACGGAACGGTGCGGATGGTGGCCGGAATACGATCGGGTCCGAGTTGAGGTCGGCGGGGAGCCCGTTGCGGAACCGGAGGGGCTATGAGGATGACCGATTCCGAGCGCGGACCTGACGATCGGTCGACGCCGGAGGGCGCCGATCCTGCAGTGCAACAACCCGATCCGCCAGTTGGCGGCTGGGTATTGCAGACTCGGGCAGGGACACGCCTGTGCGGGTGGCCGCCCCCGGTCAGCCCGTTACCGGGTACGGGTACGGCTGCCACCGTCGTACCCGCCGCCGACCGGCGGCGGCAGAACGGGTCTGATCGTTGCGGTGTTCTCGGGCTGACGGTGGTGCTGGGTCTCGGTGTGGTAGTCGGTGTCGTCGTCGGCGACACAGGCAGCGGGTTCGCCGCCCCGGCCCTGTCCAGTGCGGCTGCGGCCACGATGACATCCCGCCGGGAACCGGCGCCGGGGATCTATGCGATGAGTGGGATCACCAGCCCGTGCGATCTTGTCGATCCCACGCCATGCACAAGGTGGTCGTCCACCCCGAGGGAAGCCCCCAGCAACACTTAGCACGTTCGGTGATCGTGGCGAGTTCGTCCCCGAGGTGAGTTGAGCGGGACCTTGGCGGTCTCGCGCAATTCGTATCGTTCGTCGTCCCGGTTCAGCTCGATTAGGGATAAATCTGTAACCTGCTCGACAATCTCGATGTGGCTCAGGTCGTTTCGCATGAGTAGGTCGTGGTGATCGATCCGCGATTCCTCTTCGGGAGTAGGCGATTCGTCGCGGGATTCGACTCGTTCCGCCGCTGCGTTGCGACCGCCGCGCGTGGCGTCGTGATGCCGTAGTTCGTCCTCGTCGGATCGGGGCCTGCGGACGCCCTCGACCTCGGCAACAGCTGTTCCAGCAACTCCCACTGCTGGTCCGTCAGAACCTGACACCGGCGAGCGATCGTGCCACCCACGCCGAACCTTCCGTCAACTTCTCGATGCCACCCGCAGAAATCCCGTCTTCGACTGTGTGGCTCAGGGAACGGCGGTGAACAGCTCGTAGCTGTGGCCGTCGGGCTCGCGAACGTAGACCCCGCGACCGCCGGCCAGGTGGTTGATCTGCCGGTCCCACCCGTGCACCGGGCCGGAGCCGTACTCTACGGCAGGCCATTTCGCCAGCCTCCCCAGCACGGCATCGAAGGTGTCGTCATCAACGAGGAAGGCGTAATGGCCAGGCTCGACCCGCCCGCGGTCGTCGAAGTCGAACGTCAGATCGTCGTTGACTCGCACAGGCACGAACGGCCCGGTTGGAGCGGATACCATTAGACCCATCAGTTCGGCGAAAAACGTTGCCGCAGTGTGCTTGTCGGTCGTCGGAACGATCGTGTGATTGAGAACGATGGACATCACTGCCTCCTGTGTCGTGGACCGCGAAGGTCATTTACATGCGATACGCATACAAATATAGGTGCGTATCGCATACAATGTCGAGGATGGGCACGCGTGACACTCGAAGCACCTCGGCCACGGCCGACACCGCCGCGGTCGGCAACACGGTCGACGGTGGCCCGGCCCTGTTTCGGCTGGTCCGTTTCTGGTCACGCCGCTGGAGCAACCAGGCCCTCACACGAATAACCCGGGAACCGGATGCAGAGCTGCGGCGGGTGCAGCACATTCAGGTCATAGAAGCCGTCGCCGCCGTGCAACGGACAGGTCAGGAAGCGGCAGTCACCGATGTTGCCGAGCAACTCGGTCTCGACCACTCCGGCGCCAGCCGCATGGTGCGTGACGCCGTCGCGGCCGGATACCTTGCCCGCGGCGACTCCACACACGACCGTCGCCGCGTCGTCGTTCAACTCACCGACAGCGGACACGAGCTGCTGACCGCATCCCACGACTGGCAACGCCGCTGCTTCGACCAGCTCACCGCGGCGTGGAACGAACACGACCGCAGCCAATTCGCCAGCTACCTGCAACGTTTTGCCGACGAGACGATCCAGTGAATCGGTCGGCCGCGCAAGCGCCGCGAAATCTATTGGGAGACACCGCCTAGTCCGAATGCCGGCACCGAGCTCGACCATGTCCTGGTTGCCGCGGAATCCGGCTGCATGGGCGGGGCCGTTCCACGTGACCGCCCAGCGGATCCAGTACGACGGTGACTGTGTCGGCACCGCGTGGGCAGGTACCGCAGCGGTGACGGTTCGTTCGGTCGAAATCGTCCGATCGCCAGGAGTCGTCGGTGGCCAGACTGAAAAACTGGGGGGTGTGGTGAAGACGGACGACGAGCCCGACAACGGCCAGTTCGTATTGGGGTGGGCGGAATCTGTTGCGCTCGCGACGATGAGATCGCGATGATGCAGGCCGATCTGGCGGCAACCCGGGACGAGGACGAGATCGCGGCGAAGCGGGTGGTTCGTGACGAGGCGGTAGCACGGTTGTGTACCGAATTGTCGTCTGCCGAAAGTTCCACCGCCAAGATTCCACTGGCACTGCGGATCAGTTGCCTCGCTGTCGAGAACGCGCGCGCTGTGCAAGTCCGTCACCAGTCCACCGAAGGATGGGATGAACTCGAGCGAATGCTGGCCGCGGACTAGCAGCAGGCGCCCCGAACCCTTGGCCGCTGAACGCCGGGCATATCCATTGACTGGACAGCGGTGGTGGTTACCAGGTACCGGCTGACGGTGTGATGGGCAGGATAGCGACCGCTGAACGGAACGCATTCTCCCTGCGGATGTGGGCGTCGTCGGTTGGTTCGGTATCCCAAGGGAACTGGACGTGCGGTGCTCACTCATCAATCGTTAAGGTTCCTGCAAGGCCCACTGGCGATGATGGTGCCCAAACCGGCGATCTATCAATGGATTTCATATGCGTTCCGACTTTGATGCTGACCAGCAGATACTCGACTCAGCCGCCTTCGTTGCTGTGGCTCATGGATTCGGTGGAGGCTCGGGTTCGGGCCACCCCGGTCGAAGTTGCTGTGTCCTCGGGTGAGGGTGACCGCGATTTCTTCACCGACGCACGTGCGGTCGGTCGCCGAGATCATCGACGAGTACTGGCGGCTGAGCTCAATTACCGAGATCGGAGAAACCCAATGCGTAACAACCGATTCCGCGCCACCGTGATCACGGTGGCAATGGCAGTAGCTACTGGGTTCGGTCTCACTGCGTGTGGCAAGACGGAACGTTGGTGTGAACGAGACCAAGGCGATGTTTTGGTCGAAAACTGGCACTGCGAGCAGAACCTGGCGGGCTATGAGTGGGAGCCAGACCACGACAAGCCGAAGACAAAGAAGAAGCCGATCAAGTCGAAGAAACAGAACAGATGATTCGCCGCGATGGAGCCGGAGCTCGTATGGCAGCAGACCGGGATGTCCCTGACTCACCTCACCGACCAGTTCGACACCTGGTTTCGTGATTCCCGGGCAACCAGCAAGTTACGCGAACTGGCCGTGCGTTTGCGAGAGATTGCCGAGGACGATGGAGACCAGCCACTGAAGGGGGCTGAAGGGTTTCCGGGCCGCGCATGCCGAGGCCGATCCCGGGGGGCCTGGGCGCGAACGCGATGACAGGCGGTGGATGCTAGCCGGTCGATCGTGGTTATCGCGATGATGCGCCGGTCAGCCATCGTCGTGCGCGGTCGAATACAGAATTGTTGCGTCCGCGTGTTGGAGCGATGGTGTTGCACCAGTGGGGCAGCGCTTCTCGTGCGGTAAGCCATGTTTGGGGTATCCCAACGATCGGTCCTGTGTGGTTGCCGGTGTAGGCGGCGACGATTCCGCCGACGATGGCGCTGGTGGTGTCGATATCTCCGTCTGCGGCAATGCATATGGTGATTGCGGTCGGGTAGTCGTGCAGGTATGTGGCTGCGACCCACATCGTGAACGGCACGGTGTTCTGTGCGGTGACCAGAGATCCGTTGCCGAGTTCGTTCGCGGCCTCGGTGGCGGGGGCTGCGAGTAGGGTGCGGGCGCGGCGGATCCGTCGGGTGGTGTCACTGTCGTCGAGGTGGTCCAGGACGCCGGTAATGAATTCGGTTGGTGTGGGCCGTGTCCCGTTCAGGCGGGCTTGGGCGGCGTGGGCTGCGGCGAGTGCGACCGCGACGGCGCCGGTGATCCCTTCGGGATGTAGATGGGTCACCTGCGCCGACCGGACCGCTTCGGCGACAACCTTTTCCGGGTCGCTGGCATAGAAGGCACCCAACGGGGCGACCCGCATGGCCGCGCCGTTGCCGCAGGAGCCTTCGTCACCGAACGCGGCTGCGGCCGCTGTGCGCCAATGCACGCCGTCGCGGACTCGACGCAAGGTGGCGACCGTGGCGAAGCCGTAGTCACGGGCCGGGTCGAAGCGTCGCGCGAAAGCGGTAGCCAGCCGATCCTGGTCGATCTCGCCGCGACTGGACAGTTCGGTAACTACAGAGCAGGCCATTTCGGTGTCGTCGGTCCACCCCCATGGTCCGGCAGGAAGATTATCTGCCCGAAGGTCTGTGAGGGATCGGCGCATGATCGGGAACTGCTGGCCCAAAGCGTCGCCCACGGACAGCCCATCCAAGGAATCAAGCATCAACTCGACATGCATTGGCTCTGATGATAGCCAAGGGGTAGGCGATCTACGTGGATGGCGACTGTTGTCGACGGCGCGTGAATTCAGCTGCCGTTGACAACTGTGTGTCTGAATCTTCAACGGCGGCAGTAGATGTGGGTTCATCGCCGCAGGTGCGCGGATGCGTTCGGTGACGTGTTTGCGTTGCTCGTGCCCGGCGGAGCTGCTTCGGGTTGGCGGGGTGGATGCCTCGTCGAGTTCGAGCGCGATTCCGGACCCGTGCGCCACATCGTGTGCGTCGAGCTTCAAGGCTTGGATACAGCGCGAATGACGTCGATCGAGGACGGGTGCTCGGGGTTGTCGAGCAACCGGCTAACCGAGGGGGAATCACCGACGACATCAGACCGGCGCGCGTCGCCGTGATCGCCACGGTGATGGCCAGCCGTGATGTGACGGCATTCCCAGCCGGTTACATCTGGCCGTGGCGGACCGGGCCGGCTGGTTCGTAGGTGCCCAGGACGATGCCGAGATCGGTCACGGTGAGCTCGACTGGGCGCATCGTCGCTGGGAGGATGCCGTCGTTGAACAAGCGGCGACCGGAGCCGAGTACCAACGGAAATGTCATCAGGCGGAAGCGGTCGACGAGTTCGTACTGCAACAGGGTCTGGAGCAGTTTGCCGCTTCCCCAGATCTGCAGCTCGTCGCCGGGTTCGTTCTTCAAAGTCTGTACCGCCGCGACGATGTCGCCGGTCAGCAGGCGAGCGGTGTCGGGGTGTTCGCCGCGCCACGTGGCATCGGTTTCGCTGAGCGAGTTGGATACGACGTACTTGGGCAGGGAGTTGATCGCCGTGGCGATGGGGTTGTCGGGGTCGGTCTGATCGGGCCAGTAGCCGCGGAAGATGTCGAATGTCCTGCGACCGAACAGGAACGCGCTGGCGTGGCTGTTGAGTTCGGTGACGAACTCGCCGACGGCTTGGTCCGGGAAGGGGGCCTGCCAGCCGCCGTGGGTGAAGGCGTCGGTGGGATCTTCCTCGGGTCCGCCAGGGGCTTGCATCACGCCGTCGAGGGTCAGGAACGTCTGAACGGTGAGCTTCATATGAATGCAGACGGAGTGGTGCTCTGATTCTGAGCGGTCTCAGCCCGAATCGCCGCCCACCGTGGCGGAACTCCATCGAGGACCGCCGGAGGCGTTCCGATTCGGTCGGAACAGCGTGGGCGTCGTTGACTTCAAGAAGGAACGCCCCCGCTGCACTGACGGAATAGGCTGGTCCACTCGTCACCGGGCAGCGGCTGCACCGAAAACGTCATCTCCAGCGCTGGCTCTTCGATCGCCAGCGGCCAGCTCCAACTCGCCGATCGTTTTGGGGGCACGATCACTGGACCTGACAGCGTGCAAGTACCGCAGCCAGTGTCGGTCAGGGCGGCATCGATGTAGCTCGTCGCTCAATGGATCCTAACGGGGCGTAGGGAGTCTCGACCCACATCTGAGCTGAGTTCGCGGACGTGTTGTCCAGCGAAATGTCGACGCCGCGCTTGTGGAAATCAGATCACGGCTACCCGGGAAGCTGGTTGTAGAGCAGCCGCCGTCGACGCGGACATCGATGATGTTGATCTTTCGTTCGAGCATGTGGAGGTCTCGGTTCTCGAGCGGCACCGGCGGCTGCGGATCAGTCGAGACCGAAATCTGGCAGGTGTCGGCGTACCAGGTGGACCGGGGGTCAGGCTTCTCGCTCGCTGAGAATCCGCCGATCGCCGATAACTCACTGCCGCACCAGATTCCGGACCACCAAAGCTCGCCACCCAACCGCTGCGCAGATGCTCGGGCCACAAACGCGGCACGAATAACCCTTCCACTGGCAGCCGACTGGCGGCCAAATTTGTTGTAACACTTCGTTGCTGGTCGCGCCATGGAACGATTCTCATGAGTGAGATCAGCGAGCTGCTCGGGTTCCATGGCGCTAACGTTGCCATGGCGTGCCGTGAAAAGGCTGATCCCTGTGCCTCGTGCACAGGGTCAACAGGTGCTCGCGGCGCGGTCAATCCGTCAATCGCACAAAGGGATTCCCATGTCCATCGAACCAGACGAACGCCTTGGCATACGCGGGCAAGCCAATGCTGTGGTGCACGCTCTGATCACCAGTGTTGTCAGTGTGTTCGCACTGATAGTCGTCGTCGTGCTCATCTCGAAGGCGCTCGGTCTGGGTGCGGAAGACTCGGAATCGACTGCAGCGAGTACAACGGGCAGTTCAGCCCCTACCGCGCCGGCAACCACACCGGCCGCCGCGCCGGTGTCTCTGTCGGATCCGCGATGCGCGCCAGCACCGGATAATGTCGTCGCGCAGGTGCAAGCGGGCCTCACCATGGATGGCTACCGGCTCACCAATGCCACGGTGATCATTGACGGTCGTCTCACGTTCTTCGGTGCGACGACCCTCGACGCATCCGGACAGATGGAAGAGCGTTCGGACGTGTGGATCCTGCGCGACCACGTCGTCTACGCCTCCACCGGTGGCGCACGCAGCAACTCACAATTCCCGAAAGCCTCGTCGTCGCCGCTGAGTATTTCGCCCGGAGACGAGCGGGTGCGAGCCGTGGATGCCTGTGTAGTGGATGCGACGCGCAGAAGTTGACGCACCTGCGGGCGCGACGGTTCGGGAGAGCTCGCGGCGAGTGGTAGACCGGACCGCGCGGAACCCGTACCCGGTGTCGTCAGAGTCGCATCAATATCTGCAATGTCGGCACTGCTGCACGGATAGGTGACAAATCGAGAGTTACCTGGCGACCGTTTCCGGGTCACCGCCGGCGTAACGGTGAAAGTGGCCCACGACGTGGTCAGGGCTTCTTGCCGTCGTGGGGGTACGCGACCCGGCTGGTTTCGCGGGTATGCATCGACACGGACCCAGATGTAGGGGCGTAGGCGTTGTCCGGCTTGTTCGGGTGTGCAGAATTCGAAAGCGTCGAGTTCATGCTCGAGGTTCTGAAAGGGCTGTTGCGGCAAAATATTTGGACTAGATCAGCCTATTGACCAGGCGAATAGTAAAGCGCCGGAACATGTTCGAATCCGTCATCCGCCCCACGAAAACACCAGGCAGTAGCGTTGAGTCAGCCTGGTCAGGTGCGTATGTCACGGTCACAACAGCTTCTCAGGGAACCCACCGGCTCTAGAGGCTTCAAGCTCACACCACGCTCGCGGCCCTGGGTAACGGGTCGATCGCCTGGCTTTCGTGCTGTCGGGTGGCGATGACGATGGTCCTGTAGCAGAAGAGCGGTGAACAAGATCGGGCGCAAATTCGGATCGGGGATCGAGAGATATCCGGGCGGATCTGACGCTGCGTTACACGGTAGTGGAATTCTGGGTGATTTGCGCTAGCCGTTCCCAGGCGGGCGAGGTGATTCCGACGGATTCGTTCACCAGGCGGATCAGCTTCGGATCCAGCGGCGGGGTTGTCCGGCCTGCTCCGGTGCGTCTGCCGGTCAGCCACCGTCGGGTGCGGTCGGCCAAACTCGCCAGGCGCGGGTCGTCGGGCGACCAGTCGAATGCTGCGTCGTAGTCGAGGTAGATGGCTGCGAATTCCGTGTCGTCGATGGCGTCGAGCTTGTCGGCGATCCAGCCGGCCGCCTGTTTCGGGGCGACCGATTGCAGCAAAATCCAGAGGTCGCGCTCCATCCGGACGGCCCGGTCGCTGACCCCGAGTTGTTGCAGGCGATCGAGGTACTCGGCGACTTCGGTGGACACGAACAGTCGGTCGCCGGAACCCAATTCGGCGATCCGCTCACGGGTGCGGTGGATCTCCTCGGCGCGTTCGGCGAGCGTGCGGTCGATCTCGGCGATCGCCGCGGTGAACTCGTCGGAGTTCGCGGTGAGCAATTCCTTGATACGTGCCAAGGGCACGCCGGCCTGCGCCAGTGTCTTGATCTTGACCAGATCGATGGCGTCTTCGGCACGGTAACGGCGGTAGCCGGAGGAGTCGCGCGGCGGCTCGGGGAGTAGGTCGCGCTCGTGGTAGACGCGCACGGCCTTGATCGTCACGCCCGCATACCGCGCGAGCTGGCCGATTGTGATCATGCACGTCTCCCTTCGTCGATGCGCCCAGGCGCGTGGCACATCATCACACGCGGGTGAACAACCGGCCCGCGAGATCGATTCCTGCCACCGCGCCGGATTCATCACGGGTGAAGAACCCACGTTGTCCTTGCAGACCGCCCTCGGTGACGATGTACTCGTCCGCGTCGCCAGGCAGCAGACCGAGGACAGCCGGTGGCAGGTCGGGCGGCATTTCGGTGTCCGCCGCGGCCCGGACCTCCGGTTTGATGGCACATCCGATCGTCAACACAGCTCCGTCGGCGTCGAGCGTGAGCCGCATCATCTCGTTCTCATAGCTACCAGCGATTTCCGCCGCCCGCTCCGCGTCGTAGGGCAGCGGTTCCGGGTCGGGTTCGACCACGCCGAGGTAGTGTTCGAGCACCCAGTTCATCAGGGTCCGGTTGAACGCGAGGCCGGCGTCGGGGCCCGCGTTCGACGTCACGGCGACCGCGAAGTTCCGTTCCGGCACGATGAGCAGGTCGGCGAACTGGCCATTGCCCGATCCACCATGTCCGATCGTCGCGACACCGTCCACCTCGCGCAGGAACCAGCAGATACCGAATGCGTCACCCAAGGTGCTGCCGCGCAGTTCTACGGTGTGTTCCCGCATCCGGTGCAGCAGTTCGGTCGGCAGAATGCGCTCGCCGTCCTCGGTCCGGCCGTCGCCGACATGGAATCGCGCCCAGCGCAGCAGATCGCTCACCGACGTCGCCACACCGCCGCCGGGGTTGTTGGAACGGTTGTCCTTCCACTGCCGGGCCACAGTGAGCACACCGTCCGCATCGACGTTGTGGCCCACCGCGAACCGCCGGGTCATGGCGTCGTTGACCGCGTAGCAGCTGTGTGCCAGCCCGAGCGGTTCGAACAACAGTGACGCGACGGCCCGCTCGAAGGTCGATCCGGTGACGTTCTCGATGATCCGGCCGGCCAGGTTGAACCCCGCCTGGCTGTAGGACGCCCGCGCGCCCGGTTCCGAGATCAGGGGCGACTCGGCCAGTTTCGCCGCGTGTCGCGCCAACGCGTCGTCTCCTTCGCCGGTGTCGACGCTGAGTTTCCATTCCAGCCCGGCCGTATGGTTGAGCAGCCGCATCACCGTGATCTCGTCCGCGCCCGCATCGGTGGGGGCGAATTCGGGGACATACCGCCGCACCGGCGCCTCCAGCTCCACCCGGCCCTCGGCGACCAGCCGCATCAACGCGGTAGCGGTGAAGGTCTTACTCACAGATCCGACCACGAACATGGTGTCCCGGTCCACCGGAAGCGGATTGTCCACGCTCGTCACCCCGTGGCACGCGAAGTCTTCTCGACCACCGGCCAACACCCCGACGGCGACACCCGGTACGCCCAACTTCTCGGCCGAGGCCGCAACGAATTCTGAAAGTTCCTGGGCTATCTCGTTCATGCCACCATGCTCGAACCTTGCCCCCGGGGCAAGGTCAAGCCCCTAGGCGAAACTCGCCGACCGCAGAGTGATTGAGTCCAGTCCGGACGCCGACTTGGTGCATCGACCACCTGTCGATTTTCGAAGTCGACTGCACTGCAGGAATTCCCGCACTCGTGTGCCAGCGGGTCAGGTGGCGGTGGTGCGCGGGCCGACGCGGATGTTGCGGTAGATGGTCATGCAGGGAGGCCAGGTGTCGGGTTGCGGCGGCGTCGAGCCAGCGGCAGGTACCTCTCCGCTCGCGCCGACTCATTCAGTCGGTCGACGGCATGCTGGCCGAGGTCCTATCGCGGCGAGCGCCCGACCGGATCCGCTCGGTGGCACCGGCCGCTACGGTCCCGAGGACATTCCACGCCTGGAGGGCGTGCTGACGCGGACCCGGAACACACGGAACCGGGTGCTGGGGGTGCTGTGCCGGTGGTCTATCTGACCGCAGCCGCTCTCAGGAGACTCTCCGCCGTGGGGCTGTCGGTCACGAGGGTGTTCACGTAGCCGGCGCGAGCCGCCACGAGGATTGAATCCACCTTGTCTTGGCCGATGGCCACGCCGATTGTGTGCGGAATGCGCGGGAGGTCCTCTAGCGGGATGGCGATGAGGCGCTCGAACCCACTGGACTCGATCGGCGCTCCGTCGGGTCCGTAGGGGCGGGCGCAGATGTCACCGACGGCGTGCTCGAGCGTTTCCGCCCGCGCTGAGATGACGCTCGGCAGCGACGAGCGGTGCAGCGGTGGAGCACCGATCCCGAGTAGTGCGGCGCGCGCAGACCGCCACAGTTGCTGGACCCGCTGGATCTGTGGATCGCTCATCAACGCTTCGTGCAGGTTCGGTGTCGGCATGGCGGGGGTGTACAGCATGACGGGGACTCCGCCGACCCGCAGCGCCAGCGCCCGAGTGATCTCGTTCGACTGGTAGTGCGCTTCCGGCTCTTCGATACCACCGACTGTCGGGCACAGGACGACGCCGGGCAGCGGTGGGAGATCGTGACGTGCGACTGCGAATACCGTTGCGCCGGTTGACACTAGAAGCGTGTCTCCGGGCCGCAGTTGCGATTCGGTGAGAGCGTCGGCGACGCGGGGAGCGAGCAGCGTCCCCAGCTCGACGCCTGGGGACTCCGGTGTCACGTATGCCGCGGTTAGTCCGAGCGCCTGGCGGAGATCATGCTCGAGGTCGGTCAGCGCCCGCTTCTGCGGGTTGCGGACCGTGACCTCGACGATGCCGGTCTCACGCGCCTCGGCGAGGAGACGACTCACGGTCGCACGGCTGGTGCCGATTTGGTGTGCGATCTCGGCCTGAGTCGCATTGTCCAGGTAGTACAGCCGCGCCGCCTGATACACCAGCCCGGGAGGAAACCGGCGGCGGGCGCCCGCATCAATACTCCCGGCTGCTCGGTCTGTCATCGGCATCCTCCTTCCGCGCGATTCGTTGTGCAGATGTTCAGAGTATTCGATCGCGTCTGAACATTCGTGCTGTACATTTTTTCACTGATGTCTATAGTGACATAGAACACGCCTCCCTCGGGAGGCGGCATGGCAGAAGGAGTCGCTGGTGACTGATCGACAACGCACCCGGTCAGCCGTTCGCGCTGGTGACACGATGCAGGCAGTCGTGTGTCACGGTCCCGCTGATTACCGGCTGGAGAAGCTACCGGTCCCGTCGCGGAGACCAGGAGAGGCGCTCATACGCGTTGAGGCCGTCGGCATTTGCGCGAGCGACCTGAAGTGCTACCACGGCGCATCGAAGTTCTGGGGTGACGAAAACCGGGCGGCATGGGCGGAGACGGAGGTCGTCCCGGGGCATGAGATCACCGGGCGGGTCGTGGAGCTCGACGATGCCGCTCGCGAGCGCTGGGGCGTCGACGTCGACGATCGCATCGTCGTCGAGCAGATCGTTCCGTGCTGGAACTGCCGCTACTGTGCCGAGGGCAACTACCACATGTGTCAGGTGCACGACATCTACGGCTTCAAGCGCGCAACCCATGGCGGCATGCAGGAGTACATGGTCATCACGCAGGGTTCTCTGGTCCATCGGATCAGCGCTGACATTCCCCCCGCGCACGCGGCCTTCGCGGAGCCGCTGTCTTGCGCACTCCACGCCGTCGAACGGGCCGACATCACGTTCTCCGATGTAGTTGTCGTCGCCGGGTGCGGGCCCATCGGCCTCGGCATGGTCGCGGGTGCGGCGGCGAAGTCTCCGGCCCAGGTCATCGCTCTGGACATGGAGCCGCGCAAGTTGGAGCTTGCGGCGCGCGCCGGGGCCACGATGACGATAGACATCAGCAAGCAAGATCCCGTTGCCCGCGTTCGAGAACTTACCGGTGGTTATGGCGCCGATGTCTACCTCGAGGCGACCGGGCACCCGTCGGCGGTGATCCAGGGCCTCAACCTGCTGCGCAAGCTCGGTCGCTTCATCGAATACAGCGTCTTCAAGGAGGCGGTAACCGTCGATTGGACGATCATCAGCGATGACAAGGAACTCGACGTGCGTGGCGCCCATCTAGGACCGAACTGCTGGCCTGCTGCTATCCGGCTCATCGAGGGCGGCAAGCTCCCGCTCGACGACATCTGCACCCACCAGCTGCCGATTGCGGAGTTCGCGCGTGGACTCGACCTCGTCGCGTCGGGCAAGGAGTCGATCAAGGTCTCACTCATTCCCTGATCAGTCGGCTCACGCTGACAGAAACGATCGGCTCGCGACTGGCCGAACCATGGTCGCCCCCTGCCACCCGGACATCACATCAGATCGGAAGACATCGTTATGAACGTTACCAAGACGACCCGGGCCGCCATTGTCCTCGCTATTGCCCTCACCCTGCCGCTCGCGGCGTGTAGCTCGGGTAAGAACGCCAAAACCGCTACCGGCGGTATCGATGGCGCGAAGGTCGCCTTCCTCATGCCGGACCAGGCATCGACCCGGTATGAGCAGCACGATGCGCCGGGCTTCAAGGCTGCGCTCAGCAAGTTGTGCGCGAGCTGTACGGTGCTCTACAACAACGCCAACGCTGATGCGGCGAAGCAGCAGCAGCAGTTCGACGCCGCCATCTCGCAGGGCGTCAAGGCCATCGTGATCGATCCGGTCGACTCCACCGCCGCGGCCTCGATGGTGTCACGTGCTCAGGCCAGGGGAATCAAGGTCGTTGCCTACGATCGGCCTATCCCGGACGCGAAGGTCGATTACTACGTGTCCTTCGATAACGAGGCCATCGGCAAGGCGATCGCCGAATCGCTCGTCAAGCACATGAAGGACACCGGCGTCCCAACCGACAAGGGGATCCTCGAGGTCAATGGCTCACCGACCGACGCGGCAGCAGGTCTGATCAAGAAGGGCATCCACGAAGGCCTCGCCAGCGGCGGGTACGCGACGCTCGCCGAGTACGACACCCCTGACTGGGAGCCGACCGCTGCTCAGCAGTGGGTCGCAGGCCAGGTCTCCCGATTCGGCGGGCAGATCGGTGGGATCGTCGCGGCCAACGACGGGACGGCCGGTGGTGCCATTGCCGCGTTGAAGGCCGCGAACGTCAAACCTATCCCGCCGGTTACCGGTAACGACGCGACCAACGCCGGGCTCCAGCTCGTGATCTCGGGGGACCAGTACAACACGATCTCCAAGCCGAGCGAGATAGTTGCCAGCGCGGCAGCTGAAGTCGTCGTCGATCTCGTCGAGGGCAAGCAGGTCGAGGCCGTCGGTGGCGGCAACCTGACAACCATCTTCAAGGCCCCGACCATGCTCTTCGTGCCGAAGGTCGTCACACGGGACAATCTGAAGGCCGACATCGTCGACGCCAAGATCAACACCGCAGCGGAGCTGTGTACCGGTGCCTATGCCAGCGGATGCACGGCACTGGGGATCTCCTGAAACCGCCTTCACGTCATCGATAGAGTTTCTTATGACAGCCACGGCAACATCGTCCACGACGCCGGTGCTCAGCCTTCGCAGTATCGGCAAGACTTTCGGCGCGGTCTCCGCGCTGACCGACATCGACATGGAAGTCAACGCCGGCGAGGTGGTCGCCCTCGTCGGCGATAACGGGGCTGGTAAGTCCACCCTGGTCAAGGTCCTGTCCGGTGTCCATCAGCCCGATGTCGGTGAGCTCTTCTTCGACGGGAAGCCCGTCACCATTCCCTCGCCGAACGCGGCACTCGAACTCGGCATCGCTACCGTTTTCCAGGATCTCGCGCTCTGTGAGAATCTCGACGTCGTCGCCAACCTGTTTCTCGGTCGAGAGCTCGGTAGGGCGCGGCTCAGCGAGGTCGAGATGGAGACCCGGTCCTGGGAGCTCCTCGGGGAGCTATCGGCTCGCATCCCGAGCGTTCGCGTCCCCATCGCGTCGCTGTCAGGTGGTCAGCGCCAAACTGTCGCTATCGCCCGGTCGCTGCTGGTCAACCCCCGGCTCATCATGCTCGACGAGCCGACTGCCGCGCTGGGGGTGGCGCAAACCGCGGAAGTCCTCAACCTGATCGAGCGGGTGCGCGCCAAGGGGCTCGGCGTCATCATGATCAGTCACAACATGGAGGACGTTCGCGCGGTCGCGGACAGGATCGTGGTGCTGCGGCTCGGCCGCAACAACGGAACCTTCGGTCCGGATGTGAGCAACCACGAGCTTGTCGCGGCAATCACGGGCGCCACGGACAACGTCGTCGCTCGTCGATCGGCCCGGCGCGCGGTCGAGGTCGACGCGGCTGTTGCGAACACCGCAGAGGAGCTGTCATGAGTCAGACGGAAACGTCCACGAAGTCCGAGGCGTCCGAGCGCACTGAACTCGATCGCCAGGACAGCCGAGTAACCGTCGGTGTGGGCAGCGTCGGCGGTATGATCACCGGATTCGGTCGCCGCGTGCGCTCCGGTGATCTGGGACCGCTCCCCGTCCTCGTCGGTCTGGTCGGCATCGCCGTTGTTTTCCAGACCCTGAACCCGGTCTTCCTCACCTCGACGAACCTGGTCAACCTGCTGTACGACAGTGCGGCCGTCGGCATGATCTCCCTGGGCATCGTGCTGGTCCTGATTCTCGGGGAGATCGACCTGTCGGTGGGTTCCCTGAGTGGTCTCTCGGCGGCGTTCCTCGGGGTCCTGTGGGTCAACAAGGGCTGGCCCATGCCGGTCGCCGTCCTCGCGGCTCTGCTCAGCGGTGCGCTGATCGGGCTGCTCTATTCCCTGGTCTATACCCGATTCGGTATGCCGAGCTTCGTTGTGACTCTGGCCGGCCTGCTCGCCTTCCTCGGACTTCAGCTTCAGTTGCTCGGCAGCCACGGGTCGATCAACCTGCCGTACGGTTCGCAGCTGGTGACCTTCGGCCAGCAGCAGTTCCTCCCACCCGCTGTGGCTTATGTAATCTGCGTCGTCGCCGCGGTCGGCGTGCTCGTCGCCGGTCTGGCGAACATCCGAGAACGGGCACGGGCCAATCTATCCCGGCCGTCTGCGCAATCCCGGCTGATCAAGAGCGGTGCGCTCCTGGTCGTCCTCCTCGCGGCCACCTGGTATCTCAACCAGGACAATGGAGTGCCGTGGATGTTCATGGTGTTCGTCATCGCGGTCGTGGTGGCAAACTATGGCCTGACCCGGACCCGCTGGGGAAGGCACATGTTCGCGGTCGGCGGCGGCGTGGAGGCCGCGCGCCGGGCCGGTATCAACGTCAACCGGGTCTATACGTCTGCGTTCGTCCTCACCGGCACGCTCGCGGCGCTCGGAGGTATCTTTATGGCGGCCCGGCTGGCCTCGGCCAGCCAGAGTGCTGGCACCGGCGACGTCAATCTCAACGCCATCGCCGCTGCCGTCATAGGCGGTACGAGCCTGTTCGGTGGTCGAGGATCGGCGTATTCAGCCCTGCTGGGAATCCTTGTGATCCAGTCCATCTCGAACGGATTGACATTGCTGAATCTGTCGTCGGCCCCGCGGTTCATGATCACCGGTGCTGTTCTTGCCCTGGCGGTACTCATCGATTCATTGGCGCGCCGATCCCGCGTCTCGCACGGACAGGCATGAGGTCCGCGCCAGCGTCCAACATCGTCGGGAGATGTAAACAGGGCCAATTGCGGCCGGACTTGCATGTCGAGCGAACATCCGTCAGTCACTCGGTGAAGGGGGACTCCTGGATGGAGGACAGCGTGTGCACGAGCGGCTTCGTCGCTCCGTACAGGCTGTCGTAGACGCCGAACAGTTCGTCGTAAAGTGTCCGGGTGCGGGGGTTGGGTTCGATGAGTTGACCGACGGTCGCCCAGTCGGTCTCCGGTGGAACCAGGCCGGTTCCGATCGCGGCGAGCAGCGCGTCGCCGTAGCTCGCGCCCACGGTTTGGGTCGGTACCACCTGGGGCCGGCCGACGACGTCGCTCACGATCTGAGTCCACAAGCCGCCCTGCGTCCCGCCGCCGACAGCCACGAGTCGTTCGATCGGAGTCTGCTCGCTGTCGAGAAACTCGATGATCTGCCGGATGCCGTAGGCGATGCCCTCGTAGGCAGCACGGAAGAGGTGGCCCCGCCCGTGCCGCAGACTGAGTCCGGCGACGACGCCACGCGCTCTCGGGTCGAAAATCGGCGTGCGCTCACCAGCGAAGTACGGCAGGAGTACCAGGCCGTCGGATCCAGGCGGCACTGCCGCAGCCTCGGCGATGAGCTGCTCGAACGGCACGTCCCCGGTCAACTGCTGAACCCATGACGTGAGCGACCCCGAGGTCGACATTCCCGCGGCGAGCGTGAACTGCCCCGGCTCGATGCCAGCGGTTGTCCATAGCAGCGGGTGGGTTTGGAGGGTAGGAAGAACCTGGACGAAGAACATCGTCGAGCCGTACATCAGCATCACGTCCCCGGGGCGCCGCACCCCGGCACTGAAAGCCTCACTCCAGGCGTCGACGGTACCCGCGCAGACGGGAGTGCCGGCGGGTAGGCCCGTCTCCTGTGCGGCCGCTGACGTTATTGCGCCCACAACCTCATGTGGCCAAACGATCTGCGGCATCTCGAGATGCCCGACGATATCGCCGATCCAATCCTTCGCCCAATCCTGCCCGCGCAGGTCGTACAGCGGGTCACTCTGGCTGGCCGTATGGTGGTCGAGCACGTAGGCCCCGGTCAGTTTTGCGACGGCATATGAGCTGGAGTTGTACCACCGGGTGGCCCGTCGCCACACATCGGGCTCGTTCCCCGCCACCCACAGCATTTTCGGTCCCACTGCTTGCGTCGACAGCGCTTTACCGCAACGCCGCAGCACTTCGTCGGCACCGAGTCGGTCAGTGAGTTCAGTTATCTCCGCCGTAGCCCGCATGTCGATTCCGTAGAGAATCGCCGACCGGACCGGGCGCAAATCCTGGTCGCACAGCAGCAGGCACGGACCGACGCCACTGACGCATATGCCGGCTAGACGATGCTCTGCGATATGGGGAACGAGTTCGCGGCATACTTCGACCAGATCGCTCCACCAGATGGTCTCTGCGTCTACCTCTGCCCAGCCCGGCCGAGGAAGGCTCATGCCGTGTTTTCGGACCGCCATCGCGAGGATCTTGCCGTCGCTGGTTGTCAGCACCCCCTTGGTGCTGCCCGTACCCATGTCGACACCAAGCAGCAGATCCGACAACCCAGTCACCCGCATTTCCACATCATTCCCGCGCGTTCGGCATCAGCGTAATGGAGTCGGGCGGCGGATACCGGACCGTTCCCGTCGTCCAACTCTGCTTTGCTTCGGTCCGTCGCGGTCGCCGCCACCTCGGGCACCACCCCTGGGGCAGCCCCGAACGTGTGCGGAGTCCAGCCGACCGGCCGAAGACTGGTCGACCGTCTTTATCGAACCACTGGCCCCTTTTCGGGTCTCGGATCCAGCGCTCGAATTCGGTGCCTTCCAGGTTGTCGGAGAACCGGACGCCGAAACCAGGTGCAGTTCCTTCGGGTGCGGGACCGGCGGCGGTCCTTATCGAACTGATCGAATATCGCTCGATCCTCTCGCGGCCGTGGCCGACCGACTGCCGTTATTGTGAAGTGCCGCAGCGTTATTTGGATCCCCGTCATCGGCTCTTCTCGGACTCCTTTACGCGCACTCGCCGATCGGCGTCGGTTCGGGAATCGTGGCTTTGTCCAGCACTGTTCGACGCTCGATCAAACCGACTGTCACACCGGCGATGATGATCACGCCGCCCAGGATCTGGCCGAGTCGGATCGTCTCGCCGTTGACCGCCACGGCACCGAGCACGCCGAACACAGGTACCAGGTTGAGGATGTTGACCGCGACGCTCGAGGTCATTCGGCGCAGACCGTAGTTGTAGAGCAGGAAGCCGCCGATAGAACATGCCACGGCCAGGTAGGCGAGCAGCGCGGAGGCCGTGGTGTCCGGTACCCGCCAGTCCCGGATTTCCAGGAGCGAGGCGAGCAGGAAGCCGGTGGCTCCTGCCATGGTCTGGTAGTAGGTGAGATTCACCGCGTCCTGGTCGCGGCCCGCGTACTTGCCCAGCACGTTGTATCCGGCCCACACCAGCCCGCCGAGCAGCAGCAGGACATCGCCGAACCAGCGTGCGCTGCCTCCGACTTCCGCGCCGTTGCGCACGACCAGGAAGGCTCCCGCCGCGGCGAGCAGCACGCCGCCGACTCGCAGCAGCGGCAGCCTGGCCCGCAAGACCACGAGTTCCACCAGCATCGTCATCAGCGGGTAGGTGGCCACGATGAGTGAGGCGTCGGAGGCGGTCGATAGTTCGACGCCGATGTTCTCCAGCACGAAGTAGACCGTGATGCCGAGCACGCCGCTCAGGTAGATCATTCGCCGCTGACGGGCATCCGGCCGCGCGACCGGGTTGCGGCGCATGCGCACCATGATCCCGAGCAGCATGGCGGCGAAGGTGAAGCGGATGGCTCCGATGGTCAATGGCCCGACGTCGGCCAGCACCTGCTTGGTCACCGCGTACGAACTGCTCCACAACAGCGCGGCCGTCACGACGGAACTGATCGCCAAGACCTTGGTCCTGCGCTCGTCCACCACTGAAACCCCTTACTTCATCGCCGCCGCCCGCATCGCGGAGAAGCGCATCATGAACGGAATACTGCGAGCAAGCTAGCAATTAGTCCGGGCCTATGGGACGCTGGCCGAACCAAATTCGGTTGCTTGCTTATGAGGCGGAATATGGATGAACTAGATTCGGCGTTGCTGCGGCTTCTGCAGCAGGACGGTCGGCGCACCAACCGGGACCTGGCACAGGAGTTGGGTATCGCGCCCTCCACGTGCCTGGAACGGGTGCGCTCGCTTCGTGAGCGCGGTGTGCTGCTCGGATTCCATGCCGAGGTGGACCTACCCTCGATCGGCCGGGGCCTGCAGGCGATCATCGCCGTACGGGTACGGCCGCCGACGCGGGCGATCATCGAGCAGTTCCAGGCCTTCGTGGCGCGGATGCCCGAGGTGATCGGAGTCTTCGTGCTCACCGGGAACGAGGACTTCCTGCTCCATGTGGCGGTTCGCGACACCGACCATCTGCACGCGGTGGTCCTGGACAAGCTGACCGTGCGGCAGGAACTCGCGGACGTACGCACTTCGGTGGTCTACGGGCATCTTCGCAAGAGCGTTATCGAGCCGATTTGAGGCTGGTGGTCGTGACCGCCGCCAGTACCCAGGACCGCGACGGCGCACAACCATTGCTGGCGGCCGTGCGCGCCAAGTTCTCCAGAATCACGCTGACCTGGGCGATGCCGGCTACTCCGGCCGGTTGGTGCGCTGGTCTCAGCAGGTGTTGAACTTGACCGTCGCGATCGTGAACGCTGCGATCCCGGCTTCGTCGTGCTGCCACGCCGCTGGGTCGCCGCACATTCGCCTGGATCAGCAAACACCGCCGCTGCGTCCGCGACTACGAAATCCGACCCGAGCACCACCAAGTCATGGTCTACATCGCCACGATCATGACCATGTCACGGCGATTGGCCCCTCGACAACCGACAGCCGGATCCATGGATCCGCATTAGCATCGCGCCGTGACGAAAGAACGCCGCCGCCGAGTGCTTACGGTGGGTGAGCGGCAGTACTTGTGGAAGACCTACCACCAACATGTAGACGGCTGAGAGGAAGTCCTGCGGTTGCGGCAAATCGGGTCGGTGGCAGGACTGACACTGGTCTTCCGTCCCGACGGGGAACGCCACGTCCCAGACGGCGGGTTTTCCGCTGCCGGTGATATCTGGATCGGTGACCTTTCGCTGAATCTGAACATGCCCGGCGTGGTCCGGGCGTTTGTCGAAGCGGCTGTCGAGGCGGGCTGGATGGCCGAGACGCGCACGGGCGGCCACCGCAACGGCTGGGACCTATTCGATGATGCCTACGCCAGGAATGCCGACTGCTAATCGACGCTTTGAGACCAGACCTGCCCAAGTTCTCGGACGCTCACTGAGCTTGTCTTTTAACCCCCACCAGCTGTGCTGGTGGGGGTTGTGGCGTTTTTGCCTACTGGTTGGTGTGGGGCGGGTTGCTTGTTTTTGGAGCCGGGTGGGCGTCCCGGGCCGGGGCGGGAGGGTTTCGGTGCTCTGGCGGGTAGGGCTGTTGTCGGGCGGAGGTTCCGAAACCCTCGGCGGACTCGTGCGGGGGTGAGCCGGTCGGGTCGGGAGGCTGGTTTCTCCCAGGGGCGACGCAGGTCGTGGGTGAGGTTGCGGGCCAGCCGTAGTTGGGTGTGGGCAGCGATTACCAGCCAGGTCCAGCGGTCGGCGGCGTGGGGATCGCGCAGATGGGGGCGGGTCCAGCCGAGGGTTTGTTTGAAGAATCTGAACGTGTGCTCAATGTCGAAGCGGCGCAGGAACGTTCGCCAGTATCGGTCCACCTCTGTAGCGGTGGCGTCAGGGTTGGAACACCACAGCCAGACCGGTTTCGGGTTGCGGTCGCCGGGCAGGTACTGCACCCGCAGCCGCAGCAGGGTGCCCTCGATCGTCGGCAGCGGGCCGGCGTGGTCGGCCCAGTTGCCGCGATGCTTGAGCATGGGGTGCAGTCGGTGCCAGGCGCTGGCTTCGGCCAAGCCGTAACGGTCGGTGTCGGTGTGGGTCGACACTTGCGGTTTGGGGTAGGTGGTGGCGTCGGCGAGCACGAATTCGGGTCCGTGTTTGGCTGGACGTCCGGTCCTGGCCGCTGGACGGGCCGCGGCAGGCAACGCCAGGACCCGGTCGCTGCGGATTCTGCCGACCAGTTCCACGGGCAGGTCAACCAGCAAATATGCCAGGCGGGTGATGTCGTAGCCGGCGTCGAATACGATCAGGATCGCCGGGTCGTGGGGCTGGTGCTGCCCGGCCAGACGGAGTCTGTCGACAACCTCACGAATTTGTGTGGAGGTCACCGTGGTCAGGTCGTCGTCGGGATCGATGCGCACCGCGTCAAGCATCGCGGTCCATGATGTGCGGCCGGGCTCGAGCGCCGCCACGAACGAGTAGGGCCACCCAGGAATCATTTGCGCTTGGCCTTTTCCGCGTCCGTAGACGTGGCAGAACGCCCGATCGGGACTGGTCGCGGCGTCCGGGCGCAGCCACGGACTGACATCGACGGCCAGCAAGATCCGGCCGTCGCCGTCACGCGGCACCGGCAGCCCAGCCACGGATCGCCGCAGCCTTGCGAAGTCGATACGGCCACTACCCAGACCGTCATATAGCGCGCCATGTCCGCGGCGGTGCTCGGCGGCCAACGACAATCCGACCAAGGTATGCACGGGACCATCGCTGCACAGCACCGCCTCGGTCAGCTCGAACAGTGCGTCGGACCGCCGCTCGAGGCAGTCATAGAACGAATTACGAAACACCGCAAGACAATCCAGATCGAACGAGCGCGTTGACTCGACCGAACTCATCGCTTGAGGCACACTGGCACCCACGGCCACCGCGTCTCTTTTCAGGCTCTTTGGACAGAACCCGACGATGATGATGCGGTGGCCGCCCAGAGTCACGCCGACACGCTGCCGAACGAGAACGAAATCTCCACGGCACCAACAATTCTCGCCTAAACAACTTCTGCCTGTCGCAGCCGATCACTTCGGCTGCGACAGGCAGAGGTTAAAAGAAAAGCTGAGAGATTTCCGCTGCGGACACAGAGTGCGTGCACCAGCTGTCGGAGCTGACCTCAGTGCCGGGTTCAGCCGCGGTGCTCGGTGGTTCGGCGGCGCTCGGCGCGGTGGGTGAGCGCGGTGATGATGCGTTGCCATGCCAGGGACGCTTCGGAGATCCGGGAAGAGATCAGCTGCAAGCTCTCCTGTCGACCGCTGTCTCGTTCGTGTCGGATCTCCCATGCGTCCAGGTCGTCGATGAGGCGGTCCAGGCGTGGATCGTGCGGGAGCCAGTCGACTGCTTGATCGCAGGCGAGATACAGGCGGGTCGTCTCGGGGTCGTCGAGGTCTGCGGTCTTGTCCCGGATCCGCTGTGGCATGGCCTGCGGGTCCAGTGCTTGCAGCAGGATCCACGAGTCGCGCTCGGCTCGTACTCTGCGTTCGCTGACGCCGAGACTGCGCATCCGGTTCAGGATAGCGACCACCTCAGGGGGCAGGACAAGGCTTTCACCGCTTGCCAGATCGGCGATGCGGCTGCGGTATTCGGTGAGCTGGTCGATCTTGCGCTGCAATTCGGCGTCGATGTCGGTGATGGCCGCGGCGAATTCGGTCGGCTGGGCGTGCAGCAGTGCGTCGATGCGGGCCAGCGGAACACCGGCGTCGGCGAGGGTCCTGATCCGGATCAGATCCACCGCGGCTTGCGCGCTGTAGCGGCGGTAGCCGGAGGCATCGCGCTCGGGCTCGGGTAGCAGGCCGACATGGTGGTAGTGGCGCACGGCGCGCACGGTCACCCCTGCGGTCGCCGCGAGCCGGCCGATGGTCAGCACCGTTGTCCTGTCGTCGTCGGGCATGGTCGTGCCGAGTCTAGGGCGATGGCACGCTGGCGGGGTGGGTGAAAGCCCGGCCGACGACGTCGCGGATTGCCTCGACCACGGCGTGGTCGAAGCAGGGCCGGTGTGGAGGGTGTTGGAGAGGTTGCGTTGTTCCCCGTGCGAGACTGCGCGGCAGGGCCGGGGCCATTCTCGTCCGTTGTTGGGCATGGTCGTGCCGAGTTCAGGGCGATGGCACGCTGGCGGGGTGGGTGAGCGCAGCCCAGTCGACGACGTCGCGGATTGCCTGGATCACGGCGTCGGGGCGGTCGAAGCAGAGCCGGTGGTGGAGGGTGTCGGAGAGGATGCGTTGTTCCCCGTGCGAGACCGCGCGCACCAGGGCCGCATCCATTCTCGTCTTGGCGTCGTTCATTTCCTGCGAGGTCAGCGCCTGCTGGGCGGGGTCGTTGCCCACGACGGTGAGTGCGACCACCGGGACATCGGGGATGTTCGGTCCCGCTCGCAGTTCGGTGGCGAGATCGGTCAAGGCGGCACGTTCGGCGATGCCGATCCGCATCCATTCGTCGCTCGCCTTGGCATCGATCAGCGGTTGCCGTATGTGCTCGGGGTAGTCCGCGAGCAGCTCGGCGCGCAGCTCGCGCAGCGCCGGGCCCATCTGTCGGAGTTGCTCCGGATCGGCTGCCATCTGCTCGGCCGCGGCCAGACTGGCTGTGGGCGGCATGAAGTCGTCCCAGTCGCGGTGCAGCGCGTCCATCCAGACCAGTCCTGCCACGTCCCGCGGGTACAACTGTGTGAACCGATGCGCGTAGAAGCCGCCGAGGGAGTGTGCCGCGAGAACATAGGGAGCGCTGATGTTTTCGGCGCGCAGCAATTCACGTAGTTCCGTTGCCACCGCGGCCGCGGTGCGCGGCAGCGGCAGGGGATCGCTGTAGCCGGTGCCGCCACGGTCGTAGACCACGGCCGTGGTGAATTGCGAAACTTGTTGCTGGACGCCGAAATAGTCCAGGCCGACCGCGCTCGCACCGGGCAGGAACACGACGGCCGGTCCGCCGCGGCCCGACCGATGTACGAAAACCCGGCGGCCGTCGATTTCTTGGAATCCGCCGATCGGCGGAGCGAGCCGAGTCGAGGAAGTGATGTCATTCGTCATGCGACAAGGCTCCAACCCTGACGCAGGGTCAGGGTCAACCCCTTTCGCCGCAGTATCCGAAACACGCTGATCAGCGCGTGGCTTGCGGCCGATCGGAGGTTGACCGTGACACAGATTGATCAGCGCGTGGCTTGCGGCCGATCGGAAGTTCACCGCGACAGAGGTTGATTAGCGCGCGGCTTGCGACCCATCGGAGGTTCACCGCGACACGCGCTCATGCCGGATGCTGCGCTGCCGTCGGACTGAATTGCGATGAACGGAAAGGAATCCGCGGAAAGCACGCGCTGCCTGGCCGCGAGCGTCAGCTTCGACCATCGTCAGCGTATGTGCGATGTGTGGAGCCGCGCCAATTGGCTGCGCTCTTGCAGCGGCCCGATTCGGAGCCGTCCGGTCGATTGTCCGTCACTTCGGAACCATCGCCGCCGCAGGGACATTCGACACTGTGAGAGCCCACGCCGCCCAGACGGAAAGCACGCACTGCCTGGCCGCGAGCGTCAGCTTCGACCATCGTCAGCGTCTCTGCGATGTGTGGGGCCCCGCCCAGTTGGCTGCGCTCTTGCAGCGGCCCGATTCGGAGCCGTCGGGTCGATTGTCCGTCACTTCGGAACCATCGCCGCCGCAGGAACATTCGACACTTCGAGAGTCCACGCCGCCCGGGCTGATGGCTTGGCCACCATCGTGGCCAGCGGGTGGAGCCGCAGGACGGCAGGCAAGCCACACCACACCGCACCATCTCCGCGGGCCAATCGCTGTGACCAGGGCAAACGCCATGTCAGCTCGGTGTCAGGTCGGTATCAGGCCCGCCGATGACAGTAGTCGCCATGACAACTTCAGCGATTGCGGCGACTGGGCTGCGAAAGGCATACGGGGACAAAGTCGTCCTCGATGGCATTGATTTGGATATCGGTGCCGGGACGATTTTTTCTCTGCTCGGTCCGAATGGGGCCGGTAAGACGACGACGGTGAATGTGCTGACCACGCTGTTGAAGGCCGATAGCGGCACGGCGCGTGTTGCCGGGCACGATATCGCGTCCGAGACCAAGGCGGTGCGCGCGGCGATCGGGGTCACCGGTCAGTTCGCGGCGGTGGATGACCTGTTGACGGGGGAGGAGAACCTCCAGTTGATGGCGGATATCCACCGCCTGCGGGGGGCGGAAGGCAAGCGGGTGATTACCGAGTTGCTGGAACGGTTCGATCTGCTCGAGTCGGCGCGCAAGCGGGCGGCGACCTATTCCGGGGGTATGCGCCGCAAGCTCGACCTGGCGATGACGCTGGTCACCAGGCCGGAAATCGTTTTCCTCGACGAGCCGACCACGGGACTGGATCCGCGTAGTCGTCGCACGATGTGGGAAATCGTGCGGGATCTGACGTCCGATGGCGTGACGATCTTCCTCACCACCCAGTATCTCGAGGAAGCCGATCAGTTGGCCGATCGGATCGCGGTGCTCGACCAGGGCCGCATAGTCGCCGAGGGCACGCCCGACGACCTCAAGCGCCAGGTGCCCGGCAGCCACATCCGGCTTCGGTTCACCACTGTCACGGAACTGGATGCGGCGGCGCGGATCCTGCCCGGATCCACCCGCGACGACGAGGCGCTGACTTTGCGGGTGCCGGGCGACGGTGGGACGAAATCATTGCGCCACCTGCTGGACCGGCTCGCCGAAATCTCGATCGACGCCGAGGAAGTCTCCGTCCACACCCCTGATCTCGATGACGTTTTCCTTTCCCTGACCGGTCACGCAACCACGGAGGCCAACGCACAATGAGCACCATTTCCGCACCGCTGGCCGATTCGTCGATCATGCTGCGGCGCAACTTCAAACACATCGCCCGAACTCCGGTCACGGTATTCAACGCGGCGCTGATGCCGGTCGTGATGATGTTGATCTTCGTGTACGTGTTCGGCAGCGCCTTCGATGTCGGCGAACACTACATCGACTACGCGACGCCGGGCATGATCCTGCTGGCCATCAGCTACGGGTTGTCGGGTACCGCGGTATCGGTGAGCTCCGATATGGCGAAGGGCATCATCAACCGGTTCAAGGTTATGGATGTATCCCGTAGCGCCGTACTGACCGGTCACGTCGTGGCCACCATACTGACCAATGCGGTAGCCATCGCGGCCGTTATCGGTGTGGCCTTCGGGCTGGGGTTCCGGCCGCCCGCGACCGCACTCGACTGGCTCGGCGCGATCGGCATCATGGCGGCGACATCCTTCGCGGCCTCCTGGCTGACGGTGGCGCTCGGAATGGCCGCGAAAACTCCGGAGTCGGCGGGCATGGGCGTGGTGCCGCTGATCATGCTGCCCTTTGTGAGCAGCGCGGTCGTGCCCGCCGACAAGATGGGACAGGGCGTGCGGCAGTTCGCGCAGTATCAGCCCTTCACGCCGATCATCGAATCACTGCGTGGGTTTCTCACCGGCCATCCCTCGGGGGGCTACACCGCCGCGGCGCTGGCCTGGTGTGCCGGGTTCGCCCTCGTCGGATACGTGTGGTCACGTGCCACGTTCAGCAAGCGAGCGTAGTTGCCACCAGTTCACGCCAGTCCGCCTGAGCCCCTTCGTTCGTCGCCTCGGTGAAGCGCGCTGCACCGAGGCGACGTCGTGCTGTCTGCTCGATGCGGGCCACATCCGGTTGGGAACGATCGGGCAGTCCGCGTACTCCGGCACTCGCCGCGAGCAGCCGTACGGCCTGCTCGATTTGGTCGGTCCGCAGCGCCAGGTCCGCGATTCCGACGAGCACCTGGGCGAGCAGGGGCGCATATCCCGCCTCGGACGCCGCCTGGAAGGCCGCCGCGTATTCTTCGCGGGCTTCGTCGAGACCGTCTGCGAGGTAGCCGAGCTGGTTGTGTGTCACCGCCCTGATCTGTGCCTGCTCCGCATCGCTGCCCAGTGCGGTTGTCGCGACGCCGATCTGCCGGTGTGTCTGCTCGGTGTCGCCGTTCCAACGGGCCAGCTCCGCCTTCTCCAGGGCCAAAACAGCCAGAGTGTTCGGCCATCCGGACTGATCCGCGCACCGCTGCGCCTCGGCCATGGCCGCCGCGCTGGCCTGCGCATCACCCAGTAGCCAGTACAGCTGCGCCTGCCGCGAGCGCATTCGGACGACATCGTCGATCGTGCCCACCTCGGTGACCACCGCGATCGCCTGATCGAAGTACCCGCAGGCAGTGGCGAATTCGCCGCGCACGGCGATTCGGTCCGCCAGCTCGGTCAGCGCGAACGAAATCCCCCAGCGCTCGCCGATGGCCCGGAATTCGGCGAGCGCGGTCTCGAGATACTCGTCCGCCTCCCGCCCGTCCTGGCCGAGCACGATCCGCATCCTGCCAAGGAGTAGCCGGGCCAGTGCGCGCACCCAGGGGTCTTCGTCGGTGAGCAGCGGTTCGAACGCGGACAGATACTGGTCCGGCCCCTGCAACATGTGTTCCAGTGCGGCGGTGAACGCCAGCAGGGGATAGCGGGACCGACTGCGCTGGCTGAACCGGTATGCCTTGTGGATCCATTCGTCGACTTGGCGCTCGTCATTGGGGCCCGAGGACATGAAGTGCACGATCAGCCCGTACACGATGGCCAGGGTCTCATCATCCACCTCGCCGGGCAGGTCGGCGGCGGCGGTGATCAGCTCCATGCCCTCGGCCTTGTGCCCGCTGAGCCACCAGTACCAGCCCGCTGCCGCCGCGAGCCGCATCGCCCCCGCCGCGTCCCCGGCCGCGAGCGCGCCGCGCATCGCGACGGCGATATTGTCGTGCTCGGCCTCGAGCGTGGCGAGCCACTCCAACTGGTCGGCGCGGCGCAGGTGCGGCTCCGCAGTCGCGGCTAGTTCGGTGAAGTACGAAAGATGCTCTCGGCGTATAAGATCCGCTTCCCCCGACGCCACGAGCCGGTCCCGGGCGTACTGCTTGATCGTGTCGAGCATCCGATAGCGCGGCCCACCGGGCGAGCCGGCGGGAGGAGCACTGTCCGCCACGGACAGCAGCAGTGATTTCTCGGTCAGTGCGGTCAGCAGCTCCAGCACCTCCCACCGCTCGACCACTGGGTTTTTCCCATTCCCTTGCCCTTCGGGACCGCCCCCCGTATCCGCGCAGACCTGCTCAGCCGCCTCCAAACTCGCGCCGCCGGAGAACACCGCGAGCCTGCGCAGCACCATTCGTTCGGCGTCGGTGAGCAGCTCCCAGCTCCAGTCGACCACTGCCCGCAACGTCCGGTGCTGCGGGATTGCGGTACGGCTGCCACCGGTCAGCAGGCGGAACCGATCGTCGAGGCGGTTGGCGAGTTGCTCGAGGGACATGGTGCGCAGTCTGGCCGCGGCCAGTTCGATCGCCAGCGGTATGCCGTCGAGCGCTCGGCAGACGCGCGCCATGGTCGACAGTGTGCGGGCATCGGCCGCGAGATCCTTGTGTGCCACGCCGGCCCGGTCCCGCAACAGCTGAACGGCGGCGCAGGACTGGATTTCGCTGGGATCCGCGTTCTCGGCGGGCAACGTCAGGGGAACGACCTGCCATAACGCCTCGCCCGTGATGCCGAGCTGTTCTCGGCTCGTCGCGAGGATCCGCAGCCGCTGACACTCGCCGAGCAGCCGGTGGGCGAATGCCGCCGCGGCGTCGATCACGTGTTCACAGTTGTCCAGGATCAACAACGTCTCGCGCTCGCGGAGCGCCGCGACGAGCCGGTCCATAGGGTCCGCATTCGGTGCGGCGCCGAGCAGCGCATCCCGGAGCCCGAGCGCGGCGAGCGCCGATTGCGCCACATCACCGCTCGCACCGACGGACGCCAGTTCTACCAGCCAGGCCCCGTCCGGCAAGTCGTCGAGCAGGGTCCGCGCGGTTTCCAGGGCCAGCCGGGTTTTTCCTGAGCCACCGGGCCCGGTCAGGGTGGTGAGCCGATGTGCCGCGATGAGTTCGCGCACCGCGGCAATATCGCCGTCCTTGCCGACGAAGCTGGTCAACTCGGCCCGCAGGTTCGTATTGCGCTCGTTTTCCCGGGCTCCCCCTTCGCCGCGCAGCAGTGCGATGTGCAGTGCGGACAGCTCCGGTGCGGGATCCACGCCCAGCTCGTCGGCGAGGACTTCCCGTGCCCGCTGGTACACGATCAGTGCCTCCGCGCCACGACCTGCGGCGGCGAGCGCACGCATCAGTGCGGCGATGAGCCGTTCCCGCACCGGATGCCGGGCCACCAGCTCGGTCAGCTCGCTGACCAGCTCCGCACCCCGGCCGAGGCGGATCTCCGCTTCGTACAGATCCTCCATGGCGGCCAGACGCAGCCCCTCGAGCCGGGTGATCACCGCGTCGACGGCCGCACTGTCCGGCACACCGACGTCCTGCATCAGCGCACCGCGCCACAGGTCGAGGGCCTCCCGCAGCAGCTCGGCCTGGTGCGCGACGTCACCGCCGCGGGCTTGGTCGAGAAGCTGTTCGAAGCGCACGGCATCGACAGCGTCGGGCTGCACCGTCAGCCGGTATCCGCCCGCCTGCACGTCGAGCGTCCCTTCCGGCAGCACGCGTCGCAGTCGGGAAACCAGTGCTTGTAAGGCATTCGCCGCGTCGGACGGCGGCTGCTCACCCCAAATCCAGTCGACCAGTTTGGCTTTGGGGACCGCACGACCGGGTTCGAGCGCGAGGGCGATCAACAGTGCGCGCAACCGAGCACCTGGTACCTCTAGCAATCCCCCGTCATCTACCCGAATCTCGAGCGGTCCAAGCATCCCGATCTGCACTCGGACCATTCTGCCGTGGGCCGCAAGTCGGCCCCTCGACCTCGGATTGCCGCCGCTGCGACCGCCAGAGTAGGCGCCAACGAATTTCCACCGGTTCTACGGCGGGCGATCAGCGGTAGCGCACCTGCGGAACACATTGCCGATCGAGCATTTTACTGCCCTGAACAGGCCGAATACCGTGTCAGCGGACGTGTCAGGTCGGCGTCAGTTCGGTATCAGCCGTGCTGGCGAAAGTAGTGCTCGTGAACAGCACAGCAGCAGTTCACACACCAACCGATTCACACGCTGAAGGAGAACAGCCATGTACGTATTCCAGACCCCCGAACCGATCGCCGTCACCGTCGACGTGCTGTCCGGCAATGTCACGGTCATCGCCGCCGACCGTACCGACACCGTCGTCGAGGTCCGACCGGCCGATGCGTCCAAAAAGGGCGACGTGCGCGCCGCCGAACAAACCCAGGTCGATTTCAGTGATGGCACCCTGACCGTCAAGACGCCGAAAGACTGGCGCACCTACACTCCATTCGGCGGCAACCCGACGATCGAGGTGATCATCGAGGTGCCCACCGGCTCCCGGCTCGAGGGCACCGCCGGTGTCGGCCGATTGCTGGGCACCGGTGAACTCGGACAGTGCGACCTCGAGATCGCCGCCGGCGACATCATCATCGAGCGTCCGCGCGATTCGGTGACCGCGAAAGCCGCCAAGGGCAATATCCGCATCGGTGAAGCGTCGCGCGGCGTGGTGCGGCTGGAGACGTCCATGGGCGAATTGGAGGTAGGTATCAGCCCGAGCAGCGCCGTCCTGGTGGAGACCAATGCCAAGCACGGCACCGTGCAGAACCAGATGCAACCGGTCGACCGGCATGCGCACAATGCGGACACCGTGCAGGTCTACGCGCGTAACTCCTACGGCAACATCATCATTCGGCACGCCATCGCGGCGTAATGCACCCGGCTCTGTCGAGACTCGACCGGCGCCACGATGCCACATCGGCGTCGTGCGCCGGGATCGGTCGGCTTTCCTGCGGTCGAAGGTGGAGTCGCGGCCAGTGCACGCCAGCTCGCGTGTGAACTTCCCGGTCGCCTCGGTGACAGCAATTCCCTGCCCGAGATGATCTCAGCGCGGTGAACAGCCGGAGGGTGGTGCGCCCATGGCCCCACGGTGCGCCCGCATCAAATGGCACACCATCCACGGGCATCGCGCCTCGCACAGCCAGCGCCAAGCGCGTCGCACCGCCATCACACGAGCGCGCGACCGTCATCACGGCGAACGGTCGCGCGATGTTCGGTGTGACCAGGTCCAACACCGTGTCAGGCCGGTGTCAGCTCGATATCAGGCGGCCTGGCGACAGTGTTCACGTGAATAGTTCAGCGATTTCCGCTTCCGGGCTGCGGAAGGCATACGGCGACAAGACGATCCTCGACGGCATCGAGCTGCGCGCGTACACGCTCAGCAGCGGCCCGGTCATTTCGAAGAAGGGGTAACTGATGGAACTCAGGGTGGACCGGGAACGCTGCATCGGCGCCGGCATGTGCGTACTGACCGCGCCCAGAGTATTCGACCAGAACGACGAGGACGGCCGAGTGGTGCCACTGGACACCACACCCGCGCCCGAGTGGGAGTCGGCCGTCCGCGAGGCCGCCCAGATCTGCCCGTCCGGCGCGATCACCATCGTCTCCGGCGACTAGACCCTGCCAACTCATCCCTATTACCTGATCAGGAAAACCCCATGACTCAAACGGTTCCCGTCCCGCACGGCCTCCCCATGGAACGCAATGCGGGCCCCTTCGCCCCGCCCCGCGAAATCACCCGGCTGCGCGAGGCTCGCCCGGTCAGCCCCATGCTCTTCCCCGACGGGCACGAGGGCTGGCTCGTCACCGGTTACGACGCGGTCCGCAAGCTCATGGCCGACACCCGGTTCAGTTCCCGCCAGGACATCGGCATCGTCCACGTGCCATACGAAACCCCGGGCATGCCCGCCGCCACCGAACCGTCCCCGCAGATACCGGGCTTGTTCATCGCCATGGATCCGCCGGACCACACCCGCCTGCGGCGCGAGCTCACCGGCGCCTTCACCGTCAAACGGATGAAGCAGCTCGAAGAGCACATTGTCGACATCACCGAGCGGCAACTGGACGAGATGGCGCGGCTGACCCCGCCGGTCGACCTGGTCAAGGCCTTCGCTCTGCCGGTGCCCTCGCTGGTGATCTGTGAACTGCTGGGTGTGCCCTACGCGGACCGGGCGACTTTCCAGGTCAACTCCGCCCAGTTCTTGGTCAAGGACCAGACGCTGGAGGAGAAGATGGCCGCGTTCGGCGCGATGAACACCTACCTTGCCGAACTGGTCACGGGCAAGCGCGGCGAACCCGGCGACGACCTACTGTCCGATCTGGCCCGCGACGACGACCTCAGCATCGAGGAACTGGTGGGCATCGCCTTCCTGCTGCTGCTCGCCGGCCACGAGACCACCGCGAACATGTTGGCGCTCGGCACCTTCGCGCTCCTGGAGCATCCGGAGCAGCTGGCTGAACTGCGCGCCGACCCGGATCTGGTCCCTGACGCCGTCGAGGAACTCATGCGCTACCTGTCCGTCGCCGACATCTTCTATCGCTACGCCACCGACGACATCGAACTCGGTGGCGAAACAATCGGCAAGGGATCGACCGTCGTCGTCTCGCTGCTGGCCGCCAATCGCGACCCCCAGCGCTTCGACAATCCCGACACCCTGGACGTGCACCGTAAGCCTCGCGGTCTCGTGTCCTTCGGCCACGGCGTGCACCAGTGCCTCGGCCAGCAACTGGCCCGCATCGAAATGCGTGCCGGTTTCGCGGGACTGCTGCGTCGCTTCCCGACCCTGGCCCTCGCGATTCCCGCCGACGAGGTGAAACTCAGGACCGACATGAATATCTATGGTGTCCACGAACTGCCGGTCACTTGGACTGCCTGGTAAAACCGTCGGCCGAGCGGCTCAGGGTGAGGATCCGGCGGATCCCCACCCTGAGGCCACGAGTGCACCGGGTCTCCCCGGTCGCCGGGGCAGCGCTACGCAGCGCTACGGTCAGGGTGTGTCGGTGCAGAGCGCTGGCGGCTCGTTCGGGAACTACCGCCTCGAACGCTTGGTGGGTCGTGGCGGTATGGGTGAGGTGTGGTTGGCGCGCGACCGCACCGGCGGCATTGTCGCGTTGAAGGTGTTGTCCGCCGCGTATTCCGCCGATCCTGCCTATCGACGCCGTTTCGAGCGGGAGGCCCGGCTGGGCGCCCAGGTGCGCAACCCGCACATCGTGCCGATCCGTGCCTTCGGTGAGGTCGATGGTCATCTGTTTTTGGAGATGGTCTACATCGAGGGCATCGATCTGGCCACGCGGCTGCGGTCGGGTGCGCTGGTGCCTGCTCGGGCGGTCGAGGTCATTGCCCAGGCCGCGCAGGCGCTGGATGCCGCACATGCGGCCGGGCTTGTTCATCGGGATGTCAAGCCGGGCAATATCCTCGAAGACACCAGCGGTTTCGTGTATCTGATCGACTTCGGTATCGCCCGCGCCGCCGACGGCAGCGCTCTCACGGCCACCGGCTTGGTGGTGGGGACGTTGGGCTATATGGCGCCGGAGCGGTTCACCGGTACGGCCGATGTCCGCTCGGATGTCTATTCGCTGGCCTGTGTGCTGTATGAAACCCTCACCGGGAAACTGCCATATGGTGACGGCGATCCGGCACAGCAGATGCATGCGCATTTGATGGCCGAGCCTCCGCGTGCGTCGCGGGCGGTCGAAGGTGTCCCGCCAGCACTGGATGCTGTTATAGCCCGTGGTATGGCCAAAGAACCGGGGGCACGCTACGCCAGCGCGGGGGAATTCGCCGCCGCGGCGAGTGCGGCCGTGGATGGGTCCGCATCGGCGCTCCCACCCCCGCCGGCCACTGTGACATCGGACGGTCACCCGACCCGCGTCATGACCGCCGTCGGCCCGCCCCCGACCTTGGCCGAGCATCGGCAGGCGCCGCGAACGCACGAGGCCCGGGCAGTCTCATCTACGGCCGAGGTTCCTCGGCGAAAGCCGCTGGCGCGCCGGTGGTTACCGATCGCGGCCGGGCTGGCACTCGTCGCCGCGGCGGCCCTGTGGCTGCTGAGCGGCGTCTTCGGCTCCGACTCCGTTCCAGCCCCCACGACGTCCGCTGTTGCCTCGACCAATTCGCTGCCGCCCTCGACCGGTGGACAATTCCCGGTCCCGGCCGGTGCGGTGCGCGACGGGAACTTCGCTTTCACCATCACCGGGGTGGTATCCAACGCGAGCCGCACCGGGTCGGCGCCCCCAGGCGGTTCCTACACCATCGTGACGCTGACGGTCACCAATGTCTCCCAACACGGCCAAGTCTTCCGCATCGCCGATCAGCGCCTGATCACCGCTGCGGGCCGCACCCTTGCCCCCGACGCGACCGCGACTACCGAACTGAGCAACGCCGTCGACCAGATCGCTCCCGGCAGTACCAGCACGATCCGGTTGGCCTTCGATCTCCCTGGAAAGGACAAGAACGGAAAGAAAAACGACAAGAAGAACGACGCCGCGAGCCAGCTGGTCCTACATGGTGCGCCGTCGTCTGCGGGCGTGACCGTGCCAATCGGGTAGCTGCGAGCCGACCGCCCGCGACGCGTCGATACCGGCGTTTCGAGCGGCCGCTGTAGTGCGGTGTCGATAGCGACGGGCCCCGGCCCGTGGCTGGCACAGGTCGGGGCCCGAAATGCGGTTGGGTCAGTAGAGGTCTTTGGACAGCACCGGCCAGGAATTCTTGAGGTCGTCCTGCCAGTAGCCCCAGGTGTGGGTGCCGGTCGGGGGCAGGTCGAAGGTCGCCGGAATTCCCAACTCGTTCAACCGGTTCTGGAGGTTGTGCGAGCACGCGCTCATCGCGGCCTCGATGATGCCACCGACGACGACGTGGTTGGCCACGCTGATCGGGTTGTACTTGTCATCACCCATGATGAACGGGTTGCCTGGAGCGTCGTGCTCGCCGGGGAGACCGCCGCCTGCTGCGACCCACAGGTTCGTGCCGCGCAGTTTGTCGGCGTGCAGGACCGGATCGTTGGCTTGCCACAGCGGGTTGTCGGCGGGTCCCCACATATTGTCCGGGTTACCGCCGCCCCAGGTTTCGACCGTGGTCTGCACGAACTTCTGGCCGACCGGATCGCTGGTCTGCGCACAGCCGCTGTAGGCGGCGACATTTTGGAACAGGCCGGGCTTGGTAATGGCCAGCATCAGCACCGATGTCCCTGCCATCGAGTAGCCCGCGATCGAGTTCTTGCCGTTGGTGCCCAGTGCCGCGTCGATGATCGGCGGCAGCTCCTCGGTGTAGAAGGTCTGCCATTTGTTGACGCCGAGCACCGGATCGGTCGCGCGCCAGTCGGCGAAGTAGCTCCACCGGCCGCCGATCAGCTCGACGACATTGATGTTCTTGTCGCCGAGGAATTCCTTGGCGTCGGTCTTCTGATCCCAGGAAGCGTTACCGTCGACGCCACCGCCTCCTCCGTTGACCAGATACAGCGTCGGGCGCGGGACCGAGTTGTCCGCGGGCAGATCAACCAGGACCGGGAAGGTTCGATCCATGGCCGTGGAGTGAATCTCGAGCTGCAGTTTGCGGTCGCCGCGGGTCTCTACTTTCTCGATGTAGGAACCGTCCGGTGCCTTGGCCGCGCTGTTGATCGGTGCGGCCGAGGCGGCAGGCGCCATCAGGCTCACTCCCGTGCCGACGACCGTCACAGCGGCGGCCGCCGCAACGAGATCTCTGAATCGCATACCGCGTCACTCCTGAATATCGCATCCGCGCAACGTTCGAACCTGTTTGGCTGATCCACCAAACGGGCAATCGTTACTACCGTAGATCGAATCGGACGCTGGATGCGGCGGGAAGCCCCCAGTCCTGGGGGTCGCTGAGCGTTGCGGCCGAGAGTGGCATCACCTTCGCCAGAAGAAGTGATGCACCACACCGCTGGGGCTCGGGATGTGCTCGAGATGAAAACGGTCGGTGAGTTCGTCGGGGCTGGTCCACAATCGTTCGCCGCGGCCGAGTTCGGTTGAGGCGACGGCGATGTGCATGTTGTCGATGAGATCGGCGGCGAGGAACTCCCGGACCGTGGCAACACCGCCGCCGATGCGCACATCCTTGCCATCGGCCGCGTCGAATGCCTGCTCCAGTGCCTCTTTCGGAGACGCGTCGAGGAAGTGGAAGGTGGTATCGCCGAGAGTGATCGAGGGGCGCACATGGTGGGTGAGGACGAAAACAGGTGTACGGAACGGGGGTTCGTCGCCCCACCAGCCTTGCCAGTCGTAGTTCTCCCATGGTCCACGCTGTGGACCGAATTTATTGCGCCCCATGATCTCCGCGCCGATGTTGTTGGTGAAGTCGCGGGTGCAATAGTCGTCGAGACCGTAGGTGCCGCCGGGATCGGTTCGGTTGGGCCAGTGGGCGGTGGCGCCCGCCCAGGAGAAGAGCGCGGTCGGATCGGCGTGGCCGAATGGGCGCTCGCGGCTCTGCCCCTCGCCTGCGCCGTATCCATCGCTGGAGACATTGAAGTTCTGAACTCGGACCAGTTGTGTCATTGGCATCCCTCCTGATTGCAATGTGCAATCGGTTGGGAATTTACCTAGACTGATCTCATTGTGCAATCAGTTAGGCGTGACCGCGCGGATTCAATGGCCGAACTCGAGTGCTCACTGACCGCTGAAGCAGTCGCCGAGTGGCTATCGCCGCAGCTCGAACAGCTACCGCTGGTGGACATCGTCGGCCCACTGGGCGAGTGCCTGATACAGCCAGTCGAGAGCGGTTCCCGCGGTGGTGGTTCCGATTATCTCGGTGCTGAGTCTCCAGTAGCGATGGATGCGCGGGTCATTGTCGGATGCGTTGTCGAGGAGTCGATGTCGCAGGTGTGGGGTATCCCGGTCGCGACGCGCGGTGGCGTGCGCGTCGATGAACCGATCGAGCTCGGGGCCAGGGTGCGGGCGGGTGAGCGAGTCAACGGCCGAGCACGCTTCGGCGACCCCGGTGACCAGTGCGAGTTTGTCCTGGATTCGGCTCGGATTCGTCCGCCAGAGTTGCCGTGACATCGCGGCGGTGCACGCGGGATCGGCGACGTGGGTGATGAGTTCGGCGAAGGCGACCATGTGCTGCGGGGTCGGATTCTCGGGTAGGTGCGGGATGTTCATCGCGACGAATCCGTCGAACAGTGCCGGTGGGATCGGGGCGAGTAGTGTCCGCCAGAACGTCACCAGAGTGTCGTGTGCGCGGTACCGATCTTGCACGGACGCAAGCAGCTCCAATCGTCGGGCGCGTTCGGCGGGTGGCGCTTCCTCGACGGCGCGCAGCGATGCCCGCCGCCAGGACAGCAGGCCGAGTTCGGTGTCGAGTGCTGCGCGTTCCGCGGCGATCGCATCGTCAATTGTCAGGGTTGCGGCGAGAACTTCGATGATCGCCGACAAGCCCAGGCCGAACATGCGTAGCCGACGCACCAGCAGCACCTGATCGACCGCGGTCGCCGGATCGAACAGCCGATGCCCGCCGCCGCTGCGCCGCGATTCCAGAACGCCGTTGTCGCAGTAGAAGCGGAGTGTGCGGACTGGTACGCGGGTGACTCGCGACAGCTCTCCGATACTCACGAGGCCGTCACGGTGTGTGTTCTCGGTCACATTCGCTGGAACCTCCACCTCGGTGGAGTTCCTACCCTACTGGAACACCAACCGGGACAAGGAGATACGCGATGGCCCAGGACACGATGATGAGTGCCGACCAGATCTGGTGGGCTGTCGCCGCCGAGCGAGCCGGTCTGGTCCAGCTATTGGAGCCGCTGTCGGAAGCCGACTGGGACCAGACTTCACTGTGCGATGGCTGGCGCGTGCGCGATGTCGTCGCACATGTGGTGCTGTCGGCCCGCGCCTCCATTGGTTGGATCCTGATCAATGTGATCCGCGCCCGCGGCAGCCTGGACCGGGCGATTCGCGATACCGCCATTCGCCACGCAGAGCGCCTCACGACCCAGCAACTGCTCGGCGAGTTGCGCGACAGCATCGACGCACGGATCACGGCGATCGGCACGACACCGGCCGACCGCCTGATGGACCTCCTGGTGCACGGCCAAGACATAGCCGTCCCACTCGGCATCACCCATGACATGCCGGTAGCCGTCGCACGAGTGGCAATCAACCGAATCTGGACAATGGACGCACCATTCCACGCCCGCAAGAAGTTCAACGGCTATCGCCTCGTCGCAACCGACACCGACTGGTCCGCCGGCGTCGGATCTCCCATCACCGGCCCGGTCGCCGCCCTGCTCCTGATCACAACCGGTCGCCAGCACGCATGGGACAAACTCACCGGTGCCGACGCAGCGCGGTTCGCGCAGTCGTAGTGGTGTCCGAGTCGGTGATTCAGTTCGTGGGGTGGATGGCCTTCGTCGCGTATAAACGCGAAATTTCTTGCTGGGAATTGACTGGCAATGTCGCGAGAGGTTGCCGAGAGTATCGCGCAGCTGATTGTGGGCGCCTTTGGGTGGCAGTAGCTTTCGTTTGCTGAACGTTGCTCTACGAAAGGTCGAACCGATGATTCTGCTCTCCCTCTTGGCCGCGACCGGAAGTGCTGCCGCCGCATGGGCTACCGGAAGTGCCGCGATGGGTGTGGGTAATAGCGGCATTCTGCAGTAAGCCGAGGGACCGGGCGGGACGGCACGGACGCCGCCCCGCCCGATTCCTATTGCGCGGTGGAGCGGAAGCCGCGCAGGCGCAGGCTGTTGCTGACCACGAAGACCGAGGAGAACGCCATGGCGGCGCCTGCGAGCATCGGGTTCAGCAGTCCGGCCATAGCCAACGGAATCGCCGCGACGTTATAGGCGAAGGCCCAGAACAGATTGCCCTTGATGGTGCCGAGGGTCCTGCGGGACAGCCGGATCGCATCGGCGGCCGCCCGCAGGTCACCGCGGACCAGGGTGAGGTCGCTGGCCTCGATGGCGACATCGGTGCCGGTGCCCATCGCCAGACCGAGGTCGGCTTGGGCCAGCGCCGCGGCATCGTTGACGCCGTCGCCGACCATCGCCACCACCTTGCCTTCGGCCTGCAGCCGCTTGACGGTGTCGACCTTGTCGGCGGGCAGCACTTCCGCGATCACCTCATCGATACCAACTTGTGCCGCAATGGCTTTCGCGGCGGCGGTGTTATCCCCGGTCAGCATGATCGGAGTGAGTCCGAGCGCCTTCAGCTGCGAGATCGCTTCGGCAGAAGTGGGTTTCACCGCATCCGCGACGACGAGCACGCCGCGGGCTTTACCGTCCCAACCCACCGCGACGGCGGTCTTGCCATCGTTTTCCGCTGTCCGCATGGCCCGCTCGAGCTCGGCGTCCAGCCGCTGTGACCAGTCCGCGAGCAGCCTTGCCCGCCCGACGATTACCGCGTGGCCGTCCACCACCCCCTGCACGCCCAGGCCCTCGATATTCGCGAAATCCTCGACCTGCCGCAGCGTGGCGACCTTATCCCGGGCCCCCTTGGCGATTGCCTGGGCGATCGGGTGTTCCGATGAATCTTCCAGCGCACCGGCCAGTGCCAGCACCTCGGCGGTGTCCTCGCCCTCGGCCGCAATGACATCGAGCAGTGTCATCTTGCCGGTGGTGACGGTGCCGGTCTTATCGAGCACCACGGTATCCACCCGCCGGGTCGACTCCAGCACTTCCGGTCCCTTGATCAGAATGCCGAGCTGCGCACCGCGGCCGGTGCCGACCAGCAGTGCGGTCGGCGTGGCCAGCCCGAGGGCGCATGGGCAGGCGATGATGAGCACCGCGACCGCGGCGGTGAAGGCCGCGGCGACCGAGCCGCCGCTGCCCAACCAGAATCCGAGCGTCGCGACCGACAGTGCGATCACGATCGGCACGAAGATCCCGGAGATTCGGTCGGCCAAACGCTGTGCTTGCGCCTTACCGGTCTGCGCGTCCTCGACCAGTTTCGCCATCTGAGCCAGCTGGGTATCAGCACCGATTCGATTGGCACGCACTACGATCCGACCGCCGACGTTGACCGTCGCGCCGACCACCGCATCCTCGGGACCGACCTCCACCGGCACCGATTCGCCGGTGAGCATCGAGGCGTCGACGGCCGAGGAACCCTCGACGACCACACCGTCGGTCGCGATCTTCTCGCCGGGCCGCACCACGAAGGTATCGCCAACCCGCAACTGCTCGACCGGAATCCGCTGTTCAACGCCAGCGCGCAGTACCGAGACTTCCTTCGCGCCGAGCTCGAGCAGCGCCCGCAGCGCCGCCCCGGCCCGCCGCTTGGAGCGGGCCTCGAAATAGCGTCCAGCCAGGATGAAGGTCGTGACGCCCGCCGCGGCTTCCAGGTAGATGCTGCCGGTGCCGTCCATTCGCGCAATGGTCAACTCGAACGGATGCTTCATGCCCGGCATACCGGCCGTGCCCCAGAACAGCGCGTACAGCGACCAGCCGAATGCCGCGAGCGTGCCCATCGATACCAGGGTGTCCATGGTCGCGGTGCCGTGGCGCAGGTTGGCCAACGCGGCCCGGTGGAAGGGCAGTGCCCCCCACACCACGACCGGCGCGGCCAGCGTCAGCGAAAGCCACTGCCAGTTGTCGAACTGCAGGGCGGGCGCCATGGCCAGCGCGATGACCGGAACCGTCAGCACCAGCGAGACCAGCAATCGGGTTCGCAATGCCGCCGTCGGATCGTCATCGGCGGCGGTTTCCGCGGGTGCCTCGATCTTCGGCAGCGTGGCGGTGTAACCGGCCTGTTCGACGGTGGCGATCAGCTGCTCCGGTGAGATATCACCGCTGAAATCGACCCGCGCCTTCTCCGTCGCATAGTTGACCGTCGCGGTGACGCCGTCGAGCTTGTTCAGCTTCTTCTCGATGCGATTGGCGCAGGATGCGCAGGTCATGCCACCGATCACCAATTCGACCTGTCCGGCTGATGGTTGTGTCGCGGTGGTCATCGTGTGCTCCGTTCTCTGCGACTCGGGGTAGTGATCAGTGGCCGTGTCCGGCAGGTTCCGCCGCTGGGACGGGTGCGGAACCGGCGGCCGATAGGGTGAATTCGGCGGTGCGAACCACGCCTTCGTGCTGGAAATCGAGGAAGAGTCGGTAATCGCCCGCGCTCGGGGCGTCGACGTAGAAGGTAATGCCTGGTCCGGCTGGGGTCACACCATCGCCGGGGCTGCCCTCCGGATGGACGTGTAGGTAAGCGAGGTCGGCGGCGCGCAGTGCCACGAGGTGACCGTAGGCGCCGAGGTAGGGCTGCAGATCGGTGACCGGTTTGCCATCGCGGCTGACCGAGAGCACGACCTTCGAAGCCTGGCCCGGCGTGACCGTGCCGTTCAGCGCAACGGTGTACGCACCGACCTGCGCGGTTGTCGATGGCGCGGGCAGTGCCTGCGCGTCGTAGTTGCCCGCGACCCGCAGATCGGCACCCAGCGTCAGGTTCTTACCGCCATCGGGTGTGAAGTCGGCGAAAACGCGGTAATCACCGGCCCGGGTGAGGTCCAGCGGAACGCTCCAGGTTCCGGCCTGGTCGAGCACCGGATGCACGTGCTGGAAGGCGGCCATATCGCGGCGGACCACGATGAGGTGCAGATCCTTGTCGTGGCTGCGGACGTAGCTGGTGACGGATGCGCCGTCGCGATACAGGATGCGAAACCGTAGCGCGACATTCGGCGCAGCGGTGGTCTGCGGGGTGTCCAAGCGCAGGGTGTAGCCGTTTTCGCTGGCCATGAGCCCCGCGGGCAACTCTTCACCCATGGCCTCATGTCCCTTCGAGTCGTGTGCGGACTCGGAGGGTTGCGGGCCGAGCGCCGCACCGACGGCCAGTGCGATCCCGAAGACCGCCGCGAGACCGAGGGTGAAGCCGGTGAACTTGCTTGCTGCGTTCATCAGGAGGCTCCGTTCGGATCATTCGGCGGGCCGTCCCGTCGAACTGGGCTCTACCATACCCCCCTAGGGTACATTGTCAAGCGAGTACCGGGTCAGGGTATATCGATATGACGGGAGCCCGGTCCGGTAAACCGGGCCGGGCTTGGGTTGACGACCCTCAGGCTTCTGGGCGGTGAGTGACCAGAGCCACCGCGGGCGCCGAAACAACCTGCACCTCGGCCGACTCCCCAACCTTGACGTGCAGGAATCCACCCTCGATCGAAACCTCGACATCATCGATCGCACGCACCGGCTGTCCATCCCGGTCGAGCAGTGAATATCCGTCGACCAAGGCGACTTTGGTGGCCTTACGCCATTTCGCGCTCATCATGGCGCCTTTCGTTGGTGCGGCCGGCGGGAAGTCCAGTTCCGGCTCGGCGACGTGGTTGAAGTAGTTCGACAAGATATTCAGCGCGATGTGGCCGACCGCCTCGCTCAACTCGGCATCGCTGACGCCGCGCTCACGGGCCGAGCTGATGACGCGATCGTCGACCCGGCCGCGCGACCGCAATACCTCGCGCGCGACCTGCAGTACCGCATCCGCGTGCGGATCATCGGCGTGCGCATCGCGGGTTGCCGCGATGGCTTCCTCGGTGAAGCCCATTCGGCCCGCTCGCATGCTGTGCGCGGCAACGCAGTAATCGCAACCGTTTTCACTCGCGACCAGCAGAGCCAGTTGTTCGCGGATGCGCGCGGAGAGCTTGCCGCGGGTCAGTGCGTCGCGCATGTTCAGGTATCCGCGCAGTGTCGCGGGGCTATTCGCCATCGCGGCGTAGAGGTTCGGAACCCGGCCCAGTTGGCGCTGCACCTCGGTGAGCAGGTCGGCCTGCTCGGCGTCGGCGGTTTCGGTCGATACAAGCGGTAGCCGAGACATCGTGACTCCAAGTTCGAACGTGATGGTACTGATCGGTACCAAATTGGGACGGTACTGATCGGTGCCGAATATGTCAAGAAAGATGGTACTGATCAGTTCCGTCCTGTACGGTGAAGCCATGGCAACACAGGCCAGGCAGCGGTTACTCGTCACCGCCGAGGAGCTCTTCTACGCCGAGGGCATCAGGGCGGTCGGCGTAGACCGCCTGCTCCAGGAGTCCGGCGTCGGCCGCGCGTCCTTCTATCGCCACTTCGCCAGCAAGGACGACCTGGTCGTCGCCGTACTCGAGGACCGAGATCGGCGCTGGTTGGCGTGGCTACGCGAATCCGTCGAAGGGAAGGCGAGCGATCCGGCGGACCGTCCGCTCGCGGTCTTCGACGCGCTCTCGGAACGCTTCGCCCGCAACGACTTCCGCGGCTGCGCCTTCATCAACACCATGGTCGAAGTGGCTGATCCGGGCTCGGCGGCCCATCGAGCGGCCGATCGGCACAAGCGGCGCGTGGTCGAATATCTCGCCGAACTGCTCACCGCCGCGGGCCGATCCGATGCCGAGGAGTTGGCCGCCGAATTCGCGCTGCTCGTGGATGGTGCGATAGTCACGGCTGTACGCGAGAACTCCCCGGCCGCGGCCGACCGTGCTCGCACCATCGCGCACCGTCTGCTCGCGGCGGCCTGACCGCGCTACCTGTCGCTCGGGCGACCTCTCGGCAGTGTGCGGCAGATACCTCGGTGTCGGTAGGTATTCCTGCGAACGCACGCGATCCGCACAGCCCCGAGCTGGTCAGGCGGAGTGGAGATGGCGGGCGGTGGGGGAGGTTTCCGTGGTTGCCGGCTCCGGGTAGGTGCCGAGTAGACGGTCGGCGGTTCCGGAGGTAGTCACGGTGAACCAGTAGTGCTCGTTCTTGTAGTGGTGGTGGCGGTGATTGCGCCAAACAACCCGGTAGAGTGAGCCTTTCGGCTTGTAGTCGGTGTGGATCAGATAGTGCGTCCATTCGTAGGCGAGGCCGAGGGCGGTGATCATCAGCAGGAACGTCAAGCCGAGGCCGATCCGGGGGAAGGCCAGGGTCGCGATCGCGATCAGGACGACGACCAGTACCGACAGCGTCTTGGTCGGGATGAAGATCAGCGGGATATCGCGCGGATCCACGTGGTGCTCACGGTGCTTGCGCGCCAGTTCGCTATCGATCGGAATCGGACCGAGTTGCCTGGGCCGCCAATGCAATACCGTGACGTGCACGATCCATTCGAAGATCGGAAAGACCGCGAGCATGACCGCGGGCACCAGCGCATCGCTCAGTTGCCAGTCGCCCATGATGATTCGGGCGACCAGCGCCGCCACCAGGGTGGTGCCGATCAACCAGGGCGACGGGTGCCGGATGAATTCGCGGAAGGCGGCGGCCAGAGTGAGGCCGCGGCGCAGGGGCCGACCGTCCTGACGTTCACGGGTTTCATTGCTGGGTGACTGAGGTTTCGTCATGGTCTTTCCTCGATGGAGCCAGTCGGTGCTGCCCATTCGGTGGCGCACCGAGCGATATTCCGATCCGCTGCGGGTGATCCGGGATTGCCTGGCCGAATCGCGTACGTCGTCAGCGATCGCTGGTTTCGGTGCCCTCCAATACTTCGATCAGGGCCGTAGTCGCCGGTTCGAGCAGCGCCCGAGCGGTGCTCATGGCTTGTTCCGGCGCACCGGCCTCGATGGCGGTGGCCAGGTTTCGATAGGCGTCGACATTGCCCACCTCGGTGGACATGATCGGAGCCAGCGCAGCGAGCGCGGGTTCATAGGCGGCGCGCAACATGTTGAACATCAGCCGGAAGACGATGGAGTCGGCGGCGTCGACGACGTGATCCCAGAACTCCATCGCATGCCGTTGCGCTGCGATCGGATCCTGCTCGGCCGCAAGCGCTTCGACGGTGCGATCGAGGGCGGCGCGCACGGTGGCGGACTCGGTTTTGCCGAGCCGGATCGCCGCGAGTTCGGCCACCTTGGGCCCATTGTGCAGCCGGGCCTCCAGAATGCTGCGCACCACTTTCGGTTCCAGCTCACCGGCCTGAATCAGCAGCCGTGGTAGCACCTCGAGCCCGGCCCCGCGCCGGTAATCGAGCACGGTGGTCGCATCCCCTTGCCGCACGGCCACCAGTCCGGCCGCCGCCAGCCGTTGCAGTGCCTCGCGTACCGCGGGCCGCGAAACGCCCAATGCCTCCGCCAACTGCCGCTCACTGGGGAGCGTCGCGCCAGGCGCCAACTCTCCGCTGAGCACATCCGCCGCGATCTGCTCGAACACATCGCCTGATACCGACCGCTTGATCACCGGTTGCAACGCCATACCGTCACTCTCCGCCAAATAGGTCAGGAGGTCAAGTGGTCAGACCAGTTGCCGGCGCGCGCGACGCCCCGGGGCCACGACTCGTGCGGTCGGCTGATGTCTGGCCGCCGCCCAGCACTTACCGTCAGCTGGGGTCGGAACCGCGAATGGCGGCGAGCCAGATGGCGGTGGCGGCGGCTACCGAGGTGGCAGCGAGGAAGGCAATGAAGCCACCTGCGGATACATAGACCCACATGAGGGCTACGAAGGGAGCGGCGACGGTGGATTGGGCGTCGAGCAGTAGGCGGCGACGAATCCGAGCCGAGTCGGTGGCGAGGATCGGAGCATCGGGATCGGGACGGGATGGGTTGTCGATCAAGCGGCCGGGCGGTTCGGAGCTGCGAGCCTTTCCGGATGGGTAGAAGTGCAGGTTGGTGGTGTCGACGGATCGGTCGGTCACCTCGGCCTCGGACTCGGTCATGCCGAGCAGCGCCGAGTCGAAAAATACTGGTAACCAGCGAGTTCGATAGTTTTCGGTGATCTCGAGCCAGCTACGGCTGACGAGCCGATGCTGCTGTCGCACTCGCTTGATCTCCACGGTGCGCGTGGCATCGCTTCGAGCGCTGCTGCGGCTTGCCCCCTCGCGCTCCGCGCTGCTACTACCTGAGCTTCCGGCGCTGCCGCTTGTGCCGCTACTGGCATCGAGGTGCGAGCCGCCATCGCCATCGCCGCGAGATGAATCCGTTCGGCGTGGACCGATGTCCGCCAAGCCATTCGGCAGCATGCCCAACGCTCTGACAAGCTGAAAACCCGTATAGCCCAGAATGCCCAGCGCAACAGTGGCCAACGCCGCCACCTGGTCCAAGTCGCCGAACGGCGCCCAGGCCAGGCAGACAACCAAGGCGCCGATCGTCACGGAGAGCGGATAGGCCAAGGGATGGCCCGGTCCGAATTTCACTTCAGGAAGCCGACTTTGGTGTAGTCGGGCGAGGCGAGCCCGAAGGCGCCGTAGTTGGCGAGGTTATCGCGTACCGCATAGGTGCCCGAGGCCTGCTGCAGTGGCACCGAATAGCCCTCGGCGAAGATCATCTGGTCGCATTCGTTCGCCAATTCGATGGCCTTCGCCGGGTCGAGTTCGGCAATGGTCTGTTCGATCAGCGCGTTCAGTTCCGGGGAGCCGATGCGAGCCTTATTGCCCATCAGATTCGCCGGATCGTAGGCGTAGACCTGCGGCAGCGCACCCAGGGGGAGAACGCTACCGCCCCAGCTGAACTGGGCGATATCGAAGTTGCCCGGATCGATCACATTCTTGAACAAACCGCTGCCGGGGACGGTTTGGATGGTCATCTTCACCCCGACCCGCGCCAGGTTCTGCTGCACGATCTGCGCGGTCTGCACCCAGGCTTCCTGCTGGTACATCACATCGCGCAATTCGAGTTTGCGGCCGTCCTTTTCGCGAACGTCGCCATTGAGCTTCCAGCCGAGCGCGTCGAGCATTCGCGCCGCCTCGTCCGGATCGAAGGCGATGGGGGCCGAATTGTCCTGGTAACCCTTCTGGCCCTTCATGTAGATGTGGTTGTTCAGCGGCGTCGGGTTGTCGACGACACCGTTCTGGGCGGCGCTCACCAGCGCTTGACGATCGATCGCCTTCGAAACGGCAATCCGCAGTTGCGGATCCGACAGCAGCGCGCCGGGGGCGCCGTTGAAGGTCAGATGCGACCAACTCGGCTCGGGGGTACGCCGGATGACCACATTCTTCGAATTCCGCGCACCGGTCACATTCTCGATCCCGGACATGTACGCGTAGTCGATCTCGTTGTTCTGGATACCGGGCAGCACCGCGGAATCGTCGAGCACGCTCAGCGTGATGGTGTCCAGCTTCGGCGTATCGCCCCACCATTTCGGATTGCGCCCCAGGGTGATCCGGTTCTGCGCGCGATCTATGGAGGTAATGACGAACGGCCCGGAACTGACCGGCAGTCCGTCGCGATCGAGATTGCTGAATGCCTCCGGATTCGCGGTGACCGCCTTGGGGTACAGCGGTGAGAATTGCCCCTGCCATTCGGCGTACGGCTTATCGAAGGTGACGATCGCCTGCAGATCGTCGACGCCGCGCTCGACCTTCCCGACCCGATCGAATCCACTCGATGACGAGATGAGGAAACCGGGATCCTTACCGCTGAGCGCGGCCGCCTCCGATCGCAGGTCCTCCCAGGTGATCGGGCTGCCATCGGACCATACGGCTTTCGGGTTGATCGTGTAGGTGACCTGTTGGGGGTTGGTATTGGTCAGCTTGATATCGGTGAAGTAATTGTGGTCGACCGTCAGCTCACCCGCCGCATTGCTGGTCCACGGCGACGGCAGCGTCGGATTGATAGCGGAGGCAGTGCTTTCGGTATTGCCGTCGACGTGCAGGTAGTTGAACGACTCCGGGAACGAGCTCAGTGCCAGCCGAAGATTGCCGCCGTCGCGCAGTTCGCCGCGATCCTTCGGATTGATGTCATTGGTGCTACCGATATCCACCGTGCCCGGAGTGATGCTGTTATCGGAGCAACCGGTCGCGATCAGACCGAGCGCGACAACCGGCACTGCCACCGCGGTTGCGAATCTCATTTCTCGAACCCGACCTTCGTGTAGTCCGCCGACGCGAGGCCGAAGGCGCCATAGTTGGCCAGCCCTTCGCGTACCGCGACGGTGCCCGCGGACTGCACGATGGGCAGCGAGAAGCCCTCCTCGAAGATCATCTTGTCGCACTCGTTCGCCAGCTCGATGGCCTTATCGGGATCGAGTTCGGCGATTGTCCGCTCGATCAGCGCATTCAGTTCGGGCGAACCGATCTTGCCCTTATTGCTCAATGTATTCGCCGGGTCGAAGGCGTAGATCTGCGGCAGCGCACCGAGCGGAAGGATGCCACCGCTCCAGGTGAACTGGACGATGTCGAAGTTGCCCGGATCGACCACATCGGTGAAAAGTCCATTGCCCGGGTAGGTCTGGATGATCAGCTTGACGCCGATCTTGGCCAGATTCTGCTGAGCGATCTGGGCCATCTGCACCCAGCTCTCCTGCTGGTACATCACATCGCGGATTTCCAGCTTGCGGCCGTCCTTTTCGCGGACATCACCGTTGAGCTTCCACCCCAGGTCATCGAGTTCTTTGGCGGCTTGGTCGGGGTTGTAGGCCACCGCTGCCGCATTGTCCTGGTAACCCTTCTGACCGACCATGAAGATGTGGTTGTCGAGCGGCTTGGGATCGACCACGACGCCCTGTTGCGATGAGGTCGCGATGGCCTGCCGATCGATACCCTTCGAAATGGCGACGCGCAGCTTCGGATCCGCGAGGATCGAGCCGGGCGCGCCATTGAAGGTGAAGTGCGAGAACCGCGGCGCGGGCGCGCGGCGCACCTTGATACCGGGCGCGTTCGAGGCGGTCTTGACCTCATCGATGCCCGAGACCGACGCCGAATCCAGTTCGTTGTTCTGCAGCGCGTTCAGCCGGGCCGAGTAGTCGAGCACGCTGTAGGTGACCGTATCCAGCTTCGGCGTATCGCCCCACCATTTCGGATTGCGGCTCAAGACGATTCGCTGCTGCGCCTTATCGATCGAGGTGATCATGAACGGCCCCGCCGAAACCGGCAGACCGTTGCGGTTGACGTCGTCGAAGGCCTGCGGGGTCGCGGTCGAGGCCTTGGGGTAGACCGTGCTGAAGATGCCCTGCCATTCCGCATAGTGCTGGGCCATGGTGACGATCGCCTGCCGGTCGTCGACACCGCGTTCGACCGTGCCGATCTGGGCGTAGCCCTGCGTTGCCGCTACCTGGAAGGCTGGGTTGCGCCCACTGAGCGCGTCGGCCTGGGATTTCAGATCTTCCCAGGTGATCGGCGTCCCATCGGTCCAGACCGCCTTGGGATTGATCGTGTAAACGATGGTCTGCGGATTCGTATTGGTGAGTTTGATCTCGGTGAAATAGTTGGTGTCGGTGGTGATACTGCCCGCCGCATCGGATTTGACCGAACCCGGCAACGCCCAACCCACCAGATCGGAAGCCTCAGCGTCGGAGTCGACGTGGGATGCGTTGAAGGTCGCCGGGAAGTTCGTCAGCGCCAGCCGCAGATTCCCGCCGTCGCGCAATTCGCTGGTGTCCTTCGGATTGATGTCATTGGCCGTGCCGATCGAGCTGGAACCCGCCGTCACGTCATCGCCCGAGCCGCACCCGGACAGAATCAGCGCGATGGCGACGGCGGGTGCCGCGATCCGAATTCCCACCCGGCGCTGCCGGGAGATGCGTGCTGTTGTCATTTCACGAATCCGATCTTGGTGTAGTCGTAGGAGGCGAGGCCGGGGGAACCGATATTGGCGAGATTCGCGCGGACGCCGAAGCTGCCGTCGCTCTGCATCAATGGCAGCGAATGACCCTCCTCGAACACCTTGCGATCCACTTCATTGGCCAGCTCGAGCGCCTTCGCCGGATCCAGCTCCGACAGGGTGCGATCGATCAGGGCATTGAGTTCCGGTGAGCCGATGCGGGCGTAATTGCCCTGCAGGTCGTTCGGGTCGTAGTAGTACGTCTGTCGAATACTGCTGAACGCGAACGCATCACCCACCCAGATGAACTGGGCGGCATCGAAATCACCGGGGTGTATGACATCGGTGAAATACCCGGCGCCGGGCCTGGTGTCGATGGTCAGGCCAACTCCGATTCGGGCGAGATTCTGTTGGATGATCTGAGCGATCTGCACCCAGGTCGGATCGTTGTACATGACATCGCGGATGACGAGCTTGCGCCCGTCCTTCTCCCGCACATCGCCATTGAGCTTCCACCCCGCCTCGTCGAGTTCGCGCGCCGCGGCGGTCGGATCGAAACCGGGGCTATTGTCCTGATAGCCCGCCTGACCCTGCAGGAAGATGTGATTGTTCAGCGGCTTCGGATTCTCCACCAGCCCGTTCTGAATCGCGGTGACGATCGCCTGCCGATCGATGGCCTTCGAAATGGCAACGCGCACCTTGGCATCGGACAGGATGGACCCCGGCGCGCCATTGAAGGTGATGTGGCGCCAGCGATTACCCGGTGCACGGCGCACCACCAGGCCGCCGGTATTGCGCACCGTCTGGACGTCGTCGACCGTGGTCAACTGCACCAGGTCGAGTTCGTTGTTCTGCAGCGCGGTCGTCCAGGCCGAGTGGTCGAGCACGCTGTAGGTAATGGTGTCGAGTTTGGGCTTGTCGCCCCACCATTTCGGATTGTGGCCCAGCACGATTCGGCCCTGCGACCGGTCGGTGGCGACAACCTGGAACGGTCCGGCGCTCGGTCCCATCGCATCGGCCAGGCTCTTATTGAATGAATCCGGATCGGCGGTAACGGATTTCGGGAACAGCGAGGCATTGCCCGCGAACTGGCCGCGCCATTCGGCGTAGGGGCGGCTGAAGGTCAGCACGGCCTGGCGATCGTCGACGCCGCGTTCCACTTTGTCCACGAATTCGAAACCGTTGGTGATGGCGATCAGGAACCGCTTGTCCCTACCGCTGAGCGCATTGGCCTCGGATTTGATGTCTTCCCACGTGATCGGATTGCCGTCGGACCAAACGGCCTTCGGATTGATCGTGTACGTGACCTGCTGCGGATTGGTGCCGGTCAGCGCGACATCGGTGAAAAAGTCCTTGTTGATGGACAATTCGCCCGCCGCGTTGGTATCGAACGCGCGCGGCATCAGCGGTCGTTCGATATCGGCTATCTCGCCGTCGTTGCCGTCATTGGACAGGGTGTTCCAGTTGGCAGGATACGTCGTGACCGCCAGGCGCAGATTTCCGCCGTCGCGGATTTCGTCGACGTTCATGGGGTTGATGTCGTTGGTGGTGCCGAGCGTATCCGACAGCCCCGCCGTCGAATCGCCGCCCGAGCCACAGCCCGCCGTGATCAGACCCAATACGATCAAAGCCAGCGCGGCAACCGGTGCCGTCCCCTTGGTTCGGGTTCTCGATCGCATCGCGCTCTCCCTCTATCGGCTGACGACAGGCACCGGGACCGCATCGATCAACGCGCGGGTGTAGTCGTTGCTCGGACGGTCGAAGATCTGTTCGGCGGGCCCGGCCTCGACGATCTTCCCGCGATACATGACCGCGATGTCGTGGGCCAGATTGCGGACCACCGAAAGATCATGCGAGACGAACAGATAGGACAGACCGTGCTCGGTCTGCAGGTTGCGCAGCAGATTCAGCACGCCCGCCTGGATCGACACATCCAGTGACGACACCGGTTCGTCGAGTACGAGAATCTCCGGATCCAGGGCCAGCGCGCGGGCAATGCTGATGCGTTGTTTCTGGCCGCCGGAGAAGTCGGCGGGGTAGCGGTCGGCGTGTTCGGGCCGCAGCCCCACCTGTTCGAGCAATTGCGGTATCCGCTTGGCGATTTCGGTCCGGGGACGGCCATCGATGCGCATCGGTTCGGCGAGCACGTCGAAGATCGGCAGCCGCGGGTCGAGTGCGGCCGTCGGATCTTGGAAGACGATCTGCATCTTCCGGCGGATCTCCCGTTTGCGCGCCTTGGTCACGGTCGCGATATCGCTGCCCATGATCTCGATGGTGCCCGCTTGCGGCTTCACCAGTTCGAGAATCTGGGTGAGTGTGGTGGATTTTCCGGATCCGGACTCGCCGACCAGCGCCAATGTGCGCCCGGCACGCACCTCGAAGCTGATGCCGTCGACGGCGCGGACCTCACCCTTGCGGCGCTTGAACACCACACCGGAGGTGATCGGGTAGGTCTTCACCAGATCCGAAACCCGCAGCACCACACGCTCATCGGTATCAGCTTCGGCGCTCGGTTCCGGGATCTCCTGACGGTAGGCCTCGAACAGATCGGCGGAGGTGACTTCGGCGGTCCGGATGCAGGCGGCCGAATGGCCGGGGCCGGTCTTCTCCAATGGCGGCTCGGCCGCATGGCAGTCATCGATCGCTATCGGGCAGCGCGGCGCGAACGAGCAACCCGGCGGCAGCGCGTGCATGGCCGGGGGTGCGCCGACGATCGGGATCAGCGGACCGCGGGGCGGGCCATCCATGCGCGGAATCGAACCGAGCAGGCCGACCGTATACGGCATCCGCGGCGCGGCGAAAAGTTCTGCCGCCGGGGCGGTTTCAACGATCTTCCCGGCGTACATCACCGCGACCCGATCGGCGAGCGTGGCCGCGATACCCATATCGTGGGTGATCATGATGACACCGGCGCCGGTGATATCGCGCGCCTTGCGCAGCAGATTCAGGATCTGCTTCTGCACCGTCACATCGAGTGCGGTGGTCGGCTCATCGCAGATGATCAGCGCGGGATCATTGGCAATGGCCATGGCGATGACCACCCGCTGACGCATACCGCCGGAGAATTCGTGCGGAAATGCCTTGGCGCGCAACGCCGGTTCCGGAATGCCGACCAGATCCAGCAGTTCCACGGCCCGCGCGGAGGCCGCTCGGCTGGTCATATCCGTATGCGCCAGTAGTGCTTCGGCGACCTGATCGCCGACCCGGTACACCGGCGTCAGCGCCGAAAGCGGGTCCTGGAACACCATGCTGATCGAACGTCCACGCAGCTTGGACAATTGGCGATCGCCCAGCCCGAGCAGTTCGCGCCCGCGCAACCGGATGGAGCCGTTGATCCGCGCCTGCTCCGGCAGCAATCCGATCACCGCGAGCGAGGAGACCGACTTACCCGATCCGGATTCACCGACGATCGCGAGCACTTCACCATCGGAGACGGCGTAGTTCACCCCGCGCACCGCATCGATGCGGCCCTCTTCGCTGGGGAAGGAAACCCGAAGATCGGAGACCTCCAACAGCGGTGCGGTGGAGTTCTTCTCGATGGCGACGTTATCGCCCGTCATGCCGCTACCTTCTTTTCCGAGCCGGCCTTCTTGCGTGAGCGAGCCCGTTTGGCACTGGGGTCGAATGCGTCGCGCAAACCGTCACCGACCAGATTCGCCGAGAGCACGATGACGATCAGCAGTCCACCGGCGAACATGAACAGCCAGGGGAAAGTGAGCGCCGATGCGGTGCCCGAGGCGATGAGCGTGCCGAGTGACACATCCGGGGACTGCACACCGAATCCGAGGAAGCTCAAACCGGTTTCGGCCATGATCGATGCGCCCACCGACAGCGTTGTGTCGATGATCAGGATCGATGCGATATTCGGCAGGATATGGCTCAGGATCACCGTCCTGGTCGGCGCGCCCATATACCGTGCCGCCTTGACGAATTCGCGTTCGCGCAGACTCATGGTCAACCCGCGCACAATGCGCGCGCTGATCATCCAGCCGAAGACGCTCAGCAGCAGGATCAGCAGCAGGATGGACCCGCTGCCCTTGGTCTTCGGTGCGAAGAGGGCGACGATGATGAAGCTCGGTACCACCAGCAGCAGATCGACCAGCCACATGATGGCCCGATCGGTGAAACCGCCGATGAGTCCGGCGATCGAACCGGTCAGTGCCGCGATGGTGGTGCTGATGATGGCGACGCAGAAGCCGATGATCAGCGACTTCTGCATGCCACGAAGGGTTTGGGCGAGCACATCGTGCCCGATGGCATCGGTACCGAAGGGGTGCTCGGCCGACGGCGGTTTACGCAGCGCCGTGCCGTCGAGTTGCTGATAGTCCCAGGTCCAGAAGTACGGCAGCACATAGGCGACCAGCACCAGGATCAGTAGCATGAGCACGCCCGCGACCGCGGACTTATTGCGCAGGAAGCGCCGCAGTACCAGCCTGCGCCGACCCGAGGCGGCCGCGACCTCCGGCGCGCCTTGGACAATGATCTCGGCTTCCGTCATGACCGCGCCTCGCTAGCGCTCGGTTCCGTCACGCCGGACCGTGCTGTGTTGATGGCTCGTTCGCTGCGCTCACTCACGACACACGCACCCTGGGGTCGAGAATCGCGTACACGATATCGGAGAGCAGACCCGACACCAGCACGACAAGACCGGCGAATGCCGTCACCGTGACGACAACGTAGAGGTCCTGGGCATTGATCGAATTGACCAGCCATTCGCCGACGCCGTGCCAGCCGAAGATCTTCTCGGTGAACGTCGCGCCGGTGATCAATCCGCCGAGGCTGTAGGCGAACAGCGTCGCCATCGGGATCAGTGCGGTCCGCAGGCCGTGCTTGTACAGCGCCTTGTTGCGGGTCAAGCCCTTGGCGCGGGCGGTGCGGATGAAATCGCTCTGCAGCACGTCGAGCATGGCATTGCGCTGATAGCGGCTGTAACCGGCCATCGCGCCCAGTGCCAGACCGGCCGTCGGCAGGACCAGATGCTGGAGCCGGTCGAGCAATTGCGGGAAGAAGCCGTTGATCTTGTTCGCCGAGGTCTCGCCGGTATAGAGGAAGATCTGCGAGCCGGTGAGCGTATTCACTTCCAGCGCACCGTATTTCAACAAAGTGGCGAGCAGGAACACCGGCGTGCTCAGTACCAGCAGAGACACGACCGTGGTGAAGTAATCACTGAATTTGTATTGCCGGATCGCCCCGGCCGCACCGATCAGAACCCCGAGCACCGTACCGACGATCGAACCGATGATCAGCAGCCGCAGACTCACCAGGACCCGGCGCGGCAGCTCCTCACTGACCGGCTGCCCGGCCAGCGTCTGGCCGAAGTCGCCCTGCGGGATACCTTTCAGCCAGCTGATATAGCGCTGTGGGATCGGCTCGTTGAGATGCAGCTGTTCGGCCTTGGCATCGATCACCGCCTGTGGCGGACGTGGATTGCGCTGTTCGAGACTGTCCAGCGGCGTGAACGTCAGTGACGCCAGACTGAACGTCAGGAACGAAGCCAGCAGCAACAGCACGACATAATTGAACGCGCGTCGTAGCAGGAAGCCGGTCATCAGTCCTCTGGTCATACGGCTGGTCGGGCCAGCATCGAGTATTAGTCCCTGATCATAAGGACGTGCGTGCGACCGTGTGTGACACGCGTGAGATCGGCATGTCCTCTATTCTGACGAGACCGGTGCGTCCAGGCTTTTCCGGCGCTCTCCGAGGGACTTCATGAGTTATCCGCAATATGAGCCTTATCCATCGGTTCCGGCACCCGCACCCGGTGGTGGCACCGCGATCACGGCCGGGGTGCTGGCCAGTGTCGGCAGTGTTGGCCAATTGCTAGGCGGCGGTTTGAATATCGTGCTCGGGTTGACCGACCTGGGCGGCGATCTCGCGGAGTACGACTCGACCGGCTTGTTCGCGCAGAGCTGGTTCAGGACCTACCTGCTGGTGACCGGTTCGATCGCCGTGATCTCGGCGTTCCTACTCGGCGTCGGCGCGGTCATGATGTTCACCAGGCGGCCGCTCGGTCGGGTGCCCGTGGTGGCCGGATGTGCGGTGGTGATCGTCGCTGGTATCGCTGGGTACACGGTCACCGTGCACTACACCACCTCGGGCGGTAGCGCGGCCGAGATCGGCGGGGGTATCGGTGGGCTGTTCGGGCTGGTCTTCCCGATCGCGACCGCGGTGCTAGCGCTCGTGCCCGCGACAACGCGCTGGCTCAATTACAGCCCGGTGGCCGCACCGCCTGTTGCCACGTACCCGTACGGGCCTGGCTCGCCGCCCGCGAGGTATTCGTCTGGGCCTGGGGTGCTGTCGGCTGGGTATCCGTCCGGACCTGGGGCGATGTCGGCTGGCTATCAATCTGGGCCTGGGATGCCGCCGGCCGCATATCCATCTGGACCGGGGGTGCCGTCGGCGGGGTATCCGTCCGGACCGGCGGTGCCGTCGGTTGGGTATCAATCTGGGCCTGGGGTGCCACCGTCCGCGTATCCGTCCGCACCTGCCGTGCCACCGGCCGACTATCCGTCCGGCCCGACGCTCTATCCGCCGTCGACCGATTCGCAAGACGGTCCTTCAGCTGGTGATCCCGCTGCGCACCTGAATCCCCAACCGGAGCATCCAGGCACCGATCAGGCGGGCGCACAGCCGCAACGGGGAGCGAATCCGCAGGCAGCGCCCGATTCTTCAGCCCCAGATCTGGTGAAACGGCAGTCCGACCCGACGTTGCACGCCCAGGACTCCCCGTGGCGGCGACCGCCGTCGCAGTGATAGCCGCGACCTCGCCGATATGGTCTTCCGGCAGGATGGAATAGGTGACGCGCCTGCACCTGCCCAAGCCGAAGATGGTTGCCACCGATGTGGACGGCACCCTCATCGATCACGACGAGCGGGTCACCGCGCGAACCAAGGCGGTCGTGGCCGCCCTGATTACCGATGGGGTGCCATTCGTGCTCGCCACCGGACGGCCGCCACGCTGGATCGATCCGGTTGTCGAAGGGCTGGGTTATGCGCCGCTGTGCGTCTGCGGCAACGGTGCGGTGATCTACGACAGCGCCGCCGACCGGGTGCTCACCAGCCGGACCCTGGACGTGGACACTCTCGCCTGGATCGCCGACCTGGCCGAACGCGCACTGCCCGGCTGCGGCCTCGCCGCCGAACGCGTCGGCGCCAGCGCGCATGACGCGGTGACGCCGCAATTCGTGAGTTCGCCGGAATACGAACACGCCTGGCTGAATCCGGATGACACCGAGGTCTCGCGCGAAGAGGTCATCGATGCGCCCGCGATCAAAATGCTGGTTCGACTACGCGGCAGCCTCAGCGCCGATATGCGCGCGGTCCTCGCTCCTCTGATCGGCGACCGCGCCGATATCACCTACTCGACCGACCACGGCCTCATCGAAGTTTCCGCACCCGGCGTCACCAAGGCCTCCGGCCTGGCCATCGTCGCCCAACGCCTCGGTGTCGAACATTCCGCGATCATCGCATTCGGCGATATGCCCAACGATGTTCCGATGCTCACCATCGTCGGCCACGGCGTCGCGATGGCCAACGCGCATCCAGAGGCGCTCGCTGCCGCGGATGAGGTCACGGCGGCGAACAACGAAGACGGCGTTGCGCAGGTACTCGAGCGCTGGTGGGTCTGACCCGAAACCGTTGTGTCCAAAAGCGTTCCGCAACGTGAGGTGTGCGTAGCTCCCGCCGAGGGGGCGCTGAATGGCCCACCACAGCACAGCCCAAGGCGCACCACGCGATCGTCTGTGTCAGCTCGCTGGTGCGGGGGCCGGTGCCGCGACTTGGCCGACCGAGTTGCGGTTGACCTGCTGCTGGTAGGTGTCGTTGTAGGTCTTCCAGACGCTGGTGACGATGCCGGTCAGTTGGTTGAGAACCAGTGACCCGTACTGGAAGTCGGTGCGCAGTCCATTCGGTACCGCGTAGCTGTTGCTAGTCGGCAGCCCCAGGACTCCGGCATCCCCGCCGAGGGCGAGGAAGCGATCCAGGATCGCGCCCAACACCTCGAATGTCTGACCATTCGGTCCGGTATAGATGTACCCGTTGACGAACTTCGCGTACTGCTGCCCCTGCGCGGCGGGCATCGGCTCCGAGGCTGCCGCGCCGAGCGGACCGTCCGGACCGCCCTTATCGGCCCAGTGCTTGGCGATCGGGTTCTGATTCACCATGCCGAGCAACTTGGCCGTGAGGGCGGCCAGCGTGGCGATATCGGACTGGGGTTGCGGGGGGGTCTGCATTTGGGGCTGCTGGGTTGTCGGCGTCTGTGCCTGCTGCTGCGGCTTGGTGGCGGTGCCGGACGGCGTCGATATGCCCGCCGCGATATCCCGAATGCGGTCCATATCGGCGTAGGCGGAGTCACCTGGGCAGCTGGTATTGCCGACGTCGCGGTGTGCGAACACCACCGGCAACCGCACCGCCTCACCCTCTGCATAGGAGGTGAATTCGGTGCCCTCGGAATACATCGTGGTGTAGCCCTTGGGATCCAGGCCCGCGATCTTGGACCGCCACCCGATAAACCGACCGATCGCATTGATCGCCTCGTCCGACGGTTCCTCGGACTCATAGTTGCCCATCAGCGCGACGCCAGCGGTGTTCTCATTGAATCCACCCGCGTGCGCGCCCTGCACCGGACGATCCAGTCCGCCGAAGCGGCCCTCGAAGATCTGGCCGTACTTGTCGACCAGTGCGTTGTAGCCGATATCGCACCAGCCCAACGTTTTTGCGTGATAGGTGTAGATCGCGCGGACAATGCCCGCCGATTCGGCGGGGGTGTAGTCGTTGCGGCCCGCGGTGTGGTGCACGGTGAGCCCGCCGAGCTGGTCGTCGTAGGTGGGTTCCTCGCAGCGGATGGATTCGTCCGCGCCCCACTGGGATCGGGTGATGACATTGGGTCCACCGCCGGGCAGCGCCGCGGCGACATTGTTGAGCGCGCCGTCGATCGCACCGCGACCGGGATCGATCAGCACGGCCGTCAGCGCGGCGGCTGTCTGTGCCGGATCATCCGAACGCCCGGCCGCCGGGGTGGGCAGCATCGGCACGGCGCCCTCGGCGTCACCCGCGACCGGGGGATGAGGCACAGTCGCCACGGCAGGCTTGCGGGTCACCAGGATCTGCACGGAGTTGGTATTGCCGACATAGATCGGTTCGGTGCCGGTCGTACCGCCCGTCGACCGATCATTGCGACGGGTGTCGACGGCTTCGGTGTCGTACCAGGAACCCCAGCTGCCGTCGGACTGGCGGGCCCGAACCAACGCCTTGGTATTCACCAAATCGGGCGCGGTCAGGGCGACCACACTGAACGGGGTATCACGGCTGAGCTCCTTGACCTGCGCGCCGACCTGAGTGAGGAGTTCCGGTGGGACGGCGCCGGGCGCCAGTGCCGGTGTGTCGGGTGTGACGTCGGGCTCGAGCTGGGCGGGATCGGCGATGAAAGCGGCAGCTGTGGAAAGGCCTTGGGTCGGTTGACCAGTGGTGCCCTCGGTGGGGAAGGAGGTCTGAGCTGGGATGGCCTGGGCGGGTGTCGATTGACCTGGCGTGGTTTGGCCGGGAAGCGATTGGCCTGGGATTGCTTGGCCGGGAAGTGACTGGCCAGGGATTGCTTGGCCGAGGAGTGACTGGCCAGGGAGTGACTGGCTGTAGGTGCTTTGGTCGGGAAGTGATTGGGTGGGGGCGCCTTGTGGGAGTGTTTGGTCGGGAAGTGATTGGGTGGGGGCGCCCTGCGGGAGTGTTTGGTCGGGAAGCGATTGGGCGGGGGCGCCCTGCGGGAGTGCTTGGCCCGGAAGCGATTGGGCGGGGGCGCCCTGTCCTGGGACGGTTTGGCCCGGAAGTGATTGGGTGGGGCTGTTCTGGCCCGGAACCGTCTGGCCGGGCAGTGCTTGGCCAGGTAGTGGTTGGATCGGAACTGTTCGGCCAGGTAGGGATTGCCCGGGAACGTATTGTCCGGGAACCGATGGGCTCGGTGTGCTCTGTCCGGAATCGAGCTGGGGTAGGGGAATTTCCTTCGGTAGCTCGACGCCGGGTGGCAGCGGCAAACCTTGGGGAACCGGAATTGATTCTGGAATCGGCAGCATGCGTAGATCCGAAAGATGCAGATCAGGCAGGTCGAGACCGGTGAGTTCGCGCAGCGGGAGGGTGATGTCGGGGACCGTGGTGAGGACCACTTCGGCCAATTGCGCGGGGATTGCGGTGAGCTCGCTACCAGTTGTCGGGCGGTAATCGGTCGAGTCGCTCAGCGTGAAGGTCGCGAGCGGGGCCGCTACCGCAAGTGTGGTGATAACCGGGAGTACGTAGGAACGTTTCGGTTTGCGGTACGGCACGAGCAGCTCCAATCAGGTCGAACCGGGCGATCATCTGCATGAATGTCAGGGTTGCTTCCTGATGCATCAACGATCACACTAGTTTACAACTGTCACATATCTAAACCTCTGGTTGAGGATTATTGTGATTGCTCAAATGTAGCTCTCGATTTGCGCGGGTATGGAACGACATGCCGACAGGCGGAACCGACCAGGTCCTGGAAAACCGTGGGAGTGAACGGATGCGAAGCAAGCGGCACCGGAATGACACGACGCGGGGGAGTGAAAATTGCGCCTGAAAATGAGTGCGCCGCGCGGCCGAATTGGCCGACGGCAGATATCGGGAACTCCGATTTCCATCCGATCGGCGCTGTTCACGGGTGGTGCGGCCGTCCTGGCGGGCACCGTATTCGCGTTCTGGGTCTGGCCGAGCGACGCCCTTCTCCGGCCCGTGGCGGGCCCGGGCCACGGGCGCGGGATGAGTCAGGTCGGCGCGTTCGACAGCGCCCTGGAGGGCTGGGCCGCCGAGCGAATTCTCGATCACTACTACCCGGGCGCGACGCTCGGCAAAATCTCGGTGACCACTGTCGGGGTGCGGCTGTTCGCCCAGGACGACTCGACACTGGACGCCTATGCCGATGCCGGATTGCGAGTCGCGGGCCACATGCTGCCGCGGGGTCAGGTCGCCCATCTCACCGCGCTGCCCGACGGTGGCGCGAATGTGGTTGTCACGGCGGGTTGCGACGGTGCGGTGCTGTGGCAGCGGGCGACCGCCGACCCGTGGATCTATCCGCTCAATCCGCGCCCGAACCGTCCCGCCGCCGAACATCTAACGCTGTGCGACGGTTCGACATATCGCGGCTCACTCGGTGTCGCGATGGAAAACGGTAAGGCGCGCACGGTGAATCGCGTCGACGTCGAGGACTATCTACTCGGCGTCGTCCCGGCCGAGGTTCAAGCCAACTGGGTCGACAAGGGAGCGACGGAAGCCCTTCGCGCACAGGCGATCGCGGCACGTTCGTACGCGCTGGCCGAGCACCGTTACCCATACGCGCAGACCTGCGACAGCACCGACTGCCAGGAGTATCCCGGCACCGCCAAGGAGGATCCGCGCGCGAGCGCCGTCATCGCGTCGACCGCGGGCACAGTGCTGTTGCGGGACGGCCGAATTCTGCGTTCGGAGTACTCTTCCGCACCGAACGGTGGCGAACCCGCCGATATCTACGCCTTCGATGTCGGACCGACCCCCGCCGAACTCGGCACCCCGGTGGTCGGCGCAGGCACATCCGTGGATCCGCGCAAGCAAACCCTCGTCGCCGAATCCCCGATCGATGCCGAATACCGCCGGATCGGCGGCGCGAGCAGTCCGGTCGGCCAGCCACTCGGTCCGGAAATGGCGCTACCCGAAAACGGCGGCACCTACCGGCTTTTCACCAATGGCGTCATCATCGCGACACCAACGCTCGGCGCCCGAGTCGTCGACTTCACGACACTGATGCAGCTGGTGCCGGATACCCATGCGGGCAAGCCCCCCAGCACCGTGCCGCCGGGCGACAACGAGCGCGCCTTACCGCCCGGCGCAAATGGCGCGCCCGACAGTGCAGTGCCCGGTGGTGCGAATGGCGCGGCCGAAGGTGTGCTGCCTGGCAGTGCGGTATCGCCTGGCGCGAGTGGCGCAACCGAGAGTGCCGTGCTCGGTGGTGCAAATGGCTCGACTGAAAGTGTGCAGCCCGGAAGGACGGTGCCACTCGGTGGCGCCGCTAGCGTGCTGCCCGATGGCGGAATATCCCCCGACAGTGCGTTGTCGGGCGGTGCGAATGGCGCCCCCGAAAGTGTGCGGCCTGGCGGGCCGAATGACGCGTCCGAGAGCGCCGTGCCCCGCGTTGCATATGGCGCGCCGGAACATTTGCAGCCCGGAGGGACGGTAGCGCCCGGTGGCGCACCTGCAAGCGTGCTGCCCGATGGTCGAATATCTCACGACAGCGCGTTGTCGGGCGGTGCGAATGACGCGCCCGAAAGTGTCGGGCCTGGCGGCAACGCCTTGTCCGACAGTGCGGTGTCCGATGGCAATCCCCTGCCCGGGAGCGCAACTTCGGCCGGAGATGCGCTCGGACCCAGAACCGCCGTCTCGCCGGGAATTCCCGCAGCGGCAGGTAGCGCCATAGCACCGGAGGCCTCGGTCCTGTCCGTGACCACCGTCGCCCCGACCACCGCCTCAACGCCGACCCCGCCACGCCCACGCGCTCCCGCGATCGCCCCGGCGGCGCCGACAAGCGAGGAATCGGAGCTGAGCGAAGAGCTCTAATCGCATTCCGCACCCTCGCGGACCGCTGCCCCGATCCATGGGCGGCTGTGCCTTCCGCCTCTGCGTCGCAGTCGGTGTCGTGTTGACCATTTGGCTGGGCGGACCTGAATGCGGAGCCTTTCGCGCACGCTCGCGCCGTTGCGCCCGGTGGTGAGTGGCTGCGGGTTTCGCCTGAGCGTCGCAGTCGGTGCGGTGTTGACGATCAGGCCTGAATGCGGAGCCCTAGGGGCTTTTCGCGCACGCTCGCGCCGTTGCCCCAGCTCGTGGGCGGCTGCGGTGTCCGCATGGTCGCCGATATCGCTATCGAGGCGAATCCGCTTGCGCGACAGAGTCATAAGCGCGGTCGCATATGTCGAATCAGGATGACGCGGTATCGCCCAGCGATTCGGCGAGCGTGCGTAGTAGGTCCGCCAGGTGGCCGCGGTCCCGCTTATCGAGTGCGGCGAGGAGGTGCTGCTCGTTCTCCATGTGCAAGGGCAGCAATTCGTCGATCAGGGCGCGGCCCGCATCGGTGAGTTGGACGCGGATTGCTCTGCGGTCTTCCGGGCACGGTGCGCGCTCGACGAGGCCCTTGGCTGTGAGGCGGTCGATGCGGTTGGTGATGGCGCCGGAGGTGAGCATGGCGACCTGGTTCAGGGCGCCTGCGGTGAGGCCGTTCGTGCCGCCGGAGCGGCGCAGGGTGGCGAGCATGTCGAATTCCCAGAACTCCAGGCCGTGTCCAGCGAAGAACTTCTTCAGATCCTGCTCCAGCACGCGGGACAGGCGCTGGATGCGTCCGATCACCGCCATCGGTGACACGTCGACGTCGGGTCGTTCCCGGTGCCAGTGCTCGGTGAACAGATCGATCGCATCGGCCACGGCCGTTCCTCTCGATAGTGATTATCTCAACATTCATCTACTTGACGGCGAAGTATGCCAGCGCGTAGATATTTCAACGTTGATATTATCAATGAGGAGCGACCAACATGACAACAATCACCGCCGCGCGTGACTCAGCCGCCGGCACCCTGGCGCTCGCCGCACTCGCCCCCATTGCTTGGGGCTCCACATACGCCGTGACCACCGAATTCCTCCCGCCGGACCGTCCGCTGTTCACCGCGCTGATGCGCGCACTGCCCGCCGGACTCGCGCTGCTCGCCATCACCCGCGTCCTGCCGCGCGGGTTCTGGGTCGGGCGCGCCGCCGCGCTCGGCGTCCTCAATATCGGCGCGTTCTTCCCGCTGTTGTTCCTGGCCGCCTACCGACTGCCCGGCGGCGTCGCCGGCGTGCTCGGTGCGGTTGCGCCGATGTTCGCATTGGTCTTCGCCACCGTCGTACTCGCCGAAAAGCCCAACGGGCGCAAAGTGATCGCGGGTCTGATCGGTGTCTTCGGGGTCGCGCTCGTTGTGCTCCGCGCCAATGCGCAACTCGATACGGTCGGTGTCATCGCCGGACTCGCCGGTGCGGCGTCCATGGCGATGGGCACGGTGCTCGCCCAGCGCTGGGGTCGACCCGATGGCGTCGGACCGCTCGCGATCACCGGCTGGCAGCTCACCGCGGGCGGCCTGTTCATCGCACCGCTCGCCTTCCTGATCGAGGGTGCGCCGCCCGCACTCGACGGCCGGGCCGTCGGTGGCTACCTGTATCTCGGCATCATCGGCACCGCGCTGGCGTACTTCCTCTGGTTCCGCGGCATCGCCAAGGTGCCCGCGACCTCGGTCGCCTTCCTCGGACTGCTCAGCCCGGTATCGGCGGCCGTGATCGGGTGGATCGCGCTTGGGCAGGCGCTGAGCGCGCTGCAGGTTCTCGGACTCGGTATCGCGCTCGGCGGCACGTTGCTGGGCCAGATGGTTGCCAAGCCGCGGACCGCCCCCGCCGTGGTCATGCCTCGCGTGCCGGTAGGAGCACGTTAATGGGTTGACATTGACGTTACGTCAACTTACAAGCTGGTTGTACCGACGAGAAAGAAGGGAGAACAGGTCATGCGAACGGGCACCGAATGGTCCATCCAGGATCTGGCCAAGGCGGCCGGTACCACCAGCCGAACGCTGCGCCACTACGGGCAGCTCGGGCTGCTGCCGCCGAGTCGGATCGGAGCCAACGGTTACCGCTACTACGACCAGGACTCCCTGGTGCGTCTGCAACGCATCCTGCTGCTGCGCGAACTCGGCCTCGGCCTTCCGGTCATCGCCGAAGTTCTCGCGGGCGAACAGGACACCGCAGCCGCCCTGCGCGCGCACCTGGAACTGCTTCGGCAGGAACAGGATCGGATCCGGCGCCGGATCGAGTCGGTGACCACCACGCTGCACAAGACGGAACGAGGTGAACAACTCATGGCAGCAGAGGTTTTCGACGGTTTCGACCACACTCGGTACAAGGATGAGGTGATCGAACGCTGGGGTAAGGACGCCTACGAAAGCGGCGACCGTTGGTGGCGCTCGCTCAGCGCGACGGATAAGCAGGCGTACTTGCAGACCCACCTGGATATCGCCGCCGACTACGGCCGAGCGCACGCCACCGGACTCGCACCCGACAGCGACGAGGTCCAGGCCATCGTCGCGCGGCACTACGACTGGATCGGGATCGGTTCCCAGCGCCGACCGTCCTACGAGTACTTCACCGGACTGGGCGAAATGTACGTCGCCGACCCGCGTTTCGCGGTCAACTACGACGTACACGGTGACGGCACAACCGAATTCGTGCGTGACGCGATGAAGGCGTACGCCGAGGCCAACCTGCGATAGTTCGACGGGATCTCGTAGCCCGCGCACCGGATAGCAGAGTGCCCGCACGCGATAGTTCGTGCGGGCACGCGGTGATCTTGTCCGCCTTCGCGCGGGCGCTTCCGGCGCGCACCTCGCCGCCGACCGATCGGCGGAATCGCGGCCGAATCGACAACACCGCGTCCGGCGCGACGGCCGTAGGATCGGATCGTCCACAAACTAGAGGAGCGTCGACGATGCTTTACCGGAGTGGGAATCGGCCGCCGAGCGGGGTGGTCGCACAGATCGGCGCGACGCTCGCGGTGCTGTATGGGTTGGGGACCCTGGTCGGGGGCATATCGCTCGTCGTCGACTTCATCCACGATCGAAGCCGGTTCGACAATTCGCTCGTCATCTTCACCTCGCTCGGGGCAGCGCTGATGGTCGCTGTCATGATCTTCGGCGGTGTCCAGCTCTGGCGTCAGGACGAGACCGGGCGCTACGCCCTGATCGTCGCATCGGGTGTGTCGCTCGCGATCGGCATTGTCGGACTTGCCGTTTCGCTCACCGATTACGAATTCGGCCTCGGCATCTTCTGGTGGTCCACCGCCGACCACCCGCTCTGGGTGGTGCCCTTCTTCGGCCTGGTCGGCCAGCTGACCGCCCTGATCCAGGAAAACCTGCTCCGCACCGCAATAGATCTCGCCCAACCCCTCCTGATCCTCCTTTTGGCAGCCAACCGGTCCACCGCCCGCTGGACCGCCGCCCGCTCGGTCCGCCGGGCCTCGACGTACTGACCGCCACGGCCTTCATAAGGACGTCCGCGGATACCGGTTGGCGACATCGCGCAGGGTGCTACATGCGCCGCACCGGAGCGGATTACGCGAATCAGCGCGCGGTCTGAGCAGGTGTCCAAGCGCCATGAGCGCCCTCGGATGCGCGCCGGTGCTAACCCTTCAGCGCCTGCATGAGTTGATCTTCGGTGATCGGGGGCACGGGGAGAGGGTGGGCGGCGGTGGCTCGGAGGCCGTCCAGGACCAAGGCGAGGTGACGGCGCCAGGCGTCGGGCGCGATTTTGGCGGTGGCCTCGATTATTCGGGTGTGGGACCAGGTGATGAAGGCGATGTCTTCCAGGACCCAGTCGGGGCGAAGGGCGCCGGATTCCTGTGCGCGGGTGATGATTTGACGCATCAGGCCGTGGCCGTATTCCTGGGCGCGCGCGATCGCGGGGCTGGGGGCGCCGCGTAGGGCGAGGTCGCTGAGCAGGCGGTCGGCGGCCTGGAGTTCGCACACCTTCTCGACCAGGTAGACGAAAGCGTCCCATGGGTCCTGGATTTCGATCGCCTCCCGGGCAATGCGCCCGCCCGCCTCGATGCGGTCCTCGACGGCGGCGGCGATGAGGTCGTCGCGGGTCGGGAAGCGGTTGTAGAGCGTGCCGATCGCCACGCCGGCGCGCGCGGCGATCTCCTTGAGCGGTGCGTCCAGGCCGCGTTCCTCGAAGACTTCGCGGGCGGCGTTGACGAGCGCGTCCCGATTGCGTTGGGCGTCGCTGCGTAACGGCTTGTCCACGGGCACTCCCCGATCCTACAAATCCGGTGCCGAATTTATCTTGAGCATAGGTTCAACTTAATGCTAGCGTCGACATTAACTTGAACCACTGCTCAACTTAGCGAGGAAGTATGACCAAGACGATCGCGATATTCGGCTTCGGACCAGGGCTCGGCATGGGGTAACAGCAAGGCCGAGCGCTTGGTCGATGAGCAGCCGGAACTGTTCCCGGCCGGACTCGAGATCGTCCGCATGACCAATGATGAACTGGGCGATCACTATTGGCGCATGTACACCGACCGCGACGCCGTCGAGTCGGATATCGGCTTTCCCGGGTAGCTCTACGGGGTGGCCGCCGGATCGCCCTGCGGTACGACTCGCTATTCGAGGCCGAAATATGGGCGCTGACCACGTGTAGGGATCACCCCGAACCTCATCATGTGAACTGGGCACCTGGGCCACAGCCGGGGGCATCCTTGCGTCGGGTGCCGGGCCGCAGCACCGAGTGCCCGGTATCCGTAGTGCATTGGGGGCGATGTCGGTGGAGGGTGTTGGACAACTGATCAGGTTGATGGCACGGTAGCTGAAGTGTTGCTGAGGCGGGTACGGTTCGGCGAACTCCAGGAGAAATTTCGATGGCATTCGATGCGGAGTGTGCGCAGGGCGCGACTCCACCCGGCTCGCGCGCGGACTTCCGATACGCTGGGCACCCGTGACCGTCGCATCGTCCCCGGGTAACTCCGCAAACTCCGCCTCACAGTTCGATTTGATCGTCGTCGGCTCCGGATTCTTCGGGCTGACCGTCGCCGAGCGCGCCGCCAATCTACTCGGCAAACGGGTGTTGGTGATCGATCGTCGCTACCACCTCGGCGGCAACGCCTATTCGGAGCCGGAGCCGCAGACCGGGATTGAGGTGCACAAGTACGGGGCGCACCTGTTCCACACCTCGAACAAGCGGGTGTGGGACTACGTGACCCAGTTCACCGAGTTCACCGGCTACCAGCACCGGGTCTTCGCGATGCACAAGGGCCAGGCCTATCAGTTCCCGATGGGCCTGGGTCTGATCTCCCAGTTCTTCGGCCGCTACTTCACCCCCGAAGAGGCGCGCAAGCTGATTGCCGAACAAGCCTCGGAGGTCGAGACCAAGGACGCGCAGAACCTCGAGGAGAAGGCGATCTCGCTGATCGGCCGTCCGCTCTACGAGGCGTTCGTCCGCGATTACACCGCCAAACAGTGGCAGACCGATCCGAAGGAACTGCCCGCGGGCAATATCACCCGTCTGCCGGTGCGCTACACCTTCGACAACCGCTACTTCAACGACACCTATGAGGGTCTGCCCAAAGAGGGCTACACGAAGTGGCTGGAGAATATGGCCGCCTCGGAGCTCATCGAGGTCCGGCTGAACACCGACTGGTTCGACGTGCGCGAGCAGATCCGCGCCGAGAACCCGGACGCCCCGGTCGTCTACACCGGGCCGGTGGACCGCTACTTCGACTACAGCGAGGGCGAACTCGGCTGGCGCACCATCGATTTCGAGACCGAAGTGCTCGAAACCGGTGACTTCCAGGGCACCTCGGTAATGAACTACAACGATTCGGATGTGCCCTACACCCGCATTATCGAACCGCGGCACTTCCACCCGGAGCGTGAGAGCTACCCGAACGACAAGACCGTGATCATGCGCGAATTCTCCCGTTTCGCGCAGACCGGTGACGAGCCGTACTACCCGATCAATACGCCGGAGGACCGCGCCAAGCTCACCGCGTACCGGGCGCTGGCGAAGAAGGAAACCGCAGCGGCCAAGGTGCTTTTCGGTGGTCGCCTCGGCACCTACCAGTACCTGGATATGCATATGGCGATCGGCAGCGCGCTCAGCATGTTCGACAATGTCCTGCGGCCGCACCTGGAGTCGGGCGAAACTCTTTCGGATGAAAGCGACGAATGACCTCCCAATCGATCCTGGAAGATATGACCACCGAAACCCGCGCGAAGTCGCTGCTGCAGCGCATCATCCTGCCCCGGCCGGGTGAACCGCTGGATGTGCGCACCCTCTACCTGGAGGAGTCGCCGACCAACGCCCGGCGTGCGCATGCCACCACCCGCACCTCGCTGTCGGTGGGCGCGGAGTCGGAGGTGTCGTTCTGCACCTACTTCAATGCGCTGCCCGCCAGCTACTGGCGTCGCTGGAGCATTCTGAAGTCGGTGGTGCTGCGGCTCGAGCTCGCCGGACACGGCCGGGTGGACGTCTACCGTTCGAAGGCGGACGGCTCGCGAATCCACGTCCAGGGCAGGGAATTCGCGGTCGCGCTCGCGGCGCGAGCTCAGGGCCCGGAGGAGGCAGCGGAGCGTGACCACGGAGGGACCAGGGAGCGCCGCAAATCCGACACAAGCGCGGAATCGGTGCACGTCGAATTCGAAACCGATCTCGGCCCGTTCGAGGACGGCGGCTGGATCTGGTTCGACATCACCACCGACACCGCCGTCACGCTGCTCGCGGGTGGTTGGTATGCACCGATCGAGGCGCCCGGCGATGGCACCATCGCGGTCGGCATGCCGACCTTCAACCGGCCGACCGATCTGGTGAAAACCCTTGGCTCGCTGGGTTCGGACCCGCTGGTGCTGGAGAAGATCGCCGCGGTCATCGTCGCCGATCAGGGCAACCGCAAGGTGGTCGACGAGCCCGGTTTCGCCGAGGCCGCCGCGGTGCTCGGCGATCGGCTCGCCATTCGCAATCAGCCCAATCTGGGCGGTTCGGGCGGCTACAGCCGGGTCATGTACGAGGCGCTGAAGACCACCGACGCCCAGTACATCGTCTACATGGACGACGATATCGAGATCGAACCCGATTCGATCCTGCGCGCGCTGGCCTTCGCCCGCTTCGCCGAATCGCCCATGCTCGTCGGCGGCCAGATGCTCAACCTGCAGGAGCGCTCACACCTGCACAGCATGGGTGAGATCGTCGACCGCGGCATCTTCATGTGGACTTCCGCGCCGAATGTCGAATACGACCACGACTTCTCGAAGTATCCGCTCAAGGACCGCGACAACTCCAAGCTGCTGCACCGGCGCATCGACGTCGACTTCAACGGCTGGTGGACCTGCGTGATTCCGCGTCAGGTCGCCGAGGAGATCGGTCAGCCGCTGCCGTTGTTCCTGAAGTGGGACGATGTCGAATACGGTCTGCGTGCCCGCGATCACGGCTACTCCACCGTTACCCTGCCCGGCGCCGCCGTCTGGCATATGGCCTGGAGCGATAAGGACGACGCGATCGACTGGCAGGCGTATTTCCACCTGCGCAACCGGCTTGTTGTCGCTTCGCTGCACATGCCGGGCAACGGTCGCGGCATGGTCGTCAACACGGTCAAGGCGACCCTCAAACACCTGCTCTGCCTGGAATATTCGACGGTCGCCATCCAGAACCTGGCGATCAAGGACTTCCTCGCCGGGCCGGAGCGCCTGTTCCAGTTGCTGCCGAGCGCGCTCGGCGCGGTGCACGAAATGCGCAAGCAGTACCCGGATGCGGTCATCCTGCCCTCGTCCACCGAACTGCCGCTGGCCAGTCACATCGGCGTCGGCGCGGTCGGTGAACCGGCGAATCCGATCGCCAAAGTGGTCCGCCTTGCCAAGGGGGTTGTGCACAACTTCCGCCCGGCACATGCCGAACACCATGAGCGTCCGCAGCTGAATGTGCCGACGCTGGATGCCCGTTGGTTCCTGCTCTCGCAGGTCGACGGCGTCACCGTGACCACTGCGGACGGCCGCGGCGTGGTCTACCGTAAGCGCGATCCGCGCCAGGCCCTCGGCCTGTTCAAGGAGGCCATGCGGCTGCGCAAGGAGTTGGCGGCCCGCTTCCCGGAGATGCAGCAGCGCTATCGCGCCGCCCACCCGACGCTGACCAGCACGGCGGCCTGGGAGAACGTCTTCGGCATCGATACGAAGGATGAGCAGTAGTGAGTCTGGAAGCCACCGCCGCGGATGACAACACCGCGGTACGCCCGAGTGCGAACGGCCACGGCGGCCCGGTGTCCGCGGTGCCGTCGGCGCCGCAGCCGCCCGAGGTCAAGATCATCAATGCGGTGCAGGCTGCCATCGGCACCAAGCCGGAAGTGATCAAGGCCGCGCGTGGCATGTCGCATTTCGGTGAGCACGCACTCGGCTGGATCGGCATCGCGGCGGCGGGCTGGCTCGTCGACAAACCACGGCGTCGGCAGTGGGCCGGGGTCGCGGTCGGCGCGGTCGGTGCGCACGCGGCGTCGATCGTGATCAAGCGCATCGTCCGGCGCCCGCGCCCGAATGATCCATCGGTGCAGGTCAACGTCTCGACGCCGAGCAAGCTGAGCTTCCCGTCCTCGCACGCGACCTCGACCACGGCGGCTGCGGTGTTGCTCGGCAGACTGACCGGGCTACCCTTGCCTGCGGTGCTCGTCCCACCGATGTTGCTCTCCCGGGTTGTGCTCGGGGTGCACTATCCCTCCGACGTGCTCGCCGGTTCCGCGCTCGGCGCCGCGTCCGCCGCTGTTGTGCTTGCCGCCGAAAAGAGACTCGATAGTGACCGCACAAGAAAAGACCTTGGTTGACATGAGTGAAGAGCCGACCAGCACGGACCTAGCCGAAGCAGTAGTCAAGGGCCCACCCAAGACACTGGCCGGCGGGCTGTTCAAGGCGGTCCGCCCGCGTCAGTGGGTCAAGAACGTGCTGGTGCTCGCCGCGCCGCTGGCCGCTGGTCCCGATACGGCCACCGACCTGACCGTGCTCGGACACGTTGGGCTCGCTTTCGTGGTCTTCTGCATGGCGGCCTCGGGCATCTACCTGGTCAACGACGCACTCGACGTCGAGGCCGACCGCGCGCACCCGACCAAGCGGTATCGCCCGATCGCCGCGGGCATCGTCCCGGTAAACCTGGCCTACCTGCTCTCGATGGTGCTGCTGCTCGGCTCGATCGCCGGATCGTTCCTGGCCTCCTGGCATCTGGCCGTGGTGATGACCGTCTACATCGGCATCCAGCTGGCCTACTGCTTCGGTCTCAAGCACCAGGCAGTGCTGGACATCTGCATCGTGTCCTCGGGCTTCCTGCTGCGCGCGGTCGCCGGCGGTGCGGCCGCGAATATCGAGCTGTCGCAATGGTTCCTGCTGATCATGGCGTTCGGCTCGCTGTTCATGGCCGCGGGTAAGCGTTACGCGGAACTGCAGATCGCGCTGAGTACCGGCGCCAAGATCCGCAAGTCGCTCGAGTACTACACACCGACATATCTGCGCTTCATCTGGACTCTCGCCGCGACCGCGGTGGTGGTGTTCTACGGCCTGTGGGCGTTCCAACAGGACAGCCTCAAGCACACCAACTGGTTCGCAATCTCGATGATTCCGTTTACCATCGCAATCCTGCGTTACGCGGTCGACGTCGATGGCGGCGAGGCCGGTGAACCCGAAGAGATCGCACTGGGGGATCGCATCCTCCAGTTCCTCGCAATCGCCTGGATCGGAGCGGTAGGTGTCGCTGTCTATCTCACCTGACGAACTGTTGGTAGAGGGAGTGGAGCGAACAGAACAAGTAACGAAGGAGCCGGCCGAAGGGCCGGCTCGTTCGGCCTTGCGGTTCGCCAGGCTATCCCGAGCCACCTTCGTCGGTGGGATCGCACTCACTGTCGTCCTATTCTCGGTCGGCGCCTGGCAGCGACGCTGGATCGCCGACGACGGCCTCATCGTGCTGCGCACGGTGCGGAATCTGTTGGCGGGCAACGGGCCGGTCTTCAACGAGGGCGAGCGCGTCGAGACCAATACCAGTACCGCATGGACCTATCTGGTGTGGTTCTTCAGCTGGCTCACCAAGGCCAGACTGGAGTACGTGGTCCTCGGCGTCGCGCTGACGGTGTCGATGTCGGCGATCGTGTTCGCCATGCTCGGCGCCGCGCGGCTGTGGGGCGGCACGAAAACGGCGCTGTTGCTGCCCGCGGGCGTATTCGTCTACATCGCCCTGCCGCCCGCCCGTGACTACGCCACCTCCGGTCTGGAGAGCGGTCTGGTCATCTGCTGGCTGGGCCTGCTGTGGTGGCAGCTGGTGCGCTGGAGCCAGACCGAGCGGGTGAAGCTGCCCGCACTGTTCGGGCTGGTATTCCTCGGCGGACTCGCACCGCTGATCCGTCCGGAGATGACGCTGGTCGGCGCGTTGTCGCTGCTGATGATCTTCCTGGCCCCGATGCCGCAGTCCCGGCTGCATCCGATCGTGTTGCGCGGCTTGATCGTTGCCGCCGCCGGACTGGTGCCGATGTGCTATCAGGTCTGGCGGATGGGCTACTACGGCCTGCCCTATCCGAATACCGCGGTCGCCAAGGACGCGGGCGGTGCCAAGTGGGGCCAGGGCTTCAAATACCTGTGGGATCTGGTCGGTCCGTACTACCTGTGGGTGCCGCTGCTGGTGCTGCTCGTCCTCGGCGTGGTCGCGGGCCGCTCGATGCGGGCCGTCGAGCAAACCGACGAGCGCGGTTGGACCGTGCGCCGGGTCCGCGAATGGCTGCATTCGCCGAGCGCGGTGGTTGCTCTCGTGCTCGGCAGCGGATTCGTCCTCACGATCTACGCCCTGCGCGTGGGCGGTGACTTCATGCACGGCCGGATGCTGCTACCGCAGCTGTTCTGCCTGCTGCTGCCGGTCGCCGTGGTTCCGATCCGATTGCCCGAGGGCGGCCTGCGTGCGGTGACGGGTAAGGATTGGTCCTTCGCGGTGATCGCGCTCGCGTTGCTCGGCACCGCGGGCTGGGCGCTGTTCGCGGCCAACACCACTGCCATCAAGTCCGGCACCAAGATCAGTTCCTCCGGCATCGTCGATGAGCGTGTCTACTACGTCCTCAATACCGGTCACGACCATCCGATCCTGGCCGAGGACTACCTGGACTACCCGCGCGTGCGGGCCATGGTGAACAACATCGCCGAAACCCCTAACGGCGGTCTGCTACTGAACTCGCCGTCGTTCATGTTCTGGTACGTCGCGCCACCGCCGCAGCCGATTCCCGACGGTGGCGCCGGCCATACGGTCTACTTCCTCAACCTCGGCATGACCAGCATGAACGTCCCGCTGGACGTGCGCGTCATCGATCAGATGGGTTTGGCCTATCCACTGGCGGCGCACACCGACCGGCTCACCGACGGCCGGATCGGCCACGACAAGAGCCTGTATCCGGACTGGGTCGTGGTGGATACCGGCATGGTGGACCGGCACCCATGGATGCCCTGGTACATGGACGAGAAGTGGGTCGCCCAGGCGCGTACCGCCATGAGCTGCCCGGACACCGTTGCGCTGAATATCTCCTACCGTGATCCGCTCACCTGGGGTCGCTTCAAGCACAACCTGATCCACGCGCTGCATTTCGCGAAATACCGAATCGATCGCGTGCCGAAGTATGAGATCGAGCGGTGCGGACTGGTGGATCCGTACCCGCAACCGCAAAGATAAGGAACTTCTGTCACACTCGGCCCATGGATCTCCCTAGGCCTCAGTTTTTTCGCTGAGCAGTGTCGCTAGCGATTGCTTGCAGGTCGCCCGAAAGGGTCGGCTAAACGTGGCGCATATCGCTTTATCTCTTTTTGATAACGTCACCGTATCGATGAAGCGATATGGTACGTGGGAACGCCCGTTGGGGCGTCCGATTCGACATGGCCCATCCAGTGGTCAACGTAGAGACGCGGTCGAAGTACGACCGCATAACGAAAGGCCGAAAAACAGATGCGAGGCGTGATCGGGCGAAGGACGCAGAATGGACGTCTGAAAACCCGTAGAGCCAGTTCGTGGCTCAAGCGGTCGGTGCTGATGTCGCTGGCTATCTTGCTGCCGCTCGGGGTGTCAGTAGCAGGTCCGGCGGGTTCCGCGTCGGCTGCGTTCAACCCGGACGGCTTCGATTTCTGGGTCGATTCCAGCATGGGCCCGATCAAGTCGCGGATCTTCCGCGCCGCGGACGGCAATACCGGCCGCGTGGTCTACGCGCTCGACGGTATGCGGGCCCGCGGTGACCTGAGCGGCTGGGAGAACGATACCGAGGTCGCCCGTGAGCTGACCAAGTGGAATATCAACGTGGTCATGCCGGTCGGCGGCCCGTCCAGCTTCTACGCGGACTGGAACGCGCCGGGTAACTTCCTCGGCCTGAGCACCGGGTCGTCGGGTTCGGCCAACGGTTCGTCCTCCGGGTCCGCGATGACCGGCTCCTCGGGTTGGAACGAGACCCTCGGCAAGTCGAACACCTACAAGTGGGAGACCTTCCTGACCACCGATCTGCGCAATGCCCTGCGTGATCGTCTCGGCTTCAGCCCGACCCGCAACGGCGTCTTCGGCCTGTCTATGGGCGGCAGCGCCGCGCTGACCCTCTCGGCCTACCACCCGGACCAGTTCGTCTATGCCGGTTCGTACTCCGGTTACCTGAACATCTCGGCGCCGGGTATGCGCGAGGCGCTGCGCGTCGCGATGATCAGCGCTGGCGGCTACAACATCGACGCGATGGCGCCGCCGTGGGGCCCGCAGTGGCTGCGGATGGACCCGTTCGTCTTTGCGCCGCGACTGATCCAGAACGGCACCAGGCTCTGGGTGGCCGCCGGTAGCGCACTGCCCGGTCCGGCCGACGCGAGCTCGCCGCTCGACGTCATCCAGGGCACGCCGCTGGAGGCGCTCGCACTGGTCAATACCCGGGCCTTCCAGGTTCGGATGGCGACACTGGGCGCGCAGAATGTCACCTATAGCTTCCCGTCTGTCGGCATCCACAACTGGCACAACTGGGAGTCCGAGGTCTACCGCATGATCCCGGACCTCTCCGCCAACATCGGGTAGTAGCTCTGTTTAATTTGCCGCGCCTGCGGCGCGGCGTGTTCGCGGCCCCCTGTGTCTCGCGTCCGAGCCGTCGAGACTCGCGACTTCATCGCATGCGCTTCGACGGCTCGGACGCGAGACGGGCCGCGAACGGTCGCTCGTAAGACTCGCTCCGTGGTGGTTGGTCGTGGCGGGGGCGTTCGGCACCTGGTGCACGCATGCCGGAAGGTCGAGTCCCGCGCCTGCGGCGCATGCGCTTCGACGGTTCGGACGCGAGACGGGCCGCGAACGGTCGCTCGTAAGCATCTCGCTCCGTGGTGGTTGGTGGTGGCGGGGGCGTTCGGCACCTGGTGCACGCATGCCGGAAGGTCGAGTCCCGCGCCTGCGGCGCATGCGCTTCGACGGTTCGGACGCGAGACGGGCCGCGAACGGTCGCTCGTAAGCATCTCGCTCCGTGGTGGTTGGTGGTGGCGGGGGCGTTCGGCACCTGGTGCACGCATGCCGGGAGGTCGAGTCCCGCGCTTGGGCGCATGCGCTTCGACGGCTCGGACGCGAGACGGGCCGCGAACGGTCGCTCGTAAGACTCGCTCCGAGTGGGGCTGGTAATGCGGTGAGTTGACCGCCTGGCGTGTTCGCACGCCAGGCGGTTTTTTGTTTGCTCGTCTCCGTCCGAAACCCCCGTTGACAACGAATCAGCTGCTGGACGCCTCCGGTAGTTGTGGGGTGAATCACTTTCCAGCAACATGTAACCATTCGCCGGCGATTGATGTACGTGCTGCATGTATGCAGGTGAAATGTCTGTTTCGGACAGGATGAACCATCTTTGCACCCGATGAGGGGCCGGTTGAGATTGCGTGAAATTAGCTGACTGGCTGCCTGGATGAAAGGTCGAGTCGAATGCGATGTGTGCGCTGGGAAGGTAGACCCGAAAGCTCGGCCAGTTCCTCGGCCGGGGTGGGCAGTGGTTCCTGGGCGAAGAAATGGGTGCTCGGTGTGGCGACTGCAATGCTGCTGCCACTCGGGATCGCCATCGCGGGCAGCGGGGCCACCGCATCGGCGGGCTTAAACCCCGCGGCCTTCGACTTCTGGGTCGATTCCCCGGTAATGGGCCCGATCAAGAGTCGGGTGCTGCGCGCGGCGGACGGCAATACCAACCGCGTCGTCTACGTGCTCGACGGCCAGCGGGCGCCGGAAACGCTCAATGGCTGGGAGATCGAGACCAACGTCCCCGAGGTGCTCGCGAGCTGGAATATCAATGTGGTCATGCCGGTCGGTGGCATGTCGAGCTTCTACGCGGACTGGAACGCGCCGAGCAACTTTCTCGGCGTCACGCCGGGCTCGGCGGGTTCGTCCACCGGATCCGGTGCGACAGAAGCCTTTATGGCAGGGCCTGGCAAGAGCTATCGATACGACTGGGAAACCTTCCTGACCCAGCAATTGCGACCGGCACTGCGAGATCGCTTGGGCTTCAACCCGAATCGCAATGGCGTGTTCGGGCTCTCGATGGGTGGCAGTGCCGCGCTGACGCTGGCGGCCTATCACCCGGACCAATTCAGCTTCGCCGGTTCGTTCTCGGGCTACCTCAATATTTCGGCGCCGGGAATGCGGGAGGCGATTCGGACGGCGATGATCGACGCTGGTGGCTACAACGTGGACGCGATGGCGCCGCCGTGGGGCCCGCAGTGGCTGCGGATGGATCCGTTCGTCTTCGCGCCCCGCTTGATCGGGAACGGCACCCGGGTGTGGGTCGCCGCCGGTAGTGGGCTGCCGATGTCCGACGATGTCAACATCCCGTTTCCGGTTGCCGCGGACCGCATTATGAGAGGCGCACCGCTCGAAGCGATCGCCTTGGCGAATACCAGGGCATTTCAGGTCCGCATGATGTCGTTGGGGGCGCGGAACGTGGTGTATTCGTTCCCGTCCGCCGGTCTGCATGCGTGGACCAACTGGCAGGACGAGGCCTATCGGATGATTCCGGACATGTCCGCCAATATCGGCTGAGTTATTCGATCACCGCGAACGGTCGCGCGCTCCGCGCGAGCCGGTGTTGCAGAGCGCAAGCCGCATGGTGCACGGACCAGGCGGCTTTGTTCTGGTCTGTACCGACGCATTTGCCGGACTATTAACTGGATGATCGCTAGATCGGAAGTTTCGGTACCGCATGCCCGGCGAAGGTCCGGGGTGTGAGTTCGCGCGGTAATTCCCGGACTTCATCACGATCCGGCACAGCGGAGGTTTTTTCGCTCGGGTGCGTTTGAAGGTTTGCCCAATGAGAGGGGATAACGCCGACAACCACAGTGGGTGGGAAAGCGTTGGCGCCGAGTGCTGATCCTCGTGCACGCAAGCGACCAACAATGCTCGTGCGGGTGAGACGTCGACGTTGCGGCCTTGCGGAATAGTTGCCAATGGATTGCTGCCGCGACCCGTGGTCGGGTGTCGCTCGCACTGGCATTGCAGTTCGGGATTGCCGTCGCCGGTCTTGGCGCACTCGTGGCGTCGGCGAATATCAACATTGTCACGTCGCGCGCAATCCAGCTTCTATTCGGCCCTGGCTCGCACCGGCCGATACCAGGGCAGCTGGGCGCCCGCGTCTGGGAAACCTTTCTGATCCAGAATCTGTCCTTTGGGCCTGCGCCACCGTCTCGGCTTCAATCCCCGTGGGCGGCAGCGCGGCACTGACGCTCGCGGCAAATCACCCGACCAATTCCGCTATGCCGGTTCGCATTCGGGCTGAGTATTTCGGGCCCGGTATGGTGCGCTCGATGTGATCAACGTGTCGAGTCGACTCGATCCCGGCACATGACGTTGGGGAAGACGCGCTGGCTGAAACTCGCGTCTTTCGGCCCGGCTGGATCCGGCGCCATCTCGACGACCGCGGTCTTCGACGGTCGGTCTGCACACCGACGCTACTGGGCCGACCGAGGGCTCGAGATGGCGCCGGATCCGAGTGGGCGCCTCGGGTCAGGATTGAGACTCCCTACTGACCCCCTAATCTTTGTCCGAAATTCCCGTTCCGACACGACATCTCCGGTCGAACGCGATAAGGTCTCCGCACGATCACAGCTTGTGAACGGGCGGAATTCGGTCACTCGAATACCCCGGTCTTGCTAAGGCTTCGCACGTCGAATAACCTCCAGCGAGCGCAAGTGTGACCAGATCGTTGTAGCGCCGTCGCTTGTGCCGGAATGTCGGGTACCGGCTTGCATGTGACGCGCGTCTCGTTGGCAGCACGGGTGTTGCCCGGCCCGCAGGGGCTACGGGTGACACCACAACAGCAGAAAGAGAGCAGGATTCATGGGTTTCGGCAGGGCGGCCGCGCCGAAGAGAACCAAGTCGGGACGGCGAGGCACGCCTCGTGGTTGGCGGAATCGAATTCTGGCTGTCGGTGCCGCGGCGTTGGCGCTACCGATCGCCGCAGGCGTGACGGGCCCGACCGTTGCCTTGGCCGCGCCGGTGCACGGCCCCGCGCTGCGGACGCCGTCGGGCGGCCTCGAGGATCTGATGGTCCCGTCCCAGATGGGTCCGATCAAGGTCCAGGTGCAGTGGGCGGCGCGCGGCGGTAACGCGGCGCTGTATCTGCTCGACGGCTTGCGGGCACGTGACGACCGCAATGCGTGGTCGTTCGAGACGAATGCCCTCCAGCAGTTCGGCAACGACAACATCTCGCTGATCATGCCGGTCGGCGGCCAGTCGAGCTTCTATGCCGACTGGTACAGCCCGAGCAACACCAACGGCCAGAAGACCACCTACAAGTGGGAGACCTTCCTGACCAAGGAACTCCCCGCCTTCCTCGAGGGCTACGGTGTGTCGCGCACGAACAACGCGGTTGTCGGTCTCTCGATGGGTGGTTCGGCCGCGCTGGCACTGGCCGCCTATCACCGCGACCAGTTCAAGTACGCCGCGTCCTACTCCGGCTACCTGAACATCTCCGCGCCGGGTATGCGCGAGGCGATCCGCATCGCGATGCTGGACGCGGGCCGCTACAACGTCGACTCGATGGCCGCGCCGTGGAGCTCGCAGTGGCTGCGGATGGACCCGTTCGTCTTCGCGCCGCAGCTGCGTGGTCTGCCGATGTACATCTCGGCGGCCAGCGGTCTGCCGGGTCAGTACGACAACCCGAACTCGGCCGTCGGCTACTTCAACACCGCCAACGGTATGGCGCTGGAGGCGCTCTCGTTGGTGAACACCCGCGCGTTCCAGTCTCGCCTGGCCTCGCTCGGCATTCCGGCCCAGTTCGACTTCCCGGCCGCGGGTACCCACTCGTGGAAGTACTGGGAGGGTGAGCTGTGGAATTCCCATAACGGCATCCTCGACGCCACCGGCGGTTGGTGAGCTGAGGGTCTAGACGCCTAACGGCGCCGTCTGCTTCCGAATGGAAGCGGCGGCGCCGTTTCGTATTTTCAGGCGGAAAGACTGTCCGCGTGTCTTACCGGCAACCACGTCGCAACCGGGGTAGGAAACACGTGTGGCAGGACTCGGATTCGGCAAATGGGCGCGGCGTGACGGACGTGTGACCCGCGGCCGGGTCGCGATGCTTGCGATCGCCACCGTGCTCCCACTCGTATCCAGCATTTCCCCAGCGACCGCGCCGGCAAACGCCCAGCCCGCCGCCGCCTCGGCCGTCGGTACGGCGGTGCAGCGGGTGGTATGGCTGACCGATCGGCGGGTCGCGCTGTGGATCAATTCGCCATCGATGGCCACCCCGATCCAGGTGCAGTTGCTGCTGGCCCGGGATTGGAACGCCCGCCCGGAGGCCAGGTTCCCAGCTCTGCTCATGCTCGACGGTCTGCGGGCCACCGATGAGGAGAGCGGCTGGTCCCACGACGCCGGTGCGGTGGATTTCTATGCCGATAAGAACGTCACGGTGGTGCTGCCGGTCGGCGGTCAGTCCAGCTTCTACTCCGACTGGCTGCAGCCGGACAACGGTCACAACTACAAATGGGAGACCTTCCTGACCAAGGAACTTCCGCCGCTGCTGGAGAGTCAGTGGCGGACCACGGATGTGCGTGGCATGGAAGGCATTTCGATGGGCGGTACGGCCGCGATGTTCCTGGCCGCACGCAACCCGAACTTCGCGAAATACGCGGCGTCGTACTCCGGCGTGCTGACTACGACCACCCTCGGTATGCCGCAGGCGATCCAGTTCGCCATGCATGATGCCGGCGGATTCGATTCGGCGGCCATGTGGGGTCCGCCGGGCGGTCCGGAATGGGACAGCCATGACCCATATGCATTGGCGGACAAGCTCGAGGGCGTCAGTCTGTACATCTCCAGCGGTAACGGCTCGACCGGACCGTTCGACCAGGCAAGCGGCATTCCTGGGATCAGCACCAATTACGCGGGCATGGGCTTGGAGATCCTGTCTCGGCTGACCTCGCAGAACTTCGTGACCAAACTCGCCAAGCTATCCATCCCCGCCCAGGTGAATTACCGTCCCTCCGGCACACATTCGTGGCCGTACTGGGATTTCGAAATGCGCCAGTCCTGGCCGCAGGCCGCCGCCGCGCTCGGGGTCGATCCGAACAAACCGGCGTGTCATACCGGTGGCGCGATCGCCGCCCTGGTCGGTGGAAACGGCTGGCTCGGCGAATGCCTTACCGCTGAGTACTCGGTGGCGGGCGGTATCGCACAGGACTTCAAGGGCGGTCGGGTCTTCTATTCGCAGGCCGACGGTGCGCACGCGGTAGGCGGCATGATCGGTGGCGGCTACCAGGCCGCGCTCGGCCCGAGCGGTTCGCTCGGTCTGCCCACCGAAGACGAGCGCGGGCTGCCGGATGGCCGCGGACGAATGCAGGCCTTCCAGAACGGCCTGCTCTACTGGACCCCGCGCACCGGCGCCCAGGTGGTGCGCGGCGCGATTCTGGAGGAATGGGGCCGGCAGGGCTTCGAGCACGGCCCGGCCGGATATCCCACCGGACCGGAGACCAAGACCCCTGGTAAGGACGGTGTGGTTCAGTCCTTCGAAAACGGCCCGTTCTACTACAGCGCGAAGACCGGCGTACATCATGTGCAGGGGATGATCCTCGGCAAGTACGCCGAATTCGGTTATGAGAACAGCCAACTCGGATTTCCCACCGCCGACGAGGCGCCGAGCAAGGATTTCGGCCGCTACAGCAGGTTCGAGGGCGGAAATATCTACTGGAGCCCGCTCTCGGGTGCGTGGCTGGTGCGTTCGGGTCCGATCATGGATATGTGGTCGGTGGTCGGCTATGAGACTGGGAGGCTCGGGTATCCGATCAGTGACGAGTTCGCCATTCCGGGCGGCACTCAGCAGAATTTCCAGACCGGATTCATAACCGTGCGCGACGGCAAACCGGAGGTCCACGGAATTTGATTCCAACCGGTCTGTTTGCTGACCCGCTGCACCTATGGTTGGCTTTCCTCTAGCCTGGGTGGCGACCCGACCCCTTAGCGAACAGATCGAGGACACGAATTCATGCATCGGACCCGCGGAAAGGTTATCGGCGTAGTCGTGGGGATCGCCGCTACCGGCTTGCTTGCCGCCTGTGGCAATAACGATTCGACGGCGACGAGTACGCCGACGCTGTCCCACACCACTACGGCGGCGGCGACCTCCGCCTCGACAAGCGCCGCTGCGACCGGTCAGCCGTCGCAGGCCCCCGAGACGCCCACCGATACGGCGACGCCGGAGCGTCCGCAGCCCGTCCCGACCAACGCCGTCCCCGAGGACACCTCGAAGCTCACCGATAAGGACAAGAAGTTCCTCGACGCGCTCAAGGCAGCGGGCATCACCCCGTCCACCCCGGATATCGCACTGAGCATCGGCTCCTACGTCTGCCAGGGCGCCGCGGCGAATGCCTCCGACCAGGATCTGATGACCTTCGTCTCGGCGATGGCCGGATCGGATCCGTCCTTCGATCCGGCGAAGATGCCGGTGGAAAAGGCCGGCAGGATCTACATCGATACGGCTAAGTCGACGTACTGCCAGTGAGTGCGCGTCCCGGTTCGGCCTCCCGCCGGTCCCGGAAACCGGCGGGATGTCTGCTCTTCATCGGTCTGGTAGTCCTCGTCCTCGTCATCGCGCTGCTGCTGTGGTTCGTGCTCGCGGGTCCGCTGCGCAAGCCGAAGCCCGGTCCGAAGCCGCCACCGACACCGCCGACCTCTCAGCCGGCCTGGTGTCCCGATGTGCAGATGATTTCGATACCCGGTACCTGGGAATCGAATAGCAACGACGATCCGCACAATCCGACGGCCAATCCGATCTCGTTGATGCTCAACGTCTCCGGGCCGGTATCCCAGCAGTTCCCGGAGGGACGGCTGGATATCTACACCGTTCCCTACGTCGCGCAATTCTCCAATCCGATCGCGATTCCGCCGGACGGTCAGCAGTCCTATAACAACAGCCGCTCCGAGGGCTGGCAGCGTGCGCTCGATGCGATGTCGAATCGGTACCGTGACTGCCCGCTGACCACCTATGTGCTCGCGGGATTCTCCCAGGGCGCGGTGATCGCGGGCGATATCGCCAGTCAAATCGGAGCGGGCAAAGGGCCGGTACCCGCGGACAAGGTACTTGGCGTCATGCTGATCGCCGACGGTCGCCGCACCGGTGACAACGGACCGGGCCAGCCCATCCAGATCGGCACCCCGCCCGCCGGAGTGGGCGCCGAGGTCTCGCTCAACGGGTTGAAGGTGCCCGGGATCACGATGACCGGAGCCAGGGAGGGTGGTTTCGGCGCGCTCGCCGATCGCACCTACACCATCTGCGCGCCGGGTGACATGATCTGCGATTCGCCGCGCGATGCGTTGAGTCCCCTGAACATCGTCGGCAGCGTGCTCACCCTGGTCCGAGCGGTCGGTAACCCGGTGCACAGCCTCTACAACAGTTATGTGGTGGACGGCGATGGCACCACCGCGACGCAGTGGACAGTGAACTGGGCCACCGGTTTGATCGAGGCAGCGCCTCATCCCGCCCATGCTTGACCGCCTCCCCGGACCTTTGCCGGTCGTGGGAGCCTCGACAGTGTCGTCGCGGGCCGATGGTCGAGTGCGGGTGAGCCTGTGGGCGTACCCGGCGAGTTACCCATGTGTGCACGAAACCAGTTGTTTCCTTGGTGACTGATCACATGAAACAAGCCTGATCACGGTGCTAGTGACGCAAGCCTGGGCGACTACACACCACAACGCTGTAAAGTGCGCCTGATGATCGCGACGCCGGCCCTCGAGCCCCCAGAAGCGTGGGCACGATGTGGCCGGGTGTCGCGCCCACATTTCCTTACAGCCAGGAGCATGAGTTCATGACAGAAGCCGCACCGGCCACCACGGCGAGCCGTGACGCGGATGCTGAGTCGACCGCGCTGGGTACTCCGCTGCGGCCCTTCCGCTTCGCGGCCGCGGGCGAGGGAAATAAGCAAGAGGGCGGGGCCAGGAAGTTCGTCCAGACCGCGCAGACAGCCGAGGAATACGGTTTCGACACCTTCGTTGTGCCCGATCACCTCGGTGATCAGATCGGCCCGATCGCCGCACTCGGTGCGCTGACCCAGGCCACCGAGCGGATCCGGCTGGGAACCTCGGTGCTGGCCAACGGTTTCCGGCATCCGGTGGTGCTGGCAAAGGACCTGGCCACCATCGATGTGCTGTCCAAGGGCCGCCTCGAGGTGGGCATCGGTGCGGGCTGGAAGCAGGATGAATTCGTCGCCGCTGGTCTGCCGTACGAATCGCCGGGCGTGCGTCTGGCGAAGTTGGACGAGACCCTGACCATCCTCGATGTGTTGCTGCGTGGCCAGGAATGCACCTTCGAGGGCAAGTACTACCAGGTGCACGGTGTCAAGGGCACGCCACGGCCGCGGCAGGGTCCGCGCCCGCCGATCTGCACCGGCGGCGGCGGTCCGAAGATGCTGCGGCTGGCCGCCAAGCACGCCGATATCATTTCGGTCGTTCCGGTCACTACCCAGAACGGCAAGGGACTGCTGTCCGGGATCACCTTGGAAAAGACCATCGAGAAGGTGAACCTGATCAAGGAAGCCGCGGGTGAGCGTTTCGCCGATATCGAGCTGAACTGGGCCATTACCGCGATTGTCATCACCGACGACCGGGAGAAGACCGCCGAGATGGCGTTGTCGGCCATCGATCGCGGACTGCACCCGGACCTCGAGGTCGACGTAAAACTGTCGGTCGAGGAAATCCTCGCCTCGCCCTATGTGGCAATCGGCACATTCGAGGAGATCGCCGAACAGATCCGTCAGGTGCGGCAACTCACATCGATGTCCTATGTTGGTGTATTCCCAACCCAGATGGACGCGTTCGCGCCGATTATTCCGCTGCTGCGGGGGGAGTGACCCGGTCTTCTCTGTAACATGACTCTGGTTTGAGAACATCTAGCCGATAGCGGTCTACCGCGCAGACCGCAATAAAATCTGCAGGCTGGCTCTCGCATGTAGAGCACCCGCGGGCGATAGCGAGTCGGGGCCTCACAGGTAACAGCGGCGTTGTCGCCGTCTTGCTGCGTGTGCCTCGGAGGAGATGAAGGAATGGACGAGACTTTCGACGATTACCTGGATGAGACCGGGAACATCCGTATTCCCGATGATCACACCCTGGTAGACCACGTCGAGAAGCACACCCGCAACGACGCGAACACCCTCGCGTACCGCTACATCGACTATTCGCGCGAGCGTGACGGTGAGGCGCTGGAGCTGACGTGGCGTGAGTTCGGTATTCGGCTGCGCGCGGTGGCCGCTCGACTGCAGCAGGTGACCAACCCGGGTGACCGGGTCGCGATCCTGGCCCCGCAGGGCCTGGATTACGTGATCTCCTTCTTCGCCGCGATCTACGCGGGCACCATCTCGGTGCCGCTGTTCGACCCGGACGAGCCGGGCCACACCGACCGCCTGCACGCGGTGCTCGGCGACTGTGAACCCTCGGCCATTCTGACCGCGAGCTCCTCCGCGGCTGGTGTGCGCCAGTTCTTCCGCTCGCTGCCCGCCGCCCAGCGTCCGCGCATCATCGCGGTCGACGCGATCCCCGACGCCGTCGGCGAGAGCTGGGTGCGTCCCGATGTCGCGGTCGATGACATCGCCTACCTGCAGTACACCTCGGGCTCCACCCGCGTTCCGGCCGGTGTCGAGATCACCCATCGGGCGGTCGGCACCAACCTGCTGCAGATGGTCGACGCGATCAACCTGGACTGGAACTCGCGCGGTGTCACCTGGCTGCCGCTGTTCCACGATATGGGTCTGCTGACGGTGATCCTGCCCGCGGTCGGCGGCAAGTACATCACCATCATGTCGCCGAGTGCGTTCGTGCGTCGCCCGTACCGCTGGATCAAGGAACTGGCCGCCCATAAAGACGGCGCCGGAACCTTCGCCGCCGCACCGAACTTCGCCTTCGAGCACGCCGCCGCGCGCGGTCTGCCGAAGAACGGCGAGTCGCTGGATCTGTCCAATGTGATCGGCCTGATCAACGGCAGCGAGCCGGTGACCACTTCGTCGATGAAGAAGTTCAACGACGCGTTCGCCCCCTACGGCTTACCCAAGACCGCGATCAAGCCCTGCTACGGCATGGCAGAGGCGACGCTTTTCGTCTCCGCGACCAAGGCCGAGGACGAGGCAAAGGTCGTCTACGTCGACCGCAACGAACTCAATGCGGGCCGCATGATCCGGGTCGAGCAGGGCGCCGAAAACGCCATCGCACAGGTCTCCTGCGGTTATGTCGCGCTGTCGCAGTGGGCCGCCATCGTGGATCCGGAGACCGTCGATTCCGACGGCGGCGGGCACGAGCTGGCCGACGGTCAGGTCGGTGAGATCTGGCTGCACGGCAACAATATGGGCATCGGCTACTGGGGTCGTCCGGACGAGACCGCCGCGACCTTCCACAACAAGGTCACGCATCGTCTCGTCGAGGGCAGCCACACCGAGGGCACCGAACTCGACGCCAACTGGATGCGCACCGGTGACTACGGCGTGTACTTCGAGGGCGAGTTGTACATCACGGGGCGGGTGAAGGACCTCGTGATCGTCGACGGCCGCAATCACTACCCGCAGGACCTCGAGTTCTCCGCGCAGGAGGCCTCGAAGGCGCTGCGACCCGGTTTCGTCGCCGCGTTCTCGGTGCCCGCGAACCAGCTGCCCGCCGAGGTATTCGAACAGGGCAGCCATTCCGGCCTGAGCTTCGATGCCGACGACGCCTCCGAGCAGCTGGTCATCGTGGCCGAGCGCGGCCCGGGCGCCGGTAAGGCCGACCCGCTGCCGATCGCCGACGCGGTCCGCGCGGCCATCTCCCAGCGCCACGGTGTGACCGTGCGCGACGTGCTCTTGGTCCCCGCCGGTTCGATTCCACGGACCTCCAGCGGCAAGATCGCTCGACGCGCCTGCAAGACTGCTTATCTGGAGGGAACGCTGCGGGGTGGTTACACCCAGCAGGCTTTCCCCGATGCACCGGAAGAGTAATTGCCCGAGCGTGGCTCGACCCGGCTATCGACACCCGACGTGACTTCCCACGTCAGGCGTCGATTCGCGGCGTGCCCGGTACGCAGACAGGTAGCTTGAGGAACTGATGGCTGACAACGAGGGCACGCCCGACCAGACGACCGAGATCGTGCCCGCCGATGCGGACGCGGTCGATACCACTGACGCCGGGCAGGCTGCGCCACCCGCCGCGACGACCGATATGTCGGTTGCGGAGCTGCGGGAGTGGCTGCGGCGCTGGGTCGCCGATGCGACCGGTCAACCGCTCGAGCAGATCACGGTGGATCGGCCGATGGAGGAGTTCGGGCTGGCCTCACGCGATGCCATCGCACTCGGCGGTGATATCGAAGAGCTGACCGGTGTGGTGCTGACGGCGACGATCGTCTACCAGCATCCGACCATCGCGTCGCTGGCCGAGGTCGTCATCAACGGTGTGCCGGAGTTGCCGGAGGAGTCGGGTAACGACTCGTTCTACACGGCCGGGTATCAGCCGGGCGATGCGCACGACATCGCGATCGTCGGCCTGTCCACCCGGCTGCCCGGTGCGGGCGATACGCCGGAGTCGACCTGGGAATTCCTGATCAACCGCGGTGATGCGATCCGGGAGCGTCCCGAGGGGCGTTGGGACGAGTTCACCGAAGACCCGGCGGTGGCCGCGAAGGTCGCCGAGGGCAACACCCTGGGCGGCTACCTCGACCAAGACGTAGTCAAGGGCTTCGATGCGGAGTTCTTCGCGATGTCCCCGATCGAGGTCGAGCGGGTCGATCCGCAGCAGCGCTTGATGATGGAGCTGACCTGGGAAGCATTGGAGCACGCCAGGATTCCCGCAAGCGAACTCAAGGGCGAGGCGGTCGGCGTTTTCGTCGGCACTTCTACCAACGACTTCGCGATGGTGTCCGCACTCGGCTTGGGTCAGTCCGATCCGAATGCACCCGCCTCGGCTGATGCGTACGCGCTGACCGGTGGATCCTCGGCCATCGTCGCCAACCGAATCTCCTACTTCTACGACTTCCGTGGCCCCTCGGTCGCTGTCGACACTGCTTGCTCGTCCACGCTGGTCGCGGTGCACCAGGCTGTGCGCGCGCTGCGTGATGGTGACGCCGACTTGGCCTTGGCTGGCGGCGTGAATATGTTGCTGGCCCCCGCGATCACTCTCGGCTTCGATTCGATCGGCGCGGTCGCAAAGAACGGCCGCATCAAGGCGTTCTCCTCCGATGCCGACGGCATGGTCCGTTCCGAGGGTGCCGGTCTGGTGGTGCTCAAGCGGCTGGCCGATGCCGAACGCGATGGTGATCGCATTCTCGCGGTGGTCAAGGGCTCGGCTGTCAATTCCGATGGCCGGTCCAACGGCATCGTCGCACCGAACCCGGATGCGCAGGCCGATGTGCTGCGCCGGGCCTATCGAGATGCGGGCATCGCGCCGTCCACGGTCGACTACGTCGAGGCGCACGGCACCGGCACGCTGCTCGGCGACCCGATCGAGGCCGATGCGCTCGGCCGAGTGGTCGGTCGCGGTCGCGACGACGACAAGCCCGCGCTGCTCGGCTCGGCGAAGACGAACTTCGGTCACCTCGAATCCGGTGCCGGCGCTGCCAGCCTGGCCAAGGTGGTCATGGCGCTGCAGAACAACGTGCTGCCGCCGAACGTGAACTATGCCGGGCCGAACCCGTATATCCCGTTCGAACAGGCCCACCTGAAGGTCGTCGACGAGCCGACGGAATTCCCGCGCTACAGCGGTACCGCCACCATCGGTGTTTCCGGCTTCGGTTTCGGTGGCACCAATGCCCACGTGGTCATCCAGGAATACAAGCCGACTCGGGCCGGGGCTGACCAGAACGAGATCGTTGGCTCGGCAGACGAGGTTGCGGAACTCGGCGCCGAAGCCGACGAGGCGGCAGACCAGAGCGAAACGATCGACGCGGATATCGAGGCCACAGATGTGGTCGCGGAGGCCGATCAGATACTCGCGGAGAGTGCCGAGCAGGGTGCAGGAGATGTAGGGGTTGTTGCGGAATGGTCGACCGAGCGGGTCGAACCGCTACCGGTGATCCTCGCGGTATCGGCCTACCTGCCATCGCGCCGCCGCCGCGCCGCCGCGGAGCTGGCCGACTGGCTGGAAACCGAGGAAGGCCGTAACGCTCCGCTAGAGGATGTGGCGCGTTCGCTGGCCAAGCGCAGCCATTGGCGTTCGCGTGGCGTCGTCGTCGCCAAGACCCACGAGGAGGCCGTTGCTGGCCTGCGTGCGATCGCCGCAGGTAAGCCGGGTCCCGGAGTGTTCACCGCGGACGCGCCCGCCGTGCAGGGCCCGGTCTGGGTGCTCTCCGGATTCGGTGCGCAGCATCGCAAGATGGGTAAGCAGCTCTACCTGGAGAATTCGATCTTCCGCAAGACCGTCGACGAGGTCGACGAGCTGGTGCAGGACGAGGCCGGGTATTCGGTGCGCGAGATGATCCTGGACGATGCCCAGGATTACAACGTCGGCACCTCACAGGTAGGCATCTTCACCATTCAGATCGGTCTGGCCGCACTCCTGCGTGCGCATGGTGCGCAACCCGATGCGGTGGTCGGCCATTCGATGGGTGAGGTGGCCGGGGCCTATATCTCCGGTGGTCTCGTACTCGAGGACGCGGTCCGTGTGATCTGCGCCCGCTCGCGCCTGATGGGCGAGGGCGAGGCGATGATCAGCGATGACGACGTGCGCAATATGGCGCTGGTCGAGCTGAGCGCCGCCGATGTCGAGGCGCTGCTGGTGGACTATCCGGATGTCGAATGCGCGGTATACGCGGCGCCGACGAATACCGTGATCGGTGGCCCGCAGGATCAGGTCGCGGCGATCGTGGCCAAGGTCGAGCAGGCGGGCAAATTCGCTCGCGTGCTGCAGACCCGCGGCGCGGGACACACATCGCAGATGGATCCACTCCTCGGTGAGTTGGCGGCGGAGCTGGCCGGTATCGAGCCGACCAAGTTGACGGCGGGTTTGTATTCGACCGTCAACAAGGAACAGTTCTACCGGCCCGGCAGCGACCCGGTGCACGACGAGGACTACTGGGTCAAGAACATGCGCCACTCGGTGTACTTCACCAACGCGGTGAAGCTCGCGGTGGACACGGGCCACACCACCTTCCTGGAGTTGGCGCCGAATTCCGTTGCGCTGATGCAGGTTCTGGGCACGACTTTCGCGGCGGGCGTGCACGATGCGCAGCTCATCCCGACCCTCAAGCGCAAGGAAGACGAGTCGGCGGGCGTGATCTCCGCGCTGGCACAGCTTTACGTGCACGGACATCGCGTCGATCTGCCGTCGCTGCTCCCCGCGGGCGACTACGCCGATATTCCGCGGACCGCATTCCTGCGCAAGCCGTACTGGCCCAAGGCGAAGATGGCCACCGGCAGCGGTAATGCTCGTGTGCCCGGTGCGCATGTCGCGCTGCCGGATGGTCGGCACGCGTGGGAGGTGCAGGCCTCGGCCGTCACCGATCTCGCGGTGCTGGTGAAATCCGCTGCGGCACAGGTGCTCAGCGACGTGTCGTTGGGCGCGTCGGTTCCGCACGCGGTGCTGCCGAGCACCGGAACGCTGACCACGACGTTGATTCCACACCTGGGTGGCGCGTCGGTGCAGGTGCATGCGCGCGAGGGTGCGAGCTTCCAGCTGCTGTTCGAAGCGGTCGTCGCCTCGAGTGCGCCGCTGCCCGAACCCGTTGCCGCAGCGGCGGTTGCGGGCACCGAGGTCGCGAGCACCGGGAACGCCGATCTCGAGGTCGTCGAAACCTTCGGTGAGCGTTGGGATCCGGCGGGCACGCAGACCCTGGAGGAGCGGCTGGCGTTGATCGTCGCCGAGTCGATGGGGTATGCGGTCGAGGATCTGCCGATGGAGATCCCGCTGATGGAGCTGGGTCTCGATTCGCTGATGGCCATGCGCATCAAGAACCGCGTCGAATACGAATTCGATATTCCCCAGCTGCAGATCCAGGCCGTGCGCGATGCCAACCTGATCGAGGTCGGCAAGGTGTTGCGCTATGCCATCGAGCACCGCGACGAGGTGCAGGCCATCGCCGATAAGCAGGCGGCCGGTGAGGAGATCGCGGTCGACGGCGGATTCATCGCGGCGGCACGTGCTGCGGTCGCCGCTGGTGCGGATCCGGCGGCTGTGGTGGCGAATGCCGCTGCCGGTGAAGAGGTTTCGCTGGATGCCGAGAACACTTCGGTGGAGGCGGAAGCCGAGAAGATCGTCGCCCAGGCGGAGACGGCCGCCGGTATCACCGGTACTGCCGCTGGTGCCGCCGCGCCTGCCCCGGCCAGTCCCGAGTCGGGCGCTGCGGCCGAGGCCGACGACGCTGCGGTCGAGCGCGCTCTGGACGCCGGGAACACTACCGCGGTCGGCGCGGCCGACGACGCTGCGGTCGAGCGCGCTCTGGACGCCGGGAACACTACCGCGGTCGGCGCGGCCGAGGCAGTGACTGCTGACGCGGCTCCCACCGAAGCCGCCGCGATTTTCGGCGGTCAGTCCGCCACCGCCGATGAGGACGATGTGCCGCCGCGTGATGCCGCCGAGCGGTTGACCTTCGCGACCTGGGCGATCGTCACCGGTAAGTCGGCGGGGGGCATCTTCAATACCCTGCCGATTCTGGAGGAGGAGGTCGCCGAGAAGTTGGCGGCCCGACTCACCGAGCGGGTCAAGGCCGAGGTCACCGTCGATGATGTGCTCGACTGCGAGACCATCGAGCAGCTCGCGGATATCGTGCGCAACCTGCAGGACAGCGGTGCCGATGTGGAGGGTTACGTACGTGCGCTGCGTCCGCGTGCCGATGGCTCGAATGCGGTGCCGGTCTTTGTCTTCCACCCCGCCGGCGGCAACACCCTGGTCTACGAACCGCTGTTGAAGCGTCTGCCCGCCGATACCCCGATGTACGGCATAGAACGGGCTGACGGCGAGATCGAGGAACGTGCCAAGCAGTACGTGCCGCAGCTGCGCAAGATCCAGGGTGACGGACCGTACGTACTGTACGGCTGGTCGCTCGGCGCGGTGCTCGCGCTGGCGGTCGCGCATGTGCTGCGCGGTGAGGGCGCTGATGTGCGTGTGGTCGGCCTGATCGATCTGGCCATTCCGGCCGAGCCCGAGGACAACAGTCCCGAGGAGCGGATCCGTCGCATCGAGCGCTATCAGGCCTTCGCGAAGAAGACCTATGGCGTCGAAGGTGAACTGCCGCAGGAGCAGTTGGAAGAGCTCGCGTTGGCCGATGACGAAGATCAGTTCAAGATGATCAGCGATTTGGTCAAGATCAGCGGTACCAAGATTCCGGGCGGCGTGCTCGAACATCAGCGCACGTCCTGGATCGAAAACCGGGCGTTGCAGAAGATGCGGCCCGCGCGCTACGAGGGTGAGGTAGTGCTCTATCTGGCCGATCGGTACCACGACGGCGCGATCGAGCTCGAGCCTCGCTTCGCGGACCGCTTGCCCAATGGCGGTTGGGATGAATACATTCCGAACCTCGAGGTTATACATATTCCGGGTGACCACCTCCAGATCGTTGACGAGCCGCGGATCGGCAAGATCGGAGCCGACCTCACCGCGAAACTTGCTGTGATTGCCCCATAGGGGTGCCTGATGAGAGGGTGTAAGTGAGCACTACTGCCGAGAAACTCGCCGATCTGCGCAAAAGACTTGAATTAGCGCAGGAACCGGCGGGCGAAGCGGGGGTGGCGAAGCGGGCGAAGAAGGGAATTCCGAGCGCCCGCGACCGGATCAATATGTTGCTCGATCCGGGTACCTTCGTGGAAATCGGTGCGCTGGTGCGCAAGCCGGGTGACCCTTCGGCGCTGTACGGCGACGGCGTGGTAACCGGGCACGGCCTCGTCGAGGGCAGGCCGGTGGCGGTTTTCTCGCACGATCAGACCGTCTACGGCGGTTCGGTCGGAGAAATGTTCGGCCGCAAGGTCGCCGCCATCCTGGAGTTCGCGGCCAAGGTCGGCTGCCCGGTGGTCGGCATCAACGACTCCGGCGGTGCCCGGGTACAGGAGGCCGTGACCTCATTGGCCTGGTACGCCGAGCTGGGATTGCGCGTGGAGCCGCTTTCCGGGATGGTGCCGCAGGTTTCGATGATCCTCGGCAAATGCGCGGGCGGGGCGGTGTACGCCCCGATCAATACCGATGTTGTGGTGGCCACCCACGAGGCTTACATGTTCGTCACCGGGCCCGGCGTGATCCGGGAGGTCACCGGCGAGGACGTCAGCCTGGAGGAACTCGGTGGCGCCAATAGCCAAGCGCAGTACGGCAATATCCATCACGTCGCCGATGATGAGCAGTCAGCGTTCGAATGGGTGCGCGCGTATCTGGGCTTCCTGCCGACGAGCTGCCAGGAACAGCCGCCGATCGTGAATCCTGGTCTGGAGCCTGAGATCACCGAATCGGATCTGGAACTGAATTCGATCGTCCCGGACTCGGACAACGCCGGGTACGACATGCACGACATCCTGTTGCGCATATTCGACGACGGTGATTTCCACGAGATCGGCGCAACGGCGGGGCGCAATGTCATCACCGGATTCGCGCGGGTGGACGGCCGCAGCGTCGGTGTGGTCGCGAATCAGCCGATGGTGTCCGCCGGTGCGCTCGACGCCAGGGCCTCGGATAAGGCCGCGCACTTCGTGCGGATGTGCGACGCGTTCGATATTCCGCTCGTATTCGTTGTCGACACACCGGGATTCCTACCCGGTGTGGAACAGGAGAAGATCGGCGTCATCAAGCGCGGCGGCCGCTTCCTGTTCTCCTACGTCGAAGCGACCGTGCCGAAGGTGACCGTGGTTATCCGCAAGTCCTATGGCGGCGGATACGCGGTAATGGGTTCGAAACAGCTCGGTGCGGATGTGAATCTGGCCTGGCCGACCGCGCGGATCGCGGTCATGGGCGCCGAAAGTGCGGTCAGCTTGATCGGCCGCCGACAGATCGAAGCGGCGCCGGAGGATCAGCGTGCCGCGGTGCGTCAGCAGATGATCGACTTCTACAACGCGACCGTAGCGACGCCGTGGGTCGCCGCGGAGCGCGGCTATATCGACGCGGTTATCGAGCCCTCGACCACCCGTCTGGAACTTCGTCGTGCCCTGCATCTGCTGCGCGATAAGGCGCTCATCCGCAACCCACGCAAACACCACCTGCTGCCGCTCTGACGTGATCGGGCCGCATCCCGGATGGAGTGCGGCCCGATGCTGTTGCGTGTCAGCGCAAGTCAGGCGATGGTCGCCGACTCGATGATGACGTCGTCCTGTGGCACATCCTGGTGCATGCCCGCTGAACCGGTGGAGACCGCGGCGATCTTGTCGACCACCTCCGAGCCCTCGGCCACCTTGCCGAAGACCGTGTAGCCCCAGCCCTGCGCGGTCGGCGCGGAGTGGTTCAGGAAGCCGTTGTCGGAGACGTTGATGAAGAATTGCGCGGTGGCCGAATGCGGGTCGTTGGTGCGGGCCATCGCGACGGTGTACTTGTCGTTCTTCAGGCCGTTGTTCGCTTCATTCTGAATCGGGGCCTGCGTGCCCTTCTGCTGCATCTCAGGGGTGAAGCCACCGCCCTGGATCATGAAACCCGGAATGACGCGGTGGAAGATGGTGCCGTTGTAGTGGCCGGCGTTCACGTAATTCACGAAGTTCGCGACGGTATTCGGGGCCTTCGCGTCGTCGAGCTCCAGCACGATCTGTCCGTAGTTGGTTTCGAGATTCACCTTTGTCATAAAGCCCACCTTTCCATCCCCATGGCAACTGGTCAGCAGTTCGGGTCGACTTTGCTCACTCACCACGATGGTCGCCAGCGTGGTAGCCGCGCCCGTGTGGGCACTGTGAAGCCGCACCAGTTCCCTGGTTGCCGCACATACCTGTGTTGTCGACGACGCGCCTCAGCTCAGGTTTCGAGCGAAGCGAGATCGAGCATGCGCCGTTCGCGGCCCGGCTTGCGTCCGAGTGGCCGAAGCGCATGCGACGTAGTCGCGAGTCTCGGCCACTCGGACGCAAGCCATCCAGGGGCCGCGAACACGTCGCGGCGAAGCCGCGACAATTAAACACAGCTACCATTGCGAACCGTGCCCGACGCCGCTACCGCTGTCTTGACAAAACCGCCCGCCGCGCCCGAAGTCGCACCGAGCGATTTCCGAACCGCGCGCCTCGTCGCGCTGGTCGCCGGCGCGCTCGGCGCATTGTTCGCGCTGGCGGCTCCGTTCTTACCGGTCAGCCAGACCACCGCCACGCTGAATTGGCCGCAGGACGGGGCCCTCAACAGCGTGCAGGCGCCGCTGATGTCGCAGGTGCCGATCGATCTCACCGCCAGCATTCCGTGTACGGCGGTCGATCAGCTGCCGAGTTACGGCGGGATGCTGCTGGCCACCGCGCCGCCGCAGGGCGACCGGGCCTCGCTAGAGGCGATGTTCGTGCGGGTCTCGGACACCACCGTGGATGTGGTCGACCGCAATGCCGTGGTGGCCTCGGCCGAGCGTGCGCAGTTGGGCGCGTGCACGTCGATCACCATCAGCTCCGATATGAATCGGACCAGGGCCGCGTTCGAGGGTGTGACCACCACGATCGAGCGGCCGGTCGAGGGCGCGGCGCCCGGGGCAACGCAGAAGGTCGAGGTACCGGTCGAGGGGCAGCTCAACGGTGATCTGCGGCCGCAGGTGGTCGGCGTCTTCACCGATTTGAAGGGCGCGGTGCCCACCGGCCTCTCGTACCACATGACGGTGGACACTCGGTTCTCCTCCAGCCCGACGCCGGTCAAGTTGATCGCGATGATCGCGGCGGTGCTGTGCACGCTGATCGCGCTCGGCGCACTGGCTCGCCTCGACGGCAGCGACGGGCGCGGGCACCGCCGGTTCCTGCCCGCCAACTGGCTGAAGCCGAACTGGGCGGACGGCGCGGTGGTCGGCACACTGCTGCTGTGGCATTTCGTGGGTGCGAATACTTCCGATGACGGCTACATCCTGAGCATGGTGCGGGTGGCGCCGCATGCGGGCTATATGGCCAACTACTTCCGGTGGTACGGCGTGCCGGAGGCGCCGTTCGGCTGGTATTACTACGTCATCCAGGCCTTCTCGGAGATCTCCACCGCGAGCCCGTGGGTCCGGTTGCCCGCGCTGTTCTGCGCGATTCTGTGCTGGATGGTGATCAGCCGCGAAGTGGTGCCCCGGCTCGGGCGAGGGGTGCGCAACAGCAAGGTGGCGCTGTGGACCGGTGGGCTGGTCTTCCTGGCGTTCTGGCTGCCGTTCGACAACGGTTTGCGCTCGGAGCCGATCGTCGCGCTCGGCGCGCTGCTGACCTGGGTGTCGATCGAGCGGGCCATTGCGACGGGTCGGCTGTTGCCCACCGCGGTGGCGATTCTGGTGGCCGCATTCACCTTGGCGGCCGCCCCGACAGGTCTTATGTGTGTGGCAGCGTTGCTCGCCGGTATCCGGCCGCTGGTGCGGATCGTGGTGCGGCGGCATCGGCAGTTCGCGGCGCAGGGGGTGGGCAAGTGGGGTTCGACGCTGCCGCTGCTCGCGCCGATCGCGGCCGCGGGTCTGCTGGTGCTGATCGTGGTCTACAGCGACCAGACCTTCGCCGGTATCCAGGAGGCCAACCGGGTGCGGCAGGTGACCGGCCCGAATCTGGCCTGGTATGAGGACTACCTGCGCTACTACTACCTGTTCGTGGAGACGGTCGACGGATCGCTGTCGCGTCGGTTCGCCTTCCTGATCATGCTGCTGTGCCTGTTCACCACCATGCTGGTGCTGCTGCGGCGCAGGCAGGTTCCCGGCATCGCCAGCGGTCCGACCTGGCGGCTGATGGGCGTGGTGTTCGGAACCATCTTCTTCATGATGTTCAACCCGACGAAGTGGACCCACCACTTCGGCGCGTACGCGGGCATCGCCGGATCACTGGCCGCGGTCACCGCGGTGGCGGTTTCGGCAAGTGCGTTGCGGGCCAGGAAGAATCGGGCGATCTTCCTCGCCGGATTGCTTTTCGTGCTCGCGATCGCCTTCTCGGGCATCAACGGCTACTGGTATGTGTCCAGCTTCGGCGTGCCGTGGTTCGACAAGCGGATCTCGCTGCACGGCTACCAGTCGAACACGTTCATGCTGGTGCTGTTCGGGCTGGCGCTGGCACTGGTCGCATGGGCGACGCTGCGCGAGGACTACACCAAGCCGCAGCCGTCGGCGAAGTCGGTGCGCGGCAAGCGGATTCGCAAGTTCGCCGCGATCCCGCTGACCGTCGTCGCCGCGCTGATGGTGCTGCTCGAGGTGTGCTCGCTGCTCAAAGGCGCGGTGTCGCAGTACCCGGCCTATTCGCTCGCGCGCTCGAATTTCGATTCGGTGCAGGGTAATTCGTGCGGTCTCGCCAATGACGTGCTGGTGGAACCGGATGTGAACAAGGGCAACGGCATGCTCACCCCGATCATCGATCCGGTGAATCCGCCCAAGAACGGCGATCCGCTGGCCGGCGCCGATCCGGTCGGCTTCGATCCGAACGGTGTGCCCGAGAAGCTCAGCGCCGACACCATCGAGGTGAAGCCGGGTACCGGCAACACCTCCACGCAATCGGTCGGTCCGGTCGGTGCGGACGGTCAGAACGCGGGCACCGACGGCGGTTACGGCGCGACCGGTGTCAACGGCAGCCGGGCCACCCTGCCCTTCGGCCTCGATCCGGCCACCACGCCGGTGATGGGCAGCTACCAGCAGGGCGTACAGCAGCCCGCGCATCTGGTCTCCAGCTGGTACCAGCTGGCGCCGCGCTCGGATGATCATCCGCTGGTGGTCATCTCGGCGGCGGGCCGCATCCTGTCCGTCGACGACACCGGCGACACCAAGTACGGCCAGTCGCTGACCGTCGATTACGGCAAGCACCTGCCCGACGGCAGTGTGCAGATGCTCGGCACCTACCTGCCGCGCGATATCGGTCCCTTCCCGTCGTGGCGCAATCTGCGCATCCCGCTCGACGAGATCGCACCCGATGCCGATGCGGTCCGCATTGTCGCCAATGACCCGATTCTGATCGGCGATCAGTGGCTGGCGTTCACCCCGCCGCGGATGCCGAAGTTGGCCACGCTGAACAGCTTCATCGGCTCCGAGCAGCCGGTGCTGCTGGACTGGGCGGTCGGACTGCAGTTCCCGTGCCAGCGGCCGCTGGACCACAAGAACGGTGTGGCCGAGGTGCCCGGTTACCGGATCCTCCCGGACCGTCCGCTGGCCATCAGCTCGACTAATACCTGGCAGGCCGAGGAATTCGGTGGTCTCCTCGGCTTCGGTCAGATGCTGGCGAAGTCGAGCACCGTTCCGACGTATCTGAAGAACGACTGGGCGCGGGACTGGGGTTCATTGGAGCGGTACGACCAGTACTACCCGAATGCCGTGCCAGCCAAGTTGGATACGGGTACGGTCAGCCGGTCGGGGCTGTGGTCGCCCGGACAGCTGCGCGTGTTCTAGGTCGTGAATGAAGGCAGGCCCGTCGAATTCGGCGGGCCTGCTCTCGTTCGGGGACTGAGTTGTACTCCGCGTCCCCTCGTGTCCGGATTCCGGGAAATTCGGACGCCAGGTGCGCTCAGGTCAACAATGCCCCGCAACGACGAAAGGCCGCGGCGTCGGCTGTGCTGGCCGACGCGACGGCCTGGTGGATGACGGTTTGCGGACTAGACCTTCGCCATGCGTAGGCCCAATTCACGACGGAGCAACTCTTGCGGGGTTTGGCGGGATAACACGCGTAGCACCGCCGGTCGAAGCTCCCGTAGTTCATCCTCGGTGAGCAGTCCGACGAGGTCGCGCAGATCCATATCATCGAAGGCCGCGGTCATGAATAAAAGGTTAAGGCCAGCTTCACGAGTGGGAAGGCTTTCGTGGCCAACTTTTACGACATGGTCACGCTGGTTCACCGTCGTAACGTGCGCGGGCCGCGAGCACGTCGTCCATGCGCTCCTCGGCCCACATTTTTATGGCGCGCATCACAGGCTGCAGGCTATGACCGAGCGCGGTGAGTTCGTAGTCGACCCGGACCGGCACCTCGGCGGTGATCCGACGTTCGAGTAGGCCGTCGCGCTCGAGGGTGCGCAGGGTTTGGGTGAGCATTTTGGGGCTGACGCCGGAGATGACGCGGTTGATCTCGGCGTAGCGCAGCGGGCCGTCGGCGAGGGCGTTGAGTATCAGGCTGACCCATTTATCGCTGATCCGGTCGAGAAGGTGGCGCATCGGGCATTCGGCCACGTAGGCGTCGTATTGCTGTTTTGCCAGGTCGCGGCGTTGTGCCGCGGTCGTTGTCGCCATCTGCTTTCCCTGCCGCCCGTTACGCACTTCTAGGTAACTACTACCCGACAGATAGTAACGCGACCTAGTTTGTCGAGGTAACCCGATAAGCGAGAAGGAGTGCCATGCGTGCGGTAGTAGTCCGGCGACCCGGCCCGGAGGCAGTCGCGGAGATCATCGAGGTGCCGACGCCAGAGCCGGGACCGGGTTCGGTTCGGGTGAAAGTGGCCGCGGCGACGGTCAATCCGGTGGACCTCATGGTTCGAAATGGTGTCGGCGGGACTGCGTTCGCCGCCCCGCGCGATCAGTGGGGAATCGGATGGGATGTCGCCGGCGTCATCGACGCCGTCGGGTCCGGTGTCGATTTCACGGTGGGGCAGCAGGTGATCGGCATCAGCGACCGTCTCGACATCTCGTTGGCGGCCCAAGCCGATTATGTCGTCCTCGAAGCCCAAAACATCGCCCCCGCACCGACTTCCGTACCAGCGACCGCCGCCGCCACCATCCCGCTCAACGGCCTCACCGCCCTTCAGGCCCTAGCCGCCCTCGACCTGACGCCTGCCGATTCCCTCCTCATCACCGGCGCGGCAGGCGCGGTAGGCGGCTATGCCGTCGAACTCGCCGCAGCGCGAGGTATTCGAGTAATCGCCGTTGCGTCGGCTGCCGACGAATCCACCGTTCGAGCCTTCGGCGCCACCGACTTCATCCCCCGCGAAGCCAACCTTCCGGATGCCGTCCGAGCCCTCATACCCGGCGGCGTAGACGCCGCCCTCGACGCCGCCGCCCTCGGCCCCGAAACCCTCGCCGCCGTCCGCGCCCGCGGTCGCTTCGTCTCCGTCAGCGTTCCAGCCACGCCGATCCCCTTGCGCGGCACCAAGGTAACCACCGTCCTGGTCCACGCCGACCGCACCCAACTCGACGAACTCGTCGCATTGGTCGACAAAGGCCAACTCACCCTCCGCGTAGCGCAAACCTACCCGTTGGATGCGGTTGCCGACGCCCAGCAGCGCCTCGCGGCAGGTGGCCTGCGCGGCCGCCTCGTTCTGATCTCCTGACCCAGCGAATTGTCTTCAGGCCGAAAGAAGCGAGACGCGTCCAGCCCCACCGCGCACGCTAGCGCGCTCGGATCGGGTCGGCTTTCTTCCAGCCATTGACCGATCGCACTGTGGTCGTGATCGTCGCGGGTGTGGCGGTGGGGGCGTAGGGGGTGAACTGTTCCAGGGAGCCCCAGTCTCGGGTCCAGTTGTGGTCGAGGTAGGTGGGGATGGTTCGGGATTTCAGGAGTAGACCGGTCCAGCCGAGGGGGCCGCCGCCGATATCGTCCTGCCAGGCGTTGGAGGCGTCGGAGCCGACGCGGTCGGGCAGGATCCGCCACTGGGGGACCTCGGCGACGCCGTCGTGGTGGTCGAACGGGCGCTGGCAGGGGAAGGCCAGGCCGACGTGCCAGTCCAGCAGGACCGGAGCGGTTTCGCCGACAACGGAATTCAACGTGGACAGATGCGGCAGCCGGGGCGGGGTGACGGCCAACCACTGCTTCTGGGTGATGTCGTTGTCGACCGCGACCAATCGCACCGCGTTCACGTCGGCGGGCAACTTGTCCAGTGGCACGCGGAGATTGCGCCATGACGGAGCGGGGCCGATATCGAGCGGATCCACCGAGCCGAGCGTTTGCACCTCGCCGTCGGCTCCTCGCACGCCGTACTCCAGGTGCAGCTCCTGTCCGTAGGTGAGCACACCGTCGGCGTCGATCGAGCGGATCCGGCCCGCCGCGGTAATGCTGAGTACCTGGTAGGCCGGGTCGTTGCGCATGCTGTCGGTGAGATCGAGCCGGTACCACTGCGTGGTGAGTTTGGCCTGCTGTTGGTCGGCTCCGTCCTGGTAGCTGCCCATGATCGGGGTACGCGCCGGATCCAGGCCGAACGGCAATGCCACTGTGCTGCCATTGATTCCGGCCTGCTGACTGGTGCCGCCGCCGGTGCCCGCACCGGTGGTGTTGGTGGTCTTGTTCTTCGAATCCTTGTTCACCGAATTCGCACCGCCGCTGACCGTCTCCTCGGCATCGGCGGTGAGGTCGGCGGCCACGCCATTGGGCGTGAATCCCTTCGATTCCGCGGACAACCCGTCGGCGGGGGAGCCGGCGTAGGGGAGCAGCAGTGAGTCCGCCGTATCGGTCTCCACCAGCACCTCGTTGGCCAGCGCACAGGTATTACCGTTCAGCGATTCGAGATTCGACTTCGCGATCGAGTATGCCGGGTACTGCGTGGCCGCCGCCTTGGCCATCGATGCGACCTCGAACAGCACGAGCAGCGCGGCCGCGATCGTCAACGGTGCGGAGGCATACCGCTCGAAACGACCTGGCGCATCCGTCTTCTCGCGATACGGCTCGCGATAGTGCAGCCACACCGCAACCACCAGCGCGACTCCACTGAGCCCGAGGAACAGCGTCGACAGGCCCTTACCGGCGACCAGCGGGGCCTTGTCCCACCACGGCACACCGTAACTGGATACGTACCACCAGCCATTGGAGCCGGTAAAGGTGATCGCCAGCAGGAACAGCACCGCCGCCGCGAACAGCGCGCGGTTGCGTGGCGAGCGAATTCCGTTGGTCCCCACCGCAACCGCCGCCAGCGCCGCCAGCGATCCGGCCAGCCCGGCGTATACGCCGAAGTGGTGGGTCCATTTGGTCGGTGTGAACATCATCAGCAGCAGCGAGGCGAAGACGATGCCCAGAATCCGCACCGACGGCCCGCGCGAGGTCCCAGGAATCCGCCCCTTGCGCAGCACCTGCAGCACACAGACCAGCAGACACAGCAGCATGACCAGCACACCGAACCGCCGCGCCAGCGATCCGTCCGGCGAGAGCATCAGCAGCGAATCCCACCGCGTCCGCTCGTCGAACCAGGCCACATTCGGCCCGACGAGGGTGCGCACCCGGGTCGCTTCCATCACCGTCGCCAGCGTCTGATCGGCGAAAACCACGATCAGCACGAGAGTTCCCGCGGCGACCCCAGGGGCCAGCAGCGCCGCATAACGGAAGACAGTGGCCAGGCGCGACGTACTGTGGTCCTTCTGGGGAGCGACGGCGGTCCGTTGCTCGGCATCCGATCCGCCTTCATGCCCAACCGCATTCGCGGTGCCCGCGGAAACCGGTTCGGATCGGTTCCCGGTCCGCTCGGCATCCGGTGCCGCCAGCGTGCCCGCCGCATCACGCGCCCGCCGAATAATGATCTGCAGCACCGGCCGCGAACCCGCGATCAGCGCCGCCACGCAGATCAGCCCGGTGGGACCGGCCGCCAGCGAGAACGCGGCGATCAGCACACCGACCGCGGCGGGCAGCAGCCGTCCGGTCGCGATGGCCCGCTCGATCGAGCACCAGGTCAGCAGCGCGCCTGCGGCGATCAGCGGTTCCGGTCGCAGTCCGTTGTCATAGGGCAGCCAGAACGCGAGGAAGACCAGACCGGCGGTCCACAGGGCCACCTTGTGCCTGCGCACTCGAGCGCCCAAGCGCGGCAGCACCTCTCGGCTGATCACCATCCAGCACACGATTCCGGCGGCCAGTGTGGGCAGCCGCATCCACGGGCTGGCATCGGAGACCTTGGTCATCCAGGCCAGCACCTCGTAGGACCAGCCGAACGGCGCTTCGGGCACCGCGAACCAACGGTAGTAGTTGGCCATGTATCCGGAATGCTCCGAGACACGAGCCATGTTCAGGATGTAGCCGTCGTCGGAGGTATTCGCGCCGATAAAATGCCACAGCACCAAGATGCCGAGGATCGCCGCGTCGGCGAGGGTGAATCGCCACCAGTGCGCGGGCAGGAACCGGCGCGCCCGCCGACCGTCGGCATTGTCGAGCAGGTGCAGCGCGACCAGCGCGATGATCGTGCATATCGCCGCGGCGATCATCGCGCCGAGCTTCAGCGCGGACGGAGTCGAGGAGAAGCGGGAATCGATATCGGCGTGCAGTTTCGCGCCATCGAGCTTCGCGGCATCCAGATCGGTGAAGACGCCGACTACCTGCGGGCGGATATCGCGGGTGATGCTGTTGCGGAAGGGCGTACCGTCCTGGCGCTTCGCACCGACGAATTCGACCGAGGTCGCGGCCGCGGTCGCGGTGATGGTGACGGACTCGCACCCGGCTATCTCGGCGACCGGCGCGGACAGCAGCGGCACATCACGCTGCAGCACCGCGAGTGTGCCGTCGGTGACCGAGACGATCAGTCCCTTGGCACTGGCCTGACCCGATGCGTACGGAATGGTCGACAGCACCGTGCCGGATCCGGCGGCGGTCACCACCGAGCACGGCAGCGTCGCATCCAACCGCAGCGGCACATACGAAACCAGCGGCGCCTCGACACTTGCATTGCCCGCCTGGGGCCAGTCGAGCGCGGCCTGATCCTGTTTCACCGGAAGCAACGGCGTCAACAGTGCCAATACGAATCCGAGCAACCCGGAGACGAGGGCGATCAGGCGGTTGCGGGTGAACGCTGCAGAAGTTCGGTCCGGTCGCACGAGGGACCATGCTAGCCACCCGCGTTGGTGACGCTCGCCACCGAGATCATCGCCGCCGCCTACCGCAGCGACCGGACGTCCCAGAGCCACACGTCATCGACCTGTCGCGGCGCGACGTCGAGCAGTTCGGTCATGGTGGTGCGCAGCACTTCGGAGTTCTTGGTCGCGGGCAGGACCACCACATCCGCCTCCCAGAAGCGCAGATCGTCGAGTGCCTGTGCACGGGTATCGGCGTCGATGGGCGGGACGACCCCGGTGTCCAGGGCACCGACGAGCAGCGCGGTGGTCGGACGGAAATCGGGTCCGTAGATGCCTTTCTTATTCGCGCCGGTCGGGCCGACGAAATAGCCTCCGGCGAGCGGGAAGTCGAAGTCGGCGTCGGCCTGCCAGCGCAATGCCTTCGCGTCGGGGGGACGCGGCGGCGGCACCATGACGACCGAGCCGCCACTCACGTACTTCATTACTGTCCCGTCGGCGAAGAACTCCGGAGTCGGTGCGCGCTCGATCACCGGAAGTACGGTCGGAGTGAGCGGAGCCAAGGCCAGCCCGAGCGCCGGGAACCAGGCCAGCGGCCGCCAGTCGACCGGTGACTGCCGCCACCAGGTGACCGCCCGCTGGGTCGCCAATGCCAGCACCGCACCGATGGCCGGAATCGCGGCCATGGTTAGCCGAGTCTCCAGCACCGTATTGAGCAGTGGGACCAATTCGGCCCAACGCCAGGGCAATTCGACCCCGGTCGACTGCTTGCCGATCATGGCCGTCGCACCCAGCGAAAGCACCCCGAAGACCACCATCACCGCGGTCGCCGCCCGGACCACCCGGTCACGCCACAGCAGCGCCACCGTCACGAGCAGCAAAAGTAGCAGTGGCCAGCCGAAATAGGCGTTTTGCTCGGTGTCGTTCATGGACACGTACTGGCCGGGCGCGAACATTCCACCCAGCGATTCGGCGGGGAACTGCACGATGGCCTTCAGATCGTTGCCCATTGGTCCATGGTCGATCGAGCGATAACTCTGCGGGCCGAAGAACTGCCACCACAGCGGAATTTCGGTGAGCATCAAGGTGATCACCGCCGCCAATGCGATGGTCGGGGCGAGCGAGCGCAGCACCCGCCAGCCTCTGCCCGGTGTGTGCAGGTAGTACACGAGGCCGAAAAGTCCGAAGGCGAGCGCGAAGATCAGCAGCGGTTCCTCACCGAGCGCGATCTGCATCGCTACCAGGAAGCCGAGCACGACGGCATCACGAACTCGCCCGCGCGGCTGGGTGGTATCCGCGGCTGCCGTACGTCGTGCGAGGCGGATCAACAGCAGCGCGATGACCGGAAGCAGCGCAAGCAGCACGAAATTCGGGTGGGCGTTGGCATGGGAGATCATCGCGGGTGCGAAACCGCAGAACAGTCCGCCGATCGCGGCGGCCAGTCGGGACTGCACCAATTCCCGGGAGAACAGCCAGTACCAGGCGAACGCCGTGGAGGCGAGGCCGAGCGTGAGGACGAGCACGAAGGTGACGGTCGGTCCGAACAGCAGCGTGACCGGCGTCAACGGCACTCCGACCCCGAACATGGCCGTATTGGCCATCATGTTCACACCGGCCGGGAAGTTCTGCAGATTGGTGCCGAGCGGATTCTCCAGGTGCGCCACCGAATGTGCGGTGACCGCGAAGAACCATTCCCACATGGTCTGGTCCTGACCGCTCTTGATCAGGTACCCGCTGTGTGTATTGCGCCACTGTCCGGAAAGCACCGTGATCGCCAATGCCAGATAGCTCGCCGAGGCGACCAGATCACTGCGATCGACCCGGATCCGTCTCCGCTTCGTGATGCGCGGCTCGGGTCTGGCCCCGCCAGCCGGTGTCGAATCCTTGGTGACGACGCCTACTGCTGGTGGTGCTTCGACCTGCAAAACGAACTTCTCCCACGTAAATGGTCAGATCAGCGGTCCACGGTACCCAATTACCCTGTGGATCGCCCGGCTCCCGGCCCTTGCTGCGCCGGATTCGGGGCCGCGACGCTGCCGTCGGCGGCCACCGGTCAGTGGACGGCCAGGTCGGCCGGTACCCGGCAAGTTACCCATGTTCTCGCGAATTCATGCGTCGAACACCGCCCGGTGTTGCCGACGGGCCTCAGCGATTGACGACGACAAAGGTGAAGGGACCGATGTTGGTGGTGGTGAAGTGCGGGTCGGCGAAGAGCTCCTTGGGGAAGCTCACCGTGTAGCGCTTCACATTGGGATCGTTGGGGTAGACGTCCTTGGCCAGGCGCAGCGTGTACGTATCGCCGCTGCTACGGAAGAGGAATGCGTCCGGTGCGCGCCATGGACTCTTGTCGAGTGCGTCCACCAGGGCGGCGGAGGAGTTCAGCTTGCTCCACGACTCGATGATGGCGGCACGGCCCGCGAAATCGGCCAACGGGTTCGCGTAGTGCGAAGTGAGCGCCTGGAAGCCGTAATACGGGTAGAAGGACAGGAAGCTGGTATCGGCGGTAAGAACCACCGAATCCGAGCGTGGACGGCCAGTCTGCGCGATAAGTGCCGCATCGATTTCGCGGTAGTACGACGCGGCACCCGGTGCACGCTTATCGGCGCGTTCGCCGTTGCCGTCGGTGTCGGTGTAGGCGGTGGTGATCTCCGGCTTCAGCACCTGCGGAATGTCCTGCGTGAACGCGAGCGCACCGACAATGGCGACCACGACCACGGCGAACTTGAACCGTCCCGCCTCATTGAGTGCACCATAGGCCTCCCGCGCGCCTTCGACGAAGCCGAATGCTCCCGCCGCCGCCAGCAGTACTTCGAGCACGGGCGTCAACCGGAACGAGAGCAGGGTCGTACCCGCCGCGGTCGCCATCATCGACAGCAGACACCACAGATAGATCGCCACTACGCCGATGCCGAGCGCCTGCGCCCGCCGCGACGACGCCGCCCGCAGCACCAGCCACACCGTCCCGAGCAGGAAGAACGCCCCGGAAAGCGAGAACTCCGCCATCGGCAACGGCAACTGCGCCCCGCCCTCGGGCAGATAATGGAATGCCGTCCCCGAACTCGGCATCGTCCCACCGAGCATCTTCAATACGAACGGCAGCCAGACGACCAGCGCGACCAGGCCCGCGATCGCCGCGATGACAATGAGCCGAACCAGCGGCGGCACGACTGCCCGCCGAATCGAACCCGCCCCGCCGCGTTGCGCTCGGCTCGCCACCCGCTCTGCCCGCACCGCGAGCCCCGCCGAAACCAGCCCCATCAGCCCGACCGCGAAGGCCGCCACCGCGAAATACAACGTGTAGAACGACGCCGCCATCCCAAGGAACAGCCCGGCACCGATAACCGCCCCCCATCCCCCGGCAGTTCCGGCAGCGCTGGCCGTCGTGGCACTACCACTCGTCTGGGCGCTCCTGGCTGCCATACCGCTGCTGGCCGCCGAGTCTTCGCCACCCGCCGCGCCTTTGTCACCAGAGGTGGCGGCACTGCCTGAGGTGGCGGTACCAACTACCGCCCCACTGCCCGCAGCGCTGTCGACAGCTGAGGCTGCGGCACTCCCTGGGGTTGCGGCATTCCCTGCCGTTGCGGCGTTATGTGAGGTCGCGGTGTCGCTTGCGGTTGCGGCACCCCCTGACGCACCAGCGCCACTCGATGCCACCTCACCTACGGTGCCGCCCGACCGCTCGAGCGGCCGATACAACGCGCCCCAGGCAAGAATCAACGCGGGCGGCAGCAGCAGCACAATGACCGCGCTGTATGCCTCCGGCGACGCATAAGCCACCGCCACCGCGGTCGTCGCCGCACTGACCCCGATCGCCCAGTCGGCGCGAATCAGCTTGGACCACAGGACGAGTGCGATCACCGCGACCACCGCGAGCGATCCGATGGCGTACGGCTTGAAAGCCTCCCAGCCGTCCATCCCGAGCAGATTCGCTACGCGCCCGCCGATCCAGAACCAGCCGGCCGGATAGAACGGCGGCAGGTCGGCATAGGTCATATCGTGCACCGCAGCACTGTCGGTGAGCCGTGTCAGGTATTCGGTGCGGAACTCCTGATCCACCGAGACACCGAAGAGATACAGCTTGGTCGCCGCCAGCGGCATTCCCAAAGTCACCGTGACGAACGTCGAAATCCCGACCCAGGACAGCATTTTCGCCACCCACGGCCACCGCCGCGCCCGCACCAGCCGGATCGCCACGCCGAGCAGCACGGCGGCCCCGACCTGTCCGACCGTGGTCAACGATCTGGTCACATTGGACGAGTTGAACGCGGGCCACTGCACCATCGAAAACGCCACCAGTCCAACGGCGGCGACGAGCGCGGCCACCACGGCGGCCAGCAGCGCCTCACCTACGCCGGAGCCGATATGCCGGATCAACAGCGCAGCCCGGCCGCGCTCCGGTGCGGAGTGCTCGACGCGTTCTGCCGTGACTGTGCTCAACGGAGTGCTCCTTCGACAATGCGACGGCTCGAGGTCGGCTCCGAACTTGCCAGGTCGCCCGGCCGTTCGCATGGGCAGGGTGCCGAATGCCGCATCGACCGGTACCGGCGAACCGCGACGATGGTATCGACCGAAATGGCACAGTGGCGTGCGCTGATGTCGGACTTGCTGTCTCGTCGGCACCGAACCCGCCGGGCAGCCGCGGAACCGCGTGATACAGACGAGCCGCACCCGTCCCGCGCAAACATGTGCGCGACCGACAGGGTGCGGCTCGGGAAATCAGATGGGCAGCTTGCGGAAGATCGGGCGCGGAATGTGGCGCAGGATCATCATCACGAAGCGGAAGGTACCGGGCGCCCAGACGAGCTCCTTGCCCCGCTGCGACGCCGAAACCGCCAGCGCCGCAATATCTTCCTTATTGACGGTGAGCGGAGCCTCTTTGACGTGCGCGGAGAACCTGGTCCGCACCATGCCCGGCCGGATCACCAGCACGCGTGGTCCGTACGGCCGCAGCGCCTCGCCGAGTCCCAGATAGAAGCCGTCCAGGCCGGCCTTGGTGGAGCCGTAGACGAAGTTCGAGCGACGCACCCGCTCACCGGCCACCGAGGACATGGCGATGATCCGCCCGAAGCCCTGCTTCTTCATCTTCTCGCCGACCAGCACACCGACCGAAACCGCCGCGGTGTAGTTGATTCCGGCGACCTGCACGGCCTTGCGCTGGTTCTGCCACAGCTCTTCCGGATCGGCGTCCAGGGCGAATGCGACGATGGCGACATCCACATCGCCGCCTTCCCAGGCCGCGTCGATCACCTTCGGATGACTCTCGGTGTCGAGTGCGTCGAAGTCGATGACGTCGACCTGGGTCGCACCGGCGGCCTTCAGTTCGGAGACGGCGTCCTCGCGCAGCGGATCACCGGGCAGTGCGGCCAGGATGATGCGCGCCGGACTCTTGCGCAGATACTCGGCGCAGATCGCCAAGCCGATCTCCGAGGTACCGCCCAGCAGCAGGATGGTCTGCGGGTTGCCTACGGCATTAATCACTGGAGCTCCAGCCTTCTCGCCATATCGGACATGAAAACGCCTGTGGGATCGACACTTCGGCGGATCTTGATCCACTCGTCGATCCGCGGGTACATCTGGTGGAAGGTCTCCGCGGTGGTGCGCGAATCCTTCGCGGTGTACAGCCGCCCGCCGAACTCCATGACGCGGCGGTCCAGCTCGCTCACCAACTCGTTCAGACCCGGTTTGATCGGGAAGTCGACGCAGATGTTCCAGCCCGGCATCGGGAAGCTCAGCGGGGCCGGATTACCCGGTCCGAACAGCTTGAAAACGTTCAGCGCCGAGTAGTGCCCCGAGGCCTGGATATCGATGATGATCCGCTTGAACTCCTCGACCGCCTCGGTCGGCACCACGAACTGGTACTGCAGGAAGCCGTTGGAACCGTACCCGCGGTTCCACTCCGCGATCATGTCGAGCGGGTGGTAGAACTGCGTGAGATTTTGCACCTTGCCGGTGTAGTTGCCGCCCATGGCGTAGTACGCCTCGCCGATGGCCTGGAGCGTGAACTTGTTCATGGTCCAGTTCGGGAAGATATCGGGCACCGTCATCAGCTGCGGCGCATCGAATTTCAGCGGCTTCTTACGCAGGCGCTTGGGTAGTTCGTCGAGTTTGGCGAGGCGGCCCCGGGTGATGGTGGCCCGGCCGAGCTTCGGCAGCGGGCTGATCACGTCGAACCACGCGCTCGAGTAGGTGTAGTTGGACTCGCTGCCATCGCTGTGCGCGGCGATGGTCTCGTCGAGCGTGGTGGTCTTCACGCCGTCGTTGAGGAAGTACGCCGTCTCGGTGGGCGCCATCTCGATGGTCGCGCGCAGGATGATGCCGGTGAGTCCGTTGCCGCCGACGGTCGCCCAGAACAGCTTGGCATTGCGCTTCGGCGTGATGTGCTGCACCTGCCCATCGGCGGTGAGCAGATCGATCGAGCGCACGTGGTTGCCGAAGCTGCCCTCGCTGTGATGGTTCTTACCGTGGATATCGGAGGCGATGGCGCCGCCGATCGTCACCTGACGGGTACCCGGTAGCACCGGAACCCACAGCCCGAACGGCAGCGCGGCCTTCATGAGCTGGTCCAGGCTGACGCCGCCGTCCACATCGACGATCCGGGTGTCCCGGTCGATCCGGTGGATATTGTTCAGCGCCGTCATATCGACGACGAGGCCGCCCGCGTTCTGCGCGTGATCGCCATAGGAGCGGCCGAGCCCGCGCGCGATGATGCCGCGACGCAGGTGGGCCGGCTTGGAGTCGTTGTCCTCGGCGACCATGGCGACGGCCTTGGCGATCAGTTCGGGATCGCTCGTCGAGAGCACTTCGGAAGATGTTGGTGCGGTGCGACCCCACCCGGTCAATGCCTTGGTCTGCGTCGGCAACGCGTAGGTGCCGTCGGTGACATTGCCGGAGTTCCCGGTTGTGGTGGCGGTCGGAGCTTTCGTGGACATCGGCATAGAGGCTACATGCATGAGCCGATATCCGGTCGGCGTCGCCGTACTCACCGGTATGTGAGGTCCTCCGTCGGTTGCGTCGCGCCGGACGAACGTCCAATCGGTGCTCGGTCCGCTTGCCGCGCGTCACCGGCGTTAGGCTCGTCGGCGTGCAAGCCGAACCCCACCTGCCGCTCCCGGCCGAACTGCCGCTGGTCGACGAGCCGGGCGGAACAGATGTCGACCTCAAAACCCAGATAGTCCGCTTCACCCTCACCGGCGGCCTGTCGGCCATCGTCGACTACGGGATCTACAGCTTCCTGCTGAACCTCATCGGCCTACCGGTCAGCGTCGCGAAATCGATCAGCTTCATCGCGGGCACCACCACCGCCTACCTGATCAATCGCCGCTGGACATTCCAGGCGCCGCCGAGCCGCGCCCGCTTCCTCGCTGTCGTGGTCCTCTACGCCGTCACCTTCGCCGTCCAGGTCGGCATCAACGCCGTGCTCTACGCCACACTTCCCGGCGACTGGTGGCGCCAGCCCCTGGCCTTCGTCATCGCCCAGGGCACCGCGACAGTCATCAACTTCGTCGTCCAGCGCCTGGTCATCTTCAAACTCGGCGCCTGATTGCGGCGTCTTCGGCGCAAGCGCTTCGACGACTCGGACGCGAGACGGGCCGCGAATGTCGCTCGTAAGACTCGCTCCGCCTGGGGCGAGTAAAGCAAGTTCGGCTATCGAATCAGGGCGTTGGCTTGTGCTTTCGCTCCGAAGTAGTCACCGCCCTTGGCGCGGACGTTGTCCGTCCCCCACTCGCGCTGTTCGCGCGCTGCGGGGACCAGATGCGGGATGTGTTTGCGGCAGTGGATGTAGGCCTCTTCTACATCTACGACCACCCAATGTTCGGCGGCTCGTCCTTTGATGCTCGCGGGTAGTGCGGGGACGTTGCCGCGCAGCGCGGTGTCGTCCACGATCCGTGCCGAACCGTTGATGTGCAATCCGATCAGATCCTGGACGAAATCGATTAGCAGGATGCCTACGTGCGGGTTCTCCAGGATGTTGCCGAGACTGGCGTGCACGCCGTTGCCGCGGTATTCCGGGTACGCAAGTGTGCGTTCGTCGATCACATGCAGAAAGCCGGGCAGTCCCGCGCGGAAGCTTGCGTCGCATTCGCCGTGTTTGTCCGCGGTGGCGATGAACGCCATATCTGTCCTGGCGATGTACTCGATCATCGCCGGGTTCAGGTGATCGAGTACTTGATCTTGGTAGAAGCGTTCGGCGCGGTCGCGCGTGCCGTACCTGTCCTGTAGTTCGTGCTCACCGTCACTGCCACAACGTGTACCGGGCATCGCGCCCCCTCTGGTAGCTGGAATCCGGCATACGGCAACGGGTTCGACGCTGAGCCCGCGACTAAACCGAAATCCCGTCCATTTTAATCTGGCAACACAGCAAAATCCATGTTGAGAATGCACTGAATCTATAGTTAGCGCAAGGGTTTCCATGAATTAGCTACAATCCGACCGCCCGGAATATTTGCGATTCGCGACCGGTCGGACCGAGCACAACTCAGGCAGGCGTCAAGGTCACCGGAACGCCATTGAAGACCGCATTTCCGGACGGCACATCCACTACCGAATCATCGGTCAGCACATTGGCATTCACACCGGCATGCGCCCGGGCCACCGTCTGCGTGCTGTCGGTATGTCCCCAGCCGTGCGGCAAGCTGACCACCCCGGGCATGATCGCCTCTGTCGGTTCCAGCGGTACCGTCAGCGTCCCCGCGGCAGACTTCACCACAGCGGTATCGCCGAGCCCCAACCGCGCCACATCCGCCGGATTGATATGCAGCGTGCAGGTATTCGACCCGCTGACCAGCGTCGGGATATTGTGCATCCAACTATTGTTGGATCGCAGTTGACGCCGCCCGATCAACACCACATCCGGCGCGGCATCGGCGAGCCGAGCCCGCAGCCGCGCGACATCGTCGAGCAGCGGCTGCGGCGCCAACTCCACCCGCTTGGACGCGGTCCGCAGCACGCCGGGCAGGCGCGGCCGCAGCGGTCCGAGATCGACACCGTGCGGATTGTCCAGCAGCACCTGCAGATTCAGCGTGCCGTAGTGATCCCCGCGGTCACGCGGGCCACCGCCGCCGAGCCCGTCGCTCGCAGCGGCATTCCATTCGCCGTACGGTCCGAGCCGCAGCATGAGATCGATGCGCTGCTCGGTGCTGTTGGACCCGATGAGTTCGGGCCGCCGCTCAGACATACCCGCTTTGTGCAGCATGCCCGCGATGATCAGTTCGTTGACGTCGTTCAGCGCTTCCGGTCCGGCGGGCTTACCGGTGAGCGCCGCACCGAGTCTGGCCAGGATCTCCGACTCCGAAGGCCGGTCGCCGAGTGGGACCAGCGGCCGCGAGTACCGCGCGTAATTGCGAACCGCGAACTGCAGCAACGCGAAGTCGTAATGCGGTGATTGCGTCGGCCGCGGCGGCGGCAGGATCACATCCGCATGCCGGGTGGTCTCATTCAGGTACCGGTCCACGCTGACCATGAAGTCCAACTGCGCGAAGGCCGTGGCCAACCGGGACCCACTCGGCGCGGACAACACCGGATTACCCGCGACTGTCACCAGCGCGCGCACCTGCCCCGCGCCCGGTGTGGTGATCTCGTCGGCCAGCGTGGCCACCGGCAGTTCGCCCATCGCCTCGGGTAGTCCGCGCACCCGGCTTGCCCAGCGTCCGGTGCGGAATGGCTTGGTGCGCGGGATGCCACCCGCCGCGGCGTTGGCGAACATGGCACCGCCAGGTGAGTCGAGATTGCCGGTCAGAACATTGATGACCTCGACCAACCACTGAGTCAGCGTGCCGAATTCGGCTGTGCAGGTGCCGATGCGCGCATATACCGCCGCGGTCGGCGTCGCCGCCAATTCCTGCGCGATCCGGATAACCGTCTCGGCGGGAATTCCGGTCCGCGCCGAAACCACCTCGGGTGGGAAGTCGGCGGCGGCTGTGCGAACTTCGTCCAGCCCCGCGACATCCATGCGGATATCGGTCAGACCTTGTTCGAACAACGTATGCACGATCCCGAACAACAGATAAGCATCGCTGCCCGGCCGGATGAACAGATGTTCATCGGCGAGCTTGGCGGTCCGCGTTTCCCGCGGATCGACCACAACGAATTTGCCGCCGCGCTTGCGCAGCGCCTTCAACCGGCCCGGGAAATCAGGTGCGGTGCACAGCGATCCGTTCGACTCCAGCGGATTCGCGCCAAGCATCAGCAGATAATCGGTGCGATCCAGATCCGGCACCGGCACGGTCAGCGGATCGCCGAACATCAACCCGCTCGCCACCTGTTTGGGCATTTGGTCTGCGGTACTCGCCGAAAACAGATTCTTGGTGCCGAGCGCCCGGATCAACACGGGCACATAAAGCGCCCCGGCCACGGTATGCGCGTTCGGATTGCCGAGATACAGTGCCGCCGACTGATTTCCATGCTTGGCCACGATCGCCGGAAAGCGTGCGGCGATGAGATCGAACGCCTCGGCCCAGGATGCGGTGCGCCAGGTATCGGTGGCTCGGTCGCGGATCATCGGTTCGGTCAACCGGTCCGGATCCTCGTCGAGATGTCCGAAGCTGGCCCCCTTGGGGCAGATGAATCCCTTGCTGAACGGATCCTGCCGGTCGCCGCGAACCGAGGTCACGTGGTCATTCGAGTCGAGGGTGATCTCGAGTCCGCAGACCGCCTCGCACAGCGGGCAGGTCCGCAACAGCGTGCGGGAGTCATCAGTGAGCTGGGCCATAGCCCCATCATGGCGCGCGATGGATCTATGTGAAACAAGAACGGTCTATATGCCCGCGTGAACCGTTCCGACATGTTCGGCGAACCAGTCGAACGGCACCATCGCAACGACTGGTTTCGCGAGAACATGGCTAACTCGTCGGGTACGCCCAAGACAGGTCATGCCACTCGACGCAGTATCTATGCGCAGGCCGAGCGGCACCCAACTTGTCTGGCGTGAGTATGCGGAGAGGCGGACGAGCTCAGCAGGCGACGGTTGCGTTGACGGTCGTGCGACGCGAGAGCGCCGAGCGGACCGCCGCGCCGATCGCGACTACGGGCGGAATCCAGCGGGCCTCGGCGGGAGCCACGCCCCAGCAAGCCTCCCCGGTGGTGAGCTGGGTGGGCGGCAGCGGGATGCCGTCACCGTCGGTGTAGACGGTGGCGCCCGCCTCGCGCAGTGCCTCCAGCGCCATCGCGGCCTTGCGCAGACCGGTGACCAAGTGGATCTCGCGACGCTCGGCACCGGGAATCTCGATGACCGGGCCGGTCAGGTTGTTCGCGCGCAGGAACCGGCGAACCTCGCCGGCCAGTTCACCGCTGATCTCGATACCCGACAGATCCTCGTCCGTGATCAGGCAGATTCCGTTGGTCGTTTCAGCGATCGTCCACCCGCGCTGGATGTAGTCCTGCGCCGCGGCAGTCATCTCTGCCGCCGATGCGGAAGTCGGAAACGTGGTGCGCACTGTCTTTCTCCATTCCCCGATAGATCTGGGTCCTGCATACGTGGGTGGTATCGGGGCGGGGTGGGGTGGGCGTTACGGGTTGTACAAAAGATCTTGGTGACTGTCGGGTTCGTCTCACCCGGTAGTAATCGGCTATCACCGAGGCACCCCCTCAATCAGTCGTGCCGATCGGCCCTCGGGTCATGGCAGGCGCGCCTTCTATGTGAATCCACTCCTATTGGCCGGGCGTCGAATTGGGGGAAGGATCGCGATATGAGTGAGCATCGCGGTAGCGATTCGACGGGGAGCGGTCGGGCGGGTGGGCGCGCGGCATCACGAAGCAATTCGGCAGACAGGGTCGACAGCGCGCCGGATTCGGCGGAGTTCGAAACCGAATCACGCTGGATCGGCTGGAAAGAGACCGCGTCCAAACGGTTCTCGCGCACCGCGGAGCCAGAACCGGCCGAACCCTTCGAAAGTCCCCGTGCCTGGACCGCCGATGCCGCCCGCGGCCTGCTCGACGTGCAGTTCCACCGGCCGGCGACCAGGACGCTGCTGCCCCTTGCCTACATGCTCGGCCTGGCCTTCGCGATCGGCATTCCGATCGCACTGACGGTGCTGATGTGGCAGGTCTCCGCGGTGTTCGGCGTGCTGGCCGCCTTGATCGCGATACCCCTTGGCCTGACCATCGCGGCCGTCGTACGCCTGCTGCTCGAATTCCTGGAGAACGCGTCCAAGCTGGCGACCAAGGTCGAGCACATCGCCGATCTCGCCGACGATCTGTTCCAAGCGCTCGCCGATGTCGCCGAGCCGGTCAACCAGCTTTCCGAAGACGTTCGCGCCGTGCAGTTCTGGCGTTTCCGCAAGCGCGGCGAACGCAAATAAGGCCCCGCGCCGAGTTGCCGGATCGCCACCTGCGCGAACCTGTTCGTCGCTGTTGCGCCCTTGGCGTGCCTGGGCCACTCGGCGTGACCTGTGTCGGATTTACTGTGAAACAATGCTGTTCGGATATCGCGAGGGGGAAACATGGCTTTACCGCAGGGCACGACCGGCTCGACCATGCCGCGCAGGCAGCTCGGCCGACATCTGCGTGATCTGCGCAATCGGGCCCGGATGACCACTCGGACGGCGGCCCAACAGCTCGAATGGTCCGAGGCCAAGATCTGGCGGATCGAAACCGGGCAGACATCACTGCGCAGCCTGGACGTCGAGGCCATGTGCAAGATCTACGGTGCGCCAACCGATCTCGTCGAACCGCTGACCGCACTGGCCAAGGAAACCAAGGCCAGAGGTTGGTGGACCGGCTACAGCGATGTGATCGCCGAGGGTTTCGAGGTGTACATCGGCCTCGAGGAAGCCGCACGCGCCCTGGCCACCTACGAGAACGAGCTGATCCCCGGACTGCTACAGACCGAGGCATACACCCGCGCGCTGCTGAAGTCCGCGCGCCCGGATGCATCCGAGACCGAAATCGACCGGCGAGTGCAGCTGCGCACGGCCAGGCAGGCATTGCTCACGCGCAAGGATTCGCCGCTGCATTTGGATGTGGTGATCAGCGAGTCGGTGCTGTGGCGGCGGGTCGGCGGCATCGAGGTGAGCGTCGAACAGCTCGCGCACCTGCGGCGCATGTGCGATCTGCCGAATGTGCGAATCCAGTTGGTGCCCTCGGATTCCGGCTATCACGACGGCATGGATTCCGGTCCGTTCGTGCTGCTCGAATTCGCCGATACGGCCCAAGTGGAGCTGCGCGAGCCGCCGGTGGTCTACGTCGAGGCGTTCACCGGACCGGTGTATCTGGACAAGGAACACGACATCAATCGCTACCGAACGGCTTTCGCGAACATCAAGTCGGTCGCGGTGGATGCCCGCCCAGGCATAGAGGAAGCGCGCTCGGTTTAATGGCCGCGCCTTCGGCGCGGCGTGTTCGCGGCCCCCTGGTGTCTCGCGTCCGAGCCGTCGAGACTCGCGCCTGCGGCGCATGCGCTTCGACGGCTCGGACGCGAGACGGGCCGCGAACGGTCGCTCGTAAGACTCGCTCCGTTGGGGCTGGTGATGGCGGGACGTTCGGCATTTGGTGCACGCGTGCTGGAAGGGGAGTCCCGTGCCTGCGGGCGCATGCGCTTCGACGGCTCGGAAGCCGATCGGCGTACGGATTTCGGCGGTCAGTACCGTCGGCGTAGGTGAGGCGCGCCGAGTTGGGCCGCGAACGGGTCGCTCGTACGACTCGCTCCGTTGTGGTTGATGGCGGCGGTGTTCGGCACTTGGTGTACGCGTGCTGGAAGGGCCCGACTCGCGCCGAGTCGGGCCGCGAACGGGTCGCTCGTATGACTCGCTCCGTTGTGGTTGATGGCGGAGGTGTTCGGCACTTGGTGCACGGGTGCTGGATGGTCGAGTTCGGCGATTGTGTTGCATGCGCTTCGACGGCTCTGCTGGTGGCCGCGCCTTCGCGCGGACGGGTGACGGGCCGCGAGCTTCTCGCTCGTAACACTTGCTCCGTAGTGGCTGGGAAGGCGTGGATGAGCTAGTGCCTCAGCACTTCTGCCGACTGCCCCAGGTCCGTTCCAGTACCTCGCGATGGGTCGGGAGCGCGGCCTCGTAGACCTCGCGTCCCTTTTCGGTCAGGCAGACGAAGATCGCGCGTCGATCCTCGGCGCACATACTGCGCGAAACCAGTCCGTCGCGCTCCAGTCGCGCCACCGCGCGTGAGAGGGCGCTCTGGCTCAGGTAGATGTCGTTGGCCAGATCGCTCATCCGATAGTCGCCACAGGAGGCGTCGACCAGTCGGTCCAGCGTCTCGAATTCGCTGAGGCCGATATCGTGCTTGCCCTGCAACTCCTTCTCGAGTGCACAGCTCACGGCGGCGTGCCGGTCGAGCAGCTCACGCCACTCGGCGACCAACCCGGTGGGCGCCACATCGCGCCCGAGAAATTGTGTTGTCGACGGCTTCGACATAGCCCTATCCTAGTGCTCCGCGCTGGACGATGCAAGCGCATTAAATGTCTTGGCATTTAATGTCGGCGCATGTAATGTTCCGCCCATGTCTTCTGCAGCAACCCTTTCGGCCGCGACGGCGACCGATCCGATCAGATGGTCCACCCGTCTCTGGGGCATGCTGATCACCCTCTGCATTGTGTTGTTCCTCGATGGTCTCGACGTCTCGATGATCGGTGTGGCGCTGCCGTCCATCGGCGCCGAACTGGATCTGTCAACTTCCACCCTGCAGTGGCTGGTCAGCGGCTACGTGCTCGGTTACGGCGGCCTGCTGCTGCTCGGCGGTCGCACCGCCGACCTGCTCGGGCGGCGCAAGGTCTTCCTGATCGCATTGGCCGTCTTCGCACTGGCTTCGCTGGCGGGCGGTCTGGTCACCTCCGGCCCGCTGCTGATCCTGACCCGCTTCATCAAGGGCCTGGCCGCGGCATTCACCGCCCCGACCGGTTTGTCCATCATCACCACCAACTTCGCCGAGGGCCCGGCCCGCAATAAAGCACTGTCCATCTACACCGTGTTCGGCGCGGGCGGTTACTCGATGGGTCTGCTGTTCGGCGGTCTGATGACCGGCATCGGCTGGCGCTGGACCTTCCTGCTTCCGGTTCCGATCGCGCTCGCCGCACTGGCCGCGGCCTGGGTGCTGGTCCCCAAGGATGAGGCCGCCGAGGAGGGCGGACACGACATCCTGGGTGCGCTGCTGTCCACCGCGGGCATGCTGCTGCTGGTCTACACCGTGGTCTCCGCACCCGAGGCGGGCTGGGGTTCGGCGCGCACCATCGGTTCGTTCGTCGGCGCCGCGGTGCTGTTCGCCGGATTCATCGCGGTGGAGAAGAAGGTCGAGTACCCGCTGGTGCGCCTCGGCATCCTGCGCAAGGTGACGCTGGTCCGGGCCAGCCTCGCGATCATCGCGGTGGCGGGTTCGTATTTCAGCTGGCAGTTCATCGTGACGCTGTACATGCAGGATTCACTGGGCTGGTCGCCGCTGAAGCTGGCCATGGCGCTGCTCCCGGTCGGTCTGCTGGTGGTCGCCTCGGCGTTCTTCTCCGATAAGCTCGTCGACCGTTTCGGCACCGGGCCGATCATCGCGATCACGATGGTCGTGATGGCCATCGGCTACCTGCTGTTCCTGCGGCTGGACACGACCCCGTCGTACCTGACGATGATCCTGCCCGCGGTGCTGCTGATCGGCATCGGCTGGGTCGGCTTCCCCGCCATCAATATTCAGGCCACCAATGGCATCGATGATGATGAGCAGGGCCTGGCGGCCGGTGTGCTGCAGACCTCCATGCAGGTCGGCGCGGCCATCGTGCTCGCGGTGAATACCGCGATCATCTCCTCGGGCGACCACGGCGCGAGCACTGCGTCCGCGATGCTCGACAACTTTCGCCCCGGACTGCAATTCGCCGCGGGAGTCGCCATTGTCGGCGCGCTGATCGCACTGACGGCCTACCTGCCCAAGCGTGCCAAAGCACGGGCGCAGGAGCCGGAATTGGAACTCGTCGGCTGATTCCCCTCCGTCGACGAAAAGTCGAACATCACCGCTCCCTCCTCATCGGGGGCGGTGACGTTCGGCGCTTCACGAGAAGGGCGGAGCCGCAGCGTCTTTTGGGGATCGGACGTACGTCAGCGGCTGACCGTCCAGACCGACCTTCGGCCATTCGATGCCCAGCCGCGGATCGAAGGCATCTATATCTCGGTCGAATTCGGGCGTGTACTCGATCGAACACAAATAGGTGACGGTGGAGTGGTCCGCCAGCGACAGAATCGCATGACCGAGCCCCTCTGACAGGAACATCGAGCGCCGATCGACATCGTCGAGCACTACGCTGTCCCAGCGCCCATAGGTGGGCGACCCGGGCCGCAGATCGACGACGACATCGAGGAACGCGCCGCGCACACAGGTCACGTACTTGGCCTGACCCGGCGGATCCTCGGTGTAGTGGATGCCGCGCAGCACCCCGGCCGCCGAGACCGAGCAATTGACCTGGCGCAGATCGAACGCCCGACCGGTCACCTTCTCGAATTCCGAGGCCTTGAACGCCTCGCAGAACATGCCGCGCTCGTCGCTGAATTGGCGCGGGGTGATCACCCATGCCCCTGGCACGGCGAGTTCACGGAATTCCATGCTCACCAATCCCGTCCCCGCTCGAGCAGGTCGAGCAGGTAGGTCCCGTAGCCGGAGCGAACCAGCGGTTCGGCGAGCGCGCGCAGCTGTTCGTCGTCGATGTAGCCGCGTCGCCACGCGACCTCCTCCGGCACACCGATTTTCAGGCCCTGCCGCTGTTCGATGGTACGCACATAGTTGGCGGCGTCGAGCAGCGAATCAAAGGTGCCGGTATCCAGCCAGGCGGTACCGCGGGCGAGCACATCGACGCTCAGCCGATCCTGTTCCAGATAGGCGCGATTGATATCGGTGATCTCGTATTCGCCGCGCGCCGACGGTCGCAGCCCGCGCGCGATCTCCACGACATCGTTGTCGTAGAAATACAGCCCGGGGATGGCGTAGTTGGACCGCGGCACCTTCGGCTTCTCCTCGATCGAAACCGCTCGTCCCGCGCTGAATTCGACGACGCCGTATGCGGTCGGATCCGAGACCCAGTACGCGAAGACCGCGCCGCCGTCGATCGTGGCGAAGCGTTCGAGGCGGGTGCCGAGGCCGGGGCCGTGGAAGATATTGTCGCCGAGCACCAATGCGGCGCTCTCGCCGCCGATGTGGTCGGCGCCGAGGACGAACGCCTTGGCGAGTCCGTCCGGTTCCGGTTGCACCACATAGCTGATCGAGATGCCGAACTGCGAGCCGTCTCCCAGTAGGCGGCAGAACGCATCGGCGTCCTCGGGTGTGGTGATCACCAGGATGTCCCTGATACCCGCCAGCATCAGCGTGCACAGCGGGTAGTAGACCATCGGTTTGTCGTAGACCGGGACCAGCTGTTTGCTCACCCCGCGCGTGATCGGGTGCAAGCGGGATCCGGTGCCGCCGGCCAAGATGATTCCGCGCATGGTCCACGAGTCTGCCAGGCGTATCGCGCTCGGCTTCGGCGAGGTTCCGACTGGCCTACGAATTGATCACGAACGTTTAGCGCGTCGGCGCGGCGGGCGATATATGTTACGTAGATCACGCTATGGTGTTCTGAAACATCAGCGTGTGAGATGTCAGCGTCGACTCTCGCTTGGAGAACCGTTCGGTCGGGTTCGGCGCGCCAGTGTGAGGTAGGTGCGCGATGGTGGCGATCAACGGGAGTGAATTCGACGCGGGTGATCCGGGTCTGCTGATGAACCCGGACGGTCCGAGCGCATCGGCCCGATTGCTGCTGGCGACCTGTCTCGGTGCGGTGCGGCCGGTGCTGCGCGTATTTCCGGTCAGCCGCACGACCATCCCGATCGGTGCTCTCGCGATCGACGGACTGGCGCGACTGCGTCCGCAGCCGCGCGGTGTTGATCGGGAACAGGTGACGCTGAATGGGTTTCGGATGGAGATCCTGCGGCCGTCGGGCGGTTCGCGTGCCCTGCGGCACGGCGCGGTGCTGTATATGCACGGTGGTGGCTTCGCCATCTGCGGTCTCGGCACCCATCGCCCGATCGCGGCCAGCCTGGCCCGGCGCACCGGATTGCCGGTGGTCAATGTCGACTACCGCCAGCTGCCCGCAAATAATGTCACCGCCGCGATCGAGGACTGCCTGACGGCCTACCGCTGGCTGTTGCGGCACGGCGCGGACCCGGCCAGGGTCATGTTCGCGGGCGATTCGGCGGGTGGCTTCCTCGCCTTCGCCACCGCACTGCGCGCGATCGAGGCCGGGCTGCCGTCGCCGGGTGGGTTGATCGGGTTGAGCCCACTGCTCGATCTGGACTACGCCGCCAAGCGCGACTATATGAATGTCGCGCGCGATCCCTATCTTTCGCTGGCCGCCCTGGAGGCGGTGGTGCGGCTCGGCGCCGAGGTGGATGGGGTGCTGGACCCGCTGGTGTCGCCGGTCAACGGCGCCTTGGCGAGTCTGCCGCCGGTACTGCTGATCACCGCCGAAGACGAGATGCTGCGCTATGACTGCGAGCTCATGGCTCGCAGGCTGACCGCGGCCGGTGTCCCGAACGCGCTGGAGATCTGGCGCGGTCAGGTGCATGCCTTCATGGCGATAGCCCCGAACCTGCCCGAGAGCAGGATGGCACTGGCCCGGGTCTCCCGGTTCGTGCGCGCCCGCCTCGAGCAGTCCCAACAGGCTCGGACGGCTTGACCTGGATCGGCCGGACGAGTCGCGAACCCCGCATCCGGACCTCCCCTTCAGCGGCGGTCCGGGGCGGGGTTCTTTGGTTGGGAACCTTGCCGTGAATTCCCCTCGGTTATCCGGAGAATTCTCGCGAGGGGCATACGTGCGGCATTTGGTCCAACTTGATTAACTTTTTGTTCACCCACGCGACGGTTGTAATTACTCCGGCATCGCGCCCATCACGGTCCTATCAAATCCGCAAACGCACGGCCATTTCGGACCGAGCCGCGATCAACAGTGGAAACCCCGCCTGGTCGATGACCGGGCGGGGTTTCCTGGGCTCTCTTTCAGTTGTGCAGAGCCGTCGCTCGACTTACTTCGGCGCGTTGAACGGCGCGTTGATCGTGGAGAAGTACTGGATCGCCGCACCGATCGCGACCGGAGCCGTGATCAGGATCTGACCGGCCAGGGTGCCAAGCGCACCGATGGCGATGATGCCGCCGAGGCAGCCGATGGCCGCGGCTGGGATGAACGCGCCGAACAGGCCGACAATGGTGGCCGAGGCGACGGTCGCGCCGGCAATACCACCGAGGACGCAGCCGATGGCGCCGCCGCCGAGACCGCCGACCAGAGTGCCGATGGTGGCGCCCATGCCGATGGTGTCCTTCAGACGGTTGAATGCGGCCGTCTCACGGTCGTATTCGGACTTCCAGGGCGCCTTGTCCTCGAAGGGCAGCGCGACCGGCTTGTAGGTGGCCTTCGCCATGTCGAGCTGCGGGGTCAGGGTGGCGGTGTGGTCGGCGATGTCCGCGGCGATCGGGAACTCGAAGTCGTCGACGCGGAAGGTGAGCGGGGTGCCCGCGACGGTGGTTCCGTTGGCGGCCTTGATCTTGAGCGCATTGTCTTCGACAACCAGCGAGCCGGAGTCGATCGAGATGATCGACTGGGTGTCGGTGGCGTTCGCGGTGAAGTTGACCGGGGCATCGGCGGATTCCGCCGGTGCCGCGTTGACGGTGCCCGCAGTGACGCCCATGGCGGCGATCAGCAGGGCCGAAGTCGCGGCGAATTTCCTCATCAGCATTTTATTTTGGACCTCGATGTGAAGCGTTCGGAGGGGACTAGACGATCGAAATCTAGACCAGCTAACGCGTGGTGAACCGCTTGTGACCGTTAATTCAAATTTTGTTCACCATCGCGACTCGAGGTTTGGTGGGTTCTCGGAAATGAGCGCGCTGACCGGGGTTTTTCAGTATCGACTGAACCACGCTTATTTCTTTTCCGATGTCCAGAGTGATGAACATCACAGATTCGAACCTGGTTGCGCGGGTGAATACAGCTGCACGGATCCGGCGCCACCGGGCCACGCGGGCGACGTAAGGTCATGGGGTGCGACTGCTCGTAACCGGCGGAGCCGGATTCATCGGTGCGAATTTCGTCCAACAGACCGTGGCCGAGCGGCCCGACGCCACCGTAACCGTCCTTGACGCTTTGACCTACGCGGGAAATCGGGCCTCGCTCGCGCCGGTGGCCGACCGCATCGACTTCGTGCACGGTGATATAGCCGATCTGGATCTGGTCGACGAGCTCGTCTCCGGCGTCGATGTCGTGGTCCATTTCGCCGCCGAATCGCATAACGACAACTCCCTCGCCGAACCCTGGCCGTTCGTGCAGACCAATATCGTCGGCACCTACTCCCTGCTGCAGGCGGTGCGCCGCCACGATGTGCGCTACCACCATGTCTCCACCGACGAGGTGTACGGCGATCTCACCCCGGACGGCCCCGCATTCGACGAGAACACCCCCTACAACCCCTCCAGCCCCTACTCGGCCACCAAGGCCTCGAGCGATCTGCTGGTGCGCGCCTGGACCCGCTCGTTCGGCGTCCGCGCGACAATCTCCAACTGCAGCAATAACTACGGGCCGTATCAGCATGTGGAGAAGTTCATCCCGCGCCAGATCACCAACCTGATCGACGGAGTGCGCCCGCGCCTCTACGGCGCCGGACATCAGGTGCGCGATTGGATCCACGTCGAGGATCACAACCGCGCGGTGTGGAACATCCTGGAGCGAGGCCGAATCGGGCAGACCTATCTGATCGGCGCGGACGGCGAACTCGACAACAAGTCGGTGGTGCGCATGATCCTGGCGGCCTTCGACCGCGATCCGGACGATTTCGATCACGTCACCGACCGGGCGGGCCACGATCAGCGCTACGCCATCGATGCGACGCTGCTGCGCACCGAACTCGGTTGGACACCACGCTATTCCGACTTCGCCACCGGACTCGCCGCCACCATCCAGTGGTACCGCGACAACGAATCCTGGTGGCGTCCAGCCAAAGCCGGCACCGAGCGCGCTTACGCCGAGGCGGGCGAAACGACCCTCGAGGCCTGAGTCAGCCCCAGACGATCGAGTAGTACTTCCACAGCGCCGCGATCAGCGCTACCAGTGTGGCCACGATGACGGCGATGGCCGGACCCCTGGACGGGGTCTGGCCGCGAACATCGGTGAGTCGCAATGGCATCCAACGCAGCAGCACCCCCAGCGCGATGATCGCCAGTGGCACGAAATACCGGCCCTGGACGCCATCGATGATGTAGTAGCCGACCGGTGAGAACGACATGTACAGCGTCACGTAGATCATCGCGACGCTCGCGAGCACCGTCAGCGCGACGATCAGCGTGCGCCGGAAAGTGGCGGTCGCGGTATTCATCCGATCCGCGATACCGATGCTGACCGCGAAGGCGAGCAGGCAGGCCAGCACCGTCAGCGCGGGGACATCGATGTAGGCGAACCCGAGTTCACCGAAGAACTGGGTGAACCACCGCTGGTCTCGCAATGCGATGCTCTCGCCGAAGGTGTTCACGAAATTCACCGGGTCGGTGAGGATTCCGTGCAGCTGATCGCCCGGACGCACCGAATTCCATTGGTGCTGCGGGCGCATCAGGCCCATACCCTCGGTGGTCGGTCCGGCGATCTTCATCCAGACGGCGAAGGCCAGCGCGCCCAGTCCCGCGAAACCCCATGGAATGAAACGCTTCCAGGTAGCCGCGTTACCGAACGCGAAGCGGTTCGTCGGCACCAGTACCAGGAGCATGGCGAGCAGCACGTAGGTCGGCTTGCTGACCGGCAGCAGCAGGGTCGTGGCCAGTAGCGCGGCCGTCCCGGTTCGACCGAGACCGTCACCGAGGAACAGCGCCTTGACCAGCAGCGCCGAGACCATAATGGCCAGTGCGTTGGTCAACGTGTCGGCGGTGACGGTACCCGCTTGGAAGACCGCGATCGGCAGCACGGCGACGGTGAACGCCAGCCACTGCACCCGATGCGCACGCAGCGCCCACAGACCGAATCCCACCAGCGCGAGATAGGCGGCCAGGCCCGCGAGGCGGGTCAGCAGCATCATCGCGCCGACATTCAGTCCGAACAGCTCCGCGACCCGAATACCGATGGCCGCGGGAATATACGGCACCGGCGAGTAGGCGGCGGTATTGGTGAACCAGACCGGCTCCTCGGCCTCGGAAACCGCGCCGCTCTCCATCCGGGCATAGCTGCCGGGATCGGCCACCATCGGGTCCGGCTCTTCCGGATTGGTGGTGTAGTCGTGCAACGCGTAGCCCATCAGCTCGGTGATGCTGACCGGCACATCACCGCCGTAGGAGATGCCGCGCTCGTCGTGTATCCGCTGCGGCCCGAAGCCGCCGTGCGCGACCTGGTAGGCACGACCGAACTGGGTGATTTCGTCGTGTCCCCAGAACGGCGGAGTGATCCAGGCGAACAGCGCGCCGAAGACCGTGACGACAATGGTGAAGGCGACCGTGGCCGCCCCGAAGCGATCTACGATGCGGCGTCCGAAATCGCGTGCCGAATTCGGTCTGCTCGAATCGGCTTCGGCGGCAGCGGATTCGGGTGCCGCTACATCGTTGTCCGTGGTCTCCGGCTGCGCGGTGGTCGCGGTTCGACCCGCCGAGGTGGTCAACGCTCGGCCCCGGCGGCGTGTGCGTCACCACCATGCGCGTCATCCGCGCTGACGGCCGAGTAGCGCAGGTAGACCAGCCGGGCGGCCTCGTGCCGGGAGCGCCGGATGCCGTCCAGGATCAGACCCGCGGTCCAGGCCAGGCTGCCGAGCAGCAGCAAGGTGAATCCGAGGAACAGCGTCGGGAACCTGGGCACCTCATGGGTGTTGTAGAACTCGACGACTATCGGAATGGTCAGGATGATCGAGATCAGCCAGCTCAGCGTGCCGAACAGCCCATAGAACGCGACCGGTCGCTCATGTCTGGCCAGGCCGATGATCAGCGCCAGGATCTTGAATCCGTCGTGGTAGGTGCGCAGCTTGCTCTCACTGCCCGCGGGCCGGTCGCGGAAGCCGACCGGAACCGCGGTCTGCGGCACACGCAGATGCAGGGAATGCACGGTCAGCTCGGTTTCGATCTCGAATTCCCGCGAGACGGCCGGGAAGCTCTTCACGAACCGGCGTGAGAACACCCGGAAGCCGCTGAGCATATCCTCGACGTTCTCGCCGAATACCTTTCCGACCACGCCGTTGAGCACTTTGTTGCCGGTCTCGTGGCCGGAGCGGTACGCCGAGCCGCCCTCGTCCTGTTTGCGGACGCCGAGCACATGGTCGTACGGACCGTCGAGCAGGGTCTTGATCATCAGCGGCGCGGCCGACGCCTCATAGGTGTCGTCGCCGTCGATCATCAAATAGATATCGGCCTCGATATCGGCGAAGGCGCGGCGCACCACATTGCCCTTGCCCTTGGTGTGTTCGTGGCGCACGATCGCACCGGCGGCGCGGGCCCGCTCGGCGGTCGCATCGGTGCTGCGGTTGTCGTAGACGTAGACGACGATTCCCGGCACGGCGGCCTGCAGGTCGGCGACGACCTTGGCGACCGAAGCCTCCTCGTTGTGGCATGGCACCACTGCGGCAATTCGGAGCTCGGTGGAGTCCACCCGGTCAATCCTCGATGTCGGCGGTGAATGGGGAACACCGGGAGGGTACAGGGGGAGTACCTATTGGTGCTCACTCGGTTCACCGAGCCTACTGGGGTACCGTCGCCGGGTGTCTTTCCCAGAGCAGCCCGTGTCATTCTCCGAACGGTCCGGCTCACCGCAATCCACGCCGGTCCAGGAGCCGCTGAGCGCGAAGGTGATCGCCGCACTGCGGCGCGGCGGCGCCTTCCTGGTGGTCGGTGCGATCGGCTTCCTGGTCGACGCGGGCACCTACAACCTGCTGGTGTTCTGGGGCGGCGAAGGGGTGCTCTACCACGCGCCGCTGCCCGCCAAGATCATCGCGATCGCGGTGGCCACGGTGGTGACCTACTTCGGCAACAAGTGGTGGACCTTCGGGCACAAGAAATCGGATAATCCGGCGCGCGAGTACCTGTTGTATGCCATATTCAATGTGGTCGCTATCAGCCTGCAACTGGGTTGTCTAGGGTTCTCTCGCTATGTGCTCGAGCTGTCGTCGCCGCTTTCGGACAACATATCCGGCACGCTCATCGGCCAGATCGTCGCGGTGGTATTCCGCTATTGGGCCTACGACAAATTCGTATTCGTCGGCTCTGCGGGCACTTCGGCTAATGACAAGCAACCATAAATAGCGGGACCGTCCCGGTTCCTGGACAGGCATTCGCCGAGCCCGATTGATATCCTCGGCCCGCCGCGAAGGCATCCAGGGGCGTGTCTGTCCCGTCGGCACCAAAGGATTTCGAGGACTTCATGGATCAGTCGGCTACCCAGGCCGTTACCGAGACAAATGACCAACCTTCGACCGCGCCGGCCTCACTGCGCGTCGATCATCAGGCGCCCGATCGCCTGGTGCTGCAGCGCGGCATCTTCACCGGGCCGTCGGCGAAGGTGAGCGATGAGCTGTACGCCGTCGTCAAGGGTCGCGCACATCGGGAACGCCTGGAGCTCAGACTGGACAAGGGCGCGTCCGCGCATACCAACACCTATTTCGGGCGCTTCGCGGCCAGCTACTGGCAGCGCTGGACCACGGTCACCGAGGTGTGGGCGAGCATGGTGCTCGATGTGACCAAGAAGGCCCGGGTCCGGGTGGTCGCCTCTGATATCGCCGGGCACCGCCGGATCATCGAGACCGCCGAGATCACCACCAGCGGCCCGCTGACCCTGACCGCGCCGCTGGACCAGTACGTCGATGGTGGCGCGCTGTGGCTCGAATTCGATGCCGTCGGCGGCGAACTCGGCATCTCCGCGCAGACCTGGACCGCCATCGCACCCGAACGTGTGCGCCCTGTCGCCATCGCGATCTGCACCTTCAACCGGGCTGCCGACTGCGCCGAGACGGTAGCCGCGCTGGCCTCCGACGCCCCGATTCTCGAGGCCATCGACGCGGTCTATGTGGTGGATCAGGGCACCGATCTGGTGCAGAATCAGGCGCGCTTCCAGGAGACGCTGCCGATCTTCGGTGACAAGCTGCGCTACATCCGGCAGCCGAATCTCGGTGGTGCGGGCGGCTTTACCCGTGGCCTGTATGAGGTCTCTGCGGTCAACGAGCACGCCGACGTCATCCTGATGGACGACGACATTCTCTGTGAACCGGAAACGGTATTGCGGCTCAATGCCTTCGCCAATCTGACCGTGGAACCGACGCTGGTCGGCGCGCAGATGTTGTTCCTGCTCAACCCGGATTACCTGAATGTCGGCGCCGAGGAAGTGCATCTGCACGAGCTGAAGCACGGCCAGAAGGTGTCGAAGGCATTGCGCAACACCAGCATGCTGAAGAAGAACCAGGAGCGCCGCGTCGACGCCGGCTACAACGCCTGGTGGACCTGCCTGATCCCGGCCGAGGTGGTCGCCGAGATCGGGCTGCCGGTGCCGATCTTCTTCCAGTGGGACGATGTCGAATACGGCATCCGAGCCCGTGAGCACGGGTTCGTCACGGTGACGCTGCCGAACGCCGCGGTGTGGCACGCGGACTTCTACTGGAAGGACTACGACGACTGGGCGCGCTACTTCAGCACGCGCAACTCGTTGATCGTCGGTTCGCTGCACACCGATCTCGACGGCAAAGCCATTACCCGCCAGCTGTTCCGGAATCTGGCCGAACATCTGGTCGCCATGCAGTACGGCCTCGTGCACACCACGCTGCAGGGCATCGAGGACTTCCTGCAGGGCCCGAAGATCTTGCGCGACGGCGGAATCGCCGCACTGGCCGCCGCTCGCACCAGTCGCGGTGATTACCCCGAAACCATCAAGCATCCTGCCGCGACCCCGCCGGTGCGCTCGGCCGATATCCACTTGCGCCGGGCCGGTGGCGAACCGAGTCGGGTCACGGCGGTGCTGATCAAGCGGGCCATCACCCAGTGGACCGGACGCACCCAGCGCGGCCTGATCGGCGTCACCCGCGAGGACGCGCACTGGTGGCATGTATCGCTGTTCGACCACGTCGTGGTCACCGATGCCTCGCAGTCCGGTGTCCGGGTCCGTCAGCGCGACAAGGCGCGAGCTCGCGCCTTGCTCATCCGTACCATCCGCGTCCTGCGTCAGCTGCGCCGTGAACTCCCCAAACTCACCCAGCAATACCGCGCCGCAATGCCCGAACTCACCAGCCGAGAAAACTGGGAGCGCCTCTACGGCATCAAGCCGAACTGAGCCAGCGCCGCGCACGCTTTTGCCCGCCACGCGCGAAATGACCGGGCAAATCCATGCGCGGCGCGCCAAAAGGTGCGGGTGACAACCGCACTCAGCGCAGTGCGGTTTGGAATGCGGCGTGGGCGCGGTCGTCGAAGAGGACGAAGTGGGCTTCTTGGACGGATGTTTTTGTGTGGCGCACCGTTTCGGTCGCGATGCGGGCGCCGTCATCCATCGGCCAGCCGAAGATGCCGGTGGAGATGGCAGGAAAGGCGATTGTTCGCGCACCTAATTCGTCTGCTACCCGGAGGGATTCGCGATAGCAGGAGGCGAGGAGGGTGCTGCGGTCTTCGGTCGCGGACCATACGGGGCCGACGGTATGGATTACCCATCGGGCCCACAGGTCGCCTCCGGTGGTGGCGACCGCCTGACCGGTTGGCAGTCCTTTGCCGTAGCGCGATGCGCGCAGATCGCGGCAGGCGTCGAGAATCGCGGGTCCACCGGCGCGGTGGATCGCGCCATCGACGCCGCCACCGCCGAGCAGGGAAGAGTTGGCCGCATTGACGATCGCGTCGACCCGCTGCTCAGTGATGTCGCCTCGGCGAAGGATGATGGTGGCGGTACCGGGCGCGCCCGAGATCAGGTGCCTGGCGCGCCCCTCCAATAGCGGCATCAACGCCTGGCGCCAGGCATCGAGGCTGACCATCCCGCTCGACATGCCGCCGTGCCCGAACTCCGGTCGGTGCACGCTGTGGGGTGCGTTTTTCGCGTCGAGACGCGATCCGAGCACCTGCTCGAAGGTGTCGTGCAGTAGTGCGATCAACTCGGTCGAAGTCGATGGCGGGTCGAGATTTTCGAGCCGACTCCGCATTTCCTGCCAGACGTAGGGATCGCCGCGCAGTCCCCATCCTTCGGGCTCTGGTTCGAAGATCGCGGCCAAGGTTGTTTTACCGGTCACGATAGCGACGGTAGCGGGCTGAGTGCCCGAAAGTGGCCGGGCGGGCCACCTTCGGGGCGGCGTCAGAGGAACAGGTCGGTGGTCAGTTCGGCGTCGCCGGGGACGACGCGGTATTTGTCCAGGTCGGTGATGCCGTGGGCGGCGAGGACTTCGTCATCGAGGAAGAAGTTGCCGCTGGTCTCCTTCGACGGCGAGGTGAGGACCAGGTAGGCGGCGTCGGCGTAGATATCAGGGGTGCGGGAGGTGGCGATCATTTCCTCGCCGCCGAGCAGATTCTTTACCGCGGCGGTGGCGATGGTGGTCCGCGGCCACAGTGAGTTGACGGCGATACCGTCGCCCTTGAGCTCCTCGGCCAAACCCAGTGTGGTGAGCGACATTCCGTACTTGGCGATGGTGTATCCCAGTGCCATGCCCGCCCATTTCGGGTCCAGGTTGAGCGGCGGGGACAGGGTCAGAATGTGTGGATTGCGGCCCGCCGCGGCCGATTCGCGCAGCGCGGGAATGCTGAGTTTGGAGAGCAGGAAACTGCCGCGGCAGTTGATGTCCTGCATCAGGTCGTACTTCTTCATGGAGATGGCGTCGGTGGGGGACAGATCGATCGCCGAGGCATTGTTGACGACGATATCGATGCCGCCGAACCGCTCTACGGTTTGGTGCACGGCCTCGGCGACCGACTCATCGATGCGCACATCGCCGACGAATGGCAGTACGGTGCCGCCCGCCTCTTCGAGTTCGGCCGCGGCGGTATGGATGGTGCCGGGCAGCTTGGGATGCGGCTGGTCGGTCTTCGCGATCAGGGTGATATTCGCGCCGTCGGCGGCGGCCCGCTTGGCGATCTCCAAACCGATGCCACGGCTGCCGCCCGACATGATCATCGTCGCGCCCGCGAGCGGCTTCGATCCCGGTTCCGTCATGACCTGCTCCTGTCGTCCAGGCCGCGGGTGGGTGCGCCCGCGACCGTGCCGACCCGTCCGAACGACCGGCGAGCAGTCGCCGACGGGTGTTGTGCACGTTAAGCGTAACCCAGGCCCCTATGCAACCAGTTGCATAGGTGTCGCGAAGAAAGGGCGCCGGAACTCCGACGCCCTTTCGACGCTGTCAGATGCTGGACGCGCCAGCGATCAACACGATGTTGAGCAGGATCATCAATGCCACGATGGCCCAGCTGATGTAGATGAAGATGGCACCGGGCGTCTTCTGCGGAACCGGGCCGATCGCACCGTTGAGGAAGATGATCGCGGGCGGCTTGTAGTAGAACATCGCGCCCTGACCTTCCTGAATCGATGCGGTCGCATTGGCCTGGCCCATATCGAACAGCCAGGGCGTGACCACTCGGACGTGGTACTGGCCGGGACCGACCGGAATATGGTTCTGACCCCACCGCGTATTCGGCACCCGTTGACCGTTGACCAGGATCTTCGGCTTGGTAATCGCCAACAGGAACGCGAACCATTCATAGGAAGCGTTGACCGTGATGCCCGGCGGGGCCGGAGCCTGCTGCGGAACCGGCTGCTGCCCATAGGGCGCCTGGCCGTACGGCTGCTGCCCATAGGGCTGAGCAGGCTGACCATACGGCTGCGGCGGCGCGGGTTGGCCGTACTGCGGCTGCGGAATATGCGGCTGACTGCCGTACGGCGGTTGCGGCACTTGTGGTTGGCTGATCGGTGGCTGCCCCGCGGGCGGCGCGTATTGCGGTGGCGCACCGTAGGGATTCGGCGCGCCCTGCGGCGCCGGCTGACCATATGTGGGCTGTCCGGGCCATTGCCCGGGCTGGCCCTGTGGCGGATACCCGCCGGGGTAACTCATCGGAACACCCTCCCGTTTGGCGATTTGTGCGTGCCGACCCTACCGTGCTGGTGCGACGTTCGCTTTCCCTCACGTGGTTACGCGAACTGCCGCTCCCCGCGCCGAATCAGCGCCGTGAACCTCGCTCCTGGTAGAACTGCCGCTGCTGCTTGCGGATATCGCGCCACACCTTCGCGCGTTCGGCCTGCAGTCGCTTATCCGATCGCGCTGCCATCCAGGCGTTTTCCCGTTCGAGTTTGCGGTAGCTGGCCAAGCGCCGCTGGGTGAGCGCGCCGCCGTCGATGGCTTTCTGAACGGCACACCCGGGTTCGCCGTTGTGCGCGCAGTCGTCGAATCGGCAGTGTGTCGAGAGGGATTCGATATCGCTGAAGGTTTTCCCGATGCCTTCGGCGGCATCCCAGAGTCCGATGCCGCGCAGTCCGGGTGTATCGATCAGCGTGCCACCGCCAGGCAGCGGCCGCAGTTCCCGATGCACGGTGGTGTGCCTGCCCTTCTTGTCCACCGAGCGAACGACGTTGGTGGCGAAGACTTCCTGGCCGAGCAGAGCATTGGCGAGCGTCGATTTCCCGACGCCGGACGGACCGATCAGCGCGACAGTGCCGTCGAGCATCGCGGTGAGCACATCGAGTCCCGATCCGGTATCCGCACTCACCGCGAGGGCGACCGCGCCGGGCGCGACGGCCTGTACCTCGTCGAGCGGAATATCCAGCGCCGCATCCGCTTTGGTCAGCACCACGATCGGCTGTGCGTTGCTCTCCCAGGCCAGTGCGAGCATGCGCTCGATCCGCCCGAGGTCGATATCGCCGTCGGCCGCGCTGCAGATCAGCACGGTATCGACATTTGCGGCGAGTACCTGGCCCTGTGCGCGGCGGTCGGCGGCCGAGCGCGTGATCGCGCCGCGGCGCGGCAGCAGCTGGAGCACATTGTGTTCGGTATCGATGCCCACCCAGTCGCCGGTGCACAACCCGCTGATTTCGGAATCGGCACCCCGCCTGAGCGGGTCGGGCGGGGAGGAGGCAGCTCGGGTAGCCACGGACGGCTCCCGCTCAGGCCATATCAGACGTGGGCAACGGGCGCGTGCGGGTCCGGTCGGCGTCGCGACATCGCATTCGCTGCGATCCATGCGGATCACCCGCGCGGGGACGCACCCATCGTCGATGAGCGAGTTGTATTCATTGGCAACGGCTTCGGTCCAGCCGTAAGGGACGAGGAGGTCGTAATCGACCATGATGGATGGAATCCTTCGTCGGGCGCCGAGCCCGAACCGGACTCAGCGAGAGGTATCTGAGGCGGAAATTCGTGCGACAGCGTGCGTTTGCACAGCTGCTACGGGCACGACAATCCGAACGGTCCGTGTCACGATCTCCACCTCCTCACTCTCATCTCGACGTTGCTCGACCACTCTGGCATGGCGCGTAGACCCGCGCAATCTATTTTTCGTCGGTGGTCTTCTGGTCCGGGGTCGGCTTGCCGAACTGCTCGTTGCGGCCCAGGCTGCGCAGGTGGAACCATTCGCGCAGACCGGCCGGATCGCGGCGCGTGACCAGGAAGAACCACGAGAAGCGAATCCATTCCTGGGGCAGCAGTTTGCGCATACCCGGCTGGGACATGAGATAGCCGCGGTTGCGGTAGGTGAAGTAGCGCTTGACCGGGTCGTCCGGGTACTGGGTGTGCATGCGGCCGCCGAGGATCGGCTTGAATTCGGCGGCGCCGTTGGGGTGCAGGTAGGCCGTCTGTAGACACGTGCCGAACGGGAGTCCGGAGCGGACCAGCCTGCGATGCACCTCTACCTCGTCGCCGCGCACGAATAGCCGTAGGTCGGGAACGCCGATCAGGTCGACCGCCTTCGCGGAGATCAACGCGCCGTTGAACAGCGAGGCGATGCCGGGCAGGAAGTCTTCGTCGCCCAGCTCGGAACGTAGCCGCCGCCAGACCACGCCGCGACGCAGTGGGAAGGCGAGGCGATCCGGTTCATCGATATCGCAGACCACCGGCGACACCTCGACCAGATCGTGTCGGCCCGCGCAATCGAGCAGGGTGGCAAGGACTTCCGAGCCGTCGGGGCGACCGTCGTCGTCGGCCAGCCACACCCAGTCCGCGCCGAGGGTCAGCGCATGCAGCATGCCGAGCGCGAAACCGCCCGCGCCGCCGAGATTGTGCGCCGAACCGAGGTAGGTGGCCTCGACCGGTTGCTGGGCGACCAGCTCGGCGACCTCGGTTTCATTGGCGTTATCGACCACGATCAGGTGGTCCACCGGGCGGGTCTGGGAGACAAGGACTTTCAGCGATTCGGCGAGCAGTTCGCGGCGCTTGTGGGTAACGACCACGGCGACGATCTTGGCGTTGGGGCCGGTACCGGCGGGGGTGCGTGCGGCTTCGATTTGTTCGGGGGAAATGTCGTCGGCCAGGTCGTCTGAGGTAGGCGCTGCCTGGTCGTTCGCGGGCTCAGGCGTGGCTTGCGGTGCTGCGTCGATCGGGGCGTTCTGCCCCGTCGGCTCATTCATGCTGTATCCATTCGGCGTGGTCGGTGGGCTCTGCGTGGTTACGCGGGCTGCCTCCTCCGGGCCCTGCCCGCTCATGACGCCCCCTCGCTAACGCTCGGCGGCGCCACGAGCGGGCGTCCGGCTGCGTTGATTGCCCGCTCGCTGCGCTCGCTCACGCCTGATTCCGCTCCAATTCTCGCTCTGTTCCCATTTTCCGTTCCGCTTCCATTTCGCGCAGCACGGTGGCGACGTGATTGCCCGCGTCCGGACCCTCATAGGCACGTACCACTTCTTCGATACCGCCGCGCAACCGGATCTGCCCGTGGTCGACCCACATGGCGGTATCGCAGAGCTGGGCGAGAAATTCATTGGAATGGCTGGCGAACACCAGGATGCCCGAGCGGGCCACCAGTGATTGCAATCGGATCCGAGCCTTCTTCATGAATTCGGCATCCACCGCGCCGATACCCTCGTCGAGCAGCAGGATCTCCGGATCGATGGAGGTCACCACACCCATCGCCAGGCGCACCCGCATACCCGTGGAATAGGTGCGCAGCGGCATCGACAGATATTCGCCGAGTTCGGTGAATTCGGCGATCTCATCGATCTTCGACATCATCTGCTTGCGCGTCTGGCCGAGGAAAAGCCCGCGGATGATGATGTTCTCGAAGCCGGAGATCTCCGGATCCATACCCACGCCGAGGTCGAATACCGGCGCCACCCGGCCGCGGATACGGGCACTGCCGCGCGAGGGCTCATAGATCCCCGAAAGCAGCCGCAGCAGTGTCGATTTGCCCGCGCCGTTATGTCCGACCAGGCCGACCCGGTCGCCCTCTTTCAGCGAAAGAGTGATATCGCGCAGCGCCTCGACCACCACAACATCGGACTGATTGCGACCGATCGCACCACCGGCCTTGCCGAGGAATGCCTTTTTCAGCGACCGCGATTTGGCGTCGAAGATCGGGAACTCGACCCACGCCTGGCGGGTTTCGATACTCACATGGTCGGTCATGTCGGGCCCGGTCTCCTATACCCAGTACGGCACGCGCGAACGGTACTGCTTCATGGCGAAGATCGCCACGATCCAGCCGACGACGGTGATGGCGCCGACAATCACCCAGTGATACAAATGCTGATCATCGCCGAGCAGCGGCGCGCGGACGATTTCCAGGTAATGGAAGGTCGGCACGATTTCGGCCAGCTTCGCTCGCTCGCTCACCTGGCCACCCTGCTCTTCCAGGCTTTTGGTATTCCACATGACGGGCGTGAGCACGAACAGCATCAGCGTGAGGCTGCCGAGGATCGGCGCGATATCACGGTAGCGGGTGCTGAAGATGCCGAAAACGATCGAGACCCACATCGAGTTGAGGAACAGCAGCCCGAGCGCGGGGATCGCGAAAATGGCGGTCCAGTGCAGTTTTTCCCAGACACCGAATGCGGCCAGTACCACCAGATAAATCAGCATGTTGTGCGCGAAGAACAGTAACTGCCGCCAGACCAGGCGATATACGTGCACACTCAGCGCCGACGGCAGCTGTTTGATCAGCCCCTCATTGGCGATGAAGACATCCGAGCCCTCGAGGATGCTGGCCTGGATTACATTCCAGACGATGATGCCGATGGCCACATACGGCAGATACGACTTGATCGACTGGCCAAGCAGCGCGGAGTACAGAATGCCGATGGCGGCGGCCTGCACACCGGTCGCGATGGTGATCCAGAACGGGCCGAGCACCGAGCGCCGATAGCGCTGCTTGATGTCCTGCCAGCCGAGCGACAGCCAGAGTTCGCGCTGCGAGAAGCCGCTGCGGAAGTCCTTGAACGCGCGAGCGAAAGTCTGCGAGTCCGAGACGATCGGAGTCGCGACGGCCTCATCCGGCGTCGGCGTTTGCGCGTCGGCGCTCACCGGATGCTCCGGCGCGGTGTTCTCTTCGGGAGGTACGGAGGTCTCATCGGAACTCTCGTCGGTACGCGCTTGGCTGGTATCTGAACGCACTGAACCCTCTTCAGGACGATCCGAGCTCTCATCGGGACGCGCCGTATTCACATCGGAGACCGAGTCGGGGCGGGCGGCAGCGGACGGCACGGTGCTCGACACTACCCTCGCAATTTCCCGCGGCGTGAACGGCAGGGCCTGGAGGCGCAAGCGAAGCGTAACCACGTACGCCCCCGCCATCGCCGCGAATCAGACACCGCCGACCCGGCTGGCACTCGTCTCGGATCTACTCAGAGATATTGTCCGGAGCCGCCGATCGACGGGTTGGATTGGCCACCGCGCGCGTCGGTCGCGTGGATGCCGGGCGGCAGCGCACCCTGACGCATCTGTTCCAGCTGCGCCCGAGCCGCCATCTGCTGGGCGAACAGCGCCGTCTGGATGCCGTGGAAAAGGCCTTCCAACCAGCCGACGAGCTGGGCCTGAGCGATGCGGAGTTCGGCATCGGTCGGCACCGCGTCATCGGTGAACGGCAGCGTGAGTCGCTCGAGCTCCTCACGCAATTCCGGTGCCAGCCCCTGCTCGAGTTCGCGCACCGAGGATTTGTGGATCTCGCGCAGCCGGGTCCGGCTGGCATCGTCGAGCGGAGCCGCGCGGACCTCCTCCAGCAATTGTTTGATCATGGTCCCGATACGCATGACCTTCGCCGGCTGCTCGACCATATCGGCGAGCGATTCCTCGGCGTCGTCCTTACTGTCCGCATTGTCGGATTTCTCATCACCGTTGGTAACGACCTGCGCGGTGAAAGGCGTGTCCGAACCGGACTCCACCGGAATGGCCAGCGGCCTGCCGTCGGGTCCGATCACGACAATGGATTCGGGTGCTCCATCCGATTGCGTCATGGTCCCCATCATGTCGTGTCCGCCGCGAACGCGCTAAGTCGGTCGCCTTCGAGCGGCTCACCGGGTCGGTGCCGCAGCGCGGAGGCGGCGTCTATTCTGTTCGGGTCGTGTGGTTCGGATTTGTTGAAAGTCGGTTGCCATGCTGAGTCCCAGTTCACTGCACCCCCGCCCGCCGGTGAGGGGGAACGCGGTTACCCAGGCTCGCCCGCTGCCCTTAGAGTGGCCAACATGACTTACGACGTCGCGAGGGTTCGGGGCCTGATACCGTCCCTGGGCGACGGATGGATCCATCTCGACCCGCAGGGCGGAATGCTGGTCCCGGATTCGGTATCTCGTGCCGTATCAACAGGTTTCCGAACCTCTTCGTTTTCCCATATCGGCCGCAATGGTGCCGCCGTTCGCAGTGCCGCGATTCTGGAGGCGGCGCGCGAGGCCGTCGCGGATCTCGTCGGCGGTGATCCGGCGGGCGTCGTGCTCGGACCGGACCGCGCGGTGTTGTTGGCCTGGTTGGCGGAGTCGCTGAGTTCGCGGCTCGGCCTCGGCACCGGGATAGTGCTGTCGCGATTGGACGATGAAGCGAACGTCGCGCCGTGGTTGCGGATCGCGAACCGCTACGGGGCGCATGTGCGCTGGGCCGAAGTCGAGATCGAGACCTGCGAAATGCCGTCGTGGCAATTCGAGGAATTGATCGGCCCCACTGCCCGGCTGGTCGCGCTGACCGCCGCATCGCCGATCGTCGGTTCGGCCCCCGGAGTGCGCATCGCGGCGGATCGGGTACACGAAGTGGGTGGTCTGCTCGTCGCCGATTGCTTCGGCGCCGCGCCCTATGCCCTCATCGATATCGACGAACTCAATGCCGATGTGGTCGCGTTGAGTGCCCCCGCCTGGGGTGGTCCGCAGATCGGCGCGCTCGTCTTCCGCGATCCGGCCTTCCTGGACCGTATTCCGTCGATGTCGTTGAATCCCTATGCCAAAGGGGCCGAACGCCTCGAGGTCGGCGGCCACCAATACGCACTGCTCGCCGGATTGACGACCTCCATCGACTTCCTCGCCGGCCTCGACGAGCGCGCCAGGGGCACCCGCCGCGAGCGCCTGGAAATCTCCATCACCTCGCTGCAGGACTACCACGACCAACTCTTCGAGCACCTCATGGACGTGCTCGACAAAATCTCCAACCTCACCGTTATAGGCCGCGCCTCCACCCGTATCCCCACCGTCAGCTTCACCATGGCAGGCATGCAGGCCGAGAAGGTCGCCGCCAAACTCGCCGATGCCCGCATCGGCACCCTCAGCGGCGTCCACGGCGGCAGTCGGCTATTGGACGCCCTCGGTGTCAACGACGAAGGCGGTGCCGTCACCGTCGGGTTGGCCCCGTACACAACGAAATTCGAGATCGATCAGTTGGGTCGGGCGCTGGCCGCCTTGGAGTGAGCGCGGACAGTACCGCCGGTCAGTATCGCTTCGGCTGCCCCCACTGATTGCTCGGTCGCTCCGGCATCGTGTCATCGGCCTCCCGTGGCGTGACCGCGTCGGCCGGTGCGATGAAGTCCAGATAGATCCACCGCCCATTGGTCTCGACCGGCACTTCGATGCTGGCCACCCAACGCCCGTCCACGAGCCGATGCCACGCCCGCTGTCTGGCCGCCATCCGCCCGGACAAGACCAGACCGTACTTCTTCACCCGCGCCGATACCTCATGGCTCGGCGATCCATCCGGCGGGAGCACACGATCGATGTCGACGTAGATCGGCAGGAGCGGTGAGTACGGCCGCCAGACGTCTCGATGTCGATTATCGAACATACATTCGAGTATGACATCGATGATGCGTCACGCAATAACTCGTTTGGACGGGTGGCCGACAGGTTCTATCTGTCACATGCAGGTGCTGGTTGTAACAGACTGCTGGCGCGTCGAGGGGTCATTGGTCACCGGCGAGACGGTCGAGCCACTCTCGGAGGAGGTGTTGCTCGGCGGTGGTGAGCGTTGTTTCCTCGGGAAGGTTGGCGCGGAGGGCGCGGGCCGCGCCGGCCGCGCCGGTGTCTTGGATGGCTGGGCGTTCGTTGGTGACCGCGGTGACCATGGCCTCTCGGAGTGCGGTGAGCAGGGCCGGGTCACGGTTGGTTTCCGGGAAGGACAGCCAGGTCAGGACCGCACCCCGGCCGGTGGCGTGAATGATCCCGGCCGCAAGTTGTTCATCGACACGCAGCCAGCCGCCCGCGGCGAGGCGACGGACCCGTCCGCGCAGGATTTGCAGTCCGGCCCGGAATGCGGCCGACTCGGTACCGGCGGGTTCGCTGTACATGAGGGTGTAGAGCGCGGGGTTGGACAGACCGAACTCGACCGCGAGGTCCCACCCCGCCCGGAGGTCTTCGATGGGGTCCACAGGGTCCGGGTCGACGTGCTTGCCGGCGACGAATTTCGCGAAACCGTACTCCGCCACCGCTTCCAGCAGCCCGTCCTTGTCACCGAACAGCCGGTAGATCGCCGGTGGTTGCAACCCTGCCATGTCGGCGACCGCGCGAGTTGTCACCGCATCGCGACCCGCGCGCTCCAGCAGGTCGGCGGCGGCTTCGATGACGCGTTGCCGGTGCTGTTCACGAGTCGACGCCGTGCCGTCGGGTTCGACGGTGGTGTCGTTCCTGGGTGGCGTGGGCGATGTCATGAATCAACGATATCGCTTGACTGTTTCCGGCGGAAGTTTCACTGTTAACGTATTAGTGTTTCCGTTGGAATCAAGGAGTAACGGCATGATCATCGTGACCGGAGCCACCGGGCAGCTGGGCCGTCGGATTGTCGAGAGTCTGCTGACGCGAGTGCCCGCCGACCAGGTGGGTGTGAGCGTCCGCGACCCGCGAAAGGCGCAGGACTTGGCCGACCGCGGAGTACGGGTGCGACAGGGCAGCTTCACCGACCCGGACGGCCTGTCCCACGCTTTCGAGGGCGCCGGTCAGGTGCTCATCGTCTCGGTCGACAAGCTCGGTGCGGAGGCCGTCCGACAGCACCGGGCTGCCATCGAAGCAGCCGCCGCCGCAGGCGCACGCCGCATCCTCTACACCAGCCATATGGGTGCCAGCCCGGACTCGCAGTTCGAGCCCTGTCGCGACCACGCCATCGACGAGGAAGTGCTGCAGGCCTGCGGTGTTCCGTTCACCTCGCTCCGCAACGGGTTCTACGCTGCCAGTGCAATGCGGTTCTTCGGGCGGGCCGCCGAGACCGGACAGCTCGTGTTGCCCGCGGATGGGGCGGTGAGCTGGACCGCACACGTCGACCTCGCCGACGCGGCCGCGGCGATCCTTACCGAGGAAGGCCGATTCGACGGTCCCACACCGGCATTGACCGCGGCGCAGGCCATCGATTTCGACGAAATCGCCGCCATCGCGGCCACGCGCACGGGCCGAACCATCAAGCGCATCACCGTATCCGACGAGGAATTCCGGCACCAGATGCTGGGCTATGGCGTCCCGGCCGCGCAGGTGGACATGATGGTGGATATCTTCGCCGCTAGCCGGGCCGGTGAATTCGCCACGGTCGACCCGACATTGGCGCAGTTGATCGGCCGCGAGCCGACCGGTTTCGACGCGGTTCTGCGCGAGGCGCTGTTGGCGAGCTGAGCGCTCGGCGCTCAGGCGGATACATCGAGAGTGTTGCGGTGATTGCCTGAGCCCGCAGGCATGGAAAGACGGCCGGAAATCGGTGACAGAAGCGATCTGCGTAGCGAGTGCCCGGCGGGGGCGATCTTCCGCCCTGAGATGGCGTCAGTTCCCAGTAGCGGGAGGATGGTCGGAGTGGGGTGAGTATGGGCGCGCAGTTGGTGAGTTCCCTTGGAAGACAGGTATTTTCATGCTGGACTCAACCGCGATCGCTGCCTGGTAGCAGGAGTCGGGTCGGGCTCTCGGGCGCTATAGTCCCCCCGCACATCAGTACGGAGAGGACAACCGATGGCGACAGCTCTTTCGCTTCCCGTGACATATCTGGTCGGAAGCGCCAACGCACCGACGCGGCAGATCGCGATGGAGAAATTCGGCACGATGTGGGAGTACCTGCCGTCGTTTCCGGAGGGGGACACGGCTTTTCCCGGTTGGATCATGCCGCGGCTGCGCAGTACCTTCGCGCTTCCTGGAATGCGCAAGGTGAAGGACGGGAATATCGAATTGGCCTATCCGGGGATGCCTGGTTACGAGTACACGGGCGAGCGTGAGCTCGAGATCCCGCCGGTGCTGCTGGGTTATTTCGATCAAGCCGAGGCGGCCAAGCCGATTCTGGAGCGCATGATCCAGGAGCGCGGCAGCAGCAAGAGCTATCAGGCATGCATTGTCGATCCGTACGATCACGCGTACTTCGCCCTGGGTCCGGCCGGACTCGAGCAGCATTACGAGTCGTTTCGGAAACCGGCGCTGGAAGAGATCTTCGCCATCCATCGGTTGTTCGACGGTGACGTGGTGTTCCAACTCGAGAGTCCAGGGCGCATGTTGACGATCGAGGTGATCGAGTCGGCGCAAGAGCGGGCCGCGAAAGCTGTTGAGCTGGCTTCGGATCTGGCCACATTCGTGCGCCGGATGCCGGAGGGTGCCCGTGTCACGATCCATCTGTGTCGCGGCGACTGGGAACACAGCACGTGGCTGAAGCAGATCAACGGATTCGAGCCGGTGGTGCTCTTGGTCAATGCCATTGTGGCGGCCTGGCCCGAGGGCAGAACACTGCAGGGCATTCATATTCCGCTGGCGGCGGCCGACGTACTTCCGTTCGCCGACGTGGACAATCCCGATATCTATCAGCCGTTGGAGCAACTGACCACCGAAGCGACCATCTACGCCGGTATCGTGCACGAGCAGGCGAGTGCGGACCATATCCGCTCGGCCTTGACGCAAGCGCGGAAGTATTACCCGCGTCCGTTCGGCGGGCTGAGCACATCGTGCGGTATGGCTCGGATGACCGAGGCCGACATGGACCACGCACTGCGATTGCTGACCGAATTGATGGTCACGACGACCGGTTGATCGGTTCGGGTGCCGCATCGTCGACCAGGTCTTATCTCGAAGTGGCGCGGCATCTATCGAGCCGAGTCGAATGGTGGTACTGGACATGTCCGGAACCGGCTTTCGACTCGGTTCGACGCCGGATGGCGGCCTAGCTCGATAACGCCCGTCAGTGCGACTCTGCGCGACGCTGATCTACGGCTGTCACGAAGTCGGGGTGTGCTGACACGATCAGCTGGTCGGTCGTGTCGGTCAGCCAGACATCCGCGAAATAGCGGGACCTCGTCCAGGCGACCACGGCGACAGCCAACACGATAGGAAAGCACCCGGGCACACCCGCGACGGCCAGCGGCACATAGAGCTGCTCGACTTGGAGCAGGCGTGCGACCAGAATTGCCACGAACGTCAGCACGACTGCCAGCAACGCCAGCAACGCGATCCGCCGGAATCGCCCGACTTCATACAAGCAGTATTCGCAGGCCGGACATTCGAACCGGAGAATGGCCTCCGGCCCGCGTGATTCAGGGGGCCGCCATGGCGACCTCATGGACCGGAAGAAGACCCGCGCAGTGGGTATCTCCGATCCCGGCCCGTTGGAACGCACTCTGAACGAACGACTTTCAACCGACGGCCGGCCGTGCTCACTGCACACATCGGGCATGGATTCGACCAGAATCAATTCGAGCGGAGCAGACGTGAGAACCGGGGTCCAATCGGGATTCACCTCCGTCTCGAACAGCACTTTCTGCCGCTCGGTCACACCAGCCAACCATTCTGCTGACGGTCGCGAAAGTAGCGGTCGTCCTCATCCGGTTCGTCGGGGGCGACGATGCGGTCGCGGTTGGGCTTGCGTGTTCCCGGGTGCACGACACCGGCCGTCGGCTCGGTAGGCGTACCGGCCATTATCTACCGTCCGGGTAAGTGCGATCCAATTCCTCGGCGCGCGATTGGCATTGAACCTCATCAGTCATAGAACCCCTCCCTTCAGCGGCACTCCCACACCGCGCTTGGTATCGACAAACCTTCACACAGCCGCACATGGGACGCAACCCGTCGATCGCGCCTCGGAAGCCGGTGTCAGAATTCCCCACCCGCCGTTGAGGTTTCGGGCATGAAGGACCCGCCAGGATTGCGGAGACGGAGGGATTTGAACCCCCGGTCGCTCTCGCGACGCTCGCTTTCAAGGCGAGTGCATTCGGCCGCTCTGCCACGTCTCCAGGCCAACGAGAGTACCCGTCGCCGTGCGCGGTCTGCCGAGGGGTCAGTCGGAATTGCCTACCTCGTGGTCGATGCGGGCGAAGACCTCGCCGACGATCTCGAGTTGTTCGGGGCCCAGTAGGTCGATGAAATTGCGGCGCACCGCCTCGACGTGACCGGGTGCGGCAGCCTCCAGCCGACGCATACCTTCCTCGGTGAGTTCGGCGAGGACGCCGCGGCCGTCCTCGAGACAGGTGTTGCGGCGGACCATCCGCTGGGTCTCCAAGCGGCGGATCTGATGGGTCAGCCGACTGCGCGATGACAGCACGCCGTCGGCGAGTTCGCTCATGCGCAACGAACGGTCGGGGGCCTCCGAGAGCAGGACGAGGATCCGGTATTCGGCGAGGGTGAGATCGGAGTCGCGTTGCAGTTGACGGTTGAGTGCTGTCGCCAAGCGCTGGTTACCATCCATATAGGCCCGCCAGGCGCGCTGCTGCGACGGCGAGAGCCACCTCGGCTCGGCGGGCGCGTAGCTGCTCGGTTCTGGTTGCACATGGTCCATTCTAAGCGCGTCTGAACTGCGTAAACGCAACGCCCAGGGGTCTGGCGAAAGGCCTGGACATACGACTGATCAAACCCTGAATCAGCGGCTTGTCGCGATCAATGAACGGTCGAGCTCGGCTGGATTCGCGCAGCCGGACAGGCCCATGACGGAGTCGAAGTCCGCGAGCAGAACGCGTAGCGCGTGGCGCACGCCTGCTCGGCCCGCGATGCCGAGACCGTATGCCCATGGGCGACCGTAGAGCACTGCCTTGGCGCCGAGTGCCAGCGCCGTGAGCATGTCCGAGCCGGTGCGGATGCCGGAATCGAACAGGACGTCCGCGCGGTCGCCGATGGTGGCGACCACGGCGGGGAGGGCATCGAGTGCGGCGATGGCACCATCTACTTGGCGGCCGCCGTGGTTGCTGACGACCACCGCGTCGGCGCCGATGTCGACGACTTGGCGGGCGTCGTCCGGATGCAGGACGCCCTTGACCGCGATCGGCAGATCCGTCCATTCCCGCAGGTGCGCGAGGTCGGCGGGGCGCAGGGCGTGGTTGCCGAACAGGCCGCTCCAGGTGAGGATCGCGGCTCGCATCGCGTCCTCGCTCTGTTCCGGGGGTATGGAAAGCTTCGCCCGGAATACCGGATCCGATAGATAGTTGGCAATGCCCTTGCCGTGCAGGAACGGCAGGTGCGCGAGCTCCAGATCACGGGGTCGCCAACCGAGGCCCGGGGTATCGACGGTGACCACGATCGCCGACGCACCCGCCCGCTCCGCGCGCTCGACGAAGGATCTGGCCAGCTCGTTATCGGCGGGCCAGTACAGCTGATACCACCAGCTACCGGCCGCCGCGCCGACGGCCTCGATGGTCGACGAGGCGGCCGTCGAGAGCACGGTACCGACGCCGAGTTCCTTCGTAACCTCCGCGACGATCACCTCGCCACCCTCGTGCAGCAACTCCAGCACCCCGACAGGCGCGGTCAGCACCGGCGCGGTCAGTCGCGTCCCGAGCACCTCCACCGACAGATCGCGGGCCCCAGGTCCCGAGGTGCCGCGCAGCATCCGCGGCACAATCCGGTACCGGTCGAATGCGGACCGATTGGCCGCCGCCGTTCGCTCTCCCGACGCACTCCCCGCCACATACGCGAAGGCTTCCTCGCTCAGCACCTCACGTGCCCGCTCTTCCAAACCCGCAGCGGTCAATGGCAATTCGGGTACTACGCCACCCAGTCCGCCCAGGTAGATCTCGTTCTGGAAGTCGACAAAGCTGCTCACGCTCGGAACGGTAGTAGCTCGCCCTCATCCCCGCAGGCTGCTCGCCATAGTTCCCGCCTGACGATGCCGGACCAGTGTGCGGGACGCCGCACTTCATGTGTGAATCGCACATCAAGTACCGAACCTGTCGCCGAATGCGCCTTACGTCCGATCGTGACAGCTGGGACCGAATCGGCTACTGGCGAGAATGATCACGTGGGAGCAGTTGAGTCGATAGCCAGGCCGAGGCCGATCATCGACAGTACGTGCAGCTACCGTCTCGATGCCGTCGCTCCCCTGGTCGCGTTCGCGGGCCTCGGATTCGCTCGCTACCTCGCCGTCGAGAAGTTCGAGTTGCTCAGTGGCGCAATCCAGGCAAGTGCCTGTGGCACGACCAAAATCCGCGCTGATTCGGCAACAGACGCTACGCGGAGTGTGTTCGCGAGAAGGGGTGAGCAGCGGCGCGGGCCGGGGGAGGGGCAGGATGGGATGATGCGCGCTATCAAGCTGAACGGGTTCGGGGAACCCGAGGTGATGGAGTGGGGCGACGCGGCGGATCCGGTGCCGGGGCATGGGGAGGTGCTGATCGAGGTTGCCGCGGCCGGGGTGAATCGCGCGGATCTGTTGCAGCGGCGTGGGTTCTATCCGCCGCCGCCCGGGGCCAGTGCGGTCATGGGGTTGGAGTGTTCGGGCGTCATCGCCGAAGTCGGTGATGGGGTGCGCGATTGGCACGTCGGTGATCGAGTGTGCGCGCTGCTGTCCGGTGGCGGGTATGCGGAGAAGGTTGTGGTTGCCGCGACGCAGGTGCTGCCGGTGCCCGATGGGCTCGACCTGGGTGCGGCGGCCGCGCTGCCCGAGGCGGCCGCGACGGTGTGGTCGAATCTCGCGATGACCGCCGGGCTGGACGCGGGGCAGCTGGTGTTGATCCACGGCGGCGGCAGCGGAATCGGTACGCACGCCATTCAAGTCGCGGTGAGCCGAGGTGCGCGGGTGGCCGTGACCGCGGGCTCGCCGGAGAAGCTGAAGCGGTGCCGCGAGTTGGGCGCGAGCATGCTGATCAACTACCGCGAGGACGATTTCGTCGCCGCGGTTCGCGCCGAGGGCCCAGGCGCCGACATCATCCTCGACATCATGGGCGCCGCCTACCTGTCCCGAAACGTCGATGCGCTGGCACCGCACGGCCGCCTCGTAGTGATCGGCATGCAGGGCGGCGTCACCGCCGAACTGAATCTCGGTGCGCTGCTATCCAAATGGGGCACCATCCACGCCAACAACGTCCGCAACCGCCCCGCCACCGGCCCCAACAGCAAAGCCGCCATCATCACCGAACTCCGCCACCACGTCTGGCCCCTGATCGCCGACGGCACCATCGCCCCGGTCATTCACGCCGAACTCCCGATCACCGAAGCCGCCGAGGCCCACCGCCTGCTGGACTCCTCCGAAACCTTCGGCAAGGTAGTCCTGAACGTCCGCGACGCCTGACCCTGGTGACCCGAAGATGTTTCGTAGTGGAACGTGGCCGACCGCGCACCGGGCTGGGTCTGCCTGACTTAACCCAGATGACGCGGTCGAATCCGCGGCTTACATCTATTGGCTAGCCGCGTATATCGACTGGTACTCGAGAGGCTGGCGATGACGTGCCGGAATCTTCTGGGCCGCCGACGGCCGCCCGGGCGTTGGGGAGCAGCGGTGAACTGTCGATCAGTGTGACGCGGGCGGGATGCTCTGCTCGTACTGGAAGACGTTGTGGGGGTCGTACTTCGCCTTGATCCTGCGCAGCCGCTCGAAGCCCTGGCTCCCCCAGTAGGCGGTCTCCCACTCTTGCATTCCGACGTTCGGCACGTTGACGTAGGCGCCGTCCGCGTAGGGCCGCAGCGCCTGGCTGAACTCGGCGGTCCATGCCTGGGCCTGCGAGGTCAGCGGGTCGCCGACGCCTGGTTGTGTTGACCGAGTCCCCCAGGCCGCGCCGATCTCGCCGTAGAAAAGCGCGTCGCGATGCGCGAACGCCGTGCCGCCGGGCGGCTCCTTCTTGATCGCCCCACCGAAGGCATCGACGAAGTAGTTGCTCTCCTCTGTGGGAGCGCTTCGCATGAAGTCGCCGATGATGTCGATCGCCTTCTTCGGGAACCGCTCTTTGACGAACTCCGAGAAGAACTTCCAGTTCGCGGGCTCTTGCGCGAGCGGGACCTGGGCTCCGGCAAAGAAGTCGCCCCAGTTACCGACCTGCACCGTGACATCGGGCCTGCCGACCGACAGGATCGGGGCCAGCATCTCTGTGGCCTGTGCCGATGCTCCGTCCACAAGCCACGCGGACAGCAGGATCTGGGACTTGTGGATCTCGAGCTCCGATCCCAGACGGCTGTCGGCGGACGGTACCGTACGCTGCCACGCTTCGAAGATCCCGTACAGGTCACCTAGTCCATCCCATGTCGCCTGCACATAGGCGAGATGCTCGAGCGAATGCACCTTATAGGTGAGTTGTGTGACGATCCCGAAGTTGCCGTTTCCTGCCCCGCGAAGCGCCCAGAGCAGGTCCGAGTGGTGCTGCAAGTCCGCGTGGATCACCTCGGCGCAGTCGTGACCCGACGGGACGACGACCTCGGCCGCCATCAGGCTGTCGCAGGCCATGCCCAGCCAGCGGTTGAGGGGCCCGAGGCCACCGCCGAGCGTCGCACCACACAGGCTCACGCTGCCCTCGCTCCCGGTTGTGACCGCAAAGTTCTGCTTCGCGAGCGTCGTCACCGCTTCCAGTTGGTTCAGCCCGGCACCGACCGTCGCGATACGAGCGCCATGGTCGATCTGGACCGACTTCAGCTGGCTGACGTCGACAACGATGCCGTTGTCGAGGTTCGACCAGCCTTCCAGGGCATGGCGGCCGCTCCGCACCCGAAGCGCGATGTCGTTCTGCCGCGCCCACGTCAGGGCGTTCACCACATCCCGGGTTTCCTGTGCGAAGACGATGACCAGCGGATAGTGAGAAAAGAGCTGGTCCCAGCCGAGTCGCGCATCCGTGTACGACGCGTCACCCGGGCGAACGATGTGGCCGGTCAGCGTCGCGGGCGGGCTTCCCGGGCTCTTACTCGGGTGGCCCGCGGCCACACTTCCCGGGGCGCTCGCGCCGGCAATATCCGGCGTGTCCGCGGCCGCAAGGCCCGCGACAACGACCGCTCCGACGCCAGCGGCCGCCGACGTCCTGAGCAGGTCACGGCGAGAAAGATCGCTCAAGGTTCAGATCCTCTCAATCGGTCTACGCCAGTACCGGGCTGCCAAGGGCCTTTTCTCGCTGGCCACCGGCAGTCCCTTGTGGTCGACTCCCGCACGGTAACGGGATGACGTGGTGGTGTGTCCCGACACGCCAATCGAGAACCATCACGACAGGCTGAAATGGACTGAGGACGCGCTACTCAGCGGGGTCGACGGCTTCCACGATCGCCGCGTGCATACCGTCAGCGAGTTGGCGCGTGAGGCTTAGGGAGCCCACATCGAGTGGACTCCCCTCGGACTCGGCCCGGCTCGAACGGGCTGCCACCCCCTCCAAGCGGGCGCATTCATCCGGAGCCAGTGCGCCTTGGGCGAGGACGTTCGAGAACGTTAGCCGCCGATCCCCGCGACGGACGAACGCTTTAACAAGTGCCCGTGGCAGTACTAACCTGGCTAGGTCCGACGTCAAGCTTCCAGTCAAGCCAAAACATCAACCATCAAATGAAGCCCGACACTCGCGAGCAGTGCATCGCATCATGCGTGAGGTGGGGACGGAGGCTCTCTGGGAACGGGCGTGGTAGAGCGTGGCGACCTGGAACATGAACGTCCCAACGGTCGCGGCATCGGCGGGAGTGTTCGCCAATGCGGCTGTGTCAGGCCAGAATCGAGGGATGACTGAGCTGGCGCTGACCACGGGTCGTCGTGAGGAACTGGCTGCGTTGCTTGGGGATGAGGGGAGGCTTCGGGCTGAGTATCCGAAGGTGGCGGAGTACTTGGATACGGCGCCGATGTTGGCGGGGACGGGGGATGATCGGGCCGACGCCGCGTTCGATCTGCGGTTCGTGCACTACCTGACTTGTGGCCGGTCGGTGAGCGCGAATCCGTACTGGGAGATCGTTGCGCCATCGGTGTCCGAGCACGAAGGTCGTCGTGTGGTGAACGGTGGTCGTGAGAAGGGCAGTGTGCGTCTGGGGTTCGCGCAGACCATCTTGCAGGCCGCGTACGCGTACGCCATTCCTTCTCCCGAGACGATTGAGTGGCTGACTCAGTTTGCTGATGGCCGCAAGGTGGTCGAGCTGGGAGCCGGTCGCGGGTATTGGGCGGCGCAGATGGCCGAGGTGGGAGTGGGCGTCGACGCGTATGACTCCGAGCCGCCGGACAAGACGGAGAATGTGTCGTTTTCCGGCGCAGCGGGGCAGTCGGACGTGTGGCACTCGGTCGGTGATCTCGATGAGTTCGCTGTGCGTCCGAGCGGCGGCCCGGATGATGTGTTGTTTCTCTGCTGGCCGCCTGGCTGGGGTAACACGATGGCGTCCGATGCGCTTGTCGCGTTCGAAGCTCGAGGTGGTGATCGACTGGTCTACATCGGAGAGCCGAAAGGCGGAAAGACCGGTGATGACGCGTTCTTTGATGGGCTCGCTGCGCGCTGGGAGCTGAAATCCGAGGATCCGCAGTTCGTTTCGTGGTGGAATCTGGCGGACCGCGCACAGGGTTGGGTTCGTCGCTGATTCCGCCGGCGGCTACATGAACCCAGGAGGTTCATGCGCCACGCTACTATTCACGGTGGGCGTGGACTCGGTAAAAATGAGGCGCGCGCTGGATTGACGGCACATTGGCATTGGGTGTTGCCGAGTGCCGAGTCGGCGGCGCAGGATTGTGCGATAGCTGACTGGGGCACGTATTCGTCCTGCGTCGCTGCGGGCATCTCGGCTGGCGCGCTTGGGGTCTCAGTGTGGCGAGACTGGTGGCATCGTCCACTCGCGGACTGGTCGGTGAGCGGACGGATGGTCGCGGTATCTCAAACGCCTTCGGTGTCTGGGGCGTTTCGACCGAACGATCCATACTACGTGTTCGGGATGGCGGCACCAAAGCAACGCTGAAGGTTCGAACGAGCCCTTTGGTAATCAGATCACAGGTGGTGCAACTTCGAGATCTCGCCAAAGGATTTCGAGTGGAAACGGATCGGTAAGCGAGACGGCCACCGGACCCATGTCCCGGTGGGTGGTGCCGATGTGGGTGTAGCGGCCCTTACGGCCGGACAGTGCGTACCGCTCGATGGTCAGCGCTCCGACCTTGTCGAAGCTGATGAGCCAGTAGTGCGGAACCCCTGCATCGGCGTAGTCGCTCATCTTGTGCACACGGTCCCGACGGATCGACCAGGTCGACAGCACTTCAGCGACAATCACACAGTGCTCGGCCGCCAGTTGCTCGTACTCGGGTAGACACTTGTGCAGCACGGCGTCTGGTTTGCGCGCAGTCGGCGGAACCTCCCAGAGCAACACATCCACTTCGGTGTTGGTTTCGTAGCAGGAACCATTGCCCGTCCGCATCTCGGTTACCGCCGCTCCTTCTAGAGCGAGGGACAATCGCGTACCGACCTTCTGGTGCTCCCGGCTCCGCTGCTCACGCGGCACGATGAACCCGTCGACGATCTCCAGGTCACGCCGGAATTCCTCATCGAGGTCGAGATATTGTTCCCAGGTGATTGGCCGAGGTTGTGATCCATGCCAGCTGATGGTCACACAGCCTCCAAGGCCGAATGGATGCATTCATAATGCGAGTGAAGTGCGCCCGAAGGGATTCGAACCCCTAACCTTCTGATCCGTAGTCAGATGCTCTATCCGTTGAGCTACGGGCGCATGCCTGTGTTCAGTTATATAGCCCCGGCGAACCGGGGTGTGGCGGAGGCGAGAGGATTTGAACCTCCGGTCCCCGTGAAGGGACAACTCATTAGCAGTGAGTCCCATTCGGCCGCTCTGGCACGCCTCCTGGAGCCTTCTCTTCGAGGGCACCGGTCCTTTCGAACCGCCGAACAGGAAGGTTACAGTAGCCTACGTCCAGATCGCAAAACGCCAGGTAATCACCGAAGATTGCTGTCGAACCAGTCGAAAATCCGGGTCTGGGAATCGATGAGATCGAAGTCGTCGTCGCCGCCGGGTCGGTCGGCGCGGTGGTGCAGGCCGGGATAGGTCACTACGAGACTGGCGACCGCGGCGCGGGCGGTGGCGTCGCGGAGTTGATCGACTTGGGCGGGCGGGGTGTCCGGGTCGTCGGCGCCGAACAGTCCGAGCCACGGGGCCTGCAGATTGGGTGCCGCGCGGATGAGGGCATCGGCTTCGTCGGTGAGCGGTTCTACGATGCCGGATGCGGCGACGCTGACCGCGGCGCCGACGGGCCTATTGGTCGCCACCAGGAAGGCCGCGGTGCCCGCATGGTCGAAGCCGAGCACGCCGATGCAGTCCGGGAAGACGCCGCGGCGAGTCAGCCAGTCGAAGCAGGCGTCGAAATCGTCGAAGAGCTCGTCGCCGAAAACCTCGTTCGCCGGCTCGCCGTCGATGCGATGGAACAGATCGGGCGCGACCACCGTCCAGCCCTCGGTCGCCAGGGCTTTCATGAGTTCCAGCAATGGCCCGGTGAACTCCCGGGCTTCGTACAGCATCACGATGCCGCCGCGCGCGGCGCGCTCCGGCTCGGCCACCGTGATGGGCACATGTGCGCGCGGGGTCCGAGGCCGATCGTCGGTCGATTGTTTGGGGTCCGAACCGGAAATGATGTCGTCGCGACTACGTAGCGGCGCAATATCGTCGTAAATGCCCGACATGAAACAAGAGTAGGTGGATCTGCTGATCTTCGCGAGAAATTGCACGTGAGCGGGCCTGACGCGCAGATTTTCCGGTACCCGGCATATGGTTGAACGGTGACAGCGCACATCCGGCCGGACCTCGATTCGATCCCGGCGTACGTCCCCGGCCGCAACCATCCCGGCGCGGTCAAACTCGCCAGCAACGAGACCACCTTCGGTCCGCTCCCGTCCGCGGCGAAGGCCATCGCCGAGGCCGCGGAACTGGCGAACCGCTATCCGGATAATCAGGTCACCGAGTTGCGCGCGGCCCTCGCGGACTTCCTCGGCGTCTCTTCGGCGAACGTGGCGGTCGGGTGCGGCAGCGTCGCACTGTGTCAGGAACTGGTGCAGATCACCTGTGACGCACCGACCGACGAGGTGCTGTTCGCTTGGCGCTCCTTCGAGGCGTATCCGATCGTCACCCAGGTCGGCAATGCGACCGCAGTGCAGGTGCCGCTTACGCGAGAGCATGTGCACGATCTGGATGCGATGGCCGCCGCGGTCACCGAGCGCACCAAGCTGATCTTCGTCTGCAATCCGAACAACCCGACCGGCACCGCGGTCGGCGAGGCTGAGCTGATCCGCTTCCTGGATGCGGTCCCCGAGCACGTGCTGATCGTGTTGGACGAGGCCTACTTCGAATACATGCGGCTCACCACAGAGCAGCGCCCGAATGGTGTCGAGCTGGGGCGCAATCGACCGAATGTCGTTGTGCTGCGGACCTTCTCCAAGGCGTACGGTCTGGCGGGACTGCGCGCGGGTTATGCGGTCGGTGATCCGGCGGTGATCAGCGCGCTGATGAAGGTGCACATCCCGTTCAGCGTGAACCGGGTCGTGCAGGCCGCCGCGATCGCCTCGCTGGAGGCGCGGCACGAACTGCTCGATCGCACCGACGGTCTCGTCGTCGAACGCGATCGGGTGCGCGACGCACTGCTCGCCGCGGGCTACGAGGTGCCCCCGAGTGAGTCCAACTTCCTGTGGCTGCCGCTGCGCGAGCGCAGCGCCGAATACGGCGAGGTGAGCTCGGAGGCGGGGGTGCTGCTGCGGCCGTACGGCACCGATGGCGTGCGGGTGACCATCGGTGATCCGCATGAGAACGAGCAGTTCCTGCGGTTCGCGACCGATCCGGATGTGTTGGCGCGCTTCGGAATCGCCTAGAGGCCCAACGCCTTCGAGATCGTCGGCCATGACGAACCCAACTCGTCGGCCCAGTACGGCCACGAATGCGTCCCGGTCGCCCGGAAGTTCGCGGTCACCGGAATTCCGAGCGCGGTGAGCCGATCGGCCAGCCTGCGGGTGCAGAGATTGGTCGCGGCCTCCAGTGGTCCGCCGAATCCGATGGTGCTCACCACATCCGGGTTGTTCGGGGTGTCGTATTTGCCGGGCAGTCCGCTGCCGACCGACAGATAGATCGCCTTACCGCGCAACGCTTCCGCGTGCAGTAGCACGTCATGGTCCAGCCAGGCGGGATCGTGCTGATCGCCGAACATATTGTCCGGTCCGCCACGGTAGGTCGCGATGACCGCGCGAGCCTGCGCCTGTCCGAGATCGGTTCCCATCGAGAAACACCCGCTGTGCGCCGCCACCGCCGTGTACAGCTTCGGCTGCCGGAAGGCCAGCATCATCGCGGCCTCGGCGCCCATGGAGACGCCGATGACGGCGTTGCGTCCATTGCCGTTGTACTCGGCGTCGATCAGTGGCGGCAGTTCCTTCGTCAGGAAGGTCTCCCACATATTGGTGCCGAGCACCGGGTCCGGGCGCTGCCAGTCGGTGTAGAAGCTGGCCGGTCCGCCGACCGTCAGCACCACGTTCACGTCTTTATCTTCGAAGAACTTGTCCGCGTGCCCGAGCTCGGTCCAGTTATTGCTCTCCGCCTCGGCACTGCGCCCGTCGAGCATGTAGACGGTCGGTCGTGGATGGTTCTGCTCACGCGGCAGCAACACCTGCACCTCGACGGCGCGACTCATCGCAGGCGAATTCACCCACACCCGCAGCCACCGGTCGTTGATGGGCACGATCCGATCGATCGAAGCGCGTGTCACGCCGGGAACGGTCGGCTCCGCGGGGGAGGGACCATCCGCCGAGCCGGTATTCGGGCGCGGCTGATCGCCCGGCGCTGCTAGCACCTGGGGTGGGCCGAACATCGCCGCACCGGCAATCAGTGCGACGCTAACTATGGCGCTGGAGACCCAACGCCGCACCTCGCGCCGAGACAGCATGCTGCCCATCCTGCCAGAAATACGAAAGTGGGCGCGCCAGCCATGAACACGCCGGTCGGTATGTGTTGTCAACTACCCGGAATGGCCACTTCGCGGCAAGGTCACTCTGCCAGCGACGACGGCTTCTCGACCAGCCGCACTACCGGCGCGAGCACCCGGTTCAGCAGACCCGGCTGTCCAACCGCGCTCGAGCCGCGCCTCGGCGAACTCGCCCTGCCGCATCCACCGGAAGACGCGCCAAATGCCCAGTAGCGAGGCGCGATTCAGCAGTCCGATGATGATCAGGAGGTGCCCGAGATACTGGTGCCCTACCGTCCCGTCCAGTGCTACAGCCGCGAACTGATCGACCGACGGTACGGCGCACACAACGTACACCTCAGTCCGATCCGGACGGATCGGCAAATAATTGCTCGTGCCAGCCAGATTTCGAACAGGCATTACGTCGAATTAGGGCACACGGCCAGCACACCGGTCTTAGGCTGCATGCGGGCGTTTTCAGGCGTCGATTGGGACGAGCATGATCGTGGACAGCAAACGGCAGCAGCCAGGTCATGCTGCTGCGCGCGTGCCCGGCAACCCGACAGCCTGCGTGACCCCGCTTCCTGAATCGTCTGCCGCATGGCGGTTCTCCGCAACGCGGAGGCTATCGCGCGGTCCCCCGGCGTAGCCCGGTGTCAGCCGCGCTCCGCGCGCGAAATTCTCTGCTCGATCAATCCCTGTCTGTCTAGCCGCAGTACCTCGTGCCCGACCGGAGAACACCGTGAATCAAGCGTTACCTGTCATATCGCTCGAAAGTGCCGCTGACACATACCCTTTCGGAATCGAAAGGCGGATGCGGGAGTGCGATGAGTTCTTCCGATTGCCTGAACTCGCGCATCTATCCGCGAACCGCCGCCGCACCGCTTTGGAGCAACTCCACCAAACCGGCAGCTACGTGCAGACCGCCGAGGAAATCCTCATCGGCGCCAAACTCGCGTGGCGTAACCACGCCCGCTGTGTCGGGCGAAAACACTGGCGATCACTGAAACTGCTCGACGCACGGCGGGTGCGCTCGGCCCGCGACCTGGCCGAGGTCTGCTGGCAGCACCTGCATATGGCGACCAACGGCGGCGCCATCCAATCGATGATCACCGTCGGGCCACCGCGTCAGGCCGACGGCCGCGAATTCCGCATCGTCAGCCCACAACTGATCCGCTACGCCGGTTATCGCAACGGCGACGGCACCGTAACCGGTGATCCGGCCAATATCGCGATCACCGAATTCGCGATGAAGCTCGGTTGGCGTGGTGCGGGCACGCCCTTCGATATCCTGCCCGTGCTCATCAGCACCCCGGACGAGCCGATCCGCTGGTTCGACATCCCACCCGAACTGGCCCGCGAGGTCGAACTCGAGCATCCCGAATTCGACTGGTTCGCCGGGCTCGGCTTGAAATGGCATGCGCTGCCCGCTGTTTCGAATATGAATCTGGAGGTCGGCGGCATCACCTATCCTTTCGCGCCGTTCAACGGCTGGTACATGGGAGCCGAAATCGGCGCACGCAATCTCAGCGACACCACCCGCTACAACATGCTGCCGCTCATCGCTGAAATGATGTGCCTGGACACCAGACACGAGCGTTCACTGTGGCGGGATCAGGCGCTGGTCGAATTGAATCACGCTGTGCTGTACAGCTTTCGGAAGGCGGGAGTGTATATCGTCGACCATCATACGGTTGCCAAACAGTTCTGCGACCACGTCGATCGAGAGCAGGCAGCGGGCCGCAAATGCCCTACCGATTGGAGCTGGGTCAATCCACCGATTTCGTCGGGCGTGACCCCGACCTTTCACCGCTACTACGACGAACCCGAGCCCGATCTGCGCCCGAATTTCGTACGGCGGGACTTCGGCGGCGAAGCCGAAATCTGATCTCCGTTCGGCAGCGGTGGTTGCGGTTGATGGACAAGAATGAGGCCATGGCACGGCGTCCCATGGATTCGAAATGGGAAGAATTCGGCGCGCATCTCGAAGGTGCGCCGGGGCGGCTGCCGGTCGAGGTGCGGCGGTCGATTCGGGCGCGGGCCGCGGGGGAAGAAGGGGCCGCCGCCGGGGTCCCCGATGATCTAGCCGACTTCGTCGAACTGGTCGCCGAACGCTCGTATCGGCTCACCGAAAAGAACATCACGATGCTGGCCGAAGCGGGTCGCAGCGACGATGAGATCTTCGAGGCGGCCGTGGTCGCGGCCTACGGCGCCGCCGATCGACGGCTTCGCGCCGCCCGCCGCTGCTGGGAGGGGCGGTAGAAAATGTGGCTCGACGCAGTCGAATCCGGCCAGGAACTCCCGGCCCGAATCATGTTCGCGACCATGCGGCGGTTCGGTCGTACCGAGGTTCCCGCGGTCATGAAGGTCGTCTGCTATCGCAACCGCTACTTCGGTACCCCGCTTTCCGACCTCATCCAGGACGCCATGCGGGGGCCGTCCTTCTGGACCGTCGCCGAACGCGAAATCTTCGCGACAAGGGCCTCGCAGTTCAATGAATGTCCCTTCTGCGTGTCCGCCCACCATGGCATCGCAGCTGCTTATATCGCTGAAAATCTGGTGGACGAAGCCCTGGCCGACGGCGATGACTCACCCTTGCGTCCCGAAGCCGGCGCCATGCTCGAATTCGTCGGCAAAATGGTGCGCGACCCCGATGGCCTCAGTCCCGGTGACGCCGACAAGGTCCGCGCGGCCGGAGTCACCGCCGAAGCCTTCGACGAAGCCCTCTGGGTAGTGACCCTTTTCAATGTGATCAACCGAGCTATGAATGCCGTTGGCGCCGAAGCGCTCGAAGCCAGCCAAGCCCAGATCGGCGCACGCTTCATCAAGGCATTCGGCTACCGAACCCCACCTCCGGTGCGCTACCTTTCCCGCGGCGCTCGATAACTGAGCAGGCTTCCGAGATCGGCCGATATCGATCGTTTTGCCGTGGCGACCGATCCCACACGGCTGGCTCCTGTCGATCAAGTGTGTTCTCGGGTAGCGCCGGGACTCGCTGCTGGTTGCTGAATTGACACGCAAGCGCGGCTCGAGATCGTGACGAAAGTCTGACGCCGTGGCCAGGTTGCGGCGAAAGCCACCGGACTGGCAGCAGAATCAGCGGCATGACCTCGGTAAACGATGGAGTGGTTAACGGGCGGGTTGGGCACTGCGATCTGGGGTGGTGCTGATATGCGGGTCTTGCTGACCGGCGCGGCGGGGTTTATCGGGACCCGGGTGCATCGGGAGTTGGTGGGGGCGGGCCATGAGGTGGTGGCGGTTGATCTGATGTTGCCCGCGGCGCATGGGGTCGGCGCGGTTGTTCCGCAGGACGTGCGGGTGGTTGACGTGCGGGATGCGGCTGCGCTGGATTCGGTGCTGCGGGGGATCGACGTGGTTTGTCATCAGGCCGCGGTGGTCGGAGCGGGGGTGAGCGCGCAGGATGCGCCCGCTTATGCGAGCCATAACGACTTGGGGACCGCGGTTTTATTGGCGGCGATGGATCGGTCGGGGTGTCGGCGGTTGGTGTTGGCATCGTCGATGGTGGTTTATGGGGAGGGGCGCTATCGCGGGGTTCGGGCCGTCGAGGTCGGGGTGCGCAGGCGCGGGGATCTCGAGAACGGCATGTTCGAGCATCGGGATCCGGATTCCGATGAGGTGTTGGGGTGGGAGCCGGTGCCGGAGACCGCGCCGTTGCGGCCGCGGAGTCTTTATGCGGCGGCGAAAGTGGCGCAGGAACACTACGCGTCCGCATGGGCGGCGGTAACCGAGTCCGGGGTCACCGCATTGCGCTATCACAATGTCTATGGTCCCGATATGCCGAGGGATACACCGTATTCCGGAGTAGCCGCGATTTTCCGGTCCGCGCTGGAGGCCGGTAACCCGCCGCAGGTTTTCGAAGATGGCCAGCAGGCGCGAGATTTTGTGCATGTCAGCGATATCGCGGCAGCGAATCTCGCGGCGGTCGAATATGCGCATTCCGGGTTCGTTCCGCTCAATATCGCCTCGGGACGTCCGATCACCATCGGCAAGGTCGCCAGTGCCTTGGCCGCGGCGCGCGGTGGTCCCGAACCGGTGATCACCGGACGCTATCGCCCCGGCGATGTGCGGCATATCGTCGCGAGCCCCGAACAGGCACGACGCATTCTGGGATTCACCGCGCAGGTGGATCCACTCGACGGCCTGGCCGAGTTCGCGTTCGCACCGCTGCGCGCGGTTGCGGGGGCGGGCGCGCCGGTGGCGTAGTTCAGTTTCCGCTGAGCGGTAGCCGAACTTCGAAGCGACAGCCCTGCTCGCGGTTCTCGGCGCTGATATCGCCGTGGTGGGCTTCGATCAGACCCGCGGCGATCGCGAGCCCCATACCGCTGCCGGAGGACACGCCGTCGGAGGCGACGGGGGAGCGGGCGGCGGTACCGCGGTAGGCGACTTCGAATATTCGTGGCAGATCGGCTTCGGAGATGCCGGGGCCGGTGTCGTCGACGCGCGCCCAAGCCTGACCGTTGGAGGTGCCGGCGGATATCGCGACGCGGCCACCGGGTGGAGTGTGGGCGATGGCGTTGGAGACCAGGTTGGTCAGCACCCGGCCGAGGGCTCGATCACTGGCCGCGACGACGATTTCGGAGTCGGGCTGTTGCGCATGCAGCTGGACTTCGGCGCGTTCGGCATTCGGTCGGTTGGCGGCCAGTACCTCATCGATCAACTCGCGCAGATCGACCGGCTCCAGCTCCAAACGCAGCGCGCCCGCATTGATCTTCGACATTTCGAACAGATCGTCGACCATGACCGAGAGCCGATCCGTTTCGCGCACAATCTGTTCCGCGTAACGCGCCACATCGTCGGTACCGCTGACCACGCCGTCGGACAGGCCCTCGGCCATCGCGCGAATACCGGCTAGCGGGGTCCGCAGGTCGTGGCTGACCCAAGCGACGAGTTCGCGACGGGAGCGCTCGGCCATCCGCTCTTGCTCGCGAATCTGCTTTTCCCAGACGGTCTTTCGGGCCTGCTCGCGACCGAGTAGCAGAGCGGCGGGCACGGTGACCGCCGCGACGACCGCGAGTACGACCGCCGTGCGCTCGAGTTCATCGGTGAACATCAACCCGCTGACCCCGATAATGCCCGCTAACGTGGACAGCGTGGGGATCAGCACCAACACAGCCATACTCGAGGTCATGGAGCGATTGCTGGTGGCGCGCAGGATTCCCGCGCCGATGGCAACGATCGGCAGCGAACAGCCGAGCGCGTAGCCGATCAACTGGAGGGTGTTCTCAGGCACTGTATTCTCCATTCCGACCCCAGATATAGCCGCGGCCCCACACTGTCTCGATCCGGTGCCGGGCACCGAGTTTCGCTCGAAGACGTTTGATATGCACGGTGACGGTGGACAGGTCGCCGAAATCCCAACCCCACACCTTGGCCAGCAGTTCCTCCCTGCTGAACACCTGGTGCGGATGACGCAGCAGGAAGACGAGCAGATCGTATTCGCGCGCGGTCAGGTCGACCGGCCTGCCGTCCACCAGCGCCGATTGCGAGCCCGGTCGCACCTCGACCGCACCGTCGCGCAGTACCTGCGTGCTCGGCTGCCGCGTCGCCTGCGAACGTCGCAGCACCGAGGCGACCCGCAAGGCGAGCTCGCGGGCGCTGAACGGCTTGGTGACGTAATCGTCAGCGCCCGCCTCCAGACCGAGTACGCGATCATCCTCGTCGCCGAGTGCGGTGAGCAGGATGATCGGGGTGTCCGGGCGCGGGCCGGAACGCACCGCGCGACAGATTTCGATGCCGTCGGGAGCGGGCATCATCACGTCGAGGACGGCCAGTTCGATGGGGTCGCCGGTGGGTTCGGTGAGTTGCGCCATGGTCGAGACGCCGTCCGCGGTCTCCACGACGGTGCGTCCATCGCGTTCGAGATAGCGTCGCACCACATCACGGACCAGCGGGTCGTCATCGGCGATCAGAATGCACATGGATTACCAATTCGTCAGGATCGTGTGGGCGAGTACGAGTGTGCCGAGCGCTTGCAGAAACAGCCAGGCGCGGGCAGTGGACCGCGGCAGAAACGCGGTCGCGGCGAGTAGCCAGAGGTCGAACGGCAGCCAGATGCGTTCGGTCTCCGCCTTGCTCAGGCCACTGAGGTCTGCCACCAATATCGCGCACAAGGCCGCCGTCACCAAGAGCGCGGCCGCATCGAATGGTCTGCGCAGCGCGCTCGGTAGACCACCCGCGGTAGCCAGACCGACCGCGCAGACGGTGGCGGCGAGGTTCGCCCAGACCCAGTACGCGTACGGACGCTCGGAGGCGATGCCCTGGTAGTAGCGCTGCACCACCAGGTGATAGCCATCCAGCCACCAGAAACCGGCCACTGTGAATGCCACGACGACGATCAGCGCGCCGAGTACGGCAGGTAGCAGCGGCCTAGTGGTTCGGCCCGCGATCAGGACCGCGACGGCGAGGACGGCCATGATCACGAGGCCGTAGCTGAGGTAGATGCCGAGCCCGAAAAGCACACCGGAGCCAACGGCGATCCGCGGCCGCCGGATCGCGATCGCCAGCAGCGCCACCGCCCACGCCGTTACACCCGCGAACATGGCGTCCGCCGAAACCGCGATCCACACTGCGGCGGGCGCTATTGTCAAAAATGGCAATGCCTTTCGCGCTCGATCCTCGGCACCGAGCGCGCGCAGGGTGACCGCGACGGCGACGATCGCGCTGGATCCGATCACAAGACAGGCCAGTCCCGCCCACCCTCCGCCGCGCACGCCGATGCGATCGAGCAGGACGAAGAACAGCAGCGCGCCGGGTGGATGCCCGGAGACGTGGGTCGTCCAGGAATCCGGTTCGAAATCCAGGATCCGGCCGGAAAATCCGCGCAGCATGGCCGGGATATCGCGGACGCCGGGCACCTCGTGCAGATATTCGTGGCCGTCGGTGAGTCTCGCGACGAATCCGCGCTGCCAGCCATCGATCATAGCCAAAGCGAAAGCCCAGGCCAGAGCGGTCAACCAAGACACCGCAAGCAGCCGTCGCCACGGCAGCGACTCGGCCACGGCGGGTCCGAATCCGATGACAAGTAGCGCGATAGCGACGGCCGGTACCGAACCCCAGCCGACATGCGGCAACCAGTTGCCGAAGATGGGAGCCGAACCCGCGTAGAGCTTGCTCCGCCATTGTTCGCTGGCAATTCGCGGGACCAGGAATGCTGCCAGGGTGAGTGCGGCGGCAATGCCTGCCCCCAGATACTCGGCACGTATCCGGCCGCGCGGCGCTGTCGCGGCCTCCTTCACGTCATGCACGAACCTCACGATAGGGCCGAGGTGCGTGGAAAACCGGTGCTCCATCGGTTCTGGATGCGGATGTCACTGTTTCGTCACCACTTTTGCGGCCACGATTCGATCGCGCTGGCATAGCGTCGGAAAGGTGACCGAGACCCTCCATAATCCGGACGGCGTGACCGTTGTTATCCCGTGCCGAGACGAAGCTGAGGCGTTGCCAGATGTGCTCGCGGCCATCCCGGCCGGATTCCATGCGCTGGTCGTGGACAATGGCTCGACCGATGCGACAGCCGAGGTGGCCCGCCGCTGCGGCGCCGCTGTCGTATCCGAAGCCCGGCCCGGATACGGGGCTGCCGTGCAAGCCGGGATCGCCTCGGCAAGAACGGATTTAGTCGCCTTTCTCGATGGTGACGGATCGATGGACCCGGCGGAGTTGCCGCCGCTGGTCGAATTGGTGCGTTCGGGTGCCGATTTGGCGGTCGGACGGCGCAAGCCGGTGCGTCGGGGTGTGTGGCCGTGGCATGCGCGGCTCGGCAATTCGGTAATCGCCGGGCGACTGCGTCGCCGGTACGGGCTACCCGTGCACGATATCGGCGCCATGCGGGTGGCTCGCCGCGCCGCACTGCTCTCGCTCGGACCGTTGCACACGCGCTCCGGCTATCCATTGCAACTGCTGATCGGTGCGGCGGGAGCAGGGTGGCGGGTGGTTGAGCGCGACATCGCATATCGGCCACGAGCGGGTGGCGTCTCGAAGGTATCGGGGTCGTGGCTCGGGACCCTGCGCGCGACCCGCGACTTTCTGGTGGTGCTGCGATGAACTACTTTCGTCCCTCGCCCATCGCCGCGACACTGCTCGTGCTGGCCAAGGCCCCGATTGCCGGCCTGGCCAAAACTCGTCTGACCCCGCAACTTTCACCGCGTGAGGCCGCACGAGTCGCCGCTGCCTCGCTGATGGACACCTTGGAGTCGATGTCGCGCAGTCCGGTCGCACACCACATCGTCGCGTTCACCGGAGAGCTCGCCGATGCGGAGTGTGCGGACGAAGTAGCGAGGGCGCTAGTTGGCTTCGAGCTGATTCCGCAGCGCGGCGCATCTTTCGGTGAGCGCTTGGCCAATGCGCATGCCGATGCCGCGCGCTACGGGCTGCCGGTTTTGCAGATCGGCATGGACACACCGCAGATCGGTCCGGAGGTGCTGAGCTGGGCCGCCCGCGAACTGGTATTGCGCGGCGACGCACTGCTCGGCCCCGCCGACGATGGCGGCTGGTGGGCGCTCGGGCTGCCGACACCACAGCCGGCGCGCATACTCGTCGACGTTCCCATGTCGACGGAACGAACCGGTGAGCTCACCCGAGAAGCCTTGCAGGACTGCGGACTTCGGGTGCGCTCGCTGCCGCGATACAACGATGTCGACACCTTCGCCGACGCACTCCAGGTGGCACGCGAATCCGATGGGCGGTTCGCGCGCTTGATCCATCAGTTGCACCACGCCCTGCTGGCACATCGATGAGCGATATCTTCGATCTCGCGCTGGCGGGTGAGGATTGCTGGGTGCGCGATGCGGACGGACGGCGTCATCCCCTGCGCACCCGGCGCTGGCTGGGCTTCGACGATGCCGACCGTCCGGCCGATGCTGTGCTGACCTGCTGCTGTGATGGACCGACGCTGGATCTGGGGTGTGGTCCGGGTCGGTTGGTGGCATCGCTGCTGCGCCGGGGGATCATCGCCCTGGGTGTCGATATCTCGCCGATGGCCGTGGCTACCAGCAGATTTCGCGGTGCACCCGCGTTGCAGCGGGATCTGTTCGGGCCGCTGCCCGGTTCGGGACGTTGGTCCTATGCGATTCTCGCGGACGGCAATATCGGGATCGGTGGCGATCCGGTCCGCCTGCTGACTCGAGCGGGCGAACTCCTTGCCCGCAACGGCATCGCGGTGGTCGAATTCGCTCGTCCTGGTGCCGGTGTGGTGACGAATCCGATTCGGCTCGAGACGAGAGACCGAGTGGGGGAATGGTTTCCGTGGGCCCGGGTGGGGATAGATCGCGCGGAAGAGCTGGCCGCAGCAGCGGGGTTCCGCGTGGTGGCGGCGGTGGAGGTGTCCGGACGGCATATCGCTTGGTTGCGATGGGGCCCTGATCGAGCAGTCGGTGGGTGATATGAGGATTGGGGGACAAGCGGTTACCTCGCGCTTACTCGTGACAACCGCACGCGGACCCGAGGTCGCGAGTCGGGTCGGGATCGCTCTCGGCAGCGCGATACTGCTCTGTTTCATCACCGGTTTGCTGAGTCACTGGATTCAGCATCCGCCGAGCTGGTTCTGGTGGCCGGCCCATCCCGTGTGGCTGTATCGGGTCACCCAAGGCACCCATGTGATCTCGGGTGTCGTAGCGATCCCGCTGCTGCTGGTGAAGCTCTGGGCGGTGTACCCCAGGCTGTTTCAGCGGCCGATCATCGGTTCGCCATTGCGAATCCTCGAACGTGGTTCCATCGCGATCCTGGTCGGCGCGGTCCTCTTCCAGCTATCGACCGGGCTTCTCAATATCGCCCAGTACTACCCGTGGAAGTTCTTCTTTACCACCGCGCACTACGCCATGGCCTACGTTGCCATCGGTGCGCTAGCGGTGCATTTATCCGTCAAGCTGCCCATCATCCGAGACGCGCTGCAACGTTCGCTCGTCGAACCAGACCCCGAGGTCCGTCCGCATATTTCGCGTCGAGCAGTGCTGACCGGTGCGGGTCTTGCCGCCGTGGCTGCGGGCTTTGCCGTTGCCGGGCAGACGATCCCGTTTCTGCGCTGGGCGGCCGTACTGGCCCCGCGCAGCGGACATGGGCCGCAAGGGGTTCCGGTCAATCGGTCGGCTGTGGCAGCGGGCATTGGTGAGCCTGCGAGTGACCCCGGGTACCGGTTGACGGTCACCATGGGCGATCGGAAGCGCGGCTTCACCAGGGACGAGCTGCTTTCCCTGCCGCAGACGCGGGCCCGTCTGCCGATTGCCTGCGTCGAAGGATGGAGTGCCGGAGCCGACTGGTCCGGAGTACGCCTGCTGGATCTGCTGGCAGTGGTCGGGGACTATTCCGGGGGCGATATCCGGTTCCGTTCACTAGAGCGAACCGGCATCTACGGGAGTTCGGTTCTCCCGCAGCGTCATGCCATCGACGACAGCACCTTGGTCGCTCTGACCATCAATGGTGAAACCCTCGATCTCGACCACGGCTATCCATGCCGTCTGATCGCACCCAACCGGCCCGGTGTCCTGCAAACGAAATGGTTATCCGAAATCGAGGTGCTGCCATGACGGTGGCCCGCATCGTGCTGCTCCTCATCGGTATCTGGCTCGGCTGGTACGGCATGAGCGCGTTATTCGACCTTCCCCCCAGAGATCTCGGCTCTGTCGCGATATGGTTCGCCGGCGGGATCTTGCTCCACGATGCGGTGTTCGCCCCGATCTGCGTCGCGGCCGGACTCACCGCTCGCCATCTTCTACCGCCTACCTGGTGGGCCGTCACCGCCTGCGGTGCCATCTGCTCGGTCGGCTTGGTCCTGATCGCCCTCCCGGTCCTCGACCGGCGCAACGCCATGTCGAGCAACCCGACCGTCCTGGACCGCAACTACACCTTTGGACTGGCGGTCGCCTTGGTCCTCGTCTGGTCGCTGGTTTTCATCGCCCACGCTGTGTCGAGCCGGTCCGGTCGAGGGCATGCGCACAGCCGGAAACCAGCCCTTCGACTACCGAAAATCGGGCGACGTGCCGCTCACGATGTCATTTCCACGAGGGCAGCGTCGGCAGCACACCACCCAGCTCGGCACCGTCGGAACGACCGAGCAGCCAAGCAAGCACCGCACAAGCGGGCCCGCTGACGGTGTGGTCAGGAGACCCACTCCCAACCGTCGCTGTGAAGCCCGTATCACTGGTTCGCGCTTCGAACGTGACTGCCGGTTCAGCCCCAGCGGCAATCCTTTTCGTCAGATCAGCAGCGGCTCGCGGCAGTAGCCGAGCAACGAAATCCGCTGGCCAGTCCGCAGGTTGGTAACCGGCCGCCAGATCCACATGATGGATCTCCACCTCTTGCAGCCGCATCCAAATGACCTCACTCGCCGGAATGGGCCGTCCCTGCCTGGTCCGAACGGTCGCCGTCCACGCCTGTTCGGGAATTGCCTCGGCAAGCGCCAGCCAGCGATTCGCCGCCGCTTCGTTATCGGCCAACTGCTCGGCAAGTGGCCGCGGCGCACCGGCCTCGATATCGGCATCCCGGATGAACATGCTCGCGTACTGCGGTGTTTCGATCCCCGTCCGTGCCCAGAGCAGTAAATTCACCAGACTGTCGGCGTTTCGCGCGAGGTGCGCGAGCAGATGCCCGCGCGTCCACCCGGGTAGCAGTGACGGCACGGTCACGTCATCGTCCAGCCCGCGAATGGTGTCGAGCAGACGGTTCGTCGCCGTGGCGACGGTTTCGAGCTGAACGGTGGTCTCCGGCGCGTCGCTGGTCACCGGATCGACATTAGCGATCCGAGCGCGGAATCGTCGCGCAAATCGCGTCAGCCTCGATCTCCACCAGCAGTGCTGGCGTGATCAGCGCCTTGATCTCGTACATCGACGCGGCGGGGCGGATATCGCCGAATACCTCGGCGTGCGCCTTCGCGACCTCGGGCCAGCGCGCGATATCGGTGACGAAGATGCGCGTGCGAACAACATCGGCAAAACTCGCGCCCGCCTCGGTGAGCGCAGTGCCGATGCGGCGCAGGGCTTCTCGAGTCTGCTCACCGATATCGTTCCCGCCGACGGCGTGGCCGCCGGGCAGCGAGGCCGTGGTGCCGCTGACGGCGACCGTATTTCCGACGCGAACCGCCCGCGAGTAGCCGACGATATCCTCGAACTCCGAACCCGACGCGATATTCATCCGATCACCCATGGCGAAAGCATGACACCAACGGGTCATTCGGACGTAGGGCTTTTGTCGGAGATATGCGGTAGGCAAAGATCGTGAAAGCGCACGCTCGTATCACCGCGGCACTGAAGAAGGCAGGCATCACCCCGGCCGCCAAGACCGCGAACCTGGATTTCGCCGCCCTGGTCACCAGCCTGAACGCCGACGGCGAATTCTTCGGTCACGATAAGATCGAGGGCGTCGCTACGCTCGACGGCGGCAAAACCCTATATCGCCAACGACAGCGATTTCGGCCTCGCCGCCAGCAAGGGCGAGCAGCCGCCTTTCGGACTCGAGCCCAAGACGCTGCCCAACGGCTTACCGGACACCGGCGAAATCCTCGAGGTCGATACCACCAAACTGCCCGCCGAACTCGACACCCGCACGGTCGAGATCAAGGTCGACTAACCCGAATCACTTTAGAACCATTCGCGGCCTTCCAGAATCACCGCGGCGGCCAATGTGATCAGCCACAGCGACATCGATCCGACCTGGATCCGCTGGGCGATGCCGAGTGCGTAATTGCCGGTCAGGTTGTCGGCGACCAACATCCACACGGTCGCCGCCGACCCGATCACCAGCACCACCAAACCGGCCTCGCGCAGAATCCGCCAGCGGTGATAGCGGAAGGCGGCCACGCTGAACGCGAAGGTCGCGACGGCGATAGCGGTGACCGCGATGCTGCTGGTCAGCGCGTGCGGCTGATGCAATTGCGGGAATAGTTCGCTACCACCGCTGCCGCATTCGGCATTGTCCTGCGGGGTGCAATCGCGCAGTGGGAGCAGCACATCGCCGATGGTCGCGGCGCCGAAGCACAAGAGCGCGACCCAGCCGATGGTGGTGAAGCTGCGGCGCGGAAATAACAGCAGCCCCGCGATCGCGGCGGGTATCAGCAATGCGCCGACGATCTTGTCGGCGGTAGCGAACAACTCGCGATGTGGTTTGCCCTCGGCATCGAGTTCGCTGAGGAAAGAGTTGACCGGATCGACGTCGATCTTCAGTACGAACTCCAGCAACCACGACGAATAGCAGAGTCCGGCGATCGCGATCGCGACCGCGATGAGCCCGCAGGCGACCCGGACGTGGCGTTCGGCGAGCCTCCGGCGATCAGTCACTGGACCATTCTCCGCCTTCTGGTTGGTCCGGTGTTCAATAGTAGGTGCGTGTGTCCGCACCAACCGGTCCTTCACACACCTCATTACCAACTCGAACACAGGCTTCTGTCAGGTCCATCCCCGATGGTTGGTAGATCTAAGGAGGTTCCCATGATCGCAATCACAACGGCCATCGCCGGAATGCTGGTGCTAACGGTAATGGCGGTGTCGGGCTACCTGGCCGCGCACGCGCCTCGCACGCTGGTTCGGGTGCGCGAACGCCGCTAGCGGTTGCCGGGCGCTCGAAAGAGTCACCTAGCGTCGCGCGGCCAATACGGCCTGGATCCGGTCGGCCGCCGTGATGGCGTCCTCGTGTTCCCACACTCGGATCACCAGCCAGCCCGCGGCCGCCATTGCCGCATCGGTGGCCCGGTCACGGGCCACATTTCCGGTCAATTTGTCGGCCCACCACTGTGCGTTGTTCTTCGGATCGGTCGCATGCTGCGGACACCGATGCCAGAAACATCCATCCACATACACCGCCACGCGCAGCCGGGGAAACACCAGATCCGCCCGTCGACGCTGCCCGCGCAGGGGTGAGCGATCGACGAAATAGCGCAATCCGCGTCGATGCAGTTCCCGCCGCAGCGCGAGTTCGGGCCGGGTGCCGCTGCGCCGCTGGCGGGCCAACCGCGCACTGGTCGCGGCATCGGTGAGCGGACGCCGAGCCGGGTTCATGACGTAGCAAATCTCATGCCGCCCACCCACCCATTCGATCGAGATGACTCTCGACGTCGGCCAGAAATCCGGGCGGGAACCGTAGATTGCCCATTCCAGTGCGCCGCAGGAACCCTGCGGTCGCCCGGGCCGAGAGCAGCCGCGAATCGGTGAGGAAATGATGCAGATCCTCATATGGCTCGTGCACCGGCCAGGTCGAAACCGGCACCCGATAGGCACTGCCCGCGCGACCCCACGCGGCAACCGGCCACGGCCGCCCCGGCGGCAACGGCTCATCGCCCGGAATCGGGTCCAGCGGTTCGGCCAATCGGGCACCCACCCAGGACGCCATCCGCACACTCACAGCATTCCCGATCAGCTTCCACCGGTGCCCGTGTCGAATTCCGGCCACCGTGGTCGCCGGTTCGGTCCAGTCGGCGTCGAAGCCCTGCAGGCGCTCACCGTCGATGATGCCCGGCGTGACGATCTCGCCCGATGGCAACCGAACCGCGGGCGGACTCGCGATCCCCAGCGCGGAACCGCCCTTGAGCGTCGGGATCGCATTCACCGCCCAGCCGAGCCCGCGCACACCCTCGGTCCAGTAGAAGCCGCACGGATCCTGTTCCGGGTCACCGAGATCGAGCGGTCCGGCATCATCGGCGAATAGCACCCGGCGCGGATCCTCGGTGCGCGAGGCCAGCATCAGCACCCGCTGACGGCGCTGTGGCAGCCCGAACGCGCGCGCGTCGACCACACGATATGCCCAGGTGTAGCCGAGCTCCTCCAGCGCGCTGGTGATGTGCCGCATGGCGGCCCCGCGACCCAGCTGCAGCATGAAAGGCACATTCTCGATCAACAGCCAGCGCGGCCCACGCTGACGGCGCACCAACCGGAACACCTCGTCCACGAGACCGGAGCGCTTACCTGTGATGCCCGCGGTGCGTCCGGCCTGCGACAGGTCCTGGCAGGGAAATCCGGCGGCGACCAGCTCGGTACCGGCGGGCAGGGCACGTAGCCGAGTGATATCGCCCTGCAGCGGAATTCCGGGAAAGCGCGCGGCGAGCACCGCCCGCGCACCGGGATCGATCTCGCACAGCAGCTCGGTGTGCCAACCGTGGTGGCCAAGGCCGAGCTCCAGCCCGCCGATACCGGCGAACAGCCCGACCATCCGCCCGCCCGTCACAGTCATCCCTTCTCGCGGTTGCTCGCGGATCGCTCGAACCACCAGCGCTGCGTATCCGCTCAGCAGGTTACTCGAGCCGTAGATGCGACGACCAGTGACGGCCACGGTAGTGTGTCGGGCACCCGATCCGACCGGATGCGCCGACAATGCTCACGGTCGGATCATGGTTTGCTCGGTCGTTCGATGACCTTCCACGCGCAGTTCCCGGTTTATCCCAAGAGTGACGCCAGGAAAGTGAGCGAAATGCAGATTCCGTCTACCAAGAACGGGAACTATCCCAACGTTGTAGTGACCAGTCTGGCGGCGACCACTTCGATCGCCGGTGATGTCGACTCGACTTGGAAGGGCCTGCTCAACGGTGAGAGCGGCATCGATGTCCTCGAGGACAGTTTCATCGAGCAGTTCGAACTACCCGTGCGCATCGGTGGACATCTGAAGGTCAAGCCGTCGGATTGCCTCACGCGGCAGGAGGCGCGGCACCTGTCGTATGTGGAGCAGATGGCCGTGGTGCTCGCGCGTGAAGTCTGGCGCAATGCGGGTAGTCCGGAGGTGGACAAGAATCGGCTCGGCGTCGCCATCGGCACCGGCGTCGGCGGGGGCGAATTCATTACGGCCGCGCGCGACCGGCTGCAGAACGGCGGCTATCGCAAGGTGTCGCCGCTGACCGTGCAGCGCATTATGCCCAACGGCTCGGCCGCCTGCGTCGGCCTCGAACTCGGCGCGAAAGCGGGTGTGGTGACACCGGTCTCGGCCTGCTCGTCGGGTTCGGAGGCGATCGCGAGGGCCTGGCAGATGATCGTGATGGGCGATGCCGACATGGTGGTCGCCGGCGGTGTCGAGGGTTCCATCCAGGCCGTGCCGATCGCGGCATTCACCATGATGCGCGCCATGAGCACCCGCAACGAGGACCCGAGGGCCGCCTCGCGACCGTTCGACAGGGATCGCGACGGATTCGTCTTCGGTGAGGCGGGCGCGATGATGGTCGTCGAAACCGAGGAGCACGCCAAGGCCCGCGGCGCGACGATTCACGCGCGGCTCATGGGTGCCGGGATCACTTCCGACGCCTTCCATTTGGTCGCACCCGATCTCGATGGCAAGGGCGCCGCGCGGGCGATGACCAGGGCCATTCAAAAGGCGGGGATCACTAAAAACGATGTCGGCCACGTCAATGCGCACGCGACCGCGACCCCGATCGGCGATACCGCCGAGGCGCAGGCCATCAATGCCGCAGTGGGTGATCATGTTTCGGTCTATGCGCCGAAATCCGCACTCGGCCATTCGATCGGCGCGGTCGGCGCGCTCGAATCGGTGTTGACGGTGCTCTCGGTACGTGACGGAATCGTTCCGCCGACACTGAATCTGGACAATCAGGATCCGGAAATCGAGCTCGATGTGGTCAAGGGACAGGCCCGCTCCGGACGAATCGACTACGCCGTGAACAACTCGTTCGGTTTCGGCGGACACAACGTCGCTATTGCTTTCGGGCGGTACTGAGCACGTCGGGAAGGCGCACCTGCTAGCCTTCCGGCACTTCGTTATCGACCTGTGTTCGGTGTAATCGCATGGCCCGAGTGCCTGCGTTGACAAAAGGATAAGGCGATGATCGACGAGACATTCGACGACTATCTGGACGATCAGGGCAATATCAAAATTCGTGGCAACAAGACCCTGATCGACTTCGTCGACAAGCACAGCATGGAGAACGGCGACGCGCTCGCCTACCGCTACATCGACTACTCGCGCGAGCGCGATGGCGAGTACATCGAATTGACATGGCGGGAATTCGGCGTTCGGCTGCGTGCCGTCGCGGCTCGGCTGCAGCAGGTGACCCGGACGGGTGATCGGGTGGCGATCCTGGCCCCCCAGGGGTTGGATTATGTCGTCTCGATCTTCGCGGCGGTTTACGCGGGCAATATCGCGGTTCCACTGTTCGATCCGGAAGAACAGGGCCACACCGACCGCCTGCACGCGGTGCTCGGCGACTGCAAGCCGGCGGCGATTCTTACCGTCGGTTCGGCCGCGGCCGGTGTGCGGAACTTTTTCCGGCATCTCCCGCCGGCGCAGCGTCCGCGCATTATCGCGGTGGACGCGATTCCGGACAGTGTCGGCGCGACCTGGGTCCGGCCGAATATCAATATCGACAGCGTTGCCTATCTGCAATACACCTCGGGTTCCACCAGGACCCCGGCCGGTGTCGAGATCACCCATCGGTCGGTCGGCACCAATTTGCTGCAGATGATCGATGCCATTGGGGTGCAGGAGAATTCGCGCGGCGTCACCTGGTTGCCGCTATTCCACGATATGGGTTTGCTGTCGGTGATCCTGCCGACCGTCGGCGGCGGATTCATCACCATCATGTCGCCGAGCGCCTTCGTGCGGCGACCGTATCGCTGGATCAAGGAACTGGCCGCCGCCTCCGACGGTGCCGGAACCTTCGCGGCCGCACCGAATTTCGCATACGAACACGCGGCCGCCCGCGGTAAGCCGAAAGCCGATGAAGAACTGGATCTTTCGAATGTGATCGGGCTGATCAACGGCAGCGAGCCGGTTTCGGTGTCGTCGATGCGGAAATTCAACGAGGCGTTCGCGCCGTACGGTCTGCCCAAGACCGCGCTGAAGCCCTGCTACGGGATGGCGGAGGCGACCTTGTTCGTCTCCGCCACCAAGGCTGAGGACGAGGCGAAGGTCGTCTATGTCGATCGCAATGAACTCAATGCGGGTCGGATGGTGGAAGTTCCGAAGGGCACGCCGAATTCGATCGCGCAGGTGTCCTGCGGTTATGTGGCGCTATCGCAGTGGGCGGTGATCGTCGATCCGGAAACCGGCATCGAACGCGGTAACGGCGAGGTCGGCGAAATCTGGCTGCACGGCGACAATATGGGTATCGGGTACTGGGGGCGGCCGGACGAAACCGCCGCGACCTTCCACAACACCCTGGTGCGGCGACTATCGGAGGGCAGCCACGCACAGGGTACCGATCCGGACGCGAAGTGGATGCGCACCGGCGATTTCGGTGTCTACCTGGACGGTGAGTTGTATATCACCGGTCGGGTGAAGGATCTGGTGATCGTCGACGGGCGCAACCACTATCCGCAGGATCTGGAATTCTCGGCGCAGGAATCCAGTACCGCACTGCGGCCCGGATTCATCGCGGCATTCTCGGTGCCCGCGAATCAATTGCCCGCCCTGGTATTCGAACCGGGCAGCCATTCCGGTCTCACCTTCGATGCCGACGACACCTCCGAGCAGTTGGTCATCGTGGCCGAGCGCGGCACCGGTGCGGCGAAGCTGGATCCGGGGCCGATCGCCGATATCGTGCGCGTTGCGATCGCACAGCGCCACGGCGTCACGGTGCGCGATCTGCTGCTCGTGCCAGCGGGTTCGATTCCGCGCACGTCCAGCGGCAAGATCGCCCGACGGGCCTGTCGCGCGGCGTATTTGGAGGGCACATTGCGCGGCGGTCATCAGCAGCAGGACTTCCCGGACGCGCCGGTGGACCAGGATCAAATGACCGTCTGAGCTCGGGTTATTCGACGGTACAATCGAAGTAACGGCCATCGGCGCCCGGGTATCCGGGCGCCGATGTCGTGTCGGTGTATTCGGGGGTGCTTGACCTCGAGCTTGCTCGAGGTTGTTGGCTGTGGACGTGGCGGAAAATCGGTTGGCCGATCCCCGGACTGATGCCACGCTGAAATGTCGGACCCCGATGCGAACATCACCGGGGTTCGGTTCGCGACACAGCCAATCCAAGACGATCACGAGGGGGAGCTTTGTCCGTCACGCTCGATACGCCATTGGCCGACACGGAGGTCGACAGACCGCAGCGGCCCGCCGCCGCGGTGCCGGGCCGCCTGCAATCGCTGCGCCGGTTCTGGCCGTATCTGCGGCCGCATCGGTTCACCCTGCTCGGCGCTACCACGCTTGCGGTGCTCGCCACCCTGACGGCCATCGTGCTGCCACTGGTCATCGCGCGAATTATCGATGGCCCGATCCAGCGGCGCGATTTCGGCGGCGTCGTACTTCCGGTGCTGTTGGTGCTGACGCTCGGTCTGCTGGAAGCCTGCGGCGTATGGGGTCGGCGGTGGCTGATCGCCAAGCCCGCGGCCCAGTTCGAGATCGATATGCGCGCCAAGATATTCCGCAAGCTGCAGACGCTTTCGATCGGACGGCACGATGCCTGGGAGTCCGGCCAGCTGCTCTCGCGCGCGGTCGACGATATGGGCACCATGAAGCGGTTCGTCGCATTCGCGGGGCCATTCCTGATCATCCACTTCATCGTGATCCCGGTCGGTTTGGTGGTGCTGTTCGCGCTGAGCTGGCAGATCGGGTTGACCTTCGCGGTCATCGCTATCCCGCTTTCCTATGTCTGCCTGCGATTCGAGCGGCGCTACGGCCTAGCCGCGCGGCGCTCGCAAGATCAGGCCGGTGATCTGGCCACCACCGCCGAGGAGTCCGCACAGGGCATCCGGGTGCTGAAGGCATTCGGTCGCGGTGCGTTCTTCGGCGGGCGATTCACCGCGCAGGCGCGGGAATTGCAGCAGACCGAGCTGCTCAAGGTGCGGTTGGACGCCACTCTCTGGTCGGCGATGGTGTGTCTGCCGCAGCTGGCCATCGCTTTCGCGCTGGGTTACGGCGGTTACGCCGTCGCACACCACATGATGACGCTCGGCACCCTGGTCGCGAGCATCACACTGGCGACCTTCCTGCAGTGGCCGATCATCTGGACCGGCTTCCTGCTCGCCGAGTGGAACGATGCGCGCACGGCGGCGGACCGGTTCTGGGAGATCATCGACACCCCGGTCGAAATCAACGATCCCGCGGATCCGGTGGCGCTGCCCGAGCGGATCGTCGGTGAACTCACCATGCGCGGCGTGCGGTTCGCCTTTCCGGATGCGAAGGGCGAAGTACTGCACGATATTTCGCTGAAGGTGCGTCCGGGCGAGACGGTCGCGTTGGTCGGCGCGACCGGTAGCGGAAAGACGGCGCTGCTCAACCTGATCCCGCGACTCTACGACGTGACCGGCGGCGCCATCACCATCGACGGCATCGATATCGCGTCGATGCGCGTGTCCGATCTGCGTTCGCTGGTCTCGGTGGCGTTCGAGGAGCCGGTGCTGTTCTCGGCCAGTGTGCGGGAGAACGTCGCGCTCGGCGATCCCGAGGCCACCGACGACGATGTGCGGCGCGCGCTGGATGTCGCCCAGGCCACCGATTTCGTGAACGATCTGCCGTGGGGACTCGACACCCGAATCGGCGAGCAGGGGCTGAGCCTGTCCGGTGGTCAGCGCCAGCGGCTGGCCCTGGCCCGCGCGGTGCTGGCGCGCGCAAGCGCGGGGGAGCGGACTCGAACTCGAATCATGGTGCTCGACGATCCGCTGTCCGCACTCGATGTGGAGACCGAGGAGCGCGTACAGGAACGGCTGCGCACGGTGCTGGTGGGTGCCACCACACTGCTTGTCGCGCACCGACCTTCGACCGCAGCGTTGGCCGACCGGGTGGCCCTGCTCGCCGATGGCCGGATCGTCGCAGAGGGCGCACACGATCAACTTCTGAAAACCAGCAGTCGCTACCGCGAGCTGATGGGTGGTGAATCGTGACCACAACCGAAACCATCGTCCCCGCCGACGATTCGGCCGACCGCGACGAGGTCGCCGACTGGCGCGGCATCGCCAATGAGGACAAGGCGGTCACCGAGACCGGAAATCTGGTGCTGGCCGGTCGATCTCGGCGCTTGCTGTTGAGCCTGGTCCGGCCGTATCGCAAGCTCGCGGTCTTCGCCCTGCTGCTGATCGTGCTCGACAATGCCGCGATGGTGTCGGCGCCGCTGTTCGTCGCGCACGGACTCGACACCGGCATTGCCGCAGGTGCGGCGGGGAATTGGGCGCCCTTGGCGCGCACTGTCGCGGGTTACCTCGGGGCGGTTGGGCTCGGTGTCTGCACCACCTTCGTTTTCTTGCGGATTTCCGGAAGGCTCAGCCAGAGCGTGCTTTTCGATCTGCGGGTCCGGCTGTTCGCGCATATGCAGCGGCTCAGCGTGGCCTTCCACGAGCAGTACACCTCCGGCAAGGTCGTCGCGCGACTGACCGGTGATATCGAAACACTGCAGCAGTTGCTGGAGAGTGCCCTGAATCAGGCGCTGAGCGCGATTCTTTCGGTGTTGACCATCGCGGTCCTGTTGATCTACCTCGATCAGACCCTCGCCGCGATCGTGCTGCTCGGATTCGTGCCATTGATGGTGGTCACCCGCTGGGCGCAGCGCAGGCAGCGGGCGGGATACCGGCGCACCCGCAGTGCCATCGCGAAGGTGGTCGTGCAGTTCGTGGAGTCGATGGGCGGCATGCGCGCGGTACAGGCCTTCCGTCGCGAGGCGCGCAACGAATCGGCGCTGGCCGTCGAGGACGCCGAATACCTGCAGGCGACCACCGCCGCCATGCGCGGCATGGGCGACTACGCCGGCCTCACCAAGCTGCTCGGCAATCTGACCACGGTAATCGTCATCGTGGTCGGCGCATGGCAGGTGATCGAGGGCAACCTCGCTGTCGGTGTCCTCGCGGCATACTTGTTGTACCTCAACGAGTTCTATGGTCCCCTCGATGAACTGGCTCAGGTATTCAACGCCTACCAGTCCGCGGCCGCGGCTTTGGAGAAGATCTCCGGTGTGCTGGAGGAGCAGCCCTCGGTTCGAGAACCGGAGGAGCCGGTCGCGTTGGTGAAGGCGACCGGTGCCGTGCGAATGGACCGAGTGTGGTTCGGCTACGGATCTCCGGGCACAGATCCGGGGGCACGCGAGTCGGCGCTCGTGAGCGACGGAGCGTCGGCCGAGGTCGACGGTGTTGTGCCGCACGCCGAGGAGCATGGCCGAGCGCGCCCGGTGTTGCCGGAATTCTCGTTGGAGATTCCGGCCGGGCAGGTGATCGCGCTGGTCGGTGCGACGGGGGCGGGCAAATCCACGTTGGCCAAGTTGCTGACGCGGTTCTACGACCCCTCCGGCGGCACAGTGACCTTGGACGGCATCGACCTGCGGCGGTTGTCCGATGCGGATCTGCGGCGCAATGTCGTGATGGTCACCCAGGAGTCGTATCTGTTCTCCGGATCGGTGGCCGACAATATTCGGCTCGGTCGGCCGCAGGCCAGTGATGCCGAGGTGTTCGCGGCGGCGCGTGCGGTCGGGCTGTACGACTTCGTCACCCAACTGCCGGAGGGCTTCGACACGGACGTGCGCAAACGCGGTGGGCGATTATCGGCGGGGCAACGTCAGCTGGTTGCGTTCGCCCGGGTGTTCCTCGCCGATCCCGCGGTGATCGTGCTCGATGAGGCCACGTCGAGCCTGGACATTCCGAGCGAACGGCTGATCCAGCGGGCGCTGGAGACGGTGCTGCGCGACCGCACGGCCGTGATCATCGCGCATCGGCTCTCGACGGTCGCCATCGCGGATCGGGTGCTGGTGCTGGAATCGGGTCGGATCGTCGAGGATGGCACGCCGAGCGAGCTCATCGCGGGCGCCGGCCGGTTCGCCAGCCTGCACGCGGCATGGCGTGAGGCGCTGGTGTGATGCCGGTGCATGCGTCCCTTACGGTAGATACGTGACGAACCCAGACCTCGGCCCCGACAGCCAACCGGCGACATCGCGGTGGCCGGCGATCCTCACGTGGCGCGCGCACAACGCGTCGCGGATGGAGTCCGTCCGCGTGACGCTCAACGGCAACCGCATCCGCGCCGCTGGTCGCATGATCGGCGGCGCGTGTGCCGACCATCCCGCGTTCAGCGCGTCCTATGACCTGGTCACCGACGAGAACGGTGTCACCAAGCGGCTATCGCTGCGCAGCACCACCGCCGCCGGAGAACGCCAGGCCTCGATCGCCAGGGACGAGGAGGACTATTGGCTCGTCGACGCCGGCGGCGGGCACGTCCGCTCCACCTTCGCCGGAGCCCTCGACGTCGACGTCGTGCTCAGCCCGTTCTTCAACACCCTGCCCATCCGCCGCTTCGGCCTGCAGAACGCCGTCGAGAACATCCAGGTCCCGGTCGTCTATGTCCGCCTCCCCGACCTTCTGGTCCAGGAAGCCAGCCTTACCTACAGCAGCGGCGCCACCGGCATCAGTGTGCTGTCCCCGGTCTCCAGCGCCACCGTCACCGTCGACGACGAGGGTTTCCTGCTCGACTACCCAGGCCTCGCCGAACGCATCTGATCGGGTGCCGCCACACTTCGGCGCGCCGCGCATGCGTGGCGCCGAAGTGTGCGCAGCGCTCTCCTGCTAGGGGCCTCGCCGTGCGCCCTTCGTCCGGGAGGCTGTCGCGGGCGGCGCTGAGTGCGGCGAGCGCCTCCCGAGCGCGTCCAGCTCGGCGGTGCCAGTCGGTTCGCAGATGGCGCGGACCAGATCGGGGGCGGTGGGGGCGACTCGGGTGCCGTCACGGAACGGGCCCGCGGCAAGTCCGAGCGCTGGGCAGTGCCTCCTCGTTGCGATCAGTCCAGTTTCGTGATCACTCCACCGCGCTGGCCTGCCTCGCGTAGCGCCTGCAACCAGTTGTGGTCGCCGGGGCGGATATCGGTGATCTCCCAGCGCTGCGTGGTTTCGTAGCGTTCGCGGCCGTCGTGCCCGGCTTCGACGAGGTCGACGAGGGTGCCTTCGTCGCGCAGGCTGTCGCGGGCGGCGCGCAGCACGGTGAGCGTCTCCTCGAGCACGTCGAGCAGGGCGGTGGCATTCGGTTCGCAGATGGCGCGGACCAGGTCGGGGGCGGTGGCGGCGACTCGGGTGCCGTCACGGAACGAGCCCGCGGCCAGTCCGAGCGCCAGGTCGCCGCCGGCCGCCCCGGCCACCGCCAGCGCCTCGGCCAGGACATGCGGCAGATGCGAGATCCGGGCCACCGCCCGGTCGTGCTCGTCCGCGACCACCGGCGTGACCACGGCACCGCAGGCCAACGCCAGCCGCACCACCTGAAGCCAGGGTTCGGGATGGGTGCCCTCGTCCACGCCGACCGCCCACACCGCGTCACGGAACAGGCCGGGATCGGTGGCGGCCCAGCCCGATTCGGAGGTGCCCGCCATCGGATGCCCGCCGATATAGCGAGCCGTGAGCCCATGCCTGCGCACCGCCTCGGCCACCGGTGCCTTGACGCTCACCACATCGGTGAGCGAGCAGCGCGGCGCGAAGGTCGCTACTTCGGCGAGGATGTGGTCCACCGCGGGCATCGGCACCGCGACCACGATCAGCGCATCGCTATCGGCGGCCCGGGTCAGCACATTGAGCAGATCCCCCGTGACATCGAATCCATCCGCCCGCGCGGCCTGCGCACCCGCCTCTGACCTGTTGTAACCCCACGCGTCATAGCCCGCGCCGACGGCGGCGCGCAGCAGCGAACCGCCGATCAAGCCTGTCCCGAGGACACACACCGGTGCTTTCTGGTCAGGAGTCATCGGAACAGATTCGCATACGACTTCAACATTTCGGCTCGAGCCGACTACCGTTGCGGCCATGGCAGCACAGCGCTCGGGCACGAACAAGGCTGCGTCGGATGATTACGACGACGTGGAAGGGTTCGCAGTGGCGGTTGTCCGCGAAGAAGGAAAATGGCGGTGCAGTCCGCTGAGTCAGGCGGCACTCACCGATTTGTCCGCAGCGGAAACAGAACTCAAGGCATTGCGCAGTTCCGGCGCGGTGTTCGGATTGCTGGATATCGATGACGAGTTCTTCATCGTGCTCCGGCCCGCGCCGAGCGGCACCCGGATGCTGGTCTCGGATGCGACGGCCGCGATCGACTACGACATCGCCGCCGACGTCCTCGAGGCCCTCAATATCGAAATTCCGGACATCGATCCGGACGAACTCGACGATGTCGAGCCATGGGAGGAGGGCGACCTCGGCGTCCTGGCCGACCTCGGCCTGCCCGAACCCGTGCTCAGTGTGATCCTCGCCGAGACCGATCTCTATCCGGATGAACAGCTCGGCATGATCGCCCAGCGGCTCGGCTTCGCCAACGAACTCACGGCGGTGCTGGACAAGCTGCCCCGCTGAGGTGGGCTTGCTCACCGACGACGCCGACATGGTCCGGGCCGCGATCGCCGCCGCAGCCGATGCGGGCGATCGCGACGTACCGGTCGGTGCCGTCGTCTTCGATGCCGACGGGCGCGAACTCGCGCGCGCGGCCAATGCCAGGGAGGCCCTCGGCGACCCGACCGCGCACGCCGAGATCCTCGCCCTGCGCCAGGCCGCCGCGGTCCTCGGCGACGGTTGGCGTCTGGAGGGATGCACACTCGCGGTAACCCTGGAACCGTGCACCATGTGCGCGGGCGCCCTGGTACTCGCCCGGGTCGGCCGCCTGGTCTTCGGCGCCTGGGAACCGAAAACCGGTGCCGTCGGCTCCCTTTGGGACGTAGTACGTGACCGCCGTCTCAATCACCGCCCACAAGTCCGCGGCGGCATCCTCGAAGCCGAATGCGCGGCGCTCCTCGACGCCTTCTTCCGCCCCCAACGCTGACCCCTTCCACCCCGCTCACAGCCGATTTAGCGATCCGCCCCCCGTCCGGTATGGTTGTCGGCGGTGGCGTGTCCGAGCGGCCTAAGGAGCACGCCTCGAAAGCGTGTGAGGGGTAACCCCCCTCCGAGGGTTCAAATCCCTCCGCCACCGCCGAGGGACCCGACCTGATACTCAGGCCGGGTCCTTTTCTATGCGGCGAGGGTATGTGCTCGTTCTATGCGGCGAGGGTATGTGCTCGCCGATATCGGCGGCATTTCGGTAGTCGATCTGGAAGCCGAAACTCGCGGGTTCGATGCCCGCGACCGGGCAGCGGCCTGCGCGCGGGCTTGCCCGTCGTTATGCAGGTAGCTACAGGTGTCCGGCGAACTTCGCCAGTCGCGCCGCTATCGGTTCGATGGCGTCGAGTTCGCCTGTGGTGACGGCGACTACGAAAGGGTGCGCGTTTCGAGCAGGGGCGCGTTCTCGAGCGTGACGCGGTCGTTGATGCCGGGGAACACGACCGACGGTGTCCATGCGGTCCGCTTGATGCCGTCCACGAAAGCACGATTCCGCGCGAGAGATTCGAGCAACGCAGCTGTTCTTTCACGGCTTGCGTTGGCCTTGGCGACAGCAGCGGTGGGCACAAGTTATCGCGGCCCGGCACAGCTTTCGGTCGGGTCCGGTGATCGATCGCTTCTAGTTCGCGTCCGGAAAAGTTTGGCGCACACCGATAGTGATCGCTTCGGCTTCGGGCAATCGGCGGCGTTGTACGCGCTCGAGCGCCTCCACGACGCTCGCGGTCCGATTGTCTCTGTGCGCATCGATGAACGTGACCACTTCTGGACGTCGGACGGCAATTTGGATCCTCATACCACCCATACCTCGATGGTAATCCCATGGCTCCCAAGTGATGCTCACTGATGCACAACCGATTTCGGCCGCACCAATTCACGATGCGGTCGGATCCTGCCGCCGCAGGACAACGGTCTGCCGGTCCAGGTCGACGCCGAAGCCAGGCGGCGCGCCTCGCTCTTGTTCGTCGCGCAGCATCGACACCGAGTCTCGGTGGTCCAGTTCCATGCGCTTGGTTCCGTAGAACATGGCGGTGAACTCGTCGGTGAAGGTGCCGGAGACGGGGGTGCGGCGTTTACGGCGCTTGCGCGTCAGGACTTCGTAGAGGGCTACGGCCATCAGGAGTAGGACCCACCCAGGGATGGACCAGCCCAGCAAATCCGCCATGTCGCTCCAACGCATCAGCCGGATGCGCAGTTCCTGGGTAAGTGGGCGGCGGGCGGGTATACGGCGATTAGGTGAGCGCGGGAAGGGTGCGCTGCGACGATGCGGTGCAGTCGAGCCGCGCGCGATTGATTCGCGAGAGTTAGATGAGAGAGCCCTATTTTCGATTCGGCAGTCTGCTGGTGCTGGTCTGGTTGGTGATCGGCGTCGTCGCCGCGGGACAGCGGCACTATTTCGACAGTGGTCCGGTCAATTGCGCCGGATTCGGCACGATTGCGGTGACGGTGATCGCCGGTCCGCTCAACTACATGGGCGTCAATCCGAAGATCGCCGATTGCAATGTGCCCCAACCAAGTCAGTAACGCCTGAGGGCTGAGCTTCGAGGGTTCGGCCACCCTCGGGGCCGAGGGCGTGCTCCGCCGGGCGGCGACATGCCGTGCGGTCGGGCGCGCCCGCCCGCCCGCGGCACGATGCGATAATTCGCTGAAACCCGTGCGCGCGATTCGCGGGAGAGATATGGGCGAAATGAAACTTGGCAGTGTGCTGATAGTGATCTGGTTGGTCATCGGTGTTGTGGCGTCGGGGCAGCGGCACTATTTCGACAGCGGTCCGATCAACTGTGCGGGCTTCGGCACGATCGCCCTGACTGTCCTCGCAGGCCCGCTCAACTACATGGGCGTGAACCCGAAAATCGCCGACTGCAACGTCCCGCAACCGAGCCCTTAGATTGGCACCTGATCCAGAACCCGCTGTGGTTCAGGAGCTCTCGTCGGGGCGCTGCCAGCCGTGCCCGTCGAGCCGCTGCCAGCTGCGCCCGTCGAGCCGCTGCCAGTCGCGCCCGTCGAGCCGCTGCCAGTCGCGCCCGTCGAGCCGCTGCCAGTCGCGCCCGTCGAGGCGCTGCCAGTCGCGCCCGCCGAGCCGTTGCCAGCCGCGCCCGCCGAGGCGATGATGACCAGGCCGATACCGGCGCACTGAACGAGCGCGAGATCTTCGCCGAGCAGAAGCAGTCCCGCCGCGGCCGCGATCGCCGGTTCCAGACTCATCAGCACACCGAAGGTGGCCGCTGAAATCCGCCGTAGCGCTTCGAGTTCGATGGTGTGCGGCACCAGCGACGAGAGCACCGCGACACCGGCGAGTGCCACGAGCACCAGGGGATCGAGCAGTGCCGGGCTTGCGTTCGCGAAGGCGACGGGTAGCACCAGTGTGCCGCCGAACGCCATTGCCAGCGCTAAACCGTCGTGTCCTGAGGTATGCCGGCCGACCACCTCGCTGCATGCGATGTAGGCACCCCACCCAGCGCCAGCGGCAATCGCGAACAGCACGCCGGTCCACGACACCGGACCACTGGTTTTCATCATCAGCAGTACACCCAGCCCGGCCACGAGCGTCCGCACCAGATCGCGCCGGCGGCGCGAGGCGATGACCGCGACGGTGAGTGGTCCGAGGAAATCCAGCGTGACCGCCATACCGAGCGGTATGTGTTCGAGGGCGGCGTAGAAGCAGAGATTCATCCCGGCGACGGCCGTACCGAGTCCGATGATGCCGGGCAGGGCCGCGCGCTGGACGCGCAGCGAGGGCCGCCACAGCAGCATTGCGATGGCGCCCGCGAACGCGAGTCGCACGCTTGCCGTCGTGCTGGCGCCGATGATGTCGAAGAGGTACTTGGCCAAGCCCGCACCCAGTTGGATACTGACCATAGCGGCGAGGATGAGGATGGGCGCGGGCACCGCGCGAGCCGTGCGTGGCTGAACCTTCACGGCCGAAAGCTAGGCGTCCTAAGTAAATGACAGTGGACCGGTCGGTTTCTCGAAAACGGTGCTTACCTTGCCGATCGATGCCTGATCTGTGGTGATCGGCACAAACGCTCATCCGGCTGGAGAGTGATCGTCTCGCCTGCGGGTATCCCGAGTTGGTACGCGAGTGTGAAAGGAAGCGATGACGATGCGCGAGCGTGTGACCCGCCCCAGACCAGCGCCTTCCGCTGGTGCGCGACTGTTCGGAATGCTTCTCCTGATCTGGCTGGCCATCGGTATTCTCGCCGCGGGTCAGCGCCATTACTTCGACAGCGCCCCGATCAACTGTGCTGGGTTCGGCACCATTGCCGTGACGGCGCTGGCCGGTCCGCTCAACTACATGGGTGTAAACCCCAAGATCGAGGAGTGTGACATCCCGGAGCCCAGCCAATAATGACCTGTCTCCCAGCGGAATTCGAGCGCCAAGCTGCGAAATCCACAGATAGCAGCCCGAATTCGTAGATCAGCCGGCCCGCACCGGCTGTCGCATCGTGTCGGGCATCGGCTGCCCAGTGCGACTCGGCCCCTTCCACATCGATATTCAGCACTCCACGCCCTTTGCCCGGCAACACCAAAAGCGGTGGGATCAAGGTCGATCGGACGATGCAAGCGTCCGGCTGCACACTAGCGGCCGAGGCGAAACCCATCTACTTCGTCCCCGGAACGCACTCGGCCCCGCACCCGAATCCGGGTGCGGGGCCGAGCCGCTTGCTCCGATCAGCTCACGCCGACCGGCACCTGCACCGTCTCCGCGGACCGCTGCTGCAGCTCACGCAGCTTCGCGCCCTCGACGTCGATATCCGGCAGGATCCGATCCAGCCACTTCGGAATCCACCAGGACCACTTGCCCATCAGCACCAGCAGCGATGGGATAACGACCATCCGGACGATGAACGCGTCGATCAATACGCCGGCCGCCAGCGCGAAGCCCATGGATTTCGCGGTGATATCGGTTTCCAGCAAGAAGGAACCGAATACGGCGATCATGATGATCGCGGCCGAGGTGACGACCCGGGCGCCGTGGTGATAACCGGCGACCATCGCATCCTTCGGCGACTTGCCGTTGACGAACTCCTCGCGCATCCGGGTCACCAGGAACACCTGGTAATCCATGGCCAGGCCGAACACCAGACCGATCAGCATGATCGGCAGGAAGCTGACCAGCGGATGCGGATCCTCGATCAGCCCGAGCTTGCCCTCCTGGAAGACCAGCACCGTCGCACCGAAAGTGGCCGCCATGGAGAGCAGGAAGCCGAGCGCCGCGGTCAGCGGCACCAGGATCGAGCGGAATACCAGGATCAGCAGCAGGAATGCGGCACCGGCCACGATCGCCAGATACGGCACGATCTTGCTCAGCAGCACATGGTCGACATCGGCGAAGATCGCCGTGGTGCCGGTGATGCCGTATTCGATGCCGTACTCGGACTGCATCTGCGCCTCGGCATCGCGGGCATCACTGACCAGATCCTTGGTGGCCTGGTTGTTCGGACCCGACTTGGGCACGCCGTCGAGCAGTGCGCCCGCCTTGTCCTCACCACTCCACTTGGGCTCGGTCACATAATCCATGCCCGAGTAGGACGCGAGCTTGGATCGCAGGGCGGTTACCGCGGCCTCGCGCCGGTCGGCGGGCACATTGGTGAGGTCGACCGCGACATTCAGCACGCCGTTGCTGCCCTCACCGAAGCCCTCGGTGCGCAGCTCGTAGGCCTTGCGGATGGTGGAGGTCTTGGGCTGGCTGTCATCGCCGGGCAAGCCGAGGTTCAGACCGGCGGCGGGTGCGGCGAGCAAGCCGAGCACGACCACGCTGAGCAGCAGTGTGACCGCGGGCGCCTTGCCGATCAAACGGCCGACACGCATGCCGTTGGTAACCGACTTGTCGTCCTCGGGATCGTGCTGGGCCACGATCGGCAACTTCGGCTTGAACAGGAACCGGCCGAACGCACCGAGCAGCGCTGGCATCAGCGTGATGGCGGTGAGCACGGCGAACGCCGCGGCGATCGCGCCACCCAGGCCCATGAAGGTCATGAATTGCACGCCGACGATGCTGAGTCCGCCGAGCGCGATGATGACGGTCAGACCGGCGAACACCACCGCCGAACCCGCCGTGCCGAGTGCGGTACCGGCCGCTTCCTCCGGCGAATCCTGCACTGCCAGTTCGTGTTTGTAGCGCGACACGATGAAAAGCGCGTAGTCGATCGACAGGGCGATGCCGATCATAGATGCGAGGAAGGTGGTGAAGCTCGGCACCTCGATGATCGAGGTACCGAGGAAGATCAGCGAGGTGGCCGCGCCGAGGCCGACGATCGCGGTGATGATCGGCACGAAGGCGGCGACGATGGCGCCGAAGGCGATGATCATGACGACCAGCGCGATGCCCATGCCGATCTGCTCGGACTTACCGCTGGGTCCCTCGTTCTTCTGCGCGATCGAACCGCTCATCTCCACCTGCAGCCCGGCATTGCGGGCATCGCTGGCCACGTTGTAGGCGGCCTCGCGCTGCGCGTCGGTGACGTCGGTGAACTTTTTGATGGTGAACGGAACACTGAAGAAGGCCACCGAATCGGGATCGGTCTTGCTGAGCACGTTCAGCGGTGCGCCACTGCACTTGGACGGATCCGGGTCGGTGACGCAGCCCGACTTCTCGGCGGCCTCGACCGGATTCATCACCGGCTTGCTGTGGTCGACGATGTCGAGCGCGCCGAGTTCGGCGATGAAGGCCTCCAGCGCCGCCCGGTTCGCCGGATCGGTCAGCTTCTGCCCATCGGGTGCGGCAACGACATAGGTGCCGGTGACGGCGTCGAATTTGAAGGCGTCGGAGGCGCCGGGAAAGTGCTTGTCGAGAATGTCGTTGGCACGGGCGGACGGCAGCGCCGGCATGCTGAAGTCATTGGTCATCGGCTCCTTGAGCTGCGCGCCGAGGCCGCCTAGCAGCAGGAAGAGGACAATCCAGACCGGAAGCACTATCCATTTCCGGCGGAAAGCGAACTTCCCCCATCTATACAGATAAACGGACACGAAGGGTTCTCCTAGCGATGGCGATGGCTGGTTACGTGCTGATTCGTGGCGCGTAGACAGCACTCGCGGGGATTGCCCTGCCGACCCCCGCCTCCATTGACGCTTTCTGCCTACCGTGCGGTAGGTAGACTACCCAGGGGCTAAGCGGAGGTACAACCTCAATTCTGGTGGCAACGTTAGCTCAGCGCATAAGTGATGAGAGGATCATCCCATGACCGTTCGTGACGCGGGCAACGCTGTTGTCGCAGGTGGCGGCACTAAAATGGCAATTCGCGATGCCGCGGTGAAGCTCTTCGGGGCCAAGGGATTCGAGCAGACGAGCCTGCGCGAGGTCGCGGATGCGGTAGGAATCACAAAGGCTTCGCTCTACTATCACTACGCCTCGAAGTTGGATCTGTTACTTGCGATCGTCGATCCGATCATCGATCACATGCGCTCGGTGATCGATGATATCGATGCGGTCCCACATGACGAGGAGGGCGTGCGAGCCGTTTTGCGCGCCTACTTGCGCGGCATGATCCGCCATCGCGACGCGGGTGCGCTGTGTGTGCGCGACACCGTCGCGATCATCAATGTCATGGCCGACCGGTATCCGGACATGCTGGATTCGACTCGGGTACTGCGCGAATGGCTCGCCGGACCGGGTGCCGACGATGTGGCCAAGCTGCGCGCCAGCGCGGCATTGGAAGTGCTCGGGGTCGCGCTGCTGTCCACCGAACTCGTGCCCGGTGTCGAGGATTCGGTGGTGGAGCGCACACTGCTGGACGCGGCCACCTGTGTTCTTACCGGCTGCCACACCGCGTAGATTCGTTCGAATACCGAACAGGCCAGGGAGTAGCCGCCGTGCACATCACCGCGAGGGTCGATTACGCGGTGCGGACCCTATTGGAGATCGCCCGCGCACCGCAGACCCACCGCGCCTCGGATCGGGTTGCCTTGCAGGTCGCGCCGGTGGTGAAGGCCGAGGCGATTTCGACCGCGCAGCATATCCCGCCCAAGGTGCTCGAAACGGTTCTCGCCGAATTGCGCAGAGCTGATCTGGTGACCAGTAGGCGCGGCCCGGACGGCGGCTATTGGCTGGCCCGCCCGGCCGCGCAGATCTCCATCGCCGATGTGATCCGCGCCATCGAGGGACCACTGGCCTCGGTGCGCGGTGAACGTCCGGAGGATGTGCGGTATCCGGGTGCGGCCGAACCGTTGCAGCGGGTGTGGATCGCCCTGCGGGTGAATATCCGTGCGGTGCTGGAGAACGTCTCCATCGACGACATCGCCGAGGATCGGCTGCCTGGATTCATCGGTGCGCTCACCGAGGATCCCGGTGCCTGGGCGCGGCGATAATTCGAATCTGGTCTTTCGGCCCGAAAGCCGCGCGCACCAACATCGGTGCTGGTCAGGAATGTTCGCGACGGACCACACGGAATGACGGTAGCCTCCTTTTCATTATGCTGATCAGACTGCTTCGCACTCATCTGGCCCCGTACCGGGCCCAATTGGCGGGCGTCGTCGGCCTACAACTCATCTCGGTCATCGCGATGCTGTACCTGCCGACCTTGAACGCCGACCTGATCGATAACGGCGTCACCAAGGGCGATATCGGCTACATCTGGACCACCGGTCTGTGGATGCTCGCGGTCACCGGTGTGCAGATCATCGCGTCGGCCTGCTCGGTCTATCTCGGTGCGCAGGCCGCGATGGGTGCGGGGCGGGATCTGCGCGGCGCGGTGCTGCATCGGGTCGGCACCTTCTCCGCGCGCGAGGTCGGCATCTTCGGCGCGCCCTCGCTTATCACCCGCAATACCAACGACATTCAGCAGGTTCAGCTGCTGATCGTGATGTCGGCGACCATTCTGGTGATGGCGCCGATCATGTGTATCGGCGGCGTCTTCATGGCGCTGCGCGAGGATCTCGGGCTGTCCTGGCTGCTGCTCATCGCGGTGCCCGCACTTGCCATTTCGATGGGCGTCATCGTGGCGAAGATGGTGCCCGGCTTCCGTGATATGCAGCACCGCATCGACGAGGTCAATCGGGTACTGCGCGAGCAGATCACCGGTATCCGCGTGGTGCGTGCGTTCGTGCGCGAACGGCAGGAGACCTGGCGCTTCGGGGTGGCCAATACCGAACTCACCGAATCCTCGCTGCGGGTCGGACGGCTGATGGCGCTGATGTTCCCGCTGGTGATGCTGATCAGCAATATCACCGCCGTCGCGGTGATCTGGTTCGGCGGACATCTGATCAACGAAGACAAAATGCAGATCGGCTCGCTCACCGCGATGCTGTCCTACATCTTGCAGATCCTGATGGCCGTCATGATGGCCTCCTTCCTGGCCATGATGGCGCCGCGCGCGGCCGTCTCGGCCGACCGGATCGGGGAGGTGCTCGAGACCGAGACCTCGGTGCTGCCGCCGCGGCTGCCGCAGGCGTTCAAAGGCGATCCGGCGCAGGTTGATCTGCAATTCGCCGAATTCGCGTTTCCCGGTGCGGAAAAGCCGGTGCTGTCGGCAATCCGGTTCCAGGTGGAGCCGGGGACGACCACGGCGATCGTGGGCTCCACCGGCGCGGGCAAGACGACACTGCTCAATCTGATTCCCCGGCTCATCGATGTGACCGATGGTGCGGTCTATATCGGCGGCACCGACGTTCGTCATATCGACCTCGAAGTGCTGCGCGAACAGATCGGGCTGGTGCCGCAGAAGGCATATCTGTTCTCCGGCACCATCGCCAGCAATCTGCGCTACGGCAATCCGGACGCCACCGACGAGGAATTGTGGCGATGTCTCGAGATCGCGCAGGCCGCCGATTTCGTGCGTGATATGCCTCAGGGTTTGCAGACACCGGTCGCGCAGGGTGGCACTACAGTCTCCGGTGGTCAGCGTCAGCGGTTGGCCATCGCGCGCGCGCTGGTGAAGAAGCCGCGGGTTTACCTGTTCGACGATTCGTTCTCCGCACTGGATGTCGCCACCGATGCCCGGCTGCGCGCGGCATTGCGGCCGGCGACCAGGGATGCCTCGGTAATCATTGTGGCGCAACGGGTTACCACCATCCGCGAGGCCGATCAGATCGTGGTGCTCGAGGACGGCGTCATGGCCGGGATCGGCACCCATGACCAGTTGATGCGCGATTGCGCGGAATACCAGGAGATCGTCGCCTCGCAGCTCGGCGCCGATGAGGCGGTGGTGCTCGCCAAGCGCAACGGATCGCCGCCCGATCCGAGCGGTGACGGGTATCGGACCCGGCAGGAGGAGATCCGATGAGACCCGGAGCGGTGAATCCCGGTGCGCCGGATGCGAAGGCGAAATCGTTCGGTCCGTCGCTGCAGCGGCTATTGCGCAGGTTGGCACCCGAGCGCGTTTATGTCGGCGTGATCGTCGCGCTCGCCATCGTCTCGGTGGTGCTGAATACGCTGGGCCCCTACATTCTCGGCAAGGCCACCAATGTGGTCTTCGACGGTGTGGTCGGTCGCCAATTGCCCAGTGGCATCACCAAAGAAGAGGCGATCCAGCAACTGCGGGCTTCGGGCAACAACACCCTCGCCGACATGCTCGGCGCCATGGATGTCATCCCGGGCGTCGGTGTGGATTTCGGCGCGGTCGGCCGGGTGCTGATGCTGGTGCTGCTGCTCTACATCGGCGCCGCGGTCTTCAGCTGGCTGCAATCCTTCTTGCTCAATATCGTCATCAACCGCACGGTGAAGCGGCTGCGCAGCGATGTCGAGGACAAGATCCATCGACTTCCGTTGCGCTACTTCGATTCCACGCCGCGCGGTGACCTGCTCAGCCGCGTCACCAATGACGTCGACAACGTGTCGCAGACCCTGCAGCAGACCATGAGCCAGCTGATCCTTTCGCTGTTCTCGGTGATCGGCATCCTGATCATGATGTTCTGGATCTCGCCGCTGCTCGCATTGATCGCCCTGCTCACCGTGCCCGCCGCGATCGTGGTGACCACGCAGATCGCCAAACGCTCCAAACCGCACTTCGTGAACCAGTGGAAGTACACCGGCATGGTGAACGCCCAGGTCGAGGAGGCCTTCACCGGGCACGAGGTGGTCACCGCATTCGGGCGCAATCGCGAGGTCGGACAGGAATTCGATAAGCGCAACAACGACCTCTACGAGGCGAGTTTCAAGGCGCAGTTCATCTCCGGGCTGATCATGCCATCGATCATGTTCCTCGGGAATGTGAACTTCGTGCTGGTGGCGCTGGTCGGTGGCCTGCGGGTGGCGACCGGCAATCTGTCGCTCGGTGAGGTGCAGGCCTTCATCCAATACTCCAGGCAGTTCAGTCAGCCGCTGACCCAGATCGGTGCGATGGCCAACCTGCTGCAATCCGGTGTCGCATCGGCCGAGCGGATCTTCGAAATCCTCGATGCCGAGGAGCAGTCGCCGGACCCGATCATGGAGAACACCAGGCCGGTCGATCGCGGCCGGGTCGAGTTCGAGGCGGTGTCGTTCCGCTACGAACCCGAGACGCCGGTCATCGAGCGGCTGTCGCTGGTCGCCGAGCCGGGACATGTGGTCGCCATCGTCGGCCCGACCGGTGCGGGCAAGACCACGCTGGTGAATCTGCTGCTGCGGTTCTACGAACTCGATGCGGGCACCATCACCATCGACGGCGTCGATATCACCGAAACCACCCGCGATCACCTGCGCTCCAGGATCGGCATGGTGCTACAGGACACTTGGCTGTTCAAGGGCACAATTCGGGAGAACATCGCCTACGGCAATCCGAATGCGAGCGAAGCGGAGATTCTCGAAGCCGCGCGCGCCGCTTATGTCGACCGCTTCGTACACGCCCTGCCGCACGGTTACGACACGGTCATCGATGAGGAGGGTTCGGGCGTCAGCGCTGGTGAGAAGCAGCTGATCACCATTGCCCGCGCCTTCCTGGCCAAACCGTCCATCCTCGTCCTGGACGAGGCGACCAGTTCGGTCGACACCCGCACCGAGGCGCTGGTCCAGCACGCGACCGCGGCGCTGCGTCGCGACCGCACCAGCTTCGTCATCGCCCATCGCCTGTCCACCATCCGCGACGCCGACCTGATCGTCGTCATGGAGGCGGGCCGCATCGTCGAACACGGCACCCACGAGCGCCTCCTCGAAGAACGCGGCGCCTACTACCGCCTCTACAACGCCCAGTTCGCCGCGGCCGCCGCCGACGCCTAGGTGGTAACGACTGCCGTCGGTGCGGCTCGGCCAAACCGGGGGCCGACGTCGCCGCGGATGTCGGGCTGGGAAGATGACGTGGTGTCTGAGCCCGAATCCTTTTCGTTCACCGTCGGCGCCCGCTTGGCTGGGCGGCACGGTCGATCGGGCGTGATCAGTACACCGCACGGGGATATCGCGACGCCCGCATTCATTCCGGTCGGCACCAAGGCGACGGTGAAGGCGGTGCTGCCGGAGACCATGAAGGAACTCGGTGCGCAGGCGCTGCTGGCGAATGCCTACCACCTCTACCTGCAGCCCGGACCGGACATCGTGGACGAGGCGGGTGGGCTGAGCAAATTCATGAACTGGCCTGGCCCGACCTTCACCGATAGCGGCGGCTTCCAGGTGATGTCACTGGGTGTCGGCTTCAAGAAGGTGCTGGCCATGGAGGCGGTCGACGTCCGAAGCGATGACGTGATCGCCGCGGGCAAGGAGCGCCTCGCCACCGTCGATGATGACGGTGTCACCTTCCGCTCGCACCTCAACGGCTCGAAACACCGATTCACCCCGGAGGTTTCGATGGGCATCCAGCATCAGCTCGGCGCGGACATTATGTTCGCCTTCGACGAGCTGACCACCCTGCTGAATACCCGGGCCTACCAGGAGAAGTCGCTGCAGCGTACGCACGAATGGGCGCAGCGCTGCATCGATGAGCACGAACGGCTGACCGCCGCGCGCACGCATCGCCCATATCAGGCGCTGTTCGCGGTGATCCAGGGCGCGCAATACGAGGACCTGCGGCGCAAGGCCTGCCGGGAGCTGGAGTCGCTGCGCGGCAGTGCCGGAACAGGTTTCGACGGCTACGGCATCGGCGGTGCTTTGGAAAAGCACAATCTCGGCGCGATCGTCGGCTGGTGCTGCGACGAACTGCCCGAGGACAAGCCGCGGCATATGCTCGGCATCAGCGAACCGGAGGATATGTTCGTCGCGGTGGAGAACGGCGCGGACACCTTCGACTGTGTGAATCCGTCCCGGGTCGCGCGCAATGCCGCGATCTATGTCGCCGAGGGCAGATTCAATATCAATACCGCCCGATTCCGTCGCGACTTCACCCCAATCGACGACACCTGTGACTGCTACACCTGCGCGAACTACACCCGTGCCTATATCCACCACCTGTTCAAGGCCAAGGAGATGCTGGCCTCGACGCTGTGCACAATTCACAACGAGCGCTTCACGATTCGGCTCGTCGACCGAATTCGCGAGAGCATCGAGGGCGGCTATTTCGATGAGTACAAGGCCGAAACCCTCGGTCGCTGGAGCTGTGTCTAATGGCAGCGCCTTCGGCGCTGCGTGTTCGCGGCCCCCTTGGTCTCGCGTCCGAGCCGTCGAGACTCGCGACTTCGTCGCATGCGCTTCGACGGCTCGGACGCGAGACGGGCCGCGAACGGTCGCTCGTAAGACAGTAATGATTGCTGAGTTCCCGTGGTGGCCGTCCTGACTCACCGTAAGACTGGCTTCGGGCCTTCAGCGAGATCTGTCGGTCGACCACCACGGGCACTCAGGTACTCACCGGACGTGGTGTTCGTGACTTCATAGGAGCCTGTTCGCACCAGTCACCCATTACTGTCTTGTCCGCCCGCCCGGCTGGTGTGTGCCGTCCTCAACCCCGGTCGAGAGAAAAGGGCAGGCACATTCCCACCATGACACACGCGGTGATCGAAGTCACCGCCGGCATCGACACCCACAAAGACACTCATACCGCGGCTGCGATCGATGCTGCCGGCCGGACGCTGGGTTCGGGCCAGTTCCCCGCCACCCCCGCCGGATACGCACAGTTGCTGTCGTGGTTACAGACACTGGGCACGCTGGTGCTGGTCGGTATCGAGGGCACCGGCGCCTACGGCGCCGGTGTGGCTCGTTACCTGGCGATCAAGAAGGTGGCGATCGTCGAGATCGACCGGCCCGACCGCAAAACCCGCCGCATGCAGGGCAAATCCGATCCGATCGATGCCCTGGCCGCGGCCCGCGCCGCGTTGGCCGGTGAGCGCACCGGCACACCCAAACAACGCGACGGCCTGGTGGAGGCACTGCGTAACCTGCGCGTCGCACGCCGCAGCGCCGTCGCGCAGCGGTCGGATACCCAACGACAGATCAAGTCGTTGATCATCACCGCGCCCGCGCAGCTGCGCACGCGACTGGCGCCGCTGACCGACAGCGAATTGATCAAAACCTGCCTCACCGCACGTCCGGACATACGCAAGGCCGGTGACCCCGCCCACGCTGTCAAGATCACACTCCGACACCTCGCACGCCGTCACAGCGCGCTGAGCGAGGAAATCACCCAACTCGACGCCACAATCAAACCCATTGTCGCCCAAATCAACTCACCACTACTGCAACTACTCGGTGTCGGCCCCGACATCGCCGGCCAACTGCTGGTCACCGCAGGAGACAACCCCGACCGGATACGCTCCGAAAGCGCGTTCGCGATGCTGGTCGGGACCGCACCACTGCCCGCCTCTTCCGGACGCATCGATCGCCACCGCCTCAACCGAGGAGGCGACCGGCAAGCCAACTCCGCGATCCACCGCATCGTCGTCGTCCGCATGCGCTGGGACCCACGAACCCGCGCCTACACCGAACGCCGCACCCAACAAGGCCTGTCCAAAAAAGACATCATGCGCTGCCTCAAACGACTCGTAACACGCGAGATCTACCACGTCCTCAAAACCCCGAAAACCACCACACCACCCCCGAACACAAACACTTGACATCTATAGGAGCATCTCGCTCCGTTGTGGTTGCGTCGGCGATGGGAGTTTGCGTCTGTGGCGCATGCGCTTTGACGGGCTCGGCTGTGTCCGATGGCTGCGCCTTCGGTGCGGATGTGAGACGGGCCGCGAACGGTCGTTCGTAAGGCTCGCTCCGTTGTGGTTGCGTCGGCGATGGGAGTTTGCGTCTGTGGCGCATGCGCTTTGACGGGCTCGGCGTGTTCAATGACCGCACCTTCGGTGCGGATGCGAGACGGGCGCCGAACGTCGCTGGTGAGCTCGCTCCTTCGTGGTTACGTGAGGAGCGAGCCTACGGCGTCACACGATTCAGCTCAGGAGCGCGGGAGTTTCGCGCGGGGCGTAGCTCGGCTCGTGCTTCTTCAGGAAGGCGATCACCCGATAGGTGATCGGTAGCACGATGACCTCGGCGAGCGTCTTCCAGATGAACCCGACGATCACGTAGTTCACGAACTGTCCCCAGCTATCGATGCCGATCGCGGTGGCCGCGATCGAGCAGAAGATCAGCGTGTCACCGAATTCGCCGACGATCGTGGAACCGATCAACCGCGCCCACAGGTGTTTCTCCTTGGTCTTCTCCTTGATCAGCACCAGCGATGCCGAATTGAGCATCTCGCCGACGAAGTAGCCGGACAACCCTGCGGCGACTAGCTGCGGCGTGGTGCCGATGACGGACCGGAAGGCTTCCTGATTGTCGTAGAAGGTGGCGGCGGGCAGCTCGATGGCGATCTTGAAGCAGACGACCGCGAGCAGCAGGATGGCGAATCCGTAGTAGATGGCCCGGCGGGCGGCCTTGAAGCCGTAGACCTCGCTGAGCACGTCGCCGATGATGTAGGCCAGGGGGAACAGGAACCACGCACCGTCGGTGGAGATCGGCAGGACCTCGATGGGACCCAGTTTCACCGAATGATCGGTGAAGAATTGGACGCCTTTGGTTGCGCAGATATTCGAGATGATCAGCGTCGCGGTGAACAGGGCGACGACGGGGGTGTAGTAGCCCCGCGCGGCGACGGCGAATGCCGGGTGGGCCGCCGCGGGGCCCCCAGATTCAGGGTGTTCTTCGACTGTTTTGGACTCACTCACGCGCTTCATCCAACCAGGTTGTGGAATAGGCTGTAGCAATGACGAATCCCGGCGATTCCGACGAATGGTGGAAACAGTACGGCGGCGAAGGTGTATCGCCGGAGGCTGGCTCCCAGGGGTCGGTACCGCAGTACCCCTCGGCTCCCCAGTACCCTTCCGCGCCGCAGTACCCGCAGCAGCCGGCTCCGACTCCGCCACCACAGCCGCAGTCGCAGTATCCGAGCTACCCACAGCAGCCGGTCGCCGGTCCGCAGCAGCCCTACCCGCAGACTCCCGCCTATCCGAATGCGTACCAGCCGTACGGCTACCCGCAGCAGGCGCAGGGGAATAACGGGCTCGCGATCGGTTCACTGATCGCCTCGATAATCGGGCTGTGCAGTTGCGGTATCGGCGCGATCGTCGGAATCATCCTCGGTGTCATCGCACTGAATCAGATCAAGGAGAGCGGCCAGGGTGGTCGTGGTATGGCCCTGGCCGGAATCTGGATAGGCGCCGGTGCCATCGTGCTCTGGATCGTCTACATCGTGCTGGACGTAGCGCTGACGGCGACGCGCTAGCTTTCGAAAAACATCAGGGGCGCTCCCATTCGGGAGCGCCCCTGATGTTTGCCCGAGGTCTGCGATCAGGACTTGACGACCTGCGTACCGCCGGCGAACTTGTCGTGCCAACCCTGCTTGTTCGGGTCCTGCGAGGTGGTGACGATCATGTAGATGATCAGGCCGAGCTCGGCAAGGCCACCGATGCACGGGATGATGCTGAGGGCGACGTAGAGGTTGCGCTTCAGCGAAACCTCTGGAGTGATCTTCGCCGCGCCGCCGGGGGCGACAACCTTGAGGCCAACGATCTTCTTGCCGAGGGTGGTCCCCTGCGAGGTCTCCATGCCGACGAAGTACCCGAGCAACGCGATCGCGCTGACCAGACCGATCACGATCTGCCCGCCGAGTCCGGAGCCCAGGATAAGCAAGATGATGACGTAAACCGGGATGCCGACGATCAGGTGATCGATGACACGGGCGCCGATGCGGGCTCCGATATCACCGGGCTGTCCGCCGTATCCGTATCCCGGCTGCTCGCCATAGGGCTGCTGGGGGTAGGGCTGCTGCTGGCCGTAGGGATCCTGCGGCGGCTGCCCATACTGGGGCTGACCATAGGGCTGCTGTCCGTATTGGGGCTGCTGCCCGTACTGCGGCGGCTGCTGCCCGTATTGGGGCTGTCCACCCTGCGGGTACTGCTGTCCACCCTGCGGATATTGCTGGCCGCCCGGATGCGGTTGCCCGCCTTGCGGATATTGGTTGGGGTCGTACCCACCGCTTGTCATATATGTGTCCTCGTCAGTGATCAGTAGATCGGTCGATTGCGTACGTTACGGACATCGCGCGGGTTGCAACAACCCATTCTCGTCGAGTATCCACGGTTCCTCGGTCAGATCGGCCGGGTCGAATCGGTCGAGCAGTTCGGCGGGCGAAACCGGGGGATAGCCAAGTGAACTGGCCAGTGCGGCGGCGACCCGGTCAGGTGTGCTGCCGAGGGCGAGCTGATCGGCCAGTGTCACCGCACCGTCGCGTTTGGCCAGTCGCTTGCCTTCGGCGTTGAGCACCAGCGGTACATGTGCGTAGTGCGGAACCGGAATTCGCAGCAGCGTCGCGAGATAGGCCTGGCGCGGTGTCGACGGCAGCAGATCGTCGCCGCGGACCACCTGATCGATACCCTGCTCCGCATCGTCGACGACCACAGCCAGGTTGTACGCCGGAATTCCGTCGCCGCGGCGCAGTACGACATCGTCCACGGGGCCGCGGTATCGCCCGTGCAATTCATCGGTGATCTCGAATTCGCGCACATGCGCACGTAACCGCAGTGCGGCCGGGCGTCCGTCGGCGCGATGCGAGGTTCGCTGCGCCTCGGTCAGATCACGGCAGGTGCCCGGATAGTGGCCGAGCGGTCCGTGCGGTGCGGTCGCGGCCCGCTGGATTTCCCTTCGGGTGCAATAGCACTCGTAAGTGAGTCCGGCCGCGGTGAGCCGATCGATGGCTGCTCGATAGTGCGGCAGTCGGTCGCTCTGCCGCACGACCGGGCCGTCCCAGTCCAGGCCGATCGCGGCGAGGTCCGCCAGTTGGCGCTGTTCGGCGCCTGGCCGGACGCGATCGAGATCATCGATCCGGAGCACGAAGCGGCGTCCGGTCGAGCGCGCGAACAGCCAGGCAAGCATCGCGGTGCGCAGATTTCCGATGTGCAGATCGCCGGACGGGCTCGGGGCGTACCGGCCTGCTCGAGTTCTGGTTACTGGCACGTTTGCCATGCTAGAGGCTTCGGCGCGGGTCACCGTAGCAACAGCCGCGGCTTGAGTCGGTCTTCCGGAATCGCGGTTCCGTTGTCGAGCGCGGTCAAGAGTGCCTCGGCGTGCGCGATCAGACCCGCACGGTCGATTCCATATGGCATATCGCTGTTTCGGTTCGACGGCTCGGTGTCCGGGACGGCCTCATAGGCGCGCAGCCGGCTCACCGCGCGGGTGAGCAGGGTGCGCGCGCCCTTCGGATTCGCACGCTGGATGTGTGTCAGCCCGACCGCATATTGCGCCAGACCCTGCCACAGCATCCTTTCGGCGAACGGCCTGTTCTTCCATGCGGCCTCCAATACCTCGTGCGCGTTGAATGCCAGGCCGTCATCCAGCAGTTGCTGGGCGAACAAGAGGGTTTGCTGGGGCGGCAGATTCAGGTCGTCGGGAATGCGTGGCACACCGACGCTACCGACCGGCATGGGTCGTCCGAACCGGTCGCGGGGGCGGGGATTACGTGCGCGACCTGCCTCGTCGCGCGGGCGTTCGACCATGCTGCCCATCATCCATGGACCACATCGCGGACGTCCAGCCGAGTTCTGCCGATCTTGATTAATTGACCATCACAGAGAAATCACGTCACGAAAAAGTTTGCTGCCCAGCAAACATAGGAATGAATGTCATCTTCCGGCAATACCCCCGCAACTTGGTATCTTCGCAAGATTGGCAATTGCGATGATGGAATGGGCAAGAGATCGGCAAATTCATGATGAACCTGCTAGTGTTTAGCGCGCGGGGGCGACCCCGCGAGGTGAATTCACCTCGAAGAGCAGTGCGATCACGACGCACCGTGAAAGTCGCGCGCTTTGGCAAGGCGCACCGCGGGATTCGGCCTTCCGCGCCGGATGCCGGTGCTAGTTAGAACGATGTCAGAAGAAAATCTCGTTCTCGACGCAGCAAAGGAGCTAGTGCCGTGGAAGTTGACTTGACGGGCGCTGTGTGGCGTAAGAGCACATACAGTGGCCCCGATGGGAACTGCGTGGAAGTCGCATTTCTCGTCGACGGCAACGTGGCGGTCCGCGACACCAAAGACAACGGCTATGGTCCGTTGTTGGCGTTCACGCCAGGCGAGTGGGATGCATTCCTAAACGGAATGTCGTAGGGGAGTTCGGACGCGCCTGAACAACAGGGTAGGTCCGAACCAACAGCACGGCCCCGGGTCGGCACGGACTCGGGGCCTTCGCAGGTGCTCAGCGGCTTTTCTCAGTGGGGTCGACCGTCGGTCTGTTCCTGAGCGGCGCGTAGTACGGCGAGCTGTTTGCGCTCTTCCTCATGCTCGGCCGCCAGGTTGGCGCGCGACTCCTGCCATGCATCGGGGCGGAAGAATCCGCCGGTACCCGGTTTGCCCGCCGAACCCAGCTTGTTCATCTTCTTCGGCACCGTCGCGCCCTGGTAGGTCAGCGGAATCGGATGACCGTGTGCGTCGACCGGACCGAGCGGCTGGTGGATCTCGATGTACTCACCGTGCGGTAGCCGCCGGACGATGCCGGTTTCGATGCCGTGCTCGAGCACCGCGCGGTCGCTACGCTGCAGGCCGAGGCAGATGCGGTAAGCGGCGAAATAGGCCACCGCTGGCAGGGTGAGAATGCCGATGCGGCCGACCCAGGTGGTCGCGTTCAGTGAGACGTCGAATTTGTAGGCGATGATGTCGTTCACGCAGGACAGCGTCAGTACCACGTAGAAGGTGATCGCCATCGCGCCGATCGCGGTACGAACCGGTACGTCGCGCGGGCGCTGCAGCAGGTTGTGGTGCGCGGTGTCCTTGGTCAGGCGCCGTTCGATCCACGGATAGGCGATCAGCATGGCGAAGACCAGGCCCATGATCATCGCGCCCCAGAACGGTGCGGGCACGGTATAGCGTCCCGGATACAGCTCCCACGGTGGGATCAAGCGCATCATGCCGTCGGTCCACATCATGTAGAAGTCCGGCTGGGTGCCCGCCGATACCTTGGCCGGGCTATAGGGGCCGAAGGCCCAGATCGGGTTGATCTGCAGCAGGCCGCCCATGAGTGCGACCACACCGAGTGTGAATGCGAAGAACGCCCCCTGGTCCGCGGCGAAGACCGGCACGATCCGCGCACCGATGACATTGTTCTCGGTGCGACCCGGCCCAGGGAATTGCGTGTGCTTCTGGTACCAGACCAGCGCGACATGTGCCGCGATCAGCGCGAGCATAATGCCGGGGAACAGCAGCACGTGCGCGATGAACAGTCGCGGCAGGATGATCTCGCCCGGATAGTCGCCGCCGAACATCAGCCAGTGCATCCACGTGCCGATGAGCGGAATGCCGAGCGTGATCGACGAGAACGCCGCCCGCAGGCCAGTGCCCGAGAGCAGGTCGTCGGGCAGCGAGTAGCCGAAGTACCCCTCGAACATCGCGAGGATCAGCAGCAGGGAGCCGAGCACCCAGTTGGCCTCGCGCGGCTTGCGGAATGCGCCGGTGAAGAAGATCCGGAACAGGTGCACGATGATGGAGGCCGCGAACAATAGTGCGGCCCAATGGTGGACTTGGCGCACGAATAGACCGCCGCGGACCTCGAAGGAGAGGTTCAGCGCTGTTTCGTACGCGCGGGTCATGGACACCCCGCGCAGCGGCTGGTATGCGCCGTTGTAGGTGACTTCGGCCATCGATGGGTCGAAGTACAGCGTCAGATAGGTACCGGACAGCACCAGAATGATGAAGCTGTAGAGCGCGATCTCGCCGAGTAGGAACGACCAGTGGGTCGGAAAGACCTTGTTGATCGACCGCTTCATGAACGCCGCGGCCTTATATCGCTCGTCGAACGAGTTGGCTTGTTCGCTTGCCCTACGACCTACGTCAACAGCCATGGCCGACACCCCGCTCTGGGTGAGAGGTGGTACATGTTCTACTACAGACGGTAGCAGGGGATCGGTCGGGAATCGATAGGTTTCCCTCAACCGCAATGTGGAACAAGATCATTCAGTTTTTCGATGCTGCTCGCTTCCTCGGGTAACCGGGTGTCATATTGTCGAGTCGTGAGTACGGTGGCCGCCCAGGACGCGACGATGTACTGGCTGTCGAGCCGTACCCGAAATGACCTCTTCATGCTCTATTGCTTCGACGATTCCGGGCGTTCCGGTGGGCCACTGCGCGAGTTCGTCGCGCGGCGCAGTGCCGACATTGCCGATCTGTCGGTCCGGCTGCGCGAGCTGCCCGCAGATCTGGACTATCCGGCATGGGTTCGATGTGAATACCGTGCCGAGCAATTTGTAGAACATTTCCTTCCGGAACCTGATTGGCCGAGTGTGTGTATGGCGCTCGGCAAACTGCTCGGCACCGGAGTGGACGCCGCGGTGCGGCCGTGGCGATTGCATGTGTTCCGTGGGGTTATCGGCGCCCCCGGGGGTGGTGGGCCCGCGATGGTGGTTGTGTTGCAGATGTCGCATGCGTTGGCGGATGGGCGGCGCGGTGCGGAGCTCGCCAGGGCGTTGTTTTCCGATGTCGAGGCGGTTGCGGAGGGCGAGACCGCCGTGCGGGACGAGGCTGTTGCGGTCGAACGGATTGCCGAGGCCGCACCGGTTGCCTCGGTGATCGGTGGCGCGCCGGTTGCTGCGGCGTTGGATTCGGTTGCTCGGGCGGTGGCTGGGCGGGTCGCTCGCCTCGGTCGATGGCTCGCAGCGGCAGCGGTCGAGTCGGCACCGGTGGATCCCATACACGTGCATTCGGTGCTGGCTCTGGTTCGGATGCCGATTCAGTTCGCGCGCACGGCAATTCGCGGGTATCAAGCCTTCCGGGCACAGCGGGAATTGGCCGAATCGACAACTGCGGGAAGGATTCCTGAACCTGGGCCCGGGTTCACGCCGAGTCCGGTGAACCGGGGCGGTTCGCCGGATCGGCATGCTCATCAGGTGCGGATGCTCGTTTGCGATGCCGAACGGATGCGCATTCCGGGCCACACCGTGACCGTGGCCGCGCTGACCGCTGTGTCGATCGCACTGGATCGCTACCTCACGGCGCGAGGTGAACGAGTGGACCGTCTGGGCGTACAGGTGCCGATGGCCTTGTCCGACAACCGGATAGCGGCTCGCAATAACTATCGCAGCCTGAGCGTCGACCTGTTCATCGACGAACCGGACCTACTGGCCCGCGCCGGCAAAATCGCAGCGGCCCTCACCGAGCGCCGAACCCGCGCCCAGCATCCACTGCTGACCGCACAGGACCGCGTAACCGCCGTCATCCCCGCCCGACTACTACGCCGCGACATCGAGCGCTACCCGCTCGACGCCGTCCCCGACTCGATCGCCGGACACACCGTCGTCTCCAGCGTCAACCGCGGACCCGCCGACCTGACCTTCGGCGGCGCCCCCATCCGCTTCACCGGCGGCTTCCCCGCGATCGGCTCGGTGATGCATCTCACGCACGGCGTACATGGCCTCGGCGACACCGTCACCGTCTCGATCCACGCCGACACCGCCGCGCTACCGGACATCGATACCTACGCGAACCTGCTACGCGATGCGCTGAACGAGGTATTCGACTGCGCCACTCGATCCACGACCTGACCTGGCACCGATTGGTGCTGCGCCCCGCCTGGGCCTGCAGATGAATAAACCGGGCCACCTGGATCATGGCCGCGTACGTGTGGATCGGTGCATACAAAAACAGCAGGTCAGATTCGCGCGAACGAATTTGACCTGCTGTTTTGTGGCGGAGGATAGGGGATTTGAACCCCTGAGGGCGTTAACCCAACCCGCGTTCCAGGCGAGCGCCATAGGCCACTAGGCGAATCCTCCGTGCAGCAGCATACCGGGTGCCCCCGGCCGGTCACCAAATTGGGGCCGGTCGCGGTGGGGAAGTCCCAGCTCGGGCCATCTTCGATGCCCCGGTGGTGATCATTGTCGGATCCGCCGGCTACACTTGTGGACGGATCCCGCGCGGCGCGCATCCTGTGAACTCCCCCAGGGCCGGAAGGCAGCAAGGGTCAACGGGCTCTGCCGGGTGCGCGGGGTCCCCTATATTCACTCCAATTCGGAGCAACCGCCGGGTAACGTGAACACGGTCCGCCGGACGTCGAACGCGCTCGGCTGGACCAAGGGTCCGACCCCAGCACGTCGGTTCGGACGTCAATCGCCCCTTCGCTGCTTCGAAAGGCTGCCCAGGATGCCCCGGCAAACGCAGATCGGTTTGATGAGCCCCCCGGAGCTCGTGTCCGAACACGAGACCCAGACCGCGAATTACGCGACGCTCAAGACCGAGAAGCTCACGCTGGATCTGACCAGGGGTAAACCTTCGCCGGAACAACTCGACCTCTCCGCCGAACTGCTCACCCTGCCCGGTCCGGGCGATTTCAAGGACGGTACGGGCACCGACTGCCGCAATTACGGTGGGCTGCACGGTCTCCCGGAATTGCGCGCGATCTTCGGTGAGCTGCTCGGCATCCCGGTCGAGAATCTGATCGCGGGCAATAACGCCAGCCTCGAGTTGATGCACGATGTGATCAGCTACGCATTGCTGTACGGCACACCGGATTCCGAGCGCCGCTGGGTGGCCGAGCCTACGCTGAAGTTCCTGTGTCCGAGTCCCGGCTACGACCGGCATTTCGCGATCACCGAGGCGCTCGGCTTCGAGATGATTCCGGTTCCGATCCGTCATGATGGTCCGGATGTGCACGCCATTGCCGAACTGGTGGCCAACGATCCGCAGATCAAGGGTCTTTGGGCGGTGCCGAACTACTCCAACCCGACCGGCGTCATCTTCTCCGAAGATGTTGTCCAGGAATTGGTTTCGATGCCCACTGCGGCCCCGGACTTCCGCCTGTTCTGGGACAACGCCTACGCGGTGCACCCGCTGACCGATACCGCCGCACCCGTCCTCGATGTGCTCGGCATGGCTGCTGCGGCCGGAAATCCGAACCGCCCCATCGTTTTCGCCTCGACCTCGAAGATCACCTTTGCCGGTGCGGGGGTGAGCTTCCTCGGTGCGTCGACGCCGAACCTGAACTGGTACCTCGACCACGCCTCGAAGAAGAGCATCGGCCCGGACAAGATCAACCAGCTGCGCCACCTGCGATTCTTCAAGGATGCCGATGGTGTGCGGGCGCATATGCAGAAGCATCGCGCCATTCTCGAACCGAAATTCGCCCTGGTACTGAAGATTCTGGAGGATCGGCTCGGCGCGTCCAAGGTGGCGTCCTGGACCGAACCGAAGGGCGGTTACTTCATCAGCCTCGACGTCCTGGAAGGCACCGCAGCCAGGGTGATCGCGCTGGCCAAGGATGCCGGTATCGCGCTCACCGCGGCCGGTTCGGCCTTCCCGTACAAAAACGACCCGGAAGACAAGAACATCCGCATCGCACCCAGTTTCCCGCAGCTGCCGGAACTGGAGAAGGCAATGGACGGTCTGGCCACCTGTGTACTGCTCGCGGCCACCGAGAAGCTGCTGCAGAAATAGTCGGCAAATACCTTGGGCGCGTATCGATTCGATACGCGCCCAAGGTATTTCAAACTTCCAGTAGTGCCCGCAACCGGGCCAGATCGGCGCGATTGGCCCGCCGCATCGCGGCCGCCATGATCGGTGCGGCCACCTTGCCGAACCCGCTGGGTGTTCCGGTGTTGCGCAGGGTCATTCGGGTGCGGTCCGGTCCAGCGTCGGTCCAGGTGTAGGTCGTCTGCATCGGGAACGGGCCCTCAGCGGTGCGCATTACCAGTCGCTCGCCGGGCGCGTACTCGATTACTTCATAGGTATAGACGAGTTGCCTGCCGAGGAACCGCGCGACGAATTCCATGCGTGATCCGACCCGCAGCGGCGGCTCGGTTCGCCATTCGATGCGGTCGATATTGGCGTACCACTGCGGAGCGTTCGACGGATCCCCCGCGAATGTGGCGACCTGCGCCCGCGGTCGCTCGATCACCGCTTCGGTGGAAATGTCGACGGCCACGATCAGCGGGGTTTGTGCGCCAGCACGGCGAACATGGTCACCGATAGGTGGATGTCGCCGGTTTCGGCGCCCCGTTCCAGATCCGCGACGAGCTGATCGCGCTGCGCCTCGGTGATGGAGCCGCGCGCGACCGCCATGGCCGAGATGCGGTTGACCAGCGCACCTGCCCCGACCGTCCGGTCCTGCACCAAGGCGTGCGAGCCGACTTCGTCGATCACCAGGCCCGCCTTGGTCAGTAGTCCGGGTAGCCTGCGGCCGGAAAACGGGTTGGTGGTGGCGGCGATCAGGGTGTCGACGACATCGCGAACCACCTGCCGGTCGCCGGGGTGCACAATCGCCGTGCCCCAGTCGCTGTCCACCACCACGACACGACCGCCCGGCCTGAGCACCCGGGCGATCTCGTTGGCTGCGCGATTCGGTGCCGTCAGGTGCTGGAACACCCGCTCGCAGAGTGCGGCGTCGAAGGTGTTCGCGCCGAACGGCAGCCCGTAGGCGTCGCCGGAATGGAATTTCGCCGTCGAACCGGACTGCAGAGCGCGGCGTTCAGCCGAGGCGAGCAGCTGCGGATCGGGTTCGACGCCGATCGCGGTGCCGGTCGGGCCGACCGCATCCGCGAAGGCGATGACCTCCGTGCCGGTGCCCGATCCGATATCGACCGCACTTTCGCCCGGCTGCAGCGCCAATGCTTCATGTGCCCACGTGCGCAGTCGGCGGATGCCCGGCAGTGCCGCCTGCAGATCCCGCACGTCGACCAACTGATCCTGGCCCGCCCTGTCGAAGCGATCCGGGCGTAACCCCTGTGTATTCATGGGCCCGATTCCGTCTCTTGGTATTGCCGTCGTCTGAGGCATGGCGCTGAGCCTACTTCGGCGCCGACCGCATCGCACGGCAGGTCTGTGATGTCGGTCACGATTCGGGCATACCATCGATCCGGGTCGGCCGGACCGTGTGGCCCAGCTTTTCGAGCGACCTCCAACCAGTCGCTAGCGGCGCCGAGTGAGATGATCGACAGAGTTCGGTACCGGCGAAAGGAAGTCCCGTGACCAAAGCGAACTCCGCGACTGTGAAGCTGTGTCTGGCCCAGGAGCCGGAAGCGGACAAACTCCTTTCCGAGGATCCCTTCGCATTGCTCACCGGCATGCTGCTCGATCAGCAGTTTCCGCTCGAACACGCCTTCCGCGGGCCGAAGAAAATCGCCGACCGCATGGACGGCTTCGATATCCAGCGGATCGCCGACGCCGATACCGAGGCGTTCGAAGAATTGTGTGCGACTCCGCCCGCCATTCATCGCTACGGCCGGTCCATGGCCCGCCGCACCCAGGAACTCGCGCGTTATGTGGTCGAGCATTACGACGGCAAGACCGACCGCATCTGGACCCAGGGCGATCCGGACGGTAAAGAGGTGCTGCGCCGTTTGAAGGACCTGCCCGGCTACGGCGATCAGAAGGCCAGGATCTTCCTCGCACTGCTCGGCAAGCAGCTCGGCGTGCGGCCGAAGGGCTGGGAAGTGGCGGCCGGCGCCTACTCCGAAACGGGCTCGCGGCGCTCGGCCGCCGATATCGTCGACGGCGAATCCCTTGTGGAAGTACGGGCTTTCAAGAAGCAGATGAAAGCCGCGGCCAAGAAGTCCTGAGGTCGCTCCAGGTTTGCCTATTCGAATCTGTCTGCATTTTTCCCTCGTGCTCGATTGAGTTCTCGCCGATGCTTTTCCGTCGGTAGCAACACCTAGATGAGGGAATGCAGTACATGAGGATGAGGAAACTCGCCGTCGTCGCGGCGCTGGTGACAATGACGACCGGTGTGGCCGCGGGCACCTCGGTCGCCGCCCCGGCCGCGACCGAAAGTGACGATAGCGCAATCAATTTCACCGCCGAAGCAGTAGGCGATACATCGATTATCAAGACCGACGCGGGTTCGCTGGCGGTCGAGGGCGATGTCTTCCAGATCAAGGCCGCCGACGGCACCGTGCTCGCGGGCACGCCGCTGCGGTTCAAGATCGACGACTTCGAATTCCCCATCGCCGCGCAGATTTCCGATCGCAGCGCTAGCCTGACTCCGCAAATCGATCGCGAACACGCGGTCTACAAACCGGTCGCGCTGCCCTACGAGGATCAAGCCCCCTGGAAGACCCCATACGACCGTGAGGTCGCGGCCTGGACCCGTCTGACGAGCACCATCTCGGCGGCGGCAACCATCGGCACGCTGGTCGGCGGTCTCATCGGCGGCGCGGCCGGCTGCGTGCTCGGCGGTATCGCCGGTGCCACGGTCGCCTCGGCCACCATCGTCGGTCTGTTCGGTCCGTTCATTCCGGCCGCGGCCATCGGCTGCCTCGGCGGCATCGTCGCCGTCGGCGCACTGGGCACCCTGGCCGGTCAGATTTTTGTCACCGCCCCGGTCGCGATCGGTGCGGCGATCCAGTACTTCACCACCATCAACCAGCCGTTCGCCCCGCCCAAGTAGGTCGCTCGGCATCCGTGGCCTCACCGTCGCCACGGAAAACAGGCCCCGCCCAGTACCTCTCGACTGGGCGGGGCCTTCTTGTTGTGGGGAAGACCGGGCCGATCCGGCTAGCATGCTCAGGCTGCTCAGAGACTCTGGAAGCAGGAGGGGATAGTGATGAACTTCGATATCAAGCGCTTTCTGCGAATCGCACTACTCTTCGCGACGGCGGGGGCCGGCGTGCTGATCGGTGCCGGTACAGCCGCTGCCGACGACTGGCCCTCCAACGGCGGCGGACTCGAGGTCTATGAGACCAAAGACTTCGCGGTCCAATCCGATCCCGACTACTGGAACCCATTTTCCGACCGCAACCGCCTGACCTCGCCATTCGGCACGAGTACCCGGATCGTGTGCACCAGTTTCCATGGCGTACAGCAGGATTGCTGGCAAGCCGACATCGACGGCAATCCGCACAAGCTCAATATCGCTCCGCTCGACCTGCCGTATGCGGGCTCCAGCGGGACCGGCCACTTCGGGCCCAAGCACTACGTCTACCCGGGCTGATCGCACCACGGAGACAGGCCCCGCTCAGTACTGAGCGGGGCCTTCGCGTGTTGGCGGCAAGATCGCGACCAGCCCTTTCATGTCCGCGCATTACTTGCGTTGACATTTAATGCGTGTGCATCTAAATTACCGAACGTGACTATGACAGCTACCCCACCCGACACCCGGATCGCCGCATCTACCGACCACACCCCGGGCCGTTGGGGCCCGAAGTTGTGGGCCGTGCTTTTCGTCGCTGGTCTGGCGATGTTCCTCGACGCACTCGATGTCTCGATGGTCGGCGTCGCGCTGCCGTCCATCGGATCCGAACTGGGACTCGATACCGAGAGCCTGCAATGGATCGTCAACGGCTACATCCTCGGCTACGGCGGCCTGCTGTTGCTCGGTGGCCGAGCCGCCGACCTGCTCGGCCGTCGCCAGGTATTTCTCACCGCCCTGGTGGTTTTCGGACTCGCTTCGCTCGCGGGCGGTCTGGTCGATGACGGTGCGCTGTTGATCGCCAGTCGCATCATCAAGGGCGTCGCCGCCGCATTCACCGCACCCGCCGCGCTCTCGATCATCACCACCACCTTCAAGGAAGGCCGCGACCGCAACCGCGCACTGTCGATCTTCACCGTCTTCGGCGCCACCGGTTACGCCTCCGGCCTGATCGTTTCCGGCCTGCTCACCGGCATCGACTGGCGGCTGACCTTCTACGTCCCGGTGCTGGTCGTCGCGGCCGTGGTGCTCACCGCTTACCTCGTGGTGCCGCGCAACATCGAGAAGGAGCAGGGTCGCATCGACTTCGCAGGTGCCGCACTGTTGACCGGTGGCATGCTGGCCGCCGTCTACACCATCGTCACCGCACCTGAAAAGGGCCTCACCGCAACGGTTGTCGCGACCACGGTAATCGCCGTCGCCCTGCTGAGCGCGTTCTTCGTGGTCGAGAACAAAGTGGCCCACCCGCTGGTGCGGCTGAGTATCTTCAAGGTGAAGTCGATCGTCCGGGCGAATCTGGCCGCGCTGGCCATCTTCGGCTCCTACATCAGCTTCCAGACGATCGTGTCGCTGTACCTGCAGAACACCTTGGGTTGGGAACCGCTGAAGATGGCGCTGGCCCTGGCTCCGACGGGCGTTATCGTGGCGATCCTGTCGCCGGTCGCGGGCAAGCTGATCGACCGCTATGGCACCACACCGATGATCATCGCCTCGATGACCTCGTTCGTGATCGGGTACGTCTGGTTCATCTCCTTCGGCGGTAGCGCCGACCCGACCTACGCCGTGGACTACCTGCCCGCGTTCCTGTTGCTCGGCCTGGGCTTCGCACTCGGCTTCTCGTCGGTCATGGTGCAGGCCACCGAGGGCATCGCCGACCACGAGCAGGGGTTGGCCTCCGGGCTGGTGCAGACCTCCGGTCAGATCGGTGGCGCGGTGGTGCTCGCCGTCGTCACCGGGCTGATCAGCGGTGGCGCCGCCACCAGCATCGGGCAGTACCGGCCGGGTCTGTACCTTGTCACCGTGGTCGCGCTGGTCGGGCTGATCGCCTCGGCCACCGCACTGCTGGCCCGTCGTCAGTTGGTCGCGGAAACGGCGTAACCGAACAGCCCGGGATCGGGCGAGCCAGTCACCCCATGGGGGTCGCCAAAATGCGACCCCCATTCGGCGTTTTCGGGCATATCGTGCGCTGGGCCACAGCTTGATCGGAACATGCTGCGCGGCAAGGATTTCGATGCGAATCACGCATTCGGCGAGGTCGCGCGCCGCTGGCAGGGCTTGGTACACCGCGATTTCGGTGTTAACTTTGATCCCATGTCTTCGAGCCGTCCGACCGCACTGCGGGTCACCTATGTGACCGCCGCACTGGGTCTGCGACTGCCGTTGACTCGCGAACTGTGTTGTTCCTGCTGCAGCTGAGCCGCTCTTTCGGCTCGTGCGCTGCCCAGCCGCCGCACGTGTAGGCATGTCCCGTGGTACGGGACTTCAGCAAGGAATCTTCATATGTCCCTCACCCTTGATCGATCCGCCTCCAGGGTCGTAACTGGTCGTGTCCGTGTCCAGCGCCCTGTCGTCGCGCCGGAACTCCGCATCGCCGACAATCCAGCAGCAGCCGTGCTACGTACCGCGATTGGCGGTCCGGTGTCCCGTGACAATGCCGCGCGCACAACGGGTTTGAGCATCGCCACGGTCAACCGCCAGGTATCCGCACTGTTGGCCGCCGGGCTACTGCGCGAACGCCCCGACCTGACCGCGTCGGGTGCGGTTGGACGTCCGCGAGTTCCGTTCGAAATGGACCACGAGGCCTATCTGACCCTCGGCATCCACATCGGCGCCGCGGTCACCAAGATCGTCGCGGCCGATCTGCGCGGGCGCATCCTCGGCGGGCTGGCCATCGCGACGCCGCAGACCGGTCAGGACTTCGCGACCACGACCGTCGCGCGCAGCGCCAAGGCCTTCCTGCAGCGCTGGCACCGGCGCAAGCCGCTCTGGGCCGGTGTGGCGATCGGTGGCCGGGTCGATGCCGCCACCGGTGTGGTCGATCATCCCAAGTTGGCTTGGCAAGGCGCGCAGGTCGGTTCGGTGCTCGGCGAGGTGCTCGAGCTGCCGGTTTCGGTGGCGCCGCACGTCGAGGCGATGGCGGCGTCGGAGCTGCTGTTGCCGACCGGCGAACCGCGTGGTATCGGCGGCCCGGGCAGCAGCCTGTACTTCTACGTTCGCGAAACCGCCGGTATCGCCGTGACTTTGGACGGCCGGGTGCATACTCCCAGCAGCGGCCCCGGCTCGATCGCGCACTTCCCGACCGGCTCCGATGTCGAATGCACCTGCGGACGGCGCGGCTGCCTCGAGGTGACCGTCGGTGATCGGTCGCTGCACGCCAGAGCCGTTGGGCGCGGGATCATTCCGGCGCACAAAGGCACCGGCGGCACCACCATCGCCGACCTGTACCGCGCCGCCGAGGCAGGTGCGGCGGATGCACAGGAGTTGCTCGCCGAGCGCGCCACCATTCTCGGCCATACCGTGGCGATGGTCCGGGACATGCTCAATCCGGACCGGGTGATCCTCGGTGGCCAGGCCTTCACCGGCTACCGCCCCGCCGTCGCCCATGTCGCCCGCGCCTTCACCCAATCCTCCCAACTCCCACCGACCGATATCCGCATCAGCGGATTCGGTGGCAAGGTGCAGGAATTCGCCGCGGTGGTCACCTCACTGAGCGCCATCTACGCCGATCCGCTCTCCGCCATCCGCCGCACGATGCTCGCAGAGTAGCCCCGCGCATGACAACGTAAGTGGTCCCGCGCGGCGGGTTGGTGGCCGAGGCGGTTCCTGTTGTCCTGCACAGACTCCCCGCCTCGGCAGTCCCGTCAATTGCTGTCGAATGGTTGCCCGACCGTCGTGGCCACGTCGTGTGCCGTATCGACACTCGGACCGACTGCTGTTGTGTTGCAGGGACTTCATTGGCGCCAGTAGTCATATGGTGGTTGGGGCGGGGTGTCGCGCCACCATATGACTACCGTCGATGGGCTGCCCACCTTAGGTGAAAAGACCTTCGAGGGCGGTGATGAAGTAGGGGAAGTGGCCGGCGAAACGTTGCAGGTTGCGGTCGCGTTCGAAGGTGCCGAACCAGTAGAGGCCGGGTTGGGAATCGGCCGCGAGATTCAGGTCGCGGAAGGCGCGGATCCAGTTGTCGGCGCGGCCGCCGATCACCATGAACGGCAGCGCACGCGAGAAGACCAATTCCTGGTCGGCGGGCGGGATCTGGTCGCGGGTAGTCGCGTCCAGGCCACGCTGGAGTGCGCGGATCCTGCCGACGAGTTCGCGGCCCTGGGCGGTGCGGACCGGTAGGAATCGCGGCAGCAGCACGGTCGCGACACCGGCGAGCAGGATGGCGACGCCGACCAGGGCACTGCCCGAAGTGAGCGCCAAGGTGACGGTCGCGGCGATTCCGCCGACGATCAGTGCCCCACCCAACAGGATCGGCAATCCGATGCGGGCTCGGTCGATGAAGGCGCCGCGCTCGACCGCATCGGCGAGCATTGCGCTGCGCACAGTTTGGGACTGCACGCGGCCCGGCGCACGCAATTCACCGACGGTCACCGAATCGGTGCCGTCCGGCAGCAGCGCGCGGTAGACCGCCTTCTCGTAATCGCGCAGTTGGTCATCGGGCGCGTTCACCCGGTCGATGCGCCAATCGGTATCGCTGACCGGCGTGATCCAGATGTACCGGCGCACGGCGAGGTCGATCACCGTCGCCGCGATATCGCTCGGATCGGCATGTTCGTCGAGCAATACGCCTGCCTCGCCGGGCAGAATGCCGTCCGGAGAGGTGAACTGCACCTGCTTACCGTCGCGCAGCAGCGGATCGATCGTCTCCGAACCGGCTGTGGCAGCGGCATTTTCCCGCCTTGTCATGAGCACGTAGGCAGCCATTGCGGCCAGTGCGAGCAGCAGTACACCGAATGCGACGAGCACCGGGGTCGTGAAGGAGAAGGCACCCGCCTCGTTGTTATCGCGAATATCGGCATTGGCGGGCACCGTGCCGGGCGGCATTTGCAAGGTCAGGTCGATATTGTCGCCCTTGCGTAGGTCGGTCTGGCGCCAGTAGAGCACCCCGTCCGCCTCGATCTGCAGATCCGAGCACTGCCGCAGATTGCCGGGCGGACCCAATTTGCAGTCGACCACACCCATTTCGTAGCTCGGGCTGATCAGGGACGCATCGATCGATGCGACATCGGCGTTGATGGTGCCGAGCCAGCGGAAGACCTGGGTGCCCGGCGCGTCGCTGACCGTGTTGTGGATCGCGTAGGTGAAGGTCGATTCACCCGGCTTGGCATCGATAGTGAACAGATCGTTCGCCACCGTCGCGGTGCCGGTGCCCTTGGTATCGACATCGGTGACCTTGAAGACGCGTTCGACGTCGTTGCCGACCTTGAGGCGCAGCGGCAGTGTCATTTTGAAGCCGCTATCGGCGGGGACGGTCACCCTCTCGGTGACCTCGAGCACACCCTCGCGGCTCAGCTTCAGATCCGCGACAATCTCGACGCCATCGGTTGCGGGCTCCGTGTGGGCAAGCGGTGCGGCGGCCAGCATTCCCGCAGCGGCGAGAAGCAGCGCGCTCGCGGCGCCCCCCCGTAAAGTCAGCATGGCTGCCTACTCTAGACAAGTTGCTAAGCTGCGTCAGCAGCCCGGCGCGAGCGACGGGTCCGCAGGCGGTAGCGCAGCGTAACCACGAAGGGCCCCGGGAGCGCCGCAAATTCAACACGGTCGGCGATCATGAGACGAGGGGGTACGGGGGACATGACCCAACCACCGTACGGCTATGGGCCGGTTCCGCCGCGCCCCGGTGCGCCATATGGCCAGCCCGTATATCGTCCCGCGCCGGGATATGGGCAGCCCGGCTACGGCCAGCAGCCGGGTTATCCGTCCGGCTACGGACAGCCCGGTTATGGTCCACCGCCGGGTTATGGCCAGCAGCCCGGTTATCCAGTGCACGGATACGGACAGCGCGCGCCGATGCCCTACGGTCCGCCTGGACGTCCACCGCAGCAGCGCAAGAGCGGCGGCGGATGGATCGCGTTGCTGTTGATCATTGTGGTCGTGGTCGTGGGTGGCCTGGTGCGCGGCGCGATTTCGCACGGCAGGCACAGCAGCACTTCCTCCGGACCCGGCCCGAGCATGACCTACGCCCCGGATTCGAATGGGGGCGTATCGGAGACCGGAACCAACCCGCTGCTGACCGATCCGAACACCACCTTGATCCCGGCGAAGTGCTCGTACTCGACGTGGAGCACCCAGGTGGACACCGCGCGCAAGTTCTTCGAGACCGCCGCGGCCTGCCTGGAATCGGCGTGGAAACCCGTACTGGCACAGAAGAATCTGCCATTCCAGTCGCCGACGCTGAATGTCAGCGCGACCACGGACGGCATCACCACCCCGTGCACCGGCTCCACCAGTAATTTCGCTGCTTTCTACTGCCCGGCGAACAAGACGATCTACATGCCGATCAGCCAGTTGCAGACCGAGCTGTTCAAGGACAACTGGATCGTCTATCTGTCGGTCTTCGCCCACGAATACGGCCACCACGTACAGGCGATGGCCGGAATCCTGCGCAAGGCCAATAGCGATCGCGTCGACGCGGGCGTACGCAGCGACCGCGGTTTGGAGCTCTCGCGCCGAATCGAGTTGCAGGCCAACTGCTTCGACGGCATGTACCTCGGCTCCTCGTCCAATGGCGGTTCGCTGACCACGTCGCAGATCACCCTCGCGCGCCGCGACGCACACGGCCGCGGCGACCAGCGCGGCGATATGCGCGATCATGGGACGGCGGAAAATGGCGGCACATGGTTCGAGATCGGGGTGGACAAAGACCGTGCTGCACAGTGCAATACGTTCACCGCGTCGGCCAATTCGGTGTCGTGAGTAGATGACGCGGCCGCCTCACGGCTATGGTTCGTCGCCCGGATATCAGCCGCCGCCCGGTCATCAACCCGCGCCCGGTCATCAACCCGGGCCTGGGCAGGAGTCCGCACCTGGATATCAGTCCGCGCCCGGTCATCAGTCCGTGCCTGGGCATCACTCAGCGCCTGGGCATCAGCCCGCACCCGGATTTCCATCTGCTCCGGGATATCAAACCGCTCCCGGATATCAGCAACCGCCGGGATATGGTCCGCCACAGGGCTATCCGCCCGGATATCCTTCCCCCTATGCGGCGCCGTACGGTCCGCCGATGCCGTATCAGCGGCCGGGTTATCCGCCGCGTCCGTACCCGCCGCGACGCAGGAGTTCGGGTGCTGGGCTCAGTGCCCTGTTCGGTGTGCTGACGGTCATCGTCGTGGTCGCTGGACTCTTTGTCTCATCGGCGATTTCGGCCGATAACGAGAAGAAGCGCAACCGTCCGTCGACCTACACCCCGCCGACGCCGAGCTACACCTACACTCCGCCGACTTCATCGTCGACCTCCTCGCCAATCCCGACATCGCCCGCCGCGGCGGCCACCAGCCGCGCCGCCGCGCCGACCACGACGAAACCGGCCGGGCCGCAACCGGTCGCGAAGCTCGGGGACAATCCGCTGTTCAGCGATACCGACAACGGGCTGATCAATATCGACTGCGATTATCCGTCCTGGGCCGCTACGGCCGCCGCGGCCCAACGGTTCTTCGAGGCCGCAGCGGCTTGTCTGGACAAGAAGTGGCGGCCCGCTGTGCAGGGGTCGAATCTGCCGTTCTCCAGCCCGAATGTTCGGGCGCCCGCCCGAGCACAGGACGAGTCGTCGCCGTGTACCTCATCCGGTGGCAACTATGCGGCGTTCTACTGTTCTGCGAACCATACGATCTACATGCCGCTCGATCACATCCAGGCCGAGAAGTATGGCAATGATGTGGTGATCTACTTGGCGGTCTTCGCGCACGAGTACGGCCATCACGTGCAGGCGATCTCGGGGATGACACAGCAGATGAACACCGAACGCAGCGCGGCGGGCACCCGCAGCGCGCGCGGGCTGGAGCTGTCACGCCGCATGGAGTTGCAAGCGCAGTGTTTCTCCGGAATGTACGTCGGCACATCGGTCTACGATGGTGCCTTTTCCGATGCGCAAGGGGCCCGTGCCACGAAGGACACGTATGGGCGCGGCGACAAGCAGGGTGACGCGCGCGATCATGGCACCGGGCAGAACGCCGGGGACTGGTTCACGCAGGGCTACAAGGCCGATCGGACATCCCAGTGCAACACCTGGCTGGCATCGGCGGACCAAGTCGCGTAGTTATGCCGTCGGCCGCGTCGTGACCTCGGGCTCAGTAAAGTGCTGTGGCGCTGTTGGTGTTCGTATCAGTGATCGTCACCGTGCGGGTGCCCGAAGTGCCCCTCACCGAAGCGCCGCGGCGCATGTCCGTGCACGCCTTCGGCATACGCGGTCTCCGCATGCAGCACAGAGTCGATGCCCGCGATCTCGTCTTCCTTGCTGACCCGGAATCCGAGGAACCGGTCGATGGTCTTGCCGAGTGCGAACGAGATGGCGAAGGCATACACCGCGACCACCAGCACGCCGACCAACTGCTTGCCGAACTGCGCGAGTCCGCCGCCGTAGAACAGACCCTCGACACCCCCGGTCATCACCTGGTTGGCCAGGAGTCCGATCAGCAGCGTGCCGACGATACCGCCGACGAAGTGCACACCGACCACATCGAGCGAATCGTCATAGCCCGCTTTGAACTTCCAGCCGACCGCGAAGGAACACACCACACCGGCCGCTAGACCGACAATGAGCGCGCCGAGCATATTCACCGAACCGCACGAAGGCGTAATCGCGACCAGACCGGCCACCACACCCGAGGCCGCACCGAAGGTGGTCGGCCGACCGTCGCGGATCTGCTCGACCGCGAGCCAGCCGAGCATGCCAAGACAGCCTGCCACCAGAGTGTTCAGGAATACCGCTGCCGCAATACCATTCGCGGTCAGGGCCGACCCGGCATTGAAACCGAACCAGCCGAACCACAGCAGACCCGCACCGAGCAGCACGAACGGCAGATTGTGTGGACGCATCGCATCGGTCTTGAAGCCGATGCGCGGTCCAAGCACGAGGGCCAGAGCCAGCGCGGAGGCGCCGGAGGCGATCTCCACGACCATGCCACCGGCGTAGTCGAGCGCGCCGAAGGAGGCCAGCCAGCCGTCCGGACCCCACACCCAGTGCGCGATCGGTACATAGACCACAAGTGCCCACAGCGGTACGAAGACCATCCAGCCCGCGAATTTCGCGCGGTCCGCGATCGCGCCGCTGACCAGTGCCGCGGTCAGGATCGCGAAGGTCAGCTGAAAGGTGGCGAACAGCAGTTCCGGAATCGTGCCGTGGACGGAATTCGGATCAATGCCCGCCATCCCGACGTGGTCGAGATTCCCGATCAGACCGCCACCCGCGTCCTTGCCGAATGCCAGGCTGTAACCGGCCACCAGCCACACCACGGTTACCAGCGGGATCGCGATGAAATTCATCATCAGCATGTTGAGTACGCCGGTCGAGCGCACCATCCCGCCGTAGAAAATGGCCAGTGCGGGCGTCATCATCAGCACCAGTGCCGTACTGATGAGCAGCCAGGCGGTGGCCGCGGGATCGATGGTTGAGGACACGGGGTAACTCCTTCCACGCAATGCGTTGCGAAGAAGTTACCGAATGCTCACATCGTCGCTGTTTATCGGCCCAGACAGTCAGCGCCGCGCCTTCTTGGCCAACGCGCGTAGGCCGCGTCGCCCTGGCACCGGCAGGTCATCGCGTTCGGCCATCCATTCGGCGGTGGTGAGCCACCGGCGCTGGATGCGCGCGTCGGCGGTGTCGTGGAAGATCCGGCGGCCGCGGTCGTCGCGCAGGTCGTGGGCGAGGGTGGACCAGCGCGGCGGACGGTCATTCTCGGCGAGATAGTCGCGCAGATAGGTCGCCACGATCGTGCCGATGGTATTGATCGGTCGCAGCGAAACCCGATTGCCGTACTTCGCGGAGTAGAAGCGTCTTGCGGCGCAGAGGGAACCGGGATTGGCATTGGAAGCGATCCAGCCCGCGCGCTGTGCGCGTTCGATCAACCAGAGGTGTTTCACTGCTGTCGGGGCGATCGGGCCGATCCGGTCCCGGATCAGTGCCATCACCGGTTCGGACTGCAGCACATCGCGTCGAGTGGGACCGGTTCCGTGCGCGATCCAGTGGTCCTCGGACAGCCGGGCCAGTATGCGGCCGAAGTCATCGATGCTGCGCTGGGCGCGGCGGCCGAGGCGTTCGATGCGTTCGGCCTCCCTGCGCATCTCGTTCTGCGCCGTGAGGGTGCGGATCGCCGCCATGGTCGGCACCTGGCCACGTTCTAGTAGTTCGAGGATGGCGGCGGCGGTCGACGGATCGGCGGCCGCGGCCACCGGTAGCGAATCGCGTTTGATCGCGAAGTCCTGAGGGCTGATCGCCCGGCTGAGCAGGTCGACGGCGGCATGGTCGTCGGCGAAATCGGTGCTCGAAAGCCAGGCGGCGGCGATGTCGTCACACGACGGCACGGTGGAAGTATCCTCCGGTGAAAGTGGTGTGAGTCGGCGAAAAGCGCCGGAATTCTGGGTTTCAGGTTGTGCCCCGGTCGGGATGAGGGACCGGCCGGGGCCACCAACCTGATGAAGGTTTGGCTACCGAAGTTGCCGATCACCACGGTAGCCAGGCGATTGCGTAGATGTCATGTCGGTTGATTGATTCGTTATCTCCGTTTATGGATCCAGAACCGGGGCGTGAGTACAACTAATCGGCGCGAAGTGCACTGGACGGGCGCCAAAATTCGCCGTTCATCCGTTCTCGATCTTCGATTGCTCCGGTATTGCCGCCTTCGCCGCTGATCAGTGGGGGCTAACAAAGGTTTTAGCATCTTGTGATCTACATCACATATATGACACGAAACGCCCGGCACCGCGCCGCGCCCGGCCTGTCGGTCGAGGGGAATGTGCTTTGTCGGTGGGCGCCGGTAACCTCTGGCCGTGGCTCTGTACCGGAAGTACCGACCGGCAACGTTCGCTGAAGTGGTGGGTCAGGAGCACGTCACCGACCCGCTGAGTACCGCCCTCGACACCGGTCGCATCAGTCATGCCTATTTGTTCTCCGGCCCCCGGGGCTGCGGCAAGACCTCCTCGGCGCGCATCCTCGCGCGCTCGTTGAACTGTGTACAGGGCCCCACCTCGACACCCTGCGGCGTTTGCCCCTCCTGTGTCGCGCTCGGACCGGGCGGTCCGGGCAATCTCGATGTGATCGAACTGGACGCCGCGAGTCACGGCGGTGTCGACGACACCCGCGAACTGCGTGACCGGGCCTTCTATGCGCCCGCGGAGTCGCGGTATCGAGTCTTCATCGTCGACGAAGCGCATATGGTCACCACGGCCGGGTTCAATGCGCTGCTCAAGATCGTCGAGGAGCCGCCGGCCCACCTGATCTTCATCTTCGCCACCACCGAGCCGGACAAGGTGCTGCCCACCATCCGCTCCCGCACGCACCACTACCCGTTCCGGCTGCTGCCGCCCGCCACTATGCGCGGACTGCTCGGCAAGATCTGCGAGCAGGAGCAGGTGCCGGTCGAGGAGGCGGTGTACCCGTTGGTGATCCGCGCGGGCGGTGGGTCGCCGCGCGACAGCCTGAGTGTGCTCGACCAACTGCTCGCGGGCGCCGGACCCGAGGGCGTCACCTATTCGCGGGCGGTTTCGCTGCTCGGCGTCACCGATGTCGCGCTGATCGACGATGCGATCGACGCGCTCGCCGCCAGCGATGGCGCCGCTCTGTTCGGCACCATCGACCGCGTCATGGAGGCGGGCCACGATCCGCGCCGCTTCGCCGTCGACCTCCTGGAACGCCTGCGCGACCTGATCCTGCTGCGGGCCGTCCCCGACGCCGCCGACCGTGGTCTGGTCTCCGGCCCCGGCGATGTCCTCGACCGCATGCGTGAACAGGCCGAACGCACCGGCCCGGCCACGCTGGCCAGGCATGCCGAGCTCCTGCACGAGGGTCTCGGCGAAATGCGCGGCGCCACCGCCCCCCGCCTGCTGCTCGAGATCGTCTGCGCCCGCATGCTCCTCCCATCGGTCTCCGACGCCGAATCCGCAACCCTGCAACGCCTGGAGCGCCTCGAACGCGGCATAGCCACCGCGGCGGCACCGCCCGCCACCGCACCCTCCGCCCCGGCGGAGCCCGAAGCCCCTGCCCAATCGACCCCACCACGTTCGGCCAACGAACCTCCCCGCCGCCGAGGCGCGGAACTCCTCGCCGCCGCCCGCCGCGAAAAAGACGCCACCCGCGCTGGCGCGAGCCCTGCGAGCGTTGCTGGGCAGGCTGGTGCTGCTGGCCACGCTGGCACTGTCGGGCAGGCTGGTGCCGGGCACGCTGGTGTCGCCGGGCAAGGTGCTGCTCCCGGGCAGAGCCTTCCTGCTGAGCGAGCCGCGGCGGCGGTGCGGTCGACTGCCGATCAAGAAAGCCTGACCGGTGGGCAGGATCCTGTCGCCCGCCGGAACGCGGCTGCCGAACAGGGCGATGTCGGCGGCCAGCACCTTGTCGATGCGCAGGATCCGGCGGTCGGACACAGCGCTGTGGCAGCACAGCCCTCGGCGACGGCAGAGGATCGGACCACCAGCGAGCATTCGGCTGTCGGCCGGAGCCCGGACGCGCGGCAAGGCGACGCAGTGGCCGGATTCGCTTTCGTGCCCGGCGATTCGACGGCGCAGGACGGCGAGACGCAGACGGGTGCGTATCCCACACTCGTCGAACGGGGCGCGAGTACCGGACAACTCGGCGCGACAAATCCGACCGGAGTTGATGCCTCGGCCGGGACGAGCGGCGCACCCGTCGACGCGGCCTCCTCAGGACAAGCAGGCTTCGATGCTTCGCCGGGTGCTGCCGCTGCTTCGGCCGATGCCGCTCCGGGGGAGGCTTCCGCTACGTCTTCGGGCGTCGAAGCTGCGGATCGAGCGGTCGCGTCCGGCCCCGGTGGAGCCGAATTCGCTGATGCCGTGGGCTCGCAGGCTGCCGCCGAATTGCTGGAAACCGAAGGGGCGCAGGCGGTCTCCGAGGCAACTGAGCCGCGACAGCGCGACTACTCCGATTCCGCAGACGCGCCGGCGGCGTCGAATTCGAAAGCTGTGCAGTCGATTTCGGATCAGTGGCCTGATCAAGCTGCCGCAGGTGGCGTGTCGTCCGGGGCCGGTCCGGCGCAGGCGAGCGAGCAGACCAGTGGGGCAGGCGCGAGTCTCGAAACGCACCACGACGCTGCGGTGCAGCGGTCGGAGCGAGATTTCGCGGATCCGGTCGGAGCTGGTGCGGCGGCGCAACGCGGTGAGTCGGCGGCGGGCGTTGGCTCGGATCGGCAGGGTGCTGCCGAGCGGCAGGGGCGTCCAAATCGTGCTGAGCAGCAGGGGCGTGCGCAAGATGCTGCGGGGCAGCCGGGACGTGCACAAAATGCTGCTGAGCAGCAGGGGCGCGCGCAAGATGCTGCGGGGCAGCCGGGACGTGCACAAAATGCTGCTGAGCAGCAGGGGCGCGCGCAAGATGCTGCGGAGCAGCCGGGACGTGCCCAAGGTACTGCGGAGCAGCCCGGACGTGTGCAAGCTACTGCGGAGCAGCCGGAACGTACCCAAAGTACTGCCGGGCAGCCGGGACGTGCAGAAAATGCTGTCGAGCAGGGGCGTGCGCAAGATGCTGTCGAGCAGTCGGGGCGTGCGCGAGGTGCTGTCGAGCAGTCGGGGCGTGCGCGAGGTGCTGTCGAGCAGTCGGGGCGTGCGCGAGGTGCTGTCGAGCAGTCGGGGCGTGCGCGAGGTGCTGTCGAGCAGTCGGGGCGTGCGCGAGGTGCTGTCGAGCAGTCGGGGCGTGCGCGAGGTGCTGTCGAGCAGTCGGGGCGTGCGCGAGGTGCTGTCGAGCAGTCGGGGCGTGCGCGAGGTGCTGTCGAGCAGTCGGGGCGTGCGCGAGGTGCTGTCGAGCAGTCGGGGCGTGCGCGAGGTGCTGTCGAGCAGTCGGGGCGTGCGCAAGATGCTGTCGAGCAGCCGGGACATGCGCAAGGTCCTGCTGAGCAGCAGGGACGCGGTGCCGTGCGGCACGGCGGTGCGCAGGGGGGCGCGGACCAGGGCGGTGCGGACGTCGCGCAGCAGGGGGATTTGTTGCGGGCGGTGGAAGGGGCCTGGGGGGAGATTCGGGCGAAGGTTCGGGAGTTCGGGCCTACGGTGCAGGCGTTGTTATCGGGGGCATCGGTGGCGCGGATCGAGGGGGAGGTGATCGTATTCGCGCATCAACATGCGCCGTTGGCGCAGCGGCTGTCGGATCCGCGGAATGTGGAGGCGGTGCGGTCGGCGGTGCGGGCCGTGCTCGGCAGTGATCATCCGGTGCGCTGGGAGGCGGGTGGGGCGGCGCCTCGGCCTGCGGCTGCCGCACCCAAGACGAGCCGGGGGCGCGGTCAGGGCGGGCAACAGGCCGCCAATGCGCCGGGACGTGAATCCGGCAACCCGGCCGGACGCGGTTCGGATACGCCTGCACCGCCGCGGTTCTCGCGGCCGAGTCAGGCCAGGGCGGCCGCCGATCCCGCGGCGGGCGCTGGTCAGCGGCCCGCGCCGAGTGGCGATCCGCGGTCGTTCCGCGGCGATGACGATATTCCGCCACCCGATTACCCGGATCTACCCGATGACCCCGGCCCAATGGATTACGCGCCGATCGATCGCGTCCCGCCGCCCTCCACCCCGGAGGAGGAGCAGGAGATGCTGGCCGAATCGCAGACCCCGGTGGCGCCGGGGGATCGGCGCGACCCGGATGAGGTCGCCTTGGAGTTGCTCAAAAGTGAGCTGGGTGCCACACGTCTCGACGGTTGACAACCCGCGTTCACAAGACGTTAAGTTAACCGGAGTTCGCACACGACGGTAGTATGAACGGGTGGCCGCGAGCCGCGGTATGGCGAAGTTCTATGGTAGGCGCAGGCATGCGTGTACCGAGTACTCGTCATCGCCGCTGCTTGTCGACTTTTGTACAGCGTCAGGACGGTCGGTCTCCGGACCGATCGGCGAGGTCACTCGCATGGACGGACGAATGTTCGGCCGCCGCACCCTTAAGGAAGGAAACACTCCGATATGACCACAGAGGCCTACATTTACGAGGCCATCCGCACCCCGCGCGGACGCGGCAAGAAGAACGGTTCGCTGCACTCGGTCAAGCCGATCGATCTGACTGTTGGTCTGATCCAGGAGCTGCGCGGCCGTTTCCCGAACCTCGACGAGGACCGGATCTCCGACCTGATCCTGGGTGTCGTCGCGCCGGTGGGTGACCAGGGTGCCGATATCGCCCGCACCGCCGTGACCGTGGCCGGCCTGCCCGACACCGTCGGCGGCTTCCAGCTCAACCGCTTCTGCGCCTCCGGCCTCGAGGCCGTCAACCTGGCCGCGCAGAAGGTCCGATCCGGCTTCGACGACCTGGTCATCGCCGGTGGTGTGGAGTCCATGTCCCGCGTGCCGATGGGCTCCGACGGTGGCGCGTGGGCGCTGGACCCGGCTACCAACTACGACACCTACTTCGTGCCGCAGGGTGTCTCCGCCGACCTGATCGCCACCATCGAGGGCTTCTCCCGCGATGACGTGGACGCCTACGCCGTGCGCTCGCAGGAGCTCGCTGCCAAGGCGACCACCGGCGGCTACTTCGCCAAGTCGATCGTTCCGGTCAAGGACCAGAACGGCCTCGTCGTCCTCGACAACGACGAGCACATGCGTCCCGGCACCACCGCCGAGGACCTGGCCAAGCTGAACCCGTCCTTCGCCGTGGTCGGCGAGATGGGCGGCTTCGATGCCGTGGCGCTGCAGAAGTACCACTTCGTCGAGAAGATCAACCACGTCCACCACGGCGGTAACAGCTCGGGCATCGTCGACGGCGCCGCGCTGGTGTTGGTCGGTACGGAAGAGGCGGGCAAGGCTTCCGGCCTGACCCCGCGTGCGCGCGTCGTCGCGACCGCCACCAGCGGCGCCGACTCCACCATCATGCTGACCGGTCCCACCCCGGCCGCCAAGAAGGCGCTGGCCAAGGCGGGCCTGACCCTCGATGACATCGACCTGGTCGAGATCAACGAGGCCTTCGCCTCCGTGGTGCTGAAGTTCCAGAAGGATCTGCAGATCCCGGACGAGAAGCTGAACGTCAACGGCGGTGCCATCGCGATGGGCCACCCGCTGGGTGCCACCGGCGCGATGATCACCGGCACCATGGTCGACGAGCTGGAGCGCCGCAACGGCCGCTACGCGCTGATCACGCTCTGCATCGGTGGCGGCATGGGCGTCGCCACGATCATCGAGCGCGTCTAAACCCAACCGACAGCCGAGAATTCACGGCGGCGTTCGCGCAGGCCCGGAGGCGGTAGCTTGCGTAACCACGTAGGGACCGCGAACGCCGCCAATTAGACACAGGAGACACAGAGCTGTGAGCGAGACCAACATGATCGGTTGGGAGCAGGATTCGGACGGCATCGTCGTTTTGACGATGGACGACCCGAACCAGGGCGCCAACACGATGAACGAGCTGTACAAGACGTCGATGACCGCCACCGTCGACCGGCTCGAAGCCGAGAAGGACAGCATCACCGGCGTGGTGATCACCTCCGCGAAGAAGACCTTTTTCGCCGGCGGCGACCTGAAGAACATGATGAAGGTCGGCCCGGAAGACGGCCAGGCCCTCATGGAGGAGCTCGGCACCATCAAGTCGGCGCTGCGCCGGCTGGAGACCCTGGGCAAGCCGGTCGTCTCGGCGATCAACGGTGCCGCGCTCGGCGGTGGCCTGGAGATCACCCTGGCGACCCACTACCGTATCGCCGCGGATGTGCCCGGTGTGCAGCTCGGCCTGCCCGAGGCGACCCTCGGCCTGCTGCCCGCCGGTGGTGGTGTCATCCGCACCGTGCGCATGTTCGGCCTGCAGGGCGCGCTGATGCAGTTCCTGCTGCAGGGCAATAAGTACCGTCCGGCCAAGGCCAAGGAACTCGGCCTGATCAACGAGGTCGTCGGCTCGGTCGAGGAGCTGGTGCCCGCCGCCAAGGCGTGGATCAAGGCCAACCCCGAGGGTGGCGTGCAGCCCTGGGACAAGAAGGGCTTCAAGATTCCGGGCGGCACCCCGTCCAGCCCGGCCTTCGCCGCCAACCTCCCAGCCTTCCCGGCCAACCTGCGCAAGCAGCTCAAGGGCACCAACATGCCCGCGCCGCGCGCCATCATGTCGGCCGCGGTCGAGGGTTCGCAGGTCGATATCGACAACGCGTCGCTGATCGAATCGCGCTACTTCGTCTCGCTGCTGACCGGCCCGGTCGCGAAGAACATGATCCAGGCGTTCTTCTTCGACCTGCAGTCGATCAACAACGGCGGTTCGCGGCCCAAGGATGTTCCGAAGAAGGAGATCCGCAAGGTCGGCGTGCTCGGCGCGGGCATGATGGGCGCGGGCATCGCCTACGTCTCGGCCAAGGCGGGCTATGAGGTCGTGCTGAAGGACGTCACCATCGAGGCGGCCGAGCGCGGCAAGAACTACTCCGAGAAGATCGAGGCCAAGGCCCTCTCGCGCGGCAAGACCACCGAGGAGAAGTCCAAGGCGCTGCTGGCTCGGATCAAGCCGAGCGCGGATGCGGCCGACTTCGCCGGTGTCGACTTCGTCATCGAGGCGGTCTTCGAGAACACCGAGCTCAAGCACAAGGTGTTCCAGGAGATCGAGGACGTCGTCACCCCGGACGCGCTGCTGGGCTCGAACACCTCCACCCTGCCGATCACCGGTCTGGCGACCGGTGTGAAGCGCCAGGAGGACTTCATCGGCATCCACTTCTTCTCGCCGGTCGACAAGATGCCGCTGGTGGAGATCATCAAGGGTGAGAAAACTTCCGATGAGGCGCTGGCCCGGGTGTTCGACTACACCCTCGCGATCAAGAAGACTCCGATCGTCGTCAACGACAGCCGCGGCTTCTTCACCTCGCGCGTGATCGGCACCTTCGTCAACGAGGCGATCGCCATGCTCAACGAGGGCATCGAGCCCGCGACCATCGAGCAGGCCGGTCTGCAGGCAGGCTACCCGGCCGCGCCGCTGCAGCTGTCGGATGAGCTGAACCTGACGCTGATGCAGAAGATCGCCAAGGAAACCCTCGAGGCCGCCCAGAAGGGTGACAACACCCTCGGTGTGAAGCGGCATCCGGCCCAGGATGTCATCGACTACCTGGTCGAGCAGGGTCGCCCGGGTCGTCTTGGCAAGGCCGGTTTCTACGAGTACGACGAGGACGGCAAGCGCCTCGGCCTGTGGCCCGGACTGCGCGAGCACTTCAAGAGCACCGCCGGTTTCAGTGTGCCGCTGCAGGATCTGATCGACCGCATGCTGTTCATCGAGGCGATCGAGACCCAGAAGTGCTTCGACGAGGGTGTGCTGACCACCACCGCCGACGCCAACATCGGCTCGATCTTCGGTATCGGCTACCCGGCCTGGACCGGGGGTGTGCACCAGTTCATCGTCGGCTACCCGGGCGGCCAGGCGGCCTTCGTCGAGCGCGCCGACTACCTCGCCAAGACCTACGGCGAGCGTTTCGAGGTCCCGGCCTCGCTGCGCAAGTAGTCACGCGGTAACCCGCTAACGGCAAGCCCGCCATCGCATTTCGCGGTGGCGGGCTTTCGCCGTTGCGGGAGCGAGCTACACCGCGACCTCGAAGCGGTTGCCCGGATGGCCGATCTGGAAGCACTTGGCGGCATTCCGAGAGCTGACCCGGGGGCCGCGCCTGGTGTCGGGCGAACGAACCTTGATCCTGGTCAGCGACCATACCTTTTCGAATGCCGTTAACCTGGGCGACCGGCCTCGCCGATACGGTGGTTGGTTGTGGTCAGAAGTAAACCGTCCCTGCTTGTCGCGACCATCGCGCTCGCATGTGCTGTTGCCCCGGTTGCCAACGCAGCGCCGCAGCCGGTCGCGTCCGACGTCGCACCGGTGCGCTTACTCGGCCAGCAGATCATTCCGTTCGACACGGACTTTCGGGGCACCACGGTCGGTGGCCTGTCCGGTATCGATTTTCAGCCGAGCACTGGCGAATACGTGCTGATCAGCGACGACAGGTCCGAGCGTGATCCGGCGCGCTTCTATACCGCGCGATTCGGCGTGGACGATAGCGGCATCGGTCCGGTGACCTTCACCGGGACCCGCCCGCTGCGCACTCCGGACGGCTCGGTGTACGCGCCGAAGTCCTTGGACCCAGAGGAGATTCGGGTCGACCCGTGGACCGGTGACTACTACTGGACACAGGAGGGGGAGCGCACCGATGCCGTGCTCGCCGACCCCTCGGTCCGAATCACCCACCGGGATGGCGCTTTCGCCGCCGAACTCCCGATTCCGCGGAACGAGCGGATGCTCCCGACCACGGGGCCACGTCAGAATCTCGCGCTCGAGGGCGCGACCTTCGCGGCGGGCGAGACATTGTTCGTGACCTCCGTCGAGGGTTCGCTGCTGCAGGACGGTCCCGCCGCAACGGCGAAAACCGGTGCCACGTCTCGGATTACAGTACAGGCGCGCTTCGGCCCGCTGCTTGCTCAGTACGCCTACCCGATGGAGCCGGTATTCGCGGAGTCGAGTCCGGAGCCGGGCCAGGGTATGAACGGCATTGCCTCGATCCTGGCCGCCGATCCGCTCGATCCCACGAGATTCCTTGTCTTGGAACGGTCTTACGTGCTCGGCATCGGCAATAAGATCCGAATCTACGAAGCCGATACCAAGGGTGCGACCAATATTCTCGATGCTCCGCTCGGCACCGCCCGACCGGTCACCAAGCGGTTGCTGGTCGACCTCGCCGATGTCGGCCTCGATCCCATCGACAATATCGAGGGCATGACGTGGGGACCGGGCCTGCCCTCCGGCGAGCGGACGCTGATTCTGGTGAGCGATAACAACTTCTCGGATAAGCAGGTCACACAGATCGTGGCGCTGGCTGTACAGCAGTAGAACGCGGCGGCGGGTTGTAGTTCAGCTGGGACGTAGGTCTTCGGCGGCTTGGTAGTACGCGTCGGCGGCCCGAGTGAAGTAGTCGAAGAGCACTTCGCGTTGTTCGGGTGAATAGCCGCCGATGATTTCGCCGATGGCCCGGCGGGCGGGTGCCAGGATTTCATCGAGATCGGCTGGCTTATCGATCAATTCGACGATGACCTTGCGACGGTCGCCCGGGACCGGGACGCGGCGCACATAGCCCGCGTCTTCGAGGCGATCGATGAGGCGCGTGGTGGGGCCGGTGGTCAGGCCGCTGCGGGCGCCCAGTTCACCGGGCGTCATGGCGCCGTTGAGTTCCAGGATGTTCAGGGCGTAGAGGTCTGTCGCGCCCAGGTCGACGGCGCGCGCACCGGCCTGTCCGTGCAGCATGACCGCGCTGAGATAGCGGCGGTAGACCTGGCTCGCGTCCTTGCGCATCGGCGGTGTTGACACGGATACCTCCATCTCCTAATCTCTTCTTCAACGAAGAAGCTTCTTCAACAAAGAAAGCTCTTCTAAGAAGAAATCTAGCATGGAGGACCGTCATGACAAGCAATGACACCCGGGCGATCGAAGCCGTACTCGCGGAATTGGTCGACGCATGGGGCCGCGGCGATGCCGACGCATACGGCACCGTCTTCACCGAAGACGCCACCTACACAAGCTTTCTCGGCACGCTCTACCGCGGCCGCGCCGATATCGTCGCCTCGCATCGCGCCCTGTTCGGCAGCGTCCTGAAGGGCACCCGGCTGGCCGACGACATCGTCGACATCCGCTTCTACGGCCCGGATACCGCCGTGGTCAACAGCCACGGCGACACCTACAAGGGCAAGCCCAAGCAACTCACCAAGACCCAGACCTACACCATGGTCCGCCGCGACGGCCACTGGCTGATCGCCGCCTTTCAGAACACCAAGCGCAACAAGCTCATGGAGCGAATCACCTACCTGTCCACCCCCGCCGCCCGCCCGGCCGCCGAGCGCTGAACTCCTACTGCCCCAAAAGGATCCGCTATGAACGCCCCCGAGCCCCGCAATCACCGCCGCATCGTCTCCCGCGTCCTCGCTGCCTCCGCCATCACCCTTGGTATCGCCGCGGGCAGCGGTTACCTCTGGCTGGACCAGACCTCGGATGTGCACAACCTCGGCACGCCCGCCTGCACCACCGTCAGCACGCCCGCACCGCAGTCGGCCCGGGAAATCTGCGATCTGCTCGACCAACTCACCGACGCCTGGGGTCGCGGCGACGCCGACGCCTACGGTGCCCTGTTCACCGAGGACGCCACCTACACCAGCTTCGTCGGCACCTACTACCAGGGTCGCGCCGATATCGTCGAGGGGCACCGCGCCCTGTTCAAGGGCTTCAAGAAGGGCACCGAACTCACCGATTCGATCCTCGGCATCCGCTTCTACGGCCCGGATACCGCCGTTGTCACCAGCCGCGGCGATACCTATAAGGGCGACCCGAAGCAGCCTGAGGAGTTGTCGAAAACGCAGACCTACACCGTCGTTCGCCAAGACGTTCGCTGGTTGATCGCCGCATTCCAGAACACGCAGCGCAAGAACGTCATGGAGCGGATCTCGTTTCTCTACGATCCCGCGACCAGGCCCATCGCCGAGCGCTGAGGCGGTCGCAACCACGCTGTTTCGAAAGCCCCCCACTCGGGTTGATACCGCGCTACGTTGGAGTATGCGTGACCTATCGGGCATCGTGAGATCGTTTCGCGATGTCCGATGTCCGTGTGTTTCTCGGTCGCCGGTGACGCCGATTCGTTGTGAATTCGAGGTGGTCACATGAATCCACAGATGCGTTCGGGCAAGGCAAACGCCGAATCGACTTCGGCCGAATCGGACACACAGCGACATGCGCCCATCGATATCGTCGACGAGCTCGAGGCGATGGGCCTGTCGGATGCGGTCGAGATCGGCCGGGGCGGGTTCGGGGTGGTGTACCGCTGTGTCCAGTACGCATTGGATCGCGTGGTCGCGGTCAAGGTGCTCTCCTCGGAGATCGATGCCGAGAGCCGGGAACGATTCCTGCGCGAGGAGCAGGCGATGGGCCGGTTGTCCGGCCATCCGAATATCGTCGACATCCTGCAGGTCGATGTCACCCCGACCGGTCAGCCGTTCATCGTGATGCCCTTCTGCACTCGGGGTTCGCTCGAACGGCTGATCCGGGACCAGGGTCCGCTCACCTGGGCGGATTCGCTGCGGGCCGGGGTCAAGTTGGCGGGGGCGATCGAGAGCGCGCATCGGGCCCAGATTCTGCATCGGGACGTCAAACCGGCGAACGTCCTGCTCAGCGCGTACGGCGAACCACAACTGACGGATTTCGGAATCGCCAGGATTCCGGGTGGTTTCCGCACTTCCAGCAGTTTGATCACCGGCTCGCCCGCCTTCACCGCGCCCGAGGTGCTCAAGGGCGACGAGCCGACCGTCCGCTCCGATGTATACGGCCTCGGCTCGACGCTGTTCGCCCTGCTGACCGGCCATGCCGCCTTCGAACGGCAATCGGGGGAGAAGGTGGTCGCGCAATTCCTGCGGATCACCACCCAGCCCGTGCCGGATCTGCACGGCCACGACATACCCGACGATGTCGCCGATGCGATCCAGTATGCGATGCACACCGATGCGGATAATCGGCCCGCCTCGGCCTTCGAGTTCGGGGAGCTGCTGCGCACGGTGCAGGCCGAGCATGATCAGATGCCCGATGAGATGGCGCTGCTGGATACCTCGGTGGTGGCGCCGGAGGAGACCGAACATCCGAGCGCGGCCGAGGTGACGGTAACGCGACCGGCGGTTACCGCCCGCCGCAGTTGGCCGTTGACATTGCGTCCCGCGGTATCCCAGCATCCGGCCAACGCCACCCCGGTCGCGCCGACACTGCCCCCGACGGCGACGACGAAATTCCGCCCACCGACCCCCGCCCGCGAGCCGGTACCCCGCCCACGCCTGCTCGACACGCTGCGCGCTGGTGGTCGCCGCCGACTCGCGGTGATCCACGCACCAGCCGGATTCGGCAAGAGCACAGTGGCCGCGCAGTGGCGCAATGAGCTGGTCGATGGCGGGGTCCCGGTGGCCTGGCTCGGCGTCGACCAGGACGACGATAACGAGATCTGGTTCCTGGCCCACCTCATCCAGGCGATCCGCCGGGTCCGCCCGGATATCGGTGAGGGTTTGGATCAGGTGCTCGAGGAGCGGCCCGCTGATGCGGTCGCCTATGTCATCTCGACGCTGATCGATGAGATCCACGCCAGCGGGACAACCATGGTGGTGATCGTGGACGACTGGCACCGCGTCAGCGATGCGGGTGCGCGGCGGGTGATGGATGCGTTGTTGGAGAACGGATGTCACCATCTGCGCTTCGTCGTGACCAGTCGTGAGCAGTCGGGCCTGCCGACAAGTCGGATGCGGGTGCACGATGAATTGATCGAGATCGGCTCCTCGGTATTGCGCCTGACCAGTGCGGAGACAAAGGAAATCCTGGTGCAGCGCAACGGATTCGCGCTCACCGATAACCAGATCGAGGAGATCCACGCGGCCACCGACGGTTGGCCCGCCGCGGTTCAGTTGGTGAGCTTATCGTTGCGCGGCAATGTCGATCCGGATCGTTTGATCGCGAATCTCGCTGAAGGCAGTCACGGTATCCGCGAGTATCTCGCCGAAAACGTTCTGGACGCACTCGAACCCAAAATGCTCGACTTCCTGACCTCGATCTCGATCACCGAGCGGGTCAGCGGTTCGCTGGCCTCGGCGTTGTCGGAGGAGCCGGACGGTGAATCGATGCTCGAGCAGGCCGAACAGCGCGAGTTGTTCGTCCGGCGCATTGCTCATGACCCCGAGTGGTTCCGGATGCAGCCGCTGTTCGCCGAACATCTGCGGGCACGGTTGGAGCGGGCCGATCCGAGCAAGTCGAAGGCATTGCACCGCAAGGCGGCTCGCTGGTACGCCGAACACAATTTGCTGCGCAAGTCGGTCGATCACGCACTCGCGGCGACGGATCTGAAGATGGCGCTCGATCTGCTCGAGAGCGGCGGCATGGACCTCATCGATAAGTCCCGCGTCGCGACGCTGCTCGGGACGGTATCGAAACTGCCGGTGCAGCAGGTGGCTTCGCGTTCCAAACTGCTGATGGCCGTGGCCAGGGCGAATGTGAATCTGCAGCAACCCGCCGCGGCGCGCGCGGCCTTGGGCCGATTGTCCAATGTACTGGCGCGCGGTTCTTCCACCGATGACGATGCGGATCGGCAACACTGCCAGGCGGTGGTGCTCGCGGCCTCGGATCAGATCGCCCGTGACCACACCGAGGGTGTGCTCGACCGGGTGACCGAATGTCTGGAGAAGCCCGATGAACTACCCGCCTGGACCGTATCGACCGCCGCGAATCTGACCTCCTTCGTGCGCCTGTGCGAATTCGATTTCGACGGCGCGCGCGAAATCCAGGAATGGGCGGCGCCGTATCACGCCCGATCCAAGGATCCGCTCGGCGCGGTTTTCGGACTGTGCGGCAAAGGTGCCGCGGCCTATGAACAGCTCGATATCGCCACTGCCACAAGTTGTTTCCAGCAGGCGTGGGAGACCGCACGGGAGAAGTCGGGACCGCGCTCGGATGCGGTGCGGGTCGCTGCGGCGCTGCGCGGGGAAATGAGTTACCGCCGCGGCGATCTGGATACCGCCGATCGGCTGCTCGATGACAGTCATCAGCTGGTCACCCGGGTCGGGCCGGTTGACTTCCTGATTTCCACCTTCGTGGTCGGTGCCAGGGTCAAGGCCGCGCTCGGCGATCTGTACACCGCCACCGCCCGACTCGACGAAGGTGATCGAATCGCCGCCGATAACAGGCTGATTCGGCTCGCCGCTCATATTCGCGCCGAACGGCTGCGCCTTGGACTGCTGACCGATACCGGGGCCCGGCTGGCCGTCGACGCCGCGACCGGATACGAATCGGATATCTCCGGAACCATCCATCAGGCCCATCGGATGACGGGTGCGGCGGCGCTGGCGGCGGAGGCGCAGGAGATCGCCGCGATCCGCGCACTGCTGTCCGAACGTCAGCTGCGCGCCGATGATCGTGCGGTGCGCCGGGCCCGCGCGCTACACGCTCGCATGGTCGAACAGCACCGTCCCCGTGCTGAATTGGATACCGTACTGTTGCTGGCCGAATGTCTGGCCGCCTCCGGCTGGGTCGGCGAGGCCACCGGACTGCTGCTGCCCGCGGCGGCCACCTGCGCCGAGCACGGTTGGACCATGCCGCTTTTGGATGCGGGCCCAGGTGTGCTCGGTATCCTGCGCGTGCTGCGCACCGAAATGCGTGCGACGCCGGGTCAACCCGGCGAAACGACGCTGCCCGCCCTATTCCTGGATGAACTCCTGGGCTAGGACGGGCGGTATCGGGTCGCTGCTTACGGCTGCCACCACGGACGCAACGGCAGACCTGATTCGCCGTTCGGTCCGAGCTTGACGCCGAGCACCTGGTGCAGCTGAACGACATTGCGCTGGAAGCCGAGTCGGCAGCCGGCCATGTACAGGCCCCATACCTTCGCGGTGCCCTCGCCGACCTCTTCGACGCAGGCATCCCAGTTGGCGACCAGGTTCTTACACCATTCGTGCAGGGTGAGCGCGTAATGCTCGCGCAGGTTCTCCTCGTGCATCACCTCGAGGCCGACATTCTGGATCTCGGAAATGATCCGACCGGACCCGATCAGCTCGCCGTCCGGGAAGACGTAGCGGTCGATGAAGTCACCGGCCTTGGTGGTCCGGCTGTTGTCCGGCCTGGTGATGCAGTGGTTCAGGAGCAGGCCGCCATCGCGCAGCTTGCTCTTGATGTATTCGAAGTAGAAGGGGTAGTTGTGCACGCCGATGTGCTCGGTCAACCCGATCGAGGAGACGGCGTCGAAGCCGACCTCGGGGATATCGCGGTAATCGGAATGCCGCACCTCGGCGAGCTCGGACAGGCCCTCTTCGGCGATCTTCTGCTGTGCCCATTCGGCCTGTTCCGCGGACAATGTCGCGCCGATGACCTTGACCCCGCGCTTGGCCGCGTAGCGCACCATGCCGCCCCAGCCGCAGCCGATATCGAGCAGCCGGTCACCTTCCTTCAGCCGCAGCTTGTCGAAGACGAGGCGGTACTTGTTCTCCTGGGCCTGCTCCAGCGTCCAGTTCTCGTCACCGTAGGCCGCGCAGGTGTAGGTCATCGAGGGGCCGAGGACGTATTCGTAGAAGGTATTGGAGACGTCGTAGTGGTGGTGGATGGCCTCGGCATCGCGAGTCTTGGAGTGCCGCAGGCCCTCCAGCGCGATCCGGCGCCAGCGCGGCAGCGTCTCCTGCGGCGGCGGCGCGATCGGCTTGAGCCGCTCCCAACCGAGCGAGCGGGCGATGGTGACCAGCGCGAGCGCCGACGGACGACGGAACTTCAGCCCGTCCATCGCCCGGAGAATGTCGTAGGGGTCGCCCGGGTGCACGCCGGTGGCGGTCATATCGCCGGCGATGTAGGCGCGGGCCATGCCGAGGTCACCGGGGGCGGTGGCCAGGTAGTTGATACCGCGCGGGGTCTTGATCTCCAGGCTGTATTCCGAATCCTCCGGCCCGGTCGCGCTGCCGTCATAGGCGGTGAGCCGAATCGGAATCTCGCCGTCGATCAGCGTCTCGAAGATCTCGGCAATGCTGAGTTTTGTCCCGAGGTCCGCGAAGACATCGGAACGGTCCTTGAATGTAGTCATTTGCGTTGCACCGCCTTCGAATACAAATCCAGCAGTCGCTGGTCCGGGTCGTAGCGCTTCTTCAAATCGGTGTAGGTCTCGCCGCCGTACAAGGCCGCGAATTCATCCTTGCCGTAATACGAATCCGAGTACAGGGATTTGTGCCCGTCGAACTCGGTGACGGTCTGCTCGATCGCGCGGTTGGCCTTGCCCTCCTGCTGACCTGCGACGGTCGGCACCGCGGACCAGAATCCGACATTGACGTAGGTACGGTTCGGCTGTAGCGGATACAGCGGCCATGGACGCCCCGCGTTCGACGCGTCGCTTCCACGCAGTCGCAGCGGGCACAGCCAGATCGGTTCGATCGGAATTTCGCGCAGGAACCATTCGACGAAATCCGCGGTCCGCTCGACCGGAACTTCGACGTCCTGCACTACGCGCTCGCGCGGCGGATTGCCCTGGCGGGCCTCCAGTTTGTCGCCGATGTTGTACTTGTGATCGAGTGCGATGAGCTTCCAGTAGAAGCTGCTGCGCCGGTAGCGCTTCGGCCACAACCGGCGGATCGTCGGGTTCTGCGTGCCGAAAGCCCGCGAGCACCAGAACCAGTCGGTGTCCCAGCGCCACAGATAATCGTGGATGGTCAGCCGATCGCGTTTGGGCCGGTCGGAATCGTGCTGGATGGACCGGTAGTAGATGTCCATGCCGGTGTAGTCGCTGACCGGGCCCGGCTCATCGGTCTGACGGCCCAGCGTCAGATAGCTTTCGTCGGCGCTGAAGACCACGCCGTCGAGGTAGTCGACGCGCTCACCGTCATAGGTCTTGTCCGTGACGATCCGGGCGAGCGTGGACTCCAACTCGCGCAGATCGTGGAAGCGGACATGCCGCAGTGCCACATAGGGCGGTACGGTCTCCAGTTCGATCTTCAGGCGAACCGAATAGCCGAGGGTGCCGTAGGAGTTCGGAAAGCCGCGGAACAGGTCAGCGTGCTCGCCATCCGGTGCCGCGGTGATGATCTCGCCCGCCCCGGTCAGCACATCCATCTCCAGCACCGACTCGTGCGGCAGACCGCTGCGAAACGAGGTGGATTCGATGCCCAGGCCGGTGACCGCGCCGCCGAGGGTGATCGTCTTGAGCTGCGGCACCACCAGCGGGGCGAGCCCGTAGGGCAATGTCGCGGCCACCAGATCCTCGTAGGTGGTCATGCCGGCGACGTCGGCGGTCCTGGCCTCGGCGTCCACCGCGATGACCTTGGTGAGTCCGGAAACATCCAGGCCAGGGGCGGTGTTCTTGGCCCTGGCCCGGAACAGATTCGAGGTCTTCTTCGCCAATCGCACGTTGGCGGTCGCGGGTATCGCGCGGTAACTGGCCAACAATCGCTCCACACCCGCTCGATGCGCGGCGAACCCTGATTCGTGTGCGGCCGATGCGTGTCCGGCCTTCCCCAACAGACTCACTGCCACTCCTCGACGCTAGTACGCACCGGTAACACAAGCCACTGCGAAGTCACCGACGAGGGATAAATGTCACGCTTCTGTTGCATCGGGAATACCCAGGACTCGCCGTGTCAGTCCGGCGGTGATCCGGGCGGTGTCGAACACCCGATTCGCACGATGTATTGCATGGATCCCCTCCGGCGCAATCTGATCGGGAAGCCTAACAGTGTGGGCCGGTCGGCGCGCAGTGATCAACATCGCGGCGCGCGGACCGCCCTGGGCGCCACGCAGCGGCGCAGACAGGGCAGGATAGGAGGCAACCGTAGCGATTGCTTGCACGTCGCTCGAAAAGATCAGCAGCCGGACAAGGAGCTCATCGTGGGACAGGTCAGCGCCAGCAGTTCGATCGCCGTCGCGGCGGATCCGCAGCGCGCACTCGAGGCCATCGCGGATTACGAGAAGGTGCGTCCGCGCATCCTCTCCGCGCACTACCGCGACTACAAGGTGGTCGAGGGTGGTCAAGGCGCGGGCACCGTCGCCGAATGGACCCTGCAGGCGACCGAAAAGCGTTCCCGCAACGTCCATGCGGTCGTATCGGTATCGGATTCCATCGTGACCGAACGTGATTCGAATTCGACGCTGGTGAACACCTGGACGGTGACGCCGGACGGTACCGGTTCGCAGGTCACGCTGCGCACATCGTGGAAGGGTGCGGGCGGTATCGCGGGAATCTTCGAGGGCATCTTCGCGCCATTGGGGCTCAAGAAGATCCAGGCCGAGGTGCTCGCGAACCTGCAGCGCGAACTCGCCTGAGATAGCAGGAAAAGGCCCGACACGAGTCGGGCCTTTCCCTTTATCCGGCCGCGATATCGAAGAGATTGCCCTCCGGATCGGCCAGTGTCGCCCATTGCGTACCGTACTCGTCGAAATCGCCGATGTGCTTGGCGCCCAAGCCGATCGCGCGATCGATCTGTTCGCGCCAGTCCGCGGCCTTCAGGTCCAGGTGGATGACATTCTTGCCGGGCGTCTTATCCGGCACCTGAATGAACATCAGCACCGGCGCATTGCCTTCGGTCATTCCGACCGTGGCGAATTCCGCGCTGGCGTTCTCATCGAGCGGACGATTCAACAGCTCTGACCAGACAGCGTCGCGGCATCGGCACAATCGAAGGTGATATGCCCGATGGTGAGTGTCATTGCGGTTCTCCTTGTTCGATGGGCCAGCAGACTTCGGTGCGGTAGGCGTTGGGGTCCTCGATTTCGCCGGGGCCGAGGACGTACAGCTCACGAATGGGTTCGGCGAGCGAGGTGTCGTATTCGGCGACGTGGCTGCCGAGGGCGCCGTAGGTGCGGTCGAAATCGTCGAACGGACCGGAGTGCACGGCGATCGCGAAGCGACGCGCTGGCAATTCGATGATCGAGAGTTCGCTCGGTAGCGCCATCCGCGCGTCGGCCTGGATGGGAACGAACGCCACGACCTCGCCCTCATCGTTCTCGAAGAACTCCATCGAATAGGTGGCGCCCTCGACACCGGCGGGCGCGATATGTGCCGCGGCCAGCGTCTCGTGCAGCAGCGGATATGCGGCCGCGCACCAGTCACCAATCCCGTCGCTGCGCACCGAATCGACATACGCGAGCGCCGGGAAGGCCGCGACCGACCGGTACTCGACGGTGAGCGGCGCGGCCGGGGTGAGCAGTGAGCGCAGCGAAGCAACCACGGACTGCGTGCGCCGCAACTCCACTTCCATGCGTTCGAGATGTGCGCGCAATGCGGCGTCCCGAGATTCGGTATCCGAGGCCGTCAACACCGCCTTGATCTCCGGCAGCGGCATATCCAGCCCCCGAAGCCGCCGGATCAGCTGCGCCTGCCCAACTTGGTTCACCGAATACCGCCGATATCCGGACCCCGCATCGACCGCGACGGGTTCGAGGAGCTCGACCTCGTGGTAGTACCGCAGTGTCTTCACGCTGAGGTTGGTCAACCTGGCGAACTCCCCGATCGAAACTGTCGCGGCCATGCCCATCAGCGAACACCCTCCCCCCACTGGAGAGTCAACCTGACCGGCTGCTCACCATGCGTCGGCCCGATAACGCCAGCGCATGGTGAGCATCCGACCAGTTCCGACTCCCCCCGTACGCTGTTCTGGTGAGCTACGACCACGTCTTGTTGCCCTCCGGTGTCGCGATGACGATCGCGCAGGTCGATGCGTATCTGGCTACCCAGCAGGGACGACCGGAGACGGAACCGGTCGCGGCGATGGCAGCGGAGCTGAACAAGCGCAATGCCGAACTGCCCGAGCAGGACGGATTCCTGAGTACGGTTCCGGTCGGCGGCGCGGCGACCGGTGCGGTGCTGCACGTGCCGTGCCCCTACGACGCGATCGGATTCGTCCGGCAGCTGCTGTTCGACGTCGCGACACCGCTGAACTACGCCGTCTACGATCCGCAGCTGGCCTGGCTCATCGATCCGGCCGGACATGTGCCCGCCCTGGTCACGCACGGCGGTGCGGGGGAATTCCCCTATCTGACGAAAGCCCTCGCCGACCAGTGGGTTTCCGAGCTGGCACCGCCGAACCCGTATCTAGTCGTCGAACGTGACGAGCAAATCTACATCCAGACCTACCGCGATAAGTCCGGGACATTCACCCTCGAATATCGAGATGGCGCCCCGGACCAGCACTTCGGCATCACCGTCACCGACCCGCAGACCGTCGCGGAGCTGATCTGGGACTGGGCCGTCGATGACCGCACCCGGCTCCAGGCCCTGCCCTGGAGCCGAATCACCGTCTGACGCTTACTGATTCTGTACCGCCAGCCGCCCGGCCAGGGCAATGAATGAAGCCCCGAACACCCGACGCATCCAGGTGACCACGGCGGGCCGGGAAATCACCTGGTTGCGCACGCCGGCCGCGCAGGCACCGTAGATCGCGAAGACCACGAATGTGGCGAGCATGAACAGTCCGCTCAGTTCGAGCATGCGCGCCAACGCGTTCGGGGCGCCTGCCTCGCTAGCGATCGCTTGCGGGTCGCTCGAAAGGGTCGGCACGAACTGGGGCAGGAAGGCGAAGAAGAAAATGGTCAGCTTCGGGTTGAGGATATTGAGCAGCACCGCCGAGGTGATCACCTGCCGGGCCGAAGGCGTTGCGGCTTCGGCCTCCGGTACGGCCAGTGCGCCCTTGTCCCGGAACGTATTCCACGCCATGTACAGCAGGTAGGCCACGCCCAGATACTTCAGCGTCTGGAAGGCCACGGCGCTGGCGTTGAGCAGTGCGGCCAGTCCGGTCACGGCCGCGATCATGTGCGGAATGATGCCGAGCGTGCAGCCGAAGGCCGCGATCACGCTGGCCCGCGTTCCCCGGGAGAGTCCGGCCGCCAGCGTGAACAGCACGCCGGTTCCGGGTGTGGCGACGATGACGAGCGTGGTCAGCAAGAACTCGATGCTCATCCCCGACACAGTAACCCGTGCCCGGCCGAACGCAAGCTACAGTGCCCGCCGCCCCGAGAGCGCGCGGCCGAGGGTGAGCTCATCGGCGAATTCGAGATCGCCGCCCATCGGCAGGCCGGATGCCAATCGCGTCACCGATAGGCCGGGAAAATCGCGCAGCATCCGCACCAGGTAGGTGGCCGTCGCCTCGCCCTCGGTATTCGGGTCGGTCGCGATGATCACCTCGCTGACATCGACGCCGTCCTCCTGATTGCCGATGCGCGCCAGTAGCTCTCGAATGCGCAGCTGATCGGGTCCGATGCCGCTGAGCGGATCGAGCGCGCCGCCGAGCACGTGATAGCGCCCGCGGAATTCTCGGGTGCGCTCGATGGCTTGCACATCCTTGGGCTCCTCGACCACACAGATCATGGTGCGGTCACGCCGCGGATCCGAACAGATGCGGCACATTTCGTTATCCGAGACCGTGCCGCAGACAACGCAGAACTGCACGCCGTCGCGCACCTTCTGCAGAGCGGCCTGCAGTCGGTCGATTTCGGGCGGCTCGACCTGGAGCAGATGAAATGCGATGCGCTGCGCACTTTTCGGACCGACGCCGGGCAGCTTGCCCAATTCGTCGATCAAATCCTGGACCGGGCCCTCGTACAAAGACGTCCCCGGATCAGAAGTCGGGCAGACCCGGCAGCGACCCGCCGCCGGCCAGTGGGCCGAGCCGCTCGGCAGCCAGCTGCTGTGCGTTGGACATGGCGTCGTTGACCGCGCCGATCACCAGATCCTGCAGCCCCTCGACATCGTCGGGGTCGACGATCTTCGGATCGATGCTCAGCGCGACGACCTCACCGGTCGCCTTGATGGTGACCTGGACCAGCCCGCCACCGGCCTGCCCCTGCACTTCGGTCGCCGCGATCTCGGCCTGGGCCTGCATCACCGCCTGCTGCATCTGCTGTGCCTGGGCGAGTAATTGCTGCATATCGAACTGACCACCGGGCTGCACGGCTTGTCCTCTCTGCGGAAAGTGTCGTCGTTCAGCCTAGTGGGCGCGGCAACCGCCGTGTCCGCAGCCCCGAGCCGCCAGATAACAGTTCGATTTTTAACCAGATGTCTGCGAGGCCACCGTCTTACGATCGATACAGGGTCGGGCCCGGGTTGGTGAGTTCTGGAGATAGCAATGCGCGCAAACCGCGTTCTTTTCATGGGCACTGTGGTGCTCACTCTGGGCAGTTTGTTCCTCGGGGCCGCCGGCCCCGCTGCCGCCGATTCCGGCATCGTCGACCCCGCTGCCGCCGATTCCGGCATCGTCGACCCCGAGGCCACCGACGCTGAGGTCGTTGAGGCCGATGTCGTCGACACGGCGGTGGATTATGGCGGCGGGTGCGTCCTCTATTCCGACAATCCGTCCGCGACCATCGACTCGCTGCGGTCGCACTGCTCGGCCGAACAGCAGGACGCGATCTTCCGCGATGCCCCGCGCGGTGAGGTGCCGAGGGGAGTTACGAACGGCTGGGTGACCAGGCCGCCCATCATGGAGGTGGTGGCCCCGGCCTTGTGGATCGGTAAGACCTTCTACACCGGCCCCGACGGTGGCTTTCTGGTGAACCGGATCACCCAGGCGGGCCTCGAGGCCTGGCAAGCCGATGTATACACCGCGCCAGCGATCACCGATGGCGGGCCGACCTGGGCGTTGAACTACGCCCCGTCGCCTACCCCGCAGGTCTACGACGAGATCCGCGAGGTCACGCCCAATGTTTGGTTCGGCTACTCGTGGTGGCGCGGCTACTTCCAGACCACCTTGCTGCTCACCTTCGCGCTGACCTACTAGTTCGGGCGGTGTGCGTGACATCCGGTGCCGCGCAGGCGCAGCCACCGGCGATGTCACCGCAGTCGACGACGAAGGCGTGCCGGGCGTGCTCGAGATCGATGCAGTCCGCATCGGTGCATTCGGTGATGCGGGTGCGGTGGACGATAAGGGTGCCGTGACAGTGGTCGATGGCGGATTCGCAGGACGGACACATCGGCGCGCGCATATGGCCTCCAGACGAGATCGGTTCCTGAATCGGTCATAGCATCAGCCCCCGACAGGGCGTGGGAGATCGCCGCGCGTGTCGCACGACGGCATCGCCGACGGCGGCGGAACCTCTCACCTCGCCCATCCGGGCGGCGTGGCCTATGTGGACCCCGGTGATGCGGTGGCGGAGCAATCGCGCCGCAACCGGCGGTTCGAGGCGGCGGGCCACACGATTTCCCGGGTCGATCTGGGGGAACTACGTGCGAAGATGGCAGCACAGTCCGCCGACATCGGCGCGCAGGGCATCCTCGATCTGCCCCGGGCGCGCACGGTGTGGGGCCTGGTCAGCGATCGGTAAAAGCGGATATGAGGTCCGCGCTGGGAGAGAACGTCTGGCAGGGGAAGCGAGGTCGGCGCGGTGACTATGCGCGACGAAGCGCGGGGTTCGGGTGCTCGAGAATCCGAGACGACACTGCTGAATGCCGGACGGCTCAGTGTCGGTGAGCAGGTCGCGGAGCAGTTCGCCAGATATCGTGCCGAGGGTGCCGATACCGGGGGCTACGACGAATGCGGTCGTCCGATGGGCGGGTATTACGACGAGTTGGTCGATCCCTCGGGCAGTGTGCGGCGCATGTGGTCGGAGCTGTCCGCCGATTTCGTGGAATTGGGCACGACCGGGCTGGGACGGCTGGACAGCCGGGTGCGCAGGCTCATCGATGACGACGGCATCTACTACACCGAGGCGGGCGCGGCAGGGGAACCGCCCATGCCGACCGCCTGGCGGCTGGATCCGATTCCGCTGCTGGTCTCCGCCGACGACTGGACCCGGCTGGAGGCCGGACTGGTGCAGCGTTCACGGGTGCTCGACGAGGTGCTCACCGATATCTACGGTCCGCGTCGCACCATCACCACTGGTCTGCTGCCGCCGGAGGTGGTGTTCGGCAATAGCGGATATGTGCGGGCCGCGCATGGCATCACGATTCCCGGACGCCACCAGTTATTCCTGCACGCCTGCGACCTCAGCCGGTGGAGTGACGGACAGTTCCGGGTGATCGCCGACTGGGCGCAGGCGCCGTCGGGTGCCGGATACGCGCTGGCGGATCGGCGGGTGGTGTCGACGGCGATTCCCGAAGCCTTCGAACATTCCAATCCGCGCCCGCTCTCGCCGTTCGCGCGGGCCATGCGGTTGATGTTGATCGAATCCGCGCCGATGGCCGATAACGATGATCCGGTCGTTGTGGTGCTGAGTCCAGGTGTGCATTCCGAAACCGCCTTCGACCAGGCTTATCTCGCTTCGACGCTGGGTTTTCCGCTGGTCGAGAGCGCGGATTTGGTGGTGCGCGACGGTGCGCTGTGGATGCGCTCGCTCGGCACGTTGAAGCGTGTCGATGTGGTGCTGCGGCGGGTGGACGCCGAATTCTCCGATCCGCTCGATCTGCGGCCGGATTCGCGGCTAGGGGTGGTCGGGTTGGTGGAGGTGTTGCGTCGCGGTGCGGTGACCGTGGTGAATACGATCGGCAGTGGACTGCTGGAGAATCCGGCGCTGGCGGGGTTCCTGCCGCGGATCTCGCGGGCACTGCTCGGGGAGGAGTTGGCGCTCGAGAGCGCGCCGACGTACTGGGGTGGCGATGACAGTGAACGGTCGCATCTGATCGCGAATCTGGATCGGCTGATCATTCGTTCGGCGGTCGACGGTGCGACGCTGTTCGGTCCGGAACTGTCCAACGCGCAACGCGGGGAGCTGGCCGCTCGGATCGAGAACTGCGGATGGCAGTGGGTCGGGCAGGAGCCCGCACAGTTCTCGGTCGCGCCCGCGGTGCAGGGTTACGGCGGGCTCGCCTCGGCACCTGTTGGTATGCGGCTGTTCTCGCTCGCCCGACGCGGTGGTTACACGGCGATGGAAGGCGGCCTCGGCCAACTGCGTCAACGCCTACAGCCCGAGCGAATAGCCATAAAGTTTGCCGCCAAAGACATTTGGGTCCGGGCGGTCCCCGCCACTGTGGCCGCCATCGGCACCGAACCGACCCGCGAGGAACGCGAACGCCGCGCCCCCACCCTCGAACCGGTGAGCTCCCCGCGTGTCCTCAACGACCTGTTCTGGATGGGCCGCTACAGCGAACGCGCCGAAGCCGTTGTACGACAACTGATCGCAACCCACGACTGCTATCAGGACTACCGCTACCGTCCCTGGATGGCGGGCGCCGACGCACTGCCTGCCCTCATGGCCGCCCTGGCCCACACCACCGGGACGCTGGCTCCGCCGAGCGCGCTGCCCGATGGTGCCGGTGTCGTGCAGAAGTTTCCTCCTGAGCTGAGTTCTGCTGCCGAAGTGCCGAGTTCGAGCACGAGTGCGCATGGTTCCGGGACGAGTGGTCCAGGTGCGGGCAAGGGCTCGGAGACTGCAGGGCCAGTGGCGGGTGTCGGTGCGACGGAGCCGAGCGGCGCGCACCCGCGCCCGCCAGCTGGACGGTCACAAGCGCAGTCGCAATCTGCAGCGCAGGGTTCGAGTGCGTCGGGCATGGCGTCCGGCTCCGCTGATTCGTCGAACGCGGTTGCGGCGATTACCGCGCGGGCGGTGGTGCCGGGGACAGGTCGGGAGGGACATGACTATTTGGTGGCGTTGACTGTTGATCGGGATATGCCGGGGTCGATGGCGTTTGCCATCCATCGGTACGGGTCGGCGGCTCGGGCGGTACGCGATCAGTTGTCGATGGATACCTGGATGATCCTGGGGGCGGTCGATCGGGCGCTGGAAGAGTATCGGTTCACCGGTGACGATCAGGAAACGGCATTGTCGGCAGTGCATTCGCTGTCGTTGGCAGCGCTGCTTTCGTTGTCCGGTATCGGTGCCGAATCGCTGGTGCGCGATACCGGTTGGTACGTCATGGATATCGGCAAGCGCATCGAACGTGGGCTGTCGTTGACCGCATTGCTCGAGGCCGCGCTGACAGATGCCTATCCGCCGGAAGCTGAACGGGTGGTCATCGAAACGGTGCTGAAGGCGACCGAGTCGTCGGTGAGTTACCGTGGTCGGCACCGGGATTCGGTGCGGGTATCGGCGGTGACCGGACTGCTGCTTTTCGACGCCGGGAATCCGCGCTCGCTGGCCTATCAGCTGGATCGGCTCGATGCCGACTTCCAGGCGCTGCCGGGTAATTCGGGATCCTCGCGCCCGCAACGGCTGCTGGCCGATGCCCAGCGCATGCTGCGCCGAGTGGATCCGGACGAGCTGGATGTCACCGATGCCGAGGGTCGGCGTACCGAATTGGCCGAGTTGTTGGAGGGTGTGCATTTGCGGTTGCGCAAGATCTCCGAATCGTTCGAGACCACGAAACTGGCACTGCCGGTCGGTACCCAGCCACTGTGGGGTAGCACGAGGGTCGTTGGATGATCGCGCCGAATGCCGACGCCCGGCACTATCGGGTCGAGCATCGCACCACTTACAAATATTCCGACGCGGTCACCAGCTCCTATGGGCGCGCCTATCTCACGCCCCGAGAGTTTCCCGGACAGCGCCTGCTCTCCCATGAGATCCATATCGAGCCGACGCCATCGGACCGCTCGATCGGCACCGATGTGTACGGCAACACCACCTCGTATTTCCATGTCACGACCGAACATATGAAACTTGTGGTCACCGGGGAATCCGTGGTCGAGGTCGAGGTACCCGATGCCACAGCGGTGAGCGCGACCGCCGAGCCGTGGGAGCGGTCCCGTCCGTCCACCGCCAATGGCCCGCTCGCAGTGGAATTCGCTCTCGACCTGCAACCCCCCGAAATCACCTCCGAGATCAGCGCATATGCTGCCGAATCCTTGACTCCTGGCAGGTCGCTACTGGAAGCGGTGGCCGAACTCAACACCCGCATCCACGACGACTTCACCTACAAATCCGGCTCGACGACCGTATCCACCAAGGTCGCCGACGTCTTCGCCGCACGTGCGGGCGTCTGTCAGGACTTCGCCAGGATCGGCGCCGCCTGCCTGCGCTCGCACGGCTTGGCCGCACGCTATGTATCCGGTTACCTGGCAACCGATCCGCCGCCAGGTAAGGAACGGATGGTCGGCGCGGACGTGACCCACGCCTGGTCCGCGGTGTGGGTCCCCGGTGACACCGCACACGACCGGACCGGCCACTGGATCGGTTTCGACCCGACCAACGACCAGTTCGCCGACGAGCGGTACGTAACCGTCGCATGGGGCCGTGACTACGCCGACGTGCCCCCGCTGCGCGGCATCATTTACACCGACGCCAAGGAGAGCTCGATCACGGTATCCGTCGACGTCGCGCCGGTAGAGGTGTAGCGGTATGCGCAGGTAGGCCGAGGCTGCCATCGACACCGCCGCCGCCTTCGGCTCGGCCCCCGCCGGCGCGACCCTGGACCGTCCCCAGTTCGGCCGCGCCGGCTTCGACCGCATTATCGACCCGTGGCTTCCGCTCGCCTGGTCGCTCAATATGGTCAACCGGTCAATGGGCCACGACGACCTCTACCTCTTCGTCCTGCCCGACCAGGTGCTCGAAACGTTGCGCTTGGTCCACGACCTGCGCACCGAACTCCGCTGACCTAGCCGACACCGTTGGTCGTGAGCACATGGTCCCCAATGCTTTCCGGACCCCACTGATTCTGCGCCAGCGCCTCGTAAACGCAGATCAGCAGTAAAATCCGGGCTCGCTGTCCGGCCGTCAATTCGGTATCCAGATACGATTCCTGGACGCGCAGGCCGGTGCCGGATACCCGGCGCGGGCTGGGCTCGGACAGCAACCAGAACAACTCCGGCCCGATCAATGTCGAACGGCCACCGGTTTCGGTGAACCATCGGGACGAATATTCGATCATCAGATCGGTGAATGTCTCTCCGCTGCTGATCGATTCGGCGAATTGGTTCAACGCGCCCGAGCGATCGATGCCGCTCTGGATCACCGACGCGAGCCGCGCCGCGACCTCCCGGAATTGTTCTACGCCCTGGTCTTGCCAAACGGTAAAAGCCATCGCTTACTCCATCGACGTGTCCGATTGTGGCTGAAGCAGTTTCGAGTCAGAAGGGATTGATCTTCGTCTTGCCGCCCGCGCCGTTGCTCACGTATGTCGGTGTGATTCGCGGCGATACCGCGGTACCTGGCAGGGTGCTGGTGAGCAGCTTTTTCGGAGCGACAGGCAGTGGGTCGGTATTCTCCAGGATCGCGGCACCCCGCGTCGTTACGATACGCTCTTCATTCGGTGCCGAATCCCAATCCTCTTCCGTGTCACCCCAATTTTCGTTCGTCGCGTGGTCCCAAACCTCCTCCGCCGCTTGGCTGCGATCCTCCTGCGTCACCGGTGCGCGGTCGTCCTGGATTGCCGGTGCGCGGTCGTCCTGGGTTGCCGGTGCGCGGTCCCCTTGGGTTGCCGGTGCGTGAGTCTGCTGGGTTGCCGGTGCGCGATTCTGCTGCGCTGCTGGGTCGGTCGCCACGGCGCGTCCGCGCCCGAACAGCATCAGGGTCAAATGCACCGCGAACAGCATGGTCAACGGCATACCGGCGTACAGCGACAAAGACACAGGGCTACCCCCGATTTCGCGCGCGTACTCGATATTTCCCGCGACCGATACCAGGGTCCAGAAGACGAACAGCGCCGTGGCGTACCACCACGCCGCACTGCGCCGCTTGAAGGTGGCGGTGGCAATGATCGAACCGATGACCAGTCCGTCGATGGCGATCGGCACATTCGCGGCCAGCGCCGGAGCCACCAGGTTTCGCACCGACAGGTCGTGCAATGCGGCAAACGACATTTCGAATGACGTGAGTGCGACGACACCGGTGACGATCGCCGACGCATGTAGCGGGCGTGGCCGCCATGCTCGTAGCCGGCTGATCAGCGACGGCCGACGGTCGGCCGGTGCCGATTGTTCCTCGAGCAGTTCCGATTCCGCTGATGTGATCGTCGCCATAGCGGGAGCGTATCGTGCATCACTGCGTACCTCGTCGAGGACCCCCGCCGAAAAGCGCGGCGCGCTGCGACGGGCCTCAGGCGCGCAGTCGTTCTCGGCGGAGCTGGTCCACCTCCGGGAGGTGCAGTGGGGGGAGTTCATCCACGCCGAGGACGCGCGCGAGTAACAGGTCGGCGAGTTCCGGATTGCGCGCGAGGGCGGGACCGTGCATGTACGTGCCGATGGTGGATCCCTGGACTACACCCTCGAGTCCGTCGCCGACACCGTTGCCCACGCCGCGGGTGACGTGCGCGAGACCGGTGGCGTCGCCGCCGAGTTTCGTTCCGCCACGGTGGTTTTCGAAGCCGGTGAGGGCGGCGGTGAGACCGGGAAGCATCGGCGTGGTCGTCACTTCACCGATGGCGCGCTTGGCCTGCGGGGAGGTGGTGACATCGATGAGGCCGACGCCGTCGACGCGCTCGCCGGTGGATGTCTCGTACCAGTGGCCGAGCACCTGAATCGCGGCGCAGATGGCAAGTACCGGAGCACCTTTCGCGGCGGCCCGCTGCAGTCCGGGATAGCGCTGCAGATGCCGGGTCGCCAAACGCTGCGCCGAATCCTCCGCTCCGCCAAGGGTATAGATGTCGAGCGACTCGGGAACCGGGTCGGACAGGGTGATTTCGATGATCTCCGCGTCGTGGCCGCGCATGCGCAGTCGCTGCCGCAGCACCAGGGCATTGCCGCCGTCGCCGTAGGTGCCCATCACATCGGGCAGCACCAGGCCGATGCGCACAGTCGATTCGGATCCGCCCGTCATCCGGCCACCACCGCTCATCGAATCGCTACGCGATGCTGCCATCAGTTCTGCTCCTCCAGATCGCGGTTCAGGTCGCGGAACGCGGTGTAGTTCGCCAGCACCTCGACCCGTCCCGCCGGACAGGATGCAATGGCGCGCAACGGATCCGGCACCGTGGTGTGCTCGACTCCTGCGTAGGTCAGGCGCACCGCGAGATCGGTGGCGCGCTCACCCGCGGCCACCACTTGGACGCCCTCGAAATGCTCGAACCGCACATCCCACAGCCAGGACAGATCCTCGCCGTCGGGCACCTGCCCGTTCACCGCGATCACCAGACCGGCCGAATCGGGCTCGATCATCGACAGCGCCTCCTGCCAGCCCGCCGGATTCTTCGCCAGCAGCAGCCGCGCGGCGTGCTCGCCGACCTGCACCGTCCGATAGCGGCCGGCGATCTCGCGCACCGTACCCGCCGCGGTCGCCGCCTCCGCCGGATCCGCACCGAGTGCGACCGCCGCGGCGACCGCCTGCGCGGCATTGCCCTTATTGGCCCGCCCCGGCAGCGCCAATTTCAGCGGCAGCCGAACCCCGCCGGGTCCCACCAACTCTGCGCCGTCCAACCACCAATTCGGTTCGGGCCGTTCGAAATCCGTGCCGGTGCTGCGCCAGTGCGCACCCTCCCAGACGATCGGCTCGCCGCTGCGCGGGCAACTCGTCGCATCCATCGACCAACCGCTGCCCGCCGCGACCCACACCACATTCGGATGGTCGTAGGCAATGGAGGTCACCAGCACATCGTCGCAATTGGCGATCACCACGGTCTGCGGGTGCCGCGCCAGTCCGGCGCGCAGCTTGCGCTCGATCATATTGATCTCGCCGACCCGATCCAGCTGATCGCGACTCAGATTGAGCAGCACCACCACGGACGGATTCAACGAATCGGTGACGTGTGGCAGATGCAGTTCATCCACCTCGATCGCGGCCAGCGGGGTCCCGCGGTGCGCGCTCAGCGCGGCCACGATGCCTGCGTCCATATTCGCGCCGTCGGCCTGCGTGGCGACCTTGCCGAGGGTACTCAAGGCGGCGGTGGTCATCCTGGTGGTGGTCGACTTGCCGTTCGTTCCGGTCACCAGCACGGTGCGCCGCCCACGACCCAGCTGATCCATGATCGTCTTATCGATCTGCAGGGCGATGAGACCGCCGATCATCGATCCCTTGCCGCGGCCCGCCTTCTGCGAGGCCCACGACGCTGCCGCCGCCGCCCGCAGCGCGAGTCGCCCGCGCACCGTTATGTCTGCCACGCCGCGAGTCTATGTGTTCTGCTCGGCGCCGCATTCGCTGCGGCCCGGCTCCCCCGCCTCCCTGGAACTTTTGCCGGTCGTCGAGCACGGGGAGATTCCCGTTCCGGGCCGCCGGATCTGTGCCGAACGTCTTTTGGGCGTACCCGACGAGTTACCCATGTGCTGACGAAATCAGTGCTTACGTTTGTCTAGTACAGCTTGGCGTTGTAGTTTTCCGGCGAGTAGTAGCGCTCCAGCTCCTCCACCGACTCCGTCACATTGGTCTGGACCTCTTTGACGAGCCGGGCCGGACTCGGCAGATTGTCGACCGGCCACTGCTCCGGTTCCCACAGGTGACTGCGGATGAACGCCTTGGCGCAGTGGAAGAAGATCTGCTCGATATCGACCTCGATCGCCAGGATCGGTCGATGACCCTTGACCACCATGTCGTCGAAATATGGTGCGTCGCGAACCAGACGGGCCCGGCCGTTGATGCGCAGCGTCTCGCGGCGGCCCGGAATCATGAACAGCAGCCCGACGTGCGGATTGCTGAGGATATTGAGGTAGCCGTCGGCCCTTCGATTGCCCGGCCGTTCCGGAATGGCGATGGTGGTGTCGTCGAGCACCTTCACGAATCCGGGCGGATCGCCCTTCGGTGAGGTATCGCAGTTGCCGTCGGCATCGCTGGTACTGAGGGCAATAAACGGGGTGGCCGCGATCCAGTCGCGGTCGCGGGGATGCAGTGCGACGCGTTCCTTGGTCGCGGCTCGCGGCATGACCTCCCCGAGCAACTGTCGCAGCTCGGCCGGGTCGGTGATCTCATTGGCTTCGGTAATCACTCCCCGCCTCCCCAGAACTTTGCCGGTCGTTGAGCACGTGCAGACTCCCGTTCCGGGCCGCCGGACGCGTACTGAGTGAGTCTTTGGGCGCACCCGACGAGTTACCCATGTGCTGACGAAATCAGTTATTACGTTGACTTTACGGTGATCTGCGCGGCGAGTCACGGGTCACAGACGCACGTCGAACACGTTGGGCTGACCCGCGGCGTAGCGGTCGGCATCGATGCGGCGCAGCGGCTCCAGTTCGGTAGCTCGGTAGAGAGTGAACTTTCGGCAGCGTTCGGCATTCGAACCCGAAACGTCGAGAACGGCATTGACCGCGTCGCGCGCGGATTCGTTGGCGCCCTCCATGGTTGCCAGATCGACATTGGTGCGCACGTAATCGCCTGCCAGGAACAAGTTTTCGAGCGCGCCGTGGGTTTCCGGTCGGCACTCCCACGACCCGGCGGTATTGATCAGCAGCGGATCGGCATTGGCGTTGCGCCGCTGGGATTCCTGCCAGCTGATGCCCGGATCGAGGAACCAGGAATGCAGATCGGCATCGCGCAACAGGTCCTCGCGGTCGTTCAGATGCGCCCGCAGCTGCGCCCACACCTCGCGCGCGATTTCCTCGTGGGTGCACTCCTTGGCTGGCTTGCCGTAGAGCATGCCGGGGGAGTTCCAATCGGAGATATCGACCGAAATGCAGTCCTGCACCGTGCCGTCGCCGAATTCGGTGAGTTTGCGCGTCCACAGCTGATTCTGGGTGATCGATGTGAGCGACCACGGGGCGTCGATATAGGCGGTGTGACCATGTGAAATATCCATCGGCCTGCGTAGATAGAACTGGATGCCGTTCATCCAGTCGACGAAGAGCCGATCCATCGCGGCCAATTCCGGGCGCACCTCGAGCACATCGGGCGACCATAGGGCGCGGGCTTTTTCGGCGGGCAGCGCGACCACGAAGTAATCCGCGTCGATGCTGCGCTGAGACCCGTTCTCATCGACGATGCGGGCCGAGGCGATCCGCCGATCGCGTACGTCTAGTCCGCGCACATCGGCCCCGAGCGCGAATTCCACGCCGAGGTCGCGTAGCCGCTGCACCCACGGATCGATCCACACCGAATTGGTCGGACCGTTGAGCACTCGGTCCAGCGCCCCGTCATTGCCGATTTCGAAGGGGTTGCCCAGGAACTGTTCGCCCATGGTGCCGATGGTTCGGACGCTGGCGACATCCTCTTTCGCGGCGACCATGATGCTGGTCAGCGTCCGTGAGAGCAGGGCGCGGAATTCATGGGAGCGCTGGTGGCCGCCGACGAAATCGCGCCATGAGGTGTATTCCCACTGCCCCACTCGGCGGGCGTCGCAGCTGGAGTTGAATACCAGCAGCCGATCGGCGAAGTACGCGCCCTCGTTGGCTGGCATTTTCAGGGCCGTCGCGATTGCCGCACCCACGGTTTCGCGGAACGCGTCCGGGGTGAAATTCGCGCGGGCCTTGGGGCCCAAGGGAAGTCGGAAATCATCGCCGCCGCGGCGAGCGAAACGTGCCTCCGGCACGCCGATCAGGTTATTCCAAACGCCATTCGGGTTGCCCACGAACGGAATTCGTCGCATGGTGTCCGGAAGGTGTTGGTAGAAGCCGGGAAAGAAGCGGAAGCCGTGCTCTCCGGGTAGATCCGGACGTCCGCCCGACCCGCTGCCCGGCACCGCAATGCTGCGCGCCTTGCCACCGAGCGCACGTCTTTCGAATACGGTGACCTGGAACCCACGCTCGGCCAATTCATGCGCGGCGGTCAATCCCGCGACCCCACCGCCGAGTACCGCGACCCGCCTGCCGCCGGGACTGCCCGCGGCGGGCGCCGGTCTGAGCCCACCAGCTGTTAGTGCCCCCGCCGTTGCTACCCCTGCTGCGACGGTGCCGCGAAGTATCGCTCTTCGCGACACCGTCAGTCGCTGATCTGCCATGCGCGTCGTTGTGCCTACCGCGCGCCGAACAAACTGTCCGACGCCACCCTTCTCGGGTGCTCCCGCATCGATGCAGGTTCTTGCTGCATCGACATCGGTTTCACCAGTCCGAGTAGTGGGCTGACCAGCGCCGAAATCTCCACAGGCATTGGCATCCCTGCCTGCGGCCCGGAGGTCCGGGGCATCGTTTCCGATGCGGGAGCCACCTCACCGATGAGCACCGACAAGTTTCTCGACAACGTTCAAGCCTCCGGACCCTGTTCCACGCCGAATACACTGTAAAGCGACTGCTGGCGGGTGCCTCAACCCACCCCTGACGCCGCCGCCTGAACCCGGTCGGCATCGCATTCGACCAGTACAGCGGGGCAGACATTACCGGGCGGGTGACCGGGCCGAGTTGGTTTCCCGAACCGGGATCGTACGCAAACTTCGCAGGTCAGCGCGTCGTAGTGACCGATGTTTCCCAGGTACGACGGAAGGGGGCAGGTAAACCGCGTGCAACCGGGCTGGGCTGCCTATCGCAGGCTGTGTTGGCGGGGCGGAATGTACCCGAGCGATGTTCAGGCATGTGCCACCAGGGGGTCGCCGCTCCGGTGCCGGGGCAGGGTCGAAACACTGCACTGCTGTGGCGATCGCGTGGTGGGCCCAGGCTGCCACCAATTGGGTTGCTCACTCGGGGCGGGCCCGAGACCGGTGGGTCCGAATCCGGCTCGAGTGCTGTGGCAAGCGGTTGGCTCAGGATCGCCGTGGTGGTTGCCGGGTAGGGCACGCGTTCTGCAGGAACCGATCGGCCGGTGCGGAAACCTTATCCGCGGTGATCGCCGCAGCGGTCTGCCCCTGTCCGAGCACGGTCCCTGCGCGCTGCAAGGCACTGCTCAGTGTGGCGATCAGCATTTGCCGCCCAGCGGTGGTATCCGCGACGGCACCGAGCGCGGTCATGGCCGTGTTCACCTCGGCGATAATTCCGTCGATGGCGGCCCGCCCCCGGATGGTGCTATCGGCAGCTCCGCCGAGCAGGCCGCCGAGTTCTGCGTTCAACGATTGCGTCGATTGTCCGCGCCGCGCGGTGTCGAGATTGTTCGCCGCGTACTGTGTGTCCGATTCGCCGGGCCATGAGGTCGGTTGTCCGGAGCCGAGCGCAGGTGGTGCGTACGGCTGACCGGTGTCGGCGGTGGGATTGGCGTTGCCGTACTGGGCATGGATGCCAGTGCACTGAGGGTTGCCCAGCGGGGCGGTTCCGACATCGGGGGTGGGTCGATCCGGTTTCGTTGTTGGGGTGTTTGCGTGAGTGGTCGGTTCGGGTCTGCGCTGGTGGGGTTGCTGACCGTGCGGCATTGGTGGTGGGTTCGAATGCGGTTTCGTTGTTGGGGTGTTTGCGTGAGTGGTCGGTTCGGGTCTGCGCTGGTGGGGTTGCTCACCCTGCGGCATCGGTGGTGGGTTCGAATGCGGTTTCGTTGCTGTGGCGTTCACGGGAGTGCTTGGCTCGGGTCTGCGCCGATCGGGGTTGCTCACCTGGGCCGGTTCGATATCGGGGTGGGTTCGAATCCGGTTTCATTGCTGGGGCGTTCGCGTGAATGCTCGGCTCAGGCCTGCACCAATCGGCGTTGCCCATCCAGGGCCGATTCCGACACCGGGGGCAGGGGCGAAACTGGTTCCGCCGCTGGGGTACGCGCATCGCGGCGGCCCGCCTTCGTCGCCGCGAACGCGCCTGCGATCACGATGGCTCCGCCGAGCAGCGACAGCGGCGTCGGGTCCTCGCCGAAGACGGCCCAGGCGGCGAGGATGCCGATCACCGGGACCAGCAAGGACATGGGGGCGACCGTGCTGGCCGGGTACCGGCTCATCAGGTAGGTCCACAGGCCCGAGCCCGCGATGGTGCCGAGCGCGACGATGTAGGCGAGGCCGAGCAGCGCGTGCCAGCCGCCGGGGGAGGTGACGTCGGTCAAGGCATGTAGGCCGGTAGTCGGTCCTTCGATGAACGCGGACAGCGCGAACATCGGGATCGGCGGCACGACCGTCATCCACAGCGTCAAGTGCAGCGGGTTGACGTCGCCGGACGCGGTGGCCAAGCGCGAACCGATGTTGCCGAAGGCCCAACCCAGACCACCCGCCAGCGTCAGCAGCACCGGCAACAGCGCCGCCTGCTGCGCCCGATCGAGCCCGATCACCACAATGCCCGCCACCGCGACGCCGATGCCGAGCAACTGTGTCCCCCGCAGCCGCTCCCGCAGAAACACTGCACCCAGGACGACCGTGAATGGCGCGGAGGATTGCAGCACCAGCGAGGACAATCCGGTTGGCATGCCCGCACGCATCGCCGTGAACAGGAAGGCGAACTGCAAAATCCCGAACCCGATCCCATACAGCAGCAACCACCGCAGCCGCACCTTCGGTCGAGGCACGAACACCACCACCGGCACCGCGATCACCGCGAACCGCAGCGCAGCGAAAAAGAACGGCGGAAAGTGGTCCAGCCCCACCCGAATAGCAATGAAGTTCAGCCCCCAGAGCAGGACAACGGTAAGCCCGAGTATGCGGTCACGATTGGTCACGTTCCTTATCGTCGGTAATGAAACCGATAAGAACAATCGAATAAATATGCACTATCAATGTAGCATTGCTTAATGATTTCGGGCACTCCTCACACCGCGGCTCCCAGCGGGTCGCTATCGGTGCACAACACCGGCCTGTGCCGTGGCGTCCCGAGACCAGCGGCACTGGTCGCAGCGCCGCCCGTCGCCCCGGCGGCGTATGCGGGCGGCGTAGAAATGTCAGCGGCTTCGCTACCGGATGCCGGAGCGGCGCGCGCGTCGGCTGTGGCTGAGGTCGCAGGGTCGCTTGGTGTTGTGCGGCGGATACGGGCGGGGTTGGAATACCAGTGGTCGCGGCTTCACTATCGGTCGCCGGAGTAGCGCACGGTTCGGCTGTGGTTGGTGTCGCGGCGTCGCTGGTTGCTGTGACGGCGGATGCAGAGGGCGCGGAAATGTCAGCGGATTCACTACCGGGTGCTGCAGCGGCGCGCGCGTCGGCTGTGGCTGAGGTCGCGGGGGTGTTGGGTGTTGTGGCGGTGTATGCGGGCGGGGCAGAAGTATCAGCGGCTTCGCCACCGGTAGCTGGAGTAGCGCACGCGTTGGTTGGAACTGATGTCGCGGCGTCGTCGGTTGCTGTGGGGATGGATGCGGGCGGCGCAGAAATTTCAGCGGATTCACTACCGGTTGCAGGAGCGGCGCACATGTCGGCTAGGGCTGACGGCGCATCGTCGCTGGGTGTGGTGGGGGCGTATAGAGGCGGGGCAGAAATGTCAGCGGCTTCACTATCGGTTGTTGGAGTAGTGCACGGTTCGGCTATGGCCGGGGTCGCAATGCTGTCGGCTGCCGTATCGGCCTGTGCCGGGGCGGTATTGGGCGGCACAGGAACACCAGCGATGCCCGCTTTGCTGCTGGCGGTAGGAGCGGCGCGTGTCACAGCCGCCTGAGGACGTGCGGGGCGGGCCACCGATGGCGGTCGAGCGGCTGCGGGTACTGCGGGAATTCGCGGATCGCGGGACTATTGCGGCTGTGGCCGAAGCCCTTTCGATGACCCCGTCCGCGGTATCGCAGCAGCTCAAGGTGCTTGCAAAGGAGGCGGGCGTTGCGTTGCTCGAGCCGGATGGGCGGCGGGTCCGGCTCACCGATGCGGGGCACGCGCTTGTGGTGCGCGCTGATGAGGTGCTTGCCGCGATGGATCGTGCGGTGGCGGAGATGGCGCACTATCGCGGGTCCGCGCGCGGTCGGGTCCGGGTCGCGCTGTTCCCGTCCGGCGCGGCGCTGCTGCTGCCGCGGGTGCTGCCCGCGCTGGCCGACAGCGGTGTCGAGGTCGTCGCCCGTGACGAGGATCTGCCGCCGAGTGAGGTGCCGCGGCTGCTCGCCGACTACGACATCGTCCTCACCCACCGCGATGAGCGCTCGCCTGGTATCGCGGGCCCTCGTGTCAGCACCACAGTCATCATGCGCGAACCCACCGATGTCGTTGTCGCACCGACCCATCCGCTCGCGACTCGCACCGAGGTGACCCCGGCCGAACTCGCCGAAGAGACCTGGCTCAGCGTGCGCGGCGGCTTCCCGGTCGACGACGTGCTGCGCTCTATCGCCACCATGACCGGCGTCCAACCTCGTATTGCCCAGCGCCTCAACGACTTCCGCGTCATCGAAACCCTTGTCGCCGCGAACTATGGCGTAGCCCTCATGCCCCGCTGGGCCGTGGCCCATCCGGACCTCGCCGTCCTACGCCTGTCCGGTGTCCGCGCCGCCCGCCTCTACGAACTGGCCACCCGCCCCCACGCCACAACCCGCCCCGCCATAGCCACCGTCCTACAAGCCTTCCGCACCGCCGCAGCCCAGGTCGCCGCCGAATAGCCCCACCGCACCAGCCTGCTGCCGCACACCCATTCACCACCTCGCAGACGCCGCAACTTATGGGCGGTGCTCACTACTTCTGCGTTAGTCGAGTCCCGGGTGTGTGCGGTGCGACCGGCGACCGTGGTGCTGGCGGTGTTGTGCTTGTGGCGGATTTTGCTGTCGCAGAGGCATTGTCCGCCTCGCAGGGGCTGCGCCTTATGTGCGGTGCTCATTACTTGTGCGTCAGCCGAGTCCCGGGTGTGTGCGGTGCGACCGGCGACTCTGGTGCTGGCGGTGTTGTGCTTGTGGCGGATTTTGCTGTCGCAGAGGCATTGATCGCCTCGCAGCGGCTGCGGTGCCTGTTGCCGAATTGTGGCGTGTTTTGGCCGTGACACAATCACGTCGCTATTTCGTCGGCTGCCGGCAATCATGCTGAGCCGGAAGTGATTTGATCCCGCGAGTGTGACGATGATGTGATGGAATAACCGCCCGGCGGCGCATTCGGCAACAGCCACTGCGTCTTATGCGCGGCGCTCACTACCTCTGCATCAGTCGAGGCTCGGGTACGTGGGGTGCGCGCGGCGACCGTGGTGCTGGCGACCGTCGCCATGAATCCGCTTCCGCATATCGTCCGACGCTTTCCCCGCGGCGGCAACCTGTGCGCCATGCTTACTGCCTGCACGCCAGCCGAATTTCGGGCACGCTCGCGATTGCGGTGGTGGCGATTGGCGTGCCCGCGGCGAGGTCGGCTGGCACACGCCGTGTGGCGCTGTCGCACGGCGCTGCACCACATTTCCGGCATTCCCTACTTGTGCATCTACAAATCTTGGATGTGCCAGTGAAGCCTGCCGTTCACGGCGCTGGCGATTGTCGTGCCCGTGCGGTGGATTGGATGGGCGCATAACCATGTGGTGCATTCGCCGCGGCGGCACCCTGTGCGCCTTCTCTCGCACATGTGTGCCAACCGAATCTCGGGCATGTCCGCTGGTCACAGCGCCGGTGACTGCCATGCCGCACGGTAGAATCCGGTGGCGCATACCGTGGAGCTATCGCTGAGGCTGCTGCCGCTTTGCGCCGCACCCACTACCTATGCGCCGCGACGTGGCGATAGGCTTCGACGCCCCGCCAACCGGGCGAACGCCCGAATCTTGGCCGCAATCCGTTGGTTGTCGAGGCGAGGCTGTCGCTCGGATAGCCTGCTCGGCCGCAACGGTCTAGTGCCTGGGCGGGCCCGAGGCGAGGCTGTCGCTCGGACAACCTGGCCGCGCCGCAACGGTCTAGTAGTGCCTGGGCGGGCCGGGGCGGTACTGCTGGTTGCCGATGTAGCCGAAATCATCGGCGACCATGGCGGCCAGTTCCAGGAGTGCACGCCGGGTCGGCTTGCTCACCAATTCCAGGTCGATTTCCGCACCCTCGGCGAGGTGGTCGTCGAAGGGCACCACCTGAACCGCGCGGGTGCGGTCGAGGAACAGTTTGCGTAGCTGGTCCAAGTCGACGGTGGAGGCACCGCGGCGAGATGCGTTGACCACCACCACCGTTCGCTCGACCAACTTGCCGTAGCCGTGATGGTCCAGCCAGTCCAGGGTGGCCGAGGCGCTGCGGGCGCCGTCGATGGCGGGTGAGGTCACCAGCACCAGTGAGCTGGCCATATCGAGCACACCGGCCATGGCCGAATGCATCAGACCGGTGCCGCAGTCGGTGAGGATGATGTTGTAGAACGACTGCAGAATGCTGATGGCCTGGCGGTAATCGGCCTCACTGAAGGCTTCGGAAACCGCCGGATCTTGTTCACTGGCAAGGACTTCCAGTCGGCTCGGCGCCTGGGAGGTGTGTGCTCGGACATCGGAGTACCTGCTGATGTGCTGATCCTCGAGCAGATTGCGCACGGTGGAGCGAGTCTGGCGCGGTACGCGATGCGCCAAGGTGCCGAGGTCGGGGTTGGCGTCGATCGCGATGACCCGGTCGCCGCGCAGCGAGGAGAACGTCGATCCGAGCCCGACCGTGGTCGTGGTCTTGCCGACGCCGCCCTTGAGCGAGAGGATCGCGATCCGATAGTCCCCGCGCACCGGCTGATTCACCCGGTCGACGAGATCGCGGTAGACGATATCGGCCGCGGACTCACCGGGATTGATCATGCCGCCGGAGGCCTTGTGCACCGCCCGGCGCCAGCCACTGCGCGGCGCTTTGCGCGCCCGCTTGAGCAGGTTCAGGTCATTGACCGAATGTCCCGGCTGGCCGGGCTGCGGCACATGCTGTGGCTGGAACGGCTGCTGCGTATTCGGCGGGCCGCCTTGCCATCCTGGCGGCGGGCCCTGTTCGGTGTATGGCACCATGCCGGTGCCAGGCCCTTGTTCGCCGTACGGCATCAGGCCGGTGCCGGGCCCCTGCTCGGCGTACGGCAACTGCCCGGTGTGTGGTTGCTGCCCGCTGTGTGGTTGCTGCCCGCTGTGTGGTTGCTGGCCGACGGGCGGCTGTCCCATCGGGGGCTGTTGTCCCATGGGCGGCTGCTGATACATCGGCGGCTGCTGCACCGGCGGTGGCGGTGCCCAACTGTAGATCGGCGGCTCGACCTGACTTTCCGCCGGAACCCGTCGAACCAGCCCATCGGGACCGATCTCCTGCCGGTACTCGCCGTAGGACGGTTCGGGCTGCACCGGATGGTTTCCGCTCTGGCCGGGTCCCGGCTGATGCGGCTGCGCGAATTGACCGCCGTTGTAAGGCGTTCCGGGCGGCGCGTAAACCTCGGGCGGTCCGTACTGCTGCTGCGGCACTCCCGCCTGCGGGTACGTGGTGGTCTGATCTGTTGGTCCGCCGGGGTATCCGGTGAACTCCGACTGGTCGGACTCATCGGGCTGTTCGGCAACCTCGGCGGCCCCGTGCTCGTCGGTTGCGGGCTCCGCGTCGACGGATGCGGACTCGGCCGCTTCATCCGGCGCCGAGGAGTCGGTGGTGACCTCGGCCGTGTCCACCGAATGACTCTGCAGCCAGGGCGGAGAAGTCGGGTTGTGGTCGTTAGTTGTCACAGTTCCCCCATCTGCTCGGGAATTCGAGCAGAGAGCTCGGCGCTTGAATGCGAATCAACGCTAGCACGGGGTACTTGGCCCCGCGCCGTGGTATACACGGCCGCCGCGCCGCGTTGAACACCGCGACCAGCCGCAACTCGAAAACACTGTCCAACAGCAAATTCGAGATCAAACGCCCAGTCGGCGACAAATCGTCGCCAATGGGCGTCCTGTTCTCACCGTACTCCGCGGTCTCAGCCGAGGTGCCAGATCGCTCGGACCGACCCGAACGACCTCGGCTCCCGAACAGATCCGGCTCAAGGGATCCGGTCCCGAAAATCCTGGTCGCGAACGGGTCTGGCCCTGAACGAGCCGGGCCATGAACGAGCCTGGTGGTGAACGAGCCTGGTGGTGAACGAGTCTGGCCCTGAACGAGCCCGCTTCTCGACGAGCTGGGTCCGGAACGAGCCGGGTCCTGAACGGCCCTGCCCTGAACGAGCCGGGTCCGGAACGAGCCGGGCACTGAACGGCCTCGCTCTGAACGAGCCTGGTCGCGAACGAATACAGTCCTGAAAAGCCTGGTCGCGAACGAGTCTGGCCCTGAACGAGCCCGGCTCTGGACGAGCTGGGCACTGAACGGCTCCGGCCCTGAACGAGCCGGGTCCGGAACGAGCCGGGCACTCAACGGCCGGGCCGTGAACGAGCATGGTCGCGAACGAATACGGTCCTGAAGAGCCTGGTCGCGAACAGGTCTGGCCTTGAACGAGCCCGGTTCTGAAGGAGTCCGGTCCTGGACGAATCCGGCTCTGGAAGAGCCGGGTCCTGAAGAGCCTGTTCGCGAACGAATCCGGTCCTGAAGAGCCTGGTCGCGAACGAGTCTGGCCTTGAACGAGCGCGGTTCTGAAGGAGTCCGGTCCTGGACGAATCCGGCTCTGGAAGAGCTGGGTCCGGAACGAGCCGGGCACTGAGCGGGCCGGCCCTGAATGAGCCTGGTCGCGAATGAATCCGGTCCTGAAGAGCTTGGTTGCGAACGATTCTGGCCCCTGAACGAGTCCGGTTTTTGGACGAGCCCGGCTTTGGACGAGCCGGGCGCCGAACGGCTCCGGCGCTGAACGAGCCTGGTCCTGAAGAGCCTGTTCGCGAACGAATCCGGTCTTGAACGAGCCTGATCGCGAACGAGTCTGGTCCTGAACGAGTCGGGCTCTGGATGAGCCGGTCCTAGAGAAGCCGGTTCTGAAGAGTCTGGTCCCGAACGATTCCGGTCATGAAGTGCCTGGTCGCGAACGAGCCTCGTTCTGGATAAGTCCGGGTTCTGGACGAGCCGGGTTCTGAACGAGCCTGGTTCTGAACAGCCTGTTCGCGAACGAATCCGGTCTTGAACGAGGCTGGTCGCGAATGATTCTGGCCCTGAACGAGTCCGGCTCTGGGTGAGCCGGTCCTGGACGAGCCGGGTGTGAAGTGCCTGGTCGCGAACGAGCCTGGTTCTGGATGAGTCCGGTTCTGGACGAGCCTGATTCTGGACGAGCCTGATTCTGGACGAGCGGGTTCTGAACGAGCGGGGTTCTGAACGAGCCGGGCTCTGAACGAGCCGGCCCTGGAACGAGCCCAGCCCGAGAATTCTGCCCGGCCGAGCCCGCCCGACCGAGCCCCCCGAACCCCGGCCCGCCGAAACCAACCGACCCCGCCTCAGTGCGTCCGGTTCACCGCCGACACCACGGCCCGCAGCGACGCGGTCGTAATCGAGGTGGCGATGCCGACACCCCACACAACCTTGTCGCCGATGGCGCACTCCACATACGCCGCGGCCTGCGCATCGTCACCCGCGGACATCGCGTGCTCGGAGTAGTCCAATACGCGCACATCGAATCCGACTGTCGCGATCGCATCGACGAATGCGGCGAGCGGTCCATTGCCAGCGCCGGTGACTTCCTGCTCGACGCCGTCGACCTTCACCACCGCCGTGATCGAGTCCACGCCGCCGTCGGTCTCGGAGGCGGTTACCTTCTGCCGCATCCGCTCCAGCGGACGGATCGGGCTCAGGTATTCCTCGGCGAAGACATCCCACATCTCCTTGGGCGATACCTCACCGCCCTCACCGTCGGTGATCTTCTGGATCGCCTGGGAGAACTCGATCTGCAGCCGGCGCGGCAGCACCAGTCCGTGATCGGTCTTCATGATGTAGGCGACACCGCCCTTACCGGACTGCGAGTTGACGCGGATGACGGCCTCGTAGGTGCGGCCCACATCCTTCGGGTCGATCGGCAGGTACGGCACCTCCCAGACGATGTCGTCTACATCGGACTCGGCGGCGTCGGCCGCGGCCTTCATCGCATCCAGACCCTTGTTGATCGCGTCCTGATGCGAACCGGAGAACGCGGTGTAGACCAGATCGCCGCCGTAGGGGTGGCGCTCGTGTACCGGCAGCTGGTTGCAGTATTCGACGGTGCGGCGGATCTCGTCGATATCGGAGAAGTTGATCTGCGGATCCACGCCGCGGGAGAACAAATTCATCCCCAGCGTCACCAGGCAGACATTGCCGGTGCGCTCACCGTTGCCGAACAGGCAGCCCTCGATGCGATCCGCACCGGCCTGGTAGCCCAGTTCGGCGGCGGCGACCGCGGTGCCCCGGTCGTTGTGCGGATGCAGCGACAGCACGATCGAATCGCGGCGGGCCAGGTTGCGGCTCATCCACTCGATCGAATCGGCGTACACATTCGGGGTCGCCATCTCGACGGTCGCGGGCAGGTTGATGATCATCGGCTTGGCGGGGGTGGGCGCGATGATCTCGGTGACCGCATCGCACACCTCCTTGGCGTAGGACAGTTCGGTGCCGGTGTAGGACTCCGGGCTGTACTCGTAGCGCCAGTTGGTGTCCGGGTAGCGCTTCTCGACCTCCAGGCACAGCTTCGCGGCATCGGTCGCGATCTTCTTCACCGCCGCCTGGTCCGCACGGAACACCACACGCCGCTGCAGGACCGAGGTCGAGTTATAGAAGTGCACGATCACATTGGTCGCACCGGCGCACGCCTCGAAGGTGCGCTCAATCAGTTCGGCGCGACACTGGGTCAGCACCTGGATGGTGACATCGTCGGGAATCGCCCCGTCCTCGATGATCTCGCGGACGAAGTCGAAATCGGTCTGGCTGGCCGAGGGGAAGCCGACCTCGATCTCCTTGTAACCCATCCGCACCAGCAGGTCGAACATGCGGCGCTTGCGAGCCGGGCTCATCGGGTCGATCAGGGCCTGGTTGCCGTCGCGCAGGTCGACGGCGCACCAGCCTGGGGCCTGATCGATGATCTTGTCCGGCCAGGTGCGGTCGGGCAGCGTGATCGACTCGACCTCCTCGGCGAAGGGCCGGTAGCGGAAGGTCGGCATGGAGGAGTTCCGCTGCCGGTTCCAGGCGGGCTGGTCGGCAGGGGCGGGCTTGCTCGGAGCCGTGATGGTGCGCGAGCCGGATACGAAGGCGTCAGCGGGGGACATGCGGTTTCTCCAGGGTGTGGTGGATCCCAGTTATCGGGTCGACCGGCGCGGCAGAACCCCGCGACGGGAGGCCAGTCCGGTCAAACCCCGTCGCGGCGGCCGAGAAGAAGTGCCCGCTGCATGATGCCGGCGAGTTTACCGTGCCCCGACGTGTCGCCGAAAGCCCGGTCCCCATCGTCCGGTCATCCGACGTAACGATTAGCGTTCCGACCGGCTGGAGGTAGGTTCATATGACTTGGCTGGAACAACTGGCGGTCTTCGGCGCGGGCATCGCGGCGGGCGGCATCAACACCATTGTGGGATCGGGCACCCTGATCACCTTCCCGGTACTGCTCGCCTTCGGAATTCCGCCGGTCACGGCGAATGTGTCGAACACCATCGGGCTGGTTCCCGGTGGGGTCAGCGGGGCATACGGCTATCGGCGCGAACTCGAGGGACAGCGGGCCAGGCTGGTCCGACTCGGCAGTGCGTCGCTGCTCGGCGGCACCGCCGGCGCGATCCTGCTGCTCGTACTGCCCGCCGCGGCCTTCAAGGCGATCGTGCCGGTGCTGATCATCGCGGCATTGATCCTGGTCGTGGTTCAGCCACGGTTGGCGCGCTGGGTGAAGGAGCGTCGGGCGGCCGACACCGGTCCGGCGCCCGAACACGGTGGCCTGATCCTGTACGTCGCGATATTTCTGTGCGGTATCTACGGCGGTTATTTCGGTGCGGCCCAGGGCGTGTTGTTGATCGGTTTGCTCGGGGTGTTCGTGCATGAGGACATCCAGCGGCTCAACGGGGTCAAGAATGTGCTCGGTCTGCTGGTGAACGCGGTGTCGGCGGTGGTGTTCACGATGATCGCCGATGTCGACTGGCGGGTCGCCGGGCTGATCGCGGTCGGCTCGATCATCGGCGGCGTACTCGGCGCGAAGATGGGCAGGCGGATGCCGCCAACCGCACTGCGTGCGGTGATCGTCGTAGTCGGCAGCATCGCGGTTGTCCGATTGCTGATGACTTAGCCGCAATAGTCTTGTCGAACAGCGCGGTTCGACCGCATACGGAGGAAGTACGTGGCAGTCGAGATGCGAAACCCCCAGTGCGGTCGTGCTTGTGGCGGATTGGTCCCAAAGGAGGACGACGCCGGACCGGTCCGCAACGCAGGATGATCGGTATGCGCGGGTGGAAGATCGTCGGGTTGGTGTTGGGGGCCGTATTGGTGTCGGCATCGGTCTCGTGCTTCCGACAGAGCGAAGCGGTCTCGCAGGTCGCCGAACTGGTTGCGCAGGCCGATGCTGCGCCGACTCCGAAACTCGATTGGGTCCCGTGTCCCGAATCGGAGTTGAGTAAGTATCAGTGCGCGACAGCCGCGGTCCCGATCGACTACGCGCAATCCAACGGTCCGACGCTGTCGCTGGCTGTCATCAAACAGCCCGCCACCGATCCAGACCGGCGCATCGGCGCCCTGTTCAGCGCGGTTGGCGGACCCGGCGGTTCGGGCTTCAAATGGGCGAGTCACGGTGTGCTGTTCTCCGGTGAGCTGGCCCGGCGATTCGATGTGATCACCTTCGATCAGCGCGGAATCGGCCGCAGCGGTCAGGTGAGCTGTTTCGCGAATGCCGAAGAGCGGCACCGCTTCTGGTCCGGTTTCCTGCTGCCGCCGACGAATGCCGAACAGGAGGCCGCGGCCGCCCGCAATGCCCGCGAACTGGCCGCCGGTTGCGCCGCGCACAGCCCGGAGTTGCTGGCGCACCTGACCACCGTCGATGCCGCCCGCGACTTGGATCTGCTGCGCCGCGCGGTCGGCGAGACGACCATGACCTACACGGGCGGGTCCTACGCGAGCTATGTGGGCGAGGTGTATGGCGCGCTCTTCGGTGACCGGGTCCGCGCACTACAACTCGGCTCGATAATCGACCCGGATGCCTACACCAACGATTCGCGCGCGCAGATCGCCGACTCCGCGACGGGCACCGAGGAGGTATTCGCGGAGTTCCTGCGACTGTGTGCCGAAGCGGGACAACCACAATGCGTCTTCGCGGGCCCGACCAAAACCGATGCCGCCGTCCTGCGCACCCGCAACGACGCCGTACTGGACCGGCTGCGGCAGGGACCCATCGTGGTCGGTCATGGTGCGCACATCCGCGCGGTAACCCTCACCGAAGTACTGCCCGCACACGCCACCCTGCTCTACGACGCGAAGCAGGGCTGGCCCGCGCTGGCCGAACTGCTCACCGAATTGGAGCTGGGTGCGGCGGGCAATCCCGATGTCGTACAAGAGATTCTGGACGCTGGTGGCTTCACCGAGGACTTCCTCGACGCCTTCACCGCAATCTCGTGTGCTGACAACAACTTCGGTCACGAGCCCGAGCAATGGCCTGCGATGGCTGCCGAACTCGCCAGTGCCGCACCCCATTACGGTCCTATGTGGCTGTATTTGCGGCAGGCTTGTGGTGCTTGGTCCGTACCAGGGAACGGCTATCCGCAGCGCATCACCGGTCCGTGGATTCTGCGCTCGGATAAACCCGCCCTGCTGTTCAACAACCGCTTCGACCCGGTCACGCCGCTGACCGGCGCCCGCCGGGCCCAACAGGAGTTGGTCAATGCCAGGCTGGTGATCGTCGAGGGCGGTTACGGGCACCTGGTGGTGAGTGACTGCGCTGCTCGTCTGCAGGAGCACTACCTTGTGGACCTGCAACTCCCCGCGCCCGGTGCTACCTGTAAGCCGGACAGAGCGCCGTTCACCGACTGAAACGCCAGTACCGGGAACCGCTCGACCAAGATCGTCCGCATTCCTTCGGCTGCCACTGTTCAGGACTCCGGAATCCCGGTAGTCTGCGCTCGGCCATGCGTGATGAGGGAGGTGGCCAGGGTGCACAGACGTGCCTTTTTCAAGGCAGCCAGTGCGGCAGCGATGTTGGGTGTCGCGAGTACCGCACTGGGTAGGGCGACGGCCGAGGCCGCAGACCCGATCTGGGACAACTTTTTCCGCATGTGGGTCCCGGAAATCTTTGCGCCACTTCCCGATCCGCCCGAGCATTCGCCCGCGATCGTGATCGGCTCCGGCTTCGGCGCCTCGGTCACCGCACTGCGCTTGGCCGAAGCCGGCATCGCCAATACTGTGCTGGAGCGCGGTTCACGCTGGCCGAACGATCCATGGCGGGAAATTTTCACCGGTGACGATCTGCCCGATGGCCGCGGTTTCTGGCATCGCACCAACTTCACCGGCGTCACCAAGGTGCCGATGCATTTCGCCAGCTTCGGCGGGGTGCTCGATTGCACCGAGTATCCGGGCATCGACGTATGGCGGGCCGCTGCTGTCGGTGGCGGCTCGGTCATCTTCTCCGGTGCCATGGTCGCACCCGAGCGCCGCTTCTTCGACCACGTCTTCGGCGGCACAGTCGATTACGGCGAAATGTCGAGCGTCTATTACCCGCGCGTCCGAGAGATGTTGCGGCTCAGCCCCATTCCGGCGGATCTGTACGCCGCTTCGCCGTTCGCGCATTCCCGGGCCTGGGACGAACAGGTACGCAGGGCGGGCTATCAGCCGGTCGCCAATGACTCGATCTTCAACTGGGATGTGCTGCGCGGCGAAATCGCCGGCACTACAAGGCCTTCCGCGACGGTGGCGCGCAGTAATCTCGGCAACTCCAACGGTGCGAAGTTCGACCTCAACCAGAATTATTTGCGCTACGCCGAGGGCACCGGCAAGTCCACCATCTATCCTGGGCACCGCGTCGACGCCATCGCGCAGGAATCCGGCGGCCGCTATTCGGTGACCGTGACTAAACTTTCGCCGACCGGCGAAGTGATCTGCACCCGCACCATCACCTGCGATCGCCTGTTCCTCGGCGCGGGTTCGATCGGCACCTCGGAGCTACTGGTGCGGGCCCAGGCGACCGGGGCACTGCCGAACCTCAACGAGCACATCGGCGATGGCTGGGGCACCAACGGTGATGTGGTGCTGGCTCGCGGTGCCAGCGAGTTGGCCGGTTTCGGTCAGGGCGTGCCGAGCGCGAGCCGAATCCTCGACGAATCCGCGGTGCCGCTAACGCTCGAAAATTGGTACATCCCAGGCATTCCGTTCGAGACCGGTGCGCTCGCCTCATTGGGCATGGTGCTCGATCCGGCCCGCGCACGCTTCGGCTACGACCGCGCCCGTAATGCGGTCGGGCTGTCCTGGTCGACCAAGAACCGTGACGATATCGTGGCGGCCGCCCGCGCGGTCGATCACCGGATCGCCGAACGCTCCAATGCCCTCGTCGAATACAGCGCACTCGGCTACGACGCGAACGCACTGTTCACTGCGCATCCGCTCGGCGGTGCGGTGCTCGGTCGGGCTACCGACGGCAACGGTCGCGTGCACGGTCATCCGGGCCTGTACGTGATGGACGGTGCGGCCATCCCGGGCAGCACCGGCACGGTGAACCCGTCGCTCACGATCACCGCGCTGGCCGAGCGCAATATCGAGGCCATCATCCGCGCTGGGAAGTAGCCCGTCGCGGCGCGTATTACTGTCGGCGGGACCGTTCGGCGTCGAAGGGATCCTCACGTGGCAACTCCAACCAGGCCGACCACACCCGGCCTCGACGAAGGGCCGAAGCTGGATTTTCCGCGCAAGCCGCCGGCGCTGTGGTCGGATTTGGTAATGCTGGCGCTGGCCGTCGTCTCGGTCGTGCTGGTCACCTGGGTCACCTTCTTCGACGTATCCGCGCACACCTACCGCGTGATCGTGGTGATCGACTACTCGGTATGCGCGGTATTCGCCGTCGAATTCCTGTGGCGCTGGCGCCGTGCGGGCTGGCCGTGGACGTTCCCGTTCATCTACTGGTACGAAGTGCTCGGCATGATCCCGGTGACCAGCCCGTTCTTCCGCGGATTCCGCTTGCTACGGATCGTGGTGATCGCGGTGCGCGTCGGCCGTGTGGTCGACCGGGCGCTGGGCGATCGGGTGACCGCCGCGGTGGTGAACCGCTTCGTGACGACCATCGTCGAAGTCATCAAGCGCCCGATGACGATCGCGATCCTGGATGAGGTCGCGCATGTACTGCGCGCCGGCCACTACACCCGCAATATCGCGGCGGCGCTGGAGGAGAACCGCGCCGAAATGGACGAGATGATCCTCGAACTCATCAAGAACGATCCACAGGCCGGACGGGTCCGCTACATCCCGTTCCACGACGAGATCATCCGACTCGTCGCCGACACCACATTTCGCATCTTCTTCCAGGTACTGGCCGATCCCCGCACCGATGAACTGGTCTCGGACATGATCCGTGAGAACGTGGATCAGATCCGAGACGCGGTGCACGCCGGGGTGCGCGTCGGGCCCTCACACGTAGGCCCGACGCCGCACGAAAAGACCGTGCGTTACCACCTCAACCGTGTGCCGCGTGCCTGATCTCATCGCGCGGCTGCGCGTAACGCATTGTCTCCCAGACGATCAGCAGTACCAGCACACCGCACAGCAGCCCCAGTGACGCCAGCGCGGGCAGTGCGCAGGCGGCCGGGATCAGCGCGAGCAGCACTACCGCGGCCACCAGTCGCGGCACCGTGACGCTCCCGGTCGCGTACTGCTTGAACCCGACCAAGGCGATCAGATACAGCACCACACCGCCGTAAAGCGCGAACAGCGGTATCCCGGACAGTGCGTCTTTCAGGTTGTGCGCCGATGCGTCGCCGACGTAGTAGAGCACCTTCTTCAGTCCGAGAGAGAGTCCGATGACCCCGGCGATCAGCGGGAAATGCCAGAAGGTGTAGGAGTTTCGGGCGATCTTGATCTGCCGCTCGCCTTGGGCCCGCTGCAGCTCGTGCTCCACCGACAGCGCCGCCACATCGAAGTACGCCCACCACAGCAGGCCCGAAACCGCGAGACCGAGTAGAGATCCGACCGCGATCGGCCACGAGATCGGCAGTCCGGCAACGCCGATGCCGATCGAGACGATCGATTCACCCAGCGCCACAATGGTGATCAGCCCGTAGCGTTCGGAGAAATGGCTGGCCGAGTTCAATCGCCAGTCCTCGCCCGCCAGCAGGGTCCACCCCATATCGCCGACGATCGCGGCGATCCACAGCACGATCTGCGCCGTCCCGGCTGTCATGGCGGCGATGACGAGCAGGGTGGTTCCGATGGTGATGGAACCGAGACTCCAGCGCAGCACCTGGGTGCGCAGTTGCGAATCCTCGGCGCTGGCCAGCACGAACATGGCCAGATGTACCAGCCGCACAATCAGATACGCAATCGCGAAGACCAGCGGACCGTACCAGCCACCGGGCGCATCGTCGAAGGCCTCCGGAATGGTGAGCGCAGCCAGGAAACCGCCGCCCATCGCGACGAACATGGCCACCCGTGCGATGCCCTCGTCCGCGCGCACCACATTGCCCAGCCAGGAGTAGGCGATCCACAGCCACCACATGACTGCGAGTACCAGCACTGCGCGCAGCATGTTCTTGGCGCTGGTGTCGTGTGCGACCAAGCCGGTGACCATGGTGAACGCGAAGACGAGCACCAGGTCGAAGAACAATTCGAGCTGCGTTACCGACGCATCTTCGGCCGTTGGCAGCAGGCGTGCCCGTTTGGAACCGATCATGTTCACATCGTCGCATCCGGATGCGACAGGTGCGTTCTACACGGCCTGATAGTTTTCGTTTTCGGTGAAGCCCTCGGCGAACTCGATGAAGTTCTGTACGACGGCCTCGTTCGAGCGGCGCATGGTCCGTTTCACCAGCATGCCCGGAATGGGGATCGGGATGTAGAGCTCGACGTGGTACCAGACATCGGTGCCACCCTCGCCCTCGGTGACCTCGAACCAGCCGCCGCCCTTCACCCCTTCGGTGCTGTCGGTGACTTCCCAGGAGGAGCGCGTCTCGGTCCATTCGTACTCCAGGACCTGCAGATCCGACCGGCCCATGAGTTCGGCTTTGACGAATACCCGACGCGGTCGCAGCTCGTCGTCGCGGCTGGCGACCCGGGCATCGCTGTAGGAGGTCGACCAGTCCGGGAGCATCTCGACCGCGGCCAGCGCATCCATTACCTGCTGGGGATCGGCGTCGACGACGAAACGGATATCGGTCTTTGTACGCATTCCATACCTCCGCCCCCGCCCAACTACATCGGCAAATTGTGCCCAGTGACACATTCGCAAGTCAACTGAGCGGGCAGTGCCCGAAGCCACATCGGCCGCATATCTCGGGGGTATCACGGTCGATTATGTACGGCGAGAACAAGTTACGGTTCAGTATTTTCGAACGAACCGCGATTTCGGCGGATCCAGTGGACTGACCGTCGGAGCGTCGGGGGCGTAAGTCGATCGTGCGCAAGGTATTCGCGTCCGCGGCTGGGCATGAGGTAACGGGCCCGCGGCGAGCGGGCCCGCTTGGTGCCGGGGCTCAGTGCGGCGTGGGTTCGATGATCGCGTCCGGACCTGGGTAAACGAGCGATTCGTGCCCGTCATCGAACCGCACCACATACGGCGGTGCGCCCTGAGGCCCGCGGACTTCGACGATTTCGCCGTGGCGATCACTCTGTCCCACAACGTGGCCGTGCACGAGGAGCCGGTCTCCGACATTCGCCATCATCGCCCCATTATCGAATGGCGGTGACGTGCGTCACAAGGGTTCCCCGTACGACACGGCGTTTCGCTCGGCGCCGACGAGTCGATCGACCGCGGTCTCGATCAGTTCCTGGCTCTGCGCCTCGGTGAAGATTCCCGGCAGTGTGAGCCGATCCACGATCAGCCAATTCAGCGCCAGATACAACAGCATCACCGATTTTTCGTCGCCGGGCAGTCCGGCCTCGAGGTGGTTGCGCACGTTGAAATCGAGATCCGCGCGCACGGCCTCGGTCATGACCGCGCGCAGTTCCGGTCGCCGCGTCGCCTCCAGGCGCAGCTCGAGCATGGCCAGGTAGCCGGTGCGGAACGCCTCGATGCGACCGGCCGTCTCCCGCATCAGCTCGGTGATATGCGCCCGCGTCTTCGGGCCCGTCGCGAGGTCGGCCATGGTTGCCGCGCTCGGCGTCAGGCGTTCGTAGAATCGCCCGCCGGTCTGGGTCAGCAGGTCATCGCGGTTGGTGAAGTAATTCGACGCCGTACCCGCGGGCACCCCGGCCTCCTTGTCCACCGCGCGGAAGGTGAGCCCACGCGCGCCCTCCTTCGCCAAAACCTCGAGCGCCGCATCGAGCAGCGCTTGCCGCCGCTCCGGATTCGTCCGCACTTGACACCACTCCATCTGTAGTACTATCTTCAAACCACTTCACTTAGAGTACAACGGATCAGGCGGTATGCAATGCGAAAACTCGTTTACTACGTAGCCGTCTCGCTCGACGGCTACATTGCGGGTCCGGCCGGGGAGTACGACTTCTATCCGCTCGACGCCGAGATGACGGCATGGAGTACAGCCCAGTACCCGGAGTTCGTACCGACTCACGTGCGGCCCCACGTCCGGATGGCGGCGGATGAACCGAATAAGCGGTTCGACACCGTGCTGATGGGCCGCGGGAGCTATGAGCCCGGGCTGTCCGAGGGTGCCACCAGCCCGTATGCGCATATGCGGCAGTACGTCATTTCGAGCACCCTCGGCCCGGTCGATGATCCGCAGGTGGAGGTGGTCGCGAGCGATCCGGTCGGCTTGGTGCGGCGACTGAAGGCCGAGCCGGGCGGCGATATCTGGTTGTGCGGCGGCGGCAAGCTGGCCGGGGCGCTGCTCGACGAACTCGACGAGATGATCGTCAAGAGCTATCCCGTGGTCGCGGGCGGCGGCATATCCGCCTTCTCGGGTGCGTTCAATCCGACCCTGTTCACACCGACCGAGCGCCGCGAGTTCGGCAACGGCGCCCAGGTCACCTGGTTCTCCCGGACCTGACGATCCAGCACCACGAAAGAGGTAGTTCTATGCGAAAACTCGTCTACTTCGTCGGCATGTCCCTCGACGGCTACATCGCGGGGCCCAATGACGACATCAGCTTCTATCCGGTCGGCGACGACATGTGGGACTGGCTGAAGGCACAGTATCCGGAGACGCTCCCGACCCATATCCGCCCGCATATCGGTCTGGCGGTCGATGCGCCGAATCGGAAGTTCGACACCCTGATCATGGGCCGCGGAACCTACGATCCGGGCCTGGCCATCGGCTTGACCAGCCCGTATGCGCATATGCGGCAGTACGTCGTCTCGAGTTCCATCGGCCGCATCGATGACCCGACTGTCGAACTGGTCGACAGCGATCCGGTCGGCCTGGTGCGCCGTCTGAAGCAGGAGGACGGAATGGATATCTGGCTCGCCGGGGGCGGCAAGCTCGCCGCACAACTGCTCGGCGAGATCGATGAGCTCGTCATCAAGAGTTATCCAGTGGTGGCAGGGACCGGAACCCCGGCCCTCGCGGGTGAGTTCAACCCGACCTTGTTCGCACCCACCAAACGCACCGAATTCGGAAACGGCACGCAGGTCACCTGGCTGACCAGGGCCTGAGGACCGGTGCCGTGGCGGCGGCGTGCCGCCACGGCACCGGACACCTTCACCCGATCCTGTCGTAGACCCGCACGATCGCACCGGAATCGGTGGTGGACAGATCGGCGAGCGACCAGCTGGAGCCCGCGGTAACGGGCCTGATCCGGCGCGGCGACCGCGCCATCGCCTCCTCCGCACTCGGCTGGCTCGCACTGGCGACCGCGTACTCCGGCGCGCTGGGACGCGCCATCGAACTCGCGGAACAGGCGGTGAGCACCGCGACACCGCTGCGCGACTTCCATCGCATCGCACTGGCTCGCACCGCACTCGCCGAAATCCTGCTGTGGCAGGCAGTTCCGAGGCGGCTCGCGCGGCGCTCGCCCCGATCGATCGACTTGTCGAGGGAGCGCAGACGCCACCGTTCGTCCCCGGCTGGGAGCGGGTGCACGCCCTGCTCGAACTCGACGCCGGACGACCGGTCGAAGCGGTGTCCTGGTGTCGGCGTGAAGGCCGTTGGCGGCAGCCGCCTTCCGATGATCAATTGACTCCGTGGACGCGGCTGGTACTCGCCCGTGCGCTGCGTGAATCGGCGGCGGCGGATTCGGCCGATCTGCTGACCGGTTATCGGCCACACCGCTGACCACGGCCCTGCCGTCCCTACACGCCGCTGTCCTCGAGCAGCGGGCATTGCCGGCTCCGGATACCGAGCAGGAAATGCGGATGCACCACGAGGCCTTGCGCATTCGAGACGAGCACGGCCTGGTGCTCGCATGTGCGGACAGTCTGGTGGCCCTAGCAGCTGTGGCGCTGCGACGTGAGTCGTTCGAGACGGCGGGCCTGCTGTTCGACGCGGCCGAGCGGGCCCGCGCGGACGCGCCGATCGGTTGTGCGCGTGGATATTCCCGACGACCCGCGGCTGCTGGAATACCTCGAGCGCGGCCGCACCACGTCGTTGCGCGAGACGGTCGACTACATCACCCGCCGCCGAGGTAAACGCAACCGTCCCGATTCCGGCTGGGAAAGCCTCACGCCCACTGAACGTTCCGTGGTCGAACTCGCCGCCTCCGGCTTGACTAATCCGGAGATCGCCGCCCGCCTGTTCATCAGTCGTGGCACCGTGAAAACGCACCTGGCCCACGTCCACGCCAAACTCGGGATCGCCAATCGCACCGAACTCGCCCGCCTAGCGCCGGATTAACCGCGCAGAAACGACAGGCGCACTTGCCGATCCGGGTTGTCCACATTGAGATCGACCATCGCGATCGACTGCCAGGTACCCAAGGTCAGCGCACCGCCGATGACCGGCACGGTGGCATAGGGCGGGATCAGTGCGGGCATCACGTGGGAGCGGCCGTGCCCGCGTGAGCCATGGGCGTGCCGCCAGCGATCATCGGCGGGCAGCAGATCGCGCAATGCGGCGAGCAGGTCGTCATCGCTGCGCGCCCCGAGTTCCATAATCGCGATCCCGGCCGTGGCGTGCGGCACGAAGATGTGCAGCAATCCGTCCTCGCCCGCGTCGCGCGCGAACGACGCGCACTGCGGGGTGATGTCGTACACAACCTCGGACCGTCCCGTGGTCACCTCGATCACCGTGCTCTTCATGAGCTACATCGTCCTCCTCGCGCTCAGTCGGTGTGCTGCGCCCGCGCACGGATCTCTCGTCGAGCCGGTTGAACGACACTGCCCCGAACTACTGCGCAAGCACCTCGTCCCGCGGTATTCGAGCCGATTTGCGGACCTGACGCGAGCTCGGATGGCGTCGATCGAGCACGGGTGCGCGATTGCGGGTCGAGTTAACATGGTTGATGTATCAACACGCGCAGTGTCGCCCCCTCCCGGATGGCGAGAACCGCCGAAGTCAGCTAGCAGATTCGGCCCAGTTCGAGTACCGAAGGGCCCCTTCGGTACTGGCGGGCTGAGGAGGTAGGAACAAATCCGCTGGGCCGCGGCCGGTACGCTGGGGTGCTGTTAGCAGCTGATTGTCGATCTTGGAGGACCCTGTCGTGGCTCTCGTGGTTCAGAAGTACGGAGGATCCTCGGTGGCAACCGCCGAGCGTATCCGGCGCGTCGCTGAACGGATCGTCGAGACGAAGAAGCAGGGCCACGACGTGGTGGTCGTCTGCTCGGCCATGGGCGATACCACCGACGAGCTACTGGACCTGGCGCAGCAGGTGGCGCCGGCGCCGCCGGCGCGGGAAATGGACATGTTGCTCACCTCGGGTGAGCGCATCTCCAATGCGCTGGTCGCCATGGCCATCCATTCGCTCGGCGCCCAGGCTCGCTCGTTCACCGGCTCGCAGGCGGGTGTGATCACCACCGGATCGCACGGTAACGCCAAGATCATCGACGTCACCCCGGGCCGGGTGCGCGCGGCGCTGGACGAAGGTCTGGTCGTGCTGGTCGCGGGTTTCCAGGGCGTCAGTCAGGACAGTCGCGACGTCACCACACTCGGACGCGGCGGTTCCGACACCACCGCGGTAGCACTGGCCGCGGCGCTGGAGGCCGACGTCTGCGAGATCTACACCGATGTGGACGGCGTCTTCACCGCCGACCCGCGGATCGTGCCCGACGCCCAGCAGCTCCAGCAGGTCTCCTATGAGGAGATGCTCGAGCTCGCGGCCTGCGGCGCGAAGGTACTCATGCTGCGCTGCGTGGAATACGCGCGCCGCTACAACGTTCCGGTGCATGTGCGCTCGTCCTACACCGACAAGCCCGGCACCTACGTCTACGGATCGATGGAGGACATCCCCTTGGAGCAAGCAATCCTCACGGGCGTCGCGCACGACCGCAGCGAGGCCAAGGTGACCGTGGTCGCACTGCCGGACGAACCTGGCTACGCCGCCAAGGTTTTCCGCGCGATCGCCGACGCGGAGATCAATATCGATATGGTTCTGCAGAACATTTCCAAGGTCGAGACGGGCAAGACCGATATCACCTTCACCCTGCCCAAGACCGAGGGCGCGCGTGCGGTGGAGATGCTGACCAAGCGTCAGGCCGAAATCGGTTTCTCGCAGGTGCTCTACGACGACCACATCGGCAAGGTTTCCCTCGTCGGCGCGGGTATGAAGAGCCATCCGGGCGTCACCGCCACCTTCTGTGAAGCGCTGGCGAACGCGGGTGTGAATATCGACCTCATCTCCACCTCCGAGATCCGGATCTCGGTGCTGGTCAAGGACACCGAACTGGACGAGGCCGTGCAGGTGCTGCACAAGGCCTTCGATCTGGGCGGCGACGAGGTCGCCGTCGTCCACGCGGGAACAGGACGCTGAACTTGGCCGGGTCGAGCGCGGAGGCGGTAGCGCAGCGTACCCACGCAGCGCTCCCGGTCGAGTCGAAAGGGGCACAGTCATGGGTGTACGGGTAGGAGTCGTCGGCGCGACCGGACAGGTCGGAGCCGTCATGCGAAAACTGCTGGAAGAGCGCAACTTCCCGGTCGATGAGGTGCGTTTCTTCGCCTCGGCCCGCTCGGCGGGTAAGACCCTGCCGTGGCGCGGCGGAGAGATCGTCGTCGAGGACACCGAGACCGCCGACCCGACCGGCCTGGACATCGCGTTGTTCTCCGCTGGCGCCACCATGTCGCGCGTGCAGGCCCCACGTTTCGCGGCGGCCGGTGTCACCGTGATCGATAATTCGTCGGCCTGGCGAAAGGATCCCGAGGTCCCGCTGGTCGTCAGCGAGGTGAACCCGGAGCAGACCCGGAATCTGGTCAAGGGCATCATCGCCAACCCGAATTGCACGACCATGGCCGCGATGCCGGTGCTCAAGCCGCTGCACGATGCGGCTGGTCTGCAGCGGCTGATCGTTTCGAGCTACCAGGCTGTCTCGGGCAGCGGCCTGGCCGGTGTCGAGGAGCTGGCCTCCCAGGTGCGCGCTGTGGTCGACGATGCCGAAAAGCTGGTGCACGACGGCAGTGCGGTGCAGTTCCCTGCCCCGAACAAGTACGTCGCGCCGATCGCCTTCGATGTGATCCCGCTCGCCGGTTCGCTGGTCGAGGACGGCTCCTTCGAAACCGATGAAGACCAGAAGCTGCGCAACGAGAGCCGCAAGATCCTCGGTCTGCCCGAGCTGCTGGTCAGCGGCACCTGCGTGCGCGTCCCGGTCTTCACCGGCCACTCGCTGTCGGTGAATGCCGAATTCGCCGAACCGATTTCGGTCGAGCGCGCCAAGGAAATCCTCGCCAAGTCTCCCGGCGTCCAGCTCACCGACGTGCCGACTCCCTTGGCCGCCGCTGGTAAGGACGACTCTCTCGTCGGCCGCATCCGCCAGGACCCAGGCGTTCCGGAAGGCCGCGGCCTGGCGCTGTTCATCTCAGGTGACAATCTCCGAAAAGGTGCTGCCCTCAACACCATTCAAATCGCCGAAGTCCTGTTGGCTCAGCGCTGACCTGAACGGGCCGTTTCGATCGCGAGATCCGGACGGCCCGTTCGGTTTTCGGTCATCGAATATCGAATGTCACCGACGAGCTGAGTAGTTCGGTCAGCGACAGTCCGAACGTGCTTCGGAACGTTTCACTCAGATGTGACGGCGAGGCGAATCCGGCATCGGCGGCGCAGCGGGTGAGATCGTGTCCGGCGGACAGACTCGCGAAAACCATTCGCAGCCGGGCCCATTGGCGGTAGCGGCGGAATGTGGTGCCGGTGTGCGCGGCGAAGGTTCGTAGGAAGTGGGTTTCCGACATCCCGGCGGCTTCGGCGGCGTGTTCGGCGCGGATGTGCGTGGCCGGGTCGTCACGAATATCGCGCACGATCGCCTCGATGCGAGGGTCGATGGCCGACCGCGGAACCGATATCAGGCGCTCCAGTTCGGCGACACCGGCGCGGGCGGCGGTGATGAGGACAGCTTCGGCGCTCGGATCGACAGCCGCGGATTCGACGTTGCTACCCGACCCGGTGGTGACCCCGGCGATCATCGCGCTGCCGGGTTCGGCGAACAGCAATGCGATCCGGCCCTCCGAGACAATCCGGGCTGGCACCCGAGCCGGTATGAATACGCTGTGGGTGATGATCGCCACATCCGCCGCCGTCTCCACGGCGAACGGTCCGTCCAGGCTGAGGCCGAGATATGCGATCGACGTGGCATGCATCCCGACGCCCAGTTCCGGACCGAGATATCCGACATGGCCCGGCCGCGTCCATACCACCGGCGCACCGCAGGTTTGTGAAAGCGCGGTACCGGTCATATTCGTCAGGCTAATCGGTGACCGGCGCAATCAGCCGGTGCGAGCCGCGACGACAGGAAGATGAACGGATATGACAACCGAGGGAGCTGCCGCGAAGCCGAGCTGGCAGACCAGAGCCATCACCGCACTGTTGGCATCGCGCGGCCAGAAGCGGATGCTCGGCAGCGCGGAAGGGGTGCAAGCGGCGGTGCAAAAGCGCGACCGGCGCGTCAAAGAAGTCCGGGCCCCGGCCTTTCTACGCAAGACGGCGACCGTCACCCGGGATGATCTCGACGGTTGGCCCGTATTCCGGATAACGCCGACCGCCGGTCCCACCGACGTCAGTGTGGTTTTCCTGCACGGCGGCGGTTTCTTCGCCGAGATCGTGCGCCCGCACTGGAGTTTCGTCCGCGAACTCAGCGCCGCGATTCCGGCGCAGGTCGTGGTCCCGATCTATCCGCTGATCCCACATGGCAGCGCCGCGAATATGGTGGCCACTACCGCCGCGATAGTCACCCGCACGATCGAGCAGTGCGGCTCGGGGAAGACCGTGGTCATGGGAAATTCGGCAGGCGGTCTGCTGGCGCTGGCGGCAGCACATGCTGTGCGCGATCAGGGTGGGCCGCAACCATCGCGGGTCGTGCTGATCTCCGCCTGGATCGATGCCACCCTGTCCGACCCGGCACTCGCCGCGCTCGAACAGGTCGATCCGCTGCATCAGCGACCCGGGATGGCCGAGATCGCGCGACTGTACGCCGATGGCCTCGACCTCCGCGACCCCCGTATCAGCCCCCTGTTCGGTGCTATCGAAGGCCTGCCGCCCCTGACCGTCTTCTCCGGCACCCACGAAATGGTCTTGGCCGACGCCAGAGCCCTGACCAGCCGCGCCGAAGCCGCAGGCGTACCGGTCGACTACCACGAGGGCCCAGGACTGCCCCACAACTACGCACTCATGCCAAGCCCCGAAGGTCGCGCGGCCCGTAAGATCATCGTCGACGCCTGCCGCACTCCGCGCCACGGTCGGCCCGCCGTCACCGCCGACCGGCGCAACTCGAGCTGCTAACGCTTCTCGGGCGAGGCCCGCGCGGCAGGCGAGGTAGTAGCCATCGAACAGGCGCGGTCGCCTGCGCGTGGGCCGGATCCGGCCGGTGTCGGCGGACCGAACTCGGGATTCGGTCGATGTCGAACGGTGTGCCACCCCGAATCGACTGCCTGGCAGGCCATCCCCGATCGGACTCAGCTCGGTCAATGGTCTCGGACCACTGGTCGAAGTGGAGGCGCTCGCACCGACTGGTGTCATCGCGGTCGATCTGTATGGCCGGAGTTCTCGAGGCCGCGTCGGGCGGCCCGATTTGGTCAGTGGGGCCGTAGCCCGTCGAAGACGATCGCGAACGTGCGGCGGCGTTGCTCCGCGGTGGTATTCGTGGCGTTGGCGGCCAGGAAGGTGCCCTTCACGACACGCATGAGATCGTCGATATCGATATCGCGGCGCACTGCACCGGATTCTTGTGCACGCGTGAGTAACTCGGCGATGGCGGCGTTCAGAGCATAGGCGGGTTTGCGGTATTCGGGGGTGTCGGCGCCTACGGCTTCGGCTAGGTCGCGTTTGACGGTGCCCTCGGCGACCATGCGGTCGAGGAAGTCGAAGAAGGCTTTGCCCGGGTCGGCGGCGGTGGACAGTCCACGAGCGTAGGTGATCATGCGCTCGATGCGGTCCACGATCGCGGCTTCGAAGAGGGCTTCCTTGGTGGGGAAGTGGCGGTAGACGGTGCCCGCGCCGACGCCGGCGCGGCGGGCGATTTCGTCGAGCGGGACCGAGATGCCCTCAGCGGCGAAGGCCTCTTGGGCGGCGGCGAGTACACGGTCGCGATTGCGGCGCGCGTCGGCGCGCAGCGGGCGCGTTTCCTCGCGGTTTGTCATGAGGGCTGAGTTTACTGGAGGCATTGACAAGCGGGGCGATCGTTCCGGATGATAAGCGGGGTCAACGTTCCGCTTAATTGAAGCAGGTGTTTTCATGGTGGAGACTTCAGTGGAAAGCCCTCGTGAGCTGGTCGAACGGATGTTTCGCGAGCTGCCCGCTCGCGATGCCGACGCATTCGTCGAGTTGCTTGCCCCGGACGCGGTATTCGAGATTCCCTTCGTCATCGCCGGGATGCCGACCCGGCTCGTCGGGCGGGAGGAGATCCGGGCGCATCTCGCACAGCGCTGGTCCGGAATTTCGGGTATCGAGGTACACGGGATCTATCCACAGGTGTACGAAACAGCCGATCCCGAGGTGGTTTTCGTGGAGAACGAGGTGGATATGACGGTGCCCGGCGCGGAGCGGGCGCGAGTTCGTACCTCCGTCAATGTCGTTCGGGTGCGCGACGGCAAGGTCACGCTGTTCCGCGACTACATGGATACGGCGCGCTTCGCTCGGCTTGTGGACAATTGACCAGTCCGGCCCGGGCGGTCCGAAAATCCGTCGCTCCGCCCGGATGTCGACTGCTAGCCTGCGCCGATGGCGAATCCTTATCCACAGGTGTACTTCGGGGACCGGCTCATCGATGCGGAACGGGCGTCGGTCGCTGTCGCATCGTCGGCGGTGCTGTACGGCCTGAGTGTGTACACAGTTTTCCCGGTGCTTGTGGATGGATCGGCACGCACGGCATTTCGGCTCGACGACCATTTCCGGCGACTCGAGGAATCCTGCAAGATCATCGGCATCGACCGGTTCGCCGCCGAATGGGACTTCGCCCGATTCCGCACAGCGGTCACCGACCTGATCGCGGCCAATGTGCCGACCGAGGATGTATTCGTCCGCGCGACAGTGCATGTCGTCGAATCGATTCCGGGCACGCGGGTCCGCGGCTGCGCCATCCAGGTCAGCATTTTCGTCTACGACGCGGTGCCGATCGTGCCGCAGGATGGCATGCGGCTGAAATCCAGTCCGTGGCGGCGCATTCCGGACAATGCGATTCCATCGCGCGCGAAAGTCAACGGCGCATACGTCAATTCGGTGCTCGCCAAACAGGATGCCATCGACAGCGGCTACGACGACTGCATTTTCCTCGACGGCAACGGTCACGTCTGCGAACTCAGCGCGGCCAATATCTTCCTCGTCCGCAACGACACTCTGATCACCCCCGATGTGTCGTGCGACATCCTCGACGGCATCAACCGCCGAACCATCCTCACCCTCGCCGCCGAGGACGGCATCCCGATCGTCGAACGCACCATCGACCTGACCGAGCTCTACATTGCCGACGAAGTCTTCGTCACGGGCACCTCATCGGGCACCTCACCGGTCGCCGAAGTCGACGGCCGCCTGATCGCCGACGGTCGCCCCGGCCCCCTCACTCAAACCCTCCGCAAACGCCACGCCGCAGCCCTGCGCACCGACACCCACCACAACTGGCTTACCCTGCTCTGACGCACAAGCCGTCACCACCTCGCACAACGTCTACGGTGTCTACGGTGTGCGAGGTGGTCGTCTGGTCTGCGATACGCCCGTCTATCGCGACGGAGTGGATTCCCTTCGCTCGAGACGGCTCGTGGTGATCCCGGCGCACGCATATGCCGTGACCACCTCGCACAACGTCTACGGTCTGCGAAGTTGACACGTGTTGTGCGACGTGCTCGTTCCTGTGCGGCTGCGCGTCACAAGCGGTCGAGGGTTGCGAGGGTGCCGCGGAATAGTTCTACGTTGCCGTGCACGAATTTGTCGTCGCGCAGGGTGCGCAGGAAGGCGATATCCCTTTCTTCGGTGTGTGATTCAGTGGATGCCCGGTGTGCGCGGATCCGGACCGAGGCACACCAGAATGACGCATCCGGGTGCGGTATCGGCGAAGGGCGGCGCCAACGGATAGTTCAGGCAGCTGAAGACATTGCAGCCCGGATATGCGGCAGGTCCGACGCCGAAGACCGCGAGCAGCAGATTCGTATCCACGAACCGCCTCGGATCCAGACGCAGCGGCGGCTCCACATACGGACCGGGATCCGGCACCGGACGGACTTCGAAGGCCGCGAACAGCCGACGGAAGAATTCGTACGGCAGCTCCGCGGTGTTCTGCACAATTCCCGAAATGCCCTCGTTGCTGACATTTCCGAAGAATCCGGTCCACACCACCGTCAAATCCAGGCTCGGAATGATGAATACGTTCTGCAAGCCGAGTCCCGACATCGAGTAGATATCGGCGGGCAGGTAGTCGGCGGTTTCGGCGCATCCCGGTCCGATCCAGAACAGATAGCCGTAGCACTCGTTCGTCGCGGACGGTTGGCGTGCCTTGCGCAGGTACGTCCGCGAAACGATCTGCTGCCCGCCCCAGCTCCCGTTATTGCTCACCAGCAGCCCGAGTTTGGCGAAATCGTTCGGCGGGATCATCAGATGGGCGTATCCGTAGGTGTGCCCGGCGCGATCGCGCGCCCAGTAATAATCGCCGCGTTCGATACCGAGCGGATCGAAAAGCTCGCGCTGCGCGAACTGCTGCAGCGGTTCCCCGACGGCCAATTCGATGACATAGGCGAGCAGATCGACATTGCGCTGGCTGTAGCTGAATGCCGCGCCGGGCGGATTGTCCAAGGGCACCCCGAGCGCCTGCACGGCACTATTCGGATCGAGTGGAATCACCCCGGTGACACCCTCGGTGAGCACGCCCACCTTCATGCCGGAGGATTCGGTCAGCAGGTTCTCCACGGTGATCGACCGATGCTGCTCATCGCCGAGTCCGGGCGGCAGATATCGATCGATCCGTGCTGTGATATCGAGTTTCCCCTGGTCCCAGGCTATTCCGGCAAGCAGGGAAACGACGCTCTTCGTCGCACTCCAGATATTCCAGGCGACATTGCCGGTCTGGTCGTTCGTCGGCCCCTCGCCGATCAGGCAGTTGTGCCGGAACACCTGCACATTCAACCGATTACGCCCGCTCGCGAACTCCATTGCGTCGGTGAGCTGTCTCGAATCCAGTCCAACTTGTTCCGGCGCCGCCCGTTCCGGCTCCCGCCCGGACGACACACCACATGACAGCTGCTCGGTATACGCGGCGTGCGCACCTCCGGCGAAAACGCTTCCCACAACCAGCGATACCGCTGCGATTCCCGCCAGGAATCCGTAGATGCGCCCCATGCGCATGAGGCTATCGCGCCAGACCACGCCAGACCGGGCAACAGGCTGAATGCGTCTGGGGTCAATTGCCAACTCGGCGCACCGATCATCGTCATGACACATCGGTCGCGCGCCACACCCCATTCGATCGGCACGGGGCTGCTTCTGGGATGACGTCAATAGCGCGTCCGCACGGCGAACCAGTTTGCGTCCGTGGGCGAGGGCTGCGATGCCGGTCGGTTCGGGCGGGGTCGGCGAGTTTTCCGCACCGCGAATCAACTCGCGCCCGCGGTGTGGGCTGCGATTCCGTTCGGCTTCGGACGAGGTCAGCGAGGTGTCCGCACCGCGAACCACCCCGCGCCCACACCCAGGACTGCCAGTCCGCTCAACACCGAACCGAGCGGCAGTGACAGCCCGACAACCACGCACCCGACCGCGCCGACGTACGGCACCCAGCGTGGCGGACGATCCTCGGTCAGCGTCGCCGCCGAAACATTGGCGATCAGGTAATACACCAGCACCGTGAACGAGGAAACCCCGATGGCCGCACGCAGATCGAAGATCACCGCGATCACCGCGACCACCGCACCGACCGCCAACTCGGCCCGATGCGGCACACCGAAGCGCGCATGCACCGCGGCCAGCGCACCAGGAAGATATCTGTCGCGCGCCATCGCAAGCACTGTCCGCGACACCCCGAGTATCAGCGCGAGTAGCGATCCGGCCGCCGCCAACACCGCGCCAACCCGGACTATCGGGGCCAACCCAGAGACCCCCGCCGTCGAGACGACCCTGGCCAGCGGATCGATCGCATGCGCGAGCCCCGCCGACCCGAGTACCTCGAGCGCGGCCATTGCCACCAGCGCGTAGACCGCCAGCGCGAGCGCGAGCGCGATCATGATGGCTCGTGGAATCGTGCGTCGCGGATCGCGCACCTCCTCGCCGAGGGTGGCGATGCGGGCGTATCCCGCGAAGGCGAAGAACAGCAACCCCGCGGCCTGCAAGACTCCGCGCGGACCGATCCGGTCCGGCAAAGTCGTTGCGGCGGAGTGGTTTCCGAAAAATCCCACCCCGACGACCAGCGTCAGCACGGCCAGTACCGCTGCCACGATGATCCGAGTGGTCAGCGCCGATTTCTGCACGCCCGTGTAATTGATCGCGGTGATCGCGACAACCGCGGCGACCGCGACGACTCGCGAATGTTCCGGCCACGCATAGCCGCCCACGGTCAGCGCCATCGCGGCACACGATGCGGTCTTACCCGCGACGAAACCCCACCCGGCCAGATATCCCCAGAACGCACCGAGGCGCTCGCGTCCATACACATACGTCCCGCCCGATACTGGATATCGCGCCGCCAGCCGCGCCGAGGAGGTCGCATTGCAGTATGCGAGTAGTGCGGCCACCGCCAAGGCGAGCAGCAGCCAACGACCCGCCGCGCCCGCTGCGGGAGTGAGCGCGGCGAAGATGCCCGCACCCACCATTGATCCGAGCCCGATGACCACGGAGTCGGTGAGCCCGAGCCTGCGCCGCGGCGCGTCGCCGTGCGTTGCCATGACTGCATCATCGACCACGCCGCCCTCGACCACGAGTCGAGCGGCCCCGGAACTGAAAACGCCGCCAGGTGGTAAACCTGGCGGCGCTGAGTCGCCGGACGCCACGCCAGCGTCGCGACTCGAGTGCCGACGTCCCACAAGCGCCTCTCGGCGAGTGGTCGCTCGTAGCGACGAATGGGGTGAGGCCCGGGGCTGTCCGGACGCCGACAGAAGTGGTCAACGGTCCGCCGCCCGGATCTATTCCAAGGACTCGGATGTGATGCGCACCACGAAAACGTCCTGGCGTTCTCCTCCGGTTGCCCGAAAACGGGCCAACTCATCCCGAACGGCTATGGCGCGGGAGATGGCCCGATCGTCATCTACGGCAGGCCCCGACTCCCGATCAGAAAGTCTCGAAGTGCGCAGACGGCAGCTGCCTGCCGTGGCCACCGCCACATCTGCTGGCTGAGCAGGCTGCCTGTCTACGCGCCTAATTCGTTCGACGGCCCGCATGCCGATCCGGAGCGCGCACCTGATGGTGGCGTCTGGGAGTTCGAGCCGACGGCGGCGCGACGACAGTCGCCGGAGCCGACGGGGTGGGTGAGCGCTGTACGCGCGGACTATATCGAGCACGCCGAGGACGGCGACTTCACCCAGGCGGGCACCCTGGTCCGTGAGGTCTACGACGACGCGCAGCGAGATCGTCTGGTGGACAATATCGTTGGCCACGTGCTCGGCGGTGTGCGCGAGCCGGTGCTGTCGCGCGTCTTCGAATACTGGAGGAACGTGGACGCCGAACTCGGCAAGCGCGTCGAGGAAGGTGTCCGCGCCGGACTGGACGGCTGATAACTCAGGTCCGAAAACAGCTCCGCCCCTGACCATTTCGGTCGGAGGCGGAGCTTTTCGTTATGGGAAACCCACGGGCCTCATGGCTCGGAACTACAACAAGCCCCACCAATAGAGCAGGCAGGCCAGCACCCAGACAACCACGGTTTCCATCGCCGCTCCCATCCTCCTTGGCGCCCCTCATCCTCCATCATCCGCCGATTCGCGCCAACGCGCCGCAAACTTGTCGGGATCTTCCACAAATAACGCGACTACCTGCGGACTTTCTCCTGCAAGGTCTTCTTAAGTGCCCAACAAGCCCGCGACGGCATTGTTTGTGTCAACACCGCAACACAAGCCACCACCGGGGGTGGGGAACCGGACTCGACCTGTTCACGAGGGGTAACAGGTCGCGTTTCGGGGGTAGTGCCAGCCGGGCCGGTCCACGAGGGGTGACCGTCCCGGCTGGCGCTTTTATCGGGGGCAACCACTTCGGATGGCTCTTCCCGGAGCTGATCGGCGCATCGAGTCGCCGCTGCCGAAGGTAACCATTCGGTGCGCGCCGACGATCCCATCCAAGGGTGTATATGGCCGGGCCGGTTCACGAGGGGTGACCGGCCCGGCCGGGACTCGAGCGGTCAGCCGACCGGCTGGAGGGAATAGTCGGGCAGTTCGTAGCTCTGGGTCTTGGTGAGCATCTTCATCATGAGCGGTTTCATGACCTTGGTGGTCATCAGCCTGCTGACGAACAGACCCGCGCGGATGCCGAAGCGCGATTTGGGCGTCATCGACCGCAGGCCACCCGGCGGCAGTTCCTGTGCGGTGGCGACGAACGGCCGCAGCACCTCTTCGTAGCGGCTCAGCGCCTTCTCGGGATCGGTTGCGTGCGTGGCGATTTCACCGGCCAGTACGTACGCGCCGACCAGTGCCATCGCGGTGCCCTGTCCGGTGAGCGGCGAACCGCAGTAGCCCGCGTCGCCGAGCAGCACCACGCGGCCCTCGGACCAGTTCGGCACGTCGATGCGGGCCAATTCGTCGAAGTAGAAGTCATCGGCGGTGGCCATGGCATCGCGGACGGTGCTCGCGATCGTGCCGCCGTCGGCCAGTCGCTCGCTGATGAGCCGCTGCTGTGCCGCGATATCACGACGCAGCGCTGGATTCGCGGCGTCACGAATGACGACCAGTGCCTTGCAGGTGGCCGGATCGGCATCCGGACGCAATCCCACACCGGTCGCGCCGACCAGGGAATTCATCGCGATCCAGTGCGGCTCGGCATAGTCGGGCGTCGGCAGGGTGAAGAAGGACATGTAGCCGCCGAGGTAGGTGGAGAAATCTTCCTCTGGCCCGAAGACCAGGCGGCGGGTGGCGGAATGCAGGCCGTCCGCGCCGATCACGATGTCGAATCGCTCGGTGCCGCCGGAAGCGAAGGTGACATCCGCGCCCCCGCGGTCCTGACTGATCTCGGTAACCCATTCGCCGTAGCGATAGTCGACGCCGCCCGCCGCGTCGAGCAGATCCAGCAGTACCTGGTTCAGATCGCCACGGGTGATCTCGATCTCGGCGACCGCGCCCTTTCCCTCGAAGACCTCCGCGGCCATGCGCAGCAGTTCCTTGCCCTCGCTGTCCACGAAAACCATGCCGCGTTCATCCAATTGGGATTTGCGGATACCCGGCATGAGCCCCAACCGCTGCGCCACCTCGACGCTCGGACCGCGCAGGTCCACGGCCTGGCCGCCGGGGCGCGGCGCGGCCGCCCGCTCGACCACGGTGGCCCGGATGCCGGCCCGGAGCAGTTGCAGGGCAACGGCATTACCGCCGATGCCGCCGCCGCAGACGAGGACCCGCGGGCGGTTGGTGGCGGGGTTGGTGTTGCTCATGATCTGTTCCTCACTGGCTCGAATGTCTTGCACATATGTCTAACAAACTGATTGCACGTTTGTCTAGTACAAATGTGTAAGACGTTTGAGTCAGTTCTGGTTCTGCAGATAGGCCTTCCAGCCGCCGTGGGCGGTGATGTCGGTGGCGGATCGTGCGGCGTCGTAGGTGCACGCGAAGCCGATAACCGCACTTCCGTCGGATAATTCGATACTGGTCAGTGCCATCGGCGCGGGCAGCGCGGCGAGGAAGCGACCGAGTCCCGCCGCCGATACCCGGAAGAGCTCGCCGAGTATCGGCGCACCGAGTCCCGCGCCGTGGCGCACCAGTCCCGGTTTCGGGGGTGTGGTGTCCAGTGCGGTCAGGCGGTAGGCGTCGGTGGTGCGGATCTCGCCGGTGAACCGCGCGCCGATCTCCTCCAGCTGCCAATGCAGCGGCTGGCCGCGCAGGTGCGCGCCGAAGACGGCCAGTTCGACACCGTCTTCGACGAGCGTCGGAGCGTTGTCGGCGCCGAGGATGCGGGCGGCGATATCGACGGCGACCTGATCGGTGAAAGCGGGCGTCACGACCATCACGCCGAACGGTGCGCCGGTCGTGGTTGGTAGGCCGGGGACGGCGACGGCCGCCATATCCAGCAAGTTGCAGAAGTTCGTGAACGTGCCCATTCGGCGGTTGATGCCGAACGGATCCGCTTGTATCGCAGCGATACTCGGATGTTCAGTGGTCGTCGGCAACAGCAGTCCGGCGAATCCCCGCAACGTCTCGGTTGCCGCGGTCTTCGCCTTCGCGAGGGTATCCAGATCGGCCGCGAATCCGGGGCCGGTCGTGGCTCGCGCGGCATTGATGATCGCCGTCACGGTGGGATCGGCACTCGCCGGTGCGGTTTCGAGGAACGCACCGACGGCCGCATAGCGTTGCGCGACGATCGCGCCATCGTAGAGCAGGAGTGCGGCGTCGAGCATTCCGGAGATATCGACCTCTTCGGTCGTGATCCCGGCACCCTGCATCGCGGATACGGTGCGGGCGAACGCATCTCGGTACAAGTCGCTGAGTGCGGCGAGATCCGCGGCGCGCGGGATGGCCAGCCGGATGGTCTGCGGCGCGGACAGCGGTACATCGGCGGGCCAGGACCGGCTGCGCGGATCCCGCGGCTCCGGTCCGGCCATGATTGCGGCTGCCGCGACCGCGCGGTCGAGGTCCGTAGCGAAGACCGTCACGGCGTCGTAGTCCACACATGCGGGGACCACACCGTGCGCGGGAATGATCCCCAACGTGGCCTTGATACCGACGATTCCGTGCAGCGCCGCCGGGACGCGTCCGGAACCCGCTGTGTCCGTTCCGATTCCGATATCCGCGATACCCAACGCCACGGCGACCGCCGATCCGGAACTGGACCCGCCGGAGACCAATTTCGGATCGTGCGCGTGGCGAACCGCGCCGTATGGGCTGCGGGTACCGACGAGCCCGGTTGCGAACTGATCCAGATTCGTCTTGCCGAGAACCACTGCCCCCGCCGCGACCAGGCGCTCGACCGCTGCCGCGGTGACCTCGGCGGTGTAGGCGAATTCGGGACAGGCCGCGGTGGTAGGCAGTCCCGCGACATCAATATTGTCCTTGACCGCGACCAATACCCCTGCCAGTGGCAAGGATTCACCCGCCGCGACCCGTTGCTCGACGGTCGCGGCCTCGGCGGCGACATCGGCCTTGGCGCGCAGCGTGATCCACACCTCTGGCCGATCGACCTCGGCGATCCGCCGATACGCGGCGGCGACCCGTGCGGTGGGGGTGCCATGGACTTCGGTATTGCCTAGGACGCCTGAGGTCATTCGGTGGCTCCGATCACTGCTAGCGGGGTTCCCGGTTCCACTTTCGCGCCTGGTGTGGCCAGCACTTTCAGTACCGTGCCGGTGCCCGGGCTGTGCACCGGCAGTTCGAGTTTCATCGCCTCCAGGATGGCCACCGGATCGCCCGCGCCGAGGCGCTGGCCCACCTCGACTTCCACCCGCCAGACATTGCCGATCATCGGTGCGGTGACCACCGTCGCATCCGGCGGTAATCCGGCCAGCGGGTCCGTCACTGGTTCCGGCGCATTCTCGACGATCGCGAGCTGCTCGAATTCCCCTGCGGCGCGCCAGGCTTGCTTTTCCGCCTCGAAGGCGATGGCCTGCTTTGTCTCGAATTCCGCTATGGCTCCCGCGTTTTCGGCGAGCAGCCGCAGATGGTCCGCAAGTGCGAAGGAGCCATCGCTGACCTCGGCGTCGAAACGGCCCGCCGCGGCGGCGGCGCGCTGTTCGAGCAACTGCTCGGGTGTCACCGTCTCCCAGACGATGCGGTCGAAGAATCGGAACAGCCACGGGGTGCCGGTTTCGAACGGCGCGGATTGCCGGTAGCTGGACCAGATCGGGACCGTCCGGCCGATCAACTGGTAACCGCCCGGTGATGCCATGCCGTATACGCAGAGGTACTTGCCGCCGATACCGACCGCATCCGATGGCGTCCAGGTGCGTGCCGGGTTGTACTTGGTGGTGACCAACCGATGTCGCGGATCGAGCGGAACAGCAAGCGGCGCACCAAGATAGACGTCACCCAGGCCGAGCACCAGATATTCGGCGTCGAACACCGCGGCACGCACGTCCGCGACGCTGTCGAGTCCATTGATGCGGCGGATGAATTCGGTATTCGAGGGCAGCCACGGCGCGGTATCGCGGACCCCGCTGCGATATCGATCGATGGCCTGGGTGATCGAGGGATCATCGAACGAGAGCGGCAATCGAATCGTGCGACTGGGCACCACGAGGTCATGGGTTGCGGGCAGTTCGGATTCCAGATCGGTCAGCGTGCCGAGCAGCCGATACTGCGGCAGCACCTCGGGATCGAAATGGATATGCAGTGATCGTACACCCGGCGTCACATCGACGATGCCGGGCAGACCGCTGTCCGCCAATGCCTCGGCGAGTGCGTGCACCCGCATACGCAGACCGAGATCCAGCACCATCTCGCCGTATTCGACCAGGATATTGTCATCGCCGCCGCGCAAATAGGCGACTCGCGGACGAGCCGCACCCGCCGCGACGGTGCCGAGGACGCCGCGATCATCCAGCCCGACCGACGCGCGGGAACCGGCGAACACCGTCGTTGGGGCGTCGGCCTTGGCGCGAGCGGCATTCGAACGCCGCAGCGCCGTGGCCCGGTCATCGTCGACGGGGACGAAGTGGACGGTATCGCCGGGACGCAACTGGCCGAGCTTCCATCGATGCGCCGAGATGACGGTGAGCGGGCAGGCGAAGCCGCCGAGGCTCGGACCGTCCGGACCGAGCAGGATCGGGGTGTCACCGGAGACATTCAATGTTCCGATGCTGTACGGGTTGTCGTGCAGATTCGACGGATGCAGGCCCGCATCGCCGCCGTCGGTGCGCGACCAGGTCGGCTTGGGCCCCTCCAGCCGGATACCGGTGCGATTGGCGTGACTGCCGACTTTCCAAGGGTGCGAATAGAATTGATCCATATCCGCATCGGTGAAATAGGCGGGCGTGGTTTGCGGTCCAATGCCGACGGCGAGTTGCCAGACATGTGTGAACTCGGGTCGTTCGTCGAGCGGAACATCCTGCGGCTCAGCGAGTTCGGGCCGATCCCTGACGATTCCGAGCACATCTCCCGCGACAATGGCTTTACCGGTGCTGCCGCCGAAACCGCCGAGCGTGAAGGTAGCGGCGCTGCCGTGATAGAGCGGCGCATCGATGCCACCGCGCACCGCGAGGTAGGTGCGCAGTCCGGCGTCCGACGGTGCGCTGATATCGAGTACCGACTCGGCCGGGATGGTCACCGGCTGCCACATCGGGACCGGATGTCCATCCACGGTGACCGGCGTCGAAGCACCCGTCACGCACACCACGGTCGGATCGGCGAAACGCAGCCGGGGACCCTGGAGCGTGCATTCCAGCGCGGGTACACCGGATGGGTTGCCGACGGCGATATTGGCCAGCATGAAAGACAGATCATCCATCGGACCCGACGGCGGAATTCCGACCTGCCACAACCCGATTCGACCGGGATGATCCTGGATCGTTGTCATCGTGCCACCGCGCAGCACATCGATGCGATGGCTGGCAGGGCGGATGTCGGCAAGCGTGGTCGTGACATGGTCCGCATCGAGCACTATGGAATCGGCGCTCGCCGCACGTAACTGTGCAAGATTGGTTTGGACCCCGTAGATCCTGGTCGCGGCCAGCGCATCGCGCAATCCCGCGAAGGCGGCCTCTCGGGTGGTCCCCGCCGCGATCACCTTCGCGAGCAGCGGGTCGTAATACGGACTGACCTCGGTGCCCGTTGCGACCCAGGTATCGACCCGAACCGCGGTGTCCACCGGAAACGTAGCCGAAGTGATCAGCCCGGCGCTCGGTCGGTAATCGTGTCCCGGGTCCTCGGCATAGACCCGCGCCTCCACGGCCCATCCGCTGATCACCGGTCCGGTCTCCGGCAGTGCGTCGACCATCGAGCTGTCTCCACCCGCCAGCCGCAGCATCCACTCGACCACATCGATCCGGGTGATCGCCTCGGTCACCGGATGCTCGACCTGCAACCGGGTATTCATTTCCAGGAACGAGGCCGCACCGCGCTCGAGGTCGTAGACGAATTCCACCGTGCCCGCCGATCGGTACCCGACCGACCTGGCCAACTCCCGCGATGCCGCGAGCAACCGCTCCGACAGCTCCGGCGCGAGTCCGGGTGCGGGCGCTTCCTCCAGCACCTTCTGATTGCGCCGCTGCAGCGAACAATCCCTGGTGCCGAGGCTCACCACACGTCCGTCACCGGCACCGAACAACTGCACCTCGATATGCCTGGCCCGCGCCACGAACCGCTCCAGGAAGACACCGGTCGAGGAGAAATTCGTCGCGGCCAAACGCTGCACCCGCGCATACGCCGACCGCAGTTCATCGGCATTTTCGCAGGCCTGCATGCCGATACCACCGCCACCACCGACGGCCTTGAGCATTACTGGATAGCCGATGCTTCCGGCCTCGGCAACCGCGTGCTCGACCGATTCGAGTAGCCCGGTACCCGGAAGCAGTGGCGCCCCAACGGTTTCGGCTGCTTCGCGCGCAGTGTGCTTATCGCCGAAGATGCGCAATTGCTCCGGCGTCGGCCCAACGAAGGCGATCCCGGCATTTGTCACCGCCTCGGCGAAATCCGCATTCTCCGAAAGGAATCCGTATCCGGGATGAATCGCGCCCGCACCCGTCGAGAGCGCGGCCTCGATCACCCGGTCCGCGCGCAGGTACGACTCCGCGGCCGGGCTCGGCCCCAGATGCACCGCGACATCGGCGATTTCGACATGTGCCGCACCGACATCGGCGTCGGAGTACACGGCGACGGTCTTCAGTCCGAGCGCACGTGCCGTTCGCATGATCCGGCAGGCGATTTCGCCGCGATTGGCGACCAGAACCGTATCGAATTCCAGTGTCACCGAGAAGCTCCCTGTTCAGTTGCCAAGGACATCGCGGCAATGGCCCGCGTGACCCGATCGAGAACGACATCGAGCGATTCGCCGATGTGGGTGTGCAGCAGTCGATATGCCAGCGGAAGATTCTGTGCCAGCACGGCATCCAGAATTCCCAGATGCTCGGCAATGGTGGCCTCGATCCGGTTGTTGACCATGAAGTCGTACATCCGCACATGCCGGATCCGCGAATTCACCGCCTTCAGCGAACGCACCAGCTCGGCATTGCCCGCCGCCGTCAGCAGCGTGACGTGGAACTCCTCGTCACGTACCACGAAACCGGGCTCCTGCTCGGGCGGATCCGCCCGCAGGGCCAGCCATGCCTCCCGTTCGGCCGCCAGCAACGCATGATCGTGCGCGACCGCCGGATTATCGATGGCGCGCTGAATTCCGCTGAGCTCCAAGGTGATTCGCAGCTCGTACAGGTCGCGGATCAACGGAATACTCGGCCGCACCGGAGTGAAACCGTATTCCTCCCGCTGCAAAAGCCCGTCCGAGCACAGCATGGTCAGCGCCTCCCTGACCGGTGTCCGTGAGATACCGAACCGGGTGGACAGCTTGGGCTCGGTCAGCCGCTCACCGAATCGGATATCACCGTTCATCAACTCGCCGCGCAAAGTCGTATAAACAACGTCCCGCAGCGGCCGCCCCGCCGCATCCGCCAGTGTGGCCACCCGTGTCGACATGGATGTATACGCTATGGACCTCGCATTTCGTCGAGATGACCGTAAGTTAGCAAGCGGTAAGAGTCTGCTCACCGCCCATATGGGACGACCGGGGACATATCGGAACCGTCGCGCATTCCATCGGCGCGCCGCCTTCCGGAATTTCGCACCGGCGGTGCACAGTGAGGGGGAGCAGACAGCAACACTTGGCAACGTCGCCGCACTACCGCAGGACACATTGTCCCCGCAGGCTGATGACAGCCCGGCACTTGCGTGCCGCCGGTCGGTGCCGATCCGTCGCGACGCCGGGTGCACCTACGAGAAGTCTCGGGAGGTATGGATGGATGCGTTCGTGATCGTTGGCTTGCTCGCCCTGGTCTGCGGGCTACTAGCGGTCATTGCCTGCGCGGTGTGGTGGCCGACCCCGGACCGCCGAGCCAACCAGCGTAAACAGCTCCGCCCCCGACCTGTGCGGGCCGGGGGCGGAACCATTCGTCTCAACCACGAGTCGGGGTGACAGGATTTGAACCTGCGACCTCTTCGTCCCGAACGAAGCGCGCTACCAAGCTGCGCCACACCCCGTGGAGCGAACCTGCAGTAGCTTACAACAGCTCAGGTCCAGACGTTAAACCCGCAGGTCAATCAGCCTCCATGAGGTCGAATGCTGGTGAAGATGCGCATCGCGGTGGCCGTGTCGACGGCATTGGGGACGCCGGTGTCGGCCGCGATCACCATGACGAAGTTGCCGGTATCGGTCGGGGCCGCGAAGGTGTAGATCGAATACTCCGTGGCGCAGCCCGGATTGGCCTCGGTCGCGGTGCCCTTGGTCTCGACGAACATGCCCTGCTGGGAGCCGTCGAGCGAGCGCAGCGGCTGTGCGGCGCCGGGTGTGCCGCCCGGGGAGCTGGTGTATGCGACCTTGGCGGTTCTGGTGCCGAGTTCGGTTGCGGCGGCTGCCGAATCGGTGTCCTTGGAGCCGGTCAGGAAGGCTACGGTGCGTGTCGAGCCGGGGCAGTAGCTCTTACCCTCGGTGGCCAAGCCTTTACCGGTGACGGCGTTCGGCGGTTCGCCGAAGCCGCCGACTTTGCCATCGGGGGCCACCGTCCAGTCGGCGGGCACGTCGTAGGCGGCTCCGAGATCCGAGGCCACCACCACCTGGTAACCGGGCACCACCGGGGTCTCGTTATTGGCCGGAGCGTGCTTGGTGGTGGTCGGCTGGGTCGAGGTATGCGAACCCGTGGGGGTGAGTGCACTCACCATCGACGGAACCGGATTCTGTGCCGTGGTGTCGTCGGATCCGTGGTTGGCGGTCACGATCGCCGCCGTCGCCCCGCCCGCCACCACGAGCGCCGCGACCGCCGCGGCGATCCAGGTGGCGCGGCTCGGTTGATTCGTGCTCGACCCGGCGGCGAAGTCCGATACGAATCGGTCGCCGAAAAGCGCATTCGGGCCCGGGCCTTGGGGTGTTTGCATCCCGCCATACGGTCCGGATGGTGTTGCGGCGGGCTGGAATTGCGTCGCCGACCCCGCGTGCCATGTCGGAGTCGATTGCGGCGCCCACTGCAGGGTCGGGTCGAATTGACCAGGGGCACTTGGGGTTTCCTGCTCGGGCTGCCACGGCGTTGGCAGCGCCGGTGCGACGCCGCCGTTCCACGGTGTAGCCGTGAGCTCGGGGCCGAACGGCGACAGCACGGCCGGATCGAGCTGGACCGGCGCGCCGAATGTGCCGTGCGGCGCGTCGGCCCTCGACTGGGTGGGAGCGGACTGCCCGGATCCGGGCAGTCCTAGCGCAGGGCCGAATTGGTCTGCGCCATAAGGCTGTTGCTGATACGGCGTACCGGTTTCGCGCCGGTCGTCGGAATCACTCACACTGTCCCCTGCCTGACGTCAGTCTCGGCAAAGGACCTTACAGCGTGTCTGGAAACCCCTGATCGATGGTTCCCGGCGCCATCCTTTTCGGATGTCCGCAGTGCACACCACATGGTGTCACGTCGGTTCCCGCTTCACTCGGGTTGTTTCACCCACACCGGGATGCAGGCCAGAGCCCCCCCGATCCACGGGCATTGATCACCGGAGCTCGCGCTTCGGGCACCCGGGACTGTAGTGCTCTGCGCCCGAATGAGATCGGACTGCCATAGGCCACCGACGGAGTTTCTCAGATGCACTCTCGGCGGAACTCAGTGAGCGATGGCTTCCGAGGGTGAGACGCCCTGTCCGCTATCGGCATTGGGACGCTTCGGCGGTGCGGCGACCAGGGTCAGCAGCGTCGCCTCGGGGCGGCAGCAGAACCGATACGGCGCCCACGGCGAGGTGCCCAGACCCGCGGAGACGTGCAGTTGGGTATGCGCGCCCCACTTGGACGAGCCCTTCACCCGCGAGCGATCGATACCGCAGTTGGTGACCAGCGCACCGTATCCGGGCAGGCACAGTTGGCCGCCGTGGGTATGTCCGGCCATGACCAGGTCGTAGCCGTCCTCGGCGAAACGGTCCAGCACCCTGGGTTCGGGGGAGTGGGTCAGTCCGATGCTCAGCACGGCGAGCGGATTCGGCGCACCCGCGACGGTGTCGTACCGATCGCGCTGCAGGTGCGGGTCGTCGACGCCGGCGCTCGCGATGCGAATGCCCGCGACCTCGACATCACGGCGGACGTGGGTCAGATCGAGCCAGCCGCGCTCGGTGAATGCCGCGCGCAGGTCCTTCCACGGCAGCGGCGCGCCGTACACCCGCCGGTGATCCTTCTTGAAGTATTTCGCCGGATTCTTCGGCACCGGCGCGAAATAGTCATTGCTGCCGAAAACGAAAAGGCCCGGGCGGGAAAGCAATCCGCCGAGGGCCTGCACCACCGCAGGCACCGACTTCTGGTGTGAAAGATTGTCCCCGGTATTGACGACCAGATCCGGCTCCAGCCGGTCCAGCTCCCGCAGCCACTGCTGCTTGAGCTTCTGACCAGGCATCATGTGTAGATCGCTGATGTGAAGCACCCGTAGTGACGACGAGCCCGGCGCCAGGACGGGCATCGTGGCCTCGCGCAGTACATAGGCATTTCGTTCGATCAGCGAGGCGTAGCCGATACCGGCCACCGCGGCCCCGGCGGCTCCCAACGCGGTTCGTCGGATGGCGGAGGTCGAGATTACGGGCATTTGCCCAGCATAGGTGACCTCGGTCCGGATCGCCGAGTGTGTTTCCGCACAAGCGGTCGGCTGGCCGTTTCGAGCGACCTGCGAGCAGTCACTACGGGGAGTGCGGTGAATTCGGGTCGAGCGCCGAATGTAGTGGGCCGGGAACCGGGAAACGGCTACCGTGTGGCACATGTCGGAACTCAAATCGCAGCTGCGTGCGGATATGACCGCCGCGATGAAAGCCAAGGACACGCTGCGCCTCGCCACCCTCAGGATGCTGCTCGCCGCGATCCAGACCGCGGAGGTCGCGGGGACGCAGGCGCGTGAGCTCTCCGACGCCGAGGTCATCGCCGTACTGCAGAAAGAGGCGAAGAAGCGCAACGAGTCGGCCGAGGTCTACACCCAGGCCGGGCGTGGCGACCTGGCCGCCAACGAACACGCCGAGGCGCGCGTCATCGATGAATATCTGCCGACGCAGCTGACCGACGCCGAGGTCGCCGATGTCGCCGATACCGCGATCGCGCAGGTCGCTCAGGAACTCGGCGAACGGCCGGGGATGCGCCAAATGGGTCAGGTCATGAAGGCCGCCACCGCGATCGCCGCCGGTAAGGCCGACGGCTCCCGGATCTCGGCCGCCGTTAAGGCGCGGCTGTAGCCATACATATACGAAAGCCGCCGATCCGGGATCCGGGTCGGCGGCTTTCGTATTGTCGGAGCGCTATCGAGGTGCGGGGAATCCCGGAATACTCGGCAATCCCGGTATGCCGGGAATGCCCGGAATCGGAAGTCCGGGCGCCGGTGCCGGTCCAGGTGCCGGTGCGGGTGCCCGTTCGGTCCCATCGCTGATATAGATCGTGATCACCGACCCTGGTATCGCCGACCCATTGGGTGCTGTCCCCATCACCGTCCCCTTCGGCGGCGCACCGACGCCGTTCACCGGCGAGACCTGGAAGCCCGCGGCCACCAGCGCGGCCGTCGCCTGACCTTGCGTCATGCCCGCGACATCGGGGACCTGGGCCTGATTGGAGCCACGCACATATTTGTCGTCCAGCGGTGGCAGTCCGGGCGGTGGATAGTTGCCGATCACCGGTTTGACCGCGTTGAACCAGGTGCGAGCAGGTTCATTACCACCGAACAGATTGCCGTCGCCGCAGCTGCGCAGCGGGAAAGAGCAGATCTCACCGGGTGTCGGACTGTCGCCGTAGATGTAAGCGGCGGCCGCAAGCGAATTGGTGAAGCCGAGGAACGCCGAGGAACGGTGACTTTCGGTGGTGCCCGTCTTGGCCGACAGCGGCAGATTCCAGCCGGTGGCCTGTGCCGCACCGGCCGCGGTACCGCTGACGTCGTCCTTACTGAGGGCGTTGGCCAGGGTGTTCGCCAGCCCGGGATCAACGACCTGCTCACATGCCTGCTGGGTCAGCGGCACCGTCTTACCGTAGCGGTCGACTACCTCCTTGATCGGCGAGGGCGGGCACCATCGGCCGCCGGAGCCCAAGGTGGCGGCCACGTTGGACAGTTCGAGCGGGTTGATCGCGACAGGCCCCAGGGTGAACGAGCCGAGGTTCTGGTCCTTGATCATGTCGGCCAAGCTCTGGTTGCCGTGACCCGAGGTGCCCGCCTCGGTGTAGGAACGCATGCCGAGGCGTACCGCCATATCGACGGTGGGGGTCACCCCGACGGCCTGGATCAGCTTGACGAACGCGGTATTCGGCGAGGTGGCCAGCGCCTCGGTCACCGACATCGGCGATTTGTAGTTACCCGCGTTCTGCACGCAGTAGGTGGCGGGCGGGCAGCCGCGCGCACCACCGTTACCCATGCCTTTGGCCTCGAATCGGCCCGGCACATCGAGTTGGGCGTTGATACCGAGGCCCTTTTCCATGGCCGCGGCCGTGGTGAAGATCTTGAAAATCGAGCCCGCGCCGTCACCGACCATCGAATACGGCTGTGGCTGCACCGTTTCGTTGGCATCGCGGTTCAGGCCGTAGGTTCGACTGCTGGCCATGGCGAGCAGCGGATGCGAATCCTGTCCCGGGCCGACCACCGACATCACCTGGGCGATGTCGTCCAGGTTCGGGTTCGCGGCCTCGGTGACCGAACGCTTCACCGAATCCTGCAGGGCCGGATCGAGCGTGGTTTTGATCGTGTAGCCCCCGGTATTGATCTGCTCGCGGCTGATACCGGCATTGGCCAGATACTGCAGCGCGTAGTCGCAGAAAAAGCCGCGATCGTTGGCGGCGATGCAGCCGCGCGGCAGCCCCTTCGGCTCCGGCAGTACGCCGAGCGGTTCGGACTTTGCCTTGCGGAATTCCTCGGCGCGGCTGGGGATGTTCTGGATCAGCGTGTCCAACACGGTATTGCGCCGCTGCAGCACACCCTCGGGATTGGTGTAGGGATTCAGCTTCGAGCTGGACTGCACCATGCCCGCCAGCATCGCCGACTGCGGCACATTCAGATTCGCGGCATCGACGCCGAAGTAGGTCTGCGCCGCGTCCTGGATGCCATAGGAGGAGTTACCGAACGGGACGAGATTGAGGTATCGGGTGAGGATCTCGTCCTTGGTCAGCTCCCGGTCCAGGGTGAGTGCCATCCGGATCTCGCGCAATTTGCGCGCGGGCGTGGTCTCGATGGCGGCCCGGCGCTCGGCGTCGGTCTTCGCGACGACAAGTAACTGGAAGTTCTTCACATACTGCTGATCGAGGGTGGACGCACCCTGCTGCACCTCGCCGCTGCTGGTATTGGTGACGAACGCGCGCATGGTGCCCGTCCAGTCGACACCCGCGTGCTCGGCGAAGCGCCGATCCTCGATGGAGACGATCGCCAACTTCATATCGTTGGAGATCTTGTCGCTGGGGACCTCGAAGCGGCGCTGCTCGTACAACCAGGCGATGGGCGTTCCGTTCGCGTCGACCATGGTCGAGACGGCGGGGACGGTGCCCTCCACCAACTCCGCGGACACATTGTCGACGGCGTCGGCGGCGCGGTTGGAGACGAACCCGAAACCGCCTGCGAGAGGGAACAACAACCCGGCGACGAGCACGGCGGCCAGCGCGCAGCTGCCGGCCAGCCTCGCGAGCGTATGTGTGATCGGCACGAGCCCCAGACTACGGGGTGCCGATTCTGCGCTCTCGGGTGTGTTTGCGAGGAGCCCGGATCCTGGAGTTCTCGAGCGAGTCAGCAATGGACACCGCCCCGCAGGAGATGGTGGAGCCGTGCAGCAGCGAGGCGCAGTCCGGCCCGATTGGGCGTGTCGCGGGACGGATTCCGGCGTGTCGCGAGGGGGGCGGGCCGCGGGTGGAGTCGACCGCCCGGTTCTGGATCACGGTTGCAGGGACGGACGTACCAAAAAGTCTCGGGACGGTCTTGCGCAGAGGCCATACCTTTACCTAGATTGAGAACCCAGTGTGATAGAGCTAACACTCAAAGTGGAATGTGGTGCAGTTCGCAGCGGGGTTTGGGTTGCTGCGACACTGACACGCGATTCTGGAGCGCCGTTGACCCGGTGTTCGGACTGCAAAGGGGCACACCAAATGCAAATGACAACCCCCATCGCTCGATTGGACGTAGAGCAGGCCGAAGCAAGGATCGCCTGGGTAGCCCAGGCCCGATGCAAGGAAGTAGACCCTGATCAACTGTTCGTCCGCGGCGCGGCGCAGCGCAAGGCGGCGACGATCTGCAGGCACTGCCCGGTGCTGATGCAGTGCGGGGCCGATGCGCTCGACAATCGAGTCGAATTCGGCGTATGGGGTGGTATGACCGAACGGCAGCGTCGTGCGTTGCTCAAGCAGCACCCGGAGGTGACCTCCTGGGCGGACTTTTTCCAGGCCCAGCGTCAACACCAAATCGCAATCTAACCCTGGAAATGAAGCCGAGCCCGCGATTGCGGGCTCGGCTTCGTTAATGGCTCTATATCAAACCGACATCAGAATGACACAGTCGCTCAGTCGATTTCGGCTCAGGCGGTCACCTCGACCTCGTGCGCATCGGCGAGCTGTGCACCGACGGCACGCAGTGCCTCGAGATCGGAGACCTCGAAGGGCAGCGCGGTCACCGAGGTGATCGGCACCCGCGGATGCGCACCGGTGAACCGGTGCAGCAGATGCTGCTCGCGCTTGGCGGTGGCGACCCGCTGGGCGTGGATGCGCAGCACCGCGGCGGTCAGTGGATCGGAATCGGCCAGTTGATCGGCGGCGGTCACCGCGTGATCAGCCGATAGTGAACTGAGCACAGGATGGGTCCGGTTCAAGATCAGTCCGGCCAGCGGCATGCGCTCGGTGCTGAGCCGGTCGACGAAGAACGATGCCTCGCGCAGCGCATCCGGTTCGGCGGCCGCGACTACCAGGAAGTGCGTGCCCGGCTTCGACAGCATCGCGTAGGTGCGGTCCGCGCGATCCTGGAACCCACCGAACAGCGACTCCAGCGACTGCAGGAAATTCGACGCGTCCTTGAGCATCTGGCCACCGACAATGGTCGAAACACCGCGCACGGCCAGGCTCATCGCTCCGGTCACCAATCGGGTGACGCCGCGACCGGGAGCCATGATGACCCGAATCATCCTGCCGTTCAAGAAGTTTCCGAGCCGCTTCGGCGCATCGAGGAAATCGAGGGCATTGCGCGACGGCGGAGTGTCGACCACGATCAGGTCCCACTCCTTGTGCCCAGCCAATTGACCGAGCTTCTCCATCGCCATGTACTCCTGCGTACCGCCGAAGGAGGAGGCGACCGTCTGATAGAAGGGGTTGGCGAAAATCTGCTCCGCCTTCTCCGGACTGGTGTGCTCGAGCACCATATCGTCGAAGGTGCGCCGCATATTGAGCATCATGGCGTGCAGCTCGCCTTTGACCTCCGGACCGAGCGCCACCCGCTGCGGAGTGTTGTCCAGATCGGCGACACCGAGTGACTGGGCCAGCCGGCGTGCCGGATCGATGGTGAGCACCACAACCTTGCGCCCCTGTTCGGCCGCGCGCAATGCGATGGCCGCCGCGGTGGTCGTCTTGCCGACGCCGCCGGACCCGCAGCAGACCACCACGCGCGCCGTGCGGTCGGCGATAATGCTCGAAATATCCAGTGGTGCGGTATTACTCATCGGACCCCCTGCTTGCTCAGATGTTCGGCAAGTTCATAGATGCCACCGAGATCCATGCCGTCGGCGAGTGCGGGCAGATACATCCGCGACACATCCACTTTCGCGAGTTCGGCGGCGCTGTCGTCCTGTGCCCGCAAAGTGGCCGAATGCTCGACGGTTTCGGTGATGAGTCCCTGGAAGTCCTGGTCCGATAGGGAAATTCCGGTCTCGGTCAGTCCGGCGCGAATGGCATCGCGGTCGATATCGCCCTGCGCTGCCTTATTTCGCACGTCGGCGGGTAGTTGGCCCTTGGTCGCCCGGTTCACGATGACGGTGCCGATCCGCAGGTCATTGGCGCTGAGTTCGGCGACCGCGTCGGCGGTTTCCTGCACCGGCAGTGCCTCCAGCAGGGTGACCAGGTGGATCATGGTCTGATCGGAGTGCAGCAGCCGTGAAACGCCCTCGGCCTGCGAGGCGATCGGCCCGCCCTTCGCCACCTCGACCATGGCCTGGGTGACATCGAGGAAGCTGGCGATGCGGCCGGTCGGCGGTGCGTCGACCACGATTTCGTCGAATACGTGCTTGCCCTGTTTATCCACTCGGACAGCGCATTCCTTGATCTTGCCGGTCAAGATGACGTCGCGCAGACCCGGTGCGATCGTGGTGACGAATTCGATGGCGCCGACCCGGCGCATCGCCCGCCCGGCGAAGCCCAAGTTGTAGAACATATCCAGGTATTCGAGAAAGGCGTGCTCGATATCCAGTGCGAGCGCGACTACTTCACCGCCGCCATCCGCAGTGGCGATCCTGGTTTCGGTCGGCGGCAGCGGTGGCAGATCGAAAAGCTGAGCGATGGATTGTCTGCTCTCCACCTCGACCAACAGCACTCGCCGCCCGCCCGCGGCCAGCGCGAGCGCCAGCGCGGCGGCGACCGTCGACTTGCCGGTTCCCCCTTTGCCGGAGACATAGTGCAGGCGGGCCCTATCCGCGCGCTCCGGCCAACCCGTTTCCAGCCCCGGCTCCGCCGAAATAGGCACTGCTGTTGGTACTCCCACGATCGCGAGCCTATAACCCGTTCTGAGACCGCGTCCCAGCGATATGGTCAGCGCCTCATTTTCAGCGATTCTGTCCCAGACGGCGGGATCCAGAGTTTGCCGAAAGGCGAGATACCTACTTCACCGACCACCACGGAGCGAGTCTTTACGAGAGACACCAGGGGGCCGCGAACACGCAGCGCCGAAGACGCTGCCAAAGTTACTCACATGAGTGATTCGAAGGTGTGGGAGTACGCCACCGTTCCGCTGCTGACGCATGCGACCAAGCAAATCCTGGACCAATGGGGTGCCGACGGGTGGGAACTGGTGACCGTGCTGCCCGGTCCGACCGGTGAGCAGCACGTCGCCTACCTCAAGCGCCCCAAGTAATCGAAGGGACTTGCACCTATGACCCAATGGGAGAAGAACCTCGCCCAGCTCGGCCTGACCCTGCCGCCGGTCGTTGCCCCGGTCGCCGCCTACATTCCGGCGATCCGCACCGGTTCGCTCGTCTACACCTCCGGCCAGCTGCCGTTCGTGGACGGGCAGCTCTCGGCGACCGGCAAGGTCGGCGCGGAGGTCTCGCTCGAACAAGCCAAGGAGGCGGCCAAGTTCTGCGCGTTGAACGCGATCGCCGCGGTGCACGATCTGGTCGGGCTCGATGCGGTGGTGCGCATTGTCAAGGTCGTCGGATTCGTCGCCTCCGCGTCGGGATTCACCGATCAGCCGCAGGTCATCAATGGCGCATCGGAATTGCTCGGTGCGGTCTTCGGTGATGCGGGCGTGCACGCACGCTCCGCGGTCGGCGTCGCTGAGCTGCCCCGCAACACCCCCGTCGAAGTCGAACTGATCGCCGAAGTGCGCTAGACAGGTTCGATGACGCTCACCCATCCCGCATACGGCCAGCTGCGGCAGGTCACGCCGACCGCGGCGGTCGTACTCGCGGACAATCCCGGCCAGATGACGCTGGAGGGCACCAACACCTGGCTGCTGCGCGCGCCGGGACATTCGGAATACGTCGTCATCGATCCGGGACCGAAGGATAAGGCGCACAGCGAGGCGATCGCCCGCGCCACCGATGGCAATATCGCGCTCACCCTGATCACCCACCGGCACCACGATCACACCGGCGGCATCGATCGGCTGGTCGAGCTGACCGGTACGCCGGTGCGGGCCAGGACCGCCGAATTCCTGCGTGATTCCGATGCGCCGCTGGTCGGCGGTGAGGTGATCGAGGCCGCCGGACTACGGATCACCGTCCTGGACACACCTGGCCACACCAAGGATTCGGTGAGTTTCGTACTCGACGACGCGGTGCTTACTGGTGACACCATCCTCGGCTTCGGCACCACCGTGCTCGATTCCACTGACGGCGCCCTCGCCGATTACCTGGCATCGCTGGACAAGCTGGTCGAGGCGGGCGCGGGCCGCGCGCTGCTGCCCGCGCACGGTCCGGATCATCCCGATCTGGAACCGATCGCGCGGTACTACATCGCGCACCGACAGGAGCGGCTCGATCAGGTGCGGGAGGCGTTGCGCGTACTCGGGCCGAACGCGGGCGCGATGTCGGTGGTGCGCAAGGTCTACGCCGATGTCGACAAGCGGCTCTGGCCTGCCGCGCGTAGTTCGGTGCAGGCGCAGTTGGAGTACCTGCGCGCAGAGCAGAACTAGCGAACACCGAAGCACGCTGAGTTCATTCGAGCTGAACTCAGCGTGCTTTTGCGTTCAAATGCCGCGGCGTCCGCCTGTCGCGCCGCGTCTCGTCGGCGGCCGGGTTCTCCGGTCGCCGATGGGTTCGAGCGTCAACGCGCGCGGCGGGCCAGCCGCTCGGAGTCGGAGATCAGCACACTCTTGCCCTCCAGTCGCAGCCAGCCGCGGTGCGCGAAGTCGGCCAGAGCCTTGTTCACGGTCTCGCGGGAGGCGCCGACCAGCTGTGCGATCTCTTCCTGGGTGAGGTCGTGGGTGACCCGCAGCGCACCGGCCTCCTGGGTGCCGAACCGCTGCGCGAGCTGCAGCAACGCCTTGGCGACCCGGCCGGGAACGTCGGTGAAGATCAGGTCGGCCAGGTTGTTGTTGGTGCGGCGCAAGCGGCGGGCGAGGACGCGCAGCAGTTGCTCGGCGATCTCGGGTCGCTGGTCAATCCAGGACTTGAGGGCGTCACGGTCCATGGTGACCGCACGGACCTCGGTCACGGTGGTAGCGGTCGAGGTGCGCGGACCGGGGTCGAAGATCGACAGCTCGCCGAACATGTCCGACGGGCCCATGATGGTCAGCAGATTTTCCCTGCCGTCCGGGGAACGCCGTCCGATCTTCACCTTTCCAGAGGTGATGATGTACAACCGGTCGCCTGGTTCGCCCTCGTTGAAGATGACATGGCCGCGCGGAAAATCCACGGGCTGCAGTTGTTTGGCGAGGGCCGCCACCGCGGTGGGCTCTACGCCTTGGAAGATGCCTGCTCTGGCGAGGGCCTCGTCCACGAATGTGCTCCTTATGGGAAATGGCTCTGTCCTGGACCGAAGCGAATCGGCCAACAGCGCAGTCTACGCGGCATTACGGCAGCGTAGTGACAGACACCACGTAACGAGTGGATTGCGTGGCGTACCAGGTACTGGTCGGTAGGGATTCAGCTGGCGCGTGCGACGTCCAGCTCTTCGCCACGGGAACGGCGCCTGCGCATCCGTGCCACCGCAGCGGGCAGTCCGAGCTTCGTCAGCTCCTTCACTTCGGCGTTGCTTGCCTTGTCCAGGTACTGCTGAACCTCTTCGTCGGGTTCGAGAAGATTGCGGAGCCGATTCTCGACCCGCTCCATGCCCAGTGCAAACAGCATCAGCACCACTGGGAAGAGCACCACAGCGAGTCCTTGCATGACGAGCAGTAAACACGGTCTAGGTCTCAGATGGAACACGGCAAGAGATCTAGGAGGGCACCGTTGTGGAGTGGTTCCGTATGGTGGACGCGTGCGTGTCTCCCCCTCCAATGCTGCCGTGAGCGGGCCTGCGCCTGCCGTCGAGGCGACCGATGCGCAACTTGCCGCGGTCCCCGCGCCGAAGCGCAAATCCCGACCGCGACAAGCGGAAACCCAGCTCGGTCGTACCCGGAGGGCCCGCCGGATGAACCGCACTCTCGCGGTGGCCTTTCCGGACGCGCACTGTGAGCTCGACTTCACAACCCCGCTCGAATTGGCGGTGGCGACAATACTTTCCGCGCAGTGCACCGACGAACGGGTGAATCTGACCACACCCGCGGTCTTCGCCAAGTACCCCGACGCCCGCGCCTACGCCGAGGCAAACCGCGCCGAGCTGGAGGAATACATCCGGCCCACCGGCTTCTTCCGCAACAAGACCAGTGCGCTCATCGGACTCGGGCAGGCACTGGTCGAACGCTTCGATGGTGAATTGCCTCACACCCTCGACGAACTGGTGCAGTTGCCCGGGATCGGCCGCAAGACCGCCAACGTCATCCTCGGCAATGCCTTCGGGGTGCCCGGCATTACGGTCGACACCCATTTCGGTCGGCTGGTGCGGCGCTGGGCGTGGACCACCGAAGAAGATCCGGTGAAGGTCGAGCACGCCATCGGCGAGCTGATCGAACGCAAGGAATGGACAATGCTGTCCCATCGCGTGATTTTCCACGGGCGTCGGGTCTGTCATTCCCGCAAGCCCGCATGTGGTGTCTGCCTGCTGGCCAAGGACTGTCCGTCATTCGGGGTCGGGCCGACCGATCCGGAGACCGCGGCGAAGTTGGTGAAGGGTCCGGAGGCGGAGCATCTGCTCGAGCTGGTGGGCCGGTGAGACGAATACCTGTCGCGGCGCGCTTGGCGCTGGCAGGGTTGATCACCGTAGTGGCCTTGGCGGTCGCGCTGTGGCCCCGCGATCACGACGACACCGCGACGAGCGGCGACCATCCGGCGAACTCCCTCGCGAGCGCATCGGTCGAGGCGCGCACCGCCGCCGGGCTCGCGAATTGTCCGGTGCCAGCGGCGGATGCGGTGGGACGCGGACCGCTTGCCGGACTCGGCCTGAGCTGTCTATCCGACGGCAGACCGGTCGACTTAGCGGCCGCGCTCGCGGGCAAACCCGCACTGCTGAACCTGTGGGCGTACTGGTGTGGACCGTGCGCCAAAGAGTTGCCAGATGTGCAGGAGTACGCGCGACGAGCCGGAAACGCGATTACCGTGCTGACCGTGCACAGCGATCCGGATGAGGCGAGGGCGCTCGCGTTGCTGACCGACCTGAAGGTGACGTTGCCCGGCGTCCTCGACCCGCGCACCAAGGTGCGTACCGCGGTCGGTGCGCCCGCGGTGCTGCCGGTATCGGTCCTGCTGCGTGCGGATGGTTCGGTCGCCCAGGTGGTGGTGCGCGCCTTCAACGGCGTCGACGATATCGCCGATACGGTCGCTAATAATTTGGGAGTTGCGGCATGACCGAGATCCCCATGCCGCACAGCATTCCCCCATGGCTGCGTCGAGCTGCGGACCCGAATACCGATTCCACCGACACGCTGTCCCTGGCGCGCGCGGTGCGCCGAGCCATGACGGTCAGCACGACACCGCGGCAGGCGGCCGTGCTCGTGCTCTTCAGCGGTTCGCCCGAATCGGATCCCGAGACACTGGGCGGGCTGCCCGCCGATGCGGATGTGCTGCTCACCCAGCGCGCGTCCACCATGCGCCAGCACCGCGGTCAGGTCGCATTTCCGGGTGGCGCGGTCGATCCCGGCGACTCCGGTCCGATCGATACCGCCCTGCGCGAGGCCTGTGAAGAGACTGGGCTGGCACGCGAGGGCGTCGAACCCTTTGCCGTGCTGCCGAAGCTGTTCGTGCCACCGTCCCGATTCGATGTGACCCCGGTGGTGGCATATTGGCACACACCGAGGGCGGTCCGCGTGGTCAATCACACCGAGACCGAACGCGTCGTGCGGGTGCCGCTCGCCGATCTGTTCGACCCGGCGAATCGCTTCATGGTGCGCGGCAGCCTCGGCTATCAGAGCCCGGCATTCCAGGTGGACGGAATGCTGGTGTGGGGTCTGACCGGCGGCATTCTGGCGGGCATCTGCAAATCCGCCGGGTGGGAACGGGACTGGGACCACAGCGATGTTCGCGATCTAGAGTCCGCGCTGGCGGCCGTAGGGATGACGTTATGAGTTCATCGGCTTGGCTCGATATCGCGGTGGTGCTGCTCGCGCTGCTTGCCGCCTCCTCCGGTTGGCGCCAGGGTGCGGTGGCTTCCGCGCTGGCCTTCCTCGGCGTCGTACTCGGCGCGGTCGCGGGCATTCTTATTGCGCCGCACATTCTGATCCATGTGGATGAGGGCAGACCGCGGGTGCTCACCGGCGTGCTGTTGATCGTGGTGCTGGTCATCGTGGGTGAGGTCGCGGGCATGGTGCTCGGCCGGGCCGCGCGCGGCGGTATGCGGCATCCGTTCACCCGCAGTGCGGACAGTGTCGTCGGCGCGGTGCTGCAGGCGGTCGCGGTGCTGGTCACCGCGTGGCTGCTGGCGTTGCCGCTGGCCACCTCGTCCCAGCCCGCCATCGCCGCGGCCATCAATGGTTCGAAGGTGCTCGCCGACGTCAACGATGTCTCCCCGAATTGGCTGCGGCGGCTGCCGAACGAATTCTCCAAACTGCTCAATACTTCCGGGCTCCCGGACGTCATCGGGCCGTTCGGCCGCGCCCCGATCGCGGCCGTAGCGCCGCCGGATCCTGACCTGATCGGTAGCCCGGTCCCCGCCGCGTTGCAACAGAGTGTGCTGCGGATCCACGGCATCGCGCCGAGCTGTCAGCGGGCACTCGAGGGTACCGGCTTCGTCGCCGCACCCGAGCGGGTTGTCACAAACGCCCACGTGGTCGCCGGAACCACCTCCATCAAGGTGGACTTCGGCGGCGGGCAGCTGGACGCCACCGTGGTGCTGTTCGATCCGTCCAAAGACGTCGCGGTGCTCGCCATTCCCGGTCTCACCGCCCCGGTGATTCCCCAGGCTCCGTCGACCGCGCGCTCAGGGGACAGCGCCATCGTGCTCGGTTATCCCGGGGGCGGTCTGTACTCCGCGAGCATTGCCCGGGTGCGAGAGACCCTCGACTTGACTGGGCCGACCATTTATCGCAATGGCACTGTCGAGCGGGAGGTCTACACAATCCGTGGCAAGGTTCGCGCAGGCAACTCCGGTGGGCCGCTGGTGGATACCGAGGGACGGGTGCTCGGCATCGTGTTCGGCGCTGCGGTCACCGACGACGACACCGGCTATGTGCTGACTCTTGCGGAGGTTCGCGGTCAACTCGACGCGGCTCCGGTATCGATGACGCCGGTCGCTACGGGAGCTTGTGTGCTCAGCTGATCGATCGGTGGGTGCCATCGGCCGGAGGCGTTGGCTCGGATGGACAGCGACGTGCGCGACTCGCTGCTAATCTAGTGGTTGTTCGGCCCCGGGGGGCTTCAGACAAGCGCCGAATTCCAAAGGCTGTCACCAACTTACGGTGCAGGCATCCTGCTGAAACTCGTTCCCGGGGGCATCACGGGAGGAGCGATTCATGTTGAGAAGACTTCGGAAAAATTGGGCGCCCGCGGTCGTGGCAGCCATAATCTCGATCGGCCTCGGGACACTTGCCGTCGGAACCGCGACGGCGGACGACCCATACGCGGACCGCCTCTGCGTCTACTACCACGGTCGGACCTCGGAAGGGCTTTCTCTCGAGTGCTTCTACGGAGGGCGCACAGCCATGAGCTTCCCAGAACGTCTCCCCGCTTACTATGTCGACACAGTGAAGCACAAAGGGTGGTTCGAAACGGAGCAGTCGGGACGCCATGATTTTGGCGAAAACCAGAGTTTCAACCTAAACGACGAGATCGTTACGAGGATTTACTTCGACTACTGACCGCAATCACCGTGAGTCGTCGGCTCTACTCCTGACCCGACTCTGAGGTCTGCTGGTCACGATGGATCGCAGCCATCGACGCATTGGCTCGGTGCGGTATGAGCACCGGGCCAATGCTGATCCAGACAGCCATAGTGGGAGGCTTCTGTTCCGGCGTCGAGATGTTCGGCAGTGGCGAGTGCCGCTACGCGAGCAGCTTGGCCAGCTCAGCGGTGACGGCGTCCGGATTCTCCTGGTGGGCGAAGTGGCCCGCGTCCGGAATCACGACCTGTCGCCGCTGCGGCGACAGGCGGCGGCCGCGCTGGAAGGTCGCGGGCAGGAGGTAGCCGTCGAGTTCACCGCGCATGGCGAGCACCGGGATGCGGATCGGCTGGCGCATGGTGGCCATGAAGCGGCGGCCGTCCGGACGCCATTGGCTGCGGAAGGCCCAGCGCTGATATTCCAGGGCACAGTGCGCCGCACCCGGAATCTGGATGGCCGAGCGCATCCGGTTGGCCGTATCGACGAATTCGGCGCTGTCCGACCAAGTTCGGCTCACCCGCTGACGCAGCAGGCGCTCGACTTCGAAGCCATTGCCCGAGGTGAGCAGATGTTCGCCGTATCGCGGCAGCTGATAGCGCAGGAAATTCGGCAGCCAGGCGCGGCGCTGGCGCCGGTCGCGCAGCACCGCGCTCTTGAGCGCGACCGGATGCGGGGAACTCACCAGTGCGATCGAGCGCACCAGCCGCGGGTGCAGCACCGCGGTCGTCCAGCAGACCAGTCCGCCGTCGGCGTGGCCGACCAGCGTGGCCTCGGAGTAGCCCATGGCGCGGATGAGACCGGCGATATCGCCCGCCAGCGTCCAGCCGTCATAGCCGCGCGGCGGCTTATCGCTGTCGCCGTACCCGCGCAGGTCCACCGCGACGGCGCGATAGCCCAGATCGGCGAGTCCGGTCAGCTGATGCCGCCAGGACCACCAGAGGTCGGCGAACCCGTGCAGCAGCACGACCAGCGGCGCGTCTCGGCGCTGCGGCGCAGCCTCGACGACGTGGAAGCGAATGCCGTTGGCATGCACGTCCCGATGCGTCCACGGTCCGTCATAACGGACGCTGGACGGATCGGGAAACGAGTTCGACGACACGCCGATCGAGCCTAGTGTGGCGCGTGCCCCACCGCCTAGTCGACGCAGCCGCGCCGGGCCCTAGTTCGACGGCTTCTCGAGAGCGAGGTGTTCTTCGTGCGAGCCGAAGCCACTCGGCAGCACCGTGCGTGCCTGCTTGAGCGAATCGATGGTCTTCTCCGGCGCCCGCAGTTTCTTGACTCGCAGATAGCCGAGCAGGGCCAAGACCGCCGTCGCCACGATCATCAGCAGGAACACGATGAGGAAGGCCGCCCAGCGCGCCAGCCAGACGTCGAGCAGCTCGCCGAGGAAGAAGAAAAAGAAGAAGGTGCTGAACAGCAGCACGGTCAGCGCGAGGATGAAGTAGACGCTGCCCTGCAGCCCCTTCTTGATCTCCCCGGTCACCTCGGCCTTGGCCAGCTCGACCTCGGCCCGCACCAGCGTCGACATCTGCTCGGTGGCATCGCGGACCAGGGTGCCGAAGCTCGCCGACCCGGCCGGGTTGGCGTCCGAGAGGGGAATAGAGGTGACAGTGCGGTCGCGACGCGACTGGTCCCCGTTACCGCCGTTTGCGAAACTCACTTCGTCGACCCTTCTCCCTGTCCCGGCACTGCTTGCGCCTCAGTCTCTCGTTCTATCGCACGCGCGTCCCGCCGCGCCTGGTGGACACGCCCACGCCGCAACAGTAGCGCCGAACCCGCGAGCGACGCCGTCATTGACGTCACCAACACCGCGGCTTTGGCCAATTCGACGGCTGAGCCGTCACCGACGTCGGTCAGCGCGAGTTCTGCCACCAGAAGGCTAACGGTGAAGCCGATCGCGCCGAGCACCGAGAGGGCGAACATGTCTCGGTAGCCGAGACCGACCGGACGTTTCGCCATGCCCAATCGGATTGCCACCCAGCTTATTCCGAAGATACCGAGGGTCTTGCCGAGCAGTAATCCGAGAACTATGGCCAGTGGCAGCCGGTCACTGAACAGGTGCTGGAAAACCTTGCCGTCCAATGGAACTCCGGAGGCGAACAAGGCGAACAGCGGCACACAGAGTCCGGCCGAGATCGGCTGGATCATATGCTCTAGCCGCGTTGCGGGAGCTTCGGTCTCGCCCGGGTCCTTGCGCACCCTGGTGAGCAGACCGAGCGCGACACCGGCCAGCGTCGGATGGATGCCCGCCTCGTGCAGCGCGTACCAGGAGACCAGCGCCAGCGGCACGTAAAGCAGTGGTGTGGATATCCGCTTGTGCTGGGCCAGCGCCCACATCGCGAAACAGGCCGCCGCGCCCAGCAGCCACAGCGCCGACAGCGTCGCGGTGAACAGCACCGCGATCAGGATGATGGCGAGCAGATCGTCGACCACCGCGAGACTCAACAGGAAGACCCGCGCGCTGGTCGGGATCCGGGATCCGGTCATGGCAAGCACGGCCAGCGCGAATGCGATATCGGTCGCCACCGGGATCGCCCAGCCCCGGTCCATTCCGTCCACGCCGAATCCGACCGCGAATGCGATCAGCGCCGGAGTGACCACCCCGCCCACCGCCGCGATGATCGGCAGCACAGCCCGCTTGGGATCGGCGAGCTCGCCGACCACCAGCTCGCGTTTGAGCTCCAATCCGGCGACGAAGAAGAAAACGGCGAGCAGACCGTCCTTGGTCCAGTCCGCGACGGTGAAATCCAGATGCAGTGCCTTGATCGGCAGGGCGTACTGGGTGAGGGTGAGGTAGCTCTGGCCCCAGGGCGAGTTCACCCACAGCAATGCGGCAGCAGCCGCGATCAGAAGTATCGCCCCACCAATGGTTTCGGTGCGTAGATACCGCGTCAGTTCCGAGCGCACTTGGGTGATCACGGGAAACCTTCCGCCGGGGTTGGCTGGACCGCGGACGCGCAATCCCACCGATCCGGCGTTCAGGTACACGACCGCATGCCGACCAGGCTTCCCGGCACACCTCACGCAATACTAACGGGTAGGGCCGGTGACGAATTTCGTCACCGGCCCGAGGATGTGCGGGATGCGGTGCATCAGGCGCGGCTGGCCCGGATCGCCTCGAAAACATTGGGATCGACTAGCGTCGAGGTGTCGCCCAAGTCGCGCCCCTCGGCGACATCGCGCAGCAGTCGCCGCATGATCTTGCCGCTGCGGGTCTTGGGCAGTTCGGGCACCACGTGGATCTCGCGCGGCCGGGCGATCGGGCTGATCTCCCGCGACACCTCCGCCTTCAGTTCGTCGATCAACGCGTCGCCGGTGTCCTTGGCCTCGGCTGTCAGGATCACGAAGGCGACGATGCCCTGTCCGGTGGTCGCATCGCTTGCGCCCACCACGGCGGCCTCGGCTACCCCGGAGTGACCGACCAGCGCGGATTCGACCTCGGCGGTAGAGATGCGGTGACCCGACACATTCATCACATCGTCGACCCGGCCGAGCACCCACAGATCGCCGTCGGCATCGAGCTTGGCGCCGTCACCGGCGAAGTACCAGCCATGCTCGGCGTAGCGCTCCCAGTAGGTGGCCCGATAGCGGTCCATATCGCCCCAGATGCCGCGCAGCATGGACGGCCACGGCTGATCGAGCACCAGATAGCCGTTGGCCTCGGTCTCACCGAGTTCGACCGCCTTGCCCTCCTCGTCGACGACTTTCGCCGAAATACCGGGCAGTGCGGTCATCGCGGCGCCGGGTTTGGCGGTGGTAACACCCGGCAGCGGGGAGATCATGATCGACCCCGTCTCGGTCTGCCACCAGGTGTCCACGATGGGCGCGGAGTTCGCGCCGATCACCTCGCGGTACCAGCGCCACGCCTCCGGATTGATCGGTTCGCCGACGCTGCCGAGCACCCGGATGCTGGACAGATCGTGGGCCGCCGGAATCTCCCTGCCCCACTTCATGAAGGTGCGCACCAGGGTTGGAGCCGTGTAATAGATTGTGACGCCGTACTTTTCGACGATATTCCAGTGTCGGTGCTCATCCGGGAAGTTCGGCGTGCCCTCGTATACGACCTGAGTGGTCCGGTTCGACAGCGGTCCGTAGACGATGTAAGTGTGCCCGGTGACCCAGCCGATATCGGCAGTGCACCAGTAGATATCTTGTCCGGCCTTGTGGTCGAAGACATTGTGGTGGGTGTAAGACGCCTGGGTGAGAAATCCGCCGCTGGTATGCAGGATGCCCTTGGGCTTACCCGTGGTGCCGGAGGTGTAGAGGATGAACAGCGGATGCTCGGCATCGAAGGCCTGCGCCCGGTGTTCGGGGGCGGCCTGTGCGACGGTCTCGTGCCACCACAGGTCGCGGCCATCGGTCCACGGCACCTCGATCTCGGTGCGGCGCACTACCAGTACGTGTTCGACACTGTGCGGCACATCGCCGTTGGCGTAGAGCGCCTCGTCGACGGCTCCTTTGAGTGGTGCGGCCTTACCGCGACGCCACTGACCGTCGGTGGTGATGATCAACCGGGCGCTCGCATCGTCGACGCGCTGGCGCAGCGCGGTCGGTGAGAAGCCCGCGAAGACCACCGAATGGGTCAGGCCGAGTCGGGCGCACGCCAGCATCGACACGATCGCCTCGGGAACCATCGGCATATAGATGGCGACCCGATCGCCCGCTTCGAGTCCGAGTTCGGTCAGATAATTTGCGGCGCGGGAAACTTCGGCGAGGAGCTCGGCATAGGTGATATCGCGGGAGTCGCCCGGTTCGCCCTCCCAGTGGATGGCGACCTGATCGCCGTGCCCGTCGAGCACATGGCGGTCCACACAGTTGTAGGCGACATTGAGCTTGCCGTCGACGAACCACTTCGCGACGGGCGCGTCACTCCAGTCGAGCACCTGCGTCCACGGCTGCTCCCAATGCAGCCGCTCGGCCTGCTCGGCCCAGAACGCGTCGCGATCGGCCGCGGCCTGCTGGTACAACGACGCGTCGGCATTCGCCGCCGCGGCGAATTCCGCGGTCGGCGGGTACGAGTCCCGGTTGTCGGTGGATTCGGTCATCTCGTCTCTTCCTCACGTAGCCCCGTGGTGCTGGCAGTCGCAGTCGATTTCGACAGTAACCAACTGTGATCCAGCCCGCGCCTGCTGTGTCCATTGGGTTTCCATCGCGTCACCGCGGCGGGTATCCTGCGCGATCCGCTGACAAACCGGGCCTTCGGTAGCTATCGTCATAGACCAACAGCTACGGACACCGGAAGCCCCAACGGAGGCATACTTCCGGCGGATGCCTGTCTTCTCCTTAATGTTTAGCGCGTTTCAACGATGTTGCCGGATTGGTAACAAGTGGAACGAACCTCTGTCAATCCGGTGACAAGGCTGCTTCGAATAGCTAACGTCCCAGGCATTCCAAGGCGGATCGAGTCGAGGCGCGCTGGGCAAATACTCATGCGTCGTCGCGGATCCCCTTCGCCTGTCTCGAAATCGGGAGAACGCGTTGAGATTCAACAGAGCTACAGCGTTGACCGCGGCAGTCCTGCTGGCCACAAGCCTGGGACTGTCCGCATGTTCGTCGAGCGATAGTGCCGACGCCGACATCGTCACCACCAACGGTGGCGAACCGCAGAATCCATTGGTGCCGACCAACACCAATGAGAATATGGGCGGTCGCGTTGTGGACCGGCTATTCGCCGGTCTGAAGTACTACGACGGCAAAGGCGTCGCGCACGACGAGATGGCCGAGTCCATCAAGACCAACGACCGCAAGACCTACACGATCACCATCAAGCCGGGCTGGAAGTTCACCGACGGCACCACGGTGACCGCGAAGTCGTTCGTCGACGCATGGAACTACGGCGCGCTCGGCACCAACGGTCAGCTGCAGAGTTACGCGTTCACACCGATCGTCGGATTCGACGAGGTTTCGGTGGAAAAGCCCACGGCACAAACGATGTCGGGTCTGAAGGTGGTCGATGACCGAACCTTCACCGTCGAGCTGAAGTCGCCGTCCATCGACTTCGAGACCGAACTCGGCTACGCGCCGTTCTATCCGCTGCCCGATGCCGCATTCAAGGATATGAAGGCCTTCGGTGAGAACCCGATCGGCAATGGACCGTACAAGTTCCAGACCTGGGAGCACAACGTCAAGATCGACCTGACGCCCAACCCGGACTACAAGGGCGGACGTGCGCCCAAGAACAAGGGTCTGCGCTTCGTCATGTACCAGTCGTTCGATACCGCTTACTCGGATCTGCAGGCAGGCAATCTCGATACCCTCGACACGATTCCGGACAGTGCGCTGACTTCCTACAAGAAGGACCTCGGCGACCGCGCGATCCTGAATCCGTCCGCGCAGAACCAGCACATCGGCGTCCAGGCCAATGTCCCGCACTTCGGCGGTGAGGAAGGGCTGCTGCGTCGCCGGGCCATTTCGATGGCGATCAACCGGCAGCAGATCTGCGACACCATCTTCAACGGCACCAAGATTCCGGCACGCGACTTCACCTCGAGCACCCTGCCCGGATTCAACGGCAACCTGCCCGGCTCGGAGGTGCTGAAGTACAACCCCGAAGAGGCCAAGAAGGTTTGGGCGCAGGCCGATGCCATTTCGCCGTGGTCGGGTCGCTACGAGATCGCCTACAACTCCGACGGCGGCCACCAGGCGTGGATCGAGGCCGTGGCCAACAGCATCAAGAACACCCTCGGTATCGATGCCGTCGGCGCGCCGTATCCGACATTCAAGAACATCCGAGATCTGGTGAATCAGAAGACGATCGGCAAGGCGTTCCGCTACGGCTGGCAGGGTGACTACCCGACCATGCTGCAGTTCCTCACCTCGCAGTACTACAGCTACTCCGAGACCAATAACGTCGACTACAAGAGCCCCGAATTCGACCATCTGCTCGACGCCGCACTGGCCGCGCCGACGCTGGACGAGTCGTACAAGATCGTGGCGCAGGCGCAGGCGTTGCTGATCAAGGATATGGCCGACATCCCGGTGCTCGATTACCTTGCCGCGGCGGGACGTTCGGACAAGGTGAAGCATGCCGACCTGGCCTGGAATGGCCTGTTCGACTTCGAAAACATCGAGAAGTAGCCGCTCGGCGCGGTCGTGCCGCAGATTCTGACGGCACGGCCGCGCCGCTCACCCAGGAGAAGAAATGGCCTGGTATGTCGTGCGGCGTCTGCTTCAAATGATCCCCGTCTTCCTCGGGGCGACGCTGCTCATCTACGCACTGGTCTTCCTAGTTCCGGGCGATCCGATCCACGCGCTGGCCGGCGACAAGCCGATGACGCCTGCGGTGGAGGCGCAACTGCGTGCGCGCTATCACCTGGATCGCCCCTTCATCGTGCAGTATCTGCTGTATCTGAAGGGCATTTTCACCCTCGACTTCGGGACGGCCTTCTCCGGCCGCCCGGTGCGCGATGAACTCGCCCGCGCATTCCCGATCACCATCAAATTGGCATTGATGGCGGTGCTCATCGAGGGTATCTTCGGCGTGCTCTTCGGTCTGATCGCTGGACTGCGCAAAGGCAAACTGTTCGACTCGACGCTGCTGGTGGTCAGCCTGATCATCATCGCGGTCCCGATCTTCGTGATCGGCTTCCTGGCCCAGTTCGTACTGGGGGTGAAGTGGGGTATCGCGCCGGTGACCGTCACCGGGAAGGCGAGTATCGGTGAATTGCTCGTGCCCGCATTCGTGCTCGGGTCGCTGTCATTCGCCTATGTGCTGCGGCTGACCCGAAACTCGGTGGCGGAGAACATGTCCGCCGATTACGTGCGCACCGCGACCGCGAAGGGGCTCAGTAGACCGCGTGTGGTCACCGTGCACATTCTGCGTAATTCGATGATTCCGGTGATCACCTTTCTCGGCGCCGATCTCGGTGCGCTGATCGGCGGCGCGGTCGTCACCGAGGGCATCTTCAATATTCCGGGCGTGGGCGGGACGATGTACCAGGCGATTACCCGCGGGGAGCCACCGACGGTGGTCTCGTTCGTGACCGTGCTCATCGTGATCTTCCTGATCTCGAATCTGATCATCGATCTGCTCTATGCCGCGCTCGACCCGAGGATCCGATATGCCTGAGCTCGAGAAGAAAGCTCGGGACCGGCAGCGGCATTTCGTCGCGCCGCCCGATGAAGTCGAGGTGCTCGCCACCGATCAGGTCGTCGATACCGGTTCGCCGACCAGCATCTGGCAGGACGCGTGGCGACAGTTGCGCCGCAATCCGATCTTCATCGTGGCCGCGGTGCTGATCGTGTTCATCGCCATTGTGGTGCTCTGGCCCGGCCTGTTCTCCGATCAGGATCCGCGCTACTGCAATGGCGATTTCAGTATGGATCCGCGCGGGCCCGGACACCCCTTCGGATTCGATAAACAGGGCTGCGATGTCTACACCCGAACGGTGTACGGCGCACGGGCTTCGGTAATGGCAGGGCTGGGTGCCACTACGGTATTCCTGCTCGTCGGCGGCACGCTCGGGGCCCTAGCGGGGTTCTACGGCGGGCTGCTCGATTCGGTGGTATCGCGCATCGCGGAGATCTTCTATGCGATTCCGCTGATGCTGGCCGCGATCGTCATCATGCAGCTGCTCGATTCGCGCACGATCTGGACGGTCATCCTGATTCTGGCCGCGTTCACCTGGCCGCAGGCCGCCCGTATCGCGCGCAGTGCGGTGATCGAGGCAAAGAACAGTGAATATGTCACGGCGGCAAAGGCATTGGGGGTATCGCGAATACGCACGCTGCTGCGTCATGTGCTGCCCAATGCGGCCGGACCGCTGATCGTGGTCACCACGATCTGGCTCGGCGCATTCATCGTCACCGAGGCGACACTGTCCTATCTCGGTGTCGGCCTGCCGCGCACGATCGTGTCCTGGGGCTCGGATATCAATACCAATCAGCACGAACTGCGCGGCGGCTCGCCGATCTTGTTCTATCCCGCAACGGCTTTGGCGCTCACCGTGCTGAGCTTCATCCTGCTCGGTGACGCGCTGCGGGACGCGCTCGATCCGAAGGCAAGGAAGAGGTGACCGCGGCGATGTCGGATAAACCATTGCTCGAGATCGAGGATCTCAATGTCTGCTTCTCCTCCGAGGGCAAGAAGATTCCGGCGGTTCGCGATGTCGGTCTGACGGTTTATCCGGGTCAGACCGTTGCCATTGTCGGCGAATCCGGATCCGGAAAATCCACGACCGCGCACAGCATTATCGACCTGCTGCCCGGCACCGGACAGGTCACCTCCGGCTCGATCAGATTCGACGGCAAGGATCTGGCGAAGGCGTCGAAGAAGGAGGTGGTTGCGGTCCGCGGCAGCGGAATCGGATTGGTGCCGCAGGATCCGATGTCGAATCTGAACCCGGTGTGGAAGATCGGCTTCCAGATCCGAGAGACCTTGGAGGCAAACGGCATTGCCAAGGGCAAGGCGGCCGAGCAGCGCGCTATCGAACTGCTCGAGGAAGCCGGGATGTCGGATGCGGCGCGCCGGGTGAACCAGTATCCGCACGAATTCTCCGGCGGTATGCGCCAGCGCGCGCTCATCGCCATCGGATTGGCCTGCCGTCCCAAACTGCTGATCGCCGACGAGCCGACCTCGGCTCTCGACGTGACGGTGCAGCGGCAGATCCTCGACCACCTCGACGGACTCACCAGCGAACTCGGCACCGCGGTTCTGCTCATCACCCACGACCTCGGCCTAGCTGCCGAACGTGCCGAGCACCTGGTGGTGATGTATCGCGGCAGAGTGGTGGAATCCGGCCCGGCGCTGCGGATTCTGCGCGAACCGCAGCATCTGTACACCAAGAAGCTGGTGAATTCCGCGCCCTCGCTCGCCTCGCAGCGATTGTCCTCGGTGCGCGAACGCATCGAGGTGCGCAAGCAGGCCATACAGGTCGCCGAGGAGGTCGCGGCGGCTGATAGCGAAATCGCGGCGGTCTCCGATGACGTGGTGGTAGCGCTGAATCTGACCAAGGCGTTCAAGATTCGAGGTAGCACGCCGTGGAAGTCGACGGATTTCGTCGCGGTCGATGATGTGTCGTTCCGGCTGAAGCGCGGCACGACCACGGCCATTGTCGGCGAGTCCGGTTCGGGCAAATCGACTGTGGCACAGATGGTTCTGGGTCTGCTCGAACCGACCTCCGGTTCGGTGTCCTTCGACGGTCGCGAAGTCGCGAAGCTGGATCGTAAGGGAGCGTTCGCTTTTCGCCGTCGGGTGCAGCCGGTCTTCCAGGACCCTTACGGTTCACTGGATCCGATGTACTCGATCTACCGCACCATCGAGGAGCCGCTGCGCACGCACAGAATCGGCACGGCCAAGGAACGTGAGGCGACGGTGCGCGACCTATTGGACAAGGTGTCGCTGCCATCCTCGGTAATGCGCCGCTACCCCAATGAACTCTCCGGCGGCCAGCGTCAGCGCGTCGCGGTGGCCCGTGCGCTCGCGCTCTCCCCGGAGGTCGTGGTGTGCGACGAGGCGGTGTCCGCACTCGATGTCCTCGTCCAGGCGCAGATCCTCAAGCTGCTCAACGACCTACAAGCCGAGCTCGGGCTGTCGTATCTGTTCATCACCCATGACTTGGCCGTCGTCCGGCAGATCGCCGACGACGTCCTGGTCATGCAGACCGGCAGGATCGTCGAAGCGGCGACCACCGACGAGGTCTTCCAGAACCCGAAGGAGGAATACACCCGCCGCCTGCTCGACGCCATTCCCGGACGGGACCTGCTGGCGGGCTGACCAGAGGGCGATACATACCTCGCGGACCGGACCCCGGCGGCGCGGGTCTTAGCTTTTCTTTTAACCTCTGCCTGTCGCAGCCGAAGTGATCGGCTGCGACAGGCAGAAGTTGTTTAGGCGAGAATTGTTGGTGCCGTGGAGATTTCGTTCTCGTTCGGCAGCGTGTCGGCGTGACTCTGGGCGGCCACCGCATCATCATCGTCGGGTTCTGTCCAAAGAGCCTGAAAAGAGACGCGGTGGCCGTGGGTGCCAGTGTGCCTCAAGCGATGAGTTCGGTCGAGTCAACGCGCTCGTTCGATCTGGATTGTCTTGCGGTGTTTCGTAATTCGTTCTATGACTGCCTCGAGCGGCGGTCCGACGCACTGTTCGAGCTGACCGAGGCGGTGCTGTGCAGCGATGGTCCCGTGCATACCTTGGTCGGATTGTCGTTGGCCGCCGAGCACCGCCGCGGACATGGCGCGCTATATGACGGTCTGGGTAGTGGCCGTATCGACTTCGCAAGGCTGCGGCGATCCGTGGCTGGGCTGCCGGTGCCGCGTGACGGCGACGGCCGGATCTTGCTGGCCGTCGATGTCAGTCCGTGGCTGCGCCCGGACGCCGCGACCAGTCCCGATCGGGCGTTCTGCCACGTCTACGGACGCGGAAAAGGCCAAGCGCAAATGATTCCTGGGTGGCCCTACTCGTTCGTGGCGGCGCTCGAGCCCGGCCGCACATCATGGACCGCGATGCTTGACGCGGTGCGCATCGATCCCGACGACGACCTGACCACGGTGACCTCCACACAAATTCGTGAGGTTGTCGACAGACTCCGTCTGGCCGGGCAGCACCAGCCCCACGACCCGGCGATCCTGATCGTATTCGACGCCGGCTACGACATCACCCGCCTGGCATATTTGCTGGTTGACCTGCCCGTGGAACTGGTCGGCAGAATCCGCAGCGACCGGGTCCTGGCGTTGCCTGCCGCGGCCCGTCCAGCGGCCAGGACCGGACGTCCAGCCAAACACGGACCCGAATTCGTGCTCGCCGACGCCACCACCTACCCCAAACCGCAAGTGTCGACCCACACCGACACCGACCGTTACGGCTTGGCCGAAGCCAGCGCCTGGCACCGACTGCACCCCATGAACTGGGCCGACCACGCCGGCCCGCTGCCGACGATCGAGGGCACCCTGCTGCGGCTGCGGGTGCAGTACCTGCCCGGCGACCGCAACCCGAAACCGGTCTGGCTGTGGTGTTCCAACCCTGACGCCACCGCTACAGAGGTGGACCGATACTGGCGAACGTTCCTGCGCCGCTTCGACATTGAGCACACGTTCAGATTCTTCAAACAAACCCTCGGCTGGACCCGCCCCCATCTGCGCGATCCCCACGCCGCCGACCGCTGGACCTGGCTGGTAATCGCTGCCCACACCCAACTACGGCTGGCCCGCAACCTCACCCACGACCTGCGTCGCCCCTGGGAGAAACCAGCCTCCCGACCCGACCGGCTCACCCCCGCACGAGTCCGCCGAGGGTTTCGGAACCTCCGCCCGACAACAGCCCTACCCGCCAGAGCACCGAAACCCTCCCGCCCCGGCCCGGGACGCCCACCCGGCTCCAAAAACAAGCAACCCGCCCCACACCAACCAGTAGGCAAAAACGCCACAACCCCCACCAGCACAGCTGGTGGGGGTTAAAAGAAAAGCTGAGAGTGCGTCCGAGAACTGCATCGGTACCCTGCGGCAAACTGCCGTCTATCCGGGGCGCCCGGGTCCGGGAGCACGAGCACCGGTGACGAATGTCCGTGAACGGGAGGGCGCTGGCCTGCACGCTCGTGTCGGTGACCCCGCGCGGATGACGCGGAAACCGAGGTGCGAAGTCTCAGGGTGGGCACGGAGGACATCCGAAAAGGACGGTGCCGGTAAATGCCGAAAAGCTGTCTTCTAGACACGCGGTAAGCTGCGAATGCGGTCCCCGGGGTCGCTATCGCTGGTGGTCGGAGCTTCGAATCGCTCTGAAACGCCAACAGCGATGCGACCCGATACGGGGGCATTCGGACAGTGAAGGGTCGTGTGAGTTACCTGTGGTGAGCATTGCAGTCAATAACAGCCGTGCGAATGTCGCGATGCTCGGCATCGGTGCTTACCGTCCGAAACGCCTGGTCAGCAACGAAGAGGTGTGCGAGGTCCTCGATTCGACCCCGGAGTGGATCTACGAGCGCACTGGTGTGCGCAACCGTCGGTGGATCAGCGGTGACGAAACGCTGCAGTCGATTTCGGCGGCAGCCGGTGAACGCGCGATCGTCAACAGCGGCATCGACCGGTCCAAGATCGGCGCGCTGATCCTGGCCACCTCGAGCTGGCTGACGCTCACCCCGCACGGCGCCCCCAAGGTCGCCAACGACCTGGGGATGAACGGGATCGCGGCCTTCGATCTGACCTCCGGCTGCGGCGGTTTCGGCTATGGCCTCGGCGTCGCCGCCGATCTCATCCGGTCAGGATCGGCCGAATACGTGCTGCTCATCGGTGCTGAGACGATGACGGTCGGACTCGATCCGACCGATCGCGGCACCGCGATGATCTTCGGTGATGGTGCTGGTGCTGTGGTGGTCGGTCCGAGCGAGGAGAACGGTATCTCCCCGACGGTGTGGGGCAGCGACGGCGAGAATGCCTCGGCGATCGAGCAGGACGTCGACTTCCTCGAATATATGGAGAGGGCGCAGCGGCTGCAGGGCACCGATCCGGCCATCGAGCCCATCGGCCGGATGTCGCTGCGGATGGAGGGACCGCGGGTATTCCGTTGGGCGGCGGTCACTTTGCCGCGCGCGCTGGCCTCGGCGCTCGAGGTGTCGGGTGTCTCCAAGGACGATATCGAGGTCTTCATCCCGCATCAGGCCAATGCGCGCATCAACGAGCTGATGAAGAAGAACCTCGGGCTGTCCGATGACATCCCGGTGGCCAACGACATCGAGAACACCGGCAATACCTCCGCCGCGTCCATCCCGCTGGCGATGGAGGAGATGTTGGTGACCGGTAAGGCCAAGGGCGGCCAGGTGGCCTTGCTGCTCGGCTTCGGTGCGGGTCTCAGCTATGCGGGTCAGGTCGTCACGTTGCCGCCCGCCCCGAAAGAGCCGAGCTTCGGTGTCTGATTTGCGGCATTCGCGGGTCGTGCGTCCGTTCCGAGCCGGATTCCTGGTGGCTGCGGCGGCGACCGTGTATGGCGCGGTCACCGGCCGAGACAACGTGCAATGGGTTGCGAAGCCGCTGCTGATGCCGCTGTTGGCGGCGGATGCGGCAACCGATCCCGCGTTGGATCCGGTCGATCGCACGGTGCTGCTCGGTTGTCTCGGTGCCGCGACCATCGGTGATGTGCTGTTGATCGAGCCGGACGAGGATCGGCGGCTGATCGCGGGGGCATCCTCGTTCGCGGTGATGCAGACCGGATATTCGGTGCTGTGGTGGCGCCGAGGTGGGCGGCCGCGTCCGGAGATCGCGGTTCCCCGGCTGCTGGCCTGGCTCGGTGCCGCGGCATTGATGCGGGCCAAGGCGCCGACCGTCGCGGCCGCGCTGACGGCTTACGGTGCGACGCTGGGCAGTGCGGCGGTGCTGGCCTCCGATCCCGGATTGGCTCCGGCCGCGAAAAATATTGCCGGACTGAATATTCCGAGTGCCGATCCGCGTAGTCGGCTGGGCCTGGGTGCATTGCTGTTCACCGTTTCCGATGCGTTGATCGTCCTGCGGCGGCTGTTCGCGCGCGGTGAGCGTTCCCGGCGGGTCACCGAGGGCGTCATCCTGGCTACCTATGCGGCCGCGCAATATCTGCTCGCGGACCCGCGAGCGCACGCGCTGGACTGATCTCGCGCCTCGTCGATTCGGCCGAATGCTCGGTGAGCGCTCGTGCGGGGCCGACCTCGCGTGTTGATTCGATGTGTTGTGTGGATGACCGGTAAGCGCTGGTGCGGGCCGACGTCGCCCGTTGGTTCGGCGAGCTGTGTGGGTGACCGGTGAGCGCGGGCGCCGGACCGACTCTCGCGCCCGTTGATTCGGCGTGTTGTGTGGGTGACCGGTGAGCGCTTGTGCGGGCCCGAGCTCGCCCGTTGATTCGGCGTGTTGTGTGGGTGACCAGTGACCGCAGGCGCGAGACCGACCCTCGCGCCCGTTGATTCGGCGAGATGTGCGGCTGACGAAAGCTATTGCCCGAGAACGAGAATGATCCGATCCCGATTCTGCGGATCGACTCGAATCGAGATTGTCTCGCCGACCGCCAGCCGCTGCTTATCGGCCGGGGTGACATCGAAAACGATAGTGCCACGGTAACTTTCGGATCCCGGGACAACGAGCTCCAGATCGAATTCGGTCAACTCGGTGTGATGATCGGTGCGTTGCAGGGTATGCGCCCCCTCGATGGTCGCCCACCCTTCTAGCCCGTGCCGCCACAACTGCCGATCCGCGCGCGATGGCCGAGCGGCCAAGAGCATTCCGACGCCCACGCATGATCCGAACAGACCGACCAGCGCGACAATCTGAAATGGTTCGGTCCCCGGTGGCGTATGCGGTAGTAGCCAACCCAGCCAGAATGCGAGCACGATCAAATACCCGGCGGTCACCCCGAGCACTGTGCGGAGAACGCGTGCGTGATCCATGCCAGCCTCCACCCGACTGCCTGCACTTCAAGGATAGGACCGGCCACTACGGCGGGAATGCGCCTTGACCACAACCGTGACCTGCCCGTTTCCACCGCACCCGGCCAGGCGATGAGCAAGCGAATGGTCCGCGATCCGACATGGTCCCTAGCCGGGTACGGTCTCGGCGCATGGTCTTGCGCGCAGCAGTGCCGGCGAGCTACGCAGCTATTCCGCATACCCGGCATTGCCGCCGATCCGCTGTCCGGCAAACGCATCGAATCTCTGATCGACTGCTTGTGGTACGGCGGCGCACACGACCATCCGGCCAATCCGTGCCCACGCTTATGGGCACCGCCGGGTTACGGCTGAGGTGTGCGATGGATGCGCAATGATGATGTCTCGTAGTGGATCGCCGTACCCGCTTGGTCAAAGCGGCACGGTGAACCCCGGGGTCGACTTGCCGCACGGTGATGCGATCCGCACCCTTCGGACTGGGTGACGCCCGATACCCTGGACGAGGATCGGGCCGAGTGCCCGATGCGGTCACGGTCGAAGGCACGGTACAGACACCACGAACGCTGCCGCGTTGCCGACGTCCTCGCTGGACCTCGCGTAGCTGGAACTGCCGTAACCGAACAGGACTGTGATCCAGGGGCACGTCGATTTTGCCGATGGGGACGCCGTGACCGCCGTTATCGGGCTTGCAGGAAGTGGACGGTTTCCGGCTCGCTGCCTGCGGTAGGACAGGCGTGGATGAGCCGAGTCAGCCCTTCAGGCGCAGGACTGCGAGGACTCGGCGGTGGTGGGTGTCCGACGGCGGCAGATCCAGTTTGGTGAAGATGTTGCCGATGTGCTTTTCGACCGCGCGCTCGGTGACCGTGAGTGCGGTCGCGATCGCGTTGTTCGATAGTCCCTGTGCCATCAGTTCGAGGACCTCGCGCTCGCGGGGGGTGAGCCGGGCGAGCGAATCCTGTTGGCGTGACGCACTCATCAATTGGCTCACCACCTCCGGGTCGAGTGCGGTGCCGCCGGTGGCGACGCGGTCGAGGGCGTCGACGAAGTCGCGGACGTCGGCCACCCGATCCTTGAGCAGATAGCCGACGCCACTCGCGCCACCGGCGAGAAGTTCCGTGGCATAGCGGGTTTCGATCCACTGCGAGAACACCAGCACGCCGGTGAGCGGATACTTGCGGCGCAACTCGATCGCCGCGAGCAGCCCCTCGTCGGTGAAGGTCGGCGGCATCCGCACGTCCACCACAGCCACATCGGGATTGTAGGTACCGACGACATCGCTCAAGGTGGTGGCGTCGCCGACAATGGCGACGACCTCGTGGCCGCGCTCGGTCAGCAGCCCGGCCAGCCCGTCGCGCAGGATCACATTGTCCTCGGCGATGACCACCCGCAACGGCGAACTCATCGCGGCCCGGCCATCGGCAGCGCGATCGTCACCACGGTCGGTCCGCCGGTCGGACTCTGCACGGTCAGCGTGCCGTCCACCGCGCGCGCCCGTGCAGCCAGTCCGGAAAGTCCGCTGCCCGCGACATGTTCCCCGTCGATCGGCTGCAGCACACCGCCGATTCCGTTGTCGCGCACCGAGACCGCGATGGTGTGCGCATCGGTCGGCACGACCGACACCCACGCACTCGTGGCGTTCGCATGTTTGACCACATTGGTGAGCAGTTCGGCGACCGAGAAATAGGCGATCGCCTCGATGGCCGGATTCGGCCGCTGCGGCAGATGGACTCGCAGCTCCACCGGAACGGCACATCGCGAGGCCAGCGTTTCCAGTGCTGGTTCGAGCCCCAAGTCCAGTGCGGGCGGATGGATTCCGCGCACCAGTTCGCGCAATTCGGTCAGCGCCTCCTTGGCATTGGCGTGTGCGTCGGCGATCAGGTCGCGTGCGTCGCCGCCGAGCGATATCCGCTCCTCGGCCCGGCCCAAGGCCATGGCGATGGTGACCAGCCGCGCCTGTGTGCCATCGTGCAGATCCCGCTCCACGCGCCGCAGCGTAGCGGCCGAATCCTCCACCGCCGCACGACGGCTCGCGCGCAATTCGACCAGCTGACGGTCCCGCGCCGTCGCCGACAGCAATGCGATGGTGAGCAGTCCGTGCACCCAGCACACCGCGCGCAGCAGCCACGGCAGTGCGAAGCAGCAGATGATGCCGACCGCGGACATCAGCAAAACCCTTGGCCAAGTGTCTATATACAAGGATCCGAACTGGGCGAGCGAATGGTGTTCGACACCGTTGTCGTCGATATTCGTCGGGTCGAACAGCACCCACGGAATGGGCGATATCGCGACGAATACCGTCACGGCCACCACAACCAGCACCAGATAGCCGCCGACCACACCGAGCACGGCCTGCGCGAACAGGAACAGAATCGCTCGCCAACTCGCGCGATCGGTGAACGCGCTCTTCAGGAATCCGAAAAAGCCCCGCTGCGAAACATGCGGCGGCGGCGCGTCCACCGGCGTATCCAGCAGATCCCTGGCCAGCGCGCGATACACCTTCGCCCACAGTCGCGCGCCCAGAATCACCAGCGCGAGGATCGGAATGCCGATCAGGAAGATCGAGGCGTACAAACCACCGCCGAGACCGAAGAACAGATAGCAGACGGCGAGCATGCCGATCGCGAAAACCGTGAATACATAGGCGAGTTGCTTCCAGGTCCTGCCCTGGATCGGCGCCCGCAGCACCGTGCGCAGCAGCGCTCGCGCGTCCGGACCGGTCTTGCCGGTGGGCGCGTCGAGCCCGAGAGTTTGTGTTTCGGTCATGGACTCCATGGTTGTCGCCGGCACGGCGGCATTCGATCGAGCTGCCCGCCGAATCCTAGGTGTGGCCAGCCACACCACCAACTAGCATCCTGTGCATGAACTATCCGCCGCCGCCGCAGTACGGTTCGCCGTACGGCTACCCGGCCTATGGCCCGCCGCAGGATCATCCGCAGGCCATCACGATCATGATCCTCGGCGTTCTCGGCCTGCTGATGTGTCAGTTCCTGGGCCCGGTCGCGTGGGTGATGGGGAAAAAGGCGCTCAACGAGATCGACGCCTCCGGCGGTGCCATCGGTGGTCGCGGCAGCGTCCAGGCCGGATATATCTGCGGCATAATCGCCTCGATACTGCTGATCTTGACCATTGTGTTCGTCATCCTCATGGTGGTACTCGCCGCTGTCGGCGTCCTCGGCTCCTCGTCCTCGACCTACTGACCGGCCACCTGACGGAGGCGGTGTTCGACTTGCGGTATTCCCGTGTTCCCGCGTAGTTGCGCTGCGCTACCGCCTCCGGGCCCATCGTGATTGCCGCGGGAATTAGCATCGTCGGAGTGAACCACCCCGCGCCGGATACGGCCGAGCAGCCAGGCCCCACCGAATGGAGCGAGCATCCGCACGGTGTCGGGCCATGGGCGCAAGAGCACGGGGAGGCCCCACCCGAGGATCCCCGCTACGATCCGGAGCTGCTTGTCGGCGGTGACCGCCGCAATGTCGTCGATGCCTACCGCTATTGGACGCGGGAGGCGATCATCGCCGATATCGACCGTCGCAGGCATCCGTTCCATGTGGCCATCGAGAACTTCGGCCATGACGCGAATATCGGCACCGTGGTGCGTACTGCCAATGCCTTCGCCGCGGCCGCCGTGCACATTGTCGGCCGACGGCGCTGGAATCGCCGCGGCGCCATGGTCACCGACCGCTATCAGCACATCGAACACCACTCCGATATCGGCGAACTACTCGCCTTCGCCGAGCGGGAAGATCTGACCGTGGTCGCGGTGGACAATGTGCCGGGCTCGGTTCCGCTGGAAACCGTGGAGTTGCCGCGCCGCTGCCTGCTGCTGTTCGGGCAGGAAGGGCCAGGTGTGACAGAACATGCCAAGGGGGCGGCCGCGCTGACGGTTTCGATCGCGCAGTTCGGTTCGACCCGCAGTATCAATGCTGGAGTCGCGGCTGGTATCGCGATGCACGCATGGATTCGGCAACATGCCGATTTGACGTCAGCTTGGTAACGAAAAGATAGGTATTAATCGGCTCGAAGCTGGCACCATTGACCCATGACCTCGCGGAGCCCGGATACCGGGCGCGATGCTGCCCCCACGCCCGCGCTGTGGTCCGAGCGCGCGGATATGGCCGAATCCGCGATCGTTTCTCGGCACCTACGCGCGCTATGGGGCGTGCCGGGTACCGAATTGGGTGTTGTCGGTTGGCCGGCGACCCGCCGTGAACGGGGCTTCGCGACCTGGCACTACTGGTGGCAGGCGCATCTGATCGACTGTGCGGTCGATGCCGCCAACCGGGTGCCGACGCCGGCGCGACGCAAGCGCATCGCCGCCATCGCGCGGGCGCATCGGCTGCGCAATATCACCGGATGGACCAATAACTATTACGACGATATGGCCTGGCTGGCAATCGCTTTGGAGCGTGCCGAGCGAACCCAGGGCATCACCGAGGCGCGCGGTGGTCTGATCGCACTCGAGAAGGAGCTGTACGGCGCTTGGGATCCGGCGCGTGGCGGCGGTGTGCCGTGGCGGGTCGACTCGGACTATTTCAATGCCCCTGCCAACGGACCGGCCGCCATCGCGCTGCTGCGCCTCGGCCGCCACGTCCGCGCGCAGGAAATGGCGGACTGGATCGATGCGACGTTGTGCGACAAGGAATCCGGGCTGATCCTGGATGGCATCCATTTGCCCTCCGGCGAAATCGAGTGCCCGACCTTCACCTACTGCCAGGGCGTGGTGCTCGGTTTGGAAGCCGAACTCGCGGTGCACACCGGTGAACCGCGCCATAGCGAACGGGTGCACCGGCTGCTCACCGCCGTCGAGGAGCAGATGACAACCAATGGGGTGATCAATGGCGGTGGTGGCGGCGATGGCGGCCTGTTCAATGGAATCCTGGCTCGTTATCTCGCGGTGGTCGCGCTGATGCTGCCCGGCGATGAGCGCGAACAGGCGGCCGATCGGCGCACCGCGGCCGCCATTGTGCGTGCCAGCGCCGCGGCGGCCTGGGCGAACCGGCTCGAGGTCGAGGGCGAGCCGCTGTTCGGGCAGGACTGGAGCAAACCCGCCCAGTTACCCGGCGGCCGGTCCGGTGCCGGACATTTCACCGAGGGCGGTTCGGTGACTTCGTCGCAGGTGCCCGAACGCGATATGTCGGTGCAACTGTCGGGCTGGCTGCTGATGGAGGCGGCCTACCAGGTCAGCGCCGCCGGGCTGTAGCCATCAGCACTCGGACTCCAGCACGCCCGAGGGCGCGGTTTCGAAATCGAAATCCTCGGCGGGTTTGGCGATCTCCTGGCGGTAGTGCCGGATGCCGATAGCGGTGCCGATGATCAGCCCGACGACAAGGGTGCCGATGACACCTGGCATCAGCCACGGCACCCGGTCCAGGAAACTACCCGCGTAGTAGCCGATGAGCAGCAGCACCGGCGCCCAGATAATGGCGCCGACCGTGCTGGCCAGAGTGTATTTGCGGTGATCCATCCTGGCCGCGCCCGCGACCATCGGGCACAGTGTGCGCACCCATGGGATCCAGCGCGAAATGAGCACCGCGAGGAAACCGTGCCGCTGCAGCAAATCGGTGACCCGCTGCAGGTTGCGGATGTTGATGTAGCGGCCGTTCTTTCTGGCTACCAGGTGGTGGCCGGTGCGATGTCCGACGACGTAGCCGACCTGGTTGCCCGCCACGGCCGCGATCATCGCGCCGATGGACAGCGCCCAGACATGGGCCTCGCCCGCGGCGTTGGAGGCCATCACGATGCCCGCCGTGATCAGCATCGAGTCACCGGGCAGAAATAGCCCGATGATCAGCGCGCATTCGAGAAAGACGAAGGTCAGCACCACCGTCCAGACGAGCGCCGGTCCCGCCGAGGTCAGCGGATCGAAACTGCCCACCGCTAGGGGCAACTGCGCCGTGGACACCGGCTCAGTGGGTCGGCTCGTTCGTCGAGGCAGTCAGCGCGGCATCGTGCTGAGCGGCCTCGTCCGCACCGCGGTTGAGCACCTTTTTGGCCACCGCGATGATGCCGGGCAGGATCGAGATCAGGACGATGAGCAGGAAGATCGGCTCGATGTTCTTGCGGATGAATTCGATATTGCCGAGGAAGTAGCCGAGCACGGTGACGCCGCCGCCCCATAGCACGGCGCCGACGATGTCGAAGGTGACGAACTTGCGATAGTCCATCTTGGACACACCGGCCAGCACCGGCATGAACGTGCGCACGATCGGCACGAAACGGGCCAGGATGATCGTCTTCGGCCCGTGCTTTTCGAAGAAGGCATGCGTCTCGGTGACGTAATGCTTCTTGAACAACCGGGTGTCTTCCTTATGGAAAAGTGCGGGCCCGATCGCCCTGCCGATCCAATAGGCGCACTGGTCACCGGCGAAGGCGGTCACCATGACGGCGGGCAACAGCAGCCAGATCGATACCGGGGGATGCTCCGTCGCGGACAACAGGCCACCGGTGAACAGCAGCGAATCGCCCGGGAGGATCGGGAAGAGCAGACCGGTCTCGATGAAGACGATCACCAGGATCGCCGGGAGTACCGCGTTCTTGAGCCACGTCTCCGTGAGCAGGTGCATCGGGTCCAGCAACTGGGTCAATGCGACGTTGCTCGTCACCGATTCTGTCGCTGCCAGCAGAATCACGCGGCCTCCTGTCCCGGGTACGGCTGGCCTGCATTGCTTGCCACCGCATCGGAAGCTGCCAGCGCAATTACGCGGCCAACAGTACCTGTGTTTGATTTGCCGCGCCTGCGGCACGGCGTGTTCGCGGCCCCAAGGCCGCGAACGTCGCTCGTAAGACGCGCTCCGTGCGTGGCCGGTCGGGAACAGGTCTTGCGACTTAGTGGCTGGCCGTCAAACACGGCAAAAAGGCGCTGGCCTAGTCTGTGAGCTGACAGAATTGTCTTTTGCCGCACAACACGGAGGTCTTCACAGTGCCCATCGCGACTCCGGAGGTCTACGCCGAGATGCTCGGTCGGGCCAAAGCGAACTCCTTTGCCTTCCCGGCCATCAACTGCACCTCCTCGGAAACCGTCAACGCGGCCATCAAGGGCTTCGCCGACGCGGGCAGCGATGGCATCATCCAGTTCTCCACCGGCGGCGCGGAGTTCGGCTCGGGCCAGGGTGTGAAGGATATGGTCGTCGGCGCGGTCGCACTGGCCGAATTCGCGCATGTGGTCGCCGCGCGCTACGACGTGACCATCGCGCTGCACACCGACCACTGCCCCAAAGACAAGCTGGACGCCTTCGTGCGGCCGCTGATCGCCATCTCCCAGGAGCGGGTGAACGCGGGCAAGAACCCGCTGTTCCAGTCGCATATGTGGGACGGCTCCGCGATCCCGATCGACGAGAACCTGGAGATCGCCAAGGAGCTGCTCAAGGCGACCAACGCCGCGAACATCATCCTCGAGGTCGAGATCGGCGTCGTCGGCGGTGAAGAGGACGGTGTCGAGGCCGAGATCAACGAGAAGCTCTACACCTCCCCCGAAGACTTCGAGAAGACCATCGACGCGCTCGGTTCGGGCGAGAACGGCAAGTACCTACTCGCCGCGACCTTCGGAAATGTGCACGGCGTGTACAAGCCGGGCAATGTGGTGCTCAAGCCCGAGGTGCTTGCCGAGGGGCAGCGCGTCGCGGCGGCCAAGCTCGGTCTGGCGGGGGATGCGCAGCCGTTCGATTTCGTCTTCCACGGCGGTTCGGGCTCGCTGAAGTCGGAGATCGAGGATTCGCTGCGCTTCGGTGTGGTGAAGATGAACGTCGACACCGACACCCAGTACGCGTTCACCCGCCCGGTCGCCGCGCACATGTTCACCAACTACGACGGTGTGCTCAAGATCGACGGCGAGGTCGGCAACAAGAAGACTTACGACCCGCGCAGCTACCTGAAGAAGGCCGAATCGGCCATGGCGGCGCGCGTCCTCGAGGCGTGCAATGATCTGAAGTCCGCGGGTCGCTCGATCAGCGCCTGACCCTATTTACCCTTCGGGGGGCTTTTAGTACATGAGTCTGGATGTACGTGTGCTCGGGCCCGTGCGACTGCTGGTCGGTGGTGAACCGGTGGCGGTCGGCGGGCCCAAGCCGCGAGCCTTGCTCGCCGCGCTGACTGTCAATCGACGGCGCGCGGTGGCTTCGGCTGCGCTGGCCGATATGGTCTGGAACGAGGATCCGCCCGATTCCTATGCCGCGAGCCTGCAGGTATTCGTCTCGAATATCCGTAAGGCACTGCGTAATTCGGGTGTCGATCCGGCTGTCGTGCTGCGCACCGAATCGTCCGGCTACCGGCTCGAGATCTCCGAGGACGCTTGCGATCTCGGTCGCTTCGAAGCGGCCAGGGACGCGGGCGCGCGTGCCGCCGAGGTCGGCGACCATGTCGGTGCGTCACAGCTGTTCGGAAATGCGTTGCGCGAGTGGAGCGGTCGGGCACTGGCCGATCTGGCCGGATTGCAGTTCGCCGACGGTTTCGCCACCGCGATGGACGAGGAGCGGCTGCAGGCCGCCTCGGCTCGCATCGATGCCGAAATCGCCTGTGGACGTGCGTCATCGGTGATCGGCGAGCTGGTCTCGATGACCAATGAACATCCGCTGCGCGAACCGCTGTGGGGTCAGCTGATCGCCGCGCTGTACCTATCCGGCCGGCAGGCCGATGCGCTGGACGCGTGCCGTCGGGTGCGCACGGTGCTCGCGGACGAACTCGGTATCGATCCGGGCCCGGTCCTGGTCGATCTCGAACAGCGGGTGCTGCGCCAGGAACCGCTGAGCACGATGGAGCTCAAGCGCACCGAGCGGCTGGCCGCGGCGATGACCGAGACCGTCACCGAGATGCCGCGTGCGGTCCGCAGCGGTCAGCTGCGCATGCCGGACGGCCGGGTCACGGTAATCGCGCAGGGCGGCATGCGAATCGGCAGGATGACCGATAACGATCTGGTCCTCGACGATCCGAAGGCCAGTCGCTACCACGCGCATATCATGCCGAGCCGGGCCGGCCTGCTGATCAAGGATCTGCATTCGGCCAATGGCGTGTACGTCAACGACGAGGCGATCGATAGCGGTGCGCTGCTCGCCGACGGCGACAATATCCGCATCGGCGCAACGGTTCTGGTGTTCCAGGCGGTCCAGTAAGCGCTCAGTCGCAGGCGATGCCGTCCCCGTCCGGATCCAGATACGGGTTGTACCCGGGCTGACCACGATATAGCGGCAGCTTCCCTTCGGCCCGAACCTGATCGCAATCGGTGTAATACCTCGGCGACTCCTCCTTCGACTCCTCCGGCGGCGGCACATTCGACCCCTTCGGCCCCGGCCGATAGCTCGGCACGGGAAGCGAACTATCAGGCCCGGCAACGAATTGGGCCGTGGATGAATCGGCGGCGGCGACCGGCAAGGCGATCCCGAGACCGCCAATCACCAGACATGCGGCGCCGAGTGCGGGTATAGCGCGGCGATAGATCAGTGCGGCTTTCACGTCTCCATCCTGCTCCGCTTTCCGCCCCGGCGGCAGTGCGGCTTTTGAACCACCGGAGGCCCTTTGCTCCTCCGGTGGACGGCCACTCACCCCGACTCGAGTTGTCGTGCCGTGGACGGTAGCAGGGCGGCGGCCTGCGGTCCCGGAAATGAAGCAGAAGTTTCCTGTTAATTCTGGATGTCGGTGCCGCGCATAGGTGATTCGGTAAGTCGGACGGGGCAGAGGGACGAAACAGGTAGGGTCGGGCGCTGGTTGCGCGGCATCGTGTGGGGCTTCGATGCGGCGTGGACAGGCTCCATTTTGCGCGAGATATCAAGGGGTTGTGGATGACTCGGCGGTGGGTGGCGGTATTCGGTGCGGTCGTATGTACGGCCGGGGCGTTGACGTCCGCGGCGCGACCTGCCGGTGCCGCGCCTGCCGGTCCGTGTGTCACGGATCCGCCCGCGACGCATGCGGGTCTGGTGCCCAAGACGCTGGAAGTGCCGATTCCGTATCCGGTGATCACCGTCCTGCCGCCTTCGGCCGAATCCGCGCCGATTCGCACGGAGATGGAGTTGCCGTCGGATCCCTGTGTGAATCCGTGCCCGGATCTGACCGATGCACCGGCACCGCCACCGAGCCCGGCGCATCAACTCGGCATTCCGGAAATCCTAGTGAGCCCCAAGCCGTTTCACTTCGCGATTCCAGGACCGGGACCGGATCCCGGTCAAGTGCCGCCACCTCCGCCGCGCGTCGAGCCGCCGATCGAATCCGCCCCTTTGTCGGCGGTGCGACCGCCGCCCCGAATCAGCGCGGTCACCGAGGTGGCCAAGCAGACCGGCGCGAATTCGGTCAATCGCACCGATAAGCGCTGGCAGGTGGATGGCACCGATCTCGGCATCATGTGGGAGAGCGCGCCGGGTGAGATCGCGACCGCCTTCGGTGACACTGTCGGACGCGGCTTTCACCCGCCTGGCGGAATGGGATCGGATTGGCGCAGCAATGTGCTCGCATTCAGCACCGACCGCGATCTCACCGACGGTATGACCTACGACCGGATGGTGACCGACGACCGCTGCCACGCGGCCGAGGTGCTCTCCAGCCGCAAACTCGACAATGTCGAGGTGACCACGATTCCGACCTCCGGATTCGCACTCGGTGCGCGCCAGTACCTGAGCTATATGTCGATTCGCACCTGGAACAGCGTTCCGGGAACGTTCTTCACCAATTACGGCGGCATCGCCTATTCCGATGATCACGGTCGGACATGGATCAAGGATGCCTACGCGCGCTGGGACAATATCTTCGGACTGGCGAATTTCCAAGTGAGCGCGATGGTTCCGCAGGGCGATTACGTCTACATGTTCGGCACGCCCAATACCCGGCTCGGCTCGGTGGGACTGGCGCGAGTGCCGAAGGATCAGCTCCTCAATACCACCGCCTACCAATACTGGAGCAACGGAAACTGGACTCCGGTAGGCGGGTTCGGCTCCGCGAGCTCGATCGTCGACGCACCCGTCGGTGAGTTGTCGGTGCGCTTCGACGCCTCCCGAAACCTATGGCAGATGAGCTATTTGGATACCGCGAAAGCAGCACTGGTGCTCCGCGAAGCGGATTCACCGCAGGGTGTGTGGTCCGATGGCGTGCCGACGGTAACGGTGCGCGAATACCCCGAGCTGTACGGCGGATTCATCCACCCTTGGTCCTCGGGTTCGGACCTCTACTTCAATATTTCGACGTGGAGCGACTACAACGTCTATCTCGTGCACGCGACTATCGAATGAGTTGAGTTTGCCTCGCTAGGCGAATCGAACCTCGGCGATGGCCCGGCCGAAGAGTTTGCGCCCCTCCGAACTGCCGGCCAGCACAATGGTCGCGGTCCGTCGGCGCGGATCGAGCGATTTGATCCGCCCGCTGAATTCGACGGAGCTCGGCGCCTCGGCCCGCACCGGAACGAATCCGGCGAACCGCACGCTGAACTTCTCGATGGCCGTCGGGTCACCGAGCCATGAGGTCAGATAGTCACCGGCCAGGCTCATGGTCAGCATGCCGTGTGCCACGACGGTCGGCAGTCCGGCCAACTGGGCGGCGCGCTCGCTGAAATGAATCGGGTTGGGGTCGCCGGAAACTCCCGCATAGTTGGCCAGATCGCCGCGCGTCACCCGGGCGGTCTCGGCCGGGAGCTGATCGCCGACAGCTAGGCGGTCGAAGTCGGGGAGGGAGCGCACGGAAGCGCTGCGCACCGCGGGCTGCCCGGGGGCGGGGGCGTCCGCGGGCAACGCGACCAGCGGATCCGGCCTGGTGATGTCACCGATGGTGACCGGACGCGCATGCATCATGATGTTCTCGACGGCGGCCGCGATATTCGGATCCACCTCGACACCGCGGCGCGCCACGATGGTGGTCGAACCCGATTGCACGATTTCACCGTGCTGGTTGGTCAGCGAGAACGTCACCAGGACGAAGTCGTTATCGCCGAACTGTCGGATCGAGTCGATCACGATCTCGGTGCTGAGCCGGTCGCCCGCCAGAATCGGGCGGGTGAGCTCGAAGACCTGGTCGGTCTGCAGGATCTGGGACAGGTCGTATTCGGTGAGTACCGTATCCAGCAGCACCCTGGTCGCATTGATGCCGATGACCGAGGCGAAGGTCGGCGGCGCGATGATGCCGTCGTAACCGAGCTCGAGCGCATCAGGTTCGGAGTAATGCGCGCCGTGGCGACTCTGCGTCGCGCGGGCGAACTCACGGATTTTCTCCCGGCCGACCGAATAGTGTTCGCGTACCCGGAACCGGCGTCCTGCCGCCGTGGCTGTCTGCTCGCCCGCTTCGACTTCCGGCTTTTCGATTGTTTGCTCCCTGACCATGATCCGGGCCATGCTACTGGCGAACCGGTCTGATGACCAGGTGAGTGTGACGTTCGCTACGGGTTAGAGGGCTTACCTTTTGGATATGGCCTGTTCGACTCGTCGCCTTTCGACTAGGGCGTCCCGGCGGTCGGTGGATCACAGACCTTCCAACCGTCGGCGGTCTGCTCCAAATCGAAAGTCCTCGCCGAGCGCTTCGTCGGATCCGCATCGGTGTACACGCTGGCCTGCGCGATCGCCGTCTTATCGGTGATCTTGATCGTATCGACGCTCGCCACCACCGGGATGTTCTTGCGATCCGTCGACAGCTGATGCACGCCCGCGAACTGGTGCGCCGCGATGTTCTGATAGAAGTCGTGCAACTGTCCGCAGGTGCTGTTGCGCAGCGCCGGGAGATCGCCGGATTTCAGCGCCGCGGTGTAATCGGTGATGGTGGCGCGCACCTTGGCCTCCGGGGAGTTGTCGCCCCGATTCCCGACGAGCACGACCACGAGTCCGACCACCGCGATGAGCGCCACCGCGGCCGCCCCGATGAACAACCAGCGCTTCGAGGGCCCGGCCGATGCCTCGTCGGCCGCCGGTTGCTGATCAGCCGGGGTGATTCGTTGCGGCTGGGCCATCGGTCGCGGTGCATTGACCGGCTGGGCGGGGCGAGTCAGCTGGGTATCGGCAGGTGACGGCGCCGAAGCGACCTGACGTGGCCGGCCAGGACCGCGCGGCGCCGACGGTGCGGTCTCCTCGACACCCGGTCCACCCTGCGCAGGCCCTTGCGCCCCAGCCTGTTTCGGACCAGGCGCCGGACGAGGGGTGCTCGGCGGCTTGGTGATCGGCCCGGGTCGCGCCGCCGGCGGAACGACCCGGTCGGTACCGGGCTTGGTCCCGGCATCGGTCCGCATCCGCTTCGTGGCGTCCTTGTCGGCTGGCTTCTGAATCGGCAGTGCGACGGTCTGCTCGGCATCCAGCTTCGAAATCATCGGCATGGCGACGGTCTTGTCGTCCGCGCCCGCCAAATCCGGTTCCGGTTGCCTCGGAGCGCTCTCGGCCTTCGGATCGACCGCTCGCATCACCATGGTCGCCGCATCCGCACCCGCGGCATCGTCGACCTTGTCGTCTGGTGTCGCGGACTTGTCGGCTTTCGAATCCCGCTGAATCACAACGGTTTCGCCAGCGGGTCCGGTAGCGCCACTTGGTGCCGCAGACTCGCTTGCGTTCGAATCCCGCTGAATCACAACGGTTTCACCAGCGGGTCCGGCAGCGCCACCTGGCGTCGCAGACTTGGTTGCATCCGAATCACGCTGAACCGCAACGGTTTCCGCAGGGGCACCAGATGCGGAATTGTCACTCGGCGCAGCGCTTTCAGCCGGTGGCGTAGCTTTCGACGACCGACTCGTCGATTCGGCGGTTGGTGTTGCGGACTTCGCCGTGCCAGCATCCTGGGCCGCGGGGCCGCCCCGTTTGATCACGACGGTCCGCGCGTTCGGCCCGGAGCCGGTGCCGCGCGCTGCGCCGGAGCCGCCAGCCGGTGTCGGCTTGCCAGGCGACCCCGCCCCTGGCGCCTTCGTCGGGCCGGAGTTGCCCTTGTCCGCGACATCACCACGCGAGATCTCCGCAGTCTTCCCTTCGGAATTCACCGCGGTAGCCCCGGACGCTCCGGAACCGGCAACTGCGCCCGGCCGCACAGCAGCGGGTGCAGACGAGGCCACGCCACTACCCCGTCGGTCCACGCCGCCCGGCCGGGTAGTGCCGCCGGGCGCGGGAGCGGGTTGGGCGGTGCCGTCTCGTTGGCCTGTGCCGCCTGGCTTGACCGCGCCGCCCGGCGCGGGTGCGGATGAGGCCGCACCACCATCTGGCTGGGCCGCACTGTCACGAGTGGCTGCACCACCCGGCGCCGGGGAGGACGAGGTCGCGCCGCTATCTTTCCGGCCCGCGCCGCTCGAGCCGGTTGCCCCGCTCGGCTTGTTGCCCGGCGTCGGAGCTGCTGGGTCGGTGCAACCATCTGGCTGGGCTACTCCGCGCGGCGCCGGAGCCGACGAGCCCGCGCCGCTACCTCGCTTGCCCGCGCCGCCCGGCCCGGTTGCGTTGCCCGGCCTGGTTGGGCTGCCCAGCCCGGTTGTGCCGCCCGGCCTGGTTACGGTGCCTGGTGAGGAAACAGACGGTGGGGTCCCGCCACCTTGCTGGCCTGTGCCGCTCGGCCCGGCGGCATTGCTCGGTGCGGGACTAGCTGAGGTTGTGCTGCCACCTTGTGTACCTGCGCTGCTGGGCTTGGTTGCGCTGCCCGGTGCCAGACCAGATGCTGCTGGGCCGCTGCCTCGCTGGTTTGCTGCGTCCGGCCTCCGGGTGCCGCTCGGCGTTTGAATGGATGGGGCTGCGCTGCCACCTTGTTGGCTCCCGCCGCCCGCCTTGGCGGTATTACCCGGCGCCGGAGCAGGCGAGGCTGGGCCGCCACCCCGCTGGCCCGCGCCGCCTGGTCCTGTTGCGTTGCCCGGTCTGGTAACGGTGCCTGGTGAGGAAACAGACGGTGGGGTTCCGCCACCTCGTTGGCCCGTGCCGCTCGGCTCGGCCGCTCTGCCCGCCGCGGGAGCGGCTGGGGCGGTGCCGCTATTTCGCTGGTCCCCGTCATCCGGCTTGGCAGTGCTGCTCGGCGCAGCAGTAGATGGTGCCGCACCGCTACCTTGTCGGCCGGCGCCGCCGCCCAGCTCTGCTGTGTTGCTCGGCGTGGAAGCAAATGGGACTGCGTTGCTGCTTCGTGGGCTTGCGCTGCCGGGCTTGGTTGCGCTGCCCGGGGCTGGAGCTGCTGCAGCTGCGCCGCTACCTCTCTGGCCCTCGCCGTCGGGTGTTGGAGTTGATGGGGCTGGGCTGCTGCTTCGCTGGTTTGCGCTGCCCGGTTTCGTCGCGCTGCCGGGTGTTGGAGTTGATGGGGCTGGGCTGCTGCTTCGCTGGTTTGCGCTGCCCGGCTTGGTCGCGTTGCCCTGTGCGGATGCTGATGACGGTGCCTTGGCTGCTCCGCCCTGGATGGGGGCAGCAGGCCTGCCGAGCGCGGCGATATCCCCGGTTGCCGCACCCGATGCGCCGGGCTGTCCGGCACCGGTGGGTGGCTGCTTCGGCAACGACGGCGACGGAATCGGCCTAGTAGGAGCTGCCCTGCGCTCGGCTGCCGCTTTCCCGGTTCCTGATGGCGCGTTGGACCCCGACGAGCCGGGTCCTGACGATGACGGGAACGGTCGGGTCGCGTCCGCGGCGCCGCCCTTCGCGCCGGTACCGGCTCCCGACGAGGTGCCTGCGCCGGGACCGGGGCGCGAGGGTGCGCCTTCTGACTCGGACGATGCGGGTTTCCGGTCCGTGGGCGCGGCGGGGCGCGGGTCGGCCGCTTCGGCGGGGCGGCCGGGATTTCGTGCCGGGCTCTTCTCGTCGTTCGGGTCGGACACCTATTACCCCTCGGTCGGGCGGAACAGTTGAACTCGACGGCCAGCCTAGCCAGCAATTCGGTCGACTGTGACGATTCCCCTGCGCAGTGGGACGCCTTGTCCGGCTCGATGGCGATGGGTGGGAGCGGTGGGCCGGGCACTGCTCAGCCAGGGGAACGCCGTGTCGGCGCGGCAGGCGCGCGCAGTGCACAATGAACCGCATGACCTCGTTCGGTGACTTGCTCGGACCGCAACCGGTACTCCTGCCCGAAGACTCCGATGCGGAGGAGGCACTGCTGAACCATGCCGATCCGGTGCAGGTCGCTGCCGCGCATCCGGCGGCTTCGATCGCCTGGGCCCATCTCGCGGAGGCCGCGCTGCAGCGCGGCGGGGCCGATGGCGATACGCAGGTGGTCAATCACGACATCGTCGCCGCGTACGCGTTCGCGCGCACCGGCTACCACCGCGGCCTGGACTTATTGCGGCGCAATGGCTGGAAGGGTTTCGGCCCGGTGCCGTGGAGCCATGAACCCAATCGCGGTTTCCTGCGCAGTGTCGGCGCGCTTGCCAGGGCGGCAAGGGCGGTCGGTGAGACCGAAGAGTACGCACGCTGCCTCGACCTGCTGGAAGACTGCGACCCGCGCGCCGCGGGTGAGCTCGGCCTCGATTAACCGTTGATCGATCCGAACTCTCCGGTCGGCGTCGCCCGCGCCAGCAGTATGGAGAAGCTGCGCAGCTCGTGGGCTCGACTGCGACTGTCCGCGCTGCCGATTCTGCAGTGCGCGGTCGGCGCGGCGCTGGCCTGGTTCATCGCGCACAAAATCATCGGACACACCCAGCCCTTTTTCGCACCGACCGCGGCCGTGGTCTCGATCGGCATTTCGTTCGGGGCCCGGCTGCGCAGGTCGGTGGAGTTGGTGGTCGGCGTCGCGGTCGGCATCGGCATCGGCGACCTGTTCATCACCCGCGCGGGCACCGGCGTCTGGCAGATCGCCTTCGTCGTCGCGGTGGCCATGGCCTTGGCGGTATTCCTGGACGGCGGTTCGATCATCACCATGCAGGCCGCCGGTTCGGCGGTGCTGGTCGCCACCTTGCTGCCGCCGTCGGCGGGCGGCGGATTCTCGCGCATGATCGACGCACTCGTCGGCGGGTTGGTCGGCGTTGTCGTGGTCGCATCGATACCGCTGCATCCGGTGCGTCGGGCCCGCGAGCAAGCTGCGGAAGTCCTTGCGGTACTTGCGAAATCGCTGCACGAATGTGCCGACGGCCTGCTCGAACAGGATCCCGAGAAGATTCGCGCGGTACTGACCGCGGCCCGCGCCACTCAGCCCCAGATCGATCGCCTGCGCTCCACTCTGGAGGGCGGCCGCGAGATCAGCCGGATTTCCCCGCTCTATTGGAATTCCCGCCAGCGTCTCGATCGCATCCGCGCCACCGCCGATCCGCTCGACAATGCCGTCCGCAATACCAGGGTGCTGCTGCGCCGTTCCCTCACTCTGGTCCAGGACGACGAAATCCTCGATCCGCGACTGATCGAGGGACTGGAGCGCCTCGCCCAAGCCGTCGAGGTGGTGCGCCGAATGATGCTCGCCGATCCCGGTCAGCAGCCGGATCAGGCCGAGGCCGCCAGGGTGCTGCGCGGTATCGCAAAGGCCGCGCGACCAGAACTCGTTGAGGGCGCGGGACTTTCGGCTCATGTTGTCTTCGCGCAGATGCGCTCCATGTTGGTCGATCTCCTGCAGGTCTGCGGTATGCAGCGCATCTCGGCGATGGCACTGCTGCCCCCGACGGTCCCGAATCCGCATGTGCCGCCGGAGAATTGAGCCGACTACTCAGCGGATTTCGGACATACTCCGGCCGCTGCGGGACAGCGCGCTCGATTTCGGGCACGCGAATCTGACCTTCACGTAGTCCGCTACTCGTGTTCGCCCATGCCAACGGTCCTAGCCTCGAGAGGCAACCGCGGTTACGAGGGGTAGTGCGGTTGGGACGCTTCGCTCGACGGCGAACCGCCCTACCGGCCATAAGGTGTGGTGGCCCGGGTGGGTGAGGGCGCGCAGCGGTCGTGCGAAGAGGTCGCCCGGTTCGGAAGGTCGGACCGGGCGACCGGTTATCGGCTAGGTCCAGAACCGGGTCAGCCAGCTGCCATACCGCGACCAGTCCGCATCGACCCCGGACAATTCGTACAGCGAATACACCGCATCGAAGAACACCTTGTTGATCGACGGCGTGAACAACAGCGCGAACAGAATCAACATCCCGAACGGCTTGAACTGATCGAGCGCTCGCCGGGTCTGGTAGCTCAGCGACGGCTCCACCACGCCGTACCCGTCCAACCCTGGCACCGGCAGGATGTTCAAAAGTGTTGCGGTGATTTGCAGAAACGCCAGAAAGCTCAGTCCGTACCAGAACGCGCGATGCGAAGTATCACTGCCGGCGAACCGCACGACCACCAGCAACAGCACCGCGCATACCGCATTCACCGCGGGCCCGGCACCGCTGATGATCCGCTGCATGCGCGCGCTGACATTATGCGTGTGCACGTACACCGCACCGCCCGGCAAGCCGATACCGCCGAGCGCGATGAACACCATCGGCAACACGATCGAAAGCAGCGGATGGCTGTACTTCAGTGGATTCAGCGTGAGATAACCCCGCAGCTCCACCTCACGATCGCCGGCCCGCCACGCCGTGTACGCATGCGCGAATTCGTGCAGACACAGCGTGACGATCCAGCCGAATACGACGAGCAGAAATACGCCGAACTTCGCCCGCGTCGACTGCACATCGGCATCCCATGCGAGCACGCCACCGGCCACCGCGACCGCGATCACCAGCAGGAATATCGGGCTCGGCCGCACGGCGCCCAGGCGGCGATTCCTCGAGAACGGAACTGTCATCGCACCAGCTGCCAGCTTTCGTGATGTCGGTAGAACGACGAGCGCGGCAGCACGCGATCGTTGGCAATGCCGTCCCTGGTCACCACGGCCCCGGGTGTGCCGAGCTGCGCGGCCCGACCCGCCAGCCAGCGGCGCCTGCGGATGATGTTCTTCCGCACGCTCGCCCGTACCCCCGGCAGATCCAGCATCGGGGAGACGACCATCACGTTGACCTTGCCGGAGAACAACGGGGCGTCATCCACATAGGCCTCGCCCTCGAGCTTCTCGCCGCCGGGACCGGTGATCTCTGCCCGACCGACCAGCACGGTTCCGGTGTCATCGCGAATCAGCGGCGTCTCGACGGCCCGGCCCTCCACCGCCCGTTTTGCGGCGGCATTACCGGTGCCGGTCTGGTAGACGCGCGAACCGTAGGTCTTGTCGACGGGCACATACCCGATCTCCACATGCAGCCGCTCGGTCCGCATCAGATGGGTCAGCACGGAGGCCAGGGCGGCGTCGTCGCCGAGCACGATCAGCCGGGGCAGGCTGTCGGCGGCGAGGACGGGCAATAACTCATCGATGACGCTGTTTTCCGGGATGGCGGTCGTCTGCGAAATCGGCAGCGACGCAAGGGCGATGGGTACCGGTGCGCCGTCGCAACGGAGAACGTGGGTACTCAAACTGCCGTACACCCTCCTCGGTTCGGCCGACAACCCGTCGGTCACCCTCGCCACCTGTCGGCGGACCCCCTGCTCGGTCCGCCGGTGCCTCGCAACCATAGCTGTGTTTTTGGCGGCGCGGGCGCCGCGGGTTCGCGGCCCCCTTTGTCTCGCGTCCGAGCCGTCGAGACTCGCGACTTCGTCGCATGCGCTTCGACGGCTCGGACGCGAGACGGGCCGCGAACGGTCGCTCGTGAGACTCGCTCCGTTGTGGTTGGGGATGGCCGGACGTTCAGCACCCGGTGCGCGCATGCTGGAAGGGCGCGACTCGCGACTTCGTCGCTTGTGCTTCGACGACTCGAACGGGAGACGCGCCACGAACTCCTCGCTCGTGAGACTCGCTCCGTTGTGGACCGTGAGGGGGCAACCCTCCCTGCGATCCAGACGGACGCAGGACCCGGTTGGGCGTTGGGTAGACTGTGCTTCCGGCCACCGCCTCGATACGGCAGGTAGCTGCGGTACACGAGTACCGCGCGTCGAACCGTAGGAGACACGACCATGCCGGCAATCGTCCTGATCGGCGCCCAATGGGGCGACGAAGGTAAGGGCAAAGCAACCGATCTGCTCGGTGGCAGGTTGCAGTGGGTCGTCCGGTATCAGGGCGGCAATAACGCCGGTCACACGGTCGTGCTGCCCAATGGCGACAAGTTCGCACTGCATCTGATCCCGTCCGGCATTCTCACCCCGGGCGTGACGAACGTCATCGGCAATGGTGTCGTGGTCGATCCCGGCGTCCTGCTCGCTGAGCTGGCCGGATTGGAGGAGCGCGGCGTCGACACCTCCGGACTGCTGCTCTCGGCCGACGCGCACCTGATCATGCCGTACCACGTGGCCATCGATAAGGTCACCGAACGCTTCCTCGGCAATAAGAAGATCGGCACCACCGGTCGTGGCATCGGTCCGTGCTATCAGGACAAGGTCGCCCGGGTCGGCGTGCGCGTCGCCGATGTGCTCGACGAGAAGATCCTGACCCAGAAGGTCGAGGCGGCCCTGGAGTTCAAGAACCAGGTCCTGGTGAAGATCTACAACCGGCGCGCGTTGGACCCGCAGCAGGTGGTGGATGAGGTACTCGGCCAAGCGGATAGCTTCAAACACCGCATCGCCGATACCCGCCTGGAACTGAACCTGGCGCTGGAGCGCGGCGAGACCGTCCTGCTGGAGGGTTCGCAGGGCACCCTGCTCGATGTGGACCACGGCACCTACCCGTATGTCACCTCGTCCAACCCGACCTCGGGCGGTGCGGCGGTCGGCGCGGGCGTCGGACCGAACAAGATCACGACCGTGCTCGGCATCCTGAAGTGCTACACCACCCGCGTCGGTTCGGGTCCGTTCCCGACCGAACTATTCGACAATTTCGGCGAATTCCTGGCCAAGCAGGGCGGTGAGGTCGGCGTGACCACCGGCCGAGCCCGCCGCTGCGGCTGGTTCGACGCGGTCATCGCGCGCTACGCGACCCGGGTCAACGGCATCACCGACTACTTCCTCACCAAGCTGGACGTCCTGTCGAGTCTGGATCGGGTGCCGATCTGTGTCGCCTACGAAATCGACGGCAAGCGGGTCGAGCAGATGCCGACCACACAAACCGAATTCCACCACGCCAAGCCGATTTACGAAGAGATGCCTGGTTGGTGGGAAGACATTTCAGATGTGAAGACGTTCGAGGAACTGCCCGCCAACGCCCAGGCGTATGTCTTGCGCCTGGAGGAGCTGTCCGGCGCCCGCATTTCCTGTATCGGCGTCGGACCGGGGCGTGACCAGACCATTGTCCGCCACGACGTACTCGGTTAGCGGACGAAACAGTTGAGCCGGTGCGGCCGTTCATGGTTCGTTGTCCTCGATCATGATCCGTGACGAACTACAGTTAGAGCTATGGCTCGGAACTGGCCGATGATCGAGCGCGAGACCGAGTTCGAAGCGATGCGCGCGGCACTCACCGGAACTGAATATGTCGGTGCGGTATTGACGGGCGACGCCGGAGTCGGGAAGACGACGCTGGCGAGACAGGCGACGGCCGCGGTAGGCGGCAATGTCCGGTGGGTGGCGGGCACGGAATCGGCCCGCAGCATCCCATTGGGCGTATTCGCCCATATGGTGGGCATTTATACGGCGCACGATCCGGTGACCTTCATGTCCGCCGCGCGCGAGGCGCTGCTCGCCGACGGGCACGCGATCATTGGTGTCGACGACGCGCATCTGCTCGATCAGCTCTCGGCCACGCTGCTGTTGCAGCTGGCCATCGATAAGGCCGCCCATATCGTCGCGACCGTGCGCAGCGGGGTGCAGGTGCCCGATGCGGTCACCTCGTTATGGAAAGACGGCCATCTGCTGCGTATCGACCTCACGCCGTTCACCCAGCAGCAGAGCGTCGATCTGGTGGAGTCGATGCTGGGCGGGCAGTTGGAAGGGTTCACCGCCAACCTGATGTGGGAGTCCTCCGGCGGAAACGCCCTGTTTCTCCGGCATTTGGTTGAGGGCGCGCTGGAGGCGGGCGCGCTGCGGCAGGTGAACGGCGTCTGGCAGCTGCGCGGTCGGGCCGCGGTGACCTCGGAATTGGCTGCGCTACTGGAGGATCGGGTCGAGCAGTTGCCCGAACCGGTGCTGCGGGTGCTCGAACTGCTCACCTTCTGCGAGCCCATAGATCTCGACGTGCTCTCCGAACTGGCGGGCGAGCAGGCTGTGGAGGCCGCCGAAACCCGCGGTCTCATCAGGGTCGTCGAGAACACCCACCAGTTGATCGTGCGCTACAACCATCCGCTGTTCGGCGAGGTCATCCGGCGCAGGCTCGGCATCGCCTCGGCCCGGCGGCTGCGCGGTCGGCTGTACTCCTCGCTCAAGGAACGGCCGATCAATTCCGCGCCGGACCGCATCCGGTTGGCCGAATTGGCTTTGGACAGCGATAAATCCGCCGATCTCGAACTCTTCGAGGCAGCCGCCGCCGATGCGATCGGACTGGCCAATATGCCGCTCGGTGAACGTTTCGCCAGGGCGGCGGTGGAACGTCGCGGCGGGGTGGAGGCGGCGGATCTGCTTGCCCGCGCGCTGCTGTGGCAGGGCCATCGCATCGAGGCCGAACGCACCCTCGCCAGCTTCGACCCCGATCAGATGAACGAGGTGCAACTGGGCCGCTGGGGCAGTACCCGGGTCTCGAATCTTTTCTGGGCTATGGGCGATGCCGAGCGCGCCGACGAGGTGCTCGCGATGTTGCGCGGCAAGGTGCAGCATCCGAAAACCATCGCCACCTTCGCGGGCTTGGCCGCGGCGTGTGCGGTCCACGAAAATCTGCTGGAGGACGCGTTTTCCGGAGCCGAGTCGGTGATGGAGACCGAAGGTGCACCGCCGTGGGCGGTTTGGTGGGCGTCTTTCGGCGGTGGCCTGGCGCTCGCGCTGATGGGTAAGGGCGAGGCGGCGCGGCAGTACGCGGCCCGCGGGCATCAGGTGGAGTCGCATATCGACGGACTCAACCGGTTCATCTCGACCCATGCCGAGGTGCTCGGGCTGATCTGCACCGGTGATCTCGATGCCGCACGCCGCCGCGCCACCGGGTATTTCGGCTATTCGGCACCGGGCCAGTACCTGGCGTGGGGCATGTCGAAAATTTTGCAGGGCAGCGTCGACGTGGCGCAGGGCCGCTTCTTGGACGGCATCGAACATCTCGAGCAGGCACTGGCCGCGCTCACCGCAGAGGGCGCCGCCGCCTGGCACATTCCGGCGAGAATCCGTCTGGCCGAGGCATATTCGGCACTCGGCCGACCCGCGGAGGCCGCCGAATCCATTGCCGAGGCGGCCGCTCGTGGTGGTAGGCACAGCGCGGTCTACGATCCGCAATTGGAGCTCGCGCGGGCCTGCGCGGCCGCCGCGGAAGGCACCGTGACCCCGGCCATCCGGTTGGCCATGGGCGCCGCCGACGCGGCGGCGCGCGCACATCAGCACGCCATCGAGGCCATGGCACTGCATACCGCCGCCCGCTTCGGCGACCATTCCGTGGCAGGCCGACTCGCCGACCTGGCCGCCCGGGTAGACGGGCGGCTGGTGCAGGTCCAGGCCCGCCACGCGGTGGCGCTCGCCGCTCACGACGGACCCGGTCTGGACGCGGCCGCAGCCGAATTCGAGCGCATCGGCGCCATGCTCTCGGCCGCCGATGCCGCAGCCCAGGCCGCATCCGCCCACGAACGCGCCGGTGACCGCCGTCGCCTGCTCGAATCCGCCACCACCGCCAACCGACTCGCCGCGGCCTGCGGCGGTGCGAGCACCCCTGCTCTACGGCAGGCCGCCCAGCCCTTGCCGCTGACCTCCCGCGAACGTGAAATCGCGAATCTCGTCGCGGCCGGGCTCTCCAACCGTCAGATCGCCGATCGCCTCACGGTTTCCGTCCGTACGGTCGAGGGACACCTCTACCGCGCCTGCATCAAGATGGACGTCACCGACCGCGAGTCACTCGGGGCGCTGATGCGCGGTGAGTCCTCCGGCGGGGCCAGCTGAGCGAACCGGCCGCAGTGAGTGCCTCGGCGATCGCTGCGGCAGCTCGCGGCATTCCGTCCGTCGTTGTCGGATCCGAAGATGCGACGAATGCCGGCACGGGTGTGCATCGCGACCTGTCGTACTGCGGTGCGCCGGGCGAAGGTTAATTGTCGATGCGCCAGGTGATGTCGAAGCGGGCGAGTGCGTCCAGAAGTTCCTCGGCATCGCAGGCTTCGGCTACGGACAAGGCGCCGGGCTTGGTGGTCCCGTCGGCTAGGCGGACTGCGATTTCTACTGCTTCCAACGCTGAGTCGCGGTAGGAGTCGACGCCGCTGACGACCCCACGGGCCGAATGTCCGTTGGTGCCATAGGCATCCACGACCACGTCGTAGCGCAGGTCGGTGCTCGGCTCGTCAGGGAGCGATTCGATGATTTCCTCGGTGAAAGAGCCGAGGAGGTCGTGGATGGCGACGTCCAGGACGCCTTCCACGTACGACACATCGGTGTGCCTGGGGATAGTGATCACCGGCGGCTGTGGAAATTTCGCGACGGTCGTGACCGCGGTGTGGCCGGGGAATGTCATCTCGGCGTGACGGGCGGCGGTGCCGGTGCGCAGTTCGCCGTCCTGGAAGTGCCAGCCGCCGCCGCGGAACCAGTCGAGGCTGGCGAAGACCGTTTTCGCGCTGCCCTTGGAACCGTTGCCACCGCTCTTGCTCAGATGGCTGAGCACGATCTCGACCGGTCCGGTCAGTCGGCGCGCGGTCAGGTAGGCGAGCAAGTCGCCCGCCACATTGTTATCGGTGACACCGGGGATCACCGTGACGCCCGCGGCCTCGGCCTTCGCGCCGTACTCGTCGAAAACGCGCTTCAGGAAAAGCTGTTCGCCGGACAGATCGGTGTAGTGCGCCCCGGCCGCGATGGCTGCCGCGAGTACCGGCTCGCCATTGTGCACATACGCGGACAGGCTGCTGATGACGGCGGCCGCGCCGGTGAAGGCGGCAACCAGGGCGTCGTGATCGGTGAGTGTCGCGACTCGGATCTCGGCGTCCGGGATCCCGGCTGCCTCGGCCGCCGCCCGCATTCGAGCGGCACTGCGGCCGACCAGGATTGGGGCAATCCCGCGCCGGTGTAATTCGCTGAGCAGGTAGCTGCCGGTGTGGCCGGTCGCGCCGTAGACGGCAATCTTCGTCGTTGTCATGAGTACGACACTATGGGCAGTATGTGAGTAAACAAATGGCTGGTCTGCTCGGAATCATGTCTGAAACACTCATCTATGGAGAGGTATGGTGCAGAGGTGGACATCCTCAGCGAAACCATTGCCGCTATCCGCACCGGCAACCCGACCTCGGGCCTGTTCATTCGGCATGCGCCGTGGGGCCGCGCCTATCCGGTCGTCCCCGGTGCGGGTTTCCATGTGGTGCTGCAGGGTTCGTGCGTGGCGGTGCCTACCGGCGGCGAACCCATTGCCCTCGGTGTCGGCGACGTCCTTTTCATGCCGCGCGGTGCCGACCACGACTTACTCGACCGCCTCGATAGCCCGGTCACCGAGAAGGCGCAACCGGGGGAGCCGCGCGAGATCACCGGACCAGGTGCGCGTACCGCCCTGCTCTGTGGCGCATACGAACTCGGCAGGCAACGCAGCCACCCTCTGCTCGACGAACTTCCCGAATTCATTCATCTGCCAGCGCGTCCCGGTCGTCATCCGTCATTGCGAGCCGCCGTCGACCTGCTCGCCGCCGAGGTCGCCGAGCCGAAACAGGGCAGCGATGCCGCCGTGCCCGCCATTCTGGAGACCCTGCTCCTGTTCATGCTGCGCGCCTGGTTCGACGAGCAGGCCGCCGACGAACCCGCCACCGGTTGGGCGGGCGCCTTCGCCGATCCGGCGGTAGCGGCCGCGCTGCGCGCAGTACACGAAGCACCCGCCCGGACCTGGACGGTGCCCGACCTCAGCGATATCGCGGGCGTCTCGCGAGCCACCCTGGCTCGCCGCTTCACCGCCACGGTCGGCGAACCGCCGCTGGCCTACGTCACCCGCTGGCGCATGCTCACCGCCGCCCGCCTGCTCCGCGACACCGACAGCCCGCTCGGCACCATCGCCCGTCAGGTCGGCTACACCTCAGAATTCGCCTTCGCCAAGGCCTTCAAACGCGAATACGGCCAAGCCCCTGGTCAATACCGCCGCGCCGAGGACCAGCCTCCACTGATCGCGGTCTGATCGGCCGAGTTTGCTCACACCCATGGTGGTTGCCGCACGCCAGGAATGGCGAACGCTGGCCGCCGGTAGGAGCCTTGTAGCCTTCTGTGCTACGTCGGGCTACGCTATTGGTCATGAAGGTGATCACGCAGCGGGAGTTCCGCAATAACTCCGCGGCGGTCATGGACGCCGTCGAGGCCGGTGAGGTGTTTCGGGTTACCCGAAATGGCGTGGAGGTCGCCGAACTGCGACCGGTCGGCCGTCGCCGCCGATTGACCGCTGCGGAACTCGTGGAGCGGCATCGCAAGCTGCCTCGGGTGGATTATGCGGCGATGCGGCAGGAGGCCGACGAGTTTTTCGGTACCGAGGACCGCATCGGCGACGACGACGCATGGGAATCCCGTCGATGACAAACCAGCATCCTTCCGGCGTCCTGGATACCTGCACGTACCTCGATCTGGATCTGCTGGATCCAGATGTCCTGCCCAAGATGCCGGAGATCACCGCGATCACCCTGGCTGAGCTGAACCAAGGCGTCGCGATGGCCAAGGATGCCACGACTCGTTCCGCGCGATCGGAGCAATTGGGCGCTGCCATCGTGGACTTCGATCCGCTGCCGTTCGACGCGGACGCGGCCACGCGGTACGGCACGTTGGTGGCGCTGACCATTGCGGCGAAGCGTGATCCCAAACCGCGCAGGATGGACCTGCTGATCGCGGCGATAGCGTCGGCCCGTCGGCTGCCGCTCTACACACGCAACGGCAAGGATTTCCGTGGGCTCGAGAGCATGCTCGAGATCGTTGCGCTCTGATGCGGTAAGCGGTCAGCTGAACGGGGTCTTCGGGCGGTCTTGGAGTTCGCCGTCGAGGTAGATGTCGACCTTTTCGTTGTAGAAGCAGGCCAGGCCCGCGATCTTCTGGCTTTCCGGCAGTGGGGTGCGGTAGCCCCAGACGATGTCCGGGTAGTCCTTGCCGTCGATGTGGACGGACCAGTAGTCGGCGGTGCCCTTGTAGGGGCAGCTGGTATGGGTGTCGGAGGGCTTCAGTAGGTCCTGGCGGACATCGGTGAGGGGGAGGTAATACCTTGCGGGAAGGCCGGTTTCGAAGAGGATGCGGGGGGAGTGCGAGTCGGCGACGGTAGTGCCGTCGACTTCGACGCGGATATGGCGGGAGCTGGCGAGGATGTCGACGCGGGTGTACGGATCGCGCGGGTGGACGTAGACCGGCTCATCCTCTTCGAACCATTCGTCCATGGCATTCCAGTCCAGGCGCACCAGCTCGTTCAGTTCGGTGAAGGGGGAGTCGTGGTAGCGAACGGCGGCTCCAGCAGCGGTGGTGCCGTCGACGACCACGTCGTAGCCGGTCGCGGTGCCCCGGCTCGGTGATTTCGCGCTGGTGCCGTTCGGCTCGAGTTTCGCGTGCAGATCCGCGACGGGCAGATAGTAGGTCGGGTAGTGCGGACTCTCCCAGACCAGGACCGGGTGGGCGGTATCGGCGACCAACTGGCCGCCGAGGTAGACCCGGACTCGCTTCTGGCTGGTCGCTACCTTGACCCGGCCACGCTTCTCATCGGTCATACTCTCCGACCGTACTCCGGTCCGACTGGCCGGATCGACTAGCGCGACGTGGACAGATGCTGCGGCACCGACTTCTTCAGTGCCTCCAGCAGTTCCTTCATATCGCTTTCCATCCGGGCCAACCGTTCGATATCGAAACCGGCGAGCCCCGCCGTCATCGCCTCGCCGAAGGCGGCGCGGGCACGCGTCAAACGAGTACGTCCGGCCGGGGTGAGCTCGACGACGACGGCCCGGGAATCATCCGGATCCTTGCGTCGGGAGGCGTATCCATCCGCGACGAGCTTGCCGATCAGCGCCGTTGCCGCCGGCTGTGAACATCGGTCGATGCGAGCGAATTCGCTGACGCGGACCGCGCCGTGTTCGTCGAGCACCGCAAGGGCCCGCATCACGGCTCGCGGCAGATCATCGCCGCTGATCACCCCGGCCAGCCGGGTCAGCCGGCCCGCGGTGACGAGAAGGTTGACCACGATGTCATCTGCTGTTGCCACCCGAGCCTGCTGCACACAATATTATTACATACGCTAACTATCTATGGCCAGGGTATGCGCTGCGCCTGTCAGGCGGGTCGTGGCAGCGGCCTATGCGGTTGCCCGAACAACTGCGCATCACCGTGTGCGCGCTTGAAGAACAAATGCGCGTCATGTTCCCAGGTAATGGCGATGCCGCCGTGCAATTGCACCATCTCGGCCGCGATGGTCGTGAACGCCTCCGAACAGTGCGTCCGCGCCACCCAGACATCCTCGGCGGCGGACGGGCGCTGCTCCGCCACGGCGACCGTCGCCGCGTACGACGCGGATTCAGCAGACTCCACCAGCACATACATATCCGCCATGCGGTGCTTGAGCGCCTGGAAACTGCCGATCGGCCGTCCGAACTGCACCCGGGACTTGGCGTAGTCGACTGTCATCTCCAGACACCGCTGCGCGGCACCGACCTGTTCGGCAGCTACCGTGGCCCAAGCGATTTCATGCAGGCGTGCGATGAGTGCCGGATCCGCCGAACCGAGCCGCCGCGCCGCGACCGCCGCGAATGTGATTTCGGCCAGCTTGCGAGTGGGGTCCATGGTCGCAACCGCGCGCCGCGTGACGCCCGCAGCACCCGACTCGACCTCGAACAGGCCATCAGAAGTCACCACGACGAGTGTGTCGGCAGGTAACCCGTCGAGCACGTAATGCGCTGTGCCGGAAAGTATTCCGTCTTCGGAATGCACACCCGGCTCATCCCAGCCGCCGGTCCCCGCCCAGCACACGGCAATGGTGCGAGCGCCCTCGGCGACCTCGGGCAGCAGCCGTGCACACGCCTCGTTGTCACCGGACAACAGCACCGCCTGCGCACCGAGCACGGCGGAACCGAGCATCGGCACACCGGCCAGCGTGCGCCCCAACTCGGTTACCACCAGCAGGGATTCGACCAGGCTCGCACCGAACCCGCCGTATTCCTCCGGAATCGCGAGCGCCGCCACACCGACCTGCTCGCACAGCAGCCGCCACAGCGTCGCGTCATAGCCGAGTTCGGTATCCATTGCCGCGCGCACCGCGGCAGATCCGGCGTGCTTGGTGAGCAGCGCCCGAACCGAGGCGATGAATTCCTGATGTTCGGTACTCGGCCCACCCGTCACCCGACCGCCACCCCCCATCGAATCGCCACGCGATGCAGTCATTTCGTACCTCGCAAGGCCCGGTCCCGAACAGTTTCATCGCGCAGTGCGCGGGCAATGCGGGAACGATGCAGATCCGGTGTGCCCCAAGCCGACCGTAGCGCGGTCACCCTGGTCAACCACAGCGACAGGTCGTACTCGGCGGTGTAACCGATCGCGCCGTGTACCTGCAGGGCAGCCCGCGCCGCCCGATAAGCCGCATCACCGCAGGCGATCACGGCCGCCGAAACGTCGCGAGCGCGTGTGGTTTCCCCCATTGTCAATGCCGCCCGGTAGAGCAGCGGTTCGGCCAGATCGAGCCCGACCAGCACATCGGCCAATTTCTGCTTCACCGCCTGGAATTCGCCGATCGGCTTACCGAACTGCTTGCGCTGCTTGGCATATTCTGTCGCCGCAGCCAGTAGTGCCCGTCCCGCGCCGAGGAGCTGTGCCGCATTGGCCAGCGCACCGGTATCGAAGGCCACCGCGATGGCCTCGAGCACCTGCTCACCCTCGGCGACAACCGCATCGGATTCGACGACGAACAGCCGCCGCGCCGGATCGATCGATCGCACCAGGCCCGCGCGATGTCCGGTGCGGATCCGATTACCGTCGGCGATCAGCAACACCTCGGCGGTATCCGCATCCAATGCGACCGTGCCGTGATCGGGTGAAGGGAATGCCAACGTGCCGAGCGCGGCGCCCTCCGCGAACCCGGGCAGCCAGCGTTCGGCCAATTCGGTATTCGGAAGAGCTTGCAGCAGAGCGGGTATCGCGGCCGCCGTCTCGACCAGCGGTCCGGGCGCGGCGGCCCGACCGATCTCCTGGAATGCGACGACCAGATCGATCGGCTCCGCGTCGGCACCGCCGTGTCGCTCCTCGACGGCGAGACCGAGCGCACCCGCACCGGCCAGCTGCCGGATGAGTCCGCGTCCGGGCTGGGGATCGCCCGCGGCCCAGTTGCGTACGGCGGCGGGAGTCCGTCCGGCATCGAGCAGTTTGCGCAGGCTGGTGCCGTAGTCGAGTTGTTCCGGGCTGAGCGCGAATCTCATCGGCTGCTCCCTCTCGGTAGTCCGAGCAGCCGCTCGGCGATGATATTGCGCTGAATCTCATTGGTACCGGCGTAGATCGGGCCCGATAGCGAGAACAGATAGCCGTCGGTCCATGGTCCGGACCGCTCGGCCGCACCGCCGAGCACCTCCAGCGCGGTCTCGTGCATGGCGATATCCAGTTCGGACCAGAACACCTTGGTGATCGAGGATTCCGCACCCAGCTTGCCGCCCTCGTTCAACCGGGTGACCGTGCCGAAGGTGTGCAGCCGGTAGGCCTCGCTACCGATCCAAGCGTCCACCACCGCATCTCGCTGTGCGGTGTTGGTGCGGTCGCCGGCGTCGAGCCACAGATCGATGAGCCGCTGCGCGGTGGCGCTGAAGCGGCCAGGGGACCGCAGCGACAGTCCGCGCTCATTGCTCGACGTGCTCATCGCGACCTTCCAGCCCTCGCCTGGCGCGCCGATCACATCCTGATCCGGCACGAAGACATCGTCGAGGAAGATTTCCGCGAATCCCGGTTCCCCATCCAACTGCGGAATCGGCCGCACCGAAACACCCTCCGCGGACAGCGGGAACATCACATAGGTGAGTCCACGGTGCCGCTCGCCCTCGGGATCGCTGCGGAACAGGCCGAATGCCCAGTCCGCGAACGATGCGCGCGAACTCCAGGTCTTCTGGCCGCTCAACAACCAGCCGCCGGTGGTGCGCCGCGCGGTCGAACGGATACCCGCGAGATCGCTGCCCGCCTCCGGCTCGGACCATGCCTGCGCCCAGATATCGTCACCGCGCGCCATCCGCGGCATGATCCGTTCCAACTGCTCTGCCGTGCCGTGTTCGAAAAGCGTTGGCGCCAGCAGGAATATGCCGTTCTGGCTGACGCGTCCAGGTGCGGCCGCGGCGTAGTACTCCTGCTCGAAGAGCACCCACTCCAGCAGCGAGGCATCGCGCCCGCCGTACTCCTGCGGCCAAGCGACGACCGACAGCCCCGCCTCGGCGAGCGTGCGCTCCCATTCGCGATGCGCTTCGAACCCGACCTTGGTATCCATCGAGGGCAGCGGTTTCGCGGGTTTGTTGGCGGCGAGGAATTCGCGGACTTCGCGCTGGAATTCCTGTGTCGCCTGATCGAGATCCAGATCCACTACGTTGTCCCGTTCTGTTCGGACGTCGAGGCCGCGGTTGTCGCATTAGCCTTCATCGACTTGGCGTTCATACCGCCGAGCGAATCCGCGCCGACCTCGGCATTGTGCGCGTGCGCGAAGTGGTGCAGGCCGAATACCGAATCCATGCCGGCCCGCATGCCCATCAGATCCTCGGCCTGATTGACCGCCTTCTTGGTCAGCGCGAGCCCGAATTGCGGCATGGCGGCGATCTTTTCGGCCAGTGCGAGGGTTTCGGTTTCGAGCTCCTCGCGCGGTACGACGCGATTGACCATGCCCCATTCCTTGGCCTGTTCCGCGTCGAAGCGGTCACCGGTGAACAGGAACTCCTTGGCCGCGCGCGGACCCATCACCCACGGGTGCGCGAAGTACTCCACACCCGGAATGCCCATGCGCACAACGGGATCGGAGAAGAAGGCATCATCGGCAGCGATGATCAGATCACAGACCCAGGCCAGCATGAGCCCGCCCGCGATGCAGGCGCCCTGCACCATGGCAATGGTCGGTTTCGGAATTTCGCGCCAGCGTCGGCACATGCCGAGATACACCTCGAGCTCGCGCGCGAAACGCTGATCGCCGCCGACCTTGTCGACGTGATCCCACCAGAGTGCGGCCTTGTTCTGGTAGCGCACATGGTGATCGCGGCCCGGAGTACCGATATCGTGCCCGGCGCTGAAGTGTTTTCCATTGCCCGCCAAGATGATTACGCCGACCTCGGGATCCTCGACCGCGCGCTCGAAGGCGGCGTCGATGGCGTAGGTCATCACCGAGTTCTGCGCATTGCGGTAGTCGGGCCGGTTGAGCGTCACGATGGCGACCCGCCCGCGCCGTTCAAACGTGACCACGTCCGGCTCATAGGGGATCTCGGACATTACGACTTCTCCTCACGTAGTTCACGCTTCAGCACTTTCCCGGCCGCGCTATACGGCAATTGGTTCCGGAATTCGATGAACCGCGGCACCTTGAAATTCGCCAGCACCGTGCTCACATGGGCGCGCACCTGCTCCTCGGTCAGTGCCGCGCCCGGCTTGCGCACCACAAATGCCTTGCCCACCTCGCCCATTCGCGTATCCGGCACCCCGATGACCGCGGATTCGGCAACGCCGTCGAGCCGGGCCAGCGCCTGTTCCACCTCCGCCGGATACACATTGAAGCCGCCGGAGATATACATATCCTTGAGTCGATCGGTGATCTTCAGATAACCGCGCTCGTCGATCGTGCCGATATCGCCGGTATGCAGCCAGCCCTCGGTATCGATGGTTTCGGTGGTGCTTTCCGGATCGTTGAGGTAGCCGAGCATGACATTCGGGCCGCGCAACAGTACTTCGCCCTGCTCGCTCAGCCGCAATTCGAAATCGGCGATCGGGCGACCGCAGGTGCCCGCGATGGTCGCGGCATCATCGTCGGCGCGGCACATGGTGCCGAATCCGGCGGCCTCGGATAGTCCGTAGCCGGTGATGACGACGTCGAAGTCGAGTTCCGAACGCATGCGCTCGACCAGCACTACCGGTACGGTCGCGGCACCCGTGACGGCGACCCGCAGGGTGCTCAGGTCGTAGTCGTCCCGGCCCGGGAAGTCCAGGATCGTCTGGTAGATGGTCGGCGGTCCCGGCAAAACCGTGATCTTCTCTTCGCCGACCAATCGCATGGTCACCGGCACATCGAAGGTGGCCTGGGGAATGATCGTCGCGCCGGTCACCAGGCACGCGAGAATGCCCGCCTTGTAACCGAAGTTGTGGAAGAACGGGCTCACCACCAGATACCGATCGGAGCTGTCGAGGGTGGTGCATTCGGCCCATGCCCGCACCACCGAGAGCGCCTGCCGATGCGCGACCAACGTGCCCTTGCTGCGTCCGGTGGTGCCGGAGGTGAACAGGATGTCGGAAATATCCTCGGGGTTTACGCCTTCGGCGCGTTCAACGGCGTCCGCCAATGGGACCGATTCGGCTATTCCCGCCAGTTGCGACCAGTTCAGCGCGGTGGGATCGACGGTATCCGACTCGACCGGAATGACCACAACCGTATCGATACGCAATTCCGGTGCGGCGGCACGCAATTCGGCCAACCGGTCACGGCCGAGGAAGGTCCCGGCAATGAACAGCGCCTTGGCCTCGACCCGCTCCAGCACGTCGGCGGCCTCATCCGCGACGTAGCGGGTATTCAGCGGCACCAAGGCCGCGCCCGTGTAGTGGGCGGCCAGCGCGGCGATCACCCAGTGGTGGGTGTTCGGCGCCCACATGGCGACCCGGTCACCCGACTGCACGCCGCGCGCGATGAGTGCCCGTGCAATCTCCTGCACCGCCGATAGCAACTGCGCCCAGTCGAACCGCACCTCGCCGTCGCCGAGGGCGGGCGAGGTGCCGAAGGTGCGCGCGGCATCGTGCAGTGCCATGGGTGTCGTTTGTGCAGGGGTTGTCACGGGTGTCCTCACCGTTGGCGGGGTCTTTTGCTGCCTTTGCTCGATAAAAGCGGTCGGGCTCTAACAAAGCAAGTGCTTGGTAGGTTATCCTACCGGCGTGGGTGCGATCCAGACCTCAGATTCCGACACCGCAGCACAGGACGCGCGGTTTTCCGCAGAAGTGCGCGAGTGGTTGGCCGAGAACCTCGATGGCGAGTTCCGTGCGTTGCGCGGACTCGGCGGGCCCGGCCGCGAACACGAGGCCTTCGAGGAACGCCTCGCCTGGGACCGGCATCTAGCCGCCGCCGGATGGACCTGCCTCGGCTGGCCCAAGGAGTGGGGCGGACGCGAGGCCTCGGTGCGTCAGCAGGTGATCTTCCACGAGGAATACGCCAAAGCGAATGCGCCCGCGCGGGTTTCCCACGTCGGTGAGGAACTGCTCGGTCCGACCATCTTGGCCTTTGGCACTCCGGCACAGAAGCAGCGGTTCCTGCCGGGCGTGCGGAACGTGACCGAGTTGTGGTGCCAGGGCTATTCCGAACCCGGCGCGGGCTCGGACCTGGCCGCCATCACCACCAGCGCCCGGCTCGATGGCGAGGAATGGTCGATCAACGGCCAGAAGATCTGGACCTCGCTGGCCCATGTGGCCGACTGGTGCTTCGTCATCGCGCGCACCGAAAAGGGGTCGATCCGGCACAAGGGACTTTCCTACCTGCTGGTTCCGATGCATCAGCCGGGTATCGAGGTCCGTCCGATCATCCAGTTGACCGGCACCTCGGAATTCAACGAGGTCTTCTTCGACAATGCCCGCACCGCCGCGGACCTGGTCGTCGGCGAATCCGGTGACGGTTGGCGCATTGCCATGGGCACGCTCACCTTCGAGCGTGGCATCTCCACCCTGGGCCAGCAGATCCGATTCGCCCGCGAACTGGCCGACATCGAAGCGCTGGCCCGTCGCACCGGTGCGGCCGAGGATCCGTTGATCGCCGACCGCATCGACAAGGCATGGGTCGGCCTGCGTGTGCTGCGCGCCCACGCGCTGCGCACCATGCAGGACAGCACCGCCGACGACGGTGGTCAGGCTTCGGTTTCGAAGCTGCTGTGGGCCAATTGGCATCGCGGCCTCGGTGAATTGGCCATGGCCGTGCTCGGTCCCGCCGGTCTGGTAGCTGATGGGCACGATCTCAACGAATGGCAGCGGCTGTATTTGTTCACCCGCGCCGACACCATCTACGGAGGTTCGAACGAAGTGCAGCGCAATATCATCTCCGAGCGCGTGCTCGGCCTGCCGCGGGAGGCTCGATGAATACCGCATCGGGTAGCGATTCGACGGAGGGTGGCGCTCAGGTGACAGGTGGATCCGGACCGCTTTCGATTGCGCCGCAGCCCATTCCAGGGCACGGACTGCTGACCGGGCGCAATGCCGTCATTACCGCGGCGGCGGGTACCGGCATCGGGTCCGCGACCGCGCGCCGGTTGCTCGCGGAGGGCGCCGATGTCGTCGTATCCGACTGGCATGAGCGGCGTCTCGCGGAAACCGAGGTCGAGCTGAAGGCCGCATTCCCGCAGCGCCGGGTCGCCTCGATCGCGTGCGATGTGCAGAGCACCGAACAGGTCAACGAACTGATCCGTGGTGCCGCAACCGCTTTGGGTCGCATCGACATCATGGTCAACAATGCCGGACTCGGCGGCGAGACCCCGGTCGTCGATATGACCGACGAGCAGTGGGACCGCGTCCTGGACATCACCCTCAACGGCACCTTCCGTTGCACCCGCGCCGCGCTCGGCTACTTCCGCGATGCGGGCCACGGCGGCGTCATCGTCAATAACGCCAGCGTGCTCGGCTGGCGCGCGCAATACGGCCAGGCCCACTACGCCGCCGCCAAGGCCGGTGTCATGGCCCTGACTCGCTGCAGCGCCGTCGAGGCCGCCGAACTCGGTGTTCGCATCAATGCCGTCGCCCCGAGCATCGCCAGACACGCCTTCCTGGACAAGGTCAGCTCGACCGAACTGCTCGACCGCCTCTCCGAGCGCGAAGCCTTCGGCCGCGCGGCCGAACCCTGGGAAGTCGCCGCCACCATCGCCATGCTCGCAAGCGACTACACCACCTACCTCACCGGCGAAGTGGTATCGATCAGCAGTCAGCGCGCCTGAGGAACGCACAACGTCGCGGCAGAACAGTGGCCGAGGCTGAACTCCTCGCTCCGGCGACCCCAACGGAGCGAGTCTCACGAGCGAGGAGTTCGTGGCGCGTCTCCCGTTCGAGTCGTCGAACCGCATGCGACGAAGTCGCGAGTCGCGCCCTTCCGGCATGCGCGCACCGGGTGCTGAACGTCCGGCCATCACCGACCACGAGGGAGATGCTCCTATAGATGTCAAGTGTTTGTGTTCGGGGGTGGTGTGGTGGTTTTCGGGGTTTTGAGGACGTGGTAGATCTCGCGTGTTACGAGTCGTTTGAGGCAGCGCATGATGTCTTTTTTGGACAGGCCTTGTTGGGTGCGGCGTTCGGTGTAGGCGCGGGTTCGTGGGTCCCAGCGCATGCGGACGACGACGATGCGGTGGATCGCGGAGTTGGCTTGCCGGTCGCCTCCTCGGTTGAGGCGGTGGCGATCGATGCGTCCGGAAGAGGCGGGCAGTGGTGCGGTCCCGACCAGCATCGCGAACGCGCTTTCGGAGCGTATCCGGTCGGGGTTGTCTCCTGCGGTGACCAGCAGTTGGCCGGCGATGTCGGGGCCGACACCGAGTAGTTGCAGTAGTGGTGAGTTGATTTGGGCGACAATGGGTTTGATTGTGGCGTCGAGTTGGGTGATTTCCTCGCTCAGCGCGCTGTGACGGCGTGCGAGGTGTCGGAGTGTGATCTTGACAGCGTGGGCGGGGTCACCGGCCTTGCGTATGTCCGGACGTGCGGTGAGGCAGGTTTTGATCAATTCGCTGTCGGTCAGCGGCGCCAGTCGCGTGCGCAGCTGCGCGGGCGCGGTGATGATCAACGACTTGATCTGTCGTTGGGTATCCGACCGCTGCGCGACGGCGCTGCGGCGTGCGACGCGCAGGTTACGCAGTGCCTCCACCAGGCCGTCGCGTTGTTTGGGTGTGCCGGTGCGCTCACCGGCCAACGCGGCGCGGGCCGCGGCCAGGGCATCGATCGGATCGGATTTGCCCTGCATGCGGCGGGTTTTGCGGTCGGGCCGGTCGATCTCGACGATCGCCACCTTCTTGATCGCCAGGTAACGAGCCACACCGGCGCCGTAGGCGCCGGTGCCCTCGATACCGACCAGCACCAGCGTGCCCAGTGTCTGTAACCACGACAGCAACTGTGCGTATCCGGCGGGGGTGGCGGGGAACTGGCCCGAACCCAGCGTCCGGCCGGCAGCATCGATCGCAGCCGCGGTATGAGTGTCTTTGTGGGTGTCGATGCCGGCGGTGACTTCGATCACCGCGTGTGTCATGGTGGGAATGTGCCTGCCCTTTTCTCTCGACCGGGGTTGAGGACGGCACACACCAGCCGGGCGGGCGGACAAGACAGTAATGGGTGACTGGTGCGAACAGGCTCCTATGAAGTCACGAACACCACGTCCGGTGAGTACCTGAGTGCCCGTGGTGGTCGACCGACAGATCTCGCTGAAGGCCCGAAGCCAGTCTTACGGTGAGTCAGGACGGCCACCACGGGAACTCAGCAATCATTACTGTCTTACGAGCGAGGAGTTCGCGGCCCGTCTCGCGTCCGAGCCGTCGAAGCGCATGCGACGAAGTCGCGAGTCTCGACGGCTCGGACGCGAGACACCAGGGGGCCGCGAACACGCAGCGCCAAAGACACCTCACCTCTCCTCCCACCTCCTGATCAGGTAAAAAGGCCGGGACGCGGGCCGTGCACCTGTGCAATGCTGGGTGTGGCCGAATCCCGTACTCCTTAAGGGGCGATGGCTATGGGGCTGGATCGCCCACAGGCCCGCGAACAACTGGAACTCGAATTGGTGCGCGAAGTCGTGCTGGCCAGGCGACGGATGGACAGCATGGTGCTTGCGGCGCTCACCCTCGGTGCCGAACTCTTGGACCACACTTGTGAGCGCGTGACCGCGACCCGGGCCGCTCAGATTCTCGAGCAATGCGCGATCGACGAATCCGAGGTAGCTCGCGATCCGCGTGGTGCGTTGCGTGCCGATATGGCACGCGATTATGAACGCGCCTACCGCATCGGGCTCGATGTCGCATCGCTCGGGTCCGAGCAGGACCGTAGACGACGACGGCAGACGGCGCTGTTGTGTGAGGTGCGAGCGGATCTGCTCAATGTCATTCGCAAATGCCGCAAGTACCGGTTCGATCGCGTCGAGTTCGCCGACGAGATCGCCCAGGGCCTGTGCGCAGCCACGGACAAGCTCGTCGTCGGCGCGGATATGGATACCTACCGAGCCTGGCAGCGCGGCATGATCCTCAAACTCATCGAGGAGCCGGTCCCCTTCGGTCCGCCGCGCGTGTTGGCCACCGTTGACGCTGGTCCGGATCGCGGACCGCTGACCGTCGAATGGGACAGCTGCGAACGCAGACTCGCGCTGGTGGCGCGGATGGCGCGCGCGGGTGTTTCCCCGGTCGTCATCTGCGACCGGCTACTTTCCGATCTGTCGGTGTCGTCACCCCTGCGCTATTCGATGCGCTGATACCTCCCGTACCACTGATTTCGCTGGTACATGGGTAGCTCGTCGGGGACGGGCCAACGGAACTCCACCAATGTCCGCGGTCGCCGCGGCAATCGAGTCTGGCGTCTGACCCCGGGGAGGCGGGCTAGACCAAGCAAATGCTTGGTTGTATTATGAGCCGTGTGACCGCACCAGACGCCTCGAAATCAGCACGGCGCAATGAATTGCTCGCACTGGCGGCCCAACTGTTCGCCGAGCGTGGCCTGCGTGCGACCACCGTGCGTGATATCGCCGATGCGGCCGGGATTCTATCGGGGAGCCTGTATCACCACTTCGATTCCAAGGAGTCGATGGTCGACGAGATTCTGCGTGGCTTCCTCGATGACCTGTTCGGGCGGTATCGGGAGATCGTGGCCGCCGGGCTCAGCTCGCGAGATACCCTGGAAGCCTTGGTGATCGCCTCCTACGAATCCTTCGACCGCTCGCACGCCGCGGTGGCGATCTACCAGGCCGAGGCCAAGCGCCTGCGTGATTCGGAGCGGTTCACCTATATCGCGGACTACAACCGCGAATTCCGCGAGCTGTGGCACCAGGTATTGACCAATGGTGTCGAGGACGGCAGCTTCCGGCCGGAACTCGACGTCGAATTGGCCTACCGATTTCTCCGGGACACCGTCTGGGTTGCGGTGCGGTGGTACGAGCCCGGCGGCTCGATCACCGTCGAGAACCTCGCCAAGCAGTACCTGACCATCGTGCTGGACGGCCTCACCGTGCCGTAGTCGATCTCGGCGGTCGCGGACCCTCTGTGGGTTACGCGAGCTACCGCCTCCGGGCCCGTCGCTGCCGCCGGGCAACACCAAGTAGGAGTTCTCCATGTCAGCACCATCCGCTCGCCGCCCATACGCCCCGATGCGGGATGCCTATGTGATCGACGCGGTGCGCACCCCGGTCGGCAAGCGCAATGGCGCACTGGCCGCGGTGCATCCGGCCGATCTCGGCGCGGCCGCATTGCGTGGGCTGCTGGATCGCAACCCCGTTGATCCGGCGGTGGTCGACGATGTGATCGTCGGCTGCGTCGACAATATCGGTCCGCAGGCGGGCAATATCGGTCGCACCATGTGGCTTGCCGCCGGCTATTCGGAGGAAGTTCCGGGTGTCACGGTCGATCGGCAGTGCGGATCTTCCCAACAGGCCATCAATTTCGGCGCGCAGGCGATTATGAGCGGAACCGCCGAGGTGATCGTCGCGGGCGGTGTGCAGAACATGAGCGCCATACCGATCTCGGCGGCCATGTTGGCGGGCAAGGAGTATGGCTTCGACTCGCCGTTCGTCGGCGCGCAAGGCTGGGACCATCGCTACGGCACCGGCGAGGTTTCGCAGTTCAACGGCGCGCAGATGATCGCCGACAAGTGGAATATCAGCCGAGAAGAGATGGAGCGCTGGGCATTACGCAGCCACGAGCGTGCCAGGGACGCCATTAAGAACGGCCGTTTCGATCGTGAGATCGTGCCGGTTGGCGAGTTGTGGATCGATCAGTGTCCACGCGAGACCTCGCTCGAGAAGATGGCGTCGCTGCCGGTGCTCGCCGAGGGCGGCACGCTGACGGCCGCGGTCGCCAGCCAGATTTCCGATGGCGCGAGCGCGACCCTGCTCGCCTCGGAATGGGCCGTAGCGGAATACGGGTTGCGTCCGCGCGCCCGCATCCACCACGTGAGCGCCCGCGGCGCCGATCCGATCATGATGCTCACCGGCCCGATTCCGGCCACCAAATGGGCGCTGGAGAAGACCGGTCTCACCATCGACGATATCGATGTCGTCGAGATCAACGAGGCCTTCGCCCCGGTCGTGCTGGCCTGGCTACGGGAGACCGGCGCGGATCCGGAGAAAGTGAACGTCAACGGCGGCGCGATCGCCCTCGGCCACCCGCTCGGCGCCACCGGCGCAAAGCTTTTCGCCACTCTGCTGAACGAGCTGGAACGCCGCAACGGCCGCTACGGCCTGCTCACCATCTGTGAAGGCGGCGGCACCGCCAACGCCACCATTATCGAACGCCTCACCTAGCAGCCCCACCGAGGGTTGTCGAATGGCGGCAGTCATCCCCCCGCTACAACAACCATTTGACTGCCCTCGACAGCCATCCGGCACGTCCGGCAGCCTGCTTCACAGCCGAGAGCCGTCAAGCGCAGCTCACCCATTGAAAGTAGTCAAAAGGGCGCTGCACACCCATTCGACTACCCTCGGCACCGATCGGGTGCGCCCCGTGCCCCCGCGTCATCGAGCGGAGTCAACTGGCTGTCCAGCCCCTCGAGGCGAGTCGAATGGTTGCGCGAATTACCGATCGCAATCACCTCTCGACTCGCCTCGTAGCGCTCGAGAACGCAACCACAGCCGGTCGACTGGGCTGGAAGCCTGTTGGCCTGTCGACCTGACGGTAGGAGGTGAGCCGGGTACGGGATACGACGTGCCCAGCACGGCCCGGCAAACCACGGGACCGGCAAACATCCCAGGACAGCGGAACCAAACCATCATCGAGCGGCGGCTCGACCAATCGATCCCAACCGTCATCTGACTACCGTCGCCGGGAATTCGGGGCGCGGTGATGTCAGCTTGCTGTGAGCGCGGCGATGCTGTCGATCCGTGTGACGGCGTCGGCGACGATGCGGTCGATGAGTTCCTTGCAGGTGGGCAGGTCATCGATGATGCCGGTGACCTGACCTGCGGCCAGTACGCCCGCCTGGGTATTGCCCTCGACGAGTCCGGCGCGCAACAGCATCGGGGTATTGGCGGTCATGACGACCTGAGACCAGCTGAGGTCCTTGGCCTTTCGCATGGCGAGCCCGTCGCGGACCATGGTCGACCATTTCATCCCGGTCATACCCTTGAACTTCGCCGCATTCGAGACCGCGGCGGCCAGTCCGCGCCAGCGACCCGAATGTTCCAGGCGATCAACGAGTTCGGTATTCAGCACCCGGTGCGGCATACCGTCGACCTTGAGCGAGACCACAGTGTCCTGCAGTTGCCGCCTCAGATACTCCTGTTTGACCGCATCGGGCACGGTGCTCTCCTTGGTCAACAAGAAGCGTGTCCCCATCGCGACACCCGCCGCGCCATAGGCCAACGCGGCTGCCAGGCCACGTCCGTCGAAGAATCCGCCCGCCGCGACAACCGGAATATCGACCGCATCCAGCACCGACGGCAGCAGCAGTGTGGTCGCCACCGGACCGGTGTGCCCACCGCCCTCACCGCCCTGCACGATCACCGCATCGGCACCCCATGCGGCGACCTTCACCGCATGCTTGGCCGCGCCGATCGACGGAATCACCACTACACCGGCATCTTTCAGCTTGGCGATGAGGTCCTGTTTCGGTGCCAGAGCAAATGATGCGACGGCAACCTTCTCCCGGATCAACAAATCGATCCGGTCCGGTGCATCGGTAGCGTCCGCGCGGATATTCACCCCGAACGGCTTGTCGGTATGCGCCTTGGTCTTCGCGATAGCGGCTTCCAATTCGGCGAAGGTCATGGTGGCCGAGGCCAGAATCCCGAGTCCACCCGCCTCGGCGGTCGCCGACACCAGACTCGGCCCGGCCACCCAGCCCATACCGGTCTGCACGATCGGATGTTCGATGCCGACCAACTCGGTCAGCGGTGTCCGCAGAGTGCTCATGACGGCACCTCCGATTCCCGAACCTTTTTGGGATCGAGCACATCCCGGATCAACCGCAGCTCTTCCGCGGTCGGCAGCCGGGTCTGACCAGCCTGCGCCAGTCCAGCGATCTCGAACGAGGTGTTCTCGGCGACCTCGTCGGCGGCGACGCCTGGATGCAGACTGCGTGCCCGCAAGGTGTGTTCGGGTCCCTCGAAATCGAAGACACCCAGATTGGTGACCACTCGGTGCAGGTGATGGAACCGATACGCCGGATTGGCCGGATCCACCTTGTCGTAGCCGACACCGGAGACGATATCGACCTGATCCACGAACACCCGCCGCGTATGCCGCGAAACCCAATAACTGGTCGGATGGTTGATGGTGTTGCCCGGCGCACCGCGCACACCGAACATCTGCCGGGTCGGCTGCTGCAACGCACCGAATGCCGACAGATTCTGATTGCCGAACCGATCGAGCTGATTGGCGCCCATCACCACGTGGCGCCGTCCCGAGGCCACCACATCGAAGACCTTGCGGAACGGAATCCACCCCTCGATCGGCGCTTTAGCGCCGAACGGGGGAGTGTCGGCGAACAACAGCGCCTCGCCATCGGAGAGCAGCAGATCCGGTTCGGTGGTCAACTTGGCCAGCCGTGCCCCGATGATCGTCATGGGCGACATCGGCGAGGCCATGATTTCCCCTGCGCCGCTGAAGATCTCAGCGCAGGCGATCGCACAGATCTCCGCACGGGTAACAGGTTCGGTGGACGTCACTTCGATGCCTCCTGTGCGAACTCGCGAACGGCGGCCTGGTATTCGTCCTCGGAGACCGCCAAATACTTGTCGACGAACTGCTGCCAGGACTCCGGCGTCTTGGCCGACTCCACATAATGCTTCTGGAACTTCTCGTCGCGGCCGTAGCTATCGGCGGCCAGGGTGAAGTGCGCGCCGCCGGGTGCCTCGACCACCCCGTCGACCAGCAGCCGGTTGAGCAGTAGCGACTGCAGCGGAACGGCTTTCACCAGTTCCTCGGTCTCCACCACCCGCTCCACCGATACGTAGCGACGCTCGGCGGCCAGGCAGTACAAGTCGTCGAAATACGGATCGACACCGGTGTAGCCCGCATTGCCGTGCTTATCACCGATATTCAAATGCACCAGCGCCGCATCGAGATTCAGTGCGGGCATCGCGATCAGCGTTTCGGTTCGTCCGTCGCCGTCCGGATACGGCGATGCGACGGTCTTCAGCTCGCCATCCCAGAAATTCACCACATCGGATCCGAGTCCGGCGCGGATCGGCAGGAACGGCAAGCGCGCCGCAGCCGCCTCCAGCCCGCACTTCAACATGCCCTCGTCCATCTCGCGCGCCGCCAAGGCGCCGGAGGTGCGCGCCTTGGCGAACCACGGATCGTAGAACGGCGGCGAATCCAGCGAGACGAAGCCGTAGTACGCCTTGCGCACCTTGCCCGCCGAACACAGCAGACCGAGATCGGGTCCGCCGTAACTGACCACAGTCAGATCGGTGATATCCGAGCGCAGGATGGCCCGTACCAGTGCCATCGGCTTGCGCCGCGAGCCCCAGCCGCCGATGCCGATGGTCATACCGCTGCGCAGCTCGCCGACGACCTCGTCGAGCGACATTCGCTTGTCCCGCATCAGTTTTCCTTGCTCTCTTCCTTGCGCGCGGCTAGATCGTCGTCGAACCGCGCACGGATCTCATCCGCTACACCGGCCAGATTCAGTTCGAACGTGAAGCCCTGTTCGTAGCGGTAGCTGCGGTGCACGTCCTGCAGATCGATACCGTTGAGCGCCCGTTTGGCCGCCCGGATGACCCGGCCGTCCTTGGACGCGATGTTCTTGGCGACTTCCAGTGCGGCGGCGTCTAGTTCGGCGCGCGGCACCACCTGGTACACCGAGCCGAAGTGCTGCAACTGCTGTGCGGTGATGGTGCTCGCGGTATAGAACAGCGCGCGCATAAGATGCTGCGGCACCAGCCGGGACAGGTGGGTGGCCGCGCCGAGCGCGCCGCGGTCGACCTCGGGCAGTCCGAAAGTCGCGTCATCCGAGGCGATTACGACATCGGCATTGCCGACCAGACCGATGCCGCCGCCGAGGCAGAAGCCCTGCACCGCCGCGATCACCGGCACCGGGCAGTCGTAGACGGCCGCGAATGCCTCGAAACAGCCGTGATTGGCGTCGATCAGCGCCTGATGGCCCGGGGTGCGCTGCATCTCCTTGATATCGACACCGGCATTGAACCCGCGGTTCTCGGCGCGCAACACCACCACCTTGGTTTCCGGATCGCGCCCGGCCGCGCGGATCTCATCCGCCAGCGTGAACCAGCCGTCGGACGGTATGGCGTTGACGGGCGGGTAGTCGACCGTGACCACGGTGATGCCGGTTGATTCGGAGTGACGGTTGATCCCCATCGCATGTCCCATCTTGTGTGCCGAGATGGTCCGAACCTCGGCGCTGATCTTTTCGGGCGATCTGCAAGCAGTCGCTTCTTTTCGGGGCGATCTGCAAGCAGTCGCTGCCGATCGTTCCGAGCGACCCGCGAGCAGTGCCTACGGTGTGGCGAAGCAAGCAGTTGCTTGGTAGGTTAGCACGGTGGCACTCGAAATAGACCTCACCGGCAACGTCGTCCTGGTCACCGGCGGTGTGCGCGGCGTGGGCGCGGGCGTCAGCAGGGCCTTCCTGGCGGCAGGGGCGACCGTTGTGGCGTGCGCGCGGCGACCCGGTGAAGAGTTGGTGGAACACGAGGGGCGTGAGATCGAATACCTGCCCTGCGACGTGCGCGATGCCGATGCCGTACAGGATTTGGTCGATGCGATCGTCGCGAGGCACGGCCGCCTCGATCACCTGGTCAACAATGCGGGCGGCGCCCCGTTCGCGCTCGCCGCCGATGCCAGCAAGAACTTCCACAGCAAGATCGTGGAGCTCAATCTGCTCGCACCCCTGCTGGTCTCGCAGGCCGCCAATGCGGTGATGCAGCGGCAGCCGAGCGGCGGCTCCATTGTGATGGTGTCCAGCGTGAGCGGTCACCGACCATCGCCGGGTACCGCCGCCTACGGCGCGGCGAAGGCGGGCATCGACAGCCTGACCTCCTCCCTCGCGGTCGAATGGGCGCCGAAGGTGCGGGTGAATTCGCTGGTCGTGGGCCCGGTCGTCACCGAACTGAGCGAACTGCACTACGGCGATCGAGACGGTATCGACGCTGTCGGCGCGACCATCCCACTCGGTCGGATGGCCCGCCCCGAGGACATCGGCCGCTGCGCCGCATTCCTGACCTCATCGCTGGCCGCCTATGTCAGCGGCGCGACGCTGCTAGTACACGGCGGGGGTGAGCGTCCTGCATTCCTCGCGGCCTCGAATGCGAACGTCCGCTAGCGACTGCTTGCGGGTCGCTCGAAACAACGCCGCTAGCGACTGCTTGCGGGTCGCTCGAAACAACGCCGCTAGCGACTGCTTGCGGGTCGCTCGAAACAACGCCGCTAGCGACTGCTTGCGGGTCGCTCGAAACAACGCCGCTAGCGACTGCTTGCGGGTCGCTCGAAACAACGCCGCTAGCGACTGCTTGCAGGTCGCTCGAAACAACACTGCCGAGCAGAGCGCTCGGGCCTGAACAATCGAATCCGACGAAGAGGACACAACAGGTTATGGACACCGAGCAGATCTGCGCGGGGCGCATTGTCATCGTCACCGGCGCCGGCCGCGGTATCGGCCGGGCGCACGCGCTCGCCTTCGCCGCTGCCGGAGCCCGGGTGGTCGTCAATGATCTCGGCTCCGCGCTGGACGGCGCGGCGACCAGTGAGACGCCCGCCGAACAGGTCGTGGCCGAAATCAAGGCGCTCGGCGGCGAGGCCATCGCCAATGGTGACGACGTCGCGGACTGGGACGGCGCCCGCAATCTCATCCGCCAGGCCGTAGATACTTTCGGCGGCCTGGATGTGCTGGTCAACAATGCCGGTTTCGTGCGCGACCGCATGCTGGTGAACCTGAGCGAGGACGAATGGGATGCGGTCATCCGGGTCCATCTCAAGGGCCACTTCGCCACCATGCGCCATGCGATCGAGTACTGGCGCGGTGAGTCCAAGGCGGGCCGTCCCGTCGACGCGCGCATCATCAACACCAGTTCCGGCGCGGGTCTGCAGGGCAGTGTCGGCCAGAGCAATTACGGTGCCGCCAAGGCGGGTATCGCGGGCCTGACCCTCACCGCTTCGGCCGAATTCGCGCGCTACGGCGTCACTGTCAATGCCATCGCCCCTTCCGCACGCACGCGCATGACCGAAACCGTCTTCGCCGACACCATGGCCGCTCCGGAGGACGGTTTCGATGCGATGGCTCCCGAGAATGTCTCGCCGATCGTGGTCTGGCTCGGCAGTTCGCAATCCGCGGCCGTCACCGGTCGAATGTTCGAGGTCGAGGGTGGCAAGGTCGCGCTGGCCGACGGCTGGCGCCACGGCACCGCCGTGGACCGTGGCGCTCGCTGGAATCCCGCCGAACTCGGCCCCGTGGTCGCCGATCTGATCGCCAAGTCCGTTCCGCCGGAGGCGGTATACGGCGCCTGAGCGTCGACCGATCTGCCGAACAATCGCGGCAGCGCCGAGCGGCTGTCGTCAAGGCCGCTCGGCGTTTGCTTCTTCCAACGCAGATCGGCACATCCGTACCAATCGTCTCCTGGACGCGGTGCGGCCATGTCGGCGCTTTCCCTGATTCGTGTTCCGGTCGGGGGCGCGCAGGTGTGGTCGCTCGGCGGGTTCGGTGCCGGAGTGTCGGACCGGCAGCCCTTCGCTGCGGGCGTGTTCTATTCGCGTCTGCGCGGCATCGACATACGTACTGGTCTGGCCATTTGCGCAGCGCGTGCCAGGATTAACGCGGAACTCGTTCGGGATTACAGCCGGACTTCCGAAGATATGTTCTGCGTGGGCGGCAGAGAACGGGCGCGTGGCCGGTCGGGCGTGTCGAATGGGGGCGTGGCCCGAGCCACTGCGCGGATTCGGACTGAGGTCTACTATGGGCTCCCGTCCGTCAAAGTCCCGGAACTGAGATGTTGCGACCTGGGCAGGAGATCTGCGCTATTTCGATGAGGGGAAGGCTGGCGCATGGCCGTTGGTCGCACGTCGCGTGTGGTCGCCCTACTCGCGACTGTTGCCGGCTTTGCGCTACTCGCAGGGGCTTCGGCCGAGGCACAGCCCGGGGGTACCTGTCCGCAGTGCACGGACCCGAATAATCCGACGCCGGATTCGAATGGCGATGTCTGGATGCCGCTGGCGATTCCCGGCCAGTTGAATGTGAGGTCATCGGTCGATACCACTGTGGCAGCCGCCGGTCCTGCCGCAGCGGCGGGTTCGGCAGCGGCCGGATCCGCCGCCACCGGTTCCGCCACGGTCGGCGCCACCGGTCTGCTCGGCATACTCCTCGGCGGTGGCTCAATGGGTGTTGGCACCATCATCGGCACCGGTTCCGCAGGCGTCGGCGCGATCATCGGCACCGGCTCGGCCGGTGTCGCCACCATTCTCGGAACCGGTTCCGCCGCAGTCGGACCCGCGGCCGCCGGCATGGGTTCTGCCGCTCTCGGCACGGGCTCTGCTGTGCTCGGAACTGGTTCTGTTGGGGTCGGTTCCGCCGGTGTTGGTGCGGGTTCGGCATTGGCGGGTACGGGTTCTGCCGCTCTCGGCACGGGCTCTGCTGTGCTCGGAACTGGTTCTGTTGGGGTCGGTTCCGCCGATGTTGGTGCGGGTTCGGCATTGGCGGGTACGGGTTCTGCCGCTCTCGGCACGGGCTCTGCTGTGCTCGGAACTGGTTCTGCTGGAGTCGGTTCCGCCGGTGTCGGTGCGGGTTCGGCATTGGCGGGTACGGGTTCTGCCGGACACAAAGCGGACTCCGGGCCTATCGCCGGGTCGCGGCGGCGGTCGACGCGGTATGCGCCGTCGCGGCGGATTCCGATGCGACCACCCTGGAGGAGGTCGTCGCCTCCGTTGCCAGCGAGCGGCGCCGCGAGATCGAAATCGCCAGTGCCGACCTGGCTCCCGGTGTCTGCGGTCAGCGCCGTTTCTATCCGGATCGCGATGTCATCGTGCTCGCTACCGCACTGCCGAGCCGTGACCACACGCTCGCACACGAATTGGGCCATATCATTTTCGATCACGAGGGTGCGCCCGCGCCGGAGGTGACACTGGAAGCCAGTGACGATCTCATCGCCTACATGCTCAGTCAGCGCGCGCATCTGCAGATCGTCGACGACGGCGCCGACGAACTCGCCGAATGGGAGGCCGAAACCTTCGCCGCCATGTTGATGACGCGACTGCGGGTATTCAACAGCCGAGGCGCAGGCGTCTCGGTCCTTCGATTCGATGAGGCGCTGGGATGACCCTCTGGTTGACCGCCATGCTGGTGTGGGTTGCTGCCGGTGCTCGTGTGGGGCGCGTGCTGGTGAAGCCAGCGACGACCGCCCGGGTCGCCATCGTCCTCGTGGTCGCGGCGGTGGCGGTCGCGGCCACCATCGCTGTTCCCGAAATCGAACTGGCGCTGGACAACCTGCTACCGCGCGGCCTGCATTCGGGCATGCTTTCCGACGGCGTGGTCACCTCGGCCTGGCTCCTCTTTTCGATCGCGACTTCGGTGGTCGCCTCGGCGGCATGGCCGGTGGTCTCGCGTACCAACCTGCGCCAGATCGCCTTCGTCATCTATGGCCTCGGTGTGCTCGCGATGGCGGGGAATCTGTTCTGGTCCACGACCTTCGGTTGGATAATCGTCGCGCTCGGCTGTGTGTTCGTCGTCATCACCGGTGTGCGCAATCTGGACTGGACCACCCTCGGTCGCGGTATCGCCATCTACACCGCGGGCACCGCGGTCATCGCGGTGCTGTCCGTGCTGCAGGTCCGTCGGGCCTGCACCGATGCGTCGCCCACGAAGGCCGGTGAGCCGGACTGGGGCTGGCCGATCTGGGAGGCGGCCGCACTGCTCATCGCCTTCGGCGCCGTCTGGATCGTGGTGGAGTTGTGGGTGCGCGCGCGAATCCTGTTGCGGCAGATCAAGAAGCTGCACCACATCATGGTCGGCCGGTTTCCGGAGGTGGTCGCTCACGAACAGACGGGCACCTCGACGCAGCTCGAGGCATCCGACCAGGTCGCGCAGATCATGGACGCGCTGTATCTGCAATCCGGCGGCGGCGTCGAATTGGTCGCCGCGGGTCCGCCACCGCCACTGGTATCGGCGCGTGCGGACCGCGTTGCGCAATGGGTGCGAAACCCTTTGGGCGATGTCGTAGTAGACGCGCGATGGATTGCTCCACCCGAGGGGATTAGCCCCCGAGGTTGGGTTCAGGCAATCGCGCGTGCCTGCGAAGCGGGCGTCGGTGCCGCTGCCCGAAATTGATCGTGTGCAATCAAAACCGATCAGTCCGAAGCATTCTGAAGGACTCGGTCCTGGTATTCAATATGGTTGACATAGCAAGGAATCCGGGTGGGCTGATGGCCATGCCGGATTCCACGTGTCTACCGACGTATCCGCACAACTGATTCGTTGCATACCGGTCACTTCGGGCGCGCTTTTATCGCACCATGCGCTCGTTGCCAAGCCCACAATTCATGGGTGGTGCAAGTCGAGAAGCAGCAATACCCCATGACGAAGTACGGTGCGACCCTGTGGGCCGCACCGTACTGCACTGCAGGAGAACCTATTCGGTACCGTCCGGAGGAATTTCGGGCAGACCTTCACTTGCCCGCAATTTCTCCGCCATGGACGTGAGAAGGTTCTGCGATTCTTCGGACAGATCGAACGCCCTACTCGACAACCGTCGCAGTCCGTAGCCCTGCAGCTGGGACAGCAACTCCAGATCGTGATCGATCTTGGCGGCATAGATGTCGTTGAAGAAGTAGTCCGGTTTGACCTTGAAGAACTTGGCCAGTGCAGCCACCGTTTCGTCCGACGGGTTGGTCCGCTGTCCCGACCTCAACTGCGAGAGGTACGGTTTCGAGATCGGATGCCCGGAGGCCGTCAGCGCAGCCGCAACCTCCGCGTTGGTGTGCGGCTTGCGCCCCGGGGGATGCACGGTTTCGAACAGCTTGTTCAGCCGCGCCGCGAAATCAGCCATTGTGAGCCGCCCAATTCCCTTCGCTGTACTAACAGTCGTTATCTCGGATACGTATCATTGATATTAGCGGCTCAGTAACTGAAAACCTACGCCTGATTCAGGATTTCCTTGAAGCTTCTAGGTACCGCTCCGGCGAAGTGACTGCGACCGTTGCGTTTGCGGGTCACGCCAACGGCTCTTGAGAACACGTGGTGTGCACCGGTTCTGGCCCGTCGCAGCGGTCTTCCCCGACAGGTCTATGATAGCGAAAAGATAGCTGATGAGTCATCTAGGCGGCTGGGCTGGCCTTTGTGTGGCGTACGACACGTTTTGGCCTCATTGAGATGAACGTTCAACTTTGGAGCACAATTGGTTGAATCCGCTACAACCGCTCGATGATGGTGCCGGTCGCCAATGCGCCACCCGCGCACATGAGCACCATCGCGGTGCTGCCGCCGGAGCGCTCGAGTTCGTGCAAAGCCGTTGTGATGAGCCGAGATCCGGTTGAGCCGACCGGATGTCCGAGTGCAATGGCACCGCCGTTTACATTTACCCGGTCCATGTCTGGTTTGTGTACAGAAGCCCATGAAAGGGCAACTGCCGCAAAGGCTTCATTGATCTCGAAAAGGTCGATGTCGCCGATATTCATTCCGGAGCGTTCGAGCAGTCGAGTGCACGCCTGCACCGGACCGTCCAGATGGAATTCCGGTTCCGCGCCGACGAGCACCTGGGTGAGGATCCGGGCGCGCGGGCGCAAACCCGCTCGCTGCGCGGCCTTTTCGTCCATCAGCAGTACGGCGGCCGCGCCGTCGGAGATCTGCGAGGAGGTGCCCGCCGTGTGGACTCCACCCTCCAATACCGGCTTCAGCTTGGCCAGACCTTCGCGCGAGGTATCGCGCAGGCCCTGATCCCTTGTCACGTCCAGCTTTTCGCCGGTGAGCTTGCCTTCCTTGTCGACGGCGGGTGCGGTGACGGTGAGCACCTCGCGGTCGAAGCGCCCCTCGGCCCAGGCCTGCGCGGCCAGCCGCTGCGAGCGGACGCCGAGTTCATCGAGATCGTCACGAGTCAAGCCGCGCCGCTTGGCAATACGCTCGGCCGCCTCGAATTGATTCGGCAGATCGATATTCCAGGTAGCCGGGCGGCGCGGGCCCGCGTTCTCGCCGACGTTGGCGCCCAACGGAACTCGGCTCATCGCCTCTACACCGCAGGCCATACCGATATCGATGGCGCCGGTCGCGATCAGTCCGGCGATCAGATGATTGGCCTGCTGTGCCGATCCGCACTGGGCGTCGATGGTGGTGGCGCCGACCTGCCACGGAAGTCCGGCATGCAGCCAGGCGACGCGGGTGACGTTATTGGACTGTTCACCGGCCTGGGTGACGCAGCCGCCGATCACCTGCTCGACCGACGCGGGGTCCAGGTGCGCCTTCTCGAGCAGTCCGCGCTGAGCGAGGCCGAGCAGTTCAGCGGCGTGCAGCCCGGCGAGCCAGCCGCCGCGCTTGCCGATGGGGGTGCGAGCGGCCTCGACGATGACGGGTGTGCCCATGTCCAACCTTTCTTTGGGGACAGAAACTGAAACGTGTGTTTACGTGCGATACGGCGGAGTCTGTCCTGTTCTTCCCTCATTATGCCGCCTATGCTTCAATGATTGTAGAACGTGTTTCAGTTTGTCGAAGGAGACATCTGGTGGTAGACCAGCGCAATGCCCGGCCGAACCTGCCGGATGGGTTCGATGTCACGGACCCGGACATTTATGCCGAGCGTGTTCCGGTCGAGGAATACGCCGAACTGCGCCGTACCGCGCCGATTTGGTGGAATCCGCAGCCACCGGAAATCGGCGGCTTCCACGATGAGGGCTTCTGGGTGGTGAGTAAGCATGCCGACGTCAAGGAGGTCTCGCGCCGCAGCGATGTGTTCTCCACCTTCGAGAACACCGCGATCCCGCGCTTCAACGACGACATCACCCGCGAGCAGATCGAACTGCAGCGCTTCGTCCTGTTGAACATGGACGCGCCCCAACACACCAAACTGCGCAAGATCATCTCGCGCGGTTTCACCCCGCGCGTAATCAACGGCCTGAAGGCCGAACTCAAGACCAGGGCCGAGGCCATCGTGAAGGAAGCGGTGGACAACGGCACCGGCGATTTCGTCACCCAGGTCGCCTCCGAGCTGCCGCTGCAGGCGATCGCCGAGCTGATCGGCATCCCGCAGGAGGACCGCAGGAAGGTCTTCACCTGGTCCAACGATATGACCGGCTACGACGATCCGGAGAGCACGGCCGATCCGGTCGCCGCATCCGCCGAGGTACTCGGCTACGCCTACCAGATGGCCGCGGCGCGTAAGGAATGCCCGGCCGACGATATCGTGACCAAGCTGATCGAGGCCGATGTCGACGGTGATGAGCTGACTCCGGAGGAGTTCGGCTTCTTCGTGATCATGCTGGCCGTCGCGGGCAATGAGACGACCCGCAATGCGATCACCCACGGTATGGTGGCCTTCCTGGAGCATCCGGACCAGTGGGAGCTGTTCAAGACGGAGCGTCCGGCCACCGCCGCCGACGAGATCATCCGCTGGGCCACCCCGGTCACCTCGTTCCAGCGCACCGCACTGGAGGACACCGAACTCGGCGGCGTGCAGATCAAGAAGGGGCAGCGGGTGGTCATGCTCTACCGCTCGGCCAACTTCGACGAGGATGTCTTCGAGAACCCGGAGAAGTTCGACATCATGCGAAAGGACAACCAGCACTTGTCCTTCGGTGGTACCGGCGCGCACTTCTGCATCGGCGCGAATCTGGCGCGCATGGAGGTCGATCTGATCTTCAACGCCATTGCCGATGCCATGCCCGATATCACCAAGCTCGGTGATCCCAAGCGGCTGCGCTCCGGCTGGCTCAACGGCGTCAAGGAATTCCAGGTCGACTACAAGGCCTCGGGCTGCCCGGTCGCGCACTGAATCGCCGGGGATCCAGGCTTGTGTCGGCCGCCTGGATCCCCGGCCTTCGGTGACAGACAACGGCCCCCGCGCCGGTTTGCCCAATGCCGGTGCGGGGGCCATTGTTGTGCTGCCCCGAGGGGAGAGGCAGCGCGCTCAGGTAATCGGTTTGGCGGTCGCCATGGCCCGGTCGACCTCCCAGAAGGCCCGCAGCGCGGCGATTTTGCCCGATTCGTCGACCTTGTAGGTGAATACGCCCTCGGCATCGATTTGGTGTCCGCCCATCTTGGTGCGGATCAGGCCGGTGAAGGCGATTTCGTTACCGCAGGCGAAGGAGTCCTCGAACAGGAACTCGATCGAGTCGGTCTTCGCGATTGCCATATCCCAGAAGGCCGCGATGGCCTCCTTACCGCGGTGGCCCTTGCCCTCTGGATCGAAACCCGAGGGGCCGATGGGATCTTCGACGATGCCGTCGGTTGCGAACAGATCGACCCAGGCCTGCTTGTCCCTGGCGCGCACCGCCGCCTGCGAGGCGAGTCCGGCGGCTCGTGCTGGATGTTCGGAATTACTCATGCGCGTGCCTTCGCGACGATGGGTTCCTCGATATTCTTCGCGGCGAAGCGGCGCAGTGACTCCTGTTTGGCCGCCAGCTCACCGTCGAAGCCGATGCCGTCGGCCAGCCACGGGACCACGATCGCATCGGTCACTCCGGCATCGGCCAGATCCTGATATCCGGAGCGCCCGAACTTGTCGATGCACACCGCCTGAATCTCGAAAGGTTGACTCTCCCGCCCGAATTCGGCCCGCAGAGTATCGAGCTTGTCGATGGTGGCGCACAATTCTTCGTAGGTCATCATCGCCGAGGTCCAGCCGTCACCGACCTTGGCCGCCCGCCGTAGTGCGGGCGCGGTGTGGCCGCCGATGTAGAACGGCACCGGCTCGCTCGGCGCAGGGCTCATCTGCAGCGGCTCGAAATCGAAGAACTTCCCGTGGTACTCGACCATGCCGCCGCCGAGTACCAGCTTGATGACCTCGATCATCTCGTCGACCCGTGCCCCACGAGCGACATAGGGCACGCCGCACCACTCGAATTCTTCAGGTGCCCAACCGATTCCGACGCCGAACCCGAATCGGTTACCGGAGAGGTTGGCGACCGAGCCCACCTGGCGGGCGAGCAGCAGTGGATTGCGCGAACCGAGCTTGAGCACGTTTGTGTAGAAGCGAATGCGGCTGGTCACGGCCGCCATGGCGGTCGCACCGATGAGCGGGTCGACCCATGGCGTCTCCGGACCCCAGAAGCGGCTGCCGTCGGCGGTGTAGGGATACTTCGCCGAGGCCGACTGCATATAGAACAGCGAATCCGGGAGGGCTATCGACGAAAAGCCGCACTCCTCAGCGGTTTTCGCCAATTCCGGTAGCTGCTCCAGCGGACTCAGCGCAATGCCGACGGTGAACTTCAACGGGTTCATCAGCTGGGCTGCTCCGAGCCGACCACCCACATCGAGAAGTACTGCGACCCACCGCCATACGCATGTCCGAGCGCCTTCTTGGCATTCGCGACCTGGTAGTCCCCGGCCCGGTCCATGACCTGCTTGGCGGCCTCGGCGAATCGGATGAGCCCGGAGGCGCCGATCGGATTCGAGGAGAGCACGCCGCCGGACGGATTGACCGGCAGGGTGCCGCCGATCTCGGTCTCACCCTTGTCGGTGAGCTTCCAACCGTCGCCCTGCGGAACGAAGCCCAGGTTCTCCAACCACATCGGCTCGAACCAGGAGAACGGCACGTAGATCTCGGCGACGTCGATTTCGTTGAGCGGGTCGGTAATTCCGGCGGACTGCCACAGTGCGGCCGCTGCGTCCTGTCCGGCCTGTGGATTGACCTGATCGCGTCCGGCGAAGGTGGTCGGCTCGGTGCGCATGGCGGTGCCGTGCACCCATGCGACCTTCTTACCGGTGGCCTCGACGGCCTTCGCGGCATCCTCGTCACCGATCACCAGGGCGCACGCACCGTCCGAGGACGGGCATGTCTCGTCGAATCGGATGGGATCCCACAGCATTTGGGAGGAAAGCACCTTCTCCAGCGTGATATCGGGCTGGTGCAGATGCGCCAGCGGATTCTTCGCGCCGTTGCGGCGATCCTTCACCGCCACCATCGCGCCGATATGGCTCGGCGCATTCGATCGACGGATGTAGGAACGCACGTGCGGGGCGAAGTAGCCGCCCGCACCCGCGCCGACGGGCATGGTGAAGGGCACGGGAACCGACAGCGCCCACATGGCATTCGATTCCGACTGCTTCTCCCAGGCAATGGCCAGTACGCGCTTGTGCACCCCCGCCTGCACCAGATTGGCGGCGACGATACCGGTGGAGCCGCCGACGGATCCGGCGGTGTGTACGCGCAGCAGCGGTTTTCCGGTGGCGCCCAACGCATCCGCCAGATACAACTCGGGCATCATGACGCCCTCGAAGAAGTCCGGCGCCTTACCGACCACCACCGCATCGATATCGGCGATAGTGAGTCCGGCATCGACGAGTGCACGATCGATTGCCTCGCGGCACATGCCCGCCATGGACACATCGGTTCGTTTCGTCACGTGATGGGTTTGTCCGGTGCCGAGCACCGCAGCGGGGAAACTCATCGGCTCGCCTCCGAATCCAAAACGGCTACCAAGTTCTGTTGCAGGGCGGGACCACTGCTGGCATGGGCCAACGCGCGATTCGCGGTACCCGCGATAATCGCTTCGGCCGCGAAGCCGATGCGCTCCAGACCCGCCGCGAACATCGGATTGCCTGCCAGTGCGCCGCCTGAGGGATTCACTGTGGTCTCGGGTCGCAGCCCGATGGCCTCGGCGAGGATCAGCTGCTGATGGCTGAACTGCGCATGCAGTTCAGCGATATCGAATCCGCTGGTATCGCCACCGGTGACCGACTGTGCCGCAGCGGAAGTCGACGGGGATACGGTCAGATCGCGAGCGCCGAGGTTGGGGGTGTCCACCCGATGCGCCATGCCGGTGATCCAGGCGGGGCGCTCGCACAGTTCGCGTGCCCGGTCGCCGACCGCGAGCACAATGGCGGCCGCGCCGTCGGTGACCGGTGCGACATCGTGCGCGCGCAGTGGATCGGCGACATACGGTGCGGCCAGCAGACTTTCGATATCACCGGAATCACCGGCCGCCACCGCCGCCATATCGCGCTCGGTCCAGCGTCCGGCATCCAGTCCGGCCTGCGCCTGCAGACCCGCGATGGACCACGCATCGGGCCACAGCGGAGTGACAAGATACGGATCGAGTTGCATGGTGAGAACCTGGCGCAGCGTACCGGCCGACGACTTGCCGAAGCCGTACACCAGCGCCGTCTGCGCTTGGCCGGAGCGGAGTTTCACGAAGGCCTCATAGAGCGCCCACGCGGCGTCCATTTCCACATGCGATTCGTTGATCGGCGGCACCGCGCCGATGGCATCGACCGCCGAAATGAACGAGAAGGCCCGGCCCGCCAGGTAATCCGAAGAACCGGAGCACCAGAAGTCGATATCGGACTTGGTAATGCCGAGTCGGGCGTAGAGCTGCTGGAAACAGGGCACCAGCATCTCGACGCCATTGGTGGTGCCGAAGGTCTCCGGCACATGCGGTGCGTGGGCGAAGCCCACAACCGCGATGTCGTTAGGGGGACGGTAGCCGTCGGAGCGTGCGGAGACGGCGGGGTCGGTAGGCAGAGCGTTGTTCGTCAACGTGGCCTCTCAGAGGTGGTGCTTGTAGGTCTCGTAGTCGGCATCCGGCTCGCCGGTGGGTCGGAAGTGGTCCACATTGCTGAGCCCGAAACCCCACTCCTCGCGCGGTTTCCACACCGCCTCCACCCGCATGCCCATCCGCACCTCGCTCGCGTCACAGCCGAGCACCAGGTGCAGCACCGGGATATCGGCCCCGTCGAGCAGCACATATGCCGCCACGTACGGTGGCTTGATCCGCTGGCCCATGAACGGCACATTCACAATGCAGAAGGTGGTCACGATGCCGCGGTCGGGCAGTTCGACGACTTCGTCGGTCGGGCGGCCGTCGGTCGGATTGGCCCCGCGGGGCGGGAAGTACACCTTGCCCGCGGCGTCCGTGCGTCCGCCGAGCAGCTTGCCCTCGGCCAGACCGCGCAGGTAGATGGTCTCCTGCGGCGATGCGCTGTGCATGTAGTGCAGGTCGACGGGGGTGATGAGCACTTCGATCGGCTCGCCGTCCGCGCTGGATTGTGTCGGTGCGTTGGAAATTTCGCCCGGTTCGAAGCAGGCGATGTCCTTGATGCTGCCGATGGTTTCGTCGGCCCAGCGTGCCACCACGCGCAGTCCGGTGTGGATGTCCTCGGGTGTGGAAACATCGACGGCGTGCAGCAGCGTGGTGTCCGCGCCGTCGAGCTTGATCAGTGCCCAGGCGAACGGGCGGTCGAACGGCTGACCGGGCAGCGGATCGCGCACGAAGGTCCACGACTGAACGGTGCCGGTATCGGCCACATCGACGAATTCGGTCAGCGGCGCGGAGGTGACCGGATCGTATTCGGGCGGCGGCACCAGTACCCGCCCGTCCGAGCCGCGCACACCGACGATCCGGCGGGTGCGCAACGCGGCAAGGAAGGTGCCGATGGTCGGTCCGACCGATCGCGTGTAGTCGAATTGCACCCGCAGGGGTGCGCTGAGTACATCAGGTCCGGTGTTCAAATCCGACCCTCTCTCATCCGTAACAGTGCCGGATGCGGTATTCCCCTGAGTCACGATATCGAGTAGAACAGGTTCTTATTCTGGTGGCAAGAAGTTGCGTGGAAAGAGGTCGGCCATGAAGTTCGGATTGCAACTCGGGTACTGGATGGCGCAGCCGCCACCGAATGCCGGTGAGATCGTTGTCGCCGCCGAGGCGGCCGGGTTCGACGCGGTCTTCGCGGCCGAATCCTGGGGGTCGGATGCGTTCGGGCCGCTGATGTGGTGGGGCTCGTCGACGAATCGGGTGCGCCTCGGCACCTCGGTAGTGCAGATGTCGGCCCGCACGCCAGCCGCGACGGCCATGCACGCGCTGACGCTGGATCATCTCAGCGGCGGCCGGGCCATCCTCGGTCTCGGCGTTTCCGGGCCGCAGGTGGTCGAGGGGTGGTACGGCCAACCGTTCGCCAAGCCATTGCAACGCACCAGGGAGTATGTCGGCATCATTCGCCGCATCCTGGAGCGGCAGGCGCCGGTCACCAACGATGGGCCGCAGTACCCACTGCCCTACACCGGGCCGGGCGCCACCGGACTCGGTAAGCCGCTCAAGCCGATCGTGCATCCGCTACGAGCGGATTTGCCGATCTGGCTGGGTGCCGAGGGGCCGAAGAATGTGGCGCTGACGGCCGAGATCGCCGATGGCTGGCTGGCGATCTACTATGCGCCACGGCTGGCCGGGATGTACAACGACTGGCTCGACGAGGGCTTCGCCAGGGCCGGGGCGCGGCGTTCGCGGGAGGATTTCGAAATCGCGGCGAGCTGTCAGGTCGTGATCACCGACGATCCCAAGAGCGAACTGGAACGGATGCGCTGGATCATGGCGCTCTACATCGGCGGTATGGGCGCACCGGAACTGAATTTCCACGCCCAGGTCTACCGACGCATGGGCTATGAGCGCGAGGTCGACGAGATCGGCAGGCTCTTCCAATTCGGGAAGAAGGCCGAGGCCGCCGCGATCGTGCCGGATGAGCTGATTTTGGATACGGCGATCATCGGCGACGAGGAGCATGTGCGTAAGCAACTCGGGGTCTGGGAAGCCGCGGGTGTCACCGAAATGCTGGTGTCGGTTCCAGATATCGAACAATTGCATCGGCTCGCACCCCTTGTACAGATGTAGAACACGTTCTAGATTCGTAGGGGTGACTGATTCACCCACCCCGTCGGCTCCGCACCATCCCCCGATGGAGTCAGCAGAAATTCTCGGTCTCTGGAACATCGCGAACGCGCAACCCGATCGGATCGCTCTCGTGGATCCATCCGGCCGCGAGGTGAGCTATCGCGAATTGGCCACGCTCGCAAACCGTTACGGCACCGGCCTGCGGGCGCTCGGCCTGCAGCCCGGCGACGTGCTGGTCAGCATGGTGCACAACTGCGTCGAGGCGGTCGCTGCCTACTTCGCGGCCTATCAGGCCGGGCTGTACATCGTCGCGGTGAACTGGCATCTGACCGGACCGGAGGTCGCCTACATCCTCGCCGATAGCGAGGCCAAGGCCTTCATCGCCAGTGACCGATTCGCCGCCGCCGCGATCGCCGCCGCTGATGAGGCCGGACTGCCCGCCACCGCGCGCTTCGCGGTCGGCGAGATCGAGGGCTTCAAGTCCGTGTCGTGGCTGGGTGCGGCCGACACGGGTCGTCCCGATAACCGGACCACCGGCGCGCCGATGCTCTACACCTCGGGAACCACGGGGCGGCCCAAGGGCGTTCGGCGCCCGCTCACCGGCACCGACCCCGATGTCGTACCGGCGCAGTCGCCCGCCTTCTTCGGCCTGTTCGGGCTGAAGCCCTATGACGATCACGTGCACATCTGCGGTTCGCCGCTCTATCACACAGCCGTGCTGAACTTCGCGACGATCTCGATCCAATTGGGGCACAAGGTAGTTCTGATGGATCGCTGGGACGCCGAGGAAATGCTGCGGCTCATCGACAAGCACCAGGTCACCCACAGCCATATGGTGCCGACCCAATTCCACCGCCTGCTCGCACTGCCCGCGGATGTGCGGGCCAAATACGATGTTTCGTCGCTGCGCAGCATGGTGCACGGTGCGGCGCCGTGCCCAGCCGAGACCAAGCGGCAGATGCTGGAGTGGTGGGGTCCGACCGTCACCGAGTACTACGCGGCCACCGAGGGCGGCGGCACGGTGATCAATGGGACCGATTGGCTGAAGAAGCCCGGATCGGTCGGCAAGGCATGGCCCTGGTCGGTGATCAAGGTGTTGAGCGAGGAAGACGGCTCCGAAGTTCCCACTGGCGAACCCGGTCTGGTCTACATGCGCATGGGCGCGTCCAGCTTCGAATACCACCACGCCAAGGAGAAGACCGAAGAGTCGAGGGTCGGTGACCTTTTCACGGTCGGCGATATCGGCCATCTCGACGAGGACGGCTACCTCTACCTGCACGACCGCCGCTCCGATCTGATCCTCTCCGGTGGGGTGAACATCTACCCGGCCGAGATCGAGAATGTGCTGACCACCCACCCGAAGGTCGAGGATGTCGCGGTCTTCGGTCTGCCCCATCCGGATTGGGGCCAGGAGGTCAAGGCCGTCGTCCAGCCGGTCGCGGGCGTCGAGGGCAACGACGAACTCACCACCGAACTATTGGCCTACGCCGCAACCCAATTGGCGAAATACAAAATGCCCCGCTCCATCGACTACCTCGACGAACTCCCCCGCGACCCCAACGGCAAACTCTACAAACGCAAACTCCGAGACCGCTACATCCCTGCATAAGCGAGCACTCTCGCAGACCCAGTGACTATCGCGCAGAAGGCATACGCCCTGCGCGATAGTCACTGTTTGTGCGTGACGCTCATAGAGTGTGCGAGACGGCCGGGCTCGTCTTGGTGTGTTCCGGTGTGCGATGGTCGGTGCCCGCCCGGCGCTCTGCGGCCTGCTGGCCGACTCGCCGGGGGTGGGGGGAGTGCTGTCGCAGACCCAATGACTTTCGCGAGGGTATACGTTCTGCGCGGTAGTCATTGGCTGCGCGTGATGCCCATAGGGTGTGCGGAAGGGCCGGGTGAGTTACCTGGTGTGCCCTGGTGTCCGCGGGTCCAGCGTGCGCTCACTGGTGTGGTCTGGGTCCGCTGGCTTGGCCTGGGGTGGCTGCTGGTCCTGCCTGCTGGGCGCCTCGTCCGCTCTGGGCGTTCCTCGTCCGGCCTGCTGGCCGACTCACCGGGGGTAGGGGATTGCTGTCGCAGAGCCAAGGGCTTTCGCGCAGAGGGTATATGTTCTGCGCGATGGTCACTGCTTGTGCGTGAGGCTCACAGGTTGTGCGCGACGGCCGGGCTTGTTTTGGTTGGTTCTGGCGTTCGCCGGTCCAGTGGCCCGCCCATCGCTCTCCGGCCGGCTCGCCGACTCACCGGGTGTAGGGGAGTGCTGTCGCACACCCGATGACGTGCGCGCTGTGGGGATACGTTCTGCGCGGTGGTCATTGGCTGTGCGTGACGCTCATAGGGTGTGCGGGGGGCCGGGCTCGTCTTGGTGTGTTCTGGCGTCCGCCGCTCCGATCTGCTCGTTTTCCGGGCGGCTTTCTTTGCCTGCTCGTTCGTGCCGGCAGCCTTTCTTTGCCCTGCTCGTCCCCCGGCGGCCTTCTTTGCCTGCTCGTCCCTCCGACACCTCGCGCGACCACCAACCTCACACGACCGGTTCGCGCAGCTCCGGTGCCAGACCGAAGAGCGGGAACAGCTTTTCGGTGTCGAGGAAGAAGTTGAGGCCTGCGATTGCGTCGCCGTCGAGTTCCAGGACGGTGATGGACCAGGGGAGCCAGACGCCGGGTTCGGTTTCGCTCGGCTTGTAGTGGCCGAAGGCGGGGAGGCCGTTGGCGCCTTCCAGGCGGATCATGCGCGAATCGCGGCAGCCCTTGCCGTGGCCGAGCATGAAGGCGGCCACATTCTCCGGGCCCGAGACCCACAGTTCGATCGGCGGCATGGACAGCGCCACATCGGTTTTCAGCAGCGAGGTCAGAGTGTCCAAATCGTAGGCCTCGAAGGCCTTCACGAAATCGTCGACGAGTTTGCGCTGGTCGCTATCGGTTTCGTCGTAGGTGTCGGTGGCCGTGGGCTGCACTTTCGACATGGTGGCCCTGGCACGCTGCAGTGCGCTGTTCACCGAAGCGGGGGACATGGTGAGCGCCTCGGCGGTCTCACTGGCCGAGAACCGCAGTACTTCACGCATGATCAGAATCGCGCGCTGGGTGGCGGGCAGATGTTGACAGGCCGCGACGAAGGCCAGCCGCAGTGTGTCTTTGGCGGAGGCGTGCTCGGCCGGATCGGATCCGAATGCCAATGCATTCGGGATCGGTTCGATCCAGACATAATCCGGCTGCGGCATGGGCATCGGCGAATCCGGCCGCGACGGACCGGACAGATCCATCGGCCGGGCTCGGCGCTGTGGCCCGTCGAGCATATCGAGGCAGACATTGGTGGTGATCTTGTACAGCCAGGACCGTAGGCTGGCGCGTCCCTCGAACGAGTCATAGGACTTCCACGCGCGGGTGAAGGTCTCCTGCACCGCGTCCTCCGCTTCGAAGGAGGAGCCGAGCATGCGATAGGCGTAGGCGCACAGTTCCCGCCGGTGTCCTTCGAAAGATTCGAGGACCTCCGGGGTGAGGCCGACGGAGTCGTTCATGGGTGTCACCCTGCCACAGCCCACCGACACATTCGAGACCCGAATCGGCACAATCGAGCGCGCCGGACACAATCCGTCAATAGTTCGGTGCGCTTGGGCGAGCGAAGGCAAGACCGCCGCCTACCTGCGGTTTCAAGATCATCACTAGATTTCCGGCTACACAACGGCCGGAACCGATGAGTTCCGCGCACTCGATCCGTCTCTACATAGAGACCGCCGAAGCCGACGTAAGGGATCCCGCATGCCCAGCAAGATGATCTTCATCAACCTTCCCGTCGCGGACCTGGGCCGGTCCAAGAATTTCTACGAGGCGATCGGCTGGAAGGTGAATCAGGAATTCACCGATGACAATGCCGCCTGCATCGTCATCGACGACAATATCTGCGCCATGCTGCTGACCAGGGACTTCTTCACGACATTCAGCAAGCGTCCGATCGCGGACACGGTCGCGACCATCGGCGGCGCCTACGCGTTATCCCTGGCCAGCGCCCATGAGGTCGATGTACTCACCAATGCCGCGCTGGCCGCGGGCGCCACCGAGGAAATCAACGAGGACCGCAGGGCACAGGAGGCCCAGGTCGGCATGTTCGGCCGCACCTTCATCGATCCTGACGGCCACCAGTGGGAGCCGTTCTGGATGGACTATCCGGGCAGCTGACGGCCTTACAAAATGCCGACTCTCCGGCGCGGGTCGCCATTGCTGAAGTCGATCTGCCGGTCGGCATTGGACAGCGCGGTCACCACACAGGTGCCGAAGGACCCGTGCCGATCGAACAAGGTCGCACTACCGACGGCGATGCCATACGCGCTGATATGGCTGTCGGCCTCGACCCCGATCTCCGATCCGATCAGCGGACGCGCCAGCGCCAGTGTCAGATCGGCGTTGATGAAACCGATTCCGGTGGTGCCCCAATTGGTCATGAGACTTGTCGACTCGCCGATCATCGCCGCACCTGCGAATGACGAGGGCGGCTCACCCTCGACCACCGAGAGCGGGGCCTGCCACATGCGCTTGCGTCCGTTGTTCTGATGATCGCCGATCCTGGATGACCAGCCGTCCGGACCGCTGCTCCACATCGGCGCCGTCGGTCCGTTCGCGACCGGAACCGGAGGTGGCTCTGGGGATTCCGCACGCGTCCACCGCTCACCCGGCGGCTGCACCGACCGCTTCAGGAAGACCGCGCTGGCGCGTGCCACATCCTCGCCGTCCTGCATCAGTGCGGCATCGGCGACCCGGATTCGATTGCCGTCGCGCACCAGTTCGGTCACCACCGTCACCGGTTTGTACAACGTGGGCCGGAAGAGGTCGACGGTCAGCCGGGCGGGTGAGAATCCTTGCGCGCAATGCTGGGTCTCCAGCGCCCTGGCCAGCAGCCCACAGACCGCGGGGCCATTGACCATATTCGGCGACCACGCGCTCGACGCGAATGGCAAAGGCTCGAACGCGTCGTCGACTGCCGCGAAAAACGCAAGGGGCGTGGTCAATTCGAACTCCTATCGCCGCAGGACCAACGGCAGAAAGGCAAGGGCTGCCGCAGCAGCCCTTGCCGATGTCGATGCCCAGCCGGGTACTACTTGCTGCTCGCCTCGACATGCTCGTCGGCCGGGCGCTCCTCGGTTTGCGCCTTGGCCCAACGGTAATCTGGCTTGCCCGCCGGATTGCGCTTGATCTGATCCACGAACCACACGCTGCGCGGCAGCTTGTAGGGCGCGATCTCCTGGGTGAGCACCGGACGCAGTTCATCGAGGGTGGGACGCTTGTCGCCGCGACACTGCACGACCGCCGCCACGCGCTGTCCCCACCGCTCGTCCGGAACGCCGACCACGAGCGCGTCGAAGACCTCGGGGTGGATCTTGAGCGCGCCCTCGACCTCCTCCGGGTAGATCTTCTCGCCGCCGCTGTTGATGCTCACCGAACCGCGGCCGAGCATGGTGACGGTGCCATCCTCCTCGACCTGGGCATAGTCGCCTGGGATGGAGTAGCGAATTCCGTTGAACTCCTTGAAGGTCGCCTTGGTCTTGGCCTCGTCCTTGTAGTAGCCGACCGGAATGTGGCCACTGCGCGCGAGGAAGCCGACCTGCCCGGAGCCGGGTTGCACCGGATTGCCCTGTTCGTCGAGAACTTGGGTGGCGGCATCGATCTTCACCCGCGGGCCGCCGGTGTGGTTGGCGCCCTTGGCGACAACGGCGAGACCACCGAAGCCGGTTTCGGAGGAGCCGATGGAATCGGTGATCATCCGGTTCGGCAGCCGTTCCAGGAACTGGTCTTTGAGCGTCGGCGAGAACAGCGCGGCACTGCTGGCGATCACGTACAGGCTCGAAAGGTCGTATGGCGCACCGGTTTCCGGATTGCCCTCGGCGAGCGCGTCCATCATCGGGCGGGCCATGGCGTCACCGGTGATGAAGATGAGGTTGATCTTGTGCCGGTCGATGTGCTGCCACACGCCGTGTCCGGTGAACTCCGGAATCATCACGGCCTTACCGCCGTCGAACAGGCTGTGGAAGGTCGCGGTTTGTGAGCCACCGTGGATCATCGGCGGAATCGGGAAGCGGACCATCTGCGGATTGCCCGCGCCGGTCTTGGCCTGGTGCCATTCGTCCTCGACGTATTCGCCGGTCAGGAAGTTGATGCCGCCGCCCAGCACGCGCCACCAGTCCTCGTGCCGCCACATCACGCCCTTGGGCAGGCCGGTGGTGCCGCCGGTGTAGAGCATGAAGATGTCGTCGGCCGAGCGCTCACCGAAGTCTCGCTCACCGGACGACTGCGCCAGCACCGTCTCGTATTCCACCGAATCGGCTGCGGTCGGGATGGTGCCGGTCGTATCGTCGTCCACGACAATGACTGTCTTCAGCAGGGGCGTATTCGGTCGAACCCCGGCCACCCGGTCGCTGTAGCGACGCTCGTGGATCAGCGCGACCATATCCGAATTGTCGAAGATGTACTGCAACTCGTTCTCGACGTAGCGGAAATTCACGTTGATCATCACGGCGCGAGCCTTGAAGACCGCGACCATGGCCTCGACGGCCTCGATCGTATTACGTGAATAGATGCCCACCTTGTCTCCCGGTTGGACACCCTGTTGCAGCAGGTAGTTGGCGAGTTTGTTGGCACGCTCCTCCAGCTGCGCGTAAGTCACCTCGCGGCCGTCGTCGGCCAGCGCTACGCGGTCGGGCATCAGATCGATGGCGTGTTCGACTAGGTCCGCTATGTTGTAGCTCACAAAGCTAAAAATAGAACGTGTTACTGTTTCTGACAAGGCCGAATTTGCCCACCCGGGTCGACTCCGCCAACCTGCCATCCCCCTGGAAAGTCAGGAGAATCAGTAATGCCAGATTGCCTCGTCGAGAAGCGCGATCACGTCCTCATCGTCACTATGAATCGGCCCGAGGCCCGCAATGCCCTTTCGGCGGAGATGATGGCGATCATGCGCGACGCCTGGGATCAGGTGGACGACGATCCCGATATCCGCGCCGCGATCCTGACCGGTGCCGGTGGCGCGTTCTGCGCGGGTATGGATCTGAAGGCGATGACCGCCCGGCATCCCGGTGATGCCTCCGCCGCGGGCAGCTTCGATCCGACGAAACTCGAGGCGCTGCTCAAGGGCCGCAGACTCACCAAACCGCTGATCGCGGCGGTCGAAGGCCCTGCCATCGCGGGCGGCACCGAGATTCTGCAGGGCACCGACATCCGGGTGGCCGCGGAGGGTGCGAAATTCGGTGTGTCCGAGGCGCGCTGGGGTCTGTTCCCGCTCGGCGGTTCCGCGGTACGACTGGTCCGTCAAATCCCCTACACCGTGGCCGCCGACATCCTGCTGACCGGTCGGCACATCACCGCCGCCGAGGCCAAGGAGATCGGGCTGATCGGCCATGTGGTGCCCGACGGTACCGCCTTGGACAAGGCACTCGAACTGGCCGCCCAGATCGCCGCCAACGGCCCCCTCGCGGTACAGGCGATTCTGCGCACGATCCGCGAAACCGAGGCCATGCCCGAAGAGGACGCCTTCCAAATCGAAGCGAAACTAGGCATGGCAGTCTTCCGCTCATCCGACGCCAAAGAGGGCCCCAAAGCCTTCGCCGAAAAGCGCAAACCCACCTTCACCGGCAACTGATCGCGCAATGCCGCGCACCTTTTCGCGTGACACGCACCGATTGACTCGGCGAATTGTGCGTGGCGTGCGAATCCGTGCGCGGCGCTGAGTTCGTTGGCGGGTCAGCGGTTGGCGAGTTCGGCGAGGCGGAAGGCGAGCTTGGTGCGGACTGCTGGGATGCGGGTTGCCACTGTCATGACGGTGTTGCGGAGAAAGCGGGCGGGGCGGGGACGCAGGGTGGCCATTGTGGTCATTCGGTCGGTGAAGGCGACGACGCCGAGAGCGACTGGGCGGCGGGTGGTTTCGTAGGCGTCCAGCACGGTGTCGGGTTCACCGTTCAGCACTCGGGCCAGCAGGGGGCCGAGGAAGGCGGCGTCCTGGATGCCGGTGTTCATGCCCTGGCCGCCCGCGGGGCTGTGCACGTGTGCGGCGTCTCCGGCGAGCAGGAGGCGGCCCGCGCGGTAGTGGTCCGCGACGCGGTGGTGCACTCGGAAGCGCGAGCTCCACAGCACTTCACGGACTTTCACGCTGTCGCCGGGGCCGCGGGTGTTCAAGATGGTCTGAATATCCTCGGCGGTCGGGTGTTCGGGGGCCTCGGCGACGGTCGCCACGACCCGGTACCGATTCGGATCGGTGTCGTCCGGCAGCGGCGCGACCACCGTCACGCCCTCCGGCGAAAGATGCAGTGCCACTTCCGTACGCGCGATGGGCCAGTCCATGCGGACATCGGCGAGTACGAAGGATTCCGGGTAGGTGGCGCCGGTGAAGCCGATGCCGGCCTGTTCCCGGACGACGCTGTGCATACCGTCCGCGCCGACTACATAGTCCGCGCGGATCGTGCCGGTCAGGCCCGCGCCGTCGACGTATTCGACTGTGACGCTGCCATTTTCATCGATGACCTTGGTGATCCGGTACGGCCGGTGCACATCCCCGCCCGCCTTGCGCAACCGTGCGAGCAGGACGGCCTCGGTGGTGTCCTGTGGAACCATCAGCGTGTACGGGTACTCGGTGGGCAGTCCGCCGAACGGCACTGTGGCCAGTGTGCGGTTGCCGTCCAGCACGCGGAAGGTCGGGACCACGATGCCGCGATCGACCAGTTCCTCGGCAATGCCGAGTTCCTGCAACACCTCCAGGGTCCTGGCGTGGACGACCGCGGCGCGCGAGGTGTTCGCACCCTCGGCGAGCCGGTCCAGCAGTATGAAGTCGATACCGGCGTCGGCCAGGGTGATCGCGGTGGTCAGTCCGGCCGGACCGGCCCCGACGATGACGACGGAAGTGGTCTCCGGCAGCGGGGTGGTGTTCATCGGAACTCCTAGGTCAACATCTGTAGGCCAACGTTCGTTGGCATAACCGTATCGCGCACCCCCTTCGGTAGTCAACAGTTGTTGGCCTACACTTGTTGGCATGAATATCGTGCCTGATAAACCACCTGCGCGTCGCTCCGATGCCACCCGCGCGGCCATCCTGGCGGCCGCGCGTGCCCGCTTCGCCGCCGAGGGCTTTCGCAAGGCGACCATCCGCGCCATCGCCGCCGATGCCGCGATCGATCCGTCGATGGTGATGCGCTACTTCGGCAGTAAGGATGGACTCTTCGCGGCTGCCGTCGATGTGCGCTTGGACCTGCCGGATCTGGCCGCAGCCGATCCGGATGCCATCGGCGAGTTGCTGATTCGCCGATTCCTGGCGATCTGGGAGGACCAGCCCGATAACAAAGTGCTGGTAATACTGCTGCGTTCATCGATTACCGACGAGGCGGTCAGCGAACGCTTTCGGCAGATCTTCGCCGAACAGGTGTTGCCCGCGGTGCTGCGCTTCGGCGATCCGCACGATGCGCAGCGCCGCGGAGGTTTGATCGTCACCCAGTTGCTCGGGCTTGCGCTGTGCCGCTACGTGCTCGAGCTGCCACCGGTGGTCGAGTTGACCCGCGAGCAGATCATCGCCGATATCGCACCGACTCTGCAGCGCTATCTGATATCGACGCCGATCAGCGTTTAGATGTGCGCGCCACCGTCGACGTGAATCGTTGTCCCCGTGATGAACTCCCCATCTTCGGAGGCGACCATCGCGACCACACCGGCGACCATCTCGGGTGCGCCGAGCAGCGGCCCGATGGCCGGAGCCATCTTGCTCAGGAGACTCGGATCGATGTCCGGTGGCACATCGAGCAGGCTGTAGGTCATGGCCGTCTCGATGCCGCCGGGCGAAACGCAGACCGCCCGCAGATTCCGTTTGCTGTACTCCAGCGCCAGCACCCGCGTGAAGGCCTGGTCCAGAAGGATTGAGCGGCAAGGCATAACGTCATCCATGGGCGGCGACCCGAAGGAGGAACATGGATGAACTACAGGTGCCGACGCTCGCCGAATTCGTGCGGATGCGGCGGCAGCGGCCGACCGCGTCGCATCCGGGTGGTCTGAGTCGACAACAGCTCGCCGAGGCGATCCACTCCAGCGTCGGCTACCTCGCCAAGATCGAACAGGGCGGCGCGTTCAATCCGAGCCCATCGATTCTCGATGCGCTCGCCGATGTCTTCGCACTGGATCCGGACGAGCGCATCCATCTGTATCACCTTGCGCAGCAGCGATTCAGCGGTGCTGTGCCGCGGCCGGGCCCGGTGCCCCCACCCGTGCGCAAGACACTCGACGCATTGACCCCGCATCTCGCGGCAGCGTTCGATGACGGCTGGCGCGTCATCGACTGCAACGACGCCTTCGACGCGGCCTTCCCCGGCCTGCGGCCGAACGGACACGCGCTGCGCTGGATGTTCACCGATCCGCTGGCACGTCTGGTGATCGAGGAATGGGAGCACGAGGCGGATCTGATGGTCGGACGTTTTCGCGCCTACGCGGGCCGTGCCGGTGCACGAGCCGATGTCCAGTTGCTACTGCGCGAGTTGGGCGCACAGCCCGACTTTCACCGCCTGTGGAATACCGGGCGGGTACACATCGGCCGCCGCGACCCGACCATCCGGCTTCGAAATCGCAAGACCGGCAAGCCATTCGAAATCCACGTCCAACGATTCCGCACCACACTGCCGGAGCCGACCCGACAACTTTTCGTCGGGTCGCTCGAGGATCATGCGGCCGCGTGACGGCTGCGTCGCGCAGTAATCGGCCCGCCGGTGGCAGGTCCGGCGGGCCGATTCGGTGATGCGGGCACCGTCCCTTTCGAGCGATCTGCAAGCAGCCGCTAGCGCTCGGTCAGGCGGGAGTTTCCGCGAGCAGGGAGCCGATGGCCCGCAGGTGGTCACTTGCCCCGCCCAGTGCGAATTCATTGTGCTTCGCGGCGGTGAAGTAGTTGTGCACGATGTGGTCGCGGTCGATGCCGACGCCGCCGTGGACGTGAACCACGGTGTGCGCCACGCGATGTCCGGCGTCGGCCGCCCAGAATTTGGCGGTGTGCACGGCTTCGGCGCTGGCCAGATCCTCCGAAACCCGCCAGGCGGCCTGGGTGACTGCGAGCCGAAGACCTTGGACGTCGATGTAGGCGTCGGCCAGGCGCTGCGCTACGGCCTGGAAACTGCCGATTGCCTTGCCGAATTGTTCACGCTCGCGGGCATATTCGGCGACCAGTTCCAGTGCGCGTTCCAAGGTGCCCAATTGCTGCGCGCTCAGGCCGAGCCAGGCGCGGGTGAGTATCCAGTCCAGGATTTCCGCGCCGGAGGCCGCCGTCGCGACCAATTCTGCTGGGGTGTCGTGGAATTCGACGCCGAACTCGGCGCTGAAGTCGACTACGCGCTGGGCGGTCACATGCACCGTCGCATCGGCGGGATCCACTAGGAACAGCGCGGGTGCGCCGGAAACCGTAGCGGGGACCAGGATTCGGGCCGCGCGATCGGCATAGGGCACCGTGGTCTTCGCGCCGGTGAGTCGCCAGCCGCCATCGACCTCATGGGCCACAGTGGTCGGCTTGGTCGGCTCCCAGTTGTGCTCCTCGGCAAGACCGGCCGTGAGGATGATACTGCCCGCACCCGCCTGACGCGCCCAATCCTGTTGGGCGTCCGAGCCGAAACGCGCGAGCGCACCCGCGCCCACCACGATCGACCACAGATACGGCACCGCGGCGACATGCTTGCCCAGTTCGCGCAGCACGGCACTCTGCTCGAGCGCGCCGAAATCGCCGCCGCCCACCGCTTCCGGCAGTGCGGCGGCCAATACGCCGGTCTCGGCGAGCGACTGCCAGAGCGGTTCGTCGAAGCGGCCCTCGGCGTCGAGTTCGCGGATCCGGTCCGCGGTGACCAACTTGGCGCAGACCTCGGCGGTCAGGCGGGTCAGATCGAGCTGAGCTTCGGTGGGTGTGAAGTCCATGGTCTCTACTTTCTGCTCAGCGCGCCGCGGCGGGTTGCTTTAGTGCGGTCATCGCGATGATGTCGCGCTGGACCTCGTTGGTGCCGCCACCGAAGGTGAGGATCAGTGCGGCGCGATGGAACCGTTCCAACCGTCCGCGCAGCTCGGCGCCGGGCGAATCCTGACGCAGATAGGCCTGCGGTCCGAGGATCTCCATGAGCAGTCGGTAGGCCTCGGTGGACAGTTCGGTGCCGTAGACCTTGCAGGTCGAGGCATCCCACGGCCGTGGCGCGGCATCGCCGCCCGCATCGGCCCGGCTGGCGATCTCCCAGTTCAGCAGCTTCAGATATTCGACCTTGGCCTGCACCCTGGCCAGATTGAGCCGCACCCATTCCTGGTCGATGACCCGGGAACCGTCGCCAGCTTTGGTATCGCGCGCCCATTCGGTGGTCTGGTTCAGCGCGACCGTGAGCGGTCCGGCCGAGGTCAGCGCGACGCGTTCATGGTTGAGCTGATTGGTGATCAGTGCCCACCCGCCGTTCTCCTGTCCGACCAGTGAACTCGTCGGCACTCGGACGTCCTGGTAGTAAGTGGCGCTGGTGTCCGGTCCGGCCATGGTGTGCACCGGGGTCCAAGAGAAGCCCTCGGCGGTGGTCGGCACGATGAGCATGCTGATGCCCTTGTGCTTCTTGGCAGTCGGGTCGGTGCGGACCGCGAGCCAGACATAATCGGCATAGGCGATCAGGCTGGTCCACATCTTCTGGCCGTTGATCACGTAGTCGTCGCCGTCGCGCACGGCAGTGGTACGCAGGCTGGCCAGGTCGGTGCCCGCGCCCGGTTCCGAATAACCGATGGAGAAGTGCAGTTCGCCCGCGGCGATCTTGGGCAGGAAGAACTTCTTCTGCTCCTCGCTGCCGTAGTGCATGATCGTCGGAGCCACCGAATTGATGGTGAGGAAGGGCACCGGCGCACCGGCGATGGCCGCCTCATCGGTGAAGATCAGCTGGTCCATGGTCGGACGGTCCTGGCCGCCGAACTCTTTTGGCCAGGCCAGGGTGAGCCAGCCGTCGCGGCCCATTTCCTGGACCACCTCGCGATAGACGTTGCCGTGGCCGTACTCGCCGGTGGTCGCGCTCAGCGCGGCTCGGCGCTCCGGGGTGATCAGCCGCGCGAAGTAGTCGCGCAGCTCCGCGCGGAGCTCTTCCTGCTGCGGCGTATACGCAATGCGCATGGCAGTCCTCATGCTCGTTCGATGTCGGTCAACCGATCATTGCATACGAACTGAAACATGTTCCAGTATTGCTACCGAATCCGCACAATGGCGGTACCCGATATGACCTGGTGTTGTTACGCTTCGACCAGAGTCGCGTTTAAGGAGTTCCCATGAAGGTCACGGTCGATCTCGACCAATGCGAAGCCAACGGAATCTGTGTCGGAATCGCCCCCGACGTCTTCGAACTCGATGACGAGGACGTGCTGCACATCGTGTCGGCCGACGTGCCGGATGATCGGCTCGCCGATGTCGAGGATGCGGTCGCCCAATGCCCGAAGGCGGCGCTGAAGTTGCAGTAGCCGATGGCTTGCCGTTGGTGAGAACACGTTCTAGAGTCGGCCCGTGAGTGAGCGCAGCGAACGAACCGAAAACACAGCGTGTGGATCACGCACGGCGGAACCGAGCGCCAGCGAGGTGCAGCTGTGAGCGATGTGGACAACACGGATGTGAGCCTTGCTGGGCGGGTGGCCATCGTTACCGGTGGCGGCGCCGGACTGGGCCGTGCCGAGGCGCTGGCCTTGGCGGGGGCAGGTGCATCGGTTGTGGTCAACGATCTGACGGAGTCGGATGCGGTGGCCGAGACGCTCGCCGATATCCGTGCACTCGGCGCCAAGGCCGAGTTCGTCGCGGGCAGCATTGCCGAGCGCGCCACCGCCGACGCGCTGATCGGCACGGCCGAGGAAGCGTTCGGCAGCGTCGACATCGTGGTGAACAATGCGGGCATCACCCGCGACCGCATGCTGTTCAACATGTCCGACGAGGATTTCGACGCGGTGGTCGCCGTCCATCTGCGTGGCCATTTCCTCTTGACTCGCAACGCGGGCGCCTACTGGCGGGCCAAGTCCAAGGCGGCGGGCGCGCCGATCTACGGCAGGCTCGTCAACACCTCTTCCGAAGCGGGCCTGCTCGGCCCCGAGGGACAGGCCAACTATGGTGCGGCCAAAGCCGGCATCACCGCACTGACGCTCTCTGCCGCGCGCGGGCTGTCTCGGTTCGGCGTGCGCGCCAATGCCATCGCGCCGCGTGCGCGCACCGCGATGACCGAGGCGGTCTTCAGTGCGGCGCCGCAGGACGGCATCGATCCGCTGTCGCCGGACCATGTGGCGCGCTTGGTCGCCTATCTCGCTTCACCTGCCGCCGACGCGGTCAACGGTCAGCTGTTCGTCGTCTATGGCCCGATGGTGGCCTTGATGGCCGCGCCGGTGGTCGAACAGCGCTTCGATGCCGACGATGATCAGTGGTCGGTAAATGATCTCGCCGCCACGCTCGGCGGTTACTTCGCGCAGCGCCCCACGGGGCGTACGTTTTCAGCGTCCTCTTTGATCGATCTCGACAACTGACTCTGTGATGGCAGGTGCCATCGGACGCCAGCTGATCACTCGACCAGTTGTTGATCGCCGGTGCGGCGCTTGGTAGACATGGGAGTCAACGGTGTGTGACGCCTCACAAGGGTAAGGCCACCCTCAAATGACACCTGTTACAAATTCATGGGCCGAATTTGAGAAAAATGGCAGTTCAAATGTGCCAAAAAGCTTCCTACAGCAATGAGAACATGTTCTAATCGTTGCGGCGATGTGGCCAGGGCGGGGCATCGTGCGATGAGCGGAATCAGCAGGATGAGCAAGGAGGATCGTGCATGAACGAGGTCCTTGCTGTGCCATTGCGGGCAGTCGGCGGATTCTTCGAACTCGTCGCCGACGTTGCGCGGGCCAGCATTCGACGTCCATTTCAAGGGCGCGAGTTCATTGATCAGGCCTGGTTCATCGCACGTGTTTCGATCATTCCGACCCTGCTGGTGGCGATTCCGTTCACCGTACTGGTGAGCTTCACGCTCAACATTCTGCTGCGCGAAATCGGTGCCGCCGATCTCAGCGGCGCGGGCGCGGCATTCGGTGCGGTCACCCAGGTCGGGCCGATTGTCACCGTATTGATCGTGGCGGGCGCTGGCGCCACCGCGATCTGCGCGGATCTCGGGGCGCGAACCATTCGCGAAGAGATCGATGCGATGCGCGTCCTCGGTATCGACCCGGTGCACCGGCTGGTTGTGCCGCGGGTGCTGGCCTCGATGTTCGTGGCATTGATGTTGAACGGCCTGGTGTGCACCATCGGCATCGTCGGCGGCTTCCTGTTCTCGGTGCTGCTGCAGGATGTGAATCCCGGCGCTTTCGTCAATGGCATCACGCTGCTCACCCATCTGCCCGAGCTGGTTATCTCCGAAGTGAAGGCCGGCTTGTTCGGGCTGATCGCCGGACTGGTGGCCTGTTATCTCGGCCTGAATGTCAAAGGCGGTCCCAAGAGTGTCGGTGATGCGGTGAACCAGACCGTTGTCTTCGCCTTTATGGCCCTGTTCGTGGTGAACGTCGTGGTCACCGCCGTCGGTATCAAGTTCGCGGCGCGGTGAGCCGATGGCATTCGTAATCCAATCCCGCTTCCCGCGTACCGTTCGGCGAGTGCGTCGCTTTTCGAACTCGCTCGATTCGCTGGGTAAACATGCGGTGTTCTATGCGCAGACAATAGGTTCCATCCCACGCGCACTGATGCACTATCGCACCGAGACTATTCGTTTGATCGCCGAAATCAGCATGGGCACAGGCGCATTGGCGGTTATCGGCGGCACGGTTGTCATCGTCGGATTTCTCACGCTGTTCACCGGCGGCACCATCGCGGTGCAGGGTTACAGTTCGCTCGGCAATATCGGTGTCGAGGCATTGACGGGCTTCTTCGCGGCATTCATCAATGTGCGCATCGCGGCGCCGGTGATCTCCGGAATCGGTTTGGCGGCAACGATCGGCGCGGGCTCGACCGCGCAGCTGGGCGCCATGCGGGTGGCCGAGGAGATCGACGCACTGGAGTCCATGGCGATCCGGCCGGTGCCGTATCTGGTCGGCACCCGGGTGCTCGCGGGCATGATCGCGATCGTGCCGCTGTACGCGCTCGCGGTGATCTGTTCGTTCATCGCCAGCCGATTCGCCACCGTGGTCATCTACGGGCAGTCGGCGGGCGTCTACGACCACTACTTCTCCACCTTCCTGATCCCCAGCGACATCCTCTGGTCCTTCGCCCAGGCGATCTTCATGGCCCTGGCGGTCATGATGATTCACACCTACTACGGCTACAACGCCGCGGGCGGACCGGTCGGGGTCGGGATCGCGGTCGGCAATGCGGTGCGGGCCTCATTGGTCGCGGTGGTCACGGTGACACTGCTGATCTCGCTGGCCATCTACGGCACCTCCGGCAACTTCCATCTCTCCGGGTAGAGCGGTATGGCAACGAAGCAATCGGGAAGCGGCCTCAGCGCGGCACTGCGCGGCGGGCTCGGGCTCAAGCTCGCCGGGCTCGGCATGGTGATCGCGCTGGTCGCGATCGTGTCCGTCGCGATGGTCATGTTCGTCGGCGGATTCACCAAGACGGTGACCGTCATGGTGGACGCACCACGAAGCGGCTTGGTGCTCGATCCCGACGCCAAGGTGAAGATTCGCGGTGTGGAGATCGGGCGGGTCTCGCAGATCAAGCAGACCGCCGAGGGCGCCGAGCTGACGTTGGCGATGGATCCCGAACTGCTGAAAATGGTTCCGTCCAACGCGACCGTGGATATCAAGTCCACCACGGTATTCGGCGCCAAGTACATCAATTTCACTGCGCCGGACCAGCCTTCGTCGACACCGCTGAAGCCCGGATCGACCGTGACGGCCGAATCCGTGACCGTCGAATTCAATACGCTGTTCCAGCATCTGACCGATGTGCTGCAGAAGATCGAGCCCGAAAAGCTCAATGCCACACTGTCGGCACTGGGCACCGCGCTGCAGGGGCGTGGTGAGAAGCTCGGTGATCTGCTCGCCCGCAGCGATGCCTACCTGCGCGATATCAATCCGAGTCTGCCCGCGCTGCAACGGGATCTGGTCTCCTCGACCGGCGTCACCAACCTGTATGCCGATACCGTGCCGGATCTGCTGCGCACGACCGACAACGTGACCGTGACGGCCGCAACGCTCGTCGAGGAGCAGGAGAACGTCGATGCCATGCTGGTCAACCTCATCGGATTGGCCGATACCACCGGCTCGGTGCTGCACGAGAACGAACAGCCGCTGGTGACGGCGCTGGATCTGCTGCGTCCGACCACCCAACTGCTCGATGACTACAAGCCCGCGCTGTACTGTCTGGTCGTCGGCCTGGCCAATGTGCTCCCGATCGGTGAGGACATCTTCGGCGGACGGTACGACGCGGTGCCGCTGAATGCGAGTTTCATGCCAGGTGCCGATGCCTACCAGTACCCGCAGGATCTACCGAAGGTGAACGCCACCGGCGGGCCGCACTGCGAGGGCGTGCTGGACCGAGTACCGGACAGCCACGCGAACTTCGTGGTCACCGACACCTCCGATGGGCACGTGTGGACGCCCTCGACGACCACACATCTCAACGGGCCCAAGGTGTTCCAGTTGCTGTTCGCCGGATTGCCGGGGGTGGGGCAGCTGTGAAACCGCGCGCGACAACCGTCAAGCTGACCATCTTCACGCTGGTGATGGCGCTGGTATTGGCCGGACTGGTGGTGGTTTTCAGTCAGATGCGCTTCGCCAGGGAGAGCGGCTATCACGCGGTCTTCACCAGCTCCTCCGGCATATTGGACGGCGCCAAGGTTCGAATCGCCGGTGTGCCGGTGGGTTCGGTGACCGGGGTGCATGTCGGCAAGGACAATCTCGCGCACGTCGACTTCGATGTGGACAGCAAGTACCGGCTCTACACCAGCACCAAGGCGACCATCCGCTACGAAAACCTGGTCGGGGACCGGTATCTCGAACTGCTGGAGGGGCCGGGCACCGCGAAGGTGATGTCCAAGGGCGCCACGATCGGCCTCGAACGCACCTCGCCCGCACTCGATCTCGATATGTTGCTCGGTGGCTTCAAACCGCTGTTGCGCGGCCTCGACCCGGCTCAGGTGAACGATCTGACCGAGGCGCTGCTCCAGGTTTTCCAAGGGCAGGGCGGCACGCTCGTCGCGCTGCTGAACAGTTCCGGATCGTTCGCCAAAACCCTCGCCGATCGAGATGCGTTGATCGGCAGCGTGATCGAGAATCTGAAGACCGTGCTCGCCACGATCGATGACCGCGATCAGCAGTTCGCCACCACCCTCGAGGAATTGCAGCGGCTGGTCAGCGGTTTGGCCGCCGATAAGGATCCGATCGGCGCCGCCCTGCCGCGGATCGCCGGCGCGACCGGGGACCTGACCGATCTGCTGCAGCAGGCCCGCCCGGATCTGAAGACCACCATCGAGCAGACCGGCACCCTCGCCGCCACACTCGACGACGGTTCCGACACCATTCAATGGGTGTTGGATCGGCTGCCCGAAACCTATAAGAAGCTGGTCCGGATCGGTTCCTACGGATCGTTCCTGAATATGTACGTGTGCGGCACGAACTTCATTGTCGACGGGCCGGACGGCAAGCCGTTGCACATCACCCTGCCCGGGTTGCAGACGACGGGAAGGTGTGCGAAGACCCGATGAACGAAACCCGATCACGCGCAGTCTCGCTCGGCATTATCGGCATTGTCGTAGCGACCACGGTGTCGCTGTCCGCACTGCAGGTGGACCGGCTGCCTTTCATTCGCTCCGGCGCGACCTATACCGCCTACTTCGCCGATGCGGGCGGACTGGTTCCCGGTGACAATGTGCAGGTCGCGGGTGTGAAGTCGGGACGCGTCGAGCAGGTGAAGCTGGATGGTGCGAAGGTCTACGTGCGGTTCACACTGGACGAGGAAATCGTGCTGGGCAATAAGACGAGTGCCGCCATCAAAACCAATACGGTACTCGGCCGCAAATCGCTGGAGGTGACTCCGGCGGGCAGCGGTTCGACCCGCACCGACGACACCATTCCGTTGGACCGCACCACCTCGCCGTATTCGCTCACCGACGCGCTCGGCGATTTGACGAATACCGTCAAAGGCCTGGATATGGACCAGGTCAACCAGACACTCGACGCATTGTCCACGACCTTCGCCAATACTCCGGCCCCACTGCGGTCGGCACTCGACGGTGTCACGCAACTCTCGCGCAGCCTGAATGCCAGAGATCAGGCGCTGACCGAGTTGCTCCGCCGGGCGCAGAACGTCACCAAGGTGCTCGCCGACCGGAGCAATCAGATCAATGCGCTGCTGGTCGACGGCAATGAGTTGCTCGGCGAACTGGATCGGCGGCGCGGCGCGCTCAGTCAGTTGATCGTGTACATCAATGGGCTGGCCCAGCAGCTGACCGGCCTCGTCAACGACAACGAGGCACAGCTGAAACCCACACTGGACCGGCTGAATTCGGTGCTGGCACTGCTGCAATCCAATAAAGACAACCTGTCGAAAGCGCTCGATGGACTCGGCCCGTTCTCGGCCGCGCTCGGTGAACAGGTCGGCAGCGGTCCGTACTTCCAGGCATATGTCTCGAACGCGACTACGCGCGGCCTGCAGATACTCGTCGACGCGCTGGTCTGGCCGCAGCATGTGCCCGATTCCTTCCGCGCATATCTGACCGACCCCGCGTTGCCGTCGATCGAGCCCGCGATTCAGGAGCCGCCGCGATGAATGCAATGCGCACTGTTCGTTCGGCACCGCGGTGGGTGCGGGTGCTCGCGCTGGTCGTCATCGCCGCGCTGGTGATCGCCGGTGGGTGGTCACTGATATCGCGGATCGGAAGGACCTCGATCACCGCCTATTTCCCGTCCACGACCGGCCTGTACGCCGGTGACGAGGTGCGGGTGCTCGGCGTCGCGGTCGGCCGGATCGACTCCATCGATCCCGGTAGGGACCAGGTCCGCGTCGCGATGACGCTCGATCGCGGTATCGAGATCCCCGCGGATGCCAAGGCGGTCATCATTTCGCCATCGCTGGTGTCGGCGCGGTTCATCCAATTGGCCCCGGCCTACACCGGTGGGCCGAAGATGCACGACGGCAGTGTGATTCCGATCGAGCACACCGCGGTTCCGGTCGAATGGGATGACATCAAGGCCGAATTATCCAGGTTGGCAACCACATTGGGACCGGTCGGCGACGATAAGCAGGGTTCGTTCGGACGGTTCGTGAATACCGCCGCCGACAATCTCGGCAATGGCAATGCGCAGGCGCTGCGCGATACGCTGCGCGAGCTGTCGCATACGTTGAGCACGTTGTCGGACGGGCGCACCGATCTGTTCGGCACCATCCGCAATCTGCAGCAGTTCGTGGATGTGCTGTCCAAGAGCAACGACCAGATCGTCCAATTCGGCGGTCGACTCGCCTCGGTCTCGTCGGTGCTCGCGAATGTTTCCGGTGATCTCGGTGCCGGGCTGGACAATCTCGACATCGCCGTCGGTGATGTTCAGCGGTTCATTCAAGAGCGCGGTGGGGCGCTGACCGAAGGTGTGCAGCGACTGGCCGAGGTCACCCAGATCCTCGCGGATAAGCGGCCCCAGCTCGAGCAGGTATTGCATTCCGGACCGACGTCTCTGGTGAACTTCTATCAGATCTACGATCCGGCCCAAGGCAGCCTCACCGGTGCGGTCGTCGCGCCGAACTTCGCCAACCCCTTCGCCTTCCTGTGCGGCGCGGTCGAGGCGAACGATGCCAACGGTTCCGATCAGAGCGCTGCCCTGTGCCGCCAATATCTGGCACCGGTCATCCAGCAGCTCATGATGAATTACCCCCCGCTGCTTGCCAATCCGGTTTCCAACCAAACCGCGTTCCCGAACCAGCTCGTCTACAGTCCGCCGAGTCTGGCCGCGCGCGGACCGAGTGATTCGGTGCCGCAATCGGATCCGGTCACGGTGCCGAACGGTATCGCCGGGCTGGCCATTCCGGGAGGAGGGCGATGATGCGCACGCGAATGGCCGGTGCGGCAATCGGATTGGCCGTCGTGCTCGGCGTCAGCGGCTGCGAGTGGGACGGGCTCAATTCGCTGCCCATGCCCGGTACCGCCGGAAGTGATCCGAATGCCTATGAAGTCGAGATCCAGATGCCCAATGTCACCACGTTGACCCGCAATTCGCCGGTCCGCGTGCACGACGTGACGGTCGGCACGGTGTCGAAGATCGAGGTGGAAGGCTGGCACGCGCTGGTCACCGTCAGGTTGAACCACGATGTGCAGCTGCCAGCCAATGCGACCGCCCGAATCGGGCAGACCAGTCTGCTCGGTAGCAATCACCTCGAACTCGCCGCGCCGAAAGATGTTCCGGCACAGGGTGAGCTGAAGAACGGCGATCTGATCCCGCTGGATCGCGCCGATGTCTATCCCACTACCGAGCAGACCCTGTCATCGCTGTCGGTGGTGCTCAATGGCGGTGGCATCAGTCAGCTCGAAACCATTACCCACGAACTCAATGCCGCATTCAACGGTCGCGAGGATGCGATCCGGGATCTGTTGCCGCAGCTGACCGAGCTGACCACCACACTGGATTCGCAGACCAAAGACATCATCGATGCGATGGGCGGACTCGACCGGTTCACCGGCACGCTGGCCGAGCAGAAGGATCGGGTGGCCGCGGCGATCGAACAGATCCATCCGGCGCTCACCGTGCTCGCCGATCGGCGCGAGAACATCACGCATACCCTGACCGCCCTTGGCGATCTGAGCGATGTGGTGCAGCGGATCATCGCGCAGGGTGGGGACAATCTGAAGGCGAATCTGGCGAATCTGGCACCCGTGCTGGAGACGCTGGCCAGCACTGGCAACAGCCTGGTCGAGGTCCTGAAGCTGATCTTCACCTTCCCCTTCCCGATGAAGAATCTCGATCACGCGGTCAAGGGCGATTACATGAACCTGCTCATGACCGTCGATATCACGGGCAAGCGGTTGGATTCGAACTTCCTCACCGGCACCCCGCTCGGCGGTCGGTTCGGCGGGGTCGAGGGCGCACTCGGCGGTCTGGCCGGTTCGGCGGAGGGCAATAGCGATCCGGCGACGGCACCGTTGCAGCCACCGGCGACACCCGCTCCGACGCCGAGTATCCCTGGGCTGCCCCCGATTCCGGGTCTGCCCGCGATTCCGGGCCTCACCGTTCCACCCGTCGGGCAGGAAGGTGCGGGCCGATGAAACTCACGCGCTTCGTCCGGATCCAGTTGGCCATCTTCTCGGTGCTGACGGTGATCGGCTTGGTGGTGATGGGTGGTACCTACGTGGGGCTGCCCGCCATGTTCGGCATCGGTCGCTATGAGGTGACGGTCGAATTGTTGGCCACCGGCGGGCTGTATCCGACCGCCAATGTCGCCTACCGCGGCACGAATGTCGGCAAGGTGGAAGAAGTTCGGCTCACCCCGGCGGGTGTGGACGCGAAGCTGTCCATTGACAGTGATTACAAGATCCCCTCCGATGTCGACGCTTGGGTGCGCAGTGTTTCGGCCATCGGTGAGCAATACGTCGATCTGGTACCGGCCGCTGATGCCAAGGGCGGCAACCTTTCCGACGGGTCGGTGGTTCCGGTGGAACGCACCAAACTGCCCGAGGATATCGGCACTGTGCTCGATCGCTCCGATCGTCTGCTGTCCAGCATTGCCGATACCAAGCTCCGGCAGGTGATCGACGACGCGTTCACAGCCTTCAACGGAGCCGGGCCGGATCTGCAGAAGTTCATCGATTCCGCATCGCTGCTGGTGCAGGAGGCTCAGGCGAATGCCGAGCCGACCAAGGATCTGCTGGAAAAGATCGGGCCGCTGCTGGATACGCAGAATCAGTCCGATGCGGCGATCCGGTCGTGGACCCAGGACCTGGCAACGGTCACCGACCAATTGCGCGCCCATGATCCGGCATTGCGCAATGTCATCGAGAAGACGCCCGGTGCGGCACAGCAGGTGAGTACGCTGTTCCAGGACCTGCGCCCGACCCTGCCGATTCTGCTGTCGAATCTGGTCAGCGTTGGTCAGGTCGCGGTGACCTATCACTCCGGTCTGGAACAGATCCTGGTGGTTTTTCCGCCGCTGACCGCCGCGTTCCTGACGGCCATCCGCGGCCCCGTCGAATACGGTGCCGTCGTGGACTTCCATCTGGAGCTCAACGATCCGCCCGGCTGCACCACCGGCTTCCTCACGCCGGAACAGCGCCGCTCACCCGCGCAGCTCGACACTCCGGATACGCCGCCCGGGCTGTACTGCAAGGTGGCGCAGAACGCCAAGGAGGCCGTGCGCGGTATCCGCAATACGCCGTGTATGGAGGTGCCGGGTAAGCGGGCGCCATCGCCGGAGCTGTGCCGCGATCCGAACGGCTATGTGCCCGAAGGCAATAACCCGGCATTCGGTGCACCGCAGCCGGTGACGCCCTCGGGCGACCCGATCGGCGATCAGGGGTCGACCCACCCGGCCGCGCACAGTACGACATTGGATCCCGGCAGTGGGACGTTCATGGGACCGGACGGACGCACGTACCGTCAGGGGGATATCGGAAAGGACGGATCCGGCACGATACCGTCGAGTTGGCAGGCGATGCTTCAGGAGCAGCAGCAGTGAGAGAGCGCACCGAACGAACAATGTCACAGCGTGCTTCGCGCATGCCGGAACCGAGCGTCAGCGAGGTGCGGGCATGAGTGAATCCAGTGTGGTCAAGGCTCGGCCGAGGCGACGGGCGGTGCGTTCGGCGGGTCCGCCGCCGGAGGACACGCTCCCGCTCGAGACCGAAGGTGTCGAGCTGTCCAAGGCCGTCGATGTCACCGTCAAGGTGACCAAGGCCGAGTCGGACACTCCGAGCGAGGATGCCGAACCGGTGACGACGCTGGAGATACCCAACGTCGCCGATGAGGTTGTCGATGGCGCTGCGCAGTCCGCTCCACCGCGCTGGGTTCTCGTTGCCGCTGCCGTCGCGGCCGCGGTCGTGGCGATCGCGCTGGTGATCGGCACCGGATTCTTCGCATACAGCCTGCACACCGCCTCCGACCGTGATGCGCGGCGCGCGGACTACGTCCAGACCGCCAAACAGGCGATTCTCAATCTCACCACGATCAAGGACGACACCGCCAAGGCCGATATCGACCGCGTCCTGGCGGTCGCCTCCGGCGAACTCAAGGCCGAATACTCCCAGCGCAAGGATGCCTATGCCAGCGTTGTCGAACAGGCCAAGGTGAAGGCCACCGGTGAGATCGTCGAATCCGCCATCGAGAGCGAGGACGGGGATTCGGCCCGCGTGCTGGTCGCCGCCAAGCAGACCCTGACCAATGCGGGTATGGCGGATCCGCAGACGCGGTTCTACCGATTCCGGGTCACCGTCACCCGCGGCGACAACGGGATCACCGCCTCACAAGTGGAGTTCGTGGCATGACAGCATCGCGTAGCGATTCGATGAGGGGCGGCGGTCGGGTGACGGGTGGGCGCAGGCGTTTGATTCTGGTGGCGTCCGCGATCGCCCTCGTCATCGTCGCGCTGGCGGCCATCTGCGGCGTCACCGGATACAAGTACTGGAACGACCGCAAGAGCGAACAGGCCCGCACCCAGGCCGTCCCCGCGGCGCAGCGCACCGTCGAAGCGATGTTCACCTACAACTTCAAAACGGTGGACGCCGAATTGCCGAAGGCCGCCGACAATCTCGGCGGCAGCTTCCGCGACGACTACCTGAAACTGATCAAGGAAGCCATCGCCCCCGGCGCCAAGGAAAAGGAACTCAACGTCCAGGCCACCACCCAGGCCACCGGCGTAGTCTCCGCCGAACCCGCCCACGCAGTAGTCCTGCTCTACCTGAACCAGGTAAGCACCGGCAAGGACTCCCCCCAAGCGAATATCAGCACCAGCCGAGTCCGGGTAAGCCTCGACAAGAACGACGGCCGCTGGCTGGTTTCCGCAGTCACGCCGATCTAGCCGACCGCTGTCCCTGCCGTCTGAACTCCTCCGCGTGTGTTCCGAGCGTTAGAAGGCGGCCGGGCAGCTCGACCTGGGGCCGTGTGCCCGTGTCGGTGGCGCGGATACCGAGCGCGGGCCTGAACCATCAGCAGTACGCGGTCGCAGTCAGCGTCTGAACCGGCGCACCGGATCGGTCAACTCCTGACATGACATTTGCACTGTCCGGGTTCAGCGGATTCGTACGGCTTCGCCGAGTTGGCGGCAAGCGATGTGCCGACGGAGTCAGGTCAGAGGTCTATGTAGTCACGCGGATCGGTGCGGCACCACCTGTCTTCTTGCCGCGCAGAGCCCCGGCGGGGTGGTTCAAGGGCAAGGATCCTTCGGTTCCGCTCGCGGAGCTGCAGATGTCGTGGGTGCCGGGCGAACCTGTCGTCTATATCGGGAAGGCGAACGCCGGCGCGTCCGGCAGGCGGGGCTGCGTAAGCGGTTGGATGAGTACCGACGGCACGGGGCGGGGCAACCCGTCGCCCACTGGGGCGGACGAATGATCTGGCAGCTCGCCGACAGCGCGGACCTACCTGCTCGTCGGATGGCGCCCGGAAGACGACGCCCGGGCTCTGGAAAAGGCGCTGATCGCTGACTTCGTAGCCATGTACGGCAAGCGTCCGTTCGCCAATCGCTCCAGCTAGCAGCGCCGACGAGCTTGCCGAATGCAAGACCCAACGAGAACGGGCGCGCCGTTAGTGGCGCGCCCGTATCGGAGCCCCCTGTCAGGATTGAACTGACGACCTTCGCTTTACAAGAGCGGTGCTCTACCACTGAGCTAAGGAGGCGGGTGAAGCGGTTGCCATCATAACGGGGCGCACCGACGGCGCGACACCGGGTTTCCGGTGCCCGGCGGCGTCTTAGCGATCCTCCGGCATTGTCGGTGGGTAGCGGTAGCGTCCACAGCGTGAGGCGATGCAAGGGGTGCGCCGCTGCGCTGGTCAAACGGAGTCAGCGGGTCTACTGCAGTCTGGGATGCCAGCAGGCACCCAGCGCAAAGCCCTGACCGAGCGGTGGTTGCATACAGGTGAAGCTCGAGTACGCGGCCACCAAGGGCATTATCTCCGTGATTACCTGACCGACGCCCAGAGCCGCAGATGCGCGATATGCGGTATTAGGAGCGAATGGTGCGGGCGCCCACTCGCGTTCATCCTTGACCACATTGATGGCGATCCCACTCACAATCGACGGGAGAACCTGCGGCTCATCTGCCCGAACTGCGACTCCCAGCTGCCGACGTACAAGAGCCGGAACCGGGGCAACGGTAGGCACTCTCGGCGTGAGAGATACGCCAACGGGCAGTCTTACTAGGCTGAGGACTACTGCGCTGCAGCAAGGTGAACAGTTACGGCGACACCCTGCTGCAGCTCGGTGAGAGATCGGCGCAGTGTGGGATACCGCGGGTCCAGGACTGGGCGGCGGCCTGCCGCGCCGCGTCGTCGGCGGCCATCGCGTTATGCAGGCTCTTGGGCCGCATATCGGTCCAGTGCTTAAGGCGGGTGCTCTACCACTGAGCAAGGATGCGGACGGTGTCTTTCTGGAAAAACGGTGCGAATCAAACCGGGCGCGCCAGCTGCGTGACACCGGCTTTACGGTGCCACGCAGTGACGGTTCAGCAGAGCCCGGCGCAGTATCGGATACCGCGAGTCAGGACTGGGCGCCCTGACGGGCCGCGTCATCGGCGGCCATGGCGTCGCGCAGGCTCTTCGGACGCATGTCGGTCCAGTTCTTTTCGACGTACTCCACGCACGCGGCGCGGCTGTCCTCGCCGAAAACGACTCGCCATCCGGCCGGAACCTCCGCAAAGGCCGGCCACAGCGAATGCTGTTCCTCATCGTTGACCAGAACGAAGAAGCGGCCGTCTTCGTCATCGAAGGGATTGGTGCTCAATTTCACCTCACTGGATACTGGCGCGTGTACGGGATTGCCCTTGGCTCGTCCAACGCTGTCGAGCGCCGGAAGATCCCCGAGCGTTGTGTCGACCCTAGCAAGGCAGACGTTACGCGTAGGCGGTTACCTCAGGCCGCGAAGAAATCGAGCAGGATCTTGTTCACCGCTTCTGGACGTTCGAGATAGCCATAGTGCCCCGCATCAGGAACTTCCAGGTAACGCGCACCGGGGATGACCTCGGCAACCTCCCTGGACAGATACGGCGGAATCATCCGATCGTCGGCGAATCCGATGGCCAGGCACGGCACCTTGATGCCGCGGTAGGCCTGCACCCGGTCGAAATCATGGTCCATCCGGCGCTGGGCGCGGATGCCGGGCGTCACCGCACCACCGGTGAATTCGAACAGATCGAGCCAGTCGCGCGCGGCGTTCGGATCGGCCATGGTCGCTGGCGACATATTCATCACCGCGGTCACCGCGGCCTCATACTTCGCGGGCAGGGTGACCCCACTGGCGTCGAGTTCGTGTTCGCCGAGCGAAAGCGTCTTCTGGAACTGGTCGAGGCGGCCGTGGCCGGCCATGAATACGGCCTTGCGCACCAATTCCGGACGCGCCAGCGCGAGTTCCTGGGCCACCCGCGCGCCCATCGACGTGCCGACCACCAGTGCCGGCCCCTCGTCGAGCAGTTCGATGAGTCCGGCGGTATCGCCGACCAGCTGATCGATGGTCATCCCCTCAGCCGCCTCATAGGACGGTTTGATGCCGCGATTGTCGAAGGTGCAGACCCGATATCCCGCCTTGACCAGCGCCGGGACCTGATGCAACTCCCAGACCCTGCCCGGGCTGCCGGTACCCATGATCATGACGACCAGCGGACCCGCGCCCTTCGCCTCCGTGCCCTTGGCTCGGTCGCCCTTGACCTGGTAGTTGAGTGAAATTCCGTTCACCGTGGCCAGTGGCATATCGACCCTTTCGTGGAGTTGGTCCTGCGTTCCCAAGGTATAGGGCCTCGGTTTTCGATGAACAAGCGAAGGGTATGACGCCGAACGTGTCCTAGGTCACCCGCATCCAGGTGCGGCACACCTGGACGGTGGCCAGATACCATTGACTATTCGCACGTACGAGCGTACTGAGCCGGGAGGACAAGAAGATGGCCGCGAAGAGCAGCGCGAACGACATCGCGGACGACGATCTGGAACCACTCGCCGACGAGACCGCCCGTCAGGCGCAGCGCGTTGTCGCGGCCTACGCGGAGGATGCGGACGAATGCCGGATGCTGCTGTCGATGCTGGGCATCGGGCCTAACTCTCGGGGCGAGTAACCACCTCGACGTCAACGGGGCCGTCGACTATCTCATAACTTCACCGGGAACAGCGACGCGCAAAGGATGCGTGAGTGGACCAGATGACCCAACAGCCGTCCGACGACTCCGAACACGCCTTTCTACAGCCCCCATCCGAACCCGACACAACGGTGGTCCCCTCCGTCCTCGCCGACGTGAACGGCGCCGGTTCCGGCTTCGTCGTAGTCGCCAACCGGCTGCCGGTCGACCTGGAGAAACTGCCCGACGGTTCCACCCGCTGGAAGCGCAGCCCGGGTGGTCTGGTGACCGCGCTGGAGCCGGTACTCCGCAACAACAAGGGGTCCTGGGTCGGCTGGGCCGGTGTTCCGGATGTAGATATCGATCCGATTATCGAGGACGGCCTCGAACTGCATCCGGTGCCGCTATCGGCGGAGGAAGTCTCCGAGTATTACGAGGGCTTCTCCAACGGCACGCTATGGCCGCTGTACCACGATGTGATCGTGCGCCCGGTCTACGATCGGGCCTGGTGGGCTGCCTATGTCACGGTGAACCGGCGTTTCGCCGAGGCCACCGCGAAGGTCGCCGCCGAGGGCGCGACCGTCTGGGTGCAGGACTATCAATTGCAATTGGTGCCGAAGATGCTGCGCATGCTGCGGCCCGATCTCACCATCGGATTCTTCCTGCACATTCCATTCCCACCGGTCGAGCTGTTCATGCAGATGCCGTGGCGGACCGAAATCATCGAGGGTCTGCTCGGCGCCGACTTGATCGGCTTCCACCTGCCCGGCGGCGCGCAGAACTTCCTCTACCTGGCTCGCAGACTGGCCGGGCAGCCCACTTCGCGCGGCACCGTCGGTGTGCGCTCCAAGCTCGGCGTGGTGCAGGTGGGTTTCCGCACGGTCCGGGTGGGCGCGTTCCCGATTTCGATCGCCTCGGCCGAACTCGACGAGCATTCCCGCCGCCGCTCGGTCCGGGAACGGGCCGCGAAAATCCGTGCCGAACTCGGCAATCCGAAAAATATCCTGCTCGGCGTCGACCGCTTGGACTACACCAAGGGCATCGATATCCGTCTCGCCGCGCTCGAGGAATTGTTGCTGGAGGGCAGGCTGGATCCGGCCGATACCGTCATGGTGCAACTGGCCACCCCGAGCCGCGAGCGGGTGGAGAGCTATATCCAGATGCGCGGCGATATCGAGCGCCAGGTCGGCCGGATCAACGGCGAATTCGCCAGGGTCGGGTATCCGGTCGTGCACTATCTGCACCGGCCGATCGCGCGCGACGAACTCGTCGCCTTCTTCGTGGCCGCCGACGTCATGCTGGTGACTCCGTTGCGCGACGGGATGAACCTGGTCGCCAAGGAATACGTCGCCTGTCACAGTGGCCTCAACGGAGCGTTGGTATTGAGCGAATTCACCGGTGCCGCAGCCGAATTGCGCCAGGCGTATTTGTGCAACCCGCACGATCTGAACAGCGTCGAGGATGCCGTCATCTCCGCGCTGGAGGACGACCGCGATACGCGTCGTCGCCGAATGCGCTCCCTGCGCCGTCAGGTGCTCGCGCATGACGTGGATCGCTGGGCGCGGTCGTTCCTGGAAGCGCTGGCGCAGGACCAGGTCGCGGGCAGCGCACTGCTGACCGACGACGATGTGTACCCGGAGTCGCGAGCTCCCCGTCGCTGACACCACCTCACAGGAATCACCCAGGGAAGGTCCAGGCAGTTCCCAGTCGATTGCCGGATTATGAAGCAATGAGTGGTGCGCCTGCGGAGTCCACGCCCGAGGCCCGGGTACTGGTGGTGGACGACGAACCCATGATCGTGGAGCTCCTGTCGGTGAGCCTGCGTTATCAGGGGTTCGCGGTCGACACCGCGATCGACGGGGCGCAGGCACTGGACAAGGCGCGCACCTTCCGACCGCAGGCGCTGATCGTCGATGTGATGATGCCTGGCATGGACGGCTTCGGGCTGCTGCGCCGACTGCGCGCCGACGGCATCGACGCGCCGGTGCTGTTCCTGACCGCGCGCGACGATGTGCAGGACAAGGTCGCCGGACTCACCCTCGGCGCCGACGACTACATCACCAAACCGTTCAGCCTCGAGGAAGTGGTGGCCCGGCTGCGAGTTGTTTTGCGCCGGTTCGGGCATACCGCACCGCAGCGCGAGAGTTCGCGAATTCGGTTCGAGGACATCGAACTCGACGATGACACGCACGAGGTGTGGAAGGCGGGCGTGCCGGTTGCGTTGTCGCCCACCGAATTCACCCTGCTGCGGTATTTCATGGTCAACGCCGGGACGGTGTTGAGTAAGCCGCGCATCCTGGATCATGTGTGGCGCTACGACTTCGGGGGTGAGGTCGGCGTGGTCGAAACGTATGTCTCATATCTGCGTAAGAAGGTCGACACGGGCGATCAGCGTTTGATTCACACGTTGCGTGGCGTTGGCTATGTGATGCGCGCGCCGAATCGCATGCGCCAGTCCGAGAAATGATCACCTCTCGAATCGAACGGACCCGTCGCAAACTGGCCCGCGCTACTTCGGCGATTCCGCTGCGGGTGACGCTCGTGCTCGCGCTGGTGCTGCTCTGCGCGCTCGGACTGTTCGCCTCGGGCATGGTCGTCACCTCGGCGCTGGAGAATTCGCTGCTGCACCGCACCGATCAGCAGCTCCGCGATGCGGTGATGGCGTGGTCGCGGCCGCGGCCGCCGACTCCTTCGAATCCGCCGCATCCGTCGAGCACCTTCTATGTCCGCATCGAGCCGACCCCCGGCGGCAACGGCACCGTTTATCTCGAGACCAGGCCGTTCAATGAGGAGGCCGAACCCGAGCTGCCACGATTGACCGATACGCGGCCGAGCACGGATCCGCCGGGCAGCAAGGTACTCACCAAACCGGTGACCATCGGTTCCAAGAACGGCTCGACGGTCAAATGGCGGACCATGACGGCGGTTTCGCCCGATACGACGACAACGGTCGCGATACCGCTCACCGAGAATATCGACACCGCCAATCGACTGATCATGTTGCAGCTCATGGTCGGCGCCGCGGTGCTCGGCGCGCTGGCGGTGCTCGCCTACTTCGTAATCCGACGCAGTCTGCGGCCGCTGCGCGCGGTCGAGAAGACCGCCGCCGCCATTGCCGCAGGTGATCTGCATCGCCGAGTTCCGGTGCGCGGCACCAATACCGAGGTCGACCGGCTGTCTCAATCGCTCAACGGCATGCTCGCCCAGATCCAGCGGGCCTTCGCCGCGACAGAAGCGTCCGAGTCGGCGGCCCGGCGCTCCGAGGCGAAGATGCGTCGCTTCATCGCCGATGCGAGTCATGAGCTGCGCACCCCACTAACCACCATCAGTGGCTTCGCGGAACTGTATCGGCAGGGCGCGACCGCGGATCCGGCCATGTTCATGGACCGCATCGAACACGAGGCCCAGCGCATGGGCCTGCTCGTCGAGGATCTGTTGATGCTGGCCCGACTGGATGCGCAGCGCCCATTGGAACTAGGTCAGGTCGACCTGCTCGCCCTCGCCAGCGACGCCGTGCATAACGCCCGCGCCGTCGCCGCGGCCAATAGCGATGATGGTCCGCACCGCGCTGTCGAACTGGAGATCCGTTCGGGCACAGGAACATTGGAAGTGGTCGGCGACGAAGCGCGGCTGCGTCAGATACTGGCCAACCTGATGAACAACGCCCTCACACATACGCCGCCAGACGCCGACGTCACGGTCCGGCTGACCCCAACCGAAGACGAGGTCCTGCTCGAAGTCGCCGATACCGGTCCGGGCCTACCGCCCGAGGAAGCCGACCGCATATTCGAACGCTTCTACCGCACCGACACCTCCCGTACCCGCGCCAGCGGCGGCACCGGCCTCGGCCTGTCCATCGTCCAAGCCCTCGTCGACGCCCACAACGGCACAGTGAGTGTCGAAAGCGCCGAGGGCGAAGGCACCACCTTCACCGTCCGCCTCCCCCGCGAAAATCGCTGAGCGACGGCACTGCGACGGCCAAGGGGAGTCCGATCACGACGACATACCCGAGCACGATCCAGCCGCCGCTCATCGGATCTCGGTGTCTTCGACCGACACCGGCTCTATGTCGATCGACGCGCGCATCGCCGCTGCGATCGCCGACATCGCGTCGGTGTCGGGTTCGGCGAACTCGACTTCCCACCCCTCGCCATCGATCAATGCCCATGAGCCATCGTCGCGCTGGAGATAGCGGTACCCCTCGTCGTCATCCGCGGCGATCGCAAGCTTGCGGAGATCCTCGTCATCGAATCGCGCCGGGAGATCCATCGCTTGCCCCCTTCAGCTGTCCGTGTTGGTGTGCACCCGCCGACGGGGTGCGATGAGGCCACGGCATCGACCCGGCGGCGGGGCTGAAAAACACGCTAGGCGTGGAGCTTTCGGGAACGGATCAGTTCGGTGTCCACATGCGTCTACAGCGTCTACCAGCGCACTGTGCGCGTTAGGCTGGTCTTTATGGAACCCGGTGCGCTGATGCGCGCTGCTCGCGAGGCGGCGGGTATCTCGCTGCGCGCGATGGCCGAGCGGAGCTACTACAGCAGGGCATACCTGTCGCTGATCGAGACCGGCCAGCGTCCGGTACCTGCCGGTGTCGTCGCTGCCTACGAAAGGGTGCTCGGCGCGGACTTGGAGCGGCTGACGGCGGTGGCGCGAGCACCAGCCAGCGTGGACATCACCGCCTTGTCCGACGTGGCGGTGATGTTGGCTGCTACGCGCCGATTCGAGGACGCGGCAGGAGCTTTGACAGTTCTGCCCGCCGTCCGGGGCATGGCCGAGATGACCGAGACATTTGCCGGCGAGGCGCGTGTGGGACGGAGTAATGCGGCGTCCCTCGCGTCGGAGATCACGCAGTATCGCGGGTGGCTGGAGCACGCGATCGGAGCTGATGCCGCTGCCCGGCGTAGCCTCGGCACCGCTGTGAGCCTGGCGGAGGAGTCTCGCGACCCGGACCGGCTTGCCCACAGCCTGGGCTTCTTTGGCTACGTGACTATGAGCGCGGGAAATTATGACGAAGTCCTCGCCCTGTCGGACGCCGCGCTGGCGGTAGGGGACGTGCACCCCGTCATCACGGCCTATGGGCGAATGCGGCGAGCCGAGCTATTGGCCGCGCACGGAGAGAAGGTCGAAGCGCAACGCGCGATGGCTCTGGCCGATGCGGCGACGGAAGCGGCGGACGGTGCTGAGCCCCCTGCGTCGATGTATTGGTGGAGTACCGGATTCGGGGCTGTGCAGCGTGGCGGTGTGCTGGCGCTGCTGGGGCAGACGGCCGAAGCAATTGGGGAGGCGACACACGGGCTGGCAGTGATGCCAGCCGAACACCGCCGGTCCGAATGGTTGGCATCAGCGTTGCGCCGCGTCGATCCAGACATGAGCGCGGGCGATTCGGTGTGACCGCGCCGACGCGCCGAATCGCTACGGCGAATATGAACCTGGGCTTAGCGGCCGACAAGCCGGATGAGGCGGCCGACGTCACGCTCACGGACGTGGCTTCCGGCTGACTGGTCCCGTCCAACTGGCGCGTCGCCGAGGTGGTCTCCGGAATCGAAGGCCGAGACGCGCCGGATGCGGCGACCGTCCGCGAGGCGTTCCGCGACACCTATGCGGCCTGGTCAACCCACCCGGCGCACCGAAGCGACGCCTGATCAATCGGGAACGTTGGATCCGTAGCCCAGGTCGCGGAGGGCGGACTTGATTTTCGTTTGGGCTTCGTCGAGGGATTCGGGAGTGGGGTGGGGGTTGGCGCCGGAGATGTCGAAGTTGCCCATGGTGAAGGCGGGGAAGACGTGGACGTGCAGGTGGGGGACTTCCAGGCCGGCGATGAGTAGGCCGGCGCGAGGGGCGTCCCAGGCCTGGCGGACCGCTCGGCCGATCTTCTGCGCGACGCCGTTGAGCCGTGCGAAGGTGTCGGCGTCGACGTCCTGCCACTGATCGATCTCCTTGCGGGGGACCACCAGTGTGTGCCCTTGCGTCACCGGGGCGATGGTGAGGAATGCGACGAATTCGTCGTCCTCCCAGACGAAACGGCCCGGCAGCTGGCCCTCGATGATCGCGCTGAAAACAGAAGCCATGCACCGCAGGCTACGCCGAGAGTTCCCGCAGGTCTGCTCACCCACCGACAGATCAACGCTCGGCCGCCGCGGATCGAGACCACGAACGGTATCTCGGAGGCGGCCTTCGTCACCATCGGTGGCATCGAGCCAGTTTCTCGAATTGCTGCTGACCTGGCCCGGGTGATCACCCGCGGGTTCAGTGGTCAGGCGACGTAGTGCGACAGGATGCTCTGCACTTCGTAGATGTCGACCTGGCGGTTGAATCGCTTCTGCACCGGTTCGTGGGTGCCGGAGATCCAGATGCAGAGTTCGGCATCGAGGTCGAAGGTGCCCGCGGTTTCCACCGAGAAGTGGGTGATGGCGCGGTAGGGGATGCTGTGATAGCTCACCTTGCGGCCGGTGACCCCCTGCTTGTCGACCAGGATGAGCCGCTTGTTGGTGAACAGAATCGCATCGCGGACGAGAAGGTAAGCGGCATAGACCTGTTCACCGCCGCCCATCAGTCTCGCGTATTCCTCTTGAGCCTTACCGGGATCGATCCGCCCGGCATTGCCCATCAGTCCGTCGATCAGACCCATAGACTCCCCCGCCTCTCCGCGTATTTGCCGGTCGTCCGGTGCCTCGATACCCACAATACGGGCCGGCGGTAACCGGGCGGTCGGCTTTTGGGTGTGCCCCCATGTGCTTACGAAATCGGTCATCGCTTACCCGCCCACCAGTGGTTATCGGGGTGGGCCGCGGCAGTAATCGGTATCGCCCTGCCGGGATCGGCGGGTGTGCGATGTACGGCCGATGAACCCCGCGTATCGGGTGCGCGGACTACTGGTCGGGGCGAGTTCGGCACACCCTAAGCTGTTGCCCGTGCGCGTACTCGTTATCGGTTCCGGAGCCCGTGAACATGCCCTCGTCCTGGCCCTGCGCCGGGACCCCGTGGTGACCGCGTTGTTCGCGGCGCCGGGCAATGCGGGTATCGCCCAGTGCGCGCAGGTCAGAGCGGTCGATCAGTCCTCCGCGGAGGCGGTTGTCGCCCTGGCTACCGAACTGGACGCCGACCTGGTGGTGATCGGACCCGAGGTGCCGCTGGTGCTCGGCGTCGCCGACGCGGTCCGGGCCGCGGGTATCGCGTGCTTCGGTCCGTCGGCCGCGGCCGCGCGCATCGAGGGTTCGAAGGCCTTCGCCAAGGACGTCATGACCGCCGCCGGGGTCCGCACCGCGCGCAGCGAGATCGTGGACAACCCCGCTGAACTCGACGCCGCACTGGACCGGTTCGGCCCGACCTGGGTGGTCAAGGACGACGGCCTGGCCGCGGGCAAGGGTGTGGTGGTGACCGCCGACCGGCTTGCAGCCCGCGACCACGGTGCCGAACTGCTCGAGCAGGGCCATCCGGTGCTGCTGGAATCCTTCTTGGACGGGCCCGAGGTTTCGCTGTTCTGTCTGGTCGACGGCGAGACCGTGGTGCCGTTGCTGCCCGCGCAGGACCACAAGCGCGTCGGCGACGGTGATACCGGGCCGAATACCGGTGGTATGGGCGCGTACACCCCGCTGCCGTGGTTGCCGCAGGAGACGGTCACCACGATCGTCGAGGATGTCGTGCAGCCCGTCGCGGCGGAGTTGGTGCGGCGTGGCTGCGGCTTCTCCGGCCTGCTCTACGCGGGTCTGGCGATCGGTGCCGACGGACCCGCCGTCGTCGAATTCAATTGTCGCTTCGGCGATCCGGAGACCCAGGCCGTGCTCGCGCTGCTGGAGAGTCCGCTCGGCGAATTGCTGAACGCCACCGCGACCGGCACGCTCGCCGAGGTCGCCGCGCCGCGTTGGCGCGACGGTTCGGCCGTCACGGTGGTGATCGCCGCCGAGAACTACCCGGGTCATCCCCGCGTCGGTGATGTGATCACCGGAGCGGACGAGGGCACAACCGACGACTCGTCCGCTGTGCTGCACGCGGGAACCGCATTGCGCGAGGACGGGGCGCTGGTCTCCGTAGGCGGTCGTGTGCTCAGCGTCGTCGGCATCGGCGCGGATCTTGCCGACGCCCGCGCGCACGCCTACGACCGCATCGCCTCGATCAAGTTGCCCGGCAGCCACTTCCGCACCGACATCGGCCTCGCCGCGGTCGAGGATCGCATCAGCGTTTGACGGATAATGACTCGCACTGGTGACCCCACGGAGTGAGTCATACGAGTGGCCCGTCTCGCGTGCGAGTCGTCGAAGCGTATGCGCCGCGCGCTCGGGATTCGACCTTTGAGTATGCGTGCATGAGGTGTTGAACGCACCGCCCGCACTGACCACCACGGAGCGAGTCTTACGAGCGACCCGTTCGTGGCCCGTCTCGCGTCCGAGCCGTCGAAGCGCATGCGACGAAGTCGCCAGTCTCGACGGCTCGGACGCGAGACACCAGGGGGCCGCGAACACGCCGCGCCGCAGGCGCGGCCATTAAATGCCGAGTCCGTGCAGTGCCAACCACTGCTGTGGGTCGACGTGTTGTCCGTTGACAATCACCTCGAAGTGCAGATGCGGCCCCGTGGAATCACCGCGGTTACCCATGCGGGCGATCTGCATCCCCGCCGGGACACGTTCGCCGACGGAGACGAAGAAGTCGTACATATGCCCATAGACGGTGATGCTGCCGTCATCGTGCCGGATCCGCACCCATAGCCCGAAGCCTTGCGCGGGACCCGCATCGATGACGGTGCCGCTGGCGACGGCGTAAATCGGTGTGCCGATCGGTCCTGCTATATCGATGCCGTTGTGGAAAGTGCCCCAGCGCGAACCGAATCCGGACGTGAAGGTGCCGCGCGCCGGCAAAACCATGCCGGTGATGCCGGGCAGCACCGACCCGGCGGTGGCCGGCGCGCTGCCCGCCATCCACGGCTGATATTCACCGGACACGGCCGCGGCCGCCTCGGCCTTGGCACGTTCCAGCGTCGCGCGGGCCGCGGCCGCGACGACCTCCTGCTCACGGATGCGCTCACCGTTGGCGATGGCGTTCAGATAGCGCTTCACCGACGGCGGTGTCGACTGCATCTGCTGTGGATAGGCGAAGGCGACGCGTTGGGTCTCGTCCGGGCTCGGGGTGCGATCCGTGACGCCCCAATCGAACGAGGAATCGGCGGCGGCGAATACCGCGGTGACACAGACTCCGGCGATCAGAATCCGGTGCTTGCGCACTAACGCGCGGTAGTCGAGCTTGGGCCGGTCCTCCCACAGTGCACGCAGGTCGGGCGGTGGTTGCCGACGCAACCAGACCAGGCCTTGCTTGCACTCGCCGAGCACCTCACGCGCCCGCCCGCCCAACTCGGACTCGCGCCGCTTGCGCAACTCGGCACGCCAATCGGGGGGAATGACACCGATGCCACCCACCCCGGGTACTCGGTCCAGCCGCGCCCGGCGAGCCTTGTCAAGCATTAACGCCGACCATAACCCGTGCCGCATGCCGCGCACCTGCCGAACCGCGCGGTGGGTCGCATTTCGATACCTGTCGACGAAAGCCGAGCATCGGCGCCCACCCGATGTTCGGGAAGGTCTACCGTACGTCGGGTGCCCAGAGAATCTCGCCGGTCGACCATTCCACCTTTCTACGTGATGGATGTCTGGAAAGCCGCCGCGGAAAGGGCCAGGACGCACGGCGATGTGCTGGTGCTGGCGGCCGGGCAGCCCTCGACGCCAGCACCCACACCGGTGCTGCGCGCGACGAAGACGGCGATCGATTCCGAATTGCTCGGTTACACAGAGACATTCGGCGTTCTGCCGCTGCGCGAAGCGATCGCCGAACACCACCGCGATACCTACGGATATGCCGTCGAGCCCGATGACGTCGTGGTGACAACCGGATCGTCCGGCGCGTTCACCCTCATCTTCCTGGCCGCATTCGATGCCGGGGATACCGTCGTGGTGGCCAGGCCCGGATATCCGGCGTACCGCAACACCCTGACCGCGCTGGGTTGTCGTGTGGTCGAACTCGATTGCGGTGCCCAGACCCGATTCCAGCCGACGGTCGCCATGCTGGAAGCGCTCCCGCAACCGCCTGCGGGCCTTATCGTGGCCAGTCCGGCCAACCCGACCGGCACCATGATCGATCCGGCTGAACTCGCCGCACTGGCCCGCTGGTGCGATGCGCACGGCACCCTACTGATCTCCGACGAGATCTACCACGGCATCACCTACCAGGGCGTCAGCGTCGGCCGGACGTCATCGTCCTGGGAGACCTCGCGCGAATCCGTGGTCATCGGTTCGGTCTCGAAGTACTTTTCGATGACCGGTTGGCGGCTCGGCTGGATGCTGGCGCCGACCGGTTTGCGGCCCGCGCTGCAGCGGCTGGCGTCGAATATGACCGTGTGTCCGCCCGCGGTCTCGCAGTTCGCGGCGCTGCACGCCTTCGGCGCCGAGGCCAAGGCGGAGCTCGACGGCCACGTCCGCCGCTACGCGGTGAATCGGCAACTGCTGCTGGAGGGTCTGCCGAAACTCGGCATCACCGAGCTGGCTCCGGCCGACGGCGCCTTCTACGCCTACGCCGATATCGGCCATCTCACCGATGATTCCCGCAAGTGGTGTGCCGAGGTGCTCGATCACACCGGAGTCGCCCTCGCGCCCGGAATCGACTTCGATACCGCGGCGGGGCACCGGACGGTACGGTTCTCCTTCGCCGGAGCTACCGCCGACATCGAGGCGGCACTCGTTCGGCTGGGTCACTACCTGCGTTGTTGATCATCCTGCCCGACAACGAGTTTGCACAGTTCGACACCCTGAACGAGCAGATGCGGTAAAACAACGATGGCTGGGTTTGCACTCTCTGGGTTTCCTCTCTGATTTCGCACGGATGAACTGATGATGACTGGCACGATGGCACGGTGATAACCGCGACGACCCCGAAAGGCGAACGGCGTCGCCAGGCTTTGGTAGCGGCCGCCGCCGAGTTGTTACTCGAAGGCGGATTCGATGCGGTGCGGCATCGCTCGGTCGCGACGCGCGCCGACCTTCCGCTGGCGTCGACGACGTATTACTTCGAGTCGCTCGATGATTTGATCGCGCGTGCGGTCGAATTCAGCGGCAATGTGGAACTGGACGCGATGCGGCGTCGGGTCGGCGAGGTGAGCCACCGCAGACGCGGCGCGGAGGCGACCGTCGATCTGGTGTTGGACCTGTTGGTGGGGTCGGACGGAAACGACGAGGGCGCACGCGGACAGCTCATCGCACGCTATGAACGTTCGGTGGCCTCGGCGCGGCATCCGGAACTGCGTGAAGTACAGCTGCGGCTGCGTGCGCAGCTGGACGAGCTGCTCGCCGATGTGTTGCGCCGCTCCGATCGGGCGGTCCGGCCCGAGCAGTTGCGCAGGATGGTCGCGGTGGTCGACGGTGCCGTGGTCGCGGCGCTGAGCGAAATGGACCCGGAGCCAAGGCGAATGGCGCGCGGGGCATTGCTCGAGGTCATCGATATCGTCGCGCCCCCGGTGCGAGCGTCAGGCCCGGAGGCGGTAGCTCGCGTAACCACGGAGGGCCCGCTCGCACCACATCAGATACAGACGCCGCAGCAGGTCGACAGGTTTCGGACACTAGACTGACAAGACGTGAGAGAGCGCAGCGAGCGAACCAAAGGTACAGCGCCTAGGCGTACGACGGAGCCGAGCGCCAGCGAGGCGCAGTCGTGAGCCTCGTCCCGAACGTCCTTGCCACTCGATACGCCAGCCCCGAGTTGGTGCATCTCTGGTCGCCCGAGAACAAGATCGTGCTCGAGCGGCGGCTGTGGCTGGAGGTGTTGCGGGCGCAGTCCGAACTCGGCATCGACCTGCCTGCGGGCGTCATCGACGATTACGAGCGGGTCATCGATCAGGTGGATCCGGCCTCGATTGCCGAGCGTGAGCGGGTCACCCGCCATGACGTGAAGGCGCGCATCGAGGAATTCAATGCGCGGGCCGGGCACGAGCATGTGCACAAGGGCATGACCAGCCGCGATCTCACCGAGAATGTCGAGCAGCTGCAGATCCGGCTCTCGCTCGAGCATGTGCATGCGCACGGTGTCGCGGTGGTGGCGCGGCTGGCCGAGCGGGCCGCCGAGTATCACACGCTGGTTATGGCGGGCCGTTCGCACAATGTCGCAGCCCAGGCCACCACGCTCGGCAAGCGGTTCGCCTCCGCCGCCGACGAGCTGCTCATCGCGCTGACCCGCCTGCGTGAGCTCATCGACCGCTACCCGCTGCGCGGTATCAAGGGCCCGATGGGCACCGCGCAGGACATGCTCGACCTGCTCGGCGGCGATTCGGCCAAGCTGGCGACGCTGGAGCAACAGGTCGCGCGGCATCTCGGCTTCGCGAATGTGCTGACCAGTGTCGGACAGGTGTACCCGCGCTCGCTCGATCACGATGTGCTGTCGGCGCTCGTTCAGGTCGGTGCGGGTCCGTCGTCGTTCGCGCACACCATTCGCCTGATGGCGGGGCATGAGCTGGTCACCGAGGGCTTCCAGCCCGGGCAGGTCGGCAGCTCCGCCATGCCGCACAAGATGAACACCCGCTCCTGCGAGCGCGTCAACGGCCTGCAGGTGGTGCTGCGCGGTTACGCCTCGATGGCCGCCGAACTCGCTGGCGCGCAATGGAATGAGGGCGATGTGTTCTGCTCGGTAGTGCGTCGGGTCGCGCTGCCGGACGCCTTCTTCGCCATCGACGGCATGATCGAAACCTTCCTCACCGTGCTCACCGAATTCGGCGCGTACCCCGCCGTCATCGCCCGCGAACTCGACCGCTACCTGCCCTTCCTCGCCACCACCCGCATGCTCATCGCCGCCGTGCGCGCTGGTGTCGGCCGCGAGACCGCCCACGAGGTCATCAAGGAACACGCGGTAGCCGTCGCCCTCGCCATGCGCGAGCAGGGCCGCGAACCCGATCTGCTGGACCGCCTGGCCGCCGACTCCCGCTTCCCGTTGAATCGCGCCGAATTGGATGCCGCCCTGGCCGACAAGTCCGCCTTCATCGGCGCGGCGGAAGCTCAGATTTCGGATGTGGTGGCCGCCGTCCAGAAGCTCGTTGACCGGTACCCGGACGCCGCTCGCTACACCCCGTCCCCGATCCTCTAGCCGACCGGCCATAGTGGTCCAGTGAATCCGTAAAGCTGCTGCTGAAGTACGGGATCGTAGCCAAGGTCAAGCAGACCCGGCCGGACTCGCCAGGGCGCGGGAGCCTGGATGTTCGATCTGAAGGTGCCAGCGACGGATTGTGTTATCAGCGCCATAGTTTGAGCCGTAACAGGTTAGGGTGACGCTCCGATTCCCTTGTGCTCAGGTGAGACCTGGAGCACAGCAGCTGGAGGAATCTTGGCCAAATTCATCGCGCGGGCGATCCTCTCAATCCTCGCTTCCGCCCTGTTCGTAGGGCTTGGTACGACGCAGGCCGTCGCCACCCCGGTTGACCGAACTCCCACGGCCGTTTCGGAGGTGGTCGAGGAGATCACGATGCCGCCAGGTGACACGGTTGAACTCCGCACGGGCGCTGGCGCCGTGGTTGGGGCCGTGCTCGGCGGTCTCGCCGGACTTCCGTTCTTCGTCGTGGGTGCGGTCCCCGGCGCCCTCATCGGCGCAGCGCTTGGCGCCCTCATCGGAAACGTTTCGTGGCAGATCGCGAACGCCTACCTGGGGGGCTGACCTACCCCGCTCCTCGGAGGCCCCTGGCCGTCACTCGGTTCCCGGTCGCGCAGGTGGGCGGGTCACGGAAAAGGCGGCAAAGATCCTCCAACGGACCGCGCCGAACACACCGGGGCAGTAACTTTGCCGGAGCCCTCGAAGTTTCCAGGCAACGAGGGCTCCAGCCCGTTCACGGACGACGCTCGGCCACCACCCGAAACTCCTCGGCGTACGGCCCTGTGACTTCGAACGTGACCGTTGCCGGTTCCGCCGCGTCACCATCAGACTCCGAGCCAAGCCACCTGGGATCTGGTCACCGGCTGCTCGGCGCAGCGGACCACTATCCCGCCCGACTGCTCGCACATTTCGATCGTGATTGCCGACGCTGGCGAGGTCACCAGCACCAGCACGGCAGTAGCGGCTGCAACGACAAAGGCGAGTCGCGAAATGTTGTACCGCAAGGGATTCCTCATTTCTTGTGCCTGACCAGCCGGGAGCCGATCAGTACTCCCGTGACGGGTCGGGCTTCATCTCGCCCGTGTCCTCGCGTTCGATCCGCTCGCGGATTTTCCGGACGGTGCGGTCCTTCGGAATCCGTTCCGGCCACACGATCACTGCGACCATCACCGCGAGCGGCAGGCCGAAGCACACGACCCACCCGAGCGCGATCACGGCAGGTCTCGGAGCAGTCGCAGCACCGTGGCGCACGTCTCGGCGTCAGCTGGCTCGACAGGGCTATTCGGCGGGGCTATCTTCGCAGCACCCGGAACCCGTTGCGGTAGCCCATGATCGGCTGGAGTCAGCAACTCCAGGTGCACACCGCCGGAGTCGTCGTCTCCGTAGTCGGTGACCTCCAACACTCCACCTGGGAACACGAACAATCGTGTTGGCTTGTCGGTATCCATCTCGACTCGACTCCTGTAGTCGGCTGTTGGTAGGCACCCCGTGACCGGTACGGCGTCACATGCCACGGGGGCCGATTTAGACGGTATGGGCGGACCCGGGACGCTAGAACTGCGCGAAGGACGTTTCTCCGGACACTTCAAAGCGCCGAAACGTCCCGGTATCGTTTCGGTATGAGTCACCGCCTCCAGTCGGCGATGTTGCGAGCACAGATCGACTCCGCCGCACTCGCGAAGACGGTCAAGGTAGATGTGAAGACCGTGAACCGATGGCTAGCGGGTCGAGTGCCGCACAAACGAACTCGCGCCGCTGTGGCGAGCGCGCTCGGCGAATCGGAGTCGAGCCTGTGGCCTGCGACTCGGCCGGACATCAGCGCGGGCGCTCCTGCCACAGCCGAAGTCATCGGGGCGTACGCACACCGGGCCGACGTGCCTAACGAAGTGTGGACATCGTTGCTGCTGAGTGCGACTCAGCGAATCGACATCATCGGTTATGCCTACCCGTTCGTCCTTGAACTGTTGCCTGATGCCGCTGATCTGATCGCGGAAAAGTGCCGCAACGGCGCGAGCGTTCGGCTGGCCTTCGCGGACCCGGAGTCCGCACACGTAGCCGAGCGTGACGCGCTCGAACAGATGCAAGGGACATTGCCGGGACGGATACGCAACGCGCTGAGCATGATCGGCAGCCTTGCCGAGACTCCCGGGTGCCGAATCGGGCTACACACAACGCACTTGTACAACTCGGTGTTCAGGTTCGATGACCTGATGTTGGTGACGCCGTACCTGGTTCGAGCGAGGGGCTATCAACACCCCGCGCTCTACCTCCGAAAGCTCTCCCCGTACGGGCTGTTCGCATCGTTCGAAGACCAATTCGAACAGATCTGGGGAACCGTAACCCCGTACCTGCAAGAGGTGAATCCCGATGGGCTCACGGCGTGACTACTACCGAGATCCCAACGCACCTCGGCCGAACAGCTTGGTTCCCGGAGGTTCGGCACTGGTAGTCGATGACCACGGCGCGATACTCATGCAGCGCCGCAGCGACTCCGGGAACTGGTCGTTCCCCGGAGGAATCATGGAGATCGGAGAAACGCTAGAACAGTGCGTGATCCGTGAGACCAAGGAGGAATCCGGACTGGATATCGAGATCACCGGGATCCTCGGTATCTATACCGACCCTCAGCACGTGATCGCTTACGCGGACGGCGAGGTCCGCCAAGAGTTCAACATCACGTTCTACGGCAGGGTGATCGGTGGCCGTATCGAAGTCAGTTCCGAGTCAACGGAAGTGAAATTCCTGCGGCTAGAAGAACTCGAGACACTGCCGGTACACCAGACGGTTCGGCTCCGGTTGCAGCACCACGCCGAACAACGCTCAACCCCGTATCTGGGATGAGACGCACAATGCGAACATTTATTCGAGAGGCGCTCGAAACTCTTGCCGCGCAGTCGGTAACCGGCAAAGCTGCCCGCGCGCGGGTCGGTGCCGCGCTGGACCGGTGGCGCACAACCCCTGCACGATGGCCAAAATGTTTGTCACCAACGATTTTCGAGCATCGGGGCGAGGGCGTGCCCGCCGACAAGGTGTAGATGCAGGTGGTGGACCTCTGACCGCCGTGGCGGTTACAGTTCGAGATCAGCCGGTAGCCGTCGCCCTCGCCATGCGCGAGCAGGGCCGCGAACCCGATCTGCTGGACCGCCTGGCCGCCGACTCCCGCTTCCCGTTGGATCACTCGGAATTGGATGCCGCCCTGGCCGACAAGTCCGCCTTCATCGGCGCGGCGGAAGCTCAGATTTCGGATGTGGTGGCCGCCGTCCAGAAGCTCGTTGACCGGTACCCGGACGCCGCTCGCTACACCCCGTCCCCGATCCTCTAGCCGACCGGCCATAGTGGTCCAGTGAATCCGTACACGATCTTCGGGGACATTGTGGCTGGGCGGGCCGAGGCCAGCCGGGTGTATGAGGACGATGATGTGGTGGCGTTCATGGACATTCGGCCCATGACGCCCGGACATCTATTGGTGGTGCCGAAGATTGCGGCGCGCAATTTGGCGGAGCTGGATCCGGTGGTCGGGGGGAAGTTGTTCCAGGTGGCGCAGAAGCTGGCGGGGGCGCTGCGGGCCAGTGAGGTGGCGTGTGATGGAGTCAACTTTTTCTTGGCCGATGGGGTGACCGCAGGGCAGGAAGTGTTCCATGTGCACCTGCATGTCATCCCCCGAACGCCGGGCGACGGGTTCGGATTACGTGGGCGCCCGACCAGTCCGCACCGCGCTGACCTGGATTATCTGGCGAGTTCGATCCGCGGCGCGCTCGATCGTTGAGCCGGGCGGATTGCCGGTCAGCGTCCGACACCGTTCTCGCCATGGGCGCGTCCAGCGCACGGGCATGGCGGGATCCTGCTCGAACACCTGAAGTTGGATGCCCTGCATCTGGACATCCGGCCTGGTGACCGCATGCTGTGGACCACAACCACCGCATGGACCGTCTGGAACTGTCTGGTCAGCGTCATGCTGGTGAAAGCCACCATCGTGCTGACGGACCAACCGCGGCGACAATCCGGTGAATATGTGGGGGCCTCGGAGCCTGAGGTCAGGCCCGCAGCACGCGGACGATGGCGAAGACCACGACGAGCGCGGCCAGGAATGCCGTGCCGAGGATGACGATGCCCGCGGGCACGCCGAACAGTTCCACAGCCTCGGTTCGGTGGATCGTCTGGTAGACCTCCGCATCGCTGTCATCGGTCTCGAAGGCGAAGTCGGAGTGGATATCCGCCGGGGTATCGATCGAAACCCGCAGTTCGGTCAGGTAGTTGCGGCCGCTCGTGGTCACCGACGCGAGTTCTGGATCCGACGTGGCAACTCGGCCTGCGAAGTCGACGTGCACACTTTGGGCGGCGGCATCGGGATCGGACCGGCGCACACGATGCGCGCTCAGCGCGTAAAGGTGCACATACTGGGCCTGCTCAGCGGCGCTCGACATGCGCATCGGATACACGAACCGATCCGAATCGAAGGTCAGACGCACCGGATCTATCGCGCCATCGAGCGGTTGGGCGCTGGTGAGGCGCATTGCCACGAAGGACCAGCCCTCGCGTAGATACGGCTCGAGCGTACCGACCACCTCGGGACGCATCTCGTAGCCATTGTCGCTCAGCCACTTTCGAATGCCGTCCAGATTGCCGCCGGACAGTGTGGTTGCTTCGATCGGACCGAGCCGCACGCGATCGAGGACTGTCGGCCCGCCCCCGGCGGCAGCCAGCGCCCCCTCGCCCGCGGTGTCGCCGGAACTCGAGAACCATCGGCGCTCAGTCACAATCTTGGGCGCGGTCAAGTTCGCCAGTTCGGTAAACGTCGCCGCGGAGCCGCCCGCGACGGTCGCCGGTTTCGGTGTCGGCACGATCAGCGCCGCCTGGTCGGTACCGGATTTCAGCGCGAGCCGCATGAGTATCGTCTCGCGCTGTCCGTCCCAGCTGACCAGCCCCGTCTCCTCGCGCACCGACGCCCGATGCCCGGCCGGATTGGCGACCGCACCGCACGCGCATGCGGAAGCCGGTGCGAACGCACCGATTCCGGCCGTGGCGAACAGCATCCCCGTGACGGCCAGCAGGCGATTTGCGATTGTGGCGCGCATGGCCGCGAGCCTACTGGCCCGCGCGGCCGAGCATCCGGACCTCAGGCGCACCGCGTTTCGCGCAACCCCCAGCATGGATAGTCGCTGTAACCCGCCGCATCGCGCCCGTACAGCAGATCCTCCCGGATCGAACCGAGCGGCAGATTGTAGGTAATCCGTGTCACCAGATCAGGATTGGCTATGAACGCGCGTCCGAACGACACCAGATCGGCGAGCCCCTGCTGGAGCGCGGTCTCGGCCTCGACCGCACCGGTGGGTTCGCGGTTCTCGCCGATATTCGCGATGAGCGTGCCGTGCCAGCGCGGCCGTAGATCGGCCAGCACGGGATAGTCATCGTTATCGGTCAGATGCAGATAGGCAAGGTCACGGCGATCCAACTCGGCCACCAACGTGCGGTACAGCGGTGCCGGATCCGCCTCGTACATATTGAACTGCGGGTTGCCCGGGGACAGTCGAATAGCGGTGCGGTGCGATCCGACGGCCTCGACGACGGCGTCCACGATGGCCAGCGGCGCGCGCATACGGTTCTCGATCGAACCACCGAATTCGTCGGTGCGCAGATTGGTGTTATCGGCCAGGAACTGGTGCGGCAGATAGCTATTGGCCCCATGGATCTCGACACCGTCGAAGCCCGCCGCGATCGCGTTGGCGGCGGCGATCGCGAAATGCTCTATTACGGCGGCGATTTCGGCACGGCTGAACGCACGCGGTGTGATCGGATCGGCCTTGGTGCCGTCGAGCAGGTGCGGTCGATCGTCGTCCACCACGGCCGACGGTCCGGTAGGCCACGATCCGTCGACCCGCGCCAACGGATGTCCCTTCCGACCACCGTGCATCAGTTGTGCGACGATCCGCCCGCCCGCCGCGTGCACCGCCTCGGTGACCCGTCGCCAGGCATCGACATGGCGACCCGTCTGCAGGCCAGGCACCCAGGCCTCGCTCTGGCCGGTCGAATGCGGCCAGATGCCCTCGGTCACGATCAGTCCGGCCGTGGCCCGCTGCGCGTAGTAATCGACCACGTCGGCGGTCGGCGAACCGTCCGGATGTGAACGCAATCGGGTCATCGGTGACATGACGATGCGATTGGGCAGGGCCAGAACATGGTTGCGGTATTCGCTCAATAGCTGCATGACGGCACCATAAAACCTGACATCGATGTGAGGTCAAGTAAGCTCGAGACCGCAACGGCTGATCGCGGGAGTGCATGGGTAACTCGTCGGGAACGTCAAGCAGCTCTTCGTGCGTGGCCGCCGGTTCGCAGCGCGCCTTCCGTTGCACGTCGGCAAAGGTCCGGAAAGCGGAACAGATATGCGCATCGGTGAGTTGGCCGAGCGGACCGGGGTGAGCGTCCGGTCGCTGCGGTATTACGAGGCCAAAGGCATGCTCGGATCCGAGCGCAGCTCCGGTGGTCAGCGCGAATATCCGGAGTCGGCGGTCGCGCGGGTGCTGCGCATTCGCGAAATGTTCGCCGCGGGCATCGGCAGCGATACCGTCAGCCAGTTGCTGCCGTGTATCCACGACGAAGACGGCACCCCGAACGAACTGGCGACACCGTTCCTGGTGGACAAGCTGGCCGAGGAGCGCCGCCGCATCGATCAGGCGATGACCGATCTGCACCGGGCGGGCGCGGTACTCGACGAGATCATCCGAGCGGCGGGCGGCGCGCAGCCCGAACAGTAGGGTGGAGCCCATGGCTCTCGACAGTGGAACCGGAACGCTCGCCGGTCCGGGTGATGAATCGGCCGTGGTGACGGCCCCGGTCGCCAAGCGGGTGCGCACCGAACGGGTGCACCATGGCGACGTCTTCATCGACGAGTACGAATGGCTCCGCGATAAGGAAGACCCCGAGGTCATCGCCCATCTGGAGGCCGAGAACGCCTACACCGAGGCGCGCACGGCGCATCTGGGCGGGCTGCGGGACAAGCTCTACGACGAGATCAAGGCGCGTACCCAGGAGACCGATCTGTCGGTGCCGACCCGGATCGGCGAGTACTGGTACTACTCGCGCAGCTTCGAGGGCAAGCAGTACGGCGTGCACTGCCGCTGTCGCATCGATGCCGCCGCGGCGGGGATCGACGCGTGGACCCCGCCGCAACTCGAGGCCGATACCGAGATTCCCGGCGAGCAGGTGCTGCTCGACAGCAACCAGGCCGCCGAGGGCCACGACTTCTTCACCATCGGCGCGTTCTCGGTCAGCCATGACGGCAACCTGCTCGCGTACTCGGTCGACACCAGTGGTGACGAGCGCTACCTGCTGCGCTTCAAGGATCTGCGCACCGGCGAAATGCTCGCCGACGAGATCGCGGGCACCGCACCCGGCGCGACCTGGTCGCTGGACGGCACACACGTGTTCTATCAGACCGTCGACGAATCCTGGCGACCCGACACCGTGTGGCGGCACCGGCTCGGCACGGCCAAGGATGACGATGTCGAGGTCTTCCACGAGCCCGATGAGCGCTACTGGGTGAGCATCGGCGCGACGCGCTCAGAGAAGTACCTGATGATCTGGCTCGGCTCCAAGATCACCAGCGAGGCTTGGGTACTCGAATCCGATAATCCGGAAGGGGATTTCCGGGTCGTCATTCCGCGACGTGAAGGTGTCGAGTATTCGGTGGATCATGCCGTGGTCGGTGGCGAGGACCGTTTCCTGATCCTGCACAACGATGTCGTGGACGGGGTGAAGGCGCAGAACTTCGTGCTCGCAGAGGCGCCGGTATCGGATCCGTCGAATATGACATTGCTGATCGGCCACCGCGACGATGTGCGACTCGAGGACATCGATCCGTTCGCCGACCATCTGGTGCTGAGCTATCGGCGTGAAGCCCTTCCCCGCGTTGCCATTTGGCCACTGACCGAATCCGGCTACGGCGAGCGGCACGAACTCGAATTCGATCTGGAACTCTTCGCGGTCGGCTCCGGCCGCAATCCGGAATGGGAGCAGCCGACGCTGCGCATCGGGCTGACCTCGTTCATCACACCGACGCAGGTCTTCGACTATGTCCCGGCCACCGGTGAGTTGCTGCTGCGCAAGGAGCAGCCCGTACTCGGCGGTTATGACGCCGACGACTATGAGCAGGAACGAGATTGGGCGGTCGCCGCGGACGGCACCCGGATTCCGATCTCGCTGGTGCGCAAGAAGGGGTTGCCCGCGGGCCCGAAACCGCTGCTGCTGTATGGATATGGCTCCTACGAGACCCCCATTGATCCGTCCTTCTCGGTCTCGCGGCTTTCGCTGCTCGACCGCGGCATGGTGTTCGCGGTGGCGCATGTGCGCGGCGGTGGTGAAATGGGGCGGCTCTGGTACGAGAACGGCAAGACCCGCACCAAGAAGAACACCTTCACCGACTTCATCTCGTGCGCAAGGCATCTCATCGATACCAGTGTCACCTCGGCGGACCGGATGGTCGCCGATGGCGGCAGTGCGGGTGGTCTGCTGATGGGCGCGGTGGCGAATATGGCGCCCGAGTTGTTCAAGGGAATTCTGACCAACGTACCGTTCGTCGACCCGCTCACCTCGATCCTGGACCCATCGCTGCCGCTCACCGTCATCGAATGGGACGAGTGGGGGAATCCGTTGGCGGACAAGGACGTCTACGACTACATGAAGTCCTATGCCCCCTACGAGAACATCGAAGCCAAGGACTACCCGGCCATCCTGGCCGTCACCGGTATCAACGACACCCGCGTGCTCTATGTCGAACCCGCCAAGTGGGTCGCCAAACTGCGTGCGACCAAGACCGGTGACGCACCACTGCTGCTCAAGACCGAAATGAGTGCGGGCCACGGCGGCGTCAGCGGCCGCTACGAACAGTGGAAGGAAGTCGCCTTCGAATACGCCTGGCTCCTGGACACCCTCGGCCTGGCCGACGTTTAGGTCGGGTGAGCGGTCGGTCCTCCCCGGCCGCTCACCCGATCCCGGCCGTCGAGGGCCGAACCGATCGCGCCTCGGTCGAGCTCCAGTCGGGCGCTTGGGGTTCCATTCTGCCCGCGGTGTGGAGCTTCATGCTCGCCGCGCGCGCTCGCGGGCTCGGCACCACCTGGACCAGCGCGCAGGGGCCGCTGGAACGCGAACTAGCTGCGGCACTGGGGATTCCGTACCACTCGGTGATGCTCGCGGCATTCATCCCATTGGCCTACACCCTCGGCACCGACTTCAAACCCGCCGTCCGGGTGCCGAGGGAGCAGGTACTGCACTGGGAGCGGTGGTAAATCAGAGGCCGCAGGTGCGCATGTTGTCCAGGAATGTCGCACGATCGCTGTCGCGAAATTGCTCGATCCCCTGATATGCGCCGTTCGCATCCATGATCGCGATGTAGGCGTCGGCGATCTGATCCGGTGTCGCGTCCGGCGTGCGGCTGCGCACTTGGTTGACGAAACCTTCTGTAGCAGTGCATGTTTCGTCTTGGCTGAAGATCTGGGGGGTGTCCGGATCGGCTAGCGCCGTGGCCGGTGCGATGAGCAGGAGTGGAACTGACAGAGCACTGAACAGGGCTGTCTTCACGCCGCAGATCTTAGGTCAGATGTCCCGCGGGTGTGACGCAGTGTTCGTCGGCGGGTCATCCGCCCTGCACGCCGAGTACATGTGCGGCTGGCACCGTAAGGTCATGAACGCTGAGCTGATCGTGTCGATTTCCGGGATCCGGGACGCCACGCGGGACGCGGCTATCGAATTCGCGGCCGAAATGGATCGCCGCGATGTGCGGCTTTCGCTGCTGGTCGCGCCCAGGTTGAAGGGCGGCTACCGGCTGGTGGAAGATCCGGCGACGCAGGCCTGGCTGCGTGGTCGGCGGGCCCGCGGTGATGCGATCGTGCTGCACGGCTACGACCAGGCGGCGACCAAACGGCGCAGAGCCGAATTCGCCACCCTGCCCCGGCATGAGGCGCGCCTGCGGCTGACCGCGGCGGATCGTGTGCTCGAGCAGGTGGAATTGCGCACCCGGCTGTTCGCGGCACCGCGCTGGGATGCCTCCGCGGGCGCGATCGAGGCGCTGCCCGAGGCCGGTTTCCGGCTCGCGCTCGGGCTGACCTCGATTCTCGATCTCGAGCGCAATATCGCCCAGAGGGCGCGCGTTTACGGCATGGGCGAGGGTTTCCGCGCCGAGCCGTGGTGGTGTCGCGCGTTGGTGCTCGGTGCGGCCAGGACCGCACGTCGCGGTGGTGTGCTGCGGCTGGCCGTTTCCGCCGCTCAGCTCGGCCGCTCCGGTCCGCGGCAGGCGATGCTCGATGCGGTCGATCTCGCGCTGTTCCACGGTGCGGCCAGCGAGGTATACCGCTGGGAGGCGTTCACGGCGGTCAAGGCGGCCTGATCAGGTCTGCCCGAATCCGTGTAGGGGGTGTGGTCGGCACCGCCCGCACGAGGCGCCGCCGCCCGTAATGGCGTGACCGGGCGGCGGCGCGCGGCGAAATCGACTCTGCGCCAACGTATTCGATCGAGGTACCGTGTGGCGTCGAGATATCGATGGCGTCGTCTGTCAGCCGGGGCCTCCAGTGGCTCGAGATCGGGACCGGACCGGTTTCGCCTTATCGCTCGGTACGGCAGCTGTCGCGTTATGCGTGAATCCGCCCGCTTCGGCTCGGGTGAGTGGTTCGGAGTGTGGATGCTTGTCCAATTGCTCCATACCGCGCTCGATATCGGCGAGCAGTAGGTCGGCCATATCGATGCTGAACCCGTGCCGGACCAGCGCGCGCATGATCGTCTCGTTCTCGCGGTCGGCGGGCAACGGATACGCGGCGATCAGCCAACCCCTGGTCCGCAGCCGATCCGACAGTTCATAGAGATTGAAGCCGACATCCTCGGTCAGTCGCCACGACACCGCCGCGATCCCCCGATGCGGATCGCCGCCGTGGATCATCTCGAACGGACCGAGTTTCAGCAGGCCTTCGGCCAGATGCTGGGCGACGTGGTAGAGCTGGGACTGCAAACGGGTGTATCCGGTGTGCCCGAGCCGGATGAATTCGTAGTACGAGGTGATCACCTGCCCGCCCGGGCGAGAGAAGTTGAGATTGAAGGTGGCCATGCTGCCGCCGAGGTAATCCACATTGAAGATCAGTTCCTCGGGCAGGTCGGCGGCCTCGCGCCAGATCGCCCAGCCCGAGCCGAGCGGTGCGAGCCCGGTCTTGTGGCCGGAGGCATTGATCGACTTGACCCGCGGCAACCGGAAATCCCAGATCAGATCCGGTGCGGTGAACGGCGCGAGGAATCCGCCGCTGGCCGCGTCCACATGGATCGGGATATCCAGGCCGCTGTCTTCTTGTAGTCGGTCCAGCGCCTGGCTTATCCCGGCGACATCCTCGAACAACCCGGTGTAGGTCTGCCCGAAGGTCGGCACCACCATGATGGTGTTCGCGTCGCAGTAGTCGGCCACATCGTCGGGATGCATGGTCAGCCGGTCCCCGCGCAGCGGAATCTGACGGATCTCCACATCGAAATAGCGCGCGAACTTTTCCCAGCACACCTGCACCGGGCCGCAGACGAAATTCGGGGTTCCGGTGCCGCCGCGTTTGCGCCAGCGGAATTTGGCGCCCAGACCACCGAGCATCGCGGCCTCACTCGAGCCGGTGGTCGAGGTGCCGTGCGTGCCCGCCGGATCCGGCGCATGCCACAGATCGGCGACCATCCGCACGCAGCGGCGCTCCAATTCCGCGGTCTGCGGGTATTCGTCCTTGTCGACGATGTTCTTGTCCAGGGATTCGTTCATCAGTCGGCGCGCTTGGTCGTCGACCCAGGTGGTGCAGAAGGTCGCCAGATTCATCCGGGAGACGCCGTCGAGCATCAGTTCGTCGTGCACGATCTCGTAGGCGACCTGGGGGATCAACTCGCTTATCGGAAATCCGGCCTTCGGTGCCGACCGGCGCAGGCCCGGCAGGGCGAATAGGTCGTCGGGCTCCAGTTCTTCTGTCATCGAACCGCCTCCGAACATGGCTCGGGTGATGTCCTTGCGAAAACAGTGGCAACCAGCGTCGACGTTTCAGCATGTCACAGCGGCGACCGGATTTTCGGTGTTCCGATCCGGACGACACAGACCGATCGGTCGGCTGATTTCTCCGTATGCGCCGAGCGGTTCATGCCAGAGTGGGCGGGCGGCGCGCGGTCGGCCGCTTCTGTGCTGGATCGGATCGGAAATGAGGTTTCGCAGATGATCGACGACTCCCGCATCGCGGCGCTGCGCCAGCGGGTGGCCGCGCTGATGCCGCAGGCGAAAACCGATCTCACTCAACTGGTTTCGTTCAAGTCGGTGGCCGATCCCCGGCAGTTCCCGCCGGAGGAGTGCGACCGGACCGCGCAGTGGGTGGCCGACGCGTTCGCCGGGGCGGGTCTGACCAAGGTTGGTCTGCACGAAACTCCCGATGGCAGTAAGGCCGTCATCGCCTCGCGTCCCGCGCTGGACGGTGCGCCCACGGTATTGCTCTACTGCCACTACGACGTGCAGCCGCCGCTCGACGACGATGCCTGGCGCACCCCGGTCTGGGAGCTGACCGAGAAGGACGGCCGCTGGTACGGGCGCGGCAGTGCGGACTGCAAAGGCAATATCGTGATGCACCTGACCGCGCTGCGGGCACTCGGCGCGGATCTCCCGCTCGGGGTGACGCTGGTCGCGGAGGGCTCCGAGGAGCAGGGCACCGGTGGACTCGAACAATTCGTCGAGGCCAATCCGGATCTATTGCGCGCGGATGCGATTCTGATCGGCGACTGCGGCAATTTCGCGATCGGGATGCCGACCTTGACCGAGTCGCTGCGGGGCAATGTGAACGTGGTCGTCACCATCGAAACTCTCGCCGGCCCAATGCATTCCGGCATGTTCGGCGGTCCCGCCCCTGATGCGCTTGCCGCGCTCGTCCACCTGCTCGCCTCATTGCGCGACGAACACGGCAACACCACCGTGGCCGGTCTGCCCAACGATCAGCGCTGGACCGGTGTGCAGTATTTGGCGGACCAATTCCGCGCTGACGCAGGCGTACTCGGCGGTGTCGAACTCACCGGTGACGGCAGCGTCGCCGATATGCTCTGGGCGCGACCGGCTTTGACGGTGCTCGGCATCGACGCGCCGAAGGTCGTCGGTTCAGCGGCGGCCATCCAGCCCACCGCCCGAGCCCGGCTCAACCTGCGCATTCCGCCGGGCGTCGATCCCGACCGGGCGCTGGAACTGCTGACCGCACATCTGCGGGCGCATACGCCGTGGGGCGCGAAAATCACCGTGGAAACCGAGGGGACCGGCGCGCCATTCCGGTCGGCCAGCGGCGGTCCTGCCCGCACCGCCATGGAAGCCGCGCTCACCGCCTCGTACGGCCGCGCGACGACCACCCAGGGCCAGGGCGGTTCGATCCCGCTGTGCAATGTCTTCGCCGACACCTACCCACACGCCGAGATCATGCTGCTGGGCGTCGAGGAACCGAAATGCCTCATTCACGCCCCCAACGAGAGCGTCGACCCCTCCGAAATCGAACACATGGCCCTCGCCGAGGCCCTCTTCCTCGCCACCTACGCCGAACAGGCCCGCTGAGGGTATTGGACGCCTGATCACCATGCGTCCGTGGCGGATCCTCTCGACGATTGCCGCCAGGGATACATGGTGATCAATAGTCCAGGTGTTAGAGGTCGCGCTGGGACTCGGGGGTGATGACGGTGAATTCTGTTCCGGTGGGGCCCATTTCGGCCAGGCGGCCGAAGTAGATGCCTTGGGCTTCGGGTTGGATGATGCCGAAATGGATGGGGAAGGCGGTACGGGGGGAGACCGCGCGCAGGTAGTCGACGGCCTCGCTGATGCGCATCCACGGGGCGGACGCGGGGATGGCGAGGACGCCGACCGGCACCGGCGGCACCCAGAGCGAGTCGCCTGGGTGCACGAGTTGGGCCGGGTCGTCCGAGGTGCCGAGTTGGAAGACGGTGTTATCGATCACCGGGATCTCCGGGTGGATTACCGCATGCCTGCCGCCGCCTCCGGTGATCTGGAGATCGCCGAGAGTGATCACATTGCCCGCGTGCACCGCCTCCCATGGCTCGCCGCGCTGCTGTGCGGTCTGTGGATCGCTGAACAGGCGCGCGTCCGGGTTGTTGTCGAGCAGTGTCTCGATCCGGCTCGGATCGATATGGTCGGGATGCTGGTGGGTGACGGCGATGGCGTCCAAGCCGGTGATGCCCTCGAAGCCGTGTGAGAATGTGCCCGGATCGAACAGCACCTTCTTGCCGTGCAATTCGACGAGGATGCAGGAATGGCCGAAGTGGGCTATGCGCATGGGGCCATGCTATTTGACTCGACCCCGACCGTAGCTCGGACAGCCCGGACAACTACGCTGCTCAGGTAACCCCAACACCACCTGAGGAGCAACGCGTGGCACGAGTCGTGGTCGAGGTGATGCCGAAGGCCGAGATCCTGGATCCGCAGGGTCAGGCCATCGCCGGCGCGCTCCCGCGCCTGGGATTCGCCGGAGTGTCGGATGTGCGGCAGGGCAAGCGATTCGAACTCGATGTCGACGACAGTGTCAGCGACGCGGAGCTCGAACAGATCGCCGAGGCGCTGCTCGCCAATACCGTGATCGAGGACTGGAAGGTCGTGCGGGTTTCGGCATGAGCGACCGTAACGAGCGAATCGAAAACACAGCCGCCATCGCGGGCAAGGCGGAGCCGAGCGCCAGCGAGGCGCAGTCATGACCGCGCGGGTCGGGGTCATTACTTTTCCGGGCACGCTCGATGATGTCGATGCCGCTCGGGCGGTCAAGCTGGCCGGTGCCGAGGCGGTCAGCCTGTGGCATGCCGATGCCGATCTGAAGCAGGTCGACGCGGTGATCGTGCCCGGCGGCTTCTCCTACGGTGACTACCTGCGCGCCGGTGCCATCGCCCGATTCGCCCCGGTGATGGGTGAGGTCGTCAAGGCCGCCGGTCGGGGCCTGCCGGTCCTGGGCATCTGCAACGGTTTCCAGGTGTTGTGCGAAGCGGGTCTGCTGCCCGGTGCGCTGACCCGCAACGAGGGTCTGCACTTCGTCTGCCGTGACGAATGGCTGCGCGTCGAAACCGCGAATACCGCATGGACCTCGCGTTTCGAGCCCGGTGCCCAGATCCTCATCCCGGTCAAGAACGCCGAGGGGCGCTACCAGGCCTCCGATCGCGTGCTCGATGAACTCGAGGGCGAGGGACGGGTGGTCTTCCGCTACGCGGGCGACAATCCGAACGGCTCTCAGCGCGATATCGCGGGCATCTCCTCGGCCGATGGCCGGATCGTCGGCCTGATGCCGCATCCCGAACACGCCACCGAGCCGCTGACCGGTCCGAGCGACGACGGCCTCGGCCTGTTCCTCTCGGTACTCGACAACCTGGTTGGTGTTTAATTTGCCGCGCCTGCGGCGCATGCGCTTCGACGGCTCGGACGCGAGACGGGCCGCGAAATGCTCGCTCGTAAGACTCGCTCCGTTGGGGTCACCGATCAGGTAGGTCAGCTCAGGTGATCCGGGCGATGATGTCGAAATCGACGCCGTCGGCCAGCGCGATATAGCCGTGCTGCTGGGCTTGGTTTCCGACGAAACTTCTGGAACCGCCGGGTGTTTCGAGTTGAACGCGCTGGTCGAGGGCCGCGTGTATGTCGGGGACGTGCAGTGATCCGACCGTCTCGCCGATCGCGCGCAGGGTGTGGATCGCCTCGTAGCTCATATTGCTGAAGCTGGTCAGTGCGGGTGCGAAGGCGCCGTGTAGTCGGCGGTAGCGGGCCATCCGGTCGCGGCCGTCGTCGGTGCGCGGGTCGACGAAGAAGCTCGATGCCACGTAGAAGTTGTGATTGGCCGCGGGACCGGCGGTCAGCAGTACGTTTTCGTCGGCGGCCGGGCTGACGCGCAGTAGCGTGTCCGCGCGTCCGGTGGCGGCGAACTGCCGGTTGAAGCGGGAGACATCCGCGCCGACCATCAGGATCATGACGGCGTCGGCCTGGTCCAATGCGGGATGGTCGAGGAATTCCGCGAAGTCCGGTGTGCCGAGCGGTACGAATCGCTCCAGCACGATGGCGCTCGGATCGGCCAGGCTGCGGCGCACCGCCTTGGCCGATTCGCGCGGCCAGATGTAGTCGTTGCCGATAACCGCCCAGCGGCGTACGCCGTGTTCGCGCTGCAGCCAGTGCACCGCGGGCAGGGTCTGGCCCGCCGGATGCTCCCCGAGCATGAGCACCCCGGGTAGTTCATTGGTGAGACCCTCGTGTCCGGTGGCGAAGAGGTAGGGCACCCGACTGGCATTGGCGCGCGCGACGGCCAATCGCACCGCCGAGGTATGCCAGCCGGTGATCGCGTGCACCATCCCGGTGGCCAGCAGCGCGGATACCTCATCGGCGACCTCGCGCGGATTCCGGCCGCCATCGATATTCGTAGTACGAATTTCGCGGCCCAGAAAACCGGTCCCAGCATTGATTTCGTCGACCGCGAGGGAAACCGCCGCATCACACGACGCCGCGACAATACCGCCCGGTCCCTGCATGGGGACTATGTTCAGTATCTCGATTGTGCCGTCTGGGCTCTCGCCGAACGCTGACATTCGGTACTCTTCTTCTCGTTCGAGCGAAATTCATGGCAGGCAGGAAATAATGACGACCATTGTAAGCGGATATTCCACGCTGCATGGTGTGCTGCGTGCCGCGCAACGGCGCTGGCTGGATCACCTCGACGCCGCCCTGTGCGCCAGGCAACTGACGGCCGACCAATGGTCGATGCTGTCGAATCTGTCCCCCGAGTTCGGGGTCACCATGAGTGAGCTCGCGGCCAGGTCACAGCTACCGCCGTCCTCGGCGACCAGGCACGCCGACGCACTCGCCGAACGCGGCCTGATCTTCCGGGTGGCCGCGGAGGACGACCGTCGCCGCATCCTGATCGGCCTGAGCCGGCTCGGTTCGGATCTGGTCGACGCGGTCCGCGTCGAAGAGGAGCGCGCGGAGCGGGAGTTGCGTTCGCGTATCGGTGCGCGGCGTTATGCCGAGCTGATGCGTTTGCTCGAACTCGTTTCCGCGGAGTAGTTCAAATTGGTACCGCCTCATTCATCGGATGAATTAATCTGACGAATGTTCGGTCGCGCTGATCTCGGCGCGCGATTTCCATTCCTCGGGTTATGGTCGCAATAGACCTGGTTATGTTTTCCGAATATTCGGCCATAGGCGTACGACGAGATCGTTGTACTCCACGGCGACGGTCATTCTCGGCACCGAAACCGCGGTCTTCGCTCCGACCTGCCGCGACGGGGGCGGTTTCTCATGCGGGGCGGGACCACTTCGGTCTGCGTAGGTTGTTGAAACGGAGGCCATGCGACCGGTGTCTACGAGAGCTGCCCGCTCCACTGCTGTCGACCCCGGGTCAACGATCCGGTCGAGGCACAGGAGCCGTGCGGGATCTGATCGAGACGGATCCTCAGGTCTGCGCGACGGCTGCATAGGATCGCAGACATGCCCGTTTCCACTACCGCTGCCACGGCCGCCGGGTTGTGCGCCTTCATCGACGATTCACCGTCGCCGTTCCACGTCTGCCGGACGGTCGCGCGGGAACTGGACGCCCACGGTTTCACGCCGCTCGCGGAGTCGGAGCCGTGGCCCACGGACGGGCCGAGTCGGCATTATGTCGTGCGCGGCGGTTCGCTGGTGGCGTGGGCGACGGCCGATTCCGCCGGTGTGACGCCATTCCGGGTGGTCGGTGCGCACACCGACAGTCCGAACCTGCGGGTGAAGCAGTATCCGGACCTGGCCGCGGTGGGCTGGCAGCTGGTCGGGTTGGAGCCTTACGGCGGAGCCTGGCTGAATTCCTGGCTGGACCGCGAACTCGGCATTTCCGGGCGGCTCAGCGTGCGCGACGGAAATGCGGTGCGCGACCAGCTGGTTCGCATCGATGAACCGATCTTGCGGGTGCCGCAGTTGGCCATCCATCTCTCGGAGGATCGCCGCGGTGTCACGCTGGATCCGCAGCGGCACGTCAATGCGATCTGGGGTCTGGGTGCGCAGCCGCGCTCATTCCTGGCGTTCGTGGCCGAATATGCCGAGGTCGATCCGCAGTCGGTGCTCGGATGGGAGCTGATGACCCATGATCTGGCGCCGAGCCGGTTGGTCGGCCGGGACCGCGATCTGGTGAGTGCGCCGCGCCTGGACAACCAGGGCACCTGCTATGCCGGATTGAATGCCTTCCTCGCGGCGATCGTGGAACCCGGTGCGGCCATTCCGGTGCTGGCGATGTTCGATCACGAGGAGGTAGGCAGCCAATCCGACCGCGGTGCGCAGTCCGATCTGCTGCCGACGGTGCTCGAGCGCGTCGTGCTCGCCCGCGGCGGCGGCCGCGCCGAATACCTTGCCGCACTGGCCGGATCCGTCTGTGCCTCCGGTGATATGGCACACGCGACGCACCCCAACTACCCGGACCGTCATGAGCCCGCACATCGCATCGAGGTGAATGGCGGCCCGGTACTCAAGGTCAACCAGAATCTCCGCTACGCCACCGATGCCGCGGGTGCGGGTGCCTTCGCCCTGGCCTGCGCCCAAGCCGAGGTCCCCCTGCAGCGCTATGTGCACCGCGCCGATCTCCCCTGCGGCTCCACCATCGGCCCGATGACCGCCGCCCGCACCGGCATGCCCACCGTCGATGTCGGCGCCGCGCAGCTGGCGATGCATTCGGCCCGCGAAATCATGGGCGCAGAAGATGTTTCGTCCTATGCCGCCGCCCTAGCCGCTTTCCTGACTCCCGCACCACTCGACCGGTAGGTGTGTCGCGGCGATCCGCAATTTCTCACCTCCTGAGTGCCGATGAGCTCGCCGCATCGGCGGATGAGTTCGATGCGGGCTGGTGCTGCGACATTCCGCGATCGAGTCGTGTGCGTGGGGGTGCCATGGATAGGCGGGCAGGTCCGGGTGGCCATGTCCTCGCCGCAACGGCGGATGAGTTCGATACGGGCTGGTGCTGCGACATTCCGCGGTCAATTCCTGCGCGCGGGGGTGCGTCATGCGGGCAGGTCCGGGTGCCGATGGCAAGCTCGCAAGGGACGTGTGCCGGTGGAAAGAGCTGGAATTCCGAGAGGCGCGTCGGGGCGGACGATCGCCGTTCAGGCAGCGGCGCTGGCCTACTCGGGCACCGCGCTTTTCGCTGGGTGGTAGGTGCTGACGGCGACCACGAATACCGCAAGGGTCGCGAGGACATAGCTGCTGCCGATGAGCTGCTGCCACCAGGCCCAGCCGAGTTCCAGATCCTTGGAATGCGGCAGGAGCCATTGGGGTCCGATCATGAACAGGACGGTGAAGGCGGCGACCGAGCCGATGAACCAGCGGTTTCGGGCGCCGCGGGCGATGGCGTCGGCCGCGACCAGGATGGCGGGGGCGATCCAAACCCAGTGATGCGACCAGGAAACCGGGGATACCAGCAGTACGGCGGCAGCATTCACCATCAGTGCCGCGACCTGCTGTCCCACTTCGAGCAGCCGGTGCATCCATACCGCGGCGAGGGTAATCGCGATGAGCGACAGCGTGATCCAGATCACGGTGGCTAGTGAATCGGAGACACCGAGGCGGAAGGCCATGCCCTTGATCGACTGATTGCCCGCGAAGTAGGGCGGCCCGATGCGGCCGGTATCGGCCAGGGTGTGGAACCAATATTCGGCCGAATCGCTCGGGAACAGCAGGAATCCGAGTCCGACAGCGAGAACCGCGGAGACGATCAGCGTGCCCGCCGCTTTCCAATCCCGGCGAAGCAGGAAATACAGCAGATATCCGGCCGGAATCAATTTCACCGACACCGCGATGCCGATCAGCATGCCGCGCGGCCAGACCGGCTTGCGGACAAGGCAATCCATGGTGACCGCGGCCATCAGCACCAGATTGATCTGACCGAAGCCGAAGGTCTGCCGGATCGGTTCCGACATCTGCGCCACCGCGACCACGCCGATGACCAGCGCCAGCATGGTCCGCCATTCGAGGGACGGGCGCAGCCGCGCGAGCACCAGCCACAGTGTGATGCCGAGGCTGAGCACCGAGGTGGCGGTCACCAGCACCTCGGCCAGTGGAAGCGGCATCAGCGCGAGTGGTGCGAAGAACAGTGCGGCCAGTGGGGGATAGGTGAACGGCAGTCCGATCCCCTCGACCGGGGGCATCGGTCCGTACAACTCGCCGTCGTCGAGCCAGACGCGCGCACCGTTGCGATAGACCTGGAGATCGATATATCCATTCCACCAGTGCACCACCAGCGAGACGATGGCCGATACGGCGAACATCGCGACGGCGATCAACAGCCAGCGCACCTGCGGATTCGACAATGAGAATCGCGGCGAGACATCCGAGTCGAGTTCGAGTCGAGTGTTCAGCGTGGTGACGGGCTGCTCGGCCGGATCCGCAACCCCCGATCGATCGTTCACGGCCAAAGCGTAGCGGTTGCGAGCTCGCGCGATGTGTGCCGACCCGGGGCCTTCGGGCCCGAAAAGCGGCGATCCGGACGCCTGGTCGATGCGACCGGCCGTCCATGGAGGGCCACGGCTAAACTTCATGGCGAATCCCCAGCTTCGCGCTCCGGCCCGAAAGGACCCTGGTACTCCGTGACTCCGCAGGTCGACACCGTCAGCGCAGCCGCAGCAACTCCCGACGCCCCGCAGCCGTACAAGGAGCTCGGTCTCAAGGACGACGAGTACGCGCGGATCAAGGAAATCCTCGGCCGTCGGCCGACCGACGCCGAACTGGCGATGTACTCGGTGATGTGGAGCGAGCACTGCTCCTACAAGTCCTCGAAGGTGCATCTGCGCTACTTCGGCGAGACCACCACCGAGGAAATGAAATCGGCGATGCTCGCGGGCATCGGTGAGAACGCGGGCGTTGTCGATATCGGCGAGGGCTGGGCGGTCACCTTCAAGGTGGAAAGCCACAACCACCCGTCCTATGTGGAGCCGTATCAGGGTGCGGCCACCGGTGTCGGCGGCATTGTGCGCGACATCATGGCCATGGGCGCGCGGCCCATCGCGGTGATGGATCAGCTGCGCTTCGGTGCGGCGGACGCATCGGATACCCGACGCGTTGTCGACGGTGTGGTGCGCGGTGTCGGCGGCTACGGCAACTCGCTCGGCCTGCCGAATGTCGGCGGAGAGACCGTCTTCGATGCCTCCTACCAAGGCAATCCGCTGGTCAACGCGCTGTGCGCCGGTGTCATGCGGGTCGAGGATCTGCATCTGGCCTTCGCCTCCGGCGCTGGCAACAAGATCATTCTGTTCGGCGCGCGCACCGGGCTCGACGGCATCGGCGGCGTATCGGTGCTCGCCTCGGACACCTTCTCCGGTGACGAATCCGGTACCGGCCGCAAGAAGCTGCCCAGCGTCCAGGTCGGCGACCCGTTCGCCGAGAAGGTGCTCATCGAGTGTTGTCTCGAGCTGTACGCGGCCAAGCTGGTGGTCGGCATCCAGGATCTCGGCGGCGCCGGATTGTCCTGTGCCACTTCCGAACTCGCGGCCGCGGGCGATGGCGGCATGCATATCGACCTGACCAAGGTGCCGCTGCGCGCCAAGGGGATGACCCCGGCCGAGGTGCTCTCCAGTGAATCGCAGGAGCGCATGTGCGCGGTGGTCACGCCGGAGAATGTGGACGCGTTCATGGCCGTGTGCCACAAGTGGGATGTGCTGGCCACGGTCATCGGTGAGGTCACCGAGGGCGACCGGCTGGTGATCAGCTGGCACGGCGAGACCGTTGTCGATGTGCCGCCGCGCACGGTCGCACACCAGGGCCCGGTGTACGAGCGCCCGGTGCAGCGACCGGATTTCCAGGACGCGCTCATCGCCGACACTCCGGATACGCTGCCCCGCCCGAAGACTCCGGACGAATTGCGCGCCACCGCGTTGCAGATGGTCGCCAGCCCGCAGCTGTGCAGCCGCCGGTGGATCACCGAGCAGTACGACCGCTACGTCCGCGGCAACACCGTGCTCGCCGAACATGCCGACGCCGGTGTCATCCGGATCGATGAGGAGACCGGCCGCGGCATCGCGCTGGCCACCGACGCATCGGGCCGCTACACCAAGCTCGACCCCTACACCGGCGCGCAGCTCGCGCTGGCCGAGGCCTACCGCAATGTGGCGACCACGGGTGCGACGCCGAAGGCCGTCACCAACTGCCTCAACTTCGGCTCGCCGGAGGATCCGGGCGTCATGTGGCAGTTCCAGCAGGCCGTGCGCGGTCTCGCGGACGGCTGTGTGGCGCTGGGCATTCCGGTTACCGGCGGCAATGTCAGCTTCTACAACCAGACCGGTCAGGACGCCATTCTGCCCACCCCGGTGGTCGGCGTGCTCGGCGTCATCGACGATGTGCACCGGCGCATCCCGACCGGACTCGGCCTGGAGCCGGGTGAAACGCTGATTCTGCTCGGCGAGACCGCCGACGAATTCGGCGGCTCGATCTGGTCGCAGGTCGCCCACGACCATCTCGGCGGTGTCCCGCCCACGGTCGACTTCGCCCGCGAGCAACTGCTCGCCGAGGTACTGACCTCCGGTTCGCGCGACGGGATGATCAGTGCCGCGCACGACCTTTCCGAGGGCGGTCTGATCCAGACCGTGGTCGAGGCCGCGCTGGCCGGTGAGACCGGTTGCCGCATCCTGCTTCCCGAGGGTTCGGATCCGTTCGTGCAGCTGTTCTCCGAATCGGCGGGCCGGGTGCTCGTCGCGGTGCCGCGCTCGGAGGAGACGCGCTTCACCAAGATGTGCACCGCGCGCGGATTGCCGTGGGTGCGCATCGGTGTGGTCGATCAGGGCTCGGATTCGGTTGAGGTGCAGGGCCAGTTCTCGATCACCCTGGACGATCTGCGCGAAGCGTATGAGGGCACGCTGCCGAAGTTATTCGGGGCCAGTGCCATTTGATCGCACCTGAGGCTGGCGCGGTCTCGGTAGCCCTACGCGGGGCTCGATTCGCGATGTTCGCTGTCGCGTCCGTGGTCACGCTGCCCCTCCGCGGCCTGAGCTCGGGCCGCGGCGGCGCTGCCAGAATTGTCGGCGCCATAGAGCGCTTCTTCCATCCGAATTACGTCGGTCTCATCGTCGCCACGGTGTTCTTCGGCTGGTCGCTGACACCCTCACTGCTGCCACGGGATTGGTTGTTCGAGGGCCTGGTCAGCGGGATCAATGCGGCCATCGGCTACGGCGTCGGTTGCCTGTTCGAATGGGTGTACCGCAAGTGGTTGCGGAAACCGTTGCACCGCAAGGTCGCTCAGCTGCCGCCCGCAGTCACACGAGTTCGGTCGAAACGGCCGAAGTGGCTCTCCGGTGCGGTCGAGACCGCGATTGTGTTCGCCTGTCTTGGCGTCGCCATATTCCTACTGATCGAATCGGCTCGCTGGCAGCGTGAAATCACCGCGCTCATGGGGATGGAATCCACGACGACCTCCGGATTCCTGCGCACCGGCGCATTGAGCGCGCTGGTCGGCGCGATTGTCATCGCGGTATTCCGGATACTGCGGCGGCTCGTCCGTTCGATCGCGTTCGAGCTGATCAGGCGCGCCCACTTTCCGCGCCAGCTGGCCGTCCCGACCGGCGTGCTCGTCGTGGTGGTCGCGGCGGTGCTGCTGTTCAACGGCGTGCTCACCAAAGTGTTTTTCGATGTGGCGAATTCGGCGTTCAGCGTGCGCAACGGCAACACCTCGCCGAATGCCGTGCAGCCGCAGTTGCCGGAGCGTTCCGGCAGTGCGAAGTCATTGGCGGTCTGGGACACGCTGGGATCCGAGGGCCGCTGGTTCGTCTCGTTCGTGCCGACCGCGGTCGATATCAGCCAGGTCACCGGAAAGCCCGCGCGCGAACCGATTCGGGTCTACGCCGGATTGGAGTCGGCCGACGGGCCCGAGGCACAGGCCGAATTGGTCGCGGCGGAGTTGGAGCGAACCAAGGTTTTCGAGCGCAAGGTGCTGGTGGTCGTCACGACGACGGGCACCGGCTGGGTCGATTCGTCCAGCGCCGAATCCATCGAGCTGATGTACAACGGCGACACCGCGATCGCCGCGACCCAGTACTCCTATCTGCCGAGCGTGCTGTCGTTCCTGTCCGATAAGGCCAAGGCCACGCAGATGGGAAAGCTGGTCTTCGACAAGGTTTATGAACACTGGTCGGCCCGGCCGCAGGACGCGCGGCCGAAACTGCTCGTCTATGGCGAGAGCCTCGGATCCCAAGGTTCCGAAGGCGCTTTCACCGGCCTGGCCGACATCCGAGCGAAGACCGTCGGTGTGCTGTGGGTCGGACCGCCGAATTCCAACCGGCTGTGGCGTGAATTCACCGCCCGCCGCGATCCCGGCACGTCGGAGATTCTGCCGACCTATGCCGACGGACTGGTGGTGCGCTTCTCCGATAGCCGCGCCGATCTGTGGAAGCCTGGGGACAACTGGCTGGCGCCGCGAATCGCCTATCTGCAGCACGCCTCCGATACGGTGGTCTGGTGGTCACCGGATCTGCTGTTCAGCGAACCCGATTGGCTGCGCGAATCGCGCGGTCCCGATGTTTCCGCACGCATGGCGTGGTATCCGATCGTCACGTTCTGGCAGGTCGCCGCGGATCTGCCCAGGGCGCAGAGCGTCAGCGACGGACATGGGCACAACTACGGCAACCTGGTATTGGATGCCTGGGCCGCGATCGCGCAGCCGCCGGATTGGTCGGCCGATCTGGCGGATCGGATCCGCGATTATCTGGCGATCTCCTCCGCCCGCGAGCACGAGCTGAAATAGCGCACGCACCCTGGCGGGCCCGAACCCCTCGTCGCCGGACCCGTCCGGATGCGCACATCAGGCGACGGATTTGAACGGATCGTGCTCCGCGATCAGTTTTTCCATCCGCGCCTCGTCCAAGCGGCGGCCGATGCTCGCCGATTCCTGTTGGTCGCGAACCACCTTCGCCAGGGTGAACGCACTCGACACCAGGAACAGCACGGACATGCCGAGGAAGCCGCGCTGTGCGATATCCAATGGCAGGTAGAAGATGCCGACGCCGGTCCCGAAGAAGCTGACGCCGAACGCGATCGCGGCTTGCGCGAGAAAGGCCGAGGAGGTTTTCGGCCGGGCATTGGGATTGGTCATGGGTACCGAGTCTGCTGATTCGGGGCGCTACGCGACCGCGTACAACTACTCGAGCGCGTTGGGTAGTTGCCGAATGTCGCGGTAAGTGACACTGCCGCTGGATGATTCGCGCATCGGGTCGGTCGCCTCGGCCGAGCCTGCGTGTGATCTGTACCCCCGATGCCGCGTGGCGCTGCGGGCAACATACCCGCTGACCCGCGCGCACCCGCATACTGTTCCGATGATGATCGCTACGGACCCGTCCACGCCCGTGCCCGATCCGAACCGCCACGATCCGGGCACCACGCCATCGCGCTGAGACGATGCTCGAAACCGCGACCACCCTGACGAAGCTGCGTGCGCGCGGCGTTGTGGTGGTGCGGCGTGCCGAGGACATCATCGACCTGAACTACGCCGGGCTGGTCTTCGCGACGATCTTCTTCGTACTCTCGGTGACGCCGTCACTGGTACCGCGCGACTGGCTGTTCCAGGGTCTGATCAGCGGCATCAATGCCGCGCTCGGCTACGGCCTCGGCTGTCTATTGGAGTGGTTGTTCCGGCTCTGGGTCCGGCCGCGGCTGGCCAAGCTGCTGCGCGATCGAATTTCGCCGCCGCCGACCTGGGTGCGCTATGCGGTGAAATCTGCGATCCTGCTCACTGCCGCCCTCACCGCGGCCTTCATGCTGGTGCAGTCGGCCCGCTGGCAGCGCGAAATCACCGCGCTGATGGGTATGGAGGGCACCACGACCCCCGCCTATCTGCGCACGGGATTGCTCAGTATCGCGGTCGGGACCGGCGTGGTTGTGGTGTATCGGACGCTGCGCGAGATCATCCGATTCCTGGCCCGCCAGCTCAACCGCTGGGTACGGGTACCGCGCGAGCTGGCCCCATCGGCTGGATTCCTGGTCCTGGTGGTGCTGACCGTCACGCTGTTCAACGGCGTCGCCTCGCGCGCCTTCTTCGCGGTGGCCAACTCGGCATTCAGCGTGCAGAACGATCACACCTCGCCGAATGCGGTTCAGCCGGTGCAGCCGGAACGCTCGGGGAGTCCGGCATCGCTGGCGAAATGGGATTCGCTCGGATTCGAGGGCCGCTGGTTCGTCTCGCACGGCCCCTCCGCCGCTCGAATCACCTCGATCACCGGTAAACCCGCCCGCGAACCGATTCGCGCATATGTGGGTCTCGAGTCGGCGCAGAGCGGCGAAGCGCGAGCCGCGCTCGCCGTCTCCGAATTGGAGCGCACGGGTGCCTTCGACCGCAAGGTGCTGGTGGTGGTCACCACGACCGGCACCGGATGGGTCAATTCCATGGCGGCCGGTGCCATCGAGTACATGTACGGCGGCGACACCGCCATCGTGGCCTCGCAGTACTCGTACCTGCCGAGCGTGCTTTCCTTTCTCGCGGACCGCGGCAAGGCATCGGATGCGGGTAAGCAGCTCTTCGACGCCGTGTACCAGCATTGGTCGGCACGGTCGGAGGGGGCGCGGCCGAAGTTGCTCGTGTACGGCGAGAGTCTGGGCTCACAAGGCTCCGAGGCGGCCTTCGACGGACTCGCCGATCTGCGCTCCAAGGTCGACGGTGCGCTATGGGTCGGCCCCCCGAATTCGAATCGACTGTGGGATCAGTTCGTTTCGCGACGCGATCCAGGATCGCGCGAGGTCGAACCGCTGTACGCGGATGGTTTGGTGGTCCGATTCGCCTCCGACAGTGCCGATCTCGCGCGTCCGACGACCGAATGGCGGGCTCCGCGTATCGCCTATCTGCAGCACGCCTCCGACCCGATCGTCTGGTGGTCCTCGGACCTGATCTTCTCCCAACCGGATTGGCTGTCCGAACCGCGCGGCTCCGATGTGTCCTCGCAGATGCGCTGGTGGCCATTCGTCACGTTCTGGCAGGTCACCTGTGATCTGTCCAATGCGCAGGGCGTCACCGACGGACACGGCCACCGGTACGGCAGTCTGGTCTTGGACGGCTGGATCGCTGTTGCGGCGCCACCGGATTGGACTGTCGAACAGTCCGACAAGATCCGGGCCCAGATCGAGGCCGCCGAGGACTACGAGCGCGAGATCAAATGACATTTATCGGGCGCGTTGCGAAAACTGCTGTCGCCATTGGTGTTCCATTGGCATGGGGCAATTGGCTGTTGCCGCGCTTGCAGCTGGATCTGCGCGGCCGCACCGCAGCCAATGCGGGATTCGCGACCGGCTACGCACTGGCATTTCGCGGCCGACCGAACTGGTTGTCCGTGCGTGGTCTCGGTTACGGACTCGCCTCGGCGAGCGTGGTCACCGCCGGTTATGGTGCGGCCGTCGCTATTCCGGCGCTGCGTGATCGTCTCGGTGGGTTCGCCGACCGGGCTCCGGACGTCCCGCTCGGTGAGTGGGTCGCGGTACATATCCCGATCGGCACCGCCTACAGCGAGGAACTCATCTTTCGTGCAACACTGAACCCGTTGCTGGACAACGCGTTCGGGCCGGGAGGTGGTGCGTTGATCGGAGCGGCTACCTTCGGCCTCTGGCACATCTATCCCGCACGCGCTGCGGGCGACAGCGTTCCGGCATCGATTGCCGCGACCGCTGCCGGTGGCCTCCTATTCGACCTGCTGCGCCGCCGCACCGACAGTGCCACAGCCCCCGCTCTGCTGCACTTCGCCGTGAACGCCGGGGGTGCGCTTGCGCCGCGAATCGCCGCGGCTGATTCGCCGAGCAGTTGACCGGCTTCAGCCTGTCACGTTGCGGCTCCCAGCTTGTCGCCGCACCATCCATACTGGCGCGAACGGGCCCGAACGCGCATCCCTGACCTCGACGACCGAACACTTTGCCGCCATTGACAATTGAAGGGTGTTCTATAAGCATGGCTGCGGTACTCAGTGCTCGGGACACACTCTTACAGACGCGAGGTTTTCGTCAGCCACGGCAAAGGAGACCAGGCAGATCATGGGGGACGACCAGCACGAAGAGGACTCTCGCAACTCGAGCCGACCCCAGCACGAAGTCTCTCCCGAGCGGCGCAGCTGGGTCAGTCGCCATCCCGTTCTCGCCGCGATGCTCTTGCCGGTCATTCCCGGTTTGATCGTCGGCTTGATCATCCTCGTACCGGACAAGTTCTTCGACGCCAAGCAGGACGGAAACTCCTCCTCGCAATCCCCTCCACCGGCCCAGCAGGCGTCCCGGACCGAGTCCGCCAGCCGGCCGACCACTGTCTCCGAGTCCGCTACTTCCTCGACATCGGCCTCCGCGTCTGAGGACGTTCGGTGGTCCGGCACGGTCAATCTGACCTACCTCGACCTGGACTCCGTCCCGCCCAGGGTGGTATCCGGGAACAATGGCGCCAGCACGTGGGCCAGCTATAACTACTCTTCGTCCAAGAAATTCTCCGAAGCCACGCTCTACGGTCAGCGAGGCGACTTCTTTACCGTGCAGCCCACCATCGCGTCCTGGAGCAATCCGACCAAGCCGACCCGGCAACAGTGCGCCGACGTCATCGCCACCCAGGGCGTCGAATCCCTACCTCTCAGCAAGAACAGCAGCTACTGCGTCAAGACGGTGGCCAATCGCGTCGCCTTCATTACGGAACTTTCGCTCAGCGATGCCATCCACGCCTACACGGCCGTGGTGACCGTCTGGTCCGCCACCAGCTGATGGGCCTCGCTCACACCAACCCACATCCTCGCCTGGTCGTCGTCAGCGACATCCCGTTGATGATCAACGAGGTGCAACACGTGATAGCCGACACCAGCGTCATCCTCGATGGCGCACCACCACTCCCGTATCGAGGGCAGCTCACCAGCGTGCCGCCGGTCGTCTGATGGCTTCTCGGGTGTGCAGCTGGTCCGGCTCTGGTCTTCACCCCGGACTGCCTTCACGACGAGCGTGCAAAACGGAGACTTCAACCGGCCCGAAGCGTAGACACATCCGCTGAGCGACCGACCCACACTCGTCTAGCCGCAGCGCTCATTTTCGCTCGATCCAACGGGAATCCCCGGCGGGCAAGAGCGCGGGCGCTCAGGCCAGTCGCCTCCGAGTATTCTCGGCATCGTGGCAGGACGAGCAAAGGTGGATCCAACGGAACTGCGAGCGGCGGTCGCGGCGGTCAGCGCCTGGCTGCGCGACGATTCGACGCCCGCACCCGCCCGGCCCGAACTCGCCGCCGCGGCCCGCACCACCGTTCGCGCCCTCGCCGCCGCCGCACCCGGTCACTCCGTCGAGGTCCGCGTCCCACCTTTCGCGGCCGTGCAGTGCATCGAGGGTCCGCGGCACACCAGGGGCACACCGCCGAATGTCATCGAAACCGACGCGCGCACTTGGCTTTTGCTTGCCACCGGCCTCCTCGAATTCGACGTTGCTGTGGCATCGGGCGTGGTCAGCGCTTCCGGTAGCCGAGCTGGCGAAGTGGCCCACTGGCTGCCCATCACGCGTGCCACCGCGGACTGACGATCGTCCTGGCCAGTCGCACCGTCCACGTGTGGACTCCACGGGATTCGCCATCCGTTCACGGCGTCACACGGAGTGCGGTCTACTTGAATGCTCGAGTGGCACACCGACGAGCAGCTTTAGCGCGAGTTAAAGACTTCCCGCCCGAGAGGTCTTCCGCAGGGGCATGGGGATCCCCGTTCTCGCAACAGGTTCCGAGTTCCAACCATTCCCACTGTGCCCACATTTTTCCCAGAGGAGGCGTGAATCCCGGTGAGGGCTGCGAGGATTCGCAGCCTAGGGGTAGACGGTGTCGGTGGCCTGGGTCAGGCGGTCCAACAGCGCGGTCCTGATGGCCGGGCGGGAGCCGAAGACCAGCGTGAAGGTCGCCTCGCGTAGTGAGCGTTCGGCGATGTTGTCGCGCGTGACGGCCGCGCTACCGGTGGCCGTCACCAGAGCCGTCGCCGCGCGGACCGCGAGTTCGGAGGCGTGGGCGCGGGCCAGGTAGATGTCGGACTGGCCGGTGAGCGCATCGTCGAGTTCGGTACGGATGCGGGCGGATTCGGCGGCCATGGCGGTGGTGTCGACACCCGAGCGCGTGAGTTCGCCGAGGCAGCGGCGCACGATGCCGAGAGCGATCGCACCGTTGCGCCAGGCGGCCAGGATGAAGGAGGCATGGAAGTTGCGCAGTGAAATTCGGTTGTCCACAGCGGCATCGGGCACCTGGAGGCCGTCGAAGGTGAGCGTCACGGTCTTGCTGGCATCGGCGGCGATGAGCGGGAGCGCGGTGGCGTGCACCGTGGGGCCCGGTTCGGCGGGCACCAGCACACTGATCAGCGACCCCTCGTCGTCCGCATCGCGGGCCATCACGCCGAGAATGTCCACCAGACCCCATCCGGTGACGAATGGTGCGGTGCCGTCGAGCACATACCCGCCGTCGATGCGACGTGCGATCAAGCCGGGCTGGTCGTTCGCGCCCGCGTAGCTCACACCGGCGCGTACCCGTCCGTGTCGCAGGTCCTCGGTAAGTCGTTCGCGCAGTTCGGGATTCGGTGAGGTGGCGATCCGGCGCGCGACCCCGAGATGCTGCGCCCAGACGAAGGTGGTCGCCAGACATCCGCCCACCAGGAGCTCGCCCGCCTGGGTGAAGGTGGCGATATCCATATCATCGGCCATGGTCGCGCCGTAGAACCCGTATTCGGCGAGCAGGTCGAAATGGGTGCCGGGAATTTCGCCCGTGCGGTCGACCGCGTCGGCCTGCGGTGCGAATATCTCATCGGCCAGATACCGCGCGTGTTCGATCCACGAATTCACAGCATCTATCTTGGTGCATGCGGCGAAACCGGTCGCACCCGCCATGAGCCTGACTCAGCCGCGGGACAGATCGCGTCTGTGTAGCCCTTTGTAGTCGTAGTACCGGGTGGTGCAGGTGCCGAGCACCAGCCCGATCGCGAGCCCGAGCACCGCCATCCACACCCCACGCGCCAACCCTGCCGGGAAGTTCGCATCGAAGTACAGAATTGCGCGTACACCGACGAACACCTGGTGCATCGGCTCGAATTTCGCCAGCCAGCCGAGGTATTTCGGCGTCGCCTCGATCGGCACGGTGCCGCCCGAGGACGGCAGCCCGAGAATGATGAACAGAATCAGATTGATCAGCAGACCCGCCGAACCGACCGCCGCCAGCACGGACAATCCGGTGATCCCCACCGCCATGATGGCCAGCGCGCTGTAGAGAAACAGCGTCAGCGGATGGTCGATCGGCATATCGAGCAGCCCGGCCACACCGAGGAATACACCCGCGACGATATTCGCGGTGATCACCATCACGCCCCATTTGATCAGCAGCGTATTGAACCGCGAGATCGGAGTCGTCGGGAAATGCACGTACCACGGTCCGTATTCGGTGGGTACGAATCCGAGTGCCGCATCGATCATGGTGTGGATGGTCATCGAGCCGACCAGCCCGGCGAGCAGGAGTAGCAGGGCATAGAAAAACGCCGTCAACCCCTGGCCGGTGCCCGATGGCAGCGGGCGGAACGGCGCGATGACAATGTGCACCGGATCCGCGAGCGCCACCCGCGTGGCACCCGCCAACTCGGGCGCGGCCCCGCCGCCCGGCGGCTTCAACTGTGCATTCACCTGATCGGTCAGCTGTTTACCGACCTGCTCGTTCACTTGAGTCAGCGCCCGGGTGCCGATGGTCGTGACGATATTTGTGACGAACGCCCCACTGCGCGGATTCGTCTGCAACGTCAGCGTCGGACGCTGGATATCACCGGGGACCACGCTGCCCGCGCCGAGAATGCTGAGGCGCTTGCTGAAATCGCTGGGAATCAGGATCGTGCCGTACACCGCACCGGACTGCATCTTCAGCTCGGCCTCGTTGATGCCGAGCACCTGCAGATCGACCTTGTCCGACGGAATGCCCTGGCGCAGCGCATCGGTGATCTGTGTGCCGAAATTCACTTGCTGCCCGCCGACCGTATCGCCGACATCCTGGTTCACCAAGGCGATCGGGAAGTCGTGCAGGTTCTTCTCCGGATCGACGACGTAATCCAGATACATCGTGCCGAGCAGCGCCATGAACAGGGTCAGTATCGCGATCGGGGCCAACCACATGCGCGCGGTCAACCGGGTATCCGACCCACGGCGGCGCGCACTGTCCGAAGTCGTCACGGCTGGCCACGGTAACACCGTGCGGCGCGGAAAAACGGCAGCGTCGCTCCGTGGTTGCCGCGCCTCCCCGGTGGCGGTGATCGCGGCACATCCCGCACACGTAGACTGGCCATTGCCCCCAGCCCGCCCGAACAGGGAGCAAACGGTGACCAACGCCGAAATGCCGGTCCAAACTATTCCCGATCAGGTCGAGAACGAACCACGCGAAGAGTGTGGTGTGTTCGGAGTCTGGGCGCCGAGCGAGGACGTGGCCAAGCTCACGTACTACGGCTTGTATGCCCTACAACACCGTGGCCAGGAAGCTGCGGGCATCGCCGTCTCCGACGGCTCGCAAATTCTGGTCTTCAAGGATCTGGGCCTGGTCAGCCAGGTATTCGACGAGCAGACACTGGCCGCGATGCCGGGCCACATCGCCGTCGGTCACTGCCGTTATTCCACTACCGGCTCCACCACCTGGGAGAATGCCCAGCCGATCTTCCGCACCACCTCGGTCGGTTCCGGACTTGCGTTGGGCCACAACGGAAATCTGGTCAACACCGCCGAATTGAGCGCGCGCGCACGCGAACTCGGGCTGATCGGTATGCCGCCGGTCTCCGGTGGCCGCCCGGCGCCGATCACCGCCACCTCCGACTCGGATGTGATGACCGCGCTGCTCGCGCACGCCGCCGCGGATTCGAGTATCGAGCAGGCCGCGCTGAAGCTGCTGCCGACGCTGAAGGGCGCGTTCTGTCTGACCTTCATGGACGAGCACACCCTCTATGCCGCGCGGGATCCGCACGGTGTCCGTCCGCTGTGCCTCGGTCGGCTCGAGCGTGGCTGGGTCGTAGCCAGTGAGACCGCCGCATTGGATATCGTCGGCGCCGCCTTCGTCCGGGAGATCGAGCCGGGCGAATTGTTGGCGATCGATGCCGATGGTGTGCGGTCCATGCGTTTCGCCAATCCCGAACCCAAGGGCTGTGTCTTCGAATACGTCTACCTGGCCCGGCCCGACAGCACCATCGCAGGTCGCTCGGTGCACGCCACCCGGGTGGAGATCGGCCGTCGGCTGGCCAAGGAACATCCGGTCGAGGCCGATCTGGTTATTCCGGTGCCGGAGTCCGGCACCCCCGCCGCGGTCGGTTACGCGCAGGGTTCGGGTGTGCCCTACGGGCAGGGCCTGATGAAGAACGCTTACGTCGGACGCACCTTCATCCAGCCGAGTCAGACCATCCGCCAGCTCGGCATCCGACTCAAGCTGAATCCGCTGCGCGAGGTGATCCGCGGTAAGCGGCTGATCGTGGTGGACGACTCCATCGTGCGCGGCAACACCCAGCGCGCGTTGATCCGGATGCTGCGCGAGGCGGGCGCGTTGGAGATTCACGTGCGGATCGCCTCGCCACCGGTGAAGTGGCCGTGCTTCTACGGCATCGACTTCGCCTCGCGTGCGGAGTTGATCGCCAATGGCGCGGGCGCCGATGACAGCTACGACGACATGGTGGAAGCGGTGCGCCGTTCGATCGGTGCGGACACCCTCGGCTACATCTCCACCGAGGGCATGGTCGCCGCCACCGAGCAGCCGCGCTCGCGACTGTGCTGCGCCTGCTTCGACGGTGATTATCCGATTCCGCTGCCCACCGAGGCGGCCATCGGCAAGAACGTGCTGGAGGGCATGCTCTCCGGTCAGTCCGAGGCAATGTTGTTGAGCGAGAACGCGAATGCGAGCGCGCTGAGCCGTCCCTGACCGAATTCGATGATCACGAACCCCTCGGCGAAAGCCGGGGGGTTCGATCTTGTTCGGGCGCTTTCCGCGCGAGCTGTCCGCGGCTGTGCCGTGGCCTGCTCGAGACGTAGCGGCGACGAGTTCCGGGCGAACCTGGTCATTCGTCCGGTGATCCGGTGTTGCCCGTGCGCCATTCGCAACCGCCGCTAACCGGCCCGTGACTTTTTCTTTGAAAACGCAACATCCCAGAAATGGATCGTGGGTACGGTGCCCGACATATCGGAAGTTCACCGTGCCCGCCGCGGACCTGTGATCCAGCACATGCGGTGTGGCGCGCTCGAGAAGTGGGGCCTGATGATGAGGGTTTCGAACAAGCCTGGGCGGACGCGACGAATCGCGGCGGTCGGGATGGCGGCGCTGGCCGTCTCCGCGATCGCGGGATGCGGTTCGGGGCGCACCGGCGGGGGTGGTGACGGAGCGGGTTTGGTGGCGGGCACCACGGACAAGATCTTCTCGCTCGACCCCGCGGCCGCCTACGACAACGGTTCGCTGCTGGTGGAAAACCAAATCTATTCGTATCTGCTGAATTTCGCACCGGGCGATGCCACACCGAAGCCCGACGCCGCGGACAAGTGTGACTTCAGCTCGCCGACGATATACACCTGCAAGCTGAAGTCGGGGCTGAAGTTCGCCAATGGGAACCCCTTGACCGCCAAGAGCGTCAAGTTCTCCTTCGATCGCATGCAGGGCATCAACGACCCGAACGGTCCCGCCTCGCTGCTCGGCAATCTCGAGAAAACCGAGGCCGTCGACGACCTGACGGTGAACTTCACCTTGAAGGTCGCCAACGATCAGACCTTCCCCGCGATCCTGCCGACCCAGGCCGGCCCGATCGTGGACGAGAAGGTCTTCCCGGCCGACAAGGTATTGCCGGATGACGAGGTGGTGAAGACCAAGGGCTACGCCGGCCCGTACACGATCGCCAGCTACGACAAGAACAAGCTGGTCGAGTACCAGGCCTACCCCGACTACAAGGGCATCCTCGGCACACCGAAAACCTCGCGGGTCTCCACCAAGTACTACGCGACATCGGACAATATGAAGCTGGATCTGCAGAGCGGTGCGCTCGATGTCGCATACCGATCCTTCACGCCGACCGATATCGAATCGCTGCGCAAGGACAGCAAGGTCACGGTGTCGGACGGGCCCGGCGGCGAGCTGCGCTACATCGTCTTCAATTTGAACACCATGCCGGGCGGTACCCCCGAGCAGAAGCTGGCGGTTCGCAAGGCCATCGCCTCATCGATCGACCGGACCGCGCTGGCCGAGGGCGTCTACAAGAACACCTATCAACCCGCGTACGGCTTTGTGCCGCAGGGCATGCCGGGTGCGGCCGAGCCGCTGAAGGAGCTCTACGGTGCCAAGCCCAATAGGGATGCGGCGGCCAAGTTCCTCTCCGGCGCGGGCATCGCGACACCGGTCGAGCTGAACCTGCAGTACAACCCGGATCACTATGGTTCGAGCAGCTCCGAAGAGTATGCGGCGATCAAATCGCAACTGGAGTCGACCGGACTGTTCAAGGTGAATCTGCAATCCACCGAATGGGTTACCTACCAGAAGGAGCGGGCCCGCGACGGTTACCCGCTCTATCACTTCGGTTGGTTCCCGGACTACCCGGACGCCGATGACTACCTGACCCCGTTCTTCGCGCCGAACAACTTCCTGCAGTCACATTTCGAGGATCCGAAGATCACCGCGCAGCTGACCGCGGAGACGACCGAGCAGGACAAGACCAAGCGCATCAAGCTGATCGAGGATGTGCAGAAGGATCTCGCGCAGAACTATCTGCCGACCCTGCCGCTGCTGTCGGGTAAGCAGATCGCGGTGTCGAATCCGAGCGTCAAGGGTGTGTCGGACACACTCGACGCGTCGTTCAAGTTCCGATACACGGTGCTGAGCAAGTGACCTCTGGCGAAGCCGGGCCCGAAACGATTGCCGCCGCGGAAAAGCAGGCACCGGGTCGGGCCCGGCGCTTCGGGCTGCCGTGGGCCGGGAAGTCGAGTGGGGATTCCCGGCAGCTGGCGTTGTTGCGGTACTTGGTGATTCGACTGTTGTTGATCCTGCCGACGGCGTGGATCCTGGTCACCGTCGTGTTCTTCCTGATGCGGGTGATCGGCGATCCGATCAGCGCCGCAATGGGCGGACGGATGACCCAGGAACAGATCGAAGTGCGCAAGGAGGCGGCCGGTCTGAACCGGCCGATCCTGACTCAGTATTGGGAGTACATCTCTGGGCTGATGCACGGCGATTTCGGTCACTCCCAGGACAATCGGCAGATCAGCGAGGTGGTGACGACCTATGGCGCGGCCACCCTCGAGCTGGTGTTCTGGGCGCTGCTCGTCGCCTTCGCGGTCGGCGTTCCGCTCGGGAGATACGCGGCGACACACCGTGATTCGACCGCCGATGCCGGGCTGCGGCTCTTCGCCATCCTGGCCTATGCGGCGCCGGTCTTCTTCGTCGGTCTGCTGCTGAAGCTGATCTTCGCGGTGAAGCTGGAGTGGCTACCGGTCGCCGGCCGGGCGAGCACGCCCGTCGAGCTGCAACTGCAGCATGTTTCGCCGAAGACCAACATCATGGTTGTCGACGCAATCCTTTACGGGGACAACAGTTATCTGATCGACGTGCTGAAGCATGCGATATTGCCCGCGGTGGCACTGGGTCTGTTGACAGCGGGCATTTTCCTGCGCTTGGTGCGCGTCAATCTGATTCAGACGCTGCGCAGCGAGTTCGTGGATGCCGCACGGGCACGCGGACTTTCGGCGCGAGTGGTGACAGGAAGACATGCTGTGCGCAACGCGATGATTCCGATCATCACGGTGATGGGCATGTATATCGCCACGATGCTCGGCGGTGCGGTGCTCACCGAGACCACCTTCGAATGGAAGGGACTGGGTTATCAGCTCGCGGAATACCTGCATCAGCGCGATTTCATCGCGGTGCAGGGGATTGTCGCGTTCTTGGCACTGGCCGTCGCGGTCATCAGCTTCCTGGTGGATGTCGTTGTCGCGCTGATCGATCCGAGGGTGAGGTTCTGATGACCGCTCCGGAATTGGCGAACGAACCACTGGTGATGCCGCCGGTGCCGCCGACCAAACGCCGGCGGATTCCCGGATTGCGCCTGTTCACCATGACCGCCGGATTGCAGCGGGTGACGCTGATCGTCGGACTCGGGCTCGTCGCGGTATTCGTATTCGTGGCGATCTTCGCTCCGCTGATCGCGCCGTACGGGCTGGCCCAGAACTCCGCGGACGGTGTCGGTTTCGTCGCACAGCAACCGCCCTCGGGTCAGCATTGGTTCGGCACGTCGGTGCGCAGCGAGGATGTGCTGTCCCGGGTGATCTTCGGTGCCCGTACCGCGCTGTTGGTGATCGCGATCTCGTTGGTGATGTCACTGGTCGTCGGCGTGCCGCTGGGTCTGGTGTCCGGGTATATCGGACGTGCCCTCGACCGGGTGCTCGTACTGTTCATGGACGCCATCTACGCGTTCCCGACGTTGCTGCTCGCGATCGTCGTCTCCATCGTGGTCGCGGGTGGGCAGTCGAGCAGCTTCGGCGGCGTGCTGTCGGCGGCCGTCGCGATCACGGCGATCTATGTGCCGCAATACTTTCGGGTGGTTCGCAATGCGACCGTCGCGGTGAAGAACGAACCGTATGTGGACGCGGCCAGGGTCACCGGTGCCTCCACCACTCGAATCATGTTCCGGCACATTCTCGCCAACGTCACCCAGTCGCTGCCGGTGATCGTCACACTCAATGCGGGCGATGCCATCCTGACACTGGCCGCGCTCGGCTTCCTCGGTTTCGGTATCGAACCGACTCAGGCCGCCGAGTGGGGTTACGACCTGAATAAGGCGCTTTCCGATGTCTCCAATGGCATTTGGTGGACGGGCATATTCCCCGGTACCGCCATCGTGCTGGTGGTGCTCGGACTGACGCTGGTCGGCGAGAGCCTCAACGAGGTGCTCAATCCATTGCTGCGCACGCGCCGTGCCGTGAGCCCGGCGACCGTCGCCGGCGACACGCTGAGCGTCGCCGGCTCCGATCTCGAAAAGGGCGCGCCCGCAGCGCAACTCACCGCAGCGGAACTCGACCTCGTTATTGGGTCCGAGGACAGCGCCGAAAAAGGTAACGCCGAAATGGACGGGATCCCAGAGGGCAGCGCCGAAAGGGACAGTGCTCCAGAAAGTAGCGCCGGAAAGGGCAGTTCCGCGGTGGAGAGCGCCGAAAAGGACAGCGGTCCAGTCGAAAACACGGAAGGACCAGCGCGATGACGCAAGCGTCAGCCGAGACCGAGCGCCCGGCGCTGTCCATCGAATCGCTGTCGGTCACTTTCGCCACCGACGCCGGTCCCGTATACGCGGTCAGCGATGTCTCCTATGAGGTATTCCCCGGCGAGGTGCTTGCCATTGTCGGGGAATCCGGGTCGGGCAAATCGGTGAGCTCGCGCACCGCGATCGGGCTGCTGCCGGATACCGCGCGGGTCGAGGGACTGGTCACCCTCGGCGCGGACAAGGTCACCTCGATGAGTGAGCGGCAGCTCACCGCACTGCGCGGCGGCGCGATCTCGATGATCTTCCAGGAGCCGGGTCGTGCACTCGATCCGCTGTTCACGGTGGGCTATCAGATCGCCGAGGCACTGCGGGCGCACAGCGATATGAGCCGTAAGGCCGCCAAGTCCAGGGCGATCGAGCTGCTGCGGATGGTCGGACTGCCCGATCCGGAGCATCGGGTGGACTACTACCCGCATCAGCTCTCCGGCGGCCAGAAACAGCGCGTGATGATCGCGATCGCGATTTCCTGTGAGCCGAAGGTGATCATCGCCGACGAACCGACCACCGCACTCGATGTCACCGTGCAAGCCGAAATCCTGGAGCTGCTGCGCGATCTGCGTGATCGCATCGGCAGCGCCATCGTGCTGATCACCCACAACATGGGTGTCGTCGCCGATATCGCCGACCGGGTGGTGGTGATGCGCGACGGCAAGGTGGTCGAGCAAGCGTCGGTGGACGAGCTGTTCGCGGCTCCGAAGCAGGAGTACACCCGCAAACTCCTCGCCGCCGTACCGCATCTGGGCACCGAGCAGTTGGAGCACGGTGCGGTCGAGGAAGTCGCCACCGCCGAGCCGGTGCTCGCGGTGTCCGATCTGGTGGTGCAGTTTCCCGGACCGTTCGGCCGACCGCCGTTCCGTGCGGTGGACAACGTGAGTCTGTCCATTCGGCCCGGTGAAACGCTCGGCCTGGTCGGCGAATCCGGTTCCGGGAAGTCGACCATCGGCCGCTGCGTCGCGGCCTTGCAGCGCCCAACCTCCGGGGTGGTGAAGGTACGCGGACAGGACATCGCGGAGTTGTCCCAGCGGCAGCTGCGCCCGATTCGCCGCCGCTTCGGATTCGTCTTCCAGGATCCGGCCAGTTCGCTGAATCCGCGGCTCACCGTCGGCGACTGCGTGGCGGAACCGCTGATCGTGCACAAGGCGGGCAGCGCCACGCAGATCCGGGCGCGGGTCCGCAAACTCCTCGATGACGTGCAGCTGCCCGCGGGCACCGAACGCCGCTATCCGCACGAACTGTCCGGCGGCCAACGTCAGCGCGCCAGCCTGGCCAGAGCCCTGGTCCTCGATCCGGACCTACTGGTCGCCGACGAGCCGACCAGCGCGCTGGACGTCTCGGTGCAGGCGGCGGTGCTGGAACTGTTCGGACAGCTGCAGCAGGAGTGCGGCTGGGCCTGCCTGTTCATCAGCCACGATCTGGCGGTCGTCGACCAGCTGGCCGATCGGATCGTGGTACTGCGCAACGGCGCGGTGGTCGAGCAGGGGGATCGTGATCGCATCTTGCGCCGACCCGAACAGGAGTACACCCGGCGGCTGGTCGCCGCGGTCCCGGTTCCCGATCCGGTGGAGCAGCGACGCAGGCGCGCCCAATCCGCCGCGATGTTCGCCACCGGGCACACCGAGTGATCGGCGCGCGGCGTGTGCCCGGTACGAACGAGAAGACTGATTTCGGGAGCCATCCAGCGCGACGTCCGCTGCAAGCTTGTTATGTGACTCCGGTAGCGTGAGCTGGCATCTATCCGCCGATTCGGTTTGGAGCTCTCCCCGAAAATGACTGAACAGACCCCCACTGGTGCCGGTGCCTCGTACGCCGCAGCCGGCGTGGACATCGAGGCAGGCGACCGCGCAGTCGAGTTGTTCGGGCCATTGGCGAAGAAGGCCAGCCGGCCCGAGGTGCAGGGTGGGCTCGGCGGATTCGCCGGGCTGTTCGCACTGAAGGGTAGCTACCGCGAGCCGTTGCTCGCGGCCTCCACCGACGGGGTCGGTACCAAGATCGCAATCGCCCAGGCGATGGACAAGCACGACACCGTCGGCCTCGACCTGGTCGCTATGGTCGTCGACGATCTGGTGGTCTGCGGCGCCGAGCCGCTGTTCCTGCAGGACTACATCGCTATCGGCAAGGTCGTCCCGGAGAAGGTGGCCGAATTGGTCTCCGGTATCGCGGAGGGCTGCGTGCGTGCGGGCTGCGCACTGCTCGGCGGCGAGACCGCCGAACACCCCGGCCTGATGGATCCGGACGACTACGATCTGTCCGCGACCGGTGTCGGCGTGGTCGAGGCCGATTCGGTGCTTGGTCCGGATCGGGTGCGTCCCGGCGATGTGGTGATCGCCATGGGCTCCTCGGGTCTGCACTCCAATGGCTACAGCCTGGCCCGCAAGGTCCTGCTCGATATCGACCGGATGTCGCTGACCGGCCATATCGAGGAGTTCGGCCGCACCCTCGGTGAGGAGCTGCTGGAGCCGACGGTCATCTACGCCAAGGACTGCCTCGCGCTGATCGCCGAAACCGATGTGCGGACCTTCGCACACGTCACCGGCGGTGGTTTGGCCGCGAATCTGGGTCGGGTGATTCCCGCGGGCATGGTTGCCGAGCTCGATCGCGGCACCTGGAATCCGGCGCCGGTCTTCAAGATGATCGCCCAGCGCGGCCGGGTCGACCGGGTCGAGATGGAGAAGACCTTCAATATGGGCGTCGGCATGGTTGCCGTGGTGGCGCCCGAGGATGTCGACCGGGCCCTGGCCGTGCTGACGGCACGCCACATCGCTTGCTGGACCCTCGGCACCGTCAAGAAGGCCAAGGATGCCGAGGCGGTGCGCGCCGTCTTGGTCGGCGAGCACCCGCGCTTCTGAGTCTGTGTCTTTGGCAGCGCCTTCGGCGCTGCGGGTTCGCGGCCCCCTGGTGTCTCGCGTCCGAGCCGTCGAGACTCGCGCCTGCGGCGCATGCGCTTCGACGGCTCGGACGCGAGACGGGCCACGAACGGTCGCTCGTAAGACTCGCTCCGTGGTGGTTGGTGGTGGCGGGGGCGTTCGGCACCTGGTGCACGCATGCCGGGAGGTCGAGTCCCGCGCTTGGGCGCATGCGCTTCGATGGCTCGGACGCGAGACGGGCCGCGAACTCCTCGCTCGTAAGACTCGCTCCGTTGTGGTTGGGGATGGCGGATCGCTCGGCGCCTGATGGACATGCGCTAGGCGAGCGGGCCCCGTGCCTGTGTCGCATGCGCTTCGACGGCTCGGACGCGAGACGGGCCGCGAACGGGTCGCTCAGACTCGCGCGGTGTGGTTCCGTTTGTCGCGCAGGGAAATTCACAACAGCGTCCCGCATCGTCGGATGCGGGACGCTGTTGTTGTGCAAGCCTCGAATGGTTAGTCCGGTCACGCGGCGTCAACGGGTGAAGGGGGAGGCCCGTCGGCCTCCCCCTTCATCGTTTACCGAGTCAGCGGCGCCAGTCTTTGTAGTCGTCGTCCTCGTCCCAGCGGGATGAGGATTCGTCCGCGTCGTGCTCATCGGACAGCACACCACCACTCCGCTGGGAGGTGGGGCTACCCGAAAGCTCGCGCTGAAGGCTCGCGAAGTCAGTCGGCGCGGAGCTGTACTTCAGCTCGCGTGCGACTTTGGTCTGCTTTGCCTTAGCCCGGCCACGGCCCATGGCTGACCCCCTCGCGTCACTGCGGGGCGGCCTGGGGTTTGTTGGCGGCCCCGTTCGAATTAATACTCTTCCTGACAGACACTTTAGCGTGTGTCCGGCAGTCGCGCTTCCAGGAGTGGGGGAAGAACTCCTGAAGTGGCGCCGTTTGCCCGGTTGTCGCCGTCGGGCCGCCCCTTCAGACCACCCCGGGAATCGCTCGGATGACCCCGACCCTGGCGCCTCCGCCGAGCACCGGTGGCGCCGCGAGTTCGGCGTGCGCGGTGGTCCATTCGATGCCCATGCGATGCAGAATGGCCAGCGTCAGGGGGATTCGCGCACGGTCGTGACCATCGGCGATCTTGTAGGCGAAGGCCGTTCCGTCCGGTAGCGCGCCCGCGTGCACACCATCCGCGCCGATCTTGCAGACCAGGCCGGGGGTGGCCTGCATGGTCAATAAATCGGGTGCGTTGGTGCCGGAAATCACTCGCGGATTGCCGCGAATCGCATCGGCGACGCGTCGCTGCGGCGAGCCGGGCGCGGCGGTAGCCATGGCCGCGAAGGCCCGGGCCAGATTCACCAGTGAGACCGGGATGATCGGTAGACCACAGCCGTCGATGCCGAGGTCGGTTTCGGGCTCGCCGGTGAGGTCGGTAATGGTGGCGATCACCGCTTGTTGCAGCGGATGCGCCTGGTCCAGGTAGCCCTCGGTGGGCCAGCCATTGACGGCGCAGGTGGCGAGCATGGCCGCGTGCTTACCGGAGCAGTTCATGTAGACGCGGCGGGGTTCGTGCAGCGCGTCGGCCCGTGCGCGCTCATCCTGCGGCAGGTCGGGCGGGCATTCCAGGGCCTTCTCGTCGAAGCCGAAACGGTCGAGCAGGCGCTCGACCAGGGCGATGTGATCGGGTTCGCCGTAGTGCGATGCGGTCGTGATGGCCAGCTCGGCATCATCGAGCGGTTCGAAGCCGTTGCGCAGCAGGGTGATCGCCTGCATGGGCTTATTGGTGGAGCGCGGGAAGATCGGGACGTGCACCTCGCCGAGCCCCAGCGTCGGGTCACCGTCGGCGCCGAGGATCACCACCGAACCGCTATGCACGCATTCGCGGAAGCCGGAGCGGACCACCTCGACCAGTTCGACGGTCATAGCTCGGCTCCTGTTGGTTCGACGTGCTGCTCGCGGGCGCTCGGTGCATTGCCCTGCTGCTCGCGCGCGCCCGCCGGTTCGCCCTGCCGCTGGCGGGTGCCTGCCGTATCGAGCTGATGGGGGGTGCCTGCCGCGTTGGCCCGGTGCTCGCGCGCGTTTGCCACGTCGATCCGCCGCTCGCGGGCGTGGGTGGCATTGGCGTGGCGGCGGCCGTGCCGCTCGATCTGCATGCGCACATCATCGGAGATGGTCGGTTCGGCCGCGAGCAGAATCGCAAGAAGATCGGGATCGTGGCCGGTGAACAGGTCGCGGACGGTGATGCCATGGTCGGGTGTGTGCACGACGCGGACCTCGTCACCAGCGCCGATCGTGCCCTCGGTGAGGACGCGCAGGTAGGCGCCGGTATCACTGCGCAGCGCGAAGCGCTTGACCCATTGGCACTCACCGGACCAGTGCTGGAAGGTCGCGCACGGTACGCGAGGTGCGCTCACCTCGAGCAGGGTGTCACCGATGGTCCAGCGCGCACCGATCACCGCATCGCTTATCGGGAGTCCGGTGATGCGCAGATTCTCGCCGAACCAACCCGGAGGCAGTTCGCGGCCGAGTTCCTCGCCCCAGCGCCGGGCATCCTCCTCGGCGTAGGCATAGACGGCCTGATGTACACCGCCGTGATGCTTGGTGTCGCATACGTGATCGCCGTCGAGACCGCGGGCATGTGCGGCGACACGATGGAGAACGGCTCGCTTGTCGATGGCCGTCCTGCCGACGCGGGTCGGCACTTCCAACTCCGCATGGACGACGCACACGGCAAGCACCCGAGCGCTATCGGATTGCATCAACGGCCACGCAACCGGTCGACGGCGATCCGACCCGCCTGGGGTGCGTCGTCGGCTGGGACCGAATCCGGATCGATGGCGGCAGCGGTCGGGCCCGCGATCAGTTCGGTGCCGGTCGGGATCGTGCGCTTGAGCAAAGCCAATCCGATGGGACCGAATTCGTAGTGGTCGATGACGGTGCCGAGCCGACCGACGGTGCGACCACCCGCGGTGACCTCCGTGCCGGTGGTCGGTCGCTCGTCGGCCGAGCCGTCGAGATGCAGCAGCACCAGGTGGCGCGGCGGCTTGCCCAGGTTGTGCACCCGGGCCACGGTTTCCTGGCCGCGGTAGCAGCCCTTGTCCAGGTGCACCGCACCGTGTTCGGCGATACCGCCGATCCAGCGGGCCTCGTGCGGGATGGTTCGCTCGTCGGTGTCGAGTCCGATCCGGGGGCGCAGCGCCGCGACGCGCAGTGCCTCGAATGCCCACATGCCCGCCGGTTCGGCGCCTGCCGCGGTGAGGCGGGCCCAGCGGTCAGCGAGTTGGTCGCGCGGGATAACCAGATCGAAGGAGTCCGCGGTGGGCCACGGCATGCGGCGCAGGAAGCCGCCGTCCGGCAGCGGCACGGCGTCGTAGGTCTGCGGAAGCGTGGAAATGCGGAGCGCTTCGGTCAATTCGGTAGTGCGCGGGCCGAGCAGGCTCAGCACCGCGTGATCGGCGGCCTCGACCGGTTTGGCATCGGCCCAGAAGACCATCTTCGTCAGGAACTCCAGCAGCGCGGGTCCGCGCTCGCCCTCGGTATCGATCCACACCGTGCCATCGAGTTCGGTCAGCACGAAATGGTGCAGCACACGGCCATTGAGATCGAGATCCAGATTCTCGGCGGACCGCCCGTCACCGAGACTCGCGATGTCCTGGCTGCTGATGGTGTGCAACCAGGTCAGCCGCTCGGCCCCGGTGATTTTCAGGACGAAGCGATGCGACCGGTCGACGATCGCCACTCGCTCCGCAGCAGCGCGCTGCTCTCGGAATGGATCCCCGTAATGCCAGGCGACTGCGGAATCCGGCGAACCGGCCGCGCCCGCGACGGCGCCCGGGACAGCGAGGATGGGACTGGGTGCGACGACCACGGACACGTAAACCACTCTAAGCGCGAACCTCCTTGCTTGCTTTCAGCGGCCTATCCAGTCGTGCACACCGTCTACTTCTCCGCGACCACGGGAGCGGATTTACAAGCGAAGAGTTCGTGGCCTGTCTTGTGTTCGAGTCGTTGATGCGCATGCGGCGAAGTCGGCAGCCTCGACCTTCCAGCACGCGTGCACCGTGTGCCGGACGCCCCGCCGTCACGACCACAACGGAGCAGGTCTTACGAGCGAGGAGTTCGTGGCGCGTCTCGCGTCCGAGTCGTCGAAGCGGATGGGCCGCAGTCGCGGGGCTCGCCCTTGCTGCAGGGGTGCATCAGGTGTGGAACGTCCTGTCATCGCCAGCCCCAATGGAGTGAGTTTTCGTGCGAGGAGTTCGTGGCGCGTCTCGCGTCCGAGTCGTCGAAGCGGATGGGCCGCAGTCGCGGGGCTCGCCCTTGCTGCAGGGGTGCATCAGGTGTGGAACGTCCTGTCATCGCCAGCCCCAATGGAGTGAGTTTTCGTGCGAGGAGTTCGTGGCGCGTCTCGCGTCCGAGTCGTCGAAGCGGATGGGCCGCAGTCGCGGGGCTCGCCCTTGCTGCAGGGGTGCATCAGGTGTGGAACGTCCTGTCATCGCCAGCCCCAATGGAGTGAGTTTTCGTGCGAGGAGTTCGTGGCGCGTCTCGCGTCCGAGTCGTCGAAGCGGATGGGCCGCAGTCGCGGGGCTCGCCCTTGCTGCAGGGGTGCATCAGGTGTGGAACGTCCTGTCATCGCCAGCCCCAATGGAGTGAGTTTTCGTGCGAGGAGTTCGTGGCGCGTCTCGCGTCCGAGTCGTCGAAGCGGATGGGCCGCAGTCGCGGGGCTCGCCCTTGCTGCAGGGGTGCATCAGGTGTGGAACGTCCTGTCATCGCCAGCCCCAACGGAGTGAGTCTTACGAACGACCGTTCGCGGCCCGTCTCGCGTCCGAGCCGTCGAAGCGCATGCGACGAAGTCGCCAGTCTCGACGGCTCGGACGCGAGACACCAGGGGGCCGCGAACACGCCGCGCCGCAGGCGCGGCCAAAGATACAGCAAACAAACACAGTTCTAGGCGCGGTCAACGAACACCGCCTACTCTCGACCCATGGTGGATCGAGTTCTAGTAACACTCGACGGCGCCGTCCAGGATCCGGACGCGCCGTTGTTGTTTGCCGACGACATCGGCGTACTGCGCGGCGATGGTGTCTTCGAGTCGGTTTTGGTTCGTGCCGGTAACGCGTGCGCGATCGAATTTCATCTAGGCCGACTGCGTCGTTCGGCGCAGGCGCTCGATCTACCCGAGCCCGAGTTGGGGAAATGGCGCGACGCGGTCGAGACGGCGGCGAAAGAATGGGGGACCGAGCGCGAGGGGGTGATGCGGCTGGTCCTCACCCGCGGGCGTGATACCGAGCTTTCAGCCCCGTCCAGTGTGACTTCGGGCGATCTCGCGGCCGCGGTGCCGGTGCCGACTTCCTATGTGTTGGTGCTGCCGGTGCCGGAGCGGGTGCACAAGGCGCGCACCGATGGTGTCGCGGTGGTGTCGCTATCGCGCGGGATCTCGATCGATCTGGCCCAGGCCGCGCCGTGGCAGCTGCTGGGTGCGAAGACGCTGTCGTATGCCACAAATATGGCAGCGCTGCGGTTCGCGCAGCGGATGGGCGCAGATGATGTGATCTTCACCAGTACCGAGAACCGGGTGCTCGAGGGGCCGCGCTCGTCGGTTGTGATCGTGCGGGATAAGCAGTTGATCACTCCGCCCGCGAAGAACGGCGTACTGCCGGGGGTCACCCAGCGGGCGCTGTTCGCCGAGGCCGAGAAGGCCGGGTGGAAGTGCAGCTACGGCTCGTTGTTCACCGCCGACCTGTTGACTTGCGACAGCATTTGGCTTCTTTCGAGCATCACGCTCGCCGCCAGGGTGAACTCCCTCGACGGATTGCGCATGATGGCGCCGGACAATGCGGCCGAAATCATCGAATTGGTGGACCGGGGAGTGGAGCGGGCGGGGGCTATCGGCGATTGGTGAGTCGCCGGGCCGTGATCTTCGTCCTACTACGGCGTGTAGGAGTACTCGGCGAGCTCGGAAAACGGGTCGTTGAGGGGCTGAAGCCCCGGTGTGTGGTGGCATAGGCCTCCTTGATGGACCCTTTCCCGGGCGTACGCTTACTACGAAATGTCGTAGATCGGCGGGAGGTCGGTTTTGAGCGTCCTGGACTTATCGCGTTGGCAGTTCGGCATCACGACCGTCTATCACTTCATATTCGTACCGCTGACGATCGGGCTGGCCCCGCTGGTCGCTGGCATGCAGACCGCTTGGGTGATTACCGGCAAAGAGCACTGGTACCGGCTGACCAAATTCTTCGGCAAGCTGTTCCTGATCAATTTCGCACTCGGCGTCGCGACCGGCATCGTGCAGGAATTCCAGTTCGGCATGAACTGGAGCGAATACTCCCGCTTCGTCGGTGACGTCTTCGGCGCACCACTCGCGCTGGAGGCGCTCGTCGCATTCTTCCTGGAATCGACCTTCCTCGGCCTGTGGATCTTCGGCTGGACCCGGTTGCCGAAAACGCTGCATCTGGCGACGATCTGGCTTGTCGCGATCGGTGTGAACGCCTCCGCGTACTTCATCGTCGCGGCCAATTCGTTCATGCAGCATCCGGTCGGCGCCAAATACAACCCGGAGCGCGGGCGCGCCGAACTCACCAGCATCTGGACGGTGCTCACCAATAACACGACGCTGGCCGCATTTCCGCACGTGGTCGCCGGGGCGTTCCTTACTTCGGGAACTTTCGTGGTCGGCATCTGCGGCTGGTGGATGGTGCGCAACGCGCGCAGCGGCGAAGCGGCCAAAGTAGTCGAGGCGCAAACGATGTGGCGCTCGGGCGGACGCGCTGGCCTGTGGGTGATCGTCATTGCCGGTGTCGCGCTGTTCTTCACCGGCGATGTGCAGGGCAAGCTGATGTTCGAGCAGCAGCCGATGAAAATGGCCTCGGCGGAATCGCTGTGCAATACCGCAACCGATCCGGACTTCTCGGTGCTGACCATCGGCACGCACAACAACTGCGACAGCGTGACGCACGTGCTCGAGGTGCCCTATGTGTTGCCGTATCTGGCCAAGGGCAAGTTCAGCGACGTCACCCTGGACGGCGTCACCGATCTGCAGCATGCCTACAACGCGAAGTTCGGACCCGGCGACTACCGGCCCAATCTGTTCGTCACCTACTGGTCCTTCCGCGCCATGATCGGCCTGTCGGCCGGTGCGATCCTGCTCTGGATGGTCGGTCTATGGCTGACCCGAGGTGGCCGGATCACCGATAAGCGCTGGTACTCGTGGCTGTGCCTGATCGCGATCCCGACGCCGTTCCTGGCCAATAGCGCGGGCTGGGTCTTCACCGAAATGGGTAGGCAGCCATGGGTTGTCGCGCCGAATCCGACCGGTGACCAGAGTCTGCGTCTGATGGTGCAGCAGGGCGTCTCCGATCACGTCGCGGGCACGGTGATCACTTCGCTGGTGGTTTTCACCCTGCTCTACGGCGCGCTCGCGGTGGTGTGGTTCTACCTGATGCGGCGCTACACGGTCGCCGGAGCCGAGGCGCCCGCGACGACTTCGCCCGGCGGACCCGACGATACGGGCGGCCGTGATCGGGCCGAAGAACCTGCCGTCGAACAGCTTTCGTTCGCATACTAGGAGCCGACGATGAATCTGCAACAGTTCTGGTTTCTGCTGATCGGCGTCTTGTTCACCGGCTACTTCGTGTTGGAGGGCTTCGACTTCGGAGTCGGCATGCTGATGCCGATCCTCGGCAAGGGCAGCGATACCCGAAGGCGGGTCGTGCTCAATACGATCGGGCCGGTATGGGACGGCAATGAGGTCTGGTTGCTGACCGCGGGCGGGGCGATGTTCGCGGCCTTTCCGGAGTGGTACGCGAGCCTGTTCTCCGGTTTCTATCTCGCGCTGCTACTGGTGCTGGTCGCGTTGATCGTGCGGGTCTGCGCCATCGAATATCGCAGCAAGATCGACGATGCCCGGTGGCGGGCCTGGTGTGATGTCGCGATCGGAATCGGTTCCTGGGTACCGGCATTGGCGTGGGGGTGGGTGTTCGCGAATGTGGTGCGCGGGGTGCCGCTGAACGAGAAGAAGCACATCGCAGGTTCGGTGTGGGATCTGCTCGGGCCGTACGCATTGCTCGGCGGACTCGCGACCGGATTGCTATTCGCGCTGCACGGTGCGGTTTTCCTGGTGCTGAAGACCGGTGGTGAGGTGCGCGCCGATGCGGCGAAGACGGTGCGGTTGCTGCTGGCGCCGACGGCGGCCGTGGTCGGTGTGTTCGGAGTGTGGACGCAGCTGGCCTACGGAACCGGATGGACCTGGATTCCATTGGCGCTGGCCGTGCTCGGGCTGCTGCTCGCGGGTGCGGCGAGTTTCGCCGACCGTGACGGCTGGGCGTTCGTCGGCACAGCGGTCACCACCGCGGCGGCGACGGTGCTGCTGTTCGGGTCGCTGTATCCCAATGTGCTGCCGTCCACCATCAGCGACATGTTCAACCTGACCATCGACAACGCCTCTTCCACGCCGTACACGCTGAAGGTGATGAGCTGGGCGGCCTTGGTTGTCACGCCCGTGGTGCTCGGCTACCAGGGGTGGACGTATTGGGTTTTCCGCAAACGGATTACGGTCGAGCAGATTCCCGCGCCGATCGGCCTGCCGTTGGAAGCCGTCAAGGACTGATCATGGCTCGTCCGCCCGTCGACCCCCGGTTGTGGAAGTACGCGCGCTCGGCTCGTCGCTATCTGGTGCTGAGTGTGGGGTTGTCCGTGGTGATCACGGGTTCGATCGTGGTCACGGCGGTCGCGCTGGCGAAGGTGTTGGCCGGGGTTGTCACCGATCCCGGTCGGCGCAGCTTCGGTGCGTGGACATTCGAGTTGGTCGTGCTCGGCGTCGCGATCGGCTGTCGGCTGCTCGCCACCTGGGCGCAGTCGCGGATCGCGCATCGGGCGGGGGCGGCGGTGGTTGCCGAACTGGAAACCGCGGTGCTCGCGGCCGGCGCGCAGCTGCCGCCGCGCGAACTCGAAAGCCGCCGAACCGAACTCGCGGTTGTCGTGAGTACCGGGCTGACGGGGTTGCGAGCGTATCTCACCGGATATCTTCCCGCGCTGCTCCTCACTTGCCTCGTGCCGCCGATTGTTTTGGTGGTCATCGGATTCCACGATCCGATCTCCGGTGTGATCGCGCTGGTCACGCTGCCGTTGATTCCGGTGTTCATGGTGCTTATCGGGCTGCTCACGCAGGGGCGGGCGCAGGCCACGCTCGTCGCGACTACTCGGCTCTCGGATCAATTGCTCGATCTCTTCGCTGGGATGCCGACGCTGCGCGCGTTGGGTCGGGAGGGTAGCGCGGGGCGCACGGGTTCGATGGAACATCGCGTGCGCGAGCTCGGGGACGCGTTGCGGCAGCGCACCATGCGTGCGCTTCGAATCGCGTTTTTGTCGTCGATGGTGCTGGAGATGCTTGCCACGTTGAGCGTCGCATTGATCGCGGTGTCCATCGGTTTGCGGCTGGTGTACGGCGAGATGACTCTCCATGCCGGGCTGGTGGCGTTGATTCTCGCGCCGGAGGTGTATCTCCCGCTGCGGATGGTGGGGGAGCGGTTCCATGCGGCGCAGGATGGAATGGCGGCCGCGGACAAGGCCTTTGCTGTGCTCGAACCTTCCACGGTTACGCGGGCCCAGGTCGAATCGGGTGTCGATGGTCTGTTCGAAACCACGAATGGCATTGATGCCATGGCCGCCGTCGGCTCCCGCCGTGGGATTGTTGGCAGTGCGGAGGCTCTGCTGAGCGGGGACGGCGGAAGGGAACTCGGTTCAGCGGCAGTAAATGGCAATCGTCCTGGCAAGAAGGCCGCAGTCGTTAGAGACGTCCGGGGCCTGATCGAGATATGTGATCTCGCGGTCCGCGCCCGGGACGGATTTGCGCCCGCCGGGCTGACTGCGGAGTTTCGGCCGGGCGTGGTGACGGTGTTGACCGGGCCGAACGGGTGCGGGAAATCGACCGCGCTGCAAGCAATTCTGGGTTTGATCTCACCGGAGCGCGGCTCAGTGAAGATCGACGGCACCGACGTACGTGAACTGGATCAGCGGTCTTGGTGGTCCCGTGTTGCCTGGCTGCCGCAGCGTCCGGTGTTGGTCCCGGGAACACTGCGCGAGAATCTCGAACTGCTCGGCGCGCACACCACCGATACCACCGCCAAGGGCGCGGCCCGAGTGCTCGACGAACTCGAAGCCGCCTGCATCGCAACCGGATTCGACACGGTACTCGACGAACTCCCCGACGGCTGGAACACGATTGTCGGCGCAGGTGGCATCGGCCTGTCTCTCGGCCAGCGCCAACGTCTGGCCCTCACCCGAGTGCTCGCCGCCGATCGCCCCATCCTCCTGCTGGACGAACCAACCGCCCACCTGGACTCCGCCGCCGAAGCCACCGTCCTCGCCGCACTACGGCAGCGAGCCCGCACCGGCGCCACCGTAATCGTCATAGCTCACCGCCCAACCGTGCTTGCCGCCGCCGACCAGATAGTCCCCATCCATTCCACCGACCTCCAGGTGGTCGTCTCATGAACAGTCGAGTTCCGCCGAGCGATATCGGGCGTCATCGGACGCCGGGCACTATCCCGCCCGATCGGCGAGCGTGTGCTCTCGGCTCGTCGAATCGGCGCGCGGTACCTGTCGAGGGGTTCAGCGCGGCAGCCGCATCGAGGATAACGGCTGGTCGAGACGTAGTGACGTGGCTCGGTCAGTGGCCGAGAGTCTCGCCGGGTCATGCTGTCGAAGGCGATGCGCGATGAGTATCGGTGCGAGAGAAACTTCGACGGAGCGCGGCGCTCGCGCGGTGTGGGCGGATCTGCGGCGGATGTGGGGGCTGCTCGAGTTGTCGCCGTGGCGGGTTGCGGTGGCGATCGGGTGGGGCGCGTTGGCGCTGGGCAGCGGGCTCGGGCTGGCGGCATTGGCGGCGTGGTTGATCGCGCGTGCCTGGGAGATGCCCCCGGTGCTCGATCTGAGCGTGGCTGTTGTCGCGGTACGGGCGCTGGGCATCTCGCGCGGACTGTGCCGATATCTGGAACGCCTTGCCACCCACGATGTTGCGCTGCGCGCGATGACGACCGCTCGGACAACCGTTTACCGGACACTCGCGCACTCCGATGTCTGGATGCGGCGGAATATGCGCGGCGGAGATTCGAACGGGGCAGCCGAAGCCGACGGCGTGCACGCCGGGGAGTTCGATGGGTCGATTCATGGGCTCGGCGACAGTGCGCGGGCTGGCTCGGCCGATGGCTTCAGTCGTCGGCGCGGCCGGAATCGCTCGATCGCCGAATCGCGGGGTGTCGCTGCAGCGGTGTCCGACGCGCCCGAACTCGCTGCTGCGGACAACGCCGGGACGCCCGAGCCCGCCCTGTCCGGTCGACATGGCGCGGTGACCACGTTCGGCAGGGGAGATACTTCGGACGGCGGTGTGGGTCGGCCGGTCGCCGAACCGGATTCCGCGGGCGCTGCGTCATTGCGGCGCGGCGACCTGCTGGTTCGGATCGGCAGCGATATCGATGATCTCGGTGCCGTCGTCGTGCGGGTATTCGTGCCGATCGCGGTCGCGATCGTGCTCTCGCTGGCGGCGATCGGACTCATGGCCACCATTTCGGTCGGCGCGGCGGCCATTCTGGCCGTATCGCTCGGCGTTGCCGGAATCGTCGCACCGTGGCTGTCGGGGTGGGCCGCTCGTGCAGCCGAGCGTGCGGTGCGCACCGACCGCGCCGAATTCACCGCGCAAGCGCTCACCGTCCTCGATCATGCGGCCGAACTCCGCGTCGCGGGGAAGCTGGACACCGCGCTGGCGGCCGCCGATCGCGCCGGACAACGTGCGGTGGCAGCCGAGGATGCCGCGGCCGCACGCAGCGCCTGGGCCGCCGCAGCCACACCCCTTTCGATCGGTGCCAGCGTCCTGGGGTCCCTGTTGATCGGTATAGCGATCTACGGCCCCAACCAACCCGCGATGACCCCGATGGCCCTCACCATCCTCGTCCTGCTTCCCCTCTCGGCCTTCGAAGCAGTTGCCCCACTACCCGCGGCCGCCCAAGCTCTGACCACCGCTCGTGCCGCCCTCCATCGCCTTCCCGTGCGAGAGATAACCCGAAACCCGATGGCGCAGCGGGCCGAGCGACCATTCGCCAACCACCCCAGTGGGTCGGTACGAAACCATTTGCCGGAGAGTGCGTCCAGCCGAGGCGAGGACAGCAGGCATGGCGTTGCGCGGTCAGACAGTGTCACCCGTACATTCGATCGCCCGCATGCCGATACGCGTACGCGTAACGCGCGAGACCTATTGCCGGACAGTACCGAGGACAGCTCGCCGCGTGTCGCACGCTCGTCAGCCGGTAGCCTGCGTGCGTCCGATCGGCCGGTTGCCGATGAAGGCATTCGCGATGCCCGAGATGTGTTGCTGGACAGCCCAGTGGAAGACAACAGGTGTGGTGTCGCTGGTTCGTCGTCGGACGGCGCTGCCGATGAGCGCATCCGCGATGCGCGAGAACTATTGCCGGGCAATCTCCCCGAGCGGCCGAAAGGGAGGCGGATCGCCGTTGTCGGACCGAGCGGGGCGGGTAAGACGACGTTGCTCATGGCGTGGGCGGGGCTGTTCGACACACCTGTGCCGGGTGTGACGTTCTTTGCCGAGGATGCGCACATCTTCGGCACCTCCGTGCTCGAGAACCTGCGTGTCGCGCGTGGGGATCTCACTGTCGAAACGGCCGAGACGGCGTTGCGCGTGGTCGGTCTCGGGGATTGGCTGGAATCGCTGCCCGATGGTGTGCGCACCGACCTGGTCGGGGGTGCGGCGGCGGTGTCGGGTGGGCAGCGGCGGCGGATTCTGCTCGCCCGGGCGCTCATTTCGCCCGCGCGGGTGCTGCTGCTCGATGAGCCGACCGAACATCTCGAGGCGGAGGCGGGCGCCCGATTGCTGCGCGAACTACTCGATGTCGACAGCGGTCTGGTCGAACCCGACCGAATTGTGGTTGTCGTCACACATCAGCTGCCATTCGATCACCGCGCCGAAGTGGTGCTGCACATCGATGCATCAAGCCAGGTCATGACCACTGGAGCAGATGCGGAACGCACCGATTCAGCGGCCCGCGAAATTCCGTTGCCGACTCGCTGACCGCTGACTAGATTCGTTTGTACACAAGGAAGGAGGTGGTTCGAAGAATGTATGTTCAAAGGACTTGTGAGGTGGCTGTCCGCTAGCGCCACCGCTGCAACGGATTCCGTTCGCGCGAGTGCTGAGCGAATTCCAGGCAGCCACCCGGCCCCCGAGCTACCGGTCTAGTCCGACCGGGACCCATGCAGACTTCACCGTCGGCGGGGTATGGCTCGGGGGCCGTTCCCTTTTCGGCACAATTCTCTCGGACGGTAGAGTCCGGCGACCGGGTTCGACACGAGGGGTAGCCGATGCCATTGGAGGGTCTCGCGGCAGTGGTTGGACGCCGCATCAGGGCGGTTCGCCGCATGTTCTATGTACAGGGCAGTGATGTCGACCGCACCGAAGGCCCCATCGAATTGACCTTCGACGACGGTTCGGTGCTGCTGCTGGACGCTGGCACCGACGGCGAGGAACTCCTCGTCGCATCGACCCCGTGGCGCGACCCGTTCGCCGGCCTCACCGAACCCGAATACATCGAATACGTCGCCGAATCCGGCAAATACACCGCCTTCGACGTCGGCGCCGAACCCCCGTACTCAGACCTGATCGGCTCCCACATTGCCGCCGTCTCCGAATCCCGCCTGCACGACGACCGCCTCCGCGCCGCCGTCCTCGAAGTAAACGGCGCCAAACTCGCCATCGAAACCCTCGCCGACGAACTCCTCGTCACCTGGCACCCAACCTGACGGCCAGGGGTTACTCTGGGGCAATGACCGTTGAGCCGTTGCCCGACTGGGTGATTCCGCCTGCCGGTGGATTCACGGTCGAGGACTTCCTGGAGCTGCGCGGCCTTCCCAAGCACACTGAGTTGATCGATGGGGGTCTGGTCTTCGTGAGTCCGCAGGAGAGATGGCACAGCCGGGCCGTGTCGATTCTCTGGCGGGACCTCGACCAACAAACTCCGCCGGATCTCTACGCCGACCGTGAGATGGCCGTCAAACTCGGACCGCGCCAGATGCCGGAGCCCGATGTTCTGGTGGTCAGCATGTCCGCGGTTCGCCGAGAGAATCCATCCACCTACTACTTCGCTGAGGATATTGTTCTCGCGGTGGAAGCGGTGTCTCCGGATTCCGAGGAGCGCGACCGCGAGACCAAGCCTGCCAAGTATGCGAAGGCGGGAATCCCGAACTATTGGCGGGTCGAGCGTCGTGATGATGAAGCCGTCGTCTACGTCTACGAACTCGACCCCGTAGCGCATTGCTACGTCCCCGTGGGCATCTTCCACGACCGCCTGAAAATCGGCGTCCCGTTCCCGATCGATATCGACCTGACATCGATCGGGCGACGCGGCTAACCGATGTAGCGCTGCAAACGTGCCGACAGGCGGGGCTCGAGGGGGCCGTCGGCCACGACGCGCTCCTCGACGTAGGCCAAATCACCGCCTTCGACAATGCCGTACAGGCGTTTGGCTCCGCCGACGACGATGCCGGATTGGCTGCGAATGACGACATCGGTGGCCAATTCCCAGGAGGACTGGGTCAGTGCGGTGCCGTAGAAGAGTTCGACGATGCCGGTGCTGTGGGTCAGCAGCAGTTCGATGACCTCGTCATCGCCGTCGATGCCGACTCGCCAGAAGCCGCTCTCACGCAGATCGGGACCGCCGTAGGAGCCGTCGGATTCGATCACCCAGGAACGGGAGTCCCAGGACAGGTAGTCGCCGCCGTCGTGGGAGACGATGATCTGCTGGCCGAAGCGGTAGTCGCCACGCGCGGGATCATTGCCCTCCCCCTCCCCGCGCCACACACCGACCATCGGCAGCAGAGCGAGCATCGAAGAACTCAGATCCGGGCCGAGCCGCAGATTCGCGGTGTCCTCGGGCAGCGGCAGATCCGGTAGCACCGGAATATTGCGCGCACCAGTCCATTTCGCCCGTTCGGCCGCCTCGGCCACGGCCTCGTCGCCACTGCGGCGCGGAGCCGACTCGGCCGGGCCGTTGCCGTTCAGTTGTTCACTCGCTCGCTCGGCCGGGTTGGAACCTTCGCTCGCGAGTTCACTCATGATTCGGTGAACAACCGGTAGAAGACGTACAGGCCGAACCAGCCGATCAGAACGGCCACGGCCACCAGCAGAATCTCGAAGAAGAGGACCACAACTGGAGTCTAACGAGTTGCGTCCCGCCCAGCACAACGGCCCCGTTGCTTCCCGGTTACCGGGAAACGACGGGGCCGTCGGCGCGATTACTTACTTGGCGACTGCCACATCCACGGCGTGGATGCCCGCGCCCTCCGGACGAACTTCGGCCGAGCCGTTGCCCGAGGAGGACAACGCCCGTACGGTCCACGCGCCCGGCGCCGCGAAGAAGCGGAAATCGCCGGTGCCCGAGGCTACGACCTCGGCGGTGAAGTCACCGTTGCCGTCGAGCAGGCGCACGAACGCGCCGCCGACCGGCTGACCGTCGGTGCTCAGAACACGGCCGGTGATGACCGTTTCCTTCTCGACATCGACTCCGGCCGGAATGGCCTGTCCCTGGGTAGGTGCTGCGCACATGTGATTACTCTCCCAACTCGATCGGTGCACCGACGAGCGAGCCGTATTCGGTCCAGCTGCCGTCGTAGTTCTTGACATTCTGGTGGCCCAGCAGCTCCTGCAGCACGAACCAGGTGTGCGAGGAGCGCTCACCGATGCGGCAGTAGGCGATGGTGTCCTTGGACCCGTCGAGTCCGGCCTCGCCGTAGATCTCGGTCAGCTCGGCATCGGACTTGAAGGTGCCGTCCTCGTTCGCGGCCTTGCTCCACGGCACGTTGATGGCGCCGGGGATGTGACCGGGGCGCTGGCTCTGCTCCTGCGGCAGGTGGGCCGGAGCCAGGATCTTGCCAGAGAACTCGTCAGGGGAGCGCACGTCGACCAGGTTCTTGGTGCCGATGGCGGCGATGACCTCATCGCGGAACGCGCGGATGGACAGGTCGGGGGCGGCGGCCTTGTACTGGGTGGCCGGGCGGTTCACGGCGTCGCGGGAAAGCGGACGACCGTCGAGCTCCCACTTCTTGCGGCCGCCGTCGAGCAGCTTGACGTTGTTGTGGCCGTACAGCTTGAAGTACCAGTAGGCGTACGCCGCGAACCAGTTGTTGTTGCCGCCGTAGAGCACGACCTCGTCGTCGTTCGAGATGCCGCGCGCCGAGAGCAGATCGGAGAACTGCTCCTGGTTCACGAAGTCCCGCCGAACCTGATCCTGCAGGTCCTTCTTCCAGTCGAGCCGAACGGCACCCTCGATGTGGCCGCCGTCGTAGGCGGAGGTGTCCTCATCGACCTCGACGAAGACGACGCCGGGGGCGTTGAGGTTCTCTTCGGCCCAGTCAACGGAGACCAGGACATCGGAGCGAGCCATGTTGTTCCTTTCGGGGTGGTGACTTGCAGTGTCAGTTCGCCGGGGACCCAGCGGTGTTCGCGTCAGGCCCGGAGGCGGTAGCTTGCGTGACCACGGAGGGCCCGCGAACACCGCCCATCGGCCCTGCCCGGCGGAGTCGGGCGACCAGCGGATAGATCTGGCAACCCAGGCAGATCCCGAACGCCGCATTCAAGAACGCCGCGAACAGGGCGAAGCCGGCGAACACCGCGCCGACGACGGTGGAGCCGACCAGGAAACCCAGCAGGCTGACGGCACTGAAGACCAGGCCGAGTAATTGGGCGAACCGCAACGGTGCCGCAGGTTCGGTTTCGATGGTCGGACCTAAGCGCGGCGCGACGAACGCGGCGAAGATCCGGCCATAGGGATGCCGACGTGGTCCGTAGGCCGCGCCGATCGCGAACACCACCGCTTGGGCGGCGATGAGCACTGCGGCGACGGGTGTCGAAACGGCTGCGGCGAGCAGGACCAGAACGAGCGCGCCGGTGGTGACCCACGCGGCGAAGCGTGGGCCGCGCACGTCGACGACTGCGGGAATTCCGGTCTCAACGGATGCGGTTCGGGTGGACATTGTGCGTACTCCTGCGCTGAATTTCGCTGTTGGCGGGAAAAATGCCAGTTCGCCGGGGGATCAAGAGATCACTCGCACGACGGACGCAGGTCGGCATCGGAATTCTGACGGAGCCGACCGCTCAGCCACACAGGCAGCAACAACCACCGAGGCGACACAGATCAACTGTGCGGCGTCGGGTGAGCATCAGCTCGTGGTTGGCTTGCACGCAGAGGAGTTTACCTGGTTCTGCCGGAGAATTGGACCCGGGGTTCGTCACAGTTGCTATGACCCCTTGTTACGCCCTGTTTTTCCACCGTCAGCGGCGATCCACCGGAAGAGTTATCCCACCGTCAGCGGCTCGAGTGCGGTGCGCAGGTCCGCGGACTTGGGAACGCCGGAGATGCGGAATCGTTCCCGCCCTTCGACATCGAAGACGAAGGTGGTCGGCAACGAGAGCACGTTCAGTTCCTTGGCAAGCGCGGGTTCGGCATCGATATCGACCTCGATGTCCAGCGGCGGGCGCGGCGATCCGGACAATTCCTCGGTCACCCCGGCGACCACCCGGCGCACCGCGGCGCACGGTCCGCACCAGTCGGCGGAGAAGTGCAGCACCGCGGGGCCCGAGTTGTCGGCGCCGATCGACGCAAGCAGATCGGTACGCGCCGATACGTCCTGTGCCCCGGTGTCGCTCGTGCGCAGCTTGCCGTCGCGGCGCTTCAGCAGCGCCCCGACCGCCGCTGCGGCGAGCACCACCAATAGCAGGATTGTGATTTCAATCATGGTCGCCGCAATCTGTCCAGGTCGATGGTCACGTTCTCGGCCTTGGCCTCGATGACGATCTGGCCGCCCTGCGCCGAGACCTTCGTCGGCCGCAGCCCGAACGGCAGTTCGTTCGTATCTATTGTCCGGGTGAACTGCTCGAGCACCTTGGGGCGCTCGGTATCGGTGACCACCGCGGTCGTCGTGGCATCCCCCGTACCACGGTAGATGCTGGTCGCGACTATCTTCACCTGATCACCGTCGACTACGAGGTCTGCGGTCACACTCACATTGTCACCGCCGAGCGGTGCACCCGGCTTGCTCGGCGTCTTGCCGGGCATGGTGCCGGTGAGCAGCAGTTGCCCGCCGGTGGTCATGCCGGATCCGCCCGATCCGCCCGTCCCGTCGGATTTATTCCCCGGTGCCGAATGTACTTGCAGGTCAGGGATCTTGAACAGCTTGCCGAGCTCGGTCGGCTCGAGCCGCATCTGTCCCTCGACCCGATCCACCGGCACCGCACGCACGTTTCCGTCGGTGAGATCACCGATGGAAAGGTGGGCGCCGGTCAGCGTTGCGCCGACCGAAATTTCACCCGGAATATCGGGACGCATGACGCGCGCGCGGATATCGACCGTCTGGTAACGGCCGTCGAGCGCCTGGGTGAGAAAAGGGAAACCGAAGATGACCACGTCGGGATCCGCGGTGAGGTCGGCGCCGACACGCAGGGCACGCGACACGCGATACTCGGAGTAGGCGGCGGCGCCGAAATCGATGACTACCGCCAATACCGCGAGGCACAGCAGCCCGATGATCAGCTTGCGCATGGGGCAACACTACTTGGCGGTGTGTTTCGGGTATCGCACGTCTGTGTCGAGATGCCACACTGACCCCGGATGGCGAGGTCATCAGTGCTCACGCGCTAATCTTGCATCCGATTACCTGTGATTAGCGACGTGGCCCCGGCGGTGTGGCTGTTGTCCGGAGCTACTAGATGGGAGGAGGGCTTGTGGAGCTGCTCCTGCTGACCTCCGACCCCAACCCTGAGTCGGTTCTGCCCGCACTGTCGCTGCTGGCGCACAATGTGCGCCCGGCGCCGACCGAGGTGGCGTCCCTGCTCGAGGCGGGAACCGCGGATGTCGCGCTGGTCGACGCGCGCACCGACCTGGCCGCGGCCCGCGGCCTGTGCCGACTGCTCGGCAGCACCGGCTCGTCGGTGCCGGTGGTCGCCGTACTCACCGAGGGCGGACTGGTCGCGGTCAATGCGGACTGGGGCCTGGACGACATTCTGCTGCCCGGTACGGGACCGGCGGAACTGGACGCCCGGCTGCGCCTGCTGGTCGGCCGCAACGGCGGTGTCGCGAGTCCGGAGAACACCGGCAAGATCACCCTCGGCGAATTGGTGATCGATGAGGGCACCTATACCGCCCGGCTGCGTGGTCGCCCGCTGGATCTCACCTACAAGGAATTCGAACTCCTCAAATACCTCGCACAGCACGCGGGGCGGGTCTTCACCCGCGCCCAACTGCTGCAGGAGGTCTGGGGGTACGACTTCTTCGGTGGCACCCGAACCGTCGACGTGCACGTGCGACGCCTGCGCGCCAAGCTCGGCAGCGAATACGAATCGCTGATCGGCACCGTCCGCAATGTCGGCTACAAAGCCGTCCGCCCCGCGCGTACCACCAAGGGCGATCACGTCACCTTCCACGACGACGAATCCGCCGCGGGCACCGACGACTCCCCACCCCTTCCCGTCAACGGCTCCGCCCCCTAACAGCTCGAGATCAAGTGGAATCCATGGCGGCATTCGTCGACCGCCAGCAAGTCCACCTGAACTCGAGCCGAAGGAATGGCGCGCGGGATTCGCGCGTTCGTCGCGATGACCGGATCGACGAAGGAGACGTTATGGGTGCGACAGCATTGGGGTGGAGCGCACAGGTCGATGCCGACGTGGCGCAGGCGGTGCGTGAACTGCTCGAGCGGGCCGGTGCGGCGGACGATGTCGCTCCGGTTTCCGAACAGGCCGTACTCTCGCTGGCCGCGACCGATTCCGGGGCCGAACATCTGGTGGCGCTGCGCGATGGTGTCGTCGTCGGTTACGCGAATCTCGTTCCAGCACATGGCGAACACCCCGCAATGGCCGAGGCCGCCGTCGATCCCGCTGCTCGCGGCCACGGCATCGGTGCGGAATTGGTCTCGGCCGCGCTGGCGAAGGGCGGATCGGGTGCTCGGGTCTGGGCACACGGAAATAAGCCTGCCGCCCAGGCGCTCGCGACCCGACTCGGACTGCGCATCGCGCGGGAGCTGTGGCAGATGCGGCGGTCGCTGGCAATGCCGGAGCTACCGCAGTTGGTGGTCCCGGACGGCATCGCGCTGCGGACCTACGAATGGCCCACCGACGATGCCGAACTGTTGCGTGTTAATAACGCCGCCTTCGCCTGGCATCCGGAACAGGGCGGCTGGAGCGAGCGCGATATCGCGGTCCGGCGCGAGGAGTCCTGGTTCGATCCGAAGGGCCTGTTCATCGCGGTGGACCCGGCCGATCCGGACCGCATCCTCGGGTTCCATTGGACCAAGGTGCATTACGAGGAGGATCCGCCGGTCGGCGAGGTTTATGTGGTCGGCATCGACCCGGCCGCGCAGGGTCGGGGACTCGGCCGCCTGCTCACCCTCGCAGGCCTGCACTACCTGCGCGAACGCGGACTGCCGGAGGTTCTGCTCTATACCGAGGCCGACAACACCGCGGCCGTGCACACCTACACCCGACTCGGCTTCGCACCAGCGCACGTCGATGTCGCGTATTCGCCCGCTGACTGAATAACCGCCGGGGTTACTCGAAGTAACACTGGGGCAAATGTCACACCTGCCCGGAAGCAATCGCGCCGGGCTGTTCACCCTCCGTTCACTCAGCCTGGTCCAAATGTCAACCGAGCGACCTTACGTTACATAAGGGCGGCACCGTTGCCGCCTGGTGCGCAAGTTCCCCGCGAACGGCACCACGAAACCCGCCCGGGCCGGTGAGGGACCGGGCGTGTCGAGCGCGATTCCCGGAGGAATAAGTGAACTTCAAGCGCAGCAGCGCCCTGATCGGTGTGCTGGCCGCCGTCGCCATGCCCCTGGCCGCCTGTGGCAGTGACGACAACACCTCTGCCACCGGCGATTCCGCCGCCAAGGTCGATGTCACATGTGGCGGCAAGAAGGCCCTCAAGGCCAGCGGTTCCTCGGCCCAGAAGAACGCCATGGACCGCTTCGTCGCCGCCTACGAGGCCAACTGCAGCGGCTTCACGCTGAACTACACCTCCAGTGGCTCCGGCGCCGGTGTCAACGAATTCCTCGGCGGCCAAACCGATTTCGCCGGTTCCGACTCGCCGCTGAGCGATAAGAAGGGTGAGCCGGCCAAGGCGCAGGAGCGCTGTGGCGCCCCGGCATGGAACCTGCCGACCGTCTTCGGCCCGATCGCCATCACCTACAACATCGACGGCGTGACCGATCTGGTGCTCGACGGCCCGACCGCCGCCAAGGTGTTCAACGGCGCCATCGCCACCTGGGATGCCCCGGAGATCAAGGCGCTGAACCCGACCGCCAAGCTGCCCTCGGACAAGATCTCGGTGATCTTCCGCAGCGATGAGTCGGGCACCACCGACAACTTCCAGCTCTACCTGGACGCCGCCTCCGACGGCGCGTGGGGCAAGGGTGCGGGCAAGACCTTCACCGGCGGTGTCGGTGAGGGCGCCAAGGGCAACGAGGGCACCTCGGCCGCCATCAAGAGCACCAAGAACTCGATCACCTACAACGAGTGGTCCTTCGCCAAGGCACAGAACCTGTCCATCGCGCAGGTCGTCACCTCGGCCGCCAAGGATCCGGTCAAGCTGACCCCGGAGTCCGCGGCCAAGGCCGTAGACAGTGTGAAGATCAAGGGCGAGGGCAACGATCTGGTGCTCGACACCTCGTCGTTCTACAAGCCGACCGCTGCCGGCGCGTACCCGATCATCCTGCCGACCTACGAGATCGTCTGCTCGAAGTACGCCGACGCCGAAACCTCCAAGGCGGTCAAGGCATTCCTGACCTCGGCCGTCAACAACGGTCAGAAGGGTCTGGACACCGCGGGCTACGTCGCGATTCCGGACAAGTTCAAGACCAAGCTGACCACCGCGATCAACGCCATCAACTGATAGCCGCCACGCCATGACCGTGCATCCTGAGGTGTCCGCCGCGGACCAGTCGGACTCGACTGGTCCGCTGGCGGCTGGAGATACTGTCCCTATGCCGAGTGAACCGAGCACCGAACCGGACTCACCGAAAGATCCGGCCGCAACACCGGCCAGGAAAGGCCACAACCAAGGGGCCGAGGTCATCTTCCGGTCGCTTGCCACCGCAGCGGGTGCCACGGTCGTGGCGGCCATCGCACTGATCGCCCTATTCCTGTTGGTCCGGGCTTGGCCCTCGATCGTCGCGAACGAGGCGAACTTCTTCACCAGCAGTGAGTTCAACACCACCAATGCCGACCACCTGCGCTTCGGCATCCGTGACCTGCTCATGGTCACGGTGCTGAGCTCGGTGCTGGCGCTGATTATCGCGGTGCCCATCGGTGTTGGCATCGCGCTATTCCTGACCCACTATTCGCCGAAGCCGATGGCGCGTCCGTTCGCGATGCTCGTCGATCTGCTCGCGGCGGTGCCGTCGATCGTCTTCGGTCTGTGGGGCTTCCTGGTGCTCGCGCCGAAGCTCGAACCCGTCGAGACCTTCCTGAACGACAAGCTCGGCTGGTTCTTCCTGTTCTCCGACGGCAATGTGTCGATCTCCGGTGGCGGCACCATCTTCACCGCGGGCGTGGTGCTTGCGGTGATGATTCTGCCGATCATCACCTCGGTTTCCCGCGAGGTCTTCAACCTGACGCCCGTCTCGCATATCGAGGCCGCGCAGGCGCTCGGCGCGACCAAATGGGAGATGGTCCGGATGACGGTGCTGCCCTACGGCCGCAGCGGTGTGATCGCCGGTTCCATGCTCGGCCTCGGCCGCGCGCTCGGTGAGACGATCGCGGTATTGGTCATCCTGCGTACCTCGGCACAGGCCGGTCACTGGTCGCTGTTCGACGGCGGCTACACCTTCGCCTCCAAGATCGCCGCAGCCGCTTCGGAATTCAGTCAGCCACTGCCGACCGGCGCCTATATCGCGGCCGGCTTCGTGCTGTTCGCGCTGACCTTCATCGTCAACGCGCTGGCGCGCCTCGTGTCCGGTGGAAGGGTGAACGGGTAATGGCCACCACGACGACTCTCGACAAGCCGGTCAAGGCGCCCACCTTCCGGCACGTGAGCCCGGCCCGCCGGGTCAAGAACAACATGGCGACCGCGGTGGTCTGGGCCTGCTTCGCCATCGCGCTCGTGCCACTGGTCTGGGTGCTGTTCATGGTGGTGTCGAAGGGCCTCGAGTCCGTCGTCTCGCCGGACTGGTGGCAGAAATCGCAGAAGGGTATCCTGCCGGACCAATCCGGTGGCGGTGTGTACCACGCGATCTACGGCACCATCGTGCAGACTCTCGTCGCCGCGATCCTCGCGGTGCCGCTCGGCATCATGGCCGCGGTGTACCTGGTCGAATACGGGCGTGGCGTGCTGGCCAAGGTCACCACCTTCATGGTCGACATCCTCGCGGGTGTTCCGTCGATCGTCGCGGCGCTGTTCATTTTCGCGCTGTGGATCGCGACCATGGGCTTCCCACAGAGTTCGCTCGCGGTATCGCTGGCGCTGGTCCTGCTCATGCTCCCGGTGGTGATTCGCAGCACCGAGGAAATGCTGAAGCTGGTTCCCGACGAACTGCGCGAGGCGTCCTACGCGCTCGGAATTCCCAAGTGGAAGACCATTGTTCGGATCGTGGTGCCGACCGCGGCGCCCGGCATGATCAGCGGCATCCTGCTCTCGCTGGCCCGCGTCATGGGTGAGACGGCGCCGGTGCTGGTGTTGGTCGGCTACAGCAAATCGATCAACACCAACCTGTTCGACGGCAATATGGCGTCGTTGCCGCTGCTGATCTACCAAGAGTTGGCGAACCCGGAACCGGCCGGGCGCGCCCGGGTTTGGGGCGCGGCGTTGACGCTGATCCTGCTGATCGCCCTGTTGTACGCGGCGGCCGCGGTCGTCAACAAGCTGCTCACGCGGAACCGATAGAAGCGAACGGAAAAATGGCCAAGCGGATCGACGTCAAAGACCTGAATATCTACTACGGCAAATTCCATGCGGTTGCCGATGTCAAGCTGTCGGTACTGCCGCGCAGCGTGACCGCCTTCATCGGCCCGTCGGGTTGCGGTAAGTCCACCGTGCTGCGTTCGCTCAACCGGATGCACGAGGTGACCCCGAGTGCCCGCGTCGATGGCGCGGTGCTGCTGGACGGCGAGGACATCTACGGCTCCACCGTCGACCCGGTCGGCGTGCGCCGCACCATCGGCATGGTGTTCCAGCGTCCGAATCCGTTCCCCACCATGTCGATTCGCGACAATGTGGTGGCGGGGCTGAAGCTGCAGGGTGTGCGCAACAAGAAGGAGCTCGACGAGGTCGCCGAGCGTTCGTTGCGCGGCGCCAACCTGTGGAACGAGGTCAAGGACCGGCTGGACAAGCCGGGCGGCGGCCTCTCCGGCGGTCAGCAGCAGCGTCTGTGCATCGCGCGCGCCATCGCGGTATCGCCGGATGTGCTGCTGATGGACGAGCCGTGTTCGGCACTGGACCCGATCTCCACCTTGGCGATCGAGGACCTGATCACCGAGCTGAAGAAGGAATTCACCATCGTCATCGTCACGCACAATATGCAGCAGGCCGCGCGCGTGAGTGACCAGACCGGCTTTTTCAACCTGGAGGCGCAGGGCAAGCCGGGCAAGCTGATCGAGATCGACGATACCGAGAAGATCTTCTCCAACCCGGGGCAGAAGGCGACGGAGGATTACATCTCCGGCCGCTTCGGATAAATAGCACAAGCAAAGGCCCGCACTTTGGTGCGGGCCTTTGGCGTTCAGCCGGTTCAACTGATTTCGTGAGCACATGGGTAACTCGCCCCGGACCGGCCAACTCGATCCGCTCGTGCCGTCCGTCGCCAACATCATTCTCAGACAACTGATTCCGGCGCCTGAAGGCGGAAGAGCCCGCGTTACGACGCGGGCCTTCGATATTCACAACTCGACGTCGGAATCCGGCGGCAGCTCACCGGTGACCAGGAAGATCACCCGGCGGCCGATCTCGACCGCGTGGTCGGCGAAGCGCTCGTAGTAGCGGCCGAGCAGCGTCACATCGACGGCCGAAGCCACGCCGTACTTCCAGTCGCGATCCATCAGCAACGTGAACAGGTGGCGGTGCAGATCGTCCATCGCCTCGTCGTCCTCGTTGAGCTGCGCGGCGCGCTCGGGATCCCGCGTCTCGAGCACCTCCCTGGCTCCGGCACCCATATTCACCGCGATTCGGCCCATTTCCGCGAAGTAGCCGTTCACCGCCTCGGGTAGCGCGTGGTTGGGGTGCCGCCGCCGGGTCACCTTGGCGACGTGCAGCGCCAGCGCGCCCATCCGGTTGACGTCCTGGACGATCTGGATCGCGCTCACTACCTGCCGCAGATCACCGGCCACCGGCGCCTGCAGCGCAAGCAGGGCAAACGACTTCTCCTCGGCATCGCTGATCATCTCGGCGATCCGGTCGCCCTCGGTGATCACCGACTCAGCCAGAGTGAGATCGGCCTGGAGCAGAGACTGGGTGGCCCGTTCCATCGCCGAACCCGCCAGACCGGCCATCTCGCCCAGCAGGTGGGCAAGATCGGCCATTTGCTCGTTGTAGATGACACGCATGAATAGAGACATTAATGCCCGGTGCTGACCTAGTCACCAACGCAGGGTTAATGGGCGGTGCCAGTCCGTAGCAGCAGTGTTACCGCAGCTCGGGGCGGGCTCGCTCGCAGATACCGTTGGTAGCGCGATTTCCTCTGGATCCGGCGGCAAAGTGACCCCGCTCATGTCCGAGGAGCAGGCCAGCGCGTCCACGACTTCACACTCACAACGAAACTCCCGTGCAAGTGTGAGGTGAATGTCCCACTTACACAGGAGTTCAACGTGCATCGAGCCGATAGCAGCCTACGTCCAGTACTGGTAGCTTTCACCGCCGTCGTACTCGCAATTATCGCTGACGCGGATTCCTAGCTTCGCGGTTTCCCGCCGGTCTTGCTCGCACTGTTGGTAAGTCGGGGACTTGTGCCAGTTGTTGGCCCAGTCCGGTTTGTCGGCTAGCGCCGGCCCTGCGAGCAAGGTCATCGCGGCCGCCGATGTGATAGCGGCGAAGATCTCAGTGAGCTACTTGCACGTCTCGTCGGCGGCGTTGACGTGCTCCAGGTCCGAGGGCAGCGTGACTGGTTCCGTACTTGACGCGGTGATGGACACATTCGAGATCGGATCCCCGACCGGCGTCGGCGCACGCACCGTACCCGCATAGTCAGCACCGATCACGACCTCGACGATGCCACCAAGGCTATTCGACTGCTCCATCGTTGCTCCGGGCAGGGAACTGGCCACCGTGGCCGCCTCGGCCTCGTGGCCGGGCCCGAAGCGCACCTTGGTGGCGACCTCGGAATTCCCGCCGGAGTAATTGCCGGTGTTGTAGATCTGGAAGCCCTGGTTGCCGAGCTTGGTCGCCGCCTTATTGGCCGCACCCGCCGTCTCCGAGCCGTTGGAAACCAGCAGCGATACCGTGCTCGGATCGACCGCGGTCAGCTTCGGTGGCGCCGGCTGGGACGACGGGATCGAACCGGGGGCCGGGGTCGACTTCTTCTCGCCGGGCAGCGGCTGGTCGTCGATCACCGCGCGAAAGATCGCCTTGATATCGGATTCGCGGGGAATCTCGTTGCCATAGGAGGTGGTGCCCGCGGTTGGGATGGTCAGGAACGTAACCGCGCCCGCGTCGACCTTCTGGAGTGACCGGCCAAGCGTCAGCAGGTCGCTCGTGTCTATCCGATCGACCCAAGTGTGCTTGGTGAATGCATCGATAAATCCACGCAGCTTGCCGGGATCGAACAGAACCTTGCTGGACAGCGCGCCACGCAGCAACGAGGCGAGGAAGCGCTGTTGGCGATTGATTCGGTCGTAGTCGCTGCGCTCCTCGCCGTACACGTGGCGGGCACGTACATAATTGAGTGCCGTCGCGCCGTCGATCCGCTGTCTGCCCGGGCTCTCCAGGACCGTGCCCAGAATCCCGTCGACGATCGGTTTGGTGGCGCATACGTCCACGCCGCCGACTTGGTCGACCATCGCCTCGAACCCAGCGAAGTCGATGCTGATGAAGTGGCCGATGGTGAGCCCGGTCAACTTCCGGATCACGTTGACCAAGCACTTCGGCCCGCCCAATGCGTAAACCGCATTGAGCTTGTCGCCCATAGCCGCAGGGTAAGTCTCGTTGGTGTACTCCACCTTGTCGTTGTCCCAACCGTTGCACTGCGGCCGGCTGACGTCCAGATCTCGGGGGAACGAAACAACTACGACCCGCGACCGATTCTTGGGGATGTTCACCAACATAACGGTGTCGGCTCGAGAGCCTTCGGCATCGTCTGTAGAGCCAGCACCTACTTGGCTATTGGCACCGACACGGGTGTCTGTACCGACCAGCAGAAAGTTCTCGTCGCCGAGTTGGGCACCGGAGTCGACGACGTCTTCCGGATGGTCGTCGAGGGCGGAAACCTGGGTGAACCCATTGGCCGTCGAACGCAGATAGCTCCATCCGCCACCGGTGACCAGCAAGGCGACGACCGCGCAAATGGTGAGGCTGGCCCGTCCCGCGACCTGCAGCCGTTTATTGCGGCGTTGGCGACTCGCGGCTAGCCGGGTGAGGCCGACGCGGGTGGATGCTGTGGCCGTTTTCGGGGTGTCCGGATCGGTGGTCGGCCAACCGATGGCGCGCTTTTTGGGGCGCGGGGTCTCCTCGACCGGGGGGATTACGTCGGTGACGACCTCGGGCGGTTCTTTCCCGGAAACCGTCGATGCGCGGCGTTTCCCGGTGCGCGCGGTCGCCGGGGTGCCCGCGATGTCGTCGACGACCGGGGAGGGCGCGGAACGGCGCGCAGCGTCGGCTTTGGCGGCCGGGGTGGCCGTCGTACGGGGTGCGTCGGCCTTGCGACCGGCCGGGGTGCTCGAAGTGCGGGGTGCGTCGGCTTTGCGTGCGGCCGGGGTGCTCGAGGTGCGAGGTGCCGCGTCGTTGCGTCCGGTGGGCATGGCCGAGGTGCGTGGCGCGTCTGGTTTGCGTGCGGCTGGGGTGGCCGAGGTGCGTGGCGCGTCTGGTTTGCGTGCGGCTGTTGTGCCCGAGGTGCGTGGCGCGTCGCCTTTGCGTCCGGCGGGCATGGCCGATGTTCGGGGCGGTGCGTCCGCTTGGCGTGCGGGGGCTTCGGGCGGCGGAGGGGCAGCCCGGTTCGCGTGCGTGGGCGGAGCGTCCGGTGTCGTGGACCGACGTCTGCGCCCGCTGCGTTCGTTGTCGACCTTCTGGACGAGGTCCTGAACCGTCAGCGGTGCCGAGCCGGAATCGGGATCGTTATGTCGGGCTCTGCGTGAGGACCGTGCACCGTCGCTTTCGGTGTAATCCGCCGTGGGATAGCGCTCCCACGGGGCGCGACCTCCGGGCCGTGGCGACTGCCCGTGCCGATCGTCACCCACCAACGAACCTCGCTTTTCGTCTCCGCTGCCGCTTCGGCCGCTTTCGACCCGCATGACCGATTCCGCCAATGATAACGATTCCGCCACGGCGAGCCAGCCCAGTGCGGAATCGACGTGCCGAGGTTGTCTTGCGCATCTGGATGTGTGCTGGTCGGAGGCTTTCCGACAATTGGGTGACGACAGTGCGATTGCACTTACGGTCAGCCGCCGCTGTGCATCAGATCCGCGCCAGCGGGAACGGCCGGATCATCGGGATCGTCGAGCCAGCCGTGCGGCAGCGCGACCTTGCCCGGCGAACCCTGGCGCCCGCGCGGGCCCTCGGCGTCACGGGGGAATGGCGCGGTCGGGTCGAGTTCACCGATGAGGTCCTGCAATTGAGTGAGGCTCGACACCGTGGCGAATGAGCGGCGGAGGGCCGCGCCGACCGGGAAGCCCATCAGATACCAGGCCATATGCTTGCGCAGATCGCGCATGGCCTTGTCCTCGCCGAGGTGTTCGGCGAGTAGGGCGCCGTGCCGGTACAGCACCTCGCCGACGCGGCCGAGATTCGGCGCCTCTGGCAGCGCCTCGCCGCGCAGTGCCGCCTGCAATTCGGCGAACAGCCATGGGCGGCCGAGGCAGCCGCGGCCGACAACGACTCCGTCGCAACCGGTTTCGTCCATCATGCGCACCGCGTCGGCAGCCGAGAAGATATCGCCGTTGCCGAGCACCGGGATCGTCGTGACGGCCTGTTTGAGCCGGGCGATCGCCGTCCAGTCCGCCTGGCCGGAGTACCGCTGCGCGGCGGTGCGGGCGTGCAATGCGACGGCCTTGGCGCCCTCGGCCTCGGCAATGCGGCCGGCGTCCAAGTAGGTGAGGTGGTCATCGTCGATGCCGATGCGGAACTTCACCGTCACCGGAACACCGGCCGGTTCGGCGCCGGAAACCATCGCCTTGACGATCTTGCTGAACAGCGCGCGCTTGTACGGCAGCGCCGCGCCGCCACCCAGTCGAGTGACCTTCGGCACTGGGCAGCCGAGATTGAGGTCGATGTGATCGGCCCAGCCCTCGCCGACAATGATCCGCACGGCCTCGCCGAGTGTGGCCGGATCCACACCGTAGAGCTGCATCGAGCGTGGATGCTCGTCCGCGTCGAAGGACATCATGTGCAGCGTCTTCTCATTGCGCTCGACGACCGCCCGCGCGGTGATCATCTCGCACACATAGATCGAAGTGGAGCTGCCGAACTCCCGGCACAACTTCCGAAACGCCAGGTTGGTGATGCCCGCCATCGGCGCGAGCACCACCGCCGGATCGACCGGATACGGCCCGATCCGCAGCGTGCTCTTGGCTTCGGCAGTAATCGTCACGCCCACCAGTCTCTCATCAGCGGCCGGGCTGTCCCCAAGCCATCTACGCTGACGTGCGCTGATTCACCCTTATTCGCCGCGGAGTCTGCGGTGGTAGATCTCGCGTATGGCCGGGTCGGGTTGGGCGTAAGCCGTTGTCGCGCCGGTGAATTCGGCAACGCGGAGTTGTGCGCGGTAGGGTAGCAGCTGTGCTGATTTGATGATGGCCGCGAGTCGGCGTGGCACGGTCACCAGTGGTTTGTTCTGCTGCACCGATTTCACGATCGCCTGCGCGACGTCCTCCGGATCCACCGTGGTCAGCGGCGTGATCCAAGCCGGCATATTGGCACCGGCGGACAGCTCGGTGCGCACGATGCCGGGCAGCACCGCGCCGACATGTATGCCGTGCTCCTTCATCTCCAGATGCAGCGCCGAGGTGAACCCGACCACCGCGTGTTTGGTCGCGCAGTAGGTGGCCAGGCCCGGAAAGCCCTGTGTCCCCGCCAAAGACGCGATATTGATCAGGTGTCCGCTGCCGCGGTTCTTGAACCGCTGTACGGCGAGTCGCGAACCGTGGATTACCCCGTTGAGGTTGATGGCGATGATTCGATCGGTCATCGCCTCGTCCTCGTCGGCAAACAGACCGGTCGGCATGATCCCCGCATTGTTGACCAGCACGTCCAGCGGGCCGAGTTCGTCGTCCACCCTGTCGAGGAAGGCGGTGAACGAGGCCTTATCCGTGACGTTCAGCGGCAGGCCGACGATCTTGGCATCCGGATCCGCACCCAACTCCGCCGCCGTCTTGGCCACGAGTTCGACGTCGATATCGCCGATCGCGACCGCGGCGCCCGCCGCGAGAAATGCCTCGGCGCTCGCGCGTCCGATACCGCGCGCCCCTCCGGTGATCGCGACAACCTTGCCGGTGAGCGCCCCGTCGCCCTTCGATGTGCTGGACATAGCCTCAGCCTCCTGCGGTCGGTGTGAGTCATGGCCGGTCAGCGCGGCGCGCCGTCGGCGGCAATACCACCAGTGTCGAGGTTCGCGGCCGGATCATCGGCGGATTCGGAATCGGGCCCCGAGATGGTTTGCCCGGCCAGGAGCCCCTGCGCCGAGGGCGCTCCGGCCTTCTCAGCCGGCCTCAGTAGCCTGTTACTCATGGGTAGCGCCCGTGACCACCAGAGTTATCGGAGAGGGCGAATGACGGAACCGATCGAGGGCACCGCACCAGGCGATGACGACTCCGGCCTGAAGTTGGGCAAGACTGCCGAAGCAACGGCATCCGATACGCGGGCCCACAAGTCCGGACACCGGCCGGGAACTGTGTCGATTCGCGTATCCAGCGTGGTCCTCGGCACGGTAATCGGCGCATTGGTGATCGCGGTCGCCGTGCTGAGCGGTCTTCTCGTCTCGGCCAGCGGTGATCTCGCCGACCGAAACGATCGGGAAGCCGCGGATAAGAAGGCCGAGCAGGTGGCCACCGAATACGCGGTCGGCGCGGCCACCGTCAACTATCAGGACATACCGTCATGGGTGGCCAAGCTGAAGGCGAATACCGTTCCGCAACTGGCTAACAAGTTCGATGCGACCGCGCCCAAGCTCGAACAGATTCTGGTTCCGCTGAAGTGGACCTCCACCGCCGCGCCGATTACCGCGAAGGTGATGTCGGAGCAAGGCGGTACCTACAAAGTCGATGTGTTCGTGAATGTGAGTTCGACGAATGCGCAGAGCCCGGAGGGCGCGCAGACAACGGTGACCTACAACGTCACGCTGGATAAGAACTCGGAATGGAAGATCACCGATGTGGGCGGTGTCGACGGCGCACTGCCGGTGAAGTAGCGCCGCAACGAGTTTCGACGGTTGAATCTATAAGTTCGCCACCGAAATCGGCGTTGCCGAACATAAACGCGCCGCCGCCGGAGAAATCCGGCGGCGGCGCGTTTATGTTCGCGGAGGTCGATCTCAGCCGGCGATACCGGCGAGCTCGCGCTTCTTGGCCTCCCGGGCGAGCATGCGGTCGCGCTGCTCTTCGAACTTGACGACGTCCTGGCTCAACTTCTCCAGGAACAGCCCGAGCCGCTCGCGCACCGCCTCGCCGCGTGCGGTGAAATCGGTGCGCTCGAAGATGTTCCACTTCTTGAGCACGGGCTGCACCACCTCTTCGAGGTGCTGGCGCAGGTCGTAGATGCCGTGCTTGGCCATGAGCACGCCGTTGCGGCGGAAGTTGGGCATACCGGCGCCGGGCATCTGGAAGTTCTCCAGGATCAGCGTGATGGCCTCGATCGCCTGGTCAGGGGACAGATCCAGGGCCGCGCCGCACATGTTGCGGTAGAAGATCATGTGCAGGTTCTCGTCGGCGGCGACGCGTTGCAGCATGCGGTCGGCGATCGGGTCGTCACAGACCCGCCCGGTATTGCGGTGGCTGACCCGGGTGGCCAGTTCCTGGAAGGTCACGTACGCCACCGAGTGCAGGAAGCCCGCATCGGCCTCGGTCGGCGAAGCGAATCCATTGGTCATGTGGACCATGCGCGCCTCTTCGAGCGCGACGGGATCGACGCCACGGGTGACCACGAGGTAATCGCGCATGACGATCCCGTGGCGGTTCTCCTCGGCGGTCCAGCGGCCCACCCAGGTGCCCCAGGCGCCGTCCTGCGAGAAGTTCTCGGCGATCTCGCGGTGATAAGAGGGCAGATTGTCTTCGGTGAGCAGATTCGTGATCATGGCCGCCTTCGCGACCTCGTTCAGTCGGGACTGCTCAGGGTCCCAGTCGACCCCGCCGAGTGCCGCGAAGTTGCGGCCCTCATCCCACGGGACATAGTCGTGCGGATGCCATTCCTTTGCCAGGGAGAGGTGCCGGTTGACGTTTTCTTCGGCAACCGGCTCCAACTCCGTGAGCAGCTCGAGTTGAGTCAGATCCCTTGCCATATACAAGCCCTTCATGTGTGTGCTCTTGCTGGTCAGTTCCCCGGGGTAGACCGTGTGCCGATGCGGCCATACCTTACGGCACCGTAGGTGTGATGCGAAACGCATCTGGCTGACAAATGAGACCTCGTGATCGAGCTCATACGCCGATGTCGGCGTTCGACAACCACACCGAGTGTAGGGGCTCGGACCGTAGCAAGGGGTCTATCGTCAGGGGCCGAGAGTCGTTAGCTCAGCGTGCTGTAACGCACAAAGCCGCAGGTGCCGCCCCCGCGACCGTTCAGTGTTCGCCGCCGAAAAGTGCGGCGGGGAGAATCCTGAGTGGACCACCTGCCTTCTCGGTCAACGCTTCTCCGATCGCGCCGTTGGTGCCGCGCGATCTTGCCGCTGCCGCCGACTCGATGGCCGAGTACGACCCAGTTGGCGCAGCCGAACTTCGCCTGTGGTGTATGCCACTGTTCAGCTGCTCGGCCGGATAGGTCGCCACGATGGAGGCGGCGTCGGCGACCAGATCGTTACCGCTGGTGGCTTCCGTCGGGCTGAGCGTTGATTCTGCGCACCAGACCAACGCTCAGCTTGCATTCGCCGGGCGATGTCGGCAATGCCGCCTTCAGCGCATTCGTAGCGGTGGCCGGTCGAGTTGTCGGTGCGATGAAACCCGGAAGGGAAAATCATCGAGTGAAGCCACCTGTCGCCCTGGTATGCCCCGGGTGTCGGGTCGCACCGGGTTATGAGAAAGCCCACGGTGGAATGTGGTGTTTCCTGGCCGCAGCCGAGGCGCGTCGCGAGTTCGAACGGACCGGAAATGACTCAGGCGTCCGGTATGGAAACCGGACGCCTGAGAAGGTGCCCCCAGTAGGGCTCGAACCTACGACCTGCGGATTAAAAGTCCGTAGCTCTACCAACTGAGCTATAGGGGCGCGGATGGACAGTGTAGTGGGCCGGGTGCGGATCGGGTAAACGGGGGCAGGGCGCGGCGGCCGGGGGCTCGATTCGGTTCGCTCGGGGTTGTCGGGTGCCGGTGTCGAGTCGCGCTGGCGCACCGGGTAACACGGTGCATGTGGATAACGATGCTGCCGGTAAACATTTGGTACCCAGCTTTGTTCATTCCTGCCGAGCCAGGCTACCATCCAATCATGTTGCGTACCAATGTCTTTGGATTTGCGGGGGGTGTAGGGTCAGTGCGCGGGGGGCGCAGCGAGGCGGCTGGCCGTTGTCGCGCGGTCGGCGCCGCGGTGACCGGGCTGCTGGTCGGCTCGGGTGAATAGCCCTGTGTCGCTGTCCAATTCGGAAATCCGACGTAGCACTTTGCTCGATTGCGTGAAGTTTGCTGTAACAGATATCCGGATGTTTCGGCCGCTGGAGTCTTCGGTTTGCCGCGTGTCGGATGGTGTTTCCGGGTACCGTGACGACTTGGTGAATTACGGGAGAATCGCCGACTTACCCGGCGATCCGGAATTCCGCTTATCGTTGGTGTGCCCGAACGTGTCGCGGCCGGTACGACCGATCGCGACTTCCTACGAGTCGACGCCGGGGGAGGCAGATCCGAGACGAAGTAATGCCCAGGTGCGCACCCCCTGCGGCGCACCTGGGCAAGAAAACTATACCAGCTGGTGTGTTTAAGGATTTTCGCAAGTTTTCGTACCGAAAGTTTGAAACGGGGCGAAATCCCGGTTTGAAGTATTGATAAAACTCATGACTTCGCGCCAAGGGTCCGTTCCTTTAGGGGCACCGATTGGCGACGAGTAGGCTTCGGAGGCGTTTCGAGCATGGCACGGCAGCAAGAGCGGGCCCGCCGGACACGCGCGGCGATAATCAGGTCCGCCGCCGTTGAGTTCGGGAAGAGCGGCTATGCCGCTGCATCGCTCAACCGCATTTTGGAAGGTTCACGCGCCACCAAGGGCGCCATGTACTTTCATTTCGATTCCAAGGAAGATCTCGCGCGCGCGGTACTCGAGACCGCGGTCGACCGATACCGCACCTCTGCCGAGCGTTGGCTTGCCAGAACGGATCTCGGACCACTGGACGTCCTGCACGGCATGGTCGACGAGGTGGCATTGCGACTCGAACACGACATCATCGTGCAGGCCGAATTCCGATTGATCATCGAACCGGACTTCTATCGCGACGTACAGATCGGCGGCGGTCGCATACTCGGCCGGGCCACCAGGGCGCTCGCGGTCCGTGCCATCGATCAGGGGCAGCTGCGCGCCGACGCCGATCCGGACCGTTTCACCCGCACGATCTCCGCCGCGCTGGCCGGCCAGCGTTATCTGATAGACATCCTCGGCAACGGTGTCGATCTGCGCGCTCGGTTCCAGGAGGCGCTCGAGGTTGTGGTCGAGGCAATGGCCACCCCGGAATGGGCCGAGAAGTTCCGCAACGACGGCTGGCGCGCACAGGCCCGCCTCGAAGAGCTCGGTTTGGGAGCCTGAACAGCCGATTTGGGAAACGCGGCTGGTGTGTCATAAGCTATCCCAGCTCCCAACGGACAGCCGTTGAAGCCGGTCCGGAGAAATCCGGGGCGAGCCCCCTTCGTCTAGCGGCCTAGGACGCCGCCCTTTCAAGGCGGTAGCGCGGGTTCGAATCCCGTAGGGGGTACGGTCTTCGGATCGTTGGAAGCAACGCAAGGCCCTGTGGCGCAGTTGGTTAGCGCGCCGCCCTGTCACGGCGGAGGTCGCGGGTTCGAGTCCCGTCAGGGTCGCAAAGTAAGCGCCGGAGCAATCCGGCGTTTCGCGTATGGCATTCACCACGGGTGCCTGCGGCCAGGTAGCTCAGTTGGTACGAGCGTCCGCCTGAAAAGCGGAAGGTCGCCGGTTCGATCCCGGCCCTGGCCACTCGTCGCAGAAGCTCCTGTCCGCAAAGCGCGCGGACAGGAGCTTCTTGTCTTTTGTCTTTGTGGGGTGCGACCCCACCCGCTCGGCGGGCTGCGGATCTGCCATTTACCTCGACGATGTGACGAATGCTCGGCGCGTATCGGTGTCCGTGCGTATGTTTGAGCCTGCAACTCAGGGGTGGGCTTCGTCGGCTACGGCGGGCGGGCGTACTCCGAAACATCCACGCAAGTGAATCAGGTGCAAGCAGAACCGTAGGACTGCGATTCGAAGGAGGAAATCTCGTGCGATTCGTCAAGACCGGTGTTCTTGCTATAGCGCTGGCCGGTGCCCTCATGACCGGGGCCGGCATCGCGCACGCAGACGAAACCATCACCGTCGACGCCAAGTTGCTCGGCTGTGCGATGCAGGCCGGGATCAGCGCATCCGACCTGACGGAGGCCAATATCGGCCGCTCTATCACTGTCTCCGACGAGGTTGCGGCCCAGCTCAGGGCAAAGGGCTGCATCTAACCGTCGCGCCGGTCGTCCCGGCCGTCGCAGGCCAGGACGACCGGCTTTTCGGCTGTGCCGCACCCGTGCCCACAGGTGGTGCGGAGCGCGCCAAGGGGTTGGGGGTTGGGTGGAAAAGGGGGATCTGTTGATCATGGTGGTGGGATGCTGGGGGGATGGCGGAGAAGTGGTATTACTGCTTGAAGCATCAGCGGGCCGAGAGTGGGAAGCAGTGTTGGTTTCGGGATCGGATGGGGCCGTATCCGGATCAGGCCACGGCTGAGCGGGCATTGGAGATCGTGCATGCGCGCAATGCGCGCGAGGATGCCCGAGATCGGAATTGGCGCGATGGGGATAAGTGAGGGCGCGTCAGGGGGTGGTGTGCGGCAACTGATTTCGGTGCGGATCCAGAGGCGGTCGGTGGGGTGGGCCCGGTGATTTGCGAGGTAGTCGGCAGGTCGCGGGTATTCGGGTGGCGGCGGGAGCGTGCGGGCGCTCAGGTGGCCTTCAGTTCGATCAAGTACGGTTCTTGGCAATCAGACGAGTGCTCCGGGTCCTGTCGTGGGTCTGCGGGCTGGAACAGGTGAGCAGGGAGGGCGACCCTTGAGGGTTACCGTTGTTGTGCCGACCTACAACGAGCGGGAGAATCTGCCGGTTGCGGTGGAGCGGCTGACGGCGCTGCCGGTGCCCGATCTGCATGTGCTCGTGGTGGATGACAATTCGCCGGACGGGACCGGTGAGATCGCCGACAAGCTGGCCGTCGAGTTGCCGAATGTCGTCGGTGTACTGCACCGCACCGAAAAGGATGGATTGGGCCGTGCCTACGTGGCCGGGATCACCCGGGCGCTGGACGAGGGTGCCGATGTGGTGATCCAGATGGACGCCGACCTGTCACATCCGGCCGAGGTCATTCCGGCCATGCTGGAGAAGCTGAACACCACCGATGCCGGTGTCGTGCTCGGGTCCCGCTACGTGCCCGGCGGGTCGACCGCCGAGGAGTGGAAGTGGTACCGCAAGGCGCTGTCCGCTTGGGCCAACTTCTACGTGAATCTGATCCTGCGCCTCGCCGTGAAGGACGCGACCGCCGGATTCAAGGCGTGGAAGGCCGATACGCTGCGTGCCATCGACGTCGCCTCGATTCGCAGCAACGGATACTCGTTCCAGGTCGAGATGAACTATCGGACCGTGAAGAAGGGCATCACGATCGCGGAGGTGCCCATACGGTTCGAGGAGCGCACCCTCGGCGCCTCCAAGATGAGCCTCAAGGTGCAGCTGGAATCCGCGCTGATGCCGTGGAAGCTGCTGTTCGGCCGTTCGGTTTAACCACCCCGACGACCTGGCACCCCGTCGCTCAATTCCCGGCGGGCGCAAGGTCGTCGTCATGCGCGCGTTCGACCTTCGGCGCATCGGAGTCGGGTACCGCAATCGGTCAGTGCCGCGCGGCCGCTGGAGAATGCCGGACGGGTGCGCAGGGGCGTCAGTGGTCCGGCGGCGGCCAGTTCAGGAGGGTGTCGGTGTACAGCTGGCGAACGGCTTCGACGTTTTCGTCCATGGTGGCGGGGGTCCAGTTGGAGACGTCGATCGGGGGGAGGATGGCTACGTCGACGGTGCCTTTGCGGGCGACCATCGAGTTGCGCCGGTTGACTTCACCGGCATTGCGGATCACTACCGGGATCACCGGTACACCGGCCTGAATCGCGATATGGAAGGCCCCCTTCTTGAATGGGCCGATACCCGGCGTATACGACCGGGTGCCTTCGGGCGAGATCGCGATCGACAGCCCGCCGCGCAGCGTATGCACCACCGGCGCCAGCGCGGCCTTGGCCTGCGTGGTGTTCGCACGATCGATGAAGGTCACCCCGACGAACCGCATGAGCGGACCGAAGATCGGATTCTTCGTCAGCTCCTTCTTGCCGATTCCGGTGACCCCGCCTTGGAGCACCTTGGGCACGATGATCACGTCGAACTGACTCTGATGGTTGAACAGGAAGACGGCGGGTCGTGGAGCGCGGGCGTTTTCCGCACCGCTGACGCGCAGCCGAATACCGGTGGTGCGGAGCGTCGCACCGGTTCCGTAGGCCATCAGCGCATCGGCCATCTTCCGGCGCTGGCGCGTATACGACTTGCTCAGCACACCGAACAACGCACCGGCCAGCAGTCCGGCGAATCCGGCGACGGTGCGCAGATAGTCGATCGGGTGCGGTGGTCGGCGCGGACGCAACGTCAGTACCGGCCAATTCTGTTCGACGGCAGCGGTAGCGAGCTGATGATCGGGATTCACCGCTACCGGATGTCCGACCACCGAGAGCAGCGGTAGATCGGCGATGCTGTCGGCGTAGGCAGAGCTGGCAGTGATATCCAGCACATGCGCTGCGGCGAATTCGCGAACCGCATCGGCCTTGCCGTTGCGCCACAGGGTTTTTCCGTCCGCATAACCGGTGAGCACACCGTCGCTGGTCGCCATCCGGGTATACAGCACGTGCTCGATACCGAGTTCGGCCGCCACGGGTTCGACCTGGAAGCGGGTCAGTGCCGTGGCGAGCACAACTGTGTGTCCGGCGGCCTCATGCGTGCGGATCAGTTGCCACGCCTCGGGATATAGCTGCCCGTAGATCGTTTTCCGGAACAGCCGCGTGCCCAGCTCGTCCAGCTCGGCTTCCGGTTGGTCGGCCAGTGTCCGCATAGCCTGGTGTAGGAACCGGCTGTATTCGCCATCGGTGAGTTGGTTGCGGATGCCGTCGAGCAGGGTGTCCGCGGCGGTTGCGCCCTTATTGCTCCGAAATGTCCTCCGCCACAGCGAGGGCCGCCCGAAACCATCCACAACGGCGGTGAGGTCGAAGACCGCGGCCACCGTATTGCCCTGCGGCCCGGATCGGATCGCGGCGATGGCTGCCGCGAGATCCGTTGGGACCGCGGGGCGCTTTTCGGTCATCAGGCACCCCGAACAGGATTATTGGACGGGTCGAGTGCGGCGGCCTGCGAGATCCGAGTCGCGATGATGCGCAGCTGGTCGGCGAACTCTTTCCTGCGCCGAGACAATTCGGCCCTAGGCTTGGCCGAGTCGTGACTCACGTGGGCCAACAACCCGTGATTGTCGGCGAGCTTGAGTGCGCTGGAGAACAATTCGGTGGACACCGATTCTGGACTGTGCAGTCGCTGCTGCAGCAGCATCTGCCTACCGACGGCGACGCATTCGTCGATGAACTCCTTGCGATCGATCTCCTCGGCGCTGTCGCGGGCCTCGAGCCGCTCGGCCACGACAAGTTGCGCGTCGACGAAGGCGCGCAGCGCGCGGTGCGCCATCATGAATCCGGATGCGGTGAGTTTGTGCAGAATATCCTCGCCGAGAGTGTCCGCCGCGGTGTGTTGGTGCCAATCCGGGTCCACCAGCAGCATTTCCGCGGTCATCTGCGCCGAGAACTCCGCCCGCTCCGGGAAGAAGAATTCGAACTTCAGCAGATCGCGCAGTCGGAAGGCCTCGTCCCAGCCCGCCCGCAGCTGATCCGGCGCCCGCATTTCCAAGGCGGACAGGATGGACAATTCGAGGATGGCGCGGTTGATGAACCAGTGCACCGCGCTATTGCGATAGAACGCGGCCTCCAGATGCGCACCCGATTCGATCGAGTACACCGGTTCCAGCCCGCCGCGATACACCGTAACAACCCTGGCCAGCGACAATTGTTCGAGTACCACCGCGAGACTCTGCTCGTCGCGCAGTGCCGCCAGCTCGCCGCTGGGCAAACCCCGCTGTTCGATGTACCGCAGTACCGGGGCCAGCACGGAACGCACCTCGCTGAGCGTGAGCGCCCGCTCGTGCACACCGAGTAGCGTCAATGTGACCAGCGCGTTGACCGTGATCGGAGTGACCGCGTTGATGCCGACGGCGACCTCGAAGGCCAACCGCTGCACGGCCTTTCGTTCCAGCTCGGCGAGCTGCGCCGACTCGGCGAGATTGTTCGGCTCGGTACCCGCCGCTTCGGTGCGGTGCAGCGGAATGATCGTCGGCGGCGGGGTGAGCGGATCCCCGTATGCGGCAAGGCGATCGCGCGCCGAGAGCGGTTCGCCGAATCGCACATAGACATGTCCGGCCGAATGCTGTTGGCTGCGTACATAACGCGCCAGCCAGGCCAGCCCCTCCGGTTTCTTCTTCCCGCCCGCCTGTTCGGTGGCGATGGCGCCGAGTTCATTCAGTCGCTCGTAGGTGATCGAGACCGGGACGAGCATGACATCGTCGATCCGATTCGAACGGACCGCGGCGGCAAGGTAATTCAGCAAGCCGTAGCGCGGCGGGCGCAGCTTGCCGGTGCGGGTGCGGCCGCCCTCGAAGTACCACTCCATATTGAATCGCTTGGCCAGCAGGTAGGCGAAGTACTCCTCGACCACCGCCTTGTAGACGTCGTCGTCACCGAAGCTGCGCCGGATGAAGACCGCGCCCGTGCGCCGGGCGATCGGACCCATCGGCCAGAAGCTCAGATTCGCGCCGCCGATCACGTGATTCGGTGGAAAGTCATTGCGGGCCAGCACATCACCGAGGACGAAGGCATCCACATAGGATCGGTGCGAGGGCAGGAAGACCAGCGGATGGCTCCGGTTCAACGCACGCAGTCCGTCCAGGCCGGAGTCGTCGGAGTCGACCTTCCAGGTCGAGGCGTGGATCGGGCGCATCGCCTGGGTGAACAGATCCGAGACCAACTGGCTCTGGGCGGCGACGAGCTCGTTCAGCGCCTTCTCCGCCCGCCGATACACCTCGTGCGGACTTGTGCCGAGCTGATCGGCGATGAGTTCGAGCCTGCGCAGGAACTCGGGGGAGTCGAGGATCTCCTCGGCCACCAGCCGCGGCACCTTGTACCGGTCACCGATGATGGAACGTTCGGCACGTTCCAGAGCGACGACCGCGGCGCGCACGATGGCGCGGGCGAATGGCTCGCCGGCCCCCTTCATGAGCAGCGCCGCCGCCTCCGGGTTATTGGCGCGCAGTTCGCTGAGCAGGGCGGGCTGACCCGTGAGCACCACGTGACGGTCCGGTGATTTGCCGATCAACCGACGTTGCGCGAACCGGTTCGGCTTGCGCGGATTGGTCAGCAGGGCCAGGTCGGCGAAGGTAATGCGGCGGACCCCGTCGCGTTCCGGCGGCAGCCATAGCACCCGGATCGGCACGACCAGCGGATCGTCGCGCCTTCCCACCAGGCGATCGCCGATCGCATCCGCGTCGAGATCCAACTGGGTGACAGGTGCGTCGACGCCGAGTTCGTGTTCGATGCCGCCCTCGGCCAGCCAGGCGCCGATGAGTTCGCGTTCCACGCCGGAGCCCGCATCGATCAGTGCCACCACGGAGTCGGGTGCTGCCGCTCGAGCCGGAGCGGGCGAATCCCCGCGATGATCGATCATGACTCCTATTGAAGCCCGCCAGTGGATTCCGCGCAGGAACTCCGGCGGGCGAGTTGGCATCGGGCCTCGACACGGCGTCTGCGATCGCGGCCGGTCGTGATCGCGAACTAGGCTGCGCGCATGGATTGGGCGTTACGCGCGTGCGGCTGGCACGGCCATTACACCTATGCGCCGGATGAGCGGGAACTGGCGGAGCGGCTGCATGTTCAGACGGTGGCCGGTGTCGCATGGCGGTGTCTGCGCTGCGGCACCTTCGTGCCCGGCGAACCTGTGGGCTCCGGACCTGCCGACCACGCGCCGGAGGTGCCGCGCGGACGACTGCTGCGGGACCGCTGGCTGATGCGGGCGTTGGCGATCGAGCGGTTGGTGCGCGGCTTGCTATTGGTGGTCGCCGGGGTCGCCGTCTTCAAATTCCGGTCCTCGCGCGAGGATATGCGGGCGGCCTTCGACGAGGAACTGCCGCTGCTGCGGCCACTGGCCGATCAGATCGGCTGGGATATCGACCGATCCAAGATCGTGCATCTGATCGATAACGCGTTCTCGCTGTCGAATACCACCCTGCTGTGGGTGGCCATCGGCATCCTCGCCTATGCGACGCTACAGGCGATCGAGGCAGTGGGGCTGTGGTTGGTGAAGCGCTGGGGTGAGTACTTCGCGGTGGTCGCGACCAGCATCTTCCTACCGTTGGAGATCTACGAGTTGACGGAGAAGATCACCGTGCTGCGCATCGGCGCGCTGCTGATCAATATCGCCGCGGTGGTCTGGCTGGTCTACAGCAAGCGATTGTTCGGAGTGCGCGGCGGCGGTGCCGCGTACCACGCGGAGCACAGTACGGAGAGTTTGCTGAGCGTTGAGCGGTCGGCGCTGGCGGTGCCCGCGGAGTAGCCGTTGGTTGTGGTCTGCAGCACAGCTACGAAGCGAGTCAGGTAATGCTAACCTTACTTTTCTGAGTTAGGTCAGCTTTACCTTGGAGGATCGTTGTCGACCACGGAGCGCTTGCGCATTGAGTCTGTGACCGATCCGGCGGCAGCGATGTCCCGGCTGGCGGCGGCCGAGCGCTTCGGCGAATACCTGATGTACGAACGGCCCGGCGAATGGGTATTCGCCGCGGATCCACTCGGCAGCGTCGAACTCGACGCGAACGAACTGCGCGTGTCCTGGGACGGACGCGGCACGACCAGTGCTTGGGACGGCAGCCCGGCGCGGGTCATCGACAACGCGCTGGCCACTTTGCCGCTCGGCGGGCGCCAGGCCTACGGCTGGATCGGATTCGAATTCTGCGCATGGGCATTGGATGCGACGCGGCATTTGCATCCGCGTACCGCACTGGCCCATCTGATGATTCCGCGCATCGAGGTGCGTGTCGGTGAGTTCGGTGTCCGGATTTCCGGCGCCACACCGGCCGAGGCCAATGACATTCACGATCTCATCTCCGCATCCCAGGAAACCGAACTGCCGCAGGCACATCCGGTCGACGTGCGTCTCGATCCCACCGGATATCGCGATCGGGTCGCCGAGGCGGTCGCGGAAATCCATTCCGGCCGTTATCAGAAGGTCATCCTGTCCAGGAAGGTCGATCTGCCGTTCGCGGTGGACATCCCGGCCAGCTACCGGCTCGGCCGTGCCAACAACACTCCGGCGCGCTCGTTCCTGCTTCGCCTAGGTGGACTCGAGGCGGCCGGATTCAGTCCGGAGTTGGTCGCCTCCGTCGACGAGGATCGGGTGGTCACCACCGAGCCGCTCGCCGGCACGCGTGCCTTCGGACTCGGCGAGGCCATTGATATGGCGGCTCGGGCCGACCTGATCACCGATCCCAAAGAGATCGTGGAGCACGCGATTTCGGTGCAGACCTCCTTCGCCGAGATCACCGAGGTGGCCGATCCCGGCACGCCAGCGGTCTCCGATTTCATGGCGGTTCGAGAACGCGGCAGTGTGCAGCATCTGGCCTCCACGGTGCGCGGGCGGCTGGCGGCGGACCGTTCCAGCTGGGATGCGCTGGAGGTGCTGTTTCCGTCGGTCACGGCGTCCGGTATTCCGAAGCGCGAGGGTGTCGATTCGGTATTCCGTCTCGACGGCGCGCCGCGTGGTCTGTATTCCGGTGCAGTGGTGACGATTTCGCCGAGCGGTGCGATGGAGGCGACGCTGGTGCTGCGGGCGGTCTACCAGACCACCGATGGCGCGTGGCTGCGCGCGGGCGCGGGCATTGTCGGGCAGTCGCGACCGGAGCGGGAATTCGAGGAGACCTGCGAAAAACTGGGTAGTGTCGCGCCCTATGTCGTCAAGGCGTAGCAATTCGAAGTCATACCCATCAAGGCGGGCCCTCGTTCCGAATCATCTGCTGGGGCACCCGGTTATCCGGGGTTCTGATCGGGGGTGGCGAGATCGGACTCGCGCCACCCCTGATCGTTCCGGTCAGCCGTGACTGGCGCGCAGGGCCTTCTTATCGATCTTGCCGACAGCCGTGATCGGGAGTTCATCGGCCCGACGGAGCAGGTCCGGGAGTTTGTAGGTCGCCAGGCCGCGCTCGGTGAGGAAGGACTTCAGCTGCGCCAGGGTCGGCATCTCCCCGTCGACAACCAGGACGGCGCAGACCTTTTCCCCTAGTGCGGCATCAGCGAGGCCGACTGCGGCGGCATGCCGGACCGACGGGTGGGCGAGCAGATGCTCCTCGAGTTCGTCGCAGGAGATGTTTTCGCCGCCGCGGTTGATGACGTCCTTGATGCGGCCGGAGACGATCAGATGTCCGCTCGGCAGTCGGCGCACGAGATCGCCGGAGCGGTAGTAGCCGTCGGGGGTGAAGGCGCGGGCGTTGTGTTCGGGTGCGCGGTAGTAGCCGCGGATTGTGTAGGGCCCTTTGGTAAGCAGTTCGCCCTCTTCGCCGGGGGCGACATCATTGCCGTCACCATCCACGACCCGCACCTCATCGGCAGGCGAGAGCGGACGACCCTGGGTGGTACAGACGATATCGGCGCTGTCGTCGAGTCGGGTGTAGTTGAGCAGGCCTTCGGCCATACCGAAGACCTGTTGCAGCTGCACGCCCAGCGCGGGCGTAACGTCGCGGGCGTTCACCTCGGCCAGTCGTGCACCGCCCACCTGGAGTAGGCGCAATGAGCCGAGATCGGCATCCTCCCATTCGGTGGCCGCGCACCAGAGTTGGGCCAGCGGCGGCACAACCGCCGTGACGGTGACGCCATGCCGTTCGATGGCGGCGAAGGCGCCTTCCGGGCTCGGATCGGTGATGAAGGTGACGGCTGCGCCGACTGAGACGGTGCCGAGGATGCCGGGGCACGCGAGGGGAAAATTGTGTGCGGCGGGCAGCGTCGCGAGGTAGACGTCGTCCTCGGTCAGGCCGCAGATCTCGGCGCTTGCGGTGGCGTTGTAGACGTAGTCGTCGTGGGTGCGCGCGATGAGCTTCGGCAGCCCGGTGGTACCGCCGGAGACCAGCATCAGCGCGATATCGCTCGAATCGATGTCGGGCAGTGAACTCCCGTCGCGGGGAATCGAATTCAGAGCGGTGAAAGTTCCTGGATCGCCGAGAACGAGAACGTGACGCAGCGTGGGTACTGCCGAACGCACGGTTTCGGCCAGTTCACGATAGTCGAAGTCGCCGAGCCGGTCCGCCACGATGTAGCCGACCGCTTCGGAAAGTCCGGCCAGATGCGCGATTTCGGCGCGGCGATGCGCGGGCAGGGTCAGCACCGGAATGATTCCGGCGCGCAGCAGTCCGAACAGGACCGTCAGGAACTCCGGCACATTCGGCAGTTGTACGACCACCCGATCGCCCGGCGCGATGCCGAGTGCGAGCAATCGGTGCGCCATTCGGTCGGCCTCGGCATCTACCCACGCGTAGGTGCGCATGTTGTCGGCATCGAGCAGGGCGGTGCGGCGCGGGTGCCGGGTCGCGGTCGCGCGCAGCAGGTCGCCGAGTGGGCGGCCGGTCCAGTAACCCGCCGCGCGATAGGTCGCGGCGTCGGCGGTCGGGAAGGGGACGTAGCCGTCGCGATGGGTGGGCGAGGTGGATGTCGAAGTCACGGGCTGCCTCACTGGAAGGTCTGCTGCAGTAGCGTCTCATAACATAGGTTAGGCAACCCTATCTCAATGCGATAGGCTACCGCCGAGCAGTCTCGATCCGCCGGATGCGGCGGCGACCAAGGAGTGACAGCGCCAGATGGAGCCAGCACAGCGACCGGGGGACGGGGCGGGAATCAGCCGGGACGAAATTCGCGGGGCCATCGCGAAACAGCTCGACGTAGCGGCCGAGACGATCGGCGATGGCGATGACCTGATCCAGCTCGGGCTGGACTCCATTCGCACCATGAAATTGGCGGGTGGCTGGCGCAAGCGCGGGTTGGAGATCAACTTCGCGCAGCTGGCGGCGGCGCCATCGATCGCGCAGTGGGCGCGGTTGCTCGGTATCGAGGAATCGGTCGTGGCGGTTGCACCCGAACCTGCCGAAAGCAGTGATACCGAGGACGAATTCGCGCCGTTCCCGTTGGGTTCGATGCAGCACGCTTATTGGATCGGTCGCTCCGAAGAGCAGGATCTCGGTGGTGTCGCCGCGCACCTGTATGTCGAATTCGACGGTGCCGAGGTTGATCCCGAACGCTTGGCGCGAGCGGTGACGGATCTGGTCGAGGTGCATCCGATGCTGCGCACCGAGTTCCTCCCCGACGGCACTCAGCAGACCATCCGCACGCCCGGCCGGCCGGTGTTCTCGGTCGTCGACCTGCGCACGCATGCCGAGGCCGACGCCGAGCTGGCGCGGTTGCGCGAAAGCAAGACTCATCAGCGGCTGGCCATCGAGGACGGCCAGGTGCTCGATGTGACGCTGAGCCTGCTCGCTGACGGTCGTACCCGGCTGCATCTCGATGTCGACATGATCGCGGGTGACGCGATGAGCTACCGCGTGCTCGTCGCCGACCTCGCTGAGCTCTACCTCGGCGCCGCGGTGCCGCCACAGGGTTACAGCTATCGGCGATATCGTACCGAGCGCGCAGTGGATTCCGTTGCCAGGGAACGCGATAAGCAGTGGTGGCGCGATCGGCTGCCGGAGCTGCCCGGTGCACCGGAACTGCCGACCATTCCGGTCAGCGAACGTGCCGAGCCGCATCGCACCGTGCGCTACAACTACTGGTTGGAGCCGCAAGCCAAGCAGCGGCTGCTCGCGGCCGCGCATGCCCGCGGCATAACACCGGCCATGGCACTGGCCGCGGTATTCGCCGAGACCATCGGCGGCTGGTCGGCGCGGAGCCGGTTCCTGCTGAATGTGCCGCTGTTCCAGCGGGAACCGGTGCATCCGGATATCGACCGGGTGATCGGCGATTTCACCTCCTCGATCATGCTGGAGGTGGATGTCACCGAGAACGTGACGGTCACCGAGCGGGCCAAGGCACTGCAACGTGCGATGCACGAAAGCGGCGCGCACACCGCGTATTCCGGGCTCGAGGTGCTGCGCGATCTGGGGAGACACCGGGGCGAACCGGTGCTCGCACCGATTGTCTACACCAGCGCGCTCAATCTGGGCGAGCTGTTCGCCACCTCGGTTACCGAGACCTTCGGCGAACCGGTCTGGATCATCTCGCAGGGCCCGCAGGTGCTATTGGACGCGCAGGTCACCGAGGTGCGCGGCGGGCTGCTGCTCAACTGGGACGTGCGCGAATCCGCGTTCCCCGCGGGCATGATCGAGGCGATGTTCACCAGCTACACCGAGGCCATCGGCAGGCTCGGTGCCGGCGAGGCTGGCTGGAGCGCGGAGGCAGCCCCACAACTGCCGGTCGCCCAGGCCGCCGTGCGCGCCGCCGTGAACGCGACCGACGGCCCAGTCTCCGGACGGGCGCTGCATCAGGGCTTTTTCGACCATGCCCGCAGTGCGCCCGACGCACCCGCGGTGCTGTGGCGTCGCGACGGCGTGGATGGCGGCTGGAGCTATGGCGAACTCGCCGCACAAGCGCTTTCGGTCGCGGGCGCGCTGCGCGCGACCGGGGTGCGGGCTGGCGAAACCGTCGCTGTGCAGCTGCCGAAGGGACCGGATCAGATCCTCGCCGTACTCGGTGTGCTCGCGGCGGGTGCGACCTATGTGCCCATCGGTTTCGATCAGCCGGTCGGGCGACGCGCGGAGATCCTGCGCACCGGTGAGGTGGTCGCCGCGCTGACTGTCGACGGCGCAGATATGGGCCGTCCGGATATCGCCTGTCTGCCGCTGTCGGCGGCGTGTTCGCATCCGAATCCGCCGGCCGCGCCGGTGATTCCGGATCCGGAGTCGATCGCCTATGTGCTGTTCACCTCCGGTTCTACCGGTGTGCCCAAGGGGGTCGACGTGCCGCACCGTGGTGCGATGAACACCATCGACGCGGTGAACGAGTGGTTCGAGGTCGGTCCGGCTGACCGGGTGCTCGGACTATCCGCGCTGGAATTCGATGCTTCCGTCTACGACATGTTCGGCATGTTCGCCGTCGGCGGCTCGGTGGTCGCGCTGTCGGCAGCGCAGCGCGAGGAGGCCACCAGCTGGGTGGAATTGCTGACCCACTACCGGGTTTCGATCCTGAACTGCGTGCCGAGCATGCTCGATATGATTCTGGAGATCGGCGGTGACAACCTGGGCGATGCACTGCGCGCGATCACTTTGGGCGGCGACTGGGTGAATGCCGACCTGGCGCGGCGGCTGGCTCGGCAGGTGCCCGGCTGCCGATTCTCCGGTTTGGGCGGTGCCACCGAAACCTCCATCCACAACACCATTTGCGAGGTCGCCGACCCGCCCGAGCATTGGGCCACTGTCCCGTTCGGCGTGCCGCTGCGCAATGTGCGCTGCCGCGTGGTGAATTCGGCGGGCCGCGACTGCCCGGACTGGGTGTCGGGCGAATTCTGGGTGGGCGGTGCGAATGTGGCGGCCGGTTATCGCAACGATCCGGAGCGCACTGCGCAACGGTTCGTCGTCCACGAGGATCTGCGCTGGTACCGCACCGGTGACATGGCACGCTACTGGCCCGACGGCACCATCGAATTCCTCGGTCGCGCCGACCAGCAGGTCCAGATTCGCGGCTACCGGGTGGAATTGGGCGAGGTGGAAAGCGGACTGCGCACCGCACCGGGTGTGCGGCACGCGGTCGCCGCCGTGGTCGGCAAGGGTGCGCCGAAGCTGGTCGCGGCGGTCTCGGGCGAGATCGGCTCCGTCGAGGAGATTGTCGCTGCGGTACGAGATCTTTTGCCCGGCTATATGATTCCCACTCGCATCGCGATCCTCGAGCAGATGCCGTTGACCGATAACGGCAAACTGGATCGCCGCGCGGTGGTTGCGCTACTGGAGCCCGATGCGGCCGAAGCGGTGGACGCGCGCCCGCGCACGCCGCTGGAGGCCGCGCTGGCCACCATCGTCGCCGAAGTGCTCGGTGCCGATCGCATCGGCGTGCACGACGACTTCTTCGGCGCGGGCGGGGACTCGGTGCTGGCCACCACGGCCGTCGCCAGGATTCGCGAATGGCTGGAGGTCGATCACGCGCTGGTCGCCGACTTGCTCGTCGGCCGGACGGTGGCTGGGTTGGCGGGGCGGCTGGTCGAGCGCGAGACCGGCCGCGGCACACCTGACCGCCTCGATGCCGTCGCCGAGTTGTACCTGGAGGTGCTGGCCATGACCGACGAGGAGATCCTCGCCCAAGCCTGAGCCACGCGCACTAGACTTGGCGAGCATGAGCCATTGGGATACCTCGGACATTCCCGATCAGAGTGGCCGCACCATCATCGTCACCGGCGCGAACAGCGGGCTGGGGGCGGCGGCGGTGCGTGCGCTGGCCGGTGCGGGTGCGCAGGTGGTCCTGGCCTGTCGGAATGTGGCCAAGGGCGAGAAAGTGGCAGGGGAGATCGGTGCGCGGACCGAGGTGCGCGAACTCGATCTCGCCGACCTGGCCTCGGTGCGTGCGTTCGCCGATGCGGTCGAACGGGTCGATGTACTGATCAATAACGCGGGTGTGATGGCGGTGCCGCAGCGGCGGACCGTCGATGGCTTCGAAATGCAGATCGGCACAAATCATCTCGGTCACTTCGCGCTGACCGGGCTGCTGCTGGAAAAGATTTCGGACCGGGTGGTCACGGTCTCGAGCGATGCGCACCGGTTCGGCAAGATCGATCTGGACGATCTGAACTGGGAGCACCGTAAGTATCAGCGCTGGTCCGCCTACGGTCAGGCGAAGTTGGCCAACCTGATGTTCGCCTATGAGCTGCAGCGCAGGCTCACCGCGGCGGGTTCGTCGAAGATTTCGGTGGCCGCGCATCCCGGTTATGCCGCAACGGAACTGCAGTCGCATACCGAATCCATCCTGGATACGGTCATGGCGCTGGGCAACCGGCTGCTCGCCCAGAGCGCCGAAATGGGTGCGCTGCCGGAGATCTACGCCGCGACCGAGCAGGTCGAGCCGGGCGCATTCTACGGTCCGGTCGGATGGGGCGGTATGCGCGGCTATCCTGGCCTCTCCCGTTCCACCGCGGCATCCAAGGACGAGCAGGTCGCGCGCGACCTGTGGGAACTGTCGGAGAAGCTGACCGGCGTCACCTACACCTTCGGCCAGTAGCCGAATCCGTTGCACCGCAGGTCAACTCGGTTAGACCTCTGCTCGACCAGTCGAGTAACCAAGGCCGAGGCCGTCTGATGTGCCAGTCCGTGATGCAGGTCACATTCGCGATTGTCACACTGCTGCGGGCCGCGTCGTCCTCTCTGTGAACCAACCGAATGGAAGGCACAGATCATGGAACAGCGCTTCAACCTCTACGCCAACCCCGTCGCCGGCAGCTACGTCAAGCGCCTCATCACCGCGGGCAAGGTCGTGGACGGATCCTCTCTGCCCGCCGCCACCTACGAGCTGGTCAAGATCCGCGCCAGCCAGATCAACGGCTGCGGCATGTGCGTCGATATGCACACCAAAGACGCCGCGCACGCGGGCGAGACCGCCGTGCGAATCAACCTGGTCGCCGCTTGGCACGAGGCCACCGTCTTCACCGAGGCCGAGCGGGCCGCCCTCGCCCTCACCGAAGAGGCCACCCGTATCGGTGACGGCCGCGGCGTCAGCGACGAAACCTGGGAGCAGGTGCGCAAGCACTACGACGACGATCAGACCGCCGCACTCATCGCGGCCATCGCCACGATCAACGCGTGGAATCGGATGAATGTGATCGCCCGCACCCCGGCCGGTGGCTATGTCCCCGGTCAGCTGGGCTGACCGAGATAGTCCCTGGTACAGTCACCGTCGTGCAGCGCGTCTATTTCTGGTTTAGCAAGCCGGCCCTGGGTGGGTCGGTCTGCGGCAACCTTTTGCGCTGACCTCATTTCCACCCCGAGCCGGATGATGGACCGGCTCGACGGGTTTCACGTCCGTGGGTCGGCCTTGAAGAAAAGGAACCCACAAACGATGACTACCGCAGCCGACATCGACGCGCGGCATTCCGATCTGGACGACCAACGCACCCTCAGCGTGAGCCCATTGCGCTCACCTGCCGAGGTGCGCCAGGTGCACCAGATCACCGACGCACTGGCCGACGTCGTTCGAGCCGGCCGTAAAGCCACCGTCGACGTGCTCAATGGTGCCGACGATCGCCTGATGGTGATCGTCGGGCCGTGTTCGGTCCACGATCCGGTCGCCGCACTGGATTACGCCCGTCGCCTAGCCGCCAAGGCGGCCGAACTAGACGATCGGCTGCATGTCGTGATGCGGGTGTACTTCGAGAAACCGCGCACCACCCTGGGCTGGAAGGGCCTGATCAATGATCCGCACCTGGACGGCTCCTTCGACGTCAACACCGGCCTCGGCATCGGCCGCAAGGTGCTGGTGGATATCACCGCCCTCGGTCTGCCGGTGGCCTGTGAATTCCTCGACCCGATCACCCCGCAGTACATCGCGGATCTGGTCTCCTACGGCGCCATTGGCGCCCGCACCGCGGCCAGCCAGGTGCACCGCCAGCTCAGCAGTGCACTGTCCATGCCGGTCGGCATCAAGAACGGCACCGACGGCGATGTGCAGGTGGCCGTCGACGGTGTGCGGGCCGCCGCGGCCAGCCACGTATTCCCCGGCACCGATCTGGACGGCCGCTCGGCGCTGATCCGCACCACCGGAAATCCGGATTGCCATGTGATCCTGCGCGGCGGCAGCACCGGCCCGAACTACGATGCCGCCTCGGTCCGCGAGGCCTGCATCCGGTTGGAGAAGGCATCGCTGCCGCGGCGGATCGTGGTGGACGCCAGCCACGGCAACAGCAATAAGGATCACAACAAGCAGGTCGATGTGGTCACCGATATCGCGGACCGGCTGGCCGCCGGTGAGCAGGGTGTGGTCGGGATGATGCTGGAGAGCTTCCTCGTCGCGGGCCGCCAGGATCTGACCCTCGGGCACGCCGACGCGCTGACCTACGGTCAGTCCATCACCGACGCCTGCATCGATTGGGAGACCACCGCCGCCCAACTCGATCGCCTCGCCGACGCGGTGCGGCGGCGCCGTGATCGCTGATATCCGAGCCTGTCGCCCCGGTGAAAGCCGGGGCGCGGCTATGGATTTCGGCGCGGTTTCGCGACGACGCCGAGGATATCGCCGGAGCAGACGGTGGCACCGTCGAAGCCCGCGGTGGCCAGATAATCGATGAGATGTCCGGGTGCGGGTTTGGGACCGGCGCTGGCAGGCCCGTCCGGTTGTCCGTATCCGTAGAACAGATACAGCGTGCCGTCGGGCGCGAGGACCTGCCGGATCAGGGCCAGTTCGGCCGTGGGGCGTTTAGTCCAGAACAGATTCACGTTGACGGCGACAACCTTGTCGAAGCCGCGGGCCGGTCCGATTTCCGCCAGCACCCGGGCCCGGTCGAGCTGTTCCAGCCCAGCCTGCAACAGCTGGACCTTGCCGCATTTGATCAGTGCGGCGTGGCGTTTCCGCGCGCGGGCGATGGCCGTCGGGGAACGGTCCACGCCGACGATTCGACCGCCGTCCAGCCGTGCGGCCAGGTACGCGATCGAGTCGCTGGAGCCGGGACCGATCTCCAGGATCCGGTCGTCGGGCCGCAGGCGCATGGTTTCGGCGATCCAGTCGAATCGGGCATCGGCCGCCATATACGCAATCTACGACTGTTTCGCCGCGCCGGTCGGCGGTTCGGCCCACCTGCCCGACCGCCACCGTTATCGCATCAGCTACGCGATGCCGAATATCTCGGGCGGCCAATCCGAGGATGGGCTGGGCGGGTCCGTCGCCAGTCGTCCGGCCAGCCAGGTATCGCGGCGGCTGCCGCGCTGCATGAAGCCGAGTCGGGCCATGCCCTCGTAGCGAAAACCGTTGCGGCGGACTACCGCGGCCGAGGAAAAATTGCCGACGAAGGCGCGCCAGCTGATCCGGCTCAGCCCCAATCCTGCTGGCTGGAAACCGAATTCGCACACCAGAGCGACCGCACGCGACATCAGCCCCCGTCCGCGTTCCGCGGAGGCCAACCAGAACCCGATCTCCGATGCCGATTGGTCGCGTGCGTTGAGATCGATCATGCCGACGACCGGACCGTCGGCGCGTGTGCGCAGCGCCCAGATCGGACTGCGGGTGGCCCAGCCCGGCGCGACCATATCGTCGAGGAAGGATTCGGCATTTTTCCGGTGATACGGCACCGGAATCGTCACCCACTCGGCAATGCTGGGTTCCTGGCAGCATGCGACGATATCGTCGATATCGGCCTCGGTCGGCCGCGACAACCAGATGGTTGTGTCCGATAGCGGATGATCCTCCATATGAGCATCGTGTCATGACCGGCTCGTCGGGCCCATCAGCGCGGAACGTAGAATCAGCTCAATGGTTGCCGCTCTTCTCGCCGACTTGTTCGAATCGCATCGGGCGCATTTGCTCTCGGTCGCCTACCGGCTGACGGGCAGTGCCGGCGACGCCGAGGACGCGGTGCAGGAGAGTTGGCTGCGGCTCGCCGGTACGCATCAATCCGAGATCGAGGATATGCGTGGCTGGCTGACCACCGTGGTCAGCCGAATCTGCCTGGACCGCTTGCGCAGTGCCGCGGTGCGCCGGGAAACCTATGTGGGGCAGTGGCTTCCGGAGCCGGTCGTGACAGCTATCACGCCGTCGACCATGCCGGATCCGCTAGAGGCGGTGGTCCGTAAACAGGAATGCAGTCTTGCGGCCATGGTGGTGTTGGAGAGCCTGACCCCGCCGCAGCGGGTGGCATTCGTGCTGCACGACGGGCTTTCGGTGCCATTCGACGAGATCGCCGAAATCCTGGGCATTTCGGTGGAGGCAGCGCGTCAACTGGCCGTGCGGGCTCGGAAATCGGTCGCACAGGCCCCGCCGCCGGTCCCGGATGTGGAGCACGCGGCAGCGGTGCGCAAGTTCGTCGACGCGCTGTCCGCCGGTGATATCGCCGCGATAACCGCAGCGCTGCACCCGGATTCGGTGATGATCGGAGATGCGAACGGCACCACATCCACCGCGATCAATGTCATCGCCGGCGCGGACAAGGTCGCTCGTTTCTTCCTCGGCCTGATCCGCAAGTACGGTATGGACGGCTCTTCGGAGCCGACACTGGAATTCGAATTCGCCACGGTCAATGGGCAATTGGGTTTGGTCGTCTATCGGGTCGGCCCGGGTTACGGGCGGCTCGAGGGGCCGCCCCGGGTGATCGGATTCGCGGTTCGCGACGGATTGGTCTGTGGTACCTACGATCTCGCGAATCCAGAAAAACTGTCCCACGTCCGTCTGGGTTGAGGCGGTGTCGGGCCGAGCCCTCATCGCTTGGCCTGACACCGCCATCGGATCACGGCGTGGACGAGCCGAGGAACCAGTCCCCGGTCGACGATCCGGTGCCGCTATTGCCGGTCGATGAGCCGTTGAACCAATCGCCGGTGGAGGAACCGAAGCCGACGATCAGATCGTGTGCGACATTTCGCAGGAAACCCAGTACCGTTCCGGCGACCTCCGACGCGGCCGGTTGCAAGACCAGGTCCAGATACGAGGCCATAAAGCGCCCCTTTCGAGATACCGCCGCAGGTCGGCGGTTTGTGAGGTAGAACACGGCGAGGCTAGCCGTCGTTCGGGAGACGCACAAATATGCAGGTAGAACGCCCAATTCAATAGTGAAATATAGCCTTTCGCTATCGGATGGCAACAATGGCGATCGCTGGGCTACTCTCCGGATATGTCCTCGCAACCCGCGACCGTCGCCCGCCTGCGCCCCTTCGCCTCCACCATCTTCGCGGAGATGACCGAATTGGCCGTGCGTCACGAGGCGATCAACCTGGGCCAGGGCTTTCCGGATACCGACGGCCCCGCGGGCATGCTCGAGATCGCGCGTCAGGCCATTGCCGACGGGCTGAACCAGTACCCGCCCGGCCGCGGTATGCCGATCCTGCGACGGGCCATCGCCGCCGACCGGGCTCGCCGCTATGGCACCCAGTACGACCCGGACACCCAGGTGCTGGTCACCGTAGGCGCGACCGAGGCGATCAGTGCTGCTGTGCTCGGTCTGGTCGAGCCCGGTCGAGAGGTCGTGCTGATCGAGCCGTATTACGACTCCTATGCGGCCGCGGTGGCCTTGGCCGGAGCGCGACGGCGCACCGCCAACCTCGTCGCCGACGGTGACCGCTTCGTACTCGATCTGGACAGTCTGCGCGCCGCCATCACATCCGAGACCCGGATGCTGATCATCAATTCACCGCACAATCCGACCGGCACCGTACTCGATCGCGCAGATCTGACCGCCATCGCCGAAATCGCTTGCGAGCATGACCTATTGGTGCTCACCGATGAGGTATACGAGCACCTCGTCTACGACGGAAACGAGCACATCAGCCTCGCCACCCTGCCGGGTATGGCCGAGCGCACCGTCGTGGTGTCCAGCGCGGCAAAGACTTTCAGCGTCACCGGCTGGAAGACCGGCTGGGCGCTCGGACCTGCCGAACTCATCGATGGCGTACTCGCGGCCAAACAGTTCCTGACCTTCGTCGCGGGCGGGCCGTTCCAACCCGCCGTCGCGCACGCGCTGAACAATGAACTCGACTGGGTCGCCGCACTGCGAGATACGCTGTCGGACAAGCGGCTTCGTCTCGCCGCCGCCCTGAAGGACACCGGCTTCGGAGTCAAACAGAGCGCGGGTGGCTATTTCATCTGCGCGGATATCACACCGCTCGGCGCAACCGACGGGTTGGCCTTCTGCCGGGAACTACCGGCTCGGCTAGGTGTCGCGGCGGTGCCGCTCATCGCCTTCGCCGACCATGTCGAGCAGTGGAATCACCTGGTGCGCTTCACATTCTGCAAACGCGACGAAACCCTCGACGAGGGCGTGCGCCGACTCCGGGCCGGTGTTCGCGTGGGCTAGGCCCGGTCCTGCGGGCGACGTCGCGCTTGTGGGGCATGCCAGTCGTAGCGCATCGCGAGCAGGCGAAATGCGATGGCGCCGAGCGCGGCGCAGGCGCCGGTGATCGGGTTGTAGGCATTGAAATGCAATAGCGTTGCGGTTGTTGCCGCACCGAAAAGTGCTGGTACCGCGTAGATCTGCTCGGGTATCAGCACACTCGGGGTCTGCCCGACGAGCAGGTCGCGGATTACTCCGCCGCCGATCGCGGTGACCAATCCGAGCAGTGTGGCCGATGGCGCGCCGAGACCGTGGTTGTAGGCGATCACCGTGCCGGTGACACAGAACAGCCCGAGCCCGAACGCATCGGCCACGCCGAGCGGACCGCCGGTCACGCGTGGCGTCGGATGCCAGAAGAAGATGACCGCGGCCGCGAGCAGTGCGGTCCACAGGTAACTGAGATCGACGAACGACGCGGGTGGCGTCCGCCCGATCACCAGGTCCCGAATGACACCGCCGCCCAGCGCCGTACTGCAGGCCAGCACCACGATCCCGAAGATGTCGAATCCGCGCCGCACCGCGAGCAGCGCCCCCGAGGTCGCGAAGGCGAAAACGCCGAACAGCTCCCCGACGTGCTGGGCGGTATTCACCGCGGAATCGAAATGCGCCATGCGCACACGATCACATATGCCGCGCCGCGCCGGCGTTCAGGCAGGCATCGGCCGCGCACGGTCGGTCGCGACCAGAACCGCGATCCCGCCGAGTATCGTGCCCATGAAATAGCGCTGGATCCGCAACCACAGCGGCCGACCGGTCAGGAAGGCGGCGATCCCGCCCGCCCCGAACACGATCAGCCCGTTCACCGTCAATGCCACCGCGATCTGCACCGCCCCGAGGCACAGGCTCTGCAACCACACCCGGCCGTGCTCGGGCGCCACGAACTGCGGAATCAACGCCATGTACATGATCGCGATCTTCGGATTCAGCAGATTGGTGACCAACCCCATAGTGAACAGTCGCCGCGTCGGATCCGCAGAAAGCTCGGCTGGTGCGAATACCGAGGTCCCACCGGGCCGCACCGCCTGCCAGGCCAGCCACAGCAGGTATCCGGCACCCGCCAACTTCACCGCCAGATACAGGCCGGGCACGATGGCGAACACCGCCGTAATCCCCGCCGTGGCCGCCGCCAAATAGACTCCGAATCCGGCCGCGACGCCGCCGAGCGATACCAATCCGGCTCGCCGCCCCTGCGAAACGCTGCGTGATGCCAGATACATCATGTTCGGTCCCGGCGTGAGCACCATCCCCAACGCGGCCGCCGCCACTCCCAGAATCGCCGCAGTTTCGATCATGCTCTCGATACTCGGGCATACGCTGTGCGTTCGTCTCGGGCCAGTTGAGCGCCGGTGGACTGGCGCCACCGCTGATCCAGCGCGATTCGGACGACATGGGCGGTCGCCGCGTGCCGTCCCGGAACAAAACAGGCTGCTCGGACGCTGTATGTGCGAGGCCGATGGGAGTTGTGTCCGTCAGCGGGGGCAGGATCGATGCCGCATCCGGTGGGATGTCGGTGGTGTCGGGGAGAATAGGCCGGAGTCGCCCGAGCGATCGGATGCAGCCGGACGCCGTATACGAGGAGAGATCGTGACCGAGCGCAGCGTGGGAACCATAGGCACAGCACCTTCGGTCGCAGCGGAGTCGAGCACTAGCGAGGCGGAGCTGTGACCGAAGGTCCGCTGATCGTTCAGAGTGACAAGACGCTGCTGTTGGAGGTCGACCACGAGTTGGCCGGGGTGGCGCGGCAGGCCATCGCGCCGTTCGCGGAATTGGAGCGGGCACCGGAGCATGTGCACACCTATCGGGTGACGCCATTGGCGCTGTGGAATGCGCGAGCGGCGGGGCATGACGCCGAGCAGGTGGTGGATGCCTTGGTCAGCTACTCGCGGTATGCGGTGCCGCAACCGCTGCTGGTCGACATTGTGGACACCATGGCCCGCTACGGCCGGTTGCAGTTGGTCAAGAATCCGGCGCACGGCTTGACGCTGGTGAGTCTGGATCGCGCGGTGCTCGAGGAAGTGCTGCGGCACAAGAAGATCGCCCCGATGCTCGGCGCCCGGGTGGATGAGGACACTGTCGTCGTGCATCCGTCCGAGCGCGGACGGATCAAACAGATGCTGCTGAAGATCGGCTGGCCCGCCGAGGATCTGGCGGGCTACGTCGACGGCGAAGCGCATGCGATCGAGTTGGATTTCACCGGCGGTCGGTGGCATCTGCGCGATTACCAGGAGATGGCCGCCGATTCGTTCTGGGCCGGTGGTTCGGGTGTCGTGGTGCTGCCGTGTGGTGCTGGCAAGACCATGGTCGGTGCGGCCGCGATGGCCAAGGCGCAGGCTACGACCTTGATCCTGGTCACCAATACGGTGGCTGGACGGCAGTGGCGGCGTGAGCTGCTCGCGCGAACCTCGTTGACCGAGGACGAAATCGGTGAGTACTCCGGTGAGCGCAAGGAGATCCGTCCGGTCACCATCGCCACCTATCAGGTGATCACCCGCCGCACCAAGGGCGAGTACAAACATCTCGAACTCTTCGACAGCCGCGACTGGGGCCTGGTCATCTACGACGAGGTACACCTGCTGCCCGCACCGGTCTTCCGAATGACCGCTGATCTGCAATCGCGGCGCAGGCTGGGTCTCACCGCGACGCTGGTGCGCGAAGACGGCCGCGAGGGCGATGTGTTCTCACTGATCGGACCCAAGCGCTATGACGCGCCGTGGAAGGATATCGAGGCGCAGGGTTGGATCGCCCCGGCCGAGTGCATCGAGGTCCGGGTCACCCTCACCGATGCCGAGCGGATGGCCTATGCCACTGCCGAGCCGGAAGAGCGCTACAAGCTCTGCTCGACCGCGCGCACGAAGATCCCTGTGGTGGAATCGATTCTGGCTCAGCACAAGGATGCGCAGACGTTGGTGATCGGCGCGTATCTGGATCAACTCGATGAACTCGGCGCCGATCTCAATGCTCCGGTAATTCAAGGTTCGACGAAAACCAAAGAGCGCGAGGAACTTTTCGACGCCTTTCGGCGCGGTGAGATTCCGGTGCTGGTGGTGAGCAAGGTCGCGAACTTTTCCATCGATTTGCCCGAAGCATCTGTCGCTGTCCAGGTTTCGGGAACATTCGGTTCGCGGCAAGAAGAAGCGCAACGGCTCGGTCGGCTGTTGCGGCCGAAACACGATGGTGGCCAAGCTCACTTCTATTCGGTCGTCGCACGTGACACCCTGGACGCCGAATATGCCGCGCACCGGCAGCGTTTCCTGGCCGAACAGGGTTACGCGTATCGCATTACGGATGCCGATGACTTGCTGGGACCGGCCATCGGATAAGCGGAGGAATTTCCTCCGATACGTGTGCTAGGAATAAAGACGTGCGACGCTTCGAATTCGCGGTGGACCGGCAGCACGCCCATGCGGTCAACGAAGTCTTCGCCGACCTACGTCGACTGCGCATCATGGCAGTCGCGGCCGCGGTCATCGCCGCGACCGGCACCGCATATCTGATTTGGCTCAACCATCCGTGGGCCTATCTGCTGGCGATCGCATTCGCACTCGGCGCGGTGGTCGCGCTGTGGGTGGCGTTCTGGACGCCGCACCGCTCCAGCATCGACAAGCTCTATGCCGACGGTGAGCTGGTGCCCGCGGTGGTCTCCGAAACGCATCCGAGCGGGGTGGTGCTGCTCGCGCTGGTCGATGTCTCGAAACCGGAGACCCATGATCCGCGCTATGCCCTGGTGATCAGGAAGGTCAGGGATCTGCCCGGACATGAGAAGCGCGCGGGTGAGCGGGTGCCGTCGGTCGCGGTGCGCACCGATCGGGCGCCGCGTCAGGTCGGCGAGCGCTGGCAGTCGGTCAGCGCCATGCCGATCGCCTGGGGCACCCGTGACGGCACCGTCATCGATCGGGCACGCGCGGCCATCAGCGAGGTCGAATGGCGGTTGCTCACCGACAATCTGGAACTCGCCGACAAGGTGCGGCGCACCTCCGCCAAACGGCTGCTGCTCGATCCGCACCAGCTCCCTGGTGACCTGGGTACCTGATCAGCCGAATTCCCTTGCGCCGCCGAATAGACTCGGTAAATGGTTCCGGCGTCCAACCTGCTGGCTTTCATCGCCGCATCGATTGTCATTATCGTCATCCCCGGACCGGGGGTGCTGTTCACCATCGGCCGGGCCCTCGCACTCGGCCGCCGCGCCGCTCTGGTCTCGGTATTCGGTCACTCCGCGGGTGTTTTCATCGCGCTACTGCTGGTCTCGGTGGGCCTCGGTACCCTGCTCGCGGCCTCGGCGCTCGCGCTCACCGTGGTGAAGTTCGCCGGTGCGCTGTACCTGATGTATCTGGGGATCCAGGCGATCCGCGAGCGCAAGGCGTTGCGATCGGCGCTGAACGCGCAGGTCGACCCCGCCGATGCCAAGGTGTTTCGGCAGAGCGTCTTCGTCGGGCTGACAAACCCCAAGGCGATCGTCTTCTTCTCGGCGGTGCTGCCGCATTTCGCCGAACCGTCGGCGGGTTCGCTGCAGCTGCAATTCCTGATCCTCGGCACCATCTTCCTGGCGATCGCCTTGATCTCCGATAGCGCATGGGGCCTGCTCGCGGCATCGGCACGCGCTTGGTTCGCGCGCTCGCCGCAACGACTGGAGGCGGTCGGCGGTGCGGGCGGTGCGATGATCTTCGGTCTCGGCGCGTCGGTGGCGCTCAGCGGTAGCGCCGACTGAAGCGACTACCATCCACCGAGGTCGGGTGGGGCCGCGAAAGGGGTGGTGGTCATATGAGGTGGTCCGGCTGGTTGTGTGCGGCGGTGGTCGCGGCGCTGGTCGCCGCCCCGGTACCGGCGAACGCCGATCCACTCGTCGGCGCGCCGGGGCTCGGCGATCCGTACTACCCGCTGGACGGCAATGGCGGCTACGACGTCGGCCACTACGAGGTCAGCATCGACTACGACCCGCCGAGCCATCAGCTCACCGGTACGACCAAGGTCGACGCGACCGCCACCCAGCCACTGCGGATGTTCAATCTGGACTTCGACGGCCCGGATGTGCGCATGGTGTCGGTGAACAACCTGCCCGCCGCCTTCGATCGCAACGTCGAGCACGAATTGACCGTGACCCCGCTGCTGCCGCTGCTGCCTGGCCTGCCGTTCACCGTGACCGTCGACTACGCCGGGCAGGCCAGGAACACCGAAGGCGGGGGCTGGACCTATGCGCCGAGCGGCGGTGCCTTCGTCGCAGGTGAACCGCATTCGGCCACCACCTGGTACCCGCTCAACGACACCCCGCTGGACAAGGCCACCTTTACCCTGCACGCGTCGGTTCCCGCGGAATGGGAGGTGGTTTCCAACGGTGTGCGGACCGAGAATGCGGTTGTCGGTGTAAAGCGCGATGTCACGTGGGAGACGTACCAACCGGTGCTCGGCTATCTGACCACCGTCGCGATCGATCACTACAGCTACCTCGACCAGCGCCGCGCCAACGGCACACCGCTGATCAGCGCCTTCGCCCCGAATGCGGAGCGCAATAGGGAAACCGAGCAGCGTCTACCCGAAATCATCGACTTCGAGGAGGGGCTGTACGGTCCCTATCCGTTCGACACCGCGGGTGGTATCTACGTCGATGCGGATCTGGAGTTCTCGCTGGAGACCCAGACCCGTCCGATCTACGCACCGTGGACCGACCTGCCGACCGCGGTACACGAAATCGCGCACCAATGGTGGGGCGATTCGGTATCGGTGCGGCAATGGTCCGATATCTGCCTCAACGAATGCTTCGCCAGCTACACCGCCGACTATTTGTGGCCGGAGCGAAAAGAGGGTAAGGACGTCGACGCGGCCTACCGAGAGACCATTCGGAAATACCGTGCCGACCCAAAGTTCTGGGATATATCGCTGGAAAACCCGGGCGTCGGAAATGAATTCACCTCCGTCTACTATCGCGGCCCACTGTTCCTGCACGCACTGCGCAAACAACTCGGCGACGACGTCTTCTTCGCGGCCGTCCTGGAATTCAATGTGGTACACGCCCACGGCAACGCCTCGATGCCGGAGTTTCGCACCTTCATGCAGTCGAAATCCCTGACCGATCTGACCGCCTTCTTCGACGCCTGGTTGAACCGCACCACAATTCCCTCGGACGAGTACCTCTATCCCGGTGCCCTGCGCGGCTGACGTTCAGTCGACGCGTTCGCGGGCTCGTTCCACCCGGCGCTCGGCCCGGTCGAGTTGTTTCTGGGCCGCACGTAATTGTTCCTGCGCACCGCGCTCGGCGGTGCGGGCGAACTGCTTCTGCTGTTCGGCGTGTGCAAGCTTTTCGCGCAGTGCCTCGATGCGGGATTCACTCTCGGCCAACCGATTTGCCGCGTCCTCGGCTTCGGCGTGTGCTGAATCCCTTGCCGCGCTGGCGGTTTCGAGGGACTCGAGTGCGTCATCGAGTTCCTGTCGCGCATTGTCCTCGGCGGTGGGCTCGGCGGATTGCGTTGTGGCAGTTCCGCTTACCGATGTGAGCGTGGCACCACTCGGACCGAAGCCCTCATAACTCGCCGACGTCACAAGTGTGCCGCCGCGAACCTGCTCGGCGACCGCGTCGTCGGCCAAGGCCGCCGTGAGCGTCTGCCCCACCTCGCGCAGCACCCCCTCGGTGACCGGATGTCCGTGATCGGCGGCCAATGCGCCCGCTCGCTTGGCAAGGGCATTGACGATCTGCTGCCGCTGGGCAGTCAGTGTGCGCAACTGTTCGCCGGACAGTTCGCGCTGCGCCGTCCGGAGCGCGGAGCCGAGTTGTAGTAGCGCATCGACATCATCGGGCACCGCGCGGGCCAGCAGGTTCACCGTCCAGGCGGCGACCGTTGGCTTGCGTAGTTTGCCGATGGCGGCCGCGAGTTCTTTATCGCCCGCATCTTTGGCCTCGGCCGCACGTGCCGCCCTGGCGGCGATGAACTCACCAGGGTCTAGTCCGTACAAGTCGACGGTGACCTCTTCGAGCTTCATACTTGCCAAGCGTAACGACCGAGTCCCCGGAAGCGACAGAGTGCACATACTGGACAAAAGTCCATGTGTTCGAAATGCGAAAGGCATTGCTAGTGAACAGTTTAGGACTCACGGTCATCACTACCCTGATCCCGAAATTAGTCGGTCTCGCGCTGCTGGGGCTGACTGGGCTGTACGGGCAGTACTGAGCCGGCGCCTGCTGTTGGTCGGTCGTCCGAACTGCTGATGCGGTTCGGGCGACCGGAACGGTATTCTCACCGCGTTCACAACTGCTGTGAACACGTTCGGTGAGAGAGGGTTTCACGTTGAAGTTCCCAGGAATGAGGCTGCTGGCACGCATCGTGCTCGCCCTCCTGGCGGTGGGCGCATTGGTGGCCGTGGTGACCGGTTGTTCGGCGCTCGACAATGCAAGCAAGTCCGACACCGCCAAGGCGAAGGTCGGTGATTGCATCAACGTCACCGACAGTTCGTCATCGGCCACCAAGTCCGAGCCGGTCGACTGCTCGTCGCCGAAGGCGGTTTACAAGGTATTCCAGACCGCGGACAAGAAGATCGACTGCGCGGCCGAATACACCACCTACACCGAGGACCTGGTCAGTGGTGGCCAGGCCTACATGTGCCTCGCGCCGAACTTCAAGCAGGGCAGCTGCTACGCCGATGTCGGCACCAACCCGTACAAGTACGTGGACTGCTCCTCCTCCGAAGCCACCTTCAAGGTGATGCAGCGCATCGACGGCCAAGCCGACGAATTGCAGTGTGGCACCGATGCGACCAGCTTCGTGACCGTCCCGGACCCCAAGGTCACCTACTGCCTCGGCCCGGCCAAGGGCTGATTACTCGAGTAGGGCGACCGACGCGATCCGGTGCAAGGTGAAATGCCGGATCGTGCCGGTCACCGGGTCCAGTGCGTCGAGCTGGCCGTTGCCGACCTTGAGCGGCTCGACCACGCGCTGTGACGCGACGCCCTGGGCGTCGACATAACCGATATTGACCGACCGCCGCACCCGCGCCGCCAATTGCAGCAGCGCCAGGGTTGCGGCGGTACTGGTTCTGGTGCCGTCGGGGCGCACCGCCTGGCCATTGCGGGCGCTGGCGGCCCGCTCACCCGCGCGCAGTTCCGCGACAAGCAGTGTCAGCTGTTCGGTACTCGGCGGCGTCGGGCGGTACGGCTGCCTGGCATGCGGGCGCACCGCGATCCGGGCGCCGCGCGGGCGCAGATCGACAATAGTGCCCGCGGAATCCTCACCGGCCGGGGCGAATCCGGCCGCGCGCAACCGTTCCAGCAATTCGCCGAGCGGAGCCTGGGCGATGGCGACGGTGGGTGCGATGGCCCGCAGCGCGAGTTCGCTCGCCACCGGCGAGCTCAGCACCTGTGCGAGCAGTGCCGGATCATCACTGCGGACGAACGACTGCGCCATACCGGCCCGCAGCTGGCCGTGTCTGCGCGCCACATCATCGATCAGATAGGTGAGCGACTGTGGGATCGGCGTGCGGGAATGTGTGGTGAACAGCGTATGCAGTTCGGCCGCGGTCATCCCGGCATCCAACGCACGCCGCACCGATGTGTCGCTGATCCGATAAACCGTTGCCGCACCGGCGGATTCGATATCGGCCATGAGTGCCACCCGGCTCTGTAGCTCCGGGGTGAGCGGACCCGGTGCGATGACCGTCAGATCCGCCTGGACCAGCACATGATCGATCGGTTCGGGTAGCGCCGATTCCATCTCGGACTCGGCATCGGCGGCGCTGGTCGGCGAATCGTGCAGCAGTGCTCGCCCCGGTGAGGCGAGCGCACCGCGTCCGATGAAACCGAGCGTCGCGGCCTCGTCCAAGGTGTGCTCGACCGCCTCGACACGAAAGTGTCTGCGCCATCGTGGTTGCCGCCAGGCGAGTAGTCGGCCGATATCGGTGGGGCCGAAGGCGGTGCCGGTCGGATATTCGGCGAGCAGATTCAAGATGGCGCGCCGGTCTCGCGGTGCGTGTGGGGTGCGCAGTTCGATCGACAGCGCCGCCAGCGGTTTGTCATTGGCATCGCGCATGCCGATCATCCATGGCATGCGATCCAGGTCGAGCCAGGCCTGTGCCAGCGCCACCCAGCGGCGCGCGGGCGGCGCGTCCCGCCAGCCGTCGGCGGCCGGTGTTGGCGCCCAGAAGTCGTCGGTGGAGTCGAATTCCGGTGGCGGGTCCGGCATACCCTTCTCGATGAGTTTGGCCGCGGCGAGCAGTTCGACGAGCAGTCCAGCGCGAGGTTCGTCGATACCGGTCTGCTTGGCGACGCGGCGCAACTCCCGCACCCCGAGCCCACCCGCGCGCAATGCGGGCGCGGGCGCCTGGCCGAGCGCCTCCAGAATGTCGGCACAGTGCCGTAGGAGCTCGCCCACTTCACCCGCCGCGACCGCATTCACTTCGGTGGGCGCGTGCTCGGTCGGCGTCGGCTCCGGCGGTTTCAGCGCGTGCGGATGGGTCACCGGCTCCCGGCGCAGCACCTGACCGACGGTGACCGGCAGTTCGACCGTCTCCTCGTCGATCCAGTGCAGTAATCGGCGGCCGAGCAGTTGCTGAATGGGGCGGTCGGCCGGTGTGCCCGGTGCGGCGTCCCTGGTGCGTCCACGCGGTCCGGTGGTGGCCAGCTTGTCCAGCAGCGCGCGTTCGGCGGGGGATACGGCCGCGAGGGCCGCGACCACCTCGGGCTCGGTCAACGCATCAGGAATTTCGGTGGTGCTGCCGATCGGCCAGGGCAGCGCCTCGGCGGTGGCCGGAATCAGATGGAGGTCGTCGCCGTCGCTCCAGACCAGCGCACGATCGGACAGGCGGGCCAGCGCGGCATCGATGGCCGCGACCTTCACCCGATCTTTCAACTGCACGCGCAATGCCTTGCGACTCATCGGCGTGCCGCCGGAGCCCGTCGCCCGATGCACCGCAAGGGTTTCCACGATCGCGAACTCGAGTGTGTCCAGGTCATCGGTGGCACGCAGGACCGATGCGCGCTGCTCGGCGCGGGCCGCGAGCACCGCCATGGAGGAGGGCAGTGGCACGGCCAGATCGGGCCGGAGTTCGAGCAGGGCCACCAGCTGCGCATCGCTGCGGGCCGCGAGCCACTCGGCCAGGGATTCCGTCGCGGGCGTCTTTCCGGGCCTTTTGCCGGTCGCGAGTGCCGCGTGACTGCCGTCGCGGGCTGGCTGTCGTGTGCCCGGTCCGGTTTTGGGCGTCCCCGACGAGTTACCCATGTGCTCTCGAGATCAGTCGTTGCGTCGCAATCCGAATATTGTCGATTCTGCCAGCCTAGTGGATGTCGTTTATCTGCCGCCGGGCGTGGCCAGCAGCGGAGGGCGGGGTGCTGGCGGGTCGCTCGCATGCCACAATGTGGTCGTGGTGAACAAATCGAAGAAACCCTATGTCGACAATGGCTGGCCCTCGCTCGACGACGGCGGCCACGCGGTCACCGAACTGTCGTCGACTCGTTCCGGTGGGCTCTCGCCGTTCGGTGAGGACACCGAGTTTCCGGTCCCGGCCGACCAGCTGCCCTACATGCACCCGAATACGGTGATCAACCGCTGAGCGGCGAATCGCTCGGCGACCGGACGGAAAACCCGCGGATACGAAGAAGGTCCCCGCATCGCATTGGATGTGGGGACCTTCTTCGTAGGATCTGTGGCGTGAGCGACGGGCCCGAGGCGGTAGCGGAGGGTAGCCCCGGAGGGACCTGCGAGACCCGCGAGTCGAACGCTGTGGCGTGAGCGACGGGGCCTCAGGTGGTAGCGGAGCGTGGTCCTGGAGGGACCCGCGCGACTCGAACGCTGTGGCGTGAGCGACGGGCACCAGAGCGGAGCGTAATCCTGGAGGTACACCCGCGAGGCCTTCGAATCGAACGCGGCGGCGTAGCGACGGGTCCGGAGGTGGTAGCGGAGCGTAGCCCTGGAGGGACCCGCGAAGCCCGCGACTCGAACGCTGTGGCGTGAGCGACGGGCACCAGAGGGGAGCGTAATCCTGGAGGTACACCCGCGAGGCCCACGAATTGCACGCAGCAGCGTAGTTACGAGCCCGGAGCGCGACCCCGGAGGGACGCGCTGGGGCCCGCAAGTCAAGACTGCGGCGTGACGCCTCAGGAGGGCAGCAGGCTCTTGTTCGCCTCGTAGAAGTTCACGACTGCCGGGTCGAGCTGAGTGCCCTTGGCGGCGTTGAAGAAATCGAGGGCTTCCTGCGGGATCTGCACACCCTGGCCCTGGACCACGGCGACAGCGCGGTCGATCGCGTCGAACACCTGCTGGCTTTGGTCGGCGACGGCCTGCTCGGGAGCGGCGGGGGCGGGGTTCCAGCGCGGGGTCTCGGTGGACGAGGGCGCGGTGCGCGGGGTGGAGCCGCTGCTCAGGCCGAGCGAGGACGAGCAGGAGGGCCAAGCGCCCCAGCCCTGGCTGGCGAGCACCTTCTCGGCGACCGCGATCTGCTGTTCGCGGGTGGCCTGGTTGGCGGTCGCGGCGTATTCGCCGCCGCCGTGCGCCTTCCAGGTGGAGGGGGAGAACTGCAGTCCGCCCTGGAAACCGTTGCCGGTGTTGATGCCCCAGTTGCCTCCGGCCTCGCACTGTGCGAGGCGATCCCAATCCTGGTCGGGTGCCGCGCTGGCGTTTCCAGCGAGAGCCACACCAGCGGTGCCGATGATCGCGCCGGTGACGGCGACCTTGGCTACGGTGCGCCCGGTGGAGGTTGGCTTGCGATGGCGTCCACTCATATCGGGTTCTTCTGCCTCTCGTACGCATCTGCAAGTGGTCCGGACTGAGAGGTCGTCCGTCCCGCTCTCACCCCTGATTTCCGTTGGGGTCCGGTACCCGCGGGGCGAGGTTCGATGCGGCGGGCCGGTGGTTGCCGGTTGTCCCGGCTGGGTAAGACGGTACGACGATCCGCGCGAAAAATCACTATTTGGTAACCGGCGGGTCCCCGTGGGTCTCGGACCGGTATCGGTTGCGGCGGAGTCGCTTCCGCGCAGCTGAGACATGGTGCCGACGGGCCGGTCGTGAGCCGATACCGCTCCGTTACCGCGCTGTTATGTGACGAGGATCACATCGGCGGTTGGGTAACGATTAGCAGGGGTAACCGGTTTATCGCGATCGCCGGCCGGACCACAGTGCGAAAACGATCGCGCAGAGGAAGCCGAGCGGCGCCAACATCGCCAGCACATACAGCCACAGGCCCGGGTCGGAATCGCTGAGCACCGGCGTCAGAAATATGGCGACGATCGCAAGCAAGCCGATCGCGAACAGACCGAGTGCCACGTACAGCAATCGGTCGCCGGCGCGGCGCGGGGGCGGTGGCGCGGATGGATTCGTCACCGCTCGACCGTAAAACTGATGTGCTTGCGTTATTCGCACCGGGGTAGACTCAGTGTCAATCGCGTCCTGCACAGCTGTGGGGCGCGTTCTTTTCGCAAACTGACAGGAGCTGTCCGAGGCGCTACGCCGGACCAGCACCTGGGCAGACGGATGTGCTCGGGCCGCTGGGGTTCGAGTTTCGATGACGAACGGGTGAGTGCAGTGCCGACCGGCAGGGTGAAGTGGTACGACGTCGAAAAGGGCTTCGGCTTCCTTTCCCAGGACGAGGGTGAGGATGTCTATGTCCGTTCGTCCGCGTTGCCCGCTGGCGTCGATGGGCTCAAGCCCGGTCAGCGCGTCGAATTCGGAATGGCCGCCGGTCGTCGTGGGCCGCAGGCACTGAGCCTGAAGGTGCTCGAATCGCCGCCTTCGGTCCGTCAGGACCAGCACCGCGATCGTGGGGCGCACAAGGAACCGGCCGTGCGCAAGCACACCCCGGACGAGCTGCACGGGATGGTCGAGGACATGATCACCCTGCTCGAGGCCAAGGTGCAGCCGGATCTGCGCAAGGGTAAGTACCCAGATCGCAAGACCGCGCAGCGCATTTCGGAAGTCGTGCGGGCGGTCGCGCGCGAACTCGATCACTGACATTCGCGGATAACGAATTTCGCGCGCTACCCGGCCTACCGGGCAGCGCGCGAAGCGTTTTCGCCTTGCCCCTTTCGAGCGACCTGCGAACAGTCGCTACGGAGGGTGCTGATCTACTCAGCTCGCGGTGCTGATCGACCAGGCCGCATGCGGTACGTAGAACTCGCGGCCGGTCTCGTCGCGCGCGAGGATCGGCAGCTGCAATTCGATACCGACGAGCCGCAATTCGGGCTCCGGCTTCGAATCGATGGTGACGGCGAGCGCGCCCTCGGGGAAGTCGTTGCGGCTCACCACCCGGTCCACCTTCTCGCCGCTGGGCATGACGTAGACCAGCTGCGCCAGCCAGGGCGCGTCGGCGATCTTCTTCGGCAGGGACAGCTGCACTGGATATCCGGCGGGGACGTCCATGGTGACGGTCTCGCCGTACTTGCAGTCCTCCATCTTCACTGTGCAGTACAGGAATGGGGACACCGTGACGGTCTTGCCGTGCGCGTATGCGGTAACGGTCGGGTCGGGGTGGTCCGCTTTGCGGACCAACACCGTCAACACGCCGACGAAGGCGACGGTGAACACCAGTAGGGTCGCCACGCATAGCGCGACGACGGTGCGGATACTTGGTTTGCTCACCAGATCGGGTCTCCTGTGCCTCGTTGCATGTGCTTAGTGTCGCTATCGCCGCGCTCCTTGCCGCGTTGCGCGGCTCGGTCGGCGTCGGCGTGTCGAGAGGTAGCGACTGCCTGCTCCGCATGTTCTGGGCGGTGCCCGCCCAGACCGGGCAGCAGGGAGTGGCCGCGATCGCTGATGAAGGTTTGCAGCAGCCCGAACAGCAGGACCGCGGAGATGAACGCGAAACCCTGCCAGTAGGTGGTCGGCATCAGTACGCCCGCCGCACCGCCGAGGACCCAGCTGAGCTGCAGTACGGTCTCGGATCTGCCGAAGCCGGAGGCGATCGATTCCGGCGGCAGATCATCCTGGATGGAGGCATCGAGCGATACCTTCGCCAGTGCGCTCGCGCCCGACGCGACCAGGGTGGCCAACGCGGCGCCGAGCAGATTATTCAGGAAGACCGCGAGCAGGGCGACCGCGCAGCAGGCGGCGGTGCAGCCCAACACGATCAGTGACGGCTTGCCGAGTTGGATCCGGGCGCCGGTCGCATTGCCGATGAAATTGCCGACCGCCGCGGCCACACCGACCACACCGAGCATCGCGGCCTGCTGCCAGCCACCGTGCTCGGTCGCTTTGGCGACGAAGGCCACATAGAACGTCAGGAAGCCGGTAAGGACACGGATGGCGCTATTGCCCCACAGCCCGGTCACGACCGCGCGGCCGAGCGGCTGTCTGCGTTTGCGCGGCGGAACCGTGGCTTCGGTTGCCGGACTGAATACTTCGGTTTTCGCGTGATAGCTGAGCGTCGCCGGGACCTCGCCCTCGGTGACCTCGACCCAACGCGGGATGCGCAGACTCAGGAAGGTGCCCGCGATCGCGATCGCGGCGGCCAGCACGAGTGCGCCATTGGAACCGGCGATCGCGGCGGCGAGTGCGGCGACCGCGCCCGCGCCGATGGTGCCGCCGACCAGGCCGAACACGGTGAGCCGAGAGTTGGTGCGCACCAAATCGATTTCCGGTGGCAGCACGCGCGGCGTCACCGCGCTCTTGAGCACCGAGAAGGATTTACTGCCGATCATCATGCACAGGGCGAGCGGATACAGCGCCCAGCTGTCGAAGGCGATGATCAGCACCACCGCGACCACCGCGCGCAGCGCGAAGGAAGTGGCCAGTGCCAGGCGACGGCCGCGCTGCAGGCGGTCGAGCATCGGTCCGATGAGGGGGGCGATCAGCGCGAACGGTGCGATCGTGATCAATAGGTACAGCGCGACTTTGGTTTTGCTCTCGGCGGTCGCGCTGGCGAAGAACAGTGTGTTGGCAAGTGCCACCGCGATCGCGGCGTCCAGGGCGAAATTCGCCATGGTGGCGTAGGTCAGCGCGGTGAGGCCGGATTTGTCGGCGCCATCGGCCTTTGCGGCGCGCTGGAAGGTGGCGACGCCGCGGGAGGTGAGTTCGCGGCCGCGCATGGCGGCGACGCGGGTGACGGTCAGCTTGCGCGGAATGCGCTGGGGCTCGGCCGGAGTCTCGGGTTCCGGCGGCGGATCTGCCGGTTCCGCGGATCCGCCGGGTAGCGGCCGGGTCGGCGGTGGTTCGCGGCGTTGCGGCGCTTCGGGTGGTAGCGGAGGTAGTGAGGACCGATGGTGTGGGGTGTGGGGTGGCGGGTAGCGGTCGTAGCCAGGGTGACGCTGAATCGGTGGAGACTCCTCGCCATCCCACGGACCACGGTCGGAACCGGAGGGATCGCGGGGAGTAGTCACAACCTCAATTCTGTCGTACATCGGCGAGTTGGGTTCAATTGCCGCTCCAAGCCGTCCAGAAAGGTGACCTGACTCGCTCAGTCCGGTACGAATCTGACCTCGAAGATGGTCGGCCAGTATTTGCCGGTGATCAGGAAGTGGTCCGTGCCGGGTAGTTGGGCGATGCCGTTGAGCACATCGGTGCCCGCGCGGACGCTCACGGGCAGCAGGCCGCGCGCGTCGATGACCGCGAGGACGTCGCCGGATTCGGGATCGATGCGCAGGATGTCATCGGTGGGATAGGAATTGGCATAGACGGAACCGTCGGCGGCGCAATCGAGTTCGTTGAGTTCGGCGCGATGTCGGCTGGTAAGGGTGACGGTGCCGGTCGGGGCGAAGGTCACCGGATCGCGGAAGGTGAGGGTGTCGGTGCCGTTGCTCATCACCAATCTGTCCCCGCGAGTGCACAGACCCCAGCCCTCGCCGTCGTAGGACGCCCTGGTGCGTTCGGCCAGCGTCGCCGGATCGCGGGCGATCGCCACGTGGTTCTGCCAGGTGAGCTGCCAGAGGGTGGTACCGGATTTGGTGACGCCCTCGCCGAAGTAGGGCGCGGGCAGTCCGGTGCGGGCCAGTTCGTTGCCGGTCGTCAGATCGGTGGCTCGCACATCCGACGCGCCCGGCATGCCGGTGCCTTCGTAGAGCACGTTGCCGTCGACTTCCAAACCTTCGGTAAACGCCCGCGGATCGTGCGGACGGGTGCCGACCACCTCGATGTGCAGTCGCGGCACATCGTTGTCGGAGTCGCCACACCCGGTGATTCCGAGCAGGCTGACCAGGACAACGACGGCCAACGAACGCCGATTGCGCTCCATACGGCAAAATGTAGGCCGTGAGCGCAGTATCTGTTTCGCAGTCCGGCGTGCGGCCGATCCTTGCCGATGCCGTCGACGTGGCCCGACGTGCGCTCCTGGAGCTGGAACCGACTGGCGTCGGCGCACATCTCGGCGTCACCGCCGAGGACGAGACCGCGGCGACCCACCGATTCGAAGCCACGCTGGCCGGTTACCGCGGCTGGCAGTGGGCGGTCGTGGTGGCGGCCCCGCCGGGCGCGCAGTACGCCACCGTCAGTGAATCGGCTCTGCTGCCAGGTCCGGACGCGCTGGTCGCACCCGATTTCGTGCCGTGGGAGCAGCGCATTCGCCCCGGCGATCTGGCACCGGGTGACCTGCTCGCCCCGCCCGCTGATGATCCGCGGCTGGTGCCCGGCTACGTCGCGAGCGGCGATCCGGCCGTCGACGAGGTCGCCCTGGAAATCGGCCTCGGCCGTACCAAGGTGCTCAGCCGCGAGGGCCGCGAAGAAGCCGCCGAACGCTGGTACTCCGAATACGGCCCCGAAACCGATATGGCCAAGGCCGCCCCCGCCACCTGCGGCAGCTGCGGCTTCTACCTCCCCCTCGCCGGCGCCCTCCGCGCCGCCTTCGGCGTCTGCGGAAACGCCATGGGCGCCGACGGCCACGTAGTCCACGCCGAATACGGCTGCGGTGCGCATTCGGACGTAGAAGTGCCGACCGGCGGAGGCTCGCCGCTGCACGAGGCGTTCGACGACGCCGCTTTCGATGTGATCTCGATGGAGGCGCCGCGCAAGTCCGCGCAAGCCGCACCCGATGCGGTGACCGAGACTGCCCCGGACACCAGCGATGCCGCTGAGCCGACTACGGGCGAGCCGGAGGATCGCGGCGTCACTGAGGCGACCGGTGCGGCGTCGGGGGTTGTTGCGACTGGCTCCGTGGAGTCGACTGCTGGCGTGGCGGGTGACGTCGCTGAGCCGGATATGCCGGTTGCGCGGGATGTCTCGGTGCCCGGCGCGGGTAGCGAGGCCAGTACCGCGGCCGAGCCGAACAGCGCGGCTGGCGAAAACGCCGCCTTCGAGGCTGCACCGACCGCGGACTCGGCAATCGTCCCCACTTCTGCAGAGCCGAGCGTTGAAGGTGCAGTGTGGGAGCCGGGTTCGAGCTCCGAGACCGCGTTGACCGATCCGAGCGTTGAAGGTGCTGTGTCGGAGCCCGGCTCGAACTCCGAGACCGCCTCGACTGCCGTGGCTGGCGAGGGCGTGGCTGACATATCCAGCGCCGCAATCACATTTGGTCCGGCTGGTGATGTGGTGACCGCCGAACCGAACGCGGTAGTCGATCCTGCTAAGAGTGTGGCGGGCCCTGAGGCCTCGGCGACCGCGGATTCGGCAAGCATCCCCACTTCGGTCGAGACGGGTGCTGAAACTGCTGTGCCGCGGTCGGGATTCGATGCTGGTGTCACGACTGAGCCCGCCACCGCGAGTGATGTTGCCGATGCTGCAATTCACGACGGGTTGGCGACCATCGGTTCGGACGGTGGCTTCGCTGCAGCCGAGTCGAGTGTCGAGAAGGCTGCGGACGATGACGGTGGGCATGCCGACAGTCACGGCGGGGCCACTGGTACGCATGGTGAGTCTGGTGACGCTGCGGGTGGTGGGCCTGGGGCTGCGGCGCGGCCGGAGTTCGGGTCATCGCTGCAGGGGTGAGTGCGGACGACGTAGCTGCGGATCCGTTCGGAACGGCGGGGCTGCGGGCGGGGGTTCTCGCGGCTTGGCGTGATTCGCCTACGCGGTTGCGCGAGGATGCGGCGACCGAGTCGGATCTGGTGCGCGCGGGTTATCGGGATCGGCTGCTGACCGAATTGGCCCAGAACGCCGCGGATGCGGCGGCCAAGGCGGGTGTGGCAGGCCGAGTGGTGGTGCGTCTTGTCGAGGGCGACGTGCACATCTCGAATACCGGTGCACCGCTCGATCTAGCGGGCGTACACGCGCTGACGGCGCTGCGCGCCTCCGGCAAGGCGGATCCGACCGCAAGCGTCGGCCGCTTCGGCGTCGGCTTCACCGCTGTCCGGACGGTAAGCGACGAGATCGAGGTCCGGTCGACCACCGGCTCCATACGGTTCTCCCGTGACCTCACCTGGGAAGCCCTGCGCGACAACGCGATCACCGTTCCGGGCCCTGCCGAAACGTTCACCCCGCCCGTCCTGCGCCTGGCCTGGCCGACCGAGGCCGCCCCGCCACCAGCCGCAGACACCGAGATCGTCCTACGCCTGCGCTCCGACATCGATCCCGAATCCCTGCTCGCCGCAATGCGCGCCGAAGCCGTGGACCTCCTTCTGGAACTGCCAGCCCTACAGAGCATCCGAATCGGCGACGCCGCATTCAACAGCACCGAAGCGGATCTGAGCGCACGCCGATCCGCGGGGCTAGGGCTCCGGGAACTGCGTATCGATGGCCCCGGATCGGAACGACAAGTTTGGTGGGAGTACCGAACCGCCCGGGCGCGCTGGTTGCTCCCGCTGCGGGATGGCAGGCCGGTGTCCGCGGCACATGATGTGTTGCGCGCCCCCACGCGATCCGACGAGGAGCTGTCGCTACCGGCGCTGCTGATCGCCGACATTCCGATGCAGCCAGACCGGCGTCGCGTTCTCCCCGGTGCCCGCGTTGCCGAATTCGCTGAGGACTATGCCGATTTCGCCCGCGCACTTCCGCCGCAGGACCGCCTCGTCCTAGTTCCCACCCCGGGCTTCGCCCGCAGCGAGGTCGATGGCATGCTGCGCGAGGCGCTGATCCGCGAACTGCAGACCCATCCCTGGCTTCCGGTTGTAGCCGCTCGTCCGAAAACCTCCGGTGGAATGCCGGAGCACTCGGGTATGGGATCGGCCGACTCGACTGTGGACGAATCTTTTTCAAAGCCTGAAGCAGCTGGCAGCGACGCCGATCGTCGTGGCGCGCAGGTCGATGTGTCGGACACCGAGGTCTGGACCGCTGCGGGCCTGCCTGGTGCCGCGCTCCAGCCATTGAATGACGCAACGGCAGTGCCTACCCGAGCGAGCGTATTCACCGGTCTGAGTTGGGAACTGGCCGACCTGCTCGACGACATCGTCGGGCCGCTGGTGGTGCCCGAGTTATCGGGGCGTGCACACAGCGAGGCCCTGGGTGTGCTGGATGTGCACAGACTGGGACTGGCTCGGCTGGCCGAACTTTCGGGTGGGCTCGAGCGGTCCCCGAAGTGGTGGCGGTCGCTGTATGCGGCGTTGGAGCCATATGTGGTCGATCCATTGGCCGCCGAGGAGCTCGGCGCGCTCGCGGTACCGCTGGCCGACGGCCGACTTGTAACCGGTCCACGCACAGCGGTTTTGGATGACCAGCTCGATGTCGCCATACCCGTGCACTGGGCGCGTTTGGTGCATCCCGAGGCAGTTCATCCCCTCCTCGCGCGACTCGGCGCACGTTCGGCCGCGGCCGAGGATCTGTTGAGCGATCCCGGATTGCGCGCGGAACTGGAGGATCAGCCGGGTGATCCCGATACCACCGACGCTGTGCTGCGTCTCGCCGCTCAGGCCGATCCGTCCGCATTACCGTCCTGGCTCGGCCTGCTCGAATTACCCGACACGACGGGTGAATTGCTCCCCGCCGACGAATTGCTGCTCCCCGACGCACCGCTGAGCGCATTGCTGGTCCCGGATTCACCCTTCAGCACCGTCGCAACGGATCTGGTGGACCGCTACGGTGCCGAGGCGCTGCGTGCGGTAGGCGTCGGCTGGGATTTCAGCGTTGTCGTCGAATCCGATCCGACCGGACCCGATCACCACCTGGACGACGAGGAACTCTGGTGGTCGGGCCTGCCCGAAGACCCACCGGAACTCGCCGCCGTCCGCGACCTCGACCTCGTCGACGAGCCGTCTTGGCCGACGGCCTTGCGGCAGTTGGCATCCAGTCCGCGCACCCGCGAATTGCTCACCGATCCCGAGGGATACACGGCCTGGTGGCTCCGCAGACACGCGCGCGTCAACGGCACACCCCTCGGCCTGCTCCGCCACCCCACCGACACCGAATTCGCCGCCCTACTCCCCGAATTCGAGTATTCCGATCCGGATTCCTTACGCGCGGTCCTGGCGAACCCGAATGCCATCACTCAGGAACTGGCTGCCGCCCTACTGGCCGCCCTCGCCGACCCGTCGAAAACCCCAACCCCCGAGGTGGTTTCCCGAACCCACGCCCGCCTCGCCGCCGCCGTGGATCACCTCGACCTGACCGAACTCGAACTCCCCGAGCGCGTGCGTACTCTGTCTTCAGCGGTCGCCGACCCCAATGACGCGTGGGTACTCGACCAGCCGTGGTTCGGACTCGCCGTTCCCGCGGATCACCTGGTAGCAGGCGATATCGCCACCGCCCCAGCCTTGGCGACCTTACTCGATCTGCCCATGGTCTCCGAGGTGATCACCGCCGAGGTGACAACCCAGGGCCGCCACACCACCTGGTCCGCCGAACCACTGGGAATCATTCTCCGCCAACTGTTCACAATGCCCACCGACGGCGATCTAGTCCTCCACGACACTCTCCGAATCCGCCTACGCGGCGCCCTCGAAGCCACCATCGCCGTCCCCTGGTGGCGCCAAGGCACCACCACCCACATCCAAACCCCCCACTCTCCAGCCCGACTGGACGAATGATCACGTGGAAACCATGGCGGCAAAACGCGAAGCCCCGTCACTTGGTCTCCCGCAAGGGGGCTGGGAGCTACGTGGCGTAGTTGGCGAGCATCTCGCTCAGGAGGTCGAGTTGGCCGCGGACGCTTTCGCTGTCGTTGTCGACCAACCAGCGCAATACGACGCCATCGATCACATTCAAGGTGAAGCGGCTCAGCGTCGGCACCGGCACGGACCACTGGCAACCGGTGGCATCGCGGGCGTGGTCGAGGATGTCGGCGACGGTGGTGTCGTTGAATGCGTACTGTTCGCGCGCGATCGCGAGTTTCGCGGGAGTCGATTCTCCTTCGCGTAGCGCATATGTCGTGGTTTCGTAGGTGAGTAGTTGTCGTTCCGGTGTGGCTTCAATGTTGAGCCACATCAGTTCGAGTCCGGCGCGCACCAATTTTTGAAGCGCTTCTTTTCCACTTCCGACGTCTTGCCAAACTGTTTCGTTGGCGTCGACGGAATCGCGCAATTCCATCGACAACGCCTTGACCAGCTCGGTCATCAGCGCGTCCTTGTTTTCGAAACAGTAATGCACCACACCGAGCGAAACACCGGCTGCCTGAGCGACATCGCGCGTGGTCACGCCCGCGACGCCCTTTTTCTCGGCAAGGCCGATGGCTGCCTCGATAAGGTGGGCCCGTCGTTCTTCGACGCTCAATCGGGAGGACACCCAAGCGAGTTAAGTCCGCAACACCGCCACAGTCAATTCGCAGGGCCGAAAATCTCGACTGGACGATTGTCCAGTTGTGTGGTTCGCTTCAGCGTGGGATCGAAGGGAGACGCGTATGCCGGTGTCACGCAGAACGGTGCTGGCCGGAACCGCGGCGGGTTCGGCCGCGTTGGCAGCGGCCACGGTGCCGGGTGTGACGACGGCGCTCGGCGCACCGGCCCCCGAATCAGGTGGCTACCTAATCGGACTCGGTCTTTCCGATATCACCGGACCGGCCGCCGAATGCGGAATGATGGGCTATTCACAGTTCGACCAGCAGACGGCGGGCATCCATCTGCGCCCGCGTGCTCGCGCATTCATCATCGACAGTGGTGCGCGCCGAATCGTGTTCGCGGTAGCGGAGAACGGCATGATTTTCCAGTCCGTGCATCGCGGCGTCATGCTCGAACTCGCGGGCCGCTTCGGTGATCTGTACACCGAACAGAACGTCGTGCTCACCTCGACGCATTCGCATGCGACCTGTGGCGGCTCCAGCAACGATTACGCGTACAACCTGTCGATTCTGGGTTTTCAACAGCAGGTATACGACGCCGAGGTGAACGGCATTGTGGAGGCGATCGCGGCCGCGCATGCCGATCTCGGACCGGGCACGCTTTCGCTGGGTCGCGCCGAACTGCGCGACGCAAGTGTCAACCGATCGCGAGTTGCCTTCGAACGCAATCCGGAAGTGGATAAAGAGCACTTCCCGAATGCCATCGACCCGGCGGTCACCGCGCTGTCATTCGTCAGGGGTGGCAAACAAGTCGGAGCCATCACCTGGTTTGCCACGCACAACACCTCGATGACCAACCAGAATCGACTGATCAGCGCGGATAACAAGGGTTACGCCTCGTTCTCCTATGAACACACCGAGCACGGGGTTCGATATCTCGATGGCCCCGCCGATTTCATCGCCGCATTCGCGCAGACCAACGCGGGCGATATGTCCCCGAATCTCAACCTGCGACCCGGGTCGGGCCCGACCGAGAACGAGTTCGACAACACCCGCATCATCGGTGAGCGCCAGTACCACGCATCGAAAACCGCATTGTCGAGCGCGCGCTCCATCAGCGGTCCGGTCGATTCGATGCTCTGCTATATCGACCTGGCAGATACCGCCGTCGACGGCAGATTCACCCCCGAGGGTCAACCGCGCCACACCGCGCCCGCCGCTGCGGGCGTCTCGCTCATCGCGGGCAGCGTCGAGGACGGTCCGGGTCTACCCGGCATTCCGATTCCGGAGGGGGTGCGCAATCCGTTCATCGATGCGCTCGGTGATCCGCGGCAGCCCGCGCCGTCCTGGCTCGCGGATGCGCAGGCGCCCAAGGCGATCATCGTGCCGCTCGGCTTGTTGCCGCCGGTGCCATGGGTGCCGAATGTGGTGCCGATCCAGATCGTTCGGATCGGTGAGCTGTACTTGGCCTGCGGCGGTGCGGAATTCACCATTGTCGCCGGATTGCGCATCCGCCGGGCGGTTGCCACCGCGCTCGGTGTCCCGCTGGAGCAGGTGCTCATGCAGGGCTATGCGAACGCATACCACGAATACGTCACCACCCCTGAGGAATACGACTCCCAGCAGTACGAGGGCGGCTCAACCCTCTTCGGCCGCTATACATTGCCCGCTTACCAGCAGGAATTCACCCGTCTGGCAACGGCGTTCGCTCTCTTTCAGCAGTCCCCACGCGGCCCTGCGCCGCGCGACATATCGAACCTGCAGCTGAACTTCCAGCCTGCCCCCGGACCAGATGCCACACCGTTGGGCCGTGGCTTCGGTGATGTCCTGGCCCAGCCCGCCACCTCCTACGCGCCTGGCACCCAGGCAGCCGTCGAATTCATCTCCGCCCACCCGAAACACAACCCGCGCCGCAACGGCACCTTCCTGGAAGTGCAGCGTCGCAACGCATCCGGCGATTGGGTCCGCGTTGCCAACGAGGGCGAATGGGCCGTCCGGTTCTACTGGAGCAAGCGCGGACTTGCCGAATCCGTAGCCCGCTTCACCTGGGACATCCCCACGGACGCCACCCCCGGCACCTACCGCATGCAACACTTCGCCGACAGCCTGCACCCCGACGGCACCCTGCACCCCTTCATCGGCACCACCAACGAGTTCGAAGTGAGCTGAGGGTCAAAGTCCGGTTTGTGCGCCTTTGTCGCCGCGGCGGGCGCCCCGGCGCTGGATCGCGAAGATCGTGTAGCCGAGCAGGCCGACGGCCAGCCCCATCAGACACACCGGGCGGGCCGATTCCCAGCGGTCACTGGTCCACACGACGATGGTCGCGATCAGCCAGAGGATGCTGCCGACCGCGAGGACCGGCCGTGGATCGGTGAAGCGCGGCGGGATCTGCGGGACATTCTGGGTCACAGTCATAGGGTAGCTGCGGGAACAGGCGGTCACCGGCCAGCGTGTCCCGTATCGTTCTGCTCTGTGACAACGCCATCGGATGTTCGAGCTCTCGCTGGTGAGCTGTCGCTCGCGGTGGTGCGCTTGACGCGACATCTGCGGGGGCGGCGCGCCGACGCGCAGATTTCGCTGACGCAGCTCTCCGCACTCGCCACGCTGCACCGGGAAGGGGCGATGACGCCGGGCGCGTTGGCCGCCAAGGAGCGCGTACAGCCACCATCGATGACGCGCGTGATCGCCTCGCTCACCGATCTGGAATTGGTGGAGCGCAAACCACATCCGACCGATGGCCGCCAGATCATCGTCTCGCTCTCGGATGCCGGGCGCGCACTGATCGCCGACGAAACCAGCGCCCGCGAAGCCTGGATGACCGAACAACTCTCCACCCTCACCGACGAGCAATTGGTCGTGCTGACCCGTGCCGTCGGCATCATGAAGCAACTCGTCGACGACTCGGAGTAAACCCGCAAACGGCCCGTCGTGGATGCGCGGCCACGAAAGCCCTCGACGCCCCGGCTACGCCGAACTATCGGTGGCTCGTAAAGAAGTCGGAACCAGCCCACTGGCGGCAACAACCGTCCGCCGCGCGGTGCGCCTGACCGTCGATGACCCCGCGCCGAATCGAACTTACGGTGCGGCTTTCGGCGCGGGCGGCTCCCGGATCCGCGCGTCAGCGGGGTGCGTACCCGCCGCGGGTGTACTGCGCGCCGAATGGTTGGTCGCTGTCTACGATTTCGCGGCCGAGGGGGAACAGGGAGACCGGGATGAGTTTCAGGTTCGCCCAGCCGAAGGGTATGCCGATGATCGAGACGAACAGCGGGATGCTGGTGAACAGGTGGCCCAGCGCCAGCCACCAACCGGCGACGATGAACCAGATGATGTTGCCTATCATCGAACCGACACCCGCGGAAGGCTTTTCGACCGTGGTGCGTCCGAATGGCCACAGCACATAGGTCGCGATCCGGAACGAGGCGATACCCCACGGGATCGTGATGATCAGAATGCAGCAGATGATGCCCGCCAGGATGTAGCCGAGCGCCATCCAGAACCCGACGAATACGAGCCACAGGATATTGAGCACCAGCTGAATCGGCTTCATGAATCAAGCATGCCAGCCCACCTCGGATCCGACATCACTCCGGAGTACGAGGTGGACTCAGGGATATCCCGGATCGGCCGCAGCGGTGGGCATGGTGGTCCATGCGGCGAGAGCTCAATCCTTGCGCATCCAGGCGAGCATGATCCGCACCTCGCGCAGTCGCCAGCCCGCCGAGGTCCGCGCTGCCATGCCAGCCAGTCGCAGACCGCCGGTTTGGTGCGGCGGTTGGCCGTCACGGTAGTAGTACACGAGCGAGTTCGCCGAGGCCGCGGCCTGGTCGCCGTCGATATTCACCAGTAGATCGGTGGTCGTGTGCTGAGTGAGCTCGCCCTCGACCTGAGACTGCCGCATGAATTCAGCGACTTTATCGATGCCGCGGACTTGGATTCGTGGCGAGTGGACCGCCACATCGTCGGTGAAGACGGTGCCCACATCCTCATATCGCACGTCGTCGAGCAGGCGGGCGAAGCGGGTGAACAGGTCGGCGATCTCGATGCGGTCGGCGATCATCGTATCCGTGTCCATTGCATCCTCTTTCATTGGCGGTACCAACATTGGTATCTCCAACTATACGGATTTTTGTTGGTTGCGCCAATAAAGTCTGTGATGCCGTGGATCACATGCTTGCCCGCGCAGCCGTCGGCCGCTCACCCGTTGTCAGTGCACGCCCTGGGGCCTGACAAGGTGGAGAGAGCCGACGGCTGCGCGCTCACGCCCACTGGTCTGCGTCCGACGGCTTCGGTGAAGTGGGTGCGGCTACCTACCGCATCTTGGCAGCGCTTGGCGAGTCGAGCGGCGGCGATCAGGCTCAGAAGAACCAGCCGAGTACCGCATCTCGCTGCGCGCCGAATGCCTCGTCGAGGTCGCGTAATTGCCCGGTGTCCTTGGCTTGCAGACGGTTGGCGGCTGCGAAGACCCGTGCTGGATATGCGCCGAGGTACAGGGAGGCCAAGACGTCGATGCCGAGTTCGAAGTCGGGTGGGCGCGTGGTCGGGGTGCATTCTGCGATGCCGTCGCGCACGGTGAGTGCGAAGGTGCCGCCCGCATGGCGGAACGGATCCTGGACTGCGAGAACGACATCGAGGTCGCGCAGGTATGAGCGAGCTGTCAAGGCGGCCGGAACATCCATGAGCCGCAACCACAAATCGTCGAAGCGCGCCTTCGTGCGCACCAGTCGGTGATCGGTGAGCAGATACGGGAGTGGATCGTTATCGGTGATCGCCGCCTCGACGTGACTGCACAGCTCCAATCCGAATAGGGCACGCCACAACGCGATTTGCGCTTCCGAGGTCACCGCGCGCATTTCCTCGACCACCGCGGTCTTGCCTTGTTCCCGGCGGTGATAGCGATACAGCACATAACCGTCCGGGTGTAGGAAAGCGAAGAGTTCGGTACCGCCGTCGCGGAAGGCGGGCGAGTCGGCGAGGTCCATTTGCCACCGTGCTTCGGGTCGTGCCTGCGCGCCGGGAACCAAGCGCCGCCACCGGTCGTAGATCGCGCGCACCGCCTCGCCCGCATCTCCCATGGTGCTGAGCACCACCCCGCCCGGATCGGGTGCCGACGGCAGGAATTCGACGAACCGCCGATCGATCGAGACGGCGTTCTGCCGAATCGTCGGACCATATCCGAATCGCCCGTAGATGGCCCCCTGACTGGCGGTGAAGATGGTCAACGGGAGCCCGGCCGCCTCTGTGCGCCGATGCTGCTCGGTATAGATAGCCCGCAGAATCCCGCGCCGTCGGTGCGTCGGCGCAACCGCGACCCCGGCGATCCCGCAGGCCTCGGCCGCGCGCTCCCCGGGCACCGTCAGCGTCATCCGAGTGGACCTGGCATGTCCGACGACACGGCCGCCATCAATGGCGACGATTGCTTCCTCGGTCGGAAAGACCTGCGCGCGCAATTGCGCATACCCAGGTTCACTGCGCATCCCGAACGCGGTGTCGCCGAGCAATTGAATGTCCGCCACGTCGTCATCGGTGGCCGACCGAATGGTGATGCCGGGTATCAGCGTCATCCCTCGACGATCGCACGCCCCCCGACCCGCCCGCACTCGAATTCCACCCGTCGCAGACGCCCGGCACACCTCGCATACGGACTCGCCGTGTAACTCGCCGATGTCCGACCACGAGGGTCTGTGTCAGGAAAGGGCGCCGGTGTTCGGGCTGTCGCGGGCGCTCGGCACACCTCGCATATGGACTCGGTACAGCTCGCGTACGGACTGTGTTACTCGGCGATGTCCCGAGCGTGGGGGTGGTGTCAGGTAAGGGCATTGGTGTTCGGGCTGTCGCAGGCGCTTGGCACACCTCGCATACGGACTCGCCGTGTAACTCGCCGATGTCCGACCACGAGGGTCTGTGTCAGGAAAGGGCGCCGGTGTTCGGGCTGTCGCGGGCGCTCGGCACACCTCGCATATGGACTCGGTACAGCTCGCGTACGGACTGTGTTACTCGGCGATGTCCCGAGCGTGGGGGTGGTGTCAGGTAAGGGCATTGGTGTTCGGGCTGTCGCAGGCGCTTGGTACAGCTCGCGTACGGACACGCCGCGTTACTCGGCGATGCCCCGCGCGCGAGGGCCTGCGTCGGAAGGGCCACCGGTGTTCGCAGAGGTGTCGGGGGACGGCAGGATGTAGCGGTGGCTGATGTGATCGATATCGACGATCCCGCTGACCCGCGCGTCGATGACTTTCGCGATCTGAAGTCGGCGGATCGGCGGCCGGATCTGCCGGGGCGCAAGGGGTTGGTGATCGCGGAGGGGGTGGTGGTCGTCCAGCGGATGTTGGATTCGCGGTTTCGGCCGAGTGCGTTGCTCGGGGTGGAGAAGCGGCGGGTGGAACTCGCGGGGGATCTGGCGCGGATCGATGTGCCGTACTACCGGGCGAGTGCCGAGGTGATGGCGGAGGTGGTCGGATTCCATCTCAACCGCGGGGTGCTCGCGGTGGCGCGCAGGCCCGCGGAGTTGAGCGTGGACGACGTCATCGAGCGGGCCAGCACGGTCGCGGTGTTGGAGGGCGTGAACGATCACGAGAATCTCGGCTCGATGTTCCGGAATGCGGCCGGATTCGGCGTCGAGGCGATTCTGTTCGGTCATCGGTGCGCCGACCCGCTGTATCGGCGTGCGGTGCGGGTGTCGATGGGACATGTGCTGCGGGTGCCGTTCGCGCAACTGCCGAAATGGCCGGAGGGACTGGATGACTTGCGGAACAAGGGATTCCAGATCATCGCACTCACCCCGAACCCGGCCGCGGTGAATTTGGCTACCGCGATGACGGGGAACCGGGTGGCGCTGCTGCTCGGCGCGGAGGGACCCGGATTGACCGAGGAAGCCATGCGGGCCACCGATATTCGTGCTCGCATCCCGATGGCGCCTGGCACCGATTCGCTCAATGTGGCGACCGCGGCCGCCATGGCGTTCTATGAGCGGGTGAGGACGTCATGAGGGGGATGCTGTCGTGAGCTACTTCTCGAACGGGGCGTACCGGCCCTCTCAGCCGGACCAGGATCCGACCCCATGGGCCGCCGGACTCACCGTCGCGACCATGGTCGCGCTGCTGACGGCCGTCGCGGTGTACGCGTTCGGTTCGGCGCTGGCGGAGGTGCATCCGCTGCTCGCGATTCTGGTCAACCTCGTCGCGGTCGGCGGCGCCGCCCCGACAGCCTGGCGCTGGCGCCTAGCCCCCGTGACGCGCTGGGTGATCGGTGGGGGTGTGGCTGGTGTGTTGCTCGGCTGGCTGGTCCTGATCATCGGCGGCCTGTCGAGTTGACCGACCTCGGCGCGTGACACGATCGCTATGAGTCCGGCAGGTTGGGGCCAGTGAGAGCGGGACGCACAGTTTCCTCGTCGGTCCGGCCAGCTCGATGCGGCGCGGTGCCAAACCGAGATGGACCCGCTCACGAGACACGATCCTTGCCGCGCAGCCAGTCGAGCAGACCTCGTCTCGGTTTCGCGTCACCGTTCCGCTCTTCCAGCGGGATCCGCGCGGCGGGGTCGGGCGCCTGGCCCTTGGGGTACAGGGTGAATCCACATACCGCGATATCGCCTGCTACCAGGGCACCTTCGGGGGCTGCTGCGCGATAGTGGAACCCGAGCCATTCGTTATTGGCGGCGTCGGCGAAATCGGGCGGGTCGAAGGGGAGGGTCTGCGGATCGGGCAGTTCCCCGGCCCGCCATCGCACCGGATGATCACCGGCCCAATACGAACGTTCCCACACCAGCGGAAGGCCGTCGTCTTCCAGAATGTTCACCCGCGTCGAGCTGAACGAGCGCCGGAATTCGCCACGCTCCCAGTGGGCGAACGCGCCCCAGCCGTGATGCGCGTCGAACGAGATCAGGTAGGTGTGCTCCGAGGCGAGTGGGCGAACCAGCAACTCGGGCAGCGCCGTCGGATGCGCCCGCGCTGCCTGTGCCGAGCACACCACCGTGACTCCGGGATAGCAGCCGATGTACACCTCGTCGGCATCCGGTCCGGCGCAACCACCGAGCGTGCCGACCATGATCGGCATGACATCGCGGTCCGTGTGCAGCTGTTTCGCCAGTGCGAGCGCGGCTTCGGGATCCGGATCGTGGTTCGCGCGGAGTACCGCCAACGGATCCTGTGCGTCGACGTACCAGAGAGACGAAGCCTTGGACAGCATTTCCGGCACCTCCCGATGGTTGCACCAAACCAGCTCCGCGAACTTCGAGCACCCCACGGCGTCCTCTAGCAACTCCCACTGCCGTGAACCGCCCAACGTCGACTCACCAAGACGTCGACACTCCGAAAAATCTACCCGCACTACCGCGCCAACATCGCACCTTCCGCATTCGAACACGCCCGCAGCCCTCAAAATTCGCCCCGAACAAGCCCAGAATCAAGATCAGGTGGAGCCCATGGCGGCATTGCCCGAGAAGCCGCTACCGTCATGTCCACCTGATCTTGGTCAGAACGCGAGAGCGCGCCGAGGCGCGGAGGGGTGAGTTGTTGAGGATGAGCTGGTCGCGGCTTTGGGCTGTGCCTCGAGATTGGGGTTGTGCTTGTTGGCCTGGACTGTGCGAAACCGGAGGCCTCGAAAGCTGGGCGGAGCTCGGCGCTCCCGAGACCTTCGGCGTTTGGGACTCGCGGCCAGCCCATGAGAACGCCATCGCTCGCGTAGCCCGTCCCGCGCGAAACCCAGCGCAGGACTGGAACTCAGTGCCCCGAGCTACGCACCCCGAGTAATACGTCCTCCCAGGACGGCATGGGCGCCTTCCCCCGCTTGTTCCGCGCCGTCTTCGCAGGCGCCTTCTTCGCCGCTTCCTCGGAAGCGGCGGGCTTTGCGGCAGACTTCGAGGCCTTGGGGGGCGCGGCGGGCGTGGGCGGGGCGGTGCCCGCACCAGCCGGTGCATCACCGGCGGCAGGAGCCGTACTCGTCCCGGCGGTCACCGCAGCGGAACCGCTCGCGGCCGGAATGGCATTCGTGCTCGCGGCGGCCGGGATCGCGGCCGCGGCACCACCGGTGGCGACCGGCGTACTGCTACCGCCGGCCGCGACGGAACGCTGCTCGTAGTACTCGTCCAATGTCGGCTGGGTCCGTGCCGCCGGACGCGCCGGTGCCGCCGCGGCCTCGCGCGCCGGACGCGCGTCGGCCGGACGGGTTTCCACCGGCCGGGTCTCTACCGGCGGTTCGGGCGCCGCGGCGGCCTCGATCTCCGCCTGGGGCGGCAGGATGGTGGCGAGCCCGCGCAGAGCACGGCCGAAGTCGGGGTCGATCAGATCCGAGGCCGGATCGTCGAGCGGGGAAACCGAGCCGCCGTGCGCATCCGGCTGGTAGCGCCAATGCGCGGCGATCTCGGAACGGCCGTTCTGCCATTGCAATTGCGCGACCCAGAAGCCCTTTTCGTCCTTCCAGGCATCCCACTCGGCATTCTCGAGTGTGTGCCCGCGCTCGGTGAACGCGGCGGTGACGATATCGATCAGGGTTTCCACGGCCGGACCGTCGGCGCGTACCGGATGCGCCTTCTGCGCGAGTTCAGCGGCGCGGGCACGCTCCAGCAGAACCGGATAGGCGAATCGCTCGACGCGACTCAGCGGCATACCGGATTCTTCGGTGACCTGTTCAACGGATGCCCCGGCACGGATACGAGCTTGAATATCGCGGGGACGCATAGTTGCTTCCATCTCGATCTCAATCTGGCCGAATCGGGCAAGGTCTCCGCGTGCGGCGGCTCGAAGCTTGTCGTCGGCGGGCAGCCGGTACTTGTTGCCGGTCTCGGTGTCGATGCACACGATGTGCGTGGAGTCGGGCGTCACCCCGATCACTCGAAGTTCACGCACCGTTACCTCCTTATCGCGTCGGCTCGCGACACCGCCCACTTTCCGAAACAGTAGTGCACTACTGATGATCTCGAGGCAAGACACGCGGGGCGGAAATCTGCGAAAGACCCTCCGCGCCCCGCTAATCTGCTCTATTCGCGTTTTCGGCCGCGCGGGCGCGGCGTGTTCGCGGCCCCCCGGTGTCTCGCCGCCGAGCCGTCGAGACTCGCGCCTACGGCGCATGCGCTTCGACGACTCGGCCGCGAGACGGGCCGCGAACGAGTCGCTCGTAAGACTCGCTCCGCGCTGGTCGATAGTGCGGGTCTCTTACGTCGGATCGTATGTTCGCAGCCCGTTGAGCGGCGTTGTGGTGTGTTGAGCCGTTCGTTGTCAGCCGAGCTTTTCGACGACCCAGTCGATGCTACGCGTCAGCTGGGAAACATCCTCTGGGTCGATGGCGGGGAACATGCCGACGCGCAGTTGGTTGCGGCCGAGCTTGCGGTAGGGCTCGGTGTCCACGATTCCATTGGCGCGCAGCACCTTGGCGACGGCGGCCGCATCGACCGAGTCGGCGAAGTCGATGGTGCCGACGACCTGTGAGCGGTGCGCGGGATCGGCGACGTACGGGGTGGCGAAGGAGCTCGACTCGGCCCAGGAGTACAGCCGCGACGAGGAATCCAGCGTCCGCTTGACCGCCCAGTCCAGCCCGCCGTTGCCGTTGATCCATTCGATCTGGTCGGCGAACAGCAGCAGGGTGCCGAGCGCGGGGGTGTTGTAGGTCTGGTCCTTGGTGCTGTTGTCGATCGCGATCGGCAGCGAAAGGAAGTCCGGCGTCCAGCGACCCGAGGCCTTGATCTCCTCGACCCGGGCGAGCGCGGCCGGGCTCATCAGCGCGACCCACAGCCCACCATCGGATGCGAAGCACTTCTGCGGCGCGAAGTAGTACACATCGGCATCGGTGATGTTGACCGGCAGACCGCCCGCGCCTGAGGTGGCGTCGATGGCGATGAGCGCGTTCTCCGAACCCGCCGGACGCTGCACCGGGATAGAAACACCGGTGGAGGTTTCGTTGTGCGCCCAGCCGATGAGGTCGGCCGAGGGGTCCGAAACCGGCTCCGGCGCACTGCCCGGCTCCGCCGAGACCACGATCGGATCGCCGATGAACGGGTTGCCCTTGGCCACCGCGGCGAACTTCGAACTGAACTCGCCGTTGGTCAGGTGCAGCGAGCGCTCGCGGATCAGGCCGAAGGCGGCGGCATCCCAGAACGCCGTGGTGCCACCGTTGCCGAGCACCACTTCGTAGTCGTCGGGCAGTGCGAAAAGCTCGCGCAGCCCGCTGCGCACGCGCGCGACCACATCCTTGACCGGCTTCTGCCGGTGACTGGTTCCGAACACAGAGGCGCCGACGGATACCAGAGACTGCAACTGCTCCGGGCGCACCTTGGAGGGGCCACAGCCGAACCGTCCGTCGGCGGGCTTGAGATCGTCGGGAATGGTCGGGAACTCAGCGGTCATGGCCAACAGGGTAGACGGTGGTATTGCTGTGACACTGACCACACTCCGGCTAACGTAGTCGCCCATGGACCTTGCGTCGGCTAACTCGGGGTGGAGAGCGCGTAGCGGGGGGCCGCGGAACTTCGGACTGCGCGCGGCGCTTTCGGATTCGCAGCGGCGCGAATTGCTCATGCACGGCGTGATGGGCTCGGCGACCATCCTGGGTGTGCGGCCGCGACGCAGCGAACCCGGACACATTTTCTGGGTTCGAGTGCAGGTAGAAGGCGCGCTACCGTACGAGACCCGGGTACGGCAGCGGATGCGGCCGGACGATCTGGAGTGGATGCAGCCCGGTGACGTGGTCGGCTGCCGGGTCGATCCGGGCGATCGCGACCGCCTGGTGCTCTACGTGCCCGATATCGCCGAGACCGGCCGGGCGAGCATTTCGAAAATCCTCGCCGACGGCCGCCGCGCCGATGCCACCGTGCTCGCCGCCGCACCGGTCGCCGCCGACTACGCCGGTCGCGACGACCCGGTGCTGCGCCTGGATCTCGAACTGCACGCTTGGGACGAGGCGAAACCGTGGCGTGTGCGCCTGATCCAACCGGTGCCGCTGGCCGCGATCGGCCTCGTCGATCTCGGCCAACACCTCGAGGTGGCCTTTTTCACCGTCGACCGCGGCGAATCCGTCGCGGTCGACTGGCTCGCCTCCCTCGACCAGGACTAGCGAGGCGGCGGCTCGATGCCCGAGCCGCCATTTCGCTAACTTTTGGCTTTCACCCTGGCCAGCGCATGTCCGGTCAGTGCGATGAGCGCCGTCTTGGCGGATTCACGATCCCTGGCGTCGATCATCATCACCGGAACATCCTCGGAGAGCGAGAGGGCATCGCGGATGGCCTCCTCGGGGAATTTGGGGGCACCTTCGAATTCGTTGACCGCGACCAGGAACGGTAGTCCGAGTTCTTCGAAATAGTCGACCGCGGCGAAACTTTCGTCCACTCGACGAGTGTCGACCAGCAGGATCGCGCCGATCGCGCCGAGGCTCAGGTCGTCCCACATGAACCAGAACCGGTGCTGGCCCGGGGTGCCGAACAGGTACAACACCAGATCGTCGTTCAGGGTGATCCGGCCGAAATCCATGGCCACCGTGGTGGTGGTCTTGTCCGGGACCGCCGAGGTGTCGTCTATCTCGGAGCTCAGATCGGTCATCAGTGCTTCGGTTTTCAGCGGAACGATATCCGAAACCGCGCCGACCAGCGTAGTTTTGCCGACCCCCATCTCGCCGGCTATCACGATTTTCGCCGAGACCGCGCGGGACGTGGTCTCGGGTGGTGCTTGTTCAGGTGCGGTCATCGAACATCCTCGGCTGCAAGGGGTTTCAACTTACCAGTGGCTCTTCCGTCACGTACCCCCCGCTGATACCGGTTCAATCCTGTGCGGATCGCTTCCGGGTCGCGGCGCGTGCTCGCCGCAGCTTCCGTTGCCGCCGACCCCGACTCGGCCCCACCCGGCACCAACTGATTCCCTGGATCTCGTTTCGGTAGCCCGGACGTTGTCCTTTCCGTGATCGTGACATCGGCCGCCCGCTGTGCCGCGGACCAGCCCTCATCCGCCGCCGAATGCCAATTGGTCGAAACCGGTAGCTCCCCTGTGGTCGGATCAGCCAACCACCCCGACATCATGCCGGCGAAAATCGGCGTCGCCGCCCCCTCGGTGGGCTGCGCGGGTCCCTCGGATGTGGATTCCGCAGAATCCCCCTCCTCGGATAGGAAGAACGAGGTCGTCTTGGCCACCCGCTCCTGCGGCCCGGTCGGGGGACCCGAATCGGCCACGCTAGCGGACGGCGTCGGCGCCGCGGTTGTGCGCGCAGGCTTCGCGGCGGCCCCGCCCGCTTTGCGACGTCCTTTGCGATTTACTCCCGGAACCCGTTTCGGGAGACCATAACTGGTAATCACCGGCGGCGCCGCCGGAGCATCGACATCCGGTTCGGCGGGCTTGGGCGCCGCCGGCGGCGGTGCACCGATCCGACGTGCCGCAGGCTCGGACTTCGGTGCGACCGCCTTGGCTGCGGGCTCGGCGTCCGCGCCCGCCTCGGCCGTCGCCTTGGCAAGACCTCTGCGCGCCTCGGCCGTCGCCTTGGTACCGAGGGTGTCCCGATGCACCGGAATCACCGGCTTCAGCGTCGACGGATCCTTCGAATCCTGCGACGGCACCTCGATCAGTGCGGGCGGAATGTGCAGGCTCGCGGTGATTCCCGGACTGAGCGCCCGATCGTGGGTCCGGCGCAGCCGAACCGTGATGCCGTGCCGCTCGGCGAGCTTGCCGACCACGAACATGCCCATCTGCCGCGTCGTGGCGACGGTGACCGCGGCCGGTGTCGCCAACCGCTGGTTGATCTCGTTCAGTTCGTTGGCCACCATGCCGATGCCCTCATCGACGACCTCGATGAGCAGGCCGCCCTCGGAGGTTCGGCTGTAGGCGAAGGTGACATCGCTATCGGGCGGTGAGGCCCGCAGCGCGTTCTCCAGCATTTCCGCGATCAGATGCACCACATCGGTGGCCGCGATGCCCGCGACCCAACCATCGGGTGTGGCACCGGATTTGACGCGCTGATAGTCCTCGACCTCGGAGACGGCGGCACGGAGAATATCGCGCACCTCGACCGGCCCGGACCGATCGTGCCGTGACCGCGTTCCGGCCAGCACCAGCAGATTGGCGCTATTGCGCCGCATGCGCGCGGCCAGGTGGTCGAGCCGGAAGAGATGGCCGAGCCGCTCGGGATCCTTCTCTTCGAATTCCAGCGCCTCGATCATGCTGAGCTGGCGATCCACCAGCGTCTGGCTGCGCCGTGCCATGGTCTCGAACATGTCGTTGACCTGATCGCGCAGGAGTTGCTGCTGTGCGGCGAGTTTGAGTGCCTGGGTGTGCAAACCATCTACGGTGCGGGCGATTTCGCCGATTTCCTCACCGGTGTGCACCGGCACCGGTTTCACCTCGATGTCCTCGAGTTGGGCGCCGCGCATGATCCGTTCTACCTCGCTCGGGAGGTCCATATCGGCAAGTTCGCTGGCACCCGCCCGCAGCCTGCGTAGCGGTTGCAGCAGCGAGTGCGCGACCCACAGCGCGAGTGCGAGCGCCGCGATCACCGTCCCGAGCACGACCAGGGAGGCCTGCACGGCCGCGGATCGGGCCTCGGCGACCTTGTCGTCGACATCGTGGATGACACCCTGCACGATCTGGCGCGTCAATCCGGTGAAGACATCGCGGGATTCGATGGCCAGCCGCCGCAACTCCACCAGGTCGACGACGTGCGTGCGCATCGCGACATCGATCATGTCCTTGAGCGCGGCGTTATTCGGCCGCAACACCCGATCGAGTTCGGGCTTGGCGGCGGGCATTACCCGTTCGATCGCCTCGCCCATGGCCAGGATACGCCCCTGCGCGGTATGAAAACTCTCGGCCTGAGACGGCTGTTGGATCGCCGATATGGCTGCCATCAGCCAGTTGAAGCCCTCGACCTTGCCGGCCAGCACATCGGAGAGCTGCGCCTTCGCGGCAACGACCGAGCCGACGCCGATCGGGGTGAGCAATTTGTCCACGGTGCCGATGGCATCGGCGACGATCGCGTTGTTGAGTTCGATGGCCTTCACCGGATCGCCGCCGCCCTTACCGCCGGAGCGGATGACCTCGCTGGTCGCGGTCATCTGCTTCAGCGCCCTGGCGACCGCCGCGTCGATGCCCTTGCGTCCGGCGCGCACCGTTGCTTCGGTAATAGCCGTTGACAATTCGACCAGGTCCTGGTCGGTGGCAGTGCCGTAGACCTGCCCACCGGCGACGGTCGAGGCCGCCGATTCGAGGGCGGTGATCGCCGGAATATCGGAGATGCGATCGGCCGCACTGTCGTATTCGGAGTAATCGCGGAAGAACACCGTCAGGCGTAGACCGCCGAGCAAAATGGCCGCGGCCAGCGGAAGTGCAACGGCCGCGCCGACTTTCCAGCGGACTCGCCATTGCTCGAGATTCCGCCATCGAGTGTGCGCGAAGATTCCCTGCGCCACCCTACATACCGCCTTCCGCTCGGATCTGGCCGATCCGGTCACCTCGCGCTGGCGAAATGCCCGGTGCACGGCCGTAATCCGTCTCACCTTTGTTTTTTCGAGCGACCGGCAGGCGGTCGGCTGACGTCGGGACACCGGTCAGCATCGGTACCATACTGGCTCGCCGCCGAGGGTTGCGCGTTATTGGCGCGATCGCGGGGGCGTGCACTCCATACCGTAATAATTGCACCGCGCGGTTCACCGGCACGATCGTGCGTCGAATCCCACTACGGGCGGCAAGGGTGCTCAGAGATGGACAAAGGTGAACCCCGCAGCTCGCAGCGCGGGCAGCGCCGCGGTCATCCCGGCGGCCGTTCCGGAATTCGGCCGGTGCATATGCGCCAGCGAGATCGCACCGGGCGCGGCGGCTTTCATCGCATTCTGAACCTGTGCCGCGGTCGCGGTGGCGCCGTAGTCGGCATTGATGCTGAAGCCGACCGGCCGCTCACCCAATTCGTTGACGATCGCGACCGCGACATCGTCATAGTGCGCGGTACCCGCGCGGAAAAACCGCGGCGGTTTGCCGAGTAGCGTGGTGAGCCGCTCGTGATTGGCCCAGACTTCATCGACGGCCTCCTGCGGCGAGCCGGTGCCCGGGATTTCGTAGGCGGCCCGGCCGGTCACCGAGAGCGGCTTATGTGCCACGCCGTGATTGGCCAGCTCGAACAGCGGATTGGCGGCCAATTGCGTGGCGCGACCGGGATTCGCCTCGATCCAGCGTTTGTTGAGAAACAGCGTGGCCGGAATCTGCTGGGAGACCAGCAGATTCAGTAATGTCTCATCGATATCGTTATTGCCGGGCCCGCCGCACGCGTCGAAGGTAACCGCCATCTGTTTGTCGGTCGCCGCGAAAGTGCTGGTAATGCCGTCCATCGCCATGCCCCACCTGGTCGGCTGCGCACCCGCGTGCCGGGCGGCCACTGCCGCGGGGGAGGTGGCGGCGGGCGTCTGCTGTACCGGGGATCTCGGAATGGCCTGCACGTCAACGGCGTTCGCGGCGGTGGTCGTTCTCGATTGCGCGCCAGTCGTATTGCCCTTATCGGTACTGCAACCAGCGACGAAAGCCGCAGCCGCGGCACCGAATCCGATCAGCCGCCGCCGCGACACATTCCTATCCAGCATTCCCCGTTAACTCTCTCTCACAGCGTCCCCCGGGATGCTACCTGTGTTTTTGGCCGCGCGGGCGCGGCGTGTTCGCGGCCCCCTGGTGTCTCGCGTCCGAGCCGTCGAGACTCGCGCCTGCGGCGCATGCGCTTCGACGGCTCGGACGCGAGACGGGCCGCGAACTCCTCGCTCGTAAGACAGCTCCGTGGTGGTTGGGTTTGGCGGGGCGTTCGGCACTTGGTGCGCACATGTGGGAAGGGTGAGTTCCGTGCCTGTGTCGCATGCGCTTCGACGGCTCGGACGTGAGACGGGCCGCGAACTCCTCGCTCGTAAGACTCGCTCCGCGGTGGTCGATTGGTCGGGCATATCGCTGCAAATAGCCGGCGACCGTGGCGGGCAACGGGTCCCACCACGGCGACCGGCTGAGTAGCTCGTGGGCTACACGTGTGCGACGGCGGACCAGCCGGTGACGTCCTGGGGCTGGCGTGGGCCTGGGCCGGTGTAGATGGCGGCCGGGCGGACCAGCTTGCCGAGCTGCTTCTGCTCCAGGATGTGGGCACACCAACCGGCGGTGCGGCCGCAGGTGAACATCGCGGGCATCATGTGCGCGGGGACCTCGGCGAAGTCGAGGATGACCGCCGCCCAGAATTCGACATTGGTCTCGATGGCGCGGTCCGGACGACGCTCGCGCAGTTCGGCGAGCGCGGCCTGCTCGAGCGCGGCGGCGACCTCGAAGCGGGGGGCGTTCAGGCGTTGCGCGGTGGCACGCAGCACGCGCGCCCGCGGATCCTCGGCCCGGTAGACCCGGTGGCCGAAGCCCATCAGCTTTTCCTTGCGGTCCAGGATGCCCTTGACCAAAGCACGTGCGTCACCGGACTTTTCGACGGCCTCGATCATCGGCAGCACACGCGCCGGCGCACCGCCGTGCAGCGGGCCCGACATCGCGCCGATCGCACCGGACAGTGCCGCGGCGACGTCGGCGCCGGTCGATGCGATAACCCGGGCGGTGAAGGTGGAGGCGTTCATGCCATGCTCGGCCGCGGAAACCCAGTAGGCATCGATCGCCTCGGTGTGCCGTGGATCCGGATCGCCCTTCCAGCGGGTCATGAACCGTTCGGTCACCGTGGTGCACTCGTCGATCTTCTTCTGCGGCACCGCGGGCTGGTAGATGCCGCGCGCGGACTGCGCGACATAGGACAGCGCCATCACCGAGGCGCGCGCCAGATTCTCCCGCGCGGTTTCGTCGTCGATATCCAGCAGCGGCTGGTAGCCCCAGATCGGGGCGAGCATGGCGAGTCCGGCCTGCACGTCGACGCGCACGTCACCGGTGTGCACCGGCAGCGGGAACGGCTCCGCGGGCGGTAGGCCATGCCCGAATTCGCCGTCTACCAGCAGCGCCCATACGTCGCCGAAGGTCACCTGCGAGGCGACCAGGTCCTGGATATCGACGCCGCGGTAACGCAGCGCGCCGCCGTCCTTATCGGGTTCGGCGATATCGGTGGTGAATGCCACCACGCCTTCCAGTCCACTGACGAAATCAGGGGGTACGGCGGTTTGCCCGCTGGGCACCGCATGGCTGGTAGTCATTCTGTGACTCTCCTTGCACTTCGGTTCGTTCCTTGGCGACGACTTGCGGGTCGCTGGAAAAGGCCTGTTCTCGTCGATATGGGTGTGGCTCGCCGAGTACATGCCGATCAACAAAACCTTAGCTCCCTGCTACCGCGGAGTAACGTCTGGCCCATGCGTGACCTGGACAATTCATCTCTCGGTCAGGAAATGGCCGCAAGCGACCGGGTGCTTTTCCCGGCGAGCGATTTGGCAGCAATGCGAGTCGACTACGGCGGCATGCCATTCGGGAGCGGAGAGGACACCGATCTGGATGAAAACTGGCTGGCAGGCGGGTGGGAGCCGCTGCTTCGGCACTGGATCGAACAGGCGACCGCGGTCGGCATTGCCGAGCCCAATGCCATGGTCGTCGCGACTGTCGCACTCACCGATATCGGGCCGCGTCCGGTCGCCAGGACGGTGCTATGTAAAGGCCTCTCGCCGGAAGGTGTGACTTTTTACACGAATTACGACTCGGCAAAGGGCAACCAGTTGGCTGGCGTGCCATTCGCAGCCGCGACCTTTGTCTGGCCCGCACTCGGTCGACAGGTGCATGTGCGCGGGCCGGTCGAGCTGGTATCCGCCGAGACGACCGCGGTCTACTGGCGCTCCCGGCCACGCGATTCGCAGCTGGGCGCCTGGGCCTCGCGCCAGTCCCGGCCGATCGCCTCGCGCGCCGAACTCGATCGCACCCTGGCCGAGACCACCGCTCGCTTCGCCGATGTGGACGAGATCCCGGTGCCGCCGCACTGGGGCGGCTATCTGATCCGCCCCGACGAGGTGGAGTTCTGGCAGGGTCGCCGGGGACGGCTGCACAACCGGATCCGGGTGCGGATCAGCGGCGACACCATGACAGTCGACCGACTACAACCCTAGAAAGCACACCCGGGAACCCCTGGTCGAAGCGCTCCGCGACGCTGAATCGTCGAACCCCAACATTGTTGCGCCATTGACCGACTCATTACGCTGCGGTCGGTGAAACTGCTCGCCGACACCACCCCGCTGCGCTATCCCGAGTTCCGTCGGCTGTGGACCAGCAATATCGTCACCGTCATCGGCTCGCAGTTGGCCGTGGTGGCCGTGCCGCAGCAGATTTTCCAGATCACCGGCAGCTCCGGCTATGTCGGTCTGGCCGGCCTGTTCGGCCTGGTCCCGCTGATCGTGTTCGGTCTGTGGGGCGGCGCGCTTGCCGATGTGATGGATCGGCGCAAACTCATGCTCATCACCAACTGCGGCACCGGTGTGACCGCGGTCGCCTTCTGGGCGCAGGCAGCGGTCGGACTCGACAACGTCTGGATCGTGCTCGGACTTTTCGCCGTGCAGCAGGCGCTGTTCGCGGTGAATCAGCCGACCCGCAGCGCCGCTATACCGCGGTTGCTACCCACCGAACATCTGGCAGCGGCCAGTGCGCTCAGCATGACCGTGCAGCAGACCGGCGCCATCGCCGGACCGGTGCTCGCAGGTGTGCTGATCCCCGTGGTCGGCCTGTCCACCCTGTATCTGATCGACGCGATCGCGCTGCTCGCCACCGTGTGGGCGGTGTGGCGGCTGCCCGCCATCCCACCGACCGGCACCGCGCGCAAGTCCGGATTCCGCACCGTCCTGGACGGTTTCGCCTATCTGGCGACACAGCGCATCCTGCTGGCCTCCTTCGTGGTCGATGTGATCGCCATGGTCTTCGGCATGCCGCGCGCGCTCTACCCACAAATCGCGCACGAGACCTTCGGCGATCCGGCCAGCGGCGGCGTCGCGCTCGGTCTGCTGTTCGCTTCCATGTCGGTCGGCGCGGTGCTGGGTGGCGTGTTCTCCGGTTGGATCTCGCATGTGCGCCGCCAAGGGCTCGCGGTGGTGGTTTGCATCGCGCTGTGGGGACTGGCGATGGTCGGCTTCGGCGTCGCGGTCGGCTGGACCGGGCACGGCCTCGGGCTCGGACCCGGACTGTGGATCGCGTTGGGCTGCTCGGCCTTCGGCGGTGCGGTCGATATGGTTTCGGCCGCGCTGCGCATCGCCATGCTGCAGACGGTCACCACCGACGAGATGCGCGGCCGTTTGCAAGGGGTGTTCATCGTGATCGTCGCGGGTGGCCCGCGCATCGGTGATGTTGCCCACGGTTTTGCGGCGGCGAGCCTGGGTACCGCAGTGGCCGCGGCGGGCGGCGGCGTGCTCGTCGTTATCGGGGTGGTGCTGGCTGCGCTCGTGTTCCCGGCCTTTGTGCGCTATCGCGTTGTCAGGTCGCAGTCGGTGACCGTGCTGGGATGAGTCATAAACCTCACCTGAGCAGAAGTTGTTTGTGAGGTCGGTCGGTGGGCACCCTCGTTCTCGGGCCGCGCGAGTAGCGACTAGCGTCTACGTGAGAGCACCGCCGTGCCGACCGCACCCCGATGCCGACGGTCCTAGCCTGAGAGGGATCCTTCCGTGCCCGAAAAAGACCACATCAACGACGCCAAGCCGGTTTTGAGCTACCCCGGCGGCGAATATGCCATGACGATCGCCGAAGCCAAAGAAGGCAATGACGGCGTCGATCTCGGCAAAATGCTGGCCAGCACCGGGTACGTGACCTACGACCCCGGATTCATGAACACCGCGCCGACCAAGTCGGCGATCACCTACATCGATGGCGAAGCGGGCATCCTGCGTTACCGCGGCTACCCGATCGACCAGCTCGCGGAGTCCTCGACCTTCATCGAGGTCAGCTACTTGCTGATCTACGGCGAGCTGCCGACCCAGGCGCAGCTGGACGAGTTCACCGACCGGATCCGCCGCCACACCCTGCTGCACGAAGACCTCAAGCGGTTCTTCGACGGCTTCCCGCGCAACGCGCACCCGATGCCGGTGCTGTCCTCGGCAGTGAACGCGCTTTCGGCGTACTACCAGGACTCGCTGGACCCGAAGGATCCCGAACAGGTCGAGCTATCGACCATCCGACTACTGGCGAAGCTGCCCACCATCGCGGCCTACTCGTACAAGAAGTCGGTTGGCCAGCCCTTCCTCTACCCGGACAACTCGCTGAGCCTGGTGGAGAACTTCCTGCGGATGACCTTCGGCTTCCCGGCCGAGCCCTACGAGGTCGACCCCGAGATCGCCGCCGCGCTCGACATGCTGCTGATCCTGCACGCCGATCACGAGCAGAACTGCTCCACCTCGACCGTGCGCCTGGTCGGCTCCTCCGACGCCAACCTGTTCACCTCCGTCTCCGGCGGCATCAACGCGCTGTGGGGCCCGCTGCACGGCGGCGCCAACCAGGCTGTGCTGGAGATGCTGGACGGCATCAAGGCCGATGGCGGCAATGTCAAGGAATTCATCCGCAAGGTCAAGAACAAGGAAGACGGCGTGAAGCTCATGGGCTTCGGGCACCGCGTCTACCGCAACTACGACCCGCGCGCCTCGATTGCCAAGAAGCATGCCGACGCGATCCTGTCCAAGCTCGGCGGCGACGACGAATTGTTCGATATCGCAAAGTCTCTCGAAGAGGCAGCGCTGACCGACGAATACTTCATCTCGCGCCAGTTGTACCCGAACGTCGACTTCTACACCGGTGTCATCTACAAGGCCATGGGCTTCCCGACCCGCATGTTCACCGTGCTGTTCGCTATGGGCCGGCTGCCGGGCTGGATCGCGCACTGGCGGGAAATGCACAGCGAGCCTTTGAAGATCGGCCGTCCGCGCCAGATCTACACCGGTTACGGTCACCGTGATTACCACGAGATCGACGGCCGCTAATTTCAACCCAATCCACCATCACCTATCAGAGGGGATAGCCGAATGACCAAGCCGGAGATCGAATTCCAGGCGGGCCCAGCTCCCACCGAGCTGGTTATCAAGGACATCGTCGAGGGCGAGGGCGCCGAGGCAGTGCCCGGCGGCACCGTCGAGGTGCACTATGTCGGCGTGGAATTCGACTCCGGCGAGGAATTCGACTCCTCCTGGAACCGTGGCGAATCCATCAGCTTCCCGCTGCGCGGCCTGATCCAGGGCTGGCAGGACGGCATCCCCGGCATGAAAGTTGGCGGCCGCCGCCAACTCACCATTCCGCCGCAGCTCGCCTACGGCCCCGCCGGTTCCGGCCACAAACTCTCCGGCAAGACCCTGGTCTTCGTGATCGACCTGCTCGACGTCGTCAACTGATCTGAAAACCCAACTGCGGCCCGTGCTCTCACAGAGCACGGGCCGCGGTCATTTCCTAACGCCGTATTCGCGCCGCGCACGATTTGGCGCGCCACGCACAGTTTCGTGGGGACAATCGGTGCGTGGCGGAGCAATTCGTGCGCGGCAGCTGGGCATCATTCAGTGCTGGTGCGGGGCGAGTGCACGGCGCTGGTGCCTGAGAGGCGAAAACCGGTCCGGGAGTGCGGATGACGGCTGCTGCCACCGTCATGCATCCCGGACCGGTTTGCGGTATGTGGGCCTTACTTCGGCGGTGCGGTGACCTTGACCGGCTTACCCCACGCCGACAGGGTCACCTTGATGGTGCCCGGATCCCGCTTGACGACAGCCTGAACCAGGTTCGGGCCGTTGCCGGGTGAGGCGGCGTTCGACGGCAGGGCCGAAGCCGAACCCGACGGCGGGGCGACATCCGCGATCCACAGGGTGATCGGGAACGTGCCCGCCGGGTCACCGGACTTGGGGACGATGGGATCGATGACCGTGGAGTCGATGGTTCCGGTCAACTTCACGGTGTCGGTGCCGTCGACCTTCTCCCTGCCCTCCACCTTCGGGTTCTTCACCTGGGCGATCAGGTTGGCCAGACCCTTGTCCTTGTCCAGGATTACGCCCGGGTCGTAGATCTGTTCCGCCGGACCGATTTTGGCGTAGGCGGAGGAGCCACCGGTCTGTGCGTACATTTCCTTGTCGACGACCAGGAACTTGGCCTGGATGAAGTCGGCCTCGGGCTTGGTCCTGACCTTCGCCTCGCCGATCGCCTGTCCGGCGCCCTGCGGCTGGTTGGTCACATCGGCCGAGACGCTCTCCACCGGAAGGGTGGTGAGGTTGTCCACCTTCAGATTCAGATGCACGGCCTGCAGGGTCTGGGTGGTCCTTGCGGACTCCTGCACGATCTGCGCGGCATCGGGCAGCTGACCCGAGGGCGGCGCGGACGAGGTGGTCTTCGAGTCGGAGCTGGAGTCGCAGCCTGTCACCAGTGCAGCGAACATCGACGCCGCGACCACGGCGGGCACGAGTCCCGGTCGGCGAAGTCGAATTCGGTGCGAGGTGCGTGCTCGCGCTGTCAGATCACTCAATGTTCTGCCCCCAGAAGAGTGCGAGGTCGGTTACGACCGGGTGGATTGACGGGGACAGCTGGTGCTGCCGCCCGGGTGTAGTGCAGCATTTCGACCGCCAGATTAGCCTGTCGCGCAGAGTAACTCGACCCCGTTCGCAAGCGAAGTCGAGGTGAGCCGCGCATGCTGCGGGTGCCGACGTTACCCTTGGTTCGGTCTTCTCGCAGAGATCGGGGGGAATCCGACGCGAAAGTTACCGGGTTAAGGGATTGTTTAGTGAGATGTAAGGCGCTGCAAGCACGATGCTGTCACGAAGGCTCAGGCAGTGTGTGTGACTTCGGGGGGACATCCGGTTCGCCGGATGAAGCGCCCCCGCGCCTGTCCGCGATACACGCCATAACCCCGGGGCCGACGACGGCCACCGAACCGCGGATCAGACACGGAGGAATGCGATGACGAACAGCCAGCCGGAAGCGGAGGAGCGGGACTTCCGTAGACCGCCCGGCCCGCCGCCCGGCGGTGGCCCGCAACTGTCGAATGTGTGGGTTTACAACGGAAAAGCCTACGATCTGAGCGATTGGATCTCCAAACATCCCGGCGGCGAGTTCTTCATCGGGCGAACGAAAAATCGCGATATCACCTCCATCATCGGGTCCTATCATCGCGATCCCGAGCGAATCGGGCGAATGCTCGAAAGATATGCGGTGGGGCGCAACGCATTACCGGAGGACATCCATCCGAAGGCCAACGCTCCCGACTTCCTGTTCAAAGAGGGCTTCGACAGCTGGCAGGACACTCCGAAGTACCGATTCGACAATAAAGACGATCTGCTGCACAAGGTCAAGGCACGGCTGAAAGAGCCGGAACTGGCCGCGCGATTGCAGCGCATGGATACGATCTTCAACGTCGTGGTCGCCGTACTGGCCGTCGCCTACTTCGCGGTGCAGGGCTTGCGCCTGTTCGAGCGCAGCTGGATGCCGCTGCCCGTCTTCGTGATCCTGATGGTGCTGCTGCGCAGCTCGCTGGCCGGATTCGGCCACTACGCGATCCATCGTGCGCAAAAGGGCCTCAACAAGATCTATACGAATACCTTCGATTTCAATTACGTCGCACTGGCTTTCGTCACCGCGGATGGACACGCGCTCTTGCACCACCCGCATACCCAGAGTGAAGTCGATATCAAGAAGAACGTCTTCACCATGATGATGCGGGTGCCCCGGTTGTATCGGGTGCCGATTCACACCCTGCACAAATTCGGGCACACGGTGACCGGCATGACAATTCGACTCCTCGATGTCTGCCGCCTCACCCGCAAGGTCGGCATCAAAGATATGTACGGTACCTGGGGTGGTGCGCTGCCACACTTCATCGGTTCGTTCGGCGTGCGCGCGCTATTGCTCGGCGAGTTGGTGGTCTTCGCCCTGGCAGGCGACTTCTGGGCCTGGGCACTGCAATTCGTGGTGACGCTGTGGATCAGTACCTTCCTGGTCGTCGCGAGCCATGATTTCGAAGTGGAGGCCGAGGAACTTCCCGCCGCCGATACCGAGGACTGGGCCGTCAATCAGGTGGAGCAGGCATACGACCTGAAGGTGATCGGAAATCGTTATATAGACTGCTTTCTCGCGGCCGGCTTGAGTTCGCACCGCGTTCACCACGTCCTGCCGTTCCAGCGCAGCGGTTTCGCGAATATCGCCACCGAGGACGTATTGCGCGAGGAGTCAGCGAAATTCGGCGTCGAGTGGCTGCCGGCGAAGAGTTTCTTCACCGATCGGTTCCCGAAACTCTGCCGCACCTACCTTTTGTCACCCTCCCGCGAAGCCGAGGAACGGAATTGGGGCTTCATTCGCGAGCACTGCTCGCCCGGGGCGCTGAAAACCTGTGCCGTCTACACGGTGCAGGGATTCACCGGAATCGGCACGGTCTGAATCGATTCCGGAGATCGACCGATCGAACCGTTGGGCAAGCGCGGCGCCGATCACCATTTTTCACAAGAACGGGGAGAATTTCGTGTCAATCACTATCGATGAGGAAACGTCGGCGGCTCGTCAGGGGGACGAGCACGGCCACGGCCTCGTGCAGCACGGGCTGCCGCCCGCGCCACCGACCACGGTCGGGGTGATCGAGAGCATCGCGACCGGTGCGCCGAGCCAGCTGGTCGACCAGGCCGGCGCCGCCGATCGGGTGGCCGAGCTGTTCACCGATCCGCGACAGCGGGCGCGGATTTCGCGGATCTACCAGAAGACGAAGATCGACAGCCGCCGCCTGGTGGTCGATCCACTCGATCCCGAATTCCTGCAGTTCGGCCGGGAGCGCGGCACGATCCGGGACCGGATGAATCTGTTCTACCGCCACGCGGTGCCGCTGGCCGTCGATGTCGCGGGCCGCGCTCTCGCCGGTATCGAGGATGCGGCGGCGGAGATCGGCTTGCTGGTCTTCGTGACCAGCACCGGTTTCATCGCGCCTGGCGTGGATGTCGCGGTGGTGAAGCAGCTCGGGCTGTCGCCATCGGTCGGGCGGGTCGTGGTGAACTTCATGGGCTGCGCGGCCGCGATGAACGGCATTCGGACCGCTGTGGATTATGTTCGGGCGCATCCGGATAAGAAGGCCATGGTGGTCTGCATCGAGCTGAGCTCGGTGAATGCCGTCTTCGACGACAACATCAACGATGTGATCATCCACAGCCTGTTCGGTGACGGATGCGGTGCGGTGGTTATCGGCGCAAGTCAGGTCCAGCAGCCGCTGGCGCCGGGCAAGGTGGTGATCCGGGACAGCTTCAGCCAGCTCTTCGACGGCGCCGAGGACGGCATCGTGCTCGGTGTCAATCAGAACGGCATCACCTGCGAGCTGTCGGAAAATCTGCCCCAGTACATCTACACCGGGGTCGATCCCGTGGTCACCGAGGTCTTGGGCCGCAATGGATTGCAGAAATCCGATGTCGATCTGTGGGCAATCCACCCGGGTGGGCCGAAGATCATCGAGGAGTCCGTGCATTCGCTCGGTATCGCGCCGGAGCGGGCGGCGCTGAGCTGGGATGTGCTGGCCAGGTTCGGCAATATGCTGAGCGTGTCGCTGATTTTCGTGCTGGAACAGATGATTCAGCAGCAGACGGCGAAGCCGATCTCGACCGGTGTGGCGTTCTCCTTCGCGCCGGGGGTCACCCTCGAAGGCATGATCTTCGACATCATTCGCCGGTAATAAGCATCGGCCTCAGGGAGCGCAGCAACCATGCAACTCATCCGATTCCTCATGTCGATCTCCTGGATGCGGATCGCGGCCGTTATTGCCGCGGGTCTCATCTGCGGTGCGGCAAATACCTTTCTGGTGACCCTCATCAGGGGTGTGGTGTCACCGGAACCGCATCCGCACGTCAATATCCAAAGCTTCGCTCTCACGGGTCTGGTCATTCTGGTCAGTGGCGTGGTGTCGCAGGTGCTGTTGATTCGCCTTGCCCAAGAGGCGATCTACCGGCTGCGCGGGGATCTGAGTTCCGGGATCGTTTCGGCACCGCTCGAGCATCTGGAACGGCTCGGCATGCACCGTCTGATGGCTACGCTGACCGAGGATGTGCGCTCGCTCTCGCAGGCGGTGACCGCCATTCCGAGCATCTGCATCGACGTGGCCACCATCGTCGGCTGCTTTGTCTTCCTGCTGGTGGTGTCGGGTCCGCTGTTCGCGGTGACCGTGGCGGGCACCCTGCTCGGGATCGCCTGTGTCGAGCTGATTCTCAAGCAGGTGCGCAATATCTACCGCGAAGCGCGGGAGAACGAGGACGTGCTGTTGCGGTCGTACCAGGCTGTGACGCTCGGCATCAAAGAGTTGAAGCTGCATCGGGGGCGGCGCCGGGACTTCATGCAGCGGCATCTGCTCGGTTCGGCCGCGACGCTGCGTGCGCAGAATGTCGATGCCGGATCCAAATTCTCGGTGGCACAGGGCTTCGGGCAGGCGCTGCAACTCGCCACCATGGCGCTGATCTTGTTCGTGCTGGTCGCACCGCTGGATCTGTCGCGCGACGTGATGGTCGGGTATGTCCTGGTGACGACGTTTCTGGCGATGCCGATGCAGAACTTCATGCACCGCATCCCGGATCTGCTGCGCGGTGATGTGGCGCTGGCGAAGATTCGCGCGATGAATCTGTCCATGGAGACCATGCACGACGAGGAGAGGTTGCCGTTCACGGACCGTCCTGCCGTCGACACGGCGCGACTGGAACTGACGAATGTCACCTACAGCTACCGGGTGGAGCCGCCACCGCCGTTTCCGCCGGGGCCGGGCGGGCTCGGTCCGCGAGGTGGCGCGCATCCACCCGGTCGCGGTCCACGTCCCGGTGGGCCGCTGCCGGACGTCAACGGCCATCGGTTCGTCGACCACAGCGGACACGACAATCGGCCGATGCCGCTCGGCCCGCCACCGGAGGCGAGCAATGGCGAGTCCGGATTCCGGCTCGGCCCACTCGATCTGGTCTTCGAACCGGGCCAGATCACCTTCATCGTCGGTGGTAACGGCAGCGGTAAATCCACGCTGGCCAAACTGATCACGGGACTGTACGTGCCGCAGACGGGCACGCTGTCGCTCAATGGCGAGCCGATCGACCACGAGAATATCGAGTGGTTTCGGCAGAATTCCTCGGCGATCTTCACCGACTTCCATCTTTTCGAGGAATACCTGGGCTTCGATCGGCCCGGACTCGACGGTGAGGTGCGCCGTTACCTCGAGGAGTTGCAGATCGCGCACAAGGTGACGGTGCGGGACGGGCGGTTGTCCACCATCGATCTGTCGCAGGGCCAGCGCAAGCGGCTCGCGCTGCTGACCGCCCTGCTCGAGGACCGGCAGATCTATGTCTTCGACGAATGGGCGGCCGATCAGGAGCCCAAGTTCCGCGACGTCTTCTATCAGGAAATCCTCACCGAACTCAAACAGCGCGGGAAGACCGTCATCGTGATCACTCACGACGATCGCTACTTCCACCACGCAGACCAGTTGGTCAAGCTCGATTTCGGCAGGGTGGTCGCGGCGAAGCGGACCGAGGAGCCCACCGGCGCCGAGCTCGCCTGATCATCTGCGGTCCTTACCGAACTCTCAGACTTCGGTAAGCGACGATGCCAATTCTGAGCTCTAGGGTCGGCAGGTGTGACTAAGCGTAGCGAAGGAACCAAAGACACAGCGTTGCCGGTCACGGCGGAGCCGAGCGCTAGCGCGGCGGAGTTGTGACTGGAATACGCACCCGGTGGGCACTGCTCGCCGTCGCCGTTGTCATTGCCGGGGCGCTCGGGGGTGCCGTCACCGCTTGCTCGAGATCATCGGGCTCACCCAGCGGTATCGCGCTGGTCAACGCCGATACCGGGCCGACTGGTGCGCGCATCGCGCAGGGGCTGCAGCAGGACGGCGGCGGTTACGAGTGGACCGTCGGTAAGCCGGGTGAGCTCGATGCGGATGACTACGCGGCGGTGATCACCCTGCCTGCCGATCTGACCCAATCCATGGGCACGCTGGCGGGTGCGCAGCCGAAGCGGGCCAAGGTCACGGTGGATACGCATAAGGGCGCGGACGCGGATGCGGTGAACGGCGCGGTGAATACGGTGACGCACCGAGTCGGCGCGGCCGGTGTCGACGCCGCTTTGGCCGCGGTCGCGCAGGCGCGCACCCAGATGACCTCGGTGCAGCTCACCACCCAACTGCTGAACGCCGGAGTCAGTGCCGCGACCGCAGGCGCCGACCAGTTCAGCTCGGGTGCGGATCAGCTACTCGGCTTCCTGGCCTACGCCAAAGAAGGTTCGGCACAGTTGACTTCGGCCATCGCATTGCTGAACTCGACCGTCTCGGGTGCCGCCGCACAGGCAAATCAACTTGCCTCGGCATTGGATTCGACCGGCGTCACGATCGGACAGGTGCAGCAGACTGCGACTACGGTAAGCGGCGGCCTGGACCAGATCCTGCCGCTGATGCGCGCGCTTCCCTTCGCGGGCGATCCCCAGGTCGCCGATGTCATCGTGAAACTCGAAGGATTGCACAATGTTTCGAGCCAGGCCGGTTCCCAGCTGACCGATCTCGGCGGTCTGGTCGGTGCTTCGGTCGATCCGAGCACCGATCTCGGCACACTCCTGCGCACGGTTGTGGACCGGTTGACCGGTGCCAGTGCGCAATTGGCCGAAGGCGCGAAACTCGCCGAGGGCCTGCCACAGCTCGCCGACCAGGGTGGTGCTCAATTGGTAAGTGCCATAAGCCAGCTGACCGGCGGCGTCACCCAACTGCAACAGATCGTGACAAACCTCAGCACCCAAACCGACAAGGCCGTCTCAGCGCTGCCTCAGCGCAGCAGCGCCCAGCAGTCCGCACTGGCGCTTGCGTTGACCGACCCGGTCGAGGTGGTTCGCAACTGATAGTCCCGCGCACATCCGGCGATGAGGCGGGACTTCCTCGGAATTCATACCGGGCCATTCTGCCTGGGATGTGGCACGGCGTGGTACGGTGTGGGTATGCCCGCGCCTGAAATGCCGCCTCCGACCGAGGTCAGTGTGCGCCAGTTCGTCAATGAGTCCGGCAGTGTCACCCGTGGTCTGCGGGAGGGGAGGCGATACGTGCTCACCATCAACGGCGAGCCGTTGGCCGAAGTAACGCCGATCAGGCGCCGACGCTTCGTGCCCACCAGTCAGGCCCAGGAGATGTTCGCGAAGGCTCCGATACTCGACTACGACGAACTCCGACACGACTTGGATGCTGTGGTCTCCGACGAACTGTCCGACGATCCGCTCGAAGGAACGGGTCTGTGAGCCGCAATGCGAGGGGCGTACTCGACACCGGCATAATCGCGGCTCTCTCCCTTTTCGATCCGGCCGATTTGCCGATCGAGTCCGCAATCACGGCAGTCACGCTGGGAGAGTTGTCGCGAGGGCCGTATGCAACCGATGATCCGGTCATACGTGCGCGTCGGATCGCGGTACTGCAACACGTGGAAGCGACATTCGGCGAGGCGTTGCCCTACGACAGCGAAACCGCCCGAACTTTTGGCCTGATCTGCGCCGCAGTGTACGCGATCGGCCGGCAACCGCGACGGCGCACGGCCGACCTGATGATCGCCGCCACAGCCGCGCGCAACAGTTTGCCGCTGTACACGACGAATCCGAAGGACTTTACCGGTCTGGAGGAACTTGTAACGATCATTGCGGTTACCCGTCCCGACGGTGCGACCGGCTGACCGACGGCTCCGCGGCGTTGAGAGGCAACTGCTGCCCCTGGTCGATGAGCGTGGAACCGCAAGCCGCAAGCGCTCTTCAGGTCAGTTGGTAGTTCGGCGTTCGGGCAAGTCCAGCACCAAGCGCACACCGCCGAGTGGACTGTCATCGAAATAGGCTCGGCCGCCGTGTAATTGGGCCTGTTGGGCGACCAGGGCGAGGCCGAGTCCGGAACCGCCTCTGCTGGCTTGGCTGCCGCGGAAGAAGCGTTCGAAGACGGCGGTGCGTTCTTCGACGGGGATGCCTCGGCCGTTGTCGTCGACGGTTATCAGTATGTGTCCGCTGGGGATTCGGTGAGCGGAGACGACGGCCTCGGTGGCGCGGCCGTGTTTGACGGAGTTGGTCAAAGCGTTGTCGACTGCCAGGCGCAGTCCGGCGGGGAGGCCGCGAGTGATGAGTTCGGCATCGGTATCGATGCGGACGGTTACGCCGGGGTAGTGGCGCATGGCGTCGTGGGCGGCCTGATCGCAGAGGTCGCCGACGTCGGTGTCGACGTGATCGCGCTCGTGTGTGAGGTCGCCCGAGGCTAGACGTTCCAGTGCGGCCAAGGTGGTTTCGACGCGGCCCTGGCTGCGTTGCAGGTCAGCGAGGATTTCGGCGCGTTGGGCCTCGTCCAGGTCCAGGGTGCGCAGCACCTCGAGGTCGGTGCGCATGGCGGTGAGGGGGGTGCGTAGTTCGTGGGCGGAGACGGCCGCGAAGTCGCGTGCGGTCTCGAGCGCGGCGGCGGTCTCGGTTTGTGCCTGATCCACCCGTTGCAGCAGGGTATTCACCGCTTCGGCGAGTTTTTCCGCCTCCCGGACTCCGGAACCGTCGACCGGTGGCTGCGGATTGTCCGGATCTCGGTAGCCGCTGCGTGTGCCGACCTGTCGGGTGAGATCGACGATCGGGCGCACGGCGCGGCCCGCGAGCAACCAGCCGAGTGCGGCGGCGGTGGCGATTGCCAGTCCGGCTCCGGCGAGCACCCAGCGCTGTTGCTCGGCGGTGGTACGCGCCGCAGTCGTTGCCGGAATGCCAAGGGAGACAACGCGTCCCGCAGGTTGGTTCTCGGTCGTGGTGAGCACTCGGAACGGGGTGCCGTTCACCGTGACGGTATGCGATCCGATCGGCTGTTCGGGCAGGCGAATGGGTGTGCTCGCCGCGACCGTGTTGTTGTCGCGAACCGTCACCGCCATGTCGTAGGTCGGACCGACCAGTCCGAGCACACCGACGGCCAATACCGAATCGATGAGCACCAATCGCGACGCGATGGCCAACTGCTGGTCGGTCTGGGCGAGGTTGTTGCGCTCGATGGCCCGGGATGAGATCACGCCGATGATCGTGACGATGATGATCGCGCCGACCGCGGCCGCGCCGGCCACCCGGGTGCGCAGCGAGAACGTGCGCCGCCGCCGCTTATCGGATAGCTGCGACGTCATTGCCAACTCACTTGGGCGCTCGCAGCACGAATCCGACGCCGCGGACCGTGTGCAGCAGCCGTGGCGCGCCCTCGACCTCCAGCTTGCGCCGCAGGTATCCGACGAAGACATCGACCACATTGGTGTCGGCGGCGAAGTCGTAGCCCCACACCAATTCCAGTAGCCGCTCCCGGCTCAGCACCACGCCCGCATTGCGGGCCAGTGTGGACAGCAGCTCGAATTCGCGCTTGGTGAGCTCGATTTCGCGGCCGTTGAGCAGTGCGCGGTACCCGGCGATATCGACCTCGAGCGGACCGACCGCGATCGCCCCCGGCGTCGCGGGTGCCGCGACGTCGGAGCGGCGGCGCAGCAGCGCCTTGATCCGCGCCACCAATTCGGCGAGCACGAAGGGCTTGGTCAGATAGTCGTCGGCGCCGGACTCCAATCCGGAGATCCGGTCGTCGACGGAGGCGCGGGCGCTGAGCACACAGATCGGGACTTCATTGCCCAAGGCTCGAAGTGCCGTCACCACGCCCGCACCGTCGAGCACCGGCATATTCATATCGAGCACCACAGCGTCGGGCGCCTGCTCGGTCACGCTGCGCAGTGCCTCGGCGCCGTCGCGAGCGACACGTACCTGGAAGCCGGACAGGCGCAGCCCGCGCTCGACCGACGCGAGCACATCCTCGTCATCATCGACGACAAGGACGGTCGGGTTCGCGCTCCGCTCGGTCACATCACTCATTGTGCAGGCACGTATCGCTCGAGTCGGTCAGCAAGCCGGGTGTGCCGTCAGTAGCTGTGGCAGGTTTCGGCCACGGTGCGGATGGTCTCGGCCAGGCCGGATGCACGCGGGTCGTTTTCGGCGTCCTGTGCGGCGCCCGGGTTCTCGTTGATGGCGGCCTGGAGTTCCGCACGACGCTGCTCGACCGGCTGGTCGAATTTGCGCTGCAGTTCGGCCTTCTGGGTCGGATTCGAATCGAGCATGGCCGCCAGCTGCGGGGCCTTGGCGTGCAGCGCCGCGTCGACCTGCGCGAAGGAGCAGTCGGAGTTCAGCAGCGGCCCAGCCAGTGTCATCGGATCCGCGGCCGCGATGGCCGGGGACAGCAACACGGCCACACTGGCGATGCCACCCGCGGCGAGAGCGGCGACGGCAGGGCGACTGCGGTAGAGCTTCATGGTGCTTGCCTCCAGAATTTCGGGGGGATGCTGCTTCGAGGGTGCTGTGGATACAGCGCCCTAGACGCTATTGCCCCGCACTGGCACATGTGTGAAGTATCCCTGAGGGTTTCCTAAGGGGTGAAACGAAATGCGATCGCAAAGTTATCAGGGCACGATCGGATCACCGTTGGGCGCAACGACTTCCGGACCGGGCCCCTGCGGGCGGCTGGCCCGGATCTGTACCTCCAGCGCGGCGAGCACCGAGGGATCTTCGATGGTGGAGGGCACGTCGTAGGTGTCGCCCGCGGTGATCTGCCGGATCGTCTTGCGCAGGATCTTGCCCGATCTGGTTTTGGGCAGTGCGGTGACGACGACGGCGTCGTGCAGTGTGGCGATCGCGCCGATTTGCTCGCGGACCCGGGCGATCAGTTCGTCGCGCAGGCGGTCCGGATCGATCTCGACGCCGGACTTGAGCACAACGTAGGCGATCGGCCGTTGGCCCTTGAGTTCGTCGGGAAGGCCGATCACCGCGCATTCGGCGACGGCTTCATGTCCGGCGATGGCGGCCTCGATGCTGCCCGCCGACAGCCGGTGCCCGGCCATATTGATCACATCGTCGCTGCGGCCGAGCACGTAGAGGTAGCCGTCGTCGTCGAAATATCCGGAGTCGCCGGTGAGGTAGTGGCCAGGAAACGCCGACATATAGGAGCGTTGGAAGCGGTCTTCGTCGCGCCATAGCCCGGTTAGCGTGCCCGGCGGTAGTGGCAGGCCGATGACGATATTGCCCTCGGTACCCGGTGCGACCGGATTGCCCTCGGCGTCGAGCACCCGCAGCCGGTAGCCGGGCACCGGCACCGATGCCGACCCCGCCTTGATCGGAAGTTCTTGCAGGCCGAGCAGATTCGCGCAGATCGGCCAGCCGGTCTCGGTCTGCCACCAGTGGTCGACCACCGGGCAGTCGGATCGATCGGCCAGCAGCGTTTCGTTGGCCCATTCGTAGGTGGCCGGATCCAGGCGCTCACCGGCGCAGAACAACGCGCGCAGCGAGGACAGGTCGTGGCGGTGGGCGAGTTCGGCGTCCGGATCGGCCTTGCGGATGGCGCGCAGCGCGGTCGGCGCGGTGAACAGCACGCGCACGTTGTGCTCGGCGACCACTCGCCAGAACGCGCCCGCATCCGGCGTACCGACCGGTTTGCCTTCGTAGAGCAGCGTTGTCGCGCCGACCAATAGCGGTGCGTAGACGATGTACGAATGCCCGACGACCCAGCCGACATCCGAGGCGGCCCACATCACCTGGCCCGGCCCGACATCGTAGATATTGCGCATGGACCAGGACAGGGCGACCGCATGTCCGCCGTTGTCGCGGACCACGCCCTTGGGCTTTCCGGTGGTGCCGGAGGTGTAGAGGATATACAGCGGATCGGTTGCTGCGACCGGAACCGGATCGGCGGGCTGGGCATCGCGGACGGCGTCTTCCCAATCCAGCCATCGCACCGCGACGGTCTCTGTCGAACTCGGCAGTGATTCGGTGGCGGGCTGCGGTGTGGAGAAGTGGATGGTCGGAAATTGCGGCCGCTGCTTGACGATCACGTGACGCGGCGCGCTCGTCTCGGCGAGGTCGAGGGCCTGCAACACGATCGGCGGGTAATCGACCGTCCGGCCCGGCTCCAAGCCGCCCGAGGCAGTGATTATCAACACAGGTTCGGCATCGTCGATGCGGGCGGCGAGCTCGGGTGCGGCGAAGCCGCCGAAGACCACCGAATGCACCGCGCCGATGCGAGCGCAGGCAAGCATCGCGATCACGGCCTCCGGGATCATCGGCAGGTAGATGACCACTCGGTCACCCGTACCGACCCCCAAACGCGCCATGGCACCGGCGAACTCGGCAACCTTCGCGAGCAGTTCGGCGTAGGTGAAAACGCCTCTGGCGCCGGTCATAGCGGAGTCGTATATCAGGGCCGGCTGATCGGCCCGATCCGCCTCCTCCGGAGCGTCGCCGCCGTGCACATGCCGGTCGAGGGCGTTGAAGGAGGTATTGAGGCGAGCGTCCGGGAACCATCTGGTCATCGAGCGAGCGGTGGTGTCGACGATATGGGTCGGCGGGGTCACCCAGTCGATCGCCTCGGCCGCCTCGGCCCAGAACTCGGCGGGATCGACCAAGCTGGTCTGATAGACCGGCCGGTACGTGCGGTTCTCACGCCCACCCGTGTCCCGGCCGCCACCCCCTATCGAATCGCTGCGCGATGCTGTACCCAAACTTGTGACTCCCTAGCTTCGCCTCGATGCCCGCCTCGATAGATCAGCACGATTGTGGCAGACTTCACGCGACGCCCGGGTGGGTGCCGCGACCTTTGGTTTTGCTGATTCTCGGCAGGTCAAGTCCCGTAACTACACTCAACGTCACCCAAGCTGTTATTGATCCGTTAGAATCTGATGTCACTTATTTGGGCCGTCGTAGACGCAATTTCTCGGCCAGCCGCAGTTCCTCGGCCAGCTCTGCCTGTCGAGCCAGCATGCGATTGTCTAGGTTCGCTGATGGCACGTGGTTGGGGCCAGTTTGGAAAGTGAGTGGGAGATGCGTGACGCCGCAAGGTCCGGCAGCAAACGCTGGGCGCTCGGCAACTGGGACCTGCGCTGGAAGGTTACGGCGGTCCTGGCCGTTCCGCTGGCAGTCGCGGTTGGCCTCGGCGTGTCCAGGATTACCACCGAGTTCGCCGACGCGAACCGACTGGACGCTGCCGCCAAGAACATCGAGACGATCCCTGCCGTCACCGCGCTGAGTGCGCAGACGGCGACGACCGCCGCTTCGCAGATGATTTCGATCATGCCGAACGTGTCGATCGTGTCGGACAAGAACCTGGCCGACCTCGACAAGGTCATCGCCGATGCCGAACAGTCGGGCGGCAAGCTCGACGGTGTCGCCGGTGCGCGCGCGTCGCTGGACAGCATGATCACCCAGGCCAAGGCCGTTCGTGCCCAGGGCAAGAACGTCACGCCGCAGACACCGGCCGAAGTCATCGGGCTGATCGACCAGGTCCGCAACGACAGCGTGCACATCGTCGAGACGACGGTCGGCCAGGTCAGCGACCAGGCCATCGAACAGTCGAAGCTGCGGCTGGTCGACTCGCTGAACACCCGTGCCGCACTGGTCGGTGAGGTTGCCGCATTCCCCGAGGTGCTGCGCGGTTCGGCGGCTGGCGTGCAGAGCGCGATCACCGCGGCCAATACCGAGCGGGCGATGCTCAACGTGCTTGCCCACCGCTTCTCCGACGGCGACACCTCGATCGCCGATCTGCGGGCCGGTATCGATAATCGGATCTCGCTGCTGACCAGCCCGGAGGCGCAGTCCGGTAAGATCCCGGTCGGTGATCTGAAGAACTCGCTCACCGGCAGCCTCGATGTCTACGAGCGCGTGGTCAACAAGTCGACCAAGGACATCGACTCGGCGATGAGCGCGCTGGTGTCCAAGGCCAATACCGGCGCGTGGACCTACACCGCGGTCGTTATCGCGACCATTCTCGCCGCGCTGATGCTTGCCGTGTTCGTCGCGCGCTCGATGATCGTGCCGCTGCACCGGCTACGCCTGGCCGCGTTGCGCGTGGCCGAGAGCGATCTACCGCACGAGGTCGCCCAGCTCCGTAACGGCGCGTCCCCCGAGGATGTGCCGCTGGAGCCGATGCCGATCCGCAGTCATGAGGAAATCGGTCAGCTGGCTCGCGCCGTCGACGATATCCACGGCCAGGCCCTGCGTCTGGCCAGTGACCAGGCGCAGATGCGTGCCCAGGTCAACGACATGTTCGAAACCCTGGCCCGGCGCTCCAAGTCGCTCGTCGACCATCAGCTCAGCCTGATCGAGGCGATGGAGTACGACGAGAAGGATCCACGCCTGCTGGAAAACCTGTTCCGGCTGGACCATCTCGCGGCCCGTATGCGGCGTAACGGTGACAACCTGTTGATCCTCGCCGGTACCCGGCAGCGGCGCAGTAAGTCCGCGCCCGTCGAGATCGCGGACGTGCTGCGTGCGGCGATCTCCGAGGTCGAGGACTACGAGCGCGTGAAGCTGGGTGCGACACCGCGTGGCTCGCTGGTCGAGCCCGCCGCCTCGGATATGGCGCACCTGTTCGCCGAGCTATTGGACAACGCGCTACGCGCGTCGCCACCGGAGACCGACGTGAAGTTCACCTTCGCGCAGGGACACGACCAGGGCATGCTCATCGAGGTCGCGGACCGCGGCATCGGTATGCCGCCCAGTGAAATGGCCGATATCAACCGGCGACTCGAGCAGACCGCCGAGCCGGGTCCGGATACCGCACGACACATGGGTCTTTTCGTGGTCGGCCGATTGGCCGAGCGACACGGACTCACTGTGCGTCTGCGGCCGACCTTCGACACCGCACGGGATCCCGGCGTCACGGTCACCGTGCACGTTCCGATGAATCTGATCGTGCTCGGACAGGGCCAGACCACCGCGATGCCGCAGGCGGCACCGCAGGTCGCAGCGGCCAGTCCGCAGCGGCCGTCCGCGGCGGCGGCGATGCAGACGCGCGCGATCACACGGACGCCGGGCGGCAACGTCATGGTCACCGTCGATCCCGGTGTGAGTGGACCGATTCCGACCAGTAGTCCCGCACCGGCCGCGAGCAGTGGTCCGATTCCGACGGCGGGCGGGCTGCCGCAGCGTTCGCCCGGATCCACCATGTCGTCGGGGGCCTCGGGGCTGCGTCAGGATCCGGTGCAACCGAATCCGACCCTGCGCCCGTCGGCCGGACCGGCGCCGAGCGCTCCGCAGCGCGGCAAGCTCGCCGCGGCGAATCTGCCAAGGCGCAGTGTCACGCCGGGCGGTCCGCCGCCGAGTCGGCCGGGCCCCGAACCGACGGTTTCCGGCGGTGGTCTGCCGCCACGGAATCTGAACTCCGGTGGTCTGCCCCAGCGTCAGCCGGGCGGCAATGGCGTGCCGCAGTCGGAGGGCGGTCAGCCCAGTGGTGGCCTGCCGCAGCGTCAGCCGGGTAGCAATGGTGCGCCGCCGCGCGAAGGTGCGGGTGGTCTGCCGCAGCGTGCGCCGGGGCTGAACGGTCTGCCGCAGCGCGAACCGGGTGCCGGTGGTGTGCCGCCGCGCGATACCGGTTCGAGCCTGCCGCAGCGTGCTGCGTCGGGTGGATTGCCGCAGCGTGAGGCCGGTTCGAGCGGCCTGCCGCAGCGGGATTCGGCTGCCGGTGGACTCCCGCAACGGGATTCGGCTGCTGGAGGCCTGCCGCAGCGGGAGCCGGGGGCGACGGGTCTGCCGCAGCGTCAGTCGCCTGCGAGCGGCCTGCCGCAGCGGGAAACATCGAATGGTTTGCCGCAGCGTGAGAGCGCCAGTGGTCTGCCGCAGCGTGATGCTTTGGGTGGCCTGCCGCAGCGGGAAGCAACCGGTGGTCTGCCGCAACGGGAGAGCACGGGCGGTTTGCCGCAGCGTGAGAGCGCCGGCGGTCCGCCGAAGCGTGATCCCTTGCGTGATCCGTTGAGTAGTTTGCCGCAGCGGGACACCACGGGCGGTTTGCCGCAGCGTGAGAGCACGGGCGGTTTGCCGCAGCGTGAGAACACCGGCGGTCTGCCGCAACGGGAGTCGGCATCCAATGGCCTGCCACAGCGGGAGTCCGGTCTGACCGGTATCCCGCCGCGGGACACCGGTTCGGGCTTGCCGCAGCGAGATTCCGCTTCCGGCGGTCTGCCGAAGCGTGATGCGCTGGGGGGTTTGCCGCAGCGTGAGAGCTCTGGTGGTTTGCCACAGCGTGAGAGCACCGGTGGTTTGCCGCAGCGGGAGAGCACCGGCGGTCTGCCGAAGCGTGATCCCTTGCGTGATCCGTTGAGCAGTTTCCCGCAGCGGGAAACCACGGGCGGTCTGCCGCAGCGGGATTCGGCCTCGAATGGTCTGCCGCAGCGGGAGTCCGGTGCGCCCGGTCTGCCGCAGCGTCAGTCGCCCGCAAACGGTTTGCCGCAGCGTGAGGCTCCGAATGGCCTACCGCAGCGTCAGTCGGGTGCGCAGGCGCCGAGCGGACTGCCCCAGCGCGACGGTCTGCTACCGTCCCGCGATAGTCTGCCGCAGCGGGAGGCGGGCCCGACGGGCCTGCCCCAGCGCGATCCGGGCGCGACGGTACTGCCACGCAAGGAAGTTCCGCCGGGTGTCGGCCTGCCGCGACGCGATCGCGGTGCGGCCCAGCCTGCGGCCAGTGGTGAGTCGCCCGCGGTTTCGGAGAACGGGGCGACGACCACACCGCGCGATCCGGGACGGCACAGCTTCAAACCCGATCCGGAGAAGGCGGCGTCGTTCTTCCAGACCAGGTTGCAGCCCGCGGTCGACTCCGATTCGATCATGGGTGGGACACCGATCTTCGCCGAAATGATGTCGGCGTGGCTCTCCGATCCGAACTCGGATCGGTCCCAGGTGGCCGCCTCCTTCGAGTCACCGGGTGACGAAGGCTGGCAGGCGGCGCGCCGCGCCAGCGAGGCCCAGGCCGAAACAAAGACGGCCGCCGGGTTGCCCCAACGCAATCCGGGCGGGAGGCTGGTCCCCGGCGGTGTCACCGGCAACGCCGATCGCGCACCGCGTCGCGATCCAGAAACGATCAGGTCCAGCTTGAGTCGTCACCAGCAGGGCGTCCGGGATGGCCGCGCAATGAAGGCAATGAACCTAACCGGAGATAAAGGAGACCGATGAACCCCGATCTAGGTGGTACGAATCGTCAGCTGGATTGGCTGGTTTCGAACTTCGCCAACGAGGTTCCTGGCGTAGCTCATGCCGTCCTGGTCTCGGCTGACGGCCTACTCATGGCGGCGAGCGCGCAGCTGCCGGTGGACCGCGCCGAACAGCTCTCGGCTGTCACCGCCGGACTGGCCAGCCTCTCGGTAGGCGTCTCGAATCTATTCGAAGGCGGCACCGTGCTGCAGTCGGTAGTCGAGATGGAGCATGGCTACCTGCTACTCATGGCAGTCGGCGACGGCTCGTACCTCGCGGTGCTGACGAATACTTCCTGCGATATCGGCCAGGTGGGCTACGAAATGGCCCTGTTGGTCGAGCGTGTTGGCCAGACGGTGCAGGCCACGCCACGCGTCACGATGGGTTCCTGATGGTGGGATGGACATAGACGATCACCGCATGGGGAGCGCCGAGCCGAGTCTCGTTCGCCCATACTCCTTGACTGCGGGCCGAACCAGGCCCGCGGTCGAGTTGGCGTTGGAGGCACTTGTCGCATCGCATCCGGTCGCCCTGGAGCGGCAGTTCGAACTGACCAACATCGAGACGTCCATCGTGGAGTTGTGCAGAGAATCGCCGTCCGTTGCTGAAGTGGCAGCGCGTTTGGGTATCCCCATCGGGGTGGCCCGCGTGCTCGTGGCCGACCTCATCGAGGCCGGGCATGTGCGAGTTTCGGCGACTTTGAAAGACGATTCCAGCGACGATGAACGTCGCGAGCTGATCGAAAGGGTTCTCAGTGGACTCCGGCGTATTTGATTCGACGGCACAGGTCGATACCCGCACCAGCAAACCAACTTCGGCAAAGATCGTGGTCGCTGGCGGCTTCGGTGTCGGTAAGACCACGTTGGTGGGTGCCGTCTCGGAGATTGTTCCGCTGCGCACCGAGGCATTGGTGACCAATGCCAGTACCGGAATCGACAATCTGACCGGTATCCCGATGAAATCGACCACCACCGTGGCGATGGACTTCGGCCGGATCAGCCTCGCCGACGATCTGGTGCTGTACCTGTTCGGGACGCCCGGCCAGTACCGATTCTGGTTCATGTGGGACGACCTGATCCGCGGGGCCATCGGCGCCGTGGTGCTGGTCGACACCCGCAGGCTCGAGGACAGCTTCGCGGCCGTCGACTACTTCGAGGCGCGCAACCTACCGTTCCTGGTTGCGCTCAACGAATTCGACGACGCGCCGCGGTATCCGATCGAGGACATCCGTCAGGCACTGGCGGTGCCCGCGGATGTGCCGATCCTGTCCATCGATGCCCGCCGTCGCGAGCCGGCCAAGCAGGCATTGGTTTCGCTAACCGAGTACGCCCTACGCAAGGTCATGCAGGGCTACTGAGCGTTCGCGCTTGCCGCGTCGTTCCCGAATCGAGTGGCTGAGCTTTCCCATCCGCCGGCTCTGCCGGCTGCCATCCCCTAAGCTCGCTCGATGAGGATTTCGGCGCGGGAGTTGCTCGGGCAACTGCTCGACTCGGACTCGTACATCAGCTGGGACCGGCCACCGATGACGGTGGCCGCGTCCCTGCGATACCGCGAGGATCTGCACAAGGCCGAGCTGGCGGCCGGTACAGATGAAGCGGTGCTGACCGGTGAAGGTCTGCTGCGTGGTCGACGCGTGGCCGTAATCGCCTGCGAGTTCGGATTTCTGGCGGGTTCGATCGGGGTGGCCGCGGCCGAGCGCATCGTCTCGGCGGTCGAGCGCGCCACCGAACTCGGCCTGCCCCTTGTCGCGTCGCCGACCTCCGGCGGTACCAGAATGCAGGAGGGCACAGTCGCTTTCGTGCAGATGGTGAAGATCGCGGGTGCGGTCGCGGCGCACAAGGCGGCCGGGCATCCATATCTGGTCTATCTGCGCAATCCCACGATGGGCGGCGTCTTCGCGTCGTGGGGTTCGCTGGGGCACATTACCTTCGCCGAACCCGGCGCACTGATCGGTTTTCTCGGCCCGCGCGTCTATAAAGCGTTGTACGGCAGGGGTTTTCCGGAGGGCGTGCAGGTCGCGGAGAATCTGTACCGCAACGGTGTGATCGACGGTGTGCTGCCCGTTTCGGTGTTCCGCCGCATCGCGCACCGTGCGTTGAGCGTGCTCAGTGGCGTGCCGGATTCTGTTGCGGCGGAACCGGGTTGGGCCGCGCCGGTACGCCGGACCGCGAAGGCCAGCCCGGACGTTCCGGCTTGGGAATCGGTCCAGATCTCGCGCCGCCCAGGTCGACCCGGCATTCGTGACCTGTTGCGCCATGTGACGCAACGGGTTCCGCTGAGTGGCACCGGTCAGGGCGAATCCGATCGCACCATGGTGCATGCGCTGGCCCGCTTTCGCGGACAGCCGTGCATCGTGTTCGGTCACGATCGCTCGGGTCAGCAGGGCGAATACACCATGGGCCCCGCCGCATTGCGCGAGGCTCGGCGCAGTATGGCGCTGGCTCAGGAATTGCGGTTGCCGCTGGTGCTGGTGATCGATACCGTCGGTGCGGCCCTGTCGAAGGAGGCTGAGGAACGTGGGCTCGCTCCCGAAATCGCCCGCTGCATAGCCGATTTGGTCACCTTGGATACCCCGACCGTATCGGTTCTGCTCGGGCAGGGCACCGGCGGTGGCGCATTGGCACTGCTGCCCGCCGACCGCGTCTTGGCCGCCAGCCACGGCTGGCTCGCGCCGCTGCCGCCCGAAGGGGCGAGCGCCATCGTCTACCGCGATACCGACCATGCCCCCGAACTGGCTGACGCACAGGGCATCCGCGCCATCGACCTGCTCGCCGACGGTGTCGTCGACCGCATCGTCCCGGAGTTTCCGGACGCCGCCGACGAACCGGTCGACTTCGCTCGCCGCATGGTCGCCGTTATCGCCGAAGAGCTCACCGGGCTGCGCGCCCGTCCGTACGAGGAAGTTCGGGCCTCCCGCCACACCCGCTATCGCCGCCTCGGCCAGCCCTGACCGACGCCCCTCGGTAACCAGCACAAACACGATTCCATTCGGAAAACCGTGGTCAACACACCACGGCTGCTCGGCGACGACGCGGCTCTCATCGTCGATGCGCGGACTCCAGCACGGAGTCTTTGCGTCAGGCATGGACTCACGACGTACTGGACGCCCTTAGGTTAAGCGCGTAACCTTGCGCGCAATGACCGAGAGATCTTCGCCTCGGGAGCGGGGTCATCCGACAAATTGCGGCGTCGGCCCTGGTTCTGCGGGCGTCGGCAGGCGGCCGGATCCTCCTGTGCTTACACAGCAAGGGTTCTCGACAACAGAAGGCATCGTGCTTCTCCCGCGTCGGAGCAGCTCGGCGAAAGGATGAGGGATATTGAGTAACACCATCGAGGTCGACGCTGCGGTCGAAAGCCCCAGCTCGGGGGTCATTCCGGTCTTCGACCCGTCCACCGAGGAGCTGATCGCGGAGGTCGTCGACTCCGACCAGGCGGCCGTCGACGAGGCGGTTGCCAGGGCACGCGAAACATTCGAGTCGGGTGTCTGGCGCAAGCTGCCCGCCGCGCACCGCGCGCAGGTGCTATTCCGCGCCGCGGACATCATCAGGGCCCGCACCGACGAACTCGCCGCGATCGAGGCCCGTGACAACGGCATGAACGCGATGGCCGCGCGTCAGATCATCAAGGTGTCGCTCGACATGCTCGTGTACTACGCCGGTTGGGTCGGCAAGATCCACGGCGAGTCGAGCAATCTCGTGTCCGACGGACTACTCGGCCACTTCGAGAACTACCACACCTTCACTCAGCTCGAGCCGGTAGGCGTCGTCGGCCTCATCATCCCCTGGAATGGGCCGTTCTTCGTCGCGATGCTCAAGGTCGCGCCCGCGCTCGCGGCGGGCTGCAGCGCTGTCCTCAAACCCGCGGAGGAGACGCCGCTCACCGCGCTGAAACTGGAAGGGATCTTCCGCGAGGCGGGTCTGCCCGACGGTGTCCTGAATGTCATCACCGGCTACGGTGAGACCACAGGTGCGGCGCTCACCGCGCACCCGGACGTCGACAAGATCGCGTTCACCGGATCGACAGAGGTCGGACGGCTGATCGTCAAGGCAGCGGCCGGCAACCTCAAGCGCCTGACGCTCGAGCTCGGCGGCAAGTCACCGCTGATCATGTTCGACGACGCCGATCTGGACAAGGCGATCATGGGGGCTGGTATGGGCCTGCTCGCCGGCTCGGGCCAGAACTGCTCGTGCACCTCGCGCATCTACGTTCAGCGCGGCATCTACGAACAGGTCGTGGACGGTCTCGCCGCCTTCGCCAAGATGCTGCCGATGGGCGGAAGCGATGATCCCAACTCGGTTCTCGGGCCGCTGATCAGCGAGAAGCAGCGCCAGCGCGTGGCAGGCATCGTGAACGACGGCGTGGCGGCCGGCGCGCAGGTGGTGACCGGCGGCCAGGTGATGGACCGTCGCGGCTACTTCTACGAGGCGACGATCGTCACGGGCACTACGCCCGATATGCGTCTCATCCGCGAGGAGATTTTCGGGCCGGTCGGCTCGGTGATCCCGTTCGACGACGAGGAGGAGGTGATCGCCGCCGCGAACGACACGGAATACGGCCTCGCCGGCTCCATCTGGACCGAAAACCTCGGCCGCGCCCATCGCGTCGTGAACGAGCTCCGCGCCGGCCAGATCTGGGTGAACTCCGCGCTGGCTGCGGACCCCTCGATGCCGATCTGCGGCCATAAGCAGTCGGGGTGGGGCGGCGAGCGTGGCAAGAAGGGTATCGAGTCCTACTTCAACATCAAGTCGGTCTACATCGGCCACTGATCGGGTCGACCGGGATTCGGGTGGTTCGCGGGGGCTGCGACGAACGATCCGGCCCGGGTCGTGCCCGGATCAGATGGCGGCGTCGAGCCGCCGCGGCAAACCTGAAGAGCCCTGATGTCCAGCGCAAACGCGATGCCATTGGGAAAACCGGTGGTCAACACACCAGGGCTTCTCGTTGACGACTCGGCGCGGCACTTCTACGGTCGGAATGTGACCTTCAGAAGCGAGACCAGCGCCATTCCCTCGATCGTGCTGAACGACGGGAACGTAATCCCGCAGCTCGGCTTCGGGGTGTTCCAAGTACCGTCGGAGGACGTCCAGCCGGTCGTCACCGCCGCACTGGAGGTGGGCTATCGCAGCATCGATACCGCCGCCATCTACGGCAATGAGGAGGGCACCGGCCGTGCCATCCGGGAATCCGGGCTGCCGCGTGACGAGGTCTATGTCACCACCAAGCTGTGGAATTCCGATCAGGGCTACGACGCCACGCTGCGCGCATTCGACGCCAGTATGGCGCGGCTCGGCCTGGACTACCTCGACCTCTATCTCATCCACTGGCCGGTGGCGCAGGCCGATCGCTTCGTCGAGACCTTCAAGGCCTTACAGACGTTGAAGGCGCAGGAGCGGGTGCGTTCGATCGGGGTATCGAATTTCACCGTCGCCGATCTGGAGCGGATCATCAGTGAGACCGGCGAGATCCCGGCTGTCAACCAGATAGAACTGCATCCCCGGCTGGCGCAGCGCGAGCTCCGTGCGTTCCACGATGCGAATGCCATTGCCACCGAGGCATGGAGTCCGCTGGGCCAGGGCACGCTGCTCGGTGATCACACCATCGTCTCCATTGCCGACGAGGTCGGTCGCTCTCCGGCCCAGGTGATCATCCGCTGGCACCTTCAGCAGGGGATTGTGGTCATCCCGAAGTCGGTCACCCCGTCGCGCATCGCCGACAATTTCGACGTCTTCGGTTTCGAACTCACCCGGGACCAGATGAACGCCATCAACGCACTCGATAAGGGCGCCCGCATCGGGCCCGATCCGGCGACCTTCACCGCAGGGCTCGTCTAACCGAGGCCGAGATAAGCCGTAAGTTCTCGAGCGGCGGCGCGCCCGGCTCGGTTCGCGCCGATGGTGCTCGCGGATGGGCCGTAGCCGATCAGGTGGATGCGCGGATCGACAGCGACCTGGGTGGCGAGGCGACCGGTCATGGTGATGCCGCCGCCTGGGCCGCGCAGGCGTAGCGGGGCCAAATGGTCCAGGGCACTGCGGAATCCGGTGGCCCAGAGGATCACGTCGGCGTGCTGGAACGAACCGTCGGCCCAGCGCACCCCATCCGGTTCGATGCTCGCGAACATCGGATGTCGCTGGAGCGCGCCGCGAGCTTGCGCGGCGCGCAATCGATCGTCGATCCGCAATCCGGTGACCGAAACCACAGAACCCGGCGGAAGTCCGCGGCGCACACGATCCTCCACGATGGTGACGGCGGCCCGGCCGTCCTCCTCGGCGAACGGTGCGTCACGGAATACCGGTTCGCGTCGAGTCACCCAGGTTGTGGTGGTGACCTGCGAGATCTCATCGAGCAACTGAACCGCGGACACTCCGCCGCCGACCACCACGACATGTTTGCCGGCGAACTCATCGGCTATGCGGTAGTCGTGTGTGTGCAACTGGCGTCCGGCGAAGGTCTCCGCGCCCGGATAGTGCGGAATGAAGGGATGTTCCCAGGTGCCGGTGCCATTGATCAGGCCGCGCACCCGGATCGTGCCCGCGGTATCGGTCTCGACATTCAGCGTCGTGCCTCGTCCTGCCGCGAGATCCGGCCCTGCGGCACAAGGGGTTCCGTCGGAATTGCGGTCGCAGACCACGGTCACCGAGACCGGTCTGCGCACCCGCAGATCGAATCGCTTCTCGTACAACTCGTAATAGCGCGGCACCGCGGTGGCCGCTGGTACGGCGTCGGAATCGGGTGGCAGTGTCTTGGCGAAGGACATGCCAGGAAGGTCGTGCACCCGGTTGACGGTGGTCAGTGTGAGCGATGGCCACCGGAACTGCCAGGCACCACCGGGTCCCGGTGCGTGATCGAGGATGCGGAAATCCCGTTCCGGGCGCAGACCGAGGCGCTGCAGGTGGTAACCGGCCGACAGCCCGGCCTGACCAGCGCCGATCACCAGGATGGGGAAGTCTGTCGGCACAAACCGAGATCGTATCGGCTTGGTCGGTATGTTCGGCCACCTGTGGCACAGTTGATGTAACCAGTCGAACCGGTCAGTTGCGGAGGATGCATGCTCGACGTTAGCCGCGATGGCGATGTCGTCACCATCGAATTACAGCGCGAGGAGCGGCGTAATGCGCTGAACATCGAACTCATCACTCGGCTCCGTGAAGCGGTGTTGGCCGCGGCCGAGGATGCCAGGGTGATAGTGCTCACCGGTCGGGGCGCCCTGTTCAGCGCGGGCGCGGACCTGTCCGGGGTCCACGCGGAGGAATTTTTGACGGCCCTGCCCGACATGCTGCACACCATCGAATCCGTACCGGTCCCGGTGATCGCGGCGATCAACGGCGGCGCACTCGGCGCGGGCGTGCAGATCGCGCTGGCCTCGGATCTGCGGGTCATGGCACCCGATTCCTATATCGCCATTCCGGCCGCCAAGCTCGGCATCAGCGTCGACCGCTGGACCGTGCGGCGGTTGGTCTCGCTGATCGGCGGCGGCCCCGCCCGGACCATGCTGCTCGGCGCGGAACCGGTATCGGCCGCCGACGCCTACTCCTTCGGCTTCGCCAACCGGCTCGGCACCCTGGCCGATGCGCAGGCGTGGGCCAAATCGATCGCCCAACTGGCTCCGCTGTCGCTGCGGCATATGAAGTTGGAGCTCAACGATGACGGCACCCGGGATCCGGAGACCACACAGCAGCGTGCGGCGCTGGAGGCGGCGTGGACCAGTCAGGACGCCCAGGAGGGCCGGCTGGCAAGGGCCGAGAAGCGCGCGGCGAAATTCGTGGGGCGATAGATGAATCCGAAGAAGATAGTCGGCATTGCCGCCGGTGCACTCGGCCTCACCTGGCTGGTACGCGCGGTGTGGGACATCCCCTCGGCGATCGGCGCCTCCATCAATGCCATTCAGCCATACGCGACCGGCGCGGTGAGCTATCGCAATCGGCAGTTCCACAACACCGAGCCGAGCACGCAGTTCGTCTCCGGTGCCACTCCGTCTCTGCTGTTCTCGGTGCTGACCCGGCGTAATGCCGGTCGTCCGCGCACCGCGGTTCCGCTGGCGACGCCCGACGTGCCGACCGAGGCCGCCGACCTCGCGGTCACCTGGTATGGGCACGCATCGGCGCTCATCGAGGTCGACGGGTATCGGATTCTCACCGATCCGGTGTGGAGCGAACGGGTTTCGCCGTCGGCGTTGGTCGGTCCCGCGCGGCTGCATCCGGTGCCGACGCCGCTGTCGGAGCTGCCGCCGGTGGACGCGGTGCTGATCTCGCACGATCACTACGACCATCTGGACAAGGCGACGATCCGTCAGCTGGTGGTCGAACAGGCCGCGCCCTTCCTGGTGCCGATCGGCATCGGCGCACATCTGCGGCACTGGGGTGTGCCCGAACATCGGATCATCGAATTGGATTGGGGCGGTTCGGTTTCCCTCGCCGCGCTGGGGCGCGAGCGCGATGGCACCGATCTGGTGCTCACCTGTACCGAAGCGCGGCACTTCTCCGGACGCGGCCTGGTGCGCAACACCACACTGTGGGCGTCCTGGTCCATCATCGGCTCGACCCGGCGGGCCTACTTCGGCGGTGATACCGGGTACACCAAGGCTTTCGCGGAGGCCGGCGCCGCACTCGGCCCGTTCGATCTGACGCTGTTGCCGATCGGGGCCTACGACGAGGCCTGGCCGGACGTGCATATGAACCCGGAGGAGGCGGTTCGGGCCCATGCCGACCTCGGCGTCGGCGATCCCGGACACGGACTACTGGTGCCCATCCACTGGGCGACCTTCAATCTGGCCTTCCACGGGTGGTCGGAGCCGGTGCGCCGGATGGTCGAGGCGGCGCGTGCGGCCGGTACTGCCGTGGCGGTGCCGATGCCGGGCCAGCGTATCGACCTCAATGACCTGCCGGGCCGGGATTCCTGGTGGGAGGATATTGGGTGAATACCTAGGTTCGTCGACAGGAAGGAATACAGGCATGAGTCTCGTGGACACCCTGAAAGGCCTGGTCGGCAAGGGGAAGGAAGCGGCGGCCGAGAACGCCGACAAAATTTACGGTGCGGTCGACAAGGCCGGCGGGTTCATCGACGAGAAGACCGGCCACAAATATTCCGACAAGATCGGCAAGGTGCAGGAGGCCGCCAAGAAGGTGGTCCCGACAGACCAGTCCGCATCGGAGCCGCCCGCACCGAAGCCGACCGCACCGGAGCCGCCGGTGACCGCGGCTGAGGAACCGCCGGTGCCGCCCGCTCCCAAGCCCGCCCCCGAGCCAGGAGAGCCGCAGGCCTGATATGTGGTGGGGGCCGGTTTCTGTCGGTCCCCACCCCTAAACTTCATTTATGGTGACCCGCCGGGAATTCGGTGGCAGCCCGGGCCGGCCGGGCATCGAGGTTGAGTTGAGCAACCTCGACAAGGTGCTGTATCCGGCAACAGGAACCACCAAAGGCGAGGTCATCGCCTACTACTCGGCCATCGCGCCCGCGATGCTTCCACACATCGCCGGACGACCGGTCACCCGGAAGCGCTGGCCCAACGGCGTCGACGAATCATCCTTCTTCGAAAAGAATCTCCCGGAACACGCGCCGTCATGGCTGGAACGTCACGCCATCGAACATTCCGATCGCAAGGTTGTCTATCCGGTCATCGATTCCGAGGCCGGACTGGCCTGGATCGGACAGCAGGCCGCGCTGGAAGTCCATGTGCCGCAATGGCGTTTCGACGGTGACAAGGTCGGCTACGCCACCCGGTTGGTCTTCGACTTGGACCCGGGTCCTGGCGCGGGATTGGCCGAATGCGCGCGGGTCGCACTAGCAGTGCGCGAGATGGTCGAGGGCATCGGGCTGCACGCCTTTCCGGTTACCAGTGGTAGCAAGGGAATTCACATCTACGTGCCGCTGGAACGGGAGTTGAGTCCGGGCGGTGCGTCCACCGTGGCCAAGCAGGTGGCGACGAATCTGGAAAAGCTGCACCCGGATCTGGTCACCGCGACGATGGCGAAATCGGCGCGCGGCGGGAAGGTCTTCCTGGACTGGAGTCAGAACAATCCGGCCAAGACCACCATCGCACCGTATTCATTGCGCGGCCGCACCGAACCGAATGCGGCAGCACCGCGCACCTGGGCCGAGTTGGAGAGCCGGAAGAAGTTGCGGCAGTTGAGGTTCGATGAGGTGCTCGCCCGCTGGCGCGATGACGGGGATCTGCTCGCCGAATTGGATCCGCCGAGCTCGAACAGCGATGCGCTGACGAAATACCGATCGATGCGCGACGCCTCGGCGACGCCGGAACCGGTGCCTTCCGAAGAACCTGTGCCGGGGGAGAACAATCGGTTCGTCGTCCAGGAACACCATGCGCGGCGGTTGCATTGGGATGTGCGGCTCGAACGTGACGGCGTGTTGGTGTCGTGGGCCGTGCCGAAGGGGCCGCCGACCTCATCGGCTCAGAACCGGCTCGCCGTGCACACCGAAGATCATCCGTTGGAGTACTTGACCTTCCACGGTGCCATTCCGAAGGGGCAGTACGGCGCGGGGGAGATGACGATCTGGGATTCCGGTACCTACGAGACCGAGAAGTGGCGCGAGGACGAGGTGATCGTCACCTTCCACGGCAGGCGACTGCGCGGCCGCTACGCGATGATCCGAACCAATGGCACCCAGTGGCTGATGCATCTCATGCGCGACCAGAATCCGGCCGAGGAGGGCGCGGACCGGGTTTCCAGTGGTCCAGTCGGCCCCGAGGCCGCGTTCATCGTGCCGAGACCAGCTGGGCCCGCCCCTTTTCCGCGCGGCCTGCGGCCGATGCTCGCCACGCATGGTGAGGTCGCCGATCTCGATGACGTCGAGTGGTGCTTCGAAACCAAATGGGACGGCTTCCGGCTCATCGCCGAAATAGATTCCGGAACATTGACGCTGCGCAGCCGGGCGGGCAATGTGGTGACCACACGCTATCCGGGCATGGCGGTGCTGGCCGAGGAGTTGGCCGGTCACAATGTGGTGCTCGACGGTGAGGCCGTGGTGTTCGACGATCACGGCGTCGCCAATGTCGGTCTGCTGCAGGCCGATGCGGCGCGCGCGGTCTTCGTCGCCTTCGATGTGTTGTATCTGGACGGCACTTCACTGCTCCGCAAACGGTATTCGGATCGGCGTCGGGTGTTGGAAGCAATCGCAGCCACCGCGCCGTCACTGCGGGTGCCGCGGCGACTGGACGGCACCGGCGCCGAAGCGCTGCGCTACAGCCAGGAGCAGGGGCTGGAGGGTGTGGTCGCCAAGCGCAAGGATTCGGTGTATCTGCCGGGTAAGCGCGGGCATTCGTGGGTCAAACAGCGCAACTGGCGCACTCAGCGGGTGCTGATCGGCGGCTGGCGGCGCAGCGATGCCCGCAACTTCAAATCGCTGCTGGTCGGCATTCCGCACGAGGGCAGGCTGTATTACGTGGGACGGGTCGGCACGGGGTTCAGCGAGCCTGTCATGCGGGATCTGGCCAAAAGGCTGGTCAAGTTGGAGCGCAAGTCCACCCCTTTCGACAATGACCTCACCGCCGAGGAGCGCGCGGACGCGGTGTGGGTTACCCCGAAACTAGGTGGAACCGTGCGCTTCATGAACTGGACCGAGACCGGCCGTCTCTGGCATCCGGCCTGGCTCGGCGAGATGTGACGGCGGTCGCTGATGGTTTGCCGGTTCATCGGTGAGTTCGCTGGGTATCGTTTGTTCGCGGTTGTGTCGGCTCGAAAACGAGGAGTGCACGGTGGATTTCAAGAACCTGGCGAATAAGGCGCTGGACCTGGCCCAGCAGAATGCGGACAAGGTGGATACCGCCATCGATAAGGTGGGCGATCTCGTCGACAAGCAGACCGACGGCAAGTTCGCCAGCCAGGTCGACGCCGCGCAGGATGCCGCCAAGAAGGCCATCCACAAGGACAGCTGAGCCGCCGATGGCGGACCGGGAGTACCGATCCGCCATTCCCGCGGTCAGTTGGGTTCGCGGGCGAGCAGCGCAATGATGGTCGCGCTGTCGGTGACCATCGCGTGCCCCTGGAATTCGAAATCGTCGTAGGCGCGCGCCATGGCCTCTTTATCGCGGCCGCCGACGGCATCGCTGATGATCACCGGCACGAAGCCCAGATCGGTCGAATGGGTGACCGTCGGCGCGATGCCGATCTCCAGTGCGACACCCGTGATCGCATATGCGCCGATGCCGAGATCACGCAGCACCGCGGCCAATGGCGTGCCCTCGAAGGCCGACATGGAGGTCTTGTCGAAGACCACCTCATCGGCTGTGGGCCGCAGCTCTGGAACCAGTTCGAAGGCCGGGGTGTCGCGCTGCAGGATGAATTTCACGTCATCGACACTGTCGACCTGCTGCCAGCTCATCGCCATGCGCAGCGCGAAGGTGCCGCTCAGGCGGCGCGGCAGGAAGAAATGCCGCAGGAAGATGATCGGATAACCGCCGCGCCGTGCCGCTTCGACCACTCGCGCCACCCGCTCGATGATCTCCGGACCGTCCGGTAATTGGGAGAGCACACCGACCTGCATGTCGTAGACGATCACCGCCATGCGGTGCGGCGCACACACATCGGCGAGTTCTTCGGGAATGTCCAGTCCGTTGCCATGCCGCATGGTCAGCTCACTCCTGTTCGGTACCGGTCACGTTCGGGGTTCGTCCCGACGGTGATCCGATTGCGCTATAGCCACTTTCGAAGCGCGCTCCAGGCGTGCTCCGCCCCAACTGTAACCATGTCGGAAATCGGACACCTACGGCGTAGCCGATGCCCGCCGATGACCGTTGCTAGGCCCTCTGATCAGGCAGTACGGTGGTTTCATAAGAGGCCGGGCGAAGTCGGCGCCGACGTGTTTCCGGCGCGCTCCGCGTCGCGCCGCGTCGAAGACTGGAGGCCGCGATGAACATTTTGTCTGCACCATTCGTCGGCGGTAACCGGAGATTCGGTGCGATATCGATCTTTACCGTTCTCGCGGTCGCGGCATTCGCATGCGTGCCCGTTGCCAGGGCGGTGCCGCCGCCGGATCAGGACCTCTTCTACGTGGCAGCGGTCGATCCGGCTTCGCAGCCCGACGGTGCTGTGATGCGGACCCGTTCGATCGCTTTATACGGTCTGCCGCTACCGGTTTCGGCCTGGCAGGTGCAATACCGGACCAACGATACGAATGGCTCGCCGATCGCCGGTATGGCCACCATGCTGGTGCCGAATTGGCCGTGGTTCGGTCCCGGCCAGCGGCCGCTGCTGTCGTATCAGATTGCCGAGGACAGTCTCGATACCCGATGTGCGCCGTCGTACGCGCTGCGAGGCGGCTGGGATCTCGGCGGCGCAAACACCTATATCGACACTCTGTTCATCGCCGAGGCGTTGCGCCGCGGCTGGGCGGTGGTGACAAGCGATTACGAGGGGCCGGACTCCAGATTCCTGGACGGCGTCAACGCTGGCCGCGCGGTGCTCGACGGCATCCGGGCCGCTCGGGCGTTCGCACCGGACGGCGTCGGCCTAGCGAGCCCCATTGGGGCGTGGGGCTATTCGGGCGGTGCCTTCGCGACGCTGTGGGCGGCGCAGATACAACCGGAGTACGCGCCCGATATCCAATTCGCCGGAATCACCTCGGGTGGGGTGCCCGCAGATTGGACAGCCATTGCGCAGGGTGTCGATGGTGGGGTGCAAGCGGGACTGGCAATGCTGGTACTGATCGCTATCGCGAAGAACGAGCCGGATTCCGGTGTGGCGGAACTACTCAACGAGCGCGGTCGGACCGCCCTCATCGAGGACGCCTCGGCCTGTGGTCCGGATCTCCTTACGAAGTACTTCAACGCGCATGTGGATGAATTCGCGGCGGTGCCGGATGTGTTGTCTCATCCGGTATTACGGGCGGCGACCGACCGGCAGGAGCTCGGCGGCAACGCACCGATCATGCCGATGTACCTGTACCACAGCGCAACTGACGATGTAATCCCAGTCGCCGGTTTCACCGATCTGGTCGGGCGATACTGCGCACAGGGTGCCGATCTCACCTCGGTGCATTCGGCGCTGCCCGGACACAATGCGACCGCGATCGGTGAGGCGGCCGGTGCCATGGGCTTCCTCGCCGATCGTTTCGCGGGTGTCCCGATAGCGCCCGGTTGCCACGGACGATAAACGAAAGATGCGGCGCGCTCAGACGATTCGTTGCGCGCCGCGTCGGGCGATGGAAGTGCGCGGTCTTACTTGACCGGACCGTCCTGCCATTTGGTGGTGCCGGGCGGGGCGGACAGGGTGTCGAGCAGATCGATGCCCGCGATGATCAGTGCCGGACCGCCGACCACGAGTGTGCCGATAATGCCGCCGATGCCCGCGCCCGCGAGGACGCTGGCGATGACGGTCGGTCCGCCGACAATGCCGGTGAGCCCGACCAGCGCGCCGATCACCGTGCCGATAAAGCCGCCGATGGCGGTGGCAATGCCGAACTGGGACAGGAAGTTGTCCTGTGCGCGCAGATTCTCCCGTGCCGACGCGACGGGCGTAGCCGCCTGCCGCGCCGTCGTGAAGTCCTTGACCGCGGTCAACTCCAGCACCCGGCCCGCGTCGCGGATCTCGTGCGGCATGGTGAACTCCAGGCCGTCCTGCCGGAACGACAGCGGCAGCGTGACCACGGTATTGCCCGCGATGTCCTTGATATCCACGGTGTTCGCCGACATCTGGAAGGACCCGTCGGTCAGCGTGGTAACGATCTTGTCGCCCACCAGTTTTGCCTCGTATCCGATGTCCGGTACGGGCGCGGCATCCGGCTGTGCGTACGAGGTGCCCGCGCCGACCGCGACAGCGGCGACGATCGGCACGGCTGCCGCAGTGATCTTGCGGAAAATCATTCCGGTGGTCCAATCTTCATCAGTTCTGGTAAGCCGTAGCAACGCTCCGCACACGAAAAATCCTTCCCCCGACGCCGTGCAGAGCCGCGATGTGATCTAGAGAACGCACTCCGAGGACACCGTACCGCGCACAAAAGGTTTAGAGGAATGCTTTTCGGGGTATACAACAATGCTCACATGATGAGTCTTGTTATAGCTCTTCGCTATTCGGTCATCATCTGGGCTGCTGCAAGACGTTGATCGCGCGGGCGATCACCAAGATCACCAGCACCAGCGAGATCGCCGATTGCAGCATCATCGTCGCCTTCGCCCATCGCGACATCGGCATCACATCGGTCGGGCTGAACGCCGTCGCATTGGTGAATGCCAGATACAGATAGTCAGGGAACTGTGGCTCCCAGTCGGGTCCAGCCAGGTCCGGACTCTGCATCTGCACGAACAGGAAGTCCGGCAACGGCTTTCGCGCATGTGCACGAGCCGCGGGTCCGCCGCGATCGAACTCCCAATACCAGAGTCCGAACACCACCACATTGGTCAACCAGACCGCACCGCCCGAGACGAGCAGTTGCACTGGATCGGTGAGAGTTCCATTGAGCAGTTGGAACACCAGTCGACCCGCCGAGACCGCCGTGGCCAGACTCAGCAACCCGGTCAGCAGCAGGCCGCCGCTGCGCAGCCAGCGCTCTTCCCGGTTGAGCCGGAACGGATTCGCCACCACCAACACACCGAGCAACAGGACTTCGAGCACGGGCAGCACCAGCCAGGCGGGCTGTTGGCGAAGTTCCTTCGGCGCGACCTGCAGCACGACGATCACCACCACGGCGAGTGTCGCGGCCAACCGCGACTCACCCTCCGTCTTGCGTTGCCAGGCAGGTACATCCTCGTCTTGGTCCCGCACAGAGGCCAGTATCGCCGATCAGGTCAGCAGATCCAGGACGACCGCGCCGAGGCAGACCGCGACAACAATGGTCAGCGCGATCGCGTCATTGCGGCCGGGGACGCTCAGTCGGGCAGTGAGCTGGCCGGTGCCGCCACGCGCGGTAATGGCCTCGCCCAGTTCGGTTGCCCGGCGGCTGGATACCGCCATCGCGGCGGTGAGGATATCGACGAGCGGATTATCGGCGGCACGATTGAGCAGATTGTTCTTCGGGCGCAGTCGGCGCGCCGCTCGCAGCACCCGGATCTCGTCCATCAGTAGTGGCAGCCCGCGCAGTGTCAGCGCGATGACCACGGCCCATTCGTCCACGGGCACGCGGAATCTGCGCAGCGGGGAGCCGAGTTTGGCCAGTGCGGGGGCGATATCGGCCATCGGGGTGGTCCAGGCGATCAGGAACGAGGAGGCCAGCAGGATCAGGCCGAAGACGGTGACATTGGTGTAGCGCAGCACGGCTGCACTGCCTACCGGCACATTGAGCAGGGCACCGACGCCGATCGCGGCCCAGAACCACCACGGGAGGCGCGGCAGTGTGCTCAGCGGCAGTCGGGCCGCGACCCCGATCACGATTACGAAAACCACCATCAAGCCCAGTACCGGCCAGGACGGTAGGAACATCAGCACCAGGCTGATCAGGAACGCCCCGATGATCTTGGTTCCGGCCCAGAGGCTGTGCACTGGACTGGCAACCGGCACTTCGCGGAACAGCACCGTACTCATCACCGACCTCCGTTCCCGAGTCGCCATGCCGGATCCCCCGGGTGGGTTCCTGGCAGCATCGTGTGGGCATCTGGCTGGTGCGCGGGTGCATTCGCGGTGTCGCGGATCGGATCGGTCTCCAGAATGCGTCCGGCCTGGAGGTGGACGGTCCGGTCGCAGACGGCGGCCATATCGTGCACGTCATGGGAGATCACGATCAGGGTCAGCCCGGAGTTACGCAGGCGAGCAAGTAATTCCACGATTTCGGCGCGGCCCTGCGGATCGAGCCCGGCCAGCGGCTCGTCGAGCACGACTACCGGCGCGTGGCTTGCCACAATGGCCGCGAGCACCACGCGTTTGGCTTGGCCCCCGCTGAGTTGTTCGATGGAGCGTGCGGCGAGTGCGCGATCCAGGCCCACCGCGTCGAGTGCGCGGCCGACGGCACCGGATCCGGCGGCTCGGCCACCCCAGTCCGCGATTTCGTCGCCGACCGTCTGTTTCTGCAGTTGCAGCCGGGAGTGCTGGAACGCCAACTCGACTCGGCCGATCTGTTTCGCGATCGGCTTACCGACCAATTCGCAACGGCCGGAACTGGGTTCGATCAATCCGGCCATGATCCAGGCGAGTGTCGACTTGCCGGATCCATTGCCGCCCACTACGAGTACCGCCTCGCCACGCCGGACGGTCAGGTCGACGCCGTGTAAAGCCGGTGCGGCCCAAGGTGTTCCGTGGTTATAGGTGTGCCGAACATCGCTCAACCGCAGGACGGTTTCCCCCATCGGGCGGCGTCGTATTTCGCCGACCGGCTGCGGCCAGGCTGGTAGTCGCTCGACGGTCCGGCCATCTGCCAGGTGCACGACCCGGTCGGCGGCGGCGGCATCGGCTTCGTGATGGGTTACCAGTACCACCGCCATGGGATGGCGGTTGGGCAGTTCGGCCAGGAGTGCGACGAGATCGCGGCGGCCGTCCGGATCGATCATCGAGGTGGCCTCGTCGGCAATGAGCAGCGCGGGGCGGCGGGCCAATGCCGCGGCCACCGCCAGCCGCTGCTGCTGACCGCCCGACAAGGTGGCGGTCTCTCGATCGCCCATCCCGTCCAGGCCGACCTCGCGCAGTAGGCCATCGATATCGACCGCGGCGGCGAGTTCGGTGGACAGACCCCACACCACATCATCGGCTACCAGCACACCGAGCGTTTGACTCTCCGGCCGCTGCAGTACCAGTGCGGTGCCACCCAGGTGGCCGAGGCCTGCCGCGCCCGGGCGGTCCACGCTGCCGGTGGTCGGCGGATATCCCGCGAGCACCCGGGTCAATGTCGATTTGCCGGATCCGTTGTGGCCGACAATGGCCACGAATTCGCCGATCGCGACCGTTAGGTCGATACCGGACAGCGCATCCACCGGCGCGCCCGGATAGCGGAAGCCGACCTCGCGCAGTCGCACCGGCAGTGGCGCGATGGGCCGGTCATCGGGTGGTGCGTCGAGCCGGTCCTGACTCGGTAGCCAGGCCAGCCGGTCGAGTACCGAGCCGAGTACGAACCAGGAGAACACCGCCGTCGCGAGGATGCCCACCAGCACGCCACCGCCGATCAGGACCCACCACCAGCGGATCGCGGCATCCGCGGCATCGGCGACGCCACGCCCGAGCGGTTCCAGGTGGGGCTGTCGCGCCGCCGTCCGCTCCAGCCCTTCCGCGGTGCTGCGAATGGTGTTGAACAGTAGATCCCGGGACCGGGACAGCACGAACAGCGTTCCGACGGCGAAGGCCGCGAAGCCGAGACCGGCGATTACCGATAATCCGAGCACCGCGGGTAAGCCGCCGCGTCGTCTTTTGACGGTGCCGATAATGCCCGCGATGGTGGCCGAACTGAGAATGCCGAATGCCGGCACGATGCCCGCCGCGACGAAGCAGACCAGCACGGCCGAACCGGTCGCGGTGATCAGGGCCCGCAGCCGATAGCGGTGCGCGATCATGGCCAGCGGCACCGCCGCGACCAGCTGCAGCGCCGCGGCGAACGGAATCAGGGCGCCGACGGTGACAAGGCCGACGGTGGCACCGCCTAGCACCGCCCCCACCGCCAATTCGATCGGGCGCAGTGGTCCGTGCTCGGTGGGGCGGGCGGGCAGATCACTCACGGGTCAAGTCTGCCAGGATCCGGTGGCAGAGTTCGTGTGGTGTTTCTGTGGAGACTGTGAGCGTCAGGCGACCCGGGTCAGCTCGTAATCGGCGACGTTCAGCTTGCGCACGCGACGGCGATAGGCGAGCTGCGGGCCCGGCCAGTTATTGGTGATCCGGCCCGAAGCGGTGCGATACCAGCTGGAGCAGAAGTTCCACGGTGTGCGCGCCAGACGCTGTTGGACCGCGGTATTGAATCGCGCCTCCGCCTCGGGACGCACCTCGAGCACGTGGCCGGGACGTTCGGCGAGCAGTTGGACGGCCTGGCGGATATACCGGACCTGCGATTCGATCATGTAGATGATCGAGCCGACACCTAGGTTGGTATTCGGCCCGTAGACCAGGAACAGGTTCGGGAAGTCGGGCACGGTAATGCCGTAGTAGGCGTGCGCGCCGCCCTGCCACGCATCGGCGAGCTTGCGGCCCGCTCGGCCGTAAATATTCATGGGCCAGAGGAATTCGGTGCCCTTGAACCCGGTGCCGTAGATGATCACCTCGGCCTCGTGCACCGTGCCATCGGCGGTGCGCACGCCATTCGGCACGATTTCAGTAATGGCGGTGGTCTCGACCTGCACATTCGGCTCGAGCAGCGCCGGGTAGTAATCGTTGGAGAACAGCCCGCGCTTACAGCCGATCGGATAGTCGGGGGTGAGTTCGGCGCGCAGCCGCGGATCCGGGACCTGCTTTTCCAGATGCTTCGACGCGATCTGCCCGACCAGCCGTGCGATCCACGGGAATTCGACAAGACCAAGCGCGACGAATTCGGCAATGGCCCACCACCCGAACCGCTCGACGAGCAGGGCCCCGGGCAGTCGGGCGAAGAGTTTGTGCTGGATGGGGGTGTAGTCGGTATCGAATTTGGGCAGCACCCAGGCCGGCGTGCGCTGGAACAGCGTGAGGTGTTCGACCTGCGGCTGGATCTGCGGAATGTACTGGATGGCGCTGGCGCCGGTGCCGATGCAGGCGACGCGCTTACCGGTCAACTCGACGCCGTGATCCCATTCGGCGGAGTGGAAGGCCTGGCCGGTGAAGGTATCGATGCCGGGAATGTTCGGCAGGGCGGGCCGGGACAATTGGCCGACCGCGCAGATGAGCACGTCGGCGGCGCGGGCCGCGCCGTCCTTGGTTCGTACGGTCCAGCGGCCGTCGTCGAATTCGGCATCGGTCACCTCGGCGCCGAAATGGATCGTCTCCAGCAGTTGGTGCCGCTGGGCGACGCCGCGCAGATAGTCGTGGATCGCCACCTGTCCGGAATAGCGCTGCGGCCAGTCCGGCTTGGGCTCATAGGAGAACGAGTACAGCGGCGACGGCACATCGCAGGCCGCGCCGGGGTAGGTGTTCTCCCGCCAGACCCCGCCGATGTCGGTGCCGCGCTCCAGGATGGTGATATCGTCGAAACCATTGCGCCGCAATTCGATTGCCATCCCGATGCCGCCGAATCCGGCGCCGACGATGATGACCGAGGGCTGCCTCCCAGCTGTCATGTGTGGCACTCCTCACAGCACTGTAGATGAGTTCCACTCTACGACTGCCGGTCGTACCGGTCGGCAGATCGAGATTTTCGGCCATAATGTCCGCTGTGGAGCGGGTACAGGATCCGGGCATCCGCGACTGGAACTTTCCACGCGGCATCGCCAGCGTGGCACTCATGGTCGGCTATGGCGGTGAGCAGGGCGTGCCTGTCGAGCGCATGCTCGCCGGAACCGGGCTGACCGAGGCCGTGCTGCACGATCCGGACGCGCAGATCGACGCGCGCACCGAGCTCGCCGTCATCCGCAATCTCGTGCGGGAACTCGCCGAGACACCCGCGCTCGGTGTCGAGATCGGCCGCCGGTATCGGATCACCACCTTCGGCATTTTCGGTTTCGCGTGCGTCAGCAGTCCGACGCTCGGTGAGGCCATCTCGTTCGCGCTGCGCTATCTGGAGCTGAGCTTCACTTTCTGCCTACCTGTCGCGGAATGGGGGCAGGGCGAATTCATCGCCTGGGTGCACGACGAATCGATTCCGGCCGATGTGCGCCAGTTCTTGGTCGAACGCGATGTCACCGCCATGCATCAGGTCATGAGCGATCTGATCGGCAAACAACTGCCGCTCACCAGGGCCGAATTCCGGTTTCCTGAGCCGGGATACGTCGATCGGATCATGGAGGTCACCCAGGTGCGACCGCGTTTCGGGCGGTCGCACAATCTGTTCACCATCGATCCGGCAATGCTGGAACAGCCACTGCCGCAGGCGAATGAGCACACCTGGGCCATGTGCCTGGCACAATGCCGGGATCTGGTGGACCGACGACGCGCCCGCACGGGTATCGCGGCCGAGGTGCGCGAACTCCTGGTGCCCGGCGGTGCGGACGGATTCGCCGCTCCGCGTGGAATCGACTCCGTCGCACGCGATCTCAATATGAGCACCCGCACCTTGCGTCGCCACCTCGATGCCGCTGGTACCAGCTATCGCACACTGCTGGACGAGGTGCGCCGCGCGCTCGCCGAGGAAATGCTCACCGCCACACCGCTTTCGGTGAGCGATGTGGCCATCCGACTCGGCTATGCCGAATCCTCCACCTTCATCTACGCCTTCAAACGCTGGACCGGCGCGACACCGGCCGCCTACCGCCGTGAACGCGCCGTGCGGGGCTGATTCGGCGGCACGTTGATCCAGCCGTCCATCGTGATATTGCGGAAATGCGTTGTAATGCGCTTGTTTTCGTCGATGACGTGCATTGCGATGGCAGGATCCGGCGCATAATCCATAACGCGGTGCGGGAGTTCGAGTTCCCACTCTCCGCCGAGTACGGAGGCGGTGCTCGGCGCGATCAGTAGTGGGCGGCCCGCGAAGGTGGTCGCGGCGGCGGAGTGTGCGTGTCCGGTGACCACGCCGACAATGCGTTCGTCAGCGGCGACCACCTCGGCGAATTTCTCGGGTTCGGCCAGCGAGATCTCATCGATGACCGGACTGAACAGATGTGCGGGCGGATGGTGCAGCGCGAGCAGTATGGGCGCGTCGGCGGGTGCGGCGACGAGTACGCCGCGCAACCAGTCGTAGGTTTCCTCGCTGAGTCGGCCGCCGGATTCGCCGGGGACGCTCGAATCCAGCAGGGCCACGGTCAGATCGCCGACCCGGTGTGCGTGGTTGATCGGCGCGGTCGATGCGGGTTCACCGAGCAGAACGGCGCGGAAGGCGGCGCGGTCGTCGTGATTGCCAGGTAGGACATAGACCGGAATGTCGGCTTCGAGTGCGACGCGCGCTTCGGCGTACTGCTCGGGTTTACCCGAATCGGTGATATCGCCGGTCACCAGAATGGCATCAGGCCTGCGTCGCAGCTCGGCGAGATAGGCCATGACCCGCTCGGCGCGTTCGGCATTGCGGGTGCCGAGATCGAAATGGGTATCGCTGACCTGAGCCACCAGGATCATCGGCGTTCGCTTTCTCTGGGGGGTCGCTCCATTGCGTCAGAGGGTGTCGGCATCGTGTGCTGGCACGTCTACAGGCTAGATGACCTGCGAGTTCCGCGTCGTCATGAGGCTGACCACCGGTAGCAGACCGCGGGGTCGGAAGTGGTCGCGCACACACCGGGTCAGCTCGACGGGTCGACGACCGAGGCCCACAGCGTCTGCAGTGACCGCAGGAACGACTTGCGGTCGGCGGCGGGCAGCTGGGCCAGCAGTTGGTTCTCCTGCTCCTGGATATCGTGTTGTGCCTGGTCGCGGGTGGTCCGACCGGCCGGGGTGAGCGAGATCAGGCGTGCGCGCCGGTCGGTCGGATCGAGGTCCCGGCGGATGAGGCCGCGCTGCTGGAGTTCGTCGAGTGTGCCGATGATGCGTGTCTTGTCCGCGCGGATTTTCTTGGCCAGCGCGGCCTGGGTGTAGACGGGTTCGTCACCGAGTCCGAGCAGGACCACATAGCCCCACATGGTCAGGCCGTGCCGCTCCAGGACGGGCAGTTCCGCCGCGGCGAGGGCGCGGCCGAGCGGCGCGATCATCGCGGCGAGGTCGGGGCGCTTTTCCGGCATGGGTAGAAAATACCGCTTGGCTTATGATAAGCATGCGCTTACGATAAGCATGCGCGTATTAATTGGATGTTTCGAAAGGACTCTCAATGACCACCGATTCCGACACCTCCGCCGAACTGCGGACCCTCAAATCGCTGGGTACGCAGGTCGATTTGATCGCCCTCAATGCACAGGCGGTGCGCACCAGCATCGAAGTTGTCTCCCACCTGACCGCCGCCGATCTGGCGAAACCCACGCCGTGCACCGGGTGGACGCTGCACGGATTGCTGGCGCATATGATCACCCAGCACTACGGGTTCGCGGCCGCCTCCCGCGGCGAGGGCGACCTGTCACTGTGGCGGCTGCGTCCGCTGGGTGCGGATCCGGTCGCGGATTACCGTGCTGCCGCCGAACATGTCTTGGCATCCTTCGCCGAGGACGGCGTGCTCGACCGAACTTTTCCACTGCCGGAGTTCACCCGCGCCTTCGAATTCTCCGGAGCCGAGGCGGTCAGCTTCCACTTCATCGACTACGTCGTGCACTCCTGGGACGTCGCCCGAACCCTCGGCCGCACAGTGCATTTCGACGACGACCTGCTCGCGGTCGCACTTTCGGTAGCCGAAGTCGTCCCCGGCGGCCCGGCCCGCCTGGCGCCCGGTGCGGCTTTCGGACCGGTCATCAACTGGTCCGGTGACTCCGCGCTCGACGAGATCGTCGCCATCCTCGGACGTTCCCCGAGTTGGCCCGAGTAGTCGTCGCACGAACCCGATCACCGTGTGCCACGCCGGGGCAATTGTTACGTGTGTCGCGCTGAGGCGCGCGGCGATGAGACGGCGTGCGCGTGTCTTTTCGCACGACGCCTCCGCTCAGGTGCTCTGCGCTGGCAAAGATCGCTCGAGCGGCTGCCGCGGCCCATCGGCTCCGCGGTGCGCGCAGCAACCGCGACGACCGTCCGGACTCCGCGACGCAAGCGCTCGTCGTACACCGCCGCAACCTGCTCGCCGCGCCGCGCGCGATTTGGGCATGCGGCGCAGGGGATTTTCGGCTATTCGACGCGCGGCACGAGAGAACGTGAGCAGCGTTGGACCAGGCTGGGGAGATTGGCTTCGGGGGCTGCTGAGAGGTAACGGGGTGGTTATGTGGCACGGGGGCTTGGTCTGTTGCGTGCGGGTGTAGGGCTATTCGGGTGGAGGGAGCAGCGGGGATTCGGCGGTGTGCAGCAGGTTGTCGGCGTGTTGGAGGAGGGCTTCGGCGTCGGGGGTGGGTTGGAAGGGGCGCCAGAAGTCGGGGGTTGGGGTTGCTTGGAGGGTGAGGGTTGGGGGTGTGCGCCAGGGGGCGGTCAGGGCGAGTTGCCAGGAGTGGAGGTAGGTGCGGTCGTATCGGGCGGATTTGTCGAAGAGCGGGTCGCCGACGATGGGGTGTCCGATCCAGGCCAGGTGTATCCGGATCTGGTGGCGCCGGCCGGTGATAGGGCGCACGGCCAGCAGGGTATGGGCGTCGGTGCGCAGCACCGTTGTGAACTGCGTGGTCGACGGGTAGTTCTTGGTGGCCAGGAGATCCGCGTCGTCGACGAACCAGCGGCCCGCCTGCTCGCGAATGGATTCGCGGGGCGCGGCGATCCGCACTCGGTTCTTGCGGCCGACACTGAGCGGGAGTTCGATGACGCCGCGATCGGGCAGGCCGGTCGATTCGACGATCGCCAGATACGACTTCTCGGCCGTCTGCTTATTGAACTGCCTGGTCAGCTGCCCGTGCGCGCCGAGTTCCTTGGCTAGCAGCACGAGCCCGGAGGTCACTTTGTCGATCCGGTGCACCGGATACAGTGTTTCCCCGGAAGCGGCCGCCGCCTCGACGATATCGCTGTCGTGTCGCTCCCCGGTCACCGAAATCCCAGCGGGCTTGTTCAACGCCAACACCGCCGCGTCCTCCTCGATAACGCAGCTCTCCCGCAACTCGGCCCACTCGAATTCCACCGGACGAGCTTAGGTTGTGCGTCGCCAATGTTTGCTGTGCGGCGGTGCGTGTGGGCGGGCAGGCGGGGAGTGCCGGTGTTCACTGTGGCGGCGCTGCGATTGGGCGGCCAGGTTGTGGGTTGCCGGTGTTGCTGGTGTGGCGCTGCGTGTGGGCGGGCAGGCGGGAGTTCAGGTTGTGCGTTGCCGGTGCTGTTGCGGCGGAGTGGGTGGGCGGGCGGGCCAGGCGGTGGACTCAGGTTCTGCGTTGCTGGCGTTTGCTGTTGCGGCGGTGCGAGTGGGGCAGACAGGTTGTGCCTTACCGCTGCTTGCTGTTGCGGCCCTGTGCTTGGGGGTGCCCGGGCGGCAGGTTCGTGTGTTACCGGTACTTGCCGTTGCGCCGCAGGGTGTGGGGACGCAGGCGGTTGAATCCGCGGACGCGCACGCTGCGCAGATTGCGGATATCGAACTCCGGATTGCCGTCCAGGGCCGCGGCGGCGTCGTCATCGACGAGAACGGTGCCGGGTCGGGCGACGCCGGTGAGCCGGGAGGCGATATTCACCACCGAGCCGTACAGATCGCCGAAGCGCTGCAGCACCGGCCCGTAGGCCACCGCGACCCGCAGCTCCGGCGTGCCGCCGACCATCATCGTGCTCTCCTGGATGGCCAGCGCGATCCGGGCCGCATCGGCCGGATCCTCGGCCGCGAACATGACTTCGTCGCCGACGTTTTTGATCACCCAGCCGCCGTTCTCGGTGATCGCGGCGGTGGTGGTGGATTCGAATGCCTCCAACAGCATGGAGAGTTCATCCGGGTGCAGATGCCTGGTGAGCCGGGTGTAGCCGACCATATCGGCGAAGCCGACCGCCAACTCGCGCACCGCCTCACCCGCCGTAGTGCCAGGATCGAGGGACCGGGCCAGGGCCGCGGCGAGGTGGCGGCGCCACGCGTAGGTATTGAGCTGTTCCAGCGTGGAGATGGCCGCCTCGGTGGCGGCGCGCGCGGTTTCGGCAGGGTCGGCGCCGGGCGTGCTCGCGGCCATCCGAGCGCTGATTTCGGCGAGCACCACATCGACCTGCCATTCGGCCAGTCGCGCCATGCCCTGGCCGAGAGTGCGCGCGGTCGCGGCCTGCTGCTTGGAGTCCGCCGAGGCGAGCACATTGAGCGCGCGGAAATTGCGCACGGCGGCGATATCGGCATCGGCGTAGTCGACGGCGGCATCATCGATACCGGCGGGGAAGCCGAGTGCCATCCACAGCCGCTTGGTCAGATCGGTGGTGGTCCCGGATTCCTCGGCGACCTCGGTGCGGTTGTAGCGGCGCGGCCCGTCGAGCAGATACGACTCCACGACCGACTCGACCAGCTCGGATATCTCGGTGGGAACCATGATCGGTACCTTACGGGCCGAGCTCGCGCCCATGGCGGCAACGGAGCAGGTGACGGTCGGCGCCACCGTCGTGGCGGTCCGGGACTGTGATCGGTCACAATCAGCTCAGGTGCAGCCACCGTCCGGTCGACGGCACACCCTGATCGTTCACGACCAACACCGGGTACCAGCCAGGCGGCGCGAGTGCCGGATTCGACGGCAGTGTGATCGTCACCGAATCCGGTGCGGTGCTGGTGAATTCGAGATCAATCGCGCGTTGCTCGTTATCGGCGGAGTGCGTGCACGCACCGGGGCGGACGAGATTCACCTCGCGCGGGGCGGGCCTTTGTCGCGGCAACGGTCGCGCCACATCCTGGGAAGATCCATCGGCGGCGCCGATTGGTATTCCGGTGTCGCCGCGGGGGGATGCGAGCTACGGCTGCTGATGCGGCAGTAGGGATTCCCAGGACCAGGTGAGGGTGCCCGCCGCCAAATCCGCGATAACGGCGTCGAGCCAATGCAATTCGGCCTCGGTGACCGCGCGCTGGTACTCGTCCTCCAGCATGACCACCCTGGGCAGCTGCATCGCGGCGGCCTGCTTCGCGTCCGCGTCCATCTCGGCGACTTTGGCGCGCACCGATTTTGCGCGCCGCTCTAGTTCGGTGCGGGCGCTTTCGGGCCCGAGCAACATCAGGAACGACAGCGCCGCAGGGAATTCCGGATACTCGTTGCGCGATTCACCGATCATCTCGGCGAGCCAATTCGCGCAGGCCGTGCGGCCCGCATCGGTGATTTCGTAGATGGTCCGCTCCGGATATTGCTGATCGCGGCCGGTTTCGCGGACCGTGACCAGTCCGGCCTCCTGCAACCTGCCGATCGTCTTGTAGAGCGCCGCGCGCTGGGTGACATTGACGACCTTGTCCTTGCCCCACTCCTTGATCCGCCGCTGGATCGCATACGGGTGCATCGGTTCCAGATGCAGGATGCCGAGCAGCGCCATCGCCAGGGGCGAGCGCTTGAACTGCGTCGATGCCGTCATACCGCTCATTCTAATGGTGTTTAGACAACTAGGTTCATACAAACTAGTTGCGAAGAAACTAGTGTGTATGTCACTATTGGTTCATCAGCGGAAGCCACCCGAGAGGATCGAAAAATGACCGCCAAGACCGCCACCCGCATCCACGTCGACCACGAGACCGCAAAGCGCCTCGGCAACTGGACCGATGCCGATACCTTCGACATCACGGCCCGCTACGGCAGCGTGGTGATCGACCTGCGCTCGCCGCAGATCACCGGTGACGGCGAGATCGTCGTGCACGCCGATCTCGACCACGCCATGGTGAAACTGCTCGTCCCCGACGACGCCGTCATCGACCAGACCGAACTGCACTGGACCGGCCGCGGCCGGGTGAAGGATTTCGCGCGGCCCCAGGACGCCGCGGGTCGCGTCATCCGGCTCACCGGCACCAGCAACCGCAGCGAATTCCGGGTGCACCGTGCGGGTACCGCCGTGCTGTCGGCCATGTTCTCGCGGGAGTTCTTCGAGGATGTGCGCCGGGCGCATCGCGAAGGAACGCATCCGACGGTCGCCGATCCGGCCAATGCGCCGCGTTGATATCGAACCCTCTGTGCCCCAACCCTGTGGTTGGGGCACAGAGCATTTCAGCCGCCGTCGAGCCCAATCGTCAGATACTTCACGAAGAACTCGTTGTTCAGCGCGTAACGTGAGCGCCGCAGCCGGATCAGCGCGATGGCGTCATCGACCGCATGCCCCAGATCGAGCAGCGTCTGCGCGACCACCAAACCCGAGCGGTTGTATCCGTATTGGCAGCGCACCATGACGCTGCGGTCGGCGCGAACCGCGGCGGCGGCGATCCTGGCCAACGCCCGCGCCGCCGCCAGTTGCTCGGCGTGCAGCGCCGCATCCGGAATCGCGAGGTGATGGTGTTCGACATCCGGTCCCGGCCCGTGCCCCTCGGCCTGGTACAGGCTGATCACCACCTCGAATTCGGTCCCGACGATCGCGGGCACCCGCACACCCTCGGTGTTCCCGTAGTGATGCCCACCCATCCATAGCTGTGGAACAATCTCGTTCCACGGCGCATCCGCATCCGGTGTCTGCACCCTGGGCGGCCGGTCCATCTGCACCATCGTCGCCTCCCCGCGTCTTCTTCCACGGTACCGCCGTCGTATGCCATGGCGACGGCTCGAGATATCGCGCGGACGCGGCCGCTCGCCCGCAGCAACCTGGCCGGAGCCTTGGCAATTTTCGAGTGAACGATGACCTTTAAGTGGTGCGCGTCCGGGTAAGCGCCCGATATGGAACTTCTACTGGTACTCGTCGTGATACCGGTGATCGTCGCCATCGTGGTATTGCGACGTAAACGTGCCGGGAAGCCGACGGACCCGGAAATGATCACCGGCAACGAAGGGCATCGCCATGTCGATGGATCCTGATCCCCGCGGCACTCCCGATCTCGAGCCGGGTGGCGGCGTCCGGCCCGGCTCGACCCCGCCCGAGACGGCGCAGACCTCCGGTCTGTCCGCGCCCGAACCGCGCACCAGCCGACATTTCCCGCCGACTGGAGTCGGGTTCATCGCCATGGCCGCGGCGTTGGCGATCCTGTTCATCGTGGTGGCGGTGCTGCTGGTGATAACCCTGTTCTGAGCGCGAAGGGGCGACCCATGACAGAGTTGCCGACTATCCGCGCCCTGGCCGATCTCGTCGACTTGGTGACCGAGCGGCCGGTGTACCTGCGCTATTCCGACGGCCCCGATACCGATGATGGGCCCAGCCTCGACTACGAGTCGGGGGTGGAACTGCCTGGACTGTCGGTGACCACGCTGGCTCCCGAGCCGTGGTGGACCCGCCCAGCCGAGGACTGGATAGCGCGCCGACTGTGCAAATACGCCGAACTCGGTTCCGAGAGGGGGCGATTCGCGTGGATACTGTGCGGTCGCGAGGTGGGGCGGGGGCCGGATCATGAGCCGGTGGTTACCGATATCACCCCCGTGGCGGTGATCGACGAAAAGGTGATCGATGAGGCGAAACGCGTGTATCGCAGCCGGTTCGAAGTGGCGCAGGATTCCCGCTGTCGTCAGATGTAACGCGTTCTAGACAGAATTGCCATTCTGTCTTACGCTCGTGTCATGGTGACAGAGTTGTCTCACCGTCCGCATTTCGAATTGAGATCCGCGCAGACCTGGCGCGACCCGTGGCAGATGTATGCCGAACTGCGCGCCCATGACCCGGTACATCACGTTGTGCCCGAGGATGATCCGGCGAGCGACTACTACGTCCTGTCCCGCTATTCGGATGTGTATGCGGCGGCGCGGGATGTCGCGACCTTCTCCTCGGCGGGCGGTCTGACCGTCGACTACCGCGACCTCGGCGAGATGGGGTTGCCTGAACCGCGTCCGTTCGTCTTCACCGATCCGCCGGATCACACCACCTTCCGCAAACAGGTCATGAAGGGCTTCACGCCACGGCAGGTGCGCTCGGTCGAACCACAGGTACGCGCTTTCGTCGTCGAGCGGCTGGAGCGGCTGTGCGCGGCAGGCGAGGGCGATATCGTCGTCGAACTATTCAAGCCGCTGCCGAGCATGGTAGTCGCGCATTATCTCGGTGTGCCGGAACCGGATCGGCCGAAATTCGACGAGTGGACCGATCACATCATGACCGCCTCCGCAGGCGGTAGTCCGCTCGATGCCCAAGCGGCAATCGGGGAATTGATGCAGTACTTCACCCATCTGATCGAACGCCGTCGCGCCGAACCCGCCGACGATACGATCTCGCATCTGGTGGCTTCCGGGCTCGGTGCGGACGGCGACTATGCGGGCATCATCTCGATTCTCGGCTTCGCCTTCACCATGATCACCGGCGGAAACGACACCACCACCGGCAATCTCGGTGGTGCGGTGCAATTGCTGACCGAGCGCCCTGATCAGCGTCGGCTGCTGATCGAGGAGCCGGCACTCATCCCGGATGCGGTCGAGGAATTCTTGCGGCTCACGTCTCCGGTGCAGGGATTGGCGCGAACCATGATGCGCGACGTCGAGATTCACGACACCACTATTCCGGCGGGACGTCGCGTGCTGCTGCTGTATGCCTCGGCTAATCGGGACGAGCGCGAATTCGGCGCCGAGGCAAGCGAACTCGATGTGCTGCGTCGGCCCAAGCAGATCTTGACCTTCAGCCACGGCAACCATCATTGTCTCGGCGCGGCCGCCGCGCGCATGGTCGCACGCGTCACGCTGGAGGAATTGCTTTCGCGCTGTCCGGATTTCGTCGTCGATATCGACCGTGTGCGTTATGCCCCGGGCAGTTACGTGCGCTGGCCGGACCGCGTGCCGTTCCGGGCGTCGCGATGACGGCGGCACCGGGCGGGGCGGGAGATTGGTTGCGCCCCAGGCGCGCCGATATCGCGGCCGAGCAGATCCTGGATGCCGCCGCGCAGCTGTTCGTCGAGCGCGGCGTCACGAACACCGGCATGGGCGATGTCGCGAAGGCGGCGGGCTGCTCCCGCGCCACCCTGTATCGCTATTTCCCGAACCGCCAAGCGTTGCGAATCGCGTTCGTGCACCGCGAAGCTCGTCGCGTCGGCGCCACGGTCGCCGAGCGGACTCGTGAGATCACTGATCCGCGCCAGCGCATCGTCGCGGTCATGCTCGCATCGCTGCGCGAGGTCCGCGCCGACCCGACACTGATCGCGTGGTTCACTGCGGGTGATGCGGGCATCGCCAATGAAATCGGACAATCCTCCGAGGTCATCGAGGCCATTGCCGCCGGGCTGCTGCCGCCGACGGCCGATCCGGAGCGCTCCCGGCTGGCCCGCTGGTTGGCTCGTATCATCATGTCGCTGCTCACCGCGCCCGGTCGCGACGAGGTCGATGAACGGGCAATGCTGGAACAGTTCGTCGCACCCGTCGTCATGGGCGCATTCGCGAACTGAACCTCCTTGCGCTTGACTTGGAGCGCGCTCCAGGTCGTAGCGTCGATGGCGAAAATCGTCGACCAAGGAGGAGAGCCTCGCATGATTCCGACCAGGAAGCTCGGCCAGTTGACCGTTGGCGCACAGGGGCTGGGCTGCATGGGCATGAGCCAGGCCTATGGCGTGCGCGATAACGACAACGAATCCATCGCCACCATCCATCGAGCGCTGGATCTGGGCGTGACGCTGCTGGACACCGCGAATGTCTACGGCCCGGAGACGAATGAGCGACTGCTCGGCAAGGCCATCGCCGACCGCCGCGACCAGGTGGTGCTCGCGACCAAATTCGGCATCGTATGGGGCGAGGACGGCAGCATGGGCGCCCGCGGCGACGCCGCGTATGTCAAGCAGAGCTGTGACGCCTCGCTGGCCCGGCTCGGTGTCGACCACATAGACCTCTACTACCAGCACCGCGTTGATCCGAATGTCCCGGTCGAGGAGACCTGGGGCGCGCTGTCGGAGCTGGTGCAGGCGGGCAAGGTGCGCTACCTCGGCATTTCGGAGGCCTCGGCGGCGACCATCCGCCGTGCGCATGCGGTCCATCCGGTGACTGCCCTGCAGAGCGAATGGTCGCTGTGGACAAGGGATATCGAGGCCGAAGTGCTGCCGACCTGCCGTGAGCTCGGCATCGGCATCGTGCCCTTCTCACCGCTCGGCCGCGGCTTCCTGACCGGCGCCATCACTTCCACCGCCGATCTGCCCGCCGACGATATGCGCCGCCGCCTACCGCGATTCGCCGAGGACAACCTGGACGACAACCTCGCCATCGTCGCGGCGCTGCGTGAGTTGGCCGCCGAAAAGGGCATTACCGCAGGACAATTGGCGCTCGCCTGGGTGCAGAGTCGCGGCGACGATGTGGTTCCGATTCCGGGCACCAAGCGCCGCACCTACCTCGAGGAGAATGTGGCCGCTGCCGAGATCACGCTGACCGCAGACGATCTCGCGCGCATCGATGCCGCCGCTCCCGCCACCGCATTCGCCGGTGCGCGTTATCCGGAACACCTCGCTAAGGTCGCCGGGCGCTGACATCCTCGGGTCTCGCACAGGGTCCGCGCACCTCGCATAGCGACGCACCGCATGAAACGCCGTGCCTCGAAGACGAAGGTCTGCGACGGCATTATTTGTCGGGATTCTCCTGGGTCATCCCGATGAAGGCCCTACGTGGAATCGGTTCGAACGCACGGCTTTCGGTGTCGAGGACGTACACACCTGTTGTATTCGGCGGGGGAAATTGCTACGGTTGCGTTATATTTGCTGCGAAAAGTGTGCGGTGGCGGGGCGCCACGACGGTAGCTGCTCCCGACCTGTATGGATCCAGCATTAGAAGATCTGGCCCACGACGGAACGAGGCAAGTCGATGAGGCCGACGCCGACCGCGATCGGATTCCTCCGTCCGGACGTGTCGGGAGATGCCATGGACTGGGACATTGCCCAGATCCGTAAATTGGCAACGCGATATGGATACGACCTCGCCGAAATCGTGCAGTGCGCCGGCGCGGGCACGGATATTCTCGCGGCACTGCACGAGGTAATCCGCAAGACGGATGCGGAAGCGGTGATCATGCCGAATCTCGCGCATTTGGACGATCGACCGGAAGAGCTTGTGCGGGCCTGCGATGTGATCACGGTCAACCCGGCGAATACCTATGCTCGACGAGCATTTCCCGAGGAACGGGTGTGGGCTGATTAGCCTGCGCCGGGCGCGGCGTTTACGATTTTCGCGTTTGCTTGTCGTCAGCTGCTCCATCAGATCAAGTTCGATCCAAGGGAGAAGGTATTCGTCATGGCAATTTTCCGGAAGATCGCGACAGCGGCGATCGCCGTCGCCGCACTCGCCGCCGCATTCGTCGGGGCTCAACAGGCCGCCGCCGATCCCATTGCGGGAGGCTGCTCCGGCGGCCAATTCAGTTACAGCACAAGCCCACTCGGGATAGCGGTCGCGCCCGCCACGGCCACCTGGGAGGGCAACCTCACCGGCTGCACGGGTACGCCCGCGGCCGGAGCAACCGTGAGCGGCACCTTCAACGGAAGCGGTAGCTGCGCCGATGTCGACGGTCAGATCGACGGCAAGCTCCACTGGTCCAACGGTGCGGTCAGCCGGATCAGCGGGCCGTGGCATGTCGGCGGTGGCGTCGGCGGGTCGATGTCCAACACCGTGACCATCATCGATGGACCCGGGGCGGGTGGCCATCTGGTGGTCGAGCAGGGGCCGATCGGCAATGCTCTGGCCATGGCTGGGTCGTGTATCGCGGGCGAGGCGCGCGGTGCCGACGTGCCGATCCTCGCGGCGCGTTTCAGCTGAACCGATGAATAACGGGTACCGGGCAGTGCGCCCGGTACCCGTTTTCAGTTAATTGCCAAAGGTTGGCGCAAACTCAGAAGCAGTAGGGGAACTTGCAGGTCGAGGGATCGTTCGGCCCGAAGATAAGCGCGATCAGTCCATTGATGACGGTGTCGGCAACACCCGATCCGGTGCTGATCGCTACTTCCTGTGCGGTAGCCGGCTGCTCGATGGCGGTCACCTCGGCCGATGCCGTTGCGGGTGTGCTGATCAGAACACCGGCCGTCACCGCCAGCAGAACCTTCCGGATCATATTGCTACCTTTCGCTTTTCGGCTCATTGCCTCCGTAGCCTATCGAGAACTCGAGAGGGCTGGTCCCCGCCAGCGGTGAGCCCGATTTTCTCCACCCTGTGCGCCCGATCGGGTATCTCCCACAGAGGCCGCTGCGTCGCGAATTGTTCGGCAACACCGACCCAAGTGCACGAGCCGCACCTGGCACGCCGGCCAGCCGAGCGGCGAAACCTCTAGCGTCGAGTCACGTCCCGGACAGACGCGGAGCGCCGACGGTCGGCCGGAGCAGCTGCCCGTCGCGGTGGCATGCCGTGGTGGGGCAGGTGGATGATCGGCGGTCAGTCGGTGCCACACAGGGTGTACCAGAAGACGAACGGTTCCGTGCCGTCGTTGAACCAGCCATGTGCGGAGCCGTTCTGGATTACGCAGTCACCAGCGCGCAGCGCCACGTCGATCCCATTGTCCGTCCGCAACCGGCCCTCGCCGGACAACACGACAACGAAATCGACAGTAGGGGTGGTATGCATTCCCGGTCGCGTCGCATCGAAGGTGGCCATCATTCCCGGCAGCTTCGCGTCCGCCTCGGCGATGACCGCTTCCATATCCGAGGCGGACACATCCGCGGGCGGCTCATAGGACAGCCCCGGTGGGATGGTGATACAGCCGAACCGCAGCCCATCAGGGCCGGGGAAATACGTGCCCGTTGGCGCGGCCTGCGCTGTGGTCACCGGCAGCACCGGAGCCTTGTCCAACTCCCACATGCGGTGCACCGTCGCGCCGGGCAGCAGGGCGATGGTGATCGGGTCGATGTCCGTGTCGGACAGGACCTGCGTTTCGCCGGAGTCGTTGTGACCCATGACTACCCTGCGCATTCGACACTCCTCACTTTCTGGACGGCTGCGGTGCTCGACGCTTGCCGTACTTGCTTGGCAACACCAGTCACGGTAGGAGCGGCGCGGGTACCCCGGTTGTCGGTGGACGCAGGGAAATTGCGCCCACGCGCAGAGTTCTTCGGATGCATACTGGCGGCCGTGCAGTTCGGGATCCTGGGGCAGGTGGAGGTGCGGGGGACCGATGGGACTCCGGTCGCGGTGGGCGGGCCGCAAGTACGGTCGCTGCTGGCGGTTCTGGTGTCGGAGGCCGGGCGGGTGGTGTCGCGGGATCGGTTGATCGACGACCTCTATGGGCAGGAGCCGCCGGGTGATGCCGCGCATGCGCTGCAGTCCCAGGTATCGCGGTTGCGGCGTGCGCTACGCGCCGCGGGTGCCGATGGTCTCGTGGAGTCCTCGGCGGCGGGCTACCGGCTCGCGGTCGATCCGGAGCTGGTGGATATGCATCGGTTCCTTCGCCTCGCCGAGGAGGGGCGAATCGCGTTGCGCGCCCGAGATTGCCCTGCCGCTGTCGCGCTGCTGGACCAGGCCGCCGGGATATGGCGCGGCGCGGCGCTGGCCGATGTGCGCGACGCGCCATTCGCCGCCGCGGTGGTCGCCCGCCTCACCGAGGCGTTGCTGGCGGCTCAGGAGGATCGTGCCGAAGCCGCATTGGCGTTGGGTGATCACCGGGCGGTGGTCGCTACGTTGCCGGAACTCGTTGCCGCACATCCGCTTCGGGAGCGAGCCAGAGCGCTACTGATGCGTGGGCTCTATGCCGGTGGGCGGCAGGCACAGGCGCTGGAGCTGTTCGAGCAGGGCCGGCAACTGCTCGCCGACGAACTGGGCGCCGACCCATCGGCGGAGCTGATGCAGGCGCACTCGACGATCCTGCGGGCCGACACCGTCGCCGCCGCCGCGGTGCGCCGCCTACCCGCCCAGCTCACCAGTTTCGTCGGTCGAGACGACGAGCTTGCGCAGGTCGCGTCGTTGCTTACCCGGGCCCGCCTGGTGACACTCACCGGCCCGGGCGGTACTGGTAAGACCCGGTTGGCGATGGAAGTCGGCGCTCGGGTTCGGGGCGAGGTTTGTTTCGTGGATTTGTCGCCGCTGGTGGACGGCGCACAGGTGGCGCCGGAGATCGCGGTGACGCTCGGTGGCCGTGCGAGCGGTGACCACGACGATGCCGAAGCCCGAGTGCGCGCCATGCTCGCCGACCGGTCGCAGTTGATCATTCTCGACAACTGCGAGCATCTGATCCTCGATGCGGCCCGCCTGGTGCATCGGCTGTTGCGTGACTGTCCAGGCTTACGGGTGCTGGCGACGAGCCGGGAAGCCTTGCGCATCACCGGCGAGACCGTGCTCGCGGTCGGGCAGCTGCCGGTTGTGGCCGCGGAGGCGGCACTGGCCGACCAGCTCGGCTGCAGCGCGGTCCGCCTGTTCGCCGATCGTGCCGCCGCCGCGCGGCCGGGATTCACCGTCGACGCGGGCACGATCGCGGCCGTGCGGCGCATCTGCGAGCGGCTGGACGGGCTGCCGTTGGCCCTGGAACTTGCCGCCGCCCGGCTGCGCACTCTCGACGTCGGCGAGATCGACGCGCGGCTCGCCGATCGGTTCCGGCTGTTGGCGCGCGGGGATCGCACCGCCGAACCACGACACCGGACACTGCAGGCGGTGGTGGAATGGAGCTGGGAACTGCTGGAACCGTCCGAACGCCTACTGGCGCGACGCTTCGCCGTCTTCGCGGGTGGGGCCACCGCAGCCATGGTCGCATCCGTTTGCGAACTCGACGACGCCGACGAACTGTTGGACAGTTTGGCCGATAAGTCGCTGGTGGAAGCGCGCAACGGCCGTTACCGGATGCTGGAGACCATCCGGGCCTACGGTTTCGCACGGTTGACCGAGGCTGGCGAGCGTGAACGGTTGCAACGTGCCCTCGCCGGTTTCTCGACGGAGCTGGCCGAGCGGGCTGATCCGCTGCTACGCGGCCCCGAGCAGCTCGACTGGCTGGCGCGGCTGACGGCCGAGCACGACAATATGCAGGCGGCGCTGCGCTGGGCGGTGCACATGGATCCCGCACTGGCACAGCGGTTGATCGCCGCCCATGCGTGGCACTGGTGGCTGCGTGGTTATTCGGGCGACGCCGTCGAACTGGCAGGCAAACTGCTGCCCGCCCTCGACCCGGCGGCGGACGTCGAAGAATACGCCTTCTGCGTAGCGGTCGCCGCGCGCGCCGGAATCGGGCCGCCGGTGCCGGTCACCCAGGCTGCCGCGGCCCTGTCCAGCATCGAAGGACCTTTGCGGCGGCCACATCTGGTGTTTCTGTTGGCAACTGCCGGCGGGCTGCTCGATCTGTCGCCGGAGCGGCAGCATGTGTTGTTCGGTCCTGATCGCTGGTCGCAGTCATTCTTGCGGCTCGGTACCGGACTGCGGTACCTCCTGTCCGGTGAGCCGCTGCTGGCCGAGCCCGAATTGTCCTGTGCGCTAGCGGATTTCCGCGCTATCGGCGACCGGTGGGCGATCGCGACCACGCTCGACAAGCTCGCCGCGGTCACCGACTGGCGTGGTGAACGAAAGGCCGCCTTGGACCTCATAGACGAGGCCGTCCTTCTGCAGACCGAGCTGGGCGCCGGCGATGACGCCGCTGACCTGCTCAACCGGCGCGGTGACATTCTCGCCCGCGGGTCCGCCGCGTGTCGCGCGGATGCGGGTACCACCTACCACCGCGCCGCGGAACTGGCCCGCGCAACAGGCGCAACGGATATTTACGCGAACGCACTACGTGGGCTCGGCGATCTGGCCCGGGTAGCGGGTGATCTGTCCGCCGCCCGGGAGTACTACGTCACCGCCATCGCTGTGCCCGGCAACGACACGTTCGGCACGGCCGAGGCCCTGGCCCGTAGCCTCATCGGATTGGGCTGGATTTGTCTCGCCGAGGCGAATATCGAGGGTGCACTGGCGGCGCACCGCGAGGCGTTCGAGTTGGCGCGCGACCGGTCCCGGCCGGTGGCCGCGGCAGCGGTGGAGGGCATGGCTGGGATCGCGGTGGCACTCGGTGCGCCGGCGCGGGGCGCGATGATGCTGGGTGCGGCCGACTCGCTGCGCGGTATGCCCGGGGTATATGAAGGTGCGGCGGCCGACACCGCCGCAAGATGCCGTACCGAACTCGGTGAACCGGAGTTTCGTGCCGGCCGCGAGCGCGGCGCCCGATGCTCGGCCGAGGAGGTCACCGAGTTGCTCGGTGAGCGGTGGTGAGCCGGTGGTGAGGGCACGGTGATTGCCGTGCCCGACGCTGTGCGCATGACAACCGAACAGCAGTTCACCAGCAAGACCGTCCTCATCTCCGGCGCCAGTGTCGCCGGGCCGGCGCTCGCCTACTGGCTGGCCCGTTACGGGTTCACCGTCACCGTCGTCGAACAGGCGCCCACTCTGCGCGAGGGCGGCTACAAGGTCGATATCCGTGGTGTGGCAATGGAAGTCGTCGACCGAATGGGTCTGATGCCGCAAATCCGCGAAGCTTCTACGGCGATGCGGGGCGGGGTGTGGATCGACGGTGCGGGCAAGGCGCTGGCAACGCTGGGACCCGAACTGATCGGCCTGCGCTCACCCGGCGACGACGAGGTCTTGCGCGGCGATCTCGCCCACATCCTGTTCGACGCCACCAAGGGCGAGGTCGAGTACGTGTTCGGTGACTCGATCACCGGCCTGGTGCAGCAGGCCGATGGTGTGACGGTGCGGTTCCGCAACTCCGCGCCACGCGTATTCGACCTGGTGATCGGGGCCGACGGCATGCATTCGGCGGTGCGCAGGCTGACATTCGGGCCGACCGAGCAGTTCGCCCGGCACACCGGCATGGCAGCCTGTGTGATTTCGGTACCCAACTACCTGAACCTCGACCACTGGGAACTGGTGCATCCCACGCCCGGGCGCGTGGTGCAGGTGTACAGCACCCAACGGACCACGGCCAAGGCACAGTTCATCTTCCAGGCGCCGGAACAACTGCCGGACCGACGCGACCGCGCCGTCCAGCAACAGTTGGTGACCGACGCCTTCGACGATGCCGGTTGGGAGACACCGAATCTGGTGCGTGCCATGCCGGAATCCCCGGATTTCTACTTCGATTCGGTCAGCCAGATCCATCTGGACCGGTGGTCCGACGGTCGCGTCGCGGTCGTCGGTGACGCAGCCTACTGCCCGTCGCCACTGTCCGGGCAGGGCACGAGCATGGCGCTGGTCGGCGCGTATGTCCTTGCGGGCGAACTGAAAGCGGCCGCCGGCGATCACGCTGTCGCGTTCGAGCGCTACCAGCACGCTATGCAGGATTACGTCAGCGAGAACCTGACGCTGGGCTGGAGCAATGCCACCCAAATGGTGGCTGCCGACCGGCGTGCGATCCGGACCCAGACCACGATGTTGCGCATGCTGCGGCACATGCCGTGGAAGGGTCTGGCCCTGCGGCCGATCATCAAACCGCTGGAGCGCGCGGCCAATGCCATCCGGCTCGCGGATTACTGAACCCGTCGTCACCTGCGCTGTTCCCGACTGCGGGACCCGCATGTCCAACTGATTCGTGAGGAGTACCGACATGAGTATCGTTTCCGGCCCGATCTTCCAGGTGGCGTGGGTTGTCCACGACCTCGAGGCGGCCGAACAGGAATTCACCAACAGCTACGGCGTCGACAGGTGGATCCGCATGCCCCGTGTGCATTTCGGCCCGGAGTCGTGCAGTTATCGCGGTGCGCCCGCCGACTACACGATCGACACCTCGCTCGGTTATGCCGGCGGACAGCAACTGGAATTGATCGCGCCGGTCTCGGGCACGAATCTGTACACCGAAACGCTAGCGCGGTCGGGCCCCGGATTACATCACATCGCCTGGGTACCAGATGATTTCGACGCCGCACTGGCAGCGGCGCAAGCATCGGGCACCGAGATCGCGCAACATTGCACCGTCGCCGAGCTCAGCATGGAGTTCGTCTATCTCGACGGTGGCCCGCTCGGCACGTACATCGAGTTGCTGCGGCTACCCGCGGACGCTCGCGCAATGTTCGACAGCATGATTCCGTCCGGATACCGGAACCCGTGGTCGCACGGATAGTCCCCGACGTCGATGGCGAATACTGGGGATTCGCGAGAATCAACGGGGGCGGATCATCAAGCGCTGTGGACCTCGGATGACACGCGATGGGCAGTAGTCCGCTCGGCCGACCTGATGGAGCCGGGGATAGCGCCGGTACAGGCCGCGCAGGGCGATCTCGCCCTCCATCCGGGCCAGGCCCGCACCGAGGCAGTAGTGCACACCGGCGGCGAAGGACAGGTGGTCGCGGGAGTTCGGGCGTTCGATATCGAAGCGGCCGGGGTCAGCGAACACCCTCGGATCGCGGTTGGCCGCAGCCAGCAGCGCCACCACCGGGGTGCCTCTGCTCAGTCGGTGTCCGGCCAGCTCGACGTCTTCACCCGCGACCCGGACGCTGTACTGCGCGGGCGCCTCCCAGCGCAGCGCCTCCTCCACCACCTGTCCGGCCAGATCGAGGTCGGCGATGAACAGCTCGCGCTGGTCCAGTGCGGCCGACAGGGCGATCACGGCATTGCCGATGATGTTGGCGGTGGTGACGAAGCCGCCGATGAGCAGCGCCTGGCACGTGGACACCAGCCCAGCCTCGGTCATCGCGCCCTCGTCAACGGCGGTCGTGAGGGCACTGATCAGGTCGTCGCCCGGATCCTTCCTGCGCCGGGACGTCACCTCCGCGAAGTAGTCGGTCAGTTCGGCGAGCAGGACGTGCGTCCGGTGCCGCTCGCGTGCGCCGCGTGCGCCGTCGACCGTTGCCCCGAATTCCAGACCCCACCACGCGAAGCGGTCGTGATCCTCCGGCGGCAGTCCGAGCAGTTCGGCGATCACCAGACTCGGTATGCGCAAGGCGAATTCGTCGATCAGGTCGACCGGCTCGGCTCGGTCGAGCCGGTCCAGCTGCCGTTCGACGAGCTCCTCGACGAACGTCCGGCGGGCACGCATCTGCGCGGCACCGAATAGCGGGGCGACGAGCTTTCGCAGCCGGGTGTGCTCCGGCGGATTCGCCGAGGCGAGGGAATCATCGAGCGGATGGACCAGGAAATCGGTGCGCTGATCCGGGCGGGGTCGCAGTTTCAGGCGGATTGCGGAGGTAGGGGCGACGCGAAATCGATTGTCGCGCAATACCTCATTGCACACCGGGTACGAGGCCGACATGCACAGGCCGCTGCGCCCGCGCACCAGGTCACCGCGGGCGCGGATCCGTTCGTAGGCGGCATGCCCATCCGAACCACGCCGGAGGTTCAGCACCGTGGCGACCGGGTCGCCCAGGGCCGTCGAGGTGCGCAGGCGCAGCGAATTCCGGTACAGGCGGGCGACGGTGCCCAGCTCACCGCTCATGCGCGGGTCTCCTGCGGCGCACGGATTTTCGGCGCGCTGTCGATCCCGCGCTGCCGGAGTTCGTCCGCGATGCGCTCGCGCAGCACATATTTCTTGATCTTGGTGCCCGACATCGGCCATTCGTCGACGAAGCGGACGTAGCGGGGAACCCGGTAGGTGGCGATGCTGCCGAGGCAGTAGTCGATGATCTCCTGTTCGGTGGCGTGTGCGCCGGGTTTGAGCTCGATGAACGCGGTGGGCACCTCGACGTAGTACGCGTCCGGTGCTCCGACGACCTGCGCGATGTGGACGGCGGGATGCCGCAACAGGAAATCCTCCACCTCGACCGCGGAGACGTTCTCGCCGCCGACCTTGAGCATGTCCTTTATCCGGCTCACGAATGTGACCCGGCCGTCGTTGTCCATGACCGCGATATCGCCGGTGTGGAACCATCCGTCCTCGTCGAAGGACCGCGCGGTCAGTTCGGGATCGTGGAGATATCCCTCGAAGCAGTTAGTGCCCCGGAACAGCAGTTCGCCCTCGGTGCCGGGAGGTAGATCAGCACCCGTGCCGGGGTCGACAACCCTGCACTGCATGCCGGGCAGCGGCCGTCCGCCGGTGGTGGTCCGCTGCTCCAGGGTGTCGGTCTGCTCGCTCAGTGACAGGAACGACGCGGCCTCGGTCATGCCGAAGCAGGACACCTGAATCGCGTCGGGGAGCCGACTCGCCATGTCCCGCACGCGTTCCGGGACACCGACGGTCATTACCAGGCGCAGCGCCGCCAGATCGCGGCGCGCGAAATCCGGATGGTTCAGCACGGGCAGCCACACCGTCTCGAAACCCGGCAGGGCGACCGTACAGCGCTGGGATTCCAGTTGTTCCAGCGCCACATCGGGCTGGAAGTGCCCCACATGGCAGAAGCGGCAACCGGCGTACAGGCTGGCGACGGCGAAGGCGACGGCGCCGATGTGGAACAGCGGCAACGGCGTCCAGACCCGGTCGTCCCCGGTCAGCAGCAGTCGCGACCCGGCGGCACCCGCGGCGAATCTGATCAGGGCCTCGTGAGTGATCAGGGCGCCTTTCGGACTGGCCGACGTCCCGGAGGTATACATGACCAGAGCGGCGTCGCGTACCCGCACCAGCCGACGGCGCTCGTGCACCCGGCTCGGCTCGACGCGCATTGCGGCGGTGAGGAATTCGCCCTCCGACACCAGACCAGGGAGTGCGTCGTCGGCGTCGAGTAGCACGACTTGCCGCAATCGCGGAGCCTGGGCCGTGACCGACTCGGGAACGGGCGTCGACGGGTGCACGAACAACAGGCTCATCCGCGAATGGACCACGACCTGGCTCAGTTCGTGTTCTTTGAACCGGGAATTGATCGGTACGGGAAGCGCGCCGATCTGCGTGACCGCGAACAGTGCCGCGATCGAGTCCGGGCAGTTCGGCAACAGGATTCCGACCGTGTCACCGGGCGCGATCCCGGACGCCAGCAGGCCGCGCGCGAGGCTCTCGGCGCGGGCGCCGAGTTGCGCGTAGCTGACCTCCAAACCGGGAAAGGCCAGGGCGATTCGGTCGGGGTGCTCATGGGCACGCCGGTCCAGCAGATCACCGAGAGTGGTGACCTCGATCCACCGCTGCTGGGCGAGATCTCCCTGGTTCATTAATGACTCCCAATCGACCGGAAAAGCCCCCAGCAGGCGGACCGTACCGCACAGTCGGTCACTCGGCAACAGATTGCTGCGCATCCTTCGGGTGGTATGCGAGGCGTTAACGGAAGGCGTCGCTGACGTTAAGAACTTGCGCTTGGAGAGGTAACACGATTGACATGAGTATGTTCTCAAAATTGGGAAGTTCATTGGGTGTTGCGATGTGTTAGCTTGCGCGTGTCGTGCGGTGCGACAGATCCCGGCAGGGTATGGAGTGCGATGTGAGTAGTCGAAGTACGGTGAAATCCGGGGGGATGGTAACGGTCGGTCGATCGCGTTAGTTCGAATAATGCTGGAAAAGATCTCGAATAATCGATCCCTGACCCTCGACGGAGTTCTTGCCGACGCGCTCGGCTATTTCCGACGATGCCTGCAACCGGATGGCTCCATCGCGGAGGATCCCGGGATCGTCGTATTCCAGGAATGGGATTCGGTCAACGCGCTCAAGGCGATTGCCCTGTGGCGGAATGCTTTCCCCGACAGCGCGGCGGATGTGGTCGACCCCGTACTAGCATTCCTGGCGGGTCGCGAGAAATCCACCGGGATGTTGAGCTGGGGGGCGACGGAGATCGCACCCGGCGAATACTGCACCGAGACGAGTAGCGAGTACATTTCCGCCCTCGCGCTTCTCGGTGAACGGGAGGCGGCCGAGCGGAAAGCGGAGTTCTTGCGCACCCGGCAACTGCCCGACGGGCCGTGGGCGGAAGTGCATGGCCACATTCCCAAGGCATTCCAATTGGAGTCGTCGGTGACCGGATTTGCCCTGTGCGCTCTCGATGACGTCGGTGTCGAACCCGTGCATCTCGACGAGGCCCTCGATTTTCTCGCGAGGAAGCAGCAGGCCGAGGGGCATTTCGGAATAAACTGGTACTACTACTGCACCCATTATTATCTTATGCGGCCTGCGATTGCCGCCCTGGCGGAATTCGGGAACTACGCCGCGGTTGCCAGGGCCCGCGATTTCGTTATAGGCCGACAACGTCCGGACGGGAGTTGGTTCTCCCAGGTGGAAGGTTTCCGTGGTGAGCCTTCCGCTCCGGAACTACAGACCGCGCTCGCGCTGGCGACACTCGCGCACGCCGGGATGGAAGCCGGTGAACCTCCGGTGCGCCGGGCGATCGAATGGCTGCTGGGCCGCCGACGGCCGGACGGTTCCTGGTCGGGCGGCCGCTACCCGTATCCGGAAACGGAGAGTTACGCCTCCTTCCGGGCCACTCAGGACGTATACACCACGGCGCAGGTGCTCGCCGCGTTCAAATACCTGGAGCAGCAATGACATTCGGTCACGACGACCCCATCGCCATCATCGGCATCGGCTGCCGCCTACCCGGTGGCGTCACCAGTCCCGACCGATTGTGGGAATTGCTCGAGCAGGGTGCCGACGCCATAGTTCCCACGCCGGACGACCGTTGGGACGTCGACCGCTTCTACTCTCCCAAGCCGCAGCAACCCGGCCGGATCAGCGCCCGGCGGGGCGGATTTCTCGGCGAGGTCGACACGTTCGACGCGGCATTCTTCGGAATCTCCGGCCGTGTCGCCGAACAGATGGACCCGCAGCAGCGGCAATTGTTGGAGGTGAGCTGGGAGACCTTCGAAGACGCCGGCATGATTCCCGGCGCCGCGGCGGGCAGCCGGACCGGTGTGTTCATCGGCGCGTGCAGCCAGGATTACGGTGCGATGCAATCGGCACCGAGTGAGGTGGCGGGGCTCGGGCCGCATTCCGCGACGGGCACTTTCATGAGCATCGTGTCCAATCGCCTGTCCTACACCTACGATCTGCGCGGGCCGAGTATGACCATCGATACGGCATGCTCGTCGTCGCTGGTGGCGGTGCATCTGGCCGTGCAGAGTCTGCGTCGCGGCGAAAGCGATCTCGCGTTGGCGGGCGGCGTGAATCTGATGCTGACACCGCAGTTCGGTATCGCGTTGAGCCAGGCTGCCATGCTCTCGCCGGATGGGCGGTCGCGTGCGTTCGACAAATCCGCGAACGGCTACGTGCGTGGCGAGGGCGTCGGGCTGGTGCTGTTGAAATCGCTCGCGCGCGCCCGGCGTGACGGGGATCGGATCTACGCGGCCATTCACGGCAGCGCCGTCAATCAGGACGGGCGCACACCGGGCATCACCGTACCAAGCGGGGAGTCCCAGGAGTCCAATTTCCGTGCCGCCCTGGTCGATGCGGGAATCGCGCCCGCCGCGGTCGGCTATGTCGAGGCGCACGGCACCGGGACACCGGTCGGTGATCCCATCGAGGCCAACGCGCTCGGCCGGGTGCTACGCACCGGCCGCGAGCCGAAGTCGACGGCGCTGCTCGGGTCGATCAAGACGAATATCGGACATCTCGAGGCGGCGGCGGGCATCGCCGGATTGATCAAGGCGGCGCTGTGCGTACGGCATCGGCGCATCCCGCCGAGCCTGCACTTCCATGAGGGAAATCCGGATATCGACTTCGATGCGCTGCCTATCTCGGTCGCCGCCAACGCACAGCCCTGGCCCGCTGAGTATACGGTCGCCGTAGCCAGCATCAACTCCTTCGGTTTCGGTGGCACCAATGCCAATGTTGTGCTGGCCGAGGACACCGATGCCCCGGCAGCGAACCCCGAGAAGTCGCCGAGTCCCGCCGCGTTCCCGACCGTACTGACCTTCAGCGCTCGCAGCGCCGCGGCGCTCGACGCGCTGAGCGCGGACTTCGCTCGGACACTGGAGGATTCGGGCATCGACTTGGCCATCTACAGTGCCGCGACGGCGCTGCGGCGTAGCCATCACGACCACCGTCGCGCCGTCGTGGCCACCGGGACCGCCGAGGCGGCCGCCAAGCTGCGGGCGGGGGAGGTCGTCAGCGGCCAGGTGCGGCACGGCCGTTCGGGCAAGGTGGCATTCCTGTTCAATGGCCAAGGGCCGCAATGGTTTGCGATGGGCCGCACGCTGCTGGAAACGTCGCCGGTCTACCGGGACAAGATCCTGGAATGCGATCGGCTGGCTCGCCGGTACCTCGACTGGTCGATCCACGAGATCCTCACCGCGGACGAGGAATCCTCCCGCATCGGGGAGACTCGATTCCTGCAGCCGACCATGTTCGCCCTGCAGGTCGCCCTGGTCGAGCTGTGGAAGAGCTGGGGTATCAGCCCGGCCGCGGTGCTCGGGCACAGTATGGGCGAGATCGCCGCGGCCCACGTCGCCGGAGCGCTGTCGCTGTCCGAAGCGTTGAAGGTGATCTGCCACCGAGCGCGAATCCAGGATCGCGCCGATCCGACGGGCGGGATGATGTTCGTCGCCCTGCCGGAGTCGCAGGCGCGCGAGCTGTGCGCCCGGTATCCCGATGAGGCTTGGGTGTCCGCGGTGAACAGTCCGCAGGCCACCACGATATCCGGCCGCCGTCCGGTCCTGGAGGCGCTGTCGGCTGAACTGGCCGACGGCGGTGTCTTCGCGCGCGTGCTGCGGGTGAACTGCGCCTGCCACAGCCAGGACATGGATCCGCTGCGCGAGGAACTGTTCGAGGCGCTCGGTGAGGTCGAACACGGCGATACTTCTGTTCCGCTGTATTCCACGCTCACCGGTGCCCGGATCGGGGGCAGCGAACTGGGTACCCAGTACTGGTGGCGGAACTTTCGCGAGCCGGTGCTGTTCGAATCCGCGATCCGCGCGATGCTCGCCGACGGCTACGACACCTTCGTGGAGTTGAGCCCGCATCCGGTCCTGGCGAACTCGGTTACCGAGATCAGCGCCGATGTCACGGTCGTGCCGTCGCTGGTGCGCAAGAAGGACGATTGGTCGGTCTTGCTCGACACGTTCGCCCGGCTCTACACCGGCGGCTGCGCCGTCGACTGGGATCGCCGGTATCCGGCGGGTGCCCCGGTATTGGATCTCCCCGCCAATTGGTGGATCCGGGAATCGTTCTGGAACGAGAGCAAGGTCTCGCAGGACTACCGCGCCGGCGGCCAGGCGCATCCGATGCTGAAGCCGGTCGACGGCGCGCGGCCGGCATGGGATATCAGCTGGGATGACCACCGGCTGTCGTGGGTTCGCGAACACGACGTCTTCGGTTCGGTGATCGTGCCCGGCGCCGCCTACGTCGAGGCGGCGCTGGCGGCGGCGGGCGAATTGACCGGCCGGTCCTGCGCACTCGAATTCGTCGAGTTCGAACGCGCCTGTGTGCTCGGCGAAGAACCGCAGTTGAGCAGGCTCGACATCGATCCCGAGGACGGTACGTTCGAGTTCCACCAGCGCGCGGTCCGCGGTGACACCTGGGTTCGCAACGCGCGCGGGCGTTTTCACGCGCTGTCGTCCATGGATACCACCTGCGCGTCCTTCGATCTGGCGGCGATACGTCAGCGGTGCGGCAAGACCGTCAAGGCCGTCGACGTATACGGGCGGTTCGCCCGGCGCGGCTACGCCTACGGTCCCGCATTTTGCGGGATCGGGCAGATCCATCTCGGACGGGGCGAGGCGCTGGCACGCATCCAGACCCCGCGTGTGCTGCGCAACCGGATCGACGGCTATCTGTTGCATCCGGCTGTCCTCGACGCCTGCTTCCAGAGCGCGATACTGCATCCGACCGCGGAGCATCCGGACGAACTGCTGCCGATGAGCTACCTGCCGACGGGTATCGAACGGATCCGGGTGCACCGGCCGGTCGCACTGCCGGTGTGGTGTTACACACGGCCACGCAAGAACGACGAGACCCTGCTGGTCGACATCTATCTGCTCGACGACGAGGGCGCGGTGGTCGCCGAGTACATTTCGCTGTCCGGCAAGGCAGTGCGGCACGGCGACGACGGTCCGGCCGACAACCTGGATGAGCACTACTACACCCTCGACTGGCATTCGCGCGGTCCGGTGGTGCCGCCCGAGCACAGCGCGTTCACCGTCGCTCCCACCGAACTCGCGGCCGAATTCGATACGACGGCACAGGAGCTTTCGCGGCGACTCGACCGCACCTCCTACGCCACCGACTACCAGCGGGATATCGCCCGGCTCTGCGCGAGCTACGTGACCCGATGCCTCGAAGAGTGGGGATTGGAGGGGGAGTTCGCGGTCGCCGACATCCCGGACCTGCTGCCGAAGTATCGGCGTGCCCTGCACGGCCTGCTGCGGCTGCCGGTCGCCGCGGGAACCGTGCGCGAGTCGGACGGACGGTACCGTCTCGAACGGCCGGTCACGCTCGACACCGACACATGGTGGTCGGACCTTTTCGCCCGGCATCCCGACTGTGCGTGGGAACTGCTGTTGCTGCGCCAGACCGGCACCCACCTGCGCGATATCCTCATCGGCCGTGCCGACCCGCTGGAACTGCTGTTCTCCGACGCCGCGCCGGTCGATCTCGAAGCCATCTACCAGAACTCGCCGGTCGCGCGGTTCTACAACGTGCTCGCCGCACAGTTGGTGCGACGCCTCGGTGACAGCGCCGACCCGCGCCGCACACTGCGTGTGCTCGAGGTCGGCGGCGGCACCGGTGGACTGACCGCGAGCCTGCTCCCGGTGCTGTCGGCGGATCGGTGCGAATACGTCTTCACCGACGTTTCACCCGCGTTCCTGGCCGCGGCCCGAGAACGCTTCCGCGCCTATGGTTTCGTCGACTACCGGGTGCTCGATCTGGAACAGGACCTGCTGGCCCAGGACATCGATTCGGCCGCGTTCGATCTGGTCGTGGCCTCCGACGTCGTGCACGCCACCGCCGACGCCAAGAAGACGCTGCTGTACCTGCAGGACGCCCTCGCCCCCGGCGGTGTGCTGATGCTGCTGGAGGCGGCACCGGAGAACCCGTGGCTCGATCTCACCTTCGGACTTACCGAGGGCTGGTGGTCGTTCCGCGATCAGCGGTTGCGCCCGCAGACGCCGCTGCTGTCCGCGCACGACTGGTCGGAACTGCTGCGATCGCTGGACTTCGACGATGTGGCCGCATTCGGCGATCCGGCGCATCCGGGAGCCGGATCCCAGTCGCTGATTTTGGCCCGCGCGCTGCAGGCACCGGTACCGCACCCGCCCGTGGCGCCCGCCGAGCCGCTGGGCACCTGGTACGTCCTCGCCGACGGCGACCCGCTGGCGGCCGCGCTGGCCGACCGGGTGCACGAGTACGGCGGCCGCGCGGTCCTCGTGCGCGCGCCTGAGGAAATCGACCTCGACGCGCCGCCCGCGGCGATCGTCGACATGCGGACGGGGCGCGGTGACGGGCCCCTCGACGAGACCCTCACCACCGCCACCCTCGACATCGTCGACGTGCTGCGCAGGGTGTGCCGGGACGATCCGTCGGACTGGCCGCGGGTGGTCGTGCTGACGCGGGGCGCACACGCCCACCGAATCGGCGACGCCGCGCTCACCGGTGCCGCGGCGTGGGGGCTGGCGGCCGTCGTCGCGGTCGAACTGCCCGAATTGCGGTTCACCGTGGTCGATCTCGACGCCGAACCCGCGCGCGGCGATCTCGACGTCGTGTGGGCGGAGGTGCTCACCGACGGCCGGGAACGAGAAATTCTCGCCCGCTCCGGCGAGCGTTTCGTGCGCCGCCTCGCCTCGTGGTCGCCGGAGCGCGACACCGCGACCGGGGCGGCGCTGCCGCCCGAGAGCGGATTCGGCTTGACGATAACGAGTCCCGGAGCCCTGGACGGCCTGCACTATCACCTGCGCGAGCGGGTGGCCCCCGCCGCGGACGAGGTCGAGATCGAGGTGATCGCGGCGGGGCTCAATTTTCTGGACGTGATGATCGCGCTCGGCCAGATCCCGTCACTGGAGTCGGTGAGCGGGCACCGTTTCGGCGCCGAATGCGCCGGTGTCGTCACCCGTGTCGGCGGTGATGTGGAGGGGCTGTGCGTCGGTGACGAGGTGGTCGCCGTCAGCCCAGCCCAGGGCGCCCTTGGCTCGCATCTGATCGTCTCGGCCGACCATGTGGTCCCCAAACCGGGAGCCCTCGGATTCGAGGCCGCCGGTTCGGTTCCCATCGTGTTCCTCACCGCGTGGTACGCCCTGCACGAACTCGCCCGGGTGACCGCAGGCGAGCGCGTCCTCATCCACGCCGCCACCGGCGGCACGGGCCTGGCCGCCGTGCAGATCGCCCGGCTCGCGGGCGCCGAGGTGTTCGCCACGGCGGGCAGTCCGGCCAAGCGCGACCTGCTGCGGGCACTCGGGGTGGAGCACGTCTTCGACTCCCGCTCACTGGATTTCGCCGACCGGATCCGGGCAACGACCGGCGGCGAGGGTGTCGACGTGGTGCTGAATTCGATTGCAGGAGAAGCGGCTGCACGCAGTATGGCCTGTCTCGCGCCGTACGGCCGGTTCGTCGAACTCGGCAAGCGCGATCTGCTCCAGGACCGCCGGATGGGGCTGCGGCCGTTCCTGCGCAACCTCACCTACTTCGCCTTCGATCTACGCCAGTTGCTGGTGGACCGGCCGCGGGCCACCAATGCGGTATTCCGCGCACTCATGGACCGCTTCGCCTCCGGGGAACTGCGCCCGCTGCCGTACCGGCTGTACCACCCGGCGCAGACCGAGGCGGCGTTCCGGCACTTGGCCGCGGCCCGCCATATCGGCAAGGTCGTGATGACCATGAATGAGCGCGATGTCGAGGTGGTCCTTCCGGCGCGTCCGCCCGCGCTCGACGGGACCTGGCTGATCACGGGCGGTCTCGGCGGATTCGGCCTGGCGATGGCCGAATCGCTCGCCGAGTCGGGAGTGCGGAGCCTGGTGCTGCTCGGGCGATCCGGTGTCGCCGACGACGAGCGCGCCACCCGAGTGCAGGCGCTGCGGCAGCGCGGCGTGCGGGTACTGGCCGAGGCGGTGGACGTCTCCTCCCGAGAACAGTTGGCCGCGGTCCTGGATCGTATCGAGGCCGACGGGCCGCCGCTGCGTGGTGTGCTGCACTGCGCGATGGTCCTCGACGATGCTCTGCTCGTCGACATGGATCCCGAACGGGTCCGAAAGGTTCTGGCGGGCAAAGCGTTCGGTGCCATGTATCTGGACGAGCTCACCGCGCACCTGCCGCTGGAGGCGTTCGTGCTGTTCTCCTCCGCGACCTCGATGGTCGGCAACCGGGGCCAAGCGAATTACGCCGTGGCCAACGCAGTACTGGATCACCTGGCCCACGCCCGCCGTGCGCGGGGACAGGTCGCACTCGCAGTCAACTGGGGTGCGATCTCCGATGCCGGATATGTTGCCCGCCACGACGATATCGGCCGTTTCGTCGCCGCCACCGGTATGCGCGGTTTCAGCGCCGCTGCGGCGTATCGGGCCCTGACCAGGCTGTGGTCCGGCCGCATTGCGCAGGTGGGGGTGCTGCCCATGGATTGGCCGGAATTCTTCGGCCACCACGGCATCACGCCCGAGACCCACCCCCGCTACGAGCAGGTGTCGGGGCAGTCGGTAACGGCCGTCGGCACCGCGGCGGGCTCCCTGCGCCAGCGACTGGAGGCTCCCGGCGGCGCCGATCGCGGTGAACTCGTCACGACGGCGTTGAAGGGCCGGTTGGCGGCGGTGCTCGGCATCCCCCTGGAAACGCTGGACGAGAACATGCCGCTGATGGACTACCTGGACTCGCTGCTCGCCGTCGAGATCAGCGCCTGGCTCGAACGGGAGTTGGGCACCAAGGTCACCATCATGGAACTGATGAAAGGCCCGAGCGTGCTGGAACTGTCGGATCTGGTACTCGGCCGTTTGGACAAGCGGTGACCTCGGCGGAGGAGGTGTCCATCCGGCTGCCGAGAGCCGGAATCACCCTGCGCGGCAAGCGAACCGGAGGCGAGGGTATTCCGGTGCTGTGCCTGCACGGCATTCTCGACAACTGCGCGAGTTTCGATGCGCTCGCGCAGCGGCTGCCGGGTGCGGATCTGATCGCCGTCGATCTACCCGGTCACGGCCTATCCGACCCGATACCCGCGCTCACGTGCAATTACGTCGACTACGCGGCGTGTGTGCTGGAGTTGGCGCACACCCTGGGCTGGGACCGCTTCCGGCTGATCGGGCATTCGCTCGGGGGCGCGGTCTCGTCACTGGTCGCCGGAATCCACCCGGACAAGGTCGATCGACTGGTGCTGCTCGACGCGATCGGGCCGCTGTCGGCGGATCCGGACCGCGCGGTGTTCGGCCTTGCCCGCTACCTCGACACCTACCTGAACGGTGACCGGCATCCGGTGTACCGCAGTCGGATTCACGCCGTGAAGACACGGGTCCAGCTGGCCGATATTCTCCTCGACACCGCCGAGGTGCTGGTGGAGCGGGATCTGATCGAGGTTCCCGGCGGCTTCTCCTGGCGTCACGACGTGCGCCTCAACCGCGGCCTCACCGCGACGCTCGGCGAGGAACAAGTGCTGGCCTTTCTGCGCGGTATTCTCGCCCCGACGCTGCTGGTGACGGCCGAACGCACTGCGCTGGTGGAGCCGTACTATCCGACGCGCATCGGCAGCGTTCCGAAACTACGGCAGGTCACCCTTCCCGGCGGTCATCATCTGCACATGGAGAACCCCGACGAGGTGGCCGCCGAGATCGGCAAGTTTCTGGAATGGGGCTGATCATCCGGTTCTCAGTGCTCCGGACAGCACCGGCTTGTCCTCGCGTTCGGGCACGGTGGTGACGAAGACGTACTCATCGTCGGTGCTCCAGATCCGCGTGCGCAAGGACTCACCTGGAAAGACGACGCCCCGAAAGCGAGCCGCGTACCGGCGCACCCGCCCGGCGTCCGAATCCGCCACCGCATCGACCAGTGCCGCGCACACCATCCCGTAGGTGCACACGCCCTGCAGGATCGGTCCGGGGAATCCGGCCGCGCGGGCGAAGGCGGCGTCGGTATGGACGTTGTCGTGTAGCGAACCGCCGCGAATGCACGCCTGGTACCACACCGCCTGCGCGGTCGAGGTTGGCGTGCGGGTTTCGGCGTCGGGACCGCGGGTAGGCGTCGTCGCGGCGGCAGTGCGACGGTTGTCTGTGCCATTTCCGCCTTCACCGCGGGCGTGGATCCGCGAGATCCCGGACATCAGCGTGGTTCCGTCGGCCGCGATCATGGTGGTGCGCTGAACCAGAACCGCCGCGGTGCCGTGCTCCTCGATGCCAACCACCTCGCCGCGGCATCTGGCGAATCCGGTTCGGGGCAGTGGTGTGGGAACGACGAGCTCCTGCTCCAGGTGCAGCAGGGTGGCCAGGTTCAGGCGGATGCCGGGGAATCGGATCTCCGGCGGCCCGGGCAGATAGAAATCCGGTGAGGCGACGCCGAATGCGCCGGGCGCGGTCATCGCGAAGGTCGGTAGCACACCCGTCTGCCGCGGCTCCTGCCCGACAGCCCGGCGATATTCGCGCATATTCTGCTCGGACCAGTGGAACTCCTGCTCCGGTATCGCAAGACCGACAGCGGCCTGAACATCGATAGGCATGGGACAGTTCCCGTCCGGCCGAGGCCCGTTGCATCGAAAACGCGCTTGCCGAGCAGTCACGTCGAAATGTCGGTGCGAACTTTACCGTCGAACCCATCCTCGAGGCTGTAGGGCGGCTCCCAGCCGTTCTCGCTTCTGCCGCGCCGATGCGACCGGCGATCCGTGGCTAGTGGGTACCCGCCTCGGCTGATCAGCCGAGAAAGGTCGATTCGAGTACGAGGTCTTTGATGATCTTCTGGTATTCGGCGTGCGTCCGATGTTCTCGGGTTCGCCAGTGGGCGCTCTCATGGCGGCGCATGAATGCTCGATACCCAGGGACGCCGGGGTATTTGACGTTGTCTGCCACGACGACCGAACCGGCGTGCAGCCAGGCTTGGTCGAGGATCCGGCGGAGATCGGGAAGATATTCGTCTTTCTCGTGGTCGAGGAAGACGAAATCGATTGTGCCGGGGGCGAACTCGTGTTCGTCGCGCAGTGCGCTGAGGGTCTTTCCGCCGTCGCCCAACGTGCCGACGAGCACGACGATGCGCTCGCCGATGCCCGCGTGGTCCCAGATCCGTCGGGCAACGGCGGCATTCGCCGGATTGAACTCGATCGAGTACAAAACGGCATCGGCGGGCATGACCCGCGCGATGCGCAATGCGCTGTAGCCGCAGTAGGTTCCGAGCTCCAGCAGGCGGTGCGGATGCGCAGCGGCGACAGCGCGGTCGAGGATCTTTCCCTTCTCGTCACCGATGTTGATCAGGTAACTCTTGGTGTAACAGAACTCGTCGATCGCCCTGATGACGTCGTCGATGTCGTTTCGGCGCGCATGCGCGCACACATAGTCGGCCAAGGCTTGTTCGCGGCCGTCACCGACCTGCCAGGTGGTGCCCATGTGTCGTAGGCCGAATAGAAACCGCACATACGACCATCGCAGAAACATAACCGGTTTGCCGACGCACTCGTTGGCGGCAACTGCCAGGGCGATTGTGGCGATTGCGGCCAGCACCGACCGCGGGGGATGTAGACCGAATACTCTCGGCCGACGCGCGGTCAGCAGGATCGATGAAGCAACCGACACCGTGGCTGCCACGATAGCGGCGGAATGCTTGCTCACATGTCCTTCCCTTCCCCTTGCCGCCGATTCAGTTCGGCATCCAGGATCGGCCCGATGACCGCGAGCGCCTCGGGGTTTGTCATTTGGGCGTGAGTTAGGTCGACGGAGTGTTGCGTGATCTGTCCGGAACAATAAGGTCGCCACATATCGCCGGTCAGTTCGCCGGTGATGCCTTCGCGCGCCGAGAAGTACAGCAGATCGCCGTCGTAGGATGTCGGCCGGTAGCACGTGGACATGGCAACGCAGTCGACATATCCACGATGCAGACGTTCGAGCTGCTGGCGGGTCAATCCACGACCGGGCCCGGTGCTGTCGGCGAGCAGGTCGACGGCTTCGTCGAGGGTGAGTGGTCGGGTGTCCGGAGTGGCTGCCTCATTGCCCTGTAGGTGGGTGACCAGATCGCGTACGGTGGGCGGCTGCGGCTGGGAGGCACCGTCGGCGAATGCCACGCTGTCGAGCATGACGAGCAAATCCACGGCGTGCCCTCGGGCGCGCAGCTCAACGGCGAGCGCGTGCGCGAGTTGCCCGCCCAGGGACCAGCCCAGCAGATGGTACGGCCCCTCCGGTTGCACGCGCGTGAGTTCGTGCAGATACACCTCGGCGAGTTCCTCGACGGTGCGGTATCGCCTCGATTGTCCGGAGATGGCTGGGGACTGCAGCCCGTAGACGGGCCGGTCGGTGACGTATTGCAGCAACCCCGAGTAGCACCACGACAGCGGAACAGCGGAATGTAGACATATCAACGGCGTCCCGGAACCGTTGCTACGCAAGGGGAGGATCGTCTCCAAGGCCGAACCGCCGAATATCACATCGCTGTTCGCTCCGACCGCTGTGGATTCGATGGCAGCGGCCAAGGTTTGCACCGTCGGGGTGAACAGCAACGAGATCGTCACTGTGGTGCCGGTCCGCTCCGATAACCGCTGGCACAGTTCGACGCCCAGCAACGAGTTGCCGCCGAGTTCGAAGAAGTTGTCGTCCAAGCCGATACGCGTCTGCCCGGTCACTTCGGCGATCGCCGCCGCGACCGTGTGCTCGATTTGTGACGTCGGCGCGCGAAATGCCGGACGCGCCAGCGCCTGTGGATCCGGCAATGCGGATCGATCGGTCTTGCCGCTGCTCGGATTGATCGGTATCTCGGGCAGCGGTACCAACACCGCCGGAATCATTGCGGGCGGCAAGACTGTCCGTAACCGTGCCAATACGGCGGCGCGGTCGAAATGCTCGCGCTCTGCCTCCGTGGGGACGACATAACCGATCAACCGGTCGCCGAGTGTCTCGGACGTCCACATCCGCACCACGGCCTGATCGACTGCCTCGTCCGCGGCCAGCGCGCGCTCGACCTCGGACGGCTCGATGCGCTGCCCACGTAGCGAGATCTGGACATCGCCTCGGCCGAGGTACTCCAGCGTGCCATCGGGTTGCTCGCGGACGATGTCACCGGTGCGATACATCCGGGTTCCCGTCGGCCCGTACGGATTCGCCACGAAACAATGCGCGGTGATCCCGGGCCGTCCCAGATACCCTCGCGCCAACGCGTCACCGGCGAGATGCAGTTCGCCGCGGGCGCCGCGCGGAGCTGGGCGCAGCCGGGCATCCAGCACGAGAGTCTGCACTCCGGGCAGTGCCCGGCCGATCGTGATCGTGGCGTTCGGGTCGAGCGGTTCGGTTTGGGTCACCACCACGGTCGCTTCGGTCGGGCCGTAGGAGTTGAACATCGGTAGCCGACTGGCCCAGCGTCTGGCCAAGGCAGGCGGGCATTTGTCTCCGCCGACGGTTACGGTCTGCAGCGACGGCAATCGGTTCGGGTCGAGCGTTGCCAAAATGGCCGGTGTGACCACCAGGTGCGTGATCGCCTCGTCCTGCATCACCTGCGAAAGCCGTTGGCCGGCCACGATGTCCGGCGCCAAGGCGACCAGCTTCGCCCCAGGAGCGAACGCGGAGAGGTATTCGAGCATCGACGCGTCGCAATATGGTGAATGTGCTTGCAGCACTACCGATTCGCTGCTGATGCGATTACGGGTGCGCAGGTCGTCGGCCAGTGTTGCCAGACCTTCGTGCGTGCTCAGCACGCCCTTGGGCTCTCCGGTGGATCCGGAGGTGTAGATCAGATAGGCGGGGTGCGCGGCACGCAGCGGTCCTATCCGATCCGCGTCGGTCACCGCAGCGACCGACCGTGACGCGGCGGCGCAGGTGAACTCGTCGCTGTCGAGCATCAACCAGTCGACCGTCGTGGCCGCCAGCGGTGTGCGCCACCTGGTGAGGGTGATTCCCAGCCTCGCGCGTGAATCAGTGATCAGCTTCGCCACGCGCGCCGGCGGATCGGTGGGATTTACCGGGAAGAACACCGCGCCCGCCCGGGCTACCGCCCATAACGCCATGACCGATTCCACCGACCGGGTCAACGCCACGGCGACAACGACTTCCGGCCCTGCCCCGTGCGCGATCAGCTCACGCGCCCACTGGGCGGTCAACTCGTCGAGTTCACGATAAGATACCGACCGGTCCGGGCCGCTCAGTGCGATCCGCTCACCCGCACCGATTCCGCCCGCGAGCAACTCCGGCAGCAACCGCTGGCGGCGTCGCTGCCGTGGGGTAGCGATTGTGCGTTTGTCGGCGATAGCAGCGAACACTTTCTCCGCACCGGAAGCACAGAGGAATCGGGTCAGGCAGTCCATGAACTGCTGTCGATACCTATCCACCTCGTCTGCTGTGTACAGCTCAGGATTGGCATGAAAGTCGATGGTGAGGGGCCCGGTACCGAATCGGTAGCAGCTGATCGCCATATCCTCCACCGGCCCAGCCGAAAGCAGGTGCGTTCGACCGCGGACGGCGCCGAAGCCGATGCTGTCGGGCAAGGTGAGGACGTTGATCAGTGGGCCGTAGCCATGGCGACCGGCCTGACCCACGCCGTGGTCACGGAGCAAGTCTTCGTGCCGATACAGCTGGTGGCGCAACGCGCCGATCATGTTCAGGCGTACCTGCTGGACCAGGTCACCGACCGTGCTCTCGGCCACGCCCCGCACGCGTAAGGGCACCACGTTCGAGACCATCCCCGCCGATCGCCGTAGCGCCCCGGTGGTGCGCGCGGCGACCGGCAGTGACACCGTGATATCGGTATCACCGGTCATTTGCGCTAGGAATCCGGTCACCGCCGCGACCAGCACCTCGGCCATGCCGGTGCCATGCCGGCCGGCTGCGGCATCGAGCCGGGCCATTGCCGCCGCATCGAGAGTTGCGTGCGCGCTATGTGGCCGTGCCGACGGTGCAGCGTACCGATCACTGAGCCGTGTCACGTGATTCAGGCCGGCGAGATGGTTTCCCCAGTACTCGCGATCGGCCGCGAACCGCGGCGAGGACCGATATCGCCGCTCTGCCGCCACAATCTCGGTCAGGGACACTGCCCGGCACGGTGTCGCGGTCCGCCCTTCACTTGCCGCGGAATGTAATTCGGCCGTTCGCTGCAACACCTGAGCGGCGCCGAAGCCGTCGACCGCGATGTGGTGGCTGCGCGCGTACCAGCGGTGTCGGTCGGGGCCGAGGGTGAACATCACCGTCTTTGTGACGTCGGTGCCGGTCAGGTCGATGCCGCCGCGATGGTCGTGGCTCATCCACACTTGCGCGGCGTGTTCCGGGTCGGGGTGATCGCTCAGGTCTATGCAGTCGAATCCGGTTTCCAGGTCGTGGTCGAGGTATTGGCGCGGTTGTCCACCGACGATGGCGAATCGCACATGCTGCGATTGCAATTCGCGACCGGCGCGGCGCAGACAGTCCTGGAGCAGTCCGAGGTCGAGGCGACCGTGCAGGTCGGTGTATTGAGAGATGGAAAACGGAACTGTCGGATGCAATTGTTGGGCCAGCCACAGTTCGGACTGCGCGACCGACAACTCGAAGAAGTCCGCTTCCGGAGTCGTGCTGCCATTGCCACGCCTGGTACTCGACAGGTCTACCACCGCAATTCCTTAATTCTCGACGGCGAGGATGTCGGCGAAGGTAATCATGCAGATAGCGAGCGACAGCACCGTCACGAACCGACGCTTGTCCCGAGGAAGCCCTTTACCTCATCCATCATCCGGCTGACCGAATCGGCGACGAAGAGGACAGGTTGACAAATGCTGTCGTCGATGCCGCTGGCGACTATGTCCTCGACTCGGAACTCCCTCAAATCCGCATCCACGAAAGACTCCATCTCCGTGACCGAGGACAAGATGGCAGCTCCATACGCTCGCGGGTGACCCTTTTCGGAGACCACGCCGACCTCCAGGGTGAACCAGAACAACCGCGCGATCGCTGTCCTGGCCTCGTTCGAGACGGCGTCGTTGGCGGCTCGTCCGAAGCAGCGATACAGTTCCGCGAATTCCGGATCGGCAAGCATTACCGCATGTCCGACCAGTTCGTGGATGACATCGGGCTCAGGCGAGAACGATTGCTCGGTAGCGGGGCGCACATCCGGGGTCGCGTGGAGGACGCCGTCGGCAAGAGGGCCGTAAAACAGGCGGCCCGGTAGGCTTCCGATAGCCGGCGCAAGCTCGAAGCCGGTCAACGAACGAAGCGTGCGCGAGACCTCACTCAATTGTGGTACCCGGCCGGCGGGCAACTTCATGCGGCGAGCGGCCGAACGATAGTGCGCGCAACTGACCTGCTCGTGCATAGCGCAAAGTGTCGCGAAAACACGCGACCACAACGCGTCCTCGTCGCTGCTGTAGACAAATTCGGGCAAGGGCTGCCCCGGGCGGCACGCGCGGGCAATGCGCTCACGCTCGGATCGAACGTCGAGACCAACCGTCATCGCAATCAATCCTCTCCTCGAGCTGCCTTGGCTGCGCAGGTCATCACCACTCGAAATCGATCGGCGCTGACAATAAGGACGTTCTGTCTGCGCGTACCCCCGCCGATTCCCGGCAAACAAATCGGCAACGGCGGCCCATATAGGAAGATATGGCTTCCCACAACACATTTGGCGGTTTATTCGCGATTAGTCGACGCCGCCCGAGGTCGCCCGCTACGAGCGAAACGGGGGGTGTCCGGCGAGGGATGGATTCGCTGTGTGAATGGTCGCTTTTGGGTGATCATGCGGTCTTCGGAACCGATCAGGCGCCGATCGCGGCCGCGAACATGGGCCACGAATTGTGCAGTGCATCGTGCGGATATCCCCATGCATGGGTCCCCCTGGGCCGGAAGACGATCCGCGCCGGCACACCAGCAGCGCTCAACTCCGCAGCGGGCCGACGCGTGCACCCGTTCGATTCGAACCCGCCGCCGATGACGACGCGATCGCACCAGCGACGGTAGTCAGTCAAACTACTACAAGATCGGTAGCAATTCGGAGGTTTGCCAATACATTGCTGATCACGCCCTTCGGTCGCTGAGGGTAGACCGACGGTGCTCATCGATGTGACGCGGCGATCATGGTCAGTGGGCGATGCCGCCGGTGGCCGGGGTGCGGCCGTGCTGCATTACCAGCGCGAACGAGAGGGCGAGCATCGAGGCGGCCGCGCAGACCCAGAAACCCAACTGGTAGCCGTGATCACCGAACAGGTCCGGCAGCGGTGTGGCTGGTTGGGTTTGCCCGCCGACGCTCACCAGGGCGCTCATGCTGTTGTTGTGCAGGAATGCGGTGACGATGGCCAGGCCGATCGCGACTCCCATGGATTGCATGACACCGAGCATGCCGAGACTGATGCCTTGTTGTTCCTGTGGAACCGCATCGACCAGCAGGATCGGCATGCAGGCGTAATACATCCCGAATCCGATGCTGAAGATCGAGTTCACGATCAGGAAGTTGGTGGTGGTCAGCGGCAACACCGCGAAGGCGATCCCCGCACCGGCGAAGATGAACAGGGCGGCAACCAGCGGCAGTCGGGCTCCGACGCGCTTGGCCAGCAGGCCGGCCACCGCGCCGAAGATCATCGTGATCACCGAGCCGAGCAGCGCGATCCGGAAGGCGAACTCGAGCAGGGTGTACCCACTGCCGTAGGTGTACCCGGGATCGAGGCTGACCTGCACGGCCTCGGGCGGCAGCACCCGACCCGTCATCTCCTGGATCTCGGCCAGCGTGCCCTGCTGGACGCCGGTGACGACGGTCGGCTCGGGTGGGGTCTGGGCCATGTAGGCGATGGCGTAGGAGACGATGCCGATTTGCAGGGACGCGAAGAGCGCACCGGCGAGCACCAACGCGACGCGCGGATGGAACAGCAGGTTCATGTCCATGACCGGTGTCGAGACGCGTTTTTCGACAACGACGAACAGGACGAGCAGCGCGATGCCCGCGATCAGCCAGGCCAGCGTGGTCGGCCTTGCCCAACCCCAGTCATGACCCTTGTCGACGTAGATCAGGATGAGCGCGGCGCCACCGGACAGCAGCGCGGCGCCGACGACGTCGATCCGCTCGGACACCCGCAGCTTGGATTCGGGCACGATCAGCCACACCATCGGCAGCAGCATCAAGCTGAACGAAGCGAGTACCCAGAAGATCGCACGCCAGCTGTAGTTGTCGACCAGGTAGCCGCCCAGGATCGGGCCCGCGATGGAGGCGACACCGAAACCGGTGGCCGTGAAACCGAGTGCGAGGGGCACCATGTCGCGCGGCATCAAGTCTCGGATGAGGCCGTAGGCGATCACCGCGGTCGCGATGGCGGTGGCCTGCAGGCAGCGACCGAACAGGAAGACGGCCCAGTTCGAGGTGGTCGCGTCGAGCACGCAGCCGATGACGAACAGCACACCGCAGATGAGGAACATCCGCTTCTTGCCCCACACGTCACTCATCTTGCCGATCAACGGAGACGCGGCCGCACCGACCAATCCGAACACGATGATCGCCCAGTTGATGTTGGCCCCGACGCCCGGGAAGCTCGGCGCGATCTTCTGTAGTGCCGCCGCGACGATCGTGTACTGCATCGGGGCGATCTCGGAGAACAGGACGATCACCGCAAGAACCGTGAAAATCCTTGTGCGCGAGGCACCGTCGAGCCGACCGGTGTCATCGTCGATGTCGAGTTGAGAGGTACTGGTGGACATGGCCACGCTCCGTTGTTCGGGAACTGCGTTCGAGATGGTCGATCAGAAGGGGCAGTAGATATAGGCGGTGTGGGGGAGATCGGCGACCGAGGTGCCTACCTGGGCGGTGAACTCGCCGGGCTCGGTCTCCCAGCCGGCTGGTCCCCAATGCTGGAATGCGCGCTCGGGCAAGGGGATCGCTACGGTCCGGGATTCGCCTGGTGCCAGGGTGACGGCGGTGAAGCCGGCCAGCCAGCGGACCGGTCGATCCACGGCGCTGTCCGGGCGTGAGAGGTACACCTGGACGACCTGTTTGCCTTCGCGATCTCCGGTATTGGTCACCGTGATCGAGACGGTGCGCCCTTCGACGACCAGATCGTCGGTCGACCAGGTCGTGTAGCCGAGGCCGTGGCCGAAGGGATAGGCGGGTTCGATCCCTGCCCGCAGCCACGCGCGGTAACCGATGTGGATGCCTTCGGTGTAGTCGAGGACGCCGTCGACGGGTGCGGTGTTCAGAACCGGGACGTCGGCCATGGTCTTCGGCCAGGTGGTCGGCAGCCGGCCGCCGGGTTCGGCGGTGCCGGTGAGCACGTCGGCCAGCGCCGCGCCGAACTCCTGGCCGGGGAACCAGGCCAGCAGCACCGCGGCGACCTCGTCACGCCACGGCATCTCCACCGGCGCACCGGAATTCACCACCACGACGGTGCGCGGGTTCACCGCCGCGACGGCGGCGACCAGGTCGTCCTGACGGCCGGGCAGCCGCAGGGAGGTGCGGTCGACGCCCTCGCTCTCGATCTGCTCGGTGGTGCCGACCACGACCACGGCCACCTCGGCCGCGCGCGCTAGTTGGATCGCGGCCGCGAACTCCTCGTCGTCATCGCGCTGAGGCCGCCGGATACCGAGGGTCGCGCCGAGAATGATGCCGAGACCGGGCATCGCCTCCTCGATGCTGGTCACGAGCCGTACCTGGACCTCGTCGCCGACGGCGAGCGTGCGAGTCACGTGACGCTGGGGCGGGTTGAGCAGCGCTGCCGCCGGATCGCCGGAATCCAGGGCCACGTTCTCGTCCAGCACGGTCTCGCCGTCGAGGTCGAGCCGGATATGGCCGACGCCGCCGAAACCGATCTGCCAGTCACCGGCCATGTCGGCACGCAGCCGAGTGCGCATCTCGACCACGTTCGATCGTGCGGCCAGCGGTTCGCCGAGCAGCACGAGGCGGCTCGTGGTGCGGTGCTGGGTGCCGAGCACGATGTCACCTGTCAGATACCGCACGGACAGTCCGGGTTCGCCGGTCTCGGGATCGGTCATGATCGCCGGCGGGGCGGGAATCAGGTCCTCGGACAGGTGGACACCGGCGGTGTGAGTCAGCGGCAGCCGGCCGGTCAGGCCCTCCGCCGGGGTGGTGGTGTGGCCGGGGATCACGGTCGCCTGCCACCGCCGAGAAAGCGGGGTTCGCCCGCCGACGGGCCCAGCAGGGCGACCGCCGTGTCCGGTGCCAGGGGCAGGACGCCGTCGTTGCGCACCAGAACCATCGCTTGTGCGGCGACCCGGCGGACCAGATCCTGTGCTTGCTCGTCACTGAAAACCGGTGTGGGCTGCGGGGTTCCGTCCAGGGCACCGACGCGCTGGGCGAAGCGCAGGATGCGGCGCACCTTGTCGTCGATGGCAGACTCGGCGATCTCGCCCGCGCGCACGGCGGCGGCCAGCGGTTCACCCCACAGGTGCGGCGGCCCGGGCATGCACAGGTCGGTGCCCTGCGCCGCGCTCTCGGTGGTGCGGACTGCGGTCCAGTCCGAGACCACCACGCCGTCGAATCCCCATGCGCCCTTGAGTGGTTCGTTGAGCAAGGGGCTCTCGGTCATGGTGGTGCCGTTGACGGAGTTGTAGGCGTCCATGATCATCCACGCCCCCGCCTCGACGGTGCGCTCGAACGGGTAGAGGTACAGCTCACGCAGTGCCCGGTCGTCGACGCGGACGTCGACGGTGAAGCGATCGGTCTCGGAATCGTTGGCCACGTAGTGCTTCGGGCACGCGCTGACCCCGTGCGCCTGCACGGCCCGCACGTAGGCGTCGGCCATCTCGGCGGTGAGTAGCGGATCTTCGGAGAAACACTCGAAATGCCTGCCGCCCAGCGGGGAACGGTGCAGGTTCATTGTCGGGCCGAGGACCGCGTAGACGCCTTTGCGGCGGGCCTCGGCGGCGATGACGGCGCCGATCTCGGTGAGCAGCGCCGGATTCCAGGTCGCGCCGATCGCGGTGCCCGAGGGCAGGCTCACCGACGGATCGCGCTCGTCCCAATTCTCGCCACGCACACCGGAGGGACCGTCGGAGACCGGCATCTCGGGGAGGCCGATCGAGGGGTCACCGGCCATCCGGAACAGGCTCGCGCCGGAGATCAGTCGCAGCTTGCCGTCCAGATCCAGCTTGGCGAGTAGTTTCTCGATGTCGTCTTCCATGAAAAATGCAGCCTTTCGGTCACGGGGTGATGGTGCTGGCTTGATCGGACCAGTGGGGGTTGTGCAGGAGCTCGCCGGTGTCGGCGAGGAACGCGCCGCGGGCGGCGCAATCGCCGCGCAATCGGTCCATGAACCAGGCGGTCAGGTAGCCGAGGTAGCGGTAGACGCCCTCGGTGCAACTGAAGTTGGTGCAGTCCGGCTGGCCCTGGACATCGTTGTGCTGGGCGCCGACCACCGCCGCGCGGGCCTTGGGTAGTCCGGGGGGCAGCGCGTCGTAGTACGCCTGCATCGACTGTGCACCGATCAACTCCGGCGGGGCCGGCTGGGTCGCGGGCGAGATGCCGTCGGCCGAACCGTTGACCAGCAGCACCGAACCCGAGGTCACCGCGGTGGGGTCGATACAGGCGCCCCGGCCCTCGGCCGACGGCAGCGACGCGCAGACCGCCGACAACGGCATCTCGAGAGTCACCGCGGTGCTGACGGCGCCGCCGCCGCGCGCGAGCGCGTTGATCGCGCCGAGACCACCTTGCGAATGCCCCGTCGCGCCGGCCCGGCCGGTGTCGATCTTGCCGCTGAAGATGCTGTTCGGGTCGCTGTTCTCACGGGCCAGGTACCGCACCGCGTCGAGCATCTGAATGCCGGTGCCGGTGTCGGTCCGGTCGGCGGCGATGACCACGAATCCCCACGACGCGAGGTGCGCGAGCAGATACGCGTATTCGCGCGGGTGGGCCATGGTGCCGTTGCCCCAGGTGATGACCGGGTGGACGACGCCGTGCGCCCCGAGATCGGTCGGATACCAGATGTCGTAGCTGTCGCCGGTCGACGTGCAGCAGTCGACACCGGTCCGCTCGGCCACCGTCCAGGGGCCTGGCGCGTAATAGGTGGCTTCGACCTGGCCGGCGGGCTGGTAGGGCGGCGTCGCGGCCGCCGGTGTCATCCCGGTCGCCGCGGCGACGATCAGCGCGAGGATGGTCAGCCCAACCCGGGCGCCGTTGCGCGGGCGCCGATCGGACAAGACGAAGTTGTTGCTCACGATGTCGGACGATAGGGAGACAAATGGCTGCGCAAGGCGGGCAGCGCGGTCTTGCAGACTCTTTGCAGACACCCGCGCTGCAAAATGCCGGCGACGTATTCTCGAAGCGATGTACAAGTCGACCTGCACTGTCGCGGACCTCGCATGAGTGAGCGCAGCGAGCGAACAGTAGGCGCGGTCGAGCCCTCGCTCGTGGTGGAGCCGAGCGTTAGCGAGGTGGAGGCATGAGTGAGCGCAGCGAGCGAACAGTAGGCGCGGTCGAGCCCTCGCTCGTGGTGGAGCCGAGCGTTAGCGAGGTGGAGGCATGAGTGAGCGCAGCGAGCGAACAGTAGGCGCGGTCGAGCCCTCGCTCGTGGTGGAGCCGAGCGTTAGCGAGGTGGAGCCATGAGCGAGGTCGGCTCGGCGCTGCGTGTCGCACGAACGGCTGCGGGGATCAGCCTGCAGGGCATGGCCGCGCGCACGAACTATTCCAAGCCGTACCTGGGCCAGCTCGAGACCGGGGCCCGCGCGGTGCGTGCCGAGCACATAGCCGCATATGAGTCGGCGCTAGGTATGCCGCTGGTTCACCTGCGCGTCCGGCTGACCGTCGAGTCGGTCAGCGAGCTCGACGATCTGCCCAGCCAACTGTCGTCGCTGCTGTTGCCGCCCGTCGCGCGCACGCGCGCTCGACACCCCACCTTCGCTGTGACCGAGCTGGCGGCCGCCGAGCAGCTCGCGACCTGGGCGCGTAGCAGGCAATGGGGCGACGGGCAGACGCCGCGCCGCGTTGTCATGGCATGGCTGGCCGCGAATCTGCCTCGATTGCAGCAGCTTTCGGACTCGAACAGGTATGGACGCGCCCTGCGGGTCGGCGCGGAGCTTGCCGATATCGCCGCCGCCATGAGCTGGGACGTGGAGGACATCACCGCCGCGCGCAGGTACTCGGTCGTCGCCGCGCGGCTGGCCCACGCCGCGGGGGACTCGCTGCTGACCGCCGCGATCCTCACCGAGTCGACCTGGCAGCTCCTCGATAGCGGCAGGCCGGAGGAGGGACTGGAGATAGCTCAGCTCGCCCAGTATCTGGCGCGCCGCACGGCGACGCCGCTGCTGCGGGTCGCCCTTGCCGAGCTGGAGGCGTACGCGCACGGCATTCTCGGCGAGCAGGCCGCGTTCCAGCGCGCGATCGTCGTAGCCGCGGAATGCCGTTGCGAAGCCGCCGAGACCGCGGCCGGTGATCGCGCCGCCGACCGCAGCCTCACCGCGGCCACCATCGGCATGCTTCTCGGGCCGCGCCGCGACTGGCCGGGGCCGGGACAGCAGTGGCGGCTACTCGGCAAAAGTTACCGTCAGCTCTTCGCCACCCGACCCGACCTGGCACGGATCGCCTTCGGCGATGTTCACCCTCCGGTGCCACAGGAATTCGTGACACCGGCGATGGCCGCGATCTCCTCCGCCCGCCTGCAGTTGATGCTCGGCGAGCCCGAACACGCGGCCGAGCAGGTCGGTCCGGTGTTGTCACTGGACGACCGCCCCACCGGCCGCACGGCCGCCCGGCTGTCGGACTTCTGGCACGAGTCGGTCGAATTCGCCACGGTCCCGGCAGTCGGCGAGGTGCGCACCACGATCCGCGAGCTGGTCGCGCCCGCCTGAGTTCGGGTACTCAGCCGGCCGCTGTCGCGCCGTGCTGGGTGATCAGCAGGCCGATGATCCCGGACTCCTGGCTCTGCGTGCTGATCATGTCGCGGGCCGCCTGTTCGACCGGGCCGCCGGTGGCCAACTGGTCGAACGTCTGGGCCATGGCGACTCCGCCCTGGTGGTGGCGATACATCAGGCGCAGAAACAGCGTTTCGGCCTCGGCGCCGTGTGCCCGAGTGAGGGCGTCGAGGTCGGCGCGGGTAGCCATGCCGGGCATGGTCGCCGGCGCGGCGCTGTGGTGACCGGAGGGCATCCACGACATCGGGTGCGGGTTGGTCGGAGTCGCCCCGGCCAACCGGAGCCAGCCGAGCATCGTGCCGATCTCCAGGCGCTGGGCATCGGCGATCTGGTCGGCCAGCCGTCGTACGGTGGGGTCGATATCGGGGGCGAGGCGCTCGACCAGGATCAGCGCCTGCTGATGGTGGCCGGTCATGTCCTGTACGAAGCCGATCTCGGTGGACGTCAATATTGGTGCGGCAGTGGCGGTCTCGGAGACTACGAGCGGGCGTACGGCCGCGCCGAGCACCAGCAGGAGCAGGATCGACGCGGCGACCGCGGCGCCGAGCAGCACTCGTCGGCTCATGCCCGCGCCTCGCTGACGCTCGGCTCCGGCATGCGCACGGCGCGCCGGCACATGATTCGCGCCCACCCGTCGCCCGGCCACCGCCCCTCATCGAATCGCTCCGCGATGCTGTACTCAACTAGTTCGCTCATGAGCCGACCGTCGAGTGCTGGTCGGCGGGTGGGGTGTACACCTCGGGGGACAACTCCAAGGTGAGCAGCCCGTTGTCCGCACAGGCGGCCCACAGCTGATTGCCGCGCCACTCGGGAGCGGAGAAGCACCAGTCGGTGGAGAGGTCGCCGAAAGCCACGTCGCCGGTGCGCGAACTCTGTGCCTGCTCGGAATCGAAGGCGCCCGACTCGACGGCCTGCATCACCGAGGGCGCGCTGAGCAGCGGAACTCCGATGATCGATGCGAGCGCATGCGGGGAGTTCCACAGCTCGCTGTTCTGACCGGTACGCGCGGGTGGGTTGTAGTAGGCGATCTCGCGCACGCGCAACGGGTCGCGCACGTCGAACACCCGGATGCCGGAGGAGATCCAGCCGCATGCGAGCGCGGTGGGGTTAACCGGGCGGTCGGCGGAGCAGTAGTGGGCGTCGTAGGCGAACAGTGAGCCGCCCATGCTGGATGCCATCGCACTGTCGCGGTGCTGTGGCAGGTTGATCTCCAGCTTGATCGTGTTCACCACGCGCGGATGTGCGTCGTCGGAGATGTCGATGAGTTTGACGCCGCCGGATCCGGCCTCGTCGGCGCTGAACAGGTAGGGCACGCCGTGATAGGTGACGGGGACGTTCTGCTGGGTCGCCCAGCCGTCGGTCCAGGTCAGCTGGGCAAGGATCGGCACTTGCGGATCGGGATCGCGCCGCTGCACCGCGGAGGTGTCCAAAATGGTCAGACCGCCCATGTTGTTGGCGAGATACAGGCGGTTGCCGTCGGCGCGCAGGCCCATGCCGTGCATGGACTGGCCCGGCATCCCCTGCCAGATCACGCGGGGGTCGGCCGGATCGGTCAGGTCGATGGCGCTGACGATCCCAGGGATGACGCCCGAGGCCCAATAGGTGCGGCCGTCGGGAGAGAACCCGCCTTCGTGTGCCGTGATCGGGACCGGCAGGCTCAGATCGGTGCCGGGGCCCGGGTTGAGCAGGCGCGGATGCGCGCAGTCGGAGATGTCGTAGACCGAGATCAGCCCTGCCCCGGTGAATGCGGGAACTCCCGTGCCCACCAGCAACTTTCGCGCGGCGTTGACCTTGAGGCTTTCCCAGGTTCCCGCCAGCATGGCCGGTTCGGTGAGCGTGGCGGTGAGCACCGGGTTCGCTGGATCGCCGACGTCGACCACCTGCACGCCCTGCGCGGGACCGAGCAGATTGCCGGGGAAGAAGCTGCCCAGATAGACGCAGTGCTCGAACTGAGTCGAGGTGATCCCGGCGCCGCGGCCCGCGTAGCCGCCGATGCGGCTGATGTTGCACCGGTAACCATGTGTGCTGCTGCGGCTGTCGCGTTCGCCGGCGGGCACGTCGCCTTGGAGGCCGGGTTCGGGTAGCGCGTCGCCCGCGCAGGTGGCGCGGGCGACGGCGGTCTCGGCGATGTCGCGGTTTTCCAGCACGACCCCCGCGGAGTCGGGCTGTGCGATGCCGCTGGCGGCGGGCATCACCAGCACGGCCGCCGCCGCGGCGAGCAGGCGGCGATAGGAAGTTCTCATGTCGTACTTTCGTGGTGGACGGCCAGGGTGACCAGTGCCGCGGCGGTCTGGCGGCAGAATTGTTCGCCGTCCTCGTCGCCGCGGGTGAGGGCGCGCAGCAGCGTTGCGCCGCGCAGGAATTCGAAGATCAGGTCGGGATCGCAGCCGGGGGCGACCTGACCGGAGTCGATCGCCGCGTCGATGGTGGCGCGCAGCGCGACCCGGGCGAGGCCCTCGCCGCGTTCGCGCAGCCTGCGGTAACTCTGCTCGTCGTCGTGGTAGGCCGAGAGCAGGCCGGGGATGCCGGAGCGAGCCGCGGGATGGGTGGCGGCTGCGAAGAACAGGCGGGTCCAGGCGAGCAGATCCGCGCGGATGTCGCCCGTCGGCTGCGGGACGACGCCGCTGTCGAGGGCGAAGATCGCGTCCTCGACGAGATGAATCCGGTTCGGCCACCGGCGGTAGATCGAGGTGGCGACCACCCCGGCCCGGCGTGCGACACCCTGGATGGTGGTGGCCTGAAAACCTTGTTCCACCAGCAGTTCCTGGGTGGCGCGCAGCACCTGATCATCCAGTTGCGGGTCCCGGGGGCGGCCCGGTCCCGGCCGGGCCTCGCGGCGTTCACTCACCGATAACTCCTCCTTCGACGTCGGCCGAGCGTAGCCGAGATCGGGAGCTTTTCAAAAACGCTTCATGGTGTATTCAAATTAGCTAACTTGAAACGTGTTCTACCCCCACTCTCGAAGGAAACGCCCATGCTGACTCCCCAGGACGAACTGCTCTGCCATCAATTGCCGACGACGTTCGACCACGTCGTCCAGAGCGATTTGCGCTGGACCGAGCGGATCGTGCTCTACGGCTTCGACACCACCGGCCGGGTGAGCGTGATGACCGGTATGGCCCGCTACCCCAACCGCAATGTCATGGACGCCTACGCGATGGTCACTGTCGACGGCAAGGCGCACGTGGCTCGCCTGTCACGCGAGATCGGCGGCAACTACGACGACCTGGGCGCCTGGCAGGTCGGCCCCTACCGCTACGAGATCACCGAGCCACTGCGCGGGGTGCGGGCCACCCTGGGTGACAACGACCACGGTGTCCGCCTCGAGCTGAACTTCGCCGGACAGTTCCCCGCCTACGAGCAGGAACCCGCCTTCTTCCGCACCCACGGCCGGGTCCGCGAGGATGCGCGGCGCTACTACCAGAACGGCGAGATCTCCGGCTGGCTCGAGGTCGACGGCGAACGCATCGACATCGATCCGAGCACCTGGTGGTTCGGTCGCGACCACTCATGGGGTACCAGGCACGGCGGCGGTGGTGGCAGCCTCTCCGAGGGCGGTGGCCTGCAGCCCTCGGAGATCCCCGAGGGCGTCCTGTACTTCATGGGCATCTTCCAGTTCGACGACGAGTTGGTGCATTTCGCACAGCGCGAGACCGCCGACGGTCAGCGCTGGCATTTCGAGGGCTCCATCCAGCAGCCGATCGAGGCGCGGGCGGCGATTGTGCCGATCGTCAGCGTGACCCACGACCTGCGGTTCCGTGACGACTTCCGGATCGTGTCGGAGGGTTGCTTCACCACGAACGCCGCCGACGGCAGTACCCGTACCTTCACGGTCACCGCGCTCCAGGACTTCTGGCCGGGATTGGCGGGCTACGACATGTACCGCGGATACGCGTCGGGTATTTGGAAAGGCCCGTTCTACAGCGACGGCTTCACCGTCGACCTGACCGATACCGACGAACTGCGCCAGGTCAGCATGCTCACCGAGACCTTCTGCAAGATCGAGAGCAGCGAAGGCAAAGTCGGGTACGGGCTGGTGGAGATGGTGTTCATGGGGCGCAATGCCCGCTACGGATACGAGGGCTACTGATGACCGCTCGGCCCACGGCAGCCGATCTGCCGACCGCCGTCGTCCCCGTCCTGCGGGCCGGATTTCCCGGCGCGGACTCCGTCCGGGTGACGAATTGGTCGGCCAGCCCGCGCGGGCTGGCGACCGAGACCTTCCTGTTCGACCTCGAATGCGACGACGCCGAGCCGGTGTCGCTGGTGCTGCGCCGCCCGCCCGAGGTGGCGTTGTTTCCCGACTACGATCTACTGCGACAGGTGCTGGTCATGCGCCGGCTCGCTGACACTGCCCTCCCTGTTCCCGCCGTGCGTTGGCTGGATCGCGGCGCCGAAGCCCTCGGCAGTCCGTACTTCGTGATGGACCGGATCGAGGGCAGTGCGCCCGGTGACCTCCCGTCCTACCACTCGGCCGGGCTGTACTTCGACGCCGAGCCGGCCCAGCGCGCGAAGATGTGGCGGGGCTGTGTCGACACCATCGCCGAAATCCACCGGCTCGACTGGCGCACACTGAATATGGACTTCCTGTCGTTTCCGCAATTCGGCACCGCGCCGCTCGAGCAGATGATCGGTTACGTCGACGCCGCGCTCGACTGGGCTTCGACCATTCAGCCACCCGTGTTGCGCCGGGCCGTGGACTGGCTGCGCGCCAATCTGTATGTACCCGAGCACGTCACGCTGTGCTGGGGCGACGCCCGCATGTCGAACATCCTCTACGACAGCGATTTCCGGGTCACCGGTGTCCTCGACTGGGAGATCGCCTACATAGGCGACCACGAGGCCGACCTCGCATGGATGCTGTTCCTGGATTGGGCGTGCTCGGAATTCCAAAACACCGAAAGGCTTCCGGGAACGCCCACCCGGGAGGAGACGATCGCACGCTACGAGGACCGCAGTGGGATGACGGTGCGCAACCTGCGCTACAACGAGATACTGGCGGCCGTCCTGCTCAGTATCCCGTTGCTACGGATGGCGCACCGGCTACAGCTACCGCCGGAGATCGATGTGACCGCATTCTGCGTCGCACGGATCGAGCAGCTGCTCGCCGGCGTGTAGGTGCGACCTCGGATTGCGGCGGGCCGAATAACGTTACAGGTTACTATGTAATGGTGACTTCGCAGACCTCGCCGCGCCCCGGTCGGCCGCGTGATGCCGATAAAGACCTCGCCGTGCTCATCGCGGCGCGGCAGTTATTGGCCGAAATGGGATATCCGCAGACCACGGTCGTGGCGATTGCCAAGCGCGCCGGGGTGAACACACCGGCGATCTATCGACGCTGGCCGACTCGGCAGGCCCTGCTGGAGGAGGCCATTCACGGTCCGGGCGCGTACGCGCCGCCCGAGCCGACCGGGGACCTGCGGGCCGACCTCGCGACCTGGGTGCGCATCTTCCTCGCTCGCGCGGACAGCCCCGCCGCGCGAGCCGGAGTGCCGGGCCTGCTGGCCGATTCACAGACGGAGGAGGCGCGGCGGCGGCTGCTGGCGATCGGGGCCCCGGTGCGCAAGGCGTTCGCCGAGCTGCTCGGCGGCGCGGTCGACGACGGCCGGATCGCGCCCGGCGCCGATGCCGAATTCGTCTTCGAGATACTCGCGGGGACAACGACCTTCCACGCGCTCTCGCGTGGCAGCGAGGAGGCCGAGCTGTTCGTGTCGAGAATGGCCGACGCGCTGTACGCGCTGGTGGCCGCGGGTAGGACGGCGCAACAATGAAGATCGATCTCCAGCTGAACGGTCGTCCCGACGAAGCCGTCTCGCGGGCAAACGAATTGGTCGCGTGCGGCGCCGACGGCCTGTTCACCTTCGAAGGGGCCCACGATGTCTTCCTGCCGCTGACTCTGGCGGCGACCGGTGCCGAACCCGTCGACCTGATGACCAACGTCGCCATCGCTCTCCCGCGCAGCCCCGTGCACCTGGCGCATGCGGCCTACGACCTGCATCTGCTCAGCCGCGGCCGGTTCCGGCTTGGCCTGGGTTCGCAGACCCGCGCGCACATCGACAAGCGGTACGGCGGGCAGTGGTCGCAGCCGGCGGCACGGATGCGGGAAGCGGTGCTGGCGGTCAAGGCCATCCTCGGCTCCTGGCAGCACGGCACGCCGTTGCGCTTCGAGGGCGAATTCACCCGGCATACCTTGATGCCGCCCACCTTCGACCCCGGCCCCAATCCCTATGGCATGCCGGAGGTCTGCCTCGGCGCGCTCGGCCCGATCATGACCAGAACCGCGGCCGAGGTGGCCGACGGGCTGCTGGTCATGCCGTTCAACAGTGTCCGGCATTTCGCCGAGCGCACCCAGCCTGCCATCGCCGAGGGCCTGACGCGCGCCGGTCGCGATGCCGCGGAGCTGGCGATCTATCCGCAGGTGATCGTCGCGATGGGCCGGACCGCCGGCGAACTCGAGGCTGCCGCCGTCGGTGTTCGCCGGCTGCTCGCCTTCTACGGATCGACGCCCGCCTATCGTCCGGTCCTCGATGTCGAGGGCTGGGGTGAGCTCCAGCCGGAACTGAATACGCTGTCCAAGCGCGGCCAGGTCACCGCGATGACCGAACTGATCGATCACCGGATGCTCGAGACTCTCGCCGTCTACGGCACGCCCGAAGAATGCGCCGCCGAGATCATGGTGCGCTTCGGTGCCGTCGCCGACCGGATCTGTTGCTATTTCCCGGGTTACGCCGTCGCCGACGCACACATCAGGGACCTGGTCACGGAATTGCAGGTCGCGTGAGCGAGCGCAGCGAGCGAGCATCAACACAGCCGATAAGGTCGGTCATGCCGGAGCCGAGCGTCAGCGAGGCGCAGGCATGAGCGACGTGCGGATCGACATCGCCGAGGGCGTCGCGGTGGTGACATTGGACCGGCCGGAGCGCCGCAATGCTTTCACCGCCGCGATGGGGCGCGCGCTCGGCCTGGCCTACCGCGATCTCAATGCCGACGACGATGTCCGGGTCATCGTGCTGACCGGCGCCGCCCCGGCCTTCTGCGCCGGAGCGGATCTGGCCGGCGGTGCGACGACGTTCGAAAAGCCCGACAGCGCGGCATTTTCCGCATCACCGGTCGACCCACCCGCCTTCGCCCTGCGAAAACCGGTGATCGCCGCGGTGAACGGGCACGCGATCGGCATCGGGCTGACTCTGGCGATGCAGGCCGACATCCGCCTGGTCGCCGACGCCGCCCGCTACGCCATTCCCCAGGTGCGCCTCGGCGTCGTGCCCGACGCGATGGCGCACTGGACCGTGGCCAAGGTCGCGGGCATGTCGGTCGCGGCCGACATCCTATTGTCGGGACGGACTTTCGACGGCCAGGAAGCAGTGCGACTCGGCCTCGCCACCCGCTGCCTACCGGCCGCCGACGTGCTGCCCGCCGCTCTCGCGATGGCCGCCGATATAGCCGCAAATGTCGCGCCGATGTCCGCGGCTTTGAGCAAACGACTGCTGTGGGACACCGCGATCCACGGCTACGACCCCACCCGCGTCGCCGCGCTCGAAACCGAACTGCACCTGCGGGTCATGGGCACACCCGACGCCGCGGAAGGAATGCGCGCCCGGCTCACCCGCCGCAAACCGGCGTGGTCTGCCCGACTGTCGAGCGAGTGGGAGGACTTGCCACAGTTCTGACCGTCCGGCCGGACTCACGAAGGCGAGCGAAGCCGCCTCGACATGCACTCGTCCCGTCAGAGGCTCGCAGCGCCAACAAGATTCGGTTCGGATGCCATCTGGCGCCGATGGCGCTGTGTAGCCGGCGCGACTGAAGTTCAGATCCCGAAGGGACCGCGGAATTCGATCTCCGGTCTCCTGCCCGTGCTCGGCGACGATTCCTTCACACCATCGGTGGATTTGCTACGCTTGCCGAACTTCCCGGGGAGGGTTCGACGCGTGCAAGGGATTGCGGAAACCGGTCGGCTCGGCTGGGCATCAGCGCGGATTCTAACGCCTACCGGCGATGTGGTCGGTGCCGGATTTCTGTTGCGGCCCACTCTGATTGCGACGTGCGCGCACGTCGTATCGGCGGCGCTGGGTCGGGAACCGACGGACGGCGAACGGCCCGAAGAGCCTGTGGCCGTGGACTTTCCGTCAACGGATGCCGCAGTTCCGATACTCGCCCGGGTCCGGCACTGGACCCCCATCCGCGCGGACGGCCGCGGCGATATCGCCATCTTGGAGCTCCTCGATTCGCCCCCGGATTCCATTGCGCCGCTGCCGTTCTGGCCTGCCGGCCAGCCCTGGGGTGGCGAGTTCCGGATGTTCGGATTTCCGGCCGAGATGCCCGGCGGTGTCTGGGTGTCCGGCGAGTTTCGAGCGCCGCAAAGCCAGGGCTGGGTGCAGCTGCAGGCAGCGACCGGCGGGCAGCCGATCACCGAGGGGTTCAGTGGCGCCGCCGTTTGGGACACCGAGGCGCATGCCGTGACCGGAATGGCGGTCGCTGCCGACCGCCGCCGCTACACCCGCACCGCGTTCATGCTTCCCATCGACGAGGTGCTGCGGCTGAATCCGGCGCTGCTGTCGAGCCCGTATCGCGGTATGGCGCCGTTCGACGAGGAGCACGCAGAGTTCTTCTACGGGCGAGACGACGATATCGCGCGGGTGCGGGAGACCCTGCGGCAGAGCGGTTTCGCGGCGGTGGTGGGACGTTCCGGTACCGGCAAGTCCTCGTTGATCCGAGCCGGGGTGATACCGCGATTGCGGCAGCAGGGGTGGCAGATCGCCGCATTCCGGCTCAGCGGCGACGCTGCGACGGAATCCGGTGTGCGCGCGATCGGCTCCGGCATCGCCGCGGACGAGCCACTGTCTACCTGGTTGATCGAGCAGGCCGCGCCCGCGCCCGACACCACTGACGTGGCCTCACTGCTGCAACAGCTTCCGCCGCACGGCACGGTGTTGTTCGTCGACCAGTTCGAAGATCTGGCAGTGGCGGCCCCGCGGCAGGCCCGTGCGCTATCGCAGGCGTTGCTCGAGCTCACCCGCGCCGACACCGAGGGACGCCTGGCGATCGTGCTGACGTTGCGCTGGGACGCGCTGGACGACCTACTCGACGCCGAACTCGCCGAATTCCTCAGCAGCACAACGGTTGCGGTGGCTCCGCTGAGCCGTGCCCAACTGCGCGACGTCATCAGCCGCCCCGCCGCGCGTGCCGGAGTGATGCTGGACGATGCGGTGGTGCAGCGGCTGATCGACGGTGTTTTCGACCAGCCCGGCGGGTTGCCGTTGCTGGCGTCGGTGCTGTCGGATCTGTGGGTTCGGCACACCGGTGGCCGGATCACCCTGGCTGATTACGAAAACGTCGGCAGTGTGGAGGTTTCCATCGCCCGGCGGGCCGAGCGGGTCATGGCGCAGTTCACCGATCCCGCCGAGCGGGACGACGCGGAACGGCTACTGAAGCTGCTCGCGGTGCCGACCTCGAACAGCGCCGGATTCCTCCGAGCGGTGCTGCCGATGCGGGAGTACCCCGAACTCCGCGGTGTGGCCGGGCGGCTGGCGCTCGACCGCCTGGTCGTCGTCGGTCGCGACAAGAACGGCGCGGACACCGTCGAGCTCGCACACCAAGCGCTCATCGACAACTGGGAACGGCTGCACGACCTGCTGCAGTCCGACCGCGATTTCCGCGCCTGGCAGCAACACCTCGCGCAGGACCTGGACAACTGGGAACGGCGCGGTCGCGAGCACGAGGCGTTGCTGCGCGGTACCGCTCTCGAGACCGCGAAGGACCAGCTCGAGGCTCGAAAATCCGATGTGCCGCAAGCACATCAGGAATTCATCGCGGCCAGCCGCCGGCTGCGCGGGCGGGAGGTGCGGCGCCTGCGGGCGGTGGCCGCAGCGCTCACCGTTCTGGTGGTCGTGGCCACGTCGATGGCGGTGCTCGCCTACCGGAGCAGTGCGGCTCGCGCGGCGCAGTTGCGGTTGCAGGCGGGGCGCAGCCTCGCGGCGGAATCCATGCGGGTGGCCGACTCCGACCTGGACAAGGCGCTGCAATTCGCGCAGGCCGCAGCGCGGTATGCGCCGGACGACGACATGGTGCGGACGGCACTGCTGTATCAACAAGTGCGGATGTCCTCCGTCACGGATTACCGGACCGGCCTGTGGCGCGATGCGACATTCGGGGCGGCAAGTGGCGACGGGTCCGAGGTCGCGGTCGCTGAGGGCCGCGACGTCACAGTCTGGACCGGTGTGCTCGGCGATGAGCCGATGCCGTGGCGACTTCCACCGATCGCCGGGACGGTCGCCTCGCTGAACCTGAGTCGGAACGGCTCCGCACTCGCCGTGGTGACCGACAATGGTGCGGTCGCCGTCTGGGATGTTCGAAACCGCACCGGTCCTGCGTTGGTCCGTCCGCCGGAGCCTGCGCCGCTGCTGCCCAATGGCGTGTCGACCGGCTGGGATCAGACCGGGCGCTGGCTCGCGGTGCGACTCAACCGAGCGCAGGTCCAACGGGCAGAGCTGCAGCAGGCACAGCACACCGACCTGCTGGAGGTGTACGACATGGCGGGTGCCGGGCCCGTTCTGGTCTCTTCCCCGCCTCCGCTGGGGGATTTCGCCCAGTTTCCGGACTATGTCGACCCGACCGGCAGCATGATCGCGATGCGCGAGTCGAAAATCGGGATCACGCGCAACGTCGTGCGCGACGCCAAGACCGGACAGCCGATTCGGGAATTGCCAGCCGGTAATATCACCTCGACCGGCCTGGTGGTCGGATGTTCCGACAACCAACTGGTCGTCTCGGACGCGTTGACGGGGGCCGAACGTCTGCGGACGCCGCGCGGCTCGGGCTCGACGACCGAGGATTGCCAGTGGGCCGTCGATAGCAGCGGACGGTACGCGTGGTCGACGAGTATCCTCGCCGGCGATACGCTCGGCCAGACTCAACTCATCGACCTACGGACCGGCCAGGCCTTCGTTGTCCAAACAGCCAGCCCTCGGGACATGTCGGCCACGGTACTGGTCGCCCCTGCCGACGACGGCCCGAGGCTGGCACAGTTCACGCCGAGTGGCCTGCTCCGATTCGCGCCCGCCGTGGCGATCTCGGACATGAATGTGTTCGCCGGACCGGCCACCGAGCAGCGAATTGTCCAGTGGAGTCCCGACGGCTCGTTCGTTGTGGAAGTCGCATGCGGCCCAGAAGATGCGAACGCAACGGTGCGCGTCGTCGAAATGACTCCTGCCATAAGGGAAGTCGCGCGTATCACGGTGGGCCTTGCCGTGCGTGGGTCGATTCCGCCCGAATCTGCCTACCGGATCACTGCCGACGGGAAGCATTTCGTCGTGGCCGGTGCGACGGGGGTCATCACCATCTTCTCGCTGCCCGGACTCGCTGTCGAGCAACGTATTTCGTTACCTGTCCCGCCCGAACTCGGACCTGGACTGCGGCGACCGACATCCATCATGCAGCCCGGCGACGACGAGTTGGCCTTCTTCCATGCGGGCTCGGTCACCCGGTGGCGGATCAGCGATGGGAAACAGCTCGGCCAGACCGTGCGGACTTGGCGCGACATCGACGAACTGGTGTGGATGGTACGGGCTGGCGCGCAGGCGGCCCTCATCCCGACGCACAACGACCAGTTCTTCACCGAGAACATCGACGGCGATACCGTACGGGCCCTGGATGACGGACGAGTACTCCGCTCGGTACCCGTCAAACCGATCGATCGCGGCAAGAGGCAGGATGCCTTCGTCAGCCCTGCCGCTCCCCAGATATACATCAGGTACGAGTCCGGGGAAGACACCGTGGAGAACTTCGACAGCGGTGTGGAATCTCCTTCTGCACAACCGTTTCCGTCGGGCAATGGGGTTGGCATGACCGACGATGGCCTGCTCGTGGTCGATCACCTCGGGATACTGGAGATCTGGGACTTCGATCGCAGCGTAAAGATCTTCGATGTGAAGATCTCGGACCAGCGGTACGGGGATCTCTCCGGAGATGCCCTGTACGCGCTGAATCCCGGCAGGTATTCCGGCAGCGGAGGTGTCGGACGGTACTCGATCAATCTCGACCGCGATGACGTACTGGGACGGCTCTGCGCGATCAATGACCGCGACTACACCCGGGCCGAACGTGACCAGCTGCCGGTGGGCGCCGGCAACACCCCACCCTGCCGAGGGAACTGACGATCAAGCGACCTGCTCTTCGAGGTATTTGCGGACTCGCAACAGCCCGTCGTGGACGTATCCCTTGACGGTGCCCTCCGCCACGCCCATGACCCGAGCGGTCTCTTTGTAGGTGTTTCCCTCGTAGGTGTAGATGATGACCGCCTGGCGTTCCCTCGGCGGCAGTGCGTCCAAGAGCCGGATCAGCATGTCCCGCAAGGCGATCATGTCGTCGAACGGTAGGCCGGCATGGGCGGCGAGGACCGAGAGGCGTTCATGCCCACCGGAATCCAGCCGTTCCCCGTCCTTCGCGGCCCGGACCATGGCATCCTTCACCAGGTTTTCCGCCGTGGTCCACAGGTACTTCCGGAGCCCTTCGACGTCGGTGATGTGGTCCGGCCAGCGCGCGTACACCCGCATGAACGCGGTCTGCACGATGTCGTCGGCGTCGGCGCGGTTGCGCGTCAACTTGGTGATGCGGGCCAGCAGCATCTCGCTCGCCGACTCGTATGCCTCCACCAGCATTTCGGCGAATGCCTGCTCCCGCTGCTCACCACCGCGGGCGATCCGGATGAGGGCCGGTTCGGTATCGGCGGTGAGCAGCGTGAGTGGGGCCCGCGCACATTCGTGCAACACCACACGCAGCAGGGCGGCAAAGGAAATATCACGGGCCTGGGCGGGATCGAGTGGCGCGCTCATGTGGTCTGGCTCCCTGTCGTCTCTCGGTATCTTATGACCGATACTCGAGCCACCGCGTGGTCGATGTCGCCAAGGTCAGGATGATCGTGGCGATCGGGAACACGGCCACGAGTATGGCGAACAGCGGGCTGCCGATCACACCGTAGTCATCGGAGGCTCCGGCAACGGCAAGCACGACCACTGTCTCGATGATGATGTAGGCGATGTCGACCGCACAGCCGATGACGATCAGCCGACGGCCCGAGGCATGCTTGCGAAACATCTGGATGCCACCGGCAAGCAACAGCGAACCGGCGATCAAGAAGACCGGGATCGAGATCGCGAAAAGCATTCGCACCCCAGTGGTTTCGCCCTCCGCGTCGACGTCGCTCAACAGCGCTATCCCGGCGATGAGCACAAGAATACTCAGCAGCCGGTGCGTACCGCCGAGGCAGGCGAGCACCCCGGCCGTGATGGCGGTCCCGCCGCTGGGTGACGGCACCGGGTGTGAATGGGCAAAGTCGCCAGGGGCGGTGGGGCTCTGCATCATGGCGGATTCCTCCTTCTCGAACTGGGTGTTCGTAGGGATCAACCGCCGTGGGTCGCGAAACGTTGGGTCCGTAAGAGGATTTTCATGGTGGCGGTGGTGTCTGCCTGGCTGCCAGCAGGACACGGCCTAAATCGCCGACGCGGTGTGTGACGCGGACCCGTCGGCCGCCGCGACCCCACGAAGGTAGCCGCCATCTTGCGCCGATCGAAGCAAGTCAGTCCCGGCCCATCGCAATGGATCTGGACGAGTTCTACGCGCGGCACTGGCACCGCAGCCCCGCAGAGTTCATCTACGACCCCTGGAAACGCGCTCGCACCTACATAGCACGATTCGACCAGGCAAGTCCTCGACCGGGGTTGCGCCAATCCCCACCGCAGCACCCGACCAACGAACGCACCACCGATCGCGCGATCCGAAACGGCCGCACGCCGAGAGGCCAACGCGTCGAGGCCAATCCACAAAGGCCGATCAGCTGGCTATTCCGCACTATAGGCGCTCTGAGCTGGGGCGTTAGCTGACAGCAATCCCCGTAGGATGCGAACCTGCGACACGCGACCTGCGGTTTCTTGGTCGCGCGAATCTACGTGCGAATCGGACCACGATTTCACCAAGGTGGCGACGCGGTCGAGAAGAGGTGATCTGGGTGTCGGAGCGCCCGTCGCGGTCCGTGTGTGGCGGGCGCGACCGTGGAGTACGAACCCGCTGATGCACGTGTCGGACCGGTTCGAGGCGCTGGTGCGGATGCTGGCGACCGTGGCGATGTTGGCTGCGCTGGATCGCGGGGGCGGTGGGGACGGCGGGCTATAGCGTGGCGGCGGCGCGGATCAGCGCGGACAATCCGTCGAAAGTCGTTGTCACGCGTACCGCCGAACGGGTGATCCGCACGCTCTCGAGGCCACGTCTTCTGCCAGGTCTCGAGATCCCACTGCGCCAGCGATTCCTGTGATATTCGTTACGGCCACAGGGACGCGATTCGACGACCGAGGGGCTCGATGAAACCGCATTACGTGTATCGGTGGGTGAACAATCACGGGTTGATCCGCCTGTTCAAGAAGATACCGCTCCGCCGTGGTGATCTGTTCGCTCAGTTGATCGGCAGCGCGAAGGGTATCGAGAATCCGTACGCTCTGATCGAGGAGATGCGCGGGGCGGGTGGGTTGCACCGTGCCGTTCCGGTATGGATCACCTTCGATCACGATATGGTCCGGGAGATACTGCGCGACAACCGTTTCGGTGTCGGTATACCGACCGTGTTCGGTATACCGCAGCCTGTTCTGCGCGCGCTGGAGCGTCGGCCCCTCCCGCCGACCCCTGTCGATCCGCCGTCGATGCTGGTGATCGACCGACCCGAACACACCCGGATGCGCAAACCGGTCAGCGCGGCCTTTAACCCGCGTGCCGTCGCCCGGCTGCGCGACAGGATCGAAACGGTCACCGAGGAACTGCTCGCGACGCTCCCCGACGACGGGCCCACCGATCTGGTGGCGCGGTACGCGGCGCAGGTGCCCATCGCCATCATCTCCGAGATGCTCGGCTTCCCGGACTCTGACCGCGAGATGTTTCTGCGCTGGGGCGATGACATCAGTCCGTTGCTCGACTTCGGAATCTCATGGCGCACGCACCAGCGGGCGATGGAATCCTCGGAGCGGGTGCACCAGTATCTCGTCGAGCACGTCGAGCGCCTCCGCGCCGAACCCGGCGACGATATCCTCAGCAGCCTGGTCACCGCAGGCGATCTGTCCACCTACGAACTGTGCGCGTCGGCGACCCTGCTGATGGCCGCAGGCTTCGAGACCACGGTCAACCTGATCGGCAAGGGCATCATCTGGCTGCTTCGCCACCCCGATCAGCTGGACCAGTTGCGCGCTGAGCCGGCACTCTGGCCCAATGCGGTAGAGGAGATCCTCCGGATCGACCCCCCGGTGCAGAGCACCGCTCGCACCACCCGGACAGCGTTGGAGATCGGCGGTGTCCGGCTGCGCGCGGGGTCGACCGTGGTGCTGTCGCTGGCCGGTGCGAACCGCGACCCTGCTGTGTTCACCGACCCGGCACGTTTCGACATCACCCGGGACAACGCCAAGAATCACCTGTCCTTCAGCGGCGGTAGCCATGCGTGCCTGGGCGCCGGTCTGGCCCGTATGGAAGCAGCGCACGCCCTGCGCGCACTGTTCGAGGCGTTTCCGGACCTGCGATTGACCGATCCGCCCACGCGGCGGCCGCTATTCACCCTGCACGGTTACCAGCACCTTCCTGCACACACCGGTCCGCGTCTCCGCAGCCACCAGCCCATCAGCTGATCTGCACCCGCAGCGCGTGCTCGCGGCCGGAAAAGGGTGCCTCCGTGCCGGTCAAGAGGGTGTGCAGTGTGCAACGGGTTGCTCTGCGCTGGGTTCGGCCGACTCTTGCCATGGCGCGGCAATATCCAGTAGCCCCTGAACCGCCGCTGCCGCACGACATCTCGTGATCCGCTTTGGTTCGCTTTCCGAATGCGCTGCCGGACAGCGAAGCTGGCGCGGTGACGTGTAATCCCCTGCGCCGGCGCTGATCAGCCGGACGATGATTCCGCAACAGGTGTAGCGCGTCGATCGCCACCCCGAGCCGGCCGTGACGGTCTGATTGACGCTGCCGTGGAGCAACGGTCCAACTGAGGTCACCGTCAATAAAATGAAGCACCTCGTGCGCCAGTGCTTCGGCAGGGCGAAGCTGGACTTGCGGAAGCGGATGCGCCCATGCCGGAGAACAACTGCGGCCGAGTTGATCGCTGAGTAGGCCCGGGGCGCGGTGGCGGGATTGCTCCTGCTCCGTTTCCCCGAACCTCTCGCCGAACCCGCCGTGCGCCTCTCGACGCAACGGGCTCTCCACGGTTTCTGCCGTCAGGCTGGTTGAAGAGTCGCCCATCGGTTCGGGATCGTGTGTCCGCGCCAGCGATAACGACTGACCGTCACGCTGTTTAGGTCGAACAACACGGTCCCGTCCGCCGCCGTGATGGGCAGCCATCGCCCAGTTCGGGTGGTGTAGCGGCGGCGGATATCGGTCCAGTTCCAACGGTGCCGGGTCTGCAACATTACGATCATCCGTTTCCATACGAACTTCTGGAGAACGGCGAACCGGTTCTTCGCAACGGCATGCTTGAAGTAGTTGGACCAACCACGCAGAATCTGGTTGAGCCGCATAATTACATAGCTCAGACTCTGCTGGGACAAACGATGGGTCAGGGCACGGACTTTCGACTTCAGCGACCGGAGGGGCCGGTCGCCGATGAAGGTGTAGACGAACCACTTGTCCGAGCCGCGCTTGCGACGCCACTGGATGTGGAATCCCAAGAAATCGACCCCGTCCGATAGGTGCCGCACCGTAGTTTTCTCTGGTGACAACCGAAGCCCCAGCGGTGCAAGCACTTTCCCGACCTGTTCGCGCATCGCCGCAGCGTCGTGCTCGGCCCCGTGGACCAGCACGACAAAGTCGTCGGCGTAGCGGACGATCCGCCACGTCGGCGACCCTTTCCGGCGACGGTAGGCCCGTTTGACCTCGCTGGCCATCGTCCCGCCCGGCTTCCACGGCGCCATCACCTGCTCATCGAGCACGCTCAGCGCGATGTTGGCCAACAACGGCGAGAGTATGCCGCCCTGCGGGGTGCCGGTCATCGTGTCCTGATGCTCGCCGAGCTCGGTGAAGATCCCGGCTTTCAGGAACGCCTTGACCAGCATCAGGACGCGTTTGTCCTTGACCCGCAATCGAACTCGGTCCATCAGGGCCGTGTGGTCGATCCGGTCGAAGCACGCCTCGATATCCGCATCCAGCACCCAGCGGTAACCACGGGTGCCGTAGTAGTGGATCTCGGCGATCGCGTCCTGGGCCCGCCGGTCGGGCCGGAACCCGTATGAGACCGGTTCGAAGTCGGCCTCGAAAATCGGTTCCAGCACCAGCTTCAGCGCGGCCTGAACGACCCGGTCGGTCACCGTCGGAATCCCGAGGCGGCGAACCTTCCCCGACCCGCCTGGTTTTGGGATCTTGCGTTCCAGCACCGGTAAAGGCCGAAAAGACCCGTCTTTCAACGAGGCCCGTAGATCGTCCAGGAACCCCGGAACCCCGATGCGCTCGTCGACGTCGGTGACGGTCATTCCGTCGACGCCGGGAGTGCGGGCTCCGTGGTTGCCCGCGACCCGGTCGAACGCCACGATCAGCGTCGCCGGGTCGTGCACGAAGTTGAACAGGTCGTCGAACCGGCGGTCAGGATCGGCCGCCGCCCAACGGTGAAGCTTGGCCTGCATCTCCGATACCCGCCGACGCGGCCCCGCAGGGTCCACCGGCGCGGCGTCACCATTCGGTGGCGCATCTTTCGGCATTACAGTCTCCGCCTTTCTCGAAACCGCTGCCGCCCTTCGCCATGTGACCGGCTTTCCCGGCCTCGGACTACTACGGCGGCTCCGCCCCACCCAGCCCGTTCGACGGTCGGTGCGTCTATCCCCAAGCGGCGCAACCGGATTGCCCGCCGCCGGGGAGTCTGACCGGGTGGTTCCCGTGTTCACTGTGATTCGCTCGACGAAGGAGGAGCCCAACTGTGTCCCTGCGGCATCGCCACGAGTACGCCGTAGACCTTCCTCGTGGCCTCCCGACCGGCTTTCGTAAACCTGTCCAGGAGTTCCCCTCCGCAAGCGTAAACATCGGGGACACACCGCGTCCTGCCCATATCCGCCAGATTTGAGCAGGTGGCGCATGGAGGGACGTAACAACGCTGGTTCCTCGCGTACTCCTCTTCATCCCGCTCGCCGGACCCGCACCATCTGGCAGTACTGGCCACGTCCCGGCTTTGTCAGGGCTGCTCCCACCCTCCCCGGCACCACCCGGATCAGGCTGCCCTCAGCTCCACCGACCTGCTACGACAGACCGGAGGCGGGGGTCTCTCACCTCCACTCGAAACACAGCGCCTCACGGCGCAAACACTGTTTGCGCCAGAACCCATCACCGTGGCTGGTGACAACGACACTCCGATCATTGAGCCAGCCATCCCTCCGCGCACCGGTCACCTGATGCAACCGCTTGCGCGACATGCTATTAGCTTATAGTGTGCCCGCAGCGCAATGATGGTTCGCACAGCGTTGCCCTTGCCTCAAAGAGAACTTCACGCGTCGCCGCTTCCGGCTCAGAGCTGAGCATGCCCGGGACTGTAATGGCCGCGCTCGATGTGTGATGCGCTGGATCGAATTCTACTGAGCATCAACGTATCTAGCATTGCTGGCTGGTGTTGGCATATGGCCGGTGAGCGACCCCGTCGGGGATGTCATCCAGGAAACCGGGCCCGAGACACCACCTCCGGCATAGCTCATGGCTATGGGTCGCTAGACTGTTCGAGGAAGCTGTCAGATAGCTGTTGCATGTGAGCCTGTGTTGCTTTGCCAGATGTTCGAAGTGTCCGACTTTTCAGATTTCGAGATGCTGGGAGACGTCGACAAATGGGAGTTTTGGGGTTCCGTCGCACTAGAACGTCGGCGCCCGAGTTGATTCCGGGCGCGGACTTGGAGAGCCGCACGCTGTGCTGACCGGCGCGCTCCAGATCAGAGATATGGGCGCTGCTTCGACCTAGATGATGTGCAGATACAGGAAATTTCGGGCACGGGTAGGGGTGTGGTCTGCCGTGTTCCAGTGCCTCCGAGTCTGAGTGAGAGGTTGAGATGGATCTGAAGTCAGCCGAAACTGCCGACCCTCAGCTGGATTTGAAGGTAGCCGAAACTGCCAGCAGTCAGCTGGATTCGAAGTCAGCCGAAACTGCTGATCCTCAGCTGGATCTGATTCCGCTATCGCGGGCGCAGTACGGCATGTGGCTCGCGGACAACCTCTCGGGCAGGCCGGCGGTGAACATCGCACACTACATCGAGATCGAGGGGCCGATCGACGTCGACGCATTCACCAAGGCGGTGAATGACGCCGCTCAGGAAACCGAGTCGCTTGGTGTTCGGGTGGTTGAATTGAACGGCGTCCCATATCAATTCGTCGACCGCAGCATCACGTTCGACGCGTCCGTGCTCGACCTCAGTGGCGAGGACGATCCGTTGGCAGCGGCAATGGAATGGATGCGGCGCGATTACAGCACCAAGGCTATGGATTTGAGCCGTGACCGGCTCACCGCGATGCGGCTGATCCAGGTCGCTGAAGATCGGTACCTGTGGTACGCGCGTGCCCATCACCTCGTCGTTGATGGCTACGCCGCGTTCAACGTCGTGACCCGGATAGCCGAGCACTACAACGCCTTGCTCGAGGGCCGGCCGGTTGTACCTCTGAAGGCGGCCGGGTTGCGCGACATCATTGAGGCGGAGCGCGCCTATCGAGCTAGCTCGCGGTTCGACACCGACAAGGCATACTGGCTCGACAAGGTTGCCGATCTGCCGACGCCGACAAGTCTTTCCGGCCGCACAGCCCGGTGGAGCAAGGTCGATAATGTTGCGAGCCTGCAGCTTCCGTCGCGATTGTCCGACATGCTCGACCGTTTCTGCGACGACCTCCACGCATCGCCCGCGCAAGTGGTCATCGCAGCCTTCGCTGCGTTCCTCGCCCGGATGACCGGTACCGACGATGTGGTGTTGTCGATGCCGGTAAGCGGTCGTGTGACGAAGCGTCTGCGCAATGCTGCCGCGATGTTGGCGAACATGGTGCCGATTCGGTTCACTATGGACGCGACGACCACTGTGGAGCAAATAATCCACGCGTCCGTGTCTGAGCTCGTCTCCGCGATGCGGCATCAGCTTTATAGGTTCGAAGATCTGCGTCGCGATTCGAATGCGTTGGACGCGTCGGCGAACTCGTTCGGTCCGATTGTCAATATCCTCTTCTTCGACTCGGAGATTCGCCTCGGGTCGGCCCTCGGCCGCTATCGGGCACTGACGTCGGGTGCGCTGGATGATCTGCAGCTGAATCTGTACCGTTCCGGAGCCGACGCGCCACTGCTGATCGAACTTCACGGCAATGCGAATTTGTACAGCCAGGATGAACTCGATGCGCACACGGGTCGGTTCGTCGCTTTCTTGCAGCGATTGATGGATTCGCCGATCGCAACCTCTTTGGTCGAGATCCCGATTGTGGACGCCGCCGAAGAGGCGCGCATCGTTGGGCAGCTCGCCGGGCGTGACGGCGCAACAGGCACAGCGACGCTCGTAGATTTGCTGACGCGGCAGGCCGCCGCTACACCATCGGCAGTGGCCGTCACTTCGGGGGAGACCGCCCTGACCTATCGCGAGCTGGACGAGCGATCCAACCGGTTCGCCCGCACGCTCATCGCTCTCGGGGCCGGGCCGGAATCACTGGTAGCCATCGCGATGCCACGGGACGCCGATCTCATCATCGTCACGCTGGCCGTCCTGAAGTCGGGCGCGGGGTACGTGCCGTTGGACGTCGCGCATCCGGCTGACCGGCTCGAATATGTGCTGAACGACGCCGATCCGATCGCCGTCGTGACTACGGGCAGTATGCGCGAATACCTGCCCAGTGATCCCGGACGTGTGGTGCTATTCGACGGCGCGGTCGGCGACGAGTCAGCAGCGCCGATCACGGACGCCGATCGGCCGAGCCCACTGTGCCCCGACAACGTCGCATACGTCATCTATACCTCCGGATCGACAGGTAGGCCCAAAGGCGTGGCGATCGCCCATCGCGCCGTCGCGACGTACCTCGTGAACGCGTGCGCTGAGATCGGCGTCCGGACTGAAGATGTGTGGACATTGTTCCATTCGTTCGCGTTCGACTACTCGGTGTGGGAGATCTTCGGCGCATTGGTCAGTGGTGGCCGAGTGGTCGTCGTGGACAGCCTCACCACACGCTCACCGGACGATGTCGTGCGCTTGGTGGCGCTCGAGAAGGTGACCGTCTTCAACCAGACGCCATCCGCGTTCCACCAATTCGCCGTGGCGCGGCAGCGTTACGCGGACGCCGGTGAGCCCGACGGTGAGCTTTCGGTGCGACTGGTCATTCTCTCGGGCGAACGTCTCGACCCGGCGGGGCTCGCGGACTGGTACGGGCACAACCCGAAGCTTCCTGTGCTGGCCAACAGCTACGGCATCACCGAAACCACGGTCTTCGTCACCTACCTCGGCCTGACACCGCAGATCGCGATGCCGGGGGCGCCGAGCACGATCGGCCCTGCGCTGCCGGGGCTGCGCACATATGTACTGGACGAACGATTGCGCCCAGCGCCACTGGGAGCCTGGGGTGAGATCTACGTCGCCGGAACGCAACTCGCGCGCGGCTATCTCAACCGGCCATCACTTACTGCCGGACGGTTCGTGGCCAACCCGTTCGGCGAGCCGGGCGAGCGACTCTATCGCAGCGGCGATATCGCACGATGGAATCACAAGGGTGAGCTGGAATACCGCGGCCGTGGCGATCAGCAAGTGCAGCTGCGCGGGTTCCGCATCGAGCTCGACGAGATCCGTAACGCACTGCTGACCCACGGCGCGGTCTCAGCGGCAGTCGTCATCGTGCATCTGCCCGGCACGGAAGCGGCCCGGCTCGTCGCCTATGTCGTGCTCACCGGCGAAATTGCCGCTTTGGCCGACGCCCTGCGCGCGCACGTCGCGGCGACGCTGCCGGAATACATGGTCCCAGCCGCCGTCGTGGAGTTGTCCGAGTTGCCGCTGACCGTCAACGGCAAGGTCGACTATCGGGCGCTGCCCGAGCCGATCTTCGATTCGGCCGCGGCCTACGTTGCGCCGAGCACCGTTATGGAGGAGACGATCGCTGATGTCTTCGCCGAGGTGCTGGGCTTGGAGCGGGTAGGCGCGCGGGACAGTTTCTTCGAACTGGGTGGCAATTCGCTCACCGCGACCAGCGCTGCCGTACGGATCGCAGAGCGGACACGATCCGATGTGTCGGTCCGGGATCTGTTCGGCAAACCGACCGTCATCGAACTCGCCGCACACGTCGACGCCGAGCACCGCCCCGGCCGGCTCGCGTTGCGCGCGCAGCCACGCGTCGAGCCGATTCCGTTGTCGCCGGCGCAGAACCGCATGTGGCTGATCAATCAGGTCGATCCCGCCTCGGCGGCCTACAACATTCCAGTGGTGGTTCAGCTGAGCGGCCGTCTCGACGTCGCTGCGCTGCACGCGGCCCTGACGGATGTGATCGATCGGCACGAATCCCTGCGCACCGTCTATCCAGTCGTGAATGGAGAAGGGACACAGGTCGTTCTGCCGACCGCGCACGTTGTCGCGGGTCTCGATCTGTCACCGGAACCGATCGACTCCGCCGACATCACGCATCGGCTCCGTGACTTGGCGTCGACCGGGTCCGACGTGCGTACGAGTCCCCCGATCCAGGTCACGCTTCTCACGTCCGCGGACCGGCGTCGGCATGTGCTGGTTATCGTCTTGCACCATATCTGCTGCGACGGATCGTCGCTTCGACCGCTCGCGGCCGATGTTGTGACGGCCTATGAAGCGAGGTCGGAAGGAAAGACGCCGGACTGGCAGCCCCTGACGGTGCAATATGCCGACTACAGCATCTGGCACCGCCGCTTGCTCGGTGACGAGAACGATCCGGAGTCTTTGGCGGCACGTCAGTTGTGTTTCTGGGCAGCGCAGTTGGCGGGGATGCCGCCGTTGCTGGAGCTGCCCACCGACCGTCCGCGCCCTGCTCACCAGTCCATGCGCGGCGACGTCGCCGACACCGTGGTACCGGCCGAAACCTTCGCCGGGATCGAGCGGTTGGCTCGCACAGCCAACGTCACTACTTTCATGGTCGTCCATGCCGCCCTGGCGGTTGTGCTGGCCCGGCTCTCGGGCTCGCAGGACATCACCATCGGGACGCCCGTCGCGGGCCGCGGCGAGCGGGCGTTGGAACCGCTCATCGGCATGTTCGTGAACACGGTGCCGCTGCGCACCCAGGTGCGTTCCGGCGAATCGTTCACCGCGTTTCTGGCGCGGGTCAAAGAGATCGATGTCGATGCCTTTGCCAATAGCGACCTGCCCTACGAACGCGTAGTGGATGAAATCGATCCCACGCGGTCGACCGCGCATGCCCCGCTGTGTCAGGTATATCTCGCGTTCGAGAACATGGACCGCCCGCGTCTGGAGTTATCCGACCTCGCAGTCGAGGTCCTGGATCCTGGGCCGCAGCCGGCGAAGGTGGACATCATCGTCACCGTCGCCGAAAACACCGCCGCAGGAGGCGATGTCGCACTGCGGATCAATTACGCCACGGATCTGTTCGATCGGGCGACGGTCGAGGAGCTGGCCGCGCGGCTGAATCGGGTACTTGATGCGGTCGTGTCCAACCCGCAGGCCCGGTTGGGTGGTGTGAATGTGCTGTCGCGGGGCGAGCGAGCAGGGTTGGTGCCCGCGTCGGGTGGCCATGCCGAGGCACCGAGGGTGTTGGCGGAGGTGTTGTCGGTACGGGATCTGGGCGCGGCGGCAGTGGTTTTCGGCGAGCGCACGGTGTCGTACGGGGAGTTGGATGCCTGGTCGAACCGTCTTGCGCGGCAGTTGATCGGGTGGGGGGTAGGCCCGGGGGATCAGGTCGCGTTGGCGATGGCGCGGTCAGTGGAGTTCGTGGTGGGGATATGGGCGGTGACCAAGGCGGGCGCGGCGTTCGTGCCGGTTGATCCGAGAAATCCGGCCGATCGGGTCGCGCTCATGGTGGCCGATGCCGATGTCCAGGTGGGGATCACCGTCGAGGCCGCCCATGACCTGCTTCCGGATTCTGTCCGGCAGTTGGTGCTCGACGATCCAGACACCACGGTCTGCATCGCCTCGCAGTCCTCGGCGGCGGTGACCGATGCAGATCGGGTGCGGTCCTGCCATATCTCGGACACGGCGTATGTGCTGTACACCTCGGGGTCGACGGGGACGCCGAAGGGTGTCGCAATCACCCACCAGGGATTGGCGAATTTCGCAGCCGAGCAGCGGGAGCGCTACCGGGTCGACAGTTCCTCGCGGGTATTGCAGTTGGCGGCACCGGGTTTCGACGCGGTTGTTCTGGAGTTGCTGATGGCTCATGCGAACGGTGCGGCGTTGGTGGTGTCGCCGCCGGAAGTCTTCGCAGGGCAGGACTTGGCGGAATTGATTCGGGCGCAGCGGGTGTCCCACGCATTCGTGACGCCGAGTGTGCTGGCGACGATGTCGCCGGCCGGCTTGGATTCGCTGCGGGTGCTGGTGGCCGGTGGGGAGGCGGTGTCGGCGGAGACGGTCGCGGTATGGGCACCCGGTCGGCAGCTGTTCAATGGGTACGGGCCGACCGAAACCACGATCATGGTCGCGATCAGCGACCCGTTGGGTGTCGGAGACCGTGTCACCATCGGTGGCCCGATTCGTGGTGTCGAGGCCGTGGTACTGGATACCGACCTGAAGCCGGTGCCGGTCGGCGTGACGGGACAGCTGTATGTGTCCGGAGCGCAGCTGGCCTGCGGATACCTCAACCGGCCGGTCGCTACGGCCACCACCTTCTTGGCCAATCCGTACGGTCCCCCTGGTACCCGTATGTACCGGACCGGTGACCTGGTCCGCTGGACACCGCAGGAAACTCTGGAATACCTCGGTCGCACCGACTTCCAGGTCAAGATCCGGGGCCAGCGCATCGAGCTCGGCGAAATCGAGGCCGTCCTCGCCGCGCACCCCGACGTGGCGGTAGCGGTAACGGTGGGCTTCGCGACCGACGGCGGGTCGAGACTGGCCGCCTACGTCGTGCCGATCGACACCGTCGATACAGCGGAGCTGCTGGGCTACGCTGCCCAACGCCTGCCGTCGCACATGGTCCCGGATGTGGTGATGGTGCTCGACACGCTGCCGCTGTCGTCGGTGGGCAAGATCGACCGTGCGGCATTGCCCGAGCCGGTATTCGCCGCCACCACGATCGAATTCGTTGCACCTCGCGATGCTGCCGAGCAGATCGTCGCCGACGTGTGTGCCGCGGTGCTAGGGATCGAGCGCGTGGGCGTCTTCGACAGTTTCTTCGATCTGGGCGGAAACTCGTTGTCGGCCACTCGGGTAGCGGCACAACTGAGCGCTGCGTTCGGTGTCGATGTTTCGTTGCGCGCGATCTTCGATGCGCCGACCATCGCCGCTTTAGCGGAGAATCTCCGGACCAGCGATGCGGCGAGACGGGAACCCCTTGCGCCGCAGGAGCGCCCGGCCCGAATCCCGCTGTCGCCCGCGCAGGCGCGCATGTGGTTCCTCAATCAGTTCGACACGAGCTCTGCGCTGTACAACATTCCGATGGTCGTCCACATGTCGGGAGACCTCGACGTAGCCGCCATGCACGCGGCAATCGCGGATGTGCTCGACCGGCATGAATCCCTGCGAACCGTCTACCCGGACAGCGACATCGGACCCCACCAGGTGGTCGTCTCGGTGGAGACGGCACTGCCCAGGCTGGCGCCGTTGCCGGTCGCGGCGAGCGAGGTCGAGGCGCACATTGCCGCGGAGGTGAGCGCCGGGTTCGATGTCACAACCGAGGCTCCGTTCCGGACCACCTTGCTGCGCAGCGCACCCGACGACCACACCCTGGTGCTCGTCGTCCATCACATCAGCTTCGACGGGTCATCGCTCGCGCCGCTTGCCGCAGATCTGATGACCGCGTACAAAGCCCGCGCCCGGCAACAGGTACCGCAGTGGGCGCCGTTACCTGTGCAATACGCGGATTACGCTCTGTGGCAACGAAAATTGCTCGGCACCGAGAGCGACCCGCACAGCCAGACCGTCGCCCAAATCGACTACTGGCGCGCGGCTCTCGCCGATTTGCCCGAGGTGCTCGACCTGCCTACCGATCGCGCGCGGCCGGCGAAACAGTCGTTCCGTGGTGCGACGGTGTCGATGACGGTGCCCGCGGATCTCCACCGTGAAATAGTCGCCTTGGCCCGCCGCCACGATGCGACGGTCTTCATGGTGATGCACGCGGCTTACGCCGCGCTGCTGGCGCGGCTGTCGGGAACCGGTGACATCGCGGTCGGCACACCGATCGCCGGCCGCGGCGAGCCTGGACTCGATGCTCTGGTCGGAATGTTCGTCAATACGCTGGTATTGCGGACACGCATCGAGCCTGCCGCGTCCTTCCTGCAGGTACTCGATCAAGTCCGGGCCACCGATCTGGCCGCCTTCGAGAACTCCGACATCCCGTTCGAGCGGCTCGTCGAGGTGCTGAATCCGCCGCGCACGACAGCACATGCGCCGTTGACCCAAGTCGGATTCTCGTTCCAGAACATCGAGATCCCGACGGTGGGGTTCGAGGGCCTGACGGTTTCGGCCCGGATGGTTGATCCGAGCGTAGCCAAGTACGACCTGCTTCTGAATCTCGTCGACGCGCTGGGGCCGGACGGTGAACCGGGCGATATGGCAGTCGAATTCGGTTATGCGACAGATCTGTTCGATGAGGCGACGATCTCCTCGATCTTCGACCGTTACCTGCACCTGCTGCAGGCAATCGTCGCCGATCCCGCCCGCGTTGTCGGTGATATCGATCTACTGACCGTGAAAGAGGCGCGCGAGCTGACCGCGCGGTCGACCGGGGAGATTACGCATCCTTCGCCGGCGACGATCGCACACCTGTTCACCGCACAGGCGGCAGCGACCCCGGAGAGCACCGCAGTGGTAGATGCAGAGGGTGGCGGCGGCCGGCTCAGTTACCAGGAATTCGCGGCGAGGGTGAATTCGCTGGCACGCGCGCTGATCGGACAGGGCGTTGGCCCGGGAACCGTTGTTGCCGTCGCGATGCGTCGCTCCGTTGATCTGCTGACCACGTTGTACGCAATCCATGCGGCGGGCGCGGCCTATCTGCCTCTGGATCCGGATCACCCAGTCGACCGGGTGCGCGCGGTCCTCACCGACGCGATGCCGAATGCTGTCCTCACTCGGCCGGTCGACGAGGCGAATTTGCCCGATGACGTGCCGGTGTGGACGTTAGAGCAGTTCGGTATCGAGCACGTGGATACGTCGGAGGTGGCCGACGCCGACCGGACCCGGGCTTTGCGCCCAGACGATCTGGCCTATGTCATCTACACCTCGGGTTCGACAGGCGTGCCGAAGGGTGTGGCGGTAACGCATGCCGCGGTGGTGAATCAACTGCGGTGGCTGCGGGATCAGTATGGGCTCGGCGGCGACGATGTCATGCTATTGCGCACGCCGTTCACCTTCGACCTGTCGGTCTGGGAGCTGTTTTCCGCATTGACCTGCGGCGCGGCGTTGGTTGTCGCAGGTCCCGACGCACACGGCGACCCGGCCGCTGTGGCCCGCCTGATGGCCGAGTATCGCGTCACGACCATGGATTTCGTGCCCTCATTGCTCTCCGCATTCATCGAGCAGGCCGCTGGGCACGAGTTCCCCGACCTGCGGCAGGTACTGTGCATCGGCGAGGCGCTGCTGGCCGATACCGTTCGCCGCTTCCGAGAACTGAGCTCGGCGCGCATCGACAACCTGTACGGGCCGACGGAGGCCGCGGTCAGCGTCACCTACCACCGCATCGACGCACTCGACGGCGTCGCAGTGCCGATCGGCGCCCCCGAGGCGAATGTGGTTGTGCGCGTTCTGGATTCGCGGTTGCGTCCGGTTCCGGTCGGGGTTACCGGTGAGCTTTACCTGGGTGGGATCCAGCTGGCTCGCGGTTACCACGAACGTCCCGGTCTCACGGCAGCGACGTTCGTCGCCGACCCCTGCTCCGGTGCGAGCGGATCTCGGCTGTACCGCACCGGCGACCTGGTCCGCTGGGACGCGGATGGCGGCCTGCGCTATGTCGGCCGCGCCGACACCCAGGTCAAGATTCGCGGTCTGCGGATCGAACTCGGTGATATCGAAGCCGCGCTGATCGCCCACGAGCAGGTGAACGCGACCGTCGTGCAGGTGCGCACTGATCACGGTGAGCAGCGCTTGGTGGCCTACGTGGTGGCCACAGAGGCGTTGGATGTCAAAGGGGTCCGGAGCTTTCTGCTCGAACGGCTGCCGGCGTATATGGTGCCGACGTCGCTGATCCGGATCGACGCGATCCCGCTCACGACCAACGGCAAGGTCGACTACCGAGCGTTGCCGGTGCCGGATCCGAGAAACCAGGAAGCCGGGTATCGCGCGCCGCAAGGACTCGTCGAGCAGGCGGTCGCCGGGATCTTCGCCGAGCTGCTCGATCGCCCGGAGATCGGCGCGGACGACAACTTCTTCGACGTGGGCGGAAATTCGCTCATCGCGACGCGCGCGCTGAGCCGGATAGGCGATGTCGTCGGCGTGGCGGTACCGGTGCGGGTGATATTCGAGGCGCCCACCGTTGCCGACCTCGCCGAACGTATCTCGCGGCTGCGTGCGGTGCCGAACCTGCCGGAGCCGACTCCGAAGCCGCGTCCGGACCGTGTTCCACTGTCGCAGGCACAGGCAAGGATGTGGTTCCTCAACCAGTTCGATCCGGATTCACCCGGATACGTTGTGCCGCTGGCGATCCGACTCGACGGTGTGCTCGACATAGATGCCCTCACGGCGGCCGTCGGTGATGTGATCGAGCGGCATGAGAGCCTGCGCACGGTGTATCCGGCTGTTGATGGCACACCCACGCAGGTTGTGCTCGACGCGGCCGACGTTGTCGAGACCTGGGATCTCACGCCGCAGCCGGTCGGTGAGCGCGCGCTGTCGGACCGGTTGGCCGAGTTCTCGGGTGCCGGATTCGACGTGTCGAAGGGCGCGCCACTGCGTATTGCGTTGTATCAGCTGTCCGACCAGTCATGGGTGGTTGCGTTGGCCATCCACCACATCAGTTGCGACGGCTTTTCGGTAGCGCCATTGGCTGCCGATATCGTGACCGCCTATCGTGCGCGGTCCAGTGGTAACCCGCCGGACTGGGCTCCGCTGGCCGTGCAGTTCGCCGATTATGCCCTCTGGCAGCGGGAGGTGCTCGGCTCGGCGGACGACCCGGACTCGTATGTGGCCCGCGACATCGGCTATTGGCAGACTCAACTCGCGGGCATCCCCGATGTGATCGAATTGCCGACCGATCGGCCGCGGCCGATTGTGCAGACACAGCGTGGTGCGGTCGAGCATGTCACGATCCCCGGTGAGCTGCAGGGCCGATTGGAGGCGCTGGCGCGGCGGGCCGAGGCGACGACGTTCATGGTCGTGCACACGGCGCTGGCAGTATTGTTGTCGAGGCTTTCGGGCAGCGACGACATCGCCATCGGTGTGCCACATGCGGGCCGCGGTCACCGATCACTCGACAACCTTGTCGGGATGTTCGTCAACACATTGGTGATGCGCACCCGGGTCACGATGGATCAATCGTTCTCGAGCCTGCTGAACCAGGTGCGGCGCACGGATATCGAGGCATTCGACCATGCCGCCGTCCCATTCGAGCAGTTGGTCGAGGCAGTCAATCCCGCGCGGTCGACGGCCCACACGCCGTTGTTCCAGGTCATGCTCGCCTACCAGAATATGGTGCAGGCGCGTGTCGAACTTCCGGGCCTCACCGTCGAGAACGTGGATCCGGGCGACAGTGCCGCGATCTACGACCTGCTGCTGATGATGACCGAGGGGCACGGCGCCCACAACGAGCCGACCGGCATGACGCTGCGCCTGACCTATGCCACGGACCTTTTCGACGCGGACTCCGTACGGCGTTTCGCCGAACAATTCGTGCGGGTACTCGACGCCGCCGCGACCGATGCCGAGGCGGCGGTCGGCGCGATAGAGCTGCTCGATGCCGCCGAGCGGCACCTGGTGCTGGAGCGATGGAACGACACCGCGGCTCCCGCCGCGACAGGCCGGACCCTGGTTGACGCCTTCGACCAGCAGGTCACCCGTACCCCGGACGCTCCGGCTATCCGCGTCCCCGACGGCGCCGTGTTGACCTACCGTGATTTCGACACCCGCGTCAACCGTGTCGCCCGATGGCTCATAGCGCGCGGTGCGGGTCCGGAAACTGTTGTGGCGGTGTGTATCCGGCGATCGATTGAGCAAATCACGGCGCTGTATGCGGTGGTGAAGGCGGGCGCCGCCTTCCTTCCGATAGATCCGGATCATCCAAGCGCGCGAATCGCTGATGTGCTGAACGCGGCGCGGCCGCTGATGGTGCTCACCACGTCGGCGGACGGCGAGGAACTTCCGGATGGATTCGCGACCGCGCGGATCGATCGAGTGGACGTGGCCGGTCTTCCCGATGGTCCGATCACCGATTCGGAGCGCCGTGCGCCGCTGCGGCCAGCCAATGTGGCCTACGTCCTGTTCACCTCCGGCTCCACCGGTGTTCCCAAGGGCGTCGCGCTGACCCATGCCGCGACCGTGAGCCAGTTGGCGTGGGCACAGCAGCAGTGGCCGCACGACGCCTCCGACATGGTCCTGTACAAGACACCGATCACGTTCGACATCGCGGTATGGGAGTTGTTCTGGCCGTTACAGACCGGTGCGCAGATCGTGGTCGCCGAACACGACGGGCACCGCGACCCGGCGTACCTTGCCGGTGTCATCGCGCGACACCGCGTCACTACCGTGCACTTCGTACCCTCGATGCTCGACGTTCTCCTCGAAACCACCGCTGTCACGGAGCTGCCATCGATCCGGCGAGTACTCGGTGCCGGTGAGGCGCTCGCGCAGCGCACCGTCGACGCCGCGGCGCGCGTGTTCACGAATGCCGAGGTGGTGAACTGGTACGGCCCGGCCGAGGCGGAAGTCGTCACGGCTGCACGCTGCTTGCCGGGTGTGACGACCCGTGCGATGGTTCCGATCGGTACGCCGGTATCGGGCATGCGGGTCTACGTCCTGGACTCGCGGCTGCGGCCGGTGCCGGTGGGTGTGGTCGGCGACCTGTACATCTCCGGTGTCCAGCTGGCGCGCGGTTATCACGCTCGCGCCGACCTCACCTGCGGTGTATTCGTAGCGAACCCGTTCGGTGCGGCGGGTGAGCGACTCTATCGCACCGGTGACCTCGCCAGGTGGACGAAAGCTGGCGAACTGGATTACCTGGGTCGCAGCGATTTCCAGGTCAAGGTCCGCGGTCAGCGGGTGGAACCGGGGGATATCGAAGCGGCGCTGTCCGCGCTCCCGGATGTCGCACGCGCCGTCGCTGTCGCCACCGCCGAACACATCGTCGGATACGTGACGCTCGTATCCGGTGCGGTGACCGATGGACGCGCGATTCGCGGCCAGCTCACCCGCTCACTGCCTTCGTACCTGGTTCCGGCCGCTGTACAGGTGCTCGATGCGATGCCGCTGACACCGAACGGCAAGCTCGATCGAGCTGGCTTGCCGCAGCCGGTGTTCGACGACGGCGAGGAATTCGTGCCGCCTCGCACCGAATACGAAGCGGCCCTTGCCGAAATCGTCGCCGAGCTTACGGATATCGACCGAGTGAGCATGACGGCGAACGTTTTCGAAATCGGGGTCAACTCGCTTACCGCCGCCCGCATCGCGGCGCGAGCCGCCGCGGCGCTCGGCATCGATGTCGGCATCCGCGATGTCTTCGATGAGCCGACGATCGCCGGATTGGCCCAATGCCTCGGCGAGCGAACCGGTTCCACCGCGGTTCCGCTGGCAGCCCGGCCACGCCCGGCGGCGGTCCCGTTGGCGGCGGCGCAACGGCGGATGTGGTTCCTCAACCAGTTCGACACCGCTTCGGCGGCATACAACATCTGTTTCGCGGCCCGGTTGACCGGCGGGCTGAGTGTCGATGCATTGCGGGCGGCATTACTCGATGTGGTATCCCGGCACGAGCCGCTGCGCACACTGTATCCCGCTGTCGACGGTGAACCGTGTCAGGTCGTGCAGGACGTCGCGGCTGTGGCCAGGGGCCTGGTGTTGGATCCCGAGCCGGTCGCCGATGAGGCGGAGTTGGCCGATCGGATTCGGCAGGCCGTCGGGACGGGTTTCGATGTCGCGGAATCGGTGCCTGTGCGGGCGCGGCTGTATCGCACCGGCGCCGACGAACATGTGGTCGTGGTCGTGGTCCATCACATCGCCGCCGACGGCTCGTCGATGGCACCGCTGGCCCGTGATGTCTTCGCCGCCTACCAAGCGCGTGTGAATGGCGAAGCGCCGCAGTGGGAACCACTGGAAGTCCAGTACGCCGATTACGCGATGTGGCAGCGCGAGATGCTCGGCACCGAAGACGATCCGGCGTCGCTGAGCGCGCGGCAGACCGCCCACTGGACCGAGGTTCTCGGTGACGCCCCGGAACTGCTCGACCTGCCGACCGATCGGCCACGGCCCGCCACTATGTCGATGGCCGGTGGCATCGTCCGCTTCGCGATGTCGGCGCGGCTGCACGATGACATCGTGCGGCTGGCACACCGCGAGGGCGTCACCGTGTTCGTCGTGCTGCACACGGCATTGGCGATCCTGTTGGCGCGCACCGCGCACAGCGAGGACGTTACGGTCGGCACCCCGGTCGCCGGTCGAGGCAACCAGGCGCTGGAGGATCTGGTCGGCATGTTCGTCAACACCGTGGTGTTGCGCACGCGAATCCGCGAGAACCTGTCGTTCCGGGAACTTCTGGCCCAGGTGCGCGACGTGGACCTCGAGGCCCTCGCACACGCCGATGTGCCCTACGAACGACTGGTCGATGTCCTCGACCGTTCCCGGTCGACCGCGTATACGCCGCTGTATCAGGTGATGTTCGGGTTGCAGAACATGCGCGCGGCCCGGTTCGAGCTGCCCGGTATCGATGTCGAACTGCTCGACCCCGGCTTGGCGCAGGCCAAAACCGACCTCACCGTGCTGGTGACCGAACGCATCGATGGCGAGCGGCCTGCTGGCATCGACGGCGAGATCACCTACGCGACGGACCTTTTCGTCGCATCGAGCGCGGAATCGTTCGCCGAGAGGTTCGTCCGTGTCCTCGAAACGGTCGCCGCCGATCCGGAGCGCGCGGTGGGCGACATCGATTTGCTCGGTGTCGTGGAGGCCGAACGATTGGTCCCGGCACGTGGTGGTGCGACCACGTCGCCGTGCCTGCTGCCTGAACTGCTGGCCGAGGCCGTCGCAACGGATCCGGCGGCGATCGCTCTGATCGGGGAGACCGAGACCCTCACCTACCTCGAGCTCGATCACCGGTCCAACCAGCTCGCCGGGCACTTACTCGCCCGAGGGGTCGGACCGGGGGTGTTCACGGCGCTGGCCGTGCCGAGGTCGGTCGATTACCACGTCGCCATGTGGGCGATAGCGAAGACCGGTGCCACGTTCGTCCCCGTGGATCTGCGATATCCCGTGGAGCGGATTGCGCACATGGTGAACGATTCCGGTGTCACCGTGGGGATCACAGTTGCGGCCGCACACACCTCCCTTCCGGAAGATGTCGGATGGGTGGTGCTCGACGACCCGGATGCGGCCGCCGAGATCGCGGCGCAACCGGGCCAGGCCGTCACGGATGCAGATCGCCCCCGCGCATTGCAGATTCGGGACGCGGCGTATGTGATCTACACGTCTGGTTCGACCGGGACACCGAAGGGTGTCGTGGTGACGCATGCCGGATTGGCCGGATTCGCGGCAGAGGAGCGGGTGCGTTATCGCGTGGACGCCACCTCGCGTGTACTGCAAGTGGCGGCGCCCGCCTTCGACGCGGTGCTGCTCGAAGCGTTGATGGCGTGTGCGGCCGGCGCTTGCCTGGTCGTGTCGCCGCAGGAGGTGTTCGGCGGCCCGGATTTGGTCGCACTGGTCCGCGCGCATCGGGTGACGCACGCGTTCCTGACACCCAGCGTGCTGGCGACAATGGCACCTGCGGACTTCGCGTCGGTGCGGGTGCTGGCGGTCGGCGGCGAGATGGTCTCGGCGGACCTGATCGAGGCGTGGGCGCCGGGGCGGCAACTGCACAACATCTACGGCCCGACGGAGACGACGATCGTGACCACGATCAGCGATCCGGTACAGCCGTCCGATGTGATCAACATTGGCGGTCCGATCCGTGGTGTCGAGGCTGTGGTGTTGGACTCGCGGCTGCGTCCGGTGCCGGTTGGGGTGACAGGGGAGTTGTACCTTTCCGGTGCCGCATTGGCGCAGGGCTACCTGAATCGCCCTGCCGCGACAGCAGGTGCGTTCGTGGCCAATCCCTACGGCGAGCCGGGGTCACGGATGTATCGCACCGGCGACATCGTGCGCTGGATGGCGAAGGGTGCGCTGGAATACATCGGCCGCATCGACTTCCAGGTCAAGATCCGTGGCCAGCGCATCGAACTCGGCGAGATCGACGCCGCACTGCTCTCGCATCCGAAGGTGACTGCTGCTGTCTCAGTGAGCCATAAGGGATCCGGTGGGCAACCGATGCTCGTCGCATACATCGTGGCCGAACCCGCATCCGTCGTCGAGCCGAGCGCCGTGCTCGATCACCTCGCCGCGGTATTGCCTGCCTACATGGTGCCATCGACGATCACCGTGCTCGACCACATGCCGCTCGCCTCGACCGGCAAGGTGGACCGAAAAGCCCTGCCGGAACCCGTTTTCGAGATCGATGACGACGATGCCGTCGCCGCGGCGACCGAACTGGAACGCACTATTGCCGCCGCCTTCGCGGACGTGCTCGGCATCGCGTCGGTGGGCGCGACGACCTCGTTCTTCGCGCTCGGCGGTGATTCCATCATGTCGATCCAGTTGGCATCGCGGCTGAAGACAGCGGGTGTCATCGTGACGGCTCGCGATATTTTCGAGCGCAAGTCCATTCGGGGGCTCGCACAGGTCGCCGCGGCCGCGGAACGGGTGTCGATGGCGGAACTGCCTGGCGGTGGTGTGGGCGAAATCCCCTTCACGCCGATCGTGTCGTGGTTTGTCGAGCGGCTCGGGCCAGCCGATCGGTTCGCGCAGTCGATGCTGGTGCGCTTGCCGAGGGACGCACGAGTCGGTGATGTGACCGCGACCGTGCAGGCGGTGCTCGACCAGCACGACATGCTGCGCTCGCGGCTGCGCGAACGGTGCATGGAGGTGCTTCCCGTGAGCGCGGCCGATGCCGCTGGCTCGGTATTCGTCCGAACGTTCCGGGTGCATGAGGTGCCGGGCAGCGACGGTTTCACCGCTGTGGTGGAAGCGGCGCTGGCCGAGGCGTCCGACCGACTCGATCCCGCCGGGGGGCGGATGCTGCAGGTCGTGTGCCTGCTTCCCGAATCGGGCGTCGAAGCCGATGCCCGCGCCCTTATCGTGATTCATCACCTGGCTGTCGACGGGGTGTCGTGGCGGATCCTGCTGCCCGACTTCGTCACCGCCTGGCAGCAGATCAGCCAGGGACGCGCGGTCGAGTTGCCGACACAGGGCACATCCATGCGGCGGTGGGCACACGCGTTGAGCGCCGCCGCGGCCGCCCGCCGCAGCGAGTTCGAGCTGTGGCAGCGGATGAGTGCGGCGCCCGATCCGCTACTCGGGAGTGCGGAATTGGATCCCGCCGTGGACACCCAGGCGACGGTGCGGCATCTGACGGTGTCCATCCCGACCACAGTGACCTCGGCGTTGCTGGACACGGTGCCGCGAGCCGTGCGCGGCAGCGTCGATGACGCGCTGCTGGCCGGTCTGGCCGTGGCGCTGGCCGGTTGGCGCCGCCACCGCGGCATCACGCACCTGGGTATGAAAGTCCTTTTGGAAGGACACGGCCGCGAAGAGCAGATCGCCGCGGGCGCTGATATCTCACGCACCGTGGGCTGGTTCACCAATGCGTACCCGGTCGCGCTCGACCTCAGTGGAATCGACTGTGCGGACCTGCGCGCGGCAGTGAAGTCCGTCAAGGACCAGCTGCGCGAAATCCCCGATAAGGGCATCGGTTACGGCCTGCTGCGCTATCTGAACACCGACACGGCCGACCGGCTCGCGTCGGCGTCCCAGCCGCAGATCAGTTTCAACAATCTCGGCCGGGCCGGCGTCGACCTCACATCGCTGTCGGGCCTCGCGTGGGTCCCGACCGACGAGCGGTTCGATCGGCGGGCCGCCTTCGATCCGGATATGCCTGCCGCAGCGGTGGTCACGATCGACGTGAACATCGTGGACACCGCGGCCGGACCTGAGCTGTCGGCACATGTCGGCTACGCCTCGCGGTTACTCGAACACGACGATGTGGCCGAACTTGTCGACGGATGGGTCGCCGCCGTGACCGAAATCGCCGGCATCGCTCATGCAGACGACGAATGGGGACTGTCGCGGACGGATGCTCCGCTGGTCGACCTCACGCAGCGCGATCTGGATATGTTCGCCGATCGGTATGGTCGGCTGAGCGAGGTATGGTCGCTGGCGCCGCTGCAGGAGGGTTTGCTGTTCCACGCCGAATTCGCGGCGGGCCAACTCGACGTCTACACGGCGCAATCGGTGCTCACTCTTACCGGTGCGGTCGACGAGAATCGGCTCGAGCGTGCCGCGAAAGCCTTGCTTGGGCGGCATCCCAACCTGCGGGCCGCGTTCACACGAACGGCCGATGGTGTTCCGGTGCAGGTTATTCCGGCTGCCACCACGGTGTGCTGGCTCAGCGTCGATCACTGTGGCAGCACAAGGGAATTGGAGGAGTTGATCGAAGCCGAGCGGGCGGTCGTGTTCGATCCCGCCGACCCGCCGCTGCTGCGGTTCCTGCTTGTCGCCGTTGGCTCGCACGAGTTCCGGCTGGTGTTGACGGCGCACCATCTTCTGCTCGACGGCTGGTCGTTGCCGCTGCTGTGGCGTGAATTGATCAGTTTGTATGCCGTGGCCGCACAGTCGGAGCTGCTTCCCCCGGCGACCTCGTACCGCGACTATTTGGAATGGCTGAGCCTGCGCGATCGCGCCACCAGCATCGAGGTGTGGCGGGACGCGCTGCGGGACATCAGCGAGCCCACATTGATTGCGGATCCACACACGGCGACGACCGCGGACATCCCGATCGATCTGCCGATCGTGCTCGATCGTGCCGCGACGGCAGAGTTGGTGAAATTCGCGCGAGAACGAGCGGTGACGATGGCGACGATCGTGCAGTTCGCCTGGGCTGTGGTGCTGGGCAATCTGCTCGGTGTCGAACGGGTGGCCTTCGGCGGCACGGTATCCGGCCGCCCGGCCGAACTGCCGGGCGTCGAGTCGACGATCGGTCTGTTCATCAATACGATTCCGGTCGCCGCCGATGTGCGGCAGGATCTCCCGATCGAGGACGCGCTGCGCCTATTGCAAGCGAATAACACCCGTCTGCTCGACCACCACTACCTCGAACTGTCACAGATCATGGTGGCCGCGGGCAGCAGCCAACTGTTCGACACTCTGGTCGTGTTCGAGTCGTATCCGGTCGACAGCAGTGGCCTGGGCGATGCCGACATCGACGGTATGCGGGTGGTCGCGGCGGATGGCCGCGACGCAGCGCACTACCCGATCACCGTGCAAGCACACCACACCGACGAGTTGCACGTCCGAGTCCGCTACCAGCGGGCCCGCGTCGATGAGGTGACAGCGGCTGGTCTCGCGGCCCGTCTCGAGACTGTGCTGCGTGCGGTGACGACCGATCCGACCAAGCGACTCGGTGCGATCGATCTGTTGTCCGCGGACGAGCGGCGCGAGCTTGTACCTGGTTCCGGTGGCAGCGCAGTGGCACCGTGCGTCATGGCGGAGCTGCTGTCGGCGGGCGTGGCGGTCGATCCCGATGCGGCGGCCGTTGTTTTCGGCGGGCGTACCGTCTCCTACGCGGAATTGGATGCCTGGTCCAACCAAGTGGCGCGGCAGTTGATCGCGTGGGGCGTCGGCCCAGGGGATCAGGTCGCGCTGGCGATGCCGCGGTCGGTGGAATTCGTGGTCAGCCTGTGGGCGGTGACCAAAGCGGGCGCGGCGTTCGTGCCCGTCGATTCGCGGAATCCGGCCGAGCGCGTCGCGCACATGGTGGCAGATGCCGAGGTGCAGGTCGCGGTCACGGTCGAGGCAATGCGGGAGCTGCTGCCGGACGCGGTGCGCCCGCTGGTCCTCGATGACGCGGACACCGCGAAGTCGATCGCCCTGCGATCGGCGGCCGACGTGACCGCCGGTGAGCGCGTGCGTACGCCGCACATCCGAGATGTGGCCTACGTGATCTACACCTCCGGCTCGACCGGAACGCCGAAGGGCGTCGCCGTCACCCACGAGGGGCTGGCGAATTTCGCAGCCGTGCAGCGGGACCGGTTCGGTGTGGACACTGGTTCGCGAGTGCTGCAGGCCGCTGCTCCGGGCTTCGACGCGATGGTCCTCGATATGCTGCTCGCCCACACCGCCGGTGCCATGCTCGTGGTGCCGCCGCCAACGGTCTTCGGGGGCGACGAGCTTGCCGAACTGATTCGCGCACAGCGGATTTCGCATACTTTCATTACGCCTAGCGTGCTGGCGACGATGTCGCCGACCGGTATGGATTCGCTGCGGGTACTGATGGCCGGTGGAGAGGCGGTGACACCGGAAACGGTCGCGACGTGGGCGCCGGGCCGGACCCTGTTGAACGGGTACGGTCCGACCGAAGCCACGATTCTGGCTGGTATCAGTGCTGCGCTGCTCCCGGGTGGTGAGGTGACCATCGGCGGACCGATCCGAGGTGTCGAGGCTGTCGTGTTGGATGCGTGGTTGCAGCCGGTGCCGGTCGGGGTCGTAGGCGAGTTGTACCTCGCGGGTGTGCAGCTGGCGCGCGGATATGTGAACCGGGCCCCGGCTACAGCCGGTGCATTCGTGGCGAATCCATTCGGTGCGGCCGGTTCGCGCATGTACCGCACCGGCGATCTGGTCCGCTGGACACCGGAGCACACGCTGGAATACCTCGGACGGCGCGATTTCCAAGTGAAGATCCGCGGTCAGCGCATCGAACTCGGCGAGATCGAAGCTGTTCTGGCCGAACATCCCGGGGTCGAACACGCGGTCGTGCTGTTGCGGAAGGACCAGCGCGGCATAGATCGTCTCGTCGGCTACCTTGTCGTCGGCGAGGATGTGGATCCGGACGAGGTTCGGGCCACCGCGCGGTTGCGACTGCCCGCGCACATGGTGCCCGACGTGTTCATGGTGCTCGCCGAGATTCCACGCACAACGTCCGGCAAGCTCGACCGCTTGGCGCTTCCCAGCCCGGAATTCTCAGCCGGTCGGAAATGGGTCGCGCCACGCACCGACGCGGAGCGGCGCATCGTCCACGTGTTCGCAAGCGTGTTGGGCGTCGACAGCGTAGGGGCGACGGACAGTTTCTTCGACCTCGGTGGCGATTCGCTGTCGGCGACACGGGTGACTGCCCAGTTGAGCACGGCACTCGGAGTGCGTATCGGGGTCCGAGACCTGTTCGAGGCACCCGTGGTCGCCGAACTCGCCTCCCGCCTGCAGACTTTCGACCGAAACACCCGAATGCCACTGACGCCGCGACTGCGGCCCCCGCTCGTACCGCTGTCACCGGCGCAGCAGCGGATGTGGTTCCTCAATCAGTTCGACACCACGGTCGGCGCGTACAACATCCCGCTGGTGATCCGGCTGCGGGGCGAACTCGACACCGATGCGCTGCGGCGCGCGTGCGAACTGGTCATCGACCGCCACGAGTCGCTGCGGACCAAGTTCCCGATGACCAACGGACAGCCGTATCAGGTTACGGTCGCCACGGATGAGATCCCATCCGTACCGACTCCCGTCCGGGTCGACGAAAAGCATTTGCTGGAACGAACAATCGCCGTAGTCTCGACGGGCTTCGATGTGCGCCAGGCACCCCCGTTACGTATCGAATTGTTCGCGGTCGATGACCGGGACCATGTTCTGGTCATCTGCGTGCACCACATCTGCGCCGACGGCCAGTCGATGATGCCGCTCGCGCGGGATGTAGCACTGGCCTACGAGGCGAGTAGGCAAGGGACAGAACCGATGTGGCCGGCCCTTCCGGTCCAGTACGCCGATTACGCGCTGTGGCAGCGGGAAGTGCTCGGCGCGGCGGACGACCCGGACTCGGTCATGTCCCGGCAGTTGCGATTCTGGAAAGACACCCTCAACGGATTGCCCGAGCTGCTGGAACTGCCGACCGACCTGCCCCGGCCACCGGTAGCGTCCATGCGCGGCCGCGCCGTCGATTTCGAGCTTCCCACGCAACTGCACGAACGGATCATTGCTGTCGCACGCGCCGCGAACGCCACAGTCTTCATGGTCCTGCACGCCGCGCTGACCGTCCTGCTGTCCAAGCTGGCCGGCGTCGACGACGTCGCGATCGGCACCCCGGTGGCTGGCCGTGGCGAGCGTGAGCTCGATGATCTGATCGGTATGTTCGTCAACACGCTGGTATTGCGGTCACGGGTGCGGACCAGCCAGCCGTTCGCCGAATTGCTCGCCGCGACCCGTGACACGGACCTGGCGGCGTTCGCGCATGCGGAAGTTCCCTTCGAACAAGTCGTGGAAGCGATGAATCCGCCGAGGTCGACTGCGCATCTTCCGCTGTATCAGGTGACCCTCGACGTCCAGAACCTGAGCAAGGCCGCGTTGGAGCTGCCGGGGCTCAGCATCGAGCCGCTGGAAAACGGCTTCGAGCAGGCACAGGCGGATCTGAGCATGAAGCTGGTCGAGCAGTTCGATGATCGAGGCCGTCCGGATGGCGTGGTGGGTCGGCTCACCTTCGCTACCGATCTGTTCGTCGAAGAGACGATGACTCGGGTCGCACACGCATACATACAAATTCTGGAGGAGGTGACCGCGAATCCGGCGGGTGCGGTCGGCGATATCGAGATCGTCGATGCGAAGCAGCGCCGCGAATTGCTCGACTCGGCAGGGGAAGACGGCGTCGTGGTCGCCGACGCGACGCTCGTGGATCTGTTCGCTGCCCGAGTCCTGGCCCAGCCGGATGCGGTCGCGGTATCCGACGGTGCGTCACAGTTGACCTATGCGGAGCTGGAGCGGCAGGCCACCCACGTAGCGGCTCGGCTGATCGAGCAGGGAGTCGGGCCGGAATCACTGGTGGCCGTGGCGTTGCCGCGCTCGATCGAGTTGGTCGTGGGCCTGATCGCGGTGGTGCGAGCGGGCGCTGGGTATCTGCCACTGGATGTTGCGTATCCGCCGGACCGATTGCGGTTCATGCTCGACGACGCACGTCCGGCCGCGGTGTTGACATCGGTCGAGATGGCATCGGCGGTGCCGCAGTACGCCGCGCCGGTGGTGCTTATCGAGGATAGTGCGGACGCGACAGCGGACGGCTGCGATCCGGTGCCGCCGAACCTGCGACTGGACAACGTGGCCTATGTGATCTACACCTCAGGATCGACCGGCCGCCCCAAGGGAGTGACGGTCAGCCACCGCGAAGTGGTCACGTTGTTCGCCAACACGGCCGAACGCTTCGATTTCGGCCCGGACGACGTGTGGACGATGTTCCATTCGTACGCCTTCGATTTCGCGGTATGGGAAATGTGGGGAGCACTGCTGTCCGGTGGCAGGCTGGTCGTTGTCGACTACCCCACATCCAGGTCGCCGGAGGCGTTCGTGGATCTCGTGGCCCGAGAGCGCGTGACAGTGTTGAGTCAGACCCCGTCGGCGTTCTACGGGTTCGCCGCGGCAGAGCGTGTATACCGCGAATCCGGTTGTAGTGCTGGCGAACTCACTTTGCGCTACGTCGTATTCGGCGGCGAGGCACTGGATGGGTCCCGCTTGACCGGGTGGTTTGCAGCGCACGAGCCGGGATCGCCGCGACTGACCAACATGTACGGGATTACCGAGACGACGGTACATGTCACGTTCACCGAGATCGGTGGGACCGACGTGGCCGGGATCGGATCGCCGCTTCCGGGGTTGCGCGTATACGTGCTCGACGACAGGCTGCGCCCGGTGCCGATCGGCGTCGGCGGGGAGATCTATGTCGCCGGTGAGCAATTATCGCGAGGCTACCTGGGGGCCCCGGCTTTGACGGCGGGACGATTCGTGGCCAATCCTTTCGATCCGCAGGGTGGCCGGTTGTATCGGACCGGCGATGTCGGCCGGTGGAAGAAGACCGCCACCGGGCTCGAGTTGAACTACGTTGGCCGGGCCGACGCACAGGTGCAGTTGCGTGGTTACCGCATCGAGTTGGGCGAGGTGGAGTCGGCACTGCTGCAGCACCCGCACGTGACGCGGGCCGCCGTGGCGGTGCACCGCCACGCCTCGGGTGTCGATCAGTTGATCGGTTACGTCGTGGGCATCTACGGCCAACTGATCGATCCGGGCCAGGTCCGGGAGGTCGCTGCCCAGATGCTGACGAGCTACATGGTGCCCTCGACAGTGATGGTGTTGCCCGATCTGCCGTTGACGGTCAACGGCAAGCTCGATCGAACCGCATTGCCTGCTCCCGATTTCGATGTATCGGTGGACGAGTTCGTCGCTCCGCGGACCCACACCGAGAAAGTGATCAGCGACGTTTACGCGCAGGTCTTGAGCGTCCAGCGAGTCGGGATATCGGATGGGTTCTTCGACCTGGGCGGCAATTCGCTGCTGGCCACGATGGTGGTCACCGAACTGCGTGCTCGCGGTGTGACGATCGCGTTGCCATGGATGTTCGATGATGCGACACCGAAGGCCCTGGCGCGCAAGGTCGATGAGGCCGAGGGCGGCTCCGGTCTGGAGGTACTGCTTCCGCTGCGTGCCAGCGGCTCGAAGCCTGCCGTATTCGGTGTGCACCCCGCCGGTGGATTAGCGTGGTTCTACGGCGGCGCGGTCGAACATTTGGACAAGGATCGACCGGTATACGGCTTGCAGGATCCGCACGTCGTGGCGGGCGAACCACGCGCTGAGTCCGTGAATGAATTGGCCGAGCGGTATGTGGCCGAGATTCGCCGAGTACAGCCGAGCGGACCGTACCATTTGCTCGGCTGGTCGTTGGGCGGGCAGATCGCGCATGCGATGGCGGTAAAGCTCCAACGCGATGGTGAGCTCGTCGGAACGCTGGCCATGCTGGATACCTCCGTCGACCCAGCGGATCTGTCGGCCGCCTCGACGATCACCACCGTGGCCGAGCCCGCTCCGGGACAGCTGATGGCGGACCTGCTCGGCGGTTGGCGGGAGCTGTTCGACCTTGGTGACGCGGTGAAGGTGGACACCCATGACCAAGCGTGGGCAGTCATCCGTGACCAGGTGATCGGCACGGGGCTGTTCACCGCCGAACAGACGGACCGAGTGATGGAGAGTTTCGAGACAGCGGGCAAAATCGCGGCCGATCACCGGCCAGAAGTGTTCGAAGGAGACTTGGTCTTCTTCACCGCAGGCAAAGACCGTATGGACCACGACGCTCTCGTGCAGGCGTGGCGCCCGTACGTGACAGGCAACCTTCACAACAGGGTTGTCGACGCACGCCACCTCGAGCTCAGCCACCCGCATGCTATGGCCGTCGTCGGCCCGATCCTGGAAAGGTTTATGAACGAATGCTGATCACGGTCCAACCGGCTCCGACTCAACGCCGACGGTTGTCTCGACGAGCTGGCCATGGTTCGGATGCGGGGAAGGCGACTGTGGTCGGCCTGAGTTGTGCTGCGCCCAGGCCGACCGGTCGAGCTCGAGTTCACCCGGCTGGGTAATGGTCAGCTCGACCGCGATGGTCGCGCCCTTCGCCACAATCGGCTATGTATCGCCACAACTGGTAGTAATCGGCGCACGCGAACTTGCCATGCGGTCGACACACTTCTGTATCCGCCTCGGCTGGAGATATCCGGTGAATGTCGACAGTCAGCGGAAGGCCATCGAAAGGGCAGTGCGGGGAGCACCGGAATCGCGCATGCTGGGATGTGCACCCGGTGCCGCAAAATGTGTCCCTTCGCAGGTTGCAGTGCACCAGATCCGGCGCGGTCCGCGCAATACCGCGTCAGGCTCGCAATCTGGTGTCCGACGTGGCGCCGGGTGCTCGCGACCACGGCCGTAGATGCGGCGCCGAGACAGCACCACAATGGCACTCAGCAGCGCCGAATCCGCTCGTTTATCGAATCCGACTTCACCCCGAGTAGCCACGAGCTGTCCTCGGATCCTCCTGCCGTACGGCCGGTTTGGAAGAAAACGGCGCGACCTTGCTCCGCCACCATATCGGGAGTGGATCGGGCGCGCGTATTTAACCAGTCACTTTTGCCGACGGTGCTTCGAATTCGCGCACATATCATTTTCCTCGTCGCGGTGTAGGGCAGCTACCTCGAGTACCTCGGGTCTATTTCGTTGGCTGGAATTGGCACGGTTGCGCCCGGGCGCGCGGCGGAGAGGGATAGGTTTTCGGCCCGACGTTACGGTCACAGCGATGAGGCCGATCAGTAGCAACAAGGCTAGGTGACTTGATGCACGGTCGATTGAACGGAGTGCATTGCCGGAGGTCATCAATGGTGGAGATGATCAGGTCTCGGCCACTGAGAGTGCCGCCGAACATGCTCGTGCACATCGGAGTCGACCCGGTCGCTCCGCTCCGCGCGGCTACGTGGATCCATAGCTGCGGCCACGATACCTAGCAACACCAGCACGACGATCACGCCGATGACAGATCCGCCGATCAACAACAACCGTTTCCTATTCCCTCGACACGTGCGTGGCGCGAACACCACCACCGTTGATCTGATAACCCTTGCGGCACAACTACTTTCACACCCGACGTCCACCAGCCCTCCTAGCTGGCGCGGCCGAGCCAGTCGCTCGGTCACCACGGGCCTCGGGAATCCTGGCCCCAGCCTGAGCCGCAGAGTGGATTTCCGTAGCCGTCCCGAGCCGCAGTGCCCCGATCTCACCAGTCCGCAACCCTATGACCGGCGCGTTCCCAACAGCCGAAACGACCCCGGCTCCCGACGTTCGGCTGATGAGGGCGCCGGGTCGCTGCCTATCTGCGGTTGCCGCGCCCCGGTGTTGTGCTGTGGAGACCCGGGCGCGACGAAATCCATTTGATCACGAATTAGGTTGTGCACCAAAATTTTTGACACAGGTTTCATCAAAGGTTCGTGAAAATGCTGTCGATCGAGTCGGTTTGGAGTGCTCCAACGTTCGACAACCAGACAAGCAACTTGCGCCTTCATGTCAGAGAGTCCGGACTCACCGGGCCGATTCGGATGTGACGCGGTTGTGTGGCGTGTCTGCAGTCATCCGGGCGCGCTGTCGGCAACGAATGAAGGTCATGACCGACTCCTTTCGGGCCTTCGATGATTCGGCGTTGCTCGACTTCGGCAAGCTCGGCATCATCGCCAGCGCAGAAAGCCGCGAGCATCTGCTCGACACGGCGGACCAGTTCCGCGCCGCAGCTTATGACGTGATCGGCAGGACAGTTGATCTCGATTCCGAGCGGGAACTGCAGGTGGTGCTGTTCGACGAGCTGGGCCTTCCGCCTACGCCCGGTCGCGCCACCGACACCGCCACGCTGTATGCACTGCGGGACAAGAAGTCCCATCTATTCCTGACCCACCTGCTCGCCTACCGTTCCATCCGCGCGGCCGCGACTCGGTAACGAGCCGATCAGATCGCGGGGTTACACGCGCCGCGGCGGTTCCGGGTCATTCGGCCACCTGGCCGTATACTGAGCCAACGGCCTCTTCTCAACGTCACCTTGTCGCCGCCATCACCAGTACAGGCCGCGCAGCCGCAGCGGAGGGTCCCGATGGCCGCCGGCGAGATCCGTCGCCTATGTCGACACTTCGAAGCAAATCGCTCGAATGAGTACCCGCCGAACTCGACACCGTAGTGCTGGATGGCCCGCCACTCGACCTTCAAGAACTCGTATGCGAGATCAGGACCTCGCGGAACTTCGATGTAGCCAGCGACCGTAGGTCGGGGGACTGCGGCCGGCCATCAGGAGAAGTCCTGCCAGTGTTCCTGGCGGCAGCGGTCAGGAACTCGAGAAGGAGCGAAGGTGTAGTGGTCATGCCATTGAATTCGGTTGTGGCGATGCCGATTTCAGCGAAAATCGCAGGTACTGGTACTCGGCTCGACACACAAACATGGGCAACTGAGAAACGCCTGGTCATCGTGGGTACGTATCCCGTCTGAGGGATCGCGATTCCCTGCGGGCGTTGGTTAATCGGCCCCAACTTTATGGCGCGCCCGGGGCGGGGCATGTCGAACATGAGAACGGGGACGGCCTGCGCCAACCCGCAGCAACCGCAAAATGGCGATTTATCGGTATCCCCTACAGATACGGGAGTTCGCGCACCGACACCGCGATAAGCGATATGGCTCCGACTGCTGCGACTATCGGCGGCGCGCTCCAACCCCAGCTGGCGCTGTTCGAGGCCGAGTTCGTGGACCCGGCAAGAAAGTTGGATCGGGCACCGACGGCATCGCCAGCGGCGAGCCGATATCGAAGCAGTCGCCACGAAACCAGGAACATCAGGAGCATCCACAGGCAATCCCACATTGTGATATCAGCGTCAGCGGTAACGGATGCCGACATGTCTTTTCGCGGTGCGCGATGTAGGAGCGTGGATTCGGCCGTAGTTGGTTCGGAGGCCTGGATCGCCGGTGGAGATGCATCGTCTGGTGCTACGGCCTGATGTGGATCAATAGGCTGACTGGGAACACTCGGTGCGGCGGAAGCCTTGGCGTTGGCGGCGGAGCCTGTCCGAGTGGCGAGACTGCGTGCCAGCGCTGCAAACCAGTCCGCGACGAATTGGGTTGGCGTTTGGCCGGTTTCGGTGACGGATTCCCATGTGTAGGCGCCGTGGCGTGCGACAACATCCTGATATCTCGCCCACGTTGCGGGTTCGAGGAGCGCGGCGTTGTCTGCGACGGCAAAGGCGACCGCGTCGAACGCTTGTGTCACCAAGTTCCCGACGGGTTCGATCGGCTCCGATGGGAATCGCGGGCCAGTAACTTTTTCCGTAAGGAGGGCAATGCCGTCCAAAGGTTGATTCTCGCCCACGCTGAGAATTTCGGTGACTTCGCTCGGTTCGAGTGTCACGCCTACTACGGCGAGCAAAATATTGAGCGTGACTGTAGCCACTTTGAGCAATGCTGCCTGCGCGTCGGGACCATAAACCGGTACCCGCGGGTCCGAGGCTTCGGCAAGGCGCTGACTGAGCGTCCTTTCGGACGTCAGCGTCAGGGTTTCAACCGTATTGCCATCCACGTCCTGGCTGACCACGGCGGCGGCGGTCTTCACGGTTGTCGCGACAACGGCTTGAATGATCGAGGACAGTGCGGTGAATGGGTCGAGTGGGGAGAGCAGTGCCTGGCCGATGATGTTCGTCAACGCGTGCAGTATCGGTGTGCCGGCGGGCGCATCGCAGGCGAGGTCTTCTGCAATGCATAGCGAGGCCACGCGTCCGGTGAGCGCGCCGAAGTCTGCCGCAATGTCTTGTTGCGGTCCGATACCACCGCCCGCTGGCATCGCCTGTGCAACTGGTGGCAGCCCCGCTAATGCTGTTCGGTCGATGCCGGGCGCGGGGGCGGGGATGCGCTGTCCCGGCGCGCCGGGGAACACTGGTGCCCCCGGGTCGCGGGTCGGGTCGCCGAAGAGTGCGGCGCCGGCTATCTTGTCCGGTGTCACCACACCGTATCCGAGCCCTACTTCCCGCAGGAACAGCGAAACAACGTGCGCCCCTTGTGAATACCCCAGCAAAGCCAGGCTGGTGTTCTCGCATCTAGCGCTGATCGCGCGGGCCATGCTGCGCAACTCGTCGAGTCCGGCGGAGACGGATTGTGCGTACGGCGACGTGGCAGCGCCGGGCACGATCCCGCCGAACGCCGCGGGATAGGGCACGTATGCGCGATCGATCGCTCCGGGCTTCGAAATGCTGGCCAGCAATGGCGCGAAAACGCCCGACAGCAAGCCGGTGTCGACGGTGGGCGATGCGCTGAAAGAGGACTGCCCTGTGCCCTGAACCCCGAGGGTGTATAGGGCCGGGCAGTCGGTCGGATCGAATTCCGGAGCAGCGGTCGCGGGTTCGGCGACGGCGGCGCCGGTCGTTGCGACGACTGCACACACGCCGGTTACGGCGAGTGCTCGAGCTATCTTCCTCGACACTACGATCCGACCTCTCACAGACTCGAGCTTCTACTTGGACTTGCCGTACTTCACGTTCATCCCGCCGGATTGTCATTGCCCCCTAGAGCAGCCCGCCGGTCAGAAAATGGAGTGTGTCTCCCACGACGGCGAGAAGTCCTGTGACGACGTTGATTACGGGCTGGAGGATCATTCGAACAGCCTCTCGGTCGGTTGATCACCTATGTATCGGGGCGTAGTGAATTGGTTGCGGCCCGACCCCCGACCGACTGTTTCGAGATGTCGGGGGTCGGACCGCAACCAAACATTCGTGTCAGAGCAGCGAGTGGACCAAAACGCTGACGACACCGGTGAGAAGGTTGCCCACGATCGGCAGCAGACCGCTGAGGAGACCCATGTTTGTTTAACCTCTTCCTGTTTGGTGATTGGTGTTCCCCCGAAGACGGGCCTCGAGGGTGCTTGCGTGGTCGCCCGCCAGAAGAGGGATCGCGCATTGTTTTGCGAACCGCTGATACTCCCGTGGCGAGACTCGACCGTGACACCGATTCAGTAGCAAGCAAACTGACGCGAGCATCGCCCCCGCCCCACTACATCGGCATCGAAAGGTACTTCGTAAGTCGCGCGACCCTGGATGGGTTAATTTCTGGCTTCGATTTATCGGCGTGGTCAGGGCGGTTTGGACGCTGCTATAACAGCGATGGGCAAATCATGACCGACCCATCCACGTACCCGAGCTGCATCGAAGACGCACAGTGACATTCACACGTGTGCCGTTCAACGGCGAAGGGAAACCAGTGACATTGGCGTCCAACTCGCCCCGGGCGCGTCCGGTCGGACGATTGATCATCGCTGCGGTGACGGTTGTGACCGCCACAGTCCTGCTGATCTTCAATGGGGTCGCGTCAGCGGCCCAGCCCCCTGTCGGGTTGGGAACGGCCGCGTCCTTTGCGGTACTGGCGGGCCAGATGGTCACCAACACGGGGCCTACGATCATCTCCGATGTGGGGGTCAGCCCGGGGAGTGCGATTACCGGGTTCCCGCCGGGACTTATTACGCACGGAACGGGAACCTTCCACGCTGCCGACGCGGTGGCGTTGCACGCGCAAACGGATCTGACTACGGCATATAACGATGCTGCGGGTCGCGGTCCTGCCACCGCCGCTCCCCCTGATCTCGGCGGCCAAACACTGGTCGCGGGGGTGTACAACACGGCGGGCCCCATGGGCCTAACCGGGACAGTCACCCTCGATGGGCAAAATGATCCCAACTCGGTCTGGATCTTCCAAGCGGGATCTACGTTGATCACGGCATCGAACAGCACGGTCGCCCTCATCAACGGGGCCTCACCGTGCAACGTCTTCTGGCAGGTGGGTAGCTCCGCGACATTGGGCACCAACACCACCTTCGTCGGAACCATCATGGCGTTGACCTCGATCTCGGCGCAGAGCGGAACCATCGTGGAGGGACGGCTGTTGGCACGGAACGGCCAGGTCAGCCTGGACAACAACAGGATCACCCGACCCAACTGCACTATCCCACCGACGTCCACGACTACAGCGCCGCCGACAACGACAACGACAACTGCACCGCCAACAACGCCGGTGACAACTATCCCCATCCCCATTCCGATTCCCGGTGGCGGTATTCCGGGTGGACCGGGTAGGGGCGGACCGGGTGAGCAGGGACCTGGCGAGCAAGGCCCCAACGAGGAAGGCCCCGGCGGTGGCGGGGACGTCCCCGAAGGCTCGCCAGAAACGGGTGGGGGTGGTACTGCCTAGCCTGGGCAATTCACCGTTTTCCGGCATTGTGTACCGGGAGACAGCGAAAGGTGCTGTAGCGAGTGGCCGGGAGGAGTTTCAACCCCCGGCCTTCCCGGACCCCCGAGGCCGTCGAGGCAGCCGCTGATCGCGATGATGATCAGGCCGCCCGCGACGAGGACGATCGTGCCCGCGCTGGTGTGTGTCAAGTGTGGACCGGTGAAATTCCGGGCCCGACCTACACAGCGGGTCCCCGCCCCGGCTGACCGGAACCATCGAAACAAATTGAGCAACAGCTGAATTGGCTGCCTGATGTCGACTTCTCACAGTCGGGTGCAGGCCTTGCTGGTCCTGCTCGAACGCGCTCAGGATTTCCGGTGTCAGGGTCGGGCGGGTATCGGCGACCGCAGTCAGGTAGTCCTCGGTGGTCGTGGGTTCGCGTGTACTCGCGCATTGCGCGTCTGAACGCGGACTGTGCGCCTGCACGGCCGCGTATTTGATATCGGCGGGGGTGAATTGCGCTGTGGCGCAGACCAAACGGTCGAGGTCGATGGCTTCGTGGCGGGGCCGAGATATCCTCGCCAGATCGCGTTCCGTGCCAGTGTGTCCGGTGGGCCGACCAGAATCGTGCCTGCGTCACCGAACCCAGTGTGGTCCATAGCTTTTTGCCGACAGCGGCCATCTACCGGCCACGCGCCTGGGGTGTCGTGGGCTGATTCATCGGCGAGGTCGAATTGCGTTGCCTCGAAGGAACTCCCACCCATCCCAGTCCTCCACACCCGGAACCGTCACGGCCCTCGGATTACCCCATCACGATGGGCAAGTCCGGTCAGCGAAAACGCCCAGTTCAGCGCTACCCATCAACCGGGCGGCTGTCGGACCGTCACGCAGGTGTCACGGGCCGACACGCATGCGACCGTGTATTTCCCGAATGCTGCGAGGTATTGAGAAAGGGCAGCGATGACGAATCCATATTCGGCAATCGCCGCCGCTCCGTGGGGCCGCCACGTGCGATCGGGTACGTGAACAGCGCACTGGGTGAGCGGGTGATGAACGAGATGTGCGTGTCGGAATGTGCTGCCGCTCTGGGCTATCAGCTGGTGCGGATGGTGGTTCGAGACCCATCGAAAGTGGACGACCCGGTAGCGCGGCTGATCAACACCGCACGCGGTTACAACGTCGCTGCGGTGATCGCGGCAACGCGCACGAGGCGTTCGACATCCCGATTTCCCCGCGACGGGGGATTGGCCGACCTGCTGGCCGAAGCACGCCACCCCAATCGCCGGTTCGAGCGGTGGTGGTGGAGGAGATCGAACGCGCCGCGCGGTGGACTCATCAGTCCACTCAGCTCGAACACGAGTTGGAAACCGTGGGCGTGCCGCTGTTCGCCGCAAATGAGGGGCCGATCTCGCTGTCGGAGAAACGCGCCACCCAGATCCTGGTGCGGCGCATGAAACAAGGTGTGGCCGAATGGTTCCTGCGCCACACTCTCGAACAGTCCTGGGAGGGCTACTGCGAACACACCATACAAGGCTGGAACATCGGCAAACCCCTCTACGGCGACCTCAACGAGCGAGCCCCGCACCCGGTCGCGGGCCAAATGAGAAGAGGGACGCACCAAATCCCGACTCGTCGTGGACCTCGAACGCGCACCGGCGGTCGTGCGGATCTTCCAGCTGCGACACGACGAACACCTCGCCTATGAAGTGATCGCGGCGCGGTTGAACGACGACCTCGACCGCTACCCGCCCCCGACACCGAACCGGCCCGAGCGAGCAACCCTGGATAACTACGCCGATCTGTTCGACGACGATCTCGACGAAGTGGCGAACAGATTGAACTCGGCGCGAACCAACTTCGCTACTGCGTACTCTCTGCGTACTCAAGGCGACGCAGAAGTGGTCGACCTTCGGAAAATGCCGAGCTGACCTGGGGAAATGATGTGCCCTCGGCAGGGCACGCACAACATGGGCAGCTGGGAAACGCCTGGTCATCGTAGGCGTGTATCCGGTCCGACGATAGTGGTCAGTATGTACGGACCGGCAGACCGTTCTCATCCAGAGTGCCTACGGCAGAGTTAATCGAAGATGAGAACGGGGACGAGCAGTGGTTTCTAGGTCACTCGTGACCTTCTGCGAACGCGATGCACGGTAGCTGCATTTTTCTGTCAGCCGCGGTGGGCGCGGCCGGGCGCATTGAGCAACCACCGCCAGCGCGGGAGCTCGGCTAGCACCGTGACGAGTGTTAGTGCGGTGACCAGGATGGCGAGCCAGGGGTGCCACGAGAGCCAGGGGCTGATCAGGGCTGCCGAGAGTTGGAGTACGACAAGGCCGATCGTGACTGTGCCCGGGACCGGGACGAGGGTTTGTTTCTTGTCGCCCGGCGTGGAGAAGAGGGTGGGCAAGCCGATGAGTAGGACCACGGCGGCGATGGCGAGTATGACCGAATAGTCGGCCAGCGCCCAGGGGGTAGCGATCCAGGCGATCAGTTCGGTGCTGAAACGGAGGATCGAGGGGATGCGGCCTCGGGCAGTGAGGTTGGGAGAGACAGTCGTGGGGTCGAGCATGGCCGACAGCGTTAAGCGGGGAGCCGTAAAGTCGCGGCTTACGCTGGGCGCGAGATGCCCAGCGTAAGCCGGGAAAGCGCGGTCGCCGTGCCCATCGGCATTGCGACCGCGTCCCGTCGGGCGCGGGATTTACTGTCCCGCAACAGGTGTCCACTGTGCTGCGGGCGATACGCCGGGGATCGGCTTGCCGATGACGGCCACCGGGACGAAGAAGTTCACCTGCCCAATTGCCATCGCCAGGGTGGCCAATGCCTTGTCGTCGTAGTGGGCACTGGCCTGCGTGTACAGCTCGTCGGACACCCGCGGGCCCTCGGGCGACGGTTGCAGGACAGCCTCGACCAGGGCGAGCGCGGCGCGTTCGGCGTCGGTGAAGTAGGGGGCGTCCTGCCAGGTCACCACGGCCGCGATGCGTTCTTCGGACTCGCCTGCCTTACGCAAGCCGCCTGCCTGCTGCAGCACCAAATAGGTGCTTCCGACGATCTGTCCGGCGCGCAACTGGATCAGGCCGATCGTGGTCCGCGGGACCGAGCCGTTGCCGGTGGCCTTGAACAGTGCCTTGGCGACGTCGCCCATTTCCGGAACGAGTTGTTGTGGGTTGGGCAGCCGCGAGCCGGTCAGCTCCTGTGTGGTGTTCGCATTGGTTGACATGATGATTTCCTTTCTCCTGATATCAGGTTCGGTGTGGCTCAGGCATGCTGCGGTCGGTGCTGGAGAGCACCGAGTTTGTTCAGCGATGCGGACTGTGTGATGGCGACGCCGGTGGGCAGCGCCGCGCGGGTGGCGACGGTGAAGGCGGCGAACAGCAGTGGCCCGCCCCACTTGTCCGGGCTGTCACCGACGGCCAGGTGTGAGGCCGCGGCCCCGCCGTAAACGAAAAACAATCCGGCGTAGGCCCATTCTTTCGTGCGCGGGTGGCCGGGCGTGAGGAGCGCGACCAGCACCGCGACCTTGGCCGCGCCGAGGATGGTCGCGAAATACATCGGATACCCGAGTTCGCTGAACACCTCACGGACGTAGGGGGTGCGGGCCAGGTCCCAGTAGGAACCGACCGCGGTCTCGGTCAGCACGGCGGCTGCGGGCACCCATTTCGCCAATTGCAGTGCGCGAGAAGAAAGTTTCGCGGCGATGGTCATTGATGTTTACTCCTGTTGCGTAAATGCACCAGGACAGCGTCGGCCGCCGGGTTGATACTTCTGCGATGTGGCCGCGATGGGACCGGCGACGCGCCTGCATCGTCGATGAGTCGCTCGGGGACGGCTACGGCAGTCCGGCCAGAAATTCCGCCACGTCGCCGGCCTCCGGTAGGCCGAGTGTCTCGAACAGATTCAATGCGAGCGCGGCCTGCCTGCGAGCCAGGTCCAACTGGCCGCGAAGGTGATGGGCTCGCGCCAGCCCATCATGGGCGCCGGCGAGCGCGGGCGTGTTGCCCGTCTCCGTCGCGAGTTCGAGCGCGGCGGAGTGATCGCGGATCGCCTGTGCGGCATCGTCGCAGGCACGGACGGTCTCGCCCAGCCCGTTCAGCGCGGCCGCCATGTCGCTGCGATTGCCGAGCGAGCCGAACAGCTCGACCGCCTGGCGGTGATAGCGGTGGGCCTCGTCGAGCATTCCGTGTCGGCGGCACAGTGTGCCGAGCTTGTCGAGCACCAAGGCTTCTCCCAGCTGGTTGTCCGCCTGGCGGTGCAGCACCAGCGCCCGATCGAGATGGTCGCGGGCCTGGGGATACTGGCTCTCGTCGAGAACCAGCGCGAGACTGCCGAGGACATGGGCCTCGCCGCTGCGATTACCGATCTCGCGGGTGAGCCGGAGCGCGGTCTGGAAATGGCCGTACGCCTCGGCAAGGTCGCGTTGCCGCCAGCAAATGTTGCCGAGTGTGTTGTGGGCGCGTGCTTCCTCGAAGCGATCCCCGCTCGTCCGGGCCGCGGTCAATGCCTGCTCCGAATACTGTGTCGCGTCCGGGTATTCGCCCTGCCTCCAGCAAGTCCAGCCGAGGTCGGTCAGCGCCCGCGCCTCACCGGACCCATCGGCGAGCCTGCGGTTGGCCGCCAGTGCGACCGCGTGCAGCCGGACCGCGTCGGCATGGTGTGAGTATCCGTCCAGATAGGGCCGCAGCGTTGCGGCCATATCGCGTGCATAAGCCAGCCGATCGTGATCTGCGGCATGGAGGGTGGCTGCGATGAGATTGTCGCGTTCGGCATGCAACCACGCTGCCGCGGCGTCCGGGTCCTCGAAAGCAGTGATCGTGACGGTGGCGGGCGGCAATGGACTGCGGTCGGCGGCGCTGTGGCGGAACCGCAGATCCACCGCGGCCCGGGCGGTATGCAGATAATGGTCGAGTAGCTGGGACAGCGAATCGTCGCGCGCAATGTCGGACTCGTCGGCCGCTACGATCGCGGCCGCATAGGCGCGCAGCAGATCATGCAACAGATAACGCCCGGGTTCCTGCTGTGTGGCGGCATGCACATCCAACAGACCCTCGAGCACCAGTTCGGCGTCGTCGGAGCAGGGCAGGCCAGCCAGGGCGGCCGCCGCGGCCGGGTCGACGTCGCGGCCGGGGAGCAGGCCGAGCAGCCGGAACATGCGCTGCTGGCCGGAGGTGAGTTGACTGTAGGACAGCGCGAAGGCCGCGGCGACGCCGCGTTCGGAGGTTGACAACTCGGCGAGGCGCCGGCGCTCGTCGCGTAGCCGTTCCGCCAGGTAAGACACGGTCCATTGCGGGCGGTGCAGCAGTCGGGCTGCCGCGATCCGTACCGCCAGTGGCAGAAATCCGCACAGCTGCAGCACATCGAGTGCCGCCACCGGCTGCGCAGCGGCTCGTTCACCGACGATCTGCTCGAACAGTGCCACGGCATCGCGGGGTGGCAGTACCTGCATTGAAACAGCCTGTGCGCCATCGAGATCGACCAGCCGTCGGCGGCTGGTGATCAGTATCAGGCTGTCGGTGGCGGCAGGCAGCAGCGGACGAATATGGTTGGTGTCTGCGGCGTTGTCGAGCACGGTGACGATTCGGCGACCGATCAGCTCGGTGCGCCACAGCGCGCCCCGATCGCTCTCGTCGGCCGGGATGCGATTGGGCGGGATTCCGATCTGGCGCAACAGTATTTCCAGTGCGGCGGCCGGAGCGAGCGCGGCGCCATCGGCCGCGTATGCCTGCAGATCGACGAACAACTGGCCGTCGGGGTACCGGTCGGTGAGGCGGTGAGCGACATGGACGGCCAGCGCGGTCTTGCCGACCCCGGCCATACCGTCGACAGCGACGACACCGCCCGAGCCGCAGGGGGCGGCGCCGAGCCGATTCAGTTCGGCTTCCCGGCCCGCGAAATCGGGAATGTCGTAGGGCAGGAAGTTCGTTCGGCGCGGCGGAGGATTCGGCGACGGCGGCGGGGTGGGAGACGACGTGGCCGGTCGATGAGACTCGACAGGTTCCGCGTCGGTGTGGTTCGCGGGCAACCGCAACCTGGGATCGTCGCGCAGGATCGCCTGTTCCAGCTCGGAAAATGACGATCCCGGGTCCAGCCCGTGCCGTTCGACGAGTGTGTTTCTCAGTGAGCGGGCCGTGGCCAGCGCGTCGCTCTGCCGTCCGGACCGATACAGCGCAAGCATCAACTGGCCGGCGAGCCGTTCCCGCAACGGGTTCTCGGCCAGCGCTGCGATCAGTTCATCCAGCAGGAGTTCGTGACTGCCTAGCGACAACTCCAGGTCCATCAGTCGCTCGAACGCGCTGAGCCGCTGCTCGTGCAACCGGGCGCGGGCACCGGCCACATAATCGGCAGTCAGATCGGCCAGAGCGTCCCCTCGCCACAGCGCCAGTCCCGTGCGCAATTTCGCGGCAGCGGCGTGAGTATCCGCCTCGCGTGTGGCGGCGGCGACGTGACCGGTGAACTCGGCGAGGTCGAACTGATCCGGCGTCGGATGTGCAACGTACCCGGCGGCCCGGGTTTCGATGACCGACGCGGCGTCGGTGTTGCGCAGGACCCGTCGGATCGCGGTGAGGGCGGCGTGGATCTGTGCGCGGGCGGTGACGGGCGCATCGAGTCCCCAGACGGCGTCGACGAGCCGATCGATGGTGCAGACTCTGCCGTCGTTGAGGAGCAGGTAGGTGAGCACTCCGCGGTGGCGAGGAGCCAAAGCCGTGGCTTGCCCGTCGACAGTGATCTCGACGGGTCCGAGAATCGAGAAATGTACCTGCATGGGTTGCGATGAGATCAATGCGCTGTGTCCGTTCCGGAGGGGCGATGGGCCGGGACGCAGGGCGCGTTCTGGGAACAGTTCGCTCACGACGCCGGGCACCGGATCCGATGGAACGGCTGGCCGCTGACACGAACGCCGCAGCGTCGGCGGATATCGTGTGGAAGATTCCGAGCCGACGCGAGCGATGCGCGTGTCAAGCAGTAACTCATGCTCCCCGATTGCGACTCGTGCGCTCCGAAAACCCTTGGTACAGGTCGCAATCGGGACACATGAGGGTCCCGTCGGCTGGATAATTCTGCTCACGCAGGGTTGAGCTGGGGATGCGTGGCAGTGGTGGAGGCAATCTGCTGTCGGTAAGCGTCGGGGGTGGTGGACAGCCGCCGGGCGATCAACCGGTGCAGTGTCTTGCCGTGCTTGTAGCCGACCGTGCGGGCAATCGCGTCGACGGTGAGGTCGGTGCTCTCGAGCAATCGGCGAGCGGCCTCCAGCCGCAGGGTCTCGATGAAATGTGCTGGAGTGGTACCGGTCTCGGCGCGGAAGGTCCGCGCAAAGGTGCGTTCGCTCATCCCCGCTCGGGTGGCCAGCGCTGCGATTGTCAGATCCCCGGTCAGGTGGTCGGGCAGCCATTGCTGTACTGCCCGGATCGATGGTGTCCGGGCGGGCTGGCTGCGCAGCTGCGCGCTGAACTGTTCCTGCCCGCCCGCTCGATGGACGTAAATGACCAGTTGGCGGGCGATGAGCTGCGCGATCTCGGCGCCGAGATCGGCGTCCACCAAAGCCAGCGCCATATCGATTCCCGCACTGACCCCGGCCGACGTCCACCGATTGCGGTCGTGGACGAAAATCCGGTCCACCTCCACTCTTACCAGCGGAAATGCGCGGGCCAGATGATCACCCGCCCCCCAGTGCGTGGTGGCTCGGTACCCGTTCAGCAGCCCTGCTGCGGCCAGCACCAACGCGCCCGCGCACACCGAGGTGATTCGCTGGGACCTCCGCGCGAGTGCGGGCAGTTGCTGTGCCACCTCCGACGACGTCTCCGGCACGAATGCCCCGAACCCCCCGACCACGAGCAGGGTGTCGATCACCTCGGTGGTCGCAGCAACCTCCTCCAATGCTCGGTCGACAGCGAAGCTCACCCCGCCCGCGAGTTCGATCGTCCGACCGCCCGGTGACGCCGTGATCAGTCGATAGGCCGGACCGCCCACTGCATGGTTGGCCGTAGCGAACACATCAAGCGGACCCGCCAGGTCGAGCAGCTGGAAACCGTCGTAGACGACAAACACGACCGTCCGAGTAAGCACGCCGACATTATGACGGCCCTCCGAACTTTCCGACGCCGAAGTGCAGGGCGGGTATCCGCTTAGAGGGCGGTGTGCCGGGTATGCGAGCCGGCAGCCCGAGGGGGACATGTCGTCAGCCGACTCGGTTTTCCGCCACCCGGGTCGCGAGAAAGTTGACAATGAGTTCTGCTGTGGCGTCGGGCTTTTCAGCATGAAGGTAGTGGCCGCCGGCGATGGTCGCGAGCTGCCCGATACCCGGCGGCATGGCGGAGATGACCGCTTCGCCCTCGGCCGTCGGATCGACGAAATCCGGGTCCGAGGTGCCCATGATCACCAGCGCTGGGCAGGCGACATTGGGCAGCTGAGCGTGCGCGTCGGTCGGCCGGGACTCGACCTTCATGAATTCCGCCATCCGCCCTGGCTCGCGCAGCGTGGCAGCCAATGCCGCCGTGTACTCTGCGTGGTCGGCCGGCTTGGTCGGGTAGGCCACGTCGAGGTAGCGCAGCCACCATCGCAGGCTTCCCGTTGCGGTCATGCCGAGCCGCAGCATCCCCTGCCGATACCGGCGAACCCTGCAGAAACCCGGCACGCTGAACTTTTGGGCCAGGGTGAAAGGGTTTATCTGCACGATGCCCGCGACCAGCTCCGGTGCGGTGGCGGCAGCGATCGTCGCCGCGCCCCCGGAAATCGAATGCCCGATGATCACCGCCGGACCGCCGAAGTGCTCGATCACCCCGACCAGATCCCGCGCTACATCGGTCCGGCTGATGACTGCCCGCCCGGTCTGCGACACCCAGTCCATAGACGACTGGCCATGCCCGCGAATGTCCATATTGACAACCCGGTAGCCTGCCGCAGCCAGCCGCGGTACGACGGCCCGGTACACCTGGCGATGGTCGCCCATGCCGTGTGCCAATAGCACGAGCGGCCCGTCCCCGAGCGTGTCGTAGGCGATCCGGCCACCGGTCAACTCCACAAATTCGGTCACTGCTTCGCCTCTCCTGAAGTCCCTGCAGGTCAGGGACACACTGTGATGACCGAAATTGAACGGCAGAAAGCGGCCGAGCGCGAGGACGGCGGCAGATCCGGTCACCGAGCTGGCAGGGATCGTCACCGACCTTCGGTCAGTTGTCGATCAGGTCGGCGGGATCGGTATTGGCCCCGCACAAGACGATTCCGATCCGCTCCGCGGGCCGGGGCCGGTAGGCGCCGGTGAGCACGGCCGCCAGGCCCACCGCCGAACCGTATTCGACGGCGATGCGGTGGCGTTGCCACAACTGCAGGCGCGCGTGAACGATTGCGCCGTCGTCCACGACAACCGAACGGGCGTCGGTGGTCTTGGCCCACGCCAGGGCGGCGGGTGACACTCGGGGCGCGCCCAGGGATTCCGCGGCGATGGAATCGATATCCACCTCCAAGACGGCGTCTGCGGCCAGCGCAGCGTGCAGCGCCTGGCTGCCCTCTGGTTCGGCTCCGACCAGCCGGATACCCAAGGTGTCGGCGACGGCGGCGATACCGGAGAACATGCCGCCGGCGCCGACTGCGCAGACGACAGTGTCCAGCATCGGGCGGGCGGCAGCGAGTTCGAGCAGGATGGTGCCTGCGCCTGCACAGGTGAGGGTGTCGTCGTGGGTATAGGCGTCGATGGCCCCGGTTTGCTCCTGGAATCGCCGGGCGACCTGCAACGTATCCGCTTTGGTCGCACCCGCCACGTGCACCTCGGCGCCGAGGCTGCGCAGCCGTTCGACCCTGGCCGAGGGAGTCGAACGATCGAGGAACACCGTCGCGGGAATACCGAGCCGCTGGGCCGCCCAGGCGAATCCGATGTCTGCGTTGCCGCCGGTGGCCGAGACGATGCCGGCGGCCGGCATTCGTCGCGCCTGCACCAGAGCAACCACCAGGTTCGCCGCACCCCGGGCCTTGAAGGAACCGGTGTGCTGCAGGAATTCCAGGGCCAGAACGATCTCGGCGTCCGGGACGAGATCCGCATCTGCGTCGATCACTGTCAGCGGTCGGAGGATCCCTTTGATGCGATCGGCGGCCGCCGCAACGTCGTCGATGGCAGGAAGGCATGGACCCATCACCCGACACTGCTCCTCATGCCGACCGACGTACCGCCGACAACGACGGGCCGGGTGGGAACACCAGCGCCCGAACCCGGCATCATCGCTGCTCGCCAGCCGGATCGGTATGGCGCACCCGCGGCCAGTCGATCGGCACCCGCCCAGCGAGCGACAAATAGGAGTCGAACACTCCGAGCGCAATCTCGGCCACCACATCGACGAGTTCTGCCACCGACAGCATGGCTCGGGCCGCGGCCAGCTCCTGGTCGGTGACCGCCCCGCCGCGGCGGACCAGTGCCGTCGCCCAGGCCAGGATCGCGGCCTGCTTCGGATCCGACGCTGTGCCGAATCGTGCGTCGGCCACTGCGTCCTCGCTCAGTCCGGCCACCCGCGAGGCGAGAAAGCTGTGGGCCGATAGTACGTAATCGCATCGGTGCTCCTGTGCCAGCAGCAGGCCAACGCGCGTCCGGGTCGCCGCCTCCAGCGCGCTGTCACCGCGCAGTGAGCCGGCAAGAGCGAGATACCCGCGCATCGCGGCCGGACTGTGCGCCAGCACCTTTGCGAGATTGGGCGTGATCCCGAACATGGTTTGGGCGGTGTCGAAGAGAGTGCGGGTGGCGTCGGCCGTCGTCTCCGGCTCGATCAGCGGCAACTCGAGCATGTGGTCGGACATGCGGTCAGCATTGTCGGCCAGGTTGATACTTTTGCGATGCGCTCGCGATGGGACTTCGGATGCCATGAAGAACGCCAGGAACCCGAACTCATCACCCGGGGAAGAGCCGCTCGGTGTTCCGCTGCCGGGTTCTCGACCGTTCACCCGGTGGGGCGGTGACGAGTTCGCGGATGGTCATCGGCTCGGCGAGCACGAATTCGAGCACCTGCTGCACGTGTCGGAAGTGCGCGGAGGTGAAGTGTTCGGCGAGTGCCTGCGCGCCGGTCCACTGCTCGACGATCACCATCCGGCCTGCGTGGTTGGGGTCGAGGTAGGGCCGGTAGGCCAGGCAGCCGGGCTCCTCCAGCGAAGGCTCGATCATCGCCTCCAGCGCGGTGCGAAGCCGGTCCTCCTGCCCGGGCGCGGCCAGGCACTCGGCGATGACGGTCAATGACATGGTGATCTCCTGTGCGGTAGGGGTTTTCACGGCTGAGCGGGGCCGGCGCCCGCGCCGGATGCGGTGATCGCGGCGGCGATCTCGGCCAGGTCCGACGGTGTCAGCGTCACCGAGTCCGCGCCGATCCAGCCGTCGACCTGGTCTGATCTGCGTGCACCGACGATGGCTCCGGTGATACCCGGCCAGGCCAGCACCCAGGCGATGGCCACCTCGCCGCCGCGCTGATCACCGACTTCGGCGCACTGCCACCCACGCAGCGAAACCTGGCCCGCCTGGTGTACCTGGACGAGGGCATGCGCAGCCTCTACGCCGACTGGCCGCAAAAGACCCGCGACGTGGCCGCCTACCTCCGGCTCGACGCCGGGCGGCACCCGGACGACCCGGAAACGGCGGCCCTGCTCGACGAACTGTCGGCGGCCAGCGCGGAATTCCGGCCAGCGTGGGCAGAGCACCACCTGAAGGACAAGACCCACGGCCGGTACGTCTACCGGCACCCGGTGGTCGGCGAAGTGGACCTCGGCTTCGAAACCCTGCGCCTGCCCGACGATCCGGACCAAGCACTGATCGCGCACACGGTCGAGGAAGGCTCACCCTCGCACACCGCTTTGCGGTTACTCGCCAGCTGGGCCGAGGAGACGCGGCCGGTCGCCTGAGACCACTCGCCGTGGCGGCACACCGGGTGTCGGACTGATCGTCTCCACTCCGAAGGGATCACACATGAATACCCGCCGTCATGGTGGGCCGTCCTCTTCGGCCGATCAGAGATTGCCGTCGAAGGCGAGTTCCTGGACACGGTGATCGGCATGGCTGGCACTGCCACCGAGATCGTCATGCTGCGACCGCCCTGCGGAGGAACGGCGCTGGAGCTTTCGAGTTTCGGACGGCCGGACCACCTCCCGGGTTCTCCCGCCGCGCCGGCGAGTTGTCGGACCGATTGCCCATGTTTTGTGTTTCCTGGGAGATTCGCACGGGCGACCGATTGACCTGCGCTTTTCGTTCTGTTGGCAATCCGAAAGCGATGTGCAGTTAAAGAAAACCCGCTGAACTGCGGAGACGTTTCGCAGGGTAAGTGCCCTCGGCAGGATTCGAACCTGCGACACCCGCTTTAGGAGAGCGGTGCTCTATCCCCTGAGCTACGAGGGCTTAACTGGTGGTGCCGGGGCACCGATCGGGACGTCGGGGAGTCTACCGGGTCGGGGGCGAGGGGGCCGCATCGATTTGGTCGGGGGCGTCATCGGGGTCGAGATCGGTTGGGGTTAACGGGGATAGGGCATCTGTCTGAGACTGTTGGTGGCGCGGGTCTGTTCTATCGGATCGGCAGGCATGTCGGGGTGGTCGATCCCGGTCGTGGGTCGGCTTCCGAGGTGTGGCGACGAGAAGCGCGCCGGACTCCGGAGCTGTCGACCCCGCAGCCGCCTCTGGTGCGGAGCCGACCTCCGTCAGGCATCGGCCCCTGGTGTGAGGTCGGTTTCTGGGGTCCGGCTTGCGAAAGTTGTTCCCTGTTCGGGATCGCTCGCGAGACAAAGCTGTCTCAGACAATAAGGGTCGGTTGTTGTGCTCGGGGAGCGACTCGTGCCGCTCAGTGCATCAGAAACCGCCGTCGAACCCGCCCCCATCGAACCCGCCGCCGTCGAAGCCCCCACCGTCGTACCCCCCGCCGGAGTCGTACCCACCTTGATCGTCGGAGTACCCGCCCTGATCCGCTGAGTCGTAACCCTGATCCCCACCCGGCGCGTCGAGCGCGTCCTGATACCCCTCGCCGTAACCACTTTCGAATCCCTGCACGTCATACCCCACCCCGGACATTCCGGAGAACAGTGAGGAGAACAGCAGTGCCGACCCCAAACCCCAAGCGCCGCCGAGCAATGCGGGCCGCCACCACGGCTCGGAATACCAGCCCGCGGGCACCGGCCGCCCGGCGACGCGCCCGCCCGGATAGTAATTCGGCGTCTCCGTGGAGGGATTCGGCGATGCGGCGACTTCGCGGCCCTCGTATTCGACGACGCGCTTCTCGGTGACCCGCCCGGCGGTGTCCTGACCGTCCAGCGCCGGAATCGCCGGGCCCGGATCCATCAACATCGCGGTGCGCGCCGCGCGGATGTAGTACATGCCCTCGACCGCGGTCTGCTTCGCCAGCCGCGCCTGGGCGGGCGTGCGCGCCTGCTCGATCTGTGATCCGGCCGCGATGTGTCGCTCCGAGGCGTCGGCGAGTGCCTGCTTCGCCGCCTCGTTGCTACCGCTGAGGTTGTAGACCTGACCTGCGAGCCGTTCGATCATCTGCCTGGCGTCGGCGGCCGCATCATCGAACTCGCGTGCCGCGCGCTGTCTGGTCTGCTGCGTCTGATAGATGACGTAGGCCGCCGCGAGCAGGATCACAACGCCGATCAGTACCCACAGCATCGCTCGCGCCCCTTCGTCATCGGTGCAGGTCATCACCGAGTTTACTGGTGGATTGCGGAGACTGGGCTGAGCTTGGCGGCGGGCGGTGTCCCGCCTTGTCTATTGTCCGGCGAGCTGGCGGGCGATGACCAGACGTTGGATCTGATTGGTGCCCTCGAAGATCTGCCTCGGCCTCGGCCTCGCGCATAACGCCACCGGGAAGTCGCGCGTGTTGCCGTAGCCGCCGAAGACCTGCACTGCATCGGCGGTGACTTTCATCGCGGCGGCGGTGGCGATCAGTTGGGCGACACCGGCCTGACGTGAGTAGGGGAGTCCGGCATGCGGCGTCGAGGTAGGTCGCGCGCCGAATCCAGCGCGGCGGCGATATCGGCGAGTACGAAACCGAGGCCCTGATGGTCGATGATGTGGCGGGCGAAGGCCCTTCGTTGCTGGGCATAGCGGGCATTGTCGATGGCGCGCTGCGCGAGGCCGAGGCGACCTGAGTCCAAGCGCTGTATGTGACCGAAAGTCGTTGTCCCTCAATGCTTTCAGTCAATTGATGGGTAAACAGGCGGCGGCATTCACGCAGGCCGATTCTCCTCATCGACCTTACCGAAACTCAGACCTCCGCTGGCTACCAGGAACAGGAGATGCCGCGCGACCCTCGCAGTTCCTGGCGAACAGGGTGCGGCCGCCATACTGGTTCACGCCTTCGAACCATTGATCCGGTACCCACCCTCTCGGATTCGACCACGCGAGTATGGAGACGCTGTCGACGATTTCGCGGGTGAGCTCGATCGGATCGCAGGCCTCCGGCGTCGGCAATATCCGGTCAAGGGGCATATCACCTGTCTTCCCGTTCGATGGGGCGCGCCGGTGTGGCCGGGTGTGTCCAATTGGACACAGCTTCGCCGCCCAAATCGCGCACAACGCACGCGCGCGCGTAAATGGCGGGTCCGCAATCAGCGGTAATTCATCTTCACTATGCGAAACTTAGGACCGCCACAGTTCTGCACTCCTCACCCCCGGAGGATTGTCCATGAAGAATTCTGTTGCGCCACTGGAACTACCCGAGCCGTTGGTTATAACGCTCGGAAATCTCAAAGGCGGCGTCGGTAAGACGACATCAGCGTTTTTCTTGGCCGCATATTTCGCACAGGTCCACGAATTGCGTGTGCTCGTCATCGACGCCGATCCGCTCAGTCAGACCGGATATTCCTGGTACCGGCGCCTGCGTAAGGGCGGGATCGAAGTGCCGTTCAACCTGATCGCGTTCCCGTCGCGACATGTCGACGACTGCATTACCGACAATGCCGGGAAATTCGACGTGATCATCATCGATGCCGGTGGTGAGTCGGCCGAGATATTCAAGGCCGCGATCCCGCAGACCGATGAGCTGATTCTGTTGACCAGCGTCAGCCCCTCGGAGGTCAAGCGGGTGCCGAGTACCTATAAGGCGGCCGAGGAGGCAGCGGCCGATAGCGGCCGCGAGATCCGGGTACGGGTACTGATGACCAAGGTTCCGGTGACGATGAAGAACGGCATGAACGTCTCGACCGAATACCGTACGCAGCGCCGAAATCTGGAGGATGCGGGCTATGACGTCTTCGAATCCTATTTGAGCGCGTGGAAGTGGTATCGCGAGGCCGCCGACGGGGAGGTCGGTGAGGGCGCCGAGAATCCGATCATGGATCTCGGTGAATATCGGCAGGTCGGCGAGGAGCTGGTGAGTCCGTACCGGGTCGCGGTGGAGGTACCCGCCTGATGCCTCCGCAACGTAGGAAGGGTTCCATCGGTAAGGGCTCGATCGGCGGCGCGAATCCGTTGGCCGATAGCGCCGAGCACACGCCCCCGGTATCCCCGCTGCGGGATGCCCAGTGGCGAACGGTCCCGCTGAGCACGGCGTCGCTGGAGGTGATCGCGCCGCCGGCCGAGGCGAATGTTTTGACGATGCCGCTGCCAACGCCGAACGAAACCGCGCCGGATGGCCCGCTCGACGAGCGCGAGCAGGCGCAGTTGACGACCTGCGAATCCTCGATCGACGGCCTGCGGGTCGCCTTCTGGTCGGCCGGACGGGCACTGCAAATAGTTCGCGACGGTCGGCTCTACCGAGATCGGTATGCGAACTTCGACGAGTATGTGGAGCAGCGCTGGGATATGCAGCGGTCATACGCCCACAAGCTGATTCGGGCCTGGCCGCTCGCCGCCAAATTGCATCCGGTCGCGCCCGCCATCAATGAGGGGCAGGTTCGAGAACTGTTGCCGGTGGCCGCCCAGCACGGCGACGATGCGGCGGTCACGGTGTACACCACGATTGCCGCTGCCGAGGATATGAAGGTCACCGCGGGCAAGCTTCGCGAGGCCGTCGCGCTGCTGCCCGAGCGGTTCGACAAGGATGAGGTGGTCGAATTACTGCAGGCGTGGCTGCGCGGAGATTTGCGCGAGCGATCGAATGAGCGGGCCGTCGATCTGTTCGCCGCGGTGGAGTCGCGGTTCGCCGCGCTGACGCGACGAGTTGTCAAGAGCTCGAACAATGATCCGGCGGCGGCGCGCGAATTCGCTGCGAAACTGCGGACTCTCGCCGAGCAGATCGAGGAGCAGATCATCGCCTGAGCCAATTCGGTGTGCCGGAATGCCTCGTCGCGGAAGCGGTTCCGCGACGAGGCATTTCATTTTAGTTACACTTTCGTTATCGTTAATGCGCGTGTCGTGTCGCGGAATTGGTGATTATTGCGCGAAATATGGCGATCGGATCCGCTGGACGACAGATCACCGTGATGGTTTTCGAATTCATTCGAGGTCTTGGTGAAGTCCCACACGCCAATGCAGTTCGGCGTCGCACGGCCAGCCAGGAACTTCGATACGAGCATCGGAGGACCGGATCATGGCATCAACTACGGAGGGTCGATATTCTCGTTTCCTGCGGCGCGTGCTCCCATGGGCCGTCGGCGCGGGACTCATCGCAGGTGCGGCAATCGCCGCGACACTGCTCGCAGGAGGTCAGGCGTCAGCGCAACCGCTGACCGTTCCGGGGGTTGGAACATTCGAAGTCCCGGATCAGTTTTCGATTCCCGGCACAGAGGTCCCGACGGATGGGCGAGCGTTGCCCACACCGATTCCCGCGGTAGCGGATTCCGTCGCGCCTTCGGAAATAGCGCCGGCTGAAGTTCCGGGGAAGGAACTTTCGGCGCCACCCGCGGTGCCCGGTGCGGAACTCGATATGCCGCTCGGGGTCCCGGCCGATGAACTTTCTATTCCACCAACAATTCCGGGCGCGAAGTTTTCGACGCCTCTTGCATTTTTGAATATCGAGCGTTCGGCACTTCCACTGGCTTCTGCTATCGAGATCGCTCCTTCGGGGCCCGCGCCTGTTGCGGTGCAGAGCAAGGAACTTGCGGCTCCGCTTCGGGGGCTCGGGCTCACGGTGCCTATGCGGGCTTTGGGTGTCGAGCGTTCGGCGTTTCCGCTGATTCCTGCTATTGAGGTTGCTCCTTTGGAGGCCGCGCCCGTTGCGACGCTGGGTAAGGAGCTTTCTGCGCCGCTGACTGTTTCGGATCGTGGGTTCGCGGTGCCGCTGCGGGCTGTGGGTGTCGAGCGTTCGGCGTTTCCGCTGATTCCTGCTATTGAGGTTGCTCCTTTGGAGGCCGCGCCTGTTGCGACGCTGGGTAAGGAGCTTTCTGCGCCGCTGACTGTTTCGGGTCCTGGGTTCGCGGTGCCGCTGCGGGCTGTGGGTGTCGAGCGGTTGCCGCTTTCGCTGATGCCCGCCATTGAGATCGCTCCTTCGGGGCTCGCGCCTGTTGCGGTGCAGGGCAAGGAGCTTTCGGCTCCGCTTCCGGGTCCCGGGTTCGCGGTGCGCATGCGGGCTTTGGGCATCGCACGTTCGGTGCTTCCGCTGATTCCCGCTATTGAGGTTGCTCCTTTGGACACCGCGCCTGTTGCGACGCTGGGTAAGGAGCTTTCCGCGCCGCTGACTGTTCCAGTGCCCGGACTCGCGATGCCCATGCGGGCCTCGGGGGTCGAGCGGTCGGCGCTTCCGCTGAATCCCGCGGTTGAGAATCGCGCTGCTCCTTCTCGCGCCGCGCCTGCTGCGGTGCAGGGCGAGGAGCTTTCTGCGCCGCTGACTGTTTCGGTTCCCGGGTTCGCGGTGCCGCTGCGGGCGCTGGGAATCGAGCGGTTGCCGCTCCCCGTGATCCCCGCGGTCGAGAATCCCGTCGATGTCCCGGGGATCGCGCCTGTCGAGGTCCGCGGGAAGGAATTTTCGATTCCGCTGGCTATTCCGGGTACGGAAATTTCTATACCCATCGGGGTGCTCGGATTGGAGCGGTCGGCTCCGCTCGCGATACCGGGTACGGACCGGTCGGTGGGTCCGGGGGCGGAGCGCTCGCTGCCCCTTGCGATCCCGTGGGGTGACCGATCGGCTCCGGTGCCTGCCGTGGTTCCAGGTGCTGAGCCTCCGGCACTCGCGACGATTCCGGGAACGGGGATAACTTTCCCCGCAGACATGTTCCGCAACGAACTCGCATTCCTCACCGGTGTTCTCGGCGTCAAGCCGCCTGTTGCGACACCGGGACCAGCGGTGTCGCCGGAACGCACCCACGGCGCGATCGCCGTCGAGGCGGCACGCGGCAAGGTCGGCACCGGATACAGCATGGGCGCGACGGGGCCGGATGCCTTCGACTGCTCCGGGCTGGTGCAGTGGTCCTACCGGCAGGCCGGTGTGAAGGTGCCGCGCACCAGCTATGAGCAGCTGTCCTCGGGAACCCCGGTTGCCCGGGACGAGTTGGAGCTCGGTGATGTGGTGTCCTTCTACGGCGGCAGCCACTCGGCGCTCTATGCCGGTGACGACAAGGTCATCCACGCGTCCACCTATGGGACCGGCGTGATCATGTCGCCGATGTCGTCGATGCCCTACGCGGGCGCCCGTCGGTACTGACGCCGAACCAATGAGCTGGGGCGGATCGGTCTGTCGGCGGGGTGTTGCCGTCAGGTCGGTTCGAAGGGGCCGGTTCCATCGAAGGCAGTTTAGTTCTATTATCTGCGTATGAATGCAGGTATTGAGCCGCCGCGACCGCCGATCGCGGAGGACCAAGTCCGCCTGGTCGTCGAAGTATTCCGCATGCTGGCCGATTCGACCCGCGTACAGATCCTATGGGCGCTGGTGGACCAGGAGCTCTCGGTCAACGATCTGGCCGACCACATCGGCAAACCAGGACCCTCGGTATCGCAGCACCTGGCCAAACTGCGCATGGCCCGCCTGGTCCGGACCCGCCGTGCTGGAACCACCATCTTCTACAGCCTGGAGAACGAACACGTCCGCCAGTTGGTCGTGGATGCGGTGTACAACGCCGAGCACGCAGGCCCCGGCGTACCCGCGCACCACCGCGGCGAGGGTTCCTTACGCCAACTGCCCACTCGCGATCAGGCGGTGGCGGAATGAGTCACGAACGCAACCCCGAACGCTGGCAGAGCATTTCGCATGGCCACGGTGCGGGCGACGATCGCGGGTACGCGCGGGGTGCGGGCGATGACCGCGGGTACGCGCGGGGTGCGGGCGACGATCGCGGGTACGCGCGGGGTGCGGGCGACGATCGCGGGTACGCGCGGGGTGTGAGCGATGACTACGGGTACGCGCACGGTGAGGGCGATGACCGTGGGCACGTGCAGGGTGAGGGCGACCACCACGGGCACGCGTATGGTGCGGATCATGACCACGACCAGGGTGCGGGCGATAGCCCCGGAGCGCGCGGTGCGCAACTTGATCGCGGACACGCGCGAGGTGCGGGCCATGGCCACAGGCACACCCACGATGTAGACCGCGGGCACGCGCATGGTGCGGAACATGACCATGACCAGGGTGCGGGCGATGGCCACGGACAAGCGCGTAGTGCGCACCTTGATCGCGGTGTGGGCCATGGCCACAGACACACCCACGGTGTAGACCACGATCACGCGCACGGTGCGCACCATGACCACGGTCACCCGGGTGGATTGCGCGGGGCGCTGCGTGAGATCTTCGTGCCGCACAGTCACGATGCTGCCGACAGTGTCGATGATGCGTTGGAGTCCAGTGCGGTCGGGATACGGGCGGTGAAGATCAGTCTGGCGGTGCTCGGGCTGACCGCGGTGCTGCAGGTTTTGATCGTGCTGGTTTCCGGCTCGGTCGCGTTGGCGGCGGACACCATTCACAACTTCTCCGATGCGCTGACCGCCGTGCCGCTGTGGATCGCTTTCGCGCTCGGTCGGCGGGCGGCGACGCGACGGTATACGTATGGGTTCGGGCGGGCCGAGGATTTGGCCGGGTTGTTCGTGGTCGGGATGATCGCGTTGTCGGCGATCATCGCCGGGTACGAGGCGGTGCGCAGGCTGATCGATCCGGTGCAGATCCAGCATCTGAGTTGGGTTGCGGCGGCGGGGCTCGTCGGGTTTGTCGGCAATGAGACCGTCGCGCTGTATCGGATCAGGGTGGGGCGGCGGATCGGCTCGGCGGCGCTGGTGGCCGATGGATTGCACGCGCGGACAGATGGATTCACCTCATTGGCGGTGTTGGTCGGTGCGGGTGGTGTCGCGCTCGGCTTTCCGCTCGCTGATCCCGTTGTCGGACTGCTGATTACGACCGCGATCCTGGCCGTGCTGCGCACGGCCGCGCGAGACGTGTTCCGCCGCTTGATGGATGGCGTCGAGCCCGTCCTGGTGAGTACCGCCGAGCAGGCGCTGGTCGCCGAGCCCGGTGTGCTCGGCGTGCGCAGCCTCCGGATGCGTTGGATCGGCCACCGCCTGCACGCGGACGTCGAACTAGATGTCGCTCCGACCATCACCTTGGCCGACGCCCACCGCTTGGCCCACGGTGCCGAGCACACCCTCACCCATGCCGTGCCCAAACTCGACACCGCCCTGGTGCACGCCTACCCCGCCCACTCAGCGGTCTGACCGGCCGTCGAGCGTAGTCGGATGGCGGTTCTGAGCCGCGGGGAACCGCCATTCGACTCGCCCCGCGAGATTGCGGGCGGGCTGGGCAAACTGACGGCACCTGCCTGCTGATGTGATCGGCGATGGGGGGCGCTGGGCGCCCTACTCTTGGGTAGCATCCCCGGTGTGATGTGGCTCATGGTCGGCAGGCCGCCGTAGCCACCGAAGAAAAGGAGTACCGATGTTGAGCACCATGCAGGACGAGCCGTTGTCGCTGGCGACGTTGCTGCGCTACGCATCGACGTTCATGGGCGATTCCACCGTCTCGACCTGGACCGGCACCGGCGTGCGCACCATGACCTACCGCGAGCTCGGCACCGAATCGGCCCGCCTGGCAAATGCGTTGCGCGGCTTAGGGGTTGGTGACGGCGATCGGGTCGGTACCTTCATGTGGAACAACAACGAGCATATGGTCGCCTATATCGCGGTACCCGCGATGGGTGCGGTGCTGCACGCGCTCAATATCCGGCTCTTCCCGGAACAACTCGTCTTCGTGGCCAATCACGCCGAGGATCAGGTGGTGATCGTCGACGGCACGCTGGTGCCGATGTTCGCCCAGTATCTGCCCAATCTGAAGACCGTCCGCCACGTCATCGTGGCCAATGGCGATGCCGCCGCGCTGCAGGCCCCCGAGGGCGTCCAGGTGCATTCCTACACCGAACTGCTCGCCGCGCAGCCGGATACCTTCGACTATCCGGTGACCGACGAACGATCCGCCGCCGCAATGTGTTACACCTCCGGCACCACCGGTGACCCCAAGGGCGTGGTGTATTCGCACCGCTCCAACTGGCTGCACGCCATGCAGGTGTGCCAGCCGACCAGCATGGGCTTCTCCAACCGCGACTATGTGCTGGCCATCGTCCCGCTGTTCCATGCCAATGCCTGGGGCCTGCCGTACGCGGCGCTGATGTCGGGGGCGAATGTGCTCATGCCCGACCGCTTCCTGCAGCCCGGTCCGCTGCTGGAGATGATGGCCGCCGAGAAGCCGACCTTCGCCGCTGCCGTCCCGACCATTTGGGGCGGTGTACTCGCCGGACTGGCCGCCAAGCCGCAGGACATCTCGCATCTGCGTTCGGTGGTCGTCGGCGGTTCGGCAGTGCCGCCGTCGATGATGCGCGCCTTCCAGGAAAAGCACGGCGTTCGCATTCTGCACGCCTGGGGTATGACCGAGACCTCCCCGCTCGGCAGCGTCGCGCATCCGCCCGCCGGGGTGGAGGGCGAGGACGAATGGGAGTACCGCTTCACCCAGGGCCGTTTTCCGGCGAGCGTGCAGGCCCGCTTGGTCGGCGATGACGGCCGCGTGGTCCCCAATGATGGCGAGTCGCTGGGCGAGTTGGAAGTTCGCGGGCCCTGGATCACGGGGTCGTACTACTCGCCGGATGGTGCGGTGATCGATCCCGATAAGTTCGACAATGGCTGGCTGCGCACCGGCGATGTCGGCAAGATCAGCCCGGACGGCTATCTCACCCTGGTCGACCGCTCCAAGGATGTCATCAAGTCCGGCGGTGAATGGATCTCCTCGGTCGATCTGGAGAACGCGGTAATGGGACATCCCGCCGTCGCCGAGGCCGCGGTTATCGGTGTGCCGGACGAGAAGTGGGACGAGCGCCCGCTCGTCGCGATCGTGCTCGCGGAGGGGGCCGAGACCAAACCGGAGGAACTGCGCGACTTCCTCGCCGACAAATTCGCGAAATGGCAACTGCCGGAACGCTGGACCTTCATCGCGGAGGTCCCCAAGACCAGCGTGGGCAAATTCGACAAGAAGCGCCTGCGTGCTCAATACGCCGACGGCGATCTCACCGTCACCACGCTGTCCTAGAACGAGGAGCCCCGCGTCACCACTTCAGCATCGGCAGTGGTGACGTGGGGTGCGTCCGGATTCGTTTGGCGGCCAGTTGGACCAATCGGCGGTGGAAGCCCTTGTCGGGGTATCGCTTCGCCAGTTCGCGGTAGGTGGAGCGGGGTATCCCGAAGCGTCCGAGCAGGCCGTATTCGACGTCGATCGCGTCTGCCCGGCGCAAGATTTCGATCGGGTCGGTGGCCGCGCCCGCGGCTCGGATCTTGTGGTGCTCGTCGATCATTGCGACGACCAGGTCCGCTAGGTCGGCGCGGTCGATCTGGTCGAGCCATTGCAGTGCTAGGTCGGCGGATGGCGCCAGGTAGTCGAAGGTGCCCGCAGTCCAGATGCCCAGATCGTGGAAGGCCGCGGCGGTACGGAACTCCTCGCGAGTGCTCGGCAGGCTGCTCGAGCCGGTGTCGAGCAGATCGCATAGCTCCAGCACACGCAGCACATGGTTGGTGTAGGCACCGCGATCCGAGCCGAGTTGCGGCAGCCAGGGATGCAGCCGCCGATCGATCTCGTCGCGAAGATCGTTGCCGCTCATGTCCGTTCACATTACGCGTGGTATCGGACGCGACGTTTCCACTTCGAGGAGGAGAAGTCGATCTTGCCTACCTCGACCCGTGGCGATGCGCTCCACAGCGGCAGCGCGACGTCGACGGTTTCACGCGGGGCTGCGTTGACGTCTGACTCGGTGCTGATGCCCAGACGCCTTGCTGCTTCGGCGAGGGCTTCCGCATCCAGGTCGATCACTGGACGTGCCATCGGGAACCTCTGATATCCACTACGCGAATGGGACATCACCGCGGCGCGATCCGGCCACCATTGGCATATGGCCGAACGCAGGTCGGCGCGACCGAAATCTCGGCCGCGCCGACCTGTCAACTGATCAGCAGTTGCGGAGTTCAGGGCTCTGGTTCAGCAGTTGGGCGCGAGTCCCGATGAAGGTGCTGTACGTTTCGCCGCCGACTGCGGCGATGGGGAACGCGGCGACGCGGTGGCAGTTCTGGAAGGCCAGTTTCACCTTGAAGTGGCGTTCCAGGCCGCCGCGGATGGCATCGGAGGCCATGGCGCGCAGCAATTGTCCACGCGCCACCTCGTCGGGTGGCGGAACGACATTGTCGGCGAATTCGGCTGTGCCGGAATGCAGCTCACCGGCCACCCGGCTGACGACCTCCCAGGCGTACGGGAGGGAGACCCGCACGACCTCGACGAAGTCGGCGTCGTCGACCTCGCCGCGTTCGGCGCGTTCGAGTAGGGCGGTGGGAACATCGAGGGACATAGCGCTCTCCTGACCTGGATGGCTGGTGCGATGCCCCTCGATTCTAAACGGAAACTGTTGTCAACAAGACTGGATTCGTCCCGAAAGTGCTGTGGTCAGCGCGGTTTTCGCATCGGCGGCCAGGGTGCGGACCAGTTCACCAGCCGGTAGCTCGGGTGCCAGCGGGTAGGTCTGGCCAGCCCACATGTTCACATTGTCCGGATTGCCCGCCGTCCGTGCGGCGGCCCGCAATGGCGCTGTGGCGTAATGGATTTCCGGATAGGCGACCGGTGCCGTCGCGGAATGTTCGTCGATGAACCGATTGCGCAGCCCGCGCGCCCGGCGCCCGGTGAAGGCGCGGGTCAGCATGGTCGGGGTCTCGGCGCCCAGTGCGGCGTGATGCAGTGCGGCGCGATGCACCGGATTGGTGCCCGCCTCCGGCGAGCGCAGGAAGACGGTGCCCAGTTGCGCGGCCGTCGCACCGGCCGCGAGTGCCGCCGCGATCCCGGCACCGGTGGTGATGCCGCCGGTGGCCACGATCGGCCGGTCGACGGTCGCGCGGAGAATCTGCAGCAGTGCGAGCAAGGTGAGCGGATCGGTGGCGTCATCGTCAACACGATCGATGAAGGTGGCGCGATGCCCACCCGCCTCCGCACCCTGTGCGATCAGCACATCGGCACCCGCCGCGACCGCGATGCGGCCCTCGGCGGCCGAGGTGACCGTCACCCACACTTCCGAACCGACCTCGTGCAACCGCGCGACCTCGGCGGCGCTCGGGCAGCCGAAGGTGAAGGTGACCACCGGGACCGGCGCTTTGACAAGCAGCTCGAGCTTGGCGTCCCAGTCGTCGGTGTCGTACTTCGGCGTGCCGAGCTCGTGGGTGTGTCCCAACTCGGCGAGGTAGTCGGCGAAATCCTCGGGTGCGGTCGCGGGACCGGGGGTGAAGAGGTTCACGCCGAATGGTGCGGTGGTCAGTTCGCGGGTGGCGGCGAGTCGTGCCGCGGTATCGGTCGCGGTCAGGTATCCGGCGGCCAGCAGGCCGAGGCCGCCCGCCGCGGAGACCGCCGCCGTCAACTCGGGCGTGGACGGCCCGCCCGCCATCGGCGCAAGCACGATCGGAACGCTCAACTCGTTGAGGATCACCCGTCCAGTGTGGCCTATCGGTCACGGCTGCGTGACACCGGCCCAGGGGTCTGACCAGGACTTAAACGGGGATTTCTGCGCAATAGGTTGCGAAATGGTCACGACGCGGTAGAGTTCCCGTCACAACGGATGCCGAAACGTTACAAACGTCGGAGCCCGTTTCAGCCACTGTAGGTCGAGCGCTAGGACCAGCTTTGTCGCAGCATCGGGTAGGCCCCAGTTCCATAACCGTCATGAGCCTCATCGGCGACGGCGTTACGGGTCGGCCGACGCGGCATCGCGCCGAGCCGTCGACCACCGAAAGGGTGAAGATCGCCGCCGGTGCGGCCGTCGCCGCCGGCGCTCTCATCGGCACCGCGGCCCAGGTCGCGCCTGCCATTGCCGCCCCGCTCCTGCCGGGTGCGCACGACGGGGACGAGGAAGCCGCCGCTCCTATCACGTTCAAGGGCACGGCGGAGTTACCTGTCGAAGAGATCAAGGCCGTGGCACCGGTCGCCGAAGTCGCGCAGGCCGACGCGGCCACTCCGGTGGCAGCGCCGATCGCGGACGCGGTCGCCAATCCGTTCGGCATCAGCAATCTGCCGCCGGAGATCGCGGGCCCGCTGGCCCAGGTCGAACAGATCCTCAAGGGCGCGCAGCAGCAGTTCGCTCCGGCTCCCGCGGTGCGTCCGGTGGCCGGTGAGATCAGCTCCGGATTCGGTTCCCGCTGGGGCGAATTCCACTACGGCCTCGACTTCGCCGATCAGCTCGGCGCGCCGATCCATTCGGTGAGCAGCGGCACCGTCATCGAGGCTGGCCCGGCCTCGGGCTTCGGCCTGTGGGTGCGGGTCCAGCAGGACGACGGCACCATCGCGGTCTACGGCCACGTCAACGAGATGTTCGTGCACGCCGGGCAGCATGTGAACGCTGGCGATGTCATCGCCACCGTCGGTAACCGCGGCAATTCGACCGGACCGCATCTGCACCTGGAGATCTGGGATCAGGGCGGCCACAAGGTCGACCCGATGCCGTATCTGGCGGCCAAGGGTGTGCCGCTGCAATGGGGCCCGTCGGCGCACTGATTTTGTTGCCCGGCTTGATAATCCGACGATCACAACGGTCCCGTGGGGACCGTATGGTCGTTAGGCTCAGGCGATGACTGCGCTGGGCGATATCTTCGAGCCTGGATCACCGCATGGGCGCACCTATGCCGTGCTGGTGCATCATCCGCGATCGAGCCTGGGCGAGGTCGCCGAATATCTGGGCGTCTCGAAGGAGACCGCCGCCGCATCGCTGGAAGTATTGACCCACCTGCAGGCCGCGGTCAGTCAACTGTCGGTCGACGGCGAGGCCATCTGGGACGCGCACGCTCCCGAATCGCTATCCGAAGCCGAGGCGCGGCGCAGGCAGCACGAGATCAACCAAATGCACGCCGCGGCCGCGCGACTGAGCGAGACGTTCCGATCGGTGCGCCGCTCACCGCGCACCAATGGCGCGATCGTGCCGGTTTTCGAACGCCTGGAGATGCTGGCGGATTTCGAGGAGGTCCAGACCTCGGCCCGCAGCACGGTCAAGGTGATCGAACGCGGTCCCTATCTCAGCGATCCGGAACGCGAGCGACAGCTTTTCCTGCTCAAGCGCTCTCGGATCGGTGACGGCATCCGCTACCAGACGCTATATCAGGATACTATTTACCAGGATGCTGAAAGATTGCGGCACGCCCTGTCCACCAATGCGAGTGGCGCACAGGCGCGCACCCTACCCGAGCCGCCGTTCAAGCTGATCATCAGCGATGACGAGCGAGCGAGCCTGGTGCTGCACGCGGACGAGCGCCGCCCGGATCCGATGGGTTTGCGCATTACCGGATCGCCTGGATTGCGGTTGCTGGTGAAGACTTTCGATGTGCTGTGGTCGCTGGCGGCGCCGATTTCGGTGAATCCGTCCGCCGACGAACTCGACGAGCGGGATAAGGCGATTCTGACCCTGATGGGCCTGGGTGCGACCGATGACACCATCGCTCGCCGACTCGGCATGTCCCGTCGAACCGTCGTGCGGCGCACCGCGCGGCTGCTGGAGCGGCTCGGCGCGAGTACCCGGTTCCAGGCCGGCGTGCAGGCGACGAGGCGCGGATGGCTGTAGCACGCTCGAGTGAACGCTCGAGTGGACAACATGGGACGAATACTGAACGATCAATGTCCCGGGAAGTTTGAGGGCTTGTGTCACAACGGATTCGGAGCTAACACCGTGCACTCCGTGTTCGCGGACAGTTAGCTCTCTTCGATACGGTTACCCGATTGCATTGCGCAGGAGCGGATGCGGCGGCGGAATTCCGCGTGCCTCGATTCGCCTCTGGCATATGTTCGATGTGAAAGGCTAATGGTTGAGAATGGATAGAGCGAGTAGATCTGTTCGGACCAATCGTCGGCGCCGCGTCAGCGCCCCACTCTTCGGACAACTGCTCACCGCCGCCGTCGAATCCGCTGCCGATGCGGTGGCGGTTCGCTTCGACCCGACCGGTGATCCGGCCGACCAGCGCGAGTTGACCTACCGCGAATTCGACGCGGCATCCTCGCGCCTGGCCTGGGAATTGATTGCGCGGGGCATCGGACCCGGTGACATTGTCGCTACCGCGCTGGCCCGCTCGGTCGAGTCCGTGCTCGCGGTGTGGGCGATCGCGAAGACGGGTGCGGCCTACGTTCCGGTGGATCCGGCCTATCCCGCGGAGCGGATCGCGCATATGGTCTCGGACTCCGGCGCGGTGCTTGGCGTGACCACTTCGGCGCATCGCGCGGCGCTGGGCGCATCGGTCGAATGGGTCGAGCTCGATGATCCGGTGGTGTCCGAACGGATAGCCGGACAGCCGGAGCGCCCGGTCTCCTATGCCGATCGGGTGCGGCGGCTGGACGAACGACATCCTGCCTATGTCATCTACACCTCCGGTTCCACCGGGCGGCCGAAGGGCGTCGTGGTGACGCACGCCGGGTTGGCCGGGTTGGCCGCGATCGGTCAGCGGTATGGGCTGACAGGTGACTCGCGGGTGACGCATCTGAGTTCGCCGAGTTTCGACTTCTCGCTGATGGAGCTGCTTTTCACGTTCTCGGCGGGTGCGACGCTGGTGATCGCGCCGCCGACGATATTCGGCGGTGCCGAACTCGCGGACCTGCTGCACCGGGAACGGGTTACCCATCTGCTGATCACTCCGGGTGCGCTGGAATCGGTCGATCCGGCTGGGCTGGACGAACTGCGGGTCGTGGTGACCGGTGGCGACAAGCTCGGCGCCGAACTCGTCGAACGCTGGGCGCGCGACGGGCGGGCCGTTTTCAATGCCTATGGCCCGACCGAGGTCACGGTCATGGTCACGACCGGTCAGATGGAACCCGGCGCGCCGGTTACCCTCGGCGGCACCGTCGCCGGGGTCGGGGCGTTTGTCCTCGATTCGCGCCTGCGGCCGGTGCCCTCGGGTGTTGTCGGCGAGCTCTATTTGGGCGGACCCGCGCTCGCACAGGGCTATCTCGGACGTCCCGGGCTGACCGCGCAACGGTTCGTGGCCAGTCCGTTCAGTGCGCAAGCCGGTGCGCCGGGTGCACGGCTGTATCGGACCGGAGATCTGGTGCGGCGCAATGAAAACGGTGTGCTGGAGTATCTGGGCCGGTCCGATTTCCAGGTGAAGATTCGCGGTCTGCGCATCGAACTCGGCGAGATCGATAGCGCGCTCACCGCGCATCCGGATGTGGATTTCGCGGCCACGCTCGGCAAGACATTGCCTTCGGGGACGACCGCACTCGTTTCCTATGTGCTGCCACGTACCGGTGCCGCCGTGGATACCGCCGAGCTCGTGGCCACACTGGAGCGCAAGCTGCCGAAGTACATGGTGCCCACGGCCATCGTGGTGCTCGACGAGCTGCCGCTGACACCGGTCGGCAAGCTGGATCGCGCCGCGCTGCCCGATCCGGTTTTCCAGGCGCGGGAGTTCCGTGCGCCGTCCACCCGGGAAGAGCAGGTCGTCGCTGAGGTATACGCGGAGCTATTGCGTGCCGACGGTGTGGAAGTCGGTGTCGATGACGACTTCTTCGAACTCGGCGGCAACTCGCTACTGGCCGCGCAGGCGGCCGCGCGCATCGGTACCGCGTTGGGCACGCGGGTGCCGGTGCAGTTGGTCTTCGAGGCACCCGCAGTCGCCGAACTCGCGCAACGGGTGAGGGTACTTGCGGCGGCTGGACACACTTTGCGCGCCCAGCCGCGCCCGGAGCGGATTCCGCTCTCCTACGCACAGCAGCGCATGTGGTTCCTCAACCGCTTCGATCCGACCAGCGGCGTCAACAACATCCCGCTGGCGGTGCGGCTGACCGGGGCGCTCGATTTCGAGGCGCTGCGTGCGGCGGCACGCGATCTGGTGGCGCGGCACGAGGTGCTGCGGACGGTGTATCCGGAGATCGATGGCGAGGGCATCCAGGTCGTCTTGCCGGTCGATGATGCTCGCGCGGTGCCGGAGCTCGAGATCGTGTCCGCGAGTGCGGCCGAGCTGCCCGAACTGGTCATCGGCGCGGCCGTCGCCGGTTTCGATGTCGCCGTCGCACCGCCGATTCGGCTGCGTTTGGTCGAGCTCGGTGAGACCGAGCGGGTGCTGGTGTGCGTGGTGCACCACATCGCGGCCGACGGTTTGTCCATGGGTCCGCTGGCACGGGACCTGATGTCCGCCTATTCGCTTCGGGTGCGTGGCGCGGGGCCGCAGTGGCAGCCGCTCGACGTGCAGTACGCCGATTACGCGATCTGGCAGCGGGCGGTGCTCGGCGCCGAGGACGACGCGCAATCGCTACTGGCGCAACAGATCGACTTCTGGCGCACCGAATTGGCCGGACTGCCCGAGCAATTGGCGCTACCCACCGATCGGCCGCGCCCGGCGGTACTGTCCAGTAGCGGCGCCGTCTTCGCCTTCGAAATCGATGACGCGGTGCATACCGCGCTCGAACGGATTGCCCGCGAGCATCATTCGACGCTGTTCATGGTGGTACACGCCGCCTTCGCGGTGCTGCTGTCCAGACTGGCGGGAACCGCCGATATCGCCGTCGGGACCCCTGTTGCCGGTCGTGGGGATGCCGCACTCGACAATGTCATCGGAATGTTCGTCAATACGCTCGTGCTGCGTGGCGAGGTCGACCCCGAACTATCGTTCGCCGATCTGCTGCGCAACTTCCGGCGCGCCGATGTGGCGGCCTTCGGACATGCGGATGTGCCGTTCGAGCGACTGGTGGAGCTGCTCGACCCGGTGCGTTCGATGGCGCGGCATCCGCTGTTCCAGGTGATGCTGACCTTCCAGAACATGGACCGGCCCGAGCTGGAGTTGCCCGGCCTCGCGGTATCCGGCATCGATCTCGGTGTCGTGCAGGCGAAGTTCGATCTGGAGCTGACCGTCGTACCGCGCGCGGACCACGGTGCGGCGAACGGTCTTGCGGCATCGTTCACCTATGCCACCGACCTTTTCGACGAGGCTACGGTGGCCGGGTTCGCGCAGCGCCTGCATCGGGTGCTCGCGGCGGTGGCCGAGGATCCGCACGGGGTGGTCGGCGAGCTCGAACTGCTCGCGCCCGCCGAGCGACAGCGGATGCTGTGGGAATGGAACGACACCGCGCATCCGGTCGTTCCGGAACTGCTGCTCGACGGATATCGCCGTGCCGTGGCGGCACATCCGGATGCGGTCGCGGTGGTCTACGAGGGAACCGAACTCGCCCACCCGTCGCCCGACCACCACCCCCCATCGAGTCGCTTCGCGACGCTGGCCCACCCGTCGCCCGACCACCACCCCCCATCGAGTCGCTTCGCGACGCTGGCCCACCCGTCGCCCGACCACCACCCCCCATCGAGTCGCTTCGCGACGCTGACTTATCGCGAATTCGACCAGCGGGTCAATCGGCTCGCGCGCCTCTTGATCCAGCGGGGCGTCGGTGCCGAATCCCTGGTGGGACTGGCGGTTCGGCGTTCGATCGACCTGGTGGTCGGCATGTATGCGATCGTCACCGCTGGCGGTGCGTATGTGCCGTTGGATCCGGATCATCCGGCCGATCGGATCGCACACATTCTCGACACCGCCGCACCCGTCTGTGTGCTGACCACGAGTGCGGATGTCGTCGAGGTATCGGATACGCCGCTCATTTATCTGGATACCGTTGAGCTGACCGGATTCTCGGGCGATCCGGTGCTGCCGACGGAACTGCTGCGTCCGGTTTCGCTGGACAATCCCGCGTATGTCATCTTCACCTCGGGTTCCACCGGTCGCCCGAAAGGTGTCGCGGTAACGCACGCGGCCATCAATAACCAGATCGAGTGGATGCTCGCGCACTACCCGCTCGGCCCTGATGACGTGTATCTGCAGAAGACCGCCACCACATTCGATGTATCCCTGTGGGGTTACTTCATGCCGCTGCGCGCGGGCGCGAAGTTGGTAGTCGCCACGCCCGACGGTCACCGGGATCCGACGTATCTCGCGGAAACGATTGCCGCGCATAGTGTCACAGTCACCGACTTCGTGCCGTCCATGCTGACGGTATTCGCCGCACATCTGCGGCACGGGTCCTGCCCGACATTGCGCGATATCTTCGTGATCGGCGAGGCATTGCCGCCGGAGACGGTGACCGCGCTGCGTGCGGTATCGGATGCGGCGGTGCACAACTTGTACGGTCCGACCGAGGCGGCGGTGTCGATTACCGCATGGCGCGCGTCCGCGAGCGAGCGGACCACCGTGCCGATCGGCCTGCCACAGTGGAATTCGCGAGTCTACGTGCTGGACGCGCGATTGCGGCCGGTGCCCGCCGGGGTGGTCGGTGAGCTGTATTTGGCCGGGGTGCAGTTGGCGCGCGGGTACGTCGCACGACCGGATCTCACGGCGGATCGTTTCGTCGCGGACCCGTTCACCGCTGGGGCGCGGATGTATCGCACCGGTGACCTCGTGGTGTGGCGCGAAGATCCGCGCCGATTGGAGTACTTGGGCCGCAGCGACTTCCAGGTGAAGTTCCGTGGTCAGCGCATCGAACTCGGCGAGATCGAGACCGCGCTGCTCGCCCAACCTGCGGTCAGTCAAGCTGCCGCGCTGGTGGCGACCGGTGATCAGCTGGTCGGATATGTGGTGCCGCGGCCGGGACAACAGGTCGAACCGCACGAGTTGCGGACGGCGGTGGCCGGAGTGCTTCCGGCATATATGGTTCCGGCCGCCATTGTCGTGCTGGACGCCTTCCCGCTCAACACCAGCGGCAAACTGGATCGCAAGGCACTGCCCGCGCCGACCTTCACCGCACGCGAATTCCGTGCGCCGATCACTCCAACGCAGGAGATAGTCGCCGCTGTCTTCGCCGATGTGCTCGGCATCGAGCGGGTCGGCCTCGATGACGACTATTTCGCGCTCGGCGGTAATTCGCTGCTGGCCACCCGGGTCGTCGCGCGCATCAATGATGCGCTCGATACGAATGTCGCTGTGCGCGATCTATTCGAGACCTCCACCGTTGCCGCGCTCTCCGCCGGAATCATCCCAGGTGCGGGCCGTGTCGCCGCGCGCGTACCGCTGACTCGGACCGAGCGCCCGCAGCTGATACCGCTTTCCCTTGCCCAGCAACGGATGTGGGTGCTCAATCGGATCGATCCGGAATCTGCGGCATACAATCTGCCGTTCGCGATCCGGTTGACCGGCGAACTCGATGTCGCGGCACTGCGACAGGCCGTCGAGGACGTGCTGGTGCGGCATGAGGCGCTACGTACCCGGTTCCCGACGGCAGGTACCGGCGGGCAGGCGTATCAGGAGATTCTGCCCGCCGCCGAGGTGCTTCCCGATGGACTCGAGGTCGAGACCAGCATCGATGTGCTCGGTCGGGTGGTCGAGCTGGTGTCGGCCGGATTCGATGTGACCGAACAGGTTCCGGTGCGGGCCCGACTACTGGCCGACGGGGACGAGTATGTGCTTGTCTTTGTGGTGCACCACATTTCGGCCGACGGTGCCTCGCTCGCCCCATTGGCGCGTGATCTGGTGACCGCGTATCTCGCCCGTCTCGGCGGTGCGGCACCCGGCTGGTCGCCGCTGCCGGTGCAGTATGCGGATTTCGCGCTCTGGCAGCGCAAGGTCGTCGGCACCGATGACGATGAGAACTCGGTGGCCGCAGCACAATTGGCGTACTGGCGCGAGCAGCTCGCCGGACTGTCGAGCGCGCCGGTGCTGCCGCTGGATCGGCAACGCCCGGTAACGCCGTCGGGCCGTGGCGCATCGGTCGGCTGGGCCATGCCAGCGCAGGTGCACGAGGGTCTGATACGGATTGCGCGCGAGCATCGATCCTCGGTGTTCATGGTGGTGCATGCGGCGCTGACCGTCTTGCTCGCCCGACTGTCGGGTGGTTCGGATATCGCCATCGGCACGCCCGTCGCCGGGCGCGGGCAGCGAGCGCTGGACGAGCTGGTCGGCATGTTCGTCAATACGCTGACACTGCGCACATCGGTCGAGCGCGGCATGGCATTCGACGAGCTGGTCGAGCAGACGCGTGCGACGGATCTGGCCGCATTCGCACATGCGGATCTGCCCTTCGAGCGGGTGGTCGAGGTGGTGTCGCCGGGGCGGCCGTTGTTCCAAGTGATGCTCGTCTTCCAGAATCTCGAACAGCCGAGTCTGGAGCTGCCCGGACTGACCGTCGCGGCATTGGATGCGGGCGATGTGGTCGCGAAGTTCGATCTGCAGGTGGTCGTCGAACCGCGCCTGCGGGCGGATGGGACGCCGGACGAGCTGGCCACGGTATTCACCTACGCCACAGATCTATTCGAGGAATCGACGGTGCGTGGGCTCGGGCGCATGCTGGAGCGCATTCTGACCGCGGTGGTCGCCGATCCGGGCGTGCGCATCGGCGGCATCGATATTGTCGACGGGCAGGAGCTGGGGCCCACCGCGACCGATGCCACGACGACCACCGATGGCACCGAACTGACCCACCTGCTGACCGCCGCGGTAGAGGATGATCCGGACGCACCCGCGCTGGTGTTGGGTGCGGAGGAAATGCCCTACCGCAAACTCGACGCCAAGTCGTCACAGCTGGCCAGGGTGCTGATCGGGCGTGGTTGCGGTCCGGGGACGGGGGTGGCGATACGGCTGGATCGCGGCGTCGACTGGGCGGTGGCCGCGTGGGCGGTGCTCAAGGCGGGCGCGGCGCTGGTACTGCTGCCTCCGGACGCCGCGCTGCCCGATGAGCCATCGGTGCGGATCGGCTTGACCACCGGTGCGCGTCCGGTCGGTGACGGCATCGAATGGCTGCGCCTCGACGATGCCGCGACCAGCGCCGAAATCTCGGCGCAGTCGCTGCGACCGGTCAACCACGCCAATCGGACCGGGGTGCTCAGCGGGTCCGATCCGGCGCTTGTTATCGCCGCGACCGGGGTGCGGATGAGCTACGACGAACTGGCCACCGCGGCCGATCGCCTGCGCGTGCGCACCGGCCTGACCTTCGAATCGCGCACCTTCCAGCACGGCCGGTCCGATTCGGCGGCGAGGTTGCTCGAGGTGGTGAGCGCCGGTGCGACCGGGGCCGGATTGATCGTGGTGCCGACCGTGGAAGACCTGGGTGCCTCACTCGCCGAGGAGTGGGTGACGCATCTGATCGCCGATCGGGCCGCGCTGGCCGCCATCGACACCGCCCAGCTGGCGGATCTGCGGGCGGTGGTGCTCGAGCAGGTCGGCTCCGCCGAGGTCGTGGTGCCCGAATCGGCCGAGATTGTGCCGTTGGACGAGCTGCTGCCGGTGGTGTCGAGCTGAGTAGATGACCGTGCATGGGGGTGGTTGAGATGTAACGACAAACGCTAGGAAGTAGTCCCGGAAATGTTCGGCTTGTTCGAAGGTGTGTTGGCGTTCGCGCGTGGTGCGCGACAGGGGTATGGCGCATGACGCGGCCGAATCGCGAGCGGCCCAACCGGACTCGACGCCCCCGGATCAAGACCCTGCCGCAATTGCTCACCACCGCCGTGGAGGCCAATCCGGCCGGACCCGCGGTCGTATTCGCGGATGCGACGACGACATTGGCGCGGTTGAGTTATGCCGAACTCGATGATCGATCGAACCGCTTGGCGCGCTTGCTGATCGAGCGCGGTATCGGGCCGGAGGATTTGGTCGCGGTCGGTATTCCACGCTCGGTGGAATCGATTGTCGCGGTGTGGGCGATCGCCAAGGCTGGCGCCGGATTCGTGCCCGTCGATCCGAACTATCCCGCCGATCGCGTCGCCCTTATGCTGTCGGATTCGGGTGCGGCACTCGGTCTTACCGTTGCGGCGGTGGAGCTGCCCGATGGTCCGGAATGGCTCGCCATCGATACCTTGGACATGGCGGCATATTCGGCGGAACCGATCATCTACGCTGATCGGCTCCGGCAGCTGCGCGCCGAGCATCCGGCCTATGTCATCTACACCTCCGGATCGACCGGTACGCCCAAGGGCGTAGTCGTCACCCACGCGGGGCTGTCGAATTTCTGTGATGAGCAGCGTGAGCGCTACACACTGACACCCGATTCGCGCACACTGCATTTCGCCTCACCCTCCTTCGACGCATCGGTGTTGGAGTTGCTGCTCGCGTTGAGTCGGGGCGCGACCATGGTCGTGGCCGCGCCGACGGTGTACGGCGGTACGGAACTGGCCGCACTGCTACGCCGAGAGCGAGTGACGCACGCCTTCATCACCCCGGCCGCGCTCGCCTCGTTGCCCGCCGATGGGCTGGACGAGCTGCGTGTCGTGGTCGCGGGCGGTGAAGCCTGTCCACCGGAGTTGGTGCAGCGCTGGGTTTTACCGATCGCGGATGGCCGCATCCGGGAATTCTTCAATGGCTACGGTCCAACCGAGACCACGATCATGACGAATATCAGCGCACCGCTGGTGCCGGGCGAACCGGTGACCATCGGTGGGCCGATCCGCGGGATCACCGAATATGTGCTGGACTCCGAGCTCGCGCCGGTGCCGGGCCGGGTCGTCGGCGAACTCTATATTTCCGGTGCGCAGGTGGCCCGCGGCTATCACGACCGACCAGGTCTGACCGCCGCTCGGTTCGTAGCCGATCCGTTCGGTGCGCCGGGTTCGCGGCTCTATCGCACCGGCGATCTGGTGCGGTGGACGGCCGAGCGCGAGTTGGAATACCTGGGGCGCAATGATTTCCAAGTGAAGATCCGTGGTTTCCGCATCGAACTCGGTGAGATAGACGCGGTGCTCGCCGCACACGACGGCATCGATTTCGTTGTTACCATCGGTCACGAACAGGACAGTGGCGCAACGATTCTGGTGTCGTATGTGCGTGCCCTCGATGGTGTCGCGATCGATACGACGGAGCTGACCGAGCTGGCCGCAAGCAAACTGCCCGCCCATATGGTGCCGAGCGCCATTATGGTGCTCGACGAGATCCCGCTGACCCCGGTCGGCAAGTTGGATCGCCAGGCGCTGCCCGCGCCACAGTTGCGCACCAAGACTTTCCGCGCGCCGTCGGGTGCCATCGAGCCGGTAGTTGCCGAACTCTTCGCCGAGGTACTTGCGCTCGAAGTGCCGGTCGGTGCCGATGACGACTTCTTCGACCTCGGCGGCAATTCACTGATCGGCACCCAGCTGATGGCGCGCCTCGGTGCCGCGCTGGATACCAGGATTCCGGTGCGTCTACTTTTCGAGACGCCGACCGTCGGCGGGCTTGCCGCCGCGGTGGCGGAACATGCTGGGGCTGGTGACCGCAAGGCATTGATTGCCGGTCCGCGTCCGGAGGCGATTCCGCTGTCGCTGGCTCAGCAGCGGATGTGGTTCCTGAACCGGTTCGATACCGGATCGGCGGCCTACAACATTCCGATCGCGGTGCGTTTGAGCGGTGCGCTGGACGTGGCCGCGCTGCGCGATGCGGTCGCGGATCTCGTTGCGCGACATGAGGTTCTGCGGACGGTGTATCCCCACACCGACACCGGTCCGGTGCAGTTGATCTTGCCCGCGGATGAGTCGGCGCCTGAGCTGACGGTTCAGACCGTCGCCGCCGAACAGCTCGAATCAGCTGTGCGCGAACTTCTTTCGACAACCTTCGATGTGACCGCAGAGGTGCCGCTTCGGGTCGGCTTGTTCCAGGTCGAGGACGCGCAAGCCGAGTTCGTATTGGCGCTGGTGGTGCACCATATCGCGGGTGACGGCACCTCGATGGGGCCGTTGACGCGCGATCTGGTGACCGCCTACGCCGCACGGTCGGCCGGTTCCGTGCCCGGATGGGCACCGTTGCCGGTGCAGTACGCCGATTACAGCATTTGGCAGCGCGAACTGCTTGGTCGTGAGGATGATCCGGAGTCGTTGGCGGCCGGACAGATCGCCTACTGGCGCGACGCACTCGCCGAACTGCCCGATCAACTGGACCTGCCGACGGATCGGCCGCGGCCCCCGGTGCAGTCCTTCGCCGGTGGCAAGGTTCCGGTGCATATCGATGCCGAAACCCACCGGGTGCTCGTCGAATTGGCACGCGTCGAGGGCGCGACGCTGTTCATGGTTGTACACGCGGCGCTTGCGGTATTGCTGGCCAGGTTGTCGGGCACCGATGACATCGCCATCGGTACGCCCATGGCAGGTCGCGGTGAGCCGGCGCTGGACCAGCTGATCGGCATGTTCGTCAACACCCTGGTGTTCCGGACCAGGGTCGATGAATCCGTGCCGTTCACCGAACTGCTCGCGCGGCAGCGCGAGACGGATCTCGGGGCCTTCGCCAACGCCGATGTGCCGTTCGAACGACTCGTCGAGGTGCTGAATCCGGTCCGCTCGACCGCACGTCATCCGCTGTTCCAGGTGGGGTTGTCGTTCCAGAATCTGGCCGCGACGAGTCTGGAACTGCCCGGACTGACCGTGTCGGCGGTGGACTTCGATGCCGCGGTATCGCAGTTCGATCTGCACTGGATCATCGGCGATCACTACGACGAGATGGGACAACCCGCGGGCATCAGCGGTGCCGTCACCTATGCCCACGATCTGTTCGACGAGCGGACGGTGCAGGGCTTCGTGGCTCGATTCGCGCGTTTGCTCGGCGAGATCACCGCGGCACCGCGCGCTGTCGTCGGTGCGTTGGAACTGCTCGACGCCGCGGAATGGACCGAACTGGTGTCCGGCCGCAATGCGACCGACCATGCGGTGGATGCGACGGCGACACTGGTGTCGCTGCTGGATGCGACCGTGGCCGCCACACCGGGCGCGGTGGCGCTGATGGCCGCGGACGGCGAACCGATGACCTACGCCGAGCTGGACGCGCGGGTGAACCGTCTTGCGCGGCACCTGATTTCCCGGGGCGTCGGACCGGAGTCGCGGGTGGTGCTCGCCTTGCGCCGGTCGGTGGATCTGGTTGTCGCGATGTACGCGGTTGCCAAGGCCGGTGCCGCGTATGTGCCGGTGGATCCGGACCAGGCCGCGGAGCGGACCGATTACATTCTGGGTACCGCGGCACCGGTCTGCGTATTGACCAATGCGGCAGCGGATTTCGATACCGAGCTGGCACCTGTGGTGCGACTGGACCGACTCGATCTCGGTTGGGTCGACGCGACACCGATCGCGGACGACGAGCGGGTCCGGTCGCTGCGCGCGGCGAATACCGCGTATGTGATCTTCACGTCGGGTTCTACCGGGCGGCCGAAGGGCGTGACGGTTTCGCATGCCGCGATCGTCAACCAATTGCTCTGGAAGACAGCCGAATTCGTACTCGGCCCAGGCGACGCGGTATTGCTGAAGACGGCCGCCACCTTCGATCTGTCGGTATGGGAGTTCTGGTCGGCGGCCGTATTCGGCGGGCGATTGGTGCTCGCCCACCCGGACGGGCATCGCGATCCGGATTATCTGAACGATCTGATGGCCCGGGAGTCGGTGACCACGCTGCATGTGGTGCCGTCGATGCTGGACGCGCTGTTGACCGGTCGGCTGCCGTTCACCTTACGACGGGTGCTGGTCATCGGTGAGGCACTGCCCGCGGAGCTGGCGCAGCGGTTCCGGGACACCTATCCGCAGAAGGAACTGTTCAATCTGTACGGGCCGACCGAGGCCGCGGTGTCGGTCACCAATCATCGGGTGACCGCCAAAGATGCGGTATCGGTGTCGATCGGTGCGCCGGAGTGGAACAGCCGGGTCTATGTGTTGGATTCGCGGTTACGCCCGGTGCCGGTCGGCGTTTCGGGTGAGTTGTATCTGGCCGGTGCGCAGTTGGCGCGCGGATACTTCGGTCGGGTCGATCTGACCGCCGAACGGTTCGTGGCGAATCCGTTCGAGTCGGGTGCGCGTATGTATCGCACGGGTGACCTGGTTGCCTGGAATGCTGATGGCGAGCTGGAGTATCGCGGTCGCACCGACTTCCAGGTGAAGATCCGTGGATTCCGGATCGAGCTGGGTGAGATCGAGGCGGCATTAGCCGCACTGCCGCAAGTTACGCAGGCGGTAGTGCTCGCCGATGCCGATCAGCGGACCGGTGATCGGCTCGTCGCCTATCTGGTTGGCGACGATATCGATGTGGCACAGGTGAAGTCGGCGCTGGTCCACGTGCTGCCGTCCTATATGGTGCCCGCTGCCTACGTGGTTCTGGCCGCACTGCCGCGCAACGCCAACGGCAAGCTGGATCGGAAGGCATTGCCCGCGCCCGAGTTCGAGACCCAGGTCTTCCGTGCGCCGTCGACGCCGATCGAGGAGATCGTTGCCCGGGTGTTCGCCGAGGTGCTCGGGGTGGATCGGGTCGGAATCGATGACGACTTCTTCGCACTCGGCGGCAATTCGCTGATCGCCACTCAGGTGGCCGCGCGGCTGGGTGCCGCGTTGGATACGCAGGTGCCGGTGCGGGTGCTGTTCGAGGCGACCACCGTCGCGGCATTGGCGGTCCGGGTCGAGCAGCGGGTCGGCTCGGGTCGCAGGCCACCACTCGCCGCGGCTACGCGACCGGACCGGGTGCCGTTGTCGCTGGCACAGCAGCGGATGTGGTTCCTGAACCAGTTCGATACCGATTCGGCCGCGTACAACGTGCCGGTAGCGGTGCGACTGTCGGGTGCACTGGATCTCGATGCACTGCGGTTGGCGGTTGCCGATGTGGTGGCCAGGCATGAGGTGCTGCGCACCGTGTATCCGACTCGCGACGGTATCGCCTACCAGGTGATTCTGCCTGTGGGACAGGCCGTTCCGGATCTGACAGCGGTCGATGTGGCTGCCGATGAGCTGCGGGATCGAATCATCGAACTGGTCAGTGCCGGATTCGATGTCACCGCCGAAGTGCCTGTGCGTGCCGAATTGCTGTGCTGTGAAGGCGAATACGTGTTGGTGCTGGTGGCCCATCACATCAGCGCTGATGGCTGGTCCATGGGTCCGCTGACCCGTGACCTGATGCTGGCCTACGTCGCTCGAACGGGCGGATCCGCTCCCGCATGGACACCATTGCCGGTGCAGTACGCCGACTTCGCGCTGTGGCAGCGCGCGGTACTCGGCTCGGAGTCCGATCCGGAGTCACTTGCCGGACAACAGGTGTCGTATTGGCGACAGGCTCTTGCCGAGCTGCCGGATGAGCTGAACCTGCCATCGGATCGGATTCGGCCTGCCGTCCCGTCGTTCGTCGGCGGGCGGTGCGATATCCCGATCGATGCGCATGTGCACGCGGGGCTGCTGCGCTTGGCCCGCGAGCACAATGCGACCCTGTTCATGGTGGTCCACGCCGCGCTCGCGGTCCTGCTGGCGCGCCTGTCGGGCACCGACGATATCGCCATCGGCACACCGGTCGCCGGGCGTGGCGAGGCCGAACTCGACGATGTCATCGGCATGTTCGTCAATACGCTCGTGCTGCGTACCGAGGTGCCGGGCGGCACTACCTTCGCCGAACTGCTGGCCCATGCCAAGGATGTGGATCTACAGGCCTTCGCGCACGCGGATATTCCGTTCGAGCGGTTGGTGGATCTGCTCGAACCGGAGCGATCGACGGCACGGCATCCGCTGTTCCAGGTGGCGCTCTCGTTCGAGAACCTGCCGGACAACTCGTTCGAGCTGCCCGATTTGCGGGTCGCCCCAGTGGCTTTCGATCTGATCACCGAGAAATTCGATCTGTCGCTGGCGATTCGCGAGTCGAGTGCTGGCATGTTCGCCGCGTTCACCTATGCGCGCGACCTTTTCGACGACGCGACGGTGCGCGGCTTCGCGGACCGGTTCGTGCGGCTGCTCACCGCGATCGTCGCCGATACGGAAACACCGATCGGTGATCTGCCGCTGCTGGCCGACTCCGAACTCGAATTCCTGACCAGGGTGCAACCGGATCACGTGATGGCTGGTGGGCTGCTGCCCGATCTGCTGTTGCGCGGATTGCGCCTCGGGGCCGACCGTGTCGCGATCCGGTACGCGGGTCGCTCGATCAGCTACCGCGAACTCGATCGGTACTCGTCGCGGTTGGCCAGGGTGCTGATCGAGCGCGGTGTCGGCCCGGAAAGTCTGGTCGCGTTGGCATTTCCGCGCTCCTACGAGATGGTCGCCGCCGTGCTGGCCGTCGCGAAGGCCGGTGGCGCACATGTGCCGGTCGATCCGAACCACCCGCTGGAACGGGTCAGGTACCTGCTGACCGACTCGGCCGCGGTCATCGGATTGACCTCGGTCGAATACCTCGCTGACCTCCCGGACGACGTGCCGTGGCTCGCGCTCGGCGATCGCGCGACGGAGGCATTGTGCGCCAACCGATCCGCCGCACCGATCACCGATGCCGACCGGATCACCCCGCTGCGTCTGCACAACCCGGCCTATGTCATCTACACCTCGGGTTCGACCGGTATGCCCAAGGGCGTCACGGTGACCCACGCCGGACTCGGCGGCCTACTGGAACATGCCATCGAGCTCTACCGTTTGGAGCCCAACCGCCGTTTCCTGCATATCTGTGCGCCGAGCTTCGACCCGTCGGTACTGGAATGGCTGTGCGCATTCTCGGTCGGCGCGACTCTGGTGATCGTGCCGTCCACCGTGCCCGGTGGGGACGAGCTCGGTGAACTGCTGCGCACCGAACAGGTCACGCACGCGATCATCACCCCGGCGGTCCTCGGTACGGTGGATCCGACCGGCCTCGACCACCTCGAGGTGCTATCCGTCGGTGGCGACGTCACGACACCGGAACTGCTGGCCAAGTGGCAGCCCGGTCGCAGGTACTACAACGGCTACGGCCCGACCGAGACGACCATTATTTCGTCGTATGCGCAATTGTTCGCGGGACAGCACATTACGATCGGTCGTCCGGTGCGCGGCATGTCCGCGCTGGTGCTGGACTCCCGGCTGCATCCGGTGCCGCCCGGAGTGACAGGTGAGTTGTATCTGGCGGGCGGCGCGCTTGCCCGCGGTTACCAGAACCGAGCCGGGCTGTCCGCGGAGCGTTTCGTGGCCGATCCGTGGGGCGAGCCGGGGGCCCGGATGTACCGCACCGGCGATCTGGTCCGGTGGTACGCGACGGCCATAGGGACCTGGGCACTGGATTATGTGGGGCGCAGCGACTTCCAGGTGAAGGTCCGCGGCTTCCGTGTCGAACTCGGTGAGATCGACGCGGTGCTCGGCGGCCACGAGGATGTCGCATTCGCCGTCACTCTCGGTCGCGAAACTACCGCTGGTGCAACGGCACTGGTGTCCTATGTGCTTCCAGTGGCCGACCGTATCGTCGACCAGGACGGACTAACGGAATTCGCGGCGCGAGTACTGCCTTCGCATATGGTGCCCTCGGCGATCGTCGTCCTCGACGAGGTGCCGCTGACCAGCAATGGCAAGCTCGATCGCACAGCGCTACCCCAACCGCAGTTCACGGCCACCGTATCGCGGGCACCTTCCAGCCCGCTGGAATCGCGGATCGCGGACTTGTTCGCGCAGGTCCTCGGCGCGCGGCAGGTCGGAGCCGATGACTCCTTCTTCGCCATCGGCGGCGACAGTATCGTCTCGATCCAGTTGGTTTCGCGGGCCAAGGCGGTCGGAATCGCCTTCACGCCGCGCGATGTCTTCGAGCAGAAGACCGTCGCCGGATTGGCGCGGGTCGCGGTGCTCGGTACCGATCCCGCGCCGGTCGTGCTGGCGGAGTTGCCCGGTGGCGGTGTCGGCGATATCCCGCTCACCCCGGTGCTCGCGGGCTTCCTCGAGAACGGTTCGTTCGGCCGATTCGCGCAGACCCTTGTGCTCGCGCTGCCGGAAGGCATCGACAGCACCGGACTGACCACCACGCTCACTGCCGTGCTCGATCACCACGACATGCTGCGGGCGCGGGTATGGCAGGTCGACGGACGGTGGTGGCAGCAGGTCGCCGCGCCGGGAACCCTCGACGCGTCGACGCTGTTGTCCGAGGTGCAAGTCTCCGACGAAACCGAGCTCAACCGAATCGGCAATGCCGCTGTGGCTTCCGCGCTGGCGGCGCTGGATCCGGCCGCGGGCCGGATGGTCGCGTTCAGTTGGCTGCGCAGGTCGAATGCACGCGATCTGCTGGTCTTCGCGGCGCACCACTATGTGATCGACGGCGTATCGTGGCGGATCCTGATTCCGGACCTCATCACCGCATGGGCCCAGCGCTGCGCGGGGATGGCCATTGCGTTGCCGCCGGTCGGAACATCGTTCCGGCGTTGGGCGCACGGCCTGGTCGAGGCGGCTGGTTCGCCGTCCCGGACGGCCGAGCTCGACTACTGGCGCACTGTGCTGGCCACACCGGATCCCTTGCTCGGTACGCGTGCGCTCGATCCCACCGTTGATACGCACGCGACGGTACGGCAGTTGACGGTCGAGGTGCCGGTCGATGTCGCCGAGGCGATGCTGACCGCAGTACCCGCGCTGTACCGGGGCGGCGTCAACGACGGTCTGCTCGCGGCACTGGCCATGGCGGTGCGGACTTGGCGCGCGCGACGCGGTATCGACCTCCCGGTCACCAGAATTCGACTCGAGGGCCACGGTCGCGAAGAAGCGACCGTGCCCGGCGCCGATCTGACTCGCACGATCGGCTGGTTCACCAGCGTATACCCGGTCGCGCTCGATCTCACCGGCGTTGCCGACGAGACCGCGGCGGTACTGCGCTCGGTGAAGGAGCAATTGCTCGCGGTTCCGGATCGAGGGATCGGCTTCGGGCTACTGCGCCAACTGAATTCGGGTCTGGCCGGTGATATCGGACAGGTCGGCTTCAACTATCTGGGCCGGGTAGCCACCGGCGGCGCACCGGCGTTGTCCGATCCATCCTGGCTCCCGTCCGGCGATCTGGGTGACCTCGACGACAGCCAGGATCCGGCACTGCCCGCATCGGCCGTGGTCGACATCAATGCGATCGTCGTCGATACCGAGGCCGGACCGCGGATGGACGTGGTGTTCAAGTACGCCGCTGAAATCCTCGACGCGGCGGCGGTTCAGGAACTGGCAGACGACTGGCTGACCGCACTGACGGCGGTGGCCCGGCACGTAGCCGACCCGAACGCCGGTGGTCTCACACCCTCGGACGTGCCGCTCGTGTCCACCACCCAGCACGAACTCGACAGCTGGCGGACGAACTATCCGGGCCTGGTCGAGGTACTGCCGCTGTCGCCGCTGCAAACCGGCCTGCTGTTCCTGATGGAAATGCTGGCGGAGTCGGTCGACCCCTACGTCATTCAGGTGGCCGTCGAACTCTCGGGCGAATTCGAACTCGACCGTCTGCGCCGCGCGGCACAGGCGGTGCTGGACCGGCACGCGAATCTGCGCAGCGCCTTCACGTTCGCCGCGAACGGCAAACCGGTGCAGCTCATCGCCGACGGGGTTCGGGTGCCGTGGCGGGTGGTCACCGAGGTGCCGGACGCCGACCTGCCCGATCTGCTCGCCGCCGACCAGCGCACCGGATTCGATGCCGCGCAGGCGCCGCTGTTGCGATTCACGGTGTATCGCACCGCATCCGGGCGCACGCACCTGGTGCTGACGGCCCATCACATCCTGCTCGACGGCTGGTCCATGCCGCTGCTGATGAAGGATCTGCTGATCCTCTACGCGACCAGCGGCGATACCGCGCTGCTGCCCGCCGTGCGGCCGTATCGCGACTATCTGGCGTGGCTGTCGCGCCAGGACCGCGAAGCCACACTGCGCGCGTGGGAAACCGCGCTGAGCAAGGTCACACCGACGCTGCTCGCGCCCGCGCTGGTGCGCCCGGCTGTGCTGGACGACGGATTCGGCCCGGACAACGGATTCGGCCGAGCCGCATTCGAACTGTCGGCGACCGAGACGGCCGCGCTGACCTCCTTCGCCGCGGCGAAGGAGGTCACCGTCAATACGGTGCTGCAGGCGGCGTGGGGCGTGGTCGTCGCGGGTATCACCGACCGTGATGATGTCGTCTTCGGCGTCACCGTTTCGGGACGTCCACCGCAGCTCGACGGGGTCGACGCGATGGTTGGCCTGTTCGTGAACACCATCCCGGTGCGGGTCCGATTCGATTCGGCCACAACGGTTTCGGAGCTGCTCACCGCGCTGCAAGGCGAGCAGGCGGCGCTGCTGGAGCATCACTATCTCGGGCTGGCCGATGTCCAGGCGATCGCCGGTGGCAGCGAGTTGTTCGACACGCTGGTGGCCTACGAGTCGTACCCGATCGATGCCGATGGCCTGCGGCAGGCGGGTAGTGCCGTCGACGGGCTGGTGGTCAGTGGTGTGAGTTCGGTCGACTACACCCACTATCCGGTCACGGTGCGGGCGGAGTTGGGCAGCGAGCTGCGAGTAGAGGTGCTGTATCGCGGCGATGCCGTCGCGGATTCGGCGGCGCGGGCGCTGACCGAGCGGTTGCGCACTGTGCTCGGTGCCTTCGTCACCGCCGATTCGGTTGCGGCTGTGCGTGATAGCGCGGGGCCCGATGTCATCACCCAGGTTCGATACTGGCGCACCACGCTGGCAGGACTGCCGGATGAGTTGACGTTGCCCATGGACCGTCCGCGCTCGACCGTGCCCTCCTATGACGGCGGGCAGGTCGTGCTGCAGATCGGGGTGCACCTGCACCACGAACTGCGTCGGCTTGCCGAGGCCAGGAATACCTCGGTATTCGTGGTAGCGCATGCGGCTTTCGCGGTGCTGCTGGCGCGATTGTCCGGCATGAGCGATATAGCCATCGGTGCGCCGGCCTCGGAGACAACCCTCGACAACGCTGTGATGCCGCGCACCGATAGCAATCCGAGTGCGACCTTTGGTGAACTAGTCGCCGCGGTCGGTCCCACCGACGCCGCCAGGGTCCCTGGGACCTTCGAGAACACCGTGGTGCTGCGCACCGAATACCACCCGAATGCGACGTTCGATGAACTGCTGGCGGCGGTCGGTCTGGTCGATGCCGCCGCATTCGCGCACGTCGATGTGCCGTTCGCGCAACTGGTCGAGATACTCGATCCGGTCCAGGTGACCGGCAGGAATCCGCTGTTCCAGGTCGCGATGGGGCATCACGCAACGGATCCGTTCAAGGTGGACCTGCGGCTTTCGCTGAACGAGCGGATCGGCCCGCGCGGTGAAACCCAAGGCGTGCTGGCCGAATTCACCTATGCGACAGATCTTTTCGACACAGCGACGGTACAGGGCTTCGCCGACCGGTTCGCCAGGATCCTCACCGCGGTCGTCGCCGATGCCGCGGTGATCGTCGGTGATATCGAGCTGCTCGGACCGAACGAACGCACCAGAGTGCTGCACGAATGGAATTCGCGCGGTGCGTGGGTGCCCGCCGCGACATTGCCCGATCTGATTGCCGATCAGGCCCGGCGCAGGCCCGACGCGGTGGCGGTTCGATTCGGCGATACCGCGCTGAGCTTCGCGGAGCTGCGGCGGCGGGCGAACCGGGTTGCCAGGGCGCTCATCGCTGCCGGTGCCGGGCCGGAATCGCTGGTAGCCGTCGCGGTTGCGCGCACCGAGGAGTTGCCGGTCGCACTGCTCGGCGTGCTCATCGCGGGTGCGGCGTATCTGCCGATCGATATCACCTATCCGGCGCAGCGGTTGGCCTTCGTACTGTCGGACGCGGTGCCGGTCTGCGTGCTCACCACTGCCGAACAACGTGCCGATGTGCCGGTCGGCGAGTTGCCGGTGATATTGCTCGAAGAGACAACGGAATTCGATGATCGACCGGTCAGCGATGCCGATCGCATCGCACCCCTGCTCCCGGATCATCTCGCCTACGTCATCTACACCTCGGGTTCGACGGGTGTGCCGAAGGGGGTTGGTGTGGCGCATCGCAATGTGGTCGAGCTGTGCGCGAATACCCAGCCGCTGTTCGGTTTCGATGAGACTGATGTGTGGACGCTGTTCCACTCGTTCGCCTTCGATTTCTCGGTGTGGGAGCTGTGGTGTGCGTTGGCCACCGGCGGCGCGGTGGTCGTGGTCGACTATGCGACCTCACGGGCACCGGAACTTTTCCGCGAGTTGCTGATTCGTGAACGCGTGACGGTGCTGAACCAGACTCCGTCGGCCTTCTATCAGCTCATCGAGGCCGATCGGGCGGCCGATGGGGATCGCGAATTCGCACTGCGGCATGTCGTATTCGGCGGCGAGGCATTGGATCTGCGGCAGTTGCGGCGCTGGTACGAGCGTCATGACCCGGATGCGCCGCGGCTGGTGAATATGTACGGGATTACCGAAACCACGGTGCACGTATCGTTCCTTGCGCTGGACAAGCAGCTCGCGGACAGTCCGGACAGCCTCATCGGACGTGCGCTCCCCGGTTTGGACGGGTATGTGCTCGATGAGCGCCTGCATCCGGTGCCGGTCGGAACACCGGGGGAGATCTATGTGGCCGGGGCCCAGCTGTCCAGGGGGTACCTCGGCAGGCCGGGGCTCGCGGCGGCGCGTTTCGTTGCCAATCCCTTCGGTGCGCCCGGATCTCGCATGTACCGCACCGGTGACCTCGGTCGCTGGGGCCACTCCGGACTCGCCTATGCCGGGCGCAGTGATCAGCAAGTTCAGTTGCGCGGCTTCCGAATCGAGCTCGGCGAGATCGAATCCGCGCTGCTGCGCTGTCCCGGTGTGAGCCAGGCGGTTGTGCTGGTCCGCTCGAGCGAACGTCTCGGGGATCAGCTCGTCGGGTATGTGGTGCCCGCGGCCGGTGCCAGTATCGATGCGGATGAATTGCGCGTGCAGGTGGCCGAATTCCTCACCGGGTATATGGTTCCCGCCGCCATCGTGGTGCTCGATGTCATGCCGCTGACGCCGAACGGCAAGCTGGACCGGCGCGCGCTGCCCGAACCCGCATTCGAGGCACGCCAGTACCGCGCACCGGCGACGCCGATCGAGGAAACAGTCGCTGCCGCCTTCGCGGAGGTGCTCGACCTCGACCGATTCGGTATGGACGACAACTTCTTCGAGCGCGGCGGCAATTCGCTGGTCGCCACGAAGCTGACCGCGCGGCTGAGTTCGGTACTCGGCGACAAGATTCCGGTGATGCGGATATTCACCGCGCCGACCCCATCGGACTTCCTGGCCGAGCTGGCTCGCCGGGCTGGTGGCCAGGTCGAGGGTGAGGTGGCCTTCGATGTGGTGCTGCCGCTGCGTGCGACAGGTAGCGCCGATCCGCTGTTCTGCATCCATCCGGTCTCAGGTATCGCATGGTCGTTCGCGGGACTGGCCGCCTACCTCGATTCCGACCGGCCGATCTACGGCATCCAGGCACCGACCCTGGCCGCACCTGCGGTACTGCCGGACTCGATCGAGGAGTGGGCGGCGATCTACGTCGATGCGATCCGATCGGTCCAGCCGCAGGGGCCATATCACCTGATCGGCTGGTCGATGGGCGGTGTCTTCGCCCATGAGATCGCGGTGCAGTTGCAGCGGGCCGGACAGCGGGTGGCCACGCTCGCGGTGATGGACAGTTATATGGCCGATCCCCCCGACGAACGCGCGCAAGGTGCGGGCTCACCCGTGCCGGTGGCCGAGTTGATCGGCGGCCTGCTCGGCGAACAGGCCGGTGACCTCGGCTTCGCCGCCGATATCGACCTGGCACAACTCGCCGAGCGGCTGGTCGAGCTGCCGGAGCCGTTCGCCTCCTTCGGCTCCGAGCGGTTCACCCGGGTGCTGGATACGGCGGTGCACTCGGTCGTGCTGCGCAATGACTACCAGCCCGTTCGATTCCACGGCGACGTCATCTACTTCACGGCGGCATTGGATGATCCCACCGGCTCGATCGGCGCGTCGATTTGGGCCGAGGTGGTCGACGGCGCAGTCGACAACCGCGCCGTGCCAACAACCCACTGGCGCATGACAGCCGCCGAAGCCCTCGCCGAAATCGGCAAGGTACTCACCGAGCTGTGGCACCAACCCCTCTAGAAATCAAGATCAGGTGGCGCTGGGGGCGGGCGCTTCTCGGGCGATGCCGCCCCAGTTTCCACGTGATCATTTGTTCAGTTGTGCACCTTGGGTGGTGAGGGCGGTGCGGACGCGGTCGAGGACTACGTGGGGGCGGTGGTAGAGGAGGGTTGCGTTGATGCGGATTACGCGCCAGCCCAGGGCTTCGATGCGGGCTATGCGGTCTATGTCCTTGGTGCGCTGGGTGGGGTCGGTCCAGTGTTGGGCGCCGTCGTATTCGACGGCTACCTGCCATTTGCGCCAACCGAGGTCGACGCGCGCGACGAATTCGCCGTAGTGATTACGGATCACTAATTGTGTTGCGGGACGGGGTAAGCAGTCGTCGATCAGGAGTAAGCGTGTGTGGGTCTCGGGTGGGGATTCGGCGCCTGGATCTACGACGACGAGCGTTGTGCGCAAACGGTTGAGGAAACGTGCCCCCGGATGTTTTGCTGCCAAGACCGCGACTTCACCTGGTTCGAGTCCGGTGGCCGCACACAGTGCGTCCAGGATCGGTACGGCCCGCTCGCGCGGCAGCCGCCGACCGAGGTCGAATGCAGTGCGCGCCGGTGTTGTGACCGCGAACCCGTCGACCTCACAGCATTCGCTCGGCTCGATAACCGAGCGGACGACACGAATCCCGCAGGGCGGACGACAGTGTCCGCGCCTGGCGATCTCTGCTGCTTGATCTGCATCGAGCCAGCGAGTGCCGTGCATGGCGGCCGCCGAGCGCCCGATCAGAACACCATCACCCTTCGCCCAGTGCGCAGCGGCACAGGCGCGCCCTCTCGCATCGAGCGAGCACCCTTTGCGCACATAGACATCCGGAAACACCCGCACAAAGTTGTGCCGCAGCTCCCACCGCGTAACCACCCCCGCCGCCACTGCCCAAGACCCCACAAACGGCTCATCCAATACCCCCATCCCCCCACTATCCCCACCCCCACCGACAACCCCCTCAACCCCCAGCTCGAACCTCTGCGCCCCCCCGGCCTCGCCCAACGATCAAGATCAGGTGGACATGGCGGCGGGGGCGTCTCGGGCGATGCCGCCCCAGTTTCCACGTGATCATCTGTCCAACCTGGGGCCCGTCTGGGTGGGTGGTGGGGATCAGGTGGTCGAGGGGCGGTGGTCAGCCGTGGGGTATCGACCATTGACTGGGAGATGACGGCCGCTGCTGGGCTCGCCGAAATCGGCAATTGCTGACCGAGCTGTGGTGGAATCCGCATCCGACTCATGACCGGAAGTCTCTGATGCGCTGGACCCGTGCCGCGCAGGTGTTTTCACGCCACGCACGAAATCGTGGGCAGAAGCGTGCGCGGCGTGCGAACTGATGCGCGGGAGACGGTAGTCGAGCGGGGGTGGGGGTGGTGTCGTGCGGGTTGGCGGGGAAGGTGTTCGATTCGGGGGAGATCAGTGGGGCCGGAGGGTTGGTGGGGCTGCGGTGGGTCCTGTTGTTCTGCAGTGGCTTTCGGGGTGTGCCTGGCCAAGATGGTTTGGCGTTCCGTGGTTTTGCCGTTGCAGTGCTGGGCGCGTCGTGTGCCGTACCCGGCTTACCTTCCGCAGTCAGATGGGCTCCTTCGACTTCCAGCGGGGTCGACTGGCTGTGGTTGCGTGCTCGAGAAGGTTTGGGTGGAGGGGATTCTCGGTGTTTGCCCGCAGGGATGCACGGTGATCAGTTGTCCAGGGCCGAGGCTATGCGGGGTGGTGGAACTCGCCAGCCTGCAAGGCAGATGTGAAGGTGTCCCATTCGCTTGGGGTGAAGATCAGGGCGGGGGCGGTGGGGTTTTTGGAGTCGCGGACTCCGACGTGACCGGATTCGAGCCAGGCGACCTCGACGCAGTCGTTGGCCGGACCACTGCGCGACGACTTGAACCACTGTGCGCCGGTCAGGTTGATGGTCACGAGCCGTATCTCCTTGCTACCTGCCTGAGCAGGTCCCTCGATGCTTGCTCGTCCAGTGTGGCACGCTGAAGAGCTTCGTGAATGTCCCGGTATCGCCGCACGTCAGCTGCATCCTCGAAGAACATTGAACCGATGGGGTTTTCGCAGTAGACGACAGGCGGCTCCGCGTCGAAACTTCGGCCCGTTGCCGGGAAGTCCAGGATGGTGTACGGCTGCACCGGAATTCCCGCCGCCGGAAAACCCGCGGAGGACGGCAGTATCCGCAATATGATGTTGTCCCGGGTGCTTATGTCCGCCATGTGTCGGCATTCGTTGGCCATGACGGTGCGCGATCCCACGACTGTATGCAGGACGCTCTCATGAAGAATGAACTCGGCGGGTATGGGATTGCGCTGCCGAGTCAGGATTGCGGCGCGGCGCAGCCGCAGGCTGACACGGCGCTCGAGATCTTCCGGTGTATCACTCGGCAGCTGAGGTTGCTCGATCGCTCTCGCGTAATCGGCCACCTGCAACAACCCAGGGACAATCAAGGGCTGGTAAGAGAACAGTTGTGACGCTCCGGATTCAAGCCCTATATACGTGCGATATCTCGGCAGAATCAGATGTCGGTCTGCTTGCCACCAAGATTTCGTTGCCATCTGCTGCGCAAGGGCTTTCAATTCGTCGATCCGTCGGTCACTGAGGCCGTAAAGACGGCCGAATCCGTCTACGTCGCGCTGCTTGACCTTGTCGTTGTGTCCCTTTTCGATCCGAATTACCGAGGTCTTGCCCATCTCCATCTCGTGTGCGGCCTGCTCGAGCGTGAACCCGGCGCCCTCGCGCGCATCACGAAGTGCTCGCCCCAGTTGCCGACGCGGCAGCGTCGAGCCGGGCTGATCATTCCCTCGCCATTGTTTCCCCTTCCCCTGCTTAGTCCGAAACGGCCCAGGTCTCGGTCCGTTTCGGATGTAACTCCAGATGTAAACGGTCCGGACACTGCGGGTACGGACGATTTCAATCGGACTGTCCGTTTGAGACTCGTCGATGCCGTGTAGGGGAGCAACATAACCACATGGTCGAGCAACACGGAAGCATCAACAACGCGAAACGCCCTGGCCACGAGGGTATTCGACTTCTCGAAGTCGAGGAGGCGAAGCAATCGCGCCCCGTACTCGTCACCGTGCCACCGCTATGCGATGCCGCGGATGTGACGCTGGCGCACCGGCTGTGGCAACGGCATCGCGCGTGCCGAATCAACCGGTGCGTGTGGAAATCGGCGGCATACCAGACGCTCGTTCTCGCTGGGCGGCTGGTTCCGCAGTCGATGAGCCCGCGTGAACGCGCCGCCCCCAGAGGAATCGATTTCCCGAGAGCGCCCGAGGTCGACGCGCTACCGTCCGGCGGCCAGTCGGTGCGGACATTGCGTGAGGTGCTGGAGAGGCTCGAATCCCTGGCAGGCGATCCACACGGGCAGGGGGAGGCGTGGGCGGGCGTCGCACCGAGGTAGACGGCTGGCTGGCCGAGTGGCGGATAGATCACCACGACATTCGAATGATGCTGGTACGCAATGGGTCCGAGGAGCCGTTGGTTTCGTGCACGGCGGCTGCGGCACCGGACCTGGCGCAGATGCGAGAGCAATTTCCGGAGCTGTCTCGGTTGTGGGATGCGATTCGGCGTGAGTACTGGGCGGAATTCACTCCGCCTCCGCGAAATTCACGAGGACGGTTCGTCTAATGGACGATGACAGGCGGCTCGAACCCACGGTGGTGCGGATTCGGCAACTCACGGCCCGAGCGGGACGGGCGGGGTATCGGCTCGAACGCGGTTCCAGGGTGCCCTACGACTGGATGCTCCTCGACGCCGAAGACGGTACGAACATCTACTCGGGTGCGGACCTCGATCAGATCGAGCGGTGGCTCGACGAATGAGCTGGAATAGTCCGACCAGTATGTGATGTAGGTCACCCTGGTCTGATGGGTCCGCAACATCAATCATCAGAGACCGATACACAGCTGTGCCGTCCGCGCCCTTCGGGCGGAGACATAACCGCGCGTGTTTCAGGCTTATAAGATGACTCGGACTGGTTTGGCCCCCGGCGCACGACGCCCTGCAGCGGGGTCGGGGGCAGGTCTCAGCTCGACCCGAGAGGTGATTACACCCGAATGGAAACTGCTCGTCGTTCCGCCCGAGGTAGTCGCCGACGCAGGTCTGGCAGCCCGCTGTTCGCTCAGCTGCTCACGGCCGCGGTGGAGTCCGCGGCCACCTCGATCGCACTGCGTTTCAACCCGACCGGTGATCCCGCGGACCAGCGTGAACTCACCTATCGCGAACTCGATGCCCGCTCTTCACGGGTCGCGCGCGAGCTGATCGACCGCGGGATCGGCGCGGGCGATTACGTGGCGATGGGCATTACCCGTTCGGTCGAATCGATCGTCGCGCTGTGGGCGATCGCGAAGACGGGTGCGGCCTATGTGCCGGTCGATCCGCATTATCCGGCGGAGCGGATCCAGCACATCGTCACCGATTCGGGTGCCGCACACGGTCTGACCACTTCGGCGCATCGGGCCAAGCTCGGCACCTCGGCCTATTGGATCGAACTGGACGATCCGGTGGTGTCCGAGCGCATCGCCGCTCGGCCCGATCACCCGGTCTCCTATGCCGATCGGGTGCGGGCGGTCAACGAAAACCATCCGGCCTACGTCATCTACACCTCCGGTTCCACCGGTAAGCCGAAGGGCGTCGCGGTCACTCATACCGGTCTGGCGGGGCTGGCGGCGATCGGCGAGCACTATCTGATCGACGCGGACTCCTGCGTCGCACATCTGAGTTCGCCCAGTTTCGACTTCTCGATAATGGAGACGCTGTTCACCTTCTCGGTGGGCGCGACGCTGGTCATCGCGCCGCCGACGGTATTCGGCGGGGTCGAACTCGCGGATCTGCTGCGCCGGGAACAGGTCACCCATCTGCTGATCACCCCGGGTGCGCTGGAATCACTGGATCCCGCCGGTCTCGATGACGTGCAGGTCGTGGTGGCGGGCGGGGACCGGCTGCCCGCGGAATTGGTGGCGCGCTGGGTGGATAGCGGGCGCGCGGTATTCAATGCGTACGGGCCGAGCGAGGCGACCGTCATGGTCACCACCACCGAGGCCATCGCGCCCGGAGAGCCCGTCACCATCGGCTCGGCCATCGCGGGCGTTGGCGCCTTCATCCTCGACGCGCGGTTGCGGCCGGTGCCCGCGGGCGTCGTCGGTGAGCTCTACGTCTCGGGCGCGGTGCTCGCACAGGGTTATCTCGGTCGACCGGCGCAGACCGCGGAACGCTTCGTTGCCAGCCCGTTCGGCGCGGACGTCGATAACCCGGGTGCACGCCTGTACCGCACCGGAGATCTGGTGCGGCGCAATGAAACCGGCACTCTGGAGTACCTCGGCCGATCCGATTTCCAGGTCAAGATCCGCGGGCTGCGCATCGAACTCGGCGAGATCGATAACGCGCTCAGCACACATCCGGATGTCGACTTCGCGGCCACGCTCGGCAAGACGCTGCCCTCGGGTACGACCTCGCTGATCGCGTATGTGCTGCCGCGTGCGGGGGCCGCCCTCGATACCGGCCAGCTGGTCGCGCATCTCGGAGAATCGTTGCCGGCCTCTATGCTTCCGGCCGCTATCATGGTGTTGGACGAGATCCCGCTGACCCCGGTCGGCAAGCTGGACCGGGCGGCACTGCCAGAACCGGTCTTCGCCGCACGTCAGTTCCGTGCTCCGGCAACGCCGGTCGAGGAAATCATCGCCGATGTATTCGCGGCGCTGCTGCTCGGTCCCACGACGGATGCGCGCGTCGGCGTGGATGACGACTTCTTCGAACTGGGCGGCAACTCGCTGCTGGCCACCCAAGCCGCCGCGCGCATCGGTTTCGCACTCGGTCTCCGGGTGCCGGTGCAGCTGCTCTTCGAGGCGTCGAAGGTTTCGGTACTGGCCCAACGTGTCGAGCAGCACGCGGGTTCGGCGGTCGGCCGGGCGCTGACCGCGCAGACCCGACCCGATCGGATTCCGCTGTCGTACGCGCAGCAGCGGATGTGGTTCCTGAACCGTTTCGATACGGCGAATGCGGTCAATAACATTCCGCTTGCGGTGCGACTGTCCGGGCGACTGGATGTCGAGGCACTGCTCGCGGCGACGCGCGATCTGATCGAGCGGCACGAGGTGCTGCGCACTATCTATCCGGATATCGATGGCGAGGGCTTCCAGGTCGTTCTGCCCGTCACCGATGCTCGTGCGGTGCCCGAACTGCCGGTGACCGCCGCTGTAGCACAAGAACTTTCGGAACTGATCCGGGCCGAGGTGGTGGACGGATTCGATGTGACGGCCGCACCGCCGGTGCGGCTGCGGCTATTCCAGCTCGGCGAGTCCGAATATGTGCTGGTGTGCGTGGTGCACCACATCGCGGGTGACGGTTTCTCACTCGGTCCGCTTGCCCGCGATCTGATGGCGGCGTACAGCGAGCGCGTGCGCGGCGGACGGCCGGAATGGCCGCCGCTTGTGGTGCAATACGCCGACTACACCCTCTGGCAGCGCGAAATCCTCGGCAGCGAATACGATCCGGAATCGGTCTTCGCGCAGCAGATCGAGTTCTGGCGCAACGAATTGGCCGCGCTGCCGGAACAATTGGATCTGCCCGCGGATCGGCCGCGCCCCGCCACCGCATCCAACAACGGTGCCGTCCTCGCCTTCGACATCGATGCGGACATTCACAGCCGTCTCGACCAGCTTGCGCACGAACACAATTCGACCCTGTTCATGGTCGTGCACGCCGCGCTCGCGGTACTGCTCGCCCGACTGTCGGGTACCCGCGACATCGCGATCGGCACCCCGGTGGCCGGTCGCGGCGAGGCGGCGCTGGACGATCTGATCGGCATGTTCGTCAACACCCTGGTGCTGCGAACCGAGATCGATCCCGCCATGACCTTCGACGACCTGCTACGTACGGTGCGCAAGGTCGATGTCGCGGCCTTCGGACATGCCGACGTGCCGTTCGAGCGGTTGGTCGAACTGCTCGATCCGGTGCGCTCGGCCGCGCGGCATCCGCTGTTCCAAGTAATGCTGGTCTTCCAGAATCTGGCGCGCACCGAACTGGAGCTGCCGGGTCTGACGGTCGCGGGTGTGGAACACGGGGTGGCGCTGGCCAAGTTCGATCTGCAGCTCGAGATCGCGGAATCCGACACCGCGGCGCGAGCGACGGGCCCGGAGGCGGTAGCGGAGCGTCACCACGGAGGGCGCCGGGAGCGCCGCGAATCTCACACCGCGGCGCGAGGCATGTCGGCGACATTCACCTATGCCACCGACTTGTTCGATGCCGCCACGGTGCAGGACTTCGCCGATCGCTTCCTGCGGGTGCTGTCCGCAGTGGCCGCCGACTCCGATGCGGTGCTCGGCGATATCGATCTGCTCGCCCCCGGCGAGCGCGAGCTGGTTCTGCACGAATGGAATTCGGCCGGTGCGGCCGTGCCGGATGTGACACTGCTCGATCTCATCCAGGCGCAGGCACGGCGCCGTCCGGATGCGGTCGCGGTCCGATTCGGTAGTACCGCACTGAGTTTCGGTGAACTACAGCGGCGCGCGAATCAGGTGGCGCGGGCGTTGATGGCGCGCGGTGCGGGGCCGGAAGCGCTGGTCGCCGTTGCCGTCGCGCGCTCCGAACAGCTGCCCATCGCGCTGCTCGGAGTGCTCACCGCCGGTGCCGGATATCTGCCGATCGACATCACCTATCCGGCGCCGCGACTCGAGTTCATGCTCAGCGACGCGCAGCCGACCTGTGTGCTGACCACCTCGGATCTGCTGGGCGACCTTCCGGCGACGGATGCCCCGGTGGTGCTGCTCGATGAAACCGCGGGCTTCGGCGAATCGCCGATCACCGATATCGAGCGCACGTCCCGGCTGCGGCCGGACAACCTGGCCTATGTCATCTACACCTCGGGCTCCACCGGTGTGCCGAAGGGCGTCGGCGTTTCACATCGCAATGTGGTCGAACTGTTCGCCAACACCCAGTTGATGTTCGAATTCGACGACACCGATGTGTGGACGCTGTTCCACTCTTTCGCCTTCGACTTCTCGGTGTGGGAACTGTGGTGCGCGCTCGCCAATGGCGGCACCGTGGTCGTGGTCGACTACCTGACCTCTCGCTCACCGGAGCAATTGCGCGACTTGCTGATTCGCGAACAAGTCACGGTGCTGAACCAGACGCCGTCGGCCTTCTACCAACTCGCCGAGGCCGATCGTGCCTCACATGCCGGGGACCAGGGCAAATTCGCGCTGCGCTATGTCGTATTCGGTGGTGAGGCACTGGATCTGCGTCAGCTGCGGCGCTGGTACGAGCGGCACGCCTTCGATGCGCCGTGGCTGGTCAATATGTACGGCATCACCGAAACCACGGTGCACGTGTCGTTCTTGGCGCTGGATGAGCAGCTCGCCGAGAATCCGGCCAGTGCCATCGGTCGTGCGCTGCCCGGCCTGGAGAGCTATGTGCTCGATGATCGGCTGCATCCGGCTCCGGTCGGAGTTGCGGGCGAAATCTATATCAGCGGTGCGCAGTTGTCCCGCGGCTATCTCGGGCGGCCCGGATTGGCCGCGACCCGTTTCGTAGCGAATCCGTTCGGGGCGGTGGGATCTCGCATGTACCGCACCGGCGACCTAGGTCGCTGGGCCGGTTTCGCGGGCCACGCGAATCTCGAATACGCCGGGCGCACTGACCAGCAGGTACAGCTGCGCGGCTTCCGCATCGAACTCGGTGAGATCGAATCGGCGCTACTCGCCCAGCCGTCCATCAGCCAGGCGATGGTGCTGGTGCGCTCCGACGAACACACCGGTGACCGTTTGGTCGGATATGTGATGGCCGAGGCGGATTCGCAGGTGCAGGGCGCGCAGCTGCGCAGCACGATCGCCGAATTCCTGCCCAGCTATATGGTTCCGGACGCGATCGTCGTACTCGGCGCGCTGCCGCTGACCCCGAACGGCAAACTGGACCGAAAGGCGCTGCCCGCACCGGAATTCGTCAGCAGCGCCACCTACCGCGCCCCGCAGACCCCGATCGAGCAGGCCGTCGCCGGGGTATTCGCCGGACTACTCGGTGTCCGCGATGTCGGTCTGGACGACGATTTCTTCGTCCTCGGCGGTAATTCATTGCTGGCCACCAGGGCGGTGAGCCGGATCAACGAGGCGTTGGACGCCAATGTCTCGGTGCGCGAGCTATTCGAGGCATCGACGGTTTCGGCGCTGGCCGCACGAATCGTGCCCGGCTCCTCGATCGGAACCCGAACCCCGCTGGTTGTGACGGCGCGCCCGGAACGGGTGCCGTTGTCGCTGGCGCAGCAGCGCATGTGGGTGCTCAATCAGTTCGATACCCGCTCGGCGGCCTACAACATCCCGCTCGGCATCGGCCTGACCGGTGCCCTCGATGTGCAGGCGCTGCGCGATGCCATCGCCGATGTGCTCGAGCGGCACGAGGCGCTGCGCACTCGCTACCCGTCGACGGGGCCGGGCGGGCTGCCGTACCAGGAGATCCTGCCGGTTGCCGAGGCTTGGCCGGGCGGGCTCGCGGTCGAGTCGAGCACCGATCCGATCGTCCGCATCACCGAGCTGATGTCGACCGGATTCGATGTGACCCGAGAGGTTCCGGTGCGCGGTGTGCTGCTGCGTGGGACCCCGGAGCGTCATCTGCTCGCCATGGTGGTGCACCACATTTCGGCCGACGGCGCCTCGATGGCACCGCTGGCCCGTGACCTGATGCTCGCCTACGCCGCGCGCTGTGCCGGTGATGTCCCGACCTGGACGCCGCTCGAGGTGCAGTACGCCGACTTCGCGATCTGGCAGCGTGCGGCTATCGGTACCGACGACGACGAGAATTCCGTCGCCGCGCAGCAATTGGCCTACTGGCGCGAGCAATTGGCAGGACTGTCCGGCGCGCTCGAGCTGCCGCTGGACCGGCCGCGTCCCGCGGTACCGTCCATGCGCGGCGCGTCGACGGCCTGCACGCTTTCACCCGAGGTGCATGCCGGTCTGATTCGCATTGCCCGGGAACACAATTCGTCACTGTTCATGGTCGTGCACGCGGTGCTCGCGGTGCTGCTGGCGCGACTGTCCGGCAGTTCCGATATCACGATCGGCACCCCCATCGCGGGCCGCGGTGAGCGCGCGCTCGACGATCTGGTCGGCATGTTCGTCAATACCTTGGCGCTGCGCACCACCACAGAATCGGGAACCACCTTCGACGCGCTTGTCGAACATGTGCGCGAGACCGACCTTTCGGCCTTCGGCAATGCCGATATTCCGTTCGAGCGAGTGGTCGAGGTGGTACTGCCCAACCGGGCGACCTCGCACAACCCGCTGTTCCAGGTGGTGCTTTCCTTCGACAATCTGGAGCCGCCGAAGCTGGAATTGCCCGGTCTGACGGTCGCGGCGCTGGATACCGGTGCGGTCGCGGCGAAGTTCGATCTGCAGTTGACCGTCGAGCCGCGCCACGGCGCGGACGGTGCTCCCGGCGAGCTGGTCGCGGTATTCAATTACGCCACCGACCTTTTCGACGCATCGACGGTGCAGGCATTCGGCCGCAGGCTGACTCGGATCTGCACCGCCGTCGTGGCGGACCCGCAGATCAGCGTGGGCGACATCGATATCCTCGATGCCGCCGAACGCGATCGCGCACTGGCCGCACCGGAAACCGTGCCGCAGCCCGTCGATGATGATGTGCCGGTCACCAGTGGTGCGGCGCTGACTCAGGCGCTGGCCGCCGCGGTGGAGGAGGATCCGGACGGGCCCGCGGTGGTCTTCGGCGAGGACGCGGTGTCCTTCCAGGATCTCGACGCGCGGTCCTCGCGGTTGGCTCGGGTGCTGATCGGCCGCGGCTGCGGTCCGCGCACCGGTGTCGTGATCCGGCTGGATCGCGGGGTGGACGCGGTAGTCGCCACTTGGGCGGTGCTCAAGGCCGGTGCCGCACTGATCCCGGTGAGTGGCCTCGACCGGCCGCTGCCCGTTGGTCTCGAGGTCAAGGTCGGGCTTACCACCGGTGCATGGCCCACTGATAGCAGTATCGACTGGCTGGCCCTGGACGATCCGGACGTGCTCGCCGAGATCGCCGCCGAATCGCCGCGACCGGTGACCTACGCCAACCGGACCCAGGCGCTGCGCGGCGAGGATCCGGCCTTCGTCGCCGGAGTTGCGTTGTCCTACAACGACATTTCCGTCGCGACCAAGCGGCTGCGGGCGCGCACCGAACTCACCTTCGAGTCCCGGCTGTTCCGGCACGGCCGCGCGGATTCGGCGGCGGCGCTGCTGGAAGTGGTCGCGGCCGGTGAGAACGGCGCGTCGGTGGTGGTGACCGCCGGTGACCTGGACAACGTAACGCTTTCGGCACTATTGGCCGACGAATGGGTGACACATCTGTTCATCGATCGGGCCGGACTCGGGCCCGTCGAGGTGGCAGGGCTGGAAGATCTGCACGCGGTGGTGCTGGATGACGGCGCGCCCGCGCCGGAATTCGGGGCCGTCCCGGTTGTGGTCGACCTCGGTGCGCTATTGGGCGTCCAGGACCCGAGTTGATCTTCCACCCGGCGGCCGGTGCTCGCACAGGCCGTTACCGGTACGGGTAGCGACGAGAGGAGGATAGGAAAGTTCCTATGCCGGGATATCGGTCGATGGGACAAGTTCGGATGCGGCCGCGCGATATCGGAGGGGGGCATTCTCGTGACCAGGCCAGCGCGTCGGTAGCCGCCGAGGCTCGAGGTGATCGCACCCCCGCCGACTGGCAGCCTTTCGTCTCCGATGAGATCATCGATCGCCCGATCGGGTCGACGCACGAGTTGATGACCTCTGCCGAAGCGTTGGCCGAGATCGGTCCCCGGCTCGCTGAGCTGCTCGAACCCCCTGAGCGTCGGCGATCGGCGGGGTAGCGCGGGTGGATCGTCGGCGTGCACAAGCGGCCAATGCGGTTACGATCGGCGTCTGACCATGCGATGCTTCTGAGCAAACGCTGGGAGGGGAGCACTTTTTAGGGATTACAGGGTAGGTGAGCTCCTTCATGTTTCGGGTGGTTGCACAACGTCGGCATGAGGAAGCTGCGTTGTTTCCTGCGACCTGCGAGCAGTCGCAAGCGGTGAGCCGGTGACGCGCCAGGCTCGGGTGCGGCCGGCTCGGACACGGACACAGCGGACGCGCGTCGTCACCCTGCCGCAGCTGATGGCGGCCGCCGTCGAGGCGAATCCCGGCGGCCTCGCCGTCGTATTCGCCGATGCCGATGCCACTTCCGGCGGGCTGAGCTATGCCGAGTTGGATGAGCGTTCGACCCGGCTGGCCCGGCTGCTCATCGATCGTGGTGTCGGTCCGGAGGATCTGGTCGCGGTGGCCGTTCCGCGATCGGTGGATTCGGTGCTCGCGGTGTGGGCGGTGGCCAAGACCGGCGCCGGATTCGTGCCGGTGGACCCGCACTATCCGGCGGATCGGGTCGCGCACATGCTCACCGATTCCGCCGTGAGCTTCGGCCTGACCGTCGGCGCGGTTCGCCGCGGCCTGCCCGATTACGCCGAATGGCTGGTGCTCGACGACCCGATCACCGCGGAACTGCTGCAGCGGTATCCGGTAGACCGGGTGACCAATCAGGATCGGGTGCGGCCCCTGCACGGCGCACATCCGGCCTATGTCATCTACACCTCCGGCTCGACCGGCGTCCCCAAGGGCGTGGTGGTCACCCATCAGGGGTTATCCGGTTTCTGCGATGAGCAGCGGACCCGCTACCGGGTGACGAGTTCGGCCAGGACACTGCATTTCGCCTCCCCCTCCTTCGACGCGTCGGTGCTGGAACTGCTGTTGGCATTGGGCGCGGCGGCCACCATGGTGGTTGTCTCGCCGACCGTCTACGGCGGCGCGGAACTGGCCGCGGTGCTGCGGCGCGAGCGGGTGACCCATGCCTTCGTGACGCCCGCGGCGCTGGCCTCGGTGGAGCCCGACGGCCTCGACGAACTGCGGGTCGTGGTGACCGGTGGTGAGGCCTGTCCGCCGCAGTTGGTGCGGCGCTGGGTATTGCCGATCGCGGGCGGGCTGCTGCGCGAATTCTTCGATGCCTACGGTCCGACCGAGGCCACCATCGCCACCAATATCACCGCGCCGATGGTGCCGTGGGAGCCGGTGACCCTCGGTCCGCCGATCCACGGCATCGCCGCCTATGTGCTCAACGATCGGCTGGCGCCGGTGCCGAACCGGGTAGTCGGCGAACTGTATGTCGCCGGTGCGCAACTGGCGCGCGGTTATCTCGGCCAACAAGCTCTTACCGCGGCCCGATTCGTGGCCAATCCGTTCGAACCGGGCACCCGGCTCTACCGCACCGGTGATCTGGTGCGCTGGACCGCGACCGGTGATCTCGAGTACCTCGGCCGCAACGACTCCCAACTGAAGATCCGCGGCTTCCGCATCGAACTCACCGAAATCGACGCGGTACTCGGCTCATACGACCACGTGGATTTCGCGGTCACTGTCGGGCACGAACTCGACAGCGGGACCACCGTTTTGGCGTCCTATGTGCATCCCATCGACGGGCTGACCGTCGATATGGCGGAGCTGAAAGCGCTGGTAGAGCGCAAATTGCCAGCGCACATGGTGCCCGCGTCCATTACGGTGCTCGATCAGGTGCCGCTGACGCCGATGGGCAAATTGGACCGCAGGGCGCTGCCCGCACCGGTATTCGAGGCAAAGGTATTCCGCGCACCAACGACGCCGGTCGAGGAGATCGTCGCGGGCACCTTCGGCGATGTGCTCGGTGTCACGCGGGTCGGCCTGGACGACGACTTCTTCGCACTCGGCGGCAATTCGCTGCTGGCCACCCAGGTCACCGCACGGCTGGACGCCGCGCTCGACACGCAGTTGGCGGTCCGGGATCTATTCCACGCCTCGACGGTCGCCGCCTTTACCGCCGTGGTCGAACGCACCGCCGGATCCGGTCGGAGTCGGCCGCGGCTGGTCGCGGGGGAGCGACCCGAGTTGATTCCGCTGTCGCTGGCGCAGCAGCGGTACTGGTTCCTGAACCAGTTCGATACCGAGACCTCGGCGGTGGACAATATTCCGCTGGCCGTGCGGCTCACCGGTGAGCTGGATGCGGCGGCGCTCGGACTGGCCATCGGCGATGTGTTGTCCCGGCACGAGGTGCTGCGGACCACCTATCCGAGCATCGGCGGGCGGCCGCATCAGGTCATCCATCCGGTGCCGGATACCCGGTTCGCCATGGTGCCCGAAGATGTGGCCGAGGACGAACTGGTGCGCCGCCTCATCGACTTCGCCGTGCTGACCTTCGATGTGACCGTTGAGGTTCCGGTCGCGGTCACGCTGTTCCGTCTGGCGCCGCAAGAGCATGTGATCGCGTTGACCGTGCACCATGTCGCGGCCGACGGTGCGTCGATGGGTCCGCTCGCGCGCGATCTCATGGTCGCCTATGCCGCACGGATGCACGGGCAGGCGCCGCAGTGGCAGCCGCTGCCGGTGCAGTACGCCGACTACGCGCTGTGGGAGCGCGAGGCGCTGGGCGACGAGGACGATCCGCAATCGCCTGCCGCACAGCAGATCGCCTATTGGCGGCGGACCTTGGCGCAGTTGCCGGACCAGTTGGAGCTGCCGACCGACCGACCGCGCCCACCTGCCCAGTCGTTCCAGGGTAAATCGGTGCGGTTCGAGATCTCGGCGGATCGGCATGCCCGACTGCATGCGCTGGCACGGGCCAATCACGCCTCGCTGTTCATGGTCGTGCATGCGGCGCTCGCGGTGCTGCTGGCACGGCTGTCGGGCACCGACGACATCGCGGTCGGTACGCCCATCGCCGGTCGTGGCGAGCGCGAACTCGATGATCTGATCGGCATGTTCGTCAACACGCTGGTGTTCCGGACGGGGGTGCGTCCCGGTGATACTTTCGCGGCGCTGCTCGCCGACGTGCGCGAGCGCGATCTCGAGGCCTTCGCCAATGCCGATGTGCCCTTCGAGCGAATCGTGGAGGCGCTGAATCCGGTTCGCTCGATTGCTCGCAATCCGCTGTTCCAGGTGGGTCTTTCCTTCCAGAACCTGGCCGAAACCACCCTGGAACTGCCCGGACTTTCGGTCGCCACGGTCGATTTCGATCTGCAGCTGGCCAAGACGGATCTGCATATCTCCCTGGCCGACCGCTACACCGACGACGGCGCGCCCGCTGGAATGATGGCCGATTTCGGATATGCCACCGACCTGTTCGACGAGACCACGGTGCGCGGCTTCGCCGACCGCTTCGTCCGGGTGCTCGATGCGGTACTCGCCGATGTGTCGGTGCGGGTCGGCGAGATCGAACTGCTCGCCGGTGACGAGAGTTCGCGGATTCTGGCGGGTTGGAACGACACCGCGCATCCCATCGATACGACGGCGACGCTGGTGTCACTCCTGGATGCGACGGTGGCCGCCGACCCGGATGCGGTGGCGGTGGTGTCCGATCAGCCCGGACGCAAAATCAGCTACGGCGAACTCGATGCCAGGGTGAATCGGTTGGCGCGGTATCTGATCGAACGCGGCGTGCGCCCGGAGGACCGGGTGGCATTGGGCATGCGTCGGTCGGTCGATCTGATCGTCGCCATGTACGCGGTGGCGAAATCCGGTGCGGCGTATGTGCCCATCGATCCGGATCAACCCGCCGAACGCATGGAGTACATACTGCGGACCGCAGGACCGGTCTGCCTGCTGAGCTCCGTACCCGGCGGCTTCCACACCGATGCCGTGGATTCCGTGACGATCGATGAGCTCGACCTGTCGAACTACTCGGACGCTCCGCTCGCCGCGGGCGAACGCCGTGGTGCGCTGCTGCCGGGACACACCGCGTACGTGATCTACACATCGGGTTCGACCGGGCAGCCGAAGGGCGTCGCGGTCACGCACGGGGCGATCGTCAACCAGTTGCTCTGGGAGACAACCGAATTCGGCCTCAAAGCCGACGATGTGGTGCTGCTCAAGACGGTCGCCACCTTCGATCTGTCGGTCTGGGAGTTCTGGACGGCGGCGGTATGCGGTGGCACGGTGGTCATCGCCGCGCCGGATGGTCATCGGGATCCGGCCTATCTCAACGAATTGATGGCGCGCGAGTCGGTGACGACACTGCATGTCGTGCCGTCGATGCTGGACGCGCTGTCGACAGGTCACCTGGCCCGTTCGCTGCGCCGGGTACTGGCCATCGGTGAGACGCTACCGGCCGCCACCGCACAGCGATTGCGCCAAAGCAATGCGGCGGACCTGTTCAACCTGTACGGACCGACCGAGGCCGCGGTCTCGATCACCAACCATCGGGTTACCGACGCCGACTCGGTGACGGTTCCGATCGGTAGGCCGCAGTGGAACAGCCATGTCTACGTCCTGGATTCGCGCCTGCGGCCGGTCCCGGTCGGCGTATCCGGCGAGTTGTACCTGGCCGGTGCGCAACTGGCGCGCGGCTACTTCGGGCGGTCCGATCTCACCGCGGAACGGTTCATAGCGAACCCGTTCGAATCCGGCGCGCGCATGTACCGCACCGGCGACCTGGTGTCCTGGAATCAGCACGGCGAACTGGAGTACCACGGCCGCACCGATTTCCAGGTGAAGATCCGCGGTTTCCGCATCGAACTCGGCGAGATCGAGTCCGCGCTGCTGGCCCGGCCGGAGATCGCGCAGGCCGCGGCGGCGGTCAAATCCGATGCGCGGATCGGTGATTGGCTGGTTGCCTACGTCGTACCGGCCGACGAGTCGACCCCGGTCGAGACCGCCGAACTGAAGGCCGCGCTGGCCGCGGTGTTGCCGTCGTACATGCTGCCCAATGCGTTCGTCACGCTGACGGACTTGCCGCGCAATACGAATGGCAAACTGGATCGCGCCGCACTGCCCGATCCGGAGTTCGAGACCCAGGCCTTCCGCGCACCCGCGACACCGGTCGAGGAGATCGTGGCCGGTGTGTACGGCGATGTGCTCGGCGTGGATCGCGTCGGCCGCGATGATGATTTCTTTGCCGTGGGCGGCAATTCGCTGCTGGCCACACAGGTGGCGGCCCGCGTCGGCGATGCGCTGGATACCAAGGTGCTCGTGCGCTCGATCTTCGAGACGCCCACGGTGGCCGGACTCGCCGCCAAGGTCGAAACCCATGCCGGTTCCGGCCGGCGACAGCCCCTGCTGGCCGGACTGCGCCCGGAGCACGTCCCGCTATCGCTTGCGCAGTTGCGGATGTGGTTCATCAACCAGTTCGATCCCAGCTCGGCGGCCTATCACATACCGGTGGCGATCCGGCTGTCCGGCGAACTCGATATCGCCGCACTGGGTTCGGCGGTCGAGGATATGGTGGCGCGGCACGAGGTGCTGCGCACCGTCTACCCGCAGACCGCCGACGGGCCGGTGCAAGAAGTACTCGCACCGAACGCGGTGCCGATCGATCTGGTCCCGATTCCGATCGCGGAATCGGAAGCGGTGCGGCAGGTGCGGGAGATCGTCGCGGCGGGCTTCGATGTCACCGTCGAGGTGCCGTTCCGCGCCACCTTGATGCGGCTCGACACCGATGATCACATCCTGGTGTTCGTCGCCCATCACATCGGCGCCGACGGCTGGTCGATGTCGCCGCTGGTGCGTGACGTCATGCTGGCTTATTCGGCCCGCAGCGCGGGCGAGGTTCCCTCATGGTCGCCGCTGCCGGTGCAGTATGCGGATTTCAGTATCTGGCAACGTGCGGTACTCGGCTCCGAGGACGATCCGGACAGCCTCATCTCGGCCCAAGCCGAATACTGGCGGACCGCACTGGCCGACCTGCCCGACGAACTGAACCTGCCCACGGACCGGCCACGCCCGGCGCTGCGGAGTTTCACCGGCGGGCGCACCGAATTCGAGATCGACCCGCTGGTGCACGCCGGTCTGGTGCGCCTTGCGCGGCGACACAACGCCACCATGTTCATGGTGGTGCACGCCGCGCTATCGGTATTCCTGGCGCGCATGTCCGGCACCGACGATATCGCCATCGGCACGCCGGTGGCCGGTCGCGGCGCGGCCGAACTCGACGACATGATCGGCATGTTCGTCAATACGCTGGTGCTGCGACTACAGGTGCCCGAGGACCGCACCTTCGGTGATCTGCTCGCCAACGCCAAAGACACCGACCTGCAGGCCTTTTCGCATGCCGACCTCCCGTTCGAGCGACTGGTCGAATTGCTGAACCCGCCGCGCTCCACGGCTCGCCACCCGCTGTTCCAGGTGTCGATGTCGTATCTGAACCTGCCGACCAGCACCTTCGAACTCCCCGGACTCCGTGCGCAGACCTTCGATTTCGCCGTCGATACCGCCAAGTTCGATCTTTCGTTGACCATGTGGGCACCGGGTACCGCCGCGGAAAGCCTGCGCGGTGAGTTCAATTTCGCGCGAGATCTCTTCGACGACAAGACGATCGAGATGTTCGCCGCCCGGTTCACCCGGCTGCTCACCGAGATCGTCGCCCGTCCGGACGCCCCGATCGGTGACCTGCGGCTGCTCGGCGCGGCCGAAGAGCAGGCGCTGACACCAGTGCGGCGCGGCGAGACGCCCGCCGTTCGGCTGCTGCCGGACCTGCTGACCAGCGCGGTCAGCGCCGACCCCGAACATGTCGCGGTGCGCACCGCCGGTCGCTCGATCTCCTACCGCGAACTGGACGAATACTCCTCGCGACTGGCTCGGGTATTGATCGATCGCGGTGTCGGCCCGGAGCGCCTCGTCGCACTTGCCTTCCCGCGTTCCCTGGAGATGGTCGCGGCCTTCTGGGCCGTAGCCAAGGCCGGTGGGGCGCACGTGCCGATCGACCCGACCTATCCGACGGACCGGATCCGGCACATGGTGACCGATTCCGGTGCCGTCCTCGGCATCACTACCTCCACCTACAGTGAGCGGCTGCCCGACGAGTCGTCCGAGACCCACTGGCTACAGCTCGACGATCCCGCGATCCATGCGGCCGTCGCCAGTAAGTCGCCATCGCCGATCACCGATGACGAGCGGCTGGCGACCTTGCTGCCGCAGCATCCGGCGTACGTCATCTACACCTCCGGTTCGACGGGCACACCGAAGGGTGTCACCGTCACCCAGGTCGGCATCGGCGGGGCAGTCGAGAATGCCAGCGCCGTATTCCAACTCGGTCCGCGGCATCGGTTCGCGCATCTGTGCTCGCCGAGCTTCGATCCGTCGATTCTGGAGTGGCTGTGCACCTTCCACAACGGCGCGACGTTGGTCATCGTGCCGTCCACCATCCTCGGCGGAGCGGATCTGGCCGCGCTGCTGCGCACCGAGCGGGTCACCCACGCGATCTTCACCCCCGCTGTGCTCGGCACCGTCGATCCGGCCGGTCTGGACGAATTCCGATACCTGTGCTGCGGTGGCGATTCCACCTCGCTCGATCTGGTCGCCAAATGGCAACCGGGACGGCACTTCATCAACGGCTACGGCCCTACCGAGGCCACGGTGGCCGCGTCGTGGAGCGAGCTGATCGCCGGAGGGCGCATCACCATCGGCGGCCCGGTGCCGGGAACGCCGATGGTGGTGCTGGATTCGCGGCTGCGTCCGGTGCCGCCCGGCGCCGTCGGCGAGCTGTATCTCGGTGGCACCGCGCTGGCACGCGGCTATCACGATCGTCCGATGCTGACCGCGGAACGCTTCGTCGCGGATCCGTGGGGTCCACCCGGTGCGCGGATGTATCGCACCGGTGATCTGGTGCGCTGGGTCGGCGAGGCGGGGCAGTGGGAACTCGAATACATCGGTCGCACGGACTTCCAACTCAAGATCCGCGGTCTGCGCATCGAACTCGGTGAGATCGACGCGGTGTTCGGCGGTCACGACGATGTCGAGTTCGCCGTCACGATCGGTCGGGAAAACCCAACGGGCGAGAAGATCCTCGTCGTTTATGTGCTTCCGGTAGCGGGACGGGCCATCGATACCGGTGCGCTCACCGAATACGCCGCGCGCAGCCTGCCTCGGCATATGGTGCCCTCGGCGGTGGTGGTACTCGATATGGTGCCGCTGACCCCGGTCGGCAAGCTCGATCGCGCGGCGCTGCCCGCACCCGAGCTCGCCCCGCGCCCCTACCTCGCGCCGTCGACCGCGCAGGAACAGGCCGTCGCCGACGTATACGCCGACGTACTCGGCATCGATCGGGTCGGCTCCGATGACGATTTCTTCGCACTCGGCGGCAGTTCGCTGGCCGCCATGCGCGCGGTGCACAAGCTGCGCGAGCTGACCGGCATCGCGGTCCAGGTGCAATGGTTCTTCACCGATCCGACCGTCGCCGCACTGACCCAGCGCATCATGGACGCCGATGACACCGAGGCCTACGAATACGGGTTGAATGCCGAGGCCGCACTCGATGTGCTGCTGCCGATCCGGTACGGCACCGGCGAAGCCCTGTTCTGCATCCATCCGATGGCCGGATTGTCCTGGTGCTATACCGGTCTCGCGCAGTACCTGCCCGCCGACCGTCCGATCTTCGGTGTGCAATCACCCGCGCTGTCCGAATCGGACTTCCGGCCGGATTCGCTGGACGCCATGGCCCGGCGCTATGTCGAGGAGATCCGCGCGGTGCAGCCCGAGGGGCCGTATCGGCTGCTCGGCTGGTCGCTCGGTGGTGCGCTGGCCCACGCGGTCGCGGTCCAATTGCAGTCCGAGGGTGCCGAGGTCGCATTGCTCGCGATGTTGGACAGCCGCACCGGCGGCAATATCGCCGACTTCTGGGCGGAGCTGCGCTCGGCCTTCGCTGAACTCGGCATCGGCCCGGACATGCTCGGTGACAGCAATATTCGCAACCTCACCGAAGAGGCGCTCGCGGTGCTGTATGCCAACATCCCACCGGAACTGGCGCTGCTGACCCCGGACCGCCTGCGCCAGAGCTACCGTGGCGCGGTGCGCTCGGTGGAGCTCGGAATCAACCATCAACACAAGGTTTTCCACGGCACGCTCGAGTTCTTCAGCGCCACCGGCCACACCGCCGAATCCCGAGCCTGGCGGCCCTATGTCGACGGCACGATCAACGAGCATCCGATCGGGGCGACCCACGAGCTGATGACGTCACCGGTGGCCTTCGCCGAAATCGGTCCGGTCCTGGCCGCCTTGCTCGCAGAGCCCGAGCCGGTCGAGAATGCCACCGAAGCCGAGGCATCCGAGCCGGTCGAATACGCTGCCGCACCGGAGGGATACGAGTACGCGGCACCGCTCGCCGATCCGGCCGCATTCGACCACGACTACCCGACATCGGTCCTGGTCCCGATACCGATCGATGCTCCGGAACCGACCGAGGACACGGCAGCGACCGATGACCTGCCCCCGACGGTCGAGGCCCCGACACCGGACTTCGACGACGACGAGCCCGCGATTGCCGCCGAACCCCAGCGCATGCCGTTCGCGGTCATCCACGACGACGACCCGATCGAATACGCCGTCCCCCACCGTGCCGACGCCCCCGACGACGCCCCCATCCCGCTATCGCTGACCCCGAATGCCGTGCGGCTGTTGGACTCCGGTGTCGAACTGCGCGTCCTTACCCTCGAGATCCCACCCAACTACTCACCGGAGGCGGTGCAATTCGCCGTCGATACGGTGCTCGAACAGCATCCGATGCTGTGGGTCCGTCTGCACCGCGACGCTGCGGGTACTGCTCCGGTCTTCGAGATCCCGGCCGAGGCGCAGCGTCTCGACGAGGCTTTCCTCGGGCTGGAGTACGGCATCGATCAGACCCCGCCGCCGGTCGACGATGTGGTGCGCGCGGTCGCCTCCGAACTGGATCCGGCACAGGGCCGCAATATCCGCTTCGTACTGGTCGGTGGCCGCGAGGTGCCAACGACCATGGTCATCGTCGCCAATGGCCTCGTCGTGGACGACACCTCCTGGCGCACCATCATCGACAAGCTGTCACTGGCCTGGTCGCGCGGCAGGCACCGCACGCCCGCCGTCCCCGAGTCCGGACTGTCCGACTTGCTGAGCGTGCTGTCCGAGGGCGCGAGCGGCCCGGCGGCAATCGAGGAAATGGCATGGTGGCACCACGCCCTGAGCGTGGTCCCCGCCGCCAAGGCCGGTGCCACGAACAAGAACCTGCGCTCGCGGCGCCGGGTCTCGCTGACCATCACCACCGAGGGCACCGCCGCCGTCGTCGCCGCGGCCGCCGCGCATGGTGTCAGTGTCGATGAGGTCCTACTCACCGCCCTCGCGCTCGCGCAGATCACCTCCGCGGGCGAAACCGTCACCGATGCCATCGGCCCGGTGGTTCGGCTGCACGCCGACAGCCGGGCGATGGCCGAGACCGACACCCTCGTCGGCGCGTTCACCACCGATTACCCGCTCCCGCTGCAGTTGGCGGGGGTCAACGTCGAGGAGGCGCTGGTCGGTGGTCACGCGGCGGGCGTCGCGATCGAGCAGGTCAAACGGCTCACCGGTGCAGTGCCGTCCTATGGCGTCGGCTACGGCCTGCTGCGCTATCTCAATCCGGATACCGCCGCCGCCTTGAGCGCGCTCCCCACCGGCCGGTGCGCGTTGCGCTATAGAGATCTGCGCCCGGCGCGCGTGCACACCGATGCACCGGCCACGGATCTGCTGCTCGATATCACCGCCGACGCCACCGCCGACGGTCTGCTCGTGCGCTTCGACTACGCGGCCGAGGTGTTCGGCGGTGATGAGGTCAAGACCTTCGCCGAACACTGGATCCGGGCGCTGGGCGGACTGGCCGAATACGGGCAGCGATATCCGGGGCGACCCTGATCACATTCCGGCCGTTCAGGCATGATGGAGCAACATTGCGGTAACGACGTCCACTATCGTCACGATTGAATAGGCCGTATGGTCGGCCGCGGTGCATGCCCGCGGCATGGGGAAGCCCTCCCGTAATCACGATACGAAGTGAAGGTGTGAAATTGATGCGTAGTCTGATCCGGCGTCGCGGCACACGTGCGGCGGCGGTGATCGCGGCAACCGCGGTATTCGCGGGAGTCATGTCCGGCTTCGGCGCATCTACCGCGACGGCTGATCCGATCATCGATTCCAAGACGCTGCTGGCCAACCCGGTCGCGCCGGACGGCTCGAAGATCACCAAGGCCGAGTACAAGGACGACCGCAGCATCCGCCTGTACGTCTACTCCGCGGCCATGGACCGGACCTTCCCGGTCGACGTGCAGCGCCCGGCCGATGCCTCGGTGCCGCGTCCGGTGCTGTACCTGCTCAACGGTGCGGGCGGCGGCGAGGACAGCGCGTCCTGGGTGGCCAAGACCGATGCGCTGAAGTTCCTCGGCGACAAGAACGTCAATGTGGTCCAGCCGATCGGCGGCAAGTGGAGCTACTACGCTGACTGGATCAAGGACGATCCGGTACTCGGCCGCAACAAGTGGAAGACCTTCTTCACCGAGGAGCTGCCGCCGCTGATCGACGGCGCGCTCGGCACCAACGGCACCAACGCGATCGCGGGCCTGTCCACCTCGGGTACCACCGTGCTCGCGCTGCCGATCGCCAAGCCCGGCCTGTACAAGGCCGCCGCGGCCTACAGCGGCTGCGCCCAGACCAGTGATCCGGTCGGCTCGGAGTTCGTCAAGCTGACCGTCGAGACCTGGGGCGGCGGCAATGTCGATAACATGTGGGGACCGATCGGTGGGCCGGACTGGGTGGCGAACGACCCGTATGTCAACGCCGAGGGTCTGCGCGGCACCGACCTCTACATCTCGACCGGCAACGGTCTGCCCGGCCCGTACGACACCCTCAACGGTGAGTACGCACTGCCAGGCCCGGGCGGTCTGGCCAACCAGATTCTGATCGGCGGTGTCATCGAGGCGGGCACCAACTACTGCACCCACAACATGCAGACGAAGCTGGATCAGCTGGGCATCCCCGCCACCTTCAACTTCCGCCCCAGCGGCACCCACTCCTGGGGCTACTGGAACGACGAACTGCACGCCTCCTGGCCGACGCTGGCCAAGGGACTCGGTATCTGACCCGATCCCCGCGATTCCCAACGGACCGCCCCGATTGTGACCTTATGCACAGTCGGGGCGGTTTGTTTTATATAGATAGTGCTAAACAAAAAGTTCGGGAAGCCGTAAAATTCTGTTCCATGAGTACAACCTTGGCTGAGTCGGCGCGGAACGCGACGAGCCGGGCAAGATCGGTCAGCGTCTTGCTCGGACCTGCCTTCGTAGCCGCCATCGCCTATGTCGATCCCGGCAATGTGGCGTCGAATATCAGCGCGGGCGCTCAGTTCGGCTACCTACTCGTGTGGGTCATCGTGATGGCCAATGTGATGGCCGGACTGGTGCAGTTCCTCTCCGCGAAGCTGGGGTTGGTCACCGGTATGTCGCTCCCGGAGGCGGTGCGGTCCAAGTCGAGTGGTCCGATGCGCCTCGCCTATTGGATGCAGGCGGAGACCGTCGCGATGGCCACCGACCTGGCCGAGGTAGTCGGCGGCGCGATCGCGCTGCAACTGCTGTTCGATCTGCCGCTGCTGGTCGGCGGGCTCATCACCGGTGTGGTCTCGATGGGGCTGCTGCTGGTGCAGAATCAGCGCGGGCAGAAGCCGTTCGAGCGGGTTATCACCGGCCTGCTCGCCGTCGTCGCCATCGGTTTTCTGGCCAGCGTGGTGATTGCGCCGCCGTCGGCCTCCGGCACCGTCGGTGGTCTGCTGCCGCGGTTCCATGGCACCGAAAGTGTGCTGCTCGCGGCGGCGATGATCGGCGCGACCGTCATGCCGCACGCGGTGTACCTGCACTCCGGCCTTGCCCGTGATCGGCACGGTCAGCCCGAAGTCGGTCCGCTGCGGACCCGGTTGCTGCGGATCACCAGATACGACGTCGGACTGGCCATGGTGCTCGCGGGCACGGTCAATATGGCGATGCTGCTGATGGCCGCCAATACCCTGCGCGGCCGCGAGAATGTCGACACCCTCGAAGGGGCGCACGCCGCCGTCGGCGATGCGCTCGGCCCCGTCGCCGCACTGCTGCTCGCGGTCGGCCTGCTGGCCTCCGGCCTGGCATCCACCTCGGTCGGCGCATATGCCGGAGCGATGATCATGGAGGGGTTGCTGAACCGCAAGTTTCCGCTTTTGGTCCGGCGCATGGTCACGCTGATCCCGGCCATCCTCATCCTCGCGGTCGGCATCGATCCCACTCGCGCACTGATCATTTCGCAGGTGGTGCTGTCGTTCGGCATCCCCTTCGCACTGATCCCCCTGGTCCGCTTCACCAGCGACCGCATGCTGATGGGCGTCGACGTCAACCACCGCGTGACCACGAGCCTGGCCTGGCTCGTCGCCGTCATCATCAGTCTGCTCAATGTGGCCCTGATCTACCTGACCGTCGCGGGCGACTAGGCGAACAGCGTGCGCTGAGCATAGCCCGTATCGAAATACTCACGGGCCTCGGCGATCTTGCCGTTCTCGACGCGAAAGACGATCGCCACATTATTGACGTACGGTTCGCCCGCCTTGGTGGTGGCGCGGGTGGTCCATTCCGCGGCCGCCTGCGCACCGTCGGCCAGCACGGTCCGCACCTCCTGGCCGATCGGCTGCGACGCATCCATCCGCTCGATCATCCGCGCGACGAATTGCCCGAAGATCTCCTCGGGTCCGGTCCAGGTGCGCGCGGTCGGCAAGTCGCCGAAAAGGGTCCAGGTCGAATCCGGTGTGAAGAACCCGGCGCCGCGTTCGGCCTCACCGGATCCGAGTGCCTCGATATAGGCCAGGATGGTGGCGCGGGTCTGCTCGGTGGTCGACATGATCGCTCCTTCAGGCGGCGATGGCGAGGATCGCGTTGCCGCGGATCCGGCGGTTGTTCAGATCGGTGAGCACGCTTGCCGTTTCGGCCCAGTCGGCGACCCTACCGAGCTCCGGATGCAGGCGGCCGGTGGCCGTCAGCTCGACCAGCATGCGCAGATCCTCGGCATCGGTGGTGTCGGCGACCCAGTGCGGGAAATGCCGCAGCGTGAACGGTGTGACCGTGAGGTATTCGAAGAAGCTGAGCCGGATCGGTTGCAGACTGGCCTGACCGAACCACAGCACGGTGCCGCCGGGCGCGATCCGGGCAAGTGCGGCGGCGAAGACATCGCCGCCGACCGATTCGAAGATGACATCGAAGGGACCGTCGGCGTCCGCGACATCATGGACGACGGCCGCGCCGAGTTCGGCCAGCCGGGCGCCCCGCTCGGGCGAGGCCGCCACCGCCGTCACCGAAATGTCTGCGGCCGTCGCCAACTCCACCAGGTAATGACCGACGCCGCCCGATGCGCCCGTGATCAGAGCCTTCTTGCCCGCGGGGACCTCGACGTGCCGGAGCAGACGCAATGCGGTCAACCCCGCGAGTGGCAAGGCGGCCGCGGTGGTGGCGGTGAGGGTGTCGGGCAACTCGGCCAATGCGGCGGTCGGGATGGCCACCAGCTCGGCCCACCCACCGCCCTCGGCATGGCCGACCACACGGGCTCCGATGGCAGGGCCCGAGCCGTCGACAGCGGCTGCCACGACCCGGCCGACCACATCCTGTCCCATGACGGTCCCCGGTGCGGTCGGCGTGCCGTAGGCGCCGGTCATGGCGAGAATCTCGCCGCGGTTCACCGAGAACGCCTCGACCTGGATGACCGCCGCATCGGCGGCGGCCGTGGGTTCGGGGACCTCGGCGAACCGCACCAAGGTCGGATCACCGGTTGCTGCAAGGGCTTTCATCGACTTCCTCCTGGTCGTTGCTATGAAAACGACACTAGGAGGGCTGGTTTCCAGATGAAAGAAGGCAGTAATTAGTGGTATAGGTACCTGGTGGATACCAACAATCCAATGGCATACGACGTCTTCGATCTGAACTGTCCGTCCCGCGCGGTTTTCGATCGGCTCGGTGAACGGTGGACCGGGCTCGTGCTGCTGGCCCTGAAGCCCGGCACGCTGCGCTTCTCGGAGCTGCGCAGGCAGGTGCAGGGCATCACGCAGAAGATGCTCACCCAGACGCTGCGCGGTCTGGAACGTGACGGCATGGTGTCGCGCACGGTGTATCCGACCGTGCCGGTCACTGTCGAATACACGCTGACACCGCTCGGTCACAGCCTCGGTGCCGCCGTCGATGTGCTGCGGGCCTGGGCCATCGAACACATCGATGAAATCGACGCGGCTAGAGCCGACTACGAGCGGGCGAGCTGATCACACCCAGTTTTCGATCCAGTATTTCCAGATCAGCGGGGCATACGCGGCCAGCGGCGGCACCTTGATATCGGTGCCCGCCAGTGCGGCGGTGGCGTTGCGGCAGTCGAACCAACAGCTGAATTCGCTGTGCTCCAACACATCCTGGGGAACGCCGACGCGGGGGAGCAGCCAGTTCGTGCCAGGGACACGAAGCATCATCTCGAGGGTGCGCTTGGGCATCACCTCCACCAGATGCGGCGCACCGGCCTCGTCGGCGAACAGATTCAGCGCCTCGGCTGCGCTCTGTCGGCGCGGATCGGCCAAATGGTAGGTCAGGTGGTTCGAGTCGGGCCGGTGCGCGATGTGGGCCAGGGCGCGAGCCACGAAATCGACCGGAACCATATTGGTTTCACCTAGCTTCGGCACGAGTACCGGCAGAATCCTCGGCAGTTGCGCGGCCATCCGCAGCAGCCGGAAGAAATAGTAGGGCCCTTCGATTCGATCGATTTCGCCGGTTCGCGAATGGCCGATCACGATCGAGGGCCGATAGATCCGCCAGCCCAACCCGGATTCGCGCACGATCTTCTCGGCCTCGAATTTCGCCCGCTGCATGGGCGAACTCAGCACCTGACCCTCGTCGAACATATCCTCGGTGAACACACCGTCGAACCCGCCCGCCACATCCACCGTCGAGACATGATGCAGCAGAGTGGCTTTCAACTCCCGCGTGACATCGATGACATGTCTGGTGCCGCCGCCGCGTTCGGCGAGGTCATAGCTCGACGCCAGATGGAAGACATGCTCGATCGAGCCCCGATGCTCGCTGATCCAGGCCGGATCGATGCCGAGCCCGGGCGCGCCCATATCCCCGCGCACCGCCCGCACCCGCTCGCCCCCCATCCACTCGCGAGCGCAGCAGGCATACCGGTCCGCCGAATCAACCCCCGGCCGGACCAGCACATGAATATCCCCATCCCGGTTCAGCAGTTCGGGAATGAGAAATCGACCGATAAACCCAGTTGCTCCGGTAACCAGGTAAGCCATAGCCGATCAACATAGTCGCTCGTGCGGGCGCGCCTGTGTCCGGGATCACGCTCCCGCGCTTGTGTCGGTCGCCGCGGCTGCGGGCTACGACCATTACCCAGCCGGGGGCCTGAGGATTCCCGGACTCGGCTCGAAGCCCGCTCGTCGACGCGATCAGTCGGCGAAGACCGGCTTGCGCTTGGTGAGCATGGCGGTCGCGCCCTCGAAGAAGTCGGGGGACTGGAGCAGTTCGCTCTGGCCGGACTTTTCGGCGGCGAGCGCGGCGTCCAAGGCGGGCAAGGTTGCGGCGTTGAGCGCCTTCTTGGTGAGTTCGAGAGCGCGGCGCGGGCCAGCGGCGATCTTGGCGGCGGCGGCCTCGACCTTGGCATCGAGTTCGTCCTGCGGGACCACGGCGGTGAACAGTCCGGCCGCCTTGGCCACGGGTGCGGGGAGTCGCTCGCCGAGCAGGGCCATTTCCGCGGCCAGCGGGCGACCGGCCGCGGCGGCGATCATGGCGGCCGCACCGCCGTCGGGCATCAGGCCGATATTGATGAAGGCGAGCAGCAGGTAGGAATCCTCGGCGGCATAGACCAGATCGGCGGCCAGCGCGATGCCGACACCGACGCCCGCGGCGGCGCCCGCAACCCGCGCGATGACCGGAATCGGCGCGTCCACAATGGCTTTCACCAGCCGATTGGCCGCGTCCATCACCATATCCGAAGTGATTCCGCGCTGCGCCTCGGCGGCCGATGCGGCAAGATCGGCGCCGGTGCAGAAGTCGCCGCCCTCGCCGGTCAGTACGATCACCCGCACCGAACGGTCCTCGGCGGCGGCGAGGAAGGTGTCACCGAGGGCGACCATCGTGTCGTAGTCGATGGCGTTCTTGCGCTTGGGTTTGGTGATTGTGACCCGGAGCACCTTGCCGTCGTTGACGGCGCTGAAACCCGCGGATGTGGTCGCGGAATCGGGGTTGCTCATTTGGTGCTCCTGGTCTGGAATCCCGGCTCGGCATTCCCATGAATGGTGGTTAACTTTGCGAATTGTGGTTAACTTAGGTTGAATTGTCCGGCGCTGTCAACCAGCGGCGCCGCACCGGAACGGAGAGCTGGATGGTCGCGGATCGCAGCGAGATCGGTCTCGCTTCCGCGCGGCCTGACACGGGTGCGAACAGGACGGGAGCGGAGCCCGCCCAGACGGTGCGGCGGCGCCCGAAGGATCGCAAGGTCCAGATCACCCGGGCCGCCGCGCGCGCGTTCAGCGAACGCGGGTACTACCCGGTCGGCGTCGACGAGATCGCCGCGGAGGTCGGCATCTCGGGGCCCGCGCTGTATCGCCACTTCGCGAACAAGTACGCGCTGCTGGTCGCGGCCGCCGAAGAAGGTGCCTCGCACCTGCTGAAGATCGCGCGCGCAGCCGACGATCCGAATCTGGAACCGGGACCCAGGCTCGACGCCCTGATCAAGGCGATCAGCGAACACACCATCGATATTCGTCGCGAGGCCGGACTGTACCGCTGGGAGCGGCGCTACCTCGAGGCCGAGGACCGCGCCCGGATCAGGAAGGTCTACGACGCGCTCAACGCGACGCTCGCCGAACCGATCGGACAGCTGCGTCCCACCGCACCCCCCGCCGACGTGGCAATGCTCGCCGCCGGGGTGCTCAGCGCGATCGCCAGCATCTCCTCACATCGCACCACGCTCGCCACCGCCCGGCTGATGCCGCTGCTGCGCGAGATGAGCTGGTCGATCCTGCGCGCGGAACTGCCGCCCGCCCCGACCGAGCCAGCACCCGGACCGGCCACCCGTGGCCTGCCGGTCACCTCGAAACGCGAACAGCTGCTCACCGAGGCGATCCGGATCTTCGGTCGCCAGGGGTATCACGAGGCCAGCATCGAGGAAATCGGCGCGGCCGTCGGCATCAACGCCTCCAGCGTCTACCGGTACTTCACCAGCAAGGCCGACCTGCTCGCCGCCGCCTTCCACCGCACCGGCGACCGGGTGGCCATCGCGATCACCGAGGCGCTGGCCGAGGCCACCAGCCGTCCGGACGCGGTCCGGCGCATCGCCTACCGCCAGGCCCGACTGACCTTCTCGATGCCGGAGATCATGCCGGTCTACTACGCCGAATTCAGTAATCTGCCGCAGGCCGAACAGCACAAGCTGCGCGCCATCCAGCGACAGAACGTGCTGGAGTGGGCCAACCTGCTCGACGGCGACTCGGTGGAGGCGCGCTTCCGCGTGCACGCCGCCATCGCCCAGGTGATCGACGTGGGCCGGTTGACCAAATTCGACCCCCGCCCCGAACAGCTGGCCCGAGTCTGCGCCCTGATGGAGGCCGTCCTTCTAGGCTGTGTCTAATGGCAGCGCCTTCGGCGCTGCGTGTTCGCGGCCCCCTGGTGTCTCGCGTCCGAGCCGTCGAGACTGGCGACTTCGTCGCATGCGCTTCGACGGCTCGGACGCGAGACGGGCCGCGAACGTCGCTCGTAAGACTCGCTCCGTTGTGGTTGCGGAGGTGGGGTCTGTCGGCACTTGATGCGCGCGGGGTCTCGTGTTTGCGGCGTATGCGCTTTGACGGCTTGGACGTGAGATGGGCCGCGAACGTCGCTCGTAAGACTCGCTCCGTTGTGGTTGCGGAGGTGGGGTCTGTCGGCACTTGATGCGCGCGGGGTCTCGTGTTTGCGGCGTATGCGCTTTGACGGCTTGGACGTGAGATGGGCCGCGAACGTCGCTCGTAAGACTCGCTCCGTTGTGGTTGCGGAGGTGGGGTCTGTCGGCACTTGATGCGCGCGGGGTCTCGTGTTTGCGGCGTATGCGCTTTGACGGCTTGGACGTGAGATGGGCCGCGAACTCCTCGCTCGTAAGGCTCGCTCCGTGGTGGCTCCGGATGGAGCGATCCGGTGCGGCTTCAGGCTCGGCTTCAGCGGCCGTGGCGCATTCGGAAGATTGCTTTGGCCGTGCGTAGATGTCGAGAGTGCCGGTCGAAGGTGGACAGATTCACCGGCGCTCGATACCGCTTGCGCGCGATCGCCAGTGTCCGGCTGAACTCGCGCAGTCCCTGGTCGCCGTGATGGTGTCCCTGCCCGTATTCGCCGACCCCGCCGAAGGGCAGCGCCGGAATTCCGGCGTATGTGGTCGAAGAATTGATGGTCACAACGCCGACCCGCAGTTGTTCGGCGAAGGATTCTATGCCGTGTACATCGCGGGTGAACACCGACACCGCGACGCCATTGCCGACGGCGTTGATCCGCTGCGCCGCCTCGTCCATATTCGCGACCCGGTTGACGATCAGTACTGGCCCGATGCCCTCGCCGGTGATCGCGACGCTCTCCTCCGGCACCTCGGCCAGGACGATCGGTTCGATATAGGGGTCGCGAATCGAATCCAGCCCGCCGACCACCGCGCGCCCACCCCTGGCCACCGCGTCGCGCACTTGCTTGCGCACCACATCGACTTGCGATTCCAGAATCATCGGACCGTAGGACGCGCGCTTATCCGCACCGGGCCGCAGCCGCCGCGCCTGTTCGACCACCAGGTCCAGGAATCGGTCGTAGACGGAGTTGGCGACATAGGCCCGCTGGATGCCGGTGGAGTTCTGGCCCGCATTGGCCATAGCGCCGAATACCGCGGCCTCAGCGGCCTCGGCGAGTTTGGCGTCGACGTGAACCACCATGGTGCCCTTGCCGTTCCGCTCGACCACCACCGGCGTCAAGGTCTGCGCGCACAGCGTGATCACCTCGCGCGAACCCGCATCCGAACCGGCGTAGGCGATCTTGTCGACCTTGGCCCGACACAGCGCCGCGGTGGTGCTGTGATCCCCGGTAACGACCTGTAGCACAGGCTGATTCGGCGCGAGTTTGTTCCAGCTGTCGGCCAGCCAGACCCCGACCCCGGTGGTGAGCTCATCGGGTTTGAACACCACGGCATTGCCCGCGGCCATCGCGTAGGCGATCGAACCCATCGGTGTGAAGACGGGGTTGTTCCACGGCCCGAGCACGCCGACCACGCCGAGCGGCAGGTAGCCGACCGAGGCGTGCTGATTGCGGGTCAGCCAGGTGGAGCCGAGCTTGCGCCGATCCAGTACGCGCGCGGCATTGCGGGCCGCCCAATCCAGATTCTCGACGGCGAGCATCACCTCGATTGCCGCGTCCGCCTCCGGTTTTCCGGTTTCCTCGCACAGGATTTCCACCAACTCGCCTGCGCGCCTGGCGATACTGCGTTTCCAATCCAGTAGCCAGCGTTTGCGGGCGCTGAATCCCAGCTCGGCCCACCATTTTTCGGCGGAGCGTGCGGCGCGCACGGTGCGGTTGATTTCGCCCGCACCCATCACGGCATAGTTGCCGACGATTTCGCCGGTGCGCGGGTCATAGGACGTCAGCACGTTCGGTCGGCCCGATCCTCCCGTATGCGCTGCCAGCCTCGGCTGCGCGGTCTCGGCCATGGTCACCTCTTGCAGGGTCGATCCGCCGCAGGCCGTCGAACGATTGACGAAACGGCGCTGCCGCAAACGAGTGAGTGCGTTTTCCCCGTCTAGCAGACTATGGGCGCCGCGACGGCCGGACAAGGTGTCGCTACCGCCCCTACGCTGCCCCTGAAGGGCCGCCACCAGCGACGTTCTCCGGTCGAGTGGATCGGCGGAGAGAAATGTGAGTAAGGACACACTTAGGTCGCAGTTTGCTGGGTATGGCGCGGTCTGCCGTGTGCGGATGGCTCTGCCGGTAACATCACGCTTGGCGGCAGGGATCACCAACCGGGACGAATTCATGCCCACACTCTTGGCGACCCGCGGTCGCCGCCCAGGCCCCGCGAACGCCGCCGATCAGACACAGTGGAGAGTTGATGCCGAGCTTGAACCAAGCGGATTCGCATACCGGCGAGCCACCACCCATCGATGGTGGTGACGCCGCGGTCGCGGTTGCGGATGTCCGGAAGTCATTCGGCGATGTGCACGCGCTGCAGGGCATCAGCTTCACTGCCGCGCGGGCGAGTGTGCTCGGCATCCTCGGGCCCAACGGTGCGGGCAAGACCACCATGGTCAAAGTGCTGTCGACCCTGCTGCGCCCGGACTCCGGCACCGCCGTGGTGGCGGGCCACGATGTGCTGAAGGATCCGGCGGGTGTGCGCCGCTCGATCATGATGACCGGCCAGTACGCCGCGCTGGACGAAAACCTCTCCGGCCGGGAGAACCTGGAATTGTTCGGCCGACTGATGGGCCTGGGCAAATCGGCGGCCCGCAAGCGCGCCGACACCCTGCTCGAGGAATTCGACCTGGTACACGCGGGCCGTCGCGCGGTGCGCCACTACTCCGGCGGTATGCGTCGTCGGGTCGATATCGCCTGCGGCCTTGTGGTGCGGCCGGAGGTGGTCTTCCTCGACGAGCCGACCACCGGTCTGGATCCGCGCAGCCGCCAGGGCGTGTGGGATCTGGTGACCGCGCTGAAGAATCAGGGCATCACGGTGCTGCTCACCACGCAGTACCTCGAGGAAGCCGATGTGCTCAGCGACAACATCATCGTCATCGATAAGGGCACGGTGATCGCCGAGGGCACCGCCGACGAACTCAAGGAGAAGACCGGCGGCAGCTATTGCGAGGTTGTGCCGCTGGTTCCGGGTCAGCTCGGCAAAGCCGCCAGCGCGCTCGGCGATCTGGTGCCCGCCGCCGTACTCGCCGACCTCGATGGCGGCGATCGGATTTCGATTCCCGCCCCCGACGGCGCGGCCACGCTGTCGGAGGCATTGCGCAGGCTCGACACCGCCGGGATCCAATTGGCCGATATCGCGCTGCGCAGGCCCTCGCTCGACGATGTCTTCCTCTCCATCACCGGTCATTCGGGCGGCCACTAGTGAGTTCCACTACCGTCGAGCGGGCCGATTCGGCACTGCTCTTCGCTGAGCTGCCCGTGGCCAGAATCTCTTACTTCGCGCAGTGGCGGGCGCTGGCCGGACGCATTGTGCGAACGATGGCCGTCAAGGGCGAGTTGATCGTCGCGATGATCACCCCACTGGTATTCACCCTTGGCTTCTATCTGCCGCTGCGATTCGTCATGAAGTTCCAGGGCATCGACTACGCCCAGTTCGTCATGCCGATCATTGTGCTGCAGACCATGGCGTTCACGATGATGTCGAATGCGCAGTTGTCCGCATACGAGGCGCTGACCGGTCTGAGCACGCGACTACAGACGATGCCGATCGGCACGCTCGTGCCGTTGAGCGCGCGCATCGGCGCGGGCCTGGTGCGCTCGCTGACGGCGCTGACCGCGGCGATCATCTTCGGCTACATGATCGGCTTCCGCTTCATCGCCGGACTCGGTCAGGCCGTACTGTTCTGTGTGTTCTCGATCGCGGTCGGTACCGTGCTCGCCCTCGGCGCGGACGCGCTCGGCAGCCTGACAAAGAGTCCGGAATCGCTGAGTCAGGCATTGACGCTGCCCACCTTGATCTTCGGCATGCTGTCCTGCGGGTTCGTCCCGGAACGCAGTTTTCCGATGTGGATCCGGCCGTTCGTGCGCAATCAGCCGATCTCCCAGTTCTCCTTCGCGCTGCGCGATATGGCCCATGACGGAGTGAGCTGGGATGTGCTGTGGGTGCCGCTGACCTGGCTGGGCGGTATGGCGATCGTCTTCATCCCGTTGGCGATCTGGGCGAGTGTGAGGCGGTCATGAGTTCGGTCGAGACCTTGGAGCGCACCGAGGTGGACGGATTCGACCCGCTGCCGCTGGTGGCCACGCCATCCGAGCGCGCGCTGTCGACCTGGATCGCGCACAGCCTGATCCAGTGCAAGCGGCTGCTGCTGGTGTGGGCGCGCGATCCCGCGACGACCATCCAGACGCTGATCTATCCGGCGTTGACGCTGTTCATGTTCCGCGTCGTGCTCGGCAATTCGATTACCGCGGCCACCGGTAAACCGAGCATCTACGGACAGGTCGCGCTGATCACGCTGGTCGCGGCGATGTCGGGTGCGGTGGTCAGTGCACTCGGTTTCAAGGGCGAGAAGTACACCGGACTGCTCGGTCGGTTCTGGACCATGCCGGTGCACCGGGCGGCCGGACTGACCGGCAGGCTCTTCGCCGAAGCGGTTCGCGTGCTGGTCACCACGCTGTTCGTGATCGTGGTCGGCTTCTGCCTCGGCTTCCGCTTCGGGCAGGGTCCGCTGGCGGCCATCGCGTTGATCGGCATTCCGGTGCTGTTCGGTGTCGGCTTCGCGGTGCTGGTCACGGCACTGGCGACCATTACCGAGGGCGTCATGCTGGTGAGCGTTATCGGCATCGTCAATACCCTGCTGATGTTCTTCAATTCCGGGTTCGTGCCGGTGATCGCCTATCCGATCTGGTTGCAGGACGTGGTCGCGAATCAGCCGATGAGTTGCGCCATCGATGCGATGAAGGGACTGTCCTATGGCGGTGCCGTCGCCGAGCCCCTGGTGAAGACCGTCGCCTGGGTGCTCGGGCTCATCGTCGTGTTCGCGTATCCCGCGATCCGCGGCTATCAGCGCGCCGCCGAAACCGGCGCCTGATCTTCGTCAGCGGATCCGTCGCTCTTCGCGGTCGGCTGCGGCGAAGTCGAAACCGACCCACCGGTTTCGATTCGTCCAGCCGACCAGGTCGTAGCGCCAGCGGAACGGCCAGGTGCGGGCGACCGTATTGAACAGGACCGCGCCGAGAACGGTGTAATCGTCGTGGGCGGAGAGCAGGGCGCGCTGGCCGCGGGGCGAGGCGCTGAAGAAGGCGTCGAACATGGAAATGGACTGGCCGGTGGTCAGGCGGCCCATGCCCCATAGGCCGCGCAAGCGCATCCAGTACACCAGCCGGGCCTGCCATGGCCAGAGTTCGGCAATGGGGTCGCGGCCTTGTCGCAGGGCTGCGACGGCGGTGTCGACCAGGGCCAGCGAATCGGCGACGCTGTAGCCGGTGCAGGGATGCATCATGCCGCCGCGGGAGCCGAACGGAATCGCCTGGGCGGTGCCCTTTTTCGGCGGTGGCTGATCCAGTGGGTAGTGCGCGGCCTCGGTCGGTTCGGCACCGGTGAGTCGAATACCATGTGCCGCAAGGCGGTTCAGCGTGCGTCTGCGCAACTCGTGCTGCGGCATGCCGCCGCGCAGGCCGAGGCTGGTCTCCTCGAAGATCACCGTGCCGTCACCGAGCGGAACGGAATAGAGGAACGACGGCGGCTCGTCGGGTCCGGCGCCGTTCTCCGGACGCCAATCGAGTAGCAGTCCCTCACTCTCGGTCACCATGGGCGCGGCGGATTCGGCATCGACGAAGATGCCGTGCGCGCTGGCCGCGCGGCGCTGTCCCGGCGCCGGGAGCCCGCGGGTATCGAAAACCGTTGCGGCCCTGAGGATCGTGCCGTCCGCGAGCTCCACCTCGTTGGCCTCGACGCGAGTGGCCCGCCCGGCGACGACGGTGGCATCGTCGAGCGCTAGTGCAGCGCGCAGCCCCGTCTTCGAGAGTACGCAGTAGGGGCGGTCGATTCGGTGCTCGGACTTCGTCCAGACCGTCGGCTTCGGAATGCGTGTGGCAATAACGCTCGACGGCAACCATTGCGGCAGCTCATCGATCCAGCAGGAGAAGGTGGGCGTCCAGAGCCGCTCCGGCCGCGGATCGACGGCGGCGACGCGGAACCCGGCCAGCATCGCCCGATGCGCCAGCGCCCGACCGGTCGGTCCGAGACCGACCACGCAGAGGTCGAATTCCCGGACCGCCCCGTCACTCATGTTCCGCATTCAATCCGCTCCGTCCTTTCGCGCGCAACACTGCTCCCCGCCGGTGCGGCCAACCGCACACTCCGCATGTGACCTGCACAACCGCGATAAAGGGTCGCGCGTTGGGTGTGCGCACGTCACTGCGCAGAGGCTGTCGCCTGCCTCGGGACTCTGGCGCGCTCACCTACTTGGGGGTGATCCAGGTGGTGATGTCGGCGTGCACGACCTCGAGACCGTGCTTGTCGTAGATGGAGACCGGCACAGTCAGCTCCTGTCCCTCGGTGATCCGGGCGAAGTCGGGCACCTCGGACAGTTCGGCCACCGCGCGCAGACCGGTCTCGGCCTTGGCCAGGTACTGCACATTCATGGCCTTGGGAATCCAGCGGTGGGTATCGGGCACCGTTGCCTCGCTCAACATGCCCATTGCCACCTCGGCCAGATTGCAGGCCGCGATCGCGTGAAAGGTACCCAGGTGGTTGTGGATGCCGAACCACTTGGGCGAGGTCACCTCGCACAGTCCGGGTTCCAACCGCACGACGCTCGGCAGCACCGTGCCGAAGTAGGGCACCCGGGCCACCATGCCCAGCGAGAACAGGGTGTGCCCCAGCCGGTTGTCCGGCAGCTTGTTCCAGATCCGATGAGTCGCGGTCGGTTTCGTCATGGCTCTATCTTACTCAGAAGTAAGTTTGCCAGCGGCCGTCGCGGATAGCCAATGGGGAAATCTGTTGGTGCCGGTCTCATCGCATTCGTCGTCCTGATCGCCCTCGGTCGCCGGTGGCGGCGTCCGGTGTCGTCGGCGACTAGGATGGGCGCGCCCGGGATTCATGTCCTGACCTGCTGAGGAGTTGTTGGCAGGGGGCGGATTTGAAGTCGCCAACGCGGTCGGGCATACTGTTCGGGTTGCCTTGCACCGGGTCATGCCGTTCGGCGGTTGTGGCGGGTGGTGAGGCGAGCAACACCCAATCGTGTACCTCGCTGGACATCCAGCGTGGGTGCGTCCGGGACAACGTTCCAGGCCAGGTGAAGTTACGAACCGGGGCCGAGGAATGAGCGGAGGGGCGACACGCCCGACCGCGTGGACCGGAGAACCATGACAGATGAACAGCGGCGAGGATCGGGCGGTGCCCGGTCGCGGTCTCACTGTGTTGGATCTTGCCCGAGCGGGGGCCCTGCGTAATTGCGCAGGCTGCCACCTCCGGGCCTGACTGACCGGGCTGGGACGTCTTCGTGTGTTCGGGCTGTGCAATTGAAGGTGGTTCGGAAGCCGGCTTCCGGACCACGAACGATAAGCGGAGAAAAGGACACTTAGCGTGGCGGGACAGAAGATCCGCATCAGGCTCAAGGCCTATGACCATGAAGCGATCGACGCGTCCGCGCGCAAGATCGTGGAGACGGTGACCCGCACCGGGGCCCGTGTGGTCGGGCCGGTGCCGTTGCCGACCGAAAAGAACGTGTACTGCGTCATCCGTTCGCCGCACAAGTACAAGGACTCGCGCGAGCACTTCGAGATGCGGACGCACAAGCGGCTGATCGACATCCTCGACCCGACGCCGAAGACGGTTGATGCCCTCATGCGCATCGACCTGCCGGCCAGCGTCGACGTCAACATTCAGTGACGGGGACTCGAGATATGACTGACAACAAGAACAGGCCAGCGGCCGGCATCCTGGGCACCAAGCTCGGCATGACCCAGGTGTTCGACGACAAGAACCGCGTCGTCCCCGTGACCGTCATCAAGGCCGGACCGAACGTCGTTACCCAGATCCGCACCGTGGAGCGCGACGGCTACAGCGCCGTCCAGGTCGCTTTCGGCGCCATCGACCCGCGCAAGGTGAACAAGCCGGTCTCCGGTCAGTTCGCCAAGGCCGGTGTCACCCCGCGCCGCCACGTCGCCGAGATCCGGGTCGCGGACGCCTCCACCTTCGAGGTCGGCCAGGAGATCAACGCCGATGTCTTCGAAGAGGGCGCCTACGTCGACGTCACCGGCACCAGCAAGGGCAAGGGCTTCGCAGGCACCATGAAGCGCCACGGCTTCCGTGGTCAGGGCGCCTCGCACGGTGCGCAGGCAGTGCACCGTCGCCCAGGTTCCATCGGTGGTTGCGCCACCCCCGGCCGTGTGTTCAAGGGCATGCGCATGTCGGGTCGCATGGGTAACGACCGCGTCACCACGCAGAACCTCTCGGTTCACAAGGTGGACGCCGAGAACGGCCTGCTGCTCATCAAGGGCGCGATCCCCGGTCGCAAGGGCAGCGTCGTGACCGTCAAGAGCGCAGTGAAGGGTGGTGCGCACGCATGACCAGCGTCGAGAAGAAGACGAACCTGACCCTCCCGGTGAAGGAACTCGGCGGCAAGACCAACGGCACCGTCGAGCTCCCCGCGGAGATCTTCGATGCCACCGCGAACATCTCGCTGATGCACCAGGTCGTCGTCGCGCAGCTCGCTGCCGCACGCCAGGGCACGCACGCGACGAAGACGCGCGGCGAGGTCTCCGGTGGTGGCAAGAAGCCGTACCGCCAGAAGGGCACCGGTCGTGCCCGTCAGGGTTCGACCCGCGCGCCGCAGTTCGCCGGTGGTGGCACCGTGCACGGTCCGCAGCCGCGCGACTACAGCCAGCGCACCCCCAAGAAGATGATCCGCGCCGCGCTGCGTGGAGCTCTCTCGGATCGTGCGCGCAACGAGCGCATCCACGTGATCACCGAACTGGTCTCGGGTCAGAACCCGTCGACCAAGACCGCGAAGTCGTTCCTGGCCGAGCTCTCGGACCGGAAGAAGTTCCTGCTCGTCCTCGGACGTGAGGACGTCGCGGGCTGGAAGAGCGTGCAGAACCTGGAGTTCGTGCACCCGATCGCGCCGGATCAGCTCAACACCTACGACGTGCTCGAGAGCGACGAAGTGGTGTTCAGCGTCGAGGCCTTGAACGCCTTCGTGCACGGCCCCGCCGAGTCCGCACAGGAGGAGAGCAAGTGACCACGATCGCCGACCCCCGCGACATTCTGCTGGCGCCGGTCATCTCGGAGAAGTCCTACGGACTGATCGAGGAAGGTACCTACACCTTCATCGTGCACCCGGATTCCAACAAGACGCAGATCAAGATCGCCGTCGAGAAGGTCTTCGGTGTGAAGGTGACCAGCGTCAACACCGCCAACCGTCAGGGCAAGCGCAAGCGGACCCGCTTCGGTTACGGCAAGCGCAAGGACACCAAGCGCGCGCTCGTGACCATCTCGGCCGACAGCAAGCCCATCGAGATCTTCGGAGGCCCGGTCGCGTAAGCGCCTGGGAATCCAGAAAGCAGAGAAGAACTCATGGCAATCCGTAAGTACAAGCCGACTACGCCGGGCCGTCGTGGCTCCAGCGTCTCGGACTTCGCTGAGATCACTCGGTCGACCCCCGAGAAGTCGCTGATCCGCCCGCTGCACAGCAAGGGTGGCCGCAACGCTCACGGTCGCATCACCACCCGCCACCGCGGTGGCGGCCACAAGCGTGCCTACCGTCTGATCGACTTCCGTCGCCTGGACAAGGACGGCATCCCGGCCAAGGTCGCCCACATCGAGTACGACCCGAACCGCACCGCCAACATCGCGCTGCTGCACTACGTGGACGGCGAGAAGCGCTACATCCTGGCGCCGAAGGGTATCCAGCAGGGCACCCCGATCGAGTCCGGCCCGACGGCCGACATCAAGCCGGGCAACAACCTGCCGCTGCGCAACATCCCGACCGGTACCACGATCCACAACGTGGAGCTGCGTCCGGGTGGTGGCGCCAAGATGGCCCGTGCCGCCGGCATGAGCATCCAGTTGCTCGGTAAGGAAGGCCCCTACGCCACGCTGCGTATGCCCTCCGGTGAGATCCGTCGCGTCGACGTGCGCTGCCGCGCCACCGTCGGCGAGGTCGGCAATGCCGAACAGTCGAACATCAACTGGGGTAAGGCCGGCCGCATGCGCTGGAAGGGTCGCCGCCCCACGGTCCGTGGTGTCGTGATGAACCCGGTCGACCACCCGCATGGTGGTGGTGAAGGCAAGACCTCCGGTGGTCGCCACCCGGTCTCGCCGTGGGGTCAGCCGGAAGGCCGCACCCGCAAGCCCAACCGTCCGAGCGACAAGCTCATCGTCCGCCGTCGCAAGACCGGCAAGAAGCGCTGAAGGAGGAGGTAAGAAATGCCACGCAGCCTCAAGAAGGGCCCGTTCGTCGACGACCACCTCCTCGCGAAGGTGGACGTTCAGAACGAAAAGGGCAGCAAGCAGGTCATCAAGACCTGGTCCCGTCGTTCGACCATCATCCCCGATTTCATCGGTCACACCTTCGCTGTCCACGACGGCCGCAAGCATGTGCCGGTGTTCGTCTCGGAGTCCATGGTCGGCCACAAGCTGGGTGAGTTCGCGCCCACCCGGACGTTCAAGAGCCACGTCAAGGAAGATCGGAAGAGCAAGCGGCGATGACCACTGAGACTCAGAATCCGACTGCGCGCGCGACCGCCAAGCACGTTCGCGTCACCCCGATGAAGGCTCGCCGTGTCGTGGACCTGGTCCGCGGCAAGCGGGTCGAGGACGCCCTCGCGATCCTGAAGTTCGCGCCCCAGGCCGCGAGCGAGCCGGTCGCCAAGGTCGTGGCCAGCGCCGCGGCGAATGCCGAGAACAACCTCGGCCTGAATCCGTCGACCCTGGTGATCTCGACCGCCTACGTCGACGAGGGCGCGACCATGAAGCGTTTCCAGCCGCGAGCCCAGGGCCGCGCGTTCCGGATCCGCAAGCGCACCAGCCACATCACCATCGAGGTCGAGAGCGTGCCCACCGCCGGTGGATCCACTCGTAACCGCCGGAAGGGAGGGGCAAAGTAAATGGGACAGAAAATCAACCCCCATGGCTTCCGCCTCGGTATCACCACCGACTGGAAGTCGCGTTGGTACGCGGACAAGCAATACGCGGACTACGTGAAGGAAGACGTCGCCATCCGCAAGCTCCTGGCCACTGGCATGGAGCGGGCGGGCATCTCCAAGGTGGAGATCGAGCGCACCCGTGACCGGGTTCGCGTCGACATCCACACCGCGCGTCCTGGCATCGTCATCGGTCGCCGCGGCGCCGAGGCCGATCGCATTCGCGCCGAGCTGGAGAAGCTCACCAAGAAGCAGGTGCAGCTGAACATCCTCGAGGTCAAGAACCCCGAGTCGGATGCGCAGCTCGTCGCCCAGGGCGTGGCCGAGCAGCTGTCCAACCGTGTGGCGTTCCGTCGCGCGATGCGCAAGGCGATCCAGTCGGCCATGCGTTCGCCGAACGTCAAGGGCATCCGTGTGCAGTGCTCGGGCCGCCTCGGCGGCGCCGAAATGTCGCGCTCGGAGTTCTACCGTGAGGGTCGCGTCCCGCTGCACACGCTGCGCGCGGACATCGACTACGGCCTCTACGAGGCCAAGACCACCTTCGGTCGCATCGGCGTGAAGGTCTGGATCTACAAGGGCGACATCGTCGGTGGCAAGCGTGAGGTCACGGCCGCGGCCGCGCCCGCCGCTGGTGACCGCCGCGAGCGTCGGGAGCGGCCGAGCCGCCCGCGTCGGTCCGGTTCCGCAGGCACCACCGCGACCAGCACCGAGGCCGGTCGTGCCGGCGCTGCTACCGCGGTTGCCGACGCCCCGGCAGAAACACAGGAGGGCTGACGCATGTTGATGCCACGGAAGGTCAAGCACCGGAAGCAGCATCACCCGAGCCGCAGCGGCATGGCCAAGGGCGGCACTTCGGTCGCGTTCGGTGAATTCGGCATCCAGGCTCTCGAGCCCGCCTACGTCACCAACCGGCAGATCGAGTCCGCGCGTATCGCGATGACCCGCCACATCAAGCGTGGCGGCAAGATCTGGATCAACATCTACCCGGATCGCCCGCTCACCAAGAAGCCGGCCGAAACCCGCATGGGTTCCGGTAAGGGCTCGCCGGAGTGGTGGGTCGCGAACGTCAAGCCCGGACGCGTGATGTTCGAAATGAGTTACCCCAACGAGGAGACCGCTCGTGAGGCCCTGCGCCGCGCGATGCACAAGCTCCCCATGAAGTGCAGGATCGTGACCAGGGAGGAGCAGTTCTGATGGCTACCGGTACACCGGCCGCAGAGCTCCGCGAGCTCAACGAAGAGGAGCTCGTCGCCCGCCTGCGCGAGTCGAAGGAAGAGCTGTTCAATCTGCGCTTCCAGATGGCGACGGGTCAGTTGGACAACAACCGTCGCCTGCGCGTCGTGCGTCACGAGATCGCGCGCATCTACACGGTCATGCGCGAGCGTGAGCTCGGCCTGGCCTCGGCACCCGCTGGCAAGGGAGATGCGGCATGAGTGAAGAGAAAGTGACCCCCGAGGTCAAGCGCGGCACCCGCAAGGTCCGCATCGGCTACGTGGTCTCGGACAAGATGAACAAGACCATCGTGGTCGAGCTGGAAGACCGCACGCGGCACAAGCTCTACGGCAAGATCATTCGCTCCACCACCAAGGTGAAGGCGCATGACGAGAACGAGATCGCCGGTGTCGGCGACCGCGTCCAGCTGATGGAGACCCGCCCGCTGTCGGCCACCAAGCACTGGCGGTTGGTCGAGGTCCTGGAGAAGGCCAAGTAAGTCTTTCCGGCGGAAAAGCGAAGGCCCGCTTCCCATTTCTTGGGAAGCGGGCCTTTTTCATATCTCCTCAGCGGTTCGGATTATTCACCCGGTCCACGATGAAGCCGGTCGGTCGCTTCGATCCGAAATTGCTGCCAGCGTAGTGCTGATGACGGTCGAAAGCATCGGCATCGATTGGTCGCGGTCCGGTGGATTGATCCAGTGCGCGCCCTCACGGGTCCAGCGTCCGAGGCTGGTCGGGATCATCAGCGCGCTGCCGACCACGGGCACACAAATGTTTTTGCGCGCCAGCAGTTCCAGGACTTGACGGCCGGGGGCGTAGTCCACGGCCGCCACGAAAGTCCAGCGAATCTGCCGCGCCAGCAGTGGGCCGAGAGTGCCCTGCCGTAGCAATGAAATCCGGACTTTTTCGGCCAATAGCTTGGGTATGTGGACGATGCCCAAATGGTTCGTCACCGGCAACATGACGTAACCGCCACGTTCCTCGGCGGGGAGATGAAACTGTTGGCGGTAGTAGTCCGCCCAATCGACGACGTTCTCGAGTCCCTCGGTGTCCACGGTGGCCTTGTCCCGTTCGGCACTGATGTCGTTGGTTTGCAAGTAGCCTGAGGCCAGATCAGCTGTATGCCCGGAATATCTTTCCGGGATCGTTGCCCAGCCGAGTCGGAAGATTGTGTTGTGCGCGGAATGTCCCAGAACCTCACTATCGGTGAGCGGGTGTCTTGGTACCGACGGCGTCGCGGTATGTCCCAAGACGTGCTAGCCGGACTTGTCGGGCGGACAGACGATTGGATGAGCAAGGTCGAAAACAATCGGATTCCACTGGACCGTTTGTCGGTAATCCGCCTACTCGCAGACGCATTGGATGTTTCGCTGGGCGACCTGATCGGTGATCCGAGCCTGTTGGAGTGGACCATCGACAGTGGGACCTCGACTATTCCCGCACTCCGGGCCGCGTTGATGGACTACAGCCATTTGATGCCCGAACTGATGCCGCCCGATCGTGATCCGGACGCATTGCAGCTGCCGACCCTCGAACTAGAGCTTTGTGGTGTCTTCGATGCGTACCAGGATGCCAAGTTCGCATTCGTCGCGGGTCGATTGCCCAGCCTGTTGTCTGCTGCTCTGACCGTCGCCCGGCGAGATGGGGAAGCACAGGGGTTTCGGCTGTTGGCGCTGTGCTATCAGGTCGCGGCCTCTGTTTTGACCAAACTCGGTGAAACGGATTTGGCTTGGAACGCCGCCGAACGGGGTCTCGTGGCGGCGCAGCGGACCGATGATCTCGCCATCGTCGGTTCCCTGATGCGATCTGTCGCCTTTACGGTCATGTCGACGGGCCGGGTGCAACCCGCTGTCGATCTGGTCGAAGCCGGAGCGGAGTACTTGCGGCCGTATCTCGGTGCGGGCCGCGACGACATGTTGTCGGTATACGGAACATTGCTTCTTGTCGGCTCGATGGCAGCCGCGCGTAGCAATCGTCGCGACACTGTGCAGGTGTTCCTGGCCGAGGCGGATGAGGCTGCGAGGAAATTAGGTGGTGATCGCAACTGCCTGTGGACGGCATTCGGACCCACCAATGTCGCGATCCATCGAGTCAATACCGCGATGGAACTCGGCGATGTGCAGATCGCGCTTCGGTTGGGTCCCGGGCTGGATACCTCCGCCCTCCCGGTGGAGCGCCGGATTCGGCACCAACTCGAACTTGCTCGCGCATTCAATCTGGCTGGCCGTCAACAGGATTCGGTATCGGCTCTACTCGACGCCGAGCGGGCGGCACCGGAACAAGTTCGCCACCATTACCTCAGTCGACAACTCGTACTCACCTGGATGCGCAATGCGCACGGCAGTCCTTCGTTCGTTTTGCAAGCCTTGGCCCAACGAATGCACGTCGTGAGGTGAACCAATGACCGACGAAGACAATCATTTTGCGCGCGCACGGCTGGCGGCGGGAGCGCTTTTCGTGCGCGGCGACGAGCTTTTCTTGGTGCACAAGACGTACGGCAGTGGTTGGGATATACCCGGCGGTTATGTGGAGCCGGGGGAGTCGCCAGGCGCGGCCTGTCGTCGCGAGATTCGCGAAGAACTCGGAATCGACCGTGGCCCAAAGCAATTGCTTGTTCACGATTGGGCGCCTACCGAAACCGACGGCGACAAAATTCTCTACATTTTCGATTGCGGCGAGCTCGGATCCGATGAGCAAGCCATCACGCTGCAGGAGACCGAACTCGACCAGTGGGCCTGGGTGTCATTGTCGAAACTCGATGACTATCTCATTCCGCGACTCGCTCGCCGACTACGCCAAGCGCATATCGCGCATTCCACGAGCCGCACCGCCTACCTCGAACACGGCGCGCCCGCCCCACAGTGACCGACCTGACTAATGCCACGTCCAGATAGGTTGCCGCGCTATCACTTCCGGCTCATTCGCCGAGCGCGGTCGAAACGCGGCGCGGCACGCCCCGCAGGCAACGCCATATGACTGCGCTCGACGGATCTCAGTTGCCTCAGAAGCTATCTGGACTCGGGCACTAGCCTCGAGAGGGTGCTCGCGATCGATAGTGATCGACCTGAACCAGTGCCCGTCCAGATAGGTTGCCGCGCTATCAGTTCCGGCTTTCGTCGAGCGCGGTCGAAACGCGGCGCGGCACGCCCCGCAGGCAACGCCATATGACTGCGCTCGACGGATCTCAGTTGCCTCAGAAGCTATCTGGACTCGGGCACTAGCCTCGAGCGGGTGCTCGCGATCGATATCCGAGGCGGAAAAGATTCACTCGCTGGGCGGAATCTCGACGGATCCGTACTTCGGTTGAAGCGACCTGCTGAATAGTTCGAGAGCTGCCTGTCACATGGCGGGGGCGCGTAGCTCGGCTCGTGGGATTAATCGGTGGCGTGGTGGTGGACAGGCGTGCGACGCTCGGTCGCGTGCGATCCTATCGGGAGGTGCTGGCGAACTCGGCGTTGCGCAATGTGCTGCTGCTGGGGGTGCTGGTTCGGATTCCGGTGTTCGCCGGGTCGGTAGTGCTCGCACTGCATGTCGTGCAGACATTGCACGGGTCGTATGGACAGGCGGGGGCGCTGAGCTCGATTGTCACGCTGTGTGTTGCGGCGAGTGGGCCCTGGCGCGGGCGGATGCTGGATCGGTTCGGGTTGCGGCGCACGATCCTGCCCTCGATCGTGGTCGGAGCGGTGTGCTGGTCGATCGCGCCGTTCGTCGGGTACGCGGCGCTGTTGGTGCTCGCGGCGATCGCAGGGCTTTTCGATATTCCGATCTTCACGGTGGTGCGGCAGGCCGTGATCGCGGCGACCAGCGAACAGACCCGCCAACCGGCGCTGGCGCTGGAGTCGGTGTCGGTGGAGACGGCATTCATGGTGGGACCGGTGCTCGGCGTTGCCGCCGCGACCGTATGGTCGACGACGCTGACCCTGTTCGCGATGCAGATGGCGCTGGTCTTCGCGGGAGTCTTTCTGTGGGTGCGCGATCCGCCGCTGCGCTCCGCTGAGCAGGGTGGGCATGACAAGGCCGAGGTCGCGGCGGTACCGCGGCGCGAATGGTTCCGGCTGGAGTTCGTCGCGCTGTGCGTCGGCGCGGGTGTGGCGATCGCGGTGCTCGCGGGTTCGGAATTGACCTTCGTCTCGGCTATTCGCGAGTTCGGCGCGCAGCAATGGCTCGGTGGGGTCATGGCGGTCTGGGGTTTCGGTTCGCTCGTCGGTGGTCTCGTGTACGGCGCGCTGCGCCGATCCATTTCGACGTATGTGCTGCTCGCTGGACTCGGCGTCGCCACCATTCCGATGTGCTTCGCCGTCGGTCCGCTATCGCTCGGCGTGGCCGGGCTCCTCGCCGGAGCGCTATGTGCGCCAACACTTGTCGCATCTATCGACCAGTTGAGCCGGATCGTCCCCGAGGGCGGGCGCGGCGAGGCGATCGGCTGGCACGCCGCCGCGATGACGTTCGGCAACGGCATCGGCAGTTCCCTCTGTGGCGTCGCCATCGACGCGGGCGGATTCCCGGCCGGATTCGCGCTGGCCGCGGTACTCGGACTCGGACTCGGGATCGGGCTGGCGTTGCTGGTCAAGGTAGTGCGGAACGTTGAGCGGGAAGGGCGGCCCGTCGGGATTTGCTGAAGTCGGCCGATCCGAGGGCTTGCGTTATACGTATACATCTACTTATAGTGATTTCCGACAGAAGCTGACGAGCCTGCTCGAGGCAACCCGAAAACATCAGATCAAGTCATCGCGGCGGACCGAATCGGGTCCGCTGGCGTCGATCTCATGCTTTATTGCATATCTATTTATGAGACGGGGAATTATGAACGCGAATCCGCATACACCGGTCGATATCGATAAGAGCGCATCGGATATGCGCGATGTGCTGCTCAAAACCGGTCCCGGCGGCCTGCGCAGCCAGCGTTTCGTCGGGCGAAAGCTCGGTGAGGCAAGGGAATTCACCAAGGCGGGCATCGCGGTGATCCGGGTCTACCTGAGCCGCAAGGGCAAATACGTGGTGCACCGGCAGCAGGCCGACTGGATGGATTTCGCCATCACGAACTGGGCCAAGGAGCTGAAGAACTGGCGCGAGATCTTCGATGTCGACGACCAGACCTGGGGCGACTACACGGTGGACATCGTCGATTCGGTCGAGGAACTCGCCGGACGGATTCCGGCCCGCATCTACCGCGAACTCGTCGACACCGCGGCGAGTCCGAAGATCGACGAACTCGACATCTGAGACCAGCCCGCTCGTTCGGACCTCGAAAGGACTTCTCCCACATGTTCGCTCGACTGGGCGCGATCGTTGTGCACAACCCGTGGAAGGTGATCGGTCTCTGGCTGTTCATCGTGATCGCGGTGGTGGCCTCGGCGCCGCAACTGAAATCGACCACCGACCAATCCGAATTCCTGCCATCGCATTACGAGTCGATTCAGGCGATGCAATTGCAGCAGCGGGCATTTCCGCAGCAGCAGGCACCCGCGGCGCTACTTGTCTTCGTTCGGTCGGACGGCGCACCGCTATCCGAGGCCGATTCGGCGAGCGTGACGGCGATCGCATCGAAGCTCAACGGCGACAGAATCAAGGATGTCATCGGCATCCAGGCCGCTGTGGTCTCGGAGAACCGTCTGGTGCAGGTCGCCGCCGTGCAGATGACGAAGGTGACCAATGCGGGCGATACGACGCAGACCGATGCGGTCGAGAAACTGCGGGACGCATTGCGCGATCAGGTGCGGGGGACGGATCTGAAGGCAGGCGTCACCGGTCAGGCGGCGCAGATGCTGGATCAGACCGAATCCGGCGAAAAGGGTATGGCCATAATCGGTATCGCGACGGTGGTGCTGATTCTGGTGCTGCTGCTGATCATCTTCCGCAGTCCGGTCATCGCGCTGCTGCCGATTGTCGTGATCGGCGCGATCTCCGGCACCGTCGGCGGTCTGATCGCCATGGTCAGCAAGGCCTTCGACCTCGAGGTCGACAGTTCGGTGAATTCCATTCTGCTGGTGGTGCTATTCGGCGTCGGCACCGATTACATCCTGTTCCTGATGTTCCGGTACCGGGAGCGACTGCGCGCCGGAGAGGATCCGAAGACCGCGATGGTCAGTGCGGTCACCAAGGTCGGCGAGGCGATCACCTCGGCGGCGGGTGCGGTCATCATCGCATTCATGGCGTTGGTCCTGTCGACGCTCGGCATGTTCCGTGCGCTCGGTCCGGCGCTGGCGATCGCGGTCGCGGTGGCGCTGGTGGCCGGACTCACGCTCGTGCCTGCCGTGGTTTCGCTGTTGGGCACCAAGGTGTTCTGGCCGTCCAAGGCGTGGCAGCAGGAGCCGAAGGGTGCGCGCTTCAGCGCGATCGGCGCGGCGATGGGTCGGCGGCCCGGTGCATTCGCGGCGGTATCCGGTGGGCTGCTGGTAGCCCTCGGTGTGTTGGCGTTCGGCTTCCATCCGACATTCGATCTGAGTTCGGGCTCAACCTCGGATTCCGCCGAATCGACGGTCTACAACAAGGAATTGCTCAAGGGCATGCCCGCCGGGGCGACCCAGCCGTCCGAGGTGCTGTTGCGTTCGGACACCGGCGCACCGCTCGACGATGAACAGCTCACCACCTACCGTGCCGTACTCGCCGCCGTGCCGGGCGTGAATCAGGTTGCGACGCCGACAGTATCGAGCGATCGACTGGCCGCCGACTTTCAGGTGACCCTCAATGGTGCGCCCGAATCGGATGCCGCGCTCGATACGGTGCGTGATCCGCTGCGTAATGCCGCGCATTCGGTGGCACCCGCAGGCACTACCGCCGCAGTGGGTGGCATCACGTCGGTGTATGTCGACTTCCAGGATGCGATGGTCCACGACTACAAGATCGTGTTCCCGGTGGCGGCGATTCTCATTATGATCGTGCTGGCGCTGCTGCTGCGCAGTCTGGTGGCGCCGTTATACCTGATGGCCTCGGTCTTCCTCGGCTTCGCCGCGACGCTCGGTGCCGCAGTGCTGGTGTTCCAGCACTTCCAGGGCAATTCCGGACTGATCTTCCACTTGCCGGTGATCATGTACCTGTTCGTGGTTGCCCTCGGTACCGACTACAACATTCTGATGGTCGCTCGGTTGCGTGAGGAGGCGCGGGCCGGAAACGAGCCGAAACAGGCTGCGGCCCTCGCGATTCGGCACACCGGCCCGACGGTCGCCGCCGCTGGTGTGATCCTGGCGGGCACCTTCGCCTCGATGATGCTCGCTGGCAATAACGTGCTGTCGCAGATGGGCTTCGCGATCTCGGTGGGCATCGCGATCGCCGCATTCGTCATGGCGATGTTCTTCACCCCAGCGGTGACGGCGCTGATCGGTCACCGGGCCTGGTGGCCGGGACATGGGGACCGGGCTTCGACCGGGGCGTCCGAAGGAAAGTCGCAGGACCCGCGCTCGGATCAGTACGCGTACTCGGATACGTACTACAACTAGGGCCCCCTCTACCGGGGAACGCCGGTAGTTCTGCCGCTGAGTGATAAGGCCGTCCGACCCGGGATATCCAAGTCGGACGGCCTTTCTCGTTGTCCTCGATGCCTAGTTGTCGCATACCCAGTGACTACCTCACTACGTCGCAACCTATGCGAGGTAGTCACTGGGTATGCGCGAGCGGGGATCGAAGGCCTTCTGCTGTCCTCGCCCTGCCGCCGCGCTGACGCTGCTATCGCGCTGACGTGGCGCTGCTATCGCGCTATCGCCATCAGCACTGCATTGTTGGCGCTGTTGTTGCTTGGCCGCAGCGGCGCGGTAATGCGAGAGTAGGGAGCACCGAACGCCGCGCAGCTGCTGCCGATCCAGATCGTTCCGAACGCTAGCTGTTTGCTCGACGGCGCGGCGACCACAGCCGCGACGCTGATGGCCTGATACCTGTCACGCGCGCAGTTCTTATGCGCGGGAGTCACTGGAGCGGGCGCAAGTTTTCGACCAGGCGTTGAGAAACCGGTTCCCCGAATGCGCTCGCGCGCGGGAGTAGCCGCCACATGATCATCGATGCCCTCGCGTCAGGGAATTGGCGGGCACGGAGGTCACCCTCGGTCTGAAGGTGAGTGGGCGCGCGATCGGGGTACGCGGACAGAACGAGACCACTCCTCGGGGCGCGGGATGGTTCGGCACGGAGCTACACCTGAGGAGGGGCACCGAATGGATACAACCCGGCATCGCTGGATCACGATCGACGGCATCGAAACGTTTTACCGCGAGGCGGGCCCGTCCGACGGGCCGGTAGTGCTGCTGCCGCACGGATACCCGTCGTCCTCGTTCGGGTTCCGCAATCTGATGCCCGCGCTGGTCGATCGCTGGCGCACGCTCGCGCCCGACCTGCCCGGCTTCGGCTACAGCGACGCTCCGGAGGATTTTGCGTATACCTTCGACGGATATTCGGAATTCCTGCGCCGCTTCACTGAAGTGCTCGAGCTGTCCGAATATGTGATCTACCTGCACGACTACGGTTCTCAGTTCGGGCTGCGGTTGGCGATCTCGGCGCCGGAACGCGTGCGCGGGATGATCGTGCAGAATGGCGACATCTACGAAGACCAACACGGCCCGAAATACGCACCGCTGAAACGGTTCTGGACCCAGGTTCGCAAAATGGCAACCGTGGTACAGCACGTCACTTCGGCAATCCACCGGTGACCACGAGCGGCAGCGGCAGGCCGTGCCCGTCGACCCCGACATGAGTCTTGGTGTTCAGCCCGCCACGCGACCATCCGATGCCCTTGACCTGTTGGGAGACAAGCTCTAGCTGCTGATGGCGTAGGGGCGGCGGACTCGTCTGGCGAATTCGAGGACCTGGGCGATGGCCGTGCGGGAGAGGCCGACTTCCGCGCCGATGCTGGTTGGGGTCCAGGATTGGTCGGCGAGCATGAGGATTTCGGCGAGTTGTTCGACGGGGATGACCGAAAGGCCGCGGCCCGCGATCGCACGGGCGACCGACCACACCTCGACATCGTCGCTTTCGGAGCCGAGGTTTTCGGTCAGCAGGTTCTCGGCCGAAAGTGATTGCACGACTTCGCTGATCACCTCACTGGTGGTGCGACGAGGTGCGTCATCCGGAACGAGTTGCCTGCCCTCGGCTTCGGATTCTGCGGTCTGATCCTTGTGATCGGTTACGGTGTCGTCCGCGCGCGAGCGGTGACCCTCCATTGCCCGGGTCACTCGTTCGGCCGGGGTGGATGTCGCGGAACTGCGAGGAGCACGCTGGGTTTCGGCGGCTGCGGCTGTGCGCGTGGGAGTTTCGGTGCGAGTGCTTGACTTCGCGGGCCGGGGAGCATCAGCTTCCGTGCCCGTGCCCGTGCCCGTGCCCGTGCCCGTGCCCGTGCCCGTGCCCGTGCCCGTGCCCGCTGTGGTTGCGTTGTGAGAAACCGTGACGCGACTCGTGTCGGGCTGTGCGCGGCGGCGTGGTGTGTGGGCGGTGTCGTCACTGGATTGCACCGCAGGCTCGACAGCGGCCGTATCGAAGATGCTCAGCTGCGACTGTGCTGCGTGGCGTGCCGAGGCCTTCTGCGATTCGACCTCGCCGACAACAGAAGTCGCACTCGCGTCGCGAGTGGGGCGTTCGTCGCGAACGGAAGCTGTGGTGGTGCCATCCTGCTCGAAGTCTCCGGTGCCTGGGGCCGTGCGCTCATCGGAAGCGCCGATATCAGCCGTCGTCGCAGTTCGGAGGTCGATGCCTGTGGCGGGAAAAGCCGCGTGATCAGCGGCCGCAGGTGCCGTCCGGGCACTGTCGCCGCTTGTAGCGGAACCCGCGGTCTCGACGCGAGTGGAACCAGTTGTCGCGGACGTGGTACCGATGTCGGCAACTGAGATGTGTTCATCGCGGGTGCTGACCGCACTCGGTGCAGCAGTATGGTCCCGGAAACCTTGGGCAGTGAGAGCTGTGTTCTCGCCGGGCGAAGTCACCGCAGTCTGGGGATCGAATCCGGCTGTGGCAGTGGTGTGCTCATCGTGGGCGCGGGCCGCATTCGGTGCAGCGGCCCGAGGGGCGAAGCCTGCGGCAGTGAAAGCCGTGCGCTCATCGGCGACGTTCTGCGCGACGAATCCGGTTGCAACGTCCGTGTGTTCGTCGCGGGCGCTGGCGGCGTTCGCCGCTGCGGTCCGTGGCGTGGAGCCCGTGCTAGCGAAGGTCGCGCGATGATCGGCAGCTGTCCTTGACGCGTTGTCCGCCTCGTATCCGGTGGCGGCAACGGTGGTGTGTTCGTCGCGGGTGCTGGCGGCACCCGGCGCAGCCGTCCGTGGCACGAAGCCTGTGCCAGCGGCAGTCGTGCGCTCATCGGCAGCGGTCGCAGGCGCGGTATCGGGCTCGAATCCGGTGGCACCGGCAGCTATGTGCTCGCCGGCAGCCGTAGAAGCAGTCTGAGGAAAGGACACGGTTGGGGCGACAGCTGTGTGCGTGTCGCGAGTGTTCACCTGCGCCATCGCTGACTCGACACGCACAGTGGCATGCGGCGAGCGTTGACTGACGTTTGCGGTGCCATCAGGTGCAATGCGCTGATCGACGTCGGCGGCGTGAAATGGATTTTCGCCGAAGGGGTTCGTGGCAGAGGACGATGGATGCGCGGGCCTTGTGCCATCGGCGTCGGCAACGTTGCGTGCGGTGTCGTGGATCGAATCCGACCCACGCATCGCGTGACCGGATCGGTAGTCCTCGCTCGGAATCTGTTGGGTGAAACGGCCGTTGGTCGAGCGGGTGCTCTGGGCGTGGTACACCAGGGTTTCGGTGCAATCGAGGCGCGAGACGGGGACCGTGTCGGGTTGCGCGGCGCGCATCGCTGCCTCGGCGACGTGGGTATCCATGTCGACCGGGAAGCGGACACCTGCCTGGTCGAGTAGGGGATCGAAACCCTTGGCGGCGAGTAGTTCTCGACGGTCGGCGGGTTCGTCGCGGAAGGTGTCGATGGGCGCTCCACGTTCGGTGGTGACCCGATGCCGCGGCGGCAGGTCGGGTTCGTCCTCGACCATCGGAACGCTGTCGATGAGCAGGGCGTATCGTGCGGAAACCCAGGCGTGCAACCAGATGACGACGCCGACCATAACCGGGGCGATCGCGTATTCGGCGGCCTGACCGAAGGATCCGGCGGCCAGATGCGGGCCCGCATTGAGTGCGATGGTCGTACCGAGCAGCGCGGTTTCGAAGAAGACGACCTTGCCTCGATCGAGTTCGCGGCCCCAGCGGGCGGCCGTCGTCGCGGCCACCATGATGGTGATGATCGGGATCGAGATCATCGCCTCGATGCCATAGCTCAACCAGTACAGCGGATCTGCCATATTCCCGCTGGGCACCAGATTGTGCTGGACATTCACCCCGGCCCACACCATGCCGAGCACGACGACAGCGATCAATGCGCGCGAGGACCATTCGGCCCGGCGGTACAACTGGGCAAGGCGCGCATCCTGATTCGAGACCCGCCGCCGCGCCGCGAGCGCCCGCCGATGCCAGCGCGCATCCGCATCGTCGGCGCGTTGGATGGCGGACATGGTTCGCCGAGTACGCTTCTCCGCCGCGAGTTCATCCTGGACGGCCCGCTTGCGCTGGCCCCTTCGCTGTGCCCGAACCCACTGCGCGAGTTGCTGTTCGGCGTCGATCTCGTCATCCGATAACGCCTGAACCAGCGCCGCATCCTCCTGCAGCGGCAACCGACCCCGCGCGTTCGCGACCCGCTCGGCCAATGCGGCGATCTCGGACCTACCGGTCGACTGTTTGTCGCGCATCGCGAGCCTTCCCAGAAGCAGGTGCATACCGACGCAGACCTACATGCTCGAACATATGTGTGATCGCACCGAGATTAAACCGCTACCCGCCAGAGGTCAATGCTCGCTACCCCGAAACTCGAACAAATGCGCGAATCGCGAGATCCTGTCCGCGGAAAACTTCCTCGCCAGACTCGGCGACCAACGATCGATCGGCCCACGTATCGGAGCTCGCCGATGTTCAGAGCGAGCCGAGCGCGCAACCTCGGACACGCTGGATCCGCTCCCCTCTCCGGTCATCGCCGCGCCAATCGGCGAGCTCAGGTCAGCGTCGTATGCCAGACGATCGCGGCCGCCAGTGCGCCTGCTCCGTTGACAGACCAGTGCAGCGCGATCGGGGCGAGCAGGCTGCCGCTGCGGCGGCGCAGCCAGGTGAAGACGACGCCCGCGGCAGCCGTGGCGAGGACGGCGAGCAGGATGCCGATGATCTGGCCCGCCGGACCGCCGCCGACGACCCCGGTCAGGCCTCGGTTGCTGGTGGTAAGGCCCAGCGAGGAGGCGATATGCCAGAGGCCGAAAAGCAGCGAGCCCGCCGCGAAGACACCGCGGGCGCCGTAGACGCGGTCGAGCGTGCCGTGCAGGACACCGCGGAAGGCCAGCTCTTCCGGGATCGCGGTCTGCAGCGGGATGACGATCATCGATGCGATGAGTGCGCCGGAGATGGTGGCGTAGCGGTCGGCGAGGAAGAACGGCCGGGTGATTGGTAGCAACGCCCCGATCGCGACGACCGCGAGCACCAGACCGACGGCACCGAGTGCCCAGAGTGTGCTGCGCCGCCAGTGTCGCGGTGCTAATCCGAGTTCGGACCAGCCGAGTCCGCGTCGGCGCATGAGTGCGAGCAGGACGACGGCGGCGATCGGAACGGTGAGGATGCTCGCCCATGCGGTGGTGAAGTGGGCGATCAGATTGGTGCCGGCCAGGACGGCCACCACAACGGCCACGTCCAGATAGGCGTGCAATTTGTGGCGGGGCGGTGCCGCTTCGTCGAGGTCCGGTTGAAGCACCCGGCCCAGTCTACGGATGCCGGCAAGCGGTGCGCGGTGGTCGGCTTCGGGGGTTCGCGTCATCAACATGGTCGTACCCTGTTTCGCGTTACGCACCGGCGGCGTTAATACCGACCCGCCACCCTTGCGGATCCGCCCATGCCTGCAGCGTTCGAGCGCTGTCGAACCGGCGCGGGGCGCCGCTGATCGGGTCGGTGAATTCGAGTGATGTGGCCAGCAATTGCAATGGCCGAGTGAAGTCGTGCACAGATTTTTCGGTGATTGCCGGATAGAAGTCGTCGCCGAGGATCGGAATGCCGAGTCCGTTCATATGTAGTCGCAGCTGATGGGTGCGCCCGGTCAGTGGCCGTAGCCGATAGCGACCTAGGCCGTCGCGCTGCTCCAGCAACTCGATCCAGGTCTCCGCATTGGGCTCACCCGCTACTTCCTGGGCGGCGAGCACCTGCTTCTCCTTGATGATCCGGCTGCGCACCGTGCGCGGCAGCGTCAGCTCCGGATCGAATGCGGCGATGGCCTCGTACTCCTTGCGCACCGTGCGCTTGTGGAACATCGTCTGATATGCCCCGCGCCGGGCCGGATCGACCACGAAGAGCACCAGCCCCGCCGTGACGCGGTCGAGCCGGTGCGCCGGAATCAGATCGGGTAGGTCGAGTTCGCGACGTAGCCGCACCAACGCCGTCTGCAGGATGTGCTGGCCACGGGGAATCGTGGCCAGGAAATGCGGCTTGTCGACGACGAGCAGAGCGTCGTCGCGGTAGACGATCGGGATATCGAACGGCACTTCGGTCTCATCGGGTAGGTCGCGATGGAACCAGACCGCGCCGCCCGGCACATACGGCGCATCCGGCGCGATCGGACCGGATAGGTCGACGATCCCGCCCGCATCCAGCAGCTCATCTATGCGCGCGGCGGGGACGCGAGGCTGCCGGTCGACCAAATGGTCGCGAATGGTCGCCCAATCGCCCTGCTCCGGTAGGCGGAGCCGGGCCGGATCCAGGCCGTGCCGCTTGGGCAACGGCGGCTGCTGCCTCCTTCTCATCACCGATGACCTTAGTCGGCGACGAATGCCCAGCTCACGGCCGGGTCGGGCTCAGAATCCGCGCAGCCGATCCGGCGTGACGCGCACCGTGACCGAATATTCGGCGTGGAATTGTTCCTCGGTCATCGAAAGCGATGCGAGTCCCTCGGCGTATTTCTCGGTCCAGCACCATTCGTCGGGATTCGACCAGCGTCTGTCCGGCGCGGCGGCGGACCTTGCAGCTGTCCACACTGCAATACAGGTGCACCTGCATCGCCCGGTGCGCCTGCTGCTCGGACAAGGGGCCGGTGTCGCGGTAGCAAGCACCGTGACCTCGGCTGAAACGGCCAGTAGATAACTTAGCCTAACCTACTTTCTCGGCTCATCTTGTGTGAAGATGGGTGCCGTTGCGGCACGAGGGTCGGTGAGAGGGGCAAGGCAGATGAGGGTGGAGAAAACCGGAAACCGGCCGCCGAAGGCGGTGCTGAAGGCGCGAAAGCAGCAGGAAGCCGCGGCCCGCAAGGAGATCCTCGCGCCAGTGCGCGCGACGTTGACGCTCGCAAGCATCCTCGTGGCCATTGCCTCGGTCGGCACCGTCGTGCCGTTCGTGTTGATCGTGGCGGCCTGCCGGGAGCTGCTCACCGACCAGGTGGATACCGATCGGGTGTGGCGACTGCTGCTGATCGCCGTGGTTGTGCTCATCGCGCGGGGCTTGCTGCAGGCGGCTGCGCTGACCTGGTCGCATCTGGTCGATGCCGGATACCAGCTGACGTTGCGTAGGTTGTTGGCGGCCAAGCTGACCAGGGTGCCACTGGGCTGGTTCGGTGAACGGTCCTCCGGCGAGGTGAAGAAATATCTGCAGGACGATGTCGAGGCGCTGCACTATCTGGTCGCGCATGCGCGGCTCGAGTTCGTCGGCGCGCTCACCGTGCCGCTGGTCACGCTCGGCTATCTCGTCAGCGTCGAGTGGCGACTCACGGTGGCACTGCTGATTCCACTGATCGCCTACCTGGTGTTGTTCAGCCGGATGATGGACCAGGACGGCCGCGATCGCATGGCCGTCTATACCCGCTGGGAACGCCGAACCCAGGACGCCGCCATCGAATTCGTCGACGGCATCCAGGTGGTGCGGGCGTTCGGGCAAGCGGGCCGGGCGCACACGGTATTTCAGGAGGCGGTGGACGGCCAAGCCGACAGCCTGAATCGGTTGAAGATGCCGATCATTCGCATTCAGTCGGCCTCCGACATCGTGGTCATGCCGGTATTCGTGATGCTGGTCGTGGTGATCGCCGGGCTCGCCGCGGTGGGACTGGATTGGGTCGCGCCGCTGGATATATTGCCGTTCTTGCTCGTCGGCCTCGGCCTGGGTAGTGCGCTGCTCGGTCTAGGGTACGGCTCTCAGGCGTTGCGGGCCGCCGGTGCGGCCGCTGTGCGACTGCACGAACTGCAGCAGACACCCGAATTGACTGTGCCCGAGACGACATCGGCGCCCGATCCGGAGCAGGTAGGCGTGGTGCGGTTCGAGGGCGTGAGTTTCGGATATCGCGCGGGTCACCAGGTGCTGCGCGAGATCGACCTCGAGCTGCGACCGGGCACCATTACCGCGCTGGTTGGGCCGAGCGGGTCGGGTAAGTCGACGCTCGCGAAGCTGCTGCCGCGCTTCTACGACGTCGGTGCCGGGCGAATCACCATTGCGGGCCGCGATATTCGCGACTTTTCGAGCGAGGAGCTTTATCGCACCGTCGGATTCGTCTTCCAGGATGTGCGCTTGATCCGCGGCAGCATTCGCGAGAACCTGCGGCTGGCCCGTCCCGATGCCGATGATGCCGCGCTGGAGCAGGTGGCGCGGGCGGCCCAGATCCACGATCGCATCCTGGCGCTGCCGCGCGGTTACGACTCCGAGATCGGTGTCGATGCGACGCTGTCGGGCGGTGAGGCACAACGACTTTCGATCGCCCGCGCGCTTTTGGCTGATACTCCGGTGCTGGTGCTCGATGAAGCGACCGCCTTCGCCGATCCGGAATCCGAGGCGGCGGTTCAGGATGGGCTCGCGGTGCTGGTCGCGGGTCGGACAGTGCTCGTAATCGCACACCGGCTGCACACAATCACCGGTGTCGATCGGATTCTCGTGCTGGAGAACGGATCCCTGGTCGAACAGGGGGATCACCACGGTCTGCGCGAAGCGGGCGGTACCTATCAGCGGCTCTGGGAAATAAACGAGGCGGCTATCGGCGCGCTCGCGCTGGTCGAAAATGTCGAGGTGACACGATGATTCGCAAGGTGCTCGCGCTGATTCCGGCGGAGTTCGCGCACCTGAGGCCGAAACTGTTGGCGGCCATCATCGCTCAGGCGCTGAGTCAGGCTGTGGCGTATCTGCTGTTGGTGCCGGTGCTGGAGGCATTGTTCGACAACGATCTCGGCCGCGCCTGGTTCTGGGCGCTGTGGATGTTGGTCGCGGTCGCCGGGGTCGTTGTTTTCGGATATCTGCAGGCCGTAATCGGTCTGCGCATCGGCGTCGGTATGCAGCGCGGGCTGCAGTCCAGACTCGGCGACCATCTGAATGCCTTGCCGCTCGGCTGGTTCGAGACGCACAGCGCTGGGCCGCTGTCGCGGATCGTGGTCGAGAATGTGCGTGAGATCCAGGGCCTGATCGCGTATCTGCTGACCAAGGTGCTGACCAGCATTGTGGTTCCGCTCGGTGTCGCGGTCGGCATGCTGTTCATCGATTGGCGGATCTCGCTGGCCATGCTGCTCGCCGCGCCGGTGTTGTTCGTGGTCAATGGACTGGCCAATCGCGCGTACACCAGCTCCGACGCGCGGATGCACGAGACGGCGACCGAAGCCGATTCGCGGGTGGTCGAATTCGCGCAGGCGCAGCCGGTGTTGCGCGCCTTCGGCGCGGTCGGGCCCGGTAACCGAGCACTCGATAGCGCCCTGGCACAACAACGTTCGGCGATCATCCGATTGATGTTCGCATCGGTGCCGGGGCTGATCGTATTCGCACTGTTCGTGCAGGCCGTGTTCCTGGTGCTGGTCTATATTGCGGTGGGCCGGGTTACCGACGGCGCCGTATCGGCAGCGGCCGCTATCGCCCTCATCGCGGTGAGCTCCAGGTTCATCGAACCGCTGAATCAGGCCGCGCAGCTGGGCAATGCGCTGCGGTCGGCCGCCGCGGCCGCCGACCGGGTCACCGGACTGCTCGCCGAACCTGTACTGCCCGAGGCGAAGGCGTCGGTGACACCGGGTGCGCCGTCGGTTGTCTTCGACAATGTCTGCTTCGGCTACCGGCCGGGTGAACCGGTGCTGTCGGAGCTGAGCTTCGAGGTGCCTGCTGGGAGCACCACCGCGATCGTCGGGCCGAGCGGAGCGGGTAAGACGACGCTGCTGCGGCTCGTCGCGCGGTTCTACGATGTCGGGGCTGGACGCGTAATCGTCGGCGAGCACGATGTGCGCGAGCAGCCGTCGGAGACACTGCTGAATCAGCTTTCGCTCGTTTTCCAGAACGTGTATCTGTTCAATCAGTCGGTTGCGGACAATATTCGGATCGGCCGCCCCGACGCCACCGACGCCGAACTGTGGCGCGCGGCCGAGGCGGCCAGGGTGGACGAGATCGTCGAGCGGCTGTCCGACGGCTATGACACGGCGGTCGGCGAGGGCGGTGCGACATTGTCCGGTGGTGAGCGGCAACGGGTTTCGATCGCCCGCGCACTGCTCGAGGATGCGCCGATCGTGCTGCTCGACGAGGCGACCAGTGCGTTGGATCCGCACAGCGAGGCGGTCGTCGTGCGCGGGATACACGAACTCACCAGGGATAAAACGGTAATCGTCGTCGCGCATCGGCTGGCAACCATCGCGCATGCCGATCAGATCCTGTTCCTGGATGGTGGCCGGATCGTCGAACGTGGTACGCACTCCGAACTTTTGGCGCTCGGCGGCCGCTATGCCGACTTCTGGAACGAGCGGTCGCGGGCCGCCGGTTGGCGATTGGAGCCCGCGCCGGTCTAGAGAATTCGTGAGTTGGCCGCTTCTGTTATCGCTGGAGAGCTCCCGATACGGCAGGCCATTTCCCGAACGACCGCGAACCGGTACTCAACCGGCGCGCGTCCCGGAGGCGAGAAAGATCGGGACGGCGACGAACAGTCGATCGGTGCGCGCCCTGGCGGCTTGGTCGTCGAGCCAGGCACCTTCTCCCGCGATATTGGCGAGCACCGGCAGGGCCGCGGCGTCTGTCCACACGATCGTGTGGACCTCGACGGTAACGTCGACGAATCCGTTGTCCAGCAGGAGATTGCGGTATCGCCGGGCAACCCGTGGGTTGGGCATACCGTCCGCGCGAGCGTGGACCAGCGTGCGGGTGAGTCCGGGATCGTCGGAGTCTATGACGAAGGTGTCCCAGTCTTGGCCGATGAGCACAGCGCGGCCGTTGCCCGCCAGGACCCGGCGCGCCTCGACGACGGCTTGCTCGGGCTCGGCGAGGGTGTGCAGAACCTTATCGGCGCGGTAGCCGGTGACCGAGCCGTCATCGAGGGGCAACGCGGTGGCGTCGGCGATATGGAACTCGCCCGCGGGCCAGCGCTGGCCGGCGATCTCGATCGTGGCCGGGTCGAGGTCGATGCCGATGGCCCGCACCCCGCGCGCGGCCAACTCACCGACGGCGCGCCCGCTCCCACAGCCGACGTCGACAACGGTGTCGCCCAATGCGTTGTAGGTGTGTTCTCGCAGGTTGCGTACCTGGGGTAGGTCGTCGAAGGCGTCGAGCAGAGTGAGCAACGTAGACATGGCCGTCAGTGTGCGACTTAATGTCGACATGAAGTCAATCGGTGAGGTGGCGGCCCAGTTCGGGTTGCCGACACATGTACTGCGATATTGGGAGGCCGAAGGACTGCTGACACCGGCCCGCGCAGGTGACCGCCGCCGCTACACCGACGCGGACCTGCACCGGGTGGCGGCGATCCTGATCTCGAAGGAGGCGGGCTTCGGGCTCGCCGACATCCGCACGATGCTGGCCGCACGGTCCGCACCGGCGCGCCACGAGGTGACGGTCCGCCATCGCGAGCGGCTGCTGGCACGGATCGCCCGAGCACAGGCCGCACTCGACATGCTCGAAGGCGAATGCCCGTACGACGACATCATGACGTGCCCGCGTTTCCAGGGGCTGCTGGCTGATCGACTGCGGCCCGCTTCCGGTACCGCGGCGGACGCCGAGTTCCTGGATGCGCTTGACCGAACGGTGTGACTATTTCCAATAAGCGCGGGATTTGATCGCGGTTTTGGGCAGACCATGAGTGGTCTTCAGTGCCTTGACGATCGAGCGCGTGGTGTGGCCGTCGCACGCGACCCAGGCGAAAGCGTCCTTCGGGCACTGCATTTCATTGGCCTGCTCGCGCAACAGCCGACCGTTATCGATCCGCTGCACCCATTTCACCTCGTGGTGCGGCTTATTGCGGACCGGGAGCCCGGTATCGGATTCGTATTGCCATTCCAGCCAGACCCGGGCGGGTACATCGCCGATCGCGTCGAGCAGCGAATTGATGGCGGGCAGCGATGCGGTATCGCCGAAGATGACGAACTCGCTCGGGAGTGGTTCGGGCAGTTGGAAATCCGAGCCGAGCACCGACACATCGATCTGGTCGCCGACGGACGCCTGCTGCGCCCACATCGAGGCGGGGCCGTGGTGTACCGCGAATTCGATCGAGAACTTGTTCCCATCCGGATCGGGATCGACCAGCGTGTAGCCGCGCTGGTGCTCGCGCTCACCATTCGGAATCCACAGCCGCACCCATTGCGTCGGGTGCACCGGATGATCGGCGAGTAGTCCGCCCGCATCGAATCCGAGCCGCAGGTATTTGTCGCTGATGTACTCGGTCGAGGTCACCGTGAGCCGGTAATCCTCGGCACGCCACGCCTTCAGCATCAACCCTTCGAAGCCTCTACCCATGCGGCTAAGGTTAGCCTAAACAAACTCTGATGTCGTGGGGTGTGGGTGGAAACGACTCCGAATGGCCGTGTGGCCCCGAGGCAGTGAGCAACCTCGGGGCCAACTCGCGCGTGCCGCAGGCGATTACAGGTCGCAGGGCAGCATCGCGACGCTTGCGATGGTGCATTCGGCCTCTCGGGTCAGCTTCCAGGTGCCGTCGATCTGCTTCCAGGACAGGTCGAAGTACCAGGGGTCCCAGCCGTCGATGGCGGTGGTCAGCTGGGCGGTGAGCAGATCGCCGGAAACATTGACCGGGCCGAGGACATTCCAGCGGAAGCTCGGCGGGGCCGCGGCCATGACGCCACCGACCTGGTCGACCAGGGGCAGACCGGCCTCGCCCGCCTCGAGTTCGGCTGCGCGGGCGGAGCGCGAAGCGCCGGTGTTCAGCACCAGTTGCAGCTTGGCCTTCAGCTCACCGAGGCCGGGGGTGGCGGTCCGCATCGGTGCGCCGATGGGCGCGGCGGTGGCGGGGGCCACGGTGGCGACGGTGCCGAATGCGCCGATCGCGGCGGCCGCGGCGAGCGAAAACGCCGCGGTGGCAAGGCGCGCCACCGGCCTATTTCTGGTGCTGAGCATCGGATCATCCAATCGTTCATCTGCCGGGAGTGTGCCGGTCGAGGACTGGCACTACAGTGCAATATAAGGTAAGCCTATGCAAAGATGAAAGTCGGAAGTTAGGTGACCCTGACTACCGCCAGATCGAACGCAGGAGAACCGTGGACACACTATTGGTGGTCGGAGCAGGGCCGAAAGCCCTTGCGGTGGCCGCGAAAGCGCACGTCCTGCGAAAGTTGGGGCTGGCGGCCCCACGGGTGATCGTCGTCGAGGCCCATGCCGTCGGCGGCAATTGGCTACCGAGCGGCGGCTGGACCGACGGGCAGCACCGGCTCGGTACGAGTCCGGAGAAGGACATCGGATTCCCGTACCACTCGACCTGGGCGCGCGGGCACAACCGGGCCATCGACGAGGCGATGATGGCCTACAGCTGGACCTCGTTCCTGGTCGAGCACGGCACCTACGCCGAATGGATCGACCGTGGCCGCCCGAGCCCACACCACCACGTCTGGGCCAAATACCTGCAGTGGGTTGCCCGCGCGATCGATCTCGAATTGGTCCTCGCGTCAGTGGATTCGGTCGCCGCGGCGGCCGACGGCTGGCTGGTTTCGGTAACCGACGCCGATGGTGTGACCACCCAAATCGACACGGACGCACTGATGATCACCGGTCCGGGCCACAGCGGCCGTGCCCTGGCCGAACACCCGCGGGTGCTCAGCATTGCCGAATTCTGGAACCTGGCAGGCAAACGCGCGCTGCCGGTCTCCTCACGCGTCGCGGTGATCGGCGGCGGCGAAACCGCGGGTTCGGCACTGGACGAGCTGGTCCGCCACGACATGCTGACCATTTCGGTGATCACGCCCAAGGCCACCATCTACACCCGCGGCGAAAGCTATTTCGAGAATGCGCTCTTCAGCGATCCGACCAAATGGAACGCGCTGAGCATGGACGAGCGTCGCGATGTCATCCGGCGCACCGACCGCGGCGTCTTCTCGGTGCGTGTGCAGGAGAGCGTGATCGGCGACAACCGCGTGCACCATATGCAGGGGCGGGTCGTGCGGGTCGCCGACCAGGGCGACGGCGTATCCGTGACGTTGCGCAACGACCGCCGCCCGGATCAGGCGCACAACTTCGATCTGGTGGTCGACGCGACCGGCGGGCAGCCGCTGTGGTTCCTGGAGCTCTTCGATTCCGATGCCGCCGATCTGCTCGAACTCGCCGTCGGCGGTCCGCTGAACCAGGTCAGGCTGGAGGCCGCGATCGGCTATGACCTGGCGGTCTCCGGACTGGACGCGAAGCTCTATCTGCCGAATATGGCGGCCATCGCGCAGGGGCCCGGGTTCCCGAATCTCAGCTGCCTCGGCGAACTTTCGGATCGGGTATTGCGTACCGCCCCGGCGCGTCAGGTCGTCGGTGCGCGGCGAGGCTCGGCCGCCCGACTGGGCTGATCGGGCCCCGAGTTCCCCCGTTCATCTAGGTGAGGTTTCATGCGCATCGTCTCGTTCGGCTTCCAGACCTGGGGCCGCAGCACCCTGCAGGCATTGATTGATTCCGAGCACGAGGTCGTGCTCGCGGTCACCCATCCGGCCAGTGCGGATTCCTACAAGGGGATCTGGTCGGATTCGGTCGAGGAACTCGCCCGCGAGCACGGTATTCCGGTGCACCTGACCGAACGGGCCGATGCCGAAACCATCGACCTGGTGAAGCGGGCCGAACCGGATGTCATCGTGGTGAACAGTTGGTACACCTGGATGCCTGCCGAGCTCTACAACCTGCCCCCGCACGGCACCCTCAATCTGCACGATTCGCTGCTGCCGAAGTTCACCGGCTTCTCGCCGGTGCTGTGGGCGCTGATCAGCGGTGAATCCGAGACGGGCCTGACCGTGCATCGGATGGACGAGGGCTTGGACACCGGCGACATTTTGGTGCAGCGCGCATTGCCCATCGGCCCCACCGATACCGGCACCGAATTGGTTTTGCGCGGTATGGAACTCATCCCCGGTGCGCTGCAAGAAGCGCTGCAGGCCCTGGAAACCGGTACCGCGCAATGGAAGCCGCAGCGCAAATCCGAGCGAACGTACTTCCACAAGCGTTCCGAGCGAGACAGCCGCATCGACTGGACCTGGTCCGCCGTCGATCTGGAGCGTTTCGTGCGCGCACTGTCCGAGCCGTATCCGCGCGCGTTCACCTACTACCGCGGTGAGCGGATCGAGGTGCTCGAGGCGGCGGTTTCGGAGGCGCGCTACGGCGGGACGCCCGGTCGGGTGATCGTGCAGGAGGGCGGCGGCGCGGTGGTTTGCGGTCCGGAGGCGCATCGCGGGCGCAATCGCGGCCTGGTGCTCACCCGGATTCGCGCCGCGGACGGCACCGAGCATTCGGCCGCGGAATTCTTCACCCGCGGTGGCTATCTCGCCGGTCACGAAGGGACTGCCTAGACGGGTTAGGGTAGGCTACGCTAATATTGGGCGACCGTTCAGAAGTAACCACAGATCAGTGCAGCGAGCCGGGGGGTGTTGTACGCCGCCGATTGAATGCCTGGCGCGACCATTGCGCCGGGGCGTCCGGCGGGAGCGCAGGAGTCAAGAAATGCCAGCAAATCTCGGATGGATCCGGCAATTCCACCGGCCCCGCTCCGTCGAGTGCCCGCCATTGTTGATCTGCCCGCACGCGGGTAGCGGCGCGTCCACCTACCGCGCGTTCTCGAAGGTGCTCAGCGAACACTTCACCGTCCTGATCTTCCAGTACCCGGGTCGCCAGGACCGGGCCCGCGAGGCGGCACTCGCCACGCTGCCCGAACTCGCCGCCGGTGCGTTCGCGGAATTCCTTAGCTCCGAACACAATCGCGGTCTCCCGCTGACGGTCTTCGGCCACAGCATGGGCGCGATGGTGGCCTTCGAACTGGTGCGCAATGCCGAGGCGGCCGGACTCGAAGTGCGGTTGCTCGCGCCGTCCGCCGCTGTTTCACCGGGCCGGGCCGTGGACCTGCCGCCGCATCCGACCCAGGATGAGCAGATTCTCGACCACCTCAGCGCGTTGGAGGGCACCGGCGCGGATGTACTCGGCAGCCGCGAGGTGATGCGGATGGCGCTGCCGGTGGTGAAGGCCGATTACCGGGCCTTCGATGCCTATACCTGCCCGGTGGATGTCCAGGTGCAGGCCAAGATTCACGTGCTCGGCGGTGCCGAGGATCACCTCATTACGCCGCGTGAGCTGTACGACTGGTCCAAGCACAGCGCACAGGAAATCGACGTCACCATCTTCGACGGCGGACATTTCTACTTGAACGACAATGCCGCCGGTATCGCGGAACTACTCGCGCCCGAACTGGACCGCGTCGGATGAGTGCGGAAATGAACTCGATCGTCATCTCCGGTATGGCCGTCGAGGCGCCGGGCGGTATCGAGACACTGCCCGACTTCTGGTCGGTGCTGGCCGAATCGCGGGAACTCATCGGACCGTTCCCGCGCAATCGGGAATGGCCGATCGAGGAGTTGCTCGCGCTGCACCGCACTGAAGGATGGGGTCGAGTTGCCGATGCCGGTGGTTTCCTCTCGGCGGCAACCGAATTCGATCCGATGTTCTTCGGTATCACCCCGCGCGAGGCCATTTCGATGGATCCGCAGCAGCGGGTCGCGCTGCGGGTGGCCTGGCGGGCGTTGGAGAATGCGGGCATCAATCCGGGGGCGCTGGACGGCGCCGAGGTCGGTTGCTTCATGGGTGCGTCCATCAATGAGTACGGGCCGCAGTCCGGTGTGGTCACCGAGTACTCCGGATATCGGGCCACGGGGACGGCCCTCGGCGCGGTGGCGGGTCGGATTTCGCACAGTCTCGGACTGATCGGGCCGTCGCTGACCACCGATACCGCGTGCGCATCGTCGCTGACCGCATTGCACCTGGCTGCCAACGCCGTGCGCGCCGGTGAATGCGAGTGGGCGCTGGCCGGTGGCGTCTGTGTCATGGGTTCGCCCGCGGCATTCTTCGAGTTCGCCAAGAACAACGCGCTCGCCGTCGACGGACACTGTCGCTCCTATGCCGCCGACGCGACCGGCACCTTGTGGGGTGAGGGCGCGGGAGTGGTCGTCGTCGAACATGAATCGCGCGCACGTGAACTCGGCCATCGGATCTATGGCCGCGTGCTCGCCACCCGGTTGAACCACAACGGCAAGGGGGCACCGCTCGCGGTACCCAGTGTGACGGCACAGCAGCGGCTGATCGAGAAAACCCTGGCGGCGGCCGGAGTTCGGCCGGATGACATAGGCCTGATCGAGGGACACGGCACCGGAACGCCGGTCGGCGACCCGCTCGAGCTGGCCGCTCTCGCACAGTCCTACGGCGGCCTCGACCGCGGCACCGATGGCCCGCGACTCGGCTCGGTGAAGTCGAATATCGGCCACGCACAGGCCGCCTCGGGGGTGCTCGGCCTGATCAAGGTGCTGCTGTGCGGCTTGAACGGTCAGATCGCGCCGAGCCTCTACGCGGAGAATCCGACCACCGAGGTGGATTGGGAGGCCACCAGTCTGCGGTTGGCCACGAAACTCGAACCCTGGGACCCGATCGGTGGCGGGCGATACGGTGCCGTCTCCTCGTTCGGCGTCGCGGGCACCAATGCGCACGCGATCTTGGCCATGCCCCTGCTGGAGGATATCGATGCCTGAATACCGACTTCCGGACGGAACCGTCCCGGTGCTGCTGTCCTCCGATACGGCCGACGGGCTGCGCGGTGAGGCGGCGGCGATTCTCGGATATCTGGAGCGGCATCCCGAAGTGACCCCGGATCGGGTGGCGGACATGCTGTTTCGCACGCGGATCGCGCGTCGGCGGCGGGCGCTGGCGATGGTCACCGATCACGCGCAACTACTCGACGCGATGCGGGCGGTCGCCCAAGACGTCGCGCACCCGTCGGTGGTATCGACGGACGGCATCGCGACCGCTCGCCGGATCGGGCTGGTCTTTCCCGGTCAGGGCAGCCAGCGGACGGGCATGGGCGCGCTGTACTACGAGGTTTCCGCGGCCTACCGTGCCGAGATCGATGCTTGCGCCGAGATCCATCGGGAGCGCTTCGGCCACGTCAGCCCGCTGCACTATCTGCTCGGGAACGAGGGCGAATACGCCGATGCCATCTGGGAAGTGCAGCCCGCCTTGATGTTTCATATGGCGGGTCTGGCCGCCATGTGGCGTGCCGTCGGTGTGCTGCCCGCCGCCACCATCGGGCACAGCCAGGGGGAGTTGGCGGCCGGTGCGGTCTCGGGTGTGATGACGCGCCGCGACGCGGTACTCGCGGTGACGCACCGCGCCCGGCTGGTCGAGCGGATCTCGCCGCGCGGCTACTCTATGGCCGTCCTCGGTATGGACCGCGACGCCTGCGAGGCGCTGCTGGCCAGGCACTCCGGGTGGGCCGAGCTGTCAGTGGTCAACTCGCCGCACATTCTGGCCATCTCCGGCGACCGGGAAACCATTGTCGATATGGTCGCGACCGCCACCGCGAACGGCCAGTTCGCCAGGGAGATCCGGGTCGCCTATCCGGCACACACCTCGATCGTGGCCGAAGTGCGGTCGGAGTTCGAGGCCTTCCTCGGCGCGGAGATGAGCGATCCGAACTTCACCGATACCGATATACCTTGCTACGGGGCCACCCTCGGCGCGGCGATCACGCCGGATCTGCAGCACGATGAGTACTGGTACTGGAATCTGCGCAACCGGGTCCGTTTCGATCGCGCCATCGTGGCGGCCGCTACCGACGGCATCGACACCTTCATCGAGGTGTCCGAACATCCGATGCTGCAACTGGCGGCGCAGGAGAACCTGACCCTGGTGCCACATGATCCGGGGCTGCCGCCGCGCGATCTTCAGGTGCTCGGCACGTCGCTGCGCACCGCGACCGGGCTGACGGAGTTCACGCGCAACGTGGCCACGGTCGCGGTGCACGACCTCAACTATTCATGGGACGCGCTGCGCATCGATTCCGATTCCGGCACTGTCCCATTGCCGCTGCGCGATTTCCCGAATACGGTGCTCAACCCGCAACGGCTCTGGGCCGCATACCGATCCGCCACCCCGGCCCAGCGGCCGCGATCGGTGGGCATCGAATCGCACCGTGCGGGGGAGTACCCGACGCGACTGGCCGAGAGCTGGGTGCGGCTGGAGCGACGTGCACTCGCCGCGCCGCGCACGCTGCTGATCGTCGACCCCACCGGCCGATGCGCCGAACTGGCAGCGGCGCTGACCAGCGCGGCGTACAACCATGGGGGCGACGCCACGGTTTTCGATCCGAATCGACCCGACAGCGACCGCGACACCATTGTGGTACTGCTGCCGGAACTCCCCGATATGGACGGGCCCGCCGCCCTTCGTGCGGTGGCCGAGTTCTATGAGTCGCGGTGGCTACCCGCCATCGACTCGACCGTCACCGAATGCTGGGTGCTGACCATCGGCGGTGAATCCGTCGTGGCCGAGGATGCCGTGCCACACCTGTTCCACGGCGCGATCTCGGCCGGGTTCCGCTGCATCGGCATGGAATACATCGGCACCGCGTTCCGGCACCTGGACCTCGCGCACGATGCCGACCCCGCGCAGGCCGCCGCGATAGTGCGAGCCCTGCACACCAAGGACGAACCGCAACTGGCGTTGCGTGCGGGCGGTCTATATGCCAAGCGGCTCGAGGTGGACCAGGAGTCCGCGCTCGGCGAAGCATCCGATGAGCTCGACCATGTCGTCATCGTCGGCGGCACCGGCACGCTGGGACTGAAGTTCGGTGCGCACTTCGCCGAGCGCGGCGCTCGGCGGATCACGTTGCTGAGCCGTTCGGGGCAGAGCGATGCCACTGCGGCCCGGGTGCGTTCGATCCGGGAGATCAGCGATGTCGAGGTCGTGGTCGTCGCATGCGATGTCAGCGACGAGCACGCGGTGCGCCGGTTCGCCGATGCGCAGGCCGATCGGCCGGTGAGCGTGCTGGTGCATGCGGCGGTGAACTATGTCGGCGCCGAACTCGCCGATATCACCGCCGAAAAGGTTTGGGAGATGGGCGGTTCCAAGATCGTCGGCACCGACCTTTTGCTGCGTGTGCTACCGATGACCGAGGGCTGCCGGATCATCATCTGTTCCTCGGCGGCCGCGACGTTCGGCGGTCGAGGACAGATCCTCTACGCCACCGTCAACCGGATGCTCGATGCCCTCGCCCAGCGACTGCGCGCGGCGGGCGCGAATGCCACAGCGGTGCAGTGGGGTATCTGGGATCTCGAAGGACCATTGCATGCGGTCGGACTGGACCGGGTGACCGCGGCCGGGGTGGTTCCGATGGATGCGGCTGCCGCGCTGGCCGTGGGAATGTCGGAGTACGCCGAAATCGGTCGACCCGGCAACCGGCTGGTCGCCGCGGCCGATTGGTTCCAGGTGCATGCCCTCATCTCGGCGCTCGGGTTCGGTCCGTTGCTCACGAACGTGCTCGCTCGAGTGCCGCGCTCTGCTCCGGTCATCGAGCCGACGGCGGTGCCGGTGGTAGCCCCCACGCCACGGCCCACCGGTTCACTGTCCGATCAGGTGCGCATCGAACTCGGCAAGGTGATGGGCGCCGATGGGCTCGACGCCATCGATAGCTCGGTGCCACTGGTGGCGCTCGGCCTGGATTCACTGCAGGCGTTGGACTTCCGCAAGCGGGTGCGGGCCGAACTGAACCGCGATCTTCCGGTGGCGGCCATTCTGGGCGGCGCGTCGTTGGACGACGTCGTGCGCCTGATGGCCGACAGCAACGTCTAGGCGAGGGATTGACGATGTCGAACAACGAGGCGGCCAGCGTGCTGGACCGCCGGAAGGCGCTGCTGCGCCAGCGATTGGCCGAAAGAGGCCTAGCCGCACCAACTTCCGAAAATGCGACCATTCGGCGATCAAAACCTGGTGAGCGTCACTCGCTGTCGGCCGGTCAGCGTCGCATGTGGTTTCTGCAGACCCGCGACCCGGAGGACACCACCCTCAATATCTGTGTGGCCTACCGGCTGACCGGTGCGCTCGACGAGGCGCGGCTGCGCGATGCGCTCGCGGCCGTCGTCAGCGGCCACGACATTCTGCGCACCACCTACGGGCTCGACGAGAGCGGCGAGCCGTACCAGGTCGTGCGGGCAGACCTCGGATTATCCTGGCAGACACACGATCTGACCGATTTGCCCGAGGCGGGCCGGGCACGCAGGCTGGAAGTGCTCGCCCGTCGGGAATTCGGCCGACCGTTCGATCTCGCGACCGACTCGCCGTTGCGTGTCAGTCTGGTGCGCACCGGTGGCGATGAGTTCGCATTGTTGTTGGTCGCACATCACATCAGCTGGGATGACGACTCGTGGGCCGTCTTCTTCACCGAGCTCAATGCCGCCTATCGCGCCGAGTCGGTACAGACTGCCCGTGCGCAATTCGTCGACGTCGCGGTCTTCGGCGATATCACCGACAGCGCCGATATCGACTACTGGCGCGCGGCCCTGCGCCCGTTGCCGGAGTCCCTGGAACTCCCCGGTCCGGCCACGGTGGCCACGGTTGCGGCCAAGCAGTCCGATCGGTGTACCTTGCCGCTGCCCGCAGAGCTCCTCGGGCGCGTGGAAGCGTTCGCGCGTGCGCACGGCGCCACTCCGTTCATGGTGTGGCTGGCCGCGTATGACGCGGTGATTCACCGCTACACCGCGGCAACGGATTTCCTGGTGTCGGTCCCGGTGACGGTGCGCCGCGATGCCGCCGAATCGTTGATCGGCTACTTCGGCAATACGCTACTGCTGCGCGCCACCATCGGCGCCGAGGACACCTTCGCTCGCTTCACCGACACCATTCGCGACACCTGTATCGGTGCCTTCGCACACCAGAATGTCGGAATCGATCGCGTTGTGCGCGAGGCGAATCCGGATCGCATCGGCGGCCGGGACGGGTTGGAACAGCTGGTCCGGCTCGGCTTCGGAATGCGCAGGAGCGCAGAGGGTTTCGACCTGGCGGGGGTCGAGGCGACACTGCTCGACCTCGGCAGTGTGGTTGCGCAGGTTCCGCTGGGACTGACCGTTGTCACCGAAGCCGATGGCGCTTACCTGGAGGCCGAATACCGGATCGCCGATCTGGACCGCGCCTTGGTGGAACAGCTGCTCGGTCACTACCTGCAGCTGCTGTACAGCGCACTCGCGAATCCGGATCGCAGGCTCGGTGATATCGATATGCTCGGAGCGGCCGATCGCGCCGCGATCCTCGCGCTGTCGCACGGCCCGATTGTCGCGGCCGAACCGACCACGATGGTCGCGCTCTTCGAAAACCAGGTCGCGGCCACGCCCGACGCGCTCGCCATCGTCGCCCCCGCCGAACACGACACCGAACTCAGCTACGCCGAACTGAATCGGCGCGCCAATCGATTGGCGCACTGGCTGATCGGGCGTGGACTCGGTACCGAGGACATCGTCGGGCTGCGGCTGTCGAATTCGGTGGAGTTCGTGGTCGCGGTGCTGGGTGTGCTCAAATCCGGTGCGGCCTATCTACCCATCGATCCGGCCTATCCGCAGGACCGCATCGACTACCTGGTCGAGGACGCGCAACCCCGGCTGGTGCTCGGTCGGGACGAGCTGGATGCCGCCGAATCCGCGGCCGTCGGACTCCCCGACACCGATCCCGGCGATCCGGACCGCGTGCGGCCGCTGCTGCCCGGCCACCTCGCGTACGTCATCTACACCTCCGGATCCACCGGAAAGCCCAAGGGTGTACCGGTACCTCATGCCGCGATCGCCGAACATCTCGCGGGCTTTGTCGCGGAATGGAGTATGACCGCCGAGGACCGGCTGCTGCAGTCCTCTTCGGTGAGCTTCGATGCCTCCCTGCTCGATATCTTCGTGACGTTGACACTCGGCGCCCGATTGGTCATCCCGAAACCCGATGCCTTCCGCGATATTCCGTACGTCGCCGAGTTGATCACCCGCTGCGGGGTCACGGTGCTGCATATGGTGCCGTCGATGTTGAGCACCTTCCTGCTGCTGCCCGAGGTGAGCGAATGGCGTGCGCTGCGGCATGTTCCGGTGGGCGGTGAGGCGCTGCCCGGTGAGGTGGCCGACAAGTTCGCCGGTGTCTTCGATGCCGAGCTGCGAAATCATTACGGTCCGACCGAGGCCGTGGTGTGTGCCACGCATATGAATGTGGAAGGCCCACAGGGCACTCGGATCGTGCCGATCGGTGTGCCGAATCAGAACGTCACGGTGTATCTGCTGGATGCGGCGCTGCAGCTGGTGCCATCGGGTGTGGTCGGTGAGATCTATTTGGGTGGAGCGCAATTGGCGCGCGGATACCTGAATCGGCGTGGTTCGACGGCGGAGCGGTTCGTCGCCGATCCGTTCGCGCTGGGCGCTCGGCTGTATCGGACCGGAGATCTAGCGCGGCGCAATGCCCATGGTGAGATCGAATTCGTCGGCCGGGCCGATGAGCAGGTCAAGGTGCGTGGCTTCCGGATCGAACTCGGCGAGGTGGAGGCGGCCATCGCGTCTTATCCGGGGGTCGGCCACTGTGTCGTCATCGCGGTCGATGATGCCGCGGTCGGTGCGATGCTCGCCGCCTATGTGGTTGCGGCCAACGGACTTTCGGAGTCGACGCTCGATATCGACGAGGTGCGCAGGCACGCCGCCGCGACGCTGCCGGAGTACATGGTGCCCAGCGCCTTCGCGGTGATCGATGAAATCCCGTTGACCGTGCACGGCAAACTCGACCGTCGCGCGCTGCCGGATCCGGAACGCGCCACCGCGCACCGCTACCGGGAGCCGAGCACGGCCACCGAAATCCGCCTCGCCGGTCTGTTCGCGCAGATCTTCGGCCGCGAGCAGATCGGCGCGGACGATTCCTTCTTCGAACTCGGTGGGCATTCGCTGCTGGCCACCCGTCTGGTGGTGCGGATTCGCACCGAGTTCGGTGTCGAGATCGATGTGCGCGCACCGTTCGATACACCGACCGTCGCGGGCCTTGCCGCCCTCATCGAGACCACGCCGGCGCGCAGCACATCGGCCGTGCCGCTGCTGAAACGCGTACGGCCCGAGCGTATTCCACTGTCGTACTCGCAGCTCGCACTGTGGTTCCAGCGCAAGCTGGAGGGGTCGAGTGCGATCGGCAATATTCCATTCGCGGTGCGGGTCGATGGTCCGTTGGATCTCGATGCGCTGACTGCCGCGCTCGCCGACGTCGTTGCCAGGCACGAGGTGCTGCGCACTGTCTTCCCCGAGAACGGCGGTGTCCCATACCAATTGGTGCTGCCCGCCGGTCCGATCGATGTGCCGGTGGCGGAGCTCTACGATCCAGGAAAACTGCGCTCCGAACTCGCGGCAGCGGGTGGTCACTGCTTCGAAGTCGCTACCGAGCTGCTGATTCGGCCGCGAGTCTTCATGCTGGGCGCCAAGACGCATGTGCTGTCACTGCTCGTTCACCATCTGGTGGCCGATCACTGGTCGTTCCGGACGATTCTGGACGATCTCGGCACCGCCTACCGTGCACGCATCGCAGGCGCTGCTCCGGACTGGACGTCCCCGGACGTTCAGTACGCCGACTATGCGCTGTGGCAGCGCGAGGTCGTCGAGACGCTCGGCACGCAGGTGGACTATTGGCGCGACACCCTCGCTGGTCTGCCCGCCGAGATCAATGTCGCCCTGGACCGCCCGCGCCCCGCCGTACTCGGCAAGAACGGGCATGTGGTGCCGTTCGCCGTGCCCGCGGCACTGCGCGGCAAGCTGAAAGCCCTCGCCGAGGCGAGCGGAGGCAGCGAGTTCATGCTCTACCAAGCCGCGGTCGCGACGCTGCTGCACAAACTCGGTGCGGGGGTGGATATTCCGCTCGGCACGCCGATCGCGGGTCGAGTCGATCCGGCCGCTGCCGAATTGGTCGGCCTGCTCGCCAATATGGTGGTACTGCGCAATGACCTATCCGGCGATCCGACGCTGCGGACCGTGCTGGAGCGCTCCCGCGATACCGCACTCGGCGCGTACAGCAACCAGGACATTCCGATGGAACGCCTGGTCGACGCACTGAATCCGGTCCGGTCCCGATCCAGGAACCCGCTGTTCCAGGCCATGATGCACTTCCGTGAGGAGAACTGGGACGGCACGGGTCAGGGTTTGGACGCGCACACCGCACTGACGGTATTGCCATTGGACTTCGACACCTCGCTGCTGGACCTCAGCATCAATTTCTTCGCGGGGTCCGACGGCGGCTTCGATGCCAGCGTCATCGTGAATACCGATCTGTACGATCCTGCGACCGGGGCGTTGTTCGCGCAGCGCATGCTTCGCGTTCTCACGGCCTTTGCTGATAACCCGGACAGCACCGTCGGTGAACTCGACATCATGCCCGCGGCCGAGCGGCAGCGGGTCCTCGGTGAATGGGCCACCGGTGTGGAGCTGTCCTGGCTGCCCGGCCTTGCCGAGCTGATCCGGCGTGGTCGCGGCGTTCCACCCGATCGGATCGCGCTGCGCTGTGGTACCGAGACACTCACCTATGGCGAGCTGTTCGAACGGCTCGATCGAGGCGTGGCACAGGTGCCCGAAGGTGTTTCGGCGGCCGGGGTGGTGCGACGGCTCGCCGCACTGGACACGATAGCGAATACCGGTGGGACCATTTCGGCTTCGCCCGTTGTGCTGGGCCGGGAGGCCATAGCCGCCGCGGTCGCCGATCGACGGGCCATTGCCGCCGATCGCCGCGGCGCATCGCTCGACCGGGCGACGGGTTCGGCAGATGTGCGACTCGTTGCCATCCCCTGGGCGGGTTCCGAGATCGAGGTCGAGTTGCTGGCCGCGCTCGTCGACGGGGCGACGCTGATCCTCACCACCGAACAGCAACGCGAAGATCCGGTCGCGCTGGTCGAGCTGATCGCTACGTATTCGGTCACCCATGTGGTTGCCGAGCCCGTCACGCTGTCGCGGTTCGTGCAGACCGGCGTCTCCATGCTGCCGTCGGTGCGCAGCTGGGAGATCATCGGAACCGGTTGGCCCGCAGCGCTTCCCGACCTACTGCCGGCGCTGGCGGCCGGTTCGGTCGCGACCTTCGACTTCCGGATTCCGCAGTACGCGGGCGCGGTGGCACGCGGTGCGGTCGACGGGAGCGCACGTGCGCGTCCCATTCCGGGGGCGCGGGTATTGGTGCTGGATGAAGCCCTGCGACCGGTTGCGCCCGGCGTTGACGGCGATGTGTACGTCGGTGGTGCCGGACTTGCTCAGGGTTATGTCGAGGAGGCGGCAAATGCGTTCATCGACGACCCGTACCTGCCAGGTGCCCGGTTGTTCCGCACGCAGCAGTTGGCGCGTTGGGACACCGCAGGGCGACTGGTGTTCAGGACCGATCGCGTCGGTGAAACCAGTACGAGCACATCATCGCCCGATGCCGAGCACACCGAGACCGAACGGCAGCTCATCGCGATCCTCGAGGAGTTGCTGGAGATCGAGGATGTCACTGCCGAGGATGGCTTCTTCGCGCTCGGCGGCGACAGTGTGATCTCCATTCAGTGGTCGACACGCGCCAATCAGCTCGGCCTTCCGCTGTCTCCACAGCTGGTCTTCGAGCACATCACCATTGCCGAGCTCGCGGCCGCGGTCGACGAGGCGGTGACGGCGGGGGTGACCACGACCATCGGCGACACCTTCGGTGCGGCAGCCCAGGCGAACAGCGATGACGGCCAGCCCGATACGGCACCACCTGCTCAGCACCAGCATGCCGCGATGAGCGTATCCGGCCTCAGCTCCGACGCGCTGGCCACCTTGGGCGCGGCATGGAAGCAGTCGCAATGAGGGGCGACTACTTCCGAGCGTTCGGGACGAGCAGCGTTGCGATGACTGCGGGCCGAAAGGCGTTGCGATGACGGTGGACCGGAGCGTCCCGGCCGAAATCGAGGATGTGCTCGCGCTCAGCCCACTACAGGAGGGGCTGTTCTCGTTGGCGCGGTTGGCAGCCGACGGGGTCGATCTGTACACGATGCAGTTCGTCATCGATATCGGCGGTCCGATCGATGTGCCGATGCTGCGTCGCAGCGCCGAAGTCATCCTGGAGCGGCACGCCAATCTGCGGGCCTCGTTCTGGGATAAGGATCTACCCAAGCCGGTGCAGATCGTGCCGACCTGGGTGGATCTGCCCTGGTTCGAAATTTCCGCGTTACCCGCGGAATTCGATGCCATTGCCGAAGCCGACCGGCAGCGGCGGTTCGATCTGTCTCGCGGTCCCGCGCTGCGCATTACGCTGGTCACCCTGCCCGGCGAGCGGCGCAGAATGATCGTGACCGCGCATCACATCCTGATGGACGGCTGGGCGGTCGCGTTGTTCTTCCGCGAGCTGATCGCGGTGTACGAGGCTGGCGGACAGGCGAATTCACTGGCACCGGCGCGGCCGTACCGCGATTACATCGGCTGGCTGGCCGCGCAGGACACCGCCGCCATCACCCGCAGCTGGAGCGAATACCTCGCGCCGCTGAGCGGTCCGCTCATGCTGGCCGGTGGTACCGCAACCGAAGTCGGCGCGGCGATTCCACGCCGCAGCCGATTCAGTTTGGATAACGCCGAATCCGCACGGCTGGTGCGGTGGACACGTGCGAACAGCCTGACCATGAGCACGGTCGTCCAATTCGCCCTGGCAGTCGTGCTCGGCAGGCTCACCGATCGACGCGATGTCGTCTTCGGCACCACCATTTCCGGCCGTCCGGATGCGCTGCCCGGCGTCGAAACCATGATCGGACTGTTCATCAATACGGTGCCCGCGCGTGTCCTCATCGACCGGGCTCGCACCGTGACCGAGCAATGTGCGCAGCTACAGCGCGAATCGGCGGCCATGCGGGATGCGGGTTATGTCAGCCTGTCGACTATTCAGCGCGCGCTCGGGCACGGTGCGCTGTTCGATGTGCTGTTCGTCTTCGAGAATGCACCCATCGGCGCGGCCACCGATCCGATCGTCACCGCGAGCGGCACCCGGTTCCTGCCGGTGGCGATGGAGAGTCTGGTGCACTATCCGCTTTCGGTGGTGTCGCATTTGAACGACGGCACGCTCGTCGTGATGCTCGAGGCGATTGCCGAAGCGCTGCCCCACTTCCCGGTGGGTGATATCGGTGAACGGATCCTGTCGGTGCTGCGTCAGCTGCCCGATCATGGTGATTCGAGCCCCGATGCGCTGGACCTGCTGCTGGCCGCTGAGAAAGTCGCCGTCGCGAAGCAGGACCGCGCGGATGGCACGGTTTACCAGCTCTTCCTCACCCAGGTGGCCAGCACTCCAGATGCGATCGCCCTGCGCACCGGTTGGGATTGCTACACCTATCGTGAATTGCGTGCGGCCGCTGGGCGGCTGGCACATGAGCTGACCGGCAGCGGCATCGGTCCGGAAACCGTTGTTGCCCTGGCGCTACCGCGATCCGCACGGTCCATCATCGCGATCCTCGCTGTACTGGAAGCAGGGGGAGCCTATGTGCCGGTGGATATCTCGGCACCGGCAGCACGCATCGAATCCATCCTGCGCCAAGCGGACCCGAAACTCGTTCTGACGGTGCGGGAGTCCGCAGACCTGCTCGGTGAAACCACACACCCGGTCCTGGTACTCGACGATCCCGCCGTAGCCGAACGAATCGCGCACCACACCATCGCGCCCTACCATCCGGTCGCTCCCGATACTGCCGCATACCTCATCTTCACCTCCGGCTCGACCGGCGAACCCAAGGGTGTCATCGGCACCCACGCCGCTCTGACCAGCTACTTCACCGACCACCGCGACCGCGTCTACCGCCCGGCAGTGAGCCGTCTCGGTCGCCGACTGCGCATCGCACACGCCTGGTCGCTGAGCTTCGACGCCTCCTGGCAGCCCATGATCGGCCTATTCGACGGCCACACCGTCCACCTGTTCGATGAGACCGAAATGCGTGATGCGCAGGGCCTCGTCGACGGCATCGTCCGGCACGAGATCGATATGATCGACACTTCGCCGTCCATGTTCACCCAGCTCTCGGCCGCCGGTCTGGTCGATGGTGAGCGGCTGACCGTGCTGGCCCTCGGTGGCGAGGCGATCGGTTCGTCCATGTGGGAGCAACTGCGCGCGCTGCCGGGCACCGCGGTCTACAACTGCTACGGACCCACCGAGACCACGGTCGAGGCGGTGGTCGCGACCGTGAATACCGGCCGCAACGAGCCGGGCAGTGCCCAACCCACGATCGGCGGACCGGTGGATCGCATGTGCGCCTACGTCTTCGATGCCATGCTGCGGCCGGTGCCGCGCGGTGTCGTCGGTGAGCTGTATTTGTCGGGTGCGCAGGTGGCGCGCGGCTATATCGGCAAGGCGGCGATCACGGCGGATCGCTTCGTCGCCGACCCCTTCCGACCCGGCGCGCGCATGTATCGTACGGGTGATCTGGTGCGGCAGTCGCCGAATGGCGATCTGGCGTATCTCGGCCGCGCCGATGACCAGGTCAAGATCCGCGGGTACCGAATCGAAATCGGCGATATCGAAACGGCTTTGCTGCAACTACCGCAGGTACGTGCGGGCGCTGTGCTGGTTGTGCGGCGCCCGGGCGGGCCGAGTCTCGTCGCCTTCGCGGTCACCGCTGATTCGGCCAACTTGCGTGCCGGACTCGCCGAGCGCCTGCCCGCATATATGGTTCCGGCGCGGGTCCTTGCGCTGCCCGAGCTACCGGTCACCCCTAACGGCAAACTCGACGTCCGCGCTCTGCACGCTCGGGGACTGGAGGCACTGCGGAGTTCCGCTCAGCGCACTCTGGCGAGCACCGATACCGAGCGAACCCTGTGCCGCGCGCTCGCAGAGACACTGGGCGGTACCACACCGGGCATCGACGACGACTTCATCGAACTCGGCATGGACAGCATTGTCGCCATCTCCCTGGTGAACGCGGTGCGACGGGCTGGACTCTCGGTCAGCCCCGCCATGGTCATGGCCAATCCCACCGTCCGCGATTTGGCGGCAGCCATCGATTCCCGTGCGACACAACAGGATAACGCCCCGGACGAAATCGGCGCGGTAGTTCCGACACCGATCATGTCCTGGATGTTCGAGTACGGCGGCTTCCGCAGACTCGCACTCTCGACACTGGTATCGCTGCCCGCCGAGGCGGATCGGGCCGAGTTGGAAGCGGTGCTGCAGGCACTCCTCGACGGTCACGACATGCTGCGTGGCCAGCTGTCGACAACCGGTTTCGAAACCAGGGCGCAGGGCAGCGTGCGCGCCGCCGATATTCTGCACGAGGTCCGGGTCTTCGGTGACTTGGGCCCGGTCCTCGAAGAGCATGCGCGAGCGGCGATCGACCGCATCGATCCGGAGACGGGCACCATGATTCAGGCCGTCCGCTTCGTGGGCCCCGATGTGCTGCTGCTATCGATCCACCATCTCGCCGTGGATCCGGTCTCCTGGCACATTATCCTCGCGGATCTCGCCGACACATGGTCGCAACTCACGGCAGGGCAAACCCCCACTGTCGCACCAGAATTCATTGGATATCGCAGCTGGGCCGCACTGCTCGACAAGCGCCGCGGCGCACCGGAAGTAGCAGGCCAACGCGACTTCTGGTCCGACCAACTGACCGGCCCCGATCCGGAACTGGGCCTACGCCATCCGGATCCGACCCGCGACACCTGGTCCGCCTACCGCCTCACCCCATCGTTCACGCCGATCGATACCACCGGCCGCATCCTCGATGGTCTCGGCGCCGACCTAGACATGCGCGAATTGCTGCTCACCGCACTGACAATCGCGCTCACCACCTGGCGAGCCGAACGCGACCAGGACGACTCAACCGGCGCACTGGTCGCCCTCGAGGGCCACGGCCGCGAAGATGCCATCGTCGACGATGCCGACACATCACGGACGGTCGGCTGGTTCACCACCGTGCACCCGCTGCGCGTCGGCGTGGGCTCGACACTCGACATCACCGGCGCTGAGCATGATCCTGCCCGAGCGGCAGACTTACTGAAATCCGTTGCAGCACAGCTGGCCAGTGTCCCGAACAAGGGTTTGGACTACGGCCTGCTCCGTTACGGCGACACCGAATCGCAGGCAGACCCGCAAGTAATGCTCGACTACCTGGGCCGTATGGATCTCCCGGCGGGAACAGCAGGCCCATGGACCCCCATCACCGATCTCACCTTGCACCAACGGCTTCCGGTGGCCCCTGAACCGGATATGCCGCTGCGCTACGCGCTCGACCTCGTCGTCGCTGTCTATCCGAGCGCCGACGGCCCCCAGCTGGCCACCCTGTTCCGCTGGAGCGACGCGCTTTTCGAGGCCACCGAGATCGACCGTTTCGCCACTATCTGGCAGCGCTGCATCACCGCGGTGGCCGCCGCCATACCAAGCGCAACTCCAGGAGAACGATGAACGCGATCGAAAACGCCATCGTGGTCGAGGACGTCCGCAAGTCCTTCGGCGACGTCCATGCCGTGCGCGGCCTGAGTTTCTCGGCGCCGACCGCAAGTGTGCTCGGCGTACTCGGACCGAACGGCGCGGGCAAGACCACCACGGTCTCCATCCTGTCCACGCTCACCAAGCCCGATGCGGGCCGCGCCCTGGTCGCGGGCCACGACGTGGTGCGCGAGGCCGCCGCTGTGCGGGCATCCATCATGCTCACCGGCCAGTACGCGGCCCTGGACGAGGTGCTGACCGGCCGGGAGAACCTCGTCCTCTTCGGTCGCCTGATGGGTCTGCGTCCGAAGCAGGCCAAGCTCCGGGCCACGGAATTGCTCGAACAGTTCGATCTGATCGAGGCGGCTGATCGTCGTGTCGGCGGCTATTCGGGCGGTATGCGCAGACGCATTGATATCGCCTGCGGCCTGGTGCGCCTGCCCAAGGTCGTCTTCCTCGACGAACCCACCACCGGCCTGGATCCGGTGAGCAGACAGGGAGTTTGGTCGCTGGTGCGTTCGCTCAAGGAGCAGGGGGTGACGATCCTGCTCACCACGCAGTATCTCGAAGAGGCGGATGCGTTGAGCGACAACATCATCGTCATCGATAAGGGCCGCGTGATCGCCGAGGGCACCGCGGACGAACTCAAGGCCCACTCGGGTTCGAGCTACTGCGAGGTCGTTCCGGTCGATGCCGGTGACGTGCCCGCCGTGGTCACCGCGCTGGACGACCTCGGCACGGTGACGGTCGCCGAATCCAAGGACCGGGTTTCGCTTCCGGCTCCAGACGGTGCCGCCACATTGGCCGAAGCGTTGCGCCGCATTACCGATGCCGATATCGAACTCATCGATATCGCCCTGCGCAGACCGTCACTCGATGAGGTCTTCATCAAGCTCACCACCGACGAACCGGGGTTGGTGACCGCATGACCGAATCAGTCGCCATTCCGGCCGGAATGCAATGGACCGCATTGAGCGGCCGCACCGTGCGCGCTGCGATCCGTGAGGGCGATCTGCCCTTCGGTTTCGTCGCGCCGATGATCTTCTTCGTCTGTTTCTATGTCCCGCTGCGCAAGTCGATGGAGCAGGCCGGTGCGGACTACGCCCAGTACCTGCTGCCGGTAATCGTGCTGCAGGGGATGTTCTTCACCGCCATGTCGGCGGGCGATCGCGCTGCCCGAGACACCTTCAGCGGCATGGGTACTCGCATGCGATCCATGCCGGTCACACCCTGGGTCCCGCTGGCCGCCCGGATGTCCGCGAATCTGGTTCGCGCGCTGGCCGGACTCGCTGGAGCGCTGATTATCGGCACGATCTTCGGATTCCGATTCCACAGTGGCACAGCGGCTCTCATCTTCATCGTGCTGTCGCTGACCTTCGCTGTGGCACTGGTGATCGGTGCCGACACACTCGGCGCGGCCACCGGCAAGCCGGAAATCGGCGCGTCCGCGCTGCTGGCACCGCAATTGCTACTCATCATGATGTCCACGGGTTTCGTTCCGGTCGAAGGCTTTCCGGGCTGGATTCAGCCCTTCGTCCGCAATCAGCCGGTATCCCAGGCCGCTGCCGCCCTACGTGATCTCGCGAGCGGCGAATACACCTCGGCCGTCGCCGTGGCGGCGATCTGGATTCTCGCTCTGATCGTGGCCTTCACCGCGATATCGGTCTCGGTGGAAAGGCGGCGGCCGTGAAAGCACTGATCGACCAGAGCTTCGTCGAAACGGGCCGACTGCTGCGGCGCTGGCCGCGCGAGCAGGAGGTGCTGACCTCGACGCTGATCCTGCCGGTGCTGTTGCTATTGATGTACCAACTGGTGCTCCACAAATTCCTGAGCGCATCCTCCGGCGTGGATGCCATCTACGGTTTCGTCCCGATGATCGCGGTCACCGGCGCGATGTACGGCGCCATGGGAACCGGCCTGTCACTCTATGCGGAGCGGGAAAGCGGTCTGCTGCGGCGCATCTGGGTGCTGCCGGTGCACCGCGCGGCCGGACTGATCGGCAGACTGCTCGCCGAATGCGGACGCACGCTGATCGCGACGGTCGTCGTGGTCGCCCTCGGCGTGGCGCTCGGATTGCGCTTCGAGCAGGGCTGGCCGGGTGTGCTCGGCGCGCTCGCCGCTCCGGTGCTGCTGATTCCCGGCTTCGCCACCATGGTGATCACGGTCGGCGTCAGCAAGGCGGGCGACAAAGTCGTGCAGTTGTTCTCGGCACTCGTGCTGCTCGGGATGTTCTTCAATTCCGGATTCGTGCCTGTGCAGAACTACCCGGGCTGGCTGCAGCCGGTGGTGCGCGTCCAGCCGATGAGCTGCGCCATAGAGGCAATGCGCGGCTGCATGATCGGTGGTCCCATCGCCACTGCGCTGCTGCAGACAATCGCCTGGTCCGCGGGGCTGGCCCTGGTCTTCGGCGCCTTCGCGGTCCGCGGCTACCGCAAGGCAGCGCAGGGCTGACGAGTCCACTGAGCGAGCCTTCAGTTGATAGTTACATCGGCTAACTATATAGTTTCCGGAGGTAACAATCAGCAAGGGGCTGCCGTGACGATTCCATCCGCCGATCTCGATCTGGATGATGTCCAGACCATTCGCCGCCGCCTGCGCTACGACCGCGATCATCCGAACTACAAGTGGATCACGCTGACCAACACCACCCTCGGTGTGCTGCTCAGCGCGGTCAATGCCTCGATCGTGCTGATCTCGCTGCCCGCGATCTTCCGAGGTATTGGACTGAATCCCTTGGAAGCGGGCAATGTCGGCTATCTGCTGTGGATGCTGATGGGCTATCTGCTCGTCACCGCGGTGCTCGTGGTGATGTTCGGGCGGCTCGGCGATATCTTCGGCCGCGTCCGGATCTACAACCTCGGCTTCGCGGTCTTCGCGGTGACCTCGGTCGCGCTGTCCTTCGATCCATTCCACGGTGGGTCGGGCGCGATGTGGATCATCGTCTGGCGCGTGCTGCAGGGCATCGGCGGCGCCATGCTGACGGCCAACTCGACGGCCATCCTCACCGACGCCTTCCCGGCCAAACAGCGCGGTACCGCACTCGGCATCAATATGGTCGCCGCGGTCGCGGGCTCCTTCCTCGGGCTGATCATCGGTGGCGTGCTTTCGGAATGGGATTGGCGCGCGGTGTTCTGGGTCAGCGTGCCGATCGCCGTGATCGGCTCGATCTGGTCCTACCGCTCGTTGCACGAAGTGGGCACGCGCACCAAGGGCAAGGTCGACTGGGCGGGCACCATCACCTTCGGCCTCGGTCTGACCGCGCTGCTCACCGGCATCACCTACGGCATCCAGCCCTATGGCGGACACCCCACCGGTTGGTCCAACCCATGGGTGCTCGGTGCGGTGCTCGGCGGCATCGCATTGCTCGCGGCGTTCTGTGTGGTGGAGACCAAGATCGCCGAGCCGATGTTCCACCTGTCGCTGTTCGGCAACCGCGCATTCGGCCTGGGCAATTTCGCCAATCTGATGGTCTCGATCGGCCGCGGCGGCATGCAGTTCATGCTGATCATCTGGCTGCAGGGCATCTGGTTGCCGCTGCACGGCTACGATTACGAATCCACGCCGCTGTGGGCGGGTATCTATCTGTTGCCGCTGACCGTGGGATTCCTTGCCGCCGGACCGGTTTCGGGCTGGCTGTCGGATCGCTACGGATCGCGCCGGTTCACCACCGGCGGTGCGACGCTGGCCGGGCTCACCTTCCTGGGGCTGCTGGTCATCCCGGTCGACTTCAACTACTGGGTATTCGCCACGATCGTGCTGCTCAACGGCGTCGGCTGCGGACTGTTCTTCTCGCCGAATACCGCGGCCATCATGTCGAGCGTGCCCGCGTCCCAGCGCGGTGCGGCATCCGGTATGCGTGGCACCCTGTTCAACGGCGGCAATGCGCTGTCGATGGGAATCTTCTTCTCGCTCATGGTCGTCGGCCTGGCCGCCAGCCTGCCCTCAGCACTCGACAGCGGTCTGCGCGCCCAGGGCGTATCCGCGGGCGCCGCGTCCCAACTCGCCGATCTGCCGCCCGTCGCGAGTATGTTCGCCGCCTTCCTCGGCTACAATCCGATCCAGGAATTGCTTGGACCCAGCGGCGAATTGGCCAAGCCGGGGGTCAATGCGGACATCCTCACCGGTCAGGAATTCTTCCCGAATCTGCTCACCGGGCCGTTCCACTCGGGTCTGATCGTGGTATTCGTCTCGGCCGCTGTGATGATGTTCCTGGCCGCCGCGGCCGCATACTTCGCGGGCGATGAGTACGTCGAGGAAGAACTGGCCGAACTCGCCGAGGCCGACGAACTCGTCGCCGCGCGCTGACGCACGGCTGGTGCCTGCCGCGCCCGGACTCTACTGTCTTGGCCATGAACTCGCTGCCGGTCGCGCCCGTGGTGGCGGTCCTCGGATTCGTCGCGGCGATCACCATCGGCCGGTGGTTCCTGGTCGCCGACACCCTCAGCGACCGGCTCATCAATCGCGCACTGGCCTGGGATCTGGTCGGTCTGCTCATCTTCATCTGCGTCGGTCGGCTCGGTCGGGCTGATCTAGCGCTCGATCTGTTCACGATCTTCGGTGCGCTGGCGGTGGCGAATGTCTTCGGATTCGCACGATTGCTCGATGGCGGGGACGCGCACACCGCGGTACGCCGGCAGCGCACCTACGACAGGACCGCCCTCGCGTCCGGATGTGTTGTGCTGGTCGGCATTGTGGCTTCGCACCTGGACTGGGGGCTGACCGTCTGGTCGCTGACCACGGTGCCGACCGCCTTGTCCGGCATGCTGATGACGCGGGCCTGCGTGCGAGAGTTGCGCACCGCCGGCCTCACCGTGCAGGAGCGACTGACCTACGGTGCACTGCTGATCGTCGCCGTGTATGCCGCGATCTCGACAATGGTCTCGCTCGTGCGGATGACCAACGGAACTCGACCAGATGAGCAGGGGCTGATCTGGTCTATCGGAACCTACGCGACATTGGTCCTGCTCACCGCACTGATCGCGATCCCGCTGTGGAATGCGGTGCTGGCTCGAGCGGAACTGGACCGGGCCGGGCGCCGCTGTCGCCGACTGCGTCCGCTGTGGCAGGCGCTCACGGATGCCGTACCCGAGGTAGTGCTGGCCCGGCCGAGCGGCGGTTCCGCGTCGCGGCTATATCGGATGACGGTGGAAATCCGGGATGCCCTGGTGCGATTGCGGCCGTACACACCGCATGCCAAGGCGCACACCGATATTCGCGAATACGCGCGGTGTATCGCGCATGCCGTGCAGGCAAAAGCTGCTGGTGAGTCCCCGGCGATGTCCTCCGGCTGCGCTACTCCAGCCCTACGCGATCGAACCGATGAACTCAGGTACCTGCTGGACATGGCCGCGGAATGGCCGAAGGCCCACGCACTGGTGCGCATCGAATCTCCGGCGCGCTGAAGCTATTTCGCCGCGTTGGCGAAAGCAGGCTCCAGCTTGTTCAGCAGATAGGGCACTGAGAGCGCGGTCGGTTGGTTGACGGCGCTGATCTCCTGCACCGTGAGGAAGACCACCGCCCCCTTCTTCACCGCGGGCATATCGGCGTATCCGGGCAGCTGCCGGTACTTATCGTCCATACCGGGGGAGTAGCCAGCGAGCAACAGATCGGCGGTCAGCTCGTCGACTCGTTCCGGCGACAGCGCGAGCCTGCCCTGACTCGACGGCTGATCGGTGAGGTTCTTCGGAATGCTCAGTCCGAGTTGGGTGAAGATCTTGCTCGACCCGTCGTTCGGATCGGTCAGCACCATCAGCTGGGCCGGGCTGGCCAGCCAGGTGCTCGCGAAGGTCTTGCCATTCAGGCCCGGATTGGCCTGGCCGATGGATTCCACTTTCTTGTCCACATCGGTGATCACCCGCGTCGCGTCGTCTTCCTTGTGTAGTACCTTGCCGAGCGTGGTCACCAGGTCCTGCCAGGGCTGGATTGAGGAGGAGGTGAGTGCGGGCAGCGTCGGGGCGACCTTGGACAACTCGTCATAGGTCTTCTGGTCGGCCAGGAATCCGTCCACCAGAATCAGATCCGGCTCCAGCGCCGCGACCTGCTCGGCGATATTGCCAGTGGTATTCAAGGCCTTCGCTGATCCGAGCGATTTCGGCTCCCATGCCGGGGTGCTCTTGGATACGGAGGCGACATTGTCGACATAGCCAACCGGGGTCACGCCGAGTGCCAGTGTCGAATCCAGCCACTGATTCCCCAGCGTGACAATCTTTTCCGGGGTGGTATGGACGGTTGTCGTGCCGCGCGCGTGGGTGATGGTGACTGGTGCGCCGCTATCGGACCCCGTGTCATCGCTCGACGACCCGCAGGCGGCAATGCCCAAGGTCAGCGCACCGGCCAGCACGGCAACCGCCGCCCGTTTCCAGCCACGAGACGTCCGAACAGACTCCATCCTCACCCTCTCCTTCATCGAGGAACCCCCGACTCGGCTCCGTTCGAGCCGCAGCAGCAAAGGCCAGCCTAACCTACATTGCTGTAGCCACCGAGTGCCCTGCGATTTGCTGTCACGTCATCTGTTGCAAACCTATTGAACGTGCCGCTATCTAGCGGTACGTTAAATGACGTCAATAAATGATCCTCTCGTCCGGGAGGCATCGACGTCGAACCCGTGAGCACACGGGTCTTCGCACGACTGACGCATACCGAATTGAGGTTAGTTCCGATGAACCAAAAGAGTTCCGCCCGACGCGTCCGCCCCATGGTCGCCCGCATCGCCATCACCTCCGTGCTTGCCCTGGCCCCGATCGCCGCGGTCGCAGGCCCGGCGCTCGCCGATACGGCCGACACCCAGGGCCCGGCGATCGTGCAGGTGGACCAGGCTGACGACATCCACGGTCACGGCGGCTGGGGTCACGGTGGCTGGGGCGGCCACGGCGGTCACGGCGGTTGGGGTGGCCACGGCGGTTGGGGCCAGCGCAGCTACCCCGGCTACCCCAGCTACCCCGGCTACTTGTTCGGCTGGCCCGGCTACTTCCCCCGCCCCTCCACCGGCAGCGCCTTCTGACCCGCTCGCCTCGGCGGCGAACCCTATTCGCTCGCGAGCGTTTCTCCACGAATGAAGCCCGGCGTAGGGGCCGGGCTTCATGAGAGGCGATTATCAGAGGGTGATGCGCTGGTTCTCCGGGAGGAAGAGTTTGTCGCCTTCCTTGACGGCGAAGCTGTTGTAGAACTGGGCGATATTGCGGACGATCTGGTTGCAGCGGAATTCGTTGGGCGCGTGGACGTCCTGGAGCAGGCTGATGGTGGATTCCTCGGTCTGCTTTTCGCGCCAGCTGCGGGCGTGGGAGAAGAACATCTGCTGGTAATCGGGGTCGATGCCCTCGCGTTCTGCGGCGATGCGGTAGGCCTCGACGGCGATTTGCAGGCCGCGCAGGTCGGCGAGATTTTCGCCAACGGTGAGCGCACCGTCGACGTGGTATTTGGGATCGAGGCCCTCGGGGACCAGTACATCGAATTGCTCGATCAGCTGTTTGGTCTTGGCCTCGAATGCGGCCAGGTCCTCCGGTGTCCACCAGTCGCTGCGATTACCGCTGGCATCGTACTTGCGGCCCTGATCATCGAAGCCGTGGCCGATTTCGTGGCCGATGGTCGCGCCGACCGCGCCGTAATTGACCGCCGTGGTCGCGTCCTTGTCGAAGAACGGCGGCTGTAGATAAGCGGCGGGGAAGGTGATCTGGTTGCTGGTGGGTGAGTAGTAGGCGTTGACGGTCTGCGGCGACATACCCCATTCGGACTTGTCGACCGGAGTGCCGAGCCGGTTGAACGCCTTCTTGGATTCGAAAGCATTGACGGCGCGCAGAGATTCGATCAGCTTGCCCCGGGTGATCTTCAGCGCGGAGTAGTCGTCCCACTTATCCGGATATCCGATCCTGGCCTCGATCTTGTCCAGCTTGACGATCGAGGCATCCCTGGTCGGCTTGGACATCCAGGTCGAATTGGTGAAATTCTCCCGATAGGCGGCCATGAGGTCGGCCACCATCTCCTTGGCCCGATCCTTGGCGGCCGGCGGAAAGTACTTGTCCACATACAGTTTGCCGAGTTGGTCACCGAGATTGTCGTTGACGACCCCGACACCGGACTTCCAGGTCTCGGGCCGCTCCTCGATTCCGCTCAGCACCTTGCCGACGAATTCGAACCGCGCGTCGCGGATCGCCTTGGGCAGGAAGCGGGCGTACTCGGCAATCACATTGACCCGCAGGAACTCTCGCCACAGCGCGATATCGGTGTCGGCCCACAGTTGCGCGGCGGCGGTCACGAACGACGGCTGCGCCACCACGAGCTTGTCGAACAGTGAGCGCGGCCGATCGGTATTGCCCGCCATCCACGGATCCCAATCGAATTGCGGTCCGAGCGCGACCAGATCATGCCAACTCATCACGTTGTAGGTGGCATCGGTATTGCGATTGCGCACGCTGTCCCAATGCGCCGCCGCGATCTTGGTCTCCAGATCGAGCATGCGCTGCGCGATGCCCGCCGGATCGGCGAGACCCGCGCCCACCGACATCTTCTCGAGGTAGGTCTTGTAGCCCGCGAGTTGTTTGGCGTATTCCGGCTTGCGGTAGTACTGCTCGCTCAGCGTGATACCCGACTGACTGACGGTGGGGATATAGGCATTGGAGTCCTTGCGATCGATGCCGACTCCGATGCCGATCAGCCCGGCGATCGGCAGCTCCGCCATCACCTTGGCCAGATCCGGTTTGGTCGCCGCGCCGTCGATCTTGGCGAACAGGTCGGTCAGCGGTGTCATGCCGAGCGTTTCGAAGGCGGCCTCATCCAGGCGCGCGTCGTAGAGATCGCGAATCTGCTGCGCCTCCGAACCCGGCTTCGGATCCTTGATGCCCTCGATGATCTCGCGCAGCTGAGCCAGCGTCCGATCGCTCGCATCGCTGATCGCGCCGACCGCGGCCTTATCCGGCGGTAGCTGGTACTCGCGCAGCCACTTTCCGTTGACGTGCCGGTAAAGATCGTCCTGCGGCCGGATCACCTCGTCCGCGCCGCCCATATCGACCCCGGTGAGCCGCACCGGATGCTCATCGTTCGAGCAGGAGACCAGAGCGACGGCCGCGGGCACCACCCCGAGCGCGACCAGGAAGGCACGACGGTCGAGCTGACCGAGACGACCGGTTGATGTCACGAGGATTTCCTCTCCCGATGCGGTCCCGGCCGCATCCTCGTCAGGCGCGATAGTGCTGGCCCGAGGCTACCCGCCTCCGGCGTTGCCAGCGCGTCGGATCAGAGCGAGACCCGCTGGTCCTTGGCCAGGTACAGCTTGTCGCTCGGTTCGAGCGCGAAGGTGGTGTAGAACTCGTCGATATTGCGGACCACCTGGTTACAGCGGAACTCGTTGGGCGCGTGCGGATCCATGGCCAGTCGCAATTCCATATGCTGCTTTGTCGATTTCTCCCGCCAGATCCGGGCCCAGGACAAAAACAGCATGCGATTGTCCGGGTTGCCCTTGCCGTCGCGTTCATCGGCGATGCCGAGGGCGGCCAGGGCGATACCGAGACCGCGCAGGTCCGCGAGATTCTCCCCGACCGTGAGCGCGCCGTCGACGTGCTTGCTCGGGTCCAGACCCGTCGGGACCAGCGCGTTGTACTGCTCGATGAGCTGCTTGGTCTTGGCTTCGAAGGCGGCCCGGTCCTCGGGCGTCCACCAGTCGAGCAAAGTGCCGTCACCGTCGTAGCGCGAACCCTGATCGTCGAACCCGTGTCCGATCTCGTGACCGATGACCGCCCCGATCGCGCCGTAATTGACCGCGGTCGCGGCATTGGGGTCGAAGAATGGCGGCTGCAGAATGGCGGCCGGAAATGTGATCGAATTGGCATTGGGGTCGTACATGGCATTCACCAGCTGCGGCGCCATCCGCCATTCGGACTTGTCGACCGGGGTGCCGAGGCGCGCGAAACCGCGCTTGGTCTCGAAACGTTGTGCGGCGCGGACCGATTCGATCAACTTGCCGCGCGTGATCGTCAACCCCGAGTAGTCGATCCAGTTGTCCGGATAGCCGATCTTGGTGACGATCTTGTCGAGTTTCGCGATGGCGGCCTGCCTGGTCGGCGGCGACATCCAGGTGGAATCGGTGAAATCGGCTCGATAGGCGGATATGAGATCGGCGACCATCGCCAAGGCGCGCTCTTTGGCCGCGGGCGGAAAGTGTTTTCCCACATAGAGTTTCCCGAGCTGCTGGCTCAGGTTCTCATTCACGGTGGCGATGCCGTCCTTCCACAGCTCCGGACGCTCCTGCGACCCTTGCAGCACCTTGCCGACGAAATCGAATTCGGCATCGGCAATGGCCTTGGGTAGCAGCGCCGCGAACTGTTTGACCACCGCCATACGCAGATACTCCCGCCAGACCGCGATATCGACCGCGGCCCAGAGCTTTCCGGTCGCCGCCACGAACGACGGCTGACCAACCACCACGCGATCGAATAGTGTGCGCGGTCGGTCGGTACTGCCCGCCAGCCACGGCTCCCAATCGAATTGCGGTGCGAGCGCGGTCAATTGGGACCAGTTCATCGGATTGTAGACAGCATCGGGATTGCGCAGTCGAACGTCGTCCCAGTAACCGGCGGCGATCTTGGTCTCCAGCTCGAATACCCGCTGGGCGATACCCGCCGGATCGGCAAAGCCCGCGCCCGCGGCGACCCGTTGCAGATAGGTCTGATAAGCGGCACGCTGCTCGGCGTATTCGGGCTTGCGGTAATACTGCTCGCCCATATTCGGGTCGATACCGGACTGGGAGATGTTCGCGACGTACTCGGCCGAGTTCTTCTCATCGACCCCGACGGACAAACCGACGAGGCCGCCGATCGGCAGCCCGCCCATCACCTTCGCCAGATCCGGTTTGGTTGCCGCGCCGTCGATCGCCGCGAACAGATCGGCCAGCGGGGTCACGCCGAGCCGCTCGATTTCGGCCAAGTCGACCCGGGCGTCGTAGAGATCGCGGATCTGCTGCTCGGCGGTACCGTCCTCGGGTTCGTGGATGCCATCGATGATCTCGCGCAACTGCTGCTCCACCCGGTCGCCGACCTCGTCGAAGGTGGTGTAGGACGGCTTGTCCGGCGGCAGCTGGAAATCGCGCAGCCAGCCCCCGTTGACGTACCGGAACAGATCGTCCTGCGGACGAACCGCCTGATCCCCACCCCGCATATCGACCCCGGTGAGCTGCACCGACTGCTCTCGCGTGCACGAGACCAGTGCGGCGGGAATCACGCCGAGCGCGATCAGAAAGGTGCGACGATCGAGCCGGGCGGAACGCGCGGACGAACTCAAGGAAACCCCCTATATCAGCGACGATGCGGAATACGCACAGTTCATCTGGTGATCTTGCTCGTCCCGAGGGTAGTGACGGGACGGCCCGCGAGCACTGATCCACGCGGGGTTTCACAGCGGAAGTTCAGCCTGCGGTTGCGGGGCCCGATTTGGGACCGACCTGGGCATCCACCTACACTGAACCGGTTGCCTGCGGGAGCTGTGCCCGCAATCCGGCCACGAACCCCCAGTGGTTGATCTATCCGATCGAGAAAACCGCTGGCAGGCGCGCGTTCGGGTGGTAACACGACCATGCCCGTCGGGTCGGCAATCCGGCGTGCGTATACATCCAGGTCAAGGAGGCTGAAGTGATTCAGCAGGAGTCGCGACTGCGCGTCGCCGACAACACGGGTGCGAAGGAAATCCTCTGCATCCGCGTTCTCGGTGGTTCGTCGCGTCGCTATGCCGGCATCGGCGACATCATCGTCGCCACCGTCAAGGACGCTGTCCCCGGCGGCAACGTCAAGAAGGGCGAGGTCGTCAAGGCCGTCGTCGTGCGCACCGTCAAGGAGCGTCGTCGCCCGGACGGTTCGTACATCAAGTTCGACGAGAACGCGGCCGTTCTGATCAAGGCGGACAACGACCCGCGTGGCACTCGTATCTTCGGCCCGGTCGGCCGCGAGCTGCGCGAGAAGAAGTTCATGAAGATCGTTTCGCTGGCTCCGGAGGTGCTCTGACATGAAGGTGCACAAGGGCGACACGGTGCTCGTCATCTCGGGCAAGGACAAGGGCGCCAAAGGTAAGGTCATCCAGGCCTACCCGAAGGAGAACCGGGTCCTGGTCGAGGGCGTGAACCGGATCAAGAAGCACGTTGCCAACTCCACCAACCAGCGTGGCGCCTCCTCGGGCGGCATCGTGACCCAGGAAGCTCCGATCCACGTGTCCAACGTGATGGTCGTCGACTCCGACGGCAAGCCGACCCGCGTCGGCTACCGGGCGGACGAGGAGAGCGGCAAGCGGGTCCGGATCTCCCGTAAGAACGGGAAGGACATCTGACATGACCACCTCTGAGAAGACTCAGCCGCGTCTGAAGGCGCGCTACCGTGCCGAGATCAAGGACGCGCTGAACAGCGAGTTCAACTACGCCAACGTGATGCAGATCCCGGGCGTGGTGAAGGTCGTCGTGAACATGGGTGTCGGTGACGCCGCGCGCGACGCCAAGCTCATCAACGGTGCGGTCCGGGACCTGGAACTGATCACCGGTCAGAAGCCCGAGATCCGCAAGGCCACCAAGTCCATCGCGCAGTTCAAGCTGCGTGAGGGCATGCCGATCGGTGCGAAGGTCACCCTGCGCGGCGACCGCATGTGGGAGTTCCTGGACCGCCTGGTCTCCATCGCGCTGCCCCGTATCCGCGACTTCCGCGGTCTGTCGCCGAAGCAGTTCGACGGCAACGGCAACTATACGTTCGGCCTGAGCGAGCAGTCGATGTTCCACGAGATCGACGTGGATTCCATCGACCGACCGCGCGGTATGGACATCACCGTGGTGACCACCGCGACCAACAACGAAGAAGGCCGTGCCCTGCTCAAGCACCTCGGCTTCCCGTTCAAGGAGAACTGAGCACATGGCTAAGAAAGCACTGGTCAACAAGGCCAACGCCAAGCCGAAGTTCGCGGTCCGGGCTTACACCCGCTGCCAGCGCTGCGGCCGTCCCCACGCCGTCTACCGCAAGTTCGGCCTGTGCCGCGTGTGCCTGCGCGAAATGGCGCACCGCGGTGAGCTCCCGGGCGTGCACAAGAGCTCCTGGTGAGCTTGCGCTCCTTGTGAGCGCACCCGCACGAAACTGAACAAGGGCACGGCCTCCACCAGAGGCCGTGCCCTTGCTTGTTTTCAGGCCCGTACATTCATGGGACAGCGGCTGGAGGGATCAACCCGGGCCCTCGATTCGCTTGTCGCGGTTCAGAATTCGAGTTCGGACCAGGGGATGTGGATCGGGAATGGGAAGTCGGCGGTTATCGCGTCGGAATCCTTGGGAGTCCATTTGCCGATGAGCAGGTAGTTCACGGGATACAGCGGGTGGACTCCCTCCGGGAGGTCGCCGTGGGTTGTTTCCAGTGCGAACGCGCGGGCCATTGCGATGGCGCTCCGCTCGCGTTCCAGCGTCACTTCCCAGTACCAGGGGATGCCCGCTTTCGCGTAGCGCGCCTTCTTCTCATCGATATCGGTCTGGGTGTTCGATGGTGACAGGACCTCACCAGCCAAGAGCACGTCGTCGGCACGAACATCCTGATAGGGGACTGGGAGGCACCGGTGTACCAGGAAGTCCGGGGTCACGAAATCGGACTTTCCCGATGTGCCGAAGAAGATGTTCGTTTCCGTGTGGACTCGCCAGCACTGCTCCGGGTTCGTGGCCATATCCCCCCGTGCGCACCGACGCAGGCCGCTCCACAGCAGGTTGGTGAATTCCTGATGCTCGGCAGGCCCACGCCGTACCCAGACCACCCGCCCATCCCATAGTTCGATCTGCCGAGCAATCTCCTCGGGCAACTGCTCGAGTTCCTCCCACGTCATGTACTCGGGAAGGTCAGGTCGTTCGAAGCGCCGCAGCGACATCCCCCAATCCTAATCTCGCCCGCCGACCGCTCGAGGCTCTCGCATACCTTCGGGTTCGGGGCACGGCGTTTCGTGCGGTGAGTCGATGTGCGCGGCGCCGGAAGGTCTGCGTGAACAGGCATTCCTCGCGTGTTTGGTGTCCAGAGTGCCTGGAGGTGGGGCTGGGGCATGGCGGTGGCGATTGGCGGCGGAAGGCATATGCGTATGGCGGCATATGTTGTGGCTTTCGGGGAGCGGCTCGAACCGTCGGGGCCGATTTTGTCCTGGTCAGCCCATTGCCTACACTAGAGCGGTTGCGTGGGCGCTTCTGTGTCCGCATGTCCTTGGTGCGATGCTGCATCGACGTGTGGACGGCCCTCGCACCGAGAGCTCATATGAGAACTCAATCCGGTCGGCAAATGTCGGCCGGACCGCCGAATTGCTATAGGCCCACGGCTGGCGTGCCGATGCGTACGCCGGTGTTGCATGGGAACCGTAGCGAGAAAGGTGTCAAGGTCGAACTATGACCATGACTGATCCGATCGCAGACTTCCTGACACGTCTGCGCAACGCCAACTCGGCGTACCACGATCAGGTGAAGGCTCCGCACTCGAAGCTCAAGGCGAATATCGCCGAGATCCTCAAGCGCGAGGGTTACATCGCCGACTACCGGACCGAGGACGCGACCGTGGGCAAGACCCTCGTCGTCGACCTCAAGTACGGCCCCAGCCGTGAGCGCAGCCTGCAGGGCCTGCGCCGCGTGTCGAAGCCGGGTCTGCGTGTGTACGCGAAGTCCACCAACCTGCCCAAGGTCCTGGGCGGCCTCGGCGTGGCGATCATCTCCACGTCGACCGGTCTGCTCACCGATCGTCAGGCGGCCAAGCAGGGCGTGGGCGGCGAAGTCCTCGCCTACGTCTGGTAAGGGAGGTAGGACAAATGTCGCGTATTGGTAAGAAGCCCATCGCCATTCCTGCCGGTGTCGAGGTCGCCATCGACGGCCAGAACGTGTCGGTGAAGGGTCCCAAGGGCACCCTGACCCACGTCGTCGCCGAGCCGATCACCGTTACCAGGGGTGAGGACGGTCAGCTCGAGGTTGCCCGCCCGGATGACCAGCGCCAGAACCGCTCGCTGCACGGCCTGACCCGCACTCTGGTCGCCAACATGATCGAGGGCGTCACCAAGGGCTACGAGAAGAAGATGGAAATCTTCGGCGTCGGTTACCGTGTCGCGGCCAAGGGCTCGAACCTGGAGTTCGCCCTCGGCTACTCGCACCCGGTGCCGATCGAGGCCCCGGAGGGCATCAGCTTCGCGGTGGAATCGCCCACCAAGTTCTCCGTGTCCGGAATCGACAAGCAGAAGGTCGGTCAGATCTCCGCTGTCATCCACGGACTGCGTAAGCCCGACCCGTACAAGGGCAAGGGCATCCGCTACGCCGGCGAGGTCGTTCGCCGCAAGGTCGGAAAGACGGGTAAGTGATCATGGCGCAAACCGAAAACCAGATTGCCAAGCGCAAGCCGCGCGGCAAGGACGTGTCTACCGCACGTCGTCTGTCGAAGACCCGCCGTCACTTCCGTCTGCGCAAGAAGGTCGTCGGCACCACCGAGCGCCCGCGCCTGGTGGTAAACCGCTCCTCGCGGCACCTGCACGTACAGCTCGTGGACGACTCGATCGGCAAGACCATTGCCGCCGCGTCCTCCATCGAGGCCGATGTCCGCGCGTTGGACGGCGACAAGTCGGCCAAGAGCAAGAAGGTCGGCGAACTGCTGGCCGAGCGTGCCAAGGCCGCGGGCATCGAAGCTGTCGTGTTCGACCGTGGTGGTCACGACTACCACGGCCGGATCGCCGCGTTGGCGGACGCCGCTCGCGAAGCGGGGTTGAAGTTCTGATGACTGCAAACATTTACGGAAGGAACGTCTGATGCCGGGACGTCAGAGGCGTGACGGCGGCAACGGACCCGCCGGACAGCAGAATGGTGCCGCCGGTGGCGGCGACAGCCGGGACGGCCGCGGCGGTGGCCGCGATCGTCGTGGCGGTGGTGACCGTCGTGACCAGCAGACCGACAAGAACCAGCTCGAGCGCGTCGTAGCGATCAACCGCGTCTCCAAGGTCGTGAAGGGTGGTCGTCGCTTCAGCTTCACCGCCCTGGTGATCGTCGGTGACGGCAACGGTCTGGTCGGCGTCGGCTACGGCAAGGCCAAGGAAGTTCCCGCGGCCATCCAGAAGGGTGTCGAGGAGGCTCGCAAGGGCTTCTTCCGCGTTCCGATGATCGGCTCGACCATCACCCACCCGGTTCAGGGTGAGGCGGCGGCCGGTGTGGTCATGCTGCGTCCGGCCTCGCCCGGTACCGGTGTGATCGCCGGTGGTGCGGCGCGCGCGGTGCTGGAATGCGCTGGTATCCATGACATTCTGGCGAAGTCGCTTGGTAGCGACAACGCCATCAACGTCGTGCACGCGACGGTTGCGGCACTCAAGATGCTGCAGCGTCCGGAAGAGGTCGCGGCCCGTCGTGGTCTGCCCCTCGAGGATGTTGCCCCCGCGGGCATGCTGCGCGCACGCGCTCAGGCAGCGGGAGGTCGGTAGTTATGGCAGATCTCAAGGTGACCCAGATCAAGTCGTCGATCGGCGCCAAGGCGAACCAGCGGGAGAGCCTTCGTACGCTCGGCCTGCGTAAGATCCGCCAGACCGTGGTTCGGGAGGACAACCCCCAGAACCGTGGGCTGATCAACGTCGTGCGCCACCTCGTAACAGTTGAGGAGGTCTGACATGACCATCAAGTTGCATCACCTGCGTCCGGCTCCTGGCGCCAAGACCGAGAAGACCCGGGTGGGTCGCGGTGAGGGCTCCAAGGGCAAGACCGCGGGCCGCGGTACCAAGGGCACCAAGGCTCGCAAGAATGTCCCAGCCGCCTTCGAGGGTGGGCAGATGCCGATTCACATGCGGCTGCCCAAGCTCAAGGGCTTCACGAACCGGTTCCGCGTGGAATACCAGGTCGTGAATGTCGGCTCGATCGCCAAGCTGTTCCCCGAGGGCGGCGCGGTCGGCAAGGCGGAGCTGGTGGCCGCCGGCGCGGTTCGCAAGAACCAGCTGGTCAAGGTTCTCGGCGATGGCGAGATCGGCGTCGCGGTCCAGGTGACCGTCGACAAGGTGACCGGCGCCGCCAAGGAGAAGATCACCGCGGCCGGTGGCACTGTCACCGAGCTGGGCTGACGGTACTCTGCAGATAGTGGCACCGGACGAGTGAAGAGCTCGTCCGGTGCCACTGTTAGAGTTCAATTGTTGTCTGCCAAGCCTCGTCATGGGTTTTCTATATCCGTGGCATGACCATGTCGTTCGCCAGGAGGATCTGTGCTTTCCGCCTTCGTATCGGCCTTCCGGACTCCGGACTTACGGCGGAAGATTCTCTTCACGCTGGGGTTGATCGCGCTGTACCGCTTGGGTGCTTCGCTGCCGTCCCCCGGTGTCGATTACAAGAACGTCCAGGAATGTATAGACCTGGTCTCCGGCGGTGATTCCAAAGGCATCTACCAGCTGATCAACCTGTTCTCCGGTGGTGCGCTGCTGCAGTTGTCGGTCTTCGCGATCGGCATCATGCCCTATATCACCGCGAGCATCATCATCCAGCTGCTCACCGTTGTCATCCCGCGTTTCGAAGAACTGCGTAAAGAAGGCCAATCAGGCCAGAACAAGATGACGCAGTACACCCGATACCTCTCGATCGCGCTCGCGATCCTGCAGGCCACGGGTCTGGTCGCGCTGGCGGCCCGCGGCCAGCTGCTGCAAGGCTGCCAGAAGGACATCCTGGCCGATACCAGCATCTTCGGCATGGTGATCATTGTGCTGGTGATGACCGCCGGTGCCGCACTGGTCATGTGGTTCGGCGAGCAGATCACCGAGCGCGGCATCGGCAACGGCATGTCGCTGCTGATCTTCGCCGGTATCGCCGCGCGCATCCCCACCGAGGGCAAGAACATTCTGGACAACCGCGGCGGACTGGTTTTCGGTCTGGTCTGTGTGGCCGCATTCGCGATCGTCACCGCGGTCATCTTCGTCGAGCAGGGCCAGCGCCGAATTCCGGTGCAGTACGCCAAGCGTGTGGTCGGCCGCAAGATGTACGGCGGTTCTTCGACCTATCTGCCGCTGAAGGTCAACCAGGCCGGTGTCATTCCGGTGATCTTCGCTTCTTCACTGTTGTATCTGCCCAACCTGGTTGCGCAGCTGACCTCCTCGAAGAATGCCACCGACCAGAGTTGGTGGCAGGAGATCATCCAGAAATACTTGGTGAACCCGGGCAACCCGGCCTACATCGCGATCTACTTCGGTTTGATCGTGTTCTTCACCTACTTCTATGTCGCGATCACCTTCAACCCGGAGGAACGCGCGGACGAGATGAAGAAGTTCGGTGGGTTCATTCCCGGATATCGTCCCGGTAGGCCCACCGCCGACTACCTCAATTTCGTATTGAGCCGCATTACCCTCCCCGGCTCGATCTACCTCGGTCTTGTGGCCGTCCTGCCGAACCTGTTCCTCGATATCGGCGCGTCCGGTGGCACCCAGAACCTTCCGTTCGGTGGCACCTCGGTGCTGATCATGGTGAGCGTCGGCTTGGACACCGTGAAGCAGATCGAAAGCCAGCTGATGAATCGAAATTACGAAGGGTTCCTCAAGTGAGACTTGTACTGCTCGGACCGCCGGGCGCCGGCAAAGGCACTCAGGCCGACCTCCTGTCGGACAAGCTGGGTGTCCCACACATCTCTACCGGGGACCTGTTCCGCACCAATATCACCGCCCAGACGCCGCTGGGCCGGGAGGCGCAGAAATACATCGACGCGGGCGATCTGGTGCCCAGCGATGTGACCAACCGCATGGTCGAGGCTCGGGTCGCCGAGCCGGATGCCGCGAACGGCTTTGTGTTGGACGGCTACCCGCGCACGGTCGATCAGGCCGACGCGCTGGAGAAGATCCTCGCGGATATGGACAAGAAGCTCGACGCGGTGCTCTGCTTCGTTGTGCCCGAGGACACCGTGGTCGCCCGGATGATGGCGCGCGGCCGCAAGGACGACAACGAGGATGTGATCCGCAACCGGCTCCGGGTGTATCGCGAGGAGACCGAGCCGCTGCTGGAGCATTACGACGGTCTGGTCGTCTCGGTCGACGGTGTCGGTGAGATCGACGAGGTCAACGCGCGCGCGTTGCGCGCCCTGGGACACTGAGGCCGGATGGTCTTCAACCGCAAGAAGAAGGTCGTGCCGTTCCGGACGGCAGGCGAACTGGATGCGATGGCGGCGGCCGGTGCGATTGTCGGCCGCGCGCTCGTCGCGGTGCGCGCGGCGGCCAAGCCCGGTGTTTCCACCCTGGAACTGGACGAGATCGCCGAGCAGGTGATCCGCGACGCGGGCGCCGTGCCGTCGTTCAAGGGTTACCACGGCTTTCCGGGGTCGATCTGCGCATCGGTGAACGACCGTGTGGTGCACGGGATTCCGACCTCGTCGGAGATCTTGAGCGAAGGTGATCTGGTCTCGATCGACTGCGGCGCGATTCTCGAAGGCTGGCACGGTGATTCGGCCTGGACCTTCGGTGTGGGCACGATCATCGAGGCCGATCAGCTGCTCAGCGATGCCACCAAGATGTCGATGGAGGCGGGTATCGCAGCCATGCTGCCCGGCAACCGGCTGACCGATGTGTCCCATGCCATCGAAATCGGTACACGCGCGGCCGAAAAGGAGCACGGTCGGTCCTACGGCATCGTCGACGGTTATGGTGGGCACGCCATCGGCAGGGAGATGCATATGGATCCGTTCCTGGCCAACGAGGGTGCGCCGGGTAAGGGGCCGAAACTCGTGGTCGGATCGGTGCTCGCGATCGAGCCGATGTTGACGTTGGGCACGACGCAGACAAAGGTACTCGACGATGATTGGACCGTGGTGACGGTGGACGGTAGTCGGGCGGCGCACTGGGAACATTCGGTCGCCGTTACCGAGGATGGGCCGCGGATTCTCACGGTTCGTCCGGAGTAAGAGCCTCGAAGGCTCGAGCCGAACAGGTACGGTCGGGCCGACCGCTCGAAACTATTGCGGCCGAACTCGATCGGGCGCTACGCCTACAGTTGGGTCTGTAGCTCGACTGTGTTGTGCGATTCGGCCCACATTGTGCCGTGTGCGGCGGCAACCCTATCCGACTCCGAGTTCGGTGACCTCGCGGCGAGGAGCCGAGCCGCACCGACGCCCGAAGGTCGTAAATGTCTGGTACCCAACGGCTTCGGACACAATGCGTCCGCCGCCCGAACCTGACGTTACCCAGCTTGCGCTGGATCGGTGACGTCGTTCCTTGCACCCGCGCTCGTGCGTCTTACCGCATTCGGGGGTAATCCAGGGGATCGACCGCAATCACAGGGGCGATGATTTCTCCTCCGATTCGTAACGCACTTCGACGATGGAAGAAGCGTATGACCGGGGCAGGGGTGCGTACCCGAGTAGATAGCTACTCGAATTCCCTTGTGGGATTGCGCAGTTCCGCAGCGAACCGTGATCCGACGGTTGGCCTTTGCGGCCGTCTGATCCGGTCTCCGCACTGCTCAGGGCCGGTGCAGTGGGTGCACGGCGCCGCGCGTAAGTAGCGGCTTCCGCTAGACGTCCGCCGAGCGCATTGCGACTCGATCCGCCTGCGGTGCCGCCGTATCGGCCGGTCGTCGCACGGCGCGGATGACCATGGTGCGGAGGGGAAAGTCGAATTCGCCGTCAGCGGCTTCCCGCCTGCCGTGCGGTTCGCGATCGAGGCCCTGCCCGACCGCTCCGAAACCCATTGGGAAGTATCCGGTTAACTCCCGTTGCCGCGGAAGAACAGGACGGCCGGGTGCTGGGTCTTCCAGCTGGGGCAGGATCGCGGCGCGCATACCGGCGATCAGGTCCAGTGGGTCGTCGCGGTCGAGCCACAGCGCGTGCCGATGGTAGTCGACGAGACCCGTTGCTGGACGTGCATTTTCGCAGTCGATAACTGCGGGAGAAGCTAATTAGCGGACTAGCGCCCGATTGATCGCTAGTCGTCGTAACGCCGTGCGCAGCCCGCGACGTCCCGGCGTCCGGTCGGTGTTGACGACCGTGGACGAATCGATGCCCTTGAACTTATGTTCGGATGCGGTTTCGGGTGCGTCGTCCGAGGAGGCGATCAGCAGGCTGTCGGGCAGCGCCAGTTTGTGGATGGTCCGTAGCGTCAGCAGATATTGGCGCAGTAGTGGACCGGTGGTGTACGGCAGGTCGTATTTGTCGCACAGTGCGCGCACGCGCCGGGAGATCTCGGCGTAGCGGTTGCTCGGCAGGTCGGGGAACAGGTGGTGTTCGATCTGGTAGCAGAGGTTGCCGCTGAGGAAGGCCAGCACCCGGCCCGCGTCGAAGTTCGCGGTGCCGAGCATCTGGCGCAGATACCACTCCGGTTTTGTCTCGTTTTCCAGGACGGTCGGCGCGAATTTCTCTGCGCCGTCGGGGAAATGCCCGCAGAAGATCACTAGATAGGCCCATAGGTTGCGCAGGACATTGGCACTGGTATCCGCAGCCAAGGTGCGCCGCCAGCGCCGCCCGCTGAACGCGGGGAACAGCAGATAGTCCTTGCCGGCTTGCCTGGCGACCTTGCCGAGGAGCGCTCTGGTCTGCATCGTCTTCTGGGCCGGGGTCACCGCGCGGAGGTGTTCGGAGTCGTTACCATGCAGTGCGATACCCCACTCGAAGGTGGCCGCCAGCACTAGGTTCAGCAACGGCTGCAGCAGATTCCCTGGGCGCCAACGGTCATCGCGGGTCACACGTATGACGCCGAATCCGATGTCCTCATCCATGCCGAGCACATTCGTGAAGACGTGATGGCGATAGTTGTGCGAATAGCGCCACTGCGACGACAGACCCGCCATATCCCATTCCCAACTGCTGGAATGGATTTCCGGGTCATTCATCCAATCCCATTGGCCGTGGCAGACGTTGTGGCCGATCTCCATGTTCTCGATGCTCTTCGCCATCGCCAATCCGGCAGTCCCGACGATCCAACCGGTCCGCTTGCGACTGAGCGCGATCATCAGCCGCGACCCGGCGTCGAGTGCCCGCTGGAAGGCGATCGTGCGGCGGATGTAGGCCGCATCCCGTGCGCCGCGCTGATCGGTGATATCGCGGCGAATCGCATCGAGCTCGTCGCCGAGTGCCTCGATATCGGCCGCGGTCAGATGCGCGTAGACCGCGACCTGTGTGATTGCCATCCTCATGCCCCCGATCGGGTCAGCGTTTGAATGCGTCCCGCAGCGATCTCGAGAGGCGTTCGACTATGTCGTTGGGGCGCTTGCCGCCGATGTCGGTCCGACGCCGACTGTCTTCGTCCGGTTTGGCGAGTAGCCTTCGCAACCTTGTGCGGAGTGCCCGAATCTGCTGCGCGACCCTGTCTTCGATCGTCATCGGAATATTCCTGTCTCCGGATGCGCGGCGTCGATGGTGACAGCCGAAACCGCCCGACCGGCCGCTGCGCGATCCGGTATATCCACAGCTTAAGCCCTATCTACGCCGCCTGTCTACGGCGTAGGCTTACATCGTTAACAGTTGTGCTGTCTTCATCGAGAGGCGCTGAATCAGATGAACGGAATCAGGGAAGGACCCGTCGGTTACCCCAAGAATCCAGTCAGCGCGCACCGCGCCAACGCCGGGAATGCTCCACTGACCAGGGCCGCGATGCTGGCGGCCGCGCTCGAGATCATCGACCGCGACAGCATCGAGCGGCTTTCGATGCGACGCCTTGGCGCGGCCCTCGGCCGGGACCCCATGGTGCTCTACCGGCATGCCGCGAATAAGGCGGCGCTGCTCGACGGGGTCGCCGAGATCGTGCTCGAGCAGTTGACCGTCGACACCGCCGATCACGACTGGCGCCACCAGCTGCGCAGCATCGCACGCGACTTCCGCCGTCTCGCGGTCGACCACCCGAATGTTGTTCCGCTGCTGGTCACCCACCCGCTGGCCACCCCACTCGGGCTCCGACCGGTAGGCACGCTGCGTCCGCTGGAGGACATCCTCGCGCTGCTCACCCGTGCCGAATTCAGCGGCACCGATGCGCTGCACATCTACCGCGCGCTGTTCGGCTTTCTCTACGGCCACATCCTCAACGAACGACAGGAACTCGTCGAACGCCCCGAAGAAGCGACCGACCTGCTGCGCCTGGGCTTGCACCGCCTGCCGATCGGCGACTTCCCACTGCTACGCGGTCTCGCCACCGACCTGGCAGCCTACGACGGCGTCGTCGAACTCGAACGAGGCCTGGACATTCTGCTCACTGGCCTGACCGCCACTATGACCCGCCCGCCACGCGACCGAGAAGGGAGCGTCGACCATGATGCACCAGCTGACCCGAACCGACTCGGGTAGACCTCCACGCAATCCTCGTCGGCTGCGACAAGAACTCGAATTCACCATGGACTCAACCCCTTCGGTCGACGGAGTATGGCGTCCGCGCGGCAATGACCTCGTGGTCGAACTACCGGATCTGCTCACGTCGGTCGCGACCCGACTCGGCCCGATCCATCGAGTGATCTATCACCTCGACGAATGGGCCGCAGCACCAAGGAAACTCCGCAGTGGTGGGCGACTGGTGCGGCTCGACGGTTACCGGCACAAGGCCCGGCATACGCTCGGTGTTCTCGGGGTGAGTGGTGTTCAGCTCACGCTAGTAGTGGTTACCCCGGCTGACATCGAAACGATTGCGGCGCAGCAGCGTTGGGACTCCGAAGGCGGGTCGGTGGCCTGATCGGCAAAAGATCATCGCTCTTGGCTGGGCAGCGTCGCCGCGAGTCCGGTGAGCAGAATATCGAGACCTCGTTCGAGTTCGGTGGCGCCGTCATAGGCCGCCAGCGCCGGAGCGAGTTCGCGCAGCAACGGGAACTCCGCGATGGGCAGCCGATGCAGCCCGAGGCGCAGCACCTCGTCGGTTTCCTCGGGGCTCTCCACGATCTCCTGCAGCTCGTTGAGCACGTGACCGTAGAGAAAGCCGAACAGTGCACGGTAAATGTGCAGGGCATCCGCACCGGAAAACCCGGCGCGGGTGAGCAGCGCGAGGATGTTCTCGAGCGGACGGACCACCGCTCGAGGACGCAGCCCCAACGGAGTCGCCAACGGCCGGGTCACCAGCAGCGGTACCGCCTTCGGATGGGCCAGTGCCAAGCGCCGGAAGTCGCGGGCGACCAGCCGCAACTGAGCGGTCCAGTCCGCGTCGGAGGCATCGATCGACAATTGCGCGAAGACGACCTCGGCGACACCGTCGAGCACCGCCGCCTTATTCGCCACATGTCGGTAGACCACCATCGGATCCCGCCCCACCGCGTCAGCCAAGCGCCGCATCGAGAGTCCGTCGATCCCGTCCCGATCGACGATCTCGAGCGCCGCGTGCAGCACCGTCGCCCTGGTCACCGGACCGCCGCCTCGGCCTGCGGTGGCCGGCGCGGGCCGCCCGGATCGGGAGTTCATGCGATCGGTCGGTGGTTCGGTCATCTCGAAGAATTCTCCAGTTTCTCAGCGTCTGCGCTGTAGGTCATGATCGTAGACCTACAGCGTTGACATTACGTCATAATGGGCGTCTACTGGAAGAACCAACAGATCTGAGGATCTGCGTCATCGTCGTCATCCGATCGGTGCTCATGTCCGCGGGCGCCAGCGGCCACCCGCGGTCGCCGCGACTTCTACTGTTCGTCCAGACGGCACGCGGGCACCGTCGCGCACGTCCGCGACACCCGTCGATCGGCGGGCGCCACAGCCGAAACAGGAGCACCGTCATGTCACCGAAAAAGATCCGCTCACCGTCGGCTCGGCATCGTGTCCCGCCGGAATACACTCCTCGATTGAGACTGAAGCCGAAGGCCGCACGCGACGGATATATCGATGGCGCCTGGTGGCCCCGATCCGGCGTACTCGCCGCCGAACTCCCAGATCTCCTGGCGGTCCTATCAGTGGGGCTCGGCCCGGTCTGGCGCGTCGTCTATGACCCCGCGTGCTGGTCGGGCGCACCCCAGCAAATAACCGTCGACAACCGAACGGTCCGGCTCGATCCATATCGCTTCGAGCGGTGGAACACGATGTTCGTCTTCGGCCGGGACAGCGGCTTGATCGTGCTCCGCGTCATCCCATCGGCGACCGCCGAGGACGTCGCACATGCTGCCCTCATGGCGACCGTCAAGCCCGAACCGGCGACCATGGCCGCCAGTGGAATCGAGTCCAGATCATGAGTCACATCAAGGCACACCGCCCGATCACCAATCACCGCGACATGACCGGCAACACCGGCCCGCCCGTGCTCGATCGGCAACCGTTCCGGAAACCTACCCGGACACCACGTCTGCTGCTGCGCGGAGCCGGCTCCAGTGCCGGACATGTCGACGGCGCCTGGTGGCCGTGGACGGCCAACCTCACCGCCGAACTGCACGATCTGATCAGCGTGCTCACCCCACGCCTCGGCTCGACCGTGCGAATCGGCTTCGGTTGGAACGCGGTCAGTCTCGCCCAACGCCGCATCGACCACGACGACGGCATCCGACTGCACGGACCAGGCGCTGCTCAACCAAACGATGTCATGCATCTGGTAGGCGCCGGCGGAACTCATATGGCTCTGCTGGTCATCCCTGCCGACACCCCGCCCGATCAAGCGAACAGTCTGATGCGGTCGTCGACACGAACCGAAACACCGCACCAACTCGGCATCCGAGCTGGAACCCAATAACACTGGCGCACTGTCGATTACAGTCCGGCGTGCGAGAACAGTCCGGGCGAGCCGATGGACTGTTGTGCTACCGGCTCGGCCGATACCTTGCGATGTCCGCAATCTCGAACGACCCGCTCGAATAGAGCTAGGTAGGCATCGATCATGCGATCAGCGGTGAACCGTTCGAAGACGTCGTCCCGGCAGGCGGAACGGTCGAGCCGTCCGATATCCGATACCGCCGCGACCGCACCCGCGACATCGGAGACAAGGAATCCGGTGCGACCGTGGCGGACGATCTCCGGCATCGAACCCAATGGTGTCGCGATGACCGGTGTCCCGGTGGCCATGGCTTCGACGACCGACAAACCGAACGGCTCGGCGAAACCGATCAAATGCAGTAGCGCGCGGGCACCCCCGAGTAGCGCGTCCCGCTCTGCCGGGCCGACCGGACCGCGATAGGTCACATCGGTGCCGGTGAGGTGCGGTTCGACCGCCGTGCGGAAGTATTCCTCGTCTTGGATCACGCCCGCGATGATCAATGGCAGTCCGGCCTGCCGCGCCACCTCGATCGCCAGGTGCGTCCCTTTATCCGGATGAATTCTGCCCAGAAACAGCAGATATTCGCCGTGCTCCGGCCGAAATGTGAACTGAGCGAGATCGATACCATGATGAATCGTCGCCGCATAGCGCAGATCTGGGTCGCGATCGGCGTCGGTGATCGCCACGTAGTGGGCGATGTCACCGAATTCTCGATAAACCGGGACAATATTCGGCGAGGAGAAGCCGTGAATCGTCGTCACCATCGGTGTAGATACCAGCCTGCTGTAAGTCAGCGGCATGAAGTCGAAATGGTTGGCGAGTATGTCGAATTCCCCGGCCCGCGCGAATGCCGTCGAATTGTGCAGCGCTTCGAAGACTTTCGCATCCGCACCGGCCGTCTCCTCGTAACCCGACGGTACGGCGGAGACCAGCCGTGCCGAGGTCGCGGAGTCCGCCGTTGCGAACAGTGTGACATCGTGCCCACGCGCGACAAACCCCTCGGCCAGCGTCGAAGCGATTTGCTCCCAGGGGCCGTAATTCTTCGGAGGTGTACGGTGTGCGACCGACGCGATAACGCCGATTCTCATATATTCCTCGATTACTGGCGGCAAGACCGCCGAGAGTCGCCCCAGATGTGGGCGAACAGGATGCGGGGATCATATCACACTAATTTTTGCCGACCCGAGTGTTATGATCGAGACCTGGTTGCCGATCCCTTCGTGTCTTTTTCCGGAGCGGATTCTCAAGCGCTTCAGCGCAACACGATCAGCCAGTTGAGTGGCTGCAGACAGCGGCACCGTCGGCGCTGCCTCGAATCAGAAAGGCTGGCGTAGTGTCGGTTCGGTCCTTTGGCGTTCTGAGTACTTACGCACCGACCCAGTGCGGACTGGCCACCTTCACCGCCGCGCTCGTCGATGCATTGTCCGCACCCGGCGAAATCTGTTTCGGGCCGGTTGATTTCGGGCGCCGCCCTACCGTCGGCGTCGTCGCGGTGGTCGACAGTCCGGATCCGACACCGGCCCCCGAGGTGGCACATCAGTGGGAGCGCAGCGACCATCGCGGTGCCGCCGCCGCGGCCATCGCGCTCAACCGTTTCGATATCGCGGTCATCCAGCACGAATATGGCATCTATAGTGGGCGAGACGGCGTCGATGTCCTCGAAATCGTTCGTGCCCTTCGCGTTCCGGCCATTGTCGTGCTGCATACAGTGCTGGTGACTCCGACACCGCAGCAGCGGATGATCCTCGAGCAGCTCGCCCGTAATTGCGCGGCCATCGTCACCATGACGAATACGGCCCGTCGACGACTCATCGACCACTACGCGGTCGACCCGGCCAAGGTCCGGGTAATTCCACACGGCGCCACCGACAATCGCTCCGGACAGCCGGGCGATCAACACCAGCCGATCTCCCGCACGCCGGTAATCCTGACCTGGGGATTGCTCGGTGCGGGTAAAGGCATCGAATGGGGCATCGACGCGATGGCCCACATCGCCGACCTGCGACCGGCCGCGCAGTACCGCGTGGTGGGACAGACGCATCCGAGAGTGCTCGCGCGCCAGGGTGAGTCCTACCGCAGCGGGCTCGTCGAGCGCGCCCGGCGCCGCGGCGTGGCCAACGCCGTGCACTTCGACGCCCGCTACCTGTCCAACATCGAGCTGTACCGGCTCATCAGGCAGGCCGATGTCGTTCTGCTGCCCTATGATTCGCGCGAGCAGGTGACATCCGGCGTGCTCATCGAGGCGGTCGCGGCGGGCAAACCGGTGATATCGACCCCCTTCCCGCATGCCGAAGAACTGCTTTCGAGCGGCGCGGGCCTGCTGGTCGATCGAGAATCACCGACCGAAATCGCCGCGGCGCTGCGCCGCGTGATCACCGAACCGGGCCTCGCGGCCACAATGGGTGCCGAAGCGAAACGTATCGCACCCGACCTACTGTGGACTTCGGTAGGCCGGAAGTACCGTGATCTTGCCGCGGAAACGCTGCGCGCCGATACGGAACTGGCCACGGCATGAATACCATCAGCATCTCCTACGCGCACCTCTACCGACTCAGCGACGAGTGCGGCATCTTCGAACACTCGAGGTTCACCACGCCCCGCATCGAAAACGGTTACTGTGTCGACGATGTCGCGCGCGCACTAGTGGTGGCCGTTCGCGAGCCCGAGCCGACCGAACAATTACTCGACAACGCCGCCGTGTATCTGGACTTCATCGTCGCGGCACTGAGCGAGGACGGAACCTGCCACAATCGTCGCGGCACGGACCGGAGTTGGCAGGACGAACCGAGCCTCGAAGATCACTGGGGCCGCGCCCTATGGGCACTCGGCTCCGTCGTCGCCCGCCGACCCGATCTGGCGCAGATCGCATTGGCGCACTTCACCATCGGGGCACAAGGGCGATCCCCGTATCCCCGGGCAATGGCCTTCGCCGCACTCGGCGCCGCCGAGGTACTGGGTGTCCAGCCGGGAAACACACAAGCGCGTGAGCTACTGGCCGCCGCCTCCGCTCGGATCGGTCCGCCGACACGCCGTCTCGACTGGCGCTGGCCCGAGCCGCGATTGCACTATGCCAACGCGGTGCTGGCCGAAGCGCTGCTCGCGGTCGGCGCACTGCTACCTGGACAGGGCCGCGTCTATGCCGATGGGCTCGCGATGCTGCGCTGGTTACTCGAGATCGAAACCTCGGGTGATCATTTATCGGTCACCCCCGTCGACGGCTGGGTGACCGGCGAAACCCGGCCCGGCTTCGACCAGCAACCCATCGAGGTCGCGACCCTGGCGGACGCCTGCGCCCGCGCCTACGACGACACCGGCGACCAGCGGTGGAAGGATGCGGTACTGCTGTGTGAGGCGTGGTTCCGTGGCACGAACGACGTCGACACTCCCCTGATCGACCCGGTCAGCGGCGGCTGCTGCGACGGACTCGAGCACACCGGCCGGAACGAGAACCAGGGCGCCGAGTCGACGCTAGCGTTGATCTCCACGCAGCAACAGGCACGCCGACTCACGCTGGCCGGGTAGTGGCTAACCCCGCCGATCTCATCCGGCGCAGTGCCGTGGTGCTGGTGCCGGATGCCAGCAGAGTCTCGGCCAGGCTATTTTTGCCCGGCCAAGAGATTCTCGGACAGGGGATTTCACGCGCCGAGGCCATCATCGACCGGGTGCTCGCACTCACCGATGCGGACCTGCTGGCCAGCCTGGCTTCCGTGCGCCGCCGGTTCGGCGATCGCCACCGCGATATCGACGCGACATTCGCCACGCATGCGGCGCTCGTCGAACATCTGCTGCCACGGCGGGGGACACTGACCCCGGCGCGCAGGCAGCTCATCGGCGCGTATTTCACCCAGGAGTTCGCGGTCGAAGCCGCGGCGCTGTTCAATCCGTCGATGGTCGCGCACCCGGACCAATCCGGCCTGGCGGCGGGCGAGCTGCGGTTCGTCATGAGCGTGCGCGCACTGGGCGAGGGGCACCTTTCGAGCGTTGAGTTCCGGACCGGCACAGTCGCACACCATGATTCGGTTCGCCTCGACAAACCTTCGCCCTTTCTGGACACCGGCCGGGTCGCCGCCTCGGCGGCAGGCAACTACACCGTGAACTTCCCCGCCGATCGCCCGCTCTCGGAGCGGGTGCTGTTTCCCGAGAGTCCCGACGAGAGCCGCGGCATCGAGGACACGAGGCTGACCCGGTTCACCGAGGCGGATGGGACGATTACCTACTACGGCACCTACACTGCTTTCGACGGCGCGCACATCGCGCCGCGGCTGTTGCGCACCAACGACTTCGGCACCTTCGTCAGCACTCGGCTGGCCGGATCCGGGGCCGAAGACAAAGGGATGGCACTGTTTCCGCGGCGGGTCGGCAACCGCTACCTGATGCTCTCACGGTGGGACCGGGAAAACATCAGTGTGGTCAGCTCTTCCGATACTCGTGTGTGGCGTGCGCCGGTCACCGTCTATCGACCGACCAACTCCTGGGAGCTGATCCAACTCGGCAACTGCGGTCCACCGATCGAGACGCCCAACGGCTGGCTGGTGTTGACCCACGGCGTCGGTCCGATGCGCACGTACGGCATCGGCGCGATCCTGCTCGATCTCGACGACCCGACTCGACTCATCGGTGCACTCCGCGAGCCGCTGCTTGTCCCGAACGAAGACGAACGCGACGGCTACGTGCCGAACGTGGTGTACTCGTGCGGCGCGCTCGTCCACCGGAACACCCTGGTGCTGCCCTACGGCTGCGGCGACTCCGCCATCAGATTCGCATTCGTCGACCTGTCCGCTCTGCGCCGACAGCTCATCGCTTAGACCTGGCGGCACCGGGATCCGGGAGTGGCCCTTCTCGACGTGCACAGGGTGTCGGGGTAGTTCTCAGCCCCCGCTCGACTTGCGGAAGAACAGGACGTTGTCGCCGTAGTCGGCGAGCGGAATGGCCAGTGCCGCTTGCCGGATGCCGCTGGCGGGCAGGTGGGTGAGTTTCGCGAACATATCGGTATTGCCGAAAGCGGCACGCACTTGGGTTTCGGACGCGTAGTCCGCGCCGTAGTCGGCCAGGGCCGCGAAGTCCAAGGGCGCCAATGGTGTATCGAGCGGGGCTTGTCCGCTCGGTCGGCCGAGCGCGGCGTATTGGGTGGCCACACCGTCCTCGTATCGGCACAGCTCGTAGGACATTTTTTCGTTGGCGGTAACGCTGATCACCGGCCAGCGCGCGGAAAGGTGCTGTGCCAGTGGATGTTTGCCGACCGGCGACATCTCCCAGTTCAAGCTCATGACGACAACCGAACCGCCGTATGGCTGTTCGATCAACACCACATCATCGCCCAGAGTTTCGGCCGTATTCAGTTCGGGGTCGAAGGTGTGCCAGTGGGTTTCATGTGCCCCGCGCACGGCGGAGCGGTCCACCTGGCGCGCGTTGTCGGTGGCGTAGGCGGCGATGATCGCGGCGCGGACCTGGGCGAGGGCGTCGCGAGCGCTGCAGCGGACACTCAACGCGCCGAACGTCGCACCGATTTCCACCGGCCGGGAAGGGGGATCGGGTAGGGCGCCCGCAGCCAGCGGCTTCAAGCCGACCAGCGCGAGCTTCCAGTTGATCTCCTCGATCGTGGCGAGATCACCGGAGGTTTGGTACAGAATCTGCTGCTGCGTGAGATGTCCGGCGCGCTGTAAGGTCCGGGCTTCGAGTTTGGTGAGCGCGGTGAAGGTCTTGTTCGTGAGATCGATATCCTCGATCCGGGTTTCGCGCAGCCGCGCGGTCATCTCCGGTGAGGTCAGTGCCGAGTACCGCTCGCGGTACATCGCGACGGCCTGTTTGCGCTGGCGGCCGACCATCAGCGTACGCAGCAGCATATTCAGGCTGGCGAGATACTTTCCGGATTGCTCCGGATTCGCCGCGAACAGTGCGCTGCGGATGCGCACGGCATCCTCGCTGGCGGCGACGGCGGCCTTCGGGTCGAGGCGACACAACCAGACGCCGCATTTCGACAGCCCGTCCGCGCAGACCGCGGCCACCTGCGGATGCGTCCGCGACACCTGGCGGTAGGTATGGCAGGCATTGCGGATGGTGCTCGCCGCGAGTTCCCGGTGACCGATGTGTCGGGTCGCCTGCTCGAAGACGCGCAGCGCATCCTGGACTTCGCCCGCGAACTCGGCGGTCACGCGACCGGCGGCGAGCCAGTGCAGCCGGATACCGACGGATTCCTGCGATGGCGCGAGCGCCTCGGCCGTCCGGTCCCTGCCGGGCCCGTTTTTCGTCGCTACCAGGCCTTTTGCGAGGTCGCACAGCGAAGTGGCCAAACGCAATTCGTTCTCGATCGTCCGGTCGATCGCTGCCCGGCGATCCTCGGCTACCCGACGCTCGAGTGCACTCAGATCCATCGCGACCTCAACTCCCGCTTACCCTTCCGCGCCACGGTCGTCGAGCGGCCGCATTCTGCTCGACCGAGTTTGCCATAGAAATGGCCGGAATGAGCAGGCAATCCACCGGTGACCGCTGCCGCCGAGATCGACCGGTTGACAGCGGTTGTGTTCAGCCCTCGAGCAGCAGTGTCACGGGCCCGTCATTGACGAGTTCAACCTCCATGTGCGCACCGAACTTCCCGGTGGCGACGGTTGCGCCGAGCTCGCGCAGCGCTTGGGCGAAGGTCTCGACCAGCGGTTCGGCGACAGCGCCGGGAGCGGCCGCGGACCAGGACGGCCGCCGTCCCTTGGCGGTATCGGCGTACAGGGTGAACTGGCTGACCACGAGAATCGGCGCATTCAGATCCGCGGCGGCGCGTTCCCCCGCCAGGATGCGCAGCCGCCACAACTTGTCCGCCAATGCCTTCGCGGTGGCCTCGGTGTCGTCATGCGTCACGCCGACCAGGGCGACCAGGCCCTGCGGATTCGGATCGATCCGGCCCACGGTCTGGCCGTCGACGGTCACTTGCGCGGCGGATACGCGCTGCACCAGTACTCGCATGCATCGATCCTCGCACCCGGAGGTGGGTGCGCCGGACTTCTGTCAGGTCTCGTCCGGGTCGTCGGGTTTCGCTGTTTCGTTGGGCCGTGCCTCTTCGGTGTGTGACGACGCCAGATCGCGCAAGATCGCCGGATCGATCGCGAGGTCCTGCATCGGAGCGAGATCCGTCGACGGGATCGGCGTATCACGGACTGTCAGAAAGGTATCGAGGAGCGCGAGGGCGTCGGGGGAGAGATCGGAACCGGCAGACGCCAGTTCGTCCTGCAGGATTTCCACCCCGGATGCCGCCTCGATACCGGGCGATGTGGGATCGACCCGCCGCCATCGCACCGCGGCTGTCCACGACGGATCGCCACCGGCCCACGCCCAGATGACATCGCGAACAACCTTGTGCCGCAAGGTGTATACGCGAAAATGTTCCGACGCGGATCCGGCCCGGTGCTCGATTTCGTAGACCCACTCGTGGCGGCGCGTTCGGATATAGGTCTCCTCCGCACGTGCGACGACCAGGAACGGGTCATCCGGGTCGGCGGCCGCGACCACGAAGTCGTCGAGCAGTTCGCGGGTGAGGTAGGGCAGTGACCGGCCGTCGCCGACGGTCACATGGACGTCGAGGTGTCCACGGGGGTCGTAGAGGTGCCCCGTCTCGACGTCGAGCACGGCGAGATCGCGATCCTTGGTGAGTTTCAGCACGGCGAACAGGTGCTGGCCGCGGTTCGGTCCCCAGGTGCGCAGTACGGCGCCACGTGAATCCGCCACTGCCGCAATGAATCCGACCGCGCCTCCGTTGCGGTTGATTTCGGTGATGAGGTCGTCGACGGCGGGTGGGGTCGCGCTGTTGTCCGGTGCCGTGCACATCTGCTGGTACTGCTCGAGTACGTCGAGCGCGGTATCGACGGCGTTGGCGGGTACCACCGCGAACTCACAGGTCACCGCCAGGCTGGTCAGCAACGCCTCGAATTCAGGGGTCGGGCGCACCTCGACATTGTGATCGGGATCGACCTCGGTGATGGCGGCCAGGCTGATCTTCCCGTCGCCCCACCAGTAGACCGCCGGACTGATGGGCCGCGGCTCGCTGCGGTAGGTATTGGCGGCCACCTTGCCAAGCAGGATCATCGCCGTTAGCGCATTCGGTCCGACAATCGGATGTGCGTAGACATTGCCCTCCTGTGAGACGACGAAAAGCGCACCGTAGGTTCCGATTACCGGATAGTCGCCGAGCCAGTTCGCGTGGGCACTCGCGCAGTCGGAGCCACTCAGAATGGCGAAATGCGCATCGTTGTAGTTGCGCCATTCGATCTCGAGGCGCCCGGCGGCGCGGGTGTTCGCCTCGGCCAGCTCGAAGAGCTCGGTACTGTCGATCTGCCACTGGTGGAGCTGATCGGTGGTGATGGCCTCGGCGGTGAGAAGTTGCTCGATCACCACCACCGCGATGATGCCCGGCGCGACGTAGCGGCCGACGATGTCGATACCCGCAATGGTGTCCGATGACGCGAATCGTGTCCTGAGAAGTGCACGCACCGCACGGAATTCGTCGGTAGCGAGTGGATCGGTGCAATCCAGATCCACTCGCGCGAGGAATGTCTCGACATGATCTGCGATGAGCGCGGGCCACTGCTCCAACGGCTGCTCGTTCAGCCTGCGTCGCAGGTTGTGCAACCACAGGAAATGCGGCCCATCCCCGCGCGGCCCCACCAATCGCACCTCGTCGGGTTCAGTTGCCAGGCACGAGTACCCCATATGCTCAGCCGCCACGGTCACCAGCGAAATCAACGGGTCCGAAGGCAAGTCGGCCACGATATCTCCTGAAATCGGCGTCCCCTCGACCCTAGGCGTCCCGACACGCACCCGTTGTTGCCGTCTGTGGGAGGTCCACTTGCTCGGCCATGACCTGCGTTACGGTCTTCCCAGATGTGGGTACGGTCCGCAGCGGTAGACTCGAGGCCGTCGATAGGGTCGGCTCATGACGGGGTGATGGTTGCGTAAAAGCAACCGAAGTCAAGCCGCTACACCAATTCTCTTAGAAGACATGGGGATATGACTAAGGGTTACGATGAGAGGCCGGTCACACTGGCTCCTATTTTCCTGGCCAGTTTCGCACTATGGGTCGGTCGCAGCGTTCGGGATGTGGTGAATCCGTCGAAAGGCGGGCGGCGGGGGTTGGTCGTACCCGATCGGGATTTCAAACTCGGGACTGTCTTCGATGAGCAGACTCCGGTCGTATTCCGCGGAGTCGCAACGACTTGGCCCGTATTCGAGGATTTCCAGCCCGCGGCGCTGCGCGAGAAGTATGGCGACCAGAAGGTCGCCGCGCTGACCAGTACGACCAATGTGTTCACGCAGGAAACATCGCCGGTAGAGGTGCTCGAATACCGCGACGTCATGGCGGCCGTCTTCGACGAGCCGACGCCGGGTAAGAACTACTACTCACGTGCCGCCGCGGACCCGCAGCCACTCGCCGATCAGCTGCCCGCGCGAGTCGGCACCCGGCAGCAGAGTTCGGCGGCGAGCAGCGTGTGGATCGGCCAGCAGGGCAACCTCACACCGCTGCACAATGACCCGTGGCACGGCCTGCTGATCCAGCTGCACGGACGCAAGCGGGTCCGGCTGTTCCCGCCGAATGAGTACCGCAATGTGTACGGCCGGATACCGATGAAAGTTTCGGACCCCTACACCGGGCTTCCCGACGAATTCGACCCGGACGTGAGCAGCTTCGAGAAGCTGGGCGAGGCGTCCTACTACGACGTGGTCCTCGAGACCGGTGACATCCTCTACATCCCGATGTTCTGGTGGCATCAGGTCGAATCCGTGGATCCGGCGATCTCGTATGTCGCCCGCTACAACCCGAGCTACTTCGAATTCATGAAGGCGGCCTTCTTCCCGATGGCGGTGCGCGGTGTGCTGCGCATTATCGACAGCATCGTGGGCAGGTTCCGCAAGCCGAAGTGACCGCGAACCGCGGTTGGTGGGCGCTGTAGCTGGCGCGGCACTTGCCGTTCATGTTCGAGCTACGGATGAGTTGCCAAGCGCCGGCGCCGGTACCGCCGACGACGCCTGTGCCGCCAACGACACCGGAGCATCCGCAACCCCCAACATTTCCATCTCACGACTCAACGGCACCTCCCACGATCCAACGATGTCCCCGTACGACCGAACACACGCACCGTCCCACGGATATCCGGCGGATCCCCCCGACTCGCCCGCGTGCCCCCATCAACAATGCGTCATCCGCGAGACTGAGGAAGAATCCGGGCTCAATATCGAGATAACCGGGCTACTCGGTATCTACACGGATCCCGAGCACATCATCGAATCCGCGGACGGCGAGATACGCCAAGAGTTCAACATCACGTTTTACGGCCGCGTTGTCGGCGGCCGGATCACGGTCAGCAACGAATCCACTGAGGTCGGTTTCTGAGCCTGGACGAGCTAGCCGAGTTGCCGGTACACGCCACGGTGCGATTACGGCTACGACACCATGCAGAGCAACGGACCTAGGCCCGTAACGGGCTCTGGCACTGAATCCACCGAAACTATCAGCCGGCCAACGATCACGCTCCGGCCATTGCGCTGCCGTACCGCGCATCCCGTCGCCATCCACAAAACGACGGAACCGTCCGATACGCAGACGCGGCCGACTACGCCCGACGCAGCGCTGGACATCAAAGTACGCGATCACAGAATGGTGGACTACCGGGCGCTGGGATCTGCGCAGGCATTCGCGTTCGCCAATGTGTGCGTCAAATGTACTGCATACCAGCATTATTCGAATGAATAGTATATCGCGCTGCCATATCGCCTGCAGTACCAGACAATTGGGTAAAGATGAAGGTTCTGCCGAAGGAAGTCATGAATACGCGCAAGCTCCTACTGGTGTCATTGATGTCCGTGCCGCTATTGACAGCCGGTTGTTCACACCAGAATTCGAAACCGATCTCCCAGGTCGTGCCGCATCCGCCCGCGGCGCACGAGGCCGCGCGGGACCCGGTTGGTCCGGGGCCGTCGGGGACCTATACGGTGCAGCCCCAACCGGCCGAGGGCAGCTGCCATTTCGGCAAGTCTGCCAGCGAGCAGCCGCTTCCCGATCCGGTGTGTACTCCAGGCGCGGCCAATCCCAAGGTCACTGCGGATACTTTGGGCAGCACCATCTGTGCGAGCGGCTACACCTCCTCGATCCGCCCGCCCGCCAACATCACCAACCGGGAGAAAGACGCCAACGCCAAGTCTTCGGTGACGACGGCACCTTTGATATCGACAGCGCCCTCTATCAACTCACCCTCGCCGGTGTGACGATCACCTTGCCGGAGCTGATCTCGCGGGAAGCCGCGATCGCTCAGGTCCGCCAGTTCGTGCTGGATCAGAACATGGACACCACCGGCTATCCGCTGGAGAACCCGCGCGCGGACCGGATCAGGGTCGGCTGGATGGTGTACGTGCCGACCGAGCCCGGTGAGATCTCGATCTGTCGGGCGATCTTTTATGTCGCGGATGACGGTGTGCTGGAACAATCTTCGTCATCGGTGGCGCCGTCGGTCTACGCGGTGGAGTTCGAGCGGCGCTTCCAGCAGCGGCACGGTTCGGTGCGGAGCTAGGATCCGTCGGTGCGCCACCGATAGCCGAAACCGCGGATGGTGGCGATCAAACCGGGCCGGTCGAGTTTCGCGCGCAATCCGGCCATATGCACATCGAGCGCGCGCGATACCGAGGCCGATGAGTCGCCCCAGATGCGGTCCATCAGCTCTTGTCTGCTGACGGCGGTGTCGGGTCGCTCCGCCAGGATCCGAACAAGCTGGAATTCCTTGTGGGTGAGCGTGATCGGCACTCCGGCGACTTCGACTCGCCGAGCCATCAGATCCACCCGAACATCTTGGGACACAACCGCTTCCACGGGGGAGGTGTGGATCACGACGCGACGGGTGACCGTCTCCAGCCGCGCGACCAGCTCCGCGATTCGCGGCGGTTTCACCAGATAGTCGTCCGCGCCGGAGCGCAGCGCGAGGACGACGGTGCGCTCACCGGCCCGGGCGGTGAGGATCAGCACGGGTACCGCACTGACCGCACGCAGCCGCCGCAATACCTCCAGCCCGTCCATATCCGGAAGTCCGAGATCGAGGATCACCGCGTCGTAGTCGCGGTGTGTGCGGAGTAGGTCGGCACCGCGCCGCTTACGGTCGACGAGGTAGCCCCGAGCTGTGAGCGCGGCCTGCAGCGCGTCGCCGACTCCGTCATCGTCTTCCACCAGCACAAGCCGCACGCGCCGATCCTTGCAAAGCGAAGCTTCGACGCGCAGGCGTTTTGCGGATAGCCGTGCTCAGCTGGTCCTTTCGCGCGACCTGCAAGCAGTCGACACCACGTCCTCGGCCGTGTCCTGCGTTCGACGCGGATTTCGTCGAGGTCTCACGCACGAAGTAGTAGATCGTCAACGAGATCGCGATACAGATCGCGACGTAACAGTGAACCCTCGGCCAGCACGCTCACCGAGCGGGTCAGCGCGGCACGGCGACTGCGGCGGCCGAGCATCCAGCTGCCGATCGGGCGCACCAGGCAGCCCCCGCGAAGACCGTGGCCGAATTGAGTAGCTGTGCGGTGGAATCGCCCTTCGGGATGAAGCTGTGCGCGAAGTACACGCTGAACGCCGCCTGGACATACCAGTCGTACCACTCGGCGAGATTGCCGAGCGAGCCACGCAGCACGTGGGCGAAAAAGTCCGAGACGAATTCTGCGCTCGTCAATTCGCCGGTCGGGGTCAAAGATTGCCCTGGTCGGAGGCGGTTTGAATTCTTAACAATCCCTTTAGCTAGTCACCATCGGTACCGAGATGCGGGGGCCGACCCGCATGCCACTATCGGAAATGACACCGATGGCGAGCGCGCCGAACAACAGCGCGGATCGGTGCATCGATTGTATTGGAACAGGGAACGAGAGCAATGACTCGAGCATCGCGTAGCGATTCCGTGCGGGGTGGCGGTCGAGCTACGGGCGGGCGCGACGGACAGATCGGCGGCGCGGATGCCGTCGCCGACCACGGCCGGTACGCCGATACGTTGGTTTCGCGCATCGCGAGCGAGTTGGCCGAACTCGCACCACGCGGTTGGCAGCGTCTGAATGCGGTATTCGCATTGACCGTGACCGTCGAGTCTGCGCGCGTCGAGTTCACCGGCGAGCACCGGCCGGTACGTCTGGAGGTCCCGGAGTCGGTACTCGCATCGGTGCGGCAGTATCGTGGCGAGATCGCCGCGTCCGGCACCGAGCCTTGGTGGCGACTGTTGCTGCGGGCCAACGCATATGGTGACGTAGAGGTCGACTACGACTACGGTGACGACCCGTTCCCGGCCGACCAACTCTTCCGCCCGGAGGCGTATCGCGCCGATGTGGCGGCGTATCCACGCCCGCGACTACCGGTGTGGTTGGCGGCCTATATGGGTCACCGCGACCGCCAGTGTCGCCGCCCGCGCCGTGCCGTGGCCGCTGCCCTCGTCGACCGGGCGCACGGGGTGACCGCGCGGCCGGTGGATCCGGAACTGCCGTCCTTCCCGCAGTTATGGGCCCGCTGGGCGGTGATTTCGGCGGCGCACGTTGCCGTATCTTCCGACCGCGGCCCGCGCGTGGTGCCATCGAACGGCTGGTTCGAGAGCGGCGGCAATGGCAGTAGCGGCTCCACGCTGTACACCGTGCCGGGCGGTCGAGCCGTGCTTTCGGGCGGAGTGTGGGACGCACCGGCATTGAATGCGGCCTACAACGGCGGCGTAGGCCTGCCGAATCTCTATGCGGGGGCACCGGATTGGGTGACCAACGCGGTGCTGAGTCCGCGCGCGGCCGTCGGCTTGCTCTCGTTCTGCTTTTGGTGGGACGGGCAACGGTGGTACTGCGGGGAGTCGCCCTCGGTGCAGCAGTGTGGTGTGGCGATGCCGAAAATCTGGGAGTCGCACACCGTGGTCGAGACGGTGGCCCGGTTACTGTCGGGGGATCCGGGCACCCGAACACGAACCGCGGTGGCGCATTTGCTGACTGGCGCGGAGCGCGGTGCGGTCACTCGAGAGCTGTTGGTCGACGCCTTCGGTCGCGATTCCGATCTCGAAGCCGCGATGCGTCAGCTCTCCGCAGCCGGATTGTTTGCGCCGCAACCGAATCGAGTCCATTCCGGGAATCGGCGGCCCGAGCCGGTTACCGCAACCATGCCGGAATTTCACCTTTTGGACGACAGACGTCCATGCGATGATCGAGTTGCGCTATAGCCGGAGGTCAGAGGATCCGCGGACCTGACACATCGTTGCGCGCATGGCTGCCGACCACGCTCCCCGAGCCGTGGAGGTCCGCACCGTGATCTTGGGCAGATCGAAATCCCGGATCATCCGCACCAGTGCGGAACTCGACCTGCCCGCCGCTTGGCAATTCAGTCGCGGTGCGGGACAGAAGGTCGCGGTCATCGACACCGGTGTGAATCGACATCCGCGACCGCCCGCGCTGCAAACGCGCAGCAGCTCTGGTGCCGGTCGGCCGCCCTGGTCGTGGCCGCACCCCTATCTGCCGCCGCTGTGAGCCTCCGGCGCAGGCTGCGGCACCGGAGTCAGCACCGGCGTCATCGGCTCGTATGTCCAGCTGTCGGAGCGGCGTTGGAACAGCGCGCGGGACGGTCCCGATGCTGCCGGGCCGGCGATCCTGGCCAGGTGGAAGCCTTCCTTGCGGTAGTAGTCGTGCAGATCGTTGTTGGTGGTCCAGGCATCGAGCCGGACCCAATGACGTTGTCGGTGGCGCGCAAGCGATGCGGCGTGGGCCAGCAGCCGGTGCCCGATGCGCTGACCGGCGAAGCTGACGTCGACGATCATGTAATGCACGATCACCGCATCGGCCAGTTCCCATGGCGACCACAGTCCCGGGTCCGAGCGGTCGTTGACGGTGATCGTTCCGGCCGGCTCCCCTGTCACCTCGGCAATCCAGGTTTCGCCCGCGTCCAGCGCTTTGCCGACCGCCCGTGCGAAGATCTCGATGGGTAGGCCGCGGCTTGCGACGGTCCACTGATCGGAGCCGCGTGCGGTGAGCCACGCGGTACGCTGGATTCGGAGTCGACAGATAGTGCCGAGATCACTCAGAGCCCCCCGGCGGATCGTTATCATGACTGCACCGTATTCATGGCGGAACATTTTTCACGGCAGCGAGATACCCTGCCCGTAGGAGATGCCGAGCGCGTGTCGGATGACGTTGCTGCCCACATCGTCGCCGAGTTCATAGGCCAGCCGGTTGCGGGTGGCGATCGACCGATGCCGAGTGGCCCTGGTGATGCGCTCATGGTTGGCGCCGATGCGTAGATGGTCCAGCAGTATGGTGCCGGTCGCGACACCGAGCACAATGGCCTCCTCGGTACTGGCCGGGCGGGCGACGAGCGTGTCGCGGTGCGCGGTCTCGGCGTGGCCGCGGTCGGCCAGTCGGCGTGTCGTGCCCTCGGGAATATCGTGCGGCGAGTCGATGCCGGTCGCCTCCGCCAAATCCCGCGGATAGAAACTGACCTCCCACGACCACGGCTCGTTGTCCAGGAACTGGACGACCGTCCTGGCCAGCACCCAGGAATCCTCCGGCAGGCCCAGCCAATGGGCCACCTCCGGATTCGCGGGTTCCATCTTCGCGCTGAACTCCTTGGTGGGCTCGCGATGTGCGGCGCGCGCGATTTCCTCGAAAATATCGTGAGCGGATTGCGGACGATTCGGACGAATATGGTCGGTGACAACCGATTCCAGAACTTCTTGGTTTCGCACAATGGTGCCACGGGAAGTAGCAGTGTAGACCAGATTTTCGGCGACAAGCACCTGAATGGCGTTGCGCGCGGTAGTGATCGAAACCTGCATTTGATCGGCCAGCTCGGTATGGCTGGGCAACCGATCGCCCGGATTCCACTTGCCTGCGCGGATCTCCTCCCGGAGGAGGTCTGCGATCCGGAGATACATCGGACCGTCGGCCATCTTGCTCCTCGGTCAGTCGTGCAGGTAACGAAGTCTACTCTTCGTGACTCCCTACGGCCCGGTAACGCTTGACAGGTGCCTGCAGAGGTTTATTGTAATGAAGTCCTGATCCAGGTGTTGTGCGGCGATGACGGCGAGGCAACGTGGCAGGTTCGGATTCATCAACGGTTGTGATGGCTCTTCCCGGCACACCGAGGTGTGCCGATTCGACGGTGCAGTCCCTGACTGCCGGGCTACTTCCCACGTCGGATCTACTTGTTCGGGCGTGTCGCGGTCACCGGGTTGTCGGTGGTCCGCTGCTCTGGTTCGCCCGTGACCTGGCGATTCTGCATGAGCGACGGCTCGTTGGTCGTGGCGGATCGGTATCGACCGATCCGGCGACGATCCTCGAAATCGAGCGTCGCAGAATCGAATTGGTCATGGCGATCGACGATTGGGTGGCGCGCAGTGTGCCGCAGCATCGGCTCGGCGCGACACTACACACCGAAACCGTCGGCTCGGTCATCGACCGGATCGCGGAGTCCTCGGTCCGCGCGCACCATGCGTTGATGACCCTGGACGCCCACGACGACCAGCTACACGGCGCGTGGCATCACCTGGCCGAATTGGCCGATGCCTACGACGATTTGGTACGCGATGTACTCGCGGGACGGCGGCGACTCCCGGAGTGGTGACGACTCGGGTTGACAAGGGGCCGTGGCTTCCCTACCGGCTGGCCACGGCCCCTTGCTGTTTCGCGAGCGGATCAGGTTATCTGCGTCTGGTGTTGGGGGAGAGGCACCAGCGGCCGTGCTCGGCTTCGCGGACTAGATCACCGTAGGCATTGGATAATTCGGCCAGTCGGGTCCATGCCACGTGCATGTGTTCGCCGGTGAGATCGCCGGTCATCAGTAGGTGGAAGGCGTGGTCGGCGCTGGCCGCGATGCGATCGATGATGTCGCCGAGTGCGGCGTCGCGACGGTTGTCGGGGCGCAGCGTCAGGTGCTCGGTGGCCCAGGTGTTGATATTGGCGACCAATTCCACTCGGAGGCAGTCGATTACGGCCGCACGCTGTGGATGCTCGCGTCGTATGCGGTGCAACCGGACCAGATCGCGCGACCATCGGCAGACATGGCCGCGGACCTGTTTTCCGCTCAGCGCGCACAGTAGTTCGCTGGTGCTCGGCAGTGCCGAGCCGACATTCGTGCCCGCCAGCGTCGGAGGCCGACGGAACGTCGGATTACTACAGTGCGCCGGCGCGTTCACAGCGGTGCGGTGAGCTCGAGATGGATACCGTCGGGATCGCTGAAGGACAGGATCGCGATGCCGAGTCCGTCCAGCGAGGTGACCTCGCCGTGTTCGATTCCGGCCTCGGCCAACCGGGCGGCGGTGCGGGTCAGATCGTCGACTGAGGATACCGTGAAGCTGAGATGGTCCAGACCGACGCGTTCGGAATCGAATTTGTCGGTCGGATCGGCCACCGGGCGTAGTCCGAACAGCATTCCGTTCGTTTGGAATACGACGCCGCCGTAGAACTGGGCCGGATCGGTGCGCACCTGCGGATCCTCGGGCCGACCCGGCGATTCCACCGCGATCTCGAAACCGAGGACGTCGCGGTAGAACGCCTTGGAGCGGTCGATATCGGTCACGGTCAGCCGGATGTGGTGGATACCGGTGGTTTCGACGATCGTCATGTGAACTCCGCAGGGCAGGCCGGGCAAGTAGTACGAACCCTAAGCCGCTTATTCCGCAGTTCCGAGTGTCGGAAACGACATATTCAGTACTGTTTGCGACATGGATGTTGCGGTCTTCGTGCAGGACGGCGTCGCCGATCTCGGACTGACCGCCGTACTGGAGACTTTCGCGACCGCCAATGGGCTGCGCGAGGAGTTGCAGACGGCACCCGAACCGTGGCGGGTGCACATTGTGGCTGATGGCGAAGAAGTGCTTACGGCGCACGGTTTCCGCGCGCAGACGACACCGATGACCGAACTGCCCGATGATGTCGGTCTGATCGTCGTCCCCGCAACGCGGGTCCTGGATGCGGATGGGCTGATCGGCGTGGTGTCCGCACCCGCGAATCGCCCGGTGCTGCGACTGATGACGCGTGCCTATGAATCCGGCGCGCACCTCGCCGCGGCCTGCACCGGCACCTTCTACCTGGCCGAGGCGGGCCTGCTGGACGGCGCGGTGGCGACGACGAGTTGGTGGCTCGGCCCGGCCTTTCGGCGCCGGTATCCGCGCATCGACCTGGACGAGAGCCGAATCCTGTGCCGGGCGGATCGGCTGACCACCGCCGCGGCCTCGCTATCGCATATCGACCTCGCGCTGGCACTGATCGCCGCGCAGAGTCCGACCCTGGCCGAATTGACCGCCCGATATCTGGTGGTCGGCGATCGTCGAACGCAGATCGACTCCGCGATACCGGAGGTGATCGCCCGCAATGACTCCCTGGTCGCCGCATTCGAGCGCTGGGTACGCGACCATATCGCCGAGCAGTTCCGCATCGCGGACGCGGCGCATGTGCTCGGCGTCACCGAACGCACGTTACAGCGCGCTACCCAAGCCGAAATCGGAATGTCGCCACGGGATTTCGTGCATGAGGTGCGGCTGGAACGGGCCACCCAACTGCTGCGCACCACGACGCTGACCATCGATGCGATAGCGGTAAAGGTCGGCTACCTGAATGCGGGCACACTGCGCGGGCTGTTCCGTCGCCGTCGCGGGCGTTCCATTGCGGAGGTGCGCGCGTCGCGGCTGTCGTGGTGAGTCTCGATGATCACGACTCCCGCGTCGCGCGCCTCACTGGAAAACCGTGCGTCTCAACGGCTCAGTCGTCGGATACGAGCATGCGCGGACCCTGTGGTTTTCGTCAAGGACGTTGTGATTCGGGGCTATGGAGTGCCGGTCGGTTCGGTGGGGTGGTCATGACCGGACGACGATGTAGCGCCCGGATTCTTCTTGGAACTCGACGGCGGCGGCGATCGCTGCGTCATCGAGGTGGAGAAGCTCGGGTGGGACGACGATCAGCTTGTCGTCATCGTCGTAGAGCCGGTGGATGATCGCGATGCATGCCCTGCTGCGGCGGTGACGGGCTCGGTGGGGCCGAGGAAGTAGGCGTCGAGTTCCTCGCCGTCGGGTGCGAGTGTGCCAGGAACAAATCCATAGTTGACGGTGTAGCGGAATCCGCAGCTGGGGTGGCGGCTTCCATAGGGCCGGTCGATGGTGAGTTCGACTGTGCGGCCGAGGAACTGGCGCGCCGGCGACAGTGATCCGGATTCGGTGAGCGGGCGCGGTTCGGTCATCGTTCGAGGCTATCGGCGGGAGCTAGCAGTGCGGCTCGGTCGTGAGACACGCAGCCGCAGCGTTGCCGACGCTGCTGATCAGACTCGGTAGTGGCGATGATCGATGCCGAATTCGTCTGCGACGGTGGCGGCGAGTTCGACGTAGGCGCGCTTGGTTGTCTTGTGCAGGCGGTGCAGATCGATTTCGGCGCCCTCGGACAGATGCGAGTCGTACGGGATGATGTGCACGGCGCGGCAGCGCGACAGGAAGTATTCGCGCAGCTGCTGGATGCCGACATTCGGGGAACCCTCACGCGGCAGGTTGATCACCACGACCGCATTGCGGACCAGATGATCGTGGCCGTGCAGGGACAACCAGTCCAGTGTCGCCGCGGCACTGCGTGCGCCATCGATCGCGGCAGAAGAGATCAGCACCAGCGAATGCGCTAGGTCGAGTACGCCGCCCATCGCCGAATGCATCAGTCCGGTACCGCAGTCGGTCAGGATGATGTTGTAGAACCGCTGCAGGATGCGCGCGACCGCGCGGTACTCCTCGTCGTTGAACGCCTCCGACGCCGCCGGATCCCGTTCGCTGGCAAGCACTTCCAATCGGCTGGTGCCCTGCGAGGTATGCCTGCGCACATCCGAATAGCGCTGGATCGCTGGATCGAGCAGAAGATCACGCACCGTCGAGCGAGTCTGCAACGGCACCCGCTGCGACAGCGTGCCGAAGTCCGGATTGGCATCGACGGCGATCACCCGGTCACCACGGATGGAGGCGAAGATCGACCCGAGACCCATTGTCGTGGTGGTCTTTCCGACACCACCCTTGAGCGAGAGCACGGCGATCCGATAGTCACCGCGCACCGGCTGACGGATCCGCGCCACCAACTCTTGCAGTCGCAACTCCTCGGCGGACAAACCGGGATTGATCGCGCCACCGGAAACATGGTGCACGGCCTTGCGCCACCCACTGCTCGGCGACTTCTTCGCCCGCCGCAACGGCACGTCATCCAGCGAAGGCTGCGGCCCGTGCGGATGCTGCGGCTGATATTGCCCGCCGTGCTGATACCCGGGCGGCATCCCCTGCCCATACCCAGGTCCATGCGGCCCAGCCGACGGTTGGCCGTACCCCTGTGGATCCCCAACGGGCGCTTGCTGTCCCATCGGCCCGGACCCATGCCCATGCTGCCATTGGTCAGCAGGCTCACCCGTCGGCGACTGCTGCCCCGATGCCCGCGCCGCCGGATTCTGCCACTGCTCGCCCTCGGGCGCCCGCCCCATCTGCGGCTGCCCATACGCAGGCGCGCCTTGCTGGGAAGCGTGACCGCCGCCAGGTGCCAGGCCGGTGTGCCCGGGGCCGTGCCACGCTGCCTGATCACCAGATGCTTGCCCCATGGGTCCGGCCGCGCTTTGCCATGGTGCCTGGTCCCCGCCGGGGGGCTGACCTGTCGGTCCGAGCTCGCCGTGCGGCGATGCCTGGACGCCGCCGGGTGCTTGTCCCGTAGGAGCGGGTCCGCCTTGCCATGGCGCGTGGTCGCCGCCAGGTGGGTGCACGGCGGGACCGCTCTGCGACAGTGCCTGATCGCCACCGGGCACCTGCCCTGTGGGCGCGTGTCCGCCTTGCGACAGTGCCTGGTCGCCGCTGGGCATCTGCCCTGTGGGCGCGGGTCCGCGTTGCGATGGTGCGTGATCGCCGCCGGGGGCTTGCCCCGTTGGGCCGCTCTGCCATGGTGCGCCAGCCTGATCGCTGCCAGTGGCTTGGCCTTTGGGGCCAACGCCGCTCGGCCGGGGGCCGTGGTCGATGGCGGGTGTGTGTCCGATGCGTTCGCTGTGTGACGGTGCTCGGTCGTCGTTGGGCGCTTGGCCGGTGGGGCCGGGGGCGCCATGCCACGGTGCCTGATCGTCGGACGCTTGCGCCGTGGATCCGGGCGCGCCTTGCGCCGATGCCTGGTCGCCGCCCGGTGCTTGCTCTGTGGACCTCGGTCCGTGTTGCTGCGGTGCTTGGCCCGTGGGTGTGGGGCCGCCCTGCGACAGCGCGTGATCGCGGCCTTGTTCTGTGCGTCCGGGTCCGCTTTGCCGCGGTGCCTGGCCGCTGCCGGGTGCGTGTCCGGTGGACGGTTGCGTGTACCCGGGTCCGTTCTGCCACGGCCCGACCGGGTCGTCGGATGCCTGCCCCGCGGGGCCGGTCTGCCATGGTGCTCGCTCGCTGCCAGGCAGCTGTCCCGCAGACCCATGTCCGCTCTGCCGTGGTTGTCCGACTCGGTCGTCGCCGGGTGCCTGCGCGGTGGGCTGTTGCGCATACCCGGTCCCGTTGTGCCACTGACTATTCGGCTGATCGGTGCCCGGCGCATCCGGTCCGGCCGCAGGCTGCCCATATTTGGATGCATTGCGATCGGAGCTCTGGCTCTCGGCTACCGCAGATTGCTCGGCTCCGCCGACAGTTCCTTGGTCGCCCGGCGCGTGCGGTGCGGACTGCTCGCCCGTCGGAACTTGCTTGCTGCCAACGGTATCGGTTGTCCCTGCGGCATCACCGCTGAACTCACTTGTCTCGGCGGCCGCGTCGACTTCCGATGACAATCGGTGTCGGCCACTGCCGGGCGTCGGTGCGCCCGTCGTTCCTGGCGCGGGGTGCGCAGTCCAGCCGGGGGTGGCCAAGCCACCTCCCCGTTGCGCCGCAGCGGATCCCGACTGCCCTGCGGTCCCGGTCGGCAGCTGGGATTCGGCTACGGTTCCCTGCGGTATCGATGCCGGTCGGTGGAAGTCGTTGGCGGGTGTTTGTGGTGTGCGTTGGTCGGGCTGGCCACCGGGTGCCTGTGGTGCTGATGGGGGTTGGTGGAAGTCGTTGCCGGGCGCCTGTGGTACGGCCGCGGGGCGATGGAACTGGCCCGGCGTTTGGGATGCTGCGCCTGAGCTGGGGGCCTGCGCGGAGGCCCGATCGTCGTTGGCGGATCGCGGTGCCTGGCTGTAGTCGTGTGGTGCAGTGCCACTCGCGGACGATGTTGTGCCCGAAGCTGACTCGCCTCCGGTGGGGTGGCCGGTGCTCGCTGCCGAATTGGTGCGATCGTGTGGTGCCGGTCCGTACTCCGAGGAGGCGGTGCTGGGAACCCGCGAAGGGCTGCTCGACCGCTTGGTCGGCTCGACCATCGCGGAGTCGAATATCGGTGTCGCACCATGGGGGGATTCCGCGTGATCGCCCGTTCCTGCGTCTTCAGCGGAACCAACGGCGCTGTTCGCTGTGTGCTCGGCGCCGAGCGCACGCGCCGAGTCATCCTGACCCGTACGGCTTACCGACGCGGGTTCATCCGTCGTCGCCCCAACTTCCGACCCGGAACCACTTGCCGTGCGGGTATCCGAGGGGCCACTTGCCGCGCCGGTATCCGAGGGACCACCTGCCACGCCAGCAGCCGAAGACAAGCCGGAATCCGCAGCCGACTGCGCATCGAATTCCCCTGGTGGCGGCGGCAACTCAGGCCGACGCGCGCTCGGCGCACCCACTTGCTCACCAGCGGTTTGATCCTCGGTCGCCCGCTGCGGCGCAAGCCAAGGCGGTGGACCATCCGCACCTTGCGAGACCGGCTGCACCGCCTCGTCCAACTGCTGCGCCGTGCCCTGGCCGCCGTGCGACTCGTCGAGTCCCGCGCCTGAGCCATCCGCGCGCGAGCCCGACCGCGACTCATCGAGTCGCGAAGGTGGATTGTCGATTCCGCGCGGATTGTGGGGGCGCGGTTCATCGTGCCGTGTCGACGGCCCGTCGACGCCGTGAGAGCGCGGCGGGCGCGGTTCATCGAGTCGCGAGGGTGGGCCGTCGAGACCGGTTGATTGCGGTGGGGCGAGCTGCGAGGACGGGCCGTCGAGACCGCGCGCGTGCGGTTCGTCGAGCCGCGCGGACGGTGCGCCAGCGCCTTGCGAGGTCGATGCGTGCGGTGCGCCGACGTGTACGGGCGGTGCCGGTCGACTGTTGTCCGAGCGGTTTTCGGGCGTCGGCGAATGGCCGGATCGAGCGGCTGCCGGGGTTATACCGGCGGGTTCGGCGGTCGGACCCTGCTCGGGGCGTGGCGTCTCGAGCCATGGCGGCGGAGCGTCGAAGTCGCCCGTCGGCGGCATGCCGGGCTGCTCGCTTGTTGGCGGAGGCGGTGCGGCAGCCGAATACGGTTGCGCGGCGGTCTGGTTGGGCGGGGGCGGCAGGTTGGGGCGCGACGGCTGGTAGCGCACCGTTTCCTCAACGGACGCGGGCGGCTCGGTGGCAGTCGGTTGGCCCACATCTGGCTGCTGGAAAGCGGGCGATTGGCCCGCGCCCAACTGTTGGGCCGGAGGCATTTGGGTAGCGCCCGGCTGCTGGTAGTCGGCAGCGGGTTGGTGCGGGCCGGGAGGGTGTGGCGGCAGCGGTTGCGACGGTGGCGTCGGCGCCCTGCTACCGAGCGGGTCGAAGCCCGCGGAGGGCTGGCGCGGATTGCGGGTCGGCAGTGGATTGCCGCTTTGCCAGCCGTTTTCGGGACGCGGCGAACCTTGGTCCGGGCGCGCGTGTGGACCGGAGTCGTGCTGCGGTGGCCCTTGGCGCGGGTCCCCTTGCTCGGGACCGCGTTGGGGCTCAGGTCCACGAAAGGTATTCGGGCCCTGGAAACCACCCGGTCCGCTGTGTAGTTCGAAACCGGGACCGGACAATTCGCGCGTCGCCGGACCCGGGCGCTGACCGGGCTCCTCGGGCTGCTCGTCCTTACTCTTGCGGCGGCCGAATCGGCGCTTGTCCCGGCGCGCGGCTTCGGGCCGTTCGGTCTCCGGCGCGCGCTTGGAACGTCCACGCCGCGAAGGCGCTTCATCGATGAGGTCCTCGTGTGGCAGGTTCTGTACGGGCGCTTCATAGCCGCCGGTGACATCGCTCTCGGATAGCCACGGGGGCAGCATGGGGAGGCCGTCGTTATTACGGCTCACACGTCCCCCTTGATCTGCTCGACCTTTATTCCTGGGCTGTGGTCAGTTTACGCGACGACTCTGCCTCATCACGGGTGGGGATGGGCGCGAATGACCGGGTTTTCGACGACCGCGATCGCGGGATCTGTTGGGCCCCATACATGTCTCGATAAGGGGACAGGAATGTGCCATGGGTGTGACCGGGGCCACTCTACGTGGTTGATTGCCGCGCGTCTGCTTAGCCATCGGCGTCGCGTCACGGTCCTGAGGTTCGAGGGCTCTGTATCCGTCTAAATCCGGCACGCGCTTCGTATTTCCCGGCAAAACCATCTTTCCCCAACGCTCCCCGCGCACACGTGCCACAGCACAACGGCGCCCCACCGTCCCGGCGGGCCGAGGTGAATGGCGTCTAAAACCTCGATGTCGACGCCATCAGAGCAGGACCGGCTCCCGATTTCAGATGGTGACCTCCGCCGTGCGAGATCGCCGGTCCAGTTCGGCCTCCACGAGTGCGGCTTGTAGTGCGACCTATTCGTACAGACCGGCGGGTGGCGATCGGCCTGTGATTACCCACGCCCCGTCGACGGCAAAGTCGGCATGATCGGCGGCCGACGGCCGCCTGCGCGAGTGTGGCCTCCGCTTCCGGCACGACCTATTCACCGAGCGTCGCTCGGCCACGCCGGAACGGCGATGGAAACTCGATGCCGTGTGGCCACGCCGAGGAAGGGCGCCGCGCCGGGTAAGACACCCTTGTCGGTGCAATCGGTGGACATGCGATCAGAGCATGACCGGCTCTCGATCTCGTCACCGTCGGTGCCTTCCGCTGTGCGACCATCACCGCTCTGGTTCGTCCGGGGTGGATGGCGTCGAAACATCGATGTCGACGCCGTCGCCGCGCAAGGAAGGGATCGTGCCGATCAGACGGCCTTGGCGGTGAAGCCGGTGGGCATTCGACGATGATCATCAGAGCGTCATGACCTCTGATCTCGTTACCGACAGGTGCCTTGCGGCTGCGCAACGACCAGGGCTTCAAAGCGGCTTCGGCACCCAGGTCTACCCTGGCAACTGCGGGTTCACGCACGTTCTGCGCGCATCAAAAGCGGAATAATAGACGCTCGTGGCCCGTGCGACCAGGGCGAATTGGCCTGCCAGCAGTTAAACCGGTAAGCTTGGTCGGCGGTGCACCTACGCGCCGACTGTTTGCGTGTCACTGATCGGTTCGACCGATCGGTTACATGGAATCAGATACAAGGCAATCAAACCAGGTTTGAGCGTAAACCGGGATCGCGGAGGACATGGCGAAGAAAGACGGGGCCATCGAGGTCGAGGGTCGAGTTGTCGAGCCGCTGCCCAATGCGATGTTCCGGATCGAGCTCGAGAACGGGCACAAGGTTCTCGCGCACATCAGCGGAAAGATGCGGCAGCACTACATTCGTATCCTTCCCGAGGACCGTGTGGTCGTCGAGCTCTCGCCCTACGACCTGTCGCGCGGCCGCATCGTTTACCGCTACAAGTGAATCGGGCTTCGCCTCCGGACCCCCACCGGGGCCCGGGCTCAGCTCGTTGGGCTCGCCGCCCAGTACGGCGGTAAAGACCACGTCGCCGCCCAGCGCGGCGGCAAGAGACTTCCTCAGCCCTCCGGCTGGGGAAAAACTGTGTTCACACCCGTGTGAACCGAACAAGATTGGACGGACGTGAAGGTTCAGCCGAGCGTCAAGAAGATCTGCGAGAAGTGCAAGGTGATCCGCCGTCACGGTCGGGTCATGGTGATCTGCGAGAACCTGCGCCACAAGCAGCGCCAGGGCTGATCTTCGCGGCACCAGCCGGGCACCGATCACTGATCGGCTTGGCCAACTAAAAGAAGAACTCCCAGCTCCAGCCGCACACTGCGGATATTCGGATCGCGCGGTTCCTCGGAATCGCAAGGTCGGAAGGTGTGCGAGCCAACCACCGGTACGGAGGCCGGTGCCCCACCAGACGAGGGGACGGACAGGGAGCAGACCTCCGCAACGATTAAGGAACCTGCCACATGGCACGTCTCATGGGCGTTGATCTCCCGCGCGAAAAGCGCATGGAGATCGCGCTGACCTACATCTACGGCATCGGCCGTACCCGCTCCAAGGAGATCCTCGAGGCAACGGGCGTCAGCCCCGACCTGCGCTCGAAGGATCTCAGCGACGAGCAGGTCACGCAGCTGCGTGACTACATCGAGGGCTCGGCCCTCAAGGTCGAGGGTGACCTGCGCCGCGAGGTGCAGGCCGACATTCGACGCAAGATCGAGATCGGCTGCTACCAGGGTCTGCGCCACCGTCGTGGTCTGCCCGTGCGTGGCCAGCGCACCAAGACCAACGCGCGCACCCGCAAGGGCCCGAAGCGCACCGTCGCAGGCAAGAAGAAGTAGGGGATATAAGGATGCCTCCGAAGAGTCGGGCCTCCGGCCCCAAGAAGACCCAGAAGTCGCGTCGCCGGGAAAAGAAGAACGTCCCGCACGGCCACGCGCACATCAAGAGCACGTTCAACAACACGATCGTGTCGATCACCGACCCGTCCGGCAACGTCATCTCGTGGGCGTCCTCGGGCCACGTCGGCTTCAAGGGTTCGCGCAAGTCGACCCCGTTCGCCGCGCAGCTCGCCGCCGAGAACGCGGCCCGCAAGGCGCAGGAGAACGGCGTCAAGAAGGTCGACGTGTTCGTCAAGGGCCCGGGTTCGGGCCGCGAGACCGCGATCCGTTCGCTGCAGGCCGCCGGTCTGGAAGTCGGCACGATCTCCGATGTCACCCCGCAGCCGCACAACGGCTGCCGTCCGCCCAAGCGGCGTCGCGTCTAGCGGGAAAGGAATAACGAAAAATGGCTCGTTACACAGGCCCTATCACCCGCAAGTCGCGTCGTCTGCGGGTCGACCTCGTCGGAGGCGACCAGGCGTTCGAGCGTCGTCCGTACCCGCCGGGCCAGCACGGCCGCGCGCGGATCAAGGAGAGCGAGTACCTGCTCCAGCTGCAGGAGAAGCAGAAGGCGCGCTTCTCCTACGGCGTCATGGAGAAGCAGTTCCGCCGGTACTACGAAGAGGCCAACCGCCTCAAGGGCAAGACCGGTGACAACCTACTCCGTCTGCTCGAGTGCCGCTTGGACAACGTCGTGTACCGCGCCGGTCTGGCGCGCACCCGTCGGCAGGCTCGCCAGCTGGTCAGCCACGGTCACTTCCTGGTGAACAACCGGGCCGTGAACGTCCCCAGCTTCCAGGTGACCCAGTACGACATCATCGATGTCAAGGAGAAGTCGCTCGGCACGCTGCCGTTCCAGGTCGCGCGTGAGACCGTCGGCGACCGCCCGGTTCCGGGCTGGCTGCAGGTGATCCCGGGTCGGCTGCGGATCCTGGTGCACCAGGTGCCCGAGCGCGCTCAGATCGATGTGCCGCTGTCGGAACAGCTGATCGTCGAGTACTACTCGAAGTAACAGCTCACCGCTGCTGGTGCGTGGTCGTCGGCAATGCCCGCGACCACGCACAACCCCCAAGACGTGGGCGTCAAATAGTGGGCGCCCGTACAGGAGGATGATCCAAAATGCTGATTTCACAGCGTCCGACGCTGACCGAAGAGGTCGTTGCCGAGAACCGCTCGAAGTTCACCATCGAACCGCTCGAGCCGGGCTTCGGTTACACCCTCGGCAACTCACTGCGGCGTACCCTGCTGTCCTCGATTCCGGGGGCCGCGGTCACCAGCATCCGCATCGACGGCGTTCTGCACGAGTTCACCACCGTTCCCGGTGTGAAGGAGGATGTCACCGACATCATCCTGAACCTCAAGGGTTTGGTCGTGTCCTCGGAGGAGGACGAGCCGGTCACGATGTACGTGCGCAAGCAGGGCCCGGGCACCGTCACCGCCGGTGACATCGTGCCGCCTGCCGGTGTTGTCGTGCACAACCCGGATATGCACATCGCCACCCTGAACGACAAGGGCAAGCTGGAGATCGAGCTCGTCGTCGAGCGCGGTCGCGGTTACGTCCCGGCGGTGCAGAACAAGGCGTCCGGCGCGGAAATCGGCCGGATCCCGGTGGACTCGATCTACTCGCCGGTGCTCAAGGTGACCTACAAGGTAGAGGCCACCCGTGTCGAGCAGCGCACCGACTTCGACCGTCTGATCCTGGACGTGGAGACCAAGAACTCCATCACTGCCCGGGACGCGCTCGCTTCGGCGGGCAAGACCCTGGTCGAGCTGTTCGGCCTGGCCCGTGAGCTCAATGTCGAAGCCGAAGGCATCGAGATCGGCCCTTCGCCCGCCGAGGCGGATCACATCGCCTCGTTCGGTCTGCCGATCGAGGACCTGGACCTCACCGTCCGGTCCTACAACTGCCTCAAGCGCGAGGGCGTGCACACGGTCGGCGAGCTGGTCGCCCGCACCGAATCGGATCTGCTGGACATCCGCAACTTCGGCCAGAAGTCCATCGACGAGGTCAAGGTCAAGCTGCATGCGCTCGGCCTCTCGCTGAAGGACAGTCCGGCCTCGTTCGATCCTTCGTCCGTAGTGGGTTACGACGCGAGCACCGGAACGTGGAGCGACAGCGGCACGTTCAGTGACACCGATGGCGGCGAGCAGGACTACGCCGAGACCGAACAGCTCTAGGCCGTCGGGGTAGGCACCCCGGCCCGGCCTCGCACCCGCGGCGTGAGCGACGCGCCCGGAGGCGGTAGCGGAGCGTTACCACGCAGGGCGCCGGGAGCGCCGCAATAAGACACAGGAGAACAAACAATGCCCAAGCCCAAGAAGGGTGCCCGCTTCGGCGGGTCGGCGTCGCACCAGAAGGCGATCTTCGCCAATCTGGCCACGGCGCTCTTCGAGCACGGTCGGATCACGACCACCGAGGCCAAGGCCAAGGCGCTGCGCCCCTACGCCGAGAAGCTGGTCACCAAGGCGAAGGCCGGCACCCTGGCCGACCGACGCGAGGTGCTCAAGGTCATCCGCAACAAGGATGTCGTCCACGAGCTCTTCGCCTCGATCGGTCCGTCGTTCGAGGGCCGCGAGGGTGGCTACACCCGCATCACCAAGACGCTGCCTCGCAAGGGTGACAACGCGCCGATGGCGGTTATCGAGCTGGTCCGGGAGAAGACCGTGACCAATGAGGCCGACCGCGCCCGTCGCGTTGCCTCGTCCAAGAAGGTCGAGGCGCCCGCCGCCGAGACCATGGTCGAGGAGAAGGCCGAACAGGCCGTCGCCGAGACCGTCGAGGCCGAGGCGCCCGCTGCCGACGAGGCCGCTGAGGACAAGAAGGACGCCTGACGTTCGGTTCTCGCACGAGCCCGCCGCCCCCGTATGGGTCGGCGGGCTCGCTCGTATCCGAGACCGCCACGCCGACATCGGGTTTCGCGTGGTGAATGGTTCCGGCCGCGCCGCGACCCGCGTTCGTATCGATTAGGAGATCGCCTGTGACCGAAGAGAATTCGGTGGCTTCGACGGCGTCGGGCGAGTCCGCGCCGATGGATTCGCGCGGATTCGCGCAGGTTCCCGGCGTCATGCAGTCATCCCGAGTCGAGCATGCCTCTGGGGGCGTGACACCTGATGTCGTGCAGGCTTCTGAGGTGATGCAGGCTCCTGGAGTTGTGGGGACTTCTGAGGTCGCGCAGGGCGCGGAAGTCGATGCAGGGTTGGAGTCCGACGCCGACGCGGTCCGGGTGCGGCTCGATATCGGTTACGACGGTACGGATTTCATCGGCTGGGCGCGACAACCGGGTCTGCGCACGGTGCAGGGTGTCCTCGAAGAGTCGCTGAGCAAGGTACTGCGCGAACCGATCCAATTGACCGTCGCGGGCCGCACTGATGCGGGGGTGCACGCCGAGGGGCAGGTCGCGCATTTCGATGTCGGTTCGGAGCCGGATGCGGCCAAACTCATCCATCGCATGGCCCGGTTTCTCCCGAAAGACGTGCGGATCAAGGATATTCGCGTCGCCCCGCCCGAATTCGACGCACGCTTCTCGGCGATCCGCCGCCACTATGCGTACCGGCTGACCACCGCGCCCTATGGGGCCGAGCCACTGCAGGCCCGCAGTGTTGTCGCTTGTCGCCACGACGTCGATCTCGAAGCCATGCGCGAGGCATCGCGAAAGTTATTGGGCCTGCACAACTTTGCCGCATTCTGCCGCCGCCGCGATGGTGCGACCACGGTGCGCGAACTCCAGCGCTTCGATTGGGAGCGCGACGGTGATCTGCTCACCGCCTATGTCAGCGCGGACGCGTTCTGCTGGTCCATGGTGCGCAGCCTCGTCGGCGCGATACTTGCCGTCGGGGAGGGGCGTCGGACGCCGGATTGGGTCGGCGGCTTGCTGGCGGAAACCGAACGGTCCAGCTCCGTCGCGGTCGCCCCCGCCCACGGGCTCAGCCTCATCGCCGTCGACTACCCCGCTGACGCGGACCTGGCCGTCCGCAACGCGCAGACGCGTGAAATGCGTACGGTCTCAACGCTTGATGAAGGCTGCTGTGGCAGCTGAGGTTGGCGCATAACGTCTCGACGTCGCACAGAAGGTCCAACCTGTGCGCGGCGGCAACACCTATGTGCCCTGTATTGGTGGCGCTCCCGCACCGCGAATCTGCGGGCGCGGGCGGTGCGGGAGCATGACCCTTCCGGTCAGCTGGACGAACCCGCCTCGATCGTTCGCGGCTGGTTGGAGCCGGAGATTTCGATGCGGCGTGGCTTGGCCTTCTCCGCGATCGGAAGCGTCACCGACAGCACGCCGTTGTTGTAGGTTGCGCTGATATTGTCGGCATCGACATTGTCGCCGAGGCTGAGCTGGCGCATATAGGTGCCTGCGAAGCGCTCGGACGCGATCCATTGGACGCCTTCGTCACTCGGCAGGCTGCGCTGCGCGCGCAGGGTGAGGGTGCCGTTGTCGACGCTCACATCCACTGAGCCGGGGTCCACACCGGGCAGGTCGGCGTTGAGTACATAATGATCGCCTGCCTTGAACAGATCCATCGGCATGAATCGTGGCGCCCGCGATGTCCCCATGGATTCGCCGAGCAGCTGGCGGGCAACGGTGTCGATGTCATGGAACGGATCGAACCGGAGCACAGCAATCACCTCCATTTCACTAGCGGCGACGCCTGCCACGGCGGTAGGCGCCGGAAGCTGTGCACCATCTAAGTTAGCACTCTCAAGACGAGAGTGCTAACAGTAGTTGGCTCGAAAATCGTGACCGTCTCGGATCGGGGGTGCGGCTGCGGCGGAATAGCGACAGCTGCGGCCTGGTTCATTCCGAGCATGGCTATCGGAGACCTCGGACGGTTCGGTGTATGGCGGTACTACGGGGCGTTCACCCCGCAGGACGCGCAGGACTTGGAAGGACTCGGCTACGGCACTCTGTGGCTCGGCGGGTCCCCGCCCGCCGAATTACCCGTGATCGAGTCGCTGCTCGAGGCGACCGAGTCGATCACCGTCGCCACCAGCATCGTGAACATCTGGACGGCGCCCGCGAAGCAGGTCGCGGAGTCGTTCCACCGGATCGAGGCGCGCTTCCCCGGCCGGTTCCTGCTCGGCCTCGGTGCGGGCCACCCCGAACATCAGGGTGAGTACCGCAAGCCCTACGACGCGTTGGCCGAATATTTCGACGAACTGGATGCCGCGGGTGTCCCCAAGGCGCGCCGCGCGCTCGCTGCCCTCGGCCCGCGGGTGCTCGGGCTGGCGGCGGAACGGTCTGCGGGCGCGCTGCCCTACAACGTCACCCCCGAACACACCGCCCGCGCCCGCGCGCTGCTCGGCGAGGATGTACTGCTGGCCACCGAACACAAGGTCGTCCTCGACGAGGACCCGGTCCGGGCCCGCGCCGCCGCCCGCCCGCGCGTCGAGTTCTACCTCGATCTCCAGAACTACGTCGCCAATCTGCGCCGCCTCGGTTTTACCGACGACGACCTGACCAAACCCGGCAGCGACCGTCTGATCGATGCCCTGGTAGCCCACGGCGCCGCGGATTCGATCGTCGATCGGCTTTCGACCCATCTGAACGCAGGCGCCGACCATGTCGTCATCCAAGTCCTCGCCGACGAACCCGCCACACTCCGCACCCTCGCGCCACTGCTCGCGAAGTAGTACCGCATAGGCGATCGGCACGAGTTACCCGCCGATCGCCCTGAGGGGCTGGTGGGGCCGCGCCAGCAGTTGCCGCCGCCGCCCCACCGAAATCGTCCTAAGACAGCGTTAGAAAGCGCCCCGTGCGCTTCCATCGGCGCTGTGACTGCGCACACACTGGTCTCCGACCGACGCAAGGCCGCGTCGAAGAAGGAGATCTTGTGACTACGACACAGCCTGTCGGCGAGCGCCGGGTGGTCGCGAATGTATTGCGTGGTTCCATCGGTAATCTCGTCGAGTGGTACGACTGGTACGTCTATACCGCATTCAGTGTGTACTTCGCGAAATCGTTCTTTCCGAAGGGCGATTCCACCGCGCAATTGCTTTCCACCGCAGCGATTTTCGCGGTCGGCTTCCTCATGCGGCCGCTCGGTGGTTGGTTGCTCGGTCGCTATGCCGACAAGTTCGGACGTCGCTCGGCGCTGACGCTGTCGGTGACGGTGATGGCGGCGGGTTCGCTGCTGATCGCGGCCACGCCGGGATACCAGACGATCGGAATCGCCGCGCCGGTACTGCTTTTGCTGGCCCGGCTGTTGCAGGGGCTTTCGGTGGGCGGTGAATACGCAACCAGCGCAACGTATTTGTCCGAGGTGGCCTCGACGGGTAAGCGTGGATTCTATTCGAGCTTCCAATACGTCACGCTGGTCGCCGGACAATTGGTGGCGCTCGGTGTGCAGATCATCCTGCAGCAGTTCCTGAACAACGCGCAGATGAACAACTGGGGCTGGCGCATTCCGTTCGTGATCGGTGCGGCGGGCGCGCTGATCGTGATGTGGCTGCGGCGCAGCATGGACGAATCGGAGCACTTCGAGGCCGAGGTCGAGTCCGAGCGTGATCCGGCGGCGAGCAGCACCGATGCCAAGCAGCCCGCGCGCGGTTCGCTGCGGATGCTGCTGCAGTACCCGCGGGAATGCCTGCTGGTGATCGGGCTGACGCTCGGCGGCACCGTCGCGTTCTACACCTACACGACGTACATGCAGAAGTTCATGATCAATACCTCCGGCATCTCCAAGCCGACGGTCTCCTGGATCAACTTCATCGCACTGCTGGTCTTCGTGGTGCTGCAGCCGCTGGCCGGCGCATTGTCCGACCGCATCGGGCGACGTAAGTTGCTGATCTTCTTCGGCGTCGCGGGCACCCTGCTCACCGTGCCGATCATGACCGTGATCGCGCACACCAAGAATCCGATCGCCGCGTGGGCGCTGATGATGGGCGCGCTGGTCATCATCACCGGCTACACCTCGATCAATGCCATCGTGAAGGCCGAGCTGTTCCCGACCAAGATCCGCGCGCTCGGCGTCGGCCTGCCGTACGCATTGACCGTCGCGATCTTCGGCGGTACGGCCGAAACCATCGCGCTGTCGTTGAAACAGGCGAACCATGAATCGCTGTACTTCTGGTACGTCGCCGGATGCATCGGAATCTCACTGCTGACCTACTGGTTCATGCGGGAGACCTCGAAGGGATCCGCCATCGACGCCGACGCCGCTGCCTCGGACGATATTTCGCTCACCAAGGCGGATCCCTCGGCCACCGAGCCAGACCGTGACCTCACGACGGCTCGACCCTGAGGGCCCGACCGCACCCGCCGCTCCGCCGCTGTGGGAGGATCGGCGGGTGCGGCTTGCGGTGGTCGAGGACGATGACGGCGTAGGCGACGCGCTGGTAGAGGCGCTCAACGCCCGCGGTTATCAGGCCGAGCGCAAGCGCCGCGGCGCGGATCTGCTCATCGCCCACCGCGGCTACGACGCCGTCATCCTGGATCTCGGACTGCCCGATGGCGATGGTCTGCATGTGCTGCGCCAGCTGCGCGAGGTGAGTTCGGTGCCGGTGCTGATCCTGACCGCGCGCAGCGACGAACGCTCGATCGTGCGCGGGTTGCGCGGCGGCGCCGACGACTATTTGGTGAAGCCGCCGCGGATCGCGGAATTGATGGCCCGGCTGGAGAATGTGGTGCGCCGCGCCGCCGCCGGATCGCAGCCGGAGCGAGCCGAGGTGGTCACCGGGGACGTGCGGGTGGATCTGGCGGCACGGGTGGTCGAGGTCGCCGGGCGGCAGATCCCGTTGACCCAGAAGGAATTCGAGTTGGTCGAGGCATTGGTGGAGCGGCCCGGTGCCGCGGTCAGCCGCCAACAGTTGATGGATCGAATCTGGGGTGATGCGTTCGTCGCGGTATCCCGATCACTGGATGTGCATATGACCGGACTGCGGGCGAAATTGGACCGACCTGGGCTGATAACGACAATTCGCGGCTACGGTTACCGCTGGGGCCAGTGATCGTGTTGGCCCGGCGGACCTAGGAGCGGAGCCCGGCATGCGCAGACGACTACTCGTCGCGCTGACGGTATTCGCGGCGATCGCCGTCTTCGCCTTCGCGGTACCGCTCTCGCTGACCTTCGCGACCAGCCGCACCCAGGAGTTCGTCGCCGATCGGTCCGGTGATGCCGATCGGTTCGCCAGCCTCGCCGATGCCGCGGTGGCCGAGGGGGACAGTCGGGCACTGGCCGACGAGGCCGGGCGCTACCACGATCTCTATGGGGAAAATGTGCTCGTGGTCGATGCGCGCGGCGCGCGGACGGTGAATGCGGGCGTGGATGCGGCCGCCGCGCCCGTCGAGGCCGCCGTTGCCGCGGCTCGTCGCAATCAGCGGCCACAGCCGGTCTATCGGCTCACCCCGTGGAGTGGGCCGAGGGTGCTGATCGCCCGGCCCGTCGGCACCGGGGTGCAGGTCAACGGTGCGGTGGTGATCGAGGCATCCACCGCACGCGCCCGACGCGATATCGGCCGTGCGTGGGCGGTGATCGCGGTCGGCGCGGTGCTGGCAATGGTGGTGTTCACCATGCTGGCCCTGAGCTTGGCGCGCTGGGTGCTGCGCCCGCTGGCGGCGCTGTCGCAGGCGGTCGCCGAGTTGGCCGCGACCCTGCCGAAGCCGCGCGCCGAGGCCGCCGCGCACGTCTCGATCGCCCGCCACCACGGCGGGCCGCCGGAGATGCGGGCGGTCGCGGAATCCTTCGATGCCATGGCATTGGCGGTCGCCGATTCGGCGGATGCGCAACGTCAGCTCGTTGCGGATACCGCGCATGCCATGCGAAATCCGCTTGCCGCCTTGACGATTCGTCTCGATTCTTTGGAAGCCGCCATTCCCGAAGGCGCGGTGGCCACCTTCCGCAGCGCGGGGGCGGAAGTCGAACGGCTGACGGCGCTGCTCGACGGTCTGCTGAGTTTGGCGGTTGCCGAGACCCCGGCCGCCTTCGAGGCCGCGCGGACTCCGTCTGACGACGAAAACCATTGCGACGCAGTGCAAGTCGCTGCGGATCGGATCGACGCCTGGTACTCCGCCTACGAGAACGCCGGACAGGAGTTGCGGGCGGAACCGCAAGTGGCCGAGGCTGATACCGCGGTGTCCGCTGATGTTCTCGCCCAAATTCTCGATGTGCCGCTGAGTAATTCTTGCAGCTATGCCGGTTCCGGTGCGCAGACCGTCATCGTGGTCGATGCCGAACCGGGTTGGGTAACCGTGACCGTCCGTGACAATGGCGTCGGCGTCGAACCTGGCGAACTCGACAAGCTGACCACCCGGTTCTTCCGCGGCTCCGGTGCGTCCTCCGGCGGCTCCGGCCTCGGTCTACCGATCGCGACGGCATTGGCCCAAGCGCGCGGCGGCACCCTGTCCGTGCTCCCTATCGAGCCGCACGGTCTCGCGATCCAGATCCGGCTGCCGCAGGCGGTGCGGTCGTGATGCGGCGGCGGAAGTTCTTGACGCTCACTACCTTCGGTGTCGCGGCCAGTGTTGTCGGATGTGGTCAGGACCCGGAGCTGGTACGGCTGGCCTCGGGTGAGGTCGGCGGCTTCTATCACGCATTCGCGGAACTGCTCGCGGCGGTGGCCCAGGAGGCGGGCACGGTGCGGATCGAACCGGTGACGACTACCGGATCGCAGGAAAATCTGGGGATGTTGGCGAACGGCCAGGTGGATGCCGCACTGGCGCTCGCGGATTCGGTGCAAAGTGAGCGGGCTCCGTTGGTGGCGCTCGGTCGCGTGTATGAGAACTATCTGCAATTGGCCGTGCGGTCGGACGCGCCGATTCAGCAGGTCACTGATTTGCGCGGGACCCGAGTCAATCTGGGGGCCGCGGGATCCGGTGCGGCGATGACCGGAGAGCGTCTGTTGTGGGCGGCGGGCGTGAATCCCGTTTCGGATGTGGATATTTCGCATCGACCGCTGCGAGATGCGGTGGCGGGTGTGGAATCCGGTGAGCTCGACGCGCTGCTATGGGCAGGTGGCGTGCCCACCGACGCACTCGATGTGCCGCAGCGGCTGCGGTTGGTGGAACTCGGTGAGTTGGCCGCGCCGATGCGCGAACGCTTCGGACACCTCTACGATTTGGTCGAGATTCCGGCTGACGCCTATGACAGTGGTCGTTCGGTCCGCACGGTCGGCGTCGCGAATCTGCTGCTCGCCGCCCCGACCATGTCCGATGCGGCGGCCGGGGCGATCGTCGAGCTACTGGTTTCCCGTGCGGACCGGCTGGTGCCCGCCGAGGCGGCAGGCACCCAATTCCTGGATAGCCGCTCGCTCATCGGAACCGATTCCGTCCCGTTGCATCCGGGGGCGGCGGCGGTGTACCGACGGCGACACGGTTGAGCGTCAGGAACGCACCAGACGAGCGATGGCATCGGTGGCCTCTTTGATCTTGGCATCAGCCTCGGGACCGCCGGCGACCGCCGCGTCCACCACACAGTGGCTGATGTGGTCCTCCAGCAGGCCCATCGCAACGGCCTGCAGTGCCTTCGTCATCGCGGAGACCTGGGTGAGGATATCGATGCAGTACTTCTCTTCCTCGACCATGCGCTGCAGGCCGCGGGCTTGGCCCTCGATCCGGCGCAGGCGCTTGAGGTAATCGTCCTTGGCGGTGATGTAGCCGTGTGCGGTGTGGTCGTGGGTGCCCGCCGAGTCAGTACCCGGCGCGGGCGCGGTGTCATTGTGTGACGGGGTGGATGTCACCGACTGTCTCCTCGCTGCTCACCGGCTTGACCGGCCTCATTAATACCCCCCTAGGGTACAGTGTCGCGAGGGCGTTGTCAGGTTACCGCGATCCGGTGATGCCGACCAGCCGACACCTCGTCCCCGGACTAATTCAGGTCATGATGAACGAAGGTCAGTTGGCCCGATGTGGACCCGTTTGGTCGGGGATCCGGGACGGGCGAGAGAATCGGTGCATGAGTTTGGATGTTCGGCCCGCGCTCGCCGTGATCGGCGGTAGTGGCTTCTACGATTTCTTCGATGACGAGGCGACCACCGTCGAGGTCGAGACGCCCTACGGCAAGCCCAGCGCGCCGATCGCGGTCGGTGAGGTGGAGGGTCGGCCGGTGGCCTTCCTCCCCCGGCACGGCAAGCAGCACGAATACGCACCGCATACGCTGCCCTACCGGGCCAATATGTGGGCGTTGCGCTCGATCGGAGTGCGGCGGATCTTCGCGCCGTGCGCGGTCGGCAGCCTGCGCGCGGACTGGGGGCCGGGAACCGTGGCGGTGCCGGAACAGTTGGTCGACCGGACCTCCGGTCGTCCGCAGACCTACTTCGACGGCGGTGGCGTGCACGTCTCCTTCGCCGACCCGTACTGCGATGATCTGCGTTCCGCGGCAACGAAATCCGCTACGGACGCGCTGCCGGTGAAGTCTTCGGGCACCATGGTCGTGGTACAGGGCCCGCGCTTCTCCACCCGGGCCGAGAGCCGGTGGTTCGCCGCACAGGGCTGGGAGCTGGTGAATATGACCGGGCATCCCGAGGCGGTGCTCGCCCGTGAACTCGAAATGTGCTACGCCGCAGTCGCTTTGGTGACCGATCTGGATGCCGGACTGGAGGAGGGCGATGGTGTGCACGCGCTCGACGTCTTCGCTGAATTCAAGAAGAACCTCGGGCCGTTCAAGGAGCTGATCCGGCGCTCGGTTTCGGCGGTCACCGGAACCGATACTTGCGACCGTTGCCGTGTCCATGCGGGGGTGTCGCTGCCCTTCGAACTACCGTGAATCAGATGGGGTCGGAGCCGAAACACGGGGTGCGGATGCGATGAAAGTGCTGGTCACCGGGGCTGCCGGGTTCGTCGGGGCACGGTTGTGGAGGGCGTTGGCCGCGGCCGGGCACGACGTGGTCGGGATCGATCTACTCGAGCCGGAAGTGGAAGTGCCGGACGGTGTTTCGCGGGCTGACGTGCGCGATGCCGATGCGCTCGAGCCATTGCTGCGCGGCATCGATACGGTTTGTCATCTCGCTGCCATCACCTCCGGGACCGAATCGGCCGTATTCGCCGCGAATAATGATCTCGGGACGGCGGTGCTGCTCGATGTGATGGGGCGGGCGAAGGTACGTCATCTGGTGCTCGCCTCCTCGATCGTGGTGTACGGCGAGGGTCGGTATCGCGGAGTGAACAGCGGTCCGTTCTACCCCGGACTGCGGCGGCGCGCTGATCTGGATCGTGGCATGTTCGACCACTTGGCGCCGCGCACCGGGGAATTGCTCACCTGGGAGCCGGTCACCGAGGACGCGCCGCTGCGTCCGCGCGGCTTTTATGGCGCCAGCAAGCTGGCGCAGGAAAACTATGCGCTCGCTTGGGGTTTGGCCACCGGCGCTGCCGTCACGGCATTGCGCTACCACAACGGTTACGGCGAAGGCACGCGCACCGGCTTCATCGGAAGCTTCCTCACCGCGCTGGACCAGGGGCGTCCGCCCTTGGTCGGCGAGGACGGTGGTCAGGTCAGGGACGTAGTGCACGTCGACGACATCGTGGCCGCCACCGTGGCCGCCGTCGACCGCCGTCCACCGGGCTTCGTCCCCCTGAATATCGCCTCCGGACACCCCATCACCCTGTGGGAAGTCGCCTCGATCATGGCCAAAGCGCGCGGCGGCCCCGCCCCTGTGGTAACCGGCCATTACCACCTCGGTGACGCCCGCCACCTCGCCGCGGACCCCGAACGAGCCAGGCGCACATTGGGTTTCACTGCCCGAATCGCACCCACCCATGGCCTCGCCGAACTCGCCGCTCCCGGAGTCGAGCCAGCCAAACGTGAATCCGCTCCACTACACGTGCGAGTTGCTCCGTCGCCGCCGACCACACCCGAGCATCGGGTTCGTCCGGAACCTCGGCCCGCCGCGCCGATCGTGCGGTCCGAATCCCGCCCGGAGGCTCCGGTGCCGAATGCGGAGACGGCTGCACCCCAACCGGAGCCAGCGAGCCAGGATGCCGATCCGAATGTGATGCCTGCGCCCTAACCCGAGTTGGCGACTCCGGAGGCCGGGACGGGTTCGCCCGCCTGGTGGTGGGTTCGCGCCTGACTCGATTGGGGGCGGCGGTGGTCGGGGGTGCGTTCGCTGGATCGGCTGCGTTGCGTATGGGGGCGTAAATCTGGTGCGCAGCACCGTTGCCATTGCGGGGCCGCATGCTTTCGCGGCCAGGGGCGGTGGTGACCGGCTTCGGTGCCCTCGACGATGGCCTGCTGGGTGCCGATGGTGGTCGCGGTGATCGTGTCCAGCAAGGCTGGGGTCGCAGGCCCCAGGATGGTCAGGCGGGTCCGGGGTTATCCAGTACTTCGAGTTGGACGAGGACGAATTCGGGAGCGGGGGAGTTCGGGGTGGTGGCGGGAAGGGGGGAGATTTCCAGGTTGGCGATAATCCATCCGCTGTTTTCGCTGGCCAGGCGGACGGCGCGGAGTTGGTGGTGGTCTGCGCCGGAGCGCATTGCGTTGCGGGCGGCGATGATCCGGGGTCGGTCGGCGGGGTGGGGGACGGTGCGTTCGTCGATGCTGGCCCAGCGCATTGCGGGAACTGGTTCGGTGACCCAGCGGATCAAGCGGATCTGGGCGGTGTCCACGATCGCGAGGTAGAGGTTGGGTTGGGCGCGGCGCAGCATATCGAGGGCGGTCGCCTCGAAGGATTTGTGTTGCGGCGCAACGGTACCGGTAACGTCCACGGCCACGCCACGCCAGCGGTGCCGTTCGGCTACCGTAACCGCGTTGCGGGTGGCTGCCAGTATGGAGCGCGGGCCCGTCTTAGAGCGCACGGTTGCCGTACCCAGCCACCGGGAATCGGGCTCGGAGCGTGTCAGGTTTGCGACGAGATCCAGTGCGCCATCGAATCTTTCGACCATCTCGAAGATTTCGGCACCGATCCGGCTGGTGCGATCGGACGCGAAATCCGGCCAGAGGCCGCGCGTCAGCGCATCCAACCTGCGTGTGCGCGCATCGATGACAAACGGAGCTACCCCCGGCGCGGGTGGGGGATCCCCTGCGCCGACCCACAGATGGATCGCGTACACCTGCTGGTCCGTACCCAATATCGGCACGGCTCGCAGATGCTGTCCCGACCACGCCTGCCGCGAGGTCGGCAGCACCTGATCCACCATCGATCCGCTCGCATACGCGGTAGCGACAAGCGGCTGCAACCGACCCGGCACGGCCCGCTGAAACGACTTCCATTCACGTGGCGAAGTGCCAATGGCCAACACCGACCAGCTGTCGACACGGCCGAGCGTTTCGATCAATAGCCAGCGTTCGATGATCACTTCGCCCCCCTCCCGAACTCGAATCTACGTCAGGATCACCGCTGATAGCCAATGCATATCGTGCACGATATGAAGAAGGCCAGCACGGAATCCGCAGCATTCTGTTCGCGGCCGTTCGGCCTTGTCCGTGGACACCCGTGTGCCCGCAATCTCCAGTGCCGGACGGCTGCGCTCCGGCATTGTGCGTCGTCCATCGCGGGCGGGCTTTGCCTCCGGCCCGGGCGTTCGGGGTAACCGACACATCTCCAAGACTTCCGACCATCCGTCCGGACGCGCTGGGTGTCGGGCCTCGTCCTTGGTCGCTACGGCGATGCGATCGAGCATGTGGCGTCGGGTGGTTGTCGCTGTGTCAGGTAGGAAGTCCCCGGTGTCATATTCCCTGCCGCCGCAAGGTCAGCAATCCCGGACGGCCCATTTGGTACGCGTAGTTCGGGACGAATTTCAATGGGCCTGTCGAATGCTGCGACCGCTCAAGCCTTAGCGAAGGCGTCGGCGTGTGCGCGGGCCCACTGGTCGAAGGTGCGCGGTTCTCGGCCGGTCACCTCGGGCACGGTCGGGTAGACCTGGGATTCGTCGAGGGTGCCGTCGACGAAGAAGCTCCAGAATGCGTCGACGTAGTGCTGCGGCATGGAGGCCTCGAGTTCGCGCCGCGTCTGCGCATTCGTCAAGCCTTGGCAGACCAGCGGCCGGTTGAGCACGTCGGCTAGCACGGCGACCTGATCGGCGGGCACGAGCGCTTGCGGGCCGGTCAGCTCGAGGATCCGCCCGGCCAGTGCGCCGCCGGTCAAGGCGACCGCCGCGACGGCCGCGATATCGGCGGGATCAATCGCGGCGACCGGTACATCGGGGAACTGAGCGCGAATCACATCGCCCTGTTCGAGTTGTGGCAGCCAGCGCAGCGCATTCGACATGAACGAGCGCGGGCGCAGAAAGGTCCACGCCAGACCGGATTCGCGCACGTCCCGCTCAGCCTGCGTCATATACGCGGAGACCGCATTGTTCATATCCTCGAGCGCCGCCGAACCACCCGAGAGCAGGACGATGTGCTGGACGCCCGCCTTCTTCGCGCGTGCGAGCAGATCGGGGGCGTCGGCGTAGCCCGGCAGCAGGAACATTCCGGTGACCCCGTCCATGGCCTGCGTCATGCTCTCCGGCCGATTCAGGTCGCCAGTCACCGCCTCGACACCGGCAGGCAACCGCGCCCGCGCGGGATCGCGGACCAGCGCGCGCACGGCAGCGCCGGAATTGTTCAGTGCCGCAACCAGTTCCGTGCCAATATTGCCGGTCGCACCGGTCACCAGGATCATGCCGTCTCCTCCAGAGTCGTACCGGGTTGCCCCGTCCATCATGCGGAATCATCGGCCGATCTCCGCGAATGAATCGAGATCGCCGCACCCGCCTCGACCGTACCGTCGGCTCACCGAGTTAGGCTCGCGCAGTGGATACTCCGCTACGGCTAGAGGTCATCGTGGCCAGCACGCGCCCGGAGCGATTCGCTCCGGTGGTCGCCGACTGGTTTCTGCGCACAGTCCGGGCGAGCCCCGAATTCGACACCGGCGTCATCGATCTAATCGCCACCCCCCTGCCGACGGACCTGACCTTCACCGACGAGGTCGAGGCCTACCGCCAGCGCCTTGCTGCCGCCGACGCCTTCGTCGCCATCACCTCCGAATACAACCACGGCTATCCCGCGTCCCTGAAAACCGCCTTCGACAACGCGAAACACGAATGGCGCGCCAAACCCATCGGCTTCGTCTCCTACGGCGGCCTCTCCGGCGGCCTGCGCGCCGTCGAGCAACTCCGCCAGGTAGTCGCCGAAATCCACATGGTCTCCATCCGCGAAACCGTCAGCTTCCACCAGGCCAAAAAGCAATTCGACAAGTCCGGCGATACCCAAGACGGCGCCGCCATCGATGCCGCCGACCGCCTGATCCGCCAATTGGCCTGGTGGGCACGAACTCTCCGCACCGCCCGGACCACAGACCCTTATCCAGGCTGACCCGCGCACACCCCATGGCGCAATCCGCGCCCCCCGAGTAGCGGGCGTGCGCGCGCCACAACTATGCATCCATGCAGGCACCCGTGAGGGAGGGCTACTGCGGGCTGTCTGCCATTGCGCGGCGGCCGCGTGGGTGGCCGATGTAGGTTGCCTCGCGGGGGATGGAGACCAGCGTCAGGTCGACCTGAGCCGTCCCGGTCCGCAGCACCACATGGTTCCCGATGGCGCCCGGCTGGTGGATCGACAGGTCCGGCCGAGTCGCGGGCCAGCCCATGGGATCTCCGGTCACATAGATAGTCGTGACACCGGCGTGCGGCGCGGGCGCCAGCACACCGTCGACCACCGTCGCGGTGAATCCGGCATCGGATTGATGTGTCTCCACCGCGATCTGCAGCCGCTCGGGATTCCCGATGGTCGTCACCAGGTTCTCCCAGGCATGCGTCCGATCGGTTCGGATCAGAATGCGTTCACCGACCGCCAACGCGCGGAATACCAACTGCTGAGCCAGATACAGCTCACCGGCCACATACACCGTCGAGATACCGGTACCGACAATGCGGACCGCGACACCCTGACCCTCGTCATCCGACCCGATCAGCTGACCGCACCCCGACGACGGTAGATGCAGCGCACTGATCACATCGATCGGATACTCGGTCACCGGAACCGCGTCGTCGAGATCCGGAATGCCCAGCGGCAGATGCGCGAGCAGACCATCGCGCTGCCGTCCGTTCATCGAGATCAGACCCTTGAGCTTCGTGCGCTCCGGGAGCTCCCGCGTGGTCAGCCGCCAGGCTGCGCCGATGCTCACCGATTCGGCGGAACGACCCGGACGCAGCCGCACCGCCACGGTCGTACCGCGCGACGGCGCGACCCAGAGTTGCGAGAGCAGATCCGAGCCGAGCCGCTTCGGATCGACCGCGCTGCCGATATTCACACTGTTGCCGATTTCGGCGTACCGCCAGCGGTGGGTCAGCGTGCGCGGATCGAAGCCTTGCGTGACCTGCAGAACCGCCTTGCGGATCTCGGGGGCGGTGAGGATGCGCGCGCTGCAGTCGGCGTCCTCGAGTGTGCGCATAATGCGTTGCGTCGCAATGGTTACCGTGCGAGAGGCGCCCTCATTACCGCCACCGCGCCGGGCGGCGGCCTCCGGGCAGGTGATCGCGTCGAAGCTGATCGCGAGCCACACATTCCGGTGCGCGGTCGCGGGCAGCGGACCCAGCAGCGATTCGTAGATCTTGCCCGCGGGCGTACCTGAACGGCTGCGGTGGCCATGGCTGATGATGTCGATACCGCTGAGCAGAATGTCGTGCTGGTTCAGACATTTCGCCAATTCCGGCAGCGGCAGCAGATGCGAGGCGTGCACGGTGGTGCGAGCGATCCGGGTCAGCCCGCCCTTGGGGGCCAGCACTTCGACGACCGTGACGACTCTTGTTCCGTCCCAGTACAACCCGAGCGAGCGACCGTCCGAGCCGCGGAAGTCGACGGTATCCCCGAGTTCGTAATCGCGGCGGGTGATGTAGCGCCACCACGTGCCGATCCAATCCAGGATGGTGCGCTTGGCGACCGGGATCAGCGGCAGTAGTCCGACGACCACCGCGACGCCCAACGCGGGCCAGGCGGCGAGCCCGACCAATAAGGCGAGCAGTCCGGCAACGAGCCCGATCACCTGCGCGATCAGCAGATTCGGCAGTGAGATGCGCCCGAGCAGCGGGCGTGGTCCCGCGCCGCCTTGTTCGGCCATCGTCGTCCCCCAAGTACCCGGTATCGGCCGTATCGCAGCGGCCGAGCTGAACAATAGTCCTCGGGAACTGTACTGTGTTCGGCGAACGCGAGCATTGTTCGGGGAGGGAAACATGCCTTCAAAACCCACTACACGCTGGCAGGTGAGCGGTTACCGCTTCCTGGTCCGCCGGATGGAACACGCGCTGGTGCGCCGGGACGTGCGCATGCTGCACGATCCGATGCGCTCCCAGTCCCGTGCCTACGCATCGGGATTGATCATGGCGATCGTGGTGCTGGCCGGTTGTGGCGTACTCGCACTGCTGCGTCCGCAGGACTTCGAGGCCACGCGCAACTCGGCGACTTCGCTTCGTAGCGCACGGATTTCGTCGATCAGCACGGTAATCTCACCTTCGGTGCGATCGGCGGTCACCTCGACGGCTTTCAGCTGATCCATCAGCCAGCTGGTCGTGGTGCCGATGGCGAAGCTGATCAGGCCGATGCCGAGCGTCATCAGGATCAGCGCGATCAGGCGGCCGTGCACGGTCACCGGATACACATCGCCGTAGCCGACCGTGGTCACCGACACCATGGACCACCACAGGGCATCGCCGAAGTTGTGGATTTTGCTGTCGGGTGCGCCATATTCGGCATCGAAGAACGCCAGACTGCACAGCATCAGCGTGAGTGCCGAACTGGTGCCGACGAATATCGCTAACCGGGCGCGTGTCACCCGGTTGCGGTTGAGCTGGTCGAGCACCAACAGCGCTGCTCGCAATAGCCGCACCGGGCGGAACGGCGGCAACAGCACGATTACCAGTTCCAGTGGATGTGTGCGCACGAACCGCCGGCGATCGCTGGACAGCCAGGTCCGGATGCCGAAGTCCGCCGCGAATGCCGCCCAGATCATGATGTCGATGCGTTCGAGCCAGGTATCGAGACGCGGTGACGCACCGGTATCCAGCACATGCCAGGCGTAGACGCAGATGAAGAGCACGGCAAGCACCAGCATCGGGATACCGGTCGCGTGTTCCCAGGCTTGTCTACGACTCGGATGGCTGGGTGCTGCGTGCATGGGAACTACCTGTATCGATCGGGCGCGACACTCTATGTACCGCTGTTCGCCACGACGACGCTACAGATCGTCGGAGTCGACCCCGAACCGGCGGCGGATCGGGAACGAGGCGAGGTAGCCGAGCACCAAAAGGCTCCCGATGACCCCGGTGCCGATCAGTGCCACATTGCGGGCTCGATTGTCCGGCGGCGGAGCCGGTTTCGGCACGGCGAGCTGGGCACTCTTGGCCGGGCTCGGCCGCTTGGGCGGCAGCGGTGTGCTGTCCACCTCGTCGGTCAGCGCCGCGACCGGATCGACCGCGCCGTAGCCGATATACGGGCTCCAGCCCTCGGCGGGCGCGTGCGCGGTGGCCTGTATCCGCTTGACCACGTCCAACGCGCTCATATCTGGAAAGCGGGCACGTACCAGCGCGACCACACCGGAAACCAGCGGCGTCGCGAAGCTCGTCCCGCTCATCGTCTGTTGCTGCCCTTGCTGATTCACGGTGCCCGTCGCGGTCCCGGTGCCGCGCGGGTCGAGCGACGTCATATTCTCGCCGGGCGCGGCCACACTCACCCATGGTCCCGGCACGGTGAACTTCGACGGCGCGCCGTTCGAATCGATCGAACCCACCGAGAGCACATAGTCGTCCCAGCGTGCCGGGCTCACATTGACCTTGACATTGCTCCACGGATCGGCGGACGGACGCAGCGGATCGATGATCTGCTGTTCGGTCTTGCAGGAGCCGTCCTGGTTTCCGGCGGCCACGACCACCACCACGTCCTTCTCCAGCGTCGCGTATCGCACTGCCGCACCGATGGATCCGTCGACGTCATTGGATGAGCCGCACCACACCTCGGAGATATTGATGACGCTCACGTTCGCATCGGCCGCACGCCGGATCGCCGAGGCCATGGTGGCCAGATTGCCGTAGCCCTCGGGCAGGTCGTCGGGGTTGCGCTCCCTGGCCCGGCCTTCCTTCTGATACATCTTGCTGGTCTGGCGGATGGTCATGATGCGCGCTTCCGGTGCGACACCGGAGAACCCCTGACCGTCGATCTTGGAAGCCGCGATCAACCCTGCGACGAAGGTGCCGTGTCCGTCGCAGTCCTCGGTGCCGTCACCCGAGTTCGCCACGAAGTCGCCGCCGGCGATCAATCCGGGTAATCGGGGATGCCGCGCGACACCGGTATCGATGACGGCGACGGTCTGGCCTTCCCCCATGGAGAACCGCCACGCGCTGCCCAGATCGAGGGAGCGCTGCGCGGTCGGAATTGTTGCGCCCTCACCACCGGACACGGTATTCGAGCAATCGGAATTCGCTGGCCGCTCGGTCTTTTCGGGCGGCGCGGCCGGATCGCCCGCGGGCAGCAGACCCGGATTCACCGCAGGCGGGTGATCCGCGGAAGCGGCACCGGCACCGGCACCCAACGACGCGCTCAGGCCCAACGCCACGGCCGCCGCCGCGACGCGCACATGCCGGTTCACAGCCCGCGAACGAGCGAGTAGAGCGAGGCCACCCAGAACACCAGCGGCAGCACGGCGGCCACGAACCCGTACTCGAGCAATTCGACGCCACGACGCATCGGCGGTGTCGCGGACTGATTCGGAATGATGATCCCGAGAATCAGCGCGGCCACCAGCACCACCATCGCGGCGCCGAAGACGGCCAGCGGCTGCTCCATACCGATAGCGACACCGACCATCATGATCAGCACGATCGCCGCACCGCCCGCGATCAGCACCACGGCCTGCTCCGCACCCGCGTAGGTCCGGCTGCGGAACATCAGCACCACGGCGGTGACCAGCGCGAGCGCGATACCCGGCCAGTACGGATCACCGGCCCCCGGATCAGTGGACGCCAACGCACCCGTCACCGAGACCAGTGTGGTCGCCGAGACGAGTCCGGCCAGATACATGCGGGCCCGCTCGGACTTCACCCGCAGCACTTCCATGGTCGGCAGCGCGCGGTGATCGTCCGGATCGTCCTCGGTGGGGTCGATCGGGGTGCCGGGGGACGGGACAGGTGGCAGCGGCAGTTTGGCCAGCAGCATCGAAACCCGTGGCGACAGTGAAAGACCCGCGAGACCGAATGCGGCGACGACGGCACCGATGGCCTTCTCTTCCTGATCGGTCAGCACGCCGACCAGCGCGGCCGGTACCGCGTACACCGCGAGTGTGGCCGCGCCGATGAACAGCGCGAGCCCGACGCCGGTGACGCGCCAGGCGAGAACCGCTGTCGCGCCGACCATTACCGAGCCGAGCAGCAGATGCGCCCAACCGTAATCGTCTGGCACGTAAAGCATTCCGGCGGTGAACGCGGCGGGCAGCGCGCAGCCGCCGAGCACCAGCGCGGTCGCGGTATCGCCGTACATCCGGCTGAGCACCATGCCAGCGACCACGAGCAGAATCGCCACGGTCAATGCGAGCGAACCGCTGACCCAGCCCGGCAGTGCGTCTTTGGACAGCAGCAGGCCGAGGCAGCCGACGATCATGGTGAGCGCGGCGAGCACCGAACCGGTGATCCGCGCGACTTTCGGTGTCCAACTGCGATAGTGATCGGTGTCGGCGATCGCGACGTTGTACATGATGTCGTCGAACAGCGGCGTCGGCGCGGTATGTGAGGCGCTCTCCAACATGAGCAGTTCGCCGTCGCGCACACCGTGCTCGCCGAGGCTCAGCGAATTGGAGAACGGGGGATGGCCGATTCGGGCCAGCACCCAGTCGGCGGGCTCGAAGCGCTCGCCCTCATTGTCGAAATCGTTGGTGCGGCTGTGTTGAGCGACCATATCGACGACACTCGGAATCACCAGCGCGACCGGCACATCGACTGGAATCGCCATATCCACCTGGGTGTGCTTCGCGAGAATCGTGACCCGGGCGAGGTCGGGTGCACGGACGATGCCGCGCGAGGATTCTTCGTCGATGTGGTCAAGTCGCGCGTGCGTCAAGCTTCCCCCAACTCGGTCTCTACCTCGTATTTCCGCGTCCCGTGAGCGAGGGGGCCGAGCTTGCGAACCCACCGTTCGGGCAGCAGAATGCTGGTCGAACTGTACGACATGTCAGCTGTGCCCTCTACACTGAGGCCGAAAAAGTGCAGCTTGCGAAGAGGGGGATCTCGTTCGATGAGTACCGTCCGGTTCCAGCGGCGTGCGCGTCGCGAGATGCCGCGCTCGCCGGGTGGCGAGGTCACGCTGCAGCCGCCGCCCGAAATCCCAAGGGTGACACCGGGCAGTCTGGTATCGAAGCTGATGCCGGTCGTGATGGTCGTCGGCATGGTCGGCATGATGGCGTTGCTGTTCACCCAGGGCGGCAGCATCGCGTCGAACCCGATGAGCATGATGTTCCCGATGATGATGGTCGTCTCCATGGTCGGCATGTTCGCCGGTCAGGGCGGCGGCAAGGGACAGAAGGCGGCCGAGGCGAACGAGGACCGCAAGGACTATCTGCGCTACCTCGACCAGGTACGTAAGGATGTCGACCAGACCGCAACGCAGCAGCGCGCTTCGGTCGAATGGAGCCATCCGGAGCCGGCCCTGATCTGGATGCTGGCCGGAACTTCCCGGATGTGGGAACGCCGCGCCGGGGATAAGGACTTCTGCCACGCCCGCATCGGCATCGGCGGACAGCGTCTGGCTACCCGTCTGGTCGCGCCGGAGACCGGCCCGGTCGAGGAATTGGAGCCGATCGCGGCGGTCTCGCTGCGCCGCTTCGTGCGCGCGCACTCGACGGTGCCGGATCTGCCGACCGCGATCGCGGTCAAGGGATTCGCGACCATCGCCCTCGACGGCGACCGTGCCGAAGCTCGCGATATGACCCGCGCAATGCTGTTGCAGCTGTGCATGTTCCAGGCACCGGACCAGGTGCTCATCGCCGTCGTCTGCGGTCCGGACACCGCCCGCGAATGGGAGTGGACCAAGTGGCTGCCGCACACCCAGCACCCGGATGCGCAGGACGGCATCGGCACCCAGCGTATGTTCTACGGCTCGATCCGGGAGGCCACCGCGGGCCTGCATCCATTGCTGGCCAACCGCGTGCGCTATTCCCGTAACCAGCCCGCCAACGCCAACCTGGTGCATATCGTCATAGTCGTCGACGGTGGCCTGCTCGAGGCCGAAGAAGACCAATTACGGGAATCCGGTTACGAAGGTGTGACCATTCTCGACTTGTGCGGCTACGCACCGCGTTTGGCGGTTTCGCGCGGCATCAAGATGGTCGTGGAGAACGGTGAATGCGTCGGTCGAGGGGCCACCGGCAACCAGGAGCGTTTCGCCCTCATCGACCGGATCAGCCCGCAGCAGGCTCAGCAGGTCGCCCGCCGCCTCGCGCCGTATCGCGCCGCGACTCAGCGCAGCAGCGATGTCGAAAACGATGACGCCGAAGTGATCTCGACCTGGACCCAGCTGATGAAGCTCGGCGATATCGGCACATTCAATCCCGAACACGCCTGGCGTCCGCGCTACGGCCGCGAGCGGTTGCGCGTGCCCTTCGGTGTCGGTGCGGACGGCGCGCCCATCGAACTCGATATCAAGGAAGCCGCCGAAAGCGGTATGGGTCCGCACGGATTGTGCATCGGCGCGACCGGTTCCGGTAAATCGGAATTCCTGCGCACCCTGGTGCTCAGCCTATTGGCCACGCATTCGCCCGACCAGCTGAACCTGGTGCTCGTCGACTTCAAGGGCGGTGCGACCTTCCTCGGCCTGGACGGCGTTCCGCACGTCGCCGCCGTTATCACCAACCTCGAAGAGGAAGCCGACCTCGTCGACCGGATGCGCGACGCCCTGGCCGGTGAAATGAATCGCCGCCAAGAGGTGCTGCGCCAGGCGGGCAACTTCGCCAACGTCTCCGAATACGAGAAGGCGCGTGCCGCTGGCGCCGATCTGGACCCGCTGCCCGCACTGTTCGTCGTGCTCGACGAGTTCTCCGAATTGCTCACCCAGCACCCGGATTTCGCCGAGCTGTTCGTGATGATCGGTCGTCTCGGCCGCTCGCTGCACGTGCACCTGCTGCTGGCCTCGCAGCGCCTCGAAGAGGGCAAGCTGAAGGGTCTGGAGAGCCACCTGTCCTACCGCATCGGCCTGAAGACCTTCTCCGCCAATGAATCCCGCCAGGTCCTCGGCGTCCCGGACGCCTATAACCTGCCCGGCATCCCCGGTGGTGGTTACCTCAAGTCCGACTCGGGCGAGATTCAGCGCTTCCAGGCCGCCTACGTCTCCGGCCCCTACGTCGGTGGCGGTTCGCAGCGCGAGGTTACCCAGGCCGGCGTCGCCGGTGGCGAAATCGACGTCAAGGCAAGGCCGTTCACCGCCACCCACGTCGACTTCCGCGCCATCGACCGCATCCCGCTGCCGTCCGAGCCGACCCACGATCCCGAACCGCAGTCCGACGACGGCGAACAGATCTCCAACCTCAATATGCTGGCCTCCCGCATCCGCGGCCACGGCCGCCCGGCGCATGAGATCTGGCTCCCGCCCCTGGACGAGGCCCCCACCCTCGACCAACTCATCCCGCGCAGCGTGCTCACCGGCGAATACTCCGCCATCGCCACCCTGCGCGCCCCCATGGGTATTGTCGACCGACCTTACGACCAGCGCCGCGATCCCTTCGTGGTGGACCTGTCGGGCTCACGAGGCAATGTCGCCGTCGTCGGCGGTCCCCAGTCGGGCAAGTCAACGGCTCTGCGCACCATGATCATGGCCCTATCCCTCACCCACACAGCCGAACAGGTGCAGTTCTATTGCCTCGATTTCGGTGGCGGTACTCTGGGCAGCCTCGAAGGCCTGCCGCATGTGGGTTCGGTGGCGAGCCGTCTCGATGAGGACAAGGTTCGCCGCACAATTGCCGAAATGACCACGGTCGTCCGTCAACGCGAGGCGCGGTTCCGTCAAATCGGCATCGAATCGATGATCGAGTTCCGCCGTCTGCGCGCCATGGACCCGGCGAGCAGTCCGGCCGCGGCCGGTGCCCACGAGGATCCATTCGGCGATGTCTTCCTGGTGATCGACGGGTTCAGCTCGATCCGCCAAGACTTCGACCCGCTCGAGCAGCCGATCATGAACCTTGCGGTACAGGGCCTTTCCTATGGCGTGCACGTCGTCATCGCCCTCAACCGCTGGGCCGAGGCGCGACCTGCCCTGAAAGACCAGATCGGCACCCGCATCGAACTCCGCCTCGGTGACCCCATGGACTCCGACCTCGGCCGCAAGTTCGCTTCGCTTGTGCCGCAGGGTCGTCCGGGCCGCGGTATGACGCCCGAGTGCCTGCACATGCTGACCGGTCTGCCGCGCATCGATGGCAGCGCGAATCAGGACAACCTCGGCCAAGCCGTCGCCGATGCGGTGGCAACCATTGCCCGCCTGACCCCGGGACGACCCGCGCCCGCGGCCAGGATGCTGCCGGAAATGCTGCCGCGCGAGCAGTTGCTGCAACTCGCGGGCAATTGGCCGTCGCAGGTCGACCCGGAAGCCAAGTGCATGCGAATTCCGCTCGGCATCAACGAATCCGAGCTGGCACCGGTCTACCTCGACTTCAACGAGAGCCCGCACTTCATCGTCATCGGTGATACCGAAAGCGGTAAGACGACATTGCTCCGGTCGATCATCGAGAGCATCGCCGCCTCGAATACACCGGATCAGGCACGTTTCATCCTCGGTGACTACCGACGGTCGATGCTGGGACTCGTGCCCGACGGATACCTCGCCGGATACGGTTCCACGGCACCGCAGTTCACCCAGAACATGGCCGATCTCGCCGCCTATGTCGCGCAGCGCACACCGGGCACTGACGTCACCCCGCAGCAACTGCGCGACCGCTCCTGGTGGCGGGGTCCGGAACTGTACGTCATCGTCGATGATTACGACTTGGTAGCGTCCTCCAGCGGCAACCCGGTGTCGGCGCTGGTCGACCACCTGCCGCATGCACGTGACCTTGGTTTCCACGTGATCATCGCTCGCCGCTCCGGTGGTGCCAGCCGGGCCATGTACGAAGCGACGGTAGCGCGCATGAAGGATCTCGGTTCGGCCGCGCTGGTTATGAGTTGCAATAAGGACGAGGGTGTGTTGTTCGGTAACACCCGACCGGGTATCAAACCGCCCGGTCGCGGTACCTACGTCACGCGCAACAGCGAAGGTCTGATCCAGTTGGCCTGGATGCCGCCGGCCGAGTGATGTCGAACATCGATCTGGTAGTGACGGACACCCGCGTCTGGGCACGGGGTCCGGCCACTCATTGGGATGCACCGCCCTCGGTGGTACTCGGAAGCGATGGGGATCTTGTTGTCGGAGAGCCGCTTACGCCGCCTACACAGGTGAGTTCCGCGGTCCAGTATGTCGGCGGGGACCGGATAGCTCTGCTGCCGCGCGTACCCGCAGTTGCCGAAGCGATGACCGCGGTGGTCGGTACCGTCCTGCGCAACCTCGGTGCCGCGATTCCGTGCGAACAGGTCACCATCGTGTGCCCGACCGAATGGGGCAGGCGGCGACGTGCGGTCATCGATGATGCAGTGCGGCGCTTCACGACCGATATCGTGTTCGAGGACATGGCAATACGCGCCGTCGTCGCCGATGCTCGTACCGCGCGCAGCAGGCGCACGGTCGTGTTGGAGTTCGGCCCGCTCTCGACCACGGCGACCGCCGTCGTGCGTAGCCATCAGGGCATGCACATCGAATCGTGTGAGCACGAACCGAATCTCGCGATATCCGATATCGCACCGGATGCGGCCGGGGTCGACGAGTTGGCCGCACTCCTCGATCGGCTCCTCGGGGGCCAACCCATCGATGTCGTTCAGGCGGTGGGTGTTTCGGATCCGCCGAAGCTGGATCTGATCAGGTCAGTGGCGCAGCAGCTCCGTGGACCGGAGGTCGAGGTCCGTCCGGTAACGGGCGCGGACCTAGTGCGCGGACCGCGCTCTGAACCGGAGTATCAGCCCGAGGTCGCGCCATTGCCGACCGAGGAGTGGATGCAGCCGCTGCGGCAGCGGGCAGCCGCAATGCAGCCGCCTCGGCGCAATACGAAGGTGTACGTCGTGAGTGCTGTGGTTGCGGTTGCGGTGGTGGCGGCCGGGGCCGTCGGTGCGGTGTTCGCGTTCGGCGGCTCGGAGGACCACCCAACCGCCGCACCCGCAAGCACAGCTGTCTCCGCGCGTCCCACGGCGCCGTCGATCAGCGCGCCGCCGTCGACTACGGCCAAAGCAGCGGAAACCGTTGGGCACGTGCGCTTTCAGATACCGGCCGGATGGCGATTCGCGCAGGCGCCTGACCCGAGTAAGTCGCGGGTGGATCTTGTCCCCTCGGACGGAACTCGGATGCGCATCACCCTGATCCAGACTCCGGTCGCAACGGGTACCGGATACGAGCAGGTCGCGGTGAATCTCGAGGCCCAGATGAAGCAGCGGCCGAGTGGTACGGTCAGCGAGCTGAAGCGCGACATCGTATTCGGCGGTAAATCGGGCCTGGCCTACACCGAACAACCGGGCGACGGCTCAACCGTGAGCTGGCATGTATTGGTGGAGCATGGACTTCAGGTGAGCACCGGATGCCAGTACTTCGGCAGCGGGGACTCGATCGCGCAGATCTGCGAGCAGTTCGCGGCATCCATTCAGGCCACGCCGTAATCGCTGTTCCCCAAAAGTAATTCGTGCCCCCGACCACATGCCGGGGGCACGAATGATTCCGAGTCGAATCTCAGAAGAGGCCAGCGAGCGCGGTGTCCGTGCCCTGAAGCTCGGAGTTGCCCTTATCGACGAGCTGAGCGGCGCCCTGCAGGGTCGTGTTCAGCTGAACGACATGCTGGTTCCAGGTCGTCTGGTACTGGTCGAATGCTTCCTTCGCCTGACCACCCTGGGTGTCGAAGAACGCCTTCACCTTCTTCTCGAACGCCTCGAGCTCGTTGCGAATGGTCTCGGCGCGGTTGATGATCTGACGGGCACCGTCGGCGACACCGTCGAAATTGGCGGAGATCGGCTTGCTGCTGCTCATTGTTCAGGCTCCTATGCTGCGTGATTCTGGAATTTAGACCGCAGGCAGGTCGAGGCTGGAAACCTGAGCCTGCACCTTGGAGGCGAAGTCGTTGGTCTGATCGGAGAACGAGTTGCTCATCTTGAGCAGCTTCTCGGAGGTCTCCATCAGCTGGTCGTTCATCTTGTCAGCCTGGAAGTAGTAGCGCTCCATGAAGGCGTTGAACGCGTCGCGGGCCGCACCCTGCCAGTTGGCGCCGTTCGTGATGTTGTCTTCATCGGTCTTCAACTGCCGGATGGCGAGCATCAGGCTGTTGTGCTGCTCCTGGAACTCCTTCGCCTTGGCATTGATACCCTCGGTATCCGCAGCGAAATTCCCTGGTGAAGTCATCGCTTCTGCTCCTGGTTCTGGTTCTGGTCAACGTCCCAAGTGCTAGTTGACCTCTTCATATGGTTGGACGCGTCCTGGGCCCGTTCGGTTCCATCCAGTTCGAAAGAATTCTGGCAGATACACCGCGTCGCACGGGCGCTGTAGCGTTGTCGACCGGCTTCATCACGGTCGGAGGGCACTCAGAGATCCCCCCGGATGTCTCGGACCGCAATGTCGTCGTCTCGGTCGCCACCAGCACACCGATCCCCTCCTTCCCCCTGTTCGCGGCCACTTGAACTGGCGAGTGGGCTGGCTGCGAACACCCTACCGAACAGCGCGCTCTCGCGTCTACAAGACGGATCCCAGTTCGATAAGAGCTGTGGATCACCTCGCGTTGCGCTACTTCACGACCTTGGCGATTGTCGGAACCATCTTGTCCGCCAGCGTGTTCTGCGACTGTGCGGTCCACACCTGGAACGCCTGCACTGTCGTAGGGTCATCGACCACCACGATCTTCGCGTTGCTGGACAGAATGCTCCCCGGCAAGCCACGTAGGCCACCGTTCCCGGCTTGGCTATCGGTCCGCAGCACGATAACCACCTCGGAATCGATGTCCGCCGAATAACTAGCGGCCGAAAGTGCACGTGGCGACTTCTCATCGCCGACGGCCTTGTACTTGGTGCTGTAGACGAAGCCCAGGTTCTGCAGGAACTTGGATTGGTCGCTGGGGTTGAGCACCACAGACAGCGTCGAGTTGCCGAAATTGAATGCGGTGACGGTCTTTCCCGAGAACTGCGGGTTGGCGCTGCGCGCTTCGGCCACCTTGTCGCCACTGGCCCCGGAATTAGATCCACCGTTGGTGAGGAAAAATGTTCCAGCCGCGACGGCGGCGATAACAACCACGGCGAGAGCCGCTGGTATCAGGAAGCGGCGGATGGCAGACCGTGGTGCGTGATTTCGCTGCGTCGAGATCAGGCTTTGGTCCGTATTCTCCTGCGGCGCGAATCCGGCAGCAGGCGTTCGGGTTCGAAGGTGGTGGCCGGAGGAGTGTGGGTCCCCGGTTACCGGCATCGTCGGGTTGGTCGAATATCCGGCGACAGGCATGCGGTTATCGGTCGAGTACCCGACTTCCGGAGCTCGGAATTGCGCGCCGTAGAGGGCGGCCTCGGCAGCTTGGGTGAACTCGCGACACGTCGCATAGCGCTGCGTCGGGTCCTTGGCCATCACCTTCTCGATCACCGCGTCCAACGCGGGCGGCAGACCCGGTCGAACCGTGCTCAATTTCGGCGGCGGCTCATGGAGGTGGCCCATCATGACCACGGCGGGCATGGTCGACGGATACGGGTTCTGTCCGGTAAGCAGCTTGAAGAACGAGCAGCCGAGGCTGTAGATATCGGCGCGGTTGTCCAGGCTGGTTCCGACCAATTGCTCGGGCGGGGCATAGGCGACGGTGGCCATGAAATTGCCTGTCGCGGTGAGATCTTGGCCGTCCTCGGAGGATTTCGCGACACCGAAGTCGGTGAGCAGCACTCGTTCCTCATCGCCCTCTTCGGCGGCGGAGAGCAAGAAGTTCGCCGGTTTCACATCTCGGTGCAGCAGCCCGCGTCGATGCGCGTAGTCGAGCCCTTTGCCCACCTCGGAAACGATCCGCAGGGCGCGCTGCGGTGTCATCACGGCGGGGCCCTTCTTGGCCTCGTCCGCGGCATCGACACCGTCGACGTACTGCATGGCGATCCACAGCTGGTCGTTCTCCTCGCCGCGGTTGTACACCGCGACGATATTCGGATGATCGAGTCCCGCAGCCAGATTCGCTTCGCGCTCGAAGCGGGCGCGGAATTCGTCATCGGTGGACAGATCGGCGCTGAGAACCTTCAATGCGTCACGACGGGGAAGGATCGGGTTCTGGGCCAGGTACACCGTGCCCATCCCGCCGCTGCCGAGAACTTGAAGTACCCGGTAGCCGCCTACGATTGCGCCGGGCCGCAACGCCATTCGGTCCTCCTCGATGATGTCGAACGCCCGGACACACGAGCCTTCGTCAGAAATCTAGCAAGTCGTCGGTGGGTATTCGAGTCGCATCCGAACCGCCCTCAGCGGCTCTGCAGCAGGACATACTGCGCGGAGACCTTCTGGTGCAGATCCTGCAGCTGTTTCCCGAACGCCTGCACGACATACCGGTCAACCTGGAACATACACAGATTCATCGAGCCGGTCGGATTCTTGTCGGTTACGCCATCGGCGAAACATTGCACATGTTCGCCGAGTCCGGCCGGTGCGCCGATCATCTTCTGATCGGGCTTCAATGGTTGCCACTTCGTCCAGAGATCGTCGGCATCCTTCCGTGATTTGGTGCGGAAGACAACGGCATCACCGAAGGACACCAGATCGACGCCGTGCTTCTCCAATTCCGGCAGTGTTGTTTGGCTTGCGTTCATCAACGACACGGTCCCGCGGCCGCTGAAAACACCATCGGGCTCCGCGCGGATGGGTCTTTCCGGATTGCTGGGTATGGTTCGGCCGAGCAAACCCTGTGGGTCGAGCGGGATACGGGAGAGTTCGCCGACCGGAGTCGGCTGGAACTTGTCGAGCAGCGGCAGTTGCACACCGAGCATCTTCTCGACCTGCGATGTCAACGCGGGCAAATCGGGTGCGGAGGTATCGTCCACCACCTTGATGTAGACGACGTACCGGTCGCGCACCGTCCACGAGCCGATAGAGGAAATGCCCGGCCGCCAATGGGCGTACGTATTCGGCTGCGCGATCGCAACAGGCTGATTGTCGGCATTGTAGGTGAAGTCGTCGTGTTCGAGCGTCGGTCCGACCGCTGACGCGGTTTGCGCATCCGGGAACATCAGCACAGCGACACTCAGTGTTCGTCGCTTGTCCTCCTGCGCACCTCCGGTTCGCCACGCGTTGACCCAACCCGCGACCAAATCCTTCGCGACATCATCGAAGGTGTCGTTGATGACGAGGCTGCCGAGGGTCTTGCGGTTGAGGACAATATGCGTCGCGATGCCCCAGGCATCCTCGACGTAGGACGGATCGGCTTCGTAGGGCAGCGCCACGTAGTCGGCCAGTCGTTGTGCCTCCCGTGTTCGAGCTTGTTTGTTGCTCTTGGCATTACCTATTTGACGCGGCTTGGTCTGATAGTTGCCGACATCGAGTTTCGACACGTCCGGCTCCACGCGGAGCGGCTGTCCGGTCACCTGCGCGCCACACCCTGCTAATGCCGCGGCCGTGCACAGGGCCACCACTATTCGAACGGCCGTCGGCCTGGTAGCGAGTTTCATGCCTCCCCTAACGCCCGTAAGCAAGTAACTTGTATTGCGCAGCGGCTTTTTGGTACGCCTCTTGCACATTGGTTCCCTGCACCTTCGCGACGTATCGGTCGTAGGCGAGGTAGCACACCGGCGGATAACTGAGTTCAGAGGTCTTCTTATCCTTGGTGTCGAAACACTTGGCATCCGGCAAGTTCGGTGGCGCCTCGATCGAACGGTATCCATCCGAACGCTGATCGATAAGAGCGGCGATCAGGCGGACGGTGCTGCTGACATCACGAGTGCGGAATACCTTTTCGCCGGAGTATGCGACGAGATCGACGCCGGCGTCATCGAAGGCGGCTTTCGACAGTGCCGGGAAGCTCTCGGAAGGCAGCGCGCTGCGGGCGGTCATGAGCCTCGTCCGATCGATCCCGGAAATGCTCATTTGCCGATCTTCGAGCGGCAGAGTCCGGCCGAGCAGTCCGTCCGTATCCAGCGGAAGGGACGCGAGCTGCTCGATCGGCGTCGGCGAATAGTTCTTCAGTGCCTCGATACTCTTGGTAAAAGCGGCCTGGGTGAAAGCAATCAGCGGCGCTGTGTCGACAGGTTCGCTGACCGGATCGGTGATGTACACGTAGAGCAGCATGCTGTCATGTGCGAGGAATGAATCCAGGGTCCGCTTGACTGGCGACCATTTCGCACGGGCGCTCGGGTGCCCCGGGATCGTCACGGTCTCGCCGGGATCCACCTCCGCCTGGCGGTCCGCAAGGCGACGGACGGCGGTCTCGGCCTTGGCCGCGTCGGAGAATCGAAGCGTATCAATGATTACCGAGCTGCCGACCCACGGGTTCTTGCGTCGCTCGCCAGATGATTCCCACCCGGCGACGAGTCCTTGTGCGAGGTCGGGGAACTCCTTACTCGCGATCGACGTCATGGTTGCTGGGGATTTCAGGGTAGTTCGCCCATCAACGGACGCCAGGCGCTGGAAAGCGAACTTCCCGTCTATTTCGAAAGGCAGCGGTACCGAGTTTCCGATCCGCACCGACTCCAGATTGGCTCCGGAATCCGTTGTGCGCGTGGATTCCATATCGCGTGGCGTTGTCGGATAGTTCCCGGAATCCAGTTTGGATATGTCGATGGTCGGGGTGGTTGTGTCCTTGGTGTCACCGCAGGCGGTGCTCGCCGCAAGGGCCACAGCGATTATCGCGTACAGGCTGTTTCGGAATCGCATAGTCGGACTCATTCGCTCTTGGCCAGGATTGCGTACTGAGCGGCGGCGCGCTGATACAGCACCGGATCCAGGTTTCCGGTGAACGTGCTCCCGATGACGACGGCCGCGTACCTGCCATAGACCACGACGCAATATTGATCGTAATTCCTTGTGTCGTCCCTGGTATCGAGCTTGACGCAGGTAACATCGGGCAGGCCCGGTGGCGATGCGATGATCTCGTCGTTCTTGCCGGTCTTGGCCAGCACGGATTGCAGGTGGAAGGCGCCGGACAGGTCACGCGCGCGATAGAGGATCGCGCCACGACGGCCGACCAGATCGACTCCGCTCTCATCGAATGCCTTGCGCACCTCGATCGGATTGCGTTCGAAGTGCAGTTCGCCGGACGGTTCGAAATAGCCGAAATCACGTTTGCCGATGAACGGGTCGCTGAAGTCCGGTGCCTCGGGCAGGGCGCGGCGCATGATGTTGTCCGGATCCGTCGGCAGGTCGAGCAGATCGTCGAGTGGTACGGGTCGCTGCTGGTCCAATCGAGCGGTCTGCAGATCGATGGCCTTAGCGATATTGCTGGCGACCATTGCCTGATCCGGCTGGGGCAGAGCAGCATTCGCGACGATCACGTATGGACCGTGCGCGATGAACGAGGTCACCGTCTTATCGTCGGCCGAGGAGGCCCGCGCATCCGGATGCCCCGGAATGGCCACCGGATGACGGCCCGGATTGCTGTTGGTGAGCTGATCGAACTGGTCGGCGGCGGCTCGCCCAGCCGTGTCGGTCGGGAAACGCAGTATCGAGATGATCAGCTTCTTACGAGTGCGGAGATTACCGTTGGTGCCCGAGACATAAACTCCCGCAAGGAGATTGTTGTCCGTCGCGACGGGGCGATATAGTTCGGGAAAGGATTTCTCGCTGATCATCGAATCGGCGTTCGTCATTAACGTCTGATTTGTGGTCTCGCTGATTTCGCTATCGATCTCGAACGGATGAATCAAGTAGTTGAGCATCCGGCGCGCTTCGATCAGCCGCAGGTCGGGGATGCTGGTGATGTCCGGGGCGTAGGCAGTTGGCTCGGGGGCATATGCCCCGGTCTTCAATGTCGCCACATCGACCCGAGCCAGCCCGGGGCCCGGTTGTCCTGTCACAGTCGTCGAACAACTCACGCTCGCTGCGGCTATTGCGGCGAGCACCGCGACGAAACCGCCTCGGTACCTCATACTTCCCCCGTTCAGGATGCATTCTCCCCGTTCGTACTCCTCGCGGGATCCTACTTCACACTTGTCGCGAGCGCCGGGGCCATTTCGGGAAGGACACCGACTCGCCGCCAGCTCGACCTGGATTCGAGCATCGGTGCCAGCTTTCCAGCGAGGACCGCTTCCAGCCCGCGGGCCAGTTGCCAACGGCGCGAACCGGTTAGGGATCGTCCTCCACCGAGCCCTCAGAGGCGCTGTATATCAGAGACTATTGGCCAACAGCGCGTACTGCGCGGTCACCTTCTGTCGCACATCCGGTTCCTTATCGCTGGTGACCACACCGACATACCGCTTGTACGGGACATAGCAGCGGTACTTGTACTGTCGCTCCGGATCGCCTTTGCTGTTGAGCTGCAAGCACTTCGCGCCCAGAACGTCCTTGGGTGCGTCGATCGGGTCGAAGGTGTCGCGCACCTCGTCGATCAGCCCGTCGATGAATTTCCGCGCGGCCGGATAGTCCCGCACACGGGTGACCGAACCGTTGTCGACGATGGCGAACCGATCGACTCCGGCCTCGTCCACCAGCTTCTGGGTTTTGCTCTCGTCCTCGGCCGACTGCACGAAGTAACTCGGTCCGTAGACCGCGAAGTTATCGGCATTCGGAGTGTGCCCACGGCGATCAGCGACCACCACGCGCGCCAGCATGCCTTCCGGATCGACCTTCAGGCTGCTGAATTCGTCCTTCGGCGTGGCCTGGAATTTGTCCAATGCGGGGACCTGGGCATCGAGTGTCTTCTCGACCCAGCTCACCAGGTCCGAACTCTCCGCCCGGGGCCGCCCGACGAACAATGAGATGACGAACTCCTTGTGCGCCATGAAGGTTCCGATATTGGCAATGCCAGGACGCCAGTGGATAAAGGCATCCGGATATTTGTTCGACGTGAGTTTGCGGTTGTCGGGGGAGACGTTGATATCGGCGTCCTCGAGTTCGCGCGCCGCGATCTTCGCGGTGGCCTCGTCCGGGAACCGGAACACGACGTTGGTGATCGCGGTGGTGTCGGCCGACGGCCGGGTCTGACCGGGTGGATCGGGCTTGTCCGAACCGCTGGTGGCGTATCCGGTGAGGTAGTTGCGGTTCACCAGCACCGGCTTGGACGCGGCCGCCACGTGTTCGACGGCATCGTCGATGCTGCTGAGCACCTTGCCTTCACGTCCATAGGTGAGCGACGGGTCGATCTTCGAACTGGCGACTACGGCCTCCGACATCCGCATACCCTCGACCAGCGCCCCATTCGAGCCCGCCGCCTGTTGGTATTCGTGTCGATCGACCGGATAGGTGCCGACCTCGAGTTTGCGCACGTCTTGCTCGGCCGCCAGCGGCGTACCCTGCACCCCGCTGCACCCGGCCAGCACCCCGGTCACCGCGATACAAGCCACGGCGAGCGCGATCCGCGAAGTCCTAACCATGACAGGCCCCTCGTTCCTCCCGATGTGCATTCGAAGTTACCGGACGGACGCCGCGGACGGGGACCCCTCAGGGCTTGGTTTGCAATACCCTTGTCGATGTGGCGACGACCCCGCGATGCGCACCTCTGGAAGGCCGATTCCGTTGAAGGATCGGCAGGTTGAGGTCGTTGTCGGAGGTCACGCCGTCGCTCGGGTCGCGGGTGCGGTGGTGGTCGTCGCACATCGTGGGCATGGTCGCCCCACTGCGGACGCACCCGCCGTCATCGCGCTGGAATCGCTGGCCGAACTCGTGCGCGACGCCGCCGAACAGCATCCCGAAGGACCGGGCGCACTGGTCGCGCGCGCGGCAACGCGCTGGCTGATGACGCATGCCGAGCGGATCAGTCCAGGTGAGCCGATCGATTTCGGCATCCTGTCCGCTGCCGAGACCGGCGGGGTGGCGATCTTCCTGCACGGCGGGGTCACCGCGATGCTCGCCGATGACGGCACAAGCGAGCGCTATCGGGGCAGCGATGCCGCCTTCACGGTGGACCGGGTCGCATCGTTGCCCACACGAGCGGTCGCGCTCTTCGTCGACGATCTCGATGGCCGCATTCCGGAGCTGCCAGCTGATCGCGGAATCGGCTGGTTGGTCGAGGGAATCGCACAGGCGGGCGGTGCGATCGTCTGGTCCGATGCGGTACGTGGTCGATCCGAATCGTTGCGGCCCGAGAGACCACCGACCGCGCGCATCGACTCGGGACCGACCCAGCGTCGCGCGCCCGAACCGCACCCCGTGCCCGAACCACAGCTGACCGAAACCCGCGCCTCGACCGCGATGCTCGATTCGCTCCAGGAACAGGAACCGGTCGACCCGCATCACGCACCGACCCAAACGGGCGGCACCAATCCGGCCCCGCGCCCGGATCCGGATCTGCAACGCAGGCTGGAGGCCACCGCGAAGTCCACCGCACTGACCGTCAAGGTGATGGGATTCAAGTGCGCGCGTGCGCATCCGAGTGATCCGCGCTCGGCGTTCTGCACGGTCTGCGGGATGCCGGTGGATCAGACGCAGCAGCTGATCGAAGTGGTCCGCCCGCCGCTGGGCATGCTGGTCCTCGACGACGGTATGACCTACATGCTGGCCGCGGACGCGGTCCTCGGCCGCGATCCGGAACATTCCGAACAGGCCCGCCGCGGCATGGTGCCGCTGAAGGTCGAGGACTCCTCGGGCGGCATGTCTCGCGCGCACGCCGAGGTGCTGCTGGTGAATTGGGATGTGTCCCTGGTGGATCGGGGTTCTACCAATGGCACCCGCACCCGCCTACCCGGTTACCGCGACTGGATCCGCCTACCACCCAACCAGCCGATGGGCCTGATACCCGGCACCGAAATCATGATCGGCAACCGGGTGCTGCGCTTCGAGCCGGCCGCGCCCCCACCGTTCGGCTGAGGGTTGTCCCGCGCATCTGCCCAACGCGGCAACTGATTTCGTCCGGACATGGGTAACAGGGCACGCCGCCCGGCTCGCCGTCCGCCGCCCGAGCATCGTCGGGCGCGTCTGAAAGGCAGGACAGCGGGCCCGCGACGCGCGACGATGGCCGACATGACATTGCCTGCCCTCCCCGAGGAGTCCTTCCGGCGTGTGCTCTGTGTCGTCGCGCATCCTGACGACATGGAGTACGGCACGTCCGCGGCTGTCGCTCGCTGGACCGCGCGTGGCATCGAAGTCGGTTATCTGCTGCTCACCCGCGGCGAGGCCGGCATGCCGAACCGTCCCGAGGAGACGGCTCGCCTGCGCGTCGCCGAGCAGCGGGCCGCCTGCGCCGTCGTCGGCGTCGAGCACCTGACCGTCCTCGAACATCCGGACGGCGTGCTCGTCTACGGCCTCGACCTGCGCCGGGATATCTGCCGGGAGATCCGCCGGTTCAAGCCCGATGTCGTACTCGGCGCCGGTTACGAAATCGAGACGCCCTATGGCTTCGACCAGGCCGACCACCGCGCGGCCGGGCTCGCGACGCTCGACGCGGTGCGCGACGCGGGCAACCGGTGGGTCTTCCCGGAGCAGATCGACGACGACCTCGAACCGCACTCCGTGCGCTGGTACGTCGTCCCCGGACTCGCCGGCTCCGCGACCCACGGCGTCGAGGTCACGGGTGAGCCGCTGCGCCGCGGCGTCGCCTCCCTCGAGGCGCACGCCGCGTACCTGGCCGCGCTCCCGGACCACCCCGCCCCCGAGGACTTCATCCCGCAGTTCACCGCGCTGAGCGGTAAGGCCATGGGCGTCGAGCACGCTGTCTTGTTCCGCGCCCATGACCTGCAAGCACCACCGGAATTCGCCACCGAAGACACGCAGGACTCGTCGAAGTGATGGCAACGCAGCCTTCGAGCAGCGGTCATCTGCCACTCGACGGTCTGAGCATCTATTACGAAGTGTATGGCGAGCTCGGCACGTCGAAGACGTCTCCGTTGCTGCTCATTCCCGGCGGGTTCATGTCCACCGACTCGATGAAGTCGTGGGTGTCCGCCTTCGCGAGCACGCGCACCGTCGTCGTCTTCGATCAGCAAGGGCACGGCCGCACCCCGGACACTCCGCGCGAGATGTCCTACGAGCAGTTCGCCGATGACGCCGCGGCGCTGCTACGCGCGTTGCAGGTCGAGCGCGCGGATGCGCTGGGCTACTCGCAAGGCGGCGGGGTCGCGCTGCAGCTCGCGCTCCGTCACCCGAGGCTCGTCGACAAACTGGTCTCGGTGTCGGCCACCTACCGCCAGGACGGCTGGTACCCGTCGGTGCTGGAGGGCATCAGGGGTCTCAGCGCCGCAGCCTTTGCCGGAACATCCGTCGAGAAGGCGTTCAGGGAGCACACCCCGGACGGCGCGGCGTTCGACGCCTATCTCGAAAAGATGAAGATCTTGGGGGTCAATGACCAGAACATCAGCGACGCGCAGATGCGTTCGATTTCCGCGAAGACGATGGTCGTCGCCGGTGATGCGGATGCACTGAAGCCCGAGCATGCGCTGGCGATGTTCGAATTGCGCGGTGGTGGCGATGAGGAAGCGGCGGCATCAGGGGCGCTGCTGAGGGTTCCGCCCGCGCGCTTGGTGATTCTGCCGGCGACGTCGCATCTCGGTATCTTCGGCGAGTCAGCCGTACTGGCGCCGATGGTGACCGCATTTCTCGACGATGTGCTGCCGACGACGCCGAATCTCTTCTAGGCTCCGCCCGCACGGGCGAGCGAGGTCGCCCACACCGACCTGACATATTGCCGCGGCGCCACGATGACCGTGCCGGGCGAAAGCTGTTCATCTGCCGCGTCTTTCAAGGCGACTGCTTCGATGAAGAGCGGAGGCGTCCGGCGCGCACTCGACCACAGGGCAGCGTCGAACTCGCCTGGTACCCGTGCAACTGGCAGATCAGGTCGCACCATTCGCGCGCGGCAGCAAACGCTAATGGCCAGACGCGTGAGTCCGGCGCCTGTAGGTGCTGAGAGCCGGGGAGCTTATGAATACCGTGACGTGCAGGTGTGCTCGCCGTTGAGCACCCCGGCGCGGAACGCGTCGACCCTGGAGAACCCACTCGGTACGGTCTTGCCCTCGATATCGCTGGCCGCGAGCCCGTCGGCGAGCAGTCCGGAGACCGCCTCGTCGAGATCTCCTGCGGCCAAGACGATATCGCCTTGTTCCTGGGTCCGGCCCGGTTGCGCGAGCTTGCCGGTGACCACACCCGAGAGGCACGCCGCGCGCAATCCGGTCTTCGCTCCGACGAGCTGCTGACCGTTGGCCTGCTGCACGGCGAGGGTGTAGCGGGAAATGAAGACGACATAGCCGTTGTAATCGCCGGTCACCTTGACCGGCAACGGATCATTGTCATCGGCATCGGACGTGCCGCGCTGCGCGAGCGCGGGCACATCGGTCGCGATGGTGTTCTTGGCCGGACAATACGAAACCGGCGGTGTGGCAACACCGTTCTTGCAGTCGATCTTCGCGCCGGAGTAGTTGAAGGTCGGCGCCTGTTTCAGCGGCAGGATCACCGCGAGTGCCTTACTGAGCTCGATCAGACTGTCCTTGTCGATCGGATTCTCGCCGTGGCCGGGATCATCCTTGAAGCTCTGCGGCAAGTTGCCGCGGCGGCGGTCTATCTCGTGCATATCAATGGCCTTGCACGCCTTCGGGCCATCGGTGAAGCCGATCTGCACGGCAGTGACCCGCTCGAATGCCGAACCGTGCACGCTCTCGGGATCGTCGGGATTGGAGTCGCGAATGGCGACGGTCGCGGCCAGCACCGAGTTCAGGCCGTCGGAGGTATTGATGGTGAAGTGCTTGGATTTGCCTTCGGCCACATGGCGAATGAACGCACCGGAGAAGCAGTCGGCCTGCTGCTCTTTGACGATCACCGGATCCTTGGTCTGCACGATTTTCGCCAGTGTCTGGATGGCGTGTCCGTATTCATGGGCGAGCACCATGATCACGGCCATCTTGCCGAAGGTGTCCTCGATGGTGGGCAACAGCACCGAGCGGTCCCACCCGATCGAGTTGTCCAGTCGGCAGTAGGCGGCGTTCACCAGGTGATAGGTGGATTCCTTACAGAATTCGAGTGCCTGGCTGCGCGGCGCCTTCGCGCTCCATGAGATCAGCTTGTCGACCGGCTTGAATTCCCCTTCGAAATCCTTGCTGTATTCGGCGCGCCAATATGCCTGAATATCGTCGATCGCGTTGAGCGCCAGCGCATCCACCTCGCCGCTGTCGCCGTTCACCGCGGTGAGCGAGCTGTCGGGAACGCCTTCGCGCGGCCCGTTCGGACCGCTCGTGGTGGGTAGTCCGGCGACCTTGAACGGATCGTCGTAGACCGAAACCGCTCGACCGTGCACCGCGCGAGTACAGCCCGCCAACATCGCGATTACGCATAGGGCTACGGCAATGACTGCGGTCGCTCGGAGTTTCGGCAAGGCTCCCCCTAGTCGGCCGGTCGCACGTTCGTAACGGTCTCCGGATCGGGGCAAAAGGCGCATCGGGGGCACCGCCGAAGTCCGGGTGATGGAATAGTATCCGCTGCATGTCTTCACCGGGGGCGCAGACCATCACCGTGCGCCATGATGGAACCGAACGGGTCTTCGATTCGAATCAACAGGTCACGATGGGTCGCGCACCGGAAGTGACGCTCTTCGTGGACAGTCCGCTCGTCTCACGGGTGCATGCGACGCTCGCCTGGCAGGGCACCAGCTGGGTACTCACCGATAACGGCAGCACCAACGGCGTTTTCGTGGATGCGCGGCGGTTGAATCAGCCGGTGCCGATCAATCGGCCAACGCAGGTGCGCCTCGGTGATGCGATCAGTGGTCCGCTACTGCATCTGCTGCCCGCGACGCCGGCGGCCCGGCCGCCTGCGGCGCAACCGCCATCCCAACCGCAGTCGTCGGTGCCGCCGGGGTACCAGCATCCGCGACGGACACCACAGGCGCCACCGCCGTCCCAGCAGCGTCCGGAGTACCCACCACAACCATTTTCACAGCCGCCGTCGCAGCAGCGTCCGCAACAGCAACGCCCAGAACAGCAACCCGCACAAGCACCTTCGCAGCCGCAACCCCAGCAGCCACCGCCCTCCCAACCGCAGCAGCCGAACGTCAATATGACCTTCAAGGCCGACAGTTCGATGTTGCCGCCGATCCGCACGCGCCCGTCCACAGCGCCGATCGCCAGGGGTGATCGCCTGCCGCCGGGCGGACTCAATATCGGTCGTACCTCCGACAATCAGATCGTCGTCAACGATCCGCTGGCCTCGCGCAAGCACGCCCGCCTGGTCGCGGCATCCGAGGGCCTGACCATCGAGGACCTCGGCTCGGCCAACGGCACCTTCGTCAACGGCCATCGCGAGCAGCGCACGGTGCTGCGCGAGCGCGACATCATCACCATCGGCAATATCGACTTCGTCGTTCAGCAGGGCACGCTGGTACATCGGCAGAAGCCGGTCGCCGAACAGGGGCTGCACGTGCACGGCGTCGGGTTCACCGTCGAAGGCAATAAGCAGTTGCTCGTCGATGTGAATATGCAGGCGGGGCGGGGCACCCTCACCGCACTCATCGGACCTTCCGGCGCGGGCAAATCGACGCTGTCGAAGTTGATCGCGGGCAACACACACCCCTCCGGCGGTGTGGTCACCTTCGAAGGCCGCAACCTCCACGCCGAATACGAGGCGCTGCGTTCCCGCATCGGCATGGTGCCGCAGGATGATGTGCTGCACCGTCAGCTCACCGTGCGTCAGGCCCTCGGCTACGCGGCTGAGCTGCGACTGCCGCCAGACAACTCCAAGGCCGACCGTCAGAAGGTGATCGACGGTGTGCTGCAAGAACTTTCGCTCACCGAGCATGCCGACACCAGGGTCGACCGGCTCTCCGGTGGTCAGCGCAAGCGCGCGTCGGTGGCGCTGGAACTGCTCACCGGTCCGTCCCTGCTGATCTTGGATGAACCGACCTCGGGTCTGGATCCGGCACTGGATCGTCAGGTGATGACGATGCTGCGCGAACTGGCCGATGCCGGGCGCACCGTCATCGTGGTCACCCACTCGGTGGCCTGCCTCGACATGTGTGATCAGGTGCTGTTGCTCGCGCCCGGTGGCAAGACCGCCTTCTGCGGTCATCCGGCCAGCGTCGGCGCGGCCATGGGCACCAGCGACTGGGCCGAGATCTTCGGGCGGGTGGCCGCGAATCCGGATCAGGCATTCGCCGCGTATCGATCCAGGCTGGCCTTCGCGCCACCGCCGCCACCGCCAGCACCGCCGCGGCAGGGGTCGGCGGGCAGTCCGCCGCAATCCGGGCGTGCCAAGCAGTTCTCCACCCTGGCGCGACGGCAGGTGCGGTTGATCTTCGCCGACCGCGGTTATCTGGCGTTCCTGGTGATCCTGCCCTTTATCCTCGGTGCGCTTTCGCTGGTAGTGCCGGGCAGTAACGGTTTCCAGAGCGGTCCGCTGGAGCAAGTACAGAGCGGTAATGAGGTGCTGTTCGTCCCGTCCGGGGGCAGCGAGACGCAGCAGCTGCTCGTTGTATTGATTCTGGGCGCCTGCTTCATGGGATCAACGCTGTCCGTGCGCGATCTGGTCGGCGAGCGCACGATCTTCTATCGCGAGCGCGCGGTCGGGCTGCTGCCTTCGGCATATTTGCTCGCCAAGATCGCGATATTCAGCATTACGGCGTTCCTGCAGGCGGCGGTGCTGGTCGGCATCACACTGGTCGGTAAGAAGCCGCCGCTGGAGGGTTCGGTGATCCCGAACGGGCCCGCCGAGCTCTATCTCGATATCGCGTTGACCGCGGTGTGCTGTGTGGTCTTCGGCCTGCTGCTGTCCAGTCTGGCGAGGTCCAATGAGCAGGTCATGCCGATGCTCGTGGTGATGATCATGGTCCAGCTGGTGATGGCGGGCGGTCTTATTCCGGTGACCAACCGAGTGGTACTCGAACAGATCTCGTGGCTGTTCCCGTCACGGTGGGGGTATGCGGCCGGTGCGTCGACGGTGGATATTCGGACACTGTTCGCCAACGCGCAACCCGATGCGCTGTGGAAGCACGAGCCGAATATCTGGTATCTCGATATCGGCCTGCTCGTCGCGATAACCGCGGTGTTGGCGATTATCACCTGGCGCCGGTTGCGGTTGCGGAAGTCGAACGCGTGACGGGCTGCTCAGGCGGGTTCTCACCGGATGCGGTAAGCACGTCGCTCGCGCAACAGGCACACTTATGCCTGTGACGGTGCGAGTTGGGGCAGTACATCTCGGGTGGGATGTGGTGTCCGTTGCCGCGGGCGGCGGCGGGACACCTATCCGCCCCGTGCAAGTAGAAGGTACGTACACGCCGCCGGCATATCTGCTGGCGGATTCGTCGGGTCGGCTGCATACCGCAGGAGTGGAGCGGCAGCGGCCGGATCTGGGGATGGCGATCGCCGATGTGCGCGACATCCTCGGCCATCCGCAGATCGTGGTGGCCGGTGCGACCTGGCCCGCCGAGTTGGTCTTCCGTGCCCGCATGTACAACCCGCTCGCGGCCGTCGGCAAGTATCTGCGCGGTAAACCGGATCTGGTCGCGCTGCCGTTTCCGGACGGCTGGCCGGACGCGAAGGTCGATGTATACGTCGACCTGGTCGAGCGGCTGGACGTCACGGTCGAACCGCTGCCGGAAAGCGTCGCGCTGTCGGGATATGTGCGTGCGCTCGGCCTGGTGCGGTCCCCGGACGATCGCAATCCACACGGCATCGGCGCGACAGGGGTGTACTCCGACGGGCGGACCATGCTGGTCGTCGCGGTGCACGGCGACGATGAGCAGCCGACCGAATCGGTCGACGTGCCGGTCACCGCGGAGGCCATGCGCGATGCGCGTTCGGCCGACAATGTGGTGATCGAGGTGATGGCCGCGGCCCGCTCGATCGGCGCGGACACCTCGACGGTGCTGCTGTCCGGCAATGTCTGCTTCAACGATGCACTGCGGTTGGCCTTCCAGAACCACCTCGGGCACCGGCTGCACGTGGCCGATCACCCGATGCACGCACTGGTGCTCGGGGCTTCGCACTTGCTGGTGACCGACAACGAGAACGGTGAGCCGGAGTCGGCGGGGCGCCATGCCGAGCCGGCACCGCAGCCGCGGGCGCGGCAGGTGGACTCGGCGCAGTATCAGGCCGACTCGGCGCAGCAGCAGGCGTTTTCGCTGCAGCAGCAGGAGCTTTCGCCGCAGCAGCAGGCGGAGGCCGCGCAGGCATCGTCGGCGCAGTATCAGGCGGAGGCGTTGCAGGGGCGGGAGGTGTCGTCTCGTTCGGAGCAGGGCAGGCCGGAACAGGGGCGTCCCGACCAAGGGCCGGTGCATTCTGATCAGGGGCAAGTCCGGCCTGACCGGGGGCATGGGCCTCATGACACCGGTCGGACACATCCGCCGGTCGTGCAGTACGGGCCCGGATATCCGACGGTGCGGCCGGCGACCGAGCCGACGGGGGAAGAGCCGACCACTCGGGTCAGCCGGGAGTCTTTGCCACCGAACCTCGCCGAGTTGGGTAGCCGATTCACCCGCCCGCCCGGGCAGTATCAGGAAGAACAGCGGCCCACCGTTATCGGTCGCCCGCCCACGCCCCAGGGGCCACCGTCGCAAGGGCCGGTGCCGCCGCTGGGGCCGCGAGGCCCCTACCAGCCGCCGCAGGACCAACCGCCGCAGAGCGGTTCGGAATGGCACCCCCGCGAATCGGACGACGAGGACAAACCGCGCAAGGGCAAGCGCTGGGGCAAGTTGTTCGGCGCGCAGGCGGTGGCCGGTGCCGCCGCATTGGCCGCGATGGCCATGCCGTCCGGTGGTGACCGCGCCGAACTGGCCGCTTCGGTCGCCGGGGCCCCGGTCTCCTGCCCGTTGACCCCATACGTCACCAATGAGCAGCGTGCGGGCATTGCCGCGGCTCGCGGATACGATCCGGGTCTGGTGTCGGAACAGGCCGACCCCGGATTCGATGCCGCGGGCGCGGAGTGCGCGCAGCCGAGCATCGACGTCCCCCGCTACGTCGTCCCTGGGCCGCCCGGTGCGATCGACCACGGTCCGCCGATCGAGATTTGACCGGTTTCATACCGCTGGGGCATGGCTGGTATCGTTGCCCGTTGGCGTGTGGCACTACGTCGAGCCCCGGGTCTCCACCGGCCGCCGGGAACTCACTCGACTGCACGCCGTGGCTGGCAACACCGACTACAGACAGGGAACCACTGTGCCTACGTACAGCCCCAAGGCGGGTGACGTGACCCGTAAGTGGTACGTCATCGACGCCACTGACGTAGTGCTCGGCCGTCTCGCCGTCCAGGCAGCGAATCTGCTGCGCGGCAAGACCAAGCCGACATACGCGCCGAACTTCGATGGTGGCGACTTCGTCATCATCATCAACGCCGACAAGGTTGCCATCTCCGGCAACAAGAAGGCGGACAAGCTGATCCACCACCACAGCGGACACCCGGGCGGGCTCAAGTCGCGCACTGTCGGTCAGGTGTTGGAGTCGCGCCCCGATCGTCTCGTGGAGAAGGCCGTCAAGGGCATGATCCCGAAGAACAAGCTCGGCAACGCCATCGCGGGCAAGCTGAAGGTCTACGCGGGCCCGACGCATCCGCACGCCGCTCAGCAGCCCATTCCGTTCGAGATCAAGCAGGTGGCCCAGTGACCGCTCCTGAGGAATTCAACGAGGACTACACCGAGGACGCCAACGTCGAGGTCGTCGAGGAGGACTACGGCTACGAGGCCGAGCCCGCCAGCTACGCCCCGGTCGTGATCGACCGTCCGGTGCAGACCGTCGGTCGTCGCAAGGAGGCCGTCGTTCGCGTGCGCCTGCTGCCGGGCACCGGCAACTTCGTGCTGAACGGCCGCACCATCGAGGACTACTTCCCGAACAAGGTGCACCAGCAGCTGGTCAAGTCGCCGCTGGTGACTGTCGAGCGGACCGAGTCCTTCGACATCCACGCGCGTCTTGTCGGCGGTGGCCCCTCGGGCCAGGCCGGTGCGCTGCGTCTTGCCATTGCCCGTGCGCTCATCGAGGTCACCCCGGATGACCGTCCCGCCCTGAAGCGGGCCGGCTTCCTGACACGTGACCCGCGTGCCACCGAGCGTAAGAAGTACGGCCTCAAGAAGGCCCGCAAGGCGCCGCAGTACTCGAAGCGCTGATTTTGGCTACGTCGGCCACCGTCATCCGACACCGTGCAGGTGTCGGAGACGGTACGGTCGGCGGGGCACCTGTGCGAGAGCAGGCTTCCAGCACAGCTGGGCGCCTGCTCTCGTGCTGTATCTATTTGCGGCGTTTGCGGGGCCCTGCGTGGTTACGCGGGCTGCCGCCTCCGTGCCCGTCGCGCACGCCGCAGATCTACGATGAGGGGCGAGGGTAGTGGGACGTTTGTTCGGCACCGACGGAGTCCGTGGGCTTGCCAATGAATCGCTGAGTCCGGAACTGGCGCTGCGGGTTTCCGGTGCCGCCGCGCAGATCCTGAGTCGCGGCAAAGAGCGCGCGCTCGCTGTGGTCGGTCGCGATCCACGCGCCAGCGGTGAGATGCTCGAAGCCGCGGTCACCGCCGGCCTGACCGCCGCGGGTGTGAATGTGCTTTCGGTAGGCGTTCTTCCGACTCCCGCGGTGGCTTATCTGACCGGTCTGTACGACGCATGCCTCGGCGTAATGATCTCGGCTTCGCACAATCCCATGCCGGACAACGGAATCAAGATCTTCGCGGCCGGCGGGCACAAGCTCGACGACGCGGTGGAGGACCGGATCGAGGCGTTGATCGCCGAAGGCGCCACGCTGCGGCCGATCGGGGCGGGAATCGGTCGCGTGCTGAACGCTTCCGGCGCCCGCGATCACGGCCTGGTGATCTCGGATCAGTACAGCGAGTCGGGCACGCACGAGCGGTACGTCGAGCATCTGGTCGAGGCGACCGGACAGGATCTGTCCGGGCTGACCGTCGTCGTGGATTGTGCGAACGGCGCGGCCTCCGAGGTCGGACCCGCGGCTTACCGCGCGGCCGGTGCGACGGTCATCGCGATCAATGCCGAACCGGACGGCCTCAATATCAATGACGGTTGCGGCTCAACGCATCTCGAACACATCCAGCACGCGGTGCGCGAACACGGCGCTGACCTCGGCATCGCACACGACGGCGATGCGGACCGCACGTTGGCCGTCGATGCCGACGGCGCCGTCGTCGACGGTGACGCGATCCTGGCCATCCTCGCCCTGGCCATGTACGAGACCGGTTCGCTCGTCCAGAACACACTGGTCGCCACGGTCATGAGCAACCTGGGCCTGCATATCGCGATGCGCGAAGCCGGAATCGCCTTGCGTACCACCGCTGTCGGCGACCGGTACGTCCTCGAGGAGTTGCGCCGCGGCGGCTACAACCTCGGCGGCGAACAATCCGGCCACGTAGTCTTCCCCGATTACGGCACCACCGGTGACGGCATCCTCACCGGATTGAAACTGATGGCCCGCATGGCGCAGACGCGTCGCACGCTGGCCGATTTGGCTTCAGTACTGCAGACGGTGCCGCAGGTTCTGGTGAACGTTCCGGTCACCGACAAGGCGACGGTCGCCGCGGCCACCGAGATCCGCGAGGCGGTAGCGGAAGCCGAACGAGTGCTCGGGGACTCCGGCCGAATCCTTTTGCGCCCCAGCGGAACCGAGCAACTGGTCCGGGTGATGGTCGAGGCCACCGACCCCGTCCAAGCCCAGCAACTGGCCGACGATCTGGCCAAGCGCGTCGCTGCGGTATAGCCGCGTCAGCGGTAAGGTCGGCCACCCGTACTCCTGATCGCTGGTGCGTGCTCGGTATGACAGTCGGGTGCGTTTGATGGTTGCATGCGCTGATCACTGCTGCGGTTCGGTGGGGCAGTCGCACGGCAGCTGGTGCGCGTGGCAGCCGCGCACTGTCGTCTCAGCTGGCAAGCCCTGGGCTCGCACCAGGGCGTGCGCCTGAACAGCGCTCATGGGAATCGGGGACGTTTGCTGCGCTGGCTATGCAGGGGAAGCCATATGGTGCAGCTGACAAGTCGGATGATTCTCAGCCCAGCTCGAGCGACTCATCGGCTGGCCTGAATGTCACCTGGCTGCGTCGCGTGGTCGACCGACAGCATGAGGCTCGAAAGTTCTCTGGCGGCGTGGCGATTTGTCCACAGGAAACCGGTTATCCACAGACTTTCTGTTTGTGCTGGTCGGGCATCGAGGTCGGGGTTCGGGATCGCCCATAGTCGGCGTATGCGACCAGGTCTGGAAGAAGTACGGGACAAGCAATTCGGGGTCTTCACCTCATGGCAGGTGCTGTGCGAATACACCCGCGTGGAAATGCGAACCTTGCTCGACCGAGGCGAATGGGTCCGTGTCTTCCGCGGCGTCTTCCGCGAGTCAGCCACCCCACCCTCGCCCCAACTCCGCGTCGAAGCAGCCCGACTATCCATGGGAGTACCGACCTTGATCGCCGCCTATCACACCGCCGCCGAACTACACGGTCTGGCAATACCGCCCAGCAAACCCACCCACGTACTGGGCCTTCAGGATTCGCGCTCCTGCCGCCTGGTCGTGCACCGCGACCGCATCGACAAGGCCGAACTAGAACTAACCCACGGCATTGCGGCCACCAATCCCACCCGAACCGCAATCGACGTAGCTCGCACCGCCCCTCGCCCCGAAGCCCTGGCAACGCTGGAATCCGCACTGCGCCTGGGCATCTCCCGCACAGCCCTGACCACCGAACTGCAGCGCCACCACAGACGCCGCGGCTACACCCAAGCCGCCGAACTGATCTCCCTGGCCGACACCCGCGCGCTGGAGGAGGTCACCTAGCTTTCGGTGAGGCGGCCGTTGTTCATGTGCCAGCGGCGGGTTGCGGTGATCGAGTCGAGCATACGGCGATCGTGGGTGATCAAAAGCATTGTGCCTTCGAAGGATTCGATTGCCTGCTCGAGTTGTTCGATGGCGGGCAGGTCGAGGTGGTTGGTTGGTTCGTCGAGGACCAGCAGGTTGACGCCGCGGGCTTGGAGGAGGGCAAGTGCGGCGCGGGTGCGTTCGCCAGGGGAGAGGCTTTCGCAGGGGCGCAGAACATGTGGGCCGCGGAGGCCGAATTTGGCTAGCAGGGTGCGGACCTCGGCGTCAGGCCAGTCGGGCATTTCGGTGCTGAACGTATCCGCGAGGGCGGCACTGCCGCGGAAAAGTCCGCGTGCCTGGTCGACCTCGCCGATTTCGACGCCGGAGCCGAGTGTGGCAGTTCCGTTGTCGGGCTGGATTTTTCCGAGCAGCAGGGCCAAGAGTGTGGACTTACCCGAACCATTGGCGCCGGTCAGCACGATACGGTCGGCCCAGTCGACCTGGGTGGTGATCGGGCCGAGCTCGAACTCCCCTCGGGTGAGCGTCGCATTCGCCACCGTGGCGACCACCGAGCCGCTGCGTGGCGCGGCCGCGATGGACATGCGCAACTCCCATTCCTTGCGCGGCTCCTCGACCACATCCAGACGTTCGATGCGTCGTTGGGTCTGGCGGGCCTTGGCGGCCTGCTTCTCGGTGGATTCGGCGCGCATCTTGCGGCCCGCTTTGTCGGAGTCGAGTTTGCGGGGGTCGCGCGCCTTACGTCGAGCATTGCGGACGCCGTGTTCGAGCCAGTTGCGCTGCATTTGGGCGCGGGTCTCGAGTCCAGCCTTGGTGTCTGCGTACTCCTCGTAGGCCTCGCGGGCGTGCTGGCGGGCGATCTCGCGCTCCATCAGATACGCCTCGTAGCCGCCGTCGTAGATCCCGACCCGCTGCTGCGCGAGATCGAGTTCGACAATGCGATTCACCGTGCGCGCCAAGAACTCTCGGTCGTGACTGATCACCATCAGCGGCACCCGCACGCCGGTCACGAACTGCTCCAGCCGAGCGAGGCCGTCGAGATCGAGATCGTTGGTGGGCTCGTCGAGCAGCAGAATGTCGAAGCGGGACAACAGGACCGATGCGAGTCCGGCGCGGGCTGCCTGGCCGCCGGAGAGTCCGGTCATCACGGTGTCGAGGCCGTTCGCCAAGCTTTTCGCGAGTCCGAGGTCCGCTGCGACCTCCTCGGCCCGCTGATCCAGATCAGCGCCACCGAGCGCGAGCCAGCGCTCGAGGGCCGGTGAATATTCATCCTCGTCGCCATCGGCCAAACGTTCTGCCGCAGCGTCCATGATGCGTTGCGCGTCGGCGACACCTGTTCGCCGGCAGAGGAATTCGAGCACCGTCTCGCCGGGAATCCGCTCGGGCTCCTGCGCCAAGTACCCGACCGTGGCGTCGGGTGGGGACAGCGTGATGGTGCCGGTGGGTGTCGAGCGGTTCGCCAGCATGCGCAGCAGCGTCGACTTCCCCGCACCATTCATGCCGACCAAACCGATCACATCACCCGGCGCAAGGGTGAAATCGAGGTCGTCGAACAGGGTGCGTTCGCCGTGGCCCGCGGACAGTCCGCGCGCGTGCAGAGTGGTGCTCACCAGCATGAGTCTGCCGTGTCCGTGCTGCACGTCGGCACCGAGGGGTCCGTGCTCGGGGTTGCACCCTGAGTCCATAGCCTGCGGAAATCAGGGTCGGCATAGGTCGTGCGACCGATGTGCGGCGCGGTTTTCCCCGGCAGAGTTGATGTCGTAGCCGAACATCATCAGAGAGGGACCACAATGACCGCCCCCGCGCCCACCCGCCGACTCACGCGCTCCAATAACGACAAGTGGATCGCCGGTGTCTGCGGCGGCATAGCCGAATACTTCGGCTGGAACGCCAACGTCGTCCGGTTGATCTTCGTCCTGTCCTGCCTGCTCCCGGGACCGCAGTTCGTCGTGTATCTGGTTCTGTGGCTGATCATTCCGAAAAAGTGATCCCCGACAATTAGGGGCTGGGCGCTGCGTCCGGGACTCGCGGATGACACTATGGACCGGTACCCACCGATCGACCGCCGTGTCACCCACACGAGTCCCGAGCAGGAGGAGTCATGATCACCTCAGGTGAATTCCCGGGCATGGATCCCGGCATCGACGCATCCTCTTCGCTGGACGGGCTCGGTGAAGTGGAACTGCACCACCCGACCCAGGACATCGACGGCGACGGCACCCTGGACACCATCACCACCACCGGCCCCGAAGCCATGCAGGTGTGGACCGACTGGGACCACGACGGTATCGCCGACCAGGTCACCGTGGTCGAGAAGGACGGCGATTACTCCGCATGGGAGTTCCATCGGCATCCGGATGGGACGTCGGAGTGGGTGCGGACCGATCAGGGGAAGATCGGGCACTAGCCGCTGAGCAGCCTCGATTCAGCCCGGCCTCGCTCTCGGGGCCGGGCCGCGCTCGTCACATCGAGTAGCCACAGCTCCTTGTCGACTGCATCTCGACGGGTTCCTCTCCACCCGACACCCAATTACACTGTCCGACAACGGCCCCCACAACCCAAACCCTTCGTGGGTACACCCGGCCGCAGGCTGCAATGATCCGCGCGACTCACGTGCGGATCATTGGAACCTGCGGAATCACTCTTCGACCGCGATTGATGCCGTGTGCTGTGGCTGCCGGGTCGACGGCCGGTTGTAGCCGCCGGACCCACCCAGTAAATTTCTGCTGACACCCCGTGCGATGGAACCGAACATGGACCAGCTGCGTCAGAAGAGATAAAGCGGTTATCCGCGCGAATGAGTCGCCGATGGTCGTATCGGGTGCAGCAGGGATGGAGGGGATGGCGTGGCTGAGTCGGACAAGATGGGCGTCAAGACCGGCGAGCTGGGAGCGCTCGGCAGTGACTTCAGACGGTCTGCGAGTGCCGTAAAGGATCAGGCCAAGCGCGTAACTGACCACATGTTCGGTGTAGGCAACGATGAGGCAGGACGAAACTACTCGCAAGAGGGCATCGCCGTGCACAGCGGGTTGGAGCGGATCGACGCATGGCTCGAGAATTGGAGCGACGCGACTACAGCCCTCGGCAACGCACTCGGTGCATCCGTGGTGATCTATTCCGAAATCGATCGGGCGCGTGCTTCAGAGACGGACAAGCAATGATCACGCGAGTAGTAGGTATTCGAACTGGCGGCACAGTATTTCAGGGGGGTTCGGGGCTATGACAGTTCCTTGGCAGGGCAAGGAGATCGACGAGATCCTGACCGAAGGTAATTATGGTCTTCAGTACTGGATAAAGTTCATGCCTCTTTATGAACGGGCATTCGGCGGTAATGGCGGCAAGGGTGATGTCAGTACGATGTTGGCGCTGTATGACGAACAGAAGGGTATGAAGGTCTCGAAGCTGGAGCAGACCGGTGAAGCGTTGAAGACCGCCTTGGCGGAGGCGGACGCTCAGTGGGATGCCCAGCAGGGATACGCGCGTACACTGCCGACACTCTGGACGGGGACTGCTGCGAGTTCCGCGATGGACATGCTGACCAAGCAACTGGCCCAAGCCGACGAAGATCGAAAGCATGCCCGCACGGCCATGAATGTCATAGTGGAAATGACGAGCTCGCTTCGCACGTCGGTTGCCGTGAAGGCATATGTGACGAAGGAACTGCTCGAAGGGCCAGTGGGTGGCAGTAAAGTCGTCAAGATTGATGGCAAGACACCGGAGGACGTCGAGCTCATTATCGATGTCCACGAGGCGCGCGAATGGATAAATGCCGATCAGGTTCGTGACTTGGGGCGGGTGTTCCCAGAAGTCGCTGTTCCCGAGGATAAGATCCATAAGAGTACGCTGGGTTTTATAAACTCTGATAGTCAGAATCTGATGACGGGGGAGTACGGCAAAAAGGCTCATCAGGTGACGGATGACTGGCTTCAAAAGGTTTTCAAGCCAGATTTTGATCGCAAACTGAGTTCATATGTCGAAATCTGTAACACGGTCGATAGTTTCTTCAAGCAGCAGTACAAGAATCTGACCGATGCGATGGCGCAGGTATCCGAACAGTCGTATCCAGCTCCGGAAGAACCGGCCAAGCCGAAGACGACAGAGTCGCCCACCACTACAGAGACACCCACCAGCAAGGAACCGCCGACAACCACTGCGTCCACTACGACGACGCAGTCGGCTGCGACACCGTCCACCGCAACGACGCCGTCCACTACGACGACGCCCACGACCACGAACTCGACCTCCAGCAACCCCCTACAGGGGCTCGCCAGTCTCACGCAATCAGCTTCGCAACTGAGCTCGCTGGCGCAAACCATCAGTCAAGGACTTACTTCGCTCGGTACCTCGATAAAGTCGGGTGTTGACACCGCGATCGAGCAAGTGACCAAGTCTCTCGAGACGAAGACCGAAGATGAGGACGGCGACGACAGGAAGGACAAGTCGATTGTCGAGTTCGATCTCGGTGGGAAGCATATGAAGGTAGAGATCGGGGCGGATGGTCAGCCGAAATTCGTGGTAGTGGACGCGGACGGTAAGACCCATGAATACGGCGTGAAGCTGGATGACAAGGGGAATCCGATCATCTCCACCAATGAGCCCGAAGTCGAAGACCGCGAATCCGCCACGCCCGGCGACCAGCTAGCGCCGGATTCCACCGACAAGCCCGATGAGGGCACTCCGGCGACGAATGAGAACTCTCCCGGTAGCCGAACCGTTCCTGGAGTCCCCTCCGCAGGTAAGCGTGAAGAAGACGGTGAGCACACCCCTCAACCGATGCCGGTCACTGGAAGTCAGGAGGAGGCGGCCGATAGCGGTGCCAGGTTGGCCGAGGCTGGCCCGCTGTGACCCGTTGTCGCTGCACCGTCTCAGCTGTTGATGATCAGGGAGAGTCAACGTGGTGAATTACGTCGAAGAAGCCAGGCGTCTTGCCGAGGAGAATCAGCGGCGAATGGCGATACTGCTGGATGAGGTTCAGGAGATCCAAGCCGACACCGCCAGGGGTGGGCGTGAGTTCTCGGCACGGGCGACCGCCGAGATGGATCGATTCTGGGAGGACCACGCCGAAGAGATAGCGAAGGCTGAGGCAGAGGCAGCGGAGCGGGAGCGGCTCGAAGCTGAAGCGCGGGTCGAGCGGGAACGTCAGGAGACCGAAGCTCGCGAGCAGCGTGAAGCTATAGCGCGTTCGATCGCCGCCCGCAAAGCCCACGACATCGTCACCCCGATCGATGAGGACGATGATCCGGAGTCCGAGTACTACCGTCGCAAGAGTTGGCTGATCTGAGGGAGTGCGTTCCGTCGCACAGCGATTCGGCTAGCGCAACGCTACTTGCGTGCCGAGGTCGCGTCGTTGTCGGGCCGGAGGAAGTATTTGCTGAGGTTGTCGCGGGCGGGTCTGTCGCCTCCGAGCAGCGCCAAGGGCAGCAGTAGCTCAAACCTACAAATCCATGAACCACACCTGCGTCAGCCTGCCGAAAACTCCGGCATCGGCGGGGTGACACCTAGGCCAACAGCCTTGCCGAGGTGATGCGAACGATCGCTTGCAGATGACGCGAACGGCGAATGAGGTCGCGAGCCAGTGAGACCGGCTAGGCCGGTGCGGTCGCAACCCCGTTGAACACTCGCATACCAACCGCCCGTTGACAGTCCGCACCCACAGCCCCTACCGTCTAATCGGAATCGGATTCCGGTTCATTGACTGACTGACCGATAGGACTCCCATGACCGCCCACTGGACCCTCCCGCGAATCCTCGTCGGCGCCGTCCTGCTCAACACCCTCATCGGCCCCCTTCTCGCCGACTTGGTCATCCCTGACATCGCCGACCTTCACCTGCACAACCCCGCATGGCCTCCGCACGCCAAATTCCACGACGCTCAATACATCGGCATGGGCACACTCATCGGCGCGATCGGACTGGTGGTCCTATGGCAGCGATCGGGAAACCTCCGCGCCCAGTTCTTTCTGGCTGCCGCACTCGGATCGGTCACCTGGCTGGCCATGTTCGGCGCGCTGCTGTTCCCTGGCACCGCAGCCCAGGACCCCGAGCACGCGGCCGACGCCACGAAGGTCATCGGTATGGACCCGCAACTATTCATTGCCTTGGTAATGCTGATCGTCTTGGCGCTGGCGATCGTCGTCGAGCGCACTCGCGCACCGATCCGGGGCTAACCTACGGCCAGCAGACAGGGAGATGATGACCGACCGAAAACTCCGCACCGACGCCGCCCGCAATCGTGACCAGGTCCTCGCCACCGCGTCCGCATTGTTCGCCGAACACGGTGACCAGGTGCAGATGGCCGATGTGGCACGCGCCGCAGGGGTCGGGGTCGGCACCATCTACCGGCATTTCCCGACCCGCCGGGCCTTGATCGAGGCAGCTGCGGAACAGCGCTTCGCCGGAATTCTCGAGCATGTGCGCCGCACCTGTCTCCCGAATCCGGATGCCAGGGAGGCGCTGGCCGGTTTCCTCAGTCATGTCGCCGAAGTGCATGAGCAGGGGCGTGCGCTGTCCGGCACCATCGAAGCGGTACTCGGCGATACCGAACCGCGCGGTACGGTACGCGACGATCTGGCCGAACTCGGCGCGGAACTGCTGGTCAGGGGGCGAGCCGATGGCAGTATTCGCGCGGATGCGACCGTCGCCGACCTTTATATGATCGTCGGCGCGGTCGCCACGGTCAGTCGCGACGGATTCGGCGATTGGCGGCGGTTCATCGAGCTCGCGCTCGACGGCCTTCGGCCATGATCACCGACGCAACAGCTGTGCGAGCTGAAGGACCGGGAGCTTCGGCTTCTCCTCCTCGCGCGGCGCTTCCGGATCGACAGCAGTGGTGTGCGGGATAACCGCTTCCGGATCGGAAAACGCGGCATATGTCTTGTCGTGCAACAGTTTGTGCAGCAGATATCCGGTGAGCAGTGCCCGCGTGGTCCGCGCGGTCTTGGACTCGTGCTTGCCCACACCCAACGCGGCCAGCGCGCGACGCCCTTCGACAATGCCGTTATGTGAGGCCCCGTCGACCGCCCGCAATACCGCCGGTCCGGCCCACGCGGCGGTCAGCGGGATCGCGTTCGAGCTCACCGATTCGATATCGGTCGCCCCCGCCACCACCAACGCCGGGGTGTCGATATCGGGGGCGATGGTCTCGGCGGACGGCGCGGTCGGCGCCGGGTAGAGGGCGGCCACTGCGGCGACGCGACGCTGTCCGGCCGCGAGCACCGCGGCGCCCGCACCCATGCCGTGCCCGGCCAACGCCACCCGGTCCGGATGCACGCTGATCGCACCGTCGCCGAGCCGAACACTGGTGCAGATATCGAGCGTGGTGAGCAGATCGGTGGCCAATCCGAGATGTGACGGAATCGGCCCGCGCTCGGTATCTGGGGCGGCGGCCACAAAACCCCAGGACGCGAGGTGTTCGAGCGTGGCCCGATAGTTGGCGGCGCTGGTCAGCCAGCCGTGACCGAAGGCCACCGCGGGTAGATTCAGTCCGGACTCCGGGGTGAACACCACGCCGGGCTGACCGGCGATGGCGAGATTGCCGCGCAGTACGCGGTGGGGCCCCCGGCTGGTCAGGGTGCTCACGAGTGATTTCACAGACGCCGACACGACGTGAACGTTATCCGATAAGTACTCTGATGAGCCATGTGCGGAATCGTGGGATACGTCGGATACCGGGATGCCCTCGGCGTTGTCGTTGACGCGTTGCGCCGCATGGAATATCGAGGATACGACTCGGCGGGTGTCGCGATCCTGGATGGCGCGGGTGTGTTGGCGGTGGAACGCAAGGCGGGCAAACTGGCCAATCTCGAGGCCGAACTCACCGAAATCGGGACCGACCACTTCGCCGGTACCACCGGCATGGGGCATACCCGCTGGGCCACCCACGGCGCGCCGACCGACCGCAATGCCCATCCGCACCGCGACACCAGCAACAAGGTGGCCGTCGTGCACAACGGCATCATCGAGAACTTCGCGCCGCTGCGCCGGGAGCTCGAAGACGCCGGTGTCGAGCTGAGCAGTGATACCGACACCGAGGTCGCTGTGCACCTGGTGTCGCGCGCATACGCCAAGGGACCGACCGCGGGTGATTTCGCGGCTAGCGCACTGGCCGTGCTGCGTCGGCTGGAGGGTGCGTTCACACTGGTCTTCACCCATGCGGACCACCCGGACGTCATTGTCGCCGCGCGCCGCTCGACGCCGCTGGTTGTCGGTGTCGGCAAGGGCGAGATGTTCATCGCCTCCGATGTCACGGCCTTCATCGAGCACACCCGCGAGGCCGTCGAACTCGGCCAGGACCAGGCCGTCGTGATCACCGCCGACACCTATACGGTCACCGATTTCGCGGGCAACGACGCATCGGCACGGACCCGACCGTTCACCATCGACTGGGATCTGGCCGCCGCCGAGAAGGGCGGGCACGACTTCTTCATGCTGAAGGAGATCGAGGAGCAGCCCGCCGGCGTCGCCGACACGCTGATCGGCCACTTCACCCAGGACGAGGCCGGTGGCCGGATCGTGCTGGACGAGCAGCGCCTCGCCGATCAGGAACTGCGTGACTTCGACAAGGTATTCGTCGTCGCCTGCGGCAGCTCCTATCACGCCGGACTGTTGGCCAAGTACGCGATCGAGCACTGGACCCGGCTGCCTGTCGAAGTCGAGCTGGCCAGCGAATTCCGTTACCGCGACCCGGTGCTGGACCGGTCCACGCTGGTGGTGGCGATCTCCCAGTCGGGCGAGACCGCCGACACGCTCGAGGCGGTGCGGCACGCGAAGGAGCAGAAGGCGCGCGTGCTCGCCATCTGCAATACCAATGGCGCGCAGATTCCGCGCGAGTCCGATGCGGTGCTCTATACCCGGACCGGACCGGAGATCGGCGTCGCGTCCACCAAGGCATTCCTGGCGCAGGTGGCCGCGAACTACCTGGTCGGGCTGGCCTTGGCGCAGGCACGCGGCACCAAGTATCCGGATGAGGTGGCGCGCGAGTTCGCTGAACTCGAGGCGATGCCGCACCTGGTGCAGCAGGTGTTGGAGACCGCTCCGCAGGTGCGCGCGATCGCCAGGGAACTGGCGCACGTGCCGACCGTGCTGTTCCTCGGCCGTCACGTCGGCTATCCGGTGGCGTTGGAGGGTGCGCTCAAGCTCAAGGAACTCGCGTACATGCACGCCGAGGGTTTCGCGGCGGGTGAGCTCAAGCACGGTCCGATCGCGCTGATCGAGCAGGGGCTGCCGGTGATCGTCGTCATGCCCTCACCCAAGGGACGCGCGGTGCTGCATTCGAAGCTGCTCAGCAATATCCGTGAGATCCAAGCCCGCGGCGCTCGCACCATCGTCATCGCCGAGGAAGGCGATGACACAGTGCGCCCATTCGCCGACGACCTCATCGAAATCCCTTCGGCACCAACCCTTTTCCAGCCGCTACTGTCGACTGTTCCGCTGCAGATCTTCGCTGCCGAAGTGGCGCAGGCCCGCGGGTACGACATCGACAAGCCGCGCAACCTGGCCAAGTCCGTCACTGTCGAATAGCGAGAAGGCTCGGCTATGTGCTGTCGGCGGGGGAGCTGCGGTGGCTTGCTCGACAGGACGGCGGTGAAACCTTCGACAAGGGCGAGGGCACGGCGGTGAGACCGGAAGTCTGTGCTACGCCGTTGCGACCTGGATGTAGTTCGGCGTGGACAGTCGTGACCGGCGACGATCGATCAGCGCCGCCGGTTACGAGGTTTCAGGACCGGCCAGCCGTGACCAGAGTTTCGGTTGTCTCGCTTGGCGTTTCGGCACCGCGACGTTCGAGATTGCCCGACACGACCGCCAGACACAGCGCGCTCACGACCAGGATGACTCCGACCCAGTTGGGTGAGGTGTACCCGTATCCCGCGGCGATGACGACGCCGCCGAGCCAGGCGGAGATCGCGTTGCCGAGGTTGAAGGCGCCGATATTGAGGGCCGAGGCCAGGGTCGGCGCATTGCCTGCCTGATCGAGGACGCGCTTCTGTAGCGGCGGGACGGTCGCGAAGCCGAGGGCGCCGATCAGGACGACGGTGATGGCGGCCGCGACCTTGTTGTGTGCGGTGAGCGTGAACAGCGCGAGCACCAGCGCGAGGCCGCCGAGGGTGGTGTAGAGCATCGGCATCAAATGGCGGTCGGCGAATTTGCCGCCGATCAGATTGCCGAGGAAGAAGCCGATGCCGAACAGGACAAGCAGCCAGGTGACCGAACTCTCCGCATAGCCGGTGACCTCGGTCATCATCGGTGCGAGGTAGGTGATCGCGGCGAAGACGCCGCCGAAGCCAAGCACGGTCATGGCCATTGCGAGCAGCACCTGCGGGTTGGCGAGCACGGCGAGTTCGTGACGCAGGCGCGCGTCATGAGGTGCGGGCTGTTCGGGCACCAGCACGGTGACGCCGATCAGACCTGCCAGGCCGACCAGTGCGACGAGCAGGAAGGTGAGCCGCCAACCGAACTGCTGGCCGAGCAGCGTACCCAGCGGCACGCCGACGATGGTCGCGACGGTCAGTCCGGTGAACATCATGGCGATCGCACCGGCCTTGCGTTCCGGGCCGACCAGATTTCCGGCGACCACTGATCCGATGCCGAAGAAGGCGCCGTGTGCGAGCGAGGCGACGATGCGTCCGGTCAGCATGAGACCGAAAGTCGGTGCGAGCGCGGACAATACATTGCCCGCGATAAGCAGCAACAGGCTGACGAGCAGCATGCGCTTGCGGGATACCCGGGTGCCGAGCCCGGTCATGATCGGCGCGCCTACCAGCACGCCGAGCGCGTACCCGGTGACCAGCAGACCTGCCGTGGGGATCGACACCGTGTAGGTGTCGGCGATATCGGGCAGCAGTCCGACGACAACGAATTCGGTGGTGCCGATTCCGAAGGCCCCGAGTGTCAGGGCGAGTAGTGCGAGCGGCATGAGCGCGAGCCTCCACGTGATGTTGCGCCTGAGCTTTACAAGCGTCAACAATAATTGCAGACGCTTGTTAATTGCAAACGCGGGCTATTGCGTGCTTCATCTATCCTGGACGTACGACCCCCGACGCGAAGGAACGTCATGACCGCGGATGCCGCCCTGACCGGCCTGGCCGATGGTTGGTACGCACTGTCGCTGCTGCACGATCGGATCGAGGCGCATATCGAACGCGCCCTGCAATCCGGTCACGAGCTGAGCGTGCGCGAGTTTTCGCTGCTCGTCGTGCTCAGCCGCCAGCACGACGGATCCGGCGGTCACCTGCGCATGAATCAAGTCGCCGAAGCCGTGGTGCTCAGCCAGAGTGCGACGACCCGCCTGGTCACCCGCCTCGAAGACCGCGGCCTCCTACAGCGCTACCTTTGCCCCGACGATCGCCGCGGCATCTACACCGACGTCACCGCCGCGGGCCTGGAACTACTGACCCGCGCCCGTCCCACCCACGACACCGCCCTGTCCAGCGCTCTGGGCCAAGCCGCCGCCGACCCTGAACTCGCCCCGCTGGTCGCCGCCGTGGAAGCGATGAACACCAACGCTGCCCGGATTCCGCAGACGTAATCTTTCGTCGGCGCGCCAGTGGCGGACACACTGCCCCTCCCGCTGGTCGCATGTGCCTGCTGCCATGGGGGACAAGTGGTCCGAATCGGCTCAACATGGTGCGCGGGGTTGAACGACGGATGATCCGACCCCCGCGTTCGGCTCGGAACGTGTATCGAGTGTCATGCGCCAGCGGGGTGTGATCGTGGCGGAGACTCCGGGGATCTGACCAGGCTCTACTTCGATGGTGATGGTGCGGCTCAGGATGGGTCGTCTGCGCTCACGCCGGAATGTGTATCGGGCGGCAGATGATGCCCTGCGGTGGTTGGGCCGTGATCGTCGCCGCTGGAGCTGTGCTTGTGGACATCATCTGTTCAACTTCCCATCAGCCCGCTGGGAAGACTGGCCTGACGCTGGTGTGCGGAAATGCCTTCGTGCTCGATCCATCCGAGCGCGATTACCCCTGCGTCCGCGCTTGCTGGGAGCCGGAGAAGGAGCTCGGCTATTCGACGGTGACGGTGCCGCGCATCTGAGGATGCAGGGAGCACAGGTAGCGGTAGGTGCCGGGGGCGAAAAAGGTGTAGCTCCATTCGCCCTTGTCGAAGATCGGGCTATTGATGCCCATGGCCTTATCGCCGATGCCTTGGACGGTGTGTGGGACGGCGTCCTTGAATTTCCAGGTCACGGTCTCGCCGACCTTGACGGTGACATCGGCGGGGGAGAACTTCATATCCGTGACATCGACGGTGACCGCAGCGGTTTTCGGATCGCCGGACTTGGTGGTTGTCGTCGTGTGGCCGGACTTCGCGGTGGTCGATGTGGGGGTCGAGTTCGTATCGCCGGAGCCGCAGCCTGCCAGCAGTACTGTCGCGGCCAGGACGGATCCGGTTGCGATCCGGGTGGACATCGCGTGGCGCACGATCGGCATGACGGCCAAGCGTAGTCTGCTGACGGTGCGGGCCAGCGCAGCGCATGACGTTGCGCTTCGGCGTATCCCCGTACCAGCGGAACCGCAGTGCCCGATCGACGCAGTGGAGGCGAGCGTTCATGTCAAGCCAGCGGGGCTATTTCACCGCAGATGAAGTGCGCGTGGCCGAGGCCGAGCTGTTCACCCGCGTCCCCGAGGGCATGCCGATGCATCGGGCGGCCTACGGATTGGCGACCGTGGTCGCGAGCGAGTTGCGCGCGCGGACCAGTGGCATCGCGGGCAGGTCGGTATTGCTGCTCGTCGGTTCCGGCGATAACGGCGGGGACGTGCTCTGGGCCGGATCGATGCTGCGCCGCCGCGGCGCCGCTGTCACCGCCGTGCTGCTGAATCCGGAACGCGCGCACGCGAAAGGCCTTGCCGCTCTGCGCAAGGCAGGCGGTCGGATTCGAACTGCATCGGATGTTTTGCGTGCCGATGGCGCGAACTACGAAATCAATTCGGCTGCACCCGACCTCGTAATCGACGGTATCGTCGGCATTTCCGGCCGTGGCCCCCTCCGTCCAAGCGCCGCGGAACTCGTTGCCGCTCTGGACGTTCCGATCATCGCAGCCGATCTCCCGAGCGGAGTCGATCCGGACACCGGCGCGATCACCGGCCCTGCTGTCCGCGCTGAGGTCACGGTCGCATTCGGCGCTTATAAGCCGGTGCATGCCTTGGCCGCGCCCTACTGCGGCCGAATCGAATTGGTACCTATCGGTTTACGACTACCCGAACCGAATCTCGCGGCGCTGGAGCCAGCGGAGATCGGTGCGCGGTGGCCGATTCCGGGACCAACCGACGACAAGTACACCCAGGGCGTCACCGGTATCTGTGCGGGCAGCGCGACGTATCCCGGCGCCGCTGTCCTGTGCACCGGCGCCGCCGTCGCGGCCACCTCCGGCATGGTTCGCTACGCCGGAACCGGCTCGGCCGAGGTCCTCGGCCATTTTCCCGAAGTAATTGCCGCCCAGACCATCACGTCCACCGGCCGAGTGCAGTCCTGGGTTTTCGGCCCTGGCGCCGGTACCGAGACCGACGCCCACAAACGACTTGGCGAAATCCTCGCAACCGACCTTCCTGTCGTCGTCGACGCCGACGGCCTGACTTTGCTCGCCGGCGATCCCGACCTGGTCCGCGGCCGCACCGCCCCCACCGTATTGACCCCGCACGCAGGCGAATTCGCCCGCCTGACCGGACAAGAGCTCGGCCAGGACCGGGTAGCCGCCGTCCGCGACCTCGCCGAATCCTGGCAACTGACCGTCCTGCTCAAAGGCCGAGCCACCCTCATCGCCAGCCCCGGTCGCCCCGTACTCGTCAACGAAGCAGGTGGTTCCTGGGCCGCCACCGCCGGTGCGGGTGATGTCCTGTCCGGCATCATCGGCGCCCTCCTCGCCGCGGGCTACGACCCCGCCTGGTCCGCCGCCGCTGCCGCCCGCGTCCACGCCCTCGCCGCCAACCTCGCCGCCCATGAAAACCACCCATCCGCCGCCCCCACCTCCGCATCCCCTCTCCTCAACCACCTGCGTGCGGCAATCCGCACCTTGCGCACGGTTGCGGGGACGTGACGCGCGCTGGCCCACTTTCATTGCCGCCTCGATGGCCTCGCGGTATGCGCTGGTCCCGGCGTCCGGCGTCCGGCGTCCGGCGTCCGGCGTCCGGCGTCCGGCGTCCGGCGTCCGGCGTCCGGGGACAGGCGTCCGGCGTCCGGCGTCCGGCGTCCGGCGTCCGGGGACAGGCGTCCGGCGTCCGGCGTCCGGCGTCCGGCGTCCGGGGACAGGCGACCGGCGTCCGGCGTCCGGCGTCCGGGGACAGGCAACCGGCGTCCGGCGACCAGGAAAGGCAACCGGCGTCCGGCGACCGGGACAGGCGACCGGCGTCCGGGAGAGGCGTCCGGCGACGGGGACAGGCAACCGGCGACCGGGAACGGGACAGGCAGCCAGGAACGGGACAGGCAGCCGGGAACGGTGGGACAGGCAGCCGGGAACGGGGCCGGCGACTGGCAACAACGGCGTCCATGCCTTCGCCGCCCATGAGAACCACATCTCCGTGTCTTCTCTCCTCGACCATCTGCGTGCGGCAATCCGCACCTTGCGCGCGGTTGCGGGGAAATGGCGCGCGCTGGCCCGGCCCGCGCCTTCATTGCCGCATCGGCGACCCCGGCGAGATGCACGGGTCTCGGCAACCGCAACCGGCGGCCTCTATGCCTTCGCCGCCCTGAGAACCCCCACCTCCGCGTCTGCTCTCACTCGACCACCTTCGTGCGGCAATCCCACCTCACCCACGCTCGACACGAAGTGACGTGCGCTGCCCTGGACGCCACTTCGACGACCCACCAGACGCGCTGGTCTCGGTAACCGTGCGGCCGTTCGCGTTCTACCTGCGCTCGCCGCCAACTGCCGCTGCCGCCTCGTCATCACGCGTCGTGCGCGCCCTCTCCGCTTGGACATGAACCGACGCCCTCGCGCGAGCCAGGCGCCGAATGGCAGGATCACTAAGCGTGGAGGCGCAAGTGGAGACGGTTATCGATCTGGATGCCATTGCCCACAACGTGCGGGTCCTGCGTGAATATGCGGGGGATGCGGCGGTGATGGCGGTGGTCAAGGCCGACGGCTACAACCACGGCGCTGTTGAGGTGGGGTGGGCCGCGTTGGTGGCAGGGGCGGCCGAACTCGGGGTCACCACGGTCGCCGAGGCGGTGCAGTTGCGCACCGCCGGGATCACCGCGCCGATCCTGTGTTGGCTCAATAATTCCGATGCCGACTTCGGCGCCGCGATCGAGCACGATATCGAGATCGGTGTCTCCTCGCTTGATCATCTGCGTGCGATCGAGGCCGCGGCGCGCGCAACCGGTCGAACCGCGGTCGTCTCGCTCAAGGTCGACACCGGCCTCAACCGCAACGGCATAGCACCGACCGAGTACCCGGCGGTGCTGGCGGCCCTGCGCACGCTGGTGGACGAACAGTTGGTGCGGTTCCGCGCGATCTTCTCCCACCTCGCACACGCCGACGAGCCGGAACACCCCTTCCTCGACGTCCAGCGCGACCGATTCGTCGAGGCCATCGCCGCCGCCAAGGAGCACGGCCTCGAACCGGAACTGGTCCACCTCGCGAACTCGGCTGCCACGGTCACCCGCCCGGATTTGGCGTTCGATATGGTTCGGCCCGGAATCGCGATGTACGGACTGACCCCGATACCCGAACTCGGTGAGTTCGGTCTGCGCCCAGCGATGACTTTTCAAGCGCGGGTCGCCTTGGTCAAGCAGGTCGCTGCTGGTGAGGGCGTTTCCTACGGCCACAAGTGGATCGCTCCACACGACACCACCGTCGCCCTCATCCCGGCCGGATACGCCGACGGTGTGTTCCGCCCGTTGAGCAACCGCTTCGCGGTGTGGCTCGGCGGCGCGTTGCGCCCCAATGTGGGGCGCATCTGCATGGACCAGTTCGTCGTCGATCTGGGTGACAATGCCGCGGGCGTCACCGAGGGCGACACCGCGATCATGTTCGGCGCGGACCAGCCGCGCGCCCAGGACTGGGCCGATCTGCTCGGCACCATCCACTATGAGATCGTGTGCTCTCCCCACGGCCGGGTGCTACGGCGCCACATAGGGGGAATCCGATGAGATCAGTCGTCCGCGGCGGACTGGCAACCGCTGGTGTGGTCGGCGCGCTGGCCAGTGCCCACGCTTTGCGCCGCGCCGGTGCCCGCGTGCTCTGGCCCGCTCGCGTCGATGAGTACCGCGACGAGAACTTCGCCCTGCTGGACGAGGACCGCTCAGGTGCGGTGGTCACCGAAGACGGTGTGTGCCTGGCCACCCGGGAATGCGGTCCGCCCAATGCGCCCGTCACGGTGATCTTCGTGCACGGCTTCTGCAACTCCATGGCGTCCTATCACTTCCAGCGCCGTGACTTGGAACAGCGGTGGGGCACAAGCGCTCGCTTGGTCTTCTTCGATCTGCGCGGTCATGGCCGCTCCGGCACCCCGACCACCGACAGCTGCACCGTCGCCCAGCTCGGTCGCGATCTGGCGGCCGTCATCGAGGCGACCACTCCGACCGGTCCGGTGGTCCTGGTGGGTCATTCGCTCGGCGGCATGGCGGTACTTGCCGCGGCGGCACAGTTCCCGGAATTGTTCGCGGCGCGGGTGATCGGCGTCGGTCTGCTCTCGACCGCCGCCGCCGAGGTCACCTCGGCGGGCATCGCGCAACTGCTGCGTAACCCGGCCGTCGACGGCTTCCGCTTGGCCGTGCATACCGCTCCGGCATTGGTTCAGGCCGGGCGCAGCACCGTCCGGCATGTGATCACGCCGATACTGCACGTCAGTTCGTTTCATGGGCACGTCAGCCCCACTCTTTCCCGCTTCACCACGCTCATGATCGACCGCACACCCGTCGAAACGATCGTGAAGTTCCTGAAGGCGATCGAACTGCACGATGAATCGGCCGCACTGCCGACGCTCGCGGGACTGCCGGTGCTGGTAGTCGGTGGCGCGCACGATGTCGTCATCCCGTTCCGCAATTCACGGGCGCTGGCACGCGAATTGCCCGATAGCGAACTCGTCCGCCTCGATGAGGCCGCCCACATGCCGCATATGCAGTTCCCGGATATCGTCAACGCCGCACTCGACCGCCTGCTCATGCGGGCGGGCGTGATCGAGGACACCCCCTCAATCGCGGAGGTCGCCGGTGGCTGAACGGCAGCAACGGATTCTGCCCACGGTCGCCGACACCGAGGCCTTCGGTCGCGAACTCGCCGCCGGACTGGGGGCGGGTGATCTGGTAGTACTCGACGGTCCGCTCGGTGCGGGCAAAACCGCCCTGACTCGCGGCATCGCCGAGGGCCTCGGTGTGCAGGGCCGGGTCAGTTCGCCGACCTTCATCATCGCCCGCCAGCACCGGGCAGGACAGCGCCAGGGCGCAGCACCGGTGCCGCTGGTGCATGTGGATGCCTACCGACTCGCCGGTGATCTGGACGAACTGGACGCCCTGGACCTCGATACCGATCTGCATCAGGCGGTCGTGGTGGTCGAGTGGGGCAAGGGTGTCGTGGAACACCTCGCTGAGCGACACCTGTATGTGCTGCTCGCGCGCGAACCGAATTCCGAAGTCCGCACCGCGATCTGGGAATGGGTCGGTTAGCTCGCCAGATGGCGGATCGTCCGGGTGCCGTAACGACCGAGTAGCTCCGCACCGCGCGCAGGTACCACCCGGTATCGTTGGGCCAATCATGCTTGTACTAGCCGTCGACACCGCGACACCCGCCGTAACAGCGGGATTGGTGGAACTGGAGCAGGCCGCATCCGGCAACCTCGCCCCAGCGCGGGTGCACACCGTCGCCGCTCGCGTCCGGGTCGACGCCCGCGCCCACGCCGAGGTGCTCACCCCGCAAATCCTCGAATGCCTCTCGGAGGCAGATCGTTCCAGAGCCGATATAGAGGCCGTCGTGGTCGGCATCGGGCCGGGTCCGTTCACCGGACTGCGGGTCGGCATGGCGACCGCCGCCGCCTTCGGTGACGCGCTCGGCATCCCGGTCTACGGTGTCTGCAGCCTCGATGCGATCGCCGCCGACGCGGTGCTCGAACCCTCCCTGCTGCCCGACATCACACCTGAGAGCGAACTGCTCGTTGTCACCGACGCGCGCCGTCGCGAGGTGTACTGGGCTCGCTACCGTGACGGATATCGCATCGAGGGCCCGGAGGTGAGCAAGCCAGGTGACCTGGATCCCGTGCAGGCCACCATGGTCGCCGGATCCGCCTCGCACGTCGACTTGTTCGACCTGCCCGTGCTCCCGGTCGAGACTCCGTCGCCCGCCGGTCTGGTTCGGGTCGCGGCTGCCGAACTGCTGGCGCGCACCGCGCCGGCACCATTGATCCCGCTGTACTTGCGCAGACCGGATGCGGTCGAACGGAGTTATCGCGCGCTCGACCGGACGGGAGCGTGACGGCCGTGCAGCCGAGCAGACCCGTGATTCGCATCGAGCCCATGGACGTTGCGGATATCGAGCGCTGTGTCCAACTCGAGCAGCTGTTGTTCCCGGAGGACGATCCGTGGCAGGCGGTGTCGTTCCGCTCGGAACTGGCCGGGCCGCACAACCGCTATATCGTCGCGCGCGACGAGGCCGGGCGGATGGTCGGCTATGCGGGTATCGCGCTGCTCGGTGATGCCGAACATCCCGAGGCCGAAGTGCATACCATCGGCGTCGATCCCGGCTGTCATCGCGGCGGTATCGGCACGATGTTGCTCGAGGCGCTACTCGCCGAGGCCGCTGAGCGCGGCGGTCCGGTCTTCCTCGAGGTGCGCACCGACAACGCCCCCGCCATCGCGCTCTACGCCAAGCACGGCTTCCACATCATCGGCCTGCGTAAAAACTACTACCACCCCAGCGGCGCCGACGCCTACACCATGCGCAGACCGGAACTAGCCGCAAACCCGGCCTGGGGCCCGCGGCCGGCTGAATCGGCACAACCGAACGAGGTGCTGTCGTGATCGTGATGGGCATCGAAAGTTCCTGCGACGAAACGGGAGTCGGCATTGTGCGCCGGCACCCCGACGGGACCTGCGAACTACTCGCCGACGAGGTCGCCTCCAGCGTCGAACAACACGCCCGCTTCGGCGGCGTAGTCCCGGAGATCGCGTCGCGCGCACACCTCGAGGCCATCGTGCCCGCGATGCGCCGAGCACTGGCCGCTGCGGGCATCAGCAAGCCCGACGCGCTCGCGGTGACCATCGGACCAGGGCTGGCCGGTGCGCTGCTGGTCGGCGTCGCGGCCGCGAAAGCCTATGCGGCAGCGTGGGATGTGCCGTTCTACGCACTGAATCATCTCGGCGGACACGTCGCGGTGGACACTCTCGAACACGGCCCGATGCCGCCGTGCGCCGCGCTGCTGGTCTCCGGCGGGCACACGCATCTGCTGCACGTGACGGATCTATCCGAGCCGATCGTCGAACTCGGCAGCACCGTCGACGACGCCGCGGGCGAAGCCTTCGACAAGGTCGCCCGGCTACTCGGCCTCGGCTTCCCGGGCGGACCCGCGCTGGATGCCGCTGCGGCACACGGCGATCCGAAGGCCATCGCCTTCCCGCGCGGCATGACCGGCCCGCGCGACCCCCGCTACGACTTTTCCTTCTCCGGTCTCAAAACCGCCGTCGCCCGCTACGTCGAGGCGGCCCAGTGCAACGGCTTCACCGCCGATGAACTGCCGATACCGGATATCGCGGCATCGTTCCAGGAATCGGTCGCCGACGTACTCACCATGAAGGCAGTCCGCGCGGCCCGGGACGTCGGCGTCGACACCTTGGTCCTCGGCGGCGGTGCCACCGCCAACTCCCGGATCCGCTCGATGGCCGAAGAGCGCTGCGCCGCAGCCGGATTGCGCCTGCGCGTCCCCAAACCCCGCCTGTGCACCGACAACGGCGTCATGATCGCCGCCCTCGGCGCCCACGTAATCGCCGCCGGCGCCCCCCCATCCCCCCTAACCGTCGCCACCGACCCCGGCCTCCCCGTCTCCATAAGCCAACTCGCCTAACCCCCACGCAATCAAGATCAGGTGACACTGGTGGAGGTAGTCTCTCGCGTTTTGCCGCCGTAGTTTCCACATGATCATTTGTCCAGCCAGACTCGACTGGTGTTTGGCTTGGTCTCTCGGCGCGGATGGTCATTCCCTGCGGGCGGCGGGGTGTGTCCTTGGGGCCGGACCTGTTGTCTTGCTTGGTCCCTGGAGCCGGATGATCTTGCCGCCTGCCCCACGGAGTGCGTCCTCTGTGGTCGGGTCCGACCTACTGGCTGGCATGGCCCCTGGGCCCGGATGGTCTTTCCTTGTGGCCGGCGGGGCGCGTCTTCTGTCCTTGGGCCCGGATGGCCTCTCCCCGCGTCCCACTGAGCGCGCCATCAGCCTCGTACCCTGGCTCGCTCCCTCGCCCCGGATCGTCCCGGAGTAGCGTCTTCAGTCCTCAGGCCTGACCAACAGCCCGCCTTGCCCCGCGCTCGATCCTGAATCCGCCTTGGGCGGGAACGGGATTCGGGACTGCGCGGGTGTCTGTGTCGGCCCCGATTGAGGCGATGACGCCGGACCGCGGTCCTGGCCCGATGACCCCGCACCCGGCGAGTTCGGATTTCCGAACAGTGGCCCGAGTAACTCGGGGAACGGGATCGGCGGCAGGTTCGGGTCCGGGCGCAGCGTCGGCGCGGAGGGGGTCCCGCCAGGTGACGTGGCGGTCGAGGTGGCCGGTTGGCTGCGGTCCGGAGTGAGCGAGGGGATAGTGGCGCCGGAGGGCCGGTTGGTGCTCTCCCGGTTCGGGCCGGTGGGCGACGTACCCGTACTCGGTGGCGCCACGGTCACCGGCGCCGTGGGTAGTTGGGCACTGCTGGTGGTGCCCGCGGGGGAGATCTCGTCGTCCCCGGTCGGCGCGAAGGTCTTCACCCCATAGCCGATGACCAGCCCGACCACCACGATCGCACCCGCCAGCGTGCCGACGACCTTGGTGAAGGTACCGACCGGCGCGTCGGCGGCACCGACCACCGGAAAAACCGATGGCTGTACCGAATCCGCGACCAGCGCGGCGCCTTTCGCGATCACCGCCTCCGGATCGTCGATGGTGTGCACCGGAATGTCCAGATCGTGTTCGAGGGTGGATAGGACGGCCGGAATATTGGCCCCGCCGCCGATCACGATTACGGCCTCTGGCGATTTCGGGGCCCGCGCGAATACCGCGGCGGCGAAGACGGCGGTCTCGCGCAACAGCTCCGAGATCAGTTCCTCGAAGTCGGCCCTGGTCAGCTTGAGCGGTTGCCCGGCGACGTGATCGATGGTCACGGCGGGCGCGATCGATAGATGTTCCTTGGCGGCGCGGCCGCGATTGGTGAGCATGCCCCGGTTGGGTCGGGTGCCGCGCCGGGCGTAGTGCAGATCGACAAGATGGTGATAGATCAGCTCGTCGATGGCGTTGCCACTGACCGCGGCGGTGCGTTCGGTGCGCAGGATGGTGGAGTCGGCTTGGTCGGCCACGGTGATGCTGAGACCGGTCGCGCCCAGATCGACGATGGCGACGGTGTCGTAGCGATCCACGAGTCCGGTGTGCCGCAAATAGGTAAGTGCGGCAGTACCTTCCGGCACCAGCCGCAGATCGCGCTGTTTGCCGGTGGCCGCCCGGATCACCTGCGCCTGCTCTTTGCTGCGGTAAGCGACCGCGACGCTGGTGGGCGGGCGACCGGCGGCGGAATCGACACCGATCGATTTCGCACCGGCGAAGCGCGCACCGACCGGTTGTGCCGGAAACGCCACGTCATAGGAGAGCTGCGTGGTCGGAAGTTGGGTGGTCATCAGCTCGATCGAGGACGCCACGAGATCGCCGAGATCGGAATGGGCCGCGTCCGCGGAAACGACTCGGTAATCGAAACTCTGCGCGCCGTTGGACGCGGTAGCGACCAGCGCCGAGCACACGACCTCGTTACCGGCCGATATGCCGAGGGATGTTCGCATGTCACCTCCCTTCGAGCGGATGGTCATGGTGTCGCCGACCATCTCGAATGGACAGCCGGACAGCTCGCGTGGATGGCGAGCGATCCGGACGCGGGACCGGGCCGACCCATTGTCCGGATGGGTCGCTGGGACGGCCTTGGATCACGTGTGGTCTTGCCCTCTGGTGAAGCTTCTTGTGGAAACGCTGGTGTTGTGACGCTGGTTCGAACTCGGTACTGACGCTGATCTTGCTCTTGCGAGCGGGTATTGCTCTGTAGCGCTTGGTGTTTCGTGACGCTTGGTGCTCCCCCACGGCGCTGGTTCGTGACGAACACGGCGAGCGGAGCACGACCCGTCGTCAATACTGTCACAATCCGTTATCCGAACGTTACAGATTTGCCGAAGTCTTGGGAAGCCCTCAGACATCTGGGCGTGGCGTGGCGCACGCGTGTCGGAAAAACGACGCGAATGCCGGGAACCAACGGTTTTGGCACAGTCCAACCTTGAGCGCTGGCACTCTCATGTATAGAGTGCTAGTCGGCACTGTGTGATGTGCGTGTGCCAGTTCGACTACTGAGCAGGGGTCCCGGCACCCGCGACGACGGGGCTGATGCGCAGGGTCGAGTTCGAGTGGCCGGCGATTGCATGCGGGGCGCTCGATACAACACCGATACCGATGGTCCGGGACAACAGTTCCGGACGACCGTAAATCCCCTGAAAGTGGAGGGCTCAACGTGGCGAGCGTGAACATCAAGCCGCTCGAGGACAAGATCCTCGTCCAGGCCAACGAGGCCGAGACGACGACGGCCTCCGGCCTGGTCATCCCCGACACGGCGAAGGAGAAGCCGCAGGAGGGCACCGTCATCGCCGTCGGCGAAGGACGCGTCACCGACAAGGGTGACCGCATCCCGGTCGACGTCAAGGAAGGCGACGTCGTCATCTACAGCAAGTACGGCGGCACCGAGATCAAGTACCAGGGCGAGGAATACCTCATCCTGTCGGCGCGCGACATCCTGGCCGTCGTCACCAAGTAGCCGATAGGCACATGCGTTCCGCCCCGGTGTCTTTCGCGACCCGGGGCGGAGTGCGTTCGGCCCAGAACACACAGGAGCTGACAAACACATGGCAAAGCAGATCGAGTTCGACGAGAAGGCTCGTCGTGCTCTCGAGCGCGGCGTCGACAAGCTCGCCGACGCGGTGAAGGTCACCCTCGGGCCGCGTGGTCGCCACGTCGTGCTCGCGAAGGCTTTCGGCGGCCCGACCGTAACCAACGACGGCGTCACCATCGCGCGCGATATCGACCTCGAGGACCCCTTCGAGAACCTCGGCGCGCAGCTGGTCAAGAGCGTCGCGACCAAGACCAACGATGTCGCCGGTGACGGCACGACCACCGCCACCGTGCTGGCCCAGGCGCTGGTGCGTGCGGGTCTGAAGAACGTTGCGGCTGGCGCGAATCCGATCGCGGTCGGTTCGGGCATCGCCAAGGCCGCCGACGCGGTCTCCGAGGCGCTGCTCGCGCTGGCCACCCCGGTCTCCGGTGAGCAGGCCATCGCACAGGTCGCCACCGTCTCCTCGCGCGACGAGGAGATCGGCGAAATGGTCGGCAAGGCGCTGACCACCGTCGGCAAGGACGGCGTCGTCACCGTCGAGGAGTCCTCGACGCTGCAGACCGAACTCGTCGTCACCGAGGGCGTGCAGTTCGACAAGGGCTACCTCTCGCCCTACTTCGTCACCGATGCCGACAGCCAGCAGGCTGTCCTCGAGGACGCCTACATCCTGCTGAACCGGGAGAAGATCAGCTCGCTGCCCGATCTGCTTCCGTTGCTGGAGAAGATCGCCGAATCCGGCAAGCCGGTGCTGATCATCGCCGAGGACGTCGAGGGCGAGGCGCTGTCCACCTTGGTGGTCAACTCGATCCGCAAGACCCTCAAGGCCGTTGCGGTGAAGGCCCCGTTCTTCGGTGACCGGCGCAAGGCCTTCCTCGACGACCTCGCCGTCGTCACCGCCGGCACCGTGGTCAACCCAGATCTGGGTATCTCACTGCGCGAGGCGGGCATCGAGGTGCTCGGCAAGGCGCGTCGCGTGGTCGTTACCAAGGACGACACCACGATCATCGACGGGGCGGGCACCGCCGAGGACATCGCGGCCCGTGGCGCACAGCTGCGGCGCGAGATCGAGGCCACCGATTCGGATTGGGATCGGGAGAAGCTCGAGGAGCGTCTGGCCAAGCTGGCCGGCGGCGTCGCGGTGATCAAGGTCGGCGCGGCCACCGAGACCGCGCTCAAGGAGCGCAAGTACCGGGTCGAGGACGCGGTGAGCGCGGCCAAGGCCGCCGTCGACGAGGGCATCGTCCCCGGTGGTGGCACCGCCCTGGTGCACGCCGCTGCCAAGCTCGTCGAACTGCGCGACTCGCTCTCCGGTGACGAGGCGATCGGCGTCGAGGCGGTGCGTACCGCACTGCGGGCGCCGCTGTACTGGATCGCCACCAACGCGGGCGTGGACGGTTCCGTGGTGGTCAGCAAGGTGGCCGAGGGCAAGGAGGGCTTCAATGCCGCCACCCTCACCTACGGTGATCTGCTCACCGACGGTGTCGTCGACCCGGTGAAGGTGACCCGTTCCGCGGTCGTGAACGCCGCGTCGGTGGCCCGGATGATCCTCACCACCGAGAGCGCCGTGGTCGACAAGCCCGCCGAAGAGGAGCATGACCACAGCCACCACGGTCACGCGCACTGAGCGCAGGCCGAAGGCAAAAGGCCCCCGGGACCGAAGCGTCCCGGGGGCCTTGTTTGTGAACAATATGAACGCAATGCCGCGCAAGAAGTCGAAAAATATCAATCGCGGCTCTCTCTGACCTTTACCGATCGGCGGGTGCCGCCGAAGTTTCGCCGCGGACCGGCGGACTGTCTCGAGCCGATTCTGGGCGTACCCGACGAGTTACCCATGGGGCAGCGAACGGTTGTTCCGTCGGCAGTGGTGACGTGGATCGGCCGTATGGGAGAAATTTACGAGGCGACCGGTGGCTGCTCAGCGGCGATGGCGGCGAGCAATCTGGTGCGCAGGGCGGCGGGCGGCTCGGCCGCCGTCGCCTCCGCGAGAGTGGCGAGGACTTCGGCCGTCTGCTGGACCTCGGTCACGAATTCCGCGTGTAGTGCGGGGTCCTCGCCGTCGAGCACTTCCTGTACCGCATTGTGGTCTTCGTCGTCGATCGATCCGAGCGCGACGGCGTGCGCGAGATCGATCCGGGCTTCGTTCATCTCACGTCACCCCCAAACTTTTCTTCAGTCGTGTCAATCCGTCCCGTATACGGGACTTAACGGTAGGTAACCCTACGCCGAGGAAGTCGGCGACTTCCGCGTAGGTTCGCCCGCCGTAATAGGCGAGCGAAATGGCTTCCCGCTGAGTCTGTGTCAATGTCCCTAGACCCCGCTGGACAGCCTGCTGCTCGAGCCTGCGCTCTACTTCTTCGGTGACCTCATCGAATTCGTTGCCGAGAACCCTTATCCCATATGCGACTTCGCGCAGGGTATGGGCCTGTTCGGCGCGGACCCGGTCGACGGCCCGCCGATGTGCGAGGGTCATCAACCACGTCACCGCGGATCCTTTGGTGACGTCGAAACTGGACGCGGTCCGCCAGATCTGGAGATACACCTCCTGGGTGGTCTCCTCCGCGTAACCGGGGTCGTGTAGGACGCGTAGCACCAGGCCGAAAACGCGCGCGCACGTTCGGTCGTAGAGCTCGGCGAATGCCTCCTGGTCCGACCGGCCGCAACGTTCGAGAAGTGCGGCGAGCTCGATACTTTCGGCGGCGCGTGCCGTTACCGCAGATTCCACCCCGTTGGAAGCAACGGCGGGTGGGATGGCTTCTCTTCGGAACGAGTCGCCCTCTGCGGCCGGCGGCCGCGTTGTCACAACGCTCCATTCTGTGTCATCGGTCACTACCGTAGCGGGCCGCTATCGGACCCCGCGCGGTGGGGTATCAGCGAACCGCGTGCGGATCAGCAACTTCTCTGTAAACCTCGACGCGCCAGGCGTTTCTGGTGGGGACGCGCCGTGACGCGCCGATGGTTTTCGCGAAACGCCGTATGTACAACCGACTTCGGCTTGTGGCCATCGCCGGGTGTTTGCTAGGCATTCGGCGCGCCGCGCCACATGGATGGGAAGAAGTTGGGTTCACACGGCCATGCGACGACGGTTGCGCCGGGCGTGCATCTCGCGTTCGGTTTCGGACATACCGCCCCAGATGCCATAGGGCTCGCTGACCTTGAGCGCGTGACTGCGGCACTGCATGAGCACCGGGCAGGCCCGGCAGATCTCCTTGGCGCGCATCTCGCGTGCGGTACGGGCGCGGCCGCGTTCACCGTCCGGGTGGAAAAACACCGCGGAATCCTGGCCTCGGCAGGATCCCCGCATCTGCCAGTCCCAGACGTCCGCGTTCGGTCCGGGAAGGTGGGTCGGCATGGGCATGGTGAACTCCTCGTGGTGCGAGCTCGTCAGCGTTGTCGAGCAGTTGTTCTGCAACAGTTGTGGCCACGGCGCTGGGTCGGCGGCGTGCCATGGGCTCGCCTATTGCGGTCGCTGCAATTTCGCGCGGCGCCGACCGTGGCGATGAGCTACGTTAGGTCCAGCCGCGAAATTCCGTCAATAGTTCGATGCAGCAGTTTTCTAAATCTTAAGCTGCGAAATTTAACCTCGAAGCTGTTTACTTTTTGGATCGGTCCGGTAATACTGATCGGTTGACCAGAGGCCGAGCGGTCTTCGCATGGCGTCAGTATTCCGCATTCCCGCAGGTGGGAACGGGTTGGCGGTTGCATCCCCGAGCGGTAGCGCGTAGTCGCGGACGTGGGTCCTATCACATCGCCGACCGGCCGCTGCGATGTCCGCTCGATCGGAGATGGCAGAAACGGGGCGCTCAGGTTAATTGCGCGAAACGCATGTGAATTCCGGTCACACACGCTATGTGATTGCCGGAAGTACTTTTACTTGATGGAAACATGGCTACGGCGATGAAATGCTCAATATTAGCCGGAAGTACCTGACGGACGGTTTCTCGCGCGGGGTCGCATGCGGCACTCGGGTTAGAGTTCGGCCGTGCTCGTGCCTGCTTCCCCTATATATATCGAGTCCGCCATGCTTGCCGACGCGGCCTTCGGTACCTGTCCCGGCCGTGCCGCTACCGAGTTGCCAGCCGCCGCGAACCCTCTCGATTGCTGGTACCGGGCGGTGATTCTCGGTGGTCAGGGCCGGTATGCCGCAGCACGCGAAGAGTTGCGGACGTTGCGCGAGCGCACCACCGATCCGGTGTTGCTGTCGCTGGCGGCGAGTACCGAAGGCTCGTTCCTGCGTCAGCTCGGCTGGCATACCCGCGCGGCCTGCTATGACGGTCGCGCGGTCGCGTTGATCCTGCCGACCGAGGATGCGGTGGGTCCCGCTCGCGTGGACGCGATCTGTGACGCGCTGACCGGTCTCGCGGCCGACGCGCTCGGCATCGGCCGCTCGGCGCTCGCCACCCGCCTGCTTCGGCGCAGCCATGACGCGATGGCCCGGGCGCAGTCACCGCACGGCTGGCGAACGCTGATCCGCTGGCATTGGGTCTGTGCGGAGACGGCACTCGCTTCCGGCGCCGCCGACGCTGCCGCACCCCACGCCGCGACAGCCCTCGCGCTGGCCGAGGACGCACCGTCGGTTCGGCACCGGGTCAAGTCCCGGCTCTTGGTCGCCGCGACCGCCGCGGCATCCGGTGATGTCGAACGCGCGCGCACGCTCGCCGACGCGGTTGCCGAGCAGTGCCACGAGCATGGGTTGCTCCCATTGCGTTGGGCCAGTTCGATGTTGCGCTCGGGGGTGTGCACGGGGACTCGCGCGGACGCGGCCGCGATCGATGCGCAGGAGTGCGCGCAGACCATCGGCCGTCGTGGCGGCCACTTTCGTCCCATGAGTGATTCCCGAGTCTGATCAAGACACCACCGTGTTGCCCGGATCCACGCGTTGTATCGCTATTGTTAGACCCGTTCCGCCCCTTCGGCGGAAGCACTGGTCATCACCAGCCGGTGCCACTTGTAACGCCAGGAAATTCTCTGACGATGACGAACACGGGCGAAGAGTTGGACCTCGCCGTCGCTGCCGCTGCGCAGGGCGACAGATCCGCTTTAGCCCAGGTACTCGAATTGGTCCGCCCGTTGGTGGTGCGCTATTGCCGCGCGCGGATCGGCGCCGCGGAGCGTGGACAGCTCTCCGCGGACGACGTTGCGCAGGAGGTATGTCTGGCCGTGATGACAGCTCTGCCCCGGTATCAGGACCAGGGCAGGCCCTTCATGGCCTTCGTATACGGAATCGCTTCGCACAAGGTTGCCGACGCTCATCGCAACGCCGCCCGTAACAAGGCGGAGGCAATGGCCGAAGTACCAGATGTCATATCCACCGACCAGGGGCCGGAACAGCGAGCTCTCGAGTCCGAAACGAGCAGGCAGATGAATAGCTTGCTCGCGACGCTTCCTGAGAAGCATCGAGAGATTCTGATCCTGCGTTTGGTCATGGGTTTGTCAGCAGAAGAAACCGCAGTCGCCGTGGGCAGTACGGCGGGTGCGATACGCGTCGCCCAACACCGGGCGCTCGCGAAACTGAAGTCACAAGTGGCGAGGGCAGGTGAAATGTATGGCTAGGGATGGCGAGCGCGGTCGGGGCGACTGGAAGGCGCGACGTGGATCGCGAAATAGCGGTCCCTACGCCGGGAGTGGTGACACCGGTCCGGTGGACATCGCGGCGGTGCGCAGAGACGATGCGCTGATCGATGCCATTGCTAGCAACGGCCCGGTACAGACCGACAGCGCGGAGGAGTTTCAGCTCGCCTCGCTGCTCGCGGACTGGCGAGCGGAGCTGATTTCTCCGCCGCTGCCTGGGGGACCGAACCTCGATGAGATCGTTGCGGCGGTCAACCAGGAGATCGGTGCCCGGCAGGTCCGTATCGGTGCGCAGTCCGGTGGGCGACTACGGCTTATCCGTCCGATTCTCGGGACGGCTGCCGCGCTGGCTCTGGTCATCGGTGGTCTGTCGGCGTTCTCCTATGGCGCCGCTCCGGGCGATCCGCTCTGGCGGGTCAAAGAAGTCGTGTTCAGTGAGCAGGCGCAGTCGACCGTGGTGCAGCGCGCCGACAGCGATCTGGCCAATGCGAAAGTGATGCTCGCTCAGGATAATCCGGAGCAGGCGAGGGCAAGGCTGGAGGGCGCGAAGGCGAATGCCGAGCTGATCGACGATCCGGTCAAGCGGGACAAGCGAATCAACGAATTCAACCTCTTGCTTGCGGAGTTGAACAAGATCGCTCCGGAGATCGGGAAGTCACTCGCGGCGAGCACGCCACCGACGACGACATCCAACCCGGCGACAACCGACGGCACCAACCCGTCGACCACCAAGCCGTCCGGCGATGCGGGTTCGACCTCTTCGGTGGTTCCGCCGGTCGATACGAAGGTGCCGACTACGGACACGCGTACCCCGGGCACGTCGACACCGCCGACAACAGTGCCGCCGGTGACCACTCCCGAACAGTCCACCCAGCCCAATCAACCGCCCCAGGCTCCGCCGACCACCCTGGTACCCAAGCCAACGGGGGTCGTGCCGAGCGCGGATTCCGGCCCACCCGTGCAACCGCCGACACATCAGCAGACGCCGCCCTTCGTGGTTCCCACGGGGTTGCCGTCCTTGCCGGGGTTGCCCGGGTCGGGGCCGACCACTTAATCGGAGTCGATACTCCAACAGCGCTTTGGTTCGTGAGAAGCGCTCGATCCAGCAGAAGCGCTGTGGCGGATGCATATCCGCCACTTCCGCGCGTGCGTGGGTGCGCGGACATCCGAATAATCGTGCATGAACCGATCGCCGACCGGCGGTCGGCTTCTTGTATGTCAGCTATTTCACATCGCGCACGCGCGTCAGCGCGCTGTGTGGGCGCGCGATGTCAGCTGTCGAACCCGTCGAATCCGTCGCCGTGGAAGGCCTCGTTCATCGAGGCGTCCGCGTACCCCCGGCAGTAGTCCCAGGTGACATACGCTTCCGGCATCGGGTCGTAGGCGGGTTCGTGCGGGCGCACCGTGCCGTCGACCAGCAGTTGAAGCAAATTGGCGCGCAGCATATCCCAGTCGTGGTAGTGATCTTGTCTGCAGTCTTCGCAGCTGACCACGAGTCCTCGGATGCCACGGTGCGCTAGTAGTGCCTCATACACCGCAAGGTCGGCGAGATCCTCCTCGACCGCAAGGCGCTCGTGGGGATCCAGCGGTTCGCCGGGCTCGATGGCATCGAGCGCGGCGGTCGGGTCGGAGGGGTCTCCGGCGAACGGATCCGGCGGCAAGCCAGGTGGTAGATGGTCACGCACACCCCCACGGTACGCAGAACAGGGGGCTCTTCGCCAGCTATGTGGCGCGCCAGTTTCGGTGGTGGGCTCAGTTCCGTGAGCGAGCGCAGCGAGTGAACCGTAGGCACAGGCGCCCACGCGCACGACGGAGCCGAGCGTCAGCGAGGCGCAGTCGTGAGCGAGCGCAGCGAGTGAACCGTAGGCACAGGCGCCCACGCGCACGACGGAGCCGAGCGTCAGCGAGGCGCAGTCGTGAGCGTGTTTGCGGGACAGATACCATGGGTGACGGGCCCCGGCCAGTATCCGACAGCGCTGGCGGAGCCGTCACCGTCCATCCCATCAGCTTCCACGACGCCGGCCACCCCGGCGTTCGTTGCTTTCGACGTCCAGGAGGGGTCGATCCGAATGAGTAATCCCGTATCGGGCGAACGAATCACGGTCCGCCCTCCTACGGGTGGTGACGATCCGAACAAGATCGCCATGCTCGGCCTCACGTTCGACGATGTGCTGTTGCTGCCGGCCGCTTCGGATCTCATCCCGAGCACGGTGGAAACCTCCAGCCAGCTGACCCGCGAGATCCGGTTGCGCACCCCGCTCTGCAGCTCCGCCATGGACACCGTGACCGAGGCGCGGATGGCCATTTCCATGGCGCGCGCGGGCGGCATGGGTGTGCTGCACCGCAATCTGGCCGTCGCGGATCAGGCCGCACAGGTCGAGACCGTCAAGCGGTCCGAGGCGGGCATGGTCACCGACCCGGTGACCTGTCGCCCCACCGACACCCTGGCCGAGGTCGACGCGATGTGCGCCCGCTTCCGCATTTCCGGTCTGCCGGTGGTAGATGAGACCGGCGCACTTGTGGGCATTATCACCAACCGCGATATGCGCTTCGAGGTGGATCAGAACCGGCGGGTCGCCGATGTGATGACCAAGGCGCCGTTGATCACCGCGCAGGAGGGCGTCACCGCCGAGGCCGCACTCGGTCTGCTGCGCCGCCACAAGATCGAGAAGCTGCCGATCGTCGACGGGAACGGCCGGCTGCGCGGACTCATCACCGTCAAGGACTTCGTCAAGACCGATCAGTACCCGAACGCCACCAAGGACCGTGATGGCCGCCTACTCGTCGGCGCCGCGATCGGTGTCGGCGAGGACTCCTGGTCGCGCGCCATGACTTTGGCCGATGCCGGGGTGGATGTGCTCATCGTCGATACCGCGCACGGCCATCAGGCCGGTGTGCTGCAGATGGTGACCAAGGTCAAGGCCGAGGTCGGCGACCGCATCCAGATCGTCGGCGGCAATGTGGCAACCAGGGCTGGCGCGGCCGCGTTGGTCGAGGCGGGTGCGGACGCGGTGAAGGTCGGTGTCGGTCCCGGCTCCATCTGCACGACCCGCGTGGTCGCCGGTGTCGGCGCACCGCAGATCACCGCGATTCTCGAGGCCGTCGCCGCGTGCAAACCGCACGGCGTTCCGGTGATCGCCGACGGCGGCATCCAGTTCTCCGGTGATATCGCCAAGGCCATCGCGGCGGGCGCGTCCACCGTGATGCTGGGCTCGCTGTTGGCCGGCACCGCCGAGTCGCCGGGCGAGCTGATTCTGGTGGGCGGCAAGCAGTTCAAGAGCTACCGCGGCATGGGCTCGCTGGGTGCGATGCAGGGCCGCGGGCAGGCCAAGTCCTACTCGAAGGATCGCTACTTCCAGGACGACGTGCTCGCCGAGGACAAGCTGGTGCCCGAGGGGATCGAGGGCCGGGTACCGTTCCGCGGACCGGTCAACCAGGTCATCCATCAGCTCGTCGGCGGATTGCGCGCGGCCATGGGCTACACCGGGTCGCAGTCCATCGCGGAGCTGCAGGAGGCGCAGTTCGTGCAGATCACCGCTGCCGGGCTCAAGGAGAGCCACCCGCACGACATCACGATGACCGTCGAGGCGCCCAACTACACTGGTCGCGGCTAGCCTGCTCGACGGGTTGTGTACTGGACGGGATGTTCCGTGCATGATTGACCGTATTCGCGGTCATCGAGGTGCATAACCCACAGCCTCGCGCAGCGTAGGGCCGGGACCACGAGTCCCGGCCCGGACTCCCGGACGTAGTCGCCTGTTCGCGATCGACGGCTCGATATGCGACCACGAGGGAGCGAGTCCGTGCGAGCGGCGCTCGCGGCGTGGCAGCCGGATCGTCGAAACGCATGCGACGCAGTCGCGAGTCTCGACGGCTCGGACGCCAGCGACTGCACGCAGGTCGCTCGACCGGTCAGCGGGACCACGGGCGAGGCGAACACGCAGTGCTGCGGGCGCTGCTAATCCAACAGAGCCGTGAACATGCCGCGCCGGCGCGGCCGAAACTAAGGAGCACGCGTGCGCGACATGGTCGAGATCGGTATGGGTCGGACCGCCCGGCGTACCTATGAACTGGACGATGTCGATATCGTCCCGTCGCGGCGGACTCGTTCGTCGAAGCAGGTATCGCTGGCGTGGCAGTTGGACGCCTACCGGTTCGAGATCCCGTTCCTAGCGCACCCGACCGATGCGCTGGTCTCGCCGGAGTTCGCCATCGAACTCGGCAGGCTCGGCGGACTCGGCGTCATCAACGGTGAGGGGCTTTGGGCCCGGCATGCCGATGTCGCCGCCAAGGTCGACCAACTGCTCGAACTGGTCGCCAAGGGTGGTTACGAGCGTGCCGTCGGGCTGCTGCAGGAGTTGCATGCCGCGCCGATGCAGCCGGATCTGCTGGCCGCCGCGGTCGCGCAGGTGCGGGCCGCCGGTGTGACGGTGGCGGTGCGGGTGAGCCCGCAGAACGCACGCGCGCTGACCCCGGCGCTGGTGCAGGCCGGGATCGACCTGCTGGTGGTGCACGGCACCATCATCTCCGCCGAACACGTCGGCGATGGTGAGCCGTTGAACCTCAAGACCTTCATCGCCGAACTGGATGTGCCGGTGGTGGCCGGTGGCGTGAGCGACCACAAGACCGCGCTGCATCTGATGCGCACCGGCGCCGCGGGCGTCATCGTCGGCTACGGCTCCTATCCGGGCGCGACCACCACCGGTGAGGTGCTCGGCATCGGGGTTCCGATGGCCACGGCCATCGCCGATGCCGCCGCCGCGCGTCGCGACTACCTGGACGAGACCGGCGGACGCTATGTGCACGTGATCGCCGACGGTGATATCGCCACCTCGGGGCAGCTGGCCAAGGCCATCGCCTGTGGCGCCGATGCCGCCATGCTCGGCGTACCGCTTGCGCTGGCCGCCGAGGCGCCGGGGCGCGGCTGGTACTGGCCTTCCTCGGCCGCGCATCCGTCGGTGCCGCGCGGTTCATTGCTGCATGTGGAGGATCCGTGGGATCTGGGCGGCGAGTTGTCCGGTGATACCGGCGAGACGGTGCGCCCGAGCCTGGAGCGGGTGCTGTACGGCCCCTCCGACGACCCGTTCGGCTCGCTGAATCTCGTTGGCGGCCTCCGTCGCTCGATGGCCAAGGCCGGCTACTCCGACCTCAAGGAATTCCAGCGGGTCGGCCTCAGCGTCCGCGCGTGACCTAGCCACGCTCAGCGGGCGTGCGTCGGTACCGACTGCTCGCGGAGGAACTGCTGTATGGCGTGGTTGACCGGCTCGGGGTGGGTCATGGTGACCGCGAGCCGTGCGCCAGCGATCTCGACGAACTTCGACGCGGTCAGACCGGCGGCAAGCTGCTGGGTGCGCTCGCGGGCGATACCGCTGTCTGTGGCGTGAATCACCAAGGCCGGGCAGGTGATTTCGGATAAGCGGTCCGATACCGAATCGCGGCCGAGTAGACAGCCCGCGGCGACCTCGATGCCGCGGCGGTCGCGGCCGAGCCACCGCTTGGTCCAGATCGCCCGGTACCACTCGTCATCGCCGATCAGCCAATATGCGAGCTGTTCGACGGCCTCCTGCCGGGAGCCGTCCTCATACCACTCGTCCAGGAATTTCTGGGTCGCGATGGATTGTTCGGCCGTCGGACCGTGCGCCTCGGTGCTGATCAGGATCAGCGCCGAAACCCGCTCGGGTGCGATGAGCGCGGTGCGCAGCGCGGTGAACCCCCCTTGCGCGGTGCCGCCGAACACGGCGCGTTCGACGCCGAGATGGTCGAGCACGGTGAGCGCATCGCGTGCGGCGGTCCAGTAGGTGAACGGTAGTCCCTCGTCCCTGGTACGACCGTGTCCGCGCGCATCCCAGGACACGATCCGGAATTCCGGTGCGAGCGCGGCCATCTGGGATGCGAACATCGTTCGGTCCATGAAGAATTCGTGTGCTAGTAAGACCACCGGACCGTCCCCGCCACTGTCCTCGTAGTGGATGTCGGCATCTATCGCGCGGGCGAAGGGCACGGCATGAGGATAGCCAGCGGTGCGGGGGCGCGCGGGACGATTTCGGCCGCTGCCATCAAAGCCTCGCTGGCGCTCGGTTCCGATGGCAGTGATGCTGCTGTGCCGATGGTTCGCGCGCTGCGCTCCCTGCCGCCTGCGCCTCGCTGGCGCTCGGCTCCGCCGTCAGGGAGGACCCTGCTGTGCCGATGGTTCGCTCGCTACGCTCCCTGCCGCCTGCGCCTCGCTGGCGCTCGGCGCCTGCGCCTCGCTGGCGCTCGGCTCCGCCGTCAGGGAGGACCCTGCTGTGCCGATGGTTCGCTCGCTACGCTCCCTCACTAAACTGTTCAGGTGGCAGAAACCCAGAGACCGGTCCTCGTCGTCGACTTCGGCGCACAGTACGCCCAGCTGATCGCACGGCGGGTCCGTGAATCGAGTGTGTATTCGGAGGTGATTCCGCATACCGCCACCGTGGATGAGATCGCCGACAAGCAGCCGCTCGCGGTGATTCTGTCCGGCGGACCGTCCAGCGTGTACGCCGAAGGTGCGCCGCAACTGGACGCGCGGCTGTTCGATCTCGGCATTCCGGTCTTCGGCATCTGCTATGGCTTCCAGGCCATGGCCCAGGCACTCGGCGGCACCGTCGCGCACACCGGCACCCGCGAATACGGCCGCACCGAGCTCAGTGCCGACGGCGGTCTGCTGCACGGTGGCCTGCCGACCAAACAGCCGGTGTGGATGAGCCACGGCGACGCGGTCACCGACGCGCCCGAGGGTTTCGAGGTCACCGGTACCAGCGCGGGCGCTCCGGTCGCCGCATTCGAGGATCGGGCCCGCAAGCTGGCCGGTGTGCAGTACCACCCGGAGGTGCTGCACTCACCGCACGGTCAGCAGGTGCTCAGCCGCTTCCTGCACGAACTCGCCGGAATCCCCGCCACCTGGACCCCGGCCAGTATCGCCGAATCGCTGATCGCTTCGGTGCGCGAGCAGATCGGCGACGGCCATGCGATCTGTGGGCTGTCCGGCGGTGTGGACAGCGCGGTCGCCGCCGCACTGGTGCAGCGGGCGATCGGCGAGCGACTGACCTGTGTGTTCGTCGACCACGGCCTGTTGCGGGCGGGTGAGCGCGAGCAGGTGCAGCAGGACTTTGTCGCCGCGACCGGCGCCAAGCTGGTGACCGTCGACGCGGTGGACAAGTTCCTCGGGGAGCTGAAAGGCGTTACCGATCCGGAGGAGAAGCGCAAGATCATCGGGCGGGAGTTCATCCGGTCGTTCGAGGACGCGGTCTCCGAGGTGGTCGTCGAACAGAGCGGCGGGGCCGAGCCCGAGGTCGAGTTCCTGGTGCAGGGCACGCTCTACCCGGACGTCGTCGAGTCCGGTGGCGGCAGCGGCACCGCGAATATCAAGAGCCACCACAATGTCGGCGGTCTGCCCGACGATCTGGAATTCGACCTCGTCGAGCCGCTGCGGTTGCTGTTCAAGGACGAGGTCCGCGCGGTCGGCCGCGAACTCGGGCTGCCCGAGGAAATCGTTGCCCGCCAGCCGTTCCCGGGGCCCGGCCTGGCCATCCGTATTGTCGGCGAGGTCACCGCGGACCGCCTGGAGACGCTGCGGCAGGCCGATGCCATCGCACGCGAGGAGTTGACCGCCGCCGGGCTGGACCGCCAGATCTGGCAGTGCCCGGTGGTGTTGCTCGCGGATGTGCGCAGTGTCGGTGTGCAGGGCGACGGGCGCACCTACGGTCATCCGATCGTGCTGCGCCCGGTCTCCAGCGAGGATGCGATGACCGCGGACTGGACCCGGCTGCCCTATGACGTACTCGAGCGCATTTCCACCCGCATCACCAATGAGGTGGCCGAGGTCAATCGGGTTGTCCTCGATGTGACGAGCAAGCCGCCGGGCACCATCGAATGGGAGTGACCCACAATCGGGCCTGATTTGCCGGATTCCGGGAGTACCGTCAGCCGGGTAGACCAGTTCCCCAGGGGGTCCGGATGGCAGCGAAGAAGCCGCTCTGCACCGTCCACGCGGTCGTCGAGGCACCGTGTGGGGTGGTGGCCGCGCTGCTCACTACGGTGAGTGCCGGTCCGGTCGGTCCGGACAACGCCTTCTTCCTCGCCGACGGCCCGAACCCCGGGATGCAATTGCGCGGCGGCCCGAATGAATTTCGGGCCGCGATCGCCGGGGACCCCAATAGGATTCGGGTCGAGGTGGATCGGGCGCAGGCGATGCTCGCGGTCGAAGGGCAGCGGTGGTTTCGCGCCGAATGCCGAGTGTTGCCGCATCCGAAGGGCGCTCGGGTGATCCAGCAGATGTTCAATGTCGCCACCAGTGCGCGGTGGATGGTGCCGATGATCGCGCGCGGTGTGGAGGGTAAGCAGCGGGTGAGTATGCAGCGGCTACTCGACCGGATCAGTGAGCATTTGAGCTGCCCGGCTTATTTGGAGTAGCGGTGGTGTGCGGCCGAGGATGAGTTGTCCGAGTAATAAGCCGCCGCCGAGGTAACTGCGGCTCGGTGTCAGCGGCATGAAGCGGCCGATCGGGATTCCCGTATGGTCGGTCGGGTCGTCGTCGATGTCGAACTGTTCCATGGGCATTGGTTCTGCTCCTCCGGAAAGAAAATGGCCCGTCCGCCTGGACGGGCCATTCGCGTGATCAGCGTGGTCCGCGCGGGGAAATGACCAGCAGGACGCCGACCACGATGGCGGCGATCACGACGACCCAGCCGAGGGATGCCACACCGGTGGAGGTCATGGTGGACGGGCCGATGAAGGCCCAGATGCTCACGCCGAGGGCGAGCAGTCCGACGATCAGCAGAGAGACCGAGGGCCCCCGCTTGGTGATGTTGTCTTCGGTGGGTTCAGCCACGGTGCACCTCCGCATTGCCGGTCCGGACATGGACTTTCAGATCGAGCACGGGTGCGCCGTCGGCATGCGGGCCGGTAATGCCGGTGGGGCAGTTGACATCTCCCAGGTTGACGGTGCAATCGGTGCGCACCGCCATACCCTCGGGCAGCAGGATCTCGGCATCGCCGAGCCCGACCGTGACCTCGACGGCCCGGTTCTCGGTCAGCTTCAGCGACCGCAGATCCAATGTGCCTGTTCCCATGGTCAACTCGTACTTCGGGGCGAGGTCGACTATCGAGGTCGGTGCCCAGGTGCGATCGCCGACGGTGGCGCTGTCGAATTCGATCGGTCCGAGCATCGAAGCCAGCACCACGAATCCGGCGAGCGGTGCGGTGAGTACGAGCAGTCCGAAGCCGCGGCGCAGGAATGCGCCGATCACCAGCCCCGACCCGATCACCGCCAGCGCCACCGCGGCGATGCGTCCGGGAGTCATCCACTCGACGCCGGAGGCGGCCAGCGCACCCGCACCGGCGGCGGCCAGGATGGCCAGGCCGAGCACCACGGGTGTGAGCCGGGAGCGAGGGGGCTTCGGCTGGGGAGCGACGATGGTGCGGGTTGGGGTGGGGTCGGGGAGGTCCCAGGCGAGAGGGGCGACGCCGAGGGGGTCCCAGGAGGGTGGGGTGAGGCCGGTAGCGTGCGCGGGTGTCGCGGACGTTGTTCGGGATGGGGGAGTGCTTGTGCGCGAAGTGGATTCCGCTCGCGATGAGCTGTGGCCGCTTTCCGAGGCAGCATCGGTGCCGCTCGCGCCGGATGTAGCAACAGGTTGTGCGGTGTCGCCACCTTTTGCGCCGGAGGTGGCGCTCGCGCCGGGCGTCGTGCTCGCCGTGGTGCTGATACCGGTCGATGCGCTCACGCCCGACAGTGCGCCGGTCGTGTGCGGCGATTCGGAGCAAGCGGTTCCCGGCGTTGTTTCATCGGTGGGGGCTGTGGTCCCGGTCCGAGGCGTCGTGGTTCCTGCCTCGCTCTTGTCGAGCAGTACGGTGTCGGCATCATCCTTACGAAGCAGGACGGTGTCGGGATCGGCTGGCGCAGCGCCCGCGATCGTCGTGCCGTGCTTTTCCATCAGATCGGTTTCGGCGTCGCTATTTTTGGCGTCCGGCAAGACAATCGGATCTGCCTGATCCGCCGCAGCGTTCGATGCCGCCGGGGCGGGGGCCTCTGGAACATATGCGTCCGGCAACTTCGTGTACGGCGTGTACACGCTGGTCTCCGGCGTGTAGAAATCACCGGGCATCGGGCGCTGTGGGAATACCGCCCCGGGGTAGCCGGTCGCGGTGAGACCGCCATCGAAGCCGCCGAGTGAGCTCGTGCCGGGCGGCGGCTGTGGCGTTCGCATATGCAGCATCCACCAACCGGCCAGCATCAGCGCCATGCTGATCATGCCCGAGCCAGCCAGTCCGACGCCGACCGGTCCGATGGTGCTGACCGCGATCGCCAATGCCACGATCAGCACGATGGTCTTGGTCTGCGACTGCGAGCTGTGCCCCTTGCCGAACAGCGACTCCGCCGCCGAGAACTGATCTCCCGCCTCGCTGAACAGCAGCCAGGCGAGCAGGTACAGCACAATGCCCGCTCCGCCGAAGATCGTCGACACCACGAGTGCGACCCGCACGAGCACTGGATCGATCCCGTAGCGCTGCCCGAACCCGGCCGCGACACCCGCGATCGGACCTTGCCGCGGCAACCGGACGGGCCGCGACTGCCACATCTGGTGAATCTGATCGCCGAAGCTCGTTTTCGTCATGGTTTCCATACTGGGCGTGACCAGCGCTTCGGCACATCGGGGGGAACCCTGAAACTATTGCTGATCCTTTTGGACCAATCGGTCTCTTGGTTATTTAGTCGCAGGGCGGATGGTAGGGGAGTTGCGGCAGGTAGCGCCGCCACAGTTCGGGAGTCATGAGGGTGGCGGTGGCATGACAGATACGTTCGATCGCGTGCCGATCGTCCATATCCCACAGTCGACGCTCGCCGCCGCTACTCGAGGCGGACAGATAGTCGCCTTGTGGATGGAACTGGATGAACCAAACGTTAGGGCCGGGCGGTGCGATGGAACTGGAAATCAGGCGGGGATGACGGCGATCGGTGAAGTCCCACAACCGCACCGAACCGTCGTTTCCGCTGGTGGCCATGGTCTTGCCGTCGGGACTGAACGAGGTCGAGATGATCGCCAGGTTATGTGCGGTGACCCGATCGCCGATCGGTACGGGCGACACCGGGTTGCTGATGTCCCAGACCTGGAAGGTCTCGTTCGCCACGGTGACGGCGGTGCGGCCGTCAGGGTGCATGATCACGTCGAGCATCAGCGGCGAGTGCTCCGGCGGGGATGTACCCACCCGGACCGGGTGAGCCGGGTTCGAGATATCCCACAGTGCCAGCCTGGTTCGCAGGGCCATCTCCGGCGAACTGGGTTCGGACAGCGTCGATTCGATGATAGCGAGGGTGGGGCCGATCGGATTGACGCCGATGGCTTGGACCTGGGCGGGAGCCACGGATGTCGGTGTTCCCAGGAGCACTGGGCGGGAGCGGTCCGCGATATTCGCGAGTTGGAAGGTATCCACCTCGGGAGCCGGAGTCTGCGCCGCCAGGGTCCAGTCGCGGTCGAAGCTCAGGCGCGACCACTGCGCCGATGCCTGCCAGTCACCCGATATCCGAATGCGCTTCAGGTCGGAGATGTCGACAAGGACCAGCGGGCCCGTCGGACCGTCCCGCTCTATCAGGGATTTCCCGTCAGGGCTCAGGGCCCGTATCGATGATCCCGGTTTCGCCCTGAATTCCCCTACCCGTACCGGTTCCCGTGGATTACTGGTATCCCATATGACGAAGGTGCCGTCGCTGGAATCGCTCACCATTCGGGTGCCGGTGGCATCGAATATCGGACTTCTGCCCCAATCGGTATGTCCAGTGAGAACCGCCGGAGCCAGGGACCACAACCGCACGACCCCCTCGGTGCCGCCGACGGCCAAGATCTTTCCATCCGGGCTGAATGCAAGTCCTGTCGGTTCACCAGTGCACCGAGTGGGAATTCTCGCGTCGTTGAGGCAGCGGGTCGGAATCGCCGACAGTTGGGCGCCCAGCGGGGTCGGTTGCGCGGGATCGGCGATATTCCACAGTTTCGCGCCGGTGGCATCACCGGCCGCCAGGGTGTGGCCGTCCGGGCTGAAGGCGAGCAGGGGGACCGGCTGCTGAACCACTGTATCCACCAACGGATTTCCAAGCGGGCGCGGGTGGGCGGGATCATCGACGGCCCATAACTGGGTCACGCTGACGTAGGTGTGTCGTACGGTCAGGCGCGGACCTGCCATGGCGAAGGTGCTGTTGTCAGGGCTGAACCGGATTGCTTCGACACCGTGGGTCACCTCGAATGCTGTGCCAGCGTGGGCGATCTCCCCGGTGATGGGTACGGACCACAATTCGACCGTCGCGATACTGCGGTCCCAGTCGCTGGTCGCGACCGCCAGTAGTCGTCCATTGTTGCTGAACGCGAAGGCGGACAGGTCGCTATTGTGCGGTGCGGGGACGAACCGACCTTGGATCGGTTGGGTCGGGTCGCCGACATCCCACAGGGTGATGCCTTTGTCGCGTGTGGACCCGACTGCCAGCGTCCGTCCGTTCGGACTGAAGGACACCAGATAACCGGTATCGCTCGTGGTCGTCGGCGGCGATCCGAAAAGCCGGGGATGCGCCGGATCACGGACATCCCACAGTTGCGGGCGCGCCGAAGTGCCGGTGGTCGCGAGTACTGTGCCGGCGGGGTTGAATGCCATGGACGTCGCCCCGGAGCGGGATTCGCGTAAAGGCTCGCCCAGCGGGTGGGGATTTCGCGGATCGGCGACATCCCAGAGGCGGATGGTGTTGTCGTTGCTCGCGGAAGCCAGCACCCGGCCGTCGGGGCGGTACGCGATGGTCCTGATCCCCTCGTTGTGGGCGACGAATGGTGTCGCGAGGGCGAGGTTCTGGGTCGCGAGCAACCGTGCCCGCACTTCTCGATCGCCCGGTCTGAGTTGTCCGGCAACGAGATATAGCTGCGCGGACAGTGAGGGATCGATTTGCTGTAGTCGATCCGCCTCTGCCAGTACGAATCCGAAGTTCTTATCGTTGCGTTGCTGCTCGGCGAGCTCGACCTGCGCGTAGGCGAATGCGCCCAGTACGAGTAGCCCGACGCCGAGCATAGCGAGGACTGCCCGGGTCACCGACGACTGTCTGCGGGTATGCGCGCGCGCTGCTCGGGACCGCTCCAGGAAGGTGCGGACCTGGCCGCCGACCAAGGGGGGATCGACATGACAGAGAGCGGTCTCGAGCCGGGTGCCCCGATAGAGCAGTGACCGATCCTGTCCGGTCGAATGCCATTCCGCGGCATCGGCTTCCAACCGCTGCCGGACCAGGTAGCCGACCCGGTCCTCATCGATCCAGGTGTGCAATCGCGGCCACGCCTTCAGCACGATCTCGTGGGTCAGATACACCGAGTCGGAGTCGAGGGTGATCAGGCGGGTGCGGGCCAGCAATTCCAGTGCGGCCGTGGCGGACACCGGGTCGGTGGTGCGTTGCAGCAGGGTCGGACGGACGGCGATGCGCCGGGTATCGCGCGAATCACTGGCGACGGCAACGAGTCCGAGCAGCACATCTTTCGCGCAGGACTGCTGGGTGTCGGATAGTTCGCTCCACGCCTGTTCGGCGGTCGCGGCGATGGAACCGATGACACCGCCCGCCTTGCGATATCCGGTGACGGTGAGTTTGCGGCCTTCGCGGTGTTGCCAGGTGGCGGCCATGACGTGCGAGAGCAGCGGGAGTGCGCCTGGATCGTAGCTCTGGCGGTTCTCATGATCACCGACTCCGCAGAGTTCGGTGATCACCAGTTCGGCTAAGCCGGACTCCAGTTCGAGCCCGGCGTGATTGGCCGGCCCGATGAGTGCCTGGGCCAGTTCGTCCAGTCGCATGGGGCCGAGCAGATAGCTGCGGTGTTCGAGAGCGTGCTGCAGGATCGGGTAGTCGAGGCACTGGGCGTAGAAATCGGCCCGCAGTGCGATGACGACGGCGAGGGCATCATCGGCCCGAGTCGCGCAGCGATGCAAAACTTTCAGGAAAGCTTCGCGCTCGCGTTCATCCGGGCAGGCGGTGAACAGTTCCTCGAACTGGTCCACGATGAGCAGCCGGCATCGGTCGGCGCTCCATTGGTCGAGTGCCGTGCAGACTTCGTCGGCAGACGGTTGCGCTATCGCGTTGTCCGCCTGAAAAGCCTTGGCCAGCGCGCGCAGTGGCCTTGCGCCGGGTGTCATCGCGGCGGTCGACCAGTTGTCGGCGACGGCGGGTATGAGCCCCGCGGCCACCAGCGAGGACTTGCCCGCACCCGATGCGCCGATGAGCACGACGATGCCATCCGTGTCAGCGGCGGCCCCTTGGACCAAATCGACGAGTTCGGCAGTGGACCTTGTTCTCCCGAAGAAGATGTCGCGGTGCTGCTCGCGATATGAGGTGAGCCCCAGGTAGGGACAGGCCGCGTCGTCCTCGTCATTCGGTGTCCAGGTGATGGCGGCCTGCCAGAGCCGTTGCCACTCACGCACTTCCAGCAACTGCCGACTGGTCTGCGACTCGGCCTTCTTGGCCAGGTCGATCATGGTGAGCACCACCGGGAGCAGCGATTCGAAGCGAGCCGGAACATTGCGCCCCGCCTTCCAATCGCTGATCCGCTGCACCGAGGCACTCGGAGCAGCCCGTTTACCTTGCGCGGCGCGCATGCGCGTTTCGGCTGCCATGGCGACCCGTCGCAGCGTCGGATTGCCTGCGGCCGCATAGAGATCGGCGAATCGTTGCGCGAAAATCGCACGCGGTGATCGGATTTCCCCCCGAGCCTCGGCGGTGGTGTCCTCGGTCACCACGTGCGCCCGATCTTTTTGGGCGACAAAGACATAGGAATAACTTAGCCGGTTCGAATGCAGGGACGGCCGTGCGATCGTTGATCGCGCGGTCGTCCTGGTAGCGGATTACAGGAAGATCCGGTCTCCTGTCACCGCGTCGGCGGCGGTGACCTCGGGCGTGTCGGCGGTGAGGGTCACATAGGACTGGATGGTGAGCGGTCCGCCGCAGTTCTTGACCAGCAGGTGATAGTCGTGGCTGACCAGATAGCCGGTGCCGCCGAGAGACAAGTCCTTGGTGCCCAGTTCGATCGGCTTGATCTCGCCGGGGCTGATCGACATGTCGAGACTGATTCCCGCGTAGATCTTCGGGCCGATGCTGGCATCGAAATTCGGTGACGTCGAATCGCCACTGCCGCTGACCCCGATGCTGAATCCGGCGTCGAAGCCGATGCCGGCCTGGATATCGACCGTGAGATCGAGATCGACCGCACAGGCGATCAGGTAGCCCGCCCTCATGGTGCCCGTCGCATTCACGGGGATGATGCCGTAGAAGGTGTTGTCCAGAAAGACCTCTCGGTTGGTCGGCATTCCATTGAGCGGGGGTACCGGGCGGAACTGTTCGTCCATATGGCCGACGGTGAGCTCGAATCCACTTGGGCCCGAGTAGTTCTTCTCGTGCGGCGCCATCCCCTGCGCGGCGGCGGACGGCGCGCCCGCCACGGCGATTCCGACCAAGGTGGCGGCGATGAGCAGTATCGACTTGATGTTCATGATTCCTCCCCGAACCTGTGCTCGGCCCCCTGCGGCGCGAGTCCCGGTGTTGAGTGGGACGTTTCCGACCCCGAAAGAAACGTATGGCGCGGGGCGGTGAGCTGCCTAAGCCATTGATCGGTATTCGATCTGAAAAGCACTGGTAGACATGCCTTGCGGCAGTTATCCGGTCCGGCGGTGCCCGGGTCGGCAGCGGATCCGTCGGTTGCCCGCTCTTTCCGTCGCAAGATGGCTGAGATCGATATAAGAACGGCAGTTCAGCGTGGCTTTCTTGTCCGGACCGGACAGGAATCGCCGGCCTGCGCAAGATCGCCACGTTTGAGAACGCCGTAGCGTTCTACCGATATCGGCCCTACCGGGAGAAACAAGTGTCATGCATGAGGTTCGTCGTCAGCGCTTGCGCCGCTGCGGCATTGGCGGGGACCGCCTTCACCAGCACTCCAGCATCCGCGGATGCGTTCCCCAACCTGACGGGCCCAGCGGTTCCCGCGATCGCCGACCTCAACGGTGACGGCTACACCGACGTTGTGTTCAGCGATTTCGTGCTCGGATTCGGAGTGTCGGTCTTCCTGGGCACGCCCGGTGGAGGGTTCCAGCCCGCCGTCCGCTACGCCACCGGTGGGCAGGCGGACTATGTCGCCATCGCGGACTTCAACCACGACGGCAAACTCGATATGGCCGTCACCAACTTCACCACGAGCGACGTCTCGATACTGATGGGCAACGGCGACGGCACCTTCGCCAACGCCGTCAACTACGCGACGGACCTGGCCCCCGGGGCGGTGGTCGTCGGCGACTTCGACCAGGACGGCAACCCTGACTTGGCCACCTCCAATCAGGCCCCGTCATGGTCGGTGCTCCGGGGCAATGGCGACGGCACTTTCTTTCCGGCATCCATCGTCTCCAGCAACCTAGGCGTCGGCTCCGGGTCCGCCGACGTCGCGGACTTCGATGGGGATGGCAACCTCGACCTGCTACGCGGCAACTACGTCAACAGCACAATCCAGATCTACCGCGGCCGCGGTGACGGCACTTTCACCGCCCCGACTACGTTCGGCGACGGTGCCCTGACCGCTTGGTACGGCATGGCGCGCGATATCAACGCCGACGGCAAGCCCGACATCCTCTTCTCCAACCTTGTCACAGGCACCGTAACCACGCTGTTCAACAATGGTGACGGCACCTTCGGCGCGCTCGCGGTATATCAAACCGGCGGTCTGCTCCCGCAGTGCTTCGACCTTGCCGACCTCAACAGCGACGGCATGCTCGACATGGTGGTCGCCAATGGCGGCACCTCCAGCATCAGCGTGCTGCTCGGCACCGGCAATGGCACCTTCGGTCCGCCGCACACCTACCCCTCCGGCGGGCTCGTCCCCCTGTCCACCCCGATTCTCGCCGACTTCAACCAGGACGGAAAGATCGACACGGTCATCGGCAACACCGGCTCGGGGAACATCACCCTGCGCTACGGCAACGGCGACGGCACCTTCGGGCCCGCTATCGATTACTCCGCCTGATCGACCGCTAGGGGCTGCGCCGGGCGGGCCGGGGCTGGGCCCTGTCGTGCGACCGTTAGTTCGTCGGGGGTTGCCAGGCGGTGGGGTCGTTCAGGCCGCAGGCGCAGTCGAGGGCTTCTGCTGGTGTGCCCGCAGGCCAGTCCGATCGAGCACGTGCGGGCCCAGGCGCCAGCATCGCGGTGACCGCGACATCGTCGAATCGGACTGCCGTTGCGCTCCCCAGACCGCTCAGTCCGCGAATACACCGACGTCGGCGCGTGCGGTGGTGACCGTAGCCGCGGCCGCCGCTCTAGCGTCCTCGATGGTTCGACGGCCGAGGCCGCACGCGGTTGCTACCCCATGCGCGGTGCGGCCCGAAGCCTGTTCGAACAGTGTCAGCGCGCGGATGCTGTCGTCGACATCGTCGGGAGAAACGACACCAGCGATCAATTGCCAGCCGGGATCCAGTCGCTGTAGCGGGCGGTAGAAGGCTGGATCCAACGGTGCCGGATCCGCACCGTACGCACAGGGGACATGCACGACCGGCAGGGGCACTGCGCGTTTGCGCAGCAGCCGGGAGAGGTGGCCGAGCAGGTGTACCGCTGGCGCCAGGCCGCGGGGGGTCAGCAGGTTCTTGTGCTTGTGATCGCCGTAGCACAAATGCAGGGTTGTCGCCGCGCCGATCTCGTGGGTGCGGACGAGGAATCCGCCGAGCTGGCGTGCCAGCAGCGGTCCCAGTGCCCACTGCGCTCGTAGTCGCTCGGCCTTGACCATGCCGAGGGTCGCGATCGGTGATTCCACCTGCCACACAACGCGATCGCCGTAGCGAGCGGTCACCTCGGACATCTCCTGGAGCACGGCGTCGGTGAATACGGGCAGATGCCGCAGCGCCGTGACGAGCACACCGAGGTTGCGGACTGCGGGCCCCATGGGCAGACCGGGCGAGACCGCCGCGCCGGCGAAAACGAAGAGGGCCAGATCCAATGGGTTGGGCTGGCTGATCTGTACCCGCTTGTCCGCCAGCTCCGGACGGCTGCGCTGTAGCGACTCGAACTCCGAGACGATCGCAGTGATCCGCTCGACGCGCCCCATCGCCACGTCGCGTGGTTCAAGGACGTGACCGGCCTGCACACCGTAGCTGCGCATATCGCTGTAGTCGGCGTAGTCGCCCGCGCGGATGACGTCGAAGGCGTTACGCGCTTCGAGAGCACGCAGGTAGGCGACGACCCAGCCCGAATCGAGATCGCGCGGCACCGCAGTAAGTGGCCAGCCGTCACTCTGGTCGGCGAACCATTTCATGACGTCGCGATCGCTGGTCATCAGGGCCTCGGGCAGGCTACCGACGAAATGCGCGTATCTGGTCATGGCGGCTCCGTTTCGATCGACCGCAGGCAGCTGACGGGCAATTCTCCGACGACGAAACCCGTTGGCGCACTGCATGAAGGATGCGCATCATATATCCGGCCCGCGTGCGGTCGACTCACCGCTGACGGGAAGCCGAAGCGTGCAGATTGCGCGGTCCGAAGCGCCGGTTCAACCGAGATGAACCAGACAGTGCTGGAACCACACAGACTTCGAGGTAAGGACCGCATCGTCCAGCCCTTGATCGGCGTCGAGCCCCCAGCGCGGAAACTGGGACTCGGGCAAGTCCTGCTCTAGTGACAGATATCGCCTGTATGTGACAGATGAGATCTATCGGCACACAACGGTGAAGATCAGGGTGATTCCCGATGGTCGGGTGTCGGTGGGCCGTGCCAGTATCGAAGGCATGTACCCGTCCGTGCCCGCGTTCGATGCTGCTCGGGGGGCCGATCCCCGGGGGTTCGGCGCCGCGCCCGGGTTCGCGCCCGGCTCCGGCCGCTTCGGTGCCGCGCCGGCGCTTGCGCCCACGCCGCCGTACCCGCGGATGGTGCGGCGTTCGGGTGGCCGGATCGTGGGCGGTGTGGCCGGCGGTGTCGCCGATCATCTCGGGCTCGACGTGTTCAAGGTGCGGATGGCATTCGTATTGCTGTCCGCGCTGGCGGGGGCGGGGATCGTCGCCTACGGCATGCTGTGGATCTTCACTCCCGGCGGCCACGATGCGCTGAAGCCGACCGGTAAGGAGCGCCGGCAGGCGATCGGGTTGGCCCTGCTCGGGATCGGGCTCGCGGTCGGGGTTTCGTGGTTGTTCAGCGGTACCGCGGCGAAGGTGATCGTGCCGATCGTCGTGGTGGCGGTGGGTGCGGCCCTGGTGTGGCGTGAATACGACACCGACGGCCCGCGGTCGCTGCTCGGCCTGCCCGCGCGTCCCTCGGTGGTGACCTGGTCGCGCATCGTCGCCGGGATCACCATGATCGTGCTCGGACTCGGCGTGGTGGTGCTGGCGAGGATCGATCTGAGCTCGCTCGGCTCCGCGCTGATCGCGGTGGCGGTCACCTTGATCGGCGCCGGTCTGCTGACGGTGCCGCTGTGGCTGCGCATGATGCGCGCGCTGAATGCCGAGCGCGCGGCCCGTATTCGCAATGAGGAACGTGAGGAAATCGCGTCCCACCTGCATGATTCGGTGCTGCAGACCTTGGCGCTCATTCAGCGTCAGGCCGACGACCCGCAGGAAGTGGTCCGGCTGGCGCGCAGCCAGGAGCGGGAACTGCGCCGCTGGCTCTTCGAGGATTCCGGGCCAGCACAGTCGAGCCTGGCGGTGGCGCTGCGCACGATCGCGGGCGAGGTCGAGGATCAGCACGGGGTGAAAGTGACTCCGGTCACCGTTGGCGATGTGACGATGGACGGCGCCGACAGCGGATCCGGTCTGCCGAAGGAGCATTTCACCGCATTGCTCGGCGCGAGCCGCGAGGCGCTGGTGAATGCCGCCAAACATGCGGGGGTTCCGGAGATCGATCTGTTCGCCGAGGCAGAACCGCATCAGGTGAGTATTTTCGTGCGCGATCGCGGCACCGGATTCGATATCGCGGCAGTGCCGCAGGATCGGCGGGGTGTCGCGAAATCCATTCGCGCCAGAATCGAGCGGCGCGGCGGTCAGGTGGAGATCCTGTCCACTCCTGGTCGGGGCACCGAGGTGCGGATCATCATGCCGCGCACCGATGCCGGTGATCAGGATCGAGCCGAGGACGCGCCGGTCGGCGACGAACAGGACGAGGTGCGACAAACGGTTCGCAACCGCCGATGATCGTGCCGTCGAGCAGGGGTGTTCCGTGCGGCCGCCGTGTTGCGGCTCGGCCGTGAGCCGATGGTGTCGCGTAGCTGGAACTCGTGACTTTCGTTCGAACATCGCGGCACCGCCGGAATGAGCCCGGTCCGGGCAGCGCATTCGAGACGTAGTGGTACCGATGACGACGGATCCGGCCGCGGTTGTGGTACCGATGAAGTGCGGACGGCCTGTGGGCCGCCCGTGCGTCAGGGTGGATCGATCCACCGAGGGTGAGGAGAAGTAGGTGGCCGTGCGGGTCTTTCTCGTCGATGATCACGCCGTATTCCGTTCGGGTGTGCGGGCCGAATTGAGCCGGGAGACCGATATGGAGGTTGTCGGGGAGGCCGGGGGCGTGGCCGAGGCGGTCGCCGGAATCAATGCCGCGCGTCCGGATGTTGTGCTGCTCGATGTGCATATGCCCGACGGCGGCGGGGTCGCGGTGCTGTCCGGCATCGATGACGGTCCGGTATGCCTGGCATTGAGTGTCTCCGACGCAGCCGAGGATGTGATCGCGGTGATCCGTGCGGGTGCGCGCGGCTATGTGACCAAGACGATCTCGGGATCCGAACTGGCCGATGGTATCCGACGGGTCGCCGGTGGCGATGCGGTGTTCAGTCCGCGGCTGGCCGGTTTCGTACTCGACTCGTTCACCGGCAAATCGCCGGTGCCGGAGCCGCCACTGGATCCCGAACTGGATTCGCTCACCCCGCGCGAACTGGAGGTGCTGCGGCTGCTCGCCCGCGGCTACACCTATCGGGAAATCGCGGAGAAGCTCTATATCTCGGTGAAAACCGTCGAAACCCACGCCTCCAATGTGCTTCGCAAGACCCAGCAGTCCAACCGCAACGCACTCACCCGCTGGGCCCACCGGCGCCGCATCGACTGACTTCCCGCATTCTGGCGCGCTGCGTACGTATTCGCTTGCCGCGCACGGTTTGACCCGCAATTTGATGCGCGGCGCGAAAGTTCGTGCGCGGCAAGGAAAGTTCGTGTGCGGCGGCCGGTTTGTGGGCGGTGGGCGAGTTCGTGCACGTCGGGGTCGGTTTGTGCGTGCCGGGCCGGTACGTCTGCGGCGGGCCGGTTTGTGGGCGAGTTCGTGCACGTCGGGGTCGGTTTGTGCGTGCCGCGCTGGTACGTCTGCGGTTGGTCAGTTCGTGTGCTGCGGGGAAGTTAGTGTGCGGCGGGCAAGTTTGCGGTGGGCCGGTACGTCTGCGGTGGTGTCAGTTCGTGTGCGGTGGGCAAGTTCGTGTGCCGCGGGGAAGTTCCGTGCGCGGCGGGCAATTTTGCGGCGGGCTGGTTTGTGCGCGGCGAGCCCCAGCTCCGTCAGCTCGGTGCCAGAGTTGGTGCGCGCCACGCCATTTCGTCGGCTGCGCGGTGCAATTTGTGCGCGCAATGCCATTTCGTGCGTACTGCGAGGTCGCGTACTCGGAGCGTGCGTGCTTTGCAGTCATGCGGCAGCTGAAAAGCTGCGGCGCAGCGGATTACATCATCGCGATGATGATGGCGATGATAAGGACCAGGCCGATCAGCAGGCCGATGGCGATGGCGAGTGGGGCATTGCTCGTTTCCTTCGACTTCGCCTTCGGGCGCTGGGGTGCCGCGGCCGCTGGGCTCGAGGTGTTGCTGCGGTGCGGGCGCGGCAGCGGTGTGGAGTGCGGGCTGCGCAGGCCCGATGCCGAATTGCGGGCGGCCCATGCCGGAATGGTGCCGTCCTCGGTGCGCACCGGGGCGCCGAGGATATACGGTCCGGTGCCTGGACCGAATGCGGCGGTGAGGATTTCGTCGCGGGCCTCGGCCATGGTCGGCCTGCGCTGCGGGGCCGGTTCCATCATGTGCAGCAACGCGTTGGTGAGCATGCCGCTGCGGCTGGGCGGGATGATCTGAGCCATCGCCGCGCGATAGACCACGGCATCGGTGTCGTCGTCCATACCGAACGGCGGTTGCCCCTCGATCGCGGTGTAGAGCGTGGCGCCGAGGGAGAACACATCGCTTGCCGTGGTCGGCTGCGCGCCGCGCGCCACCTCAGGGGGCAGATAGGCGGGGGTGCCGGTGATCACGCCGTCCGGTTCGTCGGAGCTGTCGGTCGCACCGCGCGAGATACCGAAGTCGCTGAGCTTGGCCATGCCGACGACGGGTCCGCGGTCGGCGACGAGAATATTGCCGGGTTTGATATCGCGGTGCACGATGCCCGCGGCGTGCGCGGCCGCCAACGCATCGGCGACCTGCGCCCCGATCTGCGCCACCTCGATCGGCGGCAGCGCATTCACCAGCGCCAATGCCCTTGCGACACTGCGTGATGGCAGATGTTCCATCACCAGCCACGGCTCACCGGCCTCGAGCACCACGTCGTAGACGGCGATGGCGTGCTCATGCGAGAGCTTGGCCGCGACCCTGCCCTCGTGCATGATCTGGTTGCGGATCTCATTGGCCTGCGCCTCCGGAAGTCCGGCGGTGGAGAGCACCTGTTTGATCGCGACGTCCCGGTTGAGCAGGCGATCGTGTGCGAGCCATACCGCGCCCATACCGCCGCCGCCCAGTTTCGACTGCAGACGGTAGCGGCCGGCAACCAGATAATCGGGGCCGACAATGGGACGAGCGCGTTCGGTCACGGTGCGAGGGTAGCGGAAAACGAGGCCAGCTGGCCTGATTCGCACCGCGCCGGTTATTGCGTCAGCAGGCGATCCGGGTGCATACCGTCCACCATGCCGATGAATGGCGGATGGATGCTGTAGCCGAGCATGCGCCGGATTTCGGGCGAGACCGTGCGCACCGTATCGCGGTCGGTCGAGAGAGTGAACGCCTCCTGGGTGCGCAGCCACGGCTCGCAGTACTGCGCGGTGGCGGCCAATCGCGAGTTCGCGGAGCGGTTCGCGCCGCCGCCATGCCAGAGCGTGCCGAGGAAGAAGACGCACGATCCGGCGGGCATGACGCCGGGCACCCGCATATCGTCCTGCTGTGGCGTTCGACCGTCCGGCCAGCGATGACTTCCCGGGATGAGCATTGTCGCGCCGTTCTCGGCGGTGAATTCGTCGATCGCCCAGATGGTGGCTGCCGACAATGCCTTTCGTGGTCGCGGCACCGGATAGAAACCGTCGTCGGGATGCAGGAGCTGGGCATTCTCGCCGGGGGCGATATTGATTATCTGCAACTGCGACAGCAGATATCCGGGTAGCAGAAGTCGATCCAAGAGGGCGAGGACGCGGGGATGCTCGACCAGCCGGTCGACCATACGCGTCTTGCCGAGCACGCTGTAGAGCCGCTGAGTCCGGTGGCCCTCGAACGCATTTCGCCCGTTCGGGCCGAGCAGGGGCAGGAGTTCTTTGCGAAGTGCCGCGCACTGTGCCGAGTCGAGCAGGCCCTCGAGAATCACGTAGCCGTCCCGATCGAGAGCGGCGAGGTCGGCGTCCACCTGGGCGGCGGTGACATCGCGTACCTCATGGACTGTTCGATGGGTTCGGGACAGATCGCCCGCGAGGTCCTCGAGCCGTTCGACCTCCGGTTGTGCATTGCTCATTGTTCTTCCTTTCCCGCGCCGGTTGCCCCGGCCACGAATTCCCATACCTGGTCGGCGACGACGGCCCGGTCCGGACGCGGACTGCGAGTCAACGCCACCGCAACGGCCATGTGCACACCACCGAGGACGGCCGCGACGAGCAATTCGGGATCGCGGTCCGCGGGCACCATGCCCTGGCGCTGGCCCTGCGCCATATTCCGGATGCCGACCTCGATCGCCTGCTGTAACCGTTGCCGTTCCACGCCCGCCGCCTCGGCGTCGCCGAATCGTCCGAGCGCGACGGGGGCGAGTGGGTCGTCGTAGAGGAAGTTCACCCAGGCCACCACGCGCGCGTGTTCGCGTTCGCGCCAATCCTTTCCGGCGAATTCCGCATAGGTGACCGTTTCGCCGAGTCGGTCGTAAAAGTCGGTGATTACGGCGGTAAGCAGTCCGCTGCGCGAGCCGAAGTACCGGTAGGGCAGCCCGACGCTGACACCGGCGCGGCGGGCGACGGCGGCTACCTCGAGTTCGCCGGTTTCGCTCAGCTCCGCGTGCGCCGCCTCCAGTAGTCGTCTGCGTGCTGTCGCGCCGCGCCCGGTCCATTCCTGGTCGGTCATGACTCCGCCTCGCTGACGCTTGCCTCTGTCATGACCGACATGTCGGCTGTGCTGGTGTTCGCTTGCTCATGGCTCCGATATTAAGTTGAGTTCAACTCAAAAAACAGTGGCATGTTGCGAAGTGATCGCGGTCAGGGCGCGTACTTGACGGAAGTCGGGGGTGGGTTTCTACTGAGCGGGTATCGAACGTATATTCGATAGTGATCGATAGCTGGATCGGTGCTGAACTCTTGTTAGTGGGGGTTCGGGCCGCGCCTTCGCCTCGGGTCCATCGTTGGAAGTAGGTGGTTGTGATGGGTTCGGATGAGGATTCAGGGGCGGGGAGACGGCGGGACAGGATGCCGCCGAGGGATAAACCGACACTGGATGAGCTGCGTCGACGGATGGCGGCGATACCCGGGCGCGGGGAAGCGGCGGCCGAGCGGATTCCGCGCGCCGCCGAATTGCGCAGGGAAGCGCTCGCGGTGCCGCCCGCCCTTGCCGAACTGTTGCCTGATGGCGGCCTGGTCAAGGGGTCGGTAGTGGCCTATTCGGGTGCGAGTTCGCTGCTGGCCGGTCTGCTCGCCACGGTGACCGAGGGCGGCGGGCATGCCGCGGTGGTCGGGATGCCGCGGCTCGGGCTGCTCGCCGCGGTCGAGATGGGCGCGCAGTTGCAGCGCCTCGCCGTCGTCGCCGATCCCGGGCCGGATCCGGTGGAGGTGGCCGCGGTATTGCTCGACGGCCTCGATCTGGTCGTGCTCGGCCTCGCCGGCGCTACCGTAGCCCCGTCCCGCACCCGAGTCATCGCCGCACGCGCACGCAGCAAAGGGGCCACCCTGGTGGTTACCGACGGACGCTGGCCCAATCCGTCCCTGCGGGTGGATACCCGCATCGCCGGATACGGCGGCCTCGGTGCGGGCCGGGGTCGCCTGCGCTCACTCCGCTTGGAGGTCGCGGTCCGCGGCAAAGCGGGCCCACCCTGCCACGGCCGAATCGAACTGCGTCCCAGTGCGAGCCGACTGGAATGGGTGGGGGTGGAAACAGTCGCCGCGGCAGATGAAGCGACCGTCGAGGCCCACGGTGCGGCGTCATGATTCGAACCTCGGTAACCGTCGCGCCATGAGTTCTCCTGCGCGAAACGGCCTTTCCAACGATTCGGGGTCCCGACTCGGCAAAGCCGAGGCAAGCGAGGTGACGTGCGGTGCACCAGTATGATTCGGGCCCAGTGACCCTCGCTGCCGTAAGCAACGGCGGTCAGAGGGCAATGGCCGACTATCGCCTTGATGGCGGCCAGGAGATAACGGCCGACCGTCACATTGGCCCCAGATCTGGACTGTGCGGCGTCCTTCGCAATGCGCGGGTGGGCGGGCTCTGTGCACATCGGTGCCCAGGTGAGCACACCGGGATCGGCCGCCCCTCACCCGATGTGCGGGCTCGCGCGACGGCATCAGCGCGTCGCGCGAAAACCCATGTGGCCGACCAGGACATGCCGCTCGGCAGCGAGGTCCGTTTGGGCACCCTGTCTTGCGACGGGGCATCCCGGACAGCGGATACCCAGTCGCTACACGGGGTGCCCGGAGGGGTGGGGTGGTGATCCGGCCGAGTCGGGTAGGTGGGGTGCGGGTGCTGGCGCTGTGGTGTCCGGACTGGTCGGCGGTGACGGCGGCGGCGGTGGCGCGGGTGCCTGCGACGCGGCCGGTGGCGGTGCTGTTCGCCAATAAGGTGGTGGAATGTTCGGCCATTGCCAGGGCCGAGGGGGTGCGGCGTGGGCTGACCAAGCGGGAGGCGCAGGCGCGGTGTCCGAATGTGTATGTCGCGCAGGTAGATCCGGATCGGGATGCGCGCTTGTTCGAGCCGGTGGTGGCGGCCATCGATGCGACGGTGCCGGGAGTCGAGGTGCTGCGTCCGGGACTGTTGGTGCTCGGTGCGCGGGGTGCGGCACGGTTTTTCGGGTCCGAGGAGGCGGCGGCCGAACGGCTCGTCGACGCGGCCGCCGCGGTGGGGGTGGAGGCGCAGATCGGTATTGCCGACGAGTTGTCCACAGCGGTGATCGCGGCGCGTTTCACCGCGATCGTGCCGCCCGGCGGCGGTGCGCGATTTCTGGCGCCGCTGCCGGTGCGTGAACTCGCGCTGGAACCGAGTCTGTCCGCACCGGAACGCAGTGATCTGGTGGATCTGTTGCACCGCTTGGGATTACGGCGGATCGGTGATTTCGCCGCGCTGACTCCGATCGAGGTCACCTCGCGCTTCGGCGCCGATGCCGTACTGGCGCATCGCTGTGCCAGGGCCGTGCCGGAGCGTCCGCCGTCCGCGCGTCGTCCGCCGAAAGATCTGACGGTGCAGTATCGTTGCGATCCGCCGATCGATCGCGTCGATGCCGCGGCCTTCGCGGGACGCATGCTCGCCACCCAGTTGCACGAGGCGCTGTCCAAAGCTTCGATGGCCTGCACCCGATTGTCGGTATTCGCTGAAACCGAGGCAGGCGAACAGCTTTCGCGAATCTGGCGGTGCGCCGAACCGCTGACCCCGGAGGGCACCGCGGATCGGGTGCGCTGGCAGCTGGACGGCTGGCTCACCCGCCGCGACCGGCCCACCGCACCGATCACGCTGTTGCGCCTGGAACCCGTCGAAGTCGTTGCGGCGAGCGCACTTCAGCTCGGTCTGTGGGGTGGAGTCGGCGAGCAGGACGAGCGGGCCCGCCGCGCCCTGATCCGGGTGCAGGGGCTGCTCGGTGGCGAGGCGGTCCGGATCGGCGTGCTCAGCGGTGGCCGAGGACCCGCCGAACGCATCACCATGGTCGCCCTCGGTGACGAGCCGATTCCGGCCGCCGACCCTGCGCTGCCATGGCCCGGCCGACTGCCCCATCCCGCACCAGCGGTGATCCTGGTGAACCGTTCGGTTGTGCATCTGGAGGCCGCCGACGGAACGCCGGTGCAGGTCACCGACCGTGGCCTTTTCACCGCCGACCCGGCCCTGCTGCGGTGGGGCAGCAAGCAGTGGCCGCTGGCGGGCTGGGCTGGTCCGTGGCCGGTTGACGAACACTGGTGGACCCCGGAATCCGCCACCCTCTGCGCCGGAATCGCCGCCCGTATCCAGGTGCAACTTGCCGGTGAACCGGCCGATGTCCGTGTTCTGCTGCTCATCTACAACGATCAGACCTGGCGCGTCGAGGGGCTTTACGACTGACTATGTGCGCGACCACACCAGCGCCAGCGTGAATGGATGTCCGCGCAACTGTGCCCATTTCGGCTTGGCCGCGATCCAGTCGTCATCCACCAGCGCCTCGACCATCTCGGTGAGCATCCAGCCCGCCGCCGATGCCGCCGAGACCTGTTCGCTGATCAAATGCAGATGCGTGCTGATCGCGACCGGCTCGCCGGACGCGGGGGTGTAGTGCGTCGGCATGCCGGTCACCATCATGAACTGCGGGTGATAGCTGACCGTGACACAAGTGCCGCCGGGCGCGGCCAGCCGCCAGGCTTCGGCGTAGAAGGGCGTCAGATCGTCCAAGTGCTCGTCGATCAGCGAGGAGATCACCAAATCATAAGCACCACTTGGCAACCCGGTGTCACGCACGTCCGCCTCGGCGAGTGTGGTGTGTGCTCCGCGCGCACGTGCTCGCGCCAGCATCCCAGCGCTCACGTCGACGCCATCGATATGGCGAATTCCCTTCTCCCGCAACCAAGCTCCAGTCCGCCCCGTCCCGCAGCCGAGATCCACGGCGCGTTGTATCCCACCCCAGTCCGGTTGCCGCAGCCGATTCAGCAGCGCGAGATCCATCTCGTCCATGACCGTCTGCTCATATGTCGGCGCCCACCCGTCGTACCCGGCGGCGACATCAACGGTGCGATAGTTGCGGCGATCGAAGTCGGCGAAGGAGGGCATGGCCGAAGTATTGCCGCGATCCGTCGACATCCGCCAGACCTTTTCCGGCACCACATCCTGCGGCGGCTTCGAATGTCGAGCAATCGAGATGCCAGGACCATGCGGCCGTGGTGACTACCCCGAGCGGCGAGTTCGCGGCCCGTCTCGTGTCCGGGTCGTCGAAGCGTGTGTGACACACGCGCGGGTCTCGCCGTTGCCGCATGTGTGCACGGGTGCCGAACGCCCCCGCCATCCCCAACCACAACGGAGCTGTCTTACGGGCAACCCGTTCGCGGCCCGTCTGGCGTCGGAGCCGTCGTAGCGCATGCGCCCGCAAGGCGCGGGATTCACCCTTCCAGCATGCGCGCACCAAGTGCCGAACACCCCCGCCACCCCCAACCACCACGGAGCGAGTCTTACGAGCGACCCGTTCGCGGCCCGTCTCGCGTCCGAGCCGTCGAAGCGCATGCGACGAAGTCGCCAGTCTCGACGGCTCGGACGCGAGACACCAGGGGGCCGCGAACCCGCCGCGCCGAAGGCGCGGCAAATCAAACACAGTATCCTCGGAAATCGTGGATCTCGCGGTGACCAGGGCTGTGCTCGACGGCGTGCGGATCGCCTATCGGGATTCCGTGGTCGGCGATGGTGCGCCGGTGGTGCTGGTGCACGGTATGGGCGGGGACGGGCATACCTGGGATCGGTTCGCGCATACCTTGGTGCGGGCTGGGCGGCGGGTCATTATTCCCGATCTGCGCGGGCATGGGCGTAGCGCGCACACCGAGTCCTATTTGTTCGCCGAATTCGGCGAAGACGTGCTGAACCTGTGTGACCGGCTCGAGCTGGATTCGGTGGATCTGGTCGGGCATTCGCTGGGCGGTTTCGCGGTTTCCTGTGTTGCGCAGGAACGGCCCGAACTGGTGCGGCGGCTGGTCATCGAGGAGTGCCCGATGCCGTTGCGTTCCGGCGATGAAGAAGTGAAGTTGACTCGTCGCTTCCCGACCCTTCCGGAACTCTGGCATGCCACCACCAGCCTGATTCGGCATCCGCGTGCGGTGCTCGCCTTCGATCGCTCGATGACGCGGACCGCGCTCGAACAGTTCCGCAAGCCGCATCCGGAGTGGTGGGACCGGCTCGCTGACATCACCGCCCCCACCCTGGTGTTGCGCGGCGGTCCCGGCGGCATGGTCGATCCGGAGAAGCTGGCCATTTTGCGCGACACCATCCCGGACTGCGCTGTGACCGCCTTCACCTGCGGTCACAGCATCCACCGCGACCGCTACCGGGAATTCGAGGCAACCGTGCTGCCGTTCCTCGCGACGCTCCCACCCGCCGCTATCTAGAGTGAAGCGGTGCCCGCGCAAGACCGTCCGGTTCTGTTCTTCCCCGACGAGCAGTCGTTCCGCGACTGGCTCCTGACCAACCATGCGTCGGTGGACGGGGTCTGGCTGCGCTTCGCCAAAAAGGGCTCCGGACGCGTTTCGCTGAACCATGCCGGCGCGCTGCGGCAGGCACTGTGCTTCGGCTGGATCGATGGGCAGGCGCGCGGTGAGGATGCCGAGTTCTGGCAGGTCGGCTTCACGCCGCAGCGCAAGCGCAGCCCATGGTCGCTGCGCAATATCGGCCTGGTCGCCGAGCTGATCGAGCAGGGGTTGATGCATCCGGCCGGACAGGCCGAGATCGATCGGGCCAAGGCCGACGGCCGCTGGGACGCGGCGTTCGCCGACGGGCAGACGTCGGGTTGATGACCGGATTCGAAGGGATGCTGTGCTCGGCGGCGGCCGCGGTCGATGTGCCCTTGCCCGGCACGGCGACTCGGGTGTCGGGGTGGTTGTGCGTCGAGCAGCCGGGCGCGTGGGGCCGGGATGTGATCGGTGACGAAGTGCTCGGCCGAGAGATCACTGCCGAACTCGCCGCCCGCACCGTTGCCGCCAAGATTCGCCCGACGCTGATCCGGCGACCGGGCCGCAATGAATTCACCGGTGTTCGAACGGTTTTGATCGCCAGCTCGCGCCCGCAGGGTTTCTGGTGCGAACGCTTCGAGATCACCGACCTGAGGCAGCTGCTCGACCTGGACCTCGATCTGCTGAACGGCCCGCCGCCGGGAATCGGCGCGCCCGTGCGTGATTCGCTGGTCCTGGTGTGCGCGCACGGAAAACGCGATCAGTGCTGTGCGTTGTTCGGCCGTCCGATCGCGGCGAATCTGGCCGCCGACTATCCGGACCGGGTCTGGGAGTGCTCGCACACTGGCGGCCATCGCTTCGCGCCTGCCATGGTGTTGTTGCCCTCCGGCCTGACCTACGGCCGCGTCGATACCGCGGCCGCCATCGCGGCGGTCGAAGCGGTGAAACGTGGTGCGGTTTCCTTGGCTGGATTGCGAGGTCGCAGTGGTCACCATCCGGTCGAGCAGGTCGCGGAATTCGCGGTGCGCGACCAGGTTTCGGCAAGGCTCGATGATCTCACCATCAGTCTCGAAACCGATTCCACCGCAACCGGTTCCGCTCTGGCCCTGGTTACCCATCGTGACGGCCGCCGCTGGCGGGTGACGACTCGCACGGTGGAACTTCCACCGCGCCAGGCCAGTTGCGGTGCCGCATCGAAACCGGTCACCGCGGTCGTGGCCGACCGGATACGGCCTTTGACTACGGGCTGATCGTGGTCCAACGGCTGGATCGCGCTGCGGCCACCTGGACTGTCTGCCGGATGTGCCGGCCCGGATCGTGGTCGACGGTGTGCGCGTTCAATGTGGAGGGTGGTGCGCTGCCTCGGCCGAGAACGACGGACGGGACGTGGTTGCGGCGGAATCCACCGCAACCATGTCCCGTTCGCGGCGACCTTTATCGCCCCCTGCGGGATGAAGGTCGCGGGCTTACCAGTGGGTGCCGGGCACCCAGCGGGCGGCGCGGCGCAGGGCGGTGCCCGTGACTCGGCGAGCCGTCGACTGATGACGCGGATCAGGTTGCGGTACAGCGAATTCCGTTGGTTCTTCGGTATCGACCTGCTCGCCCTTGGCGGCGGGAGAGTCGGGTATGGCCCGGTAGTAGCGGTGCAGAATGCGGTCACGCAGCTTCGGGGTGAGTAGTGCGCCGTATTCGGCGAAGGTGCCGAGCGGGACATCGATGCGCTTGGGGCGCTCGCTCAGCGCGCGCACGATGGTGGCGGCCGCCCATTCGGGGGACTCCGACGGGCCCTGATCGCCGCTCGGGGTGATCATCGGGGTGCGCACCAGCGGCATGTGGATGGTGGTGAAGGTGACGCCGTCGGCCATGGTTTCGACCGCCGCGACCTCGGCGAACTTATCCAGCGCCGCTTTGCTCGCGAGGTAGGCGGCGAAGCGCGGCGTGGCCACCTGCACGCCCGCACTGCTGATATTGACGATGTGGCCGAACTTGCGCTCGCGCATCTGCGGCAGCAGCGCCAGGGTCAATCGCACGGCGCCGAAATAGTTGACCGCCATGGTGCGTTCGAAATCGTGCAGCCGGTCGGTGGAGCGGTGGATGGCGCGACGGATCGAGCGGCCCGCGTTGTTCACCAGCATGTCGACGTGGCCGTGCTCGTCCAGGATGGTTTTGACGGCGTGGTCGACGGAGTCGGAATCGGTTACGTCGCACTGATATCCGTAGGCGCTGCCGCCCTCGGCTCGGATCTCCTCGACCACGGCCGTGAGTTCGTCGGCGCGCCGGGCGAGCAGCAAGACGATGGCGCCCTTATCCGCCACGGCCAGCGCGGCGGCCCGGCCGATGCCAGAGGACGCGCCGGTGATGAGCACATGCCGCCCCGTCAGGTCGCGGTTGCGGCGATTGCGCCGGATCTGCCCGCGCAGGTCGGTCTCGTCAGCGGAAGCTCGGGTCATCGCTGCTCCTTTGCAGGTCGAGTTGGCATGAACTTACTCTCAAGTAAGTTTACTTGCCAAGTGCGCTCTGTTCGATTGGCGACATTCGCGGGCCCTTCGTGGTTGCGCGAGCTACTGCCTCCGGGGCCCCTTCGCTCACGCCGCCGTGTCACGTCGAGCGTTTCGAATCGGGCCACGCCGAGGTGTTCGAACCGACCTCGAATCTATCGAACATATGTGCGATACTCTGCGCATGGCGGACGATCGGATGGCGGAAATCTTTGCCGCGGTGCGGCTCTCCGGCAGTGATCCGGAGGGGGCGCGGCGGATGCTGGCGGAACTGTGGGGCGAGCTCGGCGACGGCGGAGATCCGTTGCAGCGCTGTGTGATTGCGCATCACCTCGCCGATCTTCAGGGCACGGCCGAAGATGCGCTGCGCTGGGATCAACGCGCGCTGGCCGCGGTCTTCGGCCCTGGCGTTCCCCTCGATGAGGGGTTACGCGGATTCCTACCCTCGCTCTACCTCAACCTCGCCGACAGTCACCGCCGCGTCGGCGACTTCGATGTGGCTTACATGCAGCTGACCATCGCGCGCGGCCATCTCGATGTCCTCGCCAACGACGCCTATGGCGCCGTGATTCGCTCCAGTCTGGACAAGGTCGAGGCAGCGCTGGGCGAGAAGTCGACGGAACCGCTCCCGGTCGCCTGATTCGGCGGGTCTCTACACTTCCTTGCGGTTCGAATGTATGTTCGACTGTAGAGGAGGTGATGTGTCATGGGTTGGAGCAACGGCCCGCCTACCTGGGCGGAGCTGGAGCGGGTGCTGTCCGGGCGGCCCGGACCGACGAATCCGGACGCGATGTATCCGGGCGACGGCGGCGACAGTCCGGCGTGGTCGCGCAAGCGCGGGGACTATCGACCCGAACCGGTCGAACCGGCCGGTAGTCCGGTCGTGCCGTATGCGGAGTTGCACGCGCATTCGGCCTACAGCTTCCTCGACGGTGCGAGTCAGCCGGAGGAACTGGTGGAGGAGGCGGTGCGGCTCGGGCTGGAGGCGATCGCGCTCACCGATCACGACGGCTTCTACGGAACTGTTCGCTTCTTCGAGGCGGCCAGGGAATGGGGTATGCCGACGGTCTACGGTGCCGAATTGTCACTCGGCACCGCGGAAGACGTACCGCGGCTCGGACACCTCGGCGCACCCGATTCGGCACCGCGCACCGGTTCGCCGGATCCGGCCGGTCCGCATCTGCTGGTGCTCGCCCGCGGTCAAGAGGGCTATCGCCGACTCTCCAGCCAGATCGCGGCAGCGCAGATGGCCGCGGGGGAGAAGGGCATCCTCCGCTACGACCTGGACGCGCTCACCGCGGCGGCGGACGGACACTGGCACATTCTGACCGGATGCCGTAAAGGCCATGTGCGCCAAGCCCTCGAGCGCGATCTGCGGGCGGGAGACACCCGTCTCGGGCGAGCCGAGGCCGCCCTGCGCGACCTGATGGAGCGTTTCGGCGTCGACCGGGTGAGTGTGGAACTCACCCATCACGGCATTCCGGAGGACGACGAACGCAACGCCCACCTCATTGCCCTGGCCGATCGGCTCGGCCTGCCCGTGGTGGCCACCACCGGAGCGCATTTCGCCGCACCAGCCCAGCGTCGCCGCGCCATGGCGCTCGCGGCGATCCGGGCGCGCCGGAGCCTGGACGATATCGCGGGTTGGTTGGCGCCGACCGGTGGCGCGCATCTGCGTTCGGGTGCGGAAATGGCGCAGTTGTTCACCGCTTGTCCGCAGGCGGTGGCGAATGCGGTGACACTCGCCCGTGAATGCGCCTTCGATCTGAAATTGATCGCGCCGAGCCTACCGCCGTTCGACGTGCCCGACGGCCATGACGAGACTTCCTGGCTGCGTGAACTCACCCTCGAAGGTGCGGCTCGGCGTTACGGTCCGCCGTCGGGAAATCCCGAGGCGTATCGGCAGATCGAGCACGAACTCGCGATCATCGACGAGTTGAAGTTTCCCGGCTACTTCCTGGTGGTGCACGATATCGTCAGCTTCTGCAAGAAAAACGACATCCTCTGCCAGGGCCGGGGCTCGGCGGCGAATTCGGCCGTTTGCTACGCGATCGGCATCACCAATGTCGACCCGGTCGCCGCCGAATTGCTGTTCGAACGCTTCCTCACCCCGGAGCGCGATGGTCCACCCGATATCGACATCGATATCGAATCCGATCGCCGGGAGGAGGCGATCCAGCACGTCTACGCTAAATACGGTCGCGAATACGCCGCTCAGGTGGCGAATGTGATCACCTACCGCGGTAAGTCCGCGGTCCGCGACGCCGCACGCGCACTTGGCTTTTCACCTGGACAGCAGGATGCCTGGAGTAAGCAGGTGAGCCGCTGGACCGGAGTAGGCGCCGAAATCGGTACGGATATTCCCGCGGAAGTACTGGAGTTGGCTGCCGAAATCGAGGGTCTGCCAAGGCATCTCGGTATTCATTCCGGTGGAATGGTGATCTGCGACCGGCCGATCGCCGATGTCTGCCCGGTCGAATGGGCGCGCATGCCCGGCCGCAGCGTACTGCAGTGGGATAAAGACGATTGCGCCGCGATAAATCTGGTCAAGTTCGACATGCTCGGTCTCGGCATGCTCTCCGCACTGCACTACATGATCGATATGGTGCGCGAGCACAAGGGGGAAACGGTTGAATTGCACACGTTGGACCTGAAGGAAACCGCTGTCTACGAGATGCTTTCGCGCGCCGATTCGGTGGGGGTTTTCCAGGTGGAGTCGCGGGCGCAGATGGCCACGCTGCCCCGGCTGAAGCCGCGGCAATTCTATGACCTGGTGGTGGAGGTGGCGCTGATTCGGCCCGGCCCGATCCAGGGTGGTTCGGTGCATCCCTACATCCGTCGCCGCAACGAGGACGAGGAAGTGACCTATGACCATGACGCGCTGAAGAATTCGCTGAAGCGCACCCTCGGCGTACCGCTGTTCCAGGAACAGCTCATGCAGATGGCCATCGACGTCGCCGGTTTCACCGCTGCCGAGGCCGATCAGCTGCGCCGCGCGATGGGTTCCAAACGCTCACCCGAACGCATGGAACGCCTCAAGGACAGGCTGTATCAGGGCATGCGTGATCTGCACGGCATTACCGGCGAAGTCGCCGACCGCATTTACGAGAAACTGTATGCCTTCGCGAATTTCGGCTTCCCGGAAAGCCATTCGCAGAGTTTCGCGTCGATCGTGTACTACTCTGCATGGTTCAAACTGCACTATCCGGCGGCCTTCTGCGCCGGATTGCTGCGCGCCCAGCCGATGGGTTTCTACTCACCGCAGTCGCTGGTCGCCGACGCTCGCAGGCACGGCGTTGCGGTGCACGGACCCGATATCAATGCCAGCCGCGCCGAACCCACCCTCGAAAACCATGGTGACGAGGTGCGACTCGGGCTTGCGACCATCCGCCACATCGGCACCGATCTCGCCGAACGCATTGTCGCCGCCCGCTCTGCCGGTCCGTACACCTCCTTCCTCGACCTGACCGGCCGGGTGGAACTCTCCGTCGCTCAAGCCGAATCCCTTGCCACCGCAGGCGCTTTGGGTTGTCTCGGCATCACCCGACGCGAAGCATTGTGGGCGGCGGGCGCCGCAGCGGGTGAACGCCCCGACCGGCTTCCCGGTACCGGTGCCGCCACCGCCGCACCCGCCCTGCCCGGCATGAGTGAACTCGAACTCGCGGCCGCCGACGTCTGGGCCACCGGTATTTCCCCGGGCAGCTATCCCACCGAATTCCTACGCCCGCAATTGGATGCGCTCGGTGTCATCCCCGCCGCGGGTTTGCTCGACGTGCCCGACGGCTCCCGCGTTCTGGTCGGCGGCGCCGTCACACATCGCCAACGCCCCGCCACCGCCGCCGGTGTCACCTTCCTCAATCTGGAAGACGAAACCGGCATGGTGAATATCGTCTGCTCGGTGGGCCTGTGGACTCGCTATCGCCGTTTGGCTCAGAGCGCCCCCGCCCTACTCGTTCGCGGCCGCGTCCAGAATGCCGCGGGCGCGGTCACGGTCGTCGCCGAGTACCTACAGCGCATGGACCTGCGCGTCGACTCGAGATCCCGCGACTTCCGTTGAGACTCAGAACATTCCGTTCACATTGGCGGCCCGCTCCGGAACCGGCTGGATGACATCCCAATGTTCGACCAGCTTTCCCTCGTCGAGGTGGAAGATATCCATGATCGCCAGCCCGCGATCGCCGGGCTCGCGCACACCGTGCACGTGGGCGACCACGTAATCGCCCTCTGCCACAATGCGTTTCACTTCGACGCGGAGTTTCGGCGCGCCTTCCTTCAGGCCGGTGAGTCGGGCGAGTAGTCCGTCGAAACCATCGGCGATTTCCGGATTGTGCTGGATATAGCGCGCGCCGAAGAATTCGGCGGTGGCCTCCAAATCCTTGGCATTGAACGCGGCTTCGTAGAACGCGAGGACGGTCTGCTTATTCGATTCGAGCTTCGGGTCGACGGAAATGCTGGTCATCAGCGTCTTCTCCTTTTCGGGCGAGCTGCGAGCAGTCGCCAGCGGCAACTGAACAGCTGTAGCGCTACAACTGTAGCGCTACATATGTCCGGCTACAATCCCCACATGACCTCCGATCCGACGACCCGACGCGGTCGAAATCCGCGCGGCCACGGTGGCCGACTGCGTGCGGAGATCGTCGACGCCGCGATCCGGCTGCTGGATGAACTCGGTGATGATCAGGCCCTGTCCATGCGTGCGGTCGCACGCGAAATCGGCAGTGCCGCAACGTCGGTCTACCTGCATTTCGCCGACCGGGACGCGCTGGTGTTGGCCGCACTGGAGTGCTACCACGGCGATCTGGTGCGCGCGATCGATGACGCGGAGGCCGCCATCGACGATCCTGTCGACAAACTGCGCGCTCGCATCCGCGTCCTCGGCGACTGGGCCTATCGACACCCGGGCATGTACAAGGTGCTGCACGAGAGCACCATCCATCAGCGCGTGGACATGCCGTTCAAGCGGGAGCTGACCGAACGTACCGCCGCCGCGATCCGACGCTGTATGGATGCCGGTCTCGTGCCCGTCGACGACCCGGTCTCGGTCATGCTGGACCTGCGCGCGGCGGTGCACGGCGCGGTATCGATGCGGCTCAACGAACCCGGCCAGACCTGGCCGCCGCTCGCCGAGCAGATCGAGCGTTTTCTGGTGAAACTGGTTGGCGTCGCTTCGGTATTCGGGAATGGTTCGCATCGGACTTCGTGACCGAATTCGCCGCAGCGGCTAACCTGCGTCCATGCGGAAGCTTGCTGTGCTGGTGATCGGCCTGCTTGGTTTGACGTTGCTGGTCGGCTGCGGTGATGACAACGACGACGATGCCGATCCTGGCCGGTCGAGCATGGCGACCGTCGCGCCGATGGCGCCGCCGCCGAGTCTGCGCGAGGGCGCCCCGGCGAAAGGGGATACCGGCGGGACCATGGTCGAGGCGCGCAAGGAGGTCATCACCGGCAGCGTCGACATCACCGCGGACGATCCGATCAAGGCGGGTGCCCAGGTCACCGATCGGGTGCGCGAGGTCGGCGGCCGGGTCGATAGCCGCACCGAGCAGCCGGGGACCGATGACAACGACCCGCAGGCCACGCTCACCGTGCGGGTGCCGGCGGATAAGACCGATAAGTTCATAGACGGCCTCGGCGGCGTCGGCAAGGTCACCCGGATGAGCACCAACCGCGACGACGTCACCATGCAGTGGCAGGACCTCGACGCCAGGATCAAGGCGCTGCAGGCCTCGGTCGATCGGTTGCGCACGCTCATCGCCGGGGCGACCAACACCGCGGATCTCATTGCCGCCGAACAGGCGCTGTCGAGCCGGCAGGGCGAACTCGACAGCCTCACCGCGCAGAAGCGGCACCTCGACGATCAGGTCGCGCTGTCCACACTCACCATCGACATCACCACCGAGGACAAGGATTCCGATGAGGGGCCGACCAATTTCTGGGACGGCATCGTCTCCGGTTGGCATTCGCTGGTGGATTGGCTGAAGGATGCGGTGATTTTCACCGGCAAGGCGATTCCGTGGCTCGGGTTCGTCGTGGTGATCGCCGCAGTGGTGTGGGGTGTGGTGCGGATGGTGCGGAGTCGGAAGCGGAGTTCGTCGGGGACGGGAGAATCAGAGGAGGGCAAGGCTGTTCCGGTTGCGGTCGGTGCCTCGACCGGTGCGGACATGACAGCGGCGAAAGGCACTGGGACGACAGGAGATACAGGTGCCGACGGTCGTAAGGGCGACGATCAAACCGAACAGCCGTAAGGGCCCACTCGTGGAAACCCTCGACGACGGTACCCTGCGGCTGTACGTCCGCGCTCCCGCCGTCGAAGGCAAGGCGAACAAGGCCGCCATCGAACTCCTCGCCGACCACTATGGCGTCCCCAAATCCGCCGTCCGCCTCGCTGCGGGCGCAACCTCCCGCTTCAAATGCTTCGAACTGGACCTCTGAGCTCCCGAACGGGAGGTGCCATCACCGACCACTAGATCCCATCGCCGAATAGTTGAGCCACAGGGTCACACAGCGCCGGGAAATCCGAACTGGCGCCAAGCCTCGTAGACGGTGACGGCGGCGGCATTGGAGAGGTTCATCGAGCGGCGGCCGGGCAACATCGGAATGCGCAGTCGATCGGTGATGTGCGGATCGTCGAGCACCTCTGCCGGCAACCCCGTCGGTTCGGTGCCGAACAGCAGCACATCGCCCTCGCGGTACGCCACATCGGTATACCGCGTGCTCGCCTGGGTCGTGAACGCGAACACCCGCTCGGGCCGCACCGCCTCCCATGCCGCCGCGAGATTTTCGTGGACCGTCACCGAGGCCAGATCGTGGTAGTCCAATCCGGCCCGCCGCAACTTCGCCTCCGAAAGGTCGAACCCCAATGGCTCGACCAGATGCAACTCACACCCGGTCCCCGCGACAAGTCGAATCGCATTGCCGGTATTTCCGGGAATCGCGGGCTCGTGAAACATCAATCGGAACACAACGCATCAGCTTGTCATGTTTCGTGTGCAGACTCGCATCCCGCCTGATCCACGGCGGCACGGCGCGCGGACATCATTCGACTGACGGTGCGGCGGGGGCGCCGAGCAGCAGTTGGACGATGGAATCGTCGCCGCGCCGTTCATCGCCCCGATGGCGGGTCGGATTCTGGAGCAGCATCTGAAGGGTGAGCCGCCGATGCGACTGGAGACGATTACGCCGAGTCGGGCGCGGCAGTTGTACGGCCGGCCCGGGCGGCGCACCGCAGCCGAGGTCGGCTAGCGGGCGGCGCGACGTGCGGCTTCGATGCGGTTGATATTGACCTCGATCCAGTCGCGCAGTGCCGCGATCGGGCCGCGCAAGCTGTGGCCGAGGTCGGTGAGATCGTAGTCCACGCGCGGCGGCACGGTGGGATGCACTGTGCGCGTGATGAATCCGTCGGTTTCCAGCTGCCGCAGGGTTTGCGTGAGCATTTTCTGTGAGATGCCCTCGATGCGGCGGTGCAGATCGGTATAGCGCATCGTGCCCTCGGCGAGTGCGTCCACGATCAGCACGGTCCATTTGCCCGCGACGTGGTCGAGCACCTGTCGGGTGGGGCATTTCGCCGAATAGACATCGGCAGGCAGTCCGCTGGCCTCGATCACCGTACGCACCTTTTGGAGTGTAGCGCACCATTAAGTGCTGTCTTCCCATTAGTTTGTCACTCTCCGATAGTAAGAGTCATGAACACACAGACACTTTCGGTTCCCGACGCGATCCGCACCCGACGCACCACTCGCCACTACCGTCCGGATCCAGTACCGCGCGAACTGCTCGACGAACTGCTGGATCTGGCCGTCGAGGCGCCCAGCGCATGGAATATGCAGGACCGGTCGATCGTGGTAGTGACCAGTGCGGCCGGGCGTCGCGACCTGTCGATCGCCGCCTTCGGTCAGCCACAACCGCTGGAGGCCCCGGTCGTGCTGGTCTTCGTCGCCGAAACCGCGGCATGGCAGACCGAAAATGCCGATATCGTCGAACTGGCCGGACGCAACGGCGCGTGGAATGCGGAGTTCACCGCAATGTTCACCTCGCGCAACGAATTCCACTCGTTGCGGCAGCGCGGACTCACTCGCGAGAACGCCGTGAAGAATGCGATGATCGCCGCGACCTATGTCATGCTCGCCGCCACCAGCTTCGGTCTGTCCTCGGCTCCGATGAATGGCTGGGACCCGGATCTGGTCAAGAAGGTCATCGGCATCGATGACCGCCCCGACCTCGCCATCGCGGTCATGGTCGCGATCGGCTACGGCGACGGCGCCCCGCCGCATCCGGGGCGCCGTCCCCGCGAGCGCGCAGTCTTCACCGAGCGATACCCGTCGAGCTGACATCGCGCTACGGCGCCGGCGAAACGGCGGATCCGCAAGATCACGGGAGTCGCCATTCCGCCGCACTCGATCGGAAGTCGCCGCGCCGAAAGTTGTTGCGCCTCAGCGGGCATCGCGCCCGAAGTGGTGACGCATAAGGTATACCTCGGCCGATGGATGCCGCCTTGACTCGGGCAGTCGCCGCTGTGCAGACTGGGCCGACATCGCACCCGTCTCGGTTCGGCGGGCATTCCGGTTCATGGACGACATCGGGGGTAAGACCATGCGTATTCATCGTGCCGTATTGGCCTTCGTGCTGCTCAGCGCAGTGTTCACCGGCGCAACGGCGTGCTCGGACGAGCCGACCGAGACCACTCGGGAGGTGGCGTCCACGACCACGGTGCCATCGGCACCGACCGTGCTCGGCCCGCTCGGCTTCGGCAAGCTGCGGATCGGTATGAGCCGAAGCGAGGCCGAGGCCACCGGAGAAATCGCGGCCTTCGACGACACCAACGATCCGCCCGGCTGCGGCCGCTATACCGCACGAGCCGGTTGGCAGGGTTTCACCAACAAGGGCGAAATAGTCGCGATCATGCCCGGCAAACTTCCCGTCCGTACGGCCGAGGGCATAGCCGTCGGCTCCACGGTCGACGAAGTACGCGCTGCCTATCCCACGCTCGAGATCGGTTACAACTGGAGTTCGGCCGCGGTCCCCGATCAACCCGCGCGCTACGGCTTCCTCGGCATCTACCGGAATATGCCCGCCGATGCCAAGGTCGCCCAGTTGATGCTCTACAACGACCGGGACACCTGCCACAACTAATGGGCTGTCGTGGCGATTTCAGCCGACGCCGAGCGTATTGATCGTGGCGGCGATGAAGACGATGGCGGTGCCCAGCAGGCCCAGTGCGGCGACATCGAACGGCTTGCTGCGCACCGCGAGCAGCCCGACCCGGGCCGTCGGCAGGCAGAGCCGGAAGGTCGCCGCGAGCAGCGCCGCACCGCCGAAGAACAGTGCGCCGCGTCGCCATCGGTCCCAGGCCACGAAGACGACCGCGAGCAGGATGACCGCCGTCACGACCAGCATGGGCAGGTGGCAGCGCAGGAACTGCGCACCCAGGCTGGTCCGGTCGGACTGCCGTTCGGCGGCAGACGAGTCAACGTCGGTCACGCTCCGATTCTTGCAGACGGCATACCGCCGCTCACACCAGTGCGCCGCGGCCGCGCACCCGCATGCCGAGCTTCGAGGCGGGGCTATTGTGCCGCAACATGTTTCGCGACACTCGATCAGGCATTGCCTCCGACTACTACCAGGCGTAGTTTCAGCAAGGAGAGATCCATCCGGTACAAGGGGTACGGACAATGCGAGCGCTTTCCCGGATTCGGCACTACGTGCAAGCGATGCGGCAGGCGAAGCGGAACCGATCCGACCTGTTCGGCTGGCTCGCCCGCCGACCGCAGATCCTTTTCGGCACGCTGGGGTACGAGACAGCGCTGCTGTTCAGCAACAGACTGGATCCCAAGCTCGAGGAGCTGGCCGGACTGAAGACAGCCGGACTCGTGAACTGCGAGTTCTGCCTGGATATCGGCTCGGCGCTGGCGCACTCGAGCGGACTCACCGAACAACAACTGCGCGACCTGCCGCGCTATCGCACCAGCGACGCCTACAGCGACCTGGAAAAACTCGTCATCTCCTTCGCTGAGGCCATGACCGCCACACCGGCTGTCGAACTCGCGGATCTGCGCAACGAATTGCTGAACCACTTGTCCAAAGGGCAGTTCGCCGAGCTGACTGCCACCATCGCCTGGGAGAACCAGCGCGCCCGGCATAACCAGGGGCTCGGCGTGCGCCCCACCGGGATGGCGGAGGGCATGGCGTGCGCCCTCCCGGAGCTGGTCGCTAAAGAGCGCTGAAGTAGTGGCCTTGGCCGAGATCCTCGAGGAGGCCGGGATGTGTCGGCTTCCAGGTGAGAAGTTCCCGGGTTCGCGTGCTCGAGGTCGGATTGTCCAGCGTGACAAGGGGACCGAGGTAACCGAAGTGCGCATCCGCACGCTCCTGCGGGATGCTCATCACCGGCAGATCCAGATGGCGACCGATTGCTTCGGCGATCTCACGGAAGGGCACGCCTTCGTCATCGACCGCATGTAACCGCGCCCCAGCAGGGGCCGTTTCCAGCGCCAATCGGTACAGGTGCGCGGCATCGAGGGTGTGTCCGGCGGGCCAGCGGTTGTTTCCGTCGCCGACGTAGGCGGCGAGGCGCTTTTCGCGGGCGGTGGCTATCAAGGTCGGCACGAAGCCGTGATGGTCGAGTGAGCTGTGCACGGTCGGTGGGAGCCGGACGACCGACGATCGGACACCACGGTCCGCGAGCGCGACTACCGTTTTCTCGGCGTCGACCCGCGGTCCCGCATCGAGCGCGTCGGCTTCGGTTCCCACCCTGCCCAGCCCGGCGAACGCGAGCATGAGCGTGCCCGATGTGCTCACGAAGGGTTTGCCACTGCCCGCGAGCGCATCGCCGAGCGTCTCGATGGCACGCAGATCGGCCGCGATCGCTCCGGCGAAGTCACCGGTCTGCATGGCTTCGTGTTTGAAGGCCAGGTGGATGACACCGTCGGCTGCTGCTGCGGCGGCGCGCAGATTGTCGAGATCGTCGAGATCTCCTCGGTGCACGTCGGCACCGGCCGCTGCCACCGCGGCGGCGGCTTCATTCGACCGCGCTAGGCCGACGACCTCATGTCCGGCGTCGAGAAGTTCGGGGATGACCGCGGAGCCGATATGTCCCGATGCTCCGGTAATGAAGATTCGCACGGAAGTACTCCAAGTCTTTCGATGCCCTCTCCAGCGGGAAGGCAGTGATGTCAGTGACTGACATCAAACATACACGTGATGACAGTAACTGTCATCAGATAAGATCTGCGTATGAGTCGATGGGAGCCTGATGCGCGCGGTCGCCTCGAGAAATCGGCTCTGGAGCTGTATCGCGAGAACGGGTTCGAGAGCACGACCGTCGCCGAGATCACCAAGCGTGCGGGGCTCACCGAGCGAACGTTCTTCCGGCATTTCGCCGATAAGCGCGAGGTTTTGTTCGCGGGATCGGGCGCGCTGCAAGAGGCCCTCGTGCGCGGGGTGCGCGACGCGCCCGCTGCCATGCCGCCGATCGAGGCGATCGCCACGGCGCTCACCGAGGTCGCCGATACGATTTTCGAGCAGCGCCGCGAGTTCGCCTGGCAACGGCAAGCCGTTATCGCGGCCAATGTCGAACTTCAGGAACGCGAGCTGATCAAGCTGGCAACACTGGCCGCCGCGCTGGCCGAGGCGCTACGCGGGCGCGGCGTAACCGATCCGGCCGCGAGTCTGGCCGCCGAAGCCGGGATCGCCGTATTCAAGATCGCCTTCGAGAGCTGGGTCGAGGGCGGCGGCAAGCGCATTCTGTCGCAACTTATTCGAGCGGCCGTCGATGAGTTGAAACTCGTGACCCGAGGACCACTGCCGTCGACGCCATGACCGCAGCGCACGACTACGAAGACCTGCATCGCCTGGTCGATCGGTCTTACGCCGTACCAAGCGAATTGGTTGTCACCGATACCCCCGGCGAAACCCGATCACCGAGCCCAAGGGCGAGCGAGGTCGGCATCTCTCGTTTGCGGGCATGATGTACGCCGAGCCCGATCTCGCGGCGAGGACGGGAGAGTTGCTCCGCGAGGAGCTTGCTGAACAAGCCGAGTGACCTGGTAGGCAGCGGACTTTCAGCTGGTGCGACCCACTCGTGCCAATCGCATTGTTTCGGTCAGCAATTTCGATACCGCCGCGGCTTCGGTGAGAAAGCCGTCGTGGCCGTCGCGGGAGTGCACGATCTCCAGGCCCTCGCAGCCCGGCAAGCCGTCGGCTAGTTCCTGTTGAGTCCGCAACGGGTACAGGCGATCCGAGTCGACGCCGCCGACCACGCAGGGTACCGGGGTGGCGGCGAGGGCGGCCGCGATACCGCCGCGGCCGCGGCCGATATCGTGTCGGTTCATAGCCTCTGTCAGCAGCACATAGGTGGCGGGATCGAAACGGCTGCAAAGCTTTTCGGCCTGGTGGTCCAGATAGCTCTGTACCGCGTAGCGGCCGCCCTCGCGCGGATCCTCGTCGTCCTGTGCGTTGTTCTCGAAGCGGTGATCGAGTTCGCCCTCGGTGCGGTAGGTCAGATGTGCGATGCGTCGGGCTATGCCCATGCCGGTCATCGGTGCGCGATCGGTGTCGTGGTAGTCGCCGCCCTGCCAGTCGGGATCGGCCTTGATGGCGGCGATTTGGGTTGTCTGCGTACCGATCTGGTCGGCGGTGGCGCGTGCGCCGACGGCGAGTACCAGTGCGGCCGCGACCCGTTGCGGCGCGCCGACCATCCACTCCAGCACCCGCATACCGCCCATCGAACCGCCGACGACGGCGGACAGGCGTTCGATGCCGAGCAGATCGAGCAGTGCCGCTTCCGCGGTCACCTGATCACGGATGGAGATCTCCGGAAATCTCGAGCCCCAAGGCTTTCCGTCCGGCGCCAGCGTCGAGGGGCCGGTGCTGCCCATGCAGCCGCCGAGCACATTCGTCGCGATGACGCACCATTCGTCGGTATCCACCGGTGCGCCCGCTCCGACCATGCCGTCCCACCAGCCGGGCAGCGGATGGATATCGTCGGGCACCCCGACCACATGCGAATCGCCGGTCAGCGCGTGCTCGACGAGCACCACATTGTCCAATGCGGGGGAGAGCTCACCCCAGCGCTGCACGGCCAGATGGACGTCCGGGATGACCGCGCCGCTTTCGAGACGCACATCCCCGATAGCAATGATGCCGAGGCTCCCATCCGGCGGTGGCAGGGCCACCACGGACGAACGCGTGGTACTGGGATCTGTCACGGTCACGACTCCGCCTCGCCAGCGCTCGGCTCCGTCGCGATCGCGGTATCGCTGATCCGTTCGTTCATAACGTCGTCCCCGTGCAACTGTGCGTCGCCGACGCTGGGTCAATCACGAGAGAACGCACGTCCCCGATGTTAACTACCCGGCTCAACCGGGCCGCGGTCCGGTAGATCGGCTCGGTGCGTGCGCCGGTGCTCTGCGCCCTCGCGACGAACCGATCGGCCGCGGACGCGATGGGGTCACTCATGTCGTGCTCCAAAGGGTTGTTCGCCGGCAGGTCTTATCGGAGTGCGGGTGACGGACAACAACTCATCGGAAAAACCTCCTGAAGTGCGCGCTTGCCCTCGACCATCGAGAGCCCGGTCATCACCCGGAGCACCCCACCGCTGCTGGAGGGTTGCCGTCCAGCAAGCCGGGGCTTCGCGCTGGCACTCATGACCTGACGGACATGGTAACCGGCGGGCGGTCGGCGACTGAAATCCGTTACCGGTTTTCCACCGCGTCGGTCGTCTGTCCGGTACACACGCGCATGAACTCGTCGAACGACGTGGTGAAGCCGTTGCGGGCCGCCGCGGCGGCCGCGGCGGTGTCCTCCTCGTCGAAGATCGAGTTCTGACATTCCATGCTGAGGTGGCCGATCAGCTGCCACGCGCCGACGACCAACCGCACGGGTAGCGCGTCGGGCTCGGTGCCGAGTCGCTCGGCGATCACATCGGCGATCGCGGCGTTCTTATCGTCGGCCAGTTCCATGCTCTGCGCGCTGACCGTCGGACTGCTGCGCAGGATCCGCTGCATCTGCTGGAAGCGCCGGAATGACAGTGGTCCGTCGACACTGTCCACCGCCTGGTCGACGACCTGCAGGAAGGCCTCGCGCAGCGATCGCAGCTCATTGCCGGTGACCGGGAGTCCGCGCAGGAATTCGGCGATCGCGAGTCCGAAATCCTTGACCGGCCCGAGAATGATGGCCTCTTTGCTGTCGAAATACCGGTTGATCGTGCGCGGGGACACATCCGCGCGGTCCGCGATCTGTTCGACCGTCGTCGCGTCGAATCCCTGTGCGTCGCATAGGTCGAGCGCCACCTCGATGATGCGCAACCGGGTCTGCTGCTTCTTGCGTTCACGCAACCCCAGACCGGCAGGCGCACTGGGCCCTGAATTCGCTGGGGCGCGCACAGCGTCCTCGGCTGCGGCGCTCGCGCCGATCGGCGTCGATGACTCGAGCATGGCCTCATATTAGCGCAACCGGGACGGTTTGTGTCCTTAACAGTCAAATGTCGGAATGCGACATTTTTCTCTTGACGACAAATGTCTGTCGATGACAGGATGGCTGCACGAACTTCGGACTAGGAGACCAAGGTGAGCGAAACTGCGACAGCGGTGGAAGTTCTGGACAAATCAACGAGTTCGGCGCGCTGGTGGGCCCTGGGGGTGATCGCACTGGCCCAGCTCATGGTGGTTCTCGACGCCACCATCGTGACCATCTCGCTGCCCTTCGCCCAGCAGGATCTCGAGATCAGCGACGGCAATCGGCAGTGGATGCTGACCGCGTACACATTGATCTTCGGCGGTCTGCTCCTGCTCGGTGGTCGGCTGGCCGACTACCTGGGGCGGCGTCGGATCTTCATCGTCGGCCTGGTCGGCTTCGCCGGGGCGTCGGCGGTGGCGGGTCTGGCGCAGAACGGCGCGGAGCTGTTCGCCGGACGGGCACTGCAGGGTGCGTTCGCGGCACTGCTCGCGCCCGCGGCGCTGTCGCTGCTCTCGGTGACCTTCACCGAGGCCAAGGAGCGCGCCACCGCATTCGGCGTCTTCGCCGGTATTTCCGCCGGTGGTGCTGCACTCGGCCTGATCGCCGGTGGCGCGCTGACCGAATACGCCTCCTGGCGCTGGTGCCTGCTGGTGAACACTCCGATCGCCCTGATCGCGCTGCTCGGCGCGCTGGCATTCGTGGTGAAAGATGTGCCGACTCCACGCACCGGCGGCTATGACGTGCCGGGCGCGGTCACCGTGACGCTCGGTCTGATCGCCATCGTGTACGGATTCAGCCGCGCCGCCGACGACGGCTGGCTGGCAGGTAGCACCCTCGGGCTGCTTGTCATCGGCGTCGCCCTGCTGATCGCCTTCGTCGCCATCGAGCGTCGTTCGTCGAATCCGCTGCTGCCGCTGCATATTCCGGGTGAGATCAACCGCGGCGGCGCCTTCCTGGCCGCGCTGCTGATCCCGATCGCGATGTTCGCGATGTTCCTGTTCCTGAGCTACTACTTCCAGATCACCCTCGGTTACTCGTCACTGAAGGCCGGTTTCGCCTTCCTGCCGTTCCCGGCGGGCATCGCGATCTCTGCCGGTGTCACCAGTGCGCTGCTGCCGAAGCTTGGCCCGCGGCCGCTGATGGTGGCCGGCGCCGTGCTCGGTCTGCTCGGTCTGGTGTGGCTGGCGCAGTTGAGCTACGGCGATGGCTACGCGCTCAGCGTGCTGCCGGCGCAGTTGCTGATCGCGCTCGGTATGGGCCCGCTGTTCGTCGGGATGCAGACCGTCGCGCTGCATCAGGTCGAGGAGGCGGACTCGGGTGTGGCAAGTGCGTTGTTGAATGCGGCACAGCAGGTCGGCGGTGCGGTCGGCACCGCACTGCTCACCACCATCTCGGTGCAGACGGCCAAGACCTTCGCGCAGGACAATCCCGCGGTCGACAATCTGATCGCCCGGGCTTCGATCCACAGCTACGACGTGGCGTTCTATGTCGGCGCCGGATTCTTCCTCGCGGCAATTCCGGTGATCGCGTTGATGATTCGGGACAAGCCGGAAAATCTGATCGAGGGATCCGAGGAAGACGCGCGGATTCCAGTCGCGGTCTGATCCTGAAATAGCGGTGTCCGGGTGTCCGATGGGATGCCCGGACATCGCTATTTCGGCAGGGTGTCGGCACCGCGGACCTACTTGTCGGTAACTATTTCGGGCGGCTTCACATGGGGGGCTGCCCGCGCGGTGAGGTCAATGGCAGCAGTACGCTTGTCTTGTTTGCACCACACGTCTCGCCGACAACGCGGGACGTATACGTTGTCTGTTGGAACAGCTGGGGTCCGCTCACAAGCGTGTTTGCCTGGCCGTGCAATGAGGGCACCATCCTAGGAGGACACGAAGATCCATGTCCAAGATCAAGGTTGAAGGCACCGTCGTCGAACTCGACGGCGACGAGATGACCCGGATCATCTGGCAGTTCATCAAGGACAAGCTGATCCACCCGTATCTCGATGTGAACCTCGAGTACTACGACCTCGGCATCGAATATCGGGACAAGACCGACGACCAGGTCACGATCGACGCCGCGAACGCCATCAAAGAACACGGTGTCGGCGTCAAGTGCGCCACGATCACCCCGGATGAGGCCAGGGTCGAGGAATTCGGCCTGAAGAAGATGTGGCGCTCGCCCAACGGCACTATCCGCAACATCCTCGGCGGAACCATCTTCCGCGCACCGATCATCATCTCGAATGTGCCGCGTCTGGTCCCCGGCTGGACCAAGCCCATCATCATCGGCCGTCACGCGTTCGGTGATCAATACCGTGCCACCGACTTCAAGGTATTCCAGGGCGGCACCGTCACCCTCACCTTCACACCCGACGACGGCAGCGAGCCGATCGTGCACGAGGTCGTGAAGATGCCCGAGGACGGCGGCGTCGTCATGGGTATGTACAACTTCAAGAAGTCCATCGAAGACTTCGCGCGGGCCTCGTTCAACTACGGCCTGCAGCAGAACTACCCGGTCTACATGTCGACCAAGAACACCATCCTCAAGGCCTACGACGGCATGTTCAAGGACACCTTCCAGGAAGTGTTCGAGGCCGAGTTCAAGACCCAGTTCGACGCGGCGGGCCTCACCTATGAGCACCGTCTGATCGACGATATGGTCGCCTCCTCCATGAAGTGGGAGGGCGGCTACGTCTGGGCGTGCAAGAACTACGACGGCGACGTGCAGTCCGACACCGTGGCCCAGGGCTTCGGCTCGCTCGGCCTGATGACCTCGGTGCTGCTCACCCCGGACGGCCGCACCTGTGAGGCCGAGGCCGCGCACGGCACCGTCACCCGGCACTACCGCCAGCACCAGCAGGGCAAGCCGACCTCGACCAACCCGATCGCGTCGATCTTCGCCTGGACCCGCGGCCTCGAGCACCGCGGCAAGTTGGACAACACCCCCGAGGTGATCGGCTTCGCGCAGACGCTCGAGGATGTCGTCATCAAGACCGTCGAGGGCGGCCAGATGACCAAGGACCTGGCGCTGCTCGTCGGCGGCGATCAGGGCTACCTGACCACCGAGGAGTTCCTCGGTGCGCTCGATGCCAACCTGGCTCGCGCCCTGCGCTGAGCTCCCTCGCCTCGGCGCGCCTTTTGCCGGTCGTGGGTGCCGCTGAGGTGCCGACGCGGGCCGGTGGAAGAGCGCGGGGTCGGGTTTGCGTACCCGGTGAGTTACCCATGTGCTCACGAGATCAGTTGTCGCTCGGTGAGCGACATACGGGCACCCGTACCACTCGGTGGTACGGGTGCCCGCACTGTGTCGCGCCCCAGGGGCACTGACGTCCGCGTTGCGATGTGAAGCATCGGTGCGGGAAGCGAGGAGCGGTTGCCATGCGGTGCCCGGAATGGGCGGTATGCGGGTGAGGCTTTCGATTTCTCGATGCTGACGTGGGGGAACTCACGCTTGCCTGGGAAGCGCGGGCGGTCGCCGGACGGTTACATGATGTTGTGACCGGTCCCGTAACAACGCCGAGTTCCGCACGTGCCGAGGCCGAGCGGACGGACTGGCATATTCCGGCGATGCTCGCACTCGCCCTCGGTGGATTCGGAATCGGCACAACCGAATTCGTCACCATGGGTTTGCTGCCCGATATCGCGAGCGCCATGCACGTGTCCGAGCCGACGGCAGGTCATGCCGTGTCGGCCTATGCGCTCGGCGTTGTCATCGGCGCTCCGCTGATCGCCGCACTGGCCGCGCGGGCGCCGCGCAAACGTCTGCTCGTCGCCTTGATGGTGGCATTCACCATCGGAAATGCGGCGACCGTTATCGCGCCCACCTTCGAACTCCTGGTCGTCGCGCGGTTCGTTTCTGGCCTGCCGCACGGCGCGTATTTCGGCGTCGCCTCATTGGCCGCCGCGACGCTGGCACCAATAGGACAGCGCGCCAAGGCGGTTGCCGCGGTTATGCTGGGATTGAGCGCCGCCAATGTTGTCGGCGTTCCCAGTGCGACCTGGCTGGGCCAGCATCTCGGCTGGCGCGATGCCTTCGTGGTGGTGGCGGTGATCGGTATCGCCACCGTCGCGGCACTGATCCGATTCGTGCCGGAGCTGCACGGCATCCGGATCACCAACCCGATGACCGAACTCGGCGCACTGCGTCGCTCACAGGTGCTGCTGACCCTGCTGGTCGGCGCGATCGGCTTCGGCGGCATGTTCGCCGTGTACACCTACGTCACCACCACGCTGACCGATGTGGCCGGTCTGCGGCTCGGCCTGGTGCCGTTCGTGCTCATGCTCTTCGGGCTCGGGATGGTCGCAGGCAATATCGTCGGCGGCATTCTGGCCGATCGCGGTGTCGATCGGGCTATCTATGGCTCGATGATCGCCATGGTCGTCATCCTCGCGGGATTCGTTGCCGCTGTGCACAATCCATACACGGCGGCTATCGGCGTGTTCCTGATCGGCGCGTCGGGTGCGGCGCTCGCGCCCGGTCTGCAGACCCGCCTGATGGATGTGGCCGCCGACGCCCAGACCCTCGCCGCGGCGCTGAATCATGCGGCCCTCAATCTCGCCAATGCGGCGGGCGCGTGGTTGGGGGGATTGGTGATCGCGGCGGGTCTGGGTTACACCGCGCCCGCGGCCGTCGGTGCGGGTCTGGCCGTGTTAGGCGTTCTGTTGTTCACCGTGACTGTCTGGGCCGGTCGCCGCTCGGTGGCTTAGGTGCTGGGTTCGAGCGCGACGACCGGAATCACCCGATCGGTCTTGGTCTCGTATTCGGCGAATCCCGGCATGACCTCGACCATGGCCGCGTAGAGCCGATCGCGTTCCGGGCCTGCGGTGATCGGGGTGGCTGTGGCCTCGATGGTGTCGGTGCCGATCTCGAGTGTGACCTTCGGGTTCGCCAGGAGATTGTGATACCAGTCCGGGTTATCGGGTGCACCGGCCTTGGACGCGATGATCACGAAACGGTCGCCGTCGCGGATATAGGCCGCTGGATTCGTGCGCGGCAGTCCGGTCTTGGCGCCGGTCGTGGTGAGCAGCAGCAGATCCTTGCCTTCGAACGGTCCGCCGACCTTGCCCGCATTCGCACGGAACTCCGCGATGATGTTCTGGTTCCAATCGTTGGCCATCTGGACTCCTCGGATCGAGAGATCGGGTCGAGGTAATCGTCGCCGATATATGGTCCGATCAGATCACCTTTTTGAAGAATCCGCGCAGGTCGGCGAGTAACAAATCGGGGGCTTCGTGGGCCGCCCAGTGCCCGCCCCGGTCGTATTCGTGCCATTGCACGAGGTTGCGATGGTCGCGTTCGGCGAATTTGCGCGGCGGTTTGAAGTCGAAACCGAAGGAGGCCAGCCCGATCGGCACGGTGGTCGGCTGCTTCGCCTGGGGTGCGCGATCGTGCTCGAAGTAGAACCGGGCCGCGGGCGCCGAGGTATTGGTGAACCAGTAGATCGCCACATTGGTGAGCAATTCGTCGGTGCTCATCGCGTTCACCAGCGCCTGGCCGCTCCAGGCGAGTTGGCCGACCGGGGAATCCGACAGTGCGTGGCCGAGGGTCTGCGGCTGCACTTGCTGGGCGGCATTGTGGATGGCGTGCGCGCGGAATTTCTGCCCGAAGTACACCAGGATGAGCTCGTATTCGCTGAGTCCGTCCAGCTCGCCCGGCTCGCGCCTGGGAAAGGAATAGAGCTGGGTCACGTGCACGCCGACGACTCGGTCCGGGGCGAATCGGCCCAGCTCGGGTGCGACGATGGCGCCGCAGTCGTTGCCGTGCACACCGTAGCGGTCGTAGCCGAGGCGGTTCATCAGCTCGTCGAATGCCGCCGCCATGCGTGTCGGGCGCCAACCGGCGGTGTGGGTCGGTCCCGAGAAGGCGAAGCCGGGATAGGACGGGATCACCACGTGAAAGGCGTCGCTCGGATCGCCGCCGTGTGCGCGTGGATCGGTCAATTCGCCTACCAGGCCGAGGAATTCGGTGAACGAACTCGGCCAACCGTGCGCGAGTAGCAGTGGCATCGCGTCGAGCTCCGGCGAAGTGACGTGCACGAAATGTATGGTTTGCCCGTCGATTTCGGTCGTGTATTGCGGAAATGCATTGAGCCGCCGCTCTTGTGCGCGCCAGTCGAAACTGTCGCGCCAATATTCGTGCAGCGGGCGGACGAACGACAGCGGAACGCCGTACTCCCAGCCGGGCCGCACCGGCACGCCCGGGTATACCCGGCCCGCGATCTCCCGGGCGGGCAGTTCCGCGACGTACCTGGTGTGCGTCAGACGGTATGCCAGGTCATCCAGGTCGGCCTGCGGGATCGCGATGTGGAAGGGCTTGATCTCGGACACCGACTCAGCCTGCGAGAGTCGCGGGGCCGGAACAACGCCGAATCCGACTGTCTTTCGATCACTTTCGCTTATCGGCTGCCATGTGCAGCAGCCGGTCTACCAGCGTATCGACGTAATCGTCGGTGAGCGGGCCGGTGCCGAAAAGGGTGCGGGTGTAGAGAGGGGCCAGGATGATGTCGACCACCTCCAGCACCTCGGGGGCCGCTTCACCGCGCGCGGTGGCCCGATCCAGCATGGCCTGCACCTGGTCCGCCCGTTCGGTGAGGAATCGATCGCGCGTCTGTTCGCCCGCCGTGCCGGTGTCGAGCAGCGCGAGAATCGTGCGCAGCAGCGCCAATCCGTCCGTCCCGCTGACATCGCGGGCCGCCTTGGCGGCATAGGCGCGTAGATCGCCCTCGAGCGAACCGGTATTCGGCATCGCCGACTCGGTGCCGAGCCGATCGACGGTCACCTCCATGGCCAGCGCCTCGAGATTGCCCCAGCGCCGGTAGATGCTGGTATCGGCGACGCCGGCGCGCGCCGCGACATCGGCGACGGTGAAGTTGCCGTAGCCGCGTTCGGCGACCAGTTCGGTGACCGCCTGGTGTACCGCCGCGCGCACGCGAGCGCTGCGACCTCCGGGACGGCGGGCGCGGGCTTGTTCGTCCATGCTCCCATCTTAACGCAGTAGCGACTTGCGTTTGTGGTTGCCGCTCGCTATCTTGGTCTTAACGCCGCTACAAACTGCGTTTAGGAGCCGACATGGAACCGATCTTCTTTCCCGACAACCACTCGTTCTGGTACGAGACGCTGCGCACCTTCGGTCACATCTCTTCCGCCAGCTACCTCGACTACCACGTCCGCGAGGGCATCGCGGAGAAGATCGCCTGCCCCACGTTGGTGTGCGCTGGTGCCGACGACGGGTTCTTCAAAGGTCAGCCCGAACGCCTTTTCGCGCATCTGACCTGCCCGAAGACGCTGCTCGAGTTCACCGTCGAGCAGGGCGCCGATGCCCATTGCCAGTCCGGCGCACAACGTTTCGCATTCGCTCGCATCTACGACTGGCTCGACGACACCTTCGACCGGGCCTAACCCTTTGCTGCTCGATACTTTCCAGGAGACCTGACATGGACACGATCGACCGCATCGACCGAGCCATCGATATGACCGGCGGCATCGTCGAAGGCATCGCCGCAGAACAGCTGAAGGCGCCGACGCCGTGCCGGGAATGGGACCTGCGCGAGCTGCTCAATCACCTGGTGGGCGGCATGAATATCTTTGCCGCGCAACTGCAGGGCCTGACCCCGGTCCGCGACCACCACGACGACTGGCTCGGCGCCGATCCGCAGGGCGCCTACGCCGAGGCGGCCGAGCTCGACCGCACGGCCTGGCATCGCCCCGACGCACTCGAGCAGAAGGTGCGTCTCGGCTTCGGCGAGGTGCCCGGCCCGATGGCGGCGGTGATCCACCTGACCGAACTAGTCGTGCACGGTGTCGATCTGGCGGTCGCCACCGGACAGGTGCACTCGGTCGACGAGCAGCTGTGCGCGGAGCTGCTGGCGATCATGGGTGAAATGGGCATCGAAAACTTCCGCGTACCAGGGATGTTCGGTCCGGAGGTTGCGGCGCCCCGCGATGCTCCCGCGCACCGGCGGCTGCTCGCCTACGTTGGCCGAGCCTGAGCCCCGTGGCCCGTCGCATCGTTGCGGCGGGCCTTTGCCGTGCCGTCTGCCTTCGTCGCGTCAGCCTGTCTTCGACCGCGCCGCCATCAGCTCGGACGCGTCCGAACCGCGGCGTCAGTTCTGCTCCAGTGGCCCCAGCTCACGAACAACGCTCGCCAGCGCGCGAATCTGCTCGGTTTCACCGCCGCTGCGCCAGACCAGCGCCCACCGGACCAGGTGTGAATCGCTGATCGGCACGTAGCGAATACCGGGGCGGTTGTAGTAGCGGGCGACGTGGCTCATGCCCATGGTGAAGGCGCTGCGGGTGCTGGCGACCGTCAGGATGTCTTCCACCGTCGAGACGGTGGAAACGCGTTCGATAGAGCGGCCCCCGGGTGTGTAGAAGGGGCTGATGGCATCTTCCCAGTAGTCGGGCATCGGTTTGCTCGGCGCCAGCACGCCGCGATCGCCGAAAACTTCCAAAGATAGGTGCTTTTCGTCCGCGAGCTCGTGGTCGTCGCCCATCATGGCCACCATGGGTTCGGTCGAGATGATCGGCCCGACGGTCAAATCGGGTTCCTCGACCGGTAACCACGCGATGACGATGTCGGCCTCGCCGCGTCGCAACGGGTCGAACTGTTCGACGAATTCGATATTGCGGATCTGTAGTTCCCACTGTGGGTGCCGGGTTCGGAAGAGTTCCCAAAATGGCCGGTAGTCATATGAATTGAAGCCGATCATCGCGATGCGAAGCACCCGAGCCGCGCCCTGCGCGGTCGCGCGCGCGTTCTCGATCGCCTGGGTCAGACCGTGGTAGGCGGGGCGCAGGTCGGTGAGCAGCTGCTTGCCGAGCGCGGTCAGTTGGATATTGCGCGGGTTGCCGCGGTCGATGAGACGCCCCCCGATACGACGTTCCTGATTCTTGATCGACTGGCTGATCCGAGCCTGGGAAAGATACATCCGTTCCGCGGTCCGCCCGAAGTGCAACTCCTCGGCCAGCGCCAGAAAGATCTCGATATCTCTCAGTTCCATCGTGGTGCTCCTGATCGGTTACGCCAGCCAATCAGACCATTTTTCGACGGAACGCGCTCATTTTGCTCAGTCGCCCACGGCCGCGCGGCACCGTGAAGCGTCGCCGCTCGAAGTCCCAACAGCGGTAGATCGGCCACTGCACCGTGTGCGTGAGCCACGCGCCGACGATGAAGGCGCGATGGCGGACCCGCCAGGCCGTGCGCCGGATGGCCATATTCGCACCCTGCAGATTGCCGACCCGGCCGCCGAACTTGCCGCGCCGATCCTGCAGGTAGATACCGAGTTTCAGGAGGAAGCCGACGGGTGAGTCGTGGTAGGTGGTGATGCCGGTGAGCGCGGCCGTATCGGGATGCGCGATGATGTGACCTCTGATGACCTCGCCCCAGTCCGGATCGACCAGCGTATCGGCGTCGGTCCGGGCGATGAGCCGAATCCGGCGGCCCGTGATCACTTTTGCTTATCGGTCCACGCGGCGATGAACATACAGATCTGTATGTAAGTGTAGAATCGCCGGAATGACCAGGTCCGAAGCGCCCAAGCAGCAGCGCCGCACGCAGGAGCAGCGCAGTAGTGAGATGCGCACGCGTCTGCTCGATGCCACCATCGACTGCCTGGTCGAATACGGATACGCCGGGACCACGACGCCGCGGGTCGCCGAGCGGGCCGGGGTCACCCGCGGTGCCCAAGTGCATCACTTCGGGTCCAAGACCGATCTGGTGGTCGCGGCGATCAGCCATCTGGCGCAGTTGCGCGCGGAGACCGCGATGCGGGAGATGTCCAGGGTGCAGGGCGGCGGCGATCCGGTCGGGGCGGCCTTGGACTTCCTGTGGGAGCTACATCAGGGGCCACTGTTCATCGCCACCGCTGAGCTGTGGGTGGCGGGTCGAACTGATCCGGTTCTCGCCTCGGCGATGGAGAAGGTCGAGCCGTTCGTCAATAATGCCGTGCTGATGGCGGTCGCTCGATTCGTCCCGGATGAGATGCGGCGCAAGGAAGCTCGCGATTTCGTCTACACCGCGATGGACGCATTGCGCGGAATCCTGGTTTCCAACTTCATAGATCCGGATTCCGAACGGGCGCACCGACGTTGGCGGCGAGCTTCGGTGCATCTGCGAGAGATCGCCACGGCCGCATTGGCCGCGCATCCATTGTCGCGGCCCGCCGAATAGAGCGTTGGCGCGCCGGAACGGCGGACGCGTTGGCGAGATCGTCGGCAGATACTTGTCGACCGCGATATCTATTGCGACGGTGACGATCCACGCGATTGCGCAAGCGGCGTAGAAGCCGACGATGTTGGTCGGTAATGCCGCGCGCGCTGGGCAGAGACAAGGCTGAGGACCTGCGTGATCGCGCCGAAGAGCGCCCAGCAGCCGATGTGGGCGCGCACCGCGGGATCGTCGCTGGCGACGGCCGCGCGGTGCTCTTCGGGCCGAGCATCGGCCGGGGCTGGTGAGCGGCCCATGCCTCTGCGCGCCTGGACAACTCGCCGTTGACCCTTGGCACAATATTCACCGCGCGCCGAATGGTGCTGATGCTCGCCCTGAGCAGGGAGTTCTCACGTTTTATGAGCCGAATCGCCTCGAGCTCTTGCAGGCTTACATACAGCTCTGTATGTTTGTTTCTGTTCGATCCGGAAAGGATCGCCCACGCGGGCCGCGTCTTCGGCCCGGCGCATGGTCACACCGGGTCAGGTACTACGTGAGGAGTTCGATGGCGAACAAGGTCTACGTCGTTGGCGTCGGCATGACGAAGTTCGAAAAGCCGGGCCGCCGCAAGAACGAGGACGGCAGCGCTTGGGACTACCCGGATATGGCGCGGGAATCGGGCACCAAGGCCTTGGCTGATGCCGGGATCGACTATCGCGAAGTCGAACAGGCCTATGTCGGTTATGTTTACGGCGAATCCACCTCCGGACAGCGCGCGGTCTACGAACTGGGGATGACCGGCATTCCGGTGGTCAATGTCAATAACAACTGCTCGACCGGCTCCACGGCGCTTTTCCTTGCGGCGCAGGTCATTCGGGGCGGCCTGGCCGATTGCACGCTGGCGTTGGGTTTCGAGAAGATGCAGCCGGGCTCGCTCGGTTCCACCTGGGACGATCGCGAACAGCCGATGGCCAAACACGTCATGGCGCTCGCGGAGATCTCCGAGGTGCTTTTTCCGGTGGCGCCGTGGATGTTCGGTGCGGCCGGGCGCGAGCATATGAAGCAATACGGCACCACCGCGCAGCATTTCGCGAAGATCGGCTACAAGAATCACAAGCATTCGGTGAACAACCCGTATTCGCAGTTCCAGGACGCGTATTCGCTCGATGACATCCTGGGCTCGCGGATGATCTACGACCCGCTCACCAAGCTGCAGTGTTCGCCGACCTCGGACGGTTCGGGTGCGGTCGTGCTGGCCAGCGAGGAATTCGTGAACTCGCACGACCTCGCCGCACAGGCGGTGGAGATCGTCGGCCAGGCGATGACCACCGACTTCGCCTCCACCTTCGACAACACCGCCAAGAATCTCATCGGCTACGACATGAATGTTCATGCCGCACAGAACGTTTACCAGCAGGCGGGCCTCGGTCCGGAGGACTTCCAGGTCATCGAACTGCACGATTGCTTCTCCGCCAACGAACTGCTGCTCTACGAGGCCCTCGGGCTCTGCGGCGAGGGCGAGGCAGGAAAGCTCATCGACGACAACCAGACCACCTACGGCGGTAAGTGGGTGGTGAATCCGTCCGGCGGGTTGATTTCCAAGGGACATCCTTTGGGCGCAACGGGTTTGGCGCAGTGCGCCGAACTCACCTGGCAGCTGCGCGGAACGGCCGACAAGCGCCAGGTCGACAACGTCACCGCCGCGCTGCAGCACAATATCGGCCTCGGCGGCGCCGCGGTCGTCACGGCCTACCAGCGAGCCGACCGCTGATCTCTGCTCGGCGAAAGCTGCGATGCAGCAACAATATTCACTCGACGAGGAGTACTCATGGGCCATATCGAAGCCACTAAGGACGTCAACGCTACCCCGGACGCGCTCTGGGCGGTCGTCTCCGATCCGCAGACCTGGGACAAGTGGTTCACCATCCACGAGCGCTTCATGGAGGAGCCGCCCGCTACCTTGGCCGAGGGGGCCAAACTAGTCGCGAAGATCGTCATGCTCGGCATGGCGAACAAGTTGGAATGGACCGTCGTCGCGGTCGAGCAGCCGAACAAGCTCACCCTCGGCGGCACCGGAATGGCCGGGGTGAAGACCGAGTTCACCTTCGATATCCAGCCCAAGGGCGATGGTGGCAGCACCATCCTGGTCTCGGGTGACTTCGAGGGCGCGCTGATCAAGGGCGCACTCGGCAAGGCGGTCGAGAAGGACGGTCTGAAGCAGTTGGACCGATCGCTCGAACAGCTCGACGCGCTGGCCTCGGCCTGAAAAGGGGTCGGTAATGACAGCTGCTGCGGCGCGGCCGGTGGAGTTCGACGACAGTGGACTCGAAACCTGGTGTGACAATGAGCGTTTCGAAGTGACCAGGGAGCGGATCGCCGAATACGCCGCCGCGACCAATGATCCGATCGAGGCGCATCTGTCGGGCGAGGTGGCCGCACCGATCTTCGGCATCGTCCCGGTCTTCGAGGCCATGATGATGCCGGTGATCGATGTCGCGCCGATGGATATATTCGGCCGAGTCGTGCACGGGGAGCAGGATTTCCACTTCCACCGCGCGATCCTGCCGGGGGACGAACTGGTCTCGCGGGCCAAGGCGATCGGCTACGCCAGCCGTTCCAACGGCAGCACCATCACCATTCTCGTCGAATGCCGCACCAAGGCAGGGGAATTGGTGAACGAGCAGTATCTGACGGCCTTCTTCCGCAATATCGAAGCGGGTAAGACGGTCGGTGTCGCCGCTCCGGCGCACAAGTTCGACGAGAACCTTCGGTCACAGGATCCGATCGCGGTTGTGCCGCAGCATGTCGATCTCGATCAGACCTACCGCTATTCGCCCGCGTCCGGTGATCCAGTGCCGCTGCATCTGGACGAGCAGGTCGCCAAGGATGCCGGTCTGCCTGGGATCATCGCGCATGGTCTGTGCACCATGGCCTTCGCATCGTGGGCCGTGCTCACCGAGGTCGCGGGCTCGGATGTCCACCGGCTGAAGCGATTCGCGGTGCGCTTCGCCAAGATGGTCCTCCCTGGTGACGACCTGGAGACCCGAATCTGGCGGGTGGGCTCCGAAAATGGTGTCACCACATACGCCTTCGAGACCGTTCGCGGCGAGGACGTCGTCCTGAGCGACGGTCTCGCCGAAGTCGCCGACCAACTACCACACTGAGGAGCCATGTAGATGGGTGCATTGGAAGGACGGGTCGCCGTCATCACCGGCGCGGGTCGCGGCATCGGGCGTGAGCACGCGCTGCTGTTCGCCCGCGAAGGCGCCGCTGTCGTCGTGAACGACCTCGGCGGCAGCAATGCCGGTGAGGGTTCCGATGTCGGTCCGGCCCAGGAGGTCGTGAACGAGATCATCGCCGCGGGCGGTAAGGCGGTCGCCAACACCGACAACATCGCGAGCTGGGCGGGCGCGGGTAGCGTTGTCGCCCACGCGGTTTCGGAGCTGGGTGGCCTCGACATCGTGGTGAACAACGCCGGAATTCTGCGCGACGCCTTCATCGCGGGCATGGATGAGGCGCAGTGGGATGCGGTGATCGCCGTACATCTCAAGGGCCACGCCGCGGTCCTGCATCACGCGGCCGCGTACTGGAAGACGCAGAGCAAGGCGGGCAATCAGCCGAATGCCGCGGTGATCAATACCGCTTCGGCCTCCGGAACGACCATCCCGAATGCGGGCCAGGCCAACTATGGTGCGGCCAAGGCGGCAATCGCCGCGCTGACCCTCGTCGCGGCCGACGAGCTCGCGCGCTACGGCGTCCGTGTCAATGCCATCGCGCCGATCGCGCGCACCCGGCTCACCCTGGCCACACCGGGCATGGGTGAGATGCTGGCCGCCGAGGCAGAGGCGATCGAGGACGGCGGTTTCGACGCCTTCAGCCCGGCCAATATTTCTCCGCTGGTCGCCTACCTGGCATCGGAAAAGTGCCCGATCACCGGCAAGGTTTTCGCGGTCCAGGGCGGGGCCATCTCCGAGCTGGCAGGCTGGCATGACGTGAAGACGATCGAGACCGACGGTCCGTGGCTCATCGACGATATCGCCGCTCGGCTGCCTTGATCTCGCGGGAACGTTAGGAAAACGACGATGTTCGAATGGTCCGAGACCGACGAGATGATCCGCGAAGCGGTGCGCAACTTCATCGATAAGGAGGTCCGCCCGCACCTCGACGCACTGGAGAGCGGTGAGCTCACCCCCTACCCGGTCATTCGGAAGTTGTTCAGCGACTTCGGAATAGATGCGATGGGTGGGGAGGCGGTGCGGCGGCTGCTCGCCAAGGAGCGCAAGAAGGCGGAGGCGCTGGCCGCAGGCGAGCCGCTGCCGGAGAAGTCCGAAAAGCCATCCGGCGGTAGCCCATTCGCCGGTCAGGAGTCGCTGATGGCGGTGCTGATCGGGGAGTTGTCCGGCGTCTGCATGGGGCTGGTCACCGCGATGGGTGTCAGCATCGGTCTCGGCGCCACCACCATCGCCTCGCGCGGCACGCTCGCGCAGAAGCAGCGCTGGCTTACCGATATCGTCACCATGAAAAAGGTTGCGGCATGGGCGATTACCGAGCCCGACTCCGGTTCGGACGCGTTCGGCGGCATGAAGACCTATGTCAAGCGCGACGGCGAGGACTACATCCTCAACGGTCAGAAGACCTTCATCACGAATGGTCCGTTCGCCGACGTGATGATCGTCTACGCGAAGCTCGACGAGGGTGACGGCGGCGATAAGCGCGAGCGCAAGGTGCTCACCTTCGTGCTCGACAAGGGGATGGATGGCCTCACCCAGGGCAAGCCGTTCAAGAAGATGGGCCTGCACGCCTCGCCGACCGGTGAATTGTTCTTCGACAATGTGCGCCTGGGCCGCGACCGGTTGCTCGGTGAGACCGAGGAGCACAAGGGCGGCGACGGCCGGGAAAGCGCCCGCTCCAGCTTCACCGCCGAACGCATCGGTGTCGGTTTCATGGCGTTGGGCATCATCAACGAATGTCACCGGCTCTGCCTGGACTATGCCAAGAGCCGCAAGCTGTGGGGTCAGGAGATCGGCCGCTTCCAGTTGGTGCAGCTCAAGCTGGCCAAGATGGAGATTGCCCGGATCAATGTGCAGAACATGGTCTTCAACACCCTCGAGCGCGGTAAGGCGGGTAAGCCGCCGACGCTCGCCGAGGCATCGGCCATGAAACTCTACGCCTCCGAGGCTGCCACCGAGGTGGCCATGGACGCGGTCCAACTGTTCGGCGGCAACGGTTACATGACCGAGTACCGAGTCGAGCAACTCGCCCGTGACGCCAAGTCCTTGATGATCTATGCGGGCAGCAATGAAATCCAGGTGACCCACATAGCCAAGGGCCTGCTCGCCCACTAGCGCGAACTTCGCCGTCGGCACAGCACAAAGGTGACGGCGCACGGCATGTGCCGGGTTTTCACACCGCGCGCAAGTGAGTGCGGCTGGCGTAGATATGTTCGGCTATCAGAGTCGCGATGCGGTCCGGAGCTTCGAGCATGGGGACGTGCCCGACGCCGTTGACCAGGATGCGGTCGGCGGAGTCGGGCAGTTCCCGCAGGAAGCGGCGGGCGTATACGCGGTTGGGGATGATCCGGTCGTATTCGGCCATCAGCAGGCGCACCGGGGTCGGAAGGTTCGACAGGTCTTCCAGCGCGGGAGCGCGCACGGTGCCCAGGATCAACGGGAGCATGACCTGGCAGTGCAGTGCCGCGTTGATCACGGCGGCGATATCGCGGCGCGAGACGGCCGCCGCGTTCTTGCTCAGCAGCATGAGGGCGAAGCGTTGCGCGACCGGATTGTTGATCGCGAATCCGCCGAGCCGCTTACCGACCTGGACGATCGGCACCAGCGAGAGGAATTTCGCGCCGACGCGGAACTGGATGAGCGAGGGCGACTGCCAACCGCCCGCCGGTGCGATCGCGGTCAGGGTGCGGGCCCGGCCGCGTCGGGCCAGTTCGAAGCCGACCCAGGCGCCGAGCGAATTGCCCGCGATATGGCAGGTACGCCAACCGAGTTCATCGAGTTGATCCTCGATCCGGTCGGCGAGGGTATGGACATCGGTCGACCAGCCGTCGATAGGTTCACCACCCCAGTGGCCGGCAAAGGCGGGGGCGAATACCTCGCAATGCGCGGAAAGCCGCAGCGCAACCTGTTCCCAACAGTGCGGCGAAAGCATGAACCCGTGCAGCAGCAGAACCGGATCACCGGATCCGATATGCAGCGCTTTGATGGGGGCGGGAGAGTTGGTGGTGCCTGACTTCATCGTCATTCACCCCTTCCTGGACTGCGATGTCCCGGGGGAGTTCGTCTGACCAGCATTGTACGGTCCTCTGGTGCCTTATATCATCTCGTCGATCAATGTGAACGGGGTCCGTGCGGCGACGGGCAAGACGGGCAAGGGGATGCTCGAGTGGCTGGCGGTCACCGAAGCTGACATCATCTGCCTGCAGGAGACTCGGGCAACCGATGAGCAGACCCGCGCCGCGCTCGCGCCCGCCCTGGATGCGGGCTGGTATCTGACGCATGCGGAACCGGGAGCGAAGGGGCGGGCCGGAGTCGGCATTCTGTCCCGGCGCGAACCGCGTGCCGTGCGCATCGGACTCGGCGGCTGGCAGGACGGAACCTGGCGTTCCAGCGCTGAATTCGCCGGTACCGGACGCTATGTCGAGGCCGAATTCGATGAATTGACCGTGGCCAGCGTGTATGTGCATACCGGCGAGGCCGATACGCCGATGCAGGACGAGAAGTACCGCTTCCTCGACGAGATCGGCACCCATATGCGGGCCCAGACCAGCGATTTCGTGATCTGCGGCGACTGGAATGTCGCGCATACCGAACTCGATATCAAGAACTGGAAGGGCAACCTGAAGAATTCCGGCTTCCTGCCGCAGGAGCGGGCCTGGATCGACGGCATGCTCGCCGCCGGATATGTGGACGTGGTGCGCAACCTGCATCCCGGCGTCGCGGGCCCGTACAGCTGGTGGTCCTACCGCGGCCGTGCCTACGACAACGACGCGGGCTGGCGCATCGACTACCACCTGGCCCGCGGCGAGGTGGCGGGCCGGGCGAAGCAGGCGGTGGTCGAACGCGCCGCCACCTACGCCGAGCGCTGGTCCGACCACGCGCCCGTCACGGTGCAGTACCGATAAAGTTCGCGGTATGGCAGTGCTGGAGATCGGGATCGCATGAATATTTCATCGAAGCGGGTTCGCGCCTTCGCCGCGTTAGGTGTGGCCCTGCTGGCCTTGGTGATCGCACTGCTCGCCTCGCGTGGCGGCGACAGCAAGCCGAGCGCGGCCTCGGTGACCTCCACCACGCGCAGCGCCAGCGTGGCGGTTCCGGCGCGCGGCCCGGATGTCACCACCACATCCACAGTTCGCGCCCCCGGCGTTCCGGATCGCGCCTACGCGACCCTGACCGAAATCGACGCGGGGCGCTGGCCGGATTCAGCCAACGCGTCCGGCACCAAGGGTGGTGACCGCTGGATGAATCGTGGCGGCACCCTGCCGGCCAAGGATTCGGCGGGTAAAGCCATCACCTACCAGGAATGGGATGTGAACCCCAAGCAGCCCAACCGTTCCCGCGACGCCGAACGCATCGTCACCGGCAGTGACGGTTCGGCCTGGTACACCGGTGACCACTACGAAACCTTCACGAGGATGCGCTGATGACAGTTCCGTTATCGCAGTTCCTTGCCCGCCCCGAGGCCCGGCGGTCCACCGGCGCCGCGGCCTCGGCGCCGTCCGCCGTGGTGGGTGCCCTTCCCGTCGACGCGCCGACGCTCAGCGGCGTGCGCTACGACGCACCCGTCGACTACGCGGTACGCGAACTGCGGGGGCCCAAAATGCGCACCACCGCAGGCGTTTTCGACGAATTCGCGCCCGCGTTCCAGTTCCCGTATTACTTCGGCGCGAATAAGGACGCCTTCGACGAATGTCTGCGCGATCTAGACGATTTCGTCGGCCCCGCCGCCGGATATGTTGCCGTGATCCGCGATTCGGCCGAGCTACTGATCGATGAATTGGAAGAACGCGCATGGTTCATCGAAGCCATGCGCGAGGCCGCCGAATACTGGTCCACCAAGGGCCTGGCCTTCCGGGTCGTGCTCCAAGGCGAACCGTCCGACCCGGAGATCGTCCGCCTGAGCCCGTAGCGCCGGGCACAGTCGAATGGTGGCTGTCGGTCTCGCTGGGAACGACCATTCGACTACCGTCGATGCCGGTCTGGCTCAGGTGAGGCGGCTGGCGAGGTCCTCGGCGAGGAGTACGAAGACGTCGGTGGTGTGATCGATCAGTTCTTGGCGGGTGAGCGGGAGGTCGTTCTGTAGCCAGGCGGTGAGGGTCTGGACCAGGCCGCCGACCAGGTAGGTGGCGCGAAAGTCGATGGTGGGATCGGGATTCGGGTCGGTGATGCCGTAGAAGTCGATGCCCTCGGCGGCGACGATGCGGGCGAATACCCGCACCGTTTGGTTCGTGCGGGCGCGCAGTTCCGGCGTCGCCATGCCCGCGACCAGTGCGACGTGCGCCTTGCGCGGATCGTCGGTGAGCAGGTGAATCCCTGCCGAGATCGCGGCATGCGCCTTGGCTCGGGTATCGGCCGGTGCGGTCTGCAGCGCACCGATGATCGCCCCGGCCAGTTCCTCCGCGATCCGATCGATGAGCGCGGCCAGCACCGCATCGCGGCTGTCGAAGCTTTCGTAGTAGTAGCGCTCATTGAGTCCAGCCTGTGCGCACAGCCCGGAAACGGTGAGCTTGGCGATGCCCTGGGTGCCGATGATCTCCAGTGCGGCATCGAGCAGTGTCGTGCGTCGCTGGGCGCGGCGTTCGTCGGCGGAGACGCCGCCGTAGGCACGTTTCGTCGGGCCACCTGTCGTCTGGCCGCCATCCTTTGTGGAATCGCCGGGCGATGTCGTCCTGCGGTCGCTGCTGGTCGCTGGGTCGCTGGCCGATGCCGACTTATTCGTCCGGCCGCCACGCCCCGTCGAATCGCTACCCGATGCCGATCCGCCCGCCGCCCGAGCACCACCTCCCGCGGAATCGCTTCCCGATGCAGGCTCACCCGTCGCCCGAGCACCGCCCCTCACGGAATCGCTTCGCGATGCAGTCATGTGGCGATTCTGGCACGGCTGCGGTTTCGCTCGACCGGTTCATGATAGCGGAGCATGACCGCAATCTGGCAGACAGTGTTGCCAGATTTCGAAATCTGGTGGATTCTGTTGTCAGATGCTGTGCATCCCGACACCCGAGATGACGGGGCACTATGCCCCACGGCACGCGCTCAACGAGGAGGCAGCGATGTCCGAGCCCGGCTACTTCGCCGATCATTCGATGGCCCGACGCGTCATGAGCAAACGCGCGGTTGGCCTCACCTACGGTCAGCGTGCCCTGGTGATCGGCGCGGTCAATCCGTTGCTGTACGTCGGAACCGCCGAGAACACCGAGCATCGGATGACTCCGTACACGCGACTCGCGTTGACCGGCAAGCTTTTCGAAGCCGTCTTCCTCGGCAGCAAGGACGAGGCGGATCGCGCGCTCGCCTTCACTGCCAAAAAGCATGCGAAGGTCGTCGGTGAACTGCCCGAGGAAGCGGGCCCGCACCATCCGGCGGGCACCGGCTACTCCGCATTCGACCCGCATCTGATGTACATGACCATGGCCTTCGCCTTCGACTCGGCCGAAGTGATGCACGATCTGCTGGTCCGCCCGCTCACCGACGGCGAACGCGAGGGGCTGTACCAGGACTACCTCCGCTGGGGCGAGCTGTTCGGCATGCCGCGCGAGGCCGCGCCCAGCAGCTACCCGCTGTTCCGCAAATCCTTCGACGACTACCTCGCCTCGGACGAGCTGTTCCTCACCGATGAGGCCCGGTTGGTTGGTTCGTATCTGGCCGGTCAGCGTGTGCCCTATCGGCAGCGCGGGCCGATCCGCCAGGTCGTCGACGCGTTCTACCTGCTGGTGCAGGGCAGTCTGCCGCCGCGGATCCGCGATATGTACGGGATGCGCTGGGGGCTGCCCGAGCAACTCGCCTACCGCGCGCTCGCGCAGGGCGTGCGCACCGCGCATATCGCACCGCCGCTGGTTCCGCCGGTGCTGCGCGCGACGCTGGCCGGTCCGAGCGCGCCGGTCTACAAGCTGCTGTCCAAGCGGGAACGCGAACTGCACAGCACCGGCCGCCCGAGTATGCCCGGTGTCGACCCACGCAACTGGGCGGCGCGAAATTCCGCGTGACCGCGGCGTGAGCGACGGGCCCGGAGGCGGTAGCGGAGCGTAACCACGGAGGGAGCCGCGAACGCCGCCGATCGAATACCGCGGCGTGAGCGACGGGCCCGGAGGCGGTAGCGGAGCGTAACCACGGAGGGACCCGCGAAATTCCGCGTGACAGCCATGCGAAGATCGGGATATGTCCAGTCCTGCTCAGACGAACCCGGCCGCTGAACGCAAACAGCGGGTGCTGTCCGGGATCCAGCCCACCAGCGCATCCTTCCATCTCGGCAACTACCTTGGGGCGCTGCAGTACTGGGTGACCATGCAGGACGACTACGACGCGCTCTACTTTATCCCGGATATGCACGCGATCACCGTGTCGCAGGATCCGAAGGAACTGCGCCGGCGCACCAAGGCCGCGGCCGCGCAGCTGCTCGCGCTCGGCATCGACCCCAAGCGCTCCACCCTGTTCGTGCAGAGCCAGGTGCCCGAGCATGCCCAGCTGACCTGGGTGCTCAGCTGCATCACCGGATTCGGCGAGGCCAGCCGGATGACCCAGTTCAAGGACAAGTCGGTCAAACAGGGCGCGGAGAACGCCAGCGTCGGACTGTTCACCTATCCGGTCCTGATGGCCGCGGACATCCTGCTCTACCGTGCGCATCAGGTGCCGGTCGGCGAGGATCAGCGCCAGCATCTGGAGCTGACCCGAAACCTGGCCCAGCGCTTCAATACTCGGTTCAAGAAGACCTTCGTGGTGCCGGAGGCGCATATCGTCAAGGGCACCGCGAAGATCTACGACCTGCAGGATCCAACCTCGAAGATGAGCAAGTCGGCTTCCACCGACGCCGGTCTGATCAACCTGCTCGACGATCCGAAGATCACCGCCAAGAAGATTCGCTCCGCGGTCACCGATACCGAGCGCGAAATCCGCTACGACCCGGAAGCCAAGGCGGGTGTGAGCAACCTGCTGGTGATCCTGAGTTCGCTGAGCGGCACCCCGATCGTCACGCTGGAACGCGACTATGACGGTAAGGGGTACGGCGATCTGAAGTCCGACGTCGCCGACGCGCTGGTCGAATTTGTCACCCCGCTACAGGCGAAGGTGGAAGAGTACTTGGCGGATCAGGGCGAACTCGACCGCATCCTCGACGCAGGCGCCGAGCGGGCGCGCGAGATTGCCGGCAACACTCTGGCACAGGTTTACGACCGGGTGGGGTTTTTGGCTCGTTAGCTGGGGAATACCGCTAGCGACCGCTCGTCGACCAGCACCGCGCGGTCTCTGTTGAAGGGGCGTGACAGATGCAGGTGATCGACAACATCAAGGCGGCGCTCGAACGTCGGATTCAGTCGCGGCCATGGCTGGATCACCTCATCCGCGCGGGCGGAAACTATCAACGGCAGCGCGGTAATTACTACGCGGCCGGGATCACGTATTTCACAGTGCTGTCGCTGTTTCCGATGTTGATGGTCGCCTTCGCGATCGCGGGCTCCGTGCTGTCGGGCGACCCGGAAATGCTCACCGAAGTGCGGAACAAGATCATCGAGAACATTCCGGGTTCGCTTGGCGGCCAGCTCAATGATCTGATCGATCAGGCGGTCCGATCGCGCGGCACGGTCGGTACGCTCGGTCTGCTCGTCGGTGTCTACACCGGACTCGGCTGGATGGCGAATCTGCGGGCGGCACTGACCGAACAGTGGGAACAGAAGACCCCGGAAGGCAATTGGTTCCTCAACAAACTCTCCGACCTCGGCGCGCTGATCGGTCTCGCCCTGGCCTTCGTGGTCTCGATCGGCCTGTCCACGCTGGCATCGAGCACCCTCGGCGCGCGACTGCTGAGCACGTTCCGCCTGTCGGAGTTGCCCGGTGCGCGGCTGATCCTGGTCCTCATTTCGATACTGCTCGGCTTCCTCGCATCGTGGGCGGTGTTCGTCTGGATCATCGCACGCCTGCCCCGCGAGCCGGTCACCCTGCGAAGTGCCGCCCGAGCCGCGGCGATCGCCGCAGTGGTCTTCGAGCTCTTCAAATACGTCGCGTCGTTCTACCTGCAGATGGTGCTGCACAGCCCCGCAGGCGCGGTATTCGGATCGATCATCGGCCTGATGGTGTTCAGCTACACCACCTATCGCATCATCCTATTCGCAACCGCCTGGGCCGCAACGGCATCGGAAAACGAGATCGAAGCCGAAATCCCCCCACCCGCCCCCGCCGTAATCAAGCCCCGCATGCGCCCGGCCGGTCTCTCGATGGGCACCGGCGCGGCCTACTTCGGCGTGGGTGCCCTTGCGGCGCTGGTGCTTTCGGGCCTGCGCCGCCGCTGAACCCGTCTCGGTTCCCGCGCACCAATTCGCGCGCCGCGCACGGTTTTGCCCCGCGAATTCGTGCGCGGCGTGAGAAACCGTGCGCAGGAGCATCAGGTGAATGGCTCGTTGGCGAACTCCTCACGAGACGATCCCGCAGCCGCATCGGCAGCGTATTGATCGGGAACGCCGCGCGTGCTACCGCCGCCGTCTTCGCGGGGGCGCTGGTAAATCCCTCGGCCGCAACGACAGTCGTATCAGCTCCTACCACCCACAGAGTTGTCAGACCATCCGGCATCGCGAGCGATATCGCCGAGGGTGGTCGGAGCTTTGGCGGCGGCCGCCTTGCTGGTCTCCGTCTTCAGGCGTGAACCAGATCCCAATGGCTCATTCCGGATATCGAAGGTGAAAAGGTTGTTCGAGCCACGTACTTCCTCTGCGGATGGCGGTATCCCGCACGCACTCATCATGGACACAACCGCCGCAGCAAGGGCAACGTATTGGATCTTCATTCCCGTCCTCATCGCTTCGGGGGAATCTCAACAAACGCCAGGCCGCTGTTGGAATAGTAAGGCTGGATAGCATTGCGCCTACCCTATTTTGGGAACTCTTCGATTTCGATGCTCCAGTAGGTGTCGCTTTCCGTTGTCCCCGCTGCCGTTCGCTCCACGGCTTTCACCTCGGACTCTGGTGTTGCGCCCCTATAAGCCGCGTACCGTGGGTTGCGGTCACTGTATGCGTACACGACTTTGCCATTATTGACGAATACTTGTATGAGAGAGTCGGAGGCGAAAGGGAGACCCCACCAGTCCAATCCCTTCGTCCCGAGACGATCGTTGATACTTTCCTTGGTGGCGGACGAAAAGCTGTACATCCGGTCCCACGAACCCACCGGAATCCCGGATTCGGTAATGAGGTCCCCGAGTCGAGCTGTGCCGTGAGAGTTCCGAACACGTTCGAATGCATCCGCCAGAGCTGGACTCTCCTGTTCGACGATGACTTTTTCGTCGGACGACGACAGCTCGCAGCCGACGAGCAGGAGCAGGATTGCCGCCAGCCCGAGTACAGAGGGTAGACGCATACAGGGCGGCAGATTACTCCGCATGAATTCCTAACTGAGCTAGCTCATTTGGGTGGCAGTCATTTTCTGCCACAGGGGCGCCCGGCAAGCAGGCTGTCCGGCTGGTTGTTGAAGGCTGCCGAGTTCACGGCCTCGCCGATCTTCACCTGGTTGGTTCAAGTTATCTGCGGTGCAGCGGGTGCTTATCGCAAAATTGGCGATGTCAACCGGCGGGTGCGAGTTCGCCGTCCTCGTCCACCACCAGCGCGGATAGCGGTGTGAGTGATGGATGACGGTGCAGTCTCAGCGGAGGCATGGCATCGGTAGTCCATTCCACCGCTTGCATGCGTCTTCCATTCGAGAGGAAGAGAAAGTAGGCATCCGATGGGCCATCAGAGTTCACGTGGTACGGGAGTCCCCGCCAACAGGGTTTGGGCCTGTCGATCTGTGCCGCCTTGTTCAGATCGTCGATCTCCGCATCCGCGACGACCACGATCATCCGATCCCAGTTGTTGGACCATCCGGCATCGCGAGCGATATCGCCGAGGGTAGTCGCGGCTTTGGCGACAGCCGCCTTACCGATCTCCTCCTTGAGACGTGGTCCAGATCCCAATGGCTCGAGCCGACTGCCGAAGTCGAAAATATCCGAGCCACATACTTCCTCGGCGGATGGCGGTACCCCACACGCGCTCATCATGGACACCGCGACCGCAACGAGGGCAAAGTATCGGATCTTCATATCAGCCCTCATCGCTTCCCCGGCAGCGGGAGCCCCACCCCGGATTGGATATCAGTTTTGGCGACCTCCACCTGATTACTCCAGATTATCTGTGGTTGAGATTGCCCTTCCGGCGTTTTGAGCACGACCGCATGTCCATCCTGAATGGCTTCCGAAATCTTGGTCCGCAAATGTTCCGGACTTGCGCCAGGATTATCGATGGCGATTTCGCGTCCTAGCCTATTGTTGTACAAATCCATTGCCTCACGCGCCGGTGGATTCCCGCCGGTCTTTTCGTGGGCCGTCGTATAGGTTTGAGTCCAATCTTCACCGAATTCCTGGGTCATTCGCGCATTCCAATATGCATGCCGGAATGCATCACCATGACCATCGGAAAGCACTCGTTCTTGCGTCACCACATCGAATCCAGGGAATTGGTCCTTCGCGGCCTGCTCCGCCTCGGTCTTGATGTCATAGAACTCCTTGAGGCCGAGGAGCCCGTGCTGACCGATTAGGTTTTCCAGTGCGGTGGCTTCTTCACGCGGCATCGCCCCAGCTTTGAAGGTCGGGTCCCAGCCACGGACGATATCGAGGAGCCAGCCGCTCGGCCACACGACGGTTTCCTTGGTGGCGTCGGTTTGATAGTCGGTGAGAATCTTCGCCAGCTCGGGATCGGTGGGTACGGCGATGAGGGCCTGCCGGGCCGAAATCGGGACCTTCTCCAGCGCACCTTGAATCGTCCCCTCTGCCATTAGATCCGCTTCCTGAATTCGGTTCAAGGCGACGCGCAGCCCGCCAGCGAGCCTGGCCTCCTCGAGCTCCTTGTACGCGATAGCAGTCCCCGGCGACCACCAGTACTTCCTCATCCACTCCCAATTGGACTTCCTCGACTTCACCTCCCCGTCATCGGTGTAGAAAAGGTCCCATTCGGAGTCTTCTATCTCCTTGATCGCCGCGCGAATCAGGAGGATCATGCCCTCGAACACCGCTGTCGTGGACGCGATGACTCCTGAAAGTTCCTGGTAGATATCGACGGTGGTGAGCGCATCTTTGCGATCGTCCTGGGCCCGCTGGCGAGCGGATTCGCCGGACTCGCTGTTGAAGTACTCGTACGAGCCGGCGAGCGCGCTGGCCGCGGCTTCGATTTCCGCTTCGATTTCCTCGGCAGCACGGCTCAGGGCTACGGCCAGGGCGTCGGCTGGGTTGAGATTCCACGCCAGTACCTGTGAGATCGTCAGCGGTTCCGATTCACTCATCGCGGCCCTGCTTGATCGAGTTTCACGGCGCGTTGCCGGTCCAATTCCTCGAATTCGTTCGCCGCTTTCTCCGCGAGATCCCCAATCCCACTGAACCGTCCAGCATGGAACTTCAGGACTCCATCGAGAGCTTTCAGCGTCTCCTCGGCCCGCGTCAGTGCCAGCGATTCCCTCGCTCCGGCTCGGGCCTCATCGCGACCGGGGACGGCCACTGGTGCCTTGCCCGCAATGATGGTCGAGTGTCCGCGCACATTGTTGGCGAGTTCACGAACTCGCACAGGATCGATCTCGAACATCCCCAACCTCAGATGACGTAATCGTGGTCGCCGTACGAACCGCGGCCAGTGCCGTTGTCGCCGCGGAGATGCGTTGGGACATACGTTGGCGGCGCGGACGGCTCCGAGTTCCGGATCGAAAGTTGTTCGTCCCGAGTGTCGCCGGATCCGCTGTCCACGAGCGGGTACTCCTGCGACACCTCCGTGAACACCTGCTGAGCCTCGGCTTCAGCATTCGTATACGCCGCCCGATGCCGATCGACGATGAGCATGGCCAGTCGGCTCATTCCATGCTCCACAGCATGGGGCGCGAGCCGCAGATCCGTAATCGCCCCGCGGGCATCGGTTTCGATGTACACGGTGCCGTCCGCAGACTGGGCACGGCCCCGCACCCGCTCAGTCGCCTCATTGATCCGCTTGATCCGCGCGGCCAACTCTTCAGTGTCCTCGCTCATTTCGCCCCCAACCACAATTCGTGCCCGCGCCGACACCGCAGGTTTCCGCAAACGTATCAGGTCGCCGACTGGGCTCCGACCTCATATCTGGACGGGCACGATGACGCATTCCGGCATAGTGCGCCCGGCTTCTCGATGGGCGTGGTAGCCACATATTTCTGTGCGGGTGGCTTGTGGTGCTGGCCCTCACGGTTCTGCGTAACCGCTGAACGCGGTCGCTGACAGTGGAGTTGTGTGCGTCGCAGACCGGGGTCCCGGGTGGTGGTGTGGGCCTTGTCGCGTGGGTGGTGGCTCCCGTGGACCCCATTTCTCAGAATATGCCGGACGTCTTCAATTCCTCTATCCGAGACCATATGGGTTCTTGTGAATGGCTGTTTCCGAGACTCATCGGCGCCAGCGTTGCGCGCGCGACGGTGATGGCGCCCCTGCTGTCCGATGCTCACGGCAGTAGGGCAGCATCGCGTGCCCTTTCAGGAGCCCTCCCACCACGGGTCCGTATCCTCCACGGCGACGAACTCGCAAAAGTCCATGTTGCCGATCTCCAGGTTGTCCGCAAGCGATCCGACCATGCGGCAGGGAAGGACGGCGGGCTGCCCTGGGGTGTCGTACAGGTCGACAGCGGTCAGCGGTCGGCCGGGCTCGGTAAAGGTCCTGGCATCGGCGAGAACAACCAGCGTGGTGTGCTCCTCGGTGCGCTTCTCAGGCGGCGGGACCAGCGCCGGGACCTGACCCGGCAGCAGACCCCCGAAAGCTCGGTCGTCGACGACCAACGCCGTCAGCGGATAGTGCTCCCCGTCGATCTCGTCCAGGTCCAGGTCTGCGCCGACCCAGCCATCCTCGTCGGCCCCGCCCAACTCGTCGAGCAGGGCGTGCCAGCCCTCCTCGTCGTCGAAGAAGGTACGGACCAGCAGTACGCCAGCGGTGGAGGGCAGTGCCGGGAAGGACCGGCGCGGCGGTGCCGTCGGCGCGGGGAAGGCCGGGCGCCCGCCCTCCCCCTCGTACATGCCGCACACGTCCATGTTGCGCACCAGGTGGTCGAATGTGAGTGCGCCGCCCAGCAGATCGGCCAGGATCTCGCCGAGCCGGGCCGACGGAACCCGGACACCGCGCCCGGGGATCGCCGCCAGGTCCACCAGCAACGGCCCGTCCCCGCCGTACACCACCGGAATGTCTGCCAAGACGGCGACCGGCGGCACCGGGCCACCGTCCACGACAAGCGCCGGGACGTTTCCGCCGTGCATGAAGTCCCATCCGCGGTCCTCGATCGGTCGCAGCCGAACCCCGCTGCCCCCGACGACGAGCACATCGCCTTCCCGGCGGCCCGCGATCTCGCCAAACAGCCCGCCCCACAGTGCCGTGCCGTCCTCGTAGCACGTGCAGACCAACAACACTTCACCCGACTCCGGCTGGGGAAGCCTAGGAAAGGACATGACTCTCCTCCAAAAGACTGCGGCGGTCGCCTCGTCGTAATTGGACCCGGCCGCGGGGATGCACCTTGCACGACATCCCGGTCAGCCGCGACTCGGAGATGACATGGCGGACTCGGTAGCCGATCGATACGTGCCCGAGTAGTGCTTCTGACCGTGATACCAGCGGAATCGCCACCGCGGCGCCGCTTGGCTCAATGCTTCGGCACTCACCGCTGCAAGCGCGCCGACCTCCTCGACATCGTCGGCAACGTGTCGGAACCTGACCTGCACAGCATCGACAGTAACCGACCCTCGAGACCAGAGTGCTTTGACACCATCACGCTTGCCAACTCGAATCCGCTTGCCGTGGAGAGCAACTGGCGAAGATCATCCGCCAACCAACCGACAAAAGGGAGCCGAATCTCAAAACATGACGGATCCGCCATGTCACCGCCATGCATTCTGAGATTCCTCACGAGTTCTGAGACCCTACAGCTGAGTCCGCCTGGGGCCGTTAGCGGTCAAACTCTCCACGAGTCGTTGCGGCGGTGAAGGCTGACCACTCAGCCGGGGTGAACACGAGTGCTGGGCTCGATGTGGTCTTCGAATCACAAACGCCGACATGCTTATTCGGGAGGAAGGCGACTTCGACTCAGTTCGAGCTGCCGCCGCTCCGGCTGCTCTTGAACCAGTCGGAGCTGGGCAGATCGAGGTTCACGCGTACTCCAAATGCGAAAGTGGGACTGTCAGCGGTCGAATTCGCCACGGTTTGTCGCGGCGGTGAAGGCTGACCATTCGGCTGGGGTGAATACGAGTGCGGGCCCGGAGGGGTCTTCGAATCCTGAACGCCGACACGGTTGTTCGGGAGGGAAGCGACCTCGACGCAGTTCGAGTGGGCACCGCTGCGGCTGCTCTTGAACCACTTCGGGTCCGATTAGTTCGTCATGTGGTGCCCCTCTGAGGTCAGCGGTCGAACTCTCCACGAGTCGTCGCGGCGGTGAAGGCCGACCATTCGGCTGCGGTGAACATCAGTGCTGGGCCGGAGGGGTACTTCGAATCGCGAACGCCGACATGGTTGTTCGGGAGGAAGGCGACCTCGACGCAGTTCGCGTTGCCTCCGCTGCGGCTGCTTTTGAACCACTTCGCGTCCGAGTGGTTCGCCATGTGGTGCCCCTCTGAGGTCAGCGGTCGAACTCTCCACGAGTTGTCGCGGCGGTGAAGGCTGACCACTCGGCCGAGGTGAACATGAGTGCGGGGCCGGAGGGGTTCTTCGAATCGCGAACGCCGACATGGTTGTTCGGGAGGAAGGCGATTTCGACACAGTTCGCATTGGCACCGCTGCGGCTGCTCTTGAACCAGTCGGCAGTGGTCAGATCAAAGTTCACGCGTACTCCTTTGCCATTCGCGTGAGTAGAGCACGGCTATCGATGGGATCCATCGCGCTTCGCCGGAGGCTCTCGTACGCCTCATGGTATCGCCGGAGAGTGGTTGGTTTCGCAAGATACAAGTCCCCCGTGAAATTCTCTGTGTAGACCACTGGCGGCTCGATCGGCTGGCCATGCCTATCCGTGCCGAACTCGAGGATGACGAACGGACCGACCGCGACCCCCAATGGGAATCCCGCACGGAACGGGAGGATTTGCAACCTTACGTTGGAGCGGGTGCTCATGTCGGCAAGGTGCCTCAGTTGGGTCGCCATCACCTTCGGCCCGCCGACCATCCCCCGGAGGACCGACTCTCGCAGGATGACGTTGAGTGCCGCCGGGTTGTGCTTGCGAGTGATTCTCGACTGCCGCCGCATCCGCAACTGCACTCGGCGTGCGTGCTCCTCGGCATCATCATCCGGATAGCCGGATCGGATGAGCACACTGGCGTACGCCGGTGTCTGCAACAACCCCGGCACGAGTTCGGACTCATAGGTCGTCAGCCGCTGCGCCGAAGCCTCCAGCCCGACGAAGAAGTCGAAGTTCTTCGGCATCACGTCGCCGTACTCGAACCACCAACTGAGCTCATTGCCCTGTGCCGCAAGTCCTTTCATCGCCGCAGTCTGGTCCGCATCGAAGCTGTAGATTTTGCACAGCGCGTCGAGGTCCACATCGCGCAGATGCGCCACTGTGCCCTTTTCGATCCGCTGTAATGTGCTGCCACTGCGCTCGATCAGCTCGGCCGCCTGATGCAGCGTGAGGCCGCACCCTTGTCGGCCATCCCGCAGATACTTCCCCAGTTGCCGCCGTGCCAGCGTCGATCCGTCCTCCGACATGTCCCGCCTCCCATCAGGTTTCACTGTTCGCCACAGCAGAGCACACCGCCATCCCACGCGGAGGCGGCATCGCGAATGATCATGCGATCGGAGCATAACCCCAGGAAGAATTGCATCCACCACGGCTTTCGCGGACCAGATCAGCGTCGGCATATTTGTGTCCGGCGGGTTCACTCGACCCGCCACGAGACCGGCACCGCACGCTTCTCGATGCGAGTGTCCGCGCTGAAAGCGGCAGGCGTGCGCTGAACCCGCAGGATCGAAACCAATCGAGAACGTTTTGCGTCCCAACGGAACCGATTGACCGTTTCACGCGTCCAGTACAGTAAGCGGACGAAACAGCGAGGGAGGGATCGCCGATGGAAGTGGGGCAATCGGCCGCAAATGCGCTGTATCAGCAAGCCACTGGTGGAACATTCCGGATGGAGGCCGACGCTGCACGTCGGTGCGCTGAGGTCTATACCAGGCTGGTCGAGACCACACTGGAACCACAGATCAAGGCTTCGCGGGATTTGCACCGGATGGAAGGCTTTGGTGGATTCGAGTCCGCTCAGGAGCTGCAAAACGGGTTTTCCGGCAAGGCAAAGAAGATGACGGAAGCGCTCGAAGGGATGAGGGAAGCGGCGTTCAAGATGGCTGCGGCCTACCTACGAGCCGGACAACTTGTGGAGGAAGCCGACACCATGTACGCGCAGTCGATCGCCACAGTCACCTCGGAGGCATAGTCGTCATGAGGCGAATCCGGAATATCTTGCTGGCCCTACTGGCGACAGTGATCGCGCCGGTCGCGACGAGCTGTTCATCCGGCAGCGACAACCCGCCGCACCCGGCCGGTTCAGATCAGGCCACGTCATCCACTGCAACTCAGTCGGCTAGGCCGACCCTGACCAACCCGAAGCTTCAGCCCCCGTCGCAGGACAACAAGTACACCGCCAGCACCGGACGTCCAAAGATCGTCTTCGACCCGTGCACATGGATCAGTGACGAGACCATCCAAAAGGCCGGATTCGGCGGGACCACGCGCGAGCGCGGCAAAGATCTCATCGCCGAGTACAGCTTCCTTGTCTGCCACTTCTCTTCTCAACTGCGTGACCTGAGTTTGCTCTCCGGAAACGCAACCTGGGAAGAAGACCTGAAGAAGGTCGGCTCCTACAGCGAGCCGATCACCGTGAACGGCCGCGAAGCTCTCCTCGTCCACGATCCCGACGCCCATCGCGGCTGTCAGGTCGATCTGCGTACAAAGGCGGGGTTCGTACAGATAGCAGTCGATCTGACAACCCGCGCCCCCCAAACCCTCAACCCCTGCGACGGCATAACCGACATCGCCTCCACCATCGAACCGGAGATCGGCAAGGACAACTAACCATGACCGGCCCTCTCGACATCAATAATGTTCCCTCAGCACTCGGCGCATTCGATTCGAGCCGCAAGCCCGACACCACTCAGCCGAGCACGCTTGCGCGCGGTCAGCAGCAGGGGGCGCAGCAGTACGAGACGAAACTCTCTGCCGATGGCCAGGATCCGGCGTACATCACTCGGATGGAGCAGTTCGAGGGCATCACGCATGAGGAGATCTACACTCACGCGCAGCAGATGAGTCCGGGCATCATGCATCATCAGGCCGATACCTGGATCAGCATCGCCACCGCGCTGAGCGGTGGACTGTTCGGCGCGAATCTCGCGATTCAGAAGGCATTGGCCTCGGGCATCGAGGGGACCATGGCCGATGCGGCTCTCGCTGCGGCGCAGACGTTTTATCGGCAGGCCAGCGATGTCGAGCAGGTGATCAATGCTTGTGGGCACCGGATAAAGGGTGTGGCGTCAGCCGCCGAGGTGGTGAAGATGACGGTGCCGCCGCCATCCGCGGCGGAGGGGAGCAGGGGTTCGGCGACCACGCTGGATCCGGCACAGGTCATCATTTCCGCGGTCGGCGCGGGACTGGTCGGGGCCGGTGACAGCGAGGAAGTCGCCTATCAGCGCGGTATCGAGGCGCTGCATCGCACGGCGATCGACACCATGAACAACAATTACAAACCGTCCTACGGTCCCGCCGGGTCCGGTGTCCCAACATTCGTGCCGGTCACGTCGCCAGGCGGAGGCAACGGCGTTAGCGGGCCGGGCGTAAGTAACGGGGGCGGCGATGGCGGCACCACCGGATCGGGCACTGGGAACACTGGCGGTGGCAACGGCGAGTCGAACGGATCGGGCACACCGGGGAGCGATCAGGGCACGGTGAACCCCACGGCCCTCGACTCGAATTCCACTACCGGACAACAGACGCAGTCTCCGACGACAGCCGCGAGCACTACCGCCACCTCGCCCGCCGCGACAACTACCACCCAGACGACCTCCGGACAGCCGGGCAGCTTCGGTACTTCTGGACCGGGTGGCACATCCGGACCCGGCAGCAGCACCACACCGAGTCCAGGGCGCAGTGTCACCGGCGTGCCGACGACCGGAAACTCCGGCGCGGCAATGGTTTCCACCGCGGCGACCAGCGCCGCCAGCAGCGGCCGCAACGGTATGTCGGGCATGTCCTCGCCCGGTGCGGGACGCAAATCGGGGGAGGACGAGTCGAGCCGCAAGGTCCCCGACTACCTGATCGGCCAGTACGAAGAACTGGTCGGCCCGGACGATCCCGCGGTTCCCCAGGCGATCGGGTCCGAGGTGCCCGCGGCCCACCCGAGCGGTGAGCACGGGTGAAATTCGAGTTCACGCCCGATGAGTTCATGCACATCTGGCGCGAGACGGGGTCGGATCGCTACCCCTTTCCGTTGCGCCTGATCGCCTCGGTGCGCTGGGAAGACGAATTCGACCAGCTCACCCGCGAATTGGACCGCCGCATGCCGCTGCACGCCAACCCGGACCTCTCGGCGGCCTTGCGTGTGGCCGCCGATCCGCGAATCGCATTGACGCTGACCGGAACTCGGCGACGCCCGCTGCGCGCGTTCGGCGCGATCGACGCCGACATCGGCGTCACCCTGGTGCAACGGCCGGGCCCCACCCCCGATTTCGGCGGCAATGTAGTGCTCGAGGTCGGCACCGCCGCGATCGCGGCCGCCGTATTCACGGCAGTGCTCGGCGACGTGCCGCCGGGACGTCATCCGGCCGTGGCCGAAGATGCCCAACGCCTGGTCGACGACCTCGAATCCTGGACCGGCCTCAAAGAGACAGCGTCCGACCGCATCTACCGCCTGCTGCGCGCCCCGCGCTCCGGTTCCGGAACCGTGGAAATCCTTCGCGGCCTACGTGATTCCCACCCCGCCCCACCTGAATACCTGAACTGGTTCGACATCGAAGGCGACGGCCGCTACCACTACCGCCACCAATACAACGAATTCCACATCGCCCCCTGCGACCAGTCCGCAATCCGCCGCGAAATCACCCGCCTGGCACAACCGCGCCCCTGATCCGCCGCTCCAGCGCCGACGGTCGCTTCCGGGTTCGATTGCCAGATGCTGGTTGCCAAAGAATCTGGGCAGCTCGAGCAAGGCCGTCAGTTCGAGACTTTTCGCACGTCTGCGCAGAAGCCGACGCTCGATCTAGGCAGTCTGCCGGGGCCGGTCGACGGGGAACAGCGACGCTGATATCGGGATGGCTCGGCGCGGGGTCTCCGCTCGAGCGAAGCGGTGGCAAATGCCGAGGGTGCATCTGCGGGTCTGCGCGATGTCCGTCTCGGCCGTCCCGGATGGCCGAGACGACCGATTCTTATTGCGTGCCAGGCTCTTTGTCGAGCGAAGGACTATAGCGCGGATCTTGTTCTATCGCTGCCCGGAAGCGGGGGTGAGCTTGGACGAAGGCGAACCTTTCGTCACAGATGGGGCGGTACGTCACCCGCTGGGCACTCTTGCCGAACAGGTGGATGACCACCACCAGCCCCAGCGGAATCGAACCCGGGAAGAGTGCGAGTACCAGCGGGATGAGCAGGGGATCGACATGCGCCACACTGACTATCACCACAGCGACGAGATTGGCGACCATCAGCCATAGCAGCGAGCGGGCGGCCCAGCGGTATCGCCCGGACGTACGGACGCATCGGTCACAGACGGGCCACTCGCCGACGAGGATCGTCGAAACAGGTGCGACCGGCACCACGCCTCCGGTGAACAAGTTCTTGCCGAGGTCTCGTTCTCTGGCTGTGCGATGAAACCGAGGATGTAGCTCCGTGTCGTAGAAGCTGGCCCGCACGTGGTTTCGCGACACCGCCGGAAGACCGTGCCCGGGACACAAATCGGGCAGAGATTGCGCAATTTCCAGTTCGAGTGGTTCGACGCGTAGCCGCCGGGGCGTTTTCCGCCAGAGCGAACCGGTATTCGGCAAAGGGGCCTGACACCGACGCAGCCGGATCGTCACGTCGTCCTCGTGCGTGTACGGCCGCTGATACACCGGTGGATTCGGTGGTAGTGGGGTCGCCTCGAAGCCGTCACCGCTGTTGGGGCGGTAATAGTCACCGGCCAGGCGAGGTAGCCTCACTCGAGCCATCCGCGTTGGTTGCGGTCCTGAAAGTACAGATCGTCGTCGTCCAGGTCGTCGGGTGTGACGATCCGATCGCGGTTGGGCTTCCGAGTTCCTGGAATCACATGGCTCGCAGGGCGGTTACCGCTGCTTCCGACCTCGGAGGCCGCCGTCGACGGTGTTCCCTGGGGAGCACTGGTCGGCGATTGCTCGGGCGACGAACTCGGGGATGGCTCTGCGGGGGGCGAAGTTTCGGGATCCTGGTTCCGGTAGCTTTCGAGGATCGCGTTTCCCAGTTCGGCCTTTCGCTGGATTTCCTCGGGCGATGTCGCCGCGAAATCCTCTAGCGCCTTGGGGATGACCGCGTCGCCGAGACGCGCGAACGACTCGCTGTGCACGAGATCGCGGATGGTGCCCTTCCCTTGCAGGATCTCCTGCATTTGCGCCTTCAGATCCGGGGCGAGGCCCGGGCTGCCGACAATGATGTTCAGAGCCTTCGCAAGGTGACGTGACATGCCGACATCGCCGCCGGCGAGATCCAGCATCGGTTCCTCGCGATTCATCAGTTCACCCCGGGATGGTCGTAGGTTCCGCCGAGACTGGGGATCTGGAATTCCATCGCGGTCCCGATGAACGCCGTGATCGTGCCGAGCGCTGCTTGTGCGGCAGCCAGCAAGGCTCCAAGGTTCTTGATTTGTTTCACAACATTGAGTGTCATCGCGAGGAGGATGGCATTGCAGACGACCTCGAGTGCGGCTGCGGCGGAGGCGCCGACGCCGGTCGCTGCTGCAGCAGCTGCGGCGGCTTGCGTCAGAACCCACTGAACCGCACGGTCGCCGAGTTCCAGTATTCCCGCTTGGACGGTCTGCGCGATGCCGAACGAAGCCCACGCGAACGCGGCGGTCGCGTTGGCGATCTGTGTCAGTGGCTCGACCTGCCCGTCGAGGGCCGTCGTCAGTTTGGAGAAGTAATCGGCCGCGCTGGTGGCCGCGTTGCCCTGCCACGATGATTCGACATTTTTCATCGCTGCGTCGATCGCGTCACCGTAGGCGGTGTTATATGCGGCCAGATTCTCTACCGCTTTAGCGGACTCGAGCAGCTCTTGCCAATCTCCTCCAAAATACTTCTGTACATCTTCGATCGGGTTCCATCCGGTCAACGAGACGATGACGTTCAAGTAGTAGGTAACGCTGTACGCGTTTCCGAGGACGAAGTCGACCAGAGTTCCTCCGGTCGACAACCAGGCCTCTACCTGCGGTTCGACGAGCTTCGCGGTCGGATCGGAGGCGGTAGTAGTGTCGGTCATTTGCTGGCCTTTGTCGGGTAGGTCTTGTCGAGCGCTTCGGCCCGTGCTTTGTCGACCGTTCGGTACATGTTCGCGGCGTTCTTCAACTCCGTGGCGGATTCGCTTGTCTTGGAGCCCAGCCGTGTGTAATTCACCGCCAGTTCGTCACAGGCTTCTTGAAGTACGCCGATGAGAGGTTTCAGGGCCAAACCGGCATTGCTTTCCAGGTCGAGATGCTTCTTGGCATACTCGACCGCCTTCGCGCTTCCCACCGCGATTTCCGCCAGCTGGTCTGCCGCCTTATCGATATCGTCTGGGGCGACCTTGAATTCGTAGGTCATTCTTTGACTTTCTGTTGATGTGGCGATAACCGCGCGTGCCGACGCAATCCCGTTCGTTTCCGGCTGAGGCGGCATGTCGGGCGCGCGTCTACTTGGCCGATCGGTGCGAGAACTCGACCTGGCGGTAGGGAGGTGAGTACCCTGGCCGGATTCCGGTGCCAGGGTGTACTTCTCGGGGCAGTTGGGGTAGCGGCCGTCGGCAGTAGAGCGTGGAAGCCGTGGATTTCGGCGCAGAGCCCTACCACCTCGCGTGCCGACCCACCAACCGCCGAGTCGCCAGTCCGCCCTGCCATCGCGGTCACCCCCTAGTGAATCGCCGTAAGAATACTTCACGAAGAGCATCCGGCCCAGGTTCCGGACGAGGCCCACCACCCGCAGCGCAGCGGGGTGAACTGGCGGAGAACTGTCGCGGCAGAAGGCCGTTGGCGGTGGAAAGTCGTTCGACAGGTAGGATCTTGAAATACCTCTGCCGCAACGGCTTTTGGAACTTCGGTCTATCGGTGGCGGCTCACGCGACGAGCTCCGAGCAGCAGTGCGAGGACCAGGATGACGCCGCCTACCAGCGATAGCGCACGGGGGCCCGTGTGGTTGTCGGGTTCATCGACAGACTGTGCCTCGTGGTCGGTGTCTTTCGGTGGTGGAAAGGCAAGTCCCGCAGCGCTTTTCGTCGATGCGGACTTGGTTTCGGGAAGCTTGCCGACGGTGGATCCCTTCGGCAGGGCGAAACCGTAGTCGAGCAGGCGCGCGGCCTGTTCCCACGGACGCAGCGGCAGCACATCGGCTTTCAGCAGCGTCACGACGAGTCGGCGGCCGTCGCGCTGGGCGGCGGCGACGAAGGTCTGTCTGGCGTCATCGGTGTAACCGGTCTTGCCGCCGAGCGCACCGTCGTAGTCGTAGAGCAGGTGGTTGTCGTTGGCGATGGGGAAGCCCGGATGATCTTTGTCATCAGGGTTCTTCGGGTCCTTGGGGTAGCCGGGAAAGTCGACTTGCTCGGTGTGGATGAATTCGGCGAACAGGGGAATGGTCATGGCCTCGCGGAACAGCACCGACAGGTCGTAGGCCGAGCTGCTCATGCCGGGACCGTCCAGACCGGACGGGCTGGCGGTGCGAGTATCCAAGGCGTACAACGATTTTGCCAGTTCGTTCATCTTCTGCACGGCACCGGCGTCGCCGCCGAGTTGGGCGGCGATGGCGTGTGCGGCATCGTTGCCCGACGCCATGATCAGCGCCTGCATGAGCTGTCGGTTGGTGTAGCGGCCACCGGGACCGATGCCGACCCGGGTGCCGTCGGCATTCGCATCCTCCTGCGTCCCGGTGACGGTCTTGTTCAGATCGAGGCTGCGCAGCGCGACGGTCGCGAGCAGCACCTTGATTGTGCTTGCGGGCCGGTAGCGACCGTGCGGGTCCTTGGCGGCGAGTACCTCACCGGTATCGAGATCCGATACCTGCCAGGCGGTGGCCGAAATGTCCTGGGGTACCGCCGGTGCGCCGCGCGGGATGACGACGCCGCATTCACCCAGACGTGAGCCGCCGACCGGCGGAATCGGCACGGCCAGCGCGGTCGGCGTCGGCTGTCCGGGTTCAGGGACCTCGGATTCGTCGATCGGATTGGGCGGCTTGGTCTTCTGCGGGCAGCTGTCGGTATTCGGCGTGCTGAACGGCGTCGTCGTCGCGGTCGTCGGCGTTGCCTGTGAAACGGTCGCGGCAGGGCCCCACATCACGGCTGTTACGGCCAGTGCGGAGCCGAGGCAGAGTGCGACGAGGAGGCGAAGATCCCGGGTGCTCATCGGCTGCGAGCCTACTGACCGGCCGCGTTGTGGGCGGCTAAGAGGCGCGGATGGATCGAGTATTGACAGGAACTATTAAATGAGAGTTACTATCAAAAAGTAGTAACTATCATTTTCTGGAGGGGCTATGAAGACAGACTCGACTCGCCGCTGGCTGGCGCTGGGGGCGCTGGCCTTGGCGATGCTGACCATCGGCCTGGATATGACCGTGCTGACCGTCGCGCTGTCCACGCTCGCTGTCGACCTGAATGCGAATACTGGCGCGCTGCAGTGGTTCAGTTCCGCATACACATTGGCGCTCGCGGCCGTGATGCTGCCCGCCGGCGCGCTCGGCGACCGTTACGGCCGCAAAAAGCTGCTGCTCGGCGCGCTGGTGCTGTTCGGTGCGGCCTCGCTGGCCTGTGCCTTCGCCACCACCGCCGGTCAACTCATCGCGGCCCGCGTGGTACTCGGCGTCGCGGCGGCGGTCATGATGCCGCTGTCGATGGCGGTGCTGCCAGTACTGTTCCCGGATTCGGCGCAGCGGGCCAAGGCCATGAACATCTGGGTCACCTCGACCGCACTGGGACTGCCGCTCGGTCCGATCCTCGGCGGTTGGCTGATCGATAACTTCTGGTGGGGTTCGGTATTCCTGATCAATGTTCCGATGGTGGTGCTGGGCGCGGCGGCCGTCGCGGCCCTGGTGCCGGAATCGCGGAACCCAGATCAGCGGCCGATGGATTTGCCGGGCATCGCGCTGTCGATCCTCGGTATGGTCGGCGTCACTTACGGATTCATCCGGCTCGGTGATAAGGGATGGGGCAACGGGCTCGGTTGGGGTGCGTTGCTCGGCGGCGTCGCGATCGTCGCGGTATTCATCGTGTGGCAGCGGCGTGCGAGCTTCCCGCTGGTCGATCTGGGTCTGTTCGGCAGCCCGGGTTTCCGCTGGGGCGCGGCGTTCACCGTGATTATCACCTTCGGTCTGTTCGGCCTGTTCTTCACCGTGCCGCAGTACTTCCAGGCGGTCCTCGGCGTCGATGCGCTCGGCAGCGGAGTGCGGCTGCTGCCGATGATCGCCGGACTGCTGGTCGGATCGCGGCTGGGGGATCGGTTGCAGCCGAAACTGGGACCGGCGCTCATGGTGGCGCTCGGCCTGACGGTACTGGCAGTCGGCATGGGCTTGGGCGGGCTGACCGATCTGGGGACTTCGTACTGGTTCGTGGCCCTGTGGGTCGGGTTGACCGGTGCGGGCATGGGCCTCGGACTGCCGGTCGGTATGGCGGTCGCGTTGGACAATCTCGAGGTGGCCCGCGCGGGCGTCGGCTCGGCACTGGTGCAGGCACTGCGTCAGGCGGCGGGCACGATCGCGGTGGCGCTGCTGGGCACCGTGCTGGCTACCGTGTACCGCGACGATCTCGGTGCGCTGAATGTCGATCCTATTCGCGATAGCGTGAATTCCGGTGTGGCAGTCGCGAACTCGACCGGCAATGCCGCCATGCTGGAGCAGGTGCAGTCGGCGTTCGTCGGCGGGATGAGCGCGATGCTGTGGGTATGTGCGGCCATCTGCGCGGTGGCGGTACCGCTCGCACTGCGGGTGCTGCCACGGCGGTCGACGGGCGCACCACAACGCCCGGAGGCGATACCGGACGCGCGGGTGCCGGTTGATGGGCCAGAATCGACATATGTCGGTTGAGTTGCCCGCGGACGGGACGGCCGCGCAGAGCCTGCGCGAGCGGAAGAAGGAACGGACCCGCCGGACGATTCGTGAAGAAGCGTTCCGGCTGTTCCGCGAGCAGGGCTACAGCGAGACCACCATCGAGCAGATCGCCGCGGCGGCCGAGGTCTCACCCAGCACCTTCTTCCGCTATTTTCCGACCAAGGAACAGTTGGTGCTCGCCGACGATCTCGATCCGCTGATGATCGACGCGATACGGGCCCAACCACACGACATCCCACCGTTGACCGCGTTCCGCAATGCGACGGCACAGGTGTTCGGGAACCTGCCCGCCGCCGAGCTGGCATTCGAGCAGGAGCGTCAGGCGCTGCTCTATCACGTGCCGGAACTGCGCGCGGCCATCGGTTTGGAACTGCAGCGCGGCATCGACCTGTTGGCGACTCTGCTCGCCGAGCATATGGGTCGGGATATGGACGATTTCGAGATACGCGTGACCGCCGGTGCCATGGCTGGGATCGCGCTCGGCATCGCGAAGCTCTCGCCGCTCAATGCCGAGAACCTCAATCGCGCAATGGATTTCCTGGAGGCGGGGTTACCGCTCGGCAAGCAGTAGTGCTGCCGAGCGGCGGAAAGTCCTAGGCGGACTTGGTAACCGGGCACCCGTGTGCCAATGGGCCGAGCAACTTGTTGTTGTCGTAGAAATGCTCGAGTTCGAGAATGCGCAGGTCGTCGCTGACCCTGGCGATCGTCACGCCGAACATCTCGATCAATGCGCTGGTGGGCTGGTGGCCCTTGTATTCGCCGTCGTAGCGACCCCAGTGCCGCCAGCGGAAGGTGACCGCGGGCGGTCCGGCCAGCACCTCGAGCACCTCCCAGAAGAAGCCCTTCGGGAAGGCGGTATGGAAGATCTCATGCGAGGACTCGAAGGTCTCTCGCTCGACCTCGTAGTACGGGTTATCGCCGATCAGGATGTTGTAGCTGCCGATCCGTGCGAATTCCTCGGCGTCCTGCCACGCTCCGCCGTTGACTCGGCCACGGTAGTGCTCGGCTACCAGCGACACCCAGGTCGCTGGGTCCTTCTTGTGTGAGACCTCCATTTCGAAGACTCGCACCAGATCCTCGACGATGGCTTCGAGTGAGCCCGCCGCATGCTCGGTGGTGCGCTCGCGCGGCACGGTTTCGTTGGTCAGGTGGTAGTCGGGCGCGCCGTTGCGCCAATGCTCGGCCGGCGTCGCGGCGACCACCGCGTCCCGGCCCTGTAGCCACAGCGGCGTCGTCTCGGCTGTGGAATCGGTTGTATCAACAGTCATCTCGGCTCGCGCCCCTTCGAAGAGATCGGACGCGAGGCAGGCTAACAGCCGGTTGGTGGATTGTCGCGACAGGTGTGAATCCGGCGAACTACAGTGTCCTCCAGCAACTTTCGAGTTTTAAACGATGATGTGTCACATTCTGGTCGACGTGTGCAATGCGCGGTGCGGCGAATCGTCGTCCATGGTGCTGAAAAATCCGCCGATCACATCCTCGATTTCCGAAATCGACTGTGCGCAATACAGAATCGGTTGGTAGTGCGTGATGTCGTAGACGGCGGTGCCCATCCTCGCCACATCCAGCGGTCGCAGCTCGGCGTGCTGGAACTCCTCGATCTCGCCGTAAGAGGACAGTAGTCCGGCTCCGTAGCAACGAATTTCGCCGTTCTCGCGAACCGCGCCGAATTCCATGGAGAACCAGAACACATCGGCGAGGAACTTCAGCGCCGTCTCGGTGGTCAGCCGGGTGACGGCGGCGCCGACCGCTTCGTAGATGGCGGCGAAACGCGGACTGGCTATCTGATTGGCGTGCCCGATGATCTCGTGGATGGCATCGGGCTCCGGGGTGTACAGCGGGGCCGAATGGTGCCGGATGTACTGGGTGGAGTGGAAGGTCCGGTCGGCGAAGGAGCCGAAGAACTCGCGCAGCGGCACCAGACCCGCGGCGGGTACGTAGCGGAATCCGGTCAGCGGGGTCAGCGCGGCGGAGACCTCGTCGAGCTGCGGAATGTGATCGCTCGGCAAATCGAGCCGGGCGGCGGCCGCGAGCACTTCGGCGGCGGCGTACTTCTGGTGTTTGCGTGCGAGTTCGGCCGACACGATGCGCCACACCTGCTGTTCCTCATCGGTGTAGTCGATATGCGGCAACGCTTTATCCGGTGTGTAATCCAGCGCGAGCGCCGCGATCGCATTGCGGCGGGCGCGGTATTCGGGATCGTGCACGCCGGGGTGCTCGTCGCTCAGGTGCACCATGACATCGCCATCGCCGGACCGAGTCACCGGCGAGTACAGCTGAGCTTCGGTGAACATACGTCGATGCAAGCACCGCCGGGCGGTGGCGACAACAAAAGCCCGCCCAGCTTGTCAAACTGCCTAGCTGGTCGGGCTTGTTCGCGTTGTTACCGGCAGTAGACCGGTCATGGCGGTGGCGAAAGTGTTCAGTGGTGGCCGTGCAATTCGTGCACCACCGCATGGCCCTTGCCGCGTCCGATCATCCACTTGTTGATCGGTGTGGTGAGGATGAAGGCGACGACCAGAGAGAAAGCCAGAGTCGCCCAGAACATGACTGTATCCAGATGTGCGTCCATGGCACCGGGCACCGCGAGGATGACGGCATTGTCGACGATCTCCATGACCGTGATCGAGACCGTATCAGCGGCCAGCGCCGTAGTGATCGCTGCCGCCAGCGGCAGACCCGCCTTCAGGACCCCACGCATGGTCAGTGCGTAGCCGAAGAAGAAGGCAAGCACGATTGCCAGCACCATGGTCGCGGTGTTGTTCCAGCCGAGCGCGGTGCCGATCACCATGCCGAGGATTTCGCCGATCGCGCAGCCGGTGAGGCAGTGCAGGGTGGCCTGGGCGGCCATCCGCCAGGACGCCGGAACGTGATGCTCGGGGTTTGCGTGCCCAGTATGCCCGGCGGCTGCCGCATGCGCGGAATGTGCTGTGTGTCCGGCATGTTCGTGGTGTTCGATGGGCGTTCCGTGCTCGTGCTCCATGCGGAGAACTATACCCCCGTAGGGTAGTTAGTCAAGTACCGATACCGGTGTTGTGCCCGATTTGCCAGACATCAGCGGGTCGGATAAAGCAATATGGCGAATGTACGAAGGAGGGCGCATGAAATCCGTGCGGATCGATCTCGACCAGCAACTGCTCGCCGCCGCGGCCGCCATCATGGGCACATCGACGAGCAACGCCACCATCAACGAGGCGCTGCGCCGAATCGTTGTGCACGAGCGGCAACTTCACCATCTGGAGCGGTTGGCTGCCAGTGTGCTGTGTGCTCTGCCCGGACCCGAGATCGCGGTTGCCGACGGCTGATCGGGGTCACCGCATCGGGCAGCGCAGCCCTTCCTGCGGTGAGGTCAGCTCGATCAGGTACTTCAGGACCGGTTCGTCGACGCATTCGATGCCGTTCATGGCATCCGAATAGCCAAGGCCGCGACCGTCATTCGTGGTGGCAGGGTGCTCGGCCAGCGGCTATGGCAAATTCGTCCATGCGCTCGGACGCCCTGGCCGGATCAGTGCCGATAGGACAGTCCTCTTGCCCGATCCGGTCACGGTGCGCAGACCGTGGTCGGTATCGCATCCGAAGCGGTGTCGACCGCGTCCGACCTGTCAACCCAGCAAAGCGACAGTCGTTGGGAAGGATGCGACGGTGGAAGCCTTCCCATCTTCAATGTCGGTGGGGGCTGGCATGATGCGCAAGATCGCACCGCATTCGAGGGGGGATGATGTCGGTACCCATCGCCAAACTGCCATTCGGCCAACGTCCACGGGAACGGCTGCTCACGCTCGGCCCGCACGCGCTCAGTGACAGCGAATTGCTCGCCGTGCTGCTGCGCCAGGGACGCCGGGGCGAAAGCGCACTGGACATGGCCGCCGAACTGATTGCCGAGCACGGCGGCATCGCCGGTTTGGCGGCCGCGCGGCCGGAGGAATTATCGCGGCGAGCGGGCGTCGGGGAGGCCAAGGCCGCGGCCATCATCGCCGCCTTTCACCTCGCGACCAGGGCCCGCAGCAGTCCGGAAAGCGCCCCGCGCCTGGACGCCGCCGCCGATGTCGTTCGGGTGGCGCTGCCGCTGTTCGCCGGTGCCCGTGTCGAACGACTGCTGGTGCTGGTGTGCGATGCGCAGAATCGATTGCGGCACAAGGTATTCGTGGCCGAAGGTGCGATCGATCAGGTCGCCGTCCCGGTCCGCGAAATACTCAATACCGTGCTGCGTCACGACGGTCGCGCCTTCGCGGTGGTGCACAATCATCCCTCCGGCGACCCGGTCCCCAGCTTCGACGACCGTCGCGCGACCAGTCTGCTCATCGAATCCGCTCGCATCGTCGGCCTGCGTTTCCTCGACCACGTGGTGATCGCAGGGGAGGGGTGGGCGAGCGCCGCACCGTTGCAGCGGTCGGGTGCGTGATGCGATCAGCGGGGCAGTGCCGGAATGCGCTGCAGCAATGCGGGTGTCGGTTCGTCGACGCTGGTAGCGAAGTCGTTGTTCCTGGTGACCCACCGCACCACGAACGGGCACACCGGTACGATCCGGCGGCCGCTCGCTACCGTGTCCGCCAGCGCGTCGTGGATCAGGATGCTGCCCAATCCTCTTCCGCCGAACGCCGGATCGACCTCGGTCGCATAGAAGACACGGTGCGCACCATCATCGAAATACAGCTCTTCGCCGACGGGCGTGCCATCGAGTCGGATTTCGTACGCGTTGCGCGCGGGAACGCTGATTACCTCTACTTTCGGTTCACTCATGCCCCCTGGAACGCATCCGTACCGCCGTTTATTGCCTAGACGACGAGGGCTACCGAAATGTCCCTGAATGGGAATGAAATGGGAAAAGCTCCGCAGCGGGGGATCCTATTGCGCAGACGACGAAGGCCGCCCGCATCTTTTGATGCGGGCGGCCTTCGCGTGCCTCGACTCAGCGGGCGAACAGCAGTGCGCGCTTGACTTCCTGGATGGCCTTGGTGACCTCGATGCCGCGGGGGCAGGCATCGGTGCAGTTGAAGGTGGTGCGGCAGCGCCAGACGCCTTCGACATCGTTGAGGATGTCGAGGCGTTCGCGGGCGCCTTCGTCACGGCTGTCGAAGATGAAGCGGTGTGCGTTCACGATCGCGGCCGGGCCGAAGTAGCTGCCGTCGCTCCAGTACACGGGGCAGGAGGTGGTGCAGCAGGCGCACAGGATGCACTTGGTGGTGTCGTCGAACCGGGCGCGGTCGGCCTGGCTCTGGATGCGCTCGCGGGTGGGCTCGTTACCCGAGGTGATCAGGTAGGGCTTCACGGCACGGAACGCGTCGAAGAACGGCTCCATGTTGACCACGAGGTCCTTCTCCACGGGCAGGCCGCGGATCGGCTCGACGGTGATGGTGAGGGTCTTGCCGCTCTTGGGCAGCATGTCCTTCATCAGCACCTTGCAGGCCAGCCGGTTCACGCCGTTGATTCGCATGGCATCCGAACCACAGACGCCGTGCGCGCAGGAGCGGCGGAAGGTGAGCGTGCCGTCCAGGTAGGACTTGATGTAGATGAGCACGTTCAGGAAGCGGTCGGTCGGGAGCACCGGTACCTGGAAGGTCTCCCAGTGCGCACCCTTGTCGTCCTCCGGGTTGAACCGGGCGATCTTGACGTCGACCATGACCGAACCCTCGGGCACCGGTGCGGCCTTTTGCGGGGGTGTGTCGAGTGCGGCAGTCATCAGTACTTACGCTCCATCGGCTCGTAGCGGGTCTGCACCACCGGCTTGAAGTCGAGGCGGATATCGGAGATGAGCTCCGCACCCTCCTTGTAAGCCATCGTGTGCCGCATGAAGTTCACGTCATCGCGATCCGGGTAGTCCTCGCGGGCGTGACCGCCGCGCGATTCCTTGCGGTTGAGCGCGCCGACCACGGTGACCTCGGCCAGCTCCAGCAGGAAGCCGAGCTCGACGGCCTCGAGCAGGTCGCTGTTGTAGCGCTTGCCCTTGTCCTGCACCGTGATTCGGGTGTAGCGCTCCTTGAGCGCGTGGATATCGGTGAGCGCCTGCTTGAGGGTGTCCTCGGTGCGGAACACCGCGGCGTTCATATCCATCGTGTATTGCAGTTCGGTGCGGATATCGGCGACGCGCTCGTTGCCGTGCTCCGACAGCAGCATGGCCAGCCAGTCCTGCACCATTTTCGCCGGATTCTCCGGCATCTCGACGAACTCGGTGCGCTGGGCGTACTCCGCGGCGGCGATGCCGGAGCGGCGGCCGAAGACGTTGATGTCGAGCAGCGAGTTGGTGCCGAGACGGTTGGAGCCGTGCACCGAAACGCACGCGCATTCACCCGCGGCGTACAGGCCGGGCACCACATCGGTGTTGTTGCGCAGCACCTCGCCGCGAATCCGGGTCGGGATGCCACCCATCACGTAGTGACAGGTCGGCATGACCGGCACCAGTTCCTTCACCGGGTCCACACCCAGGTAGGTGCGTGCGAATTCGGTGATGTCGGGCAGCTTTTCCTCGAGCACGTCCTCGCCGAGGTGGGTCACGTCGATGTAGACGTAGTCCTTGTTCGGTCCGGCGCCGCGGCCCTCGAGCACCTCGAGCACCATCGAGCGGGCGACGATATCGCGTGGTGCGAGGTCCTTGATGGTGGGGGCGTAGCGCTCCATGAAGCGCTCACCGCTGGCGTTGCGCAGGATGCCGCCCTCACCGCGGACGGCCTCGGAGATCAGAATGCCAAGACCGGCAAGGCCTGTCGGGTGGAACTGGTGGAACTCCATGTCCTCCAGCGGCAGACCCTTGCGGAACACGATCGCCATACCGTCACCGGTCAGCGTGTGCGCGTTCGAGGTGGTCTTGTACATCCGGCCGGAACCGCCGGTGGCGAAGATGATCGACTTCGCGTGGAAGACATGCAGTTCGCCGGTGGCGAGCTCATAGGCGACCACACCCGTCGCGACCGGACCACGCTCGGTCTCGGACATGACCAGGTCGAGCACATAGAACTCGTTGAAGAACTCCACATCGTGCTTGACGCAGTTCTGGTAGAGCGTCTGCAGGATCATGTGGCCGGTGCGGTCGGCGGCATAGCACGCGCGCCGGACCGGGGCCTTCCCGTGATCGCGGGTGTGACCACCGAAGCGGCGCTGGTCGATCTTGCCCTCGGGCGTGCGGTTGAACGGCAGACCCATCTTCTCCAGGTCCATCACCGCGTCGATGGCCTCCTTGGCCATGATCTCCGCGGCATCCTGGTCGACCAGGTAGTCGCCACCCTTGACGGTGTCGAAGGTGTGCCATTCCCAGTTGTCTTCTTCGACATTGGCCAGTGCGGCACACATGCCGCCCTGCGCCGCGCCGGTGTGACTGCGGGTCGGGTAGAGCTTGGTCAGGACGGCGGTGCGGGCTCGGGGCCCGGCCTCGATCGCCGCGCGCATACCGGCGCCACCGGCACCGACAATGACGACGTCGTAGCGGTGCTCCTGAATCCGGGATTCACTCATGCCTGCACCTCGCTGGCTCCGGCATGTGTGAAACACGCTGTGTCGATGATTCGTTCGCTGCGCTCACTCATCGGAGTTCGCCTGTTCCTAACTGATGTTGGGGTCGAAGGTGAAGATGACGTAGGTGCCAACGCCCACGATCAGGATCATCGAGATGGCCAGCAAGGTGTTCAGCCAGAACCGGGTCGAGTCCTTGCGCGAGTAGTCCGCGATCACGGTGCGCAGGCCGTTGCCGCCGTGCAACTGGGCAAGCCAGAGCATGGTCAGATCCCAGAACTGCCAGAACGGGCTGGACCAGCGCCCGGCAACGAAGGCGAAGTTCAAGCGCTTCACGCCGCCGTCGAGCAGCAGCATGATCGTCATGTGGCCCAGGACCAACACGATCAGCAGCAGGCCGGAGAAGCGCATGAACAGCCACGCGTACTTCTCGAAGTTGTTGTTGGAGCGGGCGCGCGGCGAGCGAGGCAGATCCAGGCTCGCGGGTCGGTCGTAACTCTTACCGATGACAGGTGCGTTCATGCCTCCACCTCGCTGGCGCTCGGCTCCGGCGTGACCGCACTGGCGGCTGTGCTGATGATTCGCTCGCTCATGTCAGTGCTCCGTGAACAGGTAGAAGAACTGGCGGCCGACGGCCGGAACCACCAGCAGGAACCAGACGGCCAGAATCACCCACAGCATCGTCTTCTGGTACTTCGGGCCCTTGGCCCAGAAGTCGACCAGGATCACGCGTACGCCATTGAGCGCGTGGAACAGCACGCAGACGACGAGACCCATCTCCATCAGGGCGACGATCGGGTTCTTGTAGGTCTCGATGGCGTGGTCGTAGGTGTCGGGGCTGACCCGTACCAGTGCGGTGTCCAAGACGTGCGCGAAGAGGAAGAAGAAGATGGTGACACCGGTAATCCGGTGGAGCGCCCAGGACCACATTCCGGGGTCGCCTCGGTACAGCGTCTTCCGCTTCGGCTGTGCCGGAGCTTCTGTCGTGGTCATAGAGTGCGGTGCCTCCAACGTCGTTGATGGACCCGGTTGCAAGTCCGAGGCAGGCGACGTGGATGTATATGCCCAGGTGGCTGCGCTTTGCTGCTTCAATAGCTCGCGCGTGGGCCCGCCGCCGGGAACCTGAACCGATCTGATCTGGACTCTAATCCCCTCGCAATCGCGGAACTAATTCGGCGTGCCGTGCGTTGCGCTACAGTCGAGCGAGTTAGGTTTACCTTTCTTGATGCGTAATGGGTTGCGCTGCGGCCCCTGCGCGGGCAAGTGCGGCTAGCTCCGGAAGGGGTTCCCGATGGCGGATATCGACTGGAAATCCCTGCGCGACAAAGCAATCCAAGTTATGCGCAATGCCTATGCGCCGTACTCGCGGTTTCCGGTCGGCGCGGCGGCTCTCAGTTCCGACGGCCGAATTGTGAGCGGCTGCAATGTGGAAAATGTCTCATATGGATTGGGCCTTTGTGCCGAATGCGTACTCATCGGTAACTTATTCGCGGGTGGTGGAGGCCGTTTGCTGGCTATCTCCGTTACCGATTCCCGGGGCGAAATCCTGATGCCCTGTGGGCGTTGCCGCCAGCTCCTCTACGAACACGGCGGAGCCGATCTACTTGTGGATCACAAGGCCGGACCCGTGCCGCTACGAACCCTGCTCCCCGACGCCTTCGGACCTGACGATCTCGATGCCGGGCAGTGTTAGGCCGTCCTCAGCAATCTCCGAACGACGCGTCGATTTCGACTTCCGTCGGCATGCTGATCTCTGGTGTGTCGACCTAGGTGATCCCGAGGTGCTCCCGTTTCGACCTCGCGGACACTGAACTCGAGATCCGCTACGCGGCGGTCCAGGTGTGCGCGCGTCATTGCACCCCCGACGTCTACTCGATGATGCGCGGAGGCTATCGGAGGGCACCGGCAAGTTCCAGGGGACGAGCGTGTCCCGTGCCAGACTTGCCGGTGTGATGGCAGTGGACGCGGTTTCGATCATTACGGCCAAGCGCGACGGTGGGGAGCTGTCGGATGCGCAGATCGATTGGGTCGTGGATGGGTTCACCAAGGGCGCGGTGGCCGACGAGCAGATGGCGGCGTTGGCGATGGCGATCGTGTGGCGCGGGATGACGCGGCGGGAGACCGCGCGGTGGACGAATGCCATGATCGCGTCGGGGCGGCGGATGGACTTCACCGATCTGCCACGGCCGACCGTGGACAAGCATTCGACCGGCGGGGTGGGGGACAAGATCACGTTGCCGCTGGCGCCGTTGGTCGCGGCGTGCGGGGCCGCCGTGCCGCAGCTTTCCGGGCGCGGGTTGGGGCATACCGGCGGGACGTTGGACAAGCTGGAGGCGATACCGGGATGGCAGGCCGATGTGTCGGTGGCGCGCATGCGGGAGATTCTGTCCGATCCGGGCATCGGCGCGGTGGTGTGCGCGGCGGGCGCCGATCTCGCGCCCGCCGATAAGCGGCTGTATGCGCTGCGCGATGTCACCGGGACCGTTGAATCCATACCGTTGATCGCCAGCTCGATCATGAGCAAGAAGATCGCCGAAGGGACCGCCGCGCTCGTCCTCGATGTGAAGGTCGGCGCGGGTGCTTTCCTCAAAACCCTGGACGGTGCACGCGAATTGGCAACGGCCATGGTCGAACTCGGCGCGGACGCGGGGGTACGGACGGTCGCATTGCTGACCGCGATGGACACGCCGCTCGGACGCACCGCGGGCAATGCGCTCGAGGTCGCCGAATCGGTGGAGGTGCTCGCGGGCGGCGGCCCCGCCGACGTCGTCGAGCTGACGCTCACCCTCGCCCGCGAGATGGTGGCCCAGGCCGGACTCGATATCGACCCGGCCGACGTCCTCGCTGATGGTCGCGCAATGGACCATTGGCGCGCCATGATCAAGGCCCAAGGCGGCGATCCGGACGCGCCCCTGCCGCGCGCGAAGCACACCGAAATCGTGCGCGCCGAACAAGACGGTGTCCTTACCGGACTCGATGCCATGGCCATCGGCGTCGCCGCCTGGCGTCTCGGCGCCGGTCGAGCTCGCCAGGGCGATCCAGTCCAATTCGGTGCGGGCATCGAACTGCACGCCAAACCAGGCGATTCCGTAACCACACGCCAGCCCCTGCTGACCTTGCACACCGACACGCCGCAAGCCTTCCCCGGCGCTCTCGCCGCCCTCGAAAACTCCTTCACCATCGGAACCACGGCACCCCCGCCAGCCGCCCTGGTCCTGGACCGCATCGCCCCCTGACATCACAGCGCCCCGCCGCGGTGACCCGCTCGCCTCGCTTAGCGTCGTGGACCGCATCGGCCCCTGACATCACAGCGTGCCGCCGCGGTGACCTGCTCGCCTCGCTTAGCGTCGTGGACCGCATCGGCCCCTGACATCACAGCGCCCGCCGCGGTGACCCGCTCGCCTCGCTTAGCGTCGTGGACCGCATCGGCCCCTGACATCACAGCGCCCCGCCGCGGTGACCCGCTCGCCTCGCTAACCGTCGGGAAGTCCGATTGCCCGGCGGTCCTGGGCCGCCGGATCAGTCGGTCTGTGCGAGTACGAATCGATCGCACCGGAGGCGGGCATGAGGTTTGCGGCAAGTGGGCGGGAAACCGACCGCTACGTTAATTCTTGGCTGGTTAAAGCGGCTTTCCGGTACTCATGGGTGGCCATCGGCTACTCGAGCAGCGACATTGCGGATTATGTCTCGGGCGGGGGGTGGCGGAGAGCGCAATCACAGCCGCATGAAGGGGTCGGTGCGGCTAACGTGTGGTCATGACAGGACCGATGCCTTTGACCCTTGCCTCGATCCGCCAAGCTCCCAAGGCGTTGTTGCACGATCATCTCGACGGTGGTCTGCGGCCCGCGACGGTTTTGGAGCTCGCCGCCGATTGCGGTTACGAAGACCTACCCGCCGACAATGAGACCGAGCTGGCGGCATGGTTCCGCGATGCGGCCGACAGCGGCTCGCTTGAGCTCTATCTGGAAACCTTCGCGCACACTGTCGCGGTAATGCAGACCCCCGAGGGCCTGCGCCGCGTGGCTCGGGAATGTGCCGAAGACCTCGCCGCCGACAGCGTGGTCTATGCCGAGGTGCGCTTCGCTCCCGAACAGCATCTGGAGCGCGGCCTCACCCTGGACGAGGTGGTCGAGCACACCCTCGCCGGATTCCGCGAAGGTGCGGCGGCCGCGGCCGAGGACGGTCACCCTATCGTGGTGACCTGCCTGCTCACCGCCATGCGGCATGCGGCGCGTTCGCGCGAGATCGCCGAACTCGCCGTGCGGTGGCGCGATCGTGGCGTCGGCGGATTCGATATCGCGGGCGCGGAGGCGGGGTTCCCGCCCAGCCGCCACCTGGACGCCTTCGAATACATGCGAGCCAATAGCGCGCACTTCACCATTCACGCGGGTGAGGCGTTCGGACTGCCGTCCATCCACGAGGCGCTGGCATTTTGTGGCTGCGATCGGCTCGGCCACGGTGTGCGGATCACCGATGACATCACCGTTACCGGCGCGATCGAGGACGCGCAGCTCGGCCTGGTCGCGAACTATGTGCGCGATGCCCGAATTCCGCTCGAGCTCTGTCCGTCGTCGAATGTGCAGACCGGCGCGGTTCCCTCACTCGACAAGCATCCGTTCGACCTACTGGCGCGGCTGCGCTTCCGCGTCACCGTCAATACCGATAACCGTTTGATGAGCGATACCAGCATGAGCCAGGAGATGCTCAAGCTGGTCGACACCTTCGGCTACGGCTGGAGCGACCTCGAACGCTTCACCATCAACGCGATGAAGTCCGCGTTCATCCCGTTCCCCGAACGTCTGCGCATCATCGACGACATCATCAAGCCGGGTTACGCCGTACTACTCGGGTAGTTATTTCTCCTGCGTGAGCCGGGACTCGAAGTTGCGCTCCAGATCCCGCCAGCTCTGGGCTTCCGCGGTGAACGGAGGGTTCGGGGCCAGGCGGGTCGGGTCCGGGTTCAGCAGGTACGAGACGTACCAGCCGAGCGGAGTGGACTGCGCCAGCGCCTGTTCAACCGTATCGTCGTCGGCGTAATCGGCTGCGTCGGTGAACAATTCGACCGCAAGATCGAGCTGTTCGACATCGACCGCCTGCGGGCCCTCGGCCAGATCGTCGGCGAGACCGGGCAGCACGTAGACGTTCTCGTCGGTGACCTCGACCTCGAGCGAACCGTCGACGGCGGCGGTCTGCACATCGGTGTAGGTGCTCACCCGCGCCAGCTCATGCTCGTGGTCATCGGCCAGGTAACGGGCCAGCGCGCGCTCGGAGCCGAACACGGTGATGGAGCCGTCCTTGCCGAGGAAGATCGGCTCGTCGTCGAGGTAGCAGCGCAGTGTGAAGTAGGTGCCGTCGGAGGTGACGATCTTGACCGGGTCGATGCCGACCTCATGCCAGAACGACTCCTCCTCCCCCTCTTCTTCTTCTTCCTCCTCCTCGTCGTCCGCATCGAGGTCGACGGATTCGAACTCCTCGTCCTCCTCGCTGTCGGCCGCGTCATCGGCGTCGACGACGTTTTCCTCCGCGGCGAGCAGTTCGGCCTCCGCGACCGCGACCGCCTCGGCATCGACCTCGGGGGTCTGCACCACGGAGTCGATGGCGTCGAGCACGTCGTCCCAGCCCTTGGCGATGGCGGCGCCGATCTGATCCCACAGCTCCTCGCCGTCGCGCCCGACGAAGGCGCTCACGCCGCTGGCCAGCGCGCCGACCACCGGATGGGAGCCGAAGAACTTGGTCACCGTCTCCAGCTCGCACACCTCACCGATATTGCGCACCATGCTGAGCGTGTCGTCGAGCTCGGCGATGGTATCCACATCTGGATCGCTCGCGACCAGCTCCGGTACCCCGACCAGATCGAAGGTGAAATTCTCCTCCGGCTCCAATTCGACCGCCGACAGCCCGGCCACGACCTTCCACGCCGGATGGTCCACGAGATCGTTATCGGAGTTGGTCCGGATGAATGCGGCCAGCTCCGCGACGGTCTCGAAACCGTAGAGGGAGTCCTCATGTCCGAGGAACGCCTCCCACTCGTCATCACCGTCGCGCCAGCGCGGTGCCCACAGGGTGACGAGATCGCCGTCGGTCAGGCCGAGCTCGATCGGGACGATGTCTCCAGAAGCCATGTGCGGAAGCCTATCGACCTTCCGAGTCAGTGACTATCCGGCCCGCCCCCAACGCTTCCCGGGGCGCCCTCCGGCCCGACCGCGAACGACTCGTTCAGTGTCGCAACGACCTTCGATCGCTGCGTGCCGGCGTCCTCCGCGGCTTGGCGACAGGCCCATATGATCAGCTGACCGACCTCGGCAGGCGGCAGCGAGGTGACCGACTCCGACAGGCTCAGCGCGACCAGCGCGCCGTCGCTGTTCACCTCGACGCTGACCATGCCGTCCTCGGTCCGGAACCGGCCGTGCACCTGCTTAAGGCCGTACAGCGCGGCCTCGAGCGCTTCCAGTTTCGCCGTCGCGTTGGCGACCAGCGCGTCCATTTCAGCGCTCATACCTGCGCCTCGCTGGCGCTCGGCTCCGGCATGACCGCTGAGGCACCTGCGTTCATGATTCGTTCGCTCCGCTCAGTCATACCGGCCTCATCCAGCTAGTCGGTCCGGTGTCCGCGTCATCGATGCGGTCCAGTTCGTCCACCGCGGCCTGGCGCGTCGGCAGGCCGAGCTTGTCCAAGATGTCGGCGGGCATGCCCGCCTCGGCGAGCAGCTCGCGGCGGCGGGCTCGGGCGGCGACAGTGGAACGCTTGGTCAATCGCAGGATCTCGTCGGCCAGAGTCTGTGCGCCGTAACGGTATTCGCTGCGCTCGAACTTGATCTCGATCGGCATGCCCTGGTCGGTGGCACGGACCGAGATGGTGCCCGATCGGTTGGTGCTCGCCGCCACCGTGACATTGGGTATCGGTGGGGTCTGGGGCTGGGACATTATTCGTTCGCTCCGCTCATTTACGAGGTCGGCCGGTAGAAGCCATGGAAGTTCATGCCCATGTTGTCGGTTCGAACCGAGCTGATCTGGACCGGATTACCGGCCTCGACGAACTGTCCGTTGCCGATCACCATCGCGACGTGGCCATCCCACACGGCCAGATCGCCCGGCATCAGATCACCCGGTGACACCTGCGTATGGCCATTGCCCTGCTCCTGAGCCAGGCGGGGCAGATCGACACCGGCCTCGCCGTAGGCGTACTTAGTGAGACCGCTGCAGTCCAGTCCGGAGCCGGGCGTGTTGCCACCCCACACGTAGGGCGTGCCGACCGCGCCGATGGCCGCCTTGACCGCCGTCGCAGCCTTTTCGTTCGGGGCCTCCACGACGCTTCCGTCGGGCAGGGTGATCTTCACGCCCTTCCCGGAGGCCGACGACTGCCCGGTCCCGGTCGTGGTGCTCGTACTCGGTTTGGAACTCGATGCCGTACTCGCGGACGTGGTGCTGGCTTTGCTCGCGGTGCTCATCAGGCTGCTGAGCATGCCGCCCGCGCCACTCGCGACAGTGCTCACGGTCGATGACAATTGCGAGGCACCCTGGGTAGCGGTGCCGACCGTGCTGGCGACATTGGACAGCGACGGCGTCGACGGCGGGGGAGTCAGCTCGTTCATCGACGCGGTCTGGGTATCGAGTTCGTTGCGTACCCGGCCGACCACATTCAGGCCTTGACCGATGTGGTCGATCGCGGAGCCGACGAGCACCGTCAGCCCCTCCGGTGTGGCCAGCGCCGGACCGAGACCGGTGGCCTGGTTCACGAATGACTGGACGATCCCGTTCAGTTCCTTCTGGCCCGTTTCGACTTGGGCCGCAGCCTGATTCACGACGGTGGCCATATCGTTGCCGCGATCGGAAATGGTGGCGGCCGAGGTCTGCACCCGCAGCGCCTTCGCGGTGACGGCATCGGCCGCCGCACCGTCCCATGCGTTGTTCACCTGGTTGACGCTGTTGCGCCCGACCGCGTGCACCTGGTCGACGGCGGTCGAGGTGGAGGTCAGTGCGTCGGCGGGTCCGCCAGTTGGCAGGACACCGGTGCCGAAGCTGGAAAGGAGGTCGAGCAGTGGCTGGACCAGGGCGCTGACATCGATCACGGCGTCATCCGTCCAGTCCGGTGGCGTTCAGCCCAGCGGCATTGTTCAGGTCGGTTTCCTCGAGGACGACGGCAGAAGATGTTGCCGCACCGCCCATGCTCGCGAGCACCGCCGACAACTGACCGATCGAAGCAACGTGTCCGGCGTGCGCCGCGCCGTAGGCGGCCATGAAATCGCCGCCGATAAGGCCCATGATCGGGCCGAGAAGTGTGGGATCGGCGGCCGCGGCGCTCACCCCTGCGGCGGCGAGATCACCTGACATGGCCGCGGCCGTCGCGCCATAGGCGGTGATGCCTTCGGTGTCGGCCGACATCTTTCGCATAGTGCTTCCCCCATCTGTTTGTTCCCAGGCAGAGTACGTCATCCACCTAGTTCGACGCGCTGCCTTGCCGATCGGTTCCAGCCGTTCGAAAAAAATTCGGGTGGAGGTACGCCGCCGAACTCGTTTTCGACCTTATCGTTCCCTCATGCGCACGCACACCGTGGACCATCCGCTCGCCGCCGCCCTGCTGACCACGATGCGCGATGCGGGAACGGCCAATCCGGCCTTCCGCGCGGCATTGCGCGATCTCACCGGAATCCTGATCTACGAGGCGCTACGTGACGCGCCGGTGGTCCACTTCCCGATCACCACACCGGTATCCGACACCGAGGGAACGCGATTGGCGCAGCCGCCGCTGTTGGTTCCGGTGCTGCGCGCCGGACTCGGCATGGTCGACGCGGCCGCCGAACTCATTCCGGACGCCAGGGTCGGTTTCGTCGGCATCGCACGCGACGAAACCACCCATCAGCCGGTGCCGTACATGGAATCGCTGCCCGCCGACCTGTCCGAAATGCCGGTCTTCGTGCTCGACCCGATGCTGGCCACGGGCGGTTCGATGCGCCACACCCTGACGTTGCTTGCCGCTCGAGGGGCCACCGACATCACCGCGGTGTGTGTCGTAGCCGCCCCCGAAGGCATTGCCGCTCTCGCCGATTCGGGCCTACCCGTGCGCCTGGTCACCGCCGTCGTCGACACGGGCCTCAACTCCGATGCCTACATCGTCCCCGGCCTGGGCGACGCAGGCGACCGCCAATTCGGCCCCCGCTGAGTCACTTTCGCGTCGAATATGTCGGTGGCTTCTGACAGGCCGAGTGGCCTGTTTCGAGATCCCGCGGTGGTTCGCTCGGCGACCGAGTCCGGATGAATGGCCTGGCTCAGAGCCCTCGACAGAAGGTACGCAGTTCGGCGAGGCGTTGTCCGGCGGCGGTTCTCGCCGCAGCCAGAACTCCAAAGTCGGCGACCGGCTCGACGACTTCCAAGTAGCACTTGAGCTTCGGTTCGGTGCCGGATGGGCGGACCACGATCCGGGAACGGCCGCCCTCGAAAATCAATGCGTCGGTGCGCATTCGGCCGCGCACCTGGAGCAGGTCGGTGTATTCGACCTGCTCGCCCGCGATTTCGTCGGGTGGTGCCCTGCGCAGGCGGTTCACGAGTTGTGCGGCTGCTGCCGGATCGGGTAGGCGCAGCGAGACCTGGTCGGTGGCGTGCAGGCCGAATTCGACCGCGTAGTCGTCGAGTTCGTCGGCGAGGGTGCGGCCTTCGGCCTTCAGACGGGCGACTAGATCGGCAGCCAGCACCGCCGCGGAGATACCGTCCTTGTCGCGAACCGCGGCCGGGTCCACGCAGTGGCCGATGGCCTCTTCGTAGGCGTAGACCAGACCATCGCCCGCGCGGGCCAGCCACTTGAAGCCCGTCAACGTTTCCGCGTATCGCGCCCCCCGGGCGGCGGCGAGTTTCGAGAGCAATCGCGACGACACGACGGTGGTCGCTACCAGTGCATCCGGCGCAGCGGTCCGCAGCACATAATCGCCGAGCAGCACACCGGTTTCGTCGCCGCGCAGCATGCGCCAGCCGCCGTCGCCGTCCGGAATTCCGATGGCGCAGCGATCGGCGTCCGGGTCGAGCGCGATGGCGAGATCCGCGCCGATCCTGGTGGCGGTGTCCAGCAGAAGATCAGTGGCGCCGGGCTCTTCCGGATTCGGGAAGGCGACGGTGGGGAAGTCGGCATCGGGCGCGAATTGCGCACCGACGACGTGCACACGGCCGAATCCCGCCGCGGTGAGGGCAGCCACGGCGGTATCGCCGCCGACCCCATGCAGCGGTGTCAACGCGATCCGGATATCGGAGCGCTCGCCGGGACCGCCGATCAACTCGGGCAGCCGAGCCACCCGATCGATATAGCGGCGCACCAGGTCATCGGCGGCCGGTGTGACGGGCGTTCGGGCGATCGGCTCGGTGACGTCCTCGATGCAGCGCTCGATCTCGGTGTCGGCCGGTGCGATCAGTTGCGAACCGCCGTCCAGGTACACCTTGTAGCCGTTGTCGGTCGCCGGATTGTGCGATGCCGTGATCTGGACTCCCGCAACGGCTCCCAGCTCACGCACCGCATAGGCGACGATCGGAGTGGGCAGCGGGCGTGGCAGCAGCACGACCGGAAAGCCCGCGGCGGCAAAGATTTCCGCGGTCACGATGCCGAATTCGGCGGAGCCGTGCCTGGCGTCGCGCCCGACGACCACCGTGCCGCCGCCGAGACAGCGACCACGCAACCAGTCCACGAGTCCGGCGGTTGCCCGGCTCACCGTATCCAGGTTCATGCCGTCGGGTCCGTCTCGCAGCGGCCCGCGGAGCCCGGCGGTGCCGAAGCGCAGCATCTAGAGCCGTTCCAGTACGCCGCGCAGCAGTTTGCCGAGACGGGGTGCGGCCGCATGACCTTCGGCGAGCACCTCGGCGTGCGAGAGGTGCGCACCCGTGACGCCCGCGGCAAGGTTGGTGACCAGGGAAATACCGAGCACTCGGGCACCGAGCGCACGGGCCGCGATCACCTCGAGCACCGTCGACATGCCCACCAGATCCGCGCCGATGGTACGCAGCATCCGGATCTCGGCGGGGGTTTCGTACTGCGGCCCGGTCAGGCCCGCATACACACCCTCGGTCAGACTCGGGTCGATTTCTCGTGCCAGCGCACGCAATTCGGGATCCCACGCGTCCACGAGATCGACGAATGTCGCACCCGCCAGCGGCGTGCGGCCGGTGAGATTGAGATGGTCGCTGATCAACACCGGCTCGCCGACGCGCAGCCCATCCCGAATCCCGCCCGCCGCATTGGTGAGCACCACCGTTTCCACGCCCGCCGCGATCGCCGCACTCACCGGATGCACGACATCGCCCGGCTGGTAGCCCTCGTACAGATGCTGACGCCCCATCAGCAGCAGCACGGGTGTGTTGTCTACGGCAATCGAATGCACCATCCCGACATGCCCCTGCGCAGTTGGCCTCCCGAATCCCGGCAGCTCCGGCATCGGCACCGAAGCCGACGGCGTGCCGATCTCCGCGGCCGCATCCTGCCAGCCCGATCCCAGCACCACCGCAACCCGGTGCCGCTCCACTCCCGTACGTTCGGCAATCGCCCTCGCGGCCTGTTCGGCAAGCATGCCCGTCACGATAGCTGGGTTTTTGGCGGCGCGGGCGCCGCGGGTTCGCGGGTTCTGTTTAATGGCCGCGGCTTCGCCGCGGCGTGTTCGCGGCCCCCTGGTGTCTCGCGTCCGAGCCGTCGAGACTCGCGACTTCGTCGCATGCGCTTCGACGGCTCGGACGCGAGACGGGCCGCGAACGGGTCGCGACGGGACGGCATTTGGCCTGCCGAGAATTTGCTACCCGTGAGTAGGTTTTCCATCCTTTTCCCGTTACGCTGCACGCATGCCGTATCTGGAACGTGAAGGGGATGTGTTCGTTGTCTACCTCGGGAACGAGGGGCAGACCGACAGCGAGAACCGTTTCCATCCGGATTGGATCGATGCGTTCCACGGGTTGTTGGACCAGGTCGAGGCGTCCGAGGGACCGGCGGCGCTGGTCACTACGGCGAGCGGGAAGTTCTATAGCAACGGACTCGACACCGATTGGCTGTTCGGCAACCTGGATCAGATGCACGCCTACCTCGATCGCGTGCACAGCCTCTACACCCGACTGCTGACCTTTCCGCTGCCGACCGTGGCCGCCGTCAACGGTCACGCCTTCGGGGCGGGTGCCATGCTCGCCACCTCGCACGATTTCCGGATGATGCGGGCCGACCGCGGTTTCTGGTGTCTGCCCGAGGTGCATCTCGGCATGCCGTTCACCGTGGGCATGAACGCGCTGCTCACCGAACGCCTGGCCAACCAGGTCTGCGTGCAGGCCATGACCACCGGTCACCGCTTCGCCGCAGACGAGGCGATCGCTGCGGGAATTGTCGACGCCCAGGCGGATGCTGATAGTTTGCTGAAGTCCGCCATCGAGCGTGCGGGCGCCCTCGCGGCAAATCGCAAGCCCAATCTGCCGGTGATCAAGCGGTCACTGCACGCCAAGGCACTCGCTGGGCTCGCGACGCCGACCACGCCGGAGAATCTGGCGTTCGCCCCGGGATAACCGCAACTCGAGCGCAACCCTTGCGCCATCCGGCGACATCGCCCCTGGACGCAGGGTGCGCCCGATCGTCTGCGCAGTGCCAGACTGTGTGCCATGCCACCACCGCGCAGCGGGCACCCCGAATCACGCACGGACCACGACGCGCACCCGGCCGCGGCGGCGGATGCCACGATCCTGGCCGCCGCGCCCGAACTGATCGCGCTCTCGCATTCGATCCACGCCGAACCAGAGCTGGCGTTCGAGGAAACCCGCAGCGTCGCCAAGACCATCGCGCCGCTGGCCGAGCGTGGTTTCGCGATCGAGACCCCGGTCGCCGACCTGCCGACCGCGTTCCGCGCGACTTTCGGATCCGGCGAGCTCACGGTCGGTATCTGCGCCGAATACGATGCGCTGCCCGAGATCGGGCACGCCTGCGGACATAACGTCATCGCGGCGTCCGCGGTCGGCGCCGGACTCGGCCTCGCCGAGGTGGCCGACGCCCTCGGTATCACCGTCGTCGTCCTCGGCACACCCGCCGAGGAGAGCGGCGGTGGCAAGGTACTGATGCTCGAGCGTGGCGTCTTCGACGATGTCGCGATGGCGATGATGGTGCATCCGGGCCCGATCGATATCGTCGACGCGCGCTCGCTGGCGCTGGCGGATCTGTCGGTGGTCTTCCGCGGCCAGGAGGCACATGCCAGTGCGGCGCCGGAATTGGGCCGCAATGCGGGCGATGCGGTGACCGTGGCGCAGGTTGCTCTCGGATTGCTGCGGCAACATCTCCGACCCGGACAGCAACTGCACGGTATAGTCAGCGACGGTGGCGTAGCCCCCAACATCGTTCCCGGACGTGCGGAACTGCTGTATTACCTACGCGCAGTCGACTCCGCATCCCTCGACGATCTGATGCGACGAGCGTCGGCCTGTTTCGAGGCGGGTGCGTTGGCGACCGGCTGCACACACGAAATCCGGACGGTTGCGCCGACATATACCGAGCTGACGCCCGATGCCGGATTACTGTTTGCCTATCGCGAGCAGATCGTCGACTTGGGCCGGGTGCCGATCGCACCGGAACTCGAGGCGCAGCGACCGCTCGGGAGTACGGATATGGGCAACGTCACCAACGTCATACCGGGCATACATCCGGTCATCGGCATAGATGCCGGTGGGGCGGTGACGCATCAGCCCGGCTTCGCCGCGGCGAGTGTCAACGCTTCGGCCGATCGTGCGGTAACCGACGGTGCGATCGCGCTCGCGCGTACCGCTATCGCCGTAGCTCGCGATCAAGTACATAGGGACAGGTTGTTGCGACGGCTCGTTCAACGACAGGAGGACATTCGGTGAGCATTTCCGGCCGTTCCGCGGCGCACGCGAGACGTTCTGTGACGGCGACGCGCGTGCCAACGGGGGGCCAGGGGAGCGCCGCACATTCGGATATCGCGGAAGTCGGACCGGATGCGGTCGATTCCTGGCTGGCCGAGCACACGGTCGATCTCATCCAGTGGCGGCGGCATATCCACGCGAACCCGGAGCTCTCCCGCACCGAATTCGCCACCACCGAGTTCGTCTCGGCCTGGCTGACCAAGGCGGGATTGACGCCGCAGAAGATGCCCAACGGCACCGGAGTGCTCTGTGACATCGGTCCGGTGGACGCACCCCGCATCGGACTGCGCGCCGATATGGACGCACTCCCACTGCAGGAATTCACCGGACTCAGCTTCGCCTCCACCGTCCCCGGCGTCTCGCATGCCTGCGGGCACGACGCGCACACCACGATCCTGCTCGGCACCGCGCTCGCGCTGGCCGATCAGGAACTGCCGGTCGGCGTCCGATTCGTCTTCCAGCCCGCCGAAGAGGTGATGCCGGGTGGTGCGATCGATATGGTCGCCGCCGGCGCGATGGAGGGCGTCGACCGGATCTTCGCACTGCACTGCGATCCGCGTCTCGAGGTCGGCCGGGTCGGCATCCGGGTCGGTGCGATCACCTCGGCCGCCGACACCATCGAATTGGTCCTCGATTCGCCGGGCGGGCACACCTCGCGTCCGCATCTGACCAGCGACTTGGTCTACGCCATCGGCACCGTGATCACCGGCCTGCCCGGTCTGCTCAGCCGTCGCATCGACCCGCGCACCAGCACGGTCATGGTCTGGGGTGCGGTCAGCGCGGGCAAGGCGCCCAATGCGATACCGCAGACCGGCATGCTCACCGGCACCGTGCGCACCGGCGATCACGCGACCTGGTCGCTGCTGGAGCCGATGGTGCGCGAGATCGTGGACGGCCTGCTCGCCCCGACCGGGGTGCGCTACCAGTTGAACTACCGCCGTGGTGTGCCGCCGGTGGTCAATGACGAGCACTCGACCAGGATGTTCGAGGACGCGATCCGCATGCTCGGCCCGGACGCGCTCGCCGACACCTTGCAGTCCGGCGGTGGTGAGGATTTCTCCTGGTACCAGGAGGAGGTACCGGGCGCGATGGCTCGCCTCGGCGTTTGGTCCGGGCACGGTGAACAGCTGGATCTGCACCAGCCGACCTTCGATCTCGATGAGCGCGCACTTGCCGTGGGTGTCCGGGTGCTCAGCAATATCGTGTTGAACGCGAGCTGACGAAGACAAAGAAGCGGCCGACCCTCGGCCGCTTCCGCGTCTGCTCAGCTACCGAAGAATCCGGGTCCGACGTTCTTGCTGTTGCGGGTGCGCAGCGCGTGGACATATTCCGGCGGCGCGCCTGCCTTTTCGGCCGCATCCGCCATCACGCCGATATAGCGCGCCGAGGGTAGGCCGCCCTCGTAGGCATCCAGGACATACAGCCAGGCCAGGATGGGTTCGGAACCGCTGCCCGCGGTCGGGGTCACGCGCAGCCGGATCTTGCGGTGGATGCCGAAGTCGGAACCCTCCCAGCGGTCCAGGCGCTCCTCGTCCTCCGGGGATACGTCGTAGAGCACGACGAACACCCGCGAGTCCGGGTCCTCGACGACGGTGGCCAGCGGGCCCTCCCAGCCGATGTCGTCGCCGCTGAAGGTCAGGCGCCAGCCCTCCAACCAGCCTGTCCCGTACATGGGGGAGTGCGGACAGCGCTCGAGCATCTGGGACGAGTCCATGTTGGACCCGTAAGCGGCGTAGATCGGCACGACGCAAGGGTATCCAATAACCTGCGCGCATCGTCTCTATCCCGGCGAGATGACCGTGTGTTCGCCAGCTAACGTTGTTTACCGGCACCGGAGATCCCGGTCGAACAGCTCGAGCGGAGGTATCCATGACCCGCATAGCGATCATCGGTGGCGGACCGGCCGGTTACGAAGCGGCATTGGTTGCGGCCCAACACGGGGCCACGGTCACCCTGATCGATAGCGACGGCATCGGTGGGGCGTGCGTCCTGTGGGACTGTGTGCCATCGAAGACCTTCATCGCCTCGACCGGCGTGCGCACCGATCTGCGTCGCGCCCGTGACCTGGGCATTACCCTCGATCCGAGCCAGGCCCAGATCGAACTGGGCGAGGTGAACGCGCGCGTCAAGGCGCTCGCGCTGGCTCAGTCCTCCGATATCCGCTCCAAGGTGCAGGCCGCGGGTGTGACGGTGTTGACGGGACATGGACAGCTCAGCGATCCGGCTGCCGGTCTGGCCGCGCACCGCGTCCGCGCGCTGCTGGCCGATGGCACCGAGGAAGCCATCGAAGCCGAAGTAGTGTTGATCGCCACTGGTGCGAGCCCGCGCGTGTTGCCCGGCGCCGAGCCCGACGGCGAGCGCATCCTGAACTGGCGTCAGCTCTACGACCTGGAGGAACTTCCGGTGACCCTGGTCGTGGTCGGCTCCGGTGTGACCGGTGCCGAATTCGTCTCCGCATATACCGAAATGGGTGTGCGGGTGAAGTTGGTCTCCAGCCGTGACCGGGTGCTGCCGGGCGAGGACGCCGATGCCGCGCTCGTACTCGAGGACGCACTCGCCGAACGCGGTGTCGAACTGGTCAAGCACGCCCGCGCCGATGCGGTGGAGCGCACCGCCGATGGCATCGTGGTCAAGCTGTCCGACGGCCGCACCGTCACGGGTACGCATGCGCTGATGACCGTCGGCTCGATCCCTAATACCAACGAACTCGGTCTGGAGCGGGTCGGGATCGAACTCGACCGCGGCGGCTATCTGCGGGTGGACCGGGTGTCGCGCACCTCGGTACCCGGCATTTACGCCGCGGGCGACTGCACCGGCCTGCTGCCGCTGGCCTCGGTGGCGGCCATGCAGGGCCGCATCGCGATGTATCACGCGCTGGGTGAGGGCGTCAGCCCGATCCGGCTCAAGACGGTCGCCTCGGCCGTATTCACCCGTCCGGAGATCGCGACCGTCGGCGTGAGTCAGACCGCCATCGATAACGGCGAGGTGCCCGCGCGCACGGTGATGCTGCCGTTGAACACCAATCCGCGCGCCAAGATGTCGGGTCTGCGCAGGGGTTTTGTCAAAATCTTCTGTCGGCCCGCGACCGGTGTGGTCATCGGTGGTGTGGTCGTCGCCCCGATCGCCTCGGAGCTCATCTTGCCGATCGCGCTCGCGGTTCAGAACAATCTGACCGTCAACGATCTCGCCCAGACTTTCTCGGTGTACCCGTCGCTCACCGGCTCGGTCACCGAGGCCGCTCGCCTGCTGATGCGTCACGACGACCTGGATTAATCGCCGCCGAATCCCACCGCCCCGAGACTTACTGTCTTGTGGGGATTTTCATCGCGTTGCCAGGCAGCCGCGCATGTGGTTCACTTCCCGCAGAGATGCGATCGGCGGGCGATCGCGAGGGTTCTGTGTGGGGGGATCGATCCTTTCCAGCGGGAACGGCGAACGGCCGCTTGGTCGTTCGCCGGTCCTCGTTCGTGGACCAAGCGTCTCACCAGGGATAACTGCGTGCGACCCACCCGGTCGCACACGGGAAGGGATTGCGAAAAGTGAAACATCGTAAGCCGAGTCGGGCGCAGCGGGCGATGGCGAGCACATCGCTGCCACTCGCCACCGCGGCGGCCGTGGCCACGCTCTTCGCGGCGCCGGCGGGGGCAGTTCCGGATCAGCCGAGTACACCGACCACCCCAGCGCCCGCCGCGCCCGCCGATCCGGGCAGCACCACGCCCACGGATCAGGGCCAGCCGGAGACCACCAAGCCGGATCCGGGTAAGCCGGAGGCCAAGCCGTCGCCGACGCCGAGCCAGCCGGGGGTCACCACGCCGGATCCGAACCAGGTCATGCCGAATCAGCCGAGGGATCCGAAGCTTTCGACGCCGACCCAGCCGGGTGTCACCACTCCGCGCGTCGCGCCGCTGCCGGTTCCGGGTCAGGCCGGACCCGACATCCCCGCCGTGGTGCCGGAGACCGCGCCCGGCGCGGAGGCTCCGAAGCCCGCGCAGCCCGGAACCACCGCACCGGGTGCGAACACCCCTAGCGGTCCGAACGCCCGGACCCCGCAGCAGCCACAGTCCGACACACTGGTGCAGCAGCCGCGCTGGGAGGCTCCGCGCTTCCAGCAGGCGCCGGCCGCGCCGGTCGTCGAGATGGATGGTCCGCACCAGGAGATCGGCGCCAATATCGACGGTGGTTCGCTGGCGCCCGGCTACGTGGCCAATACCCACCACTTCAACAATGCCTCGGGCTACGTCGGCACCATCGGTTACCGCACGCCGACCGGTCAGGGCGAGGCCGGTGTGTCGGTCGAATACATCACCGCCAACAGCGTCAAGGTCACCTCCTACACCGGTGGTGAGGGTCTGGCTGACAACAAGACCGAGGTTGTCATCGACACCACCCAGGTCAACCTGGCCAAGGCGGCTGTCGAGCACTGGATTCGGGAACAGCCGGGCGGCGCGGCTGCCCTCGAGGCCGCCGCACAAGTTAAACTTCCGGTGCCGCCAGGCGAACTGGCTCCGCAAACGGTCAACGTCGCCGGGGTCACCACCCAGTGGGGTGGGTCACTCCAGTACTGACACGAGCTGATTCGACGGGTGGGGCGGTCGTTCTCGACCGCCCCACACGTGTGTCCTGGGGAAAGGATTTGGTGTGGGCTCCGAGGGTGATGGCAGGGACAACGAATCCGACCGCTCCGAGTCGGAATTCGGACCCCCGTTGGATGATTTCGGCCCGCCGGTCTCCGAATTCGGCCCGCCGGTAGGCGAATTCGGTCCGCCGACGGGTGGGCAGGCTCGACCGCAATGGTCGGTGCCCGAGCCTGCCACCGATCATCCCGAGCTGATCTGGCGGCCGGCCGACGAACCGCCGACGGTGCCGCCGCCGCCCCCGCAGTACCGCGCGCCGGATACGACGGTGTTCGGCGATGCGCCGCCACCGCCGCCCCGGCGACCGGAACCGCCGGTCGAACCGGACCCCAACGAGGCCACCGTCCGGCATACGGCGCCTGCCCCGGGCCAGCACGACACCTGGTGGAACAGCCCCACCGAATCCGGAGGGGTGCCGAAGCCGCCGTCCGAGCCGCCCGGCCTGTCCTGGGCCGACGATCCGATCGCCAAGCGTCTCGCGCCGAAGCTGATCTCCGACACCATCACCGCGACCCCGACTCGGCACAGTTCGCGCGGCCGGTGGATCGCGCTCGGTGTGCTGGCCGCGATCGTGGTGGTGCTCGCGCTGGTGGTAACTTTCGTGGCGGTCAGGCGCGACGATAACGGCAGTCCGAAGGCGGCGCCGCCGGCACCGCCGAGCACCTCCGCCGCGCTGAGTTGCCCCGCGAGTAAAGACGGCAAGGTGACCCGCGGCAACGGGCAGGGCGACACCTCGAGCGGCCCGGGTGCGATCCTCGGCTTCCAGTACGAGTTCTACGTCGACCGCAATGGTGAGCGGGCGCGCAGATTCGTCGCGCCGGATGCCGAGAATGTGTCGACGGCCGAGGTCATCCAGCAGGCCATCAATGAACAGATCCCGGTCGGCACCACGCATTGCCTGCGGATTGCCGAGTCGGCCGCGGACACCTTCGAGGTGGATCTGACCGAACATCGCCCCGACGGCACGACCAATGTCTACCGGCAGACCATCATCACGGTGGTCCGGGATGGTAAGACCGGGATCTTCGCCATCCGGGAGCGCATCTGAGCTCTCTATGGTTACCCGGAGCTGGAATTCATCCCATGATAGGGTACGTGGGCTGCTGATTTTCGGAGGTTTTCCATGTCGCCGACCAATCCACCGCTCGCTGCCAAACTGGGCGGATTGAAGAGTTCGGCGATTCGTGACCTACTGAAACTGACGGCGCGCGACGAGGTGATCAGCCTCGCGGGTGGTTTGCCGGATGCGGAGTTGATGCCGAGGGAACGGCTCGCGGCAGCGACCGATGCGGCGCTGCGTGGTTCGGCGGTGTTGCAGTACACCGAGTCGGCCGGGTGGGTTCCGCTGCGCGATGTGCTGCGGCAGCGGGAATCGGTGAAGCTGGGCCGTGCGGTGGGGCTCGACGAGATCTTCGTGACTCATGGTTCGCAGCAGGCACTTTCGCTGCTCGCCGAGGTGCTGCTGGATCCGGGCGCGCTGGTTGTCGTCGAGGATCCGGCGTATGTCGGTGCGCTGCAAGTGTTCCGGGCAGCTGGGGCGCGAATTGTGGCGGTGCCTCTGGATTCCGAGGGCATGCGGCTGGACGTGTTGAAGGAACTGCTCGGCCGCGGTGAACGTCCCGCGATCGTGCACACGGTGAGCAATTTCCACAATCCGGGTGGCGTCACCATGAGTCCGCCGCGTCGTCGTGAGCTGGCCGAACTCGCCGATGCCCACGGTTTCTGGGTGATCGAGGACGATCCGTACGGTGAACTCTGGTTCGACCGGCCCTCGCCCGATCCCGTGGCGACATACTCCCGCAACGTGATTCGGCTTTCCAGTGCCTCGAAGATCCTCGCGCCCGCGCTGCGGGTCGGCTGGATGGTCGCGCAGCAGCGGATCTGTCGCGCGGTCGAATTGCTGAAACAGGGCGCTGATCTGTGCGGTTCGGCGCTGACCCACCAGATCGCCGCCGACCTGCTCACCGACGAAAGCTGGCTGACCGGCCACGTCGACACCGTCCGCACCGCCTACGGTGATCGGGCCAAGGCACTCGTGCACGCCGTGCGCACCCGCTTCGGTGACCGCGTCACCTGCACCGATGCCGCCGGCGGCATGTTCGTATGGGCCGATTTCACCGACGGCACCGATACCGATGAACTGCTGCCCCGAGCCCTGGCGCACGGCGTGGCATTCGTCCCCGGTTCGGCCTTCGCCGTCGATACCGACCACAGCCACTCGATGCGCATGTGCTTCACCACGTTCGACCCGCCGACACTGGAAGCTGCGGTCGACCGGATGGCAAGAGCTGCCGAGCAGTGGAGAGCCACTCCACACAACAACTGATTCGGTCAGCCGGCTAGGCGGGGGAGTCGACCCAGTTGTAGGTGCGCTCCACGGCCTTGTTCCAGGCGGCGAGGTGGGTTTCGCGGTCCGTCGCCGACATCGCGGGCTGCCAGGTCTTATCCGCGGCCCAATTGGCGCGGATGTCATCGGTGCTCTCCCACAGTCCGACGGCGAGTCCGGCCGCATAAGCCGCACCCAGTGCGGTGGTTTCGTTGACGACCGGGCGGACCACCGGCACATCGAGAATGTCGGACTGGAACTGCATGAGCAGATCGTTGCCGACCATGCCGCCGTCGACCTTGAGCGTGGTCAGCTCCAGCCGTAGTTGCTGGGATTCGGCGTCGGCGCGCATCGCATCCATGACCTCACGCGTCTGGAATGCGGTGGACTCCAATACCGCTCGCGCCAGATGCGCCTTGTTGACGAAGCGGGTGAGGCCCGCGATGACGCCGCGGGCATCAGGTCGCCAGCGCGGTGCGAAGAGGCCGGAGAACGCGGGAACGATATAGGCGCCGCCATTGTCCTCGACACTGCGTGCCAGCGGCTCGATCTCATCGGCGGCGGAAATGATGCCGAGATTGTCCCGGAACCATTGCACCAGTGAGCCGGTCACCGCGATGGAGCCCTCTAGGGCGTAGACCGCCGCCTCGCCGCCGAGTCGGTAGCAGACGGTGGTGAGCAGTCCATGCTTGCTGAAGACCGGTGTGGTTCCGGTATTGAGCAGCATGAAATTGCCGGTCCCGTAGGTGTTCTTGGCCTCGCCGGGAGACAGGCAGGCCTGGCCGAAGGTGGCCGCCTGCTGGTCGCCGAGAATGCCCGCGACGGGTATGCCCGCCAATGGACCGGAGCCGATCTCCGCGTAGATCTCCGATGAGCTGCGGATCTCGGGCAGCATCGATTGCGGTACCCCGAACTCGGCGCAGATTCGTGGATCCCATTGCAGCGTACGCAGATCCATCAGCATGGTGCGCGACGCATTGGTCACGTCGGTGATGTGCTGACCGGTCAGCTTCCACAGCACCCAGCTGTCGACGGTTCCGAAACACAGTTCGCCGGACTCGGCCCTGGCTCGCGCGCCCTCGACATTGTCCAGGATCCAGCGCAGTTTCGGACCGGCGAAGTAAGTGGACAGCGGGAGGCCGGTGCGGTCCTGGTAGCGCGTCGCGCCGAATTCGCCGCCCAGTTCGGTGACCAGGCGGTCGGTGCGGGTGTCCTGCCAGACGATCGCGTTATGAATCGGCTTGCCGCTGGCCCGATCCCACACCACCGTCGTCTCGCGCTGATTGGTGACACCGACCGCGTTGATCTGCTCGGCGGAGATCCCCGTACTCCGCAGCGCCTCGCCGAGCACGAATTCGGTATCGCGCCAAATGGTTTCCGGATCGTGCTCCACCCAGCCCGGCCGCGGGAAGATCTGCTCGTGCTCGCGTTGTGCGACACCGACGACGCGGCCCCGCCGGTCGAAGATGATGCACCGACTCGAGGTCGTGCCCTGATCAATGGCGGCCACATAGCGACGCATTCGTGCAGGCTACTAAAACCGGCGTGGCCCGCGGGGAAAACAGCGGAGTGCGCCGCACATCACCTCGCGACCAGCACGGTGCCGGACTAGTGTTGGGTTCGTTACCGGCGAGTAGCGCGGATTATCGGCCGTGGGCGACACGGCTACGGTCCCGATACGGGATCGTCGCCGATTCCTTTAGCCTGTACAACAGAACATCGCCCCCCGACTGAGCAGCTCGATCGTGTGCCCGAAGGACCACAAACGTCGTCTGAACCCCGACGCCGGGGTCGGCTGGAGGAGTCGAGCATGATCAAGAAACCGGAATCGCAGTTCCTCGGCCCCGAGCAGCGCGCGACGGCGTGGGAGCGCTTCGGTAAGGATCATTTCGACGTGGTCGTCGTGGGTGGCGGCGTGGTCGGCTCGGGTATCGCGCTCGACGCGGCCACGCGCGGTCTGAAGGTCGCGCTGGTCGAGGCGCGCGATCTCGCCTCAGGCACGTCCAGCCGCTCCTCGAAGATGTTCCACGGCGGGCTGCGCTATCTGGAACAACTGGAATTCGGGCTGGTGCGCGAGGCGCTGCGGGAACGCGAACTCGCACTCGCTCGGCTCGCACCGCATCTGGTGAAGCCGCTGCGATTCCTCTACCCGCTTACCCGCCGCGGCTGGGAACGTCCGTATGTGGCCGCCGGACTGATGCTCTACGACACCATGGGCGGCGCGAAATCCGTTCCCGGCCAACATCATCTAACCCGGCACGGCGCACTTCGGCTCGCGCCGGGTTTGCGCCCCGACGCGCTGATCGGCGGCGTCAGCTACTACGACACGGTCGTCGACGATGCCCGCCACACCATGACCGTCGCCCGCACCGCCGCGCACTACGGCGCGGTTATCCGCACCTCCACCCAGGTCGTCGGCTTTCTGCGCGAGGCGGATCGGGTCGTCGGGGTGAAGGTGCGCGACAGCGAGGACGGCCGCACCGGGGAGATCCGCGGGCATGTGGTGATCAATGCGACCGGTGTGTGGACCGATGAGATCCAAGCACTCTCACACAATCGCGGCCGCTTCCATGTGCGTGCGTCCAAGGGAGTGCACATCGTGGTGCCGCGCGACCGCATTGTCAGCGATGCCGCGATCATCCTGCGTACCGCGACCTCGGTGCTATTCGTCATCCCGTGGGGCGCGCACTGGATCATCGGCACCACCGATACCGAGTGGAATCTGGATCTCGCCCATCCGGCGGCGACCAAGGCCGATATCGAATATCTGTTGGACCGGGTCAACCAGGTGCTGGTCACCCCGCTCACCCCTGCGGATATCGACGGTGTCTATGCCGGTCTGCGGCCGTTGCTTGCGGGAGAAAGCGATTCGACGTCCAAACTGTCGCGCGAACATGCCGTCGCCCGGGTCGCGCCGGGGCTTGTCGGCATCGCGGGCGGCAAGTACACCACCTACCGGGTGATGGCCTATGACGCGGTCGACGAAGCGGCACAGGATATTCCGGCGCGTGTTTCGCCGTCCATCACCGAGAAGGTTCCACTGCTCGGTGCCGACGGCTACTTCGCGCTGATCAATCAGACGGTGCACCTAGCCGAGGCCTATGGTGTGCATCCGTACCGGGTCAAGCATCTGCTCGATCGCTATGGTTCGCTCATCGACGAGGTCGTGGCCATGGCCGACGGTAAACCCGAACTGCTGCAACCGATTATGGATGCGCCGTCCTATCTGCAGGTGGAGGCGGTCTATGCGGCCGCAGCGGAGGGCGCGCTGCATCTGGACGATATTCTGGCGCGCCGGACCAGGATTTCCATCGAATACTCGCACCGCGGCGCGAATTGCGCCGAACAGGTCGCCCGTCTGGTCGCTCCGATACTCGGCTGGGACGACGACGAAATCGACCGGGAGGTGAGCACTTACCAGGCCCGTGTCGATGCGGAGATTCGCTCGCAGACCCAGCCCGACGACCCATCCGCCGATGCCCTTCGTATCGCGGCCCCCGAACCGCGCCCGCAGATCCTGGAACCTGTCCCGTTGGACAGCTGAGGCTGTGATGACACCGAAACGGCTGTTCAGTGCTCCTTTTTCGGGGTTTCGACATGGGTGGCCCATGCCATGAGCGACCGAATGTAGCGCAGTACCAATTCATCCGGATACCGCTGCGGATCGGCCAGATGCAGCCGGGCCAGTTCCTCCAACGCCGCGAGCATGATTCGCTCGGTCGCGCCATCCGGATCGACGGTGACTCCGGCATGGCGCGACAGATGCCGCGCGCCGATCGCCCGCGCATAGGCCCGGCCGAGTTCGAGCCGGTCGCGCAGATCCGGCGGTCCACCGTCCGGTGGGCTGAGGATGATCCGCCAACTGGTCGGGGCGGCATGCAGATAGGCGAGAATGCCGCGGCCGATCCGATCCGCGTCGTCATCGGTGTCGGACCAGTCGAGAGTGCCGATACCGGCCAGTGCGGTGGCCGATTCGCGATCCACCAGTGCGGTCATCAGTCCGGACAGATCGGTGAATTGCTGATACACCAATGCGCGTGCGACCTCGCCTTCGCGTGCTACCCGGTCGATACTCACCGCGCCGAAGCCGTCGACGGCGACGATGTCGCGCGCCACATCGAGTAGCTGTTCGCGCCGGTCGGCCGCGGACATGCGGCGCTTGGGTGTGGGACAGGGCTTGGCAGTGGGCTGCTCAGACGTCGAGCGCTCCGTGGTCACGGCAATGACGGTAGCGCAAGTAGCAGGTCCACCGCCTTGGCAGCGCTCTGCACCGCGCTCTCCATGGTGGCCGACCAGTCCGTCGCGGTCCAGTCACCGGCCAGTACCAGCGTCGGCACCGAGGTGCGCTGCTCCGGGCGCAGCCCGTGCGTGCCGACCACCTGTGAGAAGGTCGCTTTCGGCATCCGAACGACATGTCCTTGAACGATTTTCGCGTTCTCGGCGGCCGGGTAGTAGCGACGCAGCAGCCGCATTTGTTCGTCGATGATCTGCTCGTTGGTCTTGTGGATCTGCTCGTACGCGCCGCTGGTGGTCAGGCAGTACAGCCAGGTCTGGTCGGTGCTGCGTCCGGTCATCCGCTGTCGGTCGAAGACCTCATCGATAACGCCTGCACCGCCGATCAGCGCCTCGAATTCGGCCTCGGTGCCGAGCGGGCGGTCCAGGTACAGGTTGGTGCTGACGATCGGTGTAGCACCCAATTTGTCGGCGGCGGAGTAGATTTCGGCATGTTCGGGCAAATCGTCGAGCAGTCCGCCGATATTCGAATTCGGTACCGCGCAGACGACGGCATCGGCCGCAACGACCGAGCCGTCCGCGAGCGTCACCCCGGTCACCGCGCCGTTGTCGATATTGATGCGGCGAGCTACCGCGCGATGGCGGACCTCGACACCGTATTTCTCGAAAACCCTGTGGGCTCCGGTGATATAGAGCGTATCGAGGTCGGTGGTCGGGTATCCGATGGTGACCGCTCGGCGGTGTTTGATCCCGAGCCGGATGCCGGTGGCCAACAAATCGGCGAGAATCTTGGCTGATTCCTGCTGCACGGGTTCGGCCGCGAGACCTAGAGCGAGCCAGTCCCACAACGCTTCTCGCGCGGGAGCCGGCATACCGACCCGGTTGAACCACTGTTCGGTGCTTAGGTCAGCGAGATCGGCGGGCTGGCGCAGGCTCTGCCAGCCCAGGCGCACCGTGGCGCGAGCGGCGCGCAGCCGATCGAGCAGGCTCGCGTCGGGATGTGCGCCGAACAGGGTGCGCCAAGCGCCCCAGCCCTTGGTCACTATGGAGGTGCTGCGTCCGCCCGGCCAGCGCAGCGTGCCGCCCTGCGGAAAGGCGATGTGGTCGCGGGTGTCGACGCTGGTCAGATAACGGAACAGGTGGTCGTAACCGCTGGCGATCACATGCTGGCCGTTATCGGGAAGATCGTGGGCCGCATCGACTTTCATCGCATGGGTCCGGCCGCCGAGTCGGCCGCGGCGTTCCAGCAGCGTCACCTGCTTACCCGCCTCGGCCAACCAGACCGCGGACGCGAGCCCGGCCAGTCCGCCCCCGATGACCACGTACCGCCGCGGATCGTTCACGATGCACTCCCTATATTAACTTACATTTCGCAAGTTAACTGTGAGTGCTTGGGGTGTCAAGGGTTTGGGTTAAACGCCGACCTGCTCCATGGCATGGAATTCGATCGAGCTGTGCGCGGAGAACACGGTGACCTGGTCGCCGTGGTCGCGCACCAGCTCGCGCAGCCGTCGCTGATTCTCGATGCGGGCGGCCGGAAGTGTCTGCATATTCTTCTCGAATATGGCTGTTCCCAGCGGTTGCCGCGGACGAACCGGGTCGAGAACGCCGGGGTGGAAGTAGGAGTCGCCCGCGGACAGCAGCCAGCCGTTTCCGGTATCGACGGCCACGCCCGCATGACCGCGGGTATGTCCGGCGAGCGGGATGATCAGGATTTCCGGTGGCAGGCCGGTCAATTCGCGCACCGCGTCGAAGCCGAACCAGCTGTCACCGGTATCCGCGTACGACTCCCACTGGGGACCGTGTCGGAATTGGGGGTCCTTGTAGCGCAAGCGCTCTTCACGCGTATGTCCGCCCTGGAGGGCGCGCAGTTCCTCGGCGTATACGTGCACGCGTGCGTGCGGGAAGTCAGCGAGTCCGCCCGCATGGTCGAGATCGAGATGGGTCAGCACGATGTCGCGGACGTCCTCGCGTCGGTAGCCCAGTGCCTCGATCTGGCGGACCGCGGTCTGTGCGAGATCGAGCACCGGATTGGTGAGGCGGAGGAAGCGGCGGCCGAGCCATTCCTCGGGCCGATGCACCGCCTGCTCGCCGACGCCGGTCTCCACCAGGACGAGTCCGGAGTCGAGTTCGAGAAGCAGGCAGTGGCAGACCATTTCGGCGCGGCGGAAAATGCTGCCGGTGCCGTCGATGAGTCGGCCGCCGAATGGGCGCATGGTGCCGCAATTGAGGTGGTGCACGCGCATCAGGAAAGCTCCCGTTCGAAGGTGGTACGCAGATGGGCGGCGACCGCGCGCAGCGGCGCGACATCGCGTGTGGTCTTGGCGAGCATGAGGGCGCCCTCGATCGTGGCGAGGGCGACGGTCGACAGCTCGGTGGCGCGCTCTTGGTCGATTCCCTTGTCTCGCAGGTACGTTTCGATCGACTCGCGCCAGGATTCGAAACCGGTGACGCAGGCCTGCCTGATCGTTTCGCTCTCGCGGCCCGCGTCGAGTGCGATGGTCGCGATCGGGCAGCCGCGTTCGAAATCGGACTCGACGAGCAGCGCGGTGAGGACGTCGAAGACGGTGGCGATATCGCCGTCATCGGCGAGGATCGCGTCGAGTTGGTCGCGCAGTTGCCTGCTCGATTGGGCAAGAGCTTCGGCGGCGAGTTGTTCCTTCCCGCCTGGGAAGTGGAAGTAGAGCGAGCCCTTGGGTGCGCCGCCCGCGCTGACGAGTTGGTTCAGTCCGGTGGCGTGATAGCCCTGGGTATGGAAGAGGTCGGCCGCGGCGTCGATGAAGCGTTGGCGGGAGTCGGTGCGAGGTGCCACGTCTTCACGGTACGCGAATTATGACGACCGGTCTAGTTAGTTGAGGGATATCCAGATGGTTGGCGGACTCGGGGAGTTACCTTCGGTGTGGATCAGACGGGTTCGGGTTGGCAGCGCGGGCAGAAGTAGATGCCGCGTTCGCGCTGGGTGATGCGATCGGACTGCGGGTTTCGGGCCGCTCGGCCGGGTGTGAGTTCGGTCTCGCCGAGTAGATGGACGACCATGCGGGTGCCGCAGCGCTGGCAGGGGCGGCGGGCGCGGCCATAGGCCAGTGGCCGCCACGGTGGTTCGGTGGCGGCCTTGGTGAGTACGCGATGGGCCTCGTGCACGAGGGCGAGCAGGTCGGGGACATCGCCGACCGGTGTGGCCGGATGGACGCGGCGCAGAAAGCAGATTTCGCTGCGGAAGATATTGCCGATACCGGCCAGATTGCGCTGGTCGAGTAGGGCGAGTCCGATCGGTTGGGCCGGATGCCGTGCCAGCCGTCGCACCGCCTCGGTCACATCCCAGTTCGCGCCGAGCAGGTCCGGCCCGAGATGGTCGGTGGCGGTGTGCTCGTCCGCACGTCGCAGCACCTCGACAGTGCCGAGCGAAAACCCCACCGCCTCGGTGTCATCGGTGCCGAGCACCAGCCGGGCGGTCACGGGCGGTCGCGTCCACCGTTCACCGGCGCAGTAGGTCCGCCATTCGCCCTCCATTTTCAAATGCGTGTGGACACTGACCTCGTCGGTGCGGACGAACAGATGCTTGCCATAGCTGGCGACCCCCTCGACCCGCTGCCCGACCAAATCGACCGTCGCATAGCGCGGCACCCGGAAATCGCTGCGGATCAGCGTCTTTCCCCCCAGCGCGAGCCGCAGCCTGGCCGCGGTGAGGAATACGGTGTCGCCTTCAGGCATGGCGCGAGTATGGACCGAGTCGATGCTTCACGGCTTGCTGCGGAGTCGGAGACCGCGTGGGGTCGCGGAGAATCCGGCCTCGGTGAGGAAACCGGCGAAGGTATTGCCGTGCACGGTTTCTCCGTCGACTCGATCGATGACCAGTGAGTCGACGCGGCGGTCGCGCACCAGATCGGCCAGGGCGGTGGCCGCGGCTTGGCGGACGTTCGGATCCTCGGTGAAGGTGAGCAGGGTTTTGCCGCCGCGCTCCAGATACAGTGTGAGTTCGCCGTCGACGAGCACGACGATCGCACCGGCCTTGCGTCCGGGACGGTGGCCTGCGCCCTCGGATGGTCCCTTCGGCCAAGGCAGTGCCGCGCCATAGGGGTTTGCGGGATCGCTTGCCGCCAAGGCGAATGCGGTGCTCCGGCGTTGTCCGCCGGTGCCGGGGCGGGCGCGTTCGGTGTCGAAGGAGCGCAGTCGGTCCACCACATCGGTGGTGGAGAACTGTGCGCCGCCCAGCGAGTCGATGAAATAGCCGCGGCGGCAACGGCCGCGATCCTCGAATTCGGTGAGCACGCGATACATGAGTGCGAATCCGCCGGGCACGCCCTCGTTCTGCACTGAGCCGCGGGTCAGCACGCCATACCGCTCCAGCAGGGTGTCCGCCGTTGCGTGGGCGCGCAAGGTGTTGTCGGCTACTCGCTCCGGCAGCAGGGACCAGCGGCCTGCGACGGCGGGCGGTCCGGATCTGGTTGGCATACTCGGTCGTGGGAGGTAGGCCCGTCCGCGTGGCGCGCGCCGGGGTGTGCGATGGGCGGTTGTGGTCCGTGCCGTGCCCGAGAGCAGGGCGCGGACCGGGGCGAAGGTGTCACCGGAGACCACGCCTGCCCACACGAGCTCCCACAGGGCGCTCGCGACGCGAGTGTCGTCGAGGAGTCCGGTGGCATCGGAAAGCTGACGGAAGAAGTACGCGCCGCCACCGTGCAAGACCGGGGGGAGTCGCATCGGCGAACCGCCGCGGGGTGCTGAGCGGTTGGCCGAGACACCTCGGGTCGCCGAAACATCGTGCCCGGCATCATCATCCAGCGAGACGACCTGGTCGGGTCCTGTGGGCGGTTCCTCCGTATCGGCATCGATGGGAGTCCATGGTGCGATCGATGCGCCCAACGCATCGAGTAGGCGCAGATGCACCTCGGACAGCTCGATCTCGTCGGCGGGCGTCAGCGTGAACGGCGCCTGATCGGCCAGGTGCAGCGCAATCCAGCCGTCCTTGGCGGTGATGGCGCCGTGCCCGGACCAAATGACCTCACCGGTGGCCATCAACTCGTCCAACATCGCCGGGGAGTAATCGCGCACCCGCGCGGGCAATACCAGCGATTCCCATGCGGAAGCGGGAATCGGCACTCCAGCAAGCTGTTCCACCACCGCCGCGACACCGTCGACTCCGCGCAGCTCACCGGTGCCGATGTGTTGCCAGGACGGCAGGAATCGGCCGAAGGCGGCGATCGCGACCGGTTCGACCTCGTGCCGGGCGGCCGCGAGCGATCGGCGGCGCAATCGGCGCAACACCTGGCTGTCACACCATTCCGAACCGCTGGCCGCGGGCGTGAATTCGCCCTCTACCACACGCTTTTCCGCGACCAGTCGATGCAGTGCCGTCGCGGCGACCGCGGTGCCGAGTCCGAAGCGGGCGGCCACGGCCTCGGTGGTGAACGGTCCGTGCGTGCGGGCATAGCGCCCGACCAGGTCTCCGAGCGGGTCGGCGACCGGTTCGATGAATGCGGCCGGGGTGCCGATGGGCAGCGGTACGCCTAGCGCGTCGCGCAGGCGCGCGGCATCCTCCACCGCGACACACCAGGTCCGTCCGGCGAACGTGACCTCTAGTGCGCGCTTCGATTTCACCAAGGCGGCGAACCATTCCGCCGGACTGCCGGTTGGCGCTGCATCGTCGAGTTGAACGCCGACGCACCGCTGCTCGGCTTCCTCGGCGGTAAGCGGTCCGAGTAGCCGCAATAGATCGGCCAGCCCCTCCGCATCCCGCGCCAGTCGTTCGGGTGTGAGCCGCTGCAATTCCCGCTCGGTCTGCTCGATGACGGTGGCGTCCAATAGCTCCCGCAGTTCCACTCGCCCGAGCAGTTCGGCGAGCAGGCCAGAATCGAGCGACAGCGCGGCTGCCCGACGTTCGGCCAGCGGACTGTCCCCGTCGTACATGAACTGCCCGATGTAGTCGAACAGCAGCGAATTGGCGAACGGCGACGGCGTCGCGGTCTCCACCTCGACCAACCGCACTTGGCGCCGCGCCACCCGTCCTAGTAGATCCCGCAGCGACGGCAGATCGTAAACGTCGCGCAGACATTCGCGCACCGTCTCCAACAGGATCGGAAACTCGGGAAACTTCCGTGCCACATCGAGTAATTGCGCCGACCGCTGCCGCTGCTGCCACAGCGGCGCACGCTTACCCGGATCGCGTCGGGGCAGCAGCAGCGCCCGCGCCGCGCATTCCCGGAATCGCGATGCGAACAGCGCCGATCCGCCGACCTGCTCGGTGACGATATCGTCGATCTCATCGGGCTCGAATACGAACAGTTCGGCTCCGGGCGGATCGTCGGTGGTATCGGGCAGTCGCACCACAATTCCGTCATCGGAGGCCTTCGGCGCGACGTCCACGCCGAACCGCTCCCGCAGCCGCGCACCGATCGCCAATGCCCACGGCGCATGCACCGGCAGGCCGTACGGCGAATGCAGTACCAGTCGCCAATCGCCGAGTTCGTCGCGGAAGCGTTCGACGATCATGGTCTTGTCGGTGGGCAACTGCCCGGTGGCAGTGCGTTGTTCATCGAGCAGGGTGACCAGATTCGCGGTGGCATTCTCGTCGAGGCCCGCATCACGTAGGAGTGCCGCGACTGCCGGATCCGCCGGTGAGTTCTTCTTGGGGTCGTCCGAATCCTTCGACGAGTGCGCACCGGCCTTGCGAATGAATTCGCCGAGTGCGGCACCGAGTTCGGCCGGCCGCCCGAGTCCGTCACCATGCCAGAACGGCAACCGCCCCGGCTGCCCGAACGCGGGCGTGACCAGCACCCGGTCGAACGTGATCTCCTCGATGCGCCAACTGGTCGCGCCGAGGGCGAATACATCGCCGACCCGCGACTCGTAGACCATTTCCTCATCGAGTTCGCCCACCCGAGAGGCCTTTTCACCGACCATGTACACCGCGAACAGGCCTCGGTCGGGGATCGCGCCACCCGAGGTTACGGCCAGTCGTTGTGCGCCGGGCCGACCGGTGAGGGTGCCCGCGTCGCGGTCCCATACGAGCCTGGGCCGCAATTCGGCGAACTCGTCCGACGGATATCGACCGGCGAGCAGATCGAGTACCGATTCGTACGCCGACCTGGGCAGCGAGGCGTAATTACCGGTGCCGCGCACGGTTTCGAACCAGGCGTCGACATCGATGGGTTCGAGCGCGCAGGCCGCGACGGTCTGCTGGGCCAGGATATCCAAGGGGTGCGCGGGAACTTGCAGTGCCTCGATCTGCCCAGCCGTCATCCGCTGTGCGGCGACCGCGCAGTGGATGACATCGGTGCGATGCTTGGGGAAGAGCACTCCGCGGGAAATCTCTCCGACCTGGTGCCCGGCCCGCCCGACCCGCTGCAGCCCACTGGCCACCGAGGGCGGTGCCTCCACCTGCACCACCAAATCGACCGCGCCCATATCGATTCCCAGTTCGAGACTGCTGGTAGCCACCACGCAGCGCAGCCGTCCGCTCTTGAGATCGTCTTCGATCAGCGCCCGCTGTTCTTTGCTCACCGACCCGTGGTGCGCCCGGGCCAGCAGCGGATCGGCGCCGTGGCTCACTTGGGTGGGTGCACCGAGTTGCGCGGGTGGCTTGTGTCCGTCGCGCGCGTAAGGCCCGGAGGAGGCAGCTCGCGTACCCACGGAGGGCCCCGCGCTGGGCGTATCAGACGCGTTCTCGACGGACTCGCCCAGCCGCGCCGCATAGGCCTCATTGAGCCGCGCGGTCAGCCGCTCGGCCAACCTGCGCGAATTCGCGAAGACGATCGAAGACCGGTGGTCCAGCACCAGATCCACGATCGCCTCGTCCACATGCGGCCAGATCGATCCGGGCTGATCGGAATCGCCCGGTTCGGTCATATCCGCGATCGGTACGCGCACCGACAGATCGAAGGTCTTGGGGGCGGGCGGCGAAACGATGGTGATCGCGGCATTGCCAACCAGGAACCGCCCGACCTCCTCGGGCGGGCGTACCGTCGCCGAGAGGCCGATCCGCTGCGCGGGCCGCTCGGTGAGCAGATCCAACCGGGCCAGCGACAGCGCCAGATGCGCACCGCGTTTACCGCCCGCGATGGCGTGCACCTCGTCCACGATCACTGTGCCGACATTGCTCAGCGTCTCTCTGGCCGCCGAGGTGAGCATCAGGAACAGCGATTCGGGCGTGGTGATCAGAATGTCGGGTGGCGTGCGCTGCATCGATCGCCGGTCCGCCGCACTGGTATCGCCGGAACGAACACCGACGGTGATCGTCGGCGGGTCCAGGCCGAGCCGCTTGGCGGTCTGGGTGACTCCGACAAGCGGGGCGCGCAAATTCCGTTCGACGTCCACCGCCAATGCCTTGAGCGGTGACACATACAGCACCGAGGTGCCAACCTTGCCCGCGGGCTCGGGCCGAGTCGCGAGTTGATCAATGGCCCACAGAAAGGCCGACAGCGTCTTACCCGAACCGGTCGGCGCGACGACCAATGTGTGCTCACCTGCGGCAATGGCCTTCCATGCACCCAGCTGAGCGGATGTCGGCGCGGGAAAAGCGCCGTCGAACCACTCTTGGGTCGCGGTGGAGAACTGGGCCATGGCATCAGTGTGCACCCGGGCACCGACAATCAGCAGCGTCACCCGGATTACCTCGAGTCCGGTAAATGATTCCAGGGCCGAGCGAAGGGGTGGCAATCGAAGTACGGCCGCCAGCGTCGCCCCGTACGCTTCCAACCGTGCAAAAGGTGCTCAGACTCGACCTGGTCAGCCATGGCATGACCGAGGCGATGCGAAAGGCACGTTTTCCAGTAGACGAATCGCTGACGGAGGCGGGGCGCCGAGCAATCGCGGCGTGTGGCCGCCTGACCGCGGCGCGGGTACTCACCGGACCCGAACGCCGGACCGTGGAAACCGCTGCGCTCATGGGGCTTCCAGGTGAGGAAGACACCAGGCTGCGCGATCTCGACGCTGGCGCGTGGCGCGGCGGCGAACTGATGTCGGTGCCGCAGGATGAGCTATATGCCTGGCTGACCGACCCGCAGTTTCGTGGTCACGGTGGCGAATCGGTAACCGATGTGGTCGAGCGGACCAGGTACTGGATGGCCGAAATCGCTTCCGAGGGCATGTCCACCATCGCGGTCACCCATCCGGCCGTGATCCGCGCGGCGCTGCTGGTGACCCTGGACGCGCCGCCGAAATCCTTCTGGCGGATCGACATTCCGCCGGGCAGCGTCACCCGGCTGCACTACCGCGGCGAATGGACATTGCACTTCATGGCGTGAGATCCGGGCTCATCGCGCGCAGCGGCCCCTCGCCCATAGTCACGAGCAGCCGCACCGCATCGGTGATCAGCCGGACCGGAATCGACGGATCGACGGCTCGCTGCATGCCGAGCCCGATACCCATGCTCAGGATCGCGGTCGCGGCATCCTCGGCGGGCATCGGCAGTGGGATTCCGATTGTGTCCGAAAGCGTCTGCACCTGCGCCGCGACGGCGCCGCGCATCATGGCGAGGCTCGAGACCAGCGCCGCCTGCAGTTCCGGATCGTCGCGGGCGACCGTGGCGAATTCGAATTCGAGCATGGTCCAGCCGACATCGCCGATGGTGTGTTCGGCCCAATCGTGGAATCGCGCCAGCTGATCGTCGAGCGTCTCGCCCGCCGCGATCAGATCGGCGACCTCGCCGAACTTCGTCGAGTGGATCAGGCCAAGCACCTCCAGACACAGCTCCTTCTTGGTCCGGAAGTTCGAGTAAACCGCGCCCTTCGAGTAGCCCGCCTCCTCGGCTACCCGTTCCAGGCTGGTTTTCGCATAGCCCTCGGCCAGGAAGAGATCGCGGGCGGTCGCGATCAGATCGGCCCTGGTGCGGGCCTGGCTTTCGGGCCGGGTCAGACGTGCCATGCCGCCGATTCTACGTACCGATGGATTTCAGATACCGTAGGTATTTGAATCCTGCTAGTGTTTGGAACCATGGGTAACAAAAACCGGCGCGCCCTGGCCGTGGGCTGCGGTGGCACGCTCGGGTTCGCCTGGATCGTCGCCGCGCTGGCCGCCACCCGCGAGGTGCTGGATTGGGATCCGCGCGAGGCCGATGTGCTGCTCGGTACGTCGGCGGGCGCCGAGACGGTAACCCTGCTCGGCAGCGGTATCGGCGTGGACGAACTCGTCGCGATGCAGCGCGGTACCTCGACGAATCCGATTCTGTCTGCGCATATGCGAGCCGAGCCCGGACGGTTCCCGCCGCTGCCCCGGCCGCGGCTGGGTGAGTTGGCATTGAGTCTGCGTGCGCCCGCGACCGGACAGCGGTTGCTCACCGCGGGCAGCGGTCTGCTGCCGATCGGCGGTGGGGATGCGAGTCGGCTGCAGCATCTGGCCGATCGCCTGAATCCCGGCCGATCCTGGGTACCTCATCCCGCGACCTGGCTGGTCGGCATGGATTACGCGACGGGAGAGCGGGTTCCGTTCGGCTCGCCCGATGCGCCAGCGGCGCACCTGGGTGCGGCGCTGCGTGCGTCGTGGGCGGTCCCGGGCTGGTTCCCGCCCGTTTCTATTGCCGGACGCCGCTTCATCGACGGTGGTGCCGGATCGACCGCATCGGTGGATCTCCTTGCCGCACAACAACTCGACGAGGTACTGGTGCTCGCGCCCATGGCCTCCGTCGAAGACGTCCCGGCGTCCGGTCCCGGTCATTTTCTGGAGCGGCAGCTGCGCAATCGCATGAGTACTCAGCTAGCGGCCGAGGTCGCCGTGTTGCGTGCGGCAGGTACGCGCGTCCTCGTGATCGGCGCCACCGCAGCCGATCTCGCGGTAATGGGCCCGAATTTCATGGACGGCCGTCGCCGCCTCGAAACCTTCGAACACAGTCTGCGCAGCACTCGGCGGGCGCTGGAACAAGGAGCTTTCGCATGAATATTCTCGGTCACGGTTATCCGGGTATCGACCTGAAGGGCGCGCGGGTACTGATCACCGGTGCGGGCCGTGGCATCGGACAGTCGACCGCGCAACTGTTCGCGGCGAAGGGCGCTGAAATCGCCATCGCCGATGTCGACACTGTCGCAGCCGAATTCGCCGCTGCCGCGATCGGCGCGCGCGCCTATGAGCTCGACGTTCGTATCCGCGACCAGTGGGACACACTCGTCGCGGACTTCGGTGCGGTGGATGTACTGGTCAACAATGCGGGTGTCATGCCAGCGGGGGCGTTCCTCGACGAGCCCGACGCGGTCGGCCGCACCACCATAGATATCAACGTCTGGGGTCTCATCCATGGCATGCGCGCCGTGGTGCCCGGCATGATCGAGCGCCGCCGCGGCCACGTCGTCAATGTCGCCTCGCTCGCGGGCAAGATACCGGTCGCGGGTCTGGCCGTCTACAACGCCAGCAAATTCGCCGCCGTAGGGCTGTCCGCCGCAACGCGTTTGGAGTTCGCACCGCACGGCGTCAGCGTCAGCTGCGTGCTGCCGTCGGCAGTTCGCACCCGTCTCTCCTCCGGCCTCGCCCTCGGCAAGGGCATGCCCACCGTGGACCCCGAAGACGTGGCCGCCGCCATCCTGCAAACCTGCGAAACCCGTAAGGCCGAAGTAGCCGTTCCGAACTACCTGGGCCCTGTCGACATAGCCCTTGCCGCCGCTCCCGAACGCGCGGTCCGCCTTGTTCGCCGACTACTCGACGGCAACCGCGCCCTCCACCCCGCCGACACCGAAACCCGCGCGAAGTACGAACAACAGGTCCGTTCGATCACCGAATAGCCGAAGTTATCCACAGCCTGGCAGTTATCCCCAATTCGGTAATCGGGGATGGTCGAACTCCGGATCAGTGGCGAGTATCGAGGGGTGGGGATTCCTGAACCGATTTCTCGTCGCGCAGCGCTGGCTGCTGAGTACACCGACTGCGAGCACAGCGGGCGTGCATGGTGCCGCGTGCGTCGGGGCCACTACCTGGACGTCGCGGGTGCCTTCGACTCGAGCCGAGCACCCCGTCTCGCAACCAGGCCCCCAGTATGCGGGGCGTCGGGTGCGGAGACGGGGTGCACCGATCCGCGGCTGCTAGAGGTGCGGGGGCTCGATGCCGAGGTCGTGCAGGCTGTTTCGGTAGAGCTCGACGTTGGCAAGTTTGACGTCCTCGTAACCGCGGACCATGTCTGGGAGTGCTGCGGCTCGGGCGGCGCGGTCGTAGTCTGCTGGGTCGAGGTCAGCGGCCAGGGTGGTCACCATTTCCGTGTAGTGGGCGAGCAGCGTTCGTTCGACGCGGCGGACATGGGCGTAGCCGAAGGGGTCGAATTTGGTGCCGCGCAGCCGCTTTCCCTTGGCGAGGACACGCAGGGCGAAGTGACTGCTGGGGCCGAGGCCGATCTTCTTCTTGCGTCCCATGGCGCGCAGGATCGGCGGGTGCAGGCGATAGGTCAGGTTGGCGCCGTCGGGGAGTTGCTCGCTGACCTGGTCGAGGAAGGCCGGGTCGGTCAGGCGGCGGGCGACCTCGTATTCGTCCTTGTACGCGGTGAACTTGTAGAGGCCACGGGCCACCTGCTCGCTGAACTCGGTGCGGTCGGTGACGTTTCGCTCGGCATCCCAAATGCGTTGCACGGTATGGACATAGTCGCGGGCCGCCCGCACGCCCTGGAAGCCGATCAGCTCGGCGGCACGCAGTTCGAGCAGTCGCCTCGTCTCACCTGTCGCGGTGACACCGTCGAAAAGATCTGCCGGAATGGCGATCTCGGTGCGCTTGTGCGTCTTGCGTGTGGTGCCGGCGGCGAATTCATCCGGTCGCGCTATCGCCACCCGCCCCCAACGGAAGGCAGCGATATTGGCCTGCACCGCAACACCGTTGATCTCGATCGCCTCTTCGATCGCCGACGCGGGTATGCGCAGTCCACCGATCTGGTAGGCGGCGCCGACGAGCAGGAAGTTGGCGGCCGCGGTATTGCCGAACAGCACCTCGGCCGCGGCCAGTGCGTCGAACGATCGCACCGATCGCGACACCTGCTCGAGCCGGGAAAGCAGTTCGCGCTCTGTGGGATATGCGACGGACTTGTCGTAGACCATTTCACCGGTCGGGGTCTTGCTGGTCGAGGCGACGGACAAGGTGGACTGCTTCGACCCGTAGACCAGATTCTTGTTATCGGTAGCGGCGAGCAGGTCGAACGCGACGATGCAGTCGGCCGAACCCGGGGTCAGGCGGTTCGCCGGTTCCAATTCGCCACTCACGAAGCGCAGGTGCGATACGACCGGTCCGGCCTTCTGACTCAGGCCGATCTGGTCCAGACTCGCCACCTCGTACCCGGCGCGCAACGCCGCGGTCGCAAGCACCTGGTTGACCGTCACGATTCCAGTCCCGCCGATACCGGCGAGGAACACATTCTGGGTTGTCGCCGGTGCGTCGTTCGGCAGGTCGGCCAATACCGGTGGCTCGGGGCGTCGAGTTGTCTTGCGCTTCTCGGCTTTCGCGGGAAGTTCGACCGTTACGAACGAGGGGCAATCGCCGTCCATGCAGCTGTAGTCGGTATTACAGGAGGTCTGATCGATACGGGTCTTGCGGCCGAATTCGGTATCGACCGGCTGCACCGAAAGGCAGTTGCTCTTGACGCCGCAGTCGCCGCACCCCTCGCAGACCGCCTCGTTGATGACTACCCGGGTCTGCCGAACCGGCAGCGTGCCGCGCTTGCGCTGGCGGCGTGCGTCGGCGGCGCAGTGCTGGTCGTAGATGAGCACGGTCACGCCGGGAATTTCGCGCAGGGTGCGCTGGGCTTCGTCGAGCCGATCCCGGTGCCAGAGCAGGGTTCCGGCGGCGAGGTCGCGCTTGCGGTACTTCTTGGGTTCATCTGCGCAGATGATGATCTGGCGCACGCCCTCGGTGGTGAGTTTGTGGGTCAGCATGGGCACCGCGAGCGCGCCCTCGGCGTCCTGCGCGCCGGTCATCGCCACGACATCGTTGTAGAGCAGCTTGTAGGTGATGTTCACGCCCGCGGCGATACATGCCTGCACCGCGAGTTGTCCGGAGTGGAAATACGTTCCATCACCGATGTTCTGGAACAGATGCGGCACCGAGGTGAACGGGGCCTGTCCGATCCACTGCGCTCCCTCACCGCCCATCTGGGTCAGCCCGGTCACCTTGCTGTCGTCGCGACCGGACATTGTCACCATGGTGTGGCAGCCGATGCCGCCACCGGCAATCGACCCTTCCGGCACGGCGGTGGACCGGTTGTGCGGGCAGCCGCTGCAGAAGTACGCGGCCCGCTTCGCAGGCAGAACCGAAAGCGACAGTGGTTGCGGCAAGGGACGTTTCATCTCCAGCCGTCCCTGCAGCGCGCGACGCAGCGGTGCCACGATCCGACCCGAGGTGAGTTCGCCGTCCTGAGCGAACAGCGGCCGGTTCCCGGTATCGCGCTTGCCGATGATCTCCGGCGCATCGGCGGTGCCGTACAGGATTTCGCGGATCTGCGTTTCTATGAACGCGGTCTTGTCCTCGACGACCACAATCCGCTCCAAGCCATCGGCGAACTGCTGGACTCGTTCGGGTGCAATGGGATACGGCATGCCGATGCGCAGCAGTCGGACTCCGGCGCGATGCAGTGCGTCATCGTCGACGCCGAGATCGATCAGTGCCTGGCGCATCGCGTCGAATGTGATTCCGGTGGCGGCGATTCCGACGCTGGCGCGCGCCGGATTCACCTCGATGACATCGAGTTCATTGAGTGCGCTATAGGCCTGCACCATCTTCCAGCGCGGCCCGTACAGGTCGGCCTCGGCGAGCACACTGTCCGTCGGCGCGGCCATGGGTCGTTGCAGATAGGTGAAGGGCGTTCCCTCCCAGTCGATCTCGGGGACCGTGATGTCGATATCGCCGACCGTGCCATCGACTGTCCATGCGCCGTCAGCCACATCGGCGACGATTTTCAGAGCGACCAGACATCCCGATGCGCGCGAGAGTGCGACACCGTGCAGACCCATGGTGATGATCTCGCGGGCGTTGCGCGGAAACAGCACCGGAATACCCATCGCGGCCAACGACCGCTCACTCACCGCTGGCACGGTCGAAGACTTGGCGGCCGGATCGTCGCCGACCAGCAACAGCACGCCGCCACGGGCATTCGCGCCGTACATATTGGCGTGCCGCAGCGCATCCGTCGCGCGGTCGAGACCTGGGCCCTTGCCGTACCAGACTCCGACAACGCCGTCATGGGTCGCCGCGCCCGCGGGCAGATCCGCCTGGCTGCCCCATACCGAAGTCGCCGCAAGTTCTTCGTTCAAACCGGGGACAAACGAAATATCGTGCTCGGCCAGAACATTCGGCATTCCGCTGAGCATCTTGTCGACGCCGCCGAGTGGGCTGCCCTGATATCCGGAGACGAAGGTGCCGACCCGGCGTCCGGCGCGCAGATCACGAACATGCTGCTCGACCAACTGTCGAGCGATCGCCTGGACGCCGGTGAGGACAACGGTGCCGGCGCCGACGCGGTAGCGGTCGGCGAGGTCATAGGGGGCTGGGATCAGTTCGCGGTCCGCGAGCTCGGTCATGTAGTCCACCCATCCGCGACGCGCCGATCGGGCGCTTCGCTTCGTTGAGCATTTCTTGCCGCCATCCTCTACTTGAAGGGCTGAACGCACAACCGATGCACGACGCATTGAGCAGACTGCTCAATCTACGCATCGCTCGCTGGGCATGAACTATGCAGTGTGCGAGGCGAACTGTGACCCCGCCCACGCTCGACGAAGGAGCCGTGGCGCGCCACCAGCGTGTTACCGACTGCCGGCACCGCTTGCATGGCAGCCGAAGAGCCGTGGCGCGCCACCAGCGGGCTACCGACTGCCGGGATCTCTTGTACGGCTGAAAGCTCGGGTGCGGTACTTACCCCGAAAGCCCGGGTGCGGTACCTACCTGAAGCCCAGGTGCGGTACTTACAGAGTCGGCGCCGCGGTGTCAGGAGGTCTGATAGTCACGCTCCATCGGTCTGGCAGACCTCCCTACTGAATTCGGATTGCGCCCCGCCGCCGTTGGCGGATGCTAGCGAGGGGCCTGTCCCAGGTATTTCAGTGGGGCGGTGGGTGGGAAGGTGACCGGCAATTCGGTCAGTGCCCTGTGGAAGGGCCCCGGTCGCCAGTTGGGTGTCTGATTCGGCAGGTCGAGTTCGATCTCCGGCAGTGCGTCGAGAAGTTGGTCGATGGCCTCCTGCGCGATCAGGTAGGCCAGCGGACGTGCCGGGCAGGCGTGTGGACCAAGGCCCCAGGCAAGGTGGGAGCGGTTGCCGGTCAGGTCACCGGTGCGGATTGCGGGGTCGTTGTTGCAGGCGGCCATGCTGATGACGACGGGCTGGTGTGCGGGCAGCCACACGTCGTCGATGAGGATCGGGTGGCGGGGGTAGGTGATCAGTAGGTTCGCCAGTGGCGGGTCGTTGAACAAGACCTCGTCGAGGGCATCGCGGGAGGACAGATTGCCGCCGAGAAAGCTTTCGCCGAAGCGCTCGTCGGTGAGGATCAGCAGCAAGGTGTTCGCGATCAGGTTCAGCTCGAATTCGATCCCGGTGCCGTAGACCTGTGATACGTGGTGCGAGGCCTCGACGTCGTCCAGCTGGGCGGGGTGCTGGAGCAGCACCGAGGTGATATCGCGTTGGGGCTCGGCGCGTTTGAGTGCCACGAGGCTCATCAGCGCCTCCCCGAGCATTTGATTGCCCTTCTCGGCGTCGACACCCTCGAGCAGCGCGGCCGTACCGGCGGCGACCTGTCCACCGATCTCGGACGGGCAGCCGAGCAGGTAGTTCACCACTTCGAACACCAGCGGGAACACGTACTGGCGGATCAGGTCGGCGGACCCGTCCTCGCAGAAGGAGTTGATCAGCGGGATTGCGAGCCGCTCCACGACAGCGTGCAGGGCGTACAGGTCGATCTCGTCGATGCTGGCGGTGATCGCCCCTCGGTAGCGGGTGAAGTCGGCCCCGGTGCTGCGACTGGCCATGGGTCGCCACTCCAGGAGCGGAAGAATCGGGCAGTCCGCGGGAATGTTCTGCTGCCAGGCCCGTGGGTCGGCAGGGAAGTGTTCGGGATCATTGAGGATCCGCACCGCGGTGCCGTAGCCGATCACCAAGGTGGCCGGTACGCCAGGTGCCAGCTCGACCGGCACCAAAGACCCGTAGCGCCTGCGCATTTCATGGTAGGCGCGATGTGGATCTGCCGCGAACTCGGGGGAGTACATGGGCACCCCCGAGCCGTCGGAATCGGTTGGCGAGCCATGGACGACTGGGCACGACTGTGCCGGAGCCTGGGATTGCGGCGAACTCAAGGGCAAACTCCAAACGGATTCGTATGCACTACTTGACTGCTGAACTACTGCTCCCGCGCCCAGACGCCGCACTGCGGCGAATTACCGGGTCTGCGGTGGAGCCGGTCGATGGTATAGCGCCAGTGGACGGCAATCATCAACGCGCACGAAAATGGCCTCCGCAGTGAGCGTTTCGGTACGGTACGCGGCCGGTCCTGCGCCCGGCCGCGACGCCACGTGATCGGGTGGAGGCAACTTGGTGTCAGACGCCGAGGACGTCCAGCGAATCGTGATCGTCGATGGCGGTGGTGATGCGTTTCAAGAGCGTCAAGCAGGTCTCCACAGGCTGCATCTGGGGTTGATAGGCCGCCCTGCCGATGGTGAACGCCCAAGCCGCGTAAGCGAACATGGACTGCTGCCGGTAGGCCAGCCATGCGTCATCGAAGGATGGTGCCTGGCCGCCGAGGGTTCCGAGTTCGTCCAGGTAGGCTGCCAACAGTTCCCGGTCCCAGGCACGCCGGTCCTCGGGCTCGCATCCCGAGTTGACGGTATAGGCGAAGTCGTGCGCCCAGCCTCCTCGCATCACGACCTGCCAGTCGACGAATCCCATTCGTCCCGTGTCGGTTCGGTATGTCTGTCCGATGTGCGGGTCACCGTGCAGCAAGGTCTGGGGCAGCTCGTTCGTAGCCTTGTCGATCGCCCGCTCGACACCGGCCCACAGTCGTTCGCTCTGGCCGTGCAGAACCTCGGGTACCACCTCCGCGGCCCGGCGCAGACCGACCTCGCAACGTTTTTTCATGTCGATGGCGGCAAGGTATGCCCGGAGTGCCTCGGTAGTGGTCTTGAGGTCCGTGATCGACGGGTGGTTCCAGAAGGTGCGGTGGAGCCTGGCGAGATTGCGCACCAGGTCTTCGATCTGGTCACGGGCGATCGGGGCGGTCGGCTCGATGAACTGCGCACCACGGGTCGAGACGATGTCTTCCATCAGGGCGATCGATCGCCAGGACGCCGAATCGGCCGCGCCCCAGTAGCCGAAGGGAGCCTCGATGTCGGCCCGGGGGCGAAAATCCCGGAAGAACCGGGTTTCGCCGTCGATCATCTGCCCACCACCGAGCAGGATGCGTTGCGAGAAGGCCGTCGTGGTCTTCGCGAAGAGATCCGTCGGCAAGCTCGCCTGCTTGCCCGCCTCGTTGTACTCGATGCGAATCGCGACACGAGTGGATGTTCCGCGGCTGCCGTTCAAGGTTTCGAACGACAGCACCTCGGCGTCGGGGACATCGCGGCACAGGACGGCGGTCAGCCACTGCGGGGTCAGCGTCTCACCGGACACCGGGACGTCCTCGAGGTCACGGGCTTTCGGCCGAAATAGCTTCTCACCGAGAATGTGAGCGCCGACCGTGACAGACCGTCCGAGCAACCAGAGCTTGTGGTTCATTCGCTTGCCTCGATTCCGGAGTACGACATGACCGCCCGAGCAGCTGGATCGCCAGCGCACGGGTCCGCAGGACAGTAACCCACATCCTCGAAATGGCTGTAGTGCAATGTGATTGCCGCATGGCGCTGAAGTCGGTTCCGGGCTGACAAGGGGGCGAACCGATGTCTCGGGTATTCCGGCCGGCACTCCCCGAAACCCGCTACGGGAACGGGCTCAACCGAATTGGATTCCTTGGGCCAGTGGCAGCTGATCGGAGTAGTTCACGGTGTTGGTCGCCCGACGCATGTATGCCTTCCACGAGTCCGACCCGGATTCCCGCCCGCCGCCGGTGTGCTTCTCGCCGCCGAACGCGCCGCCGATTTCCGCACCGGAGGTGCCGATATTGACATTGGCGATACCGCAGTCGGAGCCGTCGGCGGCGAGGAAGCGTTCGGCTTCGCGCTGGTCGGCGGTGAAGACGGCAGAGGAAAGGCCTTGCGGCACACCGTTGTGAAGTTCGATGGCGGCGTCGAAGTTATGGTAGGTCAGCACGTAGAGGATCGGTGCGAAGGTTTCCTCGCGGACCACGGCGGTCTGGGCGGGCATGCGCACGATCGCCGGACGCACATAGAAGGCGTTGTCCCCGAACCCGTCGACTCGCTCACCGCCGCAAATCAATTCGCCGCCATCGCCGAGCGCACGATCGATCGCCGCACGCATTCCTTCGTAGGCGTGGGCGTTGATCAGCGGGCCGACGAGCACACCCTCGTCGAGCGGATTACCGACGCGCAGTTGGCGATAGGCGCTGGCAACGCGATCCAGCAGCGGTCCGACGACATCGGCGTGCACGATCAACCGACGCAAGGTGGTACAGCGCTGCCCGGCCGTCCCCGCTGCCGCGAAGACGATTCCGCGCGCCGCCAACTCCAAATCCGCTGTTGGCGTGACGATGGCGCCGTTATTTCCACCCAACTCCAGCAAGCAACGCCCGAACCGGGCGGCCACCCGCGGCGCTACCTTCCGGCCCATCCGCACCGACCCGGTCGCGCTCACCAGGGCTACCCGCTCGTCGTCGACCAGCCGCGACCCTACCTCCGCACCACCTTGAATCAACTGGTGCACTTCGGGATCCGCGCCGACATCGGCCGCCGCGCGGCGCAGCAGCGTATGGCAAGCCAGCGCCGTCAGGGGTGTCGTCTCCGACGGCTTCCACACCACTGTGTCACCGCAGACCAGCGCGACCGCGGTATTCCACGCCCACACCGCGACCGGGAAGTTGAACGCCGAGATCACCCCGATCACGCCGAGCGGATGCCAGGTCTCCATCAGCCGATGTCCTGGCCGCTCCGAGGGCATGGTCTTGCCGTAGAGCTGGCGCGACAGCCCGATCGCGAACTCGCAGATATCGATCATTTCCTGTACCTCGCCGAGGGCCTCGGCGCCGATCTTTCCTGCCTCGAGGGTGACCAGTTCGCCGAGTTCGACCTTGTGCACGGTGAGCAGTTCGGCCAGTCGCCGCACCACCCCCGCCCGCACCGGCGCGGGAACGGTGCGCCAGCCGCGGAAGGCCGCCGCCGCCCTCCCGATTGCCGCATCCGCGTCGTCGAGGGAATCGGCGGGCAGCGTCATCAGCGTGCCACCGGTGATCGGCGTCCGCGCTGACAGTTCGCCAGCGACCGGTGTCTGCGCACCGAGTGTGTGTAGTAGTCCCGCCGCCCGGGCAGCCAGGTCTTTGGTCAGATGATCTTCGAGCATGTCTGTCATCGGTTGCTCCGCTTTAGCTTTGGGTCGGGGAACAATATCGGATGGGTACGGTGAGTTAACGAGCAAAAGTTTTCGCCACGAGTCGCCTCCGCTGAGTTAGCCTTCGCTGATGGCGGATACACCGGCAAGACCCGTACTCGATGACATCGATCGCCTGCTGATTCGTGAACTGATGGCCGATGGTCGCGCCACCTTGTCGAATCTGGCCGAAAAGGCGAGCTTATCGGTCTCGGCTGTGCAATCGCGGGTCCGCAGACTAGAGGCGCGCGGGGTGATCCGTGGCTACACCGCACATGTCGATCCCGAGGCGCTCGGGCAACTGTTGTCGGCATTCGTCGCCATCACTCCTCTCGACCCTTCGCAACCCGATGACGCGCCTGCCGTGCTGCAACATATCCCGGGTATCGAGGCATGCCACTCGGTGGCCGGCGACGAGAGTTACGTGTTGCTGGTGCGGGTGGCCTCTCCTCGGCACCTCGAGCAGTTGCTGCAGGAGATCAGGGCGACCGCCAACGTGCGAACCCGAAGCACCATCATCTTGCAGACATTCTACGACAGGTAGCCTACGGCCGTAATTAGTCCGTTATTTCGTAGAATTTTCGTAAAGATTTTCGTACCCTACTGATGTGACCATCGAACTGGAGCGCACCCGCGCGGGGAGTGGCACTGCACCGGTCACCCCCGCCTCCCGGGTACACGAGATCCTGTCGGCGCACATCCTCGCCGACGGATTCGACTTGGTGCTGGATCTACGGAAATCCCGTGGCTGCCTGATCGTCGATGAACGCGACGGCAGCACCTACCTCGATATGTTCGGCTTCTTCGCCTCCAATGCCCTCGGCATGAACCATCCCGCCCTGGCCGAGGACGAGGACTTCCGGGCGGAACTGAGCGTCGCTGCGCTCAACAAGCCGAGCAACTCCGATATCTACACCGTCGAAATGGCCCGCTTCGTCGACACTTTCGTGCGGGTGCTGGGCGATCCCCGCCTGCCGCACCTGTTTTTCATCGACGGCGGCGGACTCGCGGTGGAGAACGCGCTCAAGGTCGCGTTCGACTGGAAGAGCAGACATAACGAATCCCACGGGCGCGCAGCCGAACTCGGCACCAAGGTGCTACACCTGACCGGAGCCTTCCACGGCCGCACCGGCTATACCATGTCGCTGACCAACACCGATCCGGTGAAGACAGCACGCTTCCCCAAATTCGATTGGCCGCGCATCGACGCGCCGTTCCTGGCCAACGGCGTCGACATCGCCGCCGCCGAAGCACACGCCCTCGACCAGGCGCAGCGCGCCTTCGCCGAAAATCCGCACGACATAGCATGTTTCATCGCCGAACCGATCCAGGGCGAGGGCGGCGACCGGCATATGCGCCCGGAATTCCTGCAGGCCGTGCGGCGGCTCTGTCACGACAACGATGCACTGTTCATCCTCGACGAGGTACAGACCGGCGTCGGCATGACCGGAACCACTTGGGCCTACCAACAACTCGGGCTCGAACCCGATATCGTCGTGTTCGGCAAGAAGACCCAGGTCTGCGGCATCATGGCGGGCGGGCGCGTGGACGAGGTGCCCGATAACGTTTTCGTGGTCAGCTCTCGGCTCAATTCCACCTGGGGCGGCAATCTCACCGATATGGTGCGGACCCGGCGCGTCCTCGAGGTGTTCGAGCGCGATGACCTAATCGAGCGGTCACGGCCGCTCGGCGCGCATCTGCTGCGGCGACTCGAGCAGCTCGCGGCAGACCATCCGAGGATCACCGAACCCCGCGGCCGCGGGCTGATGTGCGCCATCACGCTGGCCTCGGCCGAACTGCGGGACGAGGTGCTGACCGCGCTGCGCGAACGCGAGCATGTGCTGATCCTCGGCACCGGTGAGCGCGGCATTCGGTTCCGGCCGCCGCTCACCGTTACCGAGGCGGAACTCGATGCCGCGGTCGACGCACTCGAACGGGTACTCAGCGACGCCGGATAGTTATTCGCCCGCAATCGGAAATTCGGCTGTCCGAGTAGGTATCTCCGGATGGTTCGCGCAATCGGTAACGCCCGGGTGGGGATTGCGGTGGAATCTCGGTGCCAGCGCCTAGGCTTCGCATACATGTCATCTCGTCTTCACCACCTCCTGGCACGGTGCAGCGCGTGAACCGACAGCGCAATCGACGAAGCTGCGCACCCTTGCTCGCCTCGTTGACCGTTCTCGTAACGGTCGCGGGGTGCGCCCCGAGCGAGGCCGGATCGGTGGGGGTGACGACGGCGCCACCCACCACCGTCGCCGCCCCGACCAGCGCGGCACCGCCGCATCCGGAGAATCTGCTACCCGGTATGCCGCCGCCGTTGTCGCCGACCGACGTCTACGCCGCGAACCGGGAGTTGAGTCCGGCGGTGTCCGATCAGCGGCCGCGGTCTGTACGTCACCCGCGACTCCAAACAGATGCTCATCACCAACCGGTACGAGGGCAGCATCTCCGTCTGGGATTTCGCCGCGAACAAGTTGGTGCACAAGTGGTTCATCCCGGGCGGTGGCAGTCCGGACATGGGCAATCTGTCCGCGGACGGGCGGGTTTTCTGGGTATCGGGGCGACACCACGGGGAGGTGTACGCGATCGATATCGAGAACTGGAACCTGTTGGCGCGGATACCGGTTGGGCGTGGGGCGCATGGACTCACCATCTGGCCGCAGCCGGGTCGTTACTGCACAGGACACACGGGTGTGATGCGCTGAGTTGGCTTCCGGCTCAGGGGAGTCGGAGCCCGAGACCGCCTTCCACGAAGCGACGGACCGCGGTGGTGCCGGTTTCGAGGGCGGGCTCGTAACCGGGGCGAGCCCAGCCGGTGAGTTCGGCAGTGTTGTCAGGGCCGGGCGTCACGACGATCTCGGCGACCAGTTCAGCGGTGGTGGGTTCGCAGACGGCCCAGGAGAAGTGGGATTCGTCATCCCACTGCTCGGTGCGGCGGGTGATGTAGTTCGGATCGGTGATACCGCCGGCGGCGAGGGCGGGGCGGTCATCGAGGCGATCGTCGGCGCGCAGCGCCCGCAGATACCAGGTGCCCGCATTGATTTCGACGGGTTCCATCAGTCCTCGAGCTCCCTGCGGCGACGACGGTCGCGTGGATGGCGACGTTGGTGCTCGTGCCGACCGCCGAAAAGCAGTGCACCCGAGAGCGGAATGGCCAGGAACCAGAGCCAGCTGCCGGTGACGAAGAAGAGGATGACGGCAAGGATCGGGATCACCGCCATCACCCGCTCCGGCCACTCGTCGAGGAACCCGGAGTCGCGCTTGGCGGGCACTGCGGCGATCGGGGCCGGTTCGGGCAGGTCTAGGAAGACTTTGTCCACGTCGCCGCGGGTTACCGCGGCCGCGACCACGGCACTGCGCTCATCGAACTCCGCCACGCTGAGCCGCCCGGCGGCGAAATGATCGGACAGGCGCCGCATCGCTTGCTCACGCTCCGCGGTACCGATGCGAATCTCGGGCAGGTCACTCATAGCAGCAAGGCTAGCGGCTTTCACTGAATGTTCTCGTGCTGCCGCATCGGCCCCAAGCTGATCGAATTCCACGACGCTGAGCGGGCTAGTTGCGTCATGATCGCCCTGCGGCCGGATCTGATTCGCGGATTCTGTGATGGCGGTATGGATTTGGGGTAGCTAAAAGACGAACGGAAGGTAGTAGGAGGTTCGACATGGGCAAAACGTGGTTCGGCCACTACCGCCTCGATCGGTTGCTCGGCAGTGGTGGGACCGGGCAGGTCTGGCTGGCGCGGGACACCGTCGCCGACCGTACCGTCGCTCTGAAGGTGTTGGCCTGCTCGCACGCCGCCGATCCGACCTGCCGACTGCGGTTCACCAGGGAGGCCCGGCTAGCGGCCCAGGCCCCCGGACCGCACCGCGTTCCGATCCACGACTTCGGCGAACTCGACGGCCGCCTCTATATCGATATGGAGTTCATCGAGGGCACCGATGTCAGCGCCTTGCTGCGGGAATCCGGGCCGCTGGATCCAGCACGTGCCGTGGCGATCATCGCGCAGACCGCGATGGCGCTCGATGCCATGCACCGGGTCGGCCTGGTGCACCGTGACGTCAAACCGTCCAACATCATGGTGGGCCCGACCGGGTTCGTCCATCTGATCGACTTCGGCATCGCACATCGCATCGACCAACCCGCGATCACGGCCCACGGCAATGTGGTCGGCACCCTGGCGTATATGGCGCCGGAACGCTTCGACGGCATCGCCGACGCGCGCGCGGACCAATACTCGCTGGGCTGTGTCCTGTACGAATGCCTCACCGGCCAAAGACCTTTCGGCAATGTCGACTCGCCACAGCAACTGCGCGCCCACCTACTGACCGTCCCACCGAGCGCCGCCACCCTGAACCCCGCCGTCCCCGCATCCCTCGACACCGTCATCACCCGCGCCATGGCCAAGGACCCCAACCAACGCTATTCCAGCGCAGGCGAATTCGCCGCCACCGCCTATACCGCAGTCACCGGCCGCGAGGCTTCGACCGTCGAGATCGCCGCAGCAACCGAGCCGACGAACTATGGCGCACTCGAGCCATCGCGCCCGGCAGAGTCGCTCGGTGTAGGTGCCGCAGGATTCGCCACCGATTCCGCGGGCGGGCCGACGCGACCCAGCCCAGCGGAGCGGATGCAGGTCGCCGACTCTGCGGGTGCGCCGATGTGCACGTTTGGGGTCGAGGGCGAGCAGATGCGTGCCAACGAAGCGGAGCGGATGCAGGTGGCCGGGTCTGCGGCTGCGCCGATGTGGGCCTTGGAGTCCGCTGGTGAGCAGAGGCGAAATGTGGGTTCTGCGCGTGCGACGATGTGGGGCGGCCCGTCCACGGGCGCGGAAATGCAGGGAAGTCGACCTGCGCCAGAGCCGATGGGGGCCAGTGGGGCTGAAGTAGCGGGGACCGAGGGTGTCGCGGCTGCGTGGGAGCCGATGTGGGTCAGTGGGTCTGGGGGCGAGCGGGTGTGGGTCGCTGAGCACCAAGGTGAGCGCGGGCGGGATCTCGGGGACGCGGGTGAGGCGATGCCTGGTGGCTCTGAAGGCACGCATACGTGGGCGGCTCGGCTTGCGCCGGAACAGACCTTGGCCGGTGGCGTCCAATGTGCCGGGATCGGGGACGCAGGGGCCGCGCGCGTGTCGGCGCGGGTCGGTGGGGCAGTGAGTGCAGGGGAGCAAGGTGCGGGGTTCGTGCCTGAGGTGACGTGGGTCGCCGGGGGTGTGGGCGGGGGGATGCGGGGCGGGGAGGCTGCTGATGGGGGAATGCGTGATGGCGGTGCTGTGCGTGCTTCGATGCGGGGCGGCCGGAAGGGGGGCCAGTCGATGCAGGGTGGTGCGGCTGAGCGGACGCGGGAGGTCGGGACTTCGAGTGCGGCGACCTGGGTTGGCGGGGGTCTGGGGGAGCCGGGGCGAGATGATGAGTTGTGGGGGGCGCGCGGAGTGGGGGCGGGGTATGCGGCTGTTGCTATTGCGGCGTTGGTGGGTGTGATCGGGTTGGGGTTGTGGTTGGGGCGGCCGGGGGGTGAAACGAATTCTGCGGCACCGTCATCGGCCCGGAGTAGGCCGACTCTTCCCGGATCGCTCGCGCCGACCGAATCGGCGCAGCAGGCGTCGCCGAATGTGGTGATTCCGAGGGCTGGGCAGCTGTGCAATCCGAATGTCGACGGTATTGCCACTGCTGTGGACGGCACACCGCTCGCATGTCGAACGGTGGGTGCCGGTATCGCGAATTGGGTTCCCACAGAGCGCTTCGGCGGGATACCCGACGGGCAGCAGTCCGAACCTACGGTCGTCGGCAATGGAAACCCGCATGTGAACAACTCCGCCAGCGGCGACTCGGGCAACGATAAGCCGAACAAGGACAAGCCCGGACATGGTGGCGGCCGCGCCAAGCCGGGCAAGTGAGCGTCGCCTCAGCATATGGAGCAGTCGGATGCCACAGGTTGAGTAGGAATACGTAGGGGAGCTCACACTGTTCGATAGCGGGTGGCGGGGCTAGGGTCGGGATAGGTTCGGGCGATGCGGTTTCGATCGGGTTGCCGCCCCACTCCGCAATGGCGCGGCCACCTGCCTCGTCCCAGCGATGGAGGTCAGTCATGGGGGAACAGTTCGGGAAGTACCGGCTCGACCGTTTGCTCGGGCGGGGCGGTATGGGGGCGGTATGGCTGGCGCATGACAGTGAAACCGGGCGCACGGTCGCGCTCAAGGTGTTGGCGGAGCATGTGGCCGCCGATTTGGATTATCGAAAGCGGTTCCAGCGGGAGGCTCGGCTCGGCTCGAGTCTGCGCCATCCGCACATCGTGCCGATTCACGGGTTCGGGGAGCTCGACGGCCGGCTGTACATCGATATGGACTACATCGATGGCATCGACCTGGCCGAAATGCTGACCAGAGTCGGTACTTTGACCCCCACCGCGGCCGTCGACTTCGTGACGCAGGCAGCATCGGGTCTGGACGCGGCGCATCGAGCCGGGCTGATCCACCGTGACGTCAAACCGTCGAACATCCTGGTCGGCACTGGTGGGCACGCATATCTCATCGATTTCGGTATCGCACAGAGCTTGGGCCAGACGGCCGTTACTGCCACCGGCATGGCCATCGGCAGTTGGGCCTATATGGCGCCGGAACGCTTCAACGGCACCGTCGACGCCCGCTCCGACGTCTACTCCCTGGCCTGCGTCCTCTACGAATGCCTGACCGGTCGCCGCCCTTACGGCGACACCGACCCGGCCCGCCAGATGCACGGCCACCTGATGACCGACCCGCCACGCGTATCAACCGTGAACCCCGCGGTCCCACAGGAACTGGACGCAGTAATCGCACGCGGCATGGCCAAAGACCAGACCCAGCGCTACCCCACCGCCCGCGAATTCGCCGCCGCCGCATACGCGGCCACCGCATTCGCGCGCCTCCCACACGCCGCACCGCAATCATCGCCGCCCTCGCCCACACCCGCTACCCCGAAGTCGCCCACTTCATCAGCTCAGCCGCCGCTCCAGGATGTACCGCACTCCGACATGTCGCAGTCGGCTTCGTCGAAGCCGCTGCTCCCGGATGCACAGGAGCCGCATGCGCCGTTACCGCCGCCGCGACGGCTGGTAGCGGATGTGCCGCCAACACGAGTAGAACCACGCACGCCGATACAGTCAGAGCCCCCCTCGGGAGAATCGCCAGCGCCACTGGTCAAGTCGTCGAAGCCGCTCGATCCCACCAAGGTTCTACCCGAGCCCGGCCCCACACCCACACTCGTGGCAACGCGATTAGCGCCACCACCAGCGGGATATGCCGCACCGCAACAGCATTCACCCTGGTCGCCGAATCGACCTGCGGTCCAGCAGGCATCGCTCGTCCGCCCCGTGAAACGAGTTGCGCCACAACGCAAGCGAGCACCATGGCGGGCTCCGGTCGCCCCCCGCTGGACGGTCTCACAACGCCGCCCATGGATCGCATCGCCCCCGCGCGGAGTCCAACGTCGGCACCGTAAGTCCTTCCTGTCCAGGCTTATCGGCGCACTCGTCGTCATATTCCTGACCCCGTTCATGCTGGCGGCGGGCTGTGCAGCGCTGATCGCATTCGGCAATACCGGCAGTGGCGGCGGCACGCGCACGGCCGATCCGTCGGTCGCGGTGCGCGATGGCGATACCGCGCAATCGGCCGAGCCGCCAGCGCCGGTATCTGCTGGGCTGAACAGCCCGGTGCGCGATGGCAAATTCGAATTCGTGGTCACCTCGGTGGATTCCGGTGTCCCGCGGATCGGCTTGCAGAATGCGAGCGGTTCCTATTCCGTGGTCACAGTCGAGGTCCGCAATATTTCCGACGAGGCGAAGTGGTTCCTGCCCGTCGGCCAACGTCTTGTGGACACCCAGGGCCGCCAAGTCGACCACAATGCGATCGCGACCATGTGGCAGACCACCCAGCGCCGCTACGGCTATTCGTTCGAACTCCAGCCCGGCCAATCGGCCACCACCCAACTGGTCTTCGATGTCACGCGGGAGGCCAGTCCGAGTCGACTCGAACTACACGACTTCATGCTCTCCAACGGCGCCACCGTCGAGCTGAACTGAAGCCGCCAAGGACGCGTGCACGGCTTGCCGCCCGATCGTCAACGCCTCGGCGAGCAGCGCGGTATCGCGCGCGGCGCTGTCCACATCCGGGGCGCCGAGGGGTGGGTGGATCTGCAGAGCCGCGCCTGCCAGGCCTGCCAGGAAGCGGTCCTCGATGACCTGCTGATGCGGCCGCTGCAGCCAGGCGCGGTACGCCCCTGGTGCCCGGACGCGCAGATAGCTGCCCCCGACGAACTGGTGCAATCGTGGCGCGGGCGGGCGTTTTTCATCGGTGCGTCGGGTTCGCAGCACCAAGGCGTGCGTCGCACCGTCGCGCACCGCGGTGCGGATCGGCACCGTTTCGGATAACCCGCCGTCGAGATATTCGGCACCGCCCAGGGGCACCGGCGGACCCGCGAGAATCGGCAGCCCCGCTGAGGCCCGCAGCGCGGTCATCAGCGTGGGCTTGTCGACGATGTGGCGGCGCAGATCGACCGCGCGCCCGGTTCGGGTATCGGTACCGATCGGATGAAAGGTGGTGGTATTGGCCAGAATCGCCGGAAAATCCATCGGCTCGATGCCGTCGTACACCTGGTTCACCAGGTAGTCCAGATCGAAGGCTGGCCGTCCACGCAGCAGCCGGGCCGGATCGACCGCGCGTCGCATGATCACCGGATCGGTCCAGGACCGCATGCCCGACAGCGCCCGCCCGCACAGGAACCACGCACCGTTGATCGCACCTGCCGACGTGCCGTACACGGCATCGAAGATCGAGGCGAGCCCGAGTTCCTCTAGCGCCTGCACCATCCCGCTGGAGTAGACACCGCGACTGCCGCCACCCTCGATGACCAGGGCGAGGCGATATCCGTCGGCGCGGCTGGCTGATTCACGGCGGCCGCGGATGACCTCCGCGACGGTGGGCACGACGGCAGAGCTGGTCACCGGACCACGATACGACAGAGCGGGCGCGGACGTCGGTGTCCAGCGCCCGCTCCGAAATGGTCTTCGCCAGCTGTTTACTTACTTGATTTCTGCCAGCACGGTGCCCTGGGTGATGGCCGCGCCCGCCTCCACGGACAGTCCGGTGACCACACCGGCCTTGTGCGCGTTGACCGGGTTCTCCATCTTCATGGCCTCGAGCACCACGATCAGATCGCCCGCCTCGACCGACTGGCCCTCTTCGACCGCGACCTTGACGACGGTGCCCTGCATCGGTGCGGTGACCGCGTCACCGGAGGCCGCACCGCCACCGGCACCGCCACGCGTGCGCGGCTTGGGCTTCTTGCGGATCACCCCGGCGCCATTGCTGCCAGCACCGGCGGCACCGGTGCCGACGGTGAAGTTGCCCGGCAGCGACACCTCGACTCGACGCCCACCGACCTCGACGACGACCTTCTGCCGTGGCTGATCCTCGTCCTCGTCAGCGGCGGCACCGGCCGGGGTGTACGGCTCGATGTTGTTGACCCAGTCGGTCTCGATCCACTTTGTGTAGACGTCGAACTTCTCGCCGTCGCCGATGAACGCCGGATCCTCGACGATCGCGCGGTGGAACGGAATGACCGTCGCCAGCCCCTCGACATGGAATTCGGCAAGCGCGCGCCGGGCCCGCTCCAGCGCCTGGGTCCGGTTCTCGCCGGTGACGATCAGCTTGGCCAGCATCGAATCGAACTGACCGCCGATCACGCTGCCCTGCACCACACCGGAATCGACGCGCACACCGGGGCCACTGGGCTCCTCGTACACCGAAACCGGACCCGGTGCTGGCAGGAAGCCGCGGCCGGCGTCCTCACCGTTGATCCGGAACTCGAAGGCGTGTCCGCGCGGCGTCGGATCCTCTTTGATCGCCAGCTCGTGGCCCTCGGCGATGCGGAACTGCTGGCGCACCAGGTCGATTCCGGCGGTCTCCTCGGTGACCGGGTGCTCGACCTGCAGGCGAGTGTTCACCTCGAGGAAGGACACGGTGTCGCCCTGCACCAGGTACTCCACGGTGCCCGCACCGTAGTAACCGGCCTCCTTGCAGATGGCCTTGGCCGAAGCGTGGATACGCGCGCGCTGATCATCGGTCAGGAACGGCGCGGGCGCCTCCTCGACCAGCTTCTGGAAGCGGCGCTGCAGCGAGCAGTCGCGGGTGCCCGCGACCACGACATTGCCGTGCTTGTCGGCGATGACCTGCGCCTCGACGTGGCGGGCCTTGTCCAGGTACTGCTCAACGAAGCATTCCCCGCGACCGAATGCGGCGGTGGCCTCACGCACGGCGGAGTCGAACAGCTCCGGGATCTCCTCGATGGAGTGCGCGACCTTCATACCGCGACCGCCACCACCGAAGGCGGCCTTGATCGCGACGGGCACGCCGTACTCCTTGGCGAACTCGACCACCTCGGCCGCGTTCTTGACCGGATCCTTGGTGCCCGCCGCCATCGGCGCCTTCGCGCGCTCGGCGATGTGACGCGCGGTGACCTTGTCACCGAGGTCTCGGATGGATTGCGGGGAGGGGCCGATCCAGATCAGCCCGGCGTCGATGACAGCCTGGGCGAAATCGGCATTCTCGGAGAGGAATCCGTAGCCGGGGTGGATGGCGTCGGCGCCGGACTTGGCCGCAGCGTCGAGGATCTTGTCGAAGACGAGGTACGACTCGGCCGAGGTCTGCCCGCCGAGGGCGAACGCCTCGTCGGCGAGTTTCACGAAGGGGGCATCGGCATCCGGCTCCGCGTACACCGCGACACTGCCGATACCGGCATCCTTGGCCGCCCGGATCACGCGAACGGCGATCTCGCCTCGGTTAGCTACGAGTACCTTCGATATCCGCGCGCTGGCATGGCTGGGCACTGAGCCTCCTGTTAGCAATCTTCTTGGTCGCCCCGTGGTCGACATACTTCCGTCTCGGGGGAGTGTAGGCAGTCTGCCAACAACCGCCGCACTCGGATAGCCCTACTCCGCAGTAGGTCGCACATCACAATGGGTGTCGGCTGTGATGCGCCGCAGATCACGGCTATCGTGTCCGCGCCTTGCGGGTACCGGCCATCGGTGCGTCACCCGGTTCATACCCCTTGGCAATCGGCATGCGAACCGAATTGCCCCATTCGGTCCAGGACCCGTCGTAATTGCGCACGCTCTCGAAGCCGAGCAGATAGGTCAGCACGAACCAGGTGTGGCTGGACCGCTCCCCGACGCGGCTGTAGACGACCAGATCGTCCGCGACCGACAGCGCACCATAGATATCGTCCAATTCGGCGCGGGACCGGAAGCGGCCGTCGCTGTGGAAGGCCGCGGTCCACGGAATGTTCACCGCGGTCGGGATATGTCCGCCGCGCAACGCCGCACCATCGCGATTGCCCGGCGATCCGATCAGCTCACCCGAGTACTCCTCGGGCGAGCGCACATCGATCAGCGGTTTACCGAGATGGGCGAGCACATCCTCGCGGAACGCCCGCACCGAACCGTCGTCGCGCCGGACCGTCGGATATTCGCTGCGCACCAGGTAGGGCAGGTCGAAGGTGGTGTCGCGCACCTCGGAGATCCACGCATCCCGTCCCCCGTCGAGTAGTCGCACATCCGGATGTCCGAACAGCGTGAAGACCCAGAATGTGTGCGCGGCCTGCGCGTTGCCGCGATCCCCGTAGATCACCACGGTATCGTCGCGCTCGATTCCCTTGGCCCGCATCAACTCCGTGAACCGGTCACCGCCGATATAGTCACGCGTAACCGGATCATCGAGGTCGCCCCGCCAATCGACCTTGGTGGCGCCGGGAACGTGACCGATGTCATAGAGCAGGATGTCCTCGTTGGACTCGATGATCTTCAGCCCGGGCGTGCCGATGTTTGCCGATAGCCACTCTGTGGTTACTAGTCGGTGAGGATGTGCGTACGAGCCGAAAGCAGGATGAGGATCCGGGGCAACGGGCACGGTTTGGGTCCTTCATGCGAGGTAGACGGGTGGTTATAGCGGCTCGGGTCTCACCCCGATGTCAGGTGTGAGGCGTTAGTGAAACTCGTTTCAGATCACAAATCGGCTGAATGGGCGAATAAATCGCACCCTCATCCGATAAAGTCTCCCGGGAGGAGGGGTGAGCTATGTCCGATTCTTGGCCGAGGCGTCGACTGCTCGCGATCCTACGTGGCGCCAGCGAACCTCTCGACGCCCAAGAACTTGCCAGAATCACCGGACAGCACGTCACCACTGTTCGGTTCCACCTGGATGTGCTTACCAGGGAATCGCTGGTGCGCCAGTTCCAACAACCGCCGCGCGGCCGTGGGCGCCCGCGCATCGGCTACAGCGCGGTTCAGCGATCGGTTGGCTATCAGGAACTGGCCCAGGTCCTAGCCGACCAGCTCGGTCCCGATCCGCGACGTCGCTCGGAGGCGGCCATCGCCGCCGGACGCGCCTGGGGTGCGAAACTCGACGCGGGCGACCATGCCGTCGAATCGCTGGAGGACGCCAAGGACGTCACGATGACGCTGATGTCCGAACTCGGTTTCGCACCCGAGCGCGACGCGGCCGCCGAAACCGATGAGCAGGTCCTGATCCGGCTCACCGCCTGCCCACTGCGCGAACTCGCGCGCACTCACTCCGAGGTGGTGTGCGGCGTGCACCTGGGCCTGATCAAAGAGGTGCTCGATCGCAACGGCGTGCGCGGTGAGGTGAATGTCCGGCTGCAACCGTTCGTCGAGCCGGAACTCTGCGTGGTCCGGTTGGAGATGATGGCGGCCCGCCGGGAGCCGGAGCGTGCGGCGACACCGGTGCCGATCGGCGCGGAGGCCGGGGTGGAGCCGCGGATCGCGCCGCCCTCAGCTGGGCGAGTGGCGCCACAGCTGCGCAATGCCGATCCCAACGTCGCCAAGCAGTCGGCGCAGCAGTGGTAGACCGATCCCGATAACGCTGGACGGATCGCCATCGATGCGATCGACGAACCAACCGCCCATGCCATCGAGGGTGAACGCGCCCGCGACCTGCAACGGCTCGCCGGTCGCGATATAGGCGTCCAGTTCCTCGCGCTCGGGCTTGGCGAAATGCACCGTGGTGCGACTGCAGTCGACGGCTTCGGCGACGATTTCGCCGTCTCGCATGCGCAAGACGCAATGGCCGGTAATGAGATCCGCACTGCGCCCAGCCATTTCGGCCCAGCGGGCGCGCGCCACCTCGGGCGTATGCGGCTTGCCCTGTAGTTCGCCGTCCACGAGCAGCATCGAATCGCAGCCGACCACAACGCAATCCGCGCCGAGATCCGGAATTGTGGCGGCCACCGACCGTGCCTTGGCCCGCGCGAGCTCGACCACGACGACCTCGGGCGCCGTGCCGGGCGGCAGTGCCGCGGCGACGGCGTCCTCGTCGACATCGGAGATCTGGACGGCGGGTTCGATGCCCGCCGAGCGCAATACCGCGCGGCGGGCGGGCGAGGCGGAGGCGAGAACCAGTCTCGTCATCCGATCAGTCGCGCAGGTGTGACAGGTGCGGGAAAGCGTATGGAGAGAACGGCGAGGCGCCGCGGTGCATCAGGGTCGGGCGACCCCACGCGTCGGCCGGACCGACCGGTCCGCTACTCGGGGCGCTGTTCGCGGCCGCCGACAGCACGCATACCAGCGCCGCCAGTTCCTCGTCGGACGGCGCACCCTTGATGACTCGGATGAACGGCTGCTCGGCCGACGCGGGCGCCGGGGCTGCCGTCGGTGCGTCCGCCTCGACCGCATCCGCGATCGGGTCGACTGTGAGATCCAGTTCGACGGCGGTCAACACATCATCATCTGCCACGGTCGTCACGGTGCCAGATCCTCTCTCTTTTGCGATCGAGCCTATGCCCGACTCGAAGACATATGGACCAAGCGACCCTCATCCTCGAATCGACTCATTGCGTCTCTGCAACCAGTGTGCGCGGTCCATGGAGGTTATCGCTTGATCACAGTGGAATGTTGCCGTGTTTCTTGGGCGGCAGCGAGACCATCTTGCGCTCGAGCAGACGCAGCGCCGACACGATCTGGCCGCGGGTGTGCGAGGGCGGAATGACCGCGTCGACGTACCCGCGCTCGGCGGCCACGTAGGGGTTCACGAGGGTGTCCTCGTACTCGTTCTGCAGCTCCAAGCGCAGCGCGTCGACATCATTTCCGCTCTTCGCGGCCTCTTGCAGCTGTTTGCGGTAGACGAAGCCGACGGCGCCGGAAGCACCCATCACCGCGATCTGGGCACTCGGCCACGCGAGGTTCACATCGGCGCCCATGTGCTTGGAACCCATGACGTCGTAGGCGCCGCCGTAGGCCTTGCGGGTAATGATCGTGATTTTGCCCACAGTCGCCTCACCGTAGGCGTAGAGCAGCTTCGCGCCGCGCCGGATGATGCCGTTGTATTCCTGGCCGGTGCCGGGCAGGAAGCCGGGAACATCGACCAGGGTGATGATCGGGATATTGAAGGCATCGCAGGTGCGCACGAAGCGCGCGGCCTTCTCCGAGGCGTCGATATCCAGGCAGCCCGCGAACTGGGTCGGCTGGTTGGCGACGATGCCGACGCTGCGGCCGTCGATCCGGCCGAAGCCGACGATGATGTTCATCGCGCGCTCGGCCTGCACCTCGAGGAATTCGTCGTCATCGAGCAGCCGACGGATGACCTCGTGCATGTCATAGGGCTGGTTCGGCGAATCCGGGATGATCGTGTCCAGTTCGAGGTCCTCGTCGGTGAGTGAATCCTCGATGGCGCCGTTGATCGGGTCGGTGGCCGGGAAGCGCGGGGCCTCGGCGCGGTTGTTGCTCGGCAGGTAACTCAGCAGATCCTTGACGTAGTCCAGCGCGTCCTGCTCGCCGGAGGCGACGTAGTGCGCGACACCTGATTTGGTCATGTGGGTGTGCGCGCCGCCGAGGTCCTCCATGGTGACGTCCTCACCGGTGACCGTCTTGATGACATCCGGTCCGGTGACGAACATCTGGCTGCTGCCGTCGACCATGACGACGAAGTCGGTCAGCGCGGGCGAGTAGACGTGCCCACCGGCGGCCGGACCCATGATCAGCGAGATCTGCGGGATCACACCGGAGGCCTGGATATTGCGGTGGAAGATCTCGCCGTAGAGGCCGAGCGAGACGACGCCCTCCTGGATGCGCGCGCCCGCGCCCTCGTTGATGCCGATCAGCGGCCGACCGGTCTTGAGCGCCAGATCCATCACCTTGACGATCTTCTCGCCGTAGACCTCGCCGAGGCTGCCGCCGAAGACGGTGACGTCCTGGCTGAAGATGCAGACGTCGCGGCCGTCGATGGTGCCGTAGCCGGTCACCACGCCGTCGCCGAGCGGCCGGTTGTTCTCCAGGCCGAAGTTCACGCTACGGTGGCGGGCCAGCGCGTCGAGTTCCACGAAGGAGCCCTCGTCGAGCAGTGCGAGGATGCGCTCGCGGGCGGTCATCTTGCCCTTGGCGTGCACCTTGTCGACCGCGGCCTCACCCATCGGATGCTTGGCCTCTTCCAGCCGATTCCGCAGATCAGCCAGCTTCCCAGCGGTGGTGTGGATATCGGGGGTGCCCGCCGATTCCGATGCGGGCTGGTGCTGGACACTCGTCATGGCTTCGGAGTGTAACCAGTGCCAGTACCTCTCGGTAACCGAGTGTCGCTTACCGGTCAGTAGAAAACCCCAGCTAGATCATGTTCCAACATGCGAATGGCGACAAACTTCCTGGTTGATTGCCGAACCGAATGCGGTGCTTGGGACCGGAAAATCGGTGGAGTGGCGCGGCGGTGCCCAGATACCCTGAGGACGTTCGCATTTCAGCTCGAGATAAGGGGGCAGTGAGGTGCATGGGAGGACAACGCACACCTAGCTGAGGAGCAAATCATGTGGGAATGGAGCAGCAGAGTCGCCGAGCACGCCACGGCGACCTCGTGGACCAGTTGGCAGACGGTGGAAACCGAGCCGACCGTGCTGGACCCGCAGGAGTGGGGCGAGGTCGAAGCGGCATCCGATGACGGCGTGTCCGTCGCGGTACCGATTCGCGAGTACGACCTCGTCGGATAGCCTGCCGGTGTGCACAGGCCACCGTTGGATGCAGAGCAGTTGCGGCGCAGTCTCACCGAGTCGCCCGAACTGTCGTTCTTCTCCCACATCGCTGTGGTGGAGTCGACCGGGTCCACCAATGCGGACCTGATCGCTCGAGCCGGGGAGCCCGACGCCGATCGCGCGGTACTGCTCGCCGAAACCCAAGAGCAGGGCCGCGGTCGGCACGCTCGGAGCTGGGTCAGCCCGCCGCGCGCACAGATAGCGATGTCGGTATTGGTGCGGCTGCCCGGCATCGAGCCTGCCGCCATGGGTTGGCTGCCGCTGCTCACCGGTGTCGCCGTGGTGGACGCACTGCGCGGGACCGCCGGTGTGGACGCGAATCTGAAGTGGCCCAACGATGTGCTGATCGATGGCCGCAAAGTCGCGGGCATCCTGGCCGAAGTCGCCTCCAGTGGTGGGGCGCCCGCCGTTGTCGTCGGGGTCGGCCTGAACGTCGGTCTCACCGATGCGGAATTGCCGGTGCCGCATGCCACTTCGCTCGTGCTGGCGGGTGCGAAGGTCACCGACCGCACCGAGCTCGTGCGGTCGCTGCTGACCGAATTCGCGCGCCGCTTCACCGCGTGGCGCGACGCCGGTTGGGACACCGCCGACCTGATCGACGTCTACCGCGACCGCTGCGCCACCCTGGGCGCGCCTGTGCGCGCCGAGCTACCCGGCGGCCAGACCCTCGAGGGCATCGCCACCGATGTCGATACCGCGGGCCGGCTGCGCATCGGTGGACATGTCGTGTCCGCCGCTGATGTAACCCACCTGCGCGCCGACTACTGAGGACTCAGCGCAACCTTTTGTGCGACATCGACATTCGGACCCTCAGACCGGTTGCATGATGCCGCGCGCCGCCTCGCGGGCGAGCAGGCGGTCGCGCTGTTCCTCGAATTTGAGCACGTCCTTCTCCAGCTTCTCCAGGTATTCGCCGAGCTGCTGGCGCGCCTGTTCGCCGCGTGGTCCGAAGTCGTTGCGGTCGAAGACATTCCACTTCTTCAGCACGGGCTGCACCACCTCTTCGAAATGCTGGCGCAGATCGTAGATGCCGTGCTTGGCCATCAGTGCGCCGTTGCGCCGAAAATTGGGCATGCCGTAGCCGGGCATGATGAAGTCGGAGAGGATCTTGGTAATCGCCGCTATGGCCTGGTCGGGTACCAGATCCAGGCCCGCGCCGCAGAGGTTGCGGTAGAAAATCATGTGCAGGTTCTCGTCGGCGGCGACGCGCTGCAGCATGCGATCGGCGATGGGGTCGTTGCAGACCTTGCCGGTATTGCGGTGGCTGACCCGGGTGGCCAGCTCCTGGAAGGTCACATACGCGACATTCGGCAGGAACCCGCCCCAGTCCTCGGGCGAGGGCACGCCGCGGGTCATATGGATCATCCGGGCCTGTTCGAGCGCAACCGGATCGACGCCACGGGTCACCACGAGATAGTCACGCAGGACGATGCCGTGTCGGTTCTCCTCGGCCGTCCAGCGCCCGACCCAGGTGCCCCACGCACCGTCCTGGGAGAAGTTCTCGGAGATCAGTCGATGGTAGGAGGGCAGATTGTCCTCGGTGAGCAGGTTGGTGATCATCGCCGCCTTGGCGACCTCGTTCAGCTTCGACTGTTCCGGCTCCCAGTCCTGACCACCCAGCGCGGCGAAGTTTCGACCCTCATCCCACGGGACGTAGTCGTGCGGGTTCCAGTCCTTGGTCATCGATAGGTGGCGCTCGAGATTCTGTTCGGCCACCGGTTCGAGTTCGGTCAGGATCTGCAGCTGGGTCAGATACTTGGTCATACACGCCTCCACGGTTCGTTTTGGACGTCTTGTCAAGTCGGACTTGTCTTTTCGCAGGCAGAGCGTTGAGCAGAACAAAACGAGAGCTGGTCGAACGAGAGCCGGGTCGTGCGGCTGCCGTCGGATCGAGGCTATGCAGCGATGCTGTGCGGAATCTCGAGGGTGCTCGAGAGGATCTCGAGGTCACGACGGTGCAAGGTGCCGATTGTGCAGCACGGCACGCGTCGCTGTCCACGCTTTCCGGCGTGTTCTCGCGGTAGGGTTCCGGCATGGGTTATCCGGAGGAGGTGCTCGCCCCGGACGAGCAGTTGATACTCCATCGTCATCCGCATTGGAAAATGCTGTTCTGGCCGATCGTGACGCTGATCATCGCGACCGCGCTGGCCGGATTCGCCGGGGGGCTGATCTGGCGCAGGACCGAGGGCACGACCCGTTCGGTATTGCTGATCGTGGTGCTGGCCGTCTGGCTCGGCATCATCGGATGGCGTTGTGTCGCACGGATTATCAGCTGGAAGACGACGCATTTCATCGTGACCGACCGCAGGGTGCTCATCCGGCAGGGCGTGATCACCCACACCGGCATCGATATCCCGATGAGCCGGATTTCCAGTGTGCAGTTCCGGCACGGCCTGTTCGATCGGTTGCTCGGTACCGGCACCCTGATCATCGGATCCTCCTCCGAGGAACCGCTCGAATACGACGACATCCCGCAGGTACAGCAGGTGCACGCCCTGCTGTACCGGCAGGTGTTCGAGGAATCCAGAGCCGACGATCCACGCTGGGACCACCGCATATGACCGCCGTACTGCTTGCCGAAGACGATGAGGCCATCGCCGCACCGCTCTCGCGCGCGCTCGGGCGGGAGGGCTATTCGGTCACCGTGGAACGCTTCGGGCCCGCGGTGCTCCAACGCGCTTTGGAGGGTGACCACGATCTGCTCATCCTCGATCTCGGCCTGCCCGGTATGGACGGGCTAGAGGTGTGTCGCCAGGTGCGCGCCCGCGGCGCCGATCTGGCCGTGCTGATGCTCACCGCGCGCACCGATGAGGTGGACTTCGTCGTCGGGTTGGACGCGGGCGCGGATGACTATGTCGGCAAACCGTTCCGGTTGGCCGAGTTGCTCGCCCGGGTGCGAGCGTTGTTGCGGCGCAGCGGAATCGGGGACGAGGCGGTCGAGGTCGGCGGCATCCGGCTGGAGCCCGCGGCGCGGCGGGTGCTGGTCAACGGGGTCGAAGTGGGTTTGGCCAACAAGGAATACGAGCTGCTCAAGGTGCTGATCGATCGCGCGGGCCAGGTGGTGCCGCGCGAGACGATCCTGCGCGAGGTGTGGGGCGATGCCGAGCTGCGCGGTTCGAAGACCCTGGATATGCACATGTCCTGGCTGCGCCGCAAGATCGGGGACGAGGGCCCGATGGCCGAGCGCCGCATTGTCACCGTGCGCGGTGTCGGCTTCCGGCTGAACACCGATTGACGGTGCGGCACAACTGATATGAGACGCAGAATCCTGCGATCGATCCTCACCGTGCTGACCATCACCACGGTGGTACTCGGCGTCCCGCTGATCTACACCGCATGGCTGTGGGTCGAGGACATCACCCGCAACGATCTGGGGAATCGGCTCGAGCACATCGCCACGGAGATCATCGCCCAGGAGCACGGCGACGGGATGGTGCTCGGCGAACTCGACACCCGTCCGGTGCGGCCGCTGATCCCCAAGGACGGCAAGCTGACCATCATCTATCCGGCTCCGCAGGACAATGCGTCCCGGCTCGATATCGGCGCGGATCGGGTGCACGATCCGGTGGTGCAATCGCTGGCGATGGGCACTGAGGGTTCCTTGCGCCTGGAGGTGCCGTCGCGGCCGATGCATACCCGCCAGATCCAGGCCGTCGCGGTGGTGGCCTTCGCGGTGCTCGCCTCACTGGGCGCGGCGGTGTCGGTGGCGATGATCACCGCACGCCGGGTCGCCGATCCGCTGCGTGATGTGGCGGCCCGCGCCGCCCGACTGGCCATGGGCGATTTTCGCCCGGACCCGCGGCGGCATGGGATTTCCGAACTGGACCGGGTTTCCGATGTGCTCGATTCGGCGACCGTCGAGATCGCCGGGCGGCTGCAGCGCGAACACGCTCTGGTCGCGGACGTTTCCCATCAACTGCGCAGCCGCCTGACCGCGGTGCGATTGCGGTTGGACGAGTTGTCGGCGCACTCCGATCCGGCCGTGGTGCACGAGGCCGAGGAGGCGATGGCGCAGGTCGACCGACTCACCGACGCGATCGATGATCTGGTCCGGGCCTCCCGCGACGAGGATGCCGCCGATCGCGATCCGGTGCCAGTAATGGACGAGCTGCGCGGGGTCGTCGAGGAATGGTCGCATCCGTTCACCGAGGCAGGTCGGATCCTGCGGCTGATCGGCGACGAATCGCTGCGTGCCCCGATCACCGGTTCCCGGCTGCGCGAAGCCCTCGCGGTGCTGGTCGACAATGCGCTGATGCACGGCGGCGGCACCTGCACCGTATCGGTGCGCACGGTGCGCACCGTCAGCGATCGCGAACCCCTGGTGGTGGTCGAGGTCGCCGACGAGGGCGACGGCGTCCGTGACGAACTCGCACCGCACATCTTCGACCGCGGCTTTTCCGCAGGTGGTTCCACCGGCGTCGGACTCGCCTTGGCCCGTGCGCTCATCGAGGCCGACGGTGGACGGCTGGAATTGCAGCGCCGCCGTCCCGCGCTGTTCGCGATGTTCCTCGGATCGAGTGCGTCGCAACGCACGTCCAACGGCGCGCAGGTCCCCGAACCGCGCTAACTGTGGCCGAGCTGCTCTTCCTCGAGCATCTCCTCGATTTCCTCGACGAGTTCGCTGATTTCGTCCGGGAAAACCCAGCGGCGCATCGACCAGAAGCGGAACGCCATCTGCAGCAGGTTGCCGATGATGAACGCGCTGATGAAGTCCGCGATGTTCTCGACGGTGAAGCTCACATTCGGCTGGCGTAGGTCGAAGACGTAGCTGGAGATCCACAGCGGGATGAAGCTCAGCACGACGCCGACGCCGCTGACTCCGAAGAACAGCAGTGCCTCGTGGTGCTTCTCGCGCCCGCCGCGGTTCTTGAACGACCACTCGCGGTTGAGGATGTAGGAGCAGATGACCGCGATCACGCCGGAAATGATCTTCGCGGTGACCGGCTTGGTCTCCAGCACGGTCCACTTGAGCACGTAGAAGATGCCCGAGTCGATGATGAAGGTGGTCGCGCCGACGATGGCGAATTTGATCAGTTCGTGGTGGCGGTAGGCGATCTCCCGCAGGGGCTTGGGGAGGACGTTGACCACGTCGTCGACGAAAGGCACAAGGCCCGAGTGTACCGGTAGGGATCATGGCGCCCGGACATGACAAGATTGCACGACGTGAGCACCCGCCGTTCATTCGATCCTGCCGCCATGCCCACCGTCACCATGATCGGTGGTGGCCAGCTCGCACGCATGACGCACCAAGCCGCGATCGCGCTCGGCCAGCGGCTGCGGGTGCTGGCCGAGAATCCGGATGACCCCGCCGCACAGGTGAGTCCCGAGGTCGTACTCGGCAGCCACACCGATCTGACCGCATTGCGTAAGGCCGCCGTCGGCTCGCACGCGCTCACCTTCGACCACGAGCATGTGCCGACCGAACATCTGGAGGCGCTGGTCGCCGAGGGCGTGAATGTACAGCCGCCGCCGCACGCGCTGGTTTTCGCGCAGGACAAGTTGGCCATGCGGACCAAGCTGTCCGAGCTCGGGTTGCCGGTGCCCGCCTTCGTGCCCGTCACCTCGGTGGCCGATGCGGTGCGATTCGGTGACGAACACGACTGGCGGATCGTGCTGAAGGCGGTGCGCGGCGGTTATGACGGGCGCGGTGTCTGGATGCCGGGGTCGGCGGCCGAGGCCGAGGCCATCGTGACCGACCAACTCGAGCACGGTGTGCAATTGCTCGCCGAGGCCAAGGTGGATCTGAAGCGTGAACTGTCGGCGATGGTGGCGCGTTCGCCGTTCGGCCAGGCCGCGACGTGGCCGGTAGTAGAGACGGTGCAGCGCAACGGCCAGTGCGCCGTGGTGATCGCGCCCGCACCGGACCTGAGCGACGAATTGGGCGCCCAGGCCGAGACGCTGGCGCTGAACCTCGCCAAGGAACTCGGTGTGGTCGGTGCGATGGCCGTCGAACTCTTCGAAACCAACGACGGCGCCATCCTGATCAACGAACTGGCCATGCGCCCGCACAACTCCGGTCACTGGGGCATGGACGGCGCGCGCACCGGTCAGTTCGAACAGCATCTGCGCGCGGTGCTCGACTATCCGCTCGGCGACACCAGTCCGCTGGCGCCGGTCACGGTGATGGCGAATATTCTCGGCGCGCCCGAGGCGCCGACCATGTCGATGGACGAGCGGCTGCACCATCTTTTCGCCAGATTGCCGCAGGCCAAGGTGCACCTGTACGGCAAGGGCGAACGCCCCGATCGCAAGATCGGGCATGTCAACGTGCTCGGCGACGATGTCGCCGTGGTGCGCGAGCAGGCCGAGCGCGCGGCGTACTGGATGTCGCACGCGATTTGGACCGACGGATGGGATCCCCACGGTGAGTAACGCGCAAGTTGGCCTGATCATGGGCAGTGACTCCGACTGGCCGACCATGGAGGCCGCCGCGATCGCCTTGGCGGAGTTCGATATCCGCTTCGAGGTCGGCGTGGTTTCGGCGCATCGCACGCCGCGGCGCATGCTCGACTACGCCCGCGAGGCGGCGGATCGTGGTCTGAAGGTCATCATCGCGGGCGCGGGCGGTGCCGCCCACCTGCCCGGCATGGTCGCCTCCGCCACCCCGCTCCCGGTCATCGGCGTTCCCGTCCCGCTCAAATATCTCGACGGCATGGACTCCCTGCTGTCCATCGTCCAGATGCCCGCCGGCGTCCCGGTGGCCACCGTCTCCATCGGCGGGGCCCGCAATGCCGGCCTGCTCGCGGCACGCATTCTCGCCACCGCCGACCCTGACCTGCGCGTCAGGATGGAGCGGTTCCAGGCCAGCCTGGAAGCCATGGTCTTGGAAAAAGACGACGCGCTCCGCAGCAAACTGCTCGGCTGATCAGCGCACCTCGGCCACGGCCGTTCCTTTGGTCGACCGATCTGCCCGTCTCGGAGCAAATGCCATGGTCGGCTGTCGAGTTCAGGTCGTCGAACCCCAGCCATGCGGATCCCGTATCGGCCGGGCTCAGTACGGTGATGCGGTGGCGATTGAGGAAACCGTTCGGGGGCGTAGTGGAGATGATGCGGCGAGGTTTCGGCTGACCGTCGTGGATCAGGCGCTGCGATTGTTCGCCGAGCAGGGGTATGAGGCGACGACCGTGGATGAGATCGCGGAGGCGGCGGGGATTTCGCGGCGGACGTTCTTTCGGCAGTTCCGGTCGAAGGAGGATGTGATCTTCGCCGATCACGAGTCGCAGTTGGCGCAAGCGGCGCAGTTCTTGGCGGCGTCGCAGGCGGATCCGTGGGAGGCGGTATGTGCCGCGGTGGTGCAGGTATTCGAGCGGTTCACCCAGTGGCGCGAAATCGCCGAGCGCCGGTATCGGGTGGTTCGGAAGGTGCCCGCACTGCGTGAGCGCGAGATCGTGACCGTTTTCCGGTACGAGCGGTTGTTCACCGACTATCTGCGCGAGCGGCTGCCGGAGGAGCCGGATCTGGCGCGGGTGCAGTTCACGGCCGCGGTGACGGCCACCCACAACTACCTGCTGCGCCGCATGGTGCGCGGTGAATCGGACGCGGGCGCGGCGGATCTGCGCGAGGAGTTGGCGGCGATTCCGCGCGGGCGCGGTCCGGGTTCGGCGGAGATGGTGGTCGCGGTATTCCCGAGAGATATGCCGCCGCGGCAGGTTGCGGATCTGGTGACCAGGCAGCTCGGTAGCCTGTGACAGGAGTCATAGTATGCAGTATCTGACACTCAGTGCCATGATGTAACCGCACTTAACCAGTATTCCTGAGCGTACACTCGATCGGAGTGTGGCACTGAGTGCCGACCGTTGGAGCTCGATCCAGCATAATCACGACCGACGAACCCAGGAGTGTGTCCCATGGCGGGGAACCCGGACTTCAATCTGTTCCAGCTCGAGGACTTCCACGACGAACTGCGTGCGGCCATCCGCGGGCTGGCGGAGAAGGAAATCGCTCCGTTCGCCAAGGACGTCGACGGCAACTCCCGCTTCCCGGAGGAGGCGCTCACCGCGCTGAACGCCGCGGGCTTCAACGCGGTGCACGTGCCAGAGGCCTACGGCGGCCAGGGCGCGGATTCGGTCGCCACCTGCATCGTGATCGAAGAGGTCGCCCGCGTCTGCGGTTCGTCCTCGCTGATTCCGGCGGTCAACAAGCTCGGCACCATGGGCCTGATCCTCAATGGTTCCGAGGAGCTCAAGCAGAAGGTGCTGCCGGATATCGTCAATGGCGAGATGGCCTCCTACGCGCTGTCCGAGCGTGAGGCGGGCTCCGACGCCGCCAGCATGCGTACCCGCGCCAAGCGGGACGGCGACGACTGGGTCATCAACGGCTCCAAGTGCTGGATCACCAACGGTGGCAAGTCTTCCTGGTACACCGTCATGGCGGTAACCGATGCCGAGAAGGGCGCCAACGGCATCTCCGCCTTCCTGGTGCACAAGGATGACGAGGGCTTCGTGGTCGGCCCGCTCGAGCACAAGCTCGGCATCAAGGGATCGCCCACCGCGGAACTGTATTTCGAGAACTGCCGGGTGCCGGGTGATCGCATCGTCGGCGAGCCGGGCACCGGTTTCAAGACCGCGCTGCAGACCCTCGACCACACCCGCCCGACCATCGGCGCGCAGGCCGTCGGCATCGCACAGGGTGCGCTGGACGCCGCGATCGCCTACACCAAGGACCGCAAGCAGTTCCGCACCGCGATCGCCGACTTCCAGAACACCCAGTTCATGCTCGCCGATATGGCGATGAAGATCGAGGCTGCCCGCCTCATGGTCTACACCTCCGCGGCCCGTGCCGAGCGCGGCGAGAAGAACCTCGGCTTCATCTCCGCCGCCGCCAAGTGCTTCGCCTCCGATGTGGCCATGGAGGTCACCACCAACGCCGTGCAGCTCTTCGGCGGCGCCGGCTACACCACCGACTTCCCGGTGGAGCGAATGATGCGTGATGCCAAGATCACCCAGATCTACGAGGGCACCAACCAGATCCAGCGCGTCGTCATGTCGCGCGCGCTGCTGCGGGGCTGATAACCCGTACCGACCGGGTGTTTATGCTGCGCCGAGCGGTGTGAACGCCCGGTCTTTTTGTGCCCCGGTACCCCCATTATCTTTGGCACTAATTCGGTGAACCGACGCCCGCCGTCCTGGCGCAACGCATTATCGTGGGCGACCAGCCAGGCGTCGATCCGGCCTTGCGTACTGTCCTGCCTCTTCGTCCGACTGGCACCGGCTCGGGACTGTTCTGCATCCACCCTGTCCGGATACGGTCCTGGCGGACTACCTGCGTTGAGCGACCAGATCCGCGTATTCGCGGTGCTGCGCGATGTACTGCTCGACGTACCAGCAGGTCGGGATGATGGCGAAGCCATGGGCGCGTGAATCCTGCAGCGCGTATTCGACCACCTGGGCGGCCACCCCGCGGCCGCGGAACTCCGGGAAGGTCATGGTGTGGTGGAAGTCGCGGACTTTCGGATCGTCTTGTTCGGCGTAGTCGGCGTATCCGGCGAGGGTGTCATCGAGATAGATCTCGAATCGAGTATCGGCGATATTGTGTTCGAGCCTGGTGGTCATGATCGGGTGAAACTCCTCAGCGGCTGGGAATGTTCCGTTTACAGAATCGCGCCTGGGTTGAGAATGCCATGCGGGTCGAGCGCATCCTTGATTCGGCGAGTGAGTGCCATCACATCGGGACCGAGTTGATCGGGTAGCCACGCCTTCTTCAACCGGCCGACTCCATGTTCCCCGGTAATGGTTCCGCCGAGCTGGATGGCCAGGTCCATGATCTCGCCGAAGGCGCGGTGCGCGCGTTCGGTCATTGCCGCATCGGTCGGATCGTGCACGATGAGCGGATGGGTATTGCCGTCCCCGGCGTGCGCGATCACCGAAACCAGCACCTCGTTGCGCGCCCCGATGGCGGCGATCCCGTTGACCAGATCGGCCAGGCGGGGCAGCGGAACACCGACATCCTCGAGCAGCAGCGGTCCGATCTTCTCTACCGCCGGAATGGCGAAACGCCGTGCGGCGGTGAAGGCTTCGCCTTCCTCCGGATCCTCGGTATGGAAAACCTCGGTGGCACCGGCCTTTTCGCAGAGGCCGACCATGACTTCGGCTTCGTGCCTGGCGAATTCGCCCGGCGCGTCCGAGCGAGCGACCAGCAGCGCGGCGGCCTCGCGATCCAGACCCATCCGCATCTCGTCCTCGACCGCATTGATCGCGACGGCATCCATGAACTCGAGCATGGCGGGCCGAAGGGTGCCGGTGATACCGAGGATGGCCTCGGTCGCGGCGGTCAGCGTCGGGAAGGTCGCGACCACGGTGGATTGCGGCGGTTGTGCGGGCAGCAGCCGCAGGGTGAGTTCGGTGATCACCCCGAGCGTGCCCTCGCTGCCGACGAACATCTTGGTCAGCGACAGGCCCGCCGAATCCTTCAACCGTGGGCCGCCGAGCCGCACCACCGTGCTGTCGGCGAGCACCACTTCCATGCCGAGCACGTAGTCGGTGGTCACGCCGTATTTCACACAGCACAGGCCGCCCGCATTGGTGGCCGCATTGCCGCCGATCGAGCATATTTCGAAGGAGGACGGGTCCGGGGGGTACCACAGGCCGTGCTCGGCGACCGCGCGTTTGACCTCCGCATTGAGCAGGCCGGGCTGGACAACCGCGGTGCGGGTGATCGGGTCGACGGTGATCGCGCGCATGCGTTCGGTGCTGAGCACGATGCCGCCGTCGACGGCCGTCGACCCGCCGGACAGTCCGGATCCGGCCCCACGCGGCACCACCGCGACCCGGTGTTCGTGCGCCCACCGCAACGTCGCCGCGACATCATCGGTACCGGTGGCGCGGACCACGGCCAGCGGTGTGCCGGCGTTCGGATCGCGTGCCCAGTCCTGCCGATAGGCCGCCAAAAGGTCGGGATCGGTGAGTACCGCGCCGTCGGGCAGGCGGGAGATCAGGTCATGCAGGTCCACACAGCTCACGCTATACGGCGGGTGCGAGCCAGGGTGAGTGCCCGACTGTAACAGCCGCGCGTCCGGTTATCCCTGGGGGTTTGCTACAACACCGAGGCCGGCGGGATGTGGGTCGGTCCAGTGGTGCCGGGCCCGTCGGCCGATAAGAATTCCGGACAAGGCGCCCATTCGGGGCGCCGTCCGATTCCAAGAGGCGCGCAGGCGCGCCGAGGAGGTCTCATGCAGGTCGAGTCGTCGGATTACCGTGATTTGGTCGCTGCCGTGTTCTCCTACGAATTCGTCGACGGGGGTATCGATCCGGATTCCTTGCGCCGTATCCACGCGGGCGAAATCGCCGAATGGGTGACGGCACTGGATCGCTCCGGCATGTTCGGCAAGACCGCCATCGCCACCCTGTCCGAGCAGTGGCAGCGTGATCCGCGACTCCTGCTCGAAGCCCTCCTCGACGAAGTCGACGACGTCACCCGCCGTCGCTGTCTCGTCGCCTGGTCGGTCCTGGACAGCCGTTCAGAGTTCACCCGGATCGGCTGATCGGGATCGGTTTCCACCCGATCGTGTTTCCTGGACGATCACCTGGTGGACACCTGCTGCTGGCATGCTGGTGACGTGACGAGCACCGAGGCCCTGGTGGCGGGCTTCTCCCGCTGGTGCGAGGCCGTCGTCGCGCGGTTGCCCCTCGGGCTGAATCGCCTTGTCGCCCCGACGTTTCTCGGCTTCGCGCTGATCAACGGTTTCACCTTCGGCGTCGATCTGGGGCTGCTCACGGTGCTGCACGGCTGGCTGCGAGTGCCGGTATGGCTGTCGGTGACGGTGGCCTATATCTGCGCGTTCGGGCTCAGTTTCGTGCTCAATCGCACCTTCAACTTCCACTCGCACGCGCCGGTCGGCAGGCAGGCGGTGGTGTATGTGGTGGTTGTCGTGATCAACTACCTCGGCTTCATACTCGGCGTCGGCAGCGGACTGACCGCACTGGGTTTGGAATACCATCTGTCGCGACTGCTGGCGGGGGCGTGCGAGGCGGTCTACATGTACAGCGCGATGCGCTGGGTGGTGTTCCGCGGCCTATCGCAGGATCTCGATATCATCGCCGTCGACCACGACGACATCGTCGTCGGTGAGCGCCCAGTGCGCGACGCCCTCGGACCTGTAGCGAGCGGCGAGTAGCGCGGATTCACCATCCGGATCGGTCGCGGAATCCAGATGCGGCACGATGCGATGGTCCACCAAACCCAGTCCGTCCCACCGTGGTCCGATACCGCATGCGGGTCCGACCTCGGCAGGGTCATCCATGGATTCCAGGCCGTGCAGATCCGGGGTCAGCAGACATGCCCCCGCGCTGTACCCGGCATACACGAGTGCGTCGGCGGCAAGCAGCTTCGGCAGTACGAAATCGGCTCCGCTGCGAGCGAATTGGGCGCGCAGGACAAAGGTATTGCCGCCGCGCACCCACACAAGCGGGTATTCGGTCAGTGCGTCTTCCAATTCCGCTGCGCGACCGACGAATTCGCGCAGATCGAGGACGTCGGGGGAGTAGCCGAGCTTGCGCAGCGGCGTCACATCGCTGGTGACCGCGCCCGCCCATGCCGCGGGCCAGGCATCACATGCGTTGGGAATCACCGCGACTCGGCCCGGCTCGCCGACGAGCGCGGCGAGCCGGTCGTAGTGTGCGCCGAATCGGTAGCTGGACAGGAAAAGTCGCATCGCGGCTCAGATGGTGAAGGCCAGGCTGCGCACCAGTCGGTTGCCGAGTTCGGCATCGCCGGAGATGGTGTATTCGCCTTCGTGCGTATCCGCGGTTGTGCGTCCGCCGCGCAGCCGGGCGAACAGGCCGGACCCCATTCGAACGACCACGGTGGCGGGTGCGTCCAATTCCTCGACGATATTGGCGCGACCGTCCACCGCGACGTGCAGTGTCTTCGGCAACGGACCGGTCAGCTCGAAGGTGATGCGCGATCCGTCCGGTGCCTGTGCCCCTTTCGCCACCGCCCGCCCGATGGTGGCGGTGAGTTCGCCGAAGGCTCGCTCGGCGCGCGGCCCGCCCTCGTCGACGGAAATGCCGAGCCCATCGGCGATATCGAGTTCGTGCATCCAGCAGTCGAACAGCCGCACTCGCATGAACCGGCCGTAGCTGACCTTGCCGATCGGTGAAACGGTCTCGGCCTGCCATTCCGTATCACCGAAAGACGCGAGCGCCTCGCGCCTGCGGTCGGTGACGTCGCGGTACAGCTCGAGCAGTCGCCTACCCGACAGCGGCCGCAGCCGGTCGACCCAGATCTCGTTGAGCACACCGGATTCGTTGCGCACATGCGGCAGTGTGGTCACGTCGGTTTTGGGCCGGATCGGATCGTGCGCGGGCGGGCGTTCGCCGAGCAGCCAGGATTCGGTGCCGACGATGTGTGCGACCACATCGAACAGCGACCAGCCCGGCAGTGGAGACGGTGTGCGCCAACGCTCTTCGTCGAGATCGGCGACCAGGGTCGCGATCGTCTCCCATTGCTCGGACAGCAGGCCGGTCAGCTCCGTCCGGTCCTGGGTCGAGTCGGTCATTCCTGCTCCTCGGCGCTGGTCTTGTCGTCGTTGGCCAATGCTGATATTCCGGCGCGGATGGCGGCCGCGGTCGATTCGGGATCGTGTGGGCGCCGCAGCAACAGTCCGGCGGCGAAACTCAGTTTGTCGCCGTGCCGACGCGGCACCACGTGCAGGTGGACGTGCGGGACGGTCTGGAAGGCCGCGGTGCCGTCATTGAGGACGAGATTCGCACCGTCGGCGGCCAGTTCGCTGCGCCTGATCGCCAGCGCGAGCCGGTGTCCGGCGCGGAAGAGGTGCGCGACCGAGTCGGCGTCCAGATCCGTCAACTCGGATGCGTGTCGCTTCGGAATGACCAAGGTGTGGCCGCGCGCGATCGGGCGAATGTCCAGGAACGCGCACAGCGTGTCGTCCTCGTAGACCTTGGTCGCCGGGGCCTGTCCCGCCGCGATGCGGCAGAAGACACAGTCGTTCACACCGCCGACCCTACGGCTTACCACTCACCGGGAACATAGTCGGGCATGACGCACGTCACTATGGGAAGGTATTGCGCCGCACCGACCAGGATTCGAACCTTGGTGGTGGTCGCGAATCCGACATAACGGCGGAATCCGGCCGCAACTTGTGACTGCCATCTCAGCTACGCTCGCCGCTAGCGATTGCGTGCCGGGTCGCTCGAAAAGATCAGCGAGCCGGGTACAGTTGCGAGGATTTGGACGAACTTACTCCCGAGTAACATCGTCCGGCCGTGACCGGTTGCTTGAAGCTGAGCCAGAGAAGGAAGTCTGACAAGTGGAGACAACGCAGAGCGTAGGCGACCAGTCGCCGCGCGGAGCGCGTGTCGGAGTCGTTCGCGAATCGAACGCGGGCGAGCGACGCGTCGCACTCGTGCCCAAGATCATCCCGAGCCTGCTGAAGCAGGGTGTCGAGGTGGTGGTCGAAGCGGGCGCCGGGCTCGGCGCGCTCATTCCGGACGCGGCATACGTGGACGCGGGCGCGACCATCGGTGATCCGTGGTCGGCCGATGTGGTCGTGAAGGTCGCGCCGCCCAGTGACGCCGAGGTGGCCAAGCTGACCAGCGGGCAGACCCTGATCGGCTTTCTCGCCCCGCGCAATGCCGAGAACCAGATTCCGGCGCTGAAGGCGGCCGGGGTACAGGCCTTCGCCGTGGAGGCGATTCCGCGTATTTCGCGAGCTCAGGTGATGGACGCCTTGTCGTCGCAGGCCAATGTTTCGGGGTACAAGGCCGTGCTGCTGGCCGCGTCGGAGTCGACGCGGTTCTTCCCGATGCTGACCACCGCCGCGGGCACGGTGAAGCCCGCGACCGTGCTGGTGCTCGGTGTGGGTGTCGCGGGTCTGCAGGCTTTGGCGACGGCGAAGCGTCTGGGTGGACGGACCACAGGCTACGACGTGCGTCCCGAAGTCGCCGATCAGGTGCGTTCGGTGGGTGCGCAGTGGCTCGATCTCGGTATCGATGCCGCTGGTGAGGGTGGTTACGCCCGCGAACTCACCGACGAGGAGAAAGCCAAGCAGCAGCAGGCGTTGGAGGATGCGATCAAGGGCTTCGACGTGGTGATCACCACCGCGTTGGTGCCGGGTCGTCCCGCGCCGCGCCTGGTGACCGCCGCGGCGGTCGAGGGTATGAAGCCCGGCAGTGTGATCGTGGATCTGGCCGGTGAGACCGGTGGCAACTGCGAGCTGACCGAGCCGGGGCAGACTGTGGTCAAGCATCAGGTGACGATCGCCTCGCCGTTGAACCTGCCCGCGACCATGCCCGAGCATGCCTCGGAGCTGTACTCGAAGAATATCGCGGCACTGCTGGAGTTGATGTTGGTCGACGGGAAACTCGCGCCCGACTTCTCCGATCAGGTGCTCGCGGACTCCTGCGTCACTCGTGAGCCGGACGCGCCCGCCGAGGCGACCGAGGCCGAGGCGGCGGAAACGACCGAGGCGAAGGTGGAGAACTGATGTACACCGAACTGCTAGCCAATATCGCGATCCTGGTGTTGTCCGGGTTCGTCGGGTTCGCCGTCATCTCCAAGGTTCCCAATACTCTGCACACGCCGTTGATGTCGGGTACCAACGCCATTCACGGCATCGTCGTGCTGGGTGCGCTGGTCACCCTCGGGAACGTGCAGGATCCTTCGATCCTGACTCAGATCATTCTGTTCGTCGCGGTCGTGTTCGGAACGCTGAACGTCATCGGCGGTTTCGTTGTCACCGACCGGATGCTGGGGATGTTCAAGGGTAAGAAGGCCGCACCGGTGAAGGCTGCCTCCGCGGAGCGGTCAGAGGGAGCTGCGTGATGCATACCTTCGACAATGTGACCTATCTGGTCAACGGGCTCTACATCGTCGCCTTCGGCATGTTCATCTACGGTCTGATGGGGTTGACCGGCCCGAAGACCGCGGTGCGCGGAAACCTGATCGCCGCGGCGGGCATGGTGATCGCGGTTGTGGCGACCATGATTTCGATCCGCCACACCTCGAACTGGATCCTGATCGTCGCCGGTTTGGTCGTCGGTGTGGTGTTGGGTGTGCCGCCTGCCAAGTTCACGAAGATGACCGCGATGCCCCAGCTGGTGGCCGCGTTCAATGGTGTCGGTGGTGGCACGGTCGCGTTGATCGCGTGGTCGGAATTCATCAATTCCCAGGGTTTTTCGCATTTCGATGAAGAACCCACCGTGCACATCGTGATCGGCTCGCTGTTCGCGGCGATCATCGGTTCGGTGTCGTTCTGGGGATCGCTGATCGCCTTCGGCAAGCTGCAGGAAATCCTGCCCGGGCGTCCGATCGGTCTGGGGAAGTTGCAGCAGCCGTTGAATCTGTTGCTGCTGTTGGGTGCGATCGCCGCCGCCGTGGTGATCGGTATCGGCGCCACGAATGATGGTGTGCCACAGTACTGGATGATCGCGGTACTCGTGCTCGCCGGTGTCCTCGGGCTGGCGGTGGTGCTGCCCATCGGCGGCGCGGACATGCCGGTCGTCATCTCGTTGTTGAACGCGCTCACCGGTCTCTCGGCTGCCGCGGCGGGTTTGGCGCTGAACAACACCGCGATGATCGTGGCGGGCATGATCGTCGGCGCGTCCGGAACCATCCTGACCAACCTGATGGCCAAGGCCATGAACCGGTCCATCCCTGCCATCGTCGCCGGTGGCTTCGGTGGCGGCGGAACCGCTCCCGGCGCCTCGGGTGGTGAGCAGAAGCAGGCCAAGGCCACCTCGGCCGCGGATGCCGCGATCCAGATGGCGTACGCCAACCAGGTCATCGTGGTCCCCGGCTACGGTATGGCCGTGGCCCAGGCCCAGCACGCGGTCAAGGAAATGGCGTCGTTGTTGGAGGCCAAGGGTGTCGAGGTCAAATACGCCATCCACCCCGTCGCCGGTCGTATGCCCGGCCACATGAACGTGCTGCTCGCCGAAGCCGAAGTGTCCTATGACGCGCTCAAGGAAATGGACGACATCAACGGCGAATTCTCCCGCACCGATGTGGCTCTGGTGATCGGCGCCAACGACGTCACCAACCCCGCCGCGCGTGAGGACTCCTCGTCCCCGATCTACGGCATGCCTGTCTTGAATGTCGACCAGGCCAAGAGCGTGATCGTGCTCAAGCGTTCCATGAACAGTGGTTTCGCCGGAATCGATAACCCGCTGTTCTACGCCGACCACACCAGCATGCTCTTCGGCGACGCCAAGAAGTCGGTCGGTGCGGTCACCGAAGAACTCAAGGCACTGTAAGTACGTAAGCACGAAAGCCCTCGGCACATGCCGAGGGCTTTTTGTGTCTCCTGGCTCGAGTGTCGGCCTTGTAGTTCGCATTCTGAGCGTTCGTGCTCGCGCCCTTGGTGTTCGACGGTTCCCGTTCCGGGTGGATTCTTGCGCGGGCAGCTATCGTGCAATCACCTCGACGTACTGACCCAGCTTCTCAGTGGTCCCTGGCGGATCCGTCCGGCCACACAATTTCCACAGGTACCCCGCGCTGTTGTGCCAACGCGACCACGCTGCCGGTTCCACTTCGTTCACCATCCCGGCCATCCCACACCGCGATCAGCTGATCGCACGACCCGAGCACAGCCTCGTTCGCCGCTTCGTAGGCGTCGGCACCGGCGTCATCGAAGTCCATCACACGCACGGCACCGGCGCGGCGCAGCAACTCATCGAATAATGCTGCGTGATCCGGTTTCACCTTCCGCTCGCGATAGTTCCGAGATGGGATCACCACCTCCAAGCGCCCGCCCCTGTTGAGAACAGCCTGCGCAAATACCGAGTCGGCCCCACGGGCTATACAACTCACACCGACCAGCTCGTTCGGATCACCCGCTTCGGCCAGCCCCACCGGTCCGGCGTTGGTTTTCAGCCCCGGCGTGTGGATGCCTTTACCGCTGGTGTGAACGATGGCGAATTCGATCGCCCGTAGATCAGCTATGGGGTGTGCTCGAGTTGCTGCGCCCCACCAGGAAAGCCCGTCTAGCTGCGAGGCGTAGGCGGGCTTCCCTATTCAAGCTGATTTGCAGTGGAAAAAGTTGTTCCACAAAATCTTCCGCGTTGAGAACATCCGCCACGTTCAGTCAGTGACCAAAGCGCTGGCGGCGGTGCGGATTACTTCCGGGATCTCTACCGGTTTGCGGGTTTCGTTGTCCACGTAGACGTGGACGAAGGTGCCGGTGGCGGCCAGTTCCAGGGCGTCGCCGGATTCGCGGAAGATGGCCAGGTCGTAGGTGATGCTGGAGCGGCCGAGGCGGGAAATGCGCAGGCCTACCTGGAGTTGGTCGGGGAAGCTCAGGGAGCCGTGGTACTGGCAGGAGGTTTGGGCGACCACGCCGAGGGCGGGCAGGTCGCGGATATCCGTACCGGTGGCGTGCATGAGCCAGGCATTGACCGCGGTGTCGAAGTACGAGTAGTACGTCACGTTGTTCACGTGGCCGTAGTGGTCGTTATCGGCCCAGCGGGTCGGCATCGGCCAGAGGACCGGATACTGCTGCGTCACCCGGCCGACGATAGCTCAGTCGGGGTGCTGCCCTGCCGGTGGTCGCGCGGACTCACGCCGAAGTGGCGTTTGAATGCCGCGCTCAGTGCGAACGCGCTGCCGTAGCCGACTTGGCGGGCAATGGATTCGATGGTGGCATCGGATTCCTGCAGCAGATCGGCGGCCAGGGCCAGGCGCCATTCGGTGAGGAACGCCATCGGCGGTTCACCGACCAGATCGGTGAACCGGCGGGCCAGCGCGGCCCGCGAAACTCCGACCGCCTCCGCCAGGCTGGCGACCGTCCAGCCGTGCGCCGGATTGTGCTGCAGCAGCCGCAGCGCCTTGCCGACCAGCGGATCGCTGTAGGCGTGGTACCAGGCGGGCGCATCATTGCGGGCGAACCAGGCGCGCAGGGCCGCGATCAGCACCATATCGAGCAGCCGGTCCAGGACCACGCTCTGGGCGGGCTCGTCCTTGGTGGCCTCGTCGACCAGGATGTCGAGCAGTCGGGTGTCGAAATCGCCACGCTGCAAGATGATCACGGGCGGCAGGGCACGCAACAACCGCTGACTCGCCGCACCCGCGGACTCATAGGTTCCGGTCACCATCAGGGTGGCGCCGTTCGCATCGGTACCCCATTGACGCACGCCGAGACTCAATGTCTCACAGAGGATTTCACCATCAGCGGTCTTGGTGACATTGCCCGGATCGATGAAGATCTGCGGTGCGGTGGCCGGATCGTCGGCGACCGTATACGGGTCGGGTCCGCGGAAGATCGCGACATCGCCCGCGTTCACTTGCCGCGGCTTGCTGCCCGCCGCATCGGTCATGATCCAGGCCGTGCCGCGGATCATCGATACCACCGTCAACGGCGCCCGGTCCTGAATGCGCAGCGACCACGGCGGATCGAGCAGGGAACACATGACGAACGCACCTCGGGCGCGTGGACCTTCGAGCAGGCTGGCGAGCGCATCCACCCCACCAACAGTAGACGCTGACGCATGATCACGAGTCGCTGAACTATGTTTCGTCGCAGTCCGCGCCGATGTACTGGAACCATGACAAACAGCACCTCCCACCAGCGTCTTATCCTCGTCACCGGCGGTACGGGCAAGACCGGCAGCCGCGTTGCGACCCGGCTCCGACAGGCCGGTCATCTGGTTCGGATCGGTTCCCGCGCGGCCGAGCTCCCCTTCGACTGGGCCGACCGCAGCACCTGGACACCGGCGCTGTTCGGCGTGGACGCGGTGTACATCGCCTTCCAGCCGGATCTGGCGGTGCCGGGTGCGCCCGAGGTCATCCGGGCGTTCACCAATGCGGCCAAGGTCAACGGTGTGCGCAAACTCGTGCTGCTGTCCGGTCGCGGTGAACCGGAGGCCGTGGCGTGTGAGCAGCTCGTGCAGGGCTCGGGCCTGGATTGGACCATCGTGCGCTGCAGCTTCTTCGCGCAGAACTTCAGTGAAGGCGCATTCCTGGAGTATGTGCTCGCGGGCGAGGTGGCGCTGCCCAATGGCGATGTGCCGGAACCGTTCGTGCACGCCGACGATATCGCCGATGTCGCGGTGGCGGCGTTGACCGAGGACGGGCACAGCGGCGAGCTCTACGAACTGACCGGGCCGAGGTCGCTGACCTTCGCCGAGGCCGTCGCGGAGATCGCCTCGGCGACCGGACGCGACGTCGCGTTCATTCCGATCTCCCGCACGGATTTCGTTGCGACACTGACCGAGTACCAGCTTCCCGCCGATGTGGTCAGCCTGCTCGACTACCTGTTCGGCACGGTACTGGACGGCAGGAACTCCAAGACCGCGGACGGCGTGCAGCGGGCTCTGGGCCGAGATCCCAAAGACTTCCGGGATTACGCCGACGAGACGGCGGCGACCGGGATTTGGAACAACCCGAGCGAATAGGTGGTTGTAAGAGTCAGGACCACCGCGCGGAAGCCGATCTCAATGGCGAGATCCGCGGAGCCGGACCCTCGGCCGACGATGTCCCGGACCGGCTCCCCGCGCGGCCACGCGATCGCCTCGGACGCGGTACCGTCGAATTGGTGGCGACCACGACGATCGATCCGCAGACCCGGATAGCACGCGCCGCGGTATTCGTGGTGTTCGCGTTGAACGGTTTCCTACTGGCCATGTGGGTGGTGCACATCCCGGCCATTACCGACCGCACCGGTATCGCGCATTCTACGCTCGGCATGTTCATCCTCATGCTGGCCGGTGCGGGCATTGTCGGCATGCGCATCGCGGGCCCGCTCGCCGACCGATTCGGCAGCCGGACCGTGGTGGCGGCAGCAGCCGCGATCACCTCGATATCCGTGCTCGGTCCGGGACTCGCGAGCGGACCGGTCAGCCTGGCGATCGCCTTGGCCTGCTTCGGTTTCGGCAATGGCGCGCTCGACGTTTCGATGAATACCCAAGCGGTGCATGTCGAGCGGGCTTATCAGCGACCGATCATGTCGGCGTTCCACGCATTGTTCTCCGGTGGTGGGTTTCTCGGCTCGTTATTGGGTGCGGTCGCTCAGGGCGCTGGATGGGATGTGCGTCTCAGCTTGTCGCTCGCCGCTCTGGCGGGTTTGGCGATTACCGCCGTGCTGGTGCCTCGTCTGTTGCGGGACACCGGAGTTTCGGCGCGAGAAGCGAATTCGGACGCACTCCGCGAGAACGTCCTGCACGACCACATTCCGGAAAGCGCGGACAACGTTCCACAGAACCCGCGCGTTGACGCCACGTACGATGCCGCGACAGTGCGGTCGGCGACCACACCGAATCGCTCCCGAAAAGTCTTGGCGCTGGCCGCAATCGCGTTCGCCCTACTGCTTACCGAGGGTGTCGCCGCCGATTGGAGCGCGCTGCAGGTCCGCGACCACCTCGATGTCGACGATGCCACCGCCGCATTGGCATTCGGCGCATTCTCCTGCACCATGACCGTGGGCCGATTCGCCGCCGACCGTGTTGCGGGCGCCTTCGGCCGCGTCGCCGTCGTCCGCTATGGCACATTGATCGCCGCATTCGGATTGGTCCTGATCATGGCTTCGGGTTGGGTGCCACTGACATTGCTCGGCTGGGCGATGTGCGGCCTCGGCCTCTCCGGCGGCATACCTCAAATCTTCACCGCCGCAGGCAATCTCGGATCGACCACCGCGGCTACCGATATGTCGCGGGTGTTCAGCCTCGGTTACCTCGGCCTGCTCGCCGGACCCTCCATCATCGGCTGGCTGACCGCGCTGGTCCCACTCACCGCCGCACTGTTCGTCCCCCTCATCGCCGTCCTGATCTGCTGTCGCTACGCGGGTGCGGTCGCCCCACCGCAAGTCACCGGATAGCGGCTGATGCGAATGACGAATCCCGGGCAAGCGCGGCAAGCTCACGCCATTGTGGCAGCGGCAGCGCAGCCGGATCAGCGGTGAGTACCTGTAGACAAACATGATCGGCACCGGCATCCAAATGCTGCCGAACGCGCTCGCCGATCATCTCGATATCCCCGTATGCCACAACCGAATCCACCAGCCGTGAACTCGGGCCACCCGCGATATCTTCGTCACCGAAACCGAAGCGGCGCACATTGGCCACCTGATGCGGCGCGGATTCGAGATAGCCCCCGACATGCGCCGTGGCCACCTCGCGGGCGCGCGCCCGATCGGCATCGAGGACGACGACCTGCTCGACTCCGAGAAATGCCTCCGGCCCCATGATCCGCCGCGCCTCGGCGGTGTGCTCGACCGGCGCGTGATAGGGATGCGCACCCCAGGTCCGCTCGGCGGCCAATGCCAACATTTTGGGTCCGAGTGCGGCGAGTACCCGACGTGGCGCCGGGTCCGGCCGCGGGCCGTACTGCGGAACAGCATCCATCGCATCGAGATAGCCGCGCATCAGCGCCAGCGGCTTGCCGCCGGAAGGAATCATGTAGCCCCCGGCCTCGACGGATCGACCACCGACTCGCTGACCGCCGAGTCCGAGCAGATAGCGACCCGGGAACGCCTCGCCGAGCGCGCGCTCGGCGGTGGCCATGGCCATCGGATCACGCAGTGCCGCATTGGCAATGCCCGCGGCGACCACCAGCCGCTCGGTCGCCCCGAGCAATAGCCACGCCTGCCCGACCGTATCGCGTCCGAACGCCTCACCGAACCATAGTGCGCCGTACCCCAATTCCTCGATCTCGGCGGCCGCCGCGCGCACCCGATCGACCGGTTGTCCGTCGAATGCGAAGGTCCAGATGCCGACGCCGCCGAGTTGGTGCTTCACCATCATCGCGCTCCCAACACTAAAACGGAGAGGTTCTCCGATTACCTGGCGGTACGATAGCGGAGAACCTCTCCGGTTAACAAGGGATGTGTATGCGGGTCGATGCTCAGCGGAACTATGAACGCGTACTCGAGGCGGCGACAGCGGCATTCGCCGAGGAGGGCCCGGAGGCCTCACTCAATGACATCGCCCGCCGCGCGGGCGTCGGCGCGGGCACCCTCTACCGGCACTTCCCCAACCGGCAAGCACTGCAGGCCGCCGTGCTGAGCGACCGGATCGAAACGCTCTGCGGTCGAGCCGAAGAGCTGCAGGCGGGGGAGCCGAGCACGGCACTCATCGAGTGGCTGCGCGCCCTACTCGTGCATGCCCGTACCGACCACGGCTTGGGCGGCGCCGTCCTGGCTGGACCGATCGACCTGGGTTTCGATTGTCAGCTGGCCATTCGCCAGGCGGGTGCCACTCTGCTCACCAGGGCGCAACAGGATGGCGGCATCCGCGCGGAGGTAGGCATCGACGATGTGATCCAACTGGTCGCGGGCATAGCCCTCGCGGCGCGGCACGGCACCGATACGGAGCAACCGGACCGCCTGCTGCGGCTTGTCACGGATGCCTTGCGTAGTCCAACCGGATGATGTCGGTAAGTTCGAAAGATGTTCGACAACAACAGGCTCGAGCGCCGGATCGATCAGCTCGAACGAAAGCTCGACATGATCATCAAGCACCTCGGCCTCCCCAGCCAGGACCCGGCGATGCCCTATGACGAAATCGACGAACTCATTCGGCAGGGCAAGAAGATCCACGCCATCAAGCTGTATCGCACTCTGACGGGCCACGGCCTGCGGGAGGCCAAAGACGCGATCGAGGAACGCGAGCGACACTTGCGCTGACGAAAGCATATTAGTTTCGTCGGTGACGGCTCCGAATCGCCGCCACCACGCTGGTCGCCGATCGAACCTGCGGCAGGCCGAAGACATTGTGGGACATTGTCTCCATGGCTGATCAGCGAGTATTGACGGCTGCGGTGCACCAGGAAGAACACTGGTACGTCGCGCAGTGCCTCGAGGTCGATGTAGCCAGTCAGGGCCAGACGATCGAGGAGGCTCTGACCAATCTCCGCGAAGCGGTCGCCCTCTATCTGGCCGAGGCGCCCGAGCCCCAACTAACCGCGACTCCATTGGTGACTTCGTTCCAGATTCCCGGCACGGCGGCGTGAGCCCGGCGCTGTCGGACCTTCCGGTGCGTCTTGGAATCAGTCGGGTTCGAACACGTCCGTACGGCAGGTAGTCATGCGGTCTATCGGTGCGAAGACGGCAGGACCGTGGTCGTCCCGCTGCATGGCACGGTCAAGCGCGACACGCTCGCCTCGATCCTCCGGCAGGCCGGAATGACAGCCACCGAATTCCTGACCCTGCTGTAAGTCCTTCACCGTGGTCGGGGAACTCGCCGACCGCTCCGCCAGTTCACGGCCGTAGCGAGCGGTCGGCGGATCCGGCCAGTCGATTCAGCAGCGGTGCCGTGCGCGGTCCGACGAATTGCTGCATCACCAATGCCATATTGGTGCGTTCGACGCCGGGAATTTTCAATATCTGTCCGGCGATCCGGTACAGATCGTCCGCATCTTTCGCCACCACTCGTACGGTGAGATCGGTCAGCCCGGTCATGCCGCACACTTCGGTCACCTCAGGGACCCGGGCGAGTTCGGCGACCACCGAATCCAATCGATGTTGATCGACGACGACGGCGACGAAAGCCGCCAGCGGGTAGCCCAGTGCCTGCGGTTGCACTCGCCGTTCGAAGCTGGCGAGCACACCGTTCGCCTCCCAGCGCGCCAACCGCGCCTGGACGGTATTGCGGGACAACCCGAGCCGGGTCGCCAGCTCGACACCGGTCGCGCGTGGGTTGGCGACCAGCTCGAGCAATAGCCGCGCGTCGGTGGCGTCCAAGGTCACGTCGGCGGGTTCTCTACTGGTCATACAACGCAGTATGACATCCTTTGTCGGGTCATATTTGGGCATTCTGCTTACCCGCACGTCGGTCACTTGCGCACTTCGCCTAGTCGTGGATGCTATGTGATATAGGGCACACCCGCCCTGTGCTCGTGGTCAGGAGGCGATCCCGAATGACGAACAAAACCGACTATCCGGTTCAATTAGTGCAACCCGACGGCCGCCGCGTATTCGACCGGGAACACGCCGCCCTGGTCGCCGACATCGGAGCTGCGCAGCTGCGCGCGATGTACACAGACCTGGTCGTGACCCGCCGGATCGACACCGAGGCAACCGCCCTGCAACGGCAGGGCCAGCTCGGGCTGTGGGCGCCGATGATCGGGCAAGAGGCCGCGCAAGTCGGCTCGGCCTACGCGCTGCGCCCCGACGACTACGTCTTCTGCAGCTACCGCGAGCACGCCGTCGCCTACTGCCGCGGCGTCCGTACCACCGAACTCACCCGGATGTGGCGCGGTGTGGCGCACTCCTGCTGGGATCCCGACGCGGTCAATATGACCAACCCGAATATCATCGTCGGCTCGCAAGGCCTGCATGCGACCGGTTACGCCTACGCCGCCCACCTCGACGGCGCTGAGATCGCGACCATCGCCTACTTCGGTGACGGCGCCTCGAGTCAGGGCGATCTCGCCGAGGCATTGGGCTTCGCCGCGACCTGGGGCGCACCGGTCGTATTCTTCTGCCAGAACAACCACTGGGCGATCAGTTCCCCCGTCCGGATCCAGAGTGCGACTCCGATCGCGCGTCGCGCCTACGGATACGGAATTCCTGGACTCCAGGTCGACGGCAATGATGTGCTCGCCGTCCTCGCGGTCACCAGGCAGGCCGCCACGCGCGCCCGCACCGGCGGTGGACCGTCGTTCATCGAGGCGCTCACCTATCGGATGGGTCCGCACACCACCGCCGACGATCCGACGCGCTACCGCTCCGCCGCCGAAACCGAGGAGTGGGCGCGCCGCGATCCGATCGCCAGGCTGCGCAAGCTGCTGGAACGAGAGTCGCTGTGGGACAAGGCATTCGAACGCCACGTCGATGCGCGTGCCGATGAAGTCGCGCAACAGATCCGTAGCGCGACCATCGATATGCCGGATCCGGCGCCGACACAGCTGTTCGATCACGTCTATGCCACCCCGCATCCGCTGATCACCCAGGAGCGGAACGAATACGCGGAGTATCTGGCCGGTGATCCCGGCGAGACCACCGCGCGACCGGAAGGAGTCCCCAGATGATCACGACCTTCGCCGCAGCGCTCAACGCCGGGCTGCGGCGGGCCATGGACGACGATCCGAAAGTCGTACTGATGGGCGAGGATATCGGTCGCCTCGGCGGCGTATTCCGGGTAACCGATACCCTGCAAAAGGATTTCGGGAACAACCGCGTCATCGATACTCCGCTGGCCGAATCCGGCATTGTCGGAACGGCATTCGGCATGGCGCTGCGCGGCTACCGGCCGGTCTGCGAAATTCAATTCGACGGCTTCGTCTATCCGGCCTTCGATCAGATCGTCTCGCACGTCGCCAAGATCCACTACCGGACGCAGGGAAAGGTGGTCGTGCCCATCACGATTCGCATTCCTTTCGGCGGCGGAATCGGTTCGGTGGAACACCACTCGGAATCACCGGAAGCGTATTTCGCCCATACCGCGGGACTGCGCGTCGTGACGCCGAGCAACCCCGTTGACGCATATTTCATGATCCGCCAGGCCATCGCGCTCGATGATCCGGTGATCTTCTTCGAACCCAAGCGACGCTACTGGGATAAGGCCGAGGTGGATTTCGACGCCGAGGCCATGCCGCTGGATCAGGCCCGCATCTGCGTCAGCGGTACCGATGCCACCGTCGTCGCCTACGGCGGCACCGTGGCCTCCGCCATGACCGCCGCGAAAATCGCGGCCGAGGAAGGACATTCGCTCGAGGTGGTCGATCTGCGCAGTTTGTCGCCGATCGATTTCGACACCATCGAGGCCTCGGTATCCAAGACCGGCAGGCTGATCGTGACGCACGAAGCGCCGGTTTTCGGCGGCCTCGGCGCCGAGATCGCCGCGCGGATCACCGAACGCTGTTTCTACTACCTGGAGGCGCCAGTGCTGCGCGTCGGTGGCTTCGACATCCCCTACCCTCCGGCTAAGCTCGAAAAGCACCACCTGCCCGATCCGGACCGCATTCTCGCGGCGGTCGATCGCTCACTCGCCGCCTGACTCATGAGAGGTGCCCAAGTGGTAGATCGTGCCCCCGAGGAAGATCAGGGCAATATCCTGGAATTCCGGCTACCCGATCTCGGCGAGGGACTGGCCGATGCGGAATTGGTGTCGTGGTCGGTGGGCGTCGGCGACACCGTGCAGCTGAATCAGACGATCGCCGATGTGGAGACGGCCAAGGCGGTGGTATCGCTGCCGTCGCCGTTCTCGGGCACGGTGATCGAATTGCTCGCTCAGCCCGGTGAGACGGTCGCGGTGGGGACGCCGCTGATCCGGGTGCGCAATGATCTGGCGGTCGCACCGGAGGCGGCGAACGGGCGGACCGCGGTGCTGGTCGGCTACGGGCCCGAAGGTGAGACGGTGTCCCGGCGGCGCGGAAACGCTGCCGAATCCAGTGCACCGAGTTCGACAGCTGCGCTGGTCGAGTCGGGAATGAGTCGGGCCGCGGCGACACCTGGGGCGCGCAAACTGGCCAAGGAACTCGGCATCGACCTCTGGTACGTCGCTGGTTCGGGCCCCGACGGTGCGGTGACGGTCGAAGATGTCCGCAGCGCGGTCCCGGTATCGCAGCCGCGCTCCGTGCCGACCAACACCGATGGCCCGACCACACCGGTGACGCCATCGGTCACCGATCCGAACGCGGGCGTCCCCCGCCCCGTATCCCGCGAGGAACGCACGCCGATCAGCGGCATCCGTAAACGCACCGCGGCCGCCATGGTCGCGAGCGCGCGCACCATCCCGCAGGCCAGCACCTTTGTCACCATCGACTTCACCGCATCGATGGAACTGCTCGACCACCTGCGCACGACCAAATCCTTCGAGGGGCTGACCTTGACACCCCTGGCCCTTGTCGCCAAATCCGCACTAGTCGCGCTCGCGGAGTATCCCGGCATCAACGCATTCTGGGACGAGGCGAATCAGGAGATCGTCACCAAGCACTATGTGAATCTCGGCATCGCGGTCGCCACCGAACGCGGCCTGCTCGTGCCCAATCTCAAGGAAGCCCAGGCCTCGAGCCTGCGCGAGCTGTGCCGGGAGATCAGCTGGCTCGCCGAAACGGCGCGTTCGGGCCGCGCCACCCCGACCGACCTGCGCGGCGGCACCCTCACCATCACCAATGTCGGTGTCTTCGGTGTCGATGCCGGTGTTCCGCTGGTCAATCCGGGTGAGGCGGCGATCCTGTGTCTCGGCTCGATTCGCAAGCGTCCGTGGGTATTTCGAGACGAACTGGCCATCCGCTGGGTCACCACCATCGGCATCAGCTTCGACCATCGGATGATCGACGGTGAATTGGCATCGCGCTTCCTCGCGACTGTCGCGGGATTGCTCGAGGACCCGCTCACCCTATTGAGCCGGATGTAATCACGCTCCCGGGTCGCCGTAGTGGGCCGCGATGTCTTCGGAACCGCTCCATCGGCTGTAGGTCGGCGACTGTGGCCAACCATCGGGCGAGTCCTGCCACTGCTCCTGCCGACCGTAGGGCAACACGTCGATCAGCGCGAAAGTGTGACTGAGCTGCTCGGTGCCACGGCCGTTGGTGTGCCAGGTGCGATAGACCTTGTCGGCGTCGCGCAGGAAGACATTCACCGCGAATCCGCCGCCGGGCGGCGCGCCGACGTCGCTGCCGAACGAGCTATTCGCCGTGGAATACCAGGCCATTGTGTTCCCGACCCGTCGCTTGTATTCGAGGGCCTCGTCGATTGGCCCCTGGGTGACGATGACGAACCGGGCATCGTAATTGTCCAGGAACTCCAACCGGGTGAACTGCGAGGTGAACCCGGTGCAGCCACCGCACTGCCACTTCTCGCCGGGGAACCACATGTGGTTGTAAACGATCAGCTGTGGCTTACCGTCGAAGACATCGGCCAGCCGGACCGGCCCCTGCTCGCCCTCCAGGGTGTATTCGGGCATTTCGACCATCGGCAGGCGGCGTCGCTGCGCGGCGATGGCATCGAGTTCTCGGGTCGCTGCCTTCTCCCGGATGCGCAGCTCATCGAGTTGGTGCTGCCAGGTGTCGGCATCGACGACGGGCGGCAGAGCATTCATGAGGTTCCTCCCTGATCGGGTTGCGTTTGCAGATATAGACGCCACGCGGTCACCGAACTCATCGCCGCGCGGGAAGCTCCCTGAACTCGCCGAGATGGAGCCGTTACTACCCCTTGGCACCACTTTCGGAACATACTGGTATATCCGCTGGTCATCGCATGAGAACCGCAGTTGGGCGTCAACGGAAGCGGAGGGCAAAGCATGACGATTCTGCTCCAGGTGCTAGAGCAGAGCTTCACGCCGACTACGCCGTGGGAACGGCGCAAATTCACCTTTGTCAATGCCGACAAGATCGTCGGCATGCGGCTGGACGGACAGTCCGGCGTCTGGCTGGACCTGTCGCGCCCCGGTGAATCACAGCGCCTGGCCCGAACACTGGACCCGCGTGACGCTGTCACGTTCCTGCTCACCACCTTCGCGAAAATCGCGGAGTGTGAGGAACGCGGTGGTTCGTGGCTGATCGGACACGACGGCGCGCACACCGAGTCCATCGTGGCCACCAGATTCCCACCCCGGGCCAGTGAAGTCGCCAATGATGATCTGCTGGCTCGCGCTTGGCTTTGAGCCCTGACCGGCTCCGAGGCGCTCCGGCTGAGTTCTACGAATGTCGGTGCATACGGGTACATCTGGTTCCGTGCGTGCCGACATCCGACGATGGCTGCCTGCTCTGATCGCGGGGGCCCTGACCGCGCTGCCCGGGTGCGCCGAGGTGGGTGGTGGACAGGCCGCACCCCACAGGGCGGGTGCACTCAGTCCTACCCGGGTCCAGCTCGAACAGTTGCTCGCCGCCGTGCGGGTCGTTGCGGCGTGGGGACATCCCGGCGGTTATGAGCGCGGATGCAAGGAAGGGCAGCGGTGCGTATTCGGACAGTCGTGGACCGCTGACCACGACGGTCCCGGCGGGCACGACGGCTGCGATACCCGCATTATCTGCACTGTTCAGGGAGGGGCGGCATGATTTCCCTGGTAGTGCAGCGGTTTGCGGGACTTCGTGGGGTGAGGGACGTGAGTCACGGGGTGGCGGTGGTCTGCGCCGTGGTGGTGGTTCCGCTGACTGCGGGCTGTGGTCAGGCGCCGGGGGTCGGGTCGGCGTCACCGGCGGCCGCGGCGCCGAGCCCGATTCCCGTTCCGGCTGATGCCGAGGGTCCGTTTCCGGTGTCGCGGGTGGTCGACGGCGACACGGTGTCGATCCAGAAGGACGGCAAGCAGGTGAAGGTCCGGATGGTGGGTTTGGACACTCCTGAGACCTGGGATCCGCACAAGGCGGCGCAGTGTTTCGGCGTGGAGGCGTCGAACCATGCCAAGCAGGTGCTGACCGGGAAACAGGTGCTGGTGAAGCCGGATTCGTCGCAGGACAGCACCGATAAATACGGCCGGCTCCTGGCGTACGTCTGGGTGGACGGGGCGCTGTTCAATCTCGACCAGATCGCTCAGGGCTTCGGCCACGCATACACCTATCAGACCCCTTACCAGTATCAACGTGAGTTCCGCGCAGCTGAACGGCATGCGCGAGACAACCAGCTCGGGCTCTGGAATCCGGCGACGTGCAACGGCGTCACACAGTAGCGGGCGCGACGGTGCCGGATCGCTCGGTGCCGTTCACTGTTCGCCGGGCTGGTGCTGGTTGCGTAGCCGCCATTGCTCAGCTTCGCGCAGTAGCCGCTCGGCGTTGTCTTTCGCGATCGGCGGCGGGACTTCTTCCGGTGCCAGTGGTTCGTCGGTGAAGATCAGGCTGCTGAGAAACGCCTGCGGATCCCGGGCTGCTTCGTCGAGCGCGCGCTCCCATGGATCGGTCATGATCCAATCGTCCCATTTCAGACAGCACCGCTGAAGGCCGGTGGCCTTGTCGGCGAGATCCCTGTGCGGGGCTAGCTGGTGGTGGTCCAGCGTTGGAGCCGCCAGTCCGGCGCGTTAGCCCGGCGTGCCCATCGACCAGGTGGTGGAAGCATTACTTCCCAGAAATTGGACGCGGTGGATCGCTCGAAGGGCGGAAGAGGCGGCAGTGTCATGTGCGCGGTGATGTCGCGGGCGGGTTCTTCGTATGTGAACTCAAGGGCATTCGAGGCGATTTCCAAATTGACCGCGCGAGTTTCGTCCGACGTGAGGGTGATCTCGATCCGATGCTGTCGCAATTCGTCGTCGGAGCCCCGGTCGCGGGCCCCCGGCCCACACGGGCCACCGTCGACATCGCCTACGGCCTCAGCGAGCGATACTACAAAGCGCAGGTCGGCTACACCTCACCGCAGGGCACGACCCTGCCTGGCGGAGCCCAAGTGCCGCAATCGAATTGACGAACACCAAACCAACCTCGATCCGCCCTCGACGACCAACTGAACAAGGGTCGCGTGGCAGCGATCAGCCATTCCACCGCCTCGTCGCACTGTCAATCCCCTCGAAGTGTGGAGGCTCCCCAGATGGAGGCTGCTTGCAGGGAACTGTACTGTGTTCGGCGAACGCGAGCATTGTTCGGGGAGGGAAACATGCCTTCAAAACCCACTACCCGCTGGCAGGTGAGCGGTTACCGCTTTCTGGTCCGGCGGATGGAACACGCGCTGGTGCGCCGGGACGTGCGCATGCTGCACGATCCGATGCGATCCCAGTCCCGTGCCTACGCATCGGGATTGATCATGGCGATCGTGGTGCTGGCCGGTTGCGGCGTGCTCGCACTGCTGCGCCCGCAGGACAAGATCGGCAGCAACAAGATCCTGATCGGCAAGGAATCCGGCGCCGTCTACGTGGTGATCAACGATGTGGTGCATCCGACGCTGAACCTCGCATCGGCCCGGCTGGCCGCGGGATCGCCGGACAAGGCCGTCATCGTCAAGGAATCCGAGATCGGCAAGAAGGCGCGCGGCCAGCTGATCGGCATTCCGGGCGCACCCTCCTCGCTGCGCTTCGACAAAGACGGCAAGGGCCGGATCTGGACCGTCTGCGACCAGGTGAAGGTCGACGGCAGCAAGGACCTCACCACCGCGGTGCTCGCCGGAAGCCTCACGCTGGGCGAGAAGGCCTCGGTCATGGGTAAAGACCGGGCGCTGCTGGTCCAGGGCAAGGACTCGGCTTATCTGATCTACGACGGCAAGCGCGCCCGCATCGACCTCAAAGAACGCGCCGTCACCGACGCACTGAAGATCACCGGAGCCACCGCGCGGCCGATCGGCGAGGGCCTGCTCAATACGATTCCCGAAGTGCTGCCGATCAAGCGGCCGACGATCAATGACCCGGGTGGCTCGGTGGCCTACTCGATCAGCGGCCACCGCATCGGCGACGTGGTGCAGGTGCCCACCGAGCCCGACGTGAACTATGTGGTGCTGCAAGACGGTCTACAGCCGATCTCTCGGGTGACCGCCGAAATCATCCGCAATAGCAACCCGACCACGGCCACCAGCAGCTGGATCGAACACATCGAGCGCACCCACGCGGACATCTCGCAGGCGCTGCCGGTCGGTGACTATCCGCAGTCCGCTCCGTCGCTCGTCCAGGCCAAGGATGATCCGGTCAGCTGTCTGTCGTGGAAGCCGCTAGCCGCCGCGGACAACAAGGACGGCGGCAAGCGTGCCGAGCTGTCGGTGTTGACCGGTGTGGCACTGCCGATTCCGGATAAGGCCAAACTGGTGCCGCTGGCCCAGGCGGACGGTTCCGGTGCCAATGCCGATTCGGTCTACATTCCGCCGGGCACGGGCGCGTTCGTGCAGACCACCGGCATCGAAATCGACAGTCTCCGCAAGGACAGCAAGTTCTACATCGCCGACACCGGTGTCCGCTACGGCGTCAAGGACTCCGATGCCGAGAAGGCGCTCGGTATGGACACCGATTCGGGCACCAAGGCCGAACCCGCGCCGTGGCCGATCGTCGGCCTGCTCGCGGCGGGTCCGAGCCTGGCCCGCGCAGACGCCATGGTCGCCCACGACGGCGTCGCCGCGGATCCCTCGCCCTCGAAATCGCCTGTCGCCTCACAGAATTGAGCGCTCAGCACCTTCATCGCCGCCGCCAGCCGCCAGCGCAGACAAAATGGTGGTGGAACCGATCAGCGAGCCACCCCATGCCCATGCCGCTTTGTGAGCCTGGAGATACTCTCTCATTTGTAAACCCGCGCCGCCGCTGGTGTCAGCGGCGACGCGAATCCTATGCCTTCTCAATACCTTAGGGAATCACCCCGGGCAGTGCCGAATGCGGTCCCGACCACGAAGCCAGCCAGGACCGCATTCGTATATTTGACAAGATGGCTACACAGCAGACCAAACTGTGAAGAGTTCGACACAGTATTCGATCGTCACGCTGGCCCCCATCATCGACGTTGGTGCCTGCAACGTCCCCCGCACAAGTCGCCCGCAGTGAACGTCATCGGGGGGCGTAACGGACGCCACCCCCATAGCCAGCCGGATTGCCCCAATCGAGCTCACCTGCCTGATAGAAGTCACACCCCGCCGCAGTCTCCCGCCCCTGCCCTCTCCTGACCATGTCGCTCACCCAGGTCTGACAGTCCGACCCGCCCGCTCGCGCGAACCATTGCTTCTATGCGGGCAAATACCTCACGGTCGCGGTCCAGTACGACCTACCGGTCACCGCCGCTGACAAGGCCGTGCTCAACGACATCGCCCATTCCTGCCCGTAGCGTCTACGCCCCGGTGGCGACCGGGCGTTTCGGATCGTTCGACCACTGCGACCACGAGCCCGGGTACAGGGCCGCTTCGATGCCCGCGGCGGCGAGTGCGGCGACCTGGTGGGCTGCGGTCACACCGGATCCGCAATAGACCGCCACCGGCCCGGACCCGAATGCGGCGAAGCGGTCTCGCAGGGTGTCCACGCTGTGGAAACGGCCGTCGGCGTCGAGGTTCTCCGCGGTGGGTGCGCTGATCGCGCCCGGGATGTGGCCCGCCTGCGGATCGACGGGCTCCACCTCGCCGCGGTAGCGCTCGCCCGCGCGTGCGTCGAGCAGGACGCCGGCCCATTTGGCGACCGCGTCCGCATCGACGACGGGCAGCTGCCCCGGATTCACCTCGATGTCGCCGAGTTCGGGATCGGCCTCCGCCCCGGCGGCGATCGCACCACCCGAACTCGTCCATGCGGGCAGGCCGCCGTCGAGAATCCGCACGTCAGCGATCCCGGCCCAGCGCAGCAGCCACCACGCCCTTGCCGCCGCCATGCCGCCCGTCGCGTCATAGACGACCACCGGATCGCCGGTCCGCAGACCCCAGCTGCGCGCGCACTTCTCGAGCTGCGCGGGATCGGGCAGCGGGTGCCGCCCGCGCTCGGGGGATGGTGGTGCGGCCAGTTCGGTCTCCAGATCGACGAAGACCGCGCCCGGAATATGTCCGTCCAGATAGTGCTGCGGGCCCTCCGGATCACCGAGCGCCCATCGCACATCGAGTAGATGAACCCGCTTGTCCGCCAATACTTCCCGAAGTTCGTCCGCCGAGATCAGTACCGCGCTCAACAAAGCTCTGTTCCGCCTCTCCGAATATTCAGGCCATACTGGTAAGAGCCACTATGCCTGGGTGCGGGTGCTACGTCATGTGCCGCACCAGTATTGGGCGTACCCGGTGCGGTAGCCATGTACTCATGGCACCTCCGCGTTCGAATTCGGACGCGGGTTCAGCGCTTCACCCTAGCCGGATGCCGCGCAATTCAGTCCAGTTTCCATCGACTGGCTCTGACAACTGGACTGATGACCGGGGAGGATTCCAGAAATGTCCAGGCTTTCCCTGTCGCTCGCCGATACCCCGACATCGGTCCACCCCGAGGCGCGGCTCGCGCAGCCGGTCGGGGCCGGGGTAGTCACCGCACTCGTCGGCTTCACCAGCTCATTCGCGGTGGTGCTGAGCGGTTTGACGGCGGTCGGGGCCACCTCGGCACAGGCTGCGTCGGGACTGCTCGCGCTCTGCCTCACCCAGTCCGTCGGGATGATGCTGCTCAGCTATCGGTATCGATTGCCGATCACACTGGCCTGGTCGACACCGGGTGCGGCATTACTCGCCAGCACCGGCGCGGTCGCCGGTGGCTGGGCGGCGGCTGTCGGGGCGTTCGCGATCACCGGTGTGCTGATCGTGATCACCGGACTGTGGCAGCGGCTCGGCAATCTCGTTGCCGCGATCCCGGTGGAGATCGCGCAGGCCATGCTCGCCGGTGTGCTGCTGCCGCTGTGTCTCGCGCCGGTGAAGGCCGTGCAGGCCAGTCCGGCGGTGGTGGTGCCGGTGATCGTGGTGTGGCTGGTGCTGCAGCGATTCGCCAAGCGCTGGGCGGTGATCGCGGCCTTCGTGACCGCGGCGATCGGGGCGGGGCTCAGTATCGCGCTACAGCACAAGCATCTCGACTTCGCGGCGATGCGGCCATCGCTCGAACTGACTGTGCCGCAGTGGACTTGGCAGGCGATGATCGGTATCGCCGTTCCGCTCTACATCGTCACCATGGCATCCCAGAACATTCCGGGCACCGCCGTGATGAAGTCCTTTGATTACCAAATCCCTTGGCGCGCCGCGATGTCCGTCACCGGCATCGGGACCGTCCTCGGTGCACCGGCAGGTGGGCACGCCATCAATCTGGCCGCGATCAGTGCCGCGCTCTCGGCCGCGCCCGCCGCGCACCCGGATCCGAAGCGCCGCTGGATCGCGGCCTTCACCACGGGTGTCTGCTATCTGATGCTGGCCCTGGGATCGGCGGCGCTGGTCACGTTGATCGCCACCGCGCCGAAGGGCACGCTGGAAACCGTTGCGGGCCTGGCCCTGCTGGCGACTCTCGCGGCCGCTCTCGCCGGTGCCCTGAAATCCGAACAGCACCGCGAGGCGGGCGTTGTCACCTTCCTGATCGCCGCGTCCGGCGTCGGGTTCCTCGGCATCGGTGCGGCCTTCTGGGCACTGGTCGTCGGTCTTGTCGTGCGCAAGGTCCTCGCCTACCGCCAAGACTCATGAGAGGTTGTCGGTACCCGTCATTACGCTGCGGCGCATGAAAGCAATCGGCACGTTCTCCGTCGCTTCCTTTACCCCGACCGATGTCGTGCCGGATCCGGCCGTCATCACCGCGCTGCCGGTCGGCATCGCGCAGATCGAGAAGGAGTTCGCGGGCGAGATCACCGGACGGTCCGCGACCCTGTTCACCTCCGCGTTCGATCAGGCGACGGGTGCGGGGACGTATGTCGCGATGGAGTCCTTCGAGGGCGCACTGCACGATCGCGCGGGCAGCTTCAACTTCGCGCATTCGGCGACCACACTCGGCACCGACCGCACTGCCGAGTTCTTCACCATCGTGGCGACCAGCGGCACCGGCGCGCTGGCTGGTATCACCGGCACCGGTGGTCTCACCGTTGACACCGACGGTGTGCACCACATCTGGTTCGATTACGAACTCGACTGAGCAGCGGGGCGAGGATGGCCGCGGCGCCTGTCGGACCCGCCTGATTGGATGGGGTGATGCTGCACGGTCTGTGGTCGCCGGGATCGGGCTTGCTGCTCTGGCAGGAGGCCCCGGTCGCGCTACCCGAACCGTTGGGTGCGGTGCTGGCGGCGTCGAAGTTCCGGCATCGGGCAGAGGTGCTGGCCAGCGGAGCGCAGGGAGCGACCGAGCAGGTCAGGGCGCATGCCATGGTGCCCGCGGCGGCCGCGGTCGCGCTGCGCCAGCGGCTGCCGGTCGATACGGTTTCGGGGGATCTGCGGTTTCTCGCGCATGTGGCGCACGGTGTCGAGCGATGGGTGCGGGCTGGGCGGGTGGTGCCCGAGCTGCGCCGCGACGACGGGCAGTGGTGGGTGCGCTGGCGATTGGTCGGCGGCGAGCGGCAGCGCGCCTGGCTGGCGGAGTTGGCGGTGGCGATGCCGCCCGCACTGCGCGTCGCGGGGAAGCCGGGGATGCTGCTCGAGGATATGGTCGCCGAACTCACCGACCCGATCGTCCGGGAGCTGCTGGATCGGTCGCCTTCGACGCATCCACTGGTGGCCGCGCTCGTCGATGACGTTGCCTTGGATGGCGGCAGCCATCAGCTGGCGCAGGTGCTGGAACGCTGGCGGGCGAGTCTGACCGGGGACGAGCCCGAGTTGGTACTGCGGTTGCTGGAGCCGGAGGGCGATATCGCGCTCGGTGCGGCCGATCCCGATCCCGATGCCGATGACGCGGTGGCGCTGTGGCGACTGCAGGTCTGCCTGCGCGCCGCGGGTGAAGCGCCGAATCCGGTTCCGCTGCTCGGTGATCCGGTGCTGGTGCGGACCGCGATCGAGAAGCTGGGCGAGGCGGCGCGGGCCTATCCGCGCCTGCGCGATCTGCCGAGCGATCCGCAGTCGATGGACCTGCTGTTGCCGACCGAGGTGGTCGCGGATCTGGTCGAACACGGCGCCCATGCGCTGCAGGCGGCAGGTGTGCGGCTGTTGCTGCCGCGGGCGTGGAATATCAGCGCTCCGACCATGCGGCTACGTGTGGAGAGCGCCGTCCCCGCTGCCGAGAGCACCGTCGGTATGCGCGGACTCGTCTCCTACCGATGGGAACTCGCGCTCGGCGATACCGTGCTGACCAAGGCCGAGATGGAACGGTTGGTCCGCTCGAAATCGGATCTGGTGCAGCTGCGCGGCGAATGGGTGCAGGCCGATCACAAGATGTTGGCTGCCGCCGCGCGCTATGTCGCCGCCCATCTCGACGACACCGAGATCACCTTCGCCGATCTGGTTGGTGAACTCGTCACCGGCCATGTCGAGAAGGTCCCGATTACCGAGGTCAGCGCAACCGGCTGGGCCGCAGACCTTTTGGACCAGACCCGCGAACCCGTACCGGTGAGTGCGCCGGTCGGCCTGAAGGCGCAGTTGCGGCCGTATCAGGAGCGCGGGTTGGCGTGGCTGGCCACCATGAGCCGCTACGGCATCGGTGGAATCCTGGCCGATGACATGGGTCTGGGAAAGACCGTGCAGGTCTTGGCCCTGCTCGTGCACGAGCGCCAGGGGACCGATGCAACCGCACCGACACTACTTGTGAGCCCGATGTCGGTAGTCGGCAACTGGCAGCGTGAGGCGCAGCGATTCGCCCCTGATCTGCGGGTAATGGTGCATCACGGCGTCGGGCGCAAGTCCGGCGCGGAACTGGACGAGGCCGTCGCGGACGCGGATCTGGTGATCACCACCTATTCGCTCTTGGCAAGGGACGCTGCCGAATTGGCGCGACAGCAGTGGGACCGGGTGGTGCTCGACGAAGCGCAGCACATCAAGAACGCGGGAACCCGACAGGCGAAGGCGGCTCGGGCATTACCTGCCCGACACCGGTTGGCGCTCACTGGAACTCCGGTGGAGAACCGGCTCGAAGAATTGCGCTCGCTTCTGGACTTCACGATGCCGAAGGTGCTCGGTAGCGCGAAGACTTTCCGTGCCCGGTTCGCCGTGCCGATCGAACGCGATCGAGACGAGAACGCCATCAGTCGACTGCGCACCGTCACCCAGCCGTTCGTGCTGCGCCGGGTGAAAACCGATCCCGCCGTCATCAGTGATCTGCCGGAGAAACTGGAGATGACGGTGCGCGCCAACCTGACCGTGGAGCAGGCGGCGCTGTACCAGGCGGTCGTCGATGACATGATGGCCAAGCTGAAGGATGCGAAGGGGATGGCGCGCAAGGGGGCGGTATTGGGCGCGCTGACCCGGCTAAAACAAGTCTGCAACCATCCCGCGCATTTTCTCGGTGACGCCTCGGGTGTGCTGCACCGCGGCAGCCACCGCTCCGGCAAGCTCGCCCTGGTGGAGGACGTGCTCGATGCGGTGCTCGCGGATGGGGAGAAGGCTTTGCTGTTCACCCAGTTCCGCGAATTCGGCGAGCTCATCGCGCCCTATTTGATCGAGCGCTTCGGTACGGCGATCCCGTTTCTGCACGGTGGAGTGCCGAAGAAGCAACGCGACAGCATGGTCGAGCGATTCCAGGAACCTGCTGGTCCGCCGCTGATGTTGTTATCGCTGAAGGCCGGTGGCACCGGCTTGAACCTCACCGCCGCCAACCATGTTGTGCACCTGGATCGTTGGTGGAATCCGGCCGTCGAGAACCAGGCCACCGACCGAGCCTTCCGGATCGGTCAGCAGCGCAATGTGCAGGTACGCAAACTGATCTGCGTCGACACCATCGAGGAGAAGATCGACGAAATGATCAGCGGCAAACGCCAACTCGCAGATCTGGCCATCGGTGCGGGCGAGAACTGGATCACCGAATTGAGTACGGACGAACTGCATCGGCTCTTCGCCCTCGGCGCGGAGGCGGTGGGCGATTGAGTCCCTTCGAGGACTACAGCAAGTACGGCAAGCGTCGACCGGTGCGTGGCGGGGTCGAAGCACGCAGCCGCCGCGGCGGATTCGGACGTACCTGGTGGGGCAAGGCCCTGATCGAGGCGGTCGAGCAGATGGCCGAACCCGGTCGACTCGCGCGCGGGCGCACCTATGCCAGGGCCGGACAGGTCGTGAACTATCGGATCGAACCCGGTGCGGTCACCGCGGAAGTGCAAGGGAGTCAGCCGCGCCCGTTCACCTCGGTATTCGCCATCCGACAGCTGCGCGACGAGGAACTGGAACTGCTCATCGAGACCATACGGACAACGCCGGGCGTACTGGCCGAAATCGCCTCCGGCGCCCTGCCGACGAGCCTCGGCGAGCATCTGCTCCCGACAACGGCCGCCGATCTCGACTTCTCCTGCACCTGCCCGGATCCCGGTTGGCCGTGCAAACATGTGGCCGCGGTCTGCTACCTGCTCGCCGAACGTCTGGACGAGCGCCCTCGCGAAATCCTCACCCTGCGCGGCCTCGATCTGGACACCCTCATCGTCGGCATCGAACGCGACACCGCGCCAACGGTTTCCGACGATCCCTATGGCGACCGCACCCGACTGCCCGACCTCCCGAAGCTCGAATTCCGCCCCGCCATCGATGATCTGGATCCGACCCTGCTACGCCGGGCACTGCGCATGATCGCCGAGGACGAACCGACGGCCGCGGCCGGGCTGCGCGATCTCCGCGCACTCTACGAAGCCATGGATCGCTGACATGTCCGGCTACAAATCCGCGTTGCTCGCCCACGTCGAGGAGATGCGTACCACGCGGTGCCTGCGCGAGATCGAGGCCGCCGACCTCGATCCGCGCGGTCGACTCGACCTGCTCATCGATTCGGTGCTCGCGGACGATGGTCCCGCCAGCATCGAGGTGGCCGTGCGGGCCAGGGCGCTGGACGATCTGTCATGATCGACGATCTGGGTGCGGTCGTCCGCATTGACCGCCCGGTGCGTCGGGTGGTGTCGCTGGTTCCGTCGCTGACCGAGGCCGTCGCGGTCAGTCGCCCCGAAGTCCTTGTCGCGGCGACGGATTGGTGCACGCATCCCGCTGACCTCGACGTCGAGCGGGTTCGGGGCACCAAGAATCCGAATGCGCGCCGGATCATCGAGCTCGCGCCGGATCTGGTGCTGTGCAATCAGGAAGAGAATCGCCGCATCGATGTGGAGCGACTGCGGGACGCGGGCATCCCGGTGTGGGTCACCAGAATCGAAACGCTGGACGCGAGTTTCGCCTCGCTGCGCCGACTTTTCACCGAAGCACTGGACGGGTCGGTGCCGGACTGGCTCATCGAGGCCGAAACTTCCTGGGCGGTGCCGCCGTCCGGGACGCCGCGCAATTCAGTCATCCCCATCTGGCGCAATCCCTGGATGGTGGTCGGCCACAACACCTTCACCGGGGACCTGGCAGCGCACCTCGGCCTGCGACTCGTGCACGCCGAGCGGGGGGAGCGCTATCCGCACGTCTCCGCGGACGAGCTGACCCGCGATGTCGAACTGGTCCTGCTTCCCGACGAGCCATACGTATTCACCAGATCCGATGGACCCGAAGCCTTTCCGGGCCTGGCTGTGGCCTTGGTCGAAGGCCGCAGCCTCACCTGGTACGGTCCATCGCTGGCCACCGCCCGCGCGGTCCTGACCCGCCAAATCGCGGATTCATTCGTCGCCTGATCTCGCTGTGCAGCGAATCCGGTCGTTGGCGGGGTCGAAATGCCCGGACTCGACGCCGTCGAGCGCCTCTGCGTACTTTGTGATGGCTATCCGATCGTTTGCCGTCCGCTCGAGCCGCATCGCATCAGGATTCGATTCGGTAGGTCCGCTGGGCATTGGTTCGGAAGATCTTTTCGAGCTCGTCGTGGCCGCCGCCGTGGTTGTTGATCGCGGCGGCGATTACCTCGGCGCTGTCGGCGATAGTCGTAATCGGTTTATCCACTGGGAAATTGGACCCCCACAGCAGCCGGTCCGCGCCGAAGACATCGTAGGCGTGGGTGATGAGCGGGCTGATCCGGTCCAACAGCACCGGAACCGGTGTCGGCGTGCCACGCGGTGGTACCTGGTGGCCGAGGATCGGCATCATCAGGCCGCTGACCTTCGCAACCACATTGGGCTTTTCGGCGAGTGCGGTGAGATCGTCGCGCCATCGGATGAATAGTTCCCGGCGCAGACTCGGATTCGTTCCGGTGCGTTTGCCGACCGGACCGAAAATCCCTGCGGGTGTGGCGAGATGGTCGAGCACTATCGGGACTTCGGGATAGCGTTCGGCAAGCGCCGTCACATCGGGGAGCGCGTGTGAATACACCCAGGCCTCGAAAGACAGCCCACGCTCGGCCAGTGCCGCGAAGCCGTCGAGGAATTCTTTGGTGGCGAGCGCGCCCTCGTGCGAGGCATAGGGCCGGACATCCGAATCCGGATGGTGTGCCACATGCGCACGAATGCCGCGCAGCAATGTCGATGCGGCCCTATGGGCATCGAGCAGCAGCGCGAAATCCGGTGCCGCCGGGTCGGCGCTGCCGATGATTGCGCCGAGGGCAGGATTGTCGCCGCCGAATGGCAGCCCGGCTACCCACTTCGTCTCATCAGCCCTGGCCAGCGTCCCTTTTCCGGTCCACCCGACCTCGATATGCACGATCGATTCGACGGGCACGCCGTCAGCATCCGCGCGGTAATTCGCGGGCAGATACGGATTCGCATAGGCGGTCGGATCTCCGACGAACTCCCGATCCCGGCGCGGCGCCACCCGCTTGGCCCCATCGATCGGAATGGGCAGCATCCGGAGCAACTTCGCCGTCCGGCTGAATTCGCGCGGCGTGCGGAACGGGTCCCATTGATGAATATGGCTATCGATAACGCGGATATCCGAGAGATCCATGTCCGCCATCCCAATAAGCTGAAGACCCTGACCTCGCGATTGTCACACGCGCGTAGTCGGGTGCGTTCCGGATCAGCGGGAACCGTAAGCGGACAGGAACGTCCGCACCGCCGCATCGGCGATATCGCGTTGCTCGGCCTCGCTCACCTCGCGGGTGCCGAGCCGGGACCGCGCCTCCAGTGGCGCGGTGAGCAGCGCGAGTAGTTGTTCGGCGGCCTGCGCCGGGTCTTTGGTCTGCAGCCGACCCGAGAGAGCGAGTCGCGCGAGTCGATCGGCCAGCGCCTCGGCAATGCGCCGCGAGGTGCGCTCCAGCACGGTGTCGGCCAGGTCCGGAAAGGCGGTGAGCTGCGCATAGGTCAGCGCGCGTAGCGAACGGGCGCGCTCGCTGGAGCATTCGGCGAGCAATGCGCGTGCCGTCGCGGTGAGGGCGGCCGACAGATCCTCGCCCGGCTCGCGCAGGCTGTCGACGATCGCGAGGGTTTCGGTGGCCACGGCGTCGGCGGCGGCCAGCACGGCGTGTCGGAAGAGGCTCTGCTTGTCATTGAGATGGTTGTAGACCGTCGGCTTGGCGACGCCCGCCTCATCCGCGATCTCCTGCACGCACGCCTTGTCGTAGCCGCGTCGCGCGAAGACGGTGAATGCGACGTCCAGGATCGCCTGCCGCTTATCGATGCGGCCGCGCTCCGTCGTTGTACCCGTCACCCCTGCATATTAGCGCCAAGTGAACTCGAGGGTTCACTCTTGTGTATCTACCAGTCAGTTAACTAGATTGAACTAGCTGGTTCAAAACGAGGAGGTATCCCATGATCGTTCATATGTTGCGCTTCGGCTTCCGCGAAGAGACCACCGATGCGCAGAAGGCCGAGGTGCTCGCGCTGATGAAGCGCACCGCGTCGGTCGAATCGGTGTCCTTCGCAACCGTCGGCCAGAATCTCGGCGACGTGAGCGAAGGGTTCACCCACGCCTATTGCGTCGGCATCGAGGATCTGGACGCGATGGAGCGCTATATGCACGATCCGGTCCACCTGGCCGGTGATCCGCAGATCGTCCCGCACTTCCAGAAAATCGCGATCGGACCGGACATATCCGATGAACCGGATCCGGAGTTGCGCGACAAAATCATGGCACTGCACAACGCCAAGCTGGCGAAGTACCCGGAGTGGGCACGTCAGATGGAGACGATTCCGGAGGTGCGAATCTTCTGACAGCCCAACCTATTTCACACGTTGCGGCGGTACTGTCCGCCGACCGTGAAGAAGGTGTCGGTGATCTGTTGCAGGGTGCAGACCCGGGCGGCGTCCATCAGCACCTCGAAGATGTTGTCGTCGGTGCGGGCAACAGTGTCCAGACGGGCGAGGGCGGTATGTGCCGCATCGCGATGGTCGTTCTGGAATTGCCGCACGCGCCGCAGCTGTGACTGCTTCTCCGCTTCGGTGCCGCGAGCCAATTCGATGACCCGGTGCGGTTCACCGTGTGGATTGCGGAAGGTATTGACGCCGATGATCGGCAGCGAACCATCGTGTTTGCGGTGCTCGTACCGCATCGATTCGTCTTGGATCTTCCCCCGCTGGTAGCCGGTCTCCATGGCTCCGAGGACTCCGCCGCGCTCGCTGATGCGATCGAATTCGGCGAGCACGGCCTCCTCGACGAGATCGGTGAGCTCATCGATGAGAAAGCTGCCCTGGAGCGGGTTTTCATTCATCGCGACGCCCCACTCGCGATTGATGATGAGCTGAATGGCCAGTGCGCGGCGCACCGATTCCTCGGTGGGGGTGGTCACTGCTTCGTCATAGGCATTGGTGTGCAGGCTATTGCAGTTGTCGTAGATGGCGATGAGTGCCTGCAGGGTGGTGCGAATGTCGTTGAAGCTCATCTCCTGTGCGTGCAGTGATCGGCCCGAGGTCTGGACGTGGTACTTCAACTTCTGCGAGCGTTCGTTGGCGCCGTAGCGATCTCGCATGGCAATGGCCCAGATGCGCCGCGCCACCCGGCCGATCACCGAATATTCCGGATCCATTCCATTGGAGAAGAAGAACGACAGATTCGGCGCGAAGTCGTCGATGTGCATGCCGCGCGCGAGATATGCCTCGACATAGGTGAATCCGTTGGCCAGGGTGAAGGCCAGTTGGCTGATCGGGTTCGCCCCGGCCTCGGCGATGTGATAGCCGGAGATCGAGACCGAGTAGAAGTTGCGAACACCGTTGCGCACGAACCATTCCTGGATATCGGCCATCATGCGCAGGCTGAATTCGGTGGAGAAGATGCAGGTGTTCTGGCCCTGGTCCTCCTTGAGGATGTCGGCCTGTACGGTGCCGCGCACCGTCGCCAGGGTGCGCGCCTTGATTTCCGCGGTCTCCTCGGCGGTGGGTTCGCGGCCCTCGGCGGCCGAGAAGCGTTCCAGCGCTCGGTCGATGGCGGTATTCAGGAAGTAGGCCAGGATGGTGGGGGCCGGGCCGTTGATGGTCATCGATACCGAGGTGGTCGGCGCGGTCAGGTCGAAGCCGTCGTAGAGCGCCTTCATATCGTCGAGCGAGGCGATCGAGACGCCGGAGGTGCCGACCTTGCCGTAGATGTCCGGGCGTTCGGCGGGATCGTGACCATAGAGCGTCACCGAATCGAAGGCCGTGGAAAGTCGTGTCGCCTCGGCATGTTCGCTGAGTACCTTGAAGCGCCGGTTCGTCCGGAACGGATCACCCTCACCGGCGAACATCCGCGCCGGGTCCTCGTTATCGCGCTTGAACGCGAAGACGCCCGCGGTGAACGGGAACCGTCCGGGCAGATTCTCCGAACGCAGGAACCGAAGCAGCTCACCGTGATCGGTGAAGCGTGGCAGCGCAACGCGCGGAATGGAGTTGCCGGACAGCGTCTCCCGGCGCAGCGGGGTACGGATCTCGCGATCACGAACCCGAACCACCTGCTCGTCTCCCCGATAGGATTCGGCCAGTTCGGACCAACCCGCGAGCAGTTCGGCATTGTCGGTATGCAGTGCTTCGCGGGCCTTCTCGGCGAGCTCGGCCACCGCGATGTCATCGGGCAGCTCGGCCGCCACCTGCTCGAGCCGCTGCACACGTTGCGCCGCAAGGATTTGCGCGGCCGTATCGGCGTGGTAATCACGGACCGTATCGGCGATCTCGGCGAGATAGCGCACCCGGGCGGGCGAGATGATCTGGGCGAACCTGGTGGAGGATCGGGTATCCACCTTCGGAAGTACGCCGGGCTCCAGTTGCAGACCGCGCTCGGCGAGTAGTCCGGTGAGGTGCTGGTAGAGGGCGGTCACCCCATCATCGTTGAAAGTGGCTGCGCTGGTACCGAATACCGGCATTTCCTCGGGCGTCTTGCTGAATTCCTCGCGATTGCGAATCAACTGGCGCGAGACATCACGCAGCGCGTCCTCGGCGCCGCGACGCTCGAACTTATTGATTGCCACCACATCCGCGAAATCCAGCATGTCGATCTTCTCCAGCTGGGAGGCAGCGCCGAATTCCGGTGTCATCACATACATCGACACGTCGACGTGGTCGGTGATCGCGGCATCGCCCTGGCCGATGCCGGGGGTTTCCAGAATCACCAGGTCGTATCCCGCCGCCTTGCAGGCGTTCACGATGGCGTCGATATTCTGCGGCAGTTCGTGGCCACCGCGGGTGGCAAGGGAGCGGAAGAAGATGTGATCGCCGTCGAGGGCATTCATCCGGATGCGGTCGCCGAGCAGTGCACCGCCGCCGCGTCGCCGGGTCGGATCCACCGCGAGAATCGCCACGCGCAACTTGTCCTGCTGATCGGAGCGCAGCCGACGCACCAATTCATCGGTGAGCGAGGACTTTCCGGAACCGCCGGTGCCGGTGATGCCGAGCACCGGCACCGTACGCGCGGCAGCTGCCGAAGCCAGGGTCTGCCGATCGGGCTCCGACACTGTGTCCTGCTGCAGGCAGGTAATCGCGCGGGCGAGTGCGGCCCGCTCGCCGGCCAGTACCGCGTCCAGCACCGGCGGCTCGACGGCGAGATCGAAATCGCAGGTGCGGATCAGTTGATTGATCATGCCCGGCAGGCCGAGTCGCTGACCGTCCTCGGGGGAGAAGATGGTCACCCCGGACTCGGCCAGGCGCGCGATCTCCTCGGGAACGATCACCCCGCCGCCACCGCCGAAGATCCGGACATGGTCGGCACCGGCCTTCTTCAGCGCGTCGGCGAGATATTCGAAGTACTCGACATGTCCGCCCTGATACGAACTCACCGCGACGCCCTGGGCGTCCTCGGTGAGCACCGCGTCCACGACCTCGCTGACGGCGCGATTGTGCCCGAGGTGAATGACCTCGGCGCCCTGCGCCTGCAGGATCCGCCGCATGATGTTGATCGCGGCATCGTGCCCGTCGAATAGCGCGGCCGAGGTCACGAATCGGACGGGATGAATGGGCGTGTGGATCGCGGTGCTGTCGGCCACGGGGGTCCTCCGGGGGAGATCCTGTTTGGCGCCCAATACTAGGACGTCAAACTAATCTTACGGTGGCGGCAGTCACAGCGCCAGGTGAAACCGGTTTCGGTAATGGCCAGCTGATTCCACTCACCGTGACCGCAACCCGCGACATCCACCCCCGACTCGAGTTCCGATGGAGGCAACTGCCGAGTAGTGAACCTTTCCGCTGGCAGAACCTGATCTTCGCGGGGATCGGCATCCCGCGGCCGGGTAGGGATCCCGCAAACCGCACGAATGCGATGGGTGGTGAGTCGACATGAACCCGCAGGCTGTCCGACAGTGGTGCACCGCAGGTGTCGATCGGATCTCGCGGTGGTCGAACTCAGTGCTGGGTTCTGGACGGCGGTCGAAGCGCCGACGGTCGCGACCGGGATGCGCGATGCGGTGATGGTCGCGGCTGTCACCGAATTCGGTTCGCCGAGTAGTCCGAATAGGGCAGGCGGTCGCTGGCCGTGAAGGCGCGCGACGATCATCGCGGCCGTATTCGCGACGTTTGACCGTGCTATCGGGCTACTGCGACGGTGATACCGCGAAGTCAGCCGGGACCCGGTGCAGCTTTTCGGATGGCTCCGGGTGGTGCGATTCAGGTCGCCTCACTCGCACACCCTGGCTCGGTGGTGGATCTCGGCTCGCAGCGCTGAGTCGCCGTGGAGCAGTCAACGATTGCTGCGGCACCGGCCATACTCGATGTATGGGGATCCGAGATCGGTCGGGGGCGGCCTTAGGGCGGCTGGTCGACGAAGGTGTACTGACCGAAGCGCAGCGCGATGCGGTCGTGCGGGCGCTGGTGGCGGAGAAGACGAAGCCCGATTCTCCGGGCAAGTTGCTCGCCGAGATCGCAGCGTACATCGGCGCGGGGTTGATGCTCGGTGCCCTCGTTTTGTTGGTCGCCTCGTCCTGGAACGACCTGCAGCGGGCCGGACGCGTCCTCATCTTCGGGCTGGTATCGCTCGGCCTTGCCCTCGGCGCGATCGCGCTCGCTGGCGGTGTCAGCGCACTGTTCGCGCGTACGGCGCTCCCGCATAGTTCTCGCGTGCGGCTCGCGACCGTGCTCTTCGCGCTCACATCCGGAGCGGCTGCCGTGACGGTCGGTTCGGCCATTGATGCCGACAACACCTGGGTCTACGCCTGCGTCGCGGGCTTGGTGGTGGCCGCACTCGGCTATTCGGCGCTGCCGTCGATAATCGGCCTCTTCGCCGTCGCCGGGTACAGCGTTGTCCTGGTCCCGGGGGTACTCGACGAGGTGTTCGGGGTCGAAGAAGTCTGGGTCGGCCTCGGGTTGCTCGCGCTCGGCGCGGTCTGGTTCGCGCTCACCAGGTTGGGCGCGTTCGTCGAGACCTGGGCGGGCTATCTCGTCGCGCTCCTCGTCTCGGCGGCGGGCATAGTGACCGTCGATGTCGACAGGCGAGAAGGCTTCGTACTGGCTGTGGCGGTGGCTCTCGTTTGCTTCGTACTGCACGCCACACAGCGCTCGGCGGTGCTCATGATCGGCGGTGCCGCGATGATCGCGCTGGCTGTGGGCTTGGCGGTCGCGCATTGGTTCGATGGCGCGGTCGGTGCCATGGTCGCGATCCTGCTCATCGGCACAGTGGTCCTCGCCCTCGGCGCTTGGCTGCTCGCCCGCTCATCGAAGTCCTCCGCCTAACCGACTGAGCGAGTCCGCTCGTCGGGGAGATCCCCTGACGCCGCCGATCGCTCGATAGTTGCCGGTGGGATGAATCACAGTCTGTCCGCGCGCCTGTATTTACTTGGACTTCCAACTATAGGATGACCGTAAATCGCGCACTGCGCGGCGTCCACTACGAGAACAGGACTGGCATGGTTCGCGAACTCACTCATTACATCGGCGGCCAGCGCGTCGCCGGGGCCTCGGGCAACTTCGCCGATGTCTTCGACCCGAATACCGGCCAGGTGCAGGCACGGGTGCCGCTGGCGAGTAAGGCCGAGGTCGATGCGGTCATCGCGAATGCGGCCGAGGCCCAGCAGGTGTGGGCCGCGTTCAACCCGCAGAAGCGGGCCCGGGTGCTGATGAAGTTCCTGACGCTCGTGCAGGACGAGATGGATTCCCTCGCGGCGCTGCTCTCCGCCGAACACGGCAAGACCATCCCCGATGCCAAGGGTGATATCCAGCGCGGCATCGAGGTCATCGAATTCGCCGCGGGGATCCCGCATCTGCTCAAGGGCGAGTACACCGAGAGCGCGGGCACCGGCATCGACGTCTACTCCATGCGTCAGCCGCTCGGAGTGGTCGCGGGCATTACCCCGTTCAACTTCCCGGCCATGATCCCGCTGTGGAAGGCGGGTCCGGCTTTGGCTTGTGGAAATGCCTTCGTGCTCAAGCCATCCGAGCGCGATCCTTCGGTGCCGCTGCGCTTGGCCGAGTTGTTCCTGGAAGCAGGTTTGCCCGCGGGTGTCTTCAACGTGGTCAACGGCGATAAGGAAGCCGTTGATGCGATCCTGCATTCGCCGACCGTAAAGGCCGTCGGCTTTGTCGGTTCGACTCCGATCGCGCAGTACATCTACGAGACCGCGACCGCGAATGGTAAACGCGCACAGTGCTTCGGCGGCGCCAAGAACCACGCGATCGTCATGCCGGACGCCGACCTCGACGATGTCGCCGACCAGCTCATCGGCGCGGGCTACGGCTCGGCGGGTGAGCGCTGTATGGCCATCTCGGTCGCTGTCCCGGTGGGGCAGGAGACCGCAGATCGCCTGCGCGAGAAGCTGATCGAGCGGATCGCCAAGTTGAATGTCGGACGCTCCGATGATGCCGGTGCCGATTTTGGCCCGCTGGTGACCAAGGATGCCCTCAGCCGGGTCGAGAACTACGTCCAGCTCGGCGTCGATGAGGGGGCCGAGCTGGTGATCGACGGCCGCGGGCTCGCGGTCGACGGCGGTGCGGGCGGGTACTTCACCGGTGCGACGCTTTTCGACAATGTCACGCGGGAAATGCGGATCTACACCGAAGAGATCTTCGGCCCGGTGCTGTCGATCGTGCGGGCCGAGGATTACGACGAAGCGCTCGCGCTGCCCAACGAGCACGAATACGGCAACGGCGTCGCGATCTTCACCCGCGACGGCGATACCGCTCGGGATTTCGCCGCCCGGGTGCAGGTCGGCATGGTCGGCATCAATGTGCCGATCCCGGTGCCGATCGCGTACCACACCTTCGGCGGTTGGAAGCGTTCCGGATTCGGCGATCTGAACCAGCACGGTCCGGATTCCATTCGTTTCTACACCAAGACCAAGACCGTCACCCAGCGCTGGCCTTCCGGGCTCAAGGACAGCAACCACTTCGTCATTCCGACGATGGACTGAACAACCCACGGACGGGAGGTCGACGATCGTGTTCGCACTGAATGACGACGAGCGCGCCATTTCCGAAATGGCGCGTGACTTCGCCGACGAATACCTCGCCCCGAACGCCCTGGAATGGGATGAGCAGAAGCACTTTCCAGTGGATGTCCTGCGCAAGGCGGGTTCGCTCGGCATGGGTGGTATCTACATCGGCGAGGATGTCGGCGGCTCGGGACTGCGCAGGCTCGATGCTGTGCGCATCTTCGAACAACTGGCCACCGGCTGTCCGGCCATCGCGGCGTATATCTCCATCCACAACATGGTTTCGTGGATGATCGACAACTACGGCAATGCCGAGCAGCGCAACCGCTGGCTGCCCCGGCTGACCTCGATGGAATGGCTCGGCAGCTATGCGCTCACCGAGCCGGGCGTCGGATCGGATGCGGCGGCATTGAGCACCAAGGCCGTTCGTGATGGTGACGATTACCTGCTCAGCGGGGTGAAGCAATTCATCTCCGGTGCGGGCAGCACGGATGTGTACGTCATCATGGCGCGCACCGGCGATACGGGCGCGCGCGGGATTTCCGCATTCATCGTTCCGGCCGATACCCCGGGAATTTCCTTCGGCGCCAACGAGAAGAAGATGGGTTGGAATGCCCAGCCCACTCGTCAGGTGATGCTGGACGATGTCCGGGTGCCCGCCGCCGATATGCTCGGCATAGAGGGCAATGGTTTCCGCATCGCCATGAACGGGCTCAATGGCGGTCGACTCAATATCGCGGCCTGCTCACTGGGCGGCGGTCAGGCAGCGCTCGAAAAATCCGTCGCGTACCTGGCCCAGCGCAAGGCATTCAACAGCCGACTGCTGGACAACCCGGCATTGCAATTCCAGCTCGCGGATATGCGCACGTCGCTGGAGGCGGCGCGGACCCTGCTGTGGCGGGCCGCGGCCGCGCTGGATGCGGATGCCGATGACAAGGTCGAATTATGCGCCATGGCAAAGCGATTCACGACCGACGCCGGATTCGAAGTCGCGAATAAGGCGCTGCAGATGCACGGCGGTTACGGCTACCTGGCCGAATACGGCGTGGAGAAGATCGTCCGCGATCTGCGGGTGCACCAGATTCTGGAGGGCACCAATGAAATCATGCGGGTGGTCGTCGCCCGCTCGGTGGTAGGAGCAGCATGACCGAATCCGAAGTTCTCATCGATAAGCGCGACGGACTCGGTCTGATCACGCTGAACCGGCCCAAGGCCATCAATGCGCTGAATCATCCGATGGCGCTGGCCATCTCCGCCGCACTGCAGGTATGGGCGGATGACGACGAGGTGCGCACCGTCGTCGTCACCGGCGCGGGAGAGCGCGGGCTGTGCGCGGGCGGCGATATCGTCGCCATCCACCGCGACGCAGCCGCCTTGAATGATCACCGCGCCGGTGCCGCCAACGCGGATTCGGCCACCGGCCTTTTCTGGCGCGACGAGTACATCCTCAATGCCATGATCGGCCGCTATCCGAAGCCGTATGTGGTGGTTATGGACGGCATCGTGATGGGAGGCGGCGTCGGGCTCTCCGGACACGGCAGCCACCGCATCGCCACCGAGCGCTCCAAGATCGGCATGCCGGAGGTCGGCATCGGCTTCGTTCCGGACGTCGGCGGCACCTATCTGCTCGCCCGCACGCCGGGCGAAATCGGCACGCACGTCGCACTGACCACCGCGCGGATGAGCGCCGGTGACGCCATCGCCGCGGGTTTCGCCGATTACTACGTGGCCTCGGAACATATTCCGGCACTGCTGGAAACGCTGCGGACCGAGACCGTCGATATCGCCATCGCCAAATTCGCGACGGACGCACCGGAATCCGATCTGGTGGCCAAGCAGGACTGGATCGATGCCTGCTACAGCGCCGATACCGTCGAGGAGATCGTCGATCGGCTGCGGACGCACGGTTCGCCGGAGGCCGCCAAGGCCGCGACCGAACTGCTCGCGAAATCACCTGTGGCATTGAAGGTGACGTTGCGTTCGTTGCGTGCCGCCCGTGCCGCGGCGAGTCTCGAGGCGGTGCTGAACGAGGAGTACCGGGTGTCCATCGCCGCGTTGGCCTCGCACGATCTGGTCGAAGGCATCCGCGCGCAGGTAATCGATAAGGACCGCAACCCGCAGTGGTCACCCGCGACGCTCGCCGATGTCACCGCGGAACAGGTCGACGCGTACTTCGCCGGATTGGGCGATAGGGAACTGGGTTTGGAGGCAGGCAAGTGACGAAGAAGATCGGTTTCCTCGGCCTCGGCCATATGGGCGGTCCAATGGCCGCCAACTTGGTCAAGGCCGGATATGACGTGCTCGCCTTCGATCCGGTTCCCGCCGCGCAGGAGCAGGCACGTAAAGACGGTGCCACCGTCGCTGATTCGGCCGCCGCGGCCGCCGCGGGCCGTGATGTCGTGATCACCATGCTGCCCAATGGCAAGCTCGTCCTCGACGTCTACGCCGATCTACTCCCCGCCGCGAGTCCGGACACGCTGTTCATCGACTGCTCCACCATCGATGTCGCCGACGCCAAGGCGGCAGCCGCCCGCGCGGTCGATGCGGGCCACCGCGCACTGGACGCGCCGGTCTCCGGTGGAGTCGCCGGTGCCGCCGCGGGCACGCTGACCTTCATGGTCGGCGGCACCGAGGCCGACTTCGCCGATGCACTCGACATGCTCGAGGTAATGGGCGGCAAGGTTGTGCACTGCGGCGGCTCCGGTGTCGGCCAAGCCGCGAAGATCTGCAACAACATGCTGCTCGGCATTTCGATGATCGGCCTGTCCGAGGCCTTGGTGCTCGGCGAGAAGCTGGGCCTGAGCCACCAGTCGTTCTTCGATGTGGTTTCGACCGCATCCGGCCAGAGTTGGGCGCTGACCAGCTACTGTCCGGTCCCCGGACCCGTGCCGACCAGCCCGGCCAACAACAACTATCAGCCCGGTTTCGCCACCGCATTGATGACGAAGGATCTGGGTCTGGCCGCGAATGCCCTGCGCGATAACGACGTCGACGGCCGACTCGGCTTGCTCGCCGCCGAGATCTATACCCGGTTCAACCAGTCGCAGGGCAGTAAGGACTTCTCGGCTATCGTCACCGATATCCGTGACCGTTCCGATCAAGAGGGTGCCTGAAGATGGATGCATCGCGAAGCGATTCCGTGGGGGATGGTGGTCGGGCGACGGGAGGGCCCGACTTCGAGACGATTCTGCTGGAGCGCAAGGGCCGGGTCGGCTGGATCACGCTGAACCGCCCGAAGGCGCTGAACGCGCTGAACGCGCAGGTTCTCGACGATGTCATTGCCGCGCTCGACGAACTCGAGCACGATGACGCGATCGGCGCCATTGTCATCACCGGTTCGGAGCGGGCCTTCGCGGCCGGCGCCGATATCAAGGAGATGCAGCCCAAGTCGTACATGGACATGTTCATGAACGACTACTTCGCCCGCTGGGATCGGCTGGCGCAGTTCCGCAAACCCACCATTGCCGCCGTCGCCGGTTACGCCCTCGGCGGTGGCTGTGAGCTTGCCATGATCTGCGACATCCTGCTCGCCGCCGACAATGCGAAATTCGGTCAGCCCGAGATCAAGCTCGGCGTCATTCCGGGCATCGGCGGTTCGCAGCGCCTGACCCGGGCCATCGGCAAGGCCAAGGCCATGGATCTGGTGCTCACCGGCCGCAATATGGATGCCGAGGAGGCCGAGCGCGCCGGTCTCGTGTCCCGGATCGTGCCCGCCGCCGAACTGCTCGACACCGCACTCGAGGTCGCCGAAACCATCGCCTCGATGTCGCTGCCGGTCACCATGATCGCCAAGGAGGCCGTGGACCGCTCCTTCGAAACCACCCTCGCCGAGGGCCTGCGTTTCGAACGCCGAGTCTTCCACTCGCTCTTCGCGATCGACGATCAGAAGGAAGGTATGAGCGCCTTCGTCGAGAAGCGCCCGGCCAAGTTCACCAACCGCTGAGACGCGAATTACCCACCCGCCGACTCCGTCGGCTGCCATCCCCTGTGCCCGGCCGAGATTCGGCCGGGCACGGTCGTTTCGGCTGATATCAACGCCGTCGGTGAACCCTTGACCGCCGCAACAACATTTCTGGATATGCGTGACTGTCAGCGGCCGTCGAGCAGCGAGCAGGACGTGGTCGCGGCCGACAGGGCATGCGCAACCGGTTCAGTTGAAGGACTTCGCTGGGATACCCGCGACCTCGACGGGAGTCGGAGCGTTGACGCCATCCGGCGGCGCAGCGGCGGTGTGGTCCATGGCGAGCAGTCCGGCGATGGTCGCACCTAATCCGACCGTGACCGCAATGGCGGCAATGAGTTTGCGGCGACCGGGGGTGGTCGGCACCAGTGAACCGGTCAGTGCTCCGCTGCGTAAGCGCGCCATGCGCACATCGCCGGTCGGGCGTTCCGCTGCGAGCAATACCGCGCCGCGGGCCGAAACATATTCGGGCTCGGAATCGTAGATGACCGGCAGTTCGATCATTTGGGAAAGCTCTTCGCGGATATCGGGGTTGCGCGTGCAGCCGCCGAGCAGGACCAGTGCCTCCGGTTGGACGCCGGTTACCTCGATGAGTTGCCGGATGAACGAGGCGGAGTGGTGGATGCCCGCGGCGCACAGTTCGGCGAGGTCGCTGCGGGTGACCACGGCGCGCCCGCCGGAGCCGGTGTCCGTCGCGGTGATCACCCGGGCGCTGCTGAGTTCTTCGCGGTGCCTACGGCTGGTCGGTTTGTCGGTGAATACGCCGCCGCGTGCCAATTGCCAGCGCAGCAGTGCGTCGTAGCCGTCGCCGCCGAGGACCGTGCTGCGCTTGCTGGACAGGATGGTGTCGGTGCGGCAGTCGGCGTGGGTGATGGTCAGGCCCGAGCTGCCTAGGTCGTAGAGGATGACCGAGCCGGCGGTAGGCAGGCGGCCGGTGAAGCGCAGGTAGCGCAGCTGGGCCAGCGGTTCGTCGACGATGGTTAGCCGGGTACGGCCAGCGCTGGTGCGGATGGCGTCGGCGTGCAGCGGACAGCGACAGGTAACGGCGGTTCCGGTTATCAGCTCGTCGCGCCGGTCGGCGGCGGCGCGCATCTGGCGGATCGCCTCGAAGACCGGTTCCTCGACCCCACCGCCCGCCCGACGTGGCACCTGGCATCGATCGATCGGGGGGAGATGTGGCTGATCGGAATGCGTCAGCATCGCGCGGGCACCGCCAGCGCCCGCCGAAACCCCCAAGACCAGCACCATGGAATCCATGGTGGACCCTTTCGCCTCCGGTGCCAAGACAACGGGGCGGGGAATTCGCTAGTTGGATGCCAGACCGTTATCGCGCGGTGGTTCGGGCAGCGTAAAGACCGACCGGTCTGGGTGTTTGGTCACTGCTCGTGTGCCGACCATCGGGCCGGTTCCTCGCCGGTGGCGAAGTCGCCTGCGGCATGGCGAAATTCCGCGAGCAACTGCAAAAGAGTATGCAGCCGGTCCGGCGGAAGACCGGGAATCGCGAAGACTTTCGCGTTGAGTTCCTCGGTCGCCTGAGCAACTAATTCCCTTCCAGCAGAGGTGATTTCGATCAAGGTGGCACGCCTATCGCTGGGATGGGGCACCCGTTCGACGAGCTTGGCGGCCTCGAGTCGATCGACGGTATTCGTCACGCTGGTCGGGTGCACCTGTAGGCGCGCACTGGCCTTCGCCATGGGCAGCGCACCCGTCTTGCTGAAAGCAAGCAGCATGAGAAGTTCATATCGAGAGAACGTTAGACCGGTCGGTTTCAGAGCCTCGTCCACTCGCGCCATCACGATTTGCTGGGCGCGAACCAGTGAGGTCACCGCCGCCATTCCGTCGGCGAAATCGCCCCAGCCGTGGCCGACCCATTGGCGATGGGCCTCCTCGATCGGATCAACCGGAAGTGGACGTGGCCGCGACATGGTCTTGATCATTCCACGTTCGGCCGCCGCTCCGGATCTTCTCCCGATCGGTGAGCGCGGCAATAGTCGCATTCCGGACCGGTGGCCGCGATCCGGGCATCCCGGGTTCGGATCACACTGAGTGCAACCGTGGGCATTTCGATGCGGCGACGGCACTATTCATGGCGAGGCGGGCGTGGCTGAGTGGTTGAGGCAACGGTCTGCAAAGCCGTTTACGCGGGTTCAATTCCCGCCGCTCGCTCCAAAAGGAGTGCCCTCGCTAGCGACTGCTAGCGGGTCGCTCGAAATGGTCAGCCATGGGTGCCCGGCCCGGTGACACGCCACTGCCGGGCCGGGTGCCCGTGGTTCAGGCCGCGTCGAACGCCACGGCGTTGCCGAGCACCTCGAGACGGACGCGCTCGCCCGCGCTCGGCGCCGCAACGCTGGCACGGCGCACCCGCACCGGATCGACATCGCCGTCCAGTGCGATGGTCAGCATCACATCGGCCCCACGGAACTCCACATCGCGTACGGTTCCACTACTCGGTTCGCTACCCGAAACCACCTGCGCCACGAGCTGTTCCGGACGGAACATGATGGTCGCCGACCCGGTCGGCGCGGACTTCTGCACCGGTACCCGGCCGAGCGCACATTTGGCCACATCGCCGTCGACCACCGCATCGAGCAGCACACAATCACCGAGGAATTTGGCGGTGAACAGATCGGTGGGCGCGGCGTAGACCTCTTCCGGCGCGCCGACCTGGGTGAATACCCCCTCGCGCATGACCGCGACCTGTTCGGCGAAGCACAGCGCCTCCTCCTGGTCGTGGGTAACCAGGATGCTTGTCATGCCCGCCGCCCGCAGTGTCTCGGCAACGGCCTGTCTGGTGGTGGCCCGCAACCCGGCATCGAGTGCGCTGAACGGCTCGTCGAGCAGCATCACATCGGGTTTGCGGGCGAGCGCACGTGCGAGCGCGACGCGCTGCTGCTGGCCACCGGAGAGCTGATGCGGGCGACGGTCGGCATACGACGGATCGAGTGAGACCATCTCCAGCAGCTCGTTCACCCGATTCCGACCGCGTCGCAGCCCGCAGAATCCGCTGCGCAGGCCGTAGGCGATGTTCTCGCCGACGGTCAGATGCGGGAACAGCGCGCCATCCTGTGCGACGTAACCGACATTGCGTCGCTGGGGTGGCACCGAAAACCGGTCGCGGGTCACGGTTTCCGTGCCGATGGCGACCGAACCCGTGTCCGGAGCCTCGAATCCGGCGATGACCCGCAATAGCGTGGTCTTTCCACATCCGGACGAGCCGACCACCGCGGTCGAACTACCGTTCGGCACTTCGAGATTGATCCCGCCGAGTACCCGGTGGTGGCCGAACGTCTTCGAAACATCCGCCACGACAAGCCGACTCATAACCCGGCCGCCTTCCTGGATTGGGTGAACAGCAGATACGTCACGGGCACCGCCGCGACGATCATGATGAGTGCATAGGGTGCGGCCGCGGCATAGTCCAATTCGCCCGACAACGACCAGAATCGCATTGCCAGCGTGCGGGTTCCGCTGGGTGCCAAGAGCAATGTCGCGGTCAATTCGGTCGCCACCGCGACGAATACCAGCGCACCGGCGGATGCCGCGGCGGGCGCGGTCAACCGCAGCGTGACGCGCAGAAAGGTGACCGGCCCCGACTGACCGAGCGAGCGCGATACTTCCTCCAGCCCGACCGGCACCTGCGCCAATCCGGCCCGCACGCTGACCAGCGCTCGCGGCAGAAACATCAACACATAGGCGACCACGACCATGGTCACCGTCTGATAGAGCGGCGGCGCCCACCGAATCGTGACCGTCACCATGGCCAGCGCGATCACGATGCCGGGCAGCGAACTCGTAATGTAGTTGGCCCCCTCAACCATTCGAGCGAACGCCGAGGTGGAGCGCACCGCGATCCAGGCCACCGGGAATGCGCACAGCGTGGTGAGCAGTGCGGCCATCCCCGCAAGCGCGATGGTCTGCCCGAGCGCCGTACCGATTTCGGAGAAGTCCCAGACCTGGGCACCACCGATGCGCAGCCAGCGCACGATTGTCCACAGCGGCACGCCGATCGAGCCGACAACTACCGCCGCCAAAGCGAGCAGAACCGGCATCGTGCTGGCCCCCAACCCGACCCGGGCAGCGGCCCGCGGTGCACCACTGCCGATCCGCGCGTAACGCGCCTTACCGCGTGCCCCCGCCTCGGCCGCGAGCAACACCAGACAGCACAGCACGAGCACACCGGCCAACATGCTGCCCGCCGGACCGGCGAAACTGGATTGGTACTGCTCGAAGATCGCGGTCGTGAACGTATCGAACCGGATCATCACGAACGCGCCGTATTCGGCGAGCAGATGCAGCGAAATGAGCAGTCCACCGCCGAGAATCGCCAATCGCAACTGTGGCAAGACGATTCGGGTGAATACCGCGACCGGACCGGAACCGAGCGCACGCGCCGATTCCTCCACCGCCGGATCCAGCCGACGCAGTGTGGCTGCCGCGGGCAGATACACCAGCGGGAAATACGACATGGTGGAGATCACCACACCCGCCCACAGCCCGTGCATGGTCGGAAATACGCTGACCCAGCCGTAGCTGTTCACGAACGCTGGCACGGCCAGTGGTGCCGCGAATACCGGCCCCCACCATGCCGCGCCCGGCACATTGGTCCGCTCGACCACCCACGCGAGGCCCACCCCGAGCATCACACAGATCGGGACGGTGACGATCACCAGCCCGACCGTATTGCGCAGGAGGTCACCGACTCTCGGGCGGAACACCAGCTCCGCCGCTTCGGGTAGTCCGGTGGAGAAAACCGTGGACACGATGTAGCCGAGCGGCACGAAGGTCGCGGCCACCAAGAGCAGCGCGACGGTCGTGACGAGTGGCCCGGGTCTTCCGACCCGGGGCGCGGCGACAGCGGTCCGTACGGCCATGACTAGAGCAGACCCGCCTCGGTCATCAGCGCCGTCACCTTCTTGGCATCGAGCTTGCTCGGGTCGACGGCCGGCGCTTGCAGCGAGGCCAGCGACGGCAGCGCCGGATTGGCCGCGACATCACTGGCGACCGGGTACTCCAACGAGGTGCCGTCGCGCAGGATCTCCTGCCCAGCCTTGGAGGTGATGAACGCCAAGAACTTCTGTGCCGACTCCTGCTTCTTGCTCGACTTCAGCACGCCGCCACCGGAAACCGAGACGAACGCGCCCGGATCCTGGTTCTTGAAGTAGTGCAGCCCGGTGTGGCTGCTGCTCTCCTTGGTGTTGGCCTGATCGCGGTACCAGTAGTAGTGGTAGATCACGCCGCCGTCGGGCTGGCCGGAGTCGACCGCCTTCATGGTGGCCACATTGTTCGGGAATGCGGTGGCGTTGTCCTTCATGCCCTTCAGCCAGGCCTTGGTGGCGTCCTCACCTTTGAGTGCGAGCAGGGCCGCCACGATGGCCTGGAAGTCGGCCCCGGAAACGCCCGCGCCCCAGCGGCCCTTCCACTGCGGCTGCGCCAGATCGAGCAGTGAGGCGGGCAGCTGATCTGCCGCGATCTTGTCCTTGTTGTAGACGAAAACGGTTGAGCGGGCGGCGATTCCGGCCCACTTGCCGGTGGACGGACGGAACTGCGCTGGCACCTGGTCCACTGTCTTCTTATCGACATCGGCGAAGAGTCCGGCGTGCTCCACCAGCGCCATGGCGGGGGAGTTCTCGGTGAGGAAGACATCGGCAGGGGAGGCCGCGCCCTCGGCGACCAGCTGGTTGCCCAGGGCCGTATCACCGCCCTGGCGCAGGGTGACCTTGATGCCGGTCTCCTTGGTGAACGCGTCCACCCATTCCTTGGTCAGCGATTCGTGCTGGGCGTTGTAGACGGTGATCTCGTTCTTGTCGTCCGAGGAATTCGAACAGGCCGTCACGCCGAGCGCCGCGACAGCGACGGCCAGCGCTGCGGAAATCGCTTTCCATCTGATCGACATGTTCGAGTCCTTCCGACGTGCAAGGTTCCACTTCATATGATGAGGCTTACCTAAGCAAGATACCGCGTCCGAACTGCGGCGATGGTATCGGTACGGCGGCGATGGCGGGTCGGTCAGGACAGGCCCGAGAAGTCCCGCAGCACAACGTGATTGCGGTCGGAGAAGGTGCCGAGCGTGTAATCCGGCAGCACGCCGAAGTATTCGCCTCGAGTGGTCGCACTCCAGCGGCGCGCGGCCGCGGCGCGGGTCTTGTAGAAGTTGATCATGTACCCGCCCTCGTACAGCCGCAGCAGGCTGTAGCCGCCCGGATACTCCTTGACCGCGGCCACTTCCAGGAATTCCACCGCGGCACCGGTGTCGGGACGGGTGCGGCGGTTGCGGTGGGTATGGCCGCTGTGCTGCAGGAATACCCCGGGTGCGCGTTCGTAGAGTGTCTGGAGTTCGATGCTGTCGGGGCGATTGAGGACGAAACCTGGTCCAGCGGTATTGGTCAGCCCGGATTCGACCGTCACCGGATGATGTCCGAAGACCAGCGTCGGACGATCCGGATCTTCGCGCAGCAGTTCGCCGAGTCGGTCGCACTGCGGGCGTTCGATGCTGCCGCCCGAACCGTCGAGTTCGCTGGTATCCAGGCCGAGCAGCCGCAGGCCACCCGACTCGTGCTCGATCAGCTGCTGGCGCGGATCGAATTCCTCGGCCCAGCAGTCGAAATGGTCCGCGGCTGCCGGAATGCAGCCCTGGTATGCCGGGCCCATATGCGGACGGTCGTGGTTACCGCGCACAGCGAGGTAGTCGCGGCCCTGTGCGCCCCAGGAGTCCAGGTGTCCGCGAACCGAGCGCGTCTGCTCCGGCTTCGCCTCGGCGGTGAGATCGCCCGCGATGAGAAGTAGGTCGGCGCCGCGATCGGGGCGGCGCAGATCATCGAGCAGGGCAGCCAGCATTACCTGGGGATAGGGTGGCAGGCCCGGCTCCTGCCGGAAACCCGGCGGCAGGTTATCGACGACGAGACCGCTGACCTGCTCGCCATAGTGCACGTCATTGGCGAGTGCGAGGGTGCGCAGCGGGCGGCCGGGCGGCGGTGTCAGGGTGGTGAATTCGCCGGTGGATTCCGGACTTCCGGGGGATCGGGTGGTGAGTGAAAGCGCGGGCACGGCTCGGACGCCGTTCGACCATGCCTCGAATCGGTAGGGACGGCCCGGTTCGAGACCGTCGATTTCCGCATAGTGGAACGGGGTGTGCTCGTCATCGGCATAGGCGGTGGCCAGCGCCGCATCTACCGGACCGAGGCGCACTTCGGCATCCGTATCGACCGGCAGCAGTCGACCGCTCGGATCCGGAGTCACCGTCGTCCAGGTCAGAATCACCGATCGATCGGTGACCGTGACGACCTCCAGGTCAGTCGCGAAAAGCGGATTCGGTTGGGCGCGAACCGAACCCGGATCCGCGAGACTGGCCAGGGCGGTCATCCCGATGGCGCTGAGGAAGGTCCGGCGCGACGGTCCGCAGCAGCTCATCCGACGAGGTTACGTCAGTTCTTACCCGACTCCGCCGAGCAGACCTTCCACTTCCCGTCTTCCTTACGCAGGTGTTCGGTGGTGCCCGTATCGGTATCCGGGGTCTCGCCAGGGACGGTCAGCGTGAGCTTGCCGGTGATCCGGGCGGTCGCGCGGTCACCGGTGACGACGATGTCATCGATCTTGTCGATGCTGACCTCGATCTTGGCGGTATCGAATTCCTTCTTCTGCTCGTCGCTCAGCGTGTCGAACTCGGCACGGTCGGCCGCGCATGCCTTGCCCGCCGCCGCGGCGAAACCGTGCGACTCGAGCGTGTCGTAGAAGTCCTGGATGGCCACCTGCACCTTTTTCTCGTCCGATGCCAGCGGCGTCTTGCCCTGCACGGTCAGCACCACGCCCGCGGCGACCGCACCCGCGATGACGAGTACCAGCACCAACAGGCCGATGATCAGCCCGGTCCTGCGCTTCTTCGGCGGCGGATACCCCGGCTGTTGATAACCACCGGGCGGCGGATACCCCTGCTGCGGTCCATACCCCTGACCACCAGGCGGCGGATAACCCCCTTGCTGCGGGTACCCCGACCCACCCTGCTGCGGAGAGGGAGAGCCATACGGCTGCTGCGGCTGCCACTGCGGCTCCCCGAACGGCGGTTGCCCACCCGGCGGATATGTCATGTCCCGTCCTCCCGCTCACCCCATCCGTGTGTGAGATTACGGCAACTCGCGCCACCCGACCGGACACCGACCGCGACAGCCCAACACCGATCGACGGAGGTGGGGGCATTTGCTCTGGCCAGATTGAAATCCCACACTTCGCGGCATGTGCCTGGTGTGACGACGAAGAGGTGTTGTTAACCAACCTGTCGCCGGGCAGTGAATTGGTCCAGGCGCCCTAATGTCCGTGGCATGGTGCAGACGACCCCGTGGAGCGCGCGGAAGATACCGGACCGGTTGCCTGGTCGCCTGTCCGGTCGGGGGGAAGCGGCAGGCAAGCGAATCCGCCGCGGTATTCGCGTCTCGGTAGCTTCGGGCCGCGATAACGCGGGCTATTTGTGCGCTGCGATAGGCAGTACGGCCACACTGGCGCTTTTGTTCGATCCGTGGCTGGTGGCAAACGGCCCAGACGGTACTACCCGCACCAATGCTTTCGGTCGGATTTCGGCCACCAGTTCGATGGCGGGGCTCTGGTCGTCGACGCCCCCTTCCATCGTGCCGGTCAGCGGATTGTGGGGCCTGCTGGCTAGCGCCGCGGCCGTCGTGACCGTGTCTGCCATCGCAATCAACTTCCGCCGCCGCAACCGCGCGCTGGGATATCTCGCGGTCGCGGCATCGGTCGCGACCGCAGCATTCGTCCTGGTCTGCCTGATCTATCTCCACGGGCAAGGGCCCGCGCTGCGCGCCATGGCCGGTGCGGGGTCGCCGCGCGATCCTGGCACCCAGATCGGCTTGATCATCCGCGCGGCCGCGGGTAACGGCGTGTACCCAGTTCCCGGGCTCCGCGCAGTTTCCTACAGCACAGCGAACTTCACAACACAGGCGCTTCTCGCCGGGGCAATCTCGGTCGTTTCAGCCGTCGCGGCCGTCGCGCAATGGCGCCGTGACACCGATACAGCATGAAATCTATCGCATTCGAATACCGTTGGGAGCCTGGCGTTTCGCCGCACAATACGCACACCACTGGCTGCTGACCCTGGCCGCCGCGCGGCGCACCGCCCGTGCTGCGATCATTCGCACACAACAGCAACGCCGTGAACGTGGGATCGCTGCCGGCGTTCCATGTTCTACGGGCCCCGGCGGTCGCGTCGAACATGGGATCGGGAACGACCTGCGGCGGCGAGTGAATCGCCGATATCATGCCGACGCTGGCCCGCACCGCTGGAACTCGACCCCGTGACTACGATTTGTGGTCTTGGTTCCTGGTGTTCCCGAATCCCGTTGTCGCGGATATCGGATATCCGTTTGACCTGCGCGCATGGGCGAAATCGCAGCTGAACGGTGAAATGGTGCCCTCGAGGAATCGGGCCTGCGACGCTCAAAAATCATCCTGGCCTGCGCAAACGCAGTCGAATGTCGGTGCCCTCGGCAGGATTCGAACCTGCGGCCTTCTGCTCCGGAGGCAGACGCTCTATCCCCTGAGCTACGAGGGCGGGATAGTTTTCGAACGGTGCCGGTGGGCGGCCGTTCGGGCGGGGCCAAGCGTATCGCATTGCGGGGCGTCCGCCAAAAAGTGTGTCGGGCCTGGGAGTTACGGTTCCCCGGCCCGCCACGATCGATCAGTGCTGCGGCAGTGGTGTCGCGTTGCGGGCGCTCAGCATGGTGGTGATGAGTTGTGCTTCGCCCTGCTGGGTGGTCGCCATAGCGGCCGCGAGTGTGCGCACCGCGGTGGTTTCGGCGTGCTGGGCGGCGTATTCGGTCATCGAGAGTCCGCCCTGATGGTGGCGCAGCATCAGCTGCAGGAACATCGTGTCGAGCGTAGGACCGGTGGCCTGGCGCAGCGCGGTTATCTCAGCGGTGGTCGCCATACCCGGCATGGCAGCCGATGGTCCCGACATCGCGTGATCGGTGGTAGCACCGGAATGCGAATGGCCCGACTGTTCGGTCATCCAGCCCATATAGCCGTCCACGTTCTGATTCGGCTTACCCCACATCTGCAGCCAGCCTTGCATCCGGCCGATCTGCCCCTGCTGGGTGGTCAGAATGTCGTAGGCCAGCCTGCGCACATCGTTATCGGTGGAACCGATGAGCGCGATCCCGGCCATTTCGACGGCCTGCGCGTGGTGTGCCGACATGTCCTGGCTGAATCCGATATCGACAGCGCCGGGATCGGGTTCGCTATTGCCGTCCAGTGGCAGTCGGGCCAGCACGCCGACCGCGAACCCGATCAGCAGGATGCCGATCGCACCGAGTACCAGCAGCGGAGTGCGCTGCCGCCGAGCCTGCGCGGCCAAACCCGAATCGCTCGCCACGTCCGGCTCGCTTTCGGTATCCACTGGCATCTACTGACCTTCCGTCGGCTGGGTCGGAATTCCCGTGGGTATGCCGGGGATATTCGGTACACCCGGAATATTCGGCATGCCGGGCAGACCACCCGCGGCGCCGCCGAGTTCGGTCTGGTCCTGCGACAGGCCCTTGCCGTCCATCGGCACCGCATCGGGTCCGGGTGGCGTCGGGTCGTACGGTGTCGGGTTGTTCGCGTCGAAGGCGGGGTTCGAGCAGCTCGCGCCCACCTCGGGGTAGGCGTATTGGTTCTCACGCAGGGCGGTGATGAACTGGTTGACCCGCTTGTCGTCGGCACTGTCCAGCTTCAGCTGATGTCCCCAGGATTGCAGTGTTATCGCCGAGGCCAGACCGGGGAACGGCGACATCAACGTGAACGGCTTACCTTCGACCTTCTGCTTCAGCGTGTCGATGCCCGCCGCGTCGACCTTGTCGGGGTTGTAGGCGATCCACACCGCGCCGTGCTCGAGCGAATGCACCGCGTTCTCCACCCGGATCGGCTTACTGTAGACCACCCCCATGCAGTTCGCCCAGACCTGATCGTGCGGACCACCGAACGGTGGGGCCTGGTCGTAGGCGACGCGCTGCGTACCCGAGACGTGCAGTCCCGCCGGATAGTCCTTCTTGGTGACCCCGGCGATCTGATCCGACGGATCCTTCTTCTGCGCGCTCGGTGTGTACTTCTCGAGTTCGGCCTTGTCCCGATACTTCGGCACCAGGCTGAACGCGAGCGCACCGATCAATGCGACGATCGCCACGGCGGCTCCGATGACCAACCATGGGATCTGGCGCTTCTTCAATGGGCCTTTGCCCATCGGAACCTTGCCGCCGCCCTTTTTCCGCGACGGTGCGACCTTCCCCGCGGCCCGGACGGCCTTGGCCGATTTGGCGCTCGTGCTGCTCGGCATAGCTCGCTGTGCTCTTTCCACGTATTGATCCACGGTGCTGGTTGATTGCGGAGGGCTCCGCCGAGGTGCCCACTCGAGGCGTACACCTGCCAAGACCATAGGATAGAGACTCGTGACTCCAGCTGACCTTGCAGATCTCCTTCGCGCGACCGCGGCGAAGGTGCTTGTCGAACGCGGACTGGACCCGACGGTCCTGCCCGACGAGGTCAACGTGGAGCGCCCCCGTAATCCGGAACATGGCGACTATGCCACGAATGTGGCCATGCAGGTAGGTAAGAAGGCCGGAACGAATCCGCGCGCATTGGCGACCTGGCTGGCCGAGGCGCTGGCCACCGCGGACGCCATCGACACCGCCGAGGTCGCCGGTCCGGGCTTCCTCAATATCCGCCTCGCCGCCTCGGCACAGGGCGCGATCCTGCAACAGGTCTTGACCGCGGGCGCGGCCTACGGCACCTCGGACACCCTGAAGGGCACCCGGATCAATCTGGAATTCGTGTCGGCCAATCCGACCGGTCCGGTACATCTCGGCGGCACCCGCTGGGCCTCCGTCGGTGATGCGCTCGGCCGCATTCTGGCCGCGCAGGGCGCCGACGTGACCCGCGAGTACTACTTCAACGACCACGGCGCGCAGATCGACCGCTTCGCCACATCGTTGGCCGCGGCCGCCAACGGCGCGCCGACCCCGGAGAACGGCTACGCGGGCGAATACATCGGCGAGATCGCCGCCAAGATCGTGGCCGCACACCCCGAGGCGCTGACCATGCCGGAAAGCGAGCAGCTCGAACTGTTCCGTGCCGAGGGCGTCGAGTTGATGTTCGCCCATATCAAGGAATCGCTGCACCAATTCGGCACCGATTTCGACGTGTATTTCAACGAGAGTTCACTCTTCGAATCCGGTGCGGTCGAAGCGGCTGTCACCAAACTCAAGGATTCCGGGGACCTCTACGAAAAGGACGGGGCCTGGTGGATCGCCAGCTCCGAATACGGTGACGATCAGGACCGCGTCGTTCTCAAGAGCGACGGCAATGCCGCCTATATCGCCGGCGATATCGCCTATTTCCAGAACAAGCGCGCGCGTGGCTTCGATCTGTGCATCTACATGCTCGGTGCGGACCATCACGGCTACATCGGCCGGTTGAAGGCCGCCGCGGCCGCCTTCGGCGACGATCCGGCCACCGTCGAGGTGCTCATCGGGCAGATGGTGAATCTCGTCAAAGACGGTGTGGCCGTGCGGATGTCCAAGCGTGCGGGCACCGTGGTGACCCTCGACGACCTGGTCGAGGCGATCGGCGTTGATGCCTCCCGGTACTCGCTGGTGCGCAGTTCGGCGAACTCGAGCATCGATATCGATCTGAACCTGTGGACCAGCCAGAGCAATGAAAACCCGGTCTACTACGTGCAATACGCGCACGCCAGGACCGCGTCCATCGCGCGCAATGCCGCCGAGTTCGAATACGACACGGTGACACCGGATTTCGGTCTGCTCACCGCCGATGAAGAGGGCGAACTCATCCGCACCATCGGCGAATACCCGCGCGCCGTTGCCAGTGCCGCGAGCCTGCGCGAACCGCACCGCGTCGCACGCTATCTGGAGGAACTGGCCGGTGCCTACCACCGGTTCCAGACCAATAAGAACCTGCGTGTACTGCCCCTCGGCGACGAACCCGTCACGCCGACCAATGCCGCCAGGCTTGCCCTGGCCAATGCCACCCGTCAGGTGCTGAGCAACGGCCTCGAGCTGCTCGGCGTTAGTGCACCGGAGCGAATGTAGTGAGCGAGCGCAGCGAGCGAACCATAGATACAGCGCCTCGAGCGGCCACGGCGGAGTCGAGCGTCAGCGAGGTGGAGTCGTGAGTGCTCACCCTGCCGGCCCTCGGCACGCCGAAATTCCGCACGCACCCAGCCTGGCGGAGCGCCCGAGCGACCCCAAGCAGATGATCGATCTGCCCGAGAATGTCTGGCCGCGCAACGCATCTCGCGATGTGGCAGGCGTCGTGCACCTCGCCGGTGTGCCGGTGCACGAACTTGCCGAACAGTTCGGCACCCCGCTGTTCGTGATCGACGAGGACGACTTCCGTTCTCGCTGCCGCGATATGGTCGCCGCCTTCGGCCCGGACGCCCGAGTTCACTACGCTTCCAAGGCATTCCTGTGCGGTGAGATCGCCCGCTGGATCCGCGATGAGGGTCTTTCCCTCGATGTCTGCTCCGGTGGCGAACTCGCCGTCGCACTGCACGCCGGGTTCCCGGCGAGTCGAATCGCATTGCACGGCAACAACAAGTCCACCGCGGAGCTGGCGGCGGCCGTTGAGGCGGGCGTCGCTCATGTGGTGGTCGATTCGCTGATCGAGATCGAGCGCTTGGAGGCCATCGCGGGCCGCGCCGGTGTCGTTCAGGACGTGCTCGTCCGCGTCACCGTTGGCGTGGAAGCCCATACCCACGAATACATTTCGACCGCACACGAGGATCAGAAGTTCGGCTTCTCGATCGCTGGCGGCGATGCGATGGAGGCGCTGGCTCGGGTCTTCGAGACCGATAACCTCCGCCTCGTCGGTCTGCACAGTCACATCGGCTCGCAGATCTTCGAAATCGATGGCTTCGAGATCGCCGCGCGTCGCATGCTCGGCTTGCTGCGCGAGGCCATCGACAAGTTCGGCATAGAGCGCACCGCGCAGATCGCCACATTGGATCTCGGTGGCGGACTTGGTATTTCGTATCTGCCCAATGACGATCCGCCGCCACTGGACGATTTCGCGGCAAGCCTGCGCAAGCTGGTCGCCACGGAGGCGAGCCGCGCCGGACTGCCCGAGCCGAAGATCGCCGTCGAACCGGGCCGCGCCATCGCGGGACCGGGCACCGTCACCCTCTACGAGGTCGGCACCGTTAAGGACGTATCGCTCGACGGCGGACTGCGCAGGCGCTATGTCAGCGTCGACGGCGGCATGAGCGACAACATCCGTCCCGCGCTGTATCAGGCCGACTACGACTGCCGCTTGGTTTCGCGCTCCTCCGACGCCGCCCCCGTGGTCGCTCGGGTCGTCGGAAAGCATTGCGAGAGTGGAGATATTGTCATCCGCGATACCTGGATGCCCGCCGATGTCGGTCCGGGCGATCTGGTCGCCGTCGCCGCGACCGGCGCCTACTGCTATTCGATGTCCAGCCGGTACAACCAGCTGACTCGTCCGGCGGTCGTCGCGGTGCGCGACGGTGTGCCGCGACTCATTCTGCGCCGGGAAACGGTGGCGGATCTGCTCAGCCTGGAGGTGCAATGAACTCAGTGTCGCGTAGCGATTCCATCGAGGGTGGTGATCAGGTGACGGGTGGGCGCGATGCTGCGAAGCTCGGCGTATGGGGAACCGATCGTCCGATCGGAGTCGCGGTCCTCGGAATGGGCAATGTCGGCACCGAGGTGGTGCGCATTCTGCGTGACCACGCCGATGACCTGCGTGCGCGCGTTGGCGCGCCGTTGCTGCTACGCGGTGTCGCGGTGCGCAACCTGGACACCGACCGCGGTATCCCGGCCGAACTGCTCACCACCGACGCGGATGCGTTGGTCGCTCGTGACGATGTCGATCTGGTGGTCGAGGTCATCGGCGGCATCGATCCGGCTCGCCGCCTCATCCTTGCCGCGCTGAACGCTGGCAAATCCGTGGTGACCGCCAATAAGGCACTGCTGGCCGACTACACCGGCGAGCTCGCCGCCGCCGCCGAGCACCACCGCGCCGACCTGTATTTCGAGGCCGCCGTCGCCGGCGCGATCCCGGTTGTGCGCCCGCTGATCCAGTCGCTCTCGGGTGACCGGGTGAACAAGGTCGTCGGCATCGTCAACGGCACCACCAACTTCATCCTCTCCGCGATGGACGAGACCGGTGCCGACTACGGGATCACCCTCAAAGAGGCCACCCGCCTCGGTTACGCGGAGGCCGATCCGACCGCCGACGTCGAGGGCTACGACGCCGCCGCCAAGGCCGCGATCCTGGCCTCGTTGGCCTTCCACACCCGGGTGACCGCGGCCGATGTGTACCGCGAGGGCATTTCCAAGATCACCGCCGAGGATCTCGAGACCGCATCCGCACTGGACTGCACGGTCAAACTGCTCGCCATCTGCGAGCGGGTCGCCGCCGGTCCGGGCGAACCGGGCCCGGCCGAGGGTGGCAAGGAGCGCGTTTCGGTGCGCGTCTATCCGGCCCTCATTCCGCGCAAGCACCCTTTGGCCGCGGTCACCGGCGCGTTCAACGCGGTGGTGGTCGAGGCGGAGAACGCCGGTCGGCTGATGTTCTACGGGCAGGGCGCGGGCGGTGCGCCGACCGCCTCCGCGGTGCTCGGTGATCTGGTCATGGCGGCGCGCAATAAGTTCTTCGGTGGCCGCGCTCCGGGCGAGTCGGTTTATGCTGAGCTACCGATCGCGCCGATCGGCGATACGCCCACGCGCTACCACGTGAACCTGCAGGTCGCCGACCGTCCCGGGGTGCTGGCCAAGGTGGCGGGCGAATTCGCCAACCACGAGGTGAGCATTTCCACGGTCCGGCAGGAAGGACACGGCGAGGGTGCACGCCTGGTCGTGGTCACCCACCACGCTGCCGAGTCGGCGCTCGCGGACACCGTCGCCGCCCTGGCGGAAATGGAATCCGTCACATCCGTGACCAGCGTTCTGAGATTGGAAGGCACCAACGAATGACAACTGCATCGCGTAGCGATTCCATGGGGGGTGGTACAGCCGTCGCGCCGCAGGCGGGAGTGCACTCGCGGTGGCCTGGACTGATCGCCGCATACCGCGATCGCCTCGCGGGCGCCGCGGACTGGGATCCGGTCACCCTGTACGAGGGTGGCACCCCACTGGTGCCCGCACCGCACCTGTCCGAGCTGACCGGATGTGATGTCTATCTCAAGGTCGAGGGCCTGAATCCGACCGGCTCCTTCAAGGACCGCGGCATGACGATGGCCATCACCGACGCGAAGTACCGCGGGCAAAAAGCGGTGCTGTGCGCGTCCACCGGCAACACCTCGGCATCGGCAGCCGCCTACGCCACTCGGGCCGGGATGAGCTGTGCGGTGCTGATTCCGCAGGGCAAGATCGCCATGGGCAAGCTGGCCCAGGCCGTCATGCTCGGTGCGAAGATCATCCAGGTCGACGGCAATTTCGACGACTGTCTAGAGCTGGCGCGCAAGGTCACCGCGGAATTCCCGACCGTCGGTTTGGTGAATTCGGTGAATCCGGCTCGCATCGAGGGCCAGAAGACCGCTTCGTTCGAGATCTGCGACGTGCTCGGCAAGGCACCCGACGTGCACGCTCTTCCGGTGGGCAACGCCGGCAACATCACCGCCTACTGGCGTGGTTACCGCGAGTACTACGCCGACGGCATCACCACCGCCCTCCCACGCATGCTCGGTGTGCAGGCAGCGGGCGCCGCGCCGCTGGTCAACGGTGCCCCGGTCAAGGAACCCGAAACAATCGCCACCGCCATCCGCATCGGCGCGCCCGCGTCCTGGAACGGCGCGGTGGAGGCCAAGGAACAGTCCGGTGGCGCCTTCCGCGCAGCCACCGACGAGGAGATCCTGCAGGCTTACCGGCTGGTCGCCGCGACCGAGGGCGTTTTCGTCGAGCCCGCGTCGGCGGCCAGCATCGCGGGCCTGCTCGCCGCGCGCAAGGAGGGTTGGCTGGATTCCGGGCTCACCGTGGTGTGCACGGTGACCGGCAACGGCCTGAAGGATCCGGATAACGCGCTCGCGGGAATGCCACAGGTACAGGCGATTCCGGTCGACCCGATCGCGGTCGCCCACGAACTAGAACTGGCCTGAGTTGAATTCGCGCGAAAGCCAACTGATGACAAGGACGCTGCCCGCCGGTCTTTCGGTGACCGCGCGGGTGCCCGCGTCCAGTGCCAATCTCGGCCCCGGATTCGATTCGCTCGGTATGGCTTTGGGCATCTACGACGAGATCGAGGTGTGCACTACCGATTCCGGTCTTGCTATCCGAGTCGAGGGTGAGGGCGCCGACGATGTGCCATGGGGCCCTTCGCATCTTGTGGTACGCGCGATCGAGCGCGGCCTGGAGGCGGCGGGGGTGTGGGCCGATGGTCTCGATGTGGTGTGCCGCAACGTGATTCCGCATTCTCGCGGTCTCGGCTCGTCGGCCTCGGCGGTGGTCGGCGGTCTGGCCGCGGGCGGCGGTCTCGCCGCGAAATTGGATCCGGCATTGGCCATCGGGAGTGAGCAATTGGTCCAGCTCGCATCGGAATTCGAAGGTCATCCGGACAATGCCGCGGCCAGTGTGCTCGGTGGAATCGTAGTGTCCTGGACCGAAACCGCCACCGACGGTGCTACGGCACCCGATCACGGCCGCGTCTACCGTGCGGTGCGCCTCGAGCCGCATCCGACGTTGCGCCCGGTGGTACTGATTCCGGAAGAGCGCTCATCGACCGCCCATACCCGTGGCCTGTTGCCCGAGGTCGTGGCGCATGGCGATGCCGCGTTCAATGTCAGCCGCGCCGCACTCGCGGTGGTCGCCCTCACGCAACGTACCGACTTACTGCTGCCCGCGACGGCCGATCGTCTGCATCAGACCCAGCGCGCCCCCGCGCTGCCGCTGACCACCGAATGGATCGCCCGGCTGCGCGCGGCCGGGATCGCGGCCACGGTATCCGGTGCGGGACCGACCGTACTGGCCTTGGGTACCAGCGAATTCCCCGCCGAACTCCGTGCGCTCGCGGCCATCGACGGGCTCCGCCTGGTCGAGCCAGGACTCGCGGAAGGCGTCCAGATCGACGGTGTCTGATCGGCGGCGGCCCGCCGCTCGCACCGCGGCGGCGAGTCTGCCTTGCCGATGTTCCAGGTTGCCAGCTATCCTGAGCACGTCCGTACATCGTGCGCATCAGACGCCGGTGCTTCATCAGGGCAATCGCTCCAGCAGGCTCCAGGCTCGAGCCTCCAGGCCATGGGGGTGCTGCGTAGCTGCGCAACTGGAATGATCTCTCCCACCTTTCGGGAACTGGTGGCGAAGCCGCCGGTCCGGCGGGGCAGGTGATACGGCAAAAGCGCCGGTCCGAGCTGTGTGTTCGGCCCTCGCATCCGAGTCCGGCAGAACGCCCGGACTGCGGGACGAAACCCTCGAAACAGCACACGGCAATCGAGGGAAGGAAAGGATTTCCGTGACAGATACGGACCTGCTCGCGACACCCGGGGTGGATTCCAGCCCGGCAGGGGACCGCGAAAGTGACTCCGGACAGATTTCGAAGATGAGCGAACAAACCGACGTCGCACGATCGGGGCTGACTGGAATGCTGTTGCCGCAATTGCGCGCGCTCGCGGGGGAGCTCGGTATCCGAGGCACCTCTGGAATGCGCAAAGGCGATTTGATCGCCGCCATCAAGGAAAATCAGGCCGGAAAGTCGGCGAAGGCGGAAAAGTCCGCGCGTGGCGAGGTGAAGTCCGATGTGGACGCCGCCAAGACAGCACGGGCCAAGGCCGAGCAGGGCACCCTCGACGTGACGCCCGCCACTTCCGCCCCGGCGAAGGAAGCTCAGACCAAGGACGCGCAGACCAAGAACGCGCAGACCAAGGACGCTCCGGCGAAACAGGCTGTCGCGAAGGAGGCCGTCGCCGATTCCGCAGCGCCGAAGGCCGCCGAGAAGTCAGCCGATTCGAAGTCCGATCCGGCGCAGGCCGAGGCTGCCGCGCCGACGGAGAGCACCGAGGATTCCGGTCGCGAGGGTGGTCAGCGCGGTCGCGGCAGGCAGCGTCGCGGTCGCGACCAGGCGCGCGCAGGTGGTGAGACCGGCGGTGGCGAGGCACGTGGTCGCGCAGGTGGTGAGACCGCCGGTGGTGAGGAGCCCAAGCAGGAGCAAGAGCAGGGCGAACGTCGCCGCGACCGCAACCAGGGTGAGCGCAACGGCAGTGCCAACGCTGGCCGTGGTGGCGAGGGCGGCGGCCGTGGTGATGCCAGCCGCGGCGGTGACGAGGACGAGGGCGGTCGCGGGCGGCGTGGACGCCGGTTCCGGGAACGTCGTCGTGGTCGCGACCGCGAAGGTAGCGCCGGTGGCGGTGAGGCCCGCGAGCTCGAGATCCGCGAGGACGATGTCCTGCAGCCGGTGGCGGGCATCCTCGATGTGCTGGACAACTACGCCTTCGTGCGCACGTCCGGCTACCTGGCCGGACCGAACGACGTCTACGTCTCGATGAACCTCGTCCGCAAGAACGGCCTGCGCCGCGGTGATGCGATCACCGGTGCGGTGCGCGCCCCGCGCGACGGTGAGCAGAGCAACCAGCGCCAGAAGTTCGATCCGCTGGTGCGCTTGGACACGGTCAACGGCGGTGAGGTCGACGCGGCCAAGCGGCGTCCCGAATTCGCCAAGCTCACCCCGCTGTACCCGAACCAGCGCCTGCGCCTGGAGACTCAGCCGAACAAGCTGACCACCCGCGTCATCGACCTGATCATGCCGATCGGTAAGGGGCAGCGCGCCCTGATCGTCTCTCCGCCCAAGGCCGGTAAGACGACGATCATGCAGGACATCGCGAACGCTATCGCCATCAACAACCCCGAGGTCTACCTCATGGTTGTGCTGGTCGACGAGCGTCCGGAAGAGGTCACCGATATGCAGCGTTCGGTGAAGGGCGAGGTCATCGCCTCGACCTTCGACCGTCCGCCGTCAGATCACACCTCGGTCGCCGAACTCGCCATCGAACGCGCCAAGCGCCTGGTGGAAATGGGCAAGGACGTTGTGGTGCTGCTCGACTCGATCACCCGATTGGGCCGCGCGTACAACAACTCCTCGCCGGCCTCGGGCCGCATCCTCTCCGGTGGTGTCGACTCGACCGCGCTGTACCCGCCCAAGCGGTTCCTCGGCGCGGCGCGCAATATCGAGAACGGCGGCTCGCTCACCATCATCGCGACCGCCATGGTCGAGACCGGTTCCACCGGTGACACGGTGATCTTCGAGGAGTTCAAGGGCACCGGTAACGCCGAGCTCAAGCTGGACCGCAAGATCGCGGAACGGCGCGTATTCCCGGCCGTCGACGTCAACCCGTCCGGCACTCGTAAGGATGAGCTACTGCTCAGCCCCGACGAGGCGGCCGTGTTGCACAAGCTGCGCCGCGTACTGTCCGGCCTGGACTCGCACCAGGCGATCGACCTGCTGATCGACCGCCTGAAGAAGTCCAAGAACAACCTCGAGTTCCTGATGCAGGTCAGCAAGACCGCGCCGGGTGCGCTCGACGAGTGAATGAACGGGGGCTCCGCTCAGGCGGAGTCCCCGTACTTTTTGCGCATACGCCACGAACGATTTCGTGCGCACATGGGTAACTCGTCGGGTACGCCCAGAACTGGAGTCCACTGCCTGCCGCCGGTCCGCAGGGGTGGTCTCCGCGCACACGACGTCCGGCAAAAGGCGCGGGGAGGCCGGGGAGCGCCCTTTCGGCGGACGTGGGCTGAAGAATGCGAGTCCGATGCCTGCCGCGCCGACGATCATGAACGCAAGAATGGTCGCCGTGGTCGCCGGGGTTGCGGTGCTTATCGCGTTGTTGGCCGAATCGTACTGTGCGGCAGTGGGTTTCGTGTACGCGTAGGTGTCCGGGCGATCCGGAGTGGTTAACCAGCCGACCGCGACAGTGAGAATCAGCGAAACGAAGACCGCCAGTGCAATGCGGCTGTTCACAGTGTTCTCCCTTCTGTCTCGGCACGCCGATGTGCATCAGGCCTAAACTCTATGAACATTGATGTTCGTATCCACGAGTAGTTGACTACCTGTATTAAGGGTTCCGTAAGAACACGATCACCGCGTGCCGGTAGTTCAATTGGCAACAGAGCCTTGGGTACCTACTTGGGGCGGGAACAAACCGGGGGATCGGGGGCTCATGGTGGGAACAAAAGCGGGGATCGGAGGCGTTTTGGGAGGGTAACCACCGTTCTGGCATACTGAGCGGTCGTTGCGTCTGCTCCGCTGAGCAGGCCTCCCGCCTAAAGTCGGCTCCGGTTCACGTCCTCGCGATCTGCGTGGGCGACCCGGCGGCCAATATCGAGAGGACACCCATGAAGGCAGGAATTCACCCGGCGTATGTCGAGACCACGGTCGTCTGTGGTTGCGGCAACACCTTCCAGACTCGCAGCACCAAGGAGTCGGGACACATCACCGTCGAGGTCTGCTCGCAGTGCCACCCCTTCTACACCGGCAAGCAGAAGATCCTCGACACCGGTGGTCGCGTGGCCCGCTTCGAGGCTCGCTACGGCAAGCGTGCCGGCAAGAAGGCCGACGCAAAGTAGCTTCCCCGCCGACGCCCGGTCCTGCACTGCAGGCCGGGCGTCGGCGCTTTTGTGTGGCCAGTACGGAAAAGAGAGGAAGCACCGTGACACAACCGTCCGCGATCGATGACATTCTGGCCGAGCACGCGGGCCTGGAGACGCAGCTCGCCGATCCGGCGCTGCACAACGATCCGGGTGCCGCGCGCCGGGTCGGCAAGCGGTTCGCCGAGCTGGCCCCGATCATGGCCACCTACAACAAACTGAAGTCCGCCACCGAGGATCTGGCCGCCGCGCAGGAACTCGCGGCCGATGACGCGTCCTTCGCCGCCGAGGTGCCCGGTCTGGAACAACAGGTCGTCGAGCTGGAGCAGACCCTCGCGGATCTGCTCGCTCCGCGTGACCCGCACGACGGCGACGACGTGGTGCTCGAGGTGAAATCCGGTGAGGGCGGTGAGGAATCGGCGCTGTTCGCCTCGGATCTGGCCCGCATGTACGTCCGCTACGCCGAGCGGCACGGCTGGAAGGTCGAGATTCTCGATGTGAACATCTCCGACCTTGGCGGTTACAAGGACGCGACCATCTCCATCAAGAGCCGCGACGCCGCGCGCGACGGTGTCTGGTCCCGCTTCAAATTCGAGGGCGGCGTGCACCGCGTTCAGCGGGTTCCGGTGACCGAATCACAGGGCCGCATCCACACCTCGGCCGCCGGTGTGCTGATCTACCCGGAGCCGGACGAGGTCGAACAGGTGCAGATCGACGAATCGGATCTGCGCATCGATGTCTACCGTTCCTCAGGGAAGGGCGGGCAGGGCGTCAACACCACCGACTCCGCGGTCCGCATCACCCATCTGCCCTCGGGCATCGTGGTGACCTGCCAGAACGAGCGCTCCCAGCTGCAGAACAAGGCCCGCGCCATGCAGGTGCTCGCGGCCCGACTGCAGGCGCTCGCCGAGGAGCAGGCCGATCAGGAAGCAGCCGCGGGTCGCGCCTCCCAGATCCGCACCGTGGACCGCTCCGAGCGCATCCGCACCTACAACTTCCCGGAGAACCGCATCACCGATCACCGTATCGGCTTCAAGGCGCACAACCTCGACGCCGTACTCGACGGCGATATGGACACACTCCTGGATGCCCTGGGCAAGGCGGATCGCGAAGCCCGAATGGCCGCGGAGTAAATCCGGTCCTGACCCCTGGATCCTGCGAATTCAGGTCAAGTGATTTGGTAAGAACATGGCCAACTCGCCGGGTACGCCCATCCCGGTCATCCGATCTGCGGCCCGCGATGCGAACACTGACGACCGGCAAAGGAAGAGGCGGACGAGCCCATGACGCGTGTGGCGTTGCGCCCGGCAATCAACCTGGCGGTGGAAACCCTGCGGGCGGCGGGTGTGCCCAGTCCGCAGTCCGACGCCGAGCAGTTGGCCGCGCATCTGCTCGGTGTCGAGCGGACCAGACTGTCGCTGACCCCGCTAGTCGCGCCGGCGTTGCTCGACGAGTATCGAGCCCTGGTGGCACGGCGTGCGCAGCGAATTCCCCTGCAGCATTTGACCGGTACCGCGGCGATCGGCGAGATCGAACTCGCGGTCGGGCCCGGCGTCTTCGTGCCGCGTCCTGAGACCGAATTGCTATTCGCCTGGGCATTGGCGCAACTGGAAGCGCTGCCGCACGATCACACGCCGGTCGTCGTCGATCTGTGTACCGGCTCCGGTGCCTTGGCGCTTGCGATTGCCCGGGCCCGACCGGATGCGGACGTGCACGCGATCGACATCGATCCCGAGGCCCTGCAATGGGCACGCCGCAATGCTGATCTGCGCATTGCCGAGGGCGACACCCCGATCACCCTCTACGCCGACGATGTCACCGACCCGAATCTGCTCACCGAACTGAACGGCGAGGTCGATCTCGTCGTCGCCAATCCGCCGTACATTCCCGAAGGCGCCGAACTCGATCCCGAGGTCGCCGATCACGATCCGCATCTGGCCCTCTTCGGCGGCCCGGACGGACTCGACGTGATCCGTCGGATGATCCCCACCATCACCCGCCTGCTGCGTTCGGGCGGCTCCTGCGCCGTCGAGCACGACGACACCAACGGCTCCGAGCTCGCCGCTCTGCTGGCCGAACAGGGTGACTTCACCGATATCGTCGAGCATCCCGACCTTGCGGGAAAGCCCCGCTTCGTCGCCGCGGCCCGGAGCTGATCCGGCTCGCGTTCCGACGCCAGCCCCGGTGCGCCGACCAACTCGTCGAGGCGGGCCGGAATGGTGGTTCTCGGGTGCTGCCGAGCGTCCATTCGACTCGCCGTAGCGATCACCGGAGGCAACCAACCCCGCCGATGGTGGCATCGAGTGGCACGCGTGACAGGATGGTGGCCGTGAGTACCGTCTACGACTGCGCGGATCCCGACTCGCGCGCCGCCGGACTGACCGCGGCCACCAGTGCCCTGAAATCCGGTCGGCTGGTCGTACTGCCGACCGATACCCTGTACGGCTTGGCCGCCGACGCGTTCGATTCCACCGCGGTGAGCGATCTGCTCGCCGCCAAGCGGCGTGGTCGCGATATGCCGGTACCGGTGCTGGTCGGCTCCTGGCACACCATCGACGGTCTGGTGTTCTCGGTGCGTCCGCAGGCCCGCGAGCTGATTCGGGCCTTCTGGCCCGGTGGGCTGAGTCTTGTTGTGCAGCAGGCACCTTCGCTCGCGTGGGACCTCGGTGACACCCGAGGCACGGTCATGCTGCGGATGCCGCTGCACCCGGTCGCGCTGGAACTGCTGCGCGAGGTGGGCCCACTCGCGGTCTCGAGTGCCAATGTCTCCGGACAGCCGCCCGCCAAGACCGCCGCCGAGGCGCGCGATCAGCTCGGCGATCTGGTCGGCGTCTATCTCGACGGCGGCCCGGCCGAACACGCGATCGCGTCTACCATCGTCGACCTCACCGCGGATCAGCCGCGGATCCTGCGCGCCGGCGCGGTACCGGTCGGCGATATCGCCGATGTGCTCGGGATGTCGCCGGAGGCGCTGACCAGCGTCGCGACGCGGTGATCTCGGGACGCAGTGATCGTATGGCGGATCAGATAAACGGATGATCGGTTCGGGTGCGGTAGTTCCTTTGCGCGAGCTGCTGCTCGTGCTTCTCATCTCGGGCACGGTGACCTTCCTGGCCACCGGTGGAATTCGGGTGCTCGCCATTGCCTTCGGCGCGGTGGCAGTGCCGCGCGAGCGCGATGTGCACGTCAAGCCGATTCCGCGGATGGGTGGCGTCGGCATGTATGTCGGAGTGGTGGCGGCGGTGCTGTTCGCGCACCAATTGCCCGCGCTGCGACGGGGTTTCGATTACGCGCCGGATATTCCAGCGGTGCTGGTCGCGGCCACGCTCATCGTGCTCGTCGGCATCGTCGACGATCGCTGGGGCCTGGACGCGCTGACCAAATTCGCGGGTCAGGTCACCGCCGCCGGTGTGATGGCGGTGATGGGCCTGAGCTGGTACGTGATCTACAACCCGTTCAACGACACGACGGTGGTGCTGGACGCGCTGCAGGGCGGCCTGGTCACCGTCGGCATCACAGTGACACTCGTCAACGCGATGAATTTCGTCGACGGACTCGATGGTCTCGCGGCCGGATTGGGTCTGATCTGCGCGGGCGCGGTCTTCGTATTCACCGTCGGCCTGCTCTACAGCCAGGGCGGTTCGGTCGACACCTACCCGCCCGCCCTGCTCGCCGCCGCGCTCGCGGGCGCCTGTATGGGATTTCTGCCACACAACTTTTCCCCGGCCCGGATATTCATGGGCGATTCCGGTTCGATGTTGATCGGGCTCATGTTGGCCGCAGTGTCGACGGGTGCCTCGGGCCGCATCAATTTGGCGGGCTACGGACCTCGCGACATCGTCGGTCTGCTTTCGCCGCTACTGCTTGTCGGTGCGGTGATGTTCATTCCGGTATTGGATCTGCTGTTGGCGATCGTGCGTCGGGTGCGCGCGGGTGTGAGTTTCTCGACGCCGGACAAAATGCACTTGCATCACCGGCTGTTGCAGATCGGACATTCGCACCGGCGCGTTGTGCTGGTGATCTATTTATGGGTCGGCGTGCTCGCCTTCGGTGCTGTCGGCACTTCGCTGATCCATGATCGCCGGATTGTGGTGTTGATGATGGCGGGCGGCCTGGTTTTCGCGCTTGTGGTGACCGCCATACCGGGCCTGCGGCGCAAGGAGCCCGCGGATTCGTAAAGCAAGGCCCAGGTAAAGTTTGGATTGTGAGCGAGCGAAGCGAGCGAAGCGAGCGAACCATAAACACAGCGTCCAGAGGAACGACGGAGCCGAGCGTCAGCGAGGCGCAGTCGTGAGTCTCACTAACCCCGTTCCCGGTCCCGACGCCCCGCTGAAGGCGGCGCTGCGCTACGGCGTGATCGGTTTGGCCGTGTTGGTGGTGGTTTCGGTGGCCATCGCCTCGGCCGTGGCGGGCCTGTCCGGACTCTGGGGCGCGCTGATCGGCGCGGCTATCGGCGGCGGTTTCATTCTCACCACGGCGGCCGTAGTGCTGTTCGGCGCGAAGCTGCCGCCGAGTACCGCGGGCCTGGTCATGCTGGTGAGTTGGGTGGGCAAGCTGCTCGTCGCGATGATCGTGATCGCGGTGCTGCAGCGGTTCGACTTCTACGATCGGATGGCACTGTTCCTGACCGTGGTCGGTTCCTTGCTCATCGTGCTCGGCGCGGAGACGTATGGCGTTCTGCGGCAGAAGGTTCCGTATGTAAACGTACCGACCGGTGAGTCCGATTTGCCCTCTGCGCAGCAATAATCGCCCCCACCTACACGCTGTCGTAGATAACTTGGTAAAGTGTTGGTAAGCAAGCGACCAAGCAGTAGGGGGGATCACCGAGATCCTGCCAGCTGCCGTTATGCTAACTGCCGTGCCGGGCTCCGAGGGGTTCCGGTTCTGCATGTCGACGAATGTCGCCGACACTACGTACAGACGCCCATGCGGATTGCCGCACAGCTGCTGACGAATTTTCGAGCCGACCTAGTCGACCCAATTGATCGTCAATGTCCGATCGAACCGCGGGAATGACCGTACCCGCGGCCCGAACACGGGAGAGAACGCTGAGCGTCACCACTTTGGCGGGCGAGTTCCACGCGCCATCGCTGTCCGACTTCTTCCCTCCAGCAGTGCTGTTCGAGGGTACGCCGTTCGAACTCGATCGTTTGATGCTGATCCGGCTGTTGATGACCGCCGTGCTGGTGCTCGTCATGGTGCTGGCATTCCGCAATCCTCGCATCGTCCCGCGCGGTCTGCAGAACATCACCGAAACCGGTTTGGTCTTCGTCAAGGATCAGATCTGTGACGAGGTGCTCGGCAAGGAATCCGGTCGCAAGTACTTCCCATTGATCGCGACGATCTTCTTCGCGGTTCTCTTTCTCAACTTCTCCGGCATCATTCCGGGGCTGAACATCTCGTCGAACGCCCGAATCGGCATGCCGCTGGTGCTGGCCCTCATCGCGTACCTCGCGTTCAACTTCGTGGGTATCAAGAAGTACGGGTTCGTCACCTACATGCGCAGCAGCATCGTCGTTCCGAATGTTCCGCCCGCATTGCACGTGTTGCTGATTCCGATCGAGTTCGTCTCGACGTTCATCCTGCGTCCGTTCACGCTGACCGTCCGACTCATGGCGAATATGCTGGCCGGCCACATCATGCTGGTGCTGTTCTTCAGCGCCACCTGGTTCTTCCTCTTCGACGCCGCAGCCTGGATGAAGGTGTTCTCGCCGTTCTCGCTGCTGGCCGGACTCGGGTTCACGCTGTTCGAAATGCTGGTCATCTTCCTGCAGGCCTACGTTTTCGCCCTGCTGACCGCCGTTTACATCGGACTCGCACAACACGCCGATTCGCACTGACCGAACAAATACCGGATAGCTGCTACACCACGCCGACCGGCGGGTGAGCAAAAGAAAGGGAATGGAAGACTCATGAGCCTCGCGTACCTGGCCCAGGAAGCCGCGACCACGTCGGAGAAGTTCAAGGGCTTCGGCGCCATCGGCTACGGCCTGGCCGCCATCGGCCCGGGCATCGGCGTAGGCATCGTCGTCGGTAAGGCCATCGAGGGTATTGCCCGTCAGCCCGAGCTGCAGGGCACCATCCGCACCAACATGTTCCTCGGTATCGCGTTCACCGAGGCCCTCGCCCTGATCGGCCTTGTGGCCGGCTTCATCTTCTGAGATTGCTATGAGCACGCTTTCTTTGCTCGCGGCGGAGACAGGGGAGGACATCAATCCCCTCATCCCCGAGACCTACGACATCGTCTGGTCGGTGGTCTGCATTGCGATCGTCGGCGTCGTTTTCTACAAGTACGTCATCCCGCGCCTCATAAAGGTGTTGGATGAACGTGCGGACAGGATCGAGGGTGGAATCCAGCGGGCCGAGGCCGCGCAGGAAGAAGCCCAGCTGACGCTGCAGCGGTACCAGCAGCAGTTGGCCGACGCCCGGCTCGAGGCCGCGCGCATCCGTGAGGATGCACGCACCCAGGGCCAGCAGATCCTCGCGCAGATGCGCGCGGAAGCACAGGCCGAAAGCGACCGCATCGTCGCTGCCGGTCACAGCCAGCTGGAAGCTCAGCGCCAGCAGATCCTGACCGAGCTGCGCGCCGAAGTCGGCAAAACTGCCGTCGATTTGGCCGAAAAGATTATCGGGCAGTCGGTTTCGGACGAAGCTAAGCAAGCGGCCTCGATCGACCGGTTCCTGTCCGAACTCGATCAGTCGGAAGCCGGCATCGGGGTCGGAAGGTAGCGACGCGAAAGTGAGAAGCATGTACGCAGCGAGCCGCGAGGCAAGCTCCCGGGCACGGGAGGCACTTCGGGCCGCTCTGACCGGAAGCGACAGTGTTGCGGCCACGACGGGGTCGGAACTGTTCGCCGTTGTCGCCGTGCTGGACGACCAGCGTTCGCTGCGTGTTGCGCTCGCGGACGTGTCGGTGCCCGGCTCGGTGCGCGCCGAACTCAGCGAGCGGGTCTTCAGCGGCAAGGTCAGCCCCGCCACCCTGGCGGTGCTGACCACCGCGGTGGCCCAGAACTGGTCGCGCACCGCCGATTTGGTCGACACCCTGGTGTTGCTCGGCCAAGAGGCGTTGCTGGAGTCCGCCGCCGACAGCGGACGACTCGGGGCGGTCGAGGACGAATTGTTCCGGCTCGGCCGGATCATCGGCGACAATCCCGAACTGGAGCAGGCACTTTCGGATCGTGCGAAGCCCGCCGCGGCCAAGCGCGAACTGATCGACCGGCTGCTCGCGGGCAAGACCGAGACCATCACCCAGACCCTGGCGGATCAGGTGGTCACCCGGTCGGCGAATATCGGCGGCGCGTTCGGCGAGCTCTCCGATCTCGCGGCCGCGCGGCGCGATCAGATCGTCGCGCATGTGCGTGCCGCGGTCGCGTTGACCGACCAGCAACGTGACCATCTCGGGGCGTCGTTGCAGCGCATCTACGGCAAGCCGGTCACGGTGCACGTGCAGGTCGATTCGAGTCTGCTGACCGGCGTCGTGGTGCGGGTCGGCGACGACCTGATCGACGGCAGCGCCACCGGCCGCTTGGAACGGCTGCGTCGGGCTCTGGCCTGACGACCCACCACCCCCCCGACATTCAGACCAGACAGCGAGAGCAGGAAGACTATGGCGGAGCTGACGATCTCCACCGATGAGATCCGTAGCGCGATCGAGAGCTACACCCAGAGCTACACCCCGGAAACCTCCATCGAAGAAGTCGGTGTCGTCACCGACACCAGCGACGGCATCGCGCACGTCAGCGGCCTGCCCTCGGCGATGGCCAATGAATTGCTCGAGTTCCCCGGCGGTGTGCTCGGCGTCGCGCTGAACCTCGAGGACCGCGAGATCGGTGCGGTCATCCTCGGCGAGTTCGCGGAAATCGAAGAGGGCCAGCAGGTTCGCCGCACCGGCGACGTGCTCTCGGTCCCCGTCGGTGACAAGTTCCTCGGCCGCGTGGTCAACCCGCTCGGCCAGCCGATCGACGGCCTCGGCGAGATCGAGTCCGAAGAGCAGCGTGTGCTGGAGCTGCAGGCCGCGTCCGTGCTGCAGCGTCAGCCGGTCGAGGAGCCGCTGGCCACTGGTATCACCGCCATCGACGCACTGACCGCCATCGGTCGTGGTCAGCGTCAGCTGATCATCGGCGACCGCAAGACCGGTAAGACCGCGGTCTGCATCGACGCGATCCTGGCGCAGAAGGCGAACTGGGAGACCGGCGACCCGAAGAAGCAGGTCCGCTGCATCTACGTCGCGATCGGCCAGAAGGGTTCCACCATCGCGGGCGTGAAGACCGCGCTGGAATCGCACGGTGCGATGGAGTACACCACCATCGTCGCGGCCCCCGCTTCCGACTCGGCCGGCTTCAAATGGCTTGCGCCCTACACCGGTTCGGCGATCGGCCAGCACTGGATGTACCAGGGCAAGCACGTCCTGATCGTGTTCGACGACCTGACCAAGCAGGCCGAGGCCTACCGCGCCATCTCGCTGCTGCTGCGTCGCCCGCCGGGCCGCGAGGCGTACCCGGGTGACGTCTTCTACCTGCACTCGCGTCTGCTGGAGCGTTGCGCGAAGCTGTCCGACGAGATGGGCGCTGGCTCGATGACGGGTCTGCCGATCATCGAGACCAAGGCCAACGACATCTCGGCGTTCATCCCGACCAATGTCATCTCCATCACCGACGGCCAGGTCTTCCTCGAGTCCGACCTGTTCAACAAGGGTGTCCGTCCGGCGATCAACGTGGGTACCTCGGTCTCCCGTGTCGGTGGTGCCGCCCAGACCAAGGGCATGAAGAAGGTCGCCGGTTCGCTGCGTCTGGAAATGGCGCAGTACCGCGAGCTGGAGGCGTTCTCCGCCTTCGCCTCCGACCTCGACGCCGCCTCGCTGGCACAGCTGGAACGCGGCGCTCGCTGGGTCGAGCTGCTCAAGCAGGACCAGTACTCGCCGGTTCCGGTGGAGGACCAGATCGTCTCGATCTTCCTGGTCGATGCCGGCTACTTCGACTCGGTTCCGGTTGCCGACATCCGTCGCTTCAACGCCGAACTGCTCGAGGATCTGCACCGCAGCGCGGCCGACGCCTTCAAGTCGATCGAGGGCGGCAAGGTCCTCGACAACGAGAACGGCGATGCCATCAAGGCGGCCACCGACAAGTTCAAGCAGGGCTTCCTCGCTTCCGACGGCTCGCGCGTCGTGAACGAGGCCGCCGCTGGTGAGCTCGATCACGAAGAGGTCGAATCGCTGTCGGTGACCCGCAAGCACGTCGAGAAGTAATCGAGCACGCTGATGCGCTATTCGATCCGCAGCATGAGCGACGGGCACGGAGGCGGTAGCTTGCGTGACCGCGCAGTGCCCCGGGAATGCTGCAATCCGGTACAGGCGAATGAAGGGAGTGTGAACCGCTGATGGCAAGTTTGCGTGAATTGCGCTCCCGCATTCGTGGTGTGAGTTCGATCAAGAAGATCACCAAGGCCCAGGAGCTGATCGCGACTTCGCGAATCTCCAAGGCTCAGGCCAGGGTTGCGGCCGCGAAGCCGTTCGCCGAAGAGATCACCAAGGTCCTCGGTGAACTGGCGAGTGCGTCGACGAGTCTGTCGCACCCGCTGCTGACCGAGCGCTCCAATCCGCGCCGGGCCGCCGTCCTGGTGATCACCAGTGACAGCGGCATGTGCGGTGGCTATAACTCCAATGTGCTCAAGCGGGCCGAGGAGCTCATGGTCACCCTGCGTGGCGAGGGCAAAGAGCCGGTGCTGTACGTGATGGGCAATAAAGGCCTTACGTACTACACCTTCCGCAACCGGCCCGTAGTCAGCGCGTGGACCGGATTCTCCCAGCAGCCGAAGTACAGCGATGCCACAGCCGCATGCCACCACCTGGTGGACGCGTTCATGGCAGGCTCCGAGGCGGAGATTCCGGCTCCGAACGGGGTGGGCAATATCGAGGGCGTCGACGAGTTGCACATCGTGTACACCCGTTTCGTCTCGATGCTGACCCAGACCCCCGAGGTTCGTCGCCTGGCGCCGATACAGGTCAGCTATGTCGACGAAGACTACGACATGGGTGAGGACAGCTTCACCGACTCGCCGACCGCGGAACTCACCGCGCAGTACGAGTTCGAGCCCGATGCGGATGTGCTGTTGGCGGCGCTGCTGCCCAAGTACATCAACACCCGCATCTACTCATCGTTGCTCGAGGCAGCGGCATCCGAGTCCGCGGCTCGGCGCACCGCAATGAAGGCAGCCACCGACAACGCCAACGAACTGGCCAATGTGCTTACCCGGCAGGCGAATTCGGTGCGGCAGGCCCAGATCACGCAGGAAATCAGCGAAATCGTCGGCGGCGTGAACGCGCTGGCTTCGAGCTCGGACCGCGACTGAAGGCTGCCCGCGGCCTGAGATCAGGGGCCGGAGGCGGAAGCGCAGCGTAACCACGGAGGGCCTCCGAAGGCCGCGAATAGGACACGGAAGAGAAAAATGACCGCAGCAGTCACACAAGAGAGCCGGACCGGCGCGAAAACAGGTCGCGTCGTCCGCGTCATCGGCCCCGTCGTGGACGTCGAGTTTCCACGGGGTTCCATCCCTGAGCTGTTCAACGCTCTGCACGCCGAGATCACTCTGCCCTCGGTGGCCAAGACCCTGACCCTCGAGGTCGCCCAGCACCTCGGTGACAACATCGTGCGCACCATCTCGATGCAGCCCACCGACGGTCTGGTCCGTGGCATCGCCGTCACCGACAGCGGCAAGCCGATTTCGGTGCCCGTCGGTGACGTCGTCAAGGGCCATGTCTTCAACGCCCTCGGCGACTGCCTCGACGCGCCGGGCACCGGTCGCGACGGCGAGCAGTGGGGCATCCACCGCAAGCCTCCGTCATTCGACCAGCTCGAGGGTAAGACCGAGATCCTGGAAACGGGCATCAAGGTCATCGACCTGCTGACCCCGTACGTGAAGGGCGGCAAGATCGGTCTGTTCGGTGGTGCCGGTGTCGGCAAGACCGTTCTGATCCAGGAGATGATCACGCGTATCGCGCGTGAGTTCTCCGGCACCTCGGTATTCGCCGGCGTCGGTGAGCGCACCCGTGAGGGCACCGACCTGCACCTGGAAATGGAAGAGATGGGCGTCCTCCAGGACACCGCCCTCGTCTTCGGTCAGATGGACGAGCCGCCGGGCACACGTATGCGCGTCGCCCTCTCGGCCCTGACCATGGCCGAGTACTTCCGCGACGTGCAGCATCAGGACGTGCTGCTGTTCATCGACAATATCTTCCGGTTCACCCAGGCCGGTTCCGAGGTGTCGACCCTGCTCGGCCGCATGCCCTCGGCGGTCGGTTACCAGCCGACGCTGGCCGACGAGATGGGTGAGCTGCAGGAGCGCATCACCTCGACCCGTGGTCGGTCCATTACCTCGCTGCAGGCCATCTACGTGCCCGCCGACGACTACACCGACCCGGCCCCGGCGACCACCTTCGCCCACCTCGATGCGACGACCGAGCTCTCCCGCCCGATCTCGCAGAAGGGCATCTACCCGGCCGTCGACCCGCTGACCTCGACCTCCCGCATCCTGGAGGCCTCGATCGTCGGTGCGGAGCACTTCCGGGTCGCCAACGAGGTCAAGCGGATCCTGCAGAAGTACAAGGAACTGCAGGACATCATCGCCATCCTCGGCATGGACGAGCTCTCCGAAGAGGACAAGGTTCTCGTCGGCCGGGCCCGCCGTCTGGAGAAGTTCCTCGGCCAGAACTTCATCGTGGCCGAGAAGTTCACCAGCCAGCCGGGTTCGGTGGTGCCCCTGACCGACACCATCGAGGCGTTCGACCGCGTCTGCAAGGGCGAGTTCGACCACTTCCCGGAGCAGGCGTTCAACTCCTGCGGTGGTCTCGACGACGTCGAGGCGGCCGCGAAGAAGATCGCCGGAAAGTAGTCACCCATGGCGGAGATGTCAGTTGATCTGGTCGCCGTCGAACGTCTGCTCTGGTCCGGCCAGGCGACGTTCGTCAGCGCGCAGACCACCGAAGGTCAGATCGGCATCATGGCGGGTCACGAGCCGCTGCTCGGTCAGCTCGTCGAGGGCGGGATCGTGAGCATCGTGCCCACCGAGGGTGAGCGGATCACCGCTGCGGTGCACGGTGGGTTCTTCTCGGTAACCGCGACCTCGGTCCGGGTGCTGGCCGAATCCGCGGAATTCGCCGATGAGATCGACGTCGAGGCAGCCCGTCGTGTGCTGGCCGACGCCGATGCCTCCGAAGAAGCCAAGATCGCGGCCCAGGGCCAGGTGCGCGCGGTCGAAGAGGCGAAGGCGTAGTACCGCACCAGGATTGGGTACGACCCGATAGCACGGCGCTGTCGGCGGCGAATGTAATCGCCGCCGACAGCGCCGTTTCCGGCTTCGAACGTTCAAAGACAAGGCCCCGCCATTTGTAAACTCGGTGCCGTGGTTGAATGGCCGGACGCGGTGTGAGCATCCGGCCCGGAAGCAGTAGCCTGCGGGGGCCACGAAGGGCCTGCGAACACCGCCGATCGAATGCCGTGTCGTCGACACGGCGGCTGAACGAAGGGACGAACGGCATTGCAGACCGGGATGGTTCTCCTGATCATTCTGGTACTCACGCTCGTTCTCTTGGCGTTGGCCTCCACCTACCGGCTGATCATGTTGCGCCGCGGCGGCACCGCAGCGATTCTTCGGGTGCTGCCCGCACGCGGCGGCCAGGGGTGGCGGCACGGCCTGATTCGATATGACGAGGATCGCCTCGTCTTCTACAAACTCTCCAGTCTGAAACTCGGTCCCGATTCCACCATCCGACGCCAGGGCATCGAGATCGGTGATCGGCGCGGCCCGCGTGGCGACGAATACGACATCATGACCGACGAGATCGCGGTAACCGCGGTTTCCGATAACGACGGCAATTACGAATTGGCCCTGGACCGCGGCTCACTGGCAGCCTTCCTCTCCTGGGTCGAATCTCGCCCCTCGGATCGCACCCGTCGGCTGCCCGGACTCTAGGCTCGTCCGCCTCCCCGAACCTTTAGGCGCCAGACTCAGTCGCGGCAACTGTGGCGTTTGCGGGCGGCGGTAGGGCTGTGGGCAACTTAGCCCGTCCCCGACGAGTTACCCATGTACTTACCAAATCAGTTGTGGCGTGTGTAGCGATAGGGTGGGCGTGTGAGTGTGCATCTGACGCGGATCTATACGCGGACCGGCGACGATGGGACGACTAGTCTCAGCGATTTCTCGCGGGTGGCCAAAACCGATCCGCGGCTGGTCGCTTATGCCGACTGTGACGAAACGAATGCCGCCATCGGTGTGGCCGTCGCGCTCGGTGACCCGGCTCCGGAGTTGCTGAAGGTATTGCGCCAAGTGCAGAACGATCTGTTCGATGCGGGCGCGGATCTCTCCACCCCGGTGGTCCCGGAGCCGAAGTATCCGCCGCTGCGAATCACCCAGCCGTATATCGATCGCCTCGAAGCCTGGTGCGATGAGTTCAATGCCGAACTGCCCGCGCTGAATTCGTTCATTCTGCCCGGTGGCACACCGCTGGCCGCCCTGCTGCACACGGCCCGCACGGTGGCGCGGCGAGCGGAGCGTTCGGCATGGTCGGCGGTGCAGGCGCACCCGGACGATACGAATGTCCTTCCGGCGAAGTACCTGAACCGCCTCTCCGACCTGCTGTTCATCCTCAGCCGTGTCGCCAACCCGGGCGGTGACGTGTTGTGGAAGCCTGGTGGCGAACAAGGTGGTTCGTGAACCGTCCGATCCGCACCGACACACGCAAAAAGTTGCTGGAGAACCTGAAATGTGTCCCAGCTACCTGGATATAACCCCGGCACTGCTACCACCGGCCCGCAACGCAACTATCCTTTGCACCAACAGTGCGCCGAATACGCGGAGAGGCGGCATGGAACGGTTTTTGGTTACTGGCGGGAATCGACTCGTCGGTGAGGTCGCGGTCGGGGGTGCGAAGAACAGCGTCCTCAAGCTGATGGCGGCTGCATTGCTGGCCGAAGGCACGACCACCATTACGAACTGCCCGGACATCCTCGATGTGCCGTTGATGGGTGATGTGCTGCGCGGCCTCGGCTGCGACGTCGCAATCGACGGGTCGGTCGTCACGATCAACACGCCCGCCGAACCCAAGTACCATGCGGATTTTCCTGCGGTGACACAGTTCCGCGCTTCGGTATGTGTGCTCGGTCCGCTGATGGCGCGGTGTAAGCGAGCCGTTGTCGCGCTGCCCGGCGGTGACGCGATCGGCTCGCGGCCGTTGGATATGCATCAGGCGGGTCTGCGTCTGCTCGGCGCGACCAGCGAAATCGAGCACGGTTGTGTGGTCGCGCGCGCGGACGAACTACAGGGCGCGCGGATCCGGCTGGATTTTCCTTCGGTGGGCGCGACCGAGAACATCCTCATGGCGGCCGTGCTGGCCGAGGGGGAGACGGTCATCGATAACGCGGCCCGTGAACCCGACATCGTCGATCTGTGCAACATGCTCGTTCGGATGGGGGCGCGGATCAGTGGGGCGGGCACGTCGGTGCTCACCATTCAGGGGGTCGAGCGCCTCGCACCGACTACGCACCAGGTGATCGGTGACCGGATCGTTGCCGCCACCTGGGGGATCGCTGCGGTGATGACCATGGGAGATGTGCGGGTCACCGGCGTCAACCCCAAGCACCTGTCCCTCGTGCTGGACAAGCTGCGCTCCGCTGGTGCGCGCATTTCGTTCGAACCGGACGGTTTCCGGGTGATCCAGGCCGATCGGCCGCGCGCGGTGAATTTCTCGACTCTGCCTTTCCCCGGATTCCCGACCGATCTGCAGCCGATGGCCATCGGCCTGGCGGCGATTGCGGACGGCACATCGATGATCACTGAGAACATCTTCGAGGCGCGCTTCCGTTTTGTGGAGGAGATGATCCGGCTGGGCGCCGACGCGCGGACCGATGGACATCATGCGGTGGTGCGCGGAATTCCGCGCCTGTCCAGCGCGCCGGTGTGGTCGTCGGATATTCGGGCCGGCGCCGGGTTGGTACTTGCCGGTCTGGTTGCCGATGGCACCACTGAGGTGCACGACGTCTTCCATATCGACCGCGGCTATCCGAATTTCGTCGAGCAGCTGCAGGCGTTGGGCGGTCAGGTGGAGCGAGTCGGCGCGGCGGATTGATCATGTGAACGCAAGGCGTCGATATGCTCGCGGCGAAAAGCGTTCCTGACCAGGCGATTTGACATCGTGCACACCGACACGTAACTTTATTCGAGTCAGAGCGACACGGACACCGACCCGGGGCCCACGCGCTGAGCCGAAAGGCTGAGCGAAGGACCAGGGAAACGAGGTAGGACGTTGAGCGCCTGGCGATCACACTAGCTCGAACGAGACCCCGATTTTGAATCGGGTTCACAGCTGAGCTAAGCTTGATAAGTTGCCTCACCGATCGACCGGGGTCGAACCCGTTAGATGGTGTGTGCGTGTGTTCTTTGAGAACTCAATAGTGTGTCGATGAATGTCAGTGCCAAATATTTTTTGGTTCCGGCTCTTCCAAACCCCCGTTTGGGTGGGTCGGGCATTTTTGTCAGCAAATACTTTTGCTGGTGTTTGATTTTTGCCATGGTTTTCGGACTCTGGTTAATTCTTCTGATTGCGCCCTTTTTGAGGGTGTGGTTGAGAGTCTTCAACGGAGAGTTTGATCCTGGCTCAGGACGAACGCTGGCGGCGTGCTTAACACATGCAAGTCGAGCGGTAAGGCCCTTCGGGGTACACGAGCGGCGAACGGGTGAGTAACACGTGGGTGATCTGCCCTGTACTTCGGGATAAGCCTGGGAAACTGGGTCTAATACCGGATATGACTACGAGATGCATGTCTTGTGGTGGAAAGATTTATCGGTGCAGGATGGGCCCGCGGCCTATCAGCTTGTTGGTGGGGTAATGGCCTACCAAGGCGACGACGGGTAGCCGACCTGAGAGGGTGACCGGCCACACTGGGACTGAGACACGGCCCAGACTCCTACGGGAGGCAGCAGTGGGGAATATTGCACAATGGGCGGAAGCCTGATGCAGCGACGCCGCGTGAGGGATGACGGCCTTCGGGTTGTAAACCTCTTTCGACAGGGACGAAGCGTGAGTGACGGTACCTGTAGAAGAAGCACCGGCCAACTACGTGCCAGCAGCCGCGGTAATACGTAGGGTGCGAGCGTTGTCCGGAATTACTGGGCGTAAAGAGCTTGTAGGCGGTTCGTCGCGTCGATCGTGAAAACCTACCGCTCAACGGTGGGCTTGCGGTCGATACGGGCGGACTAGAGTACTTCAGGGGAGACTGGAATTCCTGGTGTAGCGGTGAAATGCGCAGATATCAGGAGGAACACCGGTGGCGAAGGCGGGTCTCTGGGAAGTAACTGACGCTGAGAAGCGAAAGCGTGGGTAGCGAACAGGATTAGATACCCTGGTAGTCCACGCCGTAAACGGTGGGTACTAGGTGTGGGTTTCCTTCCACGGGATCCGTGCCGTAGCTAACGCATTAAGTACCCCGCCTGGGGAGTACGGCCGCAAGGCTAAAACTCAAAGGAATTGACGGGGGCCCGCACAAGCGGCGGAGCATGTGGATTAATTCGATGCAACGCGAAGAACCTTACCTGGGTTTGACATACACCAGAAAGCGGCAGAGATGTCGCCCCCCTTGTGGTTGGTGTACAGGTGGTGCATGGCTGTCGTCAGCTCGTGTCGTGAGATGTTGGGTTAAGTCCCGCAACGAGCGCAACCCTTATCTTATGTTGCCAGCGCGTTATGGCGGGGACTCGTGAGAGACTGCCGGGGTCAACTCGGAGGAAGGTGGGGACGACGTCAAGTCATCATGCCCCTTATGTCCAGGGCTTCACACATGCTACAATGGCCGGTACAGAGGGCTGCGATACCGTGAGGTGGAGCGAATCCCTTAAAGCCGGTCTCAGTTCGGATCGGGGTCTGCAACTCGACCCCGTGAAGTTGGAGTCGCTAGTAATCGCAGATCAGCAACGCTGCGGTGAATACGTTCCCGGGCCTTGTACACACCGCCCGTCACGTCATGAAAGTCGGTAACACCCGAAGCCGGTGGCCTAACCCCTTGTGGGAGGGAGCCGTCGAAGGTGGGATTGGCGATTGGGACGAAGTCGTAACAAGGTAGCCGTACCGGAAGGTGCGGCTGGATCACCTCCTTTCTAAGGAGCACTTCTGCATCGCACCCCGAAGAGTCGGGGATGGTAAACGTTGATGCCAGAGACCGTTTCGGACTCACATGTAGTCCGGCGGACGCTCATGGGTGGAACACTGACAATCTCTCTCGCGTTTGATCGGAGCTCAGTCTTCGGTTGCGGTGGATATATCGGCACACTGTTGGGTCCTGAGAGAACACGCGAGTGTTTCTTTCTAGGCAAATAGACGATCCGATCGGGTTCTCGGTCATACCGACCCCAGTTTTTGGCTGGGGTGCTGGTGTCGGAATTGGATTCGTTCGGGTGTGTTGTTTGAGAACTGCACAGTGGACGCGAGCATCTTTGTTTGTAAGTGTTTAAGAGCGTACGGTGGATGCCTTGGCACCAGGAGCCGATGAAGGACGTAGGAGGCTGCGATAAGCCTCGGGGAGCTGTCAACCGAGCTGAGATCCGAGGATTTCCGAATGGGGAAACCCAGCACGAGTGATGTCGTGTTACCCGCATCTGAATATATAGGGTGTGTGGAGGGAACGTGGGGAAGTGAAACATCTCAGTACCCACAGGAAGAGAAAACAATAGTGATTCCGTGAGTAGTGGCGAGCGAAAGCGGATGAGGCTAAACCAGGAGCATGTGATAGACGGCAGTCGTTGTGTTCTTGGGGTTGTGGGGCTCACTTTCTCGATTCTGCCGAGTCGAGCGACAGTCAGAAAAGTGCGTGTTAGTCGAAGTGGTCTGGAACGGCCCGCCATAGACGGTGATAGTCCGGTAGGTGAAAATGCGTGCTCTGTTGTAGTGGGTACCCGAGTAGCAGCGGGCCCGTGAAATCTGCTGTGAATCTGCCGGGACCACCCGGTAAGCCTGAATACTCCCTGGTGACCGATAGCGGACTAGTACCGTGAGGGAAAGGTGAAAAGTACCCCGGGAGGGGAGTGAAATAGTACCTGAAACCGTGCGCTTACAATCCGTCAGGGCCTGCGCTTAGCTTTGCTAGGGTGGGTGATGGCGTGCCTTTTGAAGAATGAGCCTGCGAGTTAGTGGCATGTGGCGAGGTTAACCCGTGTGGGGTAGCCGTAGCGAAAGCGAGTCCGAATAGGGCGTTGTGAGTCGCGTGTTCTAGACCCGAAGCGGAGTGATCTACCCATGGCCAGGGTGAAGCGACGGTAAGACGTCGTGGAGGCCCGAACCCACTTAGGTTGAAAACTGAGGGGATGAGCTGTGGGTAGGGGTGAAAGGCCAATCAAACTCCGTGATAGCTGGTTCTCCCCGAAATGCATTTAGGTGCAGCGTCACGTGTTTCACGCCGGAGGTAGAGCTACTGGATGGTCTAGGGGGCCTACAAGCTTACCGAAATCAGCCAAACTCCGAATGCCGGTGTGTGAGAGCGTGGCAGTGAGACTGCGGGGGATAAGCTTCGTAGTCGAGAGGGAAACAGCCCAGATCGCCGGCTAAGGCCCCTAAGCGTGTACTAAGTGGAAAAGGATGTGGAGTCGCGAAGACAACCAGGAGGTTGGCTTAGAAGCAGCCATCCTTGAAAGAGTGCGTAATAGCTCACTGGTCAAGTGATTCTGCGCCGACAATGTAGCGGGGCTCAAGTACACCGCCGAAGCCGCGGCATTCACACATGACATTCACTTCCTCCTGCGGGGGGTTGTGCAGTGGTGTGGATGGGTAGGGGAGCGTCCTGCAGCCATGGAAGCAGCAGCGTGAGCTAGTTGTGGAGGCTGTGGGAGTGAGAATGCAGGCATGAGTAGCGAAAGACGAGTGAGAAACTCGTCCGCCGAATGACCAAGGGTTCCTGGGCCAGGTTAATCCGCCCAGGGTGAGTCGGGACCTAAGGCGAGGCCGACAGGCGTAGTCGATGGACAACGGGTTGATATTCCCGTACCCGTGTATCCGCGCCCAATGGCGAATCAGTGGTGCTAAGTATCCAAAAGCGGATGGACTCCCTTCGGGGAGCCGGAAGTGGCTGCATACGACCCTTGCTGTAGTAGTCAAGCGATGGGGTGACGCAGGAAGGTAGCTGGGCCAGTCAGTGGTTGTACTGGTGTAAGCCTGTAGGGCGAGACATAGGCAAATCCGTGTCTCTTGTGCCTGAGAGGTGATGCGTAGCCGATTGAGGTGAATTCAGTGATCCTATGCTGCCGAGAAAAGCCTCTAGTGAGTTGGTACACGGCCCGTACCCCAAACCGACACAGGTGGTCAGGTAGAGAATACTGAGGCGATCGAGAGAACTGTGGTTAAGGAACTCGGCAAAATGCCCCCGTAACTTCGGGAGAAGGGGGACCCGATCTGGTGACCGGTTTTGCACCGTGAGCTGGGTTGGGTCGCAGAGACCAGAGAGAAGCGACTGTTTACTAAAAACACAGGTCCGTGCGAAGTCGTAAGACGATGTATACGGACTGACGCCTGCCCGGTGCCGGAAGGTTAAGAGGACCGGTTAGCTACTTCGGTGGCGAAGCTGAGAATTTAAGCCCCGGTAAACGGCGGTGGTAACTATAACCATCCTAAGGTAGCGAAATTCCTTGTCGGGTAAGTTCCGACCTGCACGAATGGCGTAACGACTTCTCTGCTGTCTCAACCACAGACTCGGCGAAATTGCATTACGAGTAAAGATGCTCGTTACGCGCGGCAGGACGAAAAGACCCCGGGACCTTCACTATAGCTTGGTATTGGTGTTCGGTACGGTTTGTGTAGGATAGGTGGGAGACTGTGAAGCTGGCACGCTAGTGTTGGTGGAGTCGTCGTTGAAATACCACTCTGATCGTATTGGACCTCTAACCTCGGGCCATGATCTGGTTCAGGGACAGTGCCTGGTGGGTAGTTTAACTGGGGCGGTTGCCTCCTAAAATGTAACGGAGGCGCCCAAAGGTTCCCTCAGCCTGGTTGGCAATCAGGTGTCGAGTGCAAGTGCACAAGGGAGCTTGACTGTGAGAGTGACAGCTCGAGCAGGGACGAAAGTCGGGACTAGTGATCCGGCACCGGCAAGTGGAAGCGGTGTCGCTCAACGGATAAAAGGTACCCCGGGGATAACAGGCTGATCTTCCCCAAGAGTCCATATCGACGGGATGGTTTGGCACCTCGATGTCGGCTCGTCGCATCCTGGGGCTGGAGTAGGTCCCAAGGGTTGGGCTGTTCGCCCATTAAAGCGGCACGCGAGCTGGGTTTAGAACGTCGTGAGACAGTTCGGTCTCTATCCGCCGCGCGCGTCAGAAACTTGAGGAAGGCTGTCCCTAGTACGAGAGGACCGGGACGGACGAACCTCTGGTGTGCCAGTTGTCCTGCCAAGGGCACTGCTGGTTAGCTACGTTCGGAAGGGATAACCGCTGAAAGCATCTAAGCGGGAAGCCTGTTCCAAGATGAGGTTTCTCACCACCTTCGAGTGGTTAAGGCCCCCTACAGACCATGGGGTTGATAGGCCAGAACTGGAAGCCCGGTAACGGGTGGAGGTGACTGGTACTAATCGGCCGAGGACTTACCAACGAAGAAGCTACGCGTCCACTGTGCGGTATCTGAAACAACACACAGACACTGCAGCAGACAACGACAGGGGTTATTTTGTTCCCCTGGGATTGTCGCGCTGTTTGTGGATAGTTTCATAGAGTTACGGCGGCTATAGCGGTGGGGAAACGCCCGGTCCCATTCCGAACCCGGAAGCTAAGGCCACCAGCGCCGATGGTACTGCACTCGACAGGGTGTGGGAGAGTAGGACACCGCCGGAACATCCTTGCGGAAGGCCCCCAACATTGTTGGGGGCCTTTCTGCGTTTCCGCGACCACCCGGCCACGTGGTATCGGTGAATTCCACTCAACCGACAACAGAGCGACTGCACCGCCCCGCTGGTTCTGATGACAATTCAAGTTCGCACAATGGTGATTTCGGTCGCGCACTCTATGTCGCGCCCAACCTGATCGTGAGCAACTGTTATACGAAGGTCGCCCCGCTATAGCTTCGCGTCCGAAGAACGCTAACCTTTCCTCCTAACCTCCCGGCACCGAAATATGATCCGAGGTGTACGGGGGGATGATGCCCGATTCGATCAAGGCCGACTGGGGTAGCGGGAGGCGAAGGTAAGCGACACCGCGGCGCCTGATGATTATGCTGCGGAGATAGACTTGTGTCGGAGCTCGTAGCTCGACTTCATCAAAATCAGAGTGAGCTACAGATAGTTCGTGCCGCCGAAGCGACTCGGCCATTGTGCAGACGGGCGGCTGTCGAGCGAAGAGACCGGGCTACCCGTCGGAGACGAGAGGTTTCGTAGCAACCTCACAGGGAACAGCTACCCTAAGCGGCGCTCCGGTGGCCATGATGGAGAATGACAGAATGCAGTAATCAGCATCGGCAGATTCCGCGTGGAGCTGTCGATGCGTATGGAGGTGTTGATGGTCGCAGCGACGACAACCGCCGGCCGCGCGCCGGTCGAACCCCTCAGGCCGCTTGACTCGCGCTGGCGGGAGCTGAGGCTCCCTGCGACGTTCGGATATCTGGCGGCCCTTGTCGCTGTTACCGCGGTCTTCTCGGCGCTGAGCGAGTCGGCGCAGGCGCGGGTGGTACTGCATGCGAGCACGAACCTGCACAATCTGCTGGATGGCCGAGTGGGCACGATGCTGTCGAGTGCACTGGTGATCGGCGATGTCAGTGCCGCCTGGGTGCTGATTCCGTTGCTCGGTTGTCTGCTGGCACTTGCCGAGCTGCGTTTCGGTGCGGTGCATATGGTGCGCGTGTTCATGGCCGGCCATATCGGCGCCACGCTGCTTGTCGCGGCCGGGCTGTGGATCGCGATCGAGGCCGACTGGTTGCCCGCCAGCATCCGCTGGGCCCAGGACGTCGGCGTCAGCTACGGCGCCATGGCGTTGGTCGGGGCGATCGTGGTCGCCATTCCACACCGTTGGCGAATCGCTTGGTCCACTGTGTGGTTCATCGTCGCCGCCGAGGGTGTGCTGATCGAACGAACCTTCACCAATGTCGGTCACCTGTTGGCGTTCGTCATCGGAACCGCGGTCGGCTTCGGCATGCTGCGTGCGAAAGCGGCGTCTACCCGTCGCCTCACCCGCGTCGAATCCGGCCTGCTCGCCATGAGCGCGTTCCTCGCGGCAATTCTGCTCATGGGCTGAGCGCAGACGCGGCAGGGGCGACGCCGGGCGGGACCGGGCGCTCACCTACAGTGCTTGGGTGCGCCTAGTGATTGCTCGCTGTCAGGTCGACTACGTAGGGCGACTCACCGCCCATCTCGCAATGGCCCGCCGGTTACTGCTGATCAAAGCGGACGGTTCGGTTCTCGTACATTCCGACGGCGGCTCGTATAAGCCGCTGAACTGGATGAGTCCGCCGTGCTGGTTAGAGGAGCGCGATGGTGATGCGGTGCCCGAGGGCGCAAAGGCCTTCTGGGTGGTCACCAATAAGGCGGGTGAGGAACTGCGCATCACCATCGAGGAGATCGAGCACGACTCCTCGCATGAGCTGGGCGTGGACCCGGGTCTGGTGAAAGACGGTGTTGAAGCCCATCTTCAGGAACTGCTCGCCGAACACGTACAGACCCTCGGCCCCGGCTACACGCTGATCCGCCGCGAGTACATGACCGCTATCGGCCCGGTAGATCTGCTCTGCCGCAACGCAGACGGCGCAACCGTGGCCGTCGAGATCAAGCGTCGCGGTGAAATCGACGGCGTCGAACAGCTCACCCGCTACCTCGAACTCCTGAACCGCGACCCACTCCTCGCCCCGGTCGCTGGCGTCTTCGCCGCCCAACAGATCAAACCCCAAGCCCGCACTCTCGCCGAGGACCGCGGCATCCGCTGCCTGACCCTCGATTATGACGCCCTACGTGGCACCGAGAGCAACGAATTCCGTCTCTTCTAGCATCTGCCGCTGCCATGGCGAATGGTTTCGTCTGCTGCGCATGAATTCGTTCGCCGCGCATCGTTCGCTCGCTGCGCATGGTTGTCGGGTACGCCGGTCCAGGTGGAGTAGTTCAGGAACCAGATCGCACAGCCGACCACACCGGTCTCGTCCTCGACGGCATGGGCGAAAACCGCGGGTGACGGCCCGAACAGCGCGGCGCCCAGCTGCTCGGCCGTGAGTGTGCACTGCGCGCGGGACTTCTCGTACTCGGCGAGATCTTCGACCAGGCCTACCATGGCGGGTACATCGGCAGGGGTGGCGCGACGGATCTGGCCGGGGCGAGTCATTGTGCGGCTCCATGGTGTGCGCATCGTCGGCAGCGCGTAGTTGGTTGGCTGCGCGTAGTTGTCGCTGCGCATGGTTCGTTGCGCAGGTCGTTGGCTGGGCATGGTTCGTTCGCCGCATCGTTTGCTCGTGGCACATGGTCCGTTGCGCATGGTTCGTCGCTGCGCATCGTTGGCTGCGCGTGGTTCGTTCGCCATGCACGGTTCGCTCGCTGCGCATAGATTTGCCCGTCGAGGGTGTGCGCTGCGGTTGGATTCGGTGCGCAAGCGTGCGCGGTGTGGGAGTGACGGACAGTGTTCTCGGGGTATGTGAGGTCGTCGGTGGCGGCGGTGCGTGAGGTTGCCTTCGGTGCTTATGTTCGATGGCCGTGTACGTTGCTAGCGGCTGGGGTTTGACCGAGAAGACATGCCAGAAGACCGCAAGGGTGCGTGTCCGGCTGCGCGGTAGGGCTCGCCGGCCGGGTGTTTGGCTTTGTTCGCGGGGGCTCAGGTTTGGCTGGTCGGGCATGGGTTTGCTGGTGGCGGATGGGTTCGGCGGGCAAACGTGTGCGGTGCGGGTGGGATGGACCGCAGGCGCGGCGTGAACTCGGCTACGACCTAGGCTCATGAGATGCCTCGACGGAAACCGCGGATGGAACGCCAGGTGGGCGGCTCGCAGGAGGATGCTGTGCCGATCGGCGATGTCTTCGGTCGGCGGGAGGCCGGGCCGGACAGCGACGATATGTATATCGTGCGAACCATCCCGGGTAGCCGGGCGACCAAAATGTATCGCTGCCCCGGCTGCGATCACGAAATCCTGCCAGGGGTTGCCCATATCGTCGCGTGGGCGGTCGATGATGGCGAAGACGATCGCAGGCACTGGCACCGCGGCTGCTGGAACGGTCGTCGCACCCGCCGAATCACCCGCCGCTGGTCCTGAATCCCCCTGCAGCCCTGAGCAATCCTGCCCTGCATCCGACCGCCCCGCCGGTACGCACTCGCGCAGACGGTGTGCGGCTACCGCAAACGGTGCGTTTCAGACGGGCCCCCGATGGATCAAGGGTGCGCCTGACAGACAGCGGGCGGGACCAAAACGGAAGTGCGGAGGTCGAAACACTCCCACGTCGAGAGGTACCGGGCGTCTGACACCAGTTGGTGTCGCCAACCTCATTGCCGCGTTTCTCGAACAACCCGATCTCACCGATGTGACGGTGGTGGCCAAAAACACTGATGGTGCTATCACTCAAATGTTGCTGACCCGCAATATCTATCAGTTCGTCTGCGGCCGAGGATCTCTGGGGTAGACGCGGAGTTCGTGACGAATGCGCCAGGGACGCTGGGTGTTTCGGTGGGGCGGAATATTGTTGTGGCGGCGTATGTCCAATACGGGCGATGTCCGGACATTAGGAAGGCCGCCCCAGGTGTGGGGCGGCCTTGGTGTGAATTCGGTTGGGGTGTTGCGTTTGTCGCCGCTCAGCCCGCCGTTGTCAGTTGCTGATTTCGGCGTTCTCGCGCTCGTCGGCGTCGATGTCGTCTTCCTCGGCCGAGACCTCAGGGATTGCCTTGGCGCGTGAACCGCCGGTCACCGACTTGGTGCCACCGCCGATGGACTTGCGCTGATCCGGAACACCGTCCAGCAGTTCGCTTTCCCGGTTGACGGCAGCGAGCATGGCGGGTACGGAGTCGAGCTGGCCGCGGATGCCGAGCAGCTGGGCGAGCACCCGGCCGCGCAGTACACGCATTTCCTCGGCGAGTTCCTTGGCGTGCGCGATCTTGCGCTCGGAGGTCTGGGTGGCGGAGGTGATGAGGCGGTTGGACTCGTCGGTCGCGTCCTTGATCCGCTGGGCGGCCTCGGCGCGGCTGGTGGCCTCGAGCTCCTCCATGGCGCGGGTGAGCTTGGTGCGACGCTCCGCCATGGTGGCCTCGAAGTCCTGCTGGGTCGCCTTGCGCTTGGCATCGGCTTCCTTGCCGAGGCGGTCGGCCTCGGCCTGAGCGGCCTCGATGATCTTGGCGGACTCGGTACGCGCATTCGCCAGGGTCTGCTCGAATTCGATCTCGAGCGCCTCGCGCTTCTCCTTGGTCTCGGCGAGCAGCGATTCGTACTTGCCACGCATTTCGGTGGCCTGCTGCTCGGCGATCGACACCATTTCCGCCGCCTCGGCCTGCGCGAGCGCGCGGACCTCGGAAGCCTCGTCGGAAGCCAGTCGCAGCATCCGAGAGATGCGGTCGGACATGCCTTCCGCAGTGGTTGGCGGAACCGAAAGGCGATCGACTTCCTTACGAAGTTCGTCGATCTCGTCCCGCGCGTCCTCCAGCTGGCTGGCAAGGTTACGGGCTTGCGCCGCAGCGGCATCCCGATCTGTGGCGGTGACCCTTAACTCGGCATCGAAACGGTCGAAGTAGTTGCGTACCTCGTCTTGCGCATAACCCTTGCGCACAACGGTGAAGGGCAGTGCAACGAAGCGATTGCGATCGGACTCAGGTGACGACATGGCACACAAACTACAGCCTACTTGCACCTCATGGTGACTCGACCGCGAATGTGATCCAGACGAGTTTTTCAGGCCCGATCTTGATACTAGTGCGTAACATTCGCGTTCGGCTCGACCAACTCGATCAGCACACCGCCAGCATCCTTCGGGTGAATGAAATTGATGCGAGAATCGGCGGTTCCGTGACGGGGGGCGTCGTACAGCAAACGCAGACCTCGATCACGAAGGTATGTGGAAACGGCCTCGATATCGGTGACACGATACGCGAGTTGCTGCAGGCCCGGACCGCTGCGGTCGATGAATTTCGCGATCGTGGACTCCGCGTTGAGCGGCGCCAGCAACTGCAGGGCAGTCGCGCTGTCCGGTGCACCGGGCAAAGACAGCATCGCCTCGTGCACACCTTGGGCCTCGTTCACCTCGCGATGGGTCTCGATCATGCCGAGATTGTCGGCATACCAGGCAATCGCGGCATCCAGGTCGGGTACGGCGATGCCGACATGGTCGACGGCGATGATGTAGTCACCGGGGATGAAGTTCGACGGGTCGATAACGTTGCTCACCCTTCGAACGTAGCGCGTACCTGGTAGAGGGCGTTCGACTAGGACAAGCTACCTTTGAGTACAGAGGTTGACGTCGCGGGTGTCAGGTGCGCGACGCTGTTCCGAATCAATGAATGCGAGGCTCGTCGTGACCACAACCGTGATCCTTTCCGGTGCGCGTACCCCGGTCGGTCGGCTGCTCGGAGGTCTCAAGGACTTCACTGGTTCCGAGCTGGGCGGTTTCGCTATCAAGGCCGCGCTGGACAAGGGCGGCGTCGCACCGGAGCAGGTCGACTACGTGATCATGGGTCAGGTGCTCACCGCGGGTGCGGGACAGATCCCGGCCCGGCAGGCGGCCGTGGCCGCGGGCATTCCGATGGATGTGCCCGCACTGACGGTGAACAAGGTGTGCCTGTCCGGTATCAATGCGATCGCGCTCGCGGATCAGCTCATCCGCGCGGGTGAGTACGAGATCGTCGTCGCTGGCGGTCAGGAATCCATGAGCCAGGCCCCGCATCTGCTCGAAAAGAGCAGGGAGGGTTACAAATACGGCGATGTGACGCTGCGCGACAGCATGGCATACGACGGTTTGCACGACATCTTCACCGACCAGCCGATGGGTGCGCTGACCGAACAGCGCAATGACGCCGAGCCGGTCAGCCGGGAGGATCAGGACGCGTTCGCGGCGGCCTCGCACCAGCGTGCGGCGGCGGCGTGGAAGAACGGCGTCTTCGATGACGAGGTGGTCCCGGTCTCGGTGCCGCAGCGCAAGGGCGACCCAATCGTGGTGAGCGCCGACGAGGGCATCCGCGCCGACACCACCGCGGAGTCACTGGGCAAGCTGCGTCCGGCCTTCCGCAAGGACGGCAGCATTACCGCCGGCACCGCCTCACAGATTTCCGACGGCGCGGCCGCGGTGGTCGTGATGAGCAAGGAGAAGGCGCAGTCGCTCGGCCTGAGCTGGATCGCCGAGATCGGCGCCGCTGGCGTGGTGGCGGGTCCGGATTCGACGTTGCAGGATCAGCCCGCCAATGCGATCGCCAAGGCCTGCGCGCGCGAAGGCATTTCGCCCGCCGAGCTGGATCTGGTGGAGATCAACGAGGCGTTCGCGGCGGTCGGCATCGCATCCACCCGCAAGCTGGGCATCGATCCGGAGAAGGTGAATGTCAACGGTGGCGCGATCGCCATCGGGCACCCGCTCGGCATGTCCGGTGCACGCATCCTGCTGCATCTGGCGCTGGAGTTGAAGCGGCGCGGCGGCGGTATCGGTGCGGCCGCGCTCTGCGGCGGTGGCGGTCAGGGTGACGCGCTGATCATCAAGGTGTAATCCTCGCCTCCGTCGGCCCGGCGTATACCGGGTCGGCGGAGGTCAGGTGTGACCGGTTCAACTACGGCCCGTCGTAGCAGTCCGGCACAATGGTGGCCATGGGCAATTTCTTCGACTTGAGCACCGTGGCCAAGCGGTTCCGCTTCATCGCCGTGCTGGAGGCGATCTCCTGGGTCTTCCTGATCGTCGGCATGGTGTTCAAGCGACTCCCCGACCCGGTGCTGTGGCCGGTCAAGGTGTTCGGGATGACGCACGGCATCATCTTCATCCTGTTCGTCATAACCGCGATCCTCGCGGCTCGCGAGTTGGCCTGGAACACCAAGACCACGGTGCTCGCGCTGCTGTCCAGCATTCCGCCGTTCTTCACCGTGCTCTTCGAGGTGTGGGCGGTGCGCGCGGGCAAGCTCGGTGAGCTGAGCGAGGTCGGTTCTGTCGACTCCGGAGCCCAGGCGTCGGTCACGCCGTGACAAACTGGAAACTGTGACTCGACCTGCTGCCCGCCGCCCTTCGCCAGCCGTCGCCGCCGCTATGTCCGGTGCGGTGGATTTGTCCAGCCTGAAGCAGCCCCCGGCCGGTACGTCGGGAGCGGGAGGCGGCGCCTACGCCGTCTCCGAGGCGGATTTCGAAACCAAGGTGCTGCGCCGGTCCACCCAAGTGCCGGTGGTCGTCGCGCTGTATTCGCAGCGCAGCCCGGGCAGCGTCGAACTCGTCCGGACGCTGGAGCGGCTCGTCCAGGAGGGCGCGGGCGCGTGGGATCTGGCGACGGTCGAGGCCGAGGCCAATATGCGGATCGCGCAGGCGTTCGGTGTGAAGGGCATCCCGACGGTGATCGCGGTGGCCGGTGGCCGACCGCTCGCGGATTTCGAGGGCGCCCAGCCGGAGCCGCAGGTCCGGCAGTGGCTGAGCGCGGTCGTCGAGGCGGTCGGCGGCCAGCTCGAGGGCGGTGAGCAGCCTCAGGCGGTCGAGGACCCGCGTTTCACGGCCGCGGAGGCCGCGCTAGAGCGCGGCGATATAGCCGGTGCCGAAGCGGCCTATGAGGCCATCATCGCCGCGGAGCCGGGCAATGAGGAGGCTAAGAGCGCGCTGCGTCAATTGCGCTTCCTGTCCCGTGCCCAGGCCGTTTCGGATTCCGCGATCGCCACTGCTGATGCCGATCCGGCCAATGTCGACGCGGCCATGGACGCCGCCGACGTCGAAATGTTGAGCCAGCAGCCGGAGGCCTCGTTCGACCGGTTGATCGCCGTGATCAAGAAGACGGCGGGCGATGATCGCACCAGGGCGCGCACTCGGCTGCTCGAACTCTTCGAATTGTTCGACCCGGCAGAGCCTTTCGTGATTGCGGCCCGCCGCAAGTTGGCTGCTGCGCTGTACTGACCTGCCGCTGCGGCGCGCATGGCATGGGCGGATAGTGTGCGCCGATGCGATCGCCGGGCCCTATCCGCCGATCACATCGGCGCGGTCTATCGCCGGGCGCGGTCATCGGCAACGCAATGGCGCAGCTGAGTACCGAGCGCTATGGGACCGGCGCAGCTGAACACCGCGGGGGCCTGCGGCTCGTCCAGCTGGTGTCTTGTATCTCGGGCGCGGCCAGAGTGCGGTGTTTGTGGCCGCCATGGTGGCCGAAGCCCGGCTAGAGCGCTGTGCTCGACCTACCTACGTAGCGGTGTCTGTCTTCGGCTCGGCCCAAATCTTGGTTCGGGGCTGCGCTACTGTGGCCGAGGTCGGGCTGGGCGCTGCGGCTCGGCTTGCTCGACCTACTCGTGTGGTGGCTTATGGCTCTGGCGCGGGCTGGATCCCGGTGTTCGGGGGCAGCGCGACGGGGTCGAATCCCGGGCTGAGCGCTGCGGCTCGACCCACCGCCTTAGCCGCGTGGTGGCTTATGGCTCTGGTGCGAGCCAGATTGCGGTGTTCGGGGCCAGCGCCACGGTGGCCGAAGCGGGTCGGTCGTGCCATGGCTCATCGGTCGCCTTGACGCCGCCCAGGTTTCCGATGCCGGAGCCGCCGTATTCGGCGGCGTCGGTATTGAGGATTTCGCGCCAGGTGCCCGCCGTCGGCAGGCCGACGCGGTATTCGCCGTGCATCGAGCCGGAGAAGTTGAAGATGCAGGCGATGACCGAACCGTCGGAGCCGTAGCGCAGGAAGGCGATCACATTGTTTTCGCGATCGTCGGCCTGGACCCAGGAGTAGCCGCCGGGGCTGGTGTCCTGGCTCCATAGCGCGGGCCGGGCGCGGTAGACCGCGTTCAGATCCCGGACAGCGGCGGTAATTCCTTGGTGCAGTGGGTTTTCCAGTTCGTGCCAGTCCAGGCCGCGATCGTGTGACCATTCCCGGAACTGACCGAAATCCTGGCCCATGAACAGCAATTGCTTACCGGGATGCGACCACATGTAGGCCAGCAGTGCGCGCACCCCCGCCGCCTTGGCGAAATCGTCGCCGGGCATTCTGGTCCAGAGCGTGCCCTTACCGTGCACGACCTCGTCGTGGCTGATCGGCAGCACATAGTTCTCGCTCCACGCGTACACCAGCGAGAAGGTGATCTCGTTGTGGTGCCAGGATCGGTGGATCGGATCGCGTCCCAGATAGCCCAGGGTGTCGTGCATCCAGCCCATATTCCACTTCATGGTGAAGCCGAGACCGCCGACATCGGCACCGCGGGTGACACTGGGCCAGGTGGTGGATTCCTCGGCGATGGTGACGACGCCGGGATGGTGGCGGTGCACGGTTTCGTTGAGGTCTTGGAGGAAGTCGACGGCCTCCAGATTCTCCCGACCGCCGTGCACATTGGGTTCCCATTCGCCTTCGGCGCGTGAGTAATCCAGGTACAGCATGGAGGCGACCGCGTCGACGCGCAGTCCGTCGATATGGAATTCTTCGATCCAGTACCGCGCATTGGCCACTAGAAAGTTGCGCACCTCATTGCGGCCGAAATCGAAAATATAGGTCCCCCAGTCGAGTTGCTCGCCGCGGCGTGGATCGGCGTGCTCGTAGAGCGCGGTGCCGTCGAACCGTGCGAGTGCCCATTCGTCACGGGGGAAGTGGGCGGGCACCCAGTCGAGCAGAACGCCGATGCCTGCCGCGTGCATGCGGTCGACGAAGGCCCGGAAATCGTCGGGGGCGCCGAAGCGGGCGGTGGGCGCGTAATACGAGGTGACCTGGTATCCCCAGGAGCCGCCGAACGGGTGCTCGGCGATCGGCAGCAGTTCGATATGGGTGAATCCGGCCGCGCGCACGTAATCCGCGAGCTGATCGGCCAATTCGCGGTAGCCGAGGCCAGGACGCCAGGAGTCCAGGTGCACTTCGTAGACACTCATCGGGGCGCGGGTCGGGTCGGTGCGTTCGCGCGTCGCGACCCAATCAGCGTCGGACCAGACGTAATTGCTTTCGGTGACCACCGATGCCGTCGCCGGGGGCAACTCCGTCGCGAAGGCCAGCGGATCGGCATGATCGACGGTGCGTCCGTCAGCGCCGTGCACCCGAAACTTGTACTTGGTGCCGACACCGACCCCCGGCACGAAAACTTCCCAGACTCCCGAGGATCCGAGCGAACGCATCGGTGCGGTATTCCCGCTCCACTCGTCGAAATCGCCGATCACGGTGACACCCCGGGCATTCGGTGCCCAGACGGCGAACGAAGTCCCGTCCACCTCGCCGTCGAGGGTGGTGTAGTGGCGCGGGTGCGCGCCGAGGACCGCCCACAGGTGTTCGTGGCGGCCCTCGCCGATGAGATGCAGATCCAGCTCACCGACCGTGGGCAGAAATCGGTAGCCGTCCGCGCTGATGATCGTCTGTCCGCCTTGGTAATTGGTGACGATGCGGTAGTCCATCAGGTCCGGATGCGGTACGATACCGGCGAAAATGCCGTGCCCCAACGACTTCAGCGGATGGTCGACGCCACCGACCCTGGCGAACACCGTATCGGCATGCGGGCGCAATACCCGGACGATCGTGCCGTCGGGATGCGGGTGCGCGCCGAGCACGGTATGCGGATCGGTGTGGGTGCCCGCCGCGAGCAGCATGAGATCGCGACGTTTCATCGAAATGTCCTCCGGAAGGCCAGTTCCGCGCGCGCCTGCTGTGGTACCGCGGGCAGCGTGAGAATGTGGGCTACCGCGCGTGCCGGATCCAGGCGCACGTAATTGGTCTGCGCCCAGTGGTATTCCTCGCCGCTGACCTCGTCGAACACCACCGGATGGTCGTGCCATTCGCGGCCGATGGCGGGCAGGTCGAGCGAGATCATGCCCCATTCGGCCCCATAGGGATTCAGATTCACCACGACCAGCACCGCATCACCGCTGACCGGATCGACCTTGGAATAGGCCAGCAGTGCGTCGTTGTCGATGTGGTGGAAGTGGATGCAGCGCAACTGCTGCAGTGCCGGATGTGCACGGCGGATCTCGTTGAGTCGAGTAATCCACGGCTCCAAGGATTCTCCGCGCGCGAGCGCCTCGGCGAACGGGCGCGGGCGCAGCTCGTACTTCTCCGAGTCCAGGTATTCCTCGCTTCCCGGGCGCACCGCCTGATGCTCGAAAAGTTCGAATCCGGAGTAGACACCCCAGGTCGGGCCCATGGTCGCGGCCAGCACCGCGCGGATGGCGAACATGCCTGGCCCGCCGTGCTGCAGGCTTTCGTGCAGGATGTCGGGAGTGTTGACGAACAGGTTCGGTCTGGCCTCGTCGGCCTTGGCGGCCAGTTCGTTGCCGAATTCGGTCAGCTCCCATTTGGCGACGCGCCAGGTGAAATACGTATAGGACTGGCTGAATCCGCGGCGGGCCAGTCCGTAGAGCCGGGCCGGTCGGGTGAATGCCTCGGACAGGAAGATCACGTCCGGATCGCTGCGCCGCACCGTCGCGATCAGCCATTCCCAGAAATCGGCTGGCTTGGTGTGCGGGTTGTCGACACGGAAGATTTTGACGCCCAAGCTGATCCAGTGCCGGACGACGCGAAGTACTTCCGCGTAGAGCCCGTCCGGATCGTTGTCGAAGTTGACCGGGTAGATGTCCTGGTACTTCTTCGGCGGATTCTCGGCGTAGGCGATGGTGCCGTCCGGGAGGGTGGTGAACCACTCCGGATGCGCGCCGACCCAGGGATGATCCGGTGCGCACTGCAGCGCCAGGTCGAGGGCGACCTCCAGGCCGAGTCGGGTTGCGGTGGCGACGAATTCGGCGAAGTCGGCGGTGCTGCCGAGTTCGGGATGGATTGCGTCGTGCCCGCCCTGCTTCGACCCGATCGCCCACGGGGATCCGACGTCACCGGGTTCGGCGGCGAGCGCGTTATTGCGGCCCTTGCGGTTGATCTCACCGATCGGGTGGATCGGCGGCAGATAGACCACATCGAAGCCCATGCCCGCGATACGCGGCAATTCTTTTGCGGCGGTGGCGAAGTTACCGTGGATCGGGTTGCCCTCGGCATCGCGGCCGCCGGTCGAGCGCGGGAAGAATTCGTACCACGAGCCGTACAGTGCGCGTTGACGTTCCACCAGCACCGAATGCTGCGGGCCGCGAGTGACAAAGTCCCGCAAGGGCGTATCGCGCAGAATCTGAGCGACCTCAGCGCTGAAGGCGGGGGCGACCCGAGCGGGTAGCTGTGCATCGGCGCGCAATGCCGTCGCTGCCGCGCGCAAGCGCTCGAACTGCTTCTTGGGCACCGCCTGCGCGGCCCGCTCGAACAGCCGGGCGCCGAGTTCGAGGTCGTTGGCGAGGTCGGCGGCGCTCTGTCCGACTGCCAGCTTGGCTTCCACCGCCGCCCGCCAAGTGGCGATCGGATCGCTCCAGCCCTCGATGCGGTAGGTCCACGTGCCGGGCAGGTTGGGTACGAAGGTGGCGTTGAAGACATCCGGTTCATAGTCCGGCGTCATGCGAATGCGGGTGATCCGCGACGAGCCGGGGCCGCGCACCGCGAGCGTGGCGGAGACGGCGTCATGGCCCTCGCGCCAGACCACGGTGCGCACCGGAAAGACCTCGCCGACCACGGCCTTGGCCGAGCTGTCGCACAGCCATATCGCGGGGGCGGTGTCATCGATTGCGATGCGGCCGGTCACGTCGACCAACCTACCGGTTGCGGGGCGGTTGGACGGGATCAGCGTGCGTCGGCCGCCAGACCGAGACCGAGTGCGACCAAGATCGCGCCGAGCGCGCGCTCCACGCGCTGGCGGATTCCGGTTCGTCGCAGCCAGGTCCCGGCCCGGTCCGCGGCAAGCACGATGCCGATGCACCAGGCCGTATCGATGACCAGTTGGATACCTGCCAGGATCAGCACGGTCGGTAGTACTGGACCGCTCGATGGCAGGAACTGCGGCAGGATCGTCAGGCCGAAGACGGCCGCCTTCGGATTCGCCGCGATCGAGATCAGCGAGGCGCGGAAGGCCGAACCCGGGGTGCGCCCGGTCGGCAACAGCTTGGTCATCGTGCTGCCGAATTCGTCGTCACCGCGGGCGCCGCGCCAGGCCTGCACGCCGAGCCAGATCAACACCAACGCCCCGATGACGTGCACCGCGGTGTTCATGAACCGGTTCGCGACCAGCAGCACCGACAGACCTGCGCCACCGGCGAGCGTCCACCCGAAAACCCCGATCTCGTTCCCGGCCACCGCCGCCAGGCCTGCCGTGCGACCGTCCCGCACCGCGCGTTGGAGGAACAACGCCGTCGCCGGTCCCGGCAGGGCGGCCAGGATGAGGCAGGCCAACAGGAACTGGGGGAGCACATCGATCCAGTGCGGCATCAGCTGATGCTCTCATCCGCTCCGGTTGGTCGCGAGCCATTATTCGGACTGGGCGTCGCAGCGGCCAACGGCATTGCGTCCGCCGGATACTCAACGGTATGAAAAGTTCATACTTTTGAGTATCGTGCTGGTCTTGGCACGTATTACCATTTCGATCCCCGACGACCTTGCCGCCAAAGCGGATCGCGCCGTCGAGGCAGGACTAGCGTCCTCCGTATTGTCCTGGTTCGCCGCGCTGGCCCGCCGTGAACCCGATTGGGCCGCCGCTGAGGCAGTCCTCACCGAACTCGCTACCGAGGCTGGGGTCACCGCCGTCGACCGAGAAGAGGCCGGCGTCGCTCTCGACGCTGCCGAGGCGGCCGCAGCGGCGGACCACCTCGGCGGTGCCGCATGATTGTGCTCGACTCCGGAGCACTGATCGGCCTCGAAAAACGCAACTCCCGCGCCGTCGCGGTGTTGCATGAAGCAACCCGACGGAATTACCAAATCCTCATCCCTGCAACAGTTCTGGCACAGACATGGCGGAACAGTCCACGTCTGCATGCGATTTCGCGGCTTTTGAAAGCGCATACGGTCACCGTCGCCGAACTCAGCGAGACCCATGCCATCGCGGTCGGCGCCTTGCTGGCCGCCACTGGCACCGCTGATGTGGTCGATGCACAAGTGATCGTGCTTGCTCATGCTGTGCAGTCGATCATGGTCGTCACCTCCGACCCCGACGACCTCGCCGCCCTCGACCCTGCGGTGCGGCTGCATGTGGTCTGATGGTCGGGGTCTGCCGCTCTTCCGTCGACCCTGATCGCGGATGCGGCGCATTTGGTCAAGTGACCTGGGCGGCTGGAGCGACCGGGGGTGCGGCATTCGGTAGGGTTCGGCACGTGAAGGCACTCCGTCGTTTCACCGTCCGTGCCCATCTGCCCGAGCGTTTGGCGGCCCTGGGCGAACTTTCCACGAATCTGCGTTGGTCGTGGCATTGGCCTACCCAGGATCTGTTCGCGGAGCTCGATCCTGCGCTGTGGCGCGAACTCGGCCACGATCCGGTGCGGATGCTGGGCGAGGTGCCCGCGGCGCGGCTGGACGAGCTCGCCGCCGATGCGGACTACGTCGGGCGAGTGGATGCCGCGGCCGCGGATCTGCGCGATTACCTGACGCGGCCGGGCTGGTTCCAGCGGCAGACCGACGAGCCCGTGCGCGGTATCGCCTATTTCTCGATGGAATTCGGAGTCACCGAGGTCCTGCCGAACTATTCGGGTGGCCTCGGGATTCTCGCCGGTGATCATCTGAAGTCCGCATCGGATCTGGGGCTGCCGCTGATCGGCGTCGGATTGCTCTACCGGTCCGGCTACTTCCGGCAGTCGCTGACCGCGGACGGTTGGCAGTCCGAGCACTATCCGGCGCTGGATCCGCAGGGGCTGCCATTGCGGCTGCTGACCACCGAAGGTTCGCCGGTGCTGATCCATGTGGCCATGCCCGATCAGCGGGTGCTGCGGGCGCGGGTATGGATCGCGCAGGTCGGGCGGGTGCCTTTGCTGCTGTTGGATTCCGATATCGCCGAAAACGGTCCGGAACTGCGCGCGGTCACCGACCGGCTCTACGGCGGTGATCAGGACCATCGAATCAAGCAGGAGATCCTCGCCGGTATCGGTGGGGTGCGGGCGGTGCGCGCCTATACGCGAGCCGCCGGGGTGCCGGATCCCGATGTGTTCCATATGAACGAGGGCCACGCCGGATTCCTCGGTGTCGAGCGGATCCGTGAATTCGTCTCGGCCGGATTGGATTTCGATACCGCACTCACCGCGGTGCGGGCGGCGACCGTGTTCACCACGCATACGCCGGTGCCAGCTGGTATCGACCGGTTCCCGATGCCGTTGGTGCGCAGGTATTTCGGCGGTGGTCACGGCGAATCCGAATCCGCAATGCTGCCAGGGCTTTCCGTCGACCGCATTGTCGCGCTCGGTCGCGAAGCCGATCCATCGGTGTTCAATATGGCGCATATGGGCTTGCGACTCGCCCAGCGCGCCAATGGTGTTTCCAAACTGCACGGCGAGGTGAGTCGCGCCATGTTCGCGCCGCTGTGGCCGGGCTTCGACGCGACCGAGGTACCGATCGGTTCGGTCACCAACGGTGTGCACGCCCCGACCTGGGCCGCACGTGAATGGTTCGACAAGGCACGCGAACACATCGGACCCGAGCTGGTCGAGGAGGCGCGTGGCTGGGAGAAGCTGCGCGACTTCGACCTGGGTGAATTGTGGTCGACCCGGAATACCCTGCGCGCCACCCTCGTTGCCGAGGTGCGCCGCCGAGTGCGCGCGTCTTGGCTGGAGCGCGGTGCGGCCTCGGCTGAATTGGGTTGGGTCGACAGCGTTTTCGATCCGAATGTATTGACCGTTGGCTTTGCGCGCCGGGTGCCGACCTACAAGCGGCTGACCCTGATGCTGCGTGATCCGCAGCGCTTGCGTGCGCTGCTGCTGGATCCTGATCGGCCGATGCAATTGGTCGTCGCGGGTAAGAGTCACCCTGCCGACGATGGCGGCAAGACACTGATTCAGCAGGTCGTGCGGTTCGCCGACGATCCGGAAGTGCGTCATCGCATCGTCTTCCTGCCCGACTACGACATCTCCATGGCCCGCTACCTGTACTGGGGCTGTGATGTCTGGCTGAACAACCCGCTGCGTCCGCTGGAGGCCTGCGGCACCTCGGGTATGAAGTCCGCGCTCAACGGCGGGCTCAACCTCTCCATCCGCGACGGCTGGTGGGATGAGATGTACGACGGCGAAAACGGTTGGGCTATACCGACCGCCGACGGCGTCTCCGATGAACATCGCCGCGACGACCTCGAGGCCGCCGCCCTCTACGATCTGTTCGAACGCACCGTCGCGCCGCGCTTCTACGATCGCGATGGCTCGGATATGCCGGTGCGCTGGGTGGAGATGGTGCGTCACACGCTGCAAACACTCGGCCCGAAGGTGCTGGCCTCGCGTATGGTTCGCGACTATGCCGTCGGGTACTACGCCCCCGCCGCATCCGCCGGTCGACGTGCGGCCGCCGACGAATTCGCTGGTGCCGGAGCGGTTTCGGAGTACCGCCGTCGAGTCGAGGCGGCTTGGTCCTCGGTCAAGATCATCCAGGTCGACAGTGCGGGCCTGCCCGACACTCCGATCATCGGCGCCGAACTGTCCCTCGCCGCCCGCATCGACCTCGGTGGCCTGACCCCTTCCGACGTGTCCGTCCAAGCGGTACTCGGCCGAGTCTCACCGACCGACGACCTCTCCGACACCGCCACCTTCCCGATGACCCACACCGGATCCGAGTCCGGCGTCGACCTTTTCACCGTCGAAACCCCGGTCCCCCTGTCCGGTGCCGTCGGCTACACGGTCCGCGTCCTCCCGCACAACGAATTGCTTGCCAGCGATTCCGAACTGGGCCTGGTAATCGCTCCGAACGGGTGACGCGAGGCCGGGACCTACGCTGAGCTCGGGGTTGAACCAGGACTCTCGCGGGCCCCGAGCGTGGTTTCGGCGACGAAGCTGCGGGTACCGAATATGCCGCCGGTGCGGTCGAAGAATTGCTCGACCTTCATGGTGAATTCGTTCGGTATCTGGACTGTCAGTTCGGTGCGCGGCAATCGATCTTTCCGAGATGGCTTCCGTGACGCTGCTCATGGAAACCGACACCTGACCATGGGTGACCAGTGAATTGTCGGCTACCGTGCCCTGGCACCCCGTACTCTTTTTCGACTGGAGAGCCCCATGGTCACCGACGTGCTGACGCGAACCCGAGGACGCCTGGACGCGTACTTCGGCATCAGTTCGAACGGTTCGACCATGAAACGCGAGCTGATGGCCGGAACCATCACCTTCCTCGCCATGTCCTATGTCCTCGCCGTGAATCCATCGGTGCTCGGCGACGAGGGCGCGCTCGGCGCCAGGGGCATTCCCATGCAGGCGGTCTTCACCGCGACGGCCGTCGCCGCGGTCTTCGGCACATTGGTCATGGGGGTGTGGGCCAAATATCCGATCGCGCTCGCACCGGGTATGGGCCTGAATGCCTTCTTCGCTTATTCGGTCGTGCTCGGAATGGGGATCCCGTGGCAGGTGGCGCTATCGGGGACCTTCCTGTCCGGGGTGATCTTCTTCGTACTCGCGATCACCAAGGTGCGTGAACGCATCCTCAATGCGATTCCGATGCAGATGAAGCTGGCGGTCGGTGCGGGCATCGGCATGTTCGTGGCATTCCTCGGCCTGAAGAACGCGGGCATCGTGGTCAATAGCGAGGCCACTCTTGTCACGCTCGGCGACTTCACCAAGGGCACCACGCTGCTGGCACTGTTCGGTCTCGTGATGACTGTGGTGTTTCTGGTCATCGGTTGGCACGGGGCGGTGCTCTACGGCATCGTGCTCACGGCCATCGTGGGCGTCATCAGCGGTCTGGTCGATCTGCCCAAGGGCGTTGTCGCGATGCCGAAGGGACTCGAGCACACCTTCGGCCAAGCGATCATCCACCTGCCCGATGCGTTTACTGGCCAGATGGCGGTCGTAATTCTCACCATGCTCTTCGTCGACTTCTTCGACTGTTCCGGCACCCTGATCGGCGTCGCGAACCAGGCCGGACTGCTCGACAAGGACGGCAAACTGCCGCGCGCGGCCAGCGCACTTGCCGCGGACTCGGTGGGCACCATGGCGGGCGCGGTCATCGGCACCTCGACCACCACCGCCTATGTCGAATCGACCGCAGGCGTTTCCGCTGGCGGACGGACCGGCATGACCGCAGTGACTACCGCGGGCTGGTTCCTGGTCGCCATGTTCTGCTACCCGATCTTCGCCGTGGTCGCTGGTTCGGCGGCCATTACCGCGCCCGCGTTGATCGTGGTCGGCGTGCTCATGGCCCGCGCGCTCGGCGAGATCGACTGGAATCGGCTGGAGTACTCGATTCCGGCTTTCATCACCGTCGTCATGATGCCGTTGACCTACTCGATCGCGAATGGACTCGCGATGGGCATGTTGTTCTATCCGATCGTCATGGTCGCGAAGGGACGCATCAAAGAGGTGCATCCGGCGATGTGGGCGCTGATGGTGATGTTCCTCGGGTATTTTTTCTTCCTCGCGGAATAAGTCGCACCTATCGCGCGGTGGGGTCGCTCTGTGCGATAATCGGACCGCAGTCCGATTCATTGCCGAGGCTAAGCAAGTCATGTGTTCATAACCGATGCACGGATGAGGACCAGCATGAATACCAACCGCACACTCGGGCGCCCCACCGATCCGAGTACCACCACCCTCGACAACTCCGCCGCCGATATCGGCCTCCTGGTGCTGCGCGTCGTCTTCGGCGGCCTGCTCGCGGCCCACGGTGCTCAAAAACTATTCGGCTGGTTCAGCGGCATGGGTTGGAGCGCCAACGCCGCCGCCTTCGATTCCATGGGCTACAACCCCGGAAAAGTGTTCGGCACCCTCGCCGGACTCAGCGAATTCACCGGTGGCATTCTGCTGCTGCTCGGCCTGCTGACGCCGCTGGCCTCGGCGATTGTGCTCGGCACCATGATCAATGCGATAAATGCCACCTGGGGTGGCGGCCTGCTGACCGGTAAGGGCTACGAAATGCCCGTGCTGTTCGCCGCCGTCGGTGCGGCTGTCGCTTTCACCGGCCCCGGCAAGTTCGCCCTCGACCACGGCCGTCCGTGGCAGCGTCAGGGCATTGTGTGGGGTGGGGCCGCCATCGCGGTGGCCGTGATCGCTGCTGTCATCACCTTGATCCTCAAGTGGACGCTCTGATCTCGTAACAGATCGCGGCGCGGTGACCGAGGAGGGGCCTTGCACCGCGGAGACGGTTTCCCGCAGCTATGAGCGGATGCCCTTGTCGTGCAGTTCTGTTCGCGGATGTGTGACCAGATCGTCTTGGCTGACTCGCTCTGCGGTGAAACTTACTGCGCCGCCAGGGCAGTCGAGGAGGCGTCCGCTGAGGTCGGCTTCGATGCGTGCGAAGATCGCCCGGCAATCATCCATAGATCTTGCGCTGACCAAGAATTCGCCGAGGGTGTCGATATCTGGCTAGTGCGCCATTGCGGAAATGGTCTCAGGTGTGGACCAGCCGTGACAGGGATGCGTGGTGTCCCCGCGCCGCGTGCAGGGCTTGGCGCGGGGACCGCCGATACATCCGGTGCGGGAATTGGGGTTGCACCGAAGTATCGATTTCTCAATTTACTTCTGCCTGGAAATATCGGCAGCCTTTGTGAGTGTCTTCACAGTTTGTGCAGCTCAGGCGCTTGCGGCGGCGAGTCGCCGCAGCGCTTTGGTGACGACTTCGGGATCGGCGGTCTCCCAGTACGGCGGGAGTGAGGCCCGCAGATAGCCGCCGTAGCGCGCGGTCGCCAAACGGGAATCGAGGATTGCGACCACACCGCGGTCATCGACGCTGCGCAAGAGCCTGCCGGTGCCCTGTGCCAGCAGCAGTGCGGCGTGATTGGCCGCGACGGTCATGAAGCCATTGCCACCGCGCGACTCGACGGCTCGCTGTCGCGCGGTCAGCAGCGGATCGTCGGGGCGTGGGAACGGAATCCGATCCAGGATCACCAGACTCAGCGACGGGCCCGGCACATCGACGCCCTGCCACAGCGACAGTGTGCCGAAAAGTGAGGTCTCCGGGTCGTCGGCGAACTTGCGCACCAGCGCGCCGGTCGCATCGTCGCCCTGACACAGAACTGGCGTATCGAGCCGCTCGCGCAGCGCGTCGGTGGCCGCGCGTGCGGCGCGCATCGAGGAGAACAGCCCGAGCGTGCGCCCACCAGCGGCACTGATCAGCCGCTCGATCTCATCGAGGTAGGCCGGTGCCAGACCGTCGCGGCCGGGGGCGGGCAGATGCTTCGCGACGTACAGGATTCCCGACTTGGCATGATCGAACGGCGAACCGACATCGAGCGAACTCCAGCGGACGGTCTCCGTGTCCGAGGGCGCTTCGGCGCCGTTGGCGGTCGCGGTATCGCTGCGGTTGGTCGATTGTGCGGGCAACCCCCAGGTGATAGCGAGGCCGTCGAAGGAGCCGCCGATCTGGAGTGTGGCCGAGGTCAGCACAACGGTGGCGGTGCCGAAAAGTCGGCTGCGCAGAAGTCCGCCCACCGACAGCGGCGCCATTCGCAGCGTGCGTCGGGTGACGCCGCGCATCTCGTCGGCCGCGAGCCAGATGACATCGTGACGCTTGGCGGGATCGGATTCGTCGAACGCGGTCAACGCGCGCACCGCGCTGTCGTGCACCTCATCGATGGCGGCCAGCGCCTGGGTGCGGGCGGCGGCGCTCTCCGGATCGCCCGATGCGGTGGTGCCGCCCTGTGGCGCGAGCGCAGTGCGGGCATTCCAGGCGGCGTCGCGGACCAGTGCGAGCACCGGCGCGATACCATCGGGCAGTGCGTCCCAGCGGGCGGTGGGCAGTTCGTCGAGCACCGTGTGCCAGGCCTCCGCGGCCTCCTCCAGCCGGTCCACTTCCTGCTGATCGATGAGTTTGGCGCAGCGCCGGGCCGCGGCGCTGATCGCCGATGCGGCCAGTTCGGCGGTGGCAACGCCGGTGACCCTATCGACCAATTCGTGCGCCTCATCAATGATGACCACATCGTGTTCGGGCAGCACCTGGATGCCGCTGATCGCGTCGATGGCGAGCAGGGCGTGATTGGTCACCACCACATCGGCCTGCGCCGATTCGGCCCTGGCGAGTTCGGCGAAGCAGTCCTGGCCGAACGGGCAGCGCGACTTGCCGAGGCATTCCCGCGACGACACGCTGACCTGCCGCCAGGCCCGATCGGTGACGCCGGGAGCGAGCTCGTCCCGATCGCCGGTTTCGGTATTCGAGGCCCATTCGTTGAGCCGCTGCACCTCCCGGCCCAAGCGTGAGATGGCGAATGCGTCGAAGAGTTCGGCCTCCGCGGGTTCGTCCGGAATCACGCTGTTGATCTTGTTCAGGCACAGATAGTTGTTGCGCCCCTTGAGGATCGCGAACTTCGCTTCCCGACCGAGCGGCTTGCTCAGCGCTTGGGCCAGTCGCGGCAGGTCCCGGTCGACGAGCTGCCGCTGCAGCGCGATCGTCGCGGTCGACACCACCACGGTCCGGCCGGTGCGCACCGCATGACGCAGACTCGGCACCAGATATGCCAGCGACTTCCCGGTCCCGGTGCCTGCCTGCACCGCGAGGTGCTCCTTGGTATCGATGGCGTGATCCACCGCAGCCGCCATCGTCACCTGCCCGACGCGCTCTTTCCCACCGAGCGCGCGCACGGCGGTGGCCAAAAGCTCGGAGACGGGCGGCAGTTCAGGCACCCGACGAGCCTACTGCTTCATACCGACACCAATCACCGCCCGATCGGATCCTCGCCCTGCTTCGCACACCTTCCAAACGCGCACCCGGCGTGTCCTGCGGCAGGTCGGGGTGGACGCTCTGCGCTAGCGAACGACCGAACCTTCGATGTCCACGCCTGCCGCGCGCATGCGATCTAGTGCGGCGGCGGTTGTGTGGGGGGCTACGCCCGCGGTGAAGTCCAGTAGTACTCGGGTGTCGAAACCTTCGATGCGGGCGTCCAGCGCGGTGGCGCGGACGCAGTGGTCGGTGGCGATGCCGACGATGTCGAGTTCATCGATGGCGCGCTCACGCAGCCAGTCCGCCAGGGTGGTGCCGTCCTCGGTGGCGCCCTCGAAACCCGAATAGGCGGCGCTGTATTGGCCCTTCGAGAAGATCTCCTGGATCTGTTCGGTATTCAGGGCGGGGTGGAAATCCGCGCCGGATGTGCCGACCCGGCAGTGCGGCGGCCAGGTGTCCACGTAATCCGGATGTTCGGAGAAATGGCCGCCTGGATCAATGTGATAGTCGCGGGTGGCGACGACCGCACTGTAATGCGCGGAGTCCAGGTAGCCGGTGATGCGCCGGGCGACCGTCGCCCCGCCGGTGACGGCAAGTGATCCGCCCTCGCAGAAATCGTTCTGCACGTCGACGATGATCAAGGCTCGGTTCATGTCGACCTCACTTTCCCAGGATCTAAGACCGAATGTGTAAACACTCGGGCCCCTGTCTGTGGATTACATTGTGCCGCCTGATCGATCGGGCGGGCCACGAACACACGGAGGTCCACGTGCGCAGTACCGTCAGAATTCCGATCGCACTCTTGATCGGTTACACGGCCTATCTCGTCACCGCTGTTCTGCTCGGTGACCGACCCGATGGGGTCGGTGACTGGGTGCCGCTGCTGATCAAGGGATTCCTGATCGTCCTGGTAGCGATCTCGTTTGTGGAATGGCTGGCCAAGCGAGGACACGCCGAAGCCGTCCGGATCAGGTCACAAATGTCGTCGGAATCGCAGGTTCCCCAGCCGACAGTTTCAGGCCCTCCCACGGCAGGCTGACCAAACCGCGCGCCACCAACTTGCGGCTGTCCGCCAGCGTGGGCAGCTCATCCACCGGTTCGCCGTCGCGAACCAGCGGTGTCAGCAGCTCGTGAACCTCGAATCCGTTTGCGGCGGGCCGGATTCCGGCGGCCGGATAGATGATCTCCTCGATCACGGTACCGGTCCGGCGCGACAGCCGAATCGCCTTCTTGGTGCCGCCGCGCGACTCCTTGTGGCTGCTGCGTTTGGCGACCGGCAGCCCGTCCACCTCGACCAATTTGTAGACCATTCCGGCCGTGGGCGCGCCGGACCCGGTGACGAGCGATGTCCCGACCCCATAGGCGTCCACCGGTTCGGCGCGCAATGCGGCGATCGCGTACTCGTCCAGATCGCCGGAGACCACGATGCGGGTCTTGGTCGCGCGGAGTCCGTCGAGTTGCTCGCGCACCTGCCTGGCCATGACGCCGAGATCACCCGAATCAATACGTACACCGCCCAATTCGGGTCCAGCGACCTCGATGGCGGTCGCCACCCCCTGGGTGATATCGAAAGTGTCGACCAGCAGTGTGGTGCCGACGCCGAGCGCCTCGATCTGACTCCGAAACGCCGCCGCCTCATGCGCCCCGTCCTCGCTGCTGTGCAAGAGAGTGAACGCATGCGCGCTGGTGCCCGCACCGGGCACGCCGAAGCGGCGCACGGCCTCCAGATTGGAGGTGGCGTCGAAGCCCGCCAGATATGCCGCGCGCGCGCAGGACGGCGCCGCGAGTTCGTGGGCGCGGCGCGAGCCCATCTCGATGATCCGACGGCCGTCTGCGGCGCTCACCATGCGGGCGGCGGCCGAGGCGATCGCGCTGTCGTGATTGAGGATCGACAGGGCGAGAGTCTCCAGCAGGACGCATTCGGCGAAGCTGCCGCGCACCGAAAGAATCGGGGAGCCCGGGAAATACAGTTCGCCCTCCGGATAGCCGTCGATATCGCCGGTGAAGCGGTATTCGCGCAGCCAATCGATGGTCTTCGAGTCCAGGAAACCGGCCGCGATATCGAGCTCGGGCTCCTCGAAACGGAAATGCGCCAGCGCTTCGATCAGTCGGCCGGTACCTGCGACCAGGCCGTAGCGGCGACCATTCGGCAAGCGCCGCGCAAACACCTCGAAGGTGCAGCGGCGGTGCGCCGAGCCGTCGCCGAGGGCGGCCGCGAGCATGGTCAGTTCGTACTGATCGGTCAGCAGTGCGGTGCTGCGCATCTCCACCCAAGCCACTGTAGACAGCCGTGGCGGGCATGATAGGCCGGTGTGGCCGGGGTGTCTGTCAATTCGTGGTGCGCGGGTGTTGTGTATCCGGAGTCGCGTCGTACCCTGAGTGTTATGGCCTTGTGCGAAGTGAACGCGACACTGTCGGCGGCACAGGCGACTCCGGAGGCGGTCGAATACACCGAGATCCTGGAGGCCGAGGATCGTCCGTGGGTGACGGTCGTCTGGGATGACCCGGTCAACCTCATGCACTACGTCGCCTACATCTTCCAGAAGCTGTTCGGCTACAGCAAAGCGAAGGCGACCGAATTGATGCTCAAGGTGCACAACGAGGGCAAGGCAGTGGTGTCGTCGGGCTCGCGGGACAAAATGGAACAGGACGTACGACGGCTGCATGCCGCAGGGCTCTGGGCGACCATGCAGCGGGACGACTGACCGGTACGACTACCCTGACGTCAGTGCGTAAGTGGAGCCGGAAGAACTCGCTGAGCGGCCTCAAACTGCGATCCGAAATGGACGCGCGTGAGGCGAGCGTGCTGCGTTCCCTGGTCGGCGCCGTTTCCGGCCTGCTGACCGAGCGGGCCGAATCCGCACCCGACGATGAGCTCGCCGAGCTCACCGGGCTGCGCAGCGGCAATACGACACCGCCCGACGATCCCCGGCTGCACCGGCTACTGCCGGACTTCCACCGGAGCGAACCGGGCTCGCCCGACGCCGATCGCGCCGACCTCAACAGCGCGCTGCGCGGACTGCACGAACCGGAGATCATCGACGCCAAGTTGGCTGCCGGATCGGTGGTGCTGAATACGGTGCCGACCGACGGCGGGAAGATCGTGCTGACACCCGAGCAGGCCGACGCGTGGTTGACCGCCCTGACCGATGTGCGGCTGGCTTTGGGCACGGTGCTCGGAATCGATGCCGAGACACCGGATCACCTCGAACCGGATGATCCGCGCGGGCCGCATCTGGATGTGTACCACTGGCTGACCTGGATGCAGGATTCCCTGCTGCAAGCCCTCGCGCCCTGACGGCGTCGGGCCGTGATGCTCGAGGAGTGTGTGCTGTGAATGCGCAAGCGGGACCACGGAATTCGCTCACCGATGTCCCCAGCCTGCTCGTCGGGCACCACCATATGCTCGATCCGGACGCGACGCTGGGTTCCGGTGCGGCGACCGGCTGCACCGTCGTGCGCGTGCCCGGCGGTGCGATCGCCGCGGTCGATGTGCGCGGCGGCGGGCCGGGCACCAGGGAAACCGATCTACTCGACCCGGGTAATACTGTGCGCCAAGTGAATTCGATCCTACTCACCGGCGGCAGCGCTTACGGGCTCGCGGCAGCGGACGGCGTAATGCGTTGGCTCGAGGAACATCACGAGGGCATTCCGATGGATCCGGCCGATCCGAGTCGAGTGGTGCCCATCGTTCCTGCCGCGGTGATCTTCGATCTTCCGGTGGGGGACTGGCGAATTCGACCGACCGCTGATTTCGGCTTCCTTGCGGCCGAGGCCGCCGCGGAGGAGTTCGAGCGCGGATGCGTCGGCGCTGGCGTCGGTGCGCGGGCGGGTTCGATCAAGGGTGGGGTGGGAACGGCCAGCGTTTTGCTCGGCGCGGGTGCCGCCGCGGGCGTCACCGTGGCGGCGCTGGTGGTCGCCAACCCGGTCGGCTCGGTTTTCGACCCGCGCACCGGCCTGCCATGGGGCATCGGCACCGAGGGACCCGACGCATTCGGCCTGTCTCCCGCTACGGCCGAGCAACTGGCCGTGGCCAACACCCTCCCGGTCAAGGGCACCGTTCTCAACACGACCATCGGCGTGGTCGCCACTGACGCGCCCCTGGACCCGGCCAGCTGTCAGCGCCTAGCGACCACAGCCCACGACGGGCTCGCTCGCGCCATCCGGCCCGCCCACTCACCCCTCGACGGCGATACCCTCTTCGCCCTGTCCACCGGCACCGCCGAAATCACCGAGGCCCCGCTGCCGCCTGCGTTCCCATCCGTCCTCCTGGCCCTCGACGAGATCTGTACAGCGGCGGCCGTCTGCGTCGAGCGCGCCATCGTCGACGCGATCCTGTCCGCCCACTCCGTGGCGGGCATTCCCGCGTACTCCGATCTCTTCTCGCGCTCCTAGCGGGCCCGCATAGCTTCGGACGGTCTCGGCTATCGGCTTGTCGCGCTCGGGGCGGGTGCCGCAGAGTTTCGGGCGGCCTCGCACATCGACTCGCCGCTCGACATGCCGGGCGGGTTTCGCGAAAGTGTGCGGCAGCCATGGCAACAGCGTCGGGGAGGGTACCGGCCGAGAGGTGGGTGGGAATAGCCGAATATTCTGGGTCGTTGTCGGGTGCGATATGTCGGCGGCGGATGTGCCGAATGCGGAAGGGTGACTCGTGCTGGTGATCAGGACCGACCTGGTGGAGGCGATGGTGGCGCACGCGCGCGCCGATCACCCGGACGAGGCCTGCGGAGTCATCGCCGGTCCGGAGGGTTCGGATCGACCTGAGCGGTTCATCGCCATGGTCAACGCCGAGCGCTCGCCGACCTTCTACCGGTTCGATTCCGGTGAACAGCTGAAGGTGTGGCGGGCGATGGATGATGCCGACGAGACCCCGGTCGTGATTTACCACTCCCATACCGCCACCGAGGCCTATCCGAGCCGCACCGATATCTCCTATGCGTCCGAGCCGTTCGCGCATTACGTGTTGATCTCCACCCGCGATCCCGAGCAGCACGAACTGCGCAGCTACCGGATCGTGGACGGTGCGGTCACCGAGGAGCCGGTCCAGATCGTTGATGCGTACGAGACCGTTTAGTAGCCCTATGTTCGTCGAATTCGAGGAGTCCCCATGCCGGTAACCGTGTCCATCCCGACCATCATGCGTGGCCTTACCGGAGGCGAGAAGCGCGTCGACGCGCAGGGCTCGACCCTGTCCGCGCTGATCGAGAACCTCGACGCCAACCATCCCGGCCTCGCGGAGCGGCTGCTCAAGGACGGCAAGCTGAACCGCTACGTCAACATCTACGTCGACGACGAGGATGTTCGCTTCGCGGGCGGGCTCGACGCGGACGTGCCCGAGGGCGCGAGCGTCACCATCCTGCCCGCCGTCGCCGGAGGCTGATCAACCCCGTGGCGCGCTATGAATCGCTGATCGCGACCCTCGGAAACACCCCGCTGGTCGGTCTGCGCAACCTCTCCCCGCAGTGGGACGGCGAAAATCCGGTGCGGTTATGGGCCAAGCTCGAGGACCGCAACCCGACCGGTTCCATCAAGGACCGGCCCGCTCTGCGGATGATCGAACAGGCCGAGGCCGACGGCCTGCTGACCCCCGGCTGCACGATCCTGGAGCCGACCAGCGGAAATACCGGCATATCGCTGGCGATGGCGGCCAAACTCAAGGGCTACCGGCTGGTCTGCGTGATGCCGGAGAACACCTCGGTCGAGCGCCGTCAGCTGCTGACCATGTTCGGCGCGGAGATCATCGATTCCCCGGCCGCGGGCGGTTCGAATCAGGCGGTCGCGCTGGCTAAGCAGATCGCCGCGCAGAATCCGGACTGGGTGATGCTGTACCAGTACGGCAATCCGGCCAATGCCTTGGCGCACTACGAGACCACCGGTCCGGAAATCCTCGCCGACTTGCCCGAGATCACCCATTTCGTCGCAGGTCTCGGCACCACCGGCACGCTCATGGGGACCGGCCGTTTCCTGCGCGAGAAGGTGCCCGGCATCGAAATCGTCGCGGCCGAACCGCGCTACGGCGAACTCGTGTACGGACTGCGCAATATCGATGAGGGCTTCATTCCCGAGCTCTACGACGAGTCGGTGCTGACCACTCGTTTTTCGGTCGGTCCATTCGACGCGGTGAAGCGCACGCGTGAGCTGGTGTTGGAAGAGGGCATTTTCGCGGGTATTTCGACCGGTGCGATTCTGCATGCGGCGCTCGGTGTCGCGCGCAAATGCGTGCGCGCCGGCACCCGGGCGGATATCGCATTCGTGGTTGCCGATGGCGGGTGGAAGTACCTGTCCACCGGCGCGTACGACGGGACGCTCGAAGAGGCCGAGGAACGCCTCGACGGCCAGCTCTGGGCCTGAATTTTTACTCGCCGTTTGGTCGCGATTCGTCCCGGTACCCTCGAAAGAGCGAGTCCCTTGTCGCGTATCGTCGGCGTTCGGGCCTCGCTCGACGAGGAGGTTGCGATGACCGGTGGTTCGGGAATCGGTTCGTCGTTCGATCCGGAACGGATCGCCGCACTACGCGCCCAACTCGGGCAGTCGAGAGTGCCTTCCGGTCCGTCCGCCGAACCGAACAGCCTCAAACAGCTCTGGCTGCGCGCGGGCGTCATCATCACCGCCTTCGTCGCTCTGCTCTACGGAGTCGAAGGTGTCGACAACCTCGACCACAACCAACTCGATTACAACGGCATCGAACCGCGCGACGCGGACGGCCTGTGGGGCATTCTCTGGGCGCCGGTCCTGCACCACGGCTGGGACCATCTGTTCGCCAATACGCTTCCGGTTATCGTCCTCGGCTTCATCACGCTGCTCGCGGGCATCGCCCGCGGACTCACCGCCACCGCGATCATCTGGATCGTGGCCGGAGTCGGCGTCTGGCTCACCGGCGCCACCGGATCAGTGCATCTCGGCGCGTCCTCGCTGATCTTCGGCTGGTTGACCTTTCTGATCTCGCGCGGTTGGTTCGCCCGCAATCTGGTGCAGATCGGCATCGGCCTGGTTGTGCTGGCGATTTACGGCTCGGTGCTGTTGGGTGTGCTGCCCGGACAGCCCGGAATCTCTTGGCAGGGGCATCTTTTCGGGGCAATGGGTGGAGTGCTGGCCGGCTGGGTACTCTCTGGTGATGAACGTCGACACCGTCGCGGGGATCGAGCCGGAGTCAGTGCGTAACCGCGGTAATCGCGCGGTTCGCAGCGGAGTGTGGGGGATCGGTTCTTGAGCGAGCGAGTAATAGGCACTGCCGGGCTCTCGCTCGTGACAGCGCCGCGCGTTAGCGAGGCGATGTCATGAGTGTGAATTCGTCGTGGGAGCATGGGGGAATGCGCCTTACCGTCCTCGGGTGCTCGGGCAGTGTGTCCGGCCCGGACTCCCCAGCGTCGGGGTACCTACTGACCGGGCCGGATATGTCGCCGGTGGTCATCGATTTCGGACCCGGCGTCCTGGGCGCATTGCAGCGCTACGCCGATCCCGGTGAAGTCGATATCTTCCTCACGCATCTGCATGCCGATCACTGCCTGGATCTGCCCGGGCTGCTGGTCTGGCGGCGCTACCATCCGACACCCCCCGTGGGGCGGGCGATCGTACGCGGCCCCTCCGATAGCGCGGCGCGCATCGGCAATGCCTCCGCCGAGATCGGCGGCGAATGCGACGACTGGTCCGACGTCATCGATCACCAGACGTGGGTGGAAGGTGAGGCGGTCGAATTCGGGCCGGGCCATACGGTGCTCGCGCGCCGGATGTATCACCCGCCCGAGTCGTACGGGCTGCGTATCGACACGGCGGCCGGGCGGACCTTCGTCTACACCGGCGACACCGCGATGTGCGATGCGGTACTCGAACTCGCACAGGGCGCCGACATTCTCATGTCGGAGGCGTCGTGGACGCACGATCCGGCCAACCGACCGCCGGGCATTCATCTTTCCGGCACCGAGGCGGGCATTATCGCCGCGCGCGCGGGTGTGAAAGAGCTGCTGCTCACCCACATTCCGCCGTGGACCTCGCGCGAGGATGTGATCGCCGAGGCGAAGGCGCAGTTCTCCGGACCGGTGCACGCCGTCGCACCGGGCGAAACCTTCGACATCTGACCGGCTGCCGAGCGCGGTAGGCCATGTGACTAGGCTTGGCGCGTGTCGAGACGAGCCGATGGCAGGGCGGACGATGAGCTCCGCGAGGTACGGATCACCCGTGGCTTCACCACGCATCCAGCCGGTTCGGTGCTGGTGGAGTTCGGGCAGACCCGGGTGATGTGCACCGCGAGCGTCACCGAGGGCGTGCCCCCGTGGCGGCGCGATTCCGGCCTCGGCTGGCTCACCGCCGAATACGCGATGCTGCCTGCGGCGACGCATACCCGCAGCGGGCGGGAATCGGTGAAGGGTAGGGTCGGCGGCCGCACCCAGGAGATCAGCCGGTTGGTCGGCCGGTCGCTGCGGGCATGCATCGACCTGGCGGCCATCGGCGAGAACACCATTGCCATCGACTGCGATGTGCTGCAGGCCGACGGTGGCACCCGGACCGCGGCAATCACCGGCGCGTATGTCGCGCTCTCGGATGCGGTCACCTACCTCGGTGCGGCGGGCGGATTGGCCGACCCGCAGCCGATCTCGTGTGCGATCGCCGCGGTGAGCGTCGGTGTCGTCGACGGCCGGGTGCGATTGGACCTGCCGTATGAAGAGGATTCGCGCGCCGAGGTCGATATGAATGTGGTCGCCACCGATACCGGCACCCTGGTGGAGATCCAGGGCACCGGTGAGGGCGCCACCTTCCCGCGTTCCACCCTGGACAAGTTGCTCGACTCCGCACTCGCCGGATGTGAGCGGCTGTTCGCTATCCAGAAAGAGGCGCTGGCACTGCCGTATCCGGGGGTGCTGCCGCAGCCTGCCGAGTCGAAGAAGAAGTGATGTCGCGCCGCGTTCTGGTCGCCAGTCGCAATGCCAAGAAGTTGAACGAGCTGCGGCGGATCCTCGCCGACGCGGGTATCGCGGGCATCGAGATCGTCGGACTCGGCGATGTGCCGGCCTACGACGAGGCGCCCGAGACCGGCGCGACCTTCGAGGAGAATGCGCTGGCGAAGGCGCGCGATGGTGCCGCCGCCACCGGATTGCCCTGTGTCGCAGACGATTCCGGGATCGCGGTGGACGCATTGAACGGTATGCCCGGCGTGCTGTCCGCGCGCTGGTCCGGGGTGCACGGTGATGACGCGGCCAATAACGCCCTGCTGCTCGCCCAACTCGGCGATGTCCCGGACGAGCGGCGTGGCGCGCAGTTCGTCTCCACCTGCGCGCTGGTGGTGCCTGGCGGCACCGAAACCGTGGTGCGCGGTGAATGGCCGGGCACGATCGGCCGGAAGCCGGCAGGCGACGGTGGATTCGGCTACGACCCGCTGTTCATCCCGACCGGCAGCGATATCACTGCTGCTCAGCTGACGCCCGCCGAGAAGGACGCCGTATCCCATCGCGGTCGCGCGCTCACCCAGCTTCTCCCTGCCCTGGCGGCCCTCGCCGAGTCCTGAATCAGCGCATCGCTCGAGGCGCCGCAATCAGCGCGGATCCCGGCGACGCATGTGTGCCGCCGCGAGACGGTGCCGATTCAGCTTTGGGATGCGGGTGGCGCGCCAGAGCTGATTCGCCGCATTCCTGAGGAAGGGGCTGGTGCAGGTGTCATGCCTGGACTCGGGAATGTGCAGCGGCAGTGCGGCGGTGCTGATCCCGGCAATGGGTGCGAGCCCCGCGATGGGTGTGGAACCTGAGATGGGCGCTGTGTCCGCAAGGGGTGCGGAACCTCGGGGCGGGGTTCGCACGGGTGTGGAACCTTGGACGGGCGCTGTTCCCGCGCCGGGTGCGGAACCTCGGATGGGGAAGTCCGCAAGGGTGTGAGCCCGCGACGGGTGTGGAACCTCGGATGGGTGCGGAGTCCGCGACGGGTGTGGAACCTGGGACGGGTTCGGGGCACGCACCGGTGTGGAAGCTGGGTCGGGTCCGGGCCAGCGACGGTGCGCAACTTCAGTTGGGTGTGGAGCCCATGGCGTGGAGCCCGCGATGGCTGCGAAACCTGGGACCGGTGCGGAGCCCTCGATGGGTTCGGACCCCGGGATGGGCCAGAGTTCGCGTGGGGGTGTTCGGGGTGGGTCAGAGGTTGAAGTCCTGTTTGACCTTGTTCGCGTTGACGTGTTCGACGAAGAAGGACAGCAGGGGGATCGTGCCTGCGATGAGGGTGCCGACGGTGCGCGGGATCGGCCAGCGCACCTTTACCGCGAGGTCGGCGGTGACCAGCAGGTAGACGAAGTAGACCCAGCCGTGCACGACCGCGATCCAGTTGGGAGTGTGCACGTCGAAGCCATATTTGGCGATCATTTCGCCGGTGAGCAGCAGCAGCCACAGACCCGTCGTCCAGGCGAGTACCCGGTAGCGCAGCAGTGCGGGCTTGATCTTCGCGACGTTGGGGGCCGTCGGCTCGGGGGTGAGCGTCGTGGCGGATTCGGTCGAGTTCTCGCTGGTGGTCAACCGGCGCTCCTCTGTGTGTCGTGGGCGAGGCCCGCGTCCCGGACGTGTTGGTCGATATCTTGTGCGTGCAGCTCGGCCAGATATTTGTTGTATTCGGCGAGCACCGGGTCATCGTCGCGGGCAGCCTTGGGCCGCTCGGGCAGCAGTCCGGCCGGAATCTCGCGCGGCGCAACGACTTTCGCGGCTCGGCGTGGCTTCGCGGGAGCCGAATCAGCTTCCGGCTCCTTATCCGCTTCGGATTCCAGCCGCACGAACCGGAAGTAGGCGAACACCGCGAATCCGGCGAACAGCGGCCACTGTAATGCGTAGCCGAGATTCTGGCCGGTGCCGCTCGCGGATTCGAACCGCTCCCACTGCCACCATCCCAATGCCAAGCAGGCGAGGGCGGCAATGATCACCAGCACGATGAGGGCCGGGCGATTGTGTGCCGAGCGGCGAGGTGGAGCGGACACGCATACCACGGTACCCGTCTACTACACGGTACGTAGGAGGAGGTCGGGACTCAGAACTTGTAGGTGATTCCGGTCATGCGCTCGGATTCCTCCCACAGGCGGCGCAGCAGTTCCGGATTGTTCGACAGCTTGCTCGACGGCGAGGGCTCGACCGGCCCCTGGCTCTGGAACAGCCGGTTCGGACCCCAGTAGGTGGTGGGGTCGGCATCGGGCATGGTGGCCGCGAACAGGGTGGAATGGGCGGCCTTGGCGGGGGAGTGGCCGATGATGCGGATGAAGGGTTTGCTGATCCGGTCGAGTGGGGTTTCGGTCCTGGCGAACAGGTCGGTCGCCGAGACGCCCGGGTGGACTGCGTAGGAGCGCTTATCGGAGCCGGCTTCGGTCAGCCGCCGTTGTAGTTCGCGAGCGAACATGAGGTTGGCCAGCTTGGACTGGGCGTAAGCGAGGTTGCGCTGGTAGCGGCGCTTCTCGTAGTTGAGATCGTCGATCCACAGCTTCGGGGTCTGCTTGTGCGCGATGCTCGCCAAGCTGACCACCCGATCCCGAAGGCGATCCAGCAGGAGTCCGGTCAGCGCGAAATGTCCGAGGTGGTTGACGCCGAACTGGGTTTCGAACCCGTCCTTGGTGCGTGAGAACGGGATGTTCATCAGCCCGGCGTTATTGATGAGCACATCGAATTCGCCGGTCTTGTCGACGAATGCGCGCACCGATGCCAGATCGGCCAAATCCAGCTGCGCCACCCGGACGTCACCATCGATACGGTCAGCGATCGGCTGCGCCTTGGCGACATTGCGGCAGGCCATGATCACGGTGCCGCCCTTGCTCGCCAGCGCCGAGGTCGTCTCGACACCGAGACCGCCATTGGCTCCGGTGACGATGAAGGTGCGCCCACTCTGGTCGGGCATATCTTTGGGGTTCCACGCCATGAGCCGACCTTACTTCGGAGTAAGTTCCAGCGGAAGAGCGACACGCGAGCTGGACCGAGCTGCTCGACGAAGAGACATGAGCCGGTCACCGCCTAGTACTTGTGTCCGAATACTCGCTGGCGTATATTCGTATGCGAGTAAGGAGATGTCCATGGCAACGAAGCGCAAGGTGAACAATCTGCTGGCGCTGGCAGTCCTCGCGACCGTCATCGAACGGCCGATGCATCGCTACGAAATCGCCTCGCAGATGCGTGAGCGCGGCAAGGACCGCGATATGGACATCAAATGGGGCTCGCTGTATACCGTCGTGCAGAACATGGAGAAAGCGGGCTTCCTCGAAGTAGTCGGCAGTGAGCGCGACGGCGCTCGGCCGGAACGCACGATCTATGCGATCACCGATGCCGGTCGCGCCGAAATGGCCGACTGGACAAGGGAATTGATTGCCGAGCCGGAGCCGGAACAGCACCGGTTCACGGCCGGACTCTCCGTCGTGGCGGCACTGCCGCCGGATGAAGTCGTCGAGTTGCTCGGCCGGCGCATCGACGCGCTGGGTCGCATCATCGAGGCTGCGCGCCGAGAACTCGATCAACTAGCGGCCGCCAATCTGCCCCGACTCTTCATTGTCGAAGCCGAATACGGCGTGGCGATGCTGGAGGCCGAGGTGGCGTGGGCCGCATCGCTGCGTGACGAGATCGGCGCGGGCACCTTCCCTGGCGTCGATCTTTGGCGGCATATGCATGCCGTCGGCATGACGCCCGCCGAGGTCACCGAGCTGGTGGAAAGGGGGATGACGGAATAACGACCCGGTCTATACCGGGCGGAGTGAATTGCCGAGACCGGGCCCGGCGGGGTGCGGCAACACCGCCGCCGAGTCCGATGTAACCGTCTCGAACCGCGTCCGCATGCGCGCACCCGGCTACAAGGCTGGCGACCACAGGATAACTGGGTGTGCGATGGGGCGGTCGGTTCGGGCTTCGAAGAACCCGTATCGCACATAACTGGAGTACACCCATGTCCACAACAGAAGCGGCCATTGTTATCGGCGGTGGCATCGCCGGACCCGTCACCGCGACCGCATTGCACAAAGCGGGCATCGCCGCTCGCGTCTACGAGGCCTATCCGGGTCCTACGTACGGGATCGGCAGCGGGCTGGCATTGGCACCGAATGGTGTTGCTGCCCTTGATATTGTCGGTGCCGGTGACCGCATTCGCGAGATCGCGAGTCCGGTATCGCATATGCAGATGTCGGTCGGCGGCAAAGTGCTGCAGATGCCGGAAATGCCCGACGTGCCGTCGTTGAAAATGGTCGACCGCAACGAATTGCACCGGACGCTGCACGATCACGCGGTCGCCGCGGGCGTTTCCTTCGAGTACAACAAGCGACTCGTGCGCGTCGAGGAGGACGCGGACGGTATCACCGCGCATTTCGCCGATGGCAGTAGCGCAACCGCCGATGTATTGATCGGCGCGGACGGTATTCGCTCGACGGTGCGCGGCCTCATCGACCCGAATAATCCGGGACCGGAGTACACCGGGATGATCGGATTCGGCGCGATGCTCGACAATGATTACGGAATTGCCCCGGAGACAATGGTTTTCGCATTCGGGAAGAAGGCGTACTACCTCTACGGAACCGTCGACGACAACAAGGTCATGTGGGGTGCCAATCTGCCGCACAAGGAGTATCTGTCGCTGACCGAGGCGCGCGCGATTCCGGCCGAGCAATGGTTGGCCATCCTGCGGGAGACCTATGCCGAGGACACCCCGGGCGGTGAATTCGCTCGCAGGACTACCGCCGCGAACCTGGAAACGACTGGGGCCCTGCATATTATGCCGCCGGTGCCGACTTGGTATCGGGGACGCATGGTGTTGGTCGGGGATTCGGTGCACGCGCCGTCCAACAGTTCGGGTCAGGGGGCGTCGCTGGCCATCGAGAGTGCGGTGCAGTTGGCGCGCTGTCTGCGGGACCTGCCGGATCACACCTCGGCCTTCGCCGCCTATGAAGGGGTGCGGCGGCCGCGCGTGGAGAGTGTCGCGGCTCGGGCGCGCAAGATCAACCACACCAAGACGCCGGGACCGGTGGCGCGCCGGATGATGTCCATGCTGATGCCGCTGCTGATCAAGGGCATGAACCCGGAGAAGACCATGGGTGTCGAACAGCGGTATCGGATCGATTGGGATGCACCGGTGCAGCAGGAGTTGGTGACTGCGAAGGCGTAGTGCTGATGCTGCCTGCCTCTTCCGGGGCAGGCAGCATGATTTCGAACCCGAGAGCCGGTTCGTCCGTACCGTAGGAGATGGGAACCGAAGACCAGGGGGGATGATAGTGCATCCTGCGTTGCAGCTGACCGGGCTTTATAAGCGATTCGGTGGTCCGTGGGTGGTCGACGATGTCGGGCTCACGGTGCCGCCGGGCTCGTTCTTCGGGCTGGTCGGCCCGAACGGTGCGGGCAAGACGACCACCTTGTCGATGGCCTGCGGGCTGTTACGGCCGGACGCCGGACAGGCGCGGATCTTCGACGTCGATGTCTGGGCCGATCCGATCGCGGCGAAGACTTTGGCGGGTGTGCTGCCGGATGGACTTGCGTTACCGGAGCGCCTGACCGGCCGAGAACTGTTGACCTACACCGGTTTATTGCGTGGACTGCCCGCGAATACGGTGGCCGAACGTGCCGAGGAGTTGCTCGGCGTCTTCGAATTGACCAGTGCCGAAAGGACTCTCGTCGTCGATTACTCCGCGGGCATGCGCAAGAAGATCGGGCTGGCGACAGCGCTGCTGCACGCGCCGAAACTACTGGTGCTCGATGAACCATTCGAGGCGGTGGATCCGGTGTCGGCGAGCACGATTCGCACAATTCTGCAGCGGTTCGTCGCGGCGGGCGGTGCGGTGGTGCTTTCGAGTCATGTGATGGCGCTGGTGGAGAACCTGTGCGATCGGGTCGCGGTGATTACCGCCGGGCGGGTGGTGGCCGCGGGCACGCTCGACGAGGTGCGCGGGGACAGCACCTTGGAGGCGGCGTTCCTACATCTGGTCGGCGGCCGGGTCGGCGGGGAGGACGGGCTGTCGTGGTTGGCGTCCTGATTCGGATGCGGTTGCTGCTGACCAAGCGTGCGCTGGGCAATGGCTGGCAGGGTGTCACGTTCGTCAGCGGTGTGCTCATCGGTGTCGTATTCGCCCTCGGCACAGCGGGTCTCATCGGATTCGGGGTCCGGGACGGTGATGTGGCCGGTGGTATTACGGTGGCCGTCGCGTGGTACGGGATATGGACGCTCGGCTGGCTGTGCGGTCCGATATTGATGGGCACCAGCGATGAGACCGTGCAGCCCGAACATCTGCGGTTATTGCCGCTGAGTCATCGGCAGTTGGCCACCGGGTTATTGGCGGCGGCCTTCGTCGGGCCCGCGCCGGTGATCAATCTGCTGGCCTTCTCCGGATTGATTCTGCTTGCGGCGCAACTGAGTTGGGGCGCGGCCGCGGTGGCGCTGGTCGGTGTGGTGCTGCAGTTGATATTCGTGGTGGTGCTTTCCCGGGTGGTGCTGGCGTGGATCGGTGCCGCGATGCGTTCGCGGCGCGGACGCGATCTCGGGGTGCTGCTCGCCGGTCTCGCCGGTCTGGCCTACTACCCGATGAGTTATCTGCTGAATCACGTGGATGCGGTGCGGGAATCGGCACCGTGGTTGGCGCATCTGCTGCGTGCGCTCCCTTCCGGGTGGGCGCCTGTTGCGGTGGGTGCGGCGGCGTGCGGTGATTGGTTGTCGGCGATGGGCGCGCTGGTCGCGTTGTCGGTCTTGACAGCGGCGCTGGGGCAGACATGGTCTGTGCTGTTGCGGAGGCGGTTGACCGCGCCGCTGGATTCGGTAACCGGCGGGGGCGGGAGTGGGATGCTGCTGGGCCGGGTACGGACGTCTGGGCCGGTGGGTGCGGTGGTGGTCAAGGAGTTGCGAACCTGGTCGCGCGATAGCCGACGCCGGGCGGCGCTATTGCCTGTGCTGCTGGTGGGAGCCCTGCTTCCGGTATTTCCGGCAATACAGGGCGACAGTTCGGGCGGCGTGGTGTTCGCGGGTGTGAGCGCCGCATGGTTCGCGGGCCTGGCCGCCAATAACCTCTATGGCTACGACGGCACCGCACTCTGGCAGACACTGGTGACACCCGACGCGGTACGCGCCGATGTGCGCGGACGCCTGCTGGCTCTGCTGTTGGTGATCGGATTGCCGTCTGTGCTGCTCGCGGTCGTGCTGCCGGGTGCACTCGGCAGCTGGTCGATGTACCCGTGGACGCTGTCGTTACTGTTCGCTGTACTCGGCGTCGGCGCGGGTTCGGCCGTATTCCTATCGGTAACCGCGCCGTACTCGCTGCCACCGCGCACCGGAAATCCCTTCGCTTCCTCCGGAAACCCTGGCTGCTCAAAGGCTTTGGTTCAAGTCGCCATCAGCTTGGGCCAACTGATCGCGTTGCTCCCGGTCCTGATCGTGCTGATCATCGGCCTTACCCTCGACCTCACCGCCGTACTGTGGCTGGCCCTGCCGGTCGGGATCGCGATCGGGATCACCGGAGCTGTGCTCGGTGCACGTCTCGCCGAAGAACGGTTGTCCGCCCGTGGACCAGAAGTTCTTGCGGCTGTGCGGCCGCGTTGATGCTGGGCGAAACGTCAGTTGGCTTGCGTCCGACGCTGTGCGGAGCGGCGGCGGAGGTATTCGGCGGTTCGGTCGTCGGCGGGCAGGAAGGCTTCCAGATGGAGTTCGGAGAGGGTTATGTCTACGGCGGTGGCGAAGCTGGTGATGGTGGTGATGAGGCGGAGTTCGCCGTCGGGGGTGGTCAGGCGCAGGGGAACGGCGAAGCCGAGGTGGTCGGGGCCCGGGGTGGTGGCGGGGAGGTAGCTTTCGAGTTCGGCTATGAAGTCGTCGAGGCTCGGGTCGGGGCTGCGTAGGGCCTTGCCGCGCAGGCTTTCGGTGACGTGGCGGCCCCACTCGGGAAGGTTCAGCACGCGTCGTGCCAGACCGTCGGGGTGTAGGGCGAGGCGAAGGACGTTGATCGGCGCGGTGATCAGTTCCGCCGCGGCGCCTTCGGTGAGGATGTCGAAGGCGGCATTGGCGGCGACCAGTTGGCCGTAAGGGCGGGTCACCACAGCGGGGTAGGGTAGGTGCCCTTCCAGAATGCGCTCCAACGCGACTCGCACCGGGCCCAATTCCGGTGTGTTCAAATCGGATTCGGGGAAGATCGGGGCATAACCCGCAGCGAGCAGTAGGGCATTGCGCTCGCGCAGCGACAATTCCAGCGATTCGGCCAGCCGCACCACCATGGTGCGTCCCGGGCGCGAGCGCCCCTGCTCCAGGAAGCTCAGATAGCGCTGGCTGGTGTCCGCGCGAATGGCCAGGTCGAGCTGGCTCACATGCCGCTGCGTGCGCCAGTGCCGCAACTGCTGAGCGAACGGATTCGGCTCCACCACTGTCGTCATGAATTCAGTGATATCCGACCCGCGGTATCCGCGCCATTCCCTGGAGGGAATCACCGAACCCGCATCAGGTGTCATTCCCTGGAGGGAATCGCGACACAACGCCGCGCCCGCAAAACTCGGTGCCATGAGCAACCAAGACCTGACCCGTTTCGCCGAGCGCTACATGTCCCAGTGGAACGAATCCGATCCGGAGATCCGCCGCAAGCTGATCCACGAGATCTGGGCACCCGAAGGCACCCAGACCCTGGTCGACCCGCCGGTGGAGATCCGCGAGGCGGCGGCGAACCTGAACTTCGCCGTACCCGTCCTGCTAGTGCGCGGCCACGACGCGATGGAAGCCCGGGTATCGCGCGCCTACGAGATGTTCGTGGCTCCCGGCGAATACATCTTCGAGGTGGGTGCGGCCACCCTGCTGCCCACCGGACTGATCGGCTTGCCATGGTCGATGGTCTCGCGCGCCGACGGGTCCGTCGCGGGCGGCGGTTACGAGGTGATCGGGCTCGACTCGGATGGTCGGATCACCTCCGACCACCAATTCATCGAAGGCGTGCGATGACCGAAGCGACGACCTTACGGTTCAGCCGGATAGTGCGCACCGCCGACGGCGGCTCCCGATTCGTCGATGCGGAACTCGCGCTGGCCGGTCGAACCGTTGCCGCGGGCGTACCCGCAATGGCCGTCGCCGGAATGTCGGCGGCGGCGACCGTAACCTACTTGCGCAGTTCGCGATTCGACAGCGAACCGCATCCCGCTCCGGCGCGCCAATGGGTCGTGATGCTGCGCGGCGTAATCGAAGTGACCACGAGCGACGGCGTTCAGCGCAGATTCGGCCCAGGCGACCTCGTCCATGTCGAGGACACCGACGGCCGCGGCCACATCACCACCGGTGTCGGAGAAGCGCCGTTCGAGGCGCTGTTCGTGCCGACCACAGAAAGCGGATCATGAATGCCATTGCCTACCACCTCGATCCACTACATGGCCTCGCCGGTTTGACCGTCCGGGACCAGGAGTTGCCGGCGCCGGGGTCGAATCAGGTGGTCATCAGGCTGCGCGCGGCCTCGCTCAACCGGCGGGATCTGATGTTGATGGACGGCAGCTATCCGCTGCCCGCGACCCCGGACATCATCCCGCTGTCCGATGGTGTCGGTGAGGTTATCGCCGTGGGCGCGAATGTGACTCGCGCCACACTCGGCGACCGGGTGACCGCGTCGTACTTCGTGCGCTTCGTCAATGGCCCGCAGCGGCTGGCGCAGGTCGCCGAACAGTACGGCGCCAACTACAACGGCATGCTCGCTACCTATGCGGTTCTCGAAGAGGATTCGGTGGTGCACGTGCCCGAACATCTCACCGATGTCGAGGCGGCCACGCTGACCTGCGTGGGAGTCGTCGCATGGGCGGCGCTGACCACACCGGTACCGGTGTCTTCGGACCAGACGGTGCTGACCGTCGGTAGCGGTACCGTCGCGTTATTCGCCGTACAGCACGCGAAAATGCTCGGTGCCAGGGTCATTTCGATTACCTCCGGCCCGGAGAAGGCGCAGCGGCTGCACAAACTCGGCGCGGACGAGACCATCGACCGCAATGCCACGCCGGACTGGGACCAGCAGGTACTCGACCTCACCGACGGCCACGGTGTCGAACATGTGGTGGAGGCTGTCGGATTGCCCACCCTGTCGAAATCGGTGCGCTCCGCGGGCTACAACGCGATGATCACCATGATCGGCGCGTCCCAGCTGCCGCTGGGACAAGCATTCGAGAATCCGTTCGTCGGACGGTATCTCGCCATCCGCCGGATTGCGGTCGGCAGCCGGGACGATTTCGAGGCGATGAACCGCGCCATCACCGCCCATCGCATGCGCCCGGTCATCGATCGGACTTTTCCGCTCGATCAGGCAGTGCAGGCATACCGCTACTTCCGGGAGGACAATCCGTTCGGCAAGGTCGTCATCACCATGCCGTAGGCGTGCGGATCAGGCCTCGAAGGGCACGATATTGCCGGCCGCATCGCGGGTTCCGACGGTGGCTTCGATGGCGGCGGCCAACTCGGCGACGGTGGCCCAGGTGCGCGGCGGATCCGCTTCGAGATTGCCGATGGTGTACCAGGTCTCGGTTTCGCGATAGCGGACCAGACCTTTACCCGTCGCGTCGACGGTCACATCGAGCTCGCCGGAGACCGTCCCTTCCTCTTCGGTCATGACGGCCGCCTTGGCGGAAATCTCGATGATGTCGCTTATTTGAACTCTCCTCGACTGACGCAGTCGGCGACTGCGTTGCGCAGTGCGGTGTGTTCGGCGGGATCAACGTTCAGCGCATATTTTACTTTGATCTTGACGTAATGCTCGAGATAGCCACACCGGAATTTTCCCGGCGGCAGATAGTTGGCGGCGTCCTGGTCACCCTTGGACCTGTTGGCCGAGGGATCGGAGGCGATCAGATTGACGGCGTCGTTGGCGATCCGGCGACGGGTATCTTCATCACGCTTATTCGCACCCGAACGCCATGCCTCGGCCAGCGGCACGATGTGTTCGGCATCGACACCGGCCGGGTCGGTGATGAACTTGTACGGCTTGAGTTTTCCGGTCTTGGAATCCAGTACGCCGTACTGGTCCTGCCAGCCGCCGCCACGGCCGACGGTGAGCTCGCAGGTTTTCGGGTCGAGTTTCACCGAGCCCGTCGCATCGCGGAGCATCATCACGTCACGGCTGGTGCACTTGCTGTACTGCGTGAAGTCGGCGCCGAAGCCGTGCTCGGGCTTATTGGTATCCCAGTGCGGGAACTTCTCCCGGCTGTAGCCTTCCATCGACTCTTCCGGCGCATCGACGAGTTGGCCGAGCAGATCGTTGATGTCCTTGCCGGACGCCGTTGTGACATTCGCCGATCCGGACCCCTTGCCGGTCTTACCGGTCCACTCGTCGAAAAAGGAATAGCCAACGGCGACAACGACAGCCAAGGCAACGGGTGCGCAAACAGCGAGTACGCGACGGGCGGTGCGGGACGACAACCACTTCACAAAGATCGAACTTCCTAGTCTCGCACCGATGAATTTGTCGGGCGTCAAGCTACCTGCGCCTGATCATCCCGTAAGTGATTGTCGCGTATGACGTTCTGTACAGCTAGTCGAAGAGCTCGACAGGGGGACTCGACGATAGACACGGAACCACCCCTGACTCGGCGTGCCGGCGCTGATCCAGGGGTGGTCGTGTCACGAATGAGCTCGTGCGCGGCCGAATGAACGGGCCGGTTGTCCAGGCCGGGTGATCCGTTCTCGCGACGCCACGAGGCTGATGAGGGAAGTCTCGTCGTGCCGCTTCGTACTGCGGATAACTCCTCGTGACGGTCTGTGTGAACTCCATTGTTCTTACGTAGAAAGATAGTAGATTATTATAGATTCCTTTGCAATCGCTTTACTTAAGTCTGAAAATCTCCTGAATGGCGCATCGGCCAGTTGAAACATGTACTGCTCACATACGGAAGTTAGGTTTACCTGCGGTTGCGATAAGCGGGGCCGTGCCTGCCCCTGCCAGATAGGTGACGAGCATCACATTCGACGGCGGTCACAACGAGGCCAAAACGTGTGTCGAAACGGGTGCAGGCAGCAAAGCAGGATTCAGGAAGGACCCACATCATGGCTACCGTCGACGTTCTCGACTCGTTCATCAACTACACCGATCTCGGTGCCGGTTCGGTACCGGTGGTGTTCCTGCACGGCAACCCGACCTCATCGCACCTGTGGCGCAATGTGATCCCGCATGTCGCCGATCAAAACCGGGTGCTCGCACCGGATCTGATCGGAATGGGTGCGTCCGGAAAGCCGAACAGCGCCTACCGTCTCGCCGACCACGCCCGCTATCTGGATGCCTGGTTCGACGCGCTCGGCCTCGACCAGGTCGTCATCGTCGGCCACGACTGGGGTGGTGCGCTCGGTATGCACTGGGCGGCACGGCATCCCGAACGCATCCGGGGCATCGCGCTGATCGAGACGTTTCTGCGGCCGATGCGATGGGACGAACTCCCGCCGCTCGGCGCCGAACTTTTCCGGAAATTCCGGACGGCCGAGGGCGAGCGAATGGTGCTGGTTGAGAATACGTTCATCGAGTTCAACCTGCCGAGGGGCATCACCGACCTGTCGCAGGAAGATCACGACGTGTATCGCGCGCCCTTCCCGACGCCGGAATCGCGTAAGCCCATGCTGGCCTGGACGCGCGAATTTCCGGTGGAAGGCGAGCCTGCCGATGTGGTTGCGCTGGTGCAGAACTACGACCGGTGGGCGGCGGATTCGCCGGAGGTGCCCAAGCTCATCATGGCGCTCGACAATGGTGTCGGCCTCGGTTCGCCGGAGGTTATCGCCTGGGCCGCCGAGACGTTCGCCGGCGCCGAGGTCGTCTCGGTCGGCGCGGCGGGACATCACGCACCGGAGGATCAACCCGATGCCATCGGGACCGCGGTCGCGACGTGGTTGCGCGCGCACTCGTTGACCACGGCGACCGCGAGTGCATGACTCCGGTGCGCCGCGCGGGTGCGGGGCACCCGCGCGGCAGATAGGACTTGCGTAACGCCGGATACCGCCGAAGGATTGTGCGGTGGAACCCGAGCTAGCGCACCCCGACCCGCCCACGACGGAAAATGGCGACGACATCGCTCGGGAGCGGTGGCTGGTAGACAGGGCGATTGCCGGTGAGGCGGCCGCCATCTCGGATGTGGTGCGGCAGCTACAGGATCCGCTGTACCGGCTGGCGCTGCGCATGGTGTGGCGGCCCGCCGAGGCCGAGGATGCGACGCAGGAGATCCTGCTGCGCGTGGTCGGCAATCTCGCGACATGGCGGGGTGAGGCCAAGCTGCTGACCTGGGCCTACCGCATCGGTGTCAACTATCTGCTGAATCTCGAACGAAAGACGCCCCAAGAGGCGGCGCAGCTCAGCCTCGACACATACCGCGAGGGATTGGCGGACGGGCTCGCCGCCGACGACTATCGCGGACCCGAGGCCGAGCTGCTGTCCCATGAGGTACGGCTGACTTGCAGCCAAGCAATGCTGCAGTGCCTGGTCCGCGACGAGCGGGTCGCCTTTGTGCTCGGTGAAGTTTTCGAACTCGGCTCCGCCGATGCGGCCTGGATTCTGGGTATCACCGCATCCGCCTTTCGAAAGCGGCTGGAGCGAGCCAAGAAACGCATCGGCACATTCCTGAATTCGACCTGCGGGGTGGCCAATCCCGAGGCGTTCTGTCGCTGCTCCCGTCGGGTGGACAAGGCATTGGCGCTCAGCCGCGTTGATCCGAGGCGGCCGGTATTCGCCGGCCACGCGGTGAGTGCGGGCGGTCGCAGCGTCGCCGAGGTCGAACAGCAGATGATCCGACTGCACGACGCCGCCGCGGTAATCCGGCTGCACCCCGATTACGCTGCGCCGCAGGCGAAAATGGATGCGATCGCCGGATTACTGCATTCGGGCAGGTTCCCGCTGCTCGACTGACTACGCGTTGGCCGGAAAGCGCACATCGGTCAGTTCTTCGGATTTGGTCCACAATGCGGTGGCGAGGTCGGCATTCGCGGCGGCCGTGCTACGGCCCACGACCTTCGGGTGACCGCGGAATTCGAACCAGCTGTCCGGGCCGACATAGCTTCCCGGCGGCAACTCCTGGCTGGCGGCGAACAGGGTGGGCAGCGCACCGAAGCTCGCATCCTGGGCGAGCAGTTTATTGCCTACCCGCATGACCTCGTGCAGGATCCGATTGCCATCCGCTCCCGCTCCTATCACCACGGTGACTTGCGCGCCGAGCTGCTTCAGCGCGCCGAGGCGACGTTGCGCGATTCCGGTGTGGACGGGCTTTCGCTACGTCAGCTGGCCCGCGACCTCGGGGTCAGCCATGCCGCGCCGAGCAGGCACTTCCGGGATAAGCAGGCGCTGCTCGACGCGCTCGCACTGGTCGGCTTCGACCGGCTCGCCGGGCTGTACGGCCAGGTCGAACCGACCGGCTCATTCTCCGAGCGGCTGCACGCCGTGGCGCGTGCCTATCTGGATTTCGCGATCGACAATCCGGCGCTGCTCGCGCTGATGTTCGCGCGCAAACACAGTCCGACCTCGGGCGAGGAAATGCTGGCGGCGGTGGGGCGGGCATTCACCGTGCCCATCGCCTTGATCGCCGAGGGGCAGGCGCGTGGCGAAGTCGTTACGGGTGATCCGATGCGGATCGGTATTGCCGCCATTGCCGCACTGCAGGGGTTGGCCACCTTTGTCGGGTCCGGGTTCGTCGAGGCCGAGAACGTGGAAGCGGCATTGACCGAAACGATTACCCAGCTGACCTATGGTCTGCGCCCCCGCGACTGACCTGCACCTACCCGAGGAGAATCGATGAACTCGGCCGTCACGGCACGCCACGCCTTCGACAGCGCGGTCACGCTGACGCCGGGCGGCACCGGAAACTTCAACGGTCGAACGACTCCCGAGTACGGCAATATGGTCGGCCCATTCGGCGGCATCACCGCGGCAACCTTATTGCGTGCGGTGCAACAACATCCGCATTGCCTCGGTGATCCCATCTCGCTGACCGTCAACTTCGCGGGCCCGATTGCCGAGGGGCCCTTCACTATTGCGGCGCAACCGGTGCGGACCAACCGCACCACTCAGCACTGGACGCTGTCGATGAGTCAGGGCCGCATCGTGACCACCACGGCCACCGCGGTTTTCGGCACCCGCCGCGAGACCTGGACCGCGACCGAAGCCACCGCACCTACCGCACCGCCGCCGGACACCATCGAACCGGACGCGCTGCCCGAATTCATTGCCTGGGTGGACAATTACGAAATGCGCTTCATCGAGGGCGGTATCACCCAACTCGATGGCGCTGCGGCGCAACCGACTTCCACCACCACACTCTGGGTCCGCGACCGGCCTGCCCGCCCGTTGGACTATCCGGCCCTGACCGCGCTGAGCGATGTGTTCTTTCCGCGGGTGATGCTGCGACTCGGCCGTGTCGTCCCCGCCGGAACCGTCACGCTGACCGTGTATTTCCACGCCGACACCGACCGCCTCGCCGCCCAATCCGATCAGCCGTTGCTGGCGACCGCGCGCTCCCAGCATTTCGGCAAGGGCTTCTTCGATCAGTCGGCCGAACTCTGGGCGCATGACGGTGGGTTGCTCGCGACCAGCCATCAGCTGGTGTACTTCAAGGCATGACTGGCCGGAGCAGCGGCCCGATAACAACACCGCGGATGGTCTTGGCGGCGACACCTGCCCAGGCGCCGACCAATCCGACATACAACACGACCGCGGCGACGGCGAAGATTTCGGCGCCGGTGTGCCCGTAGAGCACACTGCTGCCGGTAATGCAGGTGCCGAGCGGGAAGGTGAAGCCCCACCAGGTCAGGTTGAATCCCAATTCGCCCGCGCGAGCCGTCTTTACGGTGACAGCGGCGGCCAGCGCCAGCCAAAGCATTGCGAAACCCCAGGTCAGGACGCCGAAGATGACTGAGAAGACGGTCAGTCCTTCGGTGTAGAGCTCGGGCAGTGCCGAGGGACCGGCATTGGCGAGCAGGCCTGCGGCAGTGACGGATTGGCCGAGCGGGCCGAGCACGAGCCAGAGGGTCGCCACCATCGCCGATTGCGGGACGCCGAAATGCACCAGGCGTGACCAGATCATGGTGGTGGTGACCAGCGCCGCGATCAGGCTCACACCGAACATGGCCAGGCACAGCAGGATCATGGTGAGCCGCGATTGGCCTTCCGGCAGATATGGGACCAGTAGTGCCCCCATGGCGGCCGACACCATTGGCGGCACCACCGGCATCAGCCAGCCACCGAAGGCGGCATCGGGCTCGATGCGGTGCTGGGTGAACATCCGGTAGGGAATGGCGACGGCGGTCAGCAGGCCGAGCGCGGTGCCGAACGACCACAACACCCAGGCGGTGGTTAGTGCGGCGTCGAGGCCGATCACCTCGCGGCCGAGTACCAGGGTGCCCCCGCCGACGGTCACCAATGCCATCGGTGGCGCGCCGTAGAAATGCATCATGATCGGGTGGTGCTTGTGGCTACGGGCTTGCTCTCGATAGCGCATCCAGTGCACGACCCAGGCGATGCTCACAACCACCAGCAGCAGTGCGGCCAGCGCCCAGACAACCGTCGCCGCGCCGCGCAGTCCGGGCAACTGTAGCGGGAGCGTGGCGGCGGCATTGGCGACAATGCCGGTGCCCATGACGGCGGCGAACCAATTGGGTGCGAAGTGCCGCAGCGAGCGGCGCTGGGGCGCAGTCTGTCCGAGCTCGCCGAGCAGATGCCGTCGGGATGCGGGGCGGAAGGTTGCTATGGCGGTCATATGTCCAGATTCGTCTGCGTCGGTGGTGTCGAGTAGCCACCGCGTACCTATGGATGCATAGACTCGTTCTATGCCCCTGTCGCCGCGTGTCCCCGATCTGGCCGCGCTCGACCTGCTGGTTTCGGTCATCGAACTGGGCAGTCTCGGACGTGCGGCACAGGCGCACGGCATCAGCCAGCCCTCGGCGTCCTCCCGCATCCGCTATCTGGAGAAGTTGGTCGGGATGCCGGTGCTGGAGCGCACCACCCTCGGTTCCCGACCCACCCCCGCCGGGGCATTGATCGCCGAATGGGCACGCGGAGTTGTCGATGCGGCCCAGCAGTTGGATGCGGGCATCGACACCTTGCGCGTCGAGCGTGATTCGCAGCTGCGGGTGGCGGCGAGTCAGACCATTGCCGAATACCTGTTCCCCGGCTGGCTCATGACGCTGCGCACCAGGGCACCCGATACCGCGATCGCATTGCAGTCCGGCAATTCCGTCGAGGTGGCACAGGCGGTACTCGACGGCAAGGACGCCATCGGCTTCATCGAGAGCCCGCGGAATTTCCGTGGGTTGGAGAGTCATATCGTGGCCCGCGATCAACTGGTCGTCGTGGTCGACCCGCAACACCGCTGGGCCCGCCAGGGCTCGGTCGACCTGGCCGAACTCGCTCGAACCGCGCTCATCCAGCGCGAACTCGGATCCGGCACCCGGACCTGGTTCGAAAATGCTGTCGCGCGGGCCATTCCGGGCTGGGAGCCCACCGTTGCGCTGGAACTTTCCTCCACCACCGCGATCAAAACCGCGGTCGCCTCCGGTGTCGGTCCCGCCGTCCTGAGCTCCCTGGCGGTAGCCCCCGAAATCGCCGCGGGCACCCTCGTTTCCCCGACCGTCAACGGCCTCGACCTGACTCGGGCCCTGCGTGCCGTCTGGCCCGCGGGCCACCGCCTCACCGGCCCCGCCCGCGACCTCTACACCATCGCCCGCCGCACTGGAGCACCCTCAGCTCCGGCTGCTCGCCGAGCGCAGTGATCGGGCGGTCGAATGCGGCGTGGGTGACCACCGTTCCACTGCGTTCGACGGAACCCTCGAACCAAGGCACGCTACGGTCTGGACGCGGGACTAGCTGGCCTCGGAGGTTTGGGCCGTCGGCGGAATTCCGGTGTCCAGGAAGCAGATCAGGCGATCGATGCGCGTGGTGTGGTCGATACAGCGTTCGAGGTTATTGCCCACCAGGGCGATATCGATGGCGGCTTCGGTGGCGGTTCGGTCGGCCAGCGCCGAGTGGAGTCGTTGGTGGAGTTGCTCCATTGCGGGAGTACCGGCTTCGGGAGTGACGGGTTGGCGGCCGGTGGCGACCGATTCACCCGCGAGGGCGGTGTGGTGCGCGGCCAGCCGACCCATGGCGGTCAGGATATCCATAAGAGGTTGGGGGGCAACTGATTCCGGATGGTATTTGTAGACCTGATCGGCGACGCGGCTGATCAGCGAACCGATCCTGGACAGTTCACCGGCGATCTGGATGGCGGTGACCACATGCCGCAGATCGCGCGCGACCGGCGCCTGCAGTGCCAGCAGCACCACGGTTCTGGCCTCGCAGGCGGCGTACATCTTCTGTAACTGCTCGTCGAGTGCGAAGGCTTCATAGGTGGCGGCGAGATCGGCGTCGCCGAGCGCGGCCGTGACACGCTCGGCGGCATCGTGGGCGAGCCGACACATGAGCGTCAAATCGTTGGTCAACGCGATGAGCTCGCGAGTGAATTGGGTCCGCACTCCGCACATTGTCGCTTATCGCCGCTCCGTCCCATAGAAGAATCTCGACTCCATCGCCGCGATGCTGGAATACCTGAGAAGGTGCCCGCGGCGAGTCGATTGGCCACACCACGCCGTCGGGACTCGACACAGCGCTGAATGCGATCGGCCGGTGCTAGCGTCGGGAGATGGCGAACTTGCGTGATGTTCAGCACCGAGTCGTGACGACACTTCAGCGGCGGTTGGGGAATCCGATTTTGCGCAGATTGCCGACGCAGCAGTTGCTGGAGACCGTCGGGCGCACGAGTGGGCAGCCGCGGATCACGCCGATCGGCGGTCGACGAGTAGGCAAGCAGTTCTGGCTCGTCTCCGAATTCGGTGACAAGTCGCAGTACATTCGAAACATTAAGGCCGACAACCAAGTTCGGGTACGGCTGCACGGACATTGGCACACCGGTACCGCACATCTACTGCCGGATGACGATCCGCGCGCCCGGTTGCAATCGCTGCCCAAGGCCAACAGTGCGGGTGTTCGATTGCTCGGCACCGACTTGCTGACCGTCCGGATCGATCTCGACGACTGACCCAGCACATGCGCTCGTTCACGCGCGATCGAGTGCGCACGATTTGCTGACACGATGGAAGTTACGCTCCGGGCGCTGACTTCCCGCTGGACCGTTTCATCCGTCCCGGCCGTGATCACCCTGGCCGTCACCTGGGGACGATCGCTGCCCTGCATCGCCATTGATGTGGTGATCGGCGGGTGCTGGTGGCGGTGCGGCAGTCTGCGGTCGGGGTGGTCATCACGCTGCTCGTCCTACTGCCGGAAACTATCGTGGCCGTGCGTGCCGCGCGTCGCGATCAGGTGCGGATCAGTCTCGGGTCCGCCATGGCGAGCATCGATCAGTCAGGCGTTGCACGAAACCGGCGATGACGCCGTCAAGGTGCGTGTCGGCATCAAATAGGGCATTACCTGCGCGAACACAGGTCGCCAAAGTTGATCTTTCGCGCGGCGATCTTCGGTAGCCTGCCAGCAGAGCTTTTCGTGAAGGTAGTCCCTACTCGGCACGAAGGCGGTGCGATGGTGGAACCCGGCACGACACCCGGCGGTGATCGCGGAACCGACAATGGGCGCGTTATGGCCATCGCGGCAGTTATCGCCGCCGCGCTCGCACTGGTGGTCGCGATCGCACTGCTGATGCGATCGAATCAGGATGCGAACAACGACGCACCGCCATCGGTGACGTCGATCGGGAAAGTGACCTCCGGCCGTCCCGTCCCCGCGCCCCCGAATCGCGCGACGACCTCCGCGGGGCAACCGGCGCGCAAGCCCGGTGATGATTGCTCGCACGAAGGGATCGTCGCCAAATGGGATAAGCGCAACGGTTTGTGGGTCTGCGCGCCGCAGGAACAGACCCGGGATGCGCAGGGCCGCGCCGAACATCAGGTCGGCGACGACTGCTCGCACGACGGGATCTTCGCGCAGTGGGGGCTCGGCCCCGACGGCCGCTGGAACTGCATACCGCAAGGTCAGGGCGTCGCGGAACCGCCGCCGGTCCCGCAGCGTCCGCTCCAGGTCCCTGCCGATCCGAACCCCAATCCGGTGCCGCAGAATCCGAACCCCAATCCGGTGCCGCAGAATCCGAACCCCAATCCGGTCCCGGATAACCCGAGTCCCAACCCGGTCCCGGAGAACCCGGTTCCCAATCCGCTCCCGAACCCGATGCCGGTGAATCCGTTCCCCTTCCTGCCGCCGCTGCCCCCGCTGCCCGGACTGCCGTAGCCGAGGCGATGACGAAATTCGTTCGACACGGCTGAGATGCTCGATAGGTGATCGTTGTCCCCGAATTCTTCGCCGATTGTCTCGACGAGACGGAGCCCGCGGGCCGGGTCTGGCTGGACGGTCTGCCCGAACTCGCGGCTCGGCACGCTCAGCGCTGGGAGCCTCGGTTCGCCGGCGCGCCCCTGCGCTGACCTCTCGGCTATGCGAAAGAAACGACTCCACGCCACCCGCCCCGCCGACGCCCCTTGGCGAAACCGTCGACGTGCCAGGGCAACCGAGACCAGGCCGCCCAACTCGACCGCGCGCCGTTCCGCGCGTCGTCGCTACTGGTGAACCGCGAAAGCGGGCAGGACGTAGCCTTCGCTCGGCGCTGGGATCGGTTGCGGGCCAGAACGTCCGGTCCAAGTTGCCATTAGGCGCGTTCGCGATCGCCTCGGTGTGGAACTGAGCTGTGAACAAGACATGCATGTCCGAGACCAGAATTCAGGGTCGGTCTCGATAGCGTAAGGGTATGGATCCTGCCGGTGTGCGACCGCGCATCCACGAGCTCGACGCCGTGCGTGGTTTTGCGCTGTGCGGGATTCTGGTGGTCGATATCTGGCAGCTCACCGATATGCGGGCGACCATCGGGGCAGGCATCGTTGATCCGGTACGACATGTGCTGTCCGTGCTGTTCGAGGGACGGTTCTTCCCGATCTTCTCGTTCCTGTTCGGGCTGAGCTTTTCGCTGTTCCTCGACCGCGTCGCCGAGGGCGGAGACCGTCCGCGGCTGGTACTTGCGCGGCGGCTCGGCGCGCTCGGTCTGCTCGGCTTGATCCACCATGTATTCCAGCCGGATGAGGTGTTGCTGCCGTATGCGATTGTCGGGCTGGTGGTGCTGCTGCCTGCCGCTGGGCTAACGCGCTGGGTGATATTGCTCGCGGGGCTGGTTGCCACGATCGGGGTTCCGGTCACGATCGGCGGTGGACTCGGGTTGGTGCCGGGCCTGTTCTTGCTCGGTATGGCTGCCGACCGTTTCGGCCTCGCGGAAAACCTGCGCGATCGTGGCTGGCGGATCGCGGTGGTATTCGTTCTGGCCGTGCCTGCGGCGGTGGCGGCCGGGGTATGGGAGTACCGCACGCCATATTCCGATCTGTGGACAGGCAGTGCGGCTCCGGTGGCCGGATTGCTCGGCTCGCTCGCCTATTTCACCGGTTTCCTGCTCTTCCTGCGCACCGAGACCGGCGAGGTGTTCGCGGAGGTGCTCGAGCCGATGGGGCGGATGGCGCTGACCAATTACGTTTCGGCAACCGGACTTATCCTGGCCGCCGACCCGTGGCTCGGCCTCTCCGATTCCAATCGCTACGGCGCACTGCTCGGCTCGGCCGTAGCGATTATCGCGGTGCAGGCGCTGTGGAGCTACTACTGGTTGCGCTGGTTCCGCTACGGCCCGCTGGAATGGGGGTGGCGGTGTGTGACCTGGTGGCGACTGGTGCCGAACCGCCTGACGCGAGTGGAACGCCGGAAACCCACAGTGCCGTATGGGCGCGGTCGCTCGCGTTGATACCCCGCGGTTCCTCGGGGCAATGTGCCGCCCGACTGGATCCTCGAAATGCTGATCACCGGTTCAACTTTGGGTTGATCGACTGAAACTCGGTGTCGTACTGGATGATACGGGCGACGGCTGGTCCGGCTACTTCGCACCGACCCCCGCGGAGCGGATGGCGTCGAGTACTTCACCGTAGGAAAGAGTGGAATTTACGGTGATGGTTTCCGAAGTGCGGTCGACATCGACTGACTGCACGCCGCCGAGGTTGTAGAGCGCGCGTTCGGCGACGACAGCGCGTTCGTCCGAGTAATCGGTCATATCGAAGGTATAGGTCATCACGACCTCCTGGTAGACGCGGTCTTCGATTCGGCGGATAACCCGATCGGCGGGTTTCAAACGCCGCGCCGGTGGGGTGTTTGATTTCGGAATTACCGGGCATAGCCAGAAAGTAATATCAACCAGCGCAACGGGATTGTCATGATCATTATCATCGGGCTCGTCGTTCTCATCGGCGCGGTAATTATCGGCGTTGCCGGAGTGGCGGCCAATACGGGCGAAGTTCGTACGTCACCCGGCGATTTCGGGGTATTCGACTATCACTTCAGCGTCTCGGCGGGGGAACTTTTCCTCTACGGGATCGCGATCGGGGCGATCGGGATGCTCGGTCTGAGCCTGCTGCTGGCAGGTCTCTGGCGTAGTTCCCGCCGCAACAGCGCCGCACGGCGCGATCTGCGGCAGTCGCGCCGAGAGTTGGCGGCCCAGGAAAAGGCCCAGGCAAAGGCGGCCGAGCAGCGTCGAAGCACACCGCCGGCGGCGGCACCACCGCCCGCCCCGACACCACCCGCGACCAAACCCGCCGCGCAGGTCACGCCGCCGCAAGGCGGTAAGCCGGTGGGGAGCTGGAATCGGTTCATGCGCCAATCCGGCGGGTCGGCGCCGGTCGAAACATCCGACCGCACAACGGTCAAGACGACCAAGTAAAGGAAAGAACGATGATTATCCTCGGCTTGATACTTCTCATTGTCGGTTGGTTACTCGGCATCGGTCTGCTCACCACGGCCGGGATCATATTGCTGATCATCGGTGCGGTACTCGCCCTCGTCGGGTCGGTGGGACGGCACCCGGTGGGCGGTCGGCGGCACTATTACTGACGTCGACGCACTGAGCACCGAGCGGGCCGAGGGTTTCCTCGGCCCGCTTCACGCTCCCGAAATACCCGCCAATTGTCCGATGCCGTAGGTGACCGCCATCCCCAGCGCACCACCGATCACCACCCGCAACACCGCGCGTCCGCGCTTACTACCGCCGAGCCGCGCGCTGACCGACCCGGTGATCGCCAGCGCGATCAACACCGCTGCGAATGTGACCGGAATGCGCGCTGTGGTCGGCGGCAGGATGATCGCCAACAGCGGCAGCAGCGCACCCAGGGTGAACGAGACCGCCGAGGAGACGGCGGCGGCCCACGGATTGGTCAACTCGTGCGGATCCAGACCCAGTTCGGCCTCGGCGTGGGCGAGGAAGGCGTCGTGTGCGGTCAACTCCTCGGCCACCTTGCGCGCCGTCTCCGGTGTCAGCCCCTTCGACTGATAGATATCGGCCAGTTCTGCCAGCTCGTATTCCGGTTCTTCCTTGAGTTCCGCGCGTTCCTTGGCCAGCAGCGCCCGCTCGGAATCCCGCTGTGCACTCACCGAAACGTATTCGCCGACGGCCATGGAGATCGCACCCGCGGTTAGTCCGGCGATGCCCGCGGTGAAAATGGCCGAGGTGCTGGTCGTCGCCGCGGCGACACCCACAACCAGACCCGCGGTCGAGACGATGCCGTCGTTCGCCCCCAGTACGCCCGCGCGCAACCAGTTCAGCCGCGACGCCATACCCTCACGATGTGGTTCGTGCGGGTGCGGCGAACCGAGCGTCTCATCCATGAGCCGCAGACTATGCGAAAGTCCGCAAAGTATCAGCTGGGTCCGTCTGCGGATGCACATACACCGGCAGTTCCGCCACACCGAGGACGGCGACCAAGGCGAGCAGTACACCGAAAAGCAAACCAGCTCGTCGTAGGCCGGGCACCGTTGCGTCGACAGCCGAATCCACCTGGACCTGACCCGAGGCGGTTCACACTCGAATCCCGGTGTGGCACAGGATGATCAGGACGGCGGGAAGGTATACAGCTTCTCGGGCGTGATCCGCACGATCAGCCGCTCGGCCTCCGGTTCCGGCGGCGGGGTCGCCCCGTTCATGTACCGGCCGTACATCTCGTACAGCAGCGTCTTATCCGGATCCTCGGTGATATCCACCCGTCCGCGGATCTCCACGTAGCGACCGTTGGTCCGGCTCAGTACCAGCAGACTCACCCGCGGATCGCGCAGCATATTCCGGGTCTTGAGCCGACCCTTGATGGTGCTGAACACCACCGTGTCGTCCTCGTACTTCACGAAGATCACCGACGATTGCGGCCGGCCGTCGGCATTGGGGGTCGAGAGGATCGCGGCATGCGGTTCGTCGATCAGCGTGCGGACATTGTCATCGAGTTTCATCGGGGATCTCCTTTGCGAGTGGTCGGATAGGTAGACCCTGGCGATTGCCCGAAGGAATCGGCTGCGGCGATTCTTTTTGGGCGCTCGGTCGGTCTATCTCTACGAGGCCTCGAGACAGGAAGGACGTGCCCATGACGCAGGCGAGCACCGCGCATGCCGAATTCGATCGCCGCACGCGGCCGTATCGACGCGAATTGCTCGCGCACTGCTATCGGATGCTCGGCTCACCCGAAGACGCCGAAGACCTGGTCCAGGAGACCTACTTGCGCGCCTGGCGCGCCTTCGAGGGCTTCGAAGGCCGTTCATCGATACGGACATGGCTCTATCAGATCGCCACCAATGCCTGCCTGTCCGCATTGCGGCATCACAGCCGTCGCGTACTGCCATCCGGACTGGGTGCGCCCACAGCCGACCCGTCCGGCCCTGTGGCCGTGGACCTCGAGGTGCAATGGCTCGGTCCGCTGCCGGACGCACTGGTGACCGATGAATCCGACGATCCGGCCAGCGTTGTCGCCGCCCGCGACAGCTTGCGGCTCGCGCTGATCGCCTGTCTGCAACAGCTGTCCGGCAAACAGCGTGCGGTGCTGCTGCTGCGCGACATCCTCGATTTTTCGGCTGCCGAGGTGGCCGAGGTACTCGACACGACCACTGCCGCAGTCAAGAGTTCGCTGCAGCGTGCGCGGGCCCGGCTCGATCAACTCGGCGCGGTCGATGCGAATAGTCCGACCGAACCCGAGCAGCGGGCGCTGCTCGACGCATATATGTCCGCATTCCAGAATGCCGACGCCGCCGCCATCGAGCGTCTACTGCACCGCGATGCGATTCTCGAAATGCCCCCTGCCACAACGTGGTTCGCGGGCAAACGCACCTGCGTCGGCTACCTCGCCACGCAGGTACTCGGCACGCCGGGGGACTGGCTCATGTTGCCGACGACAGCCAACGGGCAACCTGCCGCCGTTGCGTACCGTCGCGAAACAGGTGGCGGTTACCGGGCTTTCGGACTCGCGGTGCTCACCACAACCGACCGTGCGATCGCCCGCATTGCCGTTTTCGGTGGCGCGAATCTGGTCACGGCTTGCGGATTTCCGGCGGCCATGTAGGCGCGCTCGTTGGGATCCGATCGCTCGATCACCGAACTGTTGTCGCCGAGCCAGATCCGTCCGGCCGACACCAGTGCACAAGATTCGACCGGCGTGGCGGACTCGTCAGATTGCGACTCGAGGTTCCTTCAGATGGCGATGGACCGGGCGCACCGGCAACCGGTGCTGCCGGGGCGACCACGGCGTGCGCGGACTACGTGGACCGACCCGGCGGGCCAGCAGCCGCTGTCGATGCGACGCCCGCGAATCGATCAGGACACCGCGGTTGGAAAGTCGATACGCCTTGCGTACCCCTCGCACACAAGCGCCCGCACGGTGACACTCACGACGGCGATCGCATCGACCCAGAGAATCCCAGGCAACCATCAGTGACCGATAAACGAGGGATAAACGCCGCCTAATCGGCGATATCGGCGGTCGGCGCGGCGCTGAAGAGCCGGTCCATGGTGGGCGGTGCCAGCCCCGCACGCCGGAAGATCTCGGCGGCTTCGCCGAACTCGGCCGTGGCCGGACCGGTGTATCCCTGTGCGGCCAACGCGCTCGCGTGCAGCGCCAGCGCACGTGCCCGATCAATCGGATCGGCCGCCTTGGTGAGCAACCGAACCGCTGCTGCCGCTTGGCTTTCCGCCTCGACCAGATAGCCAGCGCGCAGCTGAATCTGCGCCAATCTGGTTCGCGCCCAACCCTCCCAGAGCCGCACGCCATTGCGCTGCGCGATCCCTACGGCATCGTGGCCGAGTTCGAGTGCCCGCTCGTGCTCGTCGCGCATCGAAAGCGTGGCCGCCAATTCGTGGGTGGCCCAACCGAGTGCGACCGGATTCGAGGCCGCCTGCGCCAGCGTGATGGCGCGGTCCGCGATATCGACCGCTTCGTCGTATCGCCCTGCTTCGCAATAGGTCCGGGTGACCAAGGCCAGACACCAAGCCTGCATCGATCGGTCGCCGAGTTCGTGAGCGAAGCGCATCGCACTCTCGAAATGCCGACGCGATGCTTCGACATCGCCGAGTCGTCGATCGGCAATGCCGAGCAGTACCTCCGAGAGCACCGAGATCCTGCGGTCGGCATCGTCGGTTGGTGGACCGGCCGCGGCGTCGAGATATTTCAGACTCGCCTCGACCTCACCGAGTCCGACCTGCAGCAGCGCGCCGAGCGCGACCCGGATGCGGCGTTCGCTCGCGTGCGATTCGCGAATCGCGGTGTCCAGTAAGGCAGTCAGCGCCTCGGCCAGTTCCCTGGCGCGGGTGCCGGCGTCCATCAGTTCGGCCATTACCCAGGCCAGATCCGCAGCCACCCGCAGTGCGCGGCCACCGACCCGGGCGGCCTGTCGGTGCAGCGCGATCACCACGGGGCGTTCGACGTCGTTCCAGACCTGTCCCTCGGAACCGGTGGCGAACTGCCGACCTGGCACTGTGGTCGGGACGAGCAGGCGCGTGGTGTTGCTGTAGTCGATGGCGCTCAACAGGTTCTTCGCACCCGCGAGGTAGTAGTCCAGTAGCCGGACCAACACCGCCGACTCGTCCTCTGCTGCGACGCTCTGGGCGAAGAGCCGCAGCAGATCGTGGAACCGGTAGCGGCCGGGCACCGTCGTCTCGAGCAGGCTCACATCGACCAGCGATTCGCATATCCGCTCGGCCTCGGACTCCGCGATGCCGAGCACCGCGGCCACGCCGTCGATCGGCAGATCCGGGAAGTCGACCAGTGCGAGCGTGCGAAAAGCCTTGGCCTGCTGCTCGTTCAGTTGCCCGTACCCGAGTCGGAATGCGGCCTCGACGCCGAGTTCGCCGGTCTCCAGCACCGCCAGCCGACCCTTTTCATCGGCAAGTCGCGCCGCGAACGATTCGATCGTCCACCGCGGCCGCACCGCTAGTCGCGCGCCGACAATGCGCACCGCCAACGGCAGGCAACCGCACAGCGCGACGACCTCCCGTGCCGCTTGCTCCTCGGCGGCGACGCGTTGCGCGCCGACGATGCGGATCAGCATCGCCATGGCCTCATCGCGCTCGAGCACGTCGAGGCGGGTGCGGCGCACCGCGGGCATCTCGGTCAGCGCCGAACGACTGGTGATCAGCACCGCGGTGCCGGGTGTTCCGGCCAGCAGCGGCGTCAATTGCGCACTGCCACGCGCATTGTCGAGCACTATCAGCATGCGCTTGCCCGACAGGCGGGTGCGCAGTTCGGCCGCGCGATCATCGACGGTGCGCGGGATCTCGCCCTCCGCGATGCCGAGCGCACGCAGGAATCCACCGAGCGCGTCACCGGGTGAGGTCGGCACCGGATCGACGCCGCGCAGGTTCACATACAGCTGTCCGTCCGGGAAGTGGTCGCGCACATGATGGGCCACATGCAGGGCCAACGTGGTCTTGCCGACGCCGCCCATGCCACCGACCGCCGAAATGGCGACCGCGCTGGCGCCGCCGGTCAACTGTTCGGCAATGCGCTGCACGAGTTGCTCGCGACCGGTGAAATCGGCGATATCCGGCGGCAGTTGCGCGGGCACGACCGGCTCCGGGCCATAGCCGTTGTGTCGCGGTGTCGGCATTTCGGCACGCAGGATGCGTTCGTGCATCGCGGTCAACTCCGGTCCGGGTTCGACTCCGATTCCGTCGATCAGATCGCGACGGGCGCGCGCGAACACTTCGAGCGCCTCGGCTTGGCGGCCGCAGTGATACAGCGCCGCCATGAGCAACGCCCGGAACCGTTCGCGCAGTGGATGCTCATCGATCAGCGGACCCAGTTCGGCGACCGCGTCGCCAGCACGGCCGACCTCGATATCGAGGGCGAACCGGTCCTCGAGAATCGCCAAGCGCCATTGCTCGAGGCGGATGCGGTGGCGTTCGACGAAAGGTCCGGCCAAGCCGCTCAGCGCGGGGCCACGCCAGCGGGCGAGTGCGTCGATCAATGCCTCGCGTGCCGCATGCGGTGACTCGCCGCGCACTCGTTCGGCCGTTGCCACCAGGGCCTCGACCTCCTCGATATCGGTCGAGCCCGGCGGGATCCGCAATGCGTAACCGTCACCGACCGAAACCAGCACCGTCGACGGCGCGCGCGAAATCCGATCCGGTTCCAGCACCCGACGCAATTGCGCGACATGGGTGCGCAGTGCGGCAATGGCGCGGGGCACCGGATCCTCGCCCCAGATGCCTTCCACCAATTCCGCTGCGGTGACCGACTTTCCGGCACGCAGCAATAGCACGGCCAGTACCGCGCGACGTTGCGGAGGTCCCAATTCGAGCGGCGTCTCCCCACGCCACCCGCAGACCTCACCCAGAACGGAAAACTGCACTGACCCGACCTCCCGGACCAGGAAGCATACGCGCGCATCCGGCGAACGGCTCGTTCATTCCTTGACTATTCGATGTTCATCGATCCCTGCTGGTGCGATCGCTGGCCGATAGGTGGCCGATCAGGCGAGATTTCAGCACAGATCCGGCCGCTCGCCGCGGATTGCGGCTGACCGACGATCTGCCGCGGGTGACCTGATTCGCGCGGCATGGCGAGCCGCTGTCGGACCGCTACGCTGCGGCGATATCGATTTCGATATCGGCTATCGGCCACGTCGGTCTTGGACAGGCGGATCGGCACTGTGCTGTCGTGTCGCCATGACAAAGATCGATAGACGCGGGGTTCGCATGGGCCTCGTCCTGGCGACAACGGTGTTGCTCGGCGCATGTGGGAACGAATCGAAGGATCCGGACCCGGCGCCCGCCCCGATGGGTCAGTTGGCGGGTATCGAGCAGCAGCATCAGGCCAGGCTCGGGGTCTTCGCCGTCGATACCGGTTCGGGGAGGACTGTCGGCTTCCGCCAGGACGAGCGGTTCGCGATGATGTCGACATTCAAGACGCTCGCGTGTGCCGCGCTTTTGCGCGAACATCCGCTTGCCACAGGGTATTTCGATCAGATCATCCACTTCACCCCGGCGGATGTGGCGGCCGCGGGCGGTTCGGCGGTTACCGGCGCCCGGATCGACAGCGGTATGTCGGTATCGGAACTGTGCGATGCGGCGATTACCCGCAGCGATAATGCCGCGGGCAATGAGTTGCTGAAACTGCTCGGCGGCCCGCAGGCGCTGACACAGTTCCTGCGGTCCATCGGCGATCAGGTCTCCCACCTGGACCGCACTGAGCCGACGCTCAATACCGCCATCCCCGGCGACGAGCGCGACACCACCACACCCGCCGCGATCGCGGCCGACTATCGGGCACTGACGATCGGCGACGCGCTTGCCGCGCCCGAGCGTGCACAGTTGACGGCTTGGCTGATCGCCACCACCACCGGTGGCGCTCGCATCCGCGCTGGCCTGCCTGATGATTGGAAGACCGGCGACAAGACCGGCACCGGTGACTACGGCTCGGCCAACGACGTCGCCGTCACCTGGCCTGCCGGTGGCGCCGCGCCGATCGTGATCGCGGTACTGACCACCCATTCCAGCCCGGATTCCCAGGCGGACAACGCATTGGTCGCGGCGGCAGCCGAAGAGGCGGTCGCGCTACTGCGGTAGCCGGTGTTGCGCGCCGTCTCGGCGAACAGCGGTAGGCGTTGCGCCCCACCATCTTCGGCAGCATCGGGTGAAGGTGGCCTGTTCGGACAGTCCGATGAGCGAGGCGACCTGACTCATCGGCATATCGGTGGTGGTCAGGTAGCGGCGGGCCTCGTCACGGCGGACCGTATCCAGGATAATGGCGAACGACGTGTCCTCGGCGGCCAGGCGGCGCTGCAAGGTCCGTGGATGGATTGTCAAAAGCCTTGCCACGGCGGTGATCTCCGGTGGAGAAGTCCCCAGTAGTTGTTGTACCGCGGCGCGGACCTCGGTTTCGATGGCGGCATCCGCGCCGCCGGACTGTTCGGCCAGGAATGCCATGGCCAAACGATGCAGATTCTCGTCGCCGCCGCTCAGCGGCCGGGTCGCCAGGCTGATCGGCACTCGCAACACCGCCGCGGCACGCTCGATCCGCACGGGTGCGCCGAAGAACTCCTCATAGACCCGGATCGGGGCGGGGGGTCGGTACGGCAGTTCGACCGAGCGCAGCCCGTAGCGCACATCCACCAGGCGTTGAAATGTGCGGTGCACGAACGCGAGTCCGAGATCGGTGCCTTGGACCGGTGTCGGCCCGCCGGGGTGAACGCCATAGCGCAGGGCGGTCACGCTGCGATCGCCATACGGGTCGGGTGCGAGCGTCAGGCTGAGCGAGCGCGCGTGCAGGAACAGATAGCGCGAACAGCATTCGAGGGCATCGGCGAGCGTCGGCGAATTGCGGATGGCCAGGGCCAGCGGGCCGAGCATATCCAGATCTTGTCGATGCGAAATGCGCAGGCCGAGATCGGGGCAGTCGAGCCGCTGCGCGGCCAGCTCCAGCGCCGCGGCGACCGCATGATCCGGTACCAGCAGGTCATCGGCGTCCAGGGCGGGGATCGGCAGCCCGACGGCGGTGGCGAATTCCTCCGCATTCCCGCCCAGCTCGGCCACCGTCGCGCGAAATCCGCGCAACCCCGCGGATCGAATCACCGACATGTCGCTCAGAATCAAATACTTGTCGCGCAAAGTCAAGAATCCGGTCCATTGCCCTCGCAGACTGGAACGATGAGGTCAGCATCGCGCGGCGATTCGATAAGGGATGGTGGTCGAGTGACGGGTGGGCCCGAGACCGCTGTAGTTGCGGACCACCTCGATGTCGTAATCGTCGGCGCCGGGTTATCCGGCATCGGCGCAGCGTATCGGCTGCAGACCGAATGCCAGGGCAAAACCTATGCCGTGCTGGAGGCGCGCGAATCGCTGGGTGGGACGTGGGATCTGTTCCGCTACCCCGGAATTCGCTCGGATTCGGATATGTTCACCCTCGGCTATCCCTTCAAGCCGTGGCGGGACGCGAAGTCGATTGCCGATGGGCCGTCCATCCTGCGCTACGTCGAGGAGACGGCCGCGGAGTTCGGCATCGACCGGCACATCCGCTACGGCACCAAGGTGGTCGGGGCCGACTGGTCCACCGCAACGGCGCGCTGGACGCTCACCCTGGAGCAGCGCGATGCTGCCGGTGGCACCACTCAACGCACGCTGACCTGCGATTTCCTTTACGCCTGCGCCGGGTACTACAACTACGATCAAGGCCATTCCCCGGAGTTTCCTGGCATCGACTCATTTGCCGGACAGGTCGTGCATCCGCAGTTCTGGCCCGAGGATCTCGACTACGCGGGCAAGCGTGTCGTGGTCATCGGCAGTGGTGCGACGGCGGTCACACTGGTGCCGGCCATGGCCGACCGAGCCGAGTCCGTGACGATGTTGCAGCGCTCACCGACCTGGATCAGCGCCGTTCCCGGCCGCGACAAGCTGGCCGACAAGATCCGCGAGAAGCTGTCGCCGCAGTTGGCGCACCGCGTGATCCGCACCAAGAACATCCTGTTCAACATTGGTTTCTATCAGTATTGCCGCCGCCGCCCGGAGGCCGCGCGCAAGCTGCTCACCGGCTTGACCACGCGAATCCTGAAGGACCAGCAGGCCGTTGCCGAACACTTCACGCCCGAGTACGACCCGTGGGATCAGCGGCTGTGCGCCGTACCCGATGCCGATTTCTTCAAGGCGATGAAGAAGGGTAAGGCGCAGGTCGTCACCGATCACATCGAAAGCTTTGTGCCCGACGGGATTCGGCTGAAGTCCGGTCGCATCCTGGCGGCGGACATCGTGGTTACCGCGACCGGGCTACAGTTGCTGGCCTTCGGCGGTATCGCGCCGCGGGTCGATGCGGAGACGGTGAACCTGTCGGAGCAATTCGTCTGGCAGGGTGCGATGCTCACCGGCGTCCCGAATTTCGCGGTCTGCATCGGCTACACGAATGCCTCATGGACGTTGCGTGCCGACCTGACCTCGCGATTGGTTTGCAAGGTCATCAACCACCTGGACCGCAATGACTACGCGGCCGTGGTGCCGAAGCCGGAGGGCAAGCTCGACGAGCGTCCGCTGCTCGATCTGGCCTCCGGCTATATTCAGCGCTCGATCGGCGAGTTCCCGCGGCAGGGGGATCGGCATCCGTGGAAGGTGCGGCAGAACTATCTGCTGGACTCGGCCACGACCATGCGCACCAGTCTGCACAAGACGCTGGCTCCGATCCCGCGCTCGGCCGTCCGTCTCTCGGTTACCCACTGAACCGCGTCATCTCCAGTGGACCCCTCGTAAAACGTGCACCTGTGCGGGGTGCTCGCGGGGTTTGCGTCAGCAGGGCACCTGCTGGGGTGTCCAGTCGATCCGGTAGTCGAACATCCAGTTCAGCGGGGCGACACCGGCTTTGGCCGCTTTGCGTAGGAAGTACGGGGTGAGCAGGCGGACCAGTAGCCGGGTGAGTCCGTTGGATGCCTTGTCGCTGGTGGTCTGCGCACCATAGGCGACCACCTTCTCGACGCGCTCGCGGCGGCGGTCCTCGAAGGCGGCCAAGGCCGCGCCGGTATCCGGAATATCGCGCAGGCAAATCGCCAGCGTCACGGCATCTTCCACCGCCATGGACACGCCCTGGCCGGCGGAGGACGCCACGGCGTGCGCGGCGTCGCCGACAATGACCATATTGTCGTTGTGCCACTTGGTGACGGTCGGCAGGTCGTACTGGTTGAAGGCGGGGACGAAGGTGTTATCCGGGGTGGCCGCGACGATCCGGGCGGCGGGGCCGCGATCCACCGCCAGCAATTCGATGAGCCGCGCACGCCAGTCCACTGACTCGGCCGGTGAAAGCTCCTGTGTCCGGGGCAAATTGGCGAACCACCAGATCTCACCGTCCGGTGCGACGAAATAGCCGAAGAATGCCTTCTTGCCGAAAAGCATGCTGTACACACCGGGCCGCAACCCGAGTTCGCTGTGCAGCGCCCGATCGGTGACGAAGCCGCCGAGGCCGTAGATGCCGAGAAAATGCGCCTTCGGTGCCGCCGGGTCGATGATTTCCCTGGTGCGGGAACGGATTCCATCGGCACCGATCAGGACGTCGGCGTCCATTGTGGTGCCGTCGGCGAAGGTCGCACGGACGCCATCTGCCGTTGATCTCGCGTCCACCAGTCGCTTGTTGTACTCGAACCGCACACCCCGCCGCGTCGCCTCGGCATTCAGCGCTCGATACATATCGCGCCGCTTGATGCTGTGCGTGACGGTGCCGTCGGGCAATGTGCCGCCGATCGGCATATCGGTGATGTGCTTGCCGCCGCTGGTCGCGAACGACAGCGTGGCCGTCGGGTGCCCGATCTCGGTCACCACATGATGTGCGTCCAGCAGCGCCAGCGCCGACAGTCCGTTGACCGCCACCGTCAGATACGCGCCGATCTGCTCGGCAGCCGCCTCCGCGTATGCCTCGCACACAATCGGCTCCAGTCCCGCCTGCTGCAATGCCATCGCGGTGACCGGTCCGGCGATCCCGCCGCCGATGACCAGTGCCTTCTTCATGGTGTCTCCTGCCTTGGCTCTGCTGTATCTTGATTATCAAGACATAAGTAGTTTGATAATCGAGAGGCTTGAATGTCAAGAGAAAATTCTGAGCTGACAGAACTGCGCGCCGAGGTCGGCGGGCAAGCGCAGGCGCTCCAAGCCGCGGTCGATGCCGTGGACCAAGCGGCTGCGACCAACCTCGGCGTCAACCGCACCGATCTGCGCTGTCTGGAAATCCTGTGGCACGGCGAATCCACCCCCGGCGCGCTCGCCGCCGAACTGGGTCTGACCAGCGGCAGCGTGACCACCATGCTGGACCGCCTAGCCAGACTCGACTACGTCGTCCGCCATCCAGAACCGGGGGACCGCCGCAAGGTCGTCATCCGCATCACCGACACCGCGATGACCAAGGTCATGCGGATCTACGGGCCGATCGCCGAGGAGGGTGCCGCCGAGGTATCGCGCTACAGTGCGGCGGAACTGCGCCTCGTCCTCGACTATCTGCGTCGCTCACGTGAGCTGCAGGAGCGCCACCGCACCCGGATCGCTGAGCTCTGAAATACGTTCCGAAAGTGGGTGCTCACGGCGACAGCTGACATGATCACCCCATGATCGATTTGCGTAACGCGCGATGGGCAGTGGCGATGGCGGCCGGGGCGGTGCTCGTCGCGGGCTGTGGCAGCAGCAAGGACCACTCGTCGGATCACTCGAATTCCGCGGCGCCCACCACACCCCGCGACCAGTTGGTGCTGAGCCAAGAGGAATTCCCCGCGGGCACAAAGAAACTCGACCTGCCACCGGAGCAGCTGCAGTCCACAGTCGGCGACCTCACCGCGACCCAGCAGAACGCCACCTTCACACCGGCGGAATGTGGTTCCACCCAGCAGGATCTCGGCGCGGCGACCAAAGAACTGCTCGCGCAATCATCCATCTCCGCGGCGACCGGTAAGTCGGGGCAAATCTTTGTCGAATTCGTTTCCGGGCGGACCGGCGATCTGCAACGGATTGCCGAGGGCAACAAGCGCTGCGGTTCGGTCGAGGTGGTCGCGACCTACGATGGCCATCAGGTCACCGCGAGCGAGCGCGTTACGGATCAGGCTGTGCCGCAGGAACTGAAGGGCGCGAACGCGATCGCCTACCACGCGACCAGCACCGCGAAAACCGACGCCAGCGACAAGCCGCTGACCCAGAACGCATACCTCGGTTACGCCGAAGTTCGCGGTGTTACGGTCGCGGTTCGCGTTGCCGCGCTGGATGATTCGCTCGACCAGGCGGCCTTCGATCAATTCTTCGTCGCCGCTGTGCAGAAGGTGCTGAAGGCGGCCTAGCCTACTTGCGGACGATCAGTTCCAACGCGATATTGTCCGGATCCCGGAACTCGAGGATATAGCTGAACCCGATGTCCTTGATATCTTCGTGCGCGACCCCGCAGGCGTCGAGATGCGCTGCGGCCGCTTCCAATTCGGCCAGTGAGTTCAGCGGGAAGGCGAGATGATCGAGCCCCACCCGGTTTTCGTCGAAGCTATCGGTGCCAACCGGCCGCAACCCGATCATCCCGTGCTCCATCCGATAGATCACCCCGCCGAACAGGAACCCGAGCTGCTCCCGCGTCGCCTCGTCCGCATCGGCGGGCACCTCCAGCGCAACCGGCCATCCGAACACCTTTTCGTAGAACGCCCGCGACCGATCGATATCGCAAACCGTCAGTCGCACATGGGCAATGGCACTAGTGGCAATCGGCATACCACCATGCTCGCATCTACTTCCGATTACCCGCCGGTTATCGGCTCCCACCAGCGGTTTAGGTAACCACCCGCCCCATGCTGTAGCGTTATCCCTACCGACGCGGGGTGGAGCAGCTCGGTAGCTCGCTGGGCTCATAACCCAGAGGTCGCAGGTTCAAATCCTGTCCCCGCTACAAAGGGAAATGGCCCGGAACACATTGTTCCGGGCCATTTTTCGTTTCCGCCTCCGAGTAAGGGCTCGCGTGGACATCGTCCAGTCGATAATCCGCACCGCTGACCAGTGCGGCGTGGTGCATCCAGGCGGCACATGTCCACTTGGGCGGTGGTGCCAGCAAATCCTGGGTTGTTCAACCTTGGATTTGTTTTTCGATTCAGTAGACAGCATCTTGGGCAAAGGTCTTGGTCCGTGTGGCAAACGATCCGCACGCGGAGTGGCTGGACTTCCCATGTTTGGAAAATTCTCTCCGACGAGGTCTGCTATTTCTGGTGTAGCGACGCCATGAGGAGACCAATGCTTTACACCGCACAATCCCGCCGGGGCCGACTGGTGATCACCGCCTCGATCGAGCCGGTGGCTCGTCCCCGGTCGCGGTAACCATTGGGAAGCTACTGGCCGGTTGACAAGGTCAAGAGCGCCAAATTACTGTTCAGTACGATGAATCGTGTTCTACTGGTCGAAAATCTCAGGGATCATTGCGCTGATCCACATCGCTGTCGCGTAGGCGCTATGCATGCACCTCGCGGCAGATATTTCGGGCACAACGCGTTCTTATGTGCGCCCAGGTCTTCCGGTGTGCTCACGTAGCGCTTCAGTCGTCGGCATTATTTGCCAATAATTTGCTCTAACCTGCCCGGCGGCACACCATGTCCAGCCTGGCCTAGCCTGCGCCATCTCCTCGCCGGCCCAAGTCGCTTGCGGAAGACGCTCCGCATCTCCAAGGCTCTTCGCTGAGCCTCGACCGCGTCGACACCGTTATGTCCGGAGCAGGAATCGCCTGATTCCTTTGCTGCAGACAACAAACACACTCGTCCAGGTTTCAGGGCGGGTCCCAGCTGCCTTGGGAAGGATGTTCAGAGGTGACCGGATCGGCGTTCGAGGTCGCTATCGTCGGCATGTCCTGCAGACTGCCGGGGGCGGCCGATCTCGACAGTTACTGGCAGCTGCTCAGCGAGGGGCGCACCACGATCGGCGCAGCTCCCCAGGGGCGGGAGAGCATCACCGAGCGCGCGGGATTCATCGATACCGTAGGGGAGTTCGACGCGGACTTCTTCGGGGTCTCGCCCAACGAGGCGCGGGCGATCGATCCGCAACAGCTGCTGGCACTCGAGCTGAGCTGGGAGGCACTCGAGGACGCGGGCTTGGCCGCCACGGCGCGCGATCCCCGGCGGTGCGGTGTGTTCCTCGGCAGTACCGGAAGTGATTTCGCCGAAATCCTGGCCTCCCGAGGCGGCCCAGGTGTCAGCCGCCACTCCCTATGGGGTGTCGGACGCGGCATCATCGCGAACCGCATCTCGAACTACTTCGGTTTCAGCGGCCCGAGCATGCTGGTCGACAGCGCTCAGGCATCCTCGCTGGTCGCTGTGCATCTGGCCTGTGCGAGCCTGCGTAGCGGTGAGAGCGACGTTGCCCTGGCCGGCGGCCTGAACCTGATCCTGTCGCCGAGCAGTGGTGAGCGTATCGAGCAGTTCGGCGCGCAGTCGGCGCTCGGTGCCTGCTACACCTTCGACGCGCGGGCCGACGGGTTCGTGCGCGGCGAGGGTGGCGGCATGGTTGTACTGAAACCCTTGGCGCGGGCGGTCGCCGATGGCGACCGGATCCATGCCGTCATCCGTGGCAGTGCGGTCAACACCGGCAACGAACGTCGAGTATTGACCGCCCCGAGCCGGGACGCACAGGCGGCGGCGATCCATTCCGCGCTGACCGCGGCCGGTGTCGAGGCGAGGTCGGTGCAGTACATCGAATTGCACGGCACCGGAACACCCGCCGGTGATCCGGTGGAAGCCGCCGCGCTCGGCGAAACCTACGGCGAGAATCGGGCCCAGGATGCGCCACTGGCCGTCGGATCGGTCAAAACGAATATCGGGCATCTGGAAGGTGCGTCCGGTATCGCGGGTCTCATCAAGACCGTGCTCTCGCTGACCCACCGGAAACTGGTTCCCAGCCTGAACTTCGAGAGGCCGAATCCACGGATTCCATTCGAGGACTTGGGTTTACGAGTAGTGACGGGCACAGAGAATTGGCCCGTGGCCACCGTGCGCATGGCAGGTGTGTCCTCGTTCGGTATGGGAGGTTCCAATGCCCACGTGATCGTGGAGGAGGCGCCTGCCGTCGGATCCACCGCGTCCACGGTGGACCTTGCGGCCGGTGCGGTGCCGTGGGTGGTATCGGCCCGTAGCGAGGAAGGTGTGCGGGCGCAAGCAGCCAGACTGCGGGAGTGGCTGCTGCGCCATCCGGAACCGGATGTGGCTGATGTGGCCTACTCGCTGCTGGCCACGCGAGCCCAGATGGAGTGGCGCGGCAGCGTCGTCGGGCGGGATCGAGGCGAGCTGCTGGCAGGCTTGGCAGCCCTGGCCGACGCGACCGCGTCCGGCGTGGCGATCGAGCCGACAACCGAGCGGGCTGGGCAGCGGCGGATCGCTTTCGTCTTCCCGGGACAGGGCAGTCAGTGGGAGGGCATGGCGCTGGGCCTGCTCGATTCGGGTGGGGCGTTCGCGGAGTCGATCGCGGAATGTGAGGCGGCACTTGCTCCGTACGTGGACTGGTCACTGACGGCGGTGCTGCGTCGCGAAAGTGACGCGCCCCCGCTGGATCGCGTCGATGTCGTGCAGCCGGTGCTGTTCGCGGTGATGGTTTCACTGGCCCGGATGTGGCGCGCGGCCGGGGTGGAACCGGACGTGGTGATCGGCCATTCCCAGGGCGAGATCGCCGCCGCCTACATCGCCGGTGGACTTTCGCTGTCCGATGCGGCGCGTGTGGTGGCGCTCCGGTCGCGGGCGGTCGCCGAAGAGCTGGCCGGACAGGGCGGCATGGCCTCGATCGGACTCGGCGCGGATGTGGTCCGGGAACGATTGTCGGCATATGGGGATCGGCTGTCGCTGGCAGCGGTGAACGGGCCGGCGCAAAGTGTGATCGCCGGTGACGTCCCGGCGATGGCGGAATTTCTCGCCGCCTGCGCCCGCGACGGTGTGTGGGCCCGTCGGATTCCGGTGGATTACGCGTCACATTCGACAGCGGTCGAGCTGCTCCGTGATCGGTTGCTCGTGGAGTTGGAGCCGATCCGCCCGCAATCCGGGTCGGTCCCGTTCTTTTCCACCGTATTCGCCGATCGGTTGGATACGGCGGAACTGGACGCCGAATACTGGTATCGGTCGTTGCGGGAACCGGTTCGATTCGCCGATGCCGTTACGGCGCTCATCGCGGACGGTATCAACGGATTCATCGAGGCGAGTCCGCATCCGGTGCTCACGATGGGGATCGGTGTCACCGCCGAGGCTGCCGGGGCAGCCGAGAGCGTATCCGTTGTCGGGTCGCTGCGGCGTGGTGCCGGCGGACCGGAACGGTTCTTGGCATCGCTGGCGCAAGCCCATTGCGCCGGTGTGCAGGTGGATCCACGTGCGCTGGTCTCCGGTGGGGCGCGGGTCGACCTGCCGCCATATGCGTTCCAGCGCCGTAACTTCTGGGCGGATGCGCCGGTCACTGTCGGTGGCGGCACGCGTGTCACCGATGTCGTCGCGGCGGGCGACGATCACATTTCCGAGGGACCCGTTTCCGATAGCGGTGTACCGGCCGGAGCGGGGGACGACAGCGCGCTGGCGCGCACGCTGCTGGCCACCCCCGAATACCAACGCGACACAGTGGTTCTCGACATTGTTCGTGCGCATGCCGCTGCCGTACTGGGCCACGAGTCGGCCCCGTCGATTCACCCCGAGCTGCCGTTCACCGAGTTCGGCTTCGACTCCGTCAGCGGAGTGGAGCTGCGGAACCGGCTGATACGGGCCACCGGTGTGCCGCTGCCGAAGACGCTCATCTTCGACCATCCGACCGCGGGTGCGGTCGCGGCGCTGCTACGGGCGCAGGTTACGGGAACCGATCGCGGGCAGGGACGGATAGCGCGGCGCGCTGAGCCCGCCCGCCCCGCCGGCCGACCATCCCCGATATCGGACGAACCGATCGCGATCGTTGGCATGAGCGCCCGGTTCCCGGGCGGTGTGCGGTGCGCCGAGGACCTGTGGGACCTGGTCGCGGCGGGCCAGGACGCGATCGGCGAATTCCCTGCCGACCGCGGTTGGGACCTGGACCGGCTGTTCGACCCCGACCCCGACAAACCGGGCAAGGTTTACACGCGCCATGGCGGATTCCTCAGCAGTGCAGGCGATTTCGATCCTGGTTTTTTCGGCATCAGCCCTCGCGAGGCATTGGCGATGGATCCGCAGCAGCGGCTGCTGCTCGAAACAGCATGGGAGGCCCTGGAAGACGCGGGCATCGATCCGGTGTCGTTGCGGGGCAGCGACACCGGCGTCTTCGCTGGCGCCTGCACCTCGGGGTACTCCGGGCGGGTGACCGGTGATCTCGAGGGATTCCGGCTCACCGGCACATCGCACAGCGTCATCTCGGGCCGCGTCGCGTACGCGTTCGGCCTGGAAGGGCCGGCGGTAACGGTGGATACCGCGTGCTCGTCGTCGCTGGTGGCAGTGCACCTGGCGTGCCAGGCGCTGCGCCAGGGCGACAGCTCGCTGGTGCTCGCCGGCGGTGTGACCGTCGCGGCCAGCCCGTATCTGTACGTGGATTTCTCCCGCCAGCGCGGTCTGGCACCGGACGGCCGCTGCAAGGCGTTCTCGGCCGCCGCCGACGGTGTGGCGTGGTCGGAGGGTGCGGGTGTTCTGGTACTGGAACGACTTTCGGATGCCCAGCGGCTCGGCCACAATATCCTGGCCGTCGTACGCGGTAGTGCGGTGAACCAAGACGGCGCGAGCAACGGTTTGACCGCACCGAATGGTCCGTCGCAGGAGCGGGTGATCGCGCAGGCCCTCGCGAATGCGGGGATCTCCGCGGTGGACGTGGACGCCGTAGAGGCGCACGGGACCGGCACGACGCTGGGTGATCCGATCGAAGCACAGGCCTTGATCGCCGCCTACGGACAGGATCGCGGCGATCGGGAACCGTTGCGCATCGGCTCCTTGAAATCGAATATCGGCCATGCCGTGGCCGCCGCCGGTGTGGCCGGTGTGATCAAGATGGTGCAGGCGATGCGGCACGAGCGGCTGCCGCGGACGCTGCACGCTGAAACGCCGACGCCGCACGTGGATTGGGCTGCGGGCGCGGTGCGCCTGCTGACCGACGCCGAACCGTGGGCCGCGGGCGATCGAGTGCGCCGGGCCGGTGTGTCGTCGTTCGGGATCAGCGGCACCAACGCGCATGTGATCCTCGAAGAAGCACCAGCCACACTGCTCGCGGCCGCCGAGGGCGGCAACGAAGACGATGCGGATCGGCAGTCGAATACGCCGGTCACCCCACTGCTGGTGTCGGCCAAGGACGAGGCAGGTCTGCGCGCGCAGGCCGCCCGGCTGCGTACCTGGTTGTCGCAGCGGCCGGAGATCGACGTCGCGGATGCGGCTTATTCGCTTGCGACGTCACGGGCGCAGTTGGATTCGCGCAGTGTGGTTCTCGGCCGCGACCGCGACGAGCTGCTCGAGCGGCTGGCGAACCTCGCCGAATCCGGGACTGACGCCGGTGTCGTCACCGGCGTCATCGACTCGGGGACGACGGCATTCTTGTTCACCGGTCAGGGTGCGCAGCGGATCGGTATGGGCGCGGGCCTGTATGAGGCGTTCCCGGTATTCGCGGACGCCTTGGATTCGGTATGCGCCCAGTTCGATCCGGTGTTGGAGTGCTCGCTCGTAGACATCATGTTCGGTCGTACCGGTGCCGCGGTTCTGGATCGGACCGAGTTCACCCAGCCCGCGTTGTTCGCGTTCGAGGTGGCGCTGTACCGCTTGCTGGAATCCTTCGGCGTCACCCCGGATGTGTTGATCGGGCATTCGATCGGAGAAGTCGCGGCCGCGTATCTCGCGGGCCTGTGGTCGCTCGAGGACGCGTGCCGGTTGGTGGCGGCGCGCGGCCGTCTCATGGGTGCGTTGCCCGAAGGCGGCGCGATGCTGGCGGTCGCAGCGTCCGAATCCGAGGTGAACGAGGTTGTCGCTCGATACCCCGACCGTGTGTCGGTCGCGGCGGTGAACGCACCCGAGGCCCTGGTGATTTCAGGTGACGAGGACGCGGTCGCCGAGATCGAGGCCAGCTTCGCCGAGCGTGGCCGCAAGACGTCGCGGCTGCGGGTCAGCCACGCTTTCCACTCGCATCGGATGGAGCCGATTCTGGCCGAATTCGATTCTATCGCAAAGGATTTGACGTACCGCCGACTGCGCCTACCGGTGGTGTCGAATGTGTCGGGTCGGCTGGCCGGGGACGAGGTGCTCGAACCTGCCTACTGGGTTCGGCAAGTGCGGGCCGCGGTGCGATTCGCGCCGGGTATCGAGACATTGATCGCCACGGGTGTGCGTCGATTCCTGGAAGTCGGGCCCGACGCGGTGTTGGCGGCGATGACCCGGCAGACCCTTCCAGAGGGCGTGCCGTCGGTGGTGGCCGCGGCCGCGCGTCGGGATCACGATGAACCCCAGCAATTCCTGACGATGCTGGCGCACGCGCACACGTCCGGGGCGAGCGTGGATTGGACGCCACTGTTGCGTCGCCCGGCGGTGCGACGAGTTCCTCTGCCCACCTACGCCTTCCAGCACCAGCGATTCTGGTTGCCACCGCGTGCCCAAGGCGCCGCCGATACCGTCGGCCATCCGCTGCTCACCGCTGTGGTGCCGGTGGCCGGTAAGGACGAGTTCGTTTTCACCGGCCGGTTCTCGCTGTCGACCGACCCATGGGTCGCCGACCATATGACCTACGGCACCGTGGTGCTGCCGAGCGCGACCCTCGTCGAGTTCCTGCTCGTCGCGGGCGGCAGGATCAATTGCGGCGTCCTGGAGGAGCTGACCCTGGAAGCTCCGATCCTGCCGTCGGAGGACGACGAGGTGGAACTCCAGGTATCGGTGCAGGAGCCGGACCGCACCGGGCGCCGGGCGTTCACCTTCTACTTCCGTAAGGCAGGCCGCCGAGCGGGTGAATGGGTGCGCAACGCCAGCGGCGTACTGGCCCCCTCCTGGGACGGCGACGACGCTCTGCTGGACCGGCTGCGGGACGAGGCGTGGCCGCCTGCCGACGCCGAAACTCTTGACACCTCCTGGATTCCCGAGCGGATCGCCAAGGAATCCGGGCTCGAATACGGTCCGGCGTTCATCGGTGTCGAGGCCGCATGGCAGCGGGATGGGATCGTCTTCTCCGAGATCACCCTGGATACCGCTGCCGCCTCCGAACCGGAGCGGTTCGATCTGCATCCCGCCCTGCTCGACCTGGTGATGCACGCCGGGCTGGCCGGGCTCATCTGGCGCGATCAGGCCAGCGATCCGAACACCGGCCGGTTGCTGTTCCGCTGGGGCGGGGCGCGACTGCACCAGCCGCTGGTCAAGGCGACGACGCTGCGGGTCATCGCCGTGGCGAGCGGCCCGGAGACGGTCTCCGTTGCGACCGTTGACGATTCGGGACGGCCCGTGGTCTCCGTCGATGCGGTCGTCATGCGGCCCTACGACGTGAAACAGATGCGCGCCACACTGGCCGGGGATGACGCCGACCTCTACGAGATCCAGTGGACGCCTGCGCCGACGACGACACCGAGTGTGTCCGCCGACCGGCTGGCCGTACTCGGTTCCGCGCCGGTCGCCGGAATCGACACCTACTATTCGACCCCGTCGGAACTTGCTGCGGCACAAGTTATTCCGGATGTCGTGAGCTGGCATCCCGAGGTCACTGCCGCAGCCGACGATCCTGCGGCCGTTCGCGGCCACCTGGAAAGTGTGCTGGCGACGGTGCAGGCCTGGCTGGCCGAAGAGCGTCTGGCCGACACTCGGCTGGTTGTGGTGACGGCCAACGGTGCCGCGCTGCCTGGCGCGGCACCGGATCTCGCCGCGGCAGCCGTTTGGGGGCTGATGCGCAGCGCCCAATCCGAATATCCGGGCCGGTTCATCCTCGTCGACGACGACCCGTCGGCCGCGCCCATGGCTCACCCGACGCTGGTCGGCGCGGTGATCGCGGCAGACGAGCCGCAGGCCGCCGTACGCGACGGAGCATTGCTCGTGCCGCGACTGGCGAAAGCGCGAGCCGAGCACGAGGCCGAGCCGGGACGGGCCCACTCCTCGCCCGACCGCAACCCCTCGTCGAGTCGCCATGCGACGCCGTCGTTCGGTGCCGGTACGGTACTGATCACCGGCGGCACAGGTGGCCTCGGCGCACTCGTGGCTCGACATCTGGTCGCCGCACACGGAGTCCGCCGTTTGCTGCTGGTCTCCAGGCGTGGCGAAACTGCCGATGGCGCGACGGAACTGGTGTCCGAGCTGTCGGAAGCCGGTGCTGCTGTCAGGGTGGCGGCCTGCGATGTAGGCGATCGAGAAGCGCTGCGTTCGCTGCTGGATTCGATCGAATCCGATCATCGGCTCACCGGTGTCGTCCATGCGGCAGGTGTCCTCGATGACGGCACCCTCGCCGGCCTGACCGCCGAGCAACTGCGGCGAGTGTTCGGCTCGAAAGCCACCGCCGCATGGCACCTGCACGAGCTCACTCGCGACCGCGACCTGTCGGCCTTCGTGCTGTTCTCGTCCATCGCGGCAACGATCGGATCGCCCGGACAGGGTAACTACGCGGCAGCCAACGCATTCCTCGACGCGCTGGCGCACCGTCGCCGAGCCGAAGGGCTGTCCGCGATTTCGCTGGCATGGGGGCCCTGGAATTCCGTCGCCGGTATGACCGGTGGCTTGGACCGCAGCGCCGCCGCCCGCTGGGAGAGGCTCGGTCTGCACCCCCTCGGCAACGACGAAGGTCTCCGCCTGTTCGACGCTGCCACCGGCCGCGCCGCAGCGCACCTGGCGGTGATCGGATTCGACCCGGCGCAGCTGCGGCGCGAAGCGCGCAACGGTGCGGTGCCGACGGTGTTCCGCGGTTTCCTGCCCCGCGCCACGGACCGGACCGGGGTCACGTCGAGTTCACTGGGCACACGACTGAGCCGGGTACCACAGGCCCGACGCGCCGAGGTGGTGCTCGACCTGGTCCGGGAGCACGCGGCGGCCGTGCTCGGCCACGGTTCCGCCGAAGACATCAGCCCCGACGAGCGATTCGACGCACTGGGATTCGACTCACTCGGCGGCGTCGAATTCCGCAACCGGCTCTCGAAGGCCACCGGAGTCCAGCTGCCGTCCACTCTGGTCTTCGACCACCCCACCGCCGCGGCGGTGGCCACCCTCTTGCACTCCAAGATCGAGGGAACAGAATCCGGTCCACGGACCGCACGGGTGTCGCGCCGCGTCCGCGTGGATGAGCCCATCGCGATCGTCGGCATGAGCTGCCGCTTCCCCGGCGGCGTCCGCACTCCGGAGCAGTTGTGGGATCTGGTGCGCTCAGGGACCGATGCCACCACCGAATTCCCCAATGATCGTGGCTGGGATATCGAGCAGCTGATCGATCCGGATCCGGATAAGCCCGGCACGGTCTACAGCCGCGGTGGCGGCTTCCTCGACGACGCCGGTGATTTCGACGCGGGTTTCTTCGGAATCAGCCCGCGCGAGGCCTTGGCGATGGATCCGCAGCAGCGGTTGCTGCTGGAAGCAGCATGGGAGGCACTGGAGGAATCCGGAGTCGACCCGACTACGTTGCGCGGCAGCGACACCGGTGTGTTCGCGGGCGCATGCGCCTCCGGATATGTCGATCGCGTCACCGGCGACCTGGAAGGCTTCCGGCTGACCGGCACCACCCCCAGCGTCGTATCCGGGCGCGTGGCATACGTTTTCGGCCTCGAAGGACCAGCGGTCACGATCGATACCGCATGCTCGTCCTCGCTGGTGGCGATGCATCTGGCGTGCCAGGCATTGCGTCAGGGGGAAACCTCGCTGGCACTGGCCGGTGGCGTCACGGTAGCCGCAACCCCTTATCTCTCAGTGGATTTCGCGCGGCAACGGGGCCTGTCGCCGGATGGCCGATGCAAGGCGTTCTCCGCCGCGGCCGACGGTGTGGCCTTCGCCGAGGGCGTGGGCGTACTGGTCCTGGAGCGGCTGTCGGACGCGCAGCGTCTCGGGCATGACATCCTGGCCGTCATCCGGGGTAGCGCGGTGAATCAGGACGGTGCGAGCAATGGTCTGACGGCGCCGAACGGTCCGTCGCAGGAGCGAGTAATCGCGCAGGCCCTCGCGAATGCCGGGCTCACGCCCGCCGACGTGGATGCGGTGGAAGCGCACGGAACCGGCACTCCCCTGGGGGATCCCATCGAAGCCAACGCGTTGATCGCCGCATACGGGCAGGATCGTGGGGATCGGGAGCCGTTGCGCATCGGATCGATTAAATCGAATATCGGTCACACCGTCGCGGCCGCCGGTGTCGGTGGCGTGATCAAGATGGTGCAGGCGTTGCGTCACGAAGCCTTGCCCCCGACCTTGCACGCGGAAACGCCGTCCCCGCATGTGGATTGGTCCACCGGCGCGGTGCGCCTGCTGACCGAGCCGGAACCGTGGCTTGCGGGGGAAACGGTTCGCCGAGCCGGTGTGTCCTCCTTCGGGGTCAGCGGCACCAACGCGCACGTGATCATCGAGGAAGCGCCCGCCACGCAGCCTGTCGTTTCGCCACCGGCGACCGACCACCCACACCCGGCGGTGCCGTGGCTGGTGTCGGCCAAGAGTGAGACCGCCCTGCGGGCACAGGCGGCGAAACTGCAGCAGTGGCTGATCGATCACCCTGACGCCGATCCGGCGGATGTGGCGTATTCCCTCGCGACGACACGTGCGCAGCACGAGTGGCGGGCAGCGGTCCTCGGCTCTGATCGCGACGAACTGCTGGCGCGGCTGGCGAAGCTGGCCGCGGGTTCCACCTCGGCCGGAGTGGTTTCCGGCACGGTGGCCTCCGGGAAGACCGCGTTCCTGTTCACCGGTCAGGGCGCGCAGCGGGTTGGTATGGGCGCCGGCCTGTCCGAGGCCTTCCCGGTATTCGCCGCAGCGCTGGACGAGGTGTGCGCCCGGTTCGATCCACTGCTCGGATGTTCCTTGAAGCAAGCGATGTTCACCGGACACCTGATCGACGATCAGGGAGTCACCTCTAGCGACTGCTTGTCAGGTCGCACGGAAGGGTCAGCGGACACCGGGCTGCTGGATCGGACACGACTGACCCAGCCCGCGCTGTTCGCGTTCGAAGTGGCGCTGTATCGGCTGCTGGAGTCGTTCGGACTCCTCCCGGACATGGTGATCGGGCACTCGATCGGTGAACTGGCCGCGGCGTATGTGGCCGGTGTGTGGTCACTGGAAGATGCCTGCGAGCTGGTCGCGGCACGAGGGCGGCTGATGGATGCGCTGCCGGCGGGCGGCGCGATGCTCGCGGTCGCCGCGTCCGAGACCGAAATCAGCGCGGAGATCGCCGGATTCACTGATCGGGTGGCGGTGGCAGCGATGAATGCGCCTGCGGCCGTGGTGGTCTCGGGTGACGAGGACGCCATCGACGCGATCGATCGGCAGTTCACCGAGCGGGGTCGCAAGACGAGCCGACTGCGGGTATCGCATGCGTTCCATTCCCCTCGGATGGAGCCCATGCTGGCCGAGTTCGCGACCGTGGCGGCGGGAGTGACGTGCAACGCCCCGCGGATTCCATTGGTGTCGAACGTCTCCGGCCGGATCGCGGGCGAGGAGATCCTGGATCCGGGGTACTGGGTGTCGCAGGTGCGCGCCGCAGTGCGTTTCGCGCCCGGTGTCGAGACGCTGGTGGCGTCGGGCGTGCGCCGGTTCGTCGAAGTCGGACCCGACGCGGTGCTGGCGGCGATGACGCGGCACACGCTTCCCGCGGATGTCGAGGCTCGATCAGTGGTCGCGCCGGCGGCCCGCCGGGACCACGACGAGGTCGAGCAGTTCCAGACGATGCTCGGCCAGGTTCACATCGCCGGGCTGGCTGTGGACTGGAATCGGCTGTTCGCCGACCGCCGGATGACGCGAGTCGGCTTGCCCACCTATGCCTTCGACCATCGGCGGTACTGGCTCGAGCCAACCCACGGCGAGTCCCGGACCGCCACCTCGGAACATCCGCTGCTCACCGACGTGGTTCGAGTGGCCGACCGCGACGAGTGGCTGTTCACGGGGCGGCTTTCGCTGCGCACTCATCCATGGATCGCCGACCACACCACCTACGGTGTTGTGCTCGTCCCGAGTGCCGCGCTGATGGAGATGCTGCTGGTCGCAGGTCCGCGGATCGGATGCGGCGCCGTGGAGGAGCTCACACTCGAGGCGCCGATCCTTCCGCCGGCGGATGGCGATGTCGAACTCCAGGTACTGGTGCGTGAATCCGATCCCGCGGGACGTCGATCGTTCACGTTCCACTACCGCCGCACCGGCGACGCGGCCGACAGCGAGTGGACGCGCAACGCCAGTGGCGTGCTGAGCAGCCGAAAGCTGAGCGACATCGGACTGATGGATATGTTGCGGAACGCGCCGTGGCCGCCCATCGACGCCGAACCGGTGGATACCGACTGGATTCCGGCCCAGGTGGCGCGTGCCGCCGGACTGGAATACGGTGCTTCGTTCATCGGCGTCGACGCCGCATGGCGCAACGGTGACACGGTTTTCTCCGAGGTCACCCTGAACCAGGAATTCCCGGCCGACCGGTTCCAACTGCATCCGGCGCTGTTCGACATGGTGATGCATGCGGGAATCGCCTGTTTGATCTGGCCCGACCACAAGGGCAATCCCGCCGAGGGCAAACTCTTGTTCCGTTGGGGCGGAACGCAAATCCACACCACGTCCACGGTCAGGACGTTGCGGGTGATGGCCATCCGGCGTAGCGGTGAGGCGATCACCGTCGTGGCCGTCGACCAGGACGGAAGTCCCGTGGTCACCATCGACGAAGCGGTCATGCGTTCCTACGACGTCCAGCAGTTCCGCGCCACGTTGCCGGGTGGACGCGCGGCACGGTACGGGTTGCGCTGGGCGACGGTGGAGATGCCCGAAGGACACACCCCGACCGGCAGCGCAGCCGTGCTCGGAGCTGCGAACGTGGACGGAATCGACGAGCGGTACCCGGATCTGACCACGCTCGCCTCGGCTTCGACCGTTCCGGACGTCATAGTGTGGTCCGAAGCCGCCGCACTGCACGGTGATTCGAAGCAATCCGCGCGCGATCGGGTCAATGCCGCCTTGCGCACGGTACGAGACTGGTTGGCCGACGAGCGATTCGCACGGTCACGGCTGGTTGTGCTGACCAGCCGTGCGGCAGCCCTGCCCGATGAGACGCCGGATACCGCATCGGCTGCGGTATGGGGGCTGATACGTAGCGCTCAGACCGAATACCCGGATCGGATCGTGCTGCTCGACGCGGAAGAATCCGTTGGTGCACAGCACATTTCGGCCGATTCGATCCGAGCCGTGCTCGCGACCGGGCAGCCGCAGGTTGCGGTGCGGGGCGACAACATGCTGATACCGAGACTGGAGGCACTGACCTCAGGAGATGTCACAGAACAAGTGTCATTCGGGTCCGGAACCGTTCTGATCACCGGCGGGACCGGAGGATTGGGCGCGCTGTTGGCCCGGCACCTGGTCGCGACGCACGGTGTGCGGCGACTACTGCTGGTTTCCCGCCGTGGCGAGCGTGCGGACGGTGCAACGGAACTCGTGGCGGAACTGTCCCGATCCGGCGCCGAGGTGCGGATCGCCACCTGCGATGTCACCGACCGCGACGCGCTTCGAGATCTGCTGTCGGGCCTGCCTGGGGAGCACCCGCTCACCGGTGTCGTCCACACGGCAGGTGTGCTCGCCGACGGCACGTTCCACACGCTCACCGATGACCAGGTCGATCGGGTGTTCGCTCCCAAAGCCGATGCGGCGTGGCATCTGCACGAGCTCACCCGGAACATGAATCTGTCGGCGTTCGTGATGTTCTCGTCGATCGCCGGAATGATCGGTTCGGCCGGGCAAGCGAATTACGCTGCGGCGAATAGCTTCCTGGACGCCCTCGCGATGCAACGCCGCGCCGCGGGACTACCGGCACTCGCACTCGCCTGGGGGCCGTGGCAGCAGGACATCGGCATGACCGGCGCGCTGGATCGCACCGCCATGAGTCGGTTGGAGCGACTGGGCCTGGCTCCGCTGGACCGCACCGACGGACTGCGGTTGTTCGATGAATCGCTGACTACGGCCGAACCCGTGTCAGCGCAGTTGCATCTGGATACCGACAAACTGCGCCTGGAAGCGCATACCGGTCCCATTCCGGTGGTGCTGCGCGGATTCGTTCGCGCACGCGGCCGCTCGGCCCCGACATCAAGCGGTGAACTGTCGCTCGGGGAGCGTCTGCACGGTGTGGCGGACGCGAATCGACGTGGGGTCGTCCTGGATCTGACGCGGGAACACGTGGCGGCGGTGCTGGGTTACGGGTCGGCCGACGACATCGGACCCGATCGCGTCTTCAGCGAACTCGGCTTCGATTCCCTCGGCGGAGTCGAATTCCGGAACCGGCTCTCGAAGGCGACTGGGCTGTCGCTGCCCTCGACCTTGGTCTTCGACTACCCGACCGCGGGCGATGTCGCCGACTACCTGCTGGCGCAGACCGCGGTCACAGCGCCTGCGCAACCGACATCGGCGGTGCCCGACGACATCGCGCGGCTCGAGGCGCTGCTCGAGCGGATCATCGCCGGCGGCACCGACAACGACGAGACCGTCGCCGGATTGCGGGGCGTCAACGAGCGCATCCGCACCTACCTGGCGGGAACGTGGTCGGACGGTGAGTTCGGTGATCTCGAATTCCGTTCCGACAGTGAGCTTTTGGATCTGATTGACGAGGAGTTCGGTCCAGCATGACCAATCCCGGCACCAGCAACGAGGAACGGCTCAGCCGGTATCTGCGCAAGCTCACCGGAGACCTCCGCGCCGCCAAGAAGCACATCCAGCACCTGGAGGACCGTGCCGGCGAACCGATCGCGATCGTCGGCATGAGCTGTCGGTATCCGGGCGGTGTCGAAACTCCGGCGCAGCTGTGGGATCTGGTCGCTTCCGGCGCCGACGCCGTCGGCCCCTTTCCAGTCGACCGGGGCTGGGACCTGAAGCGGCTGTTCGACACCGATCCGGACGCGCCCGGGACCGTCTACACCCGCGAAGGCGGATTCCTGGACGCGGCGGGCGATTTCGACGCCGGCTTCTTCGGGATCGGCCCGAGTGCGGCCCTGGCGATGGATCCGCAGCAGCGGCTGTTCCTGGAAACGGCCTGGGAGGCACTGGAGGACGCCGGCATCGATCCGGTGACGCTGCGCGGCAGCGACACCAGCGTGTTCGCCGGCGTGATCCACCAGGACTACGGCCCGCGCGTGGGTTCACCCGGCCTCACCGCCGAGGCGGAAGGCCACGCCTACCTGGGTGTTTCGAACAGCGTCCTGTCCGGCCGCGTGGCCTTCACCTTCGGCTTCAAGGGCCCGGCGCTGTCGGTGGATACCGCGTGCTCGTCGTCGCTGGTCGCCCTGCACCTGGCCTGCCACGCGCTGCGACAGGGAGACACCTCGCTGGCACTGGTCGGTGGCGTCACCGTGATGTCGGATCCGGCCCTGCTGATCGCGTTCGGCCGGCAGCATGCGCTGTCCCCGGACGCGCGGTGCAAGGCCTTCGCGGCGGCGGCGAACGGGACGGGATTCTCCGAGGGCCTCGGCATGCTCGCGATCGAGCGGCTGTCCGATGCGCGCAGGCACGGCCACCGGGTGCTCGCGGTCATCCGCGGCAGCGCGGTCAACCAGGACGGCGCCAGCAACCGGCTGACCGCGCCGAACGGTCCGTCGCAGGAGAAGGTAATCGCGCAGGCGCTCGCCAATGCCGGTCTCGCGCCGGCCGACGTCGATGTGGTCGAAGCGCACGGCACCGGTACCACCCTCGGCGACCCGATCGAGGCGCGGGCGCTGATCGCCGCCTACGGACGCGATCGCGTCGGAGAGCCGCTGCGGATCGGCTCGCTCAAGTCGAACATCGGCCACACCTCCGCCGCGGCCGGTGTCGGCGGCGTGATCAAGATGGTGCAGGCGATGCGGCACGACATGCTGCCAGCGACATTGCACGTCGATGCGCCGACTCCGCAGGTGGATTGGTCCGCTGGCTCGGTGCGGCTGCTCACCACGGCGGAACCCTGGCCCGCGGGGGAGCGAGTCCGGCGCGCCGGTGTGTCCTCCTTCGGCGCCAGTGGCACCAACGCGCACGTGATTCTGGAGGAAGCCCCTGCTCTCGAAGCGGCTTCGACCGAGCCGGCGGACGAGGAACCCGATCAGGGTGCGAAAGCCTTGGCGGCCGGCGTCTCCATCTGGCTGCTCTCGGCGAAGACCGAGGACGGCCTACGCGCGCAGGCGGCCAAGCTGCGGCAGTTCGCGATCGAGCACCCCGACGTGGCGGTCGACGATATCGGCTATTCACTCCTGACCACTCGCGCCCGCTTGGACTGGAGGGGCGCGGTGGTCGGCGGCGATCGCGACACACTGCTGGCCGGACTGGCGGCGCTCGCCGAGCACGGCTCGGCGTGCACGGCCGCCGGCGTGACGGCGGCACAGGCGATGTCGCGCGCGACCGCCTTCTTGTGCACCGGGCAGGGCGCACAGCGGGCCGGCATGGGACGTGAACTCTACGAAGCGTTTCCGGTGTTCGTCGCGGCGCTGGACGAGATGTGTGAACAGTTCGATCCACTGCTGGGCGTTTCGCTGCGGCAGGTGATGTTCACCGGCGGCGGGCCGGACAATGCCGGCCTGCTGGATCGAACGGATTTCACCCAGCCCGCCCTGTTCGCCTACGAGGTCGCGCTATGCCGGCTCCTCGATTCGTTCGGTGTCACACCGGATTACCTGATCGGGCATTCGATCGGCGAGTTGGCCGCCGCGTACCTCGCTGGTGTCTGGACGCTTCCGGACGCGTGTCGGCTGGTCGCGGCGCGGGGCCGCCTGATGGGCCGGCTGCCCGAAGGGGGGGTGATGCTGGCCGTCGCGGCGAGCGAACACGAAGTCTCCGAGGCACTCGCCGGCCAGGCCGACCGGGTGTCCCTCGCTGCGGTGAATGCGCCGCAGGCCGTGGTGGTGTCCGGTGACGAGGACGCGGTGGCGGCGATCGAGCAGCAGTTCGCCGACCGCGGGCGCAAGACCTCGCGGCTGCGGGTATCGCACGCGTTCCATTCCCACCAGATGGACCCGATGCTGGCCGAATTCACCACTGTCGCAAGGGATGTCAGTTACCGCCGCCCGCAGCTGCCGCTGGTGTCGAACCTGTCCGGGCGGATCGCCGGCGACGAAGTGCTCGACCCGGCCTACTGGGTCAGGCAGGTGCGGTCGGCCGTGCGTTTCGCGCCCGGGATCGAGTCGCTGGCGGCCGCCGGAGTGCGCCGATTCCTCGAGGTCGGTCCGGACGCCGTCCTGGCGGCCATGACCCGGCAGAGCCTGCCGGAGGACATCGAATCGCAGTCATCGGTGATCGCCGGAGCCCGCCGCGGGCACGGCGAGGTCGAGCAGTTCGTGACCGGTCTGGCGCGGGCGCACGCGGCCGGTGCCGACGTCGACTGGCGGGCGTTCTTCGCCGCCCGCCCGGTCTCGCGAGTGTCGTTGCCCACCTACGCCTTCCAGCGTCGCCGCTACTGGCTCGAGACCACACCGGGTATCGTCGGCGCCGATTCCCTGGGGCTGCGGCTGGTGGCTCACCCCATGCTGGACGCGGCCGTGCCGATGGCTGCCGGTGGTGTCGTACTGACCGGGCAGCTGTCTGCGCTGTCGCAGCCGTGGCTGGCCGACCACGTCATCGGCGGGGTCATGTTGCTGCCCGGGACCGGGTTCGTGGAGTTGGCGTTGCGTGCCGGTCGTGAAGCCGGGTGCCCGGTCATCGAGGAGTTGATGCTGCAGGCGCCGCTGATGTTCCCCCCGTCGGGCGGGGTGCGGATTCAGGTCGTCGTCGGCGGACCCGAGCCGGAGTCGGCGCAGCGGTCGCTATCGATCTATTCCCGCGGCGCACACGACCACGACGGCCAGTGGGAACTGCACGCACATGGCCTGCTGACCAGCCGAGACGACACCGCGATGCCCGAGCCGCAGGCCTGGCCGCCGGCTGCGGCCACCGCTGTCGAGATCGACTACACGAAGTTCCTGACGCGCGGTTACGACCTGGGACCGGCCTTCCAAGGTGTGCGGGCGCTGTGGCGCCGCGGCGAAGAGGTGTTCGCCGAGATCGCCGTCGACGCGGACACCGGCGTGCACGGTGTGGGATTCGGGATTCATCCGGCACTGCTGGATGCGACCCTGCAGTCGGGACTGCTGGCCGGCGTGCAGGAGATCCCGCCGGGTCAGGTCGTCTTGCCGTTCGCGTGGCAGTCGGTGGCACTGTATGCGGCCGAGGCATCGGTGCTGCGGGTGCGGCTGACCGCGACCCGTTCGTCGGTGTCGGTGTCGATGACCGATGGGCACGGACAACCGGTGCTGTCGGGCGAGATGACGACCCGTCCGATGCCGGTGGCGCAGCTGGCCGCGACCGCCGCGGGTGCGGGCGGTGCGGCCGCTGCGGTCCTGGAACTGGTGTGGTCGCCGACCGAATCCGAGTCCCCGGTGGCGGATTCGGAAGTGGGCCGGTGGGATCGGCTGGGTCCGGAGTCGCCGGTGCCCCCGCTGGTCGTGGTCGAGGCCGGGTCCGGCTGGACCGATCACACCGGCGCCGATGTGGTGAGCACGACCCACGCCGAGGTCGCCCGGATGCTCGAGGTGGTGCAGGCGTGGCTGGGGCAGGACCGGTTCGCGTCGAGCCGGCTGGTGGTCGCGACGCGTGGCGCGGTCGCCCTGCCCGGTGAGGATGTCACCGACTTCGCCGGTGCCGCGGTGTGGGGTTTGGTGCGGAGTGCGCAGTCGGAGGATCCGGGCCGAATCCACTTGGTCGACACCGACACTCGTATCGACGAGCGGCTCGGGGCGGCGGCCGCGGCCGAACCACAGGTGGTGGTGCGCGCCGGTGTCGCCCACACCGCTCGACTCGGCCGACCCACCGTGGTGTCACCTACGACCAGCGGCGAAGCGTCCATCTTCGGCACGGGAACGGTGCTGATCACCGGTGGCACCGGTGGTTTGGGTGCGGTGGTCGCCCGGCACGTGGTCGTCGAGCACGGGGTGCGGTCGTTGCTGCTGGTCAGCCGCCGTGGCCCGCAAGCCGACGGTGTCGCAGCTCTGTCCGGCGAGTTGGAGCAACTGGGCGCGCAGGTTCGGGTGGTGGCGTGTGATGTCACCGATCCCGGCGCGGTGAGCCGCTTGGTGGCCGACGTGTCCGAGCCGTGGCCGTTGACCGGGGTGATCCATGCCGCGGGCGTCCTCGACGACGGGGTCATCGCGGCGTTGACCGCGTCCCGGGTGGATGCGGTGCTGGCGCCGAAGGCCGACGCCGCCTGGTATCTGCACGAGGCGACCGCGGATCTGAATCTGGCCGCGTTCGTGGTGTTCTCGTCGTTGTCGGGCACGGTCGGCGGCCCCGGGCAGGCCAACTACGCGGCGGCGAACACCTTCGTCGACGGTCTGGTGGCCCACCGGCGAGCACGAGGGCTGGCCGGTCGGTCACTGGCCTGGGGTCCGTGGGCACGCTCCAGCGGCATGACCGGACACCTGAGTGATGCCGATGCGGCCCGGACGATGCGCGCCGGATTCACCGCGTTGTCGGACGAGCAGGCCTTGGCCGCATGGGATTCGGTGCTCGAAACGGGTCCGGGCCACGCGGTGATCGCCGGCGTGGACACCACCGCGATCCGCGCCCAGGCCGATGCCGGACTGCTGCCACCCCTGCTGCGGGAGCTGGTACCACCGGCGCCCACCCGTCCGGCGGCGACCTCGATGGTGATATCCGGTCTGCGGCAACGGCTTGCCGGCCTGGATGCCGATCGGCAGCGGCAGGTCGTGCTCGATGCGGTCCGTGCGCACGTGACGGCCGTGCTCGGCCGGGACGCCGTGTCCGCGCTCGATGCCGACCGCAGCACCTTCCAGGACCTGGGATTCGATTCATTGGGTGCGGTCGAGTTGCGCAACCGGGTCAAAGCCGATACCGGCCTGGCGCTGGCGGCCACCGTGGTTTTCGACTACCCCACACCCGCCGCGCTGGCCGAGTATCTCCGCGAACAACTCTCGGACGGCCCCGGGGAAAAGCCCGTTCGTTCGATCGACGCGGTATTCGAGGATTTGGAATCCGCCCTCGCGACCGGAAATCGGGGCGAGGAGGAAATCGGCCGGATCGTGGCTCGGTTGCAGTCCATTGCGACCAGTTGGGCAGCTCGAATCGACACCGCTGGTGTCCATCGCGACGACGATGTGGCAAACGCCGACGAAGCAGAGCTTTTCGCGATTCTCGACAGCGAACTAGAAGCCTGAGCACTGAATTCCTCGAGCTTGGCTCGAGTTCGGAAGGATTGCGGGAACTTAGATGGTCGACGACAACAAGCACCTTGACTACCTGAAGCGCCTGACGGTCGATCTGCGCCAAACACGCAGGCGGCTGCGGGAAGTCGAGGATCAGAAATTCGAGCCCATTGCGGTTGTGGGTGTGGCGTGTCGTTACCCGGGTGGGGTGGCCTCTCCGGAGGATCTGTGGAATCTGGTGTCGGAGGGTGTCGACGCGATCGGTGAGTTCCCTGCCGACCGCGGTTGGGATGTGGACGGGCTCTACGATCCGGACCCGCAGGCGCGCGGGAAGTCGTACACGCGCTCGGGCGGGTTCCTCTATGACGCAGCGGAATTCGACGCGGAGTTCTTCGGGATCAGCCCGCGCGAGGCACTGGCGATGGACCCGCAGCAGCGGATCCTGTTGGAAACCGCTTGGGAAGCCCTGGAACGAGCCGGTATCGACCCGTCGACATTGCGGGGGTCCGATACCGGTGTCTTCGCCGGTGCGTCGAACGCGGAGTACGCCGATATGCTGCACGCGGGTCCGGTGGATCTGCGGGGCTATCTGCTGACCGGTACGACCGGCAGCGTGGTGTCGGGCCGGGTGGCGTACGCGCTGGGACTGGAGGGCCCGGCGGTGTCGGTGGACACCGCGTGCTCGTCGTCGCTGGTGGCGGTGCATCTGGCGGCGCAGTCGCTGCGCTCGGGGGAATGCGCGATGGCGTTGGCCGGCGGCGTGACGGTCATGGGCTCGCCGGGGATGTTCGTGGAGTTCTCCCGGCAGCGAGGGCTGGCGGCCGATGGCCGGTGCAAGTCGTTCGCGGCGTCGGCGGACGGCACGGGCTGGTCCGAAGGCGCGGGCATGCTGGTGCTGGAGCGGCTGTCGGACGCGCAGCGACACGGGCATCGAGTGTGGGCGGTGATCCGCGGAACGGCGATCAATCAGGACGGCGCGTCCAACGGCTTGACCGTGCCGAACGGTCCCTCGCAGCAGCGGGTGATCCGCGCCGCGCTGGCCAACGGGCGGCTCTCGACCGACGACGTGGATGTGGTGGAGGCGCACGGCACCGGCACGGTGCTGGGGGATCCGATCGAAGCACACGCGCTGCTCGCTACCTACGGACAGGACCGTGATCCGGAGCGGCCACTGTGGCTCGGGTCGCTGAAATCCAATATCGGTCACTCGGTGGCCGCGGCGGGCGTCGGCGGCATGATCAAGATGATCATGGCGATGCGGCACGGGGTGCTGCCGCCGACCCTGCATGTCGACGAGCCCACTCCGCGTGTGGACTGGTCCACCGGCGCGATCGAACTGCTGACCCGCAAGCGGGATTGGCCCGAGGAAGCGGACCGGCCCCGCCGGGCCGCGGTGTCCTCCTTCGGCATCAGCGGCACCAACGCGCACGTCATCCTCGAATATGTACCCGCCGGCGAATCGGCCGAATCCGAGCCGGGCACTAACCCCGCCAGCTCGGGAAGCCCTGTCGCGGTTGCGGTTCCGTGGGTGGTGTCGGCGAAGTCGGAGGCCTCGCTGCGGGCGCAGGCCGCGCGGTTGCACGAGTTCGTGGCCGCCGATCCCGCGGTGTCGGTGTCCGAGGTGGCGCATTCGCTGATCTCGACTCGCACGCTGTTCGCGCACCGGGCCGTGGTCGTGGGTGACGACCGGACCGAGCTGCTGCGCCGACTGGCCAGCGTGGCGGCCGGCGCACCGGGTCCCGGTGTCGCCGTCGGTTCCGGCGCGGCGTCGCGGGTCGGTGTGATGTTCGCCGGGCAGGGCTCCCAGCGGGCGGGCATGGGTCAGCAGCTGTATGGCCGGTTCCCGGTGTTCGCCGAGGCATTCGACCAGGTCTGCGCGCAGCTGGATCCGCTGCTCGGGCTCTCCTTGCGCGACGCGATCAGCTCCGGAACCGAATTGGAGCAGACCCGGTTGACCCAGCCGGCGCTGTTCGCGGTCGAGGTGGCGCTGTATCGCCTGCTCGAATCATGGGGTGTCACCGCGGATGTGGTGTTCGGGCATTCGATCGGTGAGATCGCCGCCGCGCATGTGGCCGACGTGCTGAGCCTTGCCGATGCGTGCACGTTGGTCGCGGCGCGGGGCCGGTTGATGCAGGAATTGCCCACCGGCGGAGCGATGCTCGCGGTGCAGGCCGGTGAGCAGGAGATCACCGCACTGCTGGACGGTGTCGACGGGGTGGACGTGGCCGCGGTCAACGGCCCTGCGGCAGTGGTGATCTCCGGTCGTGCGGAGGTCGTGGACGTTCTCGCCGAGCAACTGCGCGAGCGCGGGCGACGCGTCAAACGGTTGCGGGTCAGCCATGCCTTCCACTCCTCGTTGATGGAACCGATGCTGGCGCGGTTCGCCGAGGTGGTCGCGACACTGCGCTTCGATCCGCCTCGGATTCCGGTGATCTCGACTGTCACCGGTGCGGTGGCGGATCCCGGCCTGTGGTGCTCGCCGCAGTACTGGGTCGATCAGGTGCGCCGGCCGGTGCGGTTCGCCGACGCCGTGGCCGCGGCCTGGGCCAACGGTGTGGACACCTTCATGGAAGTGGGTCCCGACTCGGTGCTGTCGGCGATGACAGCCGAATGCCTGCCCGAGGCGGCGACCGCGGTGGCGGTGCTGCATCCCGAGCGTGACGAACCCGCCGAGATCCTCGCCGCGGTCGCGCGGTTGTTCGTGCGGGCGGTGCCGGTGCGCTGGAACGCGGTGCTCGCGGACCCGAACCCGGCATCGGTGGAACTGCCCACCTATGCCTTCGACCGCCGTCGCTTCTGGCTCGAACCCGCGCTCGGTGCCGCCGGTGTCGAATCGGTGGGTCTTGGCGCGATGGGGCATCCGCTCCTGGGTGCCGTCGTGTCGGAAGCGAAGTCCGGCGACGTGCTGCTGACCGGCCGGTTGTCGGTGGCGACGCAGCCGTGGCTGGCCGACCACGCGGTCGCCGGGTCGGTCCTGCTGCCGGGGACCGGCTTCGTCGAGCTGGCCTTGCGTGCCGGTGCCGAAGTCGGATACCCCGTGATCGACGACCTGACGCTGCAGGCGCCGCTGCTGCTGCCCGCCTCGGGCGGTGTGCGGATCCAGGTTGTCGTCGGCGGGCCCGGACCGGAGTTCGCGCAGCGGCCGATCTCGATCTACTCGCGCAGTGAGCACGACCCGGACGGTCAGTGGGTCCTCAACGCGCGGGGGCAGCTGACCACCCTGGATGACACGGCCGCGCCCGCATCGGAGACCTGGCCGCCGCCCGCGGCGACCGATCTCGATGTCGCGTACACGGCCCTGTCGGCACGGGGCTACGAGTACGGTCCGGCGTTCCAGAGTGTGCGGGCGCTGTGGCGACGTGGTGCCGAGGTATTCGCCGAGATCGCCATCGACGCCGATAGTGGTGCGCGCGCCGAAGGATTCGGGATTCATCCGGCACTGCTGGACGGCGCACTGCAGGCCGGACTGTTGGCCGGCGTCGTCGATAATGCTGCGGGACAGCCGGATTCACCGTTCACGATGGTGGCCGGGCAAGTCGTGCTGCCCTTCTCGTGGGAGTCGGTCGCGCTGCACGCGGCCGAGGCATCGGTGCTGCGCGTTCGGTTGACCACCACCGGATCGTCGGTGTCGCTGCACGCGGCGGACGAGCAGGGTCAGCCGGTGTTGTCCGGATCGGTGACGCCCCGGCCCATGCGACTGGAGCAGCTCGCCGCGGGTGCGAGCGGCGCGGCCGATCCGTTGCTGGAAGTGGTGTGGTCGCCGGTCGAATCGGATTCGCCCGCAGTGGATTCGGGTTCGGTCCGGTGGGACCGGCTGGATCCGGAAGCGGCGGTGCCGCCGGTCGTGGTGGTCGAGGCCGGGTCCGGGTGGAGCGAAGCCTCCGGCACCGACGTGGTCGCCGCTACCCATGCCGAGGTCGCACGTGTCCTCGCGGTGGTACAGGCGTGGTTGTCCGAGGACCGGTTCGCCGCGAGCACACTGCTGGTCGCCACCCGCGGTGCGGTCGCGGTGGCCGACGAGGACCTCACCGATCTCGCCGGTGCCGCGGTGTGGGGCTTGGTGCGGACCGCGCAGACCGAGGATCCGGGACGAATCGTCCTGGTGGACACCGACACCGGCATCGACCAGTCCGTCGCGGCCACTGTCGTGGCCGTGGGCGAACCCCAGGTGGTCCTCCGTGACGGCATCACCCACACCGCGCGGCTCACCCGGCCTACGCCCGTCGCGTCCGCATCGGCCGCCGACGACGCATTCGGTGCGGGAACCGTGCTGATCACCGGTGGCACAGGTGGTTTGGGTGCGGTGGTGGCCCGGCACGTGGTGGCCGAGCACGGCGTGCGGTCGTTGTTGCTGGTGAGTCGCCGTGGTCCTCGGGTCGAGGGCATCGCGGCGTTGTGCGCCGAGCTGGAGCAATTGGGTGCGCGGGTGCGGGTGGTGGCGTGTGATGTCACCGACGCCGACGCGGTGGCCGAGCTGCTGGGCGGCATCCCCGCGCAGTGGCCGTTGACCGGGGTGATCCATGCCGCGGGTGTGCTCGACGACGGGGTAATCGCCTCCTTGACCACCCAGCGGGTGGATGCGGTGCTGGCGCCGAAGGTGGATGCCGCATGGCATCTGCACCAGGCGACCGCGGATCTGGATCTTGCCGCGTTCGTGGTGTTTTCGTCGATATCGGGCACCGTGGGCGGTCCCGGGCAGGGCAACTACGCGGCCGCGAACGCCTTCCTGGACGGGCTGGTGGCCCACCGGCGAGCCCGCGGACTGGCCGGTCAGTCGCTGGCGTGGGGTCCGTGGGCGCGCTCGGGCGGTATGGCCGGGCAGTTGGGTGAGGTCGACCTGGCTCGGATGAGCCGGGCCGGATTCACCGCGATCCCGGACGAGTCGGCGTTGGCCGGTTGGGATGCGGTGTTCGAACGCGGCAACGCGCATGCGGTGATCGCCACGATCGATACCGCCACGATTCGGGCCCAGGCCGAGGCCGGACTGCTGCCCCCGCTGCTGCGCGCACTGGCGCCGGCGGTGCGGCGGTCCGCGGCGCTCTCGACGGTGGGGTCGAGTCTGCGGCAACGGCTTTCGGGTCTGGACGCCGGTCGGCAGCGGCAGGCGGTGCTCGATACCGTCCGCACCCACATCGCGGCCGTTCTCGGCCACGACAGTGCGTCCGCGATCGATCCCGATCGTGCCTTCCAGGACCTGGGTTTCGATTCCCTGGGTGCGGTCGAGCTGCGTAACCGGCTCAAGACCGCCACCGGCCTATCGCTGGCGGCCGCGGTCGTCTTCGACTACCCCACACCGCAGGCGCTGGCCGCACACCTGACCGACGAGCTCACCGGCACCGGGCACAATGTGGCGGTCACCGCCGCGAAAGCCTTCGACGGCGAACCGATCGCGATCGTCGGCATGGCGTGCCGGTACCCGGGCGGGGTCCGATCGCCCGAGGAGCTGTGGCAGCTGGTCGTGACCGGGACCGACGCGACGTCGGAGTTCCCGGTGAACCGCGGATGGGATACCGAGCGGCTGTACGACCCGACCGGGGAAACACCGCACACCACGTACACGCGTTCGGGCGGATTCCTGCATGCCGCAGGTGAGTTCGATCCGGCGTTCTTCAATATCAGCCCGAATGAGGCCGCGCTGATGGATCCGCAGCAGTTTCTGCTGTTGGAGACCTCGTGGGAGGCGTTCGAGCGGGCCGGCGTCGACCCCGCGCTGCTGCGCGGCAGTGCGACCGGTGTCTTCGCCGGCATGATGTACCACGACTATCCGGTCAACGCGAACGCGGGATCCATTGCGTCCGGCCGGATTTCGTACGTGTTCGGTCTGGAGGGGCCGTCGGTCACGGTGGACACGGCGTGTTCGTCGTCGCTGGTGACAATGCATTTGGCGGCGCAGTCGCTGCGGTCGGGTGAATGCGATCTGGCCTTGGCCGGTGGTGTGACGGTGATGGCGACTCCGGAGACTTTTGTGGAGTTCAGCCGGCAGCGGGGGCTGTCGCCGGACGGCCGGTGTAAGTCGTTCTCCGACACGGCCGATGGTGTCGCCTGGTCCGAGGGCGCCGGTGTGCTGGTGCTGGAGCGGCTGTCGGACGCGCGTCGCAATGGCCATGACGTGCTTGCGGTGATCGCCGGTTCGGCGGTGAATCAGGATGGCGCGTCCAATGGTTTGACCGCGCCGAACGGCCCCTCACAGCGGCGAGTCATTCGTCAGGCCTTGGCCAATGCCGGGATATCGCCGGTCGATGTCGACGTGGTGGAGGCGCACGGCACCGGTACCACGCTGGGTGATCCGATCGAGGCACAGGCACTGCTCGCCACGTATGGCCAGGAGCGTGTTGCGGATCGGCCGCTGTGGTTGGGGTCGTTGAAGTCCAACATCGGTCACGCTCAGGCGGCGGCGGGTGTGGGTGGTGTGATCAAGATGGTCATGGCGATGCGGCACGGACTGTTGCCGCAGACCCTGCATGTGGATCAGCCGTCCACGAAGATTGACTGGTCCGAGGGCCACGTCCGGTTGCTGACCGAACCGATGGCGTGGCCGGAGGCGGATCGGCCGCGTCGTGCGGGTGTCTCCTCGTTCGGCATCAGCGGCACCAATGCACATCTCATTATCGAGCAGGCCCCGGTATCGGCGGTCGAGTCGGTCCCGGAGGTCCGGACCGTCCCGGCGGTGCCGTGGATGCTGTCGGCGCGCAGCGGCGAGGCTCTGGCCGCTGCCGCTGCGCGGCTGGCATCGCATGTGGTCGACCATGATCCGATCGATGTCGGTTTCTCGTTGGCGTCGACGCGCAGTGTCTTCGAGCATCGGGCCGTGGTGGTGGCCGAGGACCGTGTGGGGCTGCTCGCGGGCGTGCGGGCGCTGGGGCGCGGCGAAACGATTCCGGGTGTAGTGACCGGCCGCGTGGCCCCGGGGTCGACGGGTGTGGTGTTCTCGGGTCAGGGTGCGCAGTGGGCTGGTATGGCTACGGAACTGCGCGCGGCATTCCCGGTGTTCGCCGATCACTTCGATGCGATCGTCGCCGAGTTGGATCCGCTGCTGGGGCAGCCTGTTTCGCTGGGCACCGCGCTGGTGAGCGATGAGCTGGTGGATCGGACGGTGTTTGCGCAGGCGGGGTTGTTCGCGTTCGAGGTGGCGTTGTTTCGTCTGCTCGAATCGTGGGGCGTACGGACCGATGTGGTGGCTGGTCATTCGATCGGTGAGGTCGCTGCCGCGTATGTGGCTGGTGTGTTGTCGCTGTCGGATGCTTGTGTGTTGGTGGCTGCGCGTGGTCGGTTGATGCAGGCGTTGCCTTCTGGTGGGGCGATGGTTGCTGTGGGTGCCTCTGAACTCGAGGTGACGTCGCTGCTGGTCGATGGGGTGTCGGTCGCGGCGGTGAACGGTCCGTCGTCGGTGGTGCTGTCCGGTGTCGAGGACGCAGTCTCTGCGGTTGTCGATACCTGCGTGGAGCGTGGTTGGCGCACACGCAGATTGCGGGTTTCGCATGCTTTCCATTCGGCTCTGATGGAGCCGATGTTGGCTGAGTTCGCTTCGGTGGTGGAGGGTTTGACTTTCGGTCGGCCCGGCATCGCGTTGGTGTCGACGGTGACGGGTGCCCAGGTCGTCGACGAGATGGGTGATCCGTCGTATTGGGTCGGTCAGGTCCGGGACACGGTCCGGTTCGCCGATGCCGTTGCCACGATGGCCGGTTCGGGTGTCTCGCGGTTCGCCGAGGTCGGGCCGGGCGCCGTGTTGACCCCGATGGTCGCCCAGACTCTCGGTGACGCCACGGCGGTCGCGGTGACCAGACGCGACCACGCGGACGCGGTGACCGTGACCAGTGCGCTGGCCGGGTTGTTCGTGGCTGGTGCCGAGGTGAATTGGGCCGGTTTCTACGCCGGGACGGGGGCGCGGCGAATCGACCTGCCCACCTACGCTTTCCAGCACGAACGGTTCTGGCTCGACGCCAAGCAGATGCTGGCCCAGTCGTGGCTCGGTGCCGAACTGGGCGGCGTCACCGCGCTCGGGCTGGATGCGGCGACGCATCCGCTGCTGGGTGCCATTGTGCCGCACCCGGATTCGGGAGCGGTGAGCTTCACCGGCCGGTGGGCGCTGGATTCGGTGGAATGGTTGGCGGACCACAGCGTGCTGGGCACCGTGTTGCTGCCGGGCACCGGATTCGTCGAACTGGCCGGTCACGTCGGTGGCCTGCTGGGCTGCGAGGTGGTCGACGAGCTCGTTCTGCATACTCCGTTGACCCTGACGGCCGATGGCGATGTCGCCGTGCAGGTCGTGGTGGCCGCCCCGGACGAGGCCGGCCGACGGCGACTGAGCGTGCATTCGCGGCAGACGGCCGCGGGTCCGTGGGTGCTCCATGCCGAAGGCGTGCTCGTCCCCGGCGACGGGGTGGCCGACTTCGACCTCGTCGCGTGGCCACCGGCCGGCGCGCAACCGCTGGACGTCGACGGCGCGTACGACGAGCTGCTCGATATCGGATACGGCTACGGCCCCTGCTTCCAGGGGCTGCAGGCCGCGTGGCAGCGCGGCGACGAGGTGTTCGCCGAGGTCGCGCTACCGGATCCGAAGGACGCCAAGGGTTTCGGGATCCACCCCGCGCTATTCGACGCGGCGCTGCACGCCGCGATCGTGCATGGTCTGCGTGGCGGCGTCGAGGGTTTCCCGGCGCTCCCGTTCAGCTGGAACCGCGTGGTGCTGCATGCGGCCGGCGCTGCCGCGGTGCGGGTGCGGATCGTGCTGCAGGGCGACCGGTTCGCGGTGCAGATGGCCGATGAGCAGGGGCAACCCGTACTGTCGGTGGGCGCGTTGATCTCTCGGCCGGTGTCGGCCGATCGCCTGAGCGCAGATGGGGTATCGGATGCCCTCTTCGGCGTGGAATGGGTCGCTGCCGCGCCGTCTACGGCGAGTGTCGAGCCGGACCGGGTGGCGGTACTCGGCGGACACCACGGTGATCTCGCGGCATTGGTCGCCGACCTGGACGCGAACCCCGACTCGATCGTGCCCGACCTCGTGCTGCTCGAGTGCCCCACCCACGAGGGTGCGCCGCCGGAGGCCGCCCGCCGGGTCGCGATGGGCGTGCTCGAGACCGTCCAGCGTTGGCTGGCCGACAGTCGTTTCGCTGGTTCGCGTTTGGTGGTGCTGACCAGACGTGCGGTGGCCGTTGCCGATGCGGAGCAGGTGGATCTGGGACAGGCGCCGGTGTGGGGTCTGCTGCGCGCCGCGCAAGCGGAACACCCGGGCCGATTCCAGCTGCTCGATCTGGACGCCGACGGTGATTCGCTCGCCGCGGCGGCCACCGTCGCGACCGAGCCGGAGGCCGCGCTGCGGGGTACGAGCGCGTACGTGCCGCGGTTGCGCCGGCACACGCCCGGTTCGATCGTTCGGTTGTCCGAGCCGGGCACCGTGCTGGTGACCGGTGGGACGGGTGGTCTGGGTGGCGTGATAGCCCGGCACTTGGTGGCCGAACACGGTGTGCGCCATCTGCTTTTGACGTCTCGGCGTGGCCCGGATGCTCCGGGTGCGGCGGAACTGCGTGCGGAGCTGACCGAGCTCGGCGCCGAGGTGACCGTTGCCGCGTGTGATGTGTCGGATCGGTCTGCGCTGGCGGCGTTGCTGGAGGGTATTTCGGTTGAACATCCGCTGGTCGGTGTGGTGCATGCGGCGGGGACCTCGGACAACGGTCTGGTGGAGTCGATTACGGCGGACCGGGTCGATTATGTGTTCGGGCCCAAGGTGGATGCGGCGTGGCATTTGCATGAGTTGACTCGTGATGCCTCGTTGTCGTTGTTCGTCTTGGTGTCCTCGGCGGGCGGATTGGTGCTGGCTGCCGGTCAAGCGAACTACGCCGCGGCGAACGTCTTCTTGGATGCGCTCGCGGCACACCGTCGGAGTCTGGGATTGCCCGCGACGGCTGTGGATTACGGATTGTGGGCGCGATCCGCAGGGCTCGGTGTCGAGCTGTCCGAAGATGACTTCGATCGGATGCGCCGCCAGGGCTTCCCCCCGCTGACCGAGGCAGACGGTCTGGCGCTGTTCGATTCCGCGATCGCCACCGATACCGCGCAGCTGGTGGCGCTGCGGGTCGATCCGGCGGTGCTCCGGACGCGGGGCGAGCAGATCCCCGCTCTGGTCCGCTCGTTGGCACCGTCCCCGGTCCGCCGGCAGAGCAGGACCGCTGCGGGCCAGGCCTTTGCGCTCGAGCTGGCCGGCTTGTCGGATGCGGATCGTGCGCGTGCTCTGCTTGATCTCGTTCGTTCGGTGGCTGCCGCGACTCTTGGGCATGTGTCGGTGGATGCTGTTGAGCCGCAGCAGGCTTTTCAGCAGCTTGGTTTCGATTCGTTGAGTGCGGTCGAGTTCCGTAACAAGTTGAATGCCGCGACGGGTTTGCAGCTGCCGGCGACGCTGGTTTTCGACTATCCGAACGCGCAGGTTGTCGCCGAATTCATCGATTCCCAACTCACCGGCGCCGCTGCGGTCGAAAAGCCTGTGATCAGCCGGGTCCGCACCGGCGACGACCCGATCGCGGTGGTGGCGATGAGCTGCCGCTACCCCGGTGGCGTCGCCTCGCCGGAAGACCTGTGGGACCTGGTCACTTCCGGCACCGACACCACCGGCGAGATGCCGTCGGATCGTGGCTGGGATATCGAGGGCATCTACGATCCGGAACCCGGCAAGGCGGGCAAGACCTACACCCGTCAGGGTGGATTCCTGTACTCCGCAGCCGATTTCGACGCGGATTTCTTCGGGATCAGCCCCAACGAAGCCACGATGATGGATCCGCAGCAGCGGCTGCTGCTGGAGATCTCGTGGGAGGCGCTGGAGCGCGCAGGTGTGGATCCGGCGGTGCTGCGCGGTAGTTCGACCGGTGTCTTCACCGGCCTGATGTACCACGACTACGCCCAGCGCACCGGTACCGGCAGCGGCGCCGCGGGCAGCTTGGTTTCGGGCCGGGTGTCGTATGTGTTCGGTCTGGAAGGACCGTCGGTCACCGTGGATACCGCATGCTCGTCCTCGCTGGTCGCCCTGCATCTCGCCGCGCAGTCGCTGCGGTCCGGTGAGTGCGATCTGGCACTGGCCGGTGGCGTGGCGGTGATGGGGACCCCGGACATGTTCCTCGAGTTCGGCAGGCAGCGGGGGCTGTCGCCGGACGGTCGGTGTAAGTCGTTCTCCGACACGGCTGATGGTGTCGCCTGGTCCGAGGGCGCCGGTGTGCTGGTGCTGGAGCGGTTGTCGGACGCGCGTCGCAATGGCCATGACGTGCTTGCGGTGATCGCCGGTTCGGCGGTGAATCAGGACGGCGCGTCGAATGGTTTCTCCGCACCGAATGGTCCGTCGCAGCGGCGGGTGATCCGGCAGGCGTTGGCCAATGCCGGTGTATCGCCGGATGAGGTGGACGTGGTGGAAGCTCACGGCACCGGAACGACCTTGGGCGATCCGATCGAGGCGCAGGCGCTGCTTGCCACGTATGGCCGAGAGCGTGCTGCGGATCGGCCTTTGTGGTTGGGGTCGTTGAAGTCGAATATCGGTCATGCCCAGGCCGCCGCGGGTGTCGGTGGTGTGATCAAGATGGTCATGGCGATGCGGCACGGCCTGCTGCCGCGGACGCTGCACGTTGATCGTCCCAGCACCAAGGTGGACTGGTCCGAGGGGCATGTCCGGTTGTTGACCGAGTCGGTGGCGTGGCCGGAGGTGGATCGGCCGCGTCGTGCGGGCGTCTCCTCGTTCGGCATCAGCGGCACGAATGCCCACCTCATCGTGGAGCAAGCCCCGGTGACCGCGCCGGTGGTGGCCCAGGCTCCGGAGCCGACCTCGGTACCGGCTGCGCGGCCGTGGGTGATTTCGGCCCGCGGTAGCGAGGCTCTCGCCGCTCAGGCGGCGCGCCTGGCATCGCATGTGGTCGACCACGATCCGCTCGACGTCGGTTTCTCCCTGGCCTCCACCCGTGCGATGTTCGAGCACCGCGCGGTTGTCGTGGCCGAGGACCGTGACGGTCTGCTCGCGGGCGTCCGGGCGCTGGCCGCCGGTACGCAGGCACCCGGTGTGGTGTCCGGTCGTGTCGTGACGGGGTCGACAGGTTTCGTCTTCTCCGGTCAGGGTGCGCAGTGGGCCGGTATGGCCGCCGGGCTGCGGACCGAATATCCGGTGTTCGCCGATCACTTCGATGCGATCGTCGCCGAGCTGGATCCGCTCCTGGGGCAGTCGGTTTCGCTCAGCGTGGCGCTAGCGGACGGTGACCTGGTCGACCGGACCGTGTTCGCGCAGGCGGGTTTGTTCGCGTTCGAGGTGGCGCTGTTCCGGCTGCTCGAATCTTGGGGTGTGCGTGCGGATGTCCTGGCCGGCCATTCGATCGGTGAGATCGCTGCCGCGCATGTGGGCGGAGTGTTGTCCCTGGCGGATACCTGTGTGCTGGTGGCCGCGCGTGGCCGGTTGATGCAGGCGCTGCCCGCCGGTGGCGCGATGGTCGCCGTGGGCGCCTCCGAGCTCGATGTGCTGCCGCTGCTGGTGGCCGGTGCGGTGTCGATCGCGGCGGTCAACGGCCCGTCGTCGGTGGTGCTGTCCGGTGTCGAAGCCGATGTCCTCGCCGTCGCTGAACAGTGCGCCGAACAGGGATGGCGCACATACCGATTGCGGGTCTCGCACGCTTTCCACTCGGCCTTGATGGAGCCGATGCTGGCCGAATTCGCCTCGGCGATCGAGGGTTTGACCTTCGGCCGACCCAGCATCCCGTTGGTGTCGACGGTGACCGGGGCCCGGATCACCGATGAGATGTCGGATCCGGCGTATTGGGTCGGCCAGGTCCGCGACACTGTGCGGTTCGCCGACGCGGTCGCCACGATGGCTGGTTCCGGTGTGTCCAGGTTCGCCGAGGTCGGCCCCGACGCTGTGCTGACCCCGATGATCGCGCAGACCCTCGATACCGGGGAAGGCGTGGCCGCAACCGTGGCCGCGCTGTCGCGTCGGGACCAAACCGATGTGGCCGCGGTGCCGACCGGCCTGGCCAGGTTGTTCATCGCGGGCGCTGACGTCGACTGGGCGGATCTGTACGCCGGCACCGGAGCCCGCCGAATCGACCTGCCCACCTACGCTTTCCAGCGTCGGCGGTACTGGATGTCCGAGGGGTCCGCCGGCGGCGATGCCCGGGCAATGGGTCTGGTGGCGACCGCCCATCCGCTGGTATCGGTGGTGGTATCGCAGCCGGACTCCGAGGCGATGATCCTGACCGGTCGCCTGTCGGTGCAGACACATCCGTGGTTGGCCGATCACCTGGTGCTGGGGACCGTATTGTTCCCCGGCACCGGATTCGTCGAGCTGGCCCTGTACGCGGGGGAGCGGGTCGGCTGCTCGACGCTGGACGATCTGGTGCTGCGGGCCCCGCTGGTGTTGTCGGAGTCCGACGGGGCCGCGGTGCGAATCGTGGTCGATCCCGCGGACGAGACCGGCCGGCGCGGGGTGCGGATCTTCTCCAGCCCGGACGGGGACGCCGATGCGGCGTCGTCGTGGCTGCTGAATGCCGAAGGCGCGCTTGCCCCGAGCGCGGCCGTGCCTGCCGTGGATCTCGCGGCGTGGCCGCCGGTCGGCGCGCAGGTTTTGAACGTCGATGGTGTCTACGACGAGCTGCTCGATGCCGGGTACGGGTATGGCCCTGTCTTCCAGGGCCTGCGGGCGGCGTGGCAGCGCGGCGACGAGGTGTTCGCCGAGGTCACCCTCCCGGACCCGCAGGACGGCCAGGGTTTCGGGCTGCATCCGGCGCTGCTCGATGCCGCGCTGCATGCGCTGCGGCCGGCCGGCCACCTGCGCGCAGAGGGCGCCGGCCCGGAGTTGCCGTTCGAGTGGTCGGGTGTCACGGTGTACGCGGCGGGGGCCGGTGCGCTGCGGGTGCGGTTGACCCGGGTGGGTGACCATGCCGTGGCGGTGGATCTGGCGGATTCGACCGGAGCCGCGGTGGCGACGGTGCGGCAGCTCGCGTCCCGGCCGATCGATCCCGCGCAGCTCAGCACCGGTGCGTCCGTTGCACGCAGCGCCGTATTCCAGGTCGAGTGGACACCGATCTCGGTGTCCGGCACCGGAATCGATGCGGTGTCGTGGGCGGATCTGGGTGACGAGGTGCCCGCCGCGGTGGTGCTGGACTGTCCGGCGGGTAATGAGCCGGAGACGGTTCGGGCCGCGACTCACGGTGTGCTGCGGGTGCTGCAGTCGTGGCTTGCCGCTGAGCGGTTCGGCGAGTCGGCGTTGGTGGTCCGGACCAGCGGTGCGGTATCGGTTGCTGGGGAAGACATTACGAATCTGGCCGGTGCTGCCGTGGCCGGTCTGGTCCGTACGGCCCAAGCGGAGAGTCGTAGCCGGATCGTGGTGGTGGACAGCGATTCCGACATCGGCGGCCTGCTGGGCGGAATTCTGGCTGCCGAGGAACCGCAGGTGGCGGTGCGTGGCGGGCAGGTCTTCGGTGCGCGACTGGTCCGGGCGACCCCCTCGTCGGCCACCGGCTCGCCCTTCGCTCCGGACGACACGGTCCTGATCACCGGTGCCAGCGGCTATCTCGGTGGGTTGTTCGCCCGGCATCTGGTGGCCGCGCGCGGTGTTCGCCGTCTGTTGTTGCTGAGCCGGCGCGGTGAATCCGCCCCCGGTGTAACCGAACTGCGGGACGAGCTGCAGCAGCTCGGTGCCGAGGTCGAGTTCGTCGCGTGTGACGTCGCCGACCGTGCCGCGCTGGCGCAGGTGCTGGCCGCTATCCCCGCGGACCGTCCGCTCGCCGGTGTGTTCCATACGGCTGGTGTGCTCGATGACGGTTCGATCGCCGCGCTCACCCCGGAGCGGATGGACGCGGTCTTGCGGCCGAAGGTCGATGCCGCCCTGCATCTGGACGAGCTGACCGCCGATCTGCCGTTGCGGGCGTTCGTGCTGTTCAGTTCGGCGGCCGGCACCTTCGGCAATCCAGGGCAGGGCAACTATGCCGCGGCCAACGCCTGTTTGGATGCGGTGGCGTTGCACCGCAAGGCATCCGGGCGTAACGGGCAGTCGCTCGCGTGGGGTCTGTGGGGCGCGGACGGGGGGATGGGCGCGGAGCTCGGCGACACCGAGCGGCGCCGGATGTCTCGATCGGGCATGCTGCCGCTGACGGAAGAACAGGGTCTGGCGCTGTTCGACGCTGCTTCCGGAATCGACGCGGCCGCGCCCGTGCTGGCCCGTCTCGATCTGGACGGCATCCGCACCGCGGGGTCTGCCACGGCCCTGCTGTCCGCCCTGCTCCCCGCTCGCCGTCGGACGGCTTCGGGCGGCGCTACGGCGCTGCGTTCTCGTTTGGCCGCTACTCCCGACAGCGAGCGCCTGGGTGTGCTCGTGGAAACCGTTCGCGGTCAGGTCGCGACGATTCTGGGCCACCGGAACGCGAATGCGATCACACCCGACAGGGCATTCAGCGATCTGGGCTTCGATTCGATCTCCGCGGTCGAGTTCCGCAATGCTCTCGCGACCGTGACGGGCCTGCGGTTGCCGGCGAGTTTGGTGTTCGACTATCCGTCGCCTCAGGCGCTGGCCGAATACCTGGCCGGCGAGCTCGTCGACCACCAGGGCTCGGCAACAGCTGTTCGCGCAGCGCTGCAGACCCGCAACCGTCAGCTCGACGAACCCATCGCGATCGTGGGTATGGCGTGCCGGTATCCGGGTGGAGTCGGTTCTCCCGAGGAGCTGTGGAATCTGGTTGCGACGGGGACGGATGCGGCGTCGCAGTTCCCCGTGAATCGTGGTTGGGATGTCGATCGTCTCTACGATGCGGCCGGGGAGAAGCCGAACAGCACCTACACCCGTGAGGGTGGATTCCTCCATGCCGCAGGTGAATTCGATCCGGCGTTCTTCAATATCAGCCCGAACGAGGCCGCGGTGATGGATCCGCAGCAGTTCCTGCTGCTGGAGACCTCATGGGAGGCGTTCGAGCGGGCCGGTGTCGACCCCGGCGCGTTGAAGGGCAGCCGGACCGGTGTGTGGGTCGGCATGATGTATCACGACTATCCGGCGAACGCGAACGCGGGATCTATTGCCTCGGGCCGGGTTTCGTACGTGTTCGGTCTGGAGGGGCCGTCGGTCACGGTGGATACGGCGTGTTCATCGTCGCTGGTGGCGATGCATTCGGCCGCGGGCTCGCTGCGGTCGGGCGAATGTGATCTGGCGTTGGCCGGTGGTGTCACCGTCATGGCCACCCCGGAGACGTTCATGGAATTCAGCCGGCAGCGCGGGCTGTCGGCGGACGGCCGGTGTAAGTCGTTCTCCGACACCGCCGATGGTGTCGGCTGGTCGGAAGGTGTCGGCATCCTGGTGTTGGAGCGGTTGTCGGATGCTCGGCGCAATGGTCATCGGGTGCTTGCGGTGCTGACCGGTTCGGCGGTGAATCAGGATGGTGCGTCGAATGGTTTGACCGCGCCGAACGGTCCCGCGCAGCGGCGGGTGATCGGGCAGGCGCTGGCCAATGCCGGGATCGCGCCGACCGAGGTGGATGTGGTGGAAGCCCACGGCACCGGTACTACGTTGGGTGATCCGATCGAGGCCCAGGCCGTCTTGGCTACTTACGGGCAGGGTCGTGCTGCGGATCGTCCGCTGTGGCTGGGGTCGTTGAAGTCGAATATCGGTCATGCTCAGGCGGCGGCTGGTGTTGGTGGTGTGATCAAGATGGTGATGGCGATGCGCCATGGGGTGCTGCCGAAGACGCTGCATGTCGATGCGCCGAGCACCAAGGTGGATTGGTCCGAGGGGCATGTGCGGTTGTTGACCGACTCGGTGGTGTGGCCGGAGGTGGATCGGCCGCGTCGTGCGGGTGTGTCGTCGTTCGGTATCAGCGGAACCAACGCGCACATCATCATCGAACAGGCCCCGGCTGCGGAGCCGGAGCCGGTGGCGGCCGTTCCGGTCGGCGGATTGCTGCCGTGGACGGTCTCGGCACGCGGCGGGCAGGCTCTTGCCGGTCAGGCCGAGCGGCTGGCATCCCACGTCGTTGATCAGGATCTGGATCCGGTGGATGTCGGTTTCTCATTGGCGTCCACGCGTGCGGTGTTCGATCATCGTGCGGTGGTCCTGGCTGAGGGCCGTGACGGTCTGCTGGCGGGTATGCGGGCGTTGGGCCGGGCCGAATCCCTTCCGGGTGTGGTGTCCGGGCGGGTGGTGCCGGGTTCGACGGGTGTGGTGTTTTCGGGTCAGGGTGCGCAGTGGGCCGGTATGGCGGCCGAGCTGTGGACTGCGTATCCGGTGTTCGCGGAGCACTTCGATGCGATCGTCGCCGAGTTGGATCCTGTACTAGGGCAGTCGGTTTCGCTCAGCGTGGCGTTGGCGGATGGTGAGCTTGTCGATCGGACGGTGTTTGCGCAGGCGGGTTTGTTCGCGTTCGAGGTGGCGTTGTTTCGGCTGCTCGAGTCGTGGGGTGTGGGTGTGGATGTGGTGGCTGGTCATTCGATTGGTGAGGTCGCTGCTGCGCATGTGGCTGGTGTGTTGTCGCTGTCGGATGCTTGTGTGTTGGTGGCTGCGCGTGGTCGGTTGATGCAGGCGTTGCCTTCTGGTGGGGCGATGGTTGCTGTGGGTGCCTCTGAACTCGAGGTGACGTCGCTGCTGGTCGATGGGGTGTCGGTCGCGGCGGTGAATGGTCCGTCGTCGGTGGTGCTGTCCGGTGTCGAGGACGCGGTGCAGAGTGTTGTCGATACCTGTGTGGAGCGTGGTTGGCGTACACGCAGATTGCGGGTTTCGCATGCTTTCCATTCGGCTCTGATGGAGCCGATGTTGGCCGAGTTCGCTTCGGTGGTGGAGGGTTTGACCTTCGGCCGGCCCGGCATCGCGTTGGTGTCGACGGTGACGGGTGCGCGGATCACCGATGAGATGTCGGATCCGGCGTATTGGGTCGGTCAGGTCCGGGACGCGGTCCGGTTCGCCGACGCGGTCGTCGCGATGGCGGGTCTGGGTGTGTCCCGGTTCGCGGAGGTCGGCCCCGATGCGGTGTTGACCCCGATGATCGCGCAGATCGTCGACTCCGGACACTTGCCCGTGACCCCGGCGATCGTGCCCTTGGCGCGTCGGGGTCGGGCCGATGCGCCCACGGTGTTGGGTGGGGTGGCCGCCTTGTTCGTGTCTGGCGCCGACGTGGACTGGTCCGGCCTGCATGCCGGAGGTCAGCGAATCGACCTGCCCACCTATGCCTTCCAGCACGAGCGGTTCTGGCTCGATCCCCGGCAGATGCTGGCGAAGTCGTGGCTGGGAGCCGAACTGGGCGGAGTCGGCTCGGCCGGGCTGGACGCGGTGGAGCATCCGCTGCTGGGTGCGATGGTGTCGCATCCGGAGTCGGGTGAGGTGAGTTTCACCGGCCGGTGGTCGGTGGACTCGATGGAGTGGCTGGCCGACCACAGCGTGCTCGGCACCGTATTGCTGCCGGGCACCGGGTTCGTGGAGCTGGCGAGCTACGTCGGCGGCGTCCTGGACTGCGAGATAGTGGATGAGCTTGTCCTGCATACCCCGTTGACGATGCCTGCCGAAGGCAGCGTCGCGGTACAGGTCGTGGTGGCCGGCGCCGACGAAGCCGGTCGCCGCCGGCTGACTGTGCATTCGCGGCAGACCGCCGAGGGGCCGTGGTTGCTGCACGCCGAAGGCGTGCTCGCACCGGGCGAGACGGCGGCAGATTTCGATCTGGCCGTGTGGCCGCCTGCGGGTGCACAGCCGACTCCCCTCGCGGGCATCTACGACGAGTTGTTCGACCTCGGGTACGGCTACGGCCCGTTCTTCCAGGGTTTGCAGGTGGCGTGGCGGCGGGGTGACGAGTTGTTCGCCGAGGTCGCGCTGCCGGATCCGCAGGACGGCAACGGCTTCGGAGTTCATCCGGCGTTGCTCGACGCGGCGCTGCATGTCGGTATCGTGCACGGTCTTCGGGATGGTGTCGGTGATTTCCCGGCCCTGCCGTTCACCTGGAACCGTGTGGTGTTGCACGCCGCAGGCGCCGCCGCGGTGCGCGTCCGAATCGTGGTCGACGGCACCAGGTTCACCGTGCAGCTGGCCGATGACCAGGGGCACCCGGTGCTGTCGGTCGGTGCGCTGGTGTCCCGACCGGTGTCGGCCGATCGCCTGGGCGCCGACCATGCCGCGCAATCCCTCTTCCGCGTGGAATGGAGCACTGTTGCCCCGCCTGCGGCGCCGACGGAGCCCGGCCGGCTGGCTGCGCTCGGCTGGGGCCGAAGTTCCGGTGCGGTACGGGGCTTCGGTGATCTCGCGGAGCTGATCGCCGATCTGGATGCGAACCCGGAGGCGGTCGTTCCCGAGATGGTGCTGCTGGAGAGCCCATTCGATGACGCGGCGCCACCGCAGGCCGCACGCCGGGTGGTGACCCGGCTCTTGGACACGGTCCAGGGCTGGCTGGCTGAAACCCGTTTCGCCGGTTCCCGTTTGGTGGTGTCGACCAGACACGCTGTGGCCGTTGCCGATTCCGATTCGGTGCGGCTGGACCAGGCGCCCGTCTGGGGGCTGGTGCGCGCCGCGCAGGCGGAGCACCCGGGTCGATTCCAGCTCCTGGACCTGGACGGCGACCATGACCCGATCGCGATCGCGACCGCGGCCATGGCTGCGGAACCGGAAGCCGCTCTGCGTGGGCAGGAGGTGCTGGTCCCGCGCTTCGGCCGCCACACACCCGATGTGATCGCTCGGCCGATCGAGCCGGGCACCGTCCTGGTGACCGGTGGCACCGGCGGGCTGGGTGCGGTGATCGCCCGGCATCTGGTGAACGAACACGGTGTGCGCCACCTGCTCCTGACGTCCCGGCGGGGTCTGGGTGCGCCCGGCGCCGCCGAGCTGCGCGATGAGCTCGTCGAGCTCGGTGCGCAGGTCGCGGTCGCCGTCTGCGATGTGTCGGATCGGGCCGCGGTAGCCGCACTGCTGGACGGCATCTCGGCCGAGCATCCGCTCGTGGGCGTCGTGCATGCGGCCGGAATCGCGGACAACGGTGTGATCGAGTCGATGACACCGGACCGGCTCGGGAATGTCTTCGGGCCCAAGGCCGATGCCGCGTGGCATCTGCACGAGCTCACCCGCGACGCCGCGCTGTCGCTGTTCGTACTGTTGTCCTCGGCGGGCGGGCTGGTCCTGGCTGCCGGTCAGGCCAACTACGCTGCGGCGAACGTCTTCCTCGACGCCCTCGCGGCGCATCGTCGCGAACTCGGATTGCCTGCTACCGCAATTGATTACGGTCTGTGGGCGCGATCGAGCGGACTCGGCGCCGAGCTGTCCGAGGACGACTTCGATCGGATGCGAAGGCTGGGTTTCCCGCCGTTCACCGAGGCCGAAGGCCTGGCGTCGTTCGATGCGGCCATCGCCACCGATACGGCCCAGGTAGTGGCGCTGCGGGTCGACGCGGCCGTGCTGCGCACCCGGGGCGAGCAGATCCCCGCCCTGCTGCGGGCGATCGCACCCGCTCCCGTGCGCCGGGCGACTCGGACCGCGGCTGGGCAGGCATTCGCGCAGCGGCTGGCCGGGCTCTCCGACACCGATCGTGCCGCCGCACTGCTCGATCTCGTCCGGGCCACTGCCGCAGACACTCTCGGGCACGCCTCCGGCGCTGCCGTCGAACCCCAGCAGGCTTTCCAGCAGCTCGGGTTCGACTCGTTGAGCGCCATCGAGTTCCGCAACAAGCTCAATACCGCGACCGGTCTGCAACTGCCGGCCACGCTGATCTTCGATTACCCCAACCCACAGCTCGTCGCCGACTTCATCGATTCCCAGTTCACCAGCACGAGCCAGGACATCGAAATCACCACCGGCACAGCCGTCGGCGACGACCGGATCGCCGTGGTGGCGATGGGCTGTCGCTACCCGGGTGGAATCGCGTCGCCGGAGGATCTGTGGCGGCTGGTCACCTCAGGTGGGGAGACCACCGGAGAGCTGCCGGACGATCGGGGCTGGGATATCGACGGTATCTACGATCCTGAGCCCGGCAAGGCAGGTAAGACCTACACGCGCCACGGTGGATTCCTTTACTCCGCAGCCGATTTCGATGCGGATTTCTTCGGGATCAGCCCGAACGAGGCGACGGTGATGGATCCGCAGCAGCGGGTGCTGCTGGAGGTTTCCTGGGAGGCGCTGGAACGCGCCGGTGTCGACCCGGCGGTGCTGCGGGGCAGCTCGACCGGCGTGTTCACCGGCGTGATGTACCACGACTACGCCCAGGGCGCCGGCACCGGTAACAACGCCGGTGGCAGTCTGGTCTCCGGTCGCATCGCCTACACGCTGGGCTTGGAAGGTCCTGCGGTGTCGGTGGATACGGCGTGCTCGTCGTCGCTGGTCGCCCTGCATCTGGCCGCGCAGTCGCTGCGGTCGGGCGAGTGCGATCTGGCCTTGGCCGGTGGCGTGGCCGTGATGTCGGCACCGGACATGTTCCTCGAATTCAGTCGCCAGCGGGGGTTGTCGCCGGACGGTCGCTGTAAGTCCTTCGCGGACGCGGCCGACGGTGTCGCCTGGTCCGAGGGCGCGGGTGTGCTGGTGCTCGAGCGGTTGTCCGATGCCCGGCGCAACGGTCATCGGGTGCTCGCGGTGATCGCGGGGTCGGCGGTGAATCAGGATGGTGCGTCGAACGGTTTCGCCGCGCCGAACGGCCCGTCGCAGCGGCGGGTGATCCGCCAAGCCCTCGCGAATGCCGGGGTCTCGCCGGTCGACGTCGATGCGGTGGAGGCGCACGGCACCGGTACGACGCTGGGTGACCCGATCGAAGCGCAGGCACTGATGGCCACGTACGGCCGAGATCGGGATGTCGCTCGGCCGTTGTGGTTGGGGTCGTTGAAGTCCAACATCGGTCACGCTCAGGCCGCCGCCGGTGTGGGTGGCGTGATCAAGATGGTCATGGCCATGCAGCACGGGCTGCTGCCGCAGACGCTGCACGTGGATCAGCCTTCTACGAAGGTGGATTGGTCCGAGGGGCAGGTCCGGCTGCTGACCGAGCAGGTGTCGTGGCCGGAGGTGGATCGGCCGCGTCGTGCGGCGGTGTCCTCGTTCGGCCTCAGCGGCACCAACGCGCACATGATCGTCGAACAGGCGCCCGGAGTGGACCCGGCTCCGGAGATCAAGACCGCTCCCGTCGGCGGAGTGCTGCCCTGGGTGCTCTCCGCCCGCAGTGCAGAGGCGCTCGCCGACCAGGCCGCCCGCCTGGCAGCGCAGGTGAGCGGCCACGCGGACGACCCGATCGATGTCGGCTTCTCACTTGTCGATTCGAGAATGCTGTTCGACTACCGGGCCGTGGTGTTCGCGACCGAACGTGACGCGCTGCGGGCCGGAACACAAGCGCTGAGCCGAGCCGAATCCCTTCCGGGTGTGGTGTCCGGCCGGGTGGTGCCGGGGTCGACGGGTGTGGTGTTCTCGGGTCAGGGTGCGCAGTGGGCCGGTATGGCGGCTGAGTTGCGTGCGGTGTATCCGGTGTTCGCCGAGCATTTCGATGCGATTGTCGGGCAGCTGGATCCGCTGCTGGGGCAGCCGGTTTCGCTGGATGTGGCGCTGTCGGATGAGGATTCGGTCGATCGGACGGTCTTCGCGCAGGCGGGGTTGTTCGCGTTCGAGGTGGCGTTGTTCCGGTTGCTCGAGTCGTGGGGTGTGCGTGCGGATGTGGTGGCTGGTCATTCGATCGGTGAGATCGCCGCGGCGCATGTCGCCGGGGTGATGTCGGTCGAGGTTGCGTGTGTGCTGGTGGCCGCGCGTGGCCGGTTGATGCAGGCGTTGCCTTCCGGTGGGGCGATGGTCGCTGTCGGCGCCGCCGAGGCCGACGTGCTGTCGTTGCTGCCCGGCGAGGTGTCGATCGCGGCGGTGAACGGTCCGTCGTCGGTGGTGCTCTCCGGCATCGAAGACGATGTGCTCGCGGTCGTCGCGAAGTGCGCCGAGCGTGGTTGGCGCACACACAGATTGCGGGTTTCGCATGCTTTCCATTCGGCTCTTATGGAGCCGATGTTGGCCGAGTTCGCTTCGGTGATCGAGGGTTTGGTGTTCGGTCGTCCAAGCATCCCGTTAGTGTCGACGGTGACCGGTGCCCGGATCACGGATGAGATGTCGGATCCGGCGTATTGGGTCGGTCAGGTCCGGGACACCGTCCGTTTCGCGGATGCTGTTGCGGCGATGGCAGATCTGGGTGTATCCCGGTTCGCCGAGATCGGACCGGACGCCGTGCTCTTCCCGATGGTCGACCAGATCGTCGAGGAGCTGACGGTGACCGCGGCCCCGACGGTGGTGGCGCTGGCACGTCGGGGCCAGGCGGACGCGTCCGCCGTGGTGGCCGGAACTGCCGGGTTGTTCGTCACCGGCGCTCACGTCGATTGGGCCCGCCTGTACGCCGGTACCGGAGCTCGGCGCATCGATCTGCCCACCTATGCCTTCCAGCGTCAGCGCTATTGGATGGCCGCCGGGTCCGCCGCCGGTGGTGACGCCAGGTCGATGGGTTTCGCGGCCACTGGCCACCCCCTGGTCTCGGCCGTGGTGTCGCAACCGGAGTCCGACGCGATCGCGCTCAGCGGCCGATTGTCGGTGCGGACGCAGCCCTGGCTGGCCGACCATGCGGTCATGGACACCGTGTTGGTCCCCGGCACCGGTCTGGTCGAACTCGCCCTGCACGCCGGAGAACAGCTCGGCTGCACGATGCTGGAGGAGTTGGTGCTGCGGGCGCCGCTTGTGCTGTCGGATTCGGCAGGGGTCGCCGTGCGGGTCGTGGTCGATGCCGAGGACGCGGCCGGTCGTCGCGGGGTTCGGATCTTCTCCCGCTCCGACGATGGTGTCGATGCGCCGTGGACGTTGAACGCCGAGGGCGGGCTTGCGCCGGAAGGCGACAGCGCGGCAGTGGATCTGGTGTCCTGGCCGCCCGCGGACGCGGTCGCGGTGGATATCGACGGTGTCTATGACGCCCTCGATGCGCAGGGCTATCACTACGGTCCGGTGTTCCAGGGACTGCGCGCGGTCTGGCGTGGATCCGACGGGCTCTACGCCGAGGTCGAGTTGCCCGAGGCGGCGCGAGCGGACGCGGAGCGGTTCGGCATGCATCCGGCGTTGCTGGATGCGGCTTTGCACGCCTTGCGTTTTGCCGATGACACCGTGTCGGAGGAAACCGGGCTGGCGTTGCCGTTCGAATGGTCCGGCGTCACTGTGCATGCGGCGGGGGCCGATGCGTTGCGGGTTCGGCTCACTCGCATCGGTGAACGCGGAGTCGCACTGGATCTGGCGGATTCGACCGGTGCGGCCGTGGCGACGGTGCGGCACTTGGCGTCCCGGCCGATCGATCCCGCGCAGCTCACCGCAGGCACACCCATTACGCGCACTGCTGTCTTCGATGTCCGCTGGACACCGATCACGGTGTCCGAGAACGAGGTCGCCGGCGTGGCATGGGTGGATCTCGGTGACGTGAGTGGGCAGGTCCCGCAGGTGGTGGTGCTGGACTGCCCGGCGGGCAATGATCCTGCGTCCGTTCGCGCCGCTACTCATAGTGTGCTGGAGGCACTGCAGTCCTGGATTGCCGAACCTCGGTTCGGTGAGTCGGTGCTGGTGGTTCGGACCGGTGGCGCGGTATCGGTGGCCGGGGAGGACATTTCGAACTTGGCCGGTGCCGCTGTCGGCGGCCTGGTTCGGGCCGCACAGTCGGAGCATCCTGGCCGGATCGTGCTGATCGATAGCGATTCCGGCATAGACGGTCTGCTGGGCGGGATTCTTGCTGCCGAGGAACCACAGGTGGCCGTCCGCGCCGGGCGGGTACATGTCGCGCGACTCGCCCGGGTCGTCTCCACCGACGCTCCGTCGACCGGTTCCTTCGATCCGGGCGACACCGTTCTGATCACCGGTGCCAGCGGCTTCCTCGGTGGGTTGTTCGCCCGGCATCTGGTGGCCACGCGCGGCGTCCGCCGTCTGTTGTTGCTGAGCCGGCGCGGTGAATCCGCCCCCGACGTAACCGAACTGCGGGACCAGCTGCGGCAGCTCGGTGCCGAGGTCGAGTTCGTCGCGTGTGACGCCGCCGATCGTGCCGCGCTGGCGCAGGTGCTGGCCGACGTGCCTGCCGCGCACCCGCTGACCGGCGTGTTCCACCTGGCCGGTGTGCTCGATGACGGTGCGATCGCTTCGCTGACTCCGGCTCGCATGGATGCGGTGTTCGGGCCGAAGGTCGATGCCGCCCTGCACCTGCACGAACTGACCGCCGAGCTGCCGCTGCGGGCGTTCGTCGTGTTCAGTTCGGCGGCAGGTGCATTCGGCAACGCTGGCCAGGGCAACTATGCCGCGGCCAACGCCTGCCTGGACGCGTTGACGGCGCACCGCAGGGCATCCGGGCTCCCCGGCACCTCGCTGGCCTGGGGTCTGTGGAGTATGGACGGCGGTATGGCGGCGGAGCTCGGTGACACCGAGCGGCGCCGGATGTCCCGGTCGGGCATGCTGCCGCTGTCGCAGGAGCAGGGCCTGGCGCTGTTCGATGCGGCGACCGGGCTGGACACGGCGGCCCCCGTCCTCGCCCGCTTGGATCTCGATGCCATGCGTCGGGCGGGATCCGCAGTGCCCGTACTGCTTTCCGGGCTGGTCCCGCAGCGCCGGAAGGCAGCCTCGGGTGCGTCGGCGGCGCTGCGAGCGCGGTTGGCGAGCACTCCCGACGGTGAACGCCTCGGAGTTCTGGTGGAGATCGTGCGTGGTCAGGTCGCGGCGATTCTGGGTCATCGGAATGCGAATGTGATCGCAGCCGACCGGCCTTTCAGTGAGCTGGGCTTCGATTCGATCTCCGCTGTCGAGTTCCGTAATGCTCTCGCGACCGCGACAGGTCTGCGGTTGCCGGCGACCGCGGTGTTCGACTATCCGTCACCGCAGGCGCTGGCGGAATATCTGGCCGGCCAGCTCGGCGGCCATGGGGACGCGGAGCCGGCAACGGATCTGTCGGAGAACAGTATTCGCAACGCCCTCCAGACGATCCCGCTCGCCCGTCTACGCGACGCGGGCCTGCTGGAGGCCCTCATGAGGCTCACGAACGGGCAGGACGGCCAGGACGACACCGATCAGACCGTCACGGATGAGTCGATCGACGAGCTCGATATCGACGGCTTGATCGACCTCGCCTACAACAACTCCTCCGAGGACTGAAGGACCGATTGATGACCAAGCCCGATGAAAATACTCAGAAGCTGGCTCAGGCCCTCCGTGTCTCGCTGAAGGAGACCGAGCGGTTGCGTGCCCGCAACCGCAAGCTCGAGTCGTCGCTTCGTGAGCCGATTGCGATCGTGGGTATGGCGTGCCGGTATCCGGGTGGAGTCGGTTCGCCGGAGGAGCTGTGGAACCTGGTTTCCGCTGGGACCGACGCGGCGTCGGAGTTCCCGGCGAATCGCGGCTGGGACACCGAACGCTTGTATGACCCGACCGGTGAGACGCCGAACTCCGCGTATACGCGTGAGGGTGGATTCCTCCATACCGCAGGTGAATTCGATCCGGCGTTCTTCAATATCAGCCCCAATGAGGCCGCGCTGATGGATCCGCAGCAGTTTCTGCTGTTGGAGACTTCGTGGGAGGCGTTCGAGCGGGCGGGTGTCGATCCGGGTTCGTTGAAGGGCAGCCGGACCGGTGTGTGGGTCGGCATGATGTATCACGACTATCCGGCGAACGCGAATACGGGATCTATTGCCTCGGGCCGGGTTTCGTACGTGTTCGGTCTGGAGGGGCCGTCGGTCACGGTGGATACGGCGTGTTCGTCGTCGCTGGTGGCCATGCATTCGGCCGCGGCCTCGCTGCGGTCGGGTGAGTGTGATCTGGCGTTGGCCGGTGGTGTAGCGGTGATGGCGACTCCGGAGACGCTGGTGGAATTCAGTCGCCAGCGGGGTTTGTCGCCGGATGGCCGGTGTAAGTCGTTCGCCGATGCGGCCGATGGTGTCGGCTGGTCCGAGGGTGCCGGGATGTTGGTGTTGGAGCGGTTGTCCGACGCCCAGCGCAATGGTCATCGGGTGCTTGCGGTGCTGACCGGTTCGGCGGTGAATCAGGATGGTGCGTCGAATGGTTTGACCGCGCCGAATGGTCCGTCGCAGCGGCGGGTGATTCGCCAGGCGCTGGCGAATGCGGGGGTTTCGCCGGTCGATGTCGATGTGGTCGAGGCGCACGGCACGGGTACGACGTTGGGTGATCCGATCGAAGCCCAGGCGCTGCTGGCCACCTACGGGCAAGAGCGTGCTGCGGATCGTCCGCTGTGGCTCGGATCGTTGAAGTCCAATATCGGTCACGCTCAGGCGGCGGCTGGTGTTGGTGGTGTGATCAAGATGGTGATGGCGATGCGGCACGGGGTGCTGCCGCGGACGCTGCATGTCGATGCGCCCAGTTCCAAGGTGGATTGGTCCGAAGGGCAGGTCCGGCTGCTGACCGAGCAGGTGTCGTGGCCGGAGGTGGATCGACCGCGTCGTGCGGGTGTGTCCTCGTTCGGTATCAGCGGTACGAACGCGCACGTCATCATCGAGCAGGCTCCGGTGTCCGAACCGGCGGTGGACCAAGCTCCGGCGCCCGAGATCGTGCCGGCGGGTGGGTTGCTGCCGTGGGCGGTCTCGGCGCGCAGTGGCGAGGCGTTGGCCGCGCAGGCCGTCCGCTTGGCGTCTCGTGTCGTTGATCAGGACCTGGATCCGGTGGATGTCGGTTTCTCATTGGCGTCCACGCGTGCGGTGTTCGATCATCGTGCGGTCGTCTTGGCCGGGGACCGTGAGGGGTTGCTGGCGGGTATGCGGGCGTTGGGGCGGGCCGAATCCCTTCCGGGTGTGGTGTCCGGCCGGGTAGTGCCGGGGTCGACGGGTGTGGTGTTCTCGGGTCAGGGTGCGCAGTGGGCCGGTATGGCTACGGAACTGCGCGCGGCATTCCCGGTGTTCGCCGATCACTTCGATGCGATCGTCGCCGAGCTGGATCCGCTGCTGGGGCAGCCTGTTTCGCTGGGCACCGCGCTGGTGAGCGATGAGCTGGTGGATCGGACGGTGTTTGCGCAGGCGGGGTTGTTCGCGTTCGAGGTGGCGTTGTTTCGTCTGCTCGAATCGTGGGGCGTACGGACCGATGTGGTGGCTGGTCATTCGATCGGTGAGGTCGCTGCCGCGCATGTGGCTGGTGTGTTGTCGCTGTCGGATGCTTGTGTGTTGGTGGCTGCGCGTGGTCGGTTGATGCAGGCGTTGCCTTCTGGTGGGGCGATGGTTGCTGTGGGTGCCTCTGAACTCGAGGTGACGTCGCTGCTGGTCGATGGGGTGTCGGTCGCGGCGGTGAACGGTCCGTCGTCGGTGGTGCTCTCCGGCATCGAAGACGATGTGCTCGCGGTCGTCGCGAAGTGCGCCGAGCGTGGTTGGCGGACGCATCGGTTGCGGGTTTCGCATGCTTTCCATTCGGCTCTTATGGAGCCGATGTTGGCCGAGTTCGCCTCGGTGATCGAGGGTTTGGTGTTCGGTCGTTCGAGCATCCCGTTGGTGTCGACGGTGACCGGTGCGCGGATCACGGATGAGATGACCGATCCGTCGTATTGGGTCGGTCAGGTCCGGGACACCGTCCGTTTCGCGGATGCCGTTGCCACAATGGCGGACCTGGGGGTGTCCCGGTTCGCCGAGGTCGGCCCGGCCGCGGTCCTGAGCCCGATGGTCGCCCAGACTCTCGACGACGAGGCCGCGGTGGTGGTGGCGTTGGCGCGTCGCGACCATGCCGACGCGTCCGCCGTGCTGGGCGGGGTGGCCGGGTTGTTCGTGGCAGGCGCCGAGGTGAACTGGGCCGGTCTGCATGCTGGAGGTCAGCGAATCGACTTGCCCACCTATGCCTTCCAGCATCAGCGTTTCTGGCTGGATCCCAAGGAGGCGTTGGCCCTGTCGTGGCTGGGCGCCGAATTGGGCGGGGTCGGCTCGCTCGGGCTGGATGTGGTGGAGCATCCGCTGCTGGGTGCGGTGGTGCCGCATCCGGATTCGGGTGGCGTGAGTTTCACCGGCCGGTGGACCGTGGAGTCGGTCGAGTGGCTGGCCGACCACAGCGTGCTCGGCACCGTATTGCTGCCGGGCACCGGGTTCGTGGAGCTGGCGAGTTACGTCGGTGGTGTGCTCGGTTGTGCCGTGGTGGACGAGCTGGTCCTGCAGGCCCCGTTGACCGTGCCGGCCGAGGGCAGCGTCGCGGTACAGGTCGTGGTGACCGCGGCAGACGAGGCCGGTCGCAGGCGGTTGAGTGTGCATTCGCGGCGGACCGCCGAGGGGCCGTGGTTGCTGCACGCCGAAGGTGTGCTCGTCCCCGATGAGGTGGTTGCCGATTTCGATCTCGCCGCGTGGCCGCCGGCCGGTGCCCAGTCCTTGGACATCGACGGCGTCTATGACGAGCTGCTCGATATCGGGTATGGCTACGGCCCGTTCTTCCAGGGTTTGCAGGCGGTGTGGCGGCGTGGTGACGAGTTGTTCGCCGAGGTCGCCCTGCCGGATCCGCAGGACGGCAAGGGATTCGGCATCCATCCGGCGCTGTTCGACGCGGCGTTGCACGCCGGGATCGTGCACGGTCTGCGTGGCGGTGTCGAGGGTTTCCCGGCACTGCCGTTCACCTGGAACCGGGTGGTGTTGCACGCGGCCGGCGCGAGCGCCGTCCGGGTTCGCATCGTGGTCGAGGGCACCCGGTTCGCGCTCCAGCTGGCCGACGAGCAGGGTCGGCCGGTGATGTCGGTGGGGGCCTTGGTTTCTCGGCCGGTGTCGGCCGATCGCCTGCAGTCGGATCGGGTGGATGACGCCCTCTTCGGCGTGGAGTGGGTCGCTGCCGCGCCGTCGGCGGAGAGCGTCGAGCCGGGCCGGGTGGCGGTACTGAATGGTGATCTCGCGGCGTTGATCATCGAGTTGGACGCGGCCCAGGATCCGGTTGTTCCGGAGATCGTGTTGTGGGAAATCCCCGTTCACGACGGTGCGCCGCCGGAGGCCGCCCGCCGGATCGCGATCGGTGTGCTCGACACTCTGCGCGGCTGGCTGGCCGAACCGCGTTTCGCCGGTTCACGTCTGGTGGCGCTGACCAGACGTGCGGTGGCCGTTGCCGATGCGGAGCAGGTGGACCTGGGACAGGCGCCGGTGTGGGGTCTGCTGCGCGCCGCGCAGGCCGAACACCCGGGCCGATTCCAGCTGCTCGACCTGGATCAGGATGAGGATCGTGACGCGCTCGCTATCGCCGCTGCGGCCGCGACCGCTGCGCTGGAACCCGAGGCTGCGCTGCGCGGTGCGACCTTGCTCGTGCCGCGATTGAGTCGTCACGCCCTCGGTTCGATCGTTCGGTTGTCCGAGCCGGGCACCGTGCTGGTGACCGGTGGGACCGGCGGTCTGGGTGGCGTGATAGCCCGGCACTTGGTGGCCGAACACGGTGTGCGCCATCTGCTTTTGACGTCTCGGCGTGGCCCGGATGCTCCGGGTGCGGCGGAACTGCGTGCGGAGCTGACCGAGCTCGGCGCCGAGGTGACCGTTGCCGCGTGTGATGTGTCGGATCGGTCTGCGCTGGCGGCGTTGCTGGAGGGTATTTCGGTTGAACATCCGCTGGTCGGTGTGGTGCATGCGGCCGGAACAGCGGACAACGGTCTGGTCGAATCGATTACGGCCGAGCGAGTCGATTATGTGTTCGGGCCCAAGGTGGATGCGGCGTGGCATTTGCATGAGTTGACTCGTGATGCCTCGTTGTCGTTGTTCGTCTTGGTGTCCTCGGCGGGCGGATTGGTGCTGGCTGCCGGTCAAGCGAACTACGCCGCGGCGAACGTCTTCCTCGATGCCCTTGCCGCGCATCGTCACAGCCTGGGATTGCCGGCAACCGCTATCGACTACGGGTTGTGGGCACGATCGACCGGGCTCGGTGTCGAGCTGTCCGAGGCCGAATTCGATCTGCTGCGCCGGCAGGGCTTCCCGCCGATCTCCGAGGCCGAGGGTCTTGCGCTGTTCGATGCGGCGATTGCCACCGATTCGGCCCAGCTGGTGGCGTTGCGGGTCGATCCGGCGGTGCTCCGGACGCGGGGCGAGTTGATCCCGGCCCTGGTCCGTGCGCTCGCACCGATCCCCTTGCGCCGCACCAACCGAAGCGCGGCAGGTCAGGCTTTCGCCCGAAAGCTGGCCGGCTTGTCGGATGCGGATCGTGCGCGTGCTCTGCTTGATCTCGTTCGTTCGGTGGCTGCCGCGACTCTTGGGCATGTGTCGGTGGATGCTGTTGAGCCGCAGCAGGCTTTTCAGCAGCTTGGTTTCGATTCGTTGAGTGCGGTCGAGTTCCGTAACAAGTTGAATGCCGCGACGGGTTTGCAGCTGCCGGCGACGCTGGTTTTCGACTATCCGAACGCGCAGGTTGTCGCCGAGTTCATCGATTCCCAACTCACCGGCACGAGCCAGGATGTCGCGGTCACTGCCAGTAGGGTGGCCGGCGACGATCCGATTGTGGTGGTGGCGATGAGTTGCCGCTACCCGGGTGGTGTCGCTTCTCCCGAAGACCTGTGGAACCTGGTTGCCGACGGCATGGACACCACAGGTGATCTGCCCGCGGACCGTGGCTGGGATATCGAGGGCATCTACGATCCGGAACCCGGTAAGGCGGGCAAGACCTACACCCGTCAGGGTGGATTCCTGTATTCCGCAGCCGATTTCGATGCGGATTTCTTCGGGATCAGTCCCAACGAGGCTTTGGTGATGGATCCGCAGCAGCGGATGTTGCTGGAGATCTCGTGGGAGGCGCTGGAGCGGGCCGGTGTGGATCCGGCGGTGCTGCGCGGTAGTTCGACCGGTGTCTTCACCGGCGTGATGTACCACGACTACGCGCTGGGCGCCGGTACCGGCAACAGCGTCGCCGGCAGCCTGGTCTCCGGTCGCATCGCCTACACGATGGGCTTGGAAGGTCCTGCGGTATCGGTGGATACGGCGTGTTCGTCGTCGCTGGTGGCCATGCACTTGGCCGCCCAGTCGCTGCGGTCGGGCGAATGTGATCTGGCGTTGGCCGGTGGTGTGGCGGTGATGTCCACCCCGGAGATGCTCGTCGAGTTCAGTCGGCAGCGGGGTTTGTCGCCGGATGGTCGGTGTAAGTCGTTCGCGGATGCGGCCGATGGGGTGGGCTGGTCCGAGGGTGCCGGAATGTTGGTGTTGGAGCGGTTGTCCGATGCCCGTCGCAATGGTCATGACGTGCTTGCGGTGATTGCTGGTTCGGCGGTGAATCAGGATGGTGCGTCGAATGGTTTCTCCGCGCCGAATGGTCCGTCGCAGCGGCGGGTGATCCGGCAGGCGTTGGCCAATGCTGGTGTGTCGCCGACCGAGGTGGATGTGGTCGAGGCGCACGGCACGGGTACGACGCTGGGCGATCCGATCGAAGCCCAGGCGCTGCTCGCGACCTATGGCCAAGATCGGAATGCCGATCGTCCGCTGTGGCTCGGATCATTGAAGTCCAACATCGGTCATGCCCAGGCGGCGGCCGGTGTCGGTGGCGTGATCAAGATGATCATGGCGATGCGGAACGGCATGCTGCCCAAGACACTGCATGTCGATGCGCCCAGCACGAAAGTTGATTGGTCCGAAGGCCATATCCGCCTGCTGACCGAACCGGTGGCGTGGCCCGACGTGGATCGGCCGCGTCGTGCGGGTGTCTCCTCGTTCGGCCTCAGCGGCACGAACGCTCACCTGATCGTCGAACAGGCGCCCGCGGCGGACCCGGCTCCGGTGGCCAAAACCCTTCCGGCGGGCGGGGTGTTGCCGTGGGTGGTCTCTGCGCGGAGCGGCGAGGCACTGGCCGAGCAGGCTCGGCGGCTGGCCTCCTGTGTCGGCGACCACGATTCGATCGACATCGGATTCTCGCTCGCCACCTCGCGAGCGTTGTTCGAGCATCGGGCCGTGGCGTTCTCGCCCGAGGACGACGCCCTGCGGGCCGGCATCCAGGCGCTCGGGCGCGGCGAAACGATTCCGGGTGTAGTGACCGGCCGCGTGGCCCCGGGGTCGACGGGTGTGGTGTTCTCGGGTCAGGGTGCGCAGTGGGCTGGTATGGCTACGGAACTGCGCGCGGCATTCCCGGTGTTCGCCGATCACTTCGATGCGATCGTCGCCGAGTTGGATCCGCTGCTGGGGCAGTCGGTTTCGCTGAGCGTGGCGTTGGCGGATGGTGAGCTGGTGGATCGGACGGTGTTTGCGCAGGCGGGTTTGTTCGCGTTCGAGGTGGCGTTGTTTCGGCTGCTCGAGTCGTGGGGTGTGGGTGTGGATGTGGTGGCTGGTCATTCGATTGGTGAGGTCGCTGCTGCGCATGTGGCTGGTGTGTTGTCGCTGTCGGATGCTTGTGTGTTGGTGGCTGCGCGTGGTCGGTTGATGCAGGCGTTGCCTTCTGGTGGGGCGATGGTTGCTGTGGGTGCCTCTGAACTCGAGGTGACGTCGCTGCTGGTCGATGGGGTGTCGGTCGCGGCGGTGAACGGTCCGTCGTCGGTGGTGCTCTCCGGTGTCGAGGACGCAGTCGCCGCTCTTGTCGAGGAATGCACCGAACGTGGTTGGCGTACACGCAGATTGCGGGTTTCGCATGCTTTCCATTCGGCTCTGATGGAGCCGATGTTGGCTGAGTTCGCTTCGGTGGTGAAGGGTTTGACCTTCGGCCGGCCCACCATCCCGTTGGTGTCGACGGTGACGGGTGCCCAGGTCGTCGACGAGATGGGTGATCCGTCGTATTGGGTCGGTCAGGTCCGGGACACCGTCCGGTTCGCGGATGCTATTGCGGCGATGGCAGATCTGGGTGTGTCCCGATTCGCCGAAGTCGGCCCCGATGCGGTGGTGACCCCGATGATCGCGCAGACTCTCGACGACGAGGCCGCGGTGGTGGTGGCGTTGGCGCGTCGTGACCGTGCCGACGCGTCCGCCGTGCTGGGTGGGGTGGCCGGGTTGTTCGTGGCCGGTGCCGAGGTGAACTGGGCCGGTTACTACGCCGGGACGGGGGCGCGGCGAATCGACCTGCCCACCTATGCCTTCCAGCACCGGCGCTATTGGATACCCGAAGGTTCCGCCGGCAAGGGTGACGCCCGGTCGATGGGGCTCGTCGCGACCGGGCACCCGCTGGTGTCGGCAGTGCTGTCGCAACCGGATTCCGATGTGGTCGCCGTCAGCGGCAGATTGTCGGTGCAGACGCAGCCCTGGCTGGCCGACCACCGGGTCATGGACACCGTGTTGTTCCCCGGCACCGGTCTCGTCGAACTCGCCCTGCACGCCGGTGAGCGGGTGGGCTGTTCGAGCCTGGAGGAGCTGATTCTGCGTGCCCCGCTGGTGTTGCCGGAGTCCGGTGGTGTCGCGGTGCGGGTCATGATCGGCGGTGCGGACGAGGGGCGTCGTGGGGTGCGGATATTCTCCCGCCCCGACGACGATGCCGATTCGGTGGCGTCGTGGACTTTGCATGCCGAAGGCGTCCTCGTGCCGGGAACCGACGGCGCACCGGCGGACCTGGCGCAGTGGCCGCCCGCCGACGCCACCGCGGTCCCGGTCGAGGGCCTCTACGACTCTCTCGATGCGCAGGGCTATCACTATGGTCCGGTCTTCCAGGCATTGCGGGCGGCATGGCGTGGATCGGATGGGCTCTATGCCGAGGTCGAGTTACCCGAGGCGGCGCGAGGCGAGGCGGAGCGATTCGGTGTGCATCCGGCGTTGCTGGATGCGGCGTTGCATGCATTGCGTTTTGCCGATGATGCTGCGTCGGATGGTGCTGGGCTGGCGTTGCCGTTCGAGTGGTCGGGTGTCACTGTGCATGCGGCGGGGGCTGATGCGTTGCGGGTTCGGCTGACCCGTATCGGTGAGCGTGGCGTTGCGCTGGATCTGGCGGATTCGACCGGTGCCGCGGTGGCGACGGTGCGGCACTTGGCCTCCCGGCCGATCGATCCCGCGCAGCTCACCGCAGGCACTGCGATTTCTCGTACCGCTGTGTTCGATGTGAGCTGGGCGCCGATCACGGTGACCGAGGGCGAGGTTGCCGCGGTGGCGTGGGCGGATCTCGGTGAGATGGGTGAGCGGGTCCCGCAGGTGGTGGTGCTGGATTGCCCGACGGGCAATGATCCCGTCACTGTTCGTGCCGCTACTCACGGTGTGTTGCAGGCGTTGCAGTCCTGGTTCGGCGAGCCTCGGTTCGGTGAGTCGGTGCTGGTGGTTCGGACCGGTGGTGCGGTATCGGTGGCCGGGGAGGACATTTCGAACTTGGCCGGTGCCGCGGTGGGCGGTCTGGTTCGTTCGGCACAGGCCGAGGGTGTCGGCCGGATCGTGTTGGTGGATACCGATTCCGGACTCGACGCTCTGCTGGGCGGGATTCTGGCGTCAGAGGAACCGCAGGTGGCGGTGCGTGATGGGCAGGTGTACAGAGCGCGACTCGGCCGGGTCGTCTCCACCGATGCTCCGTCGACCGGTTCCTTCGATCCGGGCGACACGGTTCTGATCACCGGTGCCAGCGGCTTCCTTGGTGGGCTGTTCGCCCGGCACCTGGTGAACGCCCATGGCGTGCGCCGTCTGCTGTTGCTCAGTAGGCGCGGTGAATCCGGCCCCGGCGTAACAGCACTGCGAGAAGAGTTGCAGCAGATCGGTGCCGAGGTCGAGTTCGTCGCATGCGATGTCGCCGACCGCGGCGCGCTGGCCGAGGTGCTGGCCACTATTCCTGCCGCACAACCGCTTACGGGCGTCTTCCACCTCGCCGGTGTGCTCGATGACGGTGCGATCGCGTCGCTGAGTCCGGAGCGGATGGACGCGGTGCTGGCCCCGAAGGTCGACGCCGCGCTGCATCTGCACGAGCTCACCGCCGACCTGCCTTTGAAGGCGTTCGTGCTGTTCAGCTCGGTCGCCGGTGCGTTCGGTAGCCCCGGCCAGGGCAACTACGCCGCGGCCAACGCCTGCCTCGACGCGCTGGCCGCGCACCGCAGCGCATCCGGGCTGCCCGGTATATCTCTGGCCTGGGGTCTGTGGAGCACGGACGGGGGTATGGCCGCGGAACTCAGCGACGTCGACCGGCGTCGGATGTCCCGGTCGGGCCTGCTACCGCTATCGGCGGACCAGGGTCTGGCCCTGTTCGACGCCGCGACGGGAATGGACACGGCGGCCCTCGTCCTCGCCCGGGTGGATCTGGATGCCATGCGTTCTGCGGGATTCGCCGCGCCCGCATTGTTTTCCGCACTGATCCCGCAGCGCCGCAGAGCGGCCTCCGGTGCGTCCGCGGCGTTGCGTGCTCGGCTGTCGAGCACTCCCGACAGCGAGCGTTTCGATGTGTTGCTGGAGATCGTGCGCGGTCAGATCGCCACCGTCCTCGGCCACGAGAACACGAACGCGGTGACAGCGGACCGGGCCTTCAACGAGCTGGGCTTCGATTCGATCACCGCTGTCGAATTCCGTAATGCCCTGAAGGCCGCCACCGGTCTCCCGCTGCCCGCGACCTTGGTGTTCGACTACCCCACGCCCCAGGCTTTGGCGCGGTATCTGGCCGACGAGTTCGCCGGGACGAGCCGCGATGTCGAGGTCACCGCCGTCAAGGCTGTCGATGACGACCCGATCGCCGTGGTCGGCATGGCCTGCCGTTACCCCGGAGGGGTGACGTCCCCGGAAGAACTCTGGGAACTCGTGCGCACCGGCCGGGACGCGGTATCGACGTTCCCGGTCGATCGCGGCTGGGACCTCAACGGCATTTACGATCCGGAACCCGGCCGTGCGGGTAGGTCCTACACCCGAGAGGGCGGATTCCTGCACACGGCTGCCGATTTCGACGCGGACTTCTTCGGGATCAGTCCCAACGAAGCCGTGATGACGGATCCGCAGCAGCGGCAACTGCTGGAAACCACGTGGGAGGCGCTGGAGCGCGCAGGTGTGGATCCGGCGGTGCTGCGCGGTAGTTCGACCGGCGTCTTCACCGGCGTCATGTACCACGACTACGCCCAGGGTACCGGTAACAGCGCGGCCGGCAGCCTGGTGTCCGGTCGCATCGCCTACACCCTCGGATTGGAGGGCCCGGCCGTGTCGGTGGATACGGCGTGCTCGTCGTCCTTGGTGACAATGCATTTGGCGGCGCAGTCGCTGCGGTCCGGGGAGTGCGATCTGGCCTTGGCCGGTGGCGTGACGGTGATGGCGACTCCGGAAACTCTGGTGGAATTCAGTCGGCAGCGCGGGTTGTCGCCGGATGGCCGGTGTAAGTCGTTCGCCGATGCGGCCGATGGTGTCGGCTGGTCCGAGGGCGCCGGAATGTTGGTGCTGGAGCGGTTGTCCGACGCGCGTCGCAATGGTCATGATGTGCTTGCGGTGATTGCTGGTTCGGCGGTGAATCAGGATGGCGCGTCGAATGGTTTGACCGCGCCGAATGGTCCGTCGCAGCGGCGGGTGATTCGCCAGGCGCTGGCGAATGCGGGGGTTTCGCCGGTCGATGTCGATGTGGTGGAAGCCCACGGCACGGGTACGACTCTGGGCGATCCGATTGAGGCCCAGGCCCTTTTGGCTACTTACGGGCAGGGTCGTGATGCGGATCGTCCGCTGTGGTTGGGGTCGTTGAAGTCGAATATCGGCCATGCTCAGGCCGCTGCTGGTGTCGGTGGTGTGATCAAGATGGTCATGGCGATGCGCCGAGGACTGTTGCCGAAGACGCTGCATGTCGATGCGCCCAGCACGAAAGTTGATTGGTCCGAAGGTCATATCCGTTTGCTGACCGAGGCGGTGGCGTGGCCGGAGGTGGATCGGCCGCGTCGTGCGGGTGTGTCCTCGTTCGGTATCAGCGGCACGAATGCGCACGTCATCATCGAACAGGCCCCGGTGCCGACGGTGGAGCCGGAGCCGGTGGTCAAGTCCGCGCCGGCGGGCGGGTTGCTGCCATGGGTGGTCTCGGCCCGCAGCGCCGAGGCTCTCACCGCTCAGGCCGTCCGCCTGGCATCGCATGTGGGCGAACACGATCCGATCGATGTCGGCTTCTCGCTGGCATCGACGCGCAGTGTCTTCGAACATCGTGCTGTTGTGTTGGCCGGCGACCGTGCGGGGCTGCTGGCAGGCGTCCGGACCTTGGCGGCCGGTGCGCCGGCACCCGGTGTGTTGACCGGCCGTGTGCTGGCGGGTTCGACGGGTGTGGTGTTCTCGGGTCAGGGTGCCCAGTGGGCCGGCATGGCCACGCAACTATGCGCGGCCTTCCCGGTCTTCGGCAACCATTTCGATGCGATCGTCGCCGAGCTCGATCCGCTGCTGGAACAGCCTGTTTCGCTGAGCACGGCATTGGCGAACGACGATCTGGTCGACCGGACCGTGTTCGCGCAGGCGGGTCTGTTCGCCTTCGAGGTGGCACTGTTCCGGCTGCTCGAATCGTGGGGCGTACGCGCGGATGTCGTAGCCGGTCACTCGATCGGTGAGGTCGCTGCCGCGCACGTGGCCGGAGTGCTGTCGCTGGCGGACGCCTGTGTGTTGGTGGCTGCGCGTGGTCGGTTGATGCAGGCGTTGCCTGCCGGTGGCGCGATGGTCGCCGTGGGTGCCTCCGAGGCCGATGTGCGGCCGCTGCTGACCGGCGCGGTTTCGATCGCGGCGGTGAACGCCCCGTCGTCGGTGGTGCTCTCGGGTGTCGAAGCCGATGTCGTGGCTGTCGCCGAGGCTTGTGCCGAACATGGTTGGCGCACACACCGACTGCGGGTCTCGCACGCATTCCATTCGGCGCTGATGGACCCGATGTTGGCCGAATTCGCCACGGCGATCGAAGGTTTGACGTTCGCGCGCCCGCGTATCCCACTGGTTTCGACGGTGACCCGAGTCCGGGTCGCCGACGAGATGTCGGATCCGGCGTACTGGGTGGGGCAGGTTCGGGACACGGTGCGGTTCGCCGATGCCGTCGCGGCAATGGCGGACCTGGGTGTAGCCAGGTTCGCCGAGGTCGGCCCCGACGCGGTGCTGACCCCGATGATCGCCCAAACCCTGGACACCGCAACGGCTATCGTGTTGTCCAAACGAAACGCAGCGGACTCCGAGATCGTGCTGACCGGCCTCGCCCGACTGCACGTCTCGGGTGCGACGGTGGATTGGACGACCTACTACACCGGCACCGGCGGCGTGCGGATCGACCTGCCGACCTACGGCTTCCAGCACCGCCGCTTCTGGTCCACCGGCCCGCTGCACACCGGCGAGGCGCACACACTCGGCCTGCGGTCCACTGACCACCCGATGCTGGGTGCCGTGGTGGCACAGCCGGAGAGCGGCGGCGTCCGATTCACCGGCCGCCTGTCCACGAACACCCATCCCTGGCTTGCCGATCACGACGTGCTCGGCACGGTGCTGCTGCCGGGCACCGGATTCGTCGAACTGGCCGCCCACGCCGGCGACCAGGTCGACTGCCCGGAGCTTGCGGAACTCACCCTGCTGGCGCCACTTGTGTTCCAGGGGCAGGGCGGCATCGATGTCCAGGTGATCGTCGGCGACGGTGACGATACCGGTCGCCGACGGCTCGACATCTACTCCCGGCGGGACGACGACGATCCGTCGGTGCCGTGGACGCACCACGCGCAGGGCACGGTCAGCCCGAGCCGGGACACCGAAACACCGGACGGCTGGACGGACTTCACGCAGTGGCCACCGGCCGGTGCCACGGACATCGAGTTGGCCGGCGCCTACGACATACTCGCCGACCACGGCTACAACTACGGGCCCGCCTTCCGCGGACTGGAAGCCCTGTGGCGACGCGGTGAGGACCTCTTCGCCGAGGTGGCGCTGCCCGAGCCGACCGCTGCCCAGGGCTACGGCATGCATCCGGCGTTGCTGGACGCGGCCATGCACGCGCTGTCCTTCGGTCTCCCGCAGGGCGTGGACGAGCAGGCCGAGCGGCCGACCCTGGTGCCGTTCGCCTGGTCGTCGGTGCGGGTGCACGCCGACGGGGCAGGGCGGGTTCGGGTTCGGTTGTCCTGGCTGAACCAGGGCGAGGTTGCCCTAACCATGACCGATTCCGGTGGGGCGCCAGTGTTGTCCGTCGGGTCGCTCGCGTTGCGCCCGATGTCGCTCGAACTGCTCTCGGCCGCGACCCGATCCGCGCCGGACGGGCGGTACGAGCTCAGCTGGCGGCTCGGTCCGGAACTGCGCTCGGCGGGTTCGTGGGCCGAATGGGGGTCGGCCGAGTCGGCCTCGGTCGTCCTGTTCCGCGTCCCGGTCGACGGCGACAACGTGCCGGTCCGGTTGCGCACCGCGTTGCACCGCACGCTCGGCGTCGTCCAGGAGTTCGTGCGCGAGGATCGCTACGCGGCGAGCACTTTGGCTGTGGTCACCGACGCTGCGGCCGGCCCGGCCACGGCTGCGGTGTGGGGCCTGGTGCGTGCGGCGCAGTCGGAGCATCCCGGGCGGATCGTGCTCGTGGAGGCCGCGGCCGAGTCCACCCCGGATCACCTTGCCGCCGCGGCGATGTCGGGTGAACCGGAACTGGCCGTCCGGGCGGACGGGACAGAGGTGCCGCGGCTCGTGCGGGCCGCGTTGCCCGAGTCGGACCCGCGGGCACCCTGGGATCCGGAACGGACGGTACTGATCACCGGTGGCACCGGCGGCATCGGTCGTCACCTCGCCAGGCATCTGGTGAGCGAGCACGGTGTGCGGCACCTGCTGCTGGCCGGCCGCCGCGGACCGGATGCCGCCGCGGATCTCATCGCGGAATTGACCGACCTCGGTGCCCGGGTGCGCGTGGCCGCCTGCGACGTCGCGGACCGAAATGCGTTGCGAGAACTGCTCACTTCGGTTCCGGCCGAGCATCCGCTCGGTGCGGTCGTGCACGTGGCGGGCGTTGCCCACAACGGGATGGTCGAGACCCTGACGCCGGAGCAGATCGACTACTCCCTCAGCGCCAAGGCCGACGCGGCCTGGTATCTGCACGAGCTCACCCGGGCCGCCGGGCTGTCCGCCTTCGTGCTGATCTCCTCGGTGGCCGGGTCCATCCTGCCCGCCGGCCAGGGCGGATACGCGGCGGCCAACGTGTTCCTAGACGCCCTCGCCACCCACCGGCACGCCGAAGGTCTGCCGGCCACCGCGCTCGCCTACGGCCTGTGGGATATCGAAACGGGCCTGTCGCAGTGGCTCAGCGAGGCCGACCGGCAGCGCATGCGCCGCCAGGGCCTGCCACCACTGGCCGCCGATAAGGCACTCGAATTATTCGATGCCGCAGTAGCTGCGGAGACTCCGGCGAGCATCCTGACCGAGATCGACCTGCCCGCCCTCCGGGCTCGGGACGCGGTGCCCGCACTACTGCGCGACCTGGCCAAGCGAGCCGGGCGGCGGCAGAGCGCCGGGGCCCAGGACGCGGGCGCACTGCGCCGGCAGCTGGCCCAGGTGCCAGAGTCCGAACAGGAAGAGTGGCTCCGCAAGCACATTCTCGAGACCGCGGCCAGGCTGCTGGGTCACGAGAGCGTCGATGCTCTCGATCCGGAGCGTGATTTCCTCGAATCGGGATTCGACTCATTGGCAGCCATGGAGCTGCGGACCACGCTCAACGCGTCCACCGGTCTGACGCTGCCGACGGCCGCGATCTTCGACCACAAGACGCCGGCGGCGCTGGCTCGATACCTGTGGAAGGAGCTCAGCGAAGGCTCACGAAGCGGCAACGAGCAAGTCGGCGAGGATGATTCGTTGTACGGCATGTTCCGTGGCGCGGTAGCGGCCGGCCAGTCCGGGAAGGGCTTCGCCTTGTTGCGTGCGGCGGCGGAGCTGCGCGAGCAATTCTCCTCGGCACATGAACTGGACCGACTGCCGGTGCCCACCCGACTCGGCGCGGGTCCCACCCTGCCGCGCATTATTTGCCTCGCCCCGCCGCTGGCCACCGGCGGCGCGCATCAGTACGCCCGGATCGCCTCGCATGTGCGCACCGCCCGTGACATTTCGGCGCTGACTCCGATCGGTTGCCGGACGGGAGAGCCACTTCCGGCGACGTCGACGGCGGCCGCCGAAGCATTGGCGCGCTCCGTCCTCGAGGCGGCGCAGGGCGATCCGTTCGTACTGCTCGGTTACTCCTCGGGCGGCCTGTTGGCCTACCGCATCACCGAGCACCTGGAAGCGGCCGGTGGCCCAGCGCCCGCCGGCGTGGTCATGCTGGACACCTACAAGGTGCACGATGACAGCGAATGGCTGCTGCGAGCGATGGCCGACCACATGGTGTCGAACGAAGCCATATTTGGTCGCTTCGACCGGGATCGGTTGACGGGTATGGCGCGGTACGTGCAGCTGCTACAGCAGATGATGCCCGGCTCCGTCGCCACGCCCACGCTGTTCATCCAGTGCGCCGAGAGCTTCCTGGGGAGCTCATCGGATCGCGTGGACTGGCAGGCCGAACCGTGGGATTCGATGCACACCGTTGTTTCGGTACCGGCTAACCACTTCTCGATCCTGGAGGACGGTTCAGCCGATGTTGCCGAAGCGATCGAGGGCTGGCTCGAGAGCTAGGAACAACGACCGGGTGGGCGAGCGCTCACCCGGTCGTTGCGGCTCTAGTTCGAGAGCGTTCGGGCGCAATGATCGCGAATCAGCTGTCCTATCGGGTGGCGATTCGCATCGATGAAGAAATGACCGCCTGGAAATGATTTCGCGAAGAAGCTTCCAGTGGTGTGCGAGCCCCATACCTCGATTTCCGCGAGACTCGCATCGGGGTCACGGTCGCCGGCAATCGCGACGATAGGGCTGCTGACCATCGCGTCCGCACCGCACTCGTAGGTCTCGATGGCTCGATAGTCGTTCCTGACGATCGACAGGATCAGCTGTCGGAATTCGGGATCCTCGAGCAACGCCGCAGGTGTACCGCCGAACCGCAGTAGCTGCTGACCGAGTTCCCGATCGTTCAGCAGGTGCACCCGTAGCTCGGGCTGCGCTGCCGAAGGCGCGCGCCGACCGGAGGCGAACAGTACCCGAGGGCTCGCTCCCGATTCGTGCTCGATCCGCCGGCATGCCTCGAAAGCGACGACAGACCCCATGCTGTGCCCGAACAAGGAAAAGTCCTCGGCGTCCCCGACTGTTGCTATCAGCCCGGGAAGCAGGCCGTCGACGAGGTCCGGAATATTTCCCACGAGCGGTTCACGTCGTCTGTCCTGTCGCCCCGGATACTGGACAGCGAAAACCTCGTACTCCGGCCCGACGCATTCGGCCAATGGGCCGAACGATATGGCGGAGCCGCCGGCATGCGGAAAACAAATCAGTTTATGAGATTCAGTCGCCGACGCGGGGGACAGGCGACGTAGCCAGCTACTATCCATGGGTTAGCCGCACCACCGAACTCCAAGGCTTCCAGGAGTTTTCGAGCGGCTTGCGTGGATCCGGCTGCGGGAAGAGTGTGGTCGGCTTCATGAACCAGGGCAGCCGGTGGAACCGGTGTGCCGCCGAGGCCAGAGGTTCCACCTCGTCGGCCGTCCAGCCGAGGTCGGCGAAGAAGCCAAGCGGGTCGACCGGACCGAACTGCCAAGGGGCATTGGCCAGCAGTTTGGTGGTGGCTTTACTCATCCGCTTCACAATCGCCTGGTTATTGACATCCAATGCCCACCAAGCGATTTCAGGACGAGCCAGCGCGGCGGCCAAGCTGACGACATCGTCGTCGGAGAGGTAGTAGATCAGCCCCTCGGTGAGCACCAGCGCACGCTGCGCGCCCGCGAGGGCCTCGTCCAGGAACTGTCCCCGCACCTCGGGATCGGCGAGGTCCACCGCCTTGCGGGTGAGCGCGCAGCGCGGCGACTCTCCGTTCAGCAGCTCGTTCTTCTCGGCGACCAACTCGGGGAGATCGGCCTCTATCCAAGGGAATTCGCTGGGCAGATCCAAACGGTACGGGCGGGTATCCATCCCCGCGGCCATATTGACCACCCGATCGCAGCCCTCCGCGATGGTCTTCAGGATCAGGTCGTCGATGAGTTTGGTCCGGGTGACCAGGTTCCAGCCATTGAGCATCAAGCGCGGTGTGTGGGCGGCTATGGCGCGGCCCCTCTCCCCGGCGACTCGGTCGGCGAGGGGATCGTGAAAGAGGGCGTCCGGGCGCGCGGATTCGGTGGCACGGAAGGCGGCCACCCAGCGGGCGGTGTCGGAAACATTGGTAACTAGTTCAGCGGTCTCGGCCACCAGTGCAGTCTTGCACAGCAAACGACACGATGCTCCCGGCTGCGGGCACGGAAAACCGGTACCCATGGCGTTCAGTCCGGCGGTTCCTGCTACCGACGTCCATTCGGAGCGGAGGGACGTCGAACGGTCGTTCGTATGCGAATCGCTTCGGCGACTTCATCAATGGCGGCGCGGATCATTGCCCCGTAACCGTCATCGCCGAGCGCATCCACACACCCGCGCGCCGCGTCGATCTCGCGCCGCGCCGCATCGAATGACCCGAGCCGCCGATAGTTGTCCGCCAGATTCAAATGCAGCGACGGGTAGAAACCCCGCACGTCCAGATTCGCATCGTGGCGGCGTAACCGCTCATCGGTCAGACTGTCGGCCGCGTCCAGCGCCCGAACATCCCAGCAAAGCGCTTGTGCCGCATCGTCATACAGATCCGCGAGATAGTGCGCCAACATGCACCGGTGCAATGGATCACCCTGCGGACCGAGCGCCGCCCATATCCCGAGCAGCGCCTCCCGTGCGACCTCCGGCGAGCCTGTTCGCCCGAGCTCGACCGCCTCTGTGATGGCGGCCATGGTTGCACCAGCGGCATTCATGCGCCGTACTCCTTCGAATTCGTAATGGCAGTCGGCATAACGAGCGTGGTCAACTCACCGTCCGTCGCGGAACGAAAGACCACGGGTGCGTCGGCCGCAACGATATCGACCATGATTTCCGGACCGATCGCACTCACCAATGCGGGACGTAATGTCCTGGGGGAAAAGGCAAGTTCGATACCCGGCCCGGTAACGGTTGCCGGAATGTGCAGGCGCGCAAGTCGCTCGGGATAGCCGGCCGAACTGAGCTGTCCATCGCAGGTCGCAAAGAGCCCGGACTGATCGACGGCGAAGAACACCGACGCCGAACCGGCCGCCTCGAGCACTGCGAGCAACGCATCCCGCCCCGTCACCACCCGCGTCCGAACCGCACCCAGCCCCGCCAACATCGCCCGATAATCCGGAAACGCCGCATCGATGGTGCCGCACCGACGCTCGGAGCTACCATCGGTCAGGACGAGCGCATCGTCCAAAGTACGCACGGTGACCTCATCCGATCCCCGCAGCCAGGAACCGATTCCATCCAACTCAGCCGCATCGGCAACCACCGACCACGCCCCACCACTCGGCCGCACCGGCGCCATCGCCCGCGTCGACAGCCGATACCGATCCGTGGCCGTCAACGTCACCGAATCGGCACCCGACTCCACCAAAATCCCAGCCAGCACCGGTATGTCGCGATCCGAGGCCGCCGCCGACCGCACCTGCTCGATGGCCGCCGCCAACACTGCCGCCGACAACACCACGCCCGCCCCGATCTCCTCCTTGATCACCCGCGCAACCGCGGCCGCCTCCCGAGCCCGCCACTCGAGCTCCGCCACATGCTCGTCGAGCAACCGCTCGGCCCGCGCCCCGTCGGCATTCAAAATCTCCGAAACAACCTCGAGCGGCACCCCGATTCCCCGCAGCCGCCGAATCATCACCCCGCGATCGATCTGCGCGTCGCTGTAGTAGCGATATCCGGTCACCTCATCCACCCGAACCGGAACCAGCAACCCGCAATCGTCATAAAACCGCAGCGCACTGGCCGTTAGCCCACAGGCTCGCGCCAACCCGCCGATCGTGATCAACCCATCGCCTGTCACCCGCTCATCATGGAGTCTCAGGTAGCTCGAAGGTCAAACGGGCGATCAGGACCGATGCACCGGCCCATGTGCTTCAGCGCAGTGCGCATCATCGGCGGAAACCTTCAGGTCCGATGAGTGATCCACCTGCAAAGTCGTATGTTCCAACCCGAATTGGTCGTGCAGCACGGTCTCGATCGTCGAACGAATCGCATGGCAGTCGGCGGCATCGTCGACGAGGACATGCGCCGACAGCGAGGCTTGTCCGGAAGTTATCTGCCAGACGTGCAGGTCGTGGACCTCGCGCACCTGCCGGACCGCGACGATGCGCGCTCCGATGGCATCTGGATTCAGATGGGCTGGCGCGGCCTCGAGGAATATCCGCCCCGATTCCCGAACCAACGACCAGCCCGCCTTGATCATCAATGCCGCCACCACCAGCGCCGCGATTGCATCGGCGCGGGCGAACCCGGCCAGCCACACCACCGCGCCCGCGATGGCGGTCCCGATGAAGGCGTAGAGGTCGTTGAGGATGTGCTGGAATGCGCCCTCGACATTGAGGCTGGTCCGGTTGGCGCGGCTGATGCTCCACGCGGCGGCGATATTCACCACGATCCCGACCAGCGCCGTGAGCAATACCAGCGGCCCTTCGACATCCGGCGGATTGATCAGCCGATTGATGCCCTCGTATACGAACCAGGCCGCGAGCAGCAGCAACGTAATGCCATTGGCCTGCGCCGAAAGGATCTCGACCCGCTTGAACCCGTAGGTATATCGTCCCTGCGCTGGACGTCGAGCCAGCCGGATCGCGATCATCGCGAGCACGATGGAGGCGGCATCGGTGAGCATGTGCGCCGCATCGGAGATCAGTGCGAGCGATTGCGCCAGTAGGCCGACGACCACCTCGGCCACCATGAACGCGACAATCAAGCCGAGTGCGATGGCCAGCCAGCGCGGATTCGAATCCGCCGCCACGCCGTGGTCGTGGCTGTGGCCGTGTTTGTCCGAATGGCCGGAGTGTGCGGGGTCATGCGAGCGGTCATGATCCATGGGTTCAGCCTCGCTGACCACCGCTGCCGACCGCTTCGGCGACACGCACTGCTCGCCCATAGTCGAACGCCCCTTTCGCTTGATATTGCTGGCGTTCGACAGCGTAGCCGATATTGCACTCATGCGCATGTGTGAATATGGCTCACCCGTCGTAGGCCCAGATCAACAGTGGCGAATTCGTGATCATTCGGACCGACCGGCCCGACTACTATGCGGACTGCACCATTCGGTGATCAACAACGCGGTATCCGGCGGTGCGGACCTGGATGGGTTGGTCCGATGGTGAGTGCAGAGGGGATGCGATGGACAGGCCGGCATGGGCGCCCGAAAGCGTCGATATGAAACAGGCGAGCCCGGCACGGATGTATGACGCCTTGCTGGGCGGCTCACACAACTTCGATATCGATCGCAAGGCCGCCGAGGCCGGTAAACAACTGGTGCCCGACCTGCCCCGCCTGGCGCTGAGCAACCGGGCCTTCCTGCGCCGTGCGGTCCGCTTCCTGGCAGACCGCGGGGTGCGGCAGTTCCTCGATATCGGATCGGGCATTCCGACCGCGGGCAATGTGCACGAGGTCGCACAGTCGGTGGATCCGGAGATCCGCGTGCTCTACGCCGATATCGATCCGGTCGCGGTCGCCCACGCCCGCGCGATTCTGGTGGACAACGACAAGGCCGCCGCCATCGAAGCCGACCTGCGCAAGCCCGACACGCTGCTCGCCCGCGTCCGCGCGACCGGCCTCATCGATTTCGAGCAACCGGTCGGGGTGTTGCTGATTGCGGTGCTGCACTTGCTATCCGACGAGGACCGGCCGGTCGAGCAGGTTCGCGCGCTGCATGCGGCCGTCCCCGCCGGAAGCTACGTCGCGATCTCGCACCTGACATCGGAGCTGCGCCCCGAGGATGCGGGCAAGCTCGGTCGCAATGCGGCCGATGTGACCCACGTCGGCATTCACTTCCGCTCGAAGGACGCCATCTCCGCGATGTTCGACGGGTGGGAGTTTGTCGAGCCCGGCGTCGTCGAGCTACCCGCCTGGCGACCGGAATCCGAACGCGACCTATACGAGACGCCGGGCCGATCGCTCGGCCTGGCGGGCGTCGGCCGGAAGGTCTGACCGGAGCCGTGGCAGGGGGTTGGTGTGGGGACGCGTGAGCTGGCAATGCGATGGGCGGATGCGCTCGACGGCGCTGTCGCTCCGATCCTCACCCGAAGCCAAATCGAAACTCTCCTAGCCGAACTCGCCGATGTGCTGGTCGCGGCCCTGCGTGGGGTGCGGGAGATCACGGTTGCCCAGGACGCCGCCGCGGTGCTCGTCGCGGCCAACTATCGTGATCAGATCGCTGTCAGCCGTTCGGTTCTGGTTATCTGCCGGGATATGGTTCGTGAAATCTGCCCAATCGGAACCGAATCCGATTACCTGGTAGTTCGCGAGCGTGCAATAGTTGTCGCTGCCGAGTTCGCCGCTGGCTTCACCTCAGCGCTGCGGAACGCGGCGTTAGGGGAGCAGGAAACCACACTCGCAGCGGCGTTTTCGGCCGCGCAGGAGGCCGAGGTGCGAAGGCAGTTGTCGGAGGCCAGGTTCGAAGCGGTCTTCGCGGGAGCGTCGGTGGGGATCGGGACGGTCGACGTCACCGGTCGGGTACTGGAGGTGAACGCGGCCATGGCCGATATGCTCGGACTACCCGCGGCGATGATGCCCGGTCGGTCGGTCGCGGAATTGCTCGGTCCCGCGAATATCGGTGACGCATACGCAAATTTGGAGCACCTGCTCAGCGGTCGGACGGACAGATTTCGCCTCGAAACCGACCATCTCCGCCGCGACGGCACCATCACCAGCATCGACCTGTCCATGTCCGCGGTCCGCGACAGCAGTGGGCAGGTCCGCTTCCTGATCGGTGTCGCCGTCGACGTCACCGAACGCAAACAACTGGCCGACCGGCTGTGGCACGATGCCAACCACGACAGCCTGACCGGCTTACCCAACCGCGTCCTGTTCTTCAATCGACTGGCCAATGCCATTCCGCCAGTTGGTGTTTGCTATCTGGACCTCGACGGGTTCAAAGAAGTGAACGATGTGTGGGGGCATACGGTAGGGGATCGGGTGCTGCGCGACGTCGCCCATCGACTTCGGGCATCCGTCGAACCCGTTGGCGGATTGGTCGCGCGAATCGGCGGCGACGAGTTCATCGTGCTCGTCGAGAAGTGCACTGGCACAGAGCAATTGGAGACAATTTCCACGCTTTTGCGCGACAGCCTCGCCACGCCGATGCAGGTGTCCGGACGGCCCGTGGTCGTAGGCGCGAGCATCGGAATGGTTTTCGCCGAAGACCGCCCCACCGACATCGATGAAATGATGCACGCCGTCGACACCGCGATGTACCGCGACAAAGCCACGGGAGGGCGCCGGGTCCGGCATTAGCTACCACGGAAGGTCAACGATGTTCGCGATATCCCTCGGCGCGGACGGCGCCGAACTGGCACCGCTCGAACCGCGGCATGCCGCGGAGTTCCTGGAACACATGGACCGGGGGCGGGACTCCATCGGGCAATACATCAAAGTTGCCGACGCCGTAACGGATCTAGAATCGAGCCGCACCTACCTGCGCGAATATGCGGAGAAAGCGGTGGCCGACACCGGCCGGATCCTTGGGATCCGGCTGGACGGCGAGTTGGTCGGCAGCGTCCTGTTCCGGACGATGGATCTCGCGCTCGGCGTCGCCGAGGCGGGCTGTTGGCTCGAGCCCTCGGCCGCGGGCCGTGGCTTGGCCACACGGGCCGCCCGGGTGATCATCGACTGGGCAATCCAGGAGCGCGGCATCCACCGCGTGGAGTGGTTGGTGGCGTCGCCGAATCGCGCCAGCATCGCGGTGGCGCGGCGGTTGGGAATGACCAAAGACGGTGTGCTGCGGGAGTTTTACCCACATCGGGGACAGCGCCTCGATGTGGAGGTCTGGTCAGTGCTGGCCCCCGCGTGGCGGGCGGGCAGCTAGGCCCATCGTGCTGGTCCCCGCCAGTGCGACCACCGACCCGTTCTCACTGATCAGCCACCGCCCGCAGATGCAGCGCAGGTAGCTGATCGCGCCGTGCGACGACACGAGGGTAGGGGACGACCAGAAGCAAGACGGGCAGGTAGCGATCATGCATCCAGCCTGATGTAATGACTTAGTGCATTTCAACCCTTACGGAGGCGCGGCGGCCGAACTCGCCGTACGCCTGGTCAACGCGCACCCGCGGCACGACCTGCTGCAGTTGCTCGCCGATTCCGGATACAAGCCACTCGGCACCCTCAACGCCCGCCAGACCACCGAACTGCGCCGCTGGATAGTGCGGCTCGGCGAGGTCTTCACCGAACCGAGCGTCGACCTGCTCAACGCCTTACTGGCCGAGACCACCAGCCAGCCCTACATCTCCACCCACGACGGCCGCGCGCCCCACTTGCACTACGCCCGCGAGGAGGCCCCGATCGACGAGCGCGTCAAGGCGTATACCGCCGCCGGGCTCGCGGAGCTCTTCTGTGAGGATCCCGGCCGCATCGGGCGCTGCGCTCGCGAGGGATGCGGTTCGGTTTTCGTCGATACGTCACGCAATGGTCGACGTCGGTTCTGCTCGACGCGGTGTTCGAATCGGGTTCATGTCGCGGAACATCGGGCCCGGTCGGTGTGAAAGTTCCAGCGCTGGACGCTGATTCACGCATTCCAGCGATGCAGTTTCTGATCTCGCAGTGGCTGTTCCGGACACGACAGCTTGATGCGGCCACGGATGCTTCGCTGCCCAGTGCGCCCCGCTCGCCAGCGGTAAGTACGGTCGCGATGAGATCGTCCACGGCACTGGTCCAGACAGCTCCGCGTCGTCAATCCCGAAGCCGCACAGGCAACTCGACCAGCCCATGCGAGCGCCAAGACGCGCGATACTCCAACTCGGGCTCCGGAATCGCCAGCCGCGCTCGCGGAAACCTTTTGAACAACCCCGGTACGACGGCATCGACGATCATGTCGCTGACCTGCGCGCCCAAGCAATAGTGCGGCCCACGCCCGAACATCAGGGTTGGCCGCCCTGCGCGGGCAGGATCCGAATCCGCCCCGAACAGCGACAGCAACACGGTGTCGCCCTTGGGAATCGAGCGGCCGCCGATCATCAGATCCTCTACCGCGAACCGCCGAATCGCGAACGGCAGGGGATTGGCAGCCGCCATGGTATCCGCCCGCCGCGCCGACCAGATCGCCAACGGATCATCCGTTCCAAGCAGTGCGGCAAATATGTTGCCGCACAAATGAACCGCGTTCTCGAGACCCGCCAACATCATCAAAAATGCCAGCGAAACCAACTCATCCTCGGACAACAGATCCGCGTCATCCCGAGCCCGCACCCACCCACTGATCAGATCATCCCCCGGCTCATCCCGCTTGGCGCGCACCACCCTCGTGAACGTCCCCGCCAGCCACTCGACCGCCTCCGCCAGCCGAACCGCGGACTCCTTCGACGAGGCATCGAACGTCACCATCGCAGTAGCGGCATCCCGCAAATCGCCATACCGATCAGCGGGCACACCGAGCAACTCACCGATCACAAGCGCGGGCACCGGAACACAGAGCTGCTGCAACAGATCGACTGTGCCACCCGCCTTTTCGTCCAACTTCTGGAACGTGGCCGCACTGATCCGCTGAACCATCTTCCGAAGCGAATCGGATGACCTCCGCGAAAACGCAGGAGCCGCAAGCCGCCGCAGCCGCCCATGCTCGGACCCATCCGAATTCAGCAGATTCCGATCCAACACCGGCGGCAACGAAAACCCCGAATACCCACCCCCCGAATACCGCTTATCCACACTCAGCCGCGCATCCCCCAGCAGCCCCGCCACCTCGTCGTACCCACTGACCACCCAAACAGGTTGCCCGCCAGGAAGTTCCCTCCGAACCACCCCTCGCCACTCGCCATGCTCCCGCCACCGAGCTCGACCAGAGGTCCCAACCGAACACTTATCCACCACGTGTCCTCCCTACCACCTGTTCGACGATATTGCGTCGGACAAGCCTGGAACGTCCCCCGTCTCCGGCTATGTCACCAGGCGATTCTCCGCCGGTAATTTTGATCGTCTGTGCAGCGGCGAGTTCGGTCCCTGCCCGATCGCTGATTACGGATCGCTGCCGAGGCGCGGCTCCCGGTATCCGCTCGGCGTGCCATCGGGGCCGAATTCCAGTCCGGCGAAGCCGGTGGGGTAGTCATCGGGTTCGTAGAGGAAACGGATCACCGTGCCGTCCGGGTCGCTGATGTCGAGTGCCGCGCCGTACGGACCGCGGTCGTGGATCTCGCTATGTGATGCGCCTAGGCGGTCGGCACGTTCGATCAGCTTCGTGAAGGAGACGAGTGAGTCGACTCGGAGGGCGAAGGCGTCGAAGTCGTTCAAGTGGGGGCGACTGGCGCAGTAGAGGCGTTCACGTAACGCTATGTGCAGGTCGGCATTCGGCTCGAGGAGGACGACACCACGCACGGCGCCGTTCTCGAAGAACTCGAAGGCGGGTACCAGATCTAGGAGTTCCCGGTACCAGGCGACGCTCTTCTCGAGGTCGGTCACGGGCAGCTTCACTTGGCGGATCTTGGTGATTCCGATGGTCATCGGTGGTGTCCTCCGCGTCGGCATCGAATGGAATTACGCTACTCGCCGACGCGGCGCGCGATGTATCTGTTCGCGCCACAGTGTTCGGGCCGCGTGTCGGCACTGCCGATGATCACCGATGCTCAGCAGTGCGTTTGCCGATGGCGGCGTTGAGGGCGTCGAGTTCGGCCAGCACGTCCGTCGCGGCCCAAATCCGATCCCGCTTGCCGGCCGACAGGACTTCCAGAATGCCGACCTCGGTCAGGCGGGCCAGTGCCTTGTAGGCATTGGTGTCGGTGGTGCCGGTGATCTGTTGTGCGGTGTCCGCGTTGAAGATCGGAGTGTCGAGTAGAGCGGCGATGAGCGACTCGTCTGCCGAATTCGCTCTCGGGCGTGCGACCGCGCGCCAGTGCGCAGGCAGTTCGGCCAGCGCTCGGGCGGAATCTGCTGCAGCTTCGCTGGAATGGATCGCGGCGATGGCGACGTACTCGACGAATTCGTCCGCGCGCCCCTCTCGATAACCGGTCAGTTGTGCGAAGTAGCGCCCGGTGTCGGCAAGCATGACCGACGCAAGGGGGACCGTGACCCGCTGGGTCAGGCCGCGGCGGCGCAGGATGGCGCTGATGAGCGCGCGGCCGATGCGGCCGTTGCCGTCGGTGTACGGATGGATGGATTCGAATTGTGCGTGCGCGATCGCGGCTTGCGCGAGGATCGGCAGGTCGGTGCGGTTGGCGAATACCAGAAGGTCATCCATTAATTCGGATACGAGTTCTGGCGGTGGCGGGACATACAGCGCGTCGATCGGCGTGTAGTCGCTGCCGCCGATCCAGTTCTGCACATCACGGAAATGCCCTGCGTCGCGGGCGCTGTAGTAGTCGGGCGCCATCAGCAGCCGGTGCGCGGCGAGGAGGCTGTCGAGGGTGATCGGTCCGGTCCCGGCGGCATTGACCATGGCGATCAGCGCCTTGACCGCTGCCAACTGTGACTTCGCTTCGTCACTCGCCTTGCCTCCGGCGAGTGCTTTGCCGAAGGCCCGCCAACCGGCATCGATGTGCTCGATCTTCGAAGATGCGACGGACTCGCTGCGCAGCAGGAAATCAGCTAAGGGAGCGAGATGTTCTCCGAAGCCGGCCTCGAGGCGGGCGATAGCGATCACCGCGGCTTCATGGGTGCGGGCGACAGCGCCTATGGTGTCGTACTGCAGGTCGGCGATCGGAGCCGGAATCGATACCGTAATGCGATCGAGGGTGCGGTCAGCCCGTGAACCCTGCCGCTGGCGGGGATTCCAGGCGCGCTCCTCTTGTCGGTGCTGGGGCCACCTCATGGCGCTCCTTATGGCCATTAAACGTCGATATATAAAATCTTACCATTGTTTGTAATATTAAGCGATGGTAAGGATGGTGTAGTCATCGTTTGAGGCGGCCTTGCTGATCAGTTGCTGGGCCCGCGTTGCGGCACGGCTTGGGCAAACGCGTCCGCATTCGGCGTGACGCGTGGCCAATTCCGCGTCCCAACGGCAGCCCTGTGCACTCGAACGCTTCCCTGAAGTAATGAAGTAGCGCTCCCGCCGCCAGCGGCATGCCTTCGAAGCGTCAGCCGCGTGCGCGGAGGAACGCCGCGACAGTGTGGTCGACCCGACCGGTGACGCTGGCCCTAGCGCAATGAGATACAGCGGTTTCTGCCCGACCTTGGGATTGCTGGTCGCTGCGAGCGGGTCTCGCGGCGGTGGTGCATGGGGCGCTGCGCCGAAGCGTGGCCCGCCGAAACCCGATTGTTATCGCAAACAACAAATATCTTTGCGAAACGGCTGTGCTTCGGGTCACAGTGCAATATGTTGTGTCGAACAACATTCGCTCTTGCTCGACTGCCCGGTCTGATCGGGCGGTGGTTCGACGAAAGGCTCACCCTCATGCGTAAGGGGATCCTCGGCATTGCGGCCGTATCGGTCGCGCTTCTCACCTCGCTCACTGCCTGCGGGGACGACAACAAGGACTCCGGGGGTGGGGGCGCCAAGATCGGGGTGATCCTGCCGGACAGTAAGACGTCGGCCCGGTGGGAGACCGCCGATCGGAAGTATCTGCAGGCGGCGTTCGACGCGGCGGGGATCAAGGCGGATATCCAGAATGCGCAGGGGGATAAGAATGCCTTCCAGACCATCGCGGATCAGATGATCACCAATGGCGCCTCGGTGCTCATGATCACCAACCTCGACAGCGGGACCGGCAAGGCGGTGATCCAGAAGGCGAAGTCGCAGGGTGTGACCGTAATCGATTACGACAGATTGACTCTCGGTGGCGGGGCACCGTTCTATGTGTCGTTCGACAATGTCAAGGTCGGCAAGTTGATGGGCGACGGGCTGGCCAAGTGCCTCACCGATAAGAAGGCGGTCAATCCGATCGTCGCGTATCTGAATGGTGGCCCGACCGATAACAACGCGACGCTGTTCAAGAACGGCTACGACAGCGTGCTGAAGCCGAAGTTCGACTCCGGTGAGTATGCGAAGGGGCCGGATCAGGCGGTGCCGGAGTGGGATAACACCAAAGCGGGCACCATTTTCGAGCAAATGCTTACCGGCACACCGAACCTCGGCGGCGTGGTCGCGGCCAACGACGGGCTCGGCAACGCCGCGATCGCGGTACTGAAGAAGCAGAAGCTGAACGGCCAGATCCCGGTGACCGGCCAGGATGCCACGGTCCAAGGCCTGCAGAACGTGCTCGCGGGCGATCAGTGCATGACCGTCTACAAGGCCATTGAGTTGGAGGCCGATGCGGGCGCGAAGTTGGCGATCGCACTCGCGAAGGGCGAGAAGGGCGAGGCGAACAGCAGCGTCGACGATCCCGAAGCCAAGGCGAAGGTGCCTGCGGTGCTGCTGGAACCGAAGGCGATCTTCAAGGAGAACGTGAACGACGTCGTCGCGGACGGCTATGTCACCAAGGCCGAGCTGTGCACCGGCGAATTCGCCAAGCTCTGCGCGGATAACGGGGTCCGCTGATCGTGTTACCTCGCCCCTTCCGCGATTCGATGAGGGGACCGCGGAAGGGGCGCCCCAACTTGAGGAGCTGCACCCATGCCGGATAACCCGGTCATCGAATTACGCGGGATAGACAAGAGTTTCGGTCCCGTCCATGTCTTGCACGAGGTCGCGTTCTCCGCATACTCGGGTGAGGTGACGGCGCTGGTCGGCGATAACGGCGCGGGCAAGTCCACCCTGGTCAAGTGCATCGGCGGCACCCATCCGATCGATTCGGGTGAATTCCTGTTCGAGGGCAAGCCGGTGCGGGTGCACAGTCCGCGCGACGCCGCCGATCTCGGGATCGAGATCGTTTATCAGGATCTCGCGCTCTGCGACAACCTCGACATCGTGCAGAACATGTTCCTCGGCCGGGAGAAGAAACACGGCCTGGTCCTCGACGAATACGGGATGGAGGAGCTGGCCGGAAAGACGTTGGCGGGCTTATCGGTTCGGACGGTCAAGTCGGTACGACAGCGGGTCGCCAGTTTGTCCGGCGGTCAGCGTCAGACGGTCGCGATCGCGAAAGCCGTGCTGTGGAATAGCAAAGTGGTGATTCTGGACGAGCCAACGGCCGCGCTGGGTGTCGCGCAGACGCAGCAGGTGCTCGAGTTGGTTCGTCGACTTGCCGATAAAGGCCTTGCGGTAGTGCTGATTTCGCACAATATGAACGATGTTTTCGCGGTCTCTGATCGGATCGCCGCGCTGTATCTCGGACGGATGGCGGCGCAGGTACCTACCGCCGACGTGACGCACGCGCAAGTCGTCGAATTGATCACCGCAGGGCGCAGCGGAAGTCTCGGCCTCGGAAATGGAGCAAGTGTATGAGCGCCGCGGTTACGGATAAGTTCGAGGCCACGTCCTCGCCGGTGACCGAGCTGGTCAACTCGTATGTCGGACGGGTACGCAGCGGGAATATGGGCGCGCTGCCATCGATTATCGCGCTTGCGGTGCTGTCGGTGGTGTTCTGGATCGCGCGGCCGGTATTCATGACGCAGGGCAATTTCGCGAATCTCCTGACCCAGGGCGCGGCCATTGCGGTGATCGCCATGGGACTGATCTTCGTATTGCTACTCGGTGAGATCGATCTGTCGGCCGGATTCGCCAGCGGTGTGTGTGCTGCGGTGCTCGCGGTATTGCTCACCGATAAGGGATGGCCTTGGTATGCAGCGGTTCTAGTTTCGCTGCTCACCGGGGTTGCGATCGGGCTGACCATCGGCACGATCGTGGTGAAGATCGGAATCCCTTCGTTCGTGGTGACACTGGCGGCGTTCCTGGCTTTGCAAGGTGTCGCGCTGAAGATCATGGATAACGGGCGCAATATCTCGATCCACGATGAGACGATCGTCGCGATCGCCAATAAGAATGTGCCGCCTTGGCTCGGCTGGATCATGTACGTGGTGCTGCTGGCCGGCTTCGCGGTAATCCAATACCGAAAGTTGCGGGCGCGCACCAAGCTTGGGCTCACCGGTGAGACCGCGCCGGTGATCGCACTGCGGATCGTGGCGGTCGCCGTGGTCGCGGGTGCGGCGGTGCTGATCCTCAATGAGGAGCGCAGCCGCAACCCTGCGATCAACTCGCTCGAGGGCATGCCGATCGTGGTTCCGTTGATCGTTGCGCTACTGCTGCTGTGGACGTTCGTACTCAACCGCACCTCCTTCGGTCGACATATCTACGCGGTTGGTGGCAGTGCCGAAGCGGCTCGGCGAGCTGGCATTCCGGTCGATCGGATCAAAATCAGTGCCTTCGTACTGTGTTCCACAATGGCGGCGGTGGGTGGGCTGATCGCGGCATCGCGGGCCAACTCCGTCGATCCGAATACCGGCGGCAGCGATGTGTTGCTGACCGCTGTCGGAGCGGCCGTGATCGGTGGTACGAGTCTGTTCGGCGGGCGCGGTCGGATGCTCGACGCGGTGCTCGGTGCGGCGGTGGTCGCGGTGATCAATAACGGAATGGGCCTGATGGGCTACAGCGCGGGCACAAAATTCGTTGTGACAGGATTCGTTCTGTTGTTGGCAGCGGGAGTGGATGCACTGTCGCGCAAGCGTGCGTTGCCAGGAAGTTGACCAACTGATTATTTCGAGCGACCTGCAAGCAGTCGCTAGCGACCGGGAGGAGGTTCGCCCGAATGAGAGCTGCACCTTCCCCGGACGAGATCCGGCGGCAGAATCTCGCCGTGCTGCTGCGGCATGTCCATTCGAGCGGACCCATGTCGCGGACGACGCTCGCCGAGCGGATGGGGCTCAATCGCAGCACCATTCTGGCGCTGACCGCCGACCTCGCCGCGGCCGGTCTGATCAGCGAGGAGTTGCCGGGGCAGACAGGGAAGGCGGGGCGGCCGTCGCTGGTAGTGCGGCCGGAATCGGAGCGGGTTTATGGGGTGGCGCTGGATGTCGGGGCGGATCGGCTCGCGGTGGCTCGGGTCGGTTTGGGGGGCGTGATTCTCGATCGGCGGGAGACGCGCCGTCCCAGTGGCGCGTTCGATCCGCACGATGTGATCGGCGCGTTGGTGGACCTCGCGGAGAACATGATTCGCGGATCCGGGCCCGAGACCGTATGTGTGGGTGTGGGGGTCGCGTTCTGCGGGATGGTGCGTGAGCAGGACGGGGTCGTACGGTACGGGCCGAATATCGGGTGGGTGGATGTGCCGGTCGGGGCGCTGCTTTCGGAGCGTCTCGGGTTGCGCGTCGTGGTTGGTAATAATGCCAACCTCGGTGCCCTTGCCGAACGGGAGCGCGGTGTCGGCGTCGGGGTCGCGGACATGATCTATCTGCATGGCGAGGTCGGTATCGGGGGCGGAATCATCATGGGCGGCAAGCTGCTCGGCGGTGAGGGTGGTTATGGGGGCGAGGTCGGGCACATGATCGTCAATCCGGGTGGGCGGGCGTGTACCTGCGGGTCGCATGGCTGTTTGGAGGCTGAGGCGGGCGAGCTCGCGTTGATTGCGGCCGCCCGGCGGACGGATCTCACCGGGCGTGCGGCGGTGGAGGCGATCGTGGATGCTGCCGCGCGCGGGGATGCCACGGCCCGAGATGCCTTGCACCAGGTTGGGGATTGGCTCGGGTACGGCGTCGCCAACCTGGTCAATATCTTCAATCCGACGATGGTCGTGTTCGGTGGCGTGCTCCGCGAGATCTATCTTGCTTCCGCGGCGCAGGTCCGCAGCAGACTCGCAGTGAATGGCCTACTCGCAGTACGCGAGCGGGTCCGCCTGCGCACCTCGGCCCTAGCCGACGACGCCCCCCTGATCGGCGCCGCCGAACTAGCCTTCGCCGACGTCCTAACCGACCCCCTCCAAACCCTAGCCCGCATCTCCCCCTGACTCGTATCAAGATCAAGTGGAAACTGTGCAGGCATCGGCCGAGAAGCCTCCGCTACCAATGCCACCTGATCTTGATCGTGCGTTGCGGCGGAGCGGTCGCTTGGGTGGTTTACCTGGGGTGATATTCGTGGAATGCTGGCGGGGTCCGAGCTTGGGGGTGTTAGTTCGAATTCAATGGGGGTGTTGTATGGAGAGGCATTCGTCGGGGCTTTCGTATGCGCCGAGGACCGAGCCGCCGTTGTTGCCGTACCGTCCGGCTGGGAGCCGCGCGGAATTCGATGATCCGCCGCGTGCGTCGCCTTGCCGTACGCCATTACCGCGGAATGATCAGACTGGACGATCCGGTCCGCCGGGTGTGCGGCGGGCGATCAGTGCCGGGCATGCAGAGTTGCCTCCGGTCGTCGAATTGGATTCGACGGCACAGCAGTTCATCGAACGAGCGCTGCGGTTGGCACTCGAGATACTCGACCACCGCCGCCCTGTCGCCCAACTCACCAGGATGGCCACGCCCGCCGTGGTCTCCGCGGTGCGGACCATAGTCCGAGCCGACCTCGCACCAGGCCGCACGCTCGGCGTTGCCGTGCTATACCGCGCGAGCCTCATGATGGTCGACGCCTCGACCGCGGAAGTCTTCGCCTCCTACGACCGCGGCCGCCAACACTTCGCCATCGCCGCCCGCATCGCCCGCACCCGTTCATCGGACTGGCGGCTCACTGTTTTTCGGGTGCGGTGAATGTGACACGCGGTCGTCACGGTGTGCGGCGTGGCGACTGCGCGTCGTGGGCGTGCGGTGAATCCGACGCGCGCTCAGGTGGTCTGCTGTGCGGGCCTTGCCGCACAGCCGACGTTGTGGATGTCTGTCCGCGCCGGCGCGACTGCGTGGCGGTGGTGCTGGCTCGCCGTTTTCGAGTGCGGTGAATCCGATGCGCGGCCGTCACGGTGTGGGCCGTGGCGGTGAATCCGGCGCACGCTCAGCCGGTCGGCTGTGCGGGCCTTGCCGCACAGCCGACGTTGTGGATGTCTGTGGTGTCTACGCCGGGGCGACTGCGCGGCGGTGGTACTGGTTCGCTGTTTGCGGGTGCGGGAATGTGATGCATGGTCGTCACACTGTGGGCCGTGGCGGTTGGCGTCGTGTGTGCGGTGAATCGACGGGGGTCGGCTTGGCGCAGACCTCGGTCTCACCAACCTGGCCCGGTCTGTGCCCGGCCCGACTGTGCTGTCCGCGCCTGTGGTGATAGCGCGAGCGGCGGTGATGACGCAACCGGAGCCGCCGCAACCGTCGAGCTCTACTGGACAGCGGCTGTAGCGCATCAGGGCGCCCGCACCAATCGGCGGGAGCCGTCGGCGCTGTCGGGAGCTGTCGGTCTTCCGTCACGCAACTGCTGGAACTGCCCCAGCTTGTCGCCGTGGTGTTGCCGGAATCGGCGATGCGGGCGGCCTTCTGGTAGAGACCGCGCGCAGCTTCGAGTGAGCGCTGGAAAAGATGCGGTCCTGTTCAAGCCCTACCAGTGTGCATAAACCGGCCCACACCCAGTTGTCGAATGTGTGAGCGGTGGATACTCGGCGACTCCGGTCGCGGCGTGCCGCCACGACGATCACACCGCTGGTCGGGCATCGTGTTGCGCAGTGGTTGTGGCGTTCTCCGCCCGTGGGCGTCGCCGTGGATGCGGACTGCGGCAGTCCACCTTCACGGCAGGCGCGGGGTTCGGGTCCGAACTACGCTGGCTGGATGATCGGCGCGCGACACAGTTACGACCTGGTGGCCGAGCGTTATGCCGATGAACTCGGCGATGAGTTGCGGGGGAAGCCGTTGGATCGGGGGCTGTTGCAGGTGGTCGCCGAACTCGCCAACGAAGGTGTGGTTGCGGATATCGGTTGTGGGCCTGGGCATATCACCGCGTATCTTGCGGGTCGTGGGGCGCGGGTGATTGGGATGGATCTTTCGCCCGCGATGTGCGGGGTGGCGCGGCAGGCTAATTCGGTGGCGGTTGGTGCGGGCGATATGACTGCGCTGCCGGTTCGGGCGGAATCGTTGACGGGGTTGGTTTGTCTGTATGCGGTGATTCATTTGGATGAGCGGCAGCGTGCGGCGGCCTATGCGGAGTTCGCGCGGGTGTTGCGGCCGGGTGGTCACGCGCTCATCGCATTCCACACCAGCGATGCGGACATTCCGGTTGGCGGAACCAAGACGCTGACGGATTGGTGGGGCCACCAGGTTGACCTCACCTTTCATTACCTGGACCCGGCGAAGGAATCCGAGGCCTTGGCGAGGACTGGTCTGGTCTTGGAGGCGCGCCTGGACCGTGAACCGCATCCGGACACCGAACATCCGAGTCGGCGCAGCTACCTGATCGTCCGGCGCGCGTAGGAAGTGTGAAAGGTGCGAATTGTGTTGCGAGCATTGCTTTTCGATGTACAGGGTACGGCGACGGACTTTCATTCGACCGTCTGCGCCGAAGCGCGACGCATCGGTGGTACTCGATACCGCCACATCGATTGGCCCGGTTTCGTAGACCACTGGCGTGCTGAGTACTTCGCCATTCTGCGGAAGGCGAAGCCCGCCCGAGACAACTGGGTCACCGTGCATTCGGTCTACGCCAACGCGCTGGACGGCCTATTGGGTGACTACGGCATCGACCTATTGCCCGACCAACGCGCCGATCTCACCCTCGCCTGGCAGCGACTCGAACCCTGGCCCGATGTCGTCGCCGGATTGAAGAGGCTCGCAAGCAAATTCACGATCGCGACATTGTCGAACGCCGATGTCGCCGCAGTGGTGAATATGTCGAAGCGCGCCGCACTGCCATGGGATGCGGTGTTCACCGCCGAGATGGCGGGCGCGTTCAAGCCCGACCCCACGGTGTATCGCATGGCCGCCCGGTATCTGGGACTGGAGCCGTCCGAGATCATGATGGTCGCCAGCCACAAGTACGACATTCAGGCGGCGGGCGCACTGGGCTTCCGCACTGCCTTCGTCGCACGTCCGCTCGAGTTCGGCAAAGGTGGTGACGTGGACGTTTCCTTCGACGAAGATTTCGACATCAACGCCACCGACTTCCTCGATCTCGCAGACCAACTCGGCTGCTGATCTACCCGGTACGCATGGCACACAGCACATGTGGTGCAACGGCGGAAACCTTTAACGGCGCGACACCGAGGTAGCCGCTGATGAGGTGCGGTGCGGCGCGGTCGTCTATCTGATCGAATCCCTTGTCCCGCAGGAGTTTCGCGACCTCATCGGCAGTAAAGAAGCTCAGCCAGGGCTCGCCTATCGACGCCACCAGATCGGCTCGCGCGGTGCGCTGGTCCATCTCCTCGGACGTGGATGCCGAAGCGGGATAGAGGTAGTCGAATACCATCCGCACCGGTGTCGCTTGGCCCGCGACGAACCGTAGGGTGTCCAGGATCGTGTCCCGGGTCAGGTACATGATGACGCCGAGCCAGACGAATACGGCCGGTCGAGTCCGATCGAATCCGGCGGCAGCCAATCCGGCTGCGAGTGTTTGGCTTTCGAAGTCGACGGGGGCGAAGGTCAATGACGCCGGAAGTTCGATGCCCGCCGCATCGAGCCGCTGGCGCTTCCACTCCTGGGTATCGGGGTGATCGACCTCGAGTACCCGCACATCCGGGTGCGGGTTGCGATAGGCGAAGGTATCCAGTCCGGCACCGAGAATCACCACCTGTCGGGTGCCCGTCGCCACCGCGTCGGCGACGGTGTCCTCGGCGAAGCGCGCGCGGGCGGCCAGGAACAGGCGGCGTCGGCGGCGCATATCGGAGTCGTCCTGAAATGTCGCGGTCTCCAGATCGACCAGTTGATCCGGTGTGACGCCCGCGATTCGCACGGCCAGCGGATCGGTGAAGATGCGTGGCTCTCTCGCGGTCTGGTGGTAAGCGCGCGCGTAGGCGGTGGCCAGGGCGGTGCGACTTGGCTGACCGAGTTGCATACTCCGAACCTACGTGGGCGCTGCCCGGCGCGCTATTCCTCGGTGACGATCAGCGAGGTGGCGATGGGGCGAGTACCTCGACCAGTTGGGTGATCGGCGGGCGCGGGTCGGCCAGGACCCATTCGTGCGCGACGCCGATGAGTGCGCTTGCCGCCGGGTTATCAGGAAGCGCTGCCGTCGTTCGGCCTTCCGCGCGGCCGACCTACTGCCTGCTCTCGATCACAGGCAGCACGGTATCCGAGCAGCCGCAGCGGACTGCTCGATGTGCTACGACGACTCGGTCAGCCCAGGATGAAGGATCTGCCCAGCACATCCTGTGCGCCATAGAAGAGCAAGAAGGCGTAATACAGAACCGTCGAGACCGGTTCATTGAGCACGTGCATGTTTCCTCGGAGCTTCCCCAGCAAGCTGTCCGGCACCAACCGGCCGGTTCGGTGAACCGAAAGTTACGGCATCTTCGGCCGCTCGGCACATCGAGTCGGCAAATCGGGTCCATTTCTGCCCATTACTGCGACCGCTATTGCGCCGCACATCACGTCTGTGCCATAGCCCCCGGCAGGTGAGACGGAGTGGGCCTCACAGTATGCGAAAGGGCTGGAGTTCGATCAATCCACTGCCGGGTCGTGCCCGGCGAATCATGTTCTCGGCCGGAGTCACGGCCATCGCACCGATCGCGACGACCGCGGTCACGGTCGCCGAGCCGCCGGAGGAACCGGCAGCGGGACAACCGGTTCCGCTGCCACCCGAAGGGATCCGGGTTCCTACCATCCGGCTGCGGAACTCGTAGCGAGCTGTACTGTGTATTTTCCACTGCGCTGCAACAGTTTCCGGTCAATTCATTCGTCAGCTGAGGCGACGCTCTCCGTCGGTGGCGCTGAACATTTCCTCCGCGCGGCGGGTGTCCATATACTCGCGCACGCGGCGGATCAGGCCGTCACGCAATTCGAAGACGAAGCAGTAGTCGTTGTCGTAGTGATTGCCATTCATCAATGTCGCGCGCATCCGCTCCTCGACGACAACCGTCGTGCCCTCGGCCACGATGGCGATGAACTCCACGCTTCGATCCGAAACGAAGACGGTCGGAAACTCGCTGGCCAGGAAGCGTACGATGCGGTCACGGCCGACGAGGTGATGGGTGCCGTCGATGGCGCGGGCGGTGGCGTTTCGTGGCGGCGCGAGCCATTCGGCGTCCGGAGTGAATACTGCGGCGATGCGATCGGGATCCTGCGTCGCGAATTCGCGCCAGGCCCGGATGATCACATCTTTGCTCGTCTGTGCGTCCATGCGGCCAATCCTGGGGTGGGGCACGGCCGCCGATCACGCCATATCCGGACAGGTCGCGTCCGGATATGGCTGGTAGGGGTTCGGTTCGACGCGCAGACTCGGGGTATGGGATCGTTCCAAGGCGTCGTCACGACCGGCATCTACTGTCTGCCGCCGTGTCCTGGACGTCCGCGGGCGGAAAATGTCATCACCTTCAGCTCGGCTGCGGGTGCCGAGGCGGCAGGATTTCGGGCTTGTCACCGCTGTCGGCCATATCGCGGTGACCGAAAGCCCGCGAGTGCATCCCAATTGGTATGTCGCGCTATCGATCTCATTGCGGGCGGGGCATTGGATGACGGCGATGAGGTGGAACTCGCCGCGCGGCTCGCGGTTTCGGAACGTCATCTGCGGCGGATGTTCCATCAGCAAGTCGGTGCGACGCCGGATCAGCTGGCGCGCTCGCGGCGTGCGCATTTCGCGCGACGACTGCTCGACGATACCGATCTGTCGGTCACCGATATCGCCTTTGCCGCTGGATTCGGCAGCCTGCGTCAGTTCAACCGGGTGATGGTCGCGATATTTCGCGCAACACCCAGCGAGCTGCGCAAACGTCGGCGACGTGCGGACCGCCTTGTCGCCGACGGTGGTCTCGCGCTGCGGGTGCCGGTGGCCGAGGGGACGAATATCGAGCGGCGATTGGCGCAGCTCGCGCAGACCGCGATCGCCGGTGTCGAAAGCGCCACACCGACTTGTTATCGGCGCACAATTGTCATGGACGGTGATCCGGGCGTCATCGAAATCTACTCGGCCACAACAGATGCCGTGCGACTCGTCGTGCACGTTCCGCATATCGAAGGACTGATCCACCTCGTGTCGAGGGTCCAGCGGCTGCTCGCGGGCCAGCCGTGGGATCCATTCGAGGACGACATACGTGGCATCGTGGGCAGCGATGTTCTCGACGATCTCGTCACCGCCTATGGCACGCCCATGGGCGGTCTGCGGCAGTTCGGCCTTTTCTACCTTTTCCCGACACCGGCGGCGCTCGCCACCGCCGATACGAGCGCTCTGGATGCCGTTGGTGCACAGGCGTCACTCGTGAACTAGCCGGTTGAGTCGTCCTGGCATGGAATCGGGCGCACTGTCGAACGATCGAGGGCATTGAGCACGAGTGCGGCAGTGGTGGGTGAGAAGGCGGTGCCGTTGTGTCCGGCTTTGCTTCCGGGGCAGAGGTTTTGGAGGACGTAGTTGTCGACACCGGGTTCGGCGAGTATGGCCTCGTTCTGACCGAAGGACGAGATCGGGTCGAAGCGGCTGCTGATGGTGGTGTAGGCGACGCCGGGGACGGTGATGGGGCCGGAGTTCAGTTCCTGCAGGAAGGCCGATCCGGCGAGTAGATCCTTCACCGCTGGCGGGACCGGAAGTTCGTCGCGGAGGTTACCAGTATCGAGTAGGGTCGCGCCGAGATCGCCCAGCGTGCCGTGTGTCGGCGAGGAGATGGTGGTGACCGAACGGACGCCACTGGCGATATCCGGGTCGGTTTTCACGATATATTGCGCCATGATGCCGCCCTCGGAATGACCGATCAGGTCGACCTTCGAGACGCCGAGCCGGGCGGTCAGCGCGGTCAGTTTCTGCTCGACCTCGACCGCCGAGTCGGCGAGCGGACCATTGCCGCCGCCCTGCATGGCATTGCTGCCGCCATAGGAGAAGGAATAGACGCACAGACCCGCATTCGCTAGCGTCGGTCCGAGATAGCCCCAGGCCCGGTACTCGTCGCCCGCGAAACCATGGAGTACGACAACGGGAACCGCGCCGGGCACGGTCGGCACGCAATCGTACCGGTTGACTCCGGGCGGCGTGGGCGCTTCGACCTTGCCCTCCTGTGCCCAGCGGGTTTCCTCGTCCTGCACCTGCTCCCAGGTAGCTGTCGGATAGGGCCCCGGCTCGGCAACGGCCACCGGCATCGTTGTGGCGCATAGAGTAAATCCGATGAGGGACAGGGTGATTCGGGGTGATCTCATGCGTTCGGGCCTTGAATGGAGGTGGTCAGCCGGATATCGGCAGCCGATCGACCGGTGAGCAGGTCGTAGCCGTTGGTGGGCAGTACCCAGGTTTCGGTTGCCGCATCCCAGGATTCGGCTGCTCGACGGGGAATCGGGATCGCCACCTCGGCCGTCTGGCCCGGCTCGGATTCGACGACCGCGAAGGCGGCCAGTCGGCGGTCCGGTTGGGATGAATGAGCGATATACGTCTGGATCGTTTCGCGGCCGGGACGATCGCCCGTATTGCGAACCGTCACGGTTAGCGTGCCGAGACCGGACACCGGGTCCGGAGCGAATGCAGCGCTCTCGTATTCCCAGGTGGTGTAACCGATTCCGTGCCCGAACCAGTACGCCGGCGCGGTCGAAAGTCGCTGCCACGCACGGTATCCGATGTAAATGTCCTCCTCGTAGGCAAGGGCGCCTTCGGTGGGCGTGACATTCAGTACCGGCGCATCGTCCTGATGCGCGGGCCATGTGGTAGGCAGCCGCCCGCTCGGCTCGGCCCGGCCCATGAGCACATCAGCGAGTGCGGCACCGCCTTCCTGCCCCGGAAACCAGGTGAGCAGGACCGCCGCGACATCCGCACACCACGGCATGTGCACGGGTGAGCCGGTATTCACCACGACCACGGTGTGCGGATTGGCGGCGGCGACCCGTGCGACGAGCTCATCCTGTCGGCCGGGCAGTGAAAGCGATGTGCGGTCGAAGCTTTCGCTCTCCACCTCCGAAGTAGTGGCGACGACTACCACCGCCACATCGGCCGAAGCCGCCGCGGTGACCGCTTCTTCGATGAGCGCATCGGGGTCGATATTCGGCTCCTGATGGCCGAGCGAGAACTTCTCGAAGGCGATGGGCATCTCGGGCAACCTGGTAACGGTATGCGTCAGGTGTACCGGAACCCGCTGTCCCGCAAAGAGTTCGACCTCGAAAAGTGTCTCCGGCGGGTGCAGGAAGGCGGCCAGGGGATCGCCCTCCGGGATGATTGTGTCGTCGAAACAGGTTGTATCGCCGACCGCCAGCCGGAACGGCCCGATGCCCGCGATGGCCAAGGTATGCGTTCCCGTCGCCCGCGGGGTGAAGGTGCCGGTGACAACAACCCGATGCAGTTCCCCGACCGCGATACCGTCCGGGAATTCACCGATCCATTCGATCGCGGCCTGCGGCAGCGCATGTTCGCCGAGCAGCTGGTCACCTGCGCCGTAGAGCTGGACCCGCAGATCGAAACCCTCCTCGGCGGCGGGAATTTCGACTCGGGGATCAGCACCGACGGCATAGACCAATTCGGTATCCGCATCGAGTACCGCCCGCAAGCCCTCCAGTGGCGAGACGGTATGCGGCGGGAACACCTGGGCGCTCCCGCCGCCGAGTGCCCTTGGCTGGTCAGCGGTCTGGCCGATCAGCGCGATTCGGCCGATCTTACCGAGCGGCAGGACGTTGTTCTCGTTGCGTAGCAGCACAATCGAGCGTTGCGCTATCTCGCGAGCCAGTGCGTCGCCGTTGATCGACGCAGGTACGGTCGCGACTTCTGGTGGTGCCCCGGCCAACGCGCCGACCCGAGCGGCGAGGCGAAGCACATGCCGTGCCATCTGCTCGACCGTCTCGGCCGGAACATCACCTGCGCGAACCGCTTCGGCGAGCGCGTGTCCGAAGACGCTCCGTGGTCCCGGCATCGCGATATCGAGTCCGCCGCGCGCGGCGCCGACAGTATTGCGGGCCGCCGTCCAGTCCGAAACAATGGCGCCGTCGAAACCCCAACGTGCCCGCAGGATTTCGTTCTGCAACGCATTGTGCTCGGTCATCGTGACTCCGTTGACGCTGTTGTAGGCCGCCATCAATGCCCACGGGGAAGCCTGCTCGATCACGGTTTCGAACGGCGCGAGATACAGCTCGTGCAATGCCCGCTGGGATACTTGCACGTCAACGGTGAATCGGTCGGTCTCGGAATCATTGGCCACGAAGTGCTTCGGCGTCGCGGCCACACCACCCTCTTGCACACCGGTCACATAGGCCGCACCGATTGCCCCGGTCAGCAGCGGATCCTCGGAGTAGCACTCGAAATGCCTGCCGCCCAATGGGCTTCGATGCAGATTGAGTGTCGGAGCCAGCAGTATGTGCACGCCCTTGCGTCGTGCCTCCTGCGCGAGCAGCTGCCCAGCTCGCCGGGCCAGGCTCGGATCCCAGCTGGCGGCTAGCGCGGTCGGGCTCGGCAGGGCGATCGAGGGATCCTCCGGACTCCAGTGCACACCGCGCACACCGATCGGACCATCGGACATCACGATGGACGCCAACCCGATCTCCGGAATCGCGGGCAGAGACCACATGTCCTGTCCGGCGAGCAGTCGGCAACGGGCATCCAGATCCAGTGTGGCCAATGCCTTTTCGACCACTGCCTCGCGGTCGGCTCGGTGATTCGCCATGTCGGTCGACTCCCTTGTTCGTCTGAAGCGCGGGCATCTACCTCGAAGTATGATCGGTATACCTAGTAACCGGTAGGTAATGTTATCGATACGTTATCATTGCGGATCGGGACGGATCAGTTGGAGGAACTCGCGCAGCAGTGCGGGCATATCGACATCATCCGGCGACAGCAACCATTGCTGCTGCAACCCGTCCAGCACCGCGATCAGCAACACCGCGGCATCTCTATGTGAGACGCCACGCGGTGGATCGCCGCCCAAGTCGCGTGCCAAGAAGGCGGTCAGCATCTCTCGAAGTTGCGCGTATCGATCGACGAAGTAGTCGCGCGCTGGATGATCCTGGGTGACGCTCTCGGCCGCGAGTACCGTGAACGACTGCACGATTCCGGGCCGCTCGGCATTGCGTTCCACAAGCTCCACGAGAAGGTCCAGGGTGGTCGCCCGGCCCTGTGCGGTGGCGAGCAGGACATCGAGATCGTTCTGATCGCGCAGTGCGAGCACATTCGCCAGCAGCGTCTGCTTATTCGGGAAGTAGTGCAGCACGCCCTGCTGGCTGAGCCCGACCCGTTCCGCGACAATCGCAATGGTCGCGCCCTGGTAGCCGCGCTCCGCGAAAACCTCGAGGGCCGCCTCCAGGATCGCTCGACGACGATCCTGGTGACCGGCCCCGCCCTGGGCCCGTCTCATGCGGTGCACTCTTCTGCTGCGTCCATTGTTCGCAGACTAGCGAATCCCCGCGGGTGTGGTCTGGGAGGAACTGGGCGTCGGGCCTGCTCGGCTGACCGATCGGCTCGATCGTCAGCCGATTTCGACACCCCCACAGTGATGGGCCGCCGGGATGCGGATTGACACTGGGCATGCAGCCCCCCGCTGAGCGCGGAACTGTACCGCGTCCAGCCGCCGCGATCTCACCGCAGCGCGGCGACAACCTGCCGTGCGATGTTCTGCTCACCAGAGGTGTTGGGGTGCAGCGGAGCGAAGGACGGCGTCGACAGCGACGGGATCAGTCCATTGATCCACTGCTGGTCGGGCCCGGCGCACATATCGTGTCCGATGCTGGAGGCGGCGGTGTCGACGAAAGTCGCGCCATGTGCGGCGGAGACATCGCGCAACAGCGTATTGAGGTCGACCAGCACACCCCGCAGGTAGTCGGCGTCGCGCGGCCATGCGGGCTGTTGTGCCGGACAGGCGCCTGGCCGCGACGCGGTCGGGTAGCCGACGATCACGACCGTGGCTACGGGTGCGCGCGAGTGGATTTCATCGATCGCATTCCCGTAGTCGGGTGCCAACTCCCTGATTCGTTCCGCGAAAGTGTCGACACCGTTCGCTGTGAAGGTGTCCGCGCATGACGTGCCGTAGGGCTCGGGCAGGACATTGCCGCACAGCAGAGCCTGCTTCGCCAGGCCGATATCGTTGCCGCCCATGGTCATTGTCACCAAGGTCGTGTCCGGTGTCAGCGCATCGAACTGCGGCGCGGCGGTTCCGGCGACGATGCCGCGCTGCGGACTCGTGAGGTCGTCCAATGTGGCTCCGCCGCAGGTGACGTCCGTGAAGGATGCGACGCCGAGTTCCTTCGCGACCAGCGCGGGGTAGTTGACCGCGGACCGTGAACATGTGGCGAGCTCGGCTTGCGGAAATATGCCCGCGCCCGCCGCGAAGGAATCGCCGAGAGCCACATAATGGGTGCCCTCGGTCGGTTCAGCGCTGGCTTGCCCGGTAATAGCGGCGCTCGCCGCGACGGTCATCGCGACTGTGGCCACCGCGGGTCTGACCTTTGCGAACAGGTGGTTCAAGGTGCCGAAAACTCGCATTGTGTCTCCTCGCGAACCCATGACCGGACGAATTCTGATCTGAACTCCCAGGAGTAACTCGCGCGGGCGGGGTTGAACCCGGACATTAGACCGATCCGGGCTGAGTCTAGTCGCATTCCCTCGATCCCGAATAACTTTCGGTTTTCCGGTTGACTTTTTCTGCTCGCGCGGCCTGGTTCGCATATCGGGACCTCGGCGGCGTTGGGGGATAGGGCATTTCGCCGCACCATCAGCGACTAAGAATTGTTTCAGATTCATGTCTTCGGGTAGGGTACTGTTGCGTTCCTCACTATTCTGCCTCTACCTGCGAAAAGGAGGCGGCGACACATCGTCAGGGTTGACATCGCCAGCTCGCGCTGGCTACGGTCGCCATTGTTCGCGCTGAGTCATCGCCCGCCTCGGCATTCTTGGCAGCAGCCTGTCCGTGTGGTCTGGCCAAATGTTTCGACTGCGGGGAGGCTGTCGTTATTCTTCGACTCCGGTCACCTTCACAAAGAAACTCGGCGGACCTTTCTTTGTGCTCCGAGACAAGATTCTCGCGCCTTTTTCTCGACCGCCACGACTCCACCAGTTCCTTTCGACGTTAGGCGCCAGTTGTGTCCGTCTCGATCTCAGCCGGCATGACCGTGGATGATCTCCCGGGTCCGAGCCGGTGGCCGTTACTGGGGAATCTCCCGCAGATGCGCCCTTCGTTGCTGCACCGTCAGTTCGACCAGTGGTGCGATGAGTACGGCCCGCTCTACCAGTTGAAGATGCCGGGGCGCCACATCGTCGTCGTGAGCGATCCCGACCTGAACCGCGAGATCTTCCGGGACCGGCCCGGCGGGTTCCGGCGACAGTCGGCGATCGAGTCGGTCATGGACGAGATGGGTTCCAACGGACTGTTCTCCCTGGAGGGTGAGGCATGGCGGCTGCGTCGCAAGCTGGCCATGCCCGCCTTCAACGCCTCGCACCTGCGCAGCTTCCATCCCGCCCTGGAGACGATCACCGGACGGCTGCAAAGGCGCTGGGAACGGCAGTCGCCCACGGATATTCGCGCCGACCTCACCCGCTACACCGTGGATGTCACCGCCAAACTGACCTTCGACTACGACATCAACACCATCGAGCAGTCCGGCGACATCATCCAGCGGCACCTGGAGCTGATCTTCCCGCTCATCAACCGGCGGATCAATAGTCCACTCCCGTACTGGCGCTACCTCAAACTTCCGGACGACCGGGCGCTGGAGCGCGCGCTGGCCGCACTGCGATCCGACCTCAATGGCGTCATCGGCCGTGCCCGCGCGAATCTGCCGGTGGTGCCGACCAATTTCATCGAGGCCTTCCTGTTGGCGCAGGACGGGAGCACCTCCTTCACCGATGACCAACTGTTCGCCGAGGCGCTCACCATTCTCATCGCCGGTCAAGACACCACCAGCAATGCCATGGCCTGGCTGCTCTACCACCTCGCGAGCCATCCGGCTGTGCAGGAACGGATTCGCGAGGAGGTCGCCGAGATCCCCTCGGCACTGGACCGACAGCCGTATCTGGAAGCCGTTGTCGCCGAATCGATGCGGCTGCGGCCGACGACGCCGATCGTCGGACTCGAGGCCGCCGTCGACACCACGATCGATGGTGTGCACATTCCGGCAGGCACCTGGGTGATCGTCAATGTGCAGCATGCGAGCCTGCAGGAGAAGAACTTCGAGGACGCGCTGCGCTTCGACCCGGATCGCTGGCTGCGCAGCGCACACGGTACCCATCGGCCCGAGGTCTCCACGCCGTTCGGGGCCGGTCCGCGGTTCTGTCCGGGCCGCGGGTTGGCGATGTTGGAGATCAAGAATGTGACCGGCATGGTCTGCCGCAACTTCGAGGTGCGTCTGCCCGCCGGTGCGCAGGCGCCGAAGGATCGCTTCCACTTCGCCGTCATCCCGATCGATCTCGATCTCGATCTGATCCGACGGCCCACCGCCGCGTCCTGACGACCCCCATTCGCCGAGCACACTCGGGTCGCTCGACCGCCCGAGGGTAAGGATGTAGATGTCATTGCATCGACTGACCGCGACCGACGGTGTCTGGCTGTCGCTCGAATCACCCGATATGCCGATGCATATCGCCTTCCTGCTGGAATTCACCGCGCCCGAGGGCGGCGCGGCCCAGTTCCTGCGGCAGTGGCGGGCCGGGTTGGACGCACCGGCGAGCTTGCCGCAACCGTGGAACTTCCGCCCGCTGAAATTCCCGCCGCCGGGTGTCGCGGCGCTGGTGCGTGAGGTCGACGATATCGACCTGAGCGAACACATCCGGGAGTGGACGCTGCCGGAGCCGGGTAGCCAGGATCAGTTGACCGAACTCGTGTCATCGATTCATCAGAAGCAGCTCGATATGAGCCGTCCGCCATGGGAATTGCACGTGATCGAGGGGCTGGGGCCGGACCGTTTCGCACTCCTGCTCAAGGTGCACCACAGCCTGCTCGACGGCGCATCGGCCATGCGGTTGTTCACCGATACGTTCACCGAAGATGCCGCCGCCCGCGATGTGCCGGACCTGTTCACGGTGCGCCCGGCGGCCGAATCGGCGGAACCCGATCAGGCGAACCCCTTCCGCGCCCTGCTGACCGCATTGACGGGTGTGCTGGCCCTGTTGCGCGGTGTCGGATCCGCCGCGCGCGATGCCTTCCGACGGGCACGCGGCGATAAGACGATGGCGCAGAAGGCATATCAGCAGCCGGAAACCATTCTCAACGGCACCATCACCGGCGCGCGCGATCTGTCCAGGCGTCGCTACGATCTCGCGCTGTTCAAGCGATTGGCGAAGGCGGGCGACTGCACGATCAACGACATCGTGCTGTACCTGGTGAGCACTGCGCTGCGCGACTACCTGACGAAATATGCCACGTTGCCCGCGGGGGCGTTGACCGCGGGCGTACCAACCGATCTGCGCGAGGAGGACGACGGCCGCGCCGGCACCCGCGCGGGCATGATGTTCACCTCGCTCGCCACCGACATATCCGATCCGCGTGACCGGTTGTCCGCGGTCAAGTACTACATCCGCGCCGCGAAGCAGCATATGGGCGAGATGGCTCCGAACGAGGTCATCGGCTACGGACTCGCGGTGACCCTCCCCTGGATCCTCGGGCTCAGCTTCGGCTTCACCAACACCGCATCCTCCCACCCCATGGGCATCTCCAATGTGCCAGGGCCGCGAAACCCGCTGTACTGGAACGGCGCTCGGCTCGAAACGATCTATCCGGTCTCGCTGCTCATGCACGGCAATTCGCTGAACTTCACCTGCATCGGCTACTCGGGTGGTCTGCATTTCGGCGTCCTCGGTGTGCAGGACAAGCTGCCGCCGATGTCGTACCTCACCGCGGCCATGGATGCCGCGCTCGATGAGCTCGCCGAACTGCTCCTGCCGGACCGTACACAGCTAGCCGCCGGATGATGTCGAATTTCGATGTGGCGATTATCGGCTCGGGCTTCAGTGGGCTCGGTGTCGCGGTGAATCTGCGTCGCCTCGGCAACGACAACTTCGTCATCCTGGAACGTGCCGACGCCATCGGCGGCACCTGGCGCGATAATGTCTATCCCGGCTGCGCGGTCGATGTGCCCTCGGTGCTGTACTCGTATTCCTTTGCGCCGAACGCCGATTGGACACGCGTGTACGCGACTCAGCCGGAATTACGCGCCTACACCGAGCAGGTAGTCGACACCTTTGACCTGCGGCGGCATGTGCAGCTGAACAGTGAGGTGGCCGAGGCGGATTTCGATGACGAGACCGAACAGTGGGTGCTGCGGCTGAGTGACGGCAGGCTGGTCCGGGCCCGCGCTGTCGTCATGGGCTATTTCTCGCTGCACGCCGAGGCGATTCCGGATGTTCCCGGTCGCACCGATTTCTCTGGGCCGCAGATGCATTCGAGCAGATGGGACCCGTCATTCGAACCGGCGGGCAAGCGGATCGCGGTGGTCGGGGCCGGGGCGAGCGCGGTGCAGATCGTGCCCGCGCTGGCGAAGTCGGCGGATGAACTCATCTCGTTCCAGCGCACTCCGGCCTGGGTGATTCCGCGCCTGGACCGCCCGATTCCGCCCACGGTGCGCAAGATACTGCGCACCGTGCCACCGATTCGGCTGGCGGCACGTGGATTCGTCTTCCTGTTCCTGGAGCTCATGCACCTCGCCGAATTCCATCCACGGCTGGTATCGGTCTACGAGTGGGTCGTCCGCAAGGTGCTGGCCAAGCAGGTTCCTGATCCCGAGTTGCGGCGCAAACTGACGCCCGACTACGCGTTCGGCTGCAAGCGACCGATGGTCTCCGACGAGTACTACCGTTCGTTCACCCGCCCGAATGTGCGACTGAGCACCGAGAAGATCACTGAGATCACCGCGACCGGCATCCGGACCGCCGACGGTCGGTTGCACGAGGTCGATGCGATCGTCTGGGCCACCGGATTCCACGTCCAGGATTCCATCGCGCACTTCCCGGAATTCCGCATCTCGACGACCTCGACGCGAAAGAAGTTCCAGCGCGACGGTTTCCGCGCCTACCGGGGCATCGCATTCGCGGGGCTGCCGAATCTGTTCGCGGTCACCGGGCCGAATACGGCGCTGCCGCATACCTCGCAGTTCCTCGCGATCGAACCCACGACGAAGCTGGTCGCCAGGACTATCGAGCATATGCGGGCCAGGGGAATTCGCCGCTACAGCCCGTCCCAGCGGGCCGAGCGCGAATGGGTCACGCGCGCAAGGAAATTACTCGGCACCCGGGTGTGGTCGACCGGCGGATGCACCAGTTACTTCATCGATGAGGACGGCACCAACACCCTGACCTGGCCGGGCGGAACCTTCAGCGTCCGACTCGACCGCCGTCGCATCCGTCCACAGGACTGGGATACCGGACAGCCCTGACACAACACCTCGCGACCCCGACGGTTGCAGCACAGCCGCAATGTCGCCGTCGGTCTCGGCGCACCGACCAGAGCTCTCAGATCGGCGACCGCATCCGCAACGGTGGGCCGGAACACGACAACCACCGCCACCGCGAATCAGCGCGGGAACACGAACGAGTGGCCGAGCGGAGAGTCGGCACCGAGGGGAGTGGCACTGAAACGAAGAACCCCTGACCAAGGAGCTGGGCAGCGGCGCTCCGGTCCGCTTGCCGCGCAATCGGATCAGGGAGAATGCCTGGCAACTTAACTGCGGTCCACGGTACAAGGTGTGCTGTACAGAGCGCTGTAACGAGCCATGGTTGCGTACCAACGGTGATGCACGTTACTGTACCCACTCGATGATGGGAACGGGGTAGTTCCTCATTGCCGGGAGGGTTTGGCAAGCATGATCCGACGTCGACGTCCGATTAAGGCAGTGGCTGCTGCGATAGCCACCTTCACCGTGTTTGCCGGAGCCGTTGTCGCGGCCGCGCCGACCCAGGCCACCCTGGGCCTCGATGCGCAATTCACCGCGACTCACGAAGGGCCGCAACAGTATCCGAACGTCTACATCGACTGGGACGTCCCGATCACCATGAGTGACGGCACGGTGCTGAAGGCGAATGTCTATCACCCGGCCGATGCCTCCGGCCGCCCGATCGTCGAGCCGACGCCGACCATCGTGAACCTCACGCCATACACCAAGCTGATGGCGAATATCGCCGACTCCGTACTGGCCATCCCCGGTCTGGCGGAACCGCTGATGCAGGCATTGCACAGTGTCGATCTCTCGGCTTACGGACTGAGCGGAATCAGCGATTTGGCACAGGCATTGGCGGGCGGTACCGCGCGCACCTTCGCCGTGGATCGCAAACTGGTACAGAGCGGCTATACCCAGGTCGTCGTCGACGTGCGCGGCACCGGCTTCTCCGAGGGCATCTGGCAGGTATTCGGCGACCGTGAGCAGCAGGACGGCGTCGAAGTGGTCGACTGGGCAGCGGCGCAGCCCTGGTCCAATGGCAAGATCGGCATGAGCGGAATCTCCTACTCGGCGATCAACCAGCTGCAGACCGCCGAACGCAGACCCGCTGCGCTGCAGGCGATCTTCCCGATCGTGCCGGGCAGCGATCTGATCCGCGACGTGGCCGCACCCGGTGGCGCACTCGGCATCGGGTTCATTCCGGAGTGGCTGCTCGCCGTCGACGGCACGAAGCTGATTCCCGATGTGGTGTCCATGCTCGCGGGCAAGTTCGACTGGACCTGGCTGGCGGACCGCGTCCGTGACCCGTTCACCTTCTTCAATATGATCATCATGGCGCTGGGCACCCAGAGCATGGATCAGATTCCGCCCGAAATGCATTCGGTACTCGATGAGCAAAGTCCACTGCGCACGGCCTGGATCGGACATCCCGATCGCATCGATGTGCCGACCTTCGTCTACGGCGGCTGGCAGGACATCTTCGCCTACTCCTCGCCGCGGGTCTACAACGCGATCAATGTGCCCCCCAGCCAGAAGAAGCTGGTGATGGATAACAACTATCACGTCACCACCGGTTCGGGCATGGGTGACGCCGACGGACCGGCGGCGCTGGACGTATTGCAGCGCGCGTGGTTCGACAAGTGGCTCAAGGGCATCGATAACGGCATCGATGACTACGACCCGGTCACCCTGTGGCAGCAGGGCGGCGGCTGGACCCACACCTCGGCCTTCCCGCGGCCCGATATGGATTACCGCCGTATGTATTTGAACGCGGCCGCCTCGGGCACCGCGCCGGGCAGCGCCTACGACGGCAGCCTCACCGCGGAGCCGGGCGGGCCCGCCCGGGTGACGATCGCGCCCGGCCTTACCACGCTGTGCTCCCGTGACGGTGCCCAGGGCACGGCGGGCATCCTGCCGCTTCCGGATATCTGCACAAAGGATTCGCGGATCGCCGAGACCAATGGTTCGAGTTTCACCAGCGCGCCGGTCGCCGTGCCGACGCAGATCTCCGGCCCGATCGCGATCCACCTCGATACCGTCCTGGACGCCACCGACGGCTACTGGACCGTTACCCTGAATGACGTTGCGCCGGACGGACGTTCGACCCAATGGACACACGGCCAGCGCACCGCCTCCCTGCGCGCAGTCGACGAGAGCAGGGCGACCCGCTCGGCCAACGGCGACTACACCGACCCCTACCCCTATCTGACCTTGGACACCCGCGAACCGATCGTGCCCGGTCAGCCGACGGTCATCGATATCGGCATGTTCGCCACCGACGGTGTGCTACAACCGGGACACCGGTTGCGCGTCGACATCTACGCCGGAAACTTCCCGAGCAGTCTTCCCTTGCGCCCCTTGCTGAATGAGAGCGGGTTGCGCCCCCAGCACATTGAACTCGACCCGAACCAGCCCAGCTGGGTGAACATTCCGGTCGACGGCGACCCCGGCTGGTAGCCCGGCGACGGTGTCGACCGTAGTCGAATGGTCGGTCACGGGGCGGGCGCGGGCCGCCTTTCGCCTACCTTCGGCGAGGCGGTGGTCGGGCTGGGGCCGGAACCGAGTAGGAGGAGGGCGGCGCGGGTGAGGGTGGGAGCCAACGCCGGTAGATCCTGCGGGCCGGATTCGATGAGCGTGGCGCGGACGCGATCGTCGATACCTCCGAGCAGGACGTCGAGCAGTCCTGGATCGGGTTCGGCGCGAAGCTCGCCTGCGCGCACGCCGATTCGAGCCGCCGCGATCATTCGGTAGCCGAACATCCGATGCGTGCGAGCCCGGCGGGCGATGAGTCCCGGTCCGGCGGCGAGGGTTTCGATATGCAGCGCCCGCGCGGCGGCGGGCTCGGCCGCGAGGAACTCCAGGTAGGTCTCGAGCGTGGTGCGCACCAACTCATCGAAGGTAGCGGCGCCGGATTCGGTGACCACCCGGTCGAGCTCGTGGGTGATCGTATCGACCGCGAAATCGAAAGCGGCGGTGAAGCATTCCTCTTTGCTCTCGAACAGCCCGTAGAACGTCCGACGGGCCACCCGGGCCCGACCGACGATATCGGTGATCGTGGTCGGGCCGTAGCCGAGTTCGGCGACCGCCTCCAAAGCGGCGAGATATAGCCGCTCGCGCTGTGACGTCACGACTTCGTCCCGGGTCAAGCGATGCGGCCCTCGGGGTAATCGGTCCGGAGAAGCGCTGGTCAAGACGGTCATAATGCCGACGATTCTGCCACACCGGATACTTTCGTCCGGAAATTCTGGTGCCGCCCGCACAAGAGGTCAGTGCAGAGCGCTGCCCTGGAGCCACTCGTCCCACGGCATGCCCCAGTCGCCGTTCTGCCAGACTTCGAGCGGTGCGCCGCCGGTATTGCGGACCTCGACCACATCGCCCGGAATCGAAAAATTGTAGAACCACTGGGCGTTCGCGGCGCTCAGGTTCAGACAGCCGTGCGAGAGGTTCTGGCTGCCCTGCGCCCAGACTGTGGAATCGAGCTGGTGCAGATAGATGCCGTCGGTGCTGATCCGGGTGGCCCAGCCGATGGCCTCCTTGTAGCCGAGCCGGGAATTGACCGGCAGGCCATAGGTGGAGGAGTCCATGATCACCGGATTGCCCTTGTCCATCACGGTGTAGATGCCCGGCTGGGTCCAGAAGGTCAGCGTCTTACCCCCGATGACTTCGCTGCCGCCCCTTCCCATCGAGGTGGGCATGGTGCGGATCAGATTGCCGTTCTCGAAAACCTGCACTTGCTTGGTGTTGTCATCGGCAATCGACACATGCGACGGGCCGATGGTGAAGGTGGTCTTGGTGTCCTCCTGGCCGTAGAGACCGCCGCCGAGGTCCGCGCCGTAGATGTTGGCCGTGGCGGTCACCTTGGTGCCCGGTGCGAAGTACTGCTGCGGGCGCCAATGCGCGTTGCGCTTGTCGAGCCAGTACCAGGAGCCCTCGACCGGCGGGTTGGTCGTCACCGAGAGCCGCTTCTCCGCTACGGCCTTATCCGGGACATCCTCATCGAAATGCGCGACCACGACGGTGCCGACACCGAAGGTGCCGCCATCGGTCAGCGGTGTACCGCCGGTGGTGGTCATGTACACCTTGGTCTGGTTGTTCGGCGCCAGCGTGCTGAAGGTCGAGATGGTCGGCCCGATACGGCCGGTGATGGTGAGGCTTTCGGCGCTGATCGTGTAGGTATGCCCGTAACCCAGCGGATCGACGGGCTTCCACGCGGTCTTGTCCGGCGTGTAGATGCCATCGATCGAACGGCCCGCCTCATTGGTCAGCTTCACCGACGTCAGCATGCCGTCGTTCGCGGTGACCACGACCGGCGCGAGCGGATCGACATTGGTGCCACCGCCCGGAGTGATGACGATCGGCGGCGGCGGTGGTCCGGCCTGGGTGGTCGGCGTTTCCGATTTCGACGAACATCCAGCGACGAGCATCGTCATCACCAACGCAAAACCCGCAGCTACTCTCCACCGGAAGCGGCGACTCGACATGACTCTCCTGTGTTTCGCCGTGCGTTCCCTGCGGCGCATCTACGACATACTGGCCCGTGCCGTAGTTTACCGGCCATTTCGGGCGCTTTTCGCCGCCGCGGGTGTGACCTGCGCGGACTTCGGCGTCAGTTAACGCACGGCACACCGCTGCCGATCGTCGTCGCGACCGGCTTGCCCGCATCGGGTGTGGGCGCGGCGGAGGTGGTGGTCGGGGTCGCGCTGGTGGTCGGCACGAGTTCGGCGGGCATGGTGAAATCGGTGCCGACGACCACGGTGATGTGGCCGGGTTCGACATTCGGCGATGCGGTGGGGGTGAGCCCGAGGAGGTCGCCCAGTTGCGCGGCATCGGTCTCGGCGCCGGTGCCGTAGGTGATGGTGGATATCGTGCCGTCCGCGCGGGTGCCGTTGGCCACGGTGCCCGCCGGATAGCCGCGCTTGGTGAGTGCGGTGGACAGTTGGGCGGCCCGGCCGGGGTATCCGCTCGCATTGTGGGCATCGACGATGCTGGTCGGGGTACGTGTCGACGTGGTCGGCGTGGTTTCGATGCCGAAGGCGGCGCGCACTTCCTTCTTGATGGCCGCCGGATCGACGATATTGACGTCCTGGCCGTCGATATTGTCGTAGCGCAGCACCGGCAATGTCCGGAATTCGACCGAGATCGAGCCCGCCGAGCCGAGATCGCGGGCGAAGTCGAGCAGGTTCCAGCCGTCGGAGAGCACGATATCGCGGTGCGCCACATCCATCAGGCCGGAGAGCTTACTGAAGTTGGTCAGCGTGCCGGTGTCCTTCAGCGATGTGGCGACCGAGGTCAGGAAAGCCTGCTGGCGGTGGGTGCGGTCGAGGTCGCCGTTCTCCAACCCGTGGCGTTGGCGCACGAAGGACAGCGCATTAGCGGCGTCGAGGTGCTGCGGGCCCGCTGGGAAAACGGCGCCGGAGTAGTAGCTGTCGTCGACCGCGTGATTGAGGCAGACATCGACGCCGCCGAGCTTATCGGCCAGGTCGTAGAAGCCGACCAGCGAGATTTCGGCGAACCGGTCGATCGGGACACCGACCAGATTGCGCACCGTTTGCACGATGGATGCCCGCCCCGCCTCGCGGCCCGCGCGTTCCAGGGCCACCTTGTCCTTCATGCCCGCGTTTTCCAGTTTGGTCTCGGTGGCGGCCTTCTTCAGCCCGTAGGCCTCCTTGATTTTGGCGTGGTCGTAGCCCGGAATGCCGGAAACCGCGACATAGTCGTCGCGCGGAATGGAGAAGGCGACGATTTTGTGCATATCCGCGGGAATGTGCAGCAGGATAAGCGAATTCGCGTTGTAGCCGCCATTGTCGCCGTCGCCGGCGTGTAACTGATCCAGGATCGCCTTCGGCAAGTCGTTGCCGTCGAGGTCCTTGCGGGTATCCAAGCCGATCAGCAGGATATTCAGATCGCCGCCGAGTGAGCGCGGCGCATCCTTGCCGATCGCATCGGTGTGGGTGAAGCCGTTATCGAATTCGGTCTTGGCCGACCACGCGAATCCGGTGCCGGACAGCACGGCGAGCGCGGCGATCGATGTCAGGACGCGCATCCCGATCTTGGCCGCTTTGCGGCCGCGGTGGGGTTTCGGTTCGCCCCGACGGTGTCTGGGGCGAGGAGATTCGGTGATTTTGGGAATCTCGACGGTGTCGTCATCCATGGCGGCGACCTGGGTCCCGGATCATTCTCGCCGCCTCAGCTTTCGTTTCGGGTTATTCGGCACAGCGCACAGCCGGGGAATACCCGCTACCGACTAGTTGCCCTCGCTAGTGACTGGTTGCAGGTCACTGGAAAGAGTCAGTTCAACCTTTCCAGTCTTACCGACGCCGATCGGGGCGGGCAACAATCCGACAGTGTGATCTGCACGGTTTCACGATCTAGTCTCGTATACATGGCTGCTCCAGTGTTGCTCATCCTCGGTGCCGGTCCCGGCCTCGGATTGACCGTCGGCCGGCTTTTCGCGCGCGACGGATATGTGGTGGTGCTGGCCTGTCGGACCGTCGCGGAGGCCGAGCCGCTGGCGAAGGAACTGCTGGACGAGGGTTTCGATGCCGAAGGTGTTGGTGTCGATCTGGCCGATCCCGATGATGTCACTCGTACTGTGACCGAGGTGGGCCAGCGGCACGGGCGGATCGACGTGCTGCACTTCAACCCGAGCATCTTCCGGCAGGCGGATCCGCTGCGATTGACCGTCGCGGAACTGATCGAGGACTTCACGATCGGCGCCGCGGCGCTGCTGCCCGCGGTGCAGGCCGCGCGGCCGTTCTTTGCCAATGGTGCGCGCGTGCTGGTCACGGGCAGCGCGGCGGCGGATAAGCCGTGGAATGAAGCCGCTTCCCTCGGCGTGCAGAAGGCGGCGGTACGCAATCTCGTCACCAGTCTGGACACCACCATGGCCCCCGACGGTTTCCGTGCCGTTGCCGTGCAGATCAACGGTGTGCTCGGTGCGGGAGCGTTTACTCGGGAGCGGGTTGCCGCGGCGTTGCACGCCGCCGCCGTCCGTTCCCTCGACGACTGGACGCCGCATGTGTCCTACAGCGGCTGATCCGACCGGATGTTCAACCAACGACGCGCCAGCGCCGGATTTTTCTTCGAACCGGATGGGATCCGCGCCGGTATCACCATCCACACCGAAGGAACGGCCGCGGGCCTTGGCGAGGGGAGGATGAATGCGGCGGTTCAAGGTAACGACGGCTCTGGTCACCGCACTGATGATCTCGGTGCTGCCGCATCTGGCGGCGTCCTCGGCCCAACCGGCACCGGTGCGCCTCAACGTGCTGCAAGCCGGGCTGGATGGCCTTGTCCGTTCGACTTTCGTTCCGGGTGCACAGCTGGTCGTCACCGCCGACAGCGACGCGACCCAGTTCAATAGCGGTGTCGGCGATCTCGCGACGCGCGCGGCATTTCCCGATGACGCACAGGTCCGGATCGCCAGCAATACCAAGACATTTGTGGCAACCGTGGTGCTGCAGTTGGTGGGGGAGGGGCGAATCCAGCTCGACGCACCGATCGAGCATTATCTACCCGGTGTGGTGCGCGGCCCCGGCGGCGACGGGAATCTGATCACTGTCCGAAATCTGTTACAGCACACCAGCGGTATTCCGGACTATCTCGTTCGATTGGACTGGGGCTCGGTCGAGGCATTGCAGCGGTACCAAAGCGCGGATCAGCTGATCCGACTCGGTGTGGATATGCCCGCGCTGTTCCCGCCAGGTTCGGCTTTCAGCTACTCCAATACCAATTACCTGCTGGCCGGAAAACTGATCGAGCAGGTCACGGGACGTCCGGTAGGCGCCGAGGTGACCTCCCGGATCCTCGAGCCGCTGCAACTGCGCGCTACCTATTGGCCCGCATTCCCGCACGAGAATGTGATTCGCGGTCCACATCCGCGCGCGTATCAGATCTTCAACGGCGTCCAGGTCGACATCACCGATATCGACCCGGGCTGGGGCTTGGCCGATGGCGCGCTGGTCTCCACCGATGCCGACCTGAACCGATTCTTCACCGCCCTACTTACCGGAAACCTGCTTCGTCCAACCGAACTCGCCCAAATGCAGCACACCATCCACGGCGGCGACCCAGCCCTGCCCGACGATGTCGGTCTCGGCATTTTCCATCGCACCAATGGTTGCGGCGTCGATATCTGGAGTCACGGTGGCGCCATGGACGGGTTCTTCGTCTTCGGTGGCTACACCCCCGGCCGCTCGGTAACCGTCAGCCTCAACCAAGTCCCACCGCTGTTCGGCCTCGGCTACAAGCCCGCCTTGGACGGCCTGGTAGACGCCGCCTTCTGCGGGTGAGATGGCCGATAGCGAACCCGCGCATTCTGAGCCGCACCCTGCAGTCCACCGAATCGTTGCGCGCGGCAGCGCGGTCGCTGGCCTTTCGCTCGGCCAGCGACCGCGTATAGCCGATGGCCTATTTCGGTGCGGCTGGAATTGGTTGAGTCGTCGTCTTATCCGCGAACCGGCTGGTGCCGTCCGGAGACATCATCGTGTTGACGTAATCCACGCCGGAGGCGATCAGGACCGGTCCACCCACGACGACCGTGCCGATGATCCCGCCGAGGGCCGCACCGGTGGTCAAGCCGAGGATGCAGCCGGCGGCAATGGTGGCGATACATCCGACGACCGCGCCGATTGCGGTGCCGACGAAGCCGCCGATCGCCGTGGCCAGGCCGAACTGCGTGGCGAATTCGTCACGGGCGCGGTTGTTTTCGTTCATTGATGCGACCGGCTTGACGGCCAGTGGCTGCGAGATGTCGAGTCCGTCTGGCTTCTGCGGCGCCAGTTCCAGCACCGTGCCGTCCTTCTCGAGCGCCGGCTTGACCGGGATATCGATCTCGCCGGCCCGGAACCGCAGCGGCAGCGTGAGGACGACGTGCCCGTCGGTATCGGCTAGATCGACGACATCGACCACATCGGCGATCTCGGCGGCCTTGCCGTCTTTATCGACCAGCGTGCCGTCCTTGTCGACCAGCCGCCCGTCGCCCCCGGCCGCGAGCTCGCTTTCCGCCGCCTTGGAGAGAGTGAAGGTGCCATTACGCACGCTGGCCACCACGGTCTTGTCGACTAGTTTGACCGAGTAAGTGATGTCCTGCCGCGCGGGCGCGGCGACCGGCTCGGCATGCGAGACTCCGGCGCCCAAGGTCACGGCACCGATGACAAGGATCGCCGCCGCAGTGCTATCGCAAAGCTTCATTCGGATTCCGTTCAGTCATCAGATCATTCGCTTTTCCTACCGACCGTGCAGGCTCGACTCTCCTGCTCGAGATGCTCCCCGCGCAAATGTACTCATATGTGCGGCAAGGAGGTCGAGGGGAGCCTAGCCGAGCCTGCGGTGCGAGACGGGCTGATTCGGAACGAAAAATCGATGTCAGCTATGACACGGTTACTTCCTCCGGTATGTCGATCTGCGGCGCGGGGCGTCTCCGCAGCAGCGCCAGTCCGAGTAGGGCGGCGGCGATGCTGAAGCCCGCACTGATCCAGGCGCCGGTCGACATCGCATCGGTGAACGCGTCCTTGGCCGGTTCGGCGTAGCCGAGTTGGAATGCGGCGCCGATGGATTCACGTGCGGCGACGGGTGCGTCGTCGGGCATGTGCGAGGTGAACACACCGGCCAGTACGCTGCCGAGGACTGCGATGCTGATGGCCATGCCGACCTGCTGCAATGTGTCGTTCATGGCCGAGCCGACGCCGGCATGTTCCAGCGGAATCGCGCTCATGATCGCGGCATACGCGGCCGGACCCGCCAGACCGCCGCCGATCCCCATGACCAGCATGCTGGCCAGTACCGCGAAATATCCGGAACCGACGGCCAGGATCGCGAACGCCCCGCCCATGACCAGGAGACCGGCGACGATGAGCGTCTTATTGGTCAACTTCTTGCCCAGCGTCGCGCCGAGGCCGTTGCACACCGCCGCGGCCACCGCATACGGCAGCAGGGCAAGTCCCGCCTTCATCGGTCCGTAGCCGAGTACGAACTGCAGATACTGGGTGAGCATCAGCATGATCGCGCCCATACCGAACACCATCAGCAGCAGTGTGCAGCAGGTGCCGGTGAAATCGCGATTGCGGAATACCGCCAGCGGCAGCATCGGATGTGCCGACCGGCTCTCCCAGACCACGAAGGCCAGCCCCGTGATCACGGCGAGGCCGATCATCGGAATATTCCACTCGCGCTCGATGATCACGTAGACCGTCGAGGTGAGCGCGACGATGGAAAGCAGCACGCCGATCAGGTCGACCGGCCGCTGCTCACCGGTGGATTCCGGCATCAGGACCAGCGCGGCGACAATCGCGAGCACCGCTACCGGGATATTGAGCAGGAACACCGAACCCCACCAATAGTGCTGCAGCAGAAAGCCGCCCAGCGTCGGCCCGAGGACGATGCCGACCATGGAGACGGTGGACCAGGCGGCCATCGCTTTGCGCCGCTCGTCTTCGGCGAAGGTGGTCATCAGAATGGACAGGGTCGATGGCATCAGCAGTGAACCGCCGACGCCCATGAGCGCGCGGGCGCCGACCACCTCCCACGGCTCGGTGGCCATGACGGCGGCAAGGGATGCCGCGCCGAATAGTGCCAGGCCGAGCACCAGCATGCGCCGCCGCCCGAACCGGTCGGACAGGCTGCCCGCGGTGAGCAACAGTCCAGCGAAGACGAGGACGTAGGCGTCGAGGATCCACTGGACATCCGACGGCGTCGCGTCGAGCTCCCGGATCAGGGACGGAATAGCGATATTGAGCACGGTGCCGTCGATCATCAGCACCAGCAGCGACAGACAGAGGACCCCCAGAATCCACCAGCGGCGAGGGACTCGTACAACGTTCGATTCCACTCGAACACCGTACGATAGAATCGCACAATGTGCGAGAGAATTATGCTGATCATGTGACAAAGCAGCAGTTCTCCTCGGTGTGGACCCGTGAGCCGCGCCAGCCGAAGGCGGCTGGACTGCGCCGCGACCAGATCGTCGCCGCCGCAATCGAGGTATTGGACGCCGACGGGCTCGGCGCGCTGAGCATGCGAAAACTCGGCGCGAAGCTCGATGCGGGTGCGACGAGCCTCTACTGGCATGTCGCGAATAAGGATGAACTGCTCGAACTCGTCCTCGACGAGATCTGGGGTCTGGTGCACATTCCGGATCCGGACCAGGCTTCCTGGCGTGAGGTCGTCACGACCTACGCCTACAACTTCCGGCTCACGATGCTCGACCACACCTGGGTGACCACCTTGATCGGCTCCCTGCCGAGCGTGGGCCCGAAGGCCTTCGAACTCAGTGATCGGCTGCGTCGCACCTTCATCGATGCCGGATTCACCGGCGTCGATATCTACCTCGCGAGTGGCACCGTGACGAGCTATGTCCTCGGGCAGGTCATTCCGGAGATCACCGCGGCGAAGGCATTCGGCGACAAGGGTTTCGACAAGGAGATGGTGCTCGATGTCATTGATGAGCTCGCCTCCGACTATCCAGAGATGCTCGACGACTACCGGAAGATGCAACCCGCCGATTATCAGACCGCCCGCGCGATGGCCTTCGATTTCGGTCTGCTCTGTGTGATGGACGGCCTGGAGTCGCGGTTGCGCAAGTGATCCTCGGGAATAGATGACGACACCGCCCTGTTGGTTGCCATATCCACCAAATAGGTGTCAGACTTTCCGAGAGGAGGCGACGTGCAGTTCGGAATTTTCACCGTGGGCGATGTGACGGTCGACCCGACGACAGGTCGGGCCCCGACCGAGCACGAGCGCATCAAGGCGATGGTCGCGATCGCACGCAAGGCCGAAGAAGTCGGCCTGGACGTATTCGCCACCGGCGAGCACCACAACCCGCCGTTCGTGCCGTCGTCGCCGACCACCATGCTCGCCTATATAGCCGCGCAGACCGAGCGGTTGCAGCTGTCCACCGCGACGACCCTCATCACCACCAACGATCCGGTGAAGATCGCCGAGGACTTCGCCATGCTGCAGCATCTGGCCGACGGACGTGTGGATCTGATGCTCGGCCGCGGTAACACCGGCCCGGTCTACCCGTGGTTCGGCAAGGACATTCGCGAAGGCATCCCGCTGGCCATCGAGAACTATCAGCTGCTGCACCGGCTGTGGCGCGAGGATGTGGTCGACTGGGAGGGCCGATTCCGCACTCCATTGCAGTCGTTCACCGCAACGCCGCGACCGCTGGACGGCGTGGCGCCGTTCGTCTGGCACGGGTCGATTCGCAGTCCGGAAATCGCCGAGCAGGCCGCCTATTACGGCGACGGCTTTTTCGCGAACAATATTTTCTGGCCGAAGGAGCACTTCCAGCGCCTGATCGAGCTGTATCGGCGACGCTACGAGCATTATGGCCACGGCTCCGCCGACCAAGCCATTGTCGGCCTGGGCGGACAGGCGTTCATGCGTAAGAACTCTCAGGACGCGGTGCGCGAATTCCGGCCCTACTTCGATAACGCGCCGGTCTATGGCCACGGCCCGTCGCTCGAGGACTTCACCGAGCAGACACCGCTGACCGTCGGCAGTCCGCAGCAGGTCATCGAAAAGACCATGACGTTCCGCGAAAGCTTCGGCGACTATCAGCGACAGCTGTTCCTGATGGACCACGCGGGTCTACCGTTGAAAACGGTGCTGGAGCAACTCGATCTGCTCGGTGCGGAAGTGGTTCCGGTGCTGCGCAAGGAGTTCGACGCACTGCGCCCTGCCCATGTCCCGGATGCACCGACTCATGCGTCATTGGTCGCGGCCCGGGACGAGGCCGTGGCGGTCGCGCGCTGATCTGATCACCGGCGCAACGGCGCGCCGGTCCGGTAATACCAGAACTGAATAGCTGTATCCAAGTAATTGAAATCTCAACTACACGAGGAGACCGACAATGTCGACTACCACCGCAAAGGCCCTGACCGCAGGCACCTGGGTCATCGATCCCACCCACTCCGCCCTCGGATTCACCGTACGTCACCTGATGGTCAGCAAGGTCCGCGGTCGGTTCGCCGACTTCTCCGGCAAGCTGGTCATCAATGAGGACGGCACCGCCTCGGCCGAGGCCGAGATCCAGGTCGAGTCGGTGACCACTGATAACGAGCAGCGTGACGCGCACCTGCGCACCGCCGACTTCTTCCACGCCGCCGATTTCCCGGTGGCCACCTTCAAGTCGACCGGATTCCGCGTCAACGGCGAGGATTTCGTCGTCGACGGTGAATTCACCATCCGCGGCACCACCCGTCCGGTCTCCCTCGATGTCGAATTCCTCGGCGTCAACCCGGGTATGGGCCAAGGCCCGGTCGCCGGTTTCGAGGCGAAGACCGTCATCAACCGTCGCGACTTCGGCATCACGATTGATATGCCGCTGCCCGACGGTGGCGCGGTGATCGGCGACAAGATCACCCTCACCCTGGAGATCGAAGTCGGTCTCCAGTCCTGATCGGCTCGCGCCGCCGCCCGGGGTTATCGACCGGGCGGCTGTGCCTACCCACCCCGTCGGCTTCGCCGACTGCCGTCCCCCGTGCCTACCCACCCCGTCGGCTTCGCCGACTGCCGTCCCCCGTGCTTACTCTGAATCCCATGTCCGCTGATTTCGATTCCGCTGTCGAGCGGTTGTCCGGGCTCCTGACGGGGCGGCGGGTGGCGGTGCTGACGGGGGCCGGGGTGTCGACAGACAGTGGAATTCCGGATTATCGGGGGCCCGGCTCTCCGGTGCGGACACCGATGACGTATCAGCAGTTCGTGGGGGATGCGGCATTTCGACACCGGTACTGGGCGCGCAATCACATCGGTTGGCGGGCCATGGACGGGTCACGGCCGAATGCGGCCCATCGAGCGTTGGCGCGGTTGGAGCGGGCTGGCGTCGTCACCGGGGTGATCACGCAGAATGTCGATCTGCTGCATACGAAGGCTGGGCACCGCCGGGTCATCGACCTGCACGGGACCTATGCGCGCGTGCGGTGCCTCGGCTGCGAGGCGTTGATTTCGCGGATGACCCTGGCCGAGCGTTTGGAGGCCGCCAATCCCGGTTTCGCGGCATCGGCGACGGCGACCGGGGTGGAAGTCGCGCCGGATGCGGATGCGGTAGTCGCCGATACCGCGAGTTTTCGGATGGTGGACTGCGCGCGCTGCGGCGGCATGCTCAAACCGGACATCGTGTACTTCGGGGAGAACGTCCCCAAAGAGCGCGTCGCCGCGGCATTCGACATGGTCGAGGCGGCCGACGCGCTATTGGTGGCGGGTTCGTCGTTGACGGTCATGTCCGGGCTGCGGTTCGTACGATATGCGGCGAAACAGGGCAGGCCGGTCGCCATCGTGAACCGCGGCCGCACCCGAGGAGATGAACTCGCCGCGCTCACCGTCGGTGCCGGGTGCGCGGATGTGTTGACCGCGCTGGCAGATTCCCTGGGTGCAGTGCCGGTCTGACCGGCTCAGCCGAAGTGGCAGACGTAGTGCAGCGTCGAAAGCGCCTCGATCTCGAATGAGCTATTGCCCGGTACCTCGAACGATTCGCCGCCTCGGTAGGTCGCGGCTTCGGTTTCGCCAGCCAGGGTGACCTTGCATTCGCCCTGGATCAGCTCCATGATCTCCGGCTCGACCGTATTGAACGTCAGGGTGGACGGCAGGATGACGCCGACCGACTTCGCGGTGCCATCGGCCAGCTCGATGCTGTGGCTGACGCATTTGCCGTCGAAGTACACATTGGCCTTCTTGGCCACACTGACGTTCTCGAACCGCGTCATGATCTCTTTCCCGAGGTGCTGGAGGTGCAGCCGTCAGCGTACGTGAACCCGCCTCCACCGCCCGGACGGGTGGCCGGTGGGTGCGTTAGCGTCGCTGCCATGCGGCTTCACGTGGGATGTGCGATGTGGACGCACGCGGCATGGCAGGAATATCAACCGATTCCGGCCGAGCGGTTGCGGCATTACGCCTCGTGGTGCACTGCGGTGGAAGGCAATACCACGTTCTACGCGACGCCGACCCGCAACACGGTGCAGTCGTGGGCGAAGCAGACCGATCCGGACTTCCGTTTCGTCATCAAACTGCCCAAGCCGATTACGCATGAGCGCAGGCTGCACGGTGCGGAGGTCGAACTGCGCACCTTCCTGGATGCGATGCAGCCGCTCGGTCCGCGCATCCATGCGCTGTGGGTGCAGTTGCCGGGGTCATTCGGTCCGACCGATCTGGGGACGCTGGCAGGTTTCCTGCGCACGCTGCCCGACTCGTACCGGTCCGCCGTCGAGGTCCGTCATCCGGCGTTCTTCGAAAATGACGGCGCCGCACGGCAATTGGAGCAGGTGCTCGCGCGCGTAGGTGCCGAATGGGTGCCCTTCGACACCACTATGCTTTTCGAAGGGCCCGCCGAGAGTGAAGCGGAGGCCGAGGCGCGGGCGAAGAAACCGCGGGTGCCGCGCCGCACGCGAGCGCTCACCGAATTCCCGATCGTCCGTTATCACGGCCGCGATTCGGCCGAGCGCACGATTGCTGGCTGGCAACCCTGGCTCGACATCGTCACCGCATGGCTGCGCGAGGGCCGCTCACCGACGGTTTTCATCCACACGCCGGACAACGCCTCCGCCCTGCACCTCGCCCGCCGCTTCCACGACGAGGTGCGCGCCCGCCTGCCCGAACTCGAGCCGCTGCCCGAACCCATTCCGACCGAGCCGATGACCTTATTCTGAAATATCTCGAATAAATAACAATCCCGAATGTGCGCTCGGTTAGAATGGACGGTGTTGCCGCACTAGTGCCGAGCACGATGGAGGATACCGATGAGCCACGCCACCGCGCAGTCCGCATCCTTCACCCTGCACGGCGGGGCGGGCACGCTGGCCGCCTGGGAATCCGTGCCGCCGCACGATATCGAGATGCGCGGCACGGTCCTCTTGGTCCCCGGCTTCACCGGCTCCAAAGAGGACTTCGAGGCCATGCTGCCGATTCTGTCCGCAGCTGGATTCCGTTGTGTCGCTTACGATCAACGCGGGCAGTGGCAGTCCGACGGTCCCGATGACGTTTCCGGATACACCATGGCCGATTTCGCCGACGATCTGATCGTCGTCGCCGACCAGATCTCGAACGACACACCGATTCACCTGGTCGGCCACTCGTTCGGCGGCTATGTCGCCCGCGCCGCCCTTGCCGCGCATCCGGACCGCTTCCGCAGTCTCACCCTGCTCGCATCCGGTCTGTCCTCGACCTGCGATATCACCTTCGCGCCACCGCAATTGGTCGTCCAGCTCATCGAAAGCGGTGGCCAGCAAGCGCTGTGGGAGCAGATGAGTCGGGCTATGGCGGCGCTGGTTCCGCCTGCGAAGCTCGAATTCCTGCGCAACCGCATCTTCACGACCAAGAAGGCGAATTTGGTCGGCATCATGCGCGTCATGGAGGGTTCGACCGACGCTACCGCCGCCCTGCGCGCCTGCGGCCTTCCGATTCTCATCGCCTACGGCAACTCCGGTGATCTCTGGCCGCCGAGCGTGCACGAACGCTATGCCGAGGAATTGGGCGCGCGTACCGCGGTTTACGACGGCGTCGGCCACGTGCCGAACGAACAGCGCCCGGCCCACGTCTGCGCCGACCTGGTCGACTTCTGGACCGGCATCGATCCGCACTGAGCGGCTCTGTCTGAGAAGGTGCCTGCTAGCGTGCAGGCATGCACGATAGCGTGACGATTCGAATGGCGGCACCCGCGGACAAGATCTGGGGGTTGGTCAGCGATATCACGAATACCGGGAAGTTCTCGCCGGAGACCTTCGACACCGAATGGCTCGGCGGGGCAACGGCTCCCGCCGTCGGCGTCAAGTTCCGCGGGCACGTCAACCGCAATGGCTGGGGGCTGAAGTATTGGACGGTCTGCCGGATCGTCGCATGCGATCCCGGACGTGAGTTCGCCTTCACCGTGCTCGGACCACGCGGAATGGCGGTCAACACCTGGCGCTACCGTTTCGAGCCCGTCGATGGCGGCACCGACGTGACCGAATCCTTCCAACTGAACGAAAACAGCCTCCCGCTCCGCTTCTACTGGCTCCTAGCGGGCCGCGCCCGCGCCGAAACCAACCGCAACGGCATGCGCCAAACCCTCGAACGCATCAAGGCCCACGTCGAGTAATCAAGATCAGATGGAATCCATGGCGGCATCGGTCGACGCCGACTCCACCTGATCTTGATTCCGGCTCAGTGGCCCCGGGCGATCCAGTTGGCGAGTGCGGGTTTTTCGGTGCCGATGGTGGTGGTGTCGCCGTGGCCGGTGTGGACGGTGGTTTCTTCCGGGAGGGTCAGGAGGCGATCTCGGATGGAGTCGATGATGGTGTCGAAGTCGGAGAATGAGCGGCCGGTGGCGCCCGGGCCGCCGTTGAACAAGGTGTCGCCCGTGAAGAGGGCGGCGGCCTCGGGTAGGTAGAGCGAGACCGAGCCGGGGGAGTGGCCCGGGGTGTGCAGGACCTCGATATCGGTGCCCGCCACGGCGATTCGCTGCGTGTCGGCCAGTGATCGGTAATCGACGTCGGGGTGGGTCATGCGCCAGAGGGGATCGTCGCCGGGATGGAGCAGGATCGGGGCGTCGAGACGTTTCGCGAGTTCCGGTGCGACGGTGACGTGGTCATTGTGACCGTGGGTGCAGACGACCGCGCGGACCTCGCGGTTGCCGACGGCAGCGATGATCGCGTCGGCATTATGGGCCGCGTCGACGATGACCACTTCGATATCGTCGCCGATCAGCCACACATTATTATCGACGTCCCAGGTGCCGCCGTCGAGCGAGAAGGTGCCGGAGGTGACGACGCGATCGATGCGCAGGCTCACCAGACCACCACCGAACGCAGCACCTCACCGGCATGCATTGCGGAGAAGGCCTTTTCGACTTGGTCCAGGGCGATGCGCTCGGTGACGAAGCGCTCCAAGGGAAGTCGGCCCTGCAGGTACAGATCGACCAGCATCGGGAAATCGCGTTCGGGCAGGCTGTCGCCGTACCAGGAAGATTTCAGCGCGCCGCCATGGGAGAACAGGTCGATCAGCGGCATCTCGATGGTCATATCCGGGGTCGGGACGCCGACCAGCACGACGGTGCCTGCCAGGTCACGACCATAGAAAGCCTGTTTCCAGGTTTCCGGGCGGCCGACCGCGTCGATGACCACATCCGCACCGAAGCCGTCGGTGTATTCCTGGATCTGCTCGACGACATCGGCTTCGGTCGCATCGATGATGTGAGTGGCACCGAATTCCTTTGCCCAGCTGAGCTTCTGGGGATCGCGATCGATCGCGATAATGGTTCGCGCACCGGCCAGTCGAGCACCCGCGATGGCGGCATCGCCGACACCGCCGCAGCCGATGACCGCGACCGTATCGCCGCGCGACACATTGCCGGTGTTCATTGCCGCGCCGAGACCCGCCATGACGCCGCAGCCGAGCAGTCCGGCGACGGCCGGATCGGCAGCCGAGTCGACCTTGGTGCACTGACCCTCGTGCACCAGGGTCTTATCCGCGAATGCGCCGATGCCGAGGGCGGGGCTGAGTTCGGTGCCGTCGGCGAGCGTCATCTTCTTGCTGGCATTGTGGCTGGCGAAGCAGTACCACGGGCGGCCGCGCTTACACGCCCGACATTCACCGCACACCGCGCGCCAGTTCAGAATGACGAAATCACCCGCGACAACATGGGTTACCGCCTCCCCGACCGTCTCCACGATGCCCGCCGCCTCATGCCCGAGCAGGAACGGGAACTCGTCGTTGATACCGCCCTCGCGATAGTGCAGATCGGTATGGCACACCCCGCAGGACTGAATGCGCACCACCACATCGTGCGGCCCGGGATCCGGGATCACGATATCGACGAGTTCGACCGGTGCGCCCTTACTACGGGCAACCACGCCACGCACGGTTTCGGACACGAATCCTCCTAAGTGTTGGATGGTGCTCGGATAGGTCCGGTGCCATCGGACAATTGAACCGCGCGGACCCGCTCTGCTTCTCCAAATCGGCCGAGGGGCAGATCAGGCGCCGAGTCCGTTGGCGAGAACCGGCCAGGAATCCTCGAGCGCGCGTTCCCAGTAACCCCAGGAGTGAGTGCCAGTGGGTTCGAGGTCGTAGGTGGCGGGAATGCCGAGTTGATTCAGTCGGGTCTGCATGTTGCGGGTGCACCAGGCGGTCGACCCTTCGATCGCACCGCCCATCGTCACCTGTAGGGGCAGCCCACCCTCTGCCCAGCTCTGCGTATGCGGATCGGTGGGATTGTCATATGGTCCGGGCAATCCACTCCCAGCCGACAGGTACAGATTGAGCCCGCGCAGGGCTTCGGCATGGACATACGGATCGTTGGCTGCCCACATCGGATCCTGCGGCTGGCCATACATATTCACCGGATCGCCGCCGCCCTTGCGCACCGAAAGTGCGACGAACGCCTGCCCGACCGGATCACTGATCTGCGCACATCCGCTGAATGCGCCGACGGATCGGTACAAACCTGGATTCGAAATCGCCAGGGAAAGTACGGATGTACCGGATGTGGATATCCCCGCAATGGCATTGCGCCCATTGGTGCCCAACGCGCTGTCGATCAATGGAACCAATTCCCGAGTCAGATACGTCTGCCACTTGTTGATCCCCAACGCCGGGTCCGGTGCCCGCCAGTCGGCGTAATAGCTGAAGGCCCCACCGAGCGGCTGCACCACATTGACGTTCTTATCCCCGAAAAACCCCATGACATCGGTCTTCGTATCCCATGTCGCTCCATCGACCCCACCATCGACCCCCGCCAACAGGTACAACGTCGGCCGTGGAACCCCGGTATCGGCGGGCCGCTGCACCTCCACCGAAATGTCCCGCCCCATCGCCGCTGAATACACCGTCAGCATGAGGTGCCGATCATCCCGAACCTGGACGTTGGTAATCCTCGACCCGTCGCCGGTCACCGGCGATCCCGGTGCCGCATACGAATGAGATCCGGCCACAACGGATCCGAGCACAACGGCGGCGACAACCGAGGCCACTCGAAGGCCACCGATACCCATCAGCTACCACCTCTCCCGGCCCGGCCGAATTCTCCCGCCAGTGTGCGACAGTAGCCGGTGGCCGGTAGGTCGAGTGACGCGTCAGCCGGTGAGTTCGCGCTCGGCAATCCGTAGCGCCGTGCGGAAGCCGGAGCGGCGGCATTCGTGCGATCGAGAACGACGGGTCGCTCACCGCTGCATGGGGTCTGCGTTCGCCGCTGCCTCGAACGGTACGGTCGCCGGTTGACGCTCGGGTGGCCGCACACGACCCGGTGTCGAACGTTCGTATCGCCGGGTCTGGGAATTTGACTCCAGGGTAGAACCGGGTCGAGAGTTCGCGGATGAACGGAACGCCCGAGGTGTCCCGCGCGACGTTGCGCAAGGTCACGATACGACTGGTGCCCTATCTCGGGCTGCTGTATTTCATCAACTACCTGGACCGGGTCAATATCGGATTCGCCGGACCCAGCGGAATGAAGTCCGATCTCGGACTGACCGAGACAGCCTTCGGTTTCGCTTCCGGCATCTTCTTCATCGGCTATCTCGTACTCGAGGTGCCGAGCAATCTTGCGCTGCACCGATTCGGCGCACGCCGCTGGATCGCCAGAATCATGGTGAGTTGGGGTCTGGTCGCCACCGCCATGGCATTCGTGCCCAACGAAACCTGGCTCTATATCCTGCGATTCACCCTCGGCGTGGTCGAGGCCGGATTCTTTCCCGGCATCCTGCTGTATCTCACCTACTGGTTTCCGCAGACCCAGCGCGCGAAGATCGTCGCATTGTTCATGACGGCGGTGCCGATTTCGACCGCCTTGGGTTCGACGGTATCGAGCCTGGTCATCCAGTACGGCGACGGCGTCTTCGGCCTCAGCGGTTGGCGATTCATGTTCTTGGTCGAGGGCGTGCCCGCGATCGTTCTGGCGGTGGTCACCTGGTTCTTCCTCACCGACCGTCCCACACAGGCCAAGTGGCTGACCGATACCGAAAGAGATTGGCTCGCCTCCGAACTCGATAAAGAGCAGGCGGCGCGCGTCGAACACTGGACGGTGCGCAAAGCGCTCACCCATCCCCGCGTACTCGGCCTCGCCTTCATCTACGGCGGCATTGTCTACGGCCTGTACGCGCTCGGATTCTTCCTGCCCACCATCATCAACGGCTTCCAACAGCAGTACGGCACCCACTACTCGGTGGTGCAGCGCGGACTCATCAATGCGGTGCCCTATGTGATCGGCGCCGTCGTGATGGTGCTGTGGAGCAGGCACGGCGACCGAACCGGTGAGCGGGCCTGGCATGTCGCACTGCCCGCACTGGTCGGTGGGCTCGCCATCCCGGTGGCGCTTTACCTGGGCAATCCGTTCGCCGCCATGATCGCGGTCACCGTCTGCGCCGTCGGAGTGCTCGCCGCACTGCCCACCTTCTGGGCGCTGCCGAGCACCTTCCTCTCCGGTGCGGCCGCGGCGGGTGGTATCGCCTTGATCAACTCCATCGGCAATGTCAGCGGATTCGTCGCCCCCTATGTCACGGGCGCGCTCAAGGACCTCACCGGCACCCAGCGAGCCGGACTGTGGGTCGTCGGGCTCGCCATGGTCGGCTCGGCCGCAGGCGTTCTCGCACTGCGGTCCCGGATTCGCACCAACTGACGCGACAGCCTGCTCGCTCGGCCGAAGGGAGCGTAGCCACCAGACCTTGCGACGGGTCGGTTGTGTCGCGGAACACCGGCTGCTGCCATTGGTCGATATGGAACGATCCCTCTAGTATGAGGATATGAGCAACCGAGACGTAGTCGAAAAGTTCTATAAAGCAACCCATTCGCTCCCTTCGCCGAGGAATGGTTCGACGCCTATCCGGACACCGTCATCGTCACCGGCCACTACCGCGGCACCGCGCGCGCCACCGGCAAGCATGTGGCCGCAGAATTCGCCCACATCTGGCATATCGCCGACGAAAAGCTGTTCGCACTGCACCAATACACCGACACCTGGCACTGGCACGAGGCGCTGTCGGACGCGGCCTGAACGCACCCGACCGCGGCCGTCCAGGGAGATGGCTGCATGTCAACGGATCTCGCCGCATTCGTTCGCGGCCTGCCCGAGGCGCAATTGCATCATCGTCGAACTCGCCGAGAACTCGTTCCGCGCCTGGTGGCTGGCTCCGGGACCCCTGGACGGTTCCTGCGCGAAATCGATGACTACGTCGCGGCGTATCGGCCGATCGGATCCGAAATCGCCTGATCCGTCGCCACGTTGGCGGCGACACGCCCGAATGTGTCGACACCCCTTGAATGAACCGACTGGTTGGCTGTTTGCTGACGGCAAGCAGTAGCATCGGCGCGAATCCTGGCCGGTGACTCGTACGTTCATTGCGCCGTCGACGGCGTTCGCGAGTGCCGAATCGTCGTTAAATCGAGACGTCGCATGCGTGTGTCGCGCGCGGCACGCCGCAAGACAACCCACTGGCGGCAAATTGACAGTTTCGCTGGCAACGGTGGATCGACTATGAATGTCTGGTGTCGTTCCCACGCGTGATCACTTGTCTGCCGTCGAATCTCTCCCGCGGGGAGTCGAATTGACCATCGAGCATCATCCCGTCGAGGACGAGGTCGGACAGCTCGCGCGAAGGGTCGAGCGGGCCCGGGGGCGACTGGCCTACCAGTTCGATCCCGCGCTGACCGAGGCGCTGTCCGAGGACGAACTGGTCGCCGAGCGTGAGCTCGCGGAGAAGATTCGCGGTGAGGATCGTGCACAGCGATGGAAACAGGTGCAGGCTGCGGCCTCCGCGGCCGACCGTGCCAGGCAGACCACAGAAGCGATCGAGAAGGCCGACATCAGAGATCTATTGGTAGCCCGCAAGGCAATTGCGGCACAGCGGCGAGAGTCCAGCCCGCATGCCAAATTGGCATCGCTGTACCGGCACCGGGGATGGTCACTGCGCGCGCTGGCGGGCGTGGTGGCGGCGGGCATGCTGTGGTCCGCGGTCAATGTGCAGCACAACATCGCGCCGGGCGGGCCGGGCGATCCGCTGTACTGGTTCAGCTACCTCATCGAGGCGATGATCAGCGTCTGCTTGATCATCATCATGGTCGGTACCAATAAGGTCGCCGAATGGGGCGTGATCGACAACCGCCGACAGGTCGCCGCGGCCGAAATCGCCCTGCTGTCTCTGACTGTCACCCTGAACACCTACCCGTACCTGCGCGACGGGGAATGGTACGAGACCGGTGTGCACGCGGTCGCGCCGGTCATGATCGGTGTCGCCCTGCTCATCCACGACGCGGCCAGCGCACGCTACGGCCTGGCCATCTATCGGGCCACCGAGCAGGTGCGCGAGCTGCCCGATCCGGCCGAACAACTCAAGCAGACGATGCCGTCGATCGCGTCCTATCGCGCGAACACCCAGGCTGCCCTGGTGGCGCCGGGGGCGGAGAAAGAAATCGCGGAACACGAGGCAAGGGCCGTCGAAGGCGCCGAACAGGATGCCGAGCTGCGAGCCGAGGAGATCGTAGAGGCCGAAGCGGTCGAGGTCGAGGAGTCGAGCGACAGGGAAAGCCCTGCCGCGCAAGAGGGCTCGGAGTCGCCAGCGAAGCGTCGCGAACCGACCAACGGATATACGCCCGACAGTGCGGAGCCGCAGCACCGGCCCGCTCCGAAGACCGAGAACCGCCCCGCTGTCGTCAAGGAGCCGGCCGCGCCGGTGGTCGCGAAGCCGGTGGTCGCGAAGAACAACCCCTTCGCACCGCCCGAGCCGGAGCCGATCGGCGAGACCACGCCCGTCGCGAAGGTCGACAGCGCGGCGCCCCCGGCCAAGGCGCCAGCGCGCAAGGCTGCCCCGGTGAGCCAGGAGAAGCCCGCAGCGGAGAGCAAGCCGTCGGTCGTGTCGGCACTGCGCCGGGGCAATGGTTCGGCTGCGGCGACGGCACGCAAGCCCAGTTCGCTGGAGGGCCGCAAGGACAGCAGGTCGACCGAGAACGCGAACGCGCGCGCCAAGACCAACACATCGTCCGAGCCGGATTCGCACCTGCAGGTGGTTCGCACGCCCGATATCCACGACACCGGGCAGTTCCGCATCGCCGAGATGCTCGAACAAGAACTTGCCGAACTACAGGCGGAGCGTAGGCGGGCCAGGGCCAGTCGGCAACGATGATCGCGCAGCTTGCTTGCCCCGGCACTTCGGGGCATGATGCAGGCGCGGGTCATTAGGTACGGTAAAAACTGGCTATCGCCGTAGTGCAGCAAGTGCGGGACGAAGGGATGGATCGGTCGTCGTGATGAGGTCTTATCACCCAACAGGATCCTGTACCTCGAAGCCTGCGACGGCGCTGCCTCGGTCGTAGCGGATCGGTGCGAGACACCCGGAAGCTGGAGTTTCCGCGTACGGGACCAGCGATATACCTGCTCGCCGGGAGCGCCCTGCTGTCGGTGATTCTGCTCTTCACCACCATCGATCCCTTCCTGGACAAGGGTGGGTTCCTGGTCGGCGGCTTGGACGTGCACATTTATCGCGACGGCGCGTACCGCATCGTGCACGATATTCCGCTGTACACCGAGGCGACCATGCGCGACCTGCTGTACACCTACACGCCGTTCTCCACCATCGCGTTCGTGCCGATCTACATGGTGCCGTGGGGGTACGTCACGAACACCTGGCTCGGGGTCAACCTCTGCGTACTCATCGCCTGTGTGCTGCTCAGCTGGCGGCTGCTGGGGTATCGGATCACGACTCGGCTGGTGGTGGTCAGCGTGCTGATCGCGGCGACCTGCGTATTCATCGAGCCCGTCCGCCAGACGCTCTACTTCGGGCAGATCAACCTGGTGCTGATGCTGCTGGTGCTGTTGGACGCGCTGCGCGAGGACCGAAGCAAACTGCGTGGCATCGGCGTCGGACTCGCGGCGGGTATCAAGCTCACCCCGATCTACTTCATCGCCTATTTCGCGGTCCTGCGGCAGTGGCGCTCGGCGATTACCGCATTCGTCACCTTCCTCGCCTCGATCGCCTTCGCCTGGGTCATCCTGCCCACCGATTCCCGGCAGTACTGGACCTCGACGTTCTTCCAGTCCAACCGGATCGCGGCGGACAACCACCCGTCCAACCAGTCCATCCGCGGCGTCATCGCGCATCTGCTCGGTGGTCCCGCGCCGGTGTGGTTGTGGCTGCTGGTCGCGATCTCGGTCGCCAGCGCGAGCCTGACCGTCACGACGGCGCTGTATCAACGTGGTGAGCGGCTGCTGTCGATCACCCTGGCCGGTCTCACCGCGTGTGCGGTGTCGCCGTTCTCCTGGGGGCACCACTGGGTGTGGTTCGTGCCGCTGTTCGTCTTCCTCGTGCACAAGGGGCTGGACAACTGGCGCTGGTGGGTGGTCGCGGCGGTGCTGTTCACCGTGACCGCCTCGTGGACCTATCACTGGAGCAAGACCTGGGTGTCGATCGGAGTTTTCCTGCTGCCGCCGTGGTGGCCGATCACCAAGGTCTTGATCAACGGCTACGTCATCGAATTCCTCATCGTTCTGATCGCGGCGTGGATACACCTGCGCAGGGACGGCTGGTCGGCGCTCAGCGAGCGCTCGGCCGAGCGCTCGATCCGGTTCCCGCTCCCGCGGCGTCGCAACCCGGACTCCCCTTCGTGCCCAACCCCTTCCCCCTGACCAACTCCGGAATCCATTAGCGCAGGCGGGTTCCCGGGTAAAGGACACCGTCGGCCGTCCCGCTGGCACCCGGAATGACTCAGGCTCATGGTGTGTGCTGGGTGTGGCGGCTCTGGTGATGGTGGCCGCGGAGAGCGCCGGATCCTTCCGGAATACTCGTGTGATCGTCGGTTGCTGGGGCCGCGGATCGGTGGCGTTCGGTGGGACGGGGCGGGCAACCGCGGTGCCACAGCGGAACCGAGCCCGATGCCTTTGCGATCTCTTTACCTGCGGATTCCCTTCAGTTTCCACCCGAAAGCGGACTCTTGCCGGGCGGGGCGGCCGGAGTTACGGTTGCTTCTTGCGTCGCGAAGTAAGCGGTCACCAACCGGTTGCTGAAGTCGCACGAACATTCGCTCTAGGGCTGGAGGGTTCCCGCTATGACGAAGAAGAAGGCTCAGCCCAACCCGATGTTCGCGGTGACCATGGTCAATGCCATCCATCAGGATGCCGATGGTTACGGGGACAGATGGGTAGCCACCGTCGACCACGGGAATATGCGCGCCGACTGGATCGCCGAAGCCGTTGCCAAGGACGCGCGTACGGTCCGGATCTGGTGCGACGACTGCGGCAACAGCGTCCATCTGTGCGCGGAAATCCGAGATTACCTGCCCGCGGATATACGCAAGGCGCTGGCCGACGCCTGGGAGCACTACCATCCGACGCATCACGCCGCATATCCGGCGGCTCAGGCGAATTCAAGGACCTGAACCAACGGGCCGGTACTGCGATCGCGCCTTTGGCAGTCCCGCGTGCGCGGGACCGAACGCAGCACTTCGGCATGGTCGGCATGCAGCGGGGAATCTGATTTGCCCAGCACCTCGCGGAATCATCGCCGATATCTGTGGCTCAATTCGTCGAGATCGTAGGCGAGTTGGAAACGGAATTGCTTGCCGAGGCATACAGAACCGACGCTGGTCTCGAATACCCGCTGAAAGCGTGCGCGCGGCTCCACGAGTTCGGCTTGTGCGCACTTGCCGCCGCGTTCCAGGCGGGCGAAGAGGTGAACCTGTGTGGTCATCGGTTGCAGTGCAATGCCTTTCGCGGTAGTGGTGTGCCACATTCGCTGGATGGTGCGGCCCGCGAAGATAGCTTCGCGTTATACGTCCGGCATCGACCGCGGCGCGCCGGCCACCGGTGCCGTGAAAGGTCTTCCAGCGCACCGGCCGCCGTCGATCTCGGCCAGCCATTCCGCGATCCGCTACTGACCGCGCAGGCGCAGCGCGGCACGTTCGGCCGCGGTGAGTTCGGCGGCGTCTAGCTCATGAGGTTCGGCTCGCACCCACTCGGGTGTCCACCGACCGAAAGCGACCCATGTTGCGCCATGCGCGAATTCGAGGCTGGGCAAATCGCATCTCGTAGGCGTCGCAGATTCGCGTTCTTCAATGCGTCACTGGCGAGCTGCTCCGGCCGATTCCTGTGAAACTCGAAGCTATCCAGCCGTCCACAGCTCCGTTTACCGTAGATTGCATCTATGTCACCGTCGTGACGGCACTTCAGTACGGCCGTATCGCGCCGTTCAGATCAGCGCCCACGTCTGCCCGTTGTGATCGGCGGGCCTAGTGCGTCCATGGCCGCTATTCACCGAACGGCATTATCGGACACGACCTCGCACTGCGACGGTTGTGGAGGCAGCGGCGGATCCGCCGCACCTCTTCGACAATCGCGAATAATGCTGAGGGCGAGGCGGTTCGATAATGGGCGCTACGGCCCGGCGTCTGGTGTCGCCAGGACCCGACCAACAGCACATCGCGCACGGTCGCCCACCCTTCGCCGCTGCGCCGACTCGTCTCCATGACCATCGTGCCCGGGACATAGCGGCGATCGGTGGGCAGGATCTCGTGATGGACGCAATGATCGAGCATTCGCGAGCACCCAAATGGGCTCGCACATCAGGGGCTTCGCGCAGAGCCGCACGCACTACTCGGCTGGAACCCGGGTCGCCGCAACGGTGTCCGCGGGGTAGATCATCCGATCGGGCGGGTTACTCGTGCGACGTGCGAGCGGGTAGTAGATGGCCGCCGTGAAGACGATGCCCACGATCCAGGAGATATCCGCTCCGCCGAGCATATCGGTGATCGGGCCGGTGTAGAGCTTCTGCGCGAGAAACGGGATCTGAGCCACGATGCCGAGGGTGTAGCAGGCCAGGGCGGTGACGTTCCACCGTCCGTAGCGGCCGGTCGGATCGTATAGCGCCGGGATGTCGATGCGCTCGCGCGAGATCAGGTAGTAGTCGATCAGGTTGATCGCGCTCCATGGCGTGAACACCATGAGCAGGACGAGCACGAAGTTCTTGAAGTTATTGAGGAAGTCGGCGCTGGCGCCGATGGCGATCAGCATGGATACCACGGTGAAGCCGACGATATAGGCCGCCCTGGTGGCCTGGGTGGTGCGCGAGTGGCCGTTGAATGCTGTCACCGAGGTCAGGATGGACATGAACCCGCCGTAGGCATTGAGACAGTTCACCGTCAGCTTGCCGACCACGATCACCAGGTAGATCAGCAGCGCGATGGCGGACGGGCCCGCGAGATCGCCGATGAAGCCGACTTGGTTGCCCAGGAACGCTTTTCCGGCGACGGCGGCCACCAGCGCACCGAGCGTCATCGCCCACTGCGACCCGAGCACGCTGCCCGCGAAGGTGGACCAGAAGGTGGTCCGCGCACTGGTCGAGCGGAGCAGATAGCGCGAATAGTCCGCGACGTACGGTCCGAAGGTCAGCTGCCATCCGGCACCGAGGGAGACCGCGAGGACGAAGGTGACGATGTCGAAGGATTTGCTGCCGACGTAGGCGCTGACGTCGTATTCGGCGAACAGACGGATCGTCAGGTAGGTGAAGCCGACAAGGCCGACCACGGTGGCGATCCGTCCGATGACGTGGATCAGCCGATAGCCGGTCACCGCGACCACTGCCGTTAGCGCACCGAAGACGAGTATGCCGACGGTCGAATTGTCCACATGCAGAATCTTGTTCACCGCCTGCCCGGCCAATACCGTACCGGTCGCGGCGAAACCGAGATACATCACGATCACGAGCAACAGCGGCATTACCGCGCCGAGGACGCCGAACTGCGCTCGGCTGGAAATCATTTGCGGCAATCCGAGCCGGGGACCCTGCGCCGAATGCAGCGCCATGACAATGCCGCCGAGAATATTGCCGAGCAGCAATCCGAGGATCGCCCACAGCGCGTCGGCGCCGAATACCACCGCGAGCGCACCGTCGACGATGGCGGTGATCTGCATATTCGCCCCGAACCACAGGGTGAATTGATTGCGCGCGGTGCCGTGGCGTTCGGCATCCGGAATTACTTCGATGGTGCGGCGCTCGATCTGCAGTCCGGCGTCGAATTCGTCGTTGTGCGGCATGGATCCGCCTTCCATCAGGAGAAGCAGCAGCTGGGACAGCCTGCCCAGATGCATAGTCCTGTATATACAAGTGACTGTCAACCGGAACGGCTGAGATCGCGTGTGACAACTCTGTCGGTGTTCTGGGCCGGACTGCCCTCTCCGGAACATACGATCACTGCCCGGAGCCCGGAGCCCGGAGCCCGGAGCCCGGAGCCCGGAGCCCGGAGCCCGGAGCCCGGAGCCCGGAGCCCGGTGACCAACATCCGTGGACGTGAGCGCGTGGTCCGCACGCTGGTGCCGGTGAAACCAGCCCGGATTAAGCGGAAACCGAGGTGCGCGGTCTCATGGTGCGCACGGAGGACATCCGAGAAGGATGGTGTCTGGAAAACGCCGAAAAGGGGTTTCCCAGGCAGGCTGTAAGGTTGCCGCCAGACATGAGAGGTGGTGGCCGATGACCCGCCCGGTGGGTGATGCAGACCTGGCGGTGTTATTCGCGGCGTCCGGACCCGATTCCGCACCGGCGTACGAGCGGATCAAGACCCTGATCCGCACGCAGATCGGCGCCGGACGTTGGGTCGCGGGGGATCAGCTCCCGTCGGAGCATCAGCTGGTCGACGCACTCGGGATCTCACGCATGACGGTCAACCGAGCGCTGCGCGAGTTGGCCGCGGCCGGGGTAGTCGTTCGGATGATGGGGGTCGGCACCTTCGTCGCGCCCGCGAAGGTGGCCTCGCCGCTGTTCGAGGTGCGCAATATCGCCGATGAGATCCAGCAGCGCGGCCACCGGCACCGCACCGAGGTCATCTTCCTGCGCAGCGAACCCCTCGACACCGCCAACCCACTGCTCGATGATTGGCCGACCGATTCGGTATTCCATTCGCTGCTGGTGCATTTCGACGACGAGGTGCCGATCCAGGTGGAGGACCGCTACGTCAACCCCGCCGCCGCACCCGGCTACCTCGACCAGAATTTCGCCGAGACCACTCCGAACCGCTACCTCAGCGAGGTAGCCCCGCTGGTACGCGGCGAACACGTCGTCGAGGCGGTACAGGGCAGCCAGGAGGACTGCCGACTACTGCGCATCCGCCGCACCGAACCCTGCCTCCAGATCCGCCGCCGCACCTGGTCCACCAGCGCCTTGGTAAGCGTGGCCCGCCTCGTCCATCCCGGCTCCCGCAGCCGCCTCGAAGGCGCATTCGGAGCCTGATCCAGCTGGGCAAGAACGGCTCCCGCGCATTGATCGGCGCGCCACGCACGTTTTCGTTCACGATTCCGTGCGCGGCGTGAGGAGAGGTGCGCGGCGTACGGAAGGGGCGCGGCGGGCAGAAGGTGCGTGGCGTGGGGCGCTTCGGCCCGGCTCCCCAGGCCGCCTCGAAGGTGCATTCGGAGCGTGATCTGGCTGAGCGAGAACGGGTCCCGCGCATTGATTGGCGCGCCGCGTACGCTTTTGCCCACGATTCCGTGCGTGGCGTGAAGAGTGGTGCGCGGCGTGGGGAAGGTGTCTGGCGCGCGAGGGTTGGTGGCGCGCGAAGGTGCTTGGCGATGCTTCAGGTGCCGAAGCGGAGGGCGTGGGTGACGATCGCGTCGAGACGCGCGTGATGGGCACCCTTCCAATAGGTTCGGCCGCAGTCGAGGCACTGGGCGAACGCGTCGTAAGTGCGTTCGGTCTCGTTCGGGAGTTGCCCCCGCAGGGTGTGCTTATCGGTCACGCGCAGGGGGCCGTTGCAGGCGGTGCAGCGGGTCCATGGTGCGAGGGGCGGTGCGAAGCGCGATAGCACGTCGTCGAGTTGTTCGACGGGGCGGTGGCTGTATATGTATGCGCCAGCGAAGATTTCGCGTCGACGCAGCAGTCCGCGATCGCGGGAGAGCAGGATGCGATGTTCGGCTGCCGAGCGCGTGGCGAGTGCGGCATCCCCGATATCCGGATTTTCGTAGGCAGTGTCGACGCCGAGCAGCCGCAGTCGCCGCGCCAGGGTGCCGAGGTGGATATCCAGCAGGAACCGCAACGGTTCGTCGAATCGCTGCGGACGCACCACGGCGCGCACCGACACCGCCTCGCCGTCAGCGGGCATATGCGCCGGGCGCATCGACCGACCGTCGACCAGCAGTTCGCCCACCTCGGTGAGCGGCACGCCGAGCGCTTCCACGATATGCCCGAGCGTCGACACACCGTCGATCCGCACGGCCGAGCGACCGTCCCGCTGTGCGGCCGCGACGAACAGCCGCAATTCGGGCGCGAAATCGATGGTGATCTGCGCGGTGCTCACGCGGCCAGCATGCCAGGACATGCGGCCGGTGGACCACCCGGTCTTACAACGACCAGGGTTGGGCGCGGCGTCGGACCGGCGGTTCCGCGTTCGCCATGGCCTCGAGATCCTCGAGGAATTTGTCGATGCTGTCGGCGGCCACGTGGGTGCTGCCGATTTCGTAGCGCACCTTTTCCTCGGTGCTGTCCATGACCGTGGTGATCAGCTCTTCCTTGAGATCGCGGATGAGCTGGGTGCGCATTTGGGCGATCTGATCGCGGCCCTGGCTGCGGACCCGGGCGACCTCGGCGTCGGCGAATTCGCGCATCTTGGCGATGATGCGTTCGGCGTCGGCACGCGCATCCTCACGGATGTGCTCGAGTTCGGCCTGGGCGTCGGTGACCGCATTCTCGTAGGCGCGTTTGGCCTCGACGAGGCGGTCGGCCGCCTGCTGGTTCTCCTCGAGCTGTTTCTGAATATTGTTCTGCGCCTTGGCCATCAGCCGTTTCACCGGTGGCGCCACCCATTTGACGATGACGAAGATGATGACCGCGAAGCCGAAGAGCTGGCTGAAGAAGATCGGCCAGTCGAAGGTGATGTGAAAGATACCCGAGTCCTCGGACCCGGCTGCGTGGATGGCCCCTTCGGCAAGGATGCCGCTATTGAGGTTCATTGGCTACGCTCGCTCTGACTGATGGCCGGCACTGGAGCCGGCGTGCCGATCCTTGATGCCGAGCACTCGATCGGCCAATGTCTCGGCGAGCGGTTCGACAGCATCACGCAGCTCCGCGGCCACCTGGTCCGCCTGGGCCCGCAGTTCCGTCGCGGATTCCGCGACGATCCTGTCGGCCTCGTCCTGCGCCTCACTTCGCAACTGCTCGAGGATAACTCGGCCCTCGGCCCTTGCCTGGTTCCTGATCTCGACCGCCTCACTGCGCGCCTGCGCGACGGCCGCCTGATACTTCGCTTCGGCGTCGGCGAACAAGGCTTTGGCTTCCTTATTGTCGACCGCGGTCTCCGCGACTCTCGCCTCACGTTCCGCCAATACCTTGCGTATCGGCGGAACGACGAACAGCCACATGACCCCGAGCACGATCAGGAAGATCAACAGCTCGGCGAAGAATGTGCCGTTGGGAATCAGGAAGTTTCCCTCGGCAACAACATCCGTTCGCGGAGTCATACTTAATTACTTACCTGGAGTAGCGAATACGAAAAGCGCCATGAACGCTAGATTGATGAAGTACGCCGCCTCGACCAGACCGACGGTCAGGAAGAAGTTACCGCGGAGGCGACCTTCGGCTTCCGGCTGACGGGCAACGCCGTTGATCAACGCGGCGCCGGCGAGTCCGTCACCGATTCCCGCGCCGATGGCGCCACCGCCCATAATGATGCCGCCGCCGATGAGCGCGCCCTGGACGATGGCTGCCGTGGTTGCGTCTGCCATTTTTCACTTCCTGTTCTTTACTGTGCTCGATCGGCGGCGCCGATCTGTCGTTGTTTAGAGCGACCCGAAAGTAGTCGCTGGGGCTAGTGTTCGTCCTCCAGCGACATCGACTGACTGAAGTAGAGGACGGTCAACAGCGAGAAGATGAATGCCTGGATGGCTCCGACGAACAGATCGAAGAGTTTCCAGATAGCATTCGGCCCCCAGCTGATCCAGAACGGGAACAGTGCGATCACCGAGACCATAACGCCACCCGCGAACATGTTGCCGAACAATCGCAGCGACAGTGAGAGCGGTTTGGCGACTTCCTCGATGACATTGATGAAGACCATCGGGCCCCATCCGGTGTGGCCCTTCAGCAACTGCTTGGCGTGCCCGCCGGGGCCACGCCGATACACACCCGCACCCTGGTACATCAAGAAAACGAACAGGGCCAGCGCGTAGACGAAATTGACGTCCGAGGCGGGCGGTGCGATCAATTCACCGTGTCCGTACTGCACCGGCAGCACGGACAACCAGTTCGACAACAGGATGTAGATGAACAGCGTGACTGCCAATGGCAGCGCGAACGGCGCGACCTTCATGCCGATGGCGCTTTCCACCTGGTTGCGCATCTGGACCGTGACGGTCTCGAAGAACAACTGCACGCCGTTGGGTACGCCCGATGTCAGCTTCGCCCGCAGGTAGAACGCCAGACCGAGCACGATCGCCGCCGCGATGGCGGTCGAGATGATCGTGTCGACATTGAAGTCCATACCCCACAGATGCGCGACCGCGTGTTCGCCGACCTTGATTTTCGGCTCTTCTGCGGGCGCTTCCTCCGCGAGGACCGGCAGCGCCGACTTGGCGATGAAGGCGATTTGATTCGTCATGATTGCTGGCGAAGCTCCTTCACTTCAGGCAAGACGGTGACCAACACCAGAATCACTTGAAAGGCGGCCATGCCGAAGAAGATTCCGATGCCGTGCGGCCTTGCCAGGAAACCCACTGCGAGCGAACCGCCGGTTATTGCGATCAGTCGAGTCGCCGAGGAGAGGTAGAGGCCCTGTTTCCTCGGTTTCTCGGCATCGGCGACGCGGTTGACCGTCAATCGGGTGAGTTGGGCATTCACCCAACCGAGTCCGAGTCCGATGCAGATGAACAGACCGAGCAGCAGCCGGTCGAGCGGACCGGTAGCTGCCAGGGTGAGCACGCCGACGCCGATGGCAAAGACAGTCGCACGGCGCATTCGGAGTGCGTTGACATCCACTGCGACACCGCCTTCGCCGGTCATCCCACCTCGTAGTGGGGTCTTAATTGATCGATAGCATACACATTAACAACCCTTTTGGAAGGCAACGTTTTTGATCTTTCTCGGGCGAGATTCCGGACGATGTCCATTGGGCGACAGTGTCACACGGGGGACCGCAAGATCAATCGGTGCTCTCGTGCGCGCCGCGTTGAATCGGACAAATCAGTCACCGTCCAACTTTCCGCTATTGTCCGGTTTATTCGATCGGTATGCCTAATTTAGGTCATGTCTTTGTAAAGGAATTACAAAGAGGCGCGCGATATCCCGAGCTGGAGTCGGCGCGCGGCATCGAATCGCGCGTTCGCCGCGATATCGCGATACCGCGTCCGAGCGGCAGCTATGGATAGCTGGCGCGCTGCCGCTCGTGGCGGTGGCTCGGGTGCTGTCGCGGCCGGTGCGGCATGGTGGGCAGGGTCATCGACCAGTCGAGCCGCGTGTGGATTCGGTGCCGCCAACCCAGGTGCTGAGTGCATCGGTCAAACCCGCGGAGGTTGATTCGCCCGTAGCCCATGCGACGTAGCCGTCGGGGCGCAGCAGGACGGCGGCGGGGGCTTGGATCGTTCCGAAACCGGGGATTGGCCAATGCTCGTCGCGGCCGACGGCGCTGATGATCTCGACTCGGTCGTGCCATTCCGGGACCGCCGGAACGTCGTTTCCATTGAGCACCAACAGGACCGGGCGGCCCCCGCGCAGCAGCTCGTGGACCCGAGTGTCGCCATCCGCGGTGGTGAGGTCGGCATCCGGGACGCGGCGGCCGATGAGCGGATGCTCGCCCTTGATGTCGTAGCGGATATCGAGTGCGGTGATCATCAGGCCGAGGCGGTGGCGTACCTGGTCCATATCGATCAGATCGCTCATGATGTCGCGCAGTGCGTCGGTGTGCGGGCCGGGTCGTCCGAGGGCGGTCTGGGCGCGGGTGTTGTGCAGGACGCGGGCGGCGATGGGGTGGCGCTCGGATTCGTAGGTGTCGAGAAGTTCGTCGGATGCGGTGCCGCGCAGGGCGGCGGCGAGCTTCCAGCCGAGATTCATCGCATCCTGCAATCCCAGATTCTGGCCCTGACCGCCCGCGGGGTAGTGGATGTGCGCCGCGTCCCCGGCCAGGAAGACCCGACCGACGCGGTAGCGGTCGGCCTGGCGGGCGGCATCGCCGTAGTGCGAGATCCAGCGCGGGCTGTGCATACCGAAGTCGGTACCCGCGATCTCGGCGAAGTTGGCGCGGAAATCCTCGAAGCTCAGTTCGGTGCCGCGCTCGAGGACGAGGTCGTGGCGCTGTACGACGAGTCGGTACCAGCCGGGCTCGAATTGGACCGCGGAGAAGTCGCCCGCACCGGCGCGGTGCCCGAAGAAGGGCTGTGCGGGCGGATCGGCCAGTTCGACGTCGGCGAGCATGCCCGTCACGGTCGCGTCGGTGCCGACGTAGTCGATGCCCGCCAGCTTGCGTACCGCACTGCGGCCACCGTCGCAGCCGACCAGGTACGCCGCGCGAATCCGGCGGGGATTCGGTCCGCCTATCTCCACCTCGACACCCGACGCGTCCTGCTGGAAGCCGATAACGGGCGAACCCCACTGCACGACCGCGCCGAGTTCGGTTGCTTGCCGGTCGAGTTCGCGTTCGATCACCGATTGCAGCACGGCGAGGGTGAACGGGTAGCGGGTATCGAAGTCGCTGAAGTCCAGGGGCAGGCCGCTGAAGTGCCCGGCCTGCATGACACGGCCGAGCGGGAGCAGTTCGTCGAGTAGGCCGCGCTGATCGAGGACTTCCATGGTGCGGGCGTGGATGCCACCCGCCCGCGATTCGCCGGTGCGCGCCGCGAGTCCATCGACGAGCGCGACATCCACACCGGCCAGCCGCAATTCGTAGGCCAGCATCAGCCCGGTCGGTCCGGCGCCGGCGATCACCACATCGGTCGTGTCCATGTCGGTCTCCTTAACGTTGTTAAGCGATTTAACGTTGTTAAGGAGACCAGAACATTGTTAAGCTGTCAACCATCGGACAGCAGGAGGTGACAGTGAAGATCGATGCGACAGTGATCGCCGAGGCGGCGTTGGGTTTGCTCGACGAGGTCGGTCTCGACGGACTGACCATGCGGAAGGTGGCCGCGGCCCTGGATGTGCAGGCGCCCGCGCTGTATTGGCACGTCAAGAACAAGCGCGAACTGCTCGATGCGATGGCGCGGCGGGTATTCGTCTCCGCTGTCGATGGGATCGAGGCGCCGCGGCAGGGCGAGGACTGGCAGGACTGGGTGGTGGCGGTGGCTGGGCGGTTGCGCCGATCGATGCTGCGCTATCGAGACGGGGCGAAGGTACTCGCCGGAACCTATGTCAACGAGGAAGCCATGTGGCGCACGGTGGAACTGACCTTGCGCACGCTAGAGGACGCGGGTTTCGCGCTGGTCGACGCCGAGCGGGTGTTCCCGATCCTGCTGCACTACACGATCGGGTTCGTCATAGAGGAACAGGCGCAAGCCGGTGCGGAGTACGCCGATGGCAATCCCTACGATTCCGCGCGGATCGCGCAGACCGTCGATGCCGAGCGTTATCCGCGGACCGCCCGGATGGTGGGCGAGCTGTTCGACGCCGATACCGATGTGGAATACGAGCGTGGGCTGCGGGTCATCCTGGCCGGAATCCGCGCCACTCTATCGACATAACCGGTCAGCGGCCGAAGCCCGCCAGCCCGTCGGCGAGGGTGCTGATACTCAGTGCGTCGAGCACCTGTTGCCGGACGTCCGGGCATTGGGTGGTCGTGATGCGATCGACGATGGCGCGGTCCGTCACGACGGTGTCGTTGAGGCCCCCGTTGCGGGCCGCCCAATCGTGCACCGTGCCGTTGAAGCCGAGTTTGCCGAGTTGCGCGCCCTCGGAGCGCCAACGGCCCACCTCCGGTTTCAGCATGTCGCACAGCTGTGCTGCCGCCGCCGGGGTGATCTCGTCCGGATTGGGCACCTGGGCGGAACTGCCAGGGGACGAGAAGGTGATGGTGATATCGGGGTGGGAGGTCGGGGTGGCGGGCACCGCCGGGTCGAGGGGGCCATTACCGCCGCAGCCGGCGAGCAGGGCAACCGCCACGGTCGCCGCGGCCAGCGTGGCGAGGGATCCGATCGAGCGCATCGGTACTCCTTATTATTCTTTTGTTTCCGGCTTCAGCTCGTAGACGACGTAGGCGGTGCGCACTACCGGTAAGGCCACATTGCGTACCCGGATGCCGCCCGGTGTGGTGCCGCGTTCGATACCCGCATGCGCATGCCCGTGGATCGCGAGGTCGACCTGCTGGTCATCGATGGTTTCGCCGAGTAGATAAGAACCGAGGAATGGGTAGATCTCACGCGGTTCGCCGTGCAGAGTGTCGCTGATGGGGGAGTAGTGCGTCAGCGCGATGGTGATATCGGTGTGCAGGCCCGCGAGCGCGTCGCGCAACATCTCCGCGAGGTCGACGGAGTGCGCGGCGAATTCACGCATCACGCGTTCGCCGAAGACGCTCGCGCATTTACCCGCGAAGCCACCGCCGAAGCCCTTCGTGCCCGCGATGCCGAGGGTGTGGCCGTCCACGGCGAATTTCGTCGCGGTGCCCTCCAATACGGTGATGCCGTGATCGGTGAGCTCGGCCGTGATCTCGTGCTGTGCGTCGCTGTGATGGTCGTGATTGCCGAGTACCGCGACGACCGGGACACCGAGATCGGCGAATTCCGCGGCCACGACACGGCCTTCCTCGACGGTGCCGTGGCGGGTGAGATCACCGGCCAACAGCAGCACATCGGCACGGTCGGGCAGTTCCGCGAGTGCCGGGCGCAGTTCGCCGCCCGACTCGGCGCCGAGATGGACGTCACCGATTGCCGCGATCCGCATGTGCCGCCCTCCTTTCGGTCTCAGTCCGCCAGGGCCTCGGCGGCTCCCGGCGCGCATGGCGGCGTGACGTGCACGTCGTTGTGGATGCGGGCGCGCGGAAGCTGTTCGCGCACCACGTTTTCCATCTGCATCTTGCGTTCGATACTGCTCACCTCGCCGCCGAGTACGACGACGTCGCCGCGGATCGTCACCTGCACACCGAGTTCGGCGGTGCGCGGATCCTCGGCCAGCGCTCGGCGCAGATGCGCGACCAGATATTGCGGTCGTTCCATTCACACCACCCGCTTCGGCTCGATTATTCCGAGATCGTCCAGCAGTCCGAGGAAGGCCCGGGCATACGGCGAAATATCGGTTTCCTTGCGCACCCGATCCCAGTCCACCTGTTCGCGTAGATCGCGCGCGATCGTCAGCAGCGGGCTCAGGTCCAGCCGGTGCGCGTCGAAGACCAATAATTTGTCGATCATCAGGTCGCTCGCGCTGATCACCGGCGCCATCGTCGGGCCGATGCGCATCACATCGGCGCGATCGAGCAATTCGTCGGTGACGGGGCGATTGTTCGGCCGGTAGATCAGGTCGATGAGGACGCCGCCGTCATAGACCTTCGTCAGCCAGTCCTCCGGCGGATCGGCGATTCGCAAACCGCCACGAGCCAGCGCGCTGCGGGCCTCTGCCAGGTCGGCGGGTTTGATGAAGATGTCGACATCGTGCTCGGAGGCGGGCCCGCCGCGCGCGTAGACCGCGCAACCACCCGCGATCGCGAAGCGGATATCGGCATCCATCAGCTGGTTGACCGCGCGGGTGAGTGCGTGGAGCAGTTGGTCGATCGTCGGGACCATATGTGCGCCATACCCGCGCTTCGGCCGGCTAATCGCCGCCGCGGCGAGGCCGTCAGGGTTTGTGGGCTATACCGCCGATCATCAGGAGTTCGATATCGCGCGCCGGTGCGCCGAATCACCCGGAATATCGTCCTGGAGCGCCTAATGCCTACGTAACCCGCTGGCCAATGACTCGAGTCCCCGGCTCAACCAGGCCTGGGTACTGCGCCGATGCGCACGATTATCGAATTCGCCATGCGCACCGAAGTCGTGTCCGCCGGACCGGTCGACCGGTTCCCAGAGGTTGGCGGGGCGTGTGTCGGCGTCGGTATCGGTCTGTTGTGACTCGTAGCCGGTGCGGGCGAGATAGCGGTCGAGCAGGCTGGGTGCGAGCCGCTGTGCGAGCAGCGTTCCCGTCGTGCTCGCGCCGACCCAATACTCCTTGCGCTCAGGGTGTTTCGCGGCAAAGGCGATCGAGCGCGCAATGATCTCGGGTTGGTAGATCGGCGGCACCGGCTGTGGCCGCTTCGGCAAGCGCGACAGCACCCAGGAGAATTGGGGCGTATTCACCGCGGGCGCCTGCACCAGCGTGATGTGCACATTGCTGCCCTCGTGCATCAGCTCGACCCGCACCGATTCGGTGAACCCGTTGATCGCGTGCTTGGCGGCGCAATACGCCGACTGCAGTGGAATCGAGCGGGCGCCGAGCGCCGAGCCGACCTGTACGACAGCGCCGCGATCACGTGCCCGCATCCGGGATATGGCGGCCATGGTGCCGTGCACGGTGCCGAGATAGGTGACCTCCGTGACTCGCCGGAACTCCGCGGCCGCAATCTGCTCGAAGGGGGCGAATACCGAGGTAAAAGCCGAATTCACCCAGACATCGATGGGCCCGAGCACCTCCTCGGTTTGCGTCGCCGCGGCCTCGACCGCCGCGTAATCCGCGACATCGAGCGCGATCGTCAGCGGCTCACCACCCGCGGCGCGCACATCATCGGCCGCGGCGGCGAGTCCGGCATCGCCGCGGGCGAGCAGCGCGACTTTACAACCGCTCGAAGCGAATTCGCGTGCGGCCGCGCGACCGATGCCCGCACTCGCCCCGGTGATCACCACTACGCGGGGTTCGAAACTCATCACAACTCCTTACTCATGGTCGTCGCCGAATCGGGTGAGCTGAACCGAGGATTCGAAAAGCATCGCGTGCACGAAGGCCTGCGGCATATTGCCGCGCAGCTGACGCTGTCGGACATCGAATTCCTCGGCGAACAATCCGGGCGTACCGCACGCCGCGCGATTGCGTTCGAAGTAGCGTGCCGCCGAAACATGATGTCCCAGTTGGGCGGCCGCGATCGCCATGACGAATCCGCAGAACAGGAAGGCGCCTTCGTTCGTCTCCAGCGGCTGCTCGTCGTGGCGATAGCGATATACGTAGTAATCCGTGCACAATTCGCGCTCTACGGTGCGATAGGTGGTGAGGCTGCGCGGATCGTCCAGAGGTACGCCGCCACGGATGGCAGGCAATAGCAGGGCCGCGTCGACACCCGCCGCATCCGGGGCCTGCTGCCAGGCGCCGCTGGGATGCACACTGGTGCGGGCGGTTTCGGCCATGATTGTATCGGCCAGCGCCGTACAGAACACCGGGTCGGCACCGGTCTCGGCAGTGGCGGCGACCGCGCGCAGACCGCTGACGCAGGTCAGCCGGGAATGCGTCCAGTGCCGGTCCTCGATCTCCCAGATACCCGCATCGGGTCGACGCCAGAGTTCGGCAATCGCGGCGACCGCCACCGAAATCGCCTTGCGGTTGTCCTCGGTGAGCCGGTCGTGCCGTGCGCCCGCGGCGAACAACAGTAATGCCTCGCCGAATACATCGAGTTGGGATTGGTCACGCACCCGGTTGCCGAGCACGGCACGACCGCCCGGATACCCGGGTAGGTCCAGCTCGCTCGGCTCCGGAATCGGTTGGCCGGTCACCGTGCACGCGGGCAGTATCGCGGGCCCATCGGCGAGTAATCGTCCTCCGACGAACTGTAAGGCATTGTCCAACAACGGATGTGGGCCGTCGGTCGCCACCGACTGACCGGCGAAGCATTGGTCGCGGATCCACACATAGCGGTAGTCGTAGTTCTCGCCGAGGTCCGCGCGTTCGGGCAGGCCGGTGGTGGCCGCGGCGACCATGCCATTGGTGGAACTGGTCATACCGCGCATGACCGCATAGGCCTGTGCGGTATCGCGGGACGCGGCGCACGGGCCGAGCTTCGGCACCTCGCGCTGCCAAGCGGATTCGGTCTGTGCCCATGCGGTGTGCGGATCCGGCGGCTTGTCGGGCAGTGCGATATCGGACAATTCGAGGACGAGATCATGAATCTCGCCTTGTCGCAGTGTTATCCGATCGGCCAAGCCCCGGTCATCGCGGACCGACGCCGACGCCCCACCGGTCCAACGCAATGCCAGGTCACCGACGCGCGCGAGCCACACCCCGTCGTCGGTGCGGCGCAGGTCATGTGCCTTCGCCTTGCCGAACCGCCCGGCGGGCCGCAGCACCACATCGACCTCGGCATCGCCGTGCACCGCAACGATCCGGCGCAGCACAACCACCCGATGCGGATCACCGGGAAAGGCCAGCGCCTCCTGGCATTCGATCACCGAGGAGCCGACCAGCCAGTGCGAATTCCAGATCAGCGTGCCCGTCTGGTAATACCCGCCCCACACGTACCGCCCGGACGGTGTCACCGAATACGCGCTGTCCCCGCCGACCAGCGCGGCGAAGACCGCGTCGCTGTGCCAGCGCGGGGCACACATCCATGCGAAGTCTCCGTGTGGACCGACCAGCACACCGCGCTCGCCGTCCGCGAGGAATGCGTATTCGCGCAGTACATGCGGCCGGGTGATATTTTCGGCCGTCACATCGGTCGTATACCACCGCAGACCGTTCGCAATCTTTTCAAGTCTGCGAGGAATCCGGCATAGGCCTCCTCGCGATCGGGTGCCCGCAGCACCGCCGACGGATGCACAGTCGCCAACACCGCGTAATCCGGCATCGATATGAGCTCCCCGCGTCGCTCGGAAACCTTGAACGAGGGACCGAGCACGGCCTTAGCGGCAATCGCGCCGAGACAGACCACCAGTTGTGGCTCGATGACCCGCAATTCGGCCTCGAGCCAGGCCGAGCAGGCGACGATTTCGGTGCGTCCGGGTTGTTTGTGGATGCGGCGCTTACCGCGCTCCTCGAATTTGAAGTGCTTCACCGCGTTGGTCACGTAGATGCGGTCGCGGTCGATCCCGACCTCGGCGATCGCCCGGTCGAGCAGCCGCCCAGCGGGGCCGACGAACGGGTGACCTCGCACGTCCTCCTGGTCGCCGGGCTGTTCACCGATCATGACCACGTCGGCGTTTTCCGGGCCTTCGCCGAAAACCGTCTGGGTGGCGTGCCGGTAGAGATCGCAGCCGTGGCAGCCGCACGAGGCCTGCCGCAACTCGGCTAGGCTCGCGTGCGGCGGCACGAACTCCGCGGCGCCCGGCACGGCCATATCCGCCTCAGTCCTTGCCCAAGGCCCGCGCGAGTTGACCCTTGTTCATCTTCGAGCGGCCCTCGATATTGCGGTTTTTGGCTTCGTTGTACAGCTGATCGCGGGTCGGGCCCTTGGGACCACTGCGCCCCGAGCGCTGCCCACCGCGTTGCTGTGGCGACTTGTCCTTCACCGAGGAACGGCTTGCGGTCTTCGACTGCCCGGATTGGGCGCGGTTTTTGTTGACCGTCCGCGCGGCGATCTCCTTCGCCCGCTTCTCGCTCTCGCCGCGGTCTTCCGCCGAGTCCTTGATGTGCTCGTACTGCCGTTCCTGTTTATTGCTCCATTCCTTTGGCATGTCACACCTCCTGCCCGCCGAGTACCCCGGTTCACCGCGCGAAACCAGGTTCGCAGCGTGGGCTCGATCGCGGGCGAGACCAGCGTCGATATGCTGGCCGAATGAAGGTGGTTCCTGGCGCGTTGGTGACCGTCGCCGATGATCTGGACGCGGTGACGACGGTCGGGCACGAGGACGATCCGGCCGATGCCGGATTGACGAACGCGGACGTCGCGGCACTGTGGGCGTCGGTCCAGGCGTGGTACCGGCTGGGGACAACGCCCGCTATTCAGACCTGTCTGCGGCGCAATGGGAAGATTGTGCTGAACCGGGCGATCGGACACGGCTGGGGGAATGCGCCGAAAGACGGTCCGGATGCGGAGCGGGTGCTCGCGACGCCGGAGACGCTGTTCTGCGGGTTCTCCACGGCCAAGGGTGTATCGGCGACGTTGATGTTCATGCTGATCGAACAGGGTGTGTTCGCACTGAATGATCCAGTGTGCAAATACATTCCGGAGTTCGCCGCGCACGGCAAGGACGCGATCACCATTGGCGATGTGCTGTCGCATTCGGCGGGTGTGCCGTTTATTACGCCGCCGTACAAGGGCGTCGAGCTGGTGCTCGACGAGGAGCTGGCCGTGCAAGGTTTGGCCGATCTGGTGCCGAGTTGGCGGCCGGGTCGGTTCCGGGTCTATCACGCATTGACCGGTGGTTTGATCCAACGGCTGCTGGTGCGGCGGGCCACCGGCAAGCCGATGCGCGAACATCTCGCCGAACAGATACTCGAACCATTGGGCTTCCGCTGGAACAACTTCGGGGTCCGTCCAGAGGATGTCGACAAGGTCGTGCCCAGCGTGAAGACCGGCCCGCCGCCGTCACGAATGTCGATACTTCTGGCGCGCAAGGCACTGGGCGGCAGGATGGACGGTGCGACCGCCAAGTCCGCGAATCGGGATTTCCTGACCGCCGAACTGCCGTCGGGCAATATCGTCACCACAGCCTACGAGCTGTCCCGCTTCTACGAAATCCTCGCCCGCGGTGGGGAACTCGACGGTGTGCGGATCATCGAGCCCGAAACCCTTCGCGATGCCATCCGCCCCGCGCCCCGCATACCTGGCCTGGCCGGACGCGTAAGCCGCGCTGGTTTCGAACTGGGCGCTCGTCGCTCGAAGTTCGGGAGAAATACCCAGTCGCACTTCGGCCGCAGTGGCCTGACTACCCAATACGGCTGGGCCGACCCCACCCGCGGACTCGCCGGTGCGATCCTGACCAGCGGCAAGGCCACCACCGACACCCAGCGCCCTTGGGCCCTGGTCGCCCAGATCTCCAACACCATCGGCCAGCTCCCGCGCGCCGATCGGCTGTTCGACACCGACTGAGTCACTCGCTGCGCAGCGCCGCGGCGAGCACTTGTGCCGCGTGCTGCGGTCGGGCTTGCGGTTGCAGGTGTTCGATTTGGGTGCGGCAGCTGAAACCGTCTGCCAGGACAAGGGTTTCGGGGCCGCGGTTGCGGATGGTCGGCATCAGTTTGTCTTCCGCGCAGGCTACCGAGACGTCGTAGTGGCCGCGTTCGAAGCCGAAGTTGCCGGCCAGGCCGCAGCATCCGGCATCGAGTACCTCGACGTCGAGTCCGGTTGCGGTCAAAAGCCTTTGGTCGGCGTCATAGTGCAGGATCGCGTGCTGGTGGCAGTGAGGTTGGACCATGGCGTGGGCGTCGATGCGCGGAGGTTCCCAATCGTCGGCCTGTTCGGTGAGGATTTCGCCGAGGGTGCGGACCTGATTCGCTAGGCGGTGGGCGTCTTCGTCACCGGGGAGTAGTTCGGTGAGATCGGAGCGGAAGACGGCGGCGCAGCTGGGTTCGAGTACGACGATAGGGGTGCTCGAGCGCAATTGGGGTTCGAGCTGACGCAGGGTCCGGCGCAGTACGCGTTTCGCGGTGGGGAGTTGGCCGGTGGAAATCCAAGTCAGCCCGCAACACACTGTGCGCCTTGGTATTTCGATCTCGAATCCGGCGGCCTCCAGCACGGTCACCGCGGCTTCGGCTATTTCGGGAGCGAAGTTGTTGGTGAAGGTATCGGGCCACAGCAGCACTCGGCCACGGTGGCCGCGCTCGTCGGGTGCGCGGCGGGCGAACTTCTCGGTGAAGCGCTCGCGCGCGAAGCGCGGTAGTTCCCGGCGCGGGTCGACGCCGCCGAGGCGCTTGAGTAGTCCACCCGGCCCGCGGCTCTGCGCCAGCGCATTGGCCGGTGCGGACACGGCCGTGGCGATGCGGGCCCACAGCGGGATCCAGCCCATCGAGTAGTGCGCCATCGGCCGGACGCGGTGTTCGTAGTGGTGGGAGAGGAATTCGGCCTTGTAGGTGGCCATATCGACATCGACCGGACAGTCGCTGCGACAGCCTTTGCAGGCCAGGCACAGATCGAGGGCATCGCGGACCTCGGTCGAGCGCCAGCCATCGGTGATGACCTCGCCCTGCAGCATTTCGAACAGCAGTCGCGCGCGGCCACGGGTGGAGTGCTCCTCCTCCCTGGTCGCCCGGTAGCTCGGGCACATTACGCCGCCCTCGTGACCGCGGCACTTGCCGACGCCGACACAGCGCGCGGCGGCAAGGCTGAAGCGATGGTCATCCTCCGGGAAGGTGAAGTGGGTCACCGGATTCCACGGCCGATAGTCGGCGCCTTGGCGTAGGTCCTGATCCAGTGGTCGCGGGTGTACGACCTTGCCGGGATTCATCCGGTTGCGCGGATCGAAGAGATGTTTGACCGCGCCGAACGCCTCGACGACCCGATCGCCGAACATGATCGGCAACAGTTCGCCGCGCGACTGCCCGTCGCCGTGTTCACCGGACAGCGATCCGCCATACCGCGTCACCAATCGGGCGCTCTGCTCGGCGAAGCTGCGGTACTTCGAAATGCCGTCCGCGCTACGGAGATCGAACGGTATGCGGGTGTGCACGCAGCCGTGGCCGAAGTGGCCGTACAGCGAGGACGACTGGTAATCGAAATCGGCGAGCAGACTTTCGAAGTCGCGCAGATATTCGCCGAGCCGGTCGGGCGGGACCGCGGCGTCCTCCCAACCCTCATGGGTTTCCGGACTGTCGGGCGGATAGGCGGTGGCGCCCAGGCCCGCTTCCCTGGCCATCCAGATCTCGGCCTCGCGCGCGGGGTCATCGATCATCGTCGAGGTCGCACCGGTTTTCACGGTCAATTCCTCGACCATCGCCTGCGCGCGCCGGTCGGCTTCGTCCTGGTCGGCCCCCTCGAATTGCGCCATCAGCCAACCCTTTCCGTCCGGCAGCTGGGCGATGGCGCCGGCGGCCATATGTTCGATGTGCTCGAGTTGGACCAGCCGGTGGTCCACGCCTTCCAGCGCTATGGGCTCGTGCTGCAAGACGATCGGCACCGCATCGGCGGCATCGTAGATATCGGGGTAACCCAGCACGGTCAGTGCCACCGCTTTCGGTCGTTGCACGAGTTGGATTTCGGCACGCAGCACCGTCACCAGCGTGGATTCGCTGCCGACGAGAAGTTTCGCGAGATCGAAGCTGTGCTCCGGGAGTAGGGAATCGAGGTTGTAGCCCGACACGCGGCGCGGAATATCGGGATAGTGCGCGCGGATATCCGCCGCGTATTCGTCGCGGATCCGCCGCAGGCCGTCCAGCAGTTCGGGAAACTCATCCTGGGAATCCGCGCCGACCCAACCCCGTAACCCGTCGTAGGTCAGGATTTCCAGCCGCCGCACCGAATCGACCATCTTCCCGTACGCCTGCGCCGTAGAGCCGCAGGAGTTGTTGCCGATCATGCCGCCGATCGTGCAGCTGACGTGCGTCGCGGGTTTCGGGCCGACCATCAGGTCATACCGCGCCAACTGCGCATTCAGCGGGTCCAGTGCGATGCCGGGTTCCACTATCGCGGTGCGGGCCGCCGTGTCGACCGAGATCAGCCGATCGCAGTACTTGCTCCAATCCAGCACGACCGCCGCATTGCAGCATTGACCGGCCAGGCTGGTGCCGCCGCCGCGCGAGAGCACGGGCATATCGTGCTCGCGGCACACCGCGATCGCCGCGGCCGCATCGTCGGGTGTGTGCGGTAGCACCACGCCGAGCGGTACCGCGCGATAGTTCGAGGCATCGGTGGAGTACGTGGCTCTCGATCCGGGATCGAAACGTACTTCCCCGGAGACCTGCTCGGTGAGTTCGGCCGCGAGTCGCGTCAGCGGGAGATCAGTCATTTGCCCCATCCCTCCTATCTCGGCACAGTGCGGCTACCCACTTCGGTGCGCGGCACACCCCTGATTGCCTGCCTATTCGCTGGGTATCACCGGTCTGACCAACCCGGACACCAACAGGAGATCCTCATGAAGCAGCAGGTTGGTGACTACGTCCTGCAACGACTACGGGAGTGGGGCGTTAACCAAGTCTTCGGATACCCCGGCGACGGCATCAACGGTCTGGTCGCCGCTTTCGGTCGCGCGGATAACAAGCCGCAATTCGTGCAGGCCAGACACGAGGAAATGGCGGCGTTCCAAGCCACCGGCTACGCCAAGTTCAGTGGGAAGGTCGGCGTCTGCACGGCCACCTCGGGACCCGGCGCGATCCATCTGCTCAATGGCCTCTACGACGCCAAACTCGACCATGTCCCGGTCGTCGCGATCGTCGGTCAGACCGCGCGCAGCGCCATGGGCGGCAGCTATCAGCAGGAAGTCGACCTGCAGAGCCTGTTCAAGGATGTCGCCAGTGATTATCTGGTCGAGGTCAATGTCTCGAGCCAGTTGCCCAACGCGCTGGACCGGGCGTTTCGCACGGCGATGACCCGGCATTCGCCCACCGCCGTGATCATTCCCGCCGATCTACAGGAAGAACCCTACGAACCGCCCGAACACGAGTTCAAGCAGGTGCCCTCCAGCCCACCGCATACGTTGACCGCGACGGTGGTCGCACCGTACCCCGAGATCGAACGCGCGGCCGAGATCATCGACGCCGGATCGAAGGTCGCGGTGCTCGTCGGTCAGGGCGCGCGCTCGGCCGCGCGCGAGGTGGTCGAACTCGCCGAACTCACCGGTGCGGGTGTGGCGAAGGCATTGCTCGGCAAGGATGTGCTGCCCGACGATCTGCCCTTCGTCACCGGGTCGATCGGGTTGCTCGGTACCAGGCCGAGCTATGAAATGATGCGCGACTGCGACACACTGATCACCGTTGGGTCGAATTTCCCCTACACCCAGTTCATGCCGGAGTTCGGTCAGGCGCGCGCCGTGCAGATCGATATCGACGGCACCATGATCGGCATGCGCTATCCGACCGAGGTGAATCTGGTCGGTGATGCGAAAGCCACACTGGCCGAACTCATTCCGCTGCTGCGCCGCAAGGAGGACCGTTCCTGGCGGGAGAAGATCGAGCGGGATGTGGCGCGCTGGTGGGAGACGGTCGAGCGGCAGGCGATGCTGCAGGCCAAGCCGGTCAACCCGATGCGCGTGGTTTGGGAACTGTCACAACAGCTTCCGGATAATGCGATCGTCACCGCGGACTCCGGCTCGTCCACCAACTGGTACGCCCGCTGCCTGCGCTTCGGTATCGGTACGCGCGGCTCGCTGTCGGGCACCCTGGCGACCATGGGACCCGGCGTGCCCTATGCCATCGGCGCCAAATTCGCGCATCCGGATCGCCCGGCCATCGCATTGGTCGGTGACGGCGCCATGCAGATGAACGGAATGGCCGAACTGCTCACCATCGCACGCTATTACCGGCAGTGGAGTGACCCCCGGCTGGTCATCTGTGTCTTCCACAATAACGATCTGAACCAGGTCACCTGGGAGCTGCGCGCCATGGGCGGCGCTCCGAAATTCGAAGAGTCGCAGATACTTCCGGAAACCTCCTACGCGGATCTGGCGCGCTGCATGGGTCTGCCGTCGATCGCGATCGACGATCCGGACAACCTCGCCGACGCGTGGCGGCAGGCGCTGAGCGCGGATCGGCCGGTGCTGCTCGATGTACGCTGCGATCCTGAAGTACCACCGATCCCACCGCATGCGACCTATGAGCAGATGAAGGACACCGCCGAGGCGGTGATGCGCGGCGATCCGGATGGCTGGCATCTGATGTGGCAGGGCGCCAAGGCCAAGTTGCAGGAATTCGTGCCGCGTCGGAGTTCGTCATCATGACTCTGCCAGCGACCGAGGATGTCGTCGATCTGCTGATGGCACAGCATCGGCAGATCGAAGGCCTGCTCGCGCAATTGAAGTCCGGACAGGGCGATAAGTCGGAGCTGTTCAAAGAACTGGTCCGGTTGCTCGCGGTGCACGAGAGCGCCGAAGAAGAGGCTGTGCATCCCGTCGCCGCACGTGCCCGTTTCGGGGCAGACCAGATGGTCGGGCAGCGCCGAGATGAGGAGAACCACGCCAAGTGCGCGCTGGCCAATCTGTACGACCTCGGTGTCGACCATCCGGATTTCGATGCCGAGCTGGCCGCATTCGCCGACGCGGTGATCGACCATGCCAGCCGCGAAGAGAACGAGGAATTCGCCCTTTTGCGCCAGCAATTTTCGGTGCATCAGTTGGAGCGGATGGCGGGTTCGGTGCGGGCCGCCGAAGCGGTCGCGCCGACGCGCCCGCATCCGAAGACCGGAGAATCCCCGCTGGCGAATCTGCTGGCCGGTCCGCCACTGGCGATATTCGACCGGATGCGTGACGCGGTGCGGGACTGGCGTCGAGAAGACGACACATGAGCGGGCGCATCGCAGCGGTGGCGGAAGTTCTCGGCTGGTGGGCGGTGCTGGTGTCGCTGTGGTTGGCGACGCTGACCACGTTCAGTCTTCAAGAGCTGCTCGCGGCGGCCGTGCTCGCATTACCTGCTGCCTGGGCGGGACGTGTGGGACGTATTGCGGTGCGGGGTAATTGGCGGATGCCCGACAAGGTCGCGCAGTCGTTGGCCACGCTGCCCGGCGCGATCGTGCGCGATAGCTGGGCCGCCCTGTCGATAGCCGCGCGTGGTAGGCCGGTCGGGCGGTTCGAGCAGGACGTACTGGACGCGGAGACCGATGCGCGGCGGCGGGCGGGGCGGGCGGCATTGATCACCGGTGTGCTCTCGGCGACGCCGGGCTCGGTGGTCATCGATGTCGACGATGAGCTGCTGCTGCATGTATTCGCGACACCAGCGATCCGACTGCGGCGGATGTTCGGGGGCTGATCGACATGTCCACCGTGCCCTGGCTGGTCGCATCGGGCGTGCTGCTGGTCGGTGGGATCGGGCCTGCGCTGCTGCTGTCCAGTCGGGGCACGGCGGCGCATCGGCTCGTGGGGCTGCAATTGGTCAGCTCGCTGTTGATTTTCGTCTTGATATCGCTGAGTCTGGGACTCGGCAGACCGGACTATCTGATCGTGCCGTTGGTGGCGGTCCTGCTGTCCTTCGCGGGCATACTCGTTTTCACGCGCCTGTTGGGAGTGCGCGATGACTAGGTTCTTCCTCGACGCACTGCTGGCGATCGGCACGCTGGTCGCGGTGGCCGCCTCGGTGGCGGCACTCCGACCGCGTTCGGTCTATGCGCGACTGCACTATTCATCGATTATCAGCTCGGTCGCCGGACCCTTCATCGCGCTCGCGGTGCTGATCGCGGAGGGGCCCGGGCTGACCACGGCGATCGTCGTGGTCACCCTGCTACTGCTGGCACTCACCGCACCTGTACTCGGTGCCGCCATCGGCAGGCTCAATGCCCGCACCGACGGCAGGATCGAGGCACCACAATGAGCGCCCTGATTGTGATCACGCTCGGACTGGTCGCGGTGGCGGGCACGGTGGTCGTATTCACCGACCAGCCGCAGCGGCAGGCGGTATCGCTGGCGGTATTCGGTGCGCTGTTGACACCGGCATTTCTCGTGCTCGGCGCGCCGGATGTGGCGTTGTCGCAGGTTGCGGTGGGTACGGCGGTGGTGCCGCTGATGGTGTTGCTCGCTGTGCGTGCCGTGGAGCGGAGGCGACGGTCGTGAAGTACGGTGCGCGACTGGTGATCTTCCTCGTCGGCGCAGGCGGGCTTGTCGTATTGCTCGGACTCGCGCTTTTGCGGATGCCCGGGTTCGGCGGTACCGACCATCCGTACCGGGACGCCGCGGTCCGAGCGTCGCTGGAGCAGCACAGTCCGAATGCGGTTTCCTCGGTCAATTTCGATCAGCGTGGCCTGGATACCTTCGGCGAGGAGGCCATTCTGGTGGCCGCGGTGCTCGGGGCCGCGACTCTCTTGCGTCCGGCAGGGCGGCGGCCGCAACGAAAGTCCGACGATGTCGGTCGCATTATGCAGGCGACACGATTCCTGGGCTATGCCTTGCTGCCGGTGACGCTGATGATCGGTGCGGATGTGGTTGTGCACGGACACCTCACGCCGGGCGGTGGCTTCCAAGGCGGCGTGGTGTTGGCCACCGGCCTGCACCTGCTGTACGTGGCTGGCGATTATCGCGCGTTGCGGCGGGTGCGTCCGCTGGTCTGGTACGAGTTCGGCGAGGCGGTGGGCATGGGCACGGTGGTCGCCCTCGGTCTGGCCGGAATTCTCAGTGGCGCTGGGTATCTGGCGAATATTCTGCCGCTCGGGCAATTCGGCCGCCTGCTGTCGGCCGGTACGCTGCCGCTGTTCAGCATGGCGGTCGGACTCGCGGTCGGCAGTGGTGTCGTCGTACTGCTCGCGCAGTTCCTCGACGAGTATCTGACTACGGAGAGGCGGGCGTCGCGATGACCGTATTTCCCTACGTAATCGCCGGTTGGCTCTTGCTGATCGGCAGCTACGGCGTGGTACGCAGCAGACATCTGGTGCACACCGTGGTGTGCGTATCCATCGGACAATCGGGAACCTATGTCCTGCTATTGGCCATCGGCTACCAAAAGGGCGCATCCGCACCGATTTTCGGGTCCGTGAATCCACCGGGTGCCGCGGTGGTCGACCCGGTGGTGCAGGCGATGGCGCTGACCGACATCGTCGTCTCCGCGACGGTGACCGCATTGCTGCTGGCGCTGGTCGTGCAGATCGCGAAGCGCCACGGCACCGTCGAACCCGACGAACTGCACGCGCTGCGTGGGTGATGGTGCCCCTCGATCAGGCACTGCCGGCACTCCTGATCGCGCTGCCGGTTGCCGGTTCGTGTGTACTGCTCGCTCTCGGGCGCATCTTGCCGAGGTTGCTGATCGATGTGATCGGCACCGGGACCGCGCTCGCCGAGACGGTCCTGGCCGGATTGCTGCTCTATGAGACCGGTGCGGGCACGGTGGTGTCCTGGTCCGGTGGTTGGGAGCCGCGACCGGGACTGACCGTCGGTATCGTGTTGGTCGCCGATCGGCTCGGTGCCGCGATGGCTTTGCTGATCGCATTGCTCACCGCGACCGCGTTGCTGTTCGGCTGGCGGTACTTCGACAATCTGCATGCGCACTATCCGGCGCTGGTGCTGCTCTTTGCCACCGGGATGACCGGATTCGCGCTGACCGGTGATCTTTTCGACATGTTCGTCTTCTTCGAACTGATGGGTGTGGCGGCCTATGCGTTGACCGGACTCAAGATCGAGGAACCCGAATCCGTCCAGGCCGGATTGAACTTCGGGGTGGTCAATTCACTCGGCGCGTATCTCTGCCTGTTCGGAATCGGCCTACTGTATGCGCGGACCGGGCAGCTGGGACTGGCACAGTTGGGAATTGCGGTCGAAGGGCGCACAGGTGACGCTCTTGTTTTGGCGGCATTCGTGCTGATCACCACCGGATGGCTGGTCAAGGCGGCGGCGGTGCCGTTCCATTTCTGGTTGGCGGATGCGCATGCTGTCGCACCGTCGCCGGTCTGTGTGCTGTTCTCGGGTGTGATGGCACCGTTGGGTGTTTATGGGCTGGCACGGGTGTATTGGACGGTGTTCGATACTGTGCTTCCCGCTCCAGGGGTGCGTCGAATGCTGTTGGTGCTCGGCGTTTTTACCGCTGTGCTCGGTGCGGTGATGTGTGTGCTGCAACGGCATATCAAACGGCTGCTCGCGTACTCGACGATCGCGCATATCGGATTGTTCATTCTCGGTCTAGCCGCGCTGTCACCGCTCGGTGTTGCGGCATCGGCGCTGTATCTCGCGGGGCACGCTGCGGTCAAGGGTGCGTTGTTCCTGCTGACCGGCGTGTTGCTGTCGCGGTATCGCAGTGTGGACGAGTTCAGTTTGCACGGGCGGGCGCGAGGTCAGCGAACTATCGGTGTGCTGTTTGTGCTTTCGGCGTTGGTGTTGGCCGGGCTGCCGCCATTCGGTTCGGGGCTCGGTAAGGCGTTACTCGAGGAATCCGGTGCGTCGATTTTCCTGGTCGCGCTGGTAATCCTTGTGTCGGCCTTGACCGGAGGGGCGGCGTTGCGTGCGGGGCTACGGGTGTGTTTCGGTGTGGGCGAGGTGCCCGAGCACAAGTTGGATCCCGAGGAGACGACCGGGGAATACGAGGTGCCCGATGTCGCGGCGCCGCGCGACAGGACGCCGATCACGATGACGGGTGCGGTGTTGGCCTTGTTGCTCGTCGCGCTGTTACTCGGTCTGCCCACCGATTTCACCAGAGCCATCGGGCCCGCGGCCGCGACTTTCGTCGATCCCGAGGCTTACCGGGCGGCGGCGCTGCTCGGCAATACGACCGGCCACTCCGGTGCAGCTCCCCATATCGAATGGACCGGAGCAGGCTTGGCGCTGAGTCTGTTGTCCACCGTCTTGGCGGTGCTCACGGCACTTGCCGCACTACACCTCGGCACGTTGCGTGCTCGCGGAAAGCCGCCGCTACGCCCGGTTATCGTGACCGTGACCGCATTACATCGGCTGCACAGCGGGCATGTAGGTGATTATGCCGCCTGGCTGGTCTTCGGTGCGGCAGTGGTCGCCGGACTGGTTGCCACCGGATGGGTGTAGTGGTCGCCAGTGGCTCTGGCGTGAAAGATAACGGGTGGTCACCCTTCTCGATCGCCGGGCAGTAGACGCGGAAGAACCGTTGAGCCCGCAGTTGCTGCGGCCGCGGAGGTTGTGGCGATGGTCCAGCCGACGGGACCTAGTGGCGTGCAACCGAAATAGGCAGACAGCCCTGGCACCATGACCACCGCGCCGAGAACCAACCCACTGGCGGCGGTCGTGACCCAGACCAGGGGACTGCGGCCGCCGGAGAGGAGTGTCTGGCCGAGCTGGGTACCGATTAGCGCCACTAGTCCGATGGTGGCCGCGCGGCGCTCGGTTCCGGTGTACCGGCCGACCGTCCACGCGGTGCAGGCGCCCGCCGCGGTGGCTATGCCGCGCACCGCGATCGTGCGGGCGAGATCAGGACCCAAACTAGCAGGCGGGATTTCGGCCAATTGCCGCGCCCGCTGCTCGGCACCGTGCTCCGCATCGCGCGGATCGGGACTGTCGCGATCGCGTGAAAGGGCAAGGGCCAGTGCGGGAAACATATCGGTGAGCATGTTCACCAGCAGGAATTGCCTGGTGCCCAGCGGTGCCCGCCCACCGACCACCGTGCCGTAGATGGTGAACGCGATCTCCCCGGCATTGCCGCCGACCAGCACGCCCACCGCGTCGGTAATGCGCTGCCACATACCGCGTCCCTCCACCACCGCGTGCAGAAGTGCGAGCGGATTCGGATCGGTGAGCACCAGATCCGCGGCATTGCGGGCGGCCGCGGAGCCTCGTGCGGCCAAACCGATTCCGATGTCGGCGCTGCGAATGGCCGCGGCGTCATTGCTGCCGTCGCCGGTCATGCCGACCACATGTCCATTGCGGCGCAGCGCGGCCACGATGCGCACCTTCTGCTCCGGACCGACCCTGGCGAAGACGGTGCTGCGTTCGATGAGTTCGGCCTGCTCGGTATCGTCGAGCCGATCCAGATCGGCACCGGTGGTGACGGTATCCACGGCAATGCCGAGTTGGTCGGCCACCGCCGCCGCCGTGACCGGATGGTCGCCGGTGATCATGCGCACGCTGATTCCGTTGTCCTGCAAGGCGGTGACCAGCGGCAGCGTCTGTGGGCGCGGGGTGTCGGCGATGCCGAGGAAGCCGAGCAGCGTTAGTTTCTCGACGGCACCTTCGACATCTTCTGGCTCGTCGGACAGGTCGCGGCGGGCGACGACGAGCACGCGCAGACCTTGTTCGGCGAGGTCGTCGATGACTTCCCGCGCCTGCTTGCGCACGTCGTCCGAGAATGGTTCCGCGGTAGGAGCTTTGGTGCAGCGGGGAAGTACCACCTCCGGTGCGCCCTTGACGATCAGGTGCAGCCGGCGCGTCGTCTGGCCGAGCACCGCGGCATAGCCGCGATTGGATTCGAACGGGATCTCCTCGATCGGATCCCACCCGTGCGCATCGCCGCCGAGGCTTTCGGCGGCATCCAGGACCGCGCGGTCGGTGGCGTGCAGCACCGGTCCATCGTCGGGATCCGGGCAGGCGCGGGCGGCGGCGCGCAGCAGTCGGCGCGCATCGTCGGAGTCTTCATCGGGTGACCACTGGTTGTCCAAGTCGGCCAGCATTGTGAGCCGCAGCCGTCCTTCGGTCAGGGTGCCGGTTTTGTCGAAGCACAGGGTGTCGACGCGACCGAGCGCCTCGACCGTTCGGCTGGCGCGGACCAGCACGCCGTAGCGCGACAGTCGACGCGCGGCCGCCAACTGCGCCACGGTGGCGACCAGGGGCAATCCTTCCGGCACCGCGGCCACCGCGACCGCTACGCCGTCGGCGATCGCATTGCGCAGCATTTGCCCGCGCAGTCCACCCAGCGCGGTGACCAGCGCCCCACCCGAAAGGGTCAGTGGCAACGCGCGATTAGTGAGCTGGCGCAGCTGGGCCTGCACGCCGCCCTTATCCGGCGGCACCGCACCCGCGGTCGCGCGTCCGGCCTGAGTGTCGGAGCCCACGGCAACTACGACGGCCAGTCCCCGTCCGTTCACGACGGTGCTTCCCGCGAAGATCATGCAGGCGCGTTCGCCGAGATCCGCGCTGGGTGTGGCGGCGAGATCCTTAGTGACCGTCACCGATTCACCGGTCAGACCGGATTCGTCCATTTCCAGTTCGTCCACGCGCAGCAGTCGCGCATCCGCGGGCACGACATCGCCCGCGCGGACGGCCAAGATGTCGCCGATGGCGAGAGCGTCTGCCGGCACGGATTCTTCGGCCTGATCGGACTCTTCGATCGCCGCGCGGTCGATCAGCCGGCCGGTGAGTTGTTCGCCTTCGAGCAGGTCTTGCAATTCGCTCTCGGCGCGCTGCCGCTGGGCGGCCGATATCACCGCATTCACCGTGAGCACCGAGGCGAGAAGGATGGCATCGGACGGCGCGCCGAGTATGGCGGTGGCGACGGCGCCGACGCTGAGGATCGGTGTAAGCGGATCATCCAGCTCATGGCGCAGGTGGCGGCCGAAGGATGTCAGCGGTGCGAAGGTTTTCGTGATCAAGCCCTGTTCGGCTCGGGCCGGGATCGAGCGTTCGTCGAGTGCCGGAGGTTGCGGTAGGCGTGCTAGCACTTCACTGGGTTCCAGTGCGTGCCAAGGCAATAGGGGTGCGATGGTGGTGGGCGGTGCGGAGGTGGCAGCTCGAATGCCGTTGCGCGCACCGGACATCAGCGCAGTCAGCTGGGCGGCGACCATCGGTGTTGTCCGAGCCCTCCGGGTGGGGGTGACGGCGAGCAGCAGGCCGCCGAGCGCGCACGCCGACAGCGCCAGGGTACGCCCGCGCTCGCTGACCTGCCGCGCGGGCGCGACCGTCGCCAGTACGCGCTGTACCTGGTCGAGATCCCGGCAGATGGCATCGGCGGCCCACGGTGGTTCGCAGCGATCGGCCCTGAACAATCCGAGCGCCACATCGGCTCGGGCCAACGCTTTATGGGCGCAGGTGCTCACCACCGCCACCACCTGCCCGTCCTGATGCAGCCGCTCGACCAGCTTGCTCATCGACGTCGCCGCGGAAACGAATTCATCGGCGAGCGACCGCAATTCGTTCGCATCCTCATGCGCGACGAGCACCACCCGCAACCCGGCCCGCCGCGCCGCGGTCAACACATCGTGCGCACTCGGCTCGAGCTCCCGTCCGAGCAGCACCCGCCCCAGCGTGCGATCACCGTCGCGCAATTCGCGCCAGACCGGACGAATGGTGGCACCGCGATCACCAGCCCCGCTCTGCGGATGCACCAGTCGCAGCGCCGCATGCTCCGATGCGGTCTCCTCATCGGAATCCGAGGACCACAGCAATCGCTGGGCCGCGCTCCACACCTTCCCCGTCGACCACTCGTCATCGGTCGACTCGACATCGAGTACCAGTCGACGTGACGTCAATAGCGCTTCGCCGTCGACCACCAGCGTGGTGAGTCGGTCCAGACGTCGCCATGCACCTCGGTGCAATGTCAGTACCCCCTGGCGCGCGAGGACCATGTTCACGCTGGCGGCGTAGGCCTCGCGGCAGGCTCGGGCCGCCTTCGGTGCGCCGAGCCCGAGGACGTCGGCGGCATCGCCGAGGCGACCGAGGCCGGCCAAGGCGGCGGTGCCGAGGAGCGAGCCTGCTGCGGTTTCGTCGGCGACGCGCTCGATCGGGCCGCCCGCCAGGTCGGTGGGGCGCGTGTAGGGCGGTAGGGGTTCGGTTACGTCGGGGTTTTCGCGGCCCACCATTTCGGACTCCCAGTTGCGCCACTCCAAACGCTGGGCGATCGCCTCGCCGAGTAGGAAGGTGCGCTGGGCGGTGTCGGCCAGCAGACTCGAAACTCCATCGGCGGCGTCCTCGCCGAATGCGGTTCCGATGGCGGTGACGATGGTGAGGGCCATATCGGCGCGGGAGCGCCCGAACCGCGATTCCAGTACCCTGCGCAATCGCGGTTGGGTGTCGACGAAGGTGGCCGTCGCTCGGACCACGCGCGCCGGGCCACCGAAGGGTAGCCGCGCGCCGACCGTTGACACCGCAATGGCGAATACCTCGCTTGCTACCTGAATTCCCGCCGCCAGCAAGGGTTCCCGATCCTCGGGATATTCGATGCTGCGACTCCAGTCCACTTCGGCGACATTGTTGTCGGCCTCGATTCCCTCGATGGCCTCGAGCAGTTCCGGTAGTGCGGTCGCGCCGTCGCGCAGCGTGGCGACCACCCGACCGGTCACCGCATTGACCTGCGACCACCGCACACCGCGCAACTTGCCGAGCCGCTCGTCCAGCGTCCGCGCCAAGGCCGCGCCGCGCTCGGAGCTCAGGCCGCGCACCTCGATCGTCGCCTTGTTATCGTGTAGGGCCACCCGACGGTGCGCCCGTCGCTCATGCGGATCGACCAGATCCAGCAGATCCTCGCCTAGCGGGCTCTCCGGCGTGGAAGCCAATTCGTCGACTCCGGCGGTGGTCGTGTCGATGAGCGATGTCGCGGCATCCGTCACGGACTGCGCCGCATGCAAGGGTGCCTCGACGAGGTGTACGCCCAGTCCGACGGCGGTCGAAACCCCGGTGCGCACCGCACCGGTTATCGCCGCCGCCGGCGCCTCGATCCACCACGGTGCCGAACCATCACGCCTACCCATATTCGGCAACTACCCGGCATCACCCGATGCAAACGGGCACCGAAAGTGCTTGTTGGCTGGGAGTTTAGGCACTGCGCCTGGGCGCTCGCCGGCACCGGATTGGCCGGCTCGTCAGCGGGTATGCGACATACATGCCGACCTTCGCCAAATCGAAGGTCCAAACGATACGCGGGGCTGACCAGCACCGTCAACGAGGACGAGGCCCACAACGGAGTGGACCGGGCACGGCCAGCCGCGCGAAGATCGCGAACACCGGAAAGCGCCAGGTGATGAGGCAGGTAACGGCGTTATTTGCGCGCGGGTCCGAGGGCGGTGGAGCCGCACTCGACCAAGTTGCCGTGCTGACCGGCACGGCGCTCGCCATCGCGGGCGTGCTGGTCGTGGTCGGGTATCTGCACCGCACCCGTCGCATCACCTGGCTGCGAACCGCCGCCGATCGACTCGGACGGCTCAGTAACCGGCCGGGCTGGGTAGCGCTACCGCTCGCATTGTTTATCGCCACCATTCTCACCGCGCTATTCGGCTTCATCTGGGATGTGAGCCTGCACATCGGTAAGGGCCGCGACGAGGGTCCGCTGGCGAATCCGGCGCACTACTTCATCATGATCGGCCTGTTCTTCCTATTCATGGCCGGAATGCTGGCCATGATCCTGCCGCTGGACGAGAAACCGGGTCCGGCCGCGATTCGGATTACCGGCAACTGGTACGCCCCGGTCGGCGGGGTGCTGATGGCCGGCGCAGGACTGTATGCGCTCATCGGCTTCCCACTGGACGACATCTGGCACCGGCTATTCGGCCAGGACGTCACCCTGTGGGGTCCCACGCATCTGATGTTGATCGGGGGCGCCGGTTTGTCACTGGTCGCCGTGCTGCTGCTGGAATTCGAAGGCCGCTTGGACCGTCCCGATCAGGAGCGCACCGACGGACCACTGCTGTGGCTGATCCGCACCTTCGCCTTCGGCGGCCTGCTGATCGGCCTGTCGGTGTATCAGGTCGAATTCGATTTCGGCGTCGAACAATTCCGTCTCGTTTTCCAGCCGATGCTGATCGCGGCCGCGAGTACGATCGCGCTGATTTCGGCCCGCTACACGCTCGGCCGCGGCGGTGCATTGGCGGCGGTGGTGTTCGCGATCTGTGTCCGCACCGTTGTGGCGGTCTTGGTCGGTCCACTGCTCGCTGCGCCGCACAACGTATTTCCGCTGTATCTCGGTATCGCGTTGATCGTGGAACTGATGGCGCTGCTGCCTATGACCAGACCCGTCTGGTGGGGAGCGCTGACCGGACTGGTCGCGGCCACCCTCGGGCTCTGGCTCGAATCGCTCTGGGTGGCAGGGATGTTCGTTGACTCCTGGCCGACTGGAATGTGGCCGGAGCTATCGGCGATGGCGGTGCCGGTGGGTGTCGCTGGTGGTGCGGTCGGCGCGCTGCTCGGCATGGTCCTGCGGGGCGAAGAGCTCCCGCGTATCGCGATTCGCCGTGGCATCGTGATAGCCGCGGTGCTGATCACCGCGGCTGCCACCGCGAATGGCCTGCGCGTGGACGTTCCGGAAAACGCTTCCGCGACGGTTCAATTGCGTGACGCGGCAGCGGCATACGACGGCCGGATGGTCAACGCTGATATCACGCTGACGCCGAAGGATTTGGTGGGTGCTGATCCCGAGTGGGTGCAGATTCTGGCCTGGCAGGGTGGTATCGGGTCCTCGAGCCCTGGTCGCGGACTGGTGATCGATCAGTTGCGCCGGGTCGGCGAGGGGCACTATCTCAGCACGAAACCGGTGCCGGCGTACGGCGATTGGAAGACGATCCTGCGGGTGCACGACGGCCGAATGCTGACCGCACTACCGATCTACATGCCACACGACACCGGCATAGACGCCGCCGAAGTTCCGGCACTGGACCAGTTCACGCGCCCCTTCGCCCCCGAAATCACCGTGCTCCAACGTGAACGCTCATTCGATCGCCCCTCGTGGCTGATCGATGCGGCATCGCTGGTCGTACTCGTCTGCTCGCTGATTCTCATCTGGTCGCTGTCCTGGGGTGCTGCTCGGATCAACCTCGCCTATCGACGGGACATGCGCGCGGAATCGGCTATCGCCGTCGCGGCGGTACAGCGGTGACCTATCGGCGTGTGGTGCGTGGTGCGTGCCGAGGGGGCTATCGCGGTCGCGCTGGGATGGCGGTGACCTATCGGCGTGTGGTGCGTGGTGCGTGCCGAGGGGGCTATCGCGGTCGCGCCGGGACGGCGGTGACCATCCGCTGAACGTATCCGAACGAGCCCTGCGACTCGAGGGCTGCTGTCTCCTCTGGGCTGCAGCGGTCGGATTTCCGGTGCTGAGGTACCAGGATCGACCGGCGTGCGTCGGTCGGGCGGAGTCGCCGCGCGCGGACGCGACGGCCGAATGCCACATCCGTATGACTTCGAATGAGGCTCTGACAATCTGCGCATTCAGCATTCAATAACGAGAATCTCGTTCTACTCTGAAGTAGAGTCAGACTCTCGCCGTTGGGTCGGGCCCGGCGTAGGGCCTGACGATCCCGCACCTCCCGACGGTGCGGCAAAGCGAATCCGCCGGTTCCACGTCATGGGCAATTGGAGCTTCACTATGCGCACAGTCCCTCCCGATCTGGTCGAACGATACGAACGTGGGGGGTGGTGGACCCGCCATAGCATCGGGGAACTACTGGCCGGCGGACTCACCGCAGCACCGGATACCCGATTCGAGGTGTATTCGGAGATTCGGCCATGGTCGGGAACCTTCGGCGATGTCGAATCGGTCGCCCGGCGGTTGGCGGCCGGGCTGCGCGCCCGTGGGGTCGGCCCCGGCGATGTGGTGGCTTTCCAGCTGCCCAACTGGATGGAGGCGGCCGCCGCGTTCTGGGCGGCGGAGTTTCTCGGCGCGGTGGTGGTTCCCATCGTGCACATCTACGGTCGCAAGGAGGTCGGATACATCCTCGAGCAGGTGCGGCCGCGGGTGTTCATCACCGCCCAGCGGTTCGGCAAGCTCGACTACGACCCCACGGTAGCCGCGGACGTACCCATTGTCGGCGTGGTGGACGGAGATTATCCCGACACCGATTTCGGCACTCTGCTCGCCGACACTCCGCTCGTGGGGGTCGCGGCGGTGGACCCGGCAGGTCCGGCGTTGATCGCGTTCACCTCCGGCACCACCAGCGCGCCCAAGGGTGTCGTGCATAGCCACCACACCCTCGGCTGCGAAGCACGCCAGCTCGCAGCGCGTCGTCCGGACGACTTCTACCCGCAGGTGACCGCCGCTCCGGTCGGGCACTTCATCGGCATGCTCAATGCGTTTCTCGTTCCGGTTCTGGACGGCAAGCCGGTCGATCTTGTCGACGTGTGGAATCCCGATTTGATCCTCGACCTGATGACGACTCGTGGCATCAGCGTCACCGGCGGCGTCCCCTACTACCTGACCAGCCTGCTCGACCACGAGAAGTTCACCCCCGAGCACCTGCGGCTGCTGAAGTACGCCGGCCTGGGTGGTGCGCCCGTGCCGGCCGCCGTCGCCGAGCGGCTCTGCGCGCTCGATATCAAGGTCGCGCGCTCCTACGGCAGTACCGAGCACCCGTCTATCACCGCATCCGAGTACTTCGCCCCGGAGAGCAAGCGGCTGTACACCGATGGCGACCCTGAGCCAGGCGTGGAGATACGCCTCGCCGACGACGGTGAAATCCTCAGTCGCGGACCGGATCTGTGCCTGGGCTACACCGACGACGCACTCACTTCGGCGAAGTTCGACGCCGACGGCTGGTACCACACCGGCGATGTCGGCACGCTCGACGCCGACGGCTACCTCACCATTACCGACCGCACCACCGACCTGATCATTCGCGGTGGCGAGAACATCAGCGCCCTCGAGGTCGAGGACATCCTCATCACGATGCCCGGCGTCGCCGAGGCTGTCGCCGTGGCCGCCCCCGACGATCGCCTTGGCGAACATGTCGCCGCCGTGCTCCGACTGCGTTCCGGCACGGTCGCGCCGACTCTCGAGGATCTGCGCGCTCACTTCGCCGAGGCGGGACTGGCCAAACAGAAATGGCCGGAGCAGATCCTCATCGTCGCCGACTTTCCGCGCACCGCCAGCGGCAAGGTGCGCAAGTACCTCGTTCGCGAGCGCTTGCGGGAGCTGTGAATTCGCCGATTCAGCCCGTTTCCACAGTCACTCATCTCCTGGAGTTCTCATGTCCACCCTCGAATCCACTCCCACGCCGGGCGAGACCGGCAGACCGAAAACTGGCCGGATGGACGGCGCGTCCCGGCTGCGCATCGGTGTCGTCCTAGCCGTCGTCGTCCTGTACACCGAGGTCGGTCCATTGCAGTACACGATGGTGGTCGCGGCATTGCAGCCGATGACCACGACCTTCGACTCCGTCGGCGGCAACATCACCTGGGCGCTCATTATCCTCGGGTTGGTCGGCGTCGCCGCGAATCCGTTGCTGGGCAAGGCCAGTGATGTCTGGGGCAAGAAGAAGATCATGCTGCTGTGCGGAACCCTATTCCTCCTCGGCAGTGTGATCTGTGCGCTCACCAGCAACTGGACCGTCTTCCTGATCGGGCGGGGTCTGTCGGCGTTCGCGCTTGCCACGCAGGTTATTGCCTTCGGGCTGGTCCGAGACCTCTTGCCGCGCAAGTATGTCCCGATCGGTCTCGCCCTGATCGGCACCGGCGTCGGGTTCACCGGCGTCGTGGGGCCATTGGTGGGCGGCGTACTCGTCGACAGTTTTGGCTGGCGGGCACTGTTCTGGTTCATGGCGGCGTTCGTTCTCGTGCTGACGCCGCTGCTGCTGACCGTGGTTCCGGAATCCCCGGTCCGAGTGCCGAACCGGGTCGACCCCTACGGCGTTGTGCTGTTGTCCGGCGGCGCGGTGCTCACCCTGCTCTACCTGGACAACGGCCAGGATTGGGGCTGGGGCACGCCGAGCGGCCTGGCCTGGCTGATCGCCGGTCTGGCTTTGCTGATGCTGTTCTTCATTGTCGAATCACGCGTCCGGCGGCCGATTATCGATATGAAGCTGCTTCTCGATCCGAAGCTCGGCCTCGTATTGCTCGTGGCGATCTTCAGCATCGGCATCACCGCCGTGCAACCCATGGCCCTCGGGTACATGACCCAATCCCCGAATCAGGATGGACTGCGCCAGCACGTGATCGACGGTGTAGTCGACCGGGCTCAGGCGAAGGGCGCGAATCTGCCCGCCGCGGCTGTCGAGGTCACCTTCGATCCGGGCTACAGGTACGGGAACGGCTTCAGCCTGCTGGAGTACGCGCTGCACATCGGCATCTGGGCCAGTCTGATCGGTATGGTCGTCGGTCCGTTCGCGGGGTTGCTGACCCGGCGTGTGGGTGCCCGTATCCCCGCGATCATCGCCCTGGGCCTGCTGGCCGTGTCCGGCCTGGGATTCGTTGTCGTGGAGTACAACTGGGTGACCTACCTGGCGCTGTATTCGGTGGCGGGGGTCGCCTTCGGGTTTCTCTGGGCAGCCTTGCCCAATCTCATCGTGGAGGCCGTCCCACCGGAGCAGCAGGGCATCAGCGCCGGCATGCTCGGCGTCACCTTGGCGCTGGGCAGCGGAATCGCCATGGCGATCGCCACCGCGCTGCTGAACAACAGTCCGGTCGTCGCGCATATCGATGTCGCGGGTGAGTCGTCGACGCAGGCGATACCACACGTGTTCGCCGACAGCGGCTATACCCAGAGCTTCTGGGTTGTCCTCGTGACCACCGTGATCGCCCTGGTCATCGCGGTACTCATGCGGCACGGCCGCAAGCCTGCGACCGGTGGCGCGGACTCTACGGTGTAGTCGATATGCGAATGGTGGGTGCTGCCGGACGGCGGCACCCACCAGAATGAGGTCGGAAAATGTTGCGGGGTGTCGACGGGTTCATACCGTGAGCAGATCGAGACTGCGGTGCCGTTCGACTGCCCGGCCCAGCCGTCCGGTGAGATCTTCGATAACCGGCCGGTCGACCGCACGGGTGATCCCCCACATGAACAACCCGTACGGCAGATACGCCCGATACAGCGACCAGGCCCGGTTCCGATCCGGCGGAGTGACGCCGCGGTTGGCCAGCCGGTCGAGATAATGGTCGAGCAGCGCACGCTCATGGCGGGCGAGCTCGTCCGGGTCCAGCACCGTCGCCAGATGGTAGGCGACGTCGAGGGCCCACACCCCGTGCTGGACCACCTGCCAGTCGATGAGACCCGGTCGGCCGTCGGGCAGCTCGTAAATATTGCCGGTATGCAGGTCGCCGTGCACCAGACACACCGGCTCCGCCACGCGCAGCCGGTCCATGGCCGCCATCGCCGCAATGAGGCGGTCGGCGCGGCGGACGCCCTGCGAAATCCCTTGCGCCCGGCCGTCATCGAGCAGTGCCTGGAGCTGCTCGGCGCTCAGATGCCCCGACAATCGAACGAGGCGAGGGGGAAAGAGCGCCGACAGCTCATGGCGTTTCCCGTCCCAGCTGGCCGCGTGCAGTGCGGCGAGCTGATCGAGTGTCGCGGCGGCTCGCTCAGCGCTGTAGGTGGTGGTCGGATCGAGGAACCGGGCCCCCGCGGCGACCAGATCGTGCATGAGAATCAGCGCATGTCCGGTGTCGTCGTCGACCGCGGCATGCACGCACTGCGGCGTGCGAACCGGAAGATCCTGTGCGACAAGGCGATAGAAATCGCCCTCGGCGCGAGTCGTACGGCTGCGCGCCGGGTTGAAATAGCCCTTGGCGCACAAGGCGGCGGGAGCGTCGGTGTGCTGTGCGTAGTCGACGCGGAACCGCAGTTTGGTAGCGACGGTCTCGAGTCGTTCGACGATATGGGTGCGCGTCGCGACGGCATCGGGATAGCGTCGGCTCAGCGTCGGGGTGAGCCAGTCGGGCGAGAGCACCACCGCTTCGTCGGCCGGTGCCGGATTATTCGTCGTACTCATCGAACGTCCTGCGCGACAATGATTCCCGCGAGGTCGCACGCCTGGTGCAGATAGCCGAAGTGGCGGGCGCCCGAATCGGTCGGCAGTCGCATGGTGCGCCGACTGCGCAGGCTGAGCAGTCCGGCCTTGACCCGAGCGAATACCTCGTGCCAGTGCAACTGGTCGATCGAATGGCCGGTCTGCTCCTGCCACAGCGCGATGGTCTCCGCGCGGGTGCCGAGTCCGTCGAGCCGCGGTACCCCCTGACCGACCGACAGCGACTCGTCGAACAGCAGCCACCAGGCCAGGTCGGCCACTGGGCCGGCCAGCGACGCCTGCTCCCAGTCCATTACCCCGACGACCTGGAAGTCGTTGTCGAACATCATATTCCCGATGCGCGCGTCTCCCCAGGACACGCCGGGACTGGCCAGCGGCGGCCGATGCTCGCCCAGCCAATCCAGCAGCGCCCGCACGACATCGGGAATGTCCTCGCCGAACGCCCAGCGCGCATAGCCGCGCCAATACGACAGGTGCTGTGCGTCACCGGCCGCGCCGTGCTCGGGCCGGTCGAAGAACGATACGGTCGTCACGGGCAGCCGGTGAATCGCGGTCAGCTGGCGCATCGCGTTCTCCCACAACGTTCTTCGCTGCGTAGGAGTCGCCTCGGCGAGCCAGCCGGACGAGTTGTACGGCGGCATGCTGACCGGCACGCGCCCGTGCATGCGCCGCATGACATAGAAGGGTCGTCCGAGAATCGCGGGGTCGTCCTCGAACCACAGGGCCCGCGGCAGCCGCACTTCGGGGTGCCCGTTCAGGGCCGTGAGTATGTCGTACTGGATATGGAATTTCGGTTCGAAGAACACCTGATGTTCCGGTGCCGGTGCGATGCGCACGACAAGTTCTTCGACGCCCTGCCCGGTGCGAGCCGTGACCAGGATGGTCTCATTCGAAAAGCCCGCGCCGCGAGGGTAATCGGGGCGATCGATCTCGACCGTGGCGACGCCGAGTCGATCGGCCAGCCAGGGCCGCAGAGCGGCGACCGTAGCGTCGAGATCGCGGCCTTTGGAAAACAGGGGTCCATGCTCCATTGCGGTCCGGTTACCTTTCGATGGGGGGACCGCCGAAGGCGGCCAGGCAGAATGCCCACACTTGTTCTGCTACGTCGTCGACGCTGGTGGGTGCGGGTGCGAACGCGTAGTGGTGGAAGACGGCCGTGACCAGTTGCAGCGCCAGCCAGGCATCGGTGGCTGGATCGGCGGGGCGGAGCAAACCGGCGGCCGCGGCGGCTCGCAGTTCCTGCTCCACGAGATCGACGAAGGGCCGGTTGGCCTCGGCAATCTCCACCGGGAAAAGCTGGTACAGCCGCCAATGCTCGGCGGTGATGAAGCGCGCCCCGGTGATGCCGCCGCCGTCGCCGCGCAGCGAGCGCAGTATCTCGAAGAGATAAAAGCGCAGACGTGCCACGGGGTCCGGCAGCTTGCGCGCGGCGGCCTCCACCTCGCTGGCCCGCTCGCTGACGACGTCCTCGAACACGGCAAGGAGCAGCTGATCCTTGCCGGCGAAGTGCCGATAGAAGGTCTGCAGGGCGATGCCGGCTTCCTTCGATAGTTCCTGCGTGGTCAGCGTGGCGCCCTCGGTCTGCAACAGTCGGCGTGCGGCCGCGACGATCGACTGTGCCTGCTCCCGGCTGCGGGCTTTGGACCGCTGCACCGAGCGGGAGCGTTCCGCCGCCCGGTCGGCCCAGAGCGGCGCCTCCGGGCTGTCGGGAGAATGGGGGGCAGGGGGTTTCTGTGTAGGCACAGCAGTTGTCCTCTCGCGTCGGGGCGAATACGACGACCGTAAACCGCGGTTGGTTCCTGCCCGACATCCGTGGTAGGCCCTGAGGCTGATCAGACTGCCGCCAGGACCGGTGGTGCGGCCGGAGTGAAGCGGTACAGCCGTTCGGCATTGCCGCGCAGAATCTTGTACTGGGTTTCCGGTGGCAGGTGGCCGATGAGGTGCTTCACGCTCTGGATGCAGTTGGGCCAGGTGGAATCGGAGTGCGGGTAATCGGTTTCGCACATGATGTTGTCCGCGCCGAGGACGTCGATACTGGCGATGCCGTGACTGTCCTCGATGAAGCAGCCGAATATGTGGTCGCGGAAGGTGGCGCGGATATCGAGGGTATCGAGATCGATGTTGCCGCTCGCCGCGTGCTCGCCGAAGCGCACGCCCTTCTTTACCCAATGACGTTGCTTGTCGAGCACCTGCTCGGCGCGTTCCAGGAAATACGGCATCCAGCCGATCTCACCTTCCGACAGCGCTATCTTGAGTTTCGGGTAACGCTGGAACATTCCGCTGAACAGCCAGGACAGCATGGCTCCCGAGGTGCGGGTCGCGCCCCAGGCGAGATTCGCGAGAAACGGTGCGTCGGGGGCGATCTGGGGCACGGTCGACGACGATCCGACATGCATCGACACCACCATCTCCAAATCGTTGGCCGCGGCCATCACCGGATCCCAGTACCCGCCGGCGTCGTGGATCGTCGGAAGGCCCAGTGGCGCGGGGTTTTCCGAGAAGGCGAAAGTGGTCGCACCCTTAGCGGCGCAGCGTTCCAGTTCGCGGGCGGCCAGTTTCGGATCCCAGAGCGGAATGAGCACCAGCGGGATGTAGCGGCCCGGTGCGGCGGCGCACCAGTCCTCGATCATCCAGTCGTTGTACGCCTGTAGGCAGACGAAGCCGAACTCGCGATCGCTGGCCTCGGAGAAGAGCTGGCCGCAGAACCGGGTCACCGTCGGAAAGCACAGGGAGGCAAGGATCCCCGCCCGGTCCATATCCTCGATGCGGGCCTTGGCGTCGTAGCAGCCGGGTCGCATCTCGCTGTACGGCAACGGCTTCGGGCTGAACTCCTCTTTCGACTTCCCGGCGACGGCACTCAGGCCGGAGCTGGGGAAGCGTTTGCCGTCGTATACCCAGCAGTCCATACCGTCGGCGTCGACCTCGATATGGGGTGCGCGCTCGCGATCCGCGCGTGGCACCCGGTCCAGCCACAGGTTGGGGGGTTCGAGAATGTGGTCGTCGACCGAGATCAACCAATCGAGATTCAGGTCGGAGGGCACGATTACTCCTTCGGGTCGGGCTTGGGTCATCGGAGTTCTCCGATGACAAGGTGTTTGAGTTCCTGGAATGCCCGGATTCCGTCCGGGCCGCGTTCGCGGCCGAGGCCGCTGTGCTTGTACCCGCCACTGGGTGCGTAGGCGCTGAACAGTGCCGTGTTGACGTTCACCGCTCCCGTGCGCAGTCGCCGGGCGATTGCGGTCGCGGCGGCGGCATCGGTGCTGTAGACCTGTCCGGACAGGCCGTAGTCGCTGTCGTTGGCGATTTCGACGGCGTGGTCGAGATCGCGGTATCCCAGCACCGCCAGGACCGGGCCGAAGATCTCTTCCCGCGCGGCGGGATTCGAGTTGTCCGGCACATCGAGCACGGTCGGTTCGATGTAGTAGCCGCGGTCGAGTCCGTTGGGCCGTCCGCCGCCGTACCCGACGGTGGCGCCCGCGCCGACGGCCTGTTCGATCAGCCGCTCACAGCGTTCCCGATGCGCGGCGCTGATGAGCGGGCCCATCGCGGTGGCCGGGTCGGTCGGCGCGCCCACCGTCAGATTCGCGTACGCGCGCGAGACGGCCTCGAGCACCTGGTCTTTGTGTTCCCGCGGTACCAACATCCGGGTGGCGGCGACGCAAGCCTGGCCAGCCATCCGGGCGACCACCGCGGTAGCGCCCGCAGCCGCCTTGGTGACCGCGTCCGCGAGATAGATCTGTGCCGATTTGCCGCCGAGCTCCAGCGCCACCCGCTTGATGGTCGGTGCCGCCTGTGCCCCGATTCGGGCCCCGACAGCGGTCGACCCGGTGAACGAGACCATGTCTACCGCCGGATGGCTGGTCAACAGCTGCGCACCGGCCGATCCGGACTCCACCACGACACTGAAGACGCCGGGCGGCAGGCCCGCCGCCTCGGCCGCGGCGCCGAAGATGAGCGAGGAGATCGGTGCCAGTGGACTCGGCCGCAGGATGACCGAATTGCCGGCCATCAGGGCGGGCATGATCTTCTGCATCGCCAGGACGAACGCCGCGTTGTAGGGCGTGATCACGGTGACCACGCCGACCGGCTCGTGGCGGCGGACGCTCAAGGCCACCCGGCCCCGCGTGAGCTCGTCGACCGGGACTTGGCCGGCCTGCTCGTGCCGCATCGAGAGGTACAACTCTATTGTGTTGCGGGCCAGCATCATTCCGGAAAGGAACTGGGACTGCTCCGCGAACGCGAGCGGCTGGCCGGCCTCGGCAACCATGGTCGCCACCAGCTGCTCTCGAGCCTTTTCGACATGATCGAGAAAGGCATATAGCCTCCGGGCGCGTTCGGTCGCCGGTGCATCGGCCCAGACTCCGCTGTCGAAACTTCGACGCCCCTGAGTGATGGCGCGTTCGATCTCGCTCAGCGGAGCGGCGGCGAGTTCGGTGACGAGTGATTCGTCGGCGGGATTCTCCACGGCGACAACGTCATCACCGGTCACCCAGGAGCCGGCGACATACGATCGCCGTTCGGCGAGGATCATCGCCATGTTCTGGTCTCCATTTCCCTTGCTGTGCAGGTCATAACGGCTCGCTGGTGTAGACAACGGCGCCGCCGTAGTGCGGTGCGGAATGGCAGGCGAGGGCGACCGTGGCGGCGCGCTGCCGGGCGCCCGCGCGCCCGGCCAGTTGCAGATAGCACTCGAGCATCTGCGGAATGCCATGCATGCGGCCGTTACCCAGAGCGCCGCCGCCGGAGAGAATCGGAAGCCCGGTAGGGGAGTCGCTGTCGATGCCGCCGTCGCGGACGAAGCGGTGCGCCTCGCCGGCGGGACACAGGCCCAGTGCCTCCAACCAGAAGTAGACGAAGGGGGAGAAGCCGTCGTACAGCTGCGGCAGGTCCACCTCGCCGGGGCCCACCCCGGCGGCCGCCCACAGTCGCCGCGCGGTATCAGCGCCACCGGCCATGATGTCGTCGAGCGGCCAGTGCGATGGCAACCGCGGTGGTGTTGGGCCGCTGCTCGCGTATCCGGCGATGTAGACCGGTCGGTGCGGTAGGTCTCGGGCGCGCTCGGCGGAGGTGAGCACGAAGGCGGCCACGCCGTCGACCGGAATATCGCAATCCAAGCGCCGCACCGGATCGCTAACCATGGGCGCCGCAAGATAGTCGTCGGTGCTCAGCGGCCGCCCGTGCCAGTACGACCACGGGATGGTTGCCCCGTTCTTGCGCGCCTCGACCACCACGGCCGCCATCGCGTCCGGATCGGCGCCGTACCTTTGTAGGTACTCGTTGTAGGGCAACGCGATCATCGGCAATGGGCCGCCATAGCCCTGCGGCACGGTCCACTGCTGTGGCCCGGCGACGGCGGTCAGCGGATTGTCGTGATAGCCACCGGCCGGATTGTGCAGAGCCCGATGCAGCACAACATAATCCGCGGCACCGGCGGCAATGGCGTTGACCGCCAACGCCACCGAACCCGGTATCTGGCCGACACCCTGGAAGCTCGCCACGTACCGCGGGCCGGTGCCGAGCCGGTCGGCCAGCCAGTTGGCGGTCACGGTGCTGGTTCCGTCACTCACGGCGTGCGCGCCCGCGGTCGGAAACATGGCGGAGGTTACGAATCCGTCGATTGCCTCGGGTGTGAGGCCGGCGTCGGCGATCGCCGTGCGTGCGACGTCGACGGCGACCGCGCCGAGTGGGCGATCGAATCGGCGTCGCACGGCGCTGTGTGCGAATCCGACGACGGCGACCCGGCCGCCCGCGCGGAATCGCCTGGTCACGAGGTCACCGCTGCGCTGCCCGCGTTCATCGCGAGCTCGAAGGCCGGAACGGCGAGGTCATCGGCGAGGTCCTCGAAGGTGACCTGTACCGGATCGCCCACGCGCACAATGGTTTCCGGACCGTTCAGCAGCCGTCCGATCATGCGGATTCCGCACGCCTCGACGAGTTCGACATCGACGAGTAGGTACGGCACCTGATCGGCGAAGCCGAGCAGCGACGCTTTTCGGATCACTGTCCACGACCGCACCGTGCCGCGCCCGCTCACCGGCTCGTACCGGAAGTCGGGTGTGGAGGTGCCGCACCGACGGCAGGTTTCCCCGGGCGGCAGCGCGAACCGGTCACACCGGCCGCATCGAGCCAGCGTGAGGATGTGCCGCCCGGCTGCCGACCAGTATTCGGCGGTGCGGGCGTCGGGGACCGGTAAGGGGCGCGCGATCCTCACGGGATCACCCCCGCGTCCTTGAGCCCGGTGATCCCGTCCCACGAGTAGCCCAACTCGAGTAGGAACTGCTCGGTGTGCTCGCCCTGCTCGGGTGCGCGCCGCAGGGTGGGCGGCCGTTCGTCGAACTGCACCGGTCCGGTGGGCAGGGGGTATGACTGTCCGTTGTCCATATCGACCTCGCCGAGGTATCCATTGGCCAGCACCTGCGGGTCATCGAGAAGTTCCGCTACCGCCTGCACCGGCGCCCATGGCGCGTCGAGTCCCGACAGCAGTTGCTTCCATTCGTCGAAGGTGCGATGGGCGAATTCCGTCTCGAGTTCGGCCACACAGGCGTCGCGGTGCGTGGCGCGGGCGGCCAGATCCACGAAGCGGGGATCGTCGACGAGGTCGTCGCGCCCGATCAGGCGGCAGAATTCCGCCCAGTACCGGTCCGACTCCAGGAAGACCAGTTGAATGTGCCGGCCGTCCTTGGTCCGGTAGGCACCGACCAGCGGATTGACCGAACCGCCGCGGCCGGATACCGGCTGCGGCGGGTTTCCGGCCAGCGCGGAGAGCACATCGGAGGACAGCATCCACATGGCAGTAGCGAGCAAGGAGACGTCGACGACCGTGCCCGAGCCGGTGCGCTGCTGCCGCAAAAGTGCCGCTGCGACGCCGAAGGCCAAGGCCATCGCGCCGTTTCGGTCGCCCATCGCGCCGCGCTGACTGATCGGGTAGTCCCGCTCCGGTGGGGTCAGCATGTGGGCCACGCCGCCGTGCGCCCAGAACGCCGAGGAGTCGTAGCCGGCCTTATCCGCGCCGGGGCCTCGGCTGCCGAAGCCGTGGCCCCGGGCGTAGACGAGCCGGGGATGGCGCCGCGTCAGCCTGTCGGAGTCCAGTCCGAGCCGGCGCAGCGCACCTGGCCGGAAGTTGGTGAGGAAGACGTCCGCCGTGGCCAGTATCTCGTCGAGCAGTTCGCGGCCGCGCTCGGAGTGCAGGTCGATGGAGATCGATCGCTTACCCCGATTGGCCAGGGCCACAGAGAGATTCACCCCGGCGCTGTCGCTGCCTATGCCCTGCGTGGCCAACTGGCGATACGGATCGCCGTCGGGACGTTCGACCCGGATGACCTCCGCGCCCCAGTCGGCCAGCAGCGCACCCGCCACGGGCACGAACACCCACTGCGCCAGCTCGACAACCCGCACGCCGTTGAACGCGTCGGAGTCCACTGCTCACCTCCCGGAATTGTATAGAATGCGACTAGCGCAATTATTAGATCGGGACTCTCGAATAGAGTAGAACGTGACTCTCGTTTTGGGAAGGCCGCATTCACGCGGAGAAGGCGATGTGGAGCTCCCGCAGTCCGCGTAGCAGGAAGGTCGGCTCGTACTGATAGCTGCGGTCGCCCGCAGGACCATGGAAGGTCTCATCGATGGTGATGTCGATGACTCGATCGAGTAGCCGGTTCAACGTGACCTGCCCTTCCACTCGGGCCAGCGGTGCGCCCGCGCAGGTGTGGATGCCGCGGCCGAACGCGATGTGCTCGCGGGCATTACGGCGGTAGAGCTGGAAGTCGTCGGGGTCCTCGAACTTGCGGGGATCGCGATTGGCCGCGCCGATGCACAGCATCACCACCGTCCCGGCGGGGACGTCCACACCGCCAACGGTGGTGTGTGTGCGGGCGAGCCGGAAGTCGACCTTGGTCGGGCTCTCGATGCGCAGTGATTCCTCCATGAACCCGGCGATCAGGCTGCGGTCCTCGCGCAGTATCCGCTGGTACTCGGGCTGCTCAGCGAGGACCCGCACCGCTGCGCTGAGCAGTTTGGTCACCGTCTCCTGGCCGGCCGCGAACAGGAACGTCGCCGGTCGCACGAGTTCGATCACCGATGGTTCGGACCCATCGGGATACAGCGTCGACGCCAGGATGCCGAGAATGTCGTTGCGCGGTTTCTTTCGTCGATCGCTGATGTACGCGCTGAAGGTGTCGTCCAACCACTCCAACGGATTGGTGCCGGGGGCGTCCTGGTACATCGATCCTTCGATGCTGCCCGGAGTCGTTTGACCGGCCAGCCTGGCTCGGAACTCGTCGCGGTCCCCGTCGGGTACGCCGAGGAGGTCGGCAATGACCAGCGTGGCGAACGGTTTGGCGTACTGACCGAGGAATTCGCAGCGACCGTTGGCGAGGAACTCGTCGAGCTGCCGATCGGCCTGATCCCACATGAACTCCTCGTTCTCCTTCAGCCGCTTGGGCGTCAGAAGTCGGGCCAGCAGCGCACGCGTGCGCGTGTGCTCGGGGGGATCCATGGTGACCATGTGCTCGGAGATCCGGAACTGCGGCCGATGTGCCTCGATCTGGGCGCTGATGTCCTTGCCTTCCGGCTGGAACGGCAGCGGCGGGAACGGCCCGCTCACCGAGACGCAGGCCGAGAAGTCATCCGAATTGCGGAAGACCTCGATGGCCTCTCGGTATCCGGTGACGACCACGACCCCGTGGTGGGGCTCCCGGAATACGGGGTTCCGACTGCGTAGGTAGTCCAGGTATTCGTACGGGTCTTGGGCGATGGCCGGATCGGAGAAGTAGTCGACGGACGCCAGGTCGGTCATATTTTGTCAGCCTTTCGTGGCGAAGAAGGGCGGCGGCGAAACTAGAGAATGCCACTCTCGATTAGAGTAGAATGATACTCTCGCATTCGGGAGTGAAACTCTCGAGAATCGGTCAGCGAACGACTGACGGATGGGTATCGAGCATCGACGTGCTCGATCTGCGACGAATGAGGTTATTCATGAGCGGGCGGGTCGACGGCAAGGTCGCCTTCATCACCGGTGCGGCACGCGGTCAGGGCCGTAGTCACGCGGTGCGGTTGGCGCAGGAGGGTGCCGACATCATTGCGATCGACGTGTGCAAACCGGTCGGTGGGAGCAGCGGCATTCCGGCGTCCACACCGGACGATCTCGCCGAGACCGCGGATCTGGTGAAGGGCCTTGGCCGCCGCATCATTACGGCCGAGGTCGATGTCCGGGATTTCGACTCGCTGCGGGCCGTAGTGGACAGTGGTGTGGAGCAGCTGGGCCGGCTGGACATCATCGTGGCCAATGCGGGTATCGGCATCGGTGGCGCGACACTGGACCAGACCGATGCGAAGGACTGGGACGCCGTGATCGACATCAACCTGTCCGGCGTCTGGAAGACGGTGAAAGCCGGTGTGCCCCACCTATTGTCGGGCGGGCGCGGCGGGTCGATCATCCTGACCAGCTCGGTGGCGGGACTCAAGGCTCACCAGAACATCGGTCACTATGTCTCCGCCAAACATGGGGTTGTCGGCATGATGCGGAGCTTCGCCGTCGAATTGGGACGGCACCGCATCCGGGTCAACACCGTGCACCCGACCAATGTCAACACCCCGATGTTCATGAACGACAGCACACTGCGGCTGTTCCGTCCGGATCTGGAGAACCCTGGACCCGACGATCTCGCCGCGGTCGCGCAGCAGATGCACGTGCTCCCGGTGGGCTGGGTCGAACCGGTGGATATCAGCAATGCGGTGCTGTTCCTGGCGTCGGACGAAGCCAGGTATGTGACCGGTCTACCTATGACAGTCGATGCCGGGAGCATGTTGAAGTAGTTGGGCCCATCGTGTTTCACGAAACGCGCTACACCGGCACCGCTACACCGAGCCTGGCCGACGGCTGGCGGCTGGAACGGCTGACTCCACCGAGCCGACTGTTCGGTGCGAACGGTCTGCGCACCGGTCCGGACGGCCGCATCTATGTGGCGCAGGTCACCGGCAGTCAGATCAGCGCCCTCGATGTCGAGACCGGCCTACTGGAGACCATCAGCGCCACGGGGGGCGATGTCATCGGTCCCGATGATGTGGCCTTCGGCCCGCAGGGCGACCTCTTCGCCACCGAGCCCATGGAAGGCCGCGTGAGCATGCGCGGCACCGACGGCCGCACTCGGATAGTGCGCGACGACCTGCCCGCCGCGAACGGCATCACCGTGCACCGGGGGCGTCTGTTCGTGAACGAGTGTCGTGTCGGCGGCCGCCTGATGGAGCTCGATCTGTCCGGCGGCGCGCCGCGCGTACTGCTCGACAACCTCGCCATGCCCAATGCCATGGAGGTCGGACCCGACGGCCTGCTGTATTACCCGGTCATGGGAAGCAACGACATCTGGCGGATCGATCCCGAGGGCGGCGAGCCGGAGCGGGTCGCGGGTGACCTCGGCGTCCCCGATTCCGTGAAGTTCGATTCCGAGGGCTTCATCGTGTCCACCCAGGTGTACTCCGGTGAGGTATTGCGCATCGATCCCCGCACCGGTGCGCGCAGTGTCCTGGCCGCCCTTCCGCCCGGTCTCGACAACTGTACTTTCGTGGGCGACCGGCTGTTCGTCTCGAGTTTCACCGGGGAGATCACCGAGATCCTCGGCGGTGGTCGGACTCGAGCGATATTGCCCGGCGGTTTGAATTGGCCGCTGGATCTGACCGTCGATGAGGACGGCAACCTCTATATCGCCGACTGGACATATTTCTATGTCCTGCGCCCGGGAGGTGAGCCGCGAATACGGGGGATGCTCTCTTTGCCAGGCTTTCCGGGACACCTGCGCGGTGTGAGTGCCGTCGGCGGCGGCGAATTCATCGTCACCACCGCCAATGGCGCGGTTGCCCGTTACCGCCCCGCGAGTGGCGACAGCGAAATCCTTGCGCAGGGCTTCGATCAACTCTATGGCGTGGCCGTCGCACCGGGCGGGCTGGTCGCGACCGCCGAGTTCGGCACGGGCAGAGTGCTTTCGGTCCGGTCCGGCCAGGTCGAGGTGCTGGCCTCGGGCCTGCGGGAGCCGGTCGGCGTGGCGTTCGGTCCGGACGGCACCTGCTACGTCGCCGAATCGGGTGCCGGACGGATTGTCTCGATCACCGGCTCCGGTGTCGACACGGTGGTGGACGATCTGAACCAGCCACAGGGAATCCTGGTCCGCGGCGGTCGGCTCTATCTCGTCGATGCGGGGGCCAAGACCCTGCTCAGCGTCGATCTCGACAGCAACGCCCGGGAAACCATAGCCCGTGATCTGCCCGTCGGGTCCCCGCCCGGTATCACCCCGAAACCACTGCGAGGGATACCGCCGTTCTTCGGGCCGGAGGGTCCCTTCGCCGGGATCGCGGCCGGTCCGGACGGCACCCTCTACCTGTCCGCCGACGCCGAGGGCAGTGTGCTGGCAATCAGAAAGGTGCAGTAGCGGCGTCGTTCACCGCCGAACTCATCGGCGGTCGGCCCCTTAAATCCCAGACCAACCCGAGCTAGCCTCAGGCTATGTGCCGAAATATCACTGCCCTGCGGGGGCTCGAGCCCGCCGCCACCCCGGAAGAAGTGCATGCCGCCGCATTGCAGTACGTCCGTAAGGTCGGCGGATTGTCGAGCATCTCCGCGGCTACGCGCCCCGCGGTCGACGCCGCAGTCGAGGAGATCGCCGCCGCGACCATGCGGTTGCTCGAACAATTGCCTGAGCGGAAGGTGCCGCCGAAGTCCGTGCCGCCGCTGCGGCGGCCCGAGGTGCAGGCGCGCATTCATGCGCATTCGCACGATTGACGCTGCTCTGAGCAGATCTGCTGAGGGCAGCGTGGCGAGCTTTTTCCGGTAGGCGCGCGGCACGGTGGAGTCATGGCTCACGATGACAAGACACCGTTGTTCAGTTGGCGCGCCAGGGAGCAGCTGCTCAGCAGGCGGATTCTGGTGCTGGACGGTCCGCTCGACGACGATAACGGGACGCTGCTGATGACGCAGCTGCTCACGTTGGCGGCCGAGGATGCCGATGCGGGGATCTCATTGTGGATCCACTCCCCGGGCGGTTCGGTTCCGGCAATGCTGGCCATTCGCGATGTGATGCGGCTGGTGCCGTGTGAAGTCTCCACCTTGGCGCTCGGATTGGCTTGCAGTGCAGGGCAATTCCTGTTGTCCGCGGGTACACCGGGGCGGCGGTTCGCCCTTACGCACGCCAGGGTGCTGATGCATCAGGGCTCGGCCGGAATCGGCGGTAGTGCGGTCGACGTCGAGGTGCAGGCCGATGACCTGCGCTACACCGTGGAGACGGTGCTCGGCATTATCGCGGGCGACACCGGCCAGCCGTACGACCGAATTTATGAGGATTCACTGCACGACCGCTGGTTCAGCGCGGTGCAGGCCAAGGAGTACGGCTTCATCGACCACATTGTCGGCTCGTTCGGGCAGATCGTGCCGCAGCGCCAGCGGATCGGAATTTCGGCATGACTTACACCATCCCCAATGTGATCGCCCAGCATCCGCGCGGCGGCGAGCGGATCACCGATATCTACTCGCACCTGCTCGCCGAGCGGATTGTCTACCTCGGCACTCCGATCGATTCCGGTGTGGCGAACGCACTCATCGCGCAACTCTTGCATCTGGAGTCGGAGAGTCCGGAGCAGGAGATCAGCCTGTACATCAATTGCGAGGGCGGCGATCTGTCCGCAATGCTCGCGGTCTACGACACCATGCAATTCATCAAGGCTCCGGTGGCGACCACCTGCGTGGGCCAAGCCATCGCGGTCGGCGCGGTACTGCTGGCCGGAGGCGAACCCGGTCGCCGCTCCCTGCTGCCGCACGCCCGGGTGGTCCTGCACCAGCCAGCCGCCCGCGGTCAGGGCGCGATTCCCGATCTGATCCTGCAGGCCGACGAACTGGTGCGGATGCGCGCCGAAATCGAGTCGATCCTGTCGCGGCACACCGGGCAACCCGCCGAGCGGCTACGTCACGACACCGACCGCGACCGTGTCTTCACCGCACACGCGGCCGTCGACTACGGCCTGGTCGACAACGTGCTGGGTGCCCGCGCCATCTGATCAGCGCCTACAGCGCGCGGGCTTGCGCCGCGCGCAGGTCGAATGGTGGTTGGACTTCGAGCCGCCATCCGACTCACCTCGGCGGCTGCGGGTCCAGCGTCCGGTTGGCTGTTGCCTGGGCGGCGAGTCTCCGGAGAGCTGGCCGCGGCCCTCGGTGGCGAGTGTTACATGGTGTGGCCGCGCCGAGTGTCGCGATGTGTGATCGTGGCCCGGTGCGGCGAGTCTCGTGTGATGCGGCCATGCGCTGGTTGGCGAGTGTCGCGTGGTGTGGCCATGCCTCGGGCGGCGAGTGCCGTGTGGCCGTGAGTTGAGGCGGCGAGTTCGGCCCACGGCCCGTGGCGAGTGGCCGGTGCGGCGGAGTGTGGAGACGGGAAGCCCGGACTCAGGCGGCGAGTGCCATGAGCGTGGGCCCGGCCTTGGTGCGCGGCATCGACTGGTGGGCGAAGGTGAGCCGACGACGAGCGCGCAATTCGTCGGCCACCTGCTCGGTGAGGCCGAATAGGGTGGTGCCGAGCGCGCCGGCCAGCGCCGCGATCATCTCGCTCGATGGTTCCTTGCGGCCGCGCTCCACCTCGGACAGGTACTGCGGCGAAATACCCGCACGACCGGCGGTCTCGACGAGGGTCTCGCGTTGCTCCTGCCGCAATGTGCGCAGCTGTTCCCCGAGTACCTCGCGCCACAGCGGTTCCTCGGTGTGCCGAGGTCGGTCGTCGCGTCCACCTTGGATCGAGTGCAGCTCGGTCATAGGAAGAGCGTAAGACCACGGCCGCCATTGCGGCGGGGCGTTACGCTGTGGGCGGACAAACCGACGAAGGCCCCATGTCCAACGGACACAGGGCCTTTCGCATCGACTCGAGATCAGGGCAGCGGAATCCACTGGCCGAAGAACCAGAAGCCGTGGCCCTGGGGCTGCTGATCATGCCGCTGCTTATCCTGACGCTGATCGTGGCCCTGCTGTTGCTGCTCGGTTCCCGGACGCTGATCCTGTCCTGGATCGGCGCTCGCCACGCCCGCACCAACGCCGAGCAGGCCGACCAGTACACCGCCCGCGATCGCACCGTTGGCCAGCTTCGACTTGATCTTCATCCACGTTCCTCCTGTTGTCGGGTCTCCGTCCGAGACCGTCGACCCGTCCGATCCGGACCGACAAGACAATCTTGGAATCGCAATATTTGCGCACACTAGCCCGTGGCTGTGAGTTAGCTGGGACCGATCCTCCTCACCGTGCGAGCTGTTCGCAGACCCGATAGGTGGTCATGACGTTGAGGCGGTGCAGGTTTCGGCACAATTCGAGGAAGCCTTGTTTGGCGAGATCGAAGGGAATCTCGTATCCGCTGAGGGCGGTGGCGAATTCGGGGTCGAGGTCGGTGGCCCACGGATCGGTGCACAGCCCGTAGGTTTCGTCGAGGGTGTGGCCGGCTTCGAATGCGGCCGACACCTCGTCCCGTAGGTGTTCGAGATAGTCGATGAGCACGGTGATCGCGCGTTGACCACGTCCCATCGGGCCGTGACCAGGGACGATCGTCTCGAGGTCGGGCAGGGCTTCCTGCATGGCGCGTAGTGAGGCGATATAGGGCTCTGGCCCGCCCTGGAGCAGCATGTGTGCCGATCCCGCGCCGGTCAGGAAGTTTCCAGTCCAGGCGGTGCGCTGTGACGGCACATAGACAATGGTGTCGCCCGGTCCGTTGCCGGGACCGAAATGGTGCAATTCGACGGTGCGACCGCCGAGATCGATCTCCATTGCCGCCTCGAAGGTCAGATCCGGCAGCCGCCAGCGGGTGAGCTCATCGAACAACTCCTCGTCACCGTACATATTGCGGGAGCGGATGTCCTTCTCGTAGCCGAGGTCGTGCATGTTGTCGCGGTTGGCGCGCGAGGTGATGACGGTGAGGTCGTCGAAGGCGGTATTACCGAATGTGTGATCGCCGTGGTATGTGGTGTTGACCAGGTAGCGCAGCGGAGTGTCGGCGAGATCGGTTGCCAGACTTCGGATCTGGGCACCAATGGTCGGCGTGATGCCCGCATCGATGACCAGTGCGGCCCGATCGCCGAAGATTACGCCGTTATTGTCCTTCGGTGGCACATTGGCCATGAGTGCGACGACACCCTCGCCGATTGGGTGGGGAATCAACCGCAGGCCGGTCGGGCTCAGATTCGGCCCGGCATAGCCCGCCGGGCGTTCGGAAATCTCTTGGGACAATAGATGTTTCGACATGAGCATGATCCTCTGGATGAGTGACTGCTGGTTGAGCGCTCAGCTCGATAATAATCAATCGATCGATTATTAACCAGTGATCGTCTAATCTGAGCCCATGACCGTGACTCCGCCACGGCGCGTCGGTCGCCCGCGCAAGGACGAGGCGGGAGATACCCGTGCGCTGCTACTCGCCGCCGCACTGGATCTGTTCGTCGAGCACGGTTACGCCGCGACCTCGGTGCGGATGATCGCGCGCGCCGCGGGGCTCTCCGATGGTGGCCTCTACGCTCACTTCGCCAATAAAGAGGCGATCTACCAGGAGTTGACCGCCCGAGCCGGTGTCGGCGCGGTGGACACGGTGATCGCCGAGTTGCTCCCTGATCCCGATGTAGTGCCGGATGATCCGGGTGGGTTCCTGACCGAAACCGTCGACCGAATACTCGATCTCTTCGATACCGAAGAATCCCGCAAGTTCACCAAACTCATGCTGCGCCAAGCGATTCCGAATGATCCGCGCCTGGTCACCGATATGCTCGGCAAAGGGGCGGCAGCGCTGGCGCCGTACTTTCCGATCTGGGCGCAGCGTGGACAGCTGACCGAAGCGGTAACCGCGCGCCTACGGAAGGGGGAGTCGAGCGGTGAAGCCCTGATGTGGGAACTGCTCGCGCCGCTGGGCTTCGCGCGGTTGGTCTACCTGCACGGCCCCGCCACGGCCCGCACCGAAGGTCGCCGCCGCGCCCGCGACCACCTGACCTTCTTCCTGGCCGCAGTGGTACGCGACCAACGATGATCTCCCTCGACGACACCGACGACAGCGCGGGGCGGACTGCGCCCCGCGGGGTAAGGAGACAGCAATGACCATTCGCAAGGTGACCGTTCTCGGAACCGGGGTGCTGGGATCGCAGATCGCATTCCAGTCCGCATTCCACGGATTCGATGTCACCGCCTACGACATCAGCGAGGAGGCCATTGCCGGCGCGCGCGACCGTTTCGCCAAGCTCGCGCAGACCTATCGCATCGAAGTGCCCGGCGGTGATACCAAGGCCGAGAAGACCGAAGCTGGCATCGTCTTGACCACCGACCTCGCCGCGGCCGTACAGGATGCCGACCTCGTGATCGAGGCGGTGCCGGAGGTGCTCACCATCAAGGAGCAGACCTACCGGCAACTGGGCGAACTCGCGCCGGAGAAGACCATCTTCGCCACCAATTCGTCGACCCTGCTGCCCAGCGATATGAAGGACTACACCGGCCGCCCCGACAAATTCCTCGCGCTGCACTTCGCGAATCTGGTGTGGCGGTACAACACCGCCGAGGTAATGGGCACACCTGATACCGATCCACAGGTCTTTCGGGCGGTCGTCGAGTTCGCTACCTCGATCGGCATGGAGCCGATCGAACTGCACAAGGAAAAGGCGGGCTACGTCCTCAATTCGCTGCTCGTACCGCTGCTCAATGCGGCCATGGCCCTTGGCGCGGGCGGATTCGCCGAACCGGAGGCGGTCGACAAGACCTGGCGGATCGGTACGGGGGCACCGACCGGGCCATTCCAGATGCTCGACGTCATCGGCCTGACCACCCCCTACAACATCCTGGTCAACAGCGAGGACGGACAGGAGCTCGCGGCCTGGCTCAAGACCAACTACATCGATAAGGGCAAGCTCGGCATCGCCACCGGAGAGGGTTTCTACAAGTACTCCGCATAGCTCGCTTACGGCACAACGACCGGATGCATCTCGGCGGGGCATTCACCGCATGGACTCGATCGACGGCGGAACCCGCTTGCGCACCAAGGAATTCGCACATCTGCGGACTCTGCACCAGGGAGCGCACAGCGAGCACGGCCACTTCATCGGCAACCGCGAGCGCCTCCCGAACCGGCGGCCGCAGACCGAAAATCGGCACCGGGCTCTGCGAGGGCTATGCTGGCGCGGATTTTTCGACGCCGAGGCGGGCGTCGAGGAGTAGGCCTGCCAGTCCGAGCGCGATACAGATCGCGGAGACGGCGAGCATGGCGGGGGCAAACTGCTTTGATGGGATTTCGATTCGGCGCGAAAATACCGCGATGCCCTGACCGAGCCCTTACTCCGGTGCGGGCTCGGCCTCTTCGGATTCCTCGGGTGGTGCGGTGACTACGTCGATCTGTTCGCCGAGATAGCGGGCCACCACCGCGATGACGGCCGCTACCGGTACCGCGAGGAAGGCGCCGACGATGCCATAGAGGGAGCCGCCCGCGGTGATCGAGACCAGCACCACCACGGCATGCAATTTCATGCTGCGGCCCTGCAGAACCGGTTGCAGCACATTGCCTTCCAATTGCTGGACGGCGATGATGATGCCGAGCACGATCAGCGCCGTGGTCACACCATTGCCGACCAGTGCCACCAGCACCGCCAGCGCCCCGGCGACGAATGCGCCGACCATCGGCACGAAACCGCCCATGAAGGTGATCACCGCGAGCACGAACGCCAATGGCACATGCAAGATCACCAGTCCGGCGCCGATGAATACCGCGTCGATCAGACTCACCAGCGCCTGCACGCGGATGAATCCGCCGAGGGTGGACCAGATCCGGTTCAGCACCTCCTCGAGGTGCCTGCCGCCGCGGCTGCCGAGTACGGCGTGCAGCCACGGCAGCAGCCGTGGACCGTCCTTGATGAAGAAGAACGCGAGGACCAGCACCAGGAACAGCGTCACCAGCGTGGAGGTCGCGGTGGTCACGCCGGTGAAGACGCCGGAGGCGATCTGTTCCGAACTGGACTTCAGCCGCTGCGTGATCGCCTCCACCGCGGCTTGCAACTGCTCGTCGCGGATGCGTAGCGGCGGACCGTGTAGCCAATCGCGCACCTTGTTGACGCCCTCGGAGGATTTGTCGGCCAACTCCGGGGCTTGATCCACGACCGACGGGACGATCAGTGCGATAACACCGGCGAGGACCGCGATGAATCCGAGCAGGGTGACCGAGGCCGCCGCGCCCGGCCGAAAGCCGTGTGCGGTGAGCCAGCGGGTCGGCGGCCACAGTATCGTCGCGACGATCAGCGCCAGCACGAGTGGCAGCAATACCACCCAGAGGGCGGCGACGACGGTGCCGAGCACCCAAGCGCCCGCCGCGATCGCCACAATGCACAGCGACCATTTCGCCAGCCAGATGAGTCCGGCGCCGATCGCGTCGCCGCGATCGCGGGTCGGTGGGCGGGTCTTGTCGGTGCCGTCCTGCTCACTCACGCCGCCAGTCTGGCACGGGAGACGGCACTCGGCGAGGATTGCGCGAAAAGGCGATTCCATCAGTGCTGGCACGCAATGGGTTTCGGGTTGTCCGCGGCAGGCGGCGACACCGTCGTCTACCGGACAGTGCCATGATCGGTACGCTGCGCACGAGTTAGCGATTCAGTACCTTTTCCGCCTTGTCCGAGGCGTCCGGAACCTCCTCCGCGAACCAGGTCCGGTAGAAGGTGAACGCCAGCGCGGCGAATACGCCGAGGATCGCGACACCGAACGGGAACGGGTAATTCGCCATCGGCAGCGCGAGGAAACGCACGCAAACCAGCACCCCTGCAAAGGTCGCGATACCGAAGGTCACCACCTGCGCACGGCCACGATCCCAACCCCGGTCCGGATCGCGCAGGACGGATTCGACGGTCAGGCACAGTGCCGCGCCCGCCACCAGGTCCACCCCGTAGTGGGCCCCGAGGCCGAGCGTCGCGACGAGGGTGCAGACCAGCCAGAACACACCGCCCCAGCGCAACCAGAGCGGCCCACGCCGAGAATGGATGAACAGCGACAGCGCCCACGCCGTATGCAGCGACGGCATGCAATTACGCGGTGTGATGCTGTCGAACGGCATCGAATCGACCGAAGACGGCAGTGCCGCAACGACATTCGGCCAGACATCGGCGAGCTGGAAACCCTGCCCCTGCGGGCCGAATGCGAGCACCGGCCCGACCACCGGGAAGACCACATAAAACAGTGGACCGACCACGCCGAGGGTCAGGAATGTGCGCACCAGATAGTGACGCGGCCACGCGCCCGCCGTCACACCGCGCAACTGCCACGCCGCGACCACGATGGCCGCGACCGGCAGCTCGAAATACACCCATCGCACCACGCCCAGCGGTACCGGTCCTGCCGCATCGAGCGCCTGTCCGATCAGCCACGACGGATTGCCGAGCGCGTGATCGGCCAGTTCCGCGTACGGATCCAGCACGGTCGGGCAGGCCCATGCGGTGATGTCCAGCCAGATCTCGCCGACTTTGGTCGCAAGAATCAGCAGTGCGCCGAGAGCGATTGTGCGCAGCGCGGTTTCGCGCCGCGCACCGGTCCAGCGCGCGGCGGCGATCACCGCGAGCGCGGTGAGCACAATGGTCGGACCGTTCCCGACCGTGAACAACCGCCCCTCGATCGTCCGAATGATCACGAAGATCACATCGATGCCGACCGCCGCCGCCAGCGCACGCACCCGCACATCCCGGGGAACGCCGATCAGTGCCAACAGAAATCCGGCCCACGGCGTTGTCGCCGACTTGGGTCGCCCGACGTAGTCCCAAGAAAGACTGGTCAGCGGCCCGAGCGCATTGATATGCACCGCCATCAACTGCCCCGCGACCAGCACCACAACCGCGCCGACGACACTGCCCCAGATCAACCGAGATCGCCACGGACGCGCAGTCCCCACTTCCCCAGCAGGGGCGACCGATCTCTCCTGCGCGTCCTCAATCAACATCCCGACATCGTAAACAGGATGTGAACACCACTGTGCGCCACGATTAACGCAACCGGGGAACTCCCTGCGCGCGGTCAGTGCCGAGACTCAGGGCGGATATCAGGGGCGGGCGATGATGAGGGGGCAGTCGGTGGCGTGTAGGACGGCTTGGCTGACCGAGCCGAGGGTCATGCCCGCGAAGCCGCCGCGGCCGCGGCTGCCGAGGACGATCAGTTGCGCGTATTCGGCCTCGGCGAGTAGGCGTCTGGCTGGTCGATCCTCGACGACCAGGCGCTCGACCTGGAGGTCGGGATAGTTTTCCGCGTAGCCGGCCAGGCTCTCGGAGAGCAGTTCCTCGGCTTCTTTCTGCATATCGTCGCGGGCGGTGTAGCGGTTGAATTCGGACCAGGTGAGCACCGCGCGCAGTGCGACTTCGCGGTGGGCGGCCTGGTCGTAGGCGACCTCGATGGCGCGGGTGGCGCTGGGGGAGCCGTCGACACCGAGGAGTACCGGTCCGAGCAGTCGATCGGCTTTGTCGTTCTCGGGTTCGGGGATCACGGCGACCGGGCAGTGCGCGTGGCGTGCGACGGCGGTACTGACCGAGCCGAGCAGGCCACGGCGGAACGCGCCGAGTCCGCGGGTGCCGACGACGAGCATGCGTGCTTCTTTGGAGCGGTCGAGCAGGACCGGGATCGGTGGTGCGTCGATGACAAAGGTGGCGATATCGAGGTCGCCGATGGGGGCGGCTGCCGCGGTCGCGTGGTCGCGGGCGGCGTTGACGGCGGCGGCACCGGTGGCTCGATAGGTGTCGTAATCGATGGGGTCGAAGGCGATTCCGGGACCGAAGTCCATCGGCGCGCCGATGCCGTACACGATGTGCAGGGGTGCGCGGTGGCGCACGGCGTCGATCGCGGCCCAGCGCAGCGCCTCGGTGGCGGCGTCGGAGCCGTCGACGCCGACGAGTACGGGGGGATTGATGGTGGTGGACATGAGATTTCACGGCCCCTTCGGGTTTGCGATAGATCGGCTACCCGTAGGTTAGGAACCCGAGGCCCTCGCGCACGCCTGGCGTTGGTCACGAACCACAGGGCCCAAAGACCGCTCATGCCGAGATCACTCAGCGCCCGGGCAGGACAACAGTGCCGACCAGGCTAGGCGCCAGGGCTCGCCCTTTGACGTCCGAGCTACCGCTCGCCAGAGGATGCGTCCGCAGGCGTAACCGATCAGGGCAGCGGCGCGGACCAGCGCAGCACGGTGCCGTTGTCCCCGCCGTTGGTAATGCTGAAGCTGCCGCCCGCCTGCTCGGCGCGGGTCGCCAGATTCGTCAATCCGCTCATGTGCTCGAACCCGCCGGGCACGCCGACACCGTCGTCGATGATCTCGATGGTGACGTCGTCGCGCACCCGCAGATGGACCGATACCGTGGTGGCCGACGCGTGCCGGACCGTATTGCTCACACCCTCGCGCAGCACCGCCTCGACATCCTCCGACAGTGGCGGCTCCAGCACCGAGACCGGTCCGGCCAGTCGAATCGTGGTGCGCAGCCCGCTTTCTCCGATCATTTCGGCGATGATGCCGTGCAACCGCTTGCGCAGCGTCGGGGCATCGGCGGTGTAGCTGCCGTGCAGGTCGAAGATCGAATGCCGAATATCCTGCACGATCGACTGGATGTCCTGAATGGTCTCGGTGAGCCGAGATTTGACCTCGGGTACCCGGGCCCGCTGGGCAGTGCTCTGCAGTGATAGGCCGACCGCGAACAGGCGCTGGATCACGTGGTCGTGCAGATCGCGCGCGATCCGGTCGCGGTCGGAGAGCACATCGAGTTCGCGGTTTCGGCGCTGGCTCCTGGCCAGTTGCAGCGCCAACGCGGCTTGGACGGAGAAGGCCGCCATCATGGCCTGTCCGGCGGTATCGAGCGGTCCGGACTCCGGTGGACGCAGGATCGTGAGCACACCGATGACCGTCTGTTCGGCCCGCAGCGGCAGCACCAGCGCCGGTCCGAATTCGGTCGGCTTGCCGAACAGCAGGCTGTACTTCAGCCGAGCGACCGCGAGTACCCGGTTCTCCCGAAATGCGATGCCCGAATGCGATTCGCTTATCGGAATGCGTTGTCCGGTCAGCTTGTGCGCATCGACACCGGCCGCGGCGACGACGACCAGGTCGGTCACCTCTTCGGGCGGAATATCCGGATCTTCGGGCAGTGCGAGGAAGCTGCACGCCGAGTGGGTCAGCTGCAGCGCGCGGTCGGCGACCAGCTCCAGCACCTCATTCGGCTCACCACCCGCGAGCAATTCGGTGGCGACATCGCGGTTGGCTTCCAGCCATTGCTGGCGGATGCGGGACTGCTCGTAGAGGCGAGCGTTGGCGATGGCGATACCCGCCGCGGCGGCAAGCGCTTGCACCACGACCTCGTCGTCCTCGGTGAATTCCTGACCACCGGACTTCTCGGTCAGGTAGAGGTTGCCGAAGATCTCGTCGCGCACCTTCACCGGCACACCGAGGAAAGAGTGCATCGGCGGATGATGGGCCGGAAAACCCACCGAGGACGAATGCTTGGACAGATCGCTCAGCCGAATGGGCTTCGGTTGTTCGAAGAGCAGACCCAGAACACCGTGACCGCGCGGCAGATCGCCGATCATGACCCGGGTGCGGTCGTCGATGCCCTCGTAGACGAACTCGGAGAGCTCGTTGCTGGTCTGATCGGTTTCGCGCACGCCAAGGGCCCCGTACTCGGAGTCGACCAGCTCGATGGCGGTGTGCACGATCGAGCGCAGCGTGTTGTCCAGGTCCAATCCGGCGGTGACCACCAGCATCGCCTCGATCAGGCGATCCATCTGGTCACGGACCCCGACGATCTGCGCGATGCGATCTTGGACCTCACCGAGCAGTTCACGCAGCCGCAGCTGGGACAAAGTTTCCGTCACCGGCGGCTGGCCGGACACGGTCGACTCTTCATCCATAATGGGTATTCTCCCCCGGTGGTGTAGTCCATGTCACACCGGCCGAAACCGCAGGTCGCTCACCTTTCTTTCGGCGTCGGCGCTTTGAGCTCGGAGGCCAGCACGGCGGCCTGGGTGCGGCGTTCGACACCGAGTTTGGTCAACAGCCGCGAGACATAGTTCTTCACGGTCTTCTCCGCCAAAAACATCCGACCCGCGATCTGCCGATTCGTCAGCCCCTCACCGAGCAAACCGAGCAGGGTCCGTTCCTGTTCGGTGAGACCGGCCAGCGGCCCGGTCTTGGCCTCGGCCTCCTCACGCAGCTTCGCCATCAACGCCGCGGCCGCGCGATTGTCCAGCAGCGACTTACCCGCGCCGACCTCGCGAATGGCCTCGACCAGCTCGATGGTGTCGATGTCCTTGACCACATATCCGCTGGCACCGGCCAAGATGGCATCGAGCATGGCCTGTTCGTCGGTGAACGAGGTGAGTATCAGACACCGCAGCTCCGGATGCTGATCCAGCAGCTCGCGGCACAGTTCGATGCCATTGCCGTCGGGCAGGCGCACATCGAGGACCACGACCTGCGGGCGCAGCGCGGGTATGCGCGCCAAGGCCTGCGCCACCGTGCCCGCCTCGCCGATGACCTCGAGATCGGACTCGGACTCGACCAGATCCCGCACCCCACGACGCACGATCTGATGGTCATCGACCAAGAACACGCTGGTCATCGCCAAGTACCTCCCTCGATTCATATTTCACCCTACTGAGCCATCGGGCACGGCGTTTCGGAGACAGACATCGTCGCCGAAGGACTTTCGACGATCCCGGGTGTGCTCATGGCTGCATCGTCAGGATGTCGGTGAGCGGGCGGCGCGGTGTAGGTGCGGTTTCGGGTGCATCCTCGGGTGCGGTGCCGACCCGGATCACCACCTGGGGGATGCCGGGGTGGGCGATCATGCTCGCGATAACCTTTCGGGCCGAGGGCATTTCGGTGATATGGGTCATCGGGCAACTCGCCAGACCGGCGGTCGTGCATTCCAGCAGCAGTGCGGAAAGTGCTTCGCCGGTGTGCAGCCACGTGATGACCGACTCGCGGGGTGAGCTGAGCACCAACAGTCGCGCATTGTCCTCGAGGTCCCCGCGGCGGGCCGAATGCGGCGCGGACGGGAAGGCGCGTCCCACACTGACACGGGCGAACTCGGCATCGGAGACTAGAGCCTCGCGCGGGACGCCTTCGGAGTCGCCGGAATGTCCAGCCCACCAATGCAATTCGGTTTGGTACTCCATGTCGTAGCGGCGCAGCGCGGTGGCGTGTTCGGACGCTCCCGCCAGCTTCCCGCGGGCGCTGTCGTCCAGGACATCGAGTTCGAGGTCGTGCGGTGTCACCAGCATTCGTCCGATATGCAGGAGCTCTGACAAGCCGGTCGGTGCGAGCAGCGGCAGTCGGTCGGTACGTCGCCGATCAATGGCCCGGGCACGCGCCCGCACACCGTCCGGCGGTTCGGGCCACGGTCGGAACTCGATAACCGCGAGGTAGTCCGGGTGTCTGGCATCGGGCAGCCGGGTGGTGTCGGTGTGCCACCCCTTGGCGGCAAAGACGGTGCGCACGTGATGCAGCATCGCGCCACAGCTGATCACCAACTGCCTGCCGAGTGGATCTGCCGAGGTCAGCAGGCGGTCGTCGTCGCGATACAGCCGCAGCCGGACCCCGTCGAACACCCACCGCCACGGCTGGGTGTTGTGCAACGACGGTGCTCGGCCGGCCAACTGCATGGCCGCCAGCACCGTCGGGTGGTCCGGCACGGAACGGACGGGAGAAGCGCTGGTATCGGTCATATCTTGAAGTGTCGTCGCGCGGGCAGCGGCTCGATATGGGCCTTGCGCCCGTTCTCGAGGGTCCATGGTCACCCGCCGACTCGGGACGTTGTGCGGGTTGTCGATCGGTGCCGAAGGTCGGATGTAGCAGTGACTTTCGGCCCTCCCGTACTGGCCGTCGCGGATGCTGCCATCGAGTCTCCAGGGTCGGAGCTCAACAAAATATCGAATTGCGAGGTCGCCATGAGTGCGTCAGGGAAGTGGTCCACTCGGGCCTTCCCCGACATCGTCGTATTTCCGCGTGGACCGATCGCGGAGTTGGAACTCGAACGTGTGGCCGGGGCGGTCGGGCGATTGCTCAAACGGAATCGGGTCGACGGTGGTGCCCGGGTACGGGTCGTCGGCGCGAATTGTTCGAGTGGGCCGCAGTTGGTTCAAGTGAATCTGCACGTCGGCGGTACTCCGGCGCGTGTGCAGACGGTTACGCCGGGGCCGGGCATGGTGCTGCCTGTCGTGCTGCGGCTGGAGCGGCTGATCCAGCGGTTGGCGACGAAGCAACCGGAGGCGCCGGAGCGGGAGCCGATGCGGCGGGGACTACTCCAGGCATCCATAGACGGCACAATCACCCGCCGCAAAAATTGCTCGTTGCTGGTCGCGCCACCGGATGCGGCCGCCGCGGTGCTGGATGCGATGGATTACGACGCGCACCTGTTCATCGATGCCGACACCGGTGCCGATGCGATCGTCTACCGGGGCGATGCCGCGGGGGTCGGGCTGCTCCGCTCGGCTTGCGACCCCGCCGAACCGCCGCCGATCCCGGAGTTGTCCGAGACCGCGGCCGTCGACCGGCTGTGCGGCATCGGCCTGCCATATCTGTTCTTCCTCGATTCCGCCACCCGCCGCGGGCACCTGCTGTACCGCCGCTACGACGCCGACCTCGGGCTGATCACATCCCGGCCGGATGCGCGGCTTGCCGGTTTCGGCGATTGATCCGGTTCAAACCGACTGCAGGACCAATGTCCCCCGATCTAGGGCATCCCGGCACTGTCGACTCCGGTGCCACCCTGGGCACAGTGGGAGATGGAACCGGCCACCGACGGTCGGGCAGAAGCGAGACGGCACTACGGTCAACCGCGGGAGCGGATCACGGGTGGCGATTCGACTCGCCGTTGTCGTGCAGCAACGGAAGAGTCGTGATGTGGCGATCGGCGACCACGCCGTATCCGACCGACGAAATCGGCCGTCACCGCCGAACACCGCTCGCCCACTCCTCGCGTTGGCCGGTTCCACTAGCGACTACTGCGCGCGGAGCACCATGATGCCCGGAGTCGTGCGCACGTATTCGGCGAAGGGTGAGTCGACCACCTTGTTGTTGGCGGCGAGTGAGGATGCGTTGCGGAAGACCGGGCCGCTCGGAGTCATGACGAAGATGCCGACGTGGGTGACATCGAGTCCCGGCTGGTCGGCGTACGCGCCGATGTAGTCACCGGTGTGCAGTCCACCGATGACACCCTCGTCTACCGCAGCGCTGGGTATGTAGGCGATATCGCGATCGACCACCGGCAGGCCTGGAAGATACACTCCGCCATCGGCTTTCGCATTGAGACGTTTTGCGACGGTCACCGCGGCCGGACTCAGCGTGTCGGTGATATCGGTGGCCGCGATGCGTGCGGTATGCGACCAATCGCTGAAGAAGTGCTTGCGCTGCCGGAACTCGACGCGACTGTCGGTGTAGCGGGTCGCGATCAGATTCGCCACGAACTGGTCGCGGTCGTTGGACCTGCTGAGGGCTTCGACATAGTCGAGATAGGTGAAGCAATCCACCCGCCGCAGATCGATGACCAACTGTTCGGGTTGGTCGCCCGATCCGATGAGCATATCCGCGCCATACGGCGTCCCGAGCAGGCGAGCCGATAGCCGTTCGATCAGCTCACCCTTACGCGCGCCCGCCGAGGCAGCCCGCACTGCCAGCAACTCGTCGATCTTCGCGGCGGTGGCGTCATCGGTGACCGGTGCGCCGAATGCGGCGGGCACGGTCGGCATCGCAATGCCGACGAGCGCCGAGATGATGAGCAGTACGCGGGCGATGCTGCGCACAAGGCCTCCAGCGGGCTGAGCGGTCGTTGCTGCCACGGTAGTCCGAGCCCGGCGGTCTTCGGTTCCCGAACTCGAAAACGGCAGGGCTGCTGCATGATCCAGTGGGGACGCTGTCATGAGTCCTAGCTTCCGAGTCGAACAGTTTGGACACGGGATGATCACGAAGTTGCTGTTTCGTTACCTTAACAAAGTCTTTGTCAACGGATATCGCCTGGTCGCGCGTGATTCCACCGGACTTACAGATGCAAGCGCGCTGCGAGGGCTCGTAGGCGGCGCCCTCGGCGCGACGATTCCCGGCAAGTGTGGCAGGCTCACTACCGAGGCCGGGGTGCAGAGGTTTCGACTCGCACAACGGTCGGCGTTACCACGGGAGACCCCAGCTATGGCTGGGGTCTTCGTGTGTCTATGGCATGTCTGCCTCGAAACGACGCTCATTAATGTCGATTCCGCACCGATGTGAGCTCAGTAACCATATTCTGTTAAGCGTCAGTTACCGACGTAAAAGTTCGTTACGGCCGACCTGCTGCATTTGTCGCTACGGAACCTCCGTGTAACGATTCTTTCAATCGCGAACGAACAAATCATCCCGAAGTGTTCACGCACGGCAGATACGGTCTCCATCGTCGCACCGGATATGTCGCCTTCGGTGTGTTCGCATGCGGGTGGAATCGCCGGTTGTGGCTGTCTTGTGCATATCTGCGCAAAAAATGAGGAATGGTGCACGTGAGTGAGTTCTGGAGTCCGAGTTCGTCGGTCGCTTTGGTAAGCATCGGCATCTCACTGTATGGAGTCATCGCATATCTGGTCGGAATTCTGGACGGCGGCACGCGACCGCGGATGGCATCCTGGGTGGCGTGGTGCACTGCCAATACCGTATTCGCGGTGGTCGCATATCTGGCGGGCGCATACCTCGCCGCCGGTATCAATGCGGCGTCGGCAAGTATGAATGCCGCGGTTATCGCCCTCGGTCTGCGCCGTGGCGTGAGTCTGCGACCCGGAGACAATATAGATTGGGCGTGTTTGCTCTCTTCTATCGCATGTGTCCTGGTCACGGTGGAAATTTCGGAGAAGACCTTCGGCGCGTCGGTGGCCATCTGCGCCAACCTGGTAGCCACCATTCCGACGCTGCGGCACGCCTGGTCGAAGCCTCAGGAAGAGACCTGGCAAATGTTCGCCGCGAATGCCTTCGCTGGGGCGCTCGGCGTGCTGGGAGTGCTGCTGGCGAGCGGATATCAATTCGCCACGGTCGCGGGTCCGCTCATTACTACGCTCGGCAATGTTGCCCTGGTGTCGCTCACTGTCGGCCGTGGTCGAATCGTCGAAGCAGCAGCCGTGCCCGTGAGAGTGGGTTAGCCGAGATGCGATCGATAATCTCCAATATCGGTGACTGTTTCAGTGATCCCGGTGAGTTGACGCCGGGGCAGGCGCGGCGTGCAATGGCCATCCATAATATTTGTTCGCCGAGTTGCCGCATCCTGCAGCAGGCCAAACTGGCTATCTATGGCGCATTGGTAACCGCGGAGGAATTGGCTCCACAATATTCGGCAGTCGAGTTGATCGGATACGGTGAAGTGTCCACCGGATATCTACACTGAGTCCTCCAGCAATAATCCGGTTTCCGGGTCGTACCAGCGGCATGCCCGCGCCGGCAGGTGCAGGTTCAGCGCATCGCCCTGGTCGGCCCGGAAGCTGGGCCGCGTCTGAATCTTGACGGTCTGTCCGCTGACATCGGTGGTCAACAGGGTGGACGAGCCGAGCGGTTCCAGCACCTGGAGTTCGGCACGTATCGAATCGGCGCCTGCTTCGTCGCCGAGGACGATGGCCTCGGGACGGATGCCGAGGTTGAGCTTCTTACCGTTGAACGATGCGAGCTCGGCGGGTACCGGCAGCGCCTGCCCGCCGAGATCGATATGCGGTCCGGCCTCGCCTATGTCGACGATCCCGGTGAGGAAGTTCATCGGCGGACTGCCCAGGAAGCCGCCGACGAATTCGGTCGCTGGACCGTCGTAAACCGCTGTCGGCGAACCACATTGGACGATCACTCCGTCGCGCATCACCGCGACGCGATCGCCGAGGGACAGCGCCTCGACTTGGTCGTGGGTGACATAGATCGTGGTGGTGCCGAGCTCGCCGACCAATTTCTTCAGCTCGGCGCGAAACGAAAGTCGCAGTAGTGCATCGAGATTGGACAGCGGCTCGTCCATGAGCAGCACATCGGCATCCATGACGATCGCGCGCGCCACCGCGACGCGCTGGCGTTGGCCGCCGGACAACTTCGCCGGATACCGATCCAGGTACGGCGTGAGCTGCAGCAGATCCGCGGCCCATGCGACCTTGCGTCGGATCTCCTCGGTGGGCACACCGTGCACCCGCAGGCCGAAGCCGATATTGTCGGCGACCTTCTTATTGGGGAAGACGGCATAGGACTGGAACACCATCGACAGATTGCGCCGCCGTGGTTCGAGATAGGTGACATCCTTGTCGCCGATCACGATCTGCCCCGAATCGGGCAGTTCCAGCCCGGCGATCATGCGCAGCAATGTCGTCTTACCGCAGCCGGACGGCCCGAGCAGCACCATGAATTCGCCGTCGGTCACCTCCAGCGAGACCTGGTCGGTGGCGCGCGTCGTGCCGCCGGGATAGGTCTTCACCAGATCCCGCAGAATCACTTCGGCCATGTGCCATGCACCTCTGTCATCTCAGCGTCGTCCCCCACATATTCACCAGATAGCGCCGCATCACGAAGATGAAGACCAGCGCCGGAATGATCAGTGCGAACCCGCCCGCGAACCGGTACGGCGTCGATGCCTCACCGAGTGTGGTGAGCACCTGCGCGGGCAGCGTGCGATGCCCGAGCGTCACGATGGTCGCACCGAGGATTTCGTTCCACGACAGCACGAACGTGAAGATCGACGATGCCGCGAGCCCGGGAAGTGCCAGCGGCACGACGACTTTGCGCGCGGCCTGCCAGCGAGTGCAGCCGAAGACGCGCGCCGCCTCCTCGAGATCGGCCGGTACCGCGACGAAAATACTTGCCGTAATGAGCACGGTGGTCGGCAGCGCGAGTGTGGTGTGCACAAGTGTCACGGCGAAGACGGTGTCGTACACGTCCAGCCGCAGGAACATCGTCGCCAGCGGCACCGAGAGCACCACGATCGGCAGCGCCCGCACGAACAAAATGAATATCTGGTAGGCGTCCTTGCCCCGGAAGACATTGCGGGCCAGCGCATACCCGGCGGGTGCTCCGATGACCAGCGACCAGAACACCGTGTAGAGCCCGACGAGTACCGAGTTGCCCAGTGCCGGAACGGTTCCGGTGGCACGGAAGAACGACTGCAGCGTCTCGGTGGAGAATTCGCTTGGCAGCAATGGTTTCGGGAACTCGTTCAGCGCCTCGCGCGAGGACACCGCGGCGAGTCCGATCAGCACGATCGGCAGCGCCATGAACAGCGTCACCGCGATGCACGCCACCTGCACTCCGATGGCCCGCCATCGGCGTCGGCGCAGCGGTGCGCGATCGATCGGCGGCAGCACCCTGGCCTGGCTCATCGCGACCCCTCCGGCGCCCTGACCGTGCGCAGATAGAACACGGCGGTACTGAGCGAGATGGCCATCACGACAAGCGAAACCGCGCTCGCCACCGCCGGATTCTGCAGATTCGAGTACCACTCATAGGTCTCGCCGACCAGCAGCGGAAAGTCGCGCCCGGTGAGAGCCTGTGCAACGGCGAAGGCCTGCAGCGCGAGGATGGTGCGCAGGATAAGTGCGACCTGCAGACTCGGCCCGAGCTGCGGCAGCGTCACATGTCGGAGCCGCTGCCAGAAGTTCGCGCCGAACACCTGCGCCGCTTCGTCGTAATCGCGTGGGATCAGCTGCACGCCCGCCACCACGATGACGAACACCAGCGAGGTCGCCCGCCAGATCTCGGCGATCACCACCGCGAGCAGCATGGTGCCGGTGTGCTGATAGTTCAACCACGGCACACCGTCCTCGGACAGCCCGAGCCAGACCAGCAGTGAGTTCAGGTATCCGCGATTGCCGAAGATCGACAACCACACCAGTCCGGCGGCCAGTTCGGAGATCGCCAGTGGTACGCACCACAGGTAGAAGTGACCGCTCGCGAACCGCGGCCGCGCCTGCATCAGCAGCGCCATACCGACCGCGAGCACCAACTGGATCGGCACCACGATCACGATCAACAACAGCGTATTGCGCAGCGAGGTAAGGAAATACGGGTCACCGAACAAGCGCCGCCAGTGCGCGAGCGTGAAGCCGTGATCGTCGCTGAACGCGTCGAAGACCGCTCGCACCAGCGGCCAACCGAACAGCGCGGCCAGCAGCACGATCGAGGGCAGCAGCAGAATCCATGGCGAACCGAGACGCGCACGCACAGCTACCCCACCCCGCAGACGTCGGTGACGGGATCGGGTGCCCAGCACGGCACCTTCAGCTCGTCGAGAATCCCCTGCAACACCCGGGCCTGCTGGTCGAGGGTGGACCGAATATCGGCGCCGTCCAACACAATCGAGCGGAAGCTGTCCTTGAACACCTTGCTCACTTCGCCCTCGCGCTGACCGAGACCGACCGGCGGCAGCGACAGGATCGCGCCCGGTGCCTGCTGCTGCCGGTGCACGGCATCGGCCTCGAGCCCGACCGCCGGGGGCAGATCGTCCGGGATGGCGGTGTCGACCGAAGGGAAAAAGCCATTGGAGCGCAGCAGTTCGATCTGGGTTTCCGGCTTGGTCAGCGCGCTGATGGTGCGCTGCGCGAGTTCCGGATCGGTGCTGCCCTTGGGAATCGCGAGCCCGGCGACAACGGCCATATAGCCAAGGCCGTGTTTGCCACGCGGTGCGGGCAGCATGCGCCAGTGCTGTGGGTCATGCTCGGGCGCGTGCACCAGGCGCACGACATGATCCCAAGCCATGCGCACTTCGCCGCTGGCCAGCGGTTCCTGCATGAAGTCGTAATTCGTACTCGACTGTGCACAGTTGGCCCACAGTTCACGGAAGTATTGCCAGGCCGTCACGGCCTCGGCCGAGCGGAAGGTGGTGATCTGACCGCCTGTGAACGAGGGCAGCAGATACCCCTGGGTGAACCGATGCAACAGTCCTTTCGGCCCGGCGGGCAGGCCGAGCATCGGTCGGTTGCCATTGGCGCGGCGTGCGGCGATCGCCCAGTCGAGGAACTGGTCGTAGGTCAGTGCCGTGGCGTTCGCGCCCGATGGCAGGTGTTGTAGCGCGTCGGCGTGCGCGGCGAGGACGTAACTGGCTGTGGCCCAGGGGATATACCACGTACGGTCGGTACTGGCCCGTGCTAGCTGTAGGTAGGCGGCGGGCCAGCCGCGGTTGCCGAGGTCGACGAGCAGACCGGTGAGATCCTCGAGGTAGCCGTCGGCAAGCGGCGCGATATCGCCGTGCAACCCGCCGAGCAGACCGACCTGCGTCGAGCCCGCCCCGACCTGGCTGCGCACCTGACTCGCGAACGGACTTTCCTCGATGGTCACATAGCTGACGCCCGGCGCCGTCTTGCCGAGCAGGTTACGGAACCGCTCGGCCTCGTCGGCTGGGCGGAATTGCGTGGAGAGAAAGAGCATGCCGCCACTTCCCGTGGTGGCGAAGCCAGTACACGCGGCGGTGAGCGCGAGGGTGCCGATACCCGTCGCGCCGAGAAACGACCGGCGCGTCAGGCCGGACGTGGGCATGTGTGGCTCTCGAGGCAGGAATGGACCTTGGCGAGCCGACACCGATCCATCATGCCCAGATACAAACAGATGCGCGCACACAGCCGAACGCGCAACTTCCCGTGACTGAGAACAAAACCCGAGTTGTCTTGCGGCACAAATAAAAAGGAAGCCATCCCTCTCAAAAAAGTTATGAAGATCTTTGGATAACGAATTCTTTACGCACTGCCCCGCCCGGTCGCCGAGACCCCTATGCTCGGGGCTTTCACGAGTGATCGACATTGCGATAGAAGAAGAAACGGGTAGCCCTATGACCGCCAGGACCGACCTAGAACACGAACTACGCGGGCCGCTGGCGGCAACCGGCATGATCACCGAACAGGAGGCTGCCGAACTGCTCGAGATGTTCCGCGCGGCCAAGCAACTCGAGACGGCGGCGCTCATCGAGGCCGTCGACGAGATGGTCGGCGCGCTGCCCCGGCCGTTCCGGGCGGTGACGAAGAAGATCATGTTCGGGAGCCGGCTCGGCTGATGAGTGATCTGGTAACCGGGGCCCAGATCGTCCTGCTGTCACGGACTTTGCATGCGCCAGTGGAGCGACTCGCGCATCTGGAGCGGTTGGGCAGTGAGAACCTGCATGAACTCCAGGAACGGCTGGCGGGCCTGATCTTCGACCAGCACAACGAGACGTTCGAGCGGATCAGCAAACTGGTGCCGATCATTCCGCTGCGCATCTCGATGCCGCTGGTGCAGCGCCTCGTACCGCCGATGATGACGGGTCGGGCGGCGGGCGCGGTCGGTGTCGATCATCCGAAGAAGGCGGCCGAGACGGTTGCCATGCTCGCGCCCGCGTATGTGGCCGACTGCGCCCCGTATATGGATCCGCGCACCGTCGGGCAGCTCGCCGAGGTCGCGCCACCGGAACCCATCGTGCGGATTCTCAACGAAATGTTGGCCCGCAGGGACTACATCACCGCAGGGCCGTTCCTCGACGCCTTCGCTACACCGACCCTGTGCGCGGCCTTCGAACAGGGCGTACTCGATGACGAGGGCCTGATCTTCTCCGCCGCTTATGCCTATTCCGTCACAGGTGTGAGCGCGATCTTTCGTCAACTGCTGGCTGGGCCGCGGCAGCGGATTCCGCGGATGGTGCACACCGTGCTCATCGGGTCGACGGGATTGCAGTTGGCCGCGCTGTCGACGTTCGCGCGCTGTGAGGCCGATCTGTCCGCGTCGATTGGTGATGTTCTGCTCAGCGTCGGGTCCACCGAAATGATCGGCAATCTGGTCGCGACCTATCTCCGGGCAGGTGCGGCACCGGAGCTGTTGACCTTCATCGGACGGCTGAGTAAGTGGGCCATGGGCGCCCTGGCCGCGAATCCGATCATCGCGAACGACGCGGCGCTGGCCGGGCTCGTCGGCAGCCTGGAGGGCCGCATCGAATCCGACCTGTGGCGCGGACTCTTCAGCCTGATGGCATACGCCGACGCCGGGATCCAGCGCCGGATGATAGCGCTGCTCGCGCAGATGAACGATGCGATGGTGTCGGCATTGCCCGGTATCGCCACCGACGCGCACGACTGGCCGCTGCTGCTGGACCTGATCGCCGCCGCCGACCCGCCGGTGCGGGGCCGCTTCGAAGCGATGTGGTCCAACCTGCCGCCGGAGCGCCGCATCGATCTGGAGCACCGCATCAGGGAACTCGGCCTCAACATCCGCCTGGCGCCGGTGACCACCACGACGCTCTCGGTGGACGAGGTGTTCTACCGCCGCCGCCAGATGCGCCGCCGCTACGACGCCGCGCCGAGTTGGGACTGAACACTCACCGCTTGGCGTAGTCGGCGACACCCTGCCAGTCGAGCATGACGCACGGTTCATCGCCCACGACCCAGGCGTCGTGTCCTGGTGCGACGATCATGAAGTCGCCGGGGCCGTATTCCATTTGTTCGCCGTCGTTCATGGCGACCATCAGTCGCCCCGAGAGGCAGTAGCCCATATGGGCCGCTTCGCAACTGTCGGTCTGGGCGATCGGCTTGACGTGCTGCGACCACCGCCAACCGGGTTCGAAAACCGCCCGACCGACCGGGCCGCCGTCGAGATTGACCAGGTCGAGTTTGCCCTTGCCATCCTCGAACAAGCGGGTCTCTTCGGGCTTGTCGAAACTCTTTTGCACCAGTCCGGACATGATTGTTCTCCTCGGTATCGTTGCCCCGACCCAAAAATATGATGCCAATCACATCTTAGCCGCCGCGCTAGCTGCGAGGTAGCTCGCGCTGAGGCGCTCTGGCAGCCCGTCGGGGCTGGTCGGATCAGGGATCGACGAAATCCGCTGTCTATCCGACCGATCCGGTCGGGGGTATTCCGGCGTTCGATTCGAGCGCATCGCCCCTTACGCGACCTTTCGAAAACGCCTGGAAGGTAAGAAAAATGACCGAGTTCGTGACATTCGAGGAGGGCCGCATCGCTGCGATGTCGTCGGCCACTCCCTGTCCGGTGGCGCGGCGACCATTGCCGCGGCCGAGGCGCCCGAATTGGTCAGTGCCATCGTCGAGATCAACCCGTTCACCAAGCGGTTCGGACACAGCCGGTTTCAGCTTCCGGGAAAGCCGGGTGGCAGCGGCTGGTAATCCGCCTCGAGCTTCGGGCCCGGCGGCAGGCCGCGCAGCACCGCGCTGGTCCACGCCGCTGCTGGCGGCCAGCCGGTGACGGCATTGACGATGTGCTCTGGGACGGGAACGGTGTAGAAGCGCAGATCCGCGCCACGCTCCCAATAGCTTTGGACGGTCGGCAGCACGACCGACGGTGGAATCAGTTCATCCCACATGCCGTGCCACCACAGGATCGGTGTATCCGGGAGGTATTTGCCCAAGCTGTTGTCCTGCAGGACCCGAAGGATCTCGAGGGACGATTCCAGCGACTTGCCGGGCTGGTAGTAGGCGCTGATGGGTCGGTAGACACCGGTGAGCGCAATGGTCGCGTAGCAACGACTTTGGATATCCTTGATGATCTGCTGTCCCTCGGTGGTCAGCAGATCGGCGGGGTCGAAGACGTCCGGATACTCCCGGGCCAGGCTGGCGAAGCCGAGCCACATGGTGAAGGTACTCGTGCCGGTGAGCCCGGGCTCGGGTCGCGTACCGAGCCTGCGCCACTAGGTCGCCGGGTGTGCCGCCGATGCTGGTGCCGAGCAGCCGCACATCGGGTGCGTAGCTCGCCCGCAGCTCGGCCGCGCGAATGGAACCCGAACCGCCGCCGGAATATCCGTACAGCGCGATACCGGAGTCGGTGAGTCCGAGGGCTGGATCGTTCTTCAGCGCACGCAGGCTGTCGAGGCCCATCTTGCCCTCGGCATAGGTGTTGAAGGTATTGAACTTTCCGTCGAAGTCCGGCACGTTGATCGCGAAACCCTGTGCCAGCCAATAGATCACCAGTGCCGACTCCTTCATGGTGCCGGTCTGCATGGTGTGTGAGGGATTGCAGGCGGAATCGGTGGAGTCGATCGCCTCCTGGAAGGACAGCACCGGCCGAGGGCTGCCCTGCCACGGAATACCTGGTACCACAACGGTTGTCGCGGTGACGATCGGATTGTCGTGTGCATCGTTCGAGCGGAACAGCAACTGCTCGGTGTACACCGGGAAGGGGAGGCCGAGCACTCGCGTCTGCACTTCGCGGCTGCGCACGATCTGGCCCGGCTGATACGACGCGAGATCCGCGGGATCGTCGTACCACGGGTCCTGATCCGGCGACGATATCGGCAACAGATCATAGATCTGCGGCTCGGTCGGCAACTGCGGCAGCTGATTTTGTTCCGGCGGGAAATTCGGCGGGAATGCCGGCTCGGCGGCCGCCACCCCGACACCGCTCATCGCCAGGCCCGCCGCCACCGTCAGACCCGCCGCTACCGCGAGCACCGCGAGCCGCCGTCGAGATCGCTTCACCACATCCTCCGAATCTCCATTGATCCGCCAGCCGATCATGGGTTCGGCTTGCTGGAATCAGCTCACCGCAATTGGCGGCGCGGGGCTATTAGCATGATGCAGAGGCTCGAGCTCGGTCTTTGTGCAGCTGCACGAACCCGGTCGGCCGGGAGTCTCAGGGATGATCGGGGCCGCCAGGGTACCCGTTGAAGCTTCAAATGAAACGCATTGAATGTGCCGCTAAATAACGGTACATTCTTCCGCGACATGACTTCCCGCACTGGAAGGCCGAGTCGTGATCGCAGTTCGGGGACCAGTTGAGTTATCGGCGCTCGCAGATGCGCTACATGCCGAGGATGTCGGTTATCGCAGATCGCTTCGCGCGCGCCAAGTGCAGATGATCGCGATCGGCGGGGTGATCGGCACCGGGCTATTTCTCGGTGCCGGCGGGCGACTCGCCAGTGCCGGACCGGGATTATTCCTGGTATATGCCGTATGTGGGGTATTCGTCTTCTTCATCCTGCGCGCGCTCGGCGAACTGGTGCTGCATCGGCCCTCCGCCGGATCGTTCGTCTCCTATGCGCGCGAGTTCTATGGCGAGAAGCTGGCTTTCGCGGTCGGGTGGACCTACTTCTTCCACTGGTGCATGACCGGGATCGTCGATATCACCGCCATCGCCACCTATGTGCGCTATTGGGGCGCGTTCGAGGTCGTCCCGCAGTGGGTGATCGCGCTCATCGCGCTGATCGCGGTGGTGAGTACCAATCTGATCTCGGTGCGCTGGTTCGGTGAACTGGAGTTCTGGGTCGCGCTGGTCAAAGTCGTTGCCCTGGTCGGCTTTCTGATCGTCGGCACTATTTTCCTGGCTGGCCGCTTCACAATTCAGGGCGCACAGACCGGTGTCGAGGTGATCAGCCAGCACGGTGGCTTGTTCCCGAGCGGTGTGCTGCCACTGGTCACGGTCACTACCGGTGTCGTATTCGCCTATGCCGCAGTTGAACTGGTTGGCATCGCGGCCGGTGAGGCGGAACATCCGGAGACGATCATGCCGCGGTCGATCAACTCGGTCATCGTCCGCATCGGACTGTTCTACGTCGGCTCACTGATACTTCTCGGATTGCTCTTGCCCTATATGGTCTTTCGGGCCGGCGAAAGTCCATTCGTTACATTCTTCGCGAAAATCGGCGTGCCAGCGGCCGGTTCGATCATGAATCTGATCGTGCTCACCGCTGCCTTCTCCAGTCTCAACGCGGGGTTGTACTCGACCGGCAGGATTCTGCGTTCGATGTCGATGAACGGCAGCGCTCCCGGTGTAGCGTCGCGCATGTCGCAGTCGGGCGTACCCTACGTCGGCATCCTCGCGACCGGCGCGATCGCTCTGGTCGGGGTCGGACTGGATGCGGTGGTGCCGGACAAGGCCTTCGAGATCGTGCTGAACGTATCGGCCCTCGGCACCATTGTGTCGTGGACCGCGGTCGTGCTCTGTCATCTGCGACTCTGGCGCGAGTGGCGGCGCGGTTTGGCTTGGCGTCCGGCCTCGCGCCTACCCGGCGCGCCCTACACCGATGTGGCGACTCTGTTTTTCCTGGCCACCATCGTAATCCTGATGATCTCCAGCGGCGATATCGTCCAGCGCATCGCCGTGCTCGCCATGCTCGTGATCATGGCCCCGGCGCTGATCGGGGGCTGGTTCCTGGCTCGCCGAAGAGTATTGCGAATTGCCCTTATCCGCCAACACCACACCGGCCAATTTCCGGTGGTTGCCGAGCGTCCGCCCCTCGGCCCGTCCGCCGAACCCGAAGTGATCATCGAGGACCCGAAGTCCCGGTTCGCCAACCCGGATCCACTCTAGGGTCTGTATACATCGGGAGATCCGATGATTTTCGCGACCATACGTACTCGCGGTCGCAGCGATGGGTGGGCAACCGCTGCGATTCCTCGATACGGCCACCGGTCCGTGCGGTGACAGACCGGATAGATTTGGTCGCCATTTCTGGAAATGGCTGGGCTACAGCCTATTTCGTGGTGTCGGTGTGCTCGATCGAGCAGGACCATAGGCACCCCTATCGCGGCAGCTGCCGATGACGAGGTAGCGGCCAGCGCGAATCTTCCGCGACCGCGCGGGGCGAACAAACGGTGAACAGCCGCAGTCGCGGTGAAGACGAAAAGCCAACGGGCTCACGCAGTTTCGCTGTGCGCTGTTCACTGATCCGAGGGGGGTCGTTCACGGTGCGTAGTTAGCGTCGAGTGGTCGTTTCCGGAGACTGTTGAGCAGCTCCGAGGGTTTGTCCGCTTCGATGCTCGTCTGGCCATGCCGTGCCTGCGATTCGGGTGCGCGGAAACGAATCAGGTTGTAGTAGTGAACAACTGGAGATCCGACTACTGGGATCCGGATCGATGGCGGTTGCCCGCGGTACTGCTGCGGTGTCGTAGGTGGATCCGTGCGACGCGGCGGCGCCGCTGGACGGTCGGTGTCCTGCTCACTGTTTTCGTTCTGGTCGTCTTCCCCGGTCTGCTCGGTGCCACGGCCTCGGCAACGGCCGAAAGCGGCACCCGCACCGCGGGGTCGTCGGTGGGCAGTGCGCTCGGCTGGACTCACGTCGCGGATTCCTCGGGCGTCGAGGCCGCCAGCTATGTGTTCGCCACCGACCACGGCGGCGTGCTGAGTCCGGGAAATACCGCTATATCCCTGGTGATCGGCTTGGAGTTCGCGGGCTGGAAAATCATTGTGATCACCGCGATCTGGCTGATCGGCTACGCCTCGAGTTTCGAGTGGCTGAACCTCTTCTCGAAAGCACTGCTCGGTGTGGCGCACAGCCTGACCGGACAGATCGCGACGCCGATCATGCTGGTGACCGCCGCGACGATCGGCGCATTCTTCGTCGCGTGGTTCGTCGTGCGCGGCCTCTACTCCAAAGCCACCCTGCAAGTGGTGACCATGCTCATGGTCGGATTGCTGGGACCGATATTCCTCGCCGAGCCGTTGGCCGATGTGCTGTCGTCGGACGGATTGCTCGCGAAAGGCCGCGATCTCGGCATTTCGGTCGCGGCCGGGTTGAACGGCGATAACAATGTCGATCCGCACCACATGGTGGCGACCATGCAGGGCACGCTGACCGACAACTTCGCCCGTCGTCCCCTGCAAGTCTGGAACTTCGGGCATGTAGTCGACGAACAGGCCTCGTGCCGGGCCGCATGGTCGGCAGGTGTCGCAGCGCGCAGCGAAGAACGGGTGAAAACGGGGATCAGCGCCTGCGGGGACAGCTCGGCGAAGGAATCGATGGAGAACCCGAATTTCGAGCAGATCGGCACCGGCCTATTGCTGCTGCTGGCCGGGGCGATCCTGCTCGCCTTCGGGGCTGTGCTGGCGATCAAGGTGATCCGCGCGGCGCTCGACACGATCTACCACGGCTTGATGTCGATATTCGGTTTCGCCGCAGGTGGATTCGTGTACGGACCTACCCAGACGTTCCTGATCCGCAATGTCGTCGACAGCTTCGTCGCCGCGGCGCGCATGACCGTCTACACCATCTTTCTCGGCATTTATGTGCTGATCCTCGGGGACCTGTTCAAGCTCGCCGGTGATCAGGTCATGGTGGTGTTCATCATCGGCGCGATCTTCGAAATCGTGGCGATCCTTCAGCTCAAACGCCTCAGTAAGAGTCTGGACCACGGCAACGAATGGATCGCGAATCGGTTCGCACTGGCCGTGCAGGGCAGCGGGGGCGGCGCACGCGGTTCGGGCGGCGGCGCGACCGCACTGGGTATGGGAGCGGCCGGAGCGGCGCATTCCATGCGTATGGGCATGCTGCCTGCGCTCGCCGCCTTCAGTACGGTCAGTAATTCGCCTGCGACCGAATGGCTGTGGGGTCGCACCCGTTCACCGTTGCGGCCGTTTTCCCGCATGGAGCGTCAGGCGCAAATAGGCCAATGGGGATTCTGGGGTGCACCAGGCGTGGGTGGCCCCGAGGGCTCCTATGCCCAGGCCTACGTGCACCGGCCCGTATTCGCGCGGGCTGCCAGGGAGGCCGCGCTCGCCGCGCCTAATGGCGGCATCAATACCGTTCGCGGTGCGGCCGCGGCGTTGCAGGGGCTGGTGGATATCGGCGGGAAGATCACCGATGCACCGGCGGCCTTGCTCGCCGCCGGATTCACCGACCAGGACATCATGTTCAACGCCATTCGCTCGTGGTCGATCGTCGATGACAACTCCAAGGGCTGGACGCTCGGCAATAACCATCTGGGGCGCGTGGTGGCGGCAGTCCAACGTGTCCAGGACTCGTCGCTTCGACTCATCGACGGTGGCAGTTCTCCCGGCGAAGTCGCCGCGGATCTCGCCACTTTGCAGGCCGCCGCATTCCGGTATCGGCGTTCGGCGCCCGCAGGCGTCACCCTCACCACGGACGAGGAGCAATTCGTCAACGCATACCTGGGCACACCCACCGAGGATGTGGCCCGGGCTCTGCAAACAGTCGCCGGTGGCGGCACCGCCACGTCGGGACCATTGGCCGGTGGTCCATTCGCAAGTGACGCCCTCGCCGCAAGGCGGATGTTGGGCGAGATCGGAAGCAGGCAGGCGGAGCTGGTCTTGACCAGCGTCAACGACGTATTGCGTAATCCGGCGGATCAACAGATGCTCCGCGTGGCTCGCGGCCACATCTCCGATACGGTTCTCACCGACCAGGCGTTGAGCGGGGCCAAACGAACAGCGACGAACACACCGACGCCGCCTAGGCAAGGCAATTCGCCGCGGCCCGGCTGGGCCCCGCCGATGGCCGGGGTCGGCGCTCGGCTGAATTGAGAGCACCGACGCTTGGTATCCGAGATCGCGTCTGCTCGCACGCACCTTCGCTGGCTTCCTGTTGAAGCAAGCGCCGGGCACGGCGTTATGCCTGGTCGGATCCTGAATCCTGAGTCGTCGCTGGCTCGGCGGCCGGTAGTCCTTCGCTCGCCCACAGTGCTACTGTGCCCGCTCACGGACCACGCGGGCGACGTCTATGCGTTGTATCAGCCGACCCGCGGGCAGCTGCGACAGTGCCGCGGCGGTGACTACCGCCGCGACAGCCAGCAGGGGCGGCAGCGCGCCGATGACGAGATCGATATCGAACATATCGCTGGTGAACGAGCGCAGGAACGCCCAGGCAGTGGCGATGCCCGCCGTCAGCCCGAGCGGCACCGCGAGCAGTGTGGCGGTGAGATTTTCGATAGCGAGCGCCGCGGTGAGTCGGCGCACCGAGACGCCTGCGGCGCGCAGTGTGGCCAGTTCGGTGATCCGTTCGGCGAGGTTTACCGTCATGGTCACGTAGATCACGGTGAATGCGAGCGTGGCGCCGAGGATGAGCATCACGGCGATGAATATCCAGAGCAGTCCGAGGAACTTGTCGACCTGGTTTTCCAGCGCGTGGGTGTCGGTATAGGCGATCACGCCTGGTAAATCGGTTATGTTGGTGCGCAAGGCATTTCGATCGCCTCCCGGGTCGAACCGGAGCAGGTATCCGGTCGTGCCGAGCCCGCCCAGTGCGTGGGCGGTGGCGTTGGTCGCGTAGAGGGATGTGCCGAGTGGTTCGTCGACGAATCCGGCGAGGCGCTGCTGTTGTGCGGTGCCGAAAGGCGTTGTCACGGTGAGGATATCGCCGAGACGGACGCCCAGCTTCTCGGCCAGCGGTGCACCCGCCAGTACACCGTCCTCGGGCAACTGCTGGCTGCCGCCGTCCGGATTGCGGAACCCGTGCATAGTGGTGTTCGGGGGCAGGCCGGTGAGCCTCGTCGAGTACGAGTTGCCGTTCGCGGCGACCGTGACGGGTGTCATCGTGCCCGGCTCCACCACGGCCACGCCAGAGACCGCGCGCAGCCGTGCCAGCAGATCCGCGGTTCCCGGCGCGACGAGCACCGTCGCGTCTTCCTGTTGGACCTGCCCGAATTGGACCTTCAGCATGGCACGCATGCTGGTGAGCATCCCGACGGAGGCGAGGATCAGTATCAGGGCGAGAACGGTTCCGGTCATGGTCGCGAAGGTGCGTCGTCGGCCTCGGGTCAACGAACGCAACGCCATTCGCACGACGACGGGTAGCCGGTCCCAACGTGCGAACCATCGGGCCGGTGCCGGACCGTCACCATCACCGCGCATCGCCGCTGCCGGTGCGATGCGGGCCGCGGCGATCGCGGGGACCAGGGCAGCGATGACGCCGGTGAGTAGCCCGAGCGCGAAACCGATGACGGCCGTGGCGACCCGGTGTTCGACAACGGTATCGGGGATGCCGATCTGCCGGGTGTAGGCCGCGGTCACCGCGGAGGTGACCACGAATCCACTGAGCACGCCGAGCAGCGCGCCGACTCCGGTGACGGCGACACCGTAGCCGACATAGTGACCGACCACCGTTCGCCGGCGGGCACCCATCGCCAGCAGTGTCCCGATGATCGGGCGCTCGGCTTGCACCAGGCGGGTGATCAGCACATATTCCGCGATGGCAGCGGCTATGAGAAATAGTGCCGGAAAGCCGATGGCGATTTCGGAGAATCCGTTCAGGTCTTGGTGCAGTGCGGCATTGGACGGCTGCTCGCGCCGCGGTTCGACGGCGGCCGCACCGGCCGACCGCAGCACCTCGATGATTCGATCGCGCTCCGATGGGGTTGCGGTGGGCGACATTTCGAGCAGGGTCTGATTCGGACCGGGCTGTCCGGACAGCCGCAACGCCGCCGCCTGCGGTGCGAAGACGACCGCGAACGCATGCGGATCACCGATGATGTCCTGGCGGCTGCGCGCGGGCCAGAGATATTCCGCGGATCGGGCCACGCCGCTGACGCTCACCTGCCGCCAGTCGGTTCCGTCGAAGATTCGCAGTCGACTGCCGACGGTCAGGTCGAAGGTCCGGGCGGCATGGTGTTCGACGACTACCTGATCGGGGTGCGCGGGATCGGGCAGACTGCCTGCGGTCAGCTCGATTTCGTCGATACCAGCGGTGTCGCCGGTGATCCGGCCGACCAGCTCGGTCCCGCCGATCGACATCGGCACATCGGCCTGGGTGCGCGTCACGATTCGTGCCACACCATCGGCGTCTCGGACCGCGGCGGCAATCGCCGCCGGATCACCACCACGGGCCGTGAAGTCGGCCAGATGCAACCGCTCGTAGGTTTGCCTATAGGAGGTTTCGAGATTGCGGAACGAGTCGTAGCTCGCGACGAACAGCAATACTCCGAGTAATACGGTGACGGCGATAGCGGCCACCTGCGCCGCACGTCGCCGCAGGTCGCGTCCTATCTTGCGGACGAGCACCCGGTTCGACATCGGCCCTCACCACCGAATGGTCGCCGCGTCGGCGGGCTCGGCATTGATTTCGCTTGCGATGATCCGGCCGTCGCGCATTCGTACGACTCGGTCGGCGATCGCGGCGGCCACCTCGTTGTGTGTGACCATGACGACGCCGCGCCCGGCCCGGCTGGTCTGTTGCAGCAATTCGAGGACGCCGCGGCCGGTGGCGACATCCAATGCGCCGGTCGGTTCGTCGGCCAGCAGGAGGTCCGGGTCGGTCGCCAGGGCCCGCGCGATCGAGACCCGCTGCTGCTGACCGCCGGACAGTTGGGCCGGGAAGTGCTCGGCTCGGTCGGACAAACCGACCGCCGCCAGTAGTTTCGGCACCTCATTGCGGTCGCCGCGACCGGTCAATTCCATGATGACCTCGACGTTCTCACGTGCGGTGAGGCTGGAGATCAGATTGAAGAACTGGAATACGAATCCGACATGCGCCCGCCGGAAGCCACCGAGTGCGGCCGGATGGGTTCGCGAAATATCTTGACCGGCAACGACTATCGACCCGCCGTCGGCGCTCTCGATGCCGCCGATGACGTTCAGCAGGGTGGTCTTGCCGGACCCGCTGGCACCGAGCACCGCTACCAACTCGCCCGATTCGATATCGAGGTCGATATCGGTGAGGGCATGCACCGCCGCTTCGCCCGCGCCGTAGGTCTTGTGCACTCCGCGCAGGGTGACGCCGCCGCGAGGCCGCTCAGCCCTCGTTGCGCTCGTTTTCGTGTGGATGGTCACCGGAGTTCCCTTCGCTCGCAATGGGTTCGGTCAGCCCGGCCGCGCGCAGCAATGGGCCGGTCACATCGATCGATCCCAGCGCGGGGTCGATCAGTCGGTGCAGGATCAGGCCATCGATCAGGGCCAGCACCACAGCTGCCGTTGCCTCCGGGTCGGTCACGATCTGCTGATCGCGGAACCATTCGGTCAGCGCGGCCCTGGCCTCGGCAACGAACCGGCCGAGTTCGCGGCGCAGGTGCTCGTGCCTGGTAGCGGCGAGCATCATCTCGCTCATGGCAACCGTGGCCGGATCCGTCGAGGTGTAGGAACTGATCGCGGTGAGGATCTGGCGCATCGCGGCCGGTCCGGATGCCGCGAGCACCCCTGTCATGACGTTGTCGTATTCGGTGCGCGCGGTCTGCAATGAAGCCTCGATCAACAGATCATTCACCGACGTGAAGTGGTAGTGCACCAGGCCCGGGCGCAGCCCGGCGCGCTCGGCCACCATCCGGGTGGTCACCGCACCCCAGCCGTGTTCGGCGATCAGTTCGGTGGCAGCCACCATCAATCGGGCTCGGGTTTCCCGGCCCTGTTCAGCCGCTGTTACCACCGCAAACCACCTTCGTCGAGTTGATTGGACAATCGCCTTGGGCGTATGACCAATCTACTGTCCATGCTGGCACTATGCAATAGTTGCCATATGCAAGATTGAGCTAGCGGGTAAGGTCCTAAGGTCGCACCGACGGAGGAGGATGATGGCGACCTCAGCCCGCTCGACACCACCATCGGACTCGGTCGACGCGGTCACCGACGCATTGCTGACCGCGTCCCGCCTACTCATGGCCATCTCGGCCCGCTCGATCGCGCAGGTCGACGACACGATCACGCTGCCGCAGTTCCGCACGCTGGTGATCCTCGCGACCCAGGGCCCGAGCAATCTGGCCACCTTGGCACAGCAATTGGATGTGCAGCCATCGACCGCGACTCGGATGGTCGAGCGGCTCGTATCCGCGGAATTGCTCACCCGCCAACCCAATCCGCAGTCCCGTCGCGAGCAGATCGTCGATCTCACCGAGCACGGGCGCCGCGTCGTCGCCGAGGTGACCGCGCGCCGCCGCGCCGAAATCGCCCGCGTTGTGCAGACCATGCCCGCTGCCCATCGGCAGGGGTTGGTGCGAGCGCTGACCGCGTTCACCACGGCGGGGGAGGAGTGCGGTGCCGCTAAGGGGCTGCAGGCCTATCCACTGTAGGGCCTAACGTGCGGCGACCAGTTCTGCTTCGTGCTCAGGCTCATCAGGCACCGACACCTCGGACGCGATATCCGAGAGTCGACGCCGGGGCCGGAGATATGCCCACTGCAATGCCGCCAGCCCGGTAAGCCCGGCAAGTGCGGTCGCAATGCTGATCTTCCAGCCGGGTGGCCGCCAGCTGAGGATCAATTCCGCGTTCTCGGTATTCGGTGGGATGTCGACGGCGATGAAAGTGCCAGCTACCGTCGTGAACGGAATATCGTCGCCGTTGAGGGTGACTCGATAACCGGGCCAGCCGAGCCGCGCGAAAACGACGCGTCCACCGCTGGCGGACGTGACCCGGATCCGGCTGGTAACGCTGTCACGCGATACCGAACTCGCTTGCACGCCTTCGGTATCGGCGATCAGACCGTTGCGGGTCGAAAGCGGGCCATCGACGCGTTCGAGTACCCAGATGTAGCGTTCGTGCCCCGGATAATCGACCCACTTCCAGCCCGGCGGGGCCGGATGGTCGCGGGCATCGGGGAATTGGGCCCGCTGCAGCACGACTCGATCCACCTTCATCAGATCGACAATCGTTTTGCCAGTGGACGGTTCGGTCGCGAAGGCGCGCCGGTATGCGTCCGGGCAGGTGCTGCCGTCCCAACCCATGCACAGCAGCGCGCTGAAGGCCGCGTATCCGATCGGGGTGTATGCGTTGACGTAGTCCACGGGCAGATTCTTGGCGTAGTTGCCGAAGGCGAGGGACCCGTATGCGCCTGCCAGGCTCTTATCGGTCGGCCCCAGAATTCCGCGATCCGCGAGTTGCAATGTGACCCCGGGGAAATCGGGGAAGGCCGCCCGCATATCCGAGCGTCGTTCCGGGAAGTTATACGACATGGGCGTCGGCGGTGCGCCGCGCACCTGGGAGTAGGCGATCGGGAACATCGCCACAATGGTCAGCAGGCAGGCCACCGCGACCCCACGGGTGCGGATCACCCACAGCACCACAGCCCCGAGCGCGGTTACCGCGCCGACCGCGACCAGATGCCAGACCAGCAGTGCGGGCGCCGCCGAGAACGACCGCAGGAACAGCAATCCGATCAGCACTCCCGCGGCCGCGCCACGGCGACGCCATTGCTCGAAAGTCCCATGGTGACTGAGCAATACGCACACCAGAACCAATAGGGCGAGCGCGAGCATCGGCAACACTCGCGCGGGCCAGCGTAGCGGGCCGATGCGACCCGGCCCGGCGGTCCACATCAGCATCCCCGCCGCGAAAATCGCGATCGAACCGAGGTTCCGCGCCGATCTCGATGCCGCTCGCCAATCGATGAATGCCAGTGCGGGAATCAGGAACCACGCGATGTACACCATGGGCAGTGGCTGTATATAGCCCCACCATCCGGTGAATGCGGGCACGGTGCTCGGCAGGCTGGCATTCAGCGATTCCGACCACGGCACCGTCAGGAACGGGTCGTTGAGCACCCGCTCATTTCCACGCCAAGTCACCGCCGAGGACAGCACACCGGGCAGATAGGTCGCCAGGCCCACAAGCCCCGCACAACCCGCCGCGAGCAGCAGTCGGATCGAGGGTCGCCATCCGCGGTGGTAGAAGAACTCGCCGACGGCAACCGCACCGATCATCAATGCCGATTCGACCGCGGGAAAGACATATTGGACCGAGATCGCCAGATACAGGAATACGAATACCGGGATCGGGCCGCCCCGGCCACGCGAATAGCGCACCGCCGCGGCCCACGCGTGCACCATCCAGGCGGTGCCGGTCAGCGAGGTCGCCCAGCTGGCCTCATCGAAGAACAGGAACCACCCGCTCAGTGTGAACGCGACGCCCGCGACCGCCGCCCACGGCGCATTCGTGCCATACGCCAGACAGATCCGGAACACCCCCAGTGCGGCAATGATCGAGAAGATCAGCTTCACCACTGTGACGAACAGCGCGAGGTTATCGACCGATGGCGCGATCAGGTCGACCAGCAACTGTGGCGGGTTATAGATTCCGGCTTCTTCCAGCGCATAGTTGCCCGACATCCACTCCCACGGCACCAGCGCGGGAAACCGCCCCTCCCGCAGATGTCGACCGAGCATGACCCACATCGGACCGTACTGGGATTCGGTGTCATCGGTATAGAAGTGCCGCCCATTCGCCAGCAGTACCGCGGCATAGCCGACGACCACGCTCACGCCGGTGATCGTCCCCCATCGATATACATCCCTCGGTGATCCAACCGCCGCACTCGATGCCACGAGTTCGAGACACTACCTGACCGGGGCAGTATGCAACAGTTGCTATCTGCATCAGTCGCGGCTCGCGGCCGCCGCCCGAGCGGCCGCACCCGCACGAGATCGCCGCTGACGCCAGGTGTACACAGCGCTCATTCAGGCCGATGTGCCGTCCTTGTAGCGCACGCGCCGACAACGCGGCCTTGGTCGGCCAGCGGCAGGGTATTCGTCGCGGATGCGTGCGTGGTGGTTATCGACCGTGTCGGTGGAAATGTAGAGCCGTTGGCACACTTGGGGGTTCCGGCTCCGCTCAGCGGAATAGTGCGGCCGAAACCAGCGGTTGTCAGAGTATGGAGATCACTGAGTTCCCGGGGTACGAGTGGACGACCGTCGCGGATTCACCTGTGCGAGAGCTGTTTCCTGGCATTCGCTCGCGGGCGCTGTGGAGCGGGGCGAACGGCGCGAAAGCGTATGTCCTGGAAATGGATCCGGGCACCGCATGGGAGGGCATCGATCTGCACGAGCCAGGGCCGGAGGAGGTTTTCGTATTATCCGGCACGTTCAACGACGGATTCCGTGACTATCCGGCCGGATCCTTCATCCACGCTCCGGCCGGATCGTCACATATCCCGCAGTCGACAACCGGCTGCACATTGTTCGTCTTCTACCCCGAGGGCTGACAGCGACGCTGTCGGTTCCTACTCCCTGTTGAAGCGCGCGCGAACGGCGTCCATGCGCGCGCGCAACTCCTCCGGGACGATCAATCCACGATCCATCAGGGTGTGGGCTGTCACGACGACCGATCGGGTATGCACCGGAAAGTCGTGGTAGATCGTCTCGCCGAGTGCATCCTCGGCATGGCGGCGCGCTAGGTTGTCCAATGCGCCACGCCACGACAGGCATTCGCATGTCGCCTGCATGCTCGACTCCCAGGGGTCGGGCTTGCGATCGAGTTCGGGGAGCGCGTTCTCTCGTCGCGACTCGGGATCGAGGGTGCGCAGGAGAACGTTGTAGGGACCGCTTGTCACTGCCCACTCCTTCCCGAGGCGGCCTCGGTCTGATCCGGCGGGGCCTGCGCGGTCCAATCGACCTGCGGCACGGCCACGCCGATCATCGTGTCCCGGGTAACGATGGCCGCCAGCTGCTCCTGCGTCCAGCCCTCGGTGCCCGCCGGGCGCATCGGCATCACCATGAACCGAGACTTCTGATTCGAATCGTGCACCCGGACCTCGACCTCGGGCGGAATGTGCAGGCCGAATTCGGCGAGCACCTCGCGGGGCCAACGCACCATGCGCCGACGGTAATTGGGGGTGCGGTACCAGTCCGGCGACATGCCGAGAACCGGCCGCGGATAGCACGAACACAGCGTGCACACGATCACGTTGTGGACCTGGGGCGTGTTCTCCAACACGTAGAAGTAGGTGTAGTCGCTCGGCGTGCCGGATCCGGTCGGGTCACGCCAGTCGATGCCCACTTCCTTGCACGTCTCGGTGCCGTCGGCGAGCAGGCGCGCCTTGAAATCGGGATCCGTCCACGCCTTCGCGACCAGTTTCGATCCGCCGTGCGGACCAACCGATTCGGCCCATTCGGAGAACCGCCGATGGTCTTCTCGAGAAAAGAGGCCCTTTTCGATGGCGAGCTCGCGGACGGCCGTCTCCAGAATCTCGAACTCGCTGATCTGCGAGCTCGTCTGGATCGGCGCGTGCGCCCCGTGATCGTGGGTCTGACTCACTTGGCATCCTCCTCTGCGGGCTCGAGCCAGCGCTCGGAAACCTCGGTCTCCAAGGTGTCGACATCGAAGCCGGTGTATTTGGGCCAAAGATCTGTCTGGCGGAACCGCACGACGTAGAACGGTTCGAAGCGACCGTCCTCCCGTCCCCACGCCTCGTCTTCCGGAATCACCCATTCGGGCCGGTATTCGACGACGACACCCGTTCGACCGCGGGTGTAGGCCTGCGTGCGAGTGTGGAACATCGACGTCGCGTCTCGCACCCGGACGCGATCGCCGATCTCGTACTTCCTGGTCATTGCCGCGCCTCCAACCGTGCGCGTACCTCGTCCAATTTCGCGGACAGTTCGTCCGGGGTGATCAAACCCTTGTTGATCAGCACCTTCGCCGCGACGGTCGCCCAGCGCGCGTAATAGGGCAGACCGAAATACAGCGTCGCGCCGAGATCATTCTCGGCTCGCCTGCGTTCCTCGGAATTCCAGACCCCACGCCAGCCGAGGCATTCGCAGGTGACGTAGGTATTCATCTCCCAGGGTTCTTCGACTTTTTCCCGGTACTCGACCGGCACATCCGGCTGTCCGCCCACGTCGTGCAGGACGTGTCGGAGCGCGGCGAATAATTCGTTCGAGATCTCGTACGGCGAGTCCAGCGGTTTGCGGAACACGGGAGCGAGATCTGCTACGCGAGTTCGAACTTCGTCGAATCGATTCGGTGAACTCATGAGGTCTCCGTAGTGACGGATCCGATGTTCCCCCGGCGGGGTGATCGCATACGGCGCGCACCCGGCTGCGGGGCTGCGAGCCCCTATTCGAATTGCGTTGATCCGACTGCCAAGGCTACACGTCAAGATCGTTCGATTGAAGCTGCCGCCGCCTGCTGTGTCACCGGAAAGGCCACCATGACCTGCTCGAACGTGTGTTCCCGGCACCGCACGAACAGCGCGACTCCGGCGGTACGTCGGACAGCACCTGTTCGACGTGGTCACCGCACCCTCGGTAGGTCGGCTTACCGCACTTCGAGCAGACGGCGCGTTGGCACATGAGAACTCCTTCGAATTGATGGGCGAGTACGACGACGCTAATGCCCGACGACGAGCCAGCTGACGGGTTTCGCGCAGCGTGTCCCGTAGTGACCCGTCCGCCGAGGCCGCACGGGTCACCTCCGATATCGGCGCCCCGTGATGGAACTCGACGGCGCGGCACTCCGATGTCTATTGAGGTTGCTGACCATTGCAACGTTTATGAGGAAATCGTCAGTTAGCGTGATATCGTATCGGAGTTGCGCGCGATCGCCCCTGCGGATGTGTCAAATGGTGGCTCGGTGAGAGGACCCGTATGTCCCGGTATCTATTCGCCCTCGGTCAGGCCGTAGTGCGTCGCCGCTGGTGGGTGCTGGTGCTATGGATTGTGCTGCTGGTCGGCGCGATCGTTTTCGCGGCTGGTAGCGGTGGCAAGACCAACGACAACTTTACTGTTCCGGGCACCGAATCGCAGGATGCCGTGTCGTTGCTGCAGCAGCGAATGCCCGCGTTCAGTGGTGCGCAGATGCAGGTTGTTTTCCAAACCCCAGGCCTGGCCAAGGTGACCGACCAGCAGGTCAGCGCTCAGATCGAGCAGGTAATGACGGGGTTGAAGGGACTGCCGCAGGTCGCGGCGGTCGTCGACCCGTTCCAGGCGCAGGCGGTCTCGCCGAATCAGCGGGTGGCACTGGGCAGTGTGCAGTTCTCGGTGTCGGCGGGGGAGGTCGGCGAGGACACCCTCGACGCGGTGAATCGCATCGCCGACTCGGCTCGTGATACCGGTGTGACGGTGGAATTCTCCGGTGCGGTGTATCCGGGTTTCACGGCCGAGATCCCGCATACGCCAGAGATTCTCGGCATCGTCGCGGCATTCATCGTGCTGCTGATCACCTTCGGCGCGGTGGTCGCGGCCGGACTGCCCATCATTACGGCCTTGGTGGGTGTGGGTATCGGGCTCACCGGGATCCTGGGCGTGGCCGCCTTCGTCGACGTGGCCTCGGCAGCGACGTCGCTGGCACTGATGCTCGGCCTGTCCTGTGGCATCGACTACGCGCTGTTCATCCTGTCGCGGCATCGCCACCAGATCGTGCTGGGAATGGCTGCGGCCGAGTCCATTCCGCTCGCGGTCGGAACCGCGGGCAGTTCGGTGGTATTCGCCGCGGTCACCGTGATCATCGCATTGTGCGGGCTTGCGGTCGCGGGCATTCCGTTCCTCACCGTCATGGGGCTGACGGCCGCGGGTGCGGTGCTGGTCGCCATGCTGGTCGCGCTGACGCTGCTGCCCGCACTACTCGGCTTCGCCGGTGACATGGTCGCCAAGTTCATCTCGCCGCCGCTGCATCCGGGCAAGCCGGAGCGGGTCGCGCGCATCGCCGCCTATGAGCCCGAACGCACATTCGGGCACGCCTGGGGTCGATTCGTTACCCGATTCCGGATCCCGATGCTGGTTCTAGGTATCGCGATTCTGGTCGTCCTTGCCCTCCCGGCCACGCGCATGGACCTCGGATTACCCAGTGGTGAAACGCAATCGGAGTCGAGCACCGCACGGAAGGCATACGGCATCGTCAGCGATTCGTTCGGCCCCGGTTTCAACGGGCCGCTGCTGGTAGTGACCGACCTGTCGGCTGCCACCAGCCCCGACGCCGGACAAACGCTGATGGGTCGACTGCGGCAAGAGCCCGGCGTCGCCGCCGTGCAGCCCGCGGGCTCCGATAACGGGTTGCTGCTGATCCAGGTATTCCCGAAGACCGGTCCCAACGACTCCGCGACGAGCGATCTGGTGAACCGGCTGCGCGACGATCGTGACCGCATCGAAAGCGGCACCGGCGCAACCTATCTGGTCGGCGGTACCACAGCCGCGAATATCGACACCTCGCACCAGTTGGCCACGGCGCTGCCCATCTTCCTCGCGGTCGTCGTCGGGCTGGCACTGATATTGCTCACAATCGCGTTCCGCACCATTCTCGTCCCGCTGTCCTCGATCGTCGGGTTCATCCTGTCGGTCTTCGCCGCCCTCGGAGCGCAGGTCGCAGTATTCCAATGGGGCTGGGGTGCAAGCCTTTTCGATGTCACCAAGGCGCAGACGCTGAGCTTCCTGCCGATCATCACCCTGGCCATCATCTTCGGCCTGTCCAGCGACTATCAGATCTTCGTCGTTTCCCGGATCAAGGAGGAACACACGCGTACCGGCGAAGCGATCAATTCGGTGCGCGACGGCGTCGCCCATTCCGCGCGCGTCGTCACCGCGGCGGCGCTGATCATGTTCGCGGTGTTCGTCGCCTTCACCACCACCGACAACCCGATCGTCAAACCCCTGGCGTTCACCTTGGCGATCGGTGTGCTGCTCGATGCCTTCATCGTCCGGCTGACCCTGGTACCCGCCGTCATGGCCATTATCGGAAACCGCATGTGGTACCACCCGCGCTGGTTCGCACGCTACGTCCCCGACCTCGATATCGAGGGTGCCGAACTCGAACGCCGCTTCGGCCGCCACGCCGAAGCCCAAGTGCCGCAGGACATTACCGAATTGTCATGATGACCGCTCGACGCTGCGACGATCTCCGATCACTGGTGCCGACCGCGCCACGGTATCGGACGATCTCCGGCGGGCGGCCAGTCCTCGGGCGGCCAGTCCTCCGATGCCGGACGATCATCGGTGGAGGGGGCCACCTCTCAGGTCGGGTCGAGCACGATCTTCACCGCACCGTCGGTTTTGTGCTGGAACATCTCGTAGGCGTCGGGCGCCTCCGACAGTGGAAGCCGATGGGTGGCAAAGCTTTCCACACCGAGCGGATCGTCGTCGCCCAACAGTGTCAGAATCTCGGGTGCCCAGCGCGTGACGTTGGCCTGTCCCATGCGCAGCTGGATCTGCTTGTCGAACAGGATTCGCATCGGAATCGGATCGACCATGCCGCCGTAGACACCGACCAGCGATATCGTTCCGCCGCGGCGCACGATATCGATCGCGCTGTACAGTGCCGCCAGCCGGTCCACCCCAACCGTGTCGGTCAGCCGCCGTGCTACCGGATCGGGCAGCAATGTGGCAGCGCGCTGCGCCATCGCCGCGACCGGCGACCCGTGCGCCTCCATACCGACCGCGTCGATCACCGCGTCGGTGCCACGGCCGTCGGTGCGCTCGCGAATGGCGTCACCGAGTGCTGAATCGGTGTCGCAGTCGATCACCTCGATGCCACGCGCGGCCACCCGAGCCAGCCGTTCGGGCACTCGGTCCACCCCGATCACCCGCAACCCGCGGTGGGCGGCGATCCGGCAGGCCATATCGCCGATAGGTCCGAGCCCGAGCACGGTCACCGACCCGCCCTCGGGCACGGCCGCGTATTCCACCGCCTGCCATGCGGTTGGTAGCACATCGGATAGGTACAGGAACCGGGTGTCGTCCGGGCCGTGCGGCACGCTGATGTGCGTCGCATCGGCGTGCGGCACCCGCAGATATTCCGCCTGCCCGCCGGGTACCTGGCCGTACAGCTTGGAATACCCGAATAACGACGCGCCGCTCCCGTATTCGCGAACCTGGGTGGTCTCGCACTGGGTCGGCAGCCCGCACGCGCACATATAGCAGTCGCCGCAACTGATCTGGAACGGCACGACAACCCGATCGCCGCGCGTCAATGTGGTCACCGCCGACCCGGTTTCCTCGACGATGCCGATCGGCTCGTGCCCGAGTACGTCGCCGGCGTTCAGATACGCGCCGAGCACCTCGTACAGGTGCAGATCCGATCCGCAGATCGCCGACGATGTCACCCGCACGATCGCGTCGGTGGGTTCCTCGATTCGCGGATCGGCGACATCCTCGACCGCTACCTTGCGCGGCGCCTGCCAGGTCACTGCTTTCATCCGGACTCCTCACCCGTGCGGTCGACTCCATTTCGCCCTACCCGCGCGCGAGCCCGGGAAACCGGCCCCCGGCCGCAAATCACCTGGCGGTACCGAATGCCCGCAACCCGGCCTGTACCCGCCACGGATCGAGCAGCGCGCGCTGCTGTTCGGCCCGCGCGATCAGTTGGTCGAAATCCACATCCGGCAACCGCTCACCCAGCCCGGCCGGATCGCGCAAGGTCGTCCACAGTTGCTTCTTGCGATCGATTCCCATCACGAGGAACTCGAGTTCGGTAAATCTGCTCAGCGGCGAGTAGCCGACCAGACGGCCATTCGGTTTTACGCGCGCGAATCGTTCGAGAATTATCGCGAGTCCGCTCTTCCAGCGGTTTTCGCGTACGCCCACATGGCGCATGATTTGCCGGAACGTCTCCACGTCCTCCGTGATGGCCGCGGCCACCTCGGTCACCGCCGTCTCAGCCCGATCGCCTCGGTTGTTGGCCCGCGCCCGCCGTGCCAGTTCGCGCCACAGCAGGCCCATCGCGAGCTGGTCATCGAGGTAGATGCCCAGCAGGTTGCTCCGCTGGAAACCGAGTAATCCGCTCATATCGCACGGATACCCAGTCTGTCGACAATTCGGCTGCGGCGGGCGCCCGTGCGCACCAGTGCGTCGATCACGGCGATACCGCGAGCGTTCCGGGTATGGGGAGTCGATAGTCGCGTTCGAGGTCGCGTAGGAGCATGGGCCGCCGCCGCCCACCGCCGCGCGGCTCGACTTCGGCGTACGGAACCGGACTGCGCCTGATCACCTTGACCTCGACCGGTGCGGCCTGCTCGGCCGTGGCGGCGGGTACGAGGAGGGTTCCTGGACAGATCATCATGCTTCCGCCTTTCCGGCTGAACGCACTCTGGTTGGGTGAGTCGGTCGTACCCGGCGTCGGTGCCAGCAAACCGACGCCAATGATCTTCCGAGTTCACACGGCTGACTCGAGCCCGACCTGTCGGCTTGGAATTCTGGCGAAATATGGGCAGCGAATTGTCCTCCGGCGACAAGGCCCGAGGTGAAGTTCGTTCATGCACGACGGTGTCCAAGGGCGACGTGACTTCTACCGTTGTCGTCATTCCCCGTACTCATGCTGAGGACCGCCGATGAATCTTTCGACCCTGCCGGATCGCCGTGCGGCTGCCGCACCGGAGGCGGCCGCCATCGCCGACGACAGCACTGACCTGAACAACACCGGATTTCTCGATGCCGTGCGGCGTGCCGCCGCTACCCTGCGCGCTGCCGGAGTCTCGAGCGGCGACGTGGTCGCGATCATGTTGCCCAACACTGCCGCCTTTGTCGTATCGCTGTTCGCTACCTGGCGGGTGGGTGCCACCGTTACACCTATCGATCCGTCGCTGACCGGCTCGGAAGCCGAGTCCCAGTTGACCGACACGGGCGCCGATGTCCTGATCACCGAGCAGCGGCCCAGCTTCGGCGCGACGGTCCACGCCGTCATCCCCGCCGACGAACTCACCACCGCCGAGCCCGATGTCGCCGAACCAGCACTGCCCCGCACCGACACACTGGCGCTGCTCATTTGTGCCAATGGCACCACAGGCAGTGTGACCGTCGACCACGCCAACCTGTACGCCATGTGCTCGATGGCGATCGAGGCGTTCGAACTCACCGGAGCCGACCACAGCCTGCTGAGTCTGCCGCTGTTCCACGTCAGCAGCATCGTGGTCGGCACCTTGTCGCCGCTGCTCGCCGGTGGCCGTGCCACCGTGGCATTCAGCCCGAAGACATTCTTCGATCGCATCGAGCGCAGCCGTGCCACATACATCTCCGCAGTCCCGACCACGTATGAACTGCTTTCGGATATGCCCGCCCAAGTCCGGCCGAACGCCGCATCGGTACGATTCGCCATCTGCGGCGCGGCGCCGGCCGACGACGAACTGTTGACAAAATTCGAACGCCGCTACGGCGTACCCATCATCGACGGCTACATCTCCGAAGTTCCCGTGCGGTGGACGCCGTCGGAATGCTCCCGCCGGGCCAGCTGAGCGGAGCACAACCCGGCGATTTCCCGCACAGCAACCGTGCGGTAACTACCGTTGGGGAGTGACGAGTTTTCGTCGCGACGGTGATGTCGATGTGCGCCGCTATGTCGCGGAGATCGCCGCCCGCATGAACGAGCGGGTGACGGAGATCAGCGCGCTCCTGCGGCGCGGCCTCGAGGAAGATATCCCCGAATTGCGTGGCGACCCCCGCAATATCGAACTGCTCGGCGCCAGCGTGGAAGGCAATGTCGACACCCTCCTGCACGCGCTGCGGCACGAGATACCAGTGGCTCGGATCAGCCCTCCTACCGCGGCCATCGAATACGCCAGACGTCTTGCCCAGCATGGAATTCCGGTCAATGCCCTGGTGCGCGCCTATCGGGTCGGCCAACGCCGGATGACCGAGTTGTTCTTCGCCGAATTACGCGCCGGTGATATCACGCCCGACGATGGTGTGACGGTCGTGGAGGCGATCACCACCATGATGTTCGAATACATCGACTGGATCACCCAGCAGGTCGTCGCGGTGTACGAGACCGAGCGCGAGCAGTGGCTGGAGAGCCGTAACAGTGCCCGCGCGTTGCGCATAGGTGAGGTGCTGTCCGGGGCAAAGCCGGTCGATATCGATTCCGCGACCGAATCCATCCGCTACCCGCTGCATTGGCATCACCTCGCGCTGATCCTCTGGTATCCAGATACCGGCGCGAGCGGCGACGAGCTGATCCGGCTACAACGCTTCGTCCGCGAGTTGGCCGAGGCGGTCGGCACCGCGGCCGCGCCGCTGTTCGGAGCCGCCGACCGGATGAGCGCCTGGGCCTGGCTGCCGTATCGGTCCGAGCAATCCGACGCGGTGGCCAGGGTCTGTGATTTCGCCTGCAAGCGTCCGGAGGCACCGCATCTGGCGATCGGCATCATGAGCCAGGGGGTGTCCGGATTCCGCCGGTCCCATCGGCATGCGCTGCGCGCACGCTCGGTCGCGCTCACCCGCGCGGACGGGGAACCGAGGATCATCGTGGCGAGTGAGCCGGGGCTGTCGGCCGCGGCGCTGCTCGACGGAGGCAGCGCGGAGGTCGGCGAATGGGTGGGCGAGGTACTCGGCGAATTGGCCGCCGACACCGATAACGATGCCCGCTTGCGCGAGACGCTGCGGGTGTTCTTGCGCACCGGATCCAGTTACAAGGCGGCTGCCGCGGAGCTCGATCTACATTCCAACTCGGTGAAATACCGGGTCGGGCGGGCGGTTTCGCGCCGTGGTCGGCCGATCACCGATGACCGGTTGGATGTCGAGCTGGCGCTGCTGATCTGCCACTGGTACGGCACAGCGGTACTGCGGCCGACTTCGGAGTGAGTCCACCGCCCGGACCTCAGGTCGGCGCCTGCAGGGTGTGCAGGACCCAGTGCCCTTTTTCGTTGGTTTTCGCGTAGTAGAGGCTGGCGTCGGCGGCGTCGAGCAGGGATTCGGCATTGGCGCCGGCGATCGGTGTGATAACCGCGCCGATGCTGGCCGCTATTCGCAGCTGCTGGCCGTTGATGGTGATGGGGTCGGGAAATACCGACAATAGTTGGTTCGCGATGGCCGTTATCTGGTCGGTGGTGGCCGGTGGCGGGATCAGCACGACGAATTCGTCGCCGCCGAGCCGGGAAATGAGGCAGTCGTATCCGCGTAGCTTGTCATGCAGGCGGGTAGCCACCGCGACCAGGACTTTATCGCCGGTTCCGTGGCCGAAGCGATCGTTGACATATTTGAAGTGATCTAGATCGGCGAAACACAGTCCCGCGCGGTCACTTTCGTCGGCGGCCGCGATGAGTTCTTCGATCCGCTCGAGCAGGTAGCGTCGGTTCGGCAGGCCGGTGAGCGGATCATGTCGGGCCTGGCGACGAAGTTCGAGCTGGAGCCGGTGTTCTTCGGTGATGTCGGCTCCGATGGCCAGCAGGTAGTCGGGTTGTCCGTCGGCGCCTTTGACATAGGAGATGGCGAATGACATCCACCCGACGCTGCCGTCGGCACGCACCAGTCGACGCTCGAGTCTGACCGTGCCTTCCCCGGAAGGAACCAGTTCGTCGTACAGCACGGCCCGGATATCGTCTCGGTCGTCGGGATGGGCGAAGTCGTACACCGATATCCCGCGCAGCGCCTCGACCGGTACCCCGATCATGTCGGCCAAGCCTCGATTGGCTTCCAGCAGTGTGCCATTGGTATCGCCGATGGCGATCGCGACCGCCGTATTGTCGAACAGGATGCGATATCGCCCATCCTGTTCCTCGCGGCTGCTGTCCTCGGTTGAATACTGCTGCGCACGAGACTGATCCAGGTGTGCCTGATGGCCTTGTCCGAGAGCGACCAGCAGTCCGGCGAGTCGTCGTCCGGCGTCGGGCCGAGCGGTGTATTCGGCCAGCCCGTACAGCACCTGCGCCGACACCGTTGGCACCCGCCCATCGACCAAATGGGCCGCCGATAGCGCCGCTCCGACTCGGGCACCCACGGTCACGTCGAAGGGTTCGGCGTCGAGCGCCGCGGAAAGTTCAGCGATCAGGACGGATAACTGTTGGTATCCGATGTCATCGGGCACGCGCATGCCGTCGGCGGCGGCAAGTGTTTGCCACCAGGTTCGAGCCAGTGCCGCACACTGGGAGTCGTCCACCACAACCCTTCGATACCTTGCGCCGCTCGACAAACCCCTGACCGAGAGCGGCGTTGCGTCCAACCGAACGATAGACCGTGGATACCGTTTCGTGTGGAAATTTCCGGCTAGAGCAACATTCACGAGAGATGGTTTTCGCCGAAGATCGACGTTCCTTTATATCTGAGGGTCGTGTTCTGCCATACCCAAGTGGCTTGCACACACGCGAGCAGGTCCTCGACATGGGCTGAGACCGGTTCGGACACGGAGCTGTCGGTGATCTTCGCGCACCGGCTGACGATCCTGGCCTGAATCCCGCGGAATTCGCTCAGCCGGTCGCGCACCAGTCGTGCGGCGTCGTGCACAGCGTCGGCAAGGTCGGCACCGGCAGTGTTGAGCAGGAAGACCGGGATCAGGTTGAAGTCAGCGCGGTCGTGGATGCATTCTTTTTCGAAAGAGAACATGTCGTTCATCAGCGCCCCGATCTCTACGGTCGAGCGCCGTAGCTGCCGTAGATCGGCGTCGAGCCCGACGGCGCGAATCCGATCCCACGGCAGATACTCGTCGCGACCGAACTCACACAGTGCGATCGCCGGATACATGCCTGACACCTGGGCACGCAGGTCGATGTAGTCCGCCACGGTGAGCAACTCGCCGCGGGCGCGCGCATTCTGATCCCGGATCGCCGGACGAAGATGGTCGATGGTCGAATCCAGGAACCGATTCAGCCAGTCCGGGTCCGCCCGAGCCCCGATCCGCTCCAGGAATTCCACTGTCGCGGCCTCCACCGGAGTGGGATCGGTTGCGGCACAACGCGTATCGAGCAGCCGGCACAGCTGTTCCACCGTCGCGCGTGCCTGCTGCTTTTCGGTATCGGTCAGGTGGGCGAACTTCTCGCGGCCGACAGTGTCGTTGAGCCAGAACAGGATCGCGTTGTAGATCCCGATAATCGTCATCCGTTCCGCGGTGGCAGCATGCGGATGCAGGTACGGAGTCATGCTGTTGTAGTGCGCGCCCCCGGCGGCCAACCAAATCCCGTACCGGCGGCAGAGCTGTTCCACTTCCGCACACGCCTGCTCCCCGAACCGATTCGGCGCGAAACCCGCACAGAAATCGACGATGTCGCAGTCGGGCGTACTGAACAGCTCGCGCAGCGACCACTTCCGCCGCGCGCGGACCAAAGCCGCATAGTCTGCCTGCATCGTGGCGAGCCGCGCCTCGATCACCGGCGTGTACTCGCCAACCACCGAACTCCCTCCCCGAGCACACCGCGCCTGGACAGAGTGCCGGTCCGAATCCGGCAGTAACCGCACCCGGCAATAAAATGATAAACGATCGTAAGCCAGACGGCTTCACTCGATTATCTGGTGAAAGGTCTTGCTGGGGAACGGGTGTGCCGCACTGGGAGTTCAGCGGTGTCGGCCCACGTTGCACGACGATGCCGTGGCCGGTCGCCCGGCCTGGACGGCGGTTCTGCCCCCCGAGCCGGGCTACTCGCTGTGGTCCTGCTGGGCGAGGACGAAGGTGCCCTGGCCGTTCGGGTCCAGTTCGGTGTCGAGGATCTTGTCGTCGAGGAAGGCGGCGGCCTGCTCGTCCAGGAAGATCCGCGACCCTTCCGCGTTCAAGACCTGGTCTTGTTCGGCGGGTTCCGCGGCGATCGCGAGGGACATCGTTTCGGCGCCATCCGTCGTGGAGATCCGCAGCCCGGCATCGGTCGGCGTGCCCTCCGCGGAGGTGATGGTGCGAACTGCCTCGAGGGCATTGGGGGTGAGCATCAGCATCTGTCCGGTTCCTTCCGCTGTCGTCGCAGTCCGCCCAAGTGGGTCGGCTGCACTTCTCGCGGGCCAGTTTCCAGCCCTGATTCCGGTAGCCCCATCGGCACCGGCATCCGCCTAGCAGTAACCATCAACGGCTCGCGCAAACAACCTTCACCGAACCTGCGTGAGTTGATGGGGACAGGCGCTGCCTCCGGCGATCGACCCAACACTCGGGAGGCAACGTTGAAGACCGCGCTGAGCGGTGACGAGACCGAACGCCTAGCTGATCTGGTCCTGTGCGTCAACAGTTTGTCGGGTGTGACGGATGCCTCGCCATCCCAGTGGGAGTTGGACGCGGCCTGCCCGGATATCGCCTATGAGGTGCGCGTAGCCGTCGCGGACCTCGCTGAGGTGGACCCATGCCGAGTGTCGAAGCTCCTCGCAGTCGCTGTGCAGCACTGTCCACCATGCCTCCGCGTATGTCTTGGCGACATGACTGATCACCTCACCGAAGGTGTGCGTGTGGCGGCGGGCGCATCGACTGTGGCGCACGTAGTACGCCGCCCAAGAGTTGATCTTGTCGATGACCTTCGCGATATCCGCATGCAGAGCTGTCTCGGTGACCTCGGGCGGATGCCGCTGTGGATTCAAGACCGCCGAAATCAGGGCAGCGTGCAGATCACCGAGCTCTCTCGCCCATGTGATCAACGGGAACGGCTCGGTGAGGCGCCCGGCGATCGCGGCCAATAGCTGCTCGGGCGAGAGCACGGATGCCGCATCTATCGCTACATCCCCCTGCTCCGCTATATCCGCGTCCGTAGGGGTCACATGTTCTTCCGGCAGTAAGTAGCTCACGGCGCTGCGGACCGCCTTCTACGGCCGATACCGACGCAGCGGTCACCGCCGCGGGCGATGCGCGTCGAGATATTGGCGGCGCTGGCGGAGCGGCTGGTCATGCGAAATATTCGGAGGCCAGTTGTGCGATGCCGGCCTCGGCGGGATGGGCGTGCAGATGCATAGGTCGTGCTCGATTATTTCGAGATGAATGGGTGATGTGGCGAGTGCGGCGCTGCGGCTCGGCGCATAATGCTAATACTGACTGCGCACTCAGTCAACGACTGGGTAGGCGGTCATCGGGTGCTAGAGTCTCCGCAAATTTGGCCGAGGAGGGGTGGGATCAGTGAGTGAGCGTGCGACGGGGCCGGGCAAGTCGGGCGCGATTCTCGATATTTTCACGCGCCATGTAGCCGAGAAGGGCTACGACGGCACCAGTTTCAGTGGTGTCGCAAGTGAGCTGGGCATCTCACAGGGCTTGATCGTGCACCACTACGGCACGAAGGCGCGGTTGTTGGAGGCGCTGCATGTGTCCTATATGCAGCGCCGCATCGGTGAGGCACGGCGAATCGTGTCGGAGTTCCCTACGCCGACCGAGCAGCTTGCCGGGCTGCTGCACGCGGCCATGCTCTATCAGGTGCACGATCGGCATCGGACCGTCGCCTTCCAGCGTGAAGTCGCGCGGCTCGCGCAGGAGGATGAGAACTCCGAGGGGCGCAAGCTGCGCCGGAGTTACATCGGAATCCTGCACGGCGTGGTCGATGCGGGCGTCGCGTCGGGTGAGTTCCGCGCGGTCGATACCAGTATCCGGAGCCTGCTCATCTTCGGTGCCGCGCAATGGGCGTGGACGTGGTTCGAGCCGGAAGGCCGAAGATCTGCCGCGCAGGTCGGTGCCGAACTGGTAGATCTCACCCTTGGATCCCTATTGGTGAATCGCAGATCGCTACCGCGCTTGACCGATCCGGACGGCAGCCTGGTCGCAGCAGTGCTCGAGATAATCACCGCACCAGCCGGTTCGCCCGAACAGTGCGAGTCCCCCGCAAGTCTTCGAGACCTCGAGAAAGACGGCTGATCAGTGATCACCGTGCCCATGAGCATGGACGCGATACCGAGTTCGGTCTTTGGTGTGGTCGTGTAGCGACCGCGTGCGACGCCAGCCCGCATCGCCGCGCCCCTCAGCGTCTCTCGCAGCGAATCTTCGGTCAGTTCGCAGGTCGATCAGCGCGTACGTGTGCACGCATCCCTTGCAGACCGAACAGGATGAGAAGTTCGACCGCACCGCCGTCGGCGCTGCCAAGCCAGTGCGGCAAGGACGTGTCGAATTCGGCCGCCTCGCCGGGTGGCAACGTCAGGTCCCGCTCACCGAGCACGAGCCGCAAGTGTCCGTTGAGGACATAGAGCCATTCGAACCCGTCGTGAGTCTGCGGCGTCGGTTCGAGAGGTTCGGGCCGAGCGGGGATGATCATCTTGAACGCCTGTATCCCGCCCGGGCGCCGCGACAACGGCACGAAGACCATCCCGAACCGCCGGATCGGTTTCAGGTGGATCCGGGGATCGCCCGTGCCGCGGGGCGCCGACGAGATCGTCCAGCGGAACGTCATAAGTGCGGGCCAGCGGGAGCAGCAACTCGAGAGTCGCTCGGCGAGGGTGATCCCCCGGTCGCGCCGCAGCGCTCGTAGCCGTGGCCCCACCATGTCGAGCACGTCGTCCGTTTCCCGATCCACCAGGCCATCTTGCCGCCAATAGCAAGGTTGGCTGCCAGATCGGCGGTATCCGGCTTCGATCAACGAGTATCGGGCTTGTGCAAGACCACCCGCTCTAGCGCGCGCAGGTACGCATCCAGCCTGCGGAACAACCAGTAAGCGGCGACGAACGCGAGCCCGGAGGCCGCGCACAACCCCAGCACCGAATCGCGTACGAGCGGAAGTTCCTCCGGCTCGAGGGCGGTGAATCCGGCCAGCACCCCGACCAGCGGCACCGACGCCGTCACCGCGAGATAGGCGGTGATTCTGCGCCGCAGCGCACGCAATGAGGCGGTGTCGTGCGCCGATGTGCGGCCGTGGCGCAGGTAGATGGGATAGACACAGCGCACCACGTAGAACGTGGAAAGGAAGAAGGTATAGGCAACGGAGATGGTGCCCGCCACCAGAACGGTCGCGGCCGCATGGACCATCAGCCGCGTCGGTAGGTCGGTGAACCAGTGCAGCAGCAGCAACCCCATCACGGTTGCGCATACCGCGAACAGCAGCGTGTTCATCGCACACAGGTCGCCCCAAAATAGTGTTCGCGACCGCACCCGCGCGAGCACTGCCTCGCTGTAGCGTCTGCCGGCGCGCAAACCGCGCGGAACCGCGAGCAGATCACGCGACATGTATGCGTAGATGAGAATGGCCGGCGGCGTGGCGCAGAGGATGAAAATGATGACACCCGTATCGAGCTGTGCGTTGGTGGCATCGGTAAGCCGCTCTCTGATCAGTTCCTGAACGTGCACGGCCAGATAGACCGTAGCCAGGGTGACGCCGACCAGCGACGATAACCACAGGATGGGGGTGGGCCATCGCGAAAGTCGTGCCCGCCAACTGTTCGGCGGCGGATAAACAAGGTCGCGGGCCAGTTCCTCGAGGCACAGGTCGAACTGCTGCGCCAATTCCGAACCGCACGAGTAGCGGTCTTCGCGCTCGGGCGACAGACACTTCAGCAGCACTCGGCGCAACGCCACCGGGCAATCCGGCGGAAGCTCCGCCAGGAACGTCGATTCGACGGGTCTGCGCCGCAGTTCGAGCATGCGGGCCAGCGACGTCTGCGAATCGCCGGCGGAGGTTTCGTCCGCGAATGGTCGGTGCCCCGTGAGCAATTCCCACAGCATGACGCCCAGCGCGTAGATGTCGCTTCGTGTATCGAGGTCGGCGGCGGTCGCCGAGAAGTCCGGATGGCAGGCTTCGAGCTGTTCGGGCGACATATACGCCAGCGAGCCGCCGAAGTACGCCAGGGGACTCGTGCCCTTGAGGTGTTTGCTGGAGCTGACATTGAAGTCGGCCAGTTTCGGGATTCCCTCGGCGCTCAGTAGCACGTTCGCGGGTTTGATGTCTCGATGCAATACCCCTCGGTCCGACGCGTGCTGCAGCGCGTCCGCGAGTCGCCGGCCCAGCCAGGCGATGGTCTCCGGCCACGTCAATGCGGCGGTCTGAGTCCGAACAGCCGATTCTGTGGGCCGAACCTCGCCCTTTTCGGCAAGTACCTTGTCGATGGCATCGAGCAGCAGTTGCCCGCTGCGGTATTCCAGCGGCGTCGAGCGCTGTAGGCGCAGCACGTCGAGCAGCGTTCCTCCGGGTAGGTACTGCATATAGAGCAGCTTCAGCTCGCCGTCGGCGATGAATCGCTGGTCGAAGATGCGCACGATGTATTCGTGGTCCAATTGCGCGAGGGTCTGCGGCTCGTTGCCGTGGTTATGGGAAATCTTGACCGCGACCAGTCGCTGCATTGATTGTTGTCGAGCGAGGTAGACCTGGGCGAAGGCACCGGACCCGATCCGCATCAGGAGGTCGAAGTCGTCGATACGGTGGCCGACATCGATGGCGTCGAGAACCATCTGGGCACTCGGACGAGCAATCATCGTGCTGCGGTAATCGCTGGTGAGCTGCGCGAGCTCGGGTCCCGCCGCCGTGGCGGTCGTCTCGTCGAGCATGCTGGCCGCATCGGCCGAGTGCGAACCGCGGCGCAGGGCGTGGAACTCCTCATAGATCAGCTCGGCTGGCAGCGGACCATCTTGCAGCTCTGCGAATTCCGCACGATATTCGGTCAGTCGTTTGGGAAAGTCATAGTGAAGCCAGCGGTATTCGAGATCGATCTTGATCAGTTCGATCAGGATCGTGCGCCGCTCAGCCGGTTCACAAGGCAGGTATGCCGACAGATCCGGTGGGGACCCGGACGCCCAAGACTCGGAAAAGCGCGCCACCGCAGCGGCTAGCGCTGTGCGGGTTCGCGCAGCTGGATCGACCAGATCGGTCGGCTCGTACATCGGTCGCTCGGAGATCAGCGCCAGACGATCAGCCAGCGGCTACGCGTGATGCGGCCCATGTCGCGGTTGCCCCACATTATTTCCTTTCCGGCCAAACCTCCCTGCCTAAGGGTATCGCCCCGGTGCGAGCGCATGGTCAGCAAATTCGCCGAACCGAGCATGGTGTGCGCGAGCCATGGTGGTGCGATATTGGAGGTGTAGCGACACAGTCCCTACTGATCTGGAGGGCAGTGCGAATGCCGTCGAAAACTTGGAACATCGCCATCGCCATCGAAGAAATCGATCGCCTGACCAAAGTAAAAGCGCAGCTACTCGGCCGTGACGATGGGCCATTGATCGCGGCCGGGTCCGCGCACGCCAATCCCGCCGACGAGAATGTTCCCGCCATCGGCGATGAGCTCGCTTGTGCCCGTGCGCTGCAGGATCTGGCCCACCAACTGCTGTACGCGGCCATTGCGGATATCGAAGCCCACACGCACAAGCCGGTGCAGGGCTTGCGAGGCTGACATCGACCACGCCGGGGTTGACTTCGACAATCTGGTTTGACGGTTCCGAAGGTCAAGGCGTCACAGCGCCGCGAGTGCTACCGCGGCTACCCACAGCTCTCGATCGATCGGATCGTCCGGTACGCCGTATTCGGCCGATCGGAACGTTTCCGCGATATCGGCACCGGGTCGGTCCCGGGACGCCGTCCAAAGATTGCCCCGCGCGTCGGCCGTCCGCATCAGCGCCGATTCCGTGTGGAATCCGAACCCCCACAGCGTCTTACGAGGCGCCTGCGAGAACACCAGCGTCGCCAAATCCTGGAACGGCGGGTCAGCCGATGTCGGCTGGGTGAGAACGCCGATCTGATCCGGTCCCGCGAGGGTGAGGCCGAAAAAGAGGGGAGTCGAGTCCCACTGTTGGTTGGATCCGAGCAAGGTGGCGGTCACGGTTCGGATCAACTCGTCGGATGGGTACAGGATCGTTCTCGACATGCATGCCTTCCACTGGATGGGCCACGCTTCGTCGGTAACGGTAACGGTTACCGCGCGGACATGGGCTCGGTCCAGCCACCAACCGTTCTGGAATTGTCGCCGTTGTCCGGACCGGTCAGGGGGCGATGCCGGTGAGGGAGAGGAATTCCTGGCGGGAGCGGGCGTCTTCACGGAGGGAGCCGAGAAGGGTGGAGGTCACGGTAGTGGTTCCGGCTGCTTGCACGCCGCGCAGTGTCATGCAGGTGTGCTCGGCTTCGATGACCACGCCGACGCCTTTGGGTTGAAGCTGTTCGGCGAGCCAGTCGGCGATCTGTTTGGTGAGTCGTTCCTGGACCTGGGGACGGCGAGAGAAATGCTCGACGATACGGGCGAGTTTGGACAGCCCGAGGATGCGGTCACCGGGTAGATAGCCGACGTATGCGACGCCGACGAAGGGTAAGAGGTGGTGTTCGCAGACCGACCGCAGCGGGATGCGGCGGGCGAGTACGAGTTCGTCGTAGCCTTCGTCGTTGGGGAAGGTGGTCAGATCGAACGGGCGTGGGGTGAACAGTTCGGCGTAGGCGCGGGCCATCCGACCGGGGGTGGCGTGCAGGTGTTCGTCGTCGAGGCCGACGCCGAGCGCGGTCAGGAAGTTCCGGGCGGCGAGCTCGGCGGCGACCAGGTCGATGGTGGTCGCGGGGTCGTGGACTACTCGTAGTGCGGGCTGGGACACGGTGATCAGTTCCCGCCGACGCCGAGGGCGGTGAGCAATACGAGGACCACGGTGGTGACGGCAAGGACGCCGTGGCCGCCCACGACGGCAACCGGGAAGTGTTTCTCGGCCGGTTCTGGGTTTGTTGTCGCTGCGGTTTCGGTGCGTGCCCGGTAGACGGGCAGCCAACGCAGCAGCATGACGAATCCCAGCAGTGCCACCGGGATCAGCAGTGCGAATGCGATCCAGGCAAGGGCGTCGTTGTCGATGGCGAGGTAGACGATCCACACGACAAGCCCGACGACGGCGAGCGCGAAATGCCCGAATAGGACCGGTACGGGCAGATGGCTCGCACTCGGTTGGCGTGCACCGCCCTTGGCGATCCAGGTGCCGAGCAGGACAAACCCACCGACGGCGGTGAGCAGCCAAAGGATCAATGCTGCGATACCCATGATGTCTCCTGACTGGTTACACCAAAGATTATTGGTGTTATTGCTTGCGCTGGTCAAGTTGCCCTCGCTGGTCGGGTACCCAACGCGTTCCGACCAACACAGTCGGCGTTATTGTGGTCGTGTGACCAGTGAATCGGCGATCGGCGCGGTGGCCGCGCTGGACGATGAGCTGCGCCGCGGCATGTTCTGGTTCATCCGCGCTGCCGGGCGCCCGGTCACCCGCGACGAAGCCGCCGAGGAGGTCGGAATCTCGCGGAAGCTGGCCGCATTCCATCTGGACAAGCTCGTCGACGCCGGCTTGCTGCAGGCTCGATACGAACAGGTCGGCGGGATCCGGCGGGTCGGTCGGGCGCCGAAGGTTTACGAGCCCACCGATACCGAAGTTCGGGTGAATATCCCCGACCGACGCCACGAGGTGCTGGCCGACATCCTGATCGGCGCGGTACTCACCGAGACTTCCGACGAGACCGCCCGAGCCGCGGTGCGGCGGGTGGCAGCCGAGCGTGGTGTGGGAATCGGAGCGGCCATGCGGAAGCGTTTGCGGCCCGGTCGACTCGGCGCGGAACGTGCCATGACCCTGCTCCACACGTGGCTCGCCGAGCACGGATTCGAACCCGTCCGCGCCACGCCGGACTGCATCCGGCTTCGGAACTGCCCGTTCCATCCCCTGGCCGCGCAGGCACCCGACCTGGTGTGTGGACTCAATCGCGCCTATCTCGCCGGCGTGCTCACCGGACTGCGGGCCGATTCCGTCACCGCCGAGCTGGCGCCGAAAGCCGGCGAATGCTGCGTACAGCTCCGTCCCGCGACATAGGACAGGCTCGCTCCACGACCGCATGACCTGACTGTGACGCCCTGAGCGTGACTGTCTCGGTTGTGCAGAAATCCGGAAAAACACCTTCCCTTCATGACGTACCATCGATTAATGTGTCGTTATATAGCGGTACGTTAATTGAGGGGAAGATGTCTTATGGAGATCGCCACGAAGTTCTGGACGGTACGTCGAGTGGTGGTCGCGACGGTGTTCGCCATCGCGCTGGTGCTGGTGACGGTCGCCTCGCCGCACCTTTTCGCGGCCACGGCTGGCCCTCGGGATTCGCACAGCCCCGGCGGCGGTCATGGCTACGGAGCGGGTTCGCGTCCGAACAGCAGTGACCACAGTCAGCAGAACAGCGGTTACGGTTACGGAGTGCGCTCCGGCAGCGGCGGCCACGATCAGTACCGTGGCCGCACCGAGAACCCCTGCCGGTACACCCCCACGGGGACGTGCGGAGCGCGCTGACAATCCGACGTGCTCAGTCCGCGCCCGGCGACCCCGGAGCGGCAGTTCGAGGCAGCGGCGAGCCAGCTCCGGGCTGAGCAGCGCATCCGATCGCGGCACCGCGGGTGCCGGGGTCGGGTGCGCTGGTCTAGGCGTCTTCGAGGGCTTCGCCGATCTGGTGGGCGACGCGGTTGTGCTGATTCTGCACCAGCCAGTGACCGGTCGCGAGGACGACCACTACGGGCCATTCGATGATCTCCGCCGCGGCCAGGGCGCCGAGGGCCCCGTAGTACGCCAACTGTTCGGGCCGGGGGAGGTGGACCCGGCCGAGCCCCGGCAGATCCAGCGCGAAACCTTGGGCGGCCAGCACCCGGTCGACGGCGTTTCGGTGGCCGGTTATTGATTTTTCGGCCATGTGTTGCCTCCCGGTCATGGTGTGTTCGAGTATTCGACTCCTGGCATCCGCATGGTGTCCAGTGTGATGAGTAATGGTGTTGGCGTGAGCTCGGATCCCTTGACGAGCGCATTGACGCAGGTGCTGACGGTGCCGTTGCGCGAGGTGTACGCGGTGCTCTGGCGTCTGGGGGTCATCGAGATCCTCGACTGATTATCCCGCTGTCGACCGCCCTTGGTGAACAGTCGGGGAACGATAGCGGCGATGGCGGTGGCGACGGCGGCAGTGGACAGCGCCTGCCACCAGCCGATCGGGCCCAGGGGTGTGCTGCCGAGTAGTTGGCTGACCCCTGGGGTGCTGATCAGCACGGCCAGGACCAGCAGTGAACCGGCCGCGGTGGCGACAACCAGCGGGCTGTGGGAGTCGATGAGCGTCTGTCCCAGCTGGGTGGTCACCAATGCCACCAACGCGACCGTCGAGGCGCGCTGTCTTCGGCCGGTGAATTTCGCCTGCACCCACGCGACCATGGCCGCGCAGGCGGTCGTCGCGCCCCGCACCGCTACCGTCCGCCACAACGCGGCTCGGTCGGGTCCGCGACCGGTGTACCGCGACTCGGCGCTGGGCGGGCTGACCGCGAGTGCCGCGGCGGGCAGCGCATCGGTGAGGATGTTGACCAGCAGCAGTTGGCGGGTGTTCAGCGGTGCCCGCCCGGTCAGGGCAGTGCCCGCGATCGCGAAAGCCACCTCGCCGGCGTTGCCGCCGAGTAGTACGGCCACCGCCGACTGCACGCGCCGCCACAGTTGACGGCCCTCATCGAGGGCGTCCAGCAATGCGCGGATTCGCCCGTCGAGCAGCATGACGTCCGCCGCGGTGCGCGCAGGGTCGCTGCCGCGTGCGGCCACGCCGATGCCGACGGTTGCGGTGCGGATGGCCGCTGCGTCGTTGGAGCCGTCGCCGACCATGGCGCACACGTGACCCAGCCGCTGAATCGTCTCGACGATCTGCACCTTGTGCTCGGGGGACATCCGGGCGAACACGCGCCGACTCTGCACCGCCCGCTCTTGTTCGTGCCGCGACAGGGCCTCCCATTCGGGCCCGCTGATCACCTGATCATCGTCGATGGACATGCCGACTTCGGCGGCGATGGCGGTGGCCGTCACGGGATGGTCACCGGTGATCAGCCGCACCGCGATGCCGCGCTCGGCCAGCTCGGCCAGCACCTCGGTCGCGTCCGGGCGCGGCGTGTCCGATATGCCGAGCAATCCGGCGAATCGCAATCCAGCGCCGCACAATTCGGCGAAGGCGCCGCTGTCGTCGCGCACCGAGCGGGCCTGCGTCGCCGAAAGCTGCCGGGTGGCGACGGCGATCACCCGCAGTCCCTCGGCGGCCATCTCGCGCACCTGCAGCTGTGCCGCGTCGTCGGCATCGTCGCATGCGGCGAGCACCACCTCCGGCGCTCCCTTGATCGACAACTGCGTATCGTGCACGGAGACCGAGAAGGCGCGACCGGACCGGAACGGCAGATGTGCCGCCGGCTCGCCGTGGTTCAAGTGTCGCCCAGCGTCGGCGACCGCGCGGTCGGTGGCGTGTTCGTGCGGCTCGCCGTTAGCGAGCGGGGTGGCCCGCAGGGCGTGGATGAGCACATCGTCGGCGGACAAATCGGAAGCGGCATGCACCCTGGTCACGCGGAGTCGGTTCTCGCTGAGCGTCCCGGTCTTGTCGAAACACACCACGTCGACACGGCCGAGGGCCTCGACCGATCGCGGACTTCGCACCAGCGCGCCCGCATGGCTCAGTCGCCGTGCCGATGCCTGCTGCGCCAGCGTCGCGACCAGCGGCAGCCCCTCCGGGACCGCAGCCACGCCGACGGCGACACCGCTGCTGACCGCCTGGCGCAGACCGGTGCGCCGCAACAGTCCGAGCGCCGTGACCAATCCGCCGCCGACGAGGCTGAACGGCCATGTCTTGTTCGTGAGATCTTTCAGTTGTGTCTGCAGACCGACCGCGGGGCTGTCTTCGTGTGCGGTGGTGGTAGCACGACGTGCTCGGGTCTGTTCGCCGACGTCGGTGACGATCGCGACCGCGATGCCCGCGACCACGGTCGTGGTGGCGTAGAGCATGCAGGCTCGTTCGGCGACGGGCGCGGCCGGTGTCGCGCCGACCTGTTTCGGCACCGGCAGCGATTCCCCGGTCAATGACGATTCGTCGACTTCCACGTCGAGCGCATGGGTGAGCCGAGCGTCGGCGGGCACGACTTCACCGGGCCGTACCTCGATGAGGTCACCGGGTCGCAAGTCGGTGGCGTCGACCATCGCGTAGCGATCGGCGTCGACCAGCTTGCGCGCCGGTGGGGCCTGGTCGGCCAGCAGTCGCCGCAGCAGCCGTTCGGCCCGGATCCGCTGAGTCGCGGCCATGGCCGCGTTCCCGGCGAGCACCGACCCGACCAGGATCGCGTCGACGGGCGAGCCGAGTACCGCGCTGGCCGCCGAGCCGACCGCGAGCACCGGGACCAGCGGGTCGGACAGTTCCGCGCGCATCGCGCCGACGAAATCCCCCATCGCTCGGCGCACCGGCGCGATGACCGACTGCGCGGGATAAGCCGCAGACACCGACTCCGCTCGCTTATCTGCCTCGACGGCCTTCGACGCCAGCACACGACGCACGTGTTCGACGGACATGGCGTGCCATTCGTGCACACTCGCGGTAGGAGGCGGTGGGCTTGCGAGCGCTGCGCGGGCAAGCCGGTATCCCGTCCAAGCGCCAGCGGCGGCCCCCGCGCTGACCGGGCCCGAGCCGAGGCTGCGGACACCGGGAATCATCAGCAACGCACCTAGCAGGGAAGCACCGGCGGCGATTTCGACGCCGCGCTCGCTGGCTTTACGGGCCGCGGGCACGGCATGCAGGATCCGCCACACGTCCTGCAGGTCGTCGACGAGTACATCGGCGTGCCACGGCGGCGGACCGCCGGCGGTGACACCGATCGCGACGTCGGCATCGGCCAGTGCCTGGCCGGCGGCACTCGACAGCACCGCCACTGTGCGACCCTCCCGCTGCAACCGGTGCACCGCGTCGGCCAGCGCTTCATCGACGGGCCGGGGCACCGGATCGAGATCGTCGAACGACGAGCGCAGGTCGTCGAGCATATCGACGTCGAGCGACACCGCCTCCGCCCCGCTGCAGCGCACTTCGCGCAGCACCGCCGCCGCCAGCGGATGATGTGCGAACCGCACGAGCACCGCGCCGCCCCCGCCATTGCCGCACAGCTGCCCCGGAACCGGCTGCCACCCGGGCCGCCAAGCGCTACGGTCCAATCGCTCCTGTGCCCACTGCCATGCCACCGCCCGCTCGTGCTCGGGCACACCGCGGATGCGCGCGACCCGCAGTTCATCGGAGCACAACACCCGCGGATCGACCACCACCGCATCGATCCGGTCCAGGCATCGGAAAACCTGGGGCCGCAACGGCAACACACCGTACCGATCGGCCAGGTTGCGGGCGAGTGTCGCGGCGAACGACTCCCGGCTGGTGCGAGCGGCTTTCGGAGCGGCGACGGTGACGGCACCTGCGGCGGCGTCGAGGTCGCCGGTGAGCATGCCGATCGCCGGTGCGGCGGCCGCTTGCGCTGCCGCGCTGCGGTCTGCGTGGCGCTCGACCGGTCCAGGCGGCAGCGGTGCCGGTCGGTAGCCGGGGCGGATACCGTCGACACATCTCGCGTGCGTTGCGAGACGGGGTTCGCGGCGTCGCCAGAGCGTGGCCGCGGCGCGGGTCTCGGCGGCTTTCGCGATGTGGATGAATATCTCGACGCCCAGCGACGCCGGTTGCTGAGTGACGGTGTACGCGGCGGCAGCGGCCAGCGCGATCGCGCTATCAGCGGCGCCGATGCCGAGGCGCTGTTCGACCGCACGACGCAGCCGTGGTTGGTGATCGACGAGTGCGACAACGGCGTTGAGGCCTGCTGGCAGCCGTCGCCAACCGGCCACCCGGCCGGCCAGCGCGACACCCAGACCCACCGCGTTCACCGCAGCCGAAACCGCGCTGCCGGCCAGCGCGACACCGTCGGCGGGCAAATCAACCGGCTGGAGGCCCGAAACGGACTGATGCCGGCGTTCGACAGCGTCCACCACTGCGCACAGCTCGTCGACGATGGTCGGGTCGTTCACCTCGGCGATGACCCGCGACAGCGGATAGTTGAGCGTCACCGAGATCACGCCCTGATGCGAACGTACGGCGGCGAGCACCTCGGGACCCAGCTCGTTGTGCGGGTCATGGCCGTCCAGGCCACGCACTTCGATCCAGCAGCGGCGCCGGCCGCACCAACGTCGCCGAGCCGTCCTACCACCGAGCAGTTCCGATGAGGCCTGGGTGACCGCCTCGACCACCCGGCGATCGAATATCGTGCGCACCGGCAGGCTGACCAGCTCCACACCAGCGGCGGCGGCGCCAGCGGCCGACCGCGCACCCGCCCCGACGGCGCGCGCGGGCAGTGACGAAGCGGTCTGTATCAGTAGGCCCAAGTCCACGTCGAGGACTAACCCTGGCTCGACGAGCGTCGTGCCCGGGCCGTGGTCTTGGACGCGGGGGTCGTCTTCGTCGCGGTAGTGGGTTGTGTGTCTGCCCTCTGTGTGCTGCTCGGGGTCTGTCCGGCCCGATCGCCGACGGCGGACGCAGGCTGTCGGCCCGATTGGTGCGCGAGACGATGGACCACCAGGGCAGCGCCGCCGATGCCGAGCAGCACCGGCCAGTCCACCAGCCCCGTGGCGCCGATCGCCGCCAATGTCAACACCGCCGCCGGTGTCGAGTGGCTGCCGCTGCCGAGCCCGTGCTTCACACCGGCCGCGGCGCCACGAATACCGCCGACCATACCCTCGACAGCAGCGCCGCCCACGGCACCGGCCGCCGTCGTCGTCGCATCGGCCGTCCGAGCGATCACGTCCACTACGCCGTCGGAAATGTTCATCATCACTCCGTCGCGTTCACCTTATGGACACCAATGAGCAAACAGCAGTTTACCTCAAGTGAAAGAGTTAGCGTGAAGGTCAGAGCCTCATCCTCACCGGGTGTGGCCTCGACGATGGCTGGCACGTTACGGCACAGCAACCCCTCGCAATCGCGTATACCGCATCGAATTCGAAAGTGATGCTCGGCTGGGGCCGGACTGCAACCAAGGTGAAATGGATGTCCCCATGGGGGCGCCTTGCGTGTACCCCCGCGGCGCGCGAAGGAGAAGGTTCAGGGTTGGTGACGAGGACGGAATTGCCCAGATGCGCAACCGTTTGCGACGCGCGCACGGGTGGCAGCTGGCCGGGGTGATCTCGATGATCGAGCAGGGTCGCGGCGGTCTGCCTGCCGCCCTGCAATGTCATCGTGGCGATGATCCTGCCGATTCGGGGTCGGTCTTGCCGAAGCCATCGATCCCCGAATGCTGGTTGAGATACCCGAGAGCACGCACTGCGAGGCGACCGACGAATTGCGGACAGCTATCGGCTCGCTGAGATGATCACAGCCGGGGTTGTCACGGCCGGTGATGGTTTCCGCTGTTGCGTAGCTGGTCGCGTTCTGCGGTGAGCGCGGTATTGGCGTCTTCTAGATCGAGGATGCGTGCGATCCCAGCGAGGTTGATCCCTTGCCCCGCCAGCGTGGTGATGCGCGCCAGCCGCGCCAGATCGTCGCCGCTGTAGCGGCGGGTGCCGCCAGGGCTGCGGGCAGGAGTAATCAGCCCGTGCTGCTCGTACAGGCGCAGCGTTTGTATCCCGATCCCAGCGAGGTCAGCGGCGACCGAAATCGCATACACCGCCTGACCTGCACCGGGTAGGTGTCGATCTTGTCCACCCAACGACATCTCGCTCCTCACTGCGTTCTGCTCCAGATTACCTCCCGCAGGTACTTGCAGTCTTCTGGGGCAAGTGCTAGATAATATCTCTGTCAGATGACATAGGTTATCTAGGTTCCCTTCGATCGAGAATGGAGTGAACTGGAGGTGGCGACCATGCTGATGCGCACCGATCCCTTCCGCGATCTGGATCGTTTGACCCAGCAGGTGTTCGGCACGCCGGCCCGCCCGGCGGTAATGCCGATGGATGCCTGGCGCGAGGGTGACGAGTTCTTCGTGGAGTTCGATTTGCCCGGTATCGACCCGGATTCACTGGACTTGGATGTCGAACGCAACGTGGTCACGGTGCGTGCGTCGCGCCCGGAACTCGATCAGAGGCGGTCGATGATCGCCGCGGAACGCACCCGCGGTGTGTTCAGCCGCCAGCTGTTTTTGGGCGAGAACCTCGACACCGACCAGATCCGCGCCGACTACCGCGACGGGGTGCTGCGGTTGACGATCCCGGTCGCGGAGAAGGCCAAACCGCGCAAGATCGAGGTTGCCCATGGTGACCGCGAACGCCAGGTGATCAACGCCTGACCCGGGCGGCGCAACACCGAAGGGCTCGGTCGGCACACGTTCTTCCGGGCCCACCCGGTCCCTTCCATGCGACCAGCTGATGACCACGTTCGAGGAAGGAAACCGCGATGCCCACACTCCCCGCAGGCAGCGACCTCGACCTTGCCGAACAGAACATTCCCGTCCGTGACAGCGACACCGACACCGGCCTGGACACCGGCACGCTGCACCCGCTCGCCGAACGGATACGCGCCGCCTTCGATTCTGCCGCGATGTCCGACCGAATCGACCAAGCCTGGATCACTCCGCTCGACACAGACAACGATTACGACTGCCTCACTACTGATTACCGTGCCCTTAGAGCCTCTATCGGCCCGTAGTGAAAGACGATCACCCGTGAACACCGAAACACCCACCAGCACATCAACATCCACCCCGCGCAATGGTCACGACGCGGATACCGTGCAGTGGCCCGACCCCAGTCCACTGCAAGAATGGTGGACCGAGGTCATGGAGGGCGCCTTGATGCCCTCATCCCGCCCCGCCGCCTGACCCAACCGCGATCAGGACGCCGAACTGCAATGCGTCCTGCGGCTCAAGACGTGCCCCGGCCGACATCGGCTAGACCGGCACGGAGCGGCTTGTCGCGTGATAACCGTTGCTGCAGTCCGCTGCGGGAGCAGCCGCGACCGAGTTCCTCGTTATTCTCAGCGTGGTCGCGTTCGCGCCGTAGCCTCTCGATGGCGTTTGCGCAGCGGGGCTTGGCCAGCCCCGACTCGTGCCACACCAGCGAGGACGTTGTCACCTTCAGAAACGCCGCAAACTGGTCCCGCGAACATGCAGGGTCCGAGCGTGGCGATCGATTGATCGCCTTCGCGCTCAACGGTTCAGGAGTCGGCGGCTAGCCGATCGCCGGACGCCGGGCAGGTTCATCAGGGTATCCAGCTCGGTAGGTCCGAACCATCGCCGTGAGGTCTTGCTCGGCCGAGAAGACGTTGCACTGTGGTGTTGGTTGGATGCTGGGATGCCGTGGATACCCGCGAGCAAGGCGATTTCGAGATATCGCTGCCCAGGTTCGCCGAACAGCGCATTTTCGGCGTGCGAACAACCTTGTAGAACCGATAGATTCTCGCTGCGTGAAATCGTGTCCGGATCTGGATCTGGCGCGCAAAATTATGTGCCGCAGGGGAATTCCGGCACATCCAGGGAGCATTCGTGACCGCCGATACCAATACTCTTCTCAATGAGGTCGACCTCGACGCCGTCGGTGGCTTGGTGAAAGCGATCCAGGTCGATCCGGCCAAGGCGCAGACCACGTGGGCGGCCCACGTGACCTGGAAGGGTGCGTTCGGCTCGGAGGCGCGGGTGCGCAACTTTTCGCCAACGCCGTCGGATGAGCCGACCACCCTCGGGGGCGGCGATAGTGCACCGAATCCGGTGGAGCAGCTGCTCGCTGCGCTCGGCAACTGCCTTGCGGTCGGGTACGCGGCGAACGCCACGATCGCCGGTATCCGCGTCGACAGCCTGCAGGTAGACCTGAAAGGCGACCTCGACCTGCGAGTTTTCCTGGGGCTCGCGGAGGGACATGCTGGCTTCGAATCGGTAACCGCGACTGTGCGGATCGACTCCGACGCCTCCCCGGAGCAGCTCGCGCAGTTGCACGCCAAGGTGGTGGGCAGCTCGCCGGTGGGGCACACCGTACGCAACACGGTGCCGCTCGAGGTTGTCCTCGCCTAGCCCGGGCCCCAGGGAACGACAGTGCCGCGATCCGCCGCTCACCGGTGCGTCGTCCGCCCGCACTCGTCGCGCGGGCGGACGACTTCATGACGGATCAGTAGGTGTAGAAACCGCGGCCGGTCTTGCGGCCCAGGTATCCCGCGTCGACCATGCGGCGCAGCAGTACGGGCGGTGCGTACTGGGGTTCGCCGAACTCGGCGTAGAGGGACTCGGCGACGGCGAGCGTGACATCCAGGCCGACCGTGTCGGTCAGGCGCAGCGGACCCATCGGATGGGCGCAGCCGCTGACCATCCCCTCGTCGATGTCCTCGGCGCTGGCGAAACCCGTCTCGAACATGCGGATCGCGCTGCACAGGTAGGGGATCAGCAGGGCGTTGACGATGAAGCCGGCCTGATCCTTGGATTCGATGGTGCGCTTATCCAGCACGTCGCGGGCGTAGGCGGTCACCTTGTCGACGACCGCTCGCTCGGTCTTGAGAGTCACGACAATCTCGACCAGCGGCAGTACCGGGACCGGGTTGAAGAAATGCACACCGACCACCCGGCCCGGGTTGGCGGTGGCATTGGCCAGCCGGATCACCGGGATCGACGAGGTATTGGTGGCAAGGATGGTCTCGGGAGAGACGATGGCATCCAGCTTGGTGAAGAAGTCGGCCTTGAGCGATTCGATCTCCGGCGCGGCCTCGATGACCAACTGGCGGTCGGCGAAATCGTCGATCGACGTGGTGAGGGTGATGTGGGCGCGGGCCACGTCGGCGGCGCCCTGTTCGAGGCGGCCGGACTTCACCGCGCGGGCCAGGGACTTCTCGATACGCCCGATGGCGGCATCAGCCGCCTCGGTGTCGCGTTCGAGAACCAGGACCGACCCGCCCGCGCGGGCGGCTACCTCAGCGATACCGGCACCCATGGTGCCGCCGCCGATCACGCCGATGCGTTCCACTTTCGATTTCTCCTTGCACTCGGGCTACTCGCACACATCCTTCTAGACCGGGTACACCCACCGTCAGTTGGGCGGGCACTGTGAGGTCGTGACCCACATACGGGTAGGCCGGAACCATGAGGACCGAATCGTGGGCGCAGTGGCCGACATCGACGCTGGCCACCGGTCGGGGCTGAACCGGGGAGAGCCAGCTGAGCTGCGGGAATTGCCCCGCCGGTGCGGCTACGACAGTCGATAACGGCCCGTGCGTGCCGCTGGGCGGGCGACGGCTATCGGATCGGTCGGGCGTCGATCTCATCGGTGAGCGGTGTCAGGGCGACCAGAGGAATTGTTCGGGTCGTCATTTCCTGATAGTCGGCGTAGCCGGGATGTGCTGCGATGACGTCGGGCCAGAGTTTGCCCCGCTCGGCCGGCGACAGGATGCGAGCGGTCATCGGCCGGTTCGGGCCGTGCTCGAGTGAAACCTCGACTGCGGGGTTCGCGCGCAGGTTGTGCAGCCATGCCGGGTTGGTGGGATCACCGCCGCGGGAGGCGACGATGATGATCGTGTCGCCGTCGATGATGGGTGTGGTGAGGACGACGGTGTGTGGTCGGCCGGATTTGCGGCCGATGGTGGTCAGGGTGATCGTCGGCATGCCTTTGAAAGTTGTGCCGAGGATGCCGCCGCTGAGCTTCATCACCGTGCGGTGGATGGTGTTCAGGGTCTTGAGCTGTCGATCGGTGGGCATGGCGGTGCTCCTTCTGCTGGCTTATGCGTGATCTGCTACCAGCTTCCGGGCGTGACTAGTAGTCGGCTTGTAAACCGATGCGGTTGTGCACGGCGGTAATCCACTCTCGGCATCCGCAGCGGCGGGCGAGGCGTTCGGCGTCAGCGTAGTGCTCGGCCGCTCGATCGGCTTTTCCGAGCAGCGCCGCGAGGTCGCCGAGCACGGTGTCGACCGGTCCCGCGGCGTGTGCGCCGGTATCCGCGCCGGCGATCTGACCGGTGTAGGTGCGCAGCTGCTGGTACACCTGCGCTGCTTCGGCGCGTTGTTCGAGACTCGCGACGGCTATGCCGCGCACCGTGAGAAAGAGCGAGCGGAAGAAGTCGGTACGCAAGGGGCGGCGAGCCTGTGTTGCCGCTTGTGCGCCGCGCCGGTCCCCGGTCGCCAGCAGCACCAACGCGAGCGGGTCGACGATGAGGTCGTTGCCCGAAGTTCCGAGTCGGGTGAACATATCGGTTAACAGCGGTGCGAATTCGCCGATCCGGCCCTGCGTGAGACGGATGGTGAAGAGAGCGATCAGCAGGTTGCCGTCCGAATCGAAGACTTTGTGGCGCCTGAACAATTCGTGGGCCTGCTGATAATGCTGTTCCGCCGCTTCGAGATTCCCCTTCAGGTGGGCGATCATCGCACGGCCCATGGCGTTCGCGGCTTGGGCCTGGCGCCATTGATAGCGGTCGGCCAGCAGCGCCGCGGCCGTGAGTTCGGTATTCGCGCGGTCTACGTCGCCGCGGGCCGCGGCAACTTGGAGGGCGGCGTTATGGCCGATCAGGGCGAAGGCGGGAAGATCATTGTCCTCGCCGAGGCGGATCAACTCGGTGGCGAGCCGTTCACGATCGGCGAGCGGAATTGATGTGTCGTACACAGAAGTCCGCGCCTGCAAGGCGAGCCCAAGTAGTCCAGGATCGTTGAGTCCACGTGCCAGCGCTTCGGCTTCCTCTGCCGCGTCGAGTGCTCGTTCGTGCAGCTCTCCGCCGATCTCGCGGACGAGCGCGACGAGCAGTCGGCAGCGTGCCTGCGGTGTGAGCCCGGGTGTCAGCAGCGCCTCGTCGATGCGGGCAACCGCCCGTTGGTCGACGGACCCGTATGCGCGGTTCAGCCAGGGAGTCGGCGTGTCCCATACAGTGAGCGCCCCGACGAGCAATTCAGGCGTGTCGGCCGCCGACACCGCGCGATCGCGTGCATCGCGAGCTTGCGGGCCGTCACCGGCGGCGAGGTGGCTCCTGCTCATCCGTGAAAGCGCGGCGACCCGCTCGGCCGTCGTATCCGCGCCGGTGATCCTTTCGAGCGCGATGACGGCCCGACCATAACTTTCGGCCGCGACATCGTGGGCGAATCGGCGTTCGGCCTGTTCACCCGCCGCGCGAGCGTAGTCGGCGGCCCGCCGTGCCGTCGCCGCGGTGAGCGCCTCCCCGAAATGGTGCGCGAGCGCCGACAGGTCGTCCGGCCGGGCGCGCTCGATCGACTCGGCGATGCGCAGATGCCAGCGGCGTCGCCGGATGCGGGACAGGTCACCGAGCAAGGTGTCGCGGACGAGCGCGTGCGCGAAGCGCGCGTGGTCGGGACCCGGTTCGTCGAGCAGCCCGGCGAGCACGCCCGCCTCCACGGCATCGAGGACCTCGTCCTCGTCGATTTCGGCCGCGCCGATCAGCACCTCGATGTCGAATTCGCGCCCGATCACCGCGGCGAGGCGCAGGACCGACACGCTGAGCTCGGGTAGCCGTGCGAAGCGTCGGCGCAGCACGTCGCGAACGCCTTCCGGTACCTCCGAAGTCGCCACGAGCGCGCCCTCACTGGCGAGTAGACGAGCACTTTCGATGAGGTAGAAGGGATTCCCGTCGGTGCGTTCGGCCAGTGCCTCGATCGTTGTCCGATCGGGATCATGACCCGCTACCGACCTGATGAGAACCGCCGCATCGTCGAAATCCAGGCCGCGCAGGCGTATCCGCGCTGTTGTCGCGGTGGCGAGCGAGGCCAGCGCGTCTTCCAGAGGCATCCCGATCTCGTCGGGACGGTAGGCGATCACGATCAGGATCGCGGCCGATTTCGCCACGCTGCCGAGCAGGGCGACCGTCTCGGAGTCCCCGCGGTGCAGGTCGTCGAGGAATACCGCGAGCGGTTGCTGCCGTGCCGCCTCGTCCAGGTACGCACCGACGGCACGATGCAGTAGGAATCGCCCGACGGAGGCATCGGCGCCGAACTCGCGCTGCCGGTCGGTGAGCAATGGCTCCAGCGACTCGGCGTATCGGCCGGGATCGATCGTGCTGGCGAGCTCGCGCAGCGCCTCCACCCAGGCCCAGGCCGGTGGTGCGCCGTCCTCCTCGGGACAGCGGCCCGTGACCGCGCGCCAGCCACTGGCCGCCAGCTCGGCCCGAAACCGCTGCAGCAGGAGGGATTTGCCGCTGCCGGCTTCCCCGATCACGGCCGCGACACGAGGTGCGCCGCGCGCATGTGTAGCCCGCCGCAGCTCATCCAGTTCCCTTGTCCGGCCGACGAATTCGGAATGCACCGCAGGGGGTTCTGGTGTCGGCGACGGAAAAGAAGCCGGTGCGGGCAGATCGACGGGGATGCGTTGCGCCAACAAATCGACCTCGAGTTGAACCAGGGCAGGGCCGGGGTCGATGCCGAGTTGGTCCGCGAGTACGGCGCGGGCGGCACGCAGCGCCGCGAGCGCGTCCGCTTGTCGCCCCGCATGGAACCGTGCCAGCGCCGAAATACGCCACGCCTCCTCGCGCAGCGGATGCGTACTCGTCAGCGCATCCGCTTCCGCGGCAGCGGCGGTCGGGTCACCGAGCTCGACCAGTGTCGCGGCCAGTCGCTCGCGCGCGGCCAGACGTAGTTCCTCGAGCCGGTGTGCTTCGGGCTGGGCCCACGATTCGTCGCTGAACTCGGCGAATGCCGGGCCGTGCCATCGGCTGAGCGCCTGTTCGAGGCTGCGTCGTCGTCCTGCCGGATCCGTTGGCGCGCCGCGTAGTTCGGCCTCGAACTGCCAGGCGTCCACCGCCTCAGTGGCGAGCCGCAACGCGTATCCCGGCGCCTGACTCACCAGCACGGTGGCCCGCGAGCGGGGCAGCCGATCCGGCTCGAGGAGCTTACGCAAATGGGAAATGTAGGCCTGCAACGCGCCGAGTGCGCGCGGGGGCGGCTCACCGCGCCAGAGATCGTCGATCAGCCGGTCGATCGGCACGACCGCGCCACGTGCCACCACCAGAAGGGCGAGCACACCGCGCTGGCGTGGTCCGCCGAGATCGACGCTGCCGCGCTCGGTCTGCGCGGCCAGCGAGCCGAGCACGTGAATCCGCAACATGACCGGCCAAGTCTATTGCAACTGCGCTACAAGCGGATCGACACACAGTGCGAACCATGAACACCGCGACCCAGACCACCGAACGCCCCGATACCGCTGACATGGTGCTCGTCCACCGCGCCTTCCGCCGCCACTTCAACGCGCTGCCCGGCCTCGTGGGCGGTGTCGCCGACGGCGATATCGCCCGCGCGCGCCGCATCGTCGAGTTCCTCACCGAACTCGATACCGGCCTGCATCACCACCACGCCGCCGAGGACGAGTTGATGTGGCCACTGCTGCTCGGCCGGGCGAAGACCGACGGCGCACTGATTCTGCGGATGGAGGAACAGCATGAGCGGATCGCCGAACTGATCGCCCGCGCGGATCGGCATGCCGAGGAATTCGCCGCATCGGCACATCCTGAGGCGCGCGGGCATCTCATGGCCACGCTGTCGTCGCTCGCCGCCGCGCTGGACGAGCATATGGCCGAGGAAGAGGCACTCATCCTGCCGCTCGCCGGACGCGTCATGACCGCTCGCGAATGGGCGGCGCTCGGCGAACGGGGACGCGCCGCCGTGCCCAAGGACCGGCAGTTGGTGTTTCTCGGCTTCATCCTGCAAGGGGTACAGCATGCCGAACGACGAAAGTTCCTCGCCGACATGCCGTTCGCCGCCAGACTCGCTTGGCGCCTGCTCGGCCGCCGCGCCTTCGCCAAGGAGCACCGCTCGATCTATGGGACAGATCCCGAATAGATCTCGCGCGGACTGGCAAGGGCGGTCGCGATCACCACGCCTGCCTCCCGCGACACGAGCAGGCTCGCACCGCCCCGACGGCCACCGCCCAGTGCACGGGACGACCACGGCCTGTCCGCTCCCCAGAGCAAGCGCTCCGCGCTCGACTCGCGATCGCCCGCCCTCAGGATTGTCTCGGTGATGCCGACGGCCGGTTACGAGGACGCATCCGGCGTGCCCATGAAAGCAGGGGCGCAACGATTTTCATGCAAAACGCGAAGTGCTCTGTAGTACAGAGGGGAAAGGACTCTCAATGAAGAGCATCATCGCCATCCTGGTGGCGGTCGCGTCGGTGACCCTGGCGACGGCATGTCAGGACGGCGTGACGACGCAGACGTCCGGGGGGTCGTCGGTGTCGAACTCCGCGACTGTCGCCGTACCGGGGTCGGCTCAGCCTCCTGTCACTCAGCAGTCACCAGATGCCACGCGGCCTGCTGGTGACAATGCTCCTGCCACTGCCGGAAACGGCAGATGCGTCGATCTGAGGTCGGGGGTGGTCACAGCCGCGCTCGGCACGCTCGGTACCGGTGTCGGCGGTGATGGGTTCTACGCGGACAGCGGCACTGACGCGTCCGTCGGCGCTTGTCCCGCCCTGCTGTGGGTGCTCGCTGGGACTCCGCGCGGCACCGCTAGCTCACCGTGGCACGTGATGCTGTTCAACCAGGCAGGTTATCTGGGCACCGCGACCATGAACTCGACTGCGTATACCCAGGTGGTCGGCTCGTCCGATCGCAGTGTCCGGGTCCAGTACCGTTGGCTGACGGGTAAAGACGCCAGTTGCTGTCCCTCGGGTGGGCCGGACATTGTCACTCTCACCTTGGGCGCCGACGATCGCACGGTGACCCCGGATCGTGACTTCCCGACGGAGGTGATCGATCCGAGTTCAGCGAGCTCGCCGCCGGTGTGCCCGGTTACCGAGGTCGTTTTGCTCGAAGCGTTGCGAGGCACTGATATCGAGTCGCGGTTGGTGAAGCCGATCGAACTCGAGGATCGAATCGACTGTGCGGGTGAATGGGCGATGGCCCATACGGGAACCCACAACAATACGGTCAACCGAAGCCAGGTCTTGTTCCACTATGTTGCGGCCGATGGAGGCTGGAAGCCCGTGGACCTCGGCAGTGCGCTGCACTGCACAGAGATCGGCGTACCTGCCGATGTCGCGGACAAGATCTGCCGCTGAGTGCCGGTGAGCTGCGGCCCGCCGACCATTCTCGCGAATATTCGCTGGCCGTAACCCGGATGACGCGGGATCATTGCTCGTCGCTCGTTCAATTCGAGACGAGGGGGGAGCATGAGTTCACGCGCGACGGCGGTCAAGCTGGTGCTGCGTTTTTATGGCCGGGAAATGGCCTCTCGCAAGGCTATAACGATTCCGGCGCTGTTGGCGCCTGCGCTTGGTAACGTCTGCAACCTGTACGTCGCACCGCTGATCGTCGCCATGATGGTCGGTCGGGTCGTGGTGACCGGGGATACGAGTTTCGGGGCTCTGGCTTCCTATATTTTCGCCTTCGGTGGCGCCCTGCTGCTCGCGGAACTGCTGTGGCGCATCGGGATTCACTGCTTGAACCGAGTCGACGCTTACGGCATCGAGCATCTGTACGTGCTTGCCATGGACGAGCTGCTCGCCAAGGACGCGGCGTTCTTCCACAACAACTTCGCCGGTTCGTTGACGAAGCGCTCGCTCAGTTTCGCGACACGGTTCGAACAGTTCGTGGACACCCTCGCCTTCGAGATCCTGGCGGCACTGGTGCCACTGCTGTTCGCCTCGGTTGTCTTGTGGCGCTACAACCCCATGCTGGTCGTTGTGCTGATCGGGATGATCGTGGTTACCGCGCTGGTCATCATGCCCTTGATCCAGCGCCGCCAAAAACTGGTCGACGACCGGGAGGCCGCCATTGCGCAGGTTTCCGGGCATGTGGCCGACAGCCTGGCCAATATGCAGGTGGTGCGCGCCTTCGCTGCGGAACCGCAGGAGGCGGCCGAACATCGGCGGCGGGTCGCCTCGTCGCGGCGAAAGTCGTTGCGTTCCTGGGATTATGCGAACCTGCGGATAGATACGCTGGTGGCGCCGCTTTTGGTGCTCACCAACGTGATCGGCCTGCTGATCGCGTTGGGACTGAGCGGCGGGAATGCGGGGGTGGAGGCCATTGTGGTGGCATTCACCTACTACTTCAACGCCACCGGGATCATGTTCCGGTTCAACCAGATCTACCGGCGGTTGGAGACCGTGCTCACCGAGGCAGCGCAGTTCACCGAACTGCTGCTCGACGAACCGAAGGTGCTCGATACCGAACATCCGCAACCATTGCGCCCCAAGAGCTTCGACGTGCGGTTCGAGCGAGTGAACTTCACGCACGAGGGTGCGCGGCAGCTGTTCCACGGATTGGATCTGCACGTGCCCAGCGGCGCCAAGGTAGGCCTGGTCGGGCGATCCGGTGGTGGCAAGACCACTATCACCCAACTGCTGCTGCGGTTGATGGACATCCAATCCGGAACGATACGGATCGGCGGGCAGGACATCGGCCGGCTGCGGCAGGCGGATCTGCGCAGTCTGATCGCCTACGTGCCACAGGATCCGGCCATGTTTCACCGGACTCTGCGCGAAAACATCCGGTTCGCGCGCCCCGACGCCACGGACCAGGAGATCCTGCGGGCCGCCAAGGCCGCGCACGTCACCGAGTTCGCGGATGCGCTGCCACAGGGCATGGAAACACTCATCGGCGAGCGCGGCGTGAAACTGTCCGGTGGCCAGCGCCAGCGCGTCGCACTGGCCAGGGCCATCCTGCGCAACGCGCCCATCCTGCTCCTGGACGAGGCCACCAGCGCCCTCGACTCGGAAAGCGAATTGCTTGTGCAGCAAGCGCTCTGGGAGTTGATGGAAGAGCGTACCGCGCTGGTCGTCGCGCACCGGCTGAGCACTGTGGCGGGGATGGACCGGCTGGTGGTGCTCGACCACGGGCGAGTCGTCGAGGAGGGGACACACGAGCAGCTGCTCTGCGCGCAAGGAACGTACGCGCAGCTGTGGCGGCACCAGTCGGGTGGATTCCTCGGCGAGGACGTGGTCGCCCATTGATGGTTCAGCGGGTGGCGATGATTGCCGAGCCGTGACCGAAGAGGCCCTGATTCACCGCGATGCCCGCACGGGCGTTCTCCATTTGGCGGCCGTCGGCTCGGCCGCGCAATTGCCACGAGAGTTCGCAGATCTGAGCGATCGCCTGCGCGGGGATCGCCTCACCGAAGCAGGCCAGCCCACCGCTGGGGTTCACCGGCACGCGTCCACCCAAAGTTGTTGCACCGCTGCGCAATAGTTCCTCGGCGCCGCCTGTGTCGCAGAGCCCGATGTCCTCGTACCAGTCCAACTCGAGGGCGGTCGAGAGATCGTAGACCTCCGCGAAGGACAGGTCGGAGGGCCCGAGCCCGGCCTCCTCGTACGCGGCGTGCGCGATGGCGGAACGGAACGTGTGCGGCGGTGCCTCGACGGCGACGGTGGAGTCCGTCGCCAAATCCGGCAGGTCGAGGACAGTTTTCGGGAACGTCGGCGTGACCGTGGACAGCGCCCGGATGCGGACCGGGTCGGTGACGCCGTGGCGGCGGGCGTACTCCATCGACGTCAGCACCAGTGCCGCGCCCCCGTCACTGGTCGCGCAGATGTCGAGCAGCCGCAGCGGATCCGAGACGATCGCTGAGGCCGCGACCTCCTCGGCCGAAACCTCCTTGCGGTAGCGGGCGTACGGGTTGTTCAGGCCGTGCTTGGCGTTCTTCACCTTGACCGCGGCGAAATCGTCGAGCGTGGCACCGTGCAGCGCCATCCGGCGGCGGGCATAGAGCGCGAAATAGATGGGATTGGTGGCACCCAGCAGGTGGAACCGCAACCAGTCCGGATCGTCGCGGCGTTCACCGCCGACCGGCTGGAAGAAGCCCTTCGGGGCGGCATCCGCGCCTATCACCAACGCTACATCGGTCAACCCGGCCAGGATCTGGGCACGCGCATTGGCGATGGCCTGCGCACCGGAGGCGCAGGCGGCGTAGCTGCTCGAGATCCGCGCACCCGACCAGCCCAATGCCTGGGCAAATGTCGCACCGGAGACGAAACCGGGGTATCCGTTGCGGATCGTGTCCGCACCGGCGATGTAGCCGACGTCTAGGTGGTCCACTCCGGCGTCGGCCAGCGCCGCGCGCGCCGCGACCAGCCCGTATTCGACGAAATTGCGCCCCCATTTGCCCCACTGGTGCATGCCGGCGCCGAGGACGGCAATGTCGCGATCATTCGTGTCAGGCATCGACCGGCCTCCACATCCACACCGTGTGCTCCGCGTCCTCGTCCTCGTACAGCACGCCGAGGGTCAGTTCGACCGGCATGCCGACGGCCAGGTCGTCCACCGTGAAGCCGCGCTGGACCTGCCCGAGAATCACCATCCGCTCGACCTCGAGCTCCACCGCCGCGACGACATACGGCTCGAACGGATCGGGCGAGACATAGGGCGGGGGCGGCTTGTACCGGGCATCCGCGTATGACCAGATCCGGCCACGCGTGGAGAACAGGTACTCGACCAGTTCGGAGCCGTCCTTCGGGCTTGCACACCGCGGGTTGCGACAGGCCAGCGTGTTCCGCGGGAAATATGGTGTCCCGCAGACATCGCAGCGGCTTCCCACGAGACGTACCGCACCGTCGTCCGCAGTGAACCAATCTGCCACCGCAGGGCGTTGTTCTTTCTGCACAACCCCGACGTTATAGGAACATGTTCTATTTTGGGGCTGAACTCCGCTCCGGCGATGTGCGCGCGGAGGTACGGTGAGTGCGGATCGAGGACGCGACGAGACCCCTCGAGTCGACCTGGAGTACCACAACGCCGATGGGCACCAAAGCCATTGACCCGCAGTCGATCCGCAACGTCACGATCATCGGGGACCCCCGCGAGACGACACGAGTCGTCCACCGCCTGCTCCGACGTTTCGCCAGGACCAGGTCCGGCGCGGTCCATTGGGCGAAGGGCCGCGTCGATCACACTATCCATATCGCCGAGCTGTCGAGCCATGCGCCCATCGCGGACCTGGAGCGATCCATTCGGGTAGCCGACGGGGTGATCGCGGTCGTGAACGCTGCCGTGAAGAACGCTCCGCGACTCGAGACGATACTGCGGGTTGCCGACGATCACCAGGTCGCACGGCTATGTCTGGTGACCGGACTCGGTGATCCCGCCGCCGACTTCGACCGCCGCGTACGCACGATCGCCGAGACGCGCGGGGCCGAGCCGTTGACGCTGCAGATTCCTCTCGGCATCGGTACCGAGTTCGAAGGCGTCATCGATCTGGTCCCGATGTGGGCGCTCGAACCGATGGCCGCCGAGTTCTACGGCCGCCATTGGAAAGCCGCCCAGCAGTGGTACCGCAACCTCGTGGCCACGGTGTTGGAAAGGACGCGGCAGATTCGCTCGGCCTGCGAGAGATCCCACCCGAACACTTGCACGAGCGCATCCGCCGCCGCACGCGCATAGGCGACGCTGTGCCCGTCCTGTGCGATGCGACGCCATGGAGTGAGGACATCGCCCCGCTCCTGGACGCCATCGTCCGGTATCTGCCGTCTCCCATGCATGTCTGTCAACCGGAACACGCCCTCGACCATTGACCGACGCTGCCATGAACTGCGCACCGACCATCGAACCGCACGGTGCGCCGCCGCATGGCCGTTGGGAAACGCGCGACAGGCTGCTGAGAACAGGCATCAGCCGCACACGACGAATCCGTGGGCAGCCTGCGGCATTCGGTGCTAACCGATCCGCAGTGCGTTCAGGATCGGGTCGTAGGCCCAGTTCAACATGCGCTCGGCGTCGTCGTTCGCGGCGGCGGCGCTGTCGGGTGAGCTGTGCAGAACCACACCGATCAGCGGTATTCCTGCCCTGACCGTCTCGAACAGCAGGCAGGTTCCCGCCGCGTCGGTGGATCCGGTTTTGATGCCGATAGTGCCGGGATAGTCGTGTAGGAGTCTATTCGTGGTCCGCCAGAGGTGAGCTCGGTTGTCCGGGCCGGCGGCCAGGTGATAGCTCTGCGAGCTGGCGATGTCGCGGAACAACGGCAGGCTCATCGCGCGCAGGCCAAGGGCCACCAGGTCCGCTGGTGTGGAGTAGGTGGAGTGGTCGGTGGGATTGGGCAACCCGCTGGGGTCGGTGAAATATGTTCCCGCCAAGCCCATTTGACGCGCGGTGTCGTTCATTTTGGCGATGAAGCCATCTTGGCCGGGCCCGTAGGCCTCGGCAAGTGTATAGGCCGCATCGCAGCCGGACGGCAGCATCATCGCGTAGAGAAGCTGTCGCGCGGTGAGCACCTCGCCGGGGACCAGGCCTGCGTTGCTTCCGTCGTACTTGGTGTCGTAGGCGATGACTTCCTGCGGCACGGTAATGGTCCGGTCGATGTCGCCGGCGTTGATCACGACCAGTGCCGTCATCACCTTTGCGATGCTGGCTATCGGGACCGGGGTGTTCGGCTGTCGCGACCACAGCAGTGTGCCGGTGATTCCGTCTGCCAGCGCTGCTCCCGACGCCTGCACTGCGTCCGGCTCAGGAGTCAGCCATGGCAAATGAAGATGGGCCTCGCTAGCGGCGGGGGCGGCCGCGAAGCCCTGACCGGCGACCACGACCAGCGCCCCGGCGACGGCAGCCTGCAACAATCGGGCAAATGTGCGCATGGCCACATTGTGCGGTGCGTCAGCGTAAATCAGTGGGATTTCGCCGACCGAATTGCGCGCGGCTGCGCTAGTAGCATGCAGCCAGCTAATTTGGAGCGCCGTGGGCTGCATCGAGATCGCCGTGCCCGCCGATGTCGCAGACAAGATCTGCCGCTGAGCGCTGGCGAGCCGCACCCGTCGGCGGGTGAGATCAATCGGCAATTAGGCGCGTCGCCCGATCCGGCAGGATCCCGGCCTGGACGAGTTCCTGGTAGATCCGCTGCTGCTCATCGTCGAGATTCGAGTACAGCATGTCGTATGCCAGTTCTTCCTCGGCGAGGACCGCGATCGGATCCCAGTCGTCACCGAGCGCCGCGACGACGGCGCTGCGCCGCCGTGTCTCGTCCAGCGTGAGGTCGTATGCAAAATTGTGGTCGGCCATTGGGCGTCTCCAACCGGTTCTTTTCAAAAAACGAATTCGACGACAATGCCCAACCACGCCTTCTCGAGCAATGATCTGCATCACATTCCGGGCCGGACTCCGTCACATTCGATGGCCATGCGCGGACTGGATCGGGGAGTAATTGCGGCCATAATCGCGGCAGGCCTACCGCTGAAATCGAGCAGGCGACGCTATATAGCCACGCCAACCGATACGGCACGCGCGGAGCAGGCACGGGCCCTGTCCGTGTAGCCCGTATCCGCGGGTCACTTGGATGTGGGTCGATCGTCGCGGCGTGATCGAGATAGCCGGGGCGTCAAGGCGATTCGAGTGGACGTGGACACGGTGGGCGTCGAGGTTTCCTCGAGCAGACGCGCCGAGTGCCTGAATTTCCGGTATCGATGATCAGGTGGGCCACATCGTCTTCACGGTCGCGCATGCCCGCGAGCTCGAGGAGGGAGATTGTCGACCCGCGTTGGCGGCTGCCCTGCACGAGGTGAGCGCAGAACCGTGGTTGTTGTGGGTTGTCTATCCACAAGGTGCGTGCAGGGCCGGTGAACGAGTCGAGCCCGAGCAGTTCGGGCTGCTCGGGCGCGACGAAAAGCATTGTGTCCTAGGGGGTCAGGGCAGCACCTGGGGGACGACGCCCGGGTTGATCGAGCCGACGATCCCGCCGATCAGGGCGCCGATAAGGGTGGGCACGGGATTGATGAAGGAACCGGTGGCGGAGCCGATCGCAGCGCCCGCGGCCGCACCGTTCAGCACTGGATCGGGGTACTGCGCTTCGGGATTGGTGGTGACATCCTCGAGCGGGAGGCCCGCGATCGGCTGGGCGACAACCGGAGCCGTCGCAGTAGCAGTCTGATCCGCGGAGGCGGAAGACGCGCCCGCGAATACGACGGCCGCAGCTAACGGCAGGGCACTCACCGCAAGGACGCGGGTCGTCTTGATCAGGGCATAACGGAACATTGTTTTCCTAACCTTCGGACCTCGGAACAACCGAGTTCGATACTTCATCAGGGGGGAGACTGCCTCTTGCTGCTCTGATGAATAGACAGCAATCGAGCGGCCACTACTACGCACCGCGCCCGACGATACTGCGCTACATACGAATTCGCACACTATCGGCATCACAAAATGATCACCGGAGATCTGAACGGGCAGCCGGGACCCATCGGAGCAGGACCGGACATCGGTGCGCTCGCGCGAATAGCTGAAGTCGGTCGACTGAAGCCAACGGCGGCGTCACAGCGTAAAGTGCTGTCTGCGTGCCGCATTCGACTTGTCTGCCATGACTTGCGGTCTGGCCGACTGGGATCGGCAAGACCGCGATGTTGTTCGTAGCATTCATCTCTGGAAGGACGCATGTTCACCACCACCGAATCCGACCTGGACGATCTGTATGCGGCCATTGAGAAATCCGCGCGGCTAGTGAACGTTCCCTGCGCGCGAGACACCGTCTGGCCCACCCTCACCGCATACGGCACGATGCTCACGCAGTCCGTGATCTCTTTCAGGGTGGTTACCGATGCCCGCCGCTCGGGCGACCTCGACTACCGTTTTCTGACGCTGCCGAGAGAAATCGACCCTTACAACATCGCCCTTTCCAACAAACTGATTCCCGAAACCGATCATCCGGTTGGCGCTCTGCTGGACGAGGTCCGGAAACAGTGCCCCATCGACAGCTACGGGATCGACATCGGTGTGGTGGGCGGCTTCAAAAAGATCTGGCCGTTCTTTCCTGCCGGTGGCGTGCAAAAGGTTTCGGAGCTTGCCGCACTCTCGTCCATGCCACCCGGTCTCGGCGACCACGTCCGCATGTTCGCACGTCACGGTTTGGAGGACAAAGTCGGCTTGCTCGGCATCGACTACTACGACAAGACGATGAACGTGTACTTCCCCGGACTGCCGGCCGACTGCTTCGAACCCCGGGCCATCGTGTCGCTGCACCGGGAAGCCGGATTTCCGGACCCGAGCGATCAATTCCTGTCGATCACCGAGAAAGCTTTCGATATATACGCCACCTTCAGCTGGGAATCTCCTCGGATCGAGCGCCTCTGTTTTCCCGTGATAACACCGGACCCGACCACGCTCCCGGCCCGGATCGACCCGGCCTTCGAGCAACTCGTCGACAAAGTTCCGTTCAGGACCGACCGTCGATTCACCTATGCCGCCACCTCATCGCCCGATGGAGAGTCCTACAAATTTAGTTGGTTTTACCAATGGCAACCCAGAATCTTGGACAAGATGAAGACGTCCGATTCATAGAACTGCCAATAGTCGGGTCCCCATGGCCTCGTCGAGGGATCGCAACTTGATCTGATGAGGTGTGCCGGTCCGTGTCGGCGGCCGACGCGGTATCGGAGGCCGGATGCAATCGGGCCGCCGATACCGTCTCCGTCGGAACTCGGCCGACTCGGCGGTGTCCCGGGTTGGCTACGTCCGGTACCGGAACAGGATCCGGCCGCGGGTGAGGTCGTAGGGGCTCAGCTCCACCAGTACCCGATCATGCAGCATGATCTTGATGTAGTTCTTCCGTATCTTCCCGCTGATGTGGGCGAGCACCTTGTGCCCGTTCGCAAGCTCGACCGTGAAGGTGGCGTTGCGAAGGCATTCGATGACGGTGCCCTCTATTTCGATGCCCTGTCTGTTCTTCGTCGCATCTGTCATCGCAGCACCAACTCGAGGTTGCTGCTTGCGCGTCGCGCTCCGATGCCCTCGAACAGTGCCGTGGCCGCTGTGTTGGATTCGTTGACTTCGGTTGATGCCGTGTCGATTCCGCGGTGGTGCAATGCGCCGAGCGTGTGGGCAAGCAGCGCCCGCGCGATACCGCGGCGATGCTGATCGGCCCGGACCGCGATCAGCCCGATCCTTGCCCAGTGACGGCGCACCATCACCCGGACCAGTCCCACGTATCGATCGGGCTGTGCTGCTACCACATACTTCGACAGATCCAGCGGGGTGTTCCCGCTCGGGCAGGGCAAGACCTCCGCCGGCATCTGCTGCCATCCGACGGTTGCCTCGACCTCGAGGCGTATCGCCTGGTCCAGTGCGCGCAGCGGCCCCTGCTCAGCGTTACCGCCGGCCACGATCGTGGTACCCGGTGGCGGGGGCGTCGCGTCGAGTCCGGTGATCCGGGGGTCGGTGCGCACGAGGTATTCCCACTCGCGGCGCCGGGGCGTGAAACCGACTCGCTCCCAGCTCGATATCAGGTCCACGTCGGTCTCATCGACGACCGTGTACAGCGGGGTCGCAAGGTCGGTCAGCATCGCGTGGGCGAGTTGGTCGAAGACCGCGTCGTGCCAGGAGTCGATGCTGAGGAAGATCCGCCCGTCGGGGCGCGACGACGCGTCGCCACGGCCGACGACTCGGTCGTCTTTCGTCGCATGCCACTGAGCCTGCGTGACTTGTGTGATTACTACGGTGGGTTCGCCCCCACCCGAAGGGAAATGCTTAGAATTCATTGGTTGTCGCCTTTCGGGATTGCCTTGTCTCCCAGGCGCTCCCGGCGACGCCTACATCGTTCGCCCAACCGTGATGACGAGAGGGAGCTCCCACATCGATACAGCCTGCATGGGTCTCACCTCCTCGCGTGATGTCACGGTCTCGCCGAGGCTATCAGTCCGAACATCTTCCCGACCAACCATTTTCCGGCGGACCAACTGCGCGGGCCGCAAGTGCACACTTCTGCCTCCTATCGAGTATTGAGCACCGGTTGCTGAGCGTGCCCAGCTGCGGGGCGCGCGGATGATTGAGGTCGGTCATGATGCCTTGTAGCCCTGGCGAGCGCTGTAGCGCTCTGCCCGGCCTGCTGGCCGTCGCGGATCCGGAGCTGCCTGGGAGACTGGTCGATGATGGACACCAGCCAGCCCGTGCGATCCGCTGTCCGCCGCCGACCGCGCGATCGTCGCGCAACGATCGTGCGCGCCGCCAGCGAGGCCTTCGCGCGGCACGGCTATCACGGCACCTCGATGTCCGACATCGCCGCGGCGGTCGGAATCACTTCCACCGCGCTGTATCGGCACTTCCGCAGTAAGCAACAACTGCTCGGACACTGTTTGCTCAATGGTCTGGATGTCACCGTGGCACGGCTCGACAGTGCCCACCGCGGCGACCCCTCGGGGGAATCGGTGCTGACCGAGCTGGTGCGGGTGGCGCTCGAATTGCGCGGCCTGCCGCGATTGTGGCAGCTCGAGTTCCGCAATTTGCGGCCGACGGATCGCATGGGGGTGCTCGCGCGTGCGGTGCGTCTGACTCGCTACTTGCGCATCGCGATCCGCGCGCGCCGACCCGACCTCGCCGCGGTCGATGTGGAATTGCTGAGCTGGTGTGTTCTGTCGGTCGCGGTCAGTCCTTCCTATCACCGGGTCGAGCTGCCGGAATCGCTGTTCGCCGAGGTGCTCGACAAGGCTGTGGCCGCAACGATCGACGTTCGGCTACCGACCGGGGTGGCCTCGCAGCGGCGGGCGGCGCGGGCAGCGTGGGTGAGCGGTGACGTCGAATTCGATCGCGGCGTGCGACCGGAGCGGTTGATCGTCGCGGCCGCGCGGTTGTTCAACACACGCGGGTACGCCGCAGTGAGCATCGAGGACATCGGCGCGGCTGTGGGGGTGAGCGGACCTGCGCTTTACCACCATTTCGCCGGCAAGTCGGAACTACTCAACCAGATCATCGATCGCAACGATCAATGGATTCGCCTCTACACGTCGCGAGCGGCGACCGAGGGCAACGATCCACACCAGTCGCTGTTGCTGTTGCTGTCCTACTTCGCGCGCTTCGCTGTCGAGCAGCCCGATCTGATGGGGACGACGCTCAGCGAGGTCGCGCATCTGCCGCAAGACCTGGCCGCACGCTACCGGCAAGCACACCGTGACGGCATCATCCGTTGGGCTCGCATGCTGCAGACTGTGCGCCCCGAGCTGTCGTTGCCGATCGCGCGTGTGTGCATCCAGGCGGTTACCACCGTGGTCATCGACGCGGCCCGCAACCCGCGACTGAGCCGCCGAGGCGACATCGTCGAGGCGTTGGAAGCGGTGGGCGCCGCGATCGCGTTCTCCGACCACACTCGCTCCTGATCAAGCTCACGCTGTTCGCGACAAATTTATTGACCATTAACTTGCTGCCACCGATTCCGATGTTGCTCGGTTGTGTGCACAGACTGTAGCTTAGCGCCGAGTAACTTATGCCGCTGTTCCCGAGCTGCTCGAGTTGTGCGAGCGGGTCGGTGGGCGCGCGGCATCATCTCGCTCGGCTGCGGTCGGGCCCGTGGGAAGGCGAGTGCCGGTGGGGCATTACAAGAGCAACGTGCGTGATCTCGAGTTCAACCTGTTCGAGGTGCTCGGCCTCGAGACGGTCCTGCAGTCCGGACAGTTCGGTGACCTCGATGGTGAGACCGCGCGGTCGATGCTGGTCGAGGCTGCGCGCCTGGCCGAGGGGCCGGTGGCGGAGTCCTATGCCGACGCCGATCGCAACCCACCGGTGTTCGATCCCGCCGCCCATTCGGTGCAACTGCCCGAACCACTGCGGCGATCCGTGCACGCCTGGCACGACGGTGAATGGTGGCGGGTCGGCAAGACCGAGGCGATCGGTGGGGTACCCGCCCCACGAATGCTGGTGTGGGCGCTCAATGAGTTCCTGCTCGGCGCTCAGCCTGCGGCGTATATGTATCTCAGCGGCCCCGTCATGGCCGATATCGTGCACAGCATTGGCACCGAGGAACAGCGCCACTGGGCAAAGCTTGCGGTGCAACGTAATTGGGGAGCCACCATGGTCCTCACCGAACCCGACGCCGGCTCCGATGTCGGCGCCGGGCGCACCAAGGCGATCCAGCAGCCCGACGGCACCTGGCAGATCGAGGGCGTCAAGCGGTTCATCACCTCAGCCGACTCCGGCGACCTGTTCGAGAACATCGTCCACCAGGTCCTGGCTCGCCCCGAGGGCGCCGGTCCCGGCACCAAGGGGCTGAGCCTGTTCCTGGTGCCGAAGTATCGGTTCGATCCGCACACCGGCGAGATCGGTGACCGCAACGGAGTTTTCGTGACCAACCTCGAGCACAAGATGGGATTGAAGGCGTCGGCCACCTGCGAGTTGACCTTCGGCGGGCATGGAATACCCGCCGTCGGCTACCTCGTCGGCGAGGTGCACGACGGGATCGCGCAGATGTTCAAGGTCATCGAAGAGGCTCGGATGATGGTGGGCACCAAGGCGATCGCCACCCTTTCCAGTGGCTACCTCAACGCCCTCGACTACGCCAGGACCCGTGTGCAGGGCAGCGATCTCAGCCAGACCGCCGACAAGAACGCGCCGAAGGTGACCATCACCCACCACCCCGACGTGCGGCGCTCACTCATGATGCAGAAGGCCTACGCCGAGGGCCTGCGTGCGGTCTACCTCTACACCGCCGCCCACCAGGACACCGTTGCCGCCCAGCATGTTTCCGGCGCCGACGCCGAGTTGGCCGCGCGTGTCAACGATCTGCTGCTGCCGATCGTCAAGGGCGTTGGATCCGAACGTGCCTACCAGTACCTCACCGAATCCCTGCAGTGCTTCGGAGGCTCGGGTTTCCTGCAGGACTATCCGATCGAGCAGTACATCCGCGACTCGAAGATCGACTCGCTCTACGAGGGCACCACCGCCATCCAGGCACAAGACTTCTTCTTCCGTAAGATCGCCCGCGACCATGGCGTCGCACTCGCGCACCTGGCTGGCAAGGTGCTCGAGACCACCCAATCCACCAGCGACGGCGGCCGGCTCAAAGCCGAGAAGATCCTGCTCGCCACCGCTCTCGAAGACGTGCAGGACATGGTGGGCAAACTGACCCAGCACCTGCTAGCCGCCCGCGAGCAGCCCACGCAGCTGTACAAGATCGGCTTGGTCGCAGTACCGCTGCTGCTCGCCGTCGGCGATCTCCTCATCGGTTGGCGCCTCATCGCGGCGGCCGAAATCGCTGTCACCGCTTTGGATTCCGATCTCGATGAGCGGGACCGTGCCTTCTACGACGGCAAGATCGCCGTGGCCTCGTTCTTCGCCAAGACGGTACTGCCGCACCTGAGCGCCGAATGGTCGATGATCTCCGATATCGATGACAGCATCATGGAACTCGACGAAGCAGCGTTCTGATACGACGGAACTCGGTGAGCACCGCCACTGGACTTGCGCGGTTCGAGCGTGCGGAAGGTGTGCGCGCAAGCTTCGGAGCGCACGCCCCGGGACCGCAGGCAAGCCCGAAGACGTGGCGGCGCCGAGCCGGGCGCGGCCACTGCCCCGGCCTACTCCGTGGCAGCGCGCCACGACGACCTGACCGGCTCGCCGCCCACCTGGATCGGTGTCGGGGACCTCGACCTGTTCCACGACGAGAACCTGGCGTACGCGCAACGGCTGCAGGCCGTCGGCGTCGAGGTCACCGTGGATGTGGTGTCCGGCGCGCCGCACGGGTTCGACCACTGGGCCGCAGGCACCGATATCGCCCGGCAGTACAACGCCCGCGCGGACGAGTGGCTCGGACGCATACTCGGTCTGACGCCGGTGCGGCCATGAGCGAAACGGCGGAAGGTCATCGAATGTGAGCGGCGGGAGCGGCTTTCGATCCGAACGATACGAAACGGCGCAGGCGTTGCCGCTCCACCGACGTGATTTCCGGGCAGTCACCCACTCACTGGTCATGCCGCGTTCCGGCCTGTTGCCCGACGATGTCTAGCCGAACTGTCGGTGCTCACGTCGGAACCTTATGGTGCAGCGAGGTGTTTCGCCGAATGCGCATCGCTCAGGTTCACAGCCAGCGCGGCGGGCCGTCCAGGTCGGTGTCGATGGTCACTCCGGTCGAGCCGCGGCCAGCCGCCCAGCGCACGACGGCGGCGAGTGGTCCGGCGACGGTGGCCGTCGGTGGTGAATCCCGATGGACCGCGATCGAGGAGCGGTCCTCGACGGCGAGGACGAGTCCGGCGCCCAGCTTGTTCTTACGCCACGTGCCGACGATGTCGGTGAGCAGGGAGTCGAGGACGATGGCAGGAAAGTCGCCGAAGCGGCCGCCGCTCGCGAGGTCGACGGCGTGTATCCATACCTCGCGGGCGCGCATCCAGGCGGTTTCGGCGGCCGGTACCAGCCGACCTTGGGCAGTGCGGACTTCGGCTGCCCAAGCTGATGGCGGGAGGTTGCGCCATTTCTCGTCGAGGCGGGCCGCGGTGTGGGTGAACAGGTTTCGCAGGGCCGCGGGGTTGAGGGTGGCGCCTTCGTCGATTTCGCGATTGCGTTGTTCCGCGGAGGCGTACATGGGCGTTTCGACGCCGGTGGCGGCCCAGTCGAGCAGGCGGCACAGGGCCGCGGCGTTATAGCCGACATGGGCGAGCAGGTGCCGCCGCGTCCATCCCGGCAGTAGGGTGTCGCCGTCGAGTTCGATGTCGGTGAGTTCGACCAGGCGCTGGGCGAAGTACGCGGTACCGCGGCGGGCGAGGAGCAGTCGCTCATCGAGGGACAGATCGTGGAATTCCACTGTCGTGGGTCCTATTTGACGATGGTCTTGTTGCGGACGCTGCCGATTCCCTCGATGCTGACCTCGACCGTTTCGCCGTTCCGGATGTAGCGCGCCGGGGTGCGGGCGTGGCCGACGCCGCCCGTGGTGCCCGTGATGATCACGTCGCTGGGTTGCAGGGTGACGATGTGGGAAATGTAGTCGACCAGCTGGGCGGGGGTGAAGACCAGGTCGTCGGTGGTGGCGGACTGCATGACTTCACCTTCGAGACGGGTCTGGATACGGGTGCCGAGAGCGTAGTCGGTGACAAGGTAGGGTCCGAAGCCGCTGTCGGCGAATCCGTCGATGATGGTGGCGGTGGTGTCCTCTACACGGACGGCCGCGGTGGCGCCATCCAGGCGCAGGGTGGCGAGTTTCATCGGTGCTCAGGCTCCTTCGATGATGTGGGTGCGGTGCAAGTGCAGGCGTTCGACGATCGGGGCGTCGGAGAATGCGAACAAATCGAACTCGGTGTCGGCCTCGATCGACCACTGGGTCCAGGACGGGACGACGATCAGATCACCCGTGCTGACTTCGAACGTCTTGTCGCCCAACCGGAAACGGCCGGAGCCGTCGAATACCTGGTACACGGTGGAGCCGACGTCGCGGCGCGGCCGGGTGTGCGCGCCCGCGCGCAGCCGGTGGAATTCGGCGCGGATGGTGGGCATGACGTCACCGCCGGTGGTCGGGTTGGTGTAGCGGACCGCCGCGTGACCGGGTTCGGTGGTGGCCGGATAGCCCTCATCCTCGAGGGCGAGCTGTTCCCGCAGAGCCGTGTCGGTGTGCTGCCATCGATAGGCGGCGATCGGGGAACTGGTCTTGGCGTCGAGGCCGACGAGCGGGCGCAGGCCGGGATGCGCCCAGAGTCGTTCCGAGCGGGAGATGTCCGGGGTGGCGTCGTCGGTCACGTCGTCGGAGCCGAATTCGAAGAAGCTGGTGTCGGTGTAGTGGACGAACGGAATGTCCAAGCCGTCGATCCAGGCCATCGGCGCATCGGTGTCGTTGTGGTGGCCGTGGAAGTGCCAGCCGGGGGTGAGCAGCAGATCGCCGCGGCGCATGGCGACCGGGTCGCCGTTGACGACCGTCCACACACCTTCGCCCTCCACGACGAATCGGAAGGCGTTCTGGCTGTGGCGGTGTTCGGGTGCGGTTTCTTTCGGCCCGAGGTACTGGATGGCTGCCCATAGGGTCGGCGTCGCATACGGCGCGCCACCCAGGCCCGGGTTGGCCAGCGCGATGGCGCGGCGTTCCCCGCCGCGTCCGACCGGCACCAGATCGCCGGCGCGCTGCGCCAGCGGGTACAGCGTCGACCATTTCCATACGAAGGGAACGGCTTTCGACGTCGGCGTCATCGGCATGAGGTCGCCCAGCTGAGTCCACAGCGGGTTCAGGTTGGCGGTTTCGAAATCGTGGTACAACTCGTCGAGCAGTTTGTCGTCGATCTGAGGTTCGGAGTCGGTCATCGGGTCAGTCCTCTGTGGCGGAGTCGGTGAGGCGTGCACTGATGTCGGCGCGCAGCGCCTTCTTGTCGATCTTGCCGACCTTGGTGGTGGGCATCGCGGTCACGATCTCGAGCCGTTCGGGGATTTTGAAGCGGGCTACCCCGGCGGTGTTCATCAGCTCGGTGATGTCGCTCAGGGTTACCGAATGGCCTTGGGCTAGTTCGAGATACAGGCACAGCCGCTCGCCGAGCATCGGATCGGGCATGGCGACGGCGGCGGCCAGTTCGACGCCGTCGAGTTGATAGGCGAAGTTCTCGACCTCCTCGGCGGAGATTTTCTCGCCGCCGCGGTTGATCATGTCCTTGTCCCGACCCGCGACGAGCAGATTGCCGTCCGGACGGCGCACGACGATATCGCCGCTGGCGTACCAACCGTCGGGGGTGAAAGCACGCGCATTGTGTTCGGGGGCGCGGAAATAGCCGCGCGGCGTGTAGGGACCGCGAGTCCACAGCGCGCCCTGGGTGCCGTCGGGGACCGGATTGCCGTTCTCGTCGACGATCAGGATCTCATCGGCGTCGCTCACCGGGCGGCCCTGGGTGTTGAGGATGACATCGGGGCCGTCGTCGAGGCGGGTCATGTTGATCAGACCTTCGGCCATGCCGAACACCTGTTGCAATCGGGCGCCGAGCACCGGTTCGACGCGGGCGGCGAGTTCGTCGGGCATGCGGGAGCCTCCCACCTGCAGCACCCGCAAGCTGTCCCCGCGCAGAATCTGGTGCGCGCGTTGGTATTCGATCCAGCTCTGGGCGACTGCGGGTACAACGGCGGCCACGGTCACGCCTTCGGCGTCGATAGTGCGCAGCGCGCGTTCGGGCGCTGGTGAAGGCAGCATGACCGCGCGGCCGCCCGCGAACAGCGCGCCGAGCACCCCCGGACAGGCGAGAGGGAAGTTGTGACTGCTCGGCAGGGTACCTAAATAGACTGTTGCAGAGTCGAATTCGGAGACGGCGTTGCACTGGAGGATGTTGTAGGCGTAATCGTCGTTGGTGCGAACGATGAGTTTTGGCAGTCCGGTAGTGCCGCCGGAGAGCAGCATGCACGCCACGTCGGAGCCGGTGGGCTCGTACTCGGCCTCGGCGAAGTGCGCGACCGTGGACAGCGCGGACTTCAGGCTGTGCTCCGGCGCGTATTCTGTTGCGCTAGAGGATAATTCACCGTGCACCAGAACGTGCCGGATGCTGGGCGCCTGCGCGGCGACCTGCTGTGCGACCTGCCGCAGGTCGGCGTCACGGTCGGTATCGGCCACCACTATCGCCACCGCTTCGGAAAGGGCGGCCAGGTGGGTGAGTTCGTACTGCCGGTGCGCGGGCAGCGCCATGACCGGCACCACCCCGACGCGCAGACAGCCGAGGGTCAGTGCGATGAATTCCCAGCAGTTGGGCAGTTGCAGCAGGATCCGGTCCCCGGCGGCGATATTCAGATCGATCAGTGCCTGCGCGCAGGATGCGGCGCGGTCCCACAGCTGCTGGTAGGTCAGCCGGTGCGCGCCGTCGATCACAGCCTCGTCGTCGGGTCGGCGGGCGACCTCGTCGGCGATGAAGGATGCCAGCGATCTGCCCTGCCAGTATCCGGCCGTGCGGTAGCCGGCGGCGATCTCGTCGGGCCAGGGCACGACACCGTCGATCGATACGGGGATTCGAGTGTTCATGACAGCTCTCCTTCGACCCGATCCTGCGCCGCCACGACGACCGCGTCGAGCGCGAGCAGTCCAGTCGCGGTCAGGCGCAGCGGGTTGATTTCGATATCGCCGATCGCGGGGTGTGCGGCGAGAAAACGCGCGAGAGCGACTGCGATACGGCCGAATTCGTCCCGGTCGAGGACCGGTCCGCCGCGCCAGCCGTTCAGCAAGGCCGCGCACTGCAGATCGTCGAGCATGGCGGCCGCACCGGCGGGGGTGACCCGGTGACTGCGGATCGTCACGTCACCGATCGCCTCGGCCGCGGTGCCACCGAGTCCGGCCACCACGATCGGGCCGAACACCGGGTCGCGACGCACTCCCAGGAACAGGTCGACGCCACCGGCGGCCATGCTCTCCACCAGATAGGCGGGTGCGCCTATGCAATCGAGCGCGTCCAGTGCGGAATCGAGTTCGACGGCGGTGCGAATGTTCAGGTGCACCCCGCCGATCTCCGTTTTGTGCAGCACCGCCGCGTCGAGGATCTTCACCGCCACCGGCAGCGGCAACTCCGACAACGCCCGGTGGGCCGCGGCTCGGTCACCGCACACCCGTCGCGGCGGCGTAGAGATCGCGAGTGCGTCGAGCGCATCCTTGGCGGCCGCCTCGTCGGCGGGCAATACGATCGTCGGCAAGTCGGCGCGCTCGCCCGATCCGCCCGGGGGCGAGGTCGATTCGGTATCCGCCGCGGTACGCAGGTATCGAGCCCGGGAGTCGGAGACGAGCGCTCGGACAGCGGTCGCCAGCGCGGTCGGGCCGGCGAGCGCGGGCACGTCGAGAGTCGCTGCCGCGGAGGTGATTTCACCGATCACGCCGTGCGGGCCGCCGGTGCCGAGGACGACCGGCAGCTGGTCGCGGACGCCGGACTCGCGCAGGGCCACGGTCAGGTCGACGGCGTCGGGTTCGGCCAGCGCGTAGATCGCCAGGGCATCGATACCGGGATCGGCGGCGGTGGCGCTGAGGACGGCGTCGAACGTCGCGCCGGGGCGACCGGTGTCGACCGGATTCTCCTGGAAGGTCATCGGCGGCAGCAGCCGGGACAACTGCTCCCGGGTGGACTCCGTGAGCGCCGGAACCCGCACCTGGTGTGCCAGTAGCTGATCCAGCACCAACAGTCCAGGACCGGCCTGCGCGGTGATCACGCCGATGCCGGGCGCGGCGGCGGCGGGCAAACGCGTACGGCTGAGGGCGGCGACGGCGTCGACCAGTTGCTGCTCCGAATCCACAACGACGGCACCGGCTTCCGCCAGCAAGGCGCGTGTGGTGCGCCACGAGGTGGCGAGTGCGCCGGTGTGCGAGGCGGAAAAGGCGGAGACGTCGCTGCGTCCGACGACCAGGGCCACCACCGGTTTGTCCGTGGTCACGGCCCGCACCGCGGACAGCAGTGCCGCGCCGTCATCGACAGACTCGATGTGCAGGGCGATGGCGGTGATCGACGGGTCGGTGCGCAAGTACTCGAGTGCGTCGACGGTGGTGATGTCCACGCTGTTGCCCAGTCCCACCCCGAACCCGACGCCGACGCCCTGTTCGGACAGCAGGAATGACAGCGCGTGATTCATGCCGCCGCTGGCCGCGACGACCGCCACCGGGCCCGAGGTGATGTGCCGTACGGTCGGCACGAAACTCACGGTGGTCGTGCCGGGGCGGAAGAATCCGGAGGTGTTGGGTCCGAGCAAGCGGATGCCGGTGTCGGCAACAATTGCCGCCAGCTCCTGCTGCAGCGCGACACCGTCACCACCCACCTCGGCGAACCCGCCGGAGCAGATCACCGCACCGCCGACGCCACACTCCGCGGCTTCGCGCAGCGCCGCGGGGGTGGCAGCGGCGGAAATACACAACACGGCCAGATCCGCTGGGCCGCCGTGGAATTCGGTCGCCGTACGCAGGGAAGGGTGAATGCCGTCGCCCTCGGATCGGGAGTTGATCCCGTAGGCGGTGCGGACACCGGTGCCGCCGTTCGCGACGGCCGACAGCATCACCGAACCGAGCTTGCCCGGCGCGGTCGAGGCGCCAACGACAGCGACCGAGGCGGGCCGGAACAGCCGGTCGAGCCGCGGCCGATCGAGCTCGGCGATGTCGGTGGGGGAGTGTGTGACGGTCATCGGACCGCCTCCGCGTCCGCCGGAACCATTTCGGCCGGTTGCGGATCCTGGGTGTACGCGACGGCGTCGGCGCGTCCGGACAGGACCAGGGTGGTCGCGTTGTCGAGCTCATCGACCGCTCGACGCGCACGCACGGCGGCGGGTGTGTCGATGACGATCGCCGGGACGCGGTGGTGCAGGCGGACGCGCTCGGCGCACAGCACCCTCGACAGCGGGGTGCCTCCGGACACCACCACCGCCGCGGGCGCTGCCGCACATAGCTTGTCCAATTCGGTCCGGACGTCACCGGAGAGGGAGGTGGCGTCGGCGCCGGGCGCGGTGATGAGCGGGATCGCGTCCTCCCCGGTTGCCCACTCGCTGTCAGCGATCAGTCCGGTGCCACCGTCGCTGAGCAGAACGCGGTCGGCGCTGCGTTCGGTGAGCCGCAGCAGTCGGCCGCCGAGCGTGCGGGAGCCGACTTGGAGTATCGAATCCAGAACCGGCGCATCGTGTTCGGCCCGCCAGGCCCTTTCGGTGGCGGCCACGAACGCACCGTCGCGCACCCGGATCTTCTCCGCCGAGATGGCCCGGCTGAAGAAATGGAATCCGAACTGCCACGGCTCCAAAGCCCGGTAGTACTCACCGAAGTGATCCCACCACGACAGACTCGGCAGCGACGAATTCTGGATCTTCGCCACCTGCGGTCGGCGCGTCCGCTCGAATCCAACCAGCGCGGCCGTCAAGTCGCCCGGATTCTCGGCCATTGCCCGGGCCAGCTGCACGGCATCCTCCATGGCCATCTTGGTGCCCGAACCCACCGAGAAATGCGCGGTATGCACGGCATCGCCGAGTAACGCCACGGGCGTGCCGTGCATGCCAAGCGCGTGCCAGCGCTCGGTGCGCCGAGTGCGGAAATTGGCCCAGCGAGAGTTATTGGCCACCAGCGAGTGCCCGTCGATCCGTGCGGCGAACAGCCGCTCCAGGTACCGCTGGGTCACCTCGTCCGACGGCCCAGGAGGCAGCGCGGTATCGAAGCCGTCCAGACCCGCACGCCGCCAAGTGGCTTCGTCGGTCTCCACAATGAACGTGCTCAAACCGGAGCCGATCGGATAGCCGTGCACCGCGAAGTTGCCGTGTTCGGACTGCTCGTGCAGGAAGGTCAGGCCACGGAACGGGTAGGTGGTGCCGAACCAGATGAACTTGACCGCCGCCTGTTCGACCGAATGCCCGAGCTCACCGAGAAAGCGTTGGCGCACCGAGGAATTCGCGCCGTCGGCGGCCACGATCAGGTCATAGTCGCCGCGCGCGTCGAGGTCATCGACGTCGACTTCGGTCGAATAGTGCAGCCGCGCACCCAGTTCACTCGCGCGGCGCCGCAGTGCGTCGAGCAGCACCCGGCGGTGAATCGCCGACATGCCGTTGCCCCCGGCGGCGATCACCGCGTCCTTCGCATGAACCTCGATGGTGTCCCAGCGCCGACCGTACCCGGCCAGCGCATCACGCAATACCGGGTCCACGGCATCGACGTTGTCCAGTGTCGCGTCGGAGAACACCACCCCGAAACCGAACACGTCGGATTCGCTGTTGCGCTCGAACACGTCGACGACGGTGCCCGGCAGGGCGTGTGCGAACGCGATCGCGGCGAACAGACCGCCCGGCCCTCCGCCGATGCATGCGACGCGCAGCGGTGCGGGTAGGGGAGCGGGGCGGGGATCTGACGGTGACATCGGCGTCGGCCCTATCTGACGGTGGCGTGGATGCGGAGAACGACTGTTGCCAAAGTATGTAACAATAAAATCCAATCAGTCAAGAAAGTTGTTACATATTCAAGCGCCTTTAGCGGTCTGGGCGGTGACCGCGGCGACGAACGGCTCGGCCTCGGCCCGCAGCAGGTCGTGGCATTCGGTGAAGACCTCGTGCGCGGCACGTCCGCGCCAGCCCGGTGGGAGCAACGTCTCGGGCAGGTCCGGATCGCGGAACGGGTAGCGCCGGTAGTGCTGCATCAGCCGCATCTGTTCGACCAGCGCCGCGCTGCCGCCCAATCCGCGCCGGTAGCGGGCCAGCCGGGGCCGGAACTCCTCGATGAACGCCTGGTAGTCGGCGCCGAGCCCGCCCAGATCCCAGCACCGCTGCGCGATCAGTCCGTCACTGGCCAGGTCGGCGGTCTTGCTGCGGAGGAACTGGATTCGCAGCTCGTCCGCTCCCGTCAGCTCCTCGCGCAGCTGCTTCTCTCGGTCGTGCGGAGAGAACCACACCGGGCCGCCGAAACCGCCGAAGCCCCACCAGCTCAATGCCTTTTCGATGCGTGCGCGCTGCGGGCGGTCCAGGGCGGTCTCGTCGATCAGTGCCTGAGTCCAGGTTCGATCCCATTCGTCGAAGTGGCGTTCGAAGATGCGGGCGCGGCCGTTGTCGAGCAGCCGCCAGCTCTTGTCGTTGAGCAGGTAGGACACTTCGCGCCCGGATTTCGTCGAGTCGAACCAACCCTCCTTGCGCAATCGGGTCATCACCACCCGCACCGTGGCGGGCTCGATGCCGAAGACCCCCATCAATTCGGTCAGGGCGCCGAGCTTGGCAGCGCCGCCGTTGTAGCGGAAGTACTCGCCGTACAGGTCGAACATCAGGGCTCGTGGCCGCATCGCACTCCTTCCGGGCCGGTCGGCCTCGATATGTTTCAAAACCATTGACATCCTACTCAATTATGTTACATAGTGACAGGGCTCACGTTCTCGTCTCTGCCGAGACGTCGCCTCTCGACCGGCCCTGCCCGCCGAAGGGATCGATAAGACCGGCGGAAGAGAGTCTGCCCCCGGTGCGCCCGCGGCATTCCCGTCCGGCTATCACCACCCTGAAAAAGGAGACAACGATGTCGCGTACATTCGTCCTCGTCCACGGCGCCTGTCATGCCGGATGGTCCTGGCGGCCGGTGGCCGAGCACCTGCAGGCACAAGGCCATGCCGTGCACGCGCCCACCCTGCCCGGCCTGAACACCGGCGATCAGCGTGCGAACATCCACCTGCCCGATACGGTCGACTATCTGGTCGACTACGTAGAGCGCGCCGACCTGCGCGAAGTGACCCTGGTCGGGCACAGCTGGGGAGGCTTCCCGGTCTCCGGCGCCGCCGCGCGCCTGGCCACCCGCATCTCGCGCCTGGTGTATTGGAGCGCGTTCGTTCCGCGCAGCGGGGAGACGCTGATCGACCTGTGCCCGCCGGCCTACGGGGAGATGTTCCGCGCCTCGGCGGCGGCATCGCCGGACAACTCGGTGATGTTTCCGTTCGAGGTCTTCTGCGCGGCGTTCATGCAGGACGTATCGACCGAAACGCAGAAGCTGGTCTACCCGCTGCTCGAACGCCAGCCCTTCCACACCATGAACGAGTCGCTCGACCTCGACGAGTGGGAGCGCCTGCAACTGCCGTCGTCCTACGTCCTCTCCAAGGACGACCTCGCCCTGCCGCCGGGCGAATTCGCCTGGGCGCCAAGGTTCCCGGAGCGCCTGCCCGGCGCGCCGCTGATCTACACCCCTGGCAGCCACGAATCACAGCTGACCCAGCCCGAACCCTTGGCGGAGGCGCTCATTCAAGCCGCGGCGGCTTGACCCGCGCGTGTCACAAACCCCACGTTCGCGCCCATGGAGTCCGCCAAGGGGTCGAAGCGCCGATGTCGGTGGCGCAGCCGGCAGGCGACGCCCGCGCGTTGATCGAAGGACTCGCTGATGGCAAGGCGCTCGTCTTCGGCAATGGAACACTGCGCCTTCAACTGTGTGCGGGTCGGCTCCGCTCGGCGACCCAGGCGTCGATCTGGGCGCGCGAGGTGAATCCGAGTTCGGTGAGGATGTGTTCGATGTGTCCCTGAACGGTGCGCTGGGAGATGCTCAGGCGGGCGGCGATGGCCCTGTTGGTCAGGCCGTCGGCTACTAGGTCCAGGCAAATCCTCATTCATTTCATTCGTCGCCCCGTCGTTGATGTTCGGGCGTGCTCGGCATGAGCGGCGATGAGTTCGGCGACTTGGCGTAGTTGCAGCGGCCCGCTGATCTAGTGTCATGTCAGTTCAGCGGCCTTGATACGTCGAGAGGGAGGGTGGGATACCCCGCCCGCAGCGCCGCGAACCGCGTGACCGGAGGAGTTGATAGTGGATGACGGCAGGGCGACCGATGCCCACACAGGACGACGTGCTCGGGTACTTCAACACGCTGTCGAACTGGGGACGGTGGGGTAACGACGACGAGCTCGGCACGCTCAACCACATCACCGACGACGTCCGGCTGGCGGCGGTTCGGGCCGTGCGCCACGGCAGGAGCGTGTCGTGCGCGTGGGAGGTTGCCGTGCCGGAGGAGATGGAGCGGTCTACCACGACGTGCCCGTGCGCCGCCGACATGCCAGGTGCGGAGAACATGCCGCTGCCCGGATTCCGCAACGACCGGCACTGGGGCTATTCGAACGAACGGCTCGGAATCCTGTTCCACGGCAACACCATCACCCACGTCGACTCGCCGTGCCACATCTTCTGGGACGGCACGATGTACAACGGGCGGTCGCACTCGTTGGTCGACGCCGCAACGGGATCGGCGTGGGCGGCCGTCACGGCGGCGGCGAACGGGATCGTCACGCGTGGTGTCCTGCTGGACATTGCGAAGGTCCGCGATGTGCCGTGGTTGGAACCGGGGCAGGGAGTGTTTCCCGAAGATCTCGAGGAGGCCGAGCGTCGCCAGGGGGTGCGGGTACGAGCCGGCGATGCGGTACTCCTGCGGACCGGCTATGGCCGCGTCCGGCACGAGGCCGGTGCGACCAGCGGTTTCACACAGGCCGGGTGGCACGCGTCCTGCCTGCCGTGGCTGCATGAACGGGAGGTCGCGCTGATCGGCGCTGACACCCCCCAGGACGTCCAGCCGTCAGGGTATGACGACATGGCGATGCCGGTTCACACCGTGGGCCTCGTCGCGATGGGTCTGTGGCTGCTCGACAACTGCGACCTGGAGGCGTGTGCGACGACGGCCGCCGAGCTCGGCCAGTGGGACTTCCACCTCGCAGTCGCGCCGATCCGCTTCGCCGGTACGTCCGGCAGCCCGGTCAACCCGATCGCCACATTCTGACGGCGGCATCGATGCGGCCGACGTGATCGGCGACTTCTTCGGACTCGGTACCCCGCGCCACGCAGCGATCGATCTGTGGACTCGCGGAGCCAACGAGCACGATCAGCGGTGGTGCGCTATGGGCCGATTCGATGATCACTGTCGTGACTGCCTGCTGGAACTTTTGCGGGTGCTGCGCAGGGACACCTCGTACCGGCTTGGACCGGTCCCAGGAGTTACCTGGCAAGAGTGCAGTCCATCGAAGGTCATGTTGGACCGTGTGCTATTCCCGTGGCTGCGCTGGTGAACTCCGGCATCTGCGATCGGCGTGGGTTTGTCGAACACGCGGTAGCCGAATCGAGGTCAGTGGCGCGGTCAGCTACAGGTCAGTAGCAACTCGAACGCGCTGTGTAGGTCCGCCCCGTCGAAGATCTCGGGAGCAGCGTCCGACGCGGCACGATGCCGAACGGCGTAGTAGGCAGCCAGATACCGCAGATCGCCCCACGGTTCCAATGCATGGACGCGATCCAGCACCTGCCCGCATCGTAGGCATTCGAGCCACGGAACGACGAGCAAACCTGTCAGGCTGGAGTCTGTGATGCCGAGTTGTGCTGGGTCGATCGGCGTCGAAGAATCGTCAGGCAGCAGTCGAATGGAAGCCTCGTCATCGGAATCCCGTGCACAAGCGATGATTTCGTCGTGACGCACCAGTCGTTCGCCCCATTGCTCGGCCAGCACTTCGATCTCGGCGCGCGTTCGATCGTTGATGGGCACTTCGTGCTCGAGTAACAGTCGCGTCAAGATCCACAGTCCGGCTTCCTGTCGGCCGGTCTTTCTGCAGTCGCGAAAGTTCTCGGTGTCGTCGACCGAGGGCAGCAGCGCGGCCAATCGTTCCCATAGGTCTGCTTCGTATGCCTGGTAACGGCTCTCACCACTCACCGATGCGACGCTACGGCCATCGTTCGTGGACAGGTTGATCAGGGGCCGCCCAGCCTTCCCACAACGGTAACGCACGTCCATGCCGCTGTGCGCGTTCATGCCGCCGAGCAGCGGCCGGCGGGTCAGTGTTCGAAGTAGTCTTCAGTGCTGACGTGCGGATTCGGTTCTGATTGAAGGGGACCTCGAACAGGCCGATCGCGCTCAGGCTCTGTCCTGGTTTTGCACAATGTGGCGAGCAGTACCAGGGTTGTCACGATCACGATGTGCGCGGTAAGCATCACCAACATGGGCAGGGCGAAGCCCTCGTTGGTGAGTATGCCGTGGTCTCCTACACAGTAGAGGGTGTAGTTGGTGGAGGTGCCTTCGGAGTCGTGGAAGGTGTCGGAGACGACCATCGGTTCGGTGGCCGGGGCTGAACAGAACAGGGGCGCGGTGAGTTTCGCTTCGCCAGGCCAGATGGCGACGGGCACGACGGTGCTGAAGGCGCCGATGAGGAGCCCGGTCGAGAGGGCTGTGACTACACGGGACATCGGCTATACCTGCTGGGCTCGGAGGAAGACGCCGGTGCGGTCGAATTCGGCGACCACCTCCGAGCGGGCGGAGACCACGTTGGCGACGATGCGGATGTCGCGGCCAAAGCGGCTCACCACGATGGCGGTGACCTGGCCGTCGGGGATTTCGCTGCGCGCGCGGGCGGTTTCGACTATGTCTTCGATCCGCGATAAGCCGGGCACCTCGCGTATCGTGAAGTTCTCGCCGTCCGGGTCGTCGAAGGAGGAAACCCGCACGGGGCGTGGGGCACTCAGGTCGCCGAGGGTGAAGGAGTAGTCGTCCATCACGCGGGACAGACCGGGCGGCCGGACGCGCAGGCGGACAGTGGGTTCGCGGGCGGTGAAATCGTTTCCGGCGAGGAAGTTGGTCACCTGGGCAGGCTGGTTGTTCAGGACGAGCCGGAACTGGGTCGAGTTCGGTGCCGTGAGGAGGATAACGTTCACATCCGGGTCGCTGGCGTCGATGCGCTCGGCCAGCGCGGCGATCGCGGCCTGCGGCAGGGCACTCACCAATCCGCCGCCGCGTGTTCGAATCCGGTCCTCGAAATCCGCGCGGTCCACCGCGCCGATACATCCGCTGGTACTGCCGAGCACTGCCAGGCACAGCAGGACACGGAACCAGTTGCCTGGGTGCATGTCCCGAATGCTATGCGTTGCAAACCGATTGCGCAGGGGTCGCTCCTCGAACGAATTTGCTCGTCGGTGTGCTGTCCTGCTGATACATCAACGGGGTATGGAGCAGTTTCTGGTTACCGGCAGCCCAAATCACCGACGTTGATGCGGGACCTGCTCGACCACGCCACCAAACGCAACAGCCCACAGTCGCGACAACTGCTGCCTTATCGCAACGGAAAACCCATCACCTCACGCCGATACGACAACATCTGGAAGGACACCGCCACGGCGGCAGGCTGTATGGATTCCGGCTGTCGGTCGTGGCTATGACTTGCCGTTATGACGCGCGCCGTGCCATCCATGCGGCGACCTGCGCGCGCGAACTGAATCCCAGCTTGGCGAGGATCCGTTCGACATGGCCGTCCGCGGTGCGCTTGGAGATCACAAGTCGCTGCGCGATTTCGCGATTCGACAGTCCCGATTCGATGAGACCAGCCACCTCCAGTTCCCGCGGGGTCAGCAGGCTCATAGTGGCTGAGCGGACGCCGCGGCGACCCGCGGCAACGCCGAGAACGAAATCGATCACATCGTCGAGATCGCGGAACCGGCGCGGCACATCCTCTGAATCGACCTCCGGTGTTCCGCCCTGCGGAGGCAGGGCGTTGGCTTCGACGAATCCCGACAGTTGCGGTCCGAAGGCGTTGATCGACGTGCCCAACGAGCGCCACACGTGGCGCGCGGCCGCCGAGAGCGTGCGGGCACGGGCGACCTGTTTGCGATCGCGGGCTATCCAGGACAGCAGTTCGGTCGAGAGTGCAACGCCAATGCCATCGGACATCGTTCGATCAACAGTCAACACGCGGCGAGCGTGCTGCTCGGCCTCGTCGAACTTCCCGAGCGTCCATAAGGCCACTCCCGCACCCCAATCCGAGTACGCTCGTGCGTTTTTCTCTCCATGCCGGTCGCACAACGTCACGGTGTCGGAGCTCAGCGCCAGAGCCTCCTCGGCCCGGCCGGCCAACGCGAGCTCGCCGACGAGCATGTACCGTGCGGTGAGTTCCATTTCCAGGTCCCCCGCGGCGCGGTGTCGGTCGACCGCGCGCTCGAAAAGCGGCAGCGCATGGTCGACATCGCCGGTGAACATCGCCAGCAACGCCGTCCAATGATCGACATAGCGCTCCAGCCCCGGGATGCCCAGTTCCGTTGCAAGGGCGGTGAGTTCATCAAGCCACTGTTTGGCTTGACCATAGTCGCCCTGTATCAGCGCGATCCATGTCGCCACCCACAGACAGTCGAACCGGTCGGGAGATGTCTCGCTTGTCGTCGCCAACATCGTTTGGGCCCGCATGCGGCCCTCGGCCAGATGCCCTCCTGACATCCAGTGGTAGCGAAGCGCTGCGATGAGCCGCAGAGCGGTCCGCTCCTCACCTGGCGTCGTCGCGCTCCATTGCAGTGCCGCAACGTAATTGGCGTGGTCAAGTCGCATCCGTTCGATCAGGACAGCCTGCTGGGGCCCACACCATCGCTGTACAGTGCGCTCGGCCCGCTCCAGCATGGCGTCGCGGTGACGGCGCTGCAGTTGCGTGGTTTCTCCAGCGTTCTCGGCCAGTTCGGCCGCAACCTCCCGCACCGCTGCGGGCAACCGGTATCGCATGGTGCCCGCGCCGCGATCAGTCAACAGAACCGATTGCCCGACAAGACGCTCGATGGCGTCGATCACGTCGGCAGGTTGCAGCTCGCCGAATGCACACACCGACTCCGCCAGGTCAAGGTCGAAAGTCGCGGGAAAGACCGCCATCCGCCGCCACAGCACCTGGCCGGTGGTGGTGCACAGTTCGAAACTCCAGTCGACCATCGACCGCAGTGATCGGTGTCGGGAACCCTGCAGGTCGTGCGCTGCGGCGAGCTCGGTAATCCGTTGGCCGAACCGTTGAACCAGCTGCTCGACGGTTAACGCGCGCAGCTTCGCCGCCGCCAGCTCGATGGCCAACGGAACACCCTCCAGCAGGCGGCACAACTCAATGACAGCGACCGCGTTGTCGTCGCTGATATCGAAGTCCGGGTCCACCGCACCCACACGCTCCATCAGAAGACTGACCGAACCGTCGGCGATCAATTGTTCGGCCGGCGTGCCCGATTCGGGCACGGTCAGAGGCAGCACAGGCCGCAGCACCTCGGCCTCTACACCAAGCGGCTCTCTGCTGGTGGCGATGACGCGAATCTGCGGTGCCTCGCGCAGCAGGAGTGGCAACAGGACACGCAAGGCCGGCAAGACATGCTCGCAGTTGTCCGTCACCAACAGCAGCTTGCGGTCACGGAGGAACGTGACAAGCTTTTGGCGGGGCTCCGTCGCGGACTGATCACTTACCCCCAGCGCGTTGAGGATGGCGGCCTCGATGTCGGTCACGTCGGCACCGATGCCAAGCTCACCGAGCCGTACCAGCCATGCACCGTCGGGGAATCGGTCGGCGGCCCGGAAGGCCAACTCGAGCGCCAACCGTGTCTTGCCCACCCCACCGGGGCCGGTGAAAGTCAGCAGCCGGGCTTCCGACAGTGCGCGTTGCGCCGAATCGAGGTCCTGCCTGCGAGCCACGAGCCGGTTCCGCGACGGACCGACCCGCTCTCCCCCTCGACGAGGTCCGAGCGCACTCATGCGGGGATGCTACGCCCTTCCGGACACGCCATCGGTGGTAAACGCATCAAGCGCAGCAACCGAGGGGCTGCCGGTCTGCACTCTTGGTGTACCCCTCGGGCCACCTGGCGCAGAGCAGTAGCGAAGACTCTCGCTTGCCATGGTCGGCGTCGACAGGAATCAACCGACGACAGTAGGCACGGTTGCGGATACCCGCGACAGCAGCGGAGTGAGAAAGTCGCACATCGCCTGTTGGATCTCCGCCGCCCGCGGGACGGCACCGGATAGCGACAGCGTCGTATGGAACAAACCGTCGAACCGCTGGCACACCGTCGGCACGCCGGCGTCGGCCAACGCCTTGGCGTAATCCTCGGCCTCGTCGCGCGTCGGATCGGCCTCCATCGTGATCACCAACGCCGGGGGCAGCCCCAACAGGTCGTCGGCGTGGTTCGGTGCCGCATGCGGCGACGCCGCGTTCGCCAGATCACCCAAATACAGCGCCCACATCCGCGCGCCGAGCTCGGCGGAAATGATCGGTCCACCGGCGTAGAGGTTGCGGGATTCGGTGTCGGCGAAAGGGTCTATCGGCGGCGTCACCAGCACCTGGGCTCGCAGTCGCGGGCCTCCCTCGTCACGGGCCCGCAGCGCCGTGACCGCGGCGAGGTTTGCTCCGGCGCTCTCGCCTCCGATCGCGATGCGGTCGGGATCCACCCCCAACGCGGCGGCGTTGTCGGCGACCCAGCGCAGGGCCGCCAACGTGTCATCTGGGCCCGCGGGGAATGGATACTCGGGGGCCAGCCGGTAGTCCGGCGACACGACAAGGGCGCCGAGCCGGTGGGCAAGTGCGGCGCACGGCTCATCGAACGCATCGAGGCTGCCACCGATCCACCCACCGCCATGGATGAACACCACCGCCGCAAGCGTGCCCTCCACTGACGGTCGATACAGCCGCGCCGCCCGCGGTCCCGCCTCGCTGGGGAAGGCGGTGTCGGTGATGGTGACATCGGGCGGCAACGGTAGCTGCATCGCCTTGAAGGTTTCCATCATGAAGCGGGCTTCCTCCAGCGAGCACTGCTCCAGCGGTTTGGCGCCCATATTCATCATGCCGGCGAGAAAGAACACCGACGCGCCGTTAAGTGTGATCGTGGGAGGGACGTCGGAATCGCTTCCGTCGAAAGAGAATCCGGCAAACGCGCTGCTTCGCGCCTCGCTGCAGATCGCCCGATACATGGGCGCACCGGTGAACAGCGAGATGGGTACTCGCGGCTTCCCCGCGATGTTGTCGCCCATGTACCAGCTCGTCGCTTTCGGGAACAACGTCGCGTCGGCGACCTCACGCACCAGGTCGTTGTACCGGGTTTCGGCCGCCTCGGTCACCTGGGCGGTGGTGTAGCCGTTGGCGTCCATGTGAGCGATGAGGGCACCGATGAAGTCAACGCTGTCCTCGATGGCGATCGGGTTGTTGAACAACGCCGCCGCGCTTTGCGGACCGTTGACATGGAACAAATTGGGGAAGCCCTCGGTGGCCGTGCCGAGGTAGGTGCGCTGTCCGTGCGCCCAGTGATCGGTCAGCGCTTCGCCGTCGCGGCCGACGACGCCCATGCGCATCAGGCCCGCCCCGCCGACGTCGAATCCGGTGGCGAGCACGATCACGTCGAACTCGTATTCCGCGGCCGTTGTGGCGATGCCCTCCTCTGTGATCCGCACGATCGGATGGGTCCGTGCATCAACCAGATGCACATGCGGCAGGTTGAAGGCCTCGTAGTAGTTGGTCTCAAACGTCGCTCGCTTTGCCCCGTAGGGGTGATCGTTCGGGCACAGCAGTTCGGCGACTTGCGGGTCCTTCACTCGCTCCCGGATGCGGTCGCGGATGTAGTCGGCCGCAGTCGCGTTGGCTTCCGGGTTGAAGATCAGGTCGTAGTAGGTCGAGGCGAGCATCCGAAATCCCCCGCCGTTGTAGTACGTGTCGTACATCTGGCGCTGCTCTTCGGGGGTGTGCGCGTGCGCCGGCAAAACGGCCCGCGGAAAAGCGGCCCCGCTGATGCTGTTGCGCGATTCTTCGCGAAGACGCGGATAGTCGGAGACAACGGAATCGAATTCCTCGTCGGTCAGTGGCCGGTTGCCGAGCGGACAAGCGAAGTTCGGGGTGCGCTGAAATACCGTCAGCTCGGCAACTTGCGGTGCGATCGTCTGGATGACCTGTATTCCGGTCGAGCCCGTGCCGACCACTGCGACCCTCTTACCGGTCAGATCAACGCCGTCGGCCGGCCAATGACTGGTGTGCACGACTGCACCCTGAAAATTGTCCTGGCCGGGAAAGTCATTTGGCTTGGAGACCGAGAAGGCCCCCGCTGCGTTGATGAAGAACCGCGCAGTAGTGGTGCGACCGTCGTCGGTGCCGACCACCCAGCGCGTCGCGGCCTCATCCCATACCACCGACGTGATCCGGGTGTTGAACTGGTAGCTCCGGCGCAGATCGAAGCGGTCACAGACATGCTCCAGATAGCGCAAGATCTCCGGTTGAGAGGCGTAGCGCTCGGTCCAGCGCCAGTCCCGCTGCAAATCCTCGTCAAACGAATACGAATAGAAGATGCTCTCGAAGTCGCAGCGCGCACCGGGATAGCGATTCCAGAACCACACTCCGCCGACACTCGGGGCAGCCTCGAAGGCCTGCACGGTCAATCCCTGCAGATTGCGCAAGCGATGGGTGGCATACAAGCCAGAGAAGCCGCCACCGACGACTACAGCGTCAACGTATGTCGATATCGATGACACGATCCGCCGCACCTATGGTTACGCCAAACAGGGCGCCGGGATCGGGTATTCGAAGGTCAAGGGCCTCAACGCGTTGATCGGGTGTGTCAGTTCACCATTGGCGCGGCCGGTGATCGTCGCGGCACGATTACGCAAGGGCGCCACCAACTCCGCGCGTGGTGCGGCGAGTTTCGTGGCCGAGGCGATCAAGACTGCCCGCGCTGCCGGTGCGTCCGGGTTGCTGGTGGTGCGGGCGGATTCGGCGTTCTACGCCGAGGAGATTGTTGCCGCGGCCAGGGCGCTGGGCGCGTATTTCTCGGTGACCGTGCGGATGAATCCCTCGATCCGGGCCGCGATCAGCGGTATCGACGAAAATTCTTGGACGTAGCCGAAGGTGCGTTCTACCCAGGTCAGGCGGCACAGGCGGAGACGGCGGCGTTTGCAGCCGAATCTTCGAGCCGCCACCAGCTGGCCAGTATGTTATGGTGCGGGTACCATAACCCTATGGGTTTGAAGAAGACGACGGTCATGGTCGACGAGTCCGACCTCGAGTTGGTGAAGATGGCCGCGGCGCGTGAAGGGCGGCCGGAGTCCGAGTACTTTCGTGAAGCTTTTCATCTGGCCGCGATACGCACTCGCCGATGGGATGAGGTATGGGACATCCCCGTTCTCGACTACGGGCATGCGGTGACGGCAGATGAAATCGATCGCACTGTGCGAGAAGCGATCACCAACACCGAAGCCGATGCTGGATGATCGTGATCGGCGACACCTCAGGTCTGGTCGCCGCTTTCAACTCCGCGGATCCCGAGCACGTCGACGCGCGCGCGGCGCTGCAGCGGGCGGCGCTGACCGTCGTCTCTCCGCTCGTCTTGCTCGAAGTGGAACACATCACCACCCGAAATATCAATCGTCAAGCCGCTTATGCGGTTAATGATTGGTTGTTGGCACAAGAACACGCCGGACGCATCGAAGTGCCCACGGTCTCGGCGGATCTGTTGCGGGTCGCGCGCAAGGTGCAGAACCGATACGCGGCCATGCGCTTGGATCTCACGGACGCCACTAATGTTTCATTGGCCGAACGATACGAAACTGTGGAGGTGCTGACGCTCGACCGACGCGACTTCCGCGCGGTTACCCCGCTCACTGGTCATGCCGCGTTCCGCCTGCTGCCCGACGATCTCTAGCCGATCTGTCGGTGCTCACGTCGGAATCTTCTTTATCGCCCGGCCTTTGGTGGTGGGAAGCAGCTGGCCGCGGTGCTTGCGCAGCAGGCCGAGCGCCTGGGCGGATTCCCGCAGGGACAGGACTGGATAGGGTTGGTCTTCCCGGGTGTTCGACACCGTCGCCGACATGGTCGAGCAGGCGCCGGTAGCGGTGTAGCGCGCGTTCGGCGGCGGCGGCGTTCACCGGCACGGGCGCGTCCAGGCGGGCACGGCTGATCAGGATGAGCAACTCGCGGCGCAACATCCCGTGCGCGGCATCCACCAGCGTCGTCGCCAGCGTGGGAGGCAGGCTTGCGGCGATTTCGTCGGTGGTGGTGCGGCGCACGAAGCCGGCGAGCGTGCGATTGATCCGGTCGATGTCGAACAGGATCGGCGGATGCGTCGATGGGTCGGACTCGTCGCTGAAAATGTCGTGGAATTCGGCGAGGACGGTGGCATACCGCGGATCGCTGGGATCAGAGGCGGCGACGAATAATTCGTAGCCTTCGGTGCCGCTGCAGTCCTCCGGCGGTCCAGGGCGCTGCCCGTCGAGACAGATCGCAAAGGGTGCCTTCGGCGGACGCGGCAGTACTTCTTCGAGGGTGACCGTGTGTTGCCAGTCGTCGCCGAAGTCGTAACAGTAGAACAGAACGTCGTCCGGCTTTGGAGCACCTCGTCGAGCCGGACTTGTTCCTCGGGCGCACCGGGCCGTTCACCGTCCTCGGCCATGTACGGGTACAGGTAGTACTCGGTGCGTGGGTTGTAGTAACTCGGTCCGCTGTGGTCTGGATTTCCTCGTGCAATTCGTCGAGAAACAAATCCGAGGACAAGTCCAACCGGCGCCACAGTGGCGGCTGTGTGTCACCGAGGATTCCTGGATGGCCTCATTGAAGGTCAGGGTGATCTGTGGCGGCGCGGTGTCGATGCGGGCGCCGTCGGCGGGATCACTCCCGGCCAAGGCGGCGTGCGCGGCGGCCGGGCCCGCAGTGAGAAGCAGCGTGGTCATCATGGCGGCGAGCACCGTGACGGTGCGCAGGAGGGAAGCGGTCAGCAACCGCAATGAACCTGATCTGAGGCGAGCACGCATTGCGGCAGCGTACGGGTTGTCCGGCCGCGCTCGTCAGGCGTGCGGCGGCTCGCCGGTGATGACATGATCCGCGTGATTGAGCCCTTCGCGGACCAGTCGAGCGAGGTGTCCGTCACGGATGCGATAGATCACGCGACGTCCCTCTTTGCGGCTGTCGACCAGGCCGGTGAAGCGGAGTTTGGCCAGATGCTGGCTGACCGCGGTGCGGGAGGTGTCGCAGGCTTCGGTGAGCGCGGTGACATCGGCTTCGCCCTCGGTGAGGATCCACAGGATGTGCAGCCGGGTCGGATCGGCGAGCATGCGGAAGGTATTGGTGGCGGCGTCCAGATGGGGCTGATCCGGGGTGATCGGATGACTCAGGCTCGCTGCGGGCAGTGCCCGCGCGGCATCCGGTATCGCCGTGCCCGCCACCGTTGTCACCGCCCTCCGGTCACCACCAATTCCGAAGCCGCGCGGATGTTTGCGGGCCATACCCGCGCGGCTGTTGCTGCTCCGAGTGTAGCCAGCGCGGCCAGCGCGAGCGCGGCGGCGAGCTGGTTTGCGCGCTAAACCATGCCTTCTGCTCCGGCACACTGTCCGGCCTCCATGCCGACACCGTGCAAGCGATACTCGCACTACAGGTCGGCGAATGCTGTGTCGAAGTCCGCGCGACAACCTGAAACCACACGACGCCGCCGATTCGCAGTTCGACCGGTTTCCCGCGCCGAGCATGCTGCTGAACGTGACGGCGCAGATCATGCTGAGACCCTGGGTGCGTCGTACCGCGAATCGCCAGATGTTGGCATGGATGCCCTTCAAGATGGTGCGAACCACACGTGGTTCAGACCGAGCTGGGCAAGCGCGTCTGGCTGGAATGGGTCGCTCGATATCGCCGTGGCCGCTCGTCGGCCATTGCGAGGACATGCTCGCCATGTACGCGACGAAACGGTCGGACGACCAGGCGGGCACCCGAGAACCGGGTGCCCGTCTCGTATCTCGTGTCGAGCAGTGTCGATCGCTAGGCTGCTGTGGCAGTTTCCAGCGGTCGTTGCGCCGGTGTGGGCCAGCGGCGGTGTTCGGTGTCGATGAGGAAGACGTGGGTGTGCCGGTAGTGGCGTTCGTCCACACGGTCGGCATCGTCCAGGCGGGCCGGGTCGATGGTGCCGACTTCGTGGAGGTGAGTCAGTTCCGCCGGGTCGTGGTGCGGCCACATCCGCAGTGCCATCGTGATTCCCGTGGCGGCGAATATCGCCAGCGTTACCCAGGTGGTGGTGAAACCGGCGATGGTGGTCAGCCATCCGGCGATCGGGTAGGTGATCAACCACGCCAGGTGGGATAGCGAGAACTGCGCCGCGAAGAGGGCGGGGCGGTCGGTGGCTTGTGAGGAGCGTCGCAGGATCTGCCCGGTCGGTGTCAGCACGGCCGCGGTGCCCGAGCCGATGAGAGCCCACACTGCGGTTGCGACGGCCCATCGCCAGTCGCCGCTGTCGGCGGTCGACAGTGCAATGGCTGCGCCGAGTCCGGTGATCAGCGTGGTCGCACCCGCGAGCATCACTGGCCGGGCGCCGATACGATCAAGGATCCGTGGGAGCGCGAGTGCGATGATCATCGTGCCGAATCCGTTGGCAGCCAATAGCATCGCGACTCCGGATTGTGTGCCGCCGAGGGTGTCGCGTACGTAGTTGACGGTGTTGACCATGATCACCGATCCTGCGGCGGCGACCACGAGGTTCAGTCCGAGCAGGCCGCGCAGTCGTGGTGTCGCGGCGAAGATGCGCAGGCCCACCATGATCCGTTCTCGGAAGGACCCCTGGATGGCGGCGGTCGCGTTCGGGATGCGGGTGGTGATCACCAAGGCGGCCGAGACGACGAAACCTATTGCGGTGCCGACGAACAGCCAGTGGAAGCTGATCACGGCCAGTGCGGCCGCGGCGAGCATTGGGCTCAGTAGGGTTTCCATGGTGGCGGCCAGTTGCGCGGCCGACAGCGCTCTGGTGTATTCGCGTTCATCGGGCAAGATGTCGGGGATGACCGCCTGATAGGTGGGAGTGAATGCGGCCGAGGCGGTTTGCAGCACCGCGATCAGGAGATAGATCTGCCACACCTGGTCGATGAACGGTAGTGTCAGTACTACGGCGGCTCGAATTGCGTTGAGCGCCACCAGGAATATCCGGCGGGGGAATCGGTCGGCGTAGGCGGCCACGATCGGTGCGACCGTCACGTAGACCACCATCTTGATGGTCAGCGCGGTGCCGAGGACGGCGGCGGCGTCGGTCCCGGCGAGTTCGTAGGCGAGCAGCCCGAGGGCGACTGTAGTGAGGCCGGTGCCGAATAGGGCCGACACCTGAGCGGTGAACAGTTTCGAATAGTCGCGGTGGCGAAACAGTGTGGCGGTCATGGGCATGGAACGCATCGCAGACACTTCCTTGGAATGAGTTGGGTGGATCACGGCTGTTGGGACAGCGACACTCACACACCTCGGGCTCCTTTCCGGACAGGCAGTGGTCGGGTGGAACATGCACCTGCTCAGCATGTTTCAGTGATCAGGCATCGGTGGTCGGCAGTGTGAACGCGGCGGTGCGGACGGCGTCACCGTGCTTGAAATCCAGGAACAATCGGTAGGTTCCGGGGCCGGGCACGGCGGTGTGGAAGGTGATGTCCGGACCTGGTGCGGTCACCCCGTCACCGGGTTCACCGTTCGGGTGGACGTGGACGTAGGCGAGATCGCCCGAGCGCAGGATCACCAAGTGACCGTAGGCGGCCAGGTAGGGCTGCAGGTCGGTGACCGGTTCGCCATCCTTGAGCACGGTGAGCGTGAGCAACCGGCCCTCGTCCGGGACCAGTTCGCCGTCGAGGGCCACCTCGTAGCCGTCCACGATCGCGGTGCGCGTGGCCGCGGGCGTGGGGCGCGGTTCGTACACGCCTGCAACGGCGAGATCCGCACCGAGGGTGATGGTCTTGCCGAGGGCTCGCGGCGCTATATCGGTGAAGACGCGGTATGCGCCCGCCTCCGGGAGATTCAAGCGCACCGTCCAGGTCCCGTCCGCGGTGAGCTGGGGGTGTACATGCCAGAAGCCGGTCAGTTCGCGTTGCACAACGATCAGGTGCAGGTCGCGGTCGTGGATGGCGGTGTAGTCGGTGACCGGCTGACCGTCGGGTCCGAGGATCCGGAACCGGAAGTCGATCTCACCCGGCCCGAGGATCGGCTCGTTGAGCTGCAATGTGTAGCCGTTCTGGGTGATCCGCAGCCCGCCCGGCAGTCCGGCGTCGTGCCCGGAATGGTCAGCGTGTCCGGCGTGCGCGGCCGCAGTCGCGTGGTTGGTGTGGTTGTCGTGACCGGCCTGTGCGCCATGGTCGTTCCCGGTATGAGCGGCGTGATCGCCGTGCGCGCCAGGGTGATTGGTGTGAGTCTGCGTGGTCATTGGCTCGGCCTCTCGATCTTGTTTCTTCGACACCGAGGAATGTATACCCCCTAGGGGTATGCATGCAAGTGTGATACGCCGCACTTGCGATTCGGTGAGCGATACACCTCTGTATGTGGCCAACTTGGCCGGAACAAACTCACGCTCGAGTGTTCGGTGTTCGGTGTTCGGCGAATGGGCTGACCAAGTCGCTCAGGCGTACTGCGCCGCCGCACCGGCAGGTGGTACCGCAGGTGCCGAGCACGCGCGCCCGAGCCGGATCGATCTACTCGGCGAGAAAGCTGACGCCACAATATTTCTGGGGTTCGGCAGGGAGGCGAAGCGGCCACGTAGGTGCCCATGGGTGGTGGTCGACCCGAGGCTGGTCAACCCACCCTTGGCCCACCGCCCGGTCGGCATCAACCGCCAGATCGGGCTTCTGCTGCCCTGCAACGTGACCGTCCGCCGCGACCCCACAGCCGACGACACCACCATCATCGTCGAAGCCATGAACCCGGATCTGCTGGTCCAAGTCACCGGCGAACCCGCACTCGAACCCATCGCCGCCGAAGCCGCCACCAAACTCCGAGCGGCAATCGAATCCCTACACGATCGGGGATCGAGTCACCTCGGTTCCCGACCGTAGGCGTCCAGTAGTGGTGCCAGGCCGACGATCATCTACCGCGACGACATTCGCCGCTCGTCCGCTTGGTGGAGGGATTGCGGCGTTCATACATGGGATCGGCAGTCGAACGCGGGTGCGCCCAGGCTCCTGTATCCGATCCCTGGTCGAGACTGGGTGGAATTGGTCCTCGGCTGGGGGCGTCGCTCAGCTCCGGTGCCGGTGCGACCGGTGCGACCATTTCCGTCGAAAGGCGATGCCGCCGAGGACAACAGCCGATTTCGCCAGTGCGAACAGAAGGATCAGGCCGGCGGTGCCGCGGATCCAGTTCCCGTTCGTCAGCACGGCGGTTCCGAGCCCGAGATGTAGTGCGATCGCCAGCGCCGCGATGACCGCCGGCAAGGCTACCGCTGCGAGTCGACGGCGATCGACCGTGCCGGGTGCCGGCGGATCATCGGGTGTATCAGGGCCGCCTGAGTCATCGGTTCTTTGCCAGTCGACGGTGGTGCCCTCGCGTCGGGCGAACCGATCGAGGTTCCTGCCGATGATGGTTTGGATCCGTACGAGCTTTTCCTCGTCGGCGGCGTCGATGCGTGCGGTCAAGGCGTCGGTTTCGGCGTGGAGGGTGCAGCGGCCCCATGAGCCGAACGCGATGACACCGTCGGTTTCCGACGATTCGATGGTGACCTCTACCTCGTCGGTGATGGGTTTGTGTCCTGGGATCCGGTGTCCGCCGGTGCCTGCCATCGCGGTGGCATGCTTGATCAGTTGAGTGAGATACCTTGTCGCGCTGTCGGTTTCGATCCGTGCCTGGACGGTCGGTGTGGTCATTGCTGCGCCGGTTCCGGCTTGGTGACCGCGACCAGCCAGGCTCGGATGCCTTCAGGGTCGGTGGTGATCTCGATGGTGGCAGCTTCGATGGAATCGACGCGCCACTCCTGCGCGAATGCGGCGGTGATCTCGTCGCGAGTCAGGCGATGCGGCCCGCCGGTACCGGGTTGGCGGTCGCTGAAGCCGAGCATGAAGTAGCGGCCGCCGGGTCGGATCACCGACCACAGCCCCGCGACGTAGGCGGCACGGTCGTTGGCGTCGAAGATGTGGAACAGTCCGCAGTCGAGCACGGTGTCGAAGGACTCGTCCCACTCGGTGAGCGCGAGTGCCTCCCGATACGAGAACCTTGCGGTCAGGCCGCGGTCGGCTGCCTTGCGCCGGGCGGAATCCAGGGCGTTGTCGGCCAGATCGATGCCGGTGGCGTCGAGGCCGAGAGCGGCGGCGAGCAGCGCGTGCTCACCGGTTCCGCAACCGATGTCCAGTACCCGCCCCCTGATCGCACCGGCCTCGGCGAGTGCGACGAAGGCGGGCTGGGGTCGGTCGATATCCCAGGGCGGTCGCTGGGCATACAGATCCGCCGCCACGGCGATGTCGGGATGAAAGTGGCTGTGTGACTGGGTCATCTGGCTCTCCACTTGTTATTTCGAGATCCCCTCATCAGATTTTGCGATACATAATGTCTACGGTCAATAGGGAATGTATTCAGTAAGGTCGCAATGTATGCTTGTCGGGTGCCGAAACTGTGGAACGAGACGATCGAGACCCATCGCAGGCAGGTGCGCACCGCGATCATGGATACGACCGCCGCGCTGGTGTTCGAGCACGGGCTGCGCGCGGTGACGATGTCGCAGATCGCCGATGCGGCCGGTATCGGGCGGGCGACGCTGTACAAATACTTCCCGGACGTGGACGCGATCCTGCACGCCTGGCATGCCCGCCAGATCACCGGTCACCTGCGCCAACTCGCCGAGATCCGGGACAGCGCGGACACTCCCGGCAAGCGCCTGCACGCCGTGCTCACCACCTATGCACACATCGCCCAGCAGACCCGAAGCCACGACACCGAGCTCGTGAAGTTCCTGCATCCCGACGAGCAGATCGCCGAAGCGCAGCAGCAGCTACGCGGCATGATCGGCGATTTGATCGCTGACGGCGCCCGCAGCGGCGAACTTCGCGACGACGTGGCCCCCGATGAACTAGCCAACTACTGCCTGCACGCCCTGACCGCTGCAGCCACCTCGACCAGCGAGGCGGCGATCGATCGCTTGGTCGCTGTCACCCTCTCCGGTCTACGAGACTGAAGATATGCCGATGGACGAACCGGATCGCCTGGCTCAGGCTCAGCGCGAGCACTGGCAGAACACTTATGCTGCCCATCCCGGGATGTATGGTGACCAACCCTCCATACCAGCACTGCATGCTGTCGAGATCTTACGGACGGTCGGCGCGAAGGACGTGCTGGAACTCGGAGCAGGTCACGGACGGGATTCGCTGCACTTCGCGCGCCAAGGCTTCGGTGTCCTGGCGACCGATTTCAGCGCTGTAGGTCTACAACAGCTCCGAGACCGCGCTGACGCTGCGGGCCTGAGGGGTCCGCGCACAGCGGTCATCGATGTGCGGGATCACCTTCCGCTGGCCGACAAATCGGTGGATGCGGTGTATGCGCACATGCTGTTGTGCATGGCGCTGTCCACGCAGGAAATCGTTGCACTGGTCGACGAGATACGGCGGGTGCTGAGACCGGGTGGCGCCTTCTTGTACACGGTGCGCCACACCGGCGATGCGCACTACGGCTCCGGTATCGCCCACGGCGACGATATTTTCGAACACGGCGGATTCGCAGTGCACTTCTTCTCACGGCGTCTGGTCGACGAACTTGCCAAGGGCTGGAAGGTGCTGGAGGTCAAGGAGTTCGAGGAAGGTGAGTTACCTCGACGACTGTGGAACGTGGTCCTGCTCCGGCCTTGATGGCACCCACCCGGCCTGAGCGTGTAGGACGACACGCCCGTTTCGGGCAGGCGAGAGCCGCGTCCGGATCATGGGAGCCCACGGAAGCGGCGAGACCTGTCAGATCCGCAGAATCGACAATTCGGCCAGAGGCAGCACGGTCCAGGGCGGCGGTCGTTCGCGCCGCATCCGCCAGTGCCGGGATATGGGCAGGTGACCGCCAGCAGACCGTTATTCAACAGCCCGTGCAGCAGCACAAGACCGAAAGCGAAGACCGCCGCCGACAGGATGAACCCGCACCCGTGCATGACCCCGTGTACGAAACCGTGATCGCCGCTGGCCGCGTACGCGTCGGCCGGCGTCACCACGACGCTCTGATGATCGAGGGAGTGATGCTCCGGGCCGGGCCCGCTCGCAAATACGCCCGCGTGCATGGCGACCGCGAACAGCAGCATGAGCAGACCGACCACCGGGCCGCCCCGCATACTCGGCGCGGCAACTGCTGTCCGACCACGCCGCCAGCATAGTGAATTTCGCCCTAACCCCGTAGGGGTATAGCGCGACAGACGCTGTCGTTGGTCGAGGTCGTCGACGTTGTCCTGCTTACGGTTCGACGGCAGCCCCACGCTCGAGGTTACCCATCAGCTCCCAGGCTGTGATCACGATTTCTCGGTGATACGAACAGCCGACGTCCAGATTGTCGCGGCGAGGGCCGCGTCCAAACGTTAGCCACACGCGACCGACTAACGCCTCTTGCGAATAAATACCCTACGGGGGTACCGTACCTTTCTCGTTACTGGCTCGAAAGAACGGAAGTAGTTGTCATGAGTACGCAGGCACAACTCACCACCGCCCGGCGGTGGTGGGCTTTGGCGGTGATCGCCGCCGCGCAGTTCATGGTCATCATGGACACCTCGATCATCGGGATCGCGCTGCCGAAGATGCAGGCCGAACTCGGTTTCTCCCAGGAGAACCTGTCCTGGGTCTTCAACGCCTACGTCATCGCGTTCGGTGGGTTGCTGCTGCTGGGCGGACGATTGTCGGACCTGCTCGGCGCGCGTCGGGTGTTCGCGGCAGGTTGGGCGGTGCTGCTCGCGGGTTCGGTCATCGCGGGCGCCGCGGGCAATGTGGCGGTCGAGTTGGCGGGCCGGGCTGTCCAGGGCGGTGGCGCGGCGCTGATCGCGCCCTCGGCTCTGACCCTGCTGATGATGCTGTTCGGCGCTTCGCCACGGGAACTGACGAAAGCGCTCGCCGTCTATGGCGCCGCGGCGCCCGCCGGCGGCACCGCGGGGGTGTTCCTCGGCGGTGTCATCACCGAATACATCAGCTGGCCTTGGGTTTTCTACATCAATATTCCGATCGCCATCGTGGCGTTGATCGCCGTTCCCGCCCTGATGCCCGCCGCTCCGGCGCGGTCTGGATCGGTGGACCTGCTTGGTTCGGCTACTGTCACCGCCGGCTTGGCCGCGGCTGTCTACGCCATCGTGCAGGCACCGGAGGTCGGCTGGACCTCGGGACGAACTGGGGGTGTCTTCGCGGTCGCGGCGGCGTTGCTGGCCGGATTCGTGTTCATCCAGTCGCGCCGTACCGAACCGTTGATGCGGCTGGGCATCTTCCGTGCCCCGAACTTAGCCGCCGCCAATATCGCGCAGTTGCTGTTGGGTGCCGCGTGGGTGCCGATGTGGTTCTTCCTGAACCTGTACCTGCAGCAGGTGCTCGGTTACAGCGCCTTCCCTTCGGGCGCGGCGCTGTTGCCGATGACGACCTTGATCATGCTTGGCATGGTGGTGCTGGCTCCGCGGGCGATGCAGCGATTCGGCGCCAAGCCGATGATCGTGACCGGTCTGATCGTTCTCGGACTCGGGTTGGCGATCATGTCGCTGGTGCGTCCGACGGGCAATTTCTGGATCGATGTTCTGCCCGCCTCGCTCGTGGCGGCCGGTGGTATGTCGCTGGCGTTCATCCCCTCCCTCGGCACCGCGATCTCCGCGGCCCGCCCGGAGGAGGGCGGTCTGGCCTCGGGCATTGTCAACGTCAGTTACCAGGTCGGATCCGCCGTCGGGCTGGCTGCGATGACCGCGGTCGCCACCGCGCTCGGCGCGGATCAGACCGGTGACCTGCCGGAATTGACCAACGGGTTCTCCGCTGCCTTCCTCGGCGCGGCTGTCATCGCACTGGCGGGCGCGGGCATCACCGCGGTGACCATGCGCGCCACCGCCCAGGAACAGGTCACTGCAACCGCTTGACAATATACCCCCTGTGGGTATGGTTGAATTCAACGAGTTCGATGGAAAGCCGTTGTGGCACAAGGAGGCAAAACCATGAGTACCGCGACCAGCACCACTGTGACGGTTACCGGCATGACCTGCGGTCACTGCGTCGCGTCGGTCCGCGAGGAGGTCGGCAAGATCGACGGCGTCACCTCCGTCGATGTCGACCTAGCCAGTGGATTGGTCACGGTCGGCAGCGCAGCGCCTATCGAGCGCGGCGTGATCGCCGGGGCGGTCGATGAAGCCGGCTACAAACTCGCCGACTGATCACTTGCCCGCATTACCTGGCTGAATCCGATGCTCGTCGGCATCGCAATGGCGTTCTTGCCGGTGCTCGTGGTCGGCAGCATCCTGCGGTTCCGCTCCGCCGTAGGTCGGCCCGCCCGAACGCAAACTGGGCGGGGACGGCAGATACGCCGTTCCCGCCCGATACCCCTAGGAGTAGCCGATGTCTGCCCTGTCGCAGACCATCACACGAATCGTGCGCCACCCGGCGACCCGGACGGTAATCCGGTGCGCTGTTGCGTGCGCTGCAGGAGCAGTTCAGCAAGCTATTCGCCGACACACGTACCTTGCGCCGAACCAGACAGGTTCGGGCCGCTGATCACGATCGAGCGTGTCCGCCCGCGCTGTCCAGTGCGAAACCGGAGTTTCGGCATCACAGAGCCGGGTAGAGCTCACGGTGGCTCAGCCATTGGTGAGCGAATCGCCGCACAGTGCCCGCGGCCACGACATCATTGTTCCTCAACCGCGAGGAGTTTGATCATGTCTGCACGCTCCACGATGCTCCGGGCGTTACCCGGTCTCGCCGCGATCGCTGTGATTCTGGCCGGATGCGGCAATGGCGACGACTCCGACACTGTGCCCGGCACAACGTCCAAGCCGAGCACGCCGGCGATGTCGATGACCACCGCAGCCCCAGCGCCCGGGTCGGATACCGCGTACAACGACGCGGATGTGACGTTCCTGCAGATGATGTATCCGCATCACGCACAGGCTGTGGAGATGGCGGATCTTGTACCCAACCGTTCACAGAACCAGCAGGTGCTCGACCTGGCCGCGAACATCAAGAAGGCCCAGGACCCCGAGATGACGCAAATCGGCGCCCTGCTGCAACGCTTCGGCAAGCCGGCACCGTCCGCCGATGCAAGCATTGGCCACGGAATGCCCGGCATGATGTCGCAAGACCAGATGTCATCGCTGGCAGCGTTGTCCGGCCTGGACTTCGACCGAATGTGGCTGGAAATGATGATCAATCACCACACCGGGGCCGTCGACATGGCCGAAACCGAACAGGCGAGCGGGACGAACCCGGAGGCCCAAAAGCTCGCCGACAGCATCATTTCCGCTCAGCAGACCGAGATCGACCAGATGAACGCGATGCTCGGGCAAAGCTGAGCGGCCCATATCAGACGCTCCAGGAGCGCGCAGCATGCTCGGTCCGCTCCGCTGTTCTCGGGCGGGTGATTGATGCCGAGGCTGGTCAGTACTGTGCAGGGGCGAACCCGTTTGTTACTCATTCGTTGTTACGATTGGTCCATTGTGAGCGTCAAAGTTCGATTGCGGCGCGGTAGCTATGCGGCGGCACTGCTGATGGCAGTGTTGCTGGTGGCGCCGATGATCGACTGCGCGCTGTTGGGTGACGCTGGACATCCGCATTCGAAGCCCGCGGCGGCCGCTGGGCATGGCATACATTCTGTGTCGGCGGATCTCGAGCATGGGGTCATCACCATTTTCGACGATCACTGCGGACCTCATATCGTCCACTGCATCGTCAAGTCAATGCTGCCCGGCACTGCGGCTGGCCTGCTGCTGGTGCAGTTGTTGACCTTGATCCTGGCGGCGGTCGTAGTTGTCGCGACCGCGCTTTGGTCCACCGGCGCTGGTATGCGTGGCCCGCCGGTGGCGTGTCTGCCCGTTAGCGATGGGCGCGACATTCTCACGCGGTTCTGTATCTCGCGACGCTGATCGGTCAGCGCCAAGCCGACGCCTTGCTGTGTTGTCGGCTGGTGTTCGCTGCCCGCTCACGTCTGCGCCGCTTTGTTGCGGCGGTCTCGATACAGGAAGCGACAAGATGAACAAGGCTGTGCTGCACAACCCCAGGCAGATGCCGACGGCTCTCGTCACCGCGCCCGATGCTGCTCAGCAGCCGCGCGAGTTGGTGGGAAATACCCCGGTGCTGTGGGTCGGCGCGCCGTTGGCACCCGCAGGCCGCGGGTTCTGGGCCAAGCTCGAAGGATTCAATCCCGGCGGCATGAAGGATCGCCCGGCGCTGCACATGGTGCGCCGCGCCGAGGAACGTCGTGACTTGGCGCCGGGGGCGCGGATCATCGAATCCACCAGCGGCACTCTCGGTTTGGGTTTGGCACTGGCGGGAATGGCCTACCGGCACCCGGTCACCGTGGTGACCGATACAGGTCTGGAGCCGATCGTCGCGCGGATGCTCGCGGCCTACGGGGCGCGGGTAGATCGGGTGGCCCAGCCACATCCGAGCGGCGGCTGGCAGCAAGCACGCCGCGACAGGGTAAACGAACTGCTCGACCGGGAACCCGATGCGTGGAGCCCGGACCAATACACCAATCCGGACAACGTCGCCGGTTACGAACCCCTGGCGCTGGAGCTGATCGAACAGCTCGGTTCGGTCGATGTGCTGGTGTGCGCGGTAGGAACCGGTGGACATTCGGCGGGAGTGGCGCGGGTGCTGCGCCGGTTCAACCCGGAACTGAAGCTGATCGGCGTCGACACGGTGGCCTCGACGATCTTCGGCCAACCGGCCGGTCCCCGCCTGATGCGGGGCCTCGGATCCAGCATCTACCCGAGGAATGTCGACTACGACGCCTTCGACGAGGTGCATTGGGTGGCGCCGTCGGAGGCGGTGTGGGCCTGCCGCGCCCTGGCCGCGACACACCATGCCTCCGGTGGCTGGAGTGTCGGTGCCGTGGCGTTGGTCGCGGGCTGGGCGGCCCGCACCTGCGATGACGACGCTCGGATCGCGGCGGTGTTTCCGGACGGGCCGCACCGCTACTTCGACACCGTCTACAGCGACGCCTACTGCCACGAGCACGGTCTGCTCGACGCCGACCCGCCGGTGGAACCGGACACGATCGCGCATCCAGCCGAGCGGGTGGTCCGTTCCTGGACTCGCTGCACCACGGTCGTCGATCCGCGCGACTCAGCTGGCTTCGAGGGGTCGGCCTCATGACGGCGTTGAGGAAGTTCCGTAGCTTCGACCTCCCCGCCAGGTTGTTGATGGTCAACCAGTTCGGCATCAACCTGGGCTTCTACATGCTGATGCCCTATTTGGCCGGATACCTCGCAGGTCCGCTCGGTTTGGCGGCGTGGGCGGTCGGGCTGGTGCTGGGGGTACGGAACTTCTCCCAGCAGGGCATGTTCCTGCTCGGTGGCACTCTGGCCGACCGGCTCGGCTACAAACCGCTGATCGTCGCGGGCTGTCTGCTGCGCACCGGCGGCTTCGCGCTGCTGATGTTCGCGACATCACTACCGGGGTTGCTGATCGCTTCGGCGGCGACGGGTTTCGCAGGGGCGCTGTTCAATCCGGCAGTGCGCGCCTACCTGGCGGCTGATACCGGGGAGCGCCGGGTGGAGGCGTTCGCGGTGTTCAACATCTTCTATCAGGCGGGCATCCTGGCCGGACCGCTGGTGGGTCTGGCACTGATGACGCTGGATTTCCGGGTGACCGCGGGCGCGGCGGCAATAGTATTCGCGGCGCTGACGGTGGCACAGCTGTTCGCATTGCCCGCGCGCCGCGACGAGCTGGCGATCGAGAAGACCCGAGTGCTCGACGATTGGCGGACGGTCGTCGCCAACCGGCGGTTCGTGTGGTTCGCGGTGGCGATGATCGGCTCGTATGTGCTGTCGTTCCAGGTGTATCTCGCGCTGCCGTTGCAGGCGGAATTCGTCGCGGGCGCACGATCGCAGCTACTGGTGTCGGCGGTGTTCGTCGTGTCGGGAGTGGTGGCTGTAGCCGGGCAGTTGCGGATCACCGGATTGTTCGCGGCGAGGTGGGGTACCGGGCGCAGCTTGGTTGTAGGGATGGGCATTCTCGCGGCGTCGTTTCTGCCGTTGATGGCGATCCCTGATTCGCACCGATTCGGTACCGGTGCCGCGGTCGCGGCGCTGTTGGTGTCGGCCGCGTTGCTGGCCGTGGGCACGGCGGCGGTGTTCCCGTGCGAGATGGACACCGTCGTATCCCTGGCAGGCGGAAAGCTGGTGGCGACCCACTACGGCTTCTACAACACCGTGGTGGGCGTCGGCATCCTCGCGGGCAACCTCGCGACCGGCGCGGTCGTCGGAGCCGCCCGCGACCTCGGCGCGGACTGGGCGGTGTGGCTCGGGCTCAGCCTCATCGGTGTGATCGCGGCCTGCGCGTTGCACCGGCTCGACCGCCCCCAACCCACCCGACACAACACCGGTCGGACCGTGCCCCCGAAGAGCACGGGCCGCCACCAAACGCACACCGATAGGGCGAAGCCGGAGCCGACCACGCGGACGCCAGAGACCGGCCCTTACCGGACGCCTGCCAATGCGAAGGCGGATTGGGAGCCGACTGTTGGGCGTCCCGAAGGCGACGGAGGCCGCAGGGAGCCGTGGCCGACCAGGACGGGGCGGCGATAGTCACCGCCCACTTCGAGGTTGGTACGAGACGTTCCAGGCCGCACACGACCGCCAGGAACAGCGGACGGGCGCCCGGTGACCGGGCGCCCGTTCCTCGGTTCGACGAGTCTGTTTCGTGCCGGGCTCGCGATGGCGCGGGCTCGCGGATTTGGTGTAGCCGCGGGGTGATCGTCGCGCGGCTACGAGGCTGGCGCCCAGTGTGGTGAACGGGTGGTCGCGCCCGGCGGAGCGTAGGCCGCCAGCAGGGTGGTGGTGATGAGGGCGGCTGCGTCGTCGTCGGCGATGCGGCCTGCGGTGATCTCGCCTGCCGCGCCGTGTACCACGCTGTGGTAGACCGCGACCAGCCAGGAAAGAGGCAGGTCATCGCGGAAGATGCTCTCTTTCTGGCCGCGTTCGATGAGTCGGCGCACGCGACGCATCGGCAGATCGTGGGCGGCGCGGATCCGTTCGGCGGGAATGTGGTTCTGCGCGGCCAGCAAAAGGGAGCGGAACCGGTCGATGATCTTCCAGGAGGCCGCGACCAGCCGGGTCAGCGCCTCGCGGGGATCGCCGTCGATATCGACCGAGTCGAGCGCCTGATCGCTATCGGTAACCGCGCGCGTGAACACCGCATCGATGAGGTCTGCGCGTGAGGCGAAATGCCCGTACAGAGTGACGCGGCCGACACCTGCGCGTCTGGCGATGTCGCTGATGTTCGCATCGGGGTCGGCGACGAGGCATTCCTGGGCGGCGTCGAGGATCGCGGCGATATTGCGCCGAGCGTCGGCGCGTTTCGCATGCCCGTGCTCCTGCGTCCGTGCTCCCGCCACGGGTCACCGCCTCTTCTCAAACATCGCTGTACAGGTTGTGTTGTCACTGTAGCTCGACAGGGGCGCGTCACAACGGCCCGGTCGATAGTGACTCATATCACACGAAAGCTCTTTCTTGAACACGCGCGTTCGAGTTATGGTCGAGAAATAACTTGAACGCAGGTGTTCGACTTGAGAGGTATGACATGCACCCGCAGACTTCTGCTCAGCACCATCACGAGGTTGCCTCGCCTCCGGATCCGCGCCGGTGGCGGGCCTTGGGCGTGCTCGCGGTCGCGCAGTTCATGCTGATCCTCGACATCACCGTGGTCACGGTCGCGCTACCGGATATCGGCAGCGATCTGGCATTGAGCCGGGCGGCGACCACCTGGGTGATCACCGCCTACACGTTGCTGTTCGGCGGGCTGATGATCTTCGGTGGACGTGCCGCAGACCTGTTCGGTGCCCGCCGGATGGCGATGATAGGACTGGCCGTGTTCACCGGTTCGTCGCTGCTCGCCGGTTTCGCGGTGAACGCGCCGCTGCTCATCGGTGGCCGGATAGGACAGGGCATCGGTGCCGCACTGCTGTCACCAGCGGCGATGTCGATCGTGACCACCACCTTTCACGGCGCCGAGCGCAACAAAGCTCTGGGGGTGTGGGGCGCGCTCGGCGGCACCGGCGCCGCGGTGGGCGTGCTTGCCGGTGGGCTGCTGACGGCGGGACCAGGCTGGGAATGGATCTTCTTCGTCAATGTCCCGGTGGGCATCATGCTGCTCGCCGCGATGACGAAGGTCGTCCCGGACCAGCCTGCGCAGCGTGGACGCAGCATCGATGTTGCGGGCGCGATGCTGGTCACCGCCGCCGCGGGCGCAGCCATCTACGGGCTGATCAACGCGGGCGACGACGGCTGGACCGACTCGGCCACCCTCGTCCCGCTCGCGGCCGCCGTCATCGTCGGCACGGGATTCCTCGCTTACCAGCGCCGCGCGCGCGATCCCTTACTGGACCCGCGCCTGCTGGTGCGGCGTCCCGTGGCGGCGGGCGCGGTGTTGATGTTCGTGGCGACCGGACTACTGATCACCGGATTCTTCCTCGGCTCGTTCTATCTGCAACAGGCACAAGGGAACTCAGCTCTGGTCACGGGTCTGCTGTTCGTACCTGTCGCGCTCGGCACGATCATCGGCGCGCACAATGCCGGTCATTTCATCGGGCGCTTGGGATACCGCCTCGTCGGTGTCCTCGGTTTGACCGTTGCTGCCGCGGGGGCAGCGATACCCGCTGTTTGGCACAGCACGCCCGCGCTGATCATCGGGCTCAGTGTGGCGGCAGCAGGCCAAGGCGCCACGATCGTCACCGCCACAACCACTGCCCTGGCCAACGTCGAGCACAGCCAGGCCGGAGTTACCTCCGGTCTGGTCAACACTTTCCACGAAGTAGGCGCGGCATTCGGTGTGTCGGTGATCTCCACGATCGCGGCAGTAAGTTTGCGCACCCTCGGTGCCGATCCCAGTGGCTTCACCAATGCCTTCATCACCAGCGCTCTGGTCGCCGCCGTGATCGCGGTAGCTGCGGCGGCGTTCATACCGGCGGGCAAGCCACCTGCGGGAATGCGGGTCAGCGCGCACTAACCCGCCATCGCACCAGTTGGGAAAGGAGTTCCACCATGGTTCGACTACACCAAATATCATCTGCCGCACAGCAAGTGCCGGGTGTGGTCCGCCGCAATCTCATTCTGGCCGTGATGTCGCTGGCGTTGGTGGCCATCGTGGGGATGATGGCCTCGTTGATGGTCGCCGCACCCGGTATCGCCACCGACCTGCACGCGTCGCAGACGCAGCTGCTGTGGATCGTCAATGCCTACGGCGTCACCTTCGCCGGGCTGCTGCTGACCGCTGGAACACTCGGAGATCGCTACGGGCCCAAGGCAATGCTGGTCATCGGCCTGCTCATCTTCGGCATGTCGTCCGCAGCGGTGCTTCTCGTCGAAGACACCACTGCCATCATCGTGCTACGCGCGGTCGCCGGAGCGGGTGCGGCGGCGGTGATGCCGACGACCCTGTCGATCATCACCCACGTATTCCCACCACAGGAGCGTGCACGCGCGGTCGGCGTCTGGTCCGGCGTGACCGTCGGCGGCGCGCTGATCGGGCTGCTCACCGCCGGCGGCCTACTGGAGGTGTTCTCGTGGCGGTCGGTGTTCGTGTTCAATGTCGCGCTGACGGCGGTCACGTTGATCGCGACGGTGCTCGTGCCGCGCCAGATTCGGTCGAGCAGTGAGTCGGTCGATATCGGTGGCGGGTTGTTGTCCGTCGTCGCCGTCGCATCGCTGGTCTTCGGCATGGTCGAAGGCCCGGAACTCGGCTGGACATCGAGTTGGGTCGTGGCAGCCTTCGCGCTGGCCGCGCTCAGCGCCGCGGTATTCGTCGGCTGGGAATTGCGCCACCCCCGACCGCTGCTGGACCCGCGTCTGTTCAGGCACCGCGGCCTGGCTTCCGGGGCGGTGGTCATCACCTCGGAGTCGCTGGCGATGTTCGGGTTCTTCTTCGTCGGCCTCCAGTACCTGCAGATCGTCAAGAACTACTCGCCGCTGAGCGCGGCACTGGCCATGCTGCCACTGGCGCTGGCCGCGATGGTGTTCTCACCGATCGTGCCTGTGCTGCATGGCAAATGGGGGTACCGATGCGTGGTCGTCATCGGGATGGTGATGATCGCCATCGGCCTACTGACAATGACCACACTGACCGCGCACTCGTCGTATCTGCCGATCGGGATCGGCGTGTTCCTGCTCGGCAGCGGAATCGCATTCGCCGCCACACCGGCGACCGAAGCCCTCATGGCGGCGCTGCCACCACAGCAGCACGGTGTCGCGTCCGCACTCAACGATGTCACCCGCGAGCTCGGCGGTGTCCTCGGAATCGCCTTGCTGGGCAGCATATTCAGCGACAGCTACCGCGACCGCATCAGCGACGCGGTCGCACAACAACTACCGCCACAGCTGTCGCACACCATCGAGGACTCGGTGGCCGCAGGCGTGGTCGCCGGGTCAGCGCCCGGCGCCTCACCACACCTGCTGACGAGCGTGCTCGACAGCTTCGAACACGCTATGTCCACCGCACTCATCGCCGGTGTCGCAGTGGTCATTGCTGGTGCCCTCATCGCCGTCGCCATCGGTCGCGGAGCCACCCACCAGGACAACCGACCATGAACCGCAAACCATCGGCCGGCTTCGGGGCTTGGCAACCGACAGTGCGGGAAGCGTTCGTGGACACACCAGTTGCTCGCATCTATTACGCGCGGGCAGGCGACGGACCACCGGTGCTACTGATTCCCGGCAGCGGCGGCTGGAAACTGACCTTCGCCGCAATGATCAAGGAACTCGCGCACGGGCACACCGTCTTCGCGGCAGACCCACCCGGTCAAGGACGGACCGAAATCGCCGATAGATCGGGCCCGTTCGGCACAGATGCGGTCGTCGCGTCGATAGGGCACTTCCTCGACGCCGTCGGCGTCGAACGGGCGGCCGTCATCGGCCATTCGTGGGGCGGGGGGTTCGCCTTGCGATTCGCCCAGACCCACCACGACAATGCTGGCCGGGTCCGATCGGGGAATCGCGTCGCGCACCATCGCACCGACGACGGGCGGGAACCCGGCCAAGATCGGTGCCCAGCCCGCCTCGATGCCCTCGGCCGCGACGCGAGCGGCGAAGGCATCCAAGAAGCGGATCTCGGCTTCTTTCGCCGCGTTGTCCTCGATGTCCTCGACCCCGATCAAGACCGCGGCACGCACGCGGCCTGGGTGCGCTACGGCCACGCGCAGCGTGATGGTCGAGCCGAGACCGGCACCGCCGAGCGCTACGCCCGCCAGACCCAGATGGTCCAGTAGGCGCACGACATCGTCGGGGTACTGGGCCCACGTGTGGCGTGCCGGATCAGCGCAGACGGACCGACCATAGCCACGCAGATCCGGGAGAACCACCGGGCCGCGGTCGGCGAGCCGAGCGGCCAGCGGGAGAAGGCTCTCATGATCGGGCCCGCCGGCATGCATCAGTATCTGGAAGCCGCCGAGGGTCAGCCTCGCCGTCCGCTGAGGATCACGTGTTGGATACGGCGACACCGAGTTCGGGCGCATTGTCGGAGACCGGCACCACGAGGCATCGGGTGGCGGTCACCGCGGTGTTGGTGCGGGTGATCACGGCGACGTGGCCGTTGGGTGCGCCGAGTGGGAAGTAGCGGCGCCAGTCGGCGAGGGGTCGCCGGCGTTGGGCTGTCTTCACGTTCTGTCCGCTGGGTTGCGAGATTCCTACCTGCCGGATGGAAGGATCTCCGCGCTGGCTCGATCAGGATCCGTGGTCCTCGACGTTGTCCAGCAAACATTCCGTGTGGCTGAACTGTGTCATGCCCGTATGTCAGCGGGGGTGTGAGGGATCGCTCGTGCACGCGTCCGTCTCAGTTGTGCCGTTGCCGCGTGTTAGAGGGGGAGCGACCTTCTACTCGCGCACGCAGATGCGTCACCAATGACGAAACTGTGTGCCGCGAGCGGCTTCGCTGTCGCATCTGAGCCACGTCTGACTGTACGAGCCAGCGGGGAACGTGCGCGAGGAGGTGATCGAACACGTATTTGCATCAAATTTGATGCAAATACGTGCTCGAGTAATGCGCGAGAGGGGACTTGATCACGAATCTCTGTCATCGATGACGCGGATTGGTGTTCAAGTGGAGGCTATTTGGGTTCGCTGGATCATAGCATAGGGTCACCGATTGTGGTGCAATATCTGTATGCTATTGAGCTGTAATGGTTTTCGGTGCCACAGTAGAAGTAGCTGAGTGGGGGACCGTTGTCGCGTTCTGTCGATTGGTTCGGTTTCGGTGTGTTGTCTGCTTCAAATGGGTTGTGGCATGGGCGGAATCATTGATCGGAATGTTGTCCATTGTGGTGCCGGTCGCGTGTTGTGGGCGACCGGCACCGTGGTTGTCAGGGGTGGTGGGGTTGGGGTTCGGCGGTGAGTAGTGGGTGGGGTTCTTGGGTGAGTGCTGTGAGTGCGGCGGTGATTTCGTGGAGGTTGGCTTTGACGTAGGTGGCGGTGGTGCCGCTGGCGTGGGTGCGGTGGCACACCACGCCGAACAACGCCGCAGCCCGCCCGACGGACAGCTGCTGCGCTAGTGCGATCAGCACGAGGGCCACCACCCTCCGGCAGTACCGAAATGTTCGGGCTGGGAGTACTCGACTTCTGTGTGGGCGAACTCATCCAAGCCATCCGCACCACGCCACGACCAGTCGCTGCACCCGTAGATCCCGACATCGTCTACAGCATGTGTACCGTCGGCGCCGCCGGACGCATCCACGACCGAGCAGTCCTCGACGCACTCCACTGGCCAACCGGTACCAACCTCGGAATCCGCTGCGCCTACGACGGAATCCTGATCGTCCACCGAACCGACTACGGCACCACAAAAGTGTGGCTCAATCCGTATGCGGCAGCGGTACTTATGCGTGGCCTTGAGGACTGTCCTCACTGTCGGGCGGTTGTCGGATACTCGAATTCGGGTTGGAGTTGAGCTGGCGGTGCAGCGAGTTCGGCTGTGGCGGAAGCGCGGAGGAATGCGGTGGCCAGGGTGCTTGTGATGGGGTCGGCATTTTGGATTGCCGTTGTCAGTCGGATACTCCTGTAGAGCAGGCCGGGGTCGCGGTGGGCGGCCTCCCACTCGGCGGCGTCGTCTTCGATGCGCTGCCGCCAGATCAGTTGCGATCGCTGCTCGGTTATCCAGTTACATAGTCGATCCCACTTCAGTAGGGCATCGTGCACGAGGCAGGCGTACCGGGATTCCAGGGTGATTAGCCGTGCATCCACCAACCGGTGGACGAGGTCGGGCCCTGTGCTGGTCCGTGCGGCGACTCGTGCGAGTTCGGCGGTCGATGTCCGGCAGCGGGTGATAGTGCCGTCGCGATGGACTGTCACGAGTGCCAGCAGGATGGGACGCGCGTCGAGCTGTTGTGCCGATGTCAAGGCCTCCCAGGTCTGTTCGGCGATTTGACCGACCACTCCGGCCACGCCTCCGACCCGGTGATAGGCGGCAAGGTCCAGTCGACGTCCGCTGTGCCCTGCCCGCATCGATCGCATGGTCGCTGAGAGCAGGGGTAGCACGCCGGCGCCGGCGTTTGGGTCGTTGCTGCCTGGTCGGTTTCCTTCTAACTCGGTGATCAGCAGTTCTGCTGCGGCAGGGTCGACAGCGCCTCCGCGTGTGTGTGGTGGGCCGACGATGGCCGACATCAACTCCTGACGATCTGGGTGGTTCAGTGTGAGGCTGTTGTGCTGAACGGCATGTGCCAGCCACGGATGCTGGGAGCAACTGGTGAGCTGGTCGGATCGCACTGCAACGAGGACCGACCCGATCGTCGACACCTGATTCAGCCAGATCAGGAACCTCTCGCGGACTGTCGCATCAACATCTGGCCGGTACAACTGTTCGAATTGGTCGATGATCAGTAGCAGCCGACGGTCACCGGCCCATCGCCGGATGGCGTCGAGATCCGGCTCGGGTGTGCTGAAACAATCTGTGGGACAGAATATTCGGGCCAGGGAGCAGAGAGGATTGCGATCTGGCGTAGTGACGACAACTCCCCACTGCGTCGATTCTGCGGTCAGGACTGGAATGACGCCGGCACGTAGCATCGCGGTCTTGCCGATACCGGACGCGCCGGTGAGCACTATGGCATCGGCGTTGCGCTGTGAACTTGCCGATGCTCGAACCATTTCGAGGATGGAACTAACGGCACGCTGCGGCCCGAAGAAGGCAGGTTCCTGCCCTTCTGGGAACCCGTCGGCATTCGGATACGGCGGTTGGGTCGTGGTGTCCGATGGGGCCGCCGGGGCGCGCCGCGCCGCCGCCCACAATGATCTCCAGGCTTGCAGACTCACTGTCTCGCGGGGTGTTCCGGCGCGGCGTCGTGCCCGTGCGTCCAAGACATGCAGGACCGGAACCAGTGATTCGAACCGTGCCGGAACGTTGCGTCCGTTCATCCAGTCGCTGATCCGCTGCGCCGTCGCCAGTACCGAACGACCCCCGCCCACGGTATTGCGCGCCCGCTGCTGAGCCAGCGTGGCGACATGCCGCAACGAGGGGGCGCCCGCGTCCCGATGCAGGGCAGACAGTTGGCTGGCGAACTCCCCCCGCTCCGGCCTGCCGTGGTTGGCGTACTGGGCTGTGTCAGTTGATGGCAGCGTCATGCGTTCCCCCGAACAGACCGCGTCGTCGTTGACGACTGGTCGGTTGTGTTTGTCTCTACGACAGGTATAGACGGCGGCGAGGTTGATTCAGTTCCATTGATTTCCAACATTTTTCGTCACCTGCCCGTACTGAGCCAGCGAGCCCAGGACGTGCGATCAGCCTGGGCCATTCCGGCATGCACGTTCGTCCGTGCCCACTTCCGTTGTGTGTCCGGACCGGACTAAATCTGCATTGTGTGTGACCTGCACAGTCGCTGTGTACGGCGCGAGTTCGGGATTGCGATGCCCGCCAGCTGTGCCCTAGCGTTCCGGGCGCAATGCCGAGCGGCCCAGGGAGTTGGTCGACTCGGTTCATTCGATCGAAAGGGGGAGCTGATGCGTACCAAGACCTCGATCCCGGCTATGGCGGCCATAGGCGCCGCTCTGCTGGCCAATGCCACCAATGCACAGGCGGAGGGGCTGGTCCTGCCACCCCACGAAAGCTCCGTCACCATGGAGGATGGCTGGCAGCTGGGGGTCGGCCACCGCAACGAGGAAGCCAACCGCGTCTCCCCGCTCAACGGCATCGGCACCACCCGCGAAGTCTTCGTAACCAACCAGGCCTACGGCTCGATCGCGGGACGCGGCTCAAAACTGCAGGGTGTGGTACTACGGACGGGCTACCACGTCGGATGCGCGGTAGATCTGACATCCATCACCCTGGGCGCTACGGTGAACGTCGGCTTCACCCCGGGCATCCTCATCAACCCCGGCATCCCGACACCCACCGTCGGCGCGAATATCGGTCCGACCGCCTCGATTTCGCCGAGCTTCCAAGTCACGCTGGCACCAGGCAAGGTTGCCGATCTCCCTACCGGCGAAAAGCCGATAGAGGACACCAAGGCATTCATCACCACCCGCAATGCCCATGTGAAGATCGACGGCTGTGTAGGGCCAGCGAGTATCCGCTCGTACACGATCATCGCCGCGAAATCCACCCAAGCCGACGACTCGCTCGCGGTCTACGGTGATCCGGTCCCGCTGTAGCACAGGCGCGCTGCGGTGAAGGTAGAACAGGGAATTCGTAGCGCCTGGTTGTGCGCATCGCTCACTGCGGTCGTCCTGATCACGGGTGCACCGAACGCCTCAGCCGACGCTTCGCGGAGTGACCGACACGAACTGTCGGTCCGGACCGCGGACGGTCGAACATTGATCGTCGGACACCGTGACGAGAAAGTTGTCAACGCGACCGGTCCCGGACTCATCCCGACTCGGGAAGCGGTGGTGAGCAATTCGGCCTACGCCGAGATCAAGGGTTCTGTATTCAAGAACCTGAAGGACGCCGAGCTGATAGTCGGCTATCACGTCGGATGCGCAGCGTCCTTGCAGTCGATCACTGCGTCCCTCGGCGTCGATGCCGGACTCGTATCGCCAAGTGTGCTTGTGATAACTCCGCAGGTGTTCGAGTCGCCGAGCGATCGGCGGTCAAAGGTGTCACCCAAAGTAGAGGTGAAACCTAAAATAGCCGCTCGCCTTGCAGCGGGAACGATCTCGGACATAGCTATCGAAAAGATTTCCCTGAAAGATCACGAGCCGCGCATCGATGTTGTTCGAACCAGTATCAAAGCCGATGGTTGCCTGACCGGACTCACGCTCCGTTCCTACGTGATGGTGTCGGCAAAATCCAAGATCGATGACGAAACGGTCGTAGTGTATGGCGACCCGGTCGTCGTGTAGGACTGCGGTTCGCTGGAGAGAAGTCTGAAAATGATGGAACCGATCGTGAACCTGCTGCATCAGGCCAAGTGACAGGGGAGTTCTGGTATGGAGGTGGCGGATGGATTCGCACGGATCTGTCGCTCTGTGATTCGTAATCAAGCGGGACGAGTTGCAGCGCGTAAAACGCGCTGTGGATGCGAGGCGATGTGCCGGTCGCGTGGGGTAGCAGGCAAGTTCGAGGACACCACGTCGGCGAGTGCCCGTGTCAATCTCTGCTGGGTGAAAGAAGGGGGAACCGATTTTGGATCTGCTGCGTCCAAACTGATTAGAGGTTAACGTAACTGACTTGTCGGGGGTTGGGATGCTAGATGTGGGGATATCGTCGAGGGGGCACCAGAAGGTGTCAGGTATTCGGGCGGGGTGCTGTGCCGAGCCAGTCAGGGTGCCGATCGGTGAGCTGAAGGTGGCGAAGACGCCACGGTTGCGGGGGGAGAATTCGCAGCATACTCGGTTGCTGGCCGATGTGGACGGGGTGTTGCCGCCGATCATCGTGAGTCGGGCGACCATGGAAGTCATCGATGGCGCGCACCGGTTGCGGGCGGCTCGGCTGCGTGGTGAATCAGAGATCGAAGTTTCGTTCTTCACCGGCACCGAGGCGGACGCATTTGTGCTGGCAGTCCACGCCAATACAACACATGGCCTGCCGCTTTCGCGTGAGGAACGGCTGGCTGCCGCGCGTCGGATCACTCGCACTCACCCGGACTGGTCCGATCGCGCGATCGCGAAGTACACCGGACTGTCGACGAAAACAGTTGCCGCGACCCGAGACTGTTCAACTGCGGTCGAGAATCGGTTGAACAAGCGAGTCGGGCGGGACGGTAAGGCAAGGGCAGTCGACAGCTCGAGAGCCAGGGAGCAGGCAGCGGCTTTGCTAGGTGCCCGGCCCGATGCTTCGTTGCGCGAGATCGCCAGGGCCGTAGGACTATCACCCGCAACCGTCAGCGATGTGAAGGCTCGGTTGTCGAGGGGTGAGGCACCCGCCGTAGGTAGAGGCGAACTCCAACGTGCTGACAGCACAACGGCTCTGGACGTGTCGGGAGCCGGCGCGATCCTCGACAGTCTGCGACGTGATCCGTCGATTCGATCGAGTGAGAAGGGCCGGGCACTCTTGCGGTTACTCGATACCGGGGTCGACCGGCGAACCCGTGAACAGCTGATATCGGGCATTCCCGCGCACCGGATACCGGCCGTTGCCCAGGTCGCTCAGATGTGTGCGATGAATTGGCAGGAGTTCGCCGCGCAACTTGCCTCGTTGCCGCAGCACTCCATCTGAAACCGAAGCAATTAGCTATTCGGGCCGATTGTCCCTTGGCGGGTCGTCGTCCTCTTCTTGGGATGTATGAAGACGGGAAGCATTCACATGCGATCTATCAAGCTTTGTTTGGTGTCGGTAAATGCCAGAAACTTTCATTTACCGCCATATGGTGTTTGGGCCCTCAAAGCATTTGTTGATCATTACTCTGACGAGCACGGACTGGAGGTCGAGGTAAAGGTAATAAGCCTCTCGGCAGAAATCTCGGTCGACAACATACTCGAATGTCTGCGGGTGGAGTCGCCGAATCTGATCGGGCTCTCTCATTACATTTGGAACGACGGCGTGACGCTTGCGCTCGCCGGGGTGTTGAAGTCCGAATTACCGGAAGCCGCCGTGATAATGGGAGGGCCGCATACCGATTCCAACGATATGCGCCTCACTGGCTTGGTCTCCGCGGGCAAAGTGGACGCTTTGGTCATCGGTGAGGGCGAGCGGCCGCTCCTGGCTATACTTGAGGATCTCTCCCGCGGGCAGGACATCCAACCGTCCACAGGTGTCTACTGCATGCCGCATGCTGCGGGACAGGTGAAGCTCCAACGACAAATCTTCACGCCGAGGGATAGCCTGGACTACCTCCCGAACCCCTATCTGGTCTGCCCGGAATTGTTGGAGCAGTCGATCGCGGCGGGCAGCGTCCAGTATCAGACATCGCGCGGCTGCCCGTTCAGTTGCACCTTCTGTGACCAAGGACATCAGGCCTATCGAACTCTCTCGGATGAGAGGATTCGAAAAGATATCGAACTGTTCGCATCCCGCGCGACCTCACATATCGACTTTCTGGACGGCACGTTCAATCTCAAACCGAGTAGGACCGAGTTCGTGCTGGAGAAGTTGATCTCCGCTGAGCAGCCGTGGACCTTCCACGCCGAGATCAAACCGGATCATCTCACCGATCCCGAGATGGACCTCCTGACCATCGCGGGATGTGAGTCCGTGGAGCTTGGCTTGCAAACCATTCATCAATCCACTCAGCGTGCGATCAAGCGGCGAAACAACCTCGAAAAATTTCGGTCCGTGGTCGAATCTCTGCTACGCCGGGATATACAGGTTGTGGTGGACACCATTGTGGCCCTCCCGAATGAGACTTTGAGTGATTGGCTGGAGACGGTAGATTTCTGTTCCTCGCTCGGCGATGTCGTAATCCAGTCGAATCTATTGAAGCTCTTGCCCAATACCGTGCTGCTCGCGCAACAGCAGGAGTTCGGCTACAGCTACGATCTGGACCTGTATAACGCTGTCACGGAGTCGAACCGGATGAACGGCGATGACATCCGTACGGCGGTAGTCCTCACCAAGTTGATCGACATCTACTGGAACTCGCAGCTGAGGGCGCGGACCAGGCGGATCATGGAGGAAAGGTTCGAAGGACGTCTCAGCGGCGTACTGCGCACCGTTCTGGAGGCGATCTCCGACAGCCCGGGGTTGGTGGCGGGTGGCAACTTCGTCGACGAGTCCTTCCGGCTGCTCGAGTCACCGGCAACGGTAGCAAGGATCGGAATGCCATGAGTGACACCGAACCAGGATTGTGGACTCAGCAGTTGGTCGATCTGGTCGATGACGCTGTTGTCAAGCAATCGCTTGTCGAGTACCAACAGATTCTGGATGTCTACGACCAGAAGTACGGGTTCTACTCAATCGCCTGCTTGCTGGCCAAATATCATCTGCTTTCCCAGGTGATCGAAATCGGAACCTATCTTCTCGATTCCGGAAACAGCCGCTACCTTGAGTTGATCGACCGGGCCCGTCGACTGGTGCAGGATCACTACGACAGTACTCGTCGTGCTCCGCAAGGTGCGACGTCTTACGCACCGGTGCAACGGGTTTCGACGCCGGCAGGTGAGCAGATCTTCTATCCCGCCGATGCCTACGATCGGCATCTCACGTCGGATCCGTGCGTTCAGGACCAGGTGCGCGAGATCGACAGCACGTGGATAGACGCCATCGTGCCGCGGCAGTTCTACATCTACGCGATTGACGCGGATATGGTGCCGGTCGTTTACGGACAATCGATGGGATTGACCGGTCTGCTGGGTACCGAAAACGGGCTCACCACCCCCTCCGGGGCGATTGCCCACCCGGTGTTGGTCCGACGACGGGGGCTCTCGGTGTACGGCGCTGGCGAAATAATGTTCACCAAGACCGTTGACGGTGCGCTGGCCGGAGCGATAGTCAACAACAAGTCCGGCCACTTCCGCCCCCGCGCGAACAGTCTCGCGATCGTGACCGATGCTGTGTCGAACGGCCTCGAGATCGACGCAGACCTGGTCGTGCCCATCGCGGTCGAGCGAACCTCATGAGGTACGAAACCGAGGTGGTATACCTCGCTTCGACGTCTTCCTTTGCCGCCCTCCTCTCGACGAACTGCTTCGGCCGAGCAGGATTCGAGAAGGAAACCGAATACGCACAGTGCCGGGTCTACTTGGATACCGGCGACTTTGCGCTGGCCAGAGGCGGATTGACGCTCGCCGCACGATCTTTGCACGGCTCGTATGTGCTAAAACGTGGGTTCTGTTGCAGCGTGGAAACGAAGGCGCTGACACGGCAGGAGATTTTCGGTCAGTACAACGCGGCTGGCGTCGCCGAATTGGCCTCCGAACTGGGCGACAAGGTGCCACTGCGGGATATCGCTCCACAATATGTGGTAGATCAGCGCCGCGTGCACCGCGAGTATGCCGCCGATGCAAATCTATGGCACTGCTCGTTCGATACGGTCACGTTCACCCGGATCTCGGATAACGCATTCTGTGTGTTCCGTTGTATAGAGATTGAAGTCACCGGGTCCAGCGAATCCGGTGCGAATCAATTCTCCGATGAATGCGGCATCCTGAACTACCTCGACAGCTATGGCCCTGACTTGCGGCGCATAGATTCCAAGCAGTCATATGGACTAAGCATGCTTCCGGCTCGGTCCTAGACCTACCCGCCCACAGTACGGACCGAATGATTCATTCGGCCCGTATTCGACGTGTCTGCCTATGGTAAATCACGGCGTGCCCGGCTCCGTCTACGGTCACCGCAGCGCATTCCGTGTGCTCTGTTCGGGCCGCGACTGTGAATTGATCACTTGCTTGACCGTCTTCGGACTACCGCTTAGCGTAATACCTGTAATTGTTCGTCTACCAAATAGGTGGTAATTATGTCTCCGAAAGTCAGCGCGGAACACCCGGCCGTGGGTGTGGCCAACTTCAATGAATTGCTCGACGCTCTGAAGAGCGCTGAGTCGACCGTCGAGGGTCGCACGGCTCTGACCGGTTTGACCTGGTCGGAATCGGTCGAGCCGGCCTTCTGACGCCTTAACGGCTGGTAGCGCAGGTCGCCGTCCGTACCAAAGTACACGGATGGCGACCTGCGTCGCTGTCGGTGCAGAATCTGTTTCGGATCGATAAGAATCGGCGAGAGAGAACCATTGTCGAAAATCGCGACGGCTGAGCTCTATGAATTCCAGGGTATGCTGTACCGAAACACCGCCGATGAATTGACGGGCCGTTCCGGGTCCAGCGAGCATCTGATCTACCAAGAGTATGGTCACTTGTTCGATTTCGAATCGCTGGCCGCCGACCATCGGCAGCTAGCGATTGATCCCGACAACTTGTTTCTGGCACAGACTCGGAACTTTACGCAGGAGTTCATTAATCTCGCCGTGAAGCCGATTGTTGGAGAGGCGGCGCGTGAATCCGAGTCGCTACGTGTCCGGGTCGATGATTCGTTTGTCACGATGACCGCCGCGCTTCGGATCGCCGACACCGCCTCACGCAGCCTGTCGAGGACAATAGTCGGCGAAGTGGATCGGGCGATAGCCTCGAATTTGGAGCCGATCTACGGCAGGTTGCACGAAATGGTCGGCAGATTCGCAAGCGGTCTGGGATATGCGGGCCAGAGCGCAATGTACGCCGCTTGTCAAGGAGTGGATTTTGCCGAGCTGGCCAATGAATGTTGCGATTACGCACTGCGTACCGCCGGTCACTACCGGCATCTACTGTCGTCTTGCGCCGAAGAGTTTCTCGGGCTGCCGGTGAGCCGACTGGACAAGATGGACGCACCGCGGTTGTGGGGTCACTTGAACCGACTAGCGAGCCACGACAGCGATTCGATCCTTGCTGCGGTGGCGAACTCGTCGGGGTTTGCACGGGAACAACGTCTGCTGAAGATCATTCGTGTAGCGGAGGGAGATTTTCGGTCACGCTGCTTGCCGGTCGCTGTTCCGGACGAGGTCTATGTTTTCATCAACAGCAAAAAAGGCGCCGAGAATATATTCCTATCCGCCCACGAGATAGGTCACGGTGTGGCGGTGTTGGCCCAACCGTCGGCGGGCGACGTCAACCTGGCTCGATGGCAGGACCCCGTCGTCGGCGAGGCCATTGCGACACTGCACGAGGATATGGCGCTGTGGCACATATCGAAGACACGTACGGAGTGCAAGGCGCTGCATCGCCTATACGCCCTCAAGCGGCATTATCTCATCCGGATCCACATAGCCAAATTGCTTTGGCAGTTGGAGTTCGTCGACGCATCCGACGACGCCACCGCATCGATCGGCACCACGCGCCTGATCGACCAGCTGAAGGCGAATACCTTATTCGACTTCGCGGGTGCCACCCCGATGTACTACCTGGACCTGCATTGGTACGCATCCGTCTACCTGCGCGGCTGGATGCTGGCTGCTCAGCTCCGCAGCCGATTGTCGGCGGAGCTCGGTCCGAACTGGCCGGATCAGCCGCAGACCGGTGAGCTGGTTAAAGATTGCCTTGACGGCGCCATGCCGGTATCCGCTAGCCTTGTTTCTTGCCGATCCGGCTATCGGCGGCTGGATAGTGTGGCGCTGATCGAAGCAGCAGCCAGTTCGGGGGAGTGTCTTGTCTGATTCAGTCCGGCATGATCCGGCGTCCTCGTTGCTTCGCAATCGAAACTTCTTGCTGTTCTGGTCGACTCAGTTCGTCTCGCTGTTCGCGACGTCCTACTACATGATTGTGCTTCCCCTGTGGATATATCGGGCGACGGGCTCGTATCTGCATGTCGGCGCGGTGGCGACTGTCGGTTCGGTGGTCTTCATCCTGTTCTCGATCTATGCGGGCGTCTTTGTCGATCGGCACGATAAACGTCGCATCCTGGTCGCCAGCGACTTGATACGCGCTGTCCTTGTTCTTCCCATGCTGCTGGTCTCCTCGGTCGATTCGATATACATCGCATACATCGCCGCGGCGGCCACCGGCGCAGCAACGGCGTTCTTTGTGCCCTCGCAGAACCATCTGATCACTGCGGTCGCGGGAAGTGGTGGCCTGCGGCGAGCGAATGCCCTGCTGCACTTCAGTTATTCGGCGACCCTGGTCATCGGTCCGATAGTGGGTGGTCTCGCTGTCACCGGATTCGGTTACCAGGTCAGTTTCTTTGCCAACGCGCTGTCGTTCGTGATCGGGGCCCTCGGGTCATTCCTTGTCACATTGCCCGCCGAACCGCCTGCGCCGGCCGGTCGGCGACCGAGCTTCTTGGACGACGCGCGTGCGGGATTCCGCTTCGTCATACGCGATGGTGTGCTCCGGCCGGTCATGATTTCGCAGGCTATCGTTTTTATCGGATCGGGTGCCAACGCAACCCTTTTCGTGCTGCATCTCAGATCGATCGGACCTGCCGGGATCGGCATCTATATGTCGGCTCAAGGTGCCGGGATGCTGGTGGCGTCGACCGTACTGTCGTTGAGCGATCGTGGCGAAAAGGCCTCTGTCCGAGCGATCGCATACTGCGGCCTCGCTCTGGGCGTCACCCTCGCCTTATTCGCCTGGCTCACCCCACAGCACCTGGTAGTGGGTACGGCGACGATCTTTACCTTCGGGATTGCACTGACCGTTTACGGCGTCGAGACCAGGACTGCGCTACAGGCCTTTTCGCCGAAGGAATTGCTCGGCCGCGTCACAGCGGTAGCGACGCTGATCTCGCGAGGCGGGGCGGCGGTTTCCATCCTGATGGGATCCGCCTTGGCGGCGGCCGTGCAACCGAAAGGTGCGATCATCTGCTGCGGTGCGATGATCTTCGCGGGCTTCATACTCCTGCTGTTCGGCACACGGACGCCAGTGGCGCCGGAAATGCGGCTCAGCAGCGCCGGGTCATGAGCGCAGTCCGGTTGCGCGGTATGCCTGCGCGAGCTTGGGCCCCGCGATCGACCGTGCTCGTTCCGCACCTTGGGTGAGTAGCTTGTTCAATTGGTCACGGTCGTCGGTGATCTCGCGATAACGCTGCTGGATCTCGGTAAGGCGCCCTATCACGGCGTCGGCGACGTCGGACTTGAGTTTCCCATAACCTGCTCCGTCGAATCGTGCCGCGCTTTGGTCGCGAGAGGTGCCGGTGAAGCATTCGAAGATTGTCAGCAGATTGGTGACGCCGGGCGCGAGTTCGGTAGCGAAGTCCACGCCGGAGTTCGAGTCGGTCACGGCGCGCATGATCGACTTGCGTGCCTTGTCAAGGGGATCGAGCAAACCGATCGCGTGTCCGGGGGCACGCTCGGCGGTGCTCTTGCTCATTTTGGCAGTCGGATCATCCAGCCCCATGATTCGTCCACCTGCCTGTCGGATGACCACGTCCGGAATCTTGAAAGTGTCACCGAACAGCGTATTGAACCGTTTCGCGATGTCACGCGTGATCTCGACGTGCTGCTTCTGGTCCTCACCGACAGGTACCAGGTCCGGGTCGTAGAGCAGGATGTCGGCGGCCTGTAGTGCCGGATAGCAGAGCAGTCCGGCACCGACCCCGGTATCGACATCGGCGATTTTGCCCTTTGTCTTGAACTGGGTCATCCGCTCCAACCACGACACCGGCGTAGTACAGGTCATGATCCAGCCGAGTTCGGCGTGCTCGACGATGTCGCTCTGGACGAACAGCGTCGACTGTTCGGGGTCGATACCGCAGGCGAGGTAGAGCGCGAAGATTTCCTCGACCCGCGCGCGCAGGTCCTGGCCGGCGACCGCTTGAGGGATGGTGAGCGCATGCAGGTCGGCGACGAACAGCAAGTTCTCATAGACGGCCTGGTTATCGACCCACTGGCTGATCGCGCCGATGTAGTTGCCGATGTGAAGTCGTCCCGTAGCGGTGATCCCGCTGAGAACCCGCTTTTTCGCTTGCGCTGCCACTATTTTCACCCTCCACCATGGTCCGTCTCGACTCTGCTCAATCTATCCGGTAGTGGTGCACCCCCTGGTAGCGCCTGTTCGATACAACGTCCTGGCCGACCGTCAGCACGCCGAGGGAGTTTCGGATTATTAGCGGCTCTGGCTCACTTCCGGTTTGCGCCGTGAGGCGGTGGACATCAAAGGAGGTGTTAGACCTTCCCGCCGGGCTGTCGCAGCAGTCCGGTAGGAGGGGAGCGCAGTCCGACCCGGGAGGCGCCTGGAAGGGCGGGAAGCAGCGCTGCCGATGCCACCCACTGCTGCCCCACAGCCAGATCATCGTGATTGCGAGGCATCCGACTCCTCCGGTGATTGGGGCTGCGCTGGCTGACGGACTCAAACCTCGACCGTAGTCGGCCAACTGGCTCGGATGGAATCCGTTCGGTAGAGAGTCATCGGTACGGCGTGTCGATCGGTAGTTGGATCTCTTCCTTGTTCCGTGCGCCGTGCCAACTCGCCACGCCGTCACCAACATCCGTGGTCAGTACAGCTAGGCAGATGCGCGATGCTCAAGGCGACATTCGAGTCGCGGTGCGTCCGGTCCTGTCGGGCAGGGTTTCATACGATGGGCTTGCCCGATTGTCGTGCCTCAGCACGATCCAGCATCCGCATCAACAAGCTCGCTAACGCAAGCATCTCGTGAGCGTCCTGCTCGGGAGTATCCAACGGGTTGCCGTGCGCGCGAACGTTCCGGACACCCTGCGATGCTCCCATGAACAGGAACTTGAACCCCTCCAACTCGTCACCTCGGCGAGCCTGCGGCCTTCGCTGATGTCGCGAGCCGAGGATTCTGCTCGTTGAACACGCTCGTCATCAGCGACTTACCGCTCTGCTTGCTCCCGGGCAGCGACTGCACCCGGTTCTCCACGGCCTTAAACGCATCGAAAATCCCGCTGTCGTAATGGGATTGGGCGAACTGGCCGCCAGCGACTGCAGAGATGGACGGATGGAGGCCAGGTAGGTCGATCTTCACCGGTCGTTTGATGTCATTGTTGCGGGTGACCCTGTAGGGACCGGCTGCCGCGGCGGCGCCTCCGCCTTGCGCGCCGCCGCGCTTCGGCTCTGCTGCCGATATCGAAGGACGTTGCACGCTACGGTCGGTCGAGGTGCGGACCGCGCGGACGCCAGCGAGCAGTGGCTGTGTGGATACGATGGGCATTGTGTTGGTGTGTGCTTTCCACCGGCCTCTTCGCGTAGTGACCGCCGTGCTCGCAGCGGCCGGGATGGGCCTCTGGTCCTGTCGGGATTGGCCTATTCGGTTGTGGGACCGGTGGTTACCTGGGATCAAACCCTGCCATCGTCGATGCGTCCACGAACTCGCCTGAGCTGTTAGGTCAACAAAGTTCTGAGTTGCGGGATCTCCTCGACGAGAGGCCGTGCCCGGCCGCGTTCGCTGATCGACTCGAGCTGCCAAACGCCTGGTTCTGTGTTCGCGACTATGTCAAGAACGCCCGCAGTTGGGGGATGGCCTCGACGGGATGTTGTGCGCGGATGGCTTCGCCGATCGGGTCGAACTGCCACACCCCGTTCATGCGGGACAGTTTGCCCATGACCAGTCCGGTGTGGGTTCCACCGCCGGTCAGGTCGTAGCGGGCGATTTCGGTACCGGACACGCCGTCGACCAGGCGGCAGAACGCGTTCTCGATCTGGTCGAAGGTCTGGCCGGAGTAGGAGGTGACGATGAAGACGACGGTGGTGACCTCTGGGGGTAATCGGGTCAGGTCGACGGTGATTATTTCGTTGTCGCCCTTGCCTTCTCCGGTCGTGCTGTCGCCGAGGTGTCGTACCGATCCGTCGCGGGAGCTGAGTTGTTCGTGGTAGACGACATCGACGATCTGGTCGGCGGCGAACAGCAGTGCCGCCGCGTTCAGGTCGATGTCGTCCGACCGCGAGCGCAGCCAGCGGCTGGTGCGGACCGGATCCCAACCCAGCGCCATGGTGACATGGGCGAGCGCCGCTCCGCTCTCGTCGCGCAACATTGCGAACAATGGTTTCTCCCTGGTGTTGTCAGGCGAATACGAAGTAGCGCAACCACAGATACGGTGCGGCGACCGCGATCGTGATGGCGGTGACGACCGCACCCTTGCGGGTGAATTCCCAGAACGAGATCGGCGCCCCGGCGCGGGCGGCGATGCCGAGCATCACGACGTTCGCGCTGGCGCCGACCGCGGTCAGGTTGCCGCCGAAGTCCGAGCCCAGGGTCAGCGACCACCACAGGGCGTCGGTGTGCCCGGGGTTGTCGATTCCGGCCGCGAGGTCGGCGACCAATGGGCTCATCGTCGCCACGTATGGGATGTTGTCGATGATCCCGGACAGCAGCGCCGACACTACGAGAATCAACATGACCGCCACCAGCGCATTACCGCCGGTGGCGTCGGTGGCCCAGCCTGCCATCGTCTTCACCACACCGGTCTTGACCAGCGCGCCGACCATCACGAACAGTCCGGCGAAGAACAGCAACGTTTCCCATTCGACGCCGGACAAGTAGTCGGTGGGTTCGGTGCCGGAGATCAGCACCAGCACCCCGGCACCGAGCAGCGCGACCACCGAGGGATCGACGTGTAGCAGTGAGTGACCCACGAATCCGGTGAACACCGCGAGTAGCACGATGCCGCATTGGATCAGGGCTATGGCTTCGCGTTCGTCCAGTGCCATCACATCGGCGATCCGATCGGGCTCGGCATCGAACGAGCCACGGAACAGCCTCGGCAGGATCAGGGTGAACACCGCAAGTTCGAGTACCACGATCGGTGCCATGTGGACCAGGAAGTCGTTGAACGACAACCCGCTTCGGCTGGCGATGATGATGTTGGGTGGGTCGCCGATCAGGGTCGCCGCGCCGCCGATGTTGGAGGCCAGTACTTCGGCGATCAGGAATGGTGCGGCGCGGATGCCGAGTCGGTCGCATACCAGCAGGGTGACCGGTGCGATCAGCAGCACGGTGGTGACGTTGTCCAGGAACGCTGAGGCCGCGGCGGTGATCAGCGTCAGCAGGATCATCACCCGCACCGGGGACCCCTTGGCGCGTTTCGCCGACCAGATGGCGGTGTATTCGAAGACGCCGGTCTGGCGCAGTACCCCGACGATGATCATCATCCCGAACAGCAGCAGGATGACATCCCAGTCGACGCCGGTGTCGTGGGAGAAGAACGCCTCCCCGGAATCGAGCACCCCCAGCGCGAGAATCACCGCGGCGCCACCGAGGGCAGCTTTGGTTTTGTGGATGCGTTCGGTGGCGATCAGCAGATACGCCACTACGAATGCGGTGATCGCGACGGCGGTCATCGTGGGTCACCCGCGCGCGGCTCACCGATCAGATTGTGGCGAGCGCCACCTGTAGTAACCGAGAGGCGGTGATCACGCCGATCATCCGTTTTCCGTCGACCACCGCGAGCAATGGGCATCGGCAGCGGGCCATCAGCGCGGCGACTTCGATCACGGTGTCGTCGGCGTGGGCCACCGGCAGGATGGGCTTGGGTTTCGATTCCGGGAGCAGTTCGCCAACGGTCTTGCCGCGCAACGCTTCCGCGACCCGATCGGCCACCGATTCCGACAAAACCCCGGCCAGCGACGGGTCGTCTTGAACATATCCCGGTACCAGGAAGCGCACCACCTGCGACGCCGGTAGCACCGCAAGGGGCACTTGGGCGGCGTCGGTCACCACGATGCCCGGCAGCCGATGCTCGGCCAGCAGCCTCGCTGCGGCCAACGCCTCGGAATCCTTGGTCACCGAGGGATAGTCCTCGGCTATTTGACTTGCGTGCACACCAGCACGATACGACTGCCCGAGCCTCCACCGACACGTATCTGCCGTCGACATCGCCACGATCAACCATTGTCGTAGCGCACGCCCGCGTGAGCACCATGAGCCACCCCTTCGCCGGACCGCCCGACCCGCCGACCGGATCGGGTTGCCGACCAGACTTCCCGGCGCACCACCCGTAAAGATGCCGTAAAAACCTCGGTTGGGCAAACCGGGGCGTCGGGCGGCGGGCGTGGCGGTGGCGGTGGCGGTCCTCGCTGTCGCGGTACTCGTGGTGACCAGCGGCTGGCTGACCGCGGTGGTGACCGAATCAGTTGCGGTATACGCCGCGACGACGCCCTCGATGCGGTCAACCCCGAACTCGAATCGGCGTCCCGCTATCCGAACGTGTTCCCGATCGACCTCACCGACGCGGTCTGCGAACCCACCGTGTGCGCGGTCGTGGAAGGCAACCTCCTGATCTACCACGACGAGCACCACTTCACTACCAGCTACTCCCGCTCGCTGGCCGGGCCGCTCGGCCGTCAACTACAACCCCTGCTCGGCTGGTGGTAGGAGAGCCGATTGTCCCTTGTTCCCGGAAAACGGGATGTGTGCCGATACTGCCCGCGCTTCCAGTACGGTGTGCGGTGTGACCTGGCAACAGGAGGTGTCCGCTCGTGGTGGGAGGTCAGCGTGAATACGGCTGCCATGAGCACGCGGCCCAATTCGCGCCCCACTCCAGATCGTTGGCCGAGCTCGATTTCGTCCGACAACGGTTGGACAGGTGCAGGATCGAAGCTGGGCCTCCGCACTGGCGGCCGATGAGTTCGATGACCTGAGGTGTACCGATGCACATCCTGATTTCCGGGGCCAGCATCGCCGGACCCACGCTCGCCTACTGGCTCAACCGGTACGGATTCGACGTCACCGTTGTCGAACGCGCGCCGGCGCCGCGCAAGACCGGCGGCCACGCGGTGGATCTGTTCCGACCGGCCATGCAGATCGCGCAGCGCATGGGAGTAGCCGAGGACATCCGGGCGAAGGCCACCGGGACGGATAGGCTCTTGATCCATCGGCCTGCCGCGCGTCCGGTGATGCTGGATCTGCGCAAGATGTTCACCGCTGTCTCCGACAACCATGTGGAGATCATGCGCGACGATCTGAGCGAAATTCTTTATAACGCAACATGTTCCGATGTCGACTACATCTTCGCGGACTCGATCACCGCGATCGGTGACGACGGCGAAGTCAGTTTCGAGCACTGCCCGGCACAGCGCTTCGACGTGATCATCGGGGCCGATGGGCTGCACTCGAATGTGCGGGCACTGGTCTTCGGCCCCGAGTCCCGATTCTCCACCTGGCTCGGCGCTTATCTGGCGGTCTTCTCCGTTCCCAACTACCTGAATCTGAACGGTGTGATGGAGATGACCGTCGATGTCGGTCGGGTCGCGGGCATCTACGGCGCCGCCCGCATCGACGGTGGGCGCGCGGGGTTCTTTCTGCGCCCGCCGCAACCGTTGGACTACCACTATCGAGACATCGAGCGGCAGAAACAGTTGCTGCGCGAGCACTTCGGCGATATGGGCTGGCAGGTGCCTCGGCTGCTGTCCGAGCTGGAGGATACCCCGTCGTTCTACTTCGACTCCATCACGCAACTGCGGTTGGACACTTGGTCGCGTGGCCGGGTCGGCCTGGTCGGTGACGCCGCGTACTGCCCTGGCCCGGCGGTCGGCGGAAGCACCAGCATGGCTATGGTCGGTGCCTATGTTCTCGCGGGTGAACTCGCCGCCCACTCCGGCGACTACACCGCCGCGTTCGCCGCATACGAACACGAGATCGGCGACTATGTCCGGCGCAGTCGCCGTTTCGCTGTCGCCGCCGCGAAGACGATCGTCCCCGCCCGACGCTTGGAGCTGTGGGCGATGATCCAGGCCGTGCGTCTGATCAACGTCTTGCCCGCACCGGTCACCCGCGCGGCCGCCAAGCTCAACGCCAAAGGGGTGCGCCTGCACGACTCGATCGTCGTCAAGGACTACATCGCATTCGACAAGACGCGCGGGTAGTTTGCGCAGGAACTGGAGTGGCGGCAGTACAGGGCGATAGTGCTGCACCTGCGCCGCCCACCTCGGTGGTCTCGAAACGCAGCGGTTGCCACACCATCCCGTAACGGCGGGCGTGGTGCCACAGCCGGGGCTGCCTTCCTGATCCCGGCGACACGAACTGGACTTACACTGCTCCGCGTCCAACGCCGCTGATTCGGCGGCCTAATTCAGCGCGCACGACCGATACGCCGCTCTCTCTGGTCCCAGCGGGCGGTGCGGCTTCGATGCCGGAAAGATGGACACTTGTCGGGTCGGCAGCGGGCGCGAAAATTCGAATCGGCCCACTGCGGCCATGTCACGGATCGCGGTAGCCCTAGGTGTACGAGGCATGGGACTCGGTTGGGCGCGGTCTACCTGCCTTTAACGGCGCTGCCGTCGAGCTGGCCTGGTAGCTGCGGTCGTCGAGTGCGGAAATGTCTCGCGGAACGAGGATTGCGACGCCGTAGGGTAACGATGGCGTGCCAGGATCGGTATTGCACGATGTGTGCGATACCGTCCGCACGGTTGCCAGGGCGATCAGCGCAGGACATCGGTATCGGGAGGCGGGTGTGGCGACCGTTGTGTCGGCGGAGTTCGTTCTGCTTGGTGATCGGTGACCGAGCCGCTTCGCCCACTGCTATACGGTTATCTTCGGTTGGATCTGATCGAGGAGTGCGACGAACGCTTCCAGCAGTACGCCGCTGCGAACGGATTCGATTTGGCCGCGGTATTCCATGAAAAAGCCCCCGATTCCGGCGCCCTGTTCGATCTGTTCGGGGAGTTGCGGCGGTCGGGAGCATAGGACGTGGTGGTGTTGTCGATCGATCACTTCAGTGGGCATCGGGCCACGCGGGAGTCGCTGCTGAACTACCTACACCGAGCCGGTGTGCAGGTCCGCACCCTGCACTGATGCGTCTGTCTCACTCGCGGTCCGGCCACCTAGCGATCAGCACTAGCAGCCGATCGTGTGCTCGCAGGGGTGATGTCGCGGGTTCGTCGCGCCATCGGATGCGGCCGCCGCGTACGACGGCCAGCAGCAGCGGCCCGCTGCGGGCCGGGTCGTGGCCGATTTCGTCCGGACGCACCGGACGTTCGGTGACAACCAAGCTGGGTGGGTTTGCCAGCGCGCGGTCGAAGTCGGCCAGAACTTCGGGGCGGCGCACGCTCAATCCCAGCAGTCGACCGACGAGGCTACCGGTGACCACGACCTGGTTCGCACCGAGATACCGCGCCAGCTGCTCCCACCCCGGTCCGCGCAGCGAAGTACACACCATTGCAACGGGATTGAGATCCCGAACGATCGAGGTTATGCGCACTGCCTCGCGATCCGATCCGACCGCCACGACGACACGGCTCGCCGATGCCACACCAGCGCGGCGGAGTGTGTCCGTGTCGCTGCCGTCGCCGAGGACCGCGCGAACTCCGTCGCCGTGAGCCAAAGTTGTACGGGTGCAGTCGATATCAACGATCACCACACCGGCCCCAGCTACCTCGGCCGACAATGCCTGTGTGGCACAGCGTCCTGTTGTGCCGTAACCGATCAGAACGGTATGCATGCTCATACGTGACTCCTGGCAACCGTAGTGGGCGATCGTGGAACCATCGCCGACCAGGCTTCCCGGCACACCAGGCGCCCACGCTAGCAGGCTGGAGCACCGGCCACTGGCAACTCGACGTTGTGCGGCTGCATGCAGCGGTCGAGCCACGCAGCGGCGGCCGGCACCGCCAAGCATGGCGCTGCAGCTCTGGACGGTAGATCGGTCGGCGGCTCCCCTCGCACGATCTCCGCGCCCGGCCGCCGTCGGCGATGGCGCGCTTGCAGCAGTCCTGCGCGGTCACCCACTACTGGCTGATACCGGCCGGTCCACAACGCGCACGCCACGGCGGAGTTGGTCCACCATCGCCTCCGGGGTGCTCGATCACGGCAGCACTGAAACCATTGACCGGCAAGGCTTGCGCGAAAACAGCCTGCGGCGGCTGTGATGTTTGCGTCGGCGTCGGATCGGCAGTAGTTTGCGGCGAGTTGCCCGAACGGCCGGGACGCCTTCGGCGAACCGCACTCGCAGCGAGGACATCAGGTGGACATCCAGCGCGATCCCGCGCGGCGCGGTGGTGAGCTGACCCGTGTGTGGTCGGTCTTTGCCGCTTTTGTGGCTCGTGTGTTGCCGAGTCCCCGGCATCCGGCTCGGTTGGTGGTGTTCGGTTTCGGTGCCGCGACGGTGGCGGGCACCGTGCTGCTGATGCTGCCTGTCGCGGCGGAGTCGCGCTCCGCGACGGGGCCGATCGCGGCATTGTTCACGGCGGTTTCGGCGGTATGCGTCACCGGTCTGGTGGTCGTCGATACCGGGAGCCATTGGTCGCTGTTCGGCGAGATCGTCATCCTGGGTTTGATCCAGATCGGCGGTCTGGGGATCATGACGCTCGCATCGCTGCTGGGGCTGCTGGTGGCACGGCGGATGGGGTTGCGGATGCAGCTGATCGCGCAGTCGGAGACCAAGACGTTGCGGTTGGGGGAGAGCCGCCGGGTGGTGGTGGGTGTGATCCGGATGAGTCTGCTGGTCGAAGCTGTCACCGCGGTGGTTCTGACCCTGCGATTCGTGACCGGGTACCACGAGAGCGGTGGGCGCTCTGTCTATCTCGGAGTGTTCCACGCGATTTCGGCCTACAACAACGCCGGGTTCGCGCTGTATGAGGACAGCCTCGTCGGGTACGCGACCGATCCGTGGATCATCGTCCCGATCACCATGGCGTTGATCATCGGCGGGCTGGGCTTCCCGGTGGTCTTCGAGGTCACCCGGTCGCTGCGTCGATGGCGGTCCCGGGATGCGCCGCCGCGTCGGTGGTCGCTGCACACTAGAGTCACGCTGATCACCTATTTCGCATTGGGCGTCATCGGGGTACTGGCGATCACCACGTTCGAATGGACCAATCCGGATACGCTGGGTCCGCTGAATCTCACCCACAAGCTGTTGGTCGGCGGATTCCACGGATTGTCCCCGCGCACAGCGGGTTTCAACTCTCTCGATGTCGGCGCGATGAACTCGGCGACGTTGCTGATCAACGACACCTTGATGTTCGTGGGTGGCGGTAGCGCGGGCACCGCGGGCGGGATCAAGGTGACCACCTTCGCGCTATTGGCGTTCGTCATCATGGCCGAGGTGCGCGGGGAACCGACCGTGCACGTGATGGGGCGACGGCTCGCGGCCCCGGTGCAGCGGCAAGCCGTGACAGTCGCGCTGCTCGGTGTCGGCGCCGTCGTCGCCGGAACGATCACGCTGCTGGCGATCACCGGCATGGACCTGGATGCGGTGCTGTTCGAGGTGGTCTCCGCGTTCGGCACCGTCGGGTTGTCCACCGGCATCACCGCCGACATCCCCGATCCGGGGCTTATCGTCTTGATCATGCTCATGTTCATCGGCCGCCTCGGCCCGATCACCCTCGCCACCGCGTTGGCGCTGCGGGAACGCGGTCGACGTTACGAACTACCGGAGGAGCGACCCATTGTCGGGTAAGTCGACTCGTAAGCACGGCACCCGGGTGGTGGTGATCGGGCTCGGCCGCTTCGGTAGCGCGCTGGCTCGTGAGTTGGTCACCCACGGGTCGGAGGTGCTGGCCATCGACTCCAGTCCGCACTTGGTGCAGCAGTATTCCGACGAACTCACCCACGTCGCTGTCGCCGACACCACCGATAAGGAAGCGCTCGAACAGCTGGGTGTGCCGGAATTCCCGCACGCGGTCGTCGGGATCGGCAGCAATATGGAAGCGAGCATCCTGACGACCTCGCTGCTCGCCGATTTCGAGATCCCGAGAATCTGGGCCAAGGCGACCAGCCGCCAGCACGGCCAGATCCTCGAACGCGTCGGCGCCCACCATGTCGTGCTCCCCGAACACGATATGGGCGAGCGAGTGGCCCACCTGGTCGCCGGTCGGATGATCGACTACATCGAGTTCGATGACGACTACGCCATGGCCAAGACCGTCGCCCCGAAGGCGGCCATCGGAAAGACCCTGACCGGCAGCGGTTTACGCCACTATTTCGACATCACCGTCGTCGCGATCAAACACCGCGGCGGCGAATTCACCTACGCCACTGCCGATACCGTGGTCGCCGAGGGCGACCACCTCATCGTGTCCGGTCGGATCGAAGATGTGGAGCGCTTCGCCGATATGACCTAGGTCCATGGTGTGAGCAATTGGACCAGTCTTCGTCTGGAATGATCGGTGCGCTACGGAACACAGTACTGATCAAGGGCGACAACCGAATTCGGGCAATAGGACGCCTTAGATGCTGGATCTCGTCCTCACGAAGTTCGCTGGGCTGGTCGCCACCGTGGCCGACGGATCGGTGCGGGCGCTGGAACGTCGGGATCCGCAGCGCCGCTCCCCGATCCTGTTGATGGTGCTGGCGCGGTCGGCCACCGATGAACGTCAGTTGTCTCGAAAACTTGATTCCGAGACAACTGACGTTCATCGGTGGCGCGACGCCGTGTGCGGCGGTGTTTTCGCGGGTGTCGAGTGGCGTCGATTACGAGGTGCTGCGGGCGTCCACGTGGCAGGGATGACTCCGGCTACCGAAGCCACGCCGAGCGCAGCACCGCTGTCCTGCTCTCATAGGTCGTGAGGCGTGATCGGCTCGCTGGGCTGCGGTGCCTCAGATTCGTGGGGGTGGAAAGTGAGCCGGATGTCTCGTTGATCATGAGGCAGACCACACCGAGTTGCCTTTGCGGGCGGCGGTGTTCGTGGTGTTTCTGGAAAGAAGCGGGTCGTAGCGGCTGTCCGCGGGCCAGTACGCGATGCCGACGCAGCGGTTGACCTCGCCGGAATTGGGCGAGTTGACGTTTGGTTGCCCGGCCGGTGGGGGTGGCGCCAGCAGAGGCGGTCCCCATATGGCCCGACTTCGACACTCTATGAGCACTTGAAAACGAATAGTCCAATATGTTTTCATGGTTTCAGGCGGGTGGAGGAGCCCCCCGCGACCCAAGGAGTACGAACCATGAGCACCACCCAGATCACCGCCAACACCTTCGGACTCAACGATGAGAACTGGCGCAAACACGCGAACCCGTGGAGCGTGTGGAGCCGGATGGCCGCGTTCGCGGTCATGCTCGCCGCGATCTACCTTCGCGATGTCCTGGGCTGGTGGACCCTGGCGGTGCTCGCCGGCGGCGTCGCGTTCATGTTCGCCAATACCCGCATGTTCCGGCCCATCGATGTGCCGAGCCGCTGGGACGAGAAGGGGATCTACGGCGAACGCCTGTGGACCGAGAAGGCACCGGCCGCCGAACCGCACCGCCGCGCGATCTCCACGATCATCGGCATCGCCGGGGTGGGATTGCCGATCATCGTGTGGGGATTGGTGAGCACCCAGATCTGGCCCACCGTATTCGGCTGGACCCTGGTCTTCATTTCCCAGCTGTGGCAGATCGACAGGTTCGTCGCCATATACGACAGCGCCGTCCGCGTCGACACACCGCGAAGGTGACACCGCGGACCCGAAACATATTGATGCTCACGCGTTCCTCGACCGGGCGAGAGTCGAGCCGCGCAATTCCAGCATCAAAGACCTACCGGACTGTTCAGTTCGCGCTGAACACCATGAAGGAGAAGACCTGTGACGACCGAATCGGTCATTGTCTCGACGACCTACGGCAAACTCGAGGGCGAGTCACGCAACGGCGTCGCTGTCTTCCGGGGGATCCCCTACGCGGCGCCGCCGGTCGGCGAACTCCGCTGGCGGCCACCGCAACCGGTGCAGCCGTGGGACGGTGTGCGACCGGCGCTGACCTTCGGGCCGGTGAGCCACCAGCACCCGCTGCCGCCGTCGGAGATCCACAAGGGCATCTTGGATGTTCCCGGCACGCACAGCGAGGACTGCTTGTATCTAAATGTGTGGACACCCGGGCTCGACGACGCCAAGCGACCGGTCCTGTTCTGGATCCACTCCGGCGGGCTGGAGTACGGGTCGGGATCGCAACCGCTGTACGACGGCACCACACTGGCCGCGAACCGAGACGTGGTCGTGGTGACCATCAACATGCGGCTCGGCGCACTGGGCTACCTCCGCTTGAACGAGCTCACCGGCGGGCTGATCCCATCCACCGGCAATGAGGGCCGGATGGACGAGATCACGGCGCTGACCTGGGTGCGAGGCAATATCGCCGCCTTCGGTGGCGATCCGGACAATGTCACGATCTTCGGCCAGTCGGCCGGGTCCATCGAGGTGGCTGCCCTGCTCGCGATCACCCCCGCGAAAGGCCTGTTCCGGCGCGCCGCGCTGCACAGCACCGCCACCCATTCGTCCCAGACCATCGAGAACGCCACCCGGATGAGCGAGTTGTTCCTCGACATCCTGGGCGTCGACCCTCGTGATGCCGACGCACTTCGAGCGGTAGCGCCGACGCGGCTGGTCCAGGCATCCACCGACTTGCTCAGCCGGATGAAACAGGAGGACCCGAACTCGGGCCGAATGCACTTCAATCCGGTTGTCGACGGCGACTTCCTGCCCATGCGCCCCTACGACGCGGTGCGCGATGGTGCTGCGGACGATATCTCGATCATGGTGGGCACCACGCTGGACGAGACCCGGTTGGGGCTGGGCTCGGAGCCACCGATGGAACTGGATTACGCCGCAGCACTCGCCGCGTGCCGGGTCTTCCTCGGTGATGAGGCAGAACGAATGATGGCCGCCTACACCGACCTTCGCACGCGACGTGGCCTGCCAGCCGGGCCCACCGACGTGATGCTGGCCATCGAGACCGACCGGGTACTGCGATACCCGTCGATCAAACTGTCCGAGGCACTCGACGAACGGCGACGACCCGGCTACCACTTCATCTTCACCTACGAGTCGCCCGCCATGGGCGGGCGACTCGGTGCCGCGCACGCACTGGAACTCGGCTTCCTGTTCGGCACCTACACCGACGAAAAGGCCAAGGTATTCAACGGCGAAGGCCCCGTCGCCGACCGGCTGGCGGAGCGGATGCAGGATGCCTGGACAGCGTTCGCGGCGACCGGAGACCCGTCATGTGCGAGCATCGGGCACTGGCCGACCTACGGGGCCGCCCGAGAGACCATGTTGATCGGCGACGACTGGCAGGTAGCGAAGGCGCCCTACGAGGAGGAACGGCTGCTCTGGGAAGAGTTCCCGGGCGACGCGCGGGTCGGCCTGATGTAGCGCAGCACCGGAACGACACTGCCGAGCGCGAGGAAACGGCAAGACGGCGAAAGACAGTGTCCGCCAGGATGACCCCGAAACCGGCGCGGAGCCCAGCAGTTCGCTGAGGGCTTCGCGCCTGTTCGTGAACGCCGGCGCCTCCCGCAGGCGGGAACGCCGGTCACCAGGTGGTTGCGGTCCGCCCGAGAAGACCCGAGCGCCGATTTCCCAGTACCCGGTGCTCTACCGAATAGCCCGGAACCTAGCATGAAAACATTGCTTCAGATCGTTTTTACCGTTGGAGGGTTGGTTTGCCCGTAGCGTTCACCGAGCAGGAGCGTGCACACATCACCGAAGCGTTGCGTTCGTCGGGGCAGCGGCTGTTTTCGACAGTAGGGCTCAAGAAGACGTCCCTAGCAGAACTGGTCGTCGGCGCCGGGATCGTGAAGTCGACCTTCTACGCCTTCTTCGATTCCAAGGAGGCGCTATACCTCGACCTGCTGCTGACACATGCCCAGCGGGTGCGCGAGGCCACCATCGACAATGGTTTGCACCAGGGACAGGACACAGTCGATGCGTTGCGCCGCTACTTACGGGCGGTGGTACGGGTGCTGGACGAAGATCCGCTGTACCGCAGATTGATGTCGCACCCGGACGAGATGGTACTGCTGCAACGCAAACTGACTCCGGAAGTGGTTGCCGCCGCAGGAAACAACGGCATGGCCGAGCTGGCCGAGTTCATCGCGGCCAAACAGTCCGCCGGCGACATCATCGGGGACGACCCCTGGGTGGTGGTAGGCACGCTACGCAGTGCACTGCTACTGGTAATGCACGCAGACGAGTTCGGCGACGCCTACCCGCAAGTACTAGATCTGACGATCGACGCACTGACCGCCGGAGTCACGACCTAACGGCGCGAAGCCAGGACGGTAGCTGGCGTGAGCACGCTGCCCCTGGGCATATTCATAGGGATGGACCAGTTGACCGATCCCGAAACGATGCGAGTGGCGATAGTCCGCCGCCGGATTGGTCTGGGCGGCTTCCGTGCTCGTCGGCCCGCCTGGCGAGCGCGAGACCCGCCCCAATCCCGCACATCACCGCGGTCTCCTGCGCGGAAAAATCTTTCGACTCTCCCTTGCGAGCGGACTACGTGCACCAGCACTCACGGCTGCGGCATTCCAATCGATACCCTTTCTCGGGCCTTCGTGCGGTATGGGCTCGATGGCAATTTCCCAGAATGGCAGTTTTGCGTGACGACGATAAGGAGCAGTGATATGAGCGAGCCGGAAATGATCATCCAGAAACTGCGAGACTGTCTCGAGAAGGAACGTGGTCTCGGGGATCTGCTCGAGCGCTCCCTGGTGAAAGCCCGGGAGTGGGCTGAGGACGAGTTGAAGCCGGAATTGTACGCGGCGTTGGAGTGGCCACGCGATATCACTGAGTACGAGGCCTACCTGCAGCGCTTTGTTCGGTTTGTGCCGCACGAGTCGGATGCGAATGCCTGGAAGGATCAAAACCGCGCCCAGGAAGTAAGCGACCGGATGTCGCATTTCTACTTTCTGGTCGACCAGACGGACGGCGATCTGGCCCCGCAGGACTCTGACGCCTTCCGTGAATGGATGACCGATTTCGCTCGGCAGTGGGGCACTTTCTTGGATACGCCGGAGTCGTTCAACTCGGAGGTGCTGCAGTCGTACATCGACAACGCGCCGGAATACCGCATCGATGAGTCGCTTGTCGACGGAGCGCCGAATGCGCCCAGCGGGTGGCTGACGGCCAATCAGTTCATCGCCCGTGAAATCAATGGCGGGCTACGTCCGATCGCCGATCCCGCCAGCAACCTGGTGGTCACTTCACCGGCTGATTGCCAGTACCAGCACGCCTACGATATCGGCGCCGACTCGAGCATCCCAGCCGTCAGCGTGAAGAACGAGAAGTTCGAAAATATCAGGGATCTCCTCGAAGGAAGCGACTACAGTGGAAGCTTTGCCGGGGGAACATTCGTACACTACATGCTGCCGGTCCATGCCTACCACCGCTATCACCTGCCGGTCGGCGGTCTGGTCAAGGAGTCCTTTCGGATAAACGGCAAAGTGTTCATGCGGGTCGGCCTGAAAGACCAGCAGTTTGCCGCCAGCGATAGCGCCACGAGTGGATACGAATTCTCCCAGACCCGGGGTGTCGTCACTATCGACACATCAGCATCAGATGGGGGCGATCTGGGGGTCGTGGCGGTCGTCCCGGTTGGAATGGCGCACGTGTCGTCGGTCGTACTAACCGCGGTTCAGGGCAAGCACATGTCAAAAGGCGAGGAGTTCGGCTACTTCCAGTTCGGCGGCTCCGACATAATCATCCTGCTCCAGGACGGAGTTGATTCTCAAATAGACACAGATAAGGACTTCCGGCTCGTCGGTACGCCCGTGGCGCGCTGCAGAGCCCGTGGCATAGCAGAAGACTGAGTGTTGCACCGACGACGCAAATCTCAACACAGCGAGTTGGCGTTTCTTCGTAGTGCGCATGAGCAGCTCGATCGCCGGGCGCAGACGCCGATCGAACGCCGTAGATCAGCGACGCCGATGATCGTTCCACGCCCTGAGTTCGCGCTGAAACGGCCTGTTGACGGCGACCGCGCTGCGGCCGATGAGGTCACGGCTCGCTCGGCGCGCTGCACTCGGCGGCGCGCGAAGGAACGCCGCCCGCTTCCGGTACCTTGTCCAAGCTTTCGAGCAAGCATCGGACACGCTCGCCGCGATCACCGCGGTCGACATCCTGACCGTGGTCATCACGATCTGGGCCTTCTCCGACCGTATCTACGCGACCTTGGTCTCGGAATACACAACCGGATTCTTTCTGACCATGATTAGTGGTGCTCGCATTGGTTGTCCACATGGCCCGTTAGCAGCGGACCTCAGGTTTTTCACTTCGGCTGGCTCACTCCGGTGGTCGCTCTCGTCGCGGGTGCGTGGGTGATGCTGGAGGCCGTGAACCTTTCGCCGCGTGCCACCGGCAGCCCTGGTACGTCCAGGGGGCTGTGCTGCTCGGGGGTCGGTATCATCGCTGGCAGCGGCGTGATCGCATGGCTCGTCGTGCGGGCCGAGGTCGTGCTCGTCGACGACAGCGACGCTGAACCAAGCGATTCTGGCACCGCTGTCGAATAGGCAGGACCTGGCCTCTACAGCGTCGAAGACTCGGCCGTCCCAGGGCCTGCCTCGGTTCTGCGCCTCGATTCGGTCGACGGACGGAGTGGCACTGCCTGTTCGGCCGCATTCGCCGTGAACCCAAGAAACCTTGTCCGTCGGTGCGTTGCTCATCCACACCCTTGCCGAACGGCACTACGCACCGGAACTACTGGACCTGGCTGCGGATATGCGGACCAGCGGCCGCAAGCTCGAGCTGGAACGTGCGATTGCCAACCTGCTCGACAACGCCGATTGGCATGGTGGGGGTGTGGTCGCGATAACAGTCCGCCAGGATGGAGCCCAAGCGGTGATCACGGTCGACAATGCGGGACCTGGAGTGCCCGTGCCGGATCGGGTACGGATCTTCCAGCGGTTCGTCACTGCACGGACCAGCAGACGTTCAGCTTCGGGTAGCGGCACGGGGATCGGGCTGGCGATGGTTGCCGAAACGATCTCCGGGCATGGCGGATACTTCGAGTGCACCGAACCGCCGCAGGCGGCGCACGATTGACGGATTCGCCTACCCATACCGGCTCCACAAGCACCGGCGGTCTGACGCTGACTCACTGGGCACCGCTCGGCTTCGACGATCCGCCCTATACCGTGCGAGCGTCTCATCCTGTGGTGAGTTGGCCCGTGGTGGCGTTCCATTCGATCCAGCCGTGTTCGAAATCCATTCGACGGCCGGTGGGTAGGTCGTATTCGTCCGTGGTGGGGAATCCGAGCCGGCCCTTCTCGTAGCCTTGCCGGGCCCATTCGCCGAAAATGCCCCCATATACCGCGTGGGTTCCGACTGGGGAATGGTAGATGTTGCCGGTCTCGAACCGGTTGAACCTGGCGAGACCGTTCGGCGTGGACAACTCTCCGCTGATGGGCCATCGCAACACTGACGTCGGACCTCCCATGCTTACGTACTTGTCCTCGATCAGCCCGTACACTTCCCACGCGCCGGTCTTGGCGGTCCAGTAGATGGCACCGTGTTGAAAGTCTTGGACCCGGCCGCTGTCTCGGTCGTGTTCTCCGCTGCGGCAGCCCCCGAGCGGGCCGGTGGGACCGGAGAGTTCGGCGTAGCGAGTCCCGATCCCGGCGGTGGGCCAACAGCATGGTTCCTCGGTCGAATCGCAGGCTGCCAGCCCGAGTGAAAGCACAGCCAGGGTTGTCGTCAGCGCCACGCGGCCGGAGATTGCTCGAATCGTGTTCATGAGGCGACCTCTTTCTGAGAGTCGACCCCTTGGGTGGGATGACACAGTCCACGGACAGATAAACCTTTGCCCTGGTCTGCGGAAACAGCCGCTAGCAGCGCTCGCTGGCCGACAAGCGTTCGCTGTTTGCCAACCGATAGCGCGGGTACCCCGTTACTAAGAGCCGGCCTGCATGCGACGCCCCGGTCCGAAGGGTCTGCCAGGGTTGGCTTTGAGCTTGCGCCGACGGGCGCTCGATATCGAGGAGGGCGCGATGAGCGCCGGACATCAGCCGATAACGGTAACGAACAGCTCAGGAAGGCACTTCATCCGCCGACAGCATGTCGATCGGAAAAGGCCGCGAGGTATCTGGAGTAGCCGCGCACAGGCTTGGACCGCGCGCGCGTGGCTCGAGGTCGCCGTCGGCGCGAGCCTCGTGGTCGTGCTACTGATCTTCATCCTGCAGAACACCGCCAAGACCGAGATCTCTTTCCTGCCGTGGAGCTTCACCATGCCGCTGGGGGTGGCGCTGCTGTTCGCCACGATCGGCGGCGTGCTGGTGATGGGTCTGGCCGGTGGTGCCCGCATCTGGCAGCTACGCCACCAACGCACCCAGACTGCGAAACACGAACGTGTAGGAGACTGACCTCCCACTTGACACGCGTCCCTGTTCGGGTCGACCTCCGCGGCTCCCGTGATCGGCCCGGCAGACATAGGACTATCGTCCGGCGCGTCCGGATCGATCACCGGAAGCCGTGCGAACCGTTGGAGTGCTCCCGGCCCGCTCGTCGAGCAGCACCCCGGCATTCTCCGGCTGAACACTGATGGCATCCGGTAGCGATGACGCACCAGCGGGATAGTGCGCGTCGGATCTGAAGGTGGAGAATATCGACCGTTGTGACGAACGAGGGTAGTCAAGCTGGACTGTTGTATTGACAGCTGTGTGTCGCGGGTCATCAGGTCTGTTCGGAGGGTTTGTTGGCCTCAGCGCCGGCGTGTGATGTAGTGCGCGCGAAATCCCGGGAAAACACTTCCCCTGCGACGAACCATCAATTAATGTGTCGTTATATAGCGGTACGTTAATTGAGGGAAAGGTGGCTGATGGAGATCGCGACGGAGTTCTGGACGGTGCGTCGGGTGGTGGTCGCGATGCTGTTCGCCATCGCGCTGGTGGCGCTGACGGTCGCCTCGCCGCACCTTTTCGCGGCTACGGCCGGGACTCGGGATTCGCACAGTCCCGGGGCCGGTCACGGCTACGGCGCGGGAACGCGCCCTAACAGCAATGACCATAGTCAGCGCAACAGTGGTTACGGTTACGGAGTGCGCGCCAACAGCGCCGGCCACGATCAGTACTGGGGCCGCACCGAGAACCCCTGCCGATACACCCCAACGGGCACGTGCGGAGCGCGCTGACAACCCGACGTGCTCCATGGCGGGATTGAGCTCGAGTGCAGGAACCGTTCGATTGGTGGTGCCGTCGAACTCACGTCGCAGGCGGGTGGCGACGGTTTTCAGCCGAGTGGTCGGTCGAGGCGAGTTCGGTCGGGAGGCGATCGCCACCTGCGGCGCGGCCTCGGGCCAAGCTCTGGACGATGGCGTCGAAGTATCCGTGCTCGTCGCGCTGGTCTGTATGCCGCTGGCACTGCGTAACCGGTTCCGCCGCAGCACAGCGGCGGGCCCGACCCACCGCCCATGCTTTGCGCGCATTCGTTCGAAGGTCGTCATCGTGTGCTCGAAGTCGTTCGAGCGCGCTCGACCGCCTCGTCGGGCATCTCGTAGCGGCGTTCGCGTTCGCGGCCGCCATCCTCGTGGGCATGCTCGCCGTCCGTGCCAGCGACCCGACCGAATCCGCCGCCATGACGACCACCTCGATCAGGCCGACGGTGCACAGGTGCGCGCGGTGAGCAGGTCGGTGAATTCCTCGGCGTTGGCCAGCTGCTGCCGCAGTCGCTCGGCCCTATCGCGGGCCTTGTCCCGAAAGGCCAGCAGGTCCACCCGAGCCGCAGACCGCTGCTGGGCGGTCGCGGTCTGGTCATCGAGCACGTCGACGGCGTCGAGCAGTTGCTTCCTCTCGGCCAACGTGAACCCCAGCGGCTTCATGCGGCGGATCACCAGCAGACGCTCCACATCGGCGGCGGTGTAGAGCCGGAATCCACCGGTCGATCGTGCCGAGGGTTGCACCAGCCCGACCTCGTCGTAGTGGCGAATGGTCTTCAGCGACAACTCGCTTCGCTCGGCTACCTGCCCGATCTGCCGGTAGCCGCCGGTGTCGGTGCTCATGTCAGTGCGCACCGGCCAAAGTCCGGACAACCGCTCATGGCGGGCCTCGGACGCCGGGTTCAACCCGATGATCTCCACGTGTTTGCCTTTGGCGGCGTATTTGGTGGTGATGGCGTCGAGGGCGGCCACGGTGGAGGCGTCCCAGATGTGCGGGTCGGACATGTCGATCACGATATTGTGCGGATCGCCGAGGTAGTCGAACTGGTAGACCAGGTCGTTGCTGGAGGCGAAGAACAGCTCTCCGCGCACCTGGTAGACGCGGGTGTCGATATCGCCGTCGTGGTCGGCGTCGGACTCGTGGGCCTTGACGACCTCGTGAAGTGGGCGACACGGTGGGCGAAGGCGACCATGGCGGTGAGCACGCCGGCGATGACGCCGTAGGCGAGGTTGTGGGTGGCGACGGTGACCGCGACGGTCACCAGCATGACGGTGATTTCGGCGTCGGCATGCGCCGCAATGTCTTCGGCGCGATGGAGTGCCGTCCATGGTGCCCACCGAAACCATGATCATGACCGCTAACAGCGCGGCCATCGGGATCCGCGCGACCAGCCCGCCCAGGCCGACCACCAGGATCAGCAGGAACACACCCGCGACGAAGGTGGAGATGCGGGTGCGGGCGCCGGAGACCTTCACGTTGATCATGGTTTGGCCGATCATGGCGCAGCCACCCATGCCGCCGAAGAGGCCGGTGACCACGTTCGCGATGCCTTGGCCCCAGCCTTCGCGGGTCTTGTCGGAGTGGCTGTCGGTGATGTCCCCGCGTCCCGATGGCTGCTCGGAACCAGGTCTCGCGCACCCGCAGTGGCCGGTCATCGATGTCGACCTCGATCGCGTCGAAGAAGTGGATGTTCTCGGTGCGTGCCGGGGGAGATATGCGCCAACAGTTTCTCCGACCGATCAGGAATTTTCGTTCGGATCTCGGGCACTGCCGCGAGGGGTGCGTGCTGAATGGGCCGACGGTTGAACGGTCACGCGGTGATGTCGTGGTCCTCGCCGAAAACCTTCCGGCATACCGAGGCACAGAACGCGTAATCGATCCCGTTGTGGTGAGCGTGAACCGGGCGGTGGCTGGATCGACGATCATTCCGCACACCGGATCGACGCTGCCGACCGCCGGTGTGGCGGCCGCTTCGCCGGAATCCCGGTACTCCTCGGTAATCATCCTGGTCACTTCGGAGCTGAAAGTGACACGCCCGCAAGTGCCGAAATTGCCCTCGCGCAACCCGATCAGCTGAATCAGGCAGTGTGGGTTACGATGCAGCCGTTGCGGATTGCCGTCGAAGTCGCCGATCACACCGGTCAGCGTCGGTATCGCATACTCGCCGAAGTCGTTTCCGATGCAGGTTCCTGGCACGGTCACTCGCACGAGATACCGCGGCTTCGCGATCACGTCCTCGCCGCCGGTCGCCCATGCCTGGGGTCGGTGCACCACGACATGAGTGAGCTCCTGCGCCCTCGCCAGCACGCTAGCCGGGGCGCTTTCGCCAATCGTCAGGGAATCCCGTACGCGACAAGCCAATTCCTTTGAACGCTCGGCGGAGATCGTGTCATCGGAGACGAACAGTTCGATGGTCATCATTTCTGAGCCCTCTCGTAGGAGTACGAGGTACACCTACGCCCAGTATGAATGTCCCCACGCTCCTGTCAATCGATCCACATCCTGGAAATCATCCGGCAGTGTCGCTGGGGCACATCCGCGCCGAGTGCGGTGACACCGCCTCGAGAATCCACCGGCATCGCCTTTCGGGGGCCCGTTCAGTAGGCGGCCTGCTGGCCGACCGCATCGGCGCCGTCGAGTCGGCCATCCGCGCGTTCGAGGCGAGCCAGCCTTCGGGAAGCCATGCCGCGCAAGCGGTTCGAACCAGGCGACTGGAGACGAACGGTGGGGCCGATGCCAGCTCGCGCTGACCGACCGCGCGGACAAACACTTGACGCGACATCCCCTGTCGAACCCTTGTGGCGGGTTGAACACACGTTTAATATGTTGTACATGTGTCTAGCCGACAGTCCGTTCCGCAAGGATCCGCCGCTGATCTGACAACGGCGGCATGGATTCGTGATGCCGCGATCGAGGTCTTCGGCGAGCACGGATTCCAGTTCGTAGTCCGCGTCATCGCTACGGCGGCACGCGTATCCCCAGGTTTGGTGAACCACCATTTCGGCTCCAAGGACGGCTGGGCGCAGCCTGCGGTGAGCGAGTACTCCAGCTGATTCGCGACGAGAAGGTCAAGGCGATCACCGCCCCGAACTTCGCGAAGGACATGCTCGTCGTGCTGGCCGAGATCGAGGTGTACGGCCCATTGGTCGCCTCTGTGGTGCGCAGCCTGCAGGCGGGCGGCCCGATGGCGAAATCGCTGTTCGATCACATGGTTTCCGATGCTGAGAGGTACATCCAGCAGGCGGCCGAGGCGGGGACAGTCAAACCCAGCCGCGATCCCGCGGCGGGCGCCAGGTACCTGACGACGCTCAATGTCGGCGCGACCCTGCTGTAGGTGCAACTGCACCAGGAAAACGGCGAACAACTCGACTTCGGCAAGGCCATCCGTGCGATCACCGATGAGCTCACACCTCCCGCCCTGGAGTTCTACACCCAAGGCCTACTAACCGACCCAACACTTGTGGACACTGTCACTAGGAGCACTGATGTCCGAGGTCATCCACGTCAACGATCTCCGCAAATCTTTCGGCCACGTGACCGCGCTCGACGGGCTGAACCTGTCGGTCAGCACAGGCGAGATCCACGGCTTCCTGGGCCCGAACGGCGCGGGCAAGTCGACCACCATCCGCATCCTCCTCGGCATCCTGCGCGCCACCGGCGGCAGTACCGAACTGTTCGGCCGCGATCCGTGGACCGATGCGGTCGCCCTGCACCACGAACTCGCTTATGTGCCAGGCGATGTCACGCTGTGGCCGTCGCTGTCCGGCGGCGAGACCATCGACCTGCTCGCCAGGATGCGCGGCCGCATCAACACCGAGCGCCGCGCCGAACTGATCGAGCGATTCGATCTGGACCCGCGCAAGAAGGCACGCACCTATTCAAAAGGCAACCGACAGAAGGTCGCACTGATCTCCGCGCTGGCCTCCGATGTCGACCTGCTCTTGCTCGACGAGCCAACCTCGGGCCTGGATCCGTTGATGGAGAAGGTTTTCCGTGAATGCGTCAAAGAGGCCCAGGACCGGGGCACCACCGTGCTGCTGTCGAGCCACATCCTCTCCGAGGTCGAGGCCCTCTGCGACCGGGTGACCATCATCCGCGCCGGGCGCACCGTGGAAAGCGGCACACTGTCGGGTATGCGGCATCTGTCGCGGACCTCCATCACCGCCGAATTGCTCGGCGACCCAGGCGATCTGCATCGCATCGCCGGTGTGGACGATATCGAACTGGACGGCTCGACCCTACGCTGCCAGGTCGAGGGCGAACACCTCGGCGAGTTGATCCGGCTGCTCGGCGACATCGGAGTGCGCAGCCTGAGCAGCGCCCCGCCCACCCTGGAGGAGTTGTTCCTGCGCCATTACCACGTCGACGGGGTCGAACCCGGAAACTCGGCAGGCACGAAGCCCACGAGCAGTGCAGAGAAGGTGCGGGCGTGAGCATGGCAACTATCGGCAGGCAGCACGGCGCACTCGTCGTGCGCGCATCAGCCGACTTCGCGGGGACCTGGCAGCTGCTGCGGTTTTACCTGCGCCGCGACCGAATCGTATTGCCGCTCTGGGTCTTCATGCTCGCCCTGATGCCCGGGGTCCAGGTCGCCAGCGCCAAAGGGCTCTACGACACCCCGGCCGAACTCGACACTATGGCCAGGACCACAGCGGACAGTCCCGCGCTGATCGCCATGTACGGTCCCGTGTTCAGCTCGGCACTCGGCTCGATCGGCACCTGGAAAGCCGGTGCGACGTACTCGATGATCGCCATCGCGGCGATCCTCACGGTGATCCGGCACACCCGAGTCGAGGAAGAGACCGGGCGCGCGGAACTGGTCGGGGCCACCAGCATCGGCCGCTGTGCCGGGCTCAGCGCGGCGCTGCTGATGACCGGCGTCGGCTCGCTCATTGCCGGAATTATCTGTGCCGCCACCCTCTACGCCAATGACCTACCCGGCGCCGGTTCGCTGGCATGGGGCGCGGCATTGGCCGCCTCGGGGCTGGTCTGGGCCGGCGTCGCCGCAGTCGCCGCTCAGGTCAGCACGGGTGCCCGGGTCGCGCGTGGTATCGCTCTGGGAACTCTGGCCACAGCCTTCGCTCTGCGCGCGGTCGGTGACGCCGGAAACGGTGTGCTGTCCTGGTTCTCGCCGCTCGGCTGGTGCCTGCAGATCAGGCCCTACGCCCAGGAACGCTGGTGGGTGCTTGTCCCGTTGCTCGTGGTCGCCGCACTCACCACATTCGCCGCGTATCGGCTGTTGCGCGGGCGCGACACCGGCTCCGGTCTGATCGCCGACCGGCCCGGCCCGGCCGCCGCGGCGCCCGCCCTGTCCGGCCCGGTCGGGCTGGCGTGGCGTCTGCAGCGCGGCGCGCTGCTGGGCTGGTCGACCGGTTTCCTGCTCTACGGACTGCTGATCGGCGGATCCATCGACAGCGTCGGCGACATGCTCGACGACAGTGCGCAGATCCGTGACCTGATCAACCGCATGGGAGGCTCGAGCATCTTGCAGGATTCGTTCATCAGCTACGCGATCACAATGCTCGCGGCCGCGGCCGCGGCCTACTCCATCTCCGCCGCGCTGCGCCTGCACGATGAGGAATCGACCCAGCGAGCCGAGGCTACGCTCGCCGGAGCCGTCGGCCGGGAGCGATACGCCCTCAGCCACATCGCCATCGCTCTGCTCGGCCCTGCCGTAGCCTTGCTGGTCTCCGGGACGGCGATCGGCTTCGTCTACGGTATGATGGCAGGCGACCTGGCCGACACCGTCGGTGACGGGATCGTCGCCGCGGCGGTCCAACTGCCCGCGGTGTGGGTGCTGACCGGGATCACAGTCGCCATCTACGGGATCGCGCCCCGCTACACCCCGGTAGCCTGGGGCGTACTCAGCGCCATGATCGTGATCTTCCTGATCGGCTCGCTGGACGGATTGCCGCAGGCCATCGTGGATCTGGTGCCATTCGTCCATCCGCCGAAGCTTCCGGGTTCGCAGTTCGACGCGCAGCCGATCCTGTGGCTGCTCGCCATCGCTGTCGCTCTGCTCGCTGTCGGCATCGCCGCATTCCGCAGACGCGACTTGCGTTGAATCGGTTGCGCGCTGCCCGCGTTCGGCTTCGGTCGGACGCGGGCAACCAGCCGCATGAGGTCGTACCACACCACCGGAGCGCCGCGATCGGTCCGGGACCGGAATCGGAATCGCACGATTGGGACCGTGCTCTGTTGCTGTGGGTGGCCGCGTCGATATGCCGTGCCTCTGCTGCGACACTCCTGCCGGACACAGCCGGTCGACTCGATGGTCATCGTGATTCGACGACGGCGTGCAGCTTCTGGGGTTGTTCGTCGCTGGCGAGTACGGTCAACCGGTCTTCGATGTGGGACGGCAGCGGTTTGATGCTGGAATAGCAGCGGCCGCCGGATCACCATCGCGCGATATGGCCGGAGACTCTCTTCTTTTCCGGCGCCGGGAAAGTAGAGAGGGCGAAACCGGAACGCGAACCACACTGCCGCGAAAACGACGGCTCCGATGAACAGCGTCACCACGTCGAATAGCGACAGGCGTGTCAACAGCACGGTGCCCCCAGACGCCACGGAAGTCAACCTCACCGAACCATAGCCAGGCAATATAGGCACTGGCCAGGCGAGGAATGGTCAGCAACGACACGACGAACACCGCGACGGTGACCAACAGCACCCGGGTGCTGCGATGCAAGCGCCGCAGACCAAGACCGTCGCATGCGCTCATCTCCACTCCGTGGCTAAGTCGGGCGGGACGGTGTACCGCCGACGCATGACCGTCTGGTCCGATTCTACCTGGGGCGGGTCGTAGGACCATGCACCAACAGCACCTGGTCAGGAAGTAGCCGAAGGGGGCGTATCCGCTAATTCCGTGGATATTACCCAGTGTTGGTTAGTTGTGCTTTCTCCGCTTCGCGATTGGCAATCAGCTCTGCCGGACCGGCACGGAGCGCCCTGTTATCCGGGCAATCGTGCCTGAAAGCGTTGTCGTACAACAAGATCGGATTCGTTGTCGGTACCTGCTGCGGCAGCTCGGTCATGGCGGTGAGCAGCGGGGTGCGGACGTGAGTGGCTGTACGTGCCGTCACGGCCCGGGACGGCTCAGCGGCAGCTGGTTCGCAACAACACCATGGGCAGGGTGGTAACAGGCGACCCGGTGGCGTGTTCGATGGTGGCGCGTAGCTTGTTCCAGGCTTTCGGGTGGTTGTGGGCGTAGTGCTCGAGCGCGAGGGCGGATTCCTGGTCGGTCATGGGTGTCGCGGTCGCGGCGATGTTGTGTTTGGTGCCGGTCGAGAGGTGTATCTGGGGGTCGGCGAGCACGTTGCGGTACCACTGGGATTGGGTGCCGAAGCCTGAGACGATGACGTATTCGTCGGGGGCGGGCCGGTCGACGACTTCGAGAACGACGTATCTCGGTGTGCCGGTGCGGCGGCCGGTGTGCTGCAGCATCAGTAGTCGGGAGCCGAAGAGGAATCCGAGCCCGCAGCGGTAGAGCCATATGGGCGCGCGGACCAGCCAGCGGGTGCGTAGTGCGCGTGCGCCGACCTTGGTGAAGACGTTCGATTCGGTCATTTCGTTCTCCTGTTATTGGGCGCGTTCCCGAACCACGTGGGCGATATCGATGCGGTCGACCGCGCGGGTGGCGGGTAGTTGGGACAAGCCCGCGGCGGCCAGTACCGCGACAGCGGCCAGCACGATCGGGAGCGGGCCGAGCGAGAGGTGGAAAGCGAACATGTCGCTGTTGAACGACCGCACGAACGCCCAGGCGGCCAGGATGCCCGCGACCAGTCCGAGCGGGACCGCGAGCAAGGTGGCGGCGAGGTTTTCGGTGGCCAGTGCGGCGGTGAGTCTGCGCACCGATACCCCTGCCGCGCGCAGGGTGGCCAGTTCGGTGGTGCGTTCGGCGAGGTTCACGGTCATCGTGACGTAGATGACGGTGAAGGCCAGTACCGCGCCGAGGATCAGCATGACCACGATGAAGATCCAGAACAGGCCGAGGAATTTGTTGATCTGGGCTTGGAGGGCGTGAGTGTCGGTGTAGGCGATAACGCCTGGGAGCGTTGATATCTTGCCCCGAAGCCGATCTCGATCGGCACCGGGGGTGAAGCGGAGCAGGTATCCGGTCCTCCCGATGCCCGCCACCTCGGTGGCGGTGTGCTCGCTGGCGTAGAGGAAGGTGCCGAGCGGTTCGTCGAGCAGGCCGACCAGCCGCAGCTGCCGCGGCGCGCCGAATGCTGGTGTCACGGTGAGCATGTCGCCGACGGCGATGCCGAGACGATCGGCCAGCGGCGCGCCCGCGAGCAGCCCGTCGGCCGGAAGTTGGCGGGTGCCACCGTCGGGGGTGCGGAAGCCATGCATCGTGGTATCGGGTTGCAGGCCGGTCAGGGTGGTCGAGTAGGTGTGCTCGCCTGCGGCGACGGATACCGGGGTGAAGCGGGCCCGCTCGACTGCTGCGATGTCGGGGATGCCCGACAGCTGTTGTGCCAGTCCGGTTTCGGCGGTGGTGAGCACTGTGGCATCCTCGCGTTGGATTTGTCCGAACTGGATGTCGAGCAGGTTGCGCATGCTGGTGAGTATCCCGACCGAGGCGAGTATCAGTGTGAGCGCCAGCACCGTTCCGGTCATGGTCGCCACGGTGCGGCGGCGGCCCCTGGTCAGCGATCGCAGCGCCATCCGCACCACGACCGGCACACCTCGCCAGTGCGCCGACATTCGGGTGAGCCGACCGACCCGGATCGGTGCGCTACCGTCGCCGCGCATCGCGGCCGCCGGTGCGGTGCGGGCCGCCGCGATCGCGGGGGCGAGTGCGGCGAGTACGCCGGTGAGCAGTCCGATCGTGAATCCGGCGATGGTGGTCGGGATGCGATGTGCGACAACGGTATCCGGTATGCCGATGGCGCTGGTGTAGGCGGCGGTGACCGCCGAGGTCGCCACGAACCCCCCGAGCACGCCGAGTACCGCGCCGAGCGCGGCGATCGCAACACCGTAGCCGATGTAGTGGCCGACCATGGTGCGCTGGCGAGCGCCGAGTGCCAGCAGGGTGCCGATGATCGGGTGCTCGCTGTGCACGAGCCGGGTGATCAGCACGTATTCCGCGATCGCGGCGGCGATGAGGAACATGGCCGGAAAGGCCACAGCCAGTTCGGAGAAGCCGTTGAGATCCTCATGTAGCGTCGCGTTGGAGGCTTGGTCGGCCTGCGGCTCGACTGCCCCGGCGCCCGCCGAGCGCAGTACATCCGACATCTGCGCGTACTCCGACGATGTTGCGGTGGGAGACATTTCGATGATCGTCTGGTTCGGGCCCGGCTGTCCGGCCAGTCGCTGGGCCTGGGCCTGCGGTGCGAACAGCACCGCGAACGCGTGCGGGTCGCCGAGTGGCTCCTGGCGATTGCGGGCCGGCCACAGGTACTCAGCCGATCGCGCGATTCCGGACACGGTCACCGGCTGCCAGGTCCGGCCGTCGAACACTTGCAAGGTGGAGCCGGCTCGCAGGCCGAAGGTTTCGGCCGCGTGGTGTTCGACGACGACGTCATCGGGACGGCTCGGGTCGGGCAGTTGACCTGAGGTCAGGTCGATCTCGTCGACGCTGGGTGCGGTGGCGTCGGCCAGTCCGGTGACGCGCCCGACCAGCTTGGTGCCGTCGATGGTCAGCGGCACGTCGGCCTGCGTGCGCACCGCGACCCGATCGACACCCGCCGCCGTGCGAGCGGCAGCGGCGACGGCGGCCGGATCGCCGCCGGTGGCGGTGAAGTCGGCAAGATGCAGGCGGTCGTAGGTCTGCCGATATGAGGTCTCGAGGTTGTGGAAGGAGTCGTAGCTGGCGACGAACAGCAGCACCCCGAGCAGCACAGTGACCGCGATCGCGGCGACCTGCGCGGGGCGGCGGCGCAGGTCGCGCCAGATCTTATGCGCCAGAATAGGATTCGATGGCAGGTGCATCAGGCTCACCACCGGATGGTCGCGGCGTCGACTGGGCGGGCGTTGGTGTCGCTGGAGATGATGTGCCCGTCGCGCATCCGGATCACCCGGTCGGCGATTGCGGCGGCCACCTCGTTGTGGGTCACCATCACCACGCCGCGCCCGGCTCGGCTGGTGCGCTGCAGTAGTTCGAGTACACCGCGCCCGGTCGCCACGTCCAGCGCGCCGGTCGGTTCGTCGGCCAGCAGCAGGTCCGGATCGGTCACCAGCGCGCGGGCGATCGACACCCGCTGTTGCTGCCCTCCGGACAGCTGTGCGGGGAAATGGTCTGCGCGGTCGGTCAAGTCGACCGCATCCAGCAATTCGAGCACCCGCCGCCGGTTGCCGCGTCCGGTGAGTTCGACGATGACTTCCACATTCTCGCGAGCGGTGAGACTGGGTATCAGGTTGAAGAACTGGAAGACGAACCCGATATGGTCACGCCGGAACGCCCCGAGTCGCGCTGGATGCTGCCCGGAAATATCTTGTCCAGCAACAGTTATCGACCCGCTATCGGCTGATTCGATGCCGCCGATGAGGTTGAGCAGTGTGGTCTTGCCCGACCCGCTGGCGCCGAGGATCGCGACCAGTTTACCCGGACCGATATCGAGATCGATGTCGGTGAGGGCGTGTACGGCGGCGCCACCTTCGCCGTAGGTTTTGCTGACCTCGCGCAGGGTGACACCACCTCGGGGCCAGTTATTCGTCGATGTGCTCGCCTTTGCGTGCTCGGTCATGAGATGTTCCTTTGCTCGCTGGGTGGTCGGCCAGGCCTGCCGCGCGCATCAGTGGACCGGTCACGTCGATCCCGCTCAGTGCGGGGTCGATCATTCGGTGCAGGATCAGGCCGTCGATGAGCGCGAGCAGCACCGCGGCGGTGGCCTCGGGATCGGTCACCACCTGCTGCTCGCGCAGCCATGTCGTCATGGCCGTGCGTGCTTCGGCAACGAATCGGCCGAGTTCGCCGCGCAGTCGCTCGTGTCTCGTCGCGGCCAGCATCATTTCGCTCATCGCGACGGTCGCCGGATCGGTGGAGGAATACGAGCCGATCGCGCGCAGCAACTGCCGCATCGCCTCCGGCCCCGGCAAGGCGAGCACCCCCACCATCGCCTTGTCGTATTCGGCGCGCGCCAGCTGCAACGACGCATCGATCAACAGATCGGTAACCGTAGGAAAGTGGTAATGCACCACGCCCGCTCGCACTCCGGCGCGCTCGGCCACCATGCGGGTCGTCACCGCACCCCACCCGCGCTCGGCGACGAGCTGCGTTGCCGCACTCATCAATCGGGCGCGCGTGTCCCGGCCCTGCTCTGCCGAAGTGACCATCTCGCTCCTCTCCCCGCTCGCTTGGTCGTTCACCTTGGGCGTATGACCAAACTACGCCCTGTTGATGGCACTATGCAATAGTTGCCATAGGCAATTTTTATGTGATGAAGGGCTGGGCCGAATAGATCGGCGCAGGGCCACGCATACCCATTCCTGGCCGGTGCCCGCTGGCCCGGTCCGGACGATCCGTCCTCGGTGGTGTGGCTGTACCACGATCACGGTCACCCGCCGCGACGGTGCGCATGCCGACGGCCGTCCCACCGATGTCGAGCGCGAATTGTTCTTCCTATTCACCGAATTCGACGAGAACGTGAGTCCGTATCTCGTCGAGAACATCGCCCGCTATGGCGGTGGTCGGCACCTCGATCCCGCGGACGCGGCGTTGCAGGGCAGCAACACGAAATCCGCAATCAACGGCTACCTGTTCGGCAATGACCCCATCGGTACCGCCGCCGATCGTCCCGCCATCACTATCGGAAGGGGCAGGTGCGCTGGTATCTGCTGGGCCTGAACAGTGAGACCGATCTGTATACCCCGCACTGGCACGGAGATTCAGTGCTGGTTAAGGGAACCGCACCGATGTCGTCGTTCTGCTGCCCGCTCAGGTGATCACCGCGAATATGCGCCCGGACAACGTCGGTGTGTGGCAGTTCCATTGCTACGCCGATGATCAAATGATGGAGGGCATGGCAACCCGCTACCGCGTGCGTGCCTGAGCGCGGTCACGTCAGGACCGGTGCCAGCATTTCGGAGTCCGGGTCGGGGAGGTCGGTGGGTGGGGCGTCGGTCGGTGGTTCGGGCGCGGGGCGGGCGCGGCGCCGGTACCACCATTGCAGGAGCCCGAGTCCGAGGAGTCCGGCCAGTGCGGTCGTGATGCCGATTTTCCAGCCAGGGGGGCGCCAGGTGAGGATCAGTTCGCCGTCGCGGGTGCCGGGTGGAATGTCCACGGCGGCGAAGGTATCGGCGATCGTGTGGATCTCGGTGTCGTGGCCGTTGAGGGTGGCGCGGTAGCCGGGCCACGCCAGTCGGGCGAAGACGACGCGGCCGCCTTGTGCCGAGGTCACCCGTATCCGGCTGGTGAGGCTTGTTCGTTCGGTCGAGGTGGCGGTCACGCCGTCGGCGGCCGAGATGAGGCCGTTGCGGGTCGAGATCAGGCCGTTTTCGCGTTCGAGCACCCAGATGTAGCGTTCGTGCCCGGGGTAGTCGACCCACTTCCAACCCGGCGGCGCGGGTTGGTTGCGGGCGTCGGGGTATTGGGCACGTTGCAGCACAACACGATCCACCTTCATCAGATCGACGATCGTGCGGCCGGTGGTGGATTCGGTTGAGAAGGCGGCGTGGTAGGCGGCGGGGCAGGTACTGCCGTCCCAGCCCATACACAGCAGCTTGCTGAATGCCGCGTATCCGATCGGGGTGTAGGCGTTGACGTAATCCAGGCCCATGTTCTTGGCGTAGTTGCCGAAAGCCAGTGAACCCCACGCTCCGGTGAGGCGCTGATCCGGCGGCGGCACCAGCGCGCGGTCGGCCAGTTGCAGTGTGACACCATCGAAATGCGGGAAGGCCGCGCTCATGTCCGAGCGGCGTTCGGGGTAGTGGTAGGACATCGGTGTCGGTGACTGGGCGCGTACCTGGTCGTAGGCGATCGGGAACATCGCGACAATGGCCAGCGCGCAGGCCACCGCGATGCCCCGGGTGCGAGCCAGCCACACGAATGCCACGACAAGGGTGGCCACGACCACGACGGCGACCAGATGGCGGATCACCAGATGTGGTGCCGCACTGAATGTTCGGACGAATAGCAGTCCGATCAGGACTGCGGTGGCGATGCCGCGGCGGCGCAGATCGGTGAAGGTGCCGTAGCGGCTGAGTAACACGCACACCAGCACCAGTAGCCCGACGGCGAGCATCGGCAGTACCCGGGCGGGCCAGCGCAGCGGGCCGATGCGGCCGGGTCCGGCGGTCCACATCAAGAACATGATCGCGAACAGGATCAGGCCCGAGTATTCGCGCAGCGACGCCAGCACCGCGCGCCAATCGATGAAGGCCAGCAGGGGAATCAGGAACCAGGAGATGTAGACCATCGGCAGGGGCTGCACATAGCCCCACCAGCCGGTGAACGCGGGCACGGTGCTGGGCAGGCTCGCGTTCAGTGACTCCGACCACGGCACGTTGAGAAAGTCCTCGTTGAGGATGCGTTGGTTGCCGCGCCAGGTCACCGCCGAGGACAACAGGCCCGGCAGGTAGGTCTCCAACCCCGCGAAACCGGCGCAGGCGGCGACAGCGAGCAGCCGCAGCGATGGCCGCCATGTCCGTTGGTAGACGACCTCCCCGACCGCTACCGCCGTGATCATCAACGCGGATTCCACTGCCGGAAAGACGTATTGGACCGAGATCGCTAGATACAGGAACACGAACACCGGAATCGGTCCGCTACGACCCCGCGCGTAGCGGACCGACGACGCCCACGCGTGCAGCATCCACGCGGTTCCGGTGAGCGAAGTCGCCCAACTTGCCTCGTCGAAGAACAGAAACCACCCCGACAGCGGGAACGCCACCCCCGCCACTGCGGCCCACGGTGCCCGCGCCCCGTAGACCCGGCAGATCCGGAACACCCCGAGCGCGGCGATGATCGAGAAGATCAGCTTCACCACCGTCACGTATAGCGCGAGGTTGTCCACCGACGGCGCGAACAGATCCACCAGTATTTGGGGCGGGTTGTAGAGCCCGGCCTCTTCCAAGGAGTAGTTGCCCGACATCCACTCCCACGGCACCAGCGCGGGAAACCGTCCCTCCCGCAGTTGCCTGCCGAGCATCACCCACATCGGACCGTATTGGGATTCGGTGTCGTCGGTATAGAAATGCCGCGGATTGGCAAGCAGCACAGCCGCATACCCCGCGATCACACCCAGCGCGGTGATCACCCCCCACCGCAACACTTGCTGGCGGGATTCACCTGTCGCACTTATCGCCACGAGAGCCAGACCCTACCCGACAAGCGCACTCTGCAACAGTTGTCATTTGCATGATTGTGTGCCGGATAGAGGGCATCGAACCGGCGCACCGAGGCCAGATGCTGCCTGTGACGGGTATGGCGGGCAGGATGGTTGGGGTAGCAGAACCGGAAGGACGGAGAGTGGCGATGACGCGTCGAGTTGATGTAGTGGTGCCGGAATCCGCCGATGTGATCACCGACGCGCTATTGACGGCGTCGCGGCTGCTGGTCGCGTTATCCGCGCGATCGATCGCCCATGTGGACGAGACGATCACGATTCCGCAGTTCCGCACGCTGGTGATCTTGTCGACCCGGGGTCCGGCCAACCTCGCGACGCTGGCCGGGATTCTGAATGTGCAGCCATCTACCGCCACCCGGATGGTCGATCGCCTGGTCCTGGCCGGGCTGATCGATCGGCAGCCGAACCCGAACTCGCGCCGTGAGTTGGTGGTGGACCTGACCACTCGCGGGCGTGAGATCGTCGACGCGGTGACCGCACGCCGCCGCGCCGAGATCGCCGCCGTGGTCGAGCGCATGCCCGCCGCCGACCGGCACGGCCTGGTACGCGCGCTGACGGCGTTCACCGCAGCCGGTGGCGAATCACCAACTACCGCCGAGATCGAGGGCTACCACCTGTAATCGACTGGCGGTAGCCGACACTCGGCCGTCGAGGTTCCCGACGAGCGGCAACCCATTCGCACCCATTACAATTGTTGCACTCTGCAATGGTTTGTGTGATGAGGATGCGATGACGACAGCGACTCACCCGTCCGCCGGTGGGCGGCGGTGGTCATTACCGGTTCCGGAGCGGATCCCGATCTGGGAGTGGGTGCGCGAAAGCCGCGGTGGGCTGGTGCTGCTTGCCCTGGTCATCGGGGCCGGGTCGGGCCTCGGCGGCATCGTATTCCGCTGGCTGATCACGACATTCACCCGAATCCTGTCCGGCCACGACGACTACTCCGCCGCCGGTCACGCCGCCAACCCGCTCGTACCGTGGCTCGGGCCGTGGTTCGTTCTGCTCGCGCCGGTGGTGGCGGGCCTGATCTATGGTCCGCTGGTCACCCGGTTCGCGCCTGAGGCGCGCGGCCACGGGGTGCCCGAGGTGATGTATGCCGTCGCCGAACGCGGCGGGCGGATCGCACCGCAGGTCACCGTCGTCAAGGCGCTGGCTTCGGCGCTGTGTATCGGTGGCGGCGGATCGGTCGGCAGGGAGGGACCGATCGTCCAGATCGGCGCGGCGTGGGGGTCGAGCCTGGGCCGGCTCGCCCGCGTGCCGGAGAACCGGCTACGGATCCTGGTGGCGTGCGGCGCCGCCGGTGGTATCGCGGCGACGTTCAACGCGCCCATCGCCGGGCCGTTCTTCGCTATGGAGTTGATCCTGCGCGACTTCGCGGCCGAATCCTTCGGAGCAGTCGTGTTGTCGAGCGTGACCGCGAGCGCGATCGGGCGCGCCGCGTACGGCAACCACCCCTTCATGGACCTACCCGAATTCACCTTGCGATCGGGCTGGGAATATCTGGCCTTCGCCGCGCTGGGGATCGTGATCGGCACCGTCGGGGTCGGCTTCGCGCGGGTGCTGTATCTGATCGAAGATCTCTGCGACTGGGCTTGGCGGGGCCCACAATGGCTGCGCCCGGCCGTCGGCGGTCTGCTGCTCGGTGCGGTGCTGCTGGTATTGCCGCAGATGTACGGCGTCGGCTATCCGGTGCTGGCCGGTGCGATCGACGGCGAATATGTGCTGTGGATGCTCGTGGTGCTGATGGTCGGCAAGATGATCGCGACCAGTCTCACCATCGGCATCGGCGGCTCCGGCGGGGTGTTCGCGCCCTCGCTGTTCATCGGCGCGATGGGCGGAACCGCATTCGGCATCACGGTCGGGCAGTTGTTTCCCGACGCGACCGCGGCGCCGGGTATGTACGGGCTCATCGGGATGGGCGCGGCCTTCGCCGGTGCAACCCGCGCCGCGATCACCGCCGTCGTCATCCTGTTCGAGCTGACCGGCGAGTACACCACCATCATCCTGCCGCTGATGCTCGCCATCGTCGTGGCCGCAGGGGTATCCCGGGTGCTGTCCAAGGACACGATCTACACCCGCAAGCTCACCCGCCGCGGCGTCGATCTCGATGCGGCACACCGTCGTTCGACCGCACAGCTGGACCGGCGCACGGTGGCCTCGGTCATGGAACTCATGCCCGAACCGATCGCGGCCGACACCTCTATCGAGGACGCGAGCCGCGCGATCTGGTTGTCGGCCAACGGCATACTGCCGGTCATCGGCGCCGACCAGCGCTACCACGGCTGCGTCACCGCCCGCGCCATCGCCGAAAACCTCGCCGCCCCGGAGTCCACCGACACCACCGTCGCCGACCTCGCTGTCATCCCCCACAAGATCAGCGAAATCTCCACTCTCGCAGAAGCTCTCGACGTACTCACCGACGCGGAAGGCACCGGCCTCCCGGTCCTCGACACCGACGGCCACACCGTCGTCGGCTGGCTCACCCACCGTGCGGTCCTCACCGCACTTCAAGGCGTACCGGTGGCTGGGTAGTGTTCCCAGGGTTGCGTTAGGTGCCCATTTCTGTCGATTTCGGGGATCTGGGGTTCCAGACTGGTGAACTCGCGTATTCAACTGTCGCGGGTTGTCGACGGTTTCCAACCGGCGGGTGACCGGAACCGGGGCGCGGTGACGTAGCGGCTCCAGGTGGTCGCGGCCTCGGCTGCAAGTTTCGTTGTGGTGGTGTGGTGATAGCCGAGGGCATCGGCGACGACAGGGGCGGGCATCTGCTGGACATGCTCAGCGGCTGGCACCGGCCACCACGTGAGTACGCCTCTTGTCTGCGGAAATTACTGTTGCGCTAGTGGGGGTGGTTGTCGCTGAAGCCATTGCCGATAGGTTTCGTGTCGGAACTGATAGGCAGTGCCGTTCACTCGTAGCAGGCCCTTGCGTCGAGCCCAATCTAGGAATATCGCAGGCCGGGCCGGAAACGCCTTGGTGAACCGGAAGACCAGCGTTGCGATGAGAAACCGGCCAGCCGCAGGACTGATCCCAAACCCAAGCCCGAGCCCGATCGCAAGCCCGACTGGGAGCCCGAACCGGAGCCCGATCACGAGCCCGAACGCCAGCCCGATCGAAAGCCCGAACGGAAGCGCGACCAAGGCTGCGGTGATGGCGCTATCGCGGACCAATCGCCTTTCATCGACCGCAACACGTAACCGTTCCTCGTCGTCGACCGTGAGCCCGGCCGTAAGCCCGGCCGCTAGTCCGGACATGAGTCCGGACAAGAGTCCGGCCGTAAGCCCGGTCGGAAGCCCGGCTATGGCCCCGACCGGGAGGCCGACCACAAGCCCGATCGCGAGCCCCATCGAAAGCCCGAACGGAAGCCCGCGCCATCTGGATCGTCCGGGGGCACGCCACACGATTGGGTTTGCCCTCGAGGACTCGGGAGCGCCCCCGAACGCGAGCCCGAACCCGGCCCCGAACGCTAGCCCTGCACAGACGCCGGACGCGAGTCCGGACAAGAGCCCGACCGGAAGCCCGAACGCGAGTGCGGTGATGATGCCGACGGTGAGTCCGTGCAGGGCGCGGCATCGGGTGGTTCCTGCGATTTCCCAGATCTCGTCGAGCCGGATGGCGGTGCCATCTGCTCCGATGCTGCGGCGGTGATCCAGGTGTGTGGCCAGTGACTGCAGCCAGGTTCGGACGTCGTCACTGGTGTAGTCGCGGTGTTCGTCTTTGGGTTCGCGGCCGGTGACCGCTGCGGGGATCTGGGCGGCGAACAGCAGGTCATCGACGGCGTCGGTAGTGCCGCAGGCGATGAGTTGGTCGGCGGTTCGCGGGTCATGGCGCAGGGCGGTGATGGCGAGGCCGAGCATCCAGGGAGTTTCCAGCGTGGTCGCCAACGGCCCGTGCGGGTCGGAGACGAGGTGGGTGGTGATCATCGACCAGCACTGGCTGGTCGTGCCGGTGGCATCGCGATATCCGGTGAGGTGATCGCTGACCTGGTCGGCTAGTAGCGGTTGCAGGGTGACGGTCGCGGCAGCGTGCAGTCCGTTGTCCTCGCCTTGGCGGCACAGTTGCTCGAACAGGGTGGTGCGGCACACGACGATGACCGGCTCGCTACGCCAGGTGTTGTTGAGGTGGTCCAGCAGCGCGCGAGCCGATTTGCCCTGACTGTCGGTGGTGTCCATCTCGTCGAGGCCGTCGATCACGGGCAGGATCAACCCCACTTCCACCAGTTTCCGTGTCAGTGCGGGACGCAATTGCGGATAGTCGAGGCCGAGCCGGGTGATCAACCAGCCGGAGAAATCAGCTGTGCCGTCCCATCCCGCGGCATTCACGCGCACCGGGACCGGGTGTTCGGCGCGAATCCCATCGGCCATGCCCGATCGTGTTTTCAGCAGTCCCTGCACCAGATAGGTCGCGGCGACGGTCTTGCCGCTACCGGGCTCTCCGAGGATGACCAACCGCCGCGGTGGCGGATCGAGCGACTCGCAATAGGTTGCGATCTCGGACGCATCGGCCGACTCGATCACCTCACCCGGTCTCGACTGCGACACTGCGGCGAAGGCGAAATCGACACGAATGAACCCGACCGGACCACTACAGAGGTCCTTGCGCAGGTCCCTTTCCGCGCTCTGCACCGCCGCAGCCAACTCATCGGCCCACGCCGCCACCGATGCCCTGTCGGTAGGCGGTTTCCACCACCGCCACAACGACTTCGACGGTTGGACCAATGCCGCACCAGCCCGCACAGCCGCGGCCCCTGCCTCCATACCGGTCACCCGAAACAGCATGCCATTCCACTGGGTCTCACCGCCCCTGGATTTCGACCGAACGAGGCTCATGCCGGCCATCATGGCCGCCGGGTGTCATTCGGGGCCAAGGGGTTTCGCCGCCGGCGGGTCCCGCCGCAAATTGCCTCGGCCGCAATCGCTTACGTCTGGTTCCGACATCAACCCCGCGCCGAACCGCCGCATTAGCGCCGGATTCCGTTCGGTCCGGGACCCCGACAACACACGACAGTTGAATACGCGATCTCACCAGTCTGGAACCCCGATCTGCTTCTGCGGTCGCTCGTGGATCGAAACTGACCGGCGGCGTATCGGATCAGTCGAGCGTGAGGTTCGATCGTCGCTACCAAGTCTTGCGCTGGGTGTTGTGATGATGTCGCAGGCACCGATCGGTGGCCCAGGTGGCTAGTGCGCTCATGGCCCAGGTGCCCAACAGTACTGCCGCGGCGGCGCGTAAACCGGCCGATAGCGCTCCCGACGGATCGGCGGGTGGGGCTGTGGGCGCGGTGTCAGCTCCGAGCCAGACCTCGACCATATCGCCGCGGACTGCGGTCGTGGTCACCGGTGCCAGTGCGGCCCCGGAGCGCCCGTCCCGGATCCAGCGGACCCGTGCTACCGCCACACGTTGTGCGGCGACCACCCGGGGCTGGGCCGCGACCGTCGCGGTGACAAGGGATTTCGTCGCATTGCTGGCTTCGATGCGGTCGACCGCGGTGGCCGCGGTGCGGATGGCGACCGCGCCGGCCACTGGGAACGCGCACAGGCAAGCCACGATGATCAGGATTCGGATCGCGGACCGGATTCGATCCGGGGGATCGGTACGCCGTCGCGACGGCGTGCGTCTCAATTGGTCCATATCTCGGTATTCGGCAGCGTCGGGAGGTTGTCGTGTACCTCGTTGTCGATGGTGACGGTGACGCCATGCCGTGTGAGGTCGGTGGCCAATCGGTGTGCGATCGCGTCGGCGGTCCGGTAGTCCACGGCCGCGCCGCCGTCGGGAAATCTGAGCCGCCGCACATGGACTTGGCACTCGTTCAGCATGATCGCGCGACAGTCAGCGGACGACGAGCAGGTTCATCGTAAAGCCCCCTGCTCGAGCACGACGCCGTTGTCGAGAGCGGTGCGGCTGGCCTGATCGATGGACCGCACCATCTTCCACGTGATTGCGAAACCTGATCGCGGGTATCGGCACGATGATCCCGAATGATCACTCCAAGTGACCACGACGAACCCCTCACCTTTCACCGTCGTCGATCTACGGCCGAATCGGACGAGTCCGCGGCGTAGAGATGACGCCGCGGTCGGGTCTGCTTCACCTTCGTGATGCTGGCAAGGCCACATTACGGAATGACTGTCGGCTGCTTTGCGAACTCATGACGACCGACAATAGGTGGTCACATTCGTCGCCCCGGTCTGCTGCGCCGTACCCGCGATGTCCGCAAGGCCCCGAGCCCGTTCGAGTGGCGGCCCGGCTAAATCGAGCGTAGTGAAGTGCAGGCTCGACACCGCGACCCAGCCATCACATGACTACGCTCGACGTAGCCTTCGACTTTGCTGGTTCGCGCGATCGAAGCGATGGTGCCGTGGGCAGTTGACGCGCGGTCGAGAGGGAGCGAAAGGCTTTGTTTCGCTCCCTGTCGGGAGTGTGTCCCGCTTCTGGTAGGGATGAGGGCATGGGTGCGAGCCTGATGATTGTCGAAGACGACGCCAGGATCCGGGATTCCTTGCGACTCGCGATGGAGGACGAGGGGTACGAGATCACCGAGGCCGAGGCGGCCGAGGTCGCGCTAGAACAACTGCGCGTCAGCGGTGCCCCCGATGTGATGATCGTCGACCTGATGCTCGGCGGCATGGACGGCTACACCTGCATCCGGGAGATTCGGCGCAACCACGATGTCCCGATCATCGTGGTCAGCGCTCGCGACGACACCCACGATGTGGTCGCCGCCCTCGAAGCGGGGGCCGACGACTTCGTTACCAAGCCCTATCAGATCAAAGAGATCACCGCCCGACTGCGAGCACTGCGGCGACGGGCCAGACAGACCGCCGAGCTGCAGGCAACCGCGGAACTCGAAGTGGTCCTGGACGCCGATCCGGCCGCGCCACTGGTGCTGCTGCCCGAACGCGGCATCCTCCGACGCGGCGAGCAGGAACTACATCTGACGCTCACCGAGTTCCGGCTGCTGTGTGAACTGGCCGAAACATCCGGCCGGGTGCTGAGCCGCGGCTCATTGCTCGAAAGAGTATGGGACCGAGGGTTTTTCGGGGACGAACGGATCGTCGATGTCCATATTCGCCGCTTGCGGACCAAGATCGAGCGCGATCCCGCCGATCCGCGGATCATCGTGACGGTGCGCGGACTCGGCTATCGGCTCGATGCGCAACGCTGACCGACAGTCCGCGGCCAGGCGTGAGCCCCGGTTCCAGAGCCTGCGCGGGCGGGTCGTGCTTGCCTTCGCGCTGAGCTCCAGCCTGGTTTCTCTGGTGCTGGTGATATCGGTCTTCGCTATCGGGCGCGGATATATGGAGAGTCAACGCTCTCGGGCGGTGGAGCGGTTGGCCAGGGCGCACGCCGAGCTGTTACATGCACATGTGACTGGGCCGGACCAATCGGGTGCGCTCGCATTGTCAGCCGTGCATCCGCCGGAAGGCAATGTGCTGCTGCTGTGGTGGAATTCCGAATGGTTCGACACCGATCCCGGATTCATGGCCGAGCTGCTGCGCACCGACTCACTTCCCAGTACCGAGCAGTCCGAGGTGGAGCGGACCTCGGTGGCGGGACGTCACTACTTACGCGTTGGTGTGGCCTTGGATGGCAACGGCAACCTCGTTTACGAGTTCGCGCCGATCGATGAGCTGGAGTCGAACCTGCGGATGCTGCGCAACCTTCTGGTCGCGGGTGCGTGTGTCGCCACTGCGATCGGCGCGGCCAACGGAGCATGGGCCAGTCGGCGCGTGCTCAAACCCTTGCGACAAGTCGCGGGGACGGCGTCCCGCATCGCGTCCGGTGAGCTGGACCTGCGTCTGCCGCAGACCCGCGACCATGAACTGGCGACCACTGTCGACGCCTTCAACTCCATGGTCGATTCACTACAGCAGCGCATCGGACGCGAGCGTCGGCTGGTCGGCGATATCGGTCATGAATTGCGCTCGCCACTGACCACACTGGTCACCGGAATCGAGGTGCTGAACCGCTATCACCAGCAATTGTCGCAGCGGCCGCGCGAAGCACTGCGACTGGTCGGCGCCGAGGTCGAGCATCTGCGGGGATTGCTGGATGATCTGCTGGCCTTGGCCAGGGTCGAGGCCGGGATACACGGCGCCGATGCGGAGGAGTTGTCGGTTGCCGCGCTACTGACACACACGCTGGCGGGGCGGCAGTACCCGCTCGAGCTGCTGACCGTGGACGAGGACATCCGGATCAGCGGGCGCAAGCTCGAACTCGAACGGGCGATCGCGAATCTGCTCGAGAACGCCGATCGACATGGTGGCGGGGTAGTGGCGGTGCATCTGCACTGCGATGGGAAGGACTCGGTGATCACCGTCGACGACGCCGGACCCGGCGTGCCCGCCGAGCATCGCGTGCGGATCTTCGAACGGTTCGCCACCGTGCGTACCAGCCGACGCTCGACCTCCGGGGCCGGCACTGGGATCGGCCTGGCCCTGGTCGCCGAAACCGTTACCGCGCACGGCGGCCGCGTCGAATGTGCGCACCGCCCCGGCGGTGGCGCCCGCTTCAGCATCCGCTTGCCGCGAATCGAATAGAAAGCGCCGATACCGCGGGCCCGAAAACGTTCCAACTCCTGAACGGCGACAGCCTGTTCACTCGTTGCTCGAAACTCTCCCGTTGTTACCGATGTGCGGCTGGTTGCCAGTAGCTGTCCGGGTGCTGGCAAAATCTCTGCAGAGGGTCGGTCGCATTCGGCACGATCGCCTCGGGGTGGTGAGAGGAGCGGTGCGCGGAGATACGCCGAGGTCGGATGGTCCTGTTGCCGCTGCCGTGGCCGCGAGCTAGGGAGTAACGGCGCGTTTACGGGTGGCGGCGGCCACCGCGCCTGTTCGGCAGGGCCTGGCGGCATTCGCGGCCGGTTCGACGCTGGATCGGGGAACGCCGTCAACTGCGGGACGGCTTCAACTGGGTGCCGTGCGTGCAGCGTCTGGCCGATTGTTTCGGAATGCCAAGCGCCGTCGGCACGGAACATCTTGCCCATCACCATGCCGGTGTACGATCGGTCGCCGGTCAGGTCGTATCGGGCGATCTCGGCCCCGGATTTGGCATCGACCAAGCGGCGGAACGCATTCTGGATCTGATCGAAGGTCTGACCGGAATAGGAGGCCACAATGAAGAAGATCGCCGTCACTTCCAGCGGCAACCGCGTCAGGTCATCGGTGATACCTCGTTGTCGCCATTACCTTCACCGGTAACGCTATCGCCCAGAGGCCGCACCGAACCATCCTCGGAAATCAGCTGCTCGTGATAGACGACATCCACGATGGTGCCCCGCCGGTGCCATGCAGCGTAAAGACCATCAGTTTCCTTTTCCCGCCCCGCAGCCTCACATCAGTCGACCGCCGAAACGACACAAAGCCCCACCGTATGTCTTGACGTTTCCTTTACGCGAAATCCGCCGCTATCCTGCGGCCGGACCGACTGCTCGGTCCTCTCGCCCACAATCACGGCACGGTTTTGCGTCAATGTAGTTGGCGGGCAGTGGATCACAACTCGCGGATCTCGGCAGCAGCGACCCGCAGGACGCCCGAATGGGACGACTGAACCTACTGCAGTAGGCCGCACGACCAGTGCGGGCATTCATTCGGGTTCTCGGGGCAGCGGCGGAGCTGGCTGCGGTGTCTGGAGGGGCGCGGACGGGGGCCGCCGGTCACTGTGCCTGGGTGGTGAGCTGGCCGCTAGCGGCGTTCCATTCGATCCGGCCGTGTTCGAAGGTCGTGCGGAGCCCACCCGGGATGTCTTCTTCGTTGGATGTGGGAATCCGAGCGGGCCGTTTTCGTAGCCCTGGCGGACCATTCGTTACCGCACTCAGTTCGTCCGCCCGGTCAATGAGTTCCAAGCGATCTACCACCTGGTCGCCGAGATCTCGAAAGAGGCACCGACGGGAATGTCAAACCGTCACGGCAAAACCCTGCCCGTGGCGAGGAACGATCTCCTCGTATGGTTGCCCCCGGTTCGCCTGCGCGGTACCCGATCGGTCGCCGGTGAAACGACGATGAGCCCGCTGTTTTGGCGGTGGTCCGCACAGCGTGGGTGCGGCCGCATAGGTGGCGTCGAATCGGGTAGGCCACATCCATGACCCGGTCGGCCGCCGATCCGATACCGATCGATTCCGTTCAGGTATCGGTGTATGACATCCCCACCGACAGCCCGGAGTCCGACGGAACGCTGTCCTGGGATTCGACGACGTTCGTTCTCGTCACCGTCGGGGCGGGCGGTCGAACCGGCGTCGGCTACACCTACGCGGGCCCGGCGACGGCGACGGTGGTGAACAGCAAACTTGCCGGCGTGCTCACCGGACGCGACGCGCTGTTACCGGCGGCGCGTTGGAACGAGATGCAGCACGCAGTGCGCAACCTCGGCGCGCCGGGGGTGGTGGGGTGCCGCCGGTCCACGGCATCCCACGAAAGGGCCACGCCCTCAGGTTCATTCATCGTTCGGCGTGAGTTATGCGTCAGATTCATTGGCAACAGACAAGATTCGGTGCGGCAGTAGACTCGGCTGTTGGCCAGAGAGTTTGGTCAAAGGATCCGGGTGACGGTGGGCGTTGGTGTGTCATCGTCGTGTGGAGGTGCGAGGGGATGGGTTTCGCCGGTGAGTGCGGTGAGGGCGGATGCGACTTCTTCGATGGTTGCTCGAACGTAGGTGAGGGTGGTGCCGTCGTGGCCGCTGGGTGTGGCGTGTGCGGCGTAGGCGCGGGCGATTGCGTATCCGAAGTTGCGTTCGACCCAGGTGAGTGTGGTGTGTCGTAGCCAGTGGGTGGTTATCTGTTGTGTTGCGACCCAGGGTAGGTGGCGTCCGATGCGATTCCAGAGATGGTCGTAGCGGCGGCGGGTGATCGGGCGGCCATGTCGGTATCGCAACAGTTGCTGGTCTGGATCGGGGTTGCGTTCACTGTGTTCGATCAATCGGTTCATGAGGGTGGGCGATACGGGCTGCCAGTGCAGGGTTCCGCCCTTGCCGAATAGTCGGATCAGGCATTGTTCGGGGTCGAGGTCTTCTTTACGGAGGCTGAGGGCGCTTCCGGTGCGGCAGGCGGTTTCGAGGTGAAGGCGCAGGATGAGGGTGTCTAGTTCCGGGTCGTCTCCTGTGGTTGCGGCGACGTGGTTGATTTGTCCGAGTTGGCGGGCGGAGAGCGCGCGACGCGTGCTCGGCAGTCGCGTGGGCATGTCCATGTCCGTCGAGGGGTCGCTGGTGGGAGAGACGTAGCCGTCGCGGGTGGCGTATCGGTACAGGCAGCGCAGTGCGCTGACCATGTGTTCGGCAGCGGAGCGTCCGCCGCGGTTGTTGCGGCGTACGACGGCGGTGCGTCGAGTTTGCTCGATGAGTTCCTGTAGTTCGAGGGCGGTTGGTTCGTCGAGTGCCCGGTCGGGCCAGCACGCGCTGAGACGACGCCAGTAGGGCAGGTAGGCGCGTCGGGCGCCGGGAGATACTGCTTGGGCGACTCGCGGTACGTACTCGGCGAATGTGGGAACTTTGCTGCCTGGGGCCGTGGCTCGCAGTAGTTCTTCGGGGTGGATTCCCAGGCGGTCCAGGAACAGTCGAGCTACTTCGTGGTCGTTGGGGGTGCTCATGCGTCGCCCCGGAGGTTGGCCAGTGTGGACGACAGGGCCTCGTGCACGACCCGCGACGGAACGACCGCGACCACGTCGACGCTGGGTAAGCCGATGAGCAGTAGTGCATCGCCAAGGGCGATGCCGGTGGCGCGGCGCACCGCTGCAGGCAGTCGTATTTGTCCTAGTCGGCCGATCTTGTGTCGTGCTGCCTCCGGTTGGGCGGTGCGGATCGCGACGAGGTTCCCGGCGACTACGTAGGTGATGGGGTAGCCCGCGGGCCATCCCATTTCAGCGAAGATTCGTCGACCTGACAAGCGTGCGCGGTCGTTGATGATCGATACCGTCATCACCGAACTTGCTGGCTGACGCTGGTGTGGGGGTGGGACAAGTCCTCCAGGTAGAGGGAGACCTTTTTGGCGCGACTGAATAGGCATGGACGCTTCTTTCTCATCCAGCCTGCAGATTCTCCCAACCCCATGAAAGCCGATTTTTGGCGGTGGCGCCACACTGATTTCCGTGATGGGGCAGAGGAGGGCAACGTGCGGCCCAATTGGTGCCACCGTTAAGAAGCTGGGGCAGCCCTTTACTGCACTTGGTGGTCGCCCGTCTTTACCAAGTGATTTTTTGCCGTTCGAGGATTTGTTGCGGTCACCAGTAATTGCAGCTCAGTGTCGCAAAATGTCATGAAAGGTACTGAATTATCGTCAAAGTTGATTTTGTCTATGACAGGTGCCGATGTTGTCAGGGCGCTGACCTGCGACTTTATGTTGCCGAGGGGTAGGAGGTTCAAGTCCTCCTAGGCCCGTCAAATCCCCCGTGGCTCAACACCTTTTCAATATTCTTGCGCGGTTTGTGCGAATTCGCAATCGTCAATTGATTGGTTACCGCCATTGCGGCGTATGGTCGTTAGAGCGTTGCGAATCTTCCTGTGTTCACTTGTATCCCAATGGGTCTGTACTGCGTTAGTGCAGAATCTGGCGCGTAAGGTCACGGTCTCAGCCCCGCTGAGGAGTGGGATTAGTTTTTTGAGTCGCGGTGGCGTAACCGCTTGAGAACGCCAGTGTCCGACACGAATTCTCTGCCGTCTGTATCCGGTTGTTTATGTCGGGTATTGAGCGGGTCGGTCAAAGTCCGCATACCGGAGACGGTTTCGGAGAAGTGCGCCCGGAACGGTGGACCGCACGCGCGCAAGTATCGGCAGCGAGCAGTTGTGTTCGTCCGCGTGGCGGCCCTGTGTTCCGAAGCTGCAGGATGGCCGGTCCTGAGATGATGTCGCTATCGGTTCTGTGGGGGGATGGGACGGCGGCGGCGGGTGCGGCGCCGTTGGGGGCGGCGGATCGAGTCTGTTGGTTGTGTCGGTGTCGGGGGAATGGTTGGTGTGGTGGCTGGTTGGCGGGTGGCGTGGATGGCGGCGTCGATGTCGCTGGCGGTGAGGAACCAGTTGCGGCCTGCTTTGTGTCCCGGGAAACGTCCGTTCTTGAGTTGCTGGGTGTACCAGCGTTCGGACTTGCCTAGAGCACGGGCGCCAGCGGAGACTGGGTAGGTCGGTTCGTGCGGACCACCGGGTGCGAGTTGCTCGTGTTCGGGCACCGGGATATTCGAATCGTTGTTCATCCTCGACCCTCTCATGCTGGTGGAGCAGTCGATATCGGTTCGTGTGGCCGATCGGGGCGGTCCGATTCTATTTGTGGCTGGGCGATTTCATTCCACCGGTAGTGAGCTGTGATGAGCCGGTGGTAGCGGTGACGATGCACTCGCGCCGAATATCGCGAGCAACTTAGCCGGGCGAACCGAGACAGGTCTTTGTAGTTGGACGCTCGGTTCGCGGTCAGTTCGAGGTGGTGCGATCAGGTGGACGAACACTGCAACGACAGGAGCGATTCTCATGGCTACTCCTCGGCCGCGTCAGCGGAAGGACGGCACGGTCAACTGGCAGGTTCCCTTCCATTACTACGACTGCGACGGTGTTCGCCGATGCACAGCGGAGAGTTTCGGTGAGGACTACGAGCAAGCGGTGTGGTGGTGCGATTACCTCGCCCGCCATGGTCTGGACCAGGCGCTGCTGATGCTCGAGGCCAAACGCGGTGGCGGCGAGAGCGATGTGCTGCTGGACGGTTGGCTCACCGATTACGCCGACATGCTGTTGAAGACCCGCAGTATCTCCCCGCCGGTGTACCGCAAGTATCTGGGCATTATCCGCAATGACATCACTCCGTTCTTTGGGGAGAACGCTCCGATCGATGCGGTGACTCAGGACAGCGACGCGGCGTGGATCGTATTTCTGGAGCAGGACAAGGGTAACGGGGCCAAGACGATCAAGAACAAGCACGGATTTCTCTCGGCGGGATTGCGTGCGGCCGTTGAGCAGCGCCCGGTCGCTTTGTTGCCGTTCAATCCGGGCAGCGGTATGCGACTGCCCGCGTGTCACGGGAGCGAGATCGACATCTTCGACAGCGAGGAGTGGGAGTTGTTCGAGGAATTGATCATCGAACGGTGGCGTCCGCAAGCCGAGTTCGGTCTGGTGTCGATGGCACGGCCGTCTGAGGTCGGTGCTCTGCTTGTGCGCGATGTGCACCCGGTCACGGGGGCGGTGAAGATCAATAAAGCGTGGAAGGACAGTGGCTCCCGACTGACCCTGGGCGCTCCGAAGACCGAACGCGGTAAACGCACCATCAATATCCCCGTCCAAACCCTCGACCGACTGGATTTGGACCGCGATGGCGACGAATACCTGTTCTGCACCAAGGACAATGGGCCGATCAGGGCCTCTTGCTTCTACGAGAAGGCGTGGCAACCGGCCAGGCGGCGCTTGGACGCGCTGGCCCGCGCTGCGGCCGCATTCAACAAAGGTGACGACTGTCTGGCTTACCGATATCTGAGCCCGTTCACCCGCAAAGCGCTCTGGTGTGGTGCCGACCCGGTGGAGTTGGTCGCCCGTTATCCCGCGGCGCTGATGACCCTGCGGCACAAGCACCTGACCCCGTACACGCTGCGTCATACCGGTATCTCCTGGAAATTACAGGACGGCGTACCGATGTTTGTGGTCTCCCGCGACGCCGGGCACGAATCGGTCACCGTCACCGACCGCATCTACGGCCACAACGACCGCCGCGCCAGCGAATCGGCCGCCCAGGTCATCGCCCAGCGGCTGCCCCGCGTCCGCGCGAATATGCTCGCCGGGTCCGCTGCCTGACCGGTGGCGTCCGTCACCCATCCCGACCGGTCGAATTCCATTCCATTCCATTCCATGTAACGGAATGAAATGAAATGGAATGAAATTCGCAAGGCTGAAAGCCATCACCGGCCCCACCACCGCCGAGTCGTCAGTGTCGGTTCTGAGCTGCTGCACGGCACTCGTCTCGTGTGCAGGTAGAGCAGTGCAGCGATTGCTCCCGGACGCGGCAGCCTGGGCACGACATTCCCGCCCAGACCGTTCGGGAGCCGTGGCTAGCAAGCTCGCTGCGCCTAACGGAGCTACGCGGAAGCTATGAATTCATTTGGAGGGACGAGAGATGGGGAACTTCCGCCCCGGTGGTCGCTGGTGACAGTGGTTTCACTAATTGCGTCGTGGGTGCTGAAGGCTGCTGCGTCGCTGAATATTCGGCTGATGGTGGACCGGCTTTTGTTGAGTTCGTTGGCGATGCGGGTCGGGTTCCATCCGTCGCGGTGGCGGTGTGTCAGGGCTTGGGCGACGAGTGCGGGGTCGCGGCGCCGTGCTGGATCGCGTGCGCACAACCGCTCCGCCAGATCGGAAAAGTCTTGGCGGGCATCGACTGAAGCGTGCACAGGCGTGTGCACGTCACGGACCGCGTTCGGTACTGCTTGTGCAGTCTGGGCTATGTTTTCGGCGATTGGTCGCTCGGTGTGGTGCGAAGGGGAGTCATCAGCTTCGTGGTCGGCATCGTGCGGATGTTCACTGCCGTGAGTTGAGTGGGCGAGGGCCAACAGTGCGACGGTGGATTGTGCCATCGACCCTTCGATGATCAATGGCCATAGCCACGCTTCGCTGTGCGGGACACCGGCGGTGATCGCCAGCGACCGCAGTGCGGTGAACGACAACCAGAACGCGCCGGTGGCGATCAGAACGGTCATTGCGGTCGCGATCAGGTGGGTGCCGCGTGCTCCTGCGTGCGCACGCAGGAGCACCGAAACCCCATGGACGGCAGCCAATAGCGCCAGGGGCGGGATGATCGCGACCGCTGCGGCCACCGCCGGCAGGGCGGTGTTGTGCAGGAGAGCTTGGGTGGCGTTGCCGGTGATGCTGACGGTGGCTGCCGCGGCGAGCACGGTCCAGAAGAAGGCGTGCGCACGCGGTTTACGTGTGGTGAGTTCCGGTCGCGCGCTGGGCACCTCGGTGGTGGGCGAAATGGTGGCAGTGTCGGTCACGGATGGTCCTTTGTGCGACGTGGTCAGCGTGCGGACGGACTGTGTGCGCTGGGCTGGTGTGCGGGCACGAGGGGATGTGGTTCACCGGTCAGGACCGACAGTGCGGCTGCTACTTCCTGCAGGTAGGACTTGACGTAGGTGGCGGTGGCGCCGCTGGTCTTTCCGCGGTGACCGGCGTATTCGCGGGCGACGGCGTAGCTGAAGGTGCGTTCGACCCAGGTGAGGGTGGTGTGGCGTAGCCAGTGCATGGTGATGCCTTGGGCGGCGACCCAAGGGAGGACTTCGCCGACGCGGTTCCAGATGTTGTCGTATCGGCGTGTGGTGATGGGTTTTCCGTTGCGGTAACGCAGCAGTTGTTCCGACTGTGGGCTGTTGCGCTTCGTGGCGTGGTCGAGCAGGTGCCGCATCAACGTCGGCGATACGGGCTGCCAGCGGTCGGCGCCGTCCTTCTCCCGCAGGTACACCAGGCATTGGTCGGGGTCGAGATCGTGCGGGCGCAACGCCAACGCACCGCCTCGGCGGCAGGCTGTTTCGATGTGCAGGCGCAGGATCATCGAGTCGAGTTCGGGGTCGTCACCGGTGGTTGCCGCGGTCTGGCAGATTTCGGCCAGCTGGGCCGAGGGGATCGCGTATCGGTGCGAGGGGCGTCGCACCGGCATCGTGAGCTGGCGTGCTGGGTTGTCACACGGGCGTACCCAGCCGTGGTCCTCGGCGTAGCGGTACACACATCGCACGGCGCTGATGAAATGCTCGACCGCGCTCGCGCCGCCTCGGGACGCGCGGTTGACGCGGGCACCGAGTTGGATGGCGCGTGCCATTTCGTCGAGGTCGGATTTGGTCACCTGATCGAGGCGGCGGTCCGGCCACTGCTGTTCCAGCCGGTCCAGATGGGTGCCATAGGTGCGTTTGGTGCCCGCCTTGAGCGTTTCGCGGATGCGGGGAACGATCTCGGCGAATGTCGGCGCCGTTGCGCCGACGGTGACGAGGTCGGCGGGGGAGATACCCATTTGGGTCAGCAGCAGCCGTGCTGCAGCGACAGTTTCCGCGTTGGCGGTCGGTGTGTTCATCGGCGCACCGCCTCGAGCAGTCGCAGGCTGGCGGCACACAGTTCGTCGAGTGCGGCGGGTGGGTGGATCAGCAGTTGCTGGTGGGTGCAGTGTCCGATCAGCAAGGTTCGGTCGCCGACGAACAAGCTCACCTGCCGCCGCAGCCGATACGGAATGCGGAAGTACCCGCCCGCGGCGATGACGGTGTGCCCGTCGAGGGCCGGTCGAGCCAGCAGTACCCCAGCGTCGAGGTGGGTCAGCTGCAGACGGGTGCCGGGTCTCCAGTCGAGCGCGGCGAAGCCGAGCTTGTCGAGGACGCGGCCTCCGTCGCCGAGGGTGCAGATCCCGTAGACGACATCACCGTCGGCAGGGCGCACCGTCCGGCTCTCGGGCATCGGGCCGTGGATGAGCTCCTGCAGTGGGGCATGAGGCGGGATGACAGGCGCGATCATCGGCGATCACCTGCGCCAGCAAACTTCCGCGCGGGGGCAGATATGACGCAATCTGGCAGATCCGCCAGGAATCGGTGCAGGTCAGAAGGTATTTCCACTGGTCGGCTCCTGTGTGTGCAAGGGCACTCGCACACAGAGCACGGATTTCTGTCACGTTTGACGTGAATCTGTGCGCGAGAGGGGACTTGAACCCCTACGTCCGTGGACACCAGAACCTAAATCTGGCGCGTCTGCCAATTTCGCCACTCGCGCTTGATGGTACGACCGTCCAAACTCTACCGGGCTTGATCGACATCGCGAAGAGCAGCCCCGGCATGTCGTACTCGCCAGTAACACCACCTGGTATTATAACGATTCGATAACGCTCAACATGAGGAGTGCTCATGTTTCGTACGCGTTAGTAACCGGGTGGACCAGCGGGTTTGAACATGAGGGAGAGTCATGTTTCTGGCCATTCTGGTACGGCAGTGTGGAAATACTCGGCGGTAAGGCGCGCGTCGCAATGCAAACGTGAGGATTTCCTCATGATTTTCTGGAATCCTTGCAGTCATCAGGGCTCATTGGTGAGAAACACCTGCGCACCCGAGGGAGCGGCGTGTCTTGAACGGCATGTCGCCAGGAGAAGGAAGTCGAAGCGTCTTGACAATCAATGAGAGCACTGCGGCCGGAACCGGACAGAGCCCGAAAGTGGTTGGGGCGCCACAGCAGGGGGGTTCACGGGCTCCGCTGCTGGATCGACTGCTGGGCGGAACGCCCTACGCGCTGGCTTTCGGTGGGCAGGGTGCGCGTTGGCTCGGTGAGTTGGAAGATATCGGGCGCGATGCCGCACTCGAGCCCGAGCTGACCGCATTGGTCAACCAAGCGGCGACGCTGCTGGAACCCGTTGCGGGGCAACTCCTTGTCGTGCGACCGGTCGGCTTCGACCCGATCGGCTGGATGCTCGAGAACGAGCTCGCCGAGGGTGATGAGGCCGAGGTTTCCGGTGCGCCTTCGGAGCAGGTGCTTCGGTCCGCCGTCGTTTCGATGCCGGGTGTATTCCTGACACAGGTGGCCGCCGTGCGCGCGCTGCGGCTGCAGGGGCTGGATGCCAACGAACACGCGCCGGTCGCGGTCGTCGGGCACTCCCAGGGGCGCCTCGCCGCGGCCTCGGTGCAGGCCGGTGGACAACGCGACGCCGAACTGCTCGCCATCGCCCAAATGATCGGTGCCGCAGCGGGTTTGGTTGCCCGGCGGCGCGGTCTGATGCCGGTGGGCGAGCGTTCGTCGATGGTCGCGGTATCGAATGTCGATCCCGAATATCTGCGCACGGTGGTTGCCGAGGTCTCCGCGGGCGTGGATCCCGCCGCTGCCGCGGTGATTTCGATTCGCAACGGTCGTCGGCGCGTGGTGCTCTCCGGTACGCCGACCCAGCTGGAGCGGGTGCGTCAGCGTTGCGCCCAGATCCATGACGCGCAGACCCGCGAACGCGATGCCAAGACCCGTGGTGGCGCGGTGTTCGCGCCGGTCTTCGAGGATCTGGCCGTCGATGTCGCCTTCCATCACCCCGCGCTCGCCGACACGGTCGACATCGTGAGCGGCTGGGCGTCCCAGTGTGGTCTGGATGCGGAACTCGCGGGTTCGCTGGCCAAGGAGATCCTCGTCGACCCGATCGACTGGGTCGAGGAGGTGGACGGTGTCGTCGCCGCCGGTGCGCAGTGGATTCTCGATCTGGGTCCCGGCGATCTGCTCAGTCGGCTCACCAGCGGTTCGCTGAAGGGCACCGGCGTCGGCATCGTCGCGGCGGCGACCCGTGCGGGCCAGCGCAGCCTGCTGACCCCCGGCGCCGCGCCCGAGGTCGCCCAGCCGTGGTCGGCCTTCACGCCGCGTCCGGTGCGTCTGCCGAGCGGACGCGTCGTGGTCGAGACCTCGTTCACCAAGCTGACCGGTCGCTCGCCGATCCTGCTGGCGGGCATGACCCCGACCACCGTGGACGCGAAAATCGTTGCGGCGGCGGCGAATGCGGGCCACTGGGCGGAGCTGGCCGGTGGCGGCCAGGTCACCGAGCAGATCTTCGCCGACCGGGTGGCCGAGCTGAAGACGCTGTTGCATCCGGGCCGCGCGGTGCAGTTCAACTCGCTGTTCCTCGACCCGTACTTGTGGAAGCTGCAGCTCGGCGGTAAGCGTCTGGTGCAGAAGGCCCGTGCGGCGGGCGCGCCGTTCGACGGTGTCGTCGTCACCGCGGGCATTCCGGAGCTGGAAGAGGCCGTCGCGCTGATCGCGGAGCTGACCGAGGTCGGCATAACGCATGTGGCGTTCAAGCCGGGCACCGTCGCCCAGATCCGCGCGGTGCTGCGGATCGCCGACGAAGTGCCGGACTACCCGGTGATCATGCACATCGAGGGCGGCCGGGCCGGTGGACACCACTCCTGGGAGGACCTGGACGACCTGCTGCTGGAGACCTACGCCGAGCTGCGCAACCGCGACAATGTGGTGGTCTGCGTCGGTGGCGGCATCGGTACCCCGGAGCGTGCCACCGAATACCTGACCGGCGAATGGGCTGTGCCGCACGGCTATCCGGTGATGCCGCTCGATGGTGTACTGGTCGGGACCGCCGCCATGGCGACGCTGGAGGCCACCACCGCACCCGAGGTCAAGCAGCTGCTCGTCGATACCCCCGGCACCCCGGACTGGGTCGGCGCGGGTACCGCGACCGGCGGAATGGCTTCCGGCCGTAGTCAATTGGGCGCCGATATCCACGAGATCGACAATGCCGCCTCGCGCACCGGCCGCCTGCTCGACGAGGTCGCCGGCGACGCCGATGCGGTCGCCGAGCGTCGCGACGAGATCATCGCCGCGCTGAATGCCACGGCCAAGCCGTATTTCGGCGATGTCACCACCATGACCTACCTCGAGTGGCTGGAACGCTACGTCGAGCTGGCCGTCGGCCTGGACCGGCGCAAGGACTTCGACTGTGGCAGCGACCTCGGCGACGCCATCCTCGACGCCACCCGCTCGGTCTGGCTCGATATCACCTGGCGGGATCGGTTCGCGGAGATGATGCGCCGCACCGAATCCCGGCTGCACCCGGCCGATCGCGGCGAAATTCCGACGCTGTTCGAATCCGACGAGGCCTTCGAGAGCCCGGTCGACGCGCTGTGCGCGCTGAAGCAGCAGTACCCGGCCGCCGAGCAGACCCTGCTGCACCCGGCGGATGTGCCGTTCTTCGTCAGTCTGTGCAAGACCCCGGGCAAGCCGGTGAACTTCGTGCCGGTGGTCGACGGTGATGTGCGCCGCTGGTGGCGTTCGGATTCGTTGTGGCAGGCCCATGATCCGCGCTACTCGGCCGATCAGGTCTGTGTCATCCCAGGCACGGTCGCGGTCGCCGGTATCACCCGCGTCGACGAGCCGGTCGGCGAATTGCTCGATCGTTTCGAGCAGGACACGGCTTACGCGCTGGTTCGCGCCGGGGTATCGCCGGTCGCGGTGCACGCGCGCCGCTCCGCTGGTGTCACCGAGGGCCCGATCGACGCGGTGCTGGCCGCGCCGGATGTCCAATGGTCCGGCCGCACCACGGTCAACCCGATCCACCGCCTCGGCGACGTCGCCGAATGGACCGTCGACGACAAGGGTGCGGTACATCCGCCGACCGGTGCGACGGTCACCGAAACCACTGGTCCTGATGCCGATCACGCCTATGTCGAGCTCACGGTGCCGCTGTTCGGCGGTGACGCCGTGCGCATCCGCCTGCGCATCACCGTGCCGACCTCCCTCTACAACGGCGGCGCGCCGGTCATCACCGAAACCGATGCCGACACCGCCATGTCCGCACTGCTCGCGGTCGCCGCGGGGCAGGCGCTGCCGGAGGTGAAGGGCAAGGTCGCACACCTCAACGTGGCCTGGACCCCGGACCTCATCGCCGACCACGCGGGTGTCACCGGTTCGGGCCTGCCCGGTGCGCTGAGCACGCTCGGGCGCAGCGCGCCCGATGTGCTTGTCGGCGCGTGCTGGCCCGCCGTCTTCGCGGTGCTCGGTGCCGCCCGCAGCGCCGACGGTGACAGTGTCATCGAGGGCATGCTGGATCTGGTCCACCTCGATCACCAGATCGCACTCGAGCGTGATCTGCCGCAGGACACCAGCATTCTCGTTGTCCGCGCGGAATCGGGCGACGTTGTCGATACCGACCTGGGGCGCGTCGTCGAGGTGCGGGTGTCGGTCGGCGAGATGCGCGATCAGGGCCTCGATGTGGTGCCGCTGGCGACGCTGACCGAGCGCTTCGCCATTCGCGGCCGCAATGGCGCGGGCGAGCTGACCGATCCGCCGCGCGCGGCCGGAGTGGTCTCCGATGCGGCCACCGACACCCCACGTCGCCGCCGCCGTGACGTCACCATCCTGGCGCCGCGCACCATGCGTGCCTTCGCCGCGGTCTCCGGTGACTACAACCCGATCCACACCAGTGATTCGGCCGCCAAACTGGCCGGACTCGGCAGCCCGATCGTGCACGGCATGTGGCTTTCGGCCGCCGCGCAGCACGTGGTGTCCGCGGTGGATCCCGAAAGCTCCACTCCGGCACGAACTGTGACCGCGTGGACGACTCGCTTCCTCGGTATGGTCCGCCCGGGTGCGCAGATCGATGTGCGCGTCGAGCGGATCGCCGTGGACGCGGGCAGTGAGATCGTGGAGGTTTCCTGCCGCGCCGACGGCGATCTGGTGATGACCGCGACCGGTCGCACCGCCGCTCCGAAGACCGTCTACGCCTTCCCGGGCCAGGGTATTCAGCGCAAGGGCATGGGCCTGGACGCCCGCGCCCGCTCCAAGGCCGCCAAGGAGATCTGGGACCGGGCCGATAAGCACACCCGTGCGGCACTGGGCTTTTCGATCCTGGCCGTGGTCCGCGACAACCCGACCTACCTCAAGGCGCGCGGTGTCGAGCACCGGCACCCGGACGGCGTGCTGCACCTGACGCAGTTCACCCAGGTTGCGATGGCGGTGCTCGGTGTCGCTCAGGTCGCCGAATTGCGTGAGGCCGGTGCCTATGTCGAGGGCGCCATGCTGGCCGGACATTCGGTCGGTGAATACAACGCACTCGCGGCCGTCGCCGGTGTGCTGCCGCTGGAGGCGGTGCTGGAGGTCGTCTTCCAGCGCGGTTCCGCCATGCACGAGCTGGTGCCCCGCGATGCGCAGGGCCGCAGTGACTATCGGATGGCTGCCATCCGGCCGTCGCAGATCGGGTTGCCCGATGACGAGGTCATCGACTTCGTCAAGGGGGTGGGCGAGAGCGTCGGGGAATTCCTCGAGGTCGTCAACCTGAACCTGCGTGGTTCGCAGTACGCGATCGCGGGCACGGTCAAGGGCCTCGAGGCGTTGGAGACCGAAATCGACCGTCGCCGTGCCGAATTCGGCGGTAAGCGGGCGTTCATCCTGGTTCCCGGCATCGATGTGCCGTTCCACTCCACCGTGCTGCGCGAGGGTGTGCCGGAGTTCCGGCAGAAGCTCGAGCAGCTGCTGCCCGCGGATCTGCACCCGGAAGTCCTGCTCGGACGCTACATTCCGAACCTGGTGCCCAAGCCGTTCTCGCTGGAGCGTGCATTCATTCAGGAGATCGCCGATCTGGTGCCCTCCGAGCCGCTGGCCGCCGTGCTCGCCGACTTCGACAGTTGGTCCGCACGCCCGACCGAACTGTGCCGTGTGGTGCTGATCGAGCTGCTGGCCTGGCAGTTCGCCAGCCCGGTGCGCTGGATCGAGACCCAGGATCTGCTGTTCACCGATGCCGCCCACGGTGGACTCGGGGTGCAGCGTTTCGTCGAAATCGGTTTGGGCGCAACGCCGACCGTGGCGAACCTGGCCAGCCAGACGCTGAAGCTGCCCGCCTTCGGCACGGTCACCGTCGAGGTGCTGAATATCGAGCGCGAGGCCGCGATCGTCTACTCGACCGATACCGATCCCGCGCCGGTCGACGAGCCCGCCGACGAGCCGGTCGAAACCGCTTCGGCCGCGGCGCCGGTCGCGGCGGCGGCCCCGGTGGCCGCACCGGTCGCGAGCTCGGGTGGTCCGCGTCCGGATGACATCGCGTTCACCGCTGCCGACGCCACCCGCGTACTCATCGCGCTGTGGACCAAGCTGCGGCTGGATCAGATCGGCCCGGTCGACACCATCGAGGGGCTGTGCGACGGTGTCTCGTCGCGGCGCAATCAGCTGCTCGTCGACCTCGGCTCCGAGCTGTCGCTGGGTGCGATCGACGGTGCCGCCGACGCCGATATGGGTGCGCTCTCGGCCACGGTCGAGCGACTTGCCCGTACCTACAAGCCTTTTGGTTCGGTGCTGTCCGATGCCATCGGCGATCACCTGCGCAAGGTCTTCGGTCCGTCCGGCAAGCGGCCCGCGGCGATCGCCGAGCGCGTCAAGAAGGTCTGGGAGCTCGGCGACGGCTGGGCCCACCATGTCACCGCCGAGGTTTCCCTCGGCACCCGTGAGGGTGTCAGCGTGCGCGGCGGTGATCTCGGCGGGCTGGTCGCGAGTGTGAGCGACGCCGCCTCGGTCGATGCGGCCATCGACGCCGCAGTGCAGGCCGTCGCGGCTCGGCGCGGTGTCGCGGTATCGCTGCCGAGCGCGGGCGGCGGTGGCGGTGCCACCGTGGACGCCGCGGCGCTTGGTGAGTTCACCGAACAGATCACCGGCCGCGACGGCGTACTTGCCACGGCCGCACGGGTGGTGCTCGAACAGCTCGGCCTGACCGAGCATGCGTCCGCACCGGAGGCTTCGGACGACACCCTCGTCGATCTGGTCTCTGCCGAATTGGGTTCGGAATGGCCGCGTTTGGTCGCGCCAGCCTTCGACGCCCGCAAGGCGGTGCTGATCGACGACCGATGGGCGACCGCGCGCGAGGATCTGGCCGAGCTCTGGCTGCTCGATGACATCGGCTCCGGTGAGGAGTCGGTGGAGGGCTTCCTCGGTGCGGGTGAAGCCGTTGCGGCACAGGCGAACTGGTGGCGTGAGAAGGCCAAGCACGAGGCCCGCTCGGTGCTCGCCGGACTGTACGGGCGTATCGCCGAGGCCGCGCTGAACACCGAAGACTCCGGCCTGTGGTCCTCGGATATCGCCGTGATCACCGGTGCCAGTAAGGGTTCCATCGCGGCGGCGGCCGCGGGTCGACTGCTCGGCGGCGGTGCCACCGTTGTGGTCACCACCTCGAGCCTCAACGACGAGCGACTCGGCTTCTACCGCAAGCTCTACCGTGAGAACGCGCGTCACGGTGCCGCGCTGTGGGTCGTCCCCGCGAATATGGCGTCCTACCAGGACGTCGACGCGCTGATCGACTGGGTCGGCAGCGAGCAGATCGACAATGCCGGTGGTGCGAAGGTCAAGATCAAGGACGCGATGACACCGACCCTGCTGCTGCCGTTCGCGGCGCCGCGGGTCGCCGGTGATCTCGCCGACGCCGGCGCCCGTGCCGAAATGGAGATGCGGGTGCTGCTGTGGTCGGTCGAGCGGCTGATCGGTGGACTGTCCAAGATCGGCGCCGATCACGATGTCGACGCGAAACTGCATGTGGTGCTTCCTGGTTCGCCCAACCGCGGCATGTTCGGCGGCGACGGCGCCTACGGTGAGTCCAAGGCCGCACTCGACGCGGTGGTCGCCAAGTGGCGCGCGGAGAAGTCGTGGTCGAGCCGGGTGACCCTGGTACACGCACTGATCGGCTGGGTGCGTGGCACCGGGCTCATGGGCCACAACGATCCGATGGTGACAGCGGTCGAAAAGGCCGGTGTGCATACCTGGTCCACCACCGAGATGGCCGATGAGCTGCTCAAGTGGTGCACCTCGCGGGCCCGTCAGGTGACCGCCACCGGACCGCAGCAGATCGACCTGACCGGCGGACTCGCCCGGGTCAAGCTCGATCTGCCCGCACTGGCCAAGCAAGCTCAGCAGGACGCATCGGTCGAGACCGAGGAAGCCGTCGCGGGGGCGACGATTTCGGCGCTGCCCGCACCGCCGACCATGAGCTCGGCGCTGCCGGTGCCCGAATGGGGTTCGGTCACCGCCGATCTCGCCGATATGGTCGTCATCGTCGGCGCGGGTGAGCTCGGCCCGTACGGTTCGGCGCGCACCCGGTTCGAGATGGAGGTCTCCGACGAGCTCTCGGCCGCTGGTGTGCTCGAGCTCGCCTGGACTACCGGCATGGTCACTTGGGAGAACGATCCCAAGCCCGGTTGGTATGACACCGAATCCGGTGACTACGTCCCCGAACACGAGCTGGCCGAGAAGTACCATGACGCGGTCGTCGCGCGCTGCGGTGTGCGCCGCTACGAGGACGACGGCGCCATGATCGACAATGCCGCACCGCTGATGACCTCGGTCTTCCTGGATCAGGATCTGACCTTCACGGTCGGCGGCGAGGCCGAGGCGCGCGCCTTCTACGCTTCCGATCCGGAGCGCACGGTGATCACACCAGTCCCGGATTCGGGTGACTGGCAGGTGATCCGCAAGGCGGGCACCGAGATTCGCGTGCCGCGCAAAGCCAAGCTGTCGCGCACCGTCGGCGGTCAGATCCCGACCGGCTGGGATCCCACCATCTGGGGCATCTCCGCCGACATGGCCGCCTCGGTGGACCGGGTCGCGCTGTGGAACATCGTCTGCACCGTGGACGCGTTCATCAGCTCCGGTTTCAGCCCGGCCGAGCTGATGAGCTGGGTGCACCCGAGTCTGGTCGCCAACACCCAGGGCACCGGCCTGGGCGGCATGACCTCGATGCGCACGCTCTACGTCGACAACCTGCTCGGTGAGCCGCGCCCGAACGACATCCTGCAGGAGGCGCTGCCGAACGTCGCGCTCGCGCATGTGGTGCAGTCCTACGTCGGCAGCTACGGCGCGATGGTGCATCCGGTGGCGGCCTGCGCGACGGCCGCGGTGTCGGTCGAGGAGGGCGTCGACAAGATTCGTTTGGGCAAGGCCGAACTGGTGGTCGCCGGTGGGTTCGACGATCTCGGTATCGAAGGCATCGTCGGCTTCGGTGATATGTCGGCCACCGCGGATTCCGCGGCCATGAGCGCCAAGGGCATCAGCGACCGGTACTTCTCCCGCGCCAACGACCGCCGTCGCGGCGGCTTCGTGGAATCGCAGGGTGGTGGCACCGTCCTGCTCGCGCGCGGTGACGTGGCGGTGGAAATGGGCCTGCCGGTGCTCGGTGTGGTCGCCTTCGCCCAGTCGTTCGCCGATGGTGTGCACACCTCCATCCCGGCTCCCGGCCTGGGCGCCCTCGGTGCGGGGCGTGGCGGTCGCGAATCCAAGTTCGCTGCCGAATTGCGCAAACTCGGTGTGGCGCCGGACGATATCGCGGTCATCTCCAAGCACGACACCTCGACCGCGGCCAATGATCCGAACGAGTCCGAACTGCACGAGCGGTTGGCCACGGCCATCGGACGCTCCGAAGGCGCGCCGCTGTTCGTGGTGTCGCAGAAGAGCCTGACCGGACATGCCAAGGGTGGCGCGGCCGCCTTCCAGCTCATCGGCCTGTGCCAGGTACTGGAAAACGGTGTGGTACCGCCGAATCGGAGCCTGGACTGTGTCGATGACAAGATGCATGCCTACCCGCATCTGGTCTGGGCGCGCGAACCGCTGCGCTTCGGTGAGCGGTTCCCGCTCAAGGCCGGTCTGCTGACCTCGCTCGGCTTCGGCCACGTCTCGGGCCTGCTCGCGGTGGTGCATCCGGAGGCGTTCATCCAGGCGATCGAGCCGGGACGGCGCGAGGAATACCAGCGCCGGGCGCAGCAGCGTCAGCTCGCCGGACGGCAGCGGTTCACCGAGGCCATGTGCGGCGGCGCCCCGCTCTACGAGCGGCCCGCGGATCGGCGCCTCGGCGCCGATGGCACGCCGTCGGAGCAGAAGCGGCAGCTGGAGGCCGACGTGCTGCTCTCGCCGGAGGCACGGCTGTCGGGCAATGGCACCTATAGGGCCGATGGCGCGGGTTGTGGTACCGGGGCAGTGATTCTCGGGCAACTCGATGCCGGTGGCTCTATGGCGTAGCGGCTTCGGCCATTACCGTGCAGAGTGCGGTCGCTACGGCGGCCGCACTCTGAGTTTTTCATTTGAGCTCGAAGGCTGAGGAGCGGCGACGCATTGACCATCCTGGGTATCGGCTTGGACTTGGTGACCATCTCCGAGTTCGCCGAACAGTTGCAACGGTCCGGAACCACCATGCTCCGGGAGAGTTTCACCGCCGGTGAGCGGCGCTACTGTCAGAGTAAGGGCACCGACCCGGCACGCAGTTACGCTGCGCGCTGGGCGGCCAAAGAGGCGGTGCTGAAGGCATGGGCGTCTTCGCGTTTCGCGCGCCGCCCGCAGATCGGCGACAATCCGTACCCCCTCATCGAGGTGGTCAACGACGCCTGGGGTCGCCCGAGTATCAAACTGCACGGCCTCGCCGCCGAATTCCTGCCTCGCGCAAGGGTTCACCTGTCTCTGACGCACGACGGCGACACCGCGGCCGCGATGGTCGTCCTCGAGGACCCGGGTGAACTCGCCGACCTGATCGAAGGTCGCGAAGCGCAGTAGCCGACCCATGTTCGAGCCGGGAACCCAGGGTTGCCCGGCTCGAACGCGGGTTGCCAAAGGTTAGCGCTCCCCGCCTGTTCGGGATTCCTTTTCGGCGACCATGAGGTACGCCACCATCAGCCGTTTGAGTTCGGAGACCGCTTCGGTGTTGCTCTGGTCGTCTTGCACGGAGAAATTCAGCATCGAGTAGACGACGTGCACCAGGACTTCGGCCATCATGGTGCGGCGTGCGCGCGGGGTACGCGGGGTCAGCGGGCGCAGCATTTGCGAGACGACCTCGGCGAATTCCTTTTCGTGGATCGCGCCGGTGGCTCGGGTGGACGGGGTCGACTGCATGGCCAGCCATACCTCGCGCCGGGACGGGTCGGTCATCCACAGATTCGCCAGATGGTCGACGAACTGGTTCATATGCCGCAACCAGTCCAATGACGGGATTTCACCGTGGAAGTCGGCGAGTTCCTGCGAAACCGCAACCAGGTCTTGGCGATTCAGCTCGCAGACGATGACGTATTTATTGGCGAAGAACTGATACAGCGTGCCGATCGGCACTTCGGCCCGCGCGGCCACCTCTTCGCAGGTGAACGATTCGAACCCGACCTCGACGAGCAATTCCCGAGACGCCTGCAAGAGGGCATCGAACTTGCGCTTACTACGTTCCTGAGTCGGCCTGCGCCGCGGCATGAGCTCCTGCGGGTCGTCCTGCAGGTCCAACGCAGGGTCCGGACGTCGCTGCTTCGACCTGGCCTGCGTGCGTACATCCACGTATCAAGGCTAGCGGTATCGACACGCGTGCGACACGCGCACCATATCTGCGTGTTAAGGACTGTCACATTTCATCACCCATCCAAGCCTGAGATGGCGCCGAACACATAACCGAGCGTGCGTGCATCTCAACGCACGTTTCGTGCCGGGGAATCCAAGGGGCTCAGGGGTTTCGGCAAGCTCGTGGGCTCTGCAATTGCACTGGGAAGGCGTGATCAGTGGGAGCTCGATCCGTGGTAACACTAGGCGTTTCCACCGAACGCGGCGCCGTTCACGCGGTAGCCCTCGCCGACGGCGGCGAGAAGCTACCCGAGCGGGTGCTGCTTCAGCGGGTGGTGAAAACTCGTGGCGATTCGAAGGCGGACCTCGCGGTCGCGGTCCAGACGGCGCTGGACACCCTAGCTGCAGAGCTGGAGTCGGAGCGGGAGATCGTGGGCACGGCGGTCGCCTACCGCGATGCCATCGAGCGTCGCGCCATCGTCACCACCTTGGCGTCCGGGCCGTGGCATACCGCCTCGCTGGTATCGGCCAAGTCGGCACATCTGAGTGTGGCCGGGGTCATGACCTGGCTCGATGAATTCGACGATCTACTCATCTGCGAGCTGGTCCCCGGGCATCAGGCGTTCACACTGATCGACCGCAAGCGCAGCCGCGTACTGGCCGCGACGAGTCAGGCCGGAAGTGCGTCCGCCGAGGCCCTCGACGTCGCGGTGTCGGATGCCTGGGATCAGTTCGAGGCGGCCATGGTCCGGCCGGATGCGGTGGTGCTGATCGGTTCGGCCACGGGTGGACCAGTGGTGGCCGCGGCGATAGACGGCTTCGGCGCGCCGGTACTGCCGTGCAAGATCGCGACCTCCGCATCGGCGGTCGGTGCCGCGCTGTTCGCGATGAGCGATGCGATGGGTGTGAACGAGCCGATCGAGCCGGTTCGCAGTACGCGCGGTCACACGGCGCTGTTCGCCGCGGCCAGCGTGCTGGTCGGCGTGCTGGCCGCGGGAGGCATGTACGTGACAACGCGTACGGGCGCGGTCGTCGCAGACGCGCGGGTCACCGCGGATGCCCGCGTGGTCGATGGTGGTACCGCATCGGCGAGCGGCTCCACCGCGGGCTCCTCGGTGCGGCCGGATAGCAACCCATTCGATCGTCCGGAGACTCGGCAACCCACCGCCGCCGGATCCACCGCCGACTCGACGGTGGCCGCCTTCGATCTGGACAACCTTCCGCAGTACAACGAACACTGGGGCGCTCAGCCGTCCGTATCGGTCTCTCCGGATGCACACGAGTACGGAAACGAGGCGGCCGGATCCCCTCAGCAGCTCCCGGGCACCGGAATTCCGGGGACGACCACGAAGGTAGGTGCTCCGAACGAGGCCATGCTCTTCCCCGGTGAGGCTCCGCCGCCGGCGGCCTTCACCCCCGAGTTCTACCGCTGGTGGGACAACCATGTCCGCATGCTCATGCAATGGGCGGCCCAGCAGTTGCAACCCGCCTAGGAGAAATCTTCGAGAGGTCCGGTGCCCCAGCGGCTCCGGACCTTTCGCTTTATGCGCCCTCGGCCTGAACGAAACCCGTTGGGCGCAAGCGATCTGCGCATCGGCCGTGGACGGCTACGAGCAGGGCATGCGCTCGTTCGAGCAGCAGGTCTACACCGACAGGTCGCGACGGAGTTTCGCGACGTGGCCGGTGGCGCGGACGTTGTATTGCGCCACGTCGATTTTGCCTTCTTCATCGACCAGGAATGTAGAGCGGATAACGCCGGTGACGGTCTTGCCGTACATCGTCTTCTCACCGAACGCACCCCACGCGGTGAGGACGGATTTGTCCGGATCCGAGAGCAATGGGAAGGTGAGATTTTCGTTGTCGCGGAATTTGGCCAATTTGGCGGGCTTATCGGGGGAGATGCCGATGACATCGATGCCCGCGCCCTCGAGGTCGGCGAGGTTGTCGCGGAAATCGCAGGCCTGTTTGGTGCAGCCAGGGGTGCTCGCGGCGGGATAGAAGTAGACGATCACCTTGCGGCCGCGGTAATCGGACAGCGAGACGTCCTTGCCGTCGGCGTCGGGCAGGGTGAAATCCGGGGCGGGATCGCCAGGGGAGAGTCGTTGGTTGTCGGTCACCTCTTGCACGGTAATCGAATGTCCCGACAACGCAGCCGCACCGACGCAGCCCGGCTGGCTAGACTCGTCGGCGAGCGCGGTTCGCGGCACATTTGAATCGCGGTGTGAGCGACGGGCTCGCCAGGCGGCAGCCTGAGTAACCTCGGACAGGCCCGCGAGCACCGCAATTGAACACAGGAGGATATACGTGGCTAGGGATACCGAGCGGATCGAGCGGGAGATCGAGGCCGCACGGACACGGCTCGCGAGCACGCTCGACGAAATCGCCGTGCGGGCCGATCCACAGCGCATCGCCGATGACACCAAGCACATGGTGTTGGCGAAGCTCAATCAGCCGAAGGTGAAGTACAGCCTGGTCGGCGCGGCCGTGGTGGTCGTCGGGTTGGTGCTGGTCAAGATTTTCCGCTGAGCCCACAACGCAGAACACCCGGTGTGGCTGAGCACACCGGGTGTTCTGCGTTTCAGGGCTATCAGACCGTCGGGCAGGCGAAGCCGTCGCCGTCCGGATCCAAATGCGGGCCGTAGCCCGGTTCCCCGCGGAAAAGCGGTGCCCGACCGGCCGCGCGGGCCTCGTCGCAGTTGGCGAATGCGCCACCGGCCGAGCCGGTCTGGGACATGCCTGCCGAACCGGTCGCGGCCGATCCGGTATCGATGGCGGATGAGCCCGTTCCTGCGGAACCGGTGGGGACGTCGGCCAGGGCTGCGGGCGCCGCTAGAAAGGCGAGTGCTGCCGCGGCAACGCTGACGGTGAGCCGGCGAACGTTCATATATTCCTCTGTTTGTGTGCTGCGGTGGAGTAGCGTCCAGGGGGAGACGCCGCATCCACTGTTGTGACGGGCCGCGTACTTGTCAACTGCGCAGCAAAACAATTAGGGGCATTAGGGGACAACGCCCCTTCTTCAGTTATTCGCCCAAACGTCTACCGATCAGATGCTCGGCCGGGACATTGCCCATGCGTCCGGCCTGGTAATCCTCCATTGCCTGGATGATTTCGGCGCGGGTGTTCATGACGAACGGACCGTATTGCACCACAGGCTCTTTGATCGGCAGACCACCGAGCAGCAGCACCTCCAGATCGCGGGTGCGGTTGTGTTGCATAACATCCGCGGCGACGGTGATCGAGTCGCCGGGACCGAATACCGCGAGTTGGCCTTCGCTGATCGGTCGGCGCTCGGCGCCCACCGTTCCGCTGCCGGACAGTACGTATGCCATCGCGGTAAATCGTTGCTGCCATGGGGTTTCCAGCTGACCGCCCGGGGTGATGGAGGCGTGTGCGTATGCGATCGGTGTGTAGGTCGACCCCGGACCCGCGTAGCCACCCATCTCACCCGCGATAATGCGCACCAATGCGCCACCGTCGTGCGAACTGACCAGCGTCAATTCACTGCCGCGCAGATCCTGATAACGCGGTGCGGTCATCTTCTGCGCGCGCGGCAGGTTGACCCACAGTTGGATGCCGTGGAACCAGCCGCCCGCGATGACCAATTCCTCGGCGGGCAGTTCATCGTGCAGAATGCCGGAACCGGCCGTCATCCACTGGGTATCGCCCTCGCTGATGACGCCACCGCCGCCATTGGAATCGTGGTGCACCATGGTGCCGTCCATGACGTAGGTGACGGTCTCGAAGCCGCGATGCGGATGCCATGGCGCGCCTTTGGCCTCGTAGGGCTCATAGGCGACCGGACCCATCTGGTCGAGCAGGATGAACGGATCAGCCGAGCGCAGATCCATGCTCGGGAACGGCCTGCGCACCTCGAAGCCCGCGCCTTCGCGCTGCTGATGTGCGGTGCTGATGCTGCTCACCTGCCGCTCCCGCGTCGAATCCGTGGGTCGGGGCAGGCGCGGCAGCACCATGATGTCGGGGACGGTGATGGCTGGCATGGGCACCTCCTGAATAGTTGGTGTCCATGTCAACCAAACACTGGCTAGGATCATTCCCGTGGTGCGTTGGTTGAACGATGACGAGCAGCAGACCTGGCAAGCCTTCATACGGCTGCGCCAGCGCCTGGATGCGGCGCTAGCGGCAGGGCTGGCCCAGGACGGTCTGTCCACCGCCGACTACGAACTCCTGGTACCGCTGTCGGCCGCGCCCGGCGGTTGTTTGCGTGCCAAGGAATTGGCCGCCGAGGTGTGCTGGGAGAAGAGCAGGCTCTCGAAACATTTGGCGCGCATGGCCGCTCGCGGACTCGTCGACCGTCGCCCGGCCGAGGACGACGCCAGGGGGATTTTGGTCGAACTCACCCCCGAAGGACGCAAGGTGCTCGAGAAGGCCGCCCCGAATCATGTCGAATTGGTGCGCAGGATCTTCGTCGATCCGATGACACCCACCGAGGCGCGTGCACTGCGCTCGCTGGCCGACAAGGTGGTCGTCGAGGCCGAGAGCGAGTCCGAACTCGGTTATTGAATCACCACGGTGCGATCGGCGGCTTCACCCACAGCAGCTTCTCGTCGCTACTATTGCGCTGTGCCGCAGGGTGATTCGGATGCCGGGCGGCCCAGGTGTCCTTCTCCTCCAGCAGCTTCGCCACGGTCGTCCAGGTCTCGTCGGTGCTCGGCGGATTCGTCTCGGCCGCGCGCGCCAGCTTCCGGCGGACCGCCGATGGCATATCCAGCAGTTCCTTCCCGGTGATGCCACGATCCCAGATATAGATGGCGAGGCGGCGCGCCTTCTCGGCGCGGCTCTTCGACGCGTGGTCGGAGTGGGCGTAATCGGTCATGGCGGAATCCGCATCGTGGTGGTCGGTCCTGGTCGACCCTACGACAATGCCTCCCCGCCGACGGCGGGGAGGCATTGTTCAGCAGTCGTGGATCAGTACGCCGAGTTGACGTTGTCCATCGAGCCGTAGCGGTGGGCTGCGTAGTTGCATGCCGCGGTGATGTTGGCGACCGGATCCCAGATGTCCCAGGCGGTGCCTTCGACGTGGTAGGAGTTGAAGGTCGGGTCGATCACCTGGAGCAGGCCCTTGGAAGGGATGCCCTTGGCGGCGTTGGAATCCCAGAGGTTGATGGCCTGCGGGTTGCCGCCCGATTCGCGCATGATGTTGCGGTAGATGCCGTTGTAGCTGCCCGGGATGCCCTGGCCGGCCATGATGTCGAGGGCGTGGTGGATCCAGCCGTCGAGGTTGTCCTCGTAGACCGGGGCCGGGGGCGGCGGCAGGGGCAGCCCCGGAATCGGCGGCAGCTCGGGCAGTGCGGGAAGACCCGGGATGATCGGGGCGTCGACCGGGGTGACCGTGGGGGCCGGAGCGGCCGCGTCGACCGGCGCGGCCACGGGGGCCGGCTGCTGCTCGGAGACCATGGCAATGCGCGACGGAACGCTGTCGTCGGCCAGCGCGACTACGGAGGAGGTGCCGACGGCGATGACACCGGCCGCGGCCACTGCCAGGGTGACACCGTCACGCAGTGAAAGGCGGCGGAAAGAAGGGAGGCGTTTGTCGAGCATTTCGAAATCAGTTCCTTGTCGTGTCCAGAGAGGCGATCCGGCCCGGTTGAGGCAGTGCGGATCTCCGACGGGGCACCCGGTGGGAAGGCCCGCCTGAATCGGTTCGTATGCTGTTTTCGGGTTTTGTTGTGAAGGCCAGGCGAGCCCTGGCGCACGACGCAGTGCGAGTCACCCGAGGTCGGTTCCCGGCGGGTGCCGCTGTCGAGCGTGGAGAAATGCGGTCACGGGCTGTTGCGCCGCTGATATCTCCAGCGACCGCTGCGGATGGAAGCCATCTGCCGTTGCGATCGTTTTCCGACTGTGTGTGGATTGCTCCACGGTGTTACCAAACTGCAGGTCTGTTTCTGACCGGGTCTCAGCTTGGTCACGGTCGGTTAACGCAACATGAACGAATAGTGAATGGCAGGAGTTACCGATCTTGGAAAGCCCTGGTCGCGCTCCTGGAAATCCCCTCTATGCGGGGAGTTTGCTCCTAAACGCGATGTGACGCAGGTCACTTAAATTTCGGAGTAACGCAGGCCACTTTGTCTCGATTTGGTCACCAAGAGGCCGGACGGACCCGTCCGGGGGCCACTACGCGGGTCAAAATGTTACGCAATTCGGCCACCTTGGAATCGCCCAAAACGGATGCCCACTGGTCGGCGAATTCGGCTGCGGCGGCATCGGCCGCGCGCGTGCAGGCCCATCCCTTCGCGGTGAGTGTGATCAACCGGGCGCGCGCATCGTCGGGATGTGCGTTGCGCTCGACGTACCCCTTGCGCACGAGTTCGTCCACCAGCTGACTGGCCGCCTGCTTGGTCACTTCGAGATGTTCGGCCAACTCGCCGACCGTCGCCCCGTTCGGCGCCAGTCGCACGAATGCGAATCCGTGCGTCGGCCGCACGTCGGTGAACCCGGCCGCGACCACTCCTGCGTGAATGGCGTCCGTGGCGGCGGCTCCTGCGGCCAGCAACAGCAGCGCGAGGTCCTGGCCGGGCCGCGGGGTCGAAGCGGATTTCGGATTCGACATGGCTGACATCTTGACACAGATAGGCAAATTGCTTGACTATATAGTCAATCTGCTTGACCAAATGAAGGAGTTCAGACATGCCAGTGACCCGTGCCGCCGATGCCGAGGTCCACGAAATGCACGGCACCCGATTCACCTCTTACATCCGTCCTGGCACCGGCAGCGCCGAACTCTGCGTCTGGCAGATCCAGGTGTCGCCCCACACCGAAGGCGTGCCGCACAAGGTGCTGCGCGAGGAGGCGTTCGTGGTCATCCAGGGTGCGGTGACGATCACAATCGACGGGCAGGCGGAGGCCCTGGTGGCCGGTGACGCCGCAGTAGCGCCCGCGAATTCGATGATTGCCCTGACGAATTCGGCCGACGAGCCGGCCGTAATCGTCGTGACGGTCCCGGTCGGATTCCGCGGTCAGCTGCCCGACGGAACCGTCATCAACCCGCCCTGGGTCGCCTGATGGTGTAGGTGGAAAGCCGAGCGTTCCCACCACACGCAGTGCCGCAACCCGCCCGGACTTCTCGAATCACAATCCGAGATCCTCGACCGAACGGGTGTTGGGTGTCCGGATTCTCCCGGGGCGACCGCTTTCAGTGGCCGATGTAGACCGACTTGATGTTGTAGTAGGACTCGATGCCCTTCTTGCCACGCTCGCCGCCCCACCCCGGCCGCCCTGTTCGGCCATGACCCAGCGCGCCCGCTCGCCGCAGCCGCGGTATTCGATTCGGCCCACTGCCGCTATCGGCGAGCCCGAACACTGAGTCTGGCCGGTGACGCCTCGACCGTTCTCGGCGCCGACGCGTACACCGACCTCGGAACACCGCCTCGGTGAGGTCACGACGACGCCTGAGGCGCCGACGATCGCTCACCGATCGCCTCTCTCGCGACGTCGACAGCGGCCGAGTTGGGTTGTGGGTCGTCGACTAAGCACGCAGTCGCTGAGCGAACTCGGTGGCCCAGTAGGTGAGGATGATCCGTGCCCCGGCCCGGCGGATCGCGATGAGGCTCTCCTCGATGGCCCTCTCGCGCTGCACCATCCCGTACTGCGCTGCCGCCTCGATGGCGGCGTACTCGCCCGACACCTGGTAGGCGGCAACCGGCACGTTCACGGCGTCGGCCACTCGGCGCACCACGTCGAGATAGAGGCCTGCGGGTTTGACCATGACCAGGTCGGCGCCCTCCTCGACGTCGAGCAGTACCTCGCGCATCGCCTCCCGGAGGTTGGCGGGGTCCTGTTGATGAGTGGATCTGGCTCCGGTGAACGAGGATTCGACAGCCGTGCGGAACGGACCGTAGAAGGCGGAGTCGTATTTAGCGGCATACGCGAGGATGGCGACGCGCTCGTGTCCGGCGGCGTCGAGTCCGGCACGGATGGCGGCGACCTGACCGTCCATCATTCCACTCGGCGCCACCAGGTGGGCTCCGGCGCAGGCCTGTGCCAAGGCGACTCGGGCGTAGGCGTCGAGCGTGGCGTCGTTATCCACGTCACCGTCATTGCCGAGGAGCCCGACCTGGCCGTGATCGGTGTATTCGTCGAGATTGACATCACTGATCACCACGGTCGTGTCGCCCACCTCGGCCGCGACGTCGCGGATCGCGAGCTGGGCGATGCCGCGTTCATCCCACGCGCCACGTCCGTCCGGATGCCTGTGCTCGGGCACGCCGAAGATCATGATGCCGCCGACGCCTGCCTGCGCGGCCGCCGCAGCCGCCTTGCGCAGACTCTCGCGCGTGTGCTGGACCTGGCCGGGCATGGCTGGGATCGGCCTCGGCTCGTCGATGCCCTCGCGCACGAACATGGGCTGAACGAGGTCCGACGGGTGCAGCCGATGCTCGGCTACCAACGCTCGTAGCGCGGCGGTGCGGCGCAGTCGCCGCGGTCGGTCGGAGGGGAAGCTCATGCTTTGAACTCCAAGATCTGCTCGATGTGCGCCAGCAGGTCCGGGGATGGCCGCCGATGCCAGTATCCGGTCGTGGCCTTGGCCGTGATGCCGAGAGCGCGGAGTCCTACCAGGTGCTCGGCGGTTTTGATCGCCAATCCGCCGGGGTCGATGACCGGCAGTCCGCACAGCTCCTGGATCTCCAGGTGGACGAGGAGCTCGTTGGGTATGCCTTCTGCGGGAACTAACCACTGAGCGCCTGCCGCCGCCGCCCGCTCGGCGGCGACGGTGTAGGCCCGTACGAACGGTTCGAAGTCGCCGGCCAGCGCACGAGAGATGACCGCCGCGCCGTCATCGATCAACTGATAAGAGGCCAACGCGGCGCCCGCGGCGGCGATGTTGTCGGTAATCGGCTCGATCAGATGTGGAATGAAGCCGATCAGGCCGAGCCGATGACGCTCCTGCTTGGCGGTCTGCCAAGTGGCATCGCCGTACCCGACGACGGGAATGGTGGCGCGCACCCGTGCCGCGACCAGCCCCGGGTCCTGGCCAGCGCCGCTGATCCAAGCGGCACAGCCGTCGCGTTCGGCGGCGACGGCGGTGCGCGCGAAATAGTCGGCGAAAAGCAGCCCGATTGTCCCGAACCCGACCAAGTCCTCGGGTAGCTCCGTCGAGTAGAGCTGCGGCGGCAGGGTATGGATCTCGACCTCGGTGGTGGGATCGGAGACCTTTGCCAGATGGTCGGCGTAGAGCTTGTCGAGCAGCTGCGAACGCCCCTCGACGGCATGTTTCTGGAACCGAATTCGCATGTCAGATCTTCCTTACCGGTAATGGGGCGGTGTCGAGCATGGCGGCGTTCACGAGGTAGTTCCTGGTGGCCTCGCGATCGGCGGCGATGGCTGTGAGCGCGGCGACAGCGGCGCGCAGCCGCGCGCTGTCGCCGTCCTGAACGCCGGCGACCCTGGCCTCAGTGGCCGGGACGACATGATCGACCAGGACCGCGCGGCGTCGCCGCGACCACTCGGCCAGCGCGTCCGGTGCGGCCTGTCCGGCCAGCACGCCGGCGAGTGTCCGGCCGAGATCCACCGCATCGTGGATACCGGCGTTCATATTGAGACCGCCTGCGGTGGAGGTGACGTGGGCGGCGTCGCCCGCGAACAGCACCCGGCCGTGGCGGAAAGCGTCGAGTACGCCACTCGCCAAGCTGTAGCGGTGCACGTCGAAGATGTCCAAGGTGCTCAGTTCCAGCCCGGCCACGCACCGCGGCACGGGCTCGTCGGGGGCGAGCCGGAGAATGAGCCGCCAGTGGTCGGGCAACCGCAACAAGCTGCACGACTGAATCGGGTCACGCACATAGGTGACCGACGCCAAGCCCGGAAGCAGTTCGTCCAGCGGTGCGCGGGTGAAGATCCGCAACGCATGCGTCGGGTAGACCGACAGCGGCAATGCCGCAGCGAGTGAGGCCCGGACGGTGCTGTGCGCGCCGTCCGCAGCGATGAGGTACCTGGCCCGACACCAGCCGCCCGCGGTGCGGACACGCACGGATACGCCTGTGTCGGTGACCGTTTGCACTGCGGTGCCGAATCGGACATCGACCTCCGAATACGCTTCGAGGGCGGCGAGCAGCAGCGCGACGAGCTCCGACTGCTCCACGTGCAGCCGAAAGGGATACCGGGTCAGCTCGCTCAAGGTGGCCATGCTCATCTCGGCAAGTACCGCTCCGGACAGGTCGCGCCACTGCAGGCGGTTCACGACGACGCCGCGCGCCACCAGGGCCGCGGCCACTCCCTGCTCGTCTAGCAGTTCGAGCGTGGCCGGGTGAAAGGTGGCGGCGCGCGAACGCGTCGCGGGCCGTGGCTCTCGTTCCAGCACCGACACCGACACCCCGGCCCTGGCCAGGGTGAGAGCCGCAACCAAACCGACCGGTCCGGCGCCCGCGACAATCACCTCGGGGCTCATGTCGCGACCGACTGGGCCGGCGTCTGGGGCGCGGTGCGTTCCCAGGAGGCGGGCAGGCCTGCGCTGGTCAGCGCCCACCAGGCGCTGCACAGGTTGGCGGTCAGAACGATCCGCTCAGCACGCGAAGTCAGCAGGTCGATCGCGCGCAGCGTGCGCATGCCAGTGCCGGTCAGCAGCAGCGCTGTGTCCCGTGGCGGCGCGGCCTGCTCGAGCTGCGCAACAAGCTGATCCGTTGTCACCTCGTAGGGAGCGAAACGCGTCCCGGCCTGCACCGCGACCACTTGGGCGATTCGGACGCCCGCCGCCGCCCAGAACCGCTCGGCGCATGCGGTCAGCCACGGCTGGTAGGGCGAGACCAAGGCGACTTCATCGACGCCGAGGTGTGACAGCGCGCATCTGATGGCTTCAGTGGCGGAGGCGACCGGCAGGCCGAACTCTGCGCTCAGCTCGGCGCACTGGCGACGATCATCGGCCGGGCCGAGCAGATAGCGCGAGCCGCTGCACGCCATGACCACAGCGTCGAGCGACAGATCGCCGAACGAACGGATCATGTCGGGCAACGCGTCGTTGTAGGCGTCCAAACGCTCCGCCAGCGGGCGGCCTGGCCGTACCGGAAAGCGGGTGACATGCAGATCTGCCCGCGCGTCGAGGAGGCGTGCGAACTCCGGCTCTACCGCCGGATTGGCCGGTGGCACAACCACACCCACTCTGGTCAAGGTTTGCCTCCTGGGCGGTCGAATACGAAGAAGGTCCGAAGCGCGTCGACGAGTCCGGCATCGCGGGCCACCCGCGATCCGAGGTCGCCGAGGAGGCCATCGACCACCCGCTGGATGGAGCGGGCCACTTCGGCGCGCGCGTCGGCGTCGAGCCTGGGCGCACGGGAGTCCAGGCGACGCAGTTCCGCCTCACACACGGCCCCCACCCAGTTCCGCAGCGACGACAATGTCTCGGTGGTGAGCCGGTTTGCCGTCTGGTCGTCGGCACTGGTCTCGATCGGCTCCATCTGGGCGCTCCGTACGACGACAGGACCTGACAATGCCGCGCTCATCGGCGGTCCGGCCGCGATGCCGTACACCAGAGGTCGGCATGGATGGGTTGCACAGCGCATGTCCTCCGGTCTCGGCTTCCGCAGCTCGCCGAGATTTCGTCGGTCAGACGTTCGACGCCACTGCCACAACAAGTTTCGGATACCGTCGGACAGCGCAGGTAGTAGGGAAACCCCCTCAAATCGGTTACCGGTCGAGTCGTGGCCGATGCCGGACAACCGGCGACAACGGCGGCGAGTTCGGCGCGAGACGAGACGCCGAGCTTGGCAAACAGGGAGGTCCGGTCTGTGAGCGGACGAGGCCGAGGTACTGCTCGTAGAACGCCCGCGAAGCGTCGAGGTCGCGCGCTTGGAGCGAGATGAAGTCGGGGCCGGTGGCGGGCATGATGATGCTCCTTCTCTTCGTGTCAGTCTTCTGACACGGAGCGCCCTGCGCGCAGCCATGGAGGAGGTGCTGCGGCCGCTCGGGATGAGCGTGACGCACTATTCCTGCCTCGAGCTGCTGGCTCAACGACCGGGCTTGTCGAACTCCGAGCTCGCGCGGGGCGCGTTCGTGACACGGCAGACGATGAACGTGCTGCTCCAGGCCCTGGAACGAGACGGCTACGTGACCAGGCCCGCGGAGGCACCCCCGAATTCGATGATCGCCCTGACGAATTCGGCCGCCGAGCCGGCCGTGCTCGTCGGGACGGTCCCGGTCGGATTCCGCGGTGAGCTGCCCGACGGAACCGTTATCAACCCGCCCCTGGGTCGCCTGATCGGGGAGGTGACCTACAGCACACCCCGGCGCTACCGCTTCGATGGTCGCGGGTAATCGGACCGCGTCGAGGCGCTAGCCGCCGAATCCGATCAGTGCGTCGGCGAGGTTATCGGTGTGGAGCACATCGAGGGCGCGCTGACGCACGTCGGGGCAGGTCTGGACGGTGATGCGGTCGATGATGGTCTTGTCCCGGATGACGTCGTCATTGAGGCTGTCGTTGCGGGCGGCCCAGTCCTGGACGGTTCCGTTGAAGCTCACCTTGGCGATGGTCGTGCCCTGGTCGCGCCAGTTGTCGATTTCGGTTCCGATCATGTCGCACAGCTGACGGGTTGCCTGGGGCGTGATGTCGGGCGCCGTGGATGTTGCAGAGGTCGGCCTCGAGGTCGTCGGCAGAGTGCTCGTCATGACGCCGTCATGGTTGTCGTTGTTATCGGAGCATCCGGTGAGTGCGGCCAGACCCAATGCGCCGACGGCGAGGAGCGAGCGTGCGATGTGGTGGTGTATCGACATGGCATTCTCCTTCGGAGAGCATCGATTCGGGCATCACATGGGGACGACGGTCTTGACCCATCCGCCTTCGCGGCGATCGAATGTCTCGTAGGCGTCGATCATCGACAGCGGTTCCGCGTGCTGGGTGATGAACCGCGTGGGGTCGATATCGCCGCGGGCGACCCGATTGAGCAGACCGGGCACGTAGCGATGGTGGTTGCAGTTGCCGGCTTGCACGGTCAGGTTGCGGTTGAGGGTCTCACCGAGGGGGTAGCGGTCGAATCCGGGTGGATATACGCCGATGATTCCGAGGGAGCCGGCTTTCGCGACGGCCTGGGTCGCCCAGCGCGCCGCCAGGCTCGGTGCGTCACCGACCAGCCACTGGCCGTCGTCGATATTGCCCTCCGGCGCGGCCGTGCGGCGTTCCTGTTCGAATGTCGAAGTGTCGACGGGAAGATTGTCCGCCGCAGGGCCGGATTTCGGCGCCTGCGCGTCGACACCCACGGCGTCGATCACGCGATCGGCGCCGATTCCGCCGGTGAGTTCTCGTACGGTCGCGACCGGGTCTTCGGCGTTGAAGTCGATGGGTTCGGCGTTCTGCGCTCGCGCCATCTCGAGTCGGTCGGGGATGGCATCGACAACCAGAACTCGCGCGGCGCCTTGCCTTTTCGCGGCGGCTATCGCGCATTGCCCGACCACTCCCGCACCGAGAACCAGGACGGTGTCGCCGCTACTTACCTGGGCTAGGCGCGCGCCGAACCACCCGGTCGGCAGCACATCGGAGACCATGATCGCCTGGTCGTCGGTCACGCCGTCGGGAACCTTGACCAAGGTATTGGTCGCGTATGGAATGCGTGCCGCCTCGGCTTGTAGTCCGTCGAAAGGTCCGGTCGCCGTGGGGCCGCCGAAGAAGCTGGTACCGGCATGCGGGCCGTTCGGATTCGCGTTGTCGCACTGCGCGGTATAGCCGGCGCGACAATAGGAGCAGTACCCGCAGGAAATGGTGGAGCACACCACCACGCGATCACCGGCCGCGAACCCCCTTACCGCGGAACCGGTTTCGAGGACAACGCCGACGGCCTCGTGTCCGAGGACGGTGCCGGGTGTCAGCCCGGGCATGGTGCCGCGCACCAAATGCAGGTCGGTTCCACAGATCGCCGAGGTCGTGATCTTGACGAGGGCGTCGGTGGGTTCTTCGATTTTCGGGTCGGCGATCTCGTCCAGACGGATATCGCCCACGCCGTGCCACACGATCGCTTTCATGGTCGAACTCCCTAATTGTCGGGCTATGCACAGGTCAGCTGCTGGGATGCGGCATCATCATGTTCGCCTGCGCCGCAGGATGATCCAGGTGAGCACGGCGGCGGAACCGGCGGCGATCGCCGCGACGGGCACGCGGTTGCTGCGTGCCGAATCCGCGACCTGCTTGCCTACGTCCTCGAGTGGTTCCGATACCGACGGCGTCGGGTTCTCGACCAGCTGTCCTGCGCGAGTCGAGTCGTCGTGCGCGACATCGTCCACCACGTGTCCGGTCTCAACCGTGCGGTGCTGCGCCCGGCGCGCGGGCTCGTTGATCTCGGTCTCCGCGCCGGCCGGAATATCAGCTCTGTCGCTGGGTTCGGAGATGCGCTGGTCGAGTCCCTGTCCCGCTCGATCACGGTCTTCATGGATCGGTTCCGGGGTATCGGGGAGGTTTGCGGTCATCGTCGGCTCCGATCTGCTCCGGTGTCCCGATCCCGCAGGCGCCGCGTCTCGGCTTGCACGCGGTGCGTCAACCGCGTGGTCGCATCGGCGACTTGCCTCGACGTCGGACATGTTTCGGTGTGTGGTCGGTTCCGCGTGTGGTGAACCATGGATACCTCACCTCCTGTGCGCCGCCTACCCGTCGACGTCCGGATGAAACGGGAAACATGCCGTGCGAGCTTCGCGACGCCATGCGACCGCTTTCGGGCATGCCGAGCGAGCACGGATTCGTCCCCGATTCGTCGGGTAAACGGGGACAGTCAGCTGATCGCTCGCGGAGCGGTCACAGGGGCGATGACGTCGAGCGTCGCTGGGCGCGGGCGGAAAGGAGTGATCTCTCATGACCGATCCGAACAGTTCTTGGGATCCGCCGCAGGACACCGGCGCGCCGGACCCCGTCGAATCCGATGGGGCGGCGCTGACCGGCGCTGAGGATCTGGACGAGGACCGACTGCACACGGACCCGCTCGAAGCGGGAATGGATCCTCCAGAACAGTGGACCGGGGCCACGAAGTACGGAATGACTCCGTGGGAACAGGCCCACGATCGTGGTCTGGAAGAACGGTTGGCCGAAGAGGAACCCGAGGTGGCACCGACGGAACCGGCCACACCGGGCCCCGCGGAGGCCGCGGCGGTGTGGACGGGTGAGCAAGAGGATCGACAACCGGACGTCTATGAGCGAGATCTGGGCATCTCGGCTGATGGAACGACTGCCACACGGAATCCGTAGACGCGCGCGGGGGTCGGCGTCGAGCGACGAGGCCGGTTGTGCGGCCGAGCTCATGCACTGTTTCACCGGCCCGAATCCGGACACCCTGCATAACGGATCGGATCGACCCACGGCGTGACCGTGATCGCTAGCCGCGCACTCCGGTCACCACGAAGACGGGAGAAATCCATGAGCAACCAGGACGTTATCGCGCAACTCCGCCAGGACATCACCACAGCCGAAGACGCTGGTGATGAGCCGACTGTCGCTCGACTTCGCGCAGAACTGATGGAAGCGATGCGGCATGCAGACAAGCCTGCCGACCAGGATCGTTAGTGGCCGTCGCAGCAGCAGTTTCCGGCGGATCAGTCCGGGCGAGCAACCGCCTCTGGGGTGCGGTGTCGTCGCGACAATGGCGGGTATGTCGCTAACGACCCTCGACGTCGAGCGAAGGAGCGGACATGCGAGTCGTTATCGTCGGCGCGACCGGAAACGTCGGAACGAGTGTGTTGGAGGCGCTATCGGACGAGGCCGGAGTCAGCTCGATTGTTGGTATTGCGCGGCGCGTACCGGGTAAGCCCCACGACGGCGTCGAATGGGTTCGTGCGGATGTGCGAACCGACGATCTGGAATCCTGTTTCCATGACGCCGATGTGGTAGTTCACCTGGCGTGGTTGTTCCAGCCGACCCATCAGCCCCTGGTCACATGGCGCGCGAACGTCGGCGGCACGGAACGTGTGCTGCGCGCCGTGGCGGCGGCACAAGTACCCGCATTGGTATACGCCTCCTCGGTCGGTGCGTATTCCCCATGTCAGGACGACCGGCCGGTACCCGAGAGCTGGCCGACCGACGGCTGGCCTCCGGCCGCGTATATGCGTGAGAAAGCCTACGTGGAACGGCTTTTCGACCGATTCGAGGCTGAAAATCCGGAGCTGCGGGTGGTTCGGATGCGGCCGGCATTCACCTTCTGTCGGGAGACAGCCAGTCAGCAGCGGCGCTTGTTCGCCGGACCGCTGCTACCGAATCGCCTGGTCAGGCCCGGGATTGCGCCGGTCCTACCGGTTCCGCGTGGCCTGCGGTTTCAGGCCGTGCACAGCCGTGACATCGGTCGCGCCTACGCGCTGGCGATCAATTCCGATGCCCGCGGTCCGTTCAACCTGGCCGCGGAGCCGGTGATCGACCGTTTCCGTCTGGCCGAGTTGTTCGGTGCACGGGTGGTGTCGGTGCCGCCCGCGCTCGCGCGCACGGCGCTCGCGATGGGATGGCACGCGCGAGCGCTGCCAGCGGCACCGGAGTTGTTCGATGCGGTGATGCACCTGCCGATTATGGATACCGGGCGCGCCCGAGCCGAGCTGGGGTGGACACCTCGTTTCACGGCGGTGCAGGCACTCCGACAGATGCTGGCCGGTCTTCGTGCAGGCACGGGAGAGGACACACCACCCCTGACCGCCGACGCGGGCGGACCATTGCGATGGCGCGAGTTCCTTTCCGGAGTCGGTGGTCGAGACCTCATCGACCAGCGCGGCTGAAAACCCATGGTTATTGCGGCGGCTGAGGCAGTATCGGTTTCCGGCGGGTACGGCCTGACGCTCGGCTGTCGCGCCGAGACCGCCTCGACACCCTGACCGAACCGTATTCGACGTCGACCCCTCCACGGTGACTTCACCGTGGCGTCTATCCAGACTGCGAGGCGACTATTGCTGAACTGACCATCGAAAAAGGCAACTGACAGCCCGTTCGAGGGGCTCCTGGCTCGTACCCTGCAGCCTCAGCGGATTTGCGCGCGGATGATCGCAGCGTGGGCGTGCAGTACGGCGGGCAGCGTGCCGATAAGAACAGCGGTCGAAGCGTGATCGATGACCGAGGTATCGGCGCGGCATACCGTGAGGTTGCAGCCGATCAACGGCCGCTCCAGTAAAGACAAGGCCTGGGTCCAATGGTCGATGACGATGCGCTGGGCGAGCTCATCGAGCGCGGCGGCCACCTGCGTACCGCTGCCGATGTGATAAACGCTCCACCACACGCCCCGACCAGCCGGCCAGGTGAGGTCGACCAGGCAGTTCAGCTGCTCCGCAGGGCTCACTACCGATCGGGTGGCCACCGGATAATTGTCCCCCTCATGACCGACGGTGGCGGCTCATACGGCTAGACGTGGCGTTTCCCGCCTGGCGTGCGTGGTGATCATTTCGTGTGGGGTTTGCGGATGGCATCTTTGGCGCGGTCCATCTCGGCGGTGCCGGTGCCCAGCAGGATGAAACCGGTGCCACTGAGCAGACGCTCGTCGAGCAGGTTTCGGGTGTCCACGATGACGGCCTGGTCGACCTCGGTCGCGAGTCTCGTCCAGTCGAGTGAACGGAACTCGGGCCACTCGGTGAGGATCACGATGGCACTGGCGTACTTTGCCACCAGATACGGGTCGTTCATCACCCGAATGCCGGTCAGATCGGGGAGACTCGATGCTAGGACACACGGGTCGTAAGCAGTGACGGTGGCGCTGTGGTGGGAAAGGCGCCGTGTGATCGCGACGGCGGGGGAGTCGCGCAGGTCCCCCGTCCCGGCTTTGAAGGCGAGGCCGAGTACGCCGATCCGCGTACCCGACAGCGAGCCGTCCACGGCACCGGTGGCCGCGCGGCGGATCTTGCGCATCACGATCGCATGCTGATACTCGTTGGCTCGCAAGGCATCCCGGACCAAAGCGAAGTCCACCCCGGACGCCTCCGCGGTCCGCAGGAGCGCGCGCGTGTCCTTCGGCAGACACGAGCCGCCCCAGCCCGGGCCGGGCGTGAGGAAAGCCGGACCGATCCGCTCATCCATCCCCATCGCTTTGGTGACCTTCGTGAAATCGGCACCGACCCGTTCGCACAATTCGGCAAGTGTGTTCACAAACGAGAGCTTGACCGCGAAAAACGCGTTGCTGGCGTACTTGGCGAGTTCCGCGCTGGCCGAGTCCGACCGCAGTGTCGGCGCGCCCGTACCTGCGTAAAGCGCCGCGACACGATCGGCCGACTCCCGATCCGGCTCGGCTGCACCGACGAGGACGCGGTCGGGGTGCAAGAAGTCGTGCACCGCATGGCCTTCCCGGAGGAATTCGGGATTGCTGATGACTGTCGTGCTCGCGAGGCCGGTCAGCGCGGGGATCCACCTTCGCACCTGGCAGGCGACCGTGCTCGCTGCGGCGGGATTCGGGCGCGTGGATCCGCCCACCTCGCAGCGTGCACGCAAGAGTGCCGAACGGGAAGTGGTGGCCGAAGTGGCTGCCGCGCTGGGCAATACCCCTGCCGTGGCCCGTGCATCCTATATCGATCCCCGCGTGGTCGAGTCGTTCGCCGATGGTGTCACGATTTCCAACGCGTTGGCGCGCGCTGCCATAGCCGATTCCAAGGACGGACGTCAGTTGGTGGTGGAACGTGCGGTGATCCGGTTGTTACGCCGCGCGACACGGTGACGAATCGCCCGATGTCAGGGAATCCCCTGTCCCACTGCGGATTTCGCGCCCACCCAAGCCGGTGAAGTCAGTTCGACATGTGTGTTGTGCCGCACCGTAGGTCGCAGGAGCTGTCTCGACGATTGCCCACTCGTGCGTAGGTGCGGCGGCCGATTCGAGTCTCGGGATGGCGCGCGGAGGGATTCGGCACCGCGCGATCCGCCACCGCAGTTCGCCGACCCGGAGGGCATCACGGAGCGGCATTACATCGTCTCGCCGGAGCAGGCACCGGACTCATCGGCGGTGCTGGAGCTGGGCACCGCCAGCTGAGAAACCATCGGTCAGTGGTGGTGACTTTTTGGTGTTCTTTTGGTGACGTTCCGGTCGAGCGAACAAGCTCACTCATGAAATCAGGCCTGACCTGCTAATTTAAGTGCGCCATCAGGGACTCGAACCCCGAACCCGCTGATTAAGAGTCAGCTGCTCTGCCAATTGAGCTAATGGCGCGTGTCTTGCTGCGCTCCGTGTTCCGGTGCGGGACAAACATTAACAGGCCGAGTACCCATAAGTGAAATCGGTTTCTGACCGGGGGCGGTGGGGGAGTTCGCGATCGGTGTTAACACCCGATGGGGTGCCGATGATCTAACCGGTGGAACTCGCCTGTGGCGGAGGGATTTCACAGTGGACCGGACCCGTTGCGCTGGCAGAATGTCTGGAGCGTGATCCGGACCGAACTCCGTCGGCGTTGCGGGAGGAGCGTGGTCGGGTTGGATCCGAGCCATCGGTGCCCTGGTGCATCGAGACTTGAAACGGGGTTTGGTTATGAGCGTTGGTCTTGGTCGACATCGGTCGATGAGAAAGATCACGGGACCGGTGATCGTGTGCGCGGTGTTGGCGCTGGCCTTGACGGCGTGTTCGTCATCCAACGCCGCCGACAATCCGACGGTTGCCATCGACCGTAATCCGATCACCGAGCTGATGAAGCCCAAGCTGTTGTCGCCGGTCAAGGACGGTGACATGGGGATTTCGCCGGGCGTGCCGCTGACCTTCAAGGTCGACGACGGCAAGTTCACCACCGTGACATTGACCAATCCGCAGGGTGTTGCGGTCGCAGGCAAGCTGGCCGCCGATGGGCGGACGTGGGAGACCACCGAGGTGCTCGGCTACGGCAAGAATTACCGGCTGAAGGCCGATGCAATCGGTTTGGGCGGCGCGAACTCGACCGTATTGAGCTTCACCACAAGTTCCCCGGACAGCCAGACCAAGCCGTATCTGCTGCCGGGTGAGGGCGAGGTGGTCGGCATCGGCCAGCCGGTGGCCGTGCAGTTCGACGAGAACATCCCGGATCGCAAGGCCGCGCAGAATGCGATCAAGATCACCACCGAGCCGCCGGTCGAGGGCGCCTTCTACTGGGTGAACAAGCGCGAGGTCCGGTGGCGGCCGGAGCATTTCTGGGCGCCGGGCACCAAGGTCACCATCGATGTGAATGTCTACGGTCGTGATCTCGGCAACGGACTGTTCGGCCAGGACAATATCCACTCGTTCTTCACCGTCGGTGCTCCGACGATCTTCACCGCGGACGACAACACCAAGCAGGTGACGGTGGAGATGAACGGCGAGGTGGTGCGAACCATGCCGACCTCGATGGGCAAGGACAGCACGCCTACCGATAACGGCATCTACATCGTCGGCGACCGCTTCGACCGGATCATCATGGACTCCTCGACCTACGGCGTCGCGGTGAGTTCGCCGAACGGCTACAAGACGCCGGTCGACTACGCGACCCGGCTTTCCTACTCCGGCATCTTCTTCCACTCCGCCCCATGGTCGGTCGGTGCGCAGGGCTACTCGAACACCAGCCACGGCTGCCTCAACCTGAGCCCCGCGAACGCGCTGTGGGTTTTGCAGAACGCCAAGCGCGGCGATATCACCATCGTCAAGAACACCGTTGGGGGCACGCTTTCGGGCGTGGACGGACTCGGTGACTGGAACATCCCGTGGCCGGAATGGAAGGCGGGCAACGCCGACAACGGCTAGCCTACGCGCAACTGAGCGTCGCTCCGACGGCGCTTCCGAGTGCGGCGCACAGCAGTGGCCCGCCGAACAATAGATTCTCGAAGCCGGACATCGCGGCACCGGCCGAGCCGGTGCCCGAGGAGCCGGTGGTGGTGACACCGCCGGCTGATCCGGTGGTGGTCGAGCTCGAACCCGTACTGGATCCGGTGCCCGGTTCGACCACGATATCCGCGGTCGCGGTACCGGTGGCGCCGGCGAGCAGGGTTGTGCCGACGAAAGCTGCGATTACCGCCGAACGCATCACGAACTTGGTGTCTTTCTGATCAGTTGGAGTGGCGTCCCGGTGACACCGCCCATGCCCGCAGTCTACGGAGTGAAACAGTTATCTGTCAGATTATCGGTGATAGTAAGCGGCTATCGGCAAGGGGCTGATATGCCAAGCTGTGAAGGTGAGGCTCGAAGGCGTTGAGCTGCGTCGGCTGGGCCTTCCGCTGCGCAGCCCATTTCGGACCTCGTTCGGGGTCGAATTGTGGCGCGACATTCTCCTGCTGCGGGTGGTTGCCTCGGACGCCCAGGGGTGGGGCGAGTGCGTAGCACTGCCCTCTCCGAGTTTTTCCTCCGAGTACATCGATGGCGCCGCCGACGTCATCCGCCGGTTTCTGTTGCCGGCGCTGGGCGGCCGCGATCTCGACCCGAATGATGTAGCGCCCACGCTTGCGCGGTTTCGTGGTCATCGAATGGCCAAGGCTGCGTTGGAGATGGCGATCCTCGACGCCTGGCTGCGCTCCCGACGAGGTTCTTACGCCGGATATCTCGGCGCGACTCGCACATCGGTGGCCGCGGGTGTCTCGATCGGGATCATGGACGAGATACCCGAACTGCTGGATACCGTCGTGGAATATCTGGAACAGGGCTACCAGCGGATCAAGCTCAAGATCGAGCCAGGATGGGATATCGCGCCGGTGCGGGCGGTACGGGAGCGGTTCGGCGAAGCTCTCGAGCTGCAGGTCGACGCGAACGGCGCCTATACCTCGGCCGATGCCGACCACCTCGCTGGTCTCGACGAGTTCGGACTCGAACTGCTGGAACAGCCCCTCGCCGCGGACTGCTGCCGCGATCACATCGGCCTCGCCCGCCGCTTGCGTACGCCGATCTGCCTGGACGAATCGATTCTCTCGGCCCGCGGCGCTGTCGACGCGATCGAGCTGGGGGCGTGCTCGGTGGTGAATATCAAAGCCGGACGTCTCGGCGGCTATCTCGAGGCACGCTCGACGCACGATGTCTGTGTGGCACACGGCGTACCGGCATTTTGCGGCGGAATGTTGGAAACCGGGCTTGGTCAGGCGGCGAATCTGGCGGTAGCGGCGCTACCCGGGTGTACGTTGCCCGCGGACATCGTGGCCTCGGATCGCTATTACGAACGAGACATCATCGAACCGCTGCGGCTGGAAGCCGGATACATCACAGTGCCTGACGGGCCCGGCCTCGGTGTAGACCCGTTGCCGGATGCGTTGGAGGCGGCAACGACGAGCAAGGAATGGTTGTCCCCGATATGACCCGCGCGACACTCGAGTAGACAACGGGCCAGGTGATGGGCCGTAGGGTACGGCGGTTCGTGCGTTATTCGGGGCAATGTCCCAGTGTGCGAACCGGAGTTGCTCAGGTTGTCTCTAGCTGGGCGAAAGAAAGAAGAGGGCGCGAACCGTTTGGTTCGCGCCCTCGCGTAAGGGTGGCTGACGGGACTCGAACCCGCGACAGCCAGGATCACAACCTGGTGCTCTACCAACTGAACTACAGCCACCATCGCCGGTGAATCACCAGCGCGGTCGATATTAGCGTGTCAACCCCTCGAGTCCCTAATCGGTTTCTGACGTGGCGTTTTGCGCGGTCTCCTTCTCGCCGCCGCTGAGTTCGTTCGCGACGGCGGTGATCTCCGCGGTCGACGGGCCCGGTGCGGCGACGAAGGCCGTGCGCCGGTAGTACTCCAGTTCGCGGATGGATTCCTTGATATCGGCCAGGGCGCGGTGGCTCAGGCCCTTCTCCGGCTGGCCGAAGTAGATACGGGGGTACCAGCGGCGGCACAGCTCCTTGATGGAGCTCACGTCGATCATGCGGTAGTGCAGATGCGCATCGAGTGCGGGCATATCGCGGGCGATGAAGCCGCGGTCGGTTGCGATGGAATTGCCGGCCAGCGGAACTGTGCCGGGGGTCGGGGCATATTCGCGGATGTAGTCGAGTATCTGCTGCTCGGCATCGGCGAGGGTGAGCGTGGAGCGGCGCACTTCCTCGGTCAGGCCCGAACGTGCGTGCATATCGGCGACCACCTGCGGCATGGCGGCCAAGGCCGCATCGTCGGCGTGGATGACGATATCCACACCGTCACCGAGAATGTTGAGGTCGCTGTCGGTCACGAGCGCGGCCACCTCGATCAGCTTGTCGCTGTCGAGGCGAAGGCCGGTCATCTCACAATCCATCCACACCACGTATTTGTCGGACACCCCGGCAACATTAGCGGTGTTTGTCCGGGATGCCTGCGGCATCGCACATGCTTGCTCTCGCTTCGCTCGAAACCGGTGCTGGTTGCATAGGAGTGCATGTCACTACTGGAGCAGCCGTGTCGGTGGGATCGGCGGCGATAGAGTTTGCGGAGATCGGCGTATGCGTTTCGGCACGACAGCTAACACTGCGAAAGCAGTCAGGGTCAGACCAGACGGAGGACGCGATGGACGCAGGATCGCCAAGCGATTCGATGGAGGGTCGCGGTCGGGAGACAGGTGCGCCCACCCCTCAGGAGAAGGCGGCCGCGGCTCGGAAAGCGGCCGAGGAGGCGGCGCGCGCGGCCGCGGAAGCCGCCGCCGTGGCCGAGGCCGCCGAACGTGAGTTGGCCGAGCAGGAGGCGGCCGCCGCGAGCGCGGATCCGAATGCGGCGAATGCGGTGGCGCAGGCCGAGGCCGCGCAAGCCAAGGTCACCGAGACGGCGGAGACCGCGGCCGCCAGCGCTGCCGCGGCGGAATCCGCACAGTCGGCGGCGAACACGACCGCGCAGATCGCGGAGCAGTCGGTGGCGCAGCAGATCGCGGCCGGCTATGCGTTCGACGGGGCAGCACTGGAATTGGGCACTGTTGTCGTCGATGGCGCCGTGGATTCGACTGCGCGGGTGCGGATTCCGATGCGCACCTTGAATCGGCACGGGCTGGTCGCCGGTGCGACCGGTACGGGTAAGACGAAGACGTTACAAGGTATTGCCGAACAGCTTTCGCGGGCCGGGGTTCCGGTGGTGCTCGCCGATATCAAGGGTGACCTGTCGGGGCTTGCGCAGCCGGGGCAGACCGAGGAAAAGCTCAGCGCCAGGGCCGTCGAGACCGGTGCGCCGGACTGGGCACCGTCCGGCTATCCGACCGAATTCGTCTCGCTCGGCACCGGTGGCGTCGGGGTGCCGATCCGCGCGACCATTACCGCATTCGGTCCGCTGCTGCTCAGTAAAGTTTTGGGGCTCAACGAAACTCAGGAGTCAACCCTCGGGCTGATTTTCCACTGGGCGGATAAGGCGGGTCTCGGCCTGCTGGATCTGAAGGATCTGCGCGCGGTCATCGCCCATCTCACCAGCCCGGAGGGCAAGGAGGACCTCAGGGGCATCGGCGGGGTTTCGGCCGCGACGGCGGGCGTCATCCTGCGTGCGCTGGTGAATCTCGAGGCCGACGGCGGTGACACCTTCTTCGGCGAGCCCGAACTGGATCCGGCCGATCTGTTGCGGACCGAGGGTGGCCATGGCGTGATCACACTGTTCGAACTCGGTGCGCAGGCGGCGCGCCCGGTGATGTTCTCGACCTTCCTGATGTGGGTGCTCGCCGATCTCTTCCAGACGCTGCCCGAGGTCGGCGATATCGAAAAGCCCAAGCTGGTCTTCATTTTCGATGAGGCGCATCTGTTGTTCGCGGATGCCTCGAAGGCATTTCTGGAGCAGGTGGAGCAGACGGTCAAGCTGATCCGATCCAAAGGCGTCGGCGTCTTCTTCTGCACCCAGCTACCCACCGATATCCCGAATTCGGTGCTCTCCCAACTGGGTGCGCGCATTCAACACGCACTGCGTGCCTTCACTCCTGACGACCAGAAGGCGCTGAGCAAGACGGTGCGCACCTACCCGAAGACCGGTGTCTACGACCTGGAGCAGGCGCTCACCTCGCTGGGGATCGGTGAAGCGATCGTGACGGTGCTTTCCGAGAAGGGATCGCCAACTCCGGTGGCGTGGACCAGGATTCAGCCGCCGCGCTCGCTGATGGACACCATCGGCGAGGATCAGATCAAATCGCGGGCGCTATCCAGCGCGCTGGCGGCAAAATATGGCCAGACCATCGATCGCGAGTCGGCGTACGAGATCATGGCCGCGAAAGCCGCAGCGGCACAGCGGGAACCGGAGGCCCCGCCACCGCCGGGGCGTTCGAAGGCCGCCGCAGAGGAGGAATCCGCCGCCGAGCGCATCATGAGGAATCCGGCGGTGAAGAGCTTTCTGCGGTCGGCCGCGGCCGCAGCGGGGCGCGAGATCAGCCGCAGCATTTTCGGCACCCGCAAACGCTGAGTACGAGTGATATCCCGGACTCGCCGGTCGGTGGGTCCGGTTGTTTTCGAGTAGTCGGTATTCGCTGCATCAGCGCAGGTCAGCGCTAAGTTTGCAGTGGTGTTCTGCCGGTCGTAGATAAGGAGTCGTCATGCCTACCGCAAATTTCGGGACAAAGAACGATCCCGGTTTCCAGTTGGAACAAAGCCCGGACCTGATCGCGGTCCGAACCCAGGACAGACGTCCGCTGCCCCGCTCCATCGGATCGGTTCGCACCCCGCTGAGCGGTGAACTCGATGACGCGGCACTGGTGGTGTCCTATCCGGAGGCGGGGGTAGAGGTGTATCGGGTGCCGCCCGATTCGCGCTCGATCGCTCAGCGCAAGTCCGTGCTCGCCGCCGCCCCGGAGGTGCGTTTCGCCGGTCATGTACTCGTGGATTCGGTGACCGGTGAGCCCGTGCTGTACACGGAGAACGTCTTCGTGAAGTTCACCGATGACGCGGACCCCGAACGGTGCGGGGCGGTGCTGGCCGCTGCAGGTCTGCGGATCAAGGAGACGGTGGACTACGCCGTCAACGCGTACTTCACCGCAGCACCCGAGGGGACCGGCCAACAGGTGTTCGAAATCGCGAACGGGCTGCTGCGCCGCGACGATGTCGAGTACTGCCATCCCGAGTTGATCCGGCGACGCGTCCGCAAGACGATCTTCCCGCAGCAATGGCATCTGAAGGCGACGACCATTGGTGGCGTCACGATCAATGCGCACGCGAATGTCGAAGCAGCCCATGCGATTACGCGCGGCAGCGGGGCGACGATCGCATTGATCGACGACGGTGTCGATATCGACCACCCCGAATTCGCCGGGATAGGCAAGGTGGTCGCACCACGCGATGCGACCCGACAGACCAACGATCCGCGTCCGCGCGATACGCACGGAACCGGCCCCGAAAAAGGGGATAACCACGGAACCGCATGCGCGGGCGTGGCCTGTGCCAACGGCACCGTCGGCGCCTCCGGGGTGGCGCCCGAGGCCAGGTTGATGCCGATTCGGCTCGCCTCCGATCTCGGATCGCAGGCGGAGGCGAGCGCCTTCAAATGGGCCGCCGACCACGGCGCCGACGTCATCTCGTGCAGTTGGGGGCCGGCCGACGGAGTCTGGTTCCGGCCGGACGATCCGGCGCACAATCAGGTCGTGCCGATACCGGCCAGTACCCGCCTGGCGATCGAGCATGCGGTGACGAACGGACGCAATGGCAAGGGGTGCGTCGTACTCTTCGCGGCGGGCAATGGCAATGAGTCCGTCGACAACGACGGCTACGCGAGTTTCGGGAAGGTCATCGCGGTCGCGGCCTGTAATGACACCGGAAAGCGCAGTGTATACAGCGATTTCGGCAAGGCGGTCTGGTGCGCCTTTCCGAGTAACGACATCGGAGATCCGGCGTTGCATCACCCCGATGCCTTGACCACCGGCATCTGGACCGTCGATCGGCACGGTCGCGCCGGATACAACGTGGGCACGACCGATGACGGCGATGCCGCGGGCAATTTCACCAATAGCTTCGGCGGCACCTCGAGCGCGTGCCCGGGAGCGGCTGGTGTCGTGGCATTGGTGTTGTCGGTGCATCCGGATCTCACGTCGAGCGAGGTCAAGGACTTGTTGAAGCAATCGTGCGACATGATCGATCCGCAGCATGGCGCGTACGGCACGGATGGGCGCAGTGACAAGTACGGCTTCGGCCGCCTCAATGCGCTCACCGCGGTGCAGACGGCCAAGAAACTGCGGGAGCCGCAGTGAGTTTCAGGTAACGCTGTGCAGCGAGCGTTCCACCATCGCGAAACCGTAGTCGAGCATTTCGGTTTCGTAGGTGTGGACCGCATCGCGCAGCGAATCGGGCCGCTCGGTAATGCGACGGCAGAGCAGGGCGGCGTCGCGCAGGGCTGTCGCCGCGCTGCTTCCGGCGGGGATCATGGTGTGGATGGCGTCGCCCATCAGCGTGACCGGTCCGGTTTCCCAGTGCCGCAACGGCTTTGCGGTCCGGATCGTGGTGTTGTGGACGGATTCCGGGTCGGCATGGCGCACGAGTGCGGCGAGATTGTCGGGCCAGTCGGCGATGAGTTCGGTGGCGATCTTCTGCAGCTGTTGCTTGTCCATGGCGGACAGGTCGGCCGGGATCAGTGCGGTCGGCGCGACGACCACCCACATGACGTAGTCGTCGCCGTCACCGGAGACGAATTCGTGGGCGGCCAGCGACATGAATCGGCCATCGGTACCAGAGACCACGCTGAATCCGTCCAGTGCTGCCTCCGGAGTGAGCGCGCGGATATCGTCGATCAGCGCTGTCTTGCCGTAAATCTCCGATTGGCCGGTTTCGATTACCTCGGCATCCGGCAGCCATTGGGAGCGGATGCGCGAATGCGTGCCGTCGGCGGCGACGAGTAGATCCGCATCGGTGACGGTGCCGTCGTCGAAGTAGGTGCGGACCCGACCGTCGTCGAGCAGTTCGAAGCGCTGGAATGATGCGCCGTGGTGGACGTCGATGCCGGTGAGCAGGATCTTGCGCAGCGTGAGCCGGTCGACGGTCAGGTGTCGCCCGTGTACATCCTCATCCGCTGACGGCGGAACCAGTATTTCCCGGACGACGTGCAGTTGCGGGTCGAGGAACCGCACGCCCGTCCCGCGCTTGCCCGCGGTCGCGACGATCTGTTCGTAGCGGTCCGGCGGCAGGCACGCGCGCAGTGCGAGATCGCCCTCCGGATCGAGGTGGATGCGATAGCCCTGGCTGTGGTGGCCTGCCGCCTCGCGTTCGTAGAGCTCGACGGTGATCCCGGCTCTGCACAGGCCCTGTGCGAGGAGGGGTCCGGCCAGCCCGGCGCCAACGATGACAATGTTCATTCATCAAAACTATCTGAATTCAGACGATCTGTCATCGGTTATAGTTCGTTCGTGGCGGATACTTCGGAGCAGCTCGGCGCGCAGATCGGTGGTCAGCTCTATCTCGCGCACCGCTATGCGCGCGCGGCGGCCAATCGGGCACTGCGGGAACAGCGTCTCGAGCTGCGTCACCTCGGGGTGCTCGGCTGTCTGGCCGAGGTGGGTCCACTCAGTCAGCGCGCATTGGTCGACAGGCTGCAGCTGGACAAGTCCTCGATGGTCTACATCATCGATGAGCTGGAGCGGCAGGGATTGGCGCAGCGGCGCAAGGACGAGCGGGATCGGCGCAGTTACGCCGTGCACATCACCTCAAGCGGGCGAGAGCGGTTAGCGGCCGCCAATCGCACCGCCGATGGGGTGGTCGACGAATTGCTTGCACCGTTCTCCGCGACCGAACGCCGGCAGTTGCATGAACTGCTCGGTCGGTTCATCGACCACGCCGCCGGACAGGCCTGAGAACGGCCCGTCAGTCGCCGATATCGCGGGCGAGTAGATCGTCGGTGGTTTCGCGTCGGACCCGTTGGGCGCGTCTAGCACTGCGATGACCGGTGGGCGGCCGATGCGGTTGTAAGACGAGGCGAGGCTGTGGTGGTAGGCCCTGTGCACGGCACAGCGAGCACCTCGCCGGCTGGCCCGCTCGGGTTTACGGCTGGCGGCGAGAATCGTGTGGTGCAGGCGCAGCTTGCGCTTCTCAGCCGCCGAGCTTCTTGTAGAACGCACCGGCGACGGGGGCCGTGATGGCGCGAGGGCCGTATTGGCCTGCGACGCTCATGCCCTTACTGATCAGGCCGGGAACGACGCGCATTTTGTTGCGGGCCAAGGCGTCGATGGAGATTTTGGCCGTGTATTCGGAGGTGACCCACATGAAGTCGGGCACCATTCGGTCGACGATGGAGGCCTCGGCCGGATCGGGGGTTTCGGTGCGGACCGGTCCGGGGGCGAGCAGGGTGACGTGCACGCCCGAGCCCTTCAGTTCGCCGCGCAGCGATTCCGAGAAGGTGTTGGCGAAGGCCTTGCTCGCCGCATAGGTGGCGTTGTTCGGGATCGGCATATTGCCCGCCGCCGAACCGCTGATCAGGATGCCACCGCCACCCCTCGCGATCATGCCGGGCAGCACGGCCAAGGTGAGATCGTGCACCGCAACGGCATTGAGCTCCATCTGATCCCGCTCATAGGCCGGATTCAATTCGGCGACCGCGCCGAAGGTCGCGATCCCCGCGTTATTGCACAGAATCGAAATATCGCGCGCCGCCAACTCCTCGACCAGCGCCCCCCGCGCCGTCCGATCGGCCAGATCCACCGCCCGCACCTCCGCGGTAACCCCATGTGCCAACGTCAACCGCTGCGCAAGCTCGGTCAACACCTCACCGCGCCGCGCGACCAGGATCAACGAATACCCGCGAGCAGCAAGCTCAGCGGCCAGCGCAGTCCCGATCCCCGAAGAGGCACCAGTAACAACCGCACGATTCTCAGACGTAGGGGAGGGCAAACTCACGAGAGAAGCCTAGGCGATCAACCCAACCCGACCCGCCCAGCCCACGCCGCAAACCCACCGAGTGGATCGAGAATGTAACCCCTTGGACTCGAGTCGACATTTGCCTCCACCAGCGCATGGTGATCAGCGGTTCGGTAGTGCGTTAGAGCCGGGCTGCTAGGCGGGTGCCCTGGTCGATGGCGCGCTTGGCGTCTAGTTCGGCGGCTAGGTCGGCGCCGCCGATGAGGTGGATGTTGGCACCGGCGGCGCGTAGGGGTTCTTCGAGTTCGCGGACGGATTCCTGTCCCGCGCAGATGATGACGTTGTCGACCGGGATCAGTTGGGGGCGTTGGCGCTTCTCGCCGAAGCTGATGTGCAGGCCGTTGTCGTCGATACGTTCGTAGTTGACGCCGCCGACGCGCTCGACGCCTTTCGCCTCGAGTGCCGCGCGGTGCACCCAGCCGGAGGTCTTGCCGAGATCTCTGCCGAACGGTGTCGACTTGCGTTGCAGCAGAACGACTTCACGGGCCGCGGGTGCGGGTTTCGGTTTGGTGAGCTGGCCGCGAATCTGTTCGTCCGCGGAGTCGATACCCCATTCTTCCTTCCACTCGTCGAGCTTGAGGGTGGGATGTCCTTCCACGGTCAGGAATTCGCTCACGTCGTAGCCGATGCCGCCCGCGCCGATGACGGCGACGCGCTTGCCGACCGGCCGCTCCTCGCGCACCAGTTCGGCGTAGGACAGCACCATCGGGTGGTCGATGCCGGGAATGTTCGGAATGCGCGGGCGCACGCCGGTGGCCAGCACGATCTCGTCGTAGCGTGCTTCGAGCAGCTCCGCAGCGGTGACCCGCTTGTTCAGATGCACGGTCACACCGGTGATCTCCAGCATCCTGGTGTAGTAGCGGATCGACTCGTTGAACTCCTCCTTGCCCGGGATGCGGCGCGCGATATCGAACTGTCCGCCGATCTTGTCGTCGGCCTCGAAAAGCTCGACTCGGTGCCCACGTTCGGCGAGATTCACTGCCGCCGACAATCCGGCCGGGCCCGCGCCGACGACCGCGACGCGCTTGGTGCGCCGAGTCGGGAGCAGCTTCAGTTCGGTCTCGTGGCCAGCGCGCGGGTTGAGCAGGCAGGACACGGTCTTGTGCTGGAACGCATGGTCCAGGCAGGCCTGGTTGCAGGCGATGCAGGTGTTGATTTCGTCGACCCGGTCGGCGGCGGCCTTGTTCACCCATTCCGGATCGGTGAGCAACGGTCGTGCCAGCGAAACCAGTTGCGCGTCACCGCGGGTAAGGATCTCCTCGGCGATCTCGGGCATATTGATCCGGTTGGACGCGCAGACCGGAATGTTGACCTGCCCGGTGATCTTCGCGGTGAATTCGACGAAGGCGGCTCGCGGTACCGAGGTGACGATGGTCGGCACCCGCGCCTCGTGCCAGCCGATATCGGTATTCAGGATGCTGGCACCGACGGCTTCGAGTTCCTTTGCCAGCACGACGATTTCGTCGAACGTCTGCCCGTTCTCGACCAGTTCGGCCATGGACAAACGGAATACGATGATGAAGTCGGGCCCGACCGCGGCGCGGGTGCGGCGAACGATCTCCACCGCGAGTCGGCGCCGGTTCTCCGGCGAGCCGCCCCACTTGTCGGTGCGCTTGTTGGTGCGTGGCGCGAGGAACTGGTTGATGAAATAGCCTTCACCGCCCATGATTTCGCAACCGTCGTAGCCCGCGAACTGGGCCAGCTTCGCACAGCGGACGTAGTCGTCGATGGTCTGCTCGACCCCGCGCGCGGAGAGCTTGCGCGGCCGGAACGGATTGATCGGGGCCTTGATCGAGGATGCCGAAACACTGCCCGGCATATAGGAATACCGGCCGGCGTGCAGGATCTGGATGGCGATCTTGCCACCCTCTTTGTGCACGGCTTTGGTGATCACTCGGTGCCGGTAGGCCTCGGATTTGTTGGTGAGTTTCGCGCCGAACGGCAGCAGCCAGCCGGTGCGATTCGGGGCGTAACCGCCGGTGATGATGAGACCCACACCGCCGCGGGCACGCTCGGCGAAATAGGCGGCGAGCCGGTTGGTATCCCAGGCACGATCCTCTAGGCCGGTATGCATCGACCCCATGACTACGCGATTGCGCAGTGTGGTGAAGCCTAGATCGAGGGGCTCGAAAAGATGGGGGAACGAACTCATCGCTGAGTCTCACCTTTCTTCGGGTCCGCGTGCGGGGCTGTTGCACGAGGTTGCAGGGCTTGCAGTACTTCGTCGCACCATTCGACGAATCCGGACTCCACGCGAATGCCCGCGCGCAGCACGAGGTACTGGTGCAGCGGGGTACCGGCGAGCTGATCTGCAGCGGTAAAGTCGCGTTTCTCGATGAGCCGGTACAGCTCGAGGCGTTGATTGTGCTGCTCACGATGCCGGACGACCTCGTCGCAGAGTGCGCCGATATCGCCGTGCGCGGCGGCGCGGATCTTCACGCCGAGTTCGTTGCGCGGTATCGAGGTATCGGTCGGCGCGGCGATCCAGCGTGCCAGCTCTGCCCGGCCCGCCTCGTTCACCGTGTAGACCTTCTTGTCCGGCCTACCCTCCTGGGCGATTGTTTCGCTGCTGAGCCAGCCGGATTCCTCCATGCGCTTGAGCACGCGATAGATCTGCTGATGGGTGGCGCGCCAGAAGAAGCCGATGGACTTGTCGAAGCGGCGCGCCAGTTCATAACCCGAACCGGCACGCTCGGTCAGCGAAACCAGGAGCGCATGTTCGAGTGCCATGACGCCAGGTTATCGTTACACCCAGTACTATGCAACTGGGTGCATAGCAAAGCGCGTCTCGAGTGTTGGCCCGCTCGCCGATGAAATTCGCATTAGGCTGCGCCCATGTACGCCGCATCGCGCAGCGATTCGATGAGGGTGGTGGCTGGTGACGGATGAGTCGGAAGTTGACGCGCGGACGACTGTCGGGCAGGCCGCGGGGCGCGGACAAGTGGTGGCGTGGGGGTTGTGGGACTGGGGCTCCTCAGCGTTCAATGCCGTGATCCTGACCTTCGTCTTCTCGGTCTACCTCACAGATAAGGTCGGCGACGATCTGCCGGGCGGAGTGTCACCGAGCGCGTGGCTCGGCTGGGCTCTGGGCCTCGCGGGTTTCGTGGTCGCACTCACCGCGCCGATCAGCGGTCAGCGCTTCGATGCGAGTGCGAAACGTAAACGCTCACTGGCGGTTTTGACCGCGCTCACCATCCTGGCGATGGCGCTGATGTTCTTCGTGCACGACGATTACCACCACTTCTGGTTCGGCCTGGTCCTGCTGGGCTTGGGTTCCGCATTCTTCGAATTGGCCGGCGTGCCCTACAACGCCATGATGCGCCAGGTCTCCACCCCCGCCGATGTTGGTCGTGTCTCCGGATTCGGTTGGGCCATGGGCTATTTCGGCGGAATATTCATCCTGCTGATCAGCTACTTCGGCTTCATCTCCGGCCACGGCGACAATCGCGGCCTACTCGGCGTGCCCACCGATGACGGTACGAATATCCGGTTGGTCGCGATGCTGGCTGCGGTCTGGTTCGCCGCTTTCGCGTTGCCGGTGCTGTTCGCCGTACCCGAATTACCACACACCAATGCCGATCCCGGTGCGGCCAAGGCCGGATTCTTCGGCTCGTACCGGGTGCTGTGGCGGGATCTGCGCGAGCTGTGGTCCGTGGACCGACGTACCGTCGGTTTCCTGATCGCCAGCGCGATCTTCCGTGACGGTCTTGCCGGGGTTTTCACCTTCGGCGCGATCCTGGCCGTGCGGGTCTACGGTATCGCCGACTCCGATGTGCTGCTGTTCGGCATCGCCGCGAATGTCGTCGCAGCACTCGGTGCGGTCACCGCGGGTCGGTTCGACGATCGCCTGGGCCCGAAGATCGTGATCGTGATATCGCTGGTCGCCATGGTGATCTGTGGCATCGCACTGTTTATCGTGTCGGGTCCGGTCATGTTCTGGGTCTTCGGCCTACTGCTCACCATCTTCGTCGGCCCCGCGCAAGCCGCCGCACGCTCCTTCCTCACCCGCCTGGCCCCGCCCGGCCGCGAGGGCCAGATGTTTGGCCTCTACACCACCACGGGCCGCGCTGTATCCTTTCTTGCCCCAGCACTTTTCGGCTTCTTCGTTTGGGCCTTCGACGCCGACCGTGCGGGCATCGTCGGCATTGTGCTGGTGCTTGCCCTCGGTCTCGCTGCACTATTGCCAGTTCGTAGCCCGGACAGCATCAGCGACCCTAGGTGGGATCGCACCGCAGACTGAATCCGGTGGCTTGTCGTCGGCTGCCATCGCCAGTCGGTCGACAGTCGAAGCTACGAGTTGGCCATGGCGCGCTCAGTGACGTACCGGGATCGCGAGATCGGCGGCGAACTCCGGGCCTTGCTGGCAGATCGCTTCGGCCGCCGGGAGAACCGGTAGACGCTATGGCTTGCTCGGCAACCACGCGGCCATGCCGAGTGCGATGAGGCGGACCTGGCGGACGGTGCGATCGATGATCGCGGGTTGGTCGCGCGGTGTGGCGGCGACGTAGTCGGCGATACAGTCGGCGACCGTGGAGACGATCAGGTCGGCGGCCAATTCGAGGTCGTCGGGGGACCAGGAGTCCAGGGCAGGGACGCGGGATAGGTCGACGACCAGTTCGCGCACGATCAATTGCAGTTCGAGCGCGATGGCATGTTGCAGGGCGGCCGAGCCGCCGCGGCGTTCGCGGGTGATGAAGCCGAAGAGTTCGCGTTTGGTGGCGACCTGATCAAAAACGAACCGAACGGTCTGCGAGAGTCGGGCATCAGGTGTGCGGCGCAACTGACGCAGGGCCAGGCGCAGCGCACGGATGCCCTCGTCGACCAAGGCCGCTCCGAGATCGTCGAGTGAGGCGAAATGCCGGTAGAACGCGGTCGGCACAATGCCCGCGGAGCGGGCGATCTCGCGCAGACTCAGCGCGCCGAAGCCGCGCTCGGCGGCCAGCGCGAGCGTGCCGTCGAGTAGGGCCTGCCTGGTGCGCTCCTTGCGCTCGCCCCGGGTAGCTGCGGTTTCGGTCATCACAGTGAGCATACAGCCGTTCACCATTCATCTATTTCAAGGATGTAGTTCGGGTCACATCAGTTCCTGGTTGACACCTGACCCGGTCCATCGGTCACACTAGTTGAGTGTACAGGCGTGCACTGAAATCCTCACCGAGGAGGGTTCGGGAGCACGCCGCGGCCCGAAAGTAGAGGCAACCGCATGGTGGGACTCATCGACCTGGTGCAAACCCTGACCACACCGCACCCGCTCGACCGCTACCTGGAACTCGTCCGCCCCACGCTGACGGTTCGGGAGTTGCGTGCGGAGATCACCCACGTTCGCCGCTCGGTGCCGGGTTCGGTAACGCTGACCCTGCGCCCGACCCGGCAGTGGCGCGGCCATGTCGCGGGGCAATACGTGCAGATCGGCGTCGTAATCGACGGCGTCCGGCACACCAGGTGCTATTCGCCGGTCAACCCGGCGGGGCGGCGCGACCGCCACCTGCAACTGACGGTCAAGGCGCATCCCGACGGCCTGGTATCGCAATACCTCTACCGCAATGCCATACCCGGCATGGTGGTCAGCATGGAACCGGCGGCCGGTGTTTTCCAACTGCCGCAACCGCGTCCCGAACGAGTGCTGTTGATCAGCGGCGGCAGCGGCATCACCCCGGTGCTGTCCATGCTGCGCACGCTGGCCGATGAGGGCTATCCGGGCGAAGTCGCCTTCCTGCACTATGCGAAATCACCGGAGGCGGTGCCGCATCGGGCCGAGCTGGATGCGATTGCACAGGCGCACAAGAACTTCCGCGTCGAACTGCGCTATCCCGGCGATGGCTCCGGCTATTTCGACTACGACCAGCTCGAACGCATCGCACCCTGGTTCGCCGATGGCGAGACCTACGTCTGCGGGCCACCGGGGCTGATGGGCGCGGTGCGCAAGGTCTTCGAGGCGGAGCAGTTGGAGCAGCGGCTGCACACCGAGGAATTCACCCTGTCCACCACCCCCGTCGACGCCGATGAGGCCTTCGGCACGGTCAGCTTCTCGGCCAGCGGACGTAGCGCCGAGAACAACGGTGCCGTCCTGCTGGAACAGGCCGAGGCCGCGGGGTTGACACCGGAGTACGGCTGCCGGATGGGTATCTGCTTCTCCTGCACCGCTGTTCGGCGCTCCGGCTGCACCCGCAATGTGCGCACCGGCGAGACCGACAGCGATCCGGATCAGCCCATTCAGCTCTGCATCAACGCGCCCGTCGGCGACGTCGACATCGATATCTGACAAAGGGGACCCAGCAATGACAATTCTGACCGAAACGAAAGACGGCCCGCTGGTACTGAGCCCGGACCAGGTCGAGGAACTCGGCCGGGCCCTCGACGAACTGCGTGCCCGTGTCGTCGCCGATCTCGGCGATGCCGACCGCGAATACATCTACTCGATCATCAAGGCGCAGCGCGGTTTCGAGATCGCCGGGCGCGGCCTGATGTATCTCGGTTTCCTGCCGCCGTTCTGGCTGGCCGCGGTGGCCGCGCTGAGTGTGTCGAAGATCCTGGACAATATGGAGATCGGCCACAACGTCATGCACGGACAGTACGACTGGATGCGTGAGCGCGGTCTGAATTCCCGTGAGTTCGAATGGGATACGGTCTGTCCGGCGGACCAGTGGAAGCATTCGCACAACTACATGCACCACACCTTCACCAATATCCACGGCATGGACCGCGATATCGGCTACGGCATCCTGCGCATGGACGAGGCCCAGCAGTGGAATCCGCTGCGACTGGGCCAACCGCTCTACGCCTTCGCGCTGATGGTGCTGTTCGAATGGGGTGTGATGGGCCATGACCTGGAGGTGGAGAACATCATCCGGGGCAAGAAGAGCTGGTCGGACATCAAGCGATTGGTGAAGGGCCAGTGGCGCAAGGCCGGCCGGCAGGTGCTCAAGGACTACGTCATCTTCCCGGCGCTGACCGGTCCGCTGTTCGTCAGCACACTCGCCGGAAACACCGCCGCCAATCTGGTGCGCAACCTGTGGGCCTTCTCCATCATCTTCTGCGGCCACTTCCCCACGGGCGTACAGACGTTCACCGAAGAGGAGACCGCCGAGGAGACCCGCGGTGAATGGTACGTCCGGCAGATGCTCGGCTCGGCCAACATCACCGGTAGCAAGCTGTTCCACATCATGTCCGGCAATTTGTCGCACCAGATCGAGCACCACCTGTTCCCGGATCTGCCCGCGAATCGCTATCCGCAGATCGCGCCGCAGGTTCGAGAACTGTGCGAGAAGTATGGATTGCCGTACAACACCGGTTCGCTCGGTAAGCAAGTCGGATCGGTGTGGCTGAAGATTTGCAAGCTGGCACTGCCGCCGTTCTTGGTCGGGAAGGAGTCCACGCCCGGTGTTATCGTGATGCGACAGCGGAACGCAACCGAAGTGGGCGTGTGAATGATCGGGAAATTCGAAAGCAACAAGGACCTAATTCAAGAATTGACTTCCTCTGGTGCGCGACATGTCGGAAATATTGCGAATATCATCACCGGCACCGTCGCGGAGGTCACCCGGGAGATCGGTGAGTGGATCACCGACGCCATCGAGATGAACGAGGCAGCGGCTGCCGCGCGCAAGGATGCCGCGGCGCGGCATACGACCGATCTGGTCGACGCGGCCGATGTGTCCTATGACGCGGAGGTCGAGCCGAGCACGTCGTTCGTCGAGGGGGAAGTCGTCGAACCGGAAGCGGACGAACCCCGGTGATCACCACACCGGCAGCCGGCGCCGGTGCTGGATCACATCGGTGATCAGGTCCGTGTAACCGTCGGCCAGTTCGGCCAATCGGCTCCACTGCAGTTGGGCTTCATCGTCCAACTGCAGTGGATGCGTCGAACCGACCGGTGCCGACATACCCAAAGCATATTGTGCCGCAACCCATTTCGCGGCCATTCGATCGATGACCGCGCCCAGTGTCTCGGTGTGCAGCGAGGCGCCTGCGCGGTGCTCCACATTGCTGGCGACCCAATTATCGATATGGCCGACCAGCTCGCTTCGGTGTGCGTCGAGGTCGTCGACCAGTTGTAGGCACTGTGCTACGCGGCCGCTCGGTGCGTCCGGCGCGTGCGCCGTCTGCAGGGCATTGCGCCTGCGTTCATGACATTCGACCAGTGCGCGTCCCGCGGCCAGGACACGGTGCCGGTGTCGATTCGGATCGTGTGGATCGCGAAATGCGCGCAGTAGCGCCGCTGGCGATGGCAGCTCGTCGGCTTCGATACGATCGGCTGCGTATTGGGTAGTCATGATGCACGCCCCTGCGGTGGCGATGGGTGTGTATTTGGATGCGCCAGGGCCGAGGAGGATTTCGGGGAGGGGCACCCCTCGGCTCCGGCGCAGCCCCGCACCCGGATCGCCCTCCATACAGTCCACCAGCACGGCAAAGAAACCGGGAAATCCGCGACGATGCGATGAGGAAGACGCCCAGAAAATCGGGACCTTTTCAGGAAAGCGCGATAGTCGAATCGGCGCAATAGAATGGTGTAGAAACAGATGAGCTGCCGGGAAATCGTTATGATCCGTTACGGATCGGTCACATAACCGCCGACTTTCCTACCTTCGTGAAATCGCTGAGCGCATGAGCAGCAACCACTTCGGGCCAGGGGCGAGCGAGACCTCGATCGATCGACTAGCCTCGGTGTTCGTGCCCGCCTATGTGTCTTCGCCCGAGCTGACGTTCGGGTTCATGTTCGCGCTGGAAGATCCGGAGCGAATCGCCGAAGTCGTGCGCACGCTCATCCTCCGCAAGACGGTGTCGGTGTTCCGGCTCGCGCGCCTGTCCGACGACGACGGACCGCCCGAACGCTATGTCGTGAACTGGGCGGTGATTCCGCAGATCTCGATCACCACCAGCGCGCCGGACCCGGACGAGCTGGAGGCCGGACAGATCATGCTGGTGAATGCGTTCCTCGGCGAGGAGGGCGAGGTCAGCCTGTATTCGGCCCAGGGGCAGGCGCCGGGCTGAGGTTCGCGGCAGCGCCGTTGCGGCACTACGTGATTCGCCACCTCGGCGGCCACCTTTTCGTTGGCGTGTCGGTATCGGAACGTGGTCCGACCGGCTGCCCGATACGGGACAATCGGGACATTCCACTCGTTGTGGAGGCATCGAAGCACCTGGAAGGAGCATCGATCATGGAGCCCGAGAAAACCGTCGCTGGAGCCGGCCCGGCCAATCCGATTCGTGTCCGAGGCGATCTCGATCCCGCGCTATCGCGCTGGATGTGGTTGGTCAAATGGATCCTGGCCATCCCGCACGCCATTATTCTGGTATTTCTCTATATCGCGTATGTGATCGTCTCGGTGGTCGCGTTCTTCGCGATTCTTATTACCGGTAACTATCCGCGCGCACTGTTCGACTTCAATGTCGGCGTCATGCGTTGGGGGTGGCGTGTCGGCTTCTACGCCTACTCGGTGCTCGGCACCGATCGGTATCCGCCGTTCAGTCTGCAGTCGGATCCGGATTATCCGGCGGATCTGGAGATCGACTATCCCGAGCAGCTGAGTCGTGGTCTAGTGCTGGTGAAATGGTGGCTGCTGGCCATTCCGCACTACCTGATCCTCGCCGCGATATTCAGTGCGGGTGTGGGCGGCAAAGACGGCTGGGGCGGATTCGCGTTGGCAAATGTTCTGGTGCTGGTCGCGGCGGTGGCGCTGCTGTTCACGGCCGCTTATCCCAGAGGGCTGTTCGATTTCCTGCTCGGTCTGCACCGATGGTCCATTCGGGTGGGCGCCTATGCCTCACTGATGCGTGACGAATATCCGCCGTTGCGGCTCGACCAGGGCGCTCGCGAACCCGAAAACACCTGAATATCAACCCAATTCGGAGCCGGACAGCGGCGTCGGTCACCAGGTGGATTCATAGATCCGCCGGACCACGTCCTCGATGTCCGGCTCCTCTATGGATAGGTCGCGCACCTCAGCGCGGTCGGAGACTGCGGCCAGAACCTTTGCGGCGGTGGTGGATTCGGCATCGAAGGCCAATCGCTGGCGCATGCCCCCGCCCTCGCTGGTCAACAGTTCGGCGCTGGGCAGATCGTCGAGATTGCGGGTCGGTCCGGCCAGATCGACGACCAGCACCCGCCGCGCGCCCACCCGCACCGCCAGGCCGGTCAGTGAACCGTCGTACACCAGACTGCCGCGGTCGACGACGAGCACCCGATCACAGAGCCGCTCGATATCGCCCATATCGTGGGTGGTCAGCAACAGTGTGGTGCCGCGCTCGCTGCGTTCGGCGCGCAGGAATTCACGTAGTCGCTGTTTCGACAGCACATCGAGGCCGATGGTCGGCTCGTCGAGAATGATCAATTCGGGAGAGTGCAGCAGCGCCGCGGCGACCTCGGCACGCATGCGCTGGCCGAGTGACAGCTGGCGCACCGGGGTGTCCAATGTCTCGGCCATCTCCAATTGTTCGACCAACTCGTAGGTACGTTTTTGCGCGACATCGGATTCCAGCCGGTGGATCGCGGCTAGAATGGAAAACGATTCGCGCAGTGGTAGGTCCCACCACAGCTGGGAGCGCTGCCCGAACACCACCCCGATTCGGGCGGCTAGTTCGCGCCGCTGTCGCACCGGATCCAGTCCACAGGTGCGCACGGTGCCCGAGGTGGGGACCAGGATGCCGGTCAGCATTTTGATCGTGGTCGACTTGCCCGCCCCGTTCGCGCCGATATACCCCACCGCCGAACCGCGTTCGATGCGAAATGTCATCCGGTCCACCGCGGTGAGCGTTTCGCGGCTGCGTCGCCAGCGCTGCCCGTTTTTTCGGTACAGAATGAATTGCCTTGTCAGATTCTCGATCTCGATGATCGAGTCCGATAACTCGCTGTCCGCCACGCTTACCCGCCGCCTCCCTGATAGTGCCGAGTGCCTAGTCGCCACAGACCCAACGCGAGCAGCCACACCCATAGCGCGGCCAGCGGTGCACACCAGGCCAGCCAGGGCGGCAGCAGCGGCGGGCCGGGTAGGTGCAGCAGTGCGATGGTCGGTAGATACGCCGTGAACGCGACCGGGATGGCGAAGCCGAATACCAGCTTCAGCGAAGTCGGAAATACCGACGCCGGTTGCATGGCCGCGAAGGAACCGCCGTAGGTGAAGCTGTTGGTCAGTTCCGCACCGTCGATCAGGTAGAACTGCGCCCCGGCGGCGCAGACGAATACCCCACCGAACAGTGCGATGCCACTGAGCATGGTGATTACCAGCAGTGCGAGAGTCCGTGGACCCCAGTCGAGGTCGTTGCGAACGAGACCGAGGCATAACACGATGATCGCCACCGAGGCGCGGGCGAATCGGCGCAGTGAGATGTCGCTGGTGATGAGTTGCAGCAGAAGGGGCTGTGGTCGCAGGTGGTATGCGTCGAGCGCGCCGAGCCGGATGAGGGTCGGCAGTGAATCCAGGTGGCCGAACAGGACTTGCGCCAGTGCGAATGCGGAATTGCTCAGGCCGAACAGCAGCAGTGCGCCGTTCAGGTCGAGGCCGCCGAGCACCTGGACATTGTGGTAGATGACCCATACCTCGGCGAATTCGACGATGCCGATCAGGAAGGCGCTGAATACCTCACTGGCGAACGACAATCGGTACGCGCGCTGGGCTCGCATTCGCGACCGCAGTACCGCGGCATACGGGGTGCGCCAGGTACCGGCCGGTACGGATGTATACGGGGGCTCAACCACCCTGGACCTCCAGCCTGCGGCGTCCAGCCACCAGTAGCGCCCGGCCCACCGCACCGACCGCGAGTACCCAGAACACTTGTGCGGCAGCGACCGTCACGGCATCCATCCCGATGACCCGACCCGACAGGATGTCGATCGGCGACTGCAGGATCGACGGGAACGGAGTGGCCTGCGCGACGGTGCGCAGCCATGCCGGGAACATGTGGACCGGCACGAACAACCCGGCCAGAAACGTGCCGCAAATCTGGTATAGCACTCGCAGGCCGCGGGTTTCCACTACCCAGAATCCGATCAATCCGACAGCGAAAAGGCATAGAAATGACAACGTAACGGCAAGCACCACACTGACCAGCCCGAGCACGTAGGGTCCCGGGGTGCCGGGCATCACTAGCCCGAAAGTAAGCACGCCGACCAGTACGCTCGGCACGCCCCGCGGCAGGATCGTGCAGGATGCGCGGCCGAGATCAATGGCGAGATAACTGAATTGGACATCGACTGGACGCAAGAAGTCGATCGCGATATCGCCGTTCTTGACCCGATCCACCAATTCCAATGGTGGTCCCATGAATTGGGTCGCACCGAGCAGGCCCTGCGACAGCCAGACGTAGGCGCCGATCGATCCCGCGTCGTAACCACCGAAGCCGCCGGAGGCGCGCACCGCCGACATCATCACCGCCGCACGCACGAATCCGAACACGCAGTTGGTGAACAGGCCGGCGAACATCGCCAGCTTGTATTGGGATTGGCGTCGGAAACCGGCTCGCACGAGATAGAGGTACAGCCGTGCGGTCCGCAGTGGGTGCGCTACGGCGAGTTGCGATCTGTTCCCCTCCACTTTGCCGTGCACAATCGGTTAACTCTACGGTGCGTCGGGGGACGCGCGGTAGTTGAGCGCGCGATTTTTGGAAAAGTGCGACAAACCCGCTGCACCAATGTTAGAAACGCAGTCACTTCAGATTTGCCCCGGTGGGCGCTCGCGCACGACAGGAAGGATCGTCGATGACTGTCACCGCTAGCGACTGCTCGCAGGTCGCTCGTAACAGCACTGCTAGCGACTGCTCGCAGATTGCTCGAAACAGCACCGCATCGACCGTTTTCGAGACGCTCGAGTCGAATGTGCGCGGGTACTGCCGGGCCTGGCCGACCGTTTTCGACACCGGCAGCGGCGCCTGGCTGCGTGATGAGAACGGCAAGGACTATCTGGACTTCTTCGCGGGGGCGGGCGCACTCAACTACGGCCACAACAATCCGGTGCTGAAGCGGGCACTGCTGGACTACATCGTCGGCGACGGGATCACGCACAGTCTCGATATGTCGACCGTCGCCAAGCGACGGCTGCTCGAGGCCTTGCGCGACACGATCTTCGGGCCGCGCGAACTCGACTATAAGGTGCAGTTTCCTGGTCCGACCGGCGCGAATGCGGTCGAAGCCGCGCTGAAGTTGGCTCGCAAGGTCACCGGACGCCAGACCGTTCTCAACTTCACCAACGCCTTCCACGGAATGTCGCTCGGCGCGTTGTCGGTGACCGGCAATGCCGCCAAACGGGCGGCTGCCGGTGTCCCACTCCCGCATGCGATGCCCATGCCCTACGACGGTTTCCTCGATGCGGCCGACCACTTGGACTGGATGCGACGGGCCCTGGACGACTCGTCCTCGGGGGTGGACAAGCCCGCCGCGGTGATTGTGGAGACGGTGCAGGGCGAGGGCGGGGTGAATGTTGCGCGCTCGCAATGGCTGCGGCAGCTGGCCGAATTGTGTGGCGCGCACGGAATTCTGCTGATTATCGACGATGTGCAGATGGGTTGCGGACGGACCGGTGGGTTTTTCTCCTTCGAGTTCGCGGGCATCACGCCCGACATCGTGACGCTCTCGAAATCCATCGGCGGGTACGGGTTGCCCATGGCGCTGGTACTTTTCAAACCCGACCTCGATCAGTGGGCGCCCGGTGAGCACAACGGCACTTTCCGCGGCAACAATGCGGCATTCGTCACCGCGCGGGTCGCGCTCGAGCACTACTGGTCCGATAGTGCACTGGAGATTTCGACGGTCGCCAAGGGGGAGCGCACGGCACGCGCGCTTGCCGACATCGCGGCGGCATTTCCCGGCGTCTCGACCCGTGGGCGCGGGCTGGTGCACGGCATCGTGTTCGAGGAAGCCTCCCGCGCGGGCAAAGTGTGCCAACTCGCCTTCGAGCGCGGACTGCTCGTGGAGACCTCGGGTTCGGCCGACGAGGTAGTAAAGCTGTTGCCGCCGTTGACGATCAGCCAGGACGAATTGGATCACGGGTTGTCGTTGCTCGCGGGTGCGGTGGAGTCGATCTGCGGATAGTCACCTGCTGCCGATATTGATCACCGGGTGCGCGCTCGGATCCAGCCACCGCATAACGGCTTTGAGGTCGGCGGCCGGGATCGCTACACATCCAGCGGTCGGGCCTCCGGTCTCGACGTGCAGGAAGAAGGCCGAACCCGCGCCCGCGACGACGGGCTGACGGTTGTAGTCGATTACGACGGCGTGTTCGTACGCCGGTCCCGCCTCGCCGAGATTCTCGCTCGCGCTTTCGTTGAATTCGCAAGTGCCAGTGACACATTGCGTGTAGCGGTTGTAGATCGGCGAGCTGGTATCGGAGACCCACCAGTCCTGCGTGCCGACTTGACGATAGGGCAGCCGGGTTCCGTCGTTCGGCCCGATACCGAACGCTTCGCTCAGCGTCCAGACACCGGCGGGAGTGTGCGCCGAGTCCTCGCTGGCGCGGCCGATGCCGTCACGCCCGACATAGGCGGGGAGCGGACCGATCTCGGCCCGCCACCCGCCCGGAATACGTTGCCACGCAGTCAATGTCGCCCTGGTATCGGCGGCGTGCTCGGCGACGACGGTGATGACTTGGTCGGCTTCGCCCTGGTACGGCAGGGGCAGATCGGACTTCGACGTGCTGGAGCACGCGACGACGCCAGCCAGCAGCACGATGAGCAACGCTATGCGTTTCGACAAATGAACCTCCCGATGGGCCTCGACCCTAATGCAGATTTCATCCTTGCCATGGCAGGTGGGTTCGAGTGTCCACACGCGGGTACGCGATGAGCATGGCCGCGACAAATAGGAGGTCGAGTAATGACGGAAGGCAAGGTGGGGAGTCTGCGCACGGTTGTCTTGGATTGCCCGGATCCACGCAAGCTCGCCGAGTTCTACGCCCGCCTCTTCGGTGCCGAACCGACTTATACCTCGGATGACACGTGGGTCGTCATCGAAGAACCCGGCGGCAGGCGATTGGCGTTCCAATACGCGCCGCAATATCGACCACCGCGTTTCCCGGATCCGGAAGCATCTCAGCAGATACATTTCGACGTGCTGGTGGACGATATCGAGGAGGCCGAGCCGAAGACGCTCGCGCTGGGCGCGCGGTTGGTGCAAGCCAATGACGACGACCAGTTCCGTGTTTATGCCGATCCCGTCGGACACACCTTCTGCCTCATCTGGCTGGACGGGCGGTCCTGAGCGCTGTACCTGCGGGTTTGTCCGTTTGTCCGCCCGAGGCGCGGGTATGACGCAGATGGCTGCCGCAATCGGCAGTCGCTGAATCCAGTCGCACGAAGCGGGCGCCCGTCCGGACGCCTGGTTCGGGAGAGGCAGTCACCATGGGCGCGCATCAGGCGAAAACCTCAGCGCATTGGACGCCGCTGCGGATCGCGGCGGCGGCGGTCGGTGCGGTGTTCCTGGTGGTCGGCGTGCTCGGCTTTATTCCGGGCGTCACCACTGATTACGACAGCATGGAATGGGCCGGACACAGCTCCGACGCCCAACTTCTCGGGCTGTTCAACGTCTCGATCCTGCACAATATCGTCCACCTGGTATTCGGCGTAGCCGGCCTGCTGGCATCGCGCACAGCGCTCACGTCCCGGGCGTTCCTGCTCGGGGGCGGACTGATCTACCTGGTGCTGTGGTTGTACGGGCTGGTCACCGACCAGGACAGCGATGCGAACTTCGTGCCGGTGAACACCGCCGACAACTGGCTGCACTTCGCTCTCGGCGTCGGGATGGTCGCCGTCGGGGCAGCGCTTGGTTGGTCGGGCAGCCGAGGCGTAACCGGGCATCCGCGTCCGTCGATTCAATAGGTACGAGCCGATGAATCCCGCTCGGATGTGCGCCGAGTGGGGTTTGTCATGTCGCGGGTTCCCGCCGATGCATCAACCGGCGAGTCGGGGGAATGCCCGGGGTAGGAGTCGCGGTCGCTCGCGAACTCCGTTGTAGGAGGTGATGAAGGTGTCGCAGATGCCGACGTGGCCGGTGCGGAGCTGGCGGATGCAGCCCTGGAATCCCAGTCCGCTGATGCGGGTCTCTGACCGGGTGGAGGGGTTCGTCCGTATTCTGGCCGTTCTGGTGCTGCTGATCGCCGTGCCGACCGCCGCGGCGGCCGGCACCGCGGCCTATAGCTCGGCATCCGAACGGATCCGCGGCGAGAACGCGACGAAAGTCGTTGTGACAGGCACCATTGTCGGCACACCCGTCCGGGTCAGCGCACCCGTCGCGGACCGCAACGCGACGGTGCGTGACCAGTTCGAAGCGCAAGTGTCCTGGACCCACGACGGCAAATCCGGCACCGCGACCGTTGGCGTCCCCGATGCCGCCGAACGCGGCCAGCCCGCCCCGGTCTGGCTGGACCCGGACGGTAAACCGACCGCCCCTCCCGAACAATCCAGTGCCGCCGCCGTGCACGGCATCGGCGTCGGTATCGCCGTGCTACTCGAAATCTGGTGCGGCGCATTAGCAGTGGTCGGGTTCACCATCTGGGCCCTGAACCATCGCCGCCACATCCGCCTGGACCGGGAATGGCGTCAATTCAGCCATTCCACCGGCCAGGGCAGCTTGTAATCGCTCGGCAGGCAACCGTGCGGCGGACTACGATCCCTCGCGTGAGCGCACCGATACTTCGAGCATTCGATGCGAGTGGACGGGCGTTGGCCGATCCGACCGACACCGAGGTACACGACCTGTTCGCGGACCTGAACGCCCGTTGGCCGTTCGCGATCGTGGAACGACTCGATCGTGAGCCGCCGGGGCAATTCTATTTCCAGATCCACCTCGATTACGTAGGTGACCAGGACCCCGACCTCGACGAGGAGGTCGATGTCGACTACGACGTCGAATTCCGCGACGGTGCACCGGACAAGCACTACCGTGCCAGGATTACCGGTCTGTACGGCTTCGCCGGAATGGATCTCGTGAACAAGGTGTACCGCGCGTGGCGGGCCGAAGATCCCGGCCTGGCGAATTTACTGTCGTGGGAGTTGCTGGACGTCGACGGCTGAGGTATCCGGGCGACCGCAGTTTGTGATCACTTGCTCAGCGCCTTGCCACCGTTCGGAGCGACCGCGAACCAGGTGCCGCCGACACCTTGTCCGAGCAGGTCACCTGGCTTGGTGTCCTTCGAGAAGTAGTACACCGGCCAACCGCCGATGGTGATTTGGCATGTGCCGTCGGCACGTTCGATGAATCCGACGAGTTGAGGATCGACGCCTGCGGTGTACAGGACTTGATCGCGGGTCACGGTCAGCGGCGGCCAGGTGGTGGCGCACTGCCCGGAGCAGTTGGATACCGACGGTGCCGCCGTATCCTTGTCGAACCGGTAGAGCGACCGGCCAGATCCATCCGAAACATACTGTCCGACGGTGGGATTGCTTGTCGCCCGGAGCTGCACGATATTCGTGGTCCCGGCTGCGGCGATGCCGTCGTAGATCTTCAGCCAGCCCTGCGTTTTCGCTACTGCGGGCGCCTGTCCCGCGATGGTCGCAGCTGCCGCGGTAGCGGTCGAGGACGGCTTCGCTGCGGCCTCGGCACCTTTGTCGCCACCACACGCGCTGAGCAGACCCGCGAGTGCGATCGCGGCAGCCGCGAGTGGCACTGTGACACGTTGAAAATGCTTGGCTGAATTCATCTTTGGAACCCTCCGTCGCTATTCGGCAAGCTGCACATCGCATCTCGTCTCCAGTACCACGAGCGACCGTGACCGCTTGGTTCACCCGAAAGGCGCAGCCGCGGTGTTCGCTATCTCACAGTGCGGGTTCGCCGGGCGCGGACAGCCCGGCTCTCGGAGGCAGAGCTGCATCGATGTCCACTAGTGCCGCCGTTCGGCTCACAGCGTGTCGATGAGAGCCGATACCTCGCGGGCGCAGCCGTGTGCGACCGTGATGCCCGAGCCGCCGTGCCCGTAGTTGTGGATCACGGGTACCGATGACGAGTCGACCGGGGCGATCTCCAGGCGGACCTCGGCGCGGCCCGGCCGCAGTCCGACGAGCGTTTCGATGACCTCGGCGCCGGACAACTGCGGTACGAGATCTCGGCATCGGCGCAGGATCGACTGTGTCAATTGCGGATCAGGGGTGCGATCCCACGCTCCGGTCTCCAGTGAGCCACCGAGGATGCAGTCGTGGGTGCGGGGGTGGACATAGGCGCGCCCGAGCGGATGTGCTTCGTCGCGCACCGACACCGAGATGCCCGGATTGGTGATGCGCACGACCTGGCCGCGGATCGGGTAGACCTCGGCGTCATCGGCCAGCGGACCCGCGCGCAGACCCGCACAGTTCACGATCACATCGGGCGCCAGATCGTCGAGCTCGTCCAGACTCCGGATCGTCCGCCGAACCCAATACGCGCCCGCCTGATGAACCTGAGCGGCCAACCACGGCAGGAAGATCGGCATCTCGAGCAGTGGAACGGCGAACCGGAACCCGAATCGGTAGTTCGGCGGGAGTTCGCCCGGTTGCGCCCGCCGGAACGCCTGGACGGCCGCGGACCAGGACGGCGTCGCTGGCTCGTCCCGATAAACGGCGAGTGATTCACACATGCGCGCACCAGGCGCACCGTTGTGCGCGAGTCGTTCCAGATGGGTGAAGGTTTCGACGCTCCAAGCGGCCACCCGATCGGTCGGCCCGGCCGCGGTGGGGAACCACACCGCTGCGGCGAGAAACGATGTCGTCGAGTCGATGGGCTCCGCGCTCACTATCACGACATGGTGTCCGCCGCGCAGCAGCTCGAATGCCGTTGACAGGCCAACGATCCCGGATCCGACTACCACCGCTCGCACACCCGTTATTTTAACACCATTGAGTGTGCCGTTATTTGACGATACATTATTCAACGATACGATTTAGGAGCGCGGGAGGCACTGTGGCTGACGTACTGCACGCCGAGGACGTCGGGTATCAGAAGAGTCTCCGTCCACGTCAACTACAGATGATCGCGATCGGCGGCGCCATCGGGACCGGGCTGTTTCTCGGCGCGGGCGGTCGGTTGGCCAGCGCCGGTCCCGGGCTGGTGCTGGTGTACGCAGTGTGTGGGGTGTTCGTCTTCTTCGTGCTCCGCGCGCTGGGTGAGTTGGTGCTGCACCGTCCGTCATCGGGATCGTTCGTCTCCTACGCACGCGAGTTCTATGGCGAGAAGTTGGCGTATGCCGTCGGCTGGATGTATTTCTTCCACTGGTGCATGAGCGGCATCGTGGATATCACCGCCATCGCCACCTACGTCCACTACTGGTCGGCGTTCGGCGCGATTCCGCAGTGGGTCATCGCGCTGATCGCGCTGGCCGTGGTGGTGGCCATCAATCTGGTGTCGGTGCGCTGGTTCGGAGAGCTGGAGTTCTGGGCCGCGCTGATCAAAGTTGTTGCGTTGGTCGGTTTTCTGGTGATCGGTACGGTCTTTCTCGTCGGCCGCTTCCGGATAGCGGGCGAGAGCACCGGGCCCGGTGTCCTGCGTGATCACGGCGGGTTGTTCCCGACCGGGTTGCTTCCCCTGGTCGTCGTCACGACCGGTGTCGTATTCGCCTATTCCGCAGTGGAATTGGTGGGCACCGCCGCCGGCGAGGCCGACAATCCGGAAAAGATCATGCCACGCGCCATCAACTCGGTGATCGCACGCATCGCTGTGTTCTATGTCGGTTCGCTGGTGTTGCTCAGTCTGCTGCTGCCCTACACCGCCTTCCGTGAGGGGCAGAGCCCATTCGTCACGTTCTTCGCCAAAATCGGTGTGGACGGCGCGGATTCGGTCATGAACCTGGTCGTGCTGACGGCGGCATTCTCCAGCCTCAACGCGGGTCTGTACTCGACCGGCCGAATCCTGCGGTCCATGTCGATGAACGGCAGCGCCCCCGCCCGCGCCGCCAAACTGTCAGCGAATGGGGTTCCCTACGTTGGGATTCTGGCCACGGGGGCGATCGCCCTCACGGGCGTCGGACTCAACGCGGTCGTCCCCGATCAGGCATACGAGATAGTGCTGAACATGTCGGCCCTCGGCGTGATCACCGCCTGGGCGGCAATCGTCCTGTGCCAATTGCAACTCTGGCGTTGGTGGCGTGATGGCCGCGCGACCCGCCCCACCTTCCGCCTGATCGGCACCCCCTATACCAGCATCGCCACCCTGGTCTTCCTCGCCGGTGTAGTAGCCCTGATGGCGAGCAGTGGAAGCACAGAACAGCGCAGCGCGATCGTCGCCGTCCCTTTGATCATGGTCCCGGTGCTGGTCGGTGGCTGGTTCCTCAGACGACGAACCGCCGAGGCCGTTCAATCGGCGGACACCGAATCGTCTCCTTAGAACACCACGGCCGACGCCGTACGCGGAGTCGACGAGACGGCGATCACGCGGTCCAGATCCGCAGCCGCATGCGCGGTCCCGCTCCTGTGGCGACCGGCGCTGCGGCCGCCGGAATCACGTGACCAGCGCGGACCTTCCCGATAGCGACATACTCACCGAAGCTGTTCGATCACTTTCGCAAGCGCGGTCATGTGGGTCTCGGAGACCGAGTAATGGGTGATCGAGTACGCGTCGCGGTAGTGCCGCAGGGTGTCGGCGATGCTGTGTGCGGATCCGTGCAGCACACCGGGCAGATAACGCAACTGGGCATCGGACAGGTCCGGATTGAACCTGCGGGGCAGCGACAGATCCGTCTCGGCGTGGCCGTGCACGTCCACCGCCTGCAACATCAGGCCCACCTCGAGATCCGGGAAGCGTTCTCCGGCCGCGGCCCGGACGAACTCGACGCGCTGCGCGAGCGCGACGGTTCCGGCTTTCTCGGAATCGATGTCGGCGCTGACGGGCACCCCGGCCAGCGACACGGTGTCGGCGTGTTCGGCTGCCACCCGCACCAGACGATCCCCGAGCCCGGCCACCAGCAGCGGAATCCGGCGGTGGACCGGCGGTTGGTGACCGTTCCCGAACAGTGTCCGGATTTCGCCGATGGTGGCACGCAGGTTCTCGATACGTTGTCGCCCGCCCGGGAACGGCAGCCCCGCTGCCTCGAATTCGGGCTTCGCGAAATCCGGTCCCGCACCGAGTCCGAACTCGAACCGGCCATCGGTGAGCTGATCCACACTGGCGACATCACGAGCCAGCAGAGCAGGCCGGTAGAAGCCCGCATTCAATACCATCGTGCCGACGTGCACACGGTTGGTTGCCTCCGCCATGGCGACCAGCGTGGGGAAAGGTGAAGTCATACCCAGATGGTCGGGAACCTGTATCACGTCGTAGCCCAGGTCTTCGGCTTGCCGTGCCTTATCCCGCCACTCCGCGCGCGAGCCCGCGTCGTAGAACCCGACGGCGAACCGAAAAGGACGCTGTGTCATGTCATTTCGAGTTTCTTCCACACCTCGCACGTTAGTCGATCATGCGGGGGCTCGACCGCGATGTCGGTCGGCCTGGCTGGGGCAAGCTCGCTCGAGGCTGGGCGAGGTTGGCGGTTTCCGCTCGCGTCCAGATGGACGCGGGCTCCGAATCTTCTCTGTAGAAACGGTGGGGTCGCGGCGAGTCGTTGAAGAAGTCTGATTTTTCTCGTTTAAGGGCTGGTCTGGGGTGGTACCTATCCCACGGCAGGCCGTGACCTCTGCATACTTCGGGCTACTCGGATGGGAAACCGGTCACAGACATGACAACTGAATCGGTGAGTTCTTGGATGTGACTCGGGGACGCGCCCTCGAACTTGGATCCGCGTACGGTCGACAGAGGGTGTGGCGACGTGCGCGGTACCCGTCTGCCCGCGTAAACGCGAACGGACGGGCTGCGTGGCGCCCCCGGCAGGAATCGAACCTGCGACCTAGGGATTAGAAGGCCCTTGCTCTATCCAACTGAGCTACGGAGGCAGTGGGTTCCACCATGGCCGACATTGGCCGTGCTGTCCAGCTCGCCAAGTATAGCGACCGTCCAGATGGCTAGGTTCTAAGCGTCAGCAACATTTCAGCCACCTACGGTGTGCGGGCCAAGCGAGTCGCGGATGATCGACATCGCACCTCTGATCGGTAGCCACCATATCGGCACAAACCCCGCCGGGCCACGCATTAAGGGCCGACTACGCTCAGTGCCATGTCGTCACCGCATGACCCGTCTGTCGCACCCGAGCTCGAAGCGGGTAAGCCGGGCTCCGGGACGAGCTCCGCGATCTTGACCGTGCTGGCCGGTGCGATCGCGGCGGTGGTTGCCGCGATGATCGTCGGACTGTCGGCGGCGCAGGCGCTGAGTCTGCTGGGCATTCCGGATCCGGGGTCGCTGACCACCTATGGCTTGCCCGGGGTGCGCGCACTGGCCGATCTGTCCGCGGCGCTGACCGTCGGATCGCTGCTGCTCGCCGCTTTCCTGGTGCCGCCGCAGTCCAATGGGCTACTCGATGTCGGTGGATATCGGGCGGTGCGGCGCGCCTCGAATTTCGCGTTGGCCTGGGCGTGTTGCGCGGCGCTGCTCATACCGCTGACGGTGTCCGACACCACCGGGCAGCCGGTGGGCCAGATTTGGCGGCCGGCGCAGCTGTGGCACGCGATCGACCAGGTGGAGCTGGCCCAGGCGTGGCGTACGACGATGGTGTTCGCGCTGATCGTCGCGGTGGGCTGCCGACTCGCGCTGCGTTGGGGATGGGCCCCTGTGCTGTTCGGCGGCGCGATCGTGACCATGATGCCGCTGGCACTGACCGGACATTCGTCCGCGGGCGGCGCGCACGACCTGGCCACAAACAGCCTGATTCTGCATCTGGTGTCGGCTGCGGTGTGGGTCGGTGGATTGTTCGCGGTGCTCGCGCATGCGATGCGCGCTGGCGAGCACACCGATATCGCGGCCAAGCGGTTCTCGCTCACCGCCACGATCGCCTTCGTCGTGATCGGCGTCAGCGGTGTGATCAATTCCTGGGTGCGGGTGCCGTGGGGCGATCTGTTCACCACCACCTACGGCCGACTCGTGATCGCGAAAGCCTGTGCACTGGTGGTGCTCGGCGTATTCGGATATTTACAGCGCCGTGCCAGCCTGCCCGCACTCACCGCCGATCCGAGTGACCGCGCCGCGCTGATCCGATTCGGCGGGCTGGAGGTGTTGATCTTCGCGGCGACCATGGGTCTGGCCGTCGGGTTGGGGCGCACGCCGCCACCGCCGCCGACCAGCGTGCCGACACCGGCCGAGGTGGAACTCGGCTACAACCTCGACGGGCCGCCGACCGCCTCGCGAATTCTGTTCGACTGGCGCTTCGACTTGATCTTCGGCACGCTGGCCATCGTGCTTGCCGTGCTGTACCTGCTCGGGGTGCGTCGGTTGCGCGCGCGGGGCGATGCCTGGCCGGTCGGGCGCACCATCGCATGGCTCTCGGCCTGCGCAATCCTGCTTTTCGCCACCTCTGCCGGGGTCGGCCGGTATTCGCCCGCGGTCTTCAGTGTGCATATGGGACAGCACATGGCGTTATCGATGCTCGCGCCGATTCTGTTCGCGCTCGGCGGTGCGGTCACTCTCGCACTGCGGGCGTTGCCCGCGGCCGGACGTGGCGGAGTGCCCGGGCCGCGGGAGTGGATTCTGGCTGCGGTGCACAATCCGGTCTCGCGATTTCTGACCCATCCGATTGTCGCGTCGGTGATCTTCGTCGGCGGGTTCTACGCCCTGTACATGGGCGGTATCTACGACTCGTTCGTCGATTCCCACGCGGCACATCTGTTGATGAATCTGCATTTCCTGCTCAGCGGCTATCTGTTCTATTGGGTGGTCATCGGCATCGACCCCAAACCGCGCCAGGTGCAGCCGCTGACCAAGCTGGGCATGGTGTTCGGTTCGCTGCCTTTCCACGCCTTCTTCGGTATCGCGCTGATGAGCATGACCACCGTGATGGGCGGATGGTTCTTCCACAGTCTTGCCCTCGGCTGGAATAGTGACCTGCTCGGTGATCAGCGCACCGGCGGTAGCCTGGCGTGGGCCAGTGGTGAACTGCCGTTGGTCGTGGTGATGTTGGCACTGCTCATCCAGTGGTCACGCAGCGACGCGAAACTCGCGAAGCGGACCGACCGGGCTGCCGATCGCGACCACGACGCGGAGCTGGCCGCCCACAATGCGATGTTCGCCGAACTGGCCAAACGTGATCGAGGAATACGTCATTGAGCTCCCATCGAGGTGCAAGCGTGAGTGAGCGGGGTACCGCGGTGGTGGAGAACAGGCACGCCCGACGGGTATATCGGTCCGATGTGCGGACGGCGCGCAGACGGCTGGCCGGCCAGGTGCGCAAGACGCCGGTCTTCCATACCTCGGTCATCGGCCCGAACGGACCCGTCCCGGTCACGCTGAAACTCGAGTACCTACAGTACGGCGGGACATTCAAGGTTCGCGGCAGCTTCAACGCGCTGTTGGAGTCCTCGGCTCAGGTCGATCATGTGGTGATCGCTTCCGGTGGGAACGCCGGAATCGCGGCCGCGCTGGCTTCGGCTCGTCTCAGCAAGACATGCACGGTGGTGGTTCCGGAGTCGGCGCCGCACACCAAGGTGGCCGCGATGTGGTCCTACGGTGCCGAAGTGCTCTGGCACGGAACGACTTACGGCGAGGCCTACAAGTACGCGACCGAGCTGGCCGAAGAGCGGCGCGCGCTGCAGCTGCACGCCTACGACCTGCCTGCCGTGGTCGCCGGTGCGGGTGTCATCGGGCTGGAGCTGGAGGAGCAGGTGCGCGGGCGGCCTCCGGTGCTGGTCGCGGTCGGTGGTGGCGGATTGGTCGCCGGGATCGCTGCGGCGTTGGGCCGGCGCCAGCAGGTGATCGGGATCGAACCGGAGGGCATTCCGACGCTGAACGCGGCGTTGGTCGCGGACCGGCCGGTCGACGTGAATGTCCGTAGCATCGTGGCGGATTCGCTGGGCGCCAATCGAATCGGGGATATCGCGCTGGATATCGCGCGACGCTATGAAGTCCGGTCGCTGCTGGTGACCGATGATGCCATCTCGACCGCGCGGGAATATCTGTGGCGCGAGTTTCGAGTGGTGGTGGAACTTGCGGGGGCGACGGCATTGGCCGCCGTGCAGAGCGGTGCGTACGTGCCTGCTGAGGGGGAGCGTCCGGTGATCGTGCTGTGTGGCGCCAATACCGATCTGGCGGTCCTCTAGCTCGGGAGTCTGTGAAGCGGCGACTGTCCACATGCCGCGAAGTTGTCCACATTCGGAAATCGGGGCGGCCTGAGGGGGTTCGGAACCGTCAGGCTGAAAGGGCCCTCTCAGCGAGGGGTGAGCCTGACGGATCGAAACATAAAGGGGCGCAACGATGTATGAGTCGATGGTTACCGTGATCGGCACTGTGGTCACCCATCCGGTGAAGCGCGATCTGACCAATGGTGAGCAGGTGGTGACCTTCCGGATGGCGAGCAATTCGCGGCGGTTCAATCCGGAGACGAGCGAATGGGTCGACAGCGGGACTCTCTACCTCACTGTTAGCTGCTGGCGTCGCCTTGTGGTCGGTGTCGATGCCTCGTTGCGGCGCGGTGATCCGGTCATCGCCTACGGCCAGCTGCGCACCCACGAGTACCGAGCCAAGGACGGCGTGGAGCGGCGTGATGTCGAGATGCGCGCCACCTCGATCGGTCCGGACCTGTCCCGCTGTACCGCGCAGGTGGTCCGGCGCGCGGTTTCGGGCGCGGCGTCCGGACCCAGTACCCTGGCACGGAATAGTTGTGACCGATCCAGCGCTGATGACCGTGCACGCGTCGATGGGGAGGGACCGGGGGAGGACGCGACGTCCCTGACTTCCGCACCACCGCGGCTCGCGGATAACGAGCCCGTCGACGCTTGACCACACGGCCGGATACCCGGCGACAGTGGTGGCTCTGCTGCATTCCATCGATACCCACACCGATAGGCTTTCCTTTATGGCTGAGTTCATCTACCAAATGAAGAAGGTTCGCAAGGCGCACGGCGACAAGGTCGTGCTCGACGATGTCACCTTGAACTTCCTTCCCGGCGCGAAGATCGGCGTCGTCGGCCCCAATGGCGCGGGTAAATCCAGCGTGCTGAAGATCATGGCCGGACTGGACCAGCCAAATAATGGAGACGCCTTCCTCGCCCCGGGTGCCACGGTGGGCATCCTGCAGCAGGAGCCGCCGCTGAACGAGGAGAAGACGGTTCGCGGCAATGTCGAGGAGGGCCTCGGCGAGATCAAGGTGAAGCTGGATCGCTTCAACGAGATCGCCGAACTGATGGCCACCGACTACTCCGACGAGCTCATGGACGAAATGGGCAAACTGCAGGAGTACCTCGATCACGCCGATGCCTGGGATGTCGACTCTCAGCTCGAGCAGGCCATGGACGCACTGCGCTGCCCGCCGCCGGACGAGCCGGTTACCAACCTCTCCGGTGGTGAGCGCCGCCGCGTCGCACTGTGCAAGCTGCTGCTCAGCAAGCCCGATCTGTTGCTGCTCGACGAACCGACCAACCACCTCGATGCCGAGAGCGTGCTGTGGCTCGAGCAGCACCTGGCCTCCTACCAGGGCGCCGTTCTCGCCGTTACGCACGACCGGTACTTCCTCGACAATGTCGCCGAGTGGATCCTCGAACTCGACCGCGGCCGTGCCTACCCGTACGAGGGCAACTACTCCACCTACCTGGAGAAGAAGGCCCAGCGCCTGGAGGTCCAGGGCAAGAAGGACCAGAAGCTGCAGAAGCGGCTCAAGGAGGAGCTGGCCTGGGTGCGTTCCGGCGCCAAGGCCCGCCAGGCCAAGAACAAGGCACGTCTCGGTCGGTACGAGGAGATGGCGGCCGAGGCCGAGAAGCACAGGAAGTTGGACTTCGAGGAGATCCAGATCCCCGCGGGCCCGCGCCTGGGCAGTGTAGTGGTCGAGGTCGAGCATCTGGACAAGGGCTTCGGCGATCGTCAGCTCATCAAGGATCTGTCGTTCACTCTGCCGCGCAACGGCATTGTCGGTGTGATCGGTCCGAACGGTGTTGGTAAGACCACGCTGTTCAAGACGATTGTTGGGCTCGAGTCGCCCGACAGCGGCGAGGTGAAGGTCGGCGAGACGGTCAAGCTGAGCTATGTCGACCAGAACCGAGCGGGCATCGACCCGAAGAAGAATGTGTGGCAGGTCGTTTCCGAGGGGCTTGACTTCATCGAGGTCGGCAACCAGGAGATGCCATCGCGCGCCTACGTCAGTGCGTTCGGCTTCAAGGGGCCGGACCAGCAGAAGCCGGCCGGGGTGCTCTCCGGTGGTGAGCGCAACCGACTGAACCTCGCGCTCACCCTCAAGCAGGGCGGCAACCTGATCCTGCTCGACGAGCCGACCAACGACCTCGACGTGGAAACGCTGAGCTCGCTGGAGAACGCGCTCGAGCAGTTCCCGGGCTGCGCCGTGGTCATCTCCCACGACCGCTGGTTCCTCGACCGCACTTGCACCCACATCCTGGCGTGGGAGGGTGACAACGACAATGAAGCCAAGTGGTTCTGGTTCGAGGGCAACTTCGAGGCATATGAGGCCAACAAGATCGAGCGCCTCGGCCTGGAGGCGGCCCGCCCGCACCGGGTGACGCACCGCAAGCTCACCCGCGACTGAGTCCGGCGTCCGGCGGGGCGGTCGCTGTTTGCGCTGCCTCCGCCGGGTGGCTTTGTGAGTGCCGGATGGCGAACCGACCATTCGGTCGTGGCCGGGCAGACCTGTTGCCGCGGCGAGTTGTTCGAGAAGACCGTTGCTGCTGCGGGGGCAGCGGGTTGCGGAACGGCACGGAGGCGATCGACTCTGTGCATGACGACGTTGAACGGTCGTTCTGCCGAAGGAATTGCGGCGAACAGGCACCGCGCAGCGTCTTCATCGAAGGAAATGCGGTCGACACACGCCCTTCCAAAGATCTGACTATGGTGGGGAACGTGCATGTGCAGGCGCAGTCCGGGCATTGGGTCGCTACCACCGCGATTGCGTCTACCTGACGTCGCCGGTCCGATCGGGTGCTGTGCCGGGACCATCGACCTCGGCAATCAAGCGGCGAACGCTGCGGTATTGGTGAACACCCTGCATTTGGAAGGGATTTCACCCACGCGTCAGCACGGCACAGCTACTCTCGGACCGGCGTCACTTTGTTGCGGAACCGAATCCGAGGAGTTGGCGAAAAAATGACGGTCTCGTCCGAATTGTCCAGTGCGGCGTGGGCCGCGAGTTTGCCGCAGTCGCTGCGCGGCGAACTCGCAACCCTCGAGGAGGCGTATTTCCGCCACGTCGACGCGGGCGATGTGGACTGTGCGATCACCGGGATCACTCAGATCTTCCGGCGGCATATGGAACTCGCGATGACTCGCCCCGTCGGGCGGGCGCTGGTGCGGGTCTACCACCCTGACGACGGCTCCGGCCTCGGCGCGGCGGTGCAATTGGTCACCGACGATATGTCGCTACTGGTGGAGTCGATCACCTCGTCGCTGAGCCGGATGGGCGTCAGCGTGAGCGAGGTGATCCACCCGATCTTCGAGGTGACGCGCGATCCGGACGGACGGCTGATCAGCGCCGCACCGCATGAGGTCGACAGCAATGGCACCGACGGCCTGCGCGAATCGTGGATGCACCTGCAGTTGCATCCCTCGACCAGTCGGGCACTGCTGGACCGGATCGAGCAGTCCATGCCGGATGTGGTCGCGGACGTGCGTCAGGTCATCGGCGATACCGAGGCCATCAAACAGGTGCAGAGCAACCTCGCCGATGAGCTGGAGGTGGCGGCGAAATCCGGCCACGCGCCGTTCTCCGATATCGATCTGGTCGATACCGCGAATCTGTTGCGCTGGTTGGCCAGTGGCAATTTCACCGTGCTCGGCTATGCCCGATACCGAATCAGCGCCGACCAGGGGCAGACGATCTCGAACCCGCTGCCCGGCACCTGCCTCGGCGTGCTGCGTCCGGATGTCGGCACCGACTTCCGGGTGCCGATCAACGCCGGCGACGGCCCGCTGCTCATGCTCACCCAGGGCCTGGTGCCTGCCACCGTGCACCGCTCGGTGTACCCGTACTTCATCGGCGTCGCCGACTTCGACGAGTCCGGCACGATCGTCGGCGAGCACGTGTTCATCGGTGTTTTCACCGTGACCGCGGTGCACGAGAACGTCTTGGATATCCCGGTGATCGAGCGCCGGGTGCGTTCGGTGATCGAAGAAAGCGGCTTCGACCTGGATTCCTTCTCCGGGCAGGCCATGCTAGAGGTCATCCAGTCGTTCCCGCGCACCGAACTGTTCTCCTCCGATGCCGAGACCATGCGTCGCACCGCGACCGCGGTACTGAATGTCGGTCTGCGCCGACAGGTTCGGTTGTTCCTGCGCTCGGACGGCTACGGGCGGTTCGTCGCGTGCCTGGTCTATCTGCCTCGGGATCGCTACACCACGCGGGTGCGGTTGGAGATGCAGGAAATCCTGGTGCGCGAACTGGGCGGCGTCTCCATCGACTACTCCGCGCGGGTCAGCGAGAGCGAGCTGGCCAGTGTGTATTTCACGGTGCGCATGCCGGAATCCGAACTTGGGTTGCCGCACGAATCGGTGGCCCAAGCCGACACCTCCGAGGCCAATCGGCTGCGCATCCAGAGCCTGCTCGCCGAGGCGACGAATACCTGGGAAGACCGCCTCAACGATGCGGTGAGCACCTCGACCGTGCTGGATCCCGGCGTCGTGCAGCGCTACGCCGAGTCCTTCCCGGAGGCGTACAAACAGGATTTCGCCGCCGAGCGCGCGCTGGCCGACGTGGCTCGGCTGGAGGGACTTGCCGCGGGGTCCATCGACCAACACCTGTATCGCCGCGCGGATTCGGTGCCGGGTTCGTGGCGGTTCACCCTCTACATCGGCGGCAGCGGCATCTCGCTGAGCCAGGTGCTGCCGGTGTTGCAGAGCCTCGGCGTCGAGGTGGTCGACGAGCGGCCGTATCAGATTCTGTTGGATCCGGTGCTCGGCGATGACGGCGGGGAACGCTGGATCTACGACTTCGGCCTGCTGGCTCGCCCGGAACTGCTGCGCAGTTCGCTGGACCGGGATCTGGACGCCGAACTGCTGGAATCCTCGGCCAGAGCCGATGCGCTGGAATCGGAGGAACGGGGCCTGCACGACCGGTTCACCGAGGCCTTCGAAGCGGTCTGGTTCGGGCGTGCCGAAGCCGACGGGCTCAATGAACTCGTGCTGCGCGCCCGCCTGACGTGGCGCGCGGTATCGATCCTGCGGATGTACGCGAAGTACTTGCAGCAGGCCGACTTCCCCTACAGCCAGGCGAATATCACCAGGGTGCTGCTCGCCTATCCGGATATCGCGCGACTGTTCGTCGATCTGTTCGCGGCGCGGTTCGATCCGGATACCGAATCGGCCGAAGACGCCGCCGAATTGGAGACCCGGGTCCGCGGTCGCATCGATGAGGTCGTCAGCTTGGACGCCGACCGGATCCTGCGTGCGATCCTGTCGCTGGTCAAGGCGACGCTGCGGACGAACTACTACGTGACCGACGCCAAGGGCAATTCGCGCGGGTACATCTCGGTGAAGGTGGAACCGCGCGAAATCGCCGAATTGCCCAAGCCGAGGCCGCAATTCGAGATCTTCGTGTACTCGCCGCGGGTGGAGGGCGTGCATCTGCGCTTCGGTCCGGTGGCGCGTGGCGGGTTGCGCTGGTCGGACCGGTTGGAGGATTTCCGTACCGAGATCCTGGGTCTGGTGAAGGCACAGGCGGTGAAGAACGCGGTGATCGTGCCGGTCGGCGCCAAGGGCGGATTCGTGGTGAAGCAGCCGCCCGCGGCCACCGGTGATCCGACCGCGGATCGGCAGGCGCTCGGCGCGGAGGGCGTCGAATGCTATCGGACCTTCATTTCCGGTCTGCTCGATGTCACCGACAATGTCGACCGCGCGACCGGTGCGGTACTGCCGCCCGAGCGGGTGATCCGGCGCGACGCCGATGACACCTACCTGGTGGTCGCCGCCGATAAGGGCACCGCGACCTTCTCCGATATCGCCAACGATGTGGCCCAGCGCTACGGGTTCTGGCTCGGTGACGCATTCGCCTCCGGTGGTTCGGCGGGTTACGACCACAAGGCGATGGGCATTACCGCCAAGGGCGCATGGGAGAGCGTGAAACGCCACTTCCAGGAGATGGATATCGACACGCAGACCACCGATTTCACCGTGGTCGGCGTCGGAGATATGAGCGGCGACGTGTTCGGCAACGGCATGCTGCTCTCCGAGCACATCCGGTTGGTCGCCGCCTTCGACCACCGGCACATCTTCCTGGATCCTGATCCCGATTCGGCCACGTCGTTCCGGGAGCGGCAGCGGATGTTCGCATTGCCGCGCTCGTCCTGGGCCGATTACGACACCTCGCTGATCAGCACCGGCGGTGGCGTCTGGGATCGCACCGTGAAGTCGGTGCCGATCAGCCCGCAGGCGCGAAAGGCATTGGGGCTGGCCGACGATGTGGTCGCGTTGTCACCGCCGGAACTGGTGCGGGCGATCCTGCTCGCGCCGGTGCAGCTGCTGTGGAACGGCGGTATCGGCACCTACATCAAGGCGAGTACCGAGACCAACGCCGAGGTCGGCGACAAGTCCAATGACGCGGTGCGCGTCAACGGAAATCAATTGCGGGTCAAGGTGATCGGCGAGGGCGGCAATCTGGGTGCGACCGCACTCGGCCGAATCGAGTTCTGCCGCAACGGCGGCAAGATGAACACCGACGCACTGGACAACTCGGCCGGTGTCGACTGCTCCGACCACGAGGTCAATATCAAGGTGCTGCTCGATGGTGTGGTCAGCGCGGGCGTACTGCCTGAGGCCGAACGCAATCCGCTGCTCGCCTCGATGACCGATGAGGTTGCCCAGATGGTGTTGCAGGACAACGTCTCCCAGAATTTCCTGATGGGCATCTCCCGGGCCGAGGCGCCCCGGATGCTGAATGTGCACCAGCGGCTCATCGAGGATCTGGAGGCGCGTCGCGGGGTGGATCGCGAGCTGGAAGCGCTGCCATCGGAGGTGGAGATCAAGCGCAGGTTCGAAGAGGGCTCTGGTCTCGCCTCCCCGGAATTGTCCAATCTCATGGCACACGTGAAGCTTTCGCTCAAGGCCGATCTGCTCGAAACCGATCTGCCGGATACCGCGTACTTCGCCACTCGGCTGCCGGCGTACTTCCCGACACCGCTGCGCGAGCGCTTCGGCACCGCCATCAAGCGGCACCGACTGCGTCGCGAGATCACCACCACCATGGTGGTGAACGAGATGGTCGACTACGGCGGCATCTCCTACGCCCATCGGCTGAGCGAGGAGATCGGCGCCAGCTCGACCGACGCCGTGCGCGCATTCGCGGCGGCCAGCGAGATCTTCGATCTGCACGATATGTGGGCGCGGATCCGGGCCACCGACGCCGCGGTGTCGGTGCGCGACGAACTCGAACTGGAGACCAAGCGGACGCTGGACCGCGCCTCGCGCTGGTTGCTGAGCAACCGCCCGCAGCCGATCGCGGTCGGCGCGGAGATCAATCGGTACAGCCGGGGCGTGCGGGAACTGGCCCCGAAGGTGCCGGGCTGGCTGCGCGGACATCATGTCGCGACGCTGACCGATCAATCCGCCGAAGTGATCGCCCGCGGCGCGCCGACCGACCTCGCCACCGAGGTCTTCGGGCTGCTGAATCTGTTCCCGCTGCTCGATGTGTTGGATATCGCAGATATCACCGATCGCAGCGGTGAGGAGGTCGGCTCGCTGTACTACGCGCTCAACGATCACCTCAAGATTGATTGGCTGTTGCAGGCGGTCAGCCACCTGGAACGCGGTGATCGCTGGCATGCGCTGGCCCGACTCGCACTGCGCGACGATATGTACGGATCGCTGCGCTCGCTGACCCTCGACGTGCTCTCCGGGGGCGACCCGGAGGAGACAGCGGACGAAAAGATTGCATACTGGGAGTCGAAAAACCAGTCCCGGCTCGGACGTGCTCGGGCCGCGCTGTCGGAGTTGTTCGAGTCCGGAACCCACGATCTCGCCACGCTGTCGGTTGCGGCGCGGCAAGTGCGAAGCATGGTGAGCGGGGTGGGCGCCCAATCGGAGGTACCGCGTTGACCAGTTCGCTCAACGGTAATGGGAGGGCGCTTGGTGGCAGCCTGCTGTTGCCCAAGCGCTTCCACGCCAAGGTAGACGTCAGGTGGTCGGACATGGACGTGTTCCAACACGTCAACCATGCCCGCATGGTGACGCTGCTGGAGGAGGCGCGGATCCCGTGGCTGTTCGAGGACGGACGCCCGACCGCGCCGTTGCGCGAGGGTTGTGTGCTGGCGGATCTCCGAGTCCGCTACCGCGGCCAGTTGCGTCACGAGGACACCCCGCTCGATATCGCCATGTGGATCGAGCAGCTGCGTGCGGTCGACTTCACCATCGGTTACGAGGTCCGGGCCAATGGCACGGCCCCGGACTCGCCGCCCGCGGTGATCGCCTCCACCCAGATCGCGGCCTTCGATATGCGCTCGCAGCGCCTGCGTCGGCTCACCGATTCCGAGCGGGATTACCTCGCCGAGTGGAAAGAGTGAGCGACAGCCCGGCTCGTTCGGGCGGCGGATTCGGATCGCTGGGCGGTAATGGCTGGCTTCGGCCGTCGAGCAGCGGTCCGAATCGGCTCGTATGGTGATGGTTGCAGGCGGTCGTGTAGCGGTTGGTGGCGGACTGCGGTCGTCGTGTGGCGGCGCCCGCGATGGGGTGATGTGGGAGCACTGATGTCGGGACAGCGCGTCCTCGAGGTTTCCGATCCGGCCGAGCGGGAGAACCTGGCGACCTTTCTGAGCCGGGCCATTCGACTGGATCCCGCGGCGGTGGTGCGCATGCGCCGTCGCGGGGAACGGTATGTATCCGCATGGGTGGCAACGGGTTTCGAGGCGCTCGCGGCGCGTACCGTGGTCGCCGAACTCGGCGTCGATGACGTAACCGTCGGCGCCGACCTGGTGCTGGCCGGTTTGCCGTCCGGTAGTCCGATTGATCTCGGCTACTCGATGGATTCGGCTTGGCGTGGTGCGCTGCCACCGGATGTCGGTTTCGAACATGTAGATGATGTGCCCGCGCGCACCCTCGTTGAGCTCGCCGAACAGGGTGCGGCACTGGCCAAGGAGCACGGCAGCAATCACGGCCCGCCCTCCTCTTTGCTGGACCAGACGGTACTCACGGTATCCGCCGCCGAGGTTCGGGTGCAGGTTCCGATGCGCGTGGTATTCGCACTCACCGCAATGGATTTCATTCCACACTCCGGTGATAAGGCGGATCCGCGCCGCATCCCGTCCGCCGAGATCGTGCGCGTACGCGCCACCAGGACCTGGCTGCGTCTCGATGCTCGATACGGATCCGTCGCTCGCCGTCAAGGTGGCGGCATCTCCCTTACCCCGAGCTAGCCTGCGCTGCCGATCCCTACTCTGGCTTCGCGCCCGTTGCGGGCGCGCGTCAAGCTGGCGGTTTCCGTTCGCTCGCTAGCTGGTCCGCGCTCTCAATCTTTCTTGGGCTTTGTGGGTGTGCGTCGAGGTGGCGGTGGCCTGTTGTCTGCTGGCTGGTCTGCGGTCTCGATCGTTCTTGGGCTTTGTGTCGGTTGTGGGTATGTGTCGAGCTGGCGGTGGCCTGTTTGCCTGCTAGCTGGTCTGCGGTCTCGATCGTTCCTGGGCTTCGCGTCTGTTGTGGGTGTGCGCGTCAAGGTGGCGGTACTCCGTACCCGTCCCCGGCTAACCCGCGCTCAGCGAACCCTTCTCAGGCTTCGTATCTGTTGTGGGCGCTCGTCACGGCGGGGATCATCCCGAGAAGGAGAGCGGCCGATCGGGTCCCAGTGTCGACCGGTGGCATGGGTGTCAGGACGCGCCGAGCAGACGCAGGACGGCTGTGGTGGCTGCTGCGGCGAGGATCACCACGAGCATGGGCTGGTCGCGCCAGGCTAGAAGTCCGCCGACGAGAACGCCTGCGGGAAGCGCGAATCCCAGATTGCCGGAGCCGGTGGGCAGGGTGGTGATGGCGACCATAGCGGCTAGCAGGACGACCGCGCCGATCTCCAGGAGCTTTGTCGCTCGCTCCGGGAAGCGGATGCGATTGCGTAGCGCCGGGCCCGACGAACGGAAGGCGTAGGTTCCGGCGGACAGTGCCGACATGGCCACCAGCAGGACCGGAGTGCTCATCGCTGCGCCTCGCTCGGCTGCGTGCCGGTTCGCTTGATCATGATTTCTGCGCCTCGCCCGGCTCTTCGCCATCCCGCTTCGAGATGGCGAAGAACAGTCCGGAAAGCGCAACCAGCACAGGCATTCCCGCAGGCAAGAACGGCGCGCTGGCCACGGCGGCGGTAGCACCGATGAGCGCGGCGCGCAAGGTGCCGCGTGCTCGTAGCGCAGGCATGATCAGCGATAACAACACCGCAGGGAACACCGCGTCCAACCCGATCGCACCGGTATCGGGCACCACTGTGCCGATCAACGCGCCGATCGCCGCACCACCCGGCCACGCAATGAGCACACCCAAACCGCTCACCCAATACGCGGCCCGCCGACGCGCCATATCGGGCTGGGCCAGCGCCAGTGCGACGGATTCGTCGTTCATGACATGTACGCCGATGCGCCGCCGCCACCCGGTGCCGACCACGTCGGGCACCGACAGCCCGTATGGCACATGCCGGGCATTGACCAGCAATCCGGCCAGTACCGCCGCGATGGGGCTGCCACCGGCGGCCATGATGCCGATGAATAGGAACTCCGCACCGCCCGCGAGCACCACGATCCCGAGCGCAATCGGTACCCAAAGTGGAAAGCCGGAGGTGACAGCTGTCGCGCCGTAGGAAACACCGATCAGCCCGACCGCGAGCAGTACCGCCGCGATTCCGGAGATTGTGTCCCGATCGAGTGTTCGCCATATCGAACGCATGTAGCTCATAGTGAACATGGCGCGACGATTCGTCAATATGGTTCGCTGTTGGGCGGTCAGCTGTACTCACACCCCGGCCGGCCATCCCTCTAGTCAACGGGAGCGGAAATGGAGCAGAGTCCGACGACGCCGCAGGCGGTGATCGCCGCTGCCCTGCGCCGCGAGCGCACCCGCGCCGGGCTATCGCTCACCGAGGTCGCCAACCGCGCGGGTGTAGCGAAATCCACACTCTCCCAATTGGAATCCGGTACCGGCAATCCGAGCCTCGAGACCTTGTGGGCGCTGTGCGTGGCCCTGGACATGCCCTTCTCGCGGCTACTCGATCCGCCTCGTCCCACCGTTCATGTCATCCGCGCGGGCGAGGGACCGGTGGTCGCGGCCGCGGAGTCCGAGTACCGCGCGACACTGCTGGCAGCCGGTCCGGCCAACTCACGCCGCGATCTGTTCCGGATCACCGCTGAACCGGGCCATGCGCGCAAATCAGTGCCGCACATCCCCGGCGTGGTCGAGCATGTACTTCTCGCCAGTGGACGCGCGCTTGTCGGCCCGATCGACACGCCGGTCGAACTGGCGGCCGGCGACTACATCGCCTATCCGGGCGACGCACCGCACGTCTTCGAGGCGCTCGAACCCGACACCTGGGCAACGCTGGTCGTCGAATACACGTGATTCCCGGCCAGCTGATCCGAACATCTCGGGGCACGCAATATCACGCCAAGGTGCATGCGCGTGTCTCTCGGGCCTCCTGCCTCCGGGTGTCAGCTGCGCTGTCGCCCGCTCGGTCTGCTCGGCGCGGCCGGTCGCGACCACTTGGACGCGGATGGTGTGCGTCTTGGATGATGCTCACGTGCGTCGGGCTGCCTTGTCGCCCAGTTCTATTGGTGTGCCTCTCGGATCGTGCTCACGGGTGTCGGGCCGCCTTGTCGTCGAAGTTATGCGCGTGCCTTTCGGGCCATTGCATGGGTGTCACGCGGCGTTGTCGTCGCGGTTATGCGCGTGCCTTTTGTCGACGGCACGGCAAAAATGAGCACGGCGCGGCGTGCCGAGAAGTCGTCAGAATTGGCGTGCCGTCGACACTTTTCGGGCCATGCTGCATGGGTGGCGTTGACGTCGAGGCTATGCATGTGCCTCTCGGATCGTGCCCACGGGCGTCGGGCTGCGTTGTTCGTCGAGATCATGCGCAGGCCCTTGGATCGTGCCCGCGAGCTTCAGGCAGCACCTTCGCCGAGGTACTGCAACCAGACCGGATCTAGTTCCGCGGTCGTGGACAGCAGCCGCCAATGCGGACCCTTCGGCGAAACCAGCGGCGAACGCAACGTCCACCCCAACTCGCTGAGCAGCTTATCGGCCTTGCGGTGGTTGCACGGCGCGCAGCTCGCTACGCAGTTCTCCCAGGAATGTTCACCACCGCGGCTGCGCGGGATGACGTGGTCGATGGTCTCCGCCTTGCCACCGCAATAGCCGCAGCGGTAGCGGTCGCGGTGCATGAGGGCGGCGCGGGTCATCGGGACGCGCGCACGATAGGGCACGTGTACATAGCTGCGCAGCCGGATGACGGAGGGAATCGTGACGGCGGATTCGGCGGAGTGCACTACCGAACCCTCGGGATCGTGGTGGACGGTGTCGGCTTTATCGCAGATGAGAAGTACGACGGCGCGGCGCGCGGACAAGGCGGTGAGCGGCTCGTAGGTGGCATTCAGAAGCAGCACCCGGCGCTTCAACCAGTTGGCGGCCTCGTTCTGGACGGACGTGAGGTGTGGAATGTGGTGAGCAGGCTCACCGGTGCGATGGGCACCCGGATGGTGGTCGGACAAGATGTGCAGCGGAGTAGCCCCCGACCCACGATTGTGGACGTCGGCGGGCTGGAGTTGTCGGTGCGTCCTGGCCTCATGTGATCGGCCGTGCCGCTGCTTCATGGTGACCCCGGTTTCTTCGTCATCAAGATCATGTGGTATCTCGGCAGAGACTGCCACCCAGTTGACCATGGAACGCCTGCTATTGCACGGTGATTTCGCACAATGTCGGATGAACTGTGGTTGAAGGGCCGCCCGTTCGTAACGCGGGCACAATGGACGGCGGCCGTAGCGATCGCTTGCGTGGTCGCTCGAAAGGATCAGCAGCGATCGCTTGCGTCGCACGAAACAACAGCCAGGCCCCGATCGAGAGGATTCGATGACTTCCGGCGAGCAGACAGCCACGTCGTTCTACGAGGCGATCGGCGGGGCGGAGACGTTCCAGCGCATCGTCGCGGCGTTCTATCGCGAGGTGGCAGACGACGAGGTGCTGCGCCCGCTGTATCCGGAGCAGGACCTCGGACCGGCCGAGCGGCGCCTGCGCATGTTCCTGGAGCAGTACTGGGGCGGGCCGCGCACCTACTCCGACGAACGTGGGCACCCGCGGCTGCGGATGCGGCATATGCCGTTCGAAATCGGTCCGGTGGAGCGCGACGCGTGGCTGCGCTGCATGCGCATCGGCGTGGCGGAAATCGAACCGGAAATTCTGGATGACGAACATCGCAAGGCATTGCTCGACTATTTGGAGATGGCGGCAAATTCGCTGATGAATGCGGCTTGGTGAGATCATTTCGCCCGGTCCGGGGTCAGCCCTAGGGTTTCGATTCAGGTTGTGCAACGCTGAAAATTTGCCGGATGTCGAAGAACACAGTTGAGCCTGGGCGAATTTACCGAAAATCTTTGGCACTATTGCGGATGTGACTGATACACCTGCCGTGCCGGCGTCGGTGGATCGCACCGCCCAACCTTGGTGGCGGTCGGCCGTGTTCTACCAGGTCTATCCGAGATCCTTCGCGGACTCCAACGGTGACGGGATCGGCGATCTCGGTGGAGTTCGCGAGAAGCTCGGCTACCTCGAACTACTCGGGGTGGACGCGCTCTGGATCTGTCCGGTGATGCGTTCGCCGATGGCCGACGGCGGCTATGACGTCGCCGATCCGCGCGATATCGACGCGCTCTTCGGTGGTATCGCGGCGATGGACGAGCTGATCGGCGAGGCCCACGACCGCAATCTCAAGGTCACCATGGACCTGGTGCCCAACCACACCAGTGACCAGCATCCGTGGTTCGCCGCGGCACTGGCCGCCGCACCCGGCAGTCACGAACGCGAGCGCTATATCTTCCGTGACGGCCGCGGACCCGACGGCGCCATGCCGCCGAACAACTGGCCGAGCATCTTCGGCGGACCCGCCTGGACCCGGATCACCGAGCCCGACGGCACCCCGGGCCAGTGGTACCTGCACATCTTCGCGCGTGAGCAACCGGATCTGAACTGGCAGAACCCCGAGGTGGCCGCCGATTTCGAGCAAACGCTGCGGTTCTGGCTCGACCGCGGTGTCGACGGTTTCCGCCTCGATGTCGCCCACGGCATGGCCAAACCGGACGGCCTGCCCGATATGGAACGCGTCGATACGAAGATGCTCGTGCACGACGACAGCGATCCCCGTTTCAACCATCCCGATGTACACGAGATCCACCGCCGCATCCGCAAGGTGCTCGACGAGTATCCGAACGCGGTCTCGATCGGTGAGGTATGGGTCGATGACAACACCCGCTTCGGCGAGTACGTCCGTCCGGACGAATTGCACCTGGCCTTCAATTTCCGCCTCGCCGAGGCGGAATTCCACGCCGACACCGTGCGGGCGGCCATCGACAATTCGCTCGCGGCCGTCGCGCCGGTGGGCGCCGCACCAACCTGGACCCTGTCCAACCACGACATCGAGCGTGAGGTCACCCGGTACGGCGGCGGTCCGATCGGGGTGGCGCGGGCCCGGGCGATGATCATGGTGGAGTTGGCGCTGCCCGGCGCGGTCTTCATCTACAACGGCGCTGAACTCGGGCTGCCGAATGTGGACGATCTGCCCGAGACGGTGCTGCAGGATCCGGTCTGGGAGCGTTCCGGACATACCGAACGCGGACGCGACGGCTGTCGGGTCCCGATTCCGTGGGAGGGTACGGCGCCGCCGTTCGGCTTCACCACGGCCGCGCAGTCCTGGCTACCGATGCCGCCGGAGTGGGCGTCGTCGTCGGTCGAGGCGCAGTTGGAGGCGCTGGGCTCCACCCTGTCGCTGTACCGCTTGGCAATCGAATTACGCGGTGTCCGACCGGAATTCGCGGGTCCGCGGCTCGAGTGGTACGGCAGTCCCGCGGGTTGTCTCGCCTTCCGGCGACCCGGTGGACTGGTCTGCGTACTGAATGCCTCGCCCGAGCCGATCTCGCTGCCACCGGGCGATGTATTGCTCGCCAGCGCCCCCTCGGTGAACGGACAATTGCCCGCGAATGCCGCTGCGTGGCTGGTGTGAGCGAGCGAACCGAAGCCACAGCGCGCATCGCGCACGACGCAGCCCAGTGCCACGAGGCGCGGTCGTGCGGGACAACACGAGTTCGACCAGAGCGCGAACTACTACAGAGGATCGTCTACCTTTAGTCCCGTGAGTGAGCGAAGCGAGCGAACCATGTGCCAGCGCGCCATGCGCATGACGGAGCCGAGCGTCAGCGAGGCGCGGTCATGAGCATTCTCGAAACGGTGCTGATCTTCCTCGGCATCCCGCTGGTGATCTACGGCGCGATCGCCGGATTGTCGTATCTCGGCAAGCCACTGCCCGGCGAGAAGCCGGTCCACTTCGACCTCGGTCAGAAGTGGACCCAGCCTGCCGTGCTGTGGAGTGCGACCGACGAGGTGACCGGATTGGGTCATTACGACGATCCTGAGTCGTCGCATAGGCATCATGCGGCAATCGAATCCACCCCGGTGGAGCTGATCGGAGGACGGGCAAGTGGCAAGTTCTAAATGGCCCGCGGTAGTCGAATCCGAACTGCCGCACGGTTCGGTGGTCACGAGCAGCGGCCGTGTCTCGGGTGTGCACGAGGCCGGCGGGGTGTTCAAGGAAGCCCCGTTCAGCGATGACGAGCGGCTCGTCATGGACAATGTGCTCACCGAGGCGACCCGCGCGACCAAGGTGCGCTTCAACATCTACATCGGCGATCTCGGCGCGGATCCGGCCGCCGGTGCGGACGCGGTCTTCCCCGGGACCCCCGAGGCCGCGCGTTCGGTGCTCATCGCGGTTTCGCCCAACGACAAGGCCATCGAGGTGCGCTCCGGCCACGAGGTCGCCGATCGCGCCAATGACCGCGTCTGCCAGCTCGGCGTCACCGCCGCACTGAGCTCGTTCCGGCAGGGGCAGCTCATCGACGGTCTGGTCTCCGCGGTTCGCGTGATGGCCGCGGCCATCGGTCGCTGATCCAGCAGTCGCACTTCGCGTGCTCCGGCGCGTTCACCGCTGAGGTGGACGCGCCGATTGCGTTTCGGCTGTCGAACCGTGAACAGGGCATGCGCATCACGATGGATGGCACGCCCCGTCTCAGTCGCGCGAGAACCTTCAGCCCTGGGCGTCGAAGGCGCGGGCGCGCAGTGAGCGTTCGATGCCCGCCTTGCCCTCGCTCACCAGACGGCGCAGGGCCGGCGGATGGTCATCGGCGAGGAATTTGTCCGCCGCCGCGACAGCTTCCTCGCTGATCGCCCACGCCGGGTAGAGTCCCACGACTACGGTCTGAGCGACCTCGCTGGAGCGGCGCTCCCAGACGCCGGGAACCTCGGCGAAATAGCGCTCCACGTAGGGCGTCAGCAGCTCACCCTGGCCATTGGGGGCGAAGCCGCCGACAATCGAGCGGGCGGTGATATTCGGGACCGAATCGTCGGACATCACCGTCGTCCAGGCCTGCTCCTTCACCTCGGCGATCGGACGGGCCGTCGCCGCGGCCGCGGCATGGCGCTTACCGGCCGCGGTCGGATCGTTGGACAACTCGTCATCGATCGTGGGGGTGGCCAGACCGTCGGCGTCGATCTCACCGGCGGCGGCGAGCGCGGTCATGAGCCGCCAGCGCAGATCGGTATCGACGATCAGACCGGGGAGGCCGACCTTTGCCGGATCGCCGTCGAGCAGTTCGCCCAGCACCTCGGTATGCCATGCCGACAGCTTGGCGCCGGTGAGCGCGTTGACGAAGGCGAGTTGGTGATCCGAACCGGCCTCGGCCTCGCGGGCGAGCTCGAGCAGTCGGTTGGCGTACTCGGGCCAGCCGGTGGTGGTGGCCCATTCCGGATCGGCGTAGTTGCCGATCGCGGTGTTGGCCTGCATCAGGAGTCGTTGCACCACACCGATTTCGGACTCGGCGCCGATACCGCGCTGGACCAGTGCGACGAAATCGCGGGCCCGGAATTCGGCCTGCCTGGTCATCTCCCAGGCGGCCGACCATGCCAGCGTGCGGGGGAGTGGTTCGGCGATATCGGCGATGCGGTTCACCAGCACGTCGAGCGAATCGGCATCCAGGCGGACCGAGCAGTAGGTGAGGTCGTCATCGTTGACCAGCACGAACTTGCCGCGCGGCACACCGACCAGTTCGGGAACGTCGGTGCGCTCGGCGGCATCGAGATCGAGCTCGACGCGCTTGGTGCGCACCAGCTTTCCGTCCTGATCGTCGTAGACGCCGACGGCGAGGCGATGGACGCGGCGTTCGCCCGCGCCGGGTACTGCGCCCTCCTGCACCACGGCGAACGAGGCGAAGTTGCCCTCGGCATCGACCTCGAAGTCCGGCCGCAGGATATTCAGGCCGGTGGTCTTGAGCCACTGCGCACCCCAGCCGGACAGATCACGGCCGGAGGACTGCTCGAGGGCCGAGAGCAGATCGTCGAAAGTAGCGTTGCCGTAGGCGTGTTCGGTGAAGTAGGCACGCAGACCGGCGAGGAAAGGTTCCAGACCGACGTAGGCGACGAGCTGCTTGAGTACGGAAGCGCCCTTGGCATAGGTGATTCCGTCGAAATTGACCTCGACGGCGTGCAGGTCCGGGATGTCCGCGGCAATCGGGTGGGTGGAGGGCAGCTGATCCTGCCGGTAGGCCCAGGACTTCTCCACATTCGCGAAAGTGGTCCAGGCACTTGTGTATTCGGTCGCCTCGGACTGGCACAGCACCGAGGCGAAGGTCGCGAACGACTCGTTCAACCACAGGTCGTCCCACCATTTCATGGTGACCAAATCGCCGAACCACATGTGCGCCATCTCGTGCAGGACGGTCTCGGCGCGCCGCTCGTAGGAGGCGCGGGTCACCTTGGACCGAAAGACATAGTCCTCCAGGAACGTAACGGCGCCAGCGTTCTCCATCGCGCCCGCATTGAACTCCGGGACGAACAGCTGGTCGTACTTGCCGAAGGCGTACGGCACACCGAAGTTGTTGTGGTAGAAGCCGAAGCCCTGCTTGGTCTCGGTGAACAGGCGCTGCGCGTCCATATGCTCGGCGAGCGAGGCGCGGCAGTAGATGCCGAGCGGAATCGTGCCGTGATCGTCGGTGTAGGCGTCGGTCCATTCCGTGTATGGGCCGGCGATGAGCGCGACCAGATAGGTGCTCATCCGCGGCGTAGTGCGGAACAGGTGTTTGCCGGGATCGGCGATGAGCGTATCGACCGCGGCGCCATTGGAGATGACCTTCCAACTCGGCGCGGCGGTGACGCTGATATCGAAGGTGGCCTTGAGATCCGGCTGATCGAAGCAGGCGAACATGCGCTTGGCATCGGCGGTTTCGAACTGCGAGTACAAGTAGACCGCGTCATCGGTGGGGTCGACGAAGCGGTGCAGGCCCTCACCGGTATTGGAGTATTCGCAGTCGGCTTCGACGACGAGTTCGTTGCGCTCGGCCAGACCGTTGAGGGCGATGCCCTTGGCTTCGTCGTAGTCGGCGATGTCGATCGGCGTGCCGTTGAGCACGGCGGAGCGGACCCCGCGGGCGACGATATCGATGAATGTGCTCGCGCCCGCGGTCGCGGTGAAAGTGACCGTGCTGCGAGAGAAGAAGGTCTGCTCGCCCGGCTGTCCCGCGCCGTCGGTCAGATCGAGCTCGATGCGATAGTTCTCGACCTGCACTGTCGAGGCGCGTTCGATCGCCTGGTCGCGAGTCAGGTTCGGTGCGGACATTGGACTCCTTCGTGGTTCGAAGAACGTGCACGGGCGGCCCCCGGCGGGCACAGCACTCACCACAATGCCACCTCGGTAAGGTTGCCCGCGCGGGACTTTTTCCCATAAACCCTATCGACCAGGATCGGAGCTGCGACGTGAAGCACATCCACGCCGGAAAGGTGCGCGACCTCTACGAGGACGGCGACACCCTGCTGCTCGTGGCGTCGGACAGGGTATCGGTCTACGACGTGGTGCTGCCGACGCCGATTCCGGATAAGGGCGCACTGCTTACCCAACTGTCGAACTGGTGGTTCGAATACTTCACCGACGTGCCCAACCATGTGGTCTCGGCGACCGATGTGCCCGCGGAATTCGCCGGTCGCGGCATCCGGGTCAAGCCGCTGAAGATGCTGCAGGTCGAATGCATCGCCCGCGGCTATTTGACCGGGTCGGGGCTGAAGGAGTACGAGCGCACCGGGACGGTTTCCGGCATCGCACTGCCGCCGGGTCTGCGCGATGGCGACAAGCTGCCCGAGCCGATCTTCACCCCGACCAGCAAGGCCTCCGAGGGCCACGACGAACCCATCACCTTCGCGGATGTGGTGAATCAGGAGGGCCGCGAGGTCGCTGAGCAGTTGCGCGAGCTGACCCTGCGGATCTACACCCGCGGTGCCGCGCACGCCGCCGTGCGCGGCGTCATCGTCGCCGACACCAAGGTCGAATTCGGTTGGGACGGTGACGTTCTCACTCTCGGTGACGAGGTACTGACCTCCGACTCCTCCCGCTTCTGGCCCGGCGCCGAATGGGAACCGGGGCGTCCGCAGCGCTCCTTCGACAAGCAGTTCGTCCGCGATTGGTCCACGTCCACGGGCTGGAACAAGGAATACCCGGGGCCGGAGATCCCCGCCGAAATCGTCGATGCCACTCGGCAGAAGTACATCGAGGCCTACGAACTCATCACTGGGCAGAGCTGGGGCGACGCGTCCCGCTGACCGTTAGGGCGACTAGCTACTGGGCACCCTGTCTCAGGGCCGGGCGCCTCCCTATACGGGGTGCCCGATTGCTACACGGATGGCCGTGCCTGGGGCCGGAGATCCCGCCGAGTCATTGAGGCCGCTCGGCAGAAGTACATCGAGGCATACGAGCTCATCACCGGGCAGAGTTGGGGCGGCTCCTCCCGCTGACCGTTACCCTGTCTCAGGGCCGGGCGCCTCCCTATACGGGGTGCCCGATTGCTACACGGATGGCCGTGCCTGGGGCCGGAGATCCCGCCGAACTCATCGAGGCCGCTCGTCAGAAGTACGTGGAGACGTACAGACTCATTACCAGGCAGCATCTGGAGTGCCGCGTCCTCTGGCTATGGGGCGCCCCTCTCGGTGTCCGAGCCCTCCGTGCGTGGGTTGCCTGACTGCTGACACGGGTGCCGGGTGTCCGGTTGCTGTACGGCGTTCCAGCGCCAGCGGGTGGGGGCCGCAGTTGAGGCGGGTCGTTCGCTGGGTAGGTGCGGTCAAGTGAGGCGTTCGGCTAATCGGTCGAGGTAGGGGCGCTGGCCCGCGCCCAGTTTGTCGTGCGCGGTGGTGAGGTCGAACCATTCGGCGCGGTCGATTTCCGGGAAGGTGGCGAGGCGACCGGATTTGGGCGGCCATTCCATCTCGAATGTGCCGGGGACCACCGCGGCCGGGTCCAGATCGCCCTCGACGGCCCAGACGGTGAGGTTCTTGGCGGACTTGCCACTGCCGTAGCGGACCTCTCCCAACGGCACCCGCTCACCTTCGGGCACCGGCAGCCCGAGTTCCTCGAGAAACTCACGCGCCGCTGCCACCTCGGCACTCTCGTATTCCGGCTCGTACTCACCCTTCGGGATCGACCAGGCCCCCGCATCCTTACGCGCCCAGAACGGCCCACCCATATGCCCGATCAGCACCTCGGTCTCACCGGAACTCCGACGGAACAACAGAATCCCAGCACTGAATTTGCCTGCCACACCGAGCAGTCTGCCGCCTACTGCCGCTCTGGCGCGCACAGGGCGGCGGGTCCAGTGGGGTGCAGCGTTGCGTCGATGCACGCTGTAGACCGCCGCGATGTCGGACAGCCAGGCTGTGGGTCAGCTCGATGGCCCTGCCCTCTCGTGGGCCTTCCCCGCTCGCGCTAGTCGCCTCGGTAGCGACCTTCCCGCTGACGCTCGGAGCGTTCGCGTTCGCGTTGCTGGTGTATCGATCGATCCCGTTCCGAGTCAGCCTGCGTTCGTGCCTGGCCGACATCGATCATCTTCGGTGGATTGTTGGTATTGAGCCCCAGAATGCCCATGATCTGCGGCGATAGCCCGGCCTCCCTGGCTAGGGCGCGGGCGTGCTCACGTTCCTGCTCCCATGTCCGCTGTGGTGCGGGTGGCGGTGCCGGGGGCTGTTGGCTCCGTGTGGGTTCGATCTCGCGGGAAACGTCCTTACTCTCGCGGCCTTCTCGCAGGATGGCCTGCACTTGCTCTGCCTGCGCATTGCCGAGGTTGAGGCCGATGTTATCCGCCATCTCCCGCGCGTTCGCTTCTGCGCGTTCGCGGGCGTCCTTCGTCTTTGGGGTGGGGTCGGCGCGTACTTTGGCGACGACGGGCGGTTTCGCCTTGTCCCGGTTATCTTCTCGGGTGCGTGCTTGCTCCTCAGGGTCCCTCTCGAGCGCTCTGCTTTTGGCTGTTTTCTGCTGGGCCTTATCGGCGACACGGGCTTCGCTTTGCACACGTGCTCGAGTGTCCCGTTTCTTGACCAGGTCGACTCTTTCGAGCGCCTGCCTTTCTTTTTCGCGTGGCGCTTTATCCAGCGCCCGCTGCTCGCGTAACCGCGCGTCCCGCGCCGCCTGTTGCCGCGCCTTATGCTGTTCCCGCAATTGAGTCGCATCGAACAATTCCAGCTGCGGCGCATCACGTTCCAATTGCCTACCCAACTCAATGAATTGAGTCCGCTGTTTTCTGGTCACCGTGACGATTTGGAACCGATCCGGAAAGTCCCGCGCCAACTTCTCGAGCGGCTGGCGGATATCGGGGTCGAACCGCTCATTCTCGACTCTCACCCACTGGCCGGACCATCCCTGGTCCCGAACCAGATAAATATCCTTATCTGCCTGTTCCCGGCTCGTCTTGCCGGAGATCTGACCGGACTTGTATTCGGTGAAGCGCTTGTCGGACGGATCGACCTCCCGTGACGAATCCATCCGCCGGTACGTGCCGCCCGGCGTGGGCACCTCCTGTTCCTGACGCCAGCCACGTTCGGGTGTCTCACCTCGCGAATGAGCGCCGCCCCAGTGAAAGTACTTAGCATCTTCTCGTCGGCGCGCGTCGTCTGCGGACATGACCCAGCCCCCCGTGCATCGGATCGGTTAACAAAAGTGGGCCGTCAGCCACCGAACCGGTACCGGATTTCGCCGAAGTCGTTGTGAGTGGCTGCTTTCAGCAGCGGAACGATGAACAAGGGGTCGGGGTCGTCGTCGTATCCACGCACGGCCGGACCGAAATCTCGGTACAGCCCGCCACGGGCACGAGCGTCGGGCACGGTGCACCACTGCCATCCGGATGCGCGGACGAAGCATTCGCCGGTCCAACGGACGAACTGATCGGCGATATCAGCATTGGCGGGGTCGGTAACCGATGCTTCATCTGGTAGAAAATCGAAGAACACTGCCTCTATGCGATCCATCGCAGGCTCCGACCATATCGGTTGTGGCAGACCAGGAATTGTCTCAGTGGTGAATGTGGTCAGCCGTGCATCCATCTGTCGGAACCATCGAACCCATTCCGGCGGTCCGGGTGGTGCCGGAGTTTCGACCGGCGTCAGGTCGACATCATCGAAATCCATCCCGATCTGGTCCCCGCTGCCCATACCTTTTCTCCCTCTTCGATTCGATCAAGAACAATCTTGCACTCGGAGTCCGTCGGAACAGTGTCTCATCTCATTAACCAAGGGCGCGCTCCGATATCGAGACTCGGATTCGTAATCTGATCGCTGATGTTGTCCCCTTGTCTGCCAAACTTGTCCTAGCGATCGACGCGTGAGCTCGGTCGGAGCGCCCCCGCGTCGACCAGAGTCCAGAACGCTTCATGTTTTGCACCGCATGAGTCGGCGTCGCAGTCGATGCGCTGACGGAATACGCGGCGCGCTTCATCGACGCTGTACGGATGGTCCGGTGCACGGTGGCACCGGTCGCGAGCGATGCGAGCGAGTATTTCCGTGCTGGGGCGTTCACCGTCAACGTGGATCGGGCGGTCGATGAGGTACGGGAGTACGTAGAACAGCACGATGCCCAGCGTCGAAACCACGGCGACTGTGGCGCAAACAATTCCGGTGGTCGTCATAGCTAGTCGACCTCCGCGTCGTCAGTCGAGATCGGCTCGACGGTGATCACGGCGTGTTCGTCGAATTCGCGGTGGTCATCGGATGCGAATGTGAATGTCTGTCCGACATACCCGTGGTCGTCAACTGGCGCCCATGATCCGTCTTCGCGCTGCAACCAGCCCGCCGGGCGATCGGTTCTGGCGTTGGCGTCGCGTAGCGCGATAGCAGTTGCACTGCTTGTGCGCTCGATATCGGCGGTGCAGCACTGGCAAATGCCGGTGTCCGGCTCGGCATCCTCATAGGTGCAGCGGGGGCAGAGTTTCGCTTGGGGCTCAGCAAGCGCCATCTGGCATCACCCCGTTTCGTTCGTGGTCACCGGTGCCGGGGACGCGACATCTCGACACAAGGATGTTTCTTTGGGTGGGTCTCCCCATCGACGGACGGCATCCGCGAATAACTCGATCAAATCGGCCGATGCGCCGCGGTAGGTACCGGGTGGGCCGACGAAAGGATCGCGTTGCGGCAGTGTGGAATAGGCATGGTTGCCTCGCCCGTGACGCCGCGAATCTTGCGGGTTGAACGGCATTTGGCTGTACCGCCTTGGGTTCGTTGGGTTTTGGCAGGCCGCCCGGCGCCGAGGGCTCTCAGGCATCACCCCGGCGCTGGGTGCCCGGATCAAGAAAACGCTGAGCGGGTGGCTCGCCGTAAGGCGTGCAGCCTGGGCGGGTGTGTGCACAGGGGGTGTGCGCGGCTGTGAATTCGTGGCGTGCAAGGCGTTTCGCGTGCCAAACTTCTGAAATGGGACGGCAGCCCAAGCAACCCAACATGCAGCTCGCCGAGCTGCTCGAGGAAACAGGCCTACCGAATAAAGCGCTCGCTCGCCGAGTTGTCGAGCGAGGCCGCGCGGTCGGTATTGAGTTGCGCTACGACCACACCTCGGTAGGGCGGTGGCTGGCGGGCGAGCAACCCAATCCGCCCGGGCCTGACTTGATCTCGGAGTGTCTTACCGAGGTGGCAGGGCGGCGGGTCACCGCTGCCGACTGTGGGATGAGGGGTGAGGCAGCCGATCTCGGACTCGAGTTCTCTTTGAGTCTCGCGGAGGCGACCGCTTCGGCGACTGCGTTGTGGAGGAGTGATGTGGAGCGCAGGCGGTTCCTGGTCGGCGCGTCGTATGCGGTAGCGGTCTACCCAGCCGCCTCAATGCGATGGTTGACTTTGCCAGGACCCGAGCACCCTGTCTCGGCTGGATATCGCCGGATCGGACAGAGCGACGTCGATGCGGTCCGGACCATGACAACCGCGTTCCGGGACCTCGACAACCGGGTCGGCGGCGGGAAGGTGCGGTCAACGATCGTCCAATACCTGCACAGCTCTGTCGCTCCGCTGCTACGCGGCAGCTACAACGAACGCATCGGACGACAGCTGTTCGCGACTACAGCCGAACTCACCAAGCTCGCAGGCTGGGCCGCCTACGATCTCGAGGAACACGGCCTCGCACAGCGTTATCTCATACAGGCGTTGAGGATGTCGCGCGCTGCGGGCGACATCGGCCTCGGCGCGGAGATCCTCGCGGCGATGAGCCACCAGGCGACCTACGTCGGCCGTCCTGGCGACGCCGTCGACCTCGCTCGGGCGGCGCAAATGGCAGCCCGCAACGCCGGCCTCGCCGCACTGGAGTCGGAGTGCCTGATGGTCGAGGCGCACGGTCACGCCTCGCGGCGGGACGAATCTTCCTGCGCGACATCTTTGAACGCCGCCGAGCGCGCGTTCGGCCGTGGAGATTCCGGTCGGCCGGAATGGCTGGACTACTTCGATGGCGCGTACCTATCGGCCAAGACCGCCCACTGCTTCCGGGATCTCGGCGACCTCGCCCGGGCGGCCCGCTACGCCGAGCAATCCCTGGACATGTCCGACGGCTATCTGCGAGGGCGGGCATTCAACCTGTGCCTGCTGGCTTCCGCCGTTGCGGACACGGATCCACATGAGGCGGTCCGCATCGGCAACGAGGCGCTCGATCTGACGGGCAGCCTCGAGTCCCGGCGCAGCTACTCCTACCTTCGCGAGGTCCGCTTTCGCCTCGCGCTACACGACGAACTCGACGATGTCGCAGACTTCCGTCGGCGCGTGCTCGCCGTCACTAAGGCGACAGACTGATAGCGCGGTACAGCGCAACGACAGTCGCGGCGCCGACAATCTCTCCGCGGTCGATCATCGCGACCGCATCCGGTAGCGGGATCCACTCGATCTGCTCGGCCTCGTTGATGTCCGGCTGCTTGTCGGTCAGGTCGGCGCCGTCGGCGAGGTAGATCAACTGCGGCTGATCGAGCGTGCCGATCGCTGGCTGGTAAGTGACGAGGTGTTCCATCGTGCGTGGCCGCCAGCCGGTCTCCTCTTCGACTTCCCGCGCAGCCGCCAGCGCAACGTCCTCGGCGCCGTCGACATAGCCCCCGGGCAGTTCCCACACCCATCGGTCGATGATGAACCGATGCCGGTACATCAACAACGCCTCGCGCTTGTCGTTCAGTACCAGGGTCATCGCGCACTGCGGCATGCGCGCCACGTACTGCGTGAACCTAACGCCGTCGGGCAGTTCGACATCAACGGTGGACAGTCGGATGTGGCGGTTCTCGTCGACGAGGTGCTCGCCATGGATAATCCACTGGGTTCGGCTCACAGGTCGAAGGTAGCAATCAATGCATGCGGGTTTTACGAAAGTCCTACGGTGGATGGACATTGGCAATTGCGCGATCAGCGTGGGCATTGTGGTGCGGGTGGTCGTTGCCGCCATGACGGTCCTCGCTGTACGCCTTGCCGCTTGTCGAACACGCGGCGGGCGTCGCACGCCGCGGCGATAGTTCGCTGCCAACGAGCCAATGGATAGCAAGTGTCCACGCGCAGATCCTGGCCGGGCTGGGTGATGCGTATGGGTGCGAGCGGGCATTCGACACGGCGCGAGGTGTCCTTGACCTGTCCGCTACGTCCTCGATCGGGTGGTTACGTTTCTCCGGTGATCGGATTGATGAAGAGCACGCCAGTTGTCTTGTCCGATTAGACCGACCGGAACGCGCCGAACATATTCTCATTCCCCTACTGGACCGGCCACTGTCAGTCCGTCGTCGTGCCAGCGTCCTGATCGACCTTGCCGCGGCGGGGGCGCTGCGTGATGATCCAGTGCAGGCAGCGTGGTACGGCGGAGCCGCTGTCGACATCGCTCGTCGTACGCGATCCGGCTACATAGGGCGACGGCTCGACCAGTTCAGTCAGCGACTGTCAGGAATGCGGGGCGACCGGCACATCGACCACCTTGAACACCAGATCGCTACGCTGACGGCGTCACCCAGATACTAGCGAGGAGAGCACGGTTGAGCAGCGACAACGATCACGGCGGCAAGGTTTTTCGGGAGGCGTGGATTACCGGTGTCACCAACCACTATCCGGGTACGCCGAAGGACAGCTATATCGCCCCGTGGGAAAGTACGCCGGAGTGGGAACGCGCCAGTGCGGCTGCCGTCTACCGTCAGGTTGTCGACTTCATTCAGGCTACCAACGGTGCTGCTGCTCGATTGAGTCCCGAACTGAAAGGCCAGTTCGTCGCGATCTGTTGGATCGGCCAAATCTACGCACGCATTCCGGATCCGAAGCCAGGTTACGTCGCACCGTGGAACGAGCTGCCTGAGTGGCAACAGCAGACCGACATCGGGATCTTCGAGGCGATCGAGCGTCATCAGGTTGCCGAGGAAGTGGGGACCGCCGGGTAGTGCGACGAAATTCGGACACAGCAAGGGATGACGAACTCTCGCATTTTCTTGGAGGCTTTTTCTCGGCGATTGAAGTCGGAATCTGGATCTCGTAAGGCAGGACGCAGAGCGTGCCGCGAGGCCGCGTGAGGATTGGCCTCCCTGTATGCGATGGTTGCCTGTGGTAATCGTCTAATCCCGACGCTGTCGGATCAGGTTTGATGGCGGAGGTGGGCGGCGCGGAGGGTTAGGTAGTCGCGTTCGGGGATGCTGGTGGTGTGGTTGGCGGCCGAGGTGTAGCAGCTGATGGCGGCGGCGAAATCGCCTGCCATTTCGTGTAGGTGGCCGCGGACGGCGTTGAGGCGGTGGTTGCCTGCCAACTGGTCTTCGAGGGTGTCGGCGAGTTCGAGTCCGGCGGCGGGGCCGTGCACCATCGCGGTGGCGACGGCGCGGTTGAGGGTGACCATCGGGTTCTTCGAGATGCGCTCGATCATGTTGTACAGGGCCAGGATTCGACGCCAGTCGGTGTCTTCGGCACGCAGCGCCTGCGCGTGCAGTACGGCGATCACGGCCTGGATCTGGTAGGGGCCGGTGAGGCCGGAGGCGAGGGTGCTGGTCGTCAAGGTGATGCCCTCGGTGATCAGCTTGCGATCCCAGAGTGCGCGGTTCTGTTCGGCGAGCGGAATCAATTCACCGTGGGTTCCGGTGCGTGCGGCGCGCCGTGAGTCGGTGAGCAGCATGAGCGCCAGCAGGCCGGTGACCTCGGTGTCGTCGGGGAGCAGTCGATGGATCGACCTGGTCAGTCGGATCGCCTCATTCGAGAGGTCGGTGCGCTGTAGGTCGGGGCCCGCAGTGGTGGTGTGTCCCTCGTTGAAGATCAGGTACAGCACATGCAGTACCGAACCGAGCCGTTCGTGCCATTGCGCATCACCGGGCCTGGCGAACGGGCGGTCGATGGCGGCCAGTTTCTTCTTCGCACGCGTAATCCGTTGTGCCATGGTCGCTTCCGGCAGCAGGAAGGCATTGGCGATTTCCGCTGTGCCGAGCCCGCCGACCGCACGCAATGTCAGTGCGATGGCACTCGCGGACGACAGCGCGGGATGGCAGCAGAGAAAGAACATGGCCAGCGTGTCGTCACGCTCGATGGCCTGGGCATCGGGCACGTCGCGCTCGAAAACCGTTGTCTCCCTGCGCCGCCGAGCCACCTCGGCGCGCACCACATCGGCCATCCGCCGCTGCGCGACCTGAATCAACCAACCACGCGGATTATCTGGTAACCCATCGGCGGGCCATTGGGTCGCCGCCGCGAGCATCGCTTCCTGCAGCGCGTCCTCGGCGGTGTCGAAATCGCCGAATCGGCGTACCAATGTGCCGAGGACCTGCGGCGCGAGTTCACGCAACAGGCCCTCGATGGGCAGCGCTTCGGGCATGGACAATTATTGTTCGGTCGCCGGAGCGCCCATCACCGCGCGTACCTCGATGTACTCACCGATCGGCTTGCCAGCCGGTCCGGGGCCCGCCGAAGCCTGTGCGGCGATCTCCAACGCACGCTCCGGACTTTCCACATCGACAAGCCAATATCCGGCCAGGAACTCCTTGGTCTCCGGGAACGGACCATCGGTGATAACCGGTGCGGAGCGCCCGTCCGAACTGACCAGTCGTGCCTCGTCCGGCCCGGCCAGCCCCTGCGCGTCGACCAGCTCACCGGTTTTGGCCAGCTCCGCGCCGAGGGCCCGCTGAAAGTCGATATGCGCCTGGATCTCCTCCGGCGTCCACTCGGTGATCGGAATGTCGCAGTTGGCGGCGGGGCCATAGGTCTTGAGCAGCATGTACTTCATATCCGGTCTCCTAGCCTTCGATGCGCCCCTGCGGCGCGCTCGCGATCAGGTCGCAGCCGTGCACACAGATCCGACGCATCCTCGATAGTGATCTGCATCACAGTGGCGCGGAGGTGTCGGCGAGCCGGTCCGGATCGACCTGCTGGCCGATCAACTCCTTGATCCTGTCGGTCACATCCCAGATATTCACATTCATTCCCGCCAGCACCCGGTTATCGGCATCGAGCCAGAATGCGACGAACTCGCGCTTGCCCACATCACCGCGCACGACCACCCGCGCGTATTCACCGGTCGCGGCATATCCGGTGTACTCCATGCCCAGGTCGTATTGGTCGGTGAAAAAGTACGGCAGCCGGTCGTAGGAGGCCGATTTGCCGAGCATCGTTTGCGCCGCGACGGCGGGCTGATTCAGTGCATTCGCCCAGTGCTCCACCCGAATTCGACGTCCGAGCACCGGATGCTGCGCGTCGGCGATATCGCCGACCGCCACGATATCCGGGTCACTGGTGGCCAGGCTCGCATCCACGAGTACGCCACCGTCGGTCGCCAGCCCCGCGTTCGCGGCGAGTTCGATATTCGGCCGCGCACCGATCGCGACGAGTACGGCATCGCCCTCGATCACGGTGCCGTCGGTGAGTCGGACACCGCTCGCCAGATCCACCCCGCCCTGACCAGCGGTGATTGCCCCGGCCTGATGAGTGGTGATCGCCTCGACCTGGGCTCCGAATCGCAGGTCGACGCCGTGGTCGCGGTGCAGATCCGCGAAGACCCGACCCATCTCGGGTCCGAGCGCCGCCAGCAGCGGCAGCTCGGCGGATTCGATAATGGTGACCTCGACCTGGGCGGCGCGTGCGGCCGAGGCGACCTCGAGCCCGATCCAGCCCGCCCCGATGATGACCAGCCGCCGGGCCGAGCCGAACAGCTCGATCAGACTGTCGGAGTCGCCGATGGTGCGCAGCGTGTACACCTCGCGCGCATCCATGCCCGGAATCGGCAGGCGCCGTGGGTTCGAGCCGGTCGCGAGTGCGAGCTTGTCGTAGCCGAGCGTCGAACCATCCGGCAGCGTCACGGTTTTCGCGCGTGGATCGATCGCGCCGACCTCGGTGCCGAGCCGGACATCGATGTGGTGATCGCGGTACCACTGGCCCGGGTCGACGGTGAATTCCTCGAGTGATTTCTTACCGGCCAGATGTTCCTTGGACAGCGGTGGTCGCTCATAGGGCAGGTAATCTTCGGCGCTGATCAGCGTGACGGTTCCGGGGAAATCGTTGGCGCGCAGTGCTTCTGCCAGCTTGGCCGCGGCCAACCCGCCGCCGACGATAACGAAATGCTGATCGGAGGTCATAACGGACTCCTTTTCGGGAGGGAACCGGACGCCTGCGTGTCACCCTACTGGGACCCGAGGCCGCCTTTGCAGAAAATCGGGCGTCCGGTCCGGGAACGAATCGCGCGCCCGCGTGGTTGGCCACGGATAGTGGCGCGGCGAATCCGCGCGTTACGAGCGTGCGATGGAGAGGAACACGTCTGTGAGCGAGACGACCACCAAGAACGTTGCCGATTTCTGGTTCGACCCGCTGTGCCCCTGGTGTTGGATCACCTCCCGATGGATTCTCGAGGTCGAGCAGGTCCGCGATATCGAGGCCCGCTTCCACGTGATGAGCCTGTCGGTGCTGAACGAGGGCAAGGAGGGGCTGCCGCCGCAGTACGAGGAGTTGCTCGCCACCGGTTGGGGTCCGGTCCGGGTCGCCATCGCCGCCGCGCAGGAGCACGGCGATAAGGTGCTGTCCCCGCTCTACACCGCGATGGGCACCCGCATCCACAACCGTCGCGAGGAGTACGCGCGCGAGTCCCGCAAGGAATCCCTTGCCGCCGTGATCGCGGATTCGCTCGCCGAGGTGGGGCTGCCCGCCGGACTCGCCGCCGCCGCCGAGAGCGCCGAATTCGACGAGGCGCTGCGCGAGAGCCATCACGCGGGCATGGACAAGGTCGGTCCGGATGTCGGCACCCCGACCATCCACATCAACGGCAATGCCTTCTTCGGTCCGGTGCTGTCGCGGATTCCGCGCGGCGAGGAGGCGGGGAAGCTGTGGGATGCGGCGGTCACGTTGGCCGACTACCCGCACTTCTTCGAGCTGAAGCGGACCAGGACCGAGGATCCGTCCTTCGACTGACCTACGGCACGGTTTTCGGCGGCAACGCCGGAACCTCGCCGTAGCTGCTCGGGTAGGGACCGGCCGGTGGCGCACTGGCCGGTCGGCTCGGTCGCCAGAACAGTTTGCCGTGTCTGCCGCGGTCGCGCAGTGCCCACATCCGCCAGGTCAGCACCGGATGCGAAGACATGGCGTTGCTGATCCAGACGAAGAAGCCTTTCTCGACCGCGGCCCGATCGGCCATTTCATCGAAGCCGACGAGTTTGTTCAGGTACTTGCCCGCGGCGAGGGTCCCCATGGCCCCGGGTGCGCCGACGTGCCGGTTGCAGTAGCCGTGGTTGTCGGCGGTGTACTCCTGGGACCGGATCAGCGAGCTGCCGATGATGGGCAGTGACGGTGCCACGAACATGCCGAGCTGACGCCAGTACGAGGTGTGCCCGGCCGCGATATGTCCGACCTCGTGACCGATGATGAAGGCGAGCGCCTCGGGTTCGCGTGCGGCGCCGCCGATTTCGAACAGATCGCTGTAGACCGCGACGTAGCGCCGGAACCCGTGACCGGAGGCGAAGGCATTGATCTGGCCGTTACCGAGCACGACGTAGGCATCCGGCACCTTGGCCATCCCGAATCGGGCCGCCGCCTCGACCACCAGTTGATAGCCCTCGGGAAACTGGGTCGGCGACATCTTGACACCGTTGACTCGCATGGACGCGTAGCTCATACCGCGCAGGAACCACACCACGATCGGCGCGAAGACCAGGATGATCAGGTAGATGTTCGGCTGCTTCCCATCGAGCACGAGATCGATACACGCCGCCACCGCGATCAGCATCGCGAGCGCGGTGATCAGACAGACGACGACCAGCAGCGGAATCTCCCACGGGTGCCGTGCTGGCATGCCGTAGGGGGACAGGCCGCGCGGCTGCCGCTGCGGGGGCGTACCGGGTGGGACCGGAGCCACACCGTAGGGACCTTGGGCGTACGGCGCCGGACCGTAGTGGGGTGCCGGGTACGGCGAACCGGGATAGGGCTGGGGTATCGATGGATACTGCGATGTCGGTGGGTACTGGGACGAATCGTGTTGGGCGGAAACTGAGGTGGCGGTCGCGTCCTGAGCCTGCGCCCACCCGCCCAATGCGGGATAGGGGTCGGCGGGTCGGCCCGCCTGCTGGGGCGGCTTGGATTCGGGCGGCTGCATGCTGAGAACTCTATTCATTTGCCGGGGACGGGGTTCGGTGCCGTTGACGTTGCGGACACCGGCAGTGGCACATCTGTCGATTCGCCGCGGGCGCTAACGGTGTTAATCGCGGTCGCGCGGCGTCGCATATCCCCTCTCGCGGCACTGCGAAACACGCCTGACACAATCGCAGCCATGCGCGTATACCTGGGTGCCGACCATGCCGGTTTCGAACTGAAGAATCACGTCAAGGCCCATCTGGAGCAGGCGGGCCACGAGGTCGTCGACTGCGGCGCCGTCGAGTACGACGCACTCGACGACTACCCCGCTTTCTGCATCGAGGCGGCCCGTCGCACCGTCGCCGATCCGGGCAGCCTCGGGCTGGTCTTCGGCGGCAGCGGCAACGGCGAGCAGATCGCCGCGAACAAGGTGCCCGGCGCCCGCTGCGCGCTGGCCTGGAGCGTGGAGACCGCCCAGTTGGCCCGCGAGCACAACAATGCCCAGCTGATCGGCATCGGCGGCCGCATGCACTCCACCGAGGAGGCGCTGGCGATCGTGGACGCGTTCGTTTCCACCAAATGGTCCGATGAGCCGCGCCACCAGCGCCGCATCGATATCCTGGCCGAGTACGAGAAGACCGGTGTGGCCCCGGCGATTCCGGCCTACTGAGCGCGTAATCCGCCATCGCGCAAGGTAAGCCGAGCGGCGATGCGAGGCGGACCGGAGAGGATCTCTAGTTTCGATGCCTGAGAGCTATGCGCCGCACCGGCTGCGGCAATGGCGCTTCGGGGGCAGGGTGGTCTGCGTTTCGAGCTCGCAGCAGGGTGTCGCCGCCCCTGCTGCGCGCGTCGGCGGACCGGAGAGGATTTCGAGCTTCGATGCCTGAAGGGCATACGCTGCATCGGCTCGCGCGACTACATCAGCGGCGTTTCGCCGGGGGAGTGGTGCGTGTTTCCAGCCCGCAGGGCAAATTCGCCGCCGGGGCCGCGCGGGTCGACGGTCAGGCGCTCGTCAAGGCCGAGGCGTGGGGTAAACACCTTCTGCACCACTACGAGTCGGGTCTGGTCGTCCATGTGCACCTGGGGCTGTACGGGGTATTCACCGAGGTGCCGCTGCCGATGGGGGAGCCGGTCGGGCAGGTGCGGATGCGGATTGTCGGTGACGCCTCGGCCGATGATCGCCTGTACGGCACCGATTTACGCGGTCCGACCGCCTGCGAGGTGTACACCCGGGCGGAGGTGACGGCGCTGACCGAACGGCTCGGACCTGATCCGCTGCGGCGCGGCGCCGATCCCGAACGGGCCTGGCGGCGAATTCATCGCTCGCGCAGGCCGATCGGCGCACTGCTGATGGATCAGCAGGTGCTCGCTGGTGTCGGCAACGTGTATCGCGCGGAACTGCTTTTCCGGCACGGCATTTCGCCACATCGACCGGGCGCCTCGCTGACCGTCGACGAGTGGGACGCGATGTGGACCGATCTGGTCGCGCTGATGCGGGTCGGCGTGCGGGTCGGCAAGATGGTCGTCGTCCGCCCCGAACACGACCACGGCGAACCGTCTTACGCATCCGACCGTCCACGCACCTACGTCTACCGCCGCCCCGGCGCGCCCTGCCGCCTCTGCGGCACATCGATCGCGCACAGCGTGCTGGAGGGTCGAAACCTCTTCTGGTGCCCCACCTGTCAGTCCAGCTGAGAGGTCGGATCTACTGGAAGTAGCGGTGCACCATCTGGGCGATGCATACCGGTTTGTCGGCGCCCTCGCGTTCCATGACCGCGTCGACGGTGACTTGGACCGCGCCGTCGCCGAGGTCGGTGGCGTCGGCGAGGGTGGCGGTGAGGCGGACTTTGGCGCCCGCGGGGACGGGGGCTGGGAAGCGAACTTTGTTGAGGCCGTAATTGATTGCCATGCCGCGGTGTTCGATGACGAGGATTTCCGACCAGAGCGGAATGAGCAGCGACAAGGTCAGGTAGCCGTGGGCGATCGTGCCGCCGAAGGGGCCGGTCTTCGCGCGTTCGACATCGACGTGGATCCACTGTTCGTCGTGGGTGGCTTCGGCGAACAGGTCGATATCGCGCTGCGGGATCTCGAGCCAGTCGCTGGTGCCGAGTTCGGTACCGATGAGGTCGAGTAGGTCGGTGGGTTTGTCGACGGTGGTCGCCATGTGGCGGTCTCCTTGGGTTGTCGTGGTTACTGGGTAAGTCCGCGCAGGTGGCGAGCGTCGTCGCGCAGCAGCAGGCGCTGGAGCTTGCCGAGGGCGTTTCGCGGCAGTTGCTCGCGGAAGACGTAATACTTCGGGATCTTGTACCGGGCGAGGTTTGCTTCGAGATGGGTGCGAATCGTGTCTTCATCAATGACGTGACCGGCGCGCGGGACGATGAACGCCAATCCGACCTCACCCCAGCGCTCGTCCGGCACGGCGACCACAGCGCAGTCGCCGACGCCCTCCAGGCGCGCGATGGCCGCTTCGACCTCGACGGGGTAGATGTTCTCGCCACCGGAGATGATCATGTCTTTGACGCGGTCGACGATGTGCGCCCAGCCGTCATCGTGGATGCGGACGATATCGCCGGTGCGGAACCATCCGTCGATGAACGCCTCTTCGGTGGCGTCGGGTCGCTGCCAGTATCCGGCAAAGACGTTGGGGCCCTTGATGAGTAGTTCGCCCTGGCCGGGTCCTTCGATGATCTCGCCGGTCGGGGTGAGCAGCGCGACATCGGTGAAGAAGTGCGGAACACCCGCGGACACCGGATGTGCGTCGGCACCGTGACGCAGTGCCATGAGCACGCCGGGCGCTGCCTCGGTCATGCCGTAGCCCTGCAGGGCCTGGATGCCGCGGGCCAGCCACGCCTTGGCCACGTGTTCGAGGACGGGGGAGCCGCCGAAGGCGACGCAGCGGACGCTCGACAGATCGGTGGACTCCCATTCCGGCGCCTCGCACAGCATTTTCAGCATGGTCGGGGCGAGCGGGAAAACCGTGGCACGACAGCGCTCGATGGTGGCGAGGAACTCGCTGGGATCGAATTTCGGTATGACAACGACTGTTCCGCCCGCGTAGAGGGTCGGCAGTGTGATCTGCCCCAGGCCGAGTACGTGGAACAGCGGCGCGGAACACAGGCTGACATCGTCGCGGCCGAGACTGAAATGGGCGAACTGGTTCAGGGTGTTCCAGACGATATTGCCGTGGGTGAGCACGGCGCCTTTGGGGCGGCCGGTGGTTCCGGAGGTGTAGAGGATCAATGCGGGATCGTCGAGTCCGACCGCCTGGGCGGGCGGTGTTCGGCCGCGGTGTTCGGTGATCGCGTTCTCGTACTCCTCACCCAGGTGCAGCAGTTGGGCAGTGGTGGAGCTTCGTGCGAGCGCATCGATACCGCTGTCGGCACCGGTGACGAACACCGCTGGATCGGCATCATCGAGTAGACCAGCGATCTCCGGTGCCGCAAGTCGAGTGTTGAGTGCGACGAAGATGGCACCGAGATGCGTTGTAGCGAACAGGGTTTCGAACGTCGCGATATCGTTGTGCCCGAGGTAGGCGACCCGATCGCCCGGTCCGACACCGAAATCGACGAGTGCCGCGGCGAGTGCGTCCACGCGATCGGCGAGGGTGGCGTAGTCGACGCGCCGGTCTTGTTGGATCAGCGCGATGGCGTCGGGTTCCATCCGGGCGCGCCGCCGCGGCCACGAACCGATTCCCTGGTCCATCATGTCGACCTCAATCCCAATGCGGTGATGGCGTTTTCGCGCAGGATCAGAGGGCGGACCTCGTCCTTGATATCGAGTTGCTCGAAGTCCTTCATCCACCGATCCGGTGAGATGAGTGGAAAGTCCGAGCCGAACAACACCTTTCGTTTGAGCAGGCTGTTGGCGTACTTGACCAGTTGCGGTGGAAAGTATTTCGGCGACCACCCGGACAGATCGATATAGACATTGGGTTTGTGGGTGGCCACGGCCAGCGCTTCGTCCTGCCACGGGAACGACGGGTGCGCGATGATGATCGTCAGATCAGGAAAGTCGACGGCCACATCATCGAGCAGCATCGGGTTGGAGTATTTGAGCCGGATGCCGCCGCCACCGGGGAGCCCGGACCCGATTCCGGTCTGCCCGGAGTGGAACAGGGCGGGCACCCCGAGTTCGCTGATGGTCTCGTACAGCGGGTAGACCGCACGATCGTCGGGCCGGAAAGCCTGCACGCTCGGGTGGAATTTGAAGCCGCGGACCCCGTGCTCGACGACCAGTCGCCGGGCTTCGGCCAGCCCCGCTTTTCCTCTGGCTGGATCGATACTGGCGAACGGGATGAGGACGTCGCTGTGCGCGGCGGCCGCGGTGGCGATGTCTTCATTACTGATCCGCCGGTGACCCAGTGCGGCTTCGGCATCGACGGTGAATATGACCGCGGCCATCCGGCGCTGCCGATAGTAGGCGGCCATCTCGTCGATGGTCGGCGGGCCCGATTCGGCGCCGAAGTAGGCGTCGGCACCGGCCCGCAGCTGCTCCGGTAGCGAATAGTGGCCGCAGCCATCGGTTTCGGCATGCGTGTGCACGTCGATCGCGACGAGTTGGTCCAGGTCCAGACTCATGACAGCTGCTTCGCGGTGGTCGGGATCTTGGGCAGCGGGATGCCGTAGGTTTCGAGCTGCTCACCGATCGAGGAGTCGAATGTCTCGGCGATCGCGTCGGCGGTCCAGCCGCCGTCGAGGAAGGCGCTGCGGATTTCGCTCGGATGCGACCAGAGCGACAACCGGTCGCCGCCGATGCCGATGCATTGACCGGTGATATCGGCGGACGCGTCGGAGGCCAGGAAAACCACCAGTCCGGCGACATCTTCCGGGGTGCCGAATGAGGCGGCGCGGCGCACCACCGACGGGATCGGCTCACCGTTCTTCATTGCCTCGACGTAGGGAGCGAGGAAGGGAATGGTCTCGGTCATCGCGGTCGCCGCATTGGGGACGATCGCGTTGACGGTCACTCCGGCCTTCGCGCATTCCATCGCCCAGGTACGCGCCATCGCCGCGATACCGGCTTTGGCTGCCGCATAGTTGGTTTGACCGAAATTGCCGCGCTGCCCGGCCGGGGATCCGGCGAGCACGACCCGCCCGCCGTGCCCGGCCTGACGGAAGTGTTTGACCGCTTCCCGAACGCAGGTGAAGGTACCGCGCAGATGGACGTGGATGACGGCGTCGAAATCGTCGTCGGACATATTCCACAGCACCTTGTCGCGCAGGATGCCCGCATTGGTCACCATCGCGTCCAGTCGCCCGAATGCGTCGACGGCCGCCGTGACGAGAGTCTGCGCGGCCTCGGTGGTGCCGACGGCGACCGGTACGGCGAGTGCTCGACCGCCCGCTTCGGCGATTTCGGCGGCGGCCTTCTCAGCGCGGTCGGCAGCCACGTCGTTGACTACGACCGCCGCGCCCACGGCGGCCAAAGCCTTGGCATAGGCGAGGCCGAGACCTTGGCCGCTGCCGGTGACGATGGCGACTTTGCCGGTGAGATCCATATGCGATGTTCCTTTCGGTATGCGTCAGAAGACGAGGACGGGTTTGATCGTCTTGCCGGAGGTCATATCCGTGACGGCCTGCTCGATATCGTCGAAGGGGTATCGGGTGATCAACCTGTCGATCGGAAGCCGACCGTTGCGAACCAGCGACACCAAAGCCGGTATGGCGGTTCGGGTTTCGTTATCGCCCAGGGTGAGTCCGACGACCTTGCGGCCCGGCAGCATGGCATTGACGTCAAGCGCTACCTCGGCACCGAACGGTGGCGCGCCGACAATGACCAGCGTGCCGCGTGCGGCAAGGACATCCGCCCCGGTGCGCAGCACTGCGGTACTGCCGGTGGTTTCCACGACAGCGTCCGCGCCACCGGTGATCTCGGTGATCGCCGCGGCCACATCGGTTGTCGTCGCATCGATGAGGTGCGTGGCGCCGAGTTCCCAGGCCAGTTCGAGGCGTTCGGCGATTTTGTCGACGGCGATGATCGTCGTGGCTGGCGACAGTGCGGCCGCCATGATCGCGGACAATCCGACCGCACCGGCACCGAGTACGACAATGCTCGAACCCGGGCGCGGCCGCACGACATTCCAGATCGCGCCGACACCGGTCTGGACACCGCACCCGAGTGGGGCAATCGTTTCCAGCGGTACGTCGGGGTCGACGACGATCATGCTGCGCTCGTCGACGAGTGCGAGTCGGCTGAACGACGACTGCCCGAAGAAGTGCCCGCCCAAGGGCGTGTCGTTGCGGGTAATAGTGTGACTCTCGTCGGCTCGCGCACCGCCGATCAGGTTGAGCGGCAGCCAGGTCGCGCAATAGGCGGGGTGCCCGTCGCGACAGTTCGCGCACCCTCCGCACGAGGTGAACGACAGTAGTACGTGATCACCGGGTACGACACCGGTGACTTCGGATCCGACGCGTTCGACGATGCCCGCGCCTTCGTGACCGAGGACGCCAGGCAGCGGGAACGGCAGCCCGCCGCTGGCGACGCCCAGATCGGTGTGGCAGACACCGGCCGCGACCATGCGCACGATCGCCTCGTGCGGTCGTGGTTCATCGAGTTCGATCGGGGCGAGGGTGAAAGGCGCACCGCCGGATTCGACGACGGCTGCCCAAGTGGTGGTGGTCATGGTGGGTGTCCTTGCGGATTCAATCGAGGGCGATGACGACGGATTTGACCTTGGTGTAGGACGCGAGCGCCTCCGGTCCGTATTCGCGTCCGAAGCCGGAGTCCTTGACACCGCCGAATGGCATGGCCGGGTCGAGCATGGCCCAGTCGTTGACCCAGACGATGCCGGCCTGCAATTTGTCGGCGACGCGGTGCGCGCGGGCGACATCGGTGGTGTGCAGGCCGGATGCGAGTCCGTAGGGCGTGCCGTTGGCCAGCGCGATCGCTTCGTCCTCGGTATCGAATGCCTGCACCGTGAGCACCGGTCCGAAGATCTCCTCCTGCACTACGCGGGAGTCGTCGGGGAGGTCCGCGATCACGGTTGGCTGGTAGTAATAGCCGCCGTCGAGATCCAGTCGTTCGCCGCCGCACACCACCCGGCCGCCCTCCCGGCGGGCCAGCGCGACATACTCTTCGACCTTCGCGACATGCCGTTGCGCGGCCATCGGTCCCACCACGGTCGCCGGATCGCGGGGGTCGCCGACAGGTACGCCCGCGACGGCTTGACTGAGGATGCCGACGACCGTCTCGTAGAGCGGCCGAGCGACCAACAGCCGGGGACCGCCCATACAGAACTGCCCGGTATTGAAGACGAAACCCTTGATGATCGCGCCGATCGCCTTCTCGACATCGGCGTCGGCGAACACGATGTGCGCGGCATTGCCGCCGAGTTCCATGGTCACCGGTTTCAATGCCGCACCCGCCGCGCTCGCGGCGCGCCGACCGATCTCGGTGGATCCGGTGAACGCGATCTTGTCCACGCCCGGATGTTCGAGTAATGCCGCACCTACGACCGGCCCGGCGCCGGTGACGACGTTGACTACACCCGATGGCACACCGGCCCGTTCGAACAATGTCGCCATGAACAGCGCGCTGAGCGGTGTTTCCTCGGCGGGCTTGTGGACGACGACATTGCCCGCGGCGAGCGCGGGCGCGATCTTGGAGGTCGACAGGATCAGCGGAAAGTTGAACGGCGTAATGGCGGCGACAACGCCGAGTGGATCACGGCGGGTGTAGGCGAAGGCGGGCAGCGGCGTGCGGCGGGTGGCGCCGTCGATGGTCTGGGCGAGCGCGGCGCAGTACTCGTACTGTTCGATGGTGGTCGCGACGTCCACCGATCGGCACAGGGTGACCGGCTTGCCGACGTCGAGACTTTCCAGCCGGACCAACTCGTCGGCGTTCTCGCGCACCAGCTCGGCGATCCGGAGCAGGATGCGTGCCCGTTCCCGAGCGCTGCGGCCGGCCCACTCGGGGAACGCGGCGCGCGCGGCGGCGACCGCGTCATCGACGTCGCCGCGGTCGGCCTCGGCGACGGTGCCGATGACCCGACCGGTCGATGGGTCCACCACATCGCTGTGGCGACCCGACGCTGAATTCCGCCATTTGCCATCGATGAACAGCTGTCCGTCGATGTTGTCGTTCGTGCTCATGCTTCCTCGGTCCCGTCCCGACGATCCCGGCCCCCGGCCGAGATGCGCCTGCTCTCATCAACAGGAAACCTGATGGTTTTAGTGATGTCAGCCACTATTCGCCACTAACAGGATTCCTGTCAATGGTCTATTCTCGATTTCGCCGAACATCCCCGCTACAGCGCAGAGGTCAGGAGAGTGCTGGTGACGATCTCGGAGGCGAAGCCGCCGGTAAGCCGATTGCCGGGCAGCCAGACTTCGCTGCTGTACGCGGTGAAGCGGGTCGAGCTGGCGGTGCGTGCGCGCCTCGACGAGCTGCTTCGCCCGATCGGGATCACCACATTGCAGTACACCGCGCTGACCGTGCTCGAGCGGCACGACGGCTTACCGGCAGCGCAGCTGGCGCGGGATTCGTTCGTCACGGCACAGTCGGTCGCCGACGTCGTCCGCGCGCTGGAGAGTCGCGGACTCATTGCGCGCGAACGCAATGCACGCAACCGGCGCGAGTTGCTGATCCACCTCACCGAGGCGGGGCGGCGGTTGCTTGCCGATGTCGCCGACGAGGTCGATGCGGTGGAACACCAGATGATCAGCGGTATGACGGCCGAGCAGGCCGACGATTTCCGCTCGGCCTTGGTGCGAGCCTGGCATGCGCTGTCCTGACGGACTTCGGCAATGACCCAGTCGTCGGTCCTGGCCCGCGCACTGGTCCTGCTGGAGGCATTCGACAACGCCCACCCGGTATTGAAGCTGTCGGAACTCGCCGAGCGCACCGGTCTACCGCAGACCACGGTCTATCGGCACGTGGTGGATCTCGTGCAGTGGGGTGCGCTTGATCGGGCCGCGGGCGGCGGCTATCAGATCGGTTTGCGCATGGTGGAGATCGCCTCCTACTGCCCGCGCGCCAGGCCGATCCGTGATGTCGCGCTGCCGTTCATGGAGGACCTGTACGAGGCGACGCACCAGAATGTGCAGTTGGCGGTCCGCGACGGCACCGAAGTGGTCTATGTCGAATTCCTCGCCGGCCGCGACGCGGTATTCGTGCGCACCCGGGTGGGTGCACGCTGGCCGATGCACGCGACCGGCGTCGGGTTGGCCATCCTGGCATACGCTCCCGCCGAGATCGTGGACAAGATCGCCGACCGGCCGCTGGCGGTATTCACCACGAAGACGATCAGCACGCCCGAGGTGCTGCGACGGGCACTGGCGGAGGTGCGTCGCACCGGGGTCGCGATCAGTGATGGACAGGTGACCCTCGACGGATATTCCGTCGCCGCACCGGTTTTCGGCTCCGACGGCCAGGTCGTGGCGGCGCTGTCGATTGTCGTACCGGCCGGGGACTCCCGCCGGGCGATGTGGGCCCCGGCGGTGCGCACCGCGGCCCACGGCATCACCCGGCAGTTGGGTGGCGGGCGCTGACTTCCGTTCGACGGAAGTGTGTCTTGGCTCACGCCTCGCGCGGCCCACACCATGGACCGCACAGCCTGCCAGGGGGATCACCTTCAGGAGTATTCCGATGAGCCCGACAACAGCGATAGTCCGCAACCAGTGGTATGTGGCCGCCTACAGCCAAGAGATCGGCCGCGAACTCTTCGCGCGCACCATCTGCAACGAGCCACTGGTGTTCTACCGTGCCGAGGACGGCACGGTGGCGGCACTGTCGGACCGCTGCATCCACCGCCGCTACCCGCTATCGCACTCACAGCTGGTCGGTGACCGCGTTGTCTGCGGCTACCACGGCTTCACCTACGACCGCACCGGCACCTGTGTCGCGGTGCCCGCGCAGACCCGCATACCCCGCAGCGCTCGTGTCACCTCCTACCCTGTGGTGGAACAGGATTCGTTCGTCTGGGTGTGGATCGGCGACCGCGAGTCGGCCGACCCGGCCGCGATCCCGCGCGCACCGTGGCTGGTACAGAACGGCTGGACCACCATCCGCGGCTTGGAGACCATCCAAGCCAGGCATGCGCTGCTGATGGACAATCTGATGGACCTGTCCCACGAAACCTATTTACACGGCGGCTATATCGGCACGCCCGAGGTCGCGGAGACGCCGATCACCACCGAGGTCGACCAGGCTGCCGGTGTGGTGCGGGTGAGTCGTCACATGGACGATGCCGAATGCCCGCCGTTCTATGCCAATTCGACCGGCATCATCGGCCGCATCACCCGCTGGCAGGACATCGAGTTCCAGCCCCCGTGCCTGTACCGGCTGCACAGTCGCGTCGCGCCGCAGGGCGACTATCCGCCCGAGGGCTACCTGCCAGGCCACGGCGCCGACACCGATCCCGGGGCCTTCCACACCGAAATCGTGTACGCCCTCACACCGGAAACCGAGCATTCGGTACACGACTTCTGGATGGTGGCACGGGATTTCGCGATCGACGATCAGGACGTCACCGATTACCTGCACAAGAGCAACCACACCGTGGTGATGCAAGACGTGGTGGCACTGAACCTGGTCGAGGAGGTCATCGCCGCGGAGGAGCGCGCCGGGGGCATTTACCAGGAGCTGTCGATCAATATCGACACCGGTGCGCTGGCGGCACGTCGGCTCATCGCCGAACTCGCCCGGACCGAAGCGATCCGAGCATGACCGCGGCTGCCTGCCACCGCGTGCAGTGGTTTCCAGGCAGCGATCAGCTGCTCGGACGATGCCATTGCGGCGCAACCCGGATCGCCGATGACCCGATCGAGATCTGGCAGTGGTTGCTCGCCCACCCCGACGGTCACCACGACCGCGCGCCCGATCCGCGGCCCGCGACCCTGATCGGAGCCGGAGCATGACCGCCGAACCGGAATTCACCGTCACTGTCACCGACCGCCGCACCCTCGCCGATGGCATCATCGAACTCACCCTCGCCGTGACCGATGGACACACCCCGAAATGGCAGCCGGGCGCCCACATCGACCTGATCCTGCGCCCGGACCTGGTGCGCCAGTACTCGTTGTGCGGCGATCCCGACGACCACGACCGATTGACGGTCGCGGTCCTGCGTGAGGCGAGCAGCCGTGGCGGATCGGCCTACGTCCACGACCAGCTGACAGTAGGCGAGCGTCTGCGAATCCGAGGTCCCCGCAACAACTTCCCGCTCCGGGACGCGGAACGCTATCTATTCATCGCCGGTGGTGTCGGCATTACACCGCTGTTGCCGATGATCCACACCGTCGCGGGTCGAGGCGGCGAGTGGAGCCTGCACTACGGCGGCCGCACCCGCACGAGCATGGCCTACCTATCCGATCTGTCGGCACTCGGGCCGATCGAGGTGCGTCCGCAGAGCGAGACCGGTCCGCTCGATCTCGCCGCCATTCTCTCCAGGCCGGAACCGGGCACGCTGGTGTACTGCTGCGGTCCGGAGTCGTTGCTGACAGCCGTCGAAAGCCGCTGCGCGGCAACCTGGCCCGCCGATGCCCTACACCTCGAGCGGTTCGCACCGAAGCCGACCGACGTGACTGTCGATTCCGCCTTCGACGTCGAATGCGCGCAATCCGGTGTCACCGTGCACATCCCGGCGAATACCTCCGTCCTCGACGCCATCGAACAGGCCGGTATCGCGGTCTTGTCCTCCTGCCGCGAAGGTACCTGCGGCACCTGCGAAACCGTTGTCCTGGACGGTATCCCCGACCATCGCGACAGCATCCTCACCGCACAGGACACCGACGTGATGATGATCTGCCGCTCACGCGCCCACACCCCCCGCCTGGTCCTGGATATCTAACCCCCTTATCGAAAGGTTCCCGCTATGCCCGTCGTCCGTGTCTCAGATACCGATGTTCACTACTCCGTCTCCGGAGCCGGACCAGGATTGGTCCTCGTCCACGGCACCAGCATGAGTGCCGAATCCAATTTCGGGCACCTCACCTCCGAGTTCACCGATCGCCACACCGTTGTCGCACCGAACTATGCGGGCAGCGGCGAAACCACCACACCCGACGGCCGACTGACCCTGGACCTGCTGGTCGCGCAGATCATCGCGGCCATCGAGGATGCATCGACCGGCCCGGTCGACCTGATGGGGTTCTCCCTCGGCGCGGTCGTCGCGGCGGCGGTCGCGGGGCGGCGTCCCGACCTGGTGCGCAGGCTCGTCCTGGTGGCGGGTTGGTCGGTGACAGAGGATCCCCGGCAACTGCTCACCCTGCACGGCTGGGCGGCCTCATTGGAGGCCGGTCCCGAAATGGCCTCCGCATTCGGCCCGTTGCTGGCGTTCAGCCCGGCATTCCTGAGCGGACTCGGCCATGCGGGTCTGGCGCAATTGCGCGCCACGAAACCCGAACCCGGAACGCTGCGGCAGATCGAGGTGAACCTCGAAGTGGACATCCGGGACGCGCTGAGCCGTATCGTCGCACCGACATTGGTGATCGGCTGCACCCAGGACCAGCTGGTACCGGTCACCCACGCCCGTGACCTGCACGCCGCGATCCCGAACAGCCGATACGCCGAAATCGACAGCGGCCATGTGGTGTTCTTCGAGAAGCCGGCCGAACTCGTGTCACTTGTGCAGGACTTCTTGTACACGGCTGAGATACCCAGTGGCCAACCGGCATAACGTTCTGGCGGCCCAGCTGACCCTCTGGTCGCTCGTACCGATACGGTGCGAGCGACCGCGGGCCGGTGCCGGATCAGCCTGCTACGGCCTTGATTTCGGGTTTATCGGAGTTGGCGAGGACGAAGCGGCGTCCGCCCGCGGTCTTCGCCGAATACATCGCGCGATCGGCGCTACGCAGCAGATCGGTGAAGTCACAGGAGTCGCCCGGCGGGCAGTAGGCGGTGCCGACACTGGCCGAGACCGGCACCGGACCGGCCGTCGTCCACACCGGATCCTTCAGCGCGGCCACGATCTGATGTGCGATTTCGGCGACGGTCTTGTGTAACGGGTTGGTGGCGAGCACGAATTCGTCACCGCCGTAACGGCAGATCACCGTATCCGGCGGACAGATCTCGCGCAGCCTACGGGCCAGTTCGACGAGGACCTCGTCGCCGACGGCATGTCCGTAGTTGTCGTTGATCTGCTTGAACCGGTCCAGGTCGATCAGCAGCAGGCCGACGCCACGGTTCGGATCGGCCGTCATCAGCCGCACCTTGTCCTGCAACAGCGTCCGGTTGGCGAGATCGGTGAGCGCGTCGTGGGTGGCCTCGTGCCGCAGCCGATGCTGCAGCGCGGCGATCTCCTGCACCCGCAACGAGACCGCGGCCGAAATGTGTTGCTCTTGCTGGGCCAGTGCCCGCTCCTGCAGCGCCTGGGCATAGCTGTCGATGGCCTGACTGGCCACTAGCGGCCAGCGCGTGGCGACCAGCGACCCTGGCGCCCCCGCCGGGAAGCCGAGCAGCCAGCGGGTGGCCTGGGCCAGCATTCTGGTCCGTTCGAACGGCGCCTCGACCAGTCGCGCCCCCAAGTCCCGCGCCGCGGGCACCGGGAAGGGCTCGGACCTGGCCAGCAAAAGCAGCCGCTCGATGATCTCGACCAATACCGGCTGCAACTGTTGTGGTGACGCGTGTGATCCCGGTTCCGCGCAGACCGCACGCGCCCACGCGCCTGCCATCTGCGCTACGGGTGGCTCGATATCCGCAGACATCGCACTCACCCGCCACGGGTGATGTCGGTACCCGGGTGCCCTGTTCCCACGCAGGTGCCGGCGCCACCCCGATCGTTCCCACTGCTACGCGGTTGTGTCCACCTCGCTTGGTGCACGCTCACCGCCCCCTTTCCAGATACCCCCGTCCGGCAAAAAGGATCCTAGCAAGCCACTCGGCACTGAAAAACGCCGTTTTATAACGAGTTATCGGTACCTCGCGAATGGCGATCGGGTATGTCATCGCTGCCGAGCCGCCGGCGTTACACATGAATTTTGTTCGCCGGGAAGTCGCGGACCGACACGCCGACAGCACGCCGCAACGGCGGTTTTCCGCTCGGTAATAGCGATCGGCTACTGATGGTTGCGGTGATCCGCTGGATCAGGGCCGTACTGAGCGCTTCGGTGGGGGCTGATTGGCGTTTCCGAGGCACGATTCGGTACAGTCGGTTCGCACACGACATCGTGGCGATCCCATCAGATGTCGTATGCCTGCGGGTGTAGTTCAATGGTAGAACCTCAGCCTTCCAAGCTGATGGTGCGGGTTCGATTCCCGTCACCCGCTCCACACAGGATTCATCCTCGTCGGCACCGTCTTTCGCCGCGAGGCCACGGGGTGTAGCGCAGCTTGGTAGCGCATCCGCTTTGGGAGCGGAGGGTCGCAGGTTCAAATCCTGTCACCCCGACTGAAACGCCGGTTCGTAGTTGTTCGAGGGGGGCGAAGGATGCCAGCACCATTGGAGGACCGGGTTACCAACCTGGAGACGCTGATGGCTGTGGTGACGATGCAGCAGGCGGAGTTGAAGGCGAAGACGGGTAGTTCGACCGACCTCGCCGCGTTGGGCGCGACGGTGGAGCGCAACCATACCGCGGTTATCGAGGAGATCGGCAGTCTGAGGGGCGAAATCGAAGACCGGTTCGGTCAAATCGATGGCCGGTTCGCGCAAGTGGATGACCGGTTGGCTCAGGTGGATGTCCGGTTGGCTGGTCTGAGGGCCGAAATCGATAGTCGGTTCGCTCGAGTGGATGACCGGTTCGCTGATGTCGGTTCGAAATTGGATCGGATCCTAGTCGCGCTTGGTGTGGTCGATCAGGACGGTGGGTAGACGAACACGTCCGCACGATCAGGCATGGCCGTGTCGAAGCGCTGGCCGTGAAGGCGTTAAAGGTGTTGCGGGGCAACCTGCTGGCGCGATGCCGGGACGTAGCTGGCGGCGCACCTCGCGCGGAATCCGGGCCGAAATTCCCCTGATGTGATCGCCCTCCATGATGTCGCCGACGGTGCGGCATAGTGTGGAGCCGTGCCCGACCGTGACACGTCACCGGCCGCGACCGTTCTCGTGGTCGACGACGAGCCCAACATTCTGGATCTGCTCTCCGCCGCGCTGCGGATGAGCGGATTCGAGGTGCATACCGCCGCGAGCGGGTACGCGGCGCTGGCCGAGGCCGCGGCCCATCGGCCGGACATTGTGGTGCTCGACGTGATGCTGCCGGATTTGGACGGCTATGCGGTGGCGCGGCGGCTGCGGGAGGTCGACAGTCAGGTGCCGGTGCTGTTCCTGACGTCGCGGGACGCGGTCGAGGATCGGATCGCCGGGTTGGCCGCCGGGGGCGACGACTATGTGACCAAGCCATTCAGCATCGAGGAGGTGCTGCTGCGGCTGCGCGCGATTCTGCGCCGCACCCTCGGCCCGGAGTCCGGCGACGATCGGGTGCTCAGGTACGCGGACCTGGAACTGGATGTCGATGCGCACGCGGCATATCGTGCGGGCACTGAGATCTGGTTGTCGGCCACCGAATTCAGCCTGCTGCATTATCTGGTGGTCAATGCCGAGAAGGTGGTCAGCAAGCAACAGATCATCGACCGGGTGTGGAGTGCGGAGACCGGGCGCGATGGGCGGGTGGTGGAGACCTTCATCAGCCAGCTCCGGCGTAAGGTCGACGCGCGGAATCCGCCGCTGATCCATACGATTCGCGGTGTCGGCTACACGCTGCGGCTCGGCGGCGGGCGTTCGTGAGCGAGTGCGGCGAGCGAACAATCAACACAGCCGGGCATAGCCCGGTCATGGCGGAGCCGAGCGCCGATGAGGCGCGGTCATGAACGGGCGCCGGGTGTGGAATCGGGCTCGCCGGTTGACCTTACGCACCCGGCTGCTGCTGGCTCTGGTCGCGATCGCCGGTATCGGAATGGCCGCCTTCGGTCTGCTCAGCGTCACCATGTTGGATCGCGCGCTGCTCGACCGGGTGGACGACCGGCTGAATCACGTTGCCAGCGATATGATCTCGACCAAGCGGCCGCCGCCGCCTCCGCCCTCCGGCCCGCCGGAGTACGAGCAGTTGCCATCGGATTTCCGGCTGATGTTCTTCGACCTCGACGGTCATCAGATCGGCAAGCTCGGCGCACCGGCCCAGATGAGCACCGTGCCCGCATTGCCAGCGATGGACGCGGTATCGGTACGCGCCCGCCCGAACACCGCGTTCACGCTCGTCGATCAGAACAGTGATATCCGTTGGCGAGTGCGTACTGTCGTCCAACCCGCGACCGAATGGCAGCCCGATGGCGGTACCGTCGCGATCGCGATGTCGCTGGCGACCACCGAGGCGACCACCGGAAACCTGCGCACGATCGAATTGGTGGCTGGTGCGACGCTGCTGCTCGCCATCTGCGTGATCGCGGCGGTTCTGGTGCGAATCGGCCTGCGCCCGTTGACCAGGATCGAGCACACGGCCGAGGCGATCGCGGGCGGGGATCTGGATCGCCGTGTCGCGCAGACCGATCCGCATACCGAGGTCGGTCGGCTCGGCACCGCGTTCAATGTGATGGTCACCCGGCTGTCCACAGCACTGCGCCAGCTCGCCGATTCCGAGCAGCGGATGCGGGCGTTCATCGCCGACGCCTCCCATGAACTGCGCACCCCGCTGACCTCGGTCCGCGGCTACGCCGAGCTGTATCGGCGCGGTGGTGCGTCGGAAGCGGTGGGTGTGGCGGAGATGATGAGCCGAATCGAAGGCGAGGCGATCCGGATGGGTGTGCTCGTCGACGACCTGTTGCTGCTGGTCAAATCCGATCAGGAACGGGCGCTGGATCTGGCGGAGATGGATCTGGTGGTGCTCGCGATGGAGGTCGTGCGCGACGCGGCCACCCGAGCTCCGGATCGGGATATCGGTCTGCAGAGTCCGGATGACCCGGTTCGGATCGTCGGTGACGAGCATCGGTTGCGGCAGGTCGTGACGAATCTCGTCAACAATGCGCTGGTGCATACCCCCGCCGAGGCGGCGATCACCGTCACCGTCGGGATCAGGGCCGGGGCGGCGTTGACCGATCCGGTCGCCGTCGAAGCGGGTGCGCAACTGCCCGACGCGTCCGAATTCGCCGTGCTCGATGTGCACGACGACGGACCCGGCATCGCACCGGAGAACGCGCCGCGCATCTTCGATCGCTTCTATCGGGCAGCCGAATCGCGTTCCCGCACCGGTGGTTCCGGGCTCGGTCTCGCGATTGCCGATGCGATCCTCGGTGCGCACGGAGCTCGGATCCAGCTGTTGCGCACGCCCGATGCGGGTACCACCTTTCGGATTCTTTTCGTCGTTTCCGGATCCGCCGCGGATTCGGCGCGGATCGGATAAGTTAATGACCGTTCTGTTTCCGGGGTAGGAGAACGATGGCGTTGACCCTCGCCGAGCGCACGACGCTCGGACTGATTTGTGACACCTTCGCCCCAGGAGACGGTGCGGAGTTGCCGTCCGCGTCACGACTGGGAGCCGTCGAATCCGTCGAGCAGTTGCTCGCTCGCAATCCGAGTGCCGCGCAGCGCCGCGCCTTCGAAACGCTGTTGCGAGTGTGGAACTCGCGTGGGTTCGGAGTGCTGATCGGGGCGGGACCGCGCAGGTTCGCGGAGCTGAGTCAGGATGAACGCGAACAGGCCATGGTGCGGCTCGGCAGCTCCCGGTTCGGTCGCAAGCGTGCGGTATTCCAGGCGCTCAAGGGGGCGGCGTTGACGGCGTACTACGCGACGCCCGGCTCGACCGGGACCAATCCGGCCTGGCGGGAGATGGGATTTCCGGGTCCGCTCGGTGCCTTTGCCGAGGCACCGAAGCCCGCTCTTGCGCCAGTGCGACCGACGAGTGATACGACGCTCGACTGCGATGTGGTGGTGGTCGGATCCGGTGCGGGTGGTGGCACCGCGGCGGCGGTGCTCGCGGCGGCCGGACTGGATGTCGTGGTTGTCGAACGGGGGGGTTACTACGACGACGCGGACTTCGGCTCCGGCGAACTCGCCGGATTGCTGAACCTGTACGCACCGGGCCCGGTGACCACGCAGGAGGGACAGCTCGGCCTGGTCGCCGGATCGTGTCTCGGCGGTGGCACGGTGGTCAACTGGACCACCTCGTTCCGTACGCCCGACGATGTGCGCGAGGAATGGGCGAGCCTGGGCGCCAAGCAGTTCGTCGCCGACGAGTACACCGAGGCGCTGGACGCGGTGGTGGCCAGGCTCGGTGTCAACGGTGACCACTCCGGTGCCTCCCGCCGTGACGGCGTCCTGGAGCGCGGTTTGCGCGCCCTGGATTGGCATGTCGATGCGATGCCGCGCAATGTGCGCGGTTGCGATTCCGGAATCGAATGCGGCCGTTGTGGTTTCGGATGTCGTATCGGTGCGAAACAGTCGGTGACCAAGACCTGGCTCGCCGATGCCGCGGAGCACGGTGCCAGGCTGCTGATCGATACCGAGGTGCGCGCGATCACACTGCGGGAGGGCAGTGCCAGTGGGGTCGAGGCCGTCACGTCGCAAGGCGACGCGGTCACCGTCCGGGCCCGTGCGGTGGTTGTCGCGGCGGGTGCGATACAGACACCGGCGCTGCTGCGTCGCTCCGGAATATCCGGCCGCAATATCGGCCGCTACCTGCGACTGCATCCGGCCACCGCGGTCTTCGGTACCTTCGACGAGCAGATCCGGCCGTGGGAAGGCGGCATGCAGACGCGCTACTCCTGCGAGCATCGTGACCTCGACGGCCATGGCTACGGCGTTATCTACGAAACCGGGCCGTTGACACCCGCCATGACGGTCGGCTTCCTGAATTGGACCGGCGCGGCGCAGCACCGGGCGATCATGCGCAACCTCGCGAATACCGTCGCCGTCGGGGTGATCACCCGGGACCGCGACCACGGCATGGTATCGGTCGACCGTGCGGGCGATGCGGTTGTCCGCTATCGCCTTTCCGGATACGACCAAGCGCATATGCATACCGGAATCTCGGGTGCGGCAAGGATTTTGGAGGCTGCGGGCGCGCTCCGGATCTTCTCGGGGCACCAGACCGGTCCGGTCCACGAACCCGGAGTCGCGGGTTCACACGACACCTTCGTTGCCGAATGTCTGCGTGCCGGTTACGATCCCGGCCGCTGCGCGATGGGTGCGCTGCACATCATGGGTTCGGCACGTATGGGCGGCTCCCGCGCGGATTCGGCCACCGATCCGGATGGGGTGGTCTGGGATGTGCCGAATGTCGTTGTCGCCGACGCCTCCTGCTTCCCGACGGCGTCCGGGGTGAACCCGATGATCAGCATCGAGGCCATTGCCTACATGAACGCATCACGTCTGGCCGCGCGGCTGACCTGAGCATTGCCCGGCCGGTCGGTGTGTCGGATATCCCGCAGCCGCAACCCCTTGTCGGACAGGGGCGCGGCTGTCGGTCAGTGCGATCAGGTGGTTCAGGAAGCGGTCGAGGCGCAAGTTGAAAAGCGAAAGCTGAACTCCCGCATCGATTGTCGGTGCGCGATCATCCGGTCAATATCCGATTGTGAAGCGCCGCTGGATGAACCGCGGTAGCTCGACCTCGTCGAGTAGTGCGACCGCGGCGTCTTCGATGGAGATGCGGCTGTGGCCGTCGGTGTCGCGGATCGGCTGATCGCCGCCGACTCGGTAGCGGCCGGTCCGTTCGCCGGGGGCGATCAATTCGGCCGGGCTGAGGTAAGTCCAGAGTCGGTTCGAGGTGCGCAGGATATCGAGGGCGGCGCGGTGGCCGCGGACCGCTGCCGCGTATTCGCGGGGCAGGCCGAGTCCGTCGAGGGTGTCGGCCAGGCGCTGGTCGTCATCGGCGGTGACCCGGCCGGGTTCGTACTCCAGGCTTCCCGCACCGCCGACCACGATCAGGCGGGTGCGCGGGTGCGTGTGCAATGCATCGAGCAGTGAACGCGCGGCACGTCCGTAGACCGTCGGATCGGCGATGGAGCGCGCGAGGGTGTCGTTGAAATCCGCTGCCGCATTTCCCGGTTGGTAGCAGCTGATCAGGACGTCCATGCCGGGGAGGACCGCGGCAACGGCCGCGCTGTCGAAGATGTCGAGGCTGCGCCAGCTGACATTCGGTTGGCTCGTGGTGATCTGACTGGCGTCCCTGGTGAACGCCGTGACGTGGTGACCGCGGGCGACTGCCTCGGTGAGTACCCGCTGGCCGATATTGCCGGTCGCGCCGACGATTCCGATGAACATGGTTCTCCTCGAAACTATTTGATACGGCGTGTATAAACTATATGCCGTGAACTATGTGAGCAACGTCTAGTTTTCTCACGCCGCTGTAGAGTTGCCGACGTGGGCACTGCGACGCCGAGCCGGCGGGAGTTACGACGCTCCGAGACGACAGCGGAGATCAAGCAGGTGGCGCTCCGGTTGATGGCCGAGGGCGGACCGGGCGCCATCACCCTGCGGGCAATCGCGCGCGAAATGGGCATGACGGCCAACGCGGTCTACAGCTACTTCCCGACCCGCGACGACCTGATCACCGCGCTGATCAACGATGTGTACTCCGAGCTCGCCGATGCGGTCGAGGCTGCCCGCGATGCCCGTCCCGCTGCCGACGCTTCGGCACGAATAATCGCGTGGGCCTGTGCATTTCGCGATTGGGCCGTGGCGAATCCAGCTGGGTTCCGCCTCATCTACGGCGATCCCGTACCCAACTACGAGGCTCCCGAGGGCGGCGCGGCCCCGGACGCGGAACACCGTGTGTGCGCTGGCCTGACCGGCTTGGCCGCAGGCGCGTGGCCGCACGCCGAAAACTTATACGCGGACAATGGTTTCGAGTGGACGGACTTCGAACCGAAACTCGTCGAAGAGGTCAAGGCGGAATTCCCCGGCCTACCTCCCGCCGCGGTCGCGATCGCCCTGCGCATCTGGGGCCATCTGCACGGCTTGGTCTCCCTGGAAATCCTTGGCCACCTGCGTTCCCAGACCACCGACCCGGAAAAGCTCTACCGCAACGAAATCCGCCACCTCATCCGTTCGCTGGGCCTGGATCCGCCCGAGCAATGAGTCCGGTTATGGTGCTCCGTCGATTGTCAGCTGTCGTTTCTGGCTGCCTTCCTGGGTCGGCATCGCACTGACAGGCTCGGCCGACCGCTGCGTTCTGCGTTGTCGCGGCGGCCGTGGCAGTGCGCGAGGGGTGGGCACGCGGTTTCGAGCCTGAGGGCGCCCACGGGATAAGGACTAATCGCTCGCACTCGGTTCAGGCGTCAGCGCAGGTCCTGTTCAGAGTGTCGGTGGACTGATCGCCGACGTCAGCGCAGACCCGCGATCTTGCGCTCGGCGTCGAGGCCGCCGACTGATCGCCTTCGCCGACGGTGCGGTATCAGCTGGCAGCGCGGGTGCTGTTCAGCATGTCAGTGGACTGATCGCCGACGACTCCGCGGGCGGCGTGCTCGGCGAGGGCGGCGAGGAAGGGGAGGCGGGCGTCGCCGAGGGACATGGCGTGGTTGCCGAGGTGGTTGGTGATGAAGCCGATGCCGAGTCCGAGGCCGGGATTGGCGATACCGCCGGAACCGCCGATGCCGAAATGGCCGAGGGCTTGTCGGGTGAGACGGGTGCCGACGATGGCGCGGTGGTATCCGAGTGCGAAATGCGGTGCTGCGCCGAGAACATAGTCGTAGCGGCTGTTCGGCGGCATTTCCGCGATGCGACGCGTGGTTTCGGAACCGAGGAGGCGGCGGTTGCCGACCAAGCCGTCATTGGAGATCGCGCCGTACATCTTGGCGATGGCACGAGCGGTGAAAACGCCATTCCAGCCCGGCATCATCGCATCGTAGGGGCGCATGCCGAGGGTCATATCGGCCCAGCCGTCGTAGACGGCACTGCGTGCGGATTTCATCACCTTCACCGAGGCGAACGGTGCGATGAGCGTGTCGAACGGAACCCCGGCGATACCGAGACGGGGTGAGAGCCTAGCCAGCCGCTGCCGCTGGTTTTCGGGGACACCGAACCAGAAATCGTGCTCGCCCAGCGGATCCCGGAGTTCACTGCGCACGAGGTCGGTGAAGGCGCGGCCGGTGGCGCGCTGCGCGATCTCCGCGACCAGGGTGCCGAAGGTCAGGCCGTGGTATCCGGAAGCCCGCAGCCGCAATGGATCCGCCGCGGATGCGGCCATCGCGGCGGCGACCGCATCGTGGTCGAGTAACTCGTCCGAATCGGCGACCAGGCCACGGGTGCGCTGCAGTCCGGCGCGATGGTTCAGCACCTCGCGGATCGTGATGTCGCCCTTACCCTGCGCCGCGAATTCCGGCCAGTAGTCCGCCACCGCGGCGTCCAAGTCGAGCGCGCCGCGCTCGATCAGCCGATGCGCGACGGTCGCGGTGACCCCTTTACCGGTCGAATAAGACAGCGCCATGGAGTCGGCCCGCCACCGCCGGTCACTGTCGGCCCATCCCGCCCAGATATCGAGCACCGGCTCTCCGTGGAGGTACACAGCCAGCGCGCCGCCGCCCTGGCTCTTGCGCCGGAACATTGCGAAGAACTTGGCCGCGACAGCGGTGAACCGGTCGTCGACCAGCATATGGCCGGGCACACCCGCGCCGTCGGTGCTCGCAGCTGGCATGGTCAGACTCCTTTGTCTGTCAGATAACGGGCTGCTGCTAACAGTTGCAAGCAGCCTGCTAACTTACTGTAACCAGCGTTACCTGATAGACGCAATGGTGCGTACCGGGTGACCCTTCACAGGCGCGGGTCGACCGGCTCCGATTCGAGGGCGAGGACGGCGAACACCGCCTCGTGCACGCGCCACAGCGGTTCGCCCACGACTAAGCGGTCCAGCGCCTCCAGGCCCAGCGCGTACTCGCGCAACGCCATCGAACGCTTACGGCCCAGACCGCGGGTGCGTAACCTGCGTAGGTTGTTGTCGCGCAGGTACTCCGGGCCGTAGATGATCCGGAGATATTCGGGCCCGCGACATTTCACGCCCGGTTGGACCAGGCGGTCGCCTGAGCTACGGACCATCGCGTCGTACGGCTTCACGACCATGCCTTCACCGCCGGCCGTGGTCAGTTCGGTCCACCAACTGGTGGCCGCAGCCTCGCTGTCCGCATCGGTCAGATCGACGATCTTTCGGCCGGTCGGGGTAAACAGCTCGGCGTCCGCAGCGATTAGGCGGTCGATGTTGGCCAGGTGCCACTCATGGTCGCGCATCGCGTAGTTGACGCCCGCACCAGCCAGGATCTGGAAAGGTGCGATGCGCAGACCGGACAGGCCATCCACCGGCCAGCAGTAGCGGCCGTAGGCGGTGGTGAAGGCCGCCGCATCGGTCTTGCGTGCGGCAGTACGCTCCGCGAGTTCGGTGACATCCAGGCCCCTGGCCGCGACGTCGGCCAATAGATCGGTCGCGGTGCCGAGTGCCGCACGCGCGGCCGCACCGACTGCTGCGTACTGATTGCGCAGCAAGCCGATGGCTTTGGCCGACCACGGCATCAGCTCGGTATCGAGCAGCAGCCACTCGGTGTTCAATTCCTCGAACAGGCCAACTGTTTCGGCCGCGGTACGCACCCGGGCGAGCAGCTCCTCGGTCTGCGCGGTGTCGTCGAAGAACGGACGCCCGGTGCGGGTGTAGAGCGCGCCGGTACTCCCGTCGTCGACACCGAACCGATCGGCTGCGACCGGCGCCGAGCGTGCCACGAGGACGATCGCGCGCGAGCCCATATGCTTCTCCTCGCACACCACGCGCCGCACACCTTCGGACCGGTAGTACTCGAAGGCTTCGGCGGGATGTTCGAGGTAGCCGTCCAATTGAGTGGTCGCACAGGGCGCCATGGTCGGCGGCAGGTACACCAGCCAGCGTGGATCGATGGCGAAGCGGCTCATCACTTCCAACGCGGCCCCGGCGTTTTCCTCGTGGACACCGACGCGGCCGTGCTGGCGGGTTTCCACCACCCGGCGACCCATCACATCGTCCAGATCGAGCACGCCATGGTCGCGATGCACCACACCGTCAGGCGTCGCAATGGTAGTGGCCTGCAGCGGGCGCGCCGGCTCGTACCAAACCCGTTCGGCCGGAACCGAAACCGGCACGCGCTCCGGATAGCGCAGCGCCGAGAGCTCGCCACCGAAAACGACCCCGGTATCCAGGCACAGTGTGTTGTTCACCCAACGCAGATCGGTTACCGGCGTGTGGCCGTACAGCACGGTGGCGCGGCCACGGTAATCCTCGGCCCACGGATAACGCACGGGCAAACCGTATTCGTCTGTCTCCCCCGTGGATTCGCCGTACATCGCGAAGGCGCGGACCCGCCCCGAAGCACGCCCGTGGTACTCCTCTTTGAGCCCGGCGTGCGCCACCACCAACCGGCCGCCGTCGAGCACATAGTGGCTGATCAGGCCACGGCAGAAGTCCAGCGCCGCCTTGCGGAAATCTTCGTCCTCAGCCTCGAGCTGGGCCAGCGATTCCGCGAGGCCGTGCGCGATACGCACCTTCTTACCGTCGAGTGCGCGCACCAGCTTGTTCTCATGATTTCCGGTGACGCACAATGCCGTTCCCGCGCGCACCATCCCCATGACGAGTCGGAGTACACCCGGTGTATCCGGCCCGCGATCGACCAAATCGCCGACGAATACCGCGGTACGCCCGGCTGGGTGGCTCGCACCGACGGCCCGGCCTGTGTCGTCACGCGCCACTTCGTAGCCGAGTTCGCCCAGCAGCGTTTCCAATTCGGCACGGCAGCCGTGCACGTCGCCGATCACGTCGAAGGGTCCGGTGAGTTCACGCCTATCGTTCCAGGCCTTTTCGTCGACGATGGTCGCCGAGTCGATCTCCTCGACGCCTCGCAGTACGTACACCTTCCGGAAGCCCTCACGTTCCAGACCGCGCAGACCCCGGCGCAGTTCGCGCTGCTGCCGGGAAACCACATGCCTGGGCAGGTGCGCCCGGTCGCGACGTTGGGTATTGCGTTCGAAGCACACGTCATCGGACACATCGAGCACGATCGCTACCGGCAGCACATCGTGCGCTCGCGCCACCGCGATCAGTTCCTGACGTGCCTTGGGCTGCACATTGGTTGCGTCGATAACGGTGCGCAGGCCGCGCCGCAGCCGGATACCGGCGATGTGATGTAGCAAGGCGAAGGCGTCCGGCGTCGAGGACTGATCGTTCTCGTCGTCGCTGACGATGCCGCGACAGGTATCGGAGGAGACGATCGCCGTGTGCCGAAAGTGCCTGCGCGCGAACGTAGATTTGCCAGATCCAGTGCTGCCGATCAGCACGACGAGGGAAAGCTCCGGAACAGATAGCTCGGTCATCACGCGGCTCCGCTCGTACTGCTGTCGGTCGCGGCCTTGGTGAACAGGGCCAGCTGGGTGGGCGGGCCGAATTCGGGATGTTCGACACCGACGGGTACAAAGCGCACCGCGTACCCGTACCGCTCGGCCACGCGACACGCCCAATCCGTAAATTCCGCGCGGGTCCATTCGAATCGGTGATCGGAGTGCCGGAACTTGCCCGCGGGCAGCGTTTCGTACACCACATTGTGCTCGGCGTTCGGTGTCGTCACGATTACCGAACCCGGTGCGGCCGAACCGAATACGGCGTACTCGAGCGCGCCGAGTCGCGGCTCGTCGACATGTTCGACCACTTCCATCAGCACGGCGGCGTCATAGCCGCGCAAGCGCGCGTCGGTATACGTCAACGCGCCCTGGAGCAGCGTCAATCGCCGCGCCACCCGCTCCGGTAGCCGGTCCAGCCGCAAGCGCCGCTTGGTGATATTCAACGCTCGCATCGACACATCGACGCCGACTACCTCGGTAAAAGCCTTGTCCACCAACAATTCCCGCAACAATGCTCCCTCGCCGCAGCCGAGGTCGAGCACCCGATGTGCCCCGACCTCCCGCAGTGCGGCCAAGACCGCCGCTCGTCGCATGACCGCCAACGACGGTGCGCGCTCCTCGACCCCGTTCGCCGTGGGCTCCGTCGACGCTGACAGCGCCGACGTAGTTTCCGCCGCCGAGGTCTCCGCCCTTGCGGATTCCGTCCCCGCGGCCACAGCGCCTGTGAGTCCTGCGGTCGTGACCAGTGCGGCTGTGGTTTCTGTGGTCATGACCAGTGCGGCCGGCTCCAGCGCCTCGTCGAACCCTTCCTCGACCGCATCGAGTTCCTCGGGCTCCACTTCGTCGACCTCGGCCAGTCGCGCCAGCGCGGTCCGCACCAGCGACTGACGTCGTGCCAAGTACCGTCGCGTGATCCAGCCGCGTTCCGGATGCTCGGCGAGCCACCCGGCCCCCGCGCGAATCAGCTTGTCGACCTCGTCGGCCGCCAACCAGTAGTGCTTGGCCCCGTCGAGCACCGGTAGCAGCACATAAAGATGCGCGAGTGCGTCGGCTAGCCGGATGGTTCCGGTGAGTTCCAGCCGCACGTAATGCGAATCGCCCCACTCCGGAAAGGCCGGGTCGAGGGGGAGTGGTTCGGCGACCACGGTCCAGCCGAGCGGCGTGAAGACCCGCTCGGCCGCCTCGGGTCCGCCCTTGCACGGCACCGCGGGCAACGCGATCCGCAGCGGCAGCGCGGTCTGCGCCAGGTCGGGCCGCTGATCGCAACGTCCGTGCAGCGCGGTACGAAATACCGCGCCGAGTGCCACCGACAGCAATGACGACGCCGCGTACGGCCTGTCGTTGACATACTGCCCGAGACTGAAATCCGGTGTGCTGCGCGATCGCCCGCGCACCAACCGAATCGGATCCACCTCCAAGAGCAGCGCCGCCGTACAGCGCGCTGCGGTCGCCTCCGGGTACACCACATGCGCGGTGCCGTAGGACTGTTCGAACGCCTGCACCCGGTCGGGGTTCTTGTGCAGCAAGAAGCCCAGATCGGTCGCGGGCCAGGCCGCATCCTCCGACGGTGTGCAGGTGATCGTCAACAGCATCTTGCGATCGTCGCCGAGCCGCACACCGCACGCAAGGAAGTTTCGCGGGCCTTGTCAGAGGCTGAGGTTCGGCCAGGACCAGTTCGCGACGGCCGGAATATCCTCGCCGTGCTCGCGAGTCCAGGCGCGGGCATTCCACCGCAGGTCGACCATCTCCTGTCGAAGGCCCGCCGCCTTCTCCCGCAGGGTCGGAACCCGGTCGATCACATCCATGACCAGGTGATACCGGTCCAGATCGTTGAGCATAACCATATCGAAAGGTGTTGTCGTGGTGCCCTTTTCCTTGTATCCGCGCACATGCAGCTCACCGTGGTTGGCGCGTCGGTAGGTGAGTCGATGGATCAGCCACGGGTACCCGTGGAATGCGAAGATCACCGGACGGTCCCGAGTGAACAGCGAGTCGAACTCGCTGTCGGACAGGCCATGTGGATGTTCGTCGGATGGTTGCAGCCGCATCAGGTCGACCACATTCACCACCCGCAGACGCAGTTGCGGCAGACGTGCGCGCAGAATCGCCGCCGCCGCAAGTGTTTCCAGCGTCGGCACATCCCCGGCGCAGGCGAGCACGACATCGGGCGTTGTGCCCGGATCGTCGTTCTGTCCGGCCCAGCCCCAGATTCCGGCACCGCGCGCGCAGTGCACGGCGGCGTTGGAGACCGAAAGCCAATCGGCCTGCGGCTGTTTCCCGGCGACCACCACATTGACGTAATGCCGCGAGCGCAGACAGTGATCGTAGGTCGACAGCAGCGTATTCGCGTCCGGCGGCAGATAAACCCGCACGATCGATGGCTTCTTGTTCAGCACCACATCGAGGAAGCCCGGATCCTGATGGGTGAAGCCATTGTGGTCCTGACGCCAAACATGGGATGACAGTAGGTAATTCAGGCTAGCGATGGGTCGCCGCCAGGGTACCGCCGCACTCGCGTCCAGCCATTTGGCGTGCTGGTTGAACATCGCGTCGATGATGTGGATGAATGCCTCGTAGCAGGTGAACACCCCGTGCCTGCCGGTCAGCAGATAGCCCTCGAGCAGCCCCTGGCACATATGCTCGGACAGCACCTCGATCACCCGCCCGGTGCGGTCGAGATCGACATCGAATTCGCCGATTTCGGCCTGCCAGTTGCGCCCGGTGACCTGCAGAATGTCCTGTAGCCGATTGCTGGCCAATTCGTCTGGCGCGAAGGTCAGGAAGTTGTCCGGATTGCGTGCGGTGACATCGCGTAGCCACGTGCCGAGCACCCGGGTCGCCTCGTGCTGGGTCGCTCCCGGCTCGCGCACCTCGACGCCGTAGGACCGCCAATCGGGCAGCCGCAGATCACGAACCAGCGTGCCTCCGTTGGTAATCGGATTGGCGCTTATGCGTCGATTGCCATCGGGCACCAAGTCGAGCAACGCCGACACCGGCTTGCCCAACTCATCGAAGAGCTGCTCCGGCTGATAGGAGCGCAACCACTGTTCGAGCACCGTCCGGTGCCTGTCATCGGTGCGCGCACCCGCCAACGGCACCTGATGCGCTCGGAAGGTGCCCTCGACCGGGTCGCCGTCGACCACCGGCGGGCAGGTCCATCCCTTCGGTGTGCGCAGCACGATCATCGGCCAGTTCGGGCGCACCCCATCGGTCCCCGAGCGGGCGGCGCGCTGAATTTCCGCGATGCGATCCAGGGCGGTGTCCACGGCGGTGGCCATCTCCTGGTGCACGGCCGCGGGATCGCTGCCCGCGACGACTATCGGCTCGTAGCCGTATCCGCGCATCAGCTGCAGCAATTCCGATTCCGGAATGCGAGCCAGAATGGTGGGATTGGCGATCTTGTACTGGTTCAACGCGAGAATCGGGAGCACCGCGCCGTCGCGCACCGGGCTGAGGAATTTATTGGCGTGCCAACTGGTGGCCAGCGGCCCCGTCTCCGCCTCACCGTCGCCGACGACGCAGAACACCGTCAGATCCGGATTATCCAGCGCCGCGCCGAACGCGTGCAGTAACGAATAGCCGAGCTCGCCGCCCTCGTGGAAGGAACCCGGTGTCTCCGGCGCACAGTGACTCGGTACCCCACCCGGGAAGGAGAACTGGGCGAACAACGCGCCCATCCCGGTCTCGTCCTGGGGCACATGGCTGTACAGCTCGGAGTAGGTCCCCTCCAGCCACGCACAGGCATTCGGCCCCGGCCCGCCGTGTCCGGGCCCGGCCACGAAGACCGCATCGAGGTCTCGCTGACGAATCGCCCGATTGGCGTGCACCCAGACCAGATTCAGGCCGGGCACGGTGCCGAAGTGCCCGAGCAGGCGCGGTTTGATGTGTTCGGCCCGCAGCGGTTCGCGCAGCAGGGGATTGCTCATCAGATAGATCTGGCCGACCGCCAGATAGTTCGCGGCCCGCCACCACGCGTCGAGCGATTCCAGCTCCGGGCGATCGAGCGGTCCCGCCACCTCCGCGAGCCGATACGGTTGCGGCGCGACGGTCGTACCGCCGCTGCTTTCGACATTGTCGGCCGAGGTATCGCCCCCGACACTGGCCATCTGGGTCATGCGCCGACTCTCCTCACTCGGGCATCGGCGGCGGCACCTGGAGGGACCGCCGGTTACCGGGTCCTGCACGGTTGCCGACGTTGGATTGATAACGCCGGATGGAGAATTCACAGCCAGCCTACCCACGTGCGCCCGTGTCAATCGGTTCTCACGGTCTCGCGTCGCGGCGGCGGCGTCTGGTGCCGGAAGTCACCTGATCGGATGCCATCTGTCGTCGCGCTATCGGCGGGTGGCTGAGCTGGACGAGGCGCGGTGGATTATGGTCCGCCGCATGCAAACACTGCGCAGGATCATCGGTATCGGCACCATCGCCGCCGCGACATTCGCGCTGGCCGCCTGTGGCTCGGACGGCGATAAGGGCTCGAGCGCCAGCACCTCCGCCGCCACCTCATCGGCCGCGGCATCGGCGCAGCCCACCTTCGGTCAGCTGCCCGCGCAGAACACCGGCGCCGAATGCACCGCCGATGACATCGTGGTGGTCGGCGGTTTCGGCGTGACGCCCAAGATCACCATCCCGGACACCTGCACCCCGCCGACCCAGCTCGTCGTCAAGGATCTGGTCCCCGGCACCGGGCCCGGCGCGGTCGCCGGCCAGCCGCTCACCATGAACTACACGCTGATCACCTGGTCGGATAAGAAGAAGCTGGACAGTTCGTTCGACCGCGGCAAGCCCTTCCAGCTGACCCTCGGTGCCGGACAGGTCATTCCGGGTTGGGAGCAGGGGCTGGTCGGCGTGCAGGCCGGTGCGCGGCGGCTGCTGATCATCCCGCCGAATCTCGGTTACGGCGCGGGCGGCAATGGCATCAAGCCCAACGAAACGCTGGTCTTCGTCACCGACGCGGTCGCTGTCGGCAAGTAATCGCGCCGCGGCGGTGCTGCCTGCAGCCCGTCGCGACGGGTCAACTAACCTGGTCGAGATACGCACGTTAAGCCGTGCGCCGATTTCGCTCGTGATAACCCCCAGCAAGTCGGCCACAAGCAAGTCGACCAGAACCAACGAACAAGGAGCATGTCCGTGAAGAGCACCGTCGAGCAGCTGAGCCCGACCCGGGTCCGGATCAACGTCGAGGTGCCTTTCGAGGAGCTGAAGCCGGACTTCGACAAGGCCTACAAGGCGCTGGCGAACCAGGTTCGCATCCCCGGCTTCCGTCCGGGCAAGGCCCCGGCCAAGCTCATCGAGGCCCGCCTGGGCCGCGGCGCGATCCTCGAGCAGGTCGTCAACGATGTGCTGCCCGGCCGCTACAGCGAGGCCGTCACCACCTCTGAGGTCAAGGTTATCGGTCAGCCCGAGATCGAGATCACCAAGATCGAGGACGGCCAGGAGTTGGCGTTCACGGCCGAGGTCGACGTGCGTCCGGAGATCGCGCTGCCTGCCTACGACGGCATCGAGGTGACCGTCGATTCGTTCACCATCGGCGACGAGGACATCGAGGAGCAGCTGCACTCGCTGCGTCAGCGCTTCGGCACCCTGACCGGTGTCGAGCGTCCGGTCCAGAACGGTGACTTCGTCTCCATCGATCTCTCGGCCACCGTCGACGGCGAGGACGTACCGGAGGCGGCCACCACCGGCCTGTCCCACGAGGTCGGCTCCGGACAGCTGATCGAGGGCCTGGACGAGGCGCTGATCGGTCTTTCGGTCGATGAGTCCAAGGAGTTCACCTCGACGCTGGTCGCCGGCGAGCACGCGGGCAAGGAGGCGGTCATCACCGTCACCGTGCGTTCGGTCAAGGAGCGCGAGCTGCCCGAGGCCGATGACGAGTTCGCCCAGCTGGCCAGCGAATTCGACACCCTCGACGAACTGAAGGAAGACCTGCGTAACCGGGTCGAGCGCGTCAAGAAGGTCGAGCAGGCCGGTCAGATCCGCGACAAGGTGCTCGAGACCCTGCTCGAGCAGGTCGAGGTGCCGTTGCCGGAGGCAGTCGTGCAGGCTGAGATCGACGCCGTGGTGCACGATGCGGTGCACGGCTTCGATCACGACGAGGCCAAACTCGCCGAGGCACTCGAGGCCCAGGGCTCGAGCCGCGAGGAGTTCGACAAGGACACCAAGGAGTCCGCCGAGAAGTCGGTGAAGACCCAGCTGCTGCTGGATGCCATCGCCGAGGCGGACAACACCCAGGTCGGCCAGGAGGAACTCACCGAGCGGATCCTGTTCCAGGCGCAGCGCTACGGCCTTTCGCCCGAACAGTTCATCCAGCAGGTGCAGCAGGCGGGCCAGCTCGGCGCGGTTTTCGCGGATGTGCGTCGCGGCAAGGCGCTGGCCGGTGTGGTCGGCAAGGTGAAGGTCACCGACTCCGACGGCAACACCGTCGATACCGCCGAAATGTTCGGTGGCCCTGAGGATTCGGAGTCCGACGGTACCGAAGAGACCACCGCCGCGAGCGCCGAATAATTCCATGGAAGGCAGCGCGACGCGGACCTGTGTGGTTGGGTGATTGCGCCGTGAGCGAGCGTAGCGAGTGAACCGAAAACACAGCGCGCCCTCGCGCAGAGTTCGGCCGCGCCCTAGCGAGGTTGCGCTCTAAGCGAAGACGGGCGGTACCGGGAGTTCGGTGCCGCCCGGCTTCGTTAATGTTTGTGACAGCGAACCAGTGATGGCTGTGTAGCAATCAGAGCCGGTGAGAAGAGAAGGCAGGTATCCGTGACAATGAATAAGGCAGGGGTCGTCATGACATCCCCCACTGCTGGTCTCAACCTCAGTGATTCGGTTTACGAGCGCCTGCTGCGTGAGCGCATCATCTTCCTCGGCACCCAGGTCGACGACGACATCGCCAACAAGCTGTGCGCGCAGATCCTGCTGCTGTCGGCGGAGGATCCGACCAAGGACATCTCGCTCTACATCAACTCGCCCGGTGGTTCGGTCACTGCGGGTATGGCCATCTACGACACGATGCAGTTCGCCGAGTGCGATATCGCCACCTACGGCATGGGCCTGGCCGCATCGATGGGGCAGTTCCTGCTCACCGCGGGCACCAAGGGCAAGCGGTACGCCCTGCCGCACGCTCGCATCATGATGCACCAGCCGTCGGCGGGCATCGGTGGTTCCGCGGCCGATATCGCGATCATGGCCGAACAGTTCGCACACACCAAGCGGGAGCTGAACGAGCTGCAGGCGATGCACACCGGTAAATCCATCGAGCAGGTCACCGCCGACGCCGACCGCGACCGCTGGTTCACGGCGAAGCAGGCTCTCGAGTACGGCTTCATCGACCACGTGATCAGCCACGCGGATCAGGCCAACGGCGCGAAGTAAGTCGGCGCCGCAACCGCTCACCCACCCAGACTTGGAGACGAAGATGGCCAATCTGTTCGACCCGCGCGCCGGCCTCGGCGGCACCGCTCCGGCGGGCCCGCAGTCGCGCTATATCCTGCCCTCGTTCATCGAGCATTCGAGCTTCGGTGTCAAGGAGTCCAACCCGTACAACAAGCTGTTCGAGGAGCGCATCATCTTCCTCGGCGTGCAGGTCGACGACGCCTCGGCGAACGACATCATGGCGCAGCTGCTGGTGCTGGAGTCGCTTGATCCCGATCGCGATATCACCATGTACATCAACTCGCCCGGTGGTTCGTTCACCTCGTTGATGGCGATCTACGACACCATGCAGTACGTGCGTGCCGATGTGGCCACCGTGTGCCTGGGTCAGGCCGCTTCCGCCGCGGCCGTGCTGCTCGCCGCCGGTACCCCCGGCAAGCGCGCCTGCCTGCCCAACGCCCGCGTGCTGATCCATCAGCCGTCGCTCGAGGGGGGCATCCAGGGGCAGGTTTCGGACCTGGAGATCCAGGCCGCCGAGATCGAGCGCATGCGTCGCCTGATGGAGACCACCCTGGCGCGCCACACCGGTAGGGATGCGGACACCATCCGCAAGGACACCGACCGCGACAAGATCCTGACGGCCGAGGAGGCCAAGGAATACGGCATCATCGACACGGTCTTCGACTACCGCAAGCTCAGCGCCCAGAAGTAAGGCCGCGGCGCCGGGTGCGGCGCGCTGATCGCTCGTAAGTTGCTCTATGTCAGGAAAATCCGGCCGGGCCGCATGCCGCTCGGCATGTGCCCCGGCCGGACTGCTTCGCCGAAAGCCGACCGGCCGGAAGGGTGTCGGGCGGAAGGGTTTCCGAGGCGGGCGGCCAGGAGTGTCGGATGGCCGTCGATCGGGGTGGAACGTGTTTCATAGTGGTAAGAACTCGGACGACCCCCGTGAGAAACATGCTCGAGTTGTCGACCTCCGTCGCACACACCGGGTACGGTCGACCTAGGGACCTTTGCTCCCGGTTGACGGCAGTGCTCGAACCGTCGGAATCGCTCGAGGTGTTCGTGATTACACCCGAGGGTGGCGGATTGCTGGCAACCTGGATAGACGGTTGCACGCGGACAAGGAAGTAGGGACCCACGAGATGGCGCGCATCGGAGATGGCGGCGATCTGCTGAAGTGCTCGTTCTGCGGAAAGAGCCAGAAGCAGGTCAAGAAGCTCATTGCGGGACCAGGGGTGTACATCTGCGACGAGTGCATCGATCTATGCAACGAGATCATCGAGGAAGAGCTGGCCGAGTCCAGCGAGGTCAAACTCGATGAGCTGCCCAAGCCCGCCGAGATCCGGGACTTCCTGGAGAACTACGTGATCGGGCAGGACACCGCCAAGCGCACCCTGGCGGTGGCCGTCTACAACCACTACAAGCGCATCCAGGCGGGCGACAAGGGGCGCGACAGCCGCGGCGAGACCGTCGAACTGGCCAAGTCCAATATCCTCATGCTCGGCCCCACCGGTTGCGGCAAGACCTACCTGGCGCAGACGCTGGCCAAGATGCTCAACGTCCCGTTCGCCATCGCCGACGCGACGGCGCTGACCGAGGCCGGATATGTCGGTGAGGATGTCGAGAACATCCTGCTGAAGCTGATTCAGGCCGCGGACTACGACGTCAAGCGCGCCGAGACCGGGATCATCTACATAGATGAGGTCGACAAGATCGCCCGCAAGAGCGAGAACCCGTCGATCACCCGCGATGTCTCCGGTGAGGGTGTGCAGCAGGCGCTGTTGAAGATCCTGGAGGGTACGCAGGCGAGTGTGCCGCCGCAGGGTGGGCGCAAGCATCCGCACCAGGAATTCATCCAGATCGACACGACCAACGTGCTTTTCATTGTTGCGGGTGCGTTCGCGGGGCTGGAGAAGATCATCTCCGATCGCACCGGACACCGCGGCATCGGCTTCGGCGCCGAGGTGCGCTCCAAGGCCGAGATCGATACCGATGACCACTTCGCCGAGGTAATGCCGGAGGATCTGATCAAATTCGGTCTGATCCCCGAGTTCATCGGTCGCCTCCCGGTCGTCGCCTCGGTGACGAATCTGGATAAGGAGTCGTTGGTCAAGATCCTCTCCGAGCCGAAGAACGCGCTGGTGAAGCAGTACGTTCGGCTGTTCGAGATGGACGGCGTAGACCTGGAATTCACCGATGACGCGCTGGAGGCCATCGCCGATCAGGCGATTCTGCGCGGCACCGGTGCTCGCGGTCTGCGCGCCATCATGGAGGAGGTCCTGCAGCTGGCGATGTTCGATATCCCCAGCCGCGACGACGTCGCCAAGGTGGTCGTGAACGCCGACACCGTCAACGACAATGTGCTGCCGACCATCGTGCCGCGCAAGGCACAGCGCGCCGAGCGTCGGGAGAAGTCGGCGTAAGCATTTCGCGAACCGGGTCAGACGAATGCAACCGCAACCTCCGTTGCTTCCGGCTGGCCCGGGCACGCTGCTGGATGCCGCCGCGATCCTCAACGGTACTGTCGATATGCGTACGTACCAGCGCAAGTACCTCGTGGTTTACGCCGAGACCCCTAGGGAGTCCGCGAGGATCGCAAATACGGCGATCCCCGATTACCAGGGCATCCTCTCGCTCGTGACGACCTGTGTCGAATGGCTGGATGAGCATTTCGGGTGGGAGCTGGTGAACGTCTTCACGCGGGAGTGCCAGGGGGATTACCTGCAGTGGCACTGCTACTACGCGATGTTGCGGCGATCTCGTTCGAGCTAGTTCGATGTGTATCGGCTTGCCGGCTTGGGTACTCGTAGGGCACGGTTGAGCAACCAGCCCAGTCCTGATCCTGGATGATCGGGGCGAAAAGTCTCCCGCCGGCAAGGCGTCTGCCCGGCGGATTCGACGGACCGAGGTCCTCATGTCGACAGTTCTAGTTTCCTCAGATCAACCCCTCGCTGCCGTGGACGGATCCGGACCCGAGCGGTCTGCCGATCGTCTGTGCGTCGTCGTCTCACCGCCGGTGGATTCGGTCACCTTGTGTGCCGTCGGCGGCGAAATGGATTACCTGACGGCCGAGGCCTTCCGGCAGTCCCTGCTGGAAGCGTTACCGACGGCGGGCGCGGTGGTCGTTATCGATCTATCGCGGGTGACGTTCTTCGGCGTCGCCGGACTGCGGGTGTTGATGGAGGCCCGATCCTGGCTCGGCCACAGCGGTCGGCGACTCCAGTTGATCACGGGCCCGCGCTGCGTGGATCGGCTACTCGAGGTCGCGGGTCATGCCGCGGTCTTCGATGTCGTCCCGAGCCTGGCCGCAGTTGCGCGGCCGAAACCGCTCGAGTTGGCTCGCGCGAGCGCCTGATAACCGAAACCGCGGGTGCGGCAGCCGAATCTGGCTGCCGCACCCGCGGTCTGTACGGAGTCAGGGCGCTTCGTTGCGCATGTCGTCTTGGCTCCAGTAGGCACGCATGGCGACGATCTTGCCCTCGTCGTCGAAATCCATCGCATCGATGGGCGAGAGTATGAGGCGCTGATCACCGAACTTGGTGACGAGGGTGAACATGAAGGCGGCGTGGTTGCCCGCGATACGAACCGAATCCGCGTGCAGCTGCGTTTCCCGATCGAGGTTCCCGATCACCTCGTAGAACTCGCGAATAGCCTCGTGGCCGCGCTTGGGTTCGGTGCCGATCGGATCCTCCACCACCGCATCGGGTGCGTAGAGATCGACGATCGCCTCGGTTGGGCCGGAACCGACCAACTTGACGTACTGCTCGATCACGTCGCGGATCTTGGCTGCCATGGAAACCTCTCACGAATTGAAACGTGTTCTAATTCGGAGCGTAGCAGTGTCCGGTGATCGCGTGGCATGGAATCCCATTGGATGGGCGGATGTACTGGCGCAGATGGCCCCCCGCGCCAGTACTCGTCGAACTGCGATGCGCACCGAACGGGTTCCCCCGTCGGCTATCTTGTTGGCGCGCTAGTGAAATGGGATACGGTGACGACCGCTTACCACATCGCTGTGCTGCCCGATCGCGCCCGGACTCGGAGTCTCCATTGACTCCCTGGTTCGCCATTGAACCTTCTGTCCCGCACTTTGTGCGTCTGCTTTGGGTGTCGGCATTCGCCCTCCATTTGTTACCGCCACCACAGCCTTTTCTGGACCCGAAGCCGATGTGCTCGGCCCGGTCCGATCGCTGTGTATGAAGAGGTAACCGGCAACCTCGCTGATCCCCGCCGAGGTGGTCGTGGTCGGAATCCTTTTGTCCCTTTCGCCTGGTCCGGGTGGGTCTCGAGCCCGGTGGGGCGGGGGTGGTTCAGAAAACTTGTCGCTATTTCTCGCTGTTGGAACGCGGTGTGTCGAGCTTGTGTGGTGCTCATCGTGCTGTTTACTCGGTCCGGTCAACCAGATGTTCGAGTGACGAGTGAAAGCGGAGGAGACATGGCACTGCCTACCATGACCGCGGAACAGCGCACTGAGGCGTTGGCCAAGGCGGCTGCGGTCCGCAAGGCGCGCTCCGAACTTATCGGCAAGGTAAAGGCCGGCAAGGTTTCGGTCGCCGACCTGTTGAAGAAGGCGGACAGCGACGACCTGGTCAAGAAGACGAAGGTCGCTGCCGTGATCAAGGCGCTGCCCGGGGTCGGACCGGTCAAGGCGGCCAAGTTGATGGACCAGGCGGAAATTCCCGAGGACCGCCGCATCGGTGGACTCGGCGCCCGCCAGCGCGCGGCGTTGCTCGAAGCGCTGAAGGACTGACACGTCGTCCGTAGCGATTGATTGCTTGCAGGTCGGTTCGAAAGGGTCAGCCGGACCATGATCGGGGAACGAATGCTCACGTCGGTGGCGTGGCTGTGCGTCGAGAACGGCCGCTTGCTCGCGGTCCGGACCGAGGGGCGCGACGCTTTCTATCTGCCGGGCGGCAAGCCCGAACCCGGAGAAACCCTGGCGGGAGCGCTCGTTCGGGAGGTTCGCGAGGAAGTCGGGGTCGAATTGGAGGCACACCGGATCACGCCCGTGGTCACCATTACGGCCCCTGCCCACGGGCGTCCCGGAACGCTGGTCGAGATGCACTGCTTCCGCGCACCCGGTCACGGCACGCCGGCTCCGGCGGCGGAGATCGCCGAGATGGCATGGCTCGGGCCGGACGACGGACACCTGTGCGCGCCGGCCGTTGTGCAGGCCCTCAACCATTTGACCGAGGTTGGCGGGTGGCACGCGGCCTGAACGCTACTTCGCACGGAGAACGCCCCACAGCATGCTGTGGGGCGTTACTGTTTTCGGCGCTCTAGCGGTTCGTACGGCGGCGGGGGCGTTGGAAGGTGATCGGGGCCGGATCGCGCAATTGCGGCCCGCGCGGGGTGACCAGGATCAGGGCCAGACCGAGGGCGACGATCAATGCCGCACCGATGACGCTGAGGGTGAAACTGGCTCCGCCCATGTCGGCGGGTTTGTGGAAGGCGTGATAGATCAGATGTGGCACGCCGAAAACCAGCCAGCCGAGGCCCGCTACCTGGGCAAGTGCGCTGCCGCCGAGGAATAGCGCGGCCAGTGTCACCGCGGTCAGCGCGAGGAAGAACGAGCCGACATCGGAGGCGAGATGGTGGTTGTACGGGCCGTCCGCGGAGATCCACTGCATGCCGAATCCAGGGAAGCTGGTGTACCAGGAGTGCGGCGCGACGACCGCCCACAGTCCGACGACCGCGCCCTGAAATGCCAATACCCCCAAGATGATTCGCACCGCGAGCCAGCGATTGCGCTGCTGTTGGAACCGCATCCGCACACGCAGTCCGCCGGATTTGCCGTCTACCGTGATCCGCATCGGTCTCTCCGTTCATCGCCGAACCAGGGATCTGGTGCTGCAACCGTAAGTCGGACCTCGGGTCACGATCAATAGGCGGCGACCTCGTCGGTGATGGTCAGTCGGTCGGAGCGGGAGTAGATGTTCATGGTGTCTCCGCGCAGGAAGCCGACCAGGGTGAGGCCGGATTCCGCGGCCAGATCGATGGCCAATGAGCTGGGGGCCGAGACGGCGCCGAGCATCGGGATGCCCGCCATCACGGCCTTCTGGACCAGTTCGAAGGAGGCCCGGCCGCTGACGATGAGGACGAGATCATGTGCGGGGATTTGGTTTTCGAGTATCGCCCAGCCGAGTACCTTGTCGACGGCGTTGTGTCGGCCGATATCCTCGCGCACGGCGAGTGCGGTGCCGTCGGGCGTGAACAGTCCCGCGGCGTGCAGTCCGCCGGTGGCATCGAAAACCCTTTGATAGGTGCGCAATTGGTCCGGCATGGCGGCGAGGGTCTCGGTGTCGACGGTGATCGAGGTGGTCGGCAGCGGGAATCTGGTGCGGGTGCGGACCTCGTCGAGTGCGGTCTTACCGCAGAGTCCGCATGCGCCCGTGGTGAGGAAGTTGCGGCCGTGCACCGGGATCGGCGTGCGCAGGTGGATATCGAGGACGTTGTAGGTGTTATGCCCGTTTTCGTCGGTACCCGCACAATAGCGGGCACTCACCACATCCTCGGCGGCTTGAATGATGCCCTCGCCCAAGAGGAATCCGTGCACCAGCTCGATATCGCTGCCCGGGGTGCGCATGGTGACGGTGAGCGATTGGCCGTCGAGGCGCAGCTCCAGTGGCTCTTCTACCGCAACGGAGTCCGGGCGTTCGATTACGCCGTTGGGTGAGATGCGACGCGTCTTGCGTCGCGCGGTCACTCTGCTCACGACTGCGCCTCGCTGGCGCTCAACCCCACATGAACGTGCGGCTCCACCCGGATGGTCACGGCTTTGGAAACCGGTGTATTCGATCGTGCCGCAACGTGGTCCAGCGGAACCAGGGGATTGGTCTCGGGATAGTAGGCGGCGGCATTGCCGCGCGGGGTCGAGAATTCGACGATGCGGAAGCCGGTCACTTTGCGTTCGGTTCCGTCGGTCCATTCGGAGACCAGATCCACCAGATCGCCGTCCACGAAACCGAATTCGGTGATGTCATCGATATGCATCAGGATCACCTTGCGGCCGCCGTGCACACCGCGGTAGCGGTCGTCCAGGCCGTAGATGGTGGTGTTGTACTGGTCGTGGCTGCGCAAGGTCTGCAGGATCAACCGGCCCTCGGGGACCGGCACCCAAGTCAATTCGTTCACCGCGAAATTGGCTTTGCCGGTTGCGGTACGGAATTCGCGGGAGTCGCGCGGTGGATGCGGCAGTACGAAGCCGTTGCGATCGCGCACCCGCTTGTTGTAGTCGTCGCAGCCCGGGACGACACGGGCGATCGCATCGCGGATCTTGTCGTAGTCCTGCTGATATTGCGCCCACGGCACCGGGTGATCGGCGCCGAACAGCGCCTGTGCGAGTTCGCAGACGATGGCGACCTCGCTGCGTAGGTGCTCGCTGACCGGCTTCAGTCGACCGGTGGAAAGGTGCACCATCGACATCGAATCTTCCACCGACACTTGCTGTTTCGTGCCATTCCGCAGGTCGAGATCGGTGCGGCCGAGGGTGGGCAGGATGAGTGCGGTCGTGCCGTGTACGACGTGGCTGCGGTTCAGCTTGGTGGAGACGTGCACGGTCAGCGCGCAACTGCGCAGCGCGGCCTCGGTCACTCCGGTATCCGGGGTGGCGGAGACGAAATTGCCGCCCATGCCGAAGAACACCCGCGCCGTGCCCGCGCGCATGGCGCGGATGGCATCGACGGTGTCGTAGCCGTGTTCGCGTGGGCTGGTGATGCCGAATTCGCGGTCGAGTGCGTCGAGGAAGGCCTCTGGCATCTTCTCCCAGATGCCCATGGTGCGGTCGCCCTGGACGTTGGAGTGGCCGCGCACCGGGCAGACGCCAGCGCCGGGCTTGCCGATCATGCCGCGCAGCAACAGCAGGTTGGTCGCCTCCTCGATGGTGGCGACGCCGTGCTTGTGCTGGGTCAGGCCCATTGCCCAGCAGATGATGACGTTCTTGGATTCGGCCAGCAATGTTGCGGTGCGGTATAAATCGTCGTCGGTTAGTCCGGTTGCCGCACGTACAGTCGCGAGATCGACCGCGCGCATGTTCTTTTCGTATTCGGCGAAGCCCGCGCAATGCGCGTCGACGAACTCGCGGTCGACCACCGTGCCCGGTGCACGGTCCTCGGCCTCGAAAAGCAGTTTGCCCAGGCCCTGGAAAAGCGCCATATCGCCGCCGAGCCGGATCTGCAGGAAGTCGTCGGCAATGGCGACACCGCTGGTTAAACCCTTGACCGTCTGTGGGTCGCGGAAGCCGAGCAGTCCGGTCTCCGGCAGCGGGTTGACCGCGATGACCTTGGCGCCGCCCGCCTTCGCATCCGCCAGCGCGCTGAGCATGCGTGGATGGTTGGTGCCCGGATTCTGGCCCGCGACAATGATCAGATCGGCCTTGCCGAAGTCGTCGATCGAGACCGAACCCTTGCCGATGCCGATGGATTCGGTCAGCGCGGCGCCGGAGGATTCGTGGCACATGTTCGAACAGTCCGGCAGATTGTTGGTGCCGAAGCTGCGGACCAGCAATTGGTAGAGGAATGCGGTCTCGTTGGCGGTGCGGCCCGAAGTGTAGAACACCGCCTCATCGGGGGAGTTCAGCGCCCGCAGGTGCTCGACGATGAGTTGGTAGGCATCATCCCACTCGATGGGCGCGTAATGGGTCGCGCCGGGTCGCAACACCATAGGATGAGTGAGGCGGCCCTGCTGGCCGAGCCAATAACCGGATTTGCTCGCCAATTCCTCGATCGAGTGCCGCGCGAAGAATTCGGGCGTGACGGTGCGCAGCGTCGCCTCCTCGGCGACGGCCTTGGCGCCGTTCTCACAGAACTCGGCAGGGCGGCGATGCCCCGTCGGCTCCGGCCACGCACAACCGGGGCAGTCGAAGCCGTGCACCTGGTTGAGGCGGGCCAGTGTGCGCGCGGTGCGCAGCACACCCATCTCCTCGACCCCGCGCTTGAGCGCAACGGCCACGGCCGTCACACCCGCGGCCTGCTCCTTCGGCTGGGTGACGGTCAGTTCGGACTCGTCGATGTCCTGTGTCGGGCCATTGCGGTGCATGCCGATATTGTCCTCTCCCCACGAAGTTTGTCGCGGACCTACCCGTTTGTCCTGATTCCGGACGCTCGCGCCGCGGTAGTGGGACGGGTACCACCCGGTTCGGATCGTATGCACTTATGGCCGCTCCGGCAGGGTTTGCGCACTGCCGGGTACGCGGTGATGCTGTCTGGTAGCCAGTTGTTTTCGCTGGGTTCGGGCTCGGCGAGAAGGCTCCGCGCCGGCAGGTGCTGGCCTACCATATCTACTGATCAAATCGCTGATCTGAGGCATGGGCGATGGGGACGCTGGCGGCAATTCCGACGCGTGCCGGCGGGGAGCGTCGGCACGCGGTGTCTCGGCGCGTTCGGTGGGGGACTTCCTGTTCCGCCGCGCTCTTGGTCGCGGTGGTGCCGGTCGGGTTCGGCAGGGTAGCGGCCTTCGGGGTTCCGGCCTCGGAAGAGGCTACTTCATCGGTGGTTTCGCCATCGCCTGCGCCCGGGCACCACGGGTCGGGGGACCGGGATGGGGCCGTGGTGCAATCCAGCACCGCGGTACCGGGTGACAACTCGGACGGTGGCGGAACCCGTGACGGTACCGGGACGCACGACGGAACCGGGACGCAGGCGACGACCAGTCGGGTGCCGACTGATCCGTGCGCCGGTCGGTCGTCGGATGGGTGCCCCGGACCGACTTCCAGTCCCGAACAATCGCGGCCGCCCGATATTGTGTTGCCGCCGATCACCATCACCTTGCCGCCGATTCCACGGCCGCCGAGCACGTCGAATCCGCAGCCGCCGATCACTTCGAACCCGCCGAGATCTGGTGCCGATCCGCGATGTTGTCAGCTTTGCTTCGCCGTGGCCGATGTTCGGGGTTGGCGCGTTGCTTGCGGTGGCTGCTTGTGCGGTTGCGGTGATCGGAGTGGGCGCGCCGACCGCCGGAGGGGATCTGGTACCCGGGACTGTCACCGTCGCCGGTGTCGATGCGACGGGACCGAATCCGATCGAGGTCGATCTGTCGGAGCCGATTCCATTGCAGGTCAACGGAATCGACGTCGACTCCGCTGCGCTCACGGTCGAGGTATTCGGTGTGCGGTTGGGTGGGGATCCGGTGCCGCTGCGGCCCGGCGGCGCGGCCACCCTGCCCGATCCGGTCAACTCACATGTGCTGGCCGGGAAATTCGACGGCGAGCTGACCCTGCTGCGCAGCGGAACGGAAATCGCCACGCAGCGAATCGAATTCCGCAGCACCCAGCGCCCGACACGCACCGCCGCAGCGGCCGCGATCGTGGTCCTCGCCCTGTTCGCCGTTGCCTACCTCGAGTCCAACACCCGCACCTTACGCCGTGGCCACGGTGGCATGGCCAACATCATCGGCCTGTCCGCGAGTTCAGCCATCCTCGCGGTCGCCGTGGCCGGTGGCGCCTGGATTCTCCACGACACTCCGCCCACCATCAGCACCCTCGCCATCACCGCCGTACTCGCCGCCGGAGCTGGCCTCGCCGCCGCATCAGCCGCACGCCGAATCGGCAAGCGCCACAGCTTGCTCCGCCGCGCACGGCGCGATAAACGTTGAAGCAGTAGCCCTGGAACGGAGGCCGGAGGCCTTTCGGTGGCGGTGTGAGCTGCTCAGGAACGGCGTCGTTTGCTGGTTGCCTCGGTTGGGTGCTTCGGGTGGGCCTCGGTGCGGTAGGTGAGGATGCGTTGGCCGATGCGGAGGCTCCAGCCCGGGTGCAGTTCGGTGGGGGTTGTGCCGATACGGGTCCATTCGTCGGCGCCAGGGGCGGCGATGAATGTGCCTGCGGGGGTTGCGGCGTCACGGACGTAGACCTTCCCGCGGTCGACCGAGACGTAGGCGTGCACCCGCGAGACGTGGCGATCGCGCGGGACCGCGAGGGGTGTGGCAGTGGCGGCACGCACCGTCTCGTCGATCATTGGGCTGCGGCCGACGACATACGGTCGGTCCAGCGGAAACGCGGAGCCATCCGCCAGAACCAGCGCGCCTACGGGCGGTCGCGCCCCGGAGTTCTCCTGATTATTCGCCTCGCCTACTGGTCGTAGCGGCCGCGGTCGTACCCCCTGCAACGCCGGAATCTTGTGCAATGCAATCGGTTCCGGCCGCGCTGCCGAACCCGCCCGCGTTCCAGCGGCGTCCTCTCGTTCCCGGGCGGGCATGGCTTGGGTGCCGATTTCCTCCGGCGCATCTGCCTGCCCGGATGCACGCGACGGTGCCGAACCACTCGGCCGCGCCTCCGATGATGCTGCGCCGAGTCGAGCAGCGGACGTCGATCTCGCGGGCCCGACCTTATCGGCCGACGCGCCGAATCCCACGCTCTGCGCCGCCGATCCCCTCGCGGATTGGCCAGAGTCCGCCGATCCGGTGGGTCCTGCCTTTTCGGTTGGCTTGTCGTGTGCGGTGGACTTGGTAGTGGATCGCTGCGCGGATTGGCCAGAGTCCACCGATCCGGTGGTTCCCGCCCTCTCGGTTGGCCCGTCGTACTCGGTGGCGGATCCTGCGGAGCGCCCCTGCTCGTTGGGGGCGGTCGACCGCGCAGCGGGGTCTCGGCTGGATTCCCCTGTCGGACGGGCAGATCCAGCCTCGCGTGTGACGCCTGGGCTTTGGGCGGAGCCTGCGGCTGGTGCCGATTCGGTCGCGGATTTTGCGGTTGGCTCGCGCAGGGCTTCGAATCCGGCCGGAGCGGTGGGCGGGGGTTCGACGGGGGAGGGATTAGCGGTGGTGCGGGCTCGGGTGTTCGCCGATTTTCCGGTGCGGCGGGCGGCTATGCGCAGGACGAAGCCGCTGCCGGCGACGATGCCGGCGCGCAGGTCGGTGCGTGGGAGTTCGTGGATCGGGAAAGCGATGTCCGCGCCGACCGCGATCCGGCGCACCGGTTCTCGCACGATTTCGTCTACCCAGGTGAACGCGCGGGCTCCGGAGAGTCGGCGGGATCCTTCCGCGCCTCGGATCTCCGCCCGCGCCGAAGCGTGCGATCAGACCATCACCTGGCGCAATCCCCACCGTCGACGCGTCATTCCGCACTCGCGCCTCCTTCCCGGCCCACTACCGGCGTCCAGCATAGAACGTACCCAGCACCCGAAACCGGCCGCCGACGAACCGCAAGCGCGCACACGCTGTGATTCTTACCGGCTTTGATCGACGAGGTGTCGTGCACCACTGAATACCAAAGACTCCCTCCCACAGATGCGGTCTTCTGCGAGCGGGCAAACCGCTGCGCGCGGACACTGCGTGAACGACCGGCGGTACGGCGGGATTCATACTGCCGGGTCGGTGCGCGATGAGCCCGGACAGGTGTCAGCCGGTGAACTCGGATGCGTGGTCTTCGAGCCAGGTTGTGAACGGCCGGGCGGGGTGGTCGGTCAGGATGGAGACGGCGTCGGTGATCGGAGTGGGGACGCCGTCGCAGCGTCGCCAATAGTCGAGCAGGCCGTCGGCGTAGCGGCCGGGGATGAATTCGGCCATCTCTTGCTTCCACGCGTCGGGGGTGACGTGGGTGATGGTTGCGGTGCGGTCGGTGACCTCGGCGATCAGGTCGATCTGCGCGGTGAACGTCAAGGTCTGCGGACCGGTGAGGGTATAGACACCGCCACGGTGGTCGGGTTTCGTGAGCAGCGCATGTGCGCACTCTGCGACGTCGAGTTCGTGGATCGGATCGGTGTAGGCATTGGGGTAGGGGAGGCTGACGGGGCGTTCGGCCTTGATCGCGAACGACCAGCCGCGGGCATTGCCGGCGAAGGCGCCGGGACGCAGCACGGAGACGGTCATCGGTGCGTCGGCCAGTCCGAGTTCGGCGTCGAGGTGGGACTTCGCGACCGGATTGGTGGTCGCAGCCGGATCGAGCACTGCGGACGAGGACAGCAGCACGATGTGATCGACTCCGGCTTCGGTTGCGGCGGAGACGAATTCGGTGATGCACTCGGGTTCGGCATACAGGAATACCGAGATGACGCCGTCGAGTGCGGCGGCGAAGGTGGCCGGGTTGCGCAGGTCGCAGGTGACGGCGGGTACTCCCGCGGGAAGCTGCTCGGGCCGGCCGGAACCGACGCGGACAGGGTGGCCGTCGGCGCGCAGCAGGGACAGGAGCTTGGTGGCGACCGCGCCGCGGCCTCCGGTAATAAGAATCATGAGAAGTCCTCGAGTCGAGAGTGATTCAGTGCTGTGGCTCGGCCTGGGCATGTCGCGGCAGCAGTCGCACCAGACCGAGGCTGATCAGCGTGGTGGCCGTGACGAATACGAGGCTGGCCGTAAGCGCGTGCGCCGCACCGGAGCCGACCGTGTGGAAGTACACCGTGGTGATGGCGGCGGCGCCGATCGCATTGGCGAGTTGCTGTACGGCGGAAAGGGATCCGCTACCGCTGCCGGTCTCGGACGGGTCGATATCGCCGATGGTGACAACGAAGATGCTGCCGAAGCAAGTGCCCATACCGAGGCCGAGCACGAGGATCGCCACGGCGAGAGCCCAAGGGGCATTAGTGATTGCGGTGGTGAGTGCGAGAATCAGTAGCAGGCCGGTGCCGAAAAGGGTGATCAATAGGCCGATCAGGATGAGATTGCGACCGAGTTCAGCCAATAGTCGGTGCGCGGCAATCGACGCGATGATTATGCCGACGGCCAGCGGCGCCAGGCCGAGCGCGGCTTCGGTCGGGCGATAACCGAGGCCGTTCTGCATGAACAGCGACAGCACGTACAACAGCCCGGAGACCGCGGCGAAGAAGACGAGTCCGAGGATCAGACCCGAGGTGAAGCCCCGGTTCCGCAGTAACGTCGGCTCGATCAGCGCAGCGACCGCGGTGACCTGCCGACGGGCGAACAGCGCGAAGGCCGCGACTCCCGCCGCTATCGACGCGAACGATGAAGCGGTCCAGCTGTGGGCCGAGCCGTCGATCAGACCGAATAGTGTGCCGAGCATCGCTGCGGCGAGCAGAACAGCGCCGAGTGCATCGATGGTGACGGTGCGATCGCCCTGTTCGGTTGGCAGTAGGCGATAGGCGGCGGCGAATGCAAGCCCGCCGAGCCCGATATTGATCAGGAACATGGCACGCCAGCCGAGGCCGAATAGATCGGCATCGACGAGAAATCCGGCCAGGATCGGTCCGCATACTCCGGACAGGCCGAGGGCCGGGCCGAAAACGCTGAATGCCCTGCCGCGCTGTTCACGGGGAAAGACGCTGGTCAGGATGCCGAAACCCTGCGGAATCAGCATCGCGCCGAAGGCGCCCTGTACGAGTCGCGCGGAGATCAGCGTGGTCGGATCGACGGCGAGGCCGCAGGCGATCGAGGCGAGGGTGAACCCGGCCAAGCCGATCAGGAACAACCTGCGCTTGCCGAAGCGGTCGCCGAGTCTGCCGCCGACGACGAGCAGAACGCCGAGGGAGAGGGCGTATCCGGCACCGAGCCACTGGATCAGCGCTGGTCCGCCGTGCAGATCCCGCGCGATGGTCGGCGCGGCGATATTGGTGATAGTCGAATCGAGTAGGTCGAGGATGTCAGCCGCCAGAATGACGGCCAATATCGCCCACATTCGGGGGCTGACCTTGGTATCTGGTGGCGCCGCTTGCTGTGTTGGGGTGGTCATGTCCAGCTCTCGAGGAAGGTCTATCGGCAGCGAGCAATGATCGTTACGAACAGTGTTCGACACAATTGAACCCTATGCGGCGAACGCTGTTCGTGTCAAACGCTGTTCGTCGAGGCGTATGCTCCGAAATATGAGCGCCGCACCCGTCAGCCGCCGGGCCCGTCCCGCGAAGGCACCCCTCAGTCGTGACGTCATCATCGATACCGGCCTGCGCATTCTCGACCGCGACGGCTTGGCCGCCCTCACCATGCGCCGCGTCGCGCAGGACCTCGATACCGGCGCGGCCTCGCTCTATGTCTACGTCGCCAACCGTGACGACCTGATGGCCGCCATGCTCGACCAGGCGCTCGGTACGGTGCCCGAGCCCACGGGCGACACCTGGCGCGACCGCCTGACGACGCTGGTCGAAACGACCGTCGACGCGATGTCGAAACACGAGGGACTCGCACTGGTCGCGCTCGGCTCGATCCCGACGAGCCCGAACGCGCTGCTGATCGTGGAGCGGCTACTTGCCCTGCTCGCCGAGGGCGGTGTGGACCCGCAGACCAATTCCTGGGCCGTCGACCTGATCTACCTGCACATATCCGCGCAGGCCGTGGAGCAGAGCGCGTACAACACCAAGGACACCAACGAGCAGGACTATGTCGCCGAGGTCGCCCGTCATTTCGCCGAACTACCTGCCGACCGCTATCCGACACTGGTGGCCATGCGCGAACAGATGCTGGCGGGCGGCGGCGACGATCGGTCGCGCTGGGCGCTGCGTGCGCTGGTCAACGGCATCCTGGCGACTCCGGTCGAATGAATGCCGTGGGAGAATAGTCTATGCGGATGATTCGACCGGCGGTCGAGGACGACCTGCCGATACTGCAAGATATCGAGCGCGTGGCGGGCAAACCATTCGCCGACATCGGCATGATGGCCGTTGCCGATGACGATCCGCCGTCACTGGATACGCTGCGGGAATTCCAGCACGCGGGCCGCGCCTGGATCTTTCCCGATGCCGCTGGCCGCCCGATCGGCTATCTGATCCTCGGGATCGTCGACGGTAACGCCCATATCGACCAGGTTTCGGTGGATCCGGATCACGCGGGCAAGCGGATCGGCAAACGGCTCATCGACCATGCCGTGCGCTGGGCGAAAGCCCAAGGGATGCAGGCGATCACGTTGACAACCTTCATTGATGTGGCCTGGAACGGCCCGTACTACGAACGCCTCGGCTTCCGCTTTCTGCCCCCCGCCGAGGAGACCGCGGAATTACGCGAAATCCGGGCCGCCGAGGCCGCGCACGGCCTCGACCTCTGGCCGCGCGCCGCCATGCGCGCCGAACTCGACACTTGGCAAATGGACTGAGCTAATGCTGCCGCGCGAAGGCGGCTTCCGCTGCGGGCAAGGCTGCCGCGCGGTCCTCGGGGACGAGACCGATCCGGGTGCGACGGTCCAGCAGGTCATCGGTGTCGAGGGCGCCTTCGTGGGTGATCGCGAAGGCGAATTCGGCTGCGGTGACGTCGATTCCGGGTGCGACCTGTTCGGCCAAGGCGGGATTCCGATCGGCAAGTTCGAGTACGGACGCGGACTCGCTACCGTAGCGCTCGACCAGCACGGTCGGGGCGTTGATGCGATCGCGGGCGGCACCGGAGACCGCGCCGACCAACGGAAGTCGCTTGGTTCGGCACGGACCGGCGGTGAGGTTGCCGTGCGCGATCGCCGCATCGAGAGCGTCCTCGGCCATCTTGCGGTAGGTGGTGAGTTTGCCACCGACAATCGTGATGACGCCGGTGGGAGAGTGCAGGACCGCGTGCTGACGGGAGATATCGGCGGTGCTGTTGTCGGCCGTCCGCAGCAGCGGGCGCAGTCCGGCGTATGTGCCGCGAATATCATTGCGGGTCAATGGCTCTCGGAGTGCGGTGTTGATGGTGTCGAGCAGGAAATCGATTTCGGCTTCGGTGGGCTTCGGCTCGTCGGGAACCGGGCCGGGGGCATCCTCATCGGTGAGACCGAGATAGACCCGGCCGTGCGCGGCGGGGAAGGCGAAGACGAAGCGGCTGGTACTGCCGGGGACGGGGACGGTAAGCGAAGCGGTCAGTCCGCCGAATGATTCGGCATCGAAAACGAGATGGGTGCCGCGGCTCGGACGCAGTTCGATGCTCGGGTCGACCTGATCGGCCCAGACGCCGGTGGCATTGATGACCGTGCGGGACCGGACGGTCATGGCTTCGCCGGTCAGGGTATCGCGCACGGTGGCCGAATCGCCGGTCACGTCAAGGGCTTCCAGGCGGGTGAGGATCGTTGCGCCTTGTGCGGCGGCTGTGCGAGCCAGCGCGACTACCAGCCGCGCATCGTCCACCAGCTGTCCATCCCAGGCTTGCAGGCCGCCGCGCAACCCGTCGCGACGCACGATCGGTGCCAACCGCAGCGCCTCGGCGGTGGCGACCCGACGCGAACGTGGCAGTGTCGCAGGCGAAGTGCCCGCACTGCGGCGCAGTACGTCACCGGCGACAAAGCCGGCGCGGATCAAAGTGCGTTGTGCGATACCGATTTCCGGGAGCAGCGGTACCAGCTGCGGCAGGGGGCGAACGAGATGCGGTGCGGTGGTGGTGATCAGAATCCCGCGCTCGACCGCGCTTTCGTGTGCAATGGCGACCTGCCCGCTGGCCAGATATCTGAGCCCGCCGTGCACCAGCTTCGAACTCCAGCGGCTAGTGCCGAATGCCAGATCGTGGCGCTCCACCAGCACGGTTCGCAGCCCGCGCGCAGCGGCATCGAGCGCCGCACCGGCTCCGGTCACGCCGCCGCCGATCACCAACACGTCGATTTCGCCGCCGTCGCCGAGTAGCGTCAGTTCACGGTTGCGGCGTGTGGCATTCAGCGCGGAATTGCCGTGGGGATCAGCCGAATTCGTAGTCATTACAATCCTTTTCGACGGCGGACAATCAGCCGGTGCTGAGGTATTCGGGCTTTTGTCATTGCGCCTTCTCGACGGGGGTCAGGTAACCGTCGATCGCACGGGCCAACTCGGTGTCCAGCGCCGCACCGGCCAGCAACGGTGCGACCGTACCGGCCGACTGCACCGCCGACTGCGCGATGAGCAGCAGCATGGTCGCCATCTGTTCCGGATCGCCCGGGCGAATCGTGCCGTCCCGGTGGCCTTCTCGAATGCTCGTACTGAACAGGTCGATCAGAGCGCGCTGATTGCGCCCGAGGCGGCCGAAGACATATGTCAGCATCAGATCGGTATCGGTGCGGAAGATCTTGCCGAACAACGGATTCGAGCGAATCGTCGCCGCACCCGCGACCACCCCCGCGACCAGCCGCGTGCGCGCATCTCCCGCGGCAGGCATGGTGTCGGCGACGATCGCGTGCAATTCGCGCACCAGCAGTTCGGCCACCAGCGATCCGGTATCCGGCCAGCGGCGGTAGACAGTGGGCCTACTGACACCGGCGCGGCGGGCGACTTCGGTAAGTGTGGTGCGGCGCACCCCGAACTCCTCGACGCAGGCCCTGGCCGCGTCGAGGATCGCGAGATCGGTGGCCGAAAGCGCGTCATCGGGGGTGGACGCTGCGGAGGTCATCGGGTATCACCACCGGGTGTCGGCGGCACCGAAGTGCCGGAAAACGGATGCCTGATCATTACTGCTTGACAGTCTATGTCAAACTGTAACGCATGGTCGAGACGCAACAGCACACCGACGAAATCGGACAGTCCGAGACCGGTGCGCCCGCCGCAAACCCGGGCGAGCCTACGTATGCGGCGGGTATGGTTTGGGACGCCTGGGGCATCCCCGCCGGGCACAAGCCGCTCTCGGCTTCGATTCGGGACCTGTTGACGCAGGTATTCGGGGTGTCCGGTGACCCGGTGGCGCGCCGCGATGAGGGCGATGTGCCGCTACGCGAGTCGACGCTGACGCCGACTCAACGGGACGGGTTGGTCGCGGTGGTCGGCGTGGGCAGCATTTCGGTCGACCACCACGATCGGCTGCTGCACGCGGGCGGTAAGAGCACCCCGGACCTGCTGCGTCGTCGCGCCGATGGTCCGCAGGACGCACCCGATGCTGTCGTCTTCCCCGCCGATCACGAGCAGGTACTCGCGGTGCTCGGTTACTGCGCCGACAATGCCATCGCGGTCGTACCCTTCGGCGGCGGCACCAGCGTGGTGGGCGGCGTCGATCCGGTCCGCGGTCGCTTCGACACCGTCATCGCGCTGGATATTCGCCGCCTGGACGGTATTTCGGAGATCGACCCGGTCAGTGGCACCGCCACGCTCGGCGCGGGACTCACCGGACCCAAGGCTGAGGAACTCCTCGCCGCACATGGACTTTCGCTCGGTCACTTCCCGCAGAGCTTCGAATTCGCCAGTATCGGCGGATTCGCCGCAACCCGGTCCTCCGGTCAGGCATCGGCGGGCTACGGTCGCTTCGACGACATGGTCCAGCATCTCAAGGTCGCAACACCCAGCGGAACCATCGAACTCGGCCGCGCACCCGCCTCCGCCGCGGGCCCGGACCTGCGTGAACTGTTCGTCGGGTCGGAGGGTGCGCTGGGTGTGATCACCGAGGTGACGCTGCGGGTGCATCCGGTCCCGGAAACCATCAGCTACCAGGCCTGGTCGTTTCCGGATTTCGAAACTGGCGCCGCCGCACTGCGTTCAGTGGTGCAGGCGGGTGCCGCGCCTACGGTGCTGCGGTTGTCCGATGAGGTCGAGACCGGAGTGAACCTGGCGCGCTCCGCCGACATCGGCGGCGAGGCGGTGGCCGGTTGTCTGGCCGTCAGCACCTTCGAAGGCACCCAGGCGCATGTCGCGGCCCGCGGCGCGGAGGCGGGCGCATTGCTCGCGGCGGGGGGCGGGACTTCGCTGGGACAGACCCCGGCTCAGGAATGGGAGCACGGACGTTTCGCCGCACCCTATATGCGCGATGCACTGCTCGATCTCGGTGTGCTGTGCGAAACCCTCGAAACCGCGACCACCTGGTCGAATCTGGCCCAGCTCAAGGCGAAGGTGACTGCGGCACTGACGGATTCACTTGCTGGACAGGGCACCCCGCCGCTGGTCATGTGCCACATCTCGCACACCTATCCGACCGGAGCGTCGCTGTACTTCACCGTCATCGCCAAGCAGTTGGACGATCCGATCGCCCAGTGGCATATCGCGAAACGTGCGGTCGGTGACGCGATCGTGGCCGTGGGCGGCACCATCACCCACCATCACGCGGTCGGCACCGACCACCGCCCCTGGATTCCGGAGGAGATCGGCGATCTCGGCGTGCGCGTACTGCGCGCGGTGAAGCGGGAATTGGACCCCGCGGGCATCCTCAACCCGGGAAAGCTGGTCCCGTGACACAGGCTTCGCGTCCGATGCGTGCGATAACCGTTGTGACCAACCCGCAGTCCGGTGTCGGCAGAGGACACGAGGTGGCCACGGCCGCGCTGGCGCGTTTCGCCGCTCGGGGGGTCGAGGTCACCGAGGTCCGCGCGGCATCGGCCGCCGAATCCGTACGCCAGGTGCGGGATTCGATTACCGGCAGCGCCACGCCGGATGCGGTGGTCTGCATCGGTGGCGATGGATTGATGAATGTCGTGCTGGAAGCCATTGCGCAGACCGGCGTAGCGCTGGGCCTGATCCCCGCGGGCACCGGCAATGATCTCGCGCGCGAAATCGGTGTGCCCACTGACGATCCCGTCGCAGCAGCAGACCTGATCCTCGGCGGCCGCACCCGCACCATCGACCTCGGTCGCATCGAATCGCCCTCGCCCGGATTCACTCCCAAGTGGTTCGCCACCGTCACCGGCACCGGATTCGATGCGCGAGTCACCCTGCGCGCCAACGATATGCGCTGGCCCAAGGGCCCACTGCGCTACACCTTCGCCGCACTGGCCGAGATCTCCGGCCGCTTCACCGTGCCGTACCGAATCGAGCTGTCCGGTGTCGTGCCCGGCGCACTCGACAATCCCGACACCGACACTGTCATCGAGACCGACGCCGTCATGGTGGCCATCGGCAATACCCGCACCTACGGCGGAGGCATGCGGGTCTGCCCGGATGCGGTAATGGACGACGGGCTACTGGATCTGACTGTCGTAGGCGCGGTTTCCCGCCTGGATATGCTCCGCATGCTGCCAGCCCTGTCGGCCGGTAAGCGAATCGATCATCCGAAGTCCAAGCAGTATCGCGTCGCCCAGGTGACTCTCACCGCTCCCGGCGCTCCCGCTACCGCCGACGGCGAACCTGCGGGCACTCTTCCCGTAACCCTGCGCGCGGTGCCCGGCGCGCTTACCGTGCTCGTCCCCTGATTCGGCAAGCCGCGAAACCGACCGGACGTAGGCGGTCGATGATGGTTCGGCCGAGGACAACGGTCGACTCCGGTGCGGCCGGGGTGTAACCCCCTCATCCGCCAGCGCGAGCGTCCGGCTGTCTGGGCACCAGACGCGCCGTCAGGGGCGGAAAAGGTGCCATTGCGGCAGCGGCATATTGAACTCGTCGAGAAGCTGAGAATTGGTTGTGGATTCCGAGTTCGGGCCCGTTTCGCCGGTAAGCTCCACGTGTGGGCGGAGTCTTCGGTGTCCCTCATCCACCGAAGACCCCGCCTTTTCTCTGCGCTGGCCCTTTTAGGAGCTCAGCGGGCACCACCACTAGAATGCCGGGGTGACCAGCGCAACCCCTGACAACCCGCGTAATCGTGCCGATGCCCTCCCCAAGAGCTGGGTTCCCAGCCAGGTGGAGGCCGAGATGTACGAGCGCTGGGTAGCGGCTGGTTACTTCGCCGCCGATCCCGCCAGCGACAAGCCCGGTTACTCGATCGTGCTGCCCCCGCCGAACGTCACCGGCAGCCTGCATATGGGCCACGCGCTCGACCACACCCTGATGGACACCCTCTCGCGTCGCAAGCGGATGCAGGGTTATGAGGTGCTGTGGCTGCCGGGCATGGACCACGCGGGCATCGCCACCCAGACCATCGTGGAGAAGCAGCTCGCGGTCGACGGCAAGACCAAGGAAGACTTCGGCCGCGACCTGTTCATCGAGAAGGTCTGGGACTGGAAGCGCGAATCCGGCGGACAGATCCAGTGGCAGATGCGTGCGCTCGGCGACGGCGTCGACTGGAGCCGCGACCGCTTCACCATGGACAACGGGCTCTCCCGGGCCGTGCAGACCATCTTCAAGCGCCTATACGACGCGGGCCTGATCTACCGGGCCGAGCGCCTGGTCAACTGGTCGCCGGAGCTGCGCACCGCCATCTCCGATATCGAGGTCAAATTCGAGGATGTCGAGGGCGAGCTGATTTCGCTGCGCTACGGCTCGCTCAATGACGATGAGCCGCATGTGATCGTTGCCACCACCCGGGTGGAGACCATGCTCGGCGATACCGCGGTCGCGGTGCATCCGGAGGATCCGCGCTACCAGGATCTGATCGGCAGCACCCTCGAGCATCCGATCACCGGACGCCGGATTCCGATCATCGCCGACGATTACGTCGATCCCGAATTCGGTACCGGTGCCGTGAAGATCACGCCCGCACACGACCCCAACGACTTCGAGATGGGCCTGCGGCACAACCTGCCCATGCCGAACATCATGGACGAGCGCGCCCGGATTACCGGCACCGGAACCGAATTCGACGGTATGGACCGGTTCGAGGCGCGGGTCAAGGTGCGCGAGCGGCTCGCCGCCGAGGGCCGGATCGCCGCCGAGAAGCGGCCGTATCTGCACAGCGTCGGACATTCCGAGCGCAGCGGCGAGGCGATCGAACCGCGGCTTTCGATGCAGTGGTGGGTCAAGGTGGAATCGCTGGCCAAGGCCGCCGGTGACGCGGTCCGCAACGGCGACACCGTGATTCACCCGACCAGCCAGGAACCGCGCTGGTTCGAATGGGTCGACAATATGCACGACTGGTGCATCTCGCGCCAGCTCTGGTGGGGTCACCGCATCCCGATCTGGTACGGCCCCGAGGGCGAGGTGGTCTGCGTCGGTCCGGATGAGACCGCCCCCGAGGGCTGGGTGCAGGATCCGGACGTGCTCGACACCTGGTTCTCCTCCGGGCTGTGGCCCTTCTCCACCATGGGCTGGCCGGATTCCACCGAGGAGCTCCAGAAGTTCTATCCGACAAGCGTGCTCGTCACCGGTTACGACATCCTGTTCTTCTGGGTGGCCCGGATGATGATGTTCGGCACCTTCGTCTCCGACGACCACGTGCTCACCGCGGGCAAGGGCGGTGCGAGGCAGGTGCCGTTCAAGGATGTGTTCCTGCACGGCCTGATTCGCGATCAGTACGGCAAGAAGATGTCCAAATCGCGCGGCAACGGTATCGACCCGCTGGACTGGATCAACTCCTACGGCGCGGACGCGCTGCGCTTCACCCTGGCGCGCGGTGCGCAGCCAGGAGGTGACCTGTCGGTCGGCGAATCGCATGCCCTCGCCTCGCGCAGCTTCGTGACGAAGCTGTTCAACGCCACCAAGTTCGCACTCATGAACGGTGCGCAGCCGGGCACGCTGCCCGATCGCGCCGAACTCACCGACGCCGACCGCTGGATCATCGATCGGCTCGAACAGGTTCGCGCCGAGGTGGATTCGGCCTTCGACGCCTACGAATTCGGCAAGGCGTGCGAGGCGCTGTACCACTTCGCCTGGGACGAGCTGTGCGACTGGTATCTGGAACTGTCCAAGGTGCAGTTCGCCGCCGGTGGTTCGCGCGCCGAGTCGACCAGCATCGTGCTCGGCAACGTGCTCGATGCGGTGCTTCGGCTGCTGCATCCGGTCATCCCGTTCGTCACCGAATCGCTGTGGCGGGCATTGACCGGCCGCGAATCAGTCGTCATCGCCACTTGGCCGCAGGCCACCGGTGTGGCCACCGATGTGACCGCCGCACAACGTATTTCGGACGCGCAGCGCCTGATCACCGAGATCCGCCGCTTCCGCAGTGATCAGGGGCTGGCCGATAAGCAGAAGGTGGCGGCCAAGCTGATCGGGCTGGACACCGCGGGCCTCACCGAACTGCACGATTCGGTGACCAACCTGGCCCGGCTCACCGAGCCCGGTGCCGAATTCGCCGCGACCGCATCGGTCGAGGTGCGCCTGAGCGGGTCAACGGTGACGGTCGAACTCGACACCTCCGGCGCGGTTGACCTGGATGCCGAACGCCGTCGCCTGGAAAAGGACCTCGCCGCCGCGGAGAAGGAATTGGCAACCACCACAGCCAAACTCGGTAACGAGGCCTTCCTGGCGAAGGCGCCGGACCAGGTGGTCGACAAGATCAAGGGACGTCGCGATGTCGCCGAGGCCGAGGTCGCGCGCATCGGCGCCCGGCTCGCGGAACTGAGCGGCAAGTGAACGCCGAACCGGAACCGCAGTACGCCGACGACGAGGAGCCGAAGCGGCGGCTCGGCTCCGGCCCGTCCCCGGTGGACCTGGCCGAAATGGCGTTGGTCGAGGCGGAATTGGACCGGCGCTGGCCGGAGACCAAGATCGAGCCGTCGTTGTCCCGTATCGCGACGCTGATGGATCTGCTTGGCTCACCACAGCAGAGCTACCCGGCCATCCACATCGCGGGCACCAATGGCAAGACCTCGGTGACTCGGATGATCGATGCGCTGCTCACCGCACTGCATCGGCGCACCGGCCGGATCACCAGCCCGCATCTGCAGCTGGCAACCGAGCGGATCAGCATCGACAATATGCCGATCACCCCCGCCAAGTACGTGGAGACCTACCGCGAACTGTTGCCCTATATCGAAATGATCGATAAGCAGTCCGCGGCCGCCGACGGTCCGGCCATGAGCAAGTTCGAGGTGCTCACCGGCATGGCCTACGCCGCCTTCTCGGAGGCGCCGGTGGATGTCGCGGTGGTCGAGACCGGTATGGGCGGGCGCTGGGACGCGACCAATGTCATCGATGGACAGGTCGCGGTGATCACCCCGATCGGTCTGGACCACACCGATTTCCTCGGCGAGGATCTCGCATCTATCGCGGGGGAGAAGGCCGGGATCATCAAACGCGCCCCGGACAGCCTGGTGCCGCGCGATACCGTCGCCGTCATCGCCGAGCAGGAACCCGAGGCGATGGATGTGCTGCTGCGCCGGGCCGTCGAGGTCGATGCCGCGGTGGCGCGCGAGGGCTCGGAGTTCCGGGTGCTGGCCCGCCAGATAGCGGTCGGCGGCCAGCAGCTCGAATTGCAGGGCCTCGGTGGGATTTACGACGAAATCTTCCTGCCACTGCACGGTGAGCACCAGGCCCGCAATGCGGTGCTCGCATTGGCCGCGGTCGAGGCGTTCTTCGGTGCCGGAGCGGATCGGCAGCTCGATATCGAAGCGGTGCGCGCTGGTTTTGCGAGTGTCACCAGCCCGGGGCGGATGGAGCGGATGCGCAATGCCCCCACCATCTTCATCGATGCCGCGCACAATCCGGCGGGCGCGCGGGCACTGGCCGCGACGCTGACCGCGGAATTCGACTTCCGCAAGCTGGTCGGTGTCGTCGCGGTGCTCGGTGATAAGGACGTGGCGGGCATGCTGGACGCGCTGGAGTCGGTGTTCGACGAGATCGTGGTCACCACCAATGGTTCGCCGCGCGCCATGGATGTCGAACGCCTCGCCGACCTCGCAGTGCAGCGTTTCGGCGACGAACGCGTGGTCGTCGCCGAGACCCTGCCCGATGCGTTGGAAACGGCCATTGCCATTGCCGAGGAGGTCGGCGATGCGGGCGAGATGGTTTCCGGTGCGGGCGTCGTGGTGACCGGATCGGTGGTCACCGCGGGCGCGGCGCGGGCCCTGTTCGGGAAGGACCCTGCATGAGCGAACGCAGTGCGCGAATCATGTGCCAGTGCGCATCGGCGTATGCCGGAGCCGAGCGCCAGCTAGGCGCAGGCACGAGCCGTGCGGTCCGGGCGCGGCAGCATGCGTAGGCATATGGGACCCACGGATGCCGAGAAGGAGACAGCGTGACCGAGTCAACCGGCGACGCCGCCGAGCCCGAGCGGGCCGACGGCGAGCCGCAGGTCCCCCCACCTGCCACCGACCCGTGGAAGGGGCTGCGCGGTGTCATGGCGGGCACGCTGATCCTCGAGGCGATCACGGTGCTGCTCGCACTGCCCGTGGTCGGGTCCGTCGGCGGCGGTATCGGCTGGTTCTCCGGCAGCTATCTGGTTGTCCTCGCGCTGGTGATGATCCTCGGCGCCGGACTGCAACGCCGACCATGGGCCATCCCGTTCAACCTGGGGCTGCAGGTGCTGCTGATCCTCGGCGTCTTCGTGCACGTGTCGATCGGCGTGATGGGCGTCTTCTTCGCCGTCGTCTGGGGCTTCATCCTGGTGCTGCGCGCCGACGTCAAGCGCCGAATGGAACTCGGCCTGCTGCCGAGTCAACGCATCCAGGGCTCTTCCTAGCCGTCGGTTCGGTAACCCGGGGTATCGCCTATTAGGCTGAGCGCCGTGACTGAGCAGACGTTGGTACTCATCAAGCCGGACGGTGTGGCCCGTGGCCTCGTCGGTGAGGTGCTGGCCCGGATCGAGCGCAAGGGCCTGAAGATCGCGGCCCTGGAGCTGAAGCAGGTATCCGACGAGTTGGCGCGCGGGCACTACGCCGAACACGCCGAGAAGCCGTTCTTCGGGTCCTTGATCGAGTTCATCACCTCCGGCCCGGTCGTCGCGGCCATTCTGGAGGGTCCGCGCGCCATTGCGGCCTTCCGTCAGATCGCCGGCGGCACCGACCCGGTCGAGAAGGCCGTCCCCGGCAGCATTCGCGGCGACTTCGCACTGGAGACCCAGGAGAACCTGGTGCACGGCTCCGATTCGCCCGAATCGGCCAAGCGGGAAATCGCGCTCTGGTTTCCCGAGTTCCCGGCCTGATATTGGGCCTGAGGCGTGAGCTGCGGAACAGACAGCACAGCCGGCGTCGCGGCGGGACTTGGCCGAGCGGCAGCGAGGCGAAGTCGTGCGGCGATGGCGAGGCGTCGCGGCACTGTGTGGGATACTGGCTGTGGTTGCTGACGATGCCGACTGTTCGCGCAGGTACGCGGACGATTGGTGCCGGACGGTAACCGGATGACACTGCGGTTCGATGCCGATCATCGCTGCTACGAACAGCTGGCCCGTTGCTGGGCCGGAGGTTCGCGTCGGCACGCTGGATGAGCGCTCGCGCCGTGGAGTTCAGCCAACAGCCAGGCGCCGCGTGACCAGTTAGCCCGACGACGAATAAAATGGTGTTAACCGGGCATGCGGGGCGAGACCACTTGACCTTGCGCCAACCGCGTGAGGTGAACGGACAGTGCCCCCGCGTCGGCCGCGTCACTCCTGCCAGGAGGGACGCGCCCGGGGACCCGAGGAGACTTCGTGGCCGATCAAGAGCCGCTGACAACAACATCACAGGATGCCGAACAATTGCCGGAGCGAATCCGAGTTCACGCGCTTGCCAAGCGGCTGGGAGTAACCAGCAAACGCATCCTGGCCAAGCTCGCCGAGTTGGGTGCCGACGCACGTAGTGCGCAATCGAATGTCGACCGAGCGGTAGCGGAATCTGTCCGCGATGCGCTCGGCACGGTGGAACCCGGGGCCGTCGAGCCCGAGGCCGCCGAGCAGGAACCGATTGCGGCCGAGCCCGAGCCGGTGGCAGCCGAGCCGGTGGCGCCGGAGCCCGAGGCGGTTGCTGCCGCGCCCGAGCCGGGCCTCATCTTCTCCAGACCGGACCAGGCGATAGATCAGTCCGGATCGCTGCCATCGGGAGAGCAGCCTGCGGCGCATCAGCCGTCGGTGCAGCTGTTCACCCATTCGGTTCCGCCGGAGCCGCATGTCGCGACCCCGGTCGTCTTCGAGGCCGCGGCCTCGGTCGCCGCACCGCTGTTCCTATCGCCGGACGCCGCTGCCGCCGAGGAAGCGCGTCGGCAGCGCCGGGCCCAGCGCGAAAGCCGTCGCGTCGAGGAGACCGCGGTCGAAACCGTCGAAGAAGAGACCGAAACCACCGAGGACGAGTCGACCGAACAGCAGGGCGAGGCGGATCAGCCGCGTCGTCGTCGGCGTGGCCGTCGGGGTCGGGGTCGGGGCCGGGGCGAGCAGCACGCCGACGCCGACACCGATGGTGAGGACACCGAAGGCACCGACGAGAGCGCCGAGGACGAGCAGGCCGCCGTCAAGAGCGAGGCCGAAGCCGACGCCGGCGACGACACCGAGAGCGAGGACGACGAATCCGGTGTGCCGGAGGGCTCGAGCCGCCGTCGCCGTCGCCGTCGTCGCCGCAAGGTGGCGGGCGAAGGCGCCGATAGCGAGAGCGTCTCCGAGGACGATCCGCCGAATACCGTCGTGCACGAGCGTGAGCCGCGCAATAAGAGCCGCAGCCGCGCCACCACCGTCGACGAGGTGCAGGGCATCACCGGCTCCACCCGGCTCGAGGCCAAGCGGCAGCGTCGGCGTGACGGTCGCGAGGCCGGTCGCCGTCGTCCGCCGATCCTGACCGAGTCGGAATTCCTGGCCCGCCGCGAGGCGGTGGACCGGGTCATGGTCGTACGGGAGAAGACCTTCCCGGAGCACCCGACCGCGACCCAGGTCGCGGTGCTCGAGGACAACATCCTGGTCGAGCACTTCGTCACCAATACCGGCTCGGCGTCGATGGTCGGCAATGTCTACCTCGGCAAGGTGCAGAATGTGCTGCCCTCGATGGAGGCGGCCTTCGTCGATATCGGCCGCGGCCGCAACGGTGTGCTCTATGCCGGTGAGGTGAACTGGGAGGCTGCCGGTCTCGGCGGTAAGGAGCGCAAGATCGAGCAGGCGCTCAAGCCTGGCGATCAGGTGCTGGTGCAGGTCTCCAAGGATCCGGTCGGGCATAAGGGCGCCCGGCTGACCACCCAGATCAGCCTGGCCGGCCGCTTCCTGGTCTACGTGCCGGGCGGTTCGTCCACCGGTATCAGCCGCAAGTTGCCCGATACCGAGCGCAAGCGGCTCAAGGAGATCCTGCGCGATATCGTTCCCGCCGACGCCGGAGTGATCATCCGCACCGCGTCCGAGGGGGTCAGCGAGACCGAACTGGCCCGCGATGTGGAGCGGTTGCAGGCGACTTGGCGCACCATCGAGAAGGCCGCCGAGGTCAAGGACAACGGCTCGCCCAAGACGCTGTACGAAGAGCCGGACCTGTTGGTCAAGGTCATCCGCGACCTGTTCAACGAGGACTTCTCCAAGCTGGTCATCGAGGGTGAGCGGTCCTGGAGCACCGTCGAGAACTACATCCGCACGGTCGCGCCGGACATGCTCGCCCGGGTCTCCCGGCACGAGAACAACGGTGCCGACGTCTTCGAGACCTACCGGATCGATGAGCAGCTCGCCAAGGCGCTCGATCGCAAGGTGTGGCTGCCCTCGGGCGGCACCCTGGTGATCGACCGGACCGAGGCGATGACCGTCATCGACGTCAATACCGGCAAATTCACCGGTGCGGGCGGCAGCAATCTGGAAGAGACGGTCACCAGGAACAACCTGGAGGCGGCCGAGGAGATCGTGCGCCAGATGCGGCTGCGCGATATCGGCGGCATGATCGTCGTCGACTTCATCGATATGGTGCTGGAGTCGAACCGGGATCTGGTGTTGCGCAGGCTGACCGAGGCATTGGGCCGCGACCGCACCCGCCACCAGGTCTCCGAGGTGACCTCGCTCGGCCTGGTGCAGATGACCCGCAAGAAGCTGGGCACCGGCCTGGTCGAGGCGTTCTCGTCGACCTGTGAGCATTGCCACGGTCGGGGCATCCTCGTGCACACCTACCCGGTGGAGCTCACCGGCGCCGAGGACAGTGCGCGCGGTGCTCGCGAGACCGGGTCGCGGCGGCGCCGTGGCCGGGACAAGGGTGCGGCGGCGAGTGCGCCTGCCGCGGCGAGCAATGGCACCGCACATGTCGTCGAAGACGAGGCGGAGATCGCGGTCAAGCGGGCGCATCCGGTGGCATTGGCGATGGCGGCGCATCAGTCGGAGGAGCCGGCGCACGCGGAGGATGTCGAGGACGTCACCGATATTGTCGCCGCAAGCGATGAGGTCGTAGTTTCCGATTCCGTTGCCGCGGTCGCCGAGGAAGTCGCGGAGGCGGTCGCCGAGGAAGTCGCGGATGCCGAAACCGAGGACGTGGCAGAGGTGGCCGAAGAGGCCGTCGAGCCCCCATCCGGGGAAGCCGCGGCGGTGGACGAAGAGGCTGTCGAGCCCGTAGCTGTCGTTGCGCCGGTCGGTGCCGGGGTTTCGACGCCCGTGGCGGATGAACCCGCTGAGCCTGCGGCAGAGCCGGTTGCGGCATCGGCCAACGGTGTGCCCGAATCCGCATCCCGTACGACCGGCCGCAGACGTCGCGTCGCGCGTTCGGCCGCCGCACCGGCGGCTGATAGCACCGGTGCGGTGTTCGTGCTGCCGACGGCGGATCAGGGGGCCGTGGAGCCCGTTGTCGACTACACCGCGGATGTGCCGGTCGTGGTGCCGACGCGCAAGCCACGCCGCCGGGCCGTCGGTCGTCCGGCTGGACCGCCGGTGGACGACGCGAACTAACTGCCACGATCCGAAAACTTGGGACCCCCGCCGCATTCCGCGACGGGGGTCCTGTCTTACCCGGGCACCGGTTTGGTCGGGGTGGTACCCGTCCTGTAATCTTGGACAGTCGCTGCCCGGCGACAGCGCTTATCTGCGCTGTGTTCGTGACTCGGCTCGAAGCCGAGAGCCATCAGGTTGCTGAGGCGGCGGTGACTACCAGACCAGAGTGCTGTGGTTTCCAGCCGGAGTCATCCGGGCGGGAGCACGCAGCCGCGCGAGCACTAGCCGCGCGCATTACAGGAAGAAGGGCAGCCGACCGATGGCAACGTACGCGATCGTCAAGACCGGCGGAAAGCAGTACAAGGTCGCGGTCGGTGACCTGGTGAAGGTCGAGAAGATCGAGGGTGCGCCGGGTTCGTCCGTGGCGCTGGCCCCGGTCCTCGTGGTGAATGGCGCCGAGCTGACCACCGATGCGGACAAGCTGGCCAAGGTTTCGGTGGCCGCTGAGGTCGTCGAGCACACCAAGGGCCCGAAGATCCGCATCCACAAGTTCAAGAACAAGACCGGCTACCACAAGCGACAGGGTCATCGCCAGCCGCTGACGGTCCTCAAGGTCACCGGCATCAAGTAAGCCTCCGCGCTTTCTCGAATTACTTCACAGGAGTTCAGAAATGGCACATAAGAAGGGTGCATCCAGCTCCCGCAACGGGCGCGACTCGAACGCCCAGCGACTCGGCGTCAAGCGTTTCGGCGGCCAGGCCGTGTCGGCGGGCGAGATCCTGGTCCGCCAGCGTGGCACGCACTTCCACCCGGGTGTGCTCGTCGGCCGTGGCGGCGACGACACCCTGTTCGCCTTGGCGGCGGGCAAGGTCGAGTTCGGCACCAAGCGTGGCCGCAAGACCGTCAACATCGTGGTTCCGGAGCCGGCCGAGGCCTGACCGCCTCTTTAGCCATTTCCGGAGAAGCTGAGCGGGTCAGGGTGCATTCCCTGGCCCGCTTTTCGCGTTCTCGAAAGATCGCGTTCCCACAACTCTGACCACCGAGGAGGATGATTCGGACATGTCCAAATTCATCGACCGTGTCGTATTGCACGTGCGTGCGGGCAAGGGTGGTCACGGCTGCGCCTCCGTGCGCCGCGAGAAGTTCATGCCGCTGGGCGGACCGGACGGCGGCAATGGCGGACGTGGCGGGGATGTGATCCTCGAGGTCGACCCGAACGTGCACACCCTGCTGGACTTCCATTTCCACCCGCACGCCAAAGCGAGCAACGGCAAGCCAGGTGAGGGCAGTAACCGCGACGGTAAGCAGGGCACCGATCTGGTGCTGAAGGTGCCCGACGGCACCGTGGTGCTCGACGACGACGGCAAGGTAGTCGTCGATCTGGTCGGTTCGGGCAATAAGTTCATCGTGGCCCGTGGCGGACGCGGCGGACTCGGCAATGCCGCGCTGGCCTCCAAGGCGCGCAAGGCGCCCGGTTTCGCGCTGCTCGGTGAGGACGGTGAGGAGGGCGATCTCGTCCTCGAGCTGAAGTCCGTCGCCGATGTTGGCCTGGTCGGATTCCCGTCGGCCGGTAAGTCTTCGCTGGTGTCGGTGCTTTCGGCTGCGAAGCCGAAGATCGCTGACTACCCGTTCACCACGCTGGTGCCCAATCTCGGTGTGGTCTCCAGCGGTGACACAACCTTCACCATCGCCGATGTGCCCGGTCTGATTCCCGGTGCGAGCGACGGGCGTGGGCTCGGGCTGGATTTCCTGCGGCATCTGGAGCGCTGCGCGGTGCTCGCCCATGTTGTGGACTGCGCGACGTTGGAGCCCGGACGCGATCCGGTGTCCGATGTCGACGCGCTCGAGGCCGAACTCGCCGCCTACAAACCGGCTCTGGATGCCGATACGGGGCTCGGTGATCTGGCCGATCGGCCGCGCGTGGTGATCCTGAACAAGGTCGATGTGCCCGATGCCGCCGAGTTGGCGGAGATGGTCACGCCCGAATTCACCGCCCGTGGCTGGCCGGTCTTCGAGATTTCGGCGGTGAGTCGAGCGGGCTTGCGTGCTTTGACCTTTGCGCTCGCCGAGATGGTCGAGCAGTATCGGATCGCGCATCCGAAGGCCGCCCCGAAGCGTCCGGTAATCCGCCCGATCGCGGTGAACGAGACCGGCTTCAGCGTGATCGCCGATCCCGAAGAGCCCGGCGGCTTCATCGTGCGCGGTCCGCAGCCGGAGCGCTGGGTGCGCCAGACCCAGTTCGACAACGACGAGGCCGTCGGTTACCTCGCCGACCGCCTGGCACGCCTCGGCGTCGAAGAGGAACTGGTGAAGCAGGGCGCCGAACCCGGTGCGCCGGTCACCATCGGCGATGTCACCTTCGAATGGGAGCCGCAGATCTCCGCGGGCATCGATATGGTGCCCACCGGCCGCGGCACCGATATCCGCTTGGAGCAGAACGACCGGATCAGCGCCGCCGAGCGCAAACATGCCTCTCGGGTGCGCCGCGGTCTGGTCAAGGACGACGAGGAATAACGTGGACGCCGTGGGCCTGTGGTGTGCGCCGGGATCTGGCACGGCGTTTCAGCGAGCGCTGCGGTTCGGTTCGACCGTTCGGCGAGCATCGGAATTCATTGGCGACCAGTGCGTTCGGGGTGTAGTGCTGCGCCCGACATTCGCGGCGGGTTCGGTTGGGCTGGCAGGTACGACGAGTTCGGCTGAATCGGCTGGTGCGGTGCGGTCGACTAGTTCGCGACAGTTGGCGGCTCTGGGGCGGTCGGTTGCTGCGGCCTCCGCTGGTGCTGAGCGATTAGCTGGTGGGTCGGCGGCTGATTCGGCGGCGTCGACTGATGCTTTGTGGTCAGTTGATGGGGCCTCCGCTGGTGCTGAGCGATTAGCTGGTGGGTCGGCGGCTGATTCGGCGGCGTCGACTGATGCTTTGTGGTCGGTTGGTGAGACGGCGGCCGATTCGGCGGTGGCGCCTGATGCTTTGCGGTCGGTTGGTGCGGCGGAGTCGGTTGGTGCGGCCGGTAATGCCAGGGCGGTCGAATCGATGGGTTCTGTTGCGGTACAGGGAGTTCGGTTGCGATGCAGGTGAGTTCGGGGATGGCCGAGGTGATGTCGCAGTCCGGGCTGAGTGAGGCCAGGACGGCGATTGCTTCGGCCCGCAGTGTGGTAGTGAAGATCGGGTCTTCGGCGCTGACCAGCCTCCAGGGTGGGTTGGATATGGCGCGACTGGATCGGCTTGCCGATGCGGTGGAGGCGCGGATGCGGGCCGGATCCGATGTGGTCGTCGTGTCTTCCGGTGCGATCGGTGCGGGTCTCGCGCCGCTCGGATTGACCACGCGCCCAAGGGATTTGGCTACCAAACAGGCTGCGGCAAGCGTCGGCCAGTTGGCGTTGGCGCATGCATGGGGCGCCTCGTTCGCGCGGTTCGGGCGCACGGTCGGGCAGGTGTTGTTGAGCGCCGACGACTTCTCGCGCCGGGAACATCACCGCAATGCCCAGCGCACCCTGGATCGGTTGCGCTCGCTCGGTGCGGTTGCCGTCGTGAACGAAAACGATACCGTCGCAACCGAAGAGATCCGCTTCGGCGATAACGACCGGCTCGCCGCACTGGTCGCCCATCTGGTCGGCGCGGACGCGTTGGTGCTGCTCTCCGATGTCGAGGGTCTATACGACGGTGACCCGCGCAAGGGTGCCGCCAACTTCATCCCCGAGGTCCGCAGCAGCGCCGACCTCGACGGCGTCATCGCGGGCAGCGGCGGCGCACTCGGTACCGGCGGCATGGCCTCCAAACTCTCCGCGGCCCGGCTGGCCGCCGACGCGGGCGTGCCCGTCCTGCTGGCGGCCGCCACCGAGGCCGATATCGCGCTGAGCGCGGGCACCGTCGGCACTGCCTTCGCCGCCCGCCCGGTCCGCCTCTCCGCCCGCAAATTCTGGGTCCGCCACGCCGCCGACAGCCGTGGCGCCATTCTCATCGATGACGGCGCCGTCCAAGCCGTCGCCCAGCGCCGCCGCTCCCTGCTCGCCGCAGGCATAACCGGCGTCCGCGGCCGCTTCCACGGCGGTGACGTAGTCGACCTGATCGCCCCCGACAACCGCATAGTCGCCCGAGGCGTAGTCGAATACGACAGCACCGAACTCTCCGGCATGCTCGGGCGCTCCACCACCGAACTCCCGGACACCATGCAACGCCCGGTAATACACGCCGACGACCTGGTCAAGGTTTAGCGTCTGCCGCCGAGATCGCCTCCGGCGATTCGCCTTCCGCATCGTCCTGCGGCAACCGGACCGCAGTGATGTCGGTGCGCGCGAAGTCGTTGCCTTTGAAAAGCGCTCAGGGCCAGATCATGGTTCTAGACGAATAGTAGGAATCTGGACAGCGATCTGTTTGTCGACACTAGTGGGGATTCGTGCCTATCGGGAGCTACTCATCGCTGGCCGCTGTCTGCGGTTGGGATGACGCCAGGTTGGTTGCTCGTTGGTGGGGGTTTGGAGGGGCCGGTTTGGTCGGGGATGGGGCCGGTGATGCCTGGTTGGCCGCCGGGGTCGGGGAGGGAAGGGGATGGTGCTGCCGGGGGCGCGGGTGGGGGTGCCTGTTGGGTTGGGGGTGCGGGAGGTTGAGGCTCCCGCGTTGGGGGCGGAGGGGGAGCTTGCTGGGTTGATGGTTCCGGTGTTGGGGCGGGCTGCGGTTGTGGGGACGGAATGGGCTGTGGAGTCTGGGATTCCGGTATCGGGGGCGCTGGGTTTGGTTGCGGCGCTGGAGATTCCGGCATGGTAGGTACCGGTGAGTCCGGGACGGGTTGAGGGGGCGGAACCGGGGTGGGCTGTGGTACCTGGGAATCTGGGGTTCCGGTGGCGGGGGGTGCCGGTGTCGTCGGGTCCGGAGTTGGTTGCGGTGCTGGGGATTCCGGTGTGAAGGGCACCGGCACCGGTGCCGGTGCCGGTGCCGGGCTGGGTGCTGGTGTTGGGTCCGGAGTTGGTTGCGGTGCTGGGGTTTCGGGCGTGGAGGGTGTCGGTGGGCCGGGAGTCGGTGTCATTGGGTTCGGAGTTGGTTGCGGTGCTGAGGATTCCGGCGCAGACGGCGCTGGTGTCGGTGACGGGCTGCTGGGTCCCGGGCTGGTTTGCGGTGCTTGGGGTTCCGGCGTGGAGGGTGCCGGAGTGCCCGGGGCTGGGGTGGATTGAGGTATTTCCGGAGCGGGGTTCGGCTGTGGTGCTTGGGATTCCGGGGTGGGGAATGACGGCTCGGTTCCGGGGACCTGCGCGCCGGGCTGGGTTGGTTCGGTGGGGGGCGAATGCCGTGGTGCTGACGGTGTCGCGCCCGGTGTGCCCGGTAATGTGGGTGGGCTGGGGAGGGCGGGGACGGCGGTGCCCGCCATTTGGTAGGCGGGTTTGTAGATCATGTTCATGGCGAGAACGGCTTCTTGGCGCATTGCCTCTTCTGCCATTTGCGCATTGATCACGTGGGCGGCTTCGAGCAGTCGGGCGATGGTGCCGATCGGGCCCGAATTGCCTGGTGGCACAACGGCGATCTTCACGGCTTCGGCCGCCGCGGCCACGGCTCCCAGTCGGGTGCCGACCTGCCCCACGATCGCGGCGAGTTCATCGACGGAGTCGGCATAGCTGCGTGCACTCGCATAGGCGGCTTCGGCGGCGGCGCCCTCCCAGGCCATCGAATTCATGACTCGATCGGAACCGGCCCTGGTCAGTGGAAACGAACTGGCCAGTGTCCCTGCGACTTCCAGCCAGGTCACCGATGCGTTGAGGATCTGCGCGGCATCGATCTGCTGGGTCTTGGCGTAGATCTCCTCATGCTTCATCGACTCGAAATGCTCCATCGAGCTGATGTAGTCGGGATCATTACCGCTCATCGCCGCGCCTCACTGACGATCGCCTCCGCCATTCGCGTAGCGCGCTGTGTCATACCTTGCTGACCGGGCGCCCGAGAGCCGTCCCGCGCGGATGCCTCACTCGAGCTCGCCCATGCGTTCCGTGTCGCGAGCTGTGCCTTGGGGCGCGCGGTGAGCGTCCGATAGTCGTTCTGCGTGCAGGTTTCGCTGATGTCGGCCGACGCGTTCTGTGGCGCGGGCTGTGCCTTGTGCCGCGCGGTGGGCGTCCGATAGTCGTTCTGTGCGCAGGTTTCGCTGGCGTTCGCCGACGCGTTCCGTGTCACGCGATGTGCCTTGTGTCGCCCGGCGATTGCCCGATAGTTGTTCTGCACGCAGGCATTCCTGGCGTTCGCCGATGCGTTCTGTGGCGCGGGCTGTGCCTTGTGCCGCGCGGTGGGCGTCCGATCGTCGTTCTGTGCGCAGGCTTCGTTGTCGTTCGCCGACGCTTTCCGTGCCTTGGCTCGCGCGGTCAGCGCCCGATAGCCATTCTGCACGCAGGCATTGCTGGCGTTCGCCCACGCGTTCCATGCGGCACGCTGTGGACCGAGCCCACCGGGCACCCGACAACCGCCTTGGGCGGAATCACCGGAGCTCATCGTGGCACCCGCGTTTCGATCGCCCGCAGTGCCGCGGCATTCGCCGCATCGGCCTCCTCGAACAGCCCGCCGCTGATCAGGAAGGCTTCCTTCATGCGGTAGGCGGCTTCGATGTACTGGTCGAGCAGGGTGGCGGCGTCGCGGGCCTTGTGGGCGAATCCGGCCTGTAATTGCTGTGCGGAGACGAATCCGCCGAAGCCGTCCAGTTCGCCCGCCGATTCGAGGCGTTGGCGTAGATAGATGAGCTGGTCGGCTTGGTTTTCGTACATTTCGGCGCAACGTCGCGCCGCGTCCGGGTCGAACTTGACGGTGCCCGCCTGTGCCTCCTGTTTGAAGCGGGCGATATCGGCTCGGCTGCTCTCGATCGTCATGCACCACACCCCCGGGGATCGGTCGGTCCGCCTCAGACTAACCGTTGGCCATGCCTCCGGATGAAATAGTCCGGGTCGGTTACGGCTTATCGGGCCTGCGTGGGAATACGTTTCTGCAACTGCGTCGCGAGTTGCTCGGCCGAGGCGGGCACGATGTGCACGGTATCGCCCGCCTTGATCAAATAGCGCCCGTCGCCCTTGACATCGATCCAGGTGTAGTGGATCGGCGGCTGCGGCGCGGGCTGGTCCAGTCGCCCCTCGATCCGGAAATGTCCCTCGGCGGTATGCGGCTTGAGCAGCAGCCGCCGGATCGACGGCACCGCCCGCTGCGCTACGACCACCGTCTCGCCGTCGCGGATCGCTTCGGCCGATGCCGCCCGCGCCGGTTCGTGTCCGGCCGGGACCGCGGGCAGCAATGCGGCTATCCGGGCGCCGAGTTTGGCGCTGAGCCCGATCGAAAGTCGTACGCGCCCACCGAAATCCGGTCCGGAACCGGGTTCCTGGATAGCGAGGACGGCGCGGTCGTAGATCGCACAGGCCAGCAGCCGGATCTCGGTGCCGGGACTGTGCCCGCCGCCGATCGCCACGATCCTGGTCTGCGGTGCGGCCATGATGCGCAGGCACGCCGATAGGTCCGGATCGCTGCGCGGCGGTAGTCGCTCCTCCAATTGTGCGCGCAATTTATCGGCTTCGGATTCGGTTCGCGGCGTCTCGAGAATGCGCAGCGGATACGGGTGACGGTCCACTTCGGTTTCGCGCCAGATATGGGCGAACTCGTCCGGGGTGAAGGTCCAACCCACGCCGAATCACTCCTTACAGCCCAGAACGTCATCGCGAAGCTTACTGGTGCCTCGAGGCGTTCGAACCAAGTCTTTGCCAAGCAGTACCCAAGGTTTGCGGGCTAACGTCGAAAGCGAATCTCGGATATATCCAGACAGCCCCTTCGGTTTGCGCTGCCTTGTGGTACCGGAGCGCCTGCTCCGGTGCGATGGACGGGGGTGATGGGAGAGAAGTCTTGCAGGTACTCGGACCGTGGACCGACTCGGCGACATTTGCCGCGCTAGGCGGGGGTAAAGCACGCGGGTTGTACACATTGCACAATGGCGGCTTCCGCGTCCCCGACTGGGCGGTGCTCGGCACCGACGTCTTCAACCGGTTCCTTATCGAGACCGCCACCGACGCCGATGTGGCGACTATTGTGTTGAAGGTCACATCATCGGACGACCTCGATTCGGCGCTGGCCGCCGGTGCGGAACTACGCGCCGCGATCGTCGATGCGCCACTGCCGCAATCGATCTTCGAACTGATCGCGGACGCTTACGGCCGTCTCGGCACAGGTTCGGTCGCGGTCCGGTCGTCGGCGATCGTCGAGGACGGTCCCGGTCAGTCCTATGCGGGCCAGTTCGATTCGTTTCTCAATGTCAATGGTATCGACGCGGTCGCGGCGCGCGTGCGCGACTGCTGGGCGTCGGCGTTCTCGGAACGGTCCATCCGCTATGCCTTCGCACACGGCCAGCCGAGCGCCGCGGCCATAGCCGTTGTCCTGCAACGTCTTATCGATGCGCGGTCCAGCGGGGTGATGTTCACCGCGAACCCGATCAGCGGCGCCGCAGACGAATTGGTCGTCAGCGCGGTATACGGACTCGGCGAGGGTCTGGTGTCGGGTGCGGTGGACGCCGATTCGGTCGTGGTCGACAAATCCTCCGGCACTGTGCTGGAAACGACTGTGGGGGACAAGGATCGCAGCTATGTGCCCGCTGGGGAGCAGGGCTGCGCGGTGCTCGAGGTCGAGCAGCAGCGCCGGGAGAGCGCCGTGCTCGCCGATGCCGAACTGGCCGAGTTGGTGGAGTGGGGACGCAAGCTGGAGGCCGATTTCGGTGCGCCACAGGACATCGAGTGGGCCATCGATGCCGACGGTCTGTGGTTCCTGCAGTCGCGACCGATCACCACCGCGGTTACCGACGCCGCGGCGCGCGGTGCGGTACTGCGCGGTGCCGGTGAGATGCTCGCCGACGGCGAAGAGCGAATCTGGGACAACTCCAACATCATCGAGAGCTTCAGCGGTATCACCTCCCCGCTGACCTACACGACCGCCGCCGACATCTACGGTCGCGTGTACCACGGTTATGCGAAATCGCTGCGGGTGCCCGATGCGCAACTGCGCCAGACCGATCGCTGGACTCCGGTGCTACTCGGCTACTTTCATGGCCGGGTCTACTACAACCTGCTGCACTGGTACCGGATGGTGGGCATCGCACCCGGGTATCCGTTGAACCGGAAGGTACTCGAGGCCGCGCTCGGCGTCGACGAACCGCTGCCCGATGAGATCGCGAAGACCTTGCGCCCATTCACCTTCCGCACGCAACTGGCGCGGCTGCGGTCGCGCGCGGGCACCACCGCTACCTATGTGCGGCGGCTGTTCGGCATCGACGATATGGCCGAGCGCTTCATGATCGACTTCTATCGCGTCTACGACGAATACGACGCACTCGACTACTCGACGCTGACCGGCGAACAGGCTTACGCGGCCTATCGCAAGGTCGACCGGGATCTGGTCGAGCGCTGGGGCCCGCTGATGGTCCTGGACGCAATCCTGTTGACCTGCACCGGTCTGATGTATCTGCTCACCAAACTGCTGCTGCCGAAGGCTCCGGAGTGGTTCTTGTACGCAGTCGTCGGCCCCGGCGCGGATGTCGAATCGGCCGAACCGGCCCGCGCCATGACCGACCTCGCACGGTTCGTTCGCGAGGATCCCGAGTTGGTCTCATTGATCAATTCGACTGCGCCGGACAAGATTTACGACGCCATCAATGATCGCGCCGAATTCCTCGTCCGAATCGAGGATTACATCGATCGCTACGGCTACCGCAGCCTGGACGAGCTGAAGCTGGAAACCCCGGATCTGCGCGAGGATCCCGCGAGCCTGTTCATCATGCTGCGCAGCGCGATCGGTCGCGTCGGCGAGGCCGCGCAGCACAGCCGCGGTGCGGAGGCCGACGAATATCTCGACGCCAACCTGCGCGGCTTGCGCCGCCGAATCTATGAGCGCCTGCGCGGCAAGGTGAATCGGTGCGCCGCGCATCGGGAGCGGCTGCGGTTCTGCCGCACCAGGGCCTTCGGCATGGTCAAGCGGATGATCCGGGTTATGGGCCGGGATCTGGTCGCGCGCGGCGTCATCGACGAATTCGACGATGTCTTCGCATTGACGGTCCAGGAGTTGCGCGGCTGCTACGAGGGCGAGGACACCGATGGCCTACGTGATCTGGTCGCCGCACGGAAAGCCCAGCGCGCCAGGGACGCCGAGTTGGTAGCTCCGGCCCGCTTCGTCACCTCGGGGCCGACATTCGGGCGTGCTGAACTCGTGCGTCAAGGTTGGGTGCCGGTCACCGATACCCCGGCCGCGACCGTCGGCACCGTCCTGCCCGGCACGCCGTCGGCGTCCGGAGTCGTCGAGGGCACCGCGGTGGTCGTCGACGAGCCACGCGACGTGGCAGGCGGCATTCTGGTGGCATACCGCACCGATCCGGGTTGGGTGGCCGCGCTGCCCTCGGCATCGGCGCTGGTGATCGAGCGCGGCAGCCCCCTCACCCATGTCGCGATCGTGGCACGGGAGTTGGGAGTTCCGACGGTGGTCCAAGTGAAGGACCTGACCAAGAAGATACGTTCCGGTATGGGAATACGGGTCGATGGCACGAACGGTACCGTGACCGTGCTGTCGGGAGGAGAGCTGCGGGATGAAGCCGGATAAAGACGTTGCCGCAGTACGTAATTGGCTGGCCGATCCGGCGCTAGACACCGGGATCCACCTGGCCGACGAGGCCGACGGCTGGGAATACCGCAGCTATCACGATCTCGCGGAGCTGAGCTGGACGATCGCGGCGCGCATGCGCGAACACGGTATGGGCAGCGGCGATGGCGCATGTGTGATCATGCCGACCGGATTCCCCTGCGCCGCCGCATTTTACGCCGTGTGGGTCTGCGGTGGCGTCTTCACCCCGGTCGCGCCGCCGATGTTCGGCGACCTCGACCAGATCATCGCCCATATCGCGGCCATACTGGAGCAGGCCCAACCGCGACTGGTAGTGACCTCGACCGAGTTCGAGCAGTTGGTGCGCAAAGCGGCGGAGGCGGCTGGGCGCACCGATGAGCCGCTGGTGATCGATGCCGCGAATCTCGGTCCCGCACCGGTGGAGCGCGAGTTCGGCGAGCCCGACGAATGCGCGCTGCTGCAATTCACCTCCGGATCCACCGGCACGCCGCGCGGGGTGCGGGTCAGCTGGCACAACCTGGCCAATAACATCGCGATGATCTCGGCGCTGATCGACTGGCGGCACGGCGAAACCATGGTCTCCTGGCTGCCGCTCTACCACGATATGGGCCTGGTCGGCGCATTCCTCACCACGGTGACCAATCAGGGCGAGCTGTATCTGATGCGCCCGGACCAGTTCGTTCGCGATCCGGCACGCTGGCTGCGGGCCATGTCGCACGCACAACACACGCCATCGCCGTCGTTCGCGCTCGGTTATGTGGCCCACCGCGTCGCACCGGAGGAGATCGCGGATCTGAATCTGTCCGGCTGGCGCACGCTTGCCGTCGGTTCCGAGCCGGTCGAGGTGGCCGATCTCCAATCCTTCGCGGGACTCGCTGGCCGACAAGGCTTTTCGGCCAATGCGTACACCCTCGCCTATGGTCTGGCCGAGGCCACGCTGATGGTGACCTCCTCCGCCCGGAACCGGCCCATCACGGCCCTGCGGTTGGATAATCCGAATCTGCGTTTCGGTCAACCGATTACGATCCTGGCCGAGGAATTGCTGGATGACGCCCATCGTGTCGAAGGCTCCGGGTGGATCACCGGACTCGGCTATTCGACGCCGGAATCGACCGTGCGTGTGGTCGATGAAGACGGCCGGGAGCTGCCCGATGGCACCCTCGGTGAGATGATCGTCGTCGGGGATTCGGTCGCGCTGGGCTACTCCGGCGAGCCCGACACGGGTTCATCGACGCGGATCGTCGAGCGAGTGCTGTTCACCGGCGATGCCGGATTCCTTCACAACGGTGAGGTTTTCGTACTCGGCCGGATGGGGTCGAGCCTGAAGGTCCGCGGCCGGTCGGTGTTCATGGAGGACATCGAATCCCGCGTGGCCCAGGAAACCCGGATCACCAAGGGCAAACTCGCCGCCGTCGCGATCACCGAGGCCGGTGCCCAGGGCATCGCACTGTTCGCCGAATCCGCACCGGGCGACTGGATTGCCGAGGCGCGCAGGATCATTCGCGGTGAACTCGGGCCCGCGCAGACGGTGCACATTGTGACCGGCCCGCGCGGCATAATCCGCCGCACCTCGAGTGGTAAGCCGCGGCGTCGGCATATGTGGCAGCTGTTCGTGGACGGTGCGTTGGCTGGCGCGGTGGTGCACGCGCCCGAGGACACCGCGGACACGGCCAGCCCGGCAACCGACGATGCGGTACCCGAGCCTGCCCTGCCTGCCGAACGAGTGCGACAGTTGCTCGATCGCGCATTGGAAAGCGTTGCGGTACCGCGCGATTCGACTGTGCTGTTCGAGGGTTCGTTGGCGGAGGGTTTCGGCAATGCCGGATCCGATATCGATTTCCTGGTTGTCGCACCCGGCGACGAGGAGTTGCCGACACTGCCGACGGTGCTGTTCATTGATGGTCGGCGCGTCGAGGTGCGGACTAGGTCGGCGGCGCAGCTGCGCAATCAGCTGGAGCTGGCGGCGACGGGCTCGGACAAGATCGACGAGGATCTGCTGAACCGGTGTCAGCGATTCCTGCGCGCGACCGTAGTACAGGCTGGGGAACCGAATGTCGCGGAATTACGTGCGCTGCTGCCGCATTCGCAATTCACCGCCCTGGTAGCCGACTGGTGGACCCGGCGCGCGACGCAGGCGCTGCGCTACGCGATCGCGCTGCGGACCCTGCACGCCGAGGTCGAGGCCGCCGAGTGGGCCCGCGACGGTCTGCTCCAGGCGATGAAGGGCTGGGCGGCCCGCAAGGGCGAAAGCTATCTGGAAACAAAGTGGCTGCCGCACCAGCTCGACCGCATCGGAGCCGACGCGCTCATCGACCGCTACCACGACCTCACCAACCCGACCGAGTTCGCATGGGAACAGGTCTGGGAGCTGGCGACGGCGCTCGGTGTGCCCGAGATCGCCGATGACCCGCACCAGATCCTGTTCGCTCGCCGACCAGCAGTCACCACCTGGACGATCGGCGGCCGCATCCACGTGATCCGGGACGACCGCGACGTCTTCGCGCTCTCGGACAGCGCTGCTCGTGCCTGGCGTTCGGTGGTGTTCCGGCATTCGTTGCGCGATGTGCTCGGCCGCGCCGAACACGACATCGCCGAGGATCTGCTCGAGTTCCTCGGACTCGGTCTGGTCGGATTGCAGTGGCGCGGCGGGGAACGCATCGAACCCGCGTTGGCTATGTGCAAGGCGGTCGAGCCGTACACCCCGGTGCCCTACGCGGCCGCACCCGCTCTCGGCCTGACCGGTGCCGCCCGCGACGATGTGATCGCGACGCTGTCACCATTACCCGCAATCAGATTCACCGAATGTGCCCTGAATCTGGTGTGGTCGAATGTCGTCCTGGAGAACGCCAGGGAGGACCTGGCGGGTGCGGTCAAGAACTCTCAGGGCGCGGTCGCCGATATCGCCGCACACCGGCTCATCGCCATGGCGGTCCGTGTCCTGTTGTCCGCATTCGGGATTCACCCGCTGCCCGCCGATGTCGCGCCCGCACAGACCCTGCGGCGGATGTTGCCGAGCCACGCCATGCGTCGTGCAGAACTGCTGACGCAGTTGGAATCGGCACGGCGGGTCCGTTTCTCCGAGATAATCGGGACGGGCGGAGATACTCTCGCGGGTCTCGCGGTGCTGGACGATTTCGTCACACGGGTTCGATGGGTCGCGGCGGGGGCGGAGACGACAACAGGATTCCCGGCGTCCTTCGATTCGCGTGAGCAGTGGCGGCGCACATTGGCGATCGGTTACGACTGGCTGCGCATCGCCGGGTATCTGAATACCGACCTGCCCTTGGACGAGGCGCGCGATCTGCTGACCTCCGGTGGCCAACAACCACATCTGCGGGAAGGAGAGTCGTCATGACTGCCGACAAGGTGCGCCGGATCGTCCTGGCCATGGCGCCGCAACCGCCCGCGGAATTATCCGACGAGCATCGCCTCGTGGAGGATCTCGGCTTCGATTCACTGCGGCTGATGGAACTCACCGTGGTCCTGGAGCGGGCCTTCGAACTGCCGCGCTACCGGCCCGAGGAATTGGTGGGCGTGCGCCGGGTCGATGCGGTGATCGCCCTGGTCGCGGGTAGTTCGGCCGCTGGCGAGGTGTCACTATGAGCTCCGGCGATACCGTGCTGGTGACCGGCGCGGCCGGATTGGTCGGCGCCGAGGTCGTGGCCAGACTCGCCGCCGCGAGTCGGCCGGTTGCCGCTGTGCTGCACAGCAATTCGACCATCGTGCGCAATGATGGCACGCTGATCGAGCCGGGTACGGCCGTCGCGGGTGACGTGCGTGTGCCCGGATTCGGCCTCTCCGAGCGCGATACCGAAGACCTTGCCGAGCGGGTCGGCATCATCGTGCACTGCGCGGCGACAACGGCATTCGACGCATCGGCCGCGGACTATGACGAACTCAATGTGGTCGGCACCGCGAATGCCATCGCACTCGCACGCGAGTGGGAGGTGCCGCTGGTGCATGTCAGCACCGCGTATGTGTGCGGTATGCGCGGCGGCACTATCGCCGAGGACGAACTCGATGCCGGTCAAACCTTCGGAAATGGCTACGAGGACAGCAAGTTTCGCGCCGAAAAGCTGGTGCGCGCGGCGGGGGAGCACGGCCTGCCGTGGGCGATCGTCCGTCCCGGCATCGTGACCGGAGCCAGTGATACCGGCACGATCCGGGAGTACAAGAACCTCTACACCGTCGTGAAACTCATGGTCGAGGGCAAGTTGCGTGCGCTGCCCGGCCGCTACGACGCGACGCTTTCGCTGGCGCCGGTCGACCATGTCGCCGATGTAATCGCCGCGGCAGTATTGGATTTCGACTCCGCGCAGAATCGCACGCTGCACGCACTCGGTCGCGACACTCTTTCGCTGCGCGAGGTCTCCGATGTGCTGGCCGAATATCCGTCCTTCGAGGTCGCCACCTTCGTGCCGGAGACGACCTTCGTCGAGGACGATCTCGAGCCGATCGAGCGGGAGTACTACCGTCGCATCGGCTCCCTTTACACCAGCTATTTCCGGCGGCGGTTGGTATTCGACACCACCCGCGCCGACGTATTGCTCGGTAAGCCGTCTCCGGCCAGCGGCAAGGAGTATCTGCGGGTGCTGCTGGACTACTGCCTGGAATCGGGATATCTGGGCATGCCGCTGCCTTCGATAGCGGAAGTCCTGGCAAGCAACGACTTCGACGGAGCCGCCCCGTGAGTGAGTCGTTGCGGGAATTGCTGAGCGCGTTGACGCCGTCGCGGCACAAGGTCGACGCCTACGTTGCCGACACCTACGTCCAGGAATCGGTGGACCAGCTCGATCGACTCGGTGTCGACACGGCAAAATTCGCCAGGGAGCATTCGCTGTTACTACTCAAGCCGGACGCGATTGTCGCGCGTTCTGTCGAGCCGACACTGAATTGGTTGGCCGACAATGGTTTTCGCGTTGTGAGCGCATTTCGCGTTCCGGTGGACCGGCATCTGGCTCGCGCACTGTGGTATTTCGCGTGGAATATCGCCTCGCCCGAACGCCGCCGCTTGGCCGACCTGCTGGTCGCGATCTCGGATGTGCTGGTACTGGTCGTGCATGCCCCCGACGGTGAACTGCCCGTACCGGTGCGGCTGACCGAGGCGAAGGGCGCCACCGATCCGCGCAAGCGCCGCCCTGGTGAACTGCGGTATCTGCTCGGCCGCCACAACTACCTGCTCAACCTGGTGCATTCGCCCGACGATCCCGCCGACGTACTACGTGAACTCGCCATCTACCTGGACGAATGGAGCCGGGCAACGGTGATCGCACAGGCCTGCACCGGTGCGGACCGCACCTCGGACGCGGCCGCGATCGCCGAGGAACTCTACGCGCGCACACCCGTGCGCAGCTTCGATCGGGCGGACGCGCTCGACCGAGTGCTCCACGATTCGGCACGGGGCGGTAGGACGGCGCCACCCGGCTTCGATCCGGCCTCGGATGCGGACTGCGCGCAGTTGCTGTATCAGGCCTGGGCCGATGGTCGCGAGCTGGATCCGTGGTCGGCGATCGTACTCGGATCCCATGTACTTCCCATGCGGACCGGCGCCGCGTCGCAGACGTTGCCTCCGGTGTCCGCCGAAGAATGGTTGGAGGGTCGAACGTGACCACAGATGCGGCCGCCGTACAGACGGCGAGCCATACCCGCACGATTTCCCGGGAACTCGCACACCGATGCGCGGTCTCGGAGGTATTCGTCACCTCATTGGACGCCGTGGGTGAGCACACCTTCGTCGCCGGAGCTCAACTACCCAGGATGCATGCGTATTACGGCGACCACGCCGGATCGCTTGCGGTGCGCCATGATCCGCTGGTGGTCATGGAAGCGGCCCGGCAGGCAGCCATCGCTTCGACGCACAAATTCTACGGTGTGCCGAACGAAATGGCCTTCGTGGTCCGCACTTTCAACGGCACCGGATCCGACACCGCCGCCTGGGAGGTGCGCACCGCACCCGCCGATCTGGTAATGCATGTGCGAGTGCCACAGCGCCACCAGCGCGGTGGCGTGCTGCACGGCCTCGATATGGTGCTCGAGATCGAATCCGACGGCGAACCGATGCTGACGGTCGATGGTTCCTTCTCCTGGGTGACCGCGCGACAGTGGTCGGCACTGCGCAGCGGATTCCGGGACAGCCTGGGCCTCGGTGTATTTCGTGGTGCCTCCGCACTCACCGAACGCGCCGCACCCGCCGCGGTCGGCCGGGAGAACTGGCGCAACGTGGTGATCGGCCCGCCGGTGCGCGACGGCCGGATCGCACGGGCACGTCTCGTACCCGATCTCGGCCATCCCTTCCTGTTCGACCACCAGCTCGACCATGTGCCCGGCAGCCTGCTCATCGAGGCCTGCCGTCAGACGGCATTGTCGATGGTTGTCCGTGATCTGCCCCAACTCGAATGTGTGGCAAGTACTTTCGACCGATTCGTCGAGCTGGATCTGCCCGTGGAATGCATCGCCGAGATCACCGACGCGGGCGCGGGCAGTACCGTGATCCATTGCGAGATACACCAGGCCGACGCCGTGGCCGCTCGAATAGATCTCGAATTCGCCGAGGACGCACTGGTTTCCGAGGCCGATACCGAAGGAGTCTGATGGGCGAGGAGTTCTCGGGCACCGATCTGCTGACCACCACCCGCGCCTTTCGCCGCCGCCTCGACCCGACCCGTCCGGTCGCGCGCCAGGATGTGCTGGACTGTCTGGATATCGCGGTGCACGCGCCGAGCGGCACCAATCGTCAGCCGTGGCGCTTCCTGGTCGTCGAGGATCCGGCGACCAGACAGCAGATCGCCGAGTACTACCGAAAGGGCTTCGCCGCTTACCTCTCCGCGCGCACGCCCCGTCCGGACCAACTCGGTGATCTGGCCTCCGGGCAGCACCTCGCGGCGCATCTACACGAGGTGCCTGCGCTGGTCATCGTGTGCTCTCTCGGTCGCCCGCCCGCGAATGCGTCGCCGCTGCTGCTGGCCAGTTTCTACGGCTCGATCTATCCGGCGGTGTGGAACTTCATGCTTGCCCTGCACGAACGTGGGCTCGGCTCGACCATGACCACCGCGCATCTGGCCTACGAGCGTGACATCGCCGACCTGCTGCGGATTCCGTTCGAGCAGGTCACTCAGGTCGCCATGCTGCCGGTCGCGCATCTGCTCCCCGGCACCCGGGGGCCGGGGCTGCGGCGCACGCCCGCCGCCGAGGTGACCATGTGGGATCGGTGGACGCAAGGGTGAGCGAGGTCGCTGGCACCCCGTCCTCGGGTGTCCTTGCGTCCGTCGTTCGCATCGGGCGCTTCACCGCGGTCATGTACAAGCCGCATTACGTTCTGTACGGCGTGCTCTGGGTGCTGGCCTTGGAAGGTACCGCAGCCCTGGTGTCACAACCGGATTCGGCGTGGCATCCGACCGGTTCCACGGTTGTGCGCATCGTCGTCGTCGCGTTCGTCCTGCTGTATCTGCGCATGGTCGACGAGCAGAAGGACCTCGATTACGACCGCGTGCACAACCCGGACCGCCCCCTGGTCACCGGCGCGATCTCGGCCACCGAACTGCGTGCCGCCATGGCCGTGATCGCCATCGGTGCGCTCGCCGCCAGCCTGACGCTCTCGGTACTCTCCGCGCTCTTGATCGCCGCCGTCCTCGCCTACGGCCTGGCGCTGTGGGGTCTCGAGCGCCTATCGGCGACCATCCGAACCAATATTCTGGCGAATCTGGCGCTCACCTATCCGGTTCAACTCCTGGTCACTGCCTATGTCGTCCTCTCTGCCGCCGATACGGGCGAAGTCCGCGCCACCTGGAAGACCACGGCCGTCGCTCTGATCTTCGCCGGCGCATTCCTGCAGTTCGAATTCGCCCGCAAGACATCTCGCATGCCGCGCACCGACGAACACTTCTACTCCAATGCCCTCGGCGCGACCGGCAGCACCGCTTTCGGACTGCTGTGCGCCGCCATCGCCACAGCCACCGATATCGCCCTCGTCCAGCCGTGGACGTACACGGCGGGCGTCGCATGGATTCCGTTGGCGCTGCTACTGCTTCCCATTTGGGGTGCGGTGAAGTTCGTGCGCGGCAGCAAGCCGGACTATCCGGTGCTTCCGGCCGTCTTGTTCATCCTGACGCTCTACATAGCGTTGATCGTGCAGGCGCTCGCTCTGACATAAGCGAACGCCTGCGGCAGAGTTCAGCCGATCGGCAAGCAGGCTGACCCGAGATCGACGCCTGTACCGACACGCAGGACAACCGAGCCCTCCGACTCCGGCGTGTAATTGCCACCCACATACTTTGCCCGCACCGTGTGATTGCCGGTCGTCGCGGGCTTCCAATCGATGTGCGCGGTCAACGAGGGACCGTTGGACGGCGTTGCCTTGTTCACCGTCGGTGTGACACTGCCGAGAAACGTTGCGTCATCCCAGAACTCCACCGGCGGAATGTAATTCCCGAGCCCGAGCGCGGAACTCCCTGCCACAGTCGCCTTCACCTGCGCCGTGCATCCGGTGGCCGCCTGCCCGGATAGCGTCACCGTGGTGGTGACATCCCCGGGTGCGCCGGCGGCGGCGCCGGAGGTCAGCAACGACCCGCCTCCCAATGCGACGACTGCGGCGAGAACCGCGAACCCGGACGAGATACGACGAACAGCTGTGATGGCCATGTTGGCTCCTGCACTCGCGAAACTCGGACCGAACCAGTGTCGACAGAGTCGCGCGCGACCGCAAGATCCAAGAATCAGAGGAAGCTACCCCCGCCGTTGACAGCTACCGTTTGCCCGGTGAGGAAACCGTTGCCGATCATCATGAGGACCGCATGACCGATCTCGTCGGGTGTGCCGATGCGGCCAACGGGCAGACGGTCTGCGACCCCCGATTCCTTCAGTGGCGCAGCCATTTCCGTGTCGATGAGTCCAGGTGCGACAGCATTGACCGTGATCCCGTCCGCGGCAAGGCGTGCGGCGTAGCCACGCGTCAGCCCCTCCAGACCCGCTTTGGACGCGTTGTAATGCACACCGATGGAGCCCGCACCGCGAGCCGCCACGGACGAGACGTTCACAATCCGTCCCCAGCCTCGCTCGCGCATCCCGGGGACTACTGCCTGGGTGCACAGGAACGCCGACTTCAAATTGACCGCCAGCGTCTGGTCGAAGTCCTCTTCGGTGATGTCGTCCACCCCGCGGATCGTGGCGATACCCGCGTTGTTCACCAGCACGTCGATGGGGCCGAGCTCGGACCCGACCTGCGCGGCCATCGCCTCCACCTCCGCCCGCACGGCAACGTCCGCCCGCACGGCGATCGCTCTGCCCCCGGCCCGTTCGATATCGGCAACCGTTGCGGCTGCCTCGTCCTGTCGATTGCGATAGTTGACGGCAACCGCCGCCCCAGCGCGGGCAAGTGCCTGCGCGATGCCTCGACCGATGCCTCGGGATCCGCCGGTGACCAGAGCGACATGGTTGGCGAGTGCGATGCGTTCGTCCATGACAGCGAACGTAATCCTTGGAGTGCGCTCCAGGTCAAGGGGTCGTGTCCGGAAACATGATGCGCTGCCACGTGCGCCCAGGAACGTGTAGAAGTCGTACACCCGGAGCGGGGCGGGAGGTCGTGCGACAGCTGGCAAGAACGCGGATCCGAAGTAACGGTTGTGTTGCCATGGGCTGATACAGCGTTGATTCCGCCGGAAATGGGAATCCTTGGTGACACGTCCCGTGAGCGGAATGAGGTGCCACATGAACACAGTGGTATGCGGCGACTGCTGGCGTCGCGAAAACTTGACGTTCGCACAGCGGCTGGACCCGGCGTTCATCCGGCCCGGATTAGCCTATCTTTGCCCGGAGCACCGTGCCTGTCGAGCCGAAACGCTCGGTCGGCCCGAGGCCGGACAATCGGCGGCGTGAATCCCCGAAATCAACGTGCTCCCAGCGAATTTCGCTGGCGGTCAAGGCACGTCGGGCAATGAACCGGTACGTCCGCGTTCGCGCTCCGCGGCGGTGGCGAGGTAATCGCCCAACTCGCGCCGCAGCGTGACATCGAGCGACCGGGCCAGGGTGGCGTGCACCGAGGCGACGGCCAGCTCGCGCATTTTGTTGAGCATCGTTGTGGTGTCGGCGATTTCGCTGCTGGTCTCGGGCATCCAGCCCGGCCCGTGTTCGTCGACGATGTGCTGTTTGGCGGCCGTGATCATGATGTGGGTGATGTCATCGATATGGTCGGCCACTTTGGCATAGATCTCGATGAGCGTGCGCAGTTCCAGGCCGTATTCGTGCAATTCGGCGAATGAGGTGAGCAGTGCGGTATCAGTGAAGGCGACGGTATCGCCCTCGATTCGCACCAGCTTCATCTGCGCGAGCCGGTCGACGAGTTCGTCGGTATCGGTGCCGAGAATCGTCCCGATCAGTTCGCGGGGCACCTCGAAGGTTTCGTCCTTGGCCCAGGTGGCCGTCACCGCGTGTTGTAGACCGAGCACCTCGGTGAGGTCCTTGCCGGTTTCCCAGCTGGTGATGAAATCGGCGATATGGGCGGTGGTGAAGCCGCGCTGCAATAGTGCGTCGATGAGTCGCAGTCGCTCCAGATGCGAATCGTCGTAGATGCTGGCGCGCCCGTCTTTGCCGATCGGGGGCGGTAGCAGCCCCCGTTCCTGGTAGGCGCGCACATTCCGGCTCGTGGTGCCCGCGGCGCGGGCGAGATCATCGATCCGGTACTCCGGCACCGATATCACCTCCCATAGCGACTAGGGCCTGCTGCACCGGCGGCCGAAATACGGTCGAGGCGAGTCTAACGTCCCGGTCACCGGTGCCTGTCACCTAGGAAACCGCCGCGATCCGCGACTTCGTCGTGCACGCGGCGGGTATGACGTGGTAGTCATCGAGGTTCACCGTTCGCAGCTGGCCCACGTATTGGGTGGCGAAACCCGGATACATGGTCGCATTGAAACCGTCCTCGGTGAGATACCAACTGCGGCAACCGGAATTCCAGGTGGTGCTGCCGAGGCGCCGCTGGATCGCCGCGTTGTAGCGGTCCTGCCGGTCCCGGCGCACATCGAGCATGCGCAGATTCCGGTCCAGGATGGTGCCGATCGCGCTGACCAGATAGTCGATCTGGGCTTCCATGTACACCAGCGCCGAATTGTGTCCCGGCCCCGAATTCGGCCCGAAGGTGAAGAACAGATTCGGGTAGCCGGATACCGCGATGCTCTTGTAGGCATAGGCGCCGCGGCGCCACTCCTCGGCGAGTACCCGCCCGTCACGGCCGACGACCGGGATGGGCGTGCCGGTCTTGGAGACATCGAATCCGGTGGCGAAGACGATGCAATCGGCTTGGTGCTCGATACCTTCCGCGGTCCGGATGCCGTGTTCGGCGATGCGGGCGATCGGCCAGGTGATCAGTGTGCAATTCTCGCGCTGCAGCGCCGGATAGTAATCGTCGGTCATCAGCAGGCGCTTGCATCCGGCGCGGAAGTCCGGGGTGAGCTGGCGGCGCAGCCACGGATCCTTGACCTGCCTGCGCAGTTGAGCCCGTCCGACCAGTTCGACCACCCTGGTCAGCGGGGTATTCCAGACCACACCGAGCGCGACGGATTCATGTCCGTAGAACCAGGCCGAGCGCGAGAGGGACTCGGCGGCGGGCACCCTGCGGTAGAGCTGTTTGGTCAGCGGGGTGGTGCGCCGATTGACCCGGGGCAGTACCCATCCCGGTGTCCGCTGGAACACCTTGACCGAGGCCGCCTTCTCCACGAGTTCTGGAATGATCTGCACCGCACTGGCTCCGGTACCGATGACCGCGACCTTCTTACCGGTGAAGTCGTAGTCGTGATCCCAACGGGCACTGTGAATCTTGTGCCCTCGGTAGTCCTCGACGCCGGGGATGTTCGGCAGACTCACATTCGCCAAGGGGCCGGAGGCCAACACCACCGCTCTGGCGCGGATGACCTCCGCGCGGTCTTCGATCGTGATGTTCCAGGCTCCGGTGTCCTCGTCGAGCACGATCCCGGTGACGTTGTGACCGAAGCGAAAGTGCTTGTGCAGTCCGAACTCCGCGGCCATCGACTCGATATAGCCGAGAATTTCCCTACTGCCCGAGTAGGTGTGCGACCAATTCGGGTTCGGTGCGAAACTGTAGGAGTACAGCCGCGACGGAATATCGCACGCCGCACCGGGATAGGTGTTGTCGCGCCAGGTTCCGCCGATCGCGGTGCCGCGTTCGAAGATCGCGAAATCACCGATTCCCTTTTGTTTCAGGCGAATCGCGGCGCCGATACCGGCGAATCCGCCGCCGATAATGGCGACATCCAACGTCTTCATGGCTTCCTTCGTCATGCCGCTGGCTCGTAGGTGAGTTCCTTGGACCAGGTCGGCTGCGGGCGCAGCAGCCGCTTCGGCACTCGCGCGGTGATCTTGACGAGTGCGTCGGCCAGCAGGTGATAGGGGTGACCGCGGTTGATCACCCAGCCGCCGTGCATCTTGACGATCTGATACATCGGCAGTCTGCGCGCGAATTCACTGCGCTCGCCGACATTCGCGTAGCGCTTCAGCGCCGCGTACAACTTCTCCTCGTCGACGCCCATTTCGACGATGTTGTCGCGCATCTTGTTCAGTAGCGGCACGTAGCTCAGCACGCCGATGATGAATGTCGGCTTGGCCCACCCGCCGACCAGATCGATGAGCAGCTTGCGCATCTGTGCGTGCCCGAGCAGATCCATTACCGCGAAATCCACGGCTAGATGCCGGGATTCGTCGGCATTGATCTTCTTGAAGGCCTCCTGGCAGATCGGATCCTCGATCTCGTCCATGATGAACTTGATCAGCGCGCCGTCCAGCGCCACCTCCAGCATCGGAATCACCGTGCCGAGGAAGGACAGCGACATATCGTCGGAGTACTGGTCCAGGAAGTCGATGACCAGCTTGACGTTGACATTCGGCTGCGGAATTTCGTCACCGTCGAGCATGCCCCAGCGCCGCATCAGCGCGAGTTCGGCATTGGCGTGCTTCTGCTCCTCGGCATGAAAGTAGCGGTAGATCTCGCGCAGCGTTTCGGTCGGCGCCTTCTTCGCCATGGCGGCGAAGCCGCGGGCACCGACATTCTCGATCCACATCAGATCGGCCATGAACGGTTTGAGTTTGGCGTGTAAATCCGGCGGAATCGTTTCCGCGCCGGGCGCATCCCAGTCGATATCGGCCAGCGCCCACTGCCGGTCCTTGATCTTGCGGAGCATATCGTCGAAATCCATAGTGTTGGCCATGATCAGACTCCCGTCTTGTCGGAGACCGAGGAGCGGTCCGTGGTGATCGGGTTCTCCTGTGGCAGTAGCCGATCCAGGAGCCCGAGGGCGTAGGTGTACTGGGCGGGGAAGTAGCGCTTGAGCCGCCAGATGAGGTGCGCGTCCAGTTGCGGCAGTACATACAGTTGGCCGCGGTCGTGAGCGTCGAGGGTGGTACGCGCGACGCTGTCGGGGGAGAATCCGGTCAGGCGCATGAGGGTGTCGGCCAATCGGGCCGATTGCGGTGTAATGCGGCCGTCGCGAGCCACATTGGTCTTGACGAAGGTCGGACACAGGACCGTTACGGCGACTCCGGTGCCGCTCATCTCGGCGGCCATGGTCTCCGAAAGCGACAGCACCGCGGCCTTGGACGCGTTGTAGACCGCCATTGATGGTGCGGCGGCGAAGGCAGCCGCCGAGGCGACATTGATGATCCCGCCGCTGTGGTGATGGGGGCGGGGCCCTGCGTGGTTACGCGAGCTACCGCCTCCTGGCCCGTCACTCCCGCCACCGCAGGCGGCGCGCAGTTGCGGTGCGAAGATCTCGCATCCTTGCACCACACCCCACAGGTTGATGCCGAGCGCCCACTCCCAGTCGTCGAATCCGATTTCGCCGACCGGCTTTCCGCCGATGCCGACACCGGCATTGTTGACCAACAGCGTGACCGGACGTTCGAAGAGCGATTCGGCAAAGCGCGCAAGGACTTCCACGTCTTCACGCTGCGAAACATCGCAGCGGAAGGCATGCGCGGCGCCGGGATGATTGCGCTCGATGAGGGCGACGGTCTCATCGGCGCGGGACTCATCGATATCGGCGCAGATCACCTGTCCGCCCCGCTCGGCGATTTCGAGTGCGAACGCTCGGCCGATGCCACTGCCCGCACCGGTCACCACCGCGCGGGCGCCATGGCTGCGCCGCGGTCGGATCCCGATCGGAATGAGTCTTTCCAGTCCGAACATGTCAGCTCACCTTCTTAGCGACGGTCTGGGAAACCAATGCGGTACGCAGGAATTCGGCGGCCCGATCCAGGGCCTTATCCGCCTCGGGCACCAGCAGCGGCAGCGCCTGGAAGACGTGCACCTGGCCCGGCCAGATCTCGACCGTGCAGTCGCTGCCCGCGTCGCGCACCATCGCGTGCAGATGTCGAGCGTCGGCAGTGAGCATTTCCGCGCCGCCCGCCTGGATCAGCAGCGGCGGCATGGTCATACCCGGCGGAACGCGGAGCCGCAGGCGCGGTGCGTCGGTGGGCAGGCCGCGGGTGTAGGCATAAGGAAGTCGGCTGGCGGCGCGGGCGGAGATGACCGGATCTCGTTGCCGCTGTTCCTGTTCGGCAGCCAAACCGAAGGTGAGATCGATCAGCGGGGAGAACATCGCGACGGCCGCGGGTTGCGGCCGGGTGTGGCAGTCGTTCTCGATCAGCAGATCCAGCGCCAGATGCCCACCCGCCGAATCGCAGGCGATCACCAGGTCTTGTGCGGTGAACCCCCGGTCGAGCAGCCAGCGGTATCCAGCCTCGACATCGTCGGCGGCGGCCGGAAACCGATGCTCCGGCGCGAGCCGGTAGTCGGTGAGGAAGACCGGCAGTCCGGTCTTCCTGGACAGTTGTGCGGCAAGGCCGCGATGGGTGCGAGCCGAGCAGAGGACGTAGCCGCTGCCGTGGATGTAATAGATGGCGCGCTGTCCGAAATCCACGCCGGGTGCGCGGACCCATTCGCCGCGGACGGCTCCGGACCGGATCTGGACGACGGATGTGCCACGCGGCGTCGGACCCGCCGTGGCCATGATCGTCGCGATCAGCTTGCGTGCGAACCAGACTCCCGGTGCGTTCATGGGTACCGCATTGTTCAGCGGCCGCAGTCCGATCTCGCATGCCGCGGCAGTGAGTCTGGACCGTGCCGAGGGCACCGTCGGAATGCCGGGGACCGAGGTCCTCGTTGACCTTGTCATGAGCTAAGAGTCAGGCATGAATGTGCCAGTTGTCAATGGCACATTTGCAGCAGTCAGTTTCGGTGTATGGCCGTTGCCTCCTGAAACTCCACATGAAGGGCGCACTGGGGGCATGACGTTTCGCCCCGCACCGTTGCGGCAGCGAGCTGGGATCAGCGGGGCCGGAATCCCGTTCACGAACGTGTTCAAGGGCAGACCGATCCCGAACGGCTATGGTCGAGACCGATCAGCCGTCGGCATCGTACGCGGGTAAGGAGTCGGCCGAGAACTTCGAGGCTTCCACCCGCACGTCATCGCCCAGTTGGACGATCCGGGGTGCGGCTCACCAGTGCTCGTCGCCGGAGCCGACACCGGTCCGCTCCGGTCCCGAGTGGTCAGTAACCCCGCTCGGTATCGATCGGCGCGAGCAGAGCGCGTCCGGCGGTGAAGCGCTGCACATTCGCCCCCACATGGTCCGCGAAAGCCGCGAGCCGCAGCTGCGGCGGATTCGAATCATGCGGTGTGACAATGGCATTCGGCAGTACCCAGAGCGGGTGGCCGTCCGGCAGCGGTTCGGGATCGGTGACATCGAGACCCGCGCCGCCGATCGCACCGGAGGCAAGTGCGCCCACCAGCGCGTCGGTATCGATGAGACTACCGCGCGCCACATTGATCACCCACGACGACGGCTTCAACCGGGCCAGTTCCTCGGCGCCGACCAGGTGTTTCGTCTCGGGCGTCGCGGGTGCGGCGATCACTACGTGATCAGTGCGCGGCCAGATGCGGGCGAGCTGGTCGGCCGGAAGAGTCTCGACGGTGTCCGGAATCCCTGGGCCGGTTACCGGGCGGCCGGAGCGGTTGATGGCGATGATGTGCGCGCCGAGCGGAACGAGCATGGGAATCAGGGCGCGCCCGATCCCGCCCGCACCGACAATGGTCACCGTCTTGCCATGCAGTGTGCCGACGTGTGGGAAGAAATCGTGCTGTCGCCAACTGCCAGCCCGCAGATGTTCCGGCAGATATCGGACCCCGGCGAGCAGCAGCATCAGCGCGTGCTCGGCCACGCTCGCCGCGAAAGCGCCTGCGGCGGAAGTGAATCGAACCTCCGGATGCCGAGCGAGAATGCCCGCGGTGAACCAGTCCTCGACGCCGGCCGCGGGCAGCTGCACCCATTCGATGGACGCTGGCAACTCGTCCGGGAATTCACCGGGCCCGCCCGCCCAGATCAATGCTCTGGCCTGGGTCAGATCCGCGACGGTCGCGCCACCCTCGACGACGGCTTTGCGCAGCAGCGTCGGGACGGGCGTCGTCGGCCCGATCGCGACCGGAACTGGAACCTCCGCGGCGCACATAACGACCTCCTGTCGCGGGCAAAACCACTGGCACGGCGCCTGCGGCTGACTCCTTAGCGAACCGTAACACCCGGTGCCCGTCCGTCCCGCGCACCCCGATCTCGCGCAGGGATATGTCTGTGTCAGTCCTCGTCGAGGTCGACGTCCAGATTGTCGCGATCGGCCCACTCCAGCAGTTGGTCGATGCGAAACACCGCCTCGTCGATGCCCTCGTGCAGATCGCCGAATTCGGCGAAGCGGGCGGGGACCGTTTTCATGGTGAAGTCGCGCGGGTCGACGTCGGGTATTTCATCCCAGCCGATGGGCGTGGAGACCGTCGCCTCCGGGACACCGCGGACCGAATAGGCGGCGGCGATGGTGTGGTCGCGGGCGTTCTGGTTGTAGTCGACGAACAGCATTTTCGGATCGCGGTCCTTGCGCCACCAGGTGGTGGTCACATCGTCGGGTGCGCGGCGCTCGACCTCCTGTGCGAAGGCCAGTGCCGCCCGGCGCACGTCGGTGAAACCCCACTCCGGGGCGATGCGTACATACATGTGTAAACCCTTGCCGCCGGAGGTTTTCGGCCAGCCGACCGCGCCCAACTCGTCGAGCACCTCATGCGCGACGCCCGCGACTCGCTGCACCCGTGACCACGGGCAATCCGGCATCGGATCCAGATCGATGCGCCATTCGTCGGGTCGCTCGGTGTCATCGCGGCGCGAGTTCCACGGATGGAACTCGACCGTGGACATCTGCACCGCCCAGATGACATCGGCCAACTCGGCCACGCAGAGTTCGTCCGCATGTCGGCCGTAGCGCGGAAAGAAGACGCGCACCGTGGGAATCCAGTCCGGCGCGCCGGCGGGCAGCCGCTTCTGATGCACCTTGTCACCCGCGAGCCCCTTGGGGAACCGATGCAACATGCACGGCCGGTCCCGCAGCGCGCGGACGATGCCGTCTCCGACACTCAGGTAGTACTGCACCAGGTCGAGCTTGGTCGCACCGGACTCCGGGAAATAGATCCGGTCCGGGTTGGAGATGCGGACGGTGCGATCGCCGACATCGAGTTCGACAGCGGGTGACGCGGACTTACTGGCCACCTGTCCGACGATAACGGCTCGGTGGTTCCGGCGCGGGTATCCCGAGATTCGCGGGTAAATCGAGGCTGGCCGTAGCGGATCGCACGTGGCACGCTTGCGGGCGGTATACCGAGGCGTAGCGGCGCACCATCCTCAACGTAATTCAGCTCAGAAGGGTTGCCCATGCCGGTTACCACGCTCGACGAACGCACGGCCCTGGTCGTCATCGACCTTCAGCACGGCATCGTTTCCGCACCGCGCCAACCGCATTCGGCCGCCGCGGTGGTCGAGAATTCCGCCGCACTCGCTCACGCGTTCCGAGAGCACGATTTGTCGGTCGTACTCGTTCGCGTTTCGTTCGCGCCCGATGGTGCTGATCAAGCGAAGGGGCGAAACGAATTTCCGTTTCCTGGCGCACGTCCGCCCGAAGGCTGGGACCGGATCGTGGACGAGATCACCGGCCATCCGGAGGATATCCACGTCACCAAGCGCAATTGGGGCGCGTTCTACGGCACCGACCTCGATCTGCAACTGCGCCGACGCGGCATAACTCAGATCGTGCTCGCCGGAATCGCCACCAGCATCGGCGTCGAATCCACCGCCCGCGCCGCCCACGAACACGGCTATCACGTCACCCTGGCCACCGACGCCATGACCGACTCCGATGCCGAGGCTCACCAGCACAGCATCAGCAAGATCTTCCCGCGCCTCGGCGAAACCGGCAGCACCGCCGAGATCATCGAATTGCTCGCCGCGACTCGCTGACCCGCGGCTTCGCGGCTTCGCCGGTTGTGAACACCGATGCCATCCGGGGCGAGGGGGCGCACACTGGCGAGATGATGACCAAGCTGATGCAGGCGATTCGTCGACTATTCGGTCGGGGTGCGGTGCCCGCGGGTGGTGGCCCGGGTCCGGGGGAGCCCGGCGGCGGCGCCGCGGGCGTCCGCGAGCCGCGCAGGCCGATACCGCCGGACGACCGACTGAGCGACACCAAGCGCATCGAGCCGGACCCGCCGACGCTTCGGCTGCCGGACGCGCGTCAATAGGGCGCGTCCGGTGAGCACCGACGCAGGCTCAGTCGGGCCGGCGCAGTTCCGGCATAGGTGGTAGCTCGATGGTGTCGGCCATCGGGTCGATGCGCTGGTTGTCCAAGGATTCGAAGAATGCCTCGGCGGAGCCGTACCGCGCTTTGACCTCTTCTAGCAGCCTTTTTGCGGGCAGGTTCGAGTACATGGACATATCGTGACCGACGATTCCGGTCCGAAACGTGAGTTAGCTATATATTTGCCATTTTGTTAATTGTGGAGCGGTAAACGGCAGCGGCTTCGCCAAGGTCTTCAGTGACCGAGGGCGCGGGGCAGATCCGCGCGAGATCACACACCGCTGGTAATCCGGTGCTTTCAACACCAACCACAGAGCGGAAAATATCGGACGTGAGTCTAGGTCTGCGTGGCCAGTGCGAACGGCAGCACCGCTGGGGCGCCCGCGTTGCGCAGCGCATGAGCGGCCACAGTCAACGTCCAGCCGGTATCGGCGAGCGCGTCGACGAGCAGGATCGGACCGTCCAGCGAACCGAGATCCGGAATCAGCCAGGAGTCGAACAATCCGGCCACGCGATGGGCCGAGTTCGCCGCGGAGACCGGCGGCCGATCCGGACGCAGTTGCAGGGTACCGAGGTCACGCAGTCGGCCGACCTCGGCGAGGCGGGCGGCGAGGCTGGCGGTGAGCACCGGGTATCGCTGCGATTCCAGGGCCATCACCGCGGTCGGGCGGGTCGTCCAATTCCATTCGCGCAGCACCGCGATACAGGCGTCGAAGACCGCATCCGCAACCGGATCATCGGGGGCGTCCAGCAGCGCGCGCAGGCGCTGACCCCAGCCGAGATCGGTGAGGCGACCGAGCGCACGTCCGGTCTCGGCACCGTTGGTGATCTTGCCGGACAACGGAATTCCGAGTTTGGCCATTCCGGTTGGCCACTGCTTGCGCGGGGTGAGATCGAGGCCTGGACGGTCTAGTCGGGCGCGAGTCGCGGCAATGGCCGAGGAATCGATGGTGGTATCGAGATAGGTGCCGGTGCAGTTGTCGCAGCGGCCGCAGCCGGGGGCGTTGGCCTCGAGCGCGGGCAAGCCGGGATCATCGAGTTGGCGGCGCAGGAACTGCATCCGGCAACCGGTGGTGCGCTGATAGTCGATCATCGCCTGCTGTTCGACCTCGCGGGCCGCGGCGAGACGTTCATAGCGTTCGGTGTCATAGACCCACGGCTGTCCGGTGGCGATCCAGCCGCCGCGGACCCGCCGCACCGCACCGTCCACATCGAGCACCTTGAGCACCATTTCCAGTCGCGAGCGGTTCAGCTCCACCAAGGGCTCCAGCGCGACGGTGGATATGGCCCGGTCGAAATCCAGTGCGTCGAGCACCGAGCGCACGATGTGCTCGCGCGGAAAAGCCACGGAGGCGAAGTAACTCCAGATCCTGGTGTCCTCCGGCCCCGGCAGCAGCACCACTTCGGCACGCTCGGTGCCGCGCCCGGCGCGACCCACCTGCTGGTAGTAGGCGATGGGGGAGGACGGTGCGCCGACGTGCACGACGAAACCAAGATCGGGTTTGTCGAACCCCATGCCGAGCGCCGAGGTCGCGATGAGCGCCTTCACCTCGTTGTTCAGCAGCGCCGCCTCCAGCGCCTCGCGTTCGGCGGTATCGGTCTGTCCCGTATAGGCGGCGACATTGTGCCCGTGCGAGTTCAGCACATCGGCGAGATCGTGCGCGGCGGCGACGGTGAGGGTGTAGACGATGCCGGAACCGGTCAGCTTGTCGAGGTGTCCGCTGAGCCAGGCGGTGCGCTCGACCGCGTCGTCGAAGCGCACCACCGACAGGTGCAGTGATTCGCGATCCAGCGTGCCGCGCAGCACTAGCGGGGGCGGCAGGCCGACGGAGTCGGCGGGGTGGGTGGACGCAGTATCCGTCCCGATCTGGGTGGCGACATCGGTGACCACTCGATCGTTGGCGGTCGCGGTAGTGGCCAGCACCGGCACATCGGAGCCGAGATCAGCGATCAGGGTGCGGATGCGGCGGTAATCGGGCCGGAAGTCATGACCCCAATCCGAGACGCAGTGCGCCTCGTCGATCACGACCAGTCCGGCGTCGGCAGCGAGTTTGGGCAATACCTGATCGCGGAAGTCGGGATTGTTCAGCCGCTCCGGACTGACCAGCAGCACATCCACCGCCCCCGCGGCCACCCGATCGTGGATCTCATCCCACTCGGTGACATTGCCGGAGTTGATGGTCGCCGCGATGACCCCCGCCCGTTCTGCGGCCGCGACCTGGTTACGCATGAGCGCCAGCAGCGGCGACACGATGACCGTCGGCCCGCGCCCCGCCCGCCGCAGCAACTTGGCCGCGATGAAATACACCGCCGACTTACCCCAACCGGTGCGCTGCACCACCAGCGCCCGGCGGCGCTGCACGATCAGCGCCTCGATCGCCGTCCACTGGTCCTCACGCAGTTTCGACTGCGGTCCGGCCAGGTCGCGCAGCAGCTCCTCGGCCCGTTCCCGCAGGTCGGGTGCGGTGAGGTCGATCGCTGAAGTACCGGCCGCGGTGGTCATGGGCTCCATCGTGCCTGATGCCACCGACATCGACAGCAACGGCCGTGCCGCGCGGCATCCGTTCGACGAAAGGCTCTCCCGGTAGACCTCCAGCGCCGCCAAATCGGCGCACCGCACGGATGCGCGACGAAACCGTTCCGACGTCGCGGCGAAACGCCCGTGATAGCCGTGGGCATACAGCTCACCGGTGACACCTGCGGGCAACGCGGCCGAAAAGGCGAAATATCGCTGGGCAACGGGCAATCGGGTGAGACGATTGCTCCGCACCGTGGGACCCCGCAGGAGGTAGCGATGACCAACTACGATCCGCCGCCGGGTTGGTCTCCGCCCGGCGCCCAATTCCGCAGTACCGGTGGATTCGGGCGCACCGTTTTCGGCATTCTGGTCGGCCTGGTGGTGACGCCGGTCGGGATCGGACTCGCCGCGCACGCGGCGCTGGATACCCGGCAGTGGGTCATCCTCGGGTCCGCGGCGAATCGGGCCGGATCGACATTCCAGATCGTCGGCGGAGCGCTGTTGCTACTCCTGGTGGCGGCCCTCGCCGCGTACTCACCGGCCGGCACGGTGCTGGCCGGACTGGTCTGGGGTGTGGTTCCGGGGTTCGTGTATTTCCTGTTCCCGGATGACACCTGGCGATTCATTCACGACGACCTACCGCTGTTGTCCGATGAGATGCGACAAGCGCTGATCACCTGGGTGACCAGCGGTTTCCCCTTCATCCTCGGCGTACTGCTACTCGGTGCGGGCGTCGCGGGCACGATGCGGCGGCGCTGACTACGTACATGCCGAATTACGGTGGTGCTCACCGCAATTCGGCCGCGTCTCACCCTTTCACACACAGCACCTGACGCAAGGTCGCGACGATATCCACCAGATCACTCTGCGCGGCGATGACCTCGTCGATGTCCTTGTACGCGGCCGGGATCTCGTCGACCACACCCGCATCCTTGCGCGATTCCACGCCCTCGGTCTGCGCGATCAGATCCGCGACGGTGAACTGCCGCTTCGCCGCATTCCGGCTCATCCGCCGACCGGCACCGTGCGATGCGGACTGGAACGAGGCCGGATTTCCCTTGCCGCGCACCACATATGAGCGCGTGCCCATCGAACCCGGAATCAACGCCAGATCACCTGCGCCCGCCCGCACCGCGCCCTTACGGGTCACCAGCATCGGTACGCCGTCGATCTCCTCCTCTGCCACATAGTTGTGGTGGCAAGAGATCGGCTCGTCGAAACGCACCTCGCGTCCGGCGAATTCCGCGCGCACGGCACCGCATACCAGCGACAGCATGACCGCGCGGTTGCGTGCGGCGTATTCCTGCGCCCAGGTCAGATCATGCCGGTAGGCTTCCATTTCCGGTGTCCCGGAAAGAAATACGGCCAGATCGCGATCGGGCAGGTCCTTGTTGTGCGGCAGTGCGCGCCCGACGGTTATATGCCGTTCGGCGAGTTCCTTGCCGATATTGCGGCTACCGGAGTGCAGGAGGATCCACACCGAGTCGTGCTCGTCCAGGCAGACCTCGATGAAATGGTTGCCGGAGCCCAGTGAGCCGATCTGCTTGTGCGCCTTGGACTCGAGCGCCTGCACGCCCGGATTCAGTGAGCCGAACTCGGACCAGAAACGCCCCCAGCCGCTGACATGCTTGGCCAGTTCGCCATGTGAGGCGGCGAACTGCGCGCCCAGCTTCGCGACATCGACCGCATCCTTATGCGCCTGGAAGCCCACCGGCACCGCAGCCTCGATGCGTGAGCGCAGCGAATGCAGATTGTCCGGCAGGTCGGCGGCGGTGAGATCGGTCTTGACGCTCTCCATGCCGCAGCCGATATCCACCCCGACGGCCGCGGGCGCGACCGCATCGCGCATAGCGATCACCGAGCCGACCGTCGCGCCCTTGCCGAGGTGCACGTCGGGCATGACACGGACGCCGTGGACCCATGGCAGTTGCGCGATATTCCGCAGCTGCCGCAGGGCGGCCTGCTCGATTTCGTGCTCGTTGGCCCACATGAGCGTCTGCGCCCTGGTGCCGCGCAGCTCGACGGGAAACATGGGAAGCGTCCTAATCAGTTCGGGGAGTGAGCCATCCGGCAAACTCCTTGGTGGTAGCCGACCGGTAGGTGAGCACTCGTGCGTCCTGGACGTTGAGTCCTGAAGAAAGACTGTGCCCCTGCCGGTAGGTCGGGAGAGTTGATCGCTGCTGGGATGTCGTGCCCGTTCGTGGTGATGTGAGCACTGCTTGATTAGGTCGCTGATGGTTCTCTCGCTGGCTGCTCGACGGTGATCGGCATCGAGAATGGGAGGACCATTGCGACTGTTCGTAGGAGACGACTGGGCTCAGGATCATCACGATGTGGAGGTGATGGATGGCTCCGGTCGCCGTCTGGCCAAGGCGCGCCTTCCTGCGGGGGTGGCCGGGATGGGCAGGTTGCACGCGATCATCGGGGATCTGGTCGGCGACGACGTCGATGAGGCCGAAGTGCTGATCGGCATCGAGACCGACCGGGGTCCCTGGGTTGGGGCGCTGGTCGCCGCGGGATACACGGTGCTGGCGGTGAATCCGTTGCAGGCGGCCCGATTCCGTGACCGATTGGGGGTCTCCGGCGCCAAGAGCGACGCCGGCGACGCGCACGTGCTGGCGGATATGGTCCGCACCCACTCGCATGAACTGCGGTCTGTCGCTGGGGATTCCGCGCGTGCGGAGGCGGTGAAGGTGGTGGCCCGCATCCATAAGACGATGATCTGGGAACGCACTCGCCACACCCAGCGGCTGCGGCACGCGCTGGGTGACTATTTCCCCGCGGCGCTGGCCGCCTTCGACGACCTCGACGCCGCTGACACCCTTGAGCTGCTCGCCAAGGCACCCACCCCGACCCAGGCAGCCCGGCTGACGATCGCCCAGATCAGCACCGCGTTGAAGCGGGCGCGCCGCCGCAACGTCGCGGACAAAGCCGCCGCGATCCAGACCGCGTTGCGCTCCGACCAGCTCGGCCAACCCGAGGTCGTCACCGATGCCTACGCTGCCTCGGTGCAGGCGCTGCTGGCGGTTCTGACCGTCCTCAACACCCAGATCAAGACTCTGCAAGGGCAGGTCGAGGCCCATTTTTCCAAGCACCCGGCCGCTGAGATCATCTTGTCCCAACCAGGTTTGGGGCCGGTCCTCGGTGCCCGGGTGCTCGCAGAGTTCGGTGATGACCCCGACCGCTACGCCAGCGCCAAGGCCCGCAAGAACTACGCGGGCACCTCCCCGATCACCCGGGCGTCGGGCAAGAAGAAAGTCGCTCTGGCCCGGTTCGTGCACAACGACCGGCTCATCGACGCCCTCACAACACAGGCATTCTCCGCGTTGTTGTGGTCCCCGGGTGCCCGCGCCTACTACGACCGGCAGCGAGCCCGCGGCGTCGGCCACAACCCCGCCCTGCGCCAGCTCGCCAACCGACTCGTCGGCATCCTGCACGGCTGCCTCAAAACCGGCACCCACTACAACGAGGCCACCGCCTGGCCTCACCTGGGCGAGAAGGCTACTGCTTGACATTCAAGCCTCCTGGGATGTCTTTCTGGTTTCGGGCTCTTCCCCATCAACGCTAGATTCCCGCAGGTCCATGCGCACTTCATTATCGGTGGGCCATTACCGGACGAGGACGCCGTGCTCCACAACCGCTATCGTGCGGGGCGGAAAGTTCGGCGAGTGAAAGCGTGGTGAAGCACGGTGAGCATCCCTCAGGGTGGATGGTCGGGTCCACCCCCGGCGTCGCGGTCCGGCAACCGCACTGTCGTCATTCTGGTGGTGGTCGCCGCATTGCTGTTCGTCGTCGTTGGCGTGGTCGGCGTGGTTGCGGTGCAGAAGAGCGGCGTCATTGCCGGTGTTGCGACAGCCGCCACCTCCGGGAGTACCCCGGCGGGCGTGACCGCCGCCGGCACCGTGCGCGTCGGCGATTCGAATGCGAAGGTCGTCGTTCGCGTGGTCGCGGACCTGCAGTGCCCCGCATGTAAACAATTCGAGAAACGCAACGCCAAGACCCTCGAAGACGCCACCGAGAACGGAACGGCGATCGTCGAATACGACGTCATCGCATTCTTGGACCGGGCGTCGAGCACCAAGTACTCCTCGCGCGCCGCGAACGCATCGTTTTGTGTTGCCGGACAAGACCGTTCGAAGTATCAGGGCTGGTTCGCCGCGATGTTCGAACAGCAGCCCGCCGAGGGCGGCAGTGGCCTGCCCGACAGCAAACTCGTCGAGATCGCCAAGAACGCCGGCTACACCGACCCGTCGGTCGCTCAGTGCATTGCCGATCGCAAATACGACAGCTATGTCCGTGACAAGACCGAGCGGGTTCTCAACGGCGATGTCAATGCCACCCCGACCGTCTTCGTCAACGATAAGAAGCTCGATTCCAGCCAGCTGTCCAACGGACTCGAGGCCGCCATCGCCGCCGCGCGCTAGGGGTAGGTGCGCGCGGCGTTGCCGTGGGCGATCGCTATGACCAGCCCTTCGGCATCAGCGAGGGTGATGGCGTCGTCAGCGATCCATTCGTCCAGCAGGCGGCCGAGGCCGCGCCGCCACAGCAATGCTCCCAGGTAGTGCAACTCGGGGAGTCCGTAGCCATCGGAGGAGTAGAGCATCGACCGGAACGGTGCGAGTTCGAGCGCTTCGCCGAGTACCGCCGCGCCGCGTTGTCCCACGTAGGGAATTGTCAGGCCGAGGTCGAGGTGCACATGGTCGAAGGCGTGCGCGAGGTAGGCGGCGTTGCGGTGGAACGGCCAGCAGTGCAGCAGCATGACCGATAGTCCGGAGCCCGCGGTGGCGTGCAGGAAGTCGGTGAGCAGCAGCGGATCGGCGTGCTGGAGACGCAGATCGGTATCGCCGAATCCGGTGTGGAACTGCAGCGGGAGGCCGAGCTCCGCGCCGATGCGCGCGCCGAGTCCGACCAGCCAGCCGAGCGTCGCCGGATCGGTGAGGCGGAGTTCGTGGATGACCGTCGATGGCAGGGTATCGGTGACGGGAAAGTTCAGTCCATAACGGTAGGCCACGATTGTCTTGAAGCCCACGGCATTTCGGGCCCGACTGCGCAATGTGGTTTCGATATCCTCGAAAGGCATTGTCACGGTGCTGACTTCGGTGATCACCTGTTCGGCTATCTGTTCGATCCGGATGATCTCGCGCACCTTACCAGGGGCGAGGGCGGCGAATTCCGCTCGGCCACCACCGAATCCGGTATCGAGAAACCATCGGGTGGTGCCGGAGGCGCGCAGCAGTCGGGTGGTCGCTGCCCGCCAACCGAGCTCGGCCCTGCGGGACAGGTAACGCTCCGGATCGACATGCGGCTCGAGGTCGAGAACCGGTGCGCACCAACGCCTTACCGCAAGACCGATCGCCGAATCGAAGGTACCGTGCTGCCCTTCACCGAGCAGTCGCTCGAAGCCGGGTCGGTCCAGATCCGCGGCGACGACGCCGTGACAATGGTGATCGGTTAGCGCGACACCATCGGTGAGCACGCTAGAACCGCCATCGGGTCATCTCGATCACCTTGGCCGGGCTGATATCCCGATAGCGTTCGGCCTCGGCACGGCGGACGGTGAGCAGCGCATCGTGCAATTCGACGCCGAGCGCCTCGCTGAGCACCTTGGAGTCCGCCAGTGCGTCGGCGGCCTCCATCGAACTGGTCGGCAACCGCCGCACACCCGAGAGCATGAGTTGTTCGGCATCGAATCCCATGGGGTCGCCGGTGATTTCGGCTGGCAACCGTAGTTCATCGGCGATACCGGCCAGCCCGGCGGCAATGACCGTACCGACGATCAGATATGGATTACCGGTCGCGTCGAAACACTTGACCTCGGCATTGGCCGCCCAGTCCTCGGTGCCACGCACGCCGGTGATGAAGCGCAGTGCCGCCTCTCGCGTCTCGCGACCCCAGCACTGCCAGACCCCGGCCCATCGCGATGGTTGCAGACGCAGGAAACTCGCCGGATTGCCCGCGCCGACCGCGACCAGTGCGGGCAACTCCCGCAGCACACCAGCCAGGAAGGCCTCCCCTGCGCGGCGCATGCCATAGGGGCCCTCGCCCTGGGCCAACAGCGGTCCTTCATCATCGTGCAGCGAAAAATGCAGGTGCGCACCGGAACCCGCACCACCCGGCTCGATACACGGCGCGAGCAGCGCGCGCCAACCGTACTGCGCGCTCACCTGCCGAATGGTGTGCCGGACCAGGATCGCGTCATCGGCGGCCGCGACCGGTTCATTGGGTGCGACCGACAATTCCAGCTGCGACAGTCCGTATTCGGGATGGAACTGATCGACGGCGACCTCCTGGCGCTCCAACGCCGCGATGAGCTCGCTTGCGTATTCGCCCACCTGGCTCAACCGGATCATGCTGTACGCGGGCCCGTATATCACTGGGACGAAATCGTTTTCGATATCTCCGCGCCCGACCGACCACTCCGTCTCGAATGCCATCGAAAGCCGTAGCCCGGCATTCTCCGCCGCCTGCGCCTGCCGAGTCGCGAACGCGCGCTGACATCCGACGAAGCGAGTGCCGTCCTGGCTGAACTTATCGGCGGGCGCCCACGCCCACCCCGGCTGACAGGCGAGTTCGGTCAATCGCGACAGATCGGGAATCAGCCGCAGATCACCATCGGGCCCGCCGAGATACCGCCCGACAGACATCAGATCATCGAAGGTGAATGTCTCGAAACAGGGCGATACCCCGATCCCGAACCTGGCGGCCTGCGCCAACCGTCCCTTCGGTACCGTCTTCACCCTCGTTATCCCGGCATTATCGACAAAGGTCAGAGCAACCATATGGGCCTCGAGGTGCCCGATCAACGCATCATGGGCACCCTCGGCCGGTATCCGATCCGGCATGGTGGGCATGAGTCCCAAGATAATCCGCCCTCGCCCGCTTCGGGACGGAGTCGGGCTACCTCGTCGCGCCGCGGCCAGTTCGTTGGTCGCCACACCGCTGCCGTCGTCGCGGCTTATGATCGACCTGTCGGGACCAGCTGGTTTTCCCCTCGAGAGGTAAGTACATGACTCGCTCGCGGTGCGGTCGGAGTGGCAGGCCGTCGCAAACGCGTGAATTTCCGGGAAGTCTGCGCCTGTGATCGGGTGAGCGGTCGGTGTCCGAGGGCAATGCCGAGGGGACGCAACGCGACCTGACTTTCGGTATCGCAGCGGAACTGGCTGCGGCCGGGTTCGCCGACGCCCAAGAGATCGGCCGAGGCACATTCGGCATCGTGTACCGGTGCACCGAGTCCGCGATCGAGCGGGAGGTGGCGGTCAAGGTTCTCGGCTCCACGGTCGACGATGAGGACCGGACCCGCTTCCTGCGCGAACAGCGTGCGCTGGGGAAGTTCTCGAATCACCCGAACATCGTCCAGGTGCTGACGACCGATGTCACCGCGACCGGACGGCCGTTCATCGTGATGCCCCTGCACCCCAGGGGCTCGCTGGCCACCCGGATTCGCGCGGACGGGCCCTTGCCGTGGCAGGAGGTATTGGGTGTGGGCGTGAAGCTGGCGGGCGCACTGGCGACCGCTCACGCCTCCGGCGTCATTCATCGCGATGTCAATCCCGGCAACGTGCTGATCAGCGACTACGGTGAACCGCAGTTGGCGGACTTCGGTATTGCGCGGGTAGGCGGCGCGTTCGAGACGGCGCCAGGCATGGTCGCGGGTACTCCGGCCTACACGGCTCCGGAGGTGATCCGCGGCGAACCTCCGACGGTTCTCTCCGATATCTACGGGCTCGGCGCGACGCTGTTCACCGGTCTCACCGGCCACGCCGCGTTCGAGCGCCAAGCAGGGGAGTCGATGGTGGCGCAGTTCGTGCGCATCACCTCAGAACCCGTCCCGGACCTGCGATCCGCCGGTGTACCGGCAATGGTGTGCGCCGCCCTGGAAGCCGCGATGGCCACCGATCCGGCCGACCGCCCGGCATCGGCCAGGGACTTCGGTGAGCGGTTGCGTACCGCGCAGTTCTCCTGCGGGCTGCCGGTGGACACGATGGCCGCCCCGGCGCACGACGGATTCGGCGCAACGGGATCGGTCGCGGGCGTTCGGCCGCTCTCGCAGACCACCTCGAGCGCCGTATTGCCGCTGGAATCGGCCCCGAAGACCCGGTTCCGCCCACCGACGACGCTGCGTCGGCTGATCGACCGACCGCGGTTGCTGGAGACCTTACGGGAGGGGCAATCCAGGCGACTGGTCCTCATTCATGGCCCGGCCGGTTTCGGCAAGAGCAGCCTGGCCGCACAGTGGGCGCACGCCCTCGACGCGGAAGGCGTCCGGGTGGCCTGGTTGGTGATCGCGGAGGACGACAACAATGTCGTGTGGTTCCTGAGCCACTTGGTGGAGGCGATTCGGCAGGTTCGTCCCACGCTGGCCAGCGAACTGACCCAGATTCTCGAGGAGGGTTCCGCCGGCGCGGCGCAGCAGGTGATGGCGGCCCTGATCAACGAGATCCACGACAGCGCGGAGCCCGTTGCCGTCGTGATCGACGATTGGCACCAAGTGACCAGTCCGGCGACCCTGGCTGCGATGGAGTTCCTGCTCGACAACGGCTCCGACCATCTGCGATTGATCGTGACCAGTCGCACTCGCACCGGTCTTCCGTTGGGGCGCATGAGCGTTCAGGACGAGCTGGTGGAAATAGACCAGAGCGCACTGCGTTTCGATTCCGGGGAAACTACAGACTTTCTGGTCGGCGCGAAGAAATTGCACCTTTCCGATGCCGACGTCGACCGGCTGCGCGATTCGACGGAGGGCTGGGTCGCGGCGTTACAACTCGCTTCACTATCGCTGCGCGGCAAGGAGGATCCCGGGGGCTACCTGGACCAGATCACCGGGCAGCACTACGCCATCGGCGAATACTTGATGGAAAACGTTGTCGGCGCGCTCGAACCGGCGATGCTCGATTTCGTCATTCGGACCGCGGTCACCGACACCATCTGCGGAGATCTCGCGGAGGCGCTGACCGGCGTGCTGTCCGGGCAGCAACAGCTCGAGGAGGTCCGGCGCCGAGACCTGTTCCTGCGCAGCATCGATGACGAGCTGCGGTGGTTCCGCTATCATGCGCTCTTCGCGGACTTCTTGCGCCGCCGACTGATCCGGCAGCATCCCGGCTTGCTCGAAGAGCTGCATCTGATCGCGTCGAACTGGTTCGCCGAGCACGAAATGCTCACCGAAGCCGTGGATCACGCGCTCGCGGCCGGCGCCGCCGAGCAGGCGAAAAAGTTGGTGCAAGAGCACGCCGACACGCTGATCGAAGATTCCCGCATGGCCACCTTCCTCGGGCTGGTGAAGAAACTACCCGCCGAGATCACGGTTGCCGATCCCCGGCTGCAACTGTCGGTGGCCTGGGCCAACATCTCGCTCCAGCGCCCCGCCGCCACCAGCACCGCGCTGGATCGCGTTGACGCGGCACTGGCAACCGCCACACCGGACGATCCAGGGACCGCGGACCTGCGCATCCAGGCCGATGTGACGCGAGCCGCGGAATACCTTGTGACGGATCGGTTCAAGGATTTCCCGCCTGCCGCCGAGGCTTGGCTGCAACAGCCGGTGCCACCGTTCCTCGCCAGTGTCGCGGCCACCACGGCGGAAGCGGCCGCTTTCTATCGTTTCGACTTCGCCGACGTACGCCGCTGGCACGCATGGGCCGAGCCCTACCGGACCCGCGTCAACGGCCCAGCCGGCGTAGTGTACGGCACCTGCATCGCCGGCCAAGCCACCGCCGAACAACTCGACATCGAGGGGGCCGAGGCGCTCTTCCGCTCCGCGCTCACCCGGGCCCGGAATACCGGCAGTCAATCCTACGCGACCCGGATGGCCAGCGGCCTGCTCGGCGAATTGCTCTACCAGAAAGGGCAATACGCCGAAGCCGCCGAGCTGTTGGTAACCGGTTCCGGCGTCGCGGCCGGCGCCGTGGAATTCCTGATCGCCACCTACGGGACCGGCGCCCGGCTGGTGGCAATGCGTGGTGACCTCGATGCCGCACGACGATGGTTGGACGAGGGGCAAACGGTCGCGGAGCACATCGCTCTGCCACGACTGACCGCCCGCATTGTGAACGAGCGGGTACGACTGGGTCTTCCGATCACCGACGAAGATCGGCAGAGGCTCGAGCACCTGCCCGCCTACCAACGGCAACCGAACCACCCGCTCGCGGTCACCGCCGAACTCACCCACGAGTCGGCCATTCGTCTTCTGCTCGCCCAACAGTCGCCGGGCGCCGCCGAGCGCTGCGTCGCCGCCGCCGAACAGATGCTCGCCGAAATCCGTACCCAACGTCGGCCCCGCGCGCTGCTGCAGGCTCAGTTGCTATACGGCGGTTGCCTTTCCGTCGCCGGACGCACCGATCAGGCGATTGCCTGCCTGACTCCGGCGCTTTCTCGGTGCGCCGCACTCGGTCTCGTCCGAATGGCCGTGGACAGCGCCCCCGCGATCGCACCCGTCGTGGAAACCGTCCTCGCCACCCCGGAGGCACCCGATCAGCCACCGCGGCCTTTCCTGCGACAGATCCTGAACGAGATCGAAGGAATCAGCGAGCGGACGAGGTGATCAGCCGGAGCAGCGTGTTCAGGTCGTGACGCTGGCGTTGGCTGAGTACGTCGAGTGGGAGCCCGACGCCGACGTGGTGGCGGTGAATTGCCTCAGTTTCGCTGGCCATTTGGATTATCCAGGTCCGGTTAGGCTGGATGCGGTTCCTCAATGCCTGATGCCAGTCGATCGGTGAATTCCCTCGACCGGCGTTTCTGGAAGTCTCGAGGTGTTTCGCCGTATCGGGCCTTGAATACCTGGGAGAACCAGGTCTGGGTGAAACCACAACGTGCCGCCACCTCGCCGATAGTCGTGGTCTTCCCCGGTTGGGAGAGCAGGTCACGCGCGGCGCGCAGTGCCTCGTCCTGCCGCACCTGCCGATAGGTGGTGCCGGTCTGCTGGAGGGCGAACCGCAACTGTCGAGGTGACCAGCCGAGAGCCGATGCCACCGCAGGCAGATGCAAGTCCGCGACACCGATGTGCTCTCGCACGTACTGGCGGACGGCTGCAGCGGTTTCGGTAAGGTGGCTTTGTTGCGGGCCCATATCGCCGAGCAACATCATGCACAGCAGCTCGATGATCCGATCGCAGACGGCGTTGAATTCCCAGTCCGTGAGGTTGGATTGCTCGGCATGCGTCTCTCGGATCAAGCTTTGCATGATGCGGCCCAGGCCGGATTCCATGTCGGGCGCCGTTCGCGGTAGTCCGGTGGACGACAGGCGATTATCGACATCCATACGTGGCATGCGAACTGCGTTCACCACCATGCGTGGCATGTAGTACCGAAACGGCTGGTCTGGGTTTATCAGCAGCGCGCCACCAGGCATAACACGTGTCACCGTGTCATTCGTTTCGAAGGTATGCACTCCCCCCACACCACGCTGTGGCAGAACGAACCAATAGTCGTTGCCGCCCTGCCGGGTGTGCGATGGAGTCCGCCATGCTAGACGCTCACCGCGTTGGTCGAGGCGCAGGAGGGTGTGAGCAGCCGTGTCCTGAACGGTGACACGGACCCACCAGCTGCGCGGATCACGAATCCGGGCAGTAGACCGTAGAAAGCCGTTGCTGACCGCCTCCCACTCGTCAGCGTCTTCCATAACAAGATCGGAATACATCATGATGATGCCTTGGCAGATGGGTCATTTGGAACTTTACTATTCAACATCTTTTCGGTGGCGCGTTGCCCGTCTGGCAGATTCCCGCCACTGGAGGGGACCAGCGGGGACCCGCGAACGATCTGTGTGGTTGGCGCTGGATTAGTTCGCCGCAGCCGCGGGAGTCACCCGGCGACTGCGGCGGAAACGGATGCATCGGGCCCCGACGAGCGCCGACCTCCCGCTGTGCCCGGTTTTCTGCACTAGGCGCTGGGTTCGAGCAGCACGGGAAGTTCGAGGGGCCCGAAGGTGATGAAATTCGGACTGTAGATTTGGGTGGGGTCACAAGCCAGGCGCAATCGCGGGAATCGGTTGAACAGCGTGGACAAGGCGATGTGGCTTTCCAGCCGGGCTAGATGAGCGCCGAGGCAGATATGTGGTCCTCGACCGAACGCCAGCTGGTCTCGGTGATCGCGGTCGATGTCGAAGGTACCGGCGTCCGGATAGTGCTCCGGATCCCGCCCGACGCCGCCATACCACCCCACCATGGATCCCGCGGGAATTCCTACGCCGGCGATGGTGACGTCTTGCAGCGCATACCGAGTGGGAATAACAACGGCCACCGGAGAGCGGAAGCGCAGCATCTCCTCCACGACTTCCTTCCACCGGTCTTCGGCCTGGGCTTTGGCGAGTTGCTCGGGATGGGTGCACAGCGTGACGACCGCGTTGCCGAGCAGGTGCACGGTGGTTTCGTGTCCGGCCATGAGGACCAACCACAACATGTTGACCAGTTCGTCGTCGGTCAAACCGTTCTCTATATTGGCCTCCAGCAGGGCGGAGGTGAGGTCGTCGCTGGGTGTGCGCCGTTTGCGGTCGAGGAGTTCGGCGAGGTAGCCGAGCATGCCTGCCATTGCGGCCTGAATCTCATCGCCGGTGCTCAGATGCGACATGACTGTGGACGCCCAGATCCGGAATTGTGGTTGTTCCGATGCCGGTACACCGAACAGTTCGCCGATCACCCGAACCGGCAGGGGGGTGGTGTAATTGGAGACGATATCGATCTCGGCGTTGCGGTCGGGAAGATCGTCGATGAGCTCGGTGGCCATCTGCTGGATTCTGGGCTCGAGCGCGGCGACTCTGCGGGGGGTGAACGCCTGGCTGATCGTTTTCCGCAGCCGTCGATGATCGTCGCCGTCCTTGCTGATCATGTGGTCGATATCGGTGAGTGCGCGCAAGGGCCAGTCGGCTGGAATCGTACCGTCCTGCAGCGCAGGACAGTTGCGCGGATTCTTGCTGAACACGGTGCCGTCACCGGCGAGGACTTCGCTCACCGCTTTGTGGCTCACCGCGACCCAGGCCACGACATTGCCGGGCAGTTCGATCGGAACGATTGGACCACGCCGGCCGATCCTGTCGAAGGTATCGACAATCAACTCTCCAGCGGTAGGCAGCTGAGCGACGGGCTCGGTCATGTTGTCTCCCAATGGTGCGTTCGTCACACGGACAGGGCTGACGTGTGCCTGCCCAGTGTCGACCGCAGCCGCACACCGAACGAACGGAACCAGGAATTGCTGCCTCACAATGAAATTGCGAGCGCATACGAACATACACATTCCGAAACCCTCGCTGATCGACCTGACTCCCCGAATTCGAGTCGACGCGCAGCGGAGAACCCGCCCCTGACGATCGAAGCGTTGCGCGCGCCGACTCGTGGGCAAGGGTGCTTCGTTGCCGCATTGGGCGCGCGCCAGCGCGATTGAACACGGTTCCGCGATCGGGACCCCGCATGGTCAAGCTGTGTTCATCCGGTCCAGCGTCGAGGACCGCGACATCGGCACGCGTCGTCTGCTCAATCAGCGAGCCGCCGCCATCGTGCGCACCCTCGACGGAGACACCATCACCCTGTTCAACCCGCGCATCGTCGAATCCTGTGCAGCCGAAGACGAACAGTACGGAGGAGGCCTGCGCTTCTTCGACCTGCGCGGACGCGTACCACGTGCACTATCGATCACCGTCGAGCACACCGACATCGACGGCATGACCCGGATAACCGAATTCGAACGAGGCGTCGCACGCCGGATCGCCCACGAAGTCGGCCACCTCTACCTCGACCATATGCGCCCAGGAGTCGAACCAATACCCGTCGAGAAATACCGTGCCACTGGCAAGAACTGGACCTATTGAATCACCAGCCTTCGTGTCTAGGGCTGAAACGATAAGGGCCCCAATCCGTTACGTGTGAGATTGGGGCAGTTATTCGTGGTCGATGAGAATAATCGTCAGGTGGTGGGCCGGGTGAACTCACCGTCTTTGACGCCTGCGGTGAAGGCGTCCCAATCGCTGGGCGTGAAGATCAATGCGGGGCCGGTCTGATCCTTCGAATCTCGCACGCCGATGCTGCCTCCGTCGAGCCACGCCACCTCGACGCATTGCCCGCTGCCCTCGCTGTAGCTGCTCTTGAACCAGTTCACCCCGGATAGATCAACGTTGACCACTGCTGTGTCCCTTCACTACCCGGGTGAAGGCATCCCACTCGCCGGGGGTGAAGATCAATGCTGGGCCGGTCGAATTCTTTGAGTCTCGGACGCCGACCCGGCCTTCGTCGAGCCAGGCCACCTCGACGCATTGGGCGCTGCCTTCGCTGTAGCTGCTTTTGAACCAGTTCACCCCGGATAGGTCAACGCTCACGACGCTCGTGCTCCTTCGCTACCTGCCGCAACAGGTTTCTGCTTTCCACCTCACCCAGACATGCATCCTGGATGGCCGTAGCAAGCTCACTATAGAACCGTACGTCGGCGGGCTTCTCGAGATAGACGTCCTGTGCTGCGCCGCCGTCGATGAACACCACTGGAGGCTCGACTGGTTCCCCTTTGGTGGTGCGCTCGAACTCCAGGATGATGAACGAACTGTGGGGCGTCCCCCAGGTCAATCCTGCACTGAATGGATGTATCCGCAGCGTGATGTTGGGTCGCTTGGACATCTCGGCGAGATGCTTCAATTGTGCGGCCATAATGCCAGGGGTGCCGATTACGCGGTGAAGCACCGACTCGTGCAGTATCACCTCCAACTGGATCGGGTTCGTTTTGCGCTTGATGAGAGCTTGGCGCTTCATCCGGTGCTCCACGCGCCGGTCGACGTCCTCGGGGCTGGTGAATTTGGGGAACGCGCTGATAATTGCGCGCGCGTACTCGGCCGTCTGGAGTAGGCCAGGGACGTGTTGTTCGTGGTAGGTGGTCAGTCGCCGCGCAGCCGCTTCGAGCCCGACGTACATGCTGAAGGCGGTGCTGAACAGACCGCCGTATACGTGATACCAACTCTTGGCTCGGGCCTGGGTCGCGAGATCGACTGCGGCGCGGGTGTCTTCGCGTCCAACGTCGTACACCTCGCATAGCGCCTGCACATCCTGCCTCTGGACCTTCTGAATCTGTCCGGTCTCGATGCGTTGCAGCACGGCTCGCGATAGGTCGACCAATTTCGCGGCTTCGGCGATGGTGAATCCGGTTGCTTCGCGACGCTCGCGAAGGAATCGTCCGAGCTGGCGGCGCGGCAGGGTTGACGATGGGCCATCCTCTTCGATGCTGGTCACGGGGGTCTCATGGAATCGAGTCATGTCGGATCGGAAACTGAGCCTGTTTTCATCGCGGAACCGAGTCTCGTTCTGGCGCTTTGGAGCAATCGCAATCGAGTTCTCGTTTCTGCTGGCCGCGAGCAGTTGCTGATGCTGTGCTGTGGACGGCGTTCGAGATGAGAACTGATGAGGCACGAGAACTGCTCGGCCGCCACCCACCGTAATCCATCGACCGAAGGGGCGGAGCGATGACGAACAATCAAGTGGCAGAACCGGATACCAGGCGATTCGACACGCCGAAGGCTGTCGGATTCGTGCGCGGTGACGTGTCCGGGCTCGCCGCACCCCGGCACGCGAGCGCAGTAATGCGGCACGCCCAGCTACTGGGCTATCAATACGTGTACACGATACGGCCGCCGCAGGACACCCTCGATCCGATCGGGTACGCCCTCGGCATCGCATCCGGGCTCGGTGTGGCAGCGATAGTGGTCTACGACCTGGCGCAGGTCGATGATCAACCGGCGCGGGTCTGTGAGGACTTCGATCTCGAAACAGTTTGTCCCGCAACCACATGGGCGAGGGTTGCGCACCCGACCGTTGAGACGGGAGCGGCGTGATGGGGGAGGACACGATCCTGGCACCGCCGAGTGTTTGCGGGTATGCCGATGTCGAGTTGGCGCACGAGCAGATGCGCACGCATCGCGGGTGTCGGATCGGGCGGTGTGTGTGGAAGGCGGCGGCGTATTACACGCTGGTTGACGCTGGTCGCCTTGTGCCGCAGTCGTTGACGCCGCGTGAGCGTGCTGCCGCTCGTGGGCTCGAGTTCCCACCGCTCGATAGCCAGGTGCATGTGGGCGGTGGGCCGAGGTTGCGAACCCTGCGGGAGGTGCTGGACAAACTCACCGAACTAACGCTGCCGGGCGCGGATGGCGGTGGCCACGGGTAGTCGGTCCGGGATGAGCGAGCATCGCACCGAGGTGGACGGCTGGCAGGCGATCTGGCGGATCGACCGTTGTGGCATTCGAATGATGTTGGTGCGCAATCTATCCGAATCGAAAACGCTGGTATCCATACCGAGCGTAGTCGTCGCGCCGGATCTGGTGCAGGTCCGCGAGCGGTTCCCGGAACTGTCGCGGTTGTGGGATGCGGTACGGCACGAATATTGGGTTGAATCCCTTGGCCCCGGGAGCAACGGCGCACGATCTGACTGACCGGTACCGATCATGTGGATGGCCCGCACCGGAACCATGCTGCCCGTGCGCTCGCCAACTGAATTCACCGATGAGGCTGCGGATGAATGTCGAAGACCTTATGCCGCAGCGTATCCGGTGAATTCCTGCGCGGTCACCGTGACCATGCGGCCACACATTGCCTTCACCGCCGTGCGAAAGTTGGGCCTACCACTGGGCGGTAACGGCATCGACCAAGCGCTCGAACCGTCTCCAGCGTCGATCGCGTGCACGGTGGTGCCGTCGGTCAGGATGAGGTGGCGTGCGTCGGTTACGCCGTCGAAGCGTGAATAGCGTGAGGTGTTCGCGAACGGCGTCGGCTGCTGCCACATTCGGTGTCCGTCGGTGAGATCGAGGCCCGACAGCTGTGATCCATCGAGGGATCGGACGATCACAGTCTTATCCACTACCGCTTCTATCGCGCTCTGGCGGCCGCTGTATTCGTCGATGCCGATCTGCGCATTGGTCCAGAGGACTCGTCCTGTCGTTCGGTCGTAGGCACTCTCGCCGGTGCTGTCCGTCGAACCAGCGCACAACGCCGGGATTCGCCGGATCCGGATACCACTCCGGTGTCATCAATTGCGCTGGGTGGCTCGGTCTGCGAGATCCGGACTGCACGATGAGCAGGACGAGGCCGACGCCCACTCCGACGACCACCAGTGCCACGATCAAGAGCGCCATGCGGCAAGCATTGGAGGGGCCGCCGGGCCGTGGCTGGAACCGCTCTCGCACCGGTCAGTAGGCTGTTACCCATGACGGCTGGAACCACGACCGAGCAGGATATCCGCGAGACGGTGCACGATGCCGCGCGCAAGGCTCGGGTGGCTTCGCGGGTGCTCGCACAGTTGACCACCGCGCAGAAGAACGAGGCGCTGCATGCGGCCGCCGATGCGTTGCTCGCGGCGGCCGATACCGTGCTCGCCGCCAATGCCGAGGACATCGCGACCGCGCAGGCGGCGGGGACCGAGGAGTCCCTGCTGGACCGGCTGCGGCTGACGAAGGCGCGCATCGACGGCATCGCGTCCGGGCTGCGCCAGGTGGCTGGATTGCCCGATCCGGTCGGGGTGGTCGTGCGCGGGTCGACGCTGCCGAATGGGCTGGAGATACGTCAGGTCCGGGTGCCGCTCGGCGTGGTGGGCATGGTGTACGAGGCCCGCCCGAATGTCACCGTCGACGCATTCGGCCTCACGCTCAAGTCCGGCAATGCGGCGCTGCTGCGTGGCTCCTCCTCGGCCGCGCACTCCAATGCCGCACTCGTCACTGTGCTGCGGGAAGCCCTTGTCGCACTGGACATTCCGGCGGATGCGGTGCAGCTGCTGCCCAGCCACGATCGCTCCAGCGTGACCCATCTGATCCAGGCTCGCGGCTTGGTGGACGTGGTCATCCCGCGCGGCGGGGCGGGGCTGATCAATGCGGTGGTCCGCGATGCTCAGGTGCCCACCATCGAGACCGGCACCGGCAACTGCCACGTCTACGTGCACGAAGCCGCCGATCTCGAGATGGCCGAGCAGATCCTGATCAATGCCAAGACCCGTCGCCCGAGCGTGTGCAATGCCGCCGAGACAGTGCTCATCGATGACGCGATCGCCACCACCGCGGTGCCCCGGCTGATCGAGGCGCTGGAACGCAACGGTGTCACCGTGCACGGCGACCTGCCCGGCCTGGTGCCCGCCAACGATCAGGACTGGGGCGAGGAGTACCTCACCCTCGATATCGCGCTCAAGATCGTCAAGAATCTCGACGAGGCCGTCGAGCACATCAACACCTGGGGTACCGGCCACACCGAGGCCATCGTCACCGGTGAGCTGGCCGCGGCCCGCGAATTCACCAACCGCGTCGATGCCGCCGCCGTCATGGTGAACGCGTCGACCGCCTTCACCGACGGTGAGCAGTTCGGCTTCGGCGCGGAGATCGGCATCTCCACCCAGAAGTTGCACGCCCGCGGCCCGATGGCGCTGCCGGAACTGACCTCCACCAAGTGGATCGTCTGGGGTGACGGCCAGATCCGGCCGGTCTAGATTTCGTTCGGTGTAAGAACCGCCGAGCGCCTGCTCTGGGCGCTCCCGTAGCGTGAGGGATGGGTTTCGATGGAAGGACGCTACGTGGGTACCGAAAGCGCAGTGCAGGAGCCGATCTTCACTTCGGTCGACGATGTGATCGAACGGCTGGCCACGACCGGGTACCTGGCCGATAAGGCGACGGCGACCTCGGTATTCCTGGCCGATCGGCTCGGTAAGCCGCTGTTGATCGAGGGCCCGGCCGGTGTCGGCAAGACCGAACTGGCCAGGGCGGTCGCGCAGACCGCGGATGCCGAGCTGGTGCGTCTGCAGTGCTACGAGGGCGTCGACGAGGCCCGCGCACTCTACGAGTGGAATCACGCCAAGCAGATTCTGCGGATCCAGGCCTCCAGCGAGAACGACTGGGAAGAGACCAAGGCCGACGTCTTCACCGAGGAATTCCTGCTGTCGCGCCCACTGTTGACCGCGATCCGCCGGGCCGATCCGACCGTGCTGCTCATCGATGAGACCGATAAGGCCGATGTCGAGATCGAGGGTCTGCTACTCGAGGTGCTCAGCGATTTCGCGGTCACGGTGCCGGAACTCGGCACCATTACCGCCAGCCGCAAGCCGTTCGTGGTGCTGACCTCCAATGCCACCCGCGAACTGTCCGAAGCGCTCAAGCGCCGCTGCCTCTATCTGCACCTGGACTTCCCGGATGAGGAACTCGAGCGCCGCATCCTGGCCAGTCGAGTGCCGGAGCTGTCCGCCTCGGTCGCCGCGCAGCTGGTGCGGATCGTGCACGTGCTGCGCGGCATGCAGCTGAAGAAGCTGCCGAGCGTCGCGGAGTCGATCGACTGGGGACGCACTCTGCTCGCACTGGGTCTGCAGGACCTCGACGACACCACCGTGCGCGCTACTCTCGGCGTCGTGCTCAAACATCGGGCCGACCACCAGCGCGCGCTGGCCGAGCTGAAGCTGGCCTGAGCCATGGCGGCCGGATCGCAGCCCACACTGGATGCGCCGCACGGGATTTCGGGACACCTCGTCGGTTTCGTCGATGCATTGCGGGCGCACGGCATCCCGGTCGGTCCTTCGGAGACGGTGGACGCGGGCCGTGTGGTGTCGGTATTGGATCTGCTGGATCGCGAGGTCGTGCGCGAAGGTCTGGCCTGCTCGCTACTGCGCCGCACCGCCCATCGCAGCACCTTCGACGGCCTGTTCGACCTGTGGTTCCCGGCCGCCGTCGGCGCGCGCAGCAGTACCGCGGATGATCTGGAGATTCCGCGCACGCCGTCCGGCGAGATCGACGTTCCCGCGCTGCGTGGACTGCTCGCCGCCCTGCTGGCCAAGGAGGATTCGACACAGCAGCAGGAGATGATCGCCGCGCAGCTGGTCGAACAACTCGGGCAGTACGAATCCTCGCGCGGTCCGTCCTTCTCGGCATACCGAACGTTGCGCGAGGTACAGCCGGAGACGCTGCTGGCCAGGATTCTCCAGGGTTTGGCTGTCGGACCCGATACCAGCGAATTCGATGCCGAGATCGCCCGCCGCATCGGTCGCCAGCGCATCGCCGGATTCCGCGCCATTGTGGAAGCGGAAACGCATCGGCGGGTCGCCGAGAATATCGGCAGGGAGCGCGTCGCGAGCTATGCCGTCTCCCGGCAGGTGGAGGACGTCGATTTCCTGCGCGCTTCGGAAACCGAACTCGCGGAGATGCGGCGCGGCACGCAGCGATTGGCCCGAATCCTGGCGTCCCGACTTGCCGTGCGGCGCAGGCACGCTCGTCGCGGTGAGATCGATCTGCGCAAGACGCTGCGCAAATCCATGTCGACCGGTGGCGTGCCCATCGACCTGGTCAATCGCAAACCGCGACCGGGCCGCCCCGAGCTGGTGCTGCTCTGCGATGTGTCCGGCTCGGTGGCCGGATTCAGCAACTTCACGCTCTTGCTGGTCAATTCGCTGCGCGAACAGTTTTCCCGGGTGCGGATATTCGCCTTCGTGGATCGGACCGATGAGGTGACCCGATTCTTCGATCCGCACACCCAGCTGGACCAGTCCATGGCTCGCATCTTCACCGAGGGCAAGGTGGTCGGCCTCGACGGGCACTCCGACTACGGGCACGCGCTGTCGACCTTCGTCGAGCAGTGGCCCGATGCGGTGACCTCCCGCAGTTCGCTGCTGATCCTCGGCGATGCCCGCACCAATTACCGCGATCCGGAACTGACTACGCTGCGCGAGCTGGTGCACACCGCCAAGCACGCGCATTGGCTCAATCCGGAGAAGGAAAACAACTGGGGCACAGGCGATTCCGCCGCCGACAAGTATCGCGAAGTGATCGAGATGCACGAGTGCCGCTCGGCCAAACAGTTGACCGCGGTGGTGTCGCGGCTGCTGCCGGTGTGACGCGATTGTGACCGAACTCATTATCGGTCGCCGTTAACACCATCAGCATTCGTTAAGGGAACTATTGGCGCTGCGCACCAGGATTCGCTCCATGGTGAACAACGCGCCGGTCGGGTCCGGCCGCAGCGGTAGTGGGGATTATTCGTTCCAGGTCGATCTGCGCGGAATCGTCGATCTGCTCTCGCATCACTTGTATTCCAGTCCGCGGGTCTATATTCGTGAGCTACTGCAGAACGCGGTCGACGCCGTCACCGCGCACAGGCAGCATGATGCGTTGGCGCCCACAGCTATTCGGCTGGTTGTCGACGAATCGGGGTTGCGGATAACCGATCACGGTATCGGTCTCACCGAGGCCGACGTGCACCGCTTCCTCGCCACCATCGGGCATTCGTCGAAGCGTGACGATATCGAGGGTGCGCGGCGAGAGTTCCTCGGGCAGTTCGGTATCGGGCTGCTGGCGTGTTTCACCGTGGCCGAGACGATCCGTGTGGTCACCCGTTCGGCCATCGACCCGGACGCCCCGCCCGTCGAATGGCTGGCCGCCGCCGATGGCACATACTCGCTACGTCTGCTCGATCCGGCAGTACAGCAAGAGCCCGGCACCACGGTGCATCTCACGCCGCGAGCGGGTGCGCGCGAGTGGTTCACGCCGGGGCGGGTATTGGATCTGGTTCGCGATTATGGATCGCTGCTGCCCTACGAAGTGACGGTCGAGGCGAATGGTGCCGGGCTGCGCGCCACCGATGGTCCTGCGGTATGGCGGCGCAGCTATGCATCTGCGGCGCAGCGGCGCGCGGCGCTATTCGAATACGGTGAGCGCGTCCTTGGTTTCACACCGCTGGATGTGATCGATCTCGATGCCGAATTAGCGGGTGTCAGCGGGGTCGCCTTCGTGCTGTCGCAACCGGGGAATCCCGCCGAAAGCAGTGCGCACCGGGTGTATCTCAAGGGCATGCTGCTCGGTGATGCGGTGCGCGGACTGCTGCCGGACTGGGCCTTTTTCGTACGCTGCGTCATCGACACGGATAGTCTGCGCCCGACCGCCTCGCGTGAGGGCCTCTACGAAGACGAACGCCTCGCCATCGTCCGCGACAGCCTCGGTGACCGAATCCGCGACTGGCTCACCGAAATCGCCGCCGAACAGCCCGAACGGCTGGCCGCATTCCTGTCCGTGCACACACTCGGTGTCAAGGCCATGGCGCGGCATTCGCCGGACATGTTGCGGATCATGCTGCCGCACTTGCTGTTCGAGACCACCGATGGCCGGGTTCCGTTGACCGAATTCGCACGCAACCATCCGAGCATGCGGGTGACGGCGACGGTGGAGGAGTTCCGTCAGGTCGCCGCCACTGCGGCCGCGCAGGGCATCGGTGTCGTCAACGGTGGCTATACCTACGATGCGGAACTCGTCGCGCTGCTGCCAACGACCCTGCCCGGCCTCACCGTGACCGAGCTGGACGCGGCTGCTGTCACCGCCGCCCTCGACCTGGTGGATCCGGCCGAAGAGCTGTTGTTGGCTCCGGTGCTCGCCGCAGCGCGCACCGCACTCGATCCGCTGTCCTGCGATGTGATTCTGCGTGCGTTCCACCCGGTTTCGGTGCCCGCACTGCATCTGGACAGTCGCGGCGCGCGCAATGAACGAGCACGCGTCGAGACCACCGTCGGCGCGGACGAGCTCTGGACCGAAATCCTCGGCGCGCTCGAGGCGAGCGCACCCCGTGCGCAACTGGTGTTGAACCACAACAGTCCGATTGTCCGACGATTGAGCCGGATCGACGAGCCAGCCTTCCTACGAACCGCGGTCGAATCGCTGTACGGCCAAGCGTTATTGATGACACACCGGCCACTGCGACCGGCCGATACCGCGTTGCTCAATCGCGCATTCGGCGAATTCCTCAGCTGGGCGACCCGACGCGCGGCGGGCGAGACCGCGCAGGAGGCCTGAAATGGAAACCTCCGAGATCGAGTCGGCGCTGGCGCAGAGTCGTTCGCTGCCGCACGGACGCGGCCGCACCGAACGCCTGGAAATGCTCGCCGCCGCGGCGAAGTCGGGTTCGGACCGGGCACTCGAGGGCAGTGTCCTGCTGGAGCTGGCCCAGGCGTACACCTATGCGGGCGAACGCGATCTGGCACCGGTCGCCTACGGCAGGCTGCTGCGGATCTACGACGACCATCCGGCCGAACTCGGTCCGATGACGCATTCGGTGCATTGGTATCTGAAATGGTTGACCTGGGGTCTGATCGAGAATCCCGCAGTGCCACTGCGGACCACCTACCGTTGGCTCGACGAGCTCGAAAGTCGCTACCGGCAGCGGGGATACAGCGCACGCCCAGTGCTCGCACTGCGCTCCGAACTGGCGCGGGATCTGGGTCAGCACGATGTGGCGGCCGAACTGCTGGACGCGGCGCGTGCGGCACCGCGCGACAGCATGTCCGATTGCGACGCCTGTGAACGCAACCAATGGGGTGCGAACTATGCGCTGGCCGGTGACGACGAGTCCGCTCTGGAGAGCTGGCGTCCGGTTATCGACGGTGCGCGCAGCTGTACCGAGGAGCCGCATCGGGTGCTCGGGCACGCCCTGCTGCCGATGTTGCGTACCGGGCGCACCGCCGAGGCCCGAAGTGCGCACTTTATGGGTTATCCACTGGTGCGCCATCTTCCGGATCTGCGGCGTGCGGTCGGCGAGCACATCGAATTTTGCGCACTGACCGGGAATGAGGCGCGTGGTCTGGAGATGGTGGCCGAGCATGCGACGTGGCTGACCGATCCCGGCGCGGATGCCGCCATTCGGTTGGCCTTCATATCGGGAGTGTGCGTGCTGTTGCGGCGGCTGGGCGAGTTGGATCTCGGTGCACTGGCGGTCGGTGCGGGGACGGTGGATTCGGTTCGTGCCGAGCTGAGTGTAGAAATCGGCGAGCTCACCGCACGCTACGACGTACGCAATGGAAATGCGGTGGTCAGCCAGCGGGTCGCGGCCCGGCTCGCGCAACAGCCGCTTGTCGACCAGCTCCCGCTCGGTATGCGAAACACTATGCCGCGCAAGGCTACCGCCACAATTCCGGCAACTACCGCCACCGCCCAGGAACAAGCCGAGGACGCGCTGCAGCTGGCCGAACTGGCCGCGGTACGTCTGGTCGACTATCCGAAGGATGCCGAACAATATTTGCGCCAAGCGCTTTCGATCGGTGCGAGCGCGCTGCCCGCCGAACATCTCGCCCGCCTGAGTTCCCAGCTCGTCATGGTGCTATCCGGCCAGCCCGGCCGCGAATACGAACTGGCCGATGCGGCACTCACCGCCGCCGCACGCTGGGAACCGATCTCGCCCGCGGACGCCATACATCTCACCTTCGTCGCCGCTCGCGCCTGCCATCGGGCCGGACGGCATGGGGAGGCGGCCGCCCTGTTCGAACAGCCGCTCGCGGCCGGAGAACAGCCGTACCCGCCCGCCGAAATGGCGATCGTGCGCCGCCAATACGGTGAATCCCTGCGCAAGCTCAACCGATTCCGTGACGCGGCAAAGCAATTCGTCGAAGCGGCGCGTCTGGTCCACAACGATCCCGACCGCGTCGAACTCGAAGCCGAACTCGCTTGGTCGGCGGCCGCGGTGTTGGACTACTGCGGCGAAGACGAACAAGCGGTGGTCGCCTTCCTTCGCGCCGCCCACCTCTGGGGGACCCTCGACCGCATCGGTCCCCGAGCCAAATGCCTGCGCTCCGCGGCCTGGCTACAGCTCTATGGCGCCGGTATGGAATCCGACCGCCCCTGGCTCACGACCATGCGTGATCTGCTCACGGAATTGGAAAGCCTGGCCGAAACGTCCCGATCACCGGAGGTAACCACCGAACTACTCAATACCCGCACCCAACTCGCCGACATGCAACGCGACGAGGACTGATCACCCAACGAGCCCCCCGAGCAAAGCCTCGACCTGGTCGAAAGCAATGGCACCGGCGAGCGGATTCGAGTAGCTGCGAGTCGAGACGATCAACCCGTCACGCACCTGGGAGACGTTGATGATCAGCAGGTCGAACCGCTTGCCGGTGGCCAACACCGTTCCGTTGATCCGATACTCGGCGATGACGACCTCGGGATCGGCCGTCTCGTGAATGCGGACATCGTCGACGGAATCGAAGCGCTGAACGCGAGCGCCCTCCACCAGGTGAGCTCGAAACGCCTCGCGTCCGCCTTCGGGATGCTCTGCGCCCGGCGGCAGAAACGGCAATTCGAACACCGCATCGACGGCATACACATCGGCCATCTCCGGCGTCGGGCCGCCAGCAGTCAACGCCAGCAGGCGTTCGATGGTCTCACGAGGGGTGGTGGACATGGCATACTCCTATTCGACAACTAACCGGGGCGATTCGCCCGTTTAATATACGGGGTGAACGCCCCGTTTGTCCGACGCTGCTGCCTCGGGCATTTGCGGACGATAAGAAATCTGTTAGGCGGCATCGGCATTGTTGGGCAGGACACCGAGAACGGCTCGGTGCGTTGTCGATTCGGAGTTCCGAATGAAGAAGACCGCTGCTGTTATCGGTGCGCTGGCCAGCGCCGCAGTACTCACGGCCTGTGGGTCGGACGGGTCGCCGACGACCGGGGGAGCGACCTCGTCCACGGCGGCCGCGTCGACGACCGTTGCCGGATCGCCTCGGGCCGAAACATTCACCGCGACAACGCTTCATCTCGAGGGCGCGGGCTACAAGATCGACGTGCCTCAGGTGAGCGGTGGAAAGACTGATCCCAGAACCGAATTCAACGATGCGATGCGGGCCGGAGCGCAGGAGTGGCTCGATCGGATCAACCGGCCGGGCGATTCGGTCACCGGCGGTGACAGCCAGGTCGTCCGCATCGGTTCGCTGGTGCTCAGCGGACATCTGGTTGTCGTTATGTACTCCGAAGGGGCAGCGCACCCGAACAGCAACGACTTCGCGCACGTCACCAATATCGCTACCGGCAAGGCCATCACCCTGCCCGACCTGTTCACCGATCTGCAGCAGGGCCTGAACACGCTCTCGACCCAGGCCGAGGCCCAGGTACAGCAGAACCCGAGGGCGACCGGGTATAGCAAGAGTCTGCTCAACCCGGTCGCCGAGCATTTCCACACCTGGGTGGCCACGCCCGAGGGCATGCGGATCTATCTCGGCGAAATCGCCTCGCACGCCGCGGGCAATATCGATGTCACCGTGTCGTGGTCCGCGCTGGACGGCGTGCTGAAGCCGGGGATGCGCGCGATCGTCAGCAGTTGACGCGGTGGTACCTTCTCGGGCACGCATGCGAGCTATTCGGGGAGGCGAAATGAGGAAGACCGCTGCCGCTGTCCTGGTCAGCGTCCTGTTGGCCGTGCTCACGGCCTGCGGGTCCGCCGATCGGGCCGCCACGTCCGCGGTACCGGCCTTCACCGCGACCATTGTCAAGCTCGAGGGTCCCTGGTACTCCTTCGACCTGCCGCAGGTCGAAGGCGGAACCGACGCTGCGCGTACCGACTTCAACGAAGGCTTGCGCGCCGAGTTGGATCCGTTCCTCCGGAGCGCAGCGCAGGACCGGGCGGTCAAAGGGTTCAACAGCGAGGTCGCCCATATCGGCCGCCATGTGCTCAGCGGTGTGCTCGGCATCGAGGTCGAGGTCGACGGCGGCAAGCTGCATCCGACCACCTTCAAGCGCACTCATGTGACCGATATCGACGACGGTAAGGCGCTCACGCTGCCGGATCTGTTCACCGATCTGCAGCGGGGGCTCGAGCGGCTGTCGGAGCAGGCGGCGGTGCAGGTACCCAAGTCCCGCGTCGGCACCAACCCCTACGACAAGCAGCGCATCGCACCGGCGGTGGAGAACTTCAAGGACTGGCTGGCCACGCCCGACGGTCTGCGCGTCTACCTCGGGGAGATCGCCTCGCATGCGCTGGGCTATATCGACATCACGATCCCGTGGTCCGAACTGGACGCAATGCTGAAGCCGGGTCTGCGGGCAGTCGTCAGCAGTTGACCGTCCAGCCCCGGCTCGGACCGAACCGACCGGTTAAGCTCGGCTCTCATGCAGGAGAACGGGCGGCGTCGACGCAAGCTGGGGGTGATGGGTGGCACATTCGACCCCATCCACCACGGCCACCTCGTCGCCGCCAGCGAGGTCGCGAACCGATTCGAACTGGACGAGGTGATCTTCGTCCCGACCGGACAGCCGTGGCAGAAGGCCGACAGGCAGGTCAGCGCGGCCGAGGATCGCTACCTCATGACCGTGATCGCGACCGCCTCCAACCCCCGATTCTCGGTCAGCCGGGCCGATATCGACCGGGGCAAGGTCACCTACACCGTCGACACCCTGCGCGAGATGCGCACCAAGCATCCCGATGCCGAGCTGTACTTCATCACCGGAGCTGACGCGCTCGCCAACATCCTGACGTGGCAGGATTGGGCGGAGTTGTTCGAACTGGCGAAATTCGTCGGGGTGAGTCGACCGGGGTATGAGCTGAACACCGATCATCTCGAGGAGCATCTGCGTGACCTGCCGGTCGATGCGGTGACCATGATCGAAATCCCGGCGTTGGCGATCTCGTCGAGTGAATGCCGTCGCCGCGCCGCCGAGAATCGGCCGGTGTGGTACCTCGTGCCCGACGGCGTCGTGCAGTACATATCGAAGCGGCATTTATATGTGCCCGTAGGAGTGGAAGGTAGTTGAGGCGTGAGCGAGCGCAGCGAGCGAACCAATAACGGAGCCGCTGATGCGGTCATGCCGGAGCTGAGCGGCAGCGAGGCGCGGGCCGCGAGGGAGCGGAGCGAGGGAGCCGAGGACACAGTCGCCTTTGCGGTCATGCCGGAGCTGAGCGCCAGCGAGGCGCAGGTCGCGAGGGAGCGGAGCGAGGGAGCCGAGGACACAGTCGCCTTTGCGGTCATACCGGAGCTGAGCGCCAGCGAGGCGCAGGCATGAGCGCATCGGTCGAGTCGGTGGAGATGGCGCAGGTCGCCGCGCGCGCGGCGGACGAGAAGCTGGCCACCGACGTCGTGGTGCTCGACGTATCCGAACAGTTGGTGATCACCGACTGCTTCGTGATCGCCTCCGCGCCGAACGAGCGTCAGGTCAATGCCATCGTCGACAATGTCGAGGAGAAACTGCGCGCCGCCGGGCACAAGCCGGTTCGGCGCGAGGGCACCCGCGAGGGTCGGTGGGCACTGCTGGATTACGTCGACGTCGTCGTGCACATCCAGCACAATGATGAGCGCAATTTCTATGCGCTGGAACGGCTCTGGAAGGATTGCCCGGTGGTTCCGGTGGAAGGGATCGAAGCCGGGACCGAGGTGTTCAAGCACACGGAGTCCGAGGGTGTCGCGGTGCGTGGTGAAGCGGGGGAAGAACGCGAGTGAGTAAGTATGCCGGCGTCCGCACGCTGATCCTGCTGCGGCACGGGCAGACCGAATGGAATGCCGTCGATCGAATGCAGGGGCAGATCGACACCGATCTCACCGAGCTGGGTCGTCGTCAGGCGAAAGAGGCCGCGCGCGAACTGGTTTCGCGCAATGCGATCGCCATCGTCTCCTCCGATCTGCGGCGCGCCTTCGATACCGCCACGGCACTGGCCGACCACACCGGTCTTCCGGTCGTCCCCGATCCGCGGCTGCGTGAGACCAACCTCGGCGACTGGGAGGGGTTGACCCATCTCGAGGTCGACGCCGACTACCCAGGCGCGCGGGTGGCGTGGCGTTTGGATGCGGCCTATACCCCGCCCAGCGGTGAGAGCAAACTCGAGGTGGGCGCACGGTCACTACCGGTTGTTCGGGAATTATTCGCCGAGCGGCAGGATTGGCCGGGCCGGACTATCATCCTGGTGGCGCACGGCGGGCTGATCGCCGCCCTCACGGCCGCGCTGCTCGACCTGCCGCCGCGGAACTGGCCTGCCCTGGGAGGGCTGGCCAATACCAGCTGGGTGCAGCTGAGCAGTCACGGTCCGAGCATTGATCAGCCCGGTTGGCGCCTGGATGTGTGGAACGCAGCGGCGAAGGTGGCCCCGGATGTCCTCTGAAGAACCGGTTCGGCAGGTACCGGATGAATTGTTCCGTCGGGTTTCGGCGAAACCCGAACGGGCTATCCCGGACGCGCTATTCGGACCTCCCCCGGTGAAGAACGCCGAGGCGGAGGAACCGTCCGACGCGCAGACGTCCGAATCCGACAGTGATGAATCGGTCGCCGAGTCCGGAGAAGGTAACGAGGAGCCCGCCGCATCCGCGCCCGAATTCGGAACCGGTGTGGAGCCAGCGGAACCAGCGAGTGAGCCACCGGAAGGTGTGGCGGCAGTATCCGATGGGGATATCGCAGCGTCGACCGATGAGTCGGTGATCGGCGTTGTTCCCACAAACGAGTCCATAGCAATGGAATCCATGCTCGATGACACGGTCGCGGTTTCGGCGAGCGGTGACGAGTCCACTGCCACAGTGGATTCGGTGGTCGACGATTCCGAATCCGCGCTCGAATCGGTTATCGGTGACGCGGTTTCGGCCGCCGCGGCGGAACCGGCCTCGACCGAGGTATCGGATCGGCCGGTGCTGCTGGTGATCGCGGACTCGCTGTCCTACTTCGGTCCCAAAGGCGGCCTGCCCGCGGACCATCCGAAGATCTGGCCGAACCTGGTCGGCGCCGAACTCGATTGGGATGTGGAGCTCATCGGACGGATCGGCTGGACCTGCCGCGACGCCTACTGGGCGCTGATCGGCGATCCCCGGGTCTGGGCCGCGGTGCCGCGCGCGGCTGCGGTCGTCTTCGCGGTCGGTGGCATGGACACCCTGCCCTCGCCGCTGCCGACCGCGCTGCGCGAATTGATCCGCTATGTGCGCCCGCCCGTGCTGCGTCGCGGGGTCCGCGGCACCTACAACTGGCTGCAGCCGAAGTTGTCGAAACTCGGTCGCCCCGTGGCATTGCCGCCGAAGGTGAGTGTGGACTACCTGGAGCAGTCGCGCGAGGCGCTGGCTCAGCTGCGTCCGGATCTGCCGGTCGTGGCGGTGCTGCCGTCGGTGCACAACTGTGCCGCCTACGGGCATGTGCACAGCGGCCGCGAGCGTGCCGTCAAGGCGCTGCGCGCATGGTCGGCCGAGACCTCCGTCCCGCTCGTCGATCTCGGTGACGCGGTGCGCGAGGACATCTTCTCTGGAGACGCGAATCCCGATGGCATCCATTGGGGCTGGGCCGGACATACCGCGGTGGCGAATGCGATGGTGAAGACCTTGCAGGAGGTTCGGTAGTCCGTGGCCGTCGTGGTGGTCACCGATTCGTCCGCCAGCATCCCCGCTGAACTCGTCGGTGAGTTGGACATTGCCGTTGTCCCGCTGCATGTTCTGGTCGGCGACCGCACCATTCGCGAAGGCGTCGACGCCATCGATATCGACTACGGCTCGGATACCGTGACGACCTCGGCGGCCTCACCCGGTGAGTTGCGCGCGGTCTACGAGCAGGCGCTGGCGCGCAGCAATGGGGACGGCGTTGTCGCGGTACATCTTTCGCGCCAACTCTCCGGTACCTGGGAGGCGGGACGGCAGGCGATCCGCGATATGGACGCCGCTGATCAGGTCCGGCTGGTCGATTCACTCGGCGCTGGTCTTGCCACCGGTCTGCCGGTGCTCGCCGCCGCGCGCCGCGCCCGCGGTGGCGCGACATTGAATGTCGTCTACGACACCGCTGTCGCGGCGGCCAGCCGATCACGAACCTTCGTCCTGGTGAATCGCACCGAACAATTGCGCCGCGGCGGCCGATTGAGCAGCGCCGCAGCATTTTTCGGCAGCGAACTGGTCAGCAAACCGCTGCTGCAGATCGTCGAGGGCCGTCTGGAACTGCGCGAAAAGGTGCGCACTCGCTCCAAGGCCTACGCCAAACTCGTTGCGGCAGTGGTGGATGCGGCCGGTGACGATGGCGCCGCCTTCGCCGTACAACACCTGGGTGCCGAGGACGCCGCGAATGCCGTCGCCACCCAACTGCGTGAATTGGTACCCGGTATTCGTGAACTGATCATCGCGGAATTCGGGCCGACCCTTGGCGTTCACCTCGGCGTCGGTGCGGTCGGTGCGTTGGTCGTCCCGGGCGGCTGCGCCTGATCGGCTACGGTCCAGCACTCGCGGGTGTGCCGCCTCTCCGGTCGAATGGCGTGGTTGGCGTAATAATTTCTGCGTGATCGCAACCCCTTCGGTCGGCACCGCAGGTGACTAACGTCGCGGCATGACGAGTTCCACAACTCCGATCAATCCGCCGCTGACCGTCGGAAACATCCGGACGCGGTGATCCCGCGCGACGAGATGGCCACCGAGGCTCTGAACTGACCGCCGATGCCACGATCCACAATGTGCGGCGGCGCCAGGCGGCACCGCCCGACCCGACCTCGTCAGCGGGATAACACCAAGTGCCGCAACGGTGCTCGGCGATATCGAATGGCTTGGCGGAGCTTCGATATCGAGGCAGCGCACGGAAACTCCGGTGCGGATGGCAACGAATGTCCGATCTGTGCTAAGCATCGGGGGATCGGCGCGCTGGTCGGTCCTGTAATCTACGCGGACGAGCTGGTATTGGTGACGCATCGACCGCTCACCGAGGGCACACCGGTACCGGGCTACCTCTTCGTGGAAACCCGGCGGCACGCACCGACATTATCGACCTTGACCGACGCCGAGGCGCGGGCCGTTGGCTGGGCAGCCCGCCGCGCCGCGCACGCGTTATATGTCGAGCTGGCACCGGAATTCGTCTTCTCCGCGATCACCGGGCTGAGTGTCGCCCACTTCCATCAGCACGTATTCGCTCGTCCGCACGGCACCCCCGCCTCGGTGCCGTGGACGAACGCCGATGTGTGGCCCGATGCGCCACACATCGATGCGTGCGCACTCGGTGAACTGTGCGACCGCTTGGCGATCCACTTCGTCACCGATCACTGAAGGTCACAGCTCGGTGCTGCGTGCGGCGATGAGTTCGGTTATGCGGGACAGCAATTCGCCGGCGGGTAGTGGATCGAGGCGTTGTCCGTCCCGAAGCCGCACCGCGACAAGGTCATTCGCGACCTCCTTCGGACCAATCACAACGTGATAGGGAATCAGGCGAGATTCACGAATGCGCGCGCCGAGACTGCCCTGATCCGCGATTTCGGCGCGCAGTCCCAGTTCGAGACAGCGTTCGACGAGCGCTTCGGCGTGCACCGCCTCGGCCGCCGACACCGGCAGGACGATCACCTGGGTCGGGGCCAGCCAGGCCGGGAACGCACCGCCGTGCACCTCGATCAGGTGCGCGACGGCCCGCTCGACACTGCCGATAATGCTGCGATGCACCATGACCGGGCGGTGCTTGGCACTGTCCGCACCGATGTAGTGCAGGTCGAATTGCTCCGGTTGATGGAAGTCGACCTGCACGGTGGAGAGGGTGAATTCGCGGCCCGCGCTGTCGGTGAACTGGATATCGATTTTGGGGCCATAGAACGCAGCCTCGCCCTCGGCCGCTTCATACGACAGCCCGGTGCGGTCGAGTACATCGGTGAGCATGGTGATCGATCGCTCCCAGAGACGCCGGGCCGCAACGTATTTCCCGCCGGGTCCGGGCAATGACAGCCGGTATCGAGTGGGACGGATGCCCATGGCCGTGTGGGCAGATCGGATCAGTTCCAGCGCGCCCGAGACCTCCTCGGCGACCTGATCCTCGGTGCAGAAGATGTGCGCGTCATTGAGCTGGATCGCGCGGACACGGGTGAGTCCGCCGAGTACGCCGGAGAGTTCGGACCGATACATCCCGCCCAATTCGGCCATCCGCAAAGGCAATTCGCGGTCGCTGTGCGAGCGGGAACGATACATCACCGCGTGATGTGGGCACAGGCTCGGGCGCAGCACTACTTGTTCGCCGCCCAACTGCATCGGCGGGAACATGTCGTCGCGGTAATGTGCCCAGTGCCCTGATATTTCGTAGAGCTCCCGCTTTCCGAGCACCGGTGAGTACACGTGCCGGTACCCTGCCCGGCGTTCGGCAGTGCGGATGAATTCCTCTAGTTCGTGGCGCACTGTGGCGCCGTCGGGCAGCCAGTAGGGCAGGCCGGATCCGATGAGCGGGTCGGTGTCGAACAGGCCGAGTTCGCGGCCGAGCTTGCGATGGTCGTGCATGGATCTCCTCGCGGACGGCGGGCGAGTGACCACAAGACGAAGCCCCGGGCACTCGCCCGGGGCTTTCGATCAGGACAGGAATCAGCGCGCCGGGACGTTCTCCGGCGTCGTCGTCACAGCAGCGCGCTTCATGTGTGCCACGGTAGCAGAACGGTCATGGGGCTGACACGTCATTGCTTCCGCGGTCGTGCAAGGGGATTCACACCAGCTCGGCGAGGAAGTCCTCCCAGGTGAGCTTGCCGACCATCGCGCCATCGAGGGTCAGATTCTCCTTCGCGCGATACGCGCGCCCAACCTTGCCCGGCACCGGAACCGGCAGGAACAACCGTCGCTTACCTGCGGCTTTCAGGTAGCCGCGGATCAACTCGGCCATCGTGTACACCGTCGGGCCGACCAGATCGGGTACCCGCCCGGCTGGTGCGCCACTCGCCAGCTCCACGAGTCGCGCGGCGACCTCCCGCGAATCGACCGGCTGCCACAGCACCGCGCCGGGCGCGGGGACGATCGGGCTCTTCGCCATGGCTTGTGCGGTCTTCAGGGCGAGGTCGTGGAACTGAGCCGCGCGCAGGATGGTGTACGGGACGCCCGATTCGATAATTGCCTGTTCAGCGCCGAACTTGGCCCTGAAGTAACCAATCGGCAGCTTTTCGGCGCCGACCACACCGATGTAGACGATGTGCCGCACCCCGGCCTTGGCGGCGGCATCGACCAGGTGTCGGGTCGCGACGTCGTCGCCCTTAGGGCCGCCCGCGAGGTGCAGGATGATCTCCGCGCCGTCGACCGCCTGCTCGACGCCGGTGCCCTCGAGCAGGTCTGCGGTCACGAATTCGATGCCTTCGGTCGATTCGTGGCCATTGCGGCTGAGCATGCGAATCTTGAAACCGGCTTCTACCAGCAGCGGTGTCACGTGGCGGCCCAATGTGCCGGTGCCGCCGGTCAGCAGGATGGTCGTCATGGTTCCTCCGAAGTTCGCATGTGCTGGTCGCTACCGGGATGACGACGCAGCCGGGCCGAGTGTGACAAAGCGGGAATTGTCCGAGCGCACCTCTACGATTCCCGGGTGACCGGATACGACCACGATGCCTTCGAACATCTCGACACCTCGACCCTGCCGCCGCGCCAGCAGCGGATCCTCGCCACGATCCGGGACTGGGTGCAGCGGTACGGATACGCGCCGAATACCAGGCAGATCGGCGACGCCGTCGGACTGCGGTCCTCGTCCTCGGTCTCCAAGCATCTGAAGTCCTTGGAGGACAGGGGATTTCTGCGTCGCAGCGAGACCATGTCGCGGCCGATCGATGTGCGCATGTTCCTGCAGGCATCGGTGGTTGCGAAGCAGGCCGAGGATTCGGTCGCGGTTCCGGTCGTCGGTGATATCGCCGCGGGCACGCCCATCCTCGCCGAGGAGCACGCCGACGACATGATGACCCTGCCGCGTGAACTCGTCGGTCGCGGAACGGTTTTCGGACTGCGCGTACGCGGCGATTCCATGATTGATGCGGCTATCTGCGACGGCGACCTGGTGGTGATCCGCAAACAGCACGAGGCGCATTCCGGTGACATCGTCGCCGCGATGATCGATGGGGAGGCGACGGTCAAGGTGTATCGACGTCGCAACGGGCATGTCTATCTGGAACCGCGCAATCCGGCCTACGACGTGATAGACGGTGACGAGGCGGTAGTGCTCGGAAAGGTCGTGTCGGTGATGCGCCGCGTGTGAACTCGAAATTCCGTTGCCCGGGCTAATGACCAGCTGTAGCGTTCCTTCGGTTTGTCCACCGATCGATCGAAGGAGTCGATGCCGTCATGAAAGCCGTCACCGAACGCGACATCAGGTCGTCGTTCATCAACTGTTCCAAGACGACCGCCAAGAAGTTGCCGGTGCCCCGGGACCTGGACGCACAACCGTGGGATGACCTGGATTTCCTCGGCTGGAGCGATCCGTCGCTGCCCGGCCGCGGCTACCTCGTTGTGCCGCAGGATGATCGCATCGTCGGCGTCGCGCTGCGCTACGAAACCGGCGGATCCGGGCGGACCCAGATGTGCGCGATCTGCCTGACCTCGCATACCGGTCAGGGCGTGTCGCTGATGACCGCGCACAAGGCGGGCGCATCCGGACGCCGCGGCAACTCGATCGGTACCTATATGTGCACCGATCTGGCTTGTTCGCTCTACGCGCGGGGTAAGCGAACGCCCGCGCTCGGCAACCGGTACCGCGAAGATCTGATCACCGAGGAGACCAAGATCGAGCGGGTCCGCGACAACATGAATGCCTTCGTCACGAGGCTGTTCACCTAGATCCGTCGATTCGGTCCCAGCAATGAAATGGAGGTAGATGCCATGTGCCGACACTCAACAGAACCCCGGATGCCCAGGATTCCTCTCCGGTTGAGCAGGCCCGGAATCGGTCCGGACCCGCTCATCCGGAGAGGAATCTTTCGATAACCCTCGCCTGCCAGACCAGTCGGTATTATTCAGGCTAATTGTCAGCAGCGTTCGAGTTCGCAAGGGGACCGGCGATGGCGACGAGGCGGGTGTGACGAGGCTGCCGCGCTATGCGGCGATGCTGGCGCTGGCGGGTGCTCTCCCCGGCGACGATGACCGCTGGGGCTACGAGGTCAAATTCGACGGCATTCGCGCTCTCGGATACGTCGACAACGACCTGCGGCTGATCTCGCGCAACGATAAGGACATCTCCGCGGCCTGGCCGGAACTCGCGGATATCGCACCCGGGAGTCCGCGATTCGTCGTCGACGGGGAGGTCGTCACCTTCACGGCCGACGGCCGGACCTCCTTCGAGGCACTACAGCCACGCATGCACCAGCGCAATCCCGCCATGATCCGCGCTTTGCGGAGGTCCATTCCGGCGACATACCTGATCTTCGATCTACTCCACATCGGCGACCGATCCCTGATCGACCTGCCTTACCAGCAGCGTCGCCAACTGTTGGAACAGCTGGGCCTACGCGGCCCGCATTGGCAGGTTCCCCCGCGATTGCACGGCACCGGCGCCGACGTGCTCGCCGAATCGAAACGGCTCGGTCTCGAGGGCGTTCTCTGCAAACGTCTCGACAGCCCCTACCTGCCCGGGCGGCGCAGCCCACTGTGGACCAAGGTCAAAAACATGCGGGACCAGGAGGTCATCATCGTCGGTTGGCGACCGGGAACCGGTAGACGCGCACGCACCATCGGCTCGCTCCTGATGGCAGTGCACGATGACTCCGGAAAGCTCGTCTACATCGGCAATGTCGGCACCGGCTTCACCCAATCCGCCCTTGCCGACCTCCAATCCAAACTCCAACCCCTACAACGCAATACCCCCACCGTCACCGCCGCTGTCCCTGACGCCATCTGGACAAGTCCCGCCCTCGTCGGCGAAGTGACTTTCACCGAATGGACCAGCGACGGCCGCCTCCGCCACCCGTCCTGGCGTGGCCTGCGTCCTGACAAATCCCCTGCGGAAGTGAAAGCGCCATTATCGGACGGCGTGCCGAGGTGATCGCCGACGCGGCCACCCGCCTGCACCTCGCGCCGGATCCGGGCGGGTGAGCATGGACGCGCGCCCCGGAGCCCAGGGTGAGCAAGAAGACCAGTGGATCGCTGCTGAATTCGCAGTTCTGCTGCGAACGACCGTCGACAAGATGCTCCACGGGGCGATCCGGCCCCGATAGCGAACAGGAGGCAAGCTCATGAAGATCGCAGTCATCGGTACCGGACTCATCGGCTCCCAGGTGGTTCAGAAGCTCACAGCGGCCGGACACGATGCGACCGGGCGCTCGCGCTCGACCGGCATCGATCTCGTCACCGGCGACGGACTGGACGAGGCGGTGCACGGCGCCGAGGTCGTCGTCGATGTGGCCAACTCGCCGACCTTCGACGAGGCCTCGCTCGACTTCTTCCGCACCTCGGTGCCCCACCTTTTGGCCGCCGCGCAGGCGGCGGGCGTGCGGCACATCGTGACGCTGTCGATCGTCGGCGTCGACCAAGTGCCCGACCTCGTCTACTACCGAGCCAAGACCCTGCAGGAGGACCTGGTCGAGGCCGGAACGATCCCGTACTCGATTGTGCGCGCGACTCAGTTCATGGAATTCGTTGTGGCGGCGCTGGACTGGACAACCGACGGTGACGTCGTCCGCTTGCCTTCCACCCCGATTCAGCCCATCAGCTCCGCCGAAGTCGCGGCCGCCGTCGCCGAGGTGGCCGCAGGCGCCCCGCTGCACGGCACCCGCAATATCGGCGGCCCCGAAGTCTTCCCCCTCGACGAACTGGGCCGAATCACACTGGAGATGACCGGCGATAACCGCCACGTCGTCACCGACGAGACCGCCGGCCTATTCGCACCGGTCAAAGGCGACGTGCTCACCGCGCCCGAAGGCGCCCACCTCGCCACCACCCACTTCCGCGACTGGCTGCGGTCACGCTGACCAGACCGACCTTCGGCGGCAGACCTGACGAACGTTCAAAAGGATTGGCGGGGTTATCCACAGGCGCGGAGTTATCAACAGACTTTTTATTTCGCCTGGTCGGCACTGATTCTCGGCCTCGCGGCGGGACTAGCGTCGCCGCCATGTCCCGACATGACGAGCGCGAGCGGATTCGCCGACGACTGACCGTGCTGACCGAGCGAGTCGGTGCCAGCCGAACGATCGGTGCCGGGAGTCCGGCGCGTATCGACCGTGCAAGTGCTGACCTGTGCCGAAGTTCGCCGCGGTCGTCGAAATCCCGAAAACGGTCGGGGCGAAGTAAGCCGCTGGTTCGCGGTGGACGCTGGGATGACGAGGAGTTATCCGAGGCGGCGCAGTCCGATACCGATTTTTCGTCTACCGAGGCGACCAGGTCCGATCTCGATGATGAGGAGGACTGGGCGGGCGGGGTCGGCGAGGTACGGGCACCAGGTTGGCTGGATGAGCCGCGGCGGCGGTCGGCGTGGCGAGATCATCTTGTGCCGGAACGGTTTCGGGGCACTCGCCTGGATCCGGGGTGGCGGGGACTGGTGACGCTGGTCGCGGTCGGACTGGCAGCGGTGGTCGTCGCAGCTGTCGTGGTGTTGCGTGAGCGACCGGTCGCGCAGATGGTGCCGCTGCCGTCCGCGGTGCGTGTCAGCACCGGCACGGTACCGGCTGGGCTGTCCGCCGCAAGCATGGCGGCATCATCCGGTGCGGCTGCGTCGGCCCTGACGGTAACTACCAGTCCCGCAGCAGAATTGGTGATCAGCGTGGTCGGTCTCGTCCATCGCGGCGGGCTGGTGCGATTGCCCGCCGGATCGCGGGTCGCCGATGCGCTCACCGCCGCGGGCGGCGCGAGGGACGGCGCGGATCTGAGCGGACTCAACCTCGCACAGCGTCTCCAGGACGGCGACCAGGTGCTCGTTGGTCCGAGCGGTCCGAACCCAGGGCCGAAGGTCGGCAGCACCACGATGAGTGCAAGCGGACGGCCACCGAGCGGCTCGGCGTCGAATTCCTCTGCGGCACACCGCCCATCGAGCAAAATCGACCTCAATACCGCAACCGAAGCCGAACTCGATGCCCTCCCGGGCCTCGGTCCGGTCACTGCTCGTGCAATCGTCACCTGGCGCACCACGAATGGACGATTCACCGATGTCTCCCAACTCGGCGAGGTCGACGGCATCGGCCCGGCACGCCTGGCCCGGCTGCGCGATCTGGTGACGGTATGACGGCATTCGAGGGAGTGGCGGATGGGCAGGGCGATATCGATCGACGGGCTGCCGAGGATGGTGGGCCGTCGGTAGCGGCGGCGGTGCTCGACGCGCGGTTGCTGCCCGCGGCATTGAGTTGTTGGGGCGCAACGATTGTCGCGCTGACGGTGGGATGGGTGGCCGGTTTGTTGCTGGCGTCGGCGCTGGTACTGCTGGCGATCGGGCTCTGGGTGGTGCTGCTGCGCGCGGTATCCCATCCCAGTGAGCGGTGGCGGGTGGTCGCCGTCGCCGCACTTGCCGCGCTGCTGCTGGGTGCCGGGTTCGCGGTGGCTGGGGCGTGGCGCGAGCATCGGGTGGCGACGCATCCGTTGCGGAACACCGCCACGTCGGTGCGTGTGGTCGTGATACCCAATGATGATCCGAAACCGATGCGGTCCAGTGCATTCGGAGGCGAGCAGCGGTGGACGGTTCGGGCGCAACTGCGCGAGTATCGGCAGGGCGGTGCGACGGTGCGGGTGGGCGGCACCGTAATGATCCTCGGGTCCGGCGCTGACTGGGGCGAGCTCTTGCCCGGACAGGCGGTGGAGTTCCGTGCCAAGCCGGAGCAGCCGTGGCATCGTGATCTCACCGTCGTCACGCTGCGTGCTCAGGGGCCGCCGGTGGTGGTCGGGGCGTTGCCCTGGTGGCAACGGGTCGCCGCGGCGGTGCGCACCGACCTCGCGTCGGCGACACGCGTACTGCCCGAACAGCAAGCAGGGCTGCTGCCCGCGCTGGTAGTCGGCGACACTTCCGCGCTGTCCGACGAAGTCCGCGAGGAGTTCGAAATTGCTGGACTGGAACATATTTGCGTGGTCAGCGGGGCCAATTTCACGATCTTGTTGGCGGTCGTACTCGGTGCGTTGCGGTTGCTCACCCTTGGGCCGCGCGTCGGTGCCGCGGTCGCGGCCGCGGCGTTGCTGATGTTCATCGTTGTGGCACGTCCGGATCCGAGTGTGCTGCGGGCGGGAGCAATGGGCGCGATTACTTTGCTCGCCTTGGTAACCGGTCGCCGCAAGCAGGCATTGCCCGCGCTCTGCACTGCGGTCATCGGTCTGCTCGCGCTGTGGCCGGAACTGGCCGTGCGCGCCGGATTCGGACTGTCGGCACTGGCGACGGCCGGACTGATCCTGTTGGCACCCAGTTGGGCGGACTGGTTGCGCTCTCGCGGCTGGTGGCGGGTGCCAGCCGAGATCGTCGCCGTATCGGCCGCCGCATTCCTAGTTACGACACCGCTCGTGGTCGCGCTGACCGGGCGGCTCAGTGTGGTCGCGATTCTTGCGAATATCCTGGTCGAACCCGTAATCGCACCGGTCACGGTGCTTGGTGCGATCGGCACCGTACTTGCTGGGGCCTGGCCGCCGCTGGCCGAACTGATACTGCGCTGCGCGCAACCGCCCCTGTGGTGGTTGCTGTTCGTGGCCGAACATGCGGCGAACGTGCCGGGCGCGGAGGTCTCAATGCGCGGTGGTTTCACCGGCGGGGCCATCGCCTGTGTTGCAGTAGTTTTCGTTCTGCTGGCATTGCGGTCGGCGATGCTGCGCCGCCTCGCCGCTGCTGTACTGCTCGGTGTCGCGGTCGTGCTGATTCCGGTGCGGGTCTGGCATCCGGGCTGGCCGCCCGCTGGCTGGGTGTTGGCCGTCTGTGATGTCGGTCAGGGTGATGGACTCGCATTATACGTCGGTAACCGCACGGCGGTGGTCATCGATGTCGGACCGGACCCGCGCATCATGCGCAACTGTCTGAATCGCCTGCGGATCAACCGAATCTCGCTCCTCGTGCTCACCCATCCGCACGCCGACCACATCGCCGGACTGGCCGGCGCCTTACAAGGTCGCGCGGTCGATGCCTTGGCGGTCGGGCCCGGCGAACTCTCCGGAACCGCAGCCGACCTCGAATCGGCAAGCAGCAGCGACCGTCGAATATCGAATTCGACCAGATACGAGGCGGATTCAGTGGAGCCAACGGGAGCTTCCCGTGAGCGACTTGCCGAGGAACGGCACGCATCGGTCAGCGGACCGGAGCAAGTCGCCAGTCTCGCATCGCACGCTCACATCCCGGTGCTGGAGCTGTCCTCCGGAGAGGTATTGCGTTTCGGCGATGTCGAATTGAACGTACTCGCCCCGGCACCACTCGCACACCGCCCGACCGGCCCGCCAAGCGCCGACGATGCCAACGACCGCTCGATCGTGATCGCCGCCACCACACCCGCGGGCCGGATCCTGCTCACCGGCGATATCGAGGCCCCGGCGCAACAACGACTGCTCCACTCGGGCGCTCCCGTACAGGCCGATGTTCTGAAGCTGCCGCACCACGGATCCCGAACGACGACAAAAGGATTCATCGCCGCCGTCCATCCCCGACTCGCCCTGGTCAGCGTAGGTGCCGACAATACCTTCGGCCACCCGAACCCGAGTGTGCTCGCTGATCTGGCCGACCTGGGTATCGCCGTCGCGCGAACCGATCGACAGGGCGACGTACTGGTCCTGGGAGAGGGCCGTCAGCTGCGAACCCTGACCACCAGATGAGCCAGAACGCCGTCCCGATAATCCGCGCGCCGACACGGACAAGCTGGACCCCTGCGCCGCGTCCGGGCGGTGACCGGTGCGGTCGTGCGGGAGGATGTGTCGCCCTCCAACCTCGGCGTCCGTCGGCCGACCGCGCGCTGAGACGGCGGATCAGAGTTTCTGGTCAGCGGAAATGCGGGCGGTGCCGCATCTCGCCAACCCTGCGCCAACTGCTTTGCAGCGACATCGTCTTCGACGGCAGCTGCGGATCGGACTGGCCTACCTCGCCGCCGACGGTCCGCTGAGCATGTGCAGGCCGTTGACGTCGGCATACGCGCCGGTGGCAGGCAGGAGAAGTTCCGGGCGGTGGACAAGGCTGATGTGGGAGGTGCCGTGAGGGGCGGCGACCTCGTCGACGACCCTCGAGGTCCGCATGCTGGTCGTGCGGACGTGTCGGTGACGAACCGTAGGATGCTCGCGTGAGCGAGCGTGGCGAGCGAACCAAAGACATACCACCGTCGGGTACTACGGAGCCGAGCACCGACGAGGTGCAGTCGTGAGCGAGCGGACTGCGGCAGTGCACCTGGTGCTCGGTGATGAAGAGTTGTTGGTGGAACGGGCGATCGCCGGGATTACGGCGCAGGTGCGGGCGGATGCGCCGGATCCCGATGCGGTGCCTGTCGATCGGCTGCGGGCCGGAGATGCCAGCACCGCTGAATTAGCGGAGTTGCTGAGTCCGTCTCTGTTCGCCGAGGATCGGGTGCTCGTGCTCGAGTCGGCGGCGGAGGCCGGTAAGGAGGCGGTCGCGGTTATCACGGCCGCCGCTGGCGACCCGCCAGAAGGCGTGGTGCTCGTGGTGCTGCACTCCGGGGGCGGTCGGGCCAAGGCCCTGGCTCCCGCGCTGCAGAAGTCGGGTGCGCAGGTGCACGATTGCGCCAAGCTGACCAAGGCGGCCGAGCGGGTCGAGTTCGTGCGCGGCGAATTTCGTACTGCCGGGGTGCGGGTTTCGAGCGAGGTCGTGCAGGCGATGCTGGAGGCGGTCGGCTCGGATCTGCGGGAATTGTCAGCGGCCTGTTCGCAATTGGTCGCCGATACCGGCGGCAAGATTGATATCGCCGCCGTGCGCCGCTACTACTCGGGCAAGGCCGAGATCTCCGGTTTCGATGTCGCCGAACTCGCGGTCGCGGGGGATCGACCCGGCGCCATGGAGGCGTTGCGCTGGGCAACCGACCGCGGCGTACCGCATGTGCTGCTCGCCGACGCACTCGCCGACTCTGTCCACACCATCGCCCGCGTTGGCTCCGCGGGCCGCGGTGACCCGTTCAAGTTGGCCCAGCAATTGGGCATGCCGCCCTGGAAAGTGAAGAAAGCTCAGGCCCAAGCACGGGGTTGGAACCAGGCCAGCATCGGCACGGCCATGCAGGTAGTCGCCACGCTGAATGCCGACGTCAAGGGCGGCGCCGCCGACGCCACCTACGCCTTGGAACACGCCCTCACACAAATCCTGGACCTGCACTCCGCAAGCTGAGTGGGTGCCGCGAATGCGATCGCGCAGGGCCGTGTCGCCGAACGCAGGGGAAAGGCGATAGTCCACCGTCGACGTGCGTCGAAGGCTCAGCGTGGGCGCAATAGACAGCCGAGCTGCACCGTAATCCCGGAACTACCGCTCCGTTGCCGCCAGCTTCTCGTTGACCCATTTATTGATGCTCACACCGTGCTCAGCCGCCTCCATGGCCAGTCGCCGATGCAGCGCCGGAGACATACGCAATGCGAAGTGACCGCTGAACTTCCGATCCGCCAGCGGCTCGGGAACCGGCTCCTCCGATCGGCGAAGATCAGTCACCACGTCGGCCACCAGTTGAACGATCCCCTCGAATGCTTCTGCCATCGACTCCGCCAGCCAGGACAAGGAGGGAAATTCGAGGCATCGGCCAACGAACTCCTCGTCGTCTGGCGACCATTCCACCCGAAACGAATAATGCAGATCGGGAGAGTGCTTCATCGTCATTTCCATCATTGTGTCTGCACCAGCCTCTCGATCGCTGCAAGCACCTGTTTGACCTGATAGGGCTTGGCTTTACCACCGACTCCTCGCTGGATATTCACCCGTGGATCGCCCGCGCACGGTGTTTTGAACAGCGCATGGCTGGTGCCTTCTGGCGCGGCGGCCCGAAGCGATCGCTGCACACCTTACGTAGCTCGTCGTAACGGATGTTGGTCGGACTTTCCGCCATCTTCTGGAGCAACTTCTCGACCGAAGGCACCCGCCGATGATATTACCCGTGATATCGCCAAAGAGGCGAGTGCAATGGATTCCGGCTGATTGGTGCCTGACACGCTGATGGGGTGGGCGAACTGGCTCGCCCACCCCATCGGATTGAATCTCAGTCGCGGCCTTCGATTTTCAGGTCGCCGAAGGTGACGCCGCGGGTCATCGGACGGGCCAGCATGTCGTGGGGGAAGCCCAGTTCGATCGCGCTGGCTTGTTCGAGCCGGTCCAGCTGGGCGGCATCGAATTCGACCTCGAGTGCTCCGAGGTTGTCCTCCAACTGTGCCGCCGTGCGCGCGCCGATGATCGGTGCCGTGACGCCCGGGTTCTGCAGTGTCCAGGCGAGCGCTACCTGTGACGGTGTCTTACCTAGTTGTGCCGCGACATCTTTCACTACGTCGGCGATCACCAGGCCGCGTTCGCTGAGCGATCCGTTGGCGGCGGCCACGTTCTTGCGGGTGCCCTCGGGTGAGCTGTCCGCGTCATGATCCAAATCGGCGCGGCTGTACTTGCCAGTGAGCACGCCGCTGCCGAGCGGCGACCACGGCACCACACCGAGGCCGAGTTCTTGCGCCATCGGAACCAGTTCGCGTTCGACGGTCCGCTCGATCAGGCTGTATTCGATCTGCAACGCGATCAGCGGGGACCAGCCGCGCAGGTCTGCGATGGTCTGCATGCGTGCGACCTGCCAGGCCGGTGCGTCGGATATGCCGACATAGAGCACCTTGCCGGCGCGGACCAGATCGTCCATCGCGCGCAGGATTTCCTCGACCGGGGTCAGGAAGTCCCAGGCGTGCAGGTACAGCAGATCGATGTAGTCGGTATTCAGCCGACGCAGACTGGCCTCCACCGAACCGACCATGCTCTTGCGGTGATTACCGCCGGAGTTGGGATCGGTGGGGCGGCGCAGCATCGTGTATTTCGTTGCCAGCACCAGACTTTCGCGATTAGCGGCACTGAACTCGCCGAGCAACTGCTCGGAGGTGCCGTTGGTGTACTGGCTCGCGGTATCGATGAAGTTGCCGCCGCGCTCGACATAGGTGTCGAAGATCTTGCGGGCCTCGTCCTTATCGGCGCCCCAACCCCAATCGGCGCCGAACGTCATGGTCCCGAGGGATAGCGGAGACACCCGAAGACCCGAGCGGCCGAGCAACCGGTAGGTATCGAGGGTGCGGGCTCCGGACATGTCGTGCTCCTGTCGTTCGTACTTCGTTTCCGGTGCCTTCGAGTCTGGAACGGTTCGAGAGCTCGGGTAAGGGAAGGTCTTTCCTGGGAAGGCCAGTCCTAGTCAGCCGTAAGATCGAGGGCAATGACGAGCACGGTGAATGCGACACAGCGGAGCGAGCTCAGGCACGCAAGCGGTAGCTTGCGTGACCACGCAGGGCCGGGGAGCTCCACGAATTGGGCACAAGCACTCGCGGACTTCCTGCGCGCTCGGCGTGAGCGCTTGAATCCCGTCGATCTGGGTCTGCCCCCGCGCAAACAGGCTCGGCGCACCCCGGGCCTGCGCCGTGAAGAGGTCGCCGAGTTGGCGGGTGTGAGCACCGACTACATCGTGCGGCTGGAACAGGGGCGCGGATTACGCCCATCCGCGGACGTCCTGGAAGCACTAGCACGTGCCCTGCGCCTGGACACCGACGAGCGCGCCTACCTCTTCGACCTGGCCCAGCAGCGCCAGCCCAATGCCGGAAAACCGAGCACCGTCCCCGCGCCCGCGCTGGAGCTGCTGGTGCACGATCTGTCGCCGCTGCCGGCGATGCTGATCAACCACCGCTACGACATCCTGGCGTGGAATCCGGAAATGGCGCGGTTGGTCGTCGACTTCGGCGCCCTCCCGCCCCGGCAGCGCAACTCCATGTGGCTGTGCCTTTTGGATCCCGCGATGGGGGATTTCTACTGCGATCGGGATCGGGTCATTCGCGCGGGCGTGGCCGATCTGCGCGCCGCGTGGGCGGCCCATCCGGACGATCAGGAACTGGCCGATCTGATCGCCGAGTTCACCGCACGCAGCGAAGAGTTCGCGCAGGGGTGGGCCAGGCACGACGTCCGGGTGCAGGGGCGCGGGGAGAAGCCGCTGCGCCACCCGGAGGTCGGGCCGCTGGTGGTCAATTTCGAAGTACTCATGCCGCTACAGGATCCGGATCAGCGCATCATCATCTACCGCGCGGCCGATGCGGACTCCCAGGCCGCCCTGGACCGGCTGAACGGCGACATGGATTGAGTACTCAGCGATCCGCACCCGCTCGGTGCGGGTGCGGATTCGCGGGGTTCTATTCGACCGAGCTGAGAACCAGCTCGATGTCGTCTTCGGACTCCTCGTACCGGCCCTCCCACTCCTCGTAGACCGGAATTTCCTCGTCCCGGGTGACGATCCACTCCAGCGAGTAGCCGCCTTCCTCATCGGGGACCATGACGTTCTCGATCTTCAGTCCGATGCCTAGGACCTCGGCTGCGCGGATGATGTCCGGCAGATCTTCGGAGCGAACCGGCGTCTGATTGGCGTACACGGTAACCATGCGCCGAATCGTAGCGGGAACCTCCGACATGTCGCTGCCCGATCCGCATTCGGCTCGAGGAGTGGGATGCGGCGATGACCTGCGGATGCTGGCATGACCGGCACTTTCCTGCCGATTTGCCAGGACAGTCTCGATGACACGGCACCTGCCGGGACGGTTCCGCTCAGCGCCCAGGGAGCGGCAACGCCACCGCGGCAGAAGATTGCTGAACTATTGCTGAAGAAATATCCGAATCCAGCCCGTCGAACCGAAAAGTGATCCTCGCAATAGCCGATCGGGACGACAAAAGCCGCCGTGGTCATCGTGGCCACGGCGGCTGCGTCAACGTATGGACGGTAGCGGTGCGATCAGAGCTTGTTCAGAGCCAGCGCGAGAGCCGACTTCTTGTTGGCGGCCTGGTTGGCGTGGATGACGCCCTTGGAAGCGGCCTTGTCCAGCTTGCGGCTGGCGCTGACGACCAGACCGGTGGCCTTCTCCTTGTCACCGGCCGCGAAGGCCTCCCGGACCTTGCGGATCTCGGTGCGCAGCTCGGACTTGACCGACTGGTTACGCAAGCGCGCCGCCTCGTTGGTGCGGATCCGCTTCATCTGGGACTTGATGTTGGCCACGCCTGTTTCCTCGTGTTCCTGTCGCTGGTGGACTGTGCTGAAAAGTTCGCGAGCGCGCGTTGACAACCGGAGTAATCAGGTAACGCGACGCCGAAGATCGAGGGTACCAGTCGCCGCGTCGCAGGCGAAATCACCACGGCCCCGGCACGCGAAATCGCCACCGCGCGAACGCCTCGACCGGCAACGCTACCGACCGCGGTAAGCGGGCGTAACCCGGAGTGATGATGCAAGAAATTTACTTGCGTCTCACATGGCATCGATGCTGCGTGTTGCACGATTTTCGCATGACTCCCGCCTCGCCGCTACGTTCGGCACGATCCCCCGCCCCGCCCCGTGGCCGGTCGAACGGGCATGCGAACGGCAACGGCACAGCAACCACATCCGGACTATTCGAGGGCTACCGACCCGGTCGGTACGCGGACGCCTTCGACGAGATGTTCGATAGCCAGGGCCGGGTGCGTCAGCCATATAAGGGAATCTTCTCCGCCCTTGCGCCCATCGACGTGGCCGACCTCGCGGCCCGTTCGGACGCACTCGATCGCGCCTTCATCGATCAGGGCATCACCTTCTCGCTATCCGGACAGGAGCGGCCCTTCCCACTCGATCTGGTGCCTCGAGTGATCGCGGCCGCCGAATGGGCCAAGCTGGAGCGCGGGATCAAGCAGCGGGTCACGGCGCTGGAGCTGTTCCTCGCCGATGTCTACGGCGAGCAGAACATCCTGCGCGACGCGGTCATCCCCAAGCGGCTGGTCACCTCATGTCAGCACTTCCACCGCGAGGCCGCCGGTCTGGTGCCGCCGAACGGGGTGCGCATCCATGTGGCGGGTATCGATCTGATCCGGGACGAGCGCGGCGATTTCCGGGTGCTCGAGGACAATCTGCGCGCACCGTCCGGGGTTTCCTATGTCATGGAGAACCGGCGCACCATGGCGCGGGTCTTCCCGGATCTGTTCTCCTCGCACCGGGTCCGTGCGGTCGGCGACTATCCGACCCATCTACTGGCCGCGCTGCGCGCCTCGGCCGCGCCGAATGAGGCGGATCCGACGGTCGTCGTACTCACGCCCGGCGTCTACAACTCGGCCTACTTCGAACATTCGCTGCTGGCCAGGCAGATGGGGGTGGAACTGGTCGAGGGCCGCGACCTGTTCTGCCGCGACAATGTCGTCTATATGCGGACGACAGCCGGGGAGCGTCAGGTGGATGTGATCTATCGCCGCATCGATGACACCTTCCTCGACCCCATGCACTTCCGGCCCGATTCGGTGCTCGGCGTCGCCGGACTGGTGAATGCGGCCCGGGCGGGCAATGTGGTCATCTCCAGCGCGATCGGCAACGGCGTCGGCGACGACAAGCTGACCTATGCGTATGTGCCGACGATCATCGAGTACTACCTCGCCGAGAAACCGGTACTGCCCAATGTCGATACCTATCGCTGCTGGCTGAACGACGAGCGCGAAGAGGTGCTCGACCGCATCGACGAATTGGTGATCAAACCTGTCGAAGGGTCCGGCGGTTACGGCATCGTGATCGGTCCGGTGGCGGCGCCACGGGAATTGGCGGCGATCCGGCGCAAGATCAAGTCGGATCCGCGGGGCTGGATCGCCCAGCCGCTGGTACAGCTGTCCACCGTGCCGACCAAGATCGGCAACGAACTCGTTCCGCGCCACGTCGACCTGCGGCCATTCGCGGTCAACGATGGTGACGACATCTGGGTGCTGCCGGGCGGTTTGACGCGGGTGGCACTGCCGGAGGGGTCGCTGGTCGTCAATTCCAGTCAGGGCGGCGGCAGTAAGGACACCTGGGTGCTGGCCGGGCGCGCCTCGCCCGCCGACCGTGAGCTCGCGGGCGAGGAGTTGGTGAGCGACCCGCCGCAGTCCGGTCAACGTGAGGTCGGCCCCGAATTGACCCCGACGCAGTCGAATCAGCAACAGCAGCAGCAACAACAGGAGCAGCGGCTGGGATCGATGCGGCAGAGTCAGCGGAAGTTCGGTGGGCCCGGATCCGACCGACAACAGCTCGGTGTGCCCGCGCAAATCCAGCAGCTCGCCGCGCCGCGCCGAATCCGGCAGCAGTCCGTGTCCGGGCCAGACCAGCGACAAGGCGGGGGAATACGCTGATGCTGGCCCGCAACGCCGAATCCCTCTATTGGATAGGACGATACGTCGAGCGTGCCGACGACACCGCGCGCATCCTCGACGTCGCGGTGCATCAGTTGCTCGAGGATGCCACGGTGGATCCGGACCGCACCTCGCGACTTCTTTTGCGGGTGTTGGGAATCGAGCCGCCCGCGGTCGAACTAGATGTCTGGTCGGTCACCGACCTGGTGGCCTTCAGCCACGACCACGGCAATTCCATTGTCGACTCGATCGCCAACGCACGCGAAAATGCCAGGGGCGCACGGGAAGTCACCTCCAGCGAGATGTGGGAGTGCCTGAACGCCACCTATATCGGGCTGACGGCCACCGAGAAGGCCGCCCGCAGCCTGGGCCCGCACGAATTCTTCCACTACATCAGGGGTCGGGCGGCGATGTTCGCCGGACTCTCCGACTCCACGCTCAGCCGCGACGACGGTTACCGCTTCCTGCTGCTCGGTCGCTCCATCGAACGCGTGGATATGACCGTGCGCCTGCTGCTTTCGCGCGCGGGCGACCGCACCTCGTCACCGGCCTGGGTGACCGTATTGCGCTCGGCCGGTGCGCACGACACCTATTTACGCACCCACCGCGGCGCACTGGACGCCCATCTGGTCGCCGAATTCATCCTGCTCGACCGGCTTTTCCCGCGTTCGGTCTTCCATTCGGTGCGGGTGGCCGAGGCCTGCCTCGCCGAACTCGATCAGCGCCCGACCAGCCGGGTCGGTGCGCGCCACGAGGCGCAGCGGCTGCTCGGTAGGGCCCGCAGCGAGCTCGAATTCCTGCCGCCCGGTGCGCTGCTGGAGGATCTGCAGAATCGCCTGCTTTCGCTGCAGAAGACCTGTCGCGAGGTCAGCGAGGCGATCGCGCTCCAGTACTTCCACGCCGCGCCATGGGTGGCCTGGACCGATCAGCGCGGGAGTCACGATAACCATGCGCAGGTGGAGGGAGAGCTGTGAGCTGGCGAATCAGGGTGGTGCACACCACCGGTTATGTTTACGACGCCCCGGTCACCCGGTCGTTCAACGAGGCTCGGCTCACTCCGCGCGCGGACAGTAGGCAGAACGTCATCCTGAATCGGGTCGAGACGGTGCCCTCCACCCGGTCCTATCGTTATACCGACTACTGGGGCACCGCGGTCACGTCCTTCGATCTGCACGCCCCGCATACCGAATTGGAGGTCACCGGGTCATCGGTGGTGGAGACCGAACCGTTCGCCGGTCCGGCCGAGGAGTTCTCCTGGGAGGAATTGCACTCCGCACACATCGGTGACCGTTTCGACGAAATGCTCTCGCCCACCGCCTATGTGCCGCAGAGCAAGAAACTGGCCACGACCGCGAAACAGCTCGCGCGCGGTGTGCCGCCCGCGAAAGCCGTTGTGCGTGCGGCCGAATGGGTGCACGACGAAATGAATTACATCGCGGGTACGACCTCGGTGCACACCTCGGCCGTACAGGCCTTCGCCGAACGTCGAGGCGTATGCCAGGATTACGCGCATCTGACCCTGGTTCTATTGCGCAGTATGGGGATTCCGAGCCGCTACGTCTCCGGATATCTGCATCCCGATCCGGCCGCCGAGATCAATACGACCGTCGCGGGGCAATCGCACGCCTGGATCGAGGCGTGGACCGGTGCGTGGTGGGGCTACGACCCGACCAATAATATCGCCATCAACGAACAGCACATTTCCGTTGGCGTCGGCCGCGACTATGCCGATGTGCCGCCGCTCAAGGGCATTTTCTCCGGCAGCGGTTCGACCGATCTGGAGGTCGTAGTGGAGATCACCAGGCTCGCCTAGCGCCGCACCGCCGTAGCGATCGCTTGCGGGTCGGTCGAAAGGGTCAGCGTTGTAGTGCTCACCCGTCTCGCGTAACGTCCAGTTTCATATCAGCCGTGATTTTCGTAGCAGGTCCCAAGCCCCGTTCATAAGGGGAAGACCCTCTCGGAAGGTGGCGCGTATGTCTCCCACTGCTCAGGAAGTCGTCGAGGAAGTCACCGAACTGGAGCCGACGCCGGAGGCCAAGAAGTGGGCCGCCGAAACGCTCGGCACATTCGTGCTGGTCATGAGCGGTGTCGGCACCGCGGTACTGGCCGGTGAGCGCGTCGGTGCGCTTGGCATAGCACTGGCCTTCGGCTTATCCCTGCTGTTTCTGGTCTACGCGATCGGGCCGATCTCCGGCTGCCACGTGAATCCCGCCGTGACCGTCGGGCAGTTGCTGCTCGGCAGGCTTTCGGTGATCTCCGCGGTCGGTTATGTGATCGCGCAACTGATCGGTGGGTTCCTGGCCGGACTCGTGCTGTTCGCGATCGCCAAGAATCTGCCCTCCTACGACCGTGCGGTCAACGGGCTCGGTGCGAACGGCTGGGGTAAGCACAGTCCGTCCGCGGTGCGCGGTCCGCTCGGACAGGTGGTGATCGAGAACGGCTACGGCCTGTCCGCGACGATCATCATCGAGGTCATGCTGACCGCGCTGCTGGTATTCGTGGTGCTGGCCTCCACCGACCAGATCTCCGATATTCCGCTGGCCGGACTGTCGATCGGCGTCACGCTCGCGGTCATCCACCTGATCTCGATCCCGGTGGACAACACCTCGGTGAATCCGGCCCGCAGCCTCGCCGTCGCCTTCTACCAGGACGGCGCCGGACCCCAGGTCTGGGTCTTCGTAGTGTTCCCGCTCATCGGTGGCGTGCTCGGTGCGTTGATCTACGGCCTACTGTTCGGCCGCTCCCGGGAAATGGTGTCTTGAATTCCGATCAATGCCAAGCGTATTCGGCGCATAGCCGGTGGGCGACCAGGTCGAAGGTCTTGCGGGCCAGGATCGCGCCTTCGCGGCGGATGCCGTCTTCCGGGACGTCGAGTACCCGATCGAGGCGGACCCAGCTCGGCCTGCCTTCGTGATCCCAACTGCCGCTGCCGATTCCGACCCAGTCGCGATCGTGGGCGCGCTCCGGATTCGACGACAGCATCAGCCCGAGCAGGGTCCTGCGGTCGCGGCCGACGACGAGCACCGGGCGATCCTTGCCGTTGTTCGGATCCTCCTCGAAGGGCACCCAGGTCCACACGATCTCGCCCGGATCGGCGCGGCCGTCCAACTGCGGGCAGTAGACGATCTGCCTGGCCCGCTCGGCGGTCGGTACCGGGGTCGATGCGGTCGGTCGGATCGCGACCGCCGGCGCCTTACGCGTCGCCAGCGACCCGACCGCGCGCTCGAGCAGCGATGAGCGCTGCAGCTTGTCGACCAACTTCGGTCCCTGCTGCTTGACGATCTTGGGCCCCTGCTCCTTCGCGATGAGGCCTAGCTGCTTGCCGAGCGTGTTCCAAGTTCGGGCCATCCTTGGATGGTAACGGCGCGATCTCGAGTTCTCATCAGCGCTGTCTACCGCCCGGTAGCACGTGTTCGCGCCTCAGGCGCCGGTCCGCTGCCGCGTCCGTGTCGAAAATGGTTGCAGCACAGGATATCTGCTGGTCGAGACGGTATCGAGGTTGCGATCCGCGCCGATCCGGGTGACCGAGTCGAGCATGCGTCGCACCCGCTCCTGGAACTCGTCCGCGTCGCGCGCGCCGTACCAGACCAGTGGATCGGTGAGTGCCGCCGCTGGAAACTGTTCCTCGACAATGGCATCGATGGCGGGCGCGTCCGGTGTGATCGCCCGGACCACCACGTTCTGGGTATAGCCGAATGTCGATTGCGTCTCGATGGCCACCGTGGTATGCCGTCCCTGCCAGTCGCCCAGCCAGTGTTCCCAGGTGAGTTCGGCGGGCTTGCGCAGGAAGGCGAGGTTGCCGAAGCCCTCGGTGCGGGTGGGGACCGAATCATCGAGCCGCAGCGGCACCGACTCGGTCACCAGGTAGCCGTGTGTCGCGGTGGCGAATTCGGCGAGAAGGTCGGCCGCGGCCGCGGCCTCGGGACCGTAGCTCCGTTCGACCCAGACCGTGACCGCCGCCGCGATCGGCGGGTCCAGCGTCACCATGCGCATCAGTGCGGCCTGGACTTCCGCATCGCGGACATAGACGGTGACACCCGCGACCCCGAGGTCGACCAGTTGCGCGGCCACCGTGGTGCGCAGCGATTCGCACCACGACTCGGTCGCCTCGGCATCGGATCGACGCAGGACGAAAACCAATTTCTCCACCCACCGAAAATACGGCGAATTCTTGGTTAGAGTCGGGCAATTCGTCGCGGGAGAAGGATCCAGCTGTGCAACCGCAGGTTTTTCCGGGGACCTACACCGACGAGCACGGTACCGAGCACATCATGTGGCGGATCGGGCCATCTCGGCACTGGGGTCCGAACCGGTTCGATATCCGCACAGTCATCCGTGGCGTTCCGGTGGCGGGTCCGGACTTCGACGCGCTGGGTCCCTATGACAAGACCGCAGCGCTTCGGGTCGGACTTCCCGTCGACGAGTGGGATGCCATCTCGGGCTGTGCCCTCTCCGGCGAACTGCCCTGCTCGGTGCAGGCGCACGACCAGCGGCAACCCGGTGTGATCCATTTCCGGCTGACACTGCCGCCAGGCGGGGTAGGGGAGTCGCTCGAACTCGCCATCGACATCGACGGGCTGACCTACCAGGGCACCGACAGATATTTCGAGGACGCGCTGTTCCGACTCGGACAGCAGTTCCCGGACGATGTCCGTCTGCTCTCCTGCATTACCTGCCTGTTCTCCGACTACTCGCCGTACGGCCACGGCCTCACCGGCATGTGGTGTCACCGCGATGCCAAGGACCAGTACCTCACGGTCCGCACCAAGGACGACTATTTCGAGGTGCCGGTGACCGAACAGGTGCCCGAGACCTACCTGTGCGCCGACTACACGCACCGCATTCCGGGCACCGGCTATCGCGGCTGAACAGTGGTACGGAACCCGCAACGGTGAACCGCTGACAGTGCCGCTACCTCGCGCATGGGACGATAGACGGCAGTTTGCCGATACCCATGAGGAGTGGAGTGCCCGCCAGCTTCGCCGACACGACGTTCACCGATCCCGCCCGGATCCGGAACTTCTGCATCATCGCGCACATCGACCACGGCAAGTCGACGCTGGCCGACCGCATGCTGCAGCTCACCGGTGTGGTCGAGGAGCGGGCGATGCGCGCCCAATACCTGGACCGGATGGATATCGAGCGCGAACGCGGCATCACCATCAAAGCCCAGAATGTGCGGCTGCCGTGGCAGGTCGACGGCACCGACTATGTACTGCATCTGATCGATACACCCGGCCACGTCGACTTCACCTACGAAGTGTCGCGGGCGCTCGAGGCGTGCGAAGGTGCGGTGCTGCTGGTCGACGCGGCGCAGGGCATCGAGGCGCAGACACTGGCGAATCTGTACCTGGCGCTGGACAAGGATCTGACGATCATCCCGGTGCTGAACAAGATCGACCTGCCCGCCGCCGATCCGGACCGCTACGCCGCCGAGATCGCCCATATCGTCGGCTGCGAACCCGATGACGTGCTGCGGGTCTCCGGTAAAACCGGTGTCGGTGTGGCGGAGCTGCTGAACGAGGTCATCAAGCAGGTGCCCCCGCCGGTCGGCGATCCGGACGCCCCCGCGCGGGCCATGATCTTCGACTCCGTCTATGACACCTATCGCGGCGTGGTCACCTACGTCCGTGTGGTGGACGGCAAGATCGTTCCGCGCGAGAAGATCAAGATGATGTCCACCGGTGCGACACACGAGTTGCTCGAAGTCGGCATCGTGTCCCCGGAGCCCAAGCCCACCCAGGGCCTCGGCGTCGGCGAGGTCGGTTATCTCATCACCGGCGTGAAGGATGTGCGCCAGTCGAAGGTCGGCGATACCGTCACGTCCGCGCGCGGCGGTGCCAGCGAACCGCTCACCGGCTATCGCGAGCCGCGGCCGATGGTGTACTCGGGTTTGTACCCGGTCGACGGCTCGGACTATCCGGACCTGCGCGACGCGCTCGACAAGCTCCAGCTCAACGACGCCGCGCTGACCTACGAGCCGGAGACCTCGGTGGCGCTCGGCTTCGGTTTCCGCTGCGGCTTCCTCGGCCTGCTGCATATGGAGATCACCCGCGAACGCCTGCAGCGCGAATTCGATCTGGACCTGATCTCGACCGCACCCAATGTGGTCTACAAGGTGGAGATGGAAGACGGCAGCGAGCACGTTGTCACCAACCCGTCCTACTGGCCGGAGGGCAAGGTGCGCCATGTGTACGAGCCGGTGGTGAAGTGCACCGTCATCTCGCCGAGCGAATTCATCGGTTCGATCATGGAGCTGTGCCAGGGTCGCCGCGGCGAACTCGGTGGCATGGACTATCTGTCCGAGACCCGGGTCGAGCTGCGCTACACCATGCCGATGGCGGAGATCATCTTCGACTTCTTCGACTCGCTGAAGTCACGCACCCGCGGCTATGCCAGCCTCGACTACGAGGAGTCGGGCGTGCAGGAGTCGCATCTGGTCAAGGTCGACATTCTGCTGCAGGGCGAGGCGGTGGACGCGTTCAGCGCGATCGTGCACCGCGACGCCGCCCAGGCCTATGGCAACAAGATGACCACCAAACTGCGCGAACTCATTCCGCGCCAGCAGTTCGAGGTGCCCATCCAGGCCGCCATCGGCTCGAAGATCATTGCCCGCGAGAACATCCGCGCTATCCGCAAGGACGTGCTCGCCAAGTGCTACGGCGGTGACATCAGCCGTAAGCGCAAACTGCTCGAGAAGCAGAAGGAGGGCAAGAAGCGCATGAAGACCATCGGCCGCGTGGACGTCCCCCAGGAAGCTTTCGTAGCCGCCCTCTCCTCCGACGCCGCCTCCGATAAACCGAAGGGGCAGAAATAGGTTCGCCACTCCGGCGGCGGTCGGCACACCGCGGGATAGTGCCTCTCGGGGAACGACCATGAGGCAGGATCCGTTGTCAGGTGGGCAGAAACCGAGGAGGCGGGCTGTGACTGTGGTGCACGACGACCCGACTCTTGTATCGGAGGAGGGGCCCATCCTCGCGACTGAGTTCGAGTCGATCGCTCGTGCCGTCGAGCGTGAGACCGAAGGCGTGCAGGTTGAACTCATCGGCGGACGACTGGGGGTCAAACGTGCGCCCGATGGCGACCATGGCCGGATACTCAACTGGCTGCTCCTGCTGCTGATGCCGTTGAACCCGGGACTATTTCTCCATGTCATCGGGCAGGGCTTGGCCGTCGGGTCGTACCGTAAGGGACGAGCTCGTCCTGACGGCATTCTGGCGCCACCTGATGCGTTCGCTGGCGCGGGTGAGTGGGCCGCACCGGATGCCGTGGTGATGACGGTGGAAGTCACCTCTCATGATTCCGACACCAACCGGCGCGATCGAATTGACAAGCCGATCGCCTATGCGCGAGCTGGGATTCCGCTCTACCTGCTCATCGATCGCGAGGCCGGCAAGGTAGTCGTTCACAGCCAGCCCGATGAAGATGGCTACCAGGACGTGCACAGCTACGCATTCGGGCGCGCGGTGAGCCTGCCGGAGCCGGTCGGCCTCACGTTCGATACCGAATCGCTCAAAGATATGGCCGACTGAGCCTCAGCCATCGTCCAGGGCGGCAATTCGGACGCGCAGGCGGACGCCCCCCAGTGGGCTGCGGTCGAGTTCAGCTGTGCCGGAATGGAGTTCGGCTTGTTGGCGCACGAGAGCGAGGCCCAGGCCGGAGCCGGGGGAGCCCGGGCCTTTGACGAAGCGGTCGAAGGCGGCGGGGCGCAGGGTTTCGGGGATGCCGGTGCCGTCGTCGTCGATCGTGATGTCGATTGTGCCGGAGTCGGCGCGGTGGGCGGCGATCGTGACGGTGTCCGCCTGACCGTGCTGGACGGCGTTGGCGACTGCATTGGTGACGATGAGCATGAGTCCACCCGGTAGCCCGTTCACTGTGGTCGGGGTGCATTCGGTGAGATCGATGCTGACCTCGGGGTGTCGGCGACGGGCGTCTTGTACCGCGCGGTCGAGGATTTCGCACAGTTCGAAGGGTTCGAAGGCGTCGGATTCGGTTAGTTCGCCGACCGCGAGTTGTTCCAGATCGGTCAGGGTGTTCTCGATCTGGCGCTCAGCGAGCAGAACATCGGCGAGTACCGCGCGGTGCTGGTCGGCGGGTAATTCCTTGGTGGCCAGGACTTCCAGGTCGGTACGCATAGCGGTGAGCGGTGTGCGCAACTCATGGGCGCAGACCGCGGCGAAGTCTCTGGCGCTGGCAAGTGCGCGATTGGTGGCGCCGTGTGCCGCCTCCAGTCGGGTGAGCATGCGGGTGATGGCATCGGAAAGTTCCTCCGCCTCACGGGCTCCGCGACCGCTCAGTGGGGGGAGCTGTTCGAGGGTATCGATGCCGTGCGTAGCGGCGGCCAGTCTGCGCAGTGGACTGGCGGCGTAACCGGCCAGGAACCAGCCGAGCACCGCGGCGAGCAGCACGCCCGCGATGCCGATCCCGACGCCGATCAACTGGCTGCGGCGGATGGCCGAATCCACCAGTGCGCGATCGGGTTCGAGCCGGACCACTAAACCGGGCGCGCCTGCGACAACGGTGCGGACGTCACCGGGGCCCACGATCACGCGCCCGGGTACGGCAGGATCTAGTGGGGGCAGGGGGATGTCGGGCCCTAGTTGCGGGGCGGCGATTGCGGGACCCGGTTGGGGGGCGACGATGGTGGGATCTAGTTGCGGTGTGGGGCGGGTCTGTGGATCGGGGAGGGTTCGAATCACTACGTGCGGTGGCGTATCCAGTGGTGGCGCGATGGCGACGCCCATGGTCGAGACCGTGTCGTCGAACTGACGGGAACCGGTGGCGTCGAGAAGTGCCGTGTAGACGATGCCGAGCGTGACCGCGACAAGCGCCGCGACCACGCCCGACACCAGCGCCACACGAGCGCGCAACGACAGGGACACTTTGCCTTTCGCAGACTTCACTGTCCGGCCCCGCCGACTCGTCGGCGCTCGGGTCGTTGTGCTGGAACCGACGGCGCTGCTCGCTCACGATTCCGCTGCTCGCTCACGATTCCTCCATAGCGCTCATGATTCCTCCCGCAGTACGAATCCGACCCCACGCACCGTATGGATAACCCGAGACGCACCGTGCGCCTCCAACTTCCGCCGCAGATAGGAGACGAACACATCCACCACATTGGTGTCGGTGCTGAAGTCGTAACCCCAGACCGCGGAAAGGATCTGCTCGCGGCTGAGCACGATGCCGATGTTCTCGGCCAGCAGTGCGAGCACCTCGAATTCCCGTTTGGTCAGCTCCACTTGCTGTCCGCTCGCGAAAACCCGATGCCCGGCCCGATCGATGCGCACCCGGCCGACTTGGCGTTGGTCGTCACCGGACGGCCGGATCAGCGCGGGTCGACGGCGCAGCAACGCATGCAGGCGCGCGACGAGTTCGCCGAGGTCGAAGGGTTTGGTCAGGTAATCGTCGGCCCCGCGCTCCAGGGCCGCGATGCGATCGCTGACCGCGGTGCGCGCGCTCAGCACACAGATCGGAATGTCGTTGCCCATCGCACGCAATGCCGTAACCACGCCCGCCCCATCCAGATTCGGCATATTCACATCGAGCACCATGGCGTCCGGCTCGGCGCTGCGGACCATCGACAGCGCCTCGGCGCCGTCCCCCGCAGTGACCACGTCGAAGTCCGACAGTTCGAGCCCCCGCCGCAGCGAGGCGAGAACTCGAACCTCGTCGTCCACGACCAAGATGCGTTGTCCGGTCATGGCGCCACCATAGAGCCGCCCCTCGGTCAGCTGCCGCTACTGCCGCTCGGCGCAGGACGGGCGGGCTGGATGTATACGACGCCGGGGCGAGCCGGTTCGCCGGGCCGGCCAGGCGCCACGATGACCGGTCCGGACGGATCGATATCCGGGCAGCCGGGCGGTTCGACGAGCGGCGGTAGCGGTGCGCCCGGAGCGCCGAGGCCTCGACGCTCCAGGATCACCACGTGGGGCTCGCCTGGGCCCTGCACGACGCACGTCACCGTCAGGTCCCCGTCGTCCGGCAGCGGCGGATGGGCCCAGGCGGCTCCTGCGACCAGCGCGGTCGCGGTGACGGCGAATGCGGTACCCGTGACGATCGTGGCAATGCGGGCTCGGCCGCGTCCGAGGGGTGCGGTCATGATGCGATCTCCTTCGCGTCGGTGCCGGGGCTGTTCCGGCGAGAACGACGCTAAGCAGCGCAACTTCACCATCTCTTGAGCAATCATTAGAAATCTCTTGCGGCGCAGCCAACTCGGGCTGTACGCGTGGTCGCCGACGAGTTAGTCTCGTCGACACGGTTTCGGGCCGCGGGTTCGGAGCGCTCGAGCAGGTCCGATGGCAACACCGGCCCCAGTTCGGGGTGCCCGCAGAAACAGGGCTTCCGTTCTGGTTTTTCCAATGGCAAGGTTATGTTGCTCGTCACAGTCGTATGCTCTGCGGACCTGCAGAATGTGACAGTTGGGTTTTCCGGAATATCGTTGAATGATCTTCACTCGGTCTGCCCGGCGTGGTGAGGATGCTGGAAACCTGAGAGTGGAGCTTGCATGACGAGTGACCTGCCCTTCGACAGCGATGCCACCGAAGCTGACGATCGTGCGGGCGATACCGCCTATCGCGTTGCCACCGGCGTCGCGCGGGTAGCGCGAGCGGGCGCGTACGTCACCGGCGGCGCGCTGGTCGCCACCAATGGTGGTCCCGCCCCCGTCCATCCCGGCGGCGGGCAACGGCTCGACAGCTGGACTTCGGCCTACACCCGTGACCCCGAACCGGGCGCGCCGAGTCCCGTGGTCACCTTTCCGGATCCGGACCCGGATTCGACTCCGCCCGCACCAGTGCATTCGTCGACACCCACCCCGCGCGATGTCAGCGTCAACGCGCCGTTCACCATCCCGAATGTGCCCAATTCCGGCGTGTACATCGGGCCTGTGCCGCAGCAGCATTCAGTGCAGCCGTGGCAGAACACCGGGTACGGCAACAGTTATCAGCCCGGGCTCGGTCTCGGAACCGAGAGCGAACGGTCCGGACTCGATCTGCACAGCGATGCACCGCAGTCCGGGCTCGATCTCGGTACTGGACACGTGCCGGGCGGCCTCGGCAAACTGCCCGGATTAGACTTCGGTCACGGCGATCACGGTTTCAACCTCCCCGACCCGAACGGCTTCCTCGCTCCGGGTGCGAATCCTTTTACTCTGCCCCGTGTTCCGGCGTCAGCCCACAACACGGCGATCAGCGAGTCGGTGAGCAGTGATGCCGAAAGCACCGACGACGGCGATGCGGACGCGAGTCACCTTCCGTATTACGGCGGAAACATGTTTCACAGCGGCGCCACCGGGGGTAATGGTGCGCTGTTCCATGGTGACGACGCGTATTACGGCAACCACGCGTTCGACGGGAGCGATGCATTCCACGGCGCCGATATGTTCCACGGTGTCGGTAACCCGGAGGCGGTCGGCGTCTTCATCGATGCAGCGGCCGCTTTCAGCCTGCACACCGAACTCGAAGTCGACTTGAGTGTCGGTCCGCACGGGATGTACCTGGCCACACAGTCCAAGGTCGAGGTCGACGGCGCACTGAAGGTCGAGGTCGGCGCAGGTCGGGTCGGTGACAATATCGACAGGTTCTCCGATTGGCTCGGCCAAACCCCCGGCAGCGCCGGACGTTCCGGCCTCGACAGTTCCGGTGCACATGGCACGGTCAACCCGGTCGGCACCCAGCCCGTCGGCGGATCCCCGTACTCGGCCGTGCAGCCCGTCGCGGTGCAGCCCGTGCAGCCGTTCGCGGCGCCGCTGCCCGCTCCGATCGCACCGGCCGTCGCGCCCGCGGCGGTGGCCCCCGCCGTCGTCGCGCCCGCCGCGGTTGCCGCGCCGGTCGCCGCCACCCCGCTGCAAACCACGATTCAGCCGGATGTGGCGAGCACCCCGGTCGCCAATGTCCTTGTCGCGCCGCCGGGTCCGTCGCCGCTGACCGCGCCCGCCGCGACGGTGCCCGCCCTGTTCGAGCCGAGACCGGTTCCGGCGAAGCATCCGGTCGCGGTCGACGATTCGCATCCGACCACCACACCGGTGACCAGCACCCCGACCACCGTCACCAAGACGGTGCCGATCCCCGCCGACAACACCACCGGGCATCCGACCAAGACGCCCGATACGGGAGCCACCAAGCCCGGCCACACCACGGTTCCGGACACCGATGCCACTGGGACGACGAAGATCCCGACGGCGACCCAAGCGCCGACCACCCAGGCTCCCACCACGCACGCGCCGACGCACACGACGACACCGGACGACGACGATGTGACGCTTCCGAGCACCGGCAACGGCGGCACCAGTACCGGCCACACCGGCGGGACCACCCCGAGTACCGTCAACGGCGGCAATTCCATCCCGAATACCCACACCACTCAGCCGGACGTCGACGACCCGACCGTGGACGTCCCGACCGTCTCGGTGCCGACGGTCACCCACTCCGCACCGACGGTCGTGCCGACCCCGGATATCGATATCCCGACCGCGAACTCCCCGGCGCCGATCCCGACTCAGCAGCCGCACGTCCCCGCGCCGACGATGCCGGCACCGGTCACGCCGGTGAAGCCGCCGACGCACCCGATCGCCGCCGAAATCAGCGACCCGGCCGATTTCGGGCACCCGGTATACGAGCCCGACCATGCGTCGATGAGCCTCATGGCCGCTGGGCTGTCCACCCCGCTGCTGCCCGATCCGGGTATGCACGACGGCCACCACCTCATGCCGGGCCTGGATATCACCTTGATCTAGGAAGCCGGATGGGGGTCGCGCGCACCCGTCGCGCTCGCGCATGTCATCGTCGAACGCGATATCCGCAAGACAGTTAGGAGGAGCGGTTGTCTGCCGCAGCCGGGCTGGAGGCCGCCACGGTGAAACATCCGGAGGCGATGGCGCCGGTCATCGGAATCCTCGATCGACTGCAGGAGATGACTCGCTCCGCGGGCCGGCAAGACCTGGGTGGCCGACTGAGTATGGTTCGGGCCAGGGTCAGTGATCCGCGGCTGCGCCTGGTGGTCGTAGGTGCCGCGAAGAACGGTATGAGCACCCTGGTCAATGGCCTGATCGGGGCGCGGGTGAGCGCCACCGAGAGTGCGCTGAGTGTGCCGGTGATCGCGGAGTTCGGACCGGAACCGACCGCCGTGCTGGTGAAATCGCTGGGCGCGGGCCGGATCGAACGTCAGCCAGTCGATCCGCTGGATCCCGGGCCCGCGCTGGCTGCCGACGGGGTGATCCGCGCCGAATTCACCGAGCCGAGTCCGCTGCTCGCCGAGGGCCTCGTCCTGATGGACGCACCCGGCTCGAACGGCGACGATCACACCACCTGGTCGATGATCGCCGCAGCGGATGCCGTGCTCTACGTCGGTGACGCCGGAACCGAGTTCAGCGCGGAACAGATCGACTATCTCGTGCGCATCCAACAGCTGTGTCCGACGGTCATCTGCGCGCTGAACAAGATCGACCTGCACCCGCACTGGCAGCACACCCAACAGCGCAATCGCGAGCTATTGGACGCGGCCGGTCTCGGCTTCGCGGTGGCACCGGTCTCCGCGCTGCTGCACTTGCAGGCGGGCAATTATCAGCGCGATATCGAATCCGGCGTGCCCCAACTGGTCGACCACCTGCGCGACTACGTGCTGGCACGGGCCGACAGCCTGGTGCTGGAAGCCGCGGCCAACGACATCCGGCTGGTCGCCGACCATTTGGCCGTGACCCTGCGGACCGAGGCCGAGGCGCTGCGCGATCCGCGGCGCCGGGTGGAGATCACCGAACAATTGGTAGCCGCCCGCGACCAGGCCGATCAGCTGCGACAGCGCTCGGCCAACTGGCAGGTCACCCTCGGTGACGGCAGCACGGAGCTGATGGCCGATATCGAACACGATCTGCGGCACCGGCTACGCAGCCTGGTGCGCGATGCCGAGGCCGAGATCGTCCGGACCGATCCGGCCCGCCGCTGGCAGGATTTCGGCGCGGATCTGGACGCGCGCATCTGCGAGGCGGTCGAAGAGAATTTCGTGGTGGCGCACTACCGGGCGGTGGAACTGTCCGAACAGGTGGCCGCCAAATTCCCCGCCGATCACCGCGCTCCGCCGCTACCGGATCTACGCCTGGAAAATCCCGGTGAAGTGCTCGACCATGTGGCGCGGTTGGAACCGCTGATCAGCGGGAAAGCCGGTTTCCTCGGCCAATTCCTTACCGTCATGCGCGGGTCCTACGGTGGTCTGCTCATGGTCGGTGTGCTCACCAGCCTGCTGAAAATGCCACTGGTGAACTGGTACTCGGCCGCCGCCGCCCTCCTGCTCGGCGCCAATGCGCTGTGGGACGACCGCAAGGCTCGCAAGCAGCGCCGTCAGGCCGAGGCCAAGGTTTCCGTGGCCAGGCTGATGGACGATGTGATCTTCCAGGTCGGTAAGGAATCCCGAAACCGGTTGCGAGCCGTGCAACGCACCCTGCGCGATCACTTCACTGATATCGCCACCGACGTACTCCACACCGCCGACGAACGTTTACGCGTCGCGGAGGTGGCCTACGGCAAATACGGCGACCACCGCGAAGAACGCATCGCCGACCTGGATGTGCAACTCGGCAGGTTGCGCGGACTGCGCGCCGAGGCCGATGGGATCAGCGCGGCCGCGTAGGTCGGAGGCGGTGCTGCCCGCGTTTCACGCTCGAGCCTGCACCGACTCATGGCAGGCGACAACGCTGAGCCGAGGTCGGCGAGCGCGTCCCTGACGTCGGTAGAGAAGTCAACGACCGGCGGACGGAACGACTCCGCTAGCGGGTTATGAGCCAGGCGATGACCACGAGCACGAGCAGGGCGATCAAGGCGAGCTGAACGCGGGAACGCGGCATCAACGCGCCCCGCTCTGCGCGGTCTCGCGCACCGCCACCCGCGGCGCGATCGGCTCGGGCATCAGGACAGGCTCGGGGCCTACGACATCCTCCGCGGTAAGTGCCGTCGAGGTCGCACGATTACGGCCGAGCAGTTGCAGCGAGATCCGCAGCAGCCGGTCCAGCAGGTACGCGATGGCGAAGCTGACCGGAACCATGCCGACCAACACCACGATGAACTGTGGGATAAACGGCAATCCCGCGACCCACAGCTCGAAGCCGTCCCACCACCCTGCGATCTGATGCACGGCACCAGCCTAGCGCTGTGTCTTTGGCAGCGCCTCCGGCGCTGCGTGTTCGCGGCCCCCTGGTGTCTCGCGTCCGAGCCGTCGAGACTCGCGCCTGCGGCGCATGCGCTTCGACGGCTCGGACGCGAGACGGGCCGCGAACAGTCGCTCGTAAGACTCGCTCCGTTGGGGCTGGGGATGGCGGGGGGCGTTCAGCACCTGATGCACGCGTCCCCGAAGGTCAAGTGCCGCGCCTGCGGGCGCATGCGCTACGACAGCTCCGCCGCGAGACGGGCCGCGAACTCCTCGCTCGTAAGATTCGCTCCGTTGTGGTTGGTGATGGCGGGGGCGTTCGGCACCTGATGCACGCGTACCGGAAGGTCGAGACTCGCGCCTGCGGGCGCATGCGTTTGGACGGCTCGGGCGCGAGTAAGACAGAGAGTATGTGTGGGAGCCCCGCAGCGGTCGTCCTGACTCTTCGTAAGACTGACCTCGGTGTCTTGGGTGAGATCTGTCGGTCGGTCTACCGCGGGGTTCTCGTGCACCCACCGGACGCGGCGCCTGTGACTTCATAGGAGCCTGCTGCAGCAGACCTGTCTCTGTCTGGTGCGTGCCGCCCTGCCCGCACTCCAGGCAAGACAGGACGCGCTCGTTCCACCATGACACACAACCCTGCTCCCGGCGTCGCAGTTGTCGGCTCGCTCCGTGGTGGCTGAGGTCGCGTGGCAAGTCTCGTGGTGGTCAGGCGCGCTGGTCGGGTTTCGGCGCGCTAGGTGGACGACACGGGCGGGCGGGCCGAAGATGAGGTATGGCGTCTTCTGATGATCTGACCGTCGACGAACCTGCCGACCTGCCTGTGCTCAGTCAGCTGACCCAGGTGCACCAGCACGCCACCTATCCGCCGATCGACGATTACGCATTCCTGTCCGACTGCGAGACCAGCTGTCTGATCGCCAGCAATGGCGGCGTCGAGTGGATGTGTGTGCCACGACCCGATTCGCCGAGCATCTTCGGTGCGATGCTCGATCGCAGCGCCGGACATTTCCGGATCGGCCCGTACGGGGTCAATGTGCCCGCGGCACGGCGGTATCTGCCAGGCGGCATGATCCTGGAAACCACCTGGCAGACCGAGACCGGCTGGCTGATCGTGCGCGACGCACTGGTGCTCGGTCCATGGCACAACAACGATCAGCGCAGCAAGACTCATCGCCGCACGCCGATGGACTGGGATGCCGAGCACGTCCTGCTGCGCACGGTGAAGTGTGTGAACGGCACGGTCGAGCTGGAGATGAGCTGCGAACCGGCCTTCGACTACCACCGCGCCCCGGCCCGCTGGGAGTACACCGGCAAGGTGTACGAGGAGGCCACCGCCGTGCGCACCACCGATCCGACCGCGGGCCCGACGCTGGTGCTGACCACCGACCTGCGGCTCGGACTCGAGGGCCGCGAGGCTCGGGCAAGGACCAGGATGAAGGAGGGTGACGAAGTGTTCGTCGCGCTGACCTGGTCGGAACTGCCCGCACCGCGCACCTTCGAAGAGGCGGCGCAGAAGATGTGGCAGACCACCGAATGCTGGCGGCAATGGATCACCCTCGGCGATTTCCCGGATCATCCGTGGCGCAATTACTTACAGCGCAGCGCGCTCACGCTCAAGGGGCTCACCTACGCGCCGACCGGTGCGCTGATGGCCGCGGCCACCACCTCGCTTCCGGAAACTCCTGGCGGCCAACGCAATTGGGACTACCGCTATACCTGGGTACGCGATTCCAGCTTCGCGCTGTGGGGTCTGTACACCCTCGGCCTCGACCGCGAGGCCAATGACTTCTTCGCCTTCCTCAGGGACGCCACCACTGGCGACAACGGTGAACCCGTTCCGCTGCAGGTGCTCTACGGTATCGGCGGCGAACGCGACCTCACCGAGAGCACGCTCGACAATCTGACCGGCTACGACGGCGCCAAACCGGTGCGTATCGGCAACGGCGCCTACAACCAGGACCAGCACGATATCTGGGGCACCATGCTCGACGCGGTGTACCTGCACGTGAAATCCCGGCAACAGGTGCCGGAGTCGCTGTGGCCGCTGCTGGAGCGCCAGGTCCAGGCGACCATCGCGCACTGGCAGGAGCCCGATCGCGGCATTTGGGAAGTACGCGGTGAGCCACGGCATTTCACCTCATCGAAGGTAATGTGCTGGGTGGCGCTGGACCGCGGTGCGAAACTGGCCGAACTGCACGGTGCGTACGAGCGGGCCACCGAGTGGTACACCATCGCCGACCAGATCAAGGCCGATATCCTCACCAACGGCGTGAATGCCGACGGAGTCTTCACCCAGACTTACGGCGGCGACACCCTCGACGCCTCACTGCTGCTAGTGGTGCTGAACCGCTTCCTGCCGCCCACCGATCATCGGGTCCGCGCCACCGTGCTCTCGATCGCCGACCGGCTCACCGAGAACGGTCTGGTGCTGCGCTACCGGACCGAAACCACCGATGACGGACTGACCGGTGCCGAGGGCACCTTCACCATATGCTCGTTCTGGCTGGTCTCCGCGCTGGTGGAGATCGGCGAGTTGCAGCGGGCCCGGCATCTGTGCGAGCGACTGCTCGGCTACGCGAGTCCACTGCGGCTCTATGCCGAGGAAATCGATTCGCGCAGTGGACGTCATCTCGGCAACTTCCCGCAGGCATTCACCCATCTGGCCCTGATCAACGCGGTGACGCACGTGATCAGGGCAGAGCAGTCACACACCTCTGGCGCCTTCCAGCCAGCGCATACACCGGTGAGCCGACCCTCTTAGGCCGTGGGGGGGCCGAGCGATGTCGACTCCAGCTTTTGGGCGATCAAACCCTGTCAACGAATGCGTCGATCCAACCGTTCTCGTCGACCTCACCCAATGTTCCATCGGCCAAGTGGACTATCGGCTGACTATCCACGGGAGCCAGCGCAAGCTTGCGCGAGTTGTCTTCATTGAAGATCGCGAGCAGCGCTCGAACCGACGGGGTGACGTCGTCGCGCCGGGGCGGCCTGACTTCGGACATCTCACGCTTCCGACGGGGCCGAGAGATCCGACGCATTCAGCAGCGCGGCCCAGTAGTCGTCGCGAACCGCATCCCACAGATCGAGATGTCCGGGAAATGCCTCGCGTGCAGCTGCGAGATCCGGTGGTGCCTCGTTGTCGAATAGCACCGTGCCGGGCGCAGCGGCTGGAAGCCGTTCCTTACTGGGCCACCGAGCGGCAGTGGAGGCGTCGGCACGATTCTGGATACGCAGAATTCGGGCCTCATTACCGACCAGCCGCCAGACGGCAACTTTCCGGCCATCCGGCGATTCGGTGGTTCGCACTCTATCGCGGCGCATCATTGCTCCTCGCGGGTGGTGCTCCCGGTGCCGGGGGACCCTGCACCCCGGCACCGGGAGGATTCGACGGGCCGGTTTGGTCTCTCCATACGCCGATTGCGGCGGCGAAGAGTTCGACCACATCGGCTGGCGCACCGGGGTATTTCGCGGGTGCGCCATTGAACGGAATCCTTTGTGGCAGTCGATGTTTCGGCATAATGGCGTTCATTTCTGATGTCTGTGTCACCAACACCAGTCAAGTAAGCCAAAGAGGCAGCGCGGTTTCGATCACATCGTGGTGATCTCACCAGGCAGTCTGCTAATCTCACGGTGAGATAGGCCATGCAACTTTACCGAGGCGCTGGAGGGGTGTGCCGATGCTCGGAGAGTCCTTTGCGCCAATTGTGATTCCGGCCCCTGTCTGGGAACGCCAAGACATGCTGCAAGTTTTGCGCAATCGAGATGTTGCCAGCCTTCTGCGGTTCGTTCAGCAGCACACAGGAGCCAGTCAGCAGCGGCTTGCAACCGTATTGGAGATGTCCCAAGGTCGCGTCAACGAGCTGATCAACCGGCGTCGGCGGGTGACGAGCCTCGGTTCGTTCGAGAGGCTCGCGGACGGGCTGAGGATGCCCGACAATGCGCGAATAGCATTGGGGTTGGCTCCGATCGAGTGCAACCGTGTGATGCTGACCGATCTCGCTGAGATCACTACCACCTACCCGTCGCAAGCCGATGCGGCGGAGGAAATCCGTGCGCTCGCAAAGGCGGCAGCGACCGTAGATGTCATGGCTGTTCGTGGTCTCGGGCTGCTCGGACTGAACGATTCACTGTTGCGTGAACTCATACCACCCGAGGCTCGACTACGAGTCTTGCTGTTGGACCCCGACTCGGACGCCGCAGCGTACCGAGCGAGCGAAATCGGTGAGTCGTCGGAATCGTTCGCCGCTGGCATACGGCTGTCCATCGCGCGTCTGCGGGAATTGGCGTCAGCCGGTCGAACTATCGAGCTCTACACCTATGATCAAGTTCCCGTGTGGCGGATTATCAAGCTGGACAGCATCTTCTTCGTTTCTGCCTTCACGGTTCAGCAGGAGGCTCACTCGTGTCCAACACACCGCATCGAGCCGAACGCACGCGGCGTTCTGCATCACGCTTTTGCTCGCACGCTCGAACAAGCCGCGGTTACGTCGCGCCGCATCATGTGACTTCCCGGAGGAATCATTCGTGATCGAAGCCGAATACAAAGCGCGACTGTCCGACCCGGAAGCCGTCCGAGAGCGGCTGCGCTCGTTCGGAGCTGCCGATGAAGTCCGTTATGAAGATGCGTATTTCGACACTGCCGAAAGGTCGCTGAACGAGGCCGATCGCGAGCTTCGCCTTCGCACGATCACAGCAGTCGGCGGCGGGCAGCAGCACTTGCTCACTTTCAAAGACGCGGCCGTCGAGGAGTCGACGAGGTCGAAGCCGGAGTATGAGACTCACGTGAGTGACCGGAAGGCCATGGCGGACATCGTGGCTCGGCTCGGGTACAGGCCGTTCATAGCATTCACCAAGCAGTGCGAGAACTTCCGATTCAAATCCGCTGGCCGAGACATTGTTGCGACTGTGGTGACAGTCCCGGAGGTCGACGGTACTTTCCTGGAGCTCGAGACTCAGGTCGAGGATGATGACGTCTTGGATGCACTGCGGGATCTGAGGTCCGTTCTAGCGGAATTGGGCGTCTCACCTGACGAATTGACCACCGAGCTGTATACGGACGTGGTTGCGAAGAGCCGGGGGCTGTAGGCGACGACTTGCCGACCGCCGCACGTCCTCCAGACAGGTGCGAGGAAGTGATTTGCGACTTTCGAAAGACGCGCGGTTAAGTACTGTTTGCGCATAGTCGGCGCACGGCCGCTGTCGTTCGATCGGCGGGTTGTTACTCGTCGGGTTTCCGATCGGTCCCAGTGCGCCAGTCGTTGAACCGCTTGCCGATCTTGGAGACGGTCTCGCCGACCTCCTGACCGACCGTGCTCACCGCCGATCCGACATCGTGCCCGAGATTCCGCACGGTGCGGATCAGCGGATCTTCCGACTGGTCGAAGTTCTGCCGGTAGGTGCGCGCGGCTCCCTTGATCTCCTCGCTGATCTTGGTGTTTTTATCGTGTTCGCGGCGTGGGTAATCCCCGCCGAGCATGCGGTTGTATTCACCGGATTGGATCCAGCGGCGCAGTTCCGCGGCCCGCAGCACCGAGAACGGATGACTCTGCAGTTCGAGATTGAGCAGCTTCAGCACGCCGTCGCGCAGATCGCCGGAGCGCTCGTAGTCGTCGGCCTGCTGCAGGAATGCGCCGTGGTTCATCTCCTTGATCCAGGTGCCGCCCGCGGTCTTCATATGCACCCGCACCGATGCCTCGACATCCTGCCCGCACAGCAGCCCGGCCCGGTCGCCGGACAGTTCGGACTTGCGGCTCCACTCCATCAGCGCGGCCACGATCGCGCGCAATGCCCAGCCGCCCACCGGCATCCAGCCCAGATTGGCCGAAATGCGCAGCAGATGCATGAGCATGGTGCGGTACACCGCATGTCCGGATAGCGCGTGCCCAATTTCGTGACCGACGACGAAGCGCAGCTCCTCGGTATCCATCAGATCGATCAGTCCGGTCGTCAGCACGATGAACGGCTGGTCCATGCCGATGGTGAAGGCGTTCACCTGCGGACTCTGCAACACGAACATCTCGGGGGTGATACGCGCGTCCAGGATTTCCATACAGTCCTGACGCAACTGGTGCAGCGAACGGAACTGCCGCTCGTCCACCCGAACCGCGGTCGCCAGATACAGCAATCGGTGCTGGCGTTCCTGCAGCAATCCGGACAAGGTTCGCAAAACGGTATCGAACCCGGCGAGTGAGCGCAGCGTCACCAGCGCGGTGCGATCGGCGGGATGTTCCCACGCGCGAGTGCTGATATCAGGGAATTTCGTGCGCACGCGGTCCGGGCTGGTAGTCATGGGATGAAACCCCCCTCTTCCAGGAACTTTGTCGGTGTTTGCCGCCTGCAAGCGGATAGCTGGCATTGATTCGAGCCGGTGATACTTCCTCTGCTACAGTCTGCCCGTGTCTTCGATTGCCGTCCCGCAGGTCCGCCATGAATTGGCGTTGATCGCTGTCGGCAATCTCGCGGTCGCGGACATTCTCTGTCGCTGATCGGCGCCGGGCGCTGCTGCGCACCCATCTTTCTCTAGACTGGCGCGCAAACTTTTCGCAGCAGTGTCCGTATCCCCGACCTCCGGTCGACAAGTCGCGCCGCAGTTCTACCGCCGCGACAACTAGTCCATGTCGCGGCGGAGCACAAGGAAAGGTTCCACCCATGTCACCCAGATCCTTGCTCCTCGGATCGTCCCGATCGCACCGTCGCCCGGTGATCGCCGCGCTGACGGCCGTGGCAGCCGTCGTGCTCAGCGCGTGCGGTGGTGGAGCGAGCGACACGGTGGGCGGTGGTGGGGCCGACGGTAGTGGCGGCACCCTGAACCTGTACGCCTACGCCGTCCCGAAGCCCGGTTTCGACAAGGTCGTGCCCGCGTTCAACAACACCGACAAGGGTAAGGGCGTCACGATCAACGGCTCCTACGGAGCGTCGGGCGATCAATCCCGCAAGGTCAAGGACGGCGCCGAGGCCGATATCGTCAACTTCTCGGTCGAGCCCGATATCACCCGCCTGGTCGACGCCGGCCTGGTCGATCCGAGCTGGAATGCCGACGCCACCAAGGGAATTCCGTTCGGCTCGGTCGTCGCGATCGTGGTGCGCAAGGGCAATCCGAAGAACATCAAGGATTGGGACGATCTGCTCAAGCCGGGCGTCCAGGTCGTGACCCCGAACCCGTTCAGTTCGGGCTCGGCCAAGTGGAATCTGCTCGCGCCGTACGCGGCCAAGAGCGAGGGCGGGAAGAACCCGCAGGCGGGTCTGGATTACCTGAGCCAGCTCATCTCCAAGGAGCATGTGCAGGTGCAGCCGAAGTCGGGTCGCGAAGCCACCGAGACCTTCCTACAGGGCACCGGTGACGTACTGCTGAGCTACGAGAACGAGGCGATCTTCTCCGAGCGCAACGGCGACCCCATCGAGCACTTCGTGCCGCCGACCACGTTCAAGATCGAGAACCCGGTCGCGGTACTGAAGAACAGCAAGCATCTGGACACCGCGAACGCCTTCCGCGACTTCCTGTTCACTGCCGACGGCCAAAAGGCTTGGGCCTCGGCCGGATTCCGGCCGGTCGATCCGAAGGTGGCCGCCGACTACGCCAAGGACTTCCCGACTCCGCAGAAGCTGTGGACCATCGCCGATCTCGGTGGCTGGAAGACCGTGGACAAGGAACTGTTCACCCCCAACACCGGCTCGGTCGCGGTCATCTACGACAAGGCCACCAAGTAATCGGTGAGGAAACACCCCGCGGTGTGTGCGACGGGCCCGGAGGGGGCAGCTCGCGTAACCACGAAAGGCCCCGCGCACGCCGCAAATCGAAGCAGGATACTGGACGATCGTGACTGACAGCAGCAGCGCCGGGATCGGGCATGCGCCCGCTCCGGGCGGCTCCGAAGACGCCACATCAAAAGCGACAAGCCGGGACTGGTCGTGGCTGCGGGTAACCGGTTCGGTGGGTCCGCTCGGCATCGCCACCGCGGTGTTATGGCTCAGCATCATCGTGCTGCTACCGCTGGCGGCACTAACGGTCACCTCATTCGATGATGGCTGGTCCGGGTTCTGGGATGCCATCACCGCACCCGCGGCCATCGACTCGCTGCGCATCACGGTGCTCGTCTCCGTCGTGGTGGCGATCATCAATGTGGTGATGGGCACGCTGATCGCATGGGTGCTGGTCCGCGACCAGTTCCCGGGCAAGAGCATCGTCAACGCGCTCATCGACCTACCGTTCGCGCTACCGACGATCGTCGCGAGCATCGTGCTGCTGTCGCTCTACGGTCCACAGAGTCCGATCGATATCCACCTCAATGCCACCCAGCCCGGTCTCGTGGTGGCGCTGGCATTCGTCACGCTGCCGTTCGTGGTGCGCTCGGTGCAGCCGGTGCTCATCGAGGCCGACCGGGAGGTCGAGCAGGCCGCGCTGTCCCTCGGCGCGGACAACTGGACCACCTTCCGCCGCATCGTTTTGCCGACGCTGGCCCCCGCCATCATCAGCGGCGGCGGCTTGGCCTTCGCCCGCGCTATCGGCGAATACGGTTCGGTGGTGCTGATCGGTGGGGCCATCCCACGCAAGACCGAGATGGCCTCGCAGTACATCCAGAAGCAGATCGAGATCGACCGGCCGGTGAACGCGGCGGCCGTCTCGGTCGCACTGCTGGTGATCTCGTTCGCGACCCTGCTTGTGCTGCGGCTGTGGGCCGAGCGTACGGCCCGCAAAGAGCAGGAGGCGGTATGAGACTGTCCTGGCCCACCCGCATTTCGCTGCGCGTAGTCGCACTCGGCTATCTGTTCATCCTGCTGGTGGTGCCGCTGATCATCATTCTGTGGCGCACCTTCGAGAAGGGGATCGGCGCGTTCATCGACTCGATCTCCACGCCCGCGGCGATCTCGGCATTCCAGCTGTCGGTGCTCATCGTGGCGATCGTGGTCCCGCTGAATGTCATCTTCGGCATTGTCACCGCGATAGCCCTGGTGCGCGGCAAGTTCCCGGGTCGCACGCTGGTGCAGGGCATCGTGGATCTGCCCTTCGCGGTCTCGCCGGTCGTGGTCGGTGTCGCGCTGATCCTGCTCTGGGGTGCGGATGGCTGGTTCGGCGGACTCGAAGACATCGGCTTCAAGGTGATCTTCAATCTGCCCGGCATGGTGATCGCGACGATCTTCGTCACGCTGCCGTTCGTGGTGCGCGAGGTCGAGCCGGTCCTGCACGAGATCGGCGACGATCAGGAGCAGGCCGCGGCGACCCTCGGTGCGTCTCGCTGGCAGACGTTCTGGCGGATCACCCTGCCCGCGATCCGCTGGGGTCTCACCTACGGTGTCGTGTTGACCGTCGCGCGTGCGCTCGGCGAATTCGGCGCGGTGATCATGGTGTCCTCCGCGCTACCGGGTAAGTCGCAGACGCTGACCCTGCTCGTCCACGGTCGATACATCAACGACCACAACACCTTCGGCGCCTACTCCGCCGCGACACTGCTGATGGGCCTTGCCCTCGTAGTCCTTCTGTTGATGACCCTCCTCGAACGTAAGCGGGGCACCAAGTGATTACCGTGACCAATGCGAAGAAGAACTATGGTTCCTTCGCCGCCCTGAACGATGTCAGCATCGAGATCCCATCGGGGGAGCTGACCGCGCTGCTCGGCCCTTCGGGTTCGGGCAAGTCGACCCTGCTGCGCTCGATCGCGGGCCTGGAGTCGCTGGACGCGGGCATCGTCACCATCGCGGGCAACGATGTCACGCACGTGTCGCCGCAGAAGCGCGATATCGGCTTCGTATTCCAGCATTACGCCGCGTTCAAGCATATGACCGTGCGCGATAACGTCGCCTTCGGACTCAAGATCCGCAAGCGCCCCAAGGGCGAAATCGCCAAGCGCGTCGACGAATTGCTCGGCATCGTCGGCCTCGACGGCTTCCAGCACCGCTACCCGGCTCAGCTCTCCGGTGGTCAGCGTCAGCGCATGGCACTGGCACGCGCGCTCGCGGTCGACCCGCAGGTGCTGCTGCTGGACGAGCCGTTCGGCGCGCTCGATGCCAAAGTGCGCGCCGATCTGCGCACCTGGCTGCGCCGGCTGCACGAGGAGGTCCACGTGACCACCGTGCTGGTCACCCACGACCAGGAAGAGGCACTCGACGTCGCCGACCGGATCGCGGTGATGAACAAGGGCCGCATCGAACAGGTCGGCAGCCCGGAGGACGTCTACGACCGGCCCGCTAACGAATTCGTCATGTCCTTCCTCGGCGCGGTGGCCCGGCTCAACGGACACCTGGTGCGTCCGCACGATATTCGCGTCGGCCGCGATGCCAGCATGGCGCTGGCCAAGAACGAGGGCACCGCGGAATCGGCGGGCGTCACCCGTGCCACCGTGGAACGCGTTGTGCACCTGGGTTTCGAGGTGCGCGTCGAGTTGCGCAATGCGGCGACCGGCGATCTGTTCGCCGCCCAGGTGACCCGCGGTGACGCCGAGGCATTGCAGCTCAGTGACGGGGAAACCGTCTACGCGCGTGCCACCCGTATTCCGGAACTGCCTGCGGGATAAGGGCACTGTTCGGTTCGCCGCGCCTTGCGCGGTGACGCTCGGGTCCGCCGCTCACGCCGCGAATTCGACTCGCTTTATGGCTGCGGATTCCGTATACATGAAATCCGTGGCCATTATTGGCGTGTCGAAACCGAACTCCGGTTTCCATGTCTCATATTGTGCTGAATGCGAAACACACGCTAGTGGGTTCCGGTGAGTAATCGGAACGTAATTCGATGTGAGCATTCGCAATGGTCGTCGAACGCGGCCCGTATGCGGGCGGCGGGAAGTTGATCGATCACCATGTCAATTCGAAGACAGATGGTTCTCGCGCTGGCCGCCGCCGGCGCGGCGGTGATAATCCAATCCGTTCCGGCAATCGCCGCACCACCACCCGGAACGCCGGTCGTGCGCGCACCGGATGGCCTGGTTATCACCGAGATTCCCGCGGACTCGCCCGAAGTGGCCACGATCGATCCGGAATCGGTGGGGAAGCCGATCCCGAACTCATATTTCGGTCTGACTTCGGCGCAGTTGATACCGCACGGAATCGCGGGTGAGCAACGGCATTTCACGCCGAATCCGGAGCAATGGGATAACGCGCGAACGATTGTCGAAGTGGTCCTGCGTCGCGATATGCCCGCCTATGCGGCGGTGGTCGCGCTGGCCACCGCACTGCAGGAATCGTTGCTGCGCAATCTGACCGAGGCGGTCGATCACGACTCGCTCGGGATGTTCCAGCAGCGGCCGTCCGCGGGCTGGGGTTCGCCCGAGCAACTCACCGATCCGCACTACGCGACCGACCGATTCCTGGACGCACTACTGGTCCACGCGCCGGACTACCAGGCGATGCCACTGTGGCAGGCGGCGCAGGCAGCGCAGCGCTCGGGCTTTCCGACGGCGTACGCGCGGTGGCAGGAGCAGGCCGCGCAGATGGTGTCGCGAGTGCTCGGGCCGCGGCAGGGACCGATGCCGCGGGCGGCGAGTGCCCAAGCGGTGCTGGGGTGTTGCTGAATAGTTGCGCACGGCCGCAATGGTTTTGATAGCCCGCACCGGAATCACTTGCGAATTCCGGTGCGGGCAATCCGAACTCGTTGCTGGAGGGATACGCCCCTCGGATCGTGGACTGGTCGGTATCGAAACGGTTGTCGATCGGTTCGGCGCGGCGAGTCCGGCAACCGCGTAAGGCGGCTGTTTTCCCATGTGAGAACGGGTATCTATCACCTGGACGGCATAGTGGCCACTAGCTGGCAAACATCAACAGGTCATCGTTGAATTCCGGCACGCCGTAGGGGATCTGGCGTCGGCGGCGACGCGTGGCGTGATGTGCCTGGTGAGGGGGTATAGGGGCATTGCTACGCAACCCATGTCGGCGGCGGCGGTATCCGGACAATCGTATGTCCGGTAGTTGGCAAGCAGGTCGCGGAGTGGTTGCGTGAATAGCGTTCGAAGCAAATCGGCTCGGCGATCAGAGGATTGCGATGGCGATTGGTCTTGGTTTGAGCATAGGCACGGTGAACACGGTTTCCGCTCTGGCGGAGGAGGGTTCGGCCAAGGCTCCACCTGGTCGCCGCTCCGCCGTCCACCGCTCGCCCGCTGTTACCCGTCGTACGACCCTCACCTTCGACAGCAACGGAATGGCAAGGGTCGGCATGATTCCGCGGCATGGACGTGCCATCACCGAATTCGCCGATCTTGGTCAACGCAACACCAAACAGGCCAGGGTCGGGCACCGCGCACTGACCGCGGCCGATCTGATCGCGGTCGTCGCGGACTGTCTGATCGCCGAGGCGCGGCGGGATCGGCAAGCGGTCGGCGCAGAGGTCGTGCTGACGCATCCGGTGGGCTATACCGAGGGCCAAGTGGGCGAGTTGCGTGCGGCGCTGGACGCGATCGGGCTGAGTCATGTCGCGCTGGTGGCCGAACCCGTCGCGGCGGCCGCCTGGCTCGAGGTCGAGCGCGGGCCGCTGATGCCGGGCCTCGCGCTGGTCTACGACCTAGGTGGAGCCAGCCTGGATATCTCCCTGGTACGAGTAGGCGCGGGCTGTCCGCCCAATCCGATTGTCGGCGAACCGATCCGGTCGTCGGAATTCGGCGGCCGAGCCTTCGGTGCGTTGCTCGCCGCACGGGCTGGGAACGGGACCATGCCCGCCTCCGTCTCCGGTGCGGTCACTGGTAGCACCGCAGATGAATTGCGGGCCAACCATATTCGGTCCTCGCTGAAGTTGGTCTATAGCTGTCTGCGGATGGCGGATGTGACCATGGCCGATGTGGACTGTGTGCTGGTGGTCGGCGGGGCGGCCCGGCCGGTCGAAGTGGCCCAGGTGTTGGCCGGTGAACTGGCGCGTCCGGTCATCACGGCCCCGGATCCGGAGCGCACGATCGCCGACGGTGCCGCCATCATGGCGCGTCACGCCGCCGCCGCGGACGAGGAGGCGGCCGGACATCACCATCGGCGCAAACCGCGCGGAGTACAGCGCGCAGCGGCGACGCGCGCCCTCATGCTTTCCCGGCGTACCAGGCGCCGCTTGACCCGGGTGGCGATCGCGGCAGGGATGTCGGCCGCTGGTGTAGCGCTCGCGCTGGCGCTGCCCGCCGACACGGTGGTCGCGGGATTGTCGCAACTCGGGTTGCGGTAGAGAGGCAGACCCGGCGGCGTACCGCAGCGCCGCCGGGGCTGCCGAATATGCGCCAGGTTGACGTGACTCCTCGTAGGTGTAACTATGGGATACAGTAAATGTGTCTTACGAGGAGAGGCAGTGACGACGATGTCTACAGCCGTGACGCCCGCAGTCGATCCCGAACTCGCGAAGGCGCAGGAGTATGCCGCCAAGCTGCTGCTGCTCTCCGAAGGTTCGGTGAACAAGCACTTCGACCCCTTCGAAGACATCGACTGGGACAATCCGGATTTCGCCGCCGATGCCGGTGCGGAGCGCTGGGTGCTGCCGGTATCGGGTGATGCGCTGGGTCGCCACCCCTGGTACCAGGCGCTGCCGCTGGAGCGGAAGATCGCGATCGGCAAGTACCGCCAAGCCAATGTCGCCAAGGTCGGTCTGCAGTTCGAATCCATCCTGATCAGCGGCATGGTGACGCACAGCTTCGGCCTGCCCAACGGTTCGCCCGAATTCCGCTACTGCTCCCACGAAATGATCGAGGAGCACAACCACACCCTGATGTTCCAGGAGATGGTGAACCGGATCGGCATCGACGTTCCCGGTATGGGCCCGCTCGTGCGCAAATTCAAGTACATCGGCGCGCCGGTGGCCGCGCTGTTCCCGAACCTGTTCTTCATGGCCGTGCTCGCGGGTGAGGAGCCGATCGACCATATTCAGAAGGCGATTCTGCGCTCGGGTGAGGACGTGCATCCGATCATGCGCGGTGTGATGGCGATTCACGTCGCCGAGGAGGCGCGCCACATTTCCTTCGCGCACGAATTCCTCCAGCGGCATGTGCCCGAGAAGAATGCGGCCAATAAGTTGGTGCTCTCGATCGTCATGCCGATCGTGATGTTCATTCTCGGCCGCTCCATCTACACTCCGCCCCGGTCGTTCTTCAAGGAGTTCGATATTCCGGACGAGGTGCGCAAGGAGCTGTTCTACGGCTCGAAGCAGGCCAAGCAGGAGTTCAGCGACTTCTTCGGCGATGTGCGCACCCTGGCCAAAGATATCGGACTGATGAATCCCATCGGCAAGGCGGTCTGGAAGCTGCTGAATATCGACGGCCACACCACCCGCTACCGTTCCGAGCCACTGCGCTCGGCCAAGGCCGGCTAACGTGCCGTACGTCGTCACGCAGTCCTGCTGCAGCGATGCGTCCTGCGTCTACGCCTGCCCGGTCAACTGCATCCATCCCACGCCCGACGAACCGGATTTTCTGACGGCGGAGATGCTGTATGTCGACCCGCAGGCGTGCGTGGACTGCGGCGCGTGCGCGAGTGCGTGCCCGGTCGATGCCATCACATCGTCGAAGAAGCTGACCGACGAGCAGAAGCCGTTCATCGAGATCAATGCCGACTTCTATCGGCAGGCGCGCCCGCGGCCGTTGCTGGCGAAGCCGGTGCCAGCGGCCGAGATCCACACCGAGCGTCAGCCGCTGCGGGTGGCCATCGTCGGATCCGGCCCCTCGGCGATGTACGCGGCCGATGAATTATTGACCCAACCCGACGTCACTGTGACGGTCTTCGACCGACTTTCGTTACCCCACGGGCTCGCCAGATACGGTGTCGCGCCGGACCATGCCAAAACCCGCCAGGTGAATAAGCTCTTCGATATCATCTCGGCGCAGACCGGTTTCGACTCGTACCTGAATGTCGAAGTAGGCAAGCATATTTCGCATGCCGAGCTGCTCATGCACTTCCATGCGGTGATCTACGCGGTCGGTGCGTCCTCGGATCGTAAGCTGGATATTCCCGGGGAGGGATTGGCGGGCAATGTATCCGCCACCGACTTCGTCGCCTGGTACAACGGGCATCCGGATCACGCCGAGCGAGCCTTCGATCTGTCGCAGCGTCGGGCCGTAATAGTCGGCAATGGCAATGTGGCGCTGGATGTGGCGCGCATTCTTGCGAGTGATCCGGAAGCGTTGGCGGGCACCGATATCGCGCCCCGTGCGCTGCAGGCGCTGCGGGAGAGCAAGATCGAGGAAGTGGTCGTGCTCGGTCGGCGCGGTCCGCTCGAATCCGCTTTCACCGTACCTGAATTCGTCGGCCTGCTCGGCGCGGATGTCGATATCGCCGTGGAAGGTGCACTACCTGCGGTGACCGAGAAACTGCCGTATCAGGTCGAGCAGAAGCTACGGCTGCTGCACAGCGTTGCCGAGCGGCCGTTCGGCGCGCGCAAGCGGATCGTCTTCCGGTATCTGTCCGCACCGACCGCGATTCTCGGCACGGACGAGGTCACCGGTATCGAGGTGAGCCGCAACGAACTCGTCACCGATTCGGATGGTCGCGTTCGTGCGGTGACGACGGGGGAGACCGAGCGGTTGGATGCCGGGTTGGTGCTCACATCGGTGGGTTATCGCGGTGTTGCTCTGCCCGGCTTGCCATTCGACGAGCAGGCCGCCGTCATCCCGAACCTGAACGGCCGGGTGCTGGAACAATCCGGTGGCGCGGTGCTGCCCGGGACGTATGTCACCGGCTGGATCAAGCGCGGTCCCACCGGTTTCATCGGCACCAACAAATCCTGTGCGCAGGAGACGGTTCGGCAGTTGGCCGATGATTTCAATGCCGGTCGGTTGCGTGAACCCACCGGTAGTGCAACAGATTTCGACCATCTGGTGCACCGTCGGCGACCCTCGGTCGTGGCTCGGCTGACCTCGGCGCGAACTGGTATCGTGCGCCGTCTGCTCGCCCGCGCCTGAGCGGCGCATGCGCGCCCATGTCTCATTCGGGCCGTGTAACGGATTTCGCCCCCCACCGACATGGTGGTTGCGCGGTAGGGTCCGTGACGACGGTCGGCACCTCGGCGCACGGCGACGCGATGAGGGCGAATGCCGGACCGAGGTGCCGATTGGCGATTATTTGGCGGTGAACCCACCGTCGATCGCGAGTGCCGCGCCGGTGATGAAGCTGGCCTCATCGCTCAGCAGATAGGCGCAGAACGAGGCGATCTCCTGCGGGGTGCTGATCCGGCCGAGCGGATGCAGTGCGGCGATGGCCGCTTCACCCTCGGGGGTCGCGCCCATCGAGTTGCGGAAAGCTGGCGTGTCGACCGCGCCTGAGACCAGCGCGTTGACGCGAACGCCCTGTTCGGCGGCCTCCAGCGCTACCGCACGAGTCAGCCCGACGACACCGTGTTTGGCCGCCACATACGGTGCCACCGAACCCATGCCGACCACACCGAGGTTCGAGGCGTTGTTGAGGATCGCGCCGCCGCCCGAGGCGACAAGGGCAGGAACCTGGTGGCGCAGACCGTAGAACACGCTGGTCAGATTGAGTTCGAGATCGGCGCGCCACCCCGCCTCGTCGATCTGCTCGACCGGGCCGAAGGCGTTGACGGCGCCCGCATTGTTGAATGCCGCGTCCAGACGTCCGTATTCGGTGAGTGCCGCCTGCGTCAGTCGGGCCACCTCGTCCTCGATGGTGACATCGGTCGGTATGAAGATCGCCCGGCCGCCCGCCGCGCGGATATCGGCGGCGACCTGCTCGCCCGCGTCTTTGCCCCGAGCGCCGAGCACCACTGCCGCGCCTTCGCCTGCCGCTCGTACGGCCACCGCCTTGCCGACACCCGAGCTGGCCCCGGTGATGAGCACGACCTTGTCCGCGAAACGTGTAGACATCGTTGCCGAATTCCCTTCTCGTTCTGGCGATTTCATGGTCCGATGCGATGGCACGGGACGCTGGCTCGTCCGTGCGCTCGCTCATCGCCGAATCCAGTGAAGCGGTTGGGAAGTCGTAGCGCTAGCGGAAATCAGCCGTAGCATTTGATGTGTCACCTTCCTGTGTCGGCATGCGCGTACTATGAAATTTGTAGCTATGGCAATGATTCGGTTACCGACCAGTCGGTGTGGGTTGTCGGTTCTGGGCGATTCTCTTCCGTGGGGTGGATCAGGGGATTGAATCGAGTTACCGCAAGGTAGCGGAATCTGGCTTATCGCAGTGGAATCGGGCCTTCGGTCGCGAAACGCCGATCGTCCAGGGGTCTGGATGAATCTTTCCCATGCGATCTAGCTGGGAATTTGGCGCATGGTCAACGGAAGCCAAACGTTTCATATCAATTCGACATCCGAATCGATCCGGCAGCAGCTAACCTGTGGGTGCTGTTTGGGAAGCGACCGCGGCCACACGGATCTCCTGTGTGATGGACGTGGTCTCGGTGCGTTGACGGGATAGCGAATGACTACAGGTCTGGGTTTCAGCATCGGTTCAGTGAACTCCGTTTCCGCCATGGTGACCGGCGAGCGACCGTTGTCGTCGGTGCGGACGCGCCGTACGGCGGTGACCTTCGACAGTGCTGGCGGTATCCGAATCGGGGGAATCCCCCAATTCGATATGGCGGTAACGGATTTCGCTGATCTGGCGCGCGACCCGGAGTCGGTCGTCGTGGGCGGACGGCTCTGGTCGCCCGCGAACCTGGTCGCCGCCGTGGTGAACGGCCTGCTCGAATCCTTCCCAGCGACCGCGGGAGCCGTGGCCACCTATCCCGCATGTTATTCCGATAAGCAGCTGTCTCTGCTGCGACAGGCATTGAATCTGGCCGGTGCCGCCGATGTGCTGCTCGTACCCGAACCCGTCGCCGCCGCGGAGTGGCTCGAACGGGAACGCGGACCGCTGGAGTCGGGATTCGTGCTGGTGTACGACCTCGGTGGGTCAAGCCTCGATGTGTCGATGGTCCGGGTCGGGTCCGACTGGGACGATCATCCGATCGTCGGAAAGTCGGTGCGCTCCTATGATTTCGGCGGTCGGCCGCTCGGTTCGATGATCGCGCGCTATGCCCGGGTCGCCGAACCCGGCGACAACGGGTCGATGCTGCAGATGACCTCGATCGTCGATATCACGACTATGCGCGACCAGCACATCCGGGATTCGCTCGATGTGGTGCACGAATGTGTGGAGTCGACAGGGCGGTGCCTATCCGATATCAGCTGCATCCTGCTGGTCGGCGGCGCCACCCGTCCGGTCGAGGTCGCGCGTACCCTCGCTGAACTCGGTCGACCGGTGGTGATGTCGACCGAGCCGGGACAGACCGTCGCCGTCGGCGCCGCCAGCTATGCGGCCCGCACCTTTGCCCCGCTCGCGACCGGCGGACGGCATCGAGCGCCGAAGGTCGCCGTATTCTCCAGTGCCGCTGTGGCTTCCGCGGTCGCGGTATCCGCCGTTACGGTATTCGGCGGACCGAATATTTCGCCGATGCCTTCCCTGGTGGATGCCTCACCGGGCATCTTCCCGATGGACAATTTTCTGTTCGAGCCTGATGTCGAGGCGCTCGCCGAGGCCGGTTCCGCGGCTGTCGGCTGGGCTACCACGGCGGCGGGCTTCGGCTCTTCCGGGCGCCCGGCATACGGGATCGCGCCCGTAGTCCATACAACGCCTCTCGGGCCATCGATCGGTCCGTCCATCGCCGAGGCGCATGGTGGCCGCCACAACGAATCACCCGGTCGGACAGGACATTCCGGTGGTGCCACCTATGCCAACCCCGCGCAGTTCCTGAATCCATTGCCCTTCATCCGAACTCCGCAGGTGCCCCGCACCGCGCTCGTCGTTGGCACGCCTATTCCGAGCGTCAGCCTTCCGGGTTCGGTTCCCGCCCCGGGTAATTCGGCGCCCCCGGGCGCCGGGACGAGCCCGGGTACCACAACTCCGGCAACCGGCGGTACCGCGACTGGTGACGGTGCAGCAGGTACGACGACGGGCGAAACATCCACCGGGACGGGCGGTCCCACCTCGGGCGGCAGCGGGTCCGGCGGCGCGGGTAATGCATCCGGTGGTTCGGCTTCGGGCACCAGCGGTTCGACGGCTGGGGATTCCACGAGTGGCGGCTCGTCGGACAGTACCTCTGGTGGTTCGACAAGCACTGGCACTTCAGGTGGTGCTACCGGTGGCGGTACCTCGGGTGGTTCGGTGAATGGTGGTGGCTCGGGCATGAATGATGGTGGTGGTTCGGGTGGCGGTTCGGGTTCGACTGATGGTGGTTCGGGTGGTTCCACGAATGGTGGCTCGGGTTCGACCGGTGGTGGTTCGGTGAGTGGTGGTGGTTCGGGTTCGCCCGGCGGTCACGGCTCGGGTGCTTCGGGTTCGACTGGTGGTGGTGCGTCGGTTGGCTCCACGAATGGCGGTGCCTTGGGAGGCGCGGCGAGCGGTGGTGCCTCAGTTGGTTCGACTGGTGGTGGTACATCAGGCGGTTCGATCGGTGGCGTCACCTCAGGTGGGACCAGCGCAGGTTCGACCGGAGGGACCTCCGGTATCGGAAAGCCCTCCGGCGGAACCACTTCCGGCGGCAGTGGTTTCGGTGGCACCTCATCCGGCGGTATCTCCTCACACGGTTCCGGCGGCTTCGGCGGCGGCGGTGCCCGCAGGTAGTCCGCGGTAGGGCTCTTCGGGCGACCCGCAGCGCCTCCCCAGCACGGAGGTGCGCTGCGAACTGCGATCGTCCACTGAGCGCGGGCCTAGGAGGCCGATATGGCATTTCGTGCCGAGGCCCTTTGGTGGATCAGTGTGTGGCGGCTGCGGTGGGCCGGGCCTGTCGGTGGTCTGCGAGCTCGAGCGGTGGGGCAGCGTCTGCGAATGATCACTGGGCAGCTTCGGCGCTGAGTGAAAGCCGCTGGTCGGCTGAGTTATTGGGCCTGCGGCGGACTGCCACGTGCCGTGTGGATCCGGCCCGATTTGTCGGGTCCGCACTTCTCGAGGCACTCGTGCGGGGCGTGAGTTCGGTGACGATGTCCGGATGTTGACGTGCCGGGGTATCGATGAGGGGTGGGCACATTCGGACCGGTCGAATTTCGGTGACGCTGAGTGCCATAGCGATGCACAATGAGTTGGTGGTACACGGGGGACCTCAGCTTATTGCGCTGGATGTCGATGGAACGTTGCTGCAGACGGGATCGCCGGTCAGTGAACGGGTGATCGATGCGGTGCGTGCGGCAGTGGGAGCGGGGGCGCATGTGGTCGTGACGACCGGGCGGACATTGATGACGACACGGCCTGTACTGCGGGAGCTCGGCCTGGTCGAGGGGCATGCGTTGTGTTCCAACGGCGCGGTGCATATCGATGTGGCGAAGGGGGAGCCGGTGGCGGTGCAGAGCTTCGATCCCGGCCCCGCGGTCGCCGCCTTGCGCGCGCTGTTTCCGGAGATGATCTTCGCGGTGGAGAAGGTCGGCATCGGTACCTGGGCGACGGGGGCGAGTCCGAGTGAATTCTCGATCGGCGAATACGTTCTCGTCGATCACGGCGCCTTGAGCAGCGAGCCGACCCCGCGACTCAACGGCTGGTTGCCCGACGGTTCCCTGGAAGAGATGAGGCGCCTGCTCGCCCGATTGCGGGTACCCGATGCGAGCTGGGTGCACGGCGAATTCGGCCCGTGGCTTACTGTTTCGCGCCGCGGCGTCTCCAAGGGTTGGGCATTAGAGCGTCTACGCACCGCACTCCGCATCCCCCGCGCCGCCACCCTCGCCATCGGCGACGGCTACAACGACCGCGAAATGCTGCAGTGGGCAGGACATTCCGTAGCGATGGCGAATGCCCCGAACGAGGTCCATACCTGGGCCGACGAAGTCGCCGATGATGTCGCCGAAGACGGCGTCGCCAAAATCCTGGAACGTTGGTTCGTCCACTGACCCGGACCGATGATCACCATGCGTTGGTAGTGGCAAACATCGAGAGACCCCTCAACCGAAGCATGCTCGGGGCAACCTCGGCAGGCATCGCGATGGGGGAAGGTCACGAGCGGACACCTCAACCAACGCATTCTCTGGCAAGGAAGCCTTGGGTGGCGTCGTGGAGGGCGGCGAGCACTTCCGCCACCATTGCCTGCGTCAGCGCAAAGCGGGCCTCGGGAGGCGTCGGTATGTGCGGCAAACCTCGAGAGCATCGCACCCGCGAACACTCCGCCATCGCATCTCGGGTAACGCGAGGACACTGCGTCAGGGGCGGCTGAGGATCTCCAGGTAGTGGGGGTTCTGCATGATGCCGAGGATATTGCCGAAGGGATCGACCACTGATGCGGTGATGAAGCCGTCGCCGCGTGGGGTGATCGGTTCGTATTCCTTGGCTCCGAGGGCGAGCAGGCGGTCGAAGCTTGTCTGCACATCATCGACATGCCAGTGCAGGATGGACCCGCCGGGTGCGTTCTGTGCACCAGCGGGGGCGAATTCGCGGTTGATGATTCCGAGTTCGTGCTGGTAGTCGCCGATGCGGAATTCGTAGTAGCCGCCGGGCACCGTGTAGTACGGGGCGTAGCCGAGCAGGTCGGTGTACCAGTCCTTCGCGGCCTCGAGATCATCGGCATAGAACGAAACGGTGGCCATTCCTCGCAACATCTTGGTCTCCTCTGATCGGGGTTGGTGTAATCCATCATTGCGTTCAAAGTGCTCACCGAATGAGCACTTTTTTCGACAGAATTGTGCTCATGCGAGCAGACCGATTGGTGGCGACCCTTTTGCTGATGCAGTCCCGCGGACGCGTGACGGCTGCCGAGATCGCCGGCGAACTCGAGGTTTCGGTCGCGACCGCGCGTCGCGACCTGGAGGCCCTCTCGGCCGCGGGAGTTCCGGTCTATCCGCAGCCCGGCCGTGGTGGCGGCTGGTCGCTGGTCGGCGGTGCGCGCACGGATCTCAGTGGCCTCACCGAACCCGAGGCGCGGGCGCTGTTCCTACTGGCAGGACCGTCCGCGAGCGCGGTACCCGAGGTCAAATCGGCGCTGCGCAAACTGGTGCGCGCCCTCCCGCAGACGTTCCGCACCGATGCGCAGGCCGCGGCCGACGCGATCGTGATAGATCCCGCGCGCTGGGGTGAGCGCGATCAAGCGCGGCCGAAGCTCGTCGAATTGTTGCAGCGCGCGGTGGTCGAGCGCCGCAAGGTGCGGCTGACATATGCACGGGTGGGAGAGCGCACCCGGCGCGTCGTCGACCCGTGGGGTCTGGTCGACAAGGACGCCATTTGGTATCTCATCGCAGACACCGACCGCGGCAGGCGCACCTTCCGCGTCGACCGCATTGTCGATGCCGCGATTACAGACGAAATCGGGCACCGCCCAGCCGATTTCGATCTATCTACGGCCTGGGAGGAGGTCGTCGACGAGGTCGAACAACGTCGTGCCGCGACATCGGCCACCGCACTCATTGCATCGCAACTACTTCCGATTCTGTGCGAGCAGCAGGGACGACACTGCGTGGTGGACGGACCGGTCGCCGATGGACGCGTTCAGGTCCGCATTACCGCACCGACGCCGCGCATGATCGCCCAACAATTGGCGGGCTGGGGTGCCGAAATCGAGGTGCTGGCACCGCAATCCGTGCAGTCGGAGTTGGCCGTGCTCGGCGCCGAACTGGTCGATCGATACGGCGAGTGACCGCCCCGCAAATCGAATCCGACGGCTCGATTCGTGCACCGCGACTGATCATGCTGTGTGCTTCGGAGAAGACCACTGGGCCGCGTCCGAGCAGACGCGGCCCAGTGCCGGTTTCGATCAGTGCGCGGGTTCGAGAAGCAGCCCGTGCAGCACGCGCACTATTTCGGTGGCCAGCACCGCATGCCCGCTCATCGTGAAGTGGATGAGATCGGCGCTCATCAGATCCGGTCGCAGCCGCAGCGGATGGTCCCATAACTCCACCAGCACGGCGTCGTATCGCGCGGCCAGTTCCCGGGTGATGTCGTTGAGCGCCGCCATCCGTTCCCGCATCGGGCGCATCGCCGCCATCCGGTCCACCTCCCACACATCGGCGAGAGTGAAGGTGCCCACCTGTGCGCCGCTGCGGGCCAGCGCGCCGAAGATCGCGTCGAGATTCGCGCGCAACTCCTCGAGATTGCCGCCGGGAGCGAACAGATCGTTTCCGCCGCAGCTGATGTACACCAGGTCCGGCGTGAAATCGAGCACCTGTGGCAGCTGGTCGGCGCGCACCTGCGCGGATGTCGCGCCGATCCGGCCGGTATTCAGATACGCCAGAGCGGGATTCGCCGCCGTCAATACCGTGGCCACGCGATCGGCCCACCCTACGGTGTCGTATCCGGGACTCGGATCGCCGACGCCCTGGGCGATCGAATCGCCGAGTACCGCATAGCGCTGCCAGGGGGCGTCGGCGAGCAATTCGAGTGCGGCGCTGCTCGACAGCAGCATCGGGTCGTTGGCTTCGGTGCGAATATCGTTGGGTATCACGGTGACTCCTAGCTCTGGGCGGAAGGGACGCGCGCCGGAATCGCGATCACCAATGCGGACGCGACACCGACGCCCGCACAAACGGCGAACAGCGTGTGGAAAGCGGCCAGTGCGTCATCGGCATTGGCGGCGAATACCGCGGCGAGCACCGCGACGCCGAGCGCACCGCCCACCTGCCTGGCCGTCAGATTCATGCCGATTCCGGCCGCAAAGCGTTGCGGCGGAAGCGAACTCGCCGCCGCGGTGCCGAGCAGCGTCACGACAATCCCGACACCACCGCCGCCGAATAGCCCGGCCGGTATCCACGCCGACCACAGCGCCGGTGTCGGCCCGAAGGCGTCGGTGCTCATCCACACATTGGTGCCGGTGTACATCAGCGCCCCGAGGACACCGAGCCAGCGCCGAGTGCTCGCCGCCGTGACGCGACCGGCGATCGTGGCGGTCACCATCGAAGACACCGCGCCCACCGTCAGTGCGGCCGCCGAACCGAGCACCGAGTACTGCCAGATCGCATCGAGGAACAACGGTCCGGCGAGCAGCCAGGCGAACATGGTCGCACCGAATACGAACGAGGCGGCATTGGCCAGTGCATATGGCCTGCTCTGCCACAACTCGACGGCGATGGCCGGATTGTGGTGCCGTGCGGAGCGAACCAACGCGGCCAGGATCAGCAGCGCGCCGACGCCGAGCGCGGCGAGTGTGCCCGGCGCGGTCCAGCCCCACTCCTGCCCCTCGGTGACTCCGGCGACGACACCGCCGAGTCCCAGAGCGATGGCGATGGTCCCGATCGGGTCGGGTAGCGCACTGCCGGGTTGGCGGGTGTCCGGCACCGGAATGCGCAATCCAGGCGCGATCAGCACGATCGCCACCGGGATATTGATGACGAATACCGCCCGCCAGCCGAATGTCTCGACCAGCGCGCCGCCGATAGCCGGTCCGACCACGGCCGCGAAACCGCCTGCCGCAGACCAGGCTCCGATGGCGGCGCCGATCTTCTCCCGCGGCGTAACGGTGAGGACGAGGCCGAGCGCGGACGGCACCATCAGCGCTGCCGTCGCACCTTGCAGCAGGCGTCCGGCAATGAGCCAACCCGCGGTGGGGGCGAGGCCGCACAGCAGGGATGTCATGGCGAAACCGACCAGTGCGATGAGGAACAGCCGGCGTCGTCCGAGGGTGTCGGCGAAGCGGCCCGCCGGGGTGAGCAGCGCGGCGAAGGCGATGGCATATCCGCTTACTACCCAGGTCAGCGTGGTCGTCGCGGTACCGGGGAAGTCGCGGGCGATCGAGGGGAAGGCGATATTGACGACGGACAGGTCCAGGAAGGCGATGAACGCGGCGCCACAGGCGATGACGAGCGTGCGCACGGCGGCCTTCGAGGTCGGCGGACTATCGGTCCGCACGGACACTTCGGTCATGAGGGCAATCCTTCGGGTGGGGCGAATCTAAACGTACGACCGTTCGTGCAACAAAAGTACGACCGTACGTTCGTATTTGCAACCCGGAAGTGGAAGAATGGCGCCATGGCAGAGTCGACAAGCACCGCGCAGGACACCGATCAGCGCCTAGCCAAGGGGGCTCGCTCCCGGGCCGCGATTGCCAGACATGCCGCCGACGTGGCCTCTATCGAGGGGCTGACGGGCTTGAGCATCGGCCGTCTCGCGACCGATCTCGGTATCAGCAAAAGCGGCATAGCCACCCTCTTCGGCACCAAGGAAGCACTGCAGGTCGCCGCGGTGAAGGTGGCCCGTGAGGCCTTTGTCGAACGTGTGATCGCGCCCAGCATGACCGAACCGCGCGGCCTACCACGCCTGCGCGCGATCATGGACCGCTGGTTCGACCACATCACCGAGCCGACATTCCCTGGTGGCTGCTTCCGCGTGGCCACCATCGCCGAATTCGACAGCAAACCCGGCCCCGTCCGCGATGCCATCGCCGAGGATCACAGCGAATGGCTCGACTTCTTGGCCAAGCAGATTCGGCACGCTCAGGAGCAGGGCGATCTCACCGGCCGCGATGCCGACGCCGTGGCCTTCGAATTCGACGCGGTGATCAGCGCGGCCAATACCGCCCGGCAGATGGGTGATGAGCGCGGTGTCGCCACCGCGTATGCCATCGTGAACGGGCTGCTGCTGGGCTGAGATCCCCTGCGGTGCAATCGTTTCAGTGGTGCTTAGGTGTCGGTGTTCAGCACCTGTGCTGGATCAGCCGAAGCGGGTGCCTTGAATCGCGGCAAGTCGGTGATGAGCTCGGAAAGCTGAGGTCTTGTTCGCAATACTGTGCCGTCGGGACGGACCAGGGCACAGTGCCAGCGCCCGAGCCAGCGTCGCAGATCGGTCCGAGCGATAACGACGACACCGCCGCGCTGTTCGATTTCGCAGCGCTGTGCCGGTGTCGGTTGGACAGTGGTGATGATCGCGAAACGGCCTGCCGCGATATCGTCGAAACGACGTCCGTCGCTAAGTGCGTTCGGGACGAGTTTGCCCGCCAGACCTCGGGAAAAGCGATGCGCCACCACAAGTTCGGATCGGTGCAGCGGCGGCGTCTGCCCATTGGTGACCAGTTCGGCGAAGCCTGGCAGCCGGTGCAACCGCGGCGCGATGAGTCGGCGCAGCAGATTGCCGAATTCGCCACCGTCGGTCATGGCCCGTCCGGTGAACTTGGCGAGCCGAATCATCGCGTGCGCGTGCGGTTTTCGTTCGATTTCGTAGGTGTCGAGTACGGTCGCGGGCAGGTCCGCGGTGAGGACACCCGCGAGCTTCCAGGCGAGGTTGACCGCATCGCGTAGCCCAGCGCCCATGCCCTGGCCGATGAACGGTGGGGTCAGGTGGGCGGCGTCGCCGAGCAGGAAGATTCGGCCGCGCAGCCAGCGGTCGGCGAGCTGGGCGCGGAAGGTGTACTCCGCGACTCGCACGAGCCGCAGCTCCTCGGACGCAGCGTTGCCGGTCCACGGCGCGATCAGTGGGCGCAGGCTCGTCGAATCGCCGTAATCCGCCGCGGTTTCACCAGGACCGAGTCGGAATTCCCAGCGGTAACGAGTCGTTCCGATCCGCATATAGGTCGCGGCCCGAACAGGGTCGCAAACCTGGTGTACGCCTTCCCATTCTCCGAAATCGGCAGTTGTATCCACATCGACGACGAGCCAGCGCTGCGCGAAGTTCAGGTCGCGCAGCGTGGCACCGATCGCGGAGCGGACCACGCTGTTGGCGCCGTCACAGCCGAGCGCATAATCGGCCAGGACCGACTCGGCGGCACCGGTGACACGGTCGGTGAAATCGACACGCACGCCGTCGTTTTCCTGCGTCACGCCGACGACCTCGACATTGCCGCGAAGGCTGATGCCGGGATACCGGCGCATATTCGCGCGCAGTATTGCTTCGAACTCCGGTTGGTCGAAGAGGTTCGCCTCCGGGTAGCCGTTGGCTCCGCCCGCCGGATCGCGATCGAATTGAGCGAGTACGCGCATGTCCGGATCGATCAATCGCAGGCCGAGCGCGGGCCGCGAGATCGCGTCGAAGTCTGCGCCGACGCCGAGACGTGCCAGGATCCGTCGGATTTCGCCGTCGAGATGGACCGCCCGTGGCTGCGGGTATATGCCGTCCCAGCGTTCCAGCACCAGGGTTTCGATGCCGTACTGGGCCAGTAGTGTCGCCGCGGTGAGGCCCGTGGGGCCCGCACCGACGACGACCACAGGAACCGAGTTCACCAGCTCGCTCCACTCACGAGATTCACTGCTGGACCACGACTTTCCAGCGGATGGCATACCGGCCGAGCACCTCGGCTACGCCACTCTCGACGGCGGGGTCCACGTCGACGGTCGCGACGATCGCGCCGTCTTCTACTGCCGCCGTGACGGCCCGCACTCCGGCGACTTGCTCTAATGCGTCCTGCAGTTCGCGTCGAGTCGCATCGGCGCGCAGCCCGAGCTTGTTCGGCTTACCGACATCGGTAATGGGCAAGGCGTCGAGGATCACAACGGATTTCGGCAGTGCGGCTCGTTCGGGCACCCGCTCACTCGCCCAGGCGAGTAGTTCGGATTCGGCGACATCGGCACCAGCTCCGAGCGTCACATAGGCGACAGGTACTTCACCGGCGTGGACATCGGGGCGTCCGACCGCACCGGCGGCGGTCACCTGCGGATGTGTCAGTAGTGCGTCCTCGATCAGCGCCGGGTCGATATTGTGCCCGCCACGGATGATGAGATCCTTGGCGCGGCCGTGCAGGTGGATGAAACCGTCCGCATCGATGTGCGCTAGGTCGCCGGTATCGAGCCAGCCCTCGACCGTGGTGCCGAGTCCGTCGAGGATGTGGCCGTGCTCATTGCGGCCGGTCACATAACCGGCGAAAATCGTTGGGCCACTGATCTCCAGCACTCCGATCACGCCGGCGGGCAGCGGCTGCCGGTCACCCGCACGAACGACACGCACCTGCTGATAGGGCATCCGCTGCCCGATCGCACCCGGGCGCGGAACATCCGGATAGCTGCGGGCGGTCGCGCAAGTAGCCTCGGTGAGTCCGTAGCCTTCGACCAGGGTGACACCGGTGTGCGACTGGAAGTTCGCCCGCACCGCGGACGGCAGCGGTGACGCGCCGACCATCGCATAACGCAGACTGCTGATATCGGCGTCGACGGGGCATTGCGTGAGCACGGCATAAACGGTGGGCACCGCACTCATCGCGGCAATGCGATAGTGCGCCACGATCTTCCAGAATTCGCCGTACAGCGCGAGATCACGGTAGCCGAGTGGTCCGGCCCACACCACCGGCTGACCCTTGAACAGCGGCGCGAGCAGCGTCACCACCAGGGCATTGACATGGAACAGTGGGAGCGCGGCGAAGATCGTCGCATCCGCGTCGAGCAGGGAGTTGGCGGCGATCATCCACGCATTGGCGATCTCGCCGGAGTGGGTGTGTGCGGCCAGTTTCGGTACGCCGGTGGTGCCGCCGGTGTGGAACAGTGCGGCCAGATCGTCGGATACCGGGAGCGGCCCGGCGAATGTGTACGAATCGTCCTTGGCTGCAAGCTCATCCAGATAGCCGATGTGCACCCCGCGGATCACCGGCAGCGGGTGCGGCTCGGTGGCACCAGTGGGACGCAGCACAAGTACGGCTTCGAGTAGTCCGTCAGATGCCAGCTCGAGCGCGGATTCCCAGGTGTCGGTGGCGAGTTCGGGGCCCGCCGCGATCAGCACGCTAGCGCCGGAGCGCCGCAGCAGCTCCGCGATGTGCCGACCGGACATCGCACCATTGATCGGTGCGGCGATACCGGCCAGCTGCGCGGCGAGCGTCGCGGGAATCAACTCCGCGCAGTTGGGCGACATCAATGCGACCACGTCCGCGCGCCGGATACCGAGCCGGTGCAACAGATTCGCATAGCGGTGCACGTCGGCTAGGAGCTCGGAGTAACTGCGCCGCACTGGCTCTCGCCACCGAGCCGCCTCCGGAAGTATGGTGAGCGCGTTTCGGTCGGGCCAGAGTTCGCTGGCCCGGACCAGCAGTGCGTAGGTCGACTCCGGCAGGCCGCGTTCGGCCAGTGGCACGGATTCGATGTCGGCCAGGTCGCTAGGTCCGGAGTAGCGCGGCCACAGCAGGTCCATTGTCGTCATCTTCACCGCGCGTACCGCACAACCGTGCGCTGGCGACCCAGATCGATCGCGCCGTCATCGGTGGCCACGGTAGCCTCGACGACATCGCCGTCGCGCAGATACTTCGGATTCTTGGCCTGACCCTTGAAGAACAGCTTCCACTTCGTCGCTGCCGGGAGCAGCGAGGCAATGATTTCGACCGGTTTCGGCGGGGCGCTGATGGCGGTGCCGATGGGGGTACCGGTGAGCAGCAGATCACCGGCATCGAGCCGCTGGAATCGGGTGAGCGCCCGCAGCGTCTCGACGGGGGTGTAGATCATATCGGCGACCGTCATGTCTTGGCGCACTTCGCCATTGACCCACAGCCGCAACCGCAGATCGACGAATCGCCTCAGCTCGTCGGCATCCAGCAGCACCAGCGTCGGACCGACAGGAGTGAAGGTCGGATACGACTTCGCCTCGTAGAACTGGGTTTTCGGTAACTGGACATCGCGTGCCGAAACATCATTGGTCACAACGAGTCCGGCGACGTACTCGCCGATATTGTCGGCGGTGATGGTGGTCCCGACCGACATCTCCTTAGCGAAGACCAGTCCGATCTCGACTTCGTAATCCAGCAGCCGCACATGCGCGGGTCGGATGACATCGTCGAGCGGGCCGCTGATCGAACCGGAGGATTTGCGGAAGAACGTCAACGGCACGGTTTCCGGATCCCCGCCCGAATCCCGCACGTGGGACGCGAAATTCGTCATCTGTGCGACCACCCGGCACGGCGCGGTCACCGGTGACACCAGCGCGAGGCTTTCAACAGGGACGCTCTCGGTATTCGATGCGGCCGCCGTCAGCGCCCGCCGGTCGGCGAGCAACTGACCGGTGGTGGTCGCCGCGGTATCCACCCGCGCGGCCCCCGTCGGCGTCGACACCCACCAGGCGTCGGCGGTTCGGAGAACGGAAATACTCATGAATTGGCAACTTTCAGTAGACCGCGCAGGCGGTGTAGGTCGAATTCGTTGTCCGCGCGCAGCGCGTCGACTATGCCGCGCAGTTCGCGAATCGATTCCCGGCCAGGTTTGAGGCCGAGGAAGTCCTTGGTGGCGGGCGGTCCCCATTGGGCCAGCCCGGACGCCGTCATCGGCGCCCAACCGGGCTCCAGCGTGGAGTCGAACATGTCACCATCGCTGAAGTGCTCGACCGTGAATCCGTCCGGATCGCGCCAGTAGTCGAAGATCTGGCTGCCCTGGATATGTCTGCCGATGCCCCAGGACCGCTGGTAACCGTGGTCGAGCAGGTATTCCCCGCCTGCGGCCAGGACATCGAGGTCGGCGACCTGATAGGCGGAGTGCACGTACCGGTTGACCGGGCCGAGCACCAGCGCGAGCGTGTGATGGTCGGCGGGGGTGCGGCCGCGGTCGCAACGGATGAAGCTCATGATCGGGCCGCGATCGCGTTGTTTCGGGTAGTAGAGGAAATCGCTGACAATCAGGCCCAGGTGTTTCAGATACCAGTCGAGCGTCTGCCGGTAGCGGGTCGTCTGCACCACCACATGCCCGAGCCGCTGCACCTTCGCCGGTTCCCGTGGTGGGCGTTGGGTCAGGTTCATGCGCGGCGTTTCGTGGCCGAAATTGAAAGTGTGCGGCTGCTGGGCGGGCAGGGCGGCGAGCGCAGGGGTATCGGCGACCACTCGCACCCGCGATCCGCTCGGGTCGGATAGGTCGACGGCGACGCCACCGATGCTCTCCGGCAGTGGCACCGCCTCGGATCCGGTGGCTTGCGCGAGCCGGAGCAGGTCCGTCGAGCCTGCCGCTTGGAATGCGGGGCCGATGAACCTCGATCGGCTGCCCCGCCGGATCACCACACACGGCGCACCCGGGTCCGTGCCACGCAACTGCAGTTCGTCCGCGGTGCGCAGCACGGTCGTGAAACCGAACGCGCAAGCGAAGATTTCGGCGGCGGCCAAGTCGGGCTTCTCGAACTCCAGCCATGCCAGGTCGTGCACCTTGATGATCGGATTCCTGGCCCGCCCCGGATGCTCTCCTGTTTCGGCGCCGAACTCGCTGTGCAGACCCGTATGCGGGTCGTGCTGGTCGATCATCGGCCTCTCCCTTCACTGACTGAATATATCGTCACTTACGAGCAAGTATTCAGTCAAGAAGTTTTGAGGAATTCGTCATTACTGACTCGCGGGTTAGGATGGTCGGATGGACCAGGGAGAGGTGATGAGCGAGCAATCCGGTACCGAACCCAATCGCTTGGAGCGGCGCAAGGCGCGCACTCGGGCAGCGCTGGTCAGCGCCGCCCAGTCCTTCCTCGCCGCCGGGAAGCCGAACGTGCCGATCCTGGAGATCACCCAGGCCGCCGATGTCGGTATGGGGTCGTTCTACAACCACTTCGAAAGTCGCGAGGATCTGTTCCGCGCCGCGATCGAGGAGGCGCTCGATCGGCACGGCTCAACCCTCGACGTGCTGACCGAGGGAATGGAAGATCCCGCGCATATCTTCGCGCAAAGCTTCCGGTTGACCGGGCGTCTGCACCGGAGAAGTCCCACGTTGAGCAAGGTGCTGCTCAATCATGGTCTGGCCCTGGTTAGTTCCACCAAGGGCCTCGCGCCTCGCGCGCGCCGCGATATCGAGGCCGCGGTTCGCGCGGGACGGTTCCAGGTTCGCGATGTGGAACTCGCCATGACCATCGTCGCCGGTGCCTCGCTATGCCTGGGGCAACTCCTGCACGACAATCCGGACCGCGACGATGCCGCGGCCGCGGACGAGGTCACCGAGGATCTGCTGCGCATGTTCGGCATTTCCGCGGACGAGGCGCGCGAGATCTGCGCACGGCCCTTGCCGTCGATCGATGTGTTGCCGGACACAGCGGCCTGAAGCCTCGAAGCCGCGCCCATTGCGCCAGGCAAGCCCCTCCCGCAATGACATCGGCTGCCCATTGACACCCACGCCCGAAAGCTGGTGCAGCGCGACCTCGAATTCGAACGTCCACGTCGGAAAGAGGTTCCGCAGCCGCCGCGCACATTGTGGCGCTCCAGCAATAGGCCGCGCGCGGCAAGGTGCCCGGCATTGCCCGCGCCGAGGACGATAGCGTCGTAATCAGTTACGCCTGCGTCGCCGCACGCTGCAACTGCTCGGTGGCCTCGGCCTTGATTCGCTCGAACTGCTCGCCCATCCGCGCGGCCAACGCCTGCGCGGCCGAGAGTGGACGCACCATCACCATGAAGTCGTCGATCTTGCCGTGCTCGTCGAAATGCAGGAAATCGCAGCCGGTGAGCTGCTTGCCGTCGACCGTGGCCTCGAAGACGAAGGCGTGGTCGCGGCCGTTCGCGTCGGCGATCTCGCGGACATAGTGGAAGTCCTCGAAGACACCGATGACCGCGCGCAGAATGGCCGCGGTTATCGCCTTGCCCGGATACGGCTTGAACGCGACCGGGCTCGTGAACACCACATCGTCGGCCAGCAGTGCCTCGATAGCGGCTTCGTCCCGGGTCTCCACGGCTGCTCGGAAGGGGTGCATCGTTCCGCCTCTCGTAGTCAATTATTTGCCTATAAAGTTCGAACAATATCCGCGCACGTCCGTCGATGTCCATAGGTGGCTAGACAAGAATTTGAATATTCAGTGAGAGTGCTAGCCTGAGCGGATGGCGTTACGTGACGCGGTGCTCGCGGCTCTGCTGGAAGGGGAGGCGTCCGGTTATGACCTGGCCAAAGGCTTCGACGCCTCGGTGGCCAACTTCTGGATGGCCACGCCCCAGCAGCTGTACAAGGAACTCGAACGGATGGCCGCCGACGGTCTTATCGAGACCCGAGTTGTGCAGCAGGAGCGTCGACCGAACAAGCGGTTACACGCCATCACTGCGGCAGGGCGGGCCGCATTGCATACGTTCATCGCCGAGCCCGCCAAGCCGACCGCTGTTCGCGACGAGTTGATGGTCAAGGTGCAGGGCATGGACACCGACGATGCGCCGACCGTGCGTGCCGCGGTGGCCGAGAAGCTGGAATGGTGCAAGGCGAAACTGGCGCGCTACGAACGCCTGCGCGCCCGCCTACTCGACGGACGCAGCGAGCATGCGTACCTGGCCGAGGCTGAGCGCATCGGCCCCTACCTGACGTTGCTGCGCGGAATCTCCTTCGAGGCGGAGAACATTCGCTGGGCGGAGTTCGCGCTGGCCGCCATCGATAGGCGTACCTGAGGCGCTGAGTCGTTCGATAGTCGCTCGTCCGAACGGAACTACTCGTAGACCGTTCGGGGGAAGATCAGGCAGAGACCCTCGATGCAGCGGTGAGCGCGGTGTCGTAACGGTCCCAAACTATTTCGGGCAACGCCGTATCCGGCCCGATGACTTGCGCGTGCACCACATCGGGCGCGGCGGCCAGCAGACGGTCGGTGAGCAGCCCGGGCGCGAGGAACCACGGCGCGACGAGCACCTCTTCGGCACCCTGAGCGCGTAGACGCGAAATCGCCTGGGTGACAGAAGGTTCGGTGGTCGCGAAGCATATCTCGGTAAGCCAGCCGGTCATCCCAGCGAGCTGTCGCGCAACCTCGCCGGTCCGCGCATTCGCCGCCGCCGATGCCGCCCCAACCGCCGCCACGACGACTCCCAGCGGCACCCTGTCACCCGCGGGTCCCAGCGGCACCCTGTCACCCGCGGGTCCTAGCGCGGCCAGTGTGCGGTCGCGCACGGTAGTGATGAGTCGCGGGTCCGATCCGAGAACATCGGCTTGGGTCAGCCCGAGTTGCGGGTGCGCGGTGCGGGCGGCGGCGAGTAATCCGGGGAGATCGACTCGCGCGTGGTATGCGCTGCCGAGCAGCAGCGGTGCTACGACGGCATGCCTATGTCCCTGCGCGGCAACGGCATGCACGACCTGCTCTACCGATGGCGCATTCAGATCGAGGAATGCGAGTCGCACATCGATATTCGGTCGCGCGGCGGCGATATCGGCGACGACCGCCGACATGGTCGCGGCCGAGCGCGGATCACGACTGCCGTGCGCCACCGCGATGAGTGCCGGTCTCGGTTGCGCATATCCGCTGATCGGCGTAACGCGAACAGGGCCGAACATCGGTCTATTCGGCCCGCGCCCCTGATCCGCTAACCGTGCCAGTTCCGCCCACATGGATCCACCCGGCAGCCGCGCCACCGAGCCGATACCACCGGGCGAATTCACCTCAGACTCCGACCTCGACCGCGGTCAGCACGTCACCGACCAGACCAGCGGCGAGAGTATTGCCACCCGCCGGATCGATGAGTAGGAAGCTGCCGGTGTGCCGGTTGACGCGGTAGTCGTCGGCCGCGATCGGCTCGGCGACGCGCACCGAGATGCGACCGATATCGTTGAGCGCCAACGCCTCCGGGCTCGGCTCGGCGGTCAGGTTCTGCTCGTCGAACCGTTCGACGATAGCCCCGACGATCGCCTGCGTGGTCCGGGTGCCGTGCTTGAGCAGCAGGCGGGCGCCGGGACGCAGCGGCTTATCGCCGAGCCAGCAGACGGTCGCGTCGAAGGTGTCGATCGGTTCCGGCGCATCGGCGGGGGAGGCGATGATGTCACCGCGCGAGATGTCCACATCGTCGGTCAGGATCAGCGTGACGCTGCGGCCGACCTGTGCGACGGCGAGCTCACCATCGGGCGTATCGACGCGCTCGACGGTGGAGCGAATACCCGAGGGCAGCACTACGATTTCGTCGCCGGGCGAGACCGAGCCCGCCGCGATCTGGCCCGCGTAGCCCCGGTAGTCCGGGTATTCGGCGGTGCGTGGGCGGATTACGTACTGCACCGGGAAGCGCAGGCCGATGGAGTGTGCGCCCGAACTGTCGGCATCTACCGGCACCGATTCGAGGTGCTCGATCAGCGAAGGTCCGTCGTAGTACGGGGTGTTCGCCGAGCGCGAGGCGATATTGTCACCGTGCAGTGCGGAGACCGGAATCTCGAGCACATCCTCGGCGGCCCAGCCGAGTGTGCTGGTGAGGGTGTTGAATTCGGCCGAGATCGCGGCGAATACGGTCGCCGGATCATCGACCAGGTCGATCTTGTTCACCGCGAGCACCAGCTTCGGCACGCCGAGCAGCGCGAGTACCGCGGCATGGCGACGGGTCTGCTCGATGACGCCCTTGCGCGCGTCCACGAGCAGGATCACCAGCTGCGCGGTGGACGCACCGGAGACGGTATTGCGCGTGTACTGCACATGCCCGGGCGTATCCGCGAGCACGAAAGACCGCTTGGGCGTTGCGAAGTAACGGTAGGCGACATCGATGGTGATGCCCTGCTCGCGTTCCGCGCGCAGCCCGTCCACGAGCAGCGAAAGATCTGGCGTGGCAAGACCCTTGTCCACCGACGCGCGGGTGACGGCGTCGATCTGGTCGGCCAGTACGGATTTCGTATCGTAGAGCAGGCGTCCGACCAGGGTGGACTTACCGTCGTCGACAGAACCGGCGGTGGCCAGCCTCAATAGGTCGGACATATCAGAAATATCCTTCTCGTTTGCGGTCTTCCATCGCGGCCTCCGACACTCGGTCGTCGCCACGAGTCGCACCGCGCTCGGTCAAACGGGACGCGGCCACCTCGGCGAGGATCGCCTCGTTATCGGCAGCGTCGGAAAGAATTGCGCCGGTGGAGGATCCGTCGCCGACGGTGCGGTAGCGCACCGAACGGGTCTCGAGCACCTCGCCGTCGCGTGGGCCGCCCCAGACGCCGGGCGTCATCCACATGCCATCGCGCTGGTACACCGGACGCTCGTGCGAGTAGTAGATGCTCGCCAGATCGATATCCTCACGCGCGATGTAGCGCCAGATATCGAGTTCGGTCCAGTTGCTCAGCGGGAACACCCGGACGTGCTCGCCGGGAGCATGCTTGCCGTTGTACAGATTCCACAGCTCGGGCCGCTGCCGCTTCGGATCCCACTGCCCGAAGGCGTTGCGCAGCGAGAAGATTCGCTCCTTGGCGCGCGAACGCTCCTCATCGCGGCGGCCGCCGCCGAAGACCGCGTCGAAGCGGTGCTCGGTGATGGCATCCAGCAGTGGCACCGTCTGCAGCGGATTGCGGATACCGTCCGGGCGCTCGGTGAGCCGACCGTCGGCCAGGTAGTCCTCGACCTTCGCGACATGCAGTCGCAGGCCATACTTTTCGACGATCTTGTCGCGGAATTCGAGCACCTCGGGCAGGTTGTGCCCGGTATCGACGTGCAGCAGCGCGAACGGCAGCGGCGCGGGCCAGAAGGCCTTGAGCGCCAGGTGCAGCAGCACCGTGGAATCCTTACCGCCGGAGAACAGGATCACCGGCCGCTCGAATTCGCCCGCCACCTCACGGAAGATGTGGATCGACTCCGACTCCAACGCCGCAAGGGTGTCGAAATCGGTGATGCCCAAGGATCGTGCGCTGATGGTTTCGGTCATGCTGTGTCGCTTTCTGCATGCCCGAGGGGCCCTACGTGGTTACGCAGGCTGCCTCCTCCGGGCCCTGACTCGGTCATGCTGTGTCCCATTTCTGCATGCCCGAGGGGCCCTACGTGGTTACGCAGGCTGCCTCCTCCGGGCCCTGACTCGGTCATGCTGTGTGCAACCCGCATTCAGTCTTGGCGAGGCCGGCCCAACGGCCGCTTCGCGGATCGGAACCCGGCTCCGGCTTCCGTGTGCACGGAGCGCAGCCGATGGACGGATATCCCTCTTCCACCAGGGGATTGACGAGGATGCCGTGCTGTTCGATATAGGCCTGCATCTCGTCGTCGGACCAGGCGGCGATCGGGTTGATCTTCACCAGTCCGAACGCCTCGTCGAACGAGATGAGCGGGGCGTTGGCCCGGGTCGGAGCCTCCACGCGGCGGATGCCGGTGACCCAGGCGTTGTAGCCGCCGAGCGAGCGCTTCAGCGGTACAACCTTGCGCAACCGGCAGCATTCACCGGCATCACGCGCGAACAAATCCTTGCCGAGCAACTGATCCTGTTCGGCCACAGTGTTTTCCGGCCGCACATTGATCACATTCACGCCGTACACGGCTTCCACGGCATCCCGGGTGCCGATGGTCTCGGCGAAGTGGTAACCGGTGTCGAGGAAGAGTACGTCGACACCCGAATGCACTTGGGCGGCAAGGTGAACCAGCACACCGTCCTGCATATTCGAGGCGACGATGTAGCCGGTGCCGAAGGTGTCCTCGGTCCAGCGCAGCAAATCCATTGCCGTGGCATCGGGACCGAGTTCGGCCGCGCCTTTTTCGGCGATCGCCCGCAACTCTTCTTCCGACAGCTTCGCGGGCAGGTCCACCTGTACTTGATCCGTTGTCACGCTAGTTCTCCCATTTACCGAAGGTCGGCTTCGTCGGCACGAACCGCCCACTGAGCGAACCGTTCGCCGTCCTCGCGGTGCTTGATGAAGTTGCGCACCACCCGTTCGATGTAGTCACCGAGTTCATTGGTGGTCACCTTGTGCTGACGCAATTTCCGACCGAAGGCGCTGTCGAAGCCCAGGCTGCCACCGAGATGAACCTGGAAACCCTCGACATGATTCCCGGCGCCGTCGTCGATCAGCTGACCCTTGAAGCCGATATCGGCGATCTGTGAACGCGCGCAAGAGTTCGGGCAACCGTTGATATTGATGGTCACTGGAACATCGAGCTGCGCATTGAGATCCGCGAGCCGTTCCTCCAACTCCGGCACCAGCGCCTGGGAACGCTTGCGGGTCTCGGCGAAGGAGAGCTTGCAGAATTCGATTCCGGAGCAGGCCATCAGGTTCCGACGCCACAGCGACGGACGTGCCTGCAGGCCAAGGGGTTCCAGCTCGTCGATCAACGCATCGACCTGATCGTCGGCGATATCGAGAATGATCAGCTTCTGGTACGGGGTGAACCGGATCCGGTCCGAGCCGTACTTCTCCGCCGCCTCGGCGACCTTGGTCAACACGGTGCCCGACACTCGGCCCGCGATGGGGGAGAAGCCGACCGCATTGAGCCCGTTGCGCAGCCGCTGCACGCCGACGTGATCGATCGGCTTCGTCGGCTGTTCCGGGGCGGGACCGTCGATCAGCTTGCGCTTCAGGTACTCGTCCTCGAGCACCTGACGGAATTTCTCGATGCCCCAGTCCTTGATCAGGAACTTCAACCGGGCCTTGGTGCGCAGGCGGCGGTAGCCGTAATCGCGGAAGACCGAGACGACGGCCTCCCACACATCGGGGACCTCATCCAGCGGTACCCACACGCCGACGCGCTGGGCCAGCATCGGATTCGTCGAAAGGCCGCCGCCGACCCAGAGATCCAAGCCAGGGCCGTGTTCCGGGTGATTCACCCCGACGAACGCGACATCGTTGATCTCGTGCACCACATCCTGCTGGCCCGAGATCGCGGTCTTGAACTTGCGCGGCAGGTTGGAGTACTCCTTCTTGCCGATGTAGCGGCGAACGATCTCCTCGATCGCGGGCGTCGGGTCGATGATCTCGTTCAGCGATTCACCGGCCAGCGGTGAGCCGAGCACGACACGCGGGCAGTCGCCGCATGCCTCGGTGGTCTTCAGGCCGACACCTTCGATCCGCTTCCAGATCTCGGGGACGTTCTCGACTTCGATCCAGTGGTACTGGACGTTCTCGCGATCGGAAAGGTCCGCGGTGTCGCGGGCGAATTCGGTGGAGATCCCGCCGAGGGTCTTCAGTTGCGCGACATTCAATGCGCCGCCATCACAGCGGATGCGCATCATGAAGTACCTGGCCTCGAGAATGTCGATGTTCTCGTCACCGGTCCAGGTGCCGTCGTAGCCCTGTTCGCGCTGGGTGTAGAGACCCCACCAGCGGAACCGGCCGCGCAGATCGCCCTTGTCGATGCTGTCGAAGCCCTGTTTGGAATAGATGTTCTCGATCCGGGCCCGGACATTGAGCGGGTTGTCGTCCTTCTTGGACTGCTCGTTCGGGTTCAGCGGCTCGCGGTAGCCGAGCGCCCACTGGCCCTCGGCCTTGCGGCGCACCGGCTTACCTGTGCGGACCCGCGGGCCCGTCGGTGCCTCGGTCCGGGGACGGTCCGGACGGACGCGTCGTTCGGAGGCCGGGCGGACCGGGCGCGCATGCTGCCCGGGCCGGGATTCCGGCTGGGGCTGATCCGTTGGACCGGCGTCGGTGCTCGACGTCATGGGGGTCGCTCCTGCTGGGTGAGGGTACATCCGTGCTGAAGGCGTGAGGGGGCTGAACTCACGCCCGCGGTGTCAGCGGGCCGATGTCCGTCGAAATCGGGTGATCACCGGGCAATCCCGGGAATGCGCGCCGCTGAGCTACCGGTGGGAACCGGGCAGACAGCAGGCACTGCAGACGCGCTTGTAGTCGACGTGGCGACGTGCCACAAGTCGTACTCCAGATCCGCGCATGCGGCTATTCTGCCACGTCAGAATGGCCCTTCCGACCGGGTGGCCATATTTCCCGCGAAATCTAGGGAAATTCCCTGGACTACGCGAGCCGATTGTGATGGCCGTCATAGTTAGTGGTCCGAATGCGTCGCATGATTCGTCGAGATCGCCGCCGGTGAAGCGAGTCACTCGGGTTGACCTCGAGTTAGGTCGAGGTAGCAAGCTCGCTGGCATGAGCACCGAAACCGATCTCGACGCCATCCGCGCGGTCGTCGCCACCGTTCAACACTCGCAGCAGAACGAGCTGGTCGCCGAATTCGTCGGACTGTTTCGCGCGGACGCCATCTGGACCACCGGCAGCGGCAAGCGCCTGTTCGGTCGCACTGCCATCGCCGAGTTCACCGCCCAGGTCCTGCCGGGTGCGATGCGGGACGCTACCGCGACCTACGAGGTCGAGCACGTGCTGTTCATCCGGCCTGACGTGGCCGCGGTCAAGGTGGTCCAGCGGTACTTCGACGGGAACGGTCAGCTGACCGGTCAGGGTTCGCCGATGTACGTCATGGCCAAGGAGGACGGCCGATGGCTCTTGACGGCCAACCAGAACACGCTGGTCGCCGACTGATATCCGCTGCGGTTCGTCGCGTTTGCTCGGATTGTGCTGACGGTCCCCGGCGACCGTCCGCAATCCTGCGGACCTCGAGACATGTGGATCTGGTTCGCGGACTGCGGCCAAGGGGCCCCGCCTACGGGAGCAGGGTGCCTGGTGACCGGGGCCGGCAGAGCGACGGTCACACTGGAGTGGTGAGTTCCGCCGCCGCCCCCATCGAGACCGAGACGCCTGCCCTGGTGCTGCGCGACTTCGGCGGCGGGCCGTTCGGGATCTACATCCATGTGCCGTTCTGCGCCACACGCTGCGGATATTGCGATTTCAACACCTATACCGCTGGTGAACTGGGCACCTCGGCGTCGCCGCAGTCCTGGCTCGAAGCGTTGCGCGCTGAGTTGGCGACCGCGGCCGAACGGTTTGCTGCCCTGCCGACGGCCACACCCGAGGTGGCGACGATCTTCGTCGGCGGTGGCACACCATCCCTGCTCGGCGGTGACGGCTTGGCGGACGTGCTGGACTCGGTGCGCGTGAACTTCACCCTGGCCGCCGATGCCGAGGTGACGACCGAATCCAATCCGGAGTCGACCTCACCGCAGTTCTTCGAACGCATTCGCGCGGCCGGATTCACCCGGGTCTCGCTCGGCATGCAATCCGCGGCCCAGCATGTGCTGAAGGTGCTGGACCGCACTCACACGCCGGGCCGGGCAGTGGCCGCTGCCGAAGAGGCACGCGCGGCCGGATTCGAGCATGTGAATCTCGATCTGATCTACGGCACTCCCGGTGAACGCGACAGTGATCTGGACGCGAGCTTGGATGCGGTGCTGAACGCGGGCGTCGACCATGTCTCGGCCTACTCGCTCATCGTCGAGGACGGCACCGCCCTGGCCCGCCGCGTGCGTCGCGGCGAACTTCCCGCCCCCGACGACGATGTGCTGGCCGCCCGCTACGAGCGCATCGACGCACGCCTCAACGCCGCCGGTCTTACTTGGTACGAGGTATCCAATTGGGCCGCAGGCGATTCCGCGCGCTGTCGGCACAACCTCGGCTACTGGGACGGCGGTGACTGGCTCGGCGCGGGCCCCGGCGCGCACAGCCACGTCGGCGGGGTCCGCTGGTGGAACGTCAAACACCCTGCGCGCTATGCCGATACCGTCGCGCGCGGCGGTTTCCCGGCCGCAGGCTGGGAAGTCCTCACCGCCGACGAGCAGCACACCGAACGCGTCATGCTCGCCATCCGCCTACGCACCGGTCTACCACTGCACGAATTGGATCCAACAGAATTCGCCGCCGCAACCCGAATCATTGCCGACGGCTTGGCAATTCGCTCCGCTGACCGCCTGATTCTGACCGACCGCGGTCGCCTACTCGCCGACGGCGTCATCCGAGACCTGCTGACCTGACTTCGCTTGGGCGATACCGTTCGTCGCCGAGCTCGGGCGCCCTCGCGGCGGGTGCGTGTGGCAAGGACATCATCGAACTGGCCGACGATGGCGAGCCCGCATAGCGCGCAATTGTGACTCATCCCCATTTCACGACTGGTTTCATCGAATGCGGTCCGTTGCACTGTCACAGATCGGTAAAGACGCGTAGGCTGCGGACCAACCCAAGGAGTCCTATGCCACCGGCACGACACATCACCCTTATCTCCGAGCAGAGCGAGTTCGCCGAGGCGCGGGCCGCGGAGAAGGCCGAAACTGCACGACAGTGCGCTGTAGCCGCCAGGACGGTCGCCAGCCACGCCGAGAACGCGGCGGATTGCGAGTCTTTACTCGCGATGCTCGGCCTCGATGCGCTGGCGGGAAAGATGGCGAAAACCGTGTCCAAGCTGTAACTGCGGGCTCGTCTACTCGCTGCGTGCCGCAGCCTCCCAGGTGCTGCCTGCGGCAGCGGCGCTCCCGCACAAGCTGTCACTACCTCGCGCAACGTCGGCGGTGTGCGAGGTAGTCACCCGCTATGCGAGGTGCTCGAGCCTTCGCGACAGCGTGGAATAGGTATGAGTGGTTTTGGTCGGTGCTCGCTCTGGGCGGCGTAGCCGACCGATCAGTCCGTCTAGCTATTGGTGCTCGGCAAAAGGTGACAACATCATTTGCCGACAGCATCAACGACGACAGGCAGGACTCCGATGAAAATCACCCGTAGTCTTCGCGCCTGCATCGCGGCGCTCACCCTTGCTTTCACGCCCGTCCTCGCGGCCGCCCCCGCAGCCGCCGAACCCTCTCCGACGATCGTGCTCGTACACGGCGCCTTCGCCGACACCACGAGTTGGAACGGTGTGGCCGCGACACTGCGCGATCAGGGTTATCAGGTGGTTGTTCCAGACAATCCGCTGCGCGGCCCCGCCTTCGACGCCGCGGCCATCCAGCGCACTCTCGACACCATCTCCGGACCCGTTGTCCTGGTGGGGCATTCGTATGGCGGTTTCGTCATCAGCAACATCCACGACCCGAAAGTCCGAGCGCTGGTATACATTGCGGCCTTCGCCCCGGTACAAGGCGAATCCGCACTTCTCGAAATCAACCCGATCAGCTTCCCCGGCAGCCAGTTACTGCCCCCGGCACTCCAGGTGCGTCTGGTCGACGATCCGAATGGCGTGGCAGGCAAGAACCTCGACGGCTATGTGGCCCCCGACTACTTCAACTCCGTCTTCGCCCAAGACGTCTCCCCCGAAGTAGCCGCCGATATGATCGCCCACCAACGCTCCCTGGCCGTATCCGCCAACCTCGAACCCTCCGGCACCCCCTCCTGGTCCTCGACTCCGAGCTGGTATCTGGTCTCAGCCAACGACCGCGTAATTCCCCCTGCCTCCCAACGCTTCATGGCCGATCGCATGGGTGCCCATACATCAGAAATCGCCGCATCCCACGCCTCCTTGGTCTCCCATCCCACCGAGGTCGCCGCTGTGGTAGAGAGTGCGGCCCGCTGACCGCTCGAGAAGCGTCCGCAGATTGCTCGGCACCGCCGCGCGCTCCTGACCGCCGCCATCGGGGTGAGTCGTACGGTGGTTCGCCCCGGCCTCGACAACGATCACTCGACTCGGTGCACACGCGTGCGCGCTGCCAGGTGTTGCTGCGCTTTTCCTCGGGGCTTTGGCGGGCGCCGCCGATCCATGTGGTGATTCGCGAGGTTGTTCGCGGCTTTCGAATCTTCCTGTGAGGCTGGCTGTGGCGGGAGTAGCGGTCGGATCTCGCTCCGGCGCAACGTCCGTCGGTCCCGAGGAGGCCTGGGTCACAAGTGTGCAAGGTATGCGAACGGGCAATTGTCGAGTAGGCAATTAGACTGGATAAATAGACGTACCAAGTAACCTGCATCGAATTCGGGTCGATGCGGACGGTGCGCACGTGACCGTTACGACGTACCCGAGGGCGAGCGAGGAGGTGGGGCCCATGTCGAGCACCGAGGATCGGCGCTTCGAGGTCCTGCGTGCGATCGTCGCGGACTATGTCGCGACCAAGGAGCCGATCGGGTCGAAGACCCTGGTGGAGCGGCACAACCTCGGGGTATCCAGCGCGACGGTTCGCAACGATATGGCGGTGTTGGAGGCCGAGGGCTACATCACCCAGCCGCACACCAGTTCCGGTCGCATTCCGACCGATAAGGGCTATCGGCAGTTCGTCGACCGCATCTCCGAGGTGAAGCCGCTCTCACCGGCCGAGCGCCGGGCGATCATGGAATTCCTGGAGTCCGGCGTCGATCTCGACGATGTGCTGCGCCGCGGTGTCCGGCTGCTTGCTCAGCTGACCCGCCAGGTCGCGGTCGTTCAGTATCCGACGGTGTCGGCCTCCACGGTCCGCCACATCGAGGTGGTCGCGCTGAATCCGGCTCGGTTGCTGCTGGTCGTGATCACAGATACCGGTCGTGTCGACCAGCGTCTTGTGGAACTCGGCGCGCTCATCGATGACCAGGACCTCGCCGCACTGCGGGGCATGCTCGGTGGCGCGATGGACGGCAAGCGCCTCGCCGACGCCTCCGCGGCCGTCGCCGAACTGCCCGAGCGGGCGCCGGTGCGACTGAGGGATGTGTTGGTGCGCGTCTCGACCGTGCTCGTCGAGACTCTGGTCGAGCATCCGGAGGAGCGCTTGGTGCTCGGCGGCACCGCCAACCTGACCCGCAATGCTGGCGACTTCGTCTTTCCCGGTTCGCTGCGCGATGTGCTCGAGGCATTGGAGGAACAGGTGATCGTGCTGAAGCTGCTCGCCGCCGCACAGCATCCGGGTACCGTCACGGTGCGCATCGGCGAGGAAACGCAGGTCGAGCAGATGCGGGGCACCTCGGTCGTATCGACCGGCTACGGTGCTGCGGGTGCGGTGCTCGGCGGTATGGGCGTGCTCGGTCCGACTCGGATGGACTATCCGGGGACCATCGCATCGGTCGCGGCCGTTGCCCGATATATCGGTGAGGTGCTCGCGGAGCGCTGATAGGCCCCGTCGCTGATACGCTCGATCCTCCGGCGGATAAAGTTGAGTGCATCCGACTAATGCTGTTGCAAACCAAGGACTAGAGAACTCAAGTGGCACGGGACTACTACGGACTGCTCGGCGTCGCGAAGAACGCGACCGACCAGGAGATCAAGCGCGCCTACCGCAAGCTTGCGCGGGAGCTCCACCCCGACGTCAACCCCGACGAGGCGGCGCAGGCCAGGTTCAAGGACGTGTCGACCGCCTACGAGGTGCTGTCGGACCCGGAGAAGCGGCGCGTCGTCGATATGGGCGGCGACCCGCTGGAAGCCGGTGGTGGCGGCGCGGGCTTCTCCGGTGCCGGTTTCGGTGGGCTCGGCGACGTCTTCGAGGCATTCTTCGGCGGTATGAGCGGCAGCTCCGGCGGGACGCGCAAGCCGCGCGGCCGGGTGCAGCCCGGTGCTGATTCGCTGCTGCGGACCCGGCTCAGTCTGGCCGAATGCGCGGTCGGTGTGACCAAGCACCTGACCGTCGACACCGCCATCCTCTGCGATATCTGCCACGGAGCCGGTACCAACGGCAAGTCCAAGGCGGTGCGCTGTGAAACCTGCGGTGGTGCGGGTGAGGTCCAGTCCGTGCAGCGTTCGTTCCTCGGGCAGGTGCTGACCTCACGTCCGTGTCCGACCTGTCGCGGTGCTGGTGAGACCATTCCGGATCCGTGCCACAAGTGTGGTGGCGACGGCCGGGTGCGGGCGCGTCGTGAGATCGCCGCGCCGATTCCGGCCGGTGTGGCCAATGGCATGCGGGTGCGGCTGGCCGCGCAGGGCGAGGTCGGCCCCGGCGGTGGGCATGCTGGCGATCTATATGTGGAGATCGTCGAGCAGCCGCACGATGTCTTCGTGCGCGACGGCGACGACCTGCACTGCACCATCCGGGTGCCGATGGTCGATGCCGCACTCGGTACCACCGTCGTCATCGACACCATCCTGGATGGGCCGACCGAGCTGACCATTCCGCCGGGCACTCAACCGGGTGAGATCTCGGTGCTGCGCGGTCACGGCATGCCGCGCCTGCGCTCGGGTGCGCGCGGTGATCTACTAGCGCATCTGGACATCGTGGTACCGACCAAACTCGACGCCAAGACGACCGATCTGCTGCGCAAGTACAAGGGCATGCGCACAGGTGACCGCGCCGAGGTGATGTCGGCGCAGTCCGAGCACAACAGCGGTCTGTTCGCCCGGCTGCGAGCGTCGTTCAGCGGGCGATAGTCCGTGGCCGACACGGTCTTCTATCTTTCCGATATTCCGCAGCCGGGTGCCATCGCGGTGCTGGACGGTCCGGAGGGACGCCATGCCGCGACCGTTCGCCGCATCCGGGTCGGCGAGCCGATCACGCTGTCCGATGGCTCCGGTCTGCTCGCGGCATCGGAGGTCGTTGCGGCGCAGAAGGATCGGCTCGAGCTCAAGGTGCTCGACCGGATGCTGGCCGCGCCCGCGACGCCGCGGGTGACCGTGGTGCAGGCGCTGCCGAAATCCGACCGATCGGAGCTGGCCGTCGAGCTGATGACCGAGGCGGGCGCCGATGTCATCATCCCGTGGCAGGCCGCGCGCTGCATCGCCAATTGGGAAGCCAAGGCAGGCAAGGCGGTCGAGAAATGGCGCGCCGCCGCCCGCACGGCCGCCCGGCAATCCCGTCGCGCCTATATTCCCGAGGTCGCCGAGCTGCACCGCACCCGCGAGCTACTCGATAAAATCCGCGCGGTCGTCGCCGCGGGTGGAATCGCGGTGGCACTACACGAATCCGGCACCGCGCGCTTCGTCGAGTTGCCTTTCGCCGAGGCCACCGAAATCCTGCTCGTCGTCGGCCCTGAAGGCGGGCTAGACGACTCCGAGCTCACCGCCTTCACTGGTGCGGGCGCCGACGTCGCCCTGCTCGGACCCACCGTCTTGCGCACCTCCACCGCTGCCGCCGTCGCCCTCGGCGCTTTGGGCGCGTTGACCTCCCGCTGGTAGCGGGTCGGGTCGGTACGGCACCGTAAAGATCGCGAACACACAAAGTAGTGCCACCGTGAAGCACCCCAGCGCATACCAGAGATTCCCGATGGGGTCGCCATTGCTCGTCGAACCGTCGACGGCGGCGAAGTAATCGGGCAGCGCGGTCACCCAGAGCAATGCCATGACGGCCAGATAGACGACGCTGTAAACCCGCACGAAGCCGTTCGTGTAATCCGAGTGTTCTCGCCGTAGCCGCAGCCACTGCCGAGTGAGAACCGGAAGGGCGACGATGCTGACGATAACCAATTCGGCCGCATAGAGGAATCCACGCACCGAGGTGCTCCCGGCACCGAAAACTGTTGCCGGGATCGGCAATACACCGGTCCCCAAAGACCCGAGAAGGCCGATGACGACCGTGCGCCACACCAACTGCGGTCCGGAGAAGCCGCGCCCCTGGTCGACGTAGCGGCCGACGAACAACTGGACGAAGAACGCAAGCGACATCGGCCACAGCGCGGCGAACACCACCACACTCGGTAGCGGTACCGAATCGAACATCGGTTGATTGAGCGAGTTTTCGATCGACCATTCCCACCAGCGCAGCTGCGGTCCGAGATGGTCGAAGATCTCATAGAAGCCGTGGTGCACGAAACCCACGCAGACCGCGCCGACGAGAACACCGTACCGACGGAAGACGCCGAGCATTCGGACGATTTCGAAGGCCAGTGTGGCCATGAATGGGTAGATCGCCACGATATAGAGGGGGAGTCGACCCCAGAGGAAATCCACAGTGAAGACGTTGTGCGCGAACATGGTGTCGACGTGTTCATCGATGCCGAAGGCCGCGGGGAAATACAGCGGCGGTTCGATAATGAACAGATACGCCGTCGCGCCGAACCAGACCACGAGATTGGTGGGGTCGGCGTGCCGACGCAACCGCACGATCGCATAGATCAGCGCGAGGATCGCGCCCAGCACGATGGTGAACTCCAGAACCGGCAGCGTCCAGTTCTCCAATGCGAACGGGTTTCGCACTTCGACGAGTCCACCGGCCTCCTGACAGGAAAAGCCGAGCGCCTTCGCGAGTTCGTCGAATGTGGGTGCGCAATGATCGGACATCAGTCCCCCTGTGCCGCAATGGTATCGGCGGTGTACCAGTGCGATACGTCGTAACCGGCGTTATAGCGTTCGAACCAAACGTCGGCGAGTGCGGGCAATTTCTCGTGATCCGGGTTGTGTCTGGGCAATTGACTACGGACGACGCCCACCAGTGCGGTCAGTTGTTCGCCGAGTCGTAGATCGTCGAATGCGCGCGACATCGGACCGTTGTCCTCGACGGGCAGTCGCAACAATTTCCGCAGCTTCTGCGCAGTCCGGTGCGTCGCGAACATCGCCAGTGCATCGATGTGCCGATCCTCCTGCGGCACATGCTTATTGAAGCCCGCGCAGGCAACCTTGATGACCTTCATAACGTGCCGGAAGATCGACGGCGCCATGCGCATTCGGTAGGCGTCACTGCCGACAATGGAATCGAAGATGATCAGCGCCGAGCTGCGATGTTCGACTTCCTCGACGAAATGCCAGATGAACAGCGATGCGACGCGATCGTCTCCCGGCCGGAACAGGGTCGAATCGTTGTCGAGCATCAGTTTGAACACCGGGGTGAAGGTGGCCTCCAGGTCGGCGGTATAGGCCAGTCGATATTCCAGGGAGGTGTGCGTGGTCAGGCGGTCGAATTCCGCGATCACTTCGTTGAGGGTTTCCTGGAGGCCTGGGTATCGCCTGATCAGACCGTTGGCGTGCTGGCGGTGCGCGGTCGAGTGTTGACCCTCCTGGCGCACGAACGCGTCGGCTTCCTCCGCGACCTCGGGATCTGTTATCCGCGGCATGGCCTCGCGAATCATATTGACGATCATCTTCTCGAAGCCGATCGCCAGGAAGGACACCGCATTGGCCATCGACGAGAAGGCCGGGTTCTTTTCGTTCCACAGGAACGGTACGTCGTAGTCCGCGAATGCGAATCGCATCTTTCGGACCTGTAGATCAGTCACTTGGCTGTACCTCGTGTTTCGAAAGGGGGCTATAGCCGTGTTCGGACGCGTCGAAGCTTCGGACGCGGGTCATCATACACAGATTGGATAGAGTGTATGATGATAATGGCGCGACGAGGCCTGTGGTAGCGTCGAGCCCCTGATCAGGACCGGTCGGCGGGGTTGTCCCGCTGCCGATTTCGCACGCGACGGACATTGGTTCGAGCCGAGGAAGCGAGCAGTGGCAGGAAGGCGTGGATGGGGCGGGAGCCCGCCGGACAGCGATGAAGAAGCGTCCCGTCGAATAGTCGCCGCCGCCGTCGATCTCATCGGACGGACAGGTTCGGAGATCAGCATTGCCGACGTCGCGGAATCGCTCGGTGTCATCCGTCAGACGGTGTACCGATACTTCCCCAGCGCGGACACGCTGATGCAGGCCGCGGCGATCGCATCGGTCGATGACTTTCTGGATCGGCTGACAAAGCAGGTCGGCGGTATCGAGGACCCGGTCGAAGCCATGACCGAGGGCGTGGTCTTCACACTGGCCGACGTGCGTCGGACCCCCCATCTGGGCATTCTGCTGTCGAGCACATATTCGAATGTGCACCCCGAAGGCATGACATCCGAAGCGGCGCAAACCTTCGGCATGACGATGATCAAACGCTTCGACGTTGATTGGGCGCGATACGGCTACGACGACGCGTCGCTGCACGAACTCGTCGAATACATCCTGCGAACAATGCAGTCGTTCTTCATTTCGCCGGGCAATCCGCCGCGAAGCGACGGTGAGCTGCGTCGGTATCTACGACGCTGGATGGGAGCCGCGATCATCGCCCAACCGAAGTCGGATACTCATCGGGGGAGCTGAACCGGCGCTGCGTGTGTCGCTCGGGTCATTGCTACTGGTCGGCGGGTCGCTGCCCTAGGGCAGCGGGCGCGTTGGGGCGCGCCGCCATTCGATTACGGTCGGCGCGGCCCATTGGTGCTCGGGTCAGCGCCGCCAGTCGGCGTTCGGTGCGCGGAGAGCAGACTGCTGTTGCCAGTTGGCGTCGGGTCTACTGAACGCGGGCTGCTGCCAGTTGGTGTTGGGCGCTGGTTGCTGCTGATGGGCGTTCGGTGCGCTGGGAGCGGGCTGCTGCTGCCAGCTGGTGTGGGGGGCGGCGAGGGCTGGCTGCTGCGGGCGGGAGTTAGGCGCGGCGAGGGCGGCCTGCAGCGGATGAGCGTTGTGTGCGTCGGGGGTGGGCCACTGGCCGTTGGGCGCGCCTTGGGGAGGCTGCTGGTACTGGGTGGAGCCCATTCTTTCGGCGTTGGCGCGGGCGATCAGGCCGGTGACTTGGGGTACGGCGAGGGGTGTCGATGCGCCACACCAGGTGCATTCCATGTAGTGCTTGTTGCCGAGTGGGAGGATCGGGATGAAGAAGACGGTGAACGTGGTGGCGAGTCTGCGGAGCGCGTGTGCGGCGGGGTTGCCGCATCGGCCACAGACCAAAGTGATCATCGCGAGCGTGTGCAGACGCCTCTGCCAGCCGAAGATCAGCATGTGAAACCCCCAAAGGATGAGAATCTGATGTCGGTCACAGTAGTGAATCGGCCAGGCAGCCGCTGTAGTTAACGGTCGGCCACCTCTGCGATTGGCGTATATGACCCAAATGTTGTGGTGTTATCGCGTGTAGCGATATCCAGCGACATTGCCCTTCGATTGCTGGAAACGTCCGCGCTCGGGCGGTTCATCCTCGGCCTCCAGATCGCTGGTCTGCGACCACGGTCATGAGCGCCGGATATCACGCCGTCGGTGCTGCACATACCAGGGAAGCGGTTTCGAACCCGCGGCGAGCGTGAATCGCCAAGTACCACACCAGAACTGCGGCCACGGCCAGCAACGCCCCGACGCAGGCCGCCAGACCGACCCATCCTCCCTTCGCATATGCGATACCAGCCGTACCACCGATGATGGCGCTGCCGAGGTAATAGGTGAACAGATACAGCGACGATGCGGCGCCACCGGGAGCTATCGTGCCAACCCAGGTGCTCGCCACCGCGTGGGCGCCGAAAAACCCTGCGGTGCAGAGGGTTATCCCTAGGATGACCGCGATCAACTGGTCCGGGATGCTGACCAGGACGCCGACGCCCATCAGTGCGACCGAAGCCGCGAGCGCGCGATGTTTGCCGATGCGATCGGCCCACCGCCCGGCGGCGGCCGAGGCGAGGGTGCCCGCCAGATACAGCAGGAACACCGAACCCGCAACGGCCGCAGGCAATTCGAACGGCGGTCTGGTCAGTCGATAGCCCAAGAAGTTGTAGATCGATACGAACCCGCCCACCAGTACGAAGGCCAGTCCGAACAGCGCCGACAGCCCGCCGTGCCGCAACGGCGCACCGATATCACTCAGCACGGTACGCATTCCGGCAGGCCGAGCGACGAACCCACGCGATGGAGGCAACCCGCGCACGAACCAGACGGTACAACCTGCCGCCGCCATCCCGATCGCGGCCTCGGCCCAGCGCCATGAGGTCAGATCCAATGCGAATGCCGGAATCAAACGCCCGGACAACCCGCCGATCGACGTGCCCGCCACGTAGACACCCATCGCCGCGCCCAGCCCATCCCCGCCGATCTCCTCCGCTAGATACGCCATTGCGACCGCGGGAACCCCGGCCAATGCCACCCCTTGTAGCGCCCGCCCCGCAAGCAGCACCTCCAGCGACGGGCTCAGCGGCAGCAGTAAACCGATGACCGCCGACACCACCGCCGACCAGGTCATCACCGTTGTCCGCCCGATCCGCGCGGACAACGCACTCACCGGCACGATCGCCACCGCGAGAAATCCGGTGGTCAACGACACGGCCAAGGCGGCCTGCGCCGGGGCGACCCCGAATGCCGCCGACAGACTCGGCAGCAACGCCTGCGCGCTGTACATCGACGCGAAGGTGGTCAGCCCGGCCGCGAACAGTGCCGTTGTGATCCGACGTTCGTCTGATGTGCTGGTCATGGCATCAGAATCCGCGCACGCCCTTAAGTATGGAAATGAATAGTAATCTAGTTTCTAATGCAGCAGACGCATAAGGAAAGGTCCGTACGTGCTGGGTGAGGACCTACTGTGGTTCACAACACTCGCCGAACTGGAGCGGGTCGGCGCGGCTGCCGAGCGGCTGCATATCGCCCAGCCGACGCTCTCGCGCATGCTGGCCCGCCTCGAGCGCCGCCTCGGCGTCGAACTCTTCGACCGCCACGGAAAGCGCATCGTGCTGAACGAGTTCGGCCGGACCTATTACGAACATGCTCGCCGCGCCCAGTCCGAACTCGATGCCGCGGCCCAGGCCGTCGCCGACCTCGCAGATCCGGCGAAAGGCGTTGTGCGCCTGTCATTCCAGCATTCCTTCGGCAGTTGGCTCATCCCGCAACTGATCGGCGGTTTCCGGCGCGGTTCGCCCCGCATCTCGTTCACCCTTTGGCAGGGCGCGTTCGACGCGGTTATCGATCAAATAGTCGACGGTACAGCGGATTTGGCGATCGTCTCGCCCCGTCCTTCGGCCGCGGGTCTCGGCTGGCGCAAACTGCTCGCGCAGCCACTTGTGCTGGCCGTGCCCTCGGAACATCGGCTCGCCGCCCGCCGACAGATCCGTCTCGCCGAACTGGGCGACGCCGAATTCATCACCATGCATCCGGGTTTCGGTATGCGCCGCATTCTGGACGAACTCTGCGCCGCCGCGAATATCCGGCCCCGCATCGCCTTCGAGTCGAGCGATCTGCTCACCGCCGCGGGGCTGGTCGTGGCCGGACTCGGCGTCGCGCTGCTGCCGCTGGAAGATCCCACCCCGGCAGCCGGTTCGCTATCGGGCATCGTGACCGTCCCGCTCGCCGATGCGGCGGCGGCCCGCGATGTGGGACTGATCTGGTCGGCGACCGCCCCGCCATCGGAGGCGGTGCGTCGATTTCGTGACTTCACCGAGGATTGGGCACGCCGGCGCGGGGGAATCCAGTTGCGGCGGCGGTAGGCAGCGATCAGCAGGCAATCGCCAGCCCGGGTGGCCCCCAAGGTAGCCGTTTATTCAATGCGTGTTGTCAGTGGTGCGCGTTAAACTTTCATCAACGAGCAATTCGAGACCGGAAAGCAGGCTATAGCCACTTTTGAGAACACAAGGCGAGATCGGCGACCCGACTACACCTCCTGCAGGCGGGAGCTTACCCACCCCATCTTCCATCGCCCGGGGTGCAGACAACGGATCGGGCCCGGCAGCGCGCACCGTGCGTTCCAGCATCGAACTCGCTCCCGAATCCGTGTTCCCCTTCCTTGGTTCGGCCGACCAGAACCTGCGTGAACTCGAGCAGTTGCTGGATGCGGATATCCATGTGCGCGGCAATTCCGTCACCCTCACCGGCAAGGCGGCAGATGTCGCGCTGGCCGAGCGGGTGATCGAACAGCTCGTCGCGCTGACCGGTCGCAATCGGGTGGTGACCCCGGAGGCGGTGCGCCACACCGTATCCATGCTCACCGAGGGTTCATCGGAATCCCCGGCCGAGGTGCTGAGCCTGGACATTCTGTCCCGACGCGGTAAAACCATCCGTCCCAAGACCCTCAATCAGAAGCGCTACGTCGACGCGATCGACGCCAACACCATCGTGTTCGGCATCGGCCCCGCGGGCACCGGCAAGACGTATCTGGCGATGGCCAAGGCCGTGCAGGCATTGCAGACCAAGCAGGTCAACCGGATCATCCTCACCCGTCCGGCCGTCGAGGCGGGCGAGCGGCTCGGCTTCCTGCCCGGCACACTCAACGAGAAAATCGACCCGTATCTGCGTCCGCTCTACGACGCGCTGCACGACATGATGGATCCGGAGGCGATTCCGAAGCTGATGGCGGCCGGTGTCATCGAGGTCGCGCCACTGGCGTACATGCGCGGTCGCACGCTTAACGACTCGTTCATCATTCTCGACGAGGCGCAGAACACCACGGCCGAGCAGATGAAGATGTTCCTCACCCGACTCGGATTCGGCTCGAAGATCGTGGTGACAGGTGACGTCACGCAGGTCGACCTGCCCAATGGCGCGCGCTCGGGTCTGCGCGCGGCGAATGAGATCCTGACCGGCATCGAAGATATCCATTTCGCCGAGCTCACCAGCAGCGATGTGGTTCGGCACCGGTTGGTCTCCGATATTGTCGACGCCTACGAGCGGGCCGAGGCGGAGCGGGTCACCCAGGTCGGACCGCACTATCCGGGCAATCGCGCACAGCGTCGCGCCGCTAACCGGGCAGATCGGCGCTAGTGCGACGGACGTGTCCGGGCCAGCCGCGCGGTGCGGGCCCGGGCACACCGAATACCCTGTTCAGGTGAGCATCGAGATCGCCAACGAATCGGGTATCGACGTACCCGAAGAAGACCTGGTCAGTGTCGCGCGATTCGTGATCGGCCGGATGGATGTGCATCCGGCGGCCGAGCTGTCGATGGTGCTCGTCGATCTCGACACCATGGCGGATCTGCACATGCGCTGGATGGACCTACCCGGCCCGACCGATGTCATGTCCTTCCCGATGGACGAACTGGAGCCCGGCGGTCGCCCCGACAGCGCCGAACCAGGGCCGTCCATGCTCGGCGATATCGTGCTGTGCCCCGAATTCGCCGCTGGCCAGGCCCGCAAGGCCGGTCACTCGCTCGATCGCGAACTCGCGCTGCTTACCGTGCACGGCGTGCTCCACCTGCTCGGCTACGACCATGCCGAGCCGGAGGAGGAGAAGGAGATGTTCGCGTTGCAGGCGCGGCTGCTCGAGGAGTGGTATGAGAGCCTTCGCGAAGCACGGCGGCGAGCCGAATTGGCCGAACGCGACGCCCGGCTGCTGGGGAAGGCCGGTTTCACAACGCCCGGTGAGGCGCTAGGTCCCGCGTGAATTCGCTGACCCTGATTCTGCTGGCGATTCTGCTCGTCCCGGTCGGTGGGGTGTTCGCCGGTGTCGATTCGGCGCTGAACACGATCTCACCGGCGCGTCTGGACGATATGGTCCGGGCGGAGCGGTCCGGCGCGGTGCGGCTGACCAGAATCGTGGCCGACCGGCCGCGATATGTGAATCTGCTTGTGCTGCTTCGTATTCTGTGTGAGATCTGCGCGACGGTGCTGTTGGCGGCGGCTTTGATCCCGCTGTGGGACGACAATTGGGCACTGCTGTGCACCGCCGCCGTCATGGTGCTGGTGGACTATGTGGTGATCGGGGTCGGTCCGCGCACACTCGGTCGTCAGCACGCCTACTCGATCGCCTTGGCCTCGGCGCTACCGCTGCAGTTCATCGGCACGGTGCTCGGTCCGGTCAGCAGGCTGCTGATTCTCATCGGTAATGCGATCACCCCGGGTAAGGGATTTCGCAACGGTCCCTTCGCATCCGAGATCGAACTGCGCGAAGTGGTCGAGATGGCCAGTGAACGCGGTGTGGTGGCCGACGATGAACGACGGATGATCCAGTCGGTGTTCGAACTCGGCGACACCACGGCCCGCGCGGTGATGGTGCCGCGTACCGAAATGGTCTGGATCGAGGCCGATAAGACTGCGGCACAGGCGATATCGCTCGCGGTGCGCAGTGGTCACTCCCGCATTCCGGTGGTCGGCGAGAACGTCGACGATATCCTCGGGGTGGTGTACCTGAAAGACCTTGTGCCCTATGCGGATAGAAGTCGTAAGGTGCAGGTGCGCGATGCCATGCGCCCGGCGGTGTTCATGCCCGACTCCAAACCTTTGGACAGTCTGCTCGACGAAATGCAGCGCCGCAGAAACCATATGGCGCTGCTGGTGGACGAATACGGCGGCATCGCCGGGCTGGTGACCATCGAGGATGTGCTCGAGGAGATCGTCGGTGAGATCGCCGACGAGTACGACACCGACGAAACCCCGCCCATCGAAGACCTGGGCGATGGGCGCTACCGGGTTTCGGCGCGGCTGTCGGTCGACGATCTGGCCGAACTGTACGGCCTGGAAATCGAGGAGGAGGACGTCGATACCGTCGGCGGCCTACTCGCGCACGCACTCGGCCGGGTGCCGCTGCCGGGCTCCAAAGCCGTCGTGCACGGCCTGGTGCTGCGCGGTGAAGGCGGCGCGGACGCGCGGGGACGGGTGCGGGTACACACCGTCGTGGTGCGTAAGGCGACGGAGAAATCGCAGGCCGACAACTCCAACGGCAAGCGCAAAAGTAACGGATCCGAGCGGGAGATCCCGTTCGATCGTGATGAGAACGGAGATAGCGAATGACCGAATTGGATGCCGAGGACACCAAACTCGTGGTGCTGGCCAAGAGCGCGCTCGGTCGCACCGGCGGCAGCTCGGGCGCGGCCATCCGCGATACCGATGGCCGCACCTACGTGGCCGGTGATGTCGCGCTGGAGTCCCTTCGGCTGACCGCGCTGCAGGCTGCGGTCGCGGCCGCGATCTCCAGTGGCGCAGAGGGATTCGAGGCGGCCGTGGTCGTCGGCGGCAGGCTCTCGGATGCGGGCGTCTTCGCGGTTCGCGAGGTTTCGCCCGAGGCACGTATCGTCTTCACCGATCGCTCGGGTGCGGTCTTCGAGATCGTCGACGACGCCGCGGGCGCGGAGGTGCGGGGTGGCTGATACGACCACCGAATTCCGTTCCGGCTTCGTCTGTTTCGTCGGCCGCCCGAATACCGGCAAGTCGACGCTGACCAATGCGCTGGTCGGGCAGAAGATCGCGATCACCTCCTCGCGCCCGCAGACGACCCGCCACACCATCCGCGGCATCGTGCACCGCGATCACGCCCAGCTCATCCTGGTCGACACCCCTGGTCTGCACCGGCCGCGCACCCTGCTCGGCCAGCGGCTGAACGATCTCGTCCGCGATACCTATTCCGAAGTCGACGTGATCGCCCTGTGCATTCCGGCCGATGAGAAAATCGGGCCAGGCGATAAGTGGATCCTGCAGCAGATCAAGCAGATGGCGCCGAAGACGACCCTGCTCGGTGTGGTCACCAAGATCGACAAGGTGAGCCGCGACCAGGTCGCCGAACAGCTGATGGCGTTGTCGCGACTGCTCGGCCCCGATCACGACGTCGTACCGGTCTCCGCCGTGAAGGGCGAACAGGTCGAGGTTCTCGTCGACGTTATCGCCTCGAAAATGCCGGAGGGCCCGGCCTTCTACCCCGACGGTGAGCTCACCGACGAGCCCGAGGAAACCCTCATGGCCGAGCTCATCCGCGAGGCCGCCCTCGAGGGCGTGCGCGATGAGCTCCCGCATTCGCTCGCAGTGGTCATCGAAGAGGTCCTCCCGCGCGAAGGGAACGAAGACCTGCTCGACGTGCACGCCCTGCTCTACGTCGAACGCTCCTCGCAGAAGGCCATCATCATCGGCAAGGGCGGCGCGCGACTCAAAGAGGTCGGCACCAACGCCCGCAAACAAATCGAACACATCCTCGGCGTCCGTATCTACCTGCACCTGCACGTCAAGATTGCCAAGGATTGGCAGCGCGACCCGAAACAGCTCGGCAAGCTCGGGTTCTGACGGCAGGGACACCCCAGGAATGGGGGCATTCGAGCCCGCTGTGGCAATGCGCCCGCACTGTTATAGTCGGCCCGTTGACGGCTGTCCGTGCCAATCGTGCCTGGCCCGAGCGCGCCCGCGATATCAATCGTGCCGCCATCGCACTGCAACTGCGCGGGACCAACTATCTGGGAGTGACCGGGACGCGGTACTTCTCCCGAGGTCGAGTTGCCGACGACTCGACCACCGGCATCCTCGTCGCTACCGGCCTTGGGACGCCCGCCCAGCCGCAGCAGTGCTTGCTGATATATCCGCAGGTTGTCCTCGACGGCCCGGGGCCGGACGGGTGTCCGGCGGGCACCAAGAACGATACGGAGGTCTGGACCCCTCGATCGCTGAACTCACCACCATGGTGCGGGCCGCTCGCGCTCCCAGTGGAGTTCCGATTCCAGTTGTGCCGCAACGGAAACCAGGAGCGGCTCGGTGTTCGCGGTGCCCATGAGTTGCGCGCCTACCGGCAGGCCATTATCCGTGAAACCGGCGGGAACATTCACCGCGGGCCAGCCGAGTACATTCCAGGGCCAGGTGTACGGGCATGCGGCTGTGATGAGGTCGTTGGTGGCATTGACGCCGATGCCGTCGATCTCTTCGGCGCGGGGTGGGGGAGTCGCGGTGGTGGGTGCAAGCACCAGATCGTAGTCGCGGAAGAAGCCGCCGATTCGCTTGTGTAGCAACGTTTCCGCCTTGCGCGCCGCGAATAGTGCGGGTCCGCTGAGCGCACGGCCGAACCAGGCATTCGCGGTGGTGCGTGGATCCACTTGTATACCAGGCATTTTGTCATAGACGTGGCTGACCCCTGCCAGCGAGCGCGGTAGGAAGGATGCGCCGATCATGATGCCGTAGTGCAGGTCCGCCACGGTTACCGAATGACCGAGGCGACGCAGTGTGGTTGCGATGCGCCGCACCGCGACTTCGACCTGCGGATGCAGCGCTGTTCTGGTGGCGGTGAACGGGATTCGCAGTGAGAGGGCGATCCGCAATCGTCCCGGATCGCGACCGACGGCATCGGACACGGTGAGGGTTTCGGGTGTGTGCAGATCGCCGGGATGCGGTCCGGCGGCGGTATCGAGCAGCAGTGCGGCATCGGCGACGGTGCGCGCCAGCGGTCCGTGCACGGTGAGGCCATGGAATGCCTCGGCGGCTGGCCAGGTGGAGATGCGGCCGCGCTGCGGTTTGATGCCGACGAGATTGGTCCAAGCGGTCGGGATGCGGACCGAGCCCGCACCGTCGGAGCCCAGTGCGGCGGGTACCAATCCGGCCGCGACGGCGGCAGCGGAACCGCCGGATGAGCCGCCCGGCGTGTATTCGGCACCCCATGGGTTGCGGGTGTGACCGAAGGCGGCGCCGCTGGTGAACGGTAGTTGGCCGAGTTCGCAGATATTGGTCTTGCCGACAATCACCGCACCGGCCGCACGCAGCCGTCGAACCGCTTGCGCATCTTCGGTTTTCGGCGCAAGGTCGCCGCCGCAGCCGAATGCCGTTGGCTCACCGTCGATATCGGTATCGTCCTTGATCGCGATAGGCACCCCGAGCAGGGGGAGTTGTTCACCCGCGGCCAAGCGCTGATCGGCCGCGGCGGCCTCGGCGAGTGCCTTTTCGCGCCGGACGATGCGGAAGGCGTTGAGGGTCGGCTGGCTCGCTTCGATCCGGTCCAGTGCGGCGCCGACCGCGGCCACGGAGCTGATCCTGCCCTGCGCGAGGGCGAGCGCGAACTCCGCGAGGCCGAGTTCGGCGGTCTCGAATGGGCGCATGGGGGCGTCGGGCAGCGTCATGTGAGTTCTGTCTCCTTCGTTCTTTCGTTGCACCGTAGCGCGGAACTGGTCAAGCGTCCATGTCAGCTCGCGAATCTCCACCCCTGGTAGGAGGCGTAACCGTAGACATACATACCGTATGTATGTAAGGGTGGAGAGGAACTGCCAACACATGGAGGAACCATGGGAATCAGTACGTCACTCGGCCGCACGCATGAGGTGGATCTCCCCGTCGGCCGCATTCGGTATCACGACACGGGCGAGGGCGTGCCGGTCGTTTTCGTGCACGGTCTGCTCGTCAACTCCGATCTCTGGCGCGATGTCGTCCCCAGCATCGCGGCGGCGGGTCATCGCTGTCTCAGTCCGGACCTGCCGCTCGGCTCACACGAACTCCCGGTCCCCGCAGCGGATCTCACGCCCACCGGTGTCGCCGAACTGATCGCCGACTTTCTGGAGCGACTCGACCTCACCGACGTCACCGTGGTCGCCAACGACACCGGCGGCGCGATCACCCAACTGTTGCTGACCCGCCGACCCGAGCGGATCGGCCGCGTGGTGCTGACTTCGTGCGACGCCTACGAGGCGTTCTTCCCGCCTGCCTTCGCGGCGCTGCCCGTGCTGGCGCGGGTGCCCGGCTCGCTACGGCCGCTGACCGAGTTGATGCGGATTCGTGCGCTGCATCGTCTGCCGATCGCCTTCGGCTGGGTGGCAAAGCGCCCGATCCCGCCGGAAATCGCCGACTCCTACTTGCGGCCGAGCCGAAATTCGGCGTCGATACGCAAGGATCTGCGCCGGTTTCTGAAGACCGTGCATCGGCGCTACACGCTTGACGCCGCCACTCGGTTCCCGTCCGTGCGGATTCCGGTGCTGATCGTCTGGGCTCGCGAGGACAAGATCTTTCCGGTGAAATTCGCCGAACGCTTGGCGGCGGACCTGCCGAACGCGACCTTGAAGTTCATCGACGACTCCTACACCTTCCTGCCCGAAGATCAGCCCGAGTTGCTCTCCGAAACGATTCTGGAGTTCACTCGGGCGCATGCAACGCCGTAGTCAGGAGGATCGCTCCCGTGCCACCCGAGCCGCGCTCGAACACGCCGGTCGCCGGTTGTTCGCCGAGCGCGGTTTCGCGGCAACCTCGGCCGAGGAACTCGTAACCGAGGCGGGAGTCACCCGCGGTGCCCTGCACCACCATTACGGCGATAAGCGCGGTCTGTTCCTGGCCGTGCTCGAACAGATCGAGGTCGAGACCACGCAGGAAATCGAAAAGGCCATCGGCGCGGGGAATCCCGATGACATTCTCACCTCGATGGCCATCGGCCTGAATGTCTTTCTGGAAATCTGTCAGCGTCCGGAGATGATCCGCATCACCCTCTACGACGGTCCCGCCGTCCTCGGCTGGCAGGCGTTTCGCGAGTTCGAGGCGCGCCATGGACTGGGATTGGTCATCGCCGAATTGGAACGCGCCCGCGACGCGGGACTGATCGCCGATGCGCCGATTCCGGTCCTGGCTCAGCTGATCTTCAGTGCGGTCTCCGAAGCGGGGCTGATCGTTGCCCACGCCACGGATAAGGCGGCCGCCCAAGCGCAGGCGCAGCAGTCGCTGATGCTGCTCATCGGCGGGATTCTCCGCACCTGACATTGGCGCGGTATCGCACAACTAGTGGTCTCCACACAGAGGTTGCGACTTATGTGAGGAGGGCACGGGTTATGTGAGGTTGGGTCGAGTCGGTTATTGGATGGGGAAGTCGAAGTACGTGGTGGGGAACGGCTCGTTCTTCAAGGTGAAGTGCCACCATTCCTCGGCGAGGTTCTTGAAACCGTGCTCGTCCATGAGGTTCACCAGCAACTCCCGCAGTGCGCGCTGGTTACCGCTCGGTGCCGGGTTGGCCGTATGCGCGAGTGGATCGAAGCAGTCGTAGCCGGTGCCGAAGTCGAGGCTGTTGTCCCGGAAGCGCTGGTCGGCGGGCAGTGTGCAGGCGCGCAGCGGATCACCGCCGTGATACTGCTCCTGGTCGGCGGGCGGTAAGGCGACGATCGTGAGATCCAAGGTGCTGCCTCGGCTGTGCCCGGACTTTTCCGCGATGTACCCGTCCCGGAACAAATTGGCCTTGTCCACCGTCGGATAGAACTCCGCGCGCATCTTGGTATCTCCGAGATCCTTTGCCCAACTGACGAATTGGTCCACCGCCCGCTGCGGCCGATAGCAGTCGTAGGTCTTCAGACCGAGCCCCATCGGCTGCAACTCCCGCTGCACTTGCGCGAGCGCCCCGGCGGCCTCCTTTGTCAACAGGCACTTGGGCGCTTCGTACCCATTGATCCGCCCACCGATGAAGTTGTGCTCCCCGAAGTACCGCGCATCGACAACAATCGTCGGATCCAACTCCGTCACCGAAACGAATGCCGTCTCATCGGCCGCGGGCGAACTCGGGTTGTCCGCGCAACTCGCGACACCGACAGTCGTGATCGCAGCCAAAACCGCTGAGCAGAGCCGAATTCCGCGCATTCGCAGATCGTAGTCGCGGATTCTGGCGCGAGTGGTTCAATCCGCGATGCCGAGGAATACGACGAGGTAGCGGTCTATTCGCAGCATGTCTTGTTTCGACGCCTGCCCGATTCGCTGCCCCAGTTTCTCGCGCGGCGCGGTCGTGACCTTGTCGACCATGACGTAGCTGGGCTGGCGCAAGCCATTGTCTTCGGTCGGTTCGAGCATCACGCGCGCCAGCGGTGCGTCGACGTCGTGGGAGGTGATCGGACAGATCGTCACCGAGGCGGTGCTGTCGAAAGCATCGCTCTGGACGATAATGACTGGTCGGGGTTTACCTGTATAGCCGCTGCCCGTGGCGATGGTCCAGAGTTCGCCTCGCTTCACTCGTCATCCAGTGGGTAGCTGATGGCGTCCACGAATGCCTGGTCCTCGTCCTCATGCGGGTTGTCGGCGAGCACTGCGGATTGCCGATGTGCTTCAGCCAGGAACTGTGGGCTGCGGGTATCGGGAACCCAAATTTGTATCGGCCGCAGCCCCTGCTCTCGCATCCGGTCACGGTGAGCCTGCACGCGATCCTTTGTCGCCATGCGTTACATGTTACGTGCGTTGAGCGGGACATGCCACAGTCGCGCAAGTCAATGCTGCTCGGCCGCGCCTGTGGGTTGGGGGTCAGGGGTCCGTGGGAGGATGACGGTGTGCGGTTGTACAGAGACGAGGCGGTTGTGGTTCGCCAGCATAAGCTGGGGGAGGCGGATCGCATTGTCACGTTGTTGACGCGGCAGCACGGGTTGGTGCGGGCGGTGGCCAAGGGGGTGCGGCGGACCAAGTCGCGGTTCGGGGCGCGGTTGGAGCCGTTCGCGTATGTGGATGTGCAACTGTATCCGGGGCGCAATCTCGACACGGTCACCCAGGTGCACACCATGGAGGCATTCGCCGCCGACATCGTCGACGATTACGGGCGCTACACCACGGCCTGCGCGGTACTGGAGACCGCCGAGCGGCTGGCCGGTGAGGAGCGCGCGCCCGCGCCGAAGTTGCACGCATTGACCGCGAGCGCGCTACGGGCGATCGCCGCCAAACAGCGCCCGCATGAGCTGATCCTCGACGCATATCTCTTGCGCGCCATGGGCTTTGCCGGTTGGGCGCCCGCGCTGGACGAATGTGCGCGCTGCGCGACACCCGGCCCGCATCGTGCCTTCCATGTCGCCGCCGGTGGCGCGGTCTGTGTGCACTGTCGCCCACCTGGTTCGGCTACCCCTGCCCCGGGCGTACTCGACCTGTTGATCGCCCTGCTCAAGGGCGACTGGGGTTACGTCGAGCAGGTCCCCGAGCAGGTCCGCAAACAGGCCAGCGGCCTGGTCGCCGCCCATCTGCAGTGGCATCTGGAACGTCAGCTGCGCACCCTGCCGCTGATCGAGCGGTCGCGTTCGACCGAAGCAGCGACCACTGCGGAGTCGGTGGCCGCTGGGCGGGTGGGCTGACGACATCGGCCCCGAACACCACACAGTTGGGCTGACCTCGGCACAATCTCTCCACAACCATCAGGCAGGATGGTTGCCGTGATCCTCCGTCGAGACTCTGCCGCGCCGACCAGGTCGACCAGCGCTCGGTCGGGTGCCGAACGCACCGTCCGTCCGCCGTCGCCGCATCCGTCGGGGGCGACGCCACCGGAATTGCCGCCGGAGTTGGTGCCCAAACATGTGGCGCTGGTGATGGACGGCAATGGTCGTTGGGCGCAGGAGCGCGGTCTGCCGCGCACCGCGGGGCACGAGCGCGGCGAGGCAGTCCTGATGGACACCGTCGAGGGCTGCATCGAGATCGGTGTGAAGTGGCTCTCGGCCTATGCCTTCTCCACCGAGAACTGGCGGCGCAGCCCGGAGGAGGTGCGCTTCCTCATGGGGTTCAACCGTGATGTCATCCGCCGCCGCCGCGACGAGATGCACGAAATGGGTGTGCGGGTGCGTTGGGCGGGGCGGCGACCGCGCCTGTGGCGCAGCGTGATCAACGAACTCGAGACCGCGCAGGAGCTGACCAAGGACAACACGGTGATGACCCTCACCATGTGCGTCAACTACGGCGGCCGCGCCGAAATCGCCGACGCGGCAAGGGAAATCGCGCGTCGCGTGGCTGCGGGCGAGATCGATCCGGAACGGGTGACCGAGGCGACGGTCGCCAAATACCTGGACGAGCCGGATATGCCGGACGTCGATCTGTTCCTGCGCCCGTCCGGCGAATTCCGCAGTTCGAACTTCCTCATCTGGCAGTCCGCCTACGCCGAATTCGTCTACCAGGACACGCTGTTTCCGGATTTCGACCGGCGCAACTTATGGGAGGCGTGTCTCCAGTACGCTTCGCGTGACCGCCGCTTCGGGGGGACCAAGTGAACGGCGGCAGCAAATGAACGGCGGCACCGATATGGACGCAGCAGTCACCCCCGAACGAGAGCTACAGGCCCGCGCCGGCGCCTGCCTATCGCTCTATGACGTCGATGTGCGCGTCGACCCGGAGGGTTCGCTCGGCTTCGAATACGAGGGCGCACTGTGCTCGTTGCGCGCGGTGACGTTGGCGCCCGGCCTGGATGTGCTGACGCTGACCTGCGTGCTGGCCTGGGATCGCCCGCTCAAGCCGCAGCTGCACAAGCGAGTCGCCGAGCGCAACAGCGCGATTCAGTTCGGTTCGATCACCCTGATCACCCGCGGTAACCAGGCCGATGTCATGTTGCGCTACACCTTCCCGGCCGCCGGGCTCGACGATCAGGCGCTGGCCACCATGCTGCTGCTGGTGCTCTCCGGTGCGGGTAAGGCGCGGCAGGGTCTGCTGCCCTGAGCCGCTGACCGCATGACAGATGTCATGGCAGGTTCGTGACACTCGGGCGAAGTATCGGTCCCTGGTTCGGGCGACCGTTGAGTCATGACATCGGCACTGACATCCGCGGCCATCTTCGCCGCGGCGAGCGGCTCGGGCGGGCACCGGGCGTCCTCCGCGATCGAATTGCGCGACCTGCACAAGAGCTTCCGACTCCCCGGCGGCGGCGAGGTGCATGCCGTCGACGGGCTCGACCTGGTGGTCGCGCCGGGGGAGATCGTCGCCTTCCTCGGTCCCAATGGCGCGGGCAAGACAACCACCATCGATATGCTGCTCGGTCTGGCGACACCGGACTCCGGCAGCGTCCAGGTTTTCGGCGGCGCACCGGCGGAAGCGCTTGCAGTGGGCCGCATTTCGGCCGTAATGCAATCCGGGGGGCTGCTGCCCGATCTGACCGTAGCCGAGACCGTGCAACTGGTGGCCACACTGCACGCGCATCCGCGTTCAGTCAGTGAGGTGCTCGCGCGCGCCGGTATCGCCGATATCGGCGGGCGGCTGGTCGGCAAATGCTCGGGTGGGCAGAAGCAGCGCCTGCGCTTCGCGCTCGCCCTGCTGCCGAATCCGGACCTCATCGTGCTAGACGAGCCGACTACCGGCATGGATGTGGAAGGGCGCCGTGAGTTCTGGAATGCGATGCGCGAGGACTCCGATCGCGGCCGGACCGTCCTGTTCGCCACCCACTACCTCGATGAGGCCGACGCGTACGCCGACCGGATCGTGCTGGTGCGCGCGGGCCGAGTGGTCGCGGACGGCAGTGCCGCCGAGATCAAGAACCTGGCCGCGGGACGCGCCGTGAGCGCGACATTGCCCGGTGCCGATCCGGCCCGGTTGCTGGCCGTCGCTGGCATCGACGATGTCGAGCTGCGCGGTGACCGAATCATCGTGCACACCAAGGATTCCGATGCGATAGCCCGCTACCTGCTCACGGAGACGACTGCGGTCGACCTCGAAATCACCTCGCACAATCTCGAATCCGCATTCCTGGCGCTCACCACCGGAGACAACTGATATGACAACCATTGCACCGCACCCTATTTCGACGCGTGTACCGCTCGGCGGGTTCAGCCGCGGTTTCCTGCGCCTGGAACTGCGCCGCATGCTGCGCAATCGGCGCACCATGATCTTCACGCTGGTCGTGCCGCCGCTGTTCTTCGTCATCTTCGGCCTGCAATCCGATGACAAGACAGAGTCTTTCGGCTCAGGGAACGTGACCGGCTATGTGATGGTATCGATGGCGGTGTACGGCGCGATGCTGGCCACTACCAGCGGCGGCGCGATGGTCGCGATCGAACGCGCACAGGGTTGGAGTCGCCAATTGCGGCTCACTCCACTGCGTCCCGTCGCCTACATCGCCACCAAGGTCGCCGTCGCGATGGTGCTCGGCTTGGTCTCGGTCACCGCGGTCTTCATCATCGGCGGAATCTTCGGCGCCCACCTCACGGTCACCGCTTGGGTGAGCTGCTTCCTGCTCGCGTGGATCTGCTCACTGGTCTTCGCCGCCTTCGGCCTGTTCGTCGGCTACCTGCTGCCCTCGGAGAACGTCATGCAGCTGCTCGGTCCGGCCCTGGCTGGCCTGTCCTTCGCGGGCGGGCTGTTCATGCCGCTGCACGGCTGGTTCGAGACGGTCTCCAAGATCTTCCCGACCAACGGCGTCGCCACCTTGTCCCGCATGCCCTTCGGCGACACCAGTGCCGGATCGATCGCCCTGGCCATCCTCAACGTCGTCGTCTGGGCCACGTTCTTCGTCGGCGGCGCCGCCATCCTGTTCCGTCGTGACACCGCTCGCTGAACCACCCGGCACCGGCCGCCCGCCCCTCATGGGTGGGCGGCAAGGCCGCGCGGAGCCTCAGACCCGGTGCAAATCCCAGGTGGTGCGCTCGGCTAGCGACGATGCCGCACGGGGCGGTCGGCGGGCGACGGTCGGCCGTTCCCGAGTTGGCCGCGCGGTACCGGGTGGCCACGTCGTTTGGCGAGCGCCGGTGGCACGGTCCGGCGCGAATCGACCGCCCGGCGCGGGGCAGGTGTCGGCGATGCCACCGGGAACTTCATCGGGGAGAGGTCGGCTGTGTAGTGCAGGCGGGCCTGTGTCGTGCAGGCGGGCCTGCGATGCCTGGGCGACCCTGGCGTGCCAGGCGGCCGCCAGTAGGAGGAGCCACGTGGCGCGGAGCTGGGGGCAGCGCTGCCGGAGCCGTCATCGGCAGAAATCGGCTGTGCTGGGCGGGCTGGCCATGCGATGCCGGGCGACTATGCCGTGCCGGGCGACCAACGGTGGGGAAGTCCGGCGCGAACCGGCCACCACAGCGTGCGGGGCGGTGGCGACCATGCTGCAGGGGTCGGCCGTGCCTGGGGCTGGCACGCGAGGGCGGGCGGGTGTGCGGGGTGGATGCGGGTGACGTCGTGATTCGGGTTGTGCCGGCTGTACCTGCGGTATCGGCGGGTGCATGTTCGGTAGCGTCGAGCCTTGTGATCGAGCACTGTGCGCGCCATCGGGGTCGAGGTTCGGTGTGTGCGGTGTCCGGGTGTTGGGTGTGAAGTCGGTGCTGCGGGGTGGTGTCGCATCCGAACTACTCGATCGGATGGTCCGCGATGGCGGAATCGGGGCTGCGGTGAAGCGGCGCGGGTGGTTCGGCGGTTTCATGTCGGTCATCTGGCTGTCGTACCTGGTCGGACCGATCATCCAGAGCTGGCGGGACACGGATCAGCCGAAGGCGAGTCTGGCGACGGCGGCACTGCTCGTATATGCGGCGCTGATCGTCGGTTCCTTCATCGTTTTCCAGCGGAACGACCGCACCGGCCCGTTGATAGAGCGTCCGGTCGACCGGCGCATATGGCCGGTGCTCGCGGCTATGACAACGTGCAGCGCGGGGTTGATGACATTGCTCGGTGCGGTCGCGCTGCCGACATTGATCTTTGTCAGCGTGATCGCCATCTTCCATATGCCCTCGCGTGAATCCGGCTATGTGGCCTGCACGGTGACGCTCGCGATGCTGCTCATGCCGGTCGCGCTGCCGAGCCTGTCCGGGGTGCCGTTTTACGTGTCGTTCGTACCCGCCTTGATCTGGGTGGCCAGACAGTTCGGCCTGCGCGGCGAGCGGTTGGCCGAACTGGCCCGGCGGCAGCAGGCCGAGCTCGCGATCGTCGAGGAACGCAACCGGGTCGCGCGCGACGTGCACGATATCCTCGGCCATTCGCTTACCGTGATCACCGTGAAAACCGAACTCGCACAACGTCTTATCGATGTCGATCTGACCCGGGCGAAGGCCGAGATGGCCGATGTCGAGCGGTTGGCGCGGGAGGCGCTGGCCGGGGTGCGCGATACCGTCGGCGGTCTGCGGGAGGTATCGCTGCGCGGTGAATTGGCCACTGCGCGCACCGCATTGGCGGCCGCCGATATCGACGCCCGGCTGCCGGATTCGGTGCCCGATACGCGCCACAGCGAATTGTTCGGTTGGGTTCTGCGCGAGGCGGTCACCAATGTGATTCGGCATAGCGCCGCACGACACTGCACGGTCACGGTGACCGCTACGAGCATCGAGGTGGTCGACGATGGTCGCGGGCTGGGGACCGTCGATTCCGGGTCCGGGCTGTCCGGCCTACGCGAACGGGTACGGGCCGCGGGGGGGACATTGACGCTGTCATCGTCCGAGGGAGGTGTACGTGTGCGCGCAACGGTGCCCGAGTGACCCGGAAACGGTGCTGGGCGTGCGCTTCTGCCACGATTCGGCCGACAGTGCACGCCCATTCCCGTCGAAGGACCACATCGCATGATCCGCCTTCTCCTCGCCGATGACCAGGCACTCGTCCGCGGCGCGCTCGCCGCACTGCTCGGTCTGGAGTCCGATCTGGAGGTTGTCGCGGAGGTCGGTCGCGGTGACGAAGTCTTGGCCGCGGTCGCGCGCACCACACCCGATGTGGTGCTGCTGGATGTGGAAATGCCAGGTATGGACGGAATCGCGGTCGCGGCGCAACTGCATACCGCTCATCCCGATCTCCGCATCCTCATGGTTACGACCTTCGGCCGTCCCGGCTATCTGCGGCGTGCGATCGATGCTGGCGCGAGCGGATTCGTCGTGAAGGACACGCCTGCTCGCGAGCTTGCCGATGCGGTGCGTCGAGTCCACATGGGCCTGCGTGTCGTCGATCCCGCCCTCGCCACCGAAACCCTGACCGTCGGTACCTCGCCACTGACCGCCCGCGAACGCGAGGTCCTCGCCGCCGCGGCCGACGGTGCCACCGCTGGCGCCATCGCCAAACAACTGCACCTGTCGGAAGGCACCGTCCGCAACCACCTTTCATCCGCCATCGGCAAAACCGGAACCACCACCCGCGCCGAAGCCGTCCGCGCCGCCGAACGCCTCGGCTGGCTCTGAACATCGCTCCCGCACAATCAGTGACCGCCTCGCAGAAGGCACACCTTTTGCGAGGCAGTCACCGGGTATGCGACCTCTATGAGTCGACTGGCTGGGCGGCGGGCTCGCCATAGGGCAGTAGGACCGCCACACCGCGCGCCAAGGTTTCCGGATCCACATCGCCGACGATCAAGTGCTGCAACATGAATCCAGGCACCAGGCCGATAAGCGCAGTCGCGGCCGCGTGGACATCGGTATCGGGCGGCAACCATCCGACCTCCACCATGCGCTGGGTGTATTCGATCCACCGTTCGCGCATCGCGAGCACCGCGGACTTGACGTATTCGGCCGCCTCCGCGTCCACCAGCGCCAGCGCCCACGCCTGTGGCGCCAGCCGAACATGACCGTCCGGACCACTGTGCGCGACCATGTAGTCGGCGACGATCCGAAGGACCTGCGCCGGGGTCGGCAGCGGGTCGGACCGGATCGCCCTGGTCAGAGTGGCGCGCAGCTCGACGGTGGTATCGGTGGCCAGGGCGGCGATGATGTCGTTTTTGCCCTTGAAATACCGATAGACCGCGCCGGCCGAGAGCCCTGATTCGGTGAAGATGTCCTGCATCGAGGTCTCGAAGAAACCCTTGCGGGCAAAACAGAGCTGCGCCGCGCCGAGTATCTGCTGCCTGCGACGTTCCAGGTGTTCTTCACTGACTCGGGGCATGGCTCCAAAGTAAAACGAATGCTCGTTCTTGACAACCTCGCTGGGCCGTGCGACGGTATCCGCATCGAAAGAGAACGATCATTCGATTTTCGGGAGAACGTCATGAATACGATCCAGCGGTCGGTCGGTGTCGGCGTCGCCGCGGCCTTGCTCCAGGCATTGATGTTGATCGCCTTCGCCTGGCCCGCAGCCCATATCGCCCCGCGTGATTTACCCATCGCCGTCAGCGGCCCGCAGGCCGCCATGGTCGCCGACAAACTGATCCAGCACGATCCGGATGCCTTCGATATCAGCAATCCGACCGACGAAGCGGCGGCGCGTGCCGCGATCGAGAACCGGGACGTCTACGGTGCCGTCATCACTGGTGGCGGCGCCCCGCGCGTATTGATTGCCTCCGGCGCGAGTCCAGTTGTGGCACAACAGCTCACCGCGATAGCCCAGCAGCTGTCCGGCGCGCCGATGACATCGGTCGAGGATGTCGTGCCCGCCGATCCGGACGATCCGCGCGGGTCCGCGTTCGGCGCGATGGTGTTGCCGCTGGTGATGTCCGGTATCGCGGCGGGTGTCCTGCTCAGCCTGTTGATTCCGTCGGTCGGCGGTAAGGCGATCGGGCTTATTACCTTCGGTATCGCGGGTGGGCTGTTGAGCATCGTGATCATTCAGGCCTGGATGTCGGTGGTTCCCGGTCCCTATATGACATTGGCCGCTGTCGCCGGTCTGGTGTCCTTCGCGGTGTCCGGTACGGTCGTCGGCCTGTCCACCGCGATCGGCCGTGCGGGCATCGGCATCGCCGCGTTGACCATGCTCCTGGTCGGCAACCCGTTCTCGGCCGCGACCTCGGCTCCGGAACTGCTGCCGCAGCCGTGGGGCACCATCGGCCAACTGCTGCCACCGGGTGCCGCGGCGTCACTGCTGCGCTCGGTCGCCTTCTTCGACGGTGCCGCCGCCACCAAACCCCTTGTGGTCCTGGCCATCTGGGCGGCCGCAGCGCTGGTGCTACTGGGTGTCGGCGCACTTCGCGGACGGCATCCGAATGCGGAATCCACTCCGGTCCGCTCCGGCGATCCGGTCGCCGTCTGAATCCTGAAATAGACTGCAGGCCACCACTGCTCGACAGTGGTGGCCTGCATCGTCGGGTTGTCAGGAGATGGTGAAGGAGAAGTTCGGGGCGCTGCCCTCACCCTTGTTCGCGTCGTAGGTCACCACGTAGGTACCGATGGCCGGGGACGGAACCACGAAAACAACGTAGTTCTTCGCGTTGTCGATGGTTTCGTTGGTGTTCAGCAGTTCGTTGATCGGCCCCCGGATATCGGCTGAAATCGTTTGGCCGTCGGGGGTTTTCACGGTGAAGTAGTCGTAGAAGACATTCAGTCCGCCCGCCGCGATCCCGGGTCCACCAACGATCTTGATGCGCAACGAGAGATCCATCTTGTCACGCTCATTCTTGGTATAGCTCGGACTCAGTGTGCCGCCGGTGATTTCGATCGTCGTCTGATCCTGCACCAGTTTGCCCGTGACATTCAGCGTCTTCGGCGCGACGCCGTCGACCTGAGCCGAAGCCTTCAGAGGAATTCTGGTCTGATTGTCCGATGCCTGTCCGTAGATCACGGTAATTGTGTCGAGCAGGTGCTCGGTATCGTGCAGCGTTTTGACCGAAGTGGTGACTTTGCCGGTGGCCGAACCCTTTCCTGGCACGGTCGGCGAGTCGAAACTCGCCCCGGCGTCGACCTCCTTGTCGACCTGCAGGTAGGTGTTATTGCTGATCGTCTTGTTGTCGGGGGTGGTGTTCTTGTAGGTGATATTGATCAGTACTTTGGCGCCGCCGTATTCGTCGGGCACCACGGTCGCTTTGTCCACCGTGATGTCGAAGCCCTCGTACCATCCGGTCTTGCCGATGGTGCGGACGGTCGACTGACCGTTATTCGCCCCCGGCTGGCCCTGGCCGATGGTGCTCTGCGCGGACGCCGTCGTGGTTGGTCCCGACTCGGTGTCCTTGTCATTGCACGCCGTCATGAGCAGAGCGGAACTGGAGATGAGTACGGCCGTTCCAATTGTGGTGAATTTGCGGCGTCTTTCCGCCGTGGAAATGGTCGATCGCACGCTGCCTCCCAGAAGATTTCGATCTCAGTGCGCGACGCCCGGAACCCCGGACGTTATGTGATTCGCAGTGAAATCTTCCTCGGCACAAGCGCCGTTAACTATGTGACCGCAGTCACAACTTGTGGCGGTCCACTTTCGCGCATTCGCAGCAGGTTCCGAAGATCTCCATGGTGTGGCTGACCTCGGTGAATCCGTGTTGGCCCGCGATGGATTCGGCCCAAGCCTCAACCGTCGGGCCCTCGACCTCGACGGTACGGCCGCAGTGTCGGCAGACCAGATGGTGATGGTGTCCGGTGGAGCACTGGCGGTAGACGGATTCGCCGGTATCGGTGCGCAGTACGTCGACGAGTCCGGCATCGGCCAGCGACTGCAGGGTGCGGTAGACGGTGGTCAGTCCGATGCCCTCGCCGCGGCGGCGCAACTCGTCGTGCAACTCCTGCGCGGAGCGGAACTCTTCTATATCGCCGAGCAGCGCGGCGATGGCGCTGCGTTGGCGGGTACTGCGAATGCCAACCGGCTTCTCCGGTAAGGCCGTCTTATCTGGCACGATCACCCTTCCTCGGCGTGGGCCACGGCATCGACCACGATATGCGCCAAGTGGTCGTCGACGAGTTCGTACAGCACTTCGCGGCCCGAGCGTTCCCCGTGCACCACGCCCGCGGACTTCAGAATCCGCAGATGCTGGCTTACCAGCGGCTGGGTGACGCCGAGAACATCGACCAATTCGTGTACGCAACGCGGTGATTCACGCAATTGCAGCACAATGGCGATGCGTACCGGCGCGGCCAGTGCGCGCAGTAGCTCGCCCGCGTCCTCCAGGACGCTCCGCGTCGGCACCGGCACCGGCGCGGGTGATCGGTACGGATTGTGCGGATGGGCGGTGGCGGTCTCGGCGGTCATCGAACCAACTCCTTATTGGAAAGCATTACCATTTTGATATGCACAGGTGCGCATGTCAAACGAGGCGTGCCTCGGAGTGTCGACCAAACGTCGGTGAATGCGGCGCGAAATCCGATTGGCCCGTGCGGTGGAAGACGGCTGGGACCTGGGCGATAGTCTGTAGTCAACGCTATAGGTTGTGGTCAACTCTGTGGCGTCGGGGCATACCGCATCGGGCCTCGCCCGATCCGGCCGATCTGAATCCGACTCGTACTGGATGGAGAATTCTCGCGTGGCACCCAAGTCGAAGGTGGACACCGTTGCCAACCTCGCCAAGCGCCGGGGTCTGGTGTACCCGTGTGGTGAGATCTACGGCGGCACCAAATCGGCGTGGGACTACGGTCCGCTGGGTGTCGAGTTCAAGGAGAACATCAAGAAGCAGTGGTGGCGTTCCATGGTCACCAGCCGCGAGGATGTGGTCGGCCTCGATTCGTCGGTAATTCTGCCGCGTCAGGTCTGGGTCGCCTCCGGCCACGTCGGCGTGTTCAACGATCCATTGGTCGAATGCCTGAACTGTCACCACCGGCACCGGCAGGACCACCTGCAGGAGGCCTACGCGCTCAAGCACAAGATCGAGGATCCGGACTCGGTCTCGATGGAGTTGGTGGTGTGCCCGGACTGCGGCACAGTCGGTCGCTGGACCGAACCGCGTGACTTCAACATGATGCTCAAGACCTACCTCGGCCCGGTCGAGTCCGAAGAGGGTCTGCACTATCTGCGCCCGGAGACCGCACAGGGCATCTTCATCAACTTCGCCAACGTGATGACCACCGCGCGCAAGAAGCCGCCGTTCGGCATCGCGCAGATCGGCAAGAGCTTCCGCAACGAAATCACCCCTGGCAACTTCATCTTCCGCACCCGTGAGTTCGAGCAGATGGAGATGGAGTTCTTCGTCAAGCCCGGTGAGGACGCGGAGTGGCACAAGTACTGGATCGACACCCGGTTCGCCTGGTACACCGATCTCGGCATCGACCCGGAGAACCTGCGGCTGTTCGAGCACCCGAAGGACAAGCTGTCGCACTACTCGGCGGGCACCACCGATATCGAGTACCGCTTCGGCTTCCAGGGCAATGAATGGGGTGAGCTGGAGGGCATCGCCAACCGCACCGACTTCGATCTGAAGACCCATTCGGAGCATTCCGGCAATGACCTGAGCTACTTCGACCAGACCACCAATGAGCGCTACACCCCGTATGTCATCGAGCCCGCGGCCGGTCTGACCCGCTCGCTGATGGCGTTCCTGGTCGATGCGTACACCGTCGACCAGGCACCCAATGCCAAGGGCGTCATGGAGGAGCGCATCAGTCTGCGGTTGGACCGCAGGCTCGCGCCGGTCAAGGCGGCGGTGCTGCCGTTGTCGCGCAATGCGGATCTGACGCCGAAGGCGAAAGACCTTGCCGCACAGCTGCGTAAGAGCTGGAATGTCGAGTTCGACGATGCCGGCGCGATCGGCCGCCGCTACCGGCGCCAGGACGAAATCGGCACGCCGTTCTGCATCACCGTTGACTTCGACACCCTCGAAGACCAGGCGGTCACCGTCCGTGAGCGCGATTCCATGGCGCAGGAGCGGATCGCGCTGGACAAGGTCGAGGGCTACCTGGCGCAGCATCTCATCGGCGCCTGAATTCGATCGCGATCAACGCCCTGTCGCGCGCGGCAGGGCGTTTTTCGTAGTCTGCTCGCCATAGTTCCTGGTGGCATACACACCTGTTCGAGGCGATCGTCGTATTCGTGAAGCCGTTGTTCAGCGCGACCCGCAATTTATTCAGCGAATTCTCACGATCTGCGTCCGAGGCCAGCAGCCCCACGGGTGTCGGCTCGACGGACCGGCGCCGTCGGTGGCGGTGCGCCTCGACGATCGCCGATGCATGGAAATTTCCCGCGCGGTTACTCGGTTGACGGCGCATGTCACCGAGTAGGCGGGAGCCGGATATGGCAAGAGCTGTGAAGTTCGATCGTTATGGAGGAATCGAAGAGCTGAAGGTGGTCGAGGTTCCGACGCCGAAGGCGGGCCCCGGGAGGGTTGTCGTCGAGGTTGTGGCGGCCGGTATCAATCCGGGGGAGGGGTATATCCGTTCGGGCGCGATGCACGAGCGCTGGCCCGCGACATTTCCGTCGGGTGAGGGGACCGATTTCGCGGGTCGTATCACCGAGCTCGGATCCGGCGTCGGTGGGATCGAGGTCGGTGCCGAGGTGCTCGGATTCACCGATGAGCGGGCCAGTCATGCCACGCACGTGGTCGTGCCCGCCGAACACGTGACGCTGAAGCCAGGGAAGCTCGATTGGGATGTCGCGGGATCGTTGTATGTCACTGGGACAACGGCTTTCGCCGCCGTGCGGGCAGTGGACCCACAAGCGGGCGATACCGTCGCGGTTTCGGGTGCCGCGGGCGGCGTCGGCTCGATCGTCGTACAGCTGCTGCGGGCCAGGGGCGCAACGGTTCTCGGCATCGCGAGCGAGGTAAACCACGATTGGCTGCGCAAGGTCGGCGTGATTCCGGTGGCCTATGGGGAGGGACTGATCGACCGGATCCGTGCGGCCGCCCCTGGTGGCGTCGATGCGTTCATCGACACCTTCGGCGCCGAATATGTCGATCTCGCAATCGAACTCGGCATCGCGGTGGATCGCATCAACACCATCATCAACTTCGCGGCCGCCGAGAGGTACGGCGTGAAGACTGACGGCAACGCCGCTGCGGGCACCATCGATGTGCTTGCCGAACTGGCTGATCTGGCCGCCGCTGGCACCATCGAGGTCCCCATCGCGGCGGCTTATCCGCTCGACAAGGTCCAAGAGGCATATCGCGAACTGGAGCAGCGCCACACGCGCGGCAAGATCGTGCTGCGCCCTTAGCTCGACACCTCCCAGAATTCGTATTCGTAGCGCATGCCTTGCAGGAATAGCTCTTGCGCACGCGCCAGGTCGCCACCCGCCTCATCGAGCATCTGCCCGCAGCGGCGGGTGAGCGCGGCGAATCCGGGATCGGCGTAGGTGTCGACCCAGCGCCGATACCGCGGTTCCGACGGCGGATTCTCGGCGAGGATTGCCCCGAGGGTGGAATAGCCCCACATGCACGGGTACAGCGCCGCAAGTCCGTCGGCGTAGGACGTGGCCGACTCCAGCAGAAATGCGGTGTAGGCGGCGCACGGCGCACCCTTCGTCGCACCGTCGAGATCCGCGCCGAATTCCGCGGCCAGCGACCGATGCAGGGACAGCTCGTCGTGATATGTCGCGTGCGCGAGGTCCACCAGATCGCCCAGATGTGCTGCGGGCGCCTGCCAGGCCAGCCGGGCGAATACCCGCACATAGTCCAGCAGGAACAGATAGTCCTGTTCGAGCCAGGACCGGAATACCGATGCGGGTAAATCGCCATTGGCGATGCCCGCCACCGTCGGATGCCCCAGCTGGCTCACCACCAGCGGAAAACCGAGCTCCTCGAGATGCGCCGAGAGACTGATGTGTGCCGCGGGACTCATGTGGGCAGTCTCTCTCAGTCGGAGCGGCTTCGGGATTGCGCCCTGCTTGCGGTTGCCGCAACCTGGGCCATGTGTTGTGGGATGAGGAGGCTTTGGTGCGGGTGTTGGGTGCCTCGGAACAACGTTTCGTGCGGGCGGGGACCTACACCGGACGATCCGTGACGGTCGTCGGTGATCTCGATACGAATGCATTGGGGGCGGCATTTACCGCCCTACAGCATGCCTATCCGGTGGTGACCTGCCGGATCGGCGAGGACGCCACCGGCCGCGGCTATCTGCTCCGACGCGGCGAAACCCCGGAGATCGGTATGACATCGAGTCTGGGTGATCCGGATCCCGTCCGGATTCCGGAGCCCATCGATCCGGCCGGACAGCTGGCCTACCTGGATGTCGTGCACTCCGAGCGGGGCCGCTCGCGCGTCACACTTTTCGTCCACCACAGCATCGCCGACGCGGGCCACTGCGTCGAGCTGCTGTCGCGCCTATGGGACTTCTATACCGATTACGTCGAATTCGGGACGACAACTATTGTGCCGCATGACTATCCGCAGTCGCTGGAATGGCATGTATCCGCGCGCGGGATAGCCCGCTCTTCGGTCTCCGGCTTCGAGGACGTCACCAAGCCGCTGCAACCGGTGGTCATTCCGCCCGCCCCCGCGATCCCCGCCCCCGCCGCGCTGGATCGGCCGCGGCGCATCATTGTGGACGAGGAGGACAGCGCCCGCATTATCGGCCTCGGGCGCCATCCGGGAGTGACCGTCAACGGGCTGGTCACCGCTGCCCTGCTACGCGCCTTCGCCTCGGAAAAGGCCAGGGCGACAGGCGATCCAGTGCCACTCGGCTGCCTGTATCCGGTGGATATGCGCACCCGCCTCGACCCGCCGGTGGCGCGCGCCGAAGGCACGAATATGGCGGGTCTGGCCTCTTTCGCCGCGGCCGTCGATCTCTCCGCGGAAATTCTCGAACTGGCCCAGTACATTTCAGCCCGATTGCGACATGATTTGGCCGAGGGCATCGTTGCGCAATCGGTACTGCACTTCCCGGATTACTTCGGCGCCAACCGGATCCACTCCCTGGCCGGACATATCGCGGTGACGAATACCGGTGCCGTGCCCGCCTTCCGCATCCCGGGGAATATCGCGCTCACCGACTACGAGATCGTGTACGTCTCCGCCCATCCGCGTCCCTCGGCGGGTGCCTCGGCGGCAATCACCTTCCTGGTCTACACCTTCGAAGGCCGACTGACGGTCGGGGTGCTCGGCGGCGATGCCGACCGGCTCGTGTCCGCGGTGCGCGATGAATTGACGGCTCTCGCCGGGGAGGCCGTCAACTCTCGAGCCACTATTGATAGGTGGCGTGCGTCGGGCGCATGACGAGCACGACCCGGCGCGGATGGTCGGCGACCGGACGCTGATACGGCAGGTCGTAGCGGCGCGCGAGCACATCGAAGAATTCGCCGTCCGGATCCGGCTCGATGGCCTCGATGACGCCGCGGACCTCGAGGTAGCGGTAGGGCTTGTCCGGGTCGTTGATGCTCACCGCCACTTCGGGATTCTGTTTGGTATTGACGGCTTTGCGGCGATCGATCGTGGTGGTGAAGCGCAGGCGCCCGCCATCCCAGACCTGCCATACCGGCGTCACCTGCGGAGTGCCGTCCGGGTTGAGCGTGGCGAGATGGGCGAATAGCGGCCGGGATAGCAAATCGGCGTGGCTCTCGGGGATTACCGGGTTATCCATACTTCGAAGACTATCAAGACTTTGATAGTTCAGCTATCTTTGACACTTATGAAATTGCCTGCGGACCAGCGGCTCGGTCTGGACCTCAAGCGCGCCGAGCAGGAGCTGATGGCCGTCAAACACGAGGCGGTCAAACCGCTTACGGTGCCGCAGTACGCGGCGCTCTATGCGCTGTCGCAGAACCAGGGCATCTCCGCGGCCGCCCTCGCCCGCGAATGTCTGGTGACGCCGCAGGCGATGACGGTGGTCCTCAAGAATCTGCAGGAGCGCGGTTTCGTAGAGCGCACACCGCATCCCTGGCACCGCGGTGTGCTCGAAACCCGGCTCACCCCCGCGGGGCGTAAGGCCTTCACCAAGGCCGATGCGAAGGCCGCCGCGATCGAGCGCCGGGTGGCCGCCGCGTTCAGTGCGAAGGAGCGCGAACTGTTGCGAGATTTGTTGGCCCGGTTCACCGAGGCGCTGCGGGAATGAGCGGCAGTAGGTTCGTAGATGGGCCGAGTCCGGCCGCGGCGATTCTCAGAACCGGCCGCCTCGGCTGATCCGTGTTCATGGACGCGCTTTAGCATCGAGGTGTGATCACGATCGACCTGCCGTACACCGGTCACGTGTCCCCTGGATCGAATCCGCAACAGCGGGACGTCCCCGGTGCCCGCATTATCAAAATGTCCGTCGGTGGCATGGACAATAACTGCTACCTAGTGCAGTGCACCGCCACCGGCGCGGCACTGCTCATCGACGCGGCCAATGAGCCCGACCGCATTATCGAACTCGTCAACCAGGAGACGCCGGGACGCATCGCCCTGGTCGTCACCACCCATCAGCATCGGGACCATTGGTGGGCCTTGGAAAAGGTCGCCGCGGCCACCGGCGCACCGACTGCCGCGCATCCACTCGATGCCGAACCGCTGCCGGTGCGCCCCGACCGATTACTCGCCGACGGCGAGCTCATCGAGATCGGCGATCTGGCGTTCGAGGTTGTCCACCTGCGCGGACATACACCCGGTTCGGTTGCCCTCGCGTTGGTGGACGGCCCGGGCGTGCACCTGTTCACCGGCGACTCCCTTTTCCCGGGCGGAGTCGGCCGCACCACCAACCCGGAAGATTTCAACTCCCTCTACACCGATGTGACCACCAAGATCTTCGACCGCTATCCAGACGACGCGGTTGTCTATCCCGGTCACGGCGACGACACCACGCTCGGCGCCGAACGTCCGCACCTCGGCGAATGGCGCGAACGCGGCTGGTAGGTCTTATGCGGCGCGCGGGTTGAGACTTTCGAACATCCGCTCGCTGCTGTCCGCACCGTAGCCGTCGGCGACCTGGCGATCGACGAGGTTCTTGATCGCACCGATGATGTCCAGGTCCACGCCCGCATCGCGGCTCGCCGACACGATGGCATCCACGGCGGCCTTGGTGAAATCCAAGGGTTGGAACGGTTTCGAGTAATCGCCGGAGTCGATGGTGGCTCCGGCCCTCGGGAGCGATTCGGTCATCGCCGCGATCCAGCCCGACGCGCGTTGTCCGAACTGCTCTGCCGACATGCCGATCGTGCGAACCATGGCCGCCCCATGATAGAAGCCCGCGAACATGGCGTACATCCCGCCGAGCAGGGCGAAGTCGACCAGTGCGGCCTCTCCGGCGTCCGCACCGAAATACTCTGCGCTGCCCAGCTTTTCGAGAGTCGCGCGATGGTCCTCGAAGAGCTGACGGGAGCCGCTGTAGAGCACGGACGAACCGGGCTGTCCGATCATCGGCGGGACGGCCATAATGCCGCCGTCGAGGAAGTCGATGCCGTGGTCCGCGGCCCATTCGGCCAGCTCACGCGAGCCGCGCGGCTCGGTGCTGGTCAGGTTGACCAGCGCGCGACCGGCCAAGTTATCGGTCACCGGGTCCAGTACCTCGTGCACGGACCGATAGTCCAGTAGGCAGGCCACCACGAGATCGCTCGCCGTGATCGCTTCGGTCACACTTTGCGCCGACTTCGCCCCTGCCGCAACGAGTTCGGTGTCCCGGCCGGCACTGCGATTCCAGACCGTTGTCGGATATCCGGCGCGTACGAAGGCCGCGGCCAGTGCCTGTCCCATCGCGCCGAGCCCGAGGACCGTCACGGATGTCGTCATGTATCCACTCCTCAAAGTATCGAAATGCTGGTTCGGCGCCGGAATACATTCTCGATGGCCACTGCACTGTCGACAAGTACTGACTAATAAGTTCAGTACTTACCAAAATGTAAGTATCGGCCGATCGATATCCGCCGGTTACGTTCTCGTCGCGGGTGACCTGGCAAACTTGATGAGGTGAATTCGGCGACCCTGGTCTCGGCTACCGGATCCGACCCGTCCCGCGGCGTCGGAGGCGGGCTGGTGCGCTGGGCGCGACGGCTGGTGCTCGGCGCGATCTTGATGGGCGCGGTGCTGGTCGGCGGCACGGCATTCCGGGTCTGGCAGGTGGCGCGAATCGACGACTACACCAAGGCGGATGCGATCGTCGTCCTCGGTGCCGCGCAGTACTCCGGCACGCCGTCGACGGTGTTCGAGGCGCGACTGGATCAGGCGTACAAACTCTTCAAGGCCGGTGTCGCACCGGAGGTGATCACTGTCGGCGGTAAGCAAGAGGGTGATCTGTACACCGAGGCGGCCTCGGGCAAGAACTATCTGGAGGATCGCGGCATACCCGGCGACCGGATCATCGCGGTGGAAACGGGTTCGGATACTTTGCGCAGCATCGAGGCCGTCGCGACCGCCATGAGCGCCCACGATCTGTCCTCGGCGGTGCTGGTCAGCGATCCATGGCATTCGCTACGCACCAGAACGATGGCCCGCGACGCTGGTCTGGAGGCTTGGACCGCCCCGACCCGAACCGGCCCCGCCGTGTACACCAGAGAATCGCAGGCGCACGGAATCGCAAGGGAGACCGGCGCTTTGCTCTGGTATCAGCTCACGCACTTCTCGTCGGACTTCAAGTACTCAGCGGGACAGTGAGATTCGATGTATACCGAGCACGATCGCGAGCGCATGGTGGTGGAGGGAGCCAAGACCGCCGGACTGGGCCCGCCGCGCAGTGAATTCGAAACCGGCCACCGCACCGAATTCGCCCGCGACCGTGCCCGCGTACTGCACTCCGCGGCCCTGCGCAGACTCGCCGACAAAACCCAGGTGATGGGGCCGCGTGACGGTGACACCCCGCGCACGCGGCTCACCCATTCGATCGAAGTGGCCCAGATCGGACGCAGCATCGCCGACGGCATCGGCTGTGATCCGGATCTGGTCGACCTGGCCGGATTGGCGCACGATATCGGCCATCCGCCCTACGGCCACAATGGGGAGAAGGCGCTCGACCTCTTCGCCGACGCGTACGGCGGATTCGAGGGCAATGCGCAGAATCTGCGCATCCTCACCCGGCTGGAACCAAAGGTTCTGGATGCGGACGGCACGAGCGCGGGTTTGAATCTGACGCGCGCCGCCCTCGATGCCGCCATCAAATATCCTTGGGGCAGAACAGGTTCCGGCACCAAATTCGGTGCTTACGATATCGATCTGGATCGGCTGGAATGGGTGCGCAAGGATGCGCCTGACCGTCGCAAGAGCCTCGAATGCCAGATCATGGACTGGTCCGATGATGTCGCGTACTCGGTGCACGATGTGGAAGACGGCGTAATCGCGGGGCGCATCGAATTGCGGGCGCTCGCCGATCCGTCCGAACAAGCGGCACTAGCCGAACTCGGGCACGGCCAGCATCCGACACTCTCGGTGGACGACCTGATCGGTGCCGCCCAGCGGCTCTCGGAACTGCCCGTGGTGGCTGAAGCCGCCTGCTACGACGGCACCCTCGCCAGTTCAGTTGCGCTGAAGCGCCTCACCAGTGAACTGGTCGGCCGCTTCGCCACGGCCGCGATCATGGCCACGCGGGAAGTTGCCAGGGTAGGGCCGCTGTCCCGTTATGCCGCGGATCTAGAGGTTCCGCCGATCGTCGCCGCCGAGGTCGCGATGCTGAAAACCGTCGCCCTGCGCTACGTCATGTCCGATCTCGTGCACAAGCAGCGCCAAGCCGTGCAGCGCGAGCGGATTCAGGCCGTCGCGACCCATCTGCTGGCCACGGCACCGCACGGGCTCGATCCGCTGCTGCTCCCGTGGTGGCACGCCGCGACCGACGACACCGCCCGGGTCCGGGTAATCGTCGACCAGATCGCGTCCTACACCGAGAGTCGGCTGGAGCGAGTAGACGCGTGACCAGCCGCTGGGCGTGTCGAGGCCGGACTAGCCTAGACTGACCGCCGTGGCCGGACGACTCCCAGATCGCGATATCGCGGCAATACGCGAACGCGTCCGGATCGAGGATGTGGTGGGGGAGTACGTCGCGCTGAAGCGGGCGGGCGCGGACTCCATGAAGGGCCTGTGCCCATTCCACGATGAGAAGTCGCCGTCATTCCATGTGCGGCCCAACCACGGCCTGTACCATTGCTTCGGCTGCGGTGAGGGTGGTGACGTCTTCGCCTTCCTGCAGAAGGTCGAGCACACCGGTTTCGTCGAGGCGGTGGAGCAGCTCGCCGATCGGATCGGCTACCAGATCAACTACGAAGGCGGCGGCACCTCGGTGCAGCGTGACCGCGGCACCAGGGCCAGGTTGGTTGCCGCCAATGCCGCCGCGCACGAGTTCTACATGGCCAAATTGCGCGAGCCCGATGCCGAGGTGGCGCGCAAATTCTTGATCGATCGCAACTTCGACGGCAATGCCGCCCAGCAATTCGGCTGCGGCTATGCCCCGGCGGGCTGGGATACGCTCACGAAACACCTGCTGCGCAAGGGTTTCGACTTCAAGGAGCTCGAGGCGGCCGGGCTGTCGCGGCAGGGCCAGCGCGGCCCGATCGACCGCTTCCACCGGCGGCTGCTGTGGCCGATCCGCAATCTCGGCGGTGATGTCATCGGCTTCGGTGCGCGCAAGCTCTTCGACGACGACACCATGCCCGGCAAATATATCAATACGCCGGAAACCTTGCTGTACAAGAAGTCTCAGGTGCTCTTCGGCCTGGATCACGCCAAGCGCGAGATCGCCAAGGGCCACCAGGCGGTAGTGGTCGAGGGTTATACCGATGTGATGGCCATGCATCTGGCCGGGGTGAAAACCGCCGTCGCCTCCTGCGGCACCGCCTTCGGTGACGAGCATCTCGCCCTACTGCGCCGACTGCTCATGGACGACAACTTCTGGCGCGGCGAAATCATCTACACCTTCGACGGTGACGCGGCCGGACAAGCGGCAGCGCTGAAGGCCTTCGCAGGCGACCAGAAGTTGGCCGGACAGACCTATATCGCCATTGCCCCCGACGGCCAGGACCCGTGCGAACTGCGCCAGCGCTCCGGCGACGGCGCCGTGCGCGACCTGGTGGCCCGGCGAACCCCGTTGTACGAGTTCGTGATTCGCGGTCTGCTCGCCGACCACAACCTGGATACCGCAGAGGGACAGGTGGAGGCGCTGCGCCGTGCCGTGCCGGTGGTGGCGCAGATCAAGGACAATGCGCTGCGCAAGGCGTACGCGACCAAGCTGGCTGGCTGGGTCGGCTGGGACGATATCCAGACCGTCGTGCGGCGCGTCGGTGAGGAAGCCAAGCGCAATCGCAATGGTGGGCGTCCGAGCGTTCGTGGCGCGGTGGCGGGTGCACCGCAGCCCAGCGCGGTCGTCGCCGAACATCCCGCCGCTCGCCCCAACCCGAACGACCCGACGCTGCTGCCGCAACGGCAGGCGCTCGGTGCGGCACTGCAGTATCCGGCGCTGGCCGGTGCGGTTTTCGATTCGATCGAAGCCGAGGCATTTACCCATCCGGCATACGCGGCCGTTCGCGGCATGATCGTCGAGGCCGGTGGTACGGCATCCGGTCTCAGCGGCGCGGAATGGGTCAACGCGGTGTCGGACGGGACCGATGATCTGACCATGCGGGCGCTGGTGTCCGAGCTGTCGGGTGAGCAGATGCCGGTGAAGTCGGCCAATGACATTCCCCGGTTCGTCACCGGGGTGCTGGCTCGGGTTCAGGAAGCCTGGGTCGGCCGTCAGATCGCGGAGTTGAAGTCGAAGCTGCAGCGGGTGTCGTCGACCGAGCAGGCCGAGGCGTATTTGGCGCTGTTCGGTGATCTCGTGGCGCTGGAGCAGTACCGCAAGAGTTTGCTCACCCAGGCGATGGGCAATCACGACGATTTCGCAGCGGGCTGACCAGCTCTGGAGTCCGGGTAGCTCGTACCGCGCATGTCGCGGGAATAGCCACGCTGACGGCAGCCACTGCAGTTAGCGGTGCACCCGAGGACGACTAGGTGCACCACCTTCGACTGCTAACCGGCACATTTCTGGCTTCGAATTCAGCGGCGCAGCTGATCCTGCGGCACCAGAATCGTGGTCCGCTCATCCAGCGGCACCATCGGCTCCAACTTCGCCTGGGTGCTGAGCTTGTCCGACAGCTTCTGTCGCCCGAAGAGAACCAGCTTGCGAGTCACCGGACTCCCAGTGACCGCGCGGGTCGCCGCACTGATCTGTTCATAGCGACCCCGCCCGGCCTTCGTCCCGAGCACGTAACCGGCCGCAATGCCGATGATCAACCGCAGCATCTCGTAGAGCTCCTCCCAAAGTGCCTGTGCGCGGCTACCATCCTGCCCGACGCCGGGTACACCTGTCGATCCGGATCCACCCCCGCCGCGCGCCACTCCCAGACACGCCGAAGCGCCCGCATGTCTCCAGCTAGAGACGCGATTTGGGAAGGCGAGCGCCGATACGCTAGAGTTTCACCTCGGCCCGCCCAGTACGGACGAGCCAAAGGATAGTCCCCTATAGCTCAATTGGCAGAGCAGCCGACTGTTAATCGGCAGGTTTCTGGTTCGAGTCCAGATGGGGGAGCTTTGACCAGGGCGAACGTATCAGTTCGACCCTGGTTTTGTCCGTTTTGACCAATGAAATTAGCTGACAATCGTCGGAACCCTCGGCCGTTCGCCAACATCGAGTTCAGTTCCGCCGAAGGTTTCACACGACCAGATGATCGAAGAGGAACGCGCCGCTCGCGATCAGGGTTCCGAGTCCGACGCAGCGTTCGATCTGAGTGGAATCCGTCGGATTGAGGCCCCGCGGAACAGTGAGGCGATCTCGCCGGACGATGGCGACAACGATGAGTGAATCGGGAAGGATCGACGTATTCACCTTCGACATCCAAACCAACACCGGCCAGATCGTCCATCAACTCCCCTACACCGGTATCGGCCCCGTCCAATACAAAGACTCCGGCTACTTGCAGGTAGGCCAGATGTACTCGGGAGATGTGGTCTTCTCGGTGCCAGAGGGCCAAAGGATTATCCAGGTGATTGCTGTCGACAGTGGGATTGGTCGTAGCCCGTCCCAGAGTGGACGGTGCCGTGACGCTGGTGGCGATTTAGAATCTCGCCAATTGTCTAACGCTGGACTCCGAGCAATACAAGGACCGTCACGCTTATCGGGCACGGGATCGGACAGTTGAAGGAACACCGCGCCGTGGCAACCAGATACGACGAACTCGCTGTCCGCTACCAGGCCACCGTCCGCATCACTGCCATCAACCGATGGCTCCGACACCGGTGGGGCGGGTATGCGCCTGCCCTCACCCAATTTTGGCTAGTCATTAGGTGGCGACGTTGCTGAAGTCGAGCTTCACCACGGGGTATGGCTGTGTGGCGATTTGGGCGAGGAAGTCGTGCTTGCGTCCCCACCACTCGTTGATCTCGAACCGCATGATCGGATATCCGTAGGTGAGATGGCATCCGTCGGGAACGTACTGGTCGGTGTTCAGATCGCTGACCACGGCAACCGCACACAGTCCGGGAATGAGGTTCCAGGGCAGTCGGATTGACTTGTTTTCGATGTCGATGTGAATTGTGCTGACGAGTCCCTGCCGTCCGGTCAGCTCGAAACCGACTTTCACTTCGTCGCCGTGCGCGTGGGCGTTTCGATGGATCGTCAGGATGATGTCGGCGAGATCGGGTTGTTCACCCTCGCCCAGCGAGGACGTGATCGCCAGCGGGAACCGAGTGCCCTGGACGTTGAGGCCGCGCGCGCCCATCGGACCGAGGATGTCATAGTTGTCCCGGAGGAAGCTGGTGAACGCCATCCGATCGGTAGTCTTGCGGGTGGCCCATTTCTTCGCGGTGGCGTGAACGGCTGCGCAAGCGTGCATCATCGCGGGCTCGTCTTCGTGACGGTCCAGGCATTCCAGTGCGTAGCGGATCGATTTGCCTACGTTCATGCAGGTAGCGTACGCATTTTAGGATATTGTGCGTCAGCCGATTATTGACGAGCCCCGAACCTGGAGCCGGGCAAGGGCGCTTCCGCTGTATCTACATGCTTGGTGACTCTTGCGCGGCCGGTACTCGCGATCTGCGATTGCAGGTGCTGACGACGGTGAGGGCGGGCGCGTGGTGGAGATGCCGCCGGGGTGTGTAGATCATGTCGCCGAGGAGATTGTGACCTGGACCGGCATCCCGGGCCTCGAGGTCGTGGTGCTCGGCGATGACCGCGCCGCGATCGACCTTGCCCAGCGACGGGCAGATGGGTTGCGGGAGACCGAGCATTGGTTGCTCGGCCCGTGATGCTGGGAGAAGGAGCGAGCGCTGGCACCGGAGTCTCCGTTTGCCGCTCTGTTCAGGTAAACCAACCGGGCAAGCGGGCGGATCGCTGCCGTACGGACAGGCGGAGTTTGCGTGACTTGTCGGTGCTCGCTGGCATCATTCAAAGAAAATCCTGGGCGAATGTCCTGGCCTACCAATGTCATTCATGGGGAACACTATGCAACGTAACCAATACCCGGGATTCTGCTCCGAATGCCGAGGCGGTGTAGCGCGCGACGGCGGCGCCCTTTACGGTGCCGGTGCGAGCAACACGATCGTCTGCGACTCCTGCCTGTTTGACTACTACGGCGAGAGTAAGGGGTACTTGGCCCCGCTGGCGGGGCAGCGGAGCAGATTCGCAGACCTCGCCGCTCGGGCTGAGCAGGGTCGGCGCGGCTCTGCCCCAGATCAACCTCAGTAGCGATTGCACCGAGGTTTCGATTGTGTAGTTGCTGGTGAGTTAGGTCCGCCAGCCTTGTTGGTTCATGCGTTCGAAGTAGGCGTCGTCGGCGGCTTGTATCGCGGCTTCTGATTTCGGCTCACGCTGCTCGTCGAGGGTTTTCTGTTCGCCACTGCTCAGATGTTGGAGTTGGTCGCGGATCCGCGGGTCGGCTTTGTTGACCAGATGCTTGACCTTGGCTTTTGCGTCAGCTCGTGCCTTGCGGTGGCAGTCTCGCAGCACTGCAGCGAGTTGGCTGCCGGGTGAGTGCATAGCGCCTGGGGCGATCTGCAGGTCGGTGATGTCGCCGTCGGCGTCGACTTCGACGAGTACTCCTCGTGCTTCGCTGCGGCCGCGTACCACAGCGATCGCTGCGGCGAGTTGCTGGCTGTTGCTACGGATCTCGGCGAGTTCTCGTTGAAGTTGCCGCTCCCATTCCTGGATGTCTGTAGTCACGGTGAGCGCAGACCTTTCTCAGCGGGAACCGAGTAGACAACGTCGCCGGGTTCGATTCGAGACGACACCTCGGTGGAGAAGACGAGCGAGAACTTGCCCGGCGCGGGCTGGTGGAAGTCGAGCGCTTCCAGAACTCCCCGGTAGGTCGTTCCGTCTTTCTTGTGCAGCTCGACCTGTTGGCCCACTGTGAAGTCTCCGACGGCCCGGCCGACGACGAACGGGTTCGGTCGGAAACTGACCGGGAAGATGTCTTCAACATAGAATTCGCTCACTGCTCATTCTCCTTTCTTCCCAGCGAGATAGCGTTGCCAGAACGCTTCATCGGCGGCGTATGCCTCGTCTTCCAGCTCTCTGGTCACTCCTGTTCCCACTCTGCCTTGCGCGTACTGGTCGATGTGGACGCGCTCGTGCACCAAGTTCCGCAGCAATGTCTGTTCATCGGCAAATGCGCTGGGGACCAACGCGATATGTCCCGGGGCGGTGCTGGCGCTGGCCTCCATGTAGTCGAAGTAGCGCACATCATCGGCGGAGCTGGCTACGTCCACGCGGATGCCCGTGAGGTCGACACCGGCTCGGCGGGCGTATTCCTCGATGGTTTCTTGGGTCATCGGCAGATGGTTTCCGCTTTCGAGAACCTCCTGGTTCGTGCGCGGTCCCATCCGGGAGAACAGTTGCCCATCGGTTAAGACGGCGTCGCGTCGTGCGAACGGAGTCATTTTTATCTTGGCGGCGCTGACCCAGTTGCGGACTCGCTCGAACAACGGCTTGAGTCGTTCAGCAAGTGGTTTCACGACGTCGGTGACGAGCTTTGTCAGCTTCGTCGCGAGCTCGCCGATGAATGTCGTGATCCGGCGCGCGCGGATCGCGACACGTCCGGCCAAGGCCGCGTTGCCAACCCATTCGGACAGGGTTGCCGTGAACGGCGCCAGTGCGGCGAAAGCGACCTCGCCGGCAGCGGTTTCGATGGCGATTCCGCGTAGTTCCTCCAGGACCTTGTGGTGCGCCTCGTCGAGGTGGTGGGCGTACTCACCGCAGGCATCGCCGAGTGTCTGGCATGCATCGGCCAACGCGGTGAAATCCGTTTGCCGGGTCTGGCAGGTGCTGGCGGCGATCTCGATCTCGGGTGACTGTTGATTGTTGAGGAGCTCGACCGCCTGCGGGGCTAGACCGGCGACGGTGCGGTAGTCGGCCGCCGCAGTGTGCCAGGCAATCTTGGCGGCGTTCGATTGGTCTTGATGACCGTTGGGCCAGGCGAACCCGACGGCGTCCTTGATGATGGACCATCCGAACGGTTCAGGGATTCCGTCCCCAGCTGCTGAAGGGGCGTCTTCTGGGTAGCATCCAAAACGGCTGTGCCGCAACGAGCGCGACTTCTTCGAGCGGGGTTCGGACCTTCCTCAATTCCATGCAGAGAGCACGTCAGAGGCATTCCACACCAGGTCGACGGTGTCTGCAAGAGTCGGCTCGATATCGGCCAGGGACACTACGACCAATGCCGTTTCGTGCGGGATGCAGCCTGGAACGCTGGCGACGCCGCGAGTGAGTTCGGCTAGATCGTGGCGGTCGAACGGGGTGCCGAGCCATTTGATCGATCCGGCGAAGATCACCCGATTGGCGACGGGGGAGCGGTCGGCGCCGATGAGGCCTATCTCGGGATTGAATGCGCGATTCCACCAGCCGCCGACCGCAGTGACGTCTTTCCAGGGCAGCGCTCCAGCGAGCGCGGTCAGTTCGAGTGCATCTCGCACGAGCGGTTCGACAGCTTTGCCGCGCCACGAGGTCCAGCGCAAAGTGAACAACTCATAGGCCGCGTCGCCTCGCCCCCGCCGAACCAGGTCCTGAACCGAGCGCAGGGCCGCGAGGTAGAGCCGCAGGTTGCTGTCAGCGACCCGGTATAGAGTTGGTTTGCCAGGTTTGACCGACAGTGGCTGGTCTGCGGACAATACCTGCTTGTCCGCCGAAAGTCGGTGCAGTAGAGGCGATAACGAGCCGGAAGGCAACGCTCCCGCGCGGCTGCCCGCTGCCGCCGCGATGGTGGCGTGGGTGCGTTCCCCGCTGCCGATCGCTTCGAGTACGCGTCGCGCTTGGTCGGGTGCGGGGAACTCGGCGAGGAGTGTGGATTCGGGCACTCCGAATAGCGGCGCGGCGGGGTCGCCGCATTCTCGTCGCACGAACCGGAGTGGCGACAGCCCATGCGGCCAGCTACGCAAGATGCCTGGCAGCCCGCCAGTGATCAAATGTGCGTCGATGCTCTCGGCTGCGTCGAGTCCGAGAGCGCGACCGACTTCGGCCGGGTTGAGCGGATCGAGGAGGAGGTTGTCGGCTCGCCCGTAGAACGGGCGGTCGTAGGCAGTGAGTCGCTCCATCATGTGGATGTCGCTGCCCAGGAGTAGCAGCAAGACCGGGCGTTGCTGGAGCAACCTGTCCCACGCAGTTTGTAGCGCGCCGTCGAAGACGGCGTCTTGTTCTGCCAGCCAAGGCAATTCGTCGATTACGACGATGGTCGGCATGTCCCCGAGTGCGCCCGCTAACAGTCGGAATGCGTCGGTCCAGCCGCCGCCGATGCTCTCGGGGAGGGTTTCGGGATCAGGCGCGATCCCCGATCTCTTCAACTCCGCCAGAAATATCGCGAGCGATTCGGAGACCGGCATTCCCTTGGTTGCGGTGAAGTAGAGATACGGCACTTGCGCCGCGTCGCAGAACTCCTGGACCAGCCGCGACTTTCCGACCTGCCGGCGCCCTCTGATCGCAACGGCGACGCCCCTGTGGGACTCCGCGACTCGGTCCAAGCGAGTCCGCAGGAGTTCCAGCTCGACACTCCGGCCGACGAATCCCGACGTCACTGTCACTCCTAATGTAGTCAAAATCTACATAGATGCAATCTACATAGATGCAATCTACATTGTGTGGAGTTGTGGGTGGCTGAATAGCTTCGAGTTCACGGGAACCACCTGGATCAGCCCACCCGTGACGCATTGAAGAATGCCATCTGCGACGCCTACACTCCGCTTTCCTATCACTGGTAGTGCGGAGATTGAACGCCTGCGCACGGAACTTGCTGCGCTGGTTCGCAATCCGGCTGAGGCCAATCCCCGCGCTGTGGACGAGTAGGAACTCGAGTCCGGATCATGACAAGCGGTAGTCGCTAGCCAGCCAGCGAGGCTCCTCGATAGTCGTTTGCTATGCCGATGTCAAACGCTAAACCTGTGGGGTGTTGAGAAACCGCAACACCGATGGGCGTCAACGCATGTGGGTATGCCGCGTCGGCGCGGCCTCGTGGGGACACCGGGCCCTCGCGGCGGGGTGCAGTTGAGTGGAGGTCGAGCTCCGGGCTCCTCGGAGCACTCGACCAACGACACGAAAAACGTGACACTTTAGTGGAATCAACCGGATTAAATGGGGAATCAGCCCGCCCAGTTCGCGGGTCGGGCTCCCGTGCAAAGGGGTGCCGCTGGAGGCAGGGGGTTTCCGCCGGTGGGTGCCAGGCCTTCGAACAGGAGGGTGAGGTAACGCCGCCACCCGTCGCTGCTGGGGTCCATGGTCCATAGCGTGTTGGTCAGCATGGCCATGATTCTGGGCAGGTCGTCGGGAACGAGGTCGGCGCGCAGCGTGCCTTCGTCCTGTGCGCGCCGGGCGAGCAGGACCAGCGAATCGAGGAACGGGGTGTAGGCCGCCGCATCCAGGATGCCGGCGTTGCGCGCGGCTGCCACGGTGTTGAATTCGCGTGCGACCAGGCTCATCGCGGCGTCCATCACGCTGAGGAGGCCGGCCAGCGGATCGTCTTCGGCGAGTGCTCGTTCGGTGGCGGGAGCGAGTTCTTCGGTGATGCTCTGGTCGATGGCTGCCCGCACCAGGTCCGACTTGCTGGGGAAGTGGTTGTAGAGCGTCCGGATCCGCACGTCGGCGCGGCGGGCGATCTCCTCTAGCGGCGCATCCGGGCCGAACTCGGCGAAGACCGCGCGCGCCATCCGCACGATGCGCTCGGCGTTGCGTACCGCGTCGGCGCGTACCCGGGGCGCGGTGTCGTTGTCCATCGCGCCATCGTAGCAACATGCAGTCATATGTAAGTTGTGTTACATTTTTGGCAATCGGCGAATTTGCATTCGACTGTAAAAAGTTGTGAGAGGCGGAGATCCGATGAAGGTGAGCGTCGAGGCCGACAAGTCGTCACCGATTCCGGCGCCAGTCGCGCGCAGATCCGAGTGAGGCTCCGGTCTCGCACCGCACCCCTCCATCAAGGAGAGCCCCATGATCGCCGTTGATGCCCAGGTTCATCCGTTCGCCGCCAACACACCCGAGCGTCCGTGGGCGCGCGAAATGCCGGAGGCGGTGCACCTACCCGAGGTCAACGGCGACCAGATGGTCGCGGCGATGAAAGAGGCCGGCGTCGACCGCGCCATCGCTGTCTCGCCGGTGCGTGTTTACGACTTCGACGCCGGCTACGCCGAAGAGGTCTACCGCGATCACCCGGACCGATTCCGGCTGGTCACCCCGGTTCACGCGCTGGCCCCGACCGCCGTGGCGCGCATCAAGCAGTGGGCGGAAACCCCTGGCGCCGTTGGCATCCGACTGCTGTTCGAGTTGATGCAGATGTCGCCTGACGACCCTGCCGTCGCTGCCGCCGTCCACGCGGCGATCGATGCCGATCTCACCATCAACATCTCGTGCTGGGGCCGGCTCGGGATCATGGACACGATGGTTAAGAAGTTCCCCGAGGCCCGTTTCGCCCTCGACCACCTCGGTATGGCGCAGAGCGTCGAGCCGTCCGCGCCCAAGGATCCGTTCGCCGAAATCGAGACGGTCCTCGCCTTGGCGAAGTACCGCAACGTCAATATCAAGGTGACTGGCGTGTGCACCGTGTCCCATGAGCCGTACCCCTACGAGGACCTCTGGGAGCCCATCGGCCGGGTAATCAGTGCCTTCGGCGTCGACCGGTGTATGTGGGGCACCGACTGGACTCGCGCCACCATGTTCCTCACCTACGAGCAGGGCCTCAGCGCGTTCCGCGACCACTGGCCCATGTCCGAGGCCGACAAGGAGAAGTTCCTCGGTGGGACCGCGCTGCGGGTCTACAACTGGGACCGGTACTGATCTCGGTTTAGCGCGCCGCCGGCGTCTGCGCAACAAGTCATGCGATGTTCGCGTAGCGCGCCACCAGGGCGGCTTGGACTCGGTCGGTGACTTCCAATGCCGTCAGGATGCGGCTGACTTGGGCCTTGCGCTCTCCCGCATGCTCAGGTGGTGGACGATGCGGAACACTCTCGGATGCCCGCATTTGCCGCGCTCGGCCTGTCCGCAGTAGTTGGCTGCGAGAGCTTGTGGATGCGGAAACTGAGATGCCGTGGCCTGGCTCGCGTGCTTCGCTCGCTGTCGTGCCGGACGATCAGTCGCCGGTGGTGCTGGGCCGCAGGATGACGACCGGAATTTCGCGTTCGGTCCATGCTTGGTAGGTGTCGAAGTCGGCGTAAGCGTCGACCAGCAGTGGCCAGAGGTGCGCGCGTTGCTGGGCGTCTGCCGTGCTGGCGTGCACTGCGTACCTGTTGCGGCCGATCTGGATGTGGGCCCCGGGGTCGGCGCGCAGATTGTGGTACCACTGCGGATGTTTGGGCAGCCCGCCCTGCGATGCGACGATGACCGTGTCGTCGCCATCGGTGATATAGAGCAGGGGTGTGGTGTAGGTGGTCCCGGATTTGCGCCCACGATGTTCGAGCAGCAGCGTCGGCACGGGTTTGCGGAACCCGGCACCGACCCGCCACTTTCCGCCGATGCGTCCGCCGGTGTGTTTGTAGACCCAAACTTGGGTTTTGCCAAGGTATTTGAAGATCTTGGGCAGCACGGGCGAGTCGAGTTGTTTCGGGCGTGGGGGCGGTGTGGCTGTCATGAGTAGACCATACATTTATGCATGTATGTATGGTCAACCATCATGCGCAGGGAAGGAATTGCCCGACTGGTCACTGTGACGGGCGGGCGTCGACTGGTACGGGTGTTGGTCCCGGCAGCTCTCGCGCTGCGTCCGTGGTCTCCGCTCCTTGCCAGTAGGGAACGATCAGCGCGGCGGTGATGGCGAGCACGCAGATGCCGCCGGAGACGGCGAATGATCGGCGTAGCCACCGATGGTGGGCAGTGGGCGCCGGTCATCGTGTTGGCCGCGAGGACCGCGGTGGCGACGGCGGTGCCGATCGACCCGGCCGACCGAACGAAGCGTCTGGTTGATGCTGTTGGCCGCGCTGGTCTGCTCCGGCGTTACCCCGCTGTTGAGCAACGTCGGCATCGCCCCCATGGCCAGGCCGAACTGCGTGCGTGCGGTCCTCGGTGCGGTCGGGGCCGCTCGGGCGCCGACGGTATCCAGAACCTAATGCTTGGTGTGCTAATCTCGCCGAGGAGACAAATTGCAGTTACATGCAAAATGCTGTTGCGCGAGGAGTTCGATGTTCTTCCGTGGTGCCGGTGCTGCTGCCGCCCTTACCCTCTGTGTCGCTGCAATTGCCGGTGCGGACACCGTTATTGCACTTCCCGGCGGCGAAATCACCAAGACCCTGTCCGACGGCACCGTCGTCACGGTCCGGTTGGTCGGCGAGTCGGCAGAGATCAACCCCTCGATGGGCTCGACCCCGGCACACCGCAACGCGTGGGTGTCCGGCAGTGCGCAAGTCGTCCTGTCGGGCTCGGGAAGTAGCGCGGGAGGCATTGTCTTTCCGGGCTATACCGTGGGATGCCAGGTCGATATCGCAGGCGGGGGCGCCAACGGTGGTGTCGAAGGTGGGCTCCGGAGTGACGGCCAAGAGGTGACGCCGCACGTCGGCGCGACCTCCGGCGCCAACCTGACCCTCGGACCTGGGCAAGCGAAGTCGTTCTACCTTATCGATCGGGAAAAGGCCGACGCCTTCGGAAACGAGTCCCACAAAATGTACAACCGCTTCTCGGGCACCAGTGGCTCGGTCACCTGGACCGACGAAACGCTCGGTCTGAGCGGCTGCGGTGGATACGCGCAAGCTCGCGCCTTCGTCAGCGTCGAAGTCAGGAGCGACACTGTCTCCTCGTGGATCACGTTGTGGGGGAAGCCTTTCAGCCTCGGCTAGCGCCGGAGTCGTTGGGCGATTGCGGCCGCTGCGCAGCGGTGCTTGCATGTCATCGAGGCAGCGGTCGGTCAGTTCGGCGATGCGGTCGCCGAGGGCACGCATGCGGGGCGGCGCGGAGAACGCGGGCACCAGCATCCGCCGCATCCGTTTGTGTTCCCGTTCTTCGCTTTCGAAGTCGCCGCTCGGGCCGCGCGATCGGGCTCAGCGCGACGGCGGCTTTTCAGTGGGCGGTAATTTCGGGCCGTTCAGTCCAGGGCGACGCCGAGTTCGGCGGCGAAGGTCTTGATCATGTGCTGGACGCCGATCTCGTTGCGGCCGATGAGCATGTGGTCGTGTTGGCTGACGCCCATGTTCATCAGAGGATCCCTGGTGCCACCCGGGTCGGTGTCGAGATTGCTGATCCGGTTGAACGGAAAGCCCATGCGATGGTGGCGATCGAAGGTGTCGTGCGTGGAGGTGTTGGTCACAGTGCTCGATAGGGTCGCCCGAGGGCAATCGTCCGATCAAAGGAGAGTCGATGCGCACGCACGGATGGTCGGGGACCGCCCCGGCCGATGACGCCGAGGCCATCGCGCGCATCCTTGCTGCCGCCCGGACTGCCATACAACGCTCCGGCGGGGAATTCACCATGGCCGAGATCGCGCGCGACCTCGGCGTCACCCGCCAGACTGTCTACCGGTACTTCGCCAACGCCGAAGCCCTTCTCGTCGCCACCGCCCTGGCCGAATCGGGACAGTTCCTCGACATTCTCGCCGCCCACCTCGGCCGGATCCCCGATCCGGCCGACGCTGTGGTCGAAGGCATCGCCTACACCCTCGAATGCCTCCCCGGGGACCGCTACCTCGGCCTGTTGCTCACCCCCGCCCGCTCCGGCACCTTCTCCGCAGGCGTCACCTCCGATACCGCGCTCGCTTTCGGTCGTTCCATCCTCGAGCGCTTTGCCGTCGACTGGGAACAGGCGGGCATCGACAGCGTCCGTCTCGATGAGCTTGTCGAACACATGCTTCGCATCGTCCAGTCCTTCGTCCTCGACCCCGGACGACCTCCGCGCCGCGGTGCCGAACTCCGCGCGTACCTCACCACTTGGGTCGCGCCGGCAGTGCGCAATCTCCAACCGGAGCATCAACGAGAACGGCCTTGACTGCTCATGCGCGAACAGTCCAGAACTGAATCCGATCGCCGATCGATGCGTTTCGATACGACACCGGCATCAGCGCGCGCTCGCCGCACCCACACGGTCGGAGGATCGGTCCGGACTGCCGCCAGCCCGGATCGCCTCCGGCGCGCTGGACCTGTTCTACGACGAGAACCGCCTGACATAGGCACCTGCGCACAACTCGCGATCGACGGTGCCTTCGACCGCTTCGACCTCGCCGCAGCGAAAGTGGGGATCTCCCAGCAATTCCGCGCCGCACAGACAGGCGCACTCGTGAATGGCTCGTGCCGAACCTCGACCATGGACAAAGACCTGCCCGCCAACATTTCGCCAGAGCTCGGGGGCGAATCCTCCGACGGACCGTGGGCTCCCGAGTCGCGGCGATGCTCTCGGCCGATGGCCGGGTGCTAGCTCACGCCACCGTTAACGCGAATCATACTGTCCCGCTGCCAATTACATCCCGCATATGTGTCGTACGGGGGCCTTCTCCAGTCGCACCGGCGGATTCGAGAACCACTGCGCATAGTCGAATTCGATCACCGACGCGCCTGCGGTCTTCTGCGGTGGAACCGATGGCGGCGGCGTGGAGTTCCAGGTCATTCGGCCGCAAGCTTGACGCCTTTTCGCCGCCAGCACTAAGGTTCTATCAATTATTAGATAAACACTATCAACTATTCGATAAGCGCCCGCTTCTCCTTCATGCTGGCGCCGCAGGACGCGATAACCCGACGATCAATTCAGGAAGCGAGTGGGAACAGCGGTGGATCCGCAAACATTGCAGGCGATCAATGCGATCGAGTCACACAAGCCGCGTTATTACCGCAGTTACGAGCCGCATCGGCAGGAGACGCTGGCAGACGATGCCCACGAAATCGACTCGCCTGCAACTGGATCAGTCTCGACGGCGCCGGATCAGGCGACGGAGCCGGGCGCACGGCAGGAGGCATTGCCCGCCGTGGTGCTCGCATCGACCATGGCTGGGGATTGGCACACACGCGGTCGAACTTCCTGATCGATCTCGCCGGGGAACAGAAGCTCTTCGGTATGTGAAGGCGGGCCGATCGAGACGTCGGCCGCACGCCTCTTGTCCAGCCACCGAGATGGGACGAATCCCTTGCCGCACAACAAAATCGAGCGAGCGGTGCGACGATGCCGGGTGGTCCAGTGGGCCACCGGGAATGTTGGTCGACCCGCTCTGCGCGCCCTCATCGAGCATCCGACCCTCACGCTCGTCGGGGTCTATACCCACACCCAGGAAAAGGTCGGCACCGATGCGGGCCGGCTGTGCCAAGTGCCGACACAGACCGGGATCACCGCCACCGGCGATATCGACGAAATCATCGAGTTGGGTGCCGATTGCGTGCTCTACACCCCGCGTATCTTCGACATCGACACCGTCTGCCGAGTATTGGCCACGGGCACGAATATCGTGACTACCCACGGCATCTTCCATCATCCGGTCAGCGTGGATGAAGCCTTGTATGCACGCGTGGAGGCGGCATGCTGGTCCGGCGGAGCCTCGATCCACAGCACCGGCCACAGTCCCGGCTTCATCACCGAAACCATGTCCATCGCACTCGGCTCGATCCAACGACGCCTGGACCGCATGATGATCGACGAATACACCGACCTCACCCACTCCGAGACCCCATGGACGCTGCTCGGTATGGGCTTCGGCATAAGCCAAGCGGCATTCGAGCCCCACCTGCTACTGCAGGCCAGCCGCGCAATCGGCCCGTCCCTGCGCCTGGCCGCCGACGCATTCGGTCCGCCACTCGACGCGATCGACGTCCACGGCGAACTCGCCACCGCGAATCGAGACGTCCAGGTCGGCGCCGCCGTCTTCCGTAAGGGAACCGTTGTCGCACAACGGATCACCGTCTCCGGCATGCGCCGCGGCCAGCCGCTGCTGCAGTTCCGCTCGACCCGCTACTGCAGCACCGACACCGACTCCGACTGGTCACTGCGCCCGACCGGATGGCGTATCTCGGTCGAGGGCGATGCGCCCCTCCAGGTCGACCTGCGGCCCGGAGATGCGTCGCCCCAGGCGAATGCGGCCTCGCCGACCTACGCGGCCAACCGCGCGGTCAACACCATCCCCTACCTATGCGCCGCACCACCGGGCATCCGCACCGCTCAGGATCTGCCCCCGATTGCCGCGGCACTGTGGTGAGTGCGTTGCGAGGAACCTAATTCGATCGTTGTGATGCGGACGTGCGGACTGTTCACCTTTGCTGGCGATACGCTGGGCATTGTCGAAAGGTGAGTGCATGGCGCTCGGTATTCGCGTATCCGCCGAGTGGGTTACCCGCCGCTGATGACAGACGGTGATCCACTCCGGACCCGCCGCGACGCGGTCACATCCGTCGCGGCCGATTTGAGCGCGTCCGGGTTCGAGGACGCCGAAGAGGTCGGGCGCGGTGGTTTCGGCGAGGTCTATCGCTGCAGGCAGGTGGCCCTGGACCGCACGGTAGCGGTGAAGGTGCTGACCGCCGAGCTCGACGAGGACAACCAGGCAAGGTTCTTTCGTGAGCAGCGAGCAATGGGGCGGCTGACCGGACATCCGAATATCGTCACTGTGCTCGAGGTAGGTGTCACCGCGAGCGGGCGTCCCTATTTGGTAATGCCGTATTACCCATTGGATTCGCTGGATGCGTGGATCCGTCGGCAGGGCCCCTTGGCGGTGCAGACCGCGTTGTGGATCGGGGTGAAGATCGCTGGTGCGCTCGAGAGTGCGCATCGGCTCGGCATCGTGCATCGCGATGTGAAGCCGGGAAATATTCTGCTCACCGATTACGGCGAACCCGCGTTGACAGATTTCGGTATCGCGCGCATCGCGGGCGGGTTCGAGACGGCGACAGGGGTCTTGACCGCGTCGCCGGCGTTCACCGCGCCCGAGGTACTCGGTGGCGACGACCCGACGTCGGCCGCTGATATCTACGGGCTCGGTTCGACCCTGTTCTGCGCGCTCACCGGACATGCCGCCTTCGAACGCCGCCGCGGTGAGCAAGTAGTGGCCCAGTTCGTGCGGATCACCAGTGAGCCAGTGCCGGACCTGCGCGAGGGTGGTATTCCCGACGACTTGTCGGCGGTGGTGGAATCGGCGATGAGCCGGGATCCGCGGCAGCGGCCGTCAGCGGCTGAGATGGGTGCGGCGATCCGGCAGGTTCAGCGCCACCACGGATACCAGGTCGGTGAGATGGCGCTGCACGCGAACCCAGCCCCAGAGCCGCTGGACTACACCTCGGCGATGCGGGAATGGGGCCCGCCGGTGACGGCTACAGGTCGCGGTAGCGTCGGCGAGCTGCCGCTGGAGCTGACCAGTTTCGTGGACCGCCGCGCCGAGACGGCCGAGGTGAAGAATCTGTTGGCCACCTACCGGCTCGTGACGCTGGCCGGGATCGGTGGCGTCGGCAAGACCCGGCTGGCGCTGCGCGCGGCGGCGAACGCTCGACGCGATTTCACCGATGGCGTCCGGGTTGTCGAACTGGCCGATGTGCGCGACCCGTCGCTGCTGATCGACGTCGTGGCGGCTTCGCTTGGCATACGCGACGATTCGATTCGATCGACGCGGGAAGTGCTGGTCCAGTTCCTGCAGTCCCAGGACGCCCTGCTCGTTCTGGACAACTGTGAGCAAGTGTTGGCGGCCGCAGCGGAGCTGGTCGAGACATTGTTGATGGCTTGTCCGAATCAGCGGATTCTCGTCACCAGCCGCGAGCCGCTCGACATCGCCGGAGAAGCGGTACTGCGAGTATTGCCGCTCACCGTTCCGGGCCCCGATAGTGAACCGGCGCTGCGCGGGCTGCCCAAATACGACGCCGTGACATTGTTCGCCGACCGCGCCGCTGCGGTAGTGCCGGGTTTCGAACTCTCCGACGACAATAAGACGGCGGTAGCGGGTATATGTTCCTGGCTGGACGGGTTGCCGCTGGCGATCGAACTCGCCGCGGCACGGATGCGCGCCATGTCGCCGCATCAGATCCTGCAGCGGCTCACCGATCGATACGCGCTGCTCACCCGAAGTAGTCGCACCGCGCCGACCCGGCAACAGACGCTACGAGAGTGCATCGACTGGAGCTACCAGCTGTGCACACCGGTCGAGCAGCGGTTGTGGGCTCGGCTGACGGTATTCGCCGGGGGCTTCGAACTCGACGCCGCCGAATACGTATGTGGTGCCGAGTTGGCGCCGGAGACTCTGCTCGACGCATTGTCCTCCCTGGTTGACAAGTCGATCGTGAACCGGGAGGAACCCGAAGGCGTCGTTCGCTTCCGAATGCTCGAGACGATGCGCGACTACGGGTGGGAAAAGCTGCAGGAGACCGGCGAAAACCAGGATCTGCGCCGACGACACCGTGACTGGTGCCTGCGGTTGGCGTTGGATGCCGAGGCCGGGTGGATCAGCGACCGCCAACTCGACTGGCTAGCTCGCCTCGACCGCGAACAGCCGAATCTGCGGGAAGCCCTCGAATTCTGCGTGTCGGACGCGACCGCGGGCTCGGCCGAGGCGGGGCTGCGCACCGCTGCCGCGCTATTCGTGTTCTGGAGCTTCCGAGGGCGATTCGGTGAAGGCCGACGCTGGCTGGACCGACTCCTGGCCCACCCGGCCGCGCACTCGATACTCGATCGCGTCAAAGCACTGCATACGAGCACGTACATGGCTGCGGTGCAGGGAGATCTGGAATACGCGGCCACCCTCGTCGAGCAGGCACGCATCCTCGCCCAACAGGACCCCGCACCCATCACCAAAGCGCTGGCCGCGTCCGCCGAGGGAGCCCTGGCACTTTTCCGCGGCGAACTCGATCGGGCGGTATCCGCACTCGAACCCACCCTCGCGGTATTCGAATCCACTCCTCGAGGACATCTCTATATCTCCACGTTGTCCGACCTCGGTTGGGCACACGCACTTCGGGGAGATACCGAACGTGCGATCGAGTATCACGAGCAGATACTTTCCATCACCCAAGCGTGCGGCGAATCGCTGTTTCGATCGACCACGCTGTGGGGCATCGCCATCGCCGTGTGGCAGCGAAGCGAACGGTCCCGCGCACAAGAGTTACTGCTGGAATCGCTACGAGCCAACCGGCGCGTGCGCAGCCCTGTCGTCGCGGCGCTGGCCATCGAGGGACTGGCCTGGACCGGCGCCGACGGCCATGGTGAACGGGCGGCCACCCTGATGGGCGCCGCCGAACACCTGCTGCGCTCCGCCCCAGGTGTCACCACCTTTTTCACGGAGCTATCCCACTATCACGACGAATGCGAGGACATCGTGCGCCGCGCACTCGGTGACCGCAGATTCGACGTCGCCTTCCGGCGCGGACAAGCCATGGGGATGGACGCCGCAGTGGCCTACGCCCTGGGGGAACCGGCGAGTACCACCCCACACGATTCCGGCACGTCATTGACCAAGCGCGAACTGGAGGTCGCGCACCTCGTCGCGCAAGGACTCACCAACAAACAGATCGCCGCGAAACTCGTGCTCTCCCAACGCACCGCACAACACCATGTCGAACACATCCTGACCAAACTCGGCTTCACCTCCCGCACCCAGATCGCCGCCTGGGTGATCGACGAGTCCCAGCAAAAGGGGGGCAGTGGATCCAACGGTGGTTTCGACCCGATGCGCTGAACGAGGTTCGAAAGTTCCGATACGCATCTCGGTTAACGGAAATTTCCGATGGCTGAAGTTCTTAAACCGGAATCGTATGCTGCATATTTAGTAACCGGCGCATTGATAGCCTCTCGTATTTGCCCGATCGACATAGGGGCGATTGGCAGCATGTGGTACTGCCGCTGGTTTACCACCGCGCCGGTTGGGATCTCGTGGTCCGCGCTGTCAAATCCGCCTCCCGGTGAGCGGGATGAAAGCGCGCCGACCCGCTCTCCCGGTGCGGATGCAAATTCCCTGTTCCGCAGAAGTTTTGTTTCTTCAACTTTTCATTTCTCGGTGCTAAAAATGTCCCCAACGTGCGGCATCAATCATGTATACCACCTATTACTCGGGGTAAATCTCCTCGGGCTTCTTCGGCGCAGAAATAGAGCAATGCACGAAATGAACCGCGGGTGCTGCACGCCGAGTGGAGGAAATGCTTCCGGATTCAAAAAGACACCACCGATCGGATTCGGCGCGGACCGAAGCAGCTGAGCTGCTCGGTCCTCCCGATCATCCGCAAATGACCAAATTATCCACTCGAAGAGGAGAAGAGATATGTCTGTAGAAATCCATCGTCGTCGGTTCTTTCCCAGGCCGGGCGAACGACGTGTACTGCGCACCGCTGTCGCGCTGAGCGTGGCCACAATGCTCGGTGCTGTCGGCATCTCGGTCGCCAACGCCGAGCCGTCGCCGCCCGCTTTCCCCGGCGTCTTTTCGGCGACCGACGCGACTGCCGACATCGAAGCGATCAAGCAGCTCAAGACCAGCTACTTCGCTGATATCGATGCGAAAAACTGGGACGCGCTGCGCGAACTCCTCGCTCCGGACATCGTGGTGGACACCACGGGCAGCGGTGGCCCCATCCTTGTCGGCCGGGACCCGTTCATCGCCTTCCTCGAGCTCACGCTCGGTGCCGCCAAAACGCACCATCAGGGCTTCGATCCCGCGATCCAGGTGACGTCCGCGACGACTGCCGAAGGCGACTGGAGGTTGGAGGACATACTCATCTGGGGCGGAACACTCGGGGTGCACGGCTATGGCAACTACCACGATCGCTATGTAAACAGCAACGGTAACTGGGTCATAAAATACTCCAAACTCACCCGCACCCGCCTGGATCTGATCAACCCTGACGACGGCACGATAATCCAGGCAGACGTTCCAATCGAGGAGATAGTCCAGAAAGTCAAGGATATCATCGGTCCCTGGTAATCACGGCAAGGCGGGAGTCCACGTATGTGGGCTCCCGCTTTTCTGGTCGAGGCGAACCGATGACCGCATCGGACTTCGCGACGCGTTCTCGAGGTCTTTACCAAAAAAGGTCAATTGAATTCCTGGTCGAACTTCTACGGTAATTCGAAGGCGTATCAACTACCGGCTGCCTGAATTCGGTATCGCAAACCAGTGATGTGAATCCGCGGACAATGCGGGATGAGGGCGGAACAGGCCTGAAGACCTTAGCGATAGTCCATGTCAGCGCGGTGGGCCGGATATTTCCAGTTCTTGGACAGTGGGGCGGGTTGTGGGGTTGACGCTGGTCACCTGGAGGCGTACGTAGCGGGCGGTGAGTGAGTTTTGTACTGTGCCGGTTGCGGGGTCGGTGATGACTGGTGTCCAGGTGTGGTTGTCGGTAGATGCGGTGATTGTGTACGTCGGAGCGAGCTCGGCCCAGCGCGGGAGGATTCTGCTGATGGGGTGATCGGTGCCGAGATCGACGGTGAGGTTTGCTCGGGTGCCCTTGGGCGCCCAACCCGTGGCGAGGCTGCCATCGACTGCCGCAGCGGCGTATCGGCCAGGTTCCTCGGATGAGGCGGTAACAGATGTGCATCGGGCGAGGTTTTCGCTGTGGTCCAGATCCGGTCGCCGAGTCGTGACGGTCAACGGCTGGTCCGCACTGACGAGGTCGATGCCGGTCGAGGTTTCGACCTGCATCGGCGCACCGTCGGTGAGGGTGATGGTTGTGCGGTCGGGTCCGAGTTCGGCGTCGAAAGTTCTCCCCTGCCAGTGCATTCCGTGGACGGACACGCCGGATTTCAGTTCCGGCGATACCAGGGGGTCGATACGGATCCTGTCTTCGCGCAGGCGCAGCCCCAGCAGTCCGTTGGTAAAAGACTGCAGGAATCCGCCAGCCGCGGTAACGAACGTGAACGCCGGTGCGCTCAGGATTTCCGCGATGCCCCCGATACCGCGCGACTCCGAGAATTGCCCGAACGGTGCGCGCATGAATGAGCGCACCGCGCGTTCGAGATAGGTTTTGGTCGCGCAGCCGGGGCGCCCGACCACTGCGGCGGCGATGGCGTGGATGGAGTCGGTCATCGCTGGGCCGTCGGGATCGGTGCGTTCGGCATAGAACTCGAGCGTATGCTCGGAAACCTCTTGGGACATGGGCCATTCCAGGGGATAGATCAGAAGCGCGGCGTCGGCTTGTTTGATCGGTGTGCCCGGATAGCCGTCGTACTGCAGGAAGGTCTGCCGTGCGGGGTCGAACGGTATGCGCAGCCGGTCGGCGATGGTGGTCCACTCCGGTGGGCTCGGTTCGCGCAGGAGATCGGCGGCGTGCGCGGCATCGCGCAGGGCAAGCGCGGCCACAGCATTGGTGTAAACCCCGTCTCGTACGCCGTTGCTGTATTCGTCGGGGCCTGCGACATTGTCGATGGAGTAGCTACCGTCCGGATTCGGCGTGACACGCGAGGCCCAGAATTCGGCCACATTGCGCATGACCGGCCAAATATGGGTGCGTAGATAATCATCGTCGCCGGTGGCGAGATAGTACTGCCAGGCCGCCAGCGAGATATCACCCTGCAGATGAACCTGGTTCAGGCAGTGCGGCGGCAGCCAGCTGAGACATTCGGCCAGATCGCCGCGGCTGGCGCTGGTCCACGGATAGAACCCGCCACGGAAGCCGAGCAGCCGCGCATTGGCCTGCGCTGCAGGCAGCGTCTTGTACCGGTACTCGACAACCGATTTCGCCAGCTCGGGCGCGAACTGCAACAGCGTCGGAAACATCCAGGTATCGGCATCCCAGAACACCGCGCCCGCATAGTTGTCGCTACTGAGCCCAACCGGTGAAATACTATTGTCCTGCCCGGAATTCGTGCTCGAATACAGCGAATACAGCGAGCCACGCACCCAAGCCTGGACCTCGGGAGCATCCGGTATGACAATCTCGCCACGCCACAGCTCTCGCCACGCCGCCGCGGTGTCGGCGAGCAGCCGCGACCAGCCCTTGTCCGCGGCTCGACGCGCGGCGTCGAACGCCGCAGTCGCGGAATCCGGGGCGGTGAGCGTTGTGTCGACACCGACGAACTTCGTCACCTCGTAGGTCTCGTCCGCCCGCGCCTCCCGGCCGACACTCAATCCGAGTGCTGGCGAAACCTGCTGTGCCGTCGATGCTGCCGTGCGTAACACCGAAGCGACCGCACCGGTGACCGCGGTGCCATCGGTTCGGAAGCCGACACCGATACCGTCCTCGCCGCGCGCACCACCGTCGATCTGCGTCATTCGCCGCGCACCGGCACCGTCGAGCACATCGCCGACGGTGACCTGACCGGACCAGTGCGGCACCATCGTCAGCCGCACCGCCCCGACATGCTGATCGACGCGATCGGTGAGCACCTCGTACACCAGATCGGTGGTCTTGCCGTCCCGTGTGGTCCAGGTGAGAGACGTGCGCACCAGCCCGCACCGCTGGTGCACCGTCTGCGCGAGATTCGTGATCTGCGCCGACGGTGTTGCGCCGGAGTACTTCTCGTCGCCGACACCGACGGTGAGGCCCGACCAGTTCGGAATGGCCGCCGCCACCTCGCGGTCCGCGGCGACGGTCGGTGCGTGACCGTACAGTCCGGCAACGAACGCGCCGTCAAAGCGCGGCGTGTACAGCGGCCAACCACTCAATTGGTCCGTCCCCGCGTAGCCCATACCACGCGGAGGCACCCGCAACCCGAGATAGCCATTGCCCACGAAGGGATGCCGATCGTAGGCGGCATCGACCTCGCCACTCGACGGTGCCCACTCCGGCGCAGCGGCGAGCTCGTCATCCGGGCAAATAGTCCCCGCCGTCACCTCGGACATGTGGCGCACCGCCACCGCAGGAACCTGAACCACCAGCGCGAGGACCATAAGCATCGCGACAGCGATCCAAGCCCTTGCCCACAGGCCGATGCGCCCGAAGCACCTACCTATCAGCAACTACGTACCTCTCTATGTGGCGCACTCCGCGTGTACGCCAGCGCCACCAAAGCGGACCTCTGAAATGTATCGACTATTCGATATAATGTGACGAATAATCGATAGAACCTTAATGGCGTGTCATTCGAGGGTCAAGACCGTATTCCTCCTGCGGCCGAGCAGATTTCGTGCTCCTTGGTGGATCGGCACCCGAGCGGTTGAGCTCGAGGCGGACCGCTACTTGGTCACTGGGGCCTGCGAAGGCCACGGGCCGCTGAAGCGGTTCGCGAAGGAAGGCGAGATCTCTGAAGACTGCTTGCGCATGACCTCGGCGCTGGCGGTCTCGGCATTGCGTGACGCGATTGCGTTGTGTCACCGAAAGGCGTCATCGCGCATGCGGTTTCGAGCCAAAACGCCCACACTCGAGGAGGTTCGGGTCGGCAAGGAAGAGATCACATCTGACAATGGCAAGTTCGACAGAACCGAATACCGGTGGCCGGACCCGCCGGAGCAGGTTTCAACGCCGGCGGACGCCCCTGCGGATGAATTCGAAAGAATGTGACTAGAAGGCGAGATGGGCGAACTGCGACCTGGGTGTATCAACACGATCTGTGAACGTCTGCCGCGTCGTCATCATGATGGCTTGACTGCGGTTCGATCGGGCATCACGCTTGAAGTGCAGAGTATATAATGCAGCGCTCTATTCGAGGAGACGATGCAGCTATGGCTAGCGAACATCTGCCCGAAGAACCCCAATCGGAACGAGGGGCCAAGGGCTCGCGAGATACCGGATCGGATACGCCGGGCGGCGGATCGGCAGATCGCCCGGCTGGCACCTTGGAGCAAGAAGAAGTCACCTCGGCACGCGACCACAACCCGACCGAAGATCAGATCGCCACGAGCGGTACCCGCCCTCCGGGAGGCGCGGAACCGGCCGTGCCGCCCTACGCAGGCCGCCGAACGAGCGCCGAAGAAATTACCGGCAGCAGTCCGGGTGAAGGGACCGGCGCGAATGCTGCAGGCGCTACACATCCGGTGGCCGACTCGAAGTTCAAAGCACCTGACCCCGATGACACTCCAGGAGGGGCTACCACCTCCCCGGCTGACGAATAACGTGTATTGCTCCAGAATCCGAGGCCACCGATAGGTGTAGGCGTGGCAATCGGAGCGGCGTAAGCAGAGCCGAGGACTGTGGTCCAGAAATTGGCGCAGATCATCAGCGAACGCGCGGTATTGCACGTTGGCGCGCTGTACGCACGGGCAACCGCAGGCGGCCAAGGTCAAGCGGTGCAGATCATCTGGGCCTATCGAGCACCCAGAAAATACCGATGCGCGGACATTTACTCAGAGCCGCTGGTTACCGAATTCATCGTCCATTCGGATCGAACAGGTGTCGTAGACATGCGGCAAACCGTCACCTATGCTCGGAGATATTCCGAAGTCTTCGATAATTCGTAGGGCTGGCGGCGAGAAATATTGAGTCCAAAATCTCTTTTCGTCTGAAAGGGATGTGTCTATGGGCACAAGCAAATACAGGGCCGCCGACCCGCGTCGACAGAAGATGGTCTCGATTATTGCGGCGGCGGCGGTTCCACTGGCCCTCGTGCTCGGAGGAACCGCGATCGCGAACGTCGGCACCACCTCGGCCCGGTCCGGCTACCTTCAGTCTGTCTACGCACTGCCCGCGCCGCCTCCGCCGCACGTGCCCTCGCCCGATGAGCCTCTGCTCGAGCCTCACCCGCAGCGGCCGTATCCAGAGCAGACTCAGCCCGAGGAGCCTCCGCCCGACCAGAACACCCCCGGCCAGTCGATCCAGTGATTCGGGCTCTCCGAGCCGATCAATCTCGCCTCACCGTTCTCGTATGAGCGCGCGTGCCGAGACGAGCGATGTCGCGCGCTGAAAGATCCGAACGAGTAGATCAACATCCCAGATTTGCCCACTCGACCTCGTGCCGCGGCCGACGTGCACCGAACTCGTCGGTGGATCCGGTGGCGCGCGGGGCGGCGGCGAGAAGCTGGTTTTGTTCGGCTACATCCGATAGAGCGTCGCCTGACCGACATGCGCCCGCGCCGCAAGCGTGTCCATCGGCAACGCCTCTAGCCGACCTCCCGTAGCAGATCCAGATGGGGCGGTCGGCAACTTTGCGGGTGTCATGCGAGGCACCCGCATGCGCGCGGCCTGCGGTTCGTTGAAAAGCGCGGCTCAGCACCGACGAGACGACCCAGCTTCGCTCGATCGGTAGGCCTCTCGCTGACGGAACCATGCCGGTACCTGGCATCGGTCCATGCCTGTGGACTGAATCCTGTACTGACGAAATATTCAGAAACTCTTGACTGACCGTATCTTCGTGAGTGACGATATCGTCAGATAATTGGGCAAGTGTGGGCGATGCCACCGCAGTCGAGGACGTGTCGTCATCGCAATCATCGAGCTTGCCCTGGCATCGACAAGGCCGGTGGCTGACGTGCCGGCTGTGCAATCGAAGGAAAGTAGGTGTGCGCCGATGACAGTCGCATCGATCGTGTTGGCCGTGCTGTTGGCGCTCGGGTTTCTGCCGCTCGGCGTACTGAAGGCGCTGGCCGTGGCGGCTATGAGTCGGCGTGCCGAGCATTTCGGCTACTCGGTGCCCGCCTTTCGCGGCATCGGCGCGCTCGAGATCGCTGGGGCACTGGGCGTACTGGGCGGCATCGTGTGGTCGCCGCTCGGCGCGGCTGCTGGAATCGGGTTGGCGCTGTTGATGATCGGGGCTGTCTTCACCCATGTGAAAGTCGGTGACGGTGTGAGCGAGTACGCGCCGTCGATCGGCGTCGGTGTGCTTGCCCTCGCCTATGTCGTGACTGTATTCGGCACACCTTTGACCCTTCAGGAGTTCTGATGCGTACTCGAGCCGACGTTCCGGTCTACCGCGCCGACATCTATTCGCGCCAGGGCATTCTCGACCCTTATCCGCACTATGCACGGTTGCGCGAGCTCGGGCCTGTGGTGTGGCTGGCCAAGCAACGCGCCTATGCGCTGCCGCGCTATGCCGAATGCAAAGCCGTCTTACTCGACGATCGGACATTTGTCTCCGGAGCCGGTGTCGGTTTGAACCCGGTGGCCAACCGGCTCTCGAAGGGCACCACGCTCAATAGTGACGGTGAGGAGCACAGTCGCCGCCGCGCATTGCTCGCCCGGCGGCTGGCCCCGCGCGCGCTGCGAGCGATGCGCGAATCGATAGACCAGCGGGCGGCCGCAGCCGTTGAGCAGGCGCTCGCACGGGGACGTATCGACGGGGTCGAATTGGCGGCCGCCCTGCCGATGTCGGTCGTACCGGATCTGATCGGCTGGCCGCAGCACGGCCGGGAAAATTTATTGCGCTGGGCGGGAGCAACATTCGACGCGCTCGGTCCACTCAACCGACAGTCCATTCGCACGGCACCGTCGGGGGTCGGGATGTTGCAGTTCACGCGGCGGCTGGCTCGCGGGCGGGACCTGCTGCCGGGCAGTGTGGGGCAGGATGTGCTGCGGGCTACCGACGACGGCAAGCTCTCCCGAGCTGAATGCCCCGCCCTGCTGATCGATTACCTTGCCCCGTCGTTGGACACCACGATCAGCGCGATCGCCAGCGCCATGTACCTTTTCGCACGCCATCCCGAGCAGTGGCGGCTGCTCGAGGACGATCCCGCCCACATACCGAACGCGGTGAACGAGGTCGTGCGTTTCGAATCACCGCTGCGTGCGTTCTCCCGCAAGGTAATTCGTGATGTGGACATCGCCGGAACCAGCATCCCGGCGGGGTCGAGGGTGGTGGTGCTCTACTCCTCGGCCAACCGCGACCCACTGGAATGGGATGACCCGGATACGTTCGATATCCGGCGTGACGCCACCCGCCAACTCGGCTTCGGTCACGGCATACACGGTTGCGCCGGTCAAGGTCTCGCGCGGCTGGAAACGCAGGCCATGCTCGCCGCCTTGGTCGAGCGCGTCGAGCGCATCGAAATCGCCGGTGCACCCGAATGGGCGATCAATAACATCATCCACCGCTTCGAACGTCTTCCGCTGCAACTCATTCCAGCTCGATAGAAGGAAGCCATCATGAAGATCTCCGTCGACTACCCTCGGTGTGAGGGACACGGTTTGTGCGCCGCGCAGGCCCCCGAGGTGTTCGACCTCAATGACAACGCCGAACTCGTATACCGATTCGACGGCGGCGAGGTGCCCGGTGATCTCGTGACCGTCGCCCGTATGGCCGTGGGCTCCTGCCCGGTCGCGGCGCTGCGGGAGATTTCCTGAGCTAGCGCGCCGCAGCTGTCGAAATTTGATTATCCGATTCGTGGCGAAGACCACCGCTGAACGCGGTGAGCGGCCCCGTCACGACGGGCCGCTCACCGCGTGCGATCGGTTATCGAGTCTGCTGGGTCGACCTCGGCGGCGCCAGCCCGCGATCCGTTTCTTGTGGTTCGCTACGTCCAGAAATCCGGTATCCCCTAGAACGTGAATTCTGTTCCGTAGCCGGTTGTCTGGGCACTTCCGCTGGTACCGTCGGCGCGCACGGTGACGAAGGGCATCGCTGATACTGGCGTTAAGCAGCCGCTGATGTTCAGTGGCGTGTTGGTGTGACTGAATGTGTAGGGGAACGTTGCGTCCGGATCCAGGCTGGCCGCACCGATAACCACTGCCGTGACGTTCCCGGGTGCGAGGCTTACCGTAATTGCTCCGGTGAGACTGGCATTGACGCCGACATTCGGTGAGATTGCGACACTGACGCTGGTCGAATCGCCAAAGGTCAATGCGAGCGAGGGTGCGATGCCCGCACTGACGCCGATGGACGGCGCAATCCCGATCGAGATGCCTTGGGAGACATCCACGGCGCAACCGATAATGTATCCGATCGCGATTTCTCCGCTGCGAACGGATGAAACGCCGTCGAGGGACACCGAGTAATCTCCGGACACTTTCACTGCGTGTACGAACGGGATTCCTTGTGCCATATCGCCTCCGGCCGGGACGACATTGTTCACATCCACCGATGCGACGACGTGCATGCCACCGGCATCGACTTCTCCAGATGCCGCATCGGCGGGTGTGTTGGCAATACAAGTCGCCGCACCGACTATCGCGGTGAGCATTGCAATACTCCTCAGATATTTCCTGGTCATAGCACTCCAGTCGACTGATTACCGACACAGACTGTTCCGCAAAAAAGATCGCTCGCGACACTGGGACTCGAAAGTGCCTACCCGCGCAGTAGGTTCGATACGGGACCAGTACTCGAACCTGTCGGCAGACCCTACCGTATCGACGGGACAACTGATCTCATGCGCGGCGTTACGTATCCGGCCTGTCGATAATTCGGACGGTCATGGCAGTCGCTCAGACCTGTGCTCGGTGTTCGTCACGTTGGTGGTTGATGTGTCGCCGAGACCGTGAACGACTGGTATGAAACGGAATTGATCAAGCTGCGCGGCGCTGGCTCAGCGTCGACCACATGCTCAGAACCCAGCTCACCAACCTGAAGGGCTATTACGCCAGTAAGGCTCCTAACTCATCGAGGCGAAGCGTCGTCGCGGGATTCGATGGCCTTGACGGTCTTGTCGAGGGCCTGTTTCAGGACGCGTTTGCCGACGGTCCCGACCACGACTCCGAGGACCCGGCCCGTGAGATTCTTGCCCTCGCGCACCACGACGACATCGACATCGGTTTTCCCGTCAGGCCGGCGCGTGAAGGTATAGGTATGACCAGAGTGTCCGCCCCATAGGTTCGAGTCGGTGGTCGTCATGACGACGCGGTCGGGGTTCGACCAGTCGTAGTGCAGGCGTTCCCAGATGCCGTGCGAACCCTCCGTGACATCAGCATCACGTCGGCCCTGGCGGTGCACCCGAAGGTATTGGTCGGTGCTGTTGCCGAACAGTTGCGAGCGGCCTGGCCCGAAATCGGTCAGCGCCGCAACGAACTGCTCCGGTGTCGAGCTCGTGGTCTCCTTGAAGTGGATGGTGGACATCGTCGCTCCTTTGCTTTCGGGTGACTGCTGCAGTTGTGACGGTCGGCCCTCCGCTAGGACATCGAGTCCGGCCTGCGGCCAGACCGTCGATGGGTTACCAAGCGCTCTACCAGCTCAGAACGATTGTCCCGTCGGCGCAAGACCTGCGGACGTATGATTTCCACGGCGTCGTTATAGGCCGGTGGCCTTTGCGGTGGAGTGCGATGCCGCGCGGGATGGATGACGACTCGTCGATTGCACATCGGTGCGGCCAGGTAGTGCGACGAGGCCGACACGGTGCTGCTGGCACCGTCGTTGCAGGCGATAGTTCGATAATTGCTGGCGCCGCTGGCTCGGTCGATGTGGTGAGGTCCGCGCCGCCGCCCCCCAGGGAAAGCGAGGATACCGAGTGTCTACTCATCAGGCTGTTCACGTGGAGTCCGCCGGTGCGGCGTTGAAACTGGTCGATGTCGAAACAGATGCACCGCCTCGCGACCATGTGCGCCTCGCGGTCTCGGCATGCGGGATCTGCGGCACCGATCGTGCGTTCGTCGGTGGCGCATTTCCGGATATGTCGTGGCCGCTGACACCGGGGCATGAGATCGCCGGCACCGTTGCCGAACTCGGCCCCGGCGTCGATAACTACGCCGTCGGTGACCGTGTTGCCGTGGGCTGGTTCGGTGGACATTGCGGCAAATGCGTGCCATGCCGCGGCGGCGACTTCATCCACTGCCGGAACATGCAGGTCCCCAGCTGGCAGTACCCGGGCGGATACGCCGAGTCGGTGACCGTACCGGCCAATGCGCTGGCCCGCATCCCCGATGCACTTTCCCTGGCCGAGGCGGCCCCGATGGGTTGTGCCGGAGTCACCACCTACCATGCGCTGCGCGAAACCCGGGCGGTACCAGGCGACCGCGTCGCCATTCTGGGTGTCGGCGGACTAGGCCACCTCGGCGTGCAATTCGCCCATGCGATGGGCTTCGAAACGGTCGCGATCGCACGCGGCGCGGACAAAGCCGAAGATGCCCGCGCGCTCGGCGCCCATCACTACATCGACTCGACCGCTGGCGAGGTCAGCCGAGCGCTGCGGGGACTCGGCGGTGTGTCGGTTGTGCTTGGAACGGTGGGCAACGCCAAAGCCATGGCCGAAACCGTCGATGGGCTACTACCGCGCGGCGAACTCATCACCATCGGCGTTTCCGCCGAACCACTGCCGATCAGCCCGATGCAGCTGATCACCCGCGGACTCAGCGTCACCGGCCATGCTTCGGGCACCGCCCGCGATATCGAGGAAACAATGCGATTCGCGGTCCAATCGGGCGTGCGCACACGAATCGAGCAACGGCCGTTGGATCAAGCCGCCGAGGCCTACACCGCAATGGAACAGGGCCGGGCCCGATACCGCATGGTCCTCACGGTCTGACTGATCAGGGTGGCCGCAACACAACGCTGATCCGGAACCCGCAGCCGAGGCGCCGGCGGCGGCTGGGCTGGTGACCTCATGCCGGCCGTTCAGCCCGGCGGTACGGGTGAGCCTGGTAGCGGCCGCGGTGGCATCGCTGGCCGCGGACGTGCCACGCGCGGGACACTGGCTCGTCGAGGAGAATCTCCAGTTCGTCACGGAGGAACTCCAGCGCTTCCTCGACTGAGGACGAGGGAGTCGAACGCTCCAGGTCGCGGCGGTGCTGCTGGCCGTGCTGCCCGCTTGCGTCGCATCAGTCGGTTGCCGCATGCCACGGACGCTGTTGCGGGATTGAAGACGGCTGCTTCACCTCGGCTGGGCCGATGTCGTGGCACGCCAGATCCGCAGCTCCGTCGAGTGAGCCCACGGGATTTGCCGCTTGCGTCGAGGACAGTTTGCTCGGGTCGCCAGCGCGGCCGAAGCGAATGTGCGTGTGTATTCGACTAGGCATTCCGTGGATACGGCAATATGCTGCCAATCGTGTCGAATCTGCGGATCAGTGAGGTTGCCGCGTTGATGGGTGTCAGCGATGACACCGTGCGGCGGTATATCGATCAGGGCCGACTCGACGCTATTCAGCTGGATAACGGGCGCATGGGTGTGAGCGGCCGCGAGTTGGCGGAATTTCTGCGGGCCAACTCGGAGGCACCGGAGCCGGGTGCCGCTGTCGCGATCTCGGCGCGTAATCGGATGCGCGGGATCGTGACACGCATCGTGAAGGACACGGTGATGGCTCAGGTCGAGATGCAGGCCGGGCCGTTCAAGTTGGTGTCGCTGCTGAGTCGGGACTCGGTCGACGAACTCGGCCTCGAGGTCGGCAGCGTCGCGGTCGCGTCGGTCAAGTCCACCCATGTTGTTGTAGAAATCCCGGAAAGTTGACGAGGATGATTCGTTCGCTGAGTACCGTTGCTCTGACCGGAGCAGTCGCATCGACATTGGTCGGCTGTGGAGCGGAGGAGTCCTCCGATCCGGCCCCGACCGACAAGATCTCCGGAACGGTGACGGTATTCGCGGCGGCATCGTTGACCGAGACGTTCACCGAGTTGGGCAAGCAGTTCGAGGCCGCCCACCCCGGCGTCAAGATTGTTTACAGCTTCGGTGCGAGTTCGGCGTTGGCCGAGCAGATCGAACAGGGCGCCCCGGTCGATGTATTCGCCTCGGCGGCGCCGAAGAATATGCAACAGGTCCTCGACGCGGGCGATATCACGGCCACACCGGTGACGTTCGTGCGCAATCGTCTCGAAATCGCCGTCCCCAAGGGCAATCCCGGTCATATCGCCGGACTCGCGGACTTCGGCAAGACCGAACCCAAGATCGCGCTGTGCGCCGAGCAGGTGCCCTGTGGTGCCGCAGCGAAGACCGTATTCGAGGTCGCCGGAGTGCACCCGCGGCCGGACACCCGGGAGGCCGACGTCAAGGCAGTGCTAACGAAGGTCACCCTCGGTGAGGTCGATGCGGCGCTCGTTTACCGCACCGATGTCAGGGCTGCCGGTGACAAAGTGGAGGGTATCGACTTCCCCGAGGCGGACAAGGCGATCAACGACTATCCCATCGCGCCGCTGGCCAAGTCGCCCAACTCGGTGGCGGCCAGGGCGTACGTCGATTTCGTTCGATCCAATCGAGTACGCGAGGTGTTCACCAGGGCGGGATTCGATCACCCGTGATCCGAATGTCGGCGCGGCGGCGGGCAGCGCGCGGGCGGCGACCGCTCGTTCTCGTGCTGCCCGCCATCTGCGGTTTGGCGTTTCTGCTGTTGCCGCTGGCCGGATTGCTGCTGCGCGCGCCGTGGCGCGGTCTGCCCGACCGGTTGTTCAGTGCCGAAGTCGGCCAGGCGCTACGTCTTTCACTGGTGTGTGCGAGCTCGGCGACAGTCGTCTGCCTTGTTTTCGGGATTCCGCTGGCGTGGCTGCTCGCTCGCGGTGAGGTCCCGGGAATCGGGTTCCTGCGGGCGCTGGTGACGGTGCCGCTGGTGCTGCCGCCGGTGGTCGGTGGTGTCGCACTGCTGTTGGTATTGGGCAGGCGCGGGATTGTCGGCCGCTATCTGTACGAGTGGTTCGATGTCTCACTGCCTTTCACCACCGCCGGGGTTGTCGTCGCCGAGGCATTCGTGGCGATGCCGTTTCTGGTGATTTCGGTCGAGGGTGCGCTGCGGGGAGTCGACCCCCGCTATGAAGAAGCCGCGGCCACCTTGGGTGCGTCGCGTTGGCTGACTTTCCGGCGGGTCACGTTGCCGTCGGTGATGCCGGGGGTGATCGCGGGTGCGGTGCTGTGCTGGGCGCGTGCGCTCGGTGAGTTCGGCGCCACGATCACCTTCGCGGGCAACTTTCCGGGTAAGACGACGACAATGCCGTTGGCGGTCTATCTGGCATTGGAAACAGATCCCGAGGACGCGATCGTGCTCAGCCTGGTGCTGCTCACGGTGTCGGTGGTCGTACTGGCGGCGTTGCGGGATCGGTGGACGCGGGGGGCGATATGACACTGGACGCCGAAATACGCATCACCCGAGACGAATTCGAACTCGATATCGCCGTGAGCGTGGCACCGGGTGAAGTCGTCGCACTGCTGGGCCCCAACGGTGCGGGCAAGACGACCGCGCTACGGGCACTGGCCGGACTCACCCCGCTCACGGAAGGCAGCATTCGTCTCGACGACAACACCTGGGACGCACCGCCGAAGCTGTTCATCCCGGCCGATCGGCGCGCGATCGGCGTCGTATTCCAGGACTACCTGCTGTTCGCGCACATGTCCGCCCAGGACAACGTCGCCTTCGGGCTGCGCGCTCGCGGGCACCAACGCCGGGCCGCGCGCGATCGGGCGAAGTATTGGCTCGATCGAGTCGGCCTCGCCGAGTATTTGGATGCCAAACCGCGTGCGCTGTCCGGTGGTCAAGCTCAACGTGTCGCGCTGGCCCGCGCGCTGGCCACCGATCCGCGGCTGCTGCTGCTGGATGAACCGTTGGCGGCGCTCGACGCCAGCACCCGTTTGCAGGTCCGCTCGGATCTGGCCCACCATCTCGCCGACTACAGCGGACACACCGTGCTGGTGACCCATGACCCGCTCGATGCCATGGTGCTGGCCGACCGCCTCGTCATCGTCGAAAACGGCAGCATCATCCAGGAAGGGCCGCCCAGCGAAGTCGCCCGCAGACCACGTTCGGACTATGTCGCAAACCTCGTGGGTCTCAACCTCTATCGCGGCACGGCCCACGGCAATGCCATCGACCTCGACGACGGCGGCACTCTCACGGTGGCCGAACCTGCCGAGGGTGCTGTGCATGTCGCTTTCGCGCCCAGCGCGGTGAGCCTGCACCCTGCGCAACCGACGGGCAGCCCGCGAAACACCTGGCCGGTCACCGTGGTCGGTCTCGAACAGCACGCCAATACCACTCGGGTTCGTCTCGATGGCAGCCCGTCCGTGCTCGCCGATGTCACTCCCGCGACCGTCGCCGATTTGCGTCTGCGGACCGGTGCGTCCTTATGGGCCGCGGTCAAGGCCACCGAAGTCCACACCTACCCGGCGTGATACGCCCAGTTACGACGACGCGGCCATGAGGCCGGGGCGCGCCCGCTGGATTTCCCTCTGCGGACTGTTCGGCCCGCAGAGGGTCGGGTTCAGAGCGTGTCGAAGAACTCGAGCCTCGGGGGTGAGGCCAGCAGCGGAGTCATGAGCTTGCCTGCGGCGCGGAAGTGATCGGATCCGGCGTGTGCCTCGAAAGCTGCCCTGTCGGCATAGATTTCGAAGAAGCGGTAATTGTGGGGATCGGCCTGGGAGCGGGTCAGCTGGTAGGTGTGATTGCCGGGCTCGTTGGCCCGGACCTGGGCGACGAGATCGGCGACGACGGATTCGAACTCCGGGCCAGCCCCGGGCTTGATGGTCACGTCGGCAGTTACAGCGAGCATGGTTCTCCTCAGGGTGAGTGGATGACGGACTGATGGTGTCATCGATACTCCGTCGTCGGTCTGGTTGGCATCGTCGACAGACCCTCACCTTCAACGGCGACGCGACGCCGTTCGCCGGGCCACGGCTCATCTGTCCGAAGCCCGATGGGCCGCCGCGCCCCAGGTGCCGGGATGGGGCCAACGCGGGCGATGACGGTTCGATGGCGGTCGTCCCGCGTTGTTGAAGGGCTGTCGCGAGCACCGGTAATGATCATCTTCGGCGATGGGAGGGTTGCCGGCGTGCGGTCAGCGCTCGACAGGCTCGGAGCCGGTGAACATGTCGATAGGCTGTGTGGGGCGTTGCTGTCGAGGTAGAGCGGGGGGAGTTGCGCGGCATCGGCGGCGGCTTCGGCGCTGCGGGAGAACAGGGCACTCTCGTAATTCGGTGAGCGCGGCCTCGATGTCGTCGGGGTGCGCGGCGATGGCCTTGTCGAGTTCGGCGCCGTCGAACATGGCGAGGTTGGGGCCTTTGCCGGAGGGGGCCGTCAGGTGGGCGGCGTCGCCGAGCAGGGTGACGCCAGAGAATCGGTCCCACCGGTGGTCGCTCGGTATAGCGTCCTTCAGGGCGAACTGCCCGTTGTGGTCATGGATGTCGCGACGTTGCCGGGCAGCTACGTGAACATGATGATCGCGAGCAGTTCCTTGACGGCATCGACCTGATCCTGACCGGCATCCGCACGCGGGGCCGCCGTTCCCGTTCGAGCTGAGTGGACATTCCGTGGTCGGGGAGGAGTCGGGACGTGGGCGTTACCAGTACTGGTGTTGCTTTCCGTCGGTGTCGGCGATGAAGATGACCGCGTCGGAGCCGTCCAACTCCGCCGGGTTCAGTGGGATGTGGCCGCGCACAATCGGTTTGCCTGTGCCGATCGCTGGCGGAAGCGCGGCACGCAGAGCCGGTGTCGGGAACAGGGCACGATGGGCCGTCGCCTCGGACAGCACGCCCTGGAGGGTGTCCGGATCGCTGTCGGGGTTGGCGTCGGTTGCGAGGACTGCGTAGCGCTCGCCGAGGGCGAGTCCGACGAGCGCTCCGGCGCTTCCCCAGCTCATCTCGCCCTCGCCATGCGTGCGTTGCAGGTGGGAGTTGTGCGCGAACACCAGGCTCGGCCCGCGTTGCCGCTCCTGGGTGACGATCGCGAGCAGGTTCTCGGCCATCATCTCGGCGCGCACGCTGAGCAATAGCGCGATGCGATCGGTCGCGCTGCTGGCCATGGCCGCGTGATAGCGCAGCAGCCCCTGGGCGGTGCGCGCGTGCGCGACGGCGTGGGCGAAACCGGACGGGTCGGCGGCGTGCAGATCGGGTGCCGCGCGGCGCAGCGCGCTCGCGAGGTCATCGGCGATGATGCGCAGGGCGCGGGCGCGGTCGGAGTCGCCGATGGACGCTGCCGGGTCGAACATGGCTGCCGGGTTCGTCCAGTCCGTGTCCTCGCCGAACAGGGCATCGAGGTCGCGGGCCGATTCGGGCCGCAGCGCCGCGGGCAGGTAGTCGTTCACCGTGGACAGTGCGCGTCTCGGCCCCTGCGCACCGGCGTACTCCACCGGCGCTTCGAAGCCGTAGAAGCGAACCCGGTCCGACGGCGCGCGCCCAGCGTTGTGCGTGCGGAGCCATTCGAGGAGTTCGCGGTTGCCCGGCACGGAGCCGAATCCGTGGCTGAACCCGGTCGCGAGCACCTCGTCGATCTCGGTTGTGGACCCGTCCACGTAGTCGTCGACGACCGATGCGGCGAAGAAATCGCTCTCCAGCACGATCGACCGGTATCCCCGTTCGACGAGGTGAGGGAGGATTTCGTTGCGCAGCAACGGGAATGCCTCGATCCCGTGTGTTGGCTCGCCCAAGGCGAGCAGCGCCGGTGGCTCGCTGCGTGCGGCAAGCAGTTCGTCGAGGGCGCGGCCGAGGCTGGCCTCATCGTCGAGTTGGCGGCCGATGCCATGTAGTGACGCGGCAGTAGACATGAACACCCCTTTCCGAAGGATCTACCCTCAACGCTATCGTTGAAGAATCGGGTGAGACTTCGATGACTTCTACCTGGAATCCATAGGTCAAAGCCTCAATCGGAGGTCCGAACTGCGACCCATCGACCTCGCCCGAGAACACGGATTGTCGGCCCAGGCGATCCGCAATTACGACGCCGCGGGCATCCTTCCGGCCACCGAGCGCAGCGAGACCGGCTACCGGCGCTACACGCCCCTGCACGCACAGGCCCTACGTACCTTCCTCGCGTTGCGTTGCGGCCATGGGCACCAGCGGGCAATGGCGATCATGTGCGCGATCAATGGAGGCGACATCGAGTCCGCCTACCGTCTCATCGATGCCGCCCACGTCGCGATACTGGCCGAGCGCGATACCCGCACCGAGGTCGCCACCGCTCTCACCGCCCTGTCTGCTCCCACCCGGATCAGCGGTCGCCCCCTGACCGTGGGCGAACTCGCGCGCAGGCTCGGCGTGCACCCGGCAACGCTGCGCACCTGGGAGACCGAGGGCATCCTGCGCCCCGAACGCGACCGGGCAACGGGCTATCGCGAATACGGACCGGACTGCGTGCGTGACGCCGAGATCGTACGGCAGCTGCGCCGAGGCGGGTACCGCCTGCGCCAGGTCGCGCAGTTCCTCGACTCGCTGCGCGAGGCAGGCGGTACGGAAGCGTTGAGTGCCTTCCTCGACTCCTGGCAGGACCGGATCACGACGCGCAGCCGCAACCTGCTCGCGGGCGCGGCTCAGCTCGACGTCTACCTCGCCCTGCTCGATCAGACCTGGCGAGTGCGGCCGAAGAGCAAGAGCGACGACCCCGATCACATTCCGGGAAATTCCACCAACGGCGCGGGATAGATATCCGGCGACACTGCGGCCCGCCATGGCCGGTGCACCGCCGCGCCCGGCAGATGAGCCAGCTCCGGAATCCAGCGCCGGACGTACTCGCCATCCGGGTCATGCCGCTCGGCCTGCCGAAGCGGGTTCAGCACCCGATTCGGCCGGGTATCGGTGCCAGTGCCGGCCACCCACTGCCAGTTGAGCTGGTTGTTGGCGACATCGGCGTCGACCAACCACTCCCGGAAGTGGTCGGCGCCGATGCGCCAGTCGATTCCGAGTGTCTTGGTCAGGAAGCTGGCGGCGATCAACCGGGCTCGTCCGGGCATCCAACCCTCCTCCAGTAGCTGGCGGAGCCCGGCATCGACGACGGGATAGCCGGTTCGGCCGCCGCGCCAGGCCGCGACCGCCGCCGGATCCTCCCGCCAGGCCGTCCGCCGCGTCCGGTAGTCGTGCCATCCGGCATCGGGCCGAGCGGCCAGCAATTGGTGGTTGAAGTCCCGCCACGCTAGCTGGCGGGCGAACGCCTGACCGCCCGCGCTCGACAGATCCGTCCGAGTGCGCACCTCGGTCGGCGACAGACAGCCGAAATGCAGGTACGGGGACAACCGTGAGGTGGCGTCGGCGGCAAGATCATCGCTGTGGTTCGCGTAGTCGAGCACCGCCCCGGACAGCCACTCGGCCAACAACTTTCGGCCGGTGATCGCGCCGCCGACCGCGAGCCGCGGCGACCCGGTACGGCCGTGGGCGGCGTAGTCCGGCAGCGGCTCGCCGGTCACCGGCACCGGAACGATGAGTTCCCGTGGCGCATGCAGCGGGCGGCGCAGCGGCGTGTCCAGCCACCGGCGGTAGTACGGGGCGAACACAGCGAAATGATCCCGGCCGGTGGATGGGGACAGCTCCGCTGGATCGACAGCGGTGATCGAGGCGGGATGGGCGTGCAGCAGGCAACTGCGTCGGGCCAGTCGCTCACGCAGCGCGGCCTCGCGTTTGCGGCTGTACCAGCTGACATCGCGGGCGACGTGCACGCTGTCGGCGTGCACCTCCCGCGCGACCCGATCCACTGCATCGACAACGTCGCCGTACCGCACCACCAGCCAGCCGCCGGCAGCGTGCAACGCGGTGTCCAGTTCGGCCAGCGCAGCCGCCAGGAATCGGGCCTGATTCGGCGACGAGCGACCGGCGACGATCTGCTCGTCGACGACGAACAGCGGCACTACCGCGGCGCCTTCCCGGACCGCGGCGGTGAGCATCGGATTGTCGCGCACCCGCAGGTCGCGGGTGAACAGTGCGATGGTCACGGTCATCGGATCTCCCTTGCTACAACCTCGCTCGGACCGTGCACAGTGGCGCGATCGTCTCGATTCCGCCCGTCGTGGGCGAGGTCAGGTAGAGGCAGTCGTTTTCCCCGGCCGTGCCGATCGCCGCGCGTACGCTGCGCCATTGGTCGGCATCGAGCGCCCGTGTCCGCGCCAGGACGAACCCGGAGATCCGGTACGGGTCGGTGACCAGCGCCCAGGAATAGTCCGGTCCGAGTGCGGTCACGATGTAGTTCGGCTGGCCGTAGAGCCCGTCCTGCGTTGGCACGCCCGGAAAACTCACGTGCAGTTGGGCGTCGGTGGCGGGATCGGAGACGGTGGCGGTGCCGGTGATCCCGTTCGGGGCGCCGGCCCAGGTGGTGCAGCTGTTGTGTACCGAAACGTTGCCCTGCGGGTCCAGCGCGTACTCGGCGTGCGTGTCGCGGGCACAGTTGAGATTGAAGAACTGAGGCACCGCCGCGAGCTGATACCAGGTGCCGAGATAGCGGTTCAGATCCAGGTGGGGTACCGGCGCCGGGCCGGCCAAGGCCGCCGGCGCGGCAAGGGATAGTGCCGCGGCTATCGGCGCGGCAACGGCGGCGAGCCGACGGAGCGGACGTAGACGAGTCGCGATCACTGTTCTCCTCGGGGTCTATGGAATTCCCACCCTACCATCTATCGATGCATAATCGATGCATGTCTGAACCGGCTGGACTCCGGCCCCATGCCCAGGAATCGCAGGAGAACCCGACGCGAACCGCCTGGACACGTGGTGCCGCACCACGACATCCGGTGGCGGGCAGGCAGAATGAGCCCATGAGTGCCGGTGCCACCCCTGATTCCGTGGCGGGGTACACCGTGCGTGCGGTCGCCGACCGGCTCGGCGTCCCGATCGCTACCCTGCGCAGCTGGAACCAGCGGTATGACATCGGACCGACTCGCCGTCGCCCGGGGCAGCACCGGCTTTACACCGAGGCGGACATCGCGGCGCTGGAACGCATGATCGCGCTCATGCGCTCCGGTGCCAGCCCGGCCGGTGCCGCCGCCGCGGTGCGGGGTCCGGCCGTCGCGGCGGGCGACCGGAAAACCTTGCTGGCAGCGGCCTTCGCCCTCGACTCGGCCGCGGTGTCCGGGCAGCTGGCCACGCATTTCCGCGACTACGGCGTGCTCGAAACCTGGAACGAACTGTGTCGCCCCGCATTCGCCGAGATCGTCGCCGAACAGCAGCGCGGCGTCGGCTGTATCGACGTCGAACACCTGCTGTCCTGGTGCGTCACCGCGGTGCTGCAGCGCAACTATCCGCCGCTGGTGCCGCCGGAACCGGCCGCGGCGGTGCTCGCTTGCACCAGCGGTGAAGCGCACACGCTGCCGCTGGAGGCGTTGCGCGCCGCCCTGGCCGAACGCGGTGTCGGCGCACTGATGCTGGGCGCCGACGTACCGGCCGGCGCTCTGGCGGACACATTGACCCGGCGGCCGCGACCGACCCCCGTACTGCTGTGGTCCCACCAGGAATCGACTGCGCTCGTCTCCGCCGTCCGCACCTGTGTCGATGCCGGCGCGGACGTATTCGTCGGTGGCCCGGGGTGGGAAGCGGTGCGGCTGCCGGCGCGGGTTCGCACACTCGACAGTCTCGACGCCGCCGTCGTGCAATTCACCTGATTTCCGTGTCGGGTCCACCTGGACCGATCCATCAGCCCCTGCCCCGAATCCTCGGCGTCAGCCTGTTGTACGACACTCACCAATCGATGCGTATTCGATGCATGCGGTGTCTGGGGCAGACGCGGCTGCATTTCTCGTCATCGACTCGATGCCGAGATGCCACCGATATACGCCCGAATCCGGTGCTCAGGGGCTTATTCTGCGCACGTGACAGGGGATCCGGCGCGCTCAGTGCGACCACTTCGGCAGTCGATGCTGCTGCTGGCCGTCGGTGCTGTGCTGGCGGCGAGTGGGGCAGCTACCCGAACGTTCAGTTGGTCGGCGACCGTCCTGATCGTGGTGCCGGTGGTCGTGGTGTTGGTGCTGGCGTTCCGCGCGCGACCCGAGCAGATTCCACGCACCCCCCGGCTGCGGCGCGGCGTGGCTGTTTGGTCGACGTTGTTGGTCGTTGCGTCGGCATGGGAGATGTATGCCTTTGTGCGGCAACCGGATTGGATGCATCCGAGCGAGCTGTACCCGACTTTGTCGACCCTGCTGGATCCGGCACTCGAGCAGGGACCGCTGCGATTCGCCGGATGGCTGGTGTGGCTGGGTGTCGGCTGGTGGCTGGTGTCGAGATGAGTGATCGGGTGATCGTCATCGTCGGGTTCGTGCTGGTGCTGGTGGTCACGCTCGGCGTGGTCGTGTTTACCCATATGCGCCGGGATCTGGTCGCGCCCGTTGGGGAAACGATTGCATACCTGACGCGCACTCGGGTGGCGAGGATTGCCGCTGTGCTCATATGGGCATGGGTCGGGTGGCACTTTCTCGCGCGGTAGGAGGGCTCGAGGTCCATGCTCGCGAAAGTGCCCGCTGGACCTGGCTCCGCGATGCCGATGGGATCACGGCGCGGCGGGCAGGATCGGGGGGACGTACTCGAATGTCATTCCGAGCAACCATACGAGAAGCAGTACCACCGGCAAGTGGAATAAGAACTGCAAGAACGTGAATCCGACGAGGTCGCGTGCCCGCAATTTGAGCACTGCCAGTAGCGGCAGCATGAAGAACGGGTTGATCAGGTTCGGCAGTGCCTCGGCCACGTTGTAGATCTGCACCGTCCAGCCCAGGTTCATGTGGACATCGGTCGATGCCTGCATGACGTAAGGGGCTTCGACCAGCCATTTTCCGCCGCCGGACGGGACGAAGATGCCGAGTATCACGGTATAGACGGCGATGACGATGGCGAAGCTTCCCCCACCGCCGATGCTGGTGAAGAAGTGCGCGAGGTGTTCGGAGATGGTGAGTCCGCCCCTGCCTTTGGCTTTGGTGAGGATCGCGGCCATGGCGGCGTACAGCGGGAATTGGACGAGAATTCCGGCCGTCGCGGGTACGGCGAGGGAGATGGCCTGCAGGAATTTGCGCGGGGTCCCGTGCAGCGCCAAGCCGAGCATGAGGAATACGAGCAGATAACCATTCAAGCTGCTGACCACGGTGAGTACCGGTTTGCTGGTGAGCTGGGAAATCAACCAGCCCACCGTCATCACCCCGGCGAGGATCGGCAGGACACGGCTGTACTCGAGCCATTCCCCGGGACGCGAGCGTGGTGCCACTTCGTCGGGCTGGTCGTCCAGATCGACGTCGAGGTCCTGTGCGGTCTTGATCGCCGCGTCCTTCGGCGCCGAGAAGTGCGCGATCAGCACCGTCAGCGCCATGATGATGGCGCACATGAGCAGGGACTGCCACGTGAAGATCGTGTGCCCGAAGTCCAGGACACCGGTGATTTTCAGCAGGGCCGGAGGCAGCGAGGTGGCCGTGGCCTGAAGCTGCGCGGCCGAGGAGGATATTCCCAGCGCCCACACCGCGCCCAACCCCATGAATGCCGCCGCGCCCAGCGCGCGATAGTCCACACGCAGATCGGTCCGACGGGCAATCGCACGGGCCAGCAGACCGCCGAAAACCAGGCTGAGTCCCCAGTTCAGAAATGATATCGACATAGACAGGAAGGCCACGAAACTCACTGCGCTGCTGGCAGTTTGCGGCACGGTGGCCAGTCGGTCGATCAGCCGGGCGACGGGAGGGGAGGTGGCGATGACGTATCCGGTGAGCACCACCATGGCCATCTGGAGGGTGAATGCGGTCAGATCCCAGAAGCCGTCGCCGAACGCGTTCGCGACTGTTCGCGGCGACGAGCCATTGGCCAGCGCGGCGACGGCCACGATGAACACACCCGCCAGCGCGACAACGTATGCGTCCGGGAACCACTTCTCTGTCCACCTGGCGAGCGACTGCGCAACCCGCGCAAGACCCTTCTCACGGCTGGTTGCTTCAGCCTTTTCGGCCCCGGTTTCCGTACTGGTGGACGTCATCTCGTGGTCCTCACCTTTCTCTCCGCACGAGGCTGTGCGATGCATGTGACGCACCACACAAGGCTCGCTTGGCGAGTATCGATGTCCTCCCTTGCGTCCAGCAAGAGAGAAATGCGCAGGTACGGTCTGCAAAAATGCAGAAATAGGCGGTGGTATGCGGTTCAGCCGAGCTCGGCGAGTTTGCGCCGCAGCACCGTCCGCTCGCGCTCGTTGCCGCACAGCTTTGCCGCGCGCTCGAGTTCGGCGCGCGCCTCATCGGTGCGTCCCAGGCGGGTGAGCAGCTCACCGCGAACGCTCCACAGCAGATGCGAATTCGACAGCGCCCCCGCCAACCTGTCGACGATCGGCAGCGCCGCGGCCGGTCCCTGCGCCATGGAGACTGCCACCGCTCGGTTGAGGTCGACCACCGGCGACGGAGCCAGTCTGCCGAGCGCCTCGTAAAGAACCACGATGCGCTCCCAGTTCGTAGTCTCGACCGAGGCTGCGACGGCATGACATTCGGCGATCGCCGCCTGCAAGCCGTAGGCCCCGAGGCCGCGACCGACTTGCTCCGCGCGGGCTAGGGCGGCCCGTCCCCGGCGGATCGCGGCGCGGTCCCAGCGGCGACGGTCCTGCTGTTCCAATAAAACCGGCTCGCCGTCCGGCCCGGTACGCGCCGGGAAACGCGCGGCGGTCAGTTCGAGCAGTCCGAGCAGACCGTGGACCTCGGGTTCGTTCGGCACCAGCCTGGCCAACACCCGCGCGAGACGCTGTGCCTCGCTTGCTAGCTCGAATCGGATCAGCTCGCCGCCGGAGCTGGCCGAGGAACCTTCGGTGAAGATCAGATAGATCACGCTGAGCACCGAGCCGAGGCGCTCGGCCCGCTCCCGGGCCGAGGGCACCTCGAACCGCGTCCGCGCCGCCGTCAAGGTCTTCTTCGCGCGGGTGATCCTGGCCTGCACGGTGGCGGTCGGCACGAGGAACGCCTTCGCGATCTCATCGCTGGTAAGACCGCCGACCACCCGCAGGGTGAGCGCCCCCCTCGCCTCCCGCGACAGCACCGGATGACAGGAGATGAACATCAACGCGAGCACATCGTCATCGATCCGGTCCGGATCCCAGAGCAGGTCCTCGGCCTCGCGAGTGGGTTCGCCCCCGGAGGCCACGCCGCCTTCGCTCAGTTCACGGCCGAGGGCGGCATATCTCTCATCGAGAGCGGCGCGCCGACGGAACGCGTCGATCGCACGACGCCGCCCGACGGTGAGCAACCACCCCGCGGGGTTACGGGGCGCGCCGTCACGTGGCCAAGTCACCAGCGCCTCGGCCAACGCTTCCTGGGCGAGGTCCTCGGCCAGCGCGAAATCGCCGGTGTACCGTGCGAGCGCACCGACGATCCGCGCCGACTCGATCCGCCAGATGGCGGCGACGGCCGCACGGCCGGTGTGATCAGCCATCGCCGTTCGATCCGCTCAGAGCTGACCGGTCGCTTCCCGCCACTTCCGCTCTTTCTGGATCCACTCGTTGTCCTGTGGGAACTCATCGATCGTGGTAACCCGGCGGATCTCGGTCTTGAAACCGGGGCCGGTGATCGGCGACCGCTTGGCCCACTCCACCGCTTCCTCCTTCGATGCCACGTTGAGAATGTAGAACCCGCCGAACAGCTCCTTGGTCTCGCCGTACGGTCCGTCCGTGACCACCGGCGTTTCCGTGGAATAGTCGACGACCACGCTGTCGGCGGCATCCGCGAGACCTTCCGCGGCGAGCAGCACGCCCGCTCGGATCATCTCCTCGTTGTACCGACCGACGGTCTCGAGCAACTTGTCGAAGTCGCTATTCGCCATCCCCGCATAGGCCTCGTCGGTGGCGCGCCAGATCAGCATGTACTTCATGTTTATCTCCTCGACTCCTCGGGCCCCTCTCGGACCCTCTCACCCCTTAGTCGAACGGGGAAGGCCGAAGATCGACGCGCCGCCGAAATTTCTTTTTCACCCTTGCCGACCGGCTTGTCGGCGGTGAAACAGGCGGCGAATTCGGCTTCGGATGCCCGGGATGTCCTCAGCGAGGGGAGCGGGTTGCTCGGCGGAGGTTGCTTGGGCGAATCGCACATGTAGTTGTTCGCGGACCTGGTCCGGAGTGTAGGCGCGGCGGCGGCGTTCAGCCCGCACGATCACTACGCCGGTTGCGACTACACCGGCGGCACCTGCCAATCCCACTGCCTTCCACCACCTCATACCGCATAGGCTACGTCCATGACGGGGACGAGCATCAGTCTCGATCGGGCGCTCGAGCTCACCAGAACTGGCGATATCTGGTTGTTCCGTGGGCATTCGGCGGCCGACCGTGCGATTCGGATGACCACGAACAGTCCGGTGAACCATGTGGGAATGTCGGTTGTGCTCGATGACCTGCCCGCGTTGATCTGGCATGCGGAGCTCGGTCGATCACTGACCGATATGTGGTCGGGTGTCGCGCATCGTGGCGTGCAGCTGCACAACCTGCGTGATGCGGTTTCGGTGTGGACACACCGCTACGGTCAGCAGGCGTGGTTGCGCCAATTGAACCGTCCGGCAACCAAAGAGATGGAAGACAGCGTGCTGCGTACCATCGCTCGACTCGATGGAACTCCTTTTCCCTCCACTGCCGGTCTCGCCGGACGCTGGTTACGCGGTCGGGTGCGGCTCCCGCGCCGCCGGTCGAGCCGAGCAGTCGCGCGGGAGTTGGAAAGCGCGTACTGCGCGGAGATCGTGGCCGCGACCTACCAGTCGATGGGACTGTTATCGCAACAGCGCAGCCCCAATTGGTATGACCCCGGCCGGTTTTGGAGTGGCGACGGACTGGAGCTCAGTGGTGGCTATGAACTGGGTGGCGAAATAGCCGTGCAGACACCCGCCAGCTGAAGGACCTCCACCTACAGCGGTTCGAACCCGTGATCACGCAGCACGCAATCGAAATATGTCGTCATTGGACTCGCGTCGCGATGCCTGGATAGTCGAGGATCAGGCCGTGTCGGTCGTAGGTGAGGCTGCAGGCGAAGTCGAATGCGGGAGCGGCATAGTCGTAAACCTGTTCGCTGACAAGCGAATACGTCTGCTCCAAGCGGTCCACCGCAAGTCCGACCGCTCGAACGTATGCGGCCGGTGCGGCCGCTTTTCGTCCGATCGGCAGACTCAGCCGGTGCAGGGGAAAGGTGTTGGTCACCGCTGACGCTTCCAGGTCCAGATCCAGGCACCCACGCAGATGCGGTGCCGGGACGCCATCGATCTGCCAGTGGCCCATGCCATCTGCCTCGATAACGATGGTGCGGGCCAGGTCCGCACTCCGGCCGGTGATCCGCGCGGACCTGGTCAACCACGACCGGTCCACCTCGATCACATAGTCCACAATCCAGGATTGACTGCCCTCGGTGGCCGTTGTGACGCCCTCGACCCGCTGTCCGCCCTGGTCAGCGGTGAAGTAAGCGACCTCGAAACCCGTCCGAGCTCCTACGTGCCGCCACGACGCGACACTCGGCAAATCTATGAAAGTCATCGGCAATCTCCGCGGAACTCGCACCTACCCGTACAACCCCGATTGTCAGCACAAGCATTCCGACTCGTCGCTACCCAGTGACAGCGGTGTCGCCGTGGGCGCGTTCGACGAACCGAGCGGCGATTCGGCGCCTGACAGCGACCGCGTGCGGCGGTTTCTATATGCAGCCGGTGCCGCACGCTATGGGTTTGCGACCGGGCTCAGGCAGCTGGCCGGTGGGTCGACGAGGACGCAGAACGATGGGGGACGGGTGGGGCGGTAGTCGGCGGGGAGGCCGCCTGCTGCGATGAGCTGGGTGTAGGTGCCGACGCCGTCGGTGGGGCGGCGGGTGAGGGAAGGGTCGGTGCGCACGTCGACGGTGTAGAGGCCGAAACGTGGTGTGTAGCTGCCCCATTCGTAGTTGTCGGTGAGGCTCCAGTAGTTGTATCCGATGACGTTCATGCCGTCGGCTTTGGCGCGTTGGATCCAGTAGACGGTGTCGCGGAGGTGATCGCTGCGGGTATAGCCGTCGCCGCGGGGGATGCCGTTTTCGGTGGGCATGCCGTTCTCCACGATGTAGAGCGGTTTGTTCGGGAAGCGGCGCGAATAGTATTGCAGCGCATAGTAAATGCCCTCGGTGCGCACGGGCAGCTCCCAGATGCGTTGTCCGGGCAGCTGCGGCATCGCCGATCCGATGGCCCTGGTGATGGAACTCAGCAGCGACTGCACCGGATCGTAGGCGAAGTAGTAGTCGACGCCCACGTAGTCGAGCCGGTTCGCGATGCGATCGACGAACTCGCCGTTGACCTGCGCCTCCGATCCCGCGACGTAACCGACGTTGCTGGTCACCTGAGCACCGGGCTGGACCTCGTGGATGTAGTCGTAGATGGCGTTGTGGGCCTGCGCGAGGCGGTCGAGCATCTCGGGCCCGCTCGCCGCGCCTCGACTGGTCTCGTGCACGATGTAGGCGACCGGCTCGTTCACGGTGACCCACAATGGATTTCGCGATGCGTAGCGGTCGACGACCGTACGCATATTGGCCAGCCAATCCCCGACCATGCCCGGGTTACGCCAGCCGCCGCGGTCGGCGGCCCAGCCGGGGTAGACCCAGTGGTCCAGGGTGATCATCGGTCGCATCCCGGAAGCCACGATCTTCGCGATCACCGCGTCGTAGAAACCGAACGCGCCCGCATCCCAGGTGCCCGGCGTGGGTTGCACACGAGCCCATTCGATTCCGATCCGGAACACCTTCACACCCAGCGCGGCTGCCAGGTCGATATCGGAGGCATATCGGTCGTAGAAGTCGACCGAATCCTGCAGTGCGTCGGCACCGGAATTCGCGCTGTAACGCGTCCAATTGCTATCCGGCGCATGGCCTTCGGACTGGAATCCGGAGGAGGCGACACCCCAGAGGAAGTCCGAGTCGAGTACCGGTAGGGCGTTCGAGCGGATCGGCGGGACGGCGGAGGAGTTCGTGCAGAGCAACAAGGTCGACGCGGCGGCGGCGAGCGCGGCCAGGACGTACCGACGGAACCGGGATCGCATCAATTCAGGGTAGCTCGGTCGCCGCCAGCGCTGGACGAATCACGAATGCTGGCCTGATTTGCCGCATTTGCAGCCGTGCTATTCGTCAGCCTTCCAGCCGTGCGAGAACGACTGCGTGCCCCGTGCGATAACGGTTTTCACAGCTGCTGGGCGCAGGTCGGTCCTGTCGATCTGATCGATTGGTAGCCAATCGAATTCGAGATGGTCTTCCTGGCTGACCGGTGTGCCGTCGAGTTCCGTATCGAAGATGAGATCGACTTCGTGGTGTGCAGTGCCACGGTCTCTGTACCCGTGCTCGACTACACCGGCGAAGCCGACAATCCTGCTGGCGGCTCCGAGTTCTTCGGTGAGTTCGCGAATCAGTGCGGATTCGACCGGTTCGCCGGGCTCGACATGCCCGCCGGGGAGGAAGAACCAGGTTTTGCCGCGTTCGCGTGCCACGAGTATCCGACGTCGTCACCGATGACAGCGCGGGCGATGATTTCGGTGGTGGCGTTCATCGGTTGCCCATCGTGTCAGAGATCGGACCGGGCGCGGTGCCCACGGCTTGGGAAGCGAAAAGGGAGAAGCGCCTACTGCTTCGAGTCCGTCTCGCTAGTCCAGACGGGCCGGGTCTCGGAGTTTGATGCTTCTCCCAACACGTGAGCCTTCATCCGCTGCGAACCCGCTCGCGCGGTGTCGATGATGTGCGCGGCCTCGCGCCCGGTCAGCCCGAGTCGCTTTGCCAGCTCGATCGGCACTGTTTCAGCGTCGCCGACCAGCTCGACGAGCAGACGGTTGCGGGCTTGCTCTGCCGCGTGGATCTCGTTCTGAGCGGCTCGGAATACTTCCGAGCGCTCTGGTTCGCGACCGCCCTCGGCGCGTGCGAACGTCTCGCTGGTCGACAGCAGACGAGCGCGAGCGTCCGCGAGCCGCAACCTGACCTGCGCCTCGCGGTGTTCTGACATCGCAATCGCCCCCCCGCAGTGACCGTCGGTTCGAGCGTATCGGTACTAGTCGTCCGTTCGATCTCGGTGTGTTCTTGGAGTACCAGTGATAGTCGACAGCGTCGAACTGTTACTGGATTCCGGCTGAGTTGGCAGTGCCCAGCGGCACCTCGGCGATCTCGCGCCATTCATATCGGTGGTTGTCCCGATTCAGCTCGATCAGTGATACGGCTTTCACCTGCTCGACAACCTCGATGTCGCTCAACTGATTTCGGGTCAGTAGGTCACGCATGACGGCCATCGGTGCCACGCCGGTGGAGTAGGCGAGGGTGAGGTGGGGTTGAAACCGGTCGTGGCGTTCGGGCACGTTATCGATGCCCCACACGTCCGCGATGGCTTGTTGTAATGCGTGGCGCACTTGCTGGAAGCTTTCGGTGTTCGAAATCGGCATCCCGACGGTTTCTGCATCCACGGTGGGCGGCCCGATCCGCGCGTCGAATGGTTGACGCCGGGAAAGGTGTTCGGCGGCGCCATCAGCGATTCGCTCGGCGTCTCGCGCCAAGACCTCATCGGTGAACCCGATGCCCTGGATCGTGATGTGCAGACCCTCTTTGCCAACAGGGTCCATCGTCGGAATTTGCGCCAGCATTGGTTCGAACAGGTCGACGAGACGTCGAACCGGGGAGTTGTCGGTGAAGGTCACGTGCCAGGTGTAGAACGACCGGCCTACTCTCCAACCTGGACGCCACCACCAATGATCATGCGTTGAATCTTCAGCCATGTGAGTCAGTTTCCGTTCGTCCCGGCTGCAAGCGCTGGCAAGGGCCCGAGATCGGCGAGTTGTCGAAATGCCGACGCGACATCAATGATTTCGGTGGTACGGCTTGCGCATCCCGTTGTCCCGCAGGCCAGTTGGGCGATTTCATCGATCCGTTGGATCAACGGCCCGACACGGTGTTCTACCGGTGTTGTCGCCGCAACCTCGGCCAGTTCGGTAGCCGCGACATCGAGGTCGCCGAGCACGATGTATCCCTTGATCTGCTGGCAGCGCACCATGCGTTCGGAGCCGAGGTTGCGCAATGCCGGTGCGGCGCTGCGGAACTGCTCGAGAGCACTGGTAGCGAACTCGATCGATTTCGCTGGGTCATCGTTGACGAGCGCGGCATCAGACCAGTAGCCACCAGCGCGTTCGACGGGGCATGAGAAGGGGCCAGCAAATTGGTCGCTCTGTGGTTCGTCTTGCAGCTGCACTGCGATATCGAGCGCTTGTTGAATCGCAGCTGCTGATTCCTGCCTGCGGTCGAGGTGGGCCAGGTCGATCGCCCTGGCGCTTGCCAGGATAAGCGGTGCTGTTCCAGCGTTGGCATAGGTGAGACCGTCTGCTGCGGCACTGGCGGCCTCATCGTATTGCCCGCGCCACGCCGCCGCGGTGTTCTGCGCGGCCCGGATCCAGGCGCGCAGCTCGTTGTCTTCGGTGTTCTCGGCAAGGGCCCACGCGGCGCGCAGATGTCGCTCTGCGATCTCCGGATTCCCGAGGTCGGTAGTGATCCAGCCCAGGATCGTCATGGACCATCCGGCGATTCCGTAGAGTTCGGCGCTCTGTCTGGGGCGTTGCCGTCCCTGGAGCAATTCGATCGCCCGATCTCGAGTCTGGACCACCCGCCGAAACAGCGGCAGCGTCGGTGATTTCAGGTATTCACGTGTCACCCAGCGCAGGTTGTCCCGCAGGTCTTTGATCGTCAGCGGACCCACGTTTGTCGCTTCCGCCCATGCCAGTAATGACGCTGATTCATCGGCCGTCGCGAGTAGAAGGTCCCCGTCGCTCGGCGCATGCGCGGTCTCGGAGCGGGAATTGTTTGCGGCGAAGGTCCGAAACCGTTGTTGCGCATCGTCGGTGGCATCCTCCAGAACCTGGTACAGCAAGCGCTTACTCGACTCGTGCATGTTCGACGTCTGCCCGGACTCCCAGAGGCTGAGGGTCCGTTTGGTGACGCCGACGATGCGCGCGAACTCCAATGGGCTGCGCCGCATCGCTTCGCGGAGGGCGCGGATCTCTGCGGGCGTCCACTCGATATTCACCGTACGGTTCGCTCCCCCTGCGTAGACCAGTGCCGAACAGCAAATTACCCGTTCTTAACCATTCTCGCGCCGGTTCCGCACTGTTATGGACCGATTCCTTTGCTGCAGGCTCATTTCAACACCTGACGCAGGTCGCAGGCTTTTCCATCCAATGCGCGAGATGTCCAAGTTCTAGGCACGCGGTTGGACGCTACTGCCGGGGCTGCATCGATTTGCCAAGAGGGGACAGGATGCCGACGCGATTGGACATCGCAGAACTGACGACTCGCGACTGTGGTGCGCAGCTCTCACCGAGGACATCGACCGGGAGCAAGCCCCGTCCATCGTCACTACTCATACCGGAGGTGGACCGCAGTGCCAGCCGTTCCGCGCGTCACTCGGCCGTCTCTCCGATGTCATCGGCTGATCCGAGCCCGCGATCATGGCGTACATCTCTCGACGTTGGGTACCGCGATCACAACATCGGCGGGAGGAAACCATGACGAATGCAAATCTGCCGCAACGTGTTCCGTTAATCGGGCCGGTAGCGGGGTATAGCGGCGCGGCTGCGGATGTGGTCGAGATGTTCGCGGATGCGGTTCGTGAGTGGGCCGAGCGGTCTGCGTCCGCACAGTCGTCTCGGTGCCGGGGTGTCGATTCCTCCGGCATCGGGCGCACCAACCAGAAAGGGGCCTGATGCGCCGAGATAGGATGCGCACCAGTCGAACTCGCGATGGTCGCAAGGTTGCGGTGTGGCAGTTGGCGGGGAAAGCCGCGCGCATCGTGCGCGTGCAATTCGTTTCCGAATCTTTCACCGCGTACCGCTTGCCTTCGCGCACACCGCTTCCGGACGTGCAACCGGGAACAGTCATATTCGAGCCGTACCCGGATCTGGCCGCTGCTCGAGAGTTGCTTCCCAAGCACGGCGACCTGTGGGACGCGCTTCGTGACGACTACTGGACAGCGCTGATCAACCTGACGGATCTGCCGAACCCGTTGGAGGCGTAGGTCAGATGGTGGAGATAGATCCGTCCCATCGAAGCGAAATCGCGCCATCCGTGCGGGCATTGCTCGCCGTCTTCCATGAGGACACTCACCACAAGCTCGCGCTCGCGCCTACTGACAGCACTCCGATCTATGAGGGCTTGTCCGATGGCTGGCTGAGCCAGGTTGACGAAGACGGCTGGATTTCCGAGTTGGACGCGGAGTTGGCACATCCACGACGATCTGATCCAGACCGCGGGCCGGAAGCGATCAGGAATCGAGAAGCGCCGGTTGGGGGGTAGAAAATAGCGTTGCTGACATGAACATCACCGTTAACCAAGCCGCTATCGAATCCGTCATCCTCGAGGTGCCCGACACCGCGGCCGCAGAGGCCTTCTACACCGCCGCGTTCGGTCTCGGCGACAAGCTGCGCGTCCGCGCTTCGGAGGCGCCGACGACAGGTTTCCGTGGCTTCATCCTCTCGCTCGTGGTGTCGCAGCCGAGCACCGTCGACAGTCTCATCGGCACCGCTGTCGACGCCGGCGCGACGATATTGAAGCCTGCCAAGAAGAGCTTCTGGGGCTACGGCGGCGTCGTCCAGGCTCCTGATGGGGCGATTTGGAAGATCGCGACGTCGTCGAAGAAGGACACCGGTCCGGCTACCCGCGCGGTCGACGATTTCGTGGTTCTGCTCGGGGTCGACGATGTCAAGGCGACCAAGCAGTTCTACGTCGATCACGGCTTTTCCGTGGCAAAGAGCTTCGGCAGCAAGTATGTCGAGTTCGACACCCCGGCGTCCTCGATCAAGCTGGCGCTCTACGGGCGACGTGCCGCGGCCAAGGATGCGGGCGTGCCCCAGGAGGGAACCGGGTCGCATCGGATCGTCATCGGTGGCAGTGCGGGAGTCTTCACCGATCCGGACGGGTTCGCGTGGGAATCTCACTTGGCGTCCCAGTAGCACTCCACCACCGCTGTCGTGAACGGGAACCGCACCGGTGTCGACCCGAAGGCGATCCGGCCCGCGGCCTCGGCCGCGGTCGCGATCATTTCGGCGACCGTCGAGGCTTCCTCGGCCGGGCAGTGCACGATTACCTCGTCGTGTTGGAAGAAGACCAGTTCGGCGCGAAGTCCGGCGTGCGTCATCGCATGACGCACACCCGCCAGCACCAGCAGCGCCCAGTCGGCGGCGCTGCCCTGCACGACGAAGTTGCGCGTGAAGCGGCCGCGAGCGCGCGCCGCGGAGGTGTTGCCATATCCCTGCGCCTCGGGGGATCCGACCGACGCTGGCGGACAGGTGCGACCCAACCACGTGCGCACCAAGCGGCCCTCTTCACCGGCGCGGGCCGCGTCGTCGACATACGCCACCGCGGCCGGATAACGTCGACGCAGTTCGGCCATGTGGGTCAGGGCATCGCCGGAGGTCTGGCCGTACATGGCGCCGAGCAGGGCGATTTTGGCCTGGGCGCGGTCGCCGCCGAAGACACCGGCGTATAAGTCTTCGCCGCGACCGGCCACCTCCATCAATCCCGGGTCGCGTGAGATCGCCGCCAGTACTCGTGGCTCCATTTGGTCGGCGTCGGCGACCACCAGACGCCATCCCGGGTCCGCCCGTATCGCTTGCCGGATCACCTTGGGGATCTGCAGGGCGCCGCCGCCATTGGTGGTCCATCGGCCCGAAACCGTGCCGCCGGGCAGGTACTCGGGATGAAAGCGGCCGCCGTGCACCCACTGGTCGAGCCAGGACCAGCCGTGCGCGGTGTACAAGCGGTACAGCGATTTATAGGCCAGCAGTGGCGCTACCGCCGGGTGATCGATGCGCTGGAGCTCCCATTTTCGAGTGGAGGACAATAAGATTCCGACGCGGGCGAAGGCTCTGATGATGTCGTTGGGCAGGTCTGGCCGAACCCGCACACCTTCCCCGAAGGCCCGCGACACTTCGTCGGCCAGCTCCGCCATCCGGCGCGGTTCCATCCCGCCGGGAAACCGCTCGCCCAGCAGCTTGTCCAGCAACTCGCGGTGGACGTCGGCGCGCCAGGGGATCCCGTTCCGGGACAACTCCGTGGCAACCAGCATGCCCGCCGATTCAGCGGCAAGAAGCAGCCGCATCCGGTCCGGATGTTCGGTCTTCGCCGTACGGGCCAACTGACCGGCGTAGACCTCCAACAGAGCGTCGAACTCATCCGTGCCCGGCGGTAGCGGTACCGGACCCGATTCGAACAGCGACGGCTGAGTCTCGGCGGCACGTGCGGGCGCATCCGGGGGGACAGGCAGGTTATGCAGTCGCGCCCAAGCGGCCGCCAACGACCGAGCCTGCCCCGACTGTCCCTGCTCATGTCCGATCAGCAGCGCCTCCGCGGCCTGCACGTCATAGCACCGCTCGACCCGCACCCCCGCCGCCGACAACGACCGGTAGATCTCGGCCGTGGACCGCCACACCCACCGCTCGACCTCAGGACGTGCGCGCACCGCCTCGGCGAGTGAGGGTTCGTGTACCACTGGTCCCGCGGGCCGACCGTCCTGATCGAGTGGACACAGACGCGCACCTCCGTCGCCCGTTTCCGCCACTGCCCATCTCACGTCGCTGAGTCTCGCACCGAGCACAGACATCCCCGCGGTAGCGGAGTCGGCCGTCGGGGATCTAGGCGCATCCGGTGATTCCGTCGTCGAGCGGGATGACGGTGTTGGTGCGGAAGCTGCCCGCGCGCCGCCTGGTCACCGCCCGGATTGTGCTGCCGCCGCACGAGTGTCGAGCTGTGCCAGCGACAGTTGATGGCGCGGTCCATAGTCCAGGATGGTGGTCGAGCGGACGCGGAGATGGTCGTCGACATGAAGTAGTTCGCCGGGGGAGAGTGCTCGCCAGCGTGGGTCTTCGTCGGTGCGCTCGCTGGCGACGACGACCGCTGGGAAGTCGCGCAGGTGTCCACTGCGGGTTCGGATTCCGGCTCGTCCGGCCTGGTCCAGGTGCCGATCGCCCCGGGGGCCGCCGGCGGCGCGTTCCAGGACGAACAGGTCGTGCGTATCGGGGTATCGGAGTGCCCACAGGTTCGTCGCGGTGGTGAGCACCAGGTTGAGGGCGTAGACCGGTAGGCGGTCCGCGATCCACCTGACCGCGTCGGTGATTCCTGCGGTGACGTCGCCGTCGTGTTTGTCGGTGCGCTTGGTGATCAGGGCGAAGAATCGTTCGGAATCGGTGTCACCGTGTACCAGGTCGAGGTAGTCGCCGAGTTCGGAGTCGAGTTCGTCGAGGCCGTGCAGGACGCCGTTGTGGGCGAACAGGCGGCCTCGTTGTTCGAACGGGTGGGTGTTGCGGGGTTGCAGGTCGCCTGTGGTGGCGTAGCGGATGTGTGCGACGAACGTCATCGATTCTCGTTCGCGCGCCTCCCGGGCGAATTGGACGTCCTCGTATGCGGCGATGGGTTGTTTTTCCACCAGTGGGGCCTTGTCGGCGGGGAAGGTGCCGAGGCCGACGCCGTCGGGTTCACGTCTGCTCTGTATCGACAGACTGTCCGGCGCATCCAGCAACCAGAATGTGGCCCGCACCCGCTGCGGCGCGGCCGACAAACCGAACAAACGACACATGGGACTCCTGGCTTGGCGTTGTCCGCGTGTGATGACGGTCCTGCGATCGTAGTCCCAGGTCAGCCGATCTTTGCGTTCCGGTCCGGAATCTCCGGGGTCCGGTCCGGAATTCCTGTCCGGCGGGTGGACCAGGGGGTTCGGCGTGCGGGCCGGTGCGGCTTCTCGATCGAGAAGGAGCGCGCTCATATCGTGATCACGACGCATCAGGGCGGGGCGGAAATCTGTAAACCGATGTGCGCAAGTGATTCGATTCTGAGGGGGATTGGCTATGTGGGAGTGGAGCAAACATGTGGCGGAGCACGCCGCCGCTGCGGCGTGGACCCGCCGCCAAGAGGTGTACCGACCGACGATTTGCGACCCGGAACCGGAAGTCGCAACAGGCAGCACATGCGCCGTGGACGGCGGTTGCGCCGCGGATGAGGACAACGGTGCGGAGGACCCGGCCGTCGATGACGGTGCTTCCGAGCCCTAAGACCGGATCGAAACCACCGTTGAGCCTGCGTCGGCGGCGATGCGGGTCGCGACTTCACCTGGCCGCAAACTGGTGGTGTCGATGACGTGGGCCTCCGCGCGGTGCCATGTGCGGGCTGGTTCGGCGTCGCAGCAGCGGCTTTCGACGCCGAACCTGGTCGGCTCAACTCTTCGCTAGTGCTTCGCCACGGATCCACTCGAACAAGGTCGGGTTGTCGGTCGTAGTGATGACGGCGATCGTGGTGCGGACATAGCGGTCGTCATCCAGCAGGGCCAACATGCTCGCGGCCAAATCCTCGCGGGCGGTGAACCTGCCATCGGCGTGGCCCTCGACGACGGTGTAGTCGGTGACCGACGGCAGATGGTAGAGCCCGCTCGGGCGCACGATCGTCCAGTCCAGATCGGTGGATTGGATCAGGGATTCCATTCGCCGCATATCGTCGTACAGGGTCTTACCGAGCACCCGCGTCACGTATGGCAGTAGTACACGGTTGAAGAGGAACCCGCCGTCGCTGTACGGGTGCGGGTCGACCCCGGTCGAGCTGACGACGGCGAGCCGACGCACCCGATGCCGTTCCATGGCGGCGACGATATTGGCCACACCGCGCGAATAGGTGGTGATCGGTTCCTTCCCGGCGGGAACCCCGAGCGTGGAGAGCACCGCATCCCGTCCCGCCACGACAGCGTCGACGGCACCTGGATCGAGCACGTCGGCACCGACCACCTCGAGCCGATCGTCGTGCAGCGGAAACGAATCCGGCTGCCGAGTGACCGCGGCGACCTCATGCCCGGCGGCGAGCGCCTGGCCGGTGAGCAGGCGGCCGGTGGGACCGTTCGCTCCGAAGACTGTGATGCGCATGAAGACTCACGACACCAGAGCCGGGCGCAGCGGGGCCAGCGCCCGCGCCCACGCCAGCAGCTCGTCGACCAGCCCGTGTACCGCCGCAGTGTGCGGTTCACGTGGTTGGAAGTCAGTGAAATTCACGAAGTCCTCGCTCAGTGTCAGCGCCACCTGCGGCCCGATATCGGCCATCCGCAGCACGCCCGCCTGCGCGCGCAGCTTCTGCACCGCCATGACCGCGCCGTAGATGCCGTAGCCGACGTAGGCGACCGGCTTGCCACCCCATTCCCTGTGCAGGAAATTGATGGCGTTGGTCAGGGAAGCGGGCGGGGCGGTGTTGTACTCGGGCGTCACGAAGATGAAGGCGTCATAGGAACCGATGCACTCGGCCCATCGCCGGGTGTGCGGCTGTTGGCCCGGCGCCCGGAGCGCGGGGACGGGCTCGTCGAGCAGGGGCAGCTGGTAGTCCTGCAGGTCTACGAGATCGAATTCCGCGGTGTCGCCTGCGTATTCGACTGTCCGGTCCCGGACCCATCGGGCCACACGGTCGCCGTTGCGGCCGGGGCGGGTGCTGCCGATGATGATGCCGATTCTCATGATTCTCCTTTGACCAGAAACTGGAAACGCCCGCGCGGGCGGAAGCGAACGCGCTGTGGGTGGCCAATTCCTCGAGCGCGACCGCGGTGCGTCCGGCGAAGTCGGCGCGCCGTACGAGCACAAGACGCTCGTGACCGCGGTCCCGTAACACCCACGTCTATGTGACGTGTGTCACTGTGCGCTGAGTGGCAGTGCTTATGCCGACGCGAATATCGCCGGATCCACGAAGAGGGCGTCGCGAGCGATGGTTCTCGGAAGATTCCGCTGCCTCGTCCAGGCGGCCGACGAGATCATGTTCCAGCGATGCCGTCCGGTGCCGATGCTTCTATCGCCTGTTTCATTTCCTTGATGCCGTATTCGGTGCGGATTCGGATATCGGGGGCGATGGTGTCGGGCAGGACGTCGGTTGTCCAGATCAGGCGGCCGCGCTCACCCTCACTGTGAACCTCGAAGGATGCGTGGTGATAGTCCAGCGAGGGTCTGGCCCCGGCTACGACGGAGTAGGCCAGTCGGTGGATTCGGTCGTCGATGGAGACGATCAGTTCCTGGATGACGTGGCCGTCGGGGAAGGTGAGGAAGCGTTCGACGCCATGGATGCGGGTGTTGGCGACTCGGCCAGGCAGCAGGCGTGTGTGCACGGCGCCGACATCACGGACGACATCCCAGATATGTTGTGGAGAAGCGTCTATGACGATTTCGGTGCGGATGGTGGCCATGGGTTCGAGTCTTGCTCATCTCGGGCGAAGCCGCGCTGCTGGGACGTGTGGTTATCGCCCAGAATTCACTGTGCTGGCGGACAATAGGGCGGTTGGTGATCATTCCTCCGGTCCGATGGGAGCCAGCGCCGTGCACGATGACCGTCGGTTGATCGAAGGCCGCCTCGGGCGGATTCTCGACGAGCGGATCGTCCCGGCGATCTATCCGGAGTCGGTGCCGCTGCGGACATCGATCTGGGTCGCGCCGGATGAGCCGGTGCCGGTCGCGGAGGGCTTGGCGGCGCCACGGGCGCCTGTCGAATCCGGCGCGAGGTGGGGCGCACCCTGGGGGACGAGTTGGTTGACGGTCGAAGGCACGGTTCCTGCCGAGTGGGCGGGCAAAACCGTCGAGGCGATCATCGATCTCGGTTTCGACCGAAATATGACGGGATTCCAGTGCGAGGGCTTGGTCTATCGCGCGGACGGATCACCGGTGAAGGGGTTGCATCCGCGGAACCAGTGGGTGCGCGTGGCGTCCCCGGCGGTCGGTGGTGAGCAGGTGCTGTTGCACGTCGAGGCGGCTTCGAACCCGATCATCCCCTTCTTTCCGCCGATGGGGCTCGGTGACAAGTCCACCGCTGGTAACGAGCCGCAATACCGGCTGGGCCGAATGGATCTCGCGATTTTCGACAACGAGGTCTGGCAGCTGGTACAGGATTTGGAGGTCCTCGGCGAGCTGATGCACGAGATGCCCGAAGAGCCTGCTCGCCGCTATGACATCGTGCGGGCGATCGAGCGCGCACTCGATGCCATCGATCTGCAGGACGTGAACGCCACCGCCGCCGCGGCGCGCGAATGCCTGGTCGATGTGCTGGCCACGCCTGCGGCACCGTCCGCGCATACGATTTCCGCGGTCGGGCACGCGCATATCGACACGGCGTGGCTGTGGCCGCTGCGCGAGACGGTACGCAAGGTCGCGCGTACGACCGCGAATATGACCGCATTGCTGGCTGATGAGCCCGACTTCATCTATGCGATGTCTCAAGCCGCGCAGTACGACTTCATCAAACGGCACCGTCCCGAGGTCTACGAGCGGGTCGAGCAGGCGGTATCGGAGGGACGGTTCGTGCCGACCGGCGGGATGTGGGTCGAGGCGGATACGAATATGCCGGGTTCGGAGGCGATGGCGCGGCAGTTCGTGCACGGTAAGCGGTTCTTCCTGGCGGAATTCGATGTCGAGAACGAAGAGGTCTGGCTGCCCGACACCTTCGGATTCGCCGCGGGGCTACCGCAGATCATCAAGGCGGCTGGATCGAAATGGCTACTGACACAAAAGATTGCGTGGAGTCAGATCAATCAGTTTCCGCACCATACATTCCTGTGGGAGGGGATCGACGGCACCCGTATCTTCACCCATTTTCCCCCGGTCGATACCTACAACTGTTCGATGCACGGGCGCGAGATCGCCCATGCTGCAAGAAATTTCAAGGAAAAGGGCCATGCATCGAGATCACTCGCCCCGACCGGCTGGGGTGACGGCGGTGGCGGTACGACACGGGAGATGATCGCGAAGGCCGCCAGGATGGCCGACCTCGAGGGTTCGCCGAAAGTGCTGTGGGACTCGCCATCCGGCTTCTTCGCCAAGGCCGAGGCCGAATACGAGAACCCGCCGGTGTGGGTGGGGGAGCTGTATCTCGAGTTGCACCGCGGCACGTTGACAAGTCAGGCGAAGACCAAGCAGGGCAACCGCCGCAGCGAGCATCTGCTGCGGGAGGCCGAGCTATGGGCCGCCACCGCGGTGGTGCGGAAAAATTTCGAGTATCCGTATGCGGCATTGGACCGGATCTGGAAAGCCGTGCTGCTCAATCAGTTTCACGATATTCTGCCGGGCTCGTCGATCGCATGGGTGCACCATGAGGCGGAGCAGACGTATGCGGCGGTGGCCGAGGAATTGACGACGATCATCGAGCGGGCGCAATGGGTGCTCGGCGGTGAGCGGGTGGGGGCGAATGTGTTCAACCCGACGCCGCACACGTGGCGATCGGTTCCGGCCGGTGCGGCGGGTGCGATGGATTCGGGTGACCCGTGCTCGGTGGTCCAGCGTGCGGGTGGCGGCTTCGTCCTCGACAACGGTCTGCTGCGGGTCGAAGTGGATGTGCGCGGGCTCGTCGTATCGGTGTTCGAGCTCGAACATCAGCGCGAGACGCTGCCATCGGGTTCGGCCGCGAATCTATTGCAACTGCACCCGGATTTCCCGAATTCTTGGGATGCTTGGGATGTCGATCTGTTCTATCGGAACCGAGTCACGGACCTGACCGAAGCTGAATTCGTTGCAGTAGACAAGGATTCGACGGGTGCGGCCGTGGTGCGGATCGGCCGCTCATTCGGGTCTTCCGAGGTCGAGCAGACCCTGACACTGCGGGCGGGCACGCGCGAACTGGATATCGACACCACCGTCGACTGGCACGAGACCGAAAAATTCCTCAAACTTGCCTTCCCGCTGGATATTCACGCCGACCGCTATGCGTCCGAGACCCAGTTCGGGCACACTTTCCGGCCCACCCATACCAACACCAGTTGGGAGTTCGCCAAGTTCGAGGCCTGCAATCACCGCTTCGTCCACTTCGCCGAGCCCGGCTGGGGCGTAGCGCTCGTCAATGACTCGACCTACGGCCACGACGTCACCCGCACCGTTCGAGCCGATGGCGCAACGACGACAATGTTCCGGTTTTCACTGCTGCGGGCACCGCGATTTCCGGATCCGGAGACCGACCACGGTACGCACCACTTCCGGCACGCACTGCTCCCCGGCGCTTCGATCGCGGATGCGGTGCGTGCTGGCTATCGCATCAATCTAGCGACCTCGCGCCCCGGCGTCGCCGAACCTGTTGAGCCACTATTCATTATCGACAATGACGCGGTGGTGACCAGCGCTGTCAAACTCGCCGACGACGGCAGTGGCGATGTCGTGCTCCGCGTCTACGAGGCGCACGGCGGCCGGGCCTCAGCGCTGGTCACCGCAGGTTTCGGTGTCGCTGGGTTCCACACCTGCGATCTACTGGAACGCCCGCTGCGAACGGATGCCGCCGCTGTGCCCGACGGGGCGGGAGTTCGCTTGCGGCTGCGGCCTTTCCAACTCGTCACTCTTCGGTTCGCCCGTTCCGCTGAAGGCGGGTGAACATCGGTCGGTACGGCCGCGCTCGGACCGCATGCGCTGGTGGCGTTGCTATCTCGGGCGACGCCACCAGCGCCTGACTGGACTCTCAGAACTGGGAAGGGCCGCAACAGCTATTTCGTATCATTTGCCGTGAGCGACAAACGATTTCGCTCGTTAGGAGAATTACTGATGAAGTCAACCAACCGCACCGTGGTGTCCGCTGTGTCCGATCTGCGGGGCACTCCGCTCGGGCAGCTTTCGGGGCAGAGCCTGACGGACCTGCTGGCGAATCTGGCCAACTCCTCGACCACCGGCATTTCGTTCAGCTCCGCTCTGATCTGATCTGATCAGGAATTCACCGTCGATACCGGCTGGCCCGTGAACCGTAAACCGCTTCCCTTTCGTCAGTTTGTGATCAAGGTGCACAGCCGGTGCGATTTGGCGTGCGATCACTGCTATATGTATGAGCACGTCGACCAATCCTGGCGTGGCCGGCCGATGGGGCTCGCCCCGGAGACGGCCGCCAGGATTGCGTTCCGTATCGCCGAACATGCGGCGGCCCATGGGCTGCCCGAGGTCGCCATCGTGCTGCACGGCGGCGAACCGCTGTTGCTCGGTGTGGACCGGACCACGCAATTCCTGGCTGAGTTGCACGCGGCCATCGCTCCGGTGGCCCGCCTGAATCTGCATATCCATACCAACGCGATCCTGCTCAGCGAGGCATACCTCGACCTGTTCACCGAATACCATGTGCGGGTTGGTGTTTCGCTGGACGGCGATCGCGCCGCCAACGACCGGCATCGGCTGTATCGCAACGGACGCAGTAGTTATGACCAGGTGATCGCGAGCCTCGAGCTGTTGCGTAAGCCGCAGTACCGCCCGCTGTATTCCGGTCTGCTGTGCACGGTGGATATCGCCAACGATCCGATCGCCGTTTATCGCGGGCTGCTGGAGCAGGAGCCGCCACGCATGGATCTCCTCCTGCCGCATTCGAATTGGGAGCATCAGCCGCCGGGCTTGCGGATACCACGCGACGCGGACAATCCGAAGCGGGGTGGTGGCGAGTACGCGCAATGGCTCATCGCCATGTTCGACGCATGGAATGCCGACGGGCGACCGGTGCCGCTGCGCACCTTCGAATCGGTGGTGGCGGCCATGTACGGCCGTCCGAGTACCGCCGAGGCCATCGGACTGGATCCGGTGGATCTGCTGGTGATCGAAACCGATGGCACGCTAGAGCAGGTCGATTCGCTCAAAACCGCCTTCGAAGGCGCCGCGGCGACCGGACTGAACGTATGGGACAACAGCCTCGACGAGGCCGCCCTACTCCCTGGAATCACCGTGCGTCGCGACGGCATCGATGGCGTCAGCGCCACGTGTCGGTCCTGTGACGTGGTTCAGGTCTGCGGTGGTGGCTTCTATCCGCATCGATACCGCCCGGGCACGGACTTCGACAACCCGTCGGTCTATTGCGCCGATCTGAAGGAGATGATCGATCACGTGGCCGAGTCCGAAGCCGCAGCGGGTAGAGGCGGCGCGCAAACCTCCGCACATGACGCCGTTGCCGCGGCGCACAGCTTGTCCGATGACGAATTCGACCAACTGGCAGCCGGTTTCGGTGATGCGGCCACGGTGCGCTGGCTGGCGCAGGCGCAATCTTCGCTGCAACGCGAATTGTTGGCCGCGGTGGGCCGATTCGGACCACAGGATGACGAAAGATTCACGGCCGCTTGGGATGTGCTCGTCTCGCTGGACGCTTCGGCTCCCGACGCGGTGGCCGCGGTGCTCGCCCATCCGTACACCCGGGTGTGGGCCATCGCCCTGCTGGAGGGGGTGAGCAAGGGCGAGACGGTGGCCGAGGATGTCCATCACCTGCAAGCGATTGCCGCGAGTGCGGCGCTGCACGCGGGTAGGGACTTGCGGCTGCCGGTGCCGGTGCGCGACGGCGTCGCACCCCTACCGACCTTCGGCGCACTGAAAGCTGGTGCCGACAAAGAGGTTTGGATCGACTCCAGTTCGGTCGAGGAACTGGATCTGCTACACCCATTGCGTAGGCTGACGGCCACCGACCTGACCGTCCCGCTGGAGGACACCGACCCTTACCGCGTCGGCCACAGCTACGCCGCCGATCGGCTCAGCGATGCCGAGGCGCACCGGTGGCAGCTCGCCTTCGCCGAGGGCATCGACTTCATCGACGCACATCTGCCCATATACGCGCCCGGCCTGCGCGTCGGCTTACGCGCGGTCATGCCGATGGAGCCGGACGAGAAATACGACCGAAGTGCTTCCATGCGACTGGCTTTCGGCGCTGTGGGCATCGGGTTGCGACGGGCGCTGGTATCCGCGGCACTGCCGTTGATCCACGAATTCCAGCACGTGAAGATGGGCGCCATCCTCGACATGTTCGAATTGTTCGACCGCTCCGATACGGCGCTGCGGTATTACGCACCGTGGCGGCCGGATCCGCGTCCGATCGAGGGGCTGTTGCAGGGCACCTATGCGCATATCGGCGTGACCGACTTCTGGCGGGTGCATCGTGCACAGGCCGAGGGAACGCAGCGCCAGGAGTCGGAGCGGGAATTCGTGCGGTGGCGCATGATGACCGCGGAAGCCATTCGCCAACTTCAGGAATCCGGATCACTGACCCCGCTGGGGGAGCGGTTCGTCGCGGGTATGAGTGCGACGGTGCAGCCATGGCTCGCCGAATCGGTCGATCCAGCCGCGGAAACTACTGCCGTGCGTGCCGCCCGAGCGCACCGCGCCGCATTCGATGAGCGCATGAAGGTCAGCCGTGACCGCGATTGAGGCGCATAGTCTATCGGAGGATCAATTCGCGCAGTTGGCATCGGGTTTCGGTGATACAGCAACGGTCAGTTGGCTGGTGCAGGCCCAAGCGTCGGTGCAACGTGAATTGTTGGCGGCGGTAGGCGGGTTCGGCCCGCACGACGATCCGCGCTTCGCTGCCGCGTGGGATGTGTTGGTGGGCTTGGACGCATCGGCACCGGATGCGGTGGCGGCCGTGCTCGCACACCCCTACACCCGGGTGTGGGCGACGGCACTGCTCGAAAATATCAGTCGCGGGGAGTTCGTCGCCGCGGATGTCTATCACCTGGAGTCGATTGCGGCCAGCGCCGCGCTGCTGGCCGGTGCGGATCTGCGACTTCCGGTGCCGGTGCGCGACGGTATGGCGCCATTGCCGATGTTCGGTGCGTTGCGGGCCTCCGAGCGGGTGTGGATAGATACCGGTCGGGAGCTCGAGTTGGCCGAGGCGGTGCGCACACTGACCTACGGCGAGCTGACCGTGACATTGGAGGACACGGATCCCTATCGGGCGCTGCCGTATCTCGACAGCGAAATTCACCCGACCGGGCGGTTGAGCGATGCGGAGGCCGAGCGCTGGCAGCAGGCATTCGGGGGCGCTGTCGAATTCCTCGAAGCGCATCTGCCTGCCTATATGCCCGGCTTGCGGGTGGGTCTGTGCACGATATTGCCGCTGCAACCGGATGGCCCGACCGACCGAAGCGCCTCGGCCAGACTGGCATTCGGTGCGGTAGGTATCGCGGCCCGACATCTGGATCCGCAATCACTCGCCGAACTGCTGGTACACGAATTCCAGCACGTGAAGCTCGGCGCGATGATGGATGCCTTCGAACTGTACGACCGCGCCGATATCGACCCGCGCTACCACCCACCGTGCTTTTCGCATCCACGACCGATCGAAGGCCTGCTGCACAGCACCTACGCTCACCTCGCCATCACCGACTTCCGGCGCGTCCAGCGCACCATCGCGACCGGAGCCGCCGCGGAGGACGCCGAGCGTCGCTACGTCGAGGCCCACACGCTCACCGTCGAAGGGATTACCCAGTTGGAGGCCGCCGCATCCCTCACCCCCTTGGGCCACACCATCGTCGCCGCCATGCGAACCAGGGCTGATCTGGACCTATGACCACCATGCGGTGGTGTAGGTGGTCTCTCGGATGATGCCACCACCAGCGCATGGCCATTTATTTGCGTTCGAGGTGCGGTGGGGCGGGGTGGGTGCATAGGCTCACGGAGTTTGTATGTTCGAATGCCTGGAGTTTCTCGATGACGATGCCGTCTTCGGCGCACGGCCGTGCACCGTTCACTTCGCCGATCGACACCGATGGGCCGCGGGTGGCGTTGTATACGCCGGAGTTCGCGACGGATCCGCATCGGGCGTATCGGGAGATGCGGGAGCGGTATGGGGCGCTGGTGCCGGTGGATCTGGCGCCGGGGGTGCCCGCCACACTGGTGGTCAGCTACTACTCCGCACTGCGGATCCTCAACGACCCGGATCATTTTCCGGCCGATCCGCGCACCTGGCAGCGGAGTGTGGCCGCCGACTGCCCGGTGCTGCCGATGATGCAGTGGCGACCGAATGCCTTACGCAATGCCGGTGAAGCGCATGCCAGGTATCGGCAGGCCAACGTCGCGGGCCTGGAGAAGGTCGATCAGTACCGACTGCACGAGACGGTGGCGAAACTCGCTATTCCGCTGATCAATTCGTTCTGCGCCGACGGGTCGGCGGACCTGGTGCGCCAGTACGCGTTTCCGCTCGCCTTCGCGGTACTCAACGCCATGCTCGGCTGTCCGGCCGATATCGCACAGCAGGCCGCCACCGGTATGGCCGCGATCTTCGAGGGCATCGATGCCGAGCACGGCAATCAGTTACTGGCCGGGGCAATGCTGGAGTTGACCCAGCTCAAGCGTGCCGAGCCCCGCGACGACATCACCACGCGGATGCTGCGGCACCCGGCGCTACTCAGCGATATCGAAATGGTGCATCAGCTCGGCACGCTGTACGGCGCGGGTATTGAGCCGCAACAGAATCTGATCATCAATACCCTGCTGCTGATCCTCACCGACGAGCGGTTCGGCGGGAGTGTGCTCGGCGGAACGTTGTCCACCCGCGACGCGCTCGACGAGGTGTTGTTCAACGATCCGCCGATGGCGAATTTCTGCTTCAGCTTTCCGCGCCAGCCGATCCTGATCGACGATGTCTGGCTACCCGCCCATCAGCCGGTCGTCATCAGCATCGCCGCCTGCAATACCGACCCGGCGATCGTCGCGAATCAGTACGCGGGCAATCGCTCCCATCTGTCCTGGGGCGCCGGACCACACGTGTGCCCGGCGAATTCGATGGCCTACCTGATCGCGCAGGACGCCATCGACCAACTACTCGATGCACTGCCCGAGATCCGACTCGCGGTGCCGCCCGATCAGCTGACGTGGCGGCCGGGACCATTCCACCGCGCGCTCACCGCACTCCCGATCACCTTCCCGCCGTCACCTCCATTGCTGTCCTAGGATCGGCCGTGCCTGCCCGGCGCGCCCTGATCGTGCCACGCTCGACGCATGCGACTGAGTATTTGCCTCGCCGACTTCACCTGGCCGGATTCACCGGACGCGATCGGTGCGCGGGTCGACCGGATTGTGCGCGCCGCCGATCAATCCGGGCTCGACTCGGTATTCGTCATGGATCACCTATTCCAGATCGGTTCGAACGGCCCGCCGGAAAACGACATGCTCGAGGCCTACGCCGCGCTGGGATATATCGCGGCGCGGACCGAGCGCGTCCGGTTCGGTGCTTTGGTTACCGCTGTCAGCTACCGGGATCCGGGGCTGCTGATCAAGAGCGTCACTACCCTCGACGTGCTCTCCGGTGGCCGCGCCTGGCTCGGCATCGGTGCGGCCTGGAATGGCGATGAAGCCACGGGGCTGGGTCTGTTCTTTCCGCCGACCTCCGAGCGATACGAACGTTTGGAGGAAACCCTGCGGATCGCGAAGCAGATGTGGGCGGGCTCCGAAAAGCCTTTCCACGGAAAGCATTACACCCTCGAACGCCCGCTCAACGTCCCCAACGCGCTGACCCGCCCGCACCCGCCCATCATGATCGGCGGCCAAGGCGAACGAAAGACACTGCGCCTGGTCGCCCAATACGCCGATGCCTGCAACCTCTTCGGCGAATCGGTCGACACCGTCGCAGCCAAACTCCAAGTCCTGCACCGACATTGCGAAGCCATAGGTCGTCCATACGAGGACATCGAAAAGACCATGGTCGCCTTCTGGTATCCGGATAAATCGGTCGCCGAGCAGGCGGATTCATTCGCTCGCTTCGCCGAGGTCGGCATTCAGCACGTCGTACTCGGCCGTCCCGGCCCTTTCATCGACGAGGACTTCGAGCGGATCTCCGAATTGGTGGACGCGGTCGCCGACCTCTGATTTCGATCAGCCGATCGAAGCTCGGTATGCAGCGGGTGGTGGCCAGGTGGAGTTCACCGGGCGCTGGTCGAATGGGCTGGCATTGTTCGCCAGGGAGGAAGAGGCCATGACCAGCATCGATACTCACACCGTCGCCAACCGCGTCGAGGAATTGACGACCGTATTCGAGCGGGGGCTGCAGGAGAATCTGGGGGTCGGCGCGTCGCTGGGGATTCGGCTGGAGTCCGCGGGGGACGGGTACACGCGGTATTACCTGGATCCGAATCCGGCCACCATCAACGCCATGTTCACGGTGCACGGCGGAGTGATCGCGACACTGATGGATACCGCGATGGGCAGTGCGGTATTCACGAAACTCGATGACGGCGTGGCCTATACGACGTTGGAGTTGAAGGTGAATTTCATTCGGTCGGTGACATTGGACGGATCGCGACTCACCTGTGAGGCCACTGCGATTCACGTCGGGCGCCGCACCGCGACGGCGGAGGGGCGGATCGTGGATGCGAACGGCAAGTTGATCGCGCATGGTTCGACCACGATTCTGGTGCTGAATCCGGAGTAGTGAAACAAATAGCCCTGCCTCCGAGCATGGGGAGGCAGGGCTATTCGTCAGGTCAGCGTGTTGCACTCGCCGATGAAGCGAACCAACTCATCGAGCCGGTCGGATCTGGCATCCACCGTCCGGTCGATCACCTTCACCAGATGCTCATAGGCCTCGGTGTGGTCGTAGGAGGCGACATCGGCGATCTTCAGCGCCCACCGCCAGTAGCCGCGCATGGTGTCGGCCAGTGGCATCCGGAAGTTGGCGATGACATCGCGGATCGGTTCCACGGTCGCATCGCCCTGCACCCGCAGATACCGCCCGACTACGTCGGCCATGAAGCTGAAATGCCTTGCCTCATCACGAGATAACCGCCCCAGAACCGCTGCTAGAACGGGCTCGTCGACCACCTCGCGCAGGTGCTGGTAGTACATCTGCGTCGCCTTCTCCTGTACCAGCGCGTAGGCGAAGAACTGCACCGGATGGTCGTAGGGCAGGTCGAATGGCTGCTGTCCTTCGATCGCCAATTCCGCACGCAGCGAGTCACGTTCGGCGATTCCAGATGCTTGCTGGTATCGAGTGAGAGCCCGTGCGTGGGTATCCTCTTCCAGCGCCCACCGCACGGTGAAGTGGTAGAGCTCGCGATTGTGCATGAAGGTGGCACGATCCACGGTGTCGTCCACCGGGAAATGCCGGTGGTATACATCGAAATAGCCGGGCAGATGATCCTCGATGAGAGTGACGAACTGCACCGCCGAACGCTGCCCATCGGTGAGCCGACCCGCATCGGCGAGCGACCAGTCGAAGGCGGTCTCCACATCCCAGGCCCGCGCGGCCGGGGAGGCGGCGAGGAAGCCGTCGACCGCGGCCGCCACCTCATCGACCGGAATCAGTGCCGACTCCATATTCATCTGCCTCTCCTACCGGGCATTGCGACAGGTCAGCGCATAATGCTTGGTCGTATAACCCCATCCGGCATTGGCGATCTCCAGATAGTGCCGCAGCTTCGCGGCCAGCCCCGGGCCGTGCGCATCGATGCGTCCGGCGGCCGCGTCGACATTGACGATCCAGTCATCGATGGTGCGGCGGTAGTGCTCGGTGAGATCGTCCACCGCGATGATCGAGAATCCGGCGTCCTCGGCGGCGGTCAGCAACTCCGACAGTGGGCGCAGATCACCCCAGCCGAAAATGTCCTCGCGGACGAATTCGGTGCCGACGCGAGTGTCGAACGCCGTGCGAGCGGAGGCGTTTCGAAAACAGCTCTCCGAAACATAGAGTGCGCCACCACGTCGCAGCACCGACCGTGCGCGCCGGAAAACCGCGCCGAGGTCGGGCATATGCACGATCGAGCCGAGCAGAGTCACCGCATCGAAGCTGCGCACCGGCAGATCGAGCTCTTCGAAGTGTCCGACCTCGGTGCGCACCCGTTCGGTGATACCACGCGCGATGGCCTGTTCGGCGATGTACTCGTGCTGGCGCGGTGCCGGACTGACTCCCATTGTGTCGCAACCGAATTCCTCGGCCATGAACAGGATCAGCGAACCCCAGCCGCATCCCACATCGAGCAGTCGCTCCTCGCCGCGCAGGCCGAGCCGATCGGCGACGAAGTGCAGCTTCTGCCGCTGTGCCTGCTCGAGGGTGTCGGTCGGCGAGTTGTACAGCGCCGAGCTGTATTTGCGCAGCGGGTCGAGGAACTGGCCGAAGATATCCGGATTCAGGTCATAGTGCTGGTTGGTATCGGCCGTGACGGTCATGCCGCGGCCTCGTGCAGGGCTCGATCGACCACCTTGACGACATCGGCGAGCGTGGAGAGACCGAAGACGTCCTGGTCCTCCAGCTCGATGTCGTAGGTGCGTTCGATCTTGGCGACCATGCGCAGCACGCGCACCGAATCGACGCCCGCCATACCGCGCAGGTCGACGTCTGGTCGTAGTTCGGCCTCGGCGATGCCGGTCTCGGTGGCGGCGATATCGGTGACGGTGCGCAGGATGTCGTCGGCGGTGTTGGTCATTGCTGAACTCCATTCGAAGAGAGGGCATTCGCGGTGGTCAATGCGTGCGAGAGCAGGGCGACCTCGTCGTCGCGGAGGGTGAGTTGATGGCGGACCGCGTCGAGTTCGAACGGCTGATAGGCCGCGCTGGAGGTGGCGCAGACGGTGCCGTCGGCGTCCAGGATCTCGGCAGCCGCCTGAATGGGGTGGTGCGACTCGGATAGCGTTGCCACACAGTGGTATTCGTGGTCGATCAGCAGCGGCGAGATGAATCGGGTGCGTTGGGAGACCGTGAATGCGGGATGGTGGCGGGCCAGCACGACGAGATTGCCCATCACCTCATCGCAGATAACGCCGATGAGTCCGCCGTGCACCACGCCCGGGTAGGACTCGAAGCCGCGTCCGAGCCGGAACCGGGCCTGCAGGCCGTCCGGATGCGGTTCGAACTCGAGCCGCAGCCCGGATGCGTTGTGCGGGGAACAGCCGAAGCAGTGATAATCCGGAAGCACCGACCACGGCACCTGAACCGAGCTAGATCGCTCCATGAGCTAGGCGATCGCGTCGGCGAGGGCGCGGCGGACCTTCGCGTTGGAGGACAGGTCGAGGCCCGTCATAGTGGCGAAGGTGCGACGCACCTTGTCGTGCAGCACATCCAGTTCACCCTCGGCGGCTACCTGTTCGAGGAACAGATCGAATCCGGTGTCGATGGTCTCGTGGTCGCCGAGTTCGCTGATACCGGCCTTGAAGGTGCTCACCGGATGCTTGATTTTGGCCTCGGAGCTGTAGACGTACAGGGTTTCCAGCACCGAGGGCAACTCCTCGGGGCGCCGCTCCAGCCGCTTGGTGGCGTAGTGGATGAACTCGCGGGCGTGTCCGGCCTCATCGCGACTCGCGTTGAGCAGCAGGCCCTTCAGCACCGGCTCCTGCACCCAGCTCGCGACGGCGCGGTAGATGTGGTTCACCGTGAGTTCGGAGATGATATTGGTGGCCAGGGTGGCCGAGGGGGTGGTTCCGGGTGCGTACGGCTCGCGCATGGAATCGACGGCCTTCTCGTCCACACTCTCGCCGACCGCACCGAGCCAGGAGCGAAAGGCATAGTGGTGCTGCACTTCCTGGTAGCCCCACACCACGGCGAAGGTGGAGAAGTCGTAGTCGTCGACGAATTCGTTCATGAAGCCGTGGACCGCGGCGATGACATTGGATTCGCCCATCGTCGCGCTCTTGGCCAGCGTCACGTATTCGGGGCGGACCAGTGCGTGGTCGACGGCGTCGAGGTCCAGATCGGCCAGCCGCCAATGCAGGCGCTCGTAGTGACGGAAGACTTCATAGCTGTGCACAGGAGGCTCCAGTTCGGTCGAAGATCATTGCCGTGGGGAGATGAGGTCGAGGGCGGCAAGGCGCTGCAGTTTGCCGCTGCTGGTGCGTGGAATGCTGCGTGGCGCAACGAGATGCACCGCTACGGCCGCCAGTCCGAGCTCGGTGCGGATGCGGCCGCGGATCTGATCGGCGAGCGCGTCTGCTGCCGCGCCGGTGCAGTCGGATTCGGCTATGAGCGCGATGACATCGGCGCCGTTGGGATCGGTCGCGGCGGTGCAGCGGCCCTTGTAGATGCCATCGAGGTCACGCACGGCGGCCTCGACATCCTGGGCGTAGTAGTTGACGCCGCGCACGGTGATCATGTCCTTGCACCGGCCCGTGACGAAGAGTTCACTCTCGCGCTGGTAGCCGAGATCGCCTGTGCGCAGCCAACCTTCGGTGTGCAGTCCGGCCACGCTGGACGGGTCGGCTGTCAGGTAGCCGTCGGTGACCGAGGGGCCCTGGATATGGATTTCGCCGACAGCGCCATCCGGCAGTGTCTCGCCGGTACCGAGATCCACGACGCGCAGCCGCAGATCGGCCACGGCGGAGCCGACACCTGCCACGGCACGCGCGCCCAGGGTGTCCGGCGAAACGAGCTGTGCCCGAGCGTCATCCGCGAGTGCCGCGCGGTCCACCCATTCGAACAGCGGTTCCCGGCCCAGCGGCGGGAAGGCGACGGCGAGGGTCGCCTCAGCCATGCCGTAGACCCCGAACATGGTCGAGCGCGCGAAACCGGCGGGCGCGAAATGCTGGCAGAACGAATCGACCACATCGCGGGAAATCGGTTCGGAGCCATTGAAGGCGATGCGCCAATGCCGCAGGTCGTAGTCGGTGACCTCGTCCGCGGGGATGGCGTTGAGAAGTGCCTCGTAGCCGAAATTCGGCATGGCGGTGATCGTGCTGCCGCTGGTCGCGAATTCGGCCAGCCAGCGGGCCGGATCCTTGACGAATGCCAGCGGCGACCAGATGTGCGCGGGAATTCCGCGCAGGATCGCGGACAACGTGCCGAACAGGCCCATATCGTGGAACAGCGGCAGCCAGAAACCGCCCTGATCGGTCAGGTCGAGCGCGATGCCGGTTCGGATCGAGGCCAGGCCGCTGAGGGTGTTGTGGTGGGTCAGCCGAACGCCTTTAGGGGTGGCGGTGCTGCCGGAGGTGAACTGCACGATGGCAAGGTCGTCGGCATCGATCGCAGGCAGCGCGATACTGTCCTCGGTGAATAGCGTTGCGGTTTCCACCAATTCGACGTCCGTCGTGGTTTCGAGTAGAGCGGCCAAATCGGCGAATCGGTGCGATACCAAGACGGTGCGCATCCCGGCGGCCGCCGCGATGGTCGCGAGTTTGTGCGGGTATCGGCTCAGCTGCGCGGAACCGACGGGCAGGGGAAGGGGAGTCGCGGCACCGCCCGCCGCCGCGACTCCGAACAGACCGATCAGGAATTCGGGCGCGTTCGGGCACAGTATGCCCACCGGCTCGCCCCGTCGTATGCCACGGCGGACCAGCGCCGCGGCAGCGCAACGGGAGAGCCGGTCGAGCTCGGCGTAGCTCAGTGTTTCCGAAACCGACCAGAACGTGGCGGCCACCTCGGGGTGCTCGATCGCGATCCGGGCCAGTCGACCCGGCAGCGTCTCGACCGATTCCGCAGAATTCATGTCTGCCACGACAACAGCGAATTGTGACAGCGCCTTGAACGCATTGTGAATTGCGGTCTGCGATAAACATCCGCGATCATTCAATCGTGTTGCGCGATGAGGTATTCCGGCTATAGCGCGATAGGAACGAGTGATCGTCGCTGTACCGCCGGGTGCGCCGGTACCACGATGGACCGGAATTGTTTTCGCCCGGTGTCCATTTCGCTTTTCATTCAGGAGTTGCCGGTGAATTCCGACCATTCCGCGGTCGAGGAATTGACCCCGGTTCAGGTGGCGGTCGTCGAGAGCGTCGCACCGCATATGCGGCACAATCCGTATGACAGTTATGGGGTGCTGCGTGATGCGGGGCCGTTTGTGCCCGGACCGCACGATATGCATGTGGTGACCCGCCACCACGAGGCGCAGACCATCATGCAGGATCCGCGCTGGAGCCACGCCGAGGAACCGCAACTGCTGCACGGCGATAGCGATGTCGAGCTACCGGGATCGTTCCTTTGGATGGAGCCGCCGGAGCACACCCGGTTGCGCGGACTGGTCAGCAAGGCATTCACCGCGCGCACCGTCAGCGGCATGCGGGGCAGGGCCGAACAGTTGGTCGAGGGTCTGCTCGCGAAGATGCTCGCCGCGGGGGAGGTCGATCTGCTGGATGCGCTGGCCTACCCGCTGCCGCTCACCATGGTCTGTGAGCTGCTGGGCGTTCCGGTCGAGGCATATGAGCACGTGCGCCAGATCTCGACCGGCATCGCTCGCGGCCTCGACCCGGATCTGCTGCTCTCGCCAGAGGAATTGGCCGCGCGCACCGCTGCGGTACACGCTTTCCTGGAGTTCTTCGGCGATCTGGTCGAGCAGCGGCGCAAATCTCCGCGCGAGGACCTGATCACGGCGCTCGTGCAGGCCGATGACGCGGGCGCTCGGCTGACCCGCACCGAATTGCTCGGCACATTGTTGATTCTCATCGTCGCCGGGCACGAGACGACCGTCAATCTGATCGGCAACGGCGTGCTCGCGCTGATCCGCAATCCCGAGGAGTTCGAGCGGCTGCGCGAATTCCCGGAGCTGTGCGAATCGGCCGTCGACGAGGTGCTGCGCTACGACGCGCCGGTGCACCTCACCACGCGCACCGCGCACGACGTGATCACCGTCTCCGGCCGGACCTTCGCACCCGGTGATGCGGTGATCGTCCTGCTGGCCTCGGCCAATCGCGACTCACGCGCCTTCCCGGACGCCGACAGGTTCGATATCGCGCGGTATGCCAGGGGCCGAAAGGCCGAGCGGCACTTGTCCTTCGGCCTCGGCCTGCACTACTGCCTCGGTGCACCGCTGGCCCGGCTGGAGATGCAGGTCGTGCTGCGTGCCATTGCCGATCGCGTCGCGTCCATGACCTTGCTCGAGGAGCCGCCGTATCGACCGAATGTGGTCGTGCGCGGCATGTCCGAACTTCATGTGCGGCTGGAGGGAAAATGAACGCAGTATCGCGGAGCGATTCGATGAGGGGCGGCGGTCGGGCGACGGGTGGGCATACAGCCGATCCGATCACCTTCGACGCCTTCGACGCCTTCGATCCGAGTGCGCGAGCGGACCCGTATCCGGCATACCGTCGGGTGCGCGATGCCGCCGCGCTTTTTCCGTACGAATTCGGCGATGTCCCGGTCACTTTGATCACCCGGTACGAGGAATGCGCCGCCATCCTCACCGGATCGGACTGGGGGCACGGCTATGCCGCCGGCATCAGCCCGTTCCGGGACACCACCGCGGCGATTCCCGGTTCGTTCGTCCGAATGGATCCGCCCGAACACGGCCGTTATCGCAAGCTGGTGGCGAAAGCGTTCACGCCACGGTTGATGGCGGAGATGGTTCCGGTCGCCGGTCAGGTTGTCCGCGATCTGGTCGACGCGGCGGTGCGGCGTGGCGAACTCGATGTGCTCAATGATCTCGCGGTACCCCTTGCGGTGGCGATGGTGCCGGTCCGGCTGCTCGGCGCCGATCCGGCCGATGGTGCGCTGTTTCGCGAGTGGCAGCTGGCGATCGCACGCGGCAGCGATCCGGATTCGCTGCTCGGCCCCGACGACGTGGCCGCCCGCGGAACCGCGGCAATGGAGTGCATGGGCTACTTCGCCCGGCTGATCCAGCAGAAGAAGGCGCATCCGACACCGGATCTGCTGAGCGCGCTGGTGTCCGTGAGCCGTGCGCAGCTGACCGAGCCCGAGGTGATCGGGATTGCGCTGCTGACGCTGGTCGCGGGCATGGAAACCTCGATCAACCTGATCGGCAACGGCATGCTCGCACTGCTGCGCAATCCGGTTCAGCTGCAACTGTTGCGGGACAATCCGGAGCTGATCGGTCCGTCGCTGGACGAGATGCTGCGCTACGACGCCCCGACCCAGTTCACCATCCGAGTCGCTCTGGCCGACACCACCGTCGGCGAGCACGAATTCCGTCGCGGCGACGGCGTGGTCGTACTCACCGCCTCGGCCAGCCGGGACGACCGGGTATACCCGGAGGCGGACACCTTCGATGTCACCCGCTACGCCGGAAACCGGCCGGCACGCAAGCATCTCGGCTTCAGCCTCGGCATTCATTACTGCGTCGGTGCGCCGCTCGCGCGAATCGAGGCGGAGGCCGCGCTCGGCACCCTGCTGGACCGGGCCTCCGAACTCGAACTCGCCACCGACACCGTGGAATATCGGCCGAGTCTGATTCACCGCGGCATTGTGTCGCTGCCGGTGGCGCTGTGAACGAGCGAACAATCAACACAGCCGACCGCGCTGGGATGTGCCGCAAGCGATTCGGCCACCGGATTCGGCGGCACCGGTGCCGAGTCGACTCGACGATGTACCGAGAATCTCCGATCTTCTCGGTCGTGTCGGAGCTGAGCGCCGGGCAGGCGCAGGCATGAATGAGCGGCGGCACGCGGTGGTGCTCGGCGCGGGCATCGCCGGATTGCTCGCCGCTCGGGTGCTTTCCGAGCACTACGCCAGGGTCACCATTTTCGAGCGCGACATGGTCGCTGGCACCGCCATGCGACGCGGCGTACCACAGGCACGGCACCTGCACGGACTGCTGGATCGCGGCCGGACCATCATCGAACAGCTGTATCCGGGTTTCACCTCCGAAATGGCCGACCGGGGCGCGACCACGGCGGAGCCATTGGTCGGAACCCGCTGGTATGTAGGCGGTTTGCGGGTCGCACCCACATCAACCGGCCTCACCTCGGTAATGGCGACCAGACCGCTACTGGAAGAGGTACTGCGACAGCGAACACTCGCGGTACCGGGTGTGCGCCTGTGCGAGGGCACGGCGCGCGGCCTCATCGGCGACGCCACACGGGTCCGGGCGGTGTCGGTCTCCGGCGGATACGGGGCAGAGGCGCATGCCACGGACCTCGTCGTCGACGCGACCGGCCGCGGCTCCCGCGCGAGCGTCTGGCTGGCCGCTCTCGGAGCGCGGATACCGCGGGAGGAACGCCTCGAGGTCGATCTCGGCTACACCTCCAGGCTCTTCCGTTGGCGGCCGGGCCAATTGGGCGGCCACTCATCGGTGATCATCTCAACCGGGCCGAATGGCCGTGGCGGCGGTGCGATTCGGGTCGAGGGCGAACGCTGGCACATAACACTGGCCGGAATGCTCGGCGATCATCCACCGACCGATCCGGACGGCTTCGCCGAATTCGCCGCCACCATTGCCGCACCGGATATCCACGAACTCATCACCACCTCCGAATCGCTCGACGACGCTGTGCCGCACCGGTTCCGATCGCCCGTGCGCCGCCGCTTCGAGCGGCCTTCCGCCGTGCCGCAAGGCTTTGTGGTTCTCGGTGACGCGCTGTGCAGCTTCAATCCGCTGTACGCGCAGGGCATGGCCGTGGCCGCACAGCAGGCTCTTGCCTTACGCGAATGTCTGCGCGCGGAATCCGACCAGGCCAAACTGCCTGCCCGATACTACTGCGCCGCTGGCAAAGTGATCGATGTCGCGTGGCAGCTCGCTGCGGGTGCCGACCTCAGCCATACCGGCGTCATCGGCCCGCGCACGACCCGTACGCACCTCACCAATGCCTATGTCGCCAGAGCACACCGTGCCGCACATGTCGATCCGCAGGTCGCGCGAACCTTTCTGCGGGTCGCCAATCTCGTCGAACCGCCCGCGGCGCTGGTGCGACCGTTGATGGCGGCCCGAATCCTGCTGCGCGGCAACGCGCAGTCCGCCGCGGTCCCCGACCGTACACCGATCCCTATCGAACCGACGAGGTGACGGGTCCGCAATGCCGCGCCCCGCACCGCCACATTCCGACCGGCCGCGCCGCCAGTTCGGCGGTGCACCGCACAGAAGGGACCACCCTGATATGTCGCATGCGAATACGGCGGTGGCGGGCCAGGATTCCGCCATCCAGACCGCCATCGCTCAGCTATTCGGCCCGGAAGGCAGACCCGACCCGTACACGCCGGCACGGGTCCTGCGCGAAGCGGGCCCGCTGCATCAGACTCCACTCGGCCACCATCTGCTGACCCGCTATGAGGACTGCACGGCAGTGCTGTCGACCACCGCGTGGAGTCATGCGGAAGAAGCCGCGATGATGCACCCCACCGTGTCACCGGAGGACGCACCCGAGGAACTGCCCACCTCATTTCTCTGGATGGAGCCGCCGGACCACACGCGGCTGCGCAATCTTGTGACCAAGGGGTTCACCCCGCGCATGGTGACCAGGCTGCGCCCGCGCATCGAGGAGCTGACCGAGGAGCTCGTCGACAATGCTCTGGCCGCAGGCGAATTCGATCTTGTCGAGATGATCGCCTATCCGCTTCCGTTGATCATTGCCTGCGAATTGATCGGTGTACCGCCGGAGGCATACGAGCAGGTGCACCGGTGGTCCCAGGACCTGGCCCGCGGCTTCGATCACGACTACACGCTGCCCGAGCAGGCGCTGAAGGCTCGCAGCGCCGGTTCGCGCGGCTTCATGGGCTATTTCCGTGAGTTGCTGAACGAGCGGCGCCACGATCCGAAGGACGACCTGCTGAGTGTGCTGTCGCAGGTCGAGGACCGCGGCGACGTGCTCACCGAACAGGAACTGCTGGCCACGTGCATCACCACCTTCGTCGCTGGACACGAGACCACCGCCAATCTGATCGGTACCGGCATGCTGCAGCTGATGCGCAATCCGGGTGAAATCGCCGCCCTGCGCGCACGTCCCGAGCTGACCGCGTCCGCGCCGGACGAACTGCTGCGGCTGGAGCCGTCGGTGCAGATCACCACCCGCGCCGCGACGCGGCCGATCACCGTCGCGGGCCATGAGTTCGACACCGGGGAAGGAGTTGTGGTGCTGATCAATTCGGCCAATCGCGACGATACGGTGTTCCCGGATCCCGACCGGGTCGACGTGGCCAGGTATTCCGATCCGATGTATCCGGCCAAGAAGCACCTCGGGTTCAGTCTCGGCATCCACTACTGCCTCGGCGCACCCCTGGCATTGCTGGAGATGGAGGTACTGCTGGACGTGCTGTTGCGCAAAGTGCGTGATATCGAACTGCTTTCGGACCAACCGCCCTATAAGCCGAATGTGGTCATTCGTGGCCTGGAGGCCCTGCCGACGAGGTTCACCGCCAACTGAATTGTGCTCGGACCCGGTGTAACGGCACGTCGGGTCCGAGGTGGGCGGCGCCAGCGAGGCGCAGTCCTGAGTTATTCGCTCTTGTCTCGGCCCATCGTTTCCGGGATGCTGAATGGTCGCGGCCCGTGATAGCACACCGCCGCACGCACCGGGGTCAGTTCACCCGGTCGCAATGGTCTCGGCGATATCCGTCCGATCGCGGTTCATCCTTGGTTACCTGGCTCCGCTAACGTTTCGGGTACGCGGAATAAGGAGCCGGCGGCATGGAGTTCCGACATCTGGTCTCATTCATCACTATTGCCGAAGAGCTGCATTTCGGCCGCGCAGCGCAGCGCTTGCATCTCACGCAGCCCAGTCTCAGTGCCCAGCTGCAGAAGCTGGAGAAATCACTCGGCGTGCAACTGGTCGCACGTAACTCCCACGAGGTCAAACTGACCCCCGCGGGCCGAGAATTCGAGAGTCAAGCCCGCATCATTGTGGCCCAGATGGATCGGGCCGCCCAGGTCGCCAAGGCGACCGCCGAGGGGCGCGCGGGCACCCTCAATATCGGTTACAACCTTCCGGCCAGCAGACATGTGCTCCCGGATGCGCTCACCAGAATGACCGAACGGCATCCCGATATCGTGGTGTCGCTGTGGGAGAAGCGCACCGGCCCGCAGCTGGCGGCGCTGGCCGACGGCTCGCTCGACCTGGCGCTGGTCTACGGCCACCCGAGCACCCCGGATTTCGCTTATCGCCGGTTACTGCACCGGGTTCCGCTGGTGGCGGTGGTCGGGCGCAGACACCGCTGGGCCGACCGTCCCGGCGTGCCCTTCGCCGAATTGGCCGGACAGGAGTGTGTGCTGTTCGCCCGCGAACAGTGTCCGGCCATGTACGACTCCATCTTCCGCGCGGCGGCGGACACCAGGATCAGCTTGGCCGTCGCGCAGACCGCCGATGATCCCGGTGCGACCGCGCATATGGTATCGGTGCGTCCGTTCGTCGGATTCGCCTCACTACCGCGTGCCATCTCGATGGGGATGGGTGCCCCGGGCAGTATCTCGGTGGCGGTCAAACTGTTCGATCCGGTGCCGACATTGGATTTGTACGCGGTGTGGCGTACAGACGAGACGAATCCGGCGGTTTCGTTTTTCCTGGAGTGCATCGATTCCCCGGAACCGGCCCGTATAGATATTGCCCGTGCGCTGTCGGCCTGAGTCCTTCGATAGGCCATGACATTCGCGCGGTAGGAACCTCTATGTCGGCGGGGACGTAATTCATTGCCGCCGACCAGAATTCGACATTGTGAATACAGTGTCAGTGTCAGTGTCAGTGACCGAGAACGGAATCGACCTACCGGACGACGCGAGTTTGTACTCGGTGATTTCCGGTGCGGCCGCGGCACATCCGCGACGGCAGTCGCTGTGCGGCGCGGACGGGACGCAACTCACCTGCGCCGAGGTGGACCGGCGGGCACGAGCGCTGGCCTCGGCGCTCGCCGGGCGTGGCGTGCAAGCGAGGGATCGGGTCGCGATCCTGGGCCGCACGAGTCTGGAGTGGGCGCTGCTGGATTGCGCACTGCTCGCCCTCGGCGCGGTGGTCGTTCCGGTGTATCCGACCTCCTCGGCGGCGCAGATCGAGCACATCCTGCGCGATAGTGGCAGTGCGTATTTCGTCGGCGAGGACGAATCCGATGCGGCGCGCCTGCGTGCCGCGGGTGCGGGCGAGGTCTGGACCTTCGCGCTGATCGCGGAGCTGACGACGACCGAAATCGACGCGGATCTCGATGCCCGCATCGCCACGGTGCACGCCGACGACCTGGCCATGATCGTCTACACCAGCGGCACCACCGGTGTCGCCAAGGGATGCTTGATCACGCACCGCAATATGTTCGTGTCCTCGGCCAATACCGTGCGGCAGACCGGTGCGCTCTTCGATGGCACGACCGTGTTGGCGCTGCCGTTGTCGCACGTCTTCGGACAGACCATCCTGTTCGCCTGCTTGTTCGGCGGCAGCCGCACCCATCTGCTGCCCGGCATCCCGGATCTGGTGCCGGTGCTGCCGACGCTGCGGCCGACCTTCCTGGCGCTGATTCCCTACGGATTGGAAAAGATTCGCAAGTACTGCCGAACCCTGCTGTCCGGCACCGAGGAGCAGGAGGCGGTGGCGCGTGGCCTGGCGTTGCTGGGTGACCGAGCGATGCCGGAACCGTCCGACCATCCGGTTGCGGCCGCGCTCGGTGGGCAGCTGCGCTACGTCATCTCCGGCGGCGCTTCGCTCGACGAATCGACGATCGGGTTCTACGCCGGCTTCGGGGTGGTGCTGCTGAACTGCTACGGGCTCACCGAGGCGGCGACCGCCGTGACGGTCAGTGCCCCGGAAACCAATCGGCTCGGCACCGTCGGGCGACCGATTCCGGGGACATCGGTAGCGATCGCGGACGCCGATGGCGAGGTGCTGGTCTGTGGACCGCACGTCTCGCCGGGCTATTGGGGCACGGCAGCGGACCAGGCCGTCGTGAACGACGAAGGTTGGCTGCACACCGGCGATCTCGGTGAACTCGATGCCGATGGCTATCTGCGCATCACCGGCCGCAAGAAGGAGATCCTGGTGACCTCTGGGGGCAAGAATGTCGCGCCCGCGCCGCTCGAGGACCGGGTGCGACTGCACCCCTTGGTGAGTAACTGCATGGTGGTCGGAGACGGCCGCGATTATGTCACCGCATTGGTGACGCTGGATCCGGTGCAACTGCGACGTTGGCGCGGCGACCATCCCAACGGTGATCTCGAGGCCGCCGTGCAGACCGCGATCGACGATGCGAATTCCCTTGTTTCCCGTGCGGAATCGATCCGCACATTTCGAATTGTGGACGGCGACTTCACCGTTGACGAGGGATTGCTCACCTCGTCCCGGAAACTGCGCAGAGCCGCGATCGCCGCGGCTTATTCCACCGATATCGATTACCTCTACCCGGCACGCCAACCCGCGCAATAGGCGCGATCTCGAAATCTCGACTACCGGAAAGTGATGCGAATATGTACGACGTCATCGTTGTCGGAACTCGGGTCGCGGGTTCCCCGCTGGCCATGCTGCTCGCCAGGAAGGGTTACCGGGTCCTCGCCGTGGACCGTGCCACCTTCCCGAGCGACACTCCCTCGACCCACTACATCCACCAGGCCGGACTCGGCTTGCTGCGGTCGTGGGGTCTGCTGGAGCAGGTGGTGGCCTCCGGTTGCCCGCCCATCCGGCACCTGAACTTCTCCTACACCGACATCGTCATCAAGGGTTTCGCCGATGTGGCGGCCGACGGCATCGACGCCGTGTATTGCCCGCGCCGCACCGTGCTGGACAAGATCCTGGTCGACGCGGCCGGGAATGCCGGCGTCGAGGTGATCCACGGGTTCTCCGTCACCGAGTTGGTGTTCGACGAGGACCGCGTGGTCGGCATCCGCGGGCGCGTCCGTGACGGCGCCGAACAGGAGTTCCGTGCCGGTCTGGTGATCGGTGCCGACGGCTCGAATTCGACCGTGGCCAAGGCGGTCGGCGCCGAGGTGTACGAGGGCTCCCCGGCGGCGTGCTTCGTCTACTACTCCTACTATGACGGCGTCGACTGGGGCATGCAGCACCGCACCGGATTCGGTGAGCAGCAGTTCGCGGCGTGGCCGACCAATGACGGACTCTCGCTGGTGGCGGTGATGCGCAAGCGCGACCGTTTCCGCGACTTCCGCACCGATCCCGATGCCGGTGTGCAGGAGATCGTCGACCAGATCGACCCCGGACTCGGTGCGCGCCTGCGGGATACGGGCAAGCGGGTCGAGCAGTTCCGCCCCATGCTCTACCCGGACAACTACCGTCGCCGCTCCTACGGACCCGGTTGGGCGCTGGTGGGCGACGCCGGTTACCACAAGGACCCGTTCACCGGTTGGGGCATTACCGACGCCTTCAAGTACGCCCAGCTGCTGGCCGAGCTGGTCGACGCTGGCCTCTCCGGAGCCAGGCCGCTCGATGCGGCGCTTGCCGAGTACCAGGTCGAACGCGACGCCCAAAGTGCCAGCACTTACGAACTGACACAGAGCCTCTCGGAGCTGACCCTGACGCCGTACTACGACTCGGTATTCCGCGCGACCAGCTATGACGAGGACTACTCGAAGAAGTTCTTCGGGCTGATCGCCGGAACCTACTCGCCGGACAAGTACTTCGGCGAGCAGGAGCTGACCGAGCTGTACGAGAAGGTCGACTTCCCGGTCGACGCGCGGCATATCACCAAGGATGGGGTGTCGGCATGAGCGAGCGAACCATGTCACAGCGCGCATCGCGCACGACGCAGCCGAGCGTCAGCGAGGTGCGGTCGTGAGTGGACTAACGGCACTGGGGGACAGCTTCGTCGAGGGTCGCGGTGACGCCGCGGCCGGTGGCGGTTACCGCGGCTGGGTGCCGCGATTGGGTGGCCAGCTCGGTCTGCGACCGGCCGCAGTGCGCAACTTCGGTACGCACGGTGCCACCACCAGCAGTGTGCTCGAACATCAACTGCGCCAGGCTGTTTCGACGCGAGCCAGTCTCTTCGGTGTGGTCGTCGGTGTGAACGATCTGGTCAGCGATTTCGATTCGAATCGGTTCGAACGCAATCTCTGGACGGTGTTCGACACGCTAGGTGGCACTGGCGCGACGGTTTTCACGGCGAGCTACCCGGATATTCCGGCTCGCTTGCCGGTGCCCGATGGATTCCGTGCACTGCTGCGGGATCGGTTCGTCTTCGCCAATACGGTGCTGGCTGCCGTCACCGCCGAAACCGGCACGCTGCTGCTGGATATCGCCACACTGCCCGAATGGGAGCAGCCCGAGGTGTGGACCGCCGATGGTCTGCACCCGAGCTCGCTCGGTCACCACATGTTCGCCGCGGGTGCGGCCGAACTCGTCGCATCGCGTACCGCGACCACCGTCGCCGCCTGATCTTTCCACCCGGTTCGAGAGGAACTTTCGTGACAGACGACAGACGCCTGGCGCGCAACCCGATCGCCATTGTCGGGATGTCCGGGCTGCTGCCCAACGCGCACAACCATCGAGAGTATTGGCAGAACATCGTCGACGGCGTGGACTGCACCACCGAGGTGCCCGCCTCGCGCTGGAGCCTCGACGATTACTTCGACGCCGATCCGGACGCCCCGGATAAGACCTACTCGCGTCGCGGCGCGTTCCTGCCCGATATCGACTTCGACCCAGTGGAATTCGGGCTCCCGCCCAATCAACTCGAAGTCACCAGCACCATGCAGACGCTCAGTCTCGGCGTGGCGCGCGATGTGCTGATCGATGCGGGCGCGGTCGATTCCACCTGGTACGACCCGGGCAACACCGGCGTCGTGCTCGGCACCACTGGACCGGTGCCGCTGATGCATCCACTGGCGGCGCGCCTTTCGACACCGGTGTTGAAAGAGGCGGCGCGCTCGGTCGGGCTCTCCGATACCGACGCCGATACCATCGCCGATAAGTTCGTCGCGGCTTTCGCACCGTGGGAGGCGAATTCGTTCCCGGGTCTGCTGGCCAATATCACCGCGGGCCGGGTCGCCAATCGGCTCGGCCTCGGCGGTATCAACTGCACCGTCGATGCGGCGTGTGCGGCATCGCTTGCCGCGCTGCGGACCGCGATTGCCGAACTGCAGGACGGCCGGGCCGACATGATGATCACCGGCGGTGTGGATACCGAGAACACCATCTTCATCTATATGTGCTTCAGCAAGGTGGGCGCACTGTCGGCGAACGGACAGATCAGCCCGTTCTCCGCCGATGCGAACGGCACGCTGCTCGGCGAGGGCATTACCATGCTCGCACTGCGACGGCTGGAAGACGCACGTCGCGACGGCAATCGAATCTATGCCGTCATCCGCGGCCTCGGTTCCTCCAGCGATGGCCGGGCGAAGAGCATCTACGCGCCGCGCGCGGGTGGCCAGCGGGTCGCGCTCGATCGTGCATATGCCGACGCTGATTGCTCGCCTGCGGATGTCGCGCTGATCGAGGCGCATGCGACCGGTACACCAGTCGGGGACAAGACCGAACTCACCGCGCTGAAATCACTACTGTCCGAAGCGACTTCGGAGCCACGGTTCGCGGCGCTAGGCAGTGTGAAGTCGCAGATCGGGCACACCAAGGGCGCCGCGGGTACCGCTTCGGTGATGAAGTTGGCACTCGCACTGCATCAGAAGGTGTTGCCGGGCACCATCAATGTGGCCGCACCCAATGCGGAGATCGCATCGGATGACGCGCCCTACTACGTGAATACCCGGACTCGGCCGTGGATCCGGGATCCGCAGCGGCCGGTGCGTCGGGCCGCCGCCTCGGCATTCGGGTTCGGTGGCACCAACTTCCACGTCGTGTTGGAGGAGGCCGACTCCGTTCGCGGACCGGTATTGCATCGCACGGCGCGGGCCCATCTGTGGCATGCGCCCGATGTGGCGGGACTGGTGGACGCGGTTCGCAGCGTGGATGGCATCGACGGCGGCGATATTCCGGAGGACCACGCGCGCATCGGATTCGTCTCGGTAGACGACGAGAATGCCGCGCACCTGCGGGCGCTGGCGGTCGACGAACTGGTGCGCAACCCCGCGGCCGTGGCGTGGGATCACCCGGAGGGCGTGTACTTCCGGGCGGCGGCACTGCCGGAGCGCAGGATCGGTGCGCTGTTCGCCGGGCAGGGCAGTCAGTACGTCGATATGGGATCGGATGCGGTGCTGAGCAATCCGTCTGTCGGTGCCGCCTTCGACGCCGCCAATATCGCATTCACCGGGGCGCCGGTACGGCTGTCGTCAGTGGTATTCCCGCCCCCAGCATTCGATGAAGAGACATCGTCGGAACAGGAAAAGGCCTTGCGCCGAACCGAATTCGCGCAACCCGCGATCGGTGCGCTATCGGCCGGGCAATTCCAGACGCTGGCGGAGTGCGGATTCCGTGCGAATGGATATCTGGGGCACAGTTTCGGCGAACTCACCGCGCTATGGGCCTCCGGTGCGATCGCTACCGAGGACTTCTTCGCCCTGGCCCGGGCACGCGGGGCGGCGATGACACCGGCAGCAGGAGTCGAGGCCGGGACCATGGTGGCGCTCGGTGCGTCGAGGGAAATCGCCGAGGAACTACTCGCCGGTATCGACGATGTCTGGATCTGCAATCACAATGCGCCCGATCAGGTCGTGGTCGGCGGCGGGCCGGAGGGGATCGCCGCCGTCGTCGAGCAGGCCGGTGCGCGTCGGGTGGCGACGCGGGCCCTGCCGGTGTCGGGAGCGTTCCATACACCGTATGTGGCGCATGCGGTGGACGCGTTCGCCGACGCGACCGCGGCGGTGAACGTCGGTGCGCCCGACGCGCCGGTCTACGCGAATACCCCCGGCGCTCGCTATGGCGACGATGTGGTTGCCAATCGAGCACTGCTGACCGAACAGCTCAGTAAGCCGGTCGAATTCGTCGCCGCGCTGACCGCGATGCGTGCCGATGGCTGCACGGTATTCGTGGAATTCGGACCGAAGCAGGTGCTGACCTCATTGGTGCGGCGCACCCTCGGCGACGATGTCATCGCCATTGCGACCGATTCCGGTCCCATCGGCAATAGCGATCTCGCGCTGGTACGGGCGGCGGTGCGGCTGGCCGTGCTCGGCTTCGGCCTGCACGGAATCAATCGGGATGCCGCGCCTCTGCCAGCCCCGCGTGCCTCGAATCGTGCGATGACCGTGACGATCTCGGCGCCGGAGTACGTGCCCGAGAGTAGGCGTGCGGCGTATGCGGCCGCACTCGATGACGGTTATCGAGTCAGTGTTTCCGCACCGACTCCGGTCGACACCGTGGTCGATCCTCAGCCCGAAACGCTGCCGGTGGCAGCAATGTTCGCCGAACCTACGGAGACGACTGTGTATCAGCCCTACGAGTCGGACGCGCTCGACAGTGCGCTCGTGCAGCACCTACAGACCCACCGTCAGTTCCTGGACGGACAGCTGGATATGGCACGCGGCTTGGCCGGTGCGCTCGGCAGTGGATCGCTCGACGAGGCGACCTTGCGGGCGATCGAAGCCGTAAAGGATCACGGTGTCGCGATCAGTGAAAGTCATTCGCGGGCAAGTGAAGTGCTCGCGCAGTTGGCGGAGCTGGAGGGTGGATTCGCCCCTGTTGCGCGGACATCGGCCGTGACGCGGCGGGTGGAGTCCACTCGGCAGGCGGCGATCGAGTCGGCCCCCGAGCGGCGGCCGTTGGCTTCGACGGGTGTGGACAGCTCGGATGCTGCCGGAATCAGGGCGGGGCGTTCGGGGATTTCCACCAACGGTGGGCCGGTTGTTTCCGAGTTCAACGGTGGTGTTGCGACTGGTCCCGAGTTCCAGGCCAATGGTGGCGCGGCTGCCGCGGGGGCTGAGGGCGGCGCGTCCAGCGCGGCATCCGGCTCTCGGACATCCGCCGAGGCACTGCTGAGTGCGTTGCGCGAGGTCGTGGCCGACAAGACCGGCTATCCGGTGGAGATGGTGGATCCGTCGATGGATCTGGAGGCCGATCTCGGGGTGGATTCGATCAAGCGGGTTCAGGTAATCGGTGCGCTGCAGGAGCAGTTTCCACAGCTGCCCGATCTGGGTCCGGAGCAGTTGGGAACGCTGCGCACGCTCGATCAGATCGCGGATTTGTTCGGGGACGGGACAGTCTCCGGGCTGGCTGGTGCGCCTACGGCGGCTTCGCCCACGGGTGCTGCCGGAGGTGCCGCGCCTACAGCTGGTGCCGGAGCTGTCACAGCTTCACCAACGGCGGCTCCTGGAACTGCCGCGGCGGCCGCGCCCACGGTTGGAGCTACTGCTGCACCTGGGGCTGCTGCCGGAGCTGCTGCGGCCGCCACACCCCCAGGTGGTGCCGGGCCCGCTGCGCCTAGGGACGCTGCCTGGACTGCTGCGGCGGCCGCACCCACAGTCGGTGCCGCACGCGCGTCGGCCGCCGCGCCCACCGGTGACGACCTGCGGATCGCATTGCGACAGGTCGTAGCCGAGAAGACCGGCTATCCGGTGGAGATGGTGGATCCGTCGATGGATCTGGAGGCCGACCTCGGCGTCGATTCGATCAAACGAGTCCAGGTGATCGGCGCGCTGCAGGAACGGTTTCCAGAATTACCCAGCCTCGGTCCGGAGCAGCTCGGCACGCTACGCACTGTGGATCAGATCGTCGACGAGCTCGCGACGTCGGTGGGTGGTGATGTCCACCCAAAAGCTGAGGCCGCGGCCGAAACGCCGCGGTATGCCGTCGAACTGATCACCCTGCCGTCGCTGGACCGGGCCGTTGCCCCGTATCGCGAGGACGGTGTGGTCGCGTTGGTCGACCTCACCGGCCAGGCGGACGCAGACTGCGCCGCCATCGAATCCATGCTCACCGAGCAGGGCTGGTTGGTGCATCGTACGGATTCGGCAGGCCTGCCGAATCTCGATTCCGTCGATATCTGCATCGCGGTGCTGAGCTGTGAGTTCGCCGATTGGGAGGCCGCGCAGCGGTGGCTCGGCGCAGCCGTGCTGACCGCAGGTCACGCGGTGCCGCGCTTGGCGAAGACCGATGGTCGGGCGGCGTTCGTCACGGTGACCCGGCTCGATGGTCGCCTCGGCTTCCTCGGCACGGCGGGTCCGATTGCCGCGCTGCTCGGCGGAGTCGGCGGTGTCGTGAAAACCCTTGCGGCCGAACAGCCCGAGCTGTTCTGCCGGGCACTCGATATCGACCCGAAAATAACAGCGGCGCGACTGGCCGAGCTGGTCAACGCAGAGTTGCACGATGCCGCACGTGACACGCTCGAGGTGGGTATCGATGCGGCGGAGCAGCGTAGGACGCTGGTGCCGAGTGCGCACGCGTCCGCCCGTCCGATAGGCCTCGTGCGTCACGAGCAAGGGCCGAGTGCGCTTACGGCAGAGGATGTTCTGCTCGTCACGGGTGGCGCGCGTGGCGTTACCGCCACCTGTGTCCGTGCGCTTGCGCAGCGCAGCGAGGCGCGCTTCGTGCTCCTCGGCCGCTCCGAGCTGTCACCTGAACCCGACTGGGCTGCAGGCGTTCCCGATGCCGAACTCAGAGCCGCGGCCGTGCGCGCACTGGTCAGCACCGGAGCGAAGCCACGCGATATCGAGCGTGCGTGCGCCCGAGTGCGGTCCACCCGCGAAATCACCGGAACTCTGACCGAATTGGGTTCGCGGGCAGAGTATCTGGCCGTCGATGCCACCGACGAAGCGGCGGTGCGCACCGCACTCGCACCGTGGCGCGACACCATAACCGGCGTCGTGCACGGGGCAGGTGTGCTGGCGGACTCCATGCTCACCGATAAGACGGCTGAATCCATTCAGCGGGTGCTCGATCCCAAGATCTCCGGGCTGGCCACTGTACTGGCCGCGCTGGGCGAACTTCGGCATCTGGTGCTGTTCACCTCGGTGGCCGGGCTATTCGGCAATGCGGGTCAGGCCGACTACGCGGCGGCGAACGAAGCACTGTCTCGATTCGCGCTGAGCTATCGGCGACGCCATCCCGACTGCCACGTCACCGCGATCGACTGGGGAGCCTGGGACGGCGGCATGGTGACGCCCGAACTGCGCGAGCATTTCCACGCTCGCGGCATCGCCCTGCTTGACCCCGGAACGGGTGCGGCGGCCTTCACCGAACAGTTCACTGCGGACCGCTGCGACGACGCGGTAGTACTGATCGGTCCAGCCGAAAGCCTCACGGGCGATACGACCGTCGAACCACCCGCGATGCAGGCCCGGCGGATCATCACCGGGCTCACCGACGATCCGATTATCCAGGCGCACCGAATCGGCGAACACATCGTGCTACCAGCCACTTTCGGTATCGGCGCGATGGTGAACCTGGCCGAGCGCAGCCTTCCCGGTCGAACGGTTATCGGTGCCAGGGATTTCGAGGTCCTCAAGGGAATCGTGTTCGACTATCCGGTGGATGAACTCGAACTCGAACTCGTCCCCGGTGCGTCGGCCGACGGTCGAATGCTGGTCATGGCGACCGTCCGTAGTGACGATGCGCTGCACTTCCGGGCGACGTTGCTGCTGGCTGTCGAACCAGATCAGCCGTCAACCAAGGCGATCCCGACCGGATCGGTCAGCGACGCCAATATCTACCGCGACGCCATCCAGTTCCACGCGCCTGCCCTCCAGGGCTTGCGTACGGTACTGGCGGCCTCGGACGAGGCGATCGTCTTCCATTGCGCCTTGCCCGCCGCGCGGGTGGCCGATGGCGCCTATGCCGGTCGCCTGCACGATCCGGTTCTAGCCGACCTGATCCTGCAGGGCCCACCGGTGCTGGGCTACCGACTCCTCGGGGCAGCCTGTCTGCCACTGGGCGTCGGCCGGGTCGACTACTACCGGCAGTTGCCCACGGACGAGCCGTTCCTGCTGACCGTGGACAACCCACGGCCAGGCAGCTTCGATGTCCGGATCGACGCCACCGCGACAACATCGGATGGGACAGTGCTACAACGCTTCTCGGACGTCACCGTGGTGACGACACCGGATCTGACCGCGAAATTCCAGGCTTCGGTGCGGGGGTGGTCGGCATGACGGTGCTCGAATTCGACGGGGTGCCATTCGATCCGGTCGGTGCTGCCGCGGCCAAGGGTACGGCCCAGGAAAGCCCGGCGCTCCACGAGAGCCAGGTGGTCCACGGGAGTCCGGCGGTGCGCGAAAAACCACCGGTGCACGAGAGACCGGCTGCGCACCAGGCGTCTGCGAGGAGTGAAACGCCAAGGCAGGAAACGCCTGCGGTGCAGGAAGTCGAAACGTCGACCGCCGCAGCAAAGGCGCGCCCGCAAACTCCGGGACCCCTCACCGAGATACGTTCGGGCGTCGTCGCCGCCCACCGCGCCGCGCTGACCGCCCAGGTCGCACTGCAACGGGCTATATGGCAGCTGACGGTACATCCGCAGGTTCCGGTGGCGGGCCGGGGCCTCAGCAACTCGTCCATCTCGAGTGCACGCATCTCCGCCGCACCGGAGTGGGCATTCAAACCGCTGGTCCGCACGACCTGTACCAGTCTTGATCGGGCCGCACTGGTACGCCTCACCCAGGGCGATGCCACCGGTGCGTTCGGATATCGGCGCTCCGGCGTCGAATCCGTGGCGCGGCTAGCGGCGGCGGGCCCCTTGGCCCTCACCGAGGTCGTAACAATCGAACTGCGCGGGGGCACCGGAAAGGGCCGCGTGGTAGCGCATTTCGACGGCGATGCACGAGCCGCCGCAGTACAGGCGGCCGAGGTATTCGCACTGTTCACCGGCATGCAGCTGTGCCTGTCGCGGAGCACCCTGGCCAGCGAGTCGGCCACATCCGAAAGTCGCGCTGGCACAGTCGAATTCATAGTCACGGAGATCGACCTGGTTCCCCGTCCGCATGTCACCGGTACCGCCACCGTCACGGGTTCCGTTCCACTGGAAGTCACCGTGAGGGTGGCGGAACCGACGGGCACGGGCGTGGGGCCAGGTGACGCGGTCCCGGGCCTACTGCTCAACGAATTCCACATGACCCACCTCGCCCGCGGCGACCAAGCCATCGCCATGGGCCCTGAGTTCGCCGAATACACCGGCGTCCGAGCAACCCGCCTGCCGACGGGCGGATTGCTCCTGGTCGACCGTGTGCTCGAATTCCAGGGTGCCCGTGGCAAATTGGACGCCGCGACGTACCGCACCGAATACGACTCACCCGCCGATTCCTGGTACTACGGCGATACCGCCAATGAATCCATGCCGCATTTCGTGTACATGGAGACCTCGCTGCAGGCGGCACTGTTGATGGGCTACTACGCGGGTCCCACCCTCACCCAGCCGGGGGTCACCCTGAGCCTGCGCAACCTCGGTGGCACCGCAACCGTTCTGCGCCAGGTCGATCTGCGGGACAAGACTATCGAGCAGACCTCGCGCCTGCTGTCGACGACGATCCTGCCCGGCTCATCACTGCAGAATTTCGACTACACGCTGAGCGTGGACGGAGAACCCTTCTACACCGGCGAGACCATGTTCGGGTACTTCAGCGACGAAGCACTGGCGAACCAAACCGGCCTCGACGCGGGGCGGTCCGTCCCGACCTGGCTGGACGAGCATCCGCAAGCCACCCGCACCATCGATGTCGCCGCTCGCCGAGCGGATCCGAACGGGCGGTTGTGCGCGCGCCGCACCCTGGCACTGATCGACCGGATCGACGTGGTCGACGGCGGCGGAAAATACAATGCGGGCTATCTGCATTCGCTGCGCGAAATCGACCCGTCGGATTGGTATTTCGCCCGCCACTTTCACCTGGACCCGGTGATCCCGGGATCGCTCGGGGTGGAATCGGTCATCCACGCCATCCAGGAGTGGATGCTCGATGCCGGATTCGCCGACGCGATCGCCGATCCGGTCTTCCGCATCCCCAGCGATATCGCCTTCACCTGGCGCTACCGCGGCCAGTTCTTGCCGACCGATGCGACGGTGCGGCTGGAGGCGCACATCAAGGAAATCCGCAGGGGCGCAGAGGGTGTCACCGTGATCGCGGACGGTTCGCTGTGGAAGCCGGGGCTGCGGATCTATGAACTCATCGACCTCGCGGTCGAACTCGGTACGCGAGAGGAGCGGTCGTGACCACATCGTCAACCAGCGTCGTCGCGGAGACCGCCGCCGAAATCACGGACGTACTGCTCGACGTGCGGCAGCCGTGCTGGATCGTGCGGCACGACGGCCGGATGGGCGCGACCTCGGATGCCGCGGTCGCGGCCCGATCACAAGTGCTCACGGCGGTCGCGCCGCTGCCGCCGGAGTCGCTCGGGGACAAGCGGTTCCGCTCGACCCACGGTGTCGGCTCGGCATACACGGCGGGTGCGATGGCCAATGGCATCGCCGCACCGGCTTTGGTGACGGCGATGGCGCGGGCGGGCTACCTGGCCTCCTACGGTGCGGCCGGGGTGGCCCCCGCTGCGGTCGATGCGGCGCTGGCCGAACTCAGTGCGCTGGGAAAGCCCTTTGCCTGCAACCTGATTCACAGTCCGTCCGAACCGGCGTTGGAGCGCGCGATTGTCGATTCCTGCCTGCGGCACCGCGTGCGTTGCGTCGAGGCCTCGGCATTCATGGGCCTGACCACCGAGGTCGTGCGATACCGGGCGGCCGGGCTCAGCAGTGACCGGCACGGCCGGCTCGAGGTGCGCAATCGCCTGATCGCCAAGGTGTCCCGAGTCGAGGTCGCCGAACCCTTTCTGCGCCCTGCACCTGCCGATCTGCTCCGCAGACTGGTCGAATCCGGTGATCTGACATCGGAACAGGCCCGCCTGTCCGAGCGGGTGCCGATGGCCGACGACATCACCGCGGAAGCCGATTCCGGCGGCCACACCGATCGCAGACCACTGCTCGTACTGTTCCCGGAACTGGTCGCCGCGCGCGATCGAATCGCCACCACGGTCCCCGCAGCGGCGTCGGTACGGATCGGCGCGGCGGGCGGCATCGGCACCCCCGCTGCCGCCGCGGCCGCCTTCGCACTCGGCGCCGCCTACGTGGTGACCGGCTCGATCAATCAGGCCACCCGCGAGGCCGCCCAATGCGAAACAACCAAACAACTACTCGCCCGAGCGGATTTCGCCGACTGCACAATGGCCCCATCCTCCGACATGTTCGAACTGGGTGTACAGGTCCAAGTCCTGCGTCGAGGCACCATGTTCGCCGCCCGCGCCCAACGCTTGTACGACACCTATCGCGCCTACACCGGATTGGACGACATCCCCACCGACCTACGCCGCGATCTCGAAGCCACCCTCTTCCGACGGCCACTCGAAACGGTCTGGCAGGACTGCGTCACCTACTTCACCGAGCGCGACCCCGTGCAACTGATCGGCGCGGCCGAAGATCCAAAACGCAAGATGGCCTTGGTATTCCGCTGGTACCTCGGCCTGTCCTCCGGTTGGAGCATCCGTGGTGAAGCTGACCGCACCCCCGACTACCAGATCTGGTGTGGCCCCGCCATGGGCGGCTTCAACAAATGGGTCGCCGGAACCTACCTCGCTGTCCTCGACAACCGCCACGTATCCGAGATCGCCGACCAAATGATGCTCGGCACGGCCTACCTCACCAGGATCGCCCAACTGCGCACGGCAGGCGTGCGGTTACCAGCCGAATGCACCCGGTTCGTGCCGCGACCTATACAGCAGCGCTGACCAGCGCGGCGAGATCGCCGTCCCGCGTGATCCGGATCAGCGTCGAGCTCGGAATCTCCGCTCGCAGTATATTCCGAGCTCGACGCTGATTCGGTGCGGATCCGGCTGGCCGATCGTGCCCTGCGTACCGAACTTCATCGGATCTCCCGAAGCGGCTGCCCGAGCGCAGCCAGAATCATCCGAGGGCACCGTCCCGGTTTTCGGCGGCGAACCTGCGTCGCTCCGGACCGTGACCGGGCTGCCGCCGGGTCGCCGGCCAGCCGCGACGAACCGCGTGGGTCTGCGCATGCGATGCGCTTCGCCATTATTGCGCAACAAAAGGTTGCGTGTCTCCGGCCTTCGTGGCAGGGTGATGTGCAACCAATGGTTGCCTATCAATGGAATGGGACGTGATCGGACATGAGTGGTTTGCTCCTCGAGGATAAGAGCGCTGTGATCTATGGCGGCGGGGGCGCTATCGGCGGCGCTATCGCACGGGTATTCGCCCGGGAGGGCGCGAGGGTCTTCATCGCCGGGCGCACGCAGGCGAAGCTCGACGCCGTGGCGCGTGATATCGGCGCCATGGGCGGAACAGTCGAAACCGCACAAGTTGACGTTTTCGATCAACAGGCGGTCGAAAAGCACGCCGATGCGATCGCGGCGGCGGTCGGCGAGATCGACATCGCCCTCAACGCCGTGAGTGTCATGCACGACCAAGGGACTTTGCTCGCGGACCTCTCGCTGGAGGAGTTCATGCGGCCGATCGACGGCTTTCTGCGAGCCCTGTTCATTACCAGCAAGGCTGTGGCACAACACATGGGTCGCCAGCGTCCCGGCGTCATCCTGACGTTGTCCGAGCCAGGTGCCAAATTGGCTGTGGGCGGCATCTTGGGGCACAGTGTGAGCGCGGCCGGCAAGGAGGCCTTCGCACGGAACCTGGCCGCGGAGCTGGCGCCCAGCAACATTCGGGTCATCGGTATCCGTCCACACGCTGTCGTCGACGCGCCGGCAGCGGGTTCCTACACCAAGGACCTCTTCAGGCAAATCGCGGCAGCGTCCGGGCAGTCGGTGCAGGAATTGCTCGAAGGCGGGGCGATGGCGCAGGCGACGCTGCTGAAGAGGTTGCCTACGCTGTCCCACATCGCGGAGACGGCCGCGTTCCTGGCTTCGGATCGAGCTGGATCCATGACGGGAGCAATCGCCAATCTGTCCGGCGGCGCACTCGTCGACTGAGTTTCAGGTTTCAACTCGGGCTACTTCAACCCCGACCGCACGAACGCGTTCACGATGTGCCGCTGCAGCAGCAGATACATCAGCAACACCGGCAGGCAGGCCAGACTTGCCAATGCCATCATCGGCCCCCATTGATCTCCTTCGGTACCCATGAAACTGCGCAACCCCAGCTGCAGCACGCTATTGGATTGGCGCAGAACGACTGCGGGCCAGAAGTATTCGTTCCAGGCGTTGATGAACAGCAAGATGGCCAGGGCGGCTAGGGCGGGGCGGAGGTTGGGGACGACGACGGTCCAGAGGATGGACCAGGAGGAGCGGCCGTCGATTTTTGCGGCGGCGACGAGCTCTTTGGGGAAGCTGGCCATGTGCTGGCGCAGTAGCAGCACCGCGAGTGCCGAACACAGGGTCGGCAGCACCACGCCGATCAGGGAATTGACCAGTCCGAGCCGGGTGAGCAGCACGTAGTTCGGCAGCATCGTCACCTGGAACGGAACCAACCAGGTGCCGACGAATGCGAGATACAGGATCCGCTGGAACGCGAAGGTGTACATCGCGAACGCGTAGGAGGCCAGCAGCGCCACCAGCAGCTGTCCTGCCGCGGACAGCGCCGCCACGAAGAAGGTATTGGCGATCAAGCCGACTACATCGACCTTTTCGGCGGCATCGGTGTAGTTGGCGAAGGAGATCGGCCAGGGGAAGGGGGACAGCGAGGTGACGTCCTCGGGCCGCCGCAGCGAGGTGGCGAACAGCCAATAGATGGGGAAAACGCACACCACGGCGGTGGCCGCGAGCAGCAGATGGCTGGTCGCGGTCCGCAGACGGTCAATCATCATGGAAGGCAACCCTTTCCGAGATCCAGACCAGGATCCCGGCGATCACGCCGAATCCGGCGAACAGCAGCACACCGGCCGCCGCACTGAGTCCGGCGTCGAAACTGTGGAAGGCGTAGTCCCACAGCAGGTAGTAGATATTGGTGGTGGCCTGCGCGGGACCGCCCTGTGTCATCGAATCGATGAGCGGGAAGGTCAATGTCGGGCTGAGCAGTACGGTGGTCAGTACCAGGAACAGTAGTGTGGGGGACAGTAGCGGCAGAGTGATCCAGCGCCGGATCTGTCCCGGACTCGCGCCGTCCACCTGCGCCGCCTCGTCGTAATCGCCACTGATGCCGGCTAATCCGGCCCACACCACCAGCACAGCGAATCCGAGCAACTGCCAGCCGGTGATCCCGATGATGACGGCGTGCGCGGTGTCCGCGTCGTATACCCAGTTGCGATCCGAGCCGAGCACTTGGTCGACGAAGCCGCTGCCGGGATGCAGCAGCCACCGCCAAACCGCCGCTGCCGCGACGGGAGCCACCAGGAACGGCACGAAGATGAAGGCGTGGTAGAAGGTCCGGGCCCGCACCCTCCTGCTGGCCAGCGCGACCAACACCGGCAGCACAACAGTAAACGGAAGCATGCCTAGAATCAGCACTCCGGTCCGCTCGACCGAATCCCAGAACGCCGGAAGTTGTGCCAGCCGTTCGTAATTGCCGGTTCCGACGGGTTTCATCGGCGAGGTCGGCAGGAGATTCCACGAATAGGTGGACAACTCGAACGCCTGCACCAGCGGCCGATAAATCCACACCACCAGCAGGAACAGCGCAGGCGCGAGGTAAAGGTAGGGCACCACGAACCGCCCCGCCCTGCGGAATCGGACGAGACGGGGCGTCTGCGGAATCGTTACGTTATCCGGTGCCGCAGTCGGGGTTTCGACTACAAACATTTACCTGGCCTCGGCGGCCAGTGCGGCCAACTGCTCGAGCACATCGGCTTCGGCACGGTCGTAGACGGTTTCGGCGGGCGTCGCCTCGATCGCGGTGGCCACCAGAGTCGTACCGAGCAGATCGATGCGGCTGTAACCGAAACCGGTCAGGCCACGGTGCCGTCCGAGCGGTGCGATCGTATCGATGCGATAGGCCAGTGCGGGCCCGATCCACACCGGAATGCCGCCGAGGGCGGCCGCGCCCGTCAGATGGTTGTGCCCGCAGATGATCAGTCGCACATCCGATCCGGCAAGCACCTCACCGAGCAGTTCCGGCTGCTCGAGCCGCAGATATTCGGTTGCCGCGACCGGTGACGGAATCGGCGGATGGTGCAGCACCAGCAGGGTGCCGTGCGGTGCGGGCTCGCGCAGTTGATCGGTCAACCAGTCCAGCTGCTCGGGTTCGAGCCGTCCGTCGTGCCGGCACGGTGTGCTGCTGTCCAGCGCGATGATCCGCAGTCCGGCGACGTCGACCACCTGGTCGTGGGTGAGGTCCGGATCGACCGACTCGAGACCGAGCAACTCGATGCCGAACGCCGTGCGCTCGTCATGGTTGCCCATCGCGTACACCGTCCGCGCGCCGAGTTCGGCGGCCACCGGCTCCACCGCGTCACGCAGCCGCCGATATGCCTCCGGAGAACCGTTATCGGTCAGATCCCCCGACAACACCAGCGCGTCGATGCGCTGTCGCGAGGCCCGCAGTTGCTGTAGCACCTGGGTGAGGTTGGCGTAGGTGTCGATGTTGCCGTGCACCCGCTCCCCGCTGGCCCGGATGTGGGTATCGGTCAGCTGAACGACCGTCACCGTGCTCATGACGCGGGCAGGAGTTCGGCGCCCCGTTGCCGGGCGGTGGTCAAGGTGGACTGGGGATCCTTGCCCTGGAACACAATCGACTCGACCGCGTCCATCATGCCGTCACGGATCTGCAGATAGTTGCTACCCGGCATCGAGATCCACGGCTCCATATTCGCCAGCTGCGCGACATTCGGCTTCAGCAAGGGATTCTGCTCCGACCAGGTCTTCAGCCCGTTCGGATCGTCCATCAAACCGGGTCGCAGCGGCAGATAGCCGATGCCCTGCGAGATCTTGGTATAGGCGTCCTCGCTGGTGAGGAATGCGATGAGATCCCACGACGCCCGCTGCTTGGCCGGGTCATTGGACAGGATATGCAGCGATGCGCCGGAATTCGTCGGCACGGTCGGCTTGCTGCCGAAGCTCGGCATGGGTGCCGCTCGCAGATCCCACTTGTCCTTGGCGCCCGTAACGAAGGTGCCCTGGATGGCGCTGGTCTCCAGGATCATGCCGATCTCACCGCGCGCGAACGCCTCATAACCCTGCTTCTGGTTGAGCTTCGGCATACTGCCGGAATCGACCAGCTGCTTGCTCATCTGAGTGACCTCGACCGCGGGCGCGTCCGCGAACGACAGCGTCTTGCGGTCCTCGGAGATGACCCGGCCGCCATTGGAGCGCACCATCGACTGGAAACACCAGTCCTTGGCCGTCTTGGTCAGGCAATCGATGTACACACCGCCCTTACCGGTCTTCGCGGTGATCGCGGCGGCCGCATCGGAGACCTGCTGCCAGGTGGCGGGTGGCTTGGCCGGATCGAGCCCGGCCTCGGTGAACAGCGAGGCATTGAAATACAGGACGGGCGTGGAGAATACGAACGGAACACCGTATGTGTGGCCGTCCCAATCGGCGAGCGTGCGCGCCTTCGGGGCGAACGGATACTTGGCGCCGTCGAAGTTGTGCTGGACTTCCTGCTTGGAAACCAGCGTGTCCAGCGGCTTGGCGCCGAGCTGGTGGATGGTGTAGTCCAGATCGCTGAAGCCGAGCTGCGCGACGTCGGGTGGGGTGCCCGCGACCATCTGGTTCTGAATGCTGGAGATGGTGTCTGTGGCCGGATTCGGGCTATTGCCCTGCGGCTTCTGCGCGGTCACCTTGATATTCGGGTACTTCTTGCTGAAATCGGCGATCAGCGCGTTGAAGGTGTCGGTCCACGCCCCCGCGAGTCCGTAATTGTAGGACTCGAACACGATGGACACCTGCTGATCCGGCTTCAGTTCCGGGATCTGGGTGGTGTCGGCATTCGAGTCGGTGGTGGTGCTCCCGAGTCCGCCGCAGGCGCTGAGCGCGACGGTGGTTGCGAACACCAGGCCCAGTACGGGCACGGTGCGTTTCACGGTGGTTCTCCTCATCGCTGAAGGGTGGTTGTTTACGAATCAGGCGACGGCGACAACAGTGCCGCCGCTCATCGAATCCCGCTGCGGCTCTCGCCAAGTCAGGCGCAGACCGGATTCCGGGTGGAACAAGTGCAGGTAGGCGGGATCGACGCGCAGCCCGATCGGTTCGTCGGCGCGCACTCCGGCCGGACGCGGCGCGCGGGCGCACAGTGTCTGCTCGCCGATGCTGAAGTGGATCAGTTCCTCGCTACCCAGGTTCTCGACCATCCGTACGTGGCCGCGGATGGCGGCGTCGGCCGAGTCGATGCGCAGTTGTTCAGGGCGGATTCCGGCGATGACCTCGATGTCGGCGTCGAAATCCGTTGCGGCGATGGCCAATTCGGTGTCTATGCCATCGGCGATCAGGAACAGGCGACCGTCGCGTTGGGTGACGGTCGCGGGGAACAGATTCATCGGTGGCGCACCGAGGAATCCAGCGACGAAGGTCGAGCGTGGACGGTCGTAGAGTTCGGTCGGGGTGCCGACCTGCTCCACCTGACCGTCATTGAGCAGTGCGATCCGATCCGCCATGGTCATCGCCTCGACTTGGTCGTGGGTGACGTACAGGAACGTCGCTCGCAATGTGCGATGCAGCGAAATCAGTTCGGCCCGAGTGGCACTGCGCAATTTCGCATCGAGATTGGACAGCGGTTCGTCCATCAGAAACGCACCTGGATCACGAACCATGGCGCGTGCCAGGGCAACTCGCTGTCGTTGCCCACCCGACAATGCGGCAGGTCTGCGACCCAACAACTCGTCCAACCCCAGCGCTGTCGCCACCTCCGCAACTCGCGCGGCGATCTTCGTGCGCGGTGTGCGGCGTGCCCGCAAGGGGAAGCCGATATTCTTCGCCACCGTTAGATGCGGATACAGCGCGTAACTTTGGAACACCATGGCCAGGTCCCGCTGCTGCGGTGCCCGATGGGTGATATCGGTGTCGTCCAATAGGATTCGACCATCGGTTGGATCCTCGAGACCCGCGATCATCCGCAGCAGGGTGGATTTTCCGCAGCCGCTCGGTCCGAGTAACACCATGAACTCACCGTCCGCGATATCCAGGCTCACCTCCCGCACCGCATAGGTCGTGCCGAAGTGCTTGGATACCCGCTCGATGCGCAGTCGTGCCACCAGATCTCCTAGACCGGCAGCTCGCCCGCGACGACCCAGGTCGCCACCCGGGCCGCGATCGCCGGCGCATCCTTGACCCACTGAAAGTGATCTCGGTGCTCGACCGGCGCATGCTCGTCGATATGCCACCGCGTGACCCGCGCCTTCGGCATCCGCGAGACCAGGAAGTCGACGTTGGACTTCGGGCCGAGCACATCCTCGGACAGCGAGATGACCAGCACCGGCAACGTCATCCGGCGCAACAGCGTGTTGTACTGTCGCGCAGAACCTTTCGGGCGGTAGTAGCTGGTCAGCGAGTGCATCGACCAGTCCCGCATCACGCGGCCCGGCATCGGTGCCGGGATGAGTACGCCGCCGGGCCAGTGGCCCTTCCAGCGCGATACCAAGCCGATCCACTGGATCTGGCTCAGCGCCTCGAACCAGCGGCGCGGTCCGAATGCCCACCAGAACACCGTGCCGGTCCCGATGATGGTCACTCCGGCGACCTGGTCGGGCTCGGCAGCGGCGTACAGCAGAGCGAGCTGGCCGCCGAGACTGTGCCCGAACAGATGGATCGGCGCCTCCGGAAATCGCGTGCGCACGGCGGAAACCACTGCGGGCACATCGATTTCCAACATCTCGCGGTAGCCGAAATCGCGGTGCAGGCCGAATTCCGGCTTCGCCTCACCGTGTGCGCGCAAATCGCAGGTGGCGACCGAAAGGCCTTGGGCGTGTAGTTCTTTGGCAAACTTCAGGTAGTTCTTGGCTTTCATCGCCATGGCGGGCAGGATCAGCACTACCGGCGCATCGGACTTCTTGCCGGGCAAGAAGCGCACGGTGAACTCGACGCCATCGGCGGTGGATACCGTAGTCGACTCCAGGGTGCTGAACTCCTGCTGAGGTGCGGTGCTTGTCACTGCTGCGCCTCCGTGATCGCGATATCGCAGACGTAGTCGAAGGTGAACTTCGCGACGACCACATCGGCGTCATCGAGCAGCGACGCCTTGCCGGACAGTTCGAAACGGTTGGAGGCGGTGGCGGCCAGCACCTCGGCGAGTTCACGCTGATCGACGGTGGCAATGGCGCGGATCCGACCGACCGCCGGTTTGCGATAGGACGCCGTGCCCGCGCGCAGTACCAGCCGCTCGACGCTGTTCAGGCGCGTGGCGGCCGCACCGACGAAGGCGGCCGCGCCACCGATATCGGCGGCGGTGAACAGCGCACCGGCGTGCACGGTGCCCATGTGGTTGCGCACGCTGTCGCTGGCGGGAATCTCCACGACCGCGCGGTCCGGCGAGATCTCGGTGATCAGGGTGCCGACGTATCGTCCGAACGGCACCATATCCTGCGATACTGTCCGCAGATATTCATAATCGACCGCATCGCAATCGAGTTCGGGATAGGCGGCGGCGAACCCGACTATTTCACGCGTTGGCCCACCCGCCACCCGGCCGCCACCCCTCATGGAATCGCTTCGCGATACTGTATTCATCTCTCTCCTTCAGCGATTGCGCAGTGCGCGACGGGCAATGGACCAGCGCAGCACCTCGGACGGACCCTCATAGATGCGGAAGGCCCTGGCCTCCACCAGGAATCGGGCGACCAGGTAGTCCTCGCAGACACCGAGTCCACCGTGCAGCTGCACGGCCCGGTCGAGTACCCGCCAGACCGCCTCGGAGACAAACGTTTTCGCAATCGACGCATCGTGGCGCGCCTGCGACGACGTCGGCCCCTGCTCGTCGATGGTCTCGGCCGCCGTGCGGATCACGCCACGTGCCGCGGCGATATCGATCTCGTTATCGGCGACGAGTCCCTGCGCCAGACCGTGGTCGGCGATCGGCACACCGAAAGACTTTCGGGTGCTGATGTGTTCGATAGCTAGCTGATGCGCACGCACGGCCAGGCCGAGCCAGTTCATGCAGAACACCAGACGCGACGGCGCGAGCCGGACCTGGGCGAGTACGAGTCCCTGACCAACCGCGCCCAGCACGGCCGAATCCGGCACCGCACAGTCGACGAAAGCGATCTCGCAATGCCCGCCCGGTGCACTGGAGTGATCGAGCGTCGGCATCCGTCGGCCGATCTTCAGCCCCGGATTGTCCTGGTCCACCAGGAACATGGTGGGTCCGTCGCTGGTCTGCGCGACACAGATGGTGAACGCGGCGCCCTGCGCGCCGGTGGTGAAATGTTTGGCGCCGTTGATGATCCAGCCGTCATCGGTTTCCTCCGCGACGGTCTGCAGCATGCCGGGATCGGATCCGGCACCCGGCGCGGGTTCGGTCATCGCAATGGCCGAACGCACCTCACCGGCCGCCAGCGGGGCCAGATAGCGCTGCTGCTGTTCGGCATCGGCCACATGGGCGAGCAGGTGGATATTTCCGTCATCGGGCGCCCAGGCGTTCACCGCGATCGGGCCGAGCAGACTCGCACCGGCCGCTTCCAACACCCGCGCCTGGGCGCGGGTGTCCAGGCCGAGCCCGCCGTACTCCGGGGCGGACAGCGGGCCGAAGACGCCCGCCTCCTTCGCCTTCTTCTGTAGCTCGAGCCGCAGCGCGTCGTCCATGACGCGCCCGTCGACGACGACCTCGCGTTCCACCGGAATTACCTGGTCACGTATGAACTGGGTGGTCTTGTCCACCACATGCGCCACAGTGTTCATGGCGTCAGTTTCGGTGGGCGGGCGGCGTCCGAGTCGGGTCGATAGTCAACGTCGATTGTGCGAATCGACTGCGCATTCGTCCGGTGCGAATCGGTGGTCTCTCGGCGACGGTAGTCGCGAAGACGAGATAGCCGAGGGGACCAGATGACGGAGTTTCCGGTACGGGTGTCGGCCCGCCGTGACGAGGCCGAGGGAGTGTTCTCGCTCGAGCTGACCCCGGTCGCGGGTGGGCAGCTGCCGTCATGGGAGCCGGGCGCGCATATCGACGTGGCGGTCGGCGCCGCGGGGGTGCGGCAGTACTCGCTCTGTGGTGATCCTGCGGATCGGCCGCACTGGCGGATTGCGGTGCTGCGCGAACCGGAGGGGCGCGGTGGGTCCGAATATCTGTACCGGACGGCGCTTGTGGACTCGGAGCTGCGTATTTCGGCTCCCCGTAACAATTTCGAGCTCGTCGGGCGTGGAAGTTACGTGTTCATCGCGGGTGGTATCGGAATCACTCCGATCCTGCCGATGATGGCCGCCGCGCAGGCCGGTGGTGCTGAGTGGGAGCTGTACTACGGCGGACGGACCCTGGCGCATATGGCCTTCGCCGAGGACATCGCTCGCTACCCGCAGGCACGACTGCTGCCACAGGACGAGCACGGACTGCTGCCGATCCCCGGCATCCTCGCCGAGCACCCAGATTCCGCGATCTATTGCTGCGGACCAGAACCGCTGCTGGCCGCCGTGGAAACCGAGGGAGCGCGGCGCAATTCGGACGTGTATGTCGAACGGTTCGTGCCGCGGCCGGTGGCATTCGAGGCGCGCGGCTCCTTCGAGATCCAATTGGCGAGCAGTGGACGAACTTTCCGCGTCGGCGCGACTCAGTCCATTGTCGACATCCTCGATGCCGCGGGGATCGAGATCATCACCGCCTGCCGCGAGGGCACCTGCGGCAGCTGCGAAACCGCCGTGCTCGCAGGCGATATCGACCACCGCGATTCAGTGCTCACTGCCGAAGAGCAGGCACGCGGCGACACGATGATGCTGTGCGTCTCCCGGGCGGGGTCGGAGGTGCTCGTCCTCGACCTGTAGCCGAGCGCAGCGAGGGAACCATCAACACAGCACCTGACTGGTCGCTGTGACCTCTGAACCTGTCGGCGCGATCCGCGACCGGCATGCGGCGCGCTCGCGCGCCGACGTCCCCGAAAATCCGAGAGGAAAGTAATAACGATGAGGAAAATCGTTGCGGTGGCCGCCGGACTGGTCGCCGCGGTCGGGATCGCCGCCGGTACGGCCGGCGCGCAGACCGACGGTGACGAAGCGGTCGGATTCACCGCCTCCGCCACCGATACCCAGACCATCATCAAGACCGACGCGGGCGCCATGGTCGTCGAGGACGGCGTCTTCAAGATCAAGGCGAGTAACGGCACCGTGCTCACCGGAATGCCGCTGAAATTCCGCGTCGACGACTTCGAGTTCCCGATCGCCGCCGAAATCGCCGACCGCTCGGCCACCCTGACGCCGGAGTTCGACATGGCGCACGCGACCTACAAGCCGGTCGCGCTGCCCTTCGAGGACAAGGCGCCGTGGAAGAGCGAGTACGACCGTGAGCAGGCCGCCTGGTCCCGAATGACCAGCACCATCTCCATGGGCGCCACCATCGGCACCCTGGTCGGCGGCCTCAGCGGCGGCGCCATCGGCTGTGTCCTAGGCGGTATCGCCGGTGCCACGGTTGCCTCGGCCGCCATCATCGGCCTGTTCGGCGCGTTCATCCCGGCTGCCGCCATCGGATGCCTCGGCGGCGTCCTCGCGGTCGGCGCCCTCGGCACCCTGGCCGGTCAGATCTTCGTGACCGCCCCGGTCGCCATCGGCGCGGTCATCCAGTACTTCTCCACTATCAACGAGCCACCTGTGACTCCGGCGAAGTAGATAGCGAAGAAGATCCCAACGGCGTTCGTTGGGGGACACCCGACCCCGCCCGGGTTCTCACCCCGGGCGGGGTCTTCGTTGTATCGCCGTACGCCGGGATTCGCCTGCGAATCAGCTCGTGAGTGCATGTCATCGGGCCCGGGATATCGGGTTGTTCGCGCCGACCGTGACCGATCCTGCGTGGCGTATCCGGTTGTGGTGATGGCGTTTCCGCTGCACATCGGCCTGCTCGCGGAGTACGGTGAGATGTTGTGAGGAGATGGCGGATGGCGTGGTGGCTGCTCACTGCGGCTACAGTCGCGACGGTCAGCGGTTGCGGTTCGCAACCCTCGGCGCCGGATACGACGAGCAACAGCGCGGGCCCGGCGCTGCATGTGGTTTCGGAATCGTCGGCCGCCCGGACGTCGTCCGTGCGCGATTCGGATGCCGTTGCACCGCAATGTCGGACATCGGATCTGGCCGCTGGTCTCGGACCGGAAACCGCGGCTGCCGGAACTGTCGCCTTCCCGATCGTGTTCACCAACAACGGGTCCGGTCCGTGTGTACTCGAAGGTTTCCCGGGTGTCTCCTATGTCACCGGCCCCGATAGCGCACCTGTCGGTGCGGCTGCCGCCCGCGAGGGCACCTCGTCCGGTCCGGTCCGGTTGGCTCCCGGCGGCCAGGCGTCGGCGCTTGTATTCGCGGTCAATGTCGGCAACATTCCGACCGAGCAGTGTCGGCCGGTGACGGTGCCGGGGCTGCGAATCTACCCGCCCGACAACACCGCATCGCTGTATCTCGAGCGCGCCGCGACGGCGTGCGGTGCCGGGCAGGTGACTACGGCCCAGCTGAGAGTCCGTGCCGTCGTTGCGGGTGCCCGGGGCCAGTAGCTGTTTCGTTGCGGCGCCGCCGATTACGACGCGGTCACGAGAAGTGCACTATCGATGACGTGGCAGGCCCGGTCCCGGAGAATGGATAGCTATCACCCGAGATCCGGTCCCGCCGTGGGCCGGTCGACCTCTTGGAGGGGATTATGGTCGATTCCCTTTTCGCCGATGTGTCCGAGTTCCAAGTTCCGGTCGATGATTCCTATCCGTACCAAATCTTTTCGTGTCGCTCCAACGACGGGACCTACCGGGACCACAACTTCTACACGAACTATGCTTGGGCTGCTCGAGCCGCCGACGAGGGGCGAATAGCCTGCTTCATCGTCTACTTCTATTGGCGGCCGAACTGGCTCGACACCGTCGACACCCACCGGAGCATGGTCGGCCAGGCAGGGGGCCCGCATCCGAGGATGATCTCCATGATCGATGTGGAGTCGGGCGGCAATCCCGGTGGGGACGAGTCCGACGGTATCAATCGCGCCTATTGGCGGCTGGCCGACTGGCTGGGCTCCACCCGCCGGGTCATCGGCTATGCGAACCGGCCCGATTTCGACAGCATGTGGCCGGTGCGCCCGGATGGGCTCAATATGATCGGCGCCGGCTACGGCAGAAATCCCAACCTGCCCGGTCAGATCGCCCACCAGTACACCGACGGTCAGGGATATGGTGGTGGCCTGCCCGAGGGCGCCCCGCCCTTCGGGAACTGCGATATGAACTCCGCCGACGGTTTCTCGCCGGAGGACTTCGCCAACCAGGTCGGTGTCGGAGTCGTCGCGCCGGATCCGGTGACCGATATGTGGATTCAATTCATGGGTATCGGCGGCAACGGCTGGCCGCAGTTGGCGGATCACACCCTCGTCGACGGTGTCGCCGCCGTCGGGCAGGCTCTCGGGCTGCCCGGGTTCGCAGCACCGCCGGGGCCGACCCAGGTACCGCTGCCGCGTGACCCCGACGGCCGCATTCGTGACGAGTGGATTCAGATGCGGGGTGTACAAGGCAGCGGCTGGCCACAACTCGGCGGGTGGTCCCTCGTCGACGCGATCGCGGCAATCGGACAGAAGCTCGATATCGCAGGGTTCCAGCCACCCACTCGATAGTCCTTCGAGGGAGTATTCGCATGCCGACAATCGCCAGCACGAACGGCCGCTTTTTCGTGATCACCGACTGCGTGCCACAGGTACGGGCGGCGGCGGCCGCCGCCGCGGGCGGCACCCTGGCGGCCCTCACCGCTGCCACCGTTGCCGAGATCACGTTCCCGGAAGGGGCGTTCGCCGACGTAACAGCCTGCGCCACAGCGCAAGCCGGACCGACCGCGTGGTTCGCTACCTACAACGGTGGGGTCCGCGAGGGCTGTGTCTATGCCATCGACCTCATTACCAGGCAGGTCTGGACCGAGAACGCCAACCGAGCCGCGGCATGGACCCGATTCGTCCTCGCCGCCGGATAAGTCGAATTGAGAACCCATGTCGAAACATTGGGGCACCGCGATCACCGGGTACGCCGGAAGTACGGCCAGGCAGTTCAGGGTGGGTGGCGCCGACCTCGGGATCCCCTATGACCGCGGCCATTTCCAGCCGGGCCGGTCGGGATTCGTCTTCGGTGACACCTTCACCGGCGACAGCCAAGGCTCCGGCGCATGGCTCGGCTCGCCGATCCTGCTGTTCAGCCCCGACCTTCCGGATGCCACCACCACCTTCACCGCAACGCCCGGCGGGGCGCAGGCAACACAAGCCCTCACCTACAACCACAACGCCGACAACGGCTACGGGTTCGAGGTCACCCGGATTCCCAACGACGCCTTCGTCGACCCGAACGGGCGAACGTGGTTGACCTACACCAGCGTTCACGACTGGAACGTGCCCAATGATCGGTACGGGGCGCTGTTCTGCGCGCTGGCCTACTCCGACGACGACGGCGATACGTGGACCGACTACGCGATGGTGTGGCCCAACGACGGCAGCGACGGCTACGACGGCTGGAGCCCGTTCATGATGCAGTCCTTCGCTGGCATCGGGAACAACAACGGCGACGGCTACCTGTATGTCGTGTCGAAAGAGTGGGGGCGCATCCACAATCGAGGAGGTCCGATCCTGATGCGCGTGCCGTGGCAGCAGATCGCCAGCCGCGCCGACTACGAGTACTGGGGCTACAACGGCTCGGCCTGGCAATGGGGCAACCTGACACCCACCCCGTTGTTCGCCGGGATGGGCCCCATCGGGGAGTTGAGTGTGAAAAACCTTGCCGGAACGTGGGTCATGTCCTACTTCGACGTCGGCGGCTACTGCATCTCCACCCGCACCGCACCGGCAATCGACCGGGTATGGACCGGAGCGAAACGGCAGATCTACGGTGCCGTCCCGTGGTGGCAGTTCTGGGTCCGTTCCTTCCCCCAGCTCTACGGCGGCTACATTCACCCCCGCTCCACCTCGCCCACCGACGTGACCCTGTATGTCTCGCAATGGAATACCACCACGAACAGTCCTTACTGGGTCATGCAATTCGACGGCATCACGCCGTAGCCACCATGCCTCGACGGCGGCGGGCCGCTCCCCTACGAACTCGCCGCCGCAGCGCACGACCGGGATCGTCAGGACGCGCCGACGAGCCTGGCCGCATCGGTGTGTGGTCGCCGCTATAGCCGACCGAGCGACACGGCGACCGATGACCTCTGCGCTCTATACCAACGAGCTATGTGGTCGAGCGAATGGCGCGCCGCGCGGCTATGGAGCCGAAGGTTTCTCGGTCGGCGAGGAAGCCTTCGAGGGCGAAGGTGGCGGCGCCGAGGCTGACGGGGTTGTGGGGGAGGGTGCACAGTTGCAGGGTTACCGCGGCGAAGGGGTCGGACATGGCGTGGTGGGCGGCTACGCGGCGGGTTGCGTCGAGTAGGCGTTCGCCGAGAACATTCGCGACCAAGTCGCCGAAAACCATGGTGCGGGGGTTGAAGAGGTTCACCAAGTTCGCGACGGCGACACCCAGGTAGTTGCCGGTCTTTTCGATGACCTCGCTGGCGATCGGGTCATCGCTGGCGGCGATGGCCGCGATGGTGGCGGCATCGTCGGCCGCGAGAAGTGGACTGGCCGGTGCGATTTCGCGCAGGGTCTGCACGATTCCGCGCGCGCTCACATAGGCCTCGACGCAGCCGTGACGCCCGCAGCGGCATTCGCGTCCGTCGATGACGAGGTTGGTGTGGCCCCATTCGCCCGCGCTATTGGTCACGCCGCGATAGAGCGCGCCATCGATGACGACGCCGATGCCGACTCCGGCACGCAGCGTGACCACGATCAGATCGTCCACATCCCGACCGGCGCCGAACCAAAGATGGGCTGCCGTACTGGCTTTCAACGGGTTGTCCAGATACAGCGGATGCGGCACCCGCGGTTGCAGCAGCGATTTCAACGACACGTCGTGCCAGTCCCAGTACGGCGAGAACACCGAGACGCCGTCTTCGGGTGCTACCAAGCCCGGCACACTCAATCCGACCCCGAGCACCCGCTCCGCATCGTCGGCGGTCAGCTCGCCGATGCCGCGAACGATCAACTCGGTGACGTCCTCGGGTCGGGTGGCCGTGGGATCAACCGCGATCTCCACCGAGCGCAGCACCGTCATGGCCAGGTCGAAAAGGTCTAGATGAATACTGGTTTCGGCGATATCGACACCGACGAGAGTGCCGCGCGCCGGATTGATCGCCAGCTGTGCCCGCGGCCGCCCGATGCCGGGCGCGTCGTAGCCGAGTTCGGCGAGCACCCCCACATCGAGTAGTTCGGCGATCATATTGCCGACCGTCGCGAACGAGAGCCCGGTGGCGCGGGCGATCTCTTGACGGCTGGTGTGGCCCGCGGCGGCATAGACCGCCTGCAGTACATAGAACCGATTCCGGCGGCGGATATCGCGCGCGGTCAGCTGGTACACGGTCGGGCCATCTCCTTCCGATTGATATTCGCAGACGCTACCCGAGCACTTATGACAAGACTATTTACAACGGTTATCCGAAGTCCTACTGTAACCCAGGTCACTACAAGACGCCGAGCGCCCGGCGCAGTATTCAGAGGAGCACCCCATGTCCTGGACCCACCGAAGCCGTTGGACCAGAGCCGTTTTCTGCGGGGTATCGCTCGCGCTGGCCGTATCGGCCTGCTCATCGGGCAAAGACGATTCGCAGGCGAGCGGTCCGCAGCACAGCACCGGCGCGATCAGCCTGGTCTACGCGCAGAAGCAGGGCGATCAGGAGTACTTCATCGGCGAGGCCGAGGGCGCGAAGGCCAAGGCCAAGGAGTTGGGCATCGATCTGAAGGTGGTGAATCTCGGCAATGACGCGAACAAGGCGGTTACCGAGGTGCAGAACGCGGTGAACCAGAAGGCCAGCGGTGTGATCGTCGTAGTGCCTGATCCGTCGGTCGGTCCGCAGGTCGCCCAGCTCGCGAAGACCGGTGGTGTCGCACTGCTCACCTCCGATGACCAGGTCTGTACGAATGGACCGGATCCGTCGTCCTGCGCGAAGGACAATCTGGTGCCCCGGGTCGGCTTCAGCGGTACCCAGATGGGGACCGAGGTCGGCACCCGGGCCGGTCAGGACTTCAAAAAGGCAGGATGGAAGCCGGAGGAGACCGCGATCATCGACGCCTGGAAACAGGACGTGACCGTGTGCACCGACCGGGTCAAGGCCAATCAGAAGGCATTCAAGGAGGCCGCCGGTGTGGACGTCAAGATGATCGAGGTCGGCACCGACAACACCCCGTCGGACGCGCAGAACAAGATCTCGGCGACGGTGTCGGGCAATCGGTCGGTGAAGAACTGGATTGTCATGGGCTGCAACGACGAGAACGTCAGCGGTGGCGTCGCGGCGATCCAGAACGCCGGATACTCCGCCGACAATGTGCTCGGCGTCGGCCTCGGCGCCTATCTGGCCTGCAAGGAATGGCGCGGCGGCAAGCCGACCGGCTTCAAGGCGGCGCTGTTCATCAATGGCAAAGACGTTGGCGCATTGTCGGTTCAGACGATCTACGACTACCTGAAGAACGGCAAGCAGATGCCGCCCGAGGCCTACGCGCCGACCAAGATGGTCGACTCGACCAACTGGCAGCAGGCGGGCGTCACATGCAGCTGACCGGACTGCGGGTATCCGGGCTGAGTAAGAGCTTCGCCGGGGTGCCGGCCCTGCGCGAAGTAAGCCTGGATTTTCCCGCTGGCGCGGTGACCGCACTGATGGGTGAGAACGGGGCAGGTAAATCCACCTTGATCCGCATCCTCGGTGGCGATCACCGCCCGGACGGTGGCCGGCTCGAGTTGGATGGTGTGCGACTCGAGCTGGCCACCCCTGCCGACGCGCGGTCGGCGGGCATCCGGGTAATCGGCCAGGAACCGGAGATCGTGCCGCATGTTTCCGTCGCCGAGAACGTCTATCTCGGATCGCTGCCGCGCCGCTCGGGCCGCCTGCTCGACCAGGCCGCCCTGCGCGAACGGATGCGCGCCGACCTCGCCCGACTCGGCTTCGACCGTGACCTCGATCCGGACACCGTCGGATCGAAACTCACCGCGGCGCAACGCCAATTGGTGGAGATCATGCGCGCCTTGACGACCGACGCCAAGGTGATCGCCTTCGACGAGCCGACCTCCTCGTTGTCGGACCACGAAACCGAATCCCTGTTCGCGCTGATCGGTCGATTGCGCGAACAGGGTCTCGCGGTGATCTATGTGTCGCATCGGATGCGGGAGATCTTCCGGCTGGCCGATCGCGTCGCGGTGCTGCGCGATGGGGCGCTCGTCGGCGCGCGGGCCACCGCCGACACCACCGATCGCGAGATCGTGCGGATGATGGTCGGCCGGGATCTGTCGACATTGTTCGCGCGCAAGCACACTACGCCGGGGCGCGTGGTGCTCGAAGCGGATGCGGTGACCACCGATGATGTCCACGATGTGAGTCTGCGGGTGCACGCCGGTGAGGTGGTCGCGCTGGCCGGGCTGGTCGGTGCGGGCCGCTCGGAACTGGCCGGTGCGCTGGCCGGCGATCTGCCGATCCGCTCCGGCGAGGTCAGGGTGGACGGTAAGAAACTGCGTCTTCGGCAACCGCGAGATGCGGTGCGGGCCGGGATGGGGTACGCGCCGGAGGAACGCAAGGCACAAGCGCTGCTGCTGTATCGCGGTGTGCGCGACAATATTTCGCTCGCGACGCTCGACCGCCTGCGGCGGCTGCGGTTCGTCCGGGGCGGCGAGGAGCGCCGACTCGCCCGCCGGTACGTCGAATCACTCAGGGTGCGAACACCTTCCATCGAGCAGGAGGTGCGCAAGCTCTCCGGCGGCAATCAGCAGAAGGTCGTGCTGGCCCGCTGGCTCGCTCGAAAACCCAAGGTGCTCATCCTGGATGAGCCGACCCGTGGCGTCGATGTCGGCGCCAAAATCGAGATCTACCACATCATCGAGGAACTGGCCGAATCCGGTGTCGCGGTGCTGGTGATCTCCTCGGAGCTACCCGAAGTGCTCGGCCTGGCCGACCGGATCGTGGTCATGCAGCACGGCCGGGTCACCGGTGAACTGGACCGCGAAGAGGCCAGTGAGGAGGCGATCCTCGCGCTGGCCATGGCCGCCGATCTATCGCATACATCGCGAGGAAACCCATGACAGACCAACAACTTTCGATTCCGGCGCAGGCCGCCGTCGCCGCACCATCGATGCTCACCCCGCGTCGGCTGGTGCGGGCGATCGGCACCGGAAATCTCAGTCTGATCGGCGCACTGGTGGTGGTCGTCGCGATCTTCGCCTGGCTCAACGACGGCTATCTGGATCCGGCGAATCTGGCCGGAATCGGCGAAGCGGTAACGGTTTTCGGCCTGCTCGCCGTGGTCCAGACGGTCGTGATCATCTGTGGTGCGCTCGATATCTCGGTCGGCTCACAGGCCGGTGTCGCGTCGGTGATCAGTGCGATGGCCTTCACCGCGACCGCCGATAATCCCTGGTTGGGCATTCTGGCCGCGATCGGTGTCGGGTTGGTACTCGGGGGGATCAACGGGCTGATCATCGTCTACGGTCGCGTGAATCCGGTGATCGCGACCCTGGCCACCCTCGCCGCGTTCAAAGGTGTCGCGCAGTTGATATCCGGTGGCAAGGCCCAGGGATTCGTGCTGGGCGACGATGTGTTCATCTTCATCGCTCGCGGCAAGATTCTGGGTCTGCCGGTGCCGGTGGTCATTCTCGCGGTGGTCGCGATTGGTATGCATGTGCTGCTGAAGTACACCGATATCGGGCGCAATATCTATGCCATCGGTGGAAATGACACGGCCGCGAGGCTTTCCGGCATCAATATCAACAAGTACCTGATCGCGGTGTTCGTGCTGGCTGGTGCCGTGGCCGCTGTTGCCGGAATCATCCTGACCGCTCGGACCGGCTCCGGGCAGCCGGTCTCGGGTAGTGAGGGGCTCGAGCTGAAGGCCATTACCGCGGCGGCGTTGGGTGGATGTGCGCTCAAGGGTGGCAAGGGCACGATCGGTGGCACGCTGTTGGCCGTCGTACTGCTCGGTGCGCTGGACAACGGGCTGAACGTGGTCGGTGTGAATACGTTCTGGCAGAACGTCGCACAGGGTTCACTGCTGGTGGCGGCGGTTGTTATTCAGCAGCGGCGCAGCGGGGAACGTGCGGTCGGGCTGCCGACCTAGGACCCGTCAGGAGCGAATGATGATCGAACTGAAGGCCGATCGGTGCTCGCCGAGGCCCGGCAGGTTGTGTGAGGGACCCGTCTGGGATGACCGAACCGATGAGGTGCTGTGGGTGGACATACCGGCCGGACGCATTCATCGCGCGAAACTGCGCGACGGTGATCTCGTGCAGCGGTCCACCGTGGCAGTGGGCAAGCGGGTCAGCGCGGTGGTGCCGTGTGCATCCGGCGGGCTGATCGCGACTGCCGTCGACACCTTTTTGCATCTCGTCGACGGCACCATGACCGAGGTCGCGGCCCTGTCGCTGCCCGATGACGGGGTACGGCGGCGCATGAACGATGCCAAGGCCGACCCGTGGGGGCGACTGTTCGCCGGGACCATGTCCGAAGACGAAATCGCGGGTACCGCAGCGCTGTATCGACTCGATCCCGATGGACAGCTGAGTACCGTGCGTGAGCAGGTGACGATCTCCAACGGGCTCGGCTGGAGCCCGGACGGTGCGACCGTGTATTACGCGGACAGCCCGACACATCGAGTCGAGGCCTTCGACTACGACTCGGCCACCGGCACTTTCGGCAACGGGCGTACCTTCGCCGAGTTTCCCGACGGCCTGCCGGATGGATTGACCGTGGACGCCAGGGGTTTCGTCTGGGTCGCGGTGTGGGGCGCGGGACAGGTGCGTTCGTTCGATCCATCGGGTCGGCCGTATGCGGTGATCGATGTCGGCCCGGCGCAGGTCTCCAGTTGTACTTTCGCTGGATCGGACCTGGATGTTCTCGTCATCACCACGGCCGCCGAGGGTTCCGCTGAACCGGACGCCGGGCGGCTGTTCACCTGTAGGCCGGGTGTGACCGGTCTTGCGCCGAATACCTACTCCGATGCGAGGTTGGTGAGTAACCCATGACCGATCACGTCCTCACCCTGGACCCACCGGTAATCGCAATACTGCGCGCGCCGACGGCCGCTAGGTTCGCCGAGGTGACCGCCGTATTGCACGAGTCGGGCATCACGGCAGTGGAGTTCACGCTCAATTCGCCAGGGGCACTGGACGCACTGCGCGAGTGCGCCGGATTTGCCCACGCTGTCGGCGCGGGCACCGTGCTCACCGCCAGCGATGCCGCACGAGCTGTGGACGCGGGTGCGGCATACCTGATCACTCCCACGGTATGCGCCGAGGTCATCGCGGAGGGCCGCCGCATGGGCGTCCCGGTGATCTGCGGCGCGTTCACGCCCACCGAAATCCACAGTGCGTGGCAGGCGGGCGCGACCATGGTCAAGGTCTTTCCGGCCTCGATCGGCGGTCCCGGCTATGTGAAGGCGATTCGGGGTCCGCTGAAGGAGATCCCGCTGGTGCCGACCGGTGGTATCGGCCTCGCCGATGCCAGGGCGTATCTGGATGCGGGTGCCAGGGCACTCGGCATGGGTTCGCCGCTCGTCGGTGATGCGTGCATCGGTGGTGATCTGGATGCGCTGCGTGAGCGGGCTTCCGCGGTCCGGAAGGCGTTGCAATGAGGGCTCTCTCCGCGCGAAAGCCGCGGCAATGACCGGCGGATTGGTAACTCTCGGCGAAGCACTCGGTGTCATCGCCGCCACTGAGCCCGGTCCACTGGCTCCCGGCGCGGCAATGCGCATGGATTTCGCCGGCGCGGAAGCGACTGTCGCCATCGGCGTCCGCCGGTTGGGGCACGAGAGCGCGTGGGTAGGCAGTGTCGGTGCCGATGCCGTCGGCACCATGGTGCTCGATCGACTTCGCGCCGAACAGGTCGACATCTCGCGGTGCCGAATCGATGCGGAACTGCCGAGCGGGCTGATGCTGCGCGAGCGACGAACCGCCGCCCACCTGCGAGTCACCTACTACCGCAAGGGTTTCGCTGGATCTCGATTGTCGGCCGCCGATATCGATACGGCCCAGATCGCCGCCGCACGGGTGCTGCATCTCACCGGCATCACCCCGGCACTGAGCCCATCCGCTCGCGACGCCGTCCACACGGCATTGGATATCGCCGTCGATGCCGGGGCGACCATCTCTCTCGATATCAACTACCGCCGCGCATTGTGGTCGGAATCCGATGCGGCCGTGGAACTTTCGAAGCTCGTTTCGCGCGCGGACATCGTGTTCGCCGGCATGGATGAAGCGGCCATTCTGGTACCTGCCGCGACCCCAGCCGAGATGGCGCAATCCCTCGCCGCACTCGGCCCTTCGCAGGTTGTGATCAAACTCGGATCCGAAGGCGCGCTCGCACTGCACAACGGCGAGCTGATCCAGCAGCCAGCGGTGGATATCCGCAGCGTCGACCCGGTCGGCGCGGGCGATGCGTTCGTCGCGGGCTACCTCGCTGGTGTGCTCGACAACGGGTCGCCGAGGCACAGCCTGCAATTGGGCGCCACCTGCGGCGCATTCGCCGTATCCGTACCCGGTGATTGGGCTGGTCTGCCGTTCCGGCACGAACTCGGCCTGCTCACCGGCGCCGACATCAACCGATAGGGAAGAGCATGAGTCGTCTGGCAGACCGGGTCGCGGTCGTCACCGGGGGTGCGTCCGGCATCGGTGCGGCCACCGCCCACCGGCTCGCCGCCGATGGCGCGGCGGTAGTCATCGCCGATATCGCCGAAACGGCTGGGCGCGAGGTCGCTTCGAAGATCCGTGCTGCCGGTCATCGCGCCGAATTCGTCCGGTGCGATGTGACTTCGGAGGCTTCCTGGATCGAGCTACGCAATAGCGTCAACGAACTGTTCGGACCGCTGGATTTCCTGTGCAGCAACGCATCCCGACAGGCCACCATCCCGGCACACGAGTTGACCAGGCAGGCATGGGATGACGGTCTCGCGGTCAATCTCACCCCGCTATTCCTCGGCTTGCACACCTTCATCGATGATCTGCGCAGCCGCAGTGGCAATGTGGTCGCGGTCTCCAGCGTGCACGCCCACTTCGGGCTGCCCGGTTATCCGGTCTATGCCGCCGCCAAAGGCGGGTTGACCGCATTGGTGCGGCAGCTGTCCGTGGAGTACGGGCGCGCGCATGTGCGGGTCAATGCGGTACTGCCCGGCCCGATTCTCACCCCGGTGTGGGATGACGTAGACGAGGCAGGTCGGCGGCAATCCGCCCAGGCCACCGCGCTGGACCGGATGGGTGCACCCGAGGAGGTCGCCGCCGCGGTCGCCTTCCTCGCCTCCGACGACGCATCCTTCATCACCGGTGCCAACCTGGTCGTCGACGGCGGCTGGAGTGTGCGAAAGGAGTCCCGGTGAAGATCACCGCACTCACCACTTACCTGGTCGCTCCGCGCTGGTGCTTCCTGAAGATCGAGACCGACGAGGGCATCACCGGCTGGGGTGAGCCGGTAGTCGAGGGCCGCGCCAACACGGTCGCCGCCGCTGTCGACGAACTGGCCGACTACCTTGTCGGCAAGGATCCGATGAGCATCGAAGCACACTGGCAGGTGCTCACCAAGGGCGGCTTCTATCGGGGCGGACCGATCCTGTCGAGTGCGGTCGCGGGCATCGACCAGGCGCTGTGGGATATCACCGGAAAGGCACTGGGCGTACCGGTTTGGCAGTTGCTCGGCGGTGCCGTGCGCGATCGGGTTCGGGTGTACAGCTGGATCGGCGGCGATCGCCCCGACGATGTCGCACAGGCGGCCGTGGAACGAAAAGAGCAGGGCTTCACCGCGATCAAGATGAACGGCTCCGCCGAACTGGAGTTGATCGATACACCGCGCGCGACCCGCGGCATTGTCGATCGAGTAGCGGCAGTCCGCGAGGCGACCGGCGACGACTTCGATATCGCCGTCGATTTCCATGGGCGCCTGTCCATTCCGATGGCGCGGCGGGTGCTGCCGCTGCTCGAACCGTATCTGCCGTTCTTCGTCGAGGAACCACTCGTGCCGGAGTGCAGCAGCCAGATCGGCGAGATCACCCGCGCGACAAGCATTCCCATCGCCACCGGTGAACGGCTCTATTCGCGTTGGGATTTCAATGCGGTCCTCGATCAGGGCATCGCCGTAGTCCAACCCGATCTTTCCCACGCGGGTGGTATCTCCGAGGTCCGCCGCATCGCCGCCCTCGCCGAGGCCCGTGATATCGCCCTCGCCCCCCACTGCCCCCTGGGCCCCATCGCACTCGCCGCCAGCCTCCAGGTCGGCTTCGCCACCCCCAACCTGCTCATCCAGGAGCAAAGCCTCGGCATCCACTACAACACCGGCTCCGATTTGCTCGATTACCTCGCCGACCCGGGGGTCTTCGCCTACCGCGACGGCTACGTCGACCTGCTCCAAGCCCCCGGCCTCGGCATCGAGATCGATGAAGCGGCGGTGACCCGCGCCGCCGAACAGGGCCACCGCTGGCGAAACCCGATCTGGCACCGCAAGGACGGTTCCTTCGCCGAGTGGTGATGCCTTCCTTGTCCGTTCACTTCTTCCTGGCGCGATAGGCAGCGACAGCATTGCGATTCCCGCATGCGGTGCTGCAGTAGCGGCGCGATCTATTGCGCGAGAGATCGAGAACCAGTCCTTCGCAGCCCTCGTCGGCGCAGCGGGACAGCCGACTCAGCTCATCGGAGCGGACCAGATCGATCATTGCCATCGCGGTCTCTACGGCTATGCGGACAGGGAGCGGAGCCTGCGCGGATACCGCGTGGATGTGGTAATCGACATCCCCGTGCCGGACCAATTGCGGCAGGGCACGATGCTTCGCCAGCGTCTCGTTGATCAGCCGCACCGTGGTATCGCGATCACTGGTCAGCATGCGACGCAGCGGCGTGCGTAAGGCACGTACCGCCGCCAGTTCGACGGCGTCCCCGGAGTGCGCGCCGGTGTAGACGTGCTTGACGAAAAACTCGTCGAGCTGGGCGATCTCGGTCAACGTATCCGGCTCCTCCGCCGAATTCACCAACTCCACCGCGGCAACCAACGCCGCCTCAGTGTCATGAGCAAAGACCATGTTGACATATTACCTGACCGACTTTAGCGTCATTACTCATGGTTGCGATGACTCATGACAGCACTGCGCAGCGGTTGCGAATGGGACTGCTCTGCGCGGTGGTGTCCGCGTCCTCGTTCGGACTATCCGGTTCACTGGCTCGCGGCTTGATGAATGCGGGCTGGAGTTCCGCGTCCGTGGTGGCGGTCCGCGTGCTGGTCGCCGCGGCGGTTCTGGTTCCGATCGCGCTGGTGCAGCTGCGCGGTAACTGGGATCTGTTGCGCCGCAACGCATTCCTGATCACCGCCTACGGACTGCTCGCCGTGGCCGGTACCCAACTCGCCTACTTCAACGCCGTCGCCCACATGCAAGTCGGCGTGGCGCTGCTCATCGAATACACCGCTCCGGTCGCCGTGGTCGGTTGGCTATGGCTGCGCAAGAGCCAACGGCCGAGCACCGCAACGGTTCTCGGTGCACTACTCGGGATGACCGGTCTGCTCCTGGTCATCGACCTGCGCTCCGGGCTGGCCGCCAGCGGCATCGGCATCGCATGGGCGCTCGCCGCCATGATCGGAGCCGCCGCCTACTTCCTGCTCTCCGCCCACGGCGATGGCACCCTGCCGGGCACCGTACTCGCCGCCGGTGGCCTCCTCCTCGGTGGACTCGCCCTTCTCGCGGCAGGCGCGATCGGCATCGTCCCGCTCCATGCGACCGCCAACCCCGTTGTCTTCCAATACCGCACCGTCTCCTGGTGGCTTCCCGTCCTGGCGCTCGGCACGATAACCGCCGCCCTCGCTTACGTCTCCGGCATCGCCGCCACCCGCCTTCTCGGCTCGCGCCTCGCTTCCTTCGTAGCCCTCTTCGAAGTCCTGGCCGCCCTGGCCTTCGCCTGGATCCTCCTCGGCGAAGCCCCTCGCCCCCTCCAGCTCCTCGGCGGCACCCTGATCCTCATAGGCGTAATCACCGTCCGCCAAGGCGAAACCACCCCTGCTCCGCAAACCACTGCTGCCCCGTCCAATTAGGTTGCCGCGCTGTCCGTTCCGGCTCACTCGCCGAGCGCAGTCGAAACGCGGCACACGCCCAGCGGGCACCGCCATATGACTGCGCTCGACGGATCTCAATCGCCTCAGAAGCTATCTGGACGCGGCACATCGGCCGGGCTATGGCGGAAACCGCATCCGGCCCAGGCTTGACCTTCACGTATACGTCAATCTTTAGCGTCACTCCCATGACTGTTATGACGCGAACCGCACGGGCTGTCCAGCTTTCCGCACGACCGGACGGGTTTCCGCAACTGTCCGACTTCCGTGTGGTCGAGCAGCCGGTGCCAGATCCGTCGCCGGGGCAGGTGCTGGTGCGGAATCTGTACATGTCGATCGATCCGGGCATGCTCATGCAGATCGGTGCCTATCCGGGAATTCCCATGCCGCCGTTCGCTGTTGGCGCCACGATGTTCGGGGACGCGATCGGCGAGGTCGTCGCCTCGGCGGATCCGACTGTTCCGGAGGGCGCGCTGGTGCTGCATCGGCTCGGTTGGCGGGAGTACGCGGTGGCCGAGGCGAGCGCGATTCGGATCGTGGATCCGAACGCGTACCCGTCGCCGTCCACGTATCTCGGATTCGGGTTGGTCGCCTACGCGGGCCTGACCGCCGTGGCGGGTCTGCGTGCCGGCGATACGGTTTTCGTTTCCAGCGCGGCGGGCGCCACCGGTGGCATGGCCGGCCAGATCGCGCGGCTGCTCGGCGCGGGTCGGGTTGTCGGCAGCGCAGGCTCGGCGCGAAAGGTACGCCATGTCATCGACGAGCTCGGCTTCGACGCGGCGTTCGATTATCACGACGCACCCCTGGCCGAGCAGTTGCGAGCGGTCGCGCCGGACGGAATAGATGTGTATTTCGACAATGTGGGTGGCGCTCAATTGCGGGCGGCGATCGAGGTGATGAATGTGGGCGGACGCATCGCGCTCTGTGGTGCTCTCGCTCGGCAGCGGTCCGGAGGTCTGCCCGACGAGGGTCCCGGAGATCTGTTGCCGGTGATCGGTAAGCGGATTACGCTGCGTGGCTTCACCATGCTCGACCATCTGGATCTGGCGGCGGAATTCGGGCAACGGTTACGTCGCTGGGTTGCCGACGGGCAACTCGTCCAAACCGAGACCCTCGTCGACGGGCTGGAAAACGCGCCGCGGGCATTGCTCGATCTGGTCCGAGGCCACTACACCGGGAAGGTGGTCGTACGTCTCGCGCGTTGACCGTACGGACGGAAGGAAGGAAAACAGATGCTGATCGGTGAACTCGCGACGCGCACCGGTATCACCACCCGCGCCCTGCGCTTCTATGAGGAACAGGGCCTGCTCACCTGCGAACGCACCAGCTCGGGGTACCGCACCTACGACGAAAACGCGATCAAACAGGTGAACAACATCCGCGAACTGCTGGAGATCGGTTTCACCATCGACGATGTCCGGGCCTTCCTTCCCTACCTGGACCAGGACCTGCCCGCCGTATTTCCCTTCGAACCGCGCTGCGCGACCGGATACGCGGCCGTGGGACCGCCACGAGTTGCCGAGTTGAACGAGCGCATTACTCGGTTGACGCAACTGCGGGATCGGCTGCTCGACCGCATGCCCTGGCTCGCAGCGGACTCCCCGACCGCTCGGCGCGACGAAGTCCAATAGCGGCGCGGGCAGGTGCCGCCTGGCAACCCGACCATCGGACTCACCGCCGTGGGCCATCCGACAGCGCCTCGGCCGCGGCAGCCGCAATGGCACCAGCAACCCCACTGAGCGCCGGCGAATCGACCTTCCACTGCTGCCAATAGAGCGGCACATCGATATACGAATCCCCATCGATGGGCACCAGGTCCCGACCACCCCGAGTCTGCAGATCCGGCAACATGCCCCACCCCAGCCCGATCCGAATCGCCTCCGCGAATCCGGCCGATGACGGCACATAATGCCGCGGTGGATCCACCGGATGCCCACACCGCCGCCGTAGATGCCGATCCTGCAGATCATCTTTGCGATCGAAAAGCACAACGGGCGCAACGGAATATGCCTCAGCGCTCGAACCGTCGGCGAACCAGGTCCGCGCGAACCGCGGATTCGCCATCGGTCGATACCGCATGGCGCCGAGCCGTTCCACCCGACACCCCTGCACCGCCGATGCGGTGGCGGTGATCGCCGCCATCACCGTCCCGTCGCGCAGCAATCGAGTCGTGTGTTCCTCATCCTCGCGATGTATTTCGAAACACACCCCGGTGGGCGCCTGGCGCAATGCGGGCATCACCCACGTTTCCAGTGAGTCGGCATTGACCGCGATCGGCACCCGGATCGGCTGATCCGCGGGTCGCTCGATATCGCCGAGTTCGCGTGCGGCATCTCCAGCCAGCAGTTCGATCTGTCGCGCCAAGCGCAGCACCGCGAGCCCGGATTCGGTGGGCCGCACCGGTTTTGTGCGTTGCAGCAGGATCCGACCGGCGGCGTCCTCGAGCGCCTTGATGCGTTGACTGACCGCCGACGGCGTTACGCGCAGACTGCGCGCGGCCGCATCGAAAGTGCCCTCGGTGACCGCCGCGTTGAGCGCACGGAGCTGATCGAGCTGGAGGTCCATTAAGAAATTCTAAAGGTAGTTCAGAATATTTAGCTGGTCTGGTCACGGCCGCAGATCTAGCGTCGATGCATGTGACGGCATCATCGGCGGCCATGGCGGCCATTTCGGGACTCGGCTTCGGACTCTCCTTGATCGTGGCGATCGGCGCGCAGAACGCCTTCGTCCTGCGCCAAGGTCTGCGCGGCCAGCATGTGCTCGCCGTGGTCGCGGTCTGCACCGTGTCCGACATCGTGCTGATCGCGGCGGGAGTCGGCGGGTTGGGCGTCGTGGTCGAATCCGCACCCGCGCTGCTGTCGGTGATCCGCTACGCCGGAGCCGCGTTTCTGCTCGGCTACGGCATTCTCGCCGCCCGCCGCGTCTGCGCGGCATCGAGCCTGACCACGGAATCCACCGGCGCCACTGTCGCACTCGGCGCGACCGTCCTCACCTGTCTGGCCCTGACCTGGCTCAACCCGCACGTCTACCTGGACACCGTGCTACTGCTCGGCTCCTTCGCCAATACCTACACCAGCCCGGACCGCTGGTTTCTCGGCGGGGGCGCGATGGTCGCCAGCATTATCTGGTTCTCCTCGCTCGGCTACGGTGCCCGCAAACTCGGCCCGCTGTTCGCCCGCCCGAGCGCGTGGCGCGTACTCGATTCGGTGATCGCGGTCGTGATGTTCGGGCTTGCGCTGGGCCTATTGCTCACCGGCTAAGCTGCTAGAACCTGCAACGCCGTGGGATCGGATCGCGATCAGCACATGATGGGTGGGGGTCGCCGCCCCGGTGGGAGAGGTGGGCAGGCAGTGAGTAATCCGTACGGCGGGGAGCAGCCGCGACAGGACCCGGCGCCATGGGGGCAGCCGGTGGAATATTCGGCGCAGCAGGGTTGGGGGCAGACCGGCTATCCGATGGGTTATCCCAGCGCGCCGACGCCGAGTCCGCCGCCGAAACCGAAGACCGGTGTGATCGTCGCGGTGGTGCTCGGGTTGGTCGCGGTGCTCGCCGTGGTCGGTGTCGGACTGGTCGTCATCACCGCGCGCGACGAGGATCAACCGCAGGCATCGAATGTCACGGCCACCGTGGTCCCGGCGACTAGCGCGCCGCGCACGAGCACCCCGCGAACGACCACGACAACGCCGCGACCGGGCCAACCGTCCTCGGGCAAGCTCACCTACACCGACTTCGCCGGGGACTGGAATTTCACATTCGACAACGTGTCACTGCACGCCGACTGGGTGGAGGGCCGCGACCACGCCAACTGCCGCGATTTCGAGGTCAACGGCACGCTCACCGGCCTGGGCTGCCAGTACGCCGCGGAAATGGTGTACCGGGCCGAGGGCGGCGGGCTGAAGATCACCCAATTCGTCCTCGCGATGCCGACCGAGGGTCAGGCCACGGCCGCGCTCGGCAAGTTCACCGATGCGGACCTGCACCTGCGGCCGGGCACCTACATCGACAATTTCGTCACCGGCAAATGGCGCGACGGGACCGAGAAGGAGTTCGTCGTGGTCACGGTGGCCACCGCCAATGCGGCCGTCGCCGCGGACACGGTCAAGAAGTATCTGCAGTACCGGCACGCGGATACGCTCGGCGCGCTGGCCTTCCGATAGCTGTGTCGATGCGGCCTGTGGCAGTGTCGGTGTCATGCGTTGGCGAAGCTGGAAGACGACCGCCGCGATCTGCGCGTGGGGCATGTTGCTCGGCGGATGCGCGCACGACGCCTCCGGTTCATCGGCGCGCACCACGACGCCGCGAATAAGCGACGAACCGACGACGAACCCGCCGCACTTCATGGCCGATGACCGCGTCGTCGTCATCGACCCCGGCCACAATGGCGGCAATGCCGACCAGCCCGGCGAGATCAACCGTCAGGTGCCGGACGGTCGCGGAAAAACCAAGGCCTGCAACACAACCGGCACATCCGGCACTGATGGCTATACCGAGCACGAATTCACCTGGGACGTCTCCACTCGGGTCCGGGATTCCCTGGCCGCGCGGGGCATTCGCGTCGTGCTGACCCGCGACGACGATGCGGGCGTCGGCCCCTGCGTCGATGAACGTGCCGCTATCGGAAACCGCAGTGGCGCAGCGGCTGTCGTCTCGATCCATGCCGATGGCGCGGCTGCGGGCGCGCACGGCTTCCACGTCGCCTACTCGTCGCCGCCACTGAACCCGGCGCAGGGTGAGCCTTCGCAGCGACTGGCGACGACGCTGCGCGACACCATGCTCGGGTCCGGCTTCGTCCCGTCGACCTATGTCGGCTCCGATGGCATGAATCCGCGTGCGGATCTGGCGGGTCTCAACCTTTCCGAACGCCCGGCCGCGCTCGTGGAATGCGGAAATATGCGCGATCCTGGCGACGCCGCGCTGATCGAATCGCCGGATGGGCGGGCGAGGTACGCCGAAGCCATCGCCGATGCGATCGTCACATTCCTCGGGTGACCGGGATCACTATTCGTTAGCTGTGCACCACTATCGCCATTGAGTTAACGGCGTTACGCTAACGCTGTTACCTGAGAGTAGTCGAACTAGGGGAGTCGCTCATGCTGGTACGGATCGCCCATCTGGCCACCAGGCATCCGAAGACGATCCTGCTCGCCGCCGCACTGCTGGCCGTACTCTGCGGTGTATTCGGTGCCACGGCGACCTCGCATATGAAGACCGCTGGTTTCACTCCGGGCGACGCCGAATCCACGCAGGTTACCAAGTTGATCGCGGATAACTTCGGCGGCGCGGAACCGAACCTCATCCTGCTGGTGCGCGACGAATCCGGCGCGGACAGTCCGGCCGCCAAGGCCGCGGGTGCGAAGTTGACCGACACCCTGCGCTCGCGCGGTGATGTGATCGGCATCCAGTCCTATTGGAACGCGCCGCAAACACTGTCGTCGGTATTGCGCAGCAAAGACGGTAAGAGCGCATTGGTGCTCGGATATATCACCGGCGAGGAGTCCGTGGCCCAGCGGACCGCCGGTGCTATCGCCGACGAAGTCACTGGCACCAAGGACGGCGTCAGCATCTATCAGGGCGGCCTCAGCTCCATCTACCACGACTCGAACGAGCAGATCACCCATGATCTCGCGGTCGCCGAGAGCGTGGCTATCCCGCTGTCGTTCATCGTGTTGATCCTGGTGTTCGGCAGCTTGGTCGCGGCCTTCCTGCCGCTGGCCGTCGGGATCTTCGCGATCTTGACGACGCTGGCGATCCTGCGCACCCTCACGGTCTTCACCGATGTGTCGATTTACGCGCTGAATTTGACCACGGCATTGGGTCTTGCGCTCGCGATCGACTACAGCCTGTTCATTGTCAGCCGCTACCGCGAAGAACTCGGCAATGGTCTCGATATCGAGGCGGCCGTGGTGCGCGCGGTGCAGACGGCGGGACGCACAGTGCTGTATTCGGCGCTGACCGTCGCCTTGTCGGTGGCCGCGTTGGGCGTCTTCAATCTGTACTTCCTCAAATCCTTCGCCTACGCGGGCGTTGCGGTGGTCGCCGCGGCCGCCGCCGCATCGATCCTGATCCTGCCCGCGGTGCTGATGCTGCTGGGGCATCGGGTCAACGCATTGGATCTGCGAAAGCCATTGGCGCGCTTGCTCGGCCGTGCCGTGCACGTTGAGCGCGCTCCGGAGCAGAACTTCTGGTACCGCACGGTGCAGTGGGTTATGCGCCACGCCGCACCGGTCGCCATCGCGATCATCGTGCTGATGCTGGCGATCGGGTCCCCGTTCCTCGGCGTGAAATTCGGCTATCCGGATGACCGCGTCCTCAATGCGGGGGCCTCCGCCACCAGCCGCACGGTCGGCGACGCACTGCGCTCCGACTTCCAATCCAACGCCGCGACCAATGCCACCGTGGTGCTCGACGACTACCACGGAAATCCGGCCGCCATCGGCGACTACGCCGCCGCGCTGTCGAAGGTGGACGGCGTGTCCGGAGTGCTGTCGGGTGCCGGTCTATATAGCCGCGGCTTGAAGGTCGCGCTCGGATCGCCGCAGATGACGAATGACACCGGCGCATTCCTCACTGTCGCGACGACGGTCGATCCGTTCACCGCCGCGGGTAAGACGCAGCTGGACCGGCTGCGCGACGTCCCGAGCCCGGGACCGGCGCTCTTCGGCGGCAGCGCCGCGATCAATCGCGACTCCCTCGACGCACTGGGGGCGCGACTCCCGCTGGCCGGCGCGCTGATCGCCCTCGCCGCCTTCGTGGTGCTGTTCCTGTTCACCGGCAGTGTGCTGCTGCCGCTGAAAGCCCTTGCCCTCAATACGCTTTCGTTGACCGCAGCGTTCGGCGCAATGGTCTGGATCTTCCAGAACGGGCATTTGTCCAGCGTTTTCGGCAATGAAGCGACCGGATATCTCGTCCCGACCATGCCGATCCTGATGTTCTGTCTCGCCTTCGGAATGTCCATGGACTATGAGGTATTCCTGCTCTCGCGCATTCGCGAGGAGTGGCTGGCCTCGGGGCGCACCGCTGCGGACAACGCTCGCGCGGTCGCGCTGGGCGTCGCGCGCACCGGCCGGATCTTCACCGCGGCCGCACTTTTGATGGCTATCGTGATGGCAGCCATGGTCACCTCGAAGGTATCGTTCATCCAGATGACGGGCCTGGGGCTGACTTTGACGGTGCTCGCGGACGCTACGCTGATCCGCGGCCTGCTCGCGCCCGCACTCATGCGGCTGCTCGGCACCGCGAACTGGTGGGCCCCCGTGCCGCTCGCCAAGCTGCACACCAAGATCGGTTTGAGCGAGGGCGAAACATTGCTGGGCGCAAACGAATCCGATAAACACCAACTAGCCGGACGACCGTGAATTTTACTCCGAGGCAGCGTTCGGCACGTGGCTCCGGTGCGGAACTACGTGCCGAAATCCTCGATGCCACAAGGAAATTACTGGCTCGTAGCGGGCATGTAGACGCGGTGTCGATCCGGCAGATCGCCAAGATCGTCGGCGTCACCCCACCGTCCATATACCGCCATTTCGCGGACAAAGATCAGCTGATCGAGTCGGTGGTGGCCCAAGTATTCGAGGATCTGAACGCGGAAATGCTGGCCGCATCCGATCCGAACGAGTCGCCGATGGAGCGTTTGCGTCAACAGGGCCTGGCGTATGTCCGGTTCGCCAGGGAGCATCCCGAGCAGTACCGCCTGGCCATGACGCCCGGCGAGACGGCGGGCGCGGTCGACCAAGTGCTGACCAGCAGCGCCTTCGCCCACTTCGCGGCGACAATCACCGAGTGCATGAACCTCGGTGTGATCGCTCCCGGCGACCCGGTGCCGGTCGTCTTGGAGCTGTGGACGAGCGCGCACGGCATCGCCTCGCTGCTGATCGCGAAACCCTATTTGCCCTGGGGTGATGTGGAGGCCTTCACCGATCGGGTAATGCGCTCGATCTGTGTCGGTCGGGTTGTCATCGATAGCGTGCTCGGTGTGGACGTGTCCGCCGATGCCCTCGCCGAGTGGGCGGTGCAGAACCGTCGGGTGTCCTGAGCCGCGCTGAGGGCCGCGAAGGCGAGGGTCGCGGCTACCGTTCGCACCGCATGGGCGAGCTGCCAGCGGTCGCGGACGGTTGCCCAGTCATCGGGCGCCACGGTGACGAGCCAGTCGCGTTGGTCGGCATTGATCGGCAGGTTGACGATGACTGTCAGGATCAGCACGCCCGCGAGCAGGGCGAACGCAATGATCGGGAGCCAGCGGACCGGACTGCGGGCGCGGACGCGGATCGCGATGATGAAGGCGGTCGCGATCAGAGCGGGTAGCAGGGTGGCGCTGGCGAGGACGTCGAGCCATTCCAGTTCGATCTGCCGGACCTGGGTATAGACGGCAGCGCTGGCGTCACGCATTGATAGTTCGAGGACGAGGACGGCGATAAGGAATCCGGCGAAGACACCGCTGAAAATCTGGGCCGCGAATTGGGCGATTGCGCGCATGGTTCGCACTCAATTCCGGAAGGCGGCAGCGTGCTCGGCGGCCCACTCAGCGAAATTTCTTGTGCTGCCGAGGATTTTCTCGACATCATTGGTGACGGGTGCGGGCTGGCCGACGCCGTCGGCGTAGCGCGTCAGCAGGGAGTCGACGAAATCCTCCGGAAAGCCGCGCGCCACCATGCCTTGCCGCACCACGGCGGCGGGAACTTCTTCATAGCGCAGCGGCCTACCGATGACCTCGCCAATGATCCGAACCATATCGGCATGCGTAAGCGATTGGGGCCCAGTCAGTTCCACTCGTCGGCTCAGCAGATCATCGGTCAGGAGGGCATGCGCCGCGACCGCCGCGATATCGCGCTCGTGCAGCGGACTTTCGGCGAATTCGGCGAAGGGCCCGCGCACCACATCGCCCGCGCGAATCTGGGCATCCCAGCCGCTCTGCACGACATTGCTGGCAAAGCTGCTGGCGCGCAGGCTCACCCACTCCAGACCGCTATCCGCTACTGCCTGCTCGGCTTCCTTGTTCCGGTCGCCACGGAAGCGGGACGGCTGTGCGGCGAGCGGGTCGTCGATATTGATGGCGGAGAGGGCGACCAGCCTGCGCACGCCACGCTTACCGGCCAGTTCCGCGAAGTCGAAGGCGGCATCGCCCACGGCCCGTGGGTGCAGGAATGCCGCGGCCACACCGTCGAGAGCATCGGCAACAGTGTCCGGCCAGGCCGGATCACCGGCCACCACCTCGACCCCGGCGGGCAGTGTGGCACTTTCGGGGGACCGGGTGACGGCTCGTACCTGAACGCCTTGTGTGGCAAGCAGTTCGACGAGTGGACGGCCGACGGTTCCAGTAGCTCCGGTGACAAGGATCATGACACTCCCATCTCTCTGAGAATCATATTGTACGACTTTCATATTACATTAGCTGGAGCGTCATTGAGATATGGCTTCCGTAACATTGGAGTGCGCACCCGTCGACGAGGTGGGCGCGGAGCGTCCGGTCGCGCGCATCAGCCGCAGGGTGCGCCGGGAGTGCCCTACGTTGTACCCTACATTCTATGAAGACCAAAACTAGCGTGTATCTCGAAGCGGAGCAGGCTGCACGCCTCAAGCAGGCCGCCGAGGAGTCTGGACGATCGGAAGCCGACCTGATCCGGGAGGGAATCGCCCTCGTGTTGCTCCGCGCGCACCAGGTTCGCCGCAGTCGGCCATGGCCGTCGTTCGACTCCGGTGATCCGAACTTCGCCGCCGACAGTGCAGAACTTCTCGGCGAGGCATACGGGAAGTGAGCTTCTTCATCGCTGACACCTCGGCCATCATCGCCGCCTACGATCGTGCCGCCGAGTTGCACACCCGCGCGCGAGATTTCCTGGCTACCTCGGTGGCCGTCGTGTCGCCGCTGGTGCTCGACGAGATCGATCATTTGCTGATCGCGAGGTTTGGCAAGGATCGTCGTATCGCCGATCTCGTCCTCGACGACCTGCTCACCTCGGCCGAGGAGGGCGCGGTACTCGTTCCGGCGGTCGACCGTGATGATCTTCGAGTGGCGCAGAAGATCATCGAACAGTATCGCGGGCTTCGCCTGGACCTGGCCGACGCTGTCACTGTGGTACTCGCCGAGCGTTACCTTACAAATGACCTCCTTACGTTGGACGAGAAGGACTTTCGCGCTCTCAGGCCACTCACCCCCGCCCACCCGTCGTTTCGGCTACTTCTGCAGGATGAATGAATTTCCGGTCGGGCATACCTCCTGCAACATCCGCGTACGACCCATGATTACGGTGCCATCGAACCTGTTGCGAGAAATCTTTCAGGGGTGACAGCAGACGGCCCCGTTGCGACGCTTGGGCTCGTCGCACGGGGCCGTTGTGGTGCTCGAATTCTGCCTAGCTCAGACGGGATTGAACTCTTCGTTGGTGACGCCTGCTGTGAACGCATCCCATTCGCCCGGGGCGAAGATCAGTGCTGGGCCGGTTGGGTTCTTCGAGTCACGAATGCCGACGCTGCCTCCATCGAGCCATGCCACCTCGACACAGTCGGTCTGGCCGCCGCTGTGGCTGCTCTTGAACCAATTCGCTTTGGATAGTTCGGTATTCACGCTCTGTAACTCCTTGCTGCCCGCCTGAGCAGTTCTCGCGTTTGCGTCTCATCCAGTGCTGTACTCCGTATGGCCGAAGCAATGTCATGGTAGCGGCGGAAGTCATCGGTGTGTTCCAGGTACAAGTCCGGCTTCCCGTTCCCTTCGAGATAGACCAACGGGGGTTCCACTGTGTGGCCCTTGGCGTCTGTGCCGAAGTCGAGGAGCACGAACGGACCATGTAGCACACCCAACGCGCATCCGCCGACGTACGGATGTATACGGATCGAGACGTTCGGCAGCTTGCCGATCTCGGCCAAATGATTCAGCTGTGCGGCCATCACCTTCGGCCCGCCGACAACGCGGTGCAGCGCCGATTCATGCAGCAGCAGTTCGAGTTTCACCGGATCGGCTTTGCGGGTGACGATAGTTTGCCGCTTCAACCGCAACTCGACCCGGCGTTCGATGTCTTCCGGATCGCTGTCACGGTAGAACGCGCTGATCAGCGCCCGCGCATAGTCAGCGGTCTGGACGAGCCCGAGCACGATCTCGTGGTACGCGATCAGTTGACGTGCGGCAGCCGCGAGTTCGACGTACATGTTGAACGTCGCATCGCTGTAGAGCCCGCCGAATGCGGTGTACCACGAGGTGACCCGTGCTTGTTTGGCGAGTTCGACGGCGCGGTCGATGTCGGCCGGTTTGACCTCGTACAGTTCGCACAGCGCTTGAATGTCGCGGATACGGGACTTCTTGACACCGCCGGTCTCGAGGCGATGCAGGGCGGTCTTACTCAGTTCCACCAGGTGAGAGGCTCGTTCGAGCGATAGCCCGGTGCCTTCGCGCGCCTCGCGCAGGAAACGTCCCAGTTGTCGCCTGGGCAGGGTCGAGGGTTCATCGTCGCTGGTCATGGTGTTTGCATCCTTTGCAGAAGCGGAACGAAACGAAACCCGAACGCGGGAGGGACTTTACGTGGGCGGTGGACCTCTTCTTGGTGATTCGGGCCAATTGGGTCCGGAACTTCCGGAAGCGCGTATTTCACTCGAAGTTCGTGGTGTGCTTGGCCCCGACGTTCGGATGACACCGCAGGTCGGCTCCACGAGAACAGCGCCAATCTACTGGAGCCACAACAACTTCAGCTATCCGGCTGCGCGGCTCGGATCACGTGCCCGCGCGCGATGGCGGTTGTTGTCGCCGGACGTAGATACCGACCACCGACCACGTTCCGGGGGAACTATGACACATACGCAATCCACCAGCGACAAACCAAAAGCCATCGGGTTCGTCCGCGATGACGTGTCCGGTCCGGATGCGCCACGCCACGCCACCGATGTTCGGCGGCATGCGGATACGCGCGGCTACCAGTACGTCTACACGGCTCGGCCACCGGACGATATCGATGATCCGATCGGGTATGCGCTCAGGCTGGCGGCCGGTCTCGAGGTCGAGGTGATCGTTGTCTTCGACCTCGAGCATGTCGGCTGTCGACCGTCCTTGATCTGCGACGCGGGGTTTGATTTGGAAACCGTTTGCCCGCAAGGCATCTGGATGCGCTCCGGTATGTCCGGGCCCAGCGTCGAACAGGAAGTGGAGTGATGACCGACGACACCATCCTCATCACACCCACCATCTGCGGCCGCGCCGAGGTCGAGTTGGCGCACCAGCAGATGCGGCAACACCGCGCGTGCCGGATCGAGCGGTGCGCGTGGAAGTGGGCGGCCTTCTACACACTCGTGCGGCACGGTCGGATCACGCCGCAGGCGTTGAGCCCGCGCGAGCGCGCCCACCGGCGCGGCATCGCTTTCCCGGCCGAGACCATCGAGTATTGCCTGCCCATCGGCACGCCCGGACTCCACACGTTCCAGCAGGTGCTCGACGGGCTCACGCAACTAGCGGTACCAGCGACCCGATCGGACCAGGGATGGCGGGCGGTGACCGACCATGGGCACGTGGCAGGTGGTGCATAGCGTGCTCGCGGTCATCGGGGGCGGTGCGTTCGCGATGGTCGGGGTTGCTTGCGTGTGGCCGGTCGACCGACCGCGACGCCACCGGCCCGCCGCGGGTCGCTGCCGTCTACGTCCGATCGAATGGCCGAAGGCATGGACGTGCGGCCCGCCCGATCACCCGTTCACCCTGGCCGACGCCCATCTCGCGATGCAACTGCACCGCGACCACGATTGCGCCCGCAAGCACGCCGCGTTCGACGCGCTGGTAGCGGCCGGTCGTATCCACCCCGATTCCGCACGCCGTCACAGACTGTGGGGGAGACCGTGGTGAACGCACCGCATCCGGATTCGATTGCTACGTGAGCGCGTTTCCTCGAGCCCATGCCCGATATCGACTGGTCGGTGACGATCAGCCGCCGTGCGGGGCAACTCTTGGACATCGACGGTGAGCGCGTCTACAGCGGCAACCTCGAACGGATCGATGTCATAGCAGCGTCGAAATACCCTGGCAGACAAGTGTGTTCACGCCGCGTGAGTCGTCGATCGGTAGGCTGCCCGCTGGCGCGAAGTAGCGTTCACGAGAACGTCTTGTGTGGAACTCCTACGGTCAGCCCGCCATCGATGACGAATTCGGCACCGGTCGAATAGGACGATTCGTCGCTGGCCAGGTAGGTCACCAGCGCGGACACTTCGGATGGATCGGCGGCGCGCCCGAGCGGGATCTGCAGGAAATCCTCCGGAATACCCTCGGTCATCGGCGTCCGGATCATTCCGGGATGGATCGAATTCACCCGAATTCCATACTGCGCCAACTCGAGTGCGGTCGATTTGGTGAGTCCGCGCACCGCGAATTTGGTGGCGGTGTACCCGTGCAGGCCGGGGCTGCCGCGCATGCCCTCGACCGAGGAAATATTGATGACCGAACCGCCGCCCGCCTCGATCATTGCGGGCGTGGCGGCCTGCATGCCGAGGAAGGTCCCGGTCAAATTGATATCGATGATCTTGCGCCACTCGGCCAATTCGAAGTCGACGAGCAGATTGCCATTGACGATCCCGGCATTGTTCACCAAAACATTCAGCGACCCGAAGCACTGCACGGCCTCGGCGACCGCATCCTGCCACTGCTGCTTTTCGCGTACATCGAGATGGACATAGGCGGCATTGTCGCCGATCTCCTTGGCCAGTGCCGCGCCCTCCTCGTCGAGGATGTCGCCGAGCAGCACCCGTGCATCCTCTGCCACCAGCGCCCGCGCGTGGGCGGCGCCCATACCCCGCGCACCGCCACTGATCAGTGCCACCTTGCCGGTCAACCGCCCCATCGCGGCCTCCTCTCGATCCCCGTGAACTTACTGAAACACGTTACAGAGGATTGTCGCTCCGCTCTTGGTTCGGTATCGACCAACGGGACTGCGCACTACTGTGCGATCTCTCGTGTCCGCCGGTTCCCGCATCCGTGGCCGCGCTCGGATCGTGAGCGTCGACGAGGTTCCCGGCGGCCTGCAGGTCGTCGTCCACGCGACCATCGAACGCGAGGGTGGTGATAAGCCCGCCTGCATCGCCGAATGCGTCGTCCGCGCCCTCGCCCGAACGGGCCTCTATGGCATCATCGATGTAGAACGTGTTCTAGTAAGACCGCGAGGAGGCCGACGATGACGAATTCGAATCCCGCGGCGGTGGCCATGCGCCGGTTCTCGCGGCGTTCCGGGGTGCCCGATATCGCCGAGGTGCCCGGTGGACGGCTCGTCGAGCTGCCGGGGCGCGGGCGCACCTACGTCGTCGATATCACCGGCCCCGAGGGTGCACCGACCCTGATCCTGCTGCACGCCACCGCCTGCACGGGCTACTTGACCTGGTTCCCGGCGCTCGAGGCGCTGGCCGAGCATTACCGGGTGATCCTCTTCGATCAGCGCTGGCACGGCCGCGGCATCCGCTCGAAGCGGTTCTCGGTGCAGGACTGTGCCGACGACGTCGTCGCGGTGGCGGACGCGATCGGCATCGAGCGTGCGATCCTGGCCGGATACTCCCTGGGCGGTGTCGTGGCATTGCTTGCCGCACAACGGCATTCGGATCGGGTGAGCGGCCTGGTGCTGTGCGCGACGCCGTATCGGTTCCAGGAAAAGTTGCGCGAGCGCGCATTTCATCTGGCCTTCGGCGCGGTGGCAGGAGCCATCGGCCCGTATGCGTACCGTCGTGCGGCGGAGTATGTGGGTCGGCTACCCGAATTGCCGGAGTGCACGTGGACCCCGGGAAAGCTGAATCGCTGGGCGCTCACCGAATTTCGCAGCAGTAGCGGTTGGGCCATGGCGCAGGTCATCGCCGAGGTCGGCCGATTCGATGCCACCGCTTGGCTTTCCACGCTGCGCATGCCGACCGCCGTCGTGATCACCACGCGTGACCGTGCGATTCCGGTCTATCGGCAACTGGAGATGGCGACCATGATTCCCGGTGCCAGCATTCATCTGGTCAAGGCCGGTCACGCATCCTGCGTGCTCGAGGCCGACCGCTTCGTACCGGTACTGCTCGAGGCCTGCGCCGCCGTTGTCGCAAGACTGAAGGAAACTTCGAATGCGGCCCTGTTCGGCGGCGATGGCGAACAGGGCAGCGGCGGGCATTAGCCCAGATCGCGTGCCGCGGCGAGCAATTCATCGACAACGTCGGGAACCGCATCAGCGATCACCTGCAGATCGGGCACCAGTTCCCGGCAGGCGATGAACCCGAAGTCCAGATCACCGTTATTCGACAGCGCGGTGACGGTCAGTCCCGCGCCGTGGAACACCGGCCCGAACGGATACATGGCCTCGACCTGAAGGCCGAGGAAATACAATGGCATCGGGGGGCCCGGCACATTCGACACCACCAGGTTGTGCACCACCGGATGAAGTTCGGCCAGTTTCAGCGACGAGTAGACGCGCGCGGCCAACTGAAAGGTGTTCGGCGGAGCGTACTTCGACCAGTCCATCAGGAAATCCGCCCCGACGAATTCGTGTTCCTGTTTGGCGTCGCGGTTGGCCTCGGCGACCTGTCGCAGGCGTTCCACCGGCTCGGCGATATCGGTGCCGAGCTGGCAGAACAGCGAGGAGACCTTATTGATGCCCGCGGTGTGCCGGGAAGCGTCGTGCACTGACACCGGCACCGAGGCGATCAGGGATTTGTCGGGCAGCTCGTCGTGCTTGTCCAGGTAGGTGCGCAGGACGCCCGCCACGATGGTCAAGACGACATCGTTGATTTTCACATCGAAGGCGGTCTTGATTTCCTTGATCGCGGCGAGCTCGGTCTCGGCACAGGCCACCACGCGATCCGGGCTGATCGCGCCGTTGAACGGGGTTCGTGGTGCGGTCAACGGTAAGGCCATGCCCGCCTGGCTGTTTCGACGTCGCTGCGCGAAACCAGCGACCATGCCAAGGGTTTTCGGCACCATGCCGAACAGGCCCAGTTTATTCGGCAGGTTGAGCACCGCCGCGGCGGCCAGCTTCAAGTCGCTGGGCTGGGGTTCGGCGTGCCACTCCTCGGCCGGTTCGGTCTTGCTGAGCCCCGGCTCCAGATCGCACAGATGCATCATCATGTTGGCGCCGGTGATGCCGTCCACGGCGGCATGGTGGTACTTGCAGATCACCGCCATTTTCCCGTCCGACAAGTGCTCCACCACGCTCATCTCCCACAGCGGACGGCTGCGATCCATCGGCACGCTGGCGATCTCGCCGACCAAGTCCGCGAGTTCCCGACGTTCCAACGGGCGCGGCGTTTCGATGCGCCGGATGTGATGGTCCAAATCGAAATTCGGGTCTTCCACCCAGACCGGATGGTCGAGATTGAACGGCACCTCATGGATCCGCCGCCGCATCTGCGGGATCAGCCGCAGCCTGCGGCCGAGTTCTGCTTTGAATTTTTCGAAGGTGTACTGCGCGCCCCCTGCGGTGGGATCCAGGATCAGCAGTGCACAGACGTGCAGGTGCTGGGTCTCGGTCTCGAGATACAGGAAGCTGGCATCCAGTCCGGTTAGTCGTTCCATAGCCAAAGCCTACTAGAACGTGTTCTAGTTTACTGCCTGATCGCGGGGATCTCGGTCACAGTGGAGCGTTCTATCGTCAGGGGGCTTTCCGCCGGCGTTCGCGCTGGTCGAGCATGTGTGTAACCGAGGGTTTCATATATGTGTATGATTATTGCTACGGCGATGAAGGAAGGTACGCAATGTCGCGGTCTTTTTCGGGCTGAGGCGCGGCGGTGAGATCAAGGAGTACCGATGAAGCTACTTCGCAGGGCACAGCGGCGGGTCGATGTCGATCCCGGCGAGATCGCCCTCAACGCGCGCAATGTGCGGTTCGACTGGGCGGACACTCCCTTGCATTGGATGCCCGCGGAACCCATCGCCTCGCATCTGATCAATGCGTTGAACCTGTTGCTGCCCGAGGGCGAGCGGATGTTCTGCGCCGCGTATTCCGAGGCGCTGCCCTATGTGAAGGACGAGAAACTGCGCGAGGCCATGCTCGGTTTCATCGGTCAGGAATCCATGCACGCCGAGACCCACGACAAGGTGCTGCACGAGGTACTCGCCGCCAACGGCATAGATCCGGAACCTTATGTGCGGCAGGCGGAATACCTTTTCCGCAAGTCGCTCGGGCCCAAGAATGTCGATGGCGTCGCGCAGCGCCAGGTCATGGTCGAGCGATTGGTAATCATCGCCTGCCTGGAGCATTTCTTCGCCTACCTCGGCGATTGGGTGCTCAATGCCGATCTGGAAAAGTTCGGCGCCGACCCCCGCGTGGCGGACCTGTTCCGCTGGCACGGTGCCGAGGAGGTCGAGCACCGGCACGTCGCCCACGATGTGGCTGTCTACTTCGGCGCGGGCTATGTGCGACGGGCGGCGATCATGACGATCGTCTTCCCGATTTTCCTCACGCTGGTGGTGCGCGGCACCAAATTCATGGTGCACCAGGATCCCGCGCTGCCCGACCTCGGTTATCCGCGCCTGATCACTCGGGTTTTCGGCGCAATGTGGCGCGGTGCGCTGCCCGGTGTGCCCTCGCTGCTGTGGAGTGCGCTGACGACATTCAAGCCCGGCTACAATCCGGAATCCGTCGGTTCGACCGCGCAGGCGGTGGCGTATCTGGCCAAATCCCCTGCGGCCCAGGCGGTTGCGTCTTGAACTGGAGACCGATGCCCGAGCAGCGGCCAGCCGATCTGTTCGGTAAGTGCGACGAGGATCGGGCCGTACGGGTGCTCGATGCGGTCGCCTCGGCGCGGCTGCGGTGGACCACGATCATCAACCGCCGCGATCTGTCACCGCCCGCCGATGATCACCGGCTGACGCTCGTTGTGACCGGTCGACGCATCGAGGCGCAGGACCAGGATGTGGTGAGCCTGCGGCTGGAATCGCCGGATGCGCGCGCACTTCCTGCGTGGCGACCGGGTGCGCATCTCGATCTGGAGTTGCCTTCGGGTCGGTTGCGGCAGTACTCGCTGTGTGGTGATCCGGCCGATACCCGGGCGTATCGGATCGCGGTACGCCGGATTCCAGCGGGCGGCGGCGGTTCGGTGGAAGTGCACGACGAGCTGCCGGTCGGATCGCGCATTGTGGTTCGCGGTCCGCGCAATGCGTTTCCGTTCGCGGTACCCGGTCACGGATCACCCGCTGCGCGTGTGCATTTCATCGCGGGTGGGATCGGGGTTACGCCGATTCTGCCGATGGCGCGATTGGCGATGCGGCTCGGCATCGACTGGTCGATGGTATACACCGGGCGTAACCGGGACACGATTCCGTTTCTCGACGAGATCGCGGGATTCGGCGCTCGGGTCACCGTGCGCGCGGATGACGAACACGGAGTGCCCAACGCCGCAACACTGCTCGCAGGGGTCACCTCCAATACTGCTGTGTACTGCTGCGGCCCGGTTCCGATGACCACCGCCGTCGCTGCGGCCGTGCGCGAAATGCCCGGCGTCGAACTGCATTCCGAGCGGTTTTCGCCGCCGCCGATCGTCGATGGTGTGCCATTCGAGATCGAATTCGCCTCCACCGGTGAAGTTGTCGAGGTGCCCGCGGCTGAATCGGCGCTACAGGCGATTCTGCGGAGCCGCCCGGATCGACCGTATTCATGTCGCCAGGGTTTCTGCCGGACCTGCAAAGTGCGGGTGCTCTCCGGTGAACCCGAGCATCGCGAGAGCGTGCTCACCGCCGCCGATCACGAGGCGGGGGAGATGCTCGTCTGCGTCTCGCGTTCGCGGGGTGGGCGATTGGTATTGGACCTGTGAGTAGGAACCCCGAGGAGTTACGTCGATGACGACGACCGACCTGGACTCGGCCGCGACGCGGCGGATCGTGCGCAACGGCGAATTCGACATCGCCGTCTTCGAATACGGCGATCCGAGCGCGGAAACCATTGTGCTGGTGCATGGTTGGCCGGATACCCATCATCTCTGGAATGCGGTGGTGCCACTGCTGACCGAGCGTTTCCACGTCGTCACCTACGACACCCGCGGCCACGGAGAGTCCACCCGCACCCGGCGCGCCCGAGACTTCCGCCTGGATGCACTCGCCGGTGACTTCTTCGCCGTCGCCGACGCGGTGAGCCCGGATCAGCCGGTGCACGTCCTCGCGCACGACTGGGGTTCGGTTCAGGTGTGGGAGGCGGTGTGCGAACCGGAAGCGACCGAGCGGGTCGCCTCGTTCACTTCGGTTTCCGGGCCGAACCTGGATCATCTCGCGAAGTGGGTGCGTGCCAGGCTGTCCCGGCCGACGCCGCGCAATCTGTGGCAGCCGCTCACCCAGGCACTGTCGTCGGGATACACGATCTTCTCCATGACGCCGGGGCTCGATCAGGTCTTCCGGGTGGTCGCGCACGAAAAACGCTGGCAGCGCATTGTTTCGATCATGAACGACACCGCGCCGTCGAGTATCGTGCTCGGCCCGACGTTCCGTCGCGACGCCGTCGAAGGCCTGCTCATCTACCGTGCCAATATCCTGCCGCGACTGCTCGCGCCACGAGAGCGGCGCACCGAGGTGCCGGTCCAGTTGATCGTCGCCGGTCGCGATGTCGCGGTACGACCCGCGGGCTATGACGATGAGCGCAAATGGGTTTCGCGGCTCTGGCGCCGCGATGTACCTGCCGGACATTGGATGCCGTTCTCCCATCCCGAATTGCTCGCCACCGCGACCACCGAGCTCATCGACGCGGTCGCCGGCGGTGCAGCGCCGCGCGGCCTGCGTCGAGCCGAAATCGGGCGCACCCGACAGCGATTCGAAGATCGGCTCGTGCTGATCACCGGCGGTGGCAGCGGTATCGGTCGCGAGACGGCTCTGGTATTCGCGCGGCTCGGTGCGGAAATCGTGCTGTCGGATATCAATCTGGATGCGGCCAAGCAGACGCGCGAGCTTATCGCCGCCGAAGGCGGTGTGGCGCACGCCTATCAGCTCGATGTCTCCGATGAGGAAGCAGTGCACTTGCATGCGGTCGATGTGTTCGCCGCACACGGCGTGCCCGACATTCTGATCAACAATGCCGGAATCGGGCAGGCCGGTGGGTTCTTCGATACGCCGTCGGCGGAGTTCGATCGGGTCATGCGGATCAATCTCGGCGGCGTGGTCAATGGGTGCCGCGCCTTCGGTGCGGCGATGGCCGAGCGCGGACTCGGCGGGCATATCGTCAACCTGTCCAGCATGGCGGCCTACAGTCCGCAGCAGGGCTTCAGCGCATACGCCACCAGTAAGTCAGCGGTATTCATGTTCTCCGACTGCCTGCGTGCCGAACTGGCCGGGCGCGGAATCTCGGTGCACACCATCTGCCCCGGTATCGTGCACACCAATATTGTTGCCACTACGAGGTTTTCGGGTGTCAGCGCGGAGGAGGAGCGGCGCAAGCAGGAGCGGTACGACAAGCTGTATCAGGCACGGCGCTACGGGCCGGATAAAGTCGCGGCCCAGATCGTGCGTGCGGTCGAACGGGATCGCAGCATCGTGCCGGTCACTCCGGAGGCCAGGCTGCAGTACCAGTTCAACAAGTTCGCCCCGGCAGTGGTGCGGTTCTTCGCCGCGCGGGTGAAGCTCACCTAGCTTCTACGGTGTGCTCGCGAGTTCGGCTTCGATGGCCGCAACTCGCTCTGCGCCGATGCCCCACGGGTGTTCGACGCCCACCTTGCTGTCCAGATCCCACAGCACACACGCTTCGCCAGGCTTTGCGACCATCGACCAAGCGACTACCGTGCGGCCGAGCTGTTCGCCCTTGGAGCCGTGCGAAGGGCCTTTCGTCGCAACGCCTTCCGGGAAATGATGGAGGAATCGGCCATATGCCTCGGTGCAGAATGCGGCATACATCTGCGTGCACAGAATGAATCCGTGCCAGGCCTCATCCACCGCATGGGAGGGCATACCGATGACCTGACCGTCGCGCATGGCAGCGCCACAACAGCGCAGCCACTGCCGCAGTCCGGTTTCCACCAGTTCCCGTGGCTGCCATGGACTGGTTTTGAAAACCGCGTCGGGAAATTCGAGTGCGGCCACTACTCGGTCGACATCGCCCAGGTCGATTCGGCGCTGGGGACGGTTTCGTAACAAAGCCACGATTCACTCTACGGCGAATGGGCGATTGTTCGGCGAGCCTTTGCTCATGGGAGTGGGCCTATACCATTTCGGAATGGTGGTTTTCTTCGTTGTACTGCTGCTGCTCATCCTCCTGGTCGGCGGTGGCATCACGGCACTGGTCGGGTTTCTGATCACGCGGTCCACCAACAGGGCATCGTCGCGTGGGCAGATGGGGTATGGGGGTTCCAATGACTCGCCGTGGGTTTACGGGGCCGCCGGGTTCGATTCTGGGATGGGGTTCGATCCGGGCAACGGTGGGGGGCATGGGCATGGCCACGGGCATGATCATGGGCACGGACACGATGGTGGCAGCGGCAGCAGCTGTAGTGGCGGTAGCAGCTGTAGCGGTGGGAGCAGTAGTTGCGGAGGTGGGGGGAGCAGTTGTGGCGGTGGTGGGAGTAGCTGCGGTGGTGGCGGGTCCTGAATGCCCGCTCTGCTGCTGGTCTTCCTGATTACGGCCCTCATCACGGGCGGGATCTTCGGATTCTTGCTGCTGGTGACCAACCAGCCGAGTCGGACGCTGCGGTGCGGGTTCGGGTGGATCGGGGGCCGAGTTCTTCGTGGTGGGATGTAGGAGATTGGGTTGGCAGTGACTCTGGGGGGCTGGGGTTGTGGCAGTGGCGGAGGCAGCAGCTGCGCCGGGGCGGTTCCTGATCGCGTTGGTTCCACGGCGCTGGGCCCGGTGGTACCTGGGCTCCGGGATCGTGGGCGGGATCGCCTCGATTCGCTGCCGGTGACTAGCTGCTGAGTTGGCCGCTGCGGTGCGGGTTCGGGTGGATCGGGGGCCGAGTTCTTCATAGGGTGATTCCGGAGATTCGGGTAGCAGTGACTCCGGCAGTTCGGGCTGTAGTGGCGGTGGCTCCAGTGGCAGCGGCGGCGGGCGGTTGTGGCGGAGGCAGTAGCTGCGATGGGGTGGTTTCTGATCTTTGGTTCCACAGCGCTGCGCCCCATGGGCTCCTCTGCCCCGTCCGGATACGTTGCCGCGCTATCAGTCCCGGCTCACTCGCCGAGCGCAGTCGAAACGCGGCACGACACGGCCCCGCAGGCACCGGCATATGACTGCGCTCGACGGATCTCAGTTACCGCAGAAGCTACCTGGACGCGGCACTGGCAGGATCAAACCCGCCGAGTCGGCTGCTGCGGCGCGGATTCGGGTGGATCAGGGGACGTCGTTCTTCGTCTCGAGATGCCGGAGATTCGGATAGCAGTGACTCCGGTGGTTCCGGCTGCGCGGGGAGGCAGCAGCGGTTGCGGTAGGGGTGGCTCCAACAGCAGCTGCGGTGCTTGTGGTGGACGCAGCAGCTGCGGCGGGAGTGGTTCCTGATGGTTCTGTTCCAGGGCTGGGCCGTGGGCTTCGGGCGGGTGCCCGACGGCCACCAGACTGGGGCGCTGCGGGCTTCTAGCGTGTGGCCGGGGAGATGTTGTCGAGCAGTAGCAGCTGCGGTGGGGCGTAGTGACAGCGCTGGTTCACGCTGTGCCCTCAGCGCGTGTGTTGGGCCCGGGGAGCGCTTCTATTCCGGGTTCCGCGCTGAGCGTAATCGACCCCCTCGGCTTGACCTCAACACTGCTTCAGGTTCCAGGCTGGTCCATGTCGGATCAAGTCAGGAATTGATGGAGGTTTGTCATGCGCGCTGTGCACGCTGCGGAATTCGGTGGGCCAGAGGTTCTTTCGGTGCGTGAAGTGCCGGAGCCGGTGGCCGGGCCGGGACAGGTGGTCGTCGACGTCGCGGCCGCCGATGTCATGTTCCTCGACGTCCAGCTCCGAAGTGGTTGGGGCACCGAGTTTTTCCAGCTCGAACCGCCGTACGTACCCGGCGGTGCGGTCGCCGGTGTGATTACCTCGGTCGGTCCGGACATCGAGCCGAGTTGGATCGGCAAACGCGTCGTCACCGACACCGCCGCTAGCGGTATCGGCGGTGGCCAGCCGATCGGTGGCTACGCGGAGCAGGCACTCGCCAAGGCCGAAACCCTGGTCGCCGTGCCAGAGGGCCTGAGCCTGCCAGCGGCGGTGGCGCTCGCCCACGACGGCAAGACCGCGCTCGCCATCTTCGATCGAGCCGCGATCCAGCCCGGCGAATGGGTGCTCATCACCGCGGCGGGTGGGGGATTGGGCACCCTGCTGATTCAACTCGTCCGCGCGGCTGGAGCGAATGTGGTTGCCGCGGCGCGCGGCAGCGCCAAACTAGAGCTCGCGGCACGACTCGGCGCGAATGCGGTCATCGACTACTCCGAGTCCGACTGGTCGGCGAAGGCGCGTGCCGCGACCGGTGGGTCCGGCGCGAACGTTGTATTGGACGGTGCGGGTGGCGAATTGGGTGCGGGCGCGATCGAAGCAGCGGCCAGCGGCGGCCGCTTCATCGGATATGGCGCTGCCGCAGGTCAATTCGCCGACTTCGATCGAGAAGCTGTGGCGGCGCACGGAATCGACGTGGTCGGACTGTTCGATCTGACCGGAAAAGGCGATATCGATTGGCTCGCCTTGGCCGCCCGTGCACTGGCGGAAGCGGCGGCCGGACGACTGGAAGTCGTTATCGGCCAATCCTTCCCACTCGAACAGGCCGATCGCGCACATGTGGCAATAGAATCGCGAACCGCCGTTGGACGCACACTTCTTACGGTCTGAACGGCCTTCTGTGACAACTTGTCTCACGTACGTGCAGGTAACCCCTTCGGGGCGCTAGGGTGCCCCGCGTGGAAACGCTGATTGTCGTAGTCGTCGTCCTCGCCGTGCTCGGTCTCGTCGCTCTCATCGTGCAGTGGGCCAGCCGCCCGCCCCGCGGCGAGTCCGATTGGGACCGTGGTGATGTCGACGACGACTACGACGGCTGGGAGACCGACTGAACTCACCTGACCGGAGTCAACACCACCACCGCGATCGGCCGCTTGGTCATCTTCTGGTACTCGCTGTAGCGCCCCTTGTTGACCTCGTCGACAATCGCCCAGCGCCGCGCGTAATCCGGATCGTCGGGCAACGTCGCCCGCGCGATCACCACTATCTTGCGCCGCCCGACCTGAATCTCACACTCCGGCTCAGCCTTCACATTCGCCAACCACCCCGGTGGCCGCGGCGACCCACCATTCGACGCGGTCACCAAATAATCCGCCCCATCCCGCCCATATGTCAGCGCCGAAGTCCGCGCCTGCCCTGTCTTCCGCCCCACCGTCCGCAACAACAACGTCGGATTCCCGAACAGCACCCGATGCCCCACCACGCCACCGCTGTTCTCATAGACCCACTGATGCACCTTCAACACATTCGCAAACAAACTAGCCACAGCCCACCCTCCACCCTGTTCCCGGTTTACCCCCACCCTATCCACCCCAACTTCGCCCCTCCGGTCACCACGCCACCCCATCCGACTGGTGCCCACCCCACCCCACCCGGTACCATCCCAACGCTGTGGATATCCCACACACGGGGCGGTAGCTCAGTCGGTTAGAGCCGTGGACTCATAATCCATTGGTCGCGGGTTCGAGCCCCGCCCGCCCCACAAACCCCCTCTGAGCAGGGGGTTTTTGTTTTTCTGGAGAGATTTCGATCTAGAACAGCGCTCTTCCACGAATAGATTATTGCGGTAGCATCGGGCGGTATGGGGACCGTTTCGCTGGATGACATCCGCGAGTTGCGCGACGACTTCGCGACCGAGCTGCGGCGCAAGAACCGCGCCAAGAAGACGATCGATGTCTACCTGGTCCACATCGGCTACTTCGCCGATTACCTCATCTCCGAAGCTCTGCCCACGGACGCGCCCGAGATCACCCGTGACCACATCGGCGGGTACATCGAGACGCTGCTGTCGAGGACGAACCGCCGCACCGGTGAGCCGCTGTCCCCGCAGTACGCGCGCAGCCAGTATCGGAGCCTTCAGCAGTTCTTCAAATACCTTGCGGCCGAGGAGATCATCGAATCCAACCCGTTCGACAAGCTGAGCCTGCCGGATGCTCCGGACAAGCTCGTGCCGGTACCGAGTCTCGAATCCCTGCGCGCCCTGCTCGATCAGTGCGCCGGAACCGACTTCGATTCGCGGCGGGACAACGCGATCATCCGTCTGTTCGCGGACACCGGGTGTCGCTGCGGCGAGGTCGCCAACCTCGGTCTGGATGATCTCGACTTCGAGGAAGACAGCGCGCTGGTCGTCGGCAAGGGCGGCCGGCCACGATCGTCACCGTTCGGCGACAAGACGCGCATCGCGCTGCGCCGGTACCTCCGTGCCCGCAACCAACATCCGTTCGCGAAGAAGAGCGACCGGCTGTGGCTAGGTCGGCAGGGTCCCATGACCGACCACGGCATACGGCAGATGCTGGAACGCCGCGCGCAGGCCGCGGGCATCGACCACATTCACCCGCACATGCTGCGCCACTGGTTCGCCCACAACTGGCTCGCCAACGGCGGCCAGGAGCAAGACCTCATGATGCTGGCCGGATGGCGCTCGAGGCAGATGCTCGATCGATACGGCAAGTCTGTTGCCGACGAACGCGCAAAAGCAGCCCACCGCCGAGCACGTCTCGGGGACAAGCTGTGAGATACCCGTACAGCGGCGGGTGCGAGTTGGGTTTGACGACCGGCCGTCGCCCTCAGAGCGGCTACGGTGGCGACATGGCTGCAGAGCTTCTGGAATGGGCCGAACGGACCGCGCACGAACTGCTGAGCGACCTCCCCACCCGACTCGCGCATGTCGCGGGCGTCGCGCGTCATGCTGAGCTTGTTGCAGGCTTGGTCGATGATGGCGACCTTCTTATCGCCGCCGCTTGGCTGCATGATGTCGGTTATTCGCCGCAGTTGGTGCGCACAGGGTTTCATCCTGTTGACGGTGCGGAGTTTCTTCGGGACCAGGGGGCGCCGCCCCGGCTGTGCGCGCTCGTCGCAAATCACTCATGCGCACGAGTCGAGGCGCGGAACCGCAAGGTTCCCTTGCCGTGGCCGGACGAGTGCGGTCCGCTTCGCGATGCCCTCTGGTGGGCTGACATGACTACCACGCCGACTGGCGAAACCACCGATATTTCGAGCCGCCTCGCCGAAGTGTGCGAGCGCTATGGACCAGAGCACATCGTCTCGCGTTCCGTAACCGAGGCTGCGCCGGAACTGTTGGCCGCAGGAGCGCGGACCATGGAGGCCGCCCATCGCTCCGGTAAATGGTCACCCGGCCGCTCGAGGACAGGGGCGGGCAGGACCATACGTCGGGATTGATGAGATCCTGGGAGTTCGAACTCGATGGAAGGAACGGGTAGAGACGTGATCCGTGCTGTGGTCTTCGATGTGGGCGAAACGCTGGTCGACGAGACCCGAGAATATGGAACTTGGGCTGACTGGTTGGGGGTGCCGCGGCACACGTTCGCTGCAGTTTTCGGTGCCGTCATTGCGTCCGGCCTCGACTACCGCGAGACCTTCCAGGTGTTTCGGCCTGGGTTCGATCTCGACCTCGAGCGGCAGGCTCGGGCTGATGCTGGCCAGCCCGAGTGGTTCGGAGAAGACGACCTGTATCCCGACGTGAGGCCTGCACTGTCGAAGCTCCGCGAGATGGGCGTGTGGGTCGGAGTCGTCGGTAATCAGACAGTCCGCGCCGGAGGTCTGCTGCGTGGGCTGGATCTGCCGACCGATTTCATTGCCACGTCAGATGATTGGGGAATCCAGAAGCCGGACCCCGAGTTCTTCCACAAGGTAATCGAGGCGGCGGGCTGCGCCGCGGCTGAAATCGTCTATGTGGGGGATCGGATTGACAACGACGTAGCACCAGCAAAGCGAGTCGGGATGCGGACTGCATATATAGAGCGCGGTCCGTGGGGTTGGATCCATCGTGAAAAAGAAGAGGTCACGGAACTCTCCGATTGGAGAATCCGTGACCTCAACGAGCTGCCGGGGATCGTCGGCGTTGAGAACGTGGCGACGTAGCACTACAGCTAGCTAATCAGTGAGTTCACCGTCGTGTGCCAGTCGTATAGACGTTCGTCCAGCGCGCGGACCGTGGGCAACGAGTCCCACTGACGAAGTGACTGCCGTACAGCCTTGATTCGATCAAGCGCGGTGGCGTACCAATTCCGGGCGAGGAGGTCGAGTGCTTCCTCAAGAAGACCGCACGCGGCCTCTGGGTTCCTCTCCAGAACACATGCAGCAGCGGCATCTGCGAGGTAGATAGGTTTCTGTTTGACCTCTTCCGGAGGCAGATCGCCGATGACGCTTACTAGCGTCTCGCGCGCTTCACGGCCTCGCCCAGCAGTAAGTAGCGTGTTGCCCTTGAAGCCAGCCAGTCGGGTTGGCGAAAACCAGTCCATCCACGACGGAGACGGATCGGTCTCGGAGCTGTAGCTCTTGTATGCATCTTCGGCGTGGTGAATCAGCGTTAGCGCGCGTCGCGTATCTCCGAACCGGGTTTCAACCTCAGCCTCGACAGCGTCAAGCCATGCCGTGAATTCGGCATTTGCGCCGCCGCGCCGCGCGAAGGCTCGAGCAGCGCGGAGTCGTTCACGCGCTTCCTCCGCGCGTGCCGGTTCGCCGGAGAAGGCGGGCGCGAATGCCATGTGTGCGAGCGCTGCAGCGCCGAGGAGCGAGTCGGCCGCCTCGTGCGCGGCCTGGAGAGCGAGAACGAGGCTTGTGTGCGCTGACTCTGGCTGCTGAAGGTCAAAGAACTCCAACCTGCCAGCGAGCAAGTTTGATTCTGAAACTGCTCGGGCGAGGACCTCTTTCGCAGCGCCAGGCACCTGTGGCAGGAGGTCGATTCCGAGCTGCGCGTGCTCGGCAACAAGCCGATGAAGTCGCGCTGCGGGGATGGACCAATACATGTGGCGATGCGAGACAGTCACGGTTGCGAAATCCGTTGCAACAGAAGGCGGAAGCTGATGCGACGCCGCATTGTGTAGCCGTTGACTGGCTGAAACTCGGGGCTCGGGCAGCCCACTGCGATCGGTTGCTTGGCGTTCATCTGCCCATGGAGGGGTGAATCCAAGCTCGGTGATCGGGCGTCGAAACAGTGCCTCGAGCGCTGACACGTGATCGTGGTGAGGCCATGGCGGTTCCGCCGATTCCCATCTACGCACGGTCCGGGGAGCGACCTCGGCCCGCAGTCCGATCTCGCGGGCCGTGTTAGTCAGCGCCTTCGCCAGATCGGCTTGAGACCTGATGCCAAGGGCCTGCCTGGCGGCGCGAAGTGCTGCGTTACCTGCGGTTGACATGAGGACAGTCTAGTGCCTTAGAGCGGCCGTTGCAGCAAAAGCGGCCGTGATTTGTCCCATCAATGGCCCATATTTTGGCCTTTAATAGGACTTTGTGCTGAGAGAGCCTGTCTTGGAAGAACTTTCCGAATTTCCCAGGAGGACTCTCGATGACAATCAATCTCCCATCTATCCAGGTCCCCGAGGACCTCATCACTGTCAGGACCGCGGCGTCCCTTGTCGACGTCGACGCCAAAACCATCAAGAACTGGATCAAGGCCGGTGACCTCCAGGGATGGCTGGTCAACGGTCGCCGGTGGCGCGTTCGTCGCGCGGCGGTGCTTGCTCTCGTTCAACCGGTTGCTGCGCCTACCTCCGTCGCTGGTGGTGCGGCATGAGCACCCCGGTCGAGAGAACATTGCAGGCGCGGATCGCCGCGCACGAGTCCTGGGCAAAGACATCGGATCGAGCCGCTCGGACGGCGAAGGCCCGTGATGCGCTGCTGACCAAATTCGATCGCCTCGTTGATCCCGATGGACTGCTCAGCCCAGAAGAGCGGGCTTACCGCGCGGCGCAGGCGCGGAAGGCCCATTACACCCGGCTTGCTTTGAAGTCCGCGCAGGTTCGTCGCCGTCGCGTTAAGAACCGTCGAGGCGGTGAATTGTGATGCACGCCCGAACTTTTGGTGTCGCACCGGACGTAGTCACCGATCCGTTCGAGGGTCTTGACCCATACGTGCGACAAGCACTGACGGCATGGCAATCGCTGACGGCTGAGCAGCGTGATTACGCAATGGGTTTCGTGTGTGGCTGGGCGCCGGATGTAGTTCTCTCCGCTGCGCAGAGGGCCATCGACATCACTGAGGTCGATGAGCAGCTGATGCGACTTGGGGGCCCAGTCACCGAGGGCGGTGAGCGATGAAGGCGCGGACGTTCGGTGTGGTGGTCGCGGCGGTGGCTGTGGGTTATCTGCTGTTGACGAATCCCGAGGTCGTCGGGGTCACGGTGATGCTTCTGGTCCTGGTGGCGGTGTGGCGATTCCGACCGCGGATGGGGGTGCGGCGATGAACGAGCCGTTCCACGATCCGGTCGACTTGCTGGACGAGTTGGATTCGATCATTCAGGCACACGAGCTGTTGCGGCAGCGCACGGTCGCGTTGCAGGCGCGCTATGCGGCGCTAGAGCCTCACGCGGAGCGGTACAACAATCCGCCACCAAGCGCCGATCGGAGCCCGGTCGAGGAGTACGGCCGCATCAACGTCAAGTACACCGCGATCCGGCTTGGCGATGCGGTCGATGATATGGCCGCCGCGGCGAAGTTCCACTTGCATTCGGCTCGTGAGTTGGCGGAGAAGGTCCGCGAGTACCCGCAGCCGGAGCGAGACCAGTCCGCTGGGGCGACCGCGCCGACCTCCTCCCTCGCCACGGTCACAGTGCACACGCTCGCGGACCTAGCCAGTGGTCGCGAGCGGGATGAGCGGGACGGAGCCGAGCGATGATCGGGCCGGTCGTGAAGACCGATGCTCAGGTCGCTCGCTCCGGTGGGCAGTTGTTCGCGCTGCTGCCGCCGCTGATGCGGCTCGGCCTGCTGATGTTCGGTCTGTTGATCGCGTTCGCGTCTTGTGGGAAGGCGTGGATCGACTACCAGGATTACGTGCCGTCGCCGAATGTGTGCCGCCATGACCAGGTAGCTCGCGCCTCGGCGCTGGGTTGTGTTCCGCCGCAGGATATTCCGTCTTCTACGGGGTGGCGGCGATGACCGAGCAGCCGACCGAGGGTGGTATCCCGGTTTACCAGTGGCGGTGTGCGCCCTTGCATTTGCGGACTCGTCGCCAGTTGGCGGCGGATGGTTTGCGCCCGAATGGGCAGGACATCGCGGGCAAGGTGCAGCGCCCGCGCCGCGCTGGGGAGCCGTTGACGGCCTACCTCTATGACATCAATCTCGCTGCCGCGAAGCGAGAGGCGTCCCCGGCGCAGCTGGCCGCGTTGGCGAAGGCCACGCGCGAGCACCAGTTGCGGGCCGCGGAGCGTCGCGGCATCGACCGTGCCGAGTTCGAGCAGGTCGGGGATCCGGGTCCGGGTTGGGACACATCCACCGGCGCTCTTGCGAATTACCAGCCTGGCAGCGCTCTGGCTGTCTCGCTCGCGCGTGGCGCCGAACGAGAGGGGATGGACCGATGAGTATTCGTTTTTCGCCACGCGACATGGTGGTGCTGACGATTCTGGCCGAGATGTACGGTGCGCCATTGGAATTGGTGGCGCAGATGTTGGGCGTGAGCCGTTCGCGGGCGTATCGGATTGTGGCGCGGTGGCAGGCGGCTCGCATGATCAGCGACAACCGTGTGCGCCCGGTGCCGGGGTCGGTGTGGGTGTACCCGACGAGGTCGGCGGCGGAGGCCCTGCTGGGTCGGTCGGTTCGTCACTGGGTGCCCAAACCCAAGATGGCCGCCCACACCCTCGCGGTACTTGAACTGCGGTTGGCGTTGACCGGGATGGATCTGGACCGCTGGATTCCTGAACGGCAGCTGCGTTCCGAAGTCGGTCTGCTGAAGGCTGAGCAGTCGCGTCCGCATATCCACGACGGCCGCTACATCACCGCTGCTGGTGATTTGTGGGCGGTCGAGGTCGAGTTGACCGCGAAAAGCATTGCTGCGGCACGTACTTCGGTGGCGCGAGCGCTGCATGTGGCCGAGCATGTCAACTGTGCGGGACTGACCTACTACTGCCGCGGTGAAGCGGTGAAGAACGTCATTCGTGCTGCGTCGGCCGGTCTGTCGAAGGGGCCGAAGTTGACCCTTCGCGATCTTGACGAGCTGCTGGCCACAAAGAAGGCCGAATCCTCCACGCTCGCTCCACGACCCGGGCTCCGGGTGATCGCGGGCGGTGCCGCTGATCACGAAATCACCCAGGTCACAGACCCAAGCAATGGAAGGGCGGTCTGATCATGACCTGCACTCCGATGATTACCCCCGCTGATTGCGCGCCGTACGCCCCGACGCCTGCGGCTACACCGATTCCGACGCCGACCGAGGCACCGCGGATCGATGTCCACCCGACGATGCCGCCGGTCGGGCTCAAGCATGACCCGCTCGGTTGGCTGCCCGATTTCTCGTCATGGTCGTGGGACAGCGTGAGTGATGGTGCCCTGCTGGGTGCGGCGGTGCTGGTGACGGTCCTGATCGGCACGTTGGTGATCCTGGCACCGGCGACTTTGTTGGGGTGGAAGCCTCAGCGGCTGCGTAACTGGTTGTTCGGCAGCGTCCTTGTGATGCCGGGTGCGGCGGCGTTGTGGGCGTGGGATGTGTTCGCCCCGGCCCGCGACTTCGCCCAGGCCGCAACCGAGTTCATGGCCGGGCATTACGTCGGTGGTCTGTTGGGTATGGCGTCGCTGCTGATTCCGGCAGCGTGGTTGACCGCGACCATCACCTACACCCGTAAGCGTGTGCAGCTGGCAACGGTGGGTTTGGCGTCCCCGGCCCGCACCGAGCGGGCACTGTACATGCAGGCCCAGCGTGAGCAGCGTGCCGCTACCCGGTTGTCGCGGCGGCGTCTGCCGTTTACGACCGGTGGACTGAACCCAGAGTTGGTGATCGGGCGCCTGGCGGTCGAGTGCGACCAGGCGCCACCGCGTTCGACGCTGCGGTCGCTGACCGGTCGCACCGAGACCCGGCTGATTCTGCCGTGGATCAACGTCGCCGAGCACTTCAGCACCGTCGCGTCCAGCGGTTCGGGTAAGACGACGCTGCTCAAGCGGGTGCTGATGTCGTGGTTCGTTACTACGTGGACGCGGCATCGGCAGTGGTGGCGGCTGGATCGGCCCGGCCGGCCGCTGGCGATCGTGGTCGACTGCAACGGCGGACCCGAAAGCCGCAAGGTAGCGGACAGCCTGCGGAAGTGGTTCCGCGCGTTGGGTGTCCCCGCCGACCGCATCGGCGTCTTCCCCGACGACGTATCACTCGGGTTGTGGAACGCCAGCGTCGATGACCTGCGCTCGATCCTGTCGGCGATGATCTCCGGCGGTTCCACGCCGACCACCGACACCGAGAAGTACTTCCACGAGATCCGCGAGACCCTGATCCATCTGGTCGTGGACGCCCCGGCCCGTGTCGAGCTGATCGACGGCGTTCCGACTCCGATCGGTGAGAACCCGCCACGGTCCTGGATCGAGTTCTTGTCGCGGCTGGATCCGGCGCGGTTGGCGCGGTTGTGGGGCGGTGAGCTCGGGGCGACGCCATGGACCGGGGTCATGGGCGTAGAGATGGAGATCGCCTCCACCCTCGATGGCAAGCAGCCGGTCATGAACTCGGCGCGCGCCGAATTCGCGAACCTCTACCGGTCGTTGGGCGATGCGTTCGACGGCGACAAGTCGTTGACCGACTTCGACCTGATCTACATCGTGCTGGAGGGCGTGAAGACCCCTGATCGTGCCCGGGCCCAGTTCGGTGCGCTCGGCACGATGTTCGAGCAGCTGGCCGACAAGCAGCACGGACGTACCGCGCTGATGGCGGTGGACGAGTTCAGCGCGGTTTCCGATGGCAAGACCCGCGCGGTGAAGTGGGTTGAGCGGCTACGTAAGGCGGGTATCGGGTCGTGGTGGATTGCGCAGTCCTGGCAGGGCTTGGGCCACGACGACGACAACCGTGACGCTCTGGTCTCGGCCGCCTCGGGTGGTTCGTTGCTGATGCGGTCTCCGGATCCAGAGACCTTGGCGAAGAAGTACGGCACCCGCCCGAAGTTCGAGCTGTCGCGCAAGTTGATCAGCGGCAACCGCGACGGCGACGAAGGCAACGTCCAGTCCTCGGATCAGTTCCTGATTCCACCGAACCGGTTGCGCGCCATGAAGAAAGGCGACGTGGTGCAGGTCTCGGGCGGACGCGCCCGCTGGGGGTTCATCTCGCCGCTCGATGACGACGAGCGCGAGCGTATGCGCCCGCTGCCGGGCCTGGACCGCTTCACCGACCCCGACCCCGACACCAACGCCGATGCTCTGGCGTCGGTGATCGACCTGCCCAAGCGCCGCCCGGCGTAAACCCGTTTACCGCAAGGAGATTCACATCATGGCTATGCCCAACCCCCCGGTTGATCCGGAAGACCACGGCGAGGAACTGGGTGGCCGTCGCGGCGCCGAGCAGGCCCGCGAGCAGCAGATCCTCGAAGCGCTCACCGCCGACATGGAAGGCACCGCCGCCGAGAAGCTCGCCCAGCAGCTGGTGGTTCCGGTCGTTCCCGACGGCGGATCGGTCGGGCGCACCGTCGCACCCCATATCGACCGGCTCACGAAAATTCGTGGCTGGGCACAGATTTGGGGACCGGCCGTCGCCGCCACAGCCGCGGGAACAACCGCGGTCACGGTGCTGCCGCTGCCCGGCCCGCTGGCGCTGTACGTGCTCGCTTTGGCCGCGTTCGCGTGGTGGCACTGCGCCGGACGACCAGGCGCGATCGAGACCGTCCGGATGCTCGCCTACGCCGTCGCCGACGCTGGCGCCTGGATCAAGCGTCACATCGAGCAGGTGGCCGGACGCCGCGCCCGCTACGAGCAGCGCCGCACCCGCCCGAACGCTGAACCCCAAGCCGAGTAGAGGAGCGAGAACCGATGTGTGACAACGCCATTGACGAAGTAATCGAGGAAATGGGCGGCATACCGCTGCTGCGACGTGTCGAGGTGCCGTCGTCGCCGAGCCTTGCCGAGATCGATACCGCCCGCGGCTATCTGCGTGCCTGTGTCGAGATGGCGCCGGGCTGGACCCGGGCGCACACCACCGAGGTCGACGCCATGGCAGCCGATGTCGTCATCGACCGCGCGCTGCGGCTGTGGCCGCAGGGCTGGACCCATTTCTGCGAGTACTTCGCCAGCGATATCCGCGCCTATGAAGCCGAGCAGGCCGCGACCGCGGCCACCAAGAAGGAAGGAAATTGATCATGTCCGATCGCAGTGTCGAAGACGAACTGGCTGCCGAGGCAAGGAAATTCAGTACCTCGATGCGGGCGGCGATGCGCCACTACGCCCAAGCATCGAACTGGCTGGATCGGCGTCGCGCACGCCGTGAGATCAGCCTGATCACCCGCCAGGAGGCGCGCGAGCAGCAGGCCGCCCGCCAGCGGCATCTGGTGTATTCCGAGCAGGCCGTCGACAAGTACCGGGTGCACGCGCTTGCGGTGAACCAGCGCGCGAACGATCCGACCGTCGACCACACCCGCCGGTTCCGTGATCAGCAGGTGCTGGCCCGGCATCGGGCCGATATGCGGGACCTGTTGCTGCGCAACCCGCACCTGAGCGAGGTCGAGAAAGGTATCGCTCTCGATGGTCTGGACGCGGCCACAGCGTTTCCGGAGTTCGAGACGGGCGAGTTGTTCAACCGCGCCCACAAGGTGAAAGGTATTGAGGCACTGCGTTATCGGGCGCAGGTAGCCCGTGAAGTCTCGTACCAGCCGAACACCCAGGGGGCCGGGCGAGAGTCGGCGCAGCGAGCCGCGAGGACGAGCGAGCAGACGGCCCAGCTCAGCCGTGAGGGTGAACCCCTGCGGTTCGTCGCTGAACTCGGCTGGAACAGCCCCGCCGCTGACCGTGCCCGCGCGGCTCGGACTGGCCGAGCTGTGTCGTGGCGTCCGGTGGCTGTCGAGCGGCGCGAGTTCGCAAGCGAGGAGGCAGCCACGGAGTGGCTCAAACACGCTGTGGCCGAAGGGCGGTGGCCGAAGGGTATCAGCCTTTCCACGCATGTTGTCGACAACCAGGCCAGCTCGGTACACGACCGCATCACGCATTGGAGCTACGGCGAGCCGCAGGCGTTGACCGACAAGCTGAACGATCGGATCGACGTCCTGACCGACCGCCGAACGGCCGAACAGGAACACACCCATGCGGCATCCCGCGAGTCCGATCGGCGCGACAGCGCCGAGAGGGTCGACGGCCCGCTCGGGATGGGCACTGACGAGGGTCGGACTGATCACACTCCGTTCGGAGATCCGGACCGCAACGGACGCCCGGCTCGTAGCACCGGCCGCGATCGGCAGGATTTTGCCGCGGAACGGGATTCGCTGAAGGCCCGGCTGAATCTGTCGATCGAGCACAACAGCGAACTGGCCGATAGCAATGCCCAGCTGACGCGGCAGCTGACCGCGTTGAGCGCCGAGCGGGATCAGCTGCTGTCGGAGCGGGACGAGGCGGTTCGCAAGCTCGCCGAACGCACCCCGGCCGAGCAGCGCTACGGCAGCCCCGAACGCCAAGCCGAGCAGGCACGCAACCAAACCCGCGAGGCCACCGAAGCAGCCACCGAGCCCGGACCGCGGTCCCCGCTGGCGGACTACCAGCCCGGCCAGGCCCTGGCCGATGCCGTGGCCCGCAACGGCCGCGACCGGGAAGGGATGGAGCGATGAACCACACCGACGATCTCGATGACCCGTTCATCAACCAGTACGCCGACAAGGTCACCGACCCGCAGGAGGTACTGATGCGCGCGGACTTCGCCCGCGCCGAAGAGCTGCGGCGAATGTCTGTGTATGCCGAAACCGAGGAGCAAAGGGTTCTGCTCTTGAGCCAGGCCCGCGGGGTCGACGCGCGATGGCACAGCCGCGCGGACGACCTCGGCGAAGCCTGGTGCTACTTGGAGTTCGCGCTTCACGACTGGAAGTGCGAACCGGACTATATGCGCCGGTTCTATGACCAGTTCCGCCACGACCAGGACCAAGGCGTCGACGCGATCAGCGACATGGAATGGCGCAGTCAGCTGCAGGCGCGGCAGATGACCGGTAACGGTTCCTGGGAGCAGGCCGCCGAGTCCGCATCCGAGTCGGCGCTGGCGGACTACCAGCCCGGTCACGCGTTGGCCGATGCCGTGGCACGCAACGGCCGCGACCGGGAAGGGATGGAGCGATGAACCGCGCCGACGATCTCGATGACCCGTTCATCAACCAGTACGCCGACAAGGTCACCAACCCGGAAGAGGTCTTGATGCGCGCGGATTTCGCTCGCGCGCAAGAGATCCGCGACAACATGCCGCACGCCGAGACCGAGCAGGAACTCGACCAGCTCATCGAGCAGGCCGACGCGATCACGGTGGGCTGGTCGTCGCGGCACGACGACCTCGGCGCCGCTTGGCGGTACCTGCGTGATGCCCATGACGACTGGACGCGCTCACCGGAGACGATGCGCCGCTTCCACGAGCAGGTCGCCATCGATGAAGCCGCGGGCGCCCATGTGCTGTCCGGCATCCAGTGGCGCAGCCAGCAGCAGGCCCGCGAGATGACCGGCCACGGTTTCTGGTACCCGGCCGCTGAGTCCGCGCCGCGTTCTGCGCTGGCGGACTACCAGCCCGGTCAGGCCCTGGCCGATGCCGTGGCCCGCAACGGTTCCCAGCGGGACGGGGCCGAGCGGTGAGTACCGAAACAGCCATGCCGGGCGTGCGACCGCCCGGCATGGATCGGCCCGACACCAACCCCAACTACCAGATCGAGAAGGAAGCCGAACCAATGACCGACACTACCGCCGCCGCACACCAGTACCTGGTGACCGGTCTCGAGCAGGTGATGCGCAGCGATTTCATGCACGCCGAGCTGTACAGCTCGCGGGACCCGGAAGACTACGACCCGGCCGACGAGCTGGACTACCGCGAGTACGCCTCGCCGTGGCTGGACCGCAACGACGAGTGGGCCGACCACTGGAGGTACCTGTCGGACGCGACGCAGCGGTGGCGCGATGACCACGCCTACGCCGAGCGCATGCTTGCCATGCATCAGCGCGCCCTGTCGCCGATCGAGGTACGCAGCGAGGAGCAGGCCCGCTGGATCGCCGAACACGGTATCGAGCGCGACCAGTCCGGTCTGCTGACCTCCCACTATGTGACCCGCGTGGACAACCGGGCCGTATCGGCTTCGGATGACCGATTCATTCCGATGACCGATCCGCAGTACTACAGCACCGCCGAATCGGATGACGAACGTCAGTTGCGCGCGGATTACGTCCGCTACATCGACGAACTGAACTACGCGGACGCAGTCACCATCGACCCCGACGTAGCTACTGACGGTTCCGAAGTCGCGGGTCACCGGCAGGCCGCCGACGACATCGCCACTCGGTGGGAAAACCACGACGAACGGTATTGGCGCGATGTGTGGGATCACCTGGGCGCGGTGACTACCGCGTGGGAGGGCGAACCAGAGACTATGCGCAGGACCTGTCGTCTGATCGCTGACCGTCAAGCTGTCGGCGATCAGGGGTCGATCGAGCCGATCCGATGGCGCAACTATCAGCAGGCCGCCGAACTGACCGGCCACGGCACCTGGGATACCGAGACGGACCGGCCCAGCGAGCCTGCCCGGGACATGCCGTGGGCGAATGCTGCCGAAATCCGAACCAGCGCACCGTTTCCGGTGTCGTCAGCCTTCGCTGCGGCCCGTACCCGCGAGCTGGCCAGCAGCGTGTCGCCGTTGGCGAACTATCGGCCGGGCAATGCTCTGGCTGCGAGCCTGGCAAACGCTGAGCGTGATGGGGCCGAGCGGTGAGCGCCCCGGCCATCGAGGCGACCATGCCCGCCTCCGCAGCACAGATCTGGGCGATCCCGGCCCTGCCGGCACCGATGCGGGACTCCGCCCCGACCAGTTTCCCGGTACCCGTACCGCAGGTGCAGGCCAGTTCGGTGGCGGAGCCGGTGGCAGGCCTGAGCGCTGAGGAGTTGGCCCAGCGGCTGATCGCGGCGCATCAGCGCACCGCCGAGCTGGAGGAGCAGCTCGCCGCAGCGGTCGCGGCCCGCGACGCCGCCGAACACGAAGCCGCGCAGCTGGAAGACCGTAACCGAGAAATGGCCAGCGACCTGGACAACGCCCTGGATCAGCTGGCCGGGCACGCCCTGCACGAAGAGCAGGAACGCCTGGTTCGCCCTCCGGCGTGGAGCCCGTGGGCCGCGTCTACCGACCGAGAGGGATATGACCGATGAACTCGACAGCCACTGTCCACTCTGTCCACCAGCCGTCCACCGGCCGGTTCGATCTGGCCGAGCTGACCGCGTTGGCGATGACAATCGTGATCGGTTTGGGGGCGTTCGCGTGGTCGTTCGCCGCGCTGACCGAACTGAGTCAGATGGCCGGGATTACTCACCGTCTAGCGTGGGCCGGTCCGATTTTCGTGGATGGCGCGATTGTCCAGTCCGTTGTCGCCCTGGTCTCGCTGCAGCGACGCGAACGAACCGGTGTCCGAGTCAAGAACTCGACGGTGTTCTTCTTCTGGGGTGAGTTGTTCGCCGCCGAACTCATCAGCGTGGTCGGAAATGGCCTGCACGCTGCGGAATCCGGGCAACGCATCCTGCCCGCCACCATCGCGGCGTGCGTGGCTGGCGCGGCGCCGCTGTTCGGCCTGGCCGCCACGCACGGCCTGACCGCGCTGATCGAAGTCCCGCGAATCCCCGACCCGAGCACGGATCCCGAGTTGACGCCGATCTACGCCGACTCGACACGGCTGGACACCGACCGGACAGGACTGGACAGCGACCGTCCACCACTGGACAACGCCGCACCGGAGCTGGACAGCGGGCAGACGGTCGCGGCCGTCACGGTGGACAGTGACGCACTCGCCGACCGCGACGCGGAGATCCTTCGCCGTGTGGCGGCGGGGGAGTCGACGCGCCGGATCGGTGCCGCGGTCGGGTTGTCGAAGTCGCGGGTCGCGCAGATCATCGCCGCCGCCGACACGGACGACCCCGGTGGGGAGGTGCTGAGCTTGATTCGCTGATCGATAGCCCAGGTGGTGCGGGAGGGTGTGCGGCGGTCCCTCCCGCGTCAAGGGCGCACAGCGTCGGCGATGCCGATGGCCTTGCGGCCACCCTGGACCCGCGAGCCTCCACCGCCACACGGGCAGAGCCCTTCGAGGGCAGGCAGTGAGCCTGCCCCGTTCATCCCCTTTCACCACCTCAACCATGGAGGAGAATCTCATGACGAACGCAATGACCGACCTGGACCAGATCAACGCCGAGCTGATGAGCCAGGGCGCCCGCAACCCGTTCGGGCGTGACGTTGAACCGAACACCACCGTCTCCGGTGAGATCGTGGCCGTGGTGCGGCGGCACCGCCACAACAGCCAGGGGCAGCCGCTGTACTGGGTCAACCGCAAGCCGATGGTTGCTCAGGCCGGGGACCCGGTGATCGATTCCGCGTTGATCTTGGAGACCGGCGAGCGTGCTGACTCCGATGATGAGGGTCTGCGTTCGATCACCCTGGATCGTGACATGCAGCGCGCTATCGCCGCGGGTGTGCGTCGTGCTCGCGCCGGCGGTTTCGCGATCGGCGGTCGCCTCGATCAACTGGTCTACGTCGGCCCAGTCGAGGGAGGCGGCTACGGCCGCGTCTACGAGCTGGTGGCCTACCTCCCGCCCGCCGACTAAAGTCCACCACCTACCGGAGCCCCGGCCGAGATTTCGGCCGGGGCTTCGTCGTGTCTTCAGCCGGTCGGCGATTCGTGTGCCGTGGCTGCGCTTTGCGCCGACTGTTCCCCGGCCCCTTCCTCCGAAGGCATTCCGAGTTCGGGGCGCTGGTTGCTCAAGGGTGGCCGCCAGGCCATCGGCGCAGCCGACGCGACGGCAGGAGCGCCCTTGAACGACCAGCGAGCCGGACTCACACTATCCGGCCGAGGAAGGGCCGACTCCGTGGTGTCGGCAGTCGATCTTGGTGCCGGTCGGCGCGGTCAGTCGGCGCGAAAACCCCGACAAAAGGTAGCGAATAAGTAGCACACGCGTGTGCTACTTATTCGCGCTCTCAACCACCACCCCAACCCTCCCGTGAGCTGGGCAAAGGGCGGGATTTCTGCTCACTCCCCCACCCCCACCCAGTCCGACATCTCATCACCCACTTCGTGGTCAACGAGATGTCGGACTGGGTGGGGGTGGGGGAGCAATCAGAAATCAAAAGATCAAAGTGAGGAGGGTTGGGGTGGTGGTTGAGAGAAAAAGAAGCGGTTGCGCTGGGTGGGCGTCGGAAAGTTGGCGAGTGGGTTGCTTTGGGGAGACGGTGACGGTGGTGGCGTCGTGTGCATCAGCTGCGGTCTACTACACGCGGCTATGCGTGGTAGTCAGGTAATCAATGCGTGTGGCGGTAAGCGTGTGGGCGCTGGCTGGTGCAGAGCACAGTGATGCAGTGCGCGTCGTGATTCGATGTAGGGTTCCGCGACCTGGCGGTCGCGCGTTCGGCGCGCGGGTGCTGTGTCCCTCCGGTATGGCCTGATCTGAGGGCTATCACAGCCGGAACCTGTCCCGCGCGCTTGGCATGGCATCGCACGGTGTGCTTGTAGGGCGCGGGCCAGAACCGCGGCTGTGATGTGACGCCCTCAGGCCATACCGGAGGGACACAGCACAAGCCAGGCTTCGCGCTTCCGACCGAAGAGCATCGCGCCCACCGGGCGCGGAAGAGCATCGCCTCGGCGGCGGGCCAGGCCACCCAGAGGGACGGGGTGCGAAGGCTACGGCCGGTTGGTCTACCGCAGCACTCAGGCAAGGCGAGTCGGCCGCCGAGCCGGAAGGTAGCGAACCCGCCAGCTAACTCATAAGCATTGAGTTAGCAATTATTTGGCAATAGAAGTCGCAGTCGGGCGAATCATTGGAGATATGGCCACCAATTCGCGGCGAAAAACCCGCGACTCGGACTACTCGAACACGCTGGTAAGGCCGGGGATCGGACCGTGTTTACTCTTCGACATCTCCGGCGCTGGCTTCGTGGTCAGCGACTGTCAGTTCGCTCTGGTCTTCGTTTCGGCGGTAGAGGACCTGATATTGCCCCTCGATGGGAGGAGACGACGGGTCGAACGAGCGATGACACGTGTCATTGAGATGAGGAAAGACGCGGACGTGACCGTCAATGGGTTCTCCCAGGCTGGCCGACAGCATCCGTTGGGTGACTGTTCCGGTGAGCGTGACAGCCTGGCCGCCGATCGAGAGTTTGTGCGCTCCGATAAGCATGAGCTCGAAGTCACTATCCCGATCGATTTGGTCTGCGATATGTGACTCAAGATTGAACGGTGCCCACGACCCGACAGCGACTTGACCCTCGATCAATGTCGCAGAATGAAGTGCTGCGCGCCACTCCTCAACTGTGACCGTTTCAATGGAAGGAATGCGAATCGACGTTGATGTGCATGACTGGATAAGCCAAAGGGCGCGGAGATACTGGAGCAGGTTGGGGCTCATTACCTGCGATCCATCCGGGACTGTGAACACGTCATGGAACGGGCCATATTTGGCCGCAATTTGTAGAACATTCGGGTGAACAAGGTCCCCTGCCAGGGCGATTGCGGGCCACGCTTCGCCGATTTCCGCCCCGCTGACCTTACTTAGTGAAAACTGGAGGCTGTGGGCGTTCGTCTCGAGATCGAGGTTTCCCTCTGTCAACAAAAGCCCAGACGAGTCCCTGCCGTGCGACCGGATGCCGGTCTGGTCCGGCCCGACGGTCGTTGTCATGGTTAATTTCACTTCAGCGCCTATCGCGCCATCGTCAGCACGAACTCGCAGTCGCATCTCGTGAGTCCTGCCATCGGCTGGGAGAATACTGACCCACGCTACGTTGACCACGTCGCCGAGACCGCCAGGAAGGTTGATTTCAGCGGCTGCGGGCGCATCGAGCGGCGTTCCGTACTTGCGCCATCGTTCGTATGCGCTTTGGTCGAACCGAGGATCGTCGAATGCGAATTTCAGCTTGATGGGGATCGGGCGTTCGTTGAGCGCTTCATCGAAGCGGAGGTAGATGCGGAAGGTCAGACAGGAGCCATCCGCGGCGACCCTTTGAGTTGCCGCGGTCAACCCTGCATCGTTGGCTAAATCTGGCACGTGCGGATCGAGGCTAACTCCATACCGAAAGTGAGGGTCTCCGTCGAGCGTCGATTGGAGCCGCAGCAGATGTTCCTCAAGCTCCGCCGGTGTTAGCAAAGCAGTCTGATCGCCGTCGTCAGCAAGCTGCCCATCGCGCTGCAGCAGTTTTGCGACCTCGGCCACGGCATTCCTTATTCGCTGACTACCACCTTCGAGGTAATAGTCAACGACGTACCAGTAGTTTGAGACCCAGGCCTCACATGCATTGAGGCCCTTCCAGTCGATTATTCGGCCATCGGCAGATCGCCAGGCTTCGATCTGCGTGCGCTCGCTCGGAGTAAGAGGGTTCTTCTTCTCCTCGGCGGAGATCGGCAACTTGGGATTCTCGGCAAACATGTCAGCGATCACGCTGTCGGGCATCGCTTCGAACCACTCAAGGTTGTCGGTCGTGGGATTCAATGGCATTACGAGATACCAGTCGCCGACTGGAATCCCTTTCCGCACCAGCGCGAACATGAGACGCCGGAAGGACTTTTCGACCTGCGCCTTCTGATCACCGCTCAGATTCAGGGCAAACTTTTTGACTTGATAGACGTCCCACACCTCGCCGTGCTGGCCCTGACGCGGCACGATGATGTCGATCCCAAAGTCGCCCTGTGAAGGTCGGATTCGCTTGGCTCGATTGTGCTCGTTGTAGAGCAGGTTCGAAACGACGGCTTCTACCTCGTCGCCATCGAGCGCTGCCCACGGTACACGTCCCATACAGACCCACTCTTTCTCCCGTGCCGCGAAGGTGCGGCACCACTATCGTCGTCGGTTCATATCTCAACGTTTCGCCTGCCGCCGCTTCGACTGACGACGTTGGTGCGCGATGCAGTAGGTGCAGCAGCATGGTTGTAGAGAGTGAGCTCCGCACAGTCCGACTAATAGCTCGACGGCGTGCGTTGTTTGGCTTCGCGCCAGATGTTTGCCGATCACCGGCTGGACTCGCAGGCGCCCAGTGGCCTGCGAGTTGCTTACAGTCAGCGAGATAGCAGTCGGGCGCATGATGGGCTTGCTGACGGCGATCGCGGCAGTGTCCCCTTGTCGCCGCACACATAGCCACCAATTCGCGGCCAAAAACCCGCCACGAAAACATGCAGACCTGCTGGTCGACGTACAGACTGCACCAGTCCGTCCGTTGGCATTATGTACAGCACAACTAGGTGCGATAAAGGTAGGATTACCGCCATGAGCACGCGGAAGGTGAGCCTGACCCTGCCAGAGGAGCTGGTGGTGCGGGCCGAGAACGCCGTCAAAGCCGGGCAGGCCCGCTCGGTGAGCGCATATATCGCTACCGCAGCCGGATCAGGGGAGACTCGCACGACCGTGCAAGAGACGATCACGCGGTGGCGTGCCGAGCACGGCGAACCGAGCGCCGAACAGACCGCCGCCGCCGAGGCACGAGCGCGGGCCCTGTTCGACCGCGCAGACCGACGCCTGCACGGTCACGGCGCCGCGTGAGGCCGACCGCCGCCGGGACGATCCTCGATGCTTCCGCTCTGCTTGCGTTGCCCCGCAGCATCTACGCCCAAACGGTGATCGGATTCAGTGTGCGTGAGCGTCGGCCGCTCGTTATCCCGGCGACCAGTCTGTACGTCGCAGTGCTCGCCGGAGCCGACCCGGCTGATTTCGATGCCCACGGGTTCACTGTCACCCCGTTCAGCCAGGCCATCGTGCCAGGGATCGCGCTGGTCGCCCAATCCGCCGCAACATCGATCCCGCCTGACGTCGCGCAGGTCGCGTGGGAAGCGGAGGTCACCGGATACCCCGTCCTGACCAATGACCCCTCCGCCTACAGTCATCTCGGCACACTTCTCGACCTGGAAGTGCTGTAGCGGGCGCTGCCGATGAAGACGAATAGATTATTGGAAAATGCTCGCCAGTGAGCAGTGTCTTCCCTGGTTATGCACAACGCTGACAGTGATTGAACTCATAATCCATTGGTCGCGGGTTCGAGCCCCGCCCGCCCCACAAACCCCCTGGTCAGGGGGTTGCGGTTGGTGTTTGGGTTGTGCTTCAACCGCCCAGGTCACCACTTACTCACCTTTTTCAAATTGCGGGCACATGCTGCTCCCCCCAGCTCCCGACACCCTGCCCGGCCGGGGCATCGGGAGCTGGTTGTTTGCTAGCCAATGATGACCGACGCCGGGCGTCGCTGGGCACTCTCGAGGCATCATGTTCGGCTCGTCGTGGCAGTCCCGTCTTGCTCATTCGGCAGAGCGAAGGCCGCTCAGCGATTCCGGGCGTCCGGGCCTTGATGGGTGCGTTGAACGTAGTGCCTTCGTGTCACCGCTTCGGTGTTGCCGAGTTGGGCGGCCGCGACACCGATATCGGATTGCCCGCCATCGGCGTCTTCGGCCAGATGTGTGCCGACGGTCTTGCGCGCCGCATGGGGGTTCTGGGGTATCCCGGTGACTCCGATGCGGTCGAGTGCCCGCTGTAGTTGCTTGCGGGCATTGCGAGGATCGCGCAGGGGAACGGGAACCGGCAGAGGAAGGTGCGGGGCAAGGACAGGCAGCCAGGTGTGCTCCTTGCGCAGCAGCGCGTCCGCGGACTCGGTCGCCCACGGTAACCGGACGGCGAGGTCATCGCCGAGCCGCCACAGCTGGTTGTCCCAGCCGCGCGCGCCGAGCCGCACAGGATAGTCAGCGAGGTCGGGATGCTGCTCACGCAGCAGATCCCGCACCAACTCCGCGGTGATCTCGATCCCGGTGTGCGTCATGCGGATCAACAGTAGCCAGAGGGCAGCCGACCCGCTCCGGCTGCTGGAGGGGACAGGGTCACGAAGACTCGGGCGCCTGAACTTCGCATGCCTTCCAGCACCTTTCAGCGCAAAGCGCACAGTCGGATAGGACAGGACGGCGCGAGCTGCAATCCATCTCGTATACGGAAAGCGCGACCAGCGGCATTTCCGGACGTTCGTTCGGGCGGGATGCCACCTCGCAGCTCCATACCCTTCGACACGTTTTATCGACACCGCTTCGGCGGGGCTGGACTGGCGGTTCCCTTCCCGAGGGCGGATGTTCAACTCGACCAGGCTCGCGCCGCTTTCCCCGCCGGACAGCACAGCAGACCGGTAGCGGGAATCGCCGCAGGACTGAGGATCAGGAACGTGGCTCCTGCCCGCTTTTAGGCTGGATCGGTTGATCAGGCATGTACCACTTCCGGCACGAGAAGGGGCTACACGGTGACTCACAAAATCGCGACCGCCGCCGCGGTCGGCATCCTGTCTGTCTTCCTGTCCGCAGGCGTCGCCACCGCCCAGGCGCTGGACCCGGGACCCGGAGAAGGGCAGGCGGGGGAGCCGACCCCCGGAAGTGGTGCCACGGGCACGGGCATCGACTTCGGGAATCAGGCCGGTGCTGTCGAACCCGTGCAGGTCTTCGGGCCCTCTGCGCCGCTGAGTTCCGACGATGGCGGCAGCACGGGCGGTGCAGGGAACGAGGACAAGGGCGGGGGCAAAGGTAAAGGTAAAGGCAAGGGCAAAGGTAAAGGTAAAGGTAAAGGTAAAGACGAGAGCGCGGGCGAATAAGGGCGGTCACTGGGTGCTTCTGGCCGTCGATAACGTCCGCCGACCGGCACCAGGACTTCGAGCCGAGTGATGCTCGGAAATGAACATTGCGAACCGCGGTCTTGGCCGGGCGCTTTGACCTGCGATGGGTCTGGCGAAATCCCTGTGGTGCCGTGTAGCGGCAGCATCCGACAGGCACGTCTTTCGGCGGTCAGGAGCGGGCGGTGTCGAGGCCGAGAGGGATCCTGTAATCGGCTATTACCGCGTGTTTCGGATTGCAGCATCGGTGTCGCTTCATGACCTCGTATCGCTTCCTTTGATGAGTGAGGCTGCCGCCGCCCCAGTTCCGTTTCCGTGGGCCTGCCGCACGGATCGTCGGAGAAGCATCGGCTCGTTGTCTTCGTGGGGGTCGTGACTCGAGTGAGATAGGTTTTCTGGGCTGGAGCGGTGAGGTTTCCACTCGCCAGTTGGACCAGGAGGGGACGGCGTGTTGGAACCGATGAAACGGGCAGCGGCGGCTCTGAGTCGGCGCTTGAAGGGCACGGCGAGCGGGACCGCGGCCACTTCTGGTGAGGCCGATCTCGTCTCGCTGATGGAGGAACTTCTGCCACTGCAGGAGCAAAGCCTCGGTCACGACCACCCGGACACCAACGAGACGCGCGATCGTCTCGCCGACGCTTATCATCGGGCAGGGCGTGGGGATGACGAAGTTCCGCTTTTGAAGCAGCTTCTGGCGTACCGGGAGCGGGTGCTCGGTCACGATCACCACGACACCAACGCCGTACACAATCGACTCGGCGGCACCTTTATGTCGCTGAGTCGATGGGACGAAGCCATTCCGCACTTCGAACAACTTCTCGCGTATCGCGAGAAAATGTTCGGACCCAGGTGTATTCCGTTGTGGGCGCTCGCCGCGTGCTTGGCGTGGCCTGCTACCGGGCGTGTCGATATGCCGAGGCCGTCGCGTTGTTCGAACGGAACCTGACGTACGTCGAGGGAAGCGGCGCCGAGACCTACGAAGATCGCTGCAATCTCGCTGCCGCCTGTGAGGCTGCGGGTCGCTGGGATCAGGCGATCCCGTTGTATGAAGAGCTCCTGGCTTACCGGGAACAGCTTGTCGGGCGCAATGATCCCTTCGCGCAGCGCGCCCGCGACGATCTCGTTCGCGTGTACCGGTCGGCGGGCCGACCCGACGAGGCTGCCGCCTTGTCCGAAGCAGGACCGCACCGACGGCCCTCGTCGACACAGGAGTGACGGCATCTCGAACTTGCACGGGGGCGGTGCGGCACGTCGAGACTTTCCGCACTACGTGCACGTCCAGAGTGTTCGTCGTTGGCGCATGCGAAAACCCGGAGTCGGCATGTGGGCGCGTTCGGCCACAGGTCGAGTTCCGTTGCGGGACAATAGTTCAGAAACCTCTCACCGACCGCTCAACGGCATGGCCGTGCGTTCTCTCGCGGCTAGTACTGCAACGGGTGCGCCCAGAGATCAGGAGGTGATCGTTTTGCGGTCATGACCTGTGTCGGAAGCTCGTCGTCGCCTGCCGGTGTGAGTCCGGTCCGGGTAGCTGCCAGGAGGCCCGGTAGCAGGCTGGCGGCTCGGTCTGGAAACGGGTCGGGTCGAAGCCCAGCGTCGAAAGCCCTTGTAGGGGAAGCGACTGAGCGGTCCGTAGCGGAAGCGAAGCCTGCCGCGTCGTTAGACATTGAGGGAGAGCCGAGCCGGGCTGTTCACGGTGAAGGCCATGGAAGCGGTGAAGAGCCTGGATGCGCAGCCGTGAAGGACTCCCCGGCGTAGAGGGCGCGGAACGTTCAGAAGGTGACGGCGGGAACTGGGGAGGCCCTCCCCGGCCGAAATGCACTGCGAATTGTGTGGAAAGGCTTGTCCTATAACCGGTGTGGAGCCGGGAAGTGGATCGGGTGCCGGGAGGGAGTCGGAGGCGGTCGTAGTACCGATCGAGCCGGGCGGACAACATAACCGCCGGTGAGGGAAGGGCCGTTGCTTCGTTCACGCGTTGTGTCTGGAAAGGATGGGCCCGGTGAGTGCCGGTCAGGCTAGTTCCACCGCTGTGGGGTCGTTGGACCCGGTTCGAGCCTTGCAGCACACGCTTTACTGGTCGGCCAAGGCTGATCCGGGACGACGGTTTCATGCGTTGCGGGACAAGGTCTATCGCAGAGACGTCCTGTGGCGTGCGTGGGTGGTGGTGCGCCGCAACAATGGTGCGCCGGGTGTCGATGAGACCACCCTGGGGCAGATCGAGGACTACGGTGTCGAGAGATTCCTCGACGAGCTGGCCGAGGACTTGCAGAACGAGCGGTGGCGGCCGTTGCCCGCGTCGGGTGCTCATCCCCAAGTCGGGGTCTAGTGAGAAGCGGCCGTTGTCGATTCCTGTGGTTGGTGATCGTGTGGTGCAGGCTGCGGTGAAGATCGTGCTCGAGCCGATCTTCGAGGCGCAGTTCCTGCCGTGCAGTTTCGGGTTCCGCCCGAAGCGGTCGACACACGATGCGCTGCAGGTGCTCGTCGACGAGTCCTGGCGAGGCAACCGATGGGTGGTGGAAACTGATATCGCCAACTGGTTCTCGGCGATTGGGCACGAGAAGCTGATGGCAGCGGTCGAGGAACGCGTCAGTGACCAGGGCATGCTGAAGCTGCTGCGCGCGGTGTTGCGCGCGGGAGTGATGGCCGGCGGTTCGGTGCGCCGTGAGGTGACCGGAGCCGCGCAAGGCGGACCGCTTTCGCCGTTGTTGTGCAACGTGTATCTGCACCGGCTCGACCGGGCATGGGACACGAATGCGCACGGAGTGCTGGTCCGATACTGCGATGACCTGGTGGTGATGTGCCGATCGCGTCGGCAGGCCGAGGCCGCGCTTGCGCGGCTGGTAGTTCTGCTGGGTGAGCTCGGGCTCGAGGTCAAGGAGTCCAAGACCCGGATCGTGCATCTGGTCGAGGGCGGCAAGGGAGTGGACTTCCTGGGCTTCCACAATCGGCTGGTGCGCGGGTGGACTCCCCGGTCGGCGCATCTGGTGTTCCTTGCTCGTTGGCCCTCACGCAAGGCGGTGCAGCATGCTCGGGACCGGATCCGGTCGATCACGGCCCGGCACCGGATGCTGCTGCCGACCGAACACATCGTGGGAGAGCTGAACCTGTTCCTGCGGGGATGGGCCGGATACTTCCGTTATGGGAACTCGGCTCTGCTGTTCGGTCAGATCAGAAACTATGCCCTCTCGCGTCTGGCGTTGCTGTTGTCCAAGCGGGGCAACCGGCGACACGCATGGGGATGGGGCATGGCCCAGGTGCTGGCGTCGCCGGACCACCTCGGGCTGATCAGCCTCGATGGAATCGTCGTGCCGCCCAGGCCCTTTCGGACCTGGAAGGGTTGAATGCCGCCGGTGAAGAACGTCGGTAAGCCGTGTGCGGGAGAACCGCATGCACGGTTTGACGGGCGGGAGCTGGAAACGGATCGAATGGCCGGTCATGGTGGGGCAGAAGAACGATCAAGCGGGAAAACCGTTCGGTCACAGTGGCTTCCACACCTACAACCGCTCACGACACCGCGCCAGTTCCCGACCCAACCACTCGGTTCGGAAATGTGCTGGGGGCGGTGTTGGATGTTGTTGCGGCGGAGTTGGATTCGCTGTGTGGGAGGATCGGTGGCCGTTCGCGCGGTCGAAGCCGCGGGGTAGATGGCCGGGTTGGATCGGAAAGGTCCAAGTGTCGTGTCCCGGCGTGTTCCTCTTGGCCACGCCCGCAGATTTCCCGGCTACGCAATCGCACGGCAACCCACCAGGCGCGACTGCCTCGCACTCGATGGGTTGCCCGTCAGTCCCGGCGTCATCAGCCACGTTCACCAGCATTCGATGCCTGGCAGTTGGCCGGCGATGCTCAGCGATTCGGCGATCTCGGCATGGGCTTGTCTGGGGGAGCGACCGAAAACGGGCCTTATGCGGCCGTTCCGCGCGCGGAGTGAGCGCGCGGCTTGGCGCGCGACTGACCATGCGCCGCGTTGCGACGACCGCTGCCTTGGCGCGGTCCGCCGCTGCCCCTGCGCGCTCCGCCACTGCTACGGTACGGTCCGCTGCTGCTGCGGCGGTCGTCTTCACGTGCCGCCCGCTCGCTGTAGGAGGGCGCGACGAATGGGGCAATCGTGCCGACGAGCTCGGCCACCACGGGCGAATCGGCGGTGACCCGTTGCGGAGTCACAGTGATCTTGGCCTTGCGCATGAGGTCGGCCAGGTCGCGTCGTTCGCCGGGCAGCACCAGGGTGATCACTTCACCGGAGTTGCCAGCCCGCGCGGTACGGCCCGAACGGTGCAGGTACGCCTTGTGTTCGGCGGGCGGATCAACGTGCACGACCAGCTCGACACCGTCGACGTGCACGCCGCGCGCGGCCACATCGGTCGCCACCAGCACCAGGGCATCACCGGCGGCGAAGACCGCGAGGTTGCGGTCGCGGGCGCCCTGCGAGAGGTTGCCGTGCAGATCGACGGCCGGAATTCCGGCGAGGGTCAGCTGCTTGGCCAGTTTGCGAGCCTGATGTTTGGTGCGCATGAACAGGATTCGCCGACCCGAGCCGGAGGCGAGCCGGTGTACGACCTCGCGCTTGGCTTCGACGCTCGCGGTTTCGAAAACGTGATGGGTCATTGCGGCGACCGGGGAGTTCGCCTCATCGACGGAATGCAGCTTGGCATCCGGCAGGAAGCGGCTGACCAGCTTGTTGACGCCGTTATCCAGGGTGGCTGAGAACAGCAGGCGCTGACCGTCATTCGGGGTGGCCGCGAGAATGCGGGTCACGCCTGGCAGGAACCCGAGGTCGGCCATGTGGTCGGCCTCGTCGATCACGGTGACCTCGACGGCATCCAGGGAGATCAGACGTTGGTTCATCAGATCCTCGAGCCGGCCGGGGCAGGCGACGACAATATCGACACCGGCGCGCAGCGCCCGGACCTGCCGGTTCTGCGGGACCCCACCGAAAATCGTGGTGACGGTCATGCGATAGGCCGCGGCGAGGGGTTCCAGCGCGGCCGTAATCTGGCTGGCCAATTCCCGAGTCGGCGCCAGCACCAGGCCGGTCGGGCGGCTCGGTGCGCGCCTACCGGCGAGACCGCCGCCGAGACGGTTGACCATCGGGATGGCGAAGGCGAGCGTCTTGCCGCTGCCGGTCCGGCCACGGCCCAGCACGTCGCGTCCGGCTAGCGAATCGGGCAGGGTGTCGGTCTGGATCGGAAAAGGTTCGGTGATCCCGGCGCGAGTCAACGCCTTCACCAGCGGTGCGCTCACGCCGAGCGCGGCAAAAGAAATGTCAGCAGAACTCATAGGTGTTGCGGTGCCTTTCGGGCATCAGGTGGTGCCCGAGCCGTCTGTGGACCTTCCGGGTCCGCGCCGGGGCACGAATGGCGAGATTGCCAGTGGGCAAAATCGATCGCCGTAAGAAGAGCGGATGCGGCAAGCGCTGGTTGCGAAGCGAATGCGATCTACGACGCTTGGCGTGACATGTCACGCACGTGATCAACAATAGCCTGTGATGGGCGGTTCGTGCTCATCGGGTGAGGTTTCTCGCCTCTGGCCAGGGATGGGCCGCCAGGCTCGTGTTTCTAGGCCGGAACCGTATTGGCCGGCGGTAAGGGAACAGAGTCCGAGGTCAGACTTCGGCGCATGATCTGCAACTGGCCCCCGCGCTATCCCGGTTACCAGTGCGACATTGCTCAGTTTGGTAGACCGAAAGCGAGACCCGTTGTGGGATGGTTCCTGGACTTCTGGTACTTGGCCGTCCGACGAGGATGCGGTGTAGCCATTTCCGTCCATATGGGACGCCCTCTTAGTACTGCATGGTTCTGGGATCAGGCTCGAAGGCAAGGAGACGACGGTCGCGAGTCGGTGCGGTACCTCGAGCCAGATCGCGTCCGACCGCCTCTACGCTCTTGACGCGAACATATTGTCGCTGCCGGCGTTTCGTAACGTCGACAGCCCGACCGGGGGCGAGTGTTACGAAATGCTTTGTGCGGCAACGAAATCCATGAATATCCTCACCCGAACCTCGACCGGGCGACCCGGGCGCTACTGCTCCACCGTGCGTGCCGGATGCGCGCCAGCGGCAAACGTGCGGAACGATCCGGCGACCAGACTGCATCCTGACGTCCGCCACACATCTACCCGAAATGTCGGTGCCGTCTGTCGGTGCCAGGCGACAATGCCGCGGAGCACGTATGATTCAGCCCCGAGAGTACTGGCGGCGGACGAAGGGGCGCTCGGCTTGCGCGTATCTGATCGCGCCTGAGGCAAAGAACTATCGGCTAGCTGTCCTCGTCCTTAACCTCCAGCGCTCCTCGCGCCAGACCGATGAACGTGACGTAGGCCTCCCGGAAATCCCGGTAGGCAGCGTCGTACGCATCCCGCCCCTCGGGACTGTCGTCACCGATGAGCGCCTCGAGCAGCGATTGCACGTGCCGTGCCATATCCCGTGCATGATCCGCCGCAGCGGAGACCTCGGCAGGACCGTCGAGCCGGACCTCGTGCATCGCCTTGTTCATGTCCCCAATCGCTGGGCCGATGCGCTCGTACATCTGCGATAGGAGCCGGTCCTTACTCTCACGGTCGTGCGTCGCATCGACGTCAACGATCTGCCATGTGACCTCGTTGAATGCGTGCACGCAGTTCATCATCTCCCGATAGGACGATCGGCGCCGCTCATGTTGCTCACGAAGGGCCTCTGCCCGTGTGGTCGTTCGCGATTGCGCCAGCGCTGCGCGAAAGGTCGCCCGCGAGGTGAGGTAGCTGGCTCCGAGTGCGGTCAGCGCGGTGAGGACGCCGACCCACAATCCGCTATTCGCCATGACCGAAGAGTCTGCCAGCCGCGGCGTCGTCGAGACAGGCCGCTGATCTCGCAAGCGCGAGAACGATACCTGCGATCTGGGTCCCGTCGCCGCAGCCCTCACCCGGGACCCCGTTCACCGTCGGCGCGAGTTGGTTCGCGGGTGCGGATGAACCGATCGCGACGCTGTACGAGCTGATCGCACGCCGCGCGGCCGACCAGATCCGGGCAATCCTCGGACCTTGAACTACGACTACAGCTAGGCGGGCAGTTTCGGTCACCTTCCGATTCAAGAGGCCGACCATATGCGGATCCACTCGCTGCATCGCGGTTGTGCTGTTCCAGTAGACTTGGGGCGTAGGCGGTTTCGCCTCGCGGAGGGGGATAGTGCCCCGATCTGGCTTCGGATCAAGAAAATATGAGTACGAGGAATCCTGAGACCGGGGTGACGAGGTCACCCTAGTGAGCCTCACGACTTGCGCTGGTTCCATGCGCCAGGCTGAAAGTCGTGGCAGGCGAGCAGCACCCGGCCTTCCTCGATGCACACGGCGTACGCCGCCAATCTGAAACTCATCCCATAACCTCCGCCGAACCTTGTCCCGGCCTCGTCCGCAATCGCCATTGCGGCGGCCCATGCGTTTGACCTGTCTATGTTGAAGCTATGACGGGGTCACACAATCCTGGAGAACTGACCAACTGTCGACGTCGGCGGGCCATCGGTGCGCTGTTGATCACTGGAGAGCCGACGGCCGGGTAGGTGGATCTACTACGGCTTGGTCACCTTCCACAACCGCGCCGTCTTGTCCTGACTGCCGGTGGCGAGCAGGGTGCCGTCGGGGCTGAACGCCACCGAGTTCACCGGGTCGGTGTGGCCGGTGAGAAGCTGCCCGACCGGTTGATGTGTGCGGGTATTCCACACCCGCACCGTCGTGTCCCGACTGCCGGTGGCCAGCAGAGCGCCGTCGGAACTGAATGCCACCGAATACACCCAGTGGGTGTGGCCGGTGAGGGGCTGGCCGACCGGTTGATGTGTGCGGGTATCCCACACCCGTACCGCCTTGTCGTCACTCGCGGTGGCGAGCAGGGTGCCGTCAGGGCTGAACGCCACCGAATTCACCCGGTCGGTGTGGCCGGTGAGGGGCTGCCCAACGGGTTGGTGCGTGCGGGTATCCCATATCCGCGCCGTCGTGTCCCAGCTGCCGGTGGCCAGCAGAGTGCCGTCGGAGCTGAATGCCACCGATGACACTGGGTCGGTGTGGCCGGTGAGGGGCTGCCCAACGGGTTGGTGCGTGTGGGTATCCCATATCCGCGCCGTCGTGTCCCAGCTGCCGGTGGCGAGCAGGGCGCCGTCGGGGCTGAACGCCACCGAATTCACCCGGCCCGTGTGGCCGGTAAGAGGCTGGCCGACCGGTTGGTGCGTGCGGGTATCCCAAATCCGTACCGTCGTGTCCCAGCTGCCGGTGGCCAGCAGAGTGCCGTCGGGGCTGAACGCCACCGAATACACCTGGTCGTCGTGGTCGGTGAGGGGCTGCTCGACCGGTTGATGCGTACGGGTATCCCAAATCCGTACCGTCGTGTCCCAGCTGCCGGTGGCCAGCAGAGTGCCGTCGGGGCTGAACGCCACCGATAACACCGGGCCGGTGTGGCCGGTGAGAACGGTGAGAACGGTGAGAACGGTGGGGTACTCGTCGCTCGAGGAGCGACGGATGATGATCCCCGCTGCGGCGGCGGTGACCGGAACGGCGATCACTGTACCGATCAATAGCTGGCGCCGACCGATCCGGCGGTCAGGCGAGGCTGCCGGCGGCGGCGGAGCTTTGACCACGGTCTCCGCGAGCCGCCGTTCGAGGGAGGAGGCAGCGGACTGCGGTGGCTCGGGCGGCGGCGGAGCTTTGACCACGGTCTCCGCGAGCCGCCGTTCGTGGAAGGAGGCAGTGGACTGTGGTGGTTCGGGTGTCGGTGCGAGAGGTGTCGTCCCGTGGATGGTTCGGGCCGTGGTCGGGGTGAGAGCGTGTCGGCTGGCCTGGGCCAGGGCGGTGCAGGTCCGGTAGCGGTTCTCGGGGTTCTTGGCTAGGGCGGCCGCGATCACGGTGTCGAGTCCCACGGGTAGATCGGGTCGTATCCGGGTGGGCGCTGGTGGAGGTTCGCTGAGGTGGGCGCCGATGACGGCGGCCTGGTCGTCGCGGGGAAACGGCGGCTGGCCGGTGAGCAGGTGATACAGGGTGCAGCCGAGGGAATAGATGTCGGCGCGGTGATCGGCGGCCGCGCGGGTGAAGCGTTCGGGGGCGGCGTAGGCGAAGCTGGCCGCGATCGAGGAGAGGGTGACGGTGCTGTCCAAGCTCCGCGCGATCCCGAAATCAGTGAGCAGGGCACGCTGCCCATGCCGGAAATCGGCCTCGATCAACAGGTTCGCCGGTTTCACATCCCGGTGCAGCACACCCTGGATGTGCGCGTAATCCAGGGCGGCCGCGGCATCGGCGATCAACTCCACCACCAATTCCGGCGCCAGCCCACCGGAGGCCCCGGTGAGCAGCATGCCCGCGTCTCCACCTCGGATGTGGCGCATGGCCAGCCACAACACCGGATCACCGGGTGCGCTGCGGTCGTGAACGGTGACGATGTTCGGATGATCCAGGCGTGCGGCCAGGGCGGCTTCGCGGTCGAACGCGGCCCGGGCGCGCGGGTCGGCGGCGAGGGCGTCGTTGAGTACCTTCAACGCGACCAGGCGATCCATGCGTGGGTGCCGCGCGGCGTACACCACACCCATCCCACCAGCGCCGAGGACTTGTTCAATCACGAATCCGGCGAAGACATCCCCTGCGGCCAGAACCACCTGACTCCCCGCTCCTCTCGATCCACCGCTGGCCGAAACGTTCTGCGGCCGAATGGAATCTAACGCACACTCGCCGCCCATGCGTACCGAAACGGCCGCGATGAGCAGCAGAAACGGTAATCGACACCGGGGAGCGGAACCCTCGGCGGGGCGCGAGCGGGGTTGTCACCGCAGCCGGGTTCTTCCAGCGCCATACAGCGTCACTCGCCCCGGGCTCGACGCATCGCAGGTCTGGTCTCATCAGTCGACCGGAGGAGGTGCAATCTGGATCGTTCCCGTGAAATCAACGGTGAAATCCAGCGTGACGGGGTGAAATTCGCTGAGAACTCACATCACCCCATCGTGAACTACTACAACCACGACAGACTGCACGTCGCGCTCGGCGGCCGACCACCCATCAGCCGGACCGCCGGGAGCGACTACCGCCTCGTCTTCCGACCAGCTGCCCTCGCATGCAGCAACCGATTCACAGGGAAGGAGGTAGGAGATGAATCGCTTCGCAGCAGCAGGCCGCCGCCTGGGCACCGTGATCCGCGCAGCCGGACAGCGTGCCCGCAGCCGGATCGCCGGATCGCGTGGCGCGGCCTCCACGTCCGGTTCGTAACCCATTGCCGGTGGCCTCATCTTGATTGGTGGGGCCACACGGTGACTCATCTCTCGGAGGAGGCGACCGCAATGACCGCACCCGATTTCCCGGTGATTCCGCTGCGCCGTCCGACGCAGCCAGTGTCGGTGTCGGCGTGGAAGGCCGGCCCTCCGGAGTGGCTGACCGAGGAAGCCCGCCGGATGTGGGAGCAGCTAGCTCCTCACACCGAACTGAATCCCGCGAACCTGGGCGAATTCGCCTGCTACGTCGAAGCATTGGCCGAGTTCCAGGAAGCCACCGCCATCCTCGCTTCCACCGGCCTGCTGGTGATCGATGCCGCCTCCGGTGCTCCGGTGCCCAACCCGATCAGCGCGGTACGCGACCGAGCCGACCGCACGGTCGCCGCGTGGGCGGCCCGGTTCCGCGTCTGATGGCTCGGCCGAAAAGTCCGACCCGTCCCGCCGGCGCACCGCCACTCGAGGCGGGGGTGCGCGGCCGGGCAAGATCACAGACGCTGACCGGCAGCGCATTGTCGAGCTGCACGCACAAGGCAAGGGCCGCAACGAAATCGCCGATATCCTCGGCGTCACACGCAGCGCCATCACCTAGTGGGCCCGCAAGCTCGAGCTGTGGTTCGATGAATCCCAGACCGCCGAGGCGACCGCCGCGCGCCTCGAGCAGCTCGAGCGCCGCCGCCTGGATCTAGCGGAAATGATCGAAGAACACATCCCCGCGCTGCATGAACGATTGTGGAGTCCGGTCACCACCTACGAGCGGGGCGTCGACTCCCTGATCCCGGTGACGCTGCCGCTGCCGCCGCTGCGGGATGTCCGCGATGGCTACACCGCGCTGTCGTTGGCTCTGCGCAGCCTCTCGGAGCTGTTGATCAGCCAGAGCAACGACACCGGCGCGGGTGACCGCTCGATGCTTTCGGATCTGTTCGGCAAACTCAAGGCCGCTGTGGAGGCCGACCAGGCCGCCACCACGGTCAGCGACAACCCAGCTGCGGACGGCCTGGTCTGCGCTCCGGGTGACGAGGACGAATTGGGGCCGTCGCGGTGAGTGTGCTCGATGAACTGCCGATCTCCCGCAAACAGGCAGTGTCGATCGTGGCGGCCAGTGCCCGCTGCAACACTTGGGAGAGCGCGATCCGGAGCGGGAAGACGATCGCTTCGATTCTGTGCTGGCTGATCTTCCTGTCGAACCCGCCCAGTGGCGGCCGGTTCGTGATGGTTGGGCGTACGCGGGAATCGCTGGCCCGTAATGTCATCGAACCCATGCGTGACCCCGCCCTGTTCGGGCATCTCGCTGGGCGGGTGTCCTACACCCTCGGCGCACCGACGGCGACCGTCCTCGGCCGCCGCGTCTACATGCTCGGCGCCAGTGACGCCAAGGCCGAAATGTCGTTGCGCGGGCTGACGGTGGCCGGTGCCTACGTCGATGAGATCACCGTCATCCGCCCGGACTTCTTCCGTCAGCTACTCGGTCGCATGAGCCTCGACGATGCTCGCCTGTTCGGCAGCACGAACCCCGACAACCCCGTGCACTGGTTGAAACGGGAGTTCCTTGATCGCATCGGAAAGCTCGACGCAGACAGCGAGGAGTTGTTGCCGGATTGGCGGACATGGCATTTCGAGCTCGATGACAACCCCGCACTGTCGGACAAGCGCAAGCTTCAGTACAAACGGGAGTACAGCGGGTTGTGGTACCGCCGCTTCATTCTCGGGCATTGGGTTGCCGCGGACGGCAGTGTGTTCGACTCTTGGACTGACCAGCACGTCATCGACTGGGCGGCGCTGCCGTTGATGCGGGAGCTGATCGCGATCGGCATCGACTACGGCACCACCAACCCCACCCACGCCGTCCTGCTGGGCCTCGGTGTCGACGGTGTTCTCTACGCCGTCGACGAATACCGCTACGAGCCATCGACAATGAACAGTCGGATTCGGGGCGGGTGCGGTGGCGGCGTTGGGGCCCTTGAGCAGGACAGCGCGGGAGGGTCGAGGCATGTGACGCCGTAGAGGGTGTCGACGGAGACCGCGGTGGTCTTGTGCCGGATGTCGTAGTCCATGGCCACGCGCATCGACAGCCCCTTGTATTCGACGGTGTACACGTCGGCGCCGGGCGGTAGCTCCATCGGTGCGGACGCGAAAGCGAAAGCAGTCGAGTGGAAAGCGACACCGACCTCGGTGCTCGGATCGCCCGGTGCCGGGTTGGGTGCGGGCTGGCCGACGTTCTGGGTCCAGAAGGCGTCGAAGCCGACGATCTGCTGCCCGATGGAGCCCTGCCGCAGCGCCACAGTGGAATTCGATTTGTCGGCGTGCAGCAGCAGTGGCTTGCCGAGCCATCGCGCCTGGCGCCGAAGACGGCGTCACCGACCGACCTATCGTGCGCGTCGATAACTACGCCAGCACCGACGAACAGGCCGAACGCATGAAAGAAGCCTGTCGCCAACGCATCACCGAATCCGGATGCACCCTCGTCGATGGTGTTCTGATCGACACCGCTCGCGAGATCACCGGTGGCCAGGACACTTCCATGCCCGATCCCAGCGACCGCAAACATACAGCTGTCTACCAGTTGTCATTTCGGTCGTTGTAGCCAGACCGATGAAGTGTTCTGGCGCATACATCGTGATCAACGCAGTGGCGGTTTGTGACCGCCGTCTGCGGGATTCGGCATCCCTGACGTAATCATGGTCGCGGCGGCGTCGAAGGACCTTCAGCCGTGCTCAGCGCACGGTGGATGCGTGATCGCCGGGTCGCGCGAGCGTTGAGCAGCAGCCGCAAGACGGATATTGCTCGGCGGGCGCGAAGTTCACGCGTGAACAAGGCGACGACCGTCGCGAGAAGGATCGCGAATGCATCGGTCGACGCGCGTAGGACAACAGAAACGGCAAAGGCCACCGAGGTGATCGACAACAGAGCCATAGGCGCAGACATCAGCGTTGTTCTCCTGGCATACGAAGAAACAACGCCAGCTGCGCGGAGCTCTACAACAGTGGCCGCGTAGCGGCCACCCCCACAGAGAAGAGACAGATGGCGAGGACAACGCCGATTATCGCATCCTGGCGTCGGTTCAGCTAGCCCGGATTCGCGCTGCCCAGCGTGGTACAAGCCTGTCGCGCGGCATACTGCTGAGCCTGCTTCTTGCTACCGCCCTCTCCTTCACCGACGACTGCGCCGCCCACCAAGACCGTGGCGGTAAACCGCCGCTCATGCTGTGCCCCTCGATCCCGCACCGTGTACTGCGGCATGCCCAGTTGCCGGCTTGACGTCAGCTCCTGCAGGTTCGTCTTCCAATCCGGACCACCGCCAGGGTCCTGTGTCGCCGCTGCTATCGCCTGCTCGAATAATCGTGCGACCAACCGCGATGTGGTATCCATGCCGTGCTCCAGATAGACGGCACCGACGATCGCCTTCAACGCACCGGCGAGAATGCTGTCCTTGTCCCGCCCGCCGGTAGCGGCTTCACCACGACCCAGCCGTATGTATCGCCCCAAGCCACCAGGCACGCAACGGCGCGCGACATCGGCGACCGAATGCATGTTGATCACCGCCGTACGCAGCTTCTCCAGCTCCCCCTCGGGGAGGTGACCGCTTTTGCTATACAGCACATCGGAGACTCCCAGCGACACGGCGGCACTGCCGAGGAACTCCAGACGCTCACTGCGGACCTGCCCGGCGTGCTCGTACGCGAAGGAACGATGGGTTAGTGCTTGCAGCACCAGAGCTGCATCCATCGCCAACCCAGTCATATGGGCCACCGCGGCAACACCATCCGGCCGATCACCTCGTCGCACCGCGCCCCCTCCGGTCTGCGTGCCTATGCGATCATGTCACGTTCGATGATGGGCCAAGGTATCCCGAGACCCAACGCCACAGCCTACGGCGACCGAGTCACTCGCTTGTTTGCGCCAGAACCAAACAATGGCACGGCTCGTTCGCCGCTGCCCCTAGCAGCCGATACTGGCAGCAGTCATGGTGCTCGAGATGGACTATCGGATGGCTCCGCGTCTTGTCTAACAGCTCGTAGCAGGCGATGTCGTCGTTCGTTCGCCTCTTCATCGGTAATCGACTGAACGCGAATCCCTCTGGCGATATCGGGTGACACGTCCAAGATCGCCTCGAGCGAGCGTCGAGCGGCTGCGGCCTCTGTCGAGGTTCGGATTATCTCCAGCAGCGCCTCGTTCTGGTGGATGGACGCTTCCGCTTCCAAAGCTGCGATCCGGGCCGCTCGCTCCGCCTTGATTGTGGTTGCCCGCACGATGACATCGAGAATCGTCGGTACGTTGCGCAGTGCAACCCACCCTGCGCGTGCCGCAGCGGCCATCAATCCACCCGTTGTGACGGCAGGAACGGTAACTTGAACGACCTCCTGCCACGGGTTGACCGTCACACTGCTGGAGATCGATAGCGACGCTTCGATTCGCGCGGGTAGTCGCCCCGCGAGTCCGGAGACGACCGTGGCCAGTACATCGGCGTCTTGAGTTTTCAGGATTCCCCGGACCAAGTCGCCGACTTCGGTGTGATCTTCGGCAGCCTCGTTGATGATCTGCATCAGCTTTTCCACGGTCTCCGAGTCCGGATCTGGCCGTCGCTCAGGGAGTTTCGATAGCTCATAGTCGACGAGAGCGAGTAGTAGCGCCCGCACGACCCTCTGTGTCTCTGATACTTCTCGCAGGTCGGGAAGCTCGCCGAAGTCGACTTCTATCAGCAGCGCATGCCCCACGTCCGACCCGACAGCCCGCACCACCATATTCGCGCCTGGACTGACGTATGCGACATCGCGTGGCCACGAGAAGGTGACAGGCAGGTCGTCCGGTTGTCCCGCCGGGGAGCCCCCAGGGGCGTCGACTTGGCTCGGCTCCCGATCAGTCATCGCTGCATCTTAAATGCCTACCTGCTAGGCGACGAGGTCTCCCAGCCAAGCCGTGCCCGAGCGCCTGAACTCTGGAATCGGCGCGGACACACCGAGGTCCAGCCGATTGCCCACCCAGTACTCCCTACAGAAGGGATCGCTGGCTGTGACTCGGATAAGAGCGTCGAGTACGAATCCGAACGTGACCCGCGCCTGTTGCGCAAATCCGTTGTGCCGATGGCTGTCATGGCTGCGGTGTTATGCGATCCTGCGGGTGAAGGGCGTGGTTCGCAGAGTGGACACGCCGCCGATGTTCTGCAAGAAGAATCTTGGAATATTCGACGTCGAGTGGGATGCCCGGCTTGTATTCGGCTGAACCATATTCAGCCTGTTGTCCGCTCTGGCCCGATTGGGCACGATAGCCTTTCGCTATGGGTCGCATCTACAGATTCCTGGCCGGAACTGCGGTGGTATCGCTGGTCGCGGGGAGCGTTGTCGCCGGGGGTGCGCAGGCCGCGCCAGCCGAGCAGCTGTCGTGTGGGGTGTCGTCCGGGCGCGAGCCGGAACGGGCGGCCCCGGAACAGGTTGGACTGGATTCGGGACTGCTCGCGGACGCCGTGGCATTCGCGAGCGCGCGTAATCGGTTGAATGTGCAGGTGTTCCGGCACAACTGCCTGATCGGTGAGGGGCCGACGAACGACGCGACCGGAAATGTCGCGTGGAATATCTGGAGTGCGACGAAGAGCGTTGTGTCGTTGCTCGCCGGAATAGCCTGGGATCAGGGGAAACTCGATATAGCAGCGCCGATCGATCGGTATCTGCCGCCCGGCCTCGGTGATGCGCAGCACCGGTCGATCACCGTGGAGAATCTGCTGACCGAATCGTCCGGCATGGCGGTGGCTATACTCTCCGAGGGTATTACCGGGGTGATTCCGATCGATCCGAATGGTGCCGTGCAGGCGCTCGGAGTGCCGTTGGAGAATCCGCCGGGCGCGGCATTCAGTTACAGCGAACGCGATGTGGATCTGCTCGCCTATGTCATCGAGTTGGCGATGGGCGAGCCATTGCAGCAGTTCGCGCAACGTGAGCTTTTCGATCCGCTCGGTATCGAACGCGGTGATTATTATTGGGCGCGCGATCGCGCCGGTCACACCTACGGATACGCCCATCTGCTGATCCCGCCGAACGATTTCGCGAAGCTCGGCCTGCTGGTGAGCAACGATGGGCGCTGGGGCACACGGCAACTCGTCTCCGAGACCTATCTGCGCATGGCACGCCAGCCGTCACCCGCGAACAAGTGCTTCGGCTACCTGTTCTGGGTCGGCCTCGGATGCTCCGAGAACTCCGGCTTCCAGCCCGCCGACATGTACTTCATGGTCGGACTCGGCATGCAGAACGTTTTCATCGTGCCGAGTCTGGATTTGACGGTGGTGTGGACCGGAGTGTTCGGAAATGTCAGCAACCAGGGCATTGCGGAGGCCCTGCAGAACACCACGGAGCTGCCGCACGAATTCTTCCGCCGATTGTTCGCGGCATTCCCCGACCATCCGGTGCCCGATCCCGGTCCGTATGTCGAACCGCCGCCACGCGAGGATCCGGGCGAGTACGTGGATACGAATCTGCTGATCGCGGTCTTCGGTGTCGGGCCCGCGGCATATCCGGGCTGCGATGTCCTCAGCTGCCTGAACTACCCATTGGCACCACCATTAGCGGATAACCCGCCGGGCTGCGTCGTCCAAGTCTGCCTCGGTCCGGATCCGCGCACGCCCGGCATCCGCTGAATCGGGCGCTGAAGAACGCTCGGAAATCCGGCGTTAGCGCTCATGTCGCTACGAGATCCGGGTCGACGGTGTCTTGGCCGGCTTCACCGCGTTCGCGCGCTCTGAGCGTACGATCACTGGCGGCGGCGACCACGGGCAGGCGAGCAGCACCTGGCCTTTCTCGATGCACACGGCGTACGCCGCCAGTCTGAAACTCATCCCATAACCTCCGCCGAACCCTATCCCGACTTCATTTGCCGACGTGTCCACTGAGCGCATCCATGCGGAGGCCCCGATCGACGACGAATTCGTCAACCGGGTCGTATCGAATGTGGCTGCTGCTGGGCGTCGACGGCCCGGACGTCGGTGCCGAACGCGGGGCGATGACCTCCGCAGCGCAATTCGACGTGGTGCAGATAACTCAAAATTAGCTAAATAGCCGGTTTCGCGGAGTAGCCTACGGTCTATGAGCGCATGCGAGGTTTGCGGTAACGATTACGCGATGCCGATCGTCGTCGAAGCTCAGGGAATGCGGCATGTTTTCGACTGCTTCGAATGTGCGATCCACCGCATGGCACCTATCTGCGAGCACTGCGACTGCAAGATCATCGGCCACGGCGTGGAGTCAGATGGCCGATTCTTCTGCTGCGCGCACTGCGCCGTGTCCGAGGGTGCCAAAGGCCTGGTCGACCACGTGTGAGAGCGGTGTCGTCCCGGAGCCGGTCGGTCGCATAGAGTTCGAGCTGCTCGGTGTCGGGGCGATGAATTCGCCGCGGTACGGTCCCGCTGGGCCGCTGTTGTGCTCGTCCGGGCGGCGGATCATGTTCGGCGGCTCGAAGCGCCTACGTCGGCTCGTCATCTCGGGTATTCGGCTTGCAGTTGCCGTTTGTAGATCTTGCCCGAGTCGTCACGCGGCAGCATGCCGACGATGCGGATATCGGCCGGAATTTTGTAGTTGGCGATCTGTCCTGCCAGGCTCGCCCGGATGTGGTCTTCGGTGAGCTGGGTGCCGGGTCGTGGGACGATCTGGGCGGCAACGGATTCGCCGAGATCTCCGTGGTGGGGGATGGCGAAGACAGCGACGTCCTCGACACCGTTGACCGCGGCGATGGCCGCTTCGATTTCGGCGGGGTAGATGTTGACGCCACCGGAGATGATGATCTCGCTCGAGCGGCCGGTGAGATACAGGTAGCCGTCGTGGTCGAGGTATCCGGTGTCGCCGACGGTGATGAATCCGGGGACCGAACCGCCGGGTGCGGCGTCCTGGTTGAGGTAGGTGAAACTCGGCCAGTAGTCGGCTCCTCGGACGAATACTTGCCCGATTTCTCCTGGGGGACAGGGGGTTCGGTCGTCATTGACCACCACGGCGGCTGAGCCGTCGGCGCCGCGGCCGACACTGCCGGGGTGTGCGAGCCATTCGGAAGCGGTGATCCAGGTGATGGTGCCCGCTTCGGTGCAGCCGTAGAACTCGATGAGGGCGTCGCCGAACCATTCGATCCCGGCGCGTTTGACCGTCGGCGGGCAGGGCGCGGCGGAGTGGATCAGATGGGTGAGGCTGGAAACGTCATAGCGGCTACGGATTTCGGGAGGAAGCGACAGGAGCCTGGAGAGCATCGTTGGGACGACTTTGGCCTGAGTGATGCGGCGTTCGTCGACGAGTTGGAGGAATCGCTCGCCGTCCCAACGCGGCATGATCGTGATGTTGGTGCCCATCCGCAGCGCGAGCACCGCGACCGCGTTCGGGCTGGTGTGGTACAGGGGCCCGGCCACGAGCATCTGCCCGCCGGGTGTGAGTCCCATGCGGTTGGCGGTGCCGCCCGCGATGGATAGCAGTTGATGCGGTGTCATGCGTTCGCGGAGAACGCCTTTGGGTGTGCCGGTGGTGCCCGAGGTGTAGATCAGTCCCATCGAATCCGCGATGGCTCCCTCGAGGTAGCCCAGGGGTTCGAGGTGATCCCCGATCCGCTCCTCGAGGGTGCAGTGGCGGTGCGTCGGCTGCGCGAGCGCGCGGTCGAGCCTGGCTTCGTCGAGGAGTTCGACCGGCATGGCGACTTCGATGATGTGTGCGTCGACGCCGGATCGGGCGATGGCTCGTTCGATCGTGTCGATGAATTCGGTGTGGGCGATGATGACTCGCGCTCGGCTGTCGGTGAGGACGTGGGCGACTTCTGGTGCCTGCCATCGAGTGTTGATCGGGACGGGATTTGCTCCGCATGCGGCGATGGCGAGCGAGATCTCCAGGAACTCGATGTCGTTGCGCAGCATGACCGCGACGCGGTCGCCGCGGTTGATACCGTCGGCGGCCAGGGCGGCGGCGAGGCGGCCGGCTCGATTGTGGGCGTCGTGCTGGTTGCGCGTCCGGGTTCCGCAGGCGATGGTGGGGTTCGTCGGGTCGTTGGGCGAGACGTCATCCATGAGACGCAGTGTTCCACTACTGGCGGGGGTAGCGGTTTGCGCTGCTCGCTGGTGCGTGACCGGATTCTCGACAGTCGGTCCGACACACCTGACCCTCGGGCCGATTACCTTCGCCGCGGGATTGCATTACTTGCGTGCAACGCCCGCGTATGCGGATACTTGCGCGTCCATTTTCTTCGGGGGTTCGACACCGTCCGGGCGCCAGCGGTGCGGCACCGCTACACCGGGATCGACCAACTCCAGTCCCTGGAAGAACCGCATGAATTCGTCTCGGCTGCGGACTTGGCATGGCAAGCCGCTGCGGCGGTAGATGTCGACCACGGTTCCTATTGCCGTCGGATCGAAGTCTGGCGTGACGTGTGTCATCACCAGATACGAGCCAGGCACGAGCTCATTCATCAGAGTATCGACGATTCCGTAGGGATCCAGCTCGTCGGGGATGAAATGCATCAGCGCGTTGAGACTGAGCGCGACTGGTTGGCTCAGGTCCAGTGTCTCGCGCAAACCCGGTGCGTTGAGGATCTTTTCGGGTGTCGTGACGTCGGCGGAGATGTAGTTGGTACGCCCCTCCGGTGAGCTGACCATCAATGCCCTGGCATGCACCAGCACGATCGGATCGTTGTCGACGTAGACGACTCGCGCGTCCGGCGCAACCTGTTGGGCCACCTGATGCAGATTCGGTTCGGTCGGGATACCGGTTCCGACATCGAGGAATTGGCGAATACCCGCGCCTGCGAGGAACCGTGTCACGCGGTGTATGAAGGCCCTGTTCTGCTGCGCGGCCTCCCGCACTCCTGGCCAGATGGACACGACCTGTTCAGCCGCTTGCTCATCCGCGCTGTAATGATCCTTGCCGCCGAGGTAGTAGTCATACATTCGGGCGGTGTGGGGCTGATTCTGCCGCAGGTCGACAGGAGAGCCGGGTTCCACGGTCGGAGTCCTTTCATAGTCGAGGCAACATCAAGGTAGCAAGCGGATGGTATGCGGGCGTGTCGTTTCAATCTTGTTGGGAGCGCCGCATCTTGCGGCCCACTACAAGCGTGTGAGCGCGCCGAAAACCGATTCCGTGCGTGCCACGCTAATCTACTGGGCGCCTTGGATTTACCGGTCAGCCCTACCGCCGGACCTGAGATCGCGAGCGCCGGGCCGAGTTTCGGGTCCGTCTGCAGTCATTGCGCCGGCACTCGCGGGTGAGAAGTTGTATGTGATCGTCGATAACGTCTCCCCGCGCAAACGCCGCTAGATGCTCGAAAGTGGTGCCCGGTCAACGACTCGAGGTGGTGTTCCTGTCGACTTACTCCTCATCGCTGGACTCGATCGGGTCCGAGTTTGCCGCAGTGCGGTACTTCGCTCTTGACGGCACCGATCATCGCAGCCGCGGCGAGCAGGACGACGCCATCGCCGCCTACATCCGCTGGCGCGACCAGCACCCCGAACCAAAACGCAACGTCGCGGTCGACTCGAAGATCCGGCTCCCGGCGGCTAGTTGCAACTGAGCGGTCACTTCGGCTGGAATGACGCGGGCTCCCCCTTCGACATGTGCAGGTTGCTCGAGTGGTTGTGCACGAATCGATTCCGTATGCGCTGGATATGAGGAATGTCGGAGAATGGATCTACCGACCGTACGAGTTTGACAGGGCGCAGCCATACGACGGTGCCCTTGATCAGGACACGGGGTTTCGTGGCTTCGAGGTCGGACCATCCACCGAGTTCTCATCAGCGGACCGCGAGAATGTCACGGGTGGCTGGAGCCGCTCTCGATCAGTTCTCGCAGGAAGCAGAGGGGGCAGATGGGGTCGAAAGGAGCTGTCGTCTGGGTTCGGGCGGTGAATGCAGGCTCCGGCGGCGTGCCGTCCGGGGTCGCGGCCGCAATCGTCGGCTGCATACCGAGTGCCAGCGAGATCGCTCCGGCAGCAATGATTTTCGGCATAAGACGGTGCACGTGATCCTCCGCGGTGATGCGATGAGCCCTCACGGTATCAAGGTCCGCACCGCCGACCAAGACACCAGAGTTCTCAGGGGCCCTCGGTCGGGAGTGCAGAACAGCGGGTGGATGGAGCGTCACCTGGTTGCGTCACGTCGACTCGCAATAGGCCTGGGGCGATAGTAGAGACAGAGGCAACTAGCCGAACCAACAATGCGGTGTGGCGACGCGGGACCGAAGACTGGACAAACCTCCCGTAGCCACACTCGAGTGATGCCTGTCACATTTCCGTCTAGCGGAACATTATTTCCGCAGTCGGAGAGGATGAGGCATGGGGATGTTGACTTGGCGTCGCGGCCGGGCGGACAGCGGACGACCGGAGGATGCAAGACACTCGCCGGGACAGTTGGCCGCCTACGGCGCCCAGCACATTCTGACGATGTACGGGGGTGTGATCGCGCCACCGCTGATCGTCGGCGGCGCGGCCGGGCTATCCGCCACCGACATCGGATTACTGGTGACCGCGGCCCTCTTCGTATCGGGCCTCGCCACGCTGCTGCAAACCCTCGGCATCGGACCGTTCGGCAGCCGATTGCCCATCGTGCAAGGAGTTTCCTTCGCAGGCGTGTCGACCATGGTGGCGATTGCCACCACCGGCGGGTTACCTCCGGTATTCGGGTCCATCATCGTCGCCGGGGTAATCGGCCTGGTGCTGTCGTCGTTCTTCGCGCAACTGGTGCGATTGTTCCCCGCGGTGGTGACGGGCACGATCATTACCGTGATCGGCCTTTCGCTGATGCCGGTCGCCTTCAACTGGGCAATGGGCAACAACCCTGCCGCATCCGACTACGGTTCGCTGGCCAACATCGGATTCGCCGGCCTGACACTGCTGATCATCCTGGTGATGAGTCGCCTGTTCCAGGGCGCGGTGTCGCGACTGTCGATTCTTATCGGGCTGGTGCTCGGTACCGTCATCGCGGGGTGCGCAGGCAAGGCCGATTTCTCCGACGTGGGTGACGCCCGCCTGCTCGCACCGCCGCAACTGTTTCACTTCGGGGCGCCGACCTTCGAAGTCGGGGCCATCGTCGCGATGACAATCGTGATCCTGGTGACCCTGATCGAAACCACGGCCGACATCCTCACGATCGGCGAAATCGTCGGAACCGACGTCGATGCCAGGCGCGTGGCGGACGGGTTGCGAGCCGACATGCTGTCGACGACGGTTGCGCCGGTCTTCGGATCCTTCACCTGCAGTGCGTTCGCGCAAAACGTCGGCCTGGCCGCACTGACCGGAATCAAAAGCAGGTTCGCAGTGGCAACCGGCGGTCTGATTCTCCTGCTGCTCGGCCTGCTCCCGGGGGTCGGCGCGATAGTCGCCGGAATTCCGTACCCGGTACTCGGCGGCGCCGGACTCGTGCTCTTCGGATCGGTTGCGGCGAGCGGGATTCGCACCCTGTCCCGGGTGGACTACCAGGACAACCTCAACATGATCATCATCGCGGTCGGTATCGGCTTCGGCCTCATACCCGTTGCGGCCCCGGAATTCTGGGATGCCCTCCCCGAAAAGATCGCAGTGGTCCTGAATTCCGGTATCAGCGCCGCCGCGGTCGCCGCCGTGCTCCTGAACCTGGCCTTCAACGAATGGAAATTCGGCAAACGACCGGGTGCCTCCGTCCTCGCCGCAGCCGTCGACGAGCGCGACCGGCTCGACAACGACGTCAAGCCATGAGCACCCAGTCCTCGCCCGACATCACTCGCGCCCCACATCGAGGATCTACTCACCTGGCCCATAGTGAAGAAACTTCTTTCCCAGTGTGACGGCGCCGATTTGGGGGGCCTGCCCACCTCCGAAGAGGGCCGTCCTGGGTAGGCAGGCGATCAGGGTCTCACGCTGTGGCGATACGATCAGACCAACGTTCTGAGAGGAAATCATGACCAAGTCGACGGCCTTCGCCGCTGTGCTCTGTGCGGCCGCTGCCGCTCTACTCTTCCTGCCCGCCGCACCCGCGCACGCGCAGTCCCCCCACTGCGCCAAGGCCATTGAGCTGATCAATATCGCGATCGACACGAGCGGCGGCACCCTGGATGGGGCGACGGCGACAGCACTGTCCGACAGGCTGAGCGGCCTGGCCGATCTGGCCCAGGGTGCGGAGAAGGATGTCATCACCGCCTACGCCTACGCGCTGGTAGATGAGAACGTCGCCAGCCTCGACCCCTACACCGACGAGCTCAATCGCGTCTGCGCCTGACCGCTACTTGGCCTGAGTTGGTGAGCTGATGGGTCTATTTCGCGTTTGATCAGTCGTTGGTCTCGTCCGCGAGCATTCCGAGCATGTCGACCACTCGAAAGGCCCATGTCGCGTAGAGTGCCAGGCCGCACCAATCGGGCGCCACCCACTATCAGTTTCTCGCCGCTGCGTGGGGTGTCAACTGCCGCAAGGAGTTCCCGATCTCGCGACGTCATGCGCGAGTCGATGGAGTAACCGACGGCCCGGTGGGAGATGCGGCGGTCGAGGTGTCGGAGCCGGTAGCGTCGGTGACGTGCAGGATCAGTTCGAGACGGGGCTGTCGCGGCGTTGGAGGGTGCTGCTGGTCGCCTGCACCATTGCCACGTTGTTGCCGGTAGGGTTGTTCGTTCCGCAGGCGGTGCCCATGGCGGCGGGCCGCGTCGTCGTGATCGGGTTGGTGGTGTGCCAGGCGGTCGTCGTTTGGTGGATGGACCGTCGGCCTGTTTTCGTCACGATTTCCTCCCTGCTCGTGGGAGCAACGTTGGAACTGCTGCACGTTCCGGTGGGGTCGGGCGTCGCCTTGATCGTGTTGACGACCTTTTCGTGGCTGCGTCCCGCGCGCACGTCGTTGTTGGGTCTTGCCGCGGCGGTGTTGTTCTTCGTGCTCGCGCTGGGAACCACCGGGCGAGGGTTGCAAGCCTTGCTGTGGTCTGGTGCCGCTCTGCTGGCCTGGACCTGGGGCGCATTGGGACGCGCCAGATCCGCCCAGCGCGACTCCGAAGCCCGGCGTATGGTCCAGCAGGAACGTGCCCGTATCACGCGTGACCTACACGATGTGCTCGCGCACACGGTGTCGCTGATGGTGCTGCAGGCCGCAGCGGCCAACGATGTTTTCGACACTCACCCGGACAAGGCCCGGGATGCCGTTGCCGCATTGGAGTCCGTTGGCCGACAAGCCCTCGGTGAAGTACGTCGACTGCTCGAGGTGATCGACCACGACTCGAGCGTTTCGCCTGGACTGGGGGATCTGGACAGGCTGGTCGAGTCGATGTCACAGGCCGGAGTCGAGGTGGTCGTGAACCGGCACGGGACAGCTGGCATCGCTGTCGCGTCGAGGATTGCCGAAGCTGCCTACCGGATCGTGCAGGAGTCGCTGACCAACGTCCTGCGGCACGCGGGAGCCGAACGCGCCGAGGTCGACGTCCGGATTGCCGCGGGGCAACTCGTGGTGGCGATTACCGATAACGGCGGCGGTAGCCGACTCGGTCACGGTAGTGGTCGGGGCCTGGACGGGATGCGGCGACGCGCCACAGAGTTGGGCGGACGACTCGAGGCCGGCCCTTACGCTGCCGGTGGCTTCCGCGTCGCGGCATGGCTTCCGGTCCGGTCGCAACCACGATGAACAAAGTGGCGGATCACGCCGCTGACCGGCAGCCATCTGACGGCTCGTCTCCAACTTTCGACAGAGGCGAATACCAGCCTGCAAGGCGATGTTCCCGGCTCGGAAACACGAAACACTGGAGTCACACCGCAAGGAACCCGCGGCATTAATGCCCAGTGGAGGAAGGAATCGATCAGTGGTACAGCAGGAATGGCGGGGGACGGTTATCAAGAAGTCGCGTGGGTTGTTCGACGGGGCAAATCTGTACCGGCGCTTGGTTGTCCGGTTAGAGGACGGCAGTACCGTAAAGCTCCGGGTGAACCGGGCACTGTGGCATACGGTGGAAGTCGGTGATGCGGTGACAAAGCAGGTGGGAGCGGATCCGGTGAAGGACTGAAATGTCCGGATCTGCACACTCGGATGCTCGCCAAGAACCGGCCACCGCGACGCGCTGCACTCGGGAGATCATTCGGGGGCGGGGATGACTGTCAGTGTGCTGGTCGCCGATGATCAGGCCTTGGTGCGCACCGGGATTCGGATGATCCTGGAGGCACGTGCGGATATCCGGGTCGTCGGTGAGGCCGGGGACGGGGCGGAGGCAGTGCGACTGGCCGCGCGGACGCTGCCGGATATCGTGCTGATGGATCTGCGGATGCCTCGCGTCGACGGTGTGCAGGCGACACAACAGCTTTCCGCATTCCAGCCCGGGCCCTCGGTCATCATCCTGACCACCTTCGATGAGGACGAACTGCTGTACGCGGCCCTGCGCGCCGGTGCGGGCGGGTTTCTGCTGAAGGACACCCGTCCCGCCGAACTGGTCGAAGCGATACGGGTGGTGGCCAGCGGAGAGGCACTGCTCGCGCCGCGGGTGACGCGCCGGCTGTTGGATCGGTTCGTCGCCGAGATGCGCCCTGAAACGGCGGCGATGCCGGATCTCGCCGATCTCACGAATCGAGAGGTCGAGGTCCTGACGCTCATCGCGCAAGCGGCCTCCAACGCCGAGATAGCGGCGAAACTGGATGTCACCGAAGGCACTGTGAAAAGCCATGTTTCGGCGATTCTGCGCAAACTCGGGCTGCGGGATCGAGTGCAGGCGGTGGTGCTCGCCTATGACATCGGACTGGTCCGGCCTCGTCACTAACAGCCATGCCCGACCGCTCATCGGCCGTTGAACGCGGGTGGTCTGCGCTCCAGCATGGCTGTGACCGCCTCGCGGTGATCTTCTGTATGGTGGGCGGCCGCCTGCATCGCGGCGGACAGTTCGAGGTGGCTGTCCAGGCTCTGGTGCCGGCCCTCGCGCAGTAGTCGTTTCGTCATCCGGAGTACGTGCGGTGGGTTGGTGGCTATCCGGGCGGCGAGGCGGTGGGCAGTGTCGAGGAGGGCGTCGGGTTCGACGACATCGGAGATCAGGCCCCAATCGAGCGCGGTGTGCGCGTCGATCGGTTCACCGGTGAAGGCCATCTCGCATGCGCGGGCCATACCGATTGCCCTCGGTAACAGCCATGAGCCACCGTCGCCGGGCACGAGTCCGACCCGCACGAAGCTCTCGGCGAATACCGCAGTGCGTGCGGCGATCCGCAGATCACACAGCAGCGCCAGATCACACCCCGCGCCGATGGCCGGACCATTGACGGCGGCGATCGTGGGGATCTCACAGTCGTACAACGCTTTTGGAATACGTTGAATGCCGTGCCGATACCCTTGGCGCAGCTCCGCCGGTGCGCCACCGAACATTCCGGCACGATCGCGCATCTGCTTCACGTCGCCGCCGGAGGAGAAGGCCGTCCCCGCACCGGTGAGAATCGCCGCCCGTACGCTGTGGTCTCGATTGGCCGCCGCCACCGCGTCCTCCAGGGCGGTAATCGTGTCGACCGCGGATATCGGGTTGCGCGCTGCCGGGCGGTTCAGTGTCCAGACGACCACATGGCCGACACGGTCGATGTGAACCGGCTCAGTCATTGTCTTCTCCGGGATTCTCGCGTAACACAATTCGAATATCGACCGGGACTATGTCGGAACCGGATGCGATCACCGGATTGAGGTCGAGTTCGGATATCTCCGGGTGCGCGGCTACGAAATCGCCGACGCGGACCAGAAATCGGGCAAGCTGGTGCCGGTCGACTGCGGGGAGATGGCGGTAGCCGTCGAGCATGCGGGCGGCGATCGTCTCGTCGACCATTTCGCTGGCCTCGAACTCGGTGAAGGGCGCGGCGCGAAATGTGATGTCGCGTAAAGCCTCGACCAGCACTCCGCCGCTACCGAAGGCAACCACTGGCCCGAAAATCGGATCGCGAGTGGCGCCGACCAGCAGTTCGATTCCGGTATCGGCCATCGGGGCGACGATCATCCCGTCGATGCGGGCATCGGGCACATGTCCACGGACAGAGTCGATGATCGCCTGTGCGTGCTGAGCTGCTCGGTCGGCCATCACGTTGACTCGGACCCCACCCACGTCGGATTTGTGGATGACTTGTGGCGAAACGACTTTCAGCGCACACGGTCGCTGGTAGTCGGCGACAGCCGCCGCCGTATCCTCGACGTTGCGTGCGAAAGTCCATGCGCCCAGGTCGATTCCGGCGGCGGCGACCACTCGCCGTGCGGTCGGTTCATCGAGAAGTCCCGATCCGGGGATAGCGGGGGCCGGCGGTGGAAGTGCGAGTGTAGAACGTTGCGGGGTAGTCGCCAGCAGGTGACCACGCCGATCCAGAGCCGCCACGACACGCACGGCGTTATCGATGGAGCTGATCACTGGTACGCCACCGGCTCGCAGGCGGTCGTGGTTGGCGATGTCGAGACCGGCGTAGCAGCTCTGGATCACCAGGGGGACACCATGTTCGGCGACGAGTGTGAGCAACACTCCGGCGGCGGCATCCTCGATCGCGCGCAGCCGCGGGTCGAAGCGCAGATGATAGCCGCCATAGAGGCCGATGACCAGCACGAGACCGACTTCGGGATCGCACATGAGGATCTCGGCGGCCTCGGCGAACACCAATGGATCGGTGTCGGTGGCACCGGCCACGTCGACCGGACCAGCTACGGCCGCATTGGCGCCGAGTAGGTGTCGCAGCCGCTTCTGGGTTCGCTCGCCGAGTCGGGCCAGTTCGATGCCGCGCGCGGCGAGGGCGTCGGCGGCCAGCGTGGCGTGGCCGCCCCCGTCGCTGAGGATCGCGACTTTACGTCCCGGTGCGATCGGGGCGCAGTCGGCAAGGGCTCCGGCGACGACCGCGAGCTCATCGGAGCGGTCGACCAGCTCCACCCCGGCCTGCCGCAGCACGGCCGCCGCCACGGCATCCGATCCGGCGATTGAGCCGGTGTGCGACCGCGCGGCGCGGCGCCCCGTCTCCGAGCGCCCACCACGCAGCACGGCAACCGGTGTGTCCGGCACGGTACGAGCGGCCGCGATCAGGAACGATCGTCCGTCGGTAAACCCCTCGGAATGTATGGCCACGACGCCCGTACCCGGATCGCGGACGAATTCGGCGAGGCATTCGTCGTACCGGATATCGGCCTGGTTACCCAGCCCCACACAGATGTGGAAACCGGGACCTTTGAACGCCTGATTATCGTTGACCAGCGATAGCAGCATATTCCCGCTCTGCGTGATCACACTGATCGGGCCACACGGAACACCCTCGAGGCCAACGAGATTCGCGCCCGAGGCGACGTTGAGCAGGCCTGAGGTGTTGGGTCCGATGACCCGAATGCCGGTCTCGGCGATCGCCGCTGCGAGCGCGGCGGCGAGTTCGGCGCCGGTTTCCCCGATCTCTCCGAAACCATTGGCGAGCACGACGGCTCCGGCGATACCGGCGGCGGCGCAGCGACGCAGCATGTCGGGGACGGCAGCGGCGGGCAGGGCGATCAGCGCGACGTCGATGCCGTGAGGGAGGCGATCGATCGAGGAGTGCACGCCGAGTCCGAGGATCTGTGGCGCTGTTGGGTGGACCGGGTAGATGGGATAGGCGTAGCCGGACTGCTGCAGGGCGCGGATGGCCTGGAATCCGCGCTTGGCCGGGTTGGCGGACGCGCCGACGATGGCGACCGAATGCGGGTCGAACAACCGCTCGAGTGCGGTGCGGGTGGGAGCGCCGCGGCTGACCGTGCGGTCGTCGATGCTGGTCATCTCTACTCTCCTTGGAAGACGGGGGTGCGGCGTTCGGCGAATGCGGCGACGCCCTCGGCCCAATCCCGGGTGGCCATCAATGCCAGGAGCTCGCGCGGCTCAGTCGCGAACGCGACGTCGAGGGGATCATCGCGGTGCAGTGCCGCCTTCATCCGGGCCAGCGCGAGTGGCGCCTTCGCCGCGAGGGTTTCGGCGAGCGCTTTGGCCGACCCGAGCAGAAGATTGCTGGTTACCGCGGAATGGGCCAATCCCCAATCGAGTGCCTGCCGCCCGGTGAATCGTTCGCCGAGGATCAGCATGTCCGTGGCTCTGCGCAGGCCGACCAGACGTGGGAGCCGGTTGGTTACGCCACCCCCGACGAAGGTGCCGATGCTCACCTCGGGAAACCCCATCTGCGCGTCCTCGGCCATGACCAGGAAGTCCGCGCTGACGGCCAGCTCCGCACCGGCACCGAGCGCATATCCGTTGACCGCCGCCACTACTGGGGTGCCCATCGTCTGGATCTGTTCACAGGCGCGCTGGCCCAGCTCGACGTAGCGCGCCTGCTCCGCGGGAGTCCTGGTGCCGGACTTGTGCGCTTTCAGGTCGGCACCCACGCAGAACGCCCGTCCGGCACCGGTGAGGACAACACAGCGGATACCTGGATCGGAGTCGGCGGCAGTCAGCTCCTCGACCAGGGTCCGGTACAGCTCTGTACTGACGGCGTTGAGTCGTTCGGGCCTGTTGAGAACGAGCGTTGCGATGGAACCGGATCTGCTCACCAGCACAGTGGACATGGGCCTCACTTCTTCTTCGGCGGTTCGACCTCTGCACTATGCCATAGATTTTGCAGTATATAAATCTTCTGCAATCGCTATTGCATCGATTCGGCTTGGCGTGTTTCATGTCACTACTACGGCCATCGGTTCATGGAAGAAGGCATCGTGCCCAGCTCGGGAAATCTGAAGCACACCATCAACACTCGGCAGCTGACGATGATCGGCATCGGCGGAGTGATCGGCGCCGGGCTGTTCGTCGGCAGCGGCAAGGCGATCTCCGCAGCGGGTCCGGGCATCGTCATCGTCTACCTACTCACCGGCCTGGTGATCATCCTGGTAATGCGCATGCTTGCGGAGCTGGCGACGGCCAGCCCCGAAACGGGATCGTTCTCGAGCTACGCTTCCCGTGAACTCGGGACCTGGGCCGGACTCTCGGTGGGCTGGGTCTATGCCTATCACTGGTGTGTCACAGTCGCTTTCGAGGCCATTGCCGGCGCGGCGGTCGCCAATCAGCTCCTGCCGTCGGTGCCGACCTGGCTGTATTCGCTGATCTTCATGAGCGCATTGACGGGCGTAAACCTCGCGGCGGTAACGTCTTTCGCGCGTTTCGAGTTCTGGTTCGCCATGATCAAGGTCGTCGCGATCGTCGCCTTCATCGCAATCGGCATCGCCGCCATCTGTGGCCTGCTTCCGCATTACCGGGCGCCCGGGACGGCCAATCTGCTCGGGCACGGTGGCCTGTTCCCGAATGGATTGACGCCCCTGCTCGTGGCGTCGTTGACGGTGTTCTTCTCCTACTTCGGCACCGAGCTGGTAACGATCGCCGCCGGCGAGGCGCAAGATCCGGTCAGTGCGGTGCGCGCGAGCATGCGCAGCGTCGCGGGACGCATCCTGATCTTCTACGTCGGCTCGATACTTGTTGTCGTCACCCTATTGCCCTGGAACGCAACGCAAGTCACGCAGAGCCCGTACACAGCGGTGTTGAACCTGCTCGGCGTTCCCGGTGCGCAGACCACCATGAACCTCGTCGTACTCACGGCGGTGCTTTCGTGCCTGAACTCGGGTCTCTACTCGTCATCGCGGATGCTGTTCTCGCTCTCGCGGCGCGGCGAAGGCCCTCGCATGCTGGGTAGGACCGCCGGCTCCGGGGTGCCTGTCGCCGGTGTTCTCGCCGCCTCGAGCGCCGGATTCCTGGCGGTCGTCGCGAACTACTTCTTGCCCACCGGAGCGGTTTTCACCTTCCTGCTCAGCTCCTCGGGTGCGGTCGCCGTCGTGGTCTACCTGTGTATCTGTGCCACCCAGATCGTCGGGCGTCGCCGCAAGACCGCGGCGCAGATCACCGCACTGCCGGTGAAGATGTGGGGCGCCCCGTATCTGTCCTACGCGGTCGGAATCGTCCTGCTGGCCATCGTCGGGGGAATGGCTCTGAACTCCGGTACCCGTACACCGCTCGCGCTGACCCTGCTGGTCACCGCGACCGCGGTCACTGCCGGCCTGGTTCATCAGCGCCGGGTTGCCGGTGCGGCACAACTGGCTACGGCGGAGTAGCCGACGGCGCGGGTCAATCGGGTGCGTAGACGCCGAACTCGCTCAATAGCTTTTCCTCCTCGAGCAGCGTCGAGCGCACTTCATGCCCCAGGAGTTGTGCGACGGCACCCGTCATTGCCTGGGCGAGGGAGGTGAAGGCGGTCATCGAGCGCAGGATGCTGGCGCTGGACGCATCGACGTAAAAAGTATCGTGCGCCGACACCGCCAGCGGCGATACGGCGGTATCGGTCAATGCGATGACGTGGGCACCGCGCTGTCGAGCCCACTGCGCGGCACGCACGGTGTCGAGGCTATATCGATGGATCGACATCGCCACGAAACAATCGCCCGCACGCACCCGACGCAGTTCATCGGTCAGCGTTCCCACACCGGCCTCGATCGCCGACACATCCTCGCGCAGCATCCGCAGCAGGTAGGTGAGCAGATACGCCGGGGCGTGGCATTTGCGCAGACCCATCACATGCACCCGTGGAGCATGGGCCAGCCGATCGACGGCCGAATCCCACATAGCGTCGTCGATACGCGCGAACGTGCGGGCGATATTCGCTTGGTCGAGCCCCACGGTCTGTTCGCGCACCCCGACCCCCTCGGCCATCAGGTGCTCGAGATTGTCGAAGCGGCGCAACAGTTGCGCTTGTTCCTGCAACCGTTCGCGGCACAGTCGTGTCAGCCCCGGATACCCCTTCAGACCCAGACCATTGGCAAAGCGCACGACCGTGGCCTCATTGACATTGACCGCGCCGGCGAGCTCGGAAACAGTCATGAACGCCACCGCTTCGGGATCCGACAGCACTCGCTGAGCCAGCTTCTTATGCGCCGTGGACAGCGAATCCATCCTGCGACGTATCTCGACGGCCAGCTCGTCGAAACTCGCGGTACTCGTCGTCTCAGCGTTCGTATCCACCGAACCTCCTCCGCAACCTCGCACCGCGTGCCTTGCCGTACGGTTCTCTGCCAAACTAGCCGATCCCGCTGATAGCCGATCACCAGTGCGATGGCGGTTGGGGTAGCGACTACGGCGCGTTCATTTCTCGTGGCTGATCTACCCGCGAGACTGCTGGTCGTTCGGTAAGCCACGTGCCCATCTCGAGGTTGGTGCTGGGATTACCGTCGCGTCACGGTTACCTGCACGGTGTCCTGTCCCGGGGTGGTGGTGAGTTGAAGTAGCCGGGCGTCGGGTGCTGACACGATGTCGGCGCCCTGTATCTGGACCTGGTAGCCGTTGGGGTAGTTGGTCTGCGGCAGATATACCTCGGTGCGGGCCTCGCGGGGGAACGGTTGACCGGAATCGACTCGGCGGGCGCTGTACTGGATGGTGAACGTCCCGGTCGCGCTGTCGTAGTGCCACTGTTGGGGGGTTCCTGCGATTGCCCGTGGATACGGGCGGACGAGCGTTGGGTCCATCAGGTTCGGGCCAGTCGGCGGCTCCTGGGGATGACCAGGTGTCTGGTTCTGCGCTTGGGACCAGAACAGCCAAGGAGCCATGTTGTCGTCGAATCGATCGGCGAGACGAGTCAGCCTCGCCGAATCTTTGGTCGCGCCGAACTCGGTAATCAGCCCGACAACGCCATCGGCCTCGGCGCGATCCAGCCCGTTGCTCACACAGGTGTCGACCGGGCCGATGCAGTAGTCGTGAAAGCTCAGCCCCGCGTTCGGATCGCCGGTTGGATTCGGCATCCAGTCGGGCGTACCGAGGTCATTGGTTACCGACGGCTCGAAGAACAGCAGGTGTGTCGGGTCGACTCGGCGGATGGCGTTCATTGCTTTTGCCTCGAACGGCGCGAGCACGCTGCTCTCGAAGTGGGGGCAGCCCTGGGGAAAGCATGTGGGGTAGTCCCAACCGGGCCACGGCTCATTGATCAGGTCGTAGCCGAGCACGTACGGCTCGTCCGCGAAGCGTTGCGCGACATGCGCCCACATGGCCGCATAGTGTTCCTGCAGCCCGACGCCATCAGCGGCAGAGTGGTTGTGCCACAAGTTCGCCCACGTTTGGTTTTGTGCGGGGCTGAGAAAGTAGACCAGCGGAAAGCCCGGATCCGGCTGCAATGGGAACCCGTCGGTGAACGTCGCCCAGTCGGGGAACCCGCTCCAACTCGCGCCCACCGATTCGTTGAACCCGTCCTGATGGGAATCGATAAGGCTGTAGATGTTGTACCGGGCCAGCAACTGCTGGGTCTGCTCGATTTGCGCGATGTAGTTGTCGTTGTAAACGCCGGGCTGTGGTTCGACCGCGTTCCATGCGAAACCCAGCCGCACCGCGTTGAAGCCGTTGTCCGCCAGGAACTGGGCGTCGTTCTCGCCGAAACCTCCCGCTGCCGGGAAGTACGGCGGGTACTTGTAGACCAGATTCACCCCGTGCAAGGTGACCACCCGGCCCTGGTCGTCGGTGAGCCAGCGGCCAGCGTGCCCGAGCTCGGGAGCCGTCGGTACCGCAGCGGCCGGTGTGGTCAGTCCCAGCAGCAACACGACCAATCCGAGACACCGCGCTGTCGAGGCCATGATGGTCATCGCGCAAACCTTTCGATGAGTGTGCGCCGACGGCATTGTTACGGCGCTGACGACTGCGGTGGATCGATCCGTACACGAGATGGGCGAGACGAGGGCTCTGATGTGGAAATGCTATATATCGCTGACCGGATTCGATCACGACACTCCGTGGCACATCCGGGACGGCACGGGGCTCCCGGCCCGACGGAGCTTCGGTTGTCGCAGGTGATCGCCCGCCTCATCATTCGATTGGATGCGTTCCACTGGTGTATCGAGTCCTGGGCGGCCGGGAACCGGAACTGTTCGCCCGCCTTGTCGATGGTGAAGTGTCGCAATGCATCCGAGCGACGTGTCGTTGGCCGTCGGAGAGCCGCCAGGTGTACTCCCCACTCTTGGGGAACGCAGGTCGAGCCAGTTGATAGCATTAATCTGCCGGTCGGACAGACTGCTTCGGCGTACGCGACCAGGAGGTGGGGGCCGCCATTGACTTGGGACTGGCCAGGCCTGAATTCTTCGGGTGCATGCGTTTAGATGTACGCATGCGAGAACCACCTCCTTCGCGCGCCATCGGGCAGGCACCCAGAGGTTGATGTGATTCATGCATCGGCGGATCGGGAATCGTTGTGCTGCATGACCTCTCGTCGTCGATTCTCCAGACGGCGAGCTGGGCGAATCCCTGCTGCCGAGGGGTGATCGACTGTCGCGAGCGGTGAGCGACGCAGCGTGTCAGGTCGCCTGTTCGCCGAGGCTGTACTGGCGGTGCAGCCGCTGGACCGCGTCGTCCATGTGCTCGACGAGCAACGTGCGCGCCCGGCGCACCGGTCCCGATCCGATCGCATCGCGCAGTTCGACATGCTCTCGGGCCTGCTCGCGCAGGTCGGGATACGTTGTTTGCAGCGCCCCCAAGCACATTCGGGTTTCGATCAACAAGGTGCGGGCCGCTCGGACCAAGCGGGGGCTGCCCGCGCTGTCGACCAGCGCCTCGTGGAAAGCTTGGTCGGCATCGGAAACGCCTGCGGCATCACCGTTTTCGGCGCACGCGCACATGGCGGTGACGCTGGGTTCCAAAGCCGCGTAGGCGATATCTCGGCGGCCGTCGAGGACGAGTGCGAGGGCGCCGCCTTCGATAGCGGTTCTGGCGCGGTAGATGTCGATGACGTCGTCGATGGTCAGTTCGACGACGAAGATGCCACGGTTGCGGATGCTGTACAGCAGGCCCTCGGTGAGCAGGCGTTGCAAAGCCTCGCGGACCGGGCCGCGCGATACGCCGAATCGGGTTGCGAGGTCGGCTTCGCCGAGTTGGGCGCCGGGGGCCATGTTGCCGTGCATGATCGCATCGCGCAGCCGGTCGGCGATCATTTCCGCGGTCGACTGCCGATTCACCGGCTCGAAGTCAACGACCGACATGGATATACCTTTCCGAGAAGAGGGAACCGAGCACAGCGGATGCCACAGCGGTGCCGGTGAGCCGCAGGCCCTCCCAGATGGTGACCTGATTGGCCGTCAAAACGATCTTGCCCAAGCGCGCCTCGAGTTCCGGCAACACCCCGAGGGTGTGCATGGCGGTATCCGGAATCAGCAGCGCCTGCGCGTCGGGATGGTCATTCGCCACAGCCAGTTCGCGCACCTGTGCGGCGGTCAAAGTGCCGACCTCCGCTGCGGTGTCTATACCGGCGCTGGAGAAGGCGACCACTTCGATTCCGGCATCGGCCAGGAATTCCACGAACAGCTGCGCGACATCGTCCGGGTAGCTTGCGGCTACCGCGACGCGGCGCACGTCGAGCGTCTGCGCGGCCGCGACGAAGGCCAGGCTGGTGCTCGAGGCCGGTACCTCAGCTGCCGAAGCCAGCGCTCGCACCTGCTCGCGCGCACCCTGCGGTCCGTATACGAAACTCCCTGAGGTGCAGGCCCAGACGACGGCCTCGGGCTTGTCCGGTGCGAGTAAGGAGGCACCGTGGCGCAGCTTGTCCGGACTGCCCAGATCGAGCAGCTCAGCAATGGCGTGCAGATCGGTGCCGTAGATGTGCGCCACCGGAAACCGCACGCCGAGCAGCGATGCGGCGAGCGGGTAGTCGTCCTCGGCCGCGTGGTCCGGGTAGATGAAACCGACGGTTGGTGCCTGCATGTTCTTCCAATCAGAAAACGTTGAGTAGCCACTTTCCCGGACCGGTCATCGGCAGCTTCATCCGGCCCAGGCAGGCCCACATAGTGAGCTGGTTCGCGGTGAGTACGGGTTTGCCGAGCGCCTGTTCGAGTGGCTCGATGACGTCGTAGGTGGGCAAGTTGGTACAGCTGACGAAGATGGCCTGCGCCTGCGGGTCGTCCGCGCCGATGATGCGTTCGGCGATGGTGCGGTAGTTGACCTTCCAGATGCCACCGCCCAAACCCAAGTGGTCCGAACGGATTACGGTGCAGCCCGCCTCGGCTAGGAAGTCGTGCAGTTTGTGGGTGAGGATTTCGTCGTATGGGGTGAGCACCGAGACTCTGCTGATATCCAGATGCCGGATCGCCTCCACCAGTGCGCCGGAGGTGGTGACGGCGTCCAGCGCTCCGGCCTGACAAATGGTGTCTCGCAGCGACTTCTCGTAGGCGAGGCCCCTGATGAAACTGCCCGAAGTGCACAGGTAGGCAACGACTTCCGGCTCGACGTGCATCACATCGCGCGTCGCCGCCGTCAGATGTACGGGATTGGAGACCAGCTCGGCCATCGCCATCGAAACCGGGACGGGTTCATACGGCGTGCGGGCTAGGTGCAGGCTGACATCCAGCGGCGCCCAGCGCCAGAGTTCGCGTTCGAGCGCGAGGTCGAACGGTGCGATGATCCCGATTCCCCGCTGTGCTACGGGCCCTTCGATATCAGGAAAGCCGAGTTCCAATGCGGCCCCTCTCGCGCTCAGCCGTTAGACCTCCGAGAACGATCGGATTGTTGACAATCATACGATGCGATTTTAGTGTGTCAATGTGGAACAGGGCCCGATTGTCACCGTCCTGCACAGTGACAGTGTGCCCGAGGCGGACCTCATGGCCCCGGTGGCCGATCGAGCAGAAGTGCGGTACACGCAAGCGCCCGGACTCGCCGACGCATTGCGCGGCGCCGACGCGTTATTCGTCTACGACTTCCTGACTCGTGCGCTCCCCGGCGCCTGGCATGCGGCCGATCGTTTGCGCTGGCTGCATATGGGTTCGACCGGGGTGGATCCGGCGATGTTTCGGGAACTGCGGGAAAGCGAGGTCGTGATCACCAATACACGTGGCGTATTCGATACGGCCATCGCGGAATACGTCTTGGGACAGATTCTCGGTTTCGCGAAGGATCTGTCCGGATCGCTGCGGTTGCAGCAGCGGCACGAATGGCGGCATCGCGAATCCGAACGCATTGCGGGCGCCTGCGTCCTGATAGTCGGAACGGGTTCGATCGGCCGCGCTATCGCGCGGCTATTGCGCGCTGCCGGGATGACCGTGCGCGCGGTGGGCCGTCGTGCGCGGGCCTCCGACCCGGATTTCGGCACCGTGAGCACCGACCTGCACGCTGAACTTCCCATTGCCGATTATGTCGTCGCGGTCGCACCGCTGACGCCGCAGACCCGGGAAATGTTCGATGCCAAGGCATTCGCCGCGATGAAACCACATGCCAGGTTTGTCAATGTCGGTCGTGGGGAACTCGTTGTGACCGACGACCTTCTCGCCGCAGTCAGCACCGGATCGATAGCCGGGGCGGCACTCGATGTGGTGGATCCGGAACCGCTACCGGCGCGGCATCCGCTGTGGGATCTGCCGAATGTGCTTATTACTCCGCACAATTCGGGTGATTTCAGCGGCTGGCGAGCCGAGGTCGTCACGGCGTTCACCCGCAATTTCGATAATTGGATCGCCGGCCGGACTTTGGACAACGTGGTCGATAAAGAGCTGGGGTACGTGCCCGGCTGAAGGAGCCTGCCATGAGCGAACGAAGTGAGCGAATCATGAGCCAGCGCGCCGTGCGTATGCCGGAGCCGAGCGTCAGCGAGGCGCAGGCATGAGCTACCCGGACATCAACACTCAACCGGCCGCGATGACCGCCGTCGAATTGGTCTCGGCCTACGCGGCGGGCACCCTGTCGCCGGTCGAGGCGACCGAGGCGATTCTGGAAGCCATTACGGCACGCGACGGGGCGGTGAACGCCTACTGCCTGGTCGACCCGGATCGTGCGCTGGTGCAGGCCAAAGATTCGGAGGCGCGATGGCATTCGGGTTATGCCCGCGGACTGCTCGACGGCGTGCCGATCTCGATCAAGGACATCTTCCTGACCGAGGGTTGGCCCACCCGGCGCGGCAGCACCTCGATCGACCCGAGTGGTCCCTGGCAGGTCGACAGCCCGGTCGCGGCCCGGCTGCGCGAGGACGGCATGGTGTTCCTCGGGAAGACGACAACACCCGAAATCGCTTGGAAGGCGGTCACCGATAGCCCACTGACCGGCATCACCCGCAATCCGGTCGATCCCACGACGACGTCGGGCGGCTCCTCCGGCGGCAGTGCGGCGGCGGTGGCGGCCGGGATGGGTCCGGTGTCGGTCGGCACGGACGGCGGCGGCAGCATTCGCATTCCGGCCGCGTTCTGCGGGATTGTCGGTTTCAAGCCGACGCACGGCCGGATTCCGCTGTATCCGGCGAGCCCGTTCGGTCCACTGGCGCACGCCGGGCCGATGACCAGGACCGTCGAGGATGCCGCGCTGCTCATGGACATCCTGTCCCTGCCCGATCCGCGCGATCCGACCGCGCTGCCGCCCACGGTGACGACCTTCCGCGGCCAGATTTCGCGTGAGGTGCGCGGACTCACCGTCGCCTACTCGCCGACGCTCGGTTATGCGCAGGTCGATCCGGAGGTCGCCGCGATCGTGGATGCGGCGGTGCGGCGGCTCGCCGATGCCGAACTGCGGGTCATCACGACCGATCCGGGCTTCGAAGATCCGCGCGACGCATTCGAAGTGCTGTGGGCCGCCGGTGCGGCCACCATGTTGGCGAAATTCCCCGATGGTGCGCGCGAAAATGTGGATCAAGGGCTGCGCGCGGTCTGGGAACGTGGCGAAACCGTCAGTGCCGTCGACTATCTCGACGCCCGCGCGGTGGCTGCCCAACTCGGTATCACCATGGGTGCCTTCCACACCACCTATGACCTGTTGATCACCCCGACGATGCCGATCACCGCATTCGAGGCGGGTCACGATGTCCCGCCGGGCAGCGGGCTCGATAGCTGGCCGCAGTGGACGCCGTTCACCTATCCGTTCAACATGACCCAGCAACCCGCGATCAGCATCCCCGCGGGTACCACCGCGGCAGGACTGCCGGTCGGCCTGCAGATCATCGGACCGCGCCACTCCGATGATCTCGTCCTCGCGGTCGCCCGCTACGCCGAATACGTGCTGGGTTAGCCACTTCCCATTTCCCAGCCCCGATAGAGCGAGATTACGAGCGAGGTTCGCGGCCCGTCTCGCGTCCGCGCGAAGGCGCGGCCATCGACTCAGCGGAGCCGTCGAAGCGCATGCGACGAAGTCGCGAGCCTCGACCTTGCGGCACGCGTGCATCAGGTGCCGAACGTCCCGTCACTACGGACCACCACGGAGCGAGTCATACGAGCGACCGTTCGCGGCCCGTCTCGCGTCCGAGCCGTCGAAGCGCATGCGCCGCAGGCGCGAGTCTCGACGGCTCGGACGCGAGACCAAGGGGGCCGCGAACACGCCGCGCCCGCGCGGCCAAAAACACAGCACACGCCGCGCCGCAGGCGCGGCAAATCAAACACTGCGGGTGAACGCCAGGGTTTCGCCTTGGACGCCGTGTAGCCAGAGTGCGTTGCAGGCCGTCGCGATATCGGTGAGGCCTTCTTCGATGGTGGCGAAGACGTTGCCGGGGACCCAGCCCATGTCGCCGTTGATCAGTAAGTTGTTGCGGCCGTAGAACATTGCCAGGTCGGTGGCGCCCTGTTCGTGGTGCGCGGCCGTACCGGGTTCGTAGCCGTAGGCCGGGTTGCCGATCTCCCACGCTTCGAAGTCGAACAGGCACTGGCCAGGCCCTTCGCGATGGTGATGACATCGGGACGGACGTCGAAGTGCTGATGTCCGAAGAACTTTCCGGTCCGGCCGAAGCCGGTTTGGATCTCATCGAAGATGAGCAGAATGCCGTGCCGGTGGCCTGGCGGGCCAGGCGCAGTGCGGCCTCGATCGCCTCGCTGCCGGACCGCCACACGCTGAGGATCTGCGGGGCGTCGTGGAAGTTCGCCGAGGACCAGGACGGACAACAGCGGGCAGGCGACGATGCAGAATCGACGTGGCTGCGCGTCCATCCAGCCCGAGACGGGCCGCCACCTGTAGCGGGACGAATTCCCTATCGCCCACAATCTCCACAAGCACCCCTCCCGCTCGGCTTGTACGCCCGGAAATCGGCCGCCTACCTGCTGCGCACCTATCCTTGAGACCATGCCTGACGAGTACGTGAATATATCTGTCGTCGTAGCCGCTGACGGCTCCATAGTTGAAGCGACGCACGAACAGGAACAGGTCGCCGATATCCGGGTACAACGCCTCCCCTCAGGCGTTTTTGACGTTGCGTTTATCACGACCGTCGAGCCTTCGACCAGCCGCTCCATTACGAAAGCTATTGCGGAGGGTGACGCTCGAGCGTCCGTGGAGGGTTTGTACTGCAACTTCAGCCCAGTCAACCGGCAATATGCCCATGAGGTGACCGTGCGCGTGCGGATATCTTCCAGCCCAGAAGCTGAACCCGCAGGCGAGGGATTCCGCCTTGATCTGCAACTTGCCCGTTAAACCGGCAGAGACTTGCGGGCTTCCCGAAATTCCGCGACAACCGACTGGCCTTGCCACGGAGTGAGTGCTTTATCCAGGCGTTTAAGCTCCATCGCCAACCGTCCTGAGCCCGAGCCCTGCCCTGCCGTGATGGCTTCCAGCCCCATCCCGGCGGCATGTTGGACATCATCATTGCCCGCGTGCGCTATCGCAGCGCGCACCATGTATACGGTCCTATCCCTGGCGTAGTGCGGAGGCAGCGTGTCGAGTACATGCGTGAATTGCTGTACCGCCCTGTCGAATTTGCCCAGTGTGGACAGGCTTCGCGCTCGGTGGACGTTAATGTAGGAGGCGTCGAACCATCCGATCCACGGAAGGTCTGGGTCCATGTCGGGGGCATCGAGCGATTCCAATGCCTGGTCGTATGCGCTCTCTGCCGCTTTGTAGTCACCCAGCAGCGCATGACCATGTCCGGCCCGCATATTTGCGAGAGCTTCGATCGGCGCATCACCTGGGGCTGTGCGTATCGCGGCGGCAGCGAGAGCGACCGTTTCGCCGCCGTCACCCACGTCACCGGACAGATGCGCCTTCCGATTCAGGATGTAGGAGGACATGACATCGTTCCCGGCTGCCATGGACCATTGGAATGCTCGATCTGTCCAATATTCCGCTGCGGCGAAATCCCCCAAGTCTTGATGAAGCCAGCCCGCGAATTCAGCATAATTGGTTTGCATATTCAGCAACCCGACAGTGTCCATGCCGTTCAATTTTCGCAACTGACCGATTACCTGGATCTGCTGTTGCACGATCGGGATCACGGTCGTCGGCCCCAGAAGACTGTCCTGGTCGACAAGGACACGTTTGAGCTGACGGAAGTGATCGAGGTAATCGATAGAGGAGTTGCGGTTGAAAACGATCTGCGGGACGGATGCCCCCAGAGTCGCTGTTGCAATGAAGTCCCGCCTGGAAATCGGCATGGGGGCAAGCTCCCCGCTCTCGTAAAGATCGTCGTGGCCCGACTCATCGTGCCTGTCGACAGATCCGTTGTCGAGACGGAACAAGGCCGCTGCGGCGATCTCGATCAACCGCCCGGACGCCGCCAGTTCTCGATCGAGTAGCCGAACGACATCCGGGGCTGGCTTGCGGAGACCGCGTTCGAATCGCGACAGATCCCCTGCGTTGTAACCGATCCGGCGAGCTAGGCTGCGCAGCGATTCCTGGCCGCGAAGTCTGCGCAATTCATCACCGAACAGACGCCATTGCTCCATGGCTCAACCCTCCCACGAGCCGGTCTACCTGCGTTGCAGGATTGCCAACGCCGCAACGCTAGCGCAACACGAATCGGCACGCCGACTCTTTTGGAGGACACGCGCCGGGCCGTCGACATGCTGTTTTTGGCGGCGACTGTCCGACTCAACAAGGCGAAGGCCGCTGCGATGGAGGTACGGGCATGGGGAGCATCAACAAACGGTCCAGGAGGTCGGCAAATGCCGAATAACGAGCTTCCGCACCGAAACCCGTTCGTCGGCCCGCCTGCCGCACTGGCGGTCGATGTCCCGGTCGATGTTGTCGAGCGGTACTTGAACGCCCTACACGAGTGGCAACCCGAGCAAACCCACGCCGAACACCCTGACCAAGAGGTCTAAAATCCATGGAGCACATACCTTTCGGGGAAACACCCCAGTCGCGCTGTCATTTCTACAGGCGGGTGTGTGATCTGCCCGCGAACGTCGACCCGCCTCAGTTGGGGCGAATCGTGATGAAGGTCGAGCATGTGGGGGCGCTGACCATGCCCGCCCACCTTGGTCAATCCGTGAAAATCCACATGCAGCAGCGTGGTTCGGACCTCGGCCCGGTGTCGTCTCATCCACGCGAGAACCGATGGACATTCCTTATCAGGCCGGATATTCCCGACGACGATCGTCTGTTCGCCGAGATGTTTCGCCTCGATGTCCAGGTCGTACGGACAGGCGGCACGGTGGCATTACCGTCGCCAGCCGACCAAGGTACGCGGTTCCGGCGCTGGGTCGAACCGCCACGCTGTACCTTCCGACCCTCCGGTCTTGTGGTGGTCGAAGCGATCCGGGCGTGCTCGGGTCTGTATCGCCCGGCGAGGCGGTGGGCCGCTCATGTCTGAATGTGATGGCGAACCGTGGATCAAGTTGTCGATGTGCGGGATTGGGACATTCGACCCCGAAACCAGCGAATTGCGGGCGGTCAGGTGTCCGGATCGGCTGTGCGCGGGCTTGTTCCCGCTCGTCGATGGTCGTATCGCCGACCGCGACGGCATTCTGCCCTCGGCCTTGCGGTGTCCGTGGATCGGCGTTCGGGTTGTCGATGACACGGCCGACTTCTACACGCGCATATCGAGAGAGATGCAGCGACCATGAACACGAATACCTTGGCTCCGAGGGCAATTGGTGTCCTCTCGCTCGATGTGACTGGCCCGCATCTGTTGCGAGATGAACGAGTCATCAACGAGTTGGCGCAGCGACGCGGGTACACCCTTGCCGGGCTGGTCACCATCGCTGATGACACATTTATGCCGACCACGCTCATTGTCGTCACCGCCAATCGCAAAGGTGCGACGGCTGTCATCGCACCCAGCATGGCCCACTTCAACAGCCGCGTGCGGGCTATCACTCTGGCATGTGACCTGATCACGCCAACCAAGTTCGTGGCGTGCACGAGCACGGACAGATGGTAGCCGGGTCATGAGTGAGCAGGCTTCTCCACGACCAAGTGATCCGGATGTGCACCTGTCGGTGTTCCTGCATGGTGCGCGGTTCGACTTTGCCGCTTGCCGCACCGCCGCGTTGATCTTCGTGGCGGACTGGCGCAGTCACCACTACCCCGATGCGGTGACCGTCATCCCCGGTGGCGCGGTCGGCTTGCCGCGGCTGCCAAACGAACGCCTCTACCTCTAACCCCAAATGGGAGAGATCATGATCAGCAAAATAGGTCAGCCGGGCACCCAGGCGCCCGAACAGGTCGGCCGGGTGCTGCGGCTGGTGATCGACGCAGTCAACGAATGCAATCTCCGCTGCCTTTATTGCCATCCCGGGGAGGTGTGGAGACAGCAGCAACTCACACTGCCGGCCTTCTCGTCGGCGATCGAATCGGCTGAGGCCGCAGGTGTGCTCGAGGTAGTGCTGACTGGTGGGGAGATCACCATGCATCACAGCCTGCCCGCACTCCTGGCGGCCACACACCTGCTCCGGCGAACAGCATCGACGCTGATCACGAACGCCACTCAGCTCACCCCCGAGATAGTCGACGGGCTGGCGAGGTCGAACTTGACCCGCATCTGCACCAGTGTGGACGGTGCCACCAACGACCTCCACGGATCTGCACGCGGCAAGAACCTACCGAAGGTCCTCGACGGCTTGCGGAGCCTGAACGATACCGGCAAACCAATCACGGTGATAACCGTTGTGCACCAACGCAACTGGAGACGGGTGATCGAACTCAGCGCTTTCCTTGCTGTCAACGGGATCGCGTCTCAACATCATCTGTGCGCGCCGAGCTTTTCCGGGCAGGCCCGAGCCCATTATCCAAAGCTCGGGCTACGGCAGTACGAGTTCCATGGCGTCCAGGAATTAGTGGACCGCCATCACCAGGAGTTGGCCGACGCGGGACTGTATCTGACGTTCAACTCAATCTGGCCGGCGACAGGTGCGCGGCCGTTGGCCGTCAACCCGGAGCGGACGATGACTTTGCAGCAGCTATCCGAGCAGGTCAAAGACACGCTCTGCAATATCCGCCCAAACGGAGAGTTCCGGTTGCAGGCCGCCACGTGGGGGCGGGAGATGGTCGGCAACGCCGCTCTCGGCTCACTGCACACACAATCGGCTGCCGACCTGCTCGCCTACGCGGAATCATTGCTGGAGGAAGGAACAGCGCGCCAGCTACCCCGAGAGCTAGAGGCTCAGCACAAGTTTCAGCTCGGCACCGCCGCGGACCGGAATACGACCGAGCAGCTAATAGGCCGCACCGACAGTCCCGCCCCCAGTGTCGACCTGATCCCTATCGGCAGCGTCGACGAGCACTGGTTGCTGGACAATCCAGTCGATATCGCTGATGTCGCCGCGCAGCTCGACTCCCGGCCAGATGACCACCGCGTGGTGAGACATCCCAGCGGCACAGTGTTGATCTTCGACCGTCCCCGTTCGCTGGTGACGCTGCTGAAACCTGCGGAATGGGAACAGATTCCCACCACCTCGACTGCGCGGGTGATGTCATGACAACCGCCACTTTGCTCGATCAGGCTCACCAGTTCCTCCACTGCGACGCCGGATTAGCCGTACTCGCAACCGAAGTGCTCAATCGTGCTCCGGCAGATACCGCGATCCGGGCGGCGCTGGTCTGCCATCTCGCCGCACCACACACCCCGGCGACGACGCTCGCCGTGAACGCAGGACTGGACATCGAGGAGGTCCGCGAGATGTACGGCTTCGCGCGAACGAATCACCAGTTACGGGAGCTGATCGGGTCGTTGTATTATCCGCATCGGTTGCGGTGCGGGTTCGCAGCGGCCACAGTCGCTGAATGGCGGCGGCGTCCGGAGATCCCGCAACGGATTCTCGCCCGCAAACCGGTGTTGGCCGAGACCGTGGAGGTTCACCCCACTCGCGGCACCTGCAACTACAGCTGCCGCATGTGCCTATGGTCCGACCAGGCGGAACTCACCTATGCCACAAAGCAACTCGACGCCGGCGGCCTCATGAGCGGCGACGACTGGATCTGCGTCGTCGATGAACTCGCCGCCGCTGGGGTCCGGCGACTGGTCGTCTCCGGCGGTGGCGAAGCACTGATCAACCCAGAACTGCCCGACATTCTCAACCATGCCGCTGGTCTCGGGTTCGAAATCCACGTCTACACCACAGGATTCAGCGCCCGGCGCGGCAGCAGACTGTTCGCCGCACTGCTGCGCTGCCAACGGATTCGGTTCTCTATACACTCGCCCGACCCAGTCACCTACGACCACATCGCAGGCACGAGGCCCCGGCAGCGGGCGCTGGAACGAGTGACCGGTAACCTCACCGCGCTGCTCGATGACCGGGGCGAATTTCCTGCGGTCGGGATCGGCATGGTGATCCAGCCCGAGAACCACGACCAGATCGAGGCGATGGCCGACTTCGCTGACGAGTGTGGCGTGGATTGGCTGGACCTCCGCAAGGATGAGGTCGATGTGACCGAAGGGCTTGACGGTGCACGGCTCACGAAGGTCAGGGAGCAGCTGAGGGCCGTTCGTGCCCGCGTAGGTGGCACAACCAGAATCGATATCGGTGACGAGTTGGTCGCGATCGCAAACGGACTGACTCGAGACCAGTCGCGCACTGCGGAATGCCTGGGTCGCTGGTTTCGCCCGACGATCGGCGCGTTCGGGCACCTGACCCCTTGCGATCTAAAGGCTGAACCGCGCTTCGCGGCCACCGGCTACGATCTAGGCAATGTCAAGCGGTCCCGCATCCTCGACGTGGTCGCTACTTCGAACGGGCGGCGGATCGATGACGACTGCGCCCAGTGCATGCCCAGCTCCCGTACTGGCAACGCTGTGGTCCACAAGCTCCTTGACGATCTACGGGCCGGTGTCGGCCTAGACGAACAGCCGTTCGTCTAGCGGTTCTTCATCCGCTGGAGCAGCGCGGTCCGGGTCACCGCCGCCAAACCACGAACGATCAGTCCGGCCGCGACCAGCGGCGCGAACACGATCCAAGGTGATCCCTTGTGGTAATCGCAGTAGAACCGCAGGGCACTGCGATGGTGAGAGCGGACTTTTCGGAACGGCGCGGACCGCATACTGCCGCCCTCGCGGTGGCGGATCTCCACGTTCGGGTCCAGGACGACCCGCCATCCACCACGGTGCATATCAAGAGCCATCTTGGTTTCCTCGAAGTAGAGGAAGTAGCGGTCGTCGAATCCACCCACCGCTTCGAACGCCTCGCGCCGAAACAACATGCAACAACCAGAAATCCAGTCCACATCACTCACCTCGGTGACGGGCGCACCAAAATAGCGACGAGTCGCCGGATTGCCCGGCCAGATCCCACCCAGCAACGCGTGCGTGATACCGACCGCCAGCGACGGGAACCGCCGTCCGCTTGGGTACGGTGCGCCGTCCAACCGCGCGATACGCGGACCGATCATCCCGATCCGTTTATCCGTCTTCGCAGTCTCGACCAGAGCCGCGATTGAGCCAGGCGCGAGATTGGTGTCGGGATTGGCAACGAGAATCCACTCTGCGTGGGTCGCAGCGGCGCCCTGATTGATCGCTGTGGCCAAGCCGACATTGCGCGTGTTGCGGATAACTCGGCCGCCGAATCCTTCGACGATGTCTGCGCTGCCGTCGGTAGAGACATTGTCGATGCCGATCACATCAACCGCGTACGGATGCACCGCCGCCGGAAGCGACTCCAGGAATCCTGGTAAATCCTCAGCGCTCTGGTAGGTGACCAAGGCCAAGCCGACAGTCTTCTCATCCGAGCTGGACATGCCGTCGAAACTATCACCCGTCGGCCCGTGCCGCGCCGACGACCACCTTCATAGCCGGGGTTACGCGCTTTCTCGTTGCACCCCAACCACTTCCGGTGTGTCGCCAGGTCAGGATGCCGGCCGATCGGCTACCGGGAAAGGCTCAGTGCCCGGTCGTGCTGGCTGCCCCGCTACACCGGCCACCAGAGGCGCAGCCAGATTCTCAGCCGCGGGTGAACGCCAGGGTTTCGCCTTGGACGCCGTGTAGCCAGAGTGCGTTGCAGGCCGTCGCGATATCGGTGAGGCCTTCTTCGATGGTGGCGAAGACGTTGCCGGGGACCCAGCCCATGTCGCCGTTGATCAGTAAGTTGTTGCGGCCGTAGAACATTGCCAGGTCGGTGGCGCCCTGTTCGTGGTGCGCGGCCGTACCGGGTTCGTAGCCGTAGGCCGGGTTGCCGATCTCCCACGCTTCGAAGTCGAACAGGCACACATCACCCGGAATGGGGGTGACGGTCGGATTCTCCCGATGCGGTGCCGCCGCGATCCGGGGCAGCAGGGTGTAGACCTCGTTGCGGGCGTACTTGGCGTGGAATGCGTCGCCTTCCTGGGGTAGCGCGGCCCACACCGCCGCGCAGGTTCGGGGTGCCTCCGCGTCGAGCAGTCGGGCTCGGCAGGTCACGCCCGCCTTGGTCAGTGTGATCGAGATGTAGCGGGCCATGGGTTCTGCCTCCTGGTCACGCGGGGAGTTCGGCGAGCACGGTCGACCAGATCGCGAGCGCGTCGTCGATCTGGGTATCGGTCACGATCAAGGGCGGGATCATCCGCACGACATTCATATACGCACCGCAGGTGAGTAGCAGCAGCCCCTTCTCGACCGCGAGCCGCTGGGCCGCGGCGGCTGTCGCGGTGTCGGGTTCGCCTGTGGCGGTGGTGAATTCGGTGCCACAGAGCAGTCCGAGGCCGCGCACATCGCCGATGGCCTTGGTGGCGCTGTCGCGCAATCCGCCCAGCAGTTGTGCGCCACGCGCGGCGGCGTTGTCCACCAACCCCTCCGATTCGATCACCTCGAGTGTGGCGATCGCGGCCGCGCAGGCCACCGCATTGCCACCGTAGGTGCCGCCCTGTGAGCCGGGCCAGGCCTTGGCCATCAGCTCGCGCGGGGCCGCGATTCCGGACAGCGGGAACCCACTGGCGAGGCCCTTCGCGATGGTGATGACATCGGGACGGACGTCGAAGTGCTGATGTCCGAAGAACTTTCCGGTCCGGCCGAAGCCGGTTTGGATCTCGTCGAAGATGAGCAGAATGCCGTGCCGGTCCGCGCGTTCGCGCAGCCCGCGGAAGAACGTGGTGTTGCCGGGGATATAGCCGCCCTCGCCGAGCATCGGTTCGACCACGAATGCGGCGGTTTCGGCCGGGGAGGTGACGGTGGCGAAGATGTAGTCGAGTTCGCGCAGCGCGAAGTCGGTGGCCTCGGCCTCGGTCCAGCCGTAGCGGAAGGCGGTGGGGAATGGCGCCACGTGCACACCGGACATCAGCGGGCTGAACCCGGCCGAGAAGCGGGTGCCCGAGGTCGTCATGGTCGCCGCCGCGACCGTGCGACCGTGGAAACCGCCTTGGAAGACAACGATATTCGGCCGTCCGGTGGCCTGGCGGGCCAGGCGTAGCGCGGCCTCGACCGCCTCGCTGCCGGAGTTGGCGAAGAACAGTGTGTCCAGACCTTCGGGCAGCACGGTGCCGAGTCGCTCGATGAGTTCGAGCAGCGGCCGGTGCATCACGGTGGTGTATTGGCCGTGGATCAGGCTGGCGACCTGGGCTTGGGCCGCGGCGACGACGTGCGGGTGGCAGTGGCCGGTGCTGGTGACGCCGATGCCCGCGGTGAAGTCGAGATAGCGGCGGCCGTCGGTGCCGTAGAGGTAGCAGCCGGATCCGTGATCGACGGTTACCGGGGTGGCTTGTTTGAGAACAGGGGATAGCTCGGTCATGATCCGCCTCCCGGGCGCGTATCCGGTGATTGTCTATTGTCGGATTGTTGACAATATGCATAACATGGGCACGGGGTTCGCAGCAATGGCCGAAGGCCGCGTCGGGAAGAAAAGGAGCCCACATGCTCACCGAAACCGCCCTGACCACAGCCGAACGCGCCGCGATCGACACGGTTCCTACTGGACTGTTCATCGACGGCGGGTGGCGCGCGACAGCTGCGACGCTTCCGGTCACCGATCCGGCGACCGGCCAGTCGCTGTGTGAGGTGGCCGACGCCGATTCGACCGCCGGGCTGGACGCCCTTGCCGCGGCTGACCGGGCACAGGCGCAGTGGGCGCGAACGACGCCGAGACAGCGCAGTGACATCCTCATGGACGCGCACCGGGCGCTGCTCGCCGATACCGAACGACTCGCGCTGATCATGACGTTGGAAATGGGTAAGCCGCTGGCCGAGGCGCGCGGTGAAATCGCATATGCCGCAGAGTTCTTCCGATGGTTCGCCGAAGAGGCTGTGCGTCTGGACGGCGGGTATATGCCGGCACCGGCGGGTGGTTCGCGCTTCCTGGTGACCAGACAGCCGGTCGGCCCCAGCCTGCTCATCACGCCGTGGAACTTCCCAATGGCCATGGGGACCCGCAAGATCGGTCCGGCACTTGCCGCGGGATGCACCTGCGTCGTGAAGCCCGCTGAGCAGACCCCACTTTCGATGCTGGCGCTGGCCGACATTCTGGACCGAGTGGGTGTTCCGGCGGGTGTGGTCAACGTGATCACCACATCCGACCCGGGAGCGGTGATGACGCCGATGATTCTGGACACCCGCTCGCGCAAGCTGTCCTTCACCGGCTCGACCGCCGTCGGAAAGCAACTGCTCGAGCAGTGTGCGCGGACGGTAATGCGCACCTCGATGGAGCTCGGTGGCAATGCGCCGTTCATCGTCTTCGACGATGCGGATCTCGATGAGGCGGTCGAAGGTGCACTGGCGGCGAAGATGCGCAATATCGGGCAGGCGTGTACTGCCGCGAACCGAATCTTTGTGCAGCGCAGTGTCGTTGACGAGTTCGCTACTCGGCTGGCGGACCGGCTCGCGGCGCTGCCGATGGGGCGCGGGACCGAGCCGGGAGTCGTCGTCGGTCCGCTGATCGACGCCGATGCGGTGGCAAAGGTGACCAGTCTGGTTGCCGATGCGGTCGGCCGCGGGGCCACCGTGCGCACCGGCGGCGCGGCGCTGGCGGGTCTCGGAAACTTCTATCCCGCAACGGTATTGACCGATGTACCCGATGACGCCGAGATGTGCCACACCGAAATCTTCGGACCGGTCGCGGCGATCGCGGCATTCGATACCGAAGCCGAGGTCGTCGCGCGCGCGAATAACACCCCGTACGGGTTGGTGGGTTATGTTTTCACCGAAAATCTGCGACGTGGACTGCGCGTATGCGAGGCACTGGAAACCGGCATGGTCGGTCTGAATCAGGGAGTAGTCTCCAATCCCGCCGCACCGTTCGGCGGCGTGAAAGAATCCGGGCTCGGCCGTGAGGGTGGACTCACCGGCATAGATGAATTCCTGGAGACCAAATACATCGGAGTGCGGATATGAGTACAGCATCGCGAAGCGATTTCGTGAGGGGGACCGGTGGGCCCAACTACCGGATAGCGACCATCCCCGGCGACGGCATCGGTGTCGATGTCACCGCCGAGGCCGTCGCGGTACTCGATGCGGTGCTGCCCGGCATCGAATGGACCGAATTCGACTGGTCCTGTGAGAATTACCTGCGCACCGGAGCGATGATGCCGCCCGACGCATCCGGTCAGCTGGCCGGATTCGATGCGATCTTGCTGGGCGCGGTCGGCTTTCCCGGTGTGCCCGATCATATTTCGCTGTGGGGTTTGCTGATTCCCCTGCGTCGCGCCTTCGGCCAGTACGTGAATCTGCGCCCGGTCCGACTGCTGCCCGGCACCGAATCGGCCTTGCGCGACCGTACCGCCGAGGATCTGGACATCCTGGTCGTGCGGGAGAATTCCGAAGGCGAATATTCCGCGATCGGCGGCATGCACCATCCGGGCCGCACCGACGAATTCGTCCGGCAGGAATCGATCTTCACCCGGGTCGGCTGCGAACGGATCATCCGCTACGCCTTCGAACGAGCCCTCGAACGCGACGGGCGCCTGTGCTCGGCCACCAAATCGAATGGACTGCTGCACTCGATGCCGTACTGGGACAGCATCTTCGAGCGCATTTCCACGGAATTTCCGCAGGTCCAGACCCGGCAGCTGCATGTCGACGCACTAGCCGCCGAAATCGTGTTGCATCCGGATCGGCTCGATGTGATCGTCGCATCGAATCTATTCGGCGACATCCTGTCCGACCTCGCCGCCGCGGTCACCGGTGGACTCGGTTTGGCACCATCGGGCAATATCAATCCCGAGCGCACCGCACCATCGATGTTCGAGGCGGTACACGGTAGTGCGCCCGATATCGCCGGACAGGGCATCGCGAATCCGGTCGCGCAGATTCTCGCCGGAGCAATGCTGTTGGAGCATTTGGGCGAACGTCCCGCCGCCGCGGCGGTCGACCGCGCCGTCTGCGATGTCCTGCGCGAAGGTCGAATTCGCACACCTGATCTCGGTGGCACCGCGACGACCGGTGAGCTCGGCAGCGCCATTGCGAGCCGTGCGGCCGAATTGGTGGAGACCGGTTCGATATTCGCGCAACCATAGATCCGTATCGTCATGTAATCGCAAAGAATTCGGCAGGTCGATCGCAAAGTTCATCCGCAACCATGAGGCGACTCGCGTGTCTGCGGAAGGACGGGGTCATGAAGTTCGAATTCGGAGGTGCGCGCAAACGATTGCGTCGCGCCGTGGCCGCCGCGATCGCCGCGGCCAGCCTCGTGGTGGTAGCCGGCTGTGGATTGGGCGGCGACGATGCGGCGGCGGTGACCTACGAGGATGCGAAATCATCGGGCAAGATCAAGGTCGGTTTCGCCAATGAGGCGCCGTGGGCATTCCTCGGTGCGGACGGCCAGCTGACCGGATATGCGCCGACCGTCGCCCGCGCGGTATTGAAACGGCTCGGTATCAATGAAATCGAAGGCGTGGTCACCGATTTCGACGGACTGATCGACGGCGTTCGGGCGAAGAACTACGCATTCGTCGCGGCGGGCATGTTCATCAATCCGAAGCGATGTGAGAGTTCCGCATTCGCCACTCCCGACTACCAGGTCGGTTCGTCATTCCTTGTGCCGGAAGGCAATCCACGCAATATCAACCGTTTCGAGGACATCACCCGGGAGAACGTCCGGATCGCCACATTGGGTGGCGCGGTCGAGAACGGCTACGCGCAATCCTCGGGTGTGCCATCCCAACTCATCGAGCCGATGGCCAAACAGGACGATATCCTGCGTGCGGTGCGCAACAAGGACGTCTACGGCGCCGCAATGCTCGATGTCACCGCCGCATGGCTGGTGAAGAACAATCCGGACGCGAAACTGACGGTGGGCCCGTCCTTCCGCTTCGGCAATAAGCCGGATGTCGGCACCTTCAACTTCCGCATCGGCGACGATAAGTTCCGCGAGGACTTCAATCGCGAGCTGCGCGCACTGCACGAAAGCGGGGAGTGGTTGAAGCTGGTGGAGCCGTTCGGCCTGACCAAGGCGAACGAGGCGGATCCGGCGGCCACCGCCGAGCAGTACTGCACGGCTTGACCTCGTGTCGTCACATTTCTCGACCTACCTGGAGCGGGTAGCGCAGGGTCTGCCCTTCACGCTGTGGGCGGCGGTCGGCGGCATCGCGCTGACCGTCGTGCTGTCCTTGGTCGCTGGGATTGCCATGCTGTCGCCGTATCTGCCGGTGCGGTTCGTCACTCGCATCTATGTGGAGGGGTTCCGCGGCAGCTCGGAGGTGGTGCAGCTGTTCTTCTTCGCGGTGGCGATACCGATCTTCTTCGGCGTATCGCTGGGGGCGACGGCGAAGGGGCTGTTGGTTATCGGCATCATCGTGCTCGGTCTCAATCACGGCGCCTACGGTGCCGAAATCGTCCGCGGTGCGATCAGATCGGTGCCGCAGGCACAGGTCGAGGCCGCGATCGCACTGAATCTTTCACCGGCGCAACGCATGTGGCGGGTGGTCCTACCGCAGGCCGTGGTCGAGATGCTGCCGTCGTTCAACAATCTGTTCATCCAACTCGTGAAAGCCACTGCGGTGCTGAGCTTTATCGCAGTGCCGGAGGTATTCAAGAAGGCCGATGAACTGCGCGCGGTTCCCGCATTCTCTCGCGAACTCGGTCTGATCTACGGGATCCAGCTGGTCGTGTACTTGCTCATCGCGGTGGTCATCACGGTGATCATGCGGGTGCTCGAGCGGTTGGCGGCCCGGCGGGTGGGGCGGCGGCCGAAGCGATCGAGTATTCGACTCTCGGCACATGTGGGGGTCTGATGGAGAAATGGCGGTGGGACCGCTTCTTCGACGCCTTTCCCTTCATCTGGGACGGGCTGCTCGTCACGATCCAGTACACCCTGCTCGGATCGCTGGTCGCCTATGTGCTCGGTCTGATCTTCGCGGTGATTCGACGATTGCGGATCCCGGTGGTCGATCAGCTGCTCTGGGCATTCATCGAATTCATCCGCAGTACACCGCTTTTGGTCCAGATTTTCTTTCTCTACTGGGTGGTGCGCCCGGATCTACTCAGTGGGTTTTCCATCGACACGCAACGTCTGATCGTCGGCGTTGCCGCACTCGGCGTCCACTACGCCTGCTACACCTCGGAGGTGTTCCGCGCGGGCATCGACGCGGTACCCGTGGCGCAGTGGGAGGCGGCCACGGCGTTGAATCTGCCGCGCACGCGAACCTGGGTCGATGTGATTCTGCCGCAGGCGGTACCGCGCGTGCTGCCAGCGCTGGGCAATTACACGATCGCGATGTTCAAAGAGGTGCCGCTGCTGTCCTCGATCGTCATTCTCGACATGGTCTATCAGGTCAAAACCGAATACGCGGCCGATACCGGTGGTGCGGGACCCGAGGCCTGGCTCGCGGCCGGTCTGACCTTCCTCGCGCTGAGCTATCCGTGCTCGATCCTGGTACGAAAGTTGGAACGACGTGTCTGAACCGATGATCCGGTTCGCCGGTGTGGAAAAGCGCTACGGTGCCACGGTCTGCCTGGACGAACTCGATTTCGCCATCGCACCAGGTGAATTCGTCACCTTGATCGGGCCATCCGGTTCCGGCAAGACCACCATTTTGCGGCTGCTCATGGGGCTGGAACGGATAGACGCGGGCACCATCGAGGTCGGCGGCGAGTTGCTCAGCCATCAGCGACGCGGCGACACACTGGTGCCCGCCGGTCCCGCGCACCTTCGTCGGATGCGACGCAAGATCGGCATGGTGTTCCAGCAGTTCAATCTGTTCCCGAATATGACGGTCCTGCGCAATGTCACCGAGGGGCCGATCCGCGGTCTCGGCCAATCCAAGGACGCCGCCGAGGAGCGGGCGCGAAAGCTGCTCGAACTAGTCGGGCTCACCGACAAAATCAACGCTCGTCCGGCCCATCTTTCCGGCGGCCAGCAGCAGCGAGTCGCCATTGCCAGGGCCCTGGCCATGGAACCGGAAGTGCTGCTGCTCGACGAGGTGACCTCGGCGCTCGACCCGGAGCTGGTGACCGGCGTACTGCATCTGCTGGCCGATATCGCGGCCGATACCGAGATCACGTTCCTGTGCGTCACCCACGAAATGCAGTTCGCCCGAAAGGTTTCCGATCGCGTAATGATGTTCGACGCCGGACGGGTGCTCGAGGACGGTGATCCGGAACAGATCTTCACCGATCCCCGTCATGATCGGACTCGTGAATTCTTAAAGGCGGTCTTGGATGAAAACTGACCGCCGATCTTCCACAATCTGAAGCATGACCAAGCCGTGTCTAGTCCTGCAGTTGCGGCCGGAGCGCCCCGCCGCGGATGACGAATACCGCGCCGTCCTGCGCATGGCCGACCTAGATGTGGGTGACACGGTCCGGGTGCAGATGGATCAGGAATTCCCGGATATCGACCTCGACGATTACTCGGCGGTCATCGTCGGCGGCGGGCCGAGCAATGTCAGCAGCCCGGACGCCGAGAAATACGGATACCAGCGGACATTCGAACCCAAGCTGAAGAAGCTGATGACCGAGATCATCGGCCGGGATTTTCCGTATCTGGGCGCCTGCTACGGATTGGGCATCCTCGCGGACGTACTCGGTGGCGAGGTGAGCGTCCAGCAATACAGCGAACCGGTCGGCGCGCAGACCATCGATGTGACCGAGCACGGCCGCGCGGACCCGCTGCTAGTGGGTGTTCCACGAACGTTTCGAGCGTTCGTCGGCCATAAGGAAGCCTGTCAGGATGTGCCGCCCGGTGCGGTGCTGCTGGCCGGATCGACCGATTGTCCGGTGCAGATGATTCGCGTCGGTCAGCACGTGTACGCGACCCAATTCCATCCCGAACTGGACAGCGATGGACTGGCGTTGCGCATCGAGGTCTACCGGCATGCGGGCTATTTCGAGCCGGATGAGGCCGATGACCTGATCGAACTCGGTCATCGCGAATCGATCACGGTGCCCAGTGTGATTCTGAACCGGTTCATCGCGCGTTATTGCCGAGGGTAGGAACCGATTACCGATCGGAGTCGAGGCGATGGCGATTTCGGTGTTCGGTCTGCGAACTGCTACGCAGCCCCCAGCTCGGGGATTCGTGGCGTACGTCGGTGATTACCGGCCAGGCTCCGGTTGTCGTCGCCGATGGTCCGCGTGGTTCGCGCCGGACGGGCAGCGCTTCGCGGGTGCTGCGCTCGTCGATCTCGGCGAGTCCGACAACCACCATCAGCATCATCATGACCAGCGTGACGGTCACGATCAGCGGTGTCACGAGTTGGAGCGGATCGATGCCGCCGCCGATCTGGTGGTCGGCATGGCTGGCACGCATCGAGGTCATCCCGACGTAGTGCATTCCGCACACCGCGACACCCATGATCAGCGCGGCGCCGATGGTGGCGAACAGACCGCGAACATGCTGCATGAACCACAGTGCGGCCGTGGCCGCGACCACCGCGATTACCACCGACACCACGACTGTTTTGCGGTCGTATTCGACATGGGCATTGGTTTTCATCGCGTACATGCCCAGGTAGTGCATGGCGGCCACGCCGATGCCGGTGACCGCGCCGCCAATCGGCAGTGCCACGAATTCGTTCCGACCGCGGACCACGATGGATAGCCCGACCCAGACGACCAAGATCGCGATGACCGCGCTGAGCAGCGTCATCGGCACGTCGTAGCGAATCGTGGCGCCATGGATGGAGAAGCCGAGCATGGCGGTGAAGTGCATGACCCAGATGCCCGCGCCGCCGAGGGAGACGGCGGCGGTGGCGAGCCATCCGGCCGGCCAATCGGAAGACCGAGCGTGCACCACACAGCGCAGGGCGAGCGCGGATCCGATAAAGGACACCAGGTAGGCCATGACCGGGGTCAACCAGCCGTGGCTGAAATGATCGAGCTCTAGCATGTGTACTCCGCGTTCACCAGTTGTGCCATGGCCGAATGCTGGTCGGTAGGGGCGACCCGCTATCGATCGGCGGCGAACAGCTACCTGTCGAGCGCAACGGCAGTAAACCAATGAACATCGGGTGGAACCTCACGATCTGCGGAAATTTACACTGGCATTTCCGCCAGGCGCTGACAATAGCCAGGTCGGCCGCTCATGGCCAGTCGCGGTCTCGGATTCACAGCTAACGCATGGTTTCCTGCTGAGCCGCAGCGGAGCAATCGGCCAGCGTTCGGTTCTGGGAGCCGGGCGCCGCGCCGCGCGATTCGGAGGGTGTGATCAGGTGTCGGCGGCCGTTGCACCGTTCGAATACGCATAGCCTCGACCGCGTTCGACGCCTAGTCGGCCAACGTTCCGGGTCGACGTTGGTGACGCCGAGCGCGCCCGTCGGGCTGCCGCGCAGCGCGGCAGCCCGACGGGCGCTGAGCGCGTGCGGGCCGAATCTCTGGTGCTCCTCACCCGAGGTGAGCGTCGGGCGGCGCGAGCTGTTTGCACCGCCGGGGTGTTGTCGAAGCTGCACCGGCTCGCTCGTCGGGCAGCCGGGCCGCGATCTCATGCCCGACGAACCAACCGAGCCGGGCTACGGACTGCCGAGTTCCCGCAGCGCCTGTTCGGATGCCGAACCCGGCTCGGCGGCGAATAGGTCCAGGCCGCAGCACGACGGCGCGTCGGGGAGGGCGATGAGTTCGCCGTGCAGCGTCAGCTCGCCGACGAGCGGGTGGTGCAGCGCGTAAGTCCGGCTCCGGATCTGCGCGACCGAGCGCTCGGCCCACATTCGTGCGAACTCCGGGCTCAGCTCGCGCATCGTGTCGATATGCGCCGCGAGTTCGGAGTGTCCGCGATAGCGTCCGAGCAGCACGCGCAGATGCGCCACCTGGGCGAGTGCCGCCTGATCCCAACCGGTGCCGAGCAGTTCGAGCAGGTGCGGCTCGGTGAACGATGCTCACCCCCGCGATCTGGGCCAACTCTTCGCGCCGCAGCCCTGCGACTCGGCGTGCTCCGCCGTGATCGCGCAGCCCGGCGTCCTGCGGGCGCAGGCGAACTCGGCGCGATTTGAGGAATCCGCTGAGCTCGGTTCGGTCGTCCACTCGACAACCCTATGCCTGGCGTCCATGTCCTTGCCGCCGTGGCGAATTGGGTGATCGCGCCGTAAGTGCGCGACACCGGGTCTGCTTGGGCGGCCGTGGTGGCTTCACGCTGTCAGACGGAACTCGTCTTTGCCATCTCGTCCATCATTGGAGAATCGGGAAACGGCTGGTCTTGCCCGATCACTCGCCAGCCCCAGGACTCGTACGCGGCTTTAGCTGGATTGCCGACCCGGACGAGTAGATAGGCCAACGGCTCCGGGCGTCCGGATAACAACGCATCGTGGATGATTCGTGCATATCCATGTCCCTGATAGTCGGGGTGAACGGCGAACTCTCGGAAGATGTACACCGGCCCAGATGTTTCATGCGCGAGTTCGGGGTAAACGCGTAGGGCCTTGTCCCAGACCGCTTGTGGTCGGCCGTATAGGCTACCGAATGCGTAACCGACCATCCGGCCGCCAACTCGTCCGGCGACAAGCTCGAAACTTGGGATGGGTGCGTACAGTTCTTCCAACCGCTCCCAGAACTTCGCCGGGCTGTACCACGGGTCGGCTTGCTGGTCGCGGTGTGAGGCGAGATACACCGCCTTGAGTTCGTCAGCCAGTGCCATCGTCGCGGCAGCGTCGTGTCGCTCAGTACTCAACCGGCCATTAGCGGCGTCGTCCTTCATTGTTCGATTGCCCGCTGTGCATTGAACGCATCGTCACGCAGGAGTTCATAGAGCTCGCGTGCTGTGGGTATGCGCCGTTGGTCAGGTGGCACGGCGGCAAGCACCTGCTCTCCCAAACCCATGACGAAACGCGTACGGTGCTCCATCGGGAGTTCATCCAAAGTGGTTGTCGCGTAAGCCGTTCCCGCGCTCGGGTCGCCGCTACGCACCTGACATAGCGCGCGCTGCAACTCAATCTGCACAGGTCCGCGACGACTATTCGGCGGGTACAGGGCTAGTGCCGCTGACTGTGCTTTCTCGGCCTTTTCGGTCTCACCGAGATGGGAGTACACGAAGCTTTCCGCGAACCTGACTCGTTCCTCAGGATAAGCCCAGCAGTGCCAGCCGTGATCGTTCGCCACTGTGGTTGGCAACTCGGCAAACGTCTCCCGTAACGCAGTCAACGACACCTCGGCATCGTCAGCGTTGCCGAGTAGTGCGTGCGACTGCGCGCGAGCAGCGAGCAGACTCGGCCGCCCGATAATTGGACCGTTGGCAATGAGATGGTCAGCTTCTGCGATGTTCTCGATGATGACGTGCGGGGACTCGCCGTCGTAGATGGCGCGGATTGCCTTGCGACCCCGGACGTATGCCATCGCGTGCAGGTCTCCTGAAAGGTCAGCTGCCTTGCGCGCGGTACGCCACCAGCGCATGGCCTCACGCCGCTGTCCACAGTCACCGATCGCTTGCGCCATGTACTGACTCAGCAACGCGCCGATTTTATACAACTCCCGCCGCGCTCCGTCACCCGCTGACATGCTCAGCGCCATCTGGAGGCCCAGCACATCTACCAAGAGCATTTCGTGCAGTTCGGCCGCAGTGTGCGTGACGTATGCGGATCCGTATTCGCGTACCACCTCACGCCAGTCGTCCAGATCAACCGACACCCCATCCGACATCGCGCGGTTGAGTCCATGCCGCGCCGATTCCAAGCCGAGCACCGCGCCCACGCCAGCAGCTGACGCGCTGAGTAGGAAGGTCCGGCGGAGCACGTCATCAACCTCTTTCCCTGCGCTCGGCAGGAACATCGACGGGTCATTCGTATCTGCCCCCATGCTAACCACGCCGCTGCCGCGCTCGGCGGGCCGAAAACCGAGTTCAGCATCCGTCGCGACGCCCGGGACTGCCCGCAGCCCCGCGCGGAAATCAGCATTCGGCCAGCGGAAGACACCGCGTTCCAGCTTGCCCACGTAATTGCCGGAGAGCTGGATCACCCGTCCGGTCTGGCGATACACCCACGCATTCACCGCGTCCGCGAGTTCTGCCCGGTTCAGTGGATGCCCGGTCGTCGCGGAGCGGATCCGAGTCCGCGCGGCGCTCAGCTGGTGATTCGGTTCGGACACGTCTCGCCGTCCCCTCGTTCGGCAACATCGTCGAATCATTCCACCTTGACCGCGCGACCACCGCGAACTCGTGCGCTCTCCCTCGAATCTCCCTCAAACCTCCCCCTTCCCGGCGTTCCCAGACCATCGCGCCAGGGCGGAGTCTGACAGAGCACTCGACGCCGAGCGATACCGGACCCTCGTCCCGGCACCTGGACCCGGCAGCATCGATGGCAGTGCCGAAAGCCTCCAGCGTCGAGTGCACATGAATCGAATTGCGCAAGGAAGCGAACGCGAAAGGGTCACGATGTTGAACCCGGAACAACAACTACCGCGCCGGACACCGCTCGTCGGTCCGCCCGCCCTCGTTGCTGTCGACTTCCCCGCCGACGTGGTCGAGCGTTTCGCAGACGCCCTACGCGAGTGGGATACGACCGCGCCGAATCGTGCCGAGCAACGCGACCAAGAGGCTGTAACCCCATGAACCACATACCTTTCGGCGACACTCCCGTGTCCCGCTGCTCCTTTTACCGGCGGGTGTGTGATCTGCCCGCGAACATCGACCCGCCTCAACTCGGCCGAATCGTCATGAAGGTCGAACATGTGGGGGCGCTGACCATGCCCGCCCACCTTGGCCAGTCCGTGAAAACCCATATGCAGCAGCGTGGTTCGAACCTCGGCCCGGTGTGCTCTCATCCACGCCAGAACAGGTGGACCTACTTGGTTCGCCCGGATATCCCGGATGACGTGCGCTTGTTCGCCGAGATGTACCGCCTCGATGTCCAGGTAATACGAGCGGGTGGCACCGTGGCGTTACCGTCGCCCGCCGACCAAGGCACACAGTTCCGACGCTGGATTGAACCGCCCTGCTGCACGTTCCGGCCCTCCGGGCTTGTGGTGGTCGATGCGATCCGGGCGTGCTCAGGCCGGTATCGGCCCGTACAGAGGTGGGCTGCACATGTCTGAATGTGATTGCGGGCCATGGATCAAACTCTCGATGTGCGGGATTGGGAGCTTCAACGGCAAGACCGGTGACTTGGAGTCAGTGCAGTGTCCGTCCCGGTTCTGCATGACCATGGCCCCGCTGGTCGACGGGAAGATCGGCGACCATTACGGCATCACGGACATGCTGTCACCGTTGCCGTGTCCATGGATCGGAGTTCGGGTTGTGAATGACGTTGACGCCTTCATGCCCGATGACTCCACACCAGTTCCGCCGATGCAGGAGCAGCCATGAACACAAATACATTTGCTCCCAAGGCAATTGGTGTTCTATCGCTTGATGTCAGTGGCCCGCATTCGTTGCGGGACGAACGAGTGATCACCGAGTTGGCACAGCGCCGCGGCTACGCCCTGACTGGACTGGTCACCATCGGTGACGACACGTTCATGCCGACAGCCCTCATTGTCGGGACGGCACGCGGCAAGGGAGCGGCAGCGGTTATCGCGCCGAGCATGGCCCACTTCAGCAGCCGCGTCCGGGCTATCGCTCTGGCGTGCGACCTGATCACGCCAACCAAGTTCGTGGTCTGCACCAGCACCGACCGATTGCGGGAGACGTCATGAGTGAACAGGCTTCCCCGCTACCGGACGATCCAGACGTTCATCTGAGCGTGTACCTGCATGGTGCACGGTTCGACTTCGCCGCCTGCCTCACCGCCGCACTCCTGTTCATTCAGGACTTCCGCGCCCACCACTACCCAGATGCGGTGCAAGTCATCCCTGGCGACACCGCTGGACTATCTAGGTTGCCCAATGAACGCCTCTATCTCGAGCCGTAGCCGCCCTCACCTCGACCGACCCACTCCCCGACCAAAGGCCAGCGGTGCGCAATGATCGGTACATCGAATTCCTTTGCCCACCAACAGAAATCCGAAGCAACCTACCTCGACTTGGCCGCCAACGACCACGGCCAGGAGAAGGGGCTACTCGTTCAACGCGCCCTTGCTCGGATTGCCGATGCCGACCCGCACGTCGTCGAGATCGGCCCCGGTGGCGGCGCGGCCGTCACGTTCCTGGCATCCCAACTCGAGGCCGCGCCCCGCGATGTTCGTCTCACCCTCATCGAGGCACCTGGCATAACGTCGCACACTCTCACCCAGGCCATTGACCGTTTCAATACTGTCGGCACATGCGCACTGATACGCGGGTGGGCGCAAGACATCGCGACGTTGGTCAATGAACCCGTCGATGTCATCAGCGCGTCGGCGCTGCTGCACGAGGTCTACTCCTACGGCGGTGCCTACAGCGGCCTGCACACGATGATCCGGACCTTCCCGAGTGTGCTGAAACCCTATGGGTTTTTCGTCTACCGCGACGTGTACGCCGTCGACGCGCCCTCCCTGCACGAGCCCGCGGTCCAGTCCTACAGTGCCCCATCATGGTTGCAGTTCCTGCGCCTGTTCCTGCCGCACTACCTCCACCACGGCACCCACCCCTACCACCACCACGACGACGAGGTCATCGTCCGCCAGAACTCCCGCATCGTCACCGCCCCGGAACTCGACCCGCACGTCTGCGCCGTCATCCACGCCCCGATCGGGCTGTTCCGTGAAGCACAACGCCACTACATCACCCTGCGCGACCACGTATGGCGTTCCGGCATATTGGGATTCACACCCATACTCGACGGCCAACTCTCGGGGGACTGGATAGATTTCCGCACAGGTCACAAGCGCGTGCACTTCGCATTCACCGACAGCGCGTGGATGTCGACCAACGACCGCGCCAACATCCAGGCGGTCAGCGAAACCTACGGCGACCATCACGTGATCGACGGTGACATCTTCGACGCTGTCACCGATGTCGCGCTGAACCTGTTCCTCGCAGCCGTCGAACGCGGCAACAACGACTGCGGCCAGATCTGGAGTAGCTGGCTCGAGCGCGAAGGCCGCGAAACCTACGCCTACCTCACCGCCGACGAGCTACTGACGGCATTCGCCGCCCACTCCGCCGAGACCGACACGGGCATGCCGTCCGTTCTCATGCCGGTCCACCCCACCGATGTCTTCGTCCGAGAACGCCACTACTACAACCGGTTCCTCGGCAAGAACCTCGCCAACGCACTCAGCGACGCCAAGCAGATGGTGTTGTTCCAGAACATCCCCGTCACCGACTCCGACGCCCTACAGCAGGCACTCGGAACCATCCGCCAACATTGCTCCAAACCCAGCCTTGCCCGCGTCCACACCGCCATCCACACGAGAGGATGATCCAACCCATGCACTTGATCGAGGTCGAGCGTAAACGCGAACTCCCCGACCCCAGTACCCTCCGCCAGCGGCTCACCGAACTCGGCTACCGCGAGGCCGGACACCTCACCGAAGTCGACACCTACTACAGCCGCCCCGACGTCGACTACATGAAAACGGTTGAGTGCCTCCGCGTTCGACAGAGAGACGGGTTCGCCGAAATCACTTACAAGCCACCGTCAAATGCCAGCACCCACAGCAACGCCGACGTGATCGCCAAACGCGAAACCAACGTAACCCTCAGTGGTCCCGACCAAGCCTCGGCGGCAAACCAACTGCTCGCCGCAATCGGCATGGTCGAACTCGTCCGCGTCGAGAAAACTCGCACCATCTACGAACACCCCGAACACGACGACATCATCGTCGCTATCGACACCGTCACCCACGCCGGAACCTTCGTCGAAACCGAAGTCACCGCCGCAGACACCGACGCCGCAACCATCCATCTCCAAGAGGTCGAAACCGAACTGGGCATAGCCGATTACTTGGTCGTCGGCCTGCCCTACCGTGATCTGGTCATGGCCGCCGCCCACTGACCGCAACCCGGCGAGATCTCCCGCACACGCACCCTCTCCGCGAGTGCGGGAACGGCAGACCCCCGGTGTCAGTCCAGCGCCCTTGGATACCCAGGTTCTTAGCATGTGGCAGTTCGCCGTGCCGGATTTGGTTCTCCCAATCTGGAGCCCTGCCCCGGAGGTGCCTGCCGGGGTGCGTCGCCGGATCTGGGTGCAACCTCCGCATTAAGGAGTGCGTAACCGACATGTGACCCCATCGAGTCATACCACCTCTGCACTCCTCATTGCATGAGCTGTGGACGATGGTGAGCCGCGCCGGACCGACATGATCTCGCGCCGCAGCGCCCTGCCCATCGCAGGCGACAACGTGGCAGCCAAAGCCGAGGCCACCCACCTTCTGCACCTTCTCGGCCATGACGTGGTGGATATCGGTCCGCTGACCGACAGTTGGCGCACCGAACCGAACACCCCGGCATATATCCGCCCCTACCTCGGCGAAATCCCAGCGATGGATGTCGACGCCTTTCTCCAGTGGACCCGACGAACCCCCGGCATCCCCGTCCCCGCAACCCACCTCACCGAACTCGTCGAAACCGCGGTCCGCCAGCCCGCGAGGCGAGCGAAACTTCCCAGCGCCGACTGAGCGGCCCCGAGCAGCATGTTTCGGATACGCACCAGCTGCACATCCGGTACAGCCGGTGTGCAATTGCCCTAGCGAGTGTGGAACGACTGTTCGCCGCGCTTCGATGAGCGACGAGAGCCATAGCAGCTCAACATATTTGCCGGTAGCTGACGGTTTATGCAAGGCGTGCGAGCGTTGCGGACGGATCTGGAGAGAGTTCTTCCGGATGCTGATAACGTGGGCGAGTCGTCGAGTTCTCGACGGCTGGTAGGGCGTCCGGTGATTGTGCGTCGAAATCGCCTGTCCTGCAGGGACTGTGGGGTGACCGCAGTCGGCTGTGGTTGCCTCGCCAGGGTTCGAGTTCTCGACGCGGACCTCATGGCCGGGGTCACATACGGTCGGCGTCGCAAGGAGGGCTGAACTGAATGCTGTGGCCGCAGGCTGTGTTATCGCCGCGGTGCTTCCATTGATCCTGGCCGCCTTGCTGATCCAACGTCTGGAGTCACGCCTTTGACCACGCCATCGTCAACCCGCGCCACCGCGACCGGAGTATGCCCCGCCGGGCACGGCTCACCACTCGACCCCGGCGAACCCCGAGTGTTGTTGCATACTGCGGAGTTCGCGGCCGATCCGCATCGGGCCTATCGGGAGGCACGCAGCCAGTACGGGTCGCTGGTGCCGATGGAGTTGGCGCCGGGTGTGCCCGCCACCCTGGTGGTCGGGTATCAGACCGCGGTGCGAATCCTCAATGATCCGGAACACTTTCCGGCGGATCCGCGGCATTGGGAGCAGACGATTCCCGACGACTCGCCGATCAAGCCGATGATGATGTGGTACCCGAACGCACTGCGCAATACCGGTGCGGCGCATGCCCGCTACCGGCAGGCCTATTCCGTCAGCATCGACGGAATCGATCTGCACGAACTGCATTCGACGGTCGAGAAGATCGCCATCCCGGTGATCAACAGCTTCTGCGAGGCAGGCGAGGTCGACCTGGTCACCCAGTACGCGCTGCCGGTTGTCTTCGAGGTCATCAACCAGATGGTCGGCTGCCCAACCGAAGTGGGGCAGCGGGTCGCGACCGGTATGGCGATGCTCTTCGACACCATCGAGGCGGCCGCCGGTATGGCGATGCTCAGCGAGGCGCTGCTGGAGTTGGTGCAGCTACGCAGGGCCGAGCCCGGTGACGACGTCACCTCGCGAATGGCCCACCACCCGTCCAAGCTGGACGACACCGAAATGCTATGCCAGCTGATCAGCTTCTACGGTGCGGGCATCGAACCGATGCAGAATCTGATCACCAACACCTTGCTGCTGATGCTCACCGACGACCGGTTCGGTGGTGAGATGCTCGGCGGTAGCCTCTCGACCCGCGACGCGCTCGACGAGGTGCTGTTCAACGACCCGCCGATGGCCAACTTCAGCATCACCTACCCGCGCCAGCCGATCCTCATCGACAACACCTGGCTGCCCGCCCATCAGCCGGTAGTGATCAGCTTTTCGGGCTGCAATAACGATCCGGCGATCCGCGGCGGCGATCGCACCGGCAACCGCTCGCATCTGGCCTGGGGCGCCGGGCCGCACGCCTGCCCCGCGAGATCCGTTGCCTACCTCGTCGTTCAGGACGCCATCGATCAGCTGCTCGACGCGCTTCCCGAAATGGAACTGGCCGTGCCCGCGGACGAATTGACGTGGCGGCCCGGACCATTCCACCGGGCACTTGCGGCACTGCCGGTCGTCTTCCCCAAGTCCCCTCCGCTGCCCGTCTTCTAAGCAGCGCGTCTGTGAACTCGCCGAAACTTCAGTCGTACCGGAGCCTTGCCATAAAGGAGATAACGATGGAGCATGAACCGCTGGTCCTGGATCTGACCGGCGCCGATATCCAAGGCGAGAACGAGCGGATCCGGGAGCGCGGGCCGGTCGCGCTGGTCGCCCTGCCCGGTGGGGTGCCCGCGTGGTCGGTGACCGATGCCGCCGTGCTCAAGAGTCTGCTCGCCGATCCGCGGGTATCGAAAGACGCACGACAGCACTGGGCTTCGTTCATCAATGGCGAGATCACCGAGGAGTGGCCGCTGCTGCCGTGGGTCGCGGTCGACAATATGTTCACCGCGTACGGTAGCGACCACCGTCGCCTGCGCAAACTGGTCTCGCCCGCATTCACCCACCGCCGTACCACGGCGCTGCGTCCGCGTATCGAGGCGATCACCGAGGGGCTGTTGAACGCGCTGGCGGCCACGCCGAAGGGCGAGATCGCCGATCTGCGTGAGGCTTACGCCTATCCGGTGCCGATCGAGATCATCACCGAAATGATGGGTGTGCCCGAACATCTCGGTCCCGGCCTGCGTACATGCGTCGACGGCTTCTTCGACACCTCGTTCGGCCCAGAAGAAGCACAGGCCAACTACCTCGAGATGTACCGGCTGGTCAGCGAACTCGTGGCCTACCGGCGCGAGACTCCGGGCGACGATGTCACCAGCGTCCTCATCGCCACCCGCGACGAGGACGACGGCTCGCAGCTGAGCGAGAAGGAACTCGTCGACACCCTGATGCTGGTCATCAATGCCGGTCACGAGACCACGGTCAATCTGCTCGACCAGGCGATCTTCATCCTGCTCACCCATCCGGAGCAGCGCGCCGATCTGATCGAGGGCCGAGTCCCGTGGTCGGACCTGGTGGAGGAGACGCTGCGCTACGAGGCGCCGGTCGCGCATCTGCCGCTGCGCTACGCGGTCGAGGATATCGAGCTCGGCGAGATCCGAATTCCGAAGGGCGAGGCGATTCTCGCATCCTACGCCGCGGCGGGGCGCGATCCGAACCTGCACGGTGCCACCGCCGCGACGTTCGACTTGCAGCGGGTCAATAAGGAACACCTGTCCTTCGGGCACGGCGCGCACCACTGCATCGGCGCCCCGCTCGCTCGCCTGGAGGCGACGATCGCGCTTCCGGCCATATTCGAGCGCTTCCCGAATATGCGGTTGGCGGTGGATCCATCGGAATTGGCGCCGGTCGGCAGCTTCATTTCGAACGGACACCGCACGCTGCCGGTTCTGCTGGACTAGAGCGTTGTCGGGGTGCCGCACAGCGGCACCCCCTCGAACTATTCGTCGCCGAGCCCGCGTATCGCATCGAGTTGGGCGGCTGTGCCCAACACGATCAGAATCGAGTTCGCCGCGAGTACGGTTTCGCCGATGGGGTCGGCGATGAACTGCCCATTGGATGTGCGAATGGCCAGCACGAGTGCGCCGGTGGTCTGGCGCAATGCGATGTCCTTCAGTGTGCGGCCGACCAACGGCGAGTCCGAGACGATATCGAACTCCTCGACCCGGTAGTCGAGTGTTTCGTCGTGCATGACCACGTCGAGGAATTCGGCGACATTGGGTTGCAGTGCGAACGCCGCCATTCGGCGACCGCCGATCAACTGTGGGTTCACCGCCCGATTCGCTCCGGCCCGAAGCAGTTTCGACTTCGAACTCTCGGTGCGCGCCCTGGCGATAATGACCAGGTCCTGTCGCAGCGCCCGGCTCGATAAGGTCACGTAGACATTGTCGGCATCGGCGTCCAGCGCCGCGATCAAAGCGTGGGCGCGTTGGATACCCGCGGTCTCGAGCACGCTGTCATCGGTGACATCGCCGAGCACATTGGGATATTCGAGATTCTGTAGCCGCGCCGGATCGCGATCTACGACGACGATCTGTTTACCCAGGCCGCTGAGGTATTGCACGCATGCGCGGCCGACGCGGCCCCAGCCGCACACGATGATATGACCGGACATCCGGTCGATGCGCCGGTCCATCCGTCGCCTTTCCATGTGTTCGCGCAGATGTCCTTCGATGAGCGCCTCGAGCAGGACACCGAACATGTACAGCGCGGTGCCCGCGCCGACGAGAATGAGCACCATCGTGAATAGCTGACCTGCGGCGTTGAGCGGGTGGACCTCGCGAAAGCCGACGGTCGTTATCGTGGTGACCGTCTGATAGAGCGCATCCAGCAAACCGAACCCGAGAATCAGGTAGCCGACGGTGCCGGCCAGTAATACCAGCAGGAACGCCAGCACGGCTCGGCTGATTCGGCGTAACGGGCTCACGCGAGGATTGTCCACCCGCGGCAACGGTCCTACCTGGCAATTGCCGCGCAACGTACGTTATGCGATTGCCGGTTGCTCCTGGAGCGGTATCGGGGTGACTGCACCTTCGATCGCGCCGACCGCCGCACCGACGGCTGCGCCGGCCGCCGCCGCCGGTACGGCGATCACCCCGTAGCCGATGGCCGCCCCGATGACGGGGACGACTACCAGTCCCGCGGGGAGGAAGGGGATTCCGGCGATGAAACCCGTGGCCGCGCCGACGAGCGCACTGGTGGCGGCGAGCGGGGACGCTAGGGTGGCACCCGCCGACGCGCCGATGACGGCGTCGCCGATCATCGTATCGGCGACATGGTCGGAGCGGGCGCGGTCGGTACCACCCGACTGAATTCCCTGCGACAGCGCGGTTTTAGCATCACCGGACGCATCGTTGATCTGGGCGGCGTATTCGGGCGGCAGCCAGTCTGGGCGCTCCATCTGCAGATTGCCGATATGAATGCGATTGTCGAGGACAGGCGTCTGTGGGTCCTGGTCGGGTCGTGTCGCGTCCACGCTGTCAGTGGGGGCGGGCGCGGCGGAGTCCGGATCGGCCACCAGTGCGGTGGCGCTCCACAGCGGCAAGGGTGCGAATGCGATGTTGTCGCCGACCGGAGCCGATGGCTCGACGCCGAACCTATTGCCCAGTGGTTGCGGGTCAGCGGTCGCGGGTGCGGCGCTGATCAGGATGGCGGATAGCGGTGCCGCACTTGCCAAGGTGAGTGCAGCGGTTCGTCGACCTATGGGTCGGATCCGCGCGGGCGCTCGATGTTTGCCCATAAATAACCTCATTCCGAACTTGGGATTGTTACTTACCTACATTCGGAACAGCCGATCTTCCGGATGAATCTGCGATGTGGCAATTTATGGAGCCGGCGCCGGGGTATACGACGAGCATGACCGGACGAAAGATCGATCCGCGGACGACCGAGAACGCCGAGGGTGACTTCGCGGACGAGCACAGCAAACCAACGCATGCCGACGAACATCCGCAGGAGGAGCAGTTGGAAACCGACGAATCGACACCCGAGGGTTACGGCGGCTCGGACATCTGACGCCGACGGGCGCGCGGTAGGAATCCATACCGCGCGCCCAGGGGGCTCAGGCGACGGCGATCAAGCGCGCGGCATTGGCCGACTCATCGTCGGCCGCCTTGTTCGCGGCCAACTCCGCCTCTACCCGCTCGCGGTAGCGGGCGATCTCCCGATCCATGGTCACGGCATCCCAGCCGAGTCGGGCACCCATGAGGTAGGCCACCGCGGGTGCGGCGGTCAGGCCGCGGTCGGCGGTTTCGATCGAGATGCGCGTCCGGCGGGTCAGGACATCGTCGAGATGCAGTGCGCCCTCATGGGTCACCGCGTAGACGACCTCGGCGCCGAGGTATGCACCGGCACCGGGCAGCGACTCGGCCAACTCCGGTTCGGCCGCGATCAGATCGAACAAGTCGCAGATGCCCGAGCCATAGCGACCGAGCAGATGCTCGACGGTCGTCACGGGTAGACCGGCCCGCTGCGCGACGCTGTTCACATCGGCCGCCAGCTCCTGGTATCCGACCGCGCCGAGCAGCGGCAGGTGTTCGGTCACCGACGGGGCGGCCGCGCGACCCAGCCCCTCGACGGCCGCGTCCACCACATCGGCGGCCATCACACGGTAGGTGGTGTACTTACCGCCCGCGATCACGAATAGACCCGGAACCGGTTCCGCGACCGCGTGTTCGCGCGAGAGCGTCGCAGTATCGGCGGACGCGCCCGACAGCAGCGGCCGCAGACCCGCGTAGGTGCCGACAATATCGTTGCGGGTCAATGGCTCTCGCAGCACCGCATTCATGTGGTCGAGGATGTACTGCACATCGGCATCGCTGGCCACCGGATGATTCTTGTCCAGCGCCCAATCGGTATCGGTGGTGCCGATGATCCAGTGTCGGGCCCACGGAATAACGAACAACACGCTCTTCTCGGTGCGCATGATCAGGCCGGTATCCAGGTCGAGCCGCTCGCGCGGGACCAGGATGTGCACGCCCTTCGACATGCGTACGTGGAAGGGGAAATCCACGCCGGTCATCTTGTTCATCTCGTCGGTCCAGACGCCGGTCGCGCTGATCACCCGGCGGGCGCGCACGGTGTATTCGCGACCGGTCTCCACATCGGTGACATGCGCGCCGATCACTCGCTCACCGTCGCGTAGCAGACCGGTGACCTTGGTGCGGGTCAGTACCGTCGCGCCGTGCTGGGCGGCGGTGCGGGCGATGGTCATGGTGTGGCGCGCGTCGTCGACCTGTGCGTCGAAGTAGCGGATCGCGCCGATCATCGCGTCATCGCGCAGCGCGGGCGCCAATTCCATTGCGCGACTGTGCGATAGGTGCCGGTGCATGGGCAGCGCCCTGGCGCCACCGATGGTGTCGTACAGCGCGACTCCCGCGCCGATGTAGGCGCGCTCCCAGACCCGGTGTTGCAGCGGCAGCAGAAACGACACCGGGCGCACCAGATGCGGGGCGAGTCGGTGCAGCAGCAGCCCCCGCTCCTTCAAAGCCTCACGCACCAACCAGAAGTCGAGTTGCTCCAGATAGCGCAGGCCGCCGTGGATGAGCTTGCTCGAGCGGCTCGAGGTGCCTGCCGCGAAATCCCTTGCCTCGACCAGAGTGACGGTCAGGCCACGCGCGGCGGCATCGAGGGCGGCGCCGGCGCCGACCACACCGCCGCCGATAACAAGTACGTCGATTTCGTTGTCGCCCAATGTGTTCAATGCATTGGTGCGATAGTTCGAGTCCAAGCGTGCGGACACGGTATGTCTCCTTGTTTCGGTACTACTGAGTCTGCGAGTGTTCAGTCGTCGACGTCGATCCAGTCGAGCGTGCGCGAGACCGCTTTTTTCCAACGGGCGTAACCGCGTTCGCGCTGCTCCTGGGTCCCGGTGGGGGTCCAGCGCCTGTCCTCGCGCCAGTTCTGTACGAGTTCGTCGGTGCCGCTCCAGAATCCGACGGCCAATCCGGCGGCATAGGCCGCGCCGAGTGCGGTGGTCTCGGCGACCACCGGCCGCGAGACGGGCACATCGAGGAAGTCGGCTTGCAATTGCATGCACAGTTCGTTGGCCGTGACGCCACCATCCACGCGCAGGGTGTCGAGGCGCACACCGGAATCGGCCTCCATGGCCTCGACGACATCGCGGGTCTGATAGCAGATCGACTCCAGCGTGGCCCGTGCGAGATGGGCATTGGTGCTGTAGCGCGACAGCCCGACGATCACACCGCGTGCGTCCGAACGCCAATACGGTGCGAACAGGCCGGAGAAGGCGGGCACGAAGTAGACTCCGCCGTTGTCCTCTGCCTGCCTGGCCAGCGATTCGCTTTGTGCCGCACCGGAAATGATGCCGAGCTGATCGCGCAGCCACTGTACGGCCGAGCCGGTGACCGCGATCGAACCCTCCAGCGCGTAGACCGGCTTCTCGGCGCCGAACTGGTAGGCGACGGTGGTGAGCAGTCCGTGTCGGGAGCGCACGAGTTCGGTCCCGGTATTGAGCAGCAGGAAGTTTCCGGTGCCGTAGGTGTTCTTGGCCTCGCCGGGACGCAAGCACACCTGACCGACGGTGGCCGCCTGCTGGTCACCGAGCACACCCGCCAGCGGCACCGCACCGCCGAACGGTCCGTCGGCGCGGGTCCTGCCGAACAGTTCCGGATTCGATGATGGTGCGATGGTCGGCAGCATGGTGCGCGGAATTCCGAACAGGGACAACAGCTCGTCGTCCCAGTCGCAGGTTTCCAGATCCATCAGCATGGTGCGGCTGGCATTGGTCGGATCGGTGACGTGCACGCCGCCGTCGATGCCGCCGGTGAGATTCCACAGCAGCCAGGTGTCGGTGGTGCCGAAGACCGCCTCGCCCTTGTCCGCGTCGGCGGCGACGCCGGGCACATTGTCCATGATCCAGCGCAACTTGCCGCCGGAGAAGTAGGTGGCCGGCGGCAAACCCGCTTTGCGGCGGATGATTTCGCCGTGACCCGCGCGTTCGATTTCGGCGGCGATCTTGTCGGTACGGGTGTCCTGCCAGACGATGGCATTGCAATACGGCCGCCCGGTCCGGCGATTCCACACCACGGTCGTTTCGCGCTGATTGGTCACGCCCACCGCGGCCAGATCGCTCGCGACGAGATTCGCTTTGTTCAGGGTGGACACGATGACCGAGCGGGTGCGCTCCCAGATCTCGGTCGGGTTGTGCTCCACCCACCCCGCTCGCGGCAGGATCTGCTCGTGCTCGAGCTGATGCCGGGCGATCTCATTGCCGCCGTGGTCGAACACCATGAAGCGCGTGCTCGTGGTGCCCTGATCGATGGCGCCGACATACTGGCTCATCGCCGTCCTTTCTGCCGCGGTTGCGGCCACCGGAGGCGACGTTACGGCCGGATTTCCGAAACGGACATAGCGTGCGTTCGACAATGCCGAACGGTTGTGATGGTCACGGCGTTCGACATCGTCGAATCGCGAGGATAGGTTTCCGCGTATGCCCGGTCCGATCCAATCGATCGAACGAGCGGCGGCCGTCCTGCAGCTGCTCGCTCGGGGTTCCGGCCGTCTCGGGGTCGGCGAAATCGCGGGTGCGCTCGGGCTTGCCAAGCCGACCGCGCACGGCATCCTGCGCACATTGCATGGTGTCGGATTCGTCGAACAGGATCAGGTCAGCGGCAAGTACCAGCTCGGCGCGGCCGTACTGCATCTCGGCACGAGTTATCTCGACAACAATGAACTGCGCTCGCGGGCGATCAACTGGGCCGATGCCCTGGCCGCGCGGACCGGGGAGTCGGTGCGAATCGGTGCCGCGGCGGACGAAAGCGTGGTGGTCGTGCATCACGTCTTCCGGCCGGACCACACCGAACAGGCGCTCGAGGTCGGTGAACTCTTGCCGGCGCATGCGACCGCGCTCGGCAAGGTGCTGCTCGCCTATGATGCCGAGCTCGCCGACGCTGTTCGCGGTGCTGAACTGGCGTCGCTCACCCGACGCACCATTGTCGATCGGGCGGCCCTCACCCGGGCGCTTGCCGCGGTCCGGCAGGCTGGATGGGCGGGGGAGACCGAAGAATTCCGGTCCGGGGTGGCCGGTATAGCGGCGCCGATCCGGACACACGGCGGACTCGTGGTCGGTGCGATCGGGATCAGCGGACCGGTCGATCGGCTCTGTGATCCGCAACTGCGGCACCGGCCGACGCTGGTCGGGCACGTCCGCGACGCCGCGCATGCGGTATCGCGGGATCTCGGTGCGGGACACTGAATTTCGCCCGGCTCGACCAACCGAATCGCCCTCCGACAGGAAGTAACCGATGTCGCAACGCTATGTGCTGGCGATCGACCAGGGCACCACCTCCACCAGGTGCATCCTGTTCGATCAGCGCGCTCGCCTGGTCGGCGTCGCACAGCGCGAACACCAGCAGCACTATCCGCGGCCCGGCTGGGTCGAACAGGATGCGCTGGAGATCTGGCGCAATGTCGAGCGGATCGTGCCGCAGGCGCTGCGGGATTCCGGCATCGCCGCGGCACAGGTTGCCGCCATCGGCATCGCGAATCAGCGCGAGACCACGGTGGTGTGGGATCGCCGCACCGGTGTGCCGATTCGGCGGGCGGTCGTCTGGCAGGACGTGCGCACCGACGAGCTGGTGCGCGAATTCGAGCGCAAGCCTGGTGCGGAACGGATCCGTGAACTGTGCGGCCTGCCGCTGGCCGGCTATTTCGCCGCGCCGCGCCTGCGCTGGCTGCTGGATACCATTGCGGGCCTGCGGGAACGGGCCGAGCGCGGGGAGGTGCTGTTCGGCACCATGGAGACCTGGCTGATCTGGAATTTGACCGGCGGACCGGACGGCGGTGTACATCGCACGGATGTCACCAATGCCAGCCGCACGCTCTTGATGAATATCGCCTCACTCGCCTGGGATCGAGAACTATTGGAGTTCTTCGGAATTCCGGCCGCGATGCTGCCCAGCATTCAGCCCTCGACCGCGTCCTATGGGACGACTAGCCGGGTGGTGCCCGGCATCCGAATCGCCGCCGCGCTCGGCGATCAGCACGCCGCACTGTTCGGCCAAACCTGTTTCAACCGTGGGGAAACCAAGTGCACCTACGGCACCGGTGGCTTTCTGATGATGAATACCGGGCGTGAGCTGGTGCAATCCTCGCACGGTTTGCTCACCACCATCGGCTATCAGATCGAATCCGAACCGGTGTACGCGCTGGAGGGACCGATCGCGGTCACCGGCTCGCTGGTGCAGTGGGTGCGCGACAATATCGGTCTGGTGTCGAGCGCACCCGAGATCGAAACTCTCGCTCGCACAGTCGAAGACAACGGTGGTTGCTATATCGTGCCCGCTTTCTCCGGCCTGTATGCCCCGCATTGGCGCAGTGACGCAAGAGGCCTCGTCATCGGCCTGACCTCCTACATCAACAAGGGCCACCTCGCTCGGGCCGTCCTGGAGGCCACCGCCTGGCAGACCCGCGAAGTCGTCGACGCCATGAACGCCGACTCCGGACTCCAAGCCCGCAACCTGCGGGTCGACGGCGGCATGACCTCCGACAACCTGCTCATGCAGATCGTCGCCGACGTCCTCGATATCCCCGTCATGCGCCCCTTCGTCGCCGAAACCGTCTCGCTCGGAGCCGCTTACGCCGCCGGACTGGCCGTCGGCTATTGGCCCGATCTCGAAGGCCTGCGCAGCAATTGGCGCCTCGCCGGTCAATGGATCCCGCACATGGACCCTATTCACCGCGAAGACGAATACGACAACTGGCAACGCGCCGTAGCCCTGACCTTCGGCTGGTCACGCTCGAGGCGGTAGTACTACGGTGACCGCGAATCCGTCGGGGTGACGTGTCACGACTCAGCGGAAACCTGAATCACGCTTAGACTTCGGCGATGCGAGCTTCCTTGCGCACGGCCGTCTTCGGACTGATTACCGCGATGACCGTCGTGCTGATGCCAAGGGCTACGGCGCAGCCGGTTGATCCGGCGTTCTGTGGCACTGCGCTGTCGGTCGGCGAACTGGACACCATCGCGCAACTCTCCGATACCAGCACGCTGACCGGAGATGCGTCGCAGCGCTTGGAGACCGCGGTCACGCGCCACCATGAGATCACCGAAATTCTGGTCGCGCACCGGGATCGGCGCGGACTGTTTCCGCTCGGACTCGACGGTGTGGAGCAGGTGGCGGTAATGCCATTGCAGCGCGACCCCGGTGCGTTCCAGGATCGCGAGTACGCGCATGCGATCAGCCTGGAATTGCTGCGGCGATTCCTGGTCAATGTGCATGCGGCATTCACCGGCGCGCCGGTCGAGCCGCAGTGGGCGCGGTACTTCGAACTCGCTGGCCGGTGCGAGGTATCACCTGCCCGCGTCGCCATGGCGGGCTACAACGCCCATTTGAGCGTTGATCTCGCGTATTCGGTCGCGACGGTTGCGAGTATGCCGGAGAACGCGCCCGACTACTTCGAGATTGTGGACGCCATCGCAGCCTCCGGCCAGGTGATCATTGATTGGACCAAGCAGATCTACAACGGTGATCTCGGTCCGCTGTGGCGGTTCTATTTCGTCGGCGAGGGTCTGGACCTGTTGCTCGGTGCGGGCGTGGCGACCGGGCCGCTGCTCAGGGCCGCCGATCTCGGATACAACGTGGTGATCTACGGCAATGGCCTGGCTCTGGAGGATCCTCTCCTGCACGATCCGACCACGGCCGAGATCCGGCTGCTCAGCGATTCCGTCGAAACGGCATTGGATGTATTGACACTGCTCCGGGGTCTGTGAGACGCCTTGTCAGTACGGGTTCGATCGGATACGGCAAGGAGTCGCGGTGGGCATCTCACTCGTCAAGGGACAGAACGGTCCGCTCGCGGTGTCGAATGTCGTTGTCTCGGTGCGATCCATCGCCCCAGCCGATGTCTCGGCATTGCTGGTGACCGAATCGGGCCGCGTTCGCACCGACGCTGATTTCGTCTTCTTCAATCAGCCACAGGCACCCGGTGTCGAGCTGCGATCGGGAACGCCTGCGGCGCTGGCCGTTTCCATGCCGCAGGTACCGGCCGATATTGCCCAGATCCGGATGGTCATCACTGTGGACGAATCCGGGGCGACTTTCGGGCAATTCGCGCCGCCGGTTGCGACTATCGCCGATGGAGCCGGAAATGCGCTCTACGAGTACGTGATCGACGGACTCGACAGCGAATCTGTTGTTATCGCACTCGAGCTCTATCGCCGTAGTTCCGAGTGGAAGGTCCGCGCGGTCGGGCAAGGCTATGCGGGCGGGTTCGCCGCGCTGGTCACCGACCATGGGGTGAGCGTCGACGACGAGCCCGCTGCCGAGGTTCGCACCGTACCCGGTGAGGCCGGACTCTCCTTCGAGAAGCGCGCCGAACTCGACCTGCGCAAACGCGAAGTAGCCAAGGTTCTTATCAACAAAAACGCCTTCGGGATTCGCGCCCGCGTTATCCTGGTCATAGATAAGACCCTCAGCATGAGCAGGCAATACAGCAAGCAGGTCGTGCATCGCGTTGTGCAGCGGATGATCCCGGTGGCCACCCAGCTCGATGAGGACGGCACCTTGGCGGCCTACCTCTACGCTCTGTCCTTCGCGAAACTGCCGGACATCACCGTCGAGCACGGCGAGGCATGGGCCAAGACCTTCTTGCACCTCACCGGCATTCACCAGGGCATCGACTACGCCAGGATCGGCGGCCGCAATGACGAACTGCCGATCATGCGCGAGATCGTCGCCTCGCTGCGACACCGGGATGCGCCGACGCTGGTGCTGTTCTTCACCGATGGCGGCTTCGCGAAGAAGCGCGAGATCGCCGCACTCATGCGCGATGCGTCCCGACTGCCCGCCTTCTGGCAGTTCGTCGGCCTCGGCAGGGCGAACTATGGCCTGCTGCGCACCATCGACGAGATGTCGGACCGGGTCGTGGACAACGCGGGCTTCTTCGCCCTTGACGACATAGACCAGGTGGACGACGCGCAGCTGTATGCCCGGTTGCTGGGCGAATTCCCGGACTGGCTGCGCGCGGCCGGGCAGGCGGGCATTCTGGGCTGAATGCTGCCGGCCCGCAGCCGAAGTCGCGGACTCAGCCGATGACGGCGTTCATGATGGTGCCCGCGCTGGTGGCGATCACACCGCCGATCATGGCCCCGGCCACCATCTTCGGGGATTCCAGACCGCCGCCGCTCCACTTCTCCCACGCGAAGCGACCACCCGCGTAGATGATGGCGCAAATGCCGGCGAGCAGCACGAACCAAGTGAAGTAGCGGACCAGTTGAAGAATCTTGTCGGACACCGGAGGGGCCTCGGGGGTGGGGTTGCCGATCTGCGCCCAAGTGTCGAAAACGGTGGCCAGGATCATCTCGTGTAGCTCATTCTGGATGCGGGACAGGGGGTTAACGCGCTCTGCGAGCGATGGTATCGGTTTCTCGGCGACCGCGCAGTCACGATGCCTGCGCGCTTGCGAGAACACTCGTTGTGCGGATCATGGAAAGGGCGTGATAGTCGAGGAGTAGACGATGAACATCGATCTGATGTCGATCGGCGATGCCTATGCGACGTTGGCGCAGATCCAGAATCCGACGCCGCAAGCTCCGCCGCTATCGGACAAGCTGCTGCAGATGGTGCGCTATCTGACCTGGTTTGCCCTGCTGTCCGGAATAATCAGCATCATCTATGCGGGCGGCCGGTTCGCCTGGGAGAAATGGAGCGGCAGTGCGATGCAATCGCCGAAGATGGTGGCGGGAGCGATGATCGGCGGTCTCGTGGCCACCAGTGCGGGCACCATTATGAATTCGATTCTCGGCACCGGCTGATCGGCGAAATCCCGGCCGCATCGCCGCTTGACCGACTTATGGCAAATATGTGGCTATACTCCGGCTGATCTCTCTCGAAGTTGTCCGACCTGATCGGGAAAGTAGGGAGAAGGCATGAGTATGTCGCGGCGATCTGTGCTGCTGGCCGGTGCCGTAACGGGCGCGGGCTTGGTCGCGTGCGGCAAATCCACGGACTCCGATAACGTGGCGAGTTCGAGTAGTGTGCCGCCGAGTGATCCGCGTTCGATCGCGACCGACGCCTATATCTATGGATATCCGTTGGTGTTAATGGATGTCACGCTGCAGTCGAATACCGCCGCCGTACCCGCCAATCGGATCTGGGCCGTCAGCCCGGTGAATCCCGGGATGAATACGGTGGTTATGCCGAATATCGACACCCTTTATGCCACGGCCTGGCTCGACGTGGGTACCGAACCGGTGGTGCTGCAGGTTCCGCCGATGGACGGTGACCGGTACTGGCTCATGCAGATACTGGATGCCTGGACCAATACCGCCCACAATCCCAGCAGCGTCGCACCTGGGGTGCGCGCCGGGCAGGATCCGCCGTACGGCTATGTGATCACCGGCCCCAATTGGGCTGGTGCGCTGCCGGATAACCTGACCAGATTGGCGATGCCCACCGCGACCGCATGGCTGATCGGGCGCGTCGAACTGCGCGGCGAGGCCGATTTCGCTACCGCCGAGAGTGTGCAGCGGCAGGTGCTGCTCGCACCGTTGAGCGCTTGGTTGCGCGGTGACCGGCCGACCCCGGTGATCAACCCAGTCATGACCGCGCCGATCGCACCTCCGCAGGAGGTCGCGCGGATGGACGGGCGCACCTTCTTCGACCGGCTCTGCGCACTGATGCTCACCAACCCGCCGACCCGCGACGATGCCCCCGCGTTGCAGCGGTTTTCGAAGGTCGGCATCCAGCCGGGCGGCACGGCTTATGCTCCGGTCGCCGATCTCAACGCGGCGGTGGCGGCTGGCCAGATGCGCATTCCGGACTACGCCAATCCCAAAGCCAGACGTGAGAACGGCTGGGGTTTCGCGACGAATCTCGGCACCTACGGCACCGATTACGCACTGCGTGCCTCGACTGCGTGGACCGCACTCGGAGCGAATCTGCCGGAAGACATCGTCTATCCGGAGATCAGCGCGAATGCGGGGGAGTTGGGTGCGCCGCGCTCGTACCGGTTGCATTTTCCCCCAGGCCAGACGCCGCCCGCGCGGGCCTTCTGGTCGCTGACCGCCTACACGGCCGAGCGCCTTCTGGTGCCGAACCCTGCGGGCATCTACTCGGTCGGTCATCAGCGTCCCGTCGTACCGCTGCCGGACGGCTCGGTGGAACTCGCTATCCAGGCTGCCGAACCGGGAAGGGATGTGCCGTACGGCAATTGGTTGCCGATCCCGGAAACCGGCACCTTCCGGCTGGCGCTTCGCCTGTATGTGCCCGAGGAGCGCGCGCTCGATGGTCGCTGGCAGCCGCCCAGTCTGAACCGAGTCGGATGAAGGAGATTCATGAAGGTCGCGCGCAGAACCGATCGGTCGAACTCACTGTGCAGCATGAGGATCCGGGTGTGAGCGTACCGGGCAACTGGCTGCCTATTCCAGCATCCGGCCAGTTCTCGCTGACCACTGGGCGGTATGCGCCGAAAGATATTGCCATCGACGGGCATTCGCTACCGCCTGTCCCAACCGTAGTGCCGTAGGAGGCGAGCAACCATGGGCCGCTTGACTTTCCCGATCTCGTTCGCCGTCGCGGCGGTGCTGGTACTCGCCGCGCCCGTCGCCGCCGCCGAGGTGGGTGATGAGGACGGTGTGCCGTCGCGAACCGCGTTCTCCTTCCGTTCGGTGCTGCCGGGCGTGCAGTGGGGCACCAGCAACGAATACGAGATGCGCACCGGCTTGTCACTGGTCAAGCTTTATATGGTCGACTACGCGCTGCATCGAGGTGACGGTTCGGCGACGGACCTCGCGTTGGCGGAACGGATGATTCGCTATTCCGACGACTCCGCGGCCGACGCACTCGGCGCGAAGTACCCACAGGCGATCGATGCCATCGCCGCGGAATACCATCTGACCGCTACCAAATCGGGCCCGGCCTGGGGCATGTCGTACACCAGCACCGCGGATGTGGCCACCTTCCTGGCGACCAAGAAGCGCACCGAACCCGGTTCGCCGATCTTCGGCTGGATGGCCGCGGCGGGTGCGCAGGCGGCCGACGGCACCGCACAGGATTGGGGGACCGCGCGGCTGCCCGGTGTCCAGGGCAGCAAATGGGGCTGGTCGGACAGCGGACCGCTGGAGGTGGCCTCGGCATCGTTCGGCGAAACTTTCGCGGTCGCGGCCCATACCCGCGGCACACCAGAGGAGCAGACGGCCGATGTCTCCGCCACCGTGCCGTTTCTGCTACTGGCTCTGGTCAAGCGCCTGACGGGATAGTCGGGGGTCGGTCGTCGCCGTCCCAGGTCCAGTGCGGCACCGCGCGGATCGGATGCAGTTCGGCATCTGATGTGGCATGCGAATTCTGTTGTGCCACTCGCGCGCCGAATTCGGCATGCTCGCGCACCGCGTCCCGGAAGGCCGGATCGTCGAACAGCCCCGCCTCCTCGAACGCCTCCAGATACAGCTTGGCGAAGCGCTCGCGCTGTTCGTCGGTGATTTCGAGGCCGCGGTGTACGGCGATGATGTAGTCGAATCCGAGGTTGCGGGTGAAACGGTCCGGGCCGCCGAAGGATTCGGCGGTGAACCAGGTGAGATGGTCGACGTGTGTGGGGTGGCGTTCGGTGAACTGGGTTTTCAGCACCGGATCGGCCAGCACCTTGTCGTAGAAGGCTTCTTCGACGCGATGCAATGCCTCGTCGCCACCGGCGTGCTCGTACAGGCTGGGCATGGGGGACCTCCGAACGGTGACATGTTGGTCCCATTACATGCTGGTCCGCTCGGTCGCGTCCACGGTTTCGTGGATAAGCGATCAACAGAGTTATTTATAGCTGATCGCTATCTTCGATGAGTGGCCGGACCGCTGTCGCGACTGAAGTTAACGGGGTTTACTAAACGGTATTCACAAACTACTCGATATGTGGTTTTATCGGCTTCGGAACGTGTCCCCACAACGTCGTGAGGTCTGCAGCCCATGCCAGACCGGTAGGAGATAGCCGTGACCGTGACCACCCCGTCGATTCCCGCGGGATTCGACTTCACCGACCCGGACCTGCTGTCCACCCGCCTGCCCATCCAGGAATTCGCGGAGTTGCGCCGGACCGCCCCGGTCTGGTGGTGCGCGCAGTCCGGCCGGGCCAGCGGCTTCGATGACGGCGGCTACTGGGTCATCTCCAAGCTCGACCACATCAAGGAGATCTCGAAGAACCCGGAGGTGTTCTCCTCACACGAGAACACCGCGATCATCCGGTTCAACGAGGAAACCACCCGCGAGCAGATCGACATGCTCGGCAATATGCTGATGCTCAACCAGGATCCGCCGCAGCACACCAAGACCCGCCGCATCATTTCCAAGGGGTTCACCCCGCGTGCGGTGGAGAGCCTGCGTGCGGCGCTCACCGACCGCGCGGCCCGGATTGTGCACGAGGCCAAGCAGACCGGGCGCGGTGACTTCGTCGAACAAGTCGCCTGCGAACTGCCGCTACAGGCCATTGCCGAACTGATCGGGGTGCCGCAGGACGACCGCAAGAAGCTGTTCGACTGGACCAACCAGATGATCTCCTACGACGATCCGGAGTTCGACGGTAATCACCACGCCGCCACCGCCGAGGTGATGGGCTACGCCTGGAATATGGCCGAAGAGCGGCGCAAATGCCCGGCCGACGATATCGTCACCCAGCTGATCAATGCCGATATCAACGGTGAGCAGCTCGGCTCGGACGAATTCGCGTTCTTCGTGATCCTGCTGTCGGTCGCGGGCAATGAAACCACTCGAAATTCGATCACCCACGGCATGAAGGCCTTCGTCGACAATCCGGACCAATGGGAGCTCTATAAGGAGCAGCGGCCCCGCACCGCGCCCGATGAGATCGTGCGCTGGGCCACCCCGGTGACCGCATTCCAGCGCACCGCCACCCAGGACACCGAGGTCGGCGGCCAGCAGATCAAGAAGGGACAGCGCATCGGGCTGTTCTACAGCTCGGCCAATTTCGACGAGGACGGATTCGAGGATCCGTTCACCTTCAACGTGCTGCGCAACCCGAATCCGCACGTCGGTTTCGGCGGCACCGGCACGCACTACTGTGTCGGTGCGAACCTGGCCCGGCTGCAGATCGATCTGATGTTCAATGCCATCGCCGACGTGATGCCGAACCTGCGTCAGGTCTCCGATCCGGTACGACTGCGCTCGGGTTGGTTGAACGGAATCAAGCGCTGGGAGGTCGAATACGCTTGAATTCCCCTATGAACAGCGCCAAGCCGCGCGGGCGGGCACCGGTGGTTTCGGATGCGGATATCCGCCGGGTGGCCCGCGCACTGCTGGTCGAGCACGGTCCCGATGCGGTCACGCTGCGGGCGATCGCGCGCGAACTCGGCATTACCGCGCCCGCGCTGTACCGGTACTACAACTCGCGCGAGGACCTGTTGGAGAGTCTGCGCCTGGAGTTCTGCGAGGACCTCGCCGCCGAGTTGTCCGAGCAGATCGCCATGCTGCCCGATGACGGCGCGGTGCAGTTCTTCGCCATCTGCAAGGGATTCCGGCGCTGGGCGCTGGCGCACACCAGGGAATTCACCCTGGTGTTCGCCTCGCCGGGTGCGGGCCGCGCGCGCATGCTGCGCCGGTTCGACGAGCCGTTCGGGCGGATTTTCCTCGCTGCCGCCGGACGGCTGCTGGCCACCTACGATGTCGTGACACCGCCGACCGACGTGATTCCGGCGGAGCTGCGCGAGGACCTCGTACTGTTCCAAACCGAGCTGCTGGCAGCGCTTTCGGAGTCCGGACAGAAATTTCCAGCCGAAAAGCTCGACCTCGGTGTGACGTATCTGATGATTCAGATCTGGGCCCGGCTCTACGGGCACGTCACACTCGAGGTGTTCGGGAATTATCCGATCCCGCTGTCGAATCCGGAGATCCTGTTCGATGCGATGCTGGCCGATCTGGGACGCACGGCAGGGTTGATCAGCGAGTAGGTCGGCGGGAGAGCCATTCGGCGTAGCCGATGCCGATCGCGTCGCCGTTGCCGTCCAGGCAGAGGGCGCCGGACCGAAGGGCGCGGCCAGCGCGTCCCGGGATCGGCACCGGAAGCGCAAGCAACGTGCGGCCGGTGTGTTCGCGGTAGATGTCGGCGAGTTCGGTGAGGGTATGCACGGTCGGACCGGCGATATCCGGGACGCGTCCGGCCGGGCCGTTGTCCACCGCATCGGCGAGCCTTGTCGCGACAGCGTCGACATCGATCGGCTGTATCTTCGCCGTCGAGCGCGGTGCGATCCGCCAGCGTGCCGATGCGGCGAGGATTCCAGTGACGAGTTCGTGGAATTGGCTGGCGCGCAATAGTGTCCAGGGAATCTCGCCGGTGGTGACCACCTGTTCCTGCTCCACCTTCGCGTTGTAATAGCCGAAGGGGACGAGATCGCAACCGACGATGGAGATTTCGACGTGGTGGCCGATACCTGCCTGCTGCTCGGCCGCAAGGAGGCGACGCACGCCATCCACCATCACCGAACGGGTTCGGCTGCGCGCGCTGACCGCGTCGACGACGGTGTCGCAGCCCTCCAGTGCGGGCTCCAGGCCGGAGCCGGTGGCGAGATCCGCGGCGTGGTGTTCCACGGTCTGATCTGCCGGGGCGGTCCGGCTCACCACGCGAACCCGATGTCCGCGCGCATTCAGCTCGCGTACCACCGAGGCCCCTAGTACCCCGGTCCCGCCGATAACCGCTACCTGCATTGATCCTCCCAAACGACGCTGTTCGGTATTGGACGCTACGGTGACACGCCGGAGCGCTCAACGTGCTTCATCACATATGCATTGTTCGCCACATCGGTGTTCCGGTGCGCGATGGCGTGCGGTATCCGGATCAGATCCGCGCCCCCTTTGCGCGGTTGCAGGCGCGACAGAGAATCTGCAGATTGGTCGCACTGGTCGCACCACCGCGACTCAGCGGAATGATGTGATCGAATTCCAAGTAGTGGCCATCGCCGCATTCGACGCACTTGCCGCCGTCCCGTTGCCACACCTCGGCCTTGACCTCCTGGGGGATGCTGCGTGTGTCGCGCTGGCCAGGGGTGAGGACCAGGCGTTTGGCGACCCGAAGCGCCCCTTCCAGGGCGGCCGCGACGTAATCCGGATCCTCGACATCGAAGGTGGCCCCACCGCGGGACGAGGTCGCCGCGACGACCACCCAACGCTGCTCGACATGCACTGAAACCACCCGGTTCCATGGCAATTCGGTGCCGGTATCGGTACCGACGAACCTCAATTTCTTATTACTGGCGATCAGTCTGCCGTCGGTGAGTTTCGGTCCCTTCGCGAGCTGGCGGACGTGCACGGCGGGCAGATCGACATGCACCTTCTCCTCCGGATCCAGATGCAGGCCCGGCGTTCGCACCACCGGCAGATCACCGCCGCGCAACCGCGACAGCGTGCGCCCGCGATACATCCGCCTGCGCAGATCCTCGACCAGAGGTCCGCTGAGCGCCAATTCCTCGATCGTGTACTCGAACGCCTCGAACTCGCGCTGCTCGATCTCGCCATCCGCGAAGGCGAAGGCGACCAGCCGCTCGACGTAAGTCAGTGCCACATCCCGTAGCGCCGCCCGGCCCAGACCCTCGTCGATTCGCTGATACCGCAACGACGCCCACAGCGCATCCCACTCCGCACCGCGCGGCCCGGCCGCGGTCAGCGCCCGCCAGGCCTGGGTATGCCAGTGGGTGAGGAATTCCTCGATCTCGTGGTCGCAGCTCTGGCACGGCGCGAGCCCACCGAACAGCTTGCGGCGCCGGGGGTTTCCGCACCGTTGACAACTGCGCGGACCAGGCCGTAGCTGTTCGAATGTGGCACTGGTCCATTCGGCCCCATCCCACCAACGCATGCGCGCGGGGTTCTCGGGGTCCGAATGCCAGTCGGCGCGTTCGGGATTCGGCGGTGCTGGTATAGGCGGTTCCACCTCGTGCCGCTGGCGCTGAAGGTCCACTGGCCTGTTGGGCCGCGGCCGAGCAGGCCGTTCGTCCGTCGGGTCCGGGCGATGGGCGGCTCGGTCGCGGGGCTCTGTGGCGGCGCTGTGGCGCCAAGCCTGATCTGCGCGGTTCGCGCCGAGCGTGCGTGGTCGGGCCGGTCCTTCATCGGGCCGATCATGCTGTCGGGTGGGGGCTGGGTGGGTGCCCTCCTGGTCCCACGGCGCAGTGTCGAGCTGGTTAGGACCAGGCGAGCCGGTCAGCGCCGTGCCAGTCGAAACACGTTGCTGCACTGGGTAAGCGGGTATCCGGTCCGCGTGCGAGCGATCGGATGTCGGTTCAGCGGGGCCGTCGACGGTGACGCCGAATTCGGTGACCAGGCCGGGGAGTCCGCTGTCCCAACCCTGGCCGATCGCGCGGAAGCGCCACTGGCCGTCGCGGCGGTAGAACTCGCCGAACATCATCGCGGAGACCGCATCGGGATCGGTGATCTCGAATTGGGCGATCGGCCCGTGCGCGGCCTCGATGGTGAGGGTCAGATCCGCGATATCGCCGAAGGTGCCGTCGTCGATCGATCCGGCGACCACGATCCGCGCCACATCCGATTCGGTGCGCGGTAGCGACACGCTCAGTCGAGCCGTTCCGGGTGCCGGTTCTTGATCGAGCGTTACCGCCTGCGACATATGTCGGGGTGCATTGAAGAACACCAGATCCCGATCGGTGCGCACGGTCCCGGCCTCCGCCAGCAACAGCGCATGCGCATCCACCGCGTGCCCCGACCGCCATGAAACAACCACGGCAAGAAGGGAAGTCGGCACCGCCGCATTGGCCCCTTTACTCAGTTTCATCGTGCTCGAACTATGCCACGAACCACCGACACGCCGAATCCGGCGGTCCATACCTTCGGCGATGCGAGCGAGTGCCCGTCGACGCGACACAAACCGATCGGTCGGGGATATCCGGCCCAGCGCGCCAAGGGTGCGGCAGAGTGGAGGGATGACTACCCCGAAGGGAGGCGGCCGCAAGGCCTCGACTCCGAAGGTGCCGGGTGGGCGAGTGCCGAGTCCCGGCGATGTTCTGGCGGCCGCGCAATCGGCGGTGGAGGCGGCACAGTCGGCGGCGAGTCAAGTATTGGATGCCGCACAACTCACAGCTGGCCAGGCCTTCGATGCGGCGGTGCGCCTGCCACCCGCCTCGGCTCAGCTGGCGGCGCAGCTACCGGATCTGATCGAGAGGCTCTCGATCGCCATCGACCGGCTCAACTCCACCATCGACCGCCTGGACCGCACGCTGTCGTTGGCGGATCCGGCCTTCGCCGCTTACGACCGACTATTGCCCCGCCTGGAGGCAATGATCGGCCTCGGCGAAGACCTCTTCATGGCCCTCGCCAAACTCCCTGGCGTCTCCCTCCTCGGCCGGTTCACCGGCAAATCAGCCGAACCGCCGCCGCCACCCGAACCGCCGAAACGCCGCCGACGCAAATAGCGGCACCCGGTGCGGGCAGCCATGACGGGTGCTCAGTGGGGTGCGGCGCGGTGGGTGGCGGCGGCCTTGAGTAGGGTTTCGTGGTATTCGTCCGCGGGGTCGGAGTCCAGGACGATCGCGCCGCCCGCGCCGATGCGCCAGTGCCCGTCGTGGCGGACCGCGGTGCGGATGACGATATTGAGGTCAGCGGTGCCCGCCAGTCCGAGGAAGCCGATGGTGCCCGAATAGATACCGCGCGCTTCGGTTTCCAGTTCGTCGATGATCTCCATGGTGCGCAATTTGGGCGCCCCGGTCATCGAGCCGCCAGGGAAACACGCACGCAGACAATCGATCACGTCGACATTCGGACGCAGTGTGCCGCGCACGGTGGAAACCAGTTGGTGCATGGTCGAATACGTCTCGGTGGCCATCAATTTCGGCACGTGCACGCTGCCGACCTGGCAGACCCGGCCCAGGTCATTGCGCAGCAGGTCGACGATCATCAGATTCTCGGCCCTGGTCTTCGGACTGTCGGCCAGTTCGCGCCGCAGCCGCTCGTCCTCGGCGGCCGTGTCCCCGCGCGGCGCGGTGCCCTTGATCGGCTTGCTCTCCACGGTGCGGGCGCGGTCCACCTTCAGGAAGCGTTCCGGTGAGGAGCAGGCGATTTCGAGATCGTCGAAGCGCAGATACGCCGCGTACGGCGCGGGATTGCAGCGGCGCAGCGTGCGATAGAAGTCGAGCCCGTCCGATTCGCCGGCCGCCATGGACGCGGTGTCGGTAATGCAGATTTCGTAGGACTCGCCCGCATGCAGCCGCTCTTGGCACACCGCGATATCGGCGAGATACCGCTCCCGCCCGCGGGTGAACAGCGGTGCGACGGCGGCGGTATCGGAGCGCGCCTCGAGTGTCGGCGGATTGGCCCACGTCGGCAGGGATTCCAGGATCTCGCGGGTATCGCGCAACCAATCCGCGCCGGCCCGAAGGGCTTCCGGTGTTGGATCGGTGAGTGCGAGCAGATGGGTGCGACCACCGACATGGTCCACGACCACGATCCGGTCGGCGAAGATCCACTGCGCGTCCGGCGTCGAGGCACGATGCGCGGCATTCGCGCCGCAATCGGCCTTCACCTCATAGCCCAGGTATCCGACGTAACCACACGCGAAATCGAAAGGCAGATCGAGGAGTTCGGTATGTCTCAGGTGTAGCTGTCCGGCGAGATAGTCGAGAATTCCGCCGGGTACGGTCCGCCGATTCCCGTCCGAGGATTCGACCGTCACCTTGTTCTCACCGACCCGGTAGCGGATCACCTCGGCCAGCGGCCCGCTGGCATCCCCGAGAAAGGAGAACCGATCCAGTCCCGGTTCGACATGTTCGCTGTCGAGCCAGAATGCGGTGGGGGAGTTGCCGTATAGCCGCAGGAACGCTGCCTCGGTATCGATCGCCCGCTCGATCACGGCATGCCGCAGCTGCCAGGAGCGCCGGGATTCGCGGAACTCGTGTCTACCCGTGAGCGGCTCGGCATTCTCGAACGGCGCGATAATGCTCGATCTAATCTGCTGGCCCGCAGTAAGTTTCGCGAAATTGCCGAGCAATGCCGCACCGTACTCGCTGGCGATCGATTCGGGATGGAACTGCACCCCCCACTGCGGTCTGCTCCGGTGCCGCACTCCCATGATCACACCATCGGCCGCGACGGCGGTGATCTCGAGACTGTCCGGTAACGGCCGCTGCGCGCACAGCGAGTGGTATCGCACCGCGGTGAAACCCTCGGGCAGCCCGGCGAACAGTTCGTCGCCGTCGTGCTCGATGTGATCGAGATAGCCGTGCCGCGCGGTGGGCGCGGTCCGCACGATGCCGCCCGCCGCGACGACGATGGCCTGATGTCCGAGACAGACACCGAGCAGCGGCAGTTCGGTCTCGCGAATCACCGCGGCCGAAATGCCGATATCCCGACCGACATCCGGGCGACCCGGTCCGGGGGAGATGACGACGTTGTCGAAGCGTTCCAGTCGCAGCCGGGCGATATCGTCGACCTCGTCATTGCGCACGACCGTCGGTTCTTCCCCGTTCACCTCGCTGATCAGCTGATACAGGTTGTAGGTGAACGAGTCGTAATTGTCGATCAAGAGCGTGCGCATCGTGCCACGAACCCTACGCCGCGCCGGTCGGCATAAACTGTTGTCACGCGCCTTCAGTTGGGTTCGGCGCGTGGTGCACAATGTGGAACATGTCAGAGGTGGACCGCGAGATCGTCGACTTCGCCGTCGTCGGTAAATGGATGGATGAGCAGGGCCTGCCTGCCGGTGAGTTCGAGGATGTGACCACGCTCGGCGGCGGCACGCAGAACATCATGCTGCGCTTCGCACGCGGGGGTCGCGACTATGTGCTGCGTCGCGGTCCGAAACATCTGCGCGCCAAGAGCAATGACGTCATCCGGCGCGAGGCCCGGTTGCTCGGCGCGCTCGACGGAACCGGTGTGCGCGCGCCGAAGGTGATCGCCGCCTGCCCGGACGAATCCGTTCTCGGCGCGGTGTTCTACCTGATGGAGCCCATTACCGGCTTCAATCCGCAGAACGAACTGCCGGGCCTGCACGCGGGCGACTCGGAGATCCGGCGGCAGATGGGTCTGTCGGCGGTGGAGGCCATCGCCCGTCTCGGCTCGCTCGACTATCAGGCGCTCGGCCTGCAGGACTACGGGAAACCGGACGGCTTCCTGGAGCGTCAGGTGCCGCGCTGGCTCGGCGAACTCGAGTCCTATTCCGCCAATGCGGGGTATCCGGGCCCGGAGATTCCTGGCGTGCGGCAGGTCGGGGAGTGGCTGGATCGGAATCGGCCCGCGCAGTGGACGCCCGGCATCCTGCACGGCGACTGCCACCTGGCCAACATGATGTTCTCCTACGACGGCCCGGACGTTGCCGCGATGGTGGACTGGGAGATGTCGACCATCGGCGACCCGCTGCTCGACCTCGGTTGGCAGATCGCGACTCGTCCGGAGCCGGGCACAACGGGGGCGGCGCTGATCGGCAAGCTCGGCGCGGTCGGGGGTCTGCCGACGCCGGAGGAGATGGTCGGGCACTACGGCAAGTTCTCCGGTCGCGACCTGAGCAATGTCACCTGGTACACCGTGCTCGCCTGTTTCAAGCTGGGAATTGTGCTGGAGGGCACGCATGCTCGCGCCTTCGCGGGGAAAGCGCCCAAGCAGGTCGGTGACTTCCTGCATGCCATCACGCTCGAGCTCTTCGAAAGGGCGCATCGGCTGATGGAGTGAAACCGCCTGTCGGGATCTTGCCGATAGCTGGCTGAATATCTATCGCTGAGGATATCCAGCCAATCTAGGGTAGGCGCATGTCGATCGTTCCCGACGTCAAGAACTGGACCTGGGTCCTCGAACGCTCGTGTCCCGAATGCGGATTCGACCCGGAGCCGATCACCTACGCGGCGGTGCCCGATCTGGCCCGCGAATACGCGGGCCGTCTGGCGGCCACGCTAGAGCGTCCCGACTCGGCCGTACGGCCGGACGAATCCACTTGGTCGGCGCTCGAGTATGCCGCCCACGTGCGCGACGTCTGCCGAATCTTCAGCTACCGCGCGGCCATCGCGGCTCGCACCGATGCGGTGGATCCGAAGGTTCCCGGGTTCGACGCGAACGGCCTCGAGTCCGCGGATGGTGTCCCGGTGTTCTCCAACTGGGATCAGGACGTCACCGCTGTCATCGACCAATATGACAAGCAGGATCCGCGCAAGGTCGCCGCGGAGCTGACCGAGGCGGCCGAGGCCGTCGCGCGCGCCTTCGAATCGGTCCCCGAAGCCGCACTCGGCAACCATGCCAGACGCAGCGACGGCTCGGTTTTCACGCTCGAATCCTTGGCCGTCTATTTCCTGCACGACGTAATCCATCATGTGCACGACGTGCGCGGCTGAAGTCGGGCAGTATCACTCCGGGACGGGTTGGCGGGCAGGCGGAACTGGAACTCGTTCGGGGTTTCTGTCAATCCGTGTCGACGAATTTTCGATCCGGTACTAGAACGCGTTCCAGTTTTCTCGTAGTGTGGGTGCAGTCACATAGAAGCCCGTGCATGCGAGAGGTCGACACGAATGAAGACGAAAGGCGCGATCCTGTGGGGGACCGACCAGCCGTGGTCGGTCGAGGAGATCGAGGTCGGCGATCCGGTATCCGGTGAGGTGCAAATCCGGATGGAAACCGCCGGTATGTGCCACTCGGACCACCACATCGTGACCGGCGCGACGCCGATGCCCGCATTCCCGGTCATGGGCGGCCACGAGGGCGCCGGCGTGATCACCAAGCTCGGGCCGAACTGCCCCGCCGACCTGCAGGTCGGCGACCACGTGATCCTGTCGTTCATCCCGGCCTGCGGTCGCTGTCCGGCCTGCGTGAGCGGCAATATGGCGCTGTGCGATCTGGGCGCGGGCCTGCTGATGGGTCAGGCCATCAGCGACGGCACTTACCGCATCCAGGCGCGTGGTGAGAATGTCATCCCGATGTGCCTGCTCGGCACTTTTTCGCCGTATATGACGGTGCACCACACCTCGGTGGTCAAGATCGACCCGAGTATTCCGTTCGAGGTTGCCTGCCTCGTCGGCTGCGGCGTCCCCACCGGCTTCGGCTCCTCCACCCACGTTGCCGAGGTCGCTCCGGGTGAGACCGTGGTGATCGCGGGCATCGGCGGCGTCGGCATGAGCGCGCTGCAAGGTGCGGTGCTCTCCGGCGCGTCCAAAGTCGTTGCCATCGACCCGAATCCGTGGAAGCGCGAGCAGGCGCAGAAGTTCGGCGCGACCCACACCTACGAGAGCATGGCCGCCGCTATTATGCCGCTGATGGAGGCCACCGAGGGCCGGATGGCGCAGAAGGTCATCCTGACCATGGGCGAGATGCACGGCGAATACATCGAAGAGGGCCTCATCCTCACCGCCAAGGCGGGCACCCTGGTCGTCACCTCCATGGGCCGCATGGACGAGAACGACGTCAAGCTGAACAGCTTCCTGCTGTCCATGCTGCAGAAGACCGTCAAAGGCTGCATCTTCGGCGGCGGCAACGCCCGCCAGGACGCCCCCCACCTGCTGTCGCTGTACAAGTCGGGCCAACTGAACCTCGACGATATGGTGACCCGCCAATACTCCCTCGAACAAATCAACGAGGGCTACCAGGACATGCTCGACGGCAAAAACATCCGCGGCATCATCAAGTACACCGAGGCCGACTGGTAACCCGCTCGAGCTGGTGTGCCGCGCACGAATTCGCATGCCGCGCACGAATTCGCATGCCGCGCATGAATTTGCCCGGCGAATCGGTGCGTGGCGTACCAAGACATGCGCGGCATCAGCGGGTGCAGCGGAGCAGGGCCGTGCGGAGGTTGCGGCTGCGGACGTCGTCGAGGACGGCGAGGCCAAGGCGGTTCATCGAGTAGCCGAAGCCTAGGCCGGTTGCGGGGTCGGCGAAGCCGAAGGAGCCGCCTAGGCCTGTGGTGCCGTAGGCGCGTTTATCCGAGCCGAAGCGGAACGAGCCGCGGGATTTGCGGAAGCCCAGGTGGTAGCGGGATTTGGTGTGCAGTACCAGATCGTCGGCGGGCACATCGTCGGCGGCGGTGGCGGCGAGCCGATCGAGCACCGTGTCCTCGATCGGCAGCGCGCCAGTTCGGCCCGCCGCCGCGCCGTACGTTTTGGCCAGTGACCTGGCATTGCCGACACCATTGGAGCCGGGCATCTCCAACTCGAGCAGCTCGCGCCTGCTCGCCCGCGCCGGTGCGCCGATGCGTGGATTGGTCAGTGCCGCATGGGAAAGTCCGCGTTTGGCGAAGATCCCCGCGCCGATGCGCACCGGAATGTCGCGCTCGTAGCGCAGGATGTCCATGCCCTCGGTGGCGGCCAAGGTGGCGATCCGGTCCATGCTCTGTTCGGCGGGTAGGCCGATGAAGAAGTCCGAGTCCAGCGGTTTCGCGATCTCCTCGGCGAAGATCCGGCCGAGTGTGCGGTGTTGCGGATCGGCGCGGCGCACGAGTTCGCCTTGATACAGGCCGAGGGTTATGGCGTGGTAGCCGTGCCGTGTGCCCGGCCGCCACGCGGGCCGCTGCGCCGCGAGAATCGTTGCGAGACCGTCGAGGTCGGCGATCTGGCGCAGACGCACCACGGTATCGAGGCCGGACAGTCCGGCCTGATGGTCGATCAGCTGACGCACCGTCACCGCGCCCTTGCCTTGCGCGGCGAACTCCGGCCAGTACTTCGCGACCGGCTCTTCGTAGTCCAGCAGTCCCTTCGACACCATCGTGGCGACGACGAACGCGGCCATGCCCTTGGTGGAGGAGAAGACCGGCACGATCGTGTCGCGTTCCCACGGCAGGGTCCGGCGGCGGTCACGATAACCGGCCCACAGGTCGACGACCGGGCGATCGCCAGCGTAAACGGCCACGGCAGCGCCGATTTCGCCATGCTGGACGAAATTGCGACGGAAGGCGTCGGCAACGGGGCCGAAACCGGCCGCCACATCGCCGTGGATGGTGGGTGCGCTCATGATCGGTTGATGGTACCGGCGGTACCGACATTTCCGTGCGGACGGTGCGGACACGCCGGGATCGGGCGTCTCGTACGCTCATTTCGTGCGTGCATTCGAGCAGATCAAGGACTGGCCGGTTCGGCATGCGGCGGTGGGTGTCGTCACCCGGGACGGGGCGCGGACGTCGGGTGACACCGAGCGTGTATTTCCACTCGCCTCGGTAACCAAGCCGCTGGTCGCCTACGCGGTGCTCGTCGCGGTGGAGGAGGGCGCGATCGAACTCGATCAGCCCGCCGGGCCGCCGGGAGCTACCGTCCGGCATCTGCTCGCGCACACTTCCGGCATCGCCTTCGATACCACCGAGGTGATCGCCGCGCCCGGTACGCGACGCATTTACTCCAGTGCCGGATTCGAAATTCTCGCGGCCTTCGTCGCGGAGCAGACGGGGATCGCGTTCCCGGAGTACTTGCGCGAAGCCGTATTCGAGCCACTCGGCATGACGGCGTCGGTGCTGGCGGGTCCGGCCGGACATGCGGGCCGGTCGACCGTGACGGATCTGGTGCGCTTCGGTGCGGAGCTGCTCGATCCCCAGCTGCTTTCGCCGCCGACCCACGCCGAGGCGGTCACGGTCGCGTTTCCCGGACTCAACGGTGTGCTACCGGGTTACGGATCGCAGCGTCCCAACGACTGGGGACTCGGATTCGAGATTCGCGACGGGAAATCACCGCACTGGACCGGCGGATCGAATTCCGCAGGTACCTATGGCCATTTCGGGCAGTCCGGCACATTTCTCTGGGTCGATCCCGAATTAGGGGTGGCGAGTATCGCTTTGAGCGACGAGAATTTCGGCGACTGGGCACGGGAGGCTTGGCCCGTCTTTTCCGATGCGGTGATCGCCGAGGTGATCCTGGCTCGGAGCTCGGTCGCGAAGTAACAGGTCGGACACGCCTCCGAAGTAACATGTGTAACTCGGGGCACTCCAGTACACTCGGGCAACGCCAGTACGACGGATCGTTGGGGAAGACGTTTCTCGTCGAAGCTGGAGGTGTCAGTGGTGCGCGCATCGAGTCAGTTCGCCGACGCGACGGCGGGTGTGGTCTATATCCACTCATCGCCGGCTGCGCTGTGCCCACATATCGAATGGGCACTCACCTCGGCCCTCGGCTCACCCGCGAAATTGCGTTGGACCGCGCAACCCGCTGATGGTCAGCTGCGTGCGACCACCGACTGGATCGGTCCGGTCGGCACCGCATCGCGAATTGCCCAATCCTTGCGGTCTTGGCCGGTGCTGCGCTTCGAGGTCACCGAGGACCCCAGCGATGGCGTCGACGGTGAGCGCTACAGCTTCGTCCCGACCCTCGGCCTCTGGCACGGCTCCACCTCCGCCAACGGCGATGTCACCATCGGCGAAATGCGTCTGCGCGCAATGCTGCAGGCCAACCGGGAACTCGGCAACTACACCGGCTATGACCTGGCTACCGAACTCGACCGCGCACTCGGCACCGCGTGGGATGAAGATCTCGAGGTCTATCGCTATGGCACCGAATCGGGTGCGGAGGTGACCTGGCTGCGCCGCGACGTCGGTTGATCGAGTGCTGGTGAAGGGGCTCTCGGGTTTACCGCCGCAGACGCATTCGCGGCGGGGATGACGGCGCAGGGTGGTTCTCAGCCGATCAAGTATTCGAGTGCGAGTTGTTGCAGTCGGACGAAACCGAAGTCTCGTTCGGCGGCCTTATCCGGGTCGAAACCGTCGTCCGCACGTAGGAATGCCTCGATCGACTCGCCGTCGTCAAGGGTGGGTTGGGCCAGGTCGAGGACGCCGGAGTAGGCCATTGCCTCCTGCACGCGGGAATCGGCGCGGAAGGCTCGTGCCTTGTCCGCCAGCATCAGATAGGTCGCCATACAGGCCTTGGCCGATTCCCATACGCCGGTGAGGTATTCGGTGCGCGACGGCTTATAGTCGAAATGCCGTGGTCCGATGTAGCGCGGGCCGTTCGGATAGCCCGGGAAGCCGTTTTCCAGCAGATCGACGGTGAAGAATGCGGAGATCAGATCGCCGTGTCCGAAGACCAGGTCTTGGTCGTATTTGAGACCGCGTTGACCGTTGAGGTCGATATGGAACAGCTTGCCGCTCCACAAGGCCTGGCCGAGGGCGTGCGTGTAGTTGAGGTTGGCCATCTGTTCATGGCCGGTTTCCGGGTTGAGGCCGACGATATCGCCGTGCTCCAATTCGGCGATGAGGGCAAGTGCGTGGCCGATGGTGGGCAGGAAGATATCGCCACGCGGCTCATTGGGCTTGGGCTCCAATGCGATTCGCAGGTCGTAACCCTGTGACTTGATATATCCGGCGACCGTATCCAGCCCCTCCTTGTAGCGTTCGAACGCGGCGAAGATGTCCTTGGATCCGTCGTATTCGCTGCCCTCGCGCCCGCCCCACATCACGAAGGTGGTGGCGCCGACCTGTGCGGCCAGATCCACCGCGCGCAGGATTTTGCGCAGACCGAAGCGGCGGATCGAGCGGTCGTTGGCGGTCAGCCCGCCGTCCTTGAAAACCGGATGGGTAAAGGTGTTGGTCGTGACCATCTCGATGGTGAGACCGCAGCTATCGGTTGTGTCTTTGAGGCGTGCGAGGTTGCGCTCCTTGGTGGCGTCGTCGGCATCGAACGGGAATACGTCGTTGTCGTGGAAGGTGATTCCCCAGACGCCGAGTTCGGCCAGGCGTTCGGCGTACTCCCACGGTGCGAGGGTCGGTCGGGTCGGCAGACCGAACGGGTCGGTACCCGTCCAACCGACCGTCCACAGGCCGAAGGAGAATTTGTCGTCGATGGTGGGCTGACGGGTCACGCGATGCCTCCAGGTGTGTCTAGGAAGGGGCCCAGCTTCCGGTGTACGCCTCAGCGAAGTATGCCGCGCCGCGTTGGGATCCGGTGAGCATCGCGAGTTCCCCGTGTTGGCGCTCGAGATCGAACGGGGATGCCCCCTCGGCCGAGTGCAGCAGGGTGGTCGCCCAGTAGGAGAAGTGCTGTGCCTTCCACACTCGGTCGAGTACGCGCTCGGTGTAGTGCCCCAAGGATTCCTCGCCACCGCCGGCGAAGTAGGCGACGAGGACTTCGTGCAGCACGCGTACGTCCGCGAGTGCGAGATTCAAGCCTTTCGCACCAGTCGGCGGGACTGTGTGGGCGGCATCGCCTGCCAGCAGGAGGCTGCCGTGGCGCATCGGCGCGGTGACGAACGAGCGGAACGGCAGCACCGTCTTTGCGCTGATCGGGCCCTCTTGCAGGGTGAAACCATTGCCGTTGACGCGGCGGCGCATCTCGGCCCAGATCCGCTCGTCATCCCAGTCTTCGGGTCGCTCGCTGGGCGGGCATTGGAAATACATGCGCTGCATCGTCGATGTGCGCTGGCTGACCAGGGCGAAGCCGTGCTCCGAGCGCGCGTAGATCAGCTCAGGATGCGATTGCGGCGCCTCGGTGAGGAAGCCGAACCAGGCGAAGGGATATTCGCGAAACCATTCGGTGCGCAGGCCATCCGGATAGGCGTGACGGCAGATCGAACGTGAACCGTCTGCCCCCACGATCAATTCGGCCTCCACTCGTGCCGGGCGGCCATCCGCCTCGGTGAACGTCACCACCGCAGGATCGATGCGGACCTCGGTATCCCGGACCCCATAGCGGACATCACCGCCATCGTTCTTGCGGCGGTCGGCGAGGTCGATGAAAACCTCCGTCTGCGGATACAGCCACACCGATTCGCCGACCAGTTCCCGGAAATCGATCCGATGGTTGTCTCCGTCGAAGCGCAGCACCACGCCGTCGTGCCGGTCGCCTTCGGTGAGTACGCGATCGGAGACGCCCGAATCCACCAGCATGCGCACCGAACCCGCCTCGAGGATGCCCGCGCGAATGGTGGTCGCGATCTGTTCGTGCGTGCGGATATCGATGACGACCGAGTCGATTCCGCAGCGGTGCAACAGATGTGACAGCAGCAGACCCGCCGGACCCGCGCCGACAATGGCGACCTGTGTGCGTGTATTCCTCATAGTGCGAGCCTCTTCGAAGTGTGGAGGGTGGCGGGTTCTACCGACGAAAGTCGTACCGGCCGCGGTGAATCCGATGTGGTGATGCTCGATGAGAGTGGGAATGACGGCGCCGAGCACGACCAGGTCGTAGCCCTCGAGCAGGACGATGAGCCAGCACAGTGCGGTCGGCCACGAGGACAGTTGTTCATGATGATTCACTTCTGCAGATTCGGCCGGTCATAGCGGACCCTGATTGTGATGGCTCTCACGCTAAAATGACCGGCAATCAGAAATCCAATTGATATTTTTCTCGATTCACATAGAGGAGATCTATGGCCGCCGAGTTCGATCTGAACCTGGTGCGGACATTTGTGCTGCTGTACGAGACCAGGAGTGTCACCGCCGCGGCCGACCTGCTCGGGGTCACCCAGCCGACGGTGAGTTACGGGCTCGGCAAGTTGCGGCGGCGGCTGCGCGATGAACTCTTCGTGCGCGGTCCGGGTGGTCTCGTGCCGAGCGCGGAGGCCGAGCGGCTGTATCCGCCACTACGCGCGGCCATCGCCGATATCGATGAAACAATCGGTGCCGCAGCAGAATTCGACCCGAGCCGAGCGGCCCGCTTCAGGCTCGGGCTCTCCGATCTCGGCGAGGTGACGGTGCTGCCGCTGGTGCTCGCGGAACTTGCGGTGCGGGCGCCGCGAGTGACATTGCAGATCGAGGCTTTCGATGTGGATACCGCGACCGACCGGCTGGCCCGCGGCGAGGTCGACGCGATGGTGGCCAGCCCAATACTCGACTCGACCCGGCTGACTCGGACACCACTGTTCACCGAGGGCTATGCGGGATTGGTCGCGGCGCGGCACCCTCGGTTGCGCGGTGATGCACCCACTGAAGCCGAATTGGATGGTGAGCGGCATATCGTCGTCGAAGGCGTGACGGGGCATCCGGGTCCGCGCGAGGCGCTGCGCGAGCACCATCTCGGAGATCGCGTCGCCGTGCGCGTCACCCGATTCGCCACCCTGCCCTATGTGGTGCAGGACAGCGAACTGGTCGCCATCGTGCCCGAACGGGTGGCGCACGCGTTGGCGCGTACCCACCCCGTGCGCGTGTTCACCCTCCCGTGGCCGATCGAGCCGGTGGAGGTGGCGGCCTATACCCGGCGCGCACCCGGCCGTACGGCGGCACAGGGCTGGTTCCTGGAGGTGATCCGGGCGGCGCTGGCGAATCTGTCGTCGGTCAGCCCAGTCGAGTAACCGGTTTCGCGGCGGTGAGATCCGCTTCGATTCGGTGGGCGGCCGTTTGCAGGCGCGGAATCAGTTCGGCCCGAATGGATTCGATGCTGCGACGGGAGGCGTGCGTGGAAATATTGATCGCGGCGATCACCCGCGACCGGTCCCGGATGGGGGCCGCGACCGACCGAAGACCTTCCTCCAATTCCTGGTCGACGATGGAAAAGCCCTGTGCGCGTACCGTTTCCAAGGCGGCACGCAACGCGTTCGGATCGGTGATGGTGTTGGCGGTCAGCCGGGTCAGTGGCGTGTGCGCCAGGTAGGCATCGAGTTCGGCCGCTGGGAGTCCGGCAAGCAGGACATGGCCCATGGAGGTGGCGTAGGCGGGAAAACGCGTGCCGATATTGATACTGACGGTCATGATCCGGGATGCGGCGACACGGGCGATGTAGACGACATCCGGACCGTCGAGCACCGATACCGAGCTGGATTCGTGCACGTCGGCGCAGAGCTGCTCGAGGTGCGGTTGGGCCACCTCGGACAGGCTCATGCTGGACAGATACGAATAGCCCAGTTCGAGCACCTTGGCGGTGAGCGAGAAGCGTTTGCCGTCGGTGCGGACATAGCCGAGATCGGCGAGGGTCAACAGGAACCTGCGTGCGGCGGCGCGGGTGAGTCCGGTCAGGCGCGCGACATCGGAGAGCGTCAGCTGCGGGTTCTCGGCGTCGAATGCCTTGATGACCGCGAGGCCGCGTTCGAGGGACTGTACATAATGGGTGCCGCGCTGGCCGTCGTCGTCGTTACCGCCGGTCGTCATCGTCGTCCTCCTCGACAGGGTGCTACAGGGCGGTATCGTCCCCGAGTTCGGCCAGTACCTGCTGCCCGATCGCGAAGGCCGCATTGGCGGCCGGCACGCCCGCGTAGGCGCCGGTGTGCAGCAATACTTCGGCGATCTCGGCGGCGGTGAGACCGTTGGTGATCGCGGCGCGCACATGCATCGCGATCTCCTCGTGCCGCCCGAGGGCGGTGAGCACCGCAAGGGTAACGCAGCTGCGGGTGCGCCGATCCAGGCCATCGCGGGTCCAGATCGAGCCCCATACCGACTCGGTGATGTATTCCTGGAACGGCCTGGTGAATTCGGTGGTCCTGGCGACGGCACGATCGACATGATCATCGCCGAGTACCTCACGCCGGACCGCCATGCCGCTATCGGCTCGTTCGTTCATGCGTTCTCCTTCAGGTGAGCCAGAATCAGAGCGTTGATCGCCTCCGGTGCCTCCGCGCTGGCCAGATGAGCAGCTGGGCTGACTATGTCGAGGCGGGCGTGCGGGATCGTGCGCGCGATGCGCTGTCCGTGCATCGGTGGGGTTGCCGGGTCCTGGGCACCGGCGATCACGAGGGTGGGTACGGTGATGGACGACAGCTGGTCGGCGATATTCATCGTTTCGATTGCCGCGCAACAGGATGCGTAACCGTCGGGGTTGGTGGCGGCGACCATGTCCTCGTAATAGCGGATGCGCTCGGGATGGTCCGCTCGCCATTGCGGGGTGAACCAACGTTGTCCAACCGCGTGTGAAACCGCCTGGGTCCCTTCGGTTCTGACCAAAGCAGCGCGCTCGGCCCAACCGCTGGGCGGGCCCAGTTCGGCGGAGGTGCAGCACAGGGTGAGGGTGCGCAGCCGGTGCGGTGCGTGTTCGCCGAGCCACATGCCGACCATGCCGCCGAGTGAGAGTCCGACGAAGTGCGCTCGTCCGATCCCGAATCGGTCGAGCAGCCCGATCGCGTCGGAGCCCAGGTCCGTCAGTGTGTACGGGCCCGGGGGTACCGGGGATGCTCCGTGGCCGCGGTGGTCGTAGCGCAGTACCCGGTATCCGGCAGTGGTCAGCGAGGTGATCTGTGGATCCCACATCCGCACGTCGCTGCCGAGAGATCCACTCAATACGACCGGTTCGCCGTCGTCGGGGCCATCTATGACACAGTTCACCTCGACGGCGCTCATGACCGATCCTGCCAATCATCGAGGGCTCGTTCGATGAACTCGCGCGTCGACCCGAGGTAGAGCGCCGGATCGAGCAGCCGCTCGATGTGCGCTCGATCCAGATACTTTCCGACTACCGAATCGGCGGCGAGCAGATCAGGGAGAGGCCCAACGCCGGTAAGGGCCGCTTGGCAGCACTGCGCGACGACCTCGCCAGCCGTGTGTCTGCCGACCTCGCCATGCGAGGTCGAAACCAATTCGGTCACAACATTTTCCGCGAGCGCCAGGCCGCCGGTGAGGTCGAGGTTGGCGCGCATGCGCGCTGGGTCGATTCGAAGCCGCTGGAGGCTGATCCGCAGCCAGTGCACCGCGGAACCGGTGGTGCGCAGCAATTCGATGTACGGCCGCCATTCCGCATGCCATGAGCCCGCCGCGCGCTGATGTTCGTGCGTGGCCGCGCCGAGCAGTGCCGCAACCAATCCCGGCGCCTGCCCGGCGGATCCGGTGGCCAGTATGGCGGCGACCGGGTTGCGTTTATGCGGCATGGTCGAGGAGCCGCCCGTACCCGCCGGGCCCTCCTCGTAGACCTCCGCGACCTCGGTCTGCGCCAGAAGTGTGATATCGCGGGTGATCTTGGCCACCGCCGCGCAGGTCTGGCCGAGCGCCCCCGCGATCTCGGCGATGCGTCCGCGCTCGGTATGCCACGGCAGGGCCGGTTCGGCCAATCCGAGGTGTCGCGCGAGTCCGTTCAGGATGGCAATCCCGTTGTCGCCCAATGACGCCAGCGTGCCGACCGCCCCGCCGAACTGAACCGCCAAGCTGTGTCGCCGGATGTCGTCGAGCCGATCCCGCGCTGGGGCGATACCACTGAGCCAGCCTGCCGCGGTGAGCCCGAAGGTGACCGGCGGTCCCTGCTGGAGCAGGCTGCGCCCGGCCAGCACGGTGTCGGCGTGAGTTTCGGCGAGGTTTGCCAGCCGGGCGGCGCACGCACGCAGGTCGTCATCGAGCACGGTCAGCGCCCGGTGCGTCACCAGCATGGCGGCGGTATCGATCACGTCCTGGCTGGTCGCGCCGAAATGCACATATCCGGCCGCATCTCCCGCGACACGAGCCGTGAGTGCCCGCACCAGCGGCCCGGCCGGGTTGCCGATGCCGATGGCCTGTGCACCGAGCGCGGCTATGTCGTAATCATCTGCATCGCAACAGCTTTGGATCGCAACAGCGGCGTCGGATGGAATGACTCCGGCCGCGGCCGATGCGGCCGCCAACGCGCCTTCGAAGTCGAGCATTGCCTGCACCCAGGCCCGGTCGCCGACCTGTGTTGCGGCCGGTCCGGCCGCGAGCACACTGTCGAACAACCCGTCAGACATCCCGACCTTCTTTCTCGGGTGCTCCGGGCCAGTAGCGTCCCGGTGCCCATGGCTGCCGGGTGCGGCTTTCAGACATCGAAGAACACCGTCTCGTGCTCGCCTTGCAGGTGCACGTCGAAAACATATCCATCGGGACCGTGCACGGCGATCAAGGTGCCGCGCCGCTGCGGTGGCACGGCGGCCAGCACCGGATCGCTTACGTGTTGATCGGCGTGCTCGGGGAAGTAGATGCGGGTGACCACTCGATGCAGCAGACCACGGGCGAATACCGAGACGTCGATATGCGGGGCCTGCCCATCGCCGAGCGCACCGGGAACGACGGTGTAGACCGCGAATTCGCCCGCTCGGGTGTCACTGCGTGCGAATCCGCGGAAGTTTTCCCGGACACCGCGACCGTCGTCGGGGTGGGCGATATGCCCGCCCGGGTCGGCCTGCCAGATCTCGACCATGGCGTCATCGAGCGGCGCGCCGACGCCGTCGAGCACCCGGCCGCGAATCCATGTGGCCCCAGGCGTCCCCAGCGGCACGGCGTATGGGCCGTCGTCCCAGGTGAGTCCGATGTGCAGGTAGGGGCCGACGGTCTGCGAAGGCGTGGTGGGCAGATCAGTCATCATCCTCGTCGTCCTCGAAAGGCGTGGCATCGCGTCCACGCAATACGATGTCGAACTCGAAGGCCAGCGCCCGCTCGGGTTCGCTGCGGTCCAGATCGAAGTGGCTGATCAGTCGTGGGCGAGCGGCCTCGGGCACCGAGTTGAAAATGGGGTCGTGGGCGAACAGCGGATCGTCCGGAAAATACATCTGGGTGACCAGCCGCTGGGTGAAGGCGCGCCCGAACAGCGAGAAGTGGATGTGCGCGGGCCGCCAGGCATTGTGGTGGTTGCGCCACGGATAGGCGCCGGGCTTGATGGTGGTGAACTCGTAGCGGCCCGCGCTGTCGGTGAGGGTTCGCCCGACACCGTCGAAGTTGGGATCCAACGGGCAGTCCCAACGGTCCCGGTCGTGGCGGTACCGGCCACCGGCATTGGCCTGCCAGATCTCGACCAGGGAGTTCGGGACCGGCTTGCCGTCACCGTCGAGCAGTCGGCCGTGCACGATAATGCGCTGTCCGAGCGGTTGCGCCCGGTGCTGCGCGGTCAGGTCGTTATCCGTCTCGGCGAGCCGCTCCGCGCCGAGCACCGGACCGGTGAGTTCGGTCAGCCGCTGCGGCAGCAGTACCAGCGGCTCTTTCGGATGACGCAGGGCGGTGGACCGGTAGTCCGGAGCATCCAGCGACGGATGGGTGCCTGCGGGATCCTTTCGATAACCTTGCAGCGCACGTGTTTTCATGATGTCGCCTCCAGAACAACGGCCAGCCCCTGGCCGACGCCGATACATAATGCGGACAGTCCCCACCGGCTGCCGCTACGCCGCATTTCGCGGGCGAGTTGGTTGATGACGCGTCCCCCGGACGCGCCGAGCGGGTGGCCGATCGCGATCGCGCCACCGTTGACATTGACGATATCGGGGTCCAGTTCCGGCCAATTGGCGAGGCAGGCAAGGGATTGCGCGGCGAAGGCCTCGTTCATTTCGACCACGTCGAGATCGTCCCAGCCGATTCCCGCGCGTCGCAGTGCGATTCGCGCCGCTTCGACCGGACCGATGCCGAACACATCCGGATCGACCCCGGCCGCACCGCGTCCCGCGATCCGCGCCAAGGGGGCGCGGCCGAGTCGAGCGGCCATGGTTTCGTCACCGAGCAGCAGGGCGCAGGCGCCGTCGTTCAGCGGTGAGGCATTTCCGGCGGTGACGGTGCCATCCGGCCGGAACGACGGTTTCAAACTCGCCAACCGCTCGACGGTCGTTTCCGCCCGCAGCGACTCGTCGCGTACCAGCTCGGTGCCAGGGACGGCGACGACATGATCGTCGTAGAAGCCGTTGTCCCATGCCTTCGCGGTGAGCTGATGACTGCGCGCGGCGAATTCGTCCTGCGCCGCGCGCTCGATTCGGTAACGGCCCGCGAGGATCTCGGTGCTTTCACCCAGGGACACCGTCCACTGCGCGGGCATCGCCGGATTCACCAGCCGCCAACCCAACGTCGTGGAGTGCAGTGTTTCGTTCCCTGCGGGAAATGCCCTGGTGGGCTTGGGCATAACCATCGGCGCCCGGCTCATCGATTCGACGCCGCCGACGACAACCGTTGCCGCATCACCGGTTTCGATCATCCGGGCGGCCTGCATCGCGGCGTCCATACTCGACCCGCACAGCCGGTTCACGGTCGTGCCGGGTACCGAGGTGGGCCAATCCGCCAGCAGCGCCGCCATGCGTGCCACATTCCGATTATCCTCGCCCGCCTGGTTGGCCGCCCCGAAGACGATCTCGTCCACTGTCGCGGGGTCCAGATCGTTGCGGCCGGCGACCGAGCGCAGCACGGCGGCGGCGAGGTCATCGGGCCGGATACCGCTCAGCGCCCCGCCGTACTTGCCGAACGGGGTGCGCACCCCGTCGTACAGAAATGCGCTGGTCATGAGGCAGCTTTCAATGCTCGCAGGGTGCTGAGTTCGATGGCTGTCGGCGGCTCGCCGGTCTCGAGATCCGGCGCGACCCGCAGCTGCCAGCCGGTGGCCTCGCGGACCTGCTCGACGCGCACTCCCGGATGGACCGCGACGAGGATCAACTCGCCGGTCTCGTCGGGACGCATCACCCCGAGGTCGGTGATCACCAGGGTCGGGCCCGCGCCGCGCAGGCCGAGTCGCGCGCGCTCGCCGTTACCCCGGCCGTGCCCGAAGGAGGTGATGAAGTCGACCTTGTCGACGAAGGAGCGCCGCGACTGGCGCATGACGACGAACACCTCACCACAGGAGGCGGCGATCTCGGGTGCGCCACCCGCTCCCGGCAGGCGGACCTCGGGATCGGTGTAGTCACCGCCGATGACGGTGGTATTGATATTGCCGTACTTGTCCAGCTGCGCGGCACCGAGGAACCCGATATCGATGCGACCCGGCTGCAGCCAGTAATTGAATACCTCCGGCACACTGATCACGGCATCGGCGGTCTCGGCCAGCACGCCGTCACCGATGGACGCGGGCAGCCGATCCGGCTTGGAACCCAATGTGCCGGATTCGTAGATGAGCACCAGATCGGGCGCATGGGTATTGCGCGCGAGATTGGCCGCCGTCGACGGCAGCCCGATCCCGACGAAGCACCGGTTGCCCGCACCGAGTGCCCTGGCCGCGGCGATCGTCATCATCTCATCGGCGGTATATGTCTTTTCTGTTGTGGCGGTGCGGGTTTCGGCGATGGTCATACTGTCTCCGTGGTGGCGGTGTACACGTTCTCGTCGAGCCAGTGGGTGAAGGCGTCTCGGTCTCGGCTGATCGCGTCCCAGGCCGCGTAGTAGTCGTTATCGCGTTCGGAATAGCCCTGCGCATAGGACGGATGCGCGCCACCGGGCACCTGCGCGACCGCGGTCACCGCCCACGCGGGCAGCACGATCGCACCGGGCACCGGGGTCAGTTCGTCGACGATCTCCTCGACCGTGACCAGGCTGCGCCGCGCGGCGAGCACCGCCTCCTTCTGCACCCCCAGTAGCCCCCACAGCTGCACATTTCCGGCCCGATCGGCACGCTGGGCATGGATGACCGTGACGTCGGGATTGATCGCCGGAACCGCGGTCAGCTGTTCACCGGTGAACGGGCACGTGATCGGTTTGATGGTGTCGGTAACCGTCGGCAGATCGGTGCCGACGTATCCGCGCAGCACGGCGAACGGCAATCCGGATGCTCCCGCGACATATCGATTGGCCATACCGGCGTGGCTGTGCTCCTCGATCTCCAACGCCGCGGGCCAGGCCTGCTGAACCGCGTCGCGGAACCGGTGCAGCGAGCCGACGCCGGGATTGCCGCCCCAGGAGAAGATGAGCTTGCGAGCGCAACCGGCCCCGATGAGCTGGTCGTAGACGATATCTGGCGTCATCCGGACCAGCGACAGATCCCGTTTGCGCTGGCGGATGATCTCCTGCCCGGCGGCCACCGGGATCAGATGCGTGAACCCCTCGAGCGCGACCGTATCGCCGTCGCGGACGAGTTCGCCGACCGCATCCGCCAAGGAGGTAATCCTGGCCATATCACTCCTCATTCGAAATTGTGGACGGCTCGATCGCGACCCGCTGGCCGATCCGTCCCGCGCCGGGTATGCGCACCGGGGACACCGCCAGTCCTGCGTACCGGTTCCGGCAGCTGCATCTCCAGGACCCGCTCGGGCGCGCTCGAGGTAGCCGCCTTCACCACGCCTCCTTTGTGCGCATTCCGTACAATTGGTTGTTATGCGAACATCGTAGGACGCATTCGATGGTGACTCAAGTCCCATGTATCGATCGATGCCGTGGTGGAACGGGTGCGATTGGCAGTCCCCAGCAAAAGCGGCTTGTTGGCGCCTGACCATGGATGTGCCGGCAGTGGAGCCGCCACTAGCGGCTGTTCCCGGCGAGGGGCCTTCGAGCTGCCCGCGTTCGTCGGCTATGTCCTCGATGCCGGAGACGCCGGACCGATGTCGCTCGAAGTGTTCGATGATGTGTTCCGCGGTCCGGTCCGTACCGCCTGTGACGCGATGCGGTCACTGCTGGGGTACAGGATCAACACGGTGGACCCGCGGCCGATATCGCCGCGCAACAGCTACGCGGCCACGCCCTCATCGAGTTCAGCGTCGATGGCGCGACTGGAGTCAGATCGGGGAAACGTTGTCCACCATAGGTTTACCGACACCGGAGAGCCGGTACAGCTGTGGCAGCAAAGGCGGCGTGCGCGTCCTGTTGAACAGCACCGCACCGCACAGCATCAGGCGAATTCGGCCGAGATCAGCACATTCGCCGTAGAGAGCCCTCGAACACCTCGGCGCACCGGATGCGACTCCGCTATCGCGCGAGGACTTTTCGCGCCTGCGCGCCGAGGCAATCGCGACGTAAGGAATGCGCGGTGCGGGGATCAGGCGGCGAAGAGGCCGACCAGGGTGCCGCTCGCGATGACGTGGTCCCTGATGGCCTGGCGGACCACGTCGGCCGTGGTGTCCTTGGTGAATCCGGCGGGTTGGTCCAAGGCGTAGAGGCGGAAGAAGTACCGGTGCGCTTGGTCGCCGACCGGTGGTCGCGGACCGCTCCAGCCGACTTCACCGAAGTCATTGGGACCCGCGACGGCCCTGGGCGGTGGCGCCTCCGCCCGGATACTGGTCGCGTTCGGCGCGATGCCGGTGAGCAGCCAATGGGTGAACGGTCCGCCCGGAGCGTCCTCGTCCTCGCACAGCAAGACGAGCTCCGCCGCGTCGTCGGGGATACCGCTCCACTCGAGCGGCGGAGCGACATTGCCGCCGTCGTAGGAGTAGCGGTCCGGAATTGTCGAGTGGTCGGTGAATGCGGCACTGTGCAGTTCCGCGCGCACCGGCGTCCTGCGCACGTGCTGGTGGCTGGTGGGATTCGGCATCATGTTCCTCCGCTCGACGGGCTTGCTGAGTCGAAGCTGGCCGGAGAGCTGAGCTACGCGCTGATCCTCGTACTCGCCGAGCAGCATCACTGTGCGGGTTGCCATTGGCCCGTCCGCTAAACCGTGGCTACCCGGACTCGTGATCCGATCTCCGGCCGGTTGGCGCAGATCGCGATCGCGGTGTCGTCGGGGCTTTCCAGTTCATCGAAGGCGTCGCCGAGGTAGCGGGCGAGCCGATTCGGTTCCGGTTGAATGTAATCCTCGACACCATGCCGGGCGCTTCTTAGTGTCCGTTGCTGTGACCACCAGCGACGAGACCCAGGCCGACCCGAGCGCCGACTGGAGCTTCGAAACCAAGCAGATCCACGTCGGACAGGTGCCGGACGGTACGACCAACGCCCGCGCGCTGCCGATCTACCAGACCACTTCCTACACCTTCCGGGATACCGCACACGCTGCGGCGCTGTGGCGGCGATCCGGCCCAATACCAAGGCGCTGTACGGCGAAACGATCTCCAACCCGCAGAACCATATCTTCGACATCTCCGGCATCGCCGAAATCGCCCATGCCGCAGGCGTTCCGCTGATCCTCGACAACACCGTCGCGACGCCGTACCTGATCCAGCCGCTGGCCCACGGCGCCGATATCGTCGTGCATTCGGCGACAAAGTACCTGGGCGGCCACGGCGCGGCCATCGCGGGCGTGATCGTCGATGGCGGCACCTTCGATTGGACCGGCGGCCGGTTCCCGGGCTTCACCACACCGGACCCCAGCTACCACGGTGTGGTGTACGCCGACCTCGGCGCTCCCGCCTACGCCCTCAAGGCCAGGGTGCAACTGCTGCGCGATCTCGGTTCGGCGGTCTCACCGTTCAATGCCTTCCTGATCAGCCAGGGTCTGGAGACGCTGAGTCTGCGGATCGAACGGCATGTACAGAACGCGCAAGCGGTCGCGGACTTCCTCGCGGCACGTCCGGAGGTGACCTCGGTGTCCTACGCCGGGCTGCCGTCCTCGCCGTGGTACGAGCGCGGTCGCACTCTCGCGCCCAAGGGCGTCGGCGCGGTGATCGGCTTCGAATTGGCCGGTGGGGTCGATGCTGGTCAGCGTTTCGTCGAGGCGCTGCGGCTGCACAGCCACGTCGCCAATATCGGCGATGTGCGTTCGCTGGTTATCCATCCGGCCTCGACTACCCATTCCCCAGCTGACTCCGGAAGAGCAGTTGGCGGCGGGTGTTACCCCGGGCCTGGTCCGCCTCGCGGTCGGCATCGAGGGGATCGACGATATCCTCGCCGATCTGCGCGCCGGATTCGCGGCCGCTCAGTAGTCGACGTGTCATCCACTGCCAGTCGTGCCGCCGGGGTCGCATTGCGCGGCCTCGGCCGCAGTTTCGGCGCCCATACCGTGCTACGCGATATCGAATTGGAGATCGCACCGGGTGAGGTGATCGCGTTGGTCGGTCCGTCCGGCAGTGGGAAATCGACACTACTGCGGATCATCGCCGGACTGCTCTACATCGATCTGCTGTTCGTGCCGATCCAGCAGCTGTCGCAGGTTTCGACAGCTATCAGCAGGCGGTTGTCGGTGTCGAGCGAATCGGCGTGCTGATGCGCGAACCCGTCACCACACCGACACATCCGGTGCCGGCGCAGTCGACCGGCTCGCGGGCGAAATCGAGTTCCGCGGGGTAGGTTTCGCCTACGACGGTACCGGTGCGCGGGTGTTGTCGGATATCGATGTGACGATCGCGCCCGGTGAGAAGGTGGCCGTGGTCGGCGAAACCGGTGCGGGCAAGTCCACTCGCTAACCGCGGACCGCACCACCACCACCACCCTCGTCGTGGCCCACCGCCTGGCCACCGCGGCCGCTGCCGACCTCATTCTCGTTGTCGGTGAGGGCCGCCTGCGCCAAACCGGCCGCCACAGCGAACTTCTCGAAGTCGACGGCCCGTACCGCAGGCTGTGGTCGGCCTACGTCGGCGACGAATCGGCGGTGGGCAGCAGATGACACATTCGCCGTGGGGCCGTTCCCTCGAATACGCCGAGGTCCGCGTGGCCGAGCTGCCCAGGCAGCAATAGTCGCCGAAACCGGCCGCCTTCAGGAGGTTTCGGAGGCCGGGTGCTGATATGCGGAGTAGAAGATATGAGGTTCATATAATCTAGCACTATGATTGTGGGCATGAGTGCAGATAGTTACCGTCGGACAACCAACACCATCAACAAGGTCATCGTCGGGCTGCAGCGGATAGGCATCGCCTTCGGTCCGATGCAACTGCTCACGGTCGCTGGTCGGCGCAGCGGGCAGTTGCGCACGTTTCCGATCGCGGTCAACAAGCTCGACGGCGGCCGATTCATCTTCCAGGCGTTCCCGAAGGCCGCGTGGGTCGTGAATGCGCGTGCCGCCGAGACGGTTACGTTGACCCGGGGCCGAAAGTCATCGACGGCGCGCCTGGTCGAGGTGCCGGTAGGCGAGCGTCCGCCGCTGCTGCACGAATTGGTGTCGACGAGTCCGAAGAGCGTCGGCAAGCGTTTCGTCACCACCGGACTGGCCGAGGCCGCCACGCCCGACGGCGTGGCCGCATCGGCGCATCGAATCGCGATCTTCCGCGTCGTTCCGGTCTGACCGAGCCGGTCGCGCACGTTGCCGAGCCCTAACTGCTCCTCGCCTACGTAAATATGAAAACCGTATATACGTAGGCGAGTTGCCGGACGATGAATTCAGCAACCGGTCGTACTTCGACGCGCAGCCGTCGGAGATCGACGGCCGATGTGCGGAAAGCGTTGCATGACTCGAACATTCAGTTACCGCTGCTCAATCGCCGTTTCGGTGGCCGGGTCGAACTCGAGGGCGTCGACTGGACCTGCCTCGACCTGATCAACCAACACGGCCCCATATCCCGACGGCGTTGGCGCGCCGCGCCGCGACCATGACCGGAATCCTGGATCGCCTGCAGAAGGGCGGATGGACCGTCCGCGAACGTGACCCGGACTCCATGGACCGCCGCAGGTCACCTTACACGCTGTGCGCGAGTGGAATTCGGAACTAGTCGAGCTATTCTTCGGCATGGATGACCGCATGGATGAACTCTGTACCCGCTACTCCGAAGCCGAACTCGAGGTGATCGCCGACTTCCTACGGCGAACCGGCCTGGCGGGCCAAGAGTCCGCGCAGGAGTTGGCGTAAGACCGAGCTCAGCTGCGACGGCGCTGCGGTGGCTCCAATCCGAGCTGGGCGCAGGCCAGCAGCGCGACCTCGAGTTCGAGCCGGTTCTCGGTTACCGGATGGCCGAGGATTTCCTCGGCCTTGCGGACGCGGTAGTGGACGGTGTTCTTGTGGACGTGCATGCGGGCGGCGGCATCGGTGAAACTGCCGCGTGTATCGAGGAAGATCTGCACCGTCTCGCGCAATCGGGCGGTCGCCTCATCGTCGCGCATCAGATCGCCGAGCACGCGACCGGCGAAGGTTCGGACATCGGCGGGATGGTCGAACAGTAAACTGGCCAAGGCGATTTGGGAATGCAGCGTGAGCTGACGGTCGAGGTGGGTGGTGGCGATGGCTACGCCGCGGGCGCGCTGTGCGTCGCGGAAGGTGCGTCGGAATCCATCGAGTCCGGTGCCGGGTTCCCCGACCGCCATGCGGAGGGTCGGCCGCGTGCGCAGTTCGTTGTCGAGCCGGTCGGCATCGAGGGCGGGTTTGCCGGTGGAGGAGATCCAGGTCCAGCAGTTCTGTTCATCGACAGTGACTGTCAGTGCGGTCTTTCCGGTAGCCGCGGATAGCATCGCCGCGCCCGCGCGTAGCAGACCGGCCGGATCGGGGGAGCCCGGTGGAATCCAGATGACGGCGGCGAGGTGCCAGCCGCGCAGCGAGGCCGCCAGCATCTGTTCGGCCGAGGCCAGATCGAGTTCGTCGGTGTCGAGTACCGCGCGGATCTGTGCGGCGCGAGTGGCATCGGAGCGGGTGTCCCAGCGGCGGCGTTCGCTTTCGTAGATGTCGATGATGCCCTCGATGATCTGGTCGATGTAGCTATTGACCAACAGGGCGATCCGGCTCATGGTCGCCAGTGCCTCATCGGCGGAACGATCCAATGTGCGCAGGATCGTCATCGCCTGCTGCAGGAACATGTGTTCGCCGAGGCGATAGGCACGCAGGAGTCCTTCCAGGGACAGATCGTGCTGAGCGAATCGGCGGGCGTACTCGGCGGCGGCCGGTGGCACGGTGATGTCGTCGAGGGAGATGCTCAGCGCCAGCATGTCGATAATGGCGACGAGATTGGACGAGGTGCTGGCGACCATCAGCCGTCGCACCTCGCTATCGTGCCGGAACTCCGGGATGACGTCGACGAACATCGAGGTCATCTCGACGGTCAGCCGCTCCAGATCGGCTTTGATACGTCCCGCGACCTCGCGCACGATCGGGTCCACGCCGGCACTCATAGCCGGACAGTAACCGACGGCGCGGTCGGAATCGGTGGTATTCGGAAGCCTGTTGTGCCCGCAGTACAAAGCCGTCGGCGAATTCTGGGATCGCGGCCCGTAGTCGGGGGTCGGTGATGCGCTTACCGTATGAATGTAATACCGATCACGTCTGATGGTGAGGAAATCGTGCACCATATCGCCGAATTACCGGATTTCAGAGCCGAACGGAATCCGACCGGTCCCTGTATCGCGGATGATCGTGAGCAGTTGGATAATCAGGCCTTCGCGAACCGCGTACGCGCGGCCGCCGCTGTTCTGTATCGGCACGGAATTCGTTCCGGGGACGTCGTTGCGGTGGTGCTGCCGAATCGACTGGAATTGGTAACAATTCTTTTCGCCGCCTGGCGTCTCGGTGCCGCGGTAACGCCGGTGAATCCGGACCTGACATTCGACGAAGCGCGTTACCAGATCGAGGATTCCGCGGCGCGGGTGGTGATTACCGAGGGCGGTCGCGGCATCGGAACACTGGATGTGGCCGACGTGGCCGGGCCATCGACAAATCCGGACGCCATGCTCGATCCAGTGGCTGTCGGAGATGGTCTTGCCCTGCTTATTTACACGAGTGGCACCACCGGGCGGCCCAAGGGCGTCATGCTCGACCACGGCAATATCGCCGCGATGTGCGCGATGATCATCAGCGCGCTGAGTCTGGACGAATCCGAGCACAGTCTGCTGATCCTGCCGCTGTTCCATGTCAACGGGATCGTGGTGAGCGTGCTGTCGCCGCTGCTGGCGGGCGGTCGCGCGACTATCGCCGGGCGGTTCTCCGCGGCGACATTCTTCGATGTCGTCGCACGTGTCCGGCCGACCTATTTCTCCGCGGTGCCCGCGATCTACGCCATGCTCGTGTCCCAACCGGACCAGCTGGGCCCGGATACCTCGTCCCTGCGCCGGGCGATCTGCGGCGCGGCACCGATGCCCGCCGAATTGATCGCACGCTTCGAAACCCGGTTCGGTGTGCCGATCGTCGAGGGCTATGGGCTGTCCGAGGGCACCTGTGCGTCGACGCTGAATCCGCTTGCGGGGCATCGAAAGCCGGGTACGGTCGGGCTGCCGCTGTCCGGGCAGACCGTCGCGATCATGGATCCTGACGGCAACCTGATCACGGACGGATCGCCCGGCGAGGTGGTGGTGCGCGGACCGAATGTCATGCGCGGCTATCTCGGCCAGCCGGCGGCGACAGCGCGCACGATCGTCGAGGGCTGGCTGCGTACCGGGGACGTCGGGCGCTTCGATGCCGACGGCTATCTGGTGCTGGTGGACCGGATCAAGGACATGATCATCCGCGGTGGGGAGAACATCTATCCCAAGGAGATCGAGAATGTCCTGCATGCCCACCCGGGCGTGCTGGAAGCGGCCGTGGTCGGTGCGCCCGATCCGGTCCTCGGCGAGGTTCCGGTCGCCCATATCGTGCCGCTGCCCGGTTCGGTGGTCACCGATGCCGAGCTGATCGAGCACTGTCGGCGGTCACTGGCGCGTATCAAGGTGCCGGTATCGATCTTCCTCGCCGATGGCTTGCCCAGAAATCCGGTGGGCAAGATCGATAAACGAAAACTCCGCGCCCGCACGGCGACTGCATAACGGATCTTCCTAATTTTCCGATTCGGGCGCGGCTCGCCCATGCCCGAAATCCTGCCATTGAAAGGTGCGAACAATGGGATTCAAAGAGGCGGACTTCCCGGCCGTCGACCCCGAGACATTTCTCGACAAGCCGCTCATGGAGCGCATGAAAACACTCGCCCTGCATTGGGTGGAATACGGCTTCGGCACGCCGAAAATTATCCACACCATCTATATGGTCAAGGTGCTGATCCTCTACATTATCGGCGGCACCGCCCTGGTGACCTGGACGTCCGGTGTCGGCCCGTTCTGGGATGTGGCGAATTGGTGGAACCAACCGATCGTGTATCAGAAGCTGATTCTGTGGACGGTGCTGCTCGAGGCCGTCGGCATCGCCGGATCATGGGGACCGATCGCGGGCAAATTCAAGCCGATGATCGGCGGCATCCTGTTCTATGCCCGGCGCGGCGCCATCCGGCTGCGACCGTGGCGACGGGTTCCGTTCACCAGCGGTGATGACCGCACGGGCGTGGATGTGCTGCTGTATCTGGCTTTCCTGGCCAGTTTGCTGGTGCCGATTCTCCTGCCGGGAGTTCCGAGCTCATCTTTGACCGCCGCGGTGCCCGATAACACCTCCGGACTGGTGCAGCCCACACTGCTGATCGCGCCGATTGTGCTGTACGTGCTGTGCGGGTTGCGGGACAAGACGATCTTTCTGAGCGCCCGCGGTGAGCAGTACCTGCCCGCGCTGGTGTTCTTCGCGGTATTGCCGTTCGTCGACATGATCATTGCCGCGAAACTGCTGATCTGCGTGGTGTGGATCGGGGCCGGAATCTCGAAGTACGGCTATCACTTCAGCAACGTCGTATCGGCGATGGCCTCGAACGGTCCCTGTGTTCCATTCAAGAACATCAAGCGGCGGTACTACCGCGATTTCCCGCGCGATATCCGGCCCTCGAAACTTGCCTCGCTCACCGCGCATGTCGGCGGTTCGGCCGTGGAGATCGCCACCCCGCTGGTGCTGCTGTTCGCCACCAATCGGTGGGTCATCCTGGCAGCGGTGGCGCTCATGGTGGTGTTCCACCTGACGATCATTTCGATGTTCGCGCTGGCGGTGCCGCAGGAATGGAATGTCATCTTCGCCTATGTGACGGTGTTCCTGTTCCTGGGATTCCCGGCCGGGGACGGGTACGCGGTCACCGATATGTCCTCGCCCTGGTTGACCGTCGCGATCGTCGCGGTGCTGGTTGCCTTCCCGATCCTGGGCAATCTGCGTCCGGATCTGGTGTCGTTCCTGCCGTCGATGCGTCAGTACGCCGGAAACTGGGCCTCGGCGCTGTGGGCGTTCGCACCTGGTGCCGAGGAGAAGCTGAACACACTGCCGCATCGCCCGACCGAGAACCAGATCGACCAATTGCGGGCAATGGGCTATCCGCCCGCGATCGCCGAGATCACCATGCAGCAGACCATCGCGTGGCGGTCCATGCACAGCCAGGGTCGCGGACTGTTCTCCCTGCTGCTGAAGAACATTCGCGATATCGACCGCTGGACGGTGCGCGAGGCCGAGTTCGGCTGCAATTCGTTGATCGGATTCAACTTCGGCGATGGCCACCTGCACAACCTGGATCTGGTCAATGCCGTCCAGGCGAGGGTCGGATTCGAACCCGGCGAATGGATCATCGTCTGGGTCGAATCACAGCCGATCCATCGGGGAACCCAGGAATATCAGGTGATCGACGCCGCGCTCGGCGTCATCGAACGCGGCACCTGGCGGGTCCGCGATGCGGTAGCAGCCCAACCGTGGCTGCCGGACGGTCCGATTCCGCTGCAGGTCAGCTGGCGGCGGGAGGAAGCGTTCCGCGCTTTGTCCGGCAGGGCGGAGCCGGAGTCGGAAATGGTTTCATAGTGCCTGTGCCCCAATAGTCTCCAGGAGGACATCGATGAGTGCAGAATCGCGCAGCGATTCGGTGCAGGGGCGTACCGCCATCGTCGTCGGCAGTGGACCGAATGGCCTGGCCGCCGCGATCACCCTCGCACGGGCCGGTGTCGAGGTGACCGTGCTGGAGGCGGCCGACGAGATCGGCGGCGGGACCCGCTCGGGCGAGGCGATCGTGCCCGGGCTGGTGCACGATCACTGCTCGGCCATCCACCCGATGGCGGTCGGATCGCCGTTTCTGGGCAGCCTGGATCTGGAGCGCTACGGGCTGCGGTGGGCGTGGCCGGAGATCGACTGCGCCCACCCGCTCGACGATGGGACCGTCGGGGTGCTGTATCGCTCGGTCGCCGAGACCGCCGCCGGTCTCGGGACCGATGGGCGGGCCTGGCGGCTGCTGTTCGACCGACCGGTCGCCGCCTATGACAGGTTCGGCGCGGACATCATGCGCCCGCTACTGCGGCTGCCTCGCCATCCGATCAGCCTGGCCCGCTTCGGAATTCCCGCGCTGGCACCGGCGTCGCTACTGGCGGAGATCTTCCGCACCGAGCAGGGGCGCGCATTGTTCGGCGGGGTCGCCGCGCACGCGTTCCACCCGCTGCATCGTCCGCTGAGCGCCAGTATCGGGCTCGGCATTCTCACGGCGGGGCATCGGTACGGTTGGGCGGTTGCCGTCGGCGGGTCACAGCGCATCACCGACGCGATGGCCGCGCTGCTGCTCGACCTCGGGGGGAAGATCGAAACCCGTGTGCACGTACGGTCGCCGCGGCAGTTGCCGCCCAGCGATATCACCATGTGGGACCTGGCGCCGACCGCGATCGCCGAAATCCTCGCTGACCGCCTTCCATCACGAATTGCCAAGGCATATCGGCGATTCCGCTACGGACCGGCGGCTTTCAAGGTCGACTTCGCGGTCGAGGGCGGGATTCCCTGGACCGCCGAACCCGCCCGCCGGGCGGGAACGGTCCATCTCGGCGGCCGCTTCGCCGAAATCGCGGCGAGCGAACGAGAAATCCATGCCGGACGCATGCCCGAGCGACCGTTCGTCCTCGTCGGACAGCAATATCTCGCCGACTCCAAGCGCTCGGTCGGGACCGTGCACCCGGTGTGGACCTATGCCCATGTCCCGCACGGCTTTACCGGCGATGCCACCGAAGCGATCAGCGCCCGGATCGAAGCCTTCGCCCCGGGCTTCCGTGACCGCATTGTCGGCACCAGCACTCGCACCGCCCCCGGTCTCGCCGAATACAACCCCAACTACGTCGGCGGCAACATAATGACCGGTGCCAAAGACCTACCCCAACTCCTCTTCGGACCCCGAAAAACGCTGCATCCCTATGATATCGGCATCCCCGGCCACTACCTGTGCTCCGCGGCCACCCCACCCGGCCCCGGCGCTCACGGCATGTGCGGCGCCAACGCCGCCGACCGCGCCTTGCGGTGCCTACACCGTTGAGCGGCTTCGACACCGGATCGGAATTCGATATCGACGGCGGCTCCACTCTGATCAGCCTCGGCCGGCCGTCTCGCCATGAGTAGCAACTCGGCTTCGACTGGTCACGCCCGCATCGGTCACCGGAAGTTGAACTCGACGTCAGAATCGAATACGGTGGCGATCTATATTGCCGTGGTAGACGAGGTGCCCCATGCAATCACGTAATCTGCTGGACGAGTGGCTGGGGCTGGGTAGTCGGCAGGTCGCGACCAATGGGATCGAGTTGCGGGTTGTCGAGCACGGTGCGGGCCCCGTGGTGGTGTTCTGTCATGGCTTTCCCGAGCTCGGATTCTCTTGGCGGCACCAGGTTTTCGCGCTTGCCGAAGCGGGTTTTCGGACGTTGACGCCGGATATGCGTGGATACGGCGGCAGTTCTCGGCCGGGCCGGATCGAGGATTACGACATGGTCGCGCTGTGTGGTGACCTTGTCGGGTTGCTTGATGAGGTCGGTATCGAGGATGCGATCTTCGTCGGTCATGACTGGGGTGCGTCGGTGGTGTGGCAGTTGGCGCTTCGGCATCCGGATCGAATACGGGCCGTCGCGGGGTTGAGTGTTCCAGCTACGCCGCGGTCGGTCGCGCCGCCGTTGCCGATTCTGCGGTCCCGGCTGGGTGACGACTTCTATATGTGCTGGTTCCAGGAGCCGGGTCGTGCGGACGCGGAGCTCGCGTCGGACGTACGTCGCACCCTGTTGCAGGATGATGTCGTCAGTGCGCGGGATCTGACGAGCGGTGATGGTTCCGAGATAGCGACTCCGGCCTGGCTGACTGAGGCCGAACTCGATTACTACATAGCGACTTTCACGACCACCGGATTCACCGGTGGACTCAATTACTACCGCAACCTGGACCGCAACTGGGAACAGAGCGCGCACCTGGCTGATGCGAAGATCCACCAGCCCGCGCTGTTCATCGCCGGGTCCGACGATGCTGTCATCCGCTTCACTCCGACCACCAAGATGGCCGCCATACTGTCCGACCTGCGGGCGTCCATTGTCCTGGATGGGGCGGGACACTGGATTCAACAGGAACGCGCCGCCGAAGTCAGCGCCGCACTGATCGATTTCGCCCGCAGCGTCAGCTGACCGGCCTATCGACCACCTGCCGGTAGCGTGCTGACAGCGTCGGCGGGAATCCCAGGTCGCCTTCGATAACCCGGATCGCCAGCGGCGCAGCCAGCGCACGTAGGCGCGTACATCCGGCTTCGCCGATCGCTTCATACGGGTAGACCGAGAGTTCATCCGTCCGGCTCTCGATCACGCCACGCCGCTGCGAGCCGTATTCGCTCAGCGCGACACCATCGCCTGACAACCACCCACGCTCACGAAGCCGTCGCATACCGTCGGCCCAGTCCTGCTCGCTCCAGGATCGGCTGGCGCGCAACACTTCCGGCGAGATCTCACCGGTCGCACTGTGCGTGATCAATGCCTCGATTCCGTCCAACCCCTCCGTCAGCAGCAGGGCGACGTGTCCGTCGCCGCGAAACTCGCGCAACAGTGTCTGCGCATGCCACAGCACCAGATGCGGTTCATCGGGCCACGGCAGCGCCGCATGCGCCGCGAACAACGCGCGCCCCTGCGGCCGTTCGCAAGCACGTTCAGCGGCGCGCCGGGCAAGCTCGGCGGCTTCACGCACCTCAGGGCTGGTGAGGTCATCGCCCCATGCCTGCCGAAGCGAGCGATCGACGGCACGCATACGAGCTCGGAAAATTTCCGCGGGCGAAACGATTTCCCAGGCGGCGGGGATGACCGCCCGCACCGCGGCCGGATTGAAATTGAAGAACGTTGCGATGGTGACCTCGGCGGTCACCGGCCCGAACGCGGCGGATCGGGAAGCGAAGTACATCATGCGCGGATCCGTGATGCCCAACTCGCGGTAGGAATCCGGACCGTGCGGGGTGAAGTAGATCATTCCGTGGATCGGCTCGAGGGCGCGGAATGTCAGATGGGCGCTGTGCGGGGAGACGGGAGTCAACGGCATCTATTCGGATCATTTCTCGAAGTACCGGCGCGGATTGCGCACCAGAATCGTATCGATATCGTCCTCGTCGACGCGGGCGTCCTCGTCCGTGTCGGCGTAGTTCTGCCGGAATTCCTCGCCGAGTACGAAGACGTGCTCGTGCACTAGGACGCGGCCGAGTTCGGCGGAGTCGACGGTTCCGGTCGCGGTGGGGATCGCGGTCATCGGGAAGCCTTGTCTGTGAAGAGGTCCGGGTCGAGGGCGCGCTTGAGGATCTTGCCGGTGGCCCCCTTGGGGAGCTGGTCGGTGAAGGCGAAGCGATGCGGCACCTTGTATGCGGAGAGCCGCTCTTTGGCCCAGGACCGCAGATCGGTCGGATCGAGTTCGACCCCCGGCGTGGCGGCGACGACCGCGCCGACCTCCTCGCCGTAGTGCTCGTCCGGAATGCCGACAACCGCCACCTCGACTATGTCGGGATGCTGGTAGAGCACTTCCTCGACCTCACGCGGGTAGACGTTGTATCCGCCGCGGATGATGAGGTCCTTTGCGCGGTCGACGATATAGACATAGCCGTCGGCGTCGACGCGGCCCAGATCGCCGCTCTTCAACCACCCGTCGGACAAATCGGTGGCGGTGGCGTCGGGCCGGTTCCAGTAGCCCTTCATGATGCTGGGGCCGCGCAGGAAAATCTCGCCGACGGTATCGGCAGGCAACACCTTGCCGTCGGGATCGCGAACTTCGATCGATGTCCCGGGCAGGACAGCGCCGACCGATCCAACCCGCTGTTCGCGGTCGAGCGGATTGTAGGTCGCCGCGCCAGTGGATTCGGTAAGTCCGTAACCCTCGAGGATGGTACAGCCGAAGCGTTCCGAGAAGGCCCGGATCACCTCGCCGGGCAGTGACGCACCGCCGGATGCCGCAAGCCGCAGGCTCGCGAAATCCGCCGCACCATAGTCACCAGCCGCGTGCAGCATCGCATTCCACATGGTCGGTACACCGGCGACGTGAGTGAGCTGGCGATCGCGGATCATCGCGATCATGGCCTGCGGTTCGAAGGGCGTCACCATGGCGAACGATGCCCCCGCATGCAGTGCGGTGAGCAGGCACACCGCCTGCCCGTAGACATGGAACAGCGGAAGCCCGGTGCCGAAGCGATCGTCCGGGCCGAGCTGCAGCTGGTCGGTGAAGATCCGCGCGGTCTCGGTCAGATTGGCGACGGTGAGCTCGACGCCCTTCGGTTTGCCCGTGGTTCCGGAGGTATAGAGCAGCACCGCCGTGTCGTCTGTGCGGCGGCGCACCGGTTCGGCCACGGGCCGCGACGGCTCGGCGTGCGCGCCCGGTGCGAGTACGAGCAACGGCAGATTCCGTTCGGCGGCCGCCTCCTGTGCGGCTTGCTGCGCACTGTGCCAAACGATGACGATCCGGGCGCCGGAATCATCCAGTACATAACCGATTTCGGGCGCGGTGGCCATGGTATTCATGGTGATGGCGATGGCGCCGATGAGCTGCGCGCCGAGATATGCGATGACGAATTCACCGACGGTGGACGCGACCAGCAGCACCCGGTCGCCCGCGGTGATATCGGATTCGCGCAGCAGGCCGCCGTAAGCCGCACTGCGCCTGGCCAATTCGCCGTAGGACAGCTGTGCGTCCGCGGTGAGCAGCGCGATGGCGTCGGGGCGTTCGATGGCGTGCTGCCAGCATCGGTCGGCGACATTGCTCGACTGATCCGATGCGGTCGGGGAAGCCTGATTCGCAGGCATGGCTTGCTCCAGATCCATGAGTAGGCGAGAACTGATGTGACCCAGGCCACGTCAGTGGGTCGGACGCTACTTGAATTTGGCGTCATGTTCAATAGATGTTGTGCCGATCCTGGTTGTCCTGCGGCGTCGTAGGGTCGCGGGAGCGGCGCGCGCTGTTACGATCCACCACGTCAGCGAGCCGTACGACAGCGAGTGAGGCAGTGAACGAGCAAGCCGCCGAGGACCAGCCAGGTCGGGTGCCCCCACGGAGTAAGCGTGGCATGCGCACCAGGTCCGCGCTGGTGACCGCGGCGCGCGAAGTGTTCGAACGCGACGGCTTCCTCGATGCCAGAATCAGTGATATCTCCAAGGCGGCCGGGGTCGCCTCCGGATCGTTCTACACCTATTTCGACAGCAAGGAAGAGGTCTTCGCCGCGGTTGTCGAGCAGGTGCGCGAGGAAATGCTGCACCCGCACGTCCGAGAACGGGTCGGCATCGACGATCCCCGCGAGCTGATCGCCGCCGCCAATCGCGAGTATCTGCTCTCGTATCGGCGTAATGCTCGGTTGATGGCCGTGCTCGAGCAGGTGTCGAAGATTGATGAGAAGTTCCGGGTCCTGCGCTTCGAACGCGCGCTGGCATTCGTTGATCGCAATGCCGTGATGATCCGGAATCTGCAGGACCGTGGGCTGGTGGATGCCGAGTTGGATGCCGAGGTCACCTCGCTGGCCTTGTCGAGCATGGTGAGCCGCATGGCGTATTTCGTATTCGTCGAGGGGCGCAAGGTCTCCTTCGAGAAGTTGGTGAAAACGTTGAATCAGTTGTGGTTCAACGCTCTTCAGTTGAAAGAAGCTCACTGAGCGACGTTCGTGTGACCTGTCTCACGTGACGCGGAGCCGCTCTTGAACTTGACGTCGGAATCAAGTTCGGTGAGTCTGGTCACGCAGATCGGGCATCAGGAGAGGCTTACGTAATGGGTCGTTTCGACGGAAAGACGGCGATTGTCACCGGGGCCAGCCGCGGTATCGGGCTGGCCATCGCGCAGCGGCTGGTGGCCGATGGTGCGCGGGTCTGCGTGACCGCCCGCAAAAAGGACGCGCTGGACGCGGTGGTCGCCGAACTCGGCGGACCCGAACGCGCCATCGGTGTCGCGGGACGAGCCGATGACGTCGAACATCAGACCGAGGCCATCGAACGCACCCTGGAGACCTTCGGTTCGGTCGACTTCCTGGTCAACAATGCCGGTATCAACCCGGTGTATGGCCCAATGGTCGAACTCGACCTGGCCGCGGCCCGTAAAGTCTTCGAGGTGAACTGCCTGGCGGCGATCTCCTGGGTGCAGCAAGCGCACAAGGCATGGCTGGGTGAACACGGTGGCTCGGTGGTCAATCTCGCGTCGGTGGCCGGAATCAAGCCCGCGCCCGGTATCGGGTTCTACGGGGCGACCAAGGCGATGCTGGTGCACATCACCCAGGAGTTGGCGGTCGAACTCGGCCCGTCGATCCGGGTGAACGCGATCGCACCCGCCGTGGTCAAGACCCAATTCGCTACCGCGCTCTATGACGGCCGCGAGGAGCAGGTCGCCTCGGCCTATCCGCTGAAGCGCCTCGGCGTACCCGAGGACATCGGCAGTGTCGCCGCTTTCCTGCTCTCCGAGGACGCGGCGTGGTTGACCGGCCAACTGATCGTCGTCGACGGCGGTGTGACTCTTACCGGAGGTGTGGCGTGAAGGCTTGGCGGGTAACGGAATTAGGCGAACCGGCGCAGGTACTGCGGCTGGTCGAACTGGCGGAGCCCGAACCCGGTCCAGGCCAGGTGGTGGTGCGGACCCGCGCCTCGGCCGCGAACTTCCCGGATGTGCTGATGTGCCGGGGCGAGTACCAGATCAAGCCCGAACTCCCGTTTACCCCCGGCGTGGAACTGTGCGGTGAGGTGGTCGCGGTCGGCGCCGACGTCGACGGCATCGCGATCGGTGACCGAGTCCTGGGCAGTACCGCGCTGCCGTGGGGCGGATTCGCGGAACTGGCGGTCATGGATGCCGCGGATGTCTTTCCCACCCCTGCGGCGCTCGACGACGCCGAAGCCGCCGCCCTCTTCATCGGTTACCAGACGGGCTGGTTCGGTCTGCATCGGCGCGCCGGTCTGCGGGCGGGGGAGACGCTGCTGGTACATGCGGCGGCCGGTGGCGTCGGGAGTGCCGCAGTGCAATTGGGTAAGGCGGCCGGGGCCACGGTGATCGGCGTGGTCGGCAGCGCGGCCAAGGCCGAAGTCGCACGGGCGCTCGGCGCGGACATCGTGGTCGATCGCAGCGCACAGGATTTCGTCTCGGTCGTGCGGGACGCGACGGACGGTCGCGGTGCGGATGTGGTGTACGACCCGGTCGGCGGTGAGGTGTATCGGCGGTCCACCAAGTGCATCGCCTTCGAGGGACGCATCCTGGTCGTCGGTTTCGCGGGCGGGCAGATCCAATCCACCGCACTGAATCACGCACTGGTGAAGAATTATTCGATCCTCGGCTTGCACTGGGGCCTCTACCGTGCCAAGGATCCGCAGGCGGTCCGCGATTGCCATCTGGAGTTGACCGGGCTGGCCGAGCGCGGTTCGGTAAAACCCCTGATCGGCGAGCGGCTGCCACTGGATAGCGTGGCTTCCGGACTGCAGCGCCTCGCCGACGGCAAGACCGTCGGCCGCGTGGTATTCGAAGCGTAAGCGGTACCAACCGAATTCGACAAGGGAGAACCGAATGAGCAGTGAGACAACCCGGACCGCCATCGTGACCGGCGCCGCCCGCGGCATCGGCGCGGGCGTCGCCAAGCGGCTGGCGGCGGACGGATTCGCGATCGCCGTCCTCGACCTCGATGAGCAGGCCTGTAAAACCGTTGTCGCCGAGATCGAATCGGCCGGTGGCAGGGCGCTCGCGGTGGGCGCGAACGTCGCCGATGAACAGGCCGTCGCCGCGGCGGTCGAGCGGGTCGCCGCCGAACTGGGCGCGCCGACCGTCTTGGTGAACAATGCGGGCATCATCCGCGACAACATGCTCTACAAGATGAGCGTCGACGACTGGGACGCGGTCATGGGCGTCCACCTGCGCGGATCCTTCCTGATGAGCCGCGCGGCACAGAAGTACATGACCGATGCGGGCTGGGGCCGCATCGTCAATCTCTCCAGCACTTCGGCACTCGGCAATCGCGGTCAGGCCAACTACGCCGCCGCCAAGGCCGGATTGCAGGGATTCACCAAGACTCTCGCAATCGAGCTCGGCAAATTCGGGGTGACCGTGAACGCCGTCGCGCCCGGCTTCATCGAAACCGAGATGACCGTCGCCACCGCTGAGCGCATGGGTGTTTCGTTCGAGGAGTTCAGCAAGACCCTGGTGGCGCGGATTCCGGTGGGACGTGTCGGCAAGCCCGAGGATATCGCGCACACGGTGTCTTTCTTCGTGAGTGAGGGCGCGTCGTATGTGACCGGACAGGTACTCTACGTCGCCGGTGCGCCGACGGTCTGAGGAGCGAATAATGAAGGTATTCAATGGGGTCGGCGAACTCGAGCAGGCCGTCGGTACCCATCTCGGCTACAGCGAATGGCACACCGTGACCCAGGAGCAGATCGACCTGTTCGCCGAGGCGACCGGTGACCATCAGTGGATTCACGTGGATCCGGAGCGGGCCGCGCAGGGACCGTTCGGCACCACCATCGCCCACGGCTATCTGACCCTGTCGCTATTGCCGCAGCTGGTCTGGCAGGTGTATCGCGTCGACGGGGTGAAGATGGGAATCAACTACGGCAGCAATAAGGTTCGCTTCCCGTCGCCGGTGCCGTCGGGCAGTCGCGTGCGGGCGGGAGTGGAGCTGGTGAAGCTCGAGCCGACCAAGGCGGGGGTCCAGGTGACGGCTCTGGTGACCATCGAACGCGAGGGCGGGGACAAGCCCGCCTGCATTGCCGAAGCGCTGTCGGTACTCGTGCCCTGAGTCAAGTGTGACCGCCGGACGTCCTGTACCCGGCGGTGACTACTTTCCAGTGAATATGCGAACGGCCTGTCTCCGGCGGTGATATCGCCGAAACAGGCCGTTGTCGTCTCAGAACCCGGCTTCGGTGGCGATCCGATCGGCGGTTTCGGCGAGTCCGTCCACCATATCGGTAGTCGGAATACCCGCGGCCGCACGATTGCGGGGGTCGTCGAGCGTGCGACGGTACACACCCTCGGCAATGACCGCGAGCTTCCACAGACCGAGCGCATGCCAGAACCCGAGCGCCCACCGATCGCGCCCGGTGATCGCGAGATACTCCTCGACCAGTTCGGCGCGGGACGGAAAACCAGGGAGCATGACCATTTCGGTACCCGGAATCGCCGCTTCGCCAGGCATCGGCCAATAGGCGAGCAGACTGCCGACATCGGCCAGCGGATCGCCGAGGGTGCACAATTCCCAGTCGAGTACGGCGGCGATCGCGCCCGTCTCCGGTGTGGTGATCACATTGCGCAGGTTGTAATCGCCGTGCACGAGCGCGAGTTCGCGCTGTTCGGGAACCGCGGCCCGGAGCCGTTCGGTGAGACGGTCCACCAGTGGCAGGTCCCGCGTTTTCGACTTCTCCCACTGTGCCGACCACCGTTTGAGCTGTCGCTGCGCATACGGTTTGTGACTGGCAAGGTCGATCAGCGCGGTAGCTTCCAGATCGACGGCGTGGATGCGGGCCAGCGTCCGTACCAGTGACAGCCCGGCACTGCGACGCAGGTCGAGGCTGAGTGCTTCGGCGGTCTCGATCCCGTCGATGACCAGCCCGTCGACGAATTCCATCAGCACGAGCGCGATATCGCCCTCCTGCCGGACATCGTGGACGCGCGGCACCGGGACATCGGTGGGCGCAAGTGCCGACATGACGCGAGCTTCCCGCGCCACATCATGCGCGGACGCCAGCAGGTGGCCGAGTGGCGGACGGCGCAATACCCACCGCCGCCCGTTCGCGTCGGTGATCAGGAAGGTCAGATTGGACTGGCCGATCCCCACCCGTTCGGCCCGCACCGGCGTGGTACAGGCCGAGCCGAGCGAGGACACCCAGTCCGCGAACGCGGCCGCATCGATATCGAAGCCGGTCGCGTCCGCGTTGGGCTGAATAAGCCCGTTACTTGTCTGCATCAATTCCTGTCCGTCCTACGCCCCGGCCCTGAACTTACCGAGTTCGGCGCGCGCGATGGCGCGTTTGTGCACTTCGTCCGGTCCATCGGCCAGACGCAATGTGCGCAGGTGCGCGTACATGCTGGCGAGCGGGAAGTCATCGGTGACACCAGCGCCGCCGTGCACCTGGATGGCCCGGTCCACGATCCGCAGCGCCATCTCCGGCGCGGCGATCTTGATCGCGGCGATCTCGACCTGCGCCGCCTTATTGCCGACGGTGTCCATCATCCAGGCGGCCTTGAGTGTCAGCAGCCGGGCCTGCTCGATATCGATGCGGGCCTCGGCAATCCAGTCCTGGATATTGGCGCGCTCACTCAGCTTCTGCCCGAACGTGATTCGCGATTCGGCGCGGACGCACATCAGCTCCAGCGCGCGTTCGGCCATGCCGATGGCGCGCATGCAGTGGTGGATGCGACCCGGACCGAGCCGGGCCTGACTGATCGCGAAACCCTCACCCTCGCCCTTCAACACATCGGTGACCGGCACCCGTACATCGGTGAAATCGATCTCGGCATGGCCCTCGCGGTCGGCGTAGCCGAAGACCGGCAGATTACGCATGACCGTGACACCGGGCGCGTCGATGGGCACGACCATCATCGACTGCTGGCGGTGCTTGGGTGCGTCCGGATCGGTCTTGCCCATGACGATGAGCACCTTGCAGTTCTTGTGTAATGCGTTGGAGGCGAACCACTTCCGGCCATTGAGTAGGTAGTGGTCGCCGTCGCGCGTCATGCGCAGCTGGATATTGGTTGCGTCGGAGCTGGCGACGGCGGGCTCGGTCATGGCGAAGGCGGAGCGGATGGTGCCGTTCAGCAGCGGCTCCAGGTAGCGCTCCTTGTGCTCCTGGGTGCCGAAGAGGGTGAGCACCTCCATATTGCCGGTGTCGGGTGCCGAACAATTGCACGCCTCAGGCGCGAGATGCGCACTGCGGCCCATGATTTCGGCCAGTGGGGCGTATTCCAGATTGGTCAGGCCCGGACCCCACTCCGGGTGCGGGTGGAAGAGATTCCACAGGCCCCGGGCGCGGGCCTCGGTCTTGAGGTCCTCGACGATCTGCGGATGGTGGTGCGGATCGCCGGAGGCCGCCATCTGCTTTTCGTATTCCGACTCGGCCGGATATACGCATTCGTCCATGAAGGCGCGCAGATCTCGTTGGTACTGCTGGGTGCGCTCGGACGTGCTGAACAGGTCCATCGAGGCTCCGATCGTCGGTGCGGGCGGTCGAAAGCGACCGCGCCGCAAAGTGGGTCAGCTGGGGGTTTGTAGTGCGGGCCATAACTGGGCGGCCGTCGATGCGGCGTCGCGGTGCACGATGCCGCCGAGTCCGAGCAGTTCGGCCGCGGTGATGTTCTGCTCGAGGTCGTCGACCATGACGGTCTGCTCGGGCGTGACGCCGAGCCGTTCGCAGCCGATGAGATAGGCCCGGCGGGACGGTTTGCGGGTGCCGATCTCCGCGGAGATGGTCACCGCGTCGAACATGGCTGGTAGGTCGAAGCCCGCATAGCAGTCGTCGCCGAGCGAATTCGACAGCAGGCCAACGCGATAACCCGCCGCGCGGACACCGGCGACCAACTCGATCATTGCCGGGTCGGGAAGCAGCCGGGACTGGATGCGATCGATAAGGCCCTCATCGGCAATATCGACCCCATGCGCGCGCAGTCGCCGCGCGAACCCGATCTCGAATTCACGCTGGCCGATGCGCCCCTCCTCGTGATCCACCAGCAGCGCACTGCTTTCCGGATCGCGCGCGAGCAAACGCAGCGGCAGCCGCGGGTCGCCGATCTCCGCGCCGAACTCGGCGAAGGCGGCGAGCACGGCGGTGGTGAGCACGCCGCCGAAATCGAACAGCACGGCAGTGCGCCCGCTCACGACAGCGACCCCCGATAGCGCTGCATGCCCGCGATCCACCGGTCGTGATCGGACACCTTGCGTTGCAGGAATTCTCGGACTTCCTCGTGTGGCAGCACGAGGAACCGTTCGGCCTCGATCGCCTCGATCACCCGATCGGCCACATCGAGTGGCGCCAGCACGGCCCCGGCTCCGGTGACGGCCCGGGTGGCCAGATCGCCGACGGATCCGCCGTCCGTGCCGAGTCCGGTGAGCAGGGCGGTATCCACACCCATCGGGCACAGGCAGCTGACCCGCACACCCAGATCCCCGTAGGTCACCGCCAGCCATTCGGCGAAGCCGACGGCCGCGTGCTTGGACACGGTGTAGGTGGCCGAACCGAGTTGAGTGAGTAGTCCCGCCGCCGATGCGGTGCTCACGAAGTAGCCGCTGCCGCGCTCGAGCCACCCGGGGATCAGCAAGCGCGCTGCCCGCACGTGGGCCAGGGCGTTGACCTCCAGTGCCTGCTCCCACTGCGCGTCGGTCGCGTCGAGGCCGGGGCCGCCACCGACACCGGCGTTCGCGAAGAACATATCGACCGGGCCGAATTCTGTTGTAGCCGTCTCGATCAGCTTGCGGAGGTCGGACTCGGATGCGGCGTCACCGGCCTGTCCTGACACTGTGCCAGGAAATGCATCGGTCAATTGTCGGGTCGTCGCCGCGAGCCGGTCCGCGTCGCGGTCGGTGATCAGCACCCGGGCGCCGTGCTCGAGTAGGCGTTGCGCGATGGCCGCACCGATGCCGCCCGCGGCGCCGGTCACGATCGCGACCGCGTTCTGCACGCGCATCAGTTCGCCTCGGCATTCAGCCGTACCAGCGACTGCCCGCTGCCTCGAGCCGGAACATCCGTGGTCACCATCCGGAAATCGGATGGTGTGGACTCGCCGGTGGGCCGGGCCACCAGATGCACCTCTCGGCTCTTCACGACAAGAAACCTCCATGTCCATGCGCGCTGACCGGGGCGTCCGTGTTCGAGCGCCGGTTGCCGGATGGCTCAGAGGTTAGTTGAAGTTGACGTCGGATTCAATGTTGGGTCGCCGATACCTCAGCCGGGGAAGAGCCTGCTTCTGGCCGCCGCCTGCCGCGAGTTCCGGGCTGAGGCGACGGCCACGACGGCAGCCTATCGGCCGGTAACCCCGAGGGTTGCCATCTCGGTTCCCGCTGCTTCGAACGCTTCCAAAGCGTCATATACCTCGTCGAAGGTAACAGGAACCAGCGGCAGGCCACCCGATCGTGCGGGGCGGCCGAGCTGTTCGAGGAGCACGAAAGCCGCGGCGTCGTCCGCCAGTGGCAGGTATCCCCGTTTGTTGTCGTCACGAATCGTGTCGATGATGCCATCCGGCGTGACGCCGTCCGGGATCGTCGTCCGCACGCCGAGGGATGTCACGAGTTCGTCGTGGATGCTGACGTCGGTGTCCGTCAGCCACCCGCGCGCGAACGATATTCGCGCGGCAATCAACATGCCGAGTGCGATGGACTCCCCGTGTGAGAGCCCATCGGCATCGCGTTGCCGATGGTCCAGCAATTCGATGGCATGCCCGACCGTATGGCCGTATTCGAGAACGAGGCCGTCCTTCCGTTCGTATGTGTCGTTCTTTGTTACCTGCCCCTTCGCGCTGATGCTGGCATCCAACAGCCACAGGAGCGACTCCGGTGCGGCGAGGTTCGCTGTGGCCAAGATTTCCTGCAGCTCGGAAATGATTGCGGGTTTGATGGCCAGACAATTCTTGGTCATCTCGCAGAGTCCGGAGCGGAGTTCCCGGGCAGATAGCGTGGTGAAAAGTTCGACGTCGGTCAGGACTGCGGTCGGCGTGTAGTAACTTCCCACATGATTCTTGCCGACCTGACTATTTATCGCCTGCTTGAGTGACAGCACCGAATCCATCGCGCTGACAGTTGTGGTCGGTATATGAACGAGGCGGACCCCACGGAACAACAGACTGGCCATGAGCCCGGCCAGATTTCCCGGTACGCCACCACCGAAGGAGACGACAACCGATCTCCGCGTGGCGCCATCTCGCAAGGCTTGCTCGATGTGCTCACCCAGGCAGGAAAGGGTCTTCATCGATTCGCCTGGCTCATGGCCGAGAACCGTCACGGGTGTCTCGGTTCCGAGGGCGCGCAGCAATGTCTGCCCGTGCAGCCCGAAGACATGGTTGTCGGTAACGACTATGAATCTGTCCGCGTCGAGCTTATCGAGGGTCTCGCCGATGGCATCGAGACAATTGCTGCCGAACAGATATGGAAACGAGGACTCGCCGATCCGTATGTGGCGCTGTTGCATGCGCGGATGCGTTACGAGTTCTTGTGCGATCGAGACCATCGGTTCTACTCCTGCTAACTCTACGACGGACGGCGGCACGATAAGCGAGCGATGGCCGGCCCATAGTCCATGAATTTCGCGCGCAAATCGGCTCGATCATCGTCGACCGAAAGCCACGCCGGGAAATTCCTGTGATTTCAGATCAGCGCGATGATATAAGAGCCTCCGCCGCTGGGCTAGATATTCCCAGCGTCAGGAATGGCGAATTCGGGTGCGACATCTCGATAATGCACGATACCAGCGCGATTATGTGAAAAGGGCCACAGATTGGTTTGGCCAGTGCGGCGGCGGGGTCCCCGCCAGGGTTGATCGCCGCCGTGTGTCGCCGGGATCAGTCCAGCTGCGGTGCGATCTCTGCGGCGACCAGGTCCAGGTGGTCCAGGTCCGAGAGATCCAAGTACTGCAGGTACAGACGGGTGATACCGGTCGCCTCGCGATATCGGCCGATCTTGTCGACGACCTCGGCGGGGGTGCCGACCAGCTCGTTGCGCCGCGTCAGATCGGTGAGCTCGCGGCCGATGGTATCGGCACGGCGGGCGACCTCGGCGTCGTCACGGCCCACACACATTGTGAGGGCGACCGAGCGGATGATCTCCTTCGGGTCGCGCCCCAACTTCCTGGCCGCCGCGTCCACTCGCTCGAATTGCGCCGCGGCCGTGGCGGAGTCGACGAAGGGTAGGTTGAATTCGTCGGCGAAGCGGGCCGCCAGCGCCGGGGTGCGTCTCTTGCCGACACCGCCGATGATGACCGGCGGGCGCGGACGCTGCGTCAGCTTGGGCAGGGCTGGAGCGTCTTCGAGTCGATAGTGCTTGCCGTGAAAGCTGAACGTCGCACCCGCGGGGGTCTCCCACAGGCCGGTCACGATCTCCAATTGCTCAGCGTAGCGGTCGAAGCGCGTACCGAAATCGGGCAGTTCGATACCGTAGGCGATGTGTTCGGCGTCGTACCAGCCCGAGCCGAGGCCGACTTCGATACGGCCGCCGGACATTTGATCCACTTGCGCCACCGAGATGGCCAGCACGGATGGATGCCGAAAGGTGGCGGAGGTGACCAGGGTGCCGAGCCGGATCCGGGTCGTTTCCCGTGCCAAGCCGGCGAGCGTGATCCAAGCATCGCTAGATCCCGGGAGCCCGGACGCCATCCCCATCCTCAGATAGTGGTCGGACCGGAAGAATGCGTCGAAACCGGCGTCCTCGGCCGCTGTCGCAGCGCGGAGCAGCCGACTGTAGTCGGCCCCCTGTTGGGGCTCGGTGAAGATGCGTAGGTCCACCCGGTCGGACGAAGCGCCGGTGCTCGTGTTCATGTTTCACATCCAGGTGTCGAGTATCTCGATGGCGCGGGCCCGGCAGTTGCCCTCGTAGTGGGTCAGGTGTCGGTGCCGAGGTGACGACTTACCGAGTCCGCCAGCGACAGCCAGCTTTCCGCGTAGCACCTCGCAAGTTCGGCAACCGCGGACGCACAGTGTGGCGGCACACTGTCGGCCATCGATTGCCATTCCTCCGGCGCGGGATCGGCAATCGCCAACAACCGCAACAACTTTCGGCCGACCTCGGTGAAACGCAAGGACGGATCGGCGCGCAGACGGCGCACCATCAGTGTGCGATCGGGCGAATGAAGAGGTTTCGCTGACCCGCTGACGAGGCCAGCGGGCGACGCTTCCGGTGCCACCTCGCCATGGCGCCGATACTGCGATGCGGCACCGAGCTGCACCCGCAGACGCCGCCGGACATCCTTCGCGGTAGTCGGCGAGATACCTGCCGCCGACGCGATCTCGCGAGTCGATGCCGCCGGATCGGCTTCCAAGAATTCTCGGGCCCGTCGCCGGCGTGCGCTCGCATCCATCGGGTATGCCGTGCCGTCACGCCCGATCCGCCGGGTCGGGTGCGGATATTCCGCACCCGACCCACGTCGCAGCGCGGCGATGGTCTTGTCGGACAATCCGGCCAGCTCGGCCAGCCGCCGGTTCGACCATTCGGGAAAATCCGCGAGCATCCGTCCGGCTGCGGCTTTGCGGTCCGCAAGCGACAACGGGAGTCCGCGAGCGCTGTTGAGTTCGATCGCGAGCACGAACGCTTCCTGCGGCGCACCATCGAAGAAGACGACATCGATCGACACCGCCTTCCGTCGGCGGGCGACCACCAGACGATGGACGCCGTCGATCACCTCCATCGTCGCGCGGTGCACCACGATCGGCGGCAATGGACCGGGCAGCTGCGCCAGCACACCGAGGTGCCGGGAACTCACACCACCGACCCGGATGGTCCCCGAAATACGAATTCGCTCGACACCGACTGCGACAACCTTTTCCGAAAGTCCCTTGCGCTGACTTTTCTCGACACCCATCTTCTGCTCCAGCACCTGTTCGAAGACTGTCGTATGCGCGGAAGATCAACTCCGGAGTTGATGCCGTAACGACCCGCCGGAGAAGCTGTGTGTATTATCCTTATGCCGGAAGAACCTCCAGTTTAATGTATCGTTACTCTGCCCTGGGGCGATGGCATCTGTTCGACGACCTTCGATGCATGCAGTTCTAGAGCGTGTATCGCCCACCGCCCGACACTTGGCACGTTATGGCGGATGCGCCCGCAGAACATCCGCCAGCTCGAGCAGAAACATCCGCACCTTCGGCTGCGGACCGCAATCTCGGGACGGAATTGAGGAATCCAACCCCGTTCGAGACGAGATTTGGTGGGAGTCGCTCCGGAACATCGGGTCAGCGGCTCTGTGACAGACACGGAAAGCCGTAGCTCTGTAATGTCCCTGTAACGAAATGTTCCTCGCAGAGAAACGATCACCCGCACGGACATCAACCGGCGCGATGGTGCACCCACCCAATGCGGATATTCTCGTACCGATTGGCGGATGTTCCCTGCGAGCAGCTGTCCTAAATTCACCGTCAGCCGGAATCGGTACGGTCCGGTGCGACCGACAACGACACAGTATGAGGGAAGTCGGCGTCGCGGACTCGGGCACATCCGCCCGCGGCAGGTTTCTGCCGGGATCGCCGCGCAGTGTGGAATAGGAATTACATGGAAGTTGTCGCGCGTGAGGCGATACCTGAAATCACATCCGTGGTCGTCGACGGCACGGTCCATGACATAGGCTTGCTCAAGGATTTCCATCGAAATCCCGCACTTCGGAAATTCGTCCCCGAATTCTCCCGGCTGTCACTGAGTTGGGTCAGGCTGCAGCCGGGTGAAGAGCTGTCTGTGCACCAGCACCCGACCAAGAGCATGATCGTCATCGCGGAAGGAACCGGCCGGACGCTGGGCGATATCAGTGCCGAGATCCGCGCCGGGGATATCGTCGTGGTGCCTTCGGGCGCACGGCACGGCTTCATCGGCACCCCGCCGACCGGGTTCTGGGCGTTGTCGATCCAATTCGAAGGCGCGGGCTTGTACGAGAATCCGGACGATGCGCGGGTGTCGTTCGCGGGCGACCGCCCGGATATCGCGGCCGTGCGCGCCGAGAACGATTCGCACTTGCGGACCTTCGAGAACAATGCGCTGGTGCGCCTGATCAGCGAGATCGGCGCGCACCCGCCGCAGGTGCGTGACCGCCTGCTGGACCATCTGCAGGGCTGGTCGGACGCATTCCAACGGGTGATCGCTGCCCGGGTGGTCGGCGAGGGTGACGGCCCTGGGCGTGCACTCGCGGACGAACATCTCGGTGAGGAGATCGGGCACAACCGACTGTTGGCGCGCTTGCGTGACAACCGCCCGGCCAGCTGGGACCCGGTGATTGCCGCAATCTCCTCCTGGTTCCTCGACCGCATGACCTCGGCATCCAGTGTGGAGCGCTCGGTCCTGTCGCATCTGGTGCTCGAAGGCAGCGGGCTGGTCTTCCACGCAGCCGGGCTGTCGTCGTTCCCGGAGAGCCGGTATTTCCAGCTGCACGACGGTGCGGACGCCGAACACATGGACATGGGCTATCGGGCCTTGGCCGAGCAACGGGACTGGACTCCCGACGAGGTCGGCGAGATGTTGCGAAAAGGATGGCAGATGATGGAGTTGCTGGGCGAACGGATCGCCGAGTGCGCACAGCGCGCGGCTCTGGTCGGCCATGTCTGATACCCACTACGAATTGCGCAGCCGGTTCGAGGAGCGCGAACTCCGCGTGCTCGCGGCGGTATTCGGCCGGGATAAGGCGACCCTGTCCGAGCTGATGCACCCGGATGGCTTCGGATTCGACGCCACGATGGGCCTGGTGCGGCAACGGGATCTCATCGACGCCCTCGATGCGCTCGACCATGGCGCAGGTTTCATGGTCGACGAGCTTCGGGTCGTGCCGGCTGGTGGGAACGTCGCGGCATTGACCTATCGCCTGCGGCAATGGGGCGAATTCGACGGCAAACCGCTGCCGGGAGTCGTGTACTGCAGCAGCGTGTGGCGCCTCGAACAGGGTAGTTGGCAGGCGGTATTTCATCACGAAACGCCACGGGCGCCTGGCGATAGCGAACAGGGCGAGTCGACATGACCCGCTCCCTCGTGCGCGGTCCGGCAGGAGGGGTCAGCACAGAGCAGCCCTGCGCCGACACTCGACCGTGGCGGCAGGCGGCATGCCAGCTCTATGAGACGCCGAACCTCGTTGTCCCGCTGGGAGAGATCCTGCACTGGCGGGCCGTGGTCGAGGCACTGGGCATCGAATCGACGGCCGACGCCACGCTGCTCACCGGTGGCTATTTCTACCGTCCGCATACGTCTGCTCCCAGCGAGTCCGAACTCGACGCCGCCCGTCACGAGGGCGCCGCCGGTGGCGCCCGATGGCTGCTGTACCCGGTGGTTCGCGATGACGACGCCGGCCGGGTGCTGGCTCGGCACGGCTTCGTCGACCTGCCGTGGTTCATCGAAGCGGAGTTCGTCGCCGCCGACGACATCGATCACGATCTGCGAAAGCTACTGGGCGGGACACGTTTTCGGGAACTGCGCCGATTGGTCCGACGCGCGGACGAGCAGTTCGAGTGGGATGTGGTGACCGGTTCGGCGATCGACGAGGACATCCTGATGGCCTTCGATCGGCTGCACCGGATGAATCTGGCGAAGTACGGGCACACCCGCAATCACTTCGCCCTACCGATCCTGCGCCACCTCGCCAAATCTTCACTCGGCGAACGGATGTGCGTATTCCTGCACCGTCGCCGCGACGGTACACCTGTACAGGCCGTGCTCGCGCTGCACCAGCCCGAGTCGAATACCGTGGAAGCCCTGGTCCAAGGCATCGATCATGCGGCACTGCCGGCGGCGCAGAACCTTTATGCCACGGCGCTGTATCGGATTTATCACTGGGGTTCGGCGCACGGCGTCAACCGGTTCAACCTCGGCCGTGGTGCGCAGCTGACGAAGCTGAAGCTGGGCGCCAACCGCTTCCATGTGGTCAGCAACCACATCGGATCCGTTGCTGGAACACCGACAAGGGAATTCGACGCGGTGCGCGCGGCGGCGCGGGCCTCGATCGGCACGGCCGTCGCCATGCTGCGCGCCGCCATCGATCGCCACGGCGTGCGCAGCGTGCTGTTGGCGCAAGGAAGCGTCGGTGAGGCACGGGTATGAGTGGATTGACCACTGCGGGCCGGGTCGGCGCTGTCTGGATGGACGGGGCGCTGGTAGACCCCGCCGCGGCGCATCTGCCGGTGCTGAGCTTCGGTCTGCACAATGCGGCCTGCGTCTTCGAGGGGATCCGGAGTTTCGGCGGTCGCCCCTTCGCGCTGTCGGCCCATGTGAACCGCCTGCGCACGTCGGCCGAGGCGATCGGGATCGCACTGCCATGGGACTCGACGGAGATAGCGGACGCGATCGAAACCGCCGTCGCTGCTGCCGACTTCGCCGAGGCGTATATCCGGCCCGTGGTCTGGCGTGGGGACGAAGTGATCGGCATCGATCCGACCGGCACCACCGTGCATCTCGCCATCGCTGTGCTGGCATGGCCGAAGCAGGCGCTGGACGACGGAAAACCGCTGCGGCTCGGCCTGTCTCGATGGACCCGGCCGACCCCCACCATGGCGCCGGTGCAGGCGAAGACCTCGGCGAATTACCTCGTCGGATCACTGGCGCTGGCCGAAGCCCGGGCCGGCGGATTCGACGACGCGCTGCTGCTCGATCATACGGGCGGGATCGCCGAAACCACGGGTTCCAATATCTTTCTCGTGCACCGAGGTGAACTGGTAACGCCGCCGGCGCACACGTTCCTCAACGGAATCACCCGGCAAACCGTGCTCCGGCTGGCCGCACGGAACGGCATCGTGACGCGCGAGATTCGGCTGACCCCGAACGATCTGGTGATCGCCGACGAGGTGTTCGTGACCGGAACCGCGGTCGGCGTACGTTCGGTCGGCTGGTTCCGCGACACCGCCTTTCACGCCGACGGCATCCTCACCCGGATGCTGGCGAATGCCTACACCCAACTGGTCGGTGCCGAGCAGGGGGAGGAGTCGCCATGTACGGCATCGGCATAGTCGGCACCGGGATATCCGCGCTGCATCTGGCCCTGCAGCTCCAGCAGCGCGGCATCTCGACCACGCTCTATGCCGACAAGAGCCCCGAACAGATCCGGGCGGGGCGGCTGCCCAACAACGTCTGCCGGTTCGGCCGGACCAGGGCCCGCGAGCAGACGCTCGGCGTCGATCATTGGAACTTTCCCGACTTCGGCATGAATTGCGCACACGTGCGCGTACACACCGATCCGCCGATCGCCTTCTGCGGGAACCTTTCCCACCAGGCCAGTTACGTCGACTTCCGCCTCTACCTGCCACGGCTGCTGGCCGACTATCAGGAACGCGGCGGCACGATCGTGCCGGTTCCGGACCCAGAGGTCGCGGTGTCCCGTTCCGCGTCCGAACATGGCTCGACGGTGGTTGCCACCGGCCACCGGAGCGTGGATTCCCTGTTTCCACGTGTCGCATCCCGCTCCGCCGAGCACCCCGCTCGACTGATCCTCGCCGGGCTGTTCCACGGTGTGGCGCATACGGATCCGCTGGGTATGCATTTCGAGATCGTGCCCGGAGCCGGCGAGATCTTCCAGACACCGGTGCACTCCGTCGCCGGCCGGGTTGCCGGTATCACCTTCGAGGCCGTCTGCGACGGCCCGTGGGCGAACCGCCTGCGCCCGCGGTACTACGACGATCCGTCGGGGTGCGCGCGGGTGGTACTAGAGCTACTGCGCGAGGTCGATTCCGAGATTCTCGGACGCCTTGATACCCGCAGGTTCGCCCTCACTCGCCCGCTGGATCTGCTGCAAGGGGCGATCACACCGACGGTCCGCAGGCCCTGGACCCGATTGGGCACCCACCGCTTCGCGATCGCGGTCGGTGATGCCGCGGTACTCAATGATCCGGTCACCGGGCAGGGAGCAAACCTCGCCGTGGCCGCGGCGTGGGAACTCGGCCGGATGATCGACGCCGACACCGCATTCGACGAGCAGTTCTGTCATCGATGGGAGGAGCGGCTCTGGGACCTCGCCCGCGATGTCACCGAATGGACGGGATCGGCGCTCGGTCCACCACCGGACCATGTCATCGATGTGCTCCGGGCGGCCGCGGGCAGCCAGGACCTCGCCGATGCGTTCCTCGACAACTTCGATGACCCGGCAGCGATGTGGAGTTCGCTGGCCACGGCGCAGCAGGCGGCCGCGTTCATCCGCCGAAAGCCCCCGGGCATCACCAAGCGCGCCGCGGATCTCATGATCGTCGAGCGGGAGCGGCGCCTGCTCGAGCTGCTCGGTCGCGCGGATTCCGGCGATTTGCTCGCTCCGGACGCACTGCTGGTCACGGCGCAGGGATGCCACACCCTGGACACCTGGCCGGGTGACCAATACACAGCCGGCGCACCAGCCAGCGTGACCGAGGCAACGGTTTTGCCACTGAGCGACAGCGCACAGCTGATCACCTATCGGCTCCGCACGCTGTACTGCTCGACGCTGTGGCATCGCGAACACGACAACTGGGCGGCAGTAGTCCACCACCGCTCTCCCGCACCCGTGGAGGCCCCATGACCGTCCCTACGGCCGAACTGACCGCATTCTTCCGGGGACGCATCGTCGATCCGACCCACCCGGCCTACAACGACAGGCGACGGATATGGAAGGGGTTGAGTCGGTATCCCGCCCTCATCGCCGACTGCGCCGACGCCACCGATGTCCGCTGCGTCGTCGACTTCGCCGCCGGTGCCGGCATCCCGCTCGCGGTCGTGGGCGCCGGTCACGATGTGGCGGCCCGGTCGATGCCCGACAATGCGCTCGTCGCATCCACCGGGGCTATGTCGGGCATCAGCATCGACCCGGACCGCCGCCTCGCCCGGGTCGGGGCAGGAGTGCGCTGGGGCAGTCTCGTCTCCGCCGCGGCCCGCTATGGGCTGGCCACCACCGGCGCCTCGGTCGCGACCGTCGGCGTCGCCGGATTCGCCCTGCACGGCGGTCTCGGTTGGTTGATGCGCCGCTACGGGACAGCGTGCGACAACGTCCAGGCAGTGCAGATGGTGACCGCCGACGGACGACTGCGCACCGTCGACACCGATACCGATCCCGATCTGTTCTGGGCGGTGCGCGGAGCCGGATCGAATTTCGGCGTGGTGACCGCGCTGACGTTGCGGCTGCACCCGGTCGACCGAGTAGTGGCCGGTGTCATGCTCTACCCGGCCACGAAGGCCCGCGCCGTCCTGCAGGCCTATCGCGAGATCACCGCCCGCGCCAGCGACGAACTGGTGACCCACTTCTACTACTCCGGTAACCCGGACGGCAGCCACAGCGTCGGAATCGGGTTGTGCCACAGTGGAGCCGCGGACGCCATGGCGAACATCCTGGCGCCGCTCGCGCCGCTCGGAATCCCACAACACGACTCCGTGCGGGAGATGGGGACCGCGGAGTTGCAGGTGGTTCATGACAGCAGCACACCACCCGGCGCTCGCTACCACCTGCGCGGACACTATCTGTCCGAGCTGAGCGACCAGGTCATCGACGTGATCGTCGAGCAGTGCCGCACACTCAGCGCCCCGTTCACCCAGATCTTCCTGGAACACCTGGGCGGTGCCGTGGGGCGAGTACCCGAGCGCGACACCGCATTCGGCGGACGTACCGCTCGTTATTCGTTTCTCGTCGTCAACGGCTGGGATACCGCACAGGACGATCTCGCGCAGGTGGCGTGGACCCGGGCGTTCGGTGCCGCCGTCGCACCACACGCGGCGCCCGGCGCCTATGTCAACTACCTCGACGACGATGAGGACCATCGCATTCCTGGTGCGTACGGTGCCGCATATCCGCGCTTACGGTCGCTGAAGCGAAGCTACGATCCCGCCAACATGTTCCGCTTCAATCGCAATATCCCCCCGGAGGCCGGTCAATGAGGCTCGAGCAGAAAGTCGCCATCGTTACCGGGGCGTCCCGCGGCATCGGGGCGGCCACCGCGGTGGAATTGGCCGGACGCGGTGCCACCGTCATCGTGAATTATCAGTCCGAAAAATATCGGGATGAAGCCGAAACCGTCACCGCCGCCATCGAATCCAGCGGTGGATCCGCCTACCTCGTGCAGGCCGACCTACGGGATGCCGACGAGCGCCGACAGTTGATCGAGACGGCGGCACGGCACACCGGCCGACTGGACATCCTGGTGAACAACGCCGGAGTTTATCGACGCGGGCTGACCGAGGACATCGACGCCGACCATCTCGCCGAGCATTTCGAAACCAATGTCGAGGGCGGCATCCTCACCACCGTGGCCGCGGCCGAGCACTTGAGCGACGGCGGTCGAATCGTCTACGTCTCCTCCGGCCTGGCCCGCCGCATCGCGGCGACAAGTACCGCATACGCCGCCAGCAAGGCGGCCGTCGAAGCAGCGACCCGCTGCCAGGCCGCCGAATTCGGCCCGCGCGGTATAACCGTGAACGCCGTCGCCCCAGGCATCGTCGACACCGCGATGTTGGCCGACATCCTTACTACGCCGGAGCGTGCGGCGCTGATCGCGGCGACAGCCCTCGGCCGCATCGGCCGGCCCCGTGACATCGCCAAGGTAATCGCCTTCCTCGCCTCCGACGATGCCGGATGGATCACTGGACAGGTGATCGACGTCGACGGCGGCCTGCAGTGAGCGGTGGTTCGACACGATCTGCACGAAACCTGGGCACCGCTGTGGAGTCATGTCGCGAGTTCCTATCCGTCGCGCGTTCCGATCGTGCGTTGCAGCAGGATGAAGGCGAGTAGCAGGACGCCGATGAAGATCTTGGTCCACCAGGAACTCAGCGTGCCCTCGAAGCTGATGATGGTCTGGATCACGCCGAGGGTCAGGACGCCGAGTACCGAGCCGAGGACGAATCCGGAGCCGCCGGTGAGCAGAGTGCCGCCGATGACGACCGCGGCGATGGCGTCGAGTTCCATGCCGACGGCGTGCAGGCTCCAGCCGCTCAGGGTGTAGAGGGTGAACAGGATGCCCGCGAGTGCCGAGCAGAAGCCGCTGATCGCATAAACGGCGACCTTGGTTCTGGCCACCGGTAGGCCCATCATGAGCGCCGACTGTTCGTTGCCGCCGATCGCATACGCGGTACGACCCAGCCGGGTGTAATGCAGGACGACGAAGGCCGCCGCGACGATCACCAGCGCGACGATCATGCCCACCGTCAGGAATACGTCCCCGCCGAGCCGGAATCGCCGCTGCGCCAGGTCGGTGTACACCGGGTCGGTGATCGTGATCGAATCCGTGCTGATTACATAGGCCAGACCGCGCGCGAGGAACATACCGGCCAGCGTCACGATGAACGGCTGGATCTCGAAGTAGTGGATTACCGCGCCCATCGCGGCCCCGAAGAGCGTGCCGCCGACCAACATCAGCGGCATGACCAGCAGCGGCGGCCACCCGTGCACGGTCACCAGCCACGCCGAGACCACCGTGGACAGGGCCAGCACCGCACCGACGGACAGGTCGATGCCGCCGGTGAGAATCACGAAGGTCGTTCCGACGGCCAGGACGAGCAGAAAGGCGTTGTCTATGAACAGGTTCACGAAAACCTGCGGGTAGCCGAATGCCGGATAACGGATCACTCCGACGCCGTAGATGACGGCGAACAATGCCGCGGTGGCCAGTACCGGGATGTACCGGCTGCGGTGTCCGCGAATCGTTGCTCGGCGCAATACAGGGGCCTTGGCCGCAGTCACGGTCAGCGCGTTCATACGGTCGCCTCCGTTGGTGTCGATGGGGTGCCGACAGATTGGCGGCGACGGCGAAATACCTTGGCGCGGAACGCCGGTGACTGAACCAGGCATACCGCGATCACCACGACCGCTTTGGAAACCAGCGTCGTCTCCGGTGGCACCCCGACGGTGTAGATCGTGGTGGTGAGCGTCTGGATCACCAGCGCCCCGAGAACGGTACCGCCGAGCTGAAATCGCCCACCGGTCAATGCGGTACCACCGATGACGACCGCGAGAATCGCATCGAGTTCGATCCACAAGCCGGCGTTATTGCCATCGGCCGCAGAGACATTCGAACTGATCATCAGTCCCGCGATCGCCGCACAGCATGCGCAGACCGCGTATACGGCGACGATTAGACCACCGGCCCGGATGCCGACCAGACGCGCCGCCTCGGCATTGCCGCCCACCGATTCCAGCAGCAGCCCGAGCGCACTGCGCCGCAACAAAACCGCGAGGCCGGTGAACACCGCGGCCGCGACCAGGACGGGTACCGGCAGGCCGAGCAGATAGCCGCCGCCGATCACCTTGTACGGCGGACTGTTGATCGTGATGATCTGTCCCGACGTAATCAGCTGTGCGACACCACGTCCGGCGACCATCAGGATCAATGTCGCCACGATCGGCTGAATCCCGAAGCGCGCCACCAACACTCCGTTCCACAGTCCAAGCACGACCGCCACGCCGAGCGCGATCAGCACGGCGACGGCAACGCCAACGGCATCGGCCTGGTCCGGCATATTGCTGATGTGCAGACAGGCCAGCGCACCCGCGATCGCCACGACCGTGCCGACCGATAGGTCGATGCCGCGCGTCGCGATGACCAGCGTCATGCCGAGCGAGATCAGCACCAGTGGCGCCCCGTAGCGCAGGATATCGATCAGGCTGCCGTAGAGGTGTCCGTCCTGAATGCGGATCGAGAGGAATCCGGGCGTGAACGCGACGTTGACGATCAGCAGTGCGATGAGCGCAGCCGCTGGCCAGAACAGATGGTTTCGGAAGATCGTCATGAAATAGCCCCGCTCGCAATGGTTTCGGTGAGTCGGTCCATGGTCAGGGTGGCATCGTTGACCAGTTCGGCGACCAACCGCCGATCGCGCAGGATCGCCACCTTGTGACTGAGCCGCAGCACTTCCTCGAGTTCGGCGGAGATGAACAGCACCGACATGCCCTCCTCGGACAGCGAGATGACCAGCCGTTGGATCTCCGCCTTGGCGCCGATATCGATACCGCGGGTCGGCTCGTCGAGGATCAGCAGTTTCGGCTGGGTGGCCAGCCAGCGGGCCAGCAGCACCTTCTGCTGGTTGCCGCCGCTGAGGAATTTCACCGGCGTATCCGGATCGGCGGGGACGATCCGCAGTGACGTGATGTATCCGGCGACGAGTTCGTCGCGCTTGCGCGCCGACAGCGGCCGGGCCCAGCCGCGCGCCGCCTGGACCGCGAGCACGATATTGTCGCGCACCGACAGGTCCAGGATCAGGCCCTGGGATTTACGGTCTTCGGGGCAGAAGGCGATCCGATGGTCGATCGCGGCGCGCGGCGAGCGCAACGCCGTCGGTGTGCCAGCGACGCGGAGGTTCCCGGTGGACGCGCGGTCGGCGCCGAACAGTAGTCGCGCCACCTCGGTGCGGCCGGAGCCGAGCAACCCGGCCAACCCGACCACCTCGCCATCGCGGACAGTGAGATCGAATGGCGCGACGGAATTGCGTCGTCCGCCGATCCCCGAGGCCTGCAGCAGCGGATCGTGGCGCGCCACCACCGCGGGATCCGGCTTCTCGTGCTCGATCTCGTCGAGCGTGCGCAACGCCGTGCCGAGCATGTGCGCGATGAGATCTTTCTGACTCAGTTGTGCTACCGGATATTCGCCCACCAGGGTGCCGTTGCGCAGTACCGTGGCCCGGTCGCAGATCTCGAAGATCTGATCGAGGAAGTGGGTGACGAATCCGATCGCCACGCCTTCGGCGGCGAGTCGGCGCATCACCGCGAACAGTTGCTCGACCTCACCGGTGTCGAGCGATGATGTCGGCTCGTCCAGGATGAGAACCCTGGCGTCCAGGTCGACGGCCCGCGCGATGGCGATCAGCTGTTGCACCGCGAGCGAATACGAGCCGAGCGGGGCAGCCACATCGATGTTCAGATGCAGTCTGTCCAGCAGCCGGGCGGCATCGCGACGCATCGCGGCGAATCGGATGAGACCGGCCCGTCGCGGTTCCCGTCCGATGTAGATGTTCTCCGCGACCGACAGATTCGGGCACAGATTCACCTCTTGATAGACGGTGCTCACCCCGGCCCGCAGCGCCTGCTGCGGGCCGGTGAAACGCACTGGGCGACCGTCGAGTTCGATGGTTCCGGCATCGGCGTCGTGAATTCCGGTGAGCACCTTGATGAGGGTGGATTTGCCCGCACCGTTCTCACCGACCAGCGCGTGTATTTCACCGGGGAACAGCCGCAGGCCCACTTCGGACAATGCGGTGACCCCGGCGAAACGCTTGACGATGCCCGACATCCGAAGTGCCGGTGTGGCAGTGGGTTCCGACATGCACTCGCTCCGGCTCAGTATGTCCGGGTTGGCAGCGCGGCGGCGGCCTGGTCCTGGGTGTAGACGCCTTCATCGGTGACGATCCGCTTGGGCGTCGGGCGCCCCGCCACGACATCCTTGGTGATGTCCATCAGCTTCGGGCCGAGCAGCGGATTGCATTCGACGACCACGTTGATCTTGCCGTCGGCCATGGCCTGGAAGGCATCGCGCGTGCCATCGATCGAGATGATCTTGATGTCCTTACCCGGCTTCAACCCGGCCTCCTCGATCGCCTGGATCGCGCCGAGCGCCATATCGTCGTTGTGCGCGTACAGCACGTTGATATCCCGATGCGCGGCCAGGAATGCCTGCATGACCTCTTTGCCCTTGGCGCGGGTGAATTCCGCGGTCTGCGATGCGATGATCTTGAACTTCGGGTCGGCGCCGATAACCTCCTGGAAACCCTTCTTCCGATCGGTCGCGGGCGCGGATCCGGTGGTGCCCTGCAACTCCGCGATATTCACGGTGTCAGTCGAATTCTTGGTCGCGTCGACGAGCCAATTCGCCGCCCTGCGGCCCTCTTCGACGAAATCCGAGCCGAGGAAGGTCACATACAGCGACGTATCGGCCGAGTCGACCGCGCGGTCGGTGAGGATCACCGGAATCTTGGCGTCCTTGGCCTCCTTCAGGACGGTGTCCCATCCGGATGCGACGACCGGGGAGAATGCGATGACATCCACACGCTGCTGGATGAAGGTGCGGATCGCCTTGATCTGGTTTTCCTGTTTCTGTTGGGCGTCGGCGAATTTCAGCTGGATGCCAGCCACGGCAGCGGCGTCCTGGATGGATTTCGTATTCGCGGTGCGCCAACCGCTTTCGGCGCCTACCTGGGAGAACCCGAGTACGGTTTGGTCGCTTCCCGAGCTGCCGCAGCCGACGGCTGTTGCTGCGGTGATAACAAGTGCGCTGGCGGTGATCAGAAGCCTCTTCAACACGATCAGGCTCTCCCTTGCATTGTGAAACGTGTTGCACCGAGGTGCGGTAGTCCTGATAGTGTTAGCGCTCACATTCTTCTAGTCAAGAGCTCTGGCGTCCGTAATCTGGTGGCGACTACCGGAAATCGGTTGTCGTGGTCGGCACGGCAGTTCGGGTCATGCTGCGGTCATCGGCGGTGTGAGCGTTAACCTGGGGGAACCGGGACAATATATTCGGCACGACGCTTGGAAGGTGGATGTGAGGGACAGGGACGGATTTGCCGCCGGGGATACCTCAACGGCGGTTCGGCCGACGGCTGCGCGCCCGGCGGTGATGACCGATGTCGCCAAACTCGCTGGAGTGTCCCATCAGACCGTCTCGCGGGTGCTCAACGGCAGCGCGAATGTGCGTCCGGAGACCCGTGAGCGGGTGCTGCGCGCCGTCGAACAACTCGGCTACCGCCCCAATGCCATGGCAAGGGGACTGGTCAGCAGGCGTTCGAATATGCTCGGCGTGGTCAGTTTCGACACCATTCTGTACGGACCTGCGTGCACCCTGCTCGGCATCGAACGTGCCGCTCGCACAGCGGGTTACGGTGTCAGCATCTTCGCCTTGGAGACGGTGGACCGCTCCAGTGTATTGGCGGCCGCGAACAGTCTGGCCGATCAGGGCGTAGACGGGATCATCGTCATCGCCCCGCAGATGGCCGCCGCGGCGGCACTGCACAATCTGCCCGAACGCCTGCTGGCCGTCGCGGTCGAGGCCGGCCAGGACAGCGGCTTGCCGTCGGTTTCGGTGGATCAGGTCGAGGGTGCCAGGCTGGCCGTGCAACACCTGCTCGATCTGGGACACCGCACGGTATGGCAGCTCGCCGGTCCCAGCGACTGGCTGGAGGCACGCGACCGAACCGAAGGCTGGCGTAGCACGCTGGAGGCCGCGGGGGCACCGATTCCCCCGTTGATCGGCGGTGATTGGAGTGCCCACTCCGGCTATGAAGCCGGCCTCCTGCTCGCCGCGCAACCCGATGTGACCGCGGTATTCGCGGCCAATGACCAGATGGCGCTCGGCATGCTGCGCGCCTTCACCGAACGCGGCATCCGGGTACCCGCCGACATCTCGGTGGTCGGCTTCGACGATATTCCGGAGGCCGCCTACCTCTCGCCGCCGTTGACGACCATCCGGCAGGACTTCGACGAGGTGGGTCGCCGCAGTATGCAGATGTTGTTGCGGCTGTTGGAATTCGACGGTGCCACCGCCGAACCGGCATCGCCGTCGGTGCTGCCGACGTTGGTCACGCGCGACAGTACGGCGGCACCGGCCCAGCGGTGATGCGGGCTCAGGCCGCCGCGCGTTTCTTGTTGTAGACGTCGAATGCCACCGCGGCCAGCAGTACCAGGCCCTTGATGACCAACTGCCAGTCGCTGCCGACGCCGAGCATCGACATGCCGTTGTTCATCACACCCATCACCAACGCCCCGACGATCGCGCCGACGACCGTGCCGATACCGCCGCTGGCCGACGCGCCACCGACGAATGCCGCGGCAATAGCATCGAGTTCGAAGTTCTGTCCGGCCTTCGGCGTCGCCGCGCCGAGCCGGGCCGCGAAGATGACACCCGCAAGCGCCGCGAGCACACCCATATTCACGAAAACCCAGAACGTATTGGCCTTGGTATTCACTCCGGACAGCTGTGCGGCTTTCTCATTGCCGCCGACGGCGTAGATCCGACGCCCGATCACCGAGCGGTTCATCACGAACGAATACAGCACGATCAACACGATCAAGATAACGCCGATAATCGGAATCCCGTTGTAGGACGCCAATACGAAGCTGAAGGCCAGAATGACCGCACCGAGCGCCGCCGACTTCGCGATGAACAGCGAGCGCGGTCCGGCAGGCAGACCGTAGGAACGACGGCGTTGCCGCACCCGCCATTGCGACCACACCAGGGCGGCCACCGCGAGCACGCCGATGAGCAATGTCAATCCATTCAGCTCACCGACACGCAACCGAATAGCGATCCCGTTGAACCCCGCGAATTGAACGGCATGCAGCGGAAGCCAATTCGGGAGGTAACCGGCCGCGATATTCACGAAGCCCTGCGGGAACGGGCCGATCGACTGGCCCTCGAGTACCAGCTGCGCCAGACCACGGAACAGCAGCATGCCACCGAGCGTGACGATGAATGCCGGAATCTTGACGTAGGCGATCCAATACCCCTGCCACGCACCGATGGCCGCGCCCATCGCCACGGCCGCCAGCACGACTAGCGGCCACGGCCAGTGCCACTGCACGATGGCGATACCGGTTACCGCGCCGACCAGTGCGCACAGGGATCCGACCGATAGGTCGATGTGCCCGTTGATGATCACCAGCATCATCCCGATGGCGAGCACCAGGATGTAGCCGTTCTGCAGGATGACATTCGTGACATTGAGCGGCGTCAATAGGCTGACGCCGTCGGAAAGTTTTGCCGTGGTGAGGATTTGGAACAACAGCGTGATCACCACGAGCGCCACGATCATGCCGTATTGGCGCACATTGCCGCGCAGGGTGCGGCGAAGGGCCGCGAGCGCGCCGACCTGTTTCTGCTCGACCGCCTTCGCGATGACCTCGGTGGAGTCGTCGTCTTCGAGCTTATCCAGCAATGTCATTCGGGTACCGCCTCGGCTGCGGCGGTTCCGCGTGTCATCAGTTTCATGACAGCCTCCTGTGTGGCTTCGTGTTTCGGTAATTCACCGGTGATGCGGCCCTGGCTCATCGCGTAGACGCGGTCACACAGGCCGAGTAGTTCCGGCAGTTCCGAGGAGATGATCAGCACGCCTTTTCCGTCGGCGGCGAGCTGCTGGACGATCAGATAGATTTCGTATTTGGCGCCGACGTCGATACCGCGGGTGGGCTCGTCGAGGATCAGCAGATCGGGTTCGGTGAATATCCATTTGCCGAGCACGACCTTTTGCTGGTTCCCGCCGGAGAGGTTGCCCACCTTCTGGAATACCGTCGGCGTCTTCACGGTCAGTCGGGTGCGCAAGCGCTCGGCTTCGACGATTTCGCGGTGGGTATCGATGACGGCGTGCCGAGATACCGCGGGGAGATTGGCGAGGGTCATATTGCGCCGGATGTCCTCGTCGAGGATCAATCCGTATTGCTTACGGTCCTCCGAGACATAGGCGATCCCCGCGCCGATGGCGTCATGCACCGACGAAACCTTCAGTACCGCACCATCTTTGCGAATCGTGCCGCGAATATTGCGACCGTAGGACCGGCCGAAAACACTCATCGCCAACTCAGTGCGCCCGGCACCCATCAACCCGGCGATACCGACGATCTCACCGCGCCGCACATTCAGCGCCGCATCCCGCACGATCCGGCGATCCGCAATGGTCGGGTGGTCGACATTCCAATCGGCGATCTCGAAGAACACCTCGCCGATCCGCGGATCCTCCCGCGGCGGAAACCGATGGTCGAGATCGCGCCCGACCATCCCCTTGATAATGCGATCCTCGGTGACTTCTGTGGCCTTCGCATCGAGGGTCTCGATGGTCCGGCCGTCGCGCAGCACGGTGATCGAATCCGCGACAGCCAAAACCTCATTGAGCTTGTGCGAGATAAGGATCGAGGTGATGCCCTGCTCGCGCAGTTGCCGCAGCAGCGCGAGCAGGCTCGCACTGTCGGTCTCATTGAGCGCGGCGGTCGGTTCATCGAGAATTAGCAATCGCACCTGTTTGGACAGCGCCTTGGCGATTTCGACGAGCTGCTGTTTCCCGACACCCAGAGCGGCGACCAGGGTTTCGGGATCCTCGACGAGACCGACCTGCCGCATCAGCAGCATCGCCTGCCGATTGGTCTCCTGCCAGTCGACGGTCAAGCCGCGCAGCCGTTCATTGCCGAGAAAGATGTTCTCCGCGATCGAAAGCTGCGGCACCAGCGCCAATTCCTGGTGGATGATCGCGATACCGGCCGCCTCGCTACCGCGAATATCCTTGAACGCCACATCGGTACCGTCCATGCGGATCTGTCCGGCGTAGGAGCCGTGCGGGTAAACGCCGCTGACCACCTTCATGAGCGTGGATTTGCCCGCGCCGTTCTCGCCGACCAGCGCGTGGATTTCGCCATCGGCCACCGCGAAATCCACCGCGTCGAGCGCCTTCACACCCGGGAATTCCATGGTGATCGCGCGCATTTCGAGAATGTGCTTGGTCATGCTGTGTCCTTCTGTGCATACCCGAGGGGCCCTCCGTGGTTACGCAGGCTGCCTCCTCCGGGCCCTGACTCGGCCATGCGGGGCCTTCCGGTTGTCAGGCGAAGTCGCGCTCGGAGTAGTAGCCGGAGTCGATGAGTACCTTCCGGTAGTTGTCCTTATCGACCGACACCGGCTGCAGCAGATACGACGGCACCTTCTTCGCGCCGTTGTCGTAGGAGGTGGTGTCATTGGTTTCCGGTGTGCCGCTGGTCAAGATCGCATTGACCATCTGCACGGCGCGTTTGGCGAGGTCGCGGGTGTCTTTGAACACGGTCATGGTCTGCTCGCCCGCGATGATCGACTTCACCGACGCCTTCTCGGCATCCTGACCGGTGACGACCGGCATCTTCTTATCGCCCCTGCCGTAACCGACCGCCTTGAGGGCCGAGACGATGCCGATGCTGAGGCCATCGTAGGGAGACAGCACGGCATCGATATTCGAGGTGGAGTAATTGGCGCTGAGCAGGTTCTCCATCCGGGACTGGGCGGTAGCGCCATCCCAGCGCAGGGTGGTCACCTGATCGACGGCGGTCTGTCCGGAGCGGACCACCAGCTTGCCGGAGTCGAGATAGGGCCGGATCACCGACATGGCGCCGTTGAAGAAGTAGTAGGTGTTGTTGTCATCGGGGGAACCGGCGAACAGTTCGATCGAGAACGGACCCTTGCCATCACGCAGACCGAGCCGGTCGACGATGTAATTGGCTTCCAGCACGCCGACTTTGAAGTTGTCGAAGGTGGCGTAATAGTCGACATTCGCGGTGTCGCGGATGAGCCGGTCGTAGGCGACCACCGCGATCTTGTTGGTCTTGGCTTGCTGCAGAACACCGGTGAGTGACTTGTTGTCGATCGCCGCGATCACCAGCGCCTTGACCCCACGGGTGATCATGTTCTCGATCTGGGAGACCTGTGTCTCGATGACGTCCTCGGCGTATTGCAGATCGGTGTCGTAGCCGAGGTCCTTGAACTGCTTGACGATATTGTTGCCGTCGGCGACCCAGCGTTCGGAGGATTTCGTCGGCATGGCGATGCCGATCATGCCGCCGGTCGCGGACGAATTCCCGCTGTCCTCAACGGAACACGCGGCGGCGGCCAACAGCGCGGCGACACCGGCGGCGCCGGCGAAGAGTCCGCGTCGGTTGATGGTGGGCATGGCACAACTCCTTGACTAGACCTGGACGAACTCGATGCCGGTGAGCTGACAGAAGACCTGCCAGTCGGCGGCGTGGTAGCCGATATTCATGACCTGGTGGTGCGGACCGCCCGCGGTGAGCCAGCCATCCATGCAGGCACGCACGCCGCTCGCGGGCCGGAACTGGCCGTAGGGCATCTCCAGTGCGGGCAGTTGCTGACTGTCTAGGACCTCACCCTCGGCCACCACCATTCGGAACTTTTCGCCGCCGAGCGAAACCAGACAGGCCAGCGTCGCGGGCCCCGGCTGATAGCGGAACAGGAAGGTAGGCGGTTCGTCGAGGTTGCCGATGCCCAGTTCGCGCCGGATCAGTCGGACCGGTTCATCGTCGCGCGCGATGCGCCAATTCCCCTCGCCCATATGGCTCATCAAGATCGAGTCGGAGGGGAAGTCCATCGCATACATTTCGGTGAAATGGCCGTCACCGATCAGCTGATGCCCCGCGTAGACCATGGCAGCGGCCATCGCATCGCCTTCTGCGCCATAGCCGTAGCCCTTGGCCATCAGGCTCGAAGCCGCGGCCAGCGGCAGCCGCTGGAAACGGCCGTCCTCGCCGATCGCATCGAAATGCGTCGAGTACGCACCGTAGCCGCGGTCGGTGAGAATGCGTTCGATGGCGATCTGCATCCTGGCGTGGTCTTCGCGTTCCACGCCGGTCAATGCCGGATCGATCGCGAATTCGGCGTCCTCCCAAGCCATCAGCGCCGCCACCTCGTCATCGGTCACCGCCTGGCTGCCCCGGTAGAGGTCACCGGGTGCCACGAAACTGATCTCCGGGCCGAGCGCCCGCAATAACGCGTTCTCGTCGACGCGGATATCGCCCATATCGTTCATGGCATAGCCGAATACGCCGACCTTCAGCGACCGCCATGCCGTTACCGCGCGTGCGGCTCGTGCCCAACGGTCGACGCGCACAGCGAATTCCGGGCTTTTCCAGTCGTCGGTGACGACGGTGAACGGACGGTCGGCACGAACCATCGCATTCGCGGTGTCCTGCGCGCCGTGGATGCCCTGGTTATAGGTCATATCGGCCATATCCCAGGCCGGCGTAACGGTCGGCTCGGGTTGAATATTGGCCAGTAGCACCGGAAGTCGGTTCTCGTTGAACAACCGGGCCACCCGCATCGCCGGGCCATAGGTGAGCATCACCACCATGACGCCGTCGAGATCGGCATTGACGAATTCGCGCATGACGGCCTCGGCGTCACGCCGGTCCTTGACCGGGCGTCCCACGGTCCAGTCGGCGAGATCGGCGAGTTGTTCGGCGATATCGTGGGCGTAGCGGTCCTGGCGCTCGGCGATGCCCGGGATCATGTCGTCGTAGAGGGCCTGCATGATGCCGAGTAGGCCGATGCGTGGTTTCGGGTTCATCGAGGACGTACTCCTTTGTCGGCGGCCGGAATTCAGTGCTGGCCGTATACGTTCTGGTAGCGGTCGTGCAAGCTGTCCACATCGGCCTGCGCGATGGGGATCGGTTCACCGAGCTGGCGCGCGATATGCACGGTGCGAGCCACGTCCTCGCACATGACGGCCGCCTTCACCGCGGCACGCGCATCGCGCCCGACCGCGAAGACACCGTGATTGCGCATCAGGACGGCGGGGGAGCGGTGACCCGTCAGCGTCGCGACCACGCCTCGGCCGATATCGTCGTTGCCGATGAGCGCGAAGGGGCCGACCGGAATTTCGCCGCCGAATTCATCGGCCATCGCGGTCAGCGCACACGGAATCGGTTCCGCACGTGCGGCCCACGCGCTCGCGTATGTCGAATGGGTATGCACCACACCGCCCACCTCGGGCATCGCCCGGTAGATATAGGCGTGCGCGGCGGTATCGCTGGACGGTGCCAGATCGCCTTCGACAAGCTTGCCGTCGAAATCGCAGACCACCATCGAATTCGGGGTGAGCTCGTCATAGGACACCCCGCTCGGCTTGATGACCAGCAATTCCTCACCGGGCACCCGGGCGGAGACATTGCCCGCGGTCCACACCACCAGACCCCAGCGCAGTAGTTCTCGATGCAGATCGACCAGTTGCTCACGCAGCCCGGTAATGACGGCTCGCTCAGCTGTGCCTACTGTTCGCGAGCGGCTCGGCTGTGTATTCGTTCGCTCGCTGCGCTCGCTCATGCGGTGGCGACTTCCCTTCGTGCGTCGTTACGGATGCGTCGCAGCCGGTGCAGCACCTCGGTGCCGCCGCGGCCGAAATGATCGTGGAGGGCTTGGTATTCGGCGTAGATGGCGTCGTATGCGGCGGCGCGGTCGGGATCGGGAAGATAGGCGTTGCGGTGCACCCGGCCCATCGACTTGGCGGCGGCACGGACATCCGGGTAGGCCCCGGCGGCGACAGCGGCGTGGATGGCCGAGCCGAGCGCCGGGCCCTGATCCGAGCCGATGATCGACAGCGGTAACCGCGTCACATCGGCATAGATCTGCATCAGCAACGAGTTCTTCATCAGGCCACCGGCGATCACCAGTTCACGAACGGGAACGCCTGCGGCATCGAAGGTTTCGATGATGGTGCGGGTGCCGAAGGCGGTGGCCTCCAGCAATGCGCGATAGATGTCCTCGGGTTTCGTCGCGAGCGTGAGGCCGACCAGCACTCCGGACAGGTCGTGGTCGACGAGCACCGAGCGATTTCCGCTGTGCCAGTCCAACGCGACCAGCCCGTGTTCACCGACCCGCTGCCGCTGCGCCAGCTCACTCAAGTAGGAATGCGCGTCCATCCCGCACGCGGCCGCCTCGGCGTGATAGCGCCCCGGCAGCGACGAGTCGACAAACCACGCGAAGATATCGCCGACCCCACTCTGCCCCGCCTCGTATCCCCAACTGCCACTGATAATTCCGCCGTCGACCACACCACACATGCCAGGCACCTCGGCGAGGTGATCGCCATTCATGACATGGCAGGTCGACGTGCCCATCACCGCGAGCAACTGCCCATTCTCGACAGCCTGCGCGGCGGGCGCGGTGACATGCGCGTCGACATTGCCGACCGCGACCGCGATCCCGGGCCGCAGCCCCGTCCACCCCGCTGCCCGCTCGGTCAGGCCTCCGGCACGGCCTCCGAGCGGGGACAGCGGGTGGACCAGCTTGCCGACGGCGAAGTCGGCGAAGTCCGGATTCAGCGCAGCCAGGTAGTCGCTGCTCGGCCAGCTACCGTCCTGGTGAATTCCCTTGTAACCGGCCGTGCAGACGTTGCGGGTCTCGCTACCGCACAGCTGCCAGACGATCCAGTCCGCGGCTTCGATGAAACGCTTGGCCCTGGAATAGATCTCGGGATCGTCTTCCAGCATCTGCAGCGCCTTGGCGAACTCCCACTCCGCCGAAATCTTGCCCCCATACCGATTGATCCACGGTTCGGCTCGTTCGTGGGCGAGGGTATTGATCCGATCCGCCTGCGCCTGTGCCGCATGGTGCTTCCACAACTTCGGATAGGCGTGCGGACGCTCCGCGAATTCCGGAACCTGACACAACGGCGTGCCGTCGGCAAGCGTCGGCAGCACCGTACACGCCGTGAAATCCGTAGCGATCCCGATGACATCCGCGGGGTCGACCCCCGAATCGGCCAGCGCCTCGGGCACCGCCGTCCGCAGGACATCGAGGTAATCCTCAGGATCCTGCAACGCCCAATCCGGCGGCAGCTCGACGCCCGTCACAGGCAGGGTCCGATCGATGACCCCATGTCGGTATTCACTTACCGCGCTGGCGAACTCAGCCCCATCCCGCACCCTGACAACAACTGCCCGCCCGGACAACGTGCCGAAGTCGACACCAACCACATACGTGTCCGCCACTGTGACGCTCCTAACAATGTTAACGCAAACATTGTTAGCGCGAACATTTGGTCCGTGTCAAGGAGTCGTCAGATTCGTAAGTTGTGATCGCTCACGTCGGCGCAGTTCAGCCCAGGCGACGGCGCTAACCCCCACTGGCGGTCGCCTGCGGCCGCCATGGATCGAGGATGCTCCGATCGGAAACGCCAAACCGCTGTTTGACGTAATGATTGCGTCACGGCATTGTCCACATGTGCTGTTCCCGACTCCGGTGCTGACCGCTGACGACAAACGTGTGCTGTCCGAGGTAGACAGCATGCGAGGTGAACTGCGCCATCAGCTGCAAGGAGCGCCGGTGAAGCGGACCGGGGATCTGCGGAGATTTCTGACTGCCGATGCGATCTCGGCGTCGAATTCGATCGAGGGATTCAAAATTTCCACCGTCGACGTGGAAGACCTCATGGCCGGTGAACGTGATGTGGATGTCTCGGAGGAGAACCGGAACGAGACACTCGCCTACGAGCGGATGATGACCTACATCCAGACCTTGCACGATGTCGACGACTTCGCCTATGGCAAGGGAATGCTCAACGCGATGCACTGGATGCTGCAGGGCCACCGCCACGCAGCGCGCAAGCCGGCGGGGCAGTGGCGGCGCGGGCCGGCGTATGTGACCGACGCCCGCGATCCGAGCATCGCCGCCTATACCGCGCCCGCGGCGGCGGAGGTACCCGGGTTGATGGCTGAGCTCATCGATTGGCTCAACGGTGAAGACGGAGTGCATCCGCTGGTTCGCGCGGCCATGGCGCATCTGCACCTGGTGTCGATACATCCATGGGCGGACGGCAATGGTCGTATGTCACGGTCGTTGCAAACGCTGATGATCGCGCGAGAAGGAGTGCTCGCGCCGGAGTTCTCCTCGATCGAGGCGTGGTTGGGAAGGCCGGGTAATACCTGGGAGTACTACCAGGTATTGGGGCGTCGCGGTAGTGAGTACCGACCGAATCAGGATGTGGGCGAATGGATTCGGTTCAACCTGACCGCATATCACCAGCAGGCGCAGACGGTCCACGCGCGGTTCGTCCGATCGGGACGCGTGTGGGACGCTCTGTCGGAGTTCGCGATCGGTGGAGGTCTGGACGAACGCTTGGTCACGGCGCTGCACGATGTCGCGATGTCGGGTCGAGTACGCCGCACTCGCTACGAGCAGAACGAGGCACTGAGTGTGCAACAGGCGCAACGGGACCTACGTGATCTGGTCCGCCGGGCAATCCTCGTACCAGTCGGCCGGACCCGGGCGCGATTCTATGTTGCGGGCCCTGAATTTCCCGAACCGGCGTTGGAGATCGCCGGGACGCCGACGACGCTGACGGATCCGTACGGAGCGTAACCCCACCGCCACTTCGTGGCCCACTCGGTGCGGGGCGATGGGCTCAGATCAGCCTGCGCTTCCCCACGGTCCTCGGCCGCATCAGCATCTGGCGGTGTCCCTTGGGCTCTGAGGTCGACCATCGCGAAAACCGTGATGGCCGACCAGGTTCGGCCGAGTTGTGGGGCCGCGAACTACCGTGCAGCCACGGCGGCTGGCGCGTTCAGCTGTGGGTAGGTCGGATACTCGATGCCCGAGATGTATTGCACCGTCCGCACGACCTGGCACGAATAGCCGAATTCGTTGTCGTACCAGAGGTACAGGATCGCGGTGTCGCCGTCGACGATGGTGGCGTTGGCGTCGACGATGGAGGCCGCGCGGGAGCCGATGAAGTCGCTGGAAACCACGTCAGTGGCGGCGGTGTAGTCGAGGTTGCGGCTCAATGGTCCGGACAGCGATACCTGACGCAGATATTCGAGCACCCCGGTCTTTGTGGTCTCCCGCTGGAGCTGCAGGTTGAGGATCGCGACCGAAACGTCCGGTGTGGGAACGCGAATCGAGCTGCCGGTGATCTTTGCCTTGAAGTCCGGCATCGCCTTCGCCACTGCGGACTGGGCGCCGGTTTCGGTGAGCACGAGGTTGAACGGCGCGGAGCGCCCGCGACGGTCGGCCTTGTGGAAGTTGTCCAGCAGGTTCTGGTCGTTGGTGAACGAGTGCACCGTCTCCACGTGACCGCGGACAATGCCGAACTCGTCATCCATCGCCTTGAGCGGCGGCACGATCGCGTTGGTCGTGCACGAAGCGCACGAGTAGATCTGCTCCGAGAGGTCTAGGTCGCGATGGTTGACCCCATGCACGATATTCGGCACGTTGCCCTTGCCGGGCGCGGTGAGAACGACCTTCGCGATGCCCGGACGCAGGTGCTGCGACAGGCCAAGACGGTCACGCCACTTACCGGTGTTGTCGATCAGGATCGCCTCGTTGATCCCGAACTCGGTGTAGTCGATCGTCGTCGGATCATCGCTGTAGATGAACTTGATGACATTGCCGTTCGCGATGATCGTGTCGTTCTCGGTGTCGACCTTGATCGTTCCGTTGAACTGTCCGTGTACCGAATCCCGCCGCAGCAGTGACGCACGCTTGGCCAGATCGCCCTCGCCGCCCTTGCGCACCACCACGGCCCGCAGGTTCAACCCATTGCCGGACCCGACCTTCTCGATGAGCAGACGAGTGACCAGACGACCGATCCGGCCGAATCCGTAGAGCACCACGTCGCGGGGCCCCTGCGGCTCGGCCTTATTGCCATCGGTGACGTCGGCCAGCACCGCCGCGGTGAACTCGGGGATCGACAGCCCGCGATCGTCGCTGCGATAGGCCATCACCAACCGCCCGAGGTCGATCTTGCATGCCCCCAGGTCAAGCCCGCTGAGCACTTCGAGGAACGGCAGCGTCTCCTCGACCGAAAGTTCCTCACCCTCGATCTGCCGCGCGAACCGATGCGTCCGCAGAATGCTGATCACCGACTTGTTCACCAGCGACCGGCTGTGCAGGAGGATGGTCACCCCCTTCTCGCGGTACAGCCTGCCAATGATCGGAATCATCGCCTCCGCCGAAGCCTCGTGAGCGTTCCAGCGGTCAAGATGGTCGGTAGTCAACACAAGCCCCTCGGCGTTCCTCGATCTGTACGAAGATCGATGCTATCCGTGGCCGCGCTATCACAAGGCCCCGCTACCCCGCTGTGAGGTCGGCATCTGTCGAGAAGCGGACAGTTGCCGGATGGCGCACTCAATGGAAAGGCGTGAGCGCCGGATCGATCGCCTGACGAAGCACTATCTCAGATCGTGGTAGTGGTCATCCTCGACGCCGTCTGTCGTCTCGCCTTCCTGCACCGTTTCCAGGCCCTCCCATCCGGCTCGGCCGGGCGCCGGGACCTTCTTGTCGGGACTGGCCAGCATCTGGTGCGCGGCGAGTTGATCGGCATTCCCGGACGTGATATCGGCTGTGGCATATAGTGATTCGCTGCCGGCGGTGAAGTAGTGCAGATGGGCCTGTCCGCTGTAGTAGAGCGGTGAGGAATAGCTCGGCGGCGTCTCCGCCTTGATGCGGGTGGCGCCATACTCCGGTGCGGTGGGGTCGGCGTCCCCACCCTGTCCGTTCAAGTGGCTGTGCGCGTCCAAAATCGCATGGCCGCCGTGCGCGTTGAGGTCATTGGACGCTTCGCCGACGTACACGTGTCCGCCGTGGTTCAGGTGGAAGTCGGCCGCGTGGTGCGCTTGGTCGGTGCTGACTGGCCCGAGCAAGACCACGTCGTCGGCGTGCATGTGACTCGCGGCTGCCGCGTCGGAGGTGACGATGGCCCCGGCGGAGTAGCCCACCACGGTCATGTGCGAATTCGCCGCACCACCCTGATGCGTCGCATTGAGCCCGTTGACGTCGCGGGCCAGGAGTTCTCCGCCGGCACGTTCGGCGGTGGGGTCGCCGCTGAGCACAGCGGTGATTCCGTTGGTCGGCGAGTCGTAGCCCATCCAGGCGAGGACCGCCGTCGGATGACTCGGGTCCGCTCTGTTCGATTCGGCGTACAGATTCTGCGCTTGTTCGCTTTGGACGGCGAACCATCCCTTGTCGGATGCGTCGCTGGCACGCACGCTCTGACTCGCTCCCGGTACCAGGACCGCGGTATTGGGTGAGGTGTCGGGATTGCCGATTGCGATTGCGGCCCTGCCCTTTCCATCGAACCCGAGCGGCTGGTACGCATACAGGTAGGTCGGCAGATACGGCCCGAACTGACCGGGCTTTTTCCGACCGCTGTAGGCGTCCAGGCCGGCCTTGACGTTGATCGCATTGTGGTAGCGCGTGAGATCATCGGCTGTCAGGCCGTATTTCGTCGGGTCTTTCTGGATCGCCGCGACCGACACGCCCTTGGCCTTCGCCATTGCCTCGACCCGGTGGATGTCGGCATTCATGACCTGCATGTTCGCGGCGCTGCGATCGGCGACCGGTATTCCGTTGAGATTCCCGATCACATCCGGATGCTCGGTGATCAACGCTTGTTGCTCAGCAGGAGTGAGCAACTTCCACCATTCGTATACGGCCTTCGGGTCGTTGTTCGAGGCGGCGTCGTCGAGTTGCACCGGCGGAAGGTAGCCGGTTTTTTCGAGCTCTTTCATCCGCGCGTCGAGAAGGTTCTCGTAGCCGGCGACGGTGCCCTTCAGCTGCCGATAGGTCGCGGCCACTGCGGCGACCGCCGCCTTCTTTATCGACTGGAGCTGTTGGCGCCGCATAGCCTGGATGTCCGCTCGCCCGAACCGCGGAAACTTCAAGTATTCCGATTCGAGTTCGGTCAGCGAATGGTTGAGGGCATCGATCGGATGGTGCGTAATATTCTGAGCATCGGCGAGGGCTGCCGCGATTTCCTCCAGGTGGGTGCCGATGGTGCGGAGTGTGTTCGACGAACCACCCAGCCTGGCCTTGGCGTCTTTCACGACAGCGGAATCGTCGATCACATTGGATCGGTCCCCGGAGGTATACGCATCCTGAAAATGCTTACGAGCCCGTTCGAATGCACTGTCCGCCTGCCCAGCATGCGACCCGCCTCGATGGAATGCCTCGGCCATCTTGCTGATCCGAAACGGCTTGCCCGCCAATAACTGATCCTGCAACTGCCACGGATCGCCTCCAGCGGCCTTCGTCAGCTCGGACACCGAGAGAACGACCAATTTCGGCGTATTCACGCTTGTCGGTGGGAGGTGTTCCCGCGGCGCACGGCATAGGCGCCTGCCTGGTCCGCCTCATCGAGCGCGGTCGCGGCTCCGGCCGTGTTCTCACCGATCCACGTCAGGCTTCGATGGTGATCGTCGAGCGCTCGGACATGCCGTTCGTGGGCTCGGGATACGAGGACCTCGGCATTCGCGGCGACCTCGGTCCGGCCGAACATACCCACGGTCATCTCCACCGACCGTAAATGATTGCGCGCCACGTGCACATGGTCAGCTGCCTCACCGGTGTGATTGCTGCCACGCCCGAGCCGATCCAGATCCGCGTACATCCGTCTCCTTACATTCGGATTTCGGAGAGCCCGGAATAGGTAACTCATCCGTCCGATATTCGTATCCGCATCGCATACCCGACTAGCGATAATCCCGCATCCCCGACCTGCACCCCTCACTCATTCGTGGTAGCTAACTCCATGTGGAGCTGGTAATAATTACCGCTTCCTCAGCGCCTATTGCGAGAGCATCTGCGGACGCCGCGGCCGCATATTCGACAAGCTATGGTTCAAAACCTGAATTCTCCTTTAGTGCTCATAAGGTGCTGATCGGAAACCAATTGATCAATTTGTCGAGCCAGCCCCTAGACGATCTTTGATCGCACTGCGCACTGAATCAAGTCGAGTCCGCTTTACGATCGTGCAGGAATACTTCACGGCGCGTGGGCCGTAACTCGCCAACAACCGCATGTTGTTGGCCGGCATGGCTGTACCGGCTGAGTTACACCCGAGTGTGTCGTGGCGGGATCTGCTGCTCGTGTTCGGGCACTGGCAGCGGCATCGCTGTTACGCCGCCGACCCCTGGGAAGGAATGCTCACCACGAGTCTTGCTCCCTCGGGAGCAGTCGCGGTTCGCGTCGAAAGCTGAGCAAGATCGCGGCGTGCCTCTGGCAGCATCGGTCCCGCTGATCTCAGCGGATGTGGCGTTCGTCGATATCGACCCCATGCGCAGCGCTCGTGGCGTAGTCGACGACAAGACGAGGTGACGCGTGATCTACGCCGCTGCCCCGTCCAGGCCACCATGGCGGACTTCAGCTTCAAGACCATCTCAGCCGGATCGTGGCATATCTCTTCACGATCATCTCCCGAATTCGGGTTGATTCGACCCTGGTCCTAAACTTACGTTAGTTAACGGGCCGTTGTTCAGCGGCATGGTCTATAGTTCTGGGAGCAGGTTTGACCGCGCCACAATCTCGTGTCCGATTCAGTGCTCGCGGTCGATCGCGGCACCGGGTCGTCGACATCGTCATAACCACCACAGCACTGCTGTGGGTGGCGGTGGTCGCGCCCTCGCCTGCGGGAGCGGAACCGCTGACACCACCACCGAGTTCCGGGTCTTCGGAAAATTCCGAGCCGCCACCGCAGAGCGCATACCTGCCGGGCCCGGCAGCGATCGACCATATCGAGCCGATCATCGATCGCTGGCTTCGAGTGTATGTGCGATCACCGGCGATGGGCCGTGTCGTGCAGGTGCAGGTCCTGCTGCCCGCCGATCAGAGCAAACCTCGGCCGACGGTGTACATGCTCGATGGCCGTAACGCGGAGCCAGGCAACAACGGCTGGACCGAGCACGGCGGCGCGGTGGGATTCTTCGCGGACAAGGATGTGAACGTGGTACTGACAACCGGCGGCGCGGCCAGCTACTACACCGACTGGAAGCACCCCGACCGCGTGCTCGGCACCAACAAATGGGAGACGTTCCTGACCCGGGAACTGCCACCGGTGATCGACGCGCGCTTCAACGGCAACGGCCGCAACGCGATCGAAGGTACCTCGATGGGCGCCGAAGCCGCGATGATGCTGGCGACGCGGACACCCGGGCTCTACAAGGCGGTCGCCGCCCACAGTGGCTGCTATCTGCTGAGCTCCGAGCTGGGGCAGACGCAGGCCCGCGCGATAGTGCAAACCTGGGGTGGCGATCCGGACAACATGTTCGGCAAACGCGACGACCCGGAGTGGCGCGCCCACGACCCGGCGGTGCACGCGGAGGCCCTGCGCGGCACCGCGATCTATCTCTCGACCGGCAGCGGCCTGCCGGGCGAACACGATGTGCCGGGCAACCCTGAACTGCGTGATGCGGTCTTCTACGGCGGACCACTCGAAGCAGGCGCCAACACCTGCACCCGTCAATTCGCCGACCGACTCACCCAACTCGACATCCCAGCCACCAAAAATCTCCGGCTCGCCGGCACCCACTCCTGGCCCTACTGGGCCGACGAACTAGCCCGATCCTGGCCGACCCTGGCCACAGCACTCGAAAGCAGCAACTGAAGCGGCCAGGAACCCGTCAACCAACCGAACTCGGGGCAAACGCGCTGCTCGCTGAGCCACGATCGGGCCTGCACGGCCACCCCGAACGCGACTGGATCGGGAGGTCGACGGCGCGCCTTGAATTGGGCTGCGTCACAAGCCGTTTGTTGGCGCGCGGTTGGTCCCCACTGCGTGCATTAATTCGAGGCGGAACGGCGATCGCGTTGTCGTCACCTACCGCCGCGTTCAGTGCAATTCAGCAGTGGATAATGCCATCACGCAATAGATTTCGGCCGTCGAAGCTGATCGCGGTCGCGGCGGAACCAGCAGGGGGACCACCCACCGCTTGCCCTCCGAGGTTCGCAGGTGGCGTTGCGCCGGACGGCGAATACCTGACGTCTGGGATGGTGCGTGGCCTGCGGCCGTGTTACGGGTTCGCGCGTGCGTGTTTCGGGTTGCCGGATGTCTCCAGGCACAGCGGCGGATTCGAAGCAGTTTGCCGAGACGCAGCCGAGGGGTGCCGGGTTGTTGCTTGGCCTGGGTCGGGACATGCTGGGCTGGGAGCCGCGAGGTGATCGGAGAGTGGGAGCATGCTGGAGCGGCATGAGGTGGAAGCCTTTCTGACGCTAGCCGAGGAGTTGCATTTCGGTCGGACAGCAGAGCGTATGCGAGTGTCGACGACTCGGGTCAGTCAAACGATCAGGAAACTGGAGCGGAGTGTCGGTGCGGACCTGTTCGCTCGCACAAGCCGACGAGTGCAACTCACTCCTATCGGGCGGCAACTCGACAAGGACCTTCGCCCCGCGTGGAACCAGACAATCATCGCCTTCCAGCGGGCTGTCGAGGCCGCTCGCGGTGTGACGGGCACGCTGCGCGTCGCGTTCGTCAACGCCGCAGGCGGAACGCTACTTGCCGCGGCGGCGGAGCTGTTCCGTGAGCGGCAACCGGATTGCGCTGTTCGGATTCGGGACGCCCAGCTCTACGAGATCATGCCCTGGCTTCGCGAAAACGAAGTAGACATCGCATTCTCCGCATTTCCCGTGCGGGAAGAGGGGATCGTCGCCGGACCTACCCTCATCACCGAGCCTCGCCTGCTTGCTGTGTCATCGGCACATCGGCTTGCGAGCCGGGACTCCGTCTCTGTCGAGGAACTGGCTGGTGTCGACGTGCTGCGGTTACCGGAGACCCTGCCGAAATCCTTCCGCGACGAACGCATTCCGTCCACCACGCCTGCCGGGCGGCCGATCAGCTTCGGTCCTTCAGCCGCGACGTTCCAGGAGCTCCTGATATTGATCGGTGCTGGACGGGGTGTCCTGCCGGTCGGTATGAGCGCGGCGAAGTACTACGCTCGGCCCGAGATCTCTTACATTCCGTTCCGCGACGCGGAGCCGGTGGAGTGGGGACTGCTCTGGCGAGCGGACAACACAACCGCGAAGGTCCAGGCATTCAGTGAAGTGGCAAGAGAGGTTTCGCTGCTTTCCCTGGGATACCAACGATCCGTGGAGCCAAGGCCGCCGTCCCGGGCGCCTTCGTCACTCAGCGAGTAGGCACGCGAGCTTGACCGTACTGCCGCCGCACCGATTCCCAACGAATCCATCGATCGGAATCATCGCCTCCGCCGAAGCCTCGTGAGCGTTCCAGCGGTCAAGATAGTCGGTAGTCAACACAAGCCCCTCGGCGTTCCTCGATCTGTACGAAGATCGATGCTATCGAGGTCCGCACTATCACAGGGCCCCGCTACCCTGCTGTGAGGTCGGCATCCGTCAAGAAGCGGACATGACCGCCTTACGCCGCGAGTTGGGGTGGTGATCACCACGATCGCGGGGCTGATGGAGAGAACCGGCTCAGGCGGGGCGGCAGGGGCTGGGCCGGGCGCGACCGCGGTGACGATGGCGTCGGTCTGAAGCCTCGGCACGGTTGCTAGTCCGATGCCGGCACCGAGTTCGTCGACCTGGGTGCCGCGACGCAGTAGCCCGTCGTCGGGGAGTCGTTGCCGTAGCCCGGCCGGGTAGGGCGGCTCGGCGCGACCGTAGACCTCGGCGTGGGCAAGAAGTGCGGCGGTTCGACCACCTGGGCATTCGTGATCGGTTCGCTGGCGGACACGCGTTTATGCAAGATGGCTCGGCATCCGAGTGGTGTTGGACCGCCGCGTTCACGAAGTTGGTCGAATGGCTCAGAGGTACGCTGGAGTTGCTACAGGTTTGTTGGCGGATTTCCGGACACGATCCGCGCACTCGCACCGGCCAGTGCCGGGCCGTGTACTTGCCGCCTCGAGCATGCCTGGGAAATACCAGCGCCGACTCGACTGTCGGCCTGGCTAAATCAACTAATGAGGCCACCCGCTCGCGGGCGCGGGGGGAACGCGAGCAAGTACACCGTTTGCCAGTCGGGTGGTCATGGGACGGCACAATGGATGACACGGTAATGAGTGGCGGGGACGGCACTCGGGGGCCAGCGGAGGTGTTCGGACGCTATCGGTTGCTGTCGCTGCTGGGTCAGGGCGGCATGGGCCAGGTGTGGCGGGCGCATGATTCGCTGACCAACCGGGTGGTGGCGCTCAAGGTGTTGCCCGAGCGCTTCGCCGATGACGAGCAGCTGCGCGAGCGGTTCCGCCGGGAGTGCAGGGCGGTAGCGCAGTTGACCGAGCCGCATGTGATCCCCATCCACGACTTCGGCGACATCGACGGTCGGCTCTATCTGAATATGCGCTTGATCGAGGGCACCGACCTGCGCAAAGTGATCACGCAAGAAGGGGCCTTGTCGCCGCGGCGAGCAGTGGCGATCATCGCCCAGGTGGCCGGCGCGCTGCAGGCGGCCCACGACGCCGGGCTGGTCCATCGCGATGTCAAACCCACCAACATCCTGCTAGGGGCCGATGAGTTCGCCTCCCTGATCGACTTCGGGATCGCCCACGCCGCCGACGACCGCACGCTGACCACGATCGGCGAGACCATCGGCACCATCGCCTACATGGCGCCGGAGGAGATCGGCTCGGAGATCAAGGCCGATGCCCGAGTGGACGTATACGCGTTGACGTGCGTGCTGTACGAGTGCCTGACCGGTCGTCCGCCGTTTGCGAGCGCAGCCGGGGTGCAGGGTGTGATCGCCCATCACCTGCACACCCCGCCGCCGCGTCCCAGCACCACTACACCCGATATACCGCCGGAGTTCGATGCGGTCATCGCCAAGGGAATGGCCAAAAACCCCGACGATCGTTACCAGACCGTGCGCGAGCTGGCAGCGGCGGCCTGCGCCGTGGTGGACGGTTCCGCGGTCAGCACCACCGCGGACGTGGCTGTGCGCCATACGCGGCGAATCAGATTGTCGCCCAAGGCCGCCGGGCTGCTCGCCGCCGCGGTCGCGGTTACGGTGGCGGCCGCCGTTGCTGTCTTCATCGGTTTCCAACGAGAATCAGGCGGCAGTGGCAACTCGCCCACACCTATCGGCTCGGGCTACTCGTCGCAGACTGCGCTGCCGTTCACCGACGTAACCCTGCCCACCGGTGTGGCGGTCGACGCGGCGGGCAACGTATACATCACCGACATGGGTAACGATCGGGTGATGAAATTGGCGGCGGGCGCGTCGACGTCGACCCCGCTACCGTTCACCGGCCTGAAGAATCCCCAGGATGTGACGGTCGACACGGCGGGCAACGTATACGTCAGCGACACGAGTAACGATCGGGTGATGAAATTGGCGGCGGGCGCGTCGACGCCGACCCCACTGCCGTTCCCCGGCCTGAAGGATCCCCATGGTGTGGCGGTCGACAGCGCGGGAGACGTATACGTCGCCGACCGGGGTAATGATCGGGTGCTGAGGTTGGCGGCGGGCGCGTCGGCGCCGACGACGCTGCCGTTGATGGGCCTCCAAGGTCCCGATAGTGTGGCGGTCGACACTGCGGGCAACGTATACGTCACCGAATTGGGTACCGAGCATGTGACGCGATTGTCGGCGGGCGCGTCGGCGCCGACCATTTTCCCGTTCACCGGGCTCAAAGATCCCCAGGGTTTGGCGGTCGACGTGGCGGGAGACGTATACGTCGTCGACTGGGGCAACAAATGGGTGGTGATGTTGGCGGCGGGCGCGTCGACGCCGACCCCGCTGCCGTTCACCGGCCTGAAGAATCCCCAGGGTGTGGCGGTAGACACGGCGGGAGATGTATACGTCACCGACCTTGGCCCCGATCCGGTGGTGAAGCTCCCCATCGGCTGAACCACCCAGACCGGCCGACACGATCCCAGCGGTGCCGCGATCTGGAAGACACGGCGGTGTTTGCGTCACTGCCTCCCAGTCGGATTCTTTATCCTTCAGCGCGATTGATCGTCAATGGGTGGACTCGGGTCCGTGCGCGGGCGCGGCCTATAGTTCGGGCGCGGCGGCGGCCAGCAATGCGTCGCGGTCGCGGCTCAATGGAGGATAGATACGCCGGGTGTTGATGGCGCGCTTGGTGTCTTTGGCCTGCGCGCCGCAGGCGACTACGTGGCGCTCCCAGCCCTCGGTGTATACCGCGTCTGCCGGTCCCGGATCGAGAACCGTTACATGCGCCGATCATGCCTCTGACCTGCGCGAATCTGCGGTTGCTACACGGCGTAGGTGTCGCGGAACGCTTCACGCACCGTGGCCGCGTCCGCGACATCCTGGTGTTCGATACCGGAGATCACCTCGGATACGCGCCAGTAGTGGGAGGGCACCAGGTTGCCCGAGGTCACCACGGTCAGCGCCACGTCCGCCGCCTCATCAGGCTTGTCGGCGGCGACCAGGGCCAGACCCAGGTCAAGGTTCGCCATCGCGATGCGACGCGGGCGGGCGGATGCGGCCCCCGCCAAATCGGCGAGTACGTGCCGGGCGTAGGACTCCGCCGCTGGATCACCGAGCCACGCCAGCGTGGTGGCCACATAGGCATCCGATTTCGCTGGGTCGTAGCGGAAATGGTGTTCGGGTCGATCTGGCGTGCTCAGCCCGGATACCATCCTGGCGGCCTTGCGCAGCGCCCCGTAGGTGCCTTTGCTGTCCCCGAGCCGCGCCAGAGCACGGCCCTCCTGAGCAGTCGCCTGGATGAACGCCGAACTGTTTTCCGGGGCAAGGGACTGTGCGGCGCGCGATAACTCGGCCGCTGCCGTGAACTCACCGCCGGTCAGTTGCTGCCATGCCCGTGTTTCCAGGCACCATGCCGCGATCTCACGGTGTCCCGCTTCGTCCGCGAGCCTCCAGGCCAGGTGTCCCCGTGCCGCTGCGGCGGAGGTTTCGCCCAGGTCGATGTGGCAGGTGCTGCCCAGCAGCGACAGCCAGCCGACCGCGACCAGTAATCGGCGGTACTGAGTCAGGGTCTTGCGGCTGTCCATCAGGCGTCCGGCATAGCCGAGATGTTGCCGGATGCGTATGAGCAGTTCGCCCGGCGGAGTCGTCGGGTACCCCGCCGCCAAGTCGTCCACCGCCAGCTCCAGGCGGTCCAACGTGTCTCCACCGAGGTCCGACGCGGCGACTCGATGAATCCATTCCGCCGCTGCCTGCTCCCCATCGGATGGTTCGATGAACAGCGCTGATCCGATCCCCAAGGCATCGGCGTAGGCGCGGACGTGTTCCGGTCTGACCTGACGCTGCCCGGTCTCCAACAGGCCGAGCAATGCCTTGGAGTAGTGAGTTCGCGCCGCCAGCGCGGACAGGCTGAGCCTCGCCGCCTCGCGCGCAGCACGCAGCCGAGTACCGGTAACGGCGTCCGACTCGTCCATAAGACCAGCCTAACGTGCGTAGTCCGGCTGTAGACGCTTGTAGCCGTCGAAGTACGCCATTCCCCAAAGTCGCACGCCTAGCGTCTTTTTCAGCCCCGCTGCCGGGTGATGCGAAGTCCTCGGCGGTGGGAGCTTGCCAACGACAGGAGGGCTTCGGCATGGACGCGCTCGGCTGGATAGACCCGTGTTCGCCGGTACCCGAATGGGACTCGGCCCAAGTGCGCCGCTTGGCGCGCCGGTTGGGATGCGCGCTGCGCTGGGCCGACACTGGTTCGGTGCTGAGTCTGGCCGAACAGGCTGAGGCATCGGGTACCGACGTGGTGTTGCTCCCGAGTTCCGGCCATCTCGACGCGGCGACACTGAATCGACTGATGGGTACGTGCGACATCGAATGCGCCTGCCCGCGTGAGACTTTCGCCCGCTGGTCGCTCATCGGCGGAGTGCGCCGATGAGTGCCGACATGTGGATCGCGCTCGGGTGGGTGATCGTGCTCGGGCTGCCCCTGACCGTGGTGTTAGCGGTGATCTTCTGGCCCGAGCGCATCCCGAAAGATCGCACGGTGCGGGCGATTCGGCAGCGCATAGAGGACGAAGATGGACGATAGGCCGCCGTCGACGACGATGGCGTTTGCGTCACTGCCTCCCCTGGCATATCGGCCTACCCCATGGCTACGCTGACACGGAACCCCGCACCAGGAGAACAACATTGGCGAAGCTACACCGGCCAGGGCACCCCGACGACCTGCCGGATGCGCGAGTGCTGTGGGCGCGGTGGGCAGCCGTAGCGATCGCGACCTACGACCGTGACGAGGAGCGTGAGCTGCCGCAACATCGTTCGGGATACTGGATCGACGACGACGGCCTGCACTGGGACGACTGCGGTTGCACCTGGTGGGTGCTGAAGTGGTTCGGCGACGGCCGCGCTGTGCTCGTCGGGGAGGACGAATCGAGCGAGGTCAAGCGGTACGAGCCCGCGATCGACCTCCTGGCCGGCGCGCCGGAATGGGTGCCACGGCACTACCTGCAGGGCCTGATCGATGACTATATGGTCGGCTGCATCTACTGGTTCGACGAGGGGGCCTGGCGCCGGGTGCCCTACCCGGACGATCTGGTCGACGACGGACTCGACTGCGGCATATCAGCTTTGACGACACGGGCGGACGCGGTCGGCGAGATCGCCGAACGGCTGGAGTTCTATGCCACCGACGCCGGTATGCGGGAGTTGTGTGACCATCTGCTCGACGGCGCCGAGCGTGGCGCTCTCACCGACAACGGACTTCGATCCTTCGCCGAGGCCATGGTGCGATTGCAGGCGCAGCACTACCCCGAGACCGATCCCGAACCGCGCACCGACAACGACCTCACCGCCATGTTCGCACTGGCCAGGCGCGCCGGTATCGACACCGCCACCTGGACCGGCGCACTCGGCGTCTGTCGCTGAACCGGGGAGCTCGGCCGGGCGTGGTCAGCACGTTCACAGTGGGTGATCCGCACCCACACCTGCGGGCATCGGGTGCGGTCGGTCGGCGATGTATTTGTAAGAACCTTCGGTTGTCGAGCGCGGGGGCAAGACACGTGCTGCGCGGAAGGCAGCCATCCCACCGAGATCGTTGCCTCTTCTGTCGGATTCTTTTATCCATCAGCGCGATTGATCGTCAATGGGTGGACTCGGGTCCGTGCGCGGGCGCGGCCTGCAGTTCGGGCGCGGCGGCGGCCAGCAATGCGTCGCGGTCGCGGCTCAATGGAGGATAGATACGCCGGGTGTTGATGGCGCGCTTGGTGTCTTTGGCCTGCGCGCCGCAGGCGACCACGTGGCGCTCCCAGCCCTCGGTGTATACCGCGCCTGCCGGTCCCAGATCGAGAACCGTTACATACCAAGGGATCCGCAACGGCTTCATGGGCTTGCCCAGAAGATCGCCGATGACGTTGTATCCCGCCCATCGACCCATCGGGCGGCTGTGTTGGCACGACATCACCGACATATGCTCGTCGTCCATTTTTGCGGCGGCGACGTCACCGGCGGCGAATACCCCGGGCACACCGCAGACCCGCAGATAATCGTCGACGGGGAGTCGACCCAGCCGGTCGCGGTCTATCCCGAAGTCCGCGGTCAGCGGGTTGGCCCGCATGCCGGCACACCAGACGACGGTCGCGGCGGTCACCACTTCACCCGAGGAGAGCGTCACACCGCGCTCGTCGATGGCGAGGACCCCGACGCCCAACTTGGTCTCGATCCCGATGTCGGCCAGCGCCGCCTCGATGACCGGTCGCGCCGATGCGCCCATGTCCGAGCCGACCAACGGGTTGCGGTCGATCAGGACCACCCGCGGTGTGACGGCACCCGCGGCAAAGGCGTCGGCGAGCATCGCGGGCAGCTCAGTCGCCTCTTCGATCCCCGTCAAACCTGCCCCGACGACGACTACTGTCGCGGCCGCCGGGTCAGCAGGGTCCTCGGCAAGCCGGCGCAGGTGAGCTTGCAGCCTGTTCGCTGCGTCATGGGTGTCGATGTCGAAACCGAACTCCCGCAAGCCAGGAATATCGGGCTTGACCACCTGGCTGCCCAACGCGAGCACCAGCCGGTCGTAGCCATGAGTCCCCGCGGTGGATTCCACGACCCGCGCCAGAGCATCAATCGCCGTCACTTCGCCGATAATGTGCTTGATTCCGACCGGATCGAGAAGAGCGCTCAGCGGGATGCGGCAGGTGCTCAGATCGGTCTCATAGTCGCGCACGCGGATATCGTGGTACGGCGTGGAACTGATCATTGTGATCTCAACGGTTCCGACCGCCACACCGAGCTCGTCAAGCCGCCGCGCCGCCCCGAGCGCCGCCCACAGACCCGCGAACCCGGACCCGAGGACCACGACCCGCGAAGGATCTCTCGCTGCAGCTCGCTGCACCTCGTCATTCTATTTGTGTTGTCTCGTGAGACTGGTGTCAGCGGTCGGCTGCTGAGGTCCTTCGTTGGTGTCGTGAACCAGCGATCCCTCCACCCGAACAACTCGTCCTCGGATCGCCATTGTGAAACCAACGTCATGAGCCACCACATCTAGCTCCGTTCGAACCCCCGCGCCCGTTGTGTCCCGTCTGATCACCATCCGCCGCACTACGCATTGCTTCTGTTCATGGTCCTGGAGGGGGCTGTGCATTGGCGCCGCGAGCTATCGAACTCGCGGTCGCCTGACCGACACCCTTCCGTCACCGGGGTTTCGCGGTTCCGTGTGAATCGTTCGCCCGGCTCTCCGGTTGCGCGGAGCAAGTTTTGTGAGGCAATGAAACCGTTGTCCAGCTGGTACTTCATCGGTGGGCGCAGAGGGGGTTCGAACCCCCGACCGCTGGTGTGTAAAAGCGCCCATCAACGTCCAGCAGGTACCGCCCTGTCCATCCCGTCCAGGTCAGGGACATGATCACGTCCAGTCAGTACCGCTGTGTCCGGCCCTTATCTGCCTGTCTTGGGACACTGGTGAGACGCTGGAAACATCGTCTGACCTGGGGCTAGGTCAGGTCCGGCGCGACCTTCGCGACCTTCGCGACCGCCTTGCGGGTCCGATCCGAGTCCACGCCGGTCACGACAGGCAGCGCCGCTCGCCACAGTTGGGCCGCGTCCTCGTGGCGGCCCAACTGCCAGCGCAGTAGCCCGGTTTCGATCTCGCTCAGCGCGCGAATCCTGGTGTGTGTCTCCGGGTTCCATGCCGCCGCGCTCATGTGCAAGTGCCGTTCGGCCTCGCTCAGGTCACCGAGCGCGGCGAACGCCTTCGATGCTTGTCGGCTGACCGATGCCTTGTTCGGGCAGCACAGCGACAGCCAGCGGGGGAGTTCGGTGGTCGTGGTCGGGGTGAGCCACGGTTCGACCCGGCGCAGCGTGTCCCGCGCCGCGCGATGTTCTCCACCCTCCGCGTACATCCGGGCGAGAGCCACATCGAACACCGCCATAGCATCGACATCGACGTGACCGAGTGCCCGTGACACCGCGCGCTCGGCCAGCTCGACACTGTGCTCGGGCATACCCACGTCGCCCGCGTGCAACGCGATGATCCGCAGTACGAAACCGTCCTGTCCAGGCACGCCGGATTCCTCAGCCAACCGCAGCGCCGCAAGGAAATACCGCAGTGCCGCGCCGTCCGCGCCGACATCGTGGGAGCTGAACCCGATCGCGTATGCCAGTTCCGACGCCGCGCTGAACGCATCGGCTCGAACACGATCGTCGGAGAACCTGGACCGGAGCAGGGTGGAAACGTCGGTGCCGAGAAACGCGGTCATAGCGACACGGCCCGCGCCACCGCCGCGTACCTCATCGAGCCGTAGCAGGGCATCGGTCACGCCGCGCACTGCGGCCACATCAGCCGCACCGGTCCGGGTGCCATCACCGATTGCCGAGAGGCGCGCGTGTTCAGGCATCGGGAGCAGGGCGGTGGCAGCGAGTGACGCGCTATAGGCAGCGGAGCGGAGAAACCCACGTCGGTCAAGCTCAGCGCGGGCTAGTGCCTCCGCTGTAGTTACCGCGTCGAGCGGACCGCACACACGTCGATACGCCGCCACGACATCGGCGGTAGGCACGCGTCGCCCGGTCTCGTAATGGCCCAGTGCAGCCCGGCTGTAGGGCGCGCGATCGGCCAATTCGGACAGGCTCAGTCCCGCTGCCTCGCGGGCTGCGCGGAGCTGAGCGCCGACGAGGACGGAAGGTGGGCCGGATTCCATGTAAGACACGGTAATCGCGCGATGGGTTGTAGACGGGCTGTAGCCGAAGAACCGTTCTACCTGTCCCTTCCAGCGGACAGGCTCAGTGAAGCCCCGCCGCCGGGTCGGCGCGAAGTCCTCGGCGGCGGGTGCCCACCAACACGGACAGCAGGGGACACGATGAGGCCGACCGCGCTCGCATGGTTAGACCCGACATCACCGACGTCGGAATGGGACGCGGGCCAGATTCGCCGTTTGGCGCGGCGGTTGGGGTACGTGCCGCGTTGGGGCCGACGCTGGCTCGGTGCTCGGTCTGGTCGAACAGGCTGAGGGACTCGGCGTCGATGTGGTGCTGTTACCGTCCTCGGCGCACCTGGACGCGCAAACCCTGAATCGGCTGATGGTGTTCGCCGATGTCGAATGTGCTTGCCCGCGTGAGTCTTTCGCCCGCTGGTCGGTGCTCGGCGGGGTGCACCGATGATCGTACTCGGGTGGGCAGTCGTGTTCGGTCTGCCGCTGATCGTGTTCATCGTGGCCGTCTTCTGGCCTGAGCGGATCCCGAAAGACCGCACAGTGCAGGCGATTCGGCAGCGCATCGAGTCCGAAGACGATCCGAGCGAGTATCACGACTACTAGACCTTGGCGTGGCGGTCTCTGCCCCACAAAAAGCGGGCCTTGCCTCGTTGTTCAGTTGTGGGCGCAGAGGGGTTCGAACCCCCGACCGCTGGTGTGTAAAACCAGAGCTCTACCACTGAGCTATACGCCCGGGATCCGTCGGTGGGTGACCGACGGGCCGGTCTAGGACTCTAGCGCGGCAAGCGCTTTCTCCCAAGCCGCCTGGTCACGGGGCTCTCCGGGGCCGTTCATTTCGGCGAAGCGGATGATGCCGTCGCGGTCTACGACGAAGGTGCCGCGGTTGGGGTAGCCGGATTTCTGGTTGAAGACGCCGTAAGACTGGGCGACGGCGCCGTGTGGCCAGAAATCGGACAGGAGCGGGAAGATGTAGCCCTGTTCGGCTGCCCAGATCTTGTGGGTGGGTGGCGGGCCGACCGAGATGGCGAGGATTTCGGCGGCGTCGTTCTGGAATTTGGGCAACTCGTCGCGGACCTTGCACAGCTCACCCTGGCAGATGCCGGTGAAGGCGAGCGGATAGAACACGATCAGCACGTTCTTCTTGCCGCGGTAGTCCGAGAGCGTGACGTCCTGGTTGTTCTGATCCTTGAGTGTGAAATCCGGCGCGAGCGTGCCGACTTCCAGCGGGCCGAGCTCGACTGGCATCACTGATCCTCCATCGTGTCGGGCTTCACCGGGCGGTGAAACACCGCCCGGCGAAACCATAGCGAAAGCGGTCAGCGCTGTTTCGAGGGTGCCTTGGGCTGCACGAGTCGGCTGCCGGACCAGGCACCGAGGCTGATCGCCGATGTTTGCGTCAAACCCGCCGTGGGTGCCGCTTCGGCGATATCGCTCGGATCGACATGACCAGGTTGCCCGGTCTTGGGAGTGAGCACCCAAATGAAGCCTTCGTCGGCCAGCGGACTGATGACTTCCATCAGTTCATCCGCTAGATCGCCGTCGCCTTCTCGCCACCACAGCAGGACAGCGTCGACTACCTCGTCGGAGTCTTCGTCGACCATCTCCCCACCGCTGGCCTCTTCGACGTCGGCCCGCAGGTCGTCATCGGTGTCCTCGTCCCAGCCCAGCTCCTGGACAACCATGCCGTGTGTAATGCCAAGCTTCTGAGCGTAGTTCTGCGCGTCCGCCGCGGCGACCACGGTGGTGTCCTCCTCAACTCCAGACAATAGGTAGTTGCAAGCGAACATGGTTATCGCCTCGAGCGCAAGCTGATCGGACGAAATACCCATGGAATGTCGTATGACAACCTCGTGTCGTTGGCCGATTTTCGCCACCGGACCCCGGTTCATGGGACGAATTCAGCGTTTGGGGCAGGCGTCCTTGACCGCATTGCGTGCGTCGTTGACCCGCTTGCTCGCCTCGTTGAGTGCGCCGACGGGGGCGGTGTAGGTCATCTTGCGGGTCTCCGCGGCGAGCTGTCGTGCGGCAGCGACATATTCGGCGAACTTGGCCTGCAGGTCCGCGGGTAGTGTGCCGTTGGCGTTGTTCACCCCGGTCTCGACCTTGGTCGCGGCGTCGTCGAGGGTTTGGGCGGCGGTATCGCGCTTGGCGTTGTAGTCCGCGGCGTTCGCATCGTGGGCATCGACGAATTCGTTGTACTTCGAAACGCCGACACCCGTGGTTGTGGGGAATTGACCGCAATTGTCGCTGATCGCCTGGGCCTGTGCCGCGGCCTTGCGCGAGGAGGTCGCCGCCGCGGAGGAGGAGGCCGCCTCGGTCTTGTAGGACGCTAGCTCCGAGGCATTCGGATTGGCAACGCCGTCAACGTGTTTCGCGCAACCAGCGATGGTCAGGCCGACCACGACCGCCGTCGCCGCGCACACTGCTGCGAACCCGCGTGGGTCCAGCACCTTCATTGTCCTCCGTGCCTCTCTGTTTCACCGGCGGTCCTCGACTCACGTTCCCTGCGGAACCGTACTGCAGATGCCCCTGACATGATGACCTGGGCCACATCTTCCGCAAGGATGGAGGTGCGCCCGAACCTTTCGTAAAACGGGTGGTCCGCCAACCAAGTGTGCCGCCCGGGGAAACAGACGCCTATCAGCTTGTCCACCCCTGTACGAGGAGCAGATTTGACCGACCTGATCCACTCTTCCGCGCCAGCGAAATCCGCTGGCACCGACTCCGCGCCGCGTGATCCGAACGGACCGCAGGTGCCGCCTTCTGGCGGGCGGGTGCGGGTTATCCGCGAAGGGGTGGCGTCCTATCTACCGGACATCGACCCGGAGGAAACCTCCGAATGGCTCGAATCGTTCGATGACATGCTCGACCGGGAAGGTCCGGGCCGCGCGCGTTACCTCATGCTCCGGCTGTTGGAACGCGCCGGTGAGCGCAGGGTCGCCATTCCATCCCTGACCTCCACCGATTACGTCAACACCATCCCCACCGAGAACGAGCCGTGGTTCCCCGGCGACGAAGAGGTGGAGCGACGCTTCCGTGCCTGGATCCGCTGGAACGCGGCGATCATGGTGCACCGGGCGCAGCGCCCCGGGATCGGTGTCGGCGGCCATATCTCGACCTACGCCTCCTCGGCGGCGCTCTACGAGGTCGGCTTCAACCACTTCTTCCGCGGCAAGGACCATCCGGGCGGCGGCGATTCGATCTTCATCCAGGGTCACGCCTCGCCGGGCATCTACGCCCGCGCCTTCCTCGAGGGCCGGTTGAGTACCGACCGGATGGATGGCTTCCGGCAGGAGTACAGCCACGGCGGTCCGGGCCACGGCCTGCCGTCGTATCCGCATCCGCGGCTGCTGAACGACTTCTGGGAGTTCCCGACGGTGTCCATGGGCCTCGGCCCGATGAACGCCATCTACCAGGCGCGGTTCAACCACTACCTGCACGACCGCGGCATCAAGGACACCTCCGATCAGCATGTCTGGGCGTTCCTCGGCGACGGTGAGATGGACGAGCCGGAGTCGCGCGGCTTGATCCAGGTGGCGGCCAACGAAGGACTGGACAACCTGACCTTCGTGATCAACTGCAACCTGCAGCGCCTCGACGGCCCGGTGCGCGGAAACGGCAAGATCATCCAGGAACTGGAATCGTTCTTCCGTGGCGCGGGCTGGAATGTCATCAAGGTCATCTGGGGCCGGGAGTGGGACGCGCTGCTCGGCGCCGATCGCGACGGCGCGTTGGTGAACCTGATGAACACCACCGCCGACGGCGACTACCAGACCTACAAGGCCAATGACGGCGCCTACGTCCGCGACCACTTCTTCGGCCGCGACCCGCGCACCAAGGCCCTGGTCCAGGACCTCACGGATCAGGAGATCTGGAACCTCAAGCGCGGCGGTCACGACTACCGCAAGGTCTACGCCGCCTATGCGGCCGCGATGGCACACAAGGGTCAGCCGACGGTGATCCTGGCCAAGACCATCAAGGGCTACACCCTCGGCAAGCATTTCGAGGGTCGCAATGCCACGCACCAGATGAAGAAGCTGACCCTGCAGGATCTCAAGGACTTCCGTGACCTGCAGCGGATTCCGATCTCCGATGCCGAACTGGAGAAGGACCCCTATCTGCCCCCGTACTACCACCCGGGTATGGAGGCGCGCGAAATCCAGTACATGCTCGATCGTCGCAAGGCGCTCGGCGGCTTCCTGCCCGAACGGCGTACCGCAGCAAAGCCGCTGCAACTTCCCGGGGACGAGGCCTACAAGTCGGTGCGCAAGGGTTCCGGCAAGCAGAACGTGGCCACCACCATGGCCCTGGTTCGGCTCATGAAGGAGCTGTTGCGGGATAAGGAGATCGGCAAGCGGATCGTGCCGATCATTCCGGACGAGGCCCGGACCTTCGGTATGGACTCGTGGTTCCCTTCGTTGAAGATCTACAACCGCAACGGGCAGTTGTACACCTCCGTGGACGCGGAATTGATGCTTGCCTACAAAGAGAGCTCCGTCGGGCAGATTCTGCACGAGGGCATCAACGAGGCCGGATCGACCGCATCGTTCACCGCCGCGGGCACTTCGTACGCCACCCACGGCGAGCCGATGATCCCGCTGTACATCTTCTACTCGATGTTCGGTTTCCAGCGCACCGGCGACGGATTGTGGGCGGCTGCGGACCAATTGGCGCGCGGTTTCGTACTCGGCGCAACCGCCGGGCGAACCACGCTGACCGGTGAAGGGCTGCAGCACAACGACGGCCACTCGCTGCTGCTGGCCTCCACCAACCCGGCCGTGGTGACCTACGATCCGGCGTTCTCCTTCGAGATCGCGCATATCGTGCGGGATGGTCTGCGTCGCATGTACGGCGGCGGCACTCCGGAGCCCGGTCCCGGCGCGATACCCGGCACGCATCCGCACGGATCGGCGGGCGGCTTCGGCGGCGAGGACATCTTCTACTACATCACCCTGTACAACGAGCCGTATGTACAGCCCGCCGAGCCCGATGATCTCGATATCGCCGGGCTGCTCGCGGGCATCTATCTGTACAAGCGCGGCGGTGCGGGCGATGTGCGTGCTCAGATCCTGGTCTCGGGTGTCACCGTGCCCGACGGCGTGCGCGCGCAGGCGCTGCTCGCCGAGGAGTGGGGTGTGCAGGCCGATGTCTGGTCGGTGACCTCGTGGGGGGAACTGCGCAAGGAGGCACTCGACAAGGAGATCGCCCAGCTGCGCAACCCGGGCACCGATGCGGGCGTCCCGTACATCACCCAGGCGCTGGCCCGGGTCGATGGTCCGTATGTGGCCGCGACGGACTGGATGCGCGCGGTGCCGGATCAGGTGCGCAAGTGGGTGCCCGGCGACTTCACCACGCTCGGCACGGACGGTTTCGGTTTCTCCGACACCCGCCCCGCCGCGCGTCGGGTCTACAACGTCGATGCGCAGTCGATCGTGGTCGCGGCCCTGGCCGCACTGGGCCGCACCGGCAAGATCGATCCGGCCAAGGCCGTCGAGGCGGCGGCCAAGTACCGCATCGATGATGTCGACGCCGCGCCGAAGTCGGCTCCCGGCACCGAAGATGAACTGGCATAGCGGACGATTGGATGGTGGAACGTAAACCGCCGCGGCCGCGTCGGATCTCCGAGGGCTCCTCCGAGCACGAGGTGTATCTGCCGACGGGCGCGCTCTCCCCGAACCGGCAAACCCGCGACCCGCTGCCGGACACGCTGCTCAAACGCGTGAAGCAGTTCTCCGGACGCCTCTCCACCGAGGCGGTCGGGTCGATGCAGGATCGGTTGCCGTTCTTCGCCGATCTGGATGCCGCGCAACGCGCGGGCGTGCAGATGCTGGTGCAGACCGCGGTGGTGAACTTCCTGGAATGGCTCCAGGATCCCGATAGCGATATCCGGTTCAGCCTGGATGCCTTCCAAGTGATCCCGCAGGATCTGGCGCGGCGGTTGACGCTGCGCCAGACCGTGGACATGGTCCGCGTGGCCATGGAGTTCTTCGAACAATGGCTGCCCGCGCTCGCGCGCAACGATCGGCAGCTGGTCGCACTCACCGAGGCGGTGTTGCGCTACGGGCGCGAGCTCGGATTCGCTGCCGCCTCGGTGTACGCGAGCGCCGCGGAATCTCGCGGCGCATGGGACACCCGCCTCGAGGCGCTGGTCGTGGACGCGGTCGTGCGCGGCGATACCGGCCCGGACATGCTCTCGCGGGCCGCGACCCTGAACTGGGACGCCACCGCACCGGCGACGGTGCTGGTCGGTACGCCGCCGGGGGATCAGGGCGTTTCGATGGTCGGCGCGGTGCATACCATCGCCGCGCGGCACGGTCGTGCGGCGCTGGCCGTGGTCCAGGGATCGCGGCTGGTGATGGTGGTCAGCGGGAATCTGGGCGATACCTCTTATGCCTCCCCATTTCTCGCGGATCTGCTGGCCGAGGTGTTCTCCGACGGTCCCGTGGTGATCGGCCCGACCATGCGCACCCTCGGCGCCGCGCATGCCAGCGCGGTGGAGGCACTGGCCGGAATGGAGGCCGTTGTCGGCTGGCGCGGGGCTCCGCGACCGGTGCACGCTGCCGAATTGTTACCGGAGCGCGCCCTGTTGGGTGACCGAGCTGCAATCGACGCCTTGAACGAGTATCTTGTCCTACCGTTGGCTGCCGCCGGATCGGCGCTGGCCGACACTCTCGAGGCCTATCTGGATTGCGGTGGAGCGGTCGAGACGTGTGCGCGTCAGCTGTACGTTCATCCAAATACGGTTCGCTATCGCCTCAAGCGGATAGCGGAAATCACCGGTCGGGATCCGATGAATCCGCGGGATGCGTACGTGCTTCAGATTGCCGCCACGGTAGGTCGTTTGACACGAACCCGTAACGAATCGTCAACTTCTACCCCAGAAGTCACTCAATTCCCGGTAGGGCACGAAGGCCTGTAACGCATCCAGCGCAACGGCCGATCGGAACAACCCACATGCGCTTTTGTGGGACTCCCACAAAAGCGCTCGGCAAGGTTCATTCGCGTCGACATCTCGTGCGGCACACCTCACAGTGTTGTCTAGAGAGTGTGATCGCGTTGCTCGCCCCAGGACAGGGGTCCCAGACACCCGGCATGCTCGCGCCTTGGCTCGACCTTCCCGGCGCGACTGATCGCCTCGCCCTCTGGTCCAAGGCCTCCGGCCTGGATCTGGTTCGGCTCGGCACCACCGCGACGGCCGAGGAGATCACCGATACCGCCGTGACCCAGCCGCTTGTCGTCGCGGCCGCACTGCTGGCTTTCGCGGAAATCGAGTCGGATTCACTTCCGGCCGATAGCATCGTCGCTGGGCATTCGGTCGGTGAACTCGCCGCCGCAGCGGTCGCCGGAGTCATCTCCGCCGACGATGCGGTGCGATTGGCCGCGATCCGCGGTGCGGAGATGGCCAAGGCGTGCGCACTGGAGCCGACCGGCATGTCCGCCGTGCTCGGTGGTGATGAGGCCGCCGTGCTCGCCCGGCTCGAAGAGCTCGAACTCGTCCCGGCCAACCGCAATGCCGCGGGTCAGATCGTGGCCGCCGGACGTTTGACCGCCCTGGCGGAACTCGCCGCCAACCCGCCTGAGAAGGCGCGGGTGCGTGCGTTGCCCGTCGCGGGTGCGTTCCACACCGCGTTCATGGCTCCGGCTCAGGACGCTGTGACGGACGCCATATCCAAGATCGCGCCGAACGAACCGACCAGAACCCTGCTTTCGAACTTCGACGGCAAGCCGGTTACCTCCGGGGCCGATGCTGTCGCTAAGCTCGCGGCGCAGGTCACCCGGCCCGTCCGGTGGGATCTGTGCACCGAGACCGTCCGTGCAGCGGCGGTGTCGGCAGTGGCGGAGCTGCCGCCGGCGGGCACGCTCGTCGGCATCGCAAAACGGGAACTGAAGGGCACACCAACACTGGCCATGAAGACCCCCGAAGACCTCCCCGCGTTGGCCGGACTCACCATTTCCGGCTAGCTTTCCCCCGCGACCGTGTAATCAAATACGCGATCGTGACCGAGCGAACGGTAACCATCGGCTCGCTTGATTCGAAAAACAACAGTGAAGCCCTACAAAGTAGATAAGAAGGGAGCCACGAAGTGGCCGCTCTGACCCAGGAACAAATCGTCGAGGAACTCGGCAAGATCATCGAAGAGGTGACCGGTATCGAGCCCTCCGAGGTGACGATCGAGAAGTCCTTCGTCGATGACCTGGACATCGACTCGCTGTCCATGGTCGAGATCGCGGTTCAGACCGAGGACAAGTACGGCGTCAAGATCCCGGACGAGGATCTGGCCAGCCTGAAGACGGTCGGCGACGCTGTCGGCTACATCCAGAAGCTCGAGGCCGAGAACGCTGACGCGGCCGCGGAGCTCAAGGCCAAGTTCGACGCCGAGTAGGGCCGACACCGTGACCACTCCTTCCACTTTGAACGGGAACTTCCCCAACGTCGTCGTTACAAGCCTGGCGGCGACCACGTCGATCGCTGGTGATGTCGATGCGACGTGGAAGGGACTCCTCAATGGCGAGAGCGGAATCGACGTTCTCGAGGACCCCTTCGTCGAGGAGTACGACCTTCCGGTCCGCATCGGCGGTCACCTGAAGGTCCGGCCAGAGACCCTGCTGAGCCGTGTCGAATGTCGGCGCATGGCCTACGTCGAGCAGCTCGCGACCGTACTCGGTCGTGAGGTCTGGCAGAACGCGGGTAGCCCCGAGGTCGACCCGGAACGGCTGGGTGTGGCGATCGGTACCGGGCTCGGTGGCGGCGACGCCCTCATCGACTCGGTCGACAAGCTGAAGAACGGTGGCTATCGCAAGATTTCGCCGCTGGCTGTTCAGATGGTCATGCCGAATGGTCCGTCGGCCGTCGTCGGTCTCGAATTGAAGGCCCGGGCAGGAGTGGTCACTCCGGTCTCGGCATGCTCATCGGGCTCCGAGGCCATCGCCAATGCGTGGCGAATGATCGTCATGGGTGACGCCGATATGGTCGTTACCGGTGGCGTTGAGGGTTTCATCGACGCGGTGCCGATCGCGGCATTTACCATGATGCGCGCGATGAGCACCCGCAATGACAACCCGAAGGGCGCCTCGCGTCCCTTCGACTCCGATCGTGACGGCTTCGTCTTCGGTGAAGCTGGTGCGCTGATGGTCATCGAGACCGAGGAGCACGCCAAGGCTCGTGGCGCGACGATTCACGCGCGCCTGCTCGGCGCCGGTATCACCTCCGATGGCTACCACCTGGTCGCACCGGATCCCACGGGTGACGGTGCCGCCAGGGCGATGACGCGGGCGATGCAGACCGCTGGTCTCACGCCCAAGGACATCACCCACATCAACGCGCACGCGACCGCTACCCCGATCGGCGATACCGCCGAGGCGAACGCGATCAACAAGGCCGTGGGCAACCACGCTTCGGTGTACGCGCCGAAGTCGGCGCTCGGTCACTCGATCGGCGCGGTCGGTGCACTCGAATCGATTCTCACCGTGCTCAGCATCCGCGACGGCCTCGTCCCGCCGACGCTGAACCTGGACAACCAGGATCCGGAGATCGATCTGGATGTGGTGCACGGCGAGGCCCGCCGCCAGGAGATCGAGTACGCGATCAACAACTCGTTCGGATTCGGTGGGCACAACGTCGCGCTCGCCTTCGGTCGGGCATAGCCGCTCGGTATCCGATTTGGTCTGTGCCGAGCCCTCCGTGGTTACGCATGCGTGCCTCCGGGCTCGCCCGTGCAGACCGGACAGACTGCACAACGATCTCCGGTGGGGTCGACCAACGCCAACGTCGGTCGACCCCACCGGTGTTCGCCATACGCAGCCGCGGTAGCGGCGCACTTGCTTTGAAGTGAGGAGTAAACGCGATGACAATCATGGCTCCCGCGTTTCGACCAGAAACTGAAACCGATCCGCGTGATCCGCTCGGTCGGCTCCAACGCTTCTTCGACCCCGGAACCGTTCTCCCGCTGCATCCGCGCGATAAGTCCGGGGTGCTCGCCGCGATCGGCGAGGTCGACGGTGTCCGCACCGTTGCCTACTGCTCCGATGCCACCGTGATGGGTGGCGCGATGGGCGTGGCGGGTTGCAAGCACATCGTCGACGCGATCGACACCGCCATCGATTCCGCCATTCCGGTGGTCGGCATCTGGCATTCCGGCGGCGCTCGCCTGGCCGAGGGTGTCGAGGCGCTGCATGCGGTCGGTCTGGTCTTCGAGGCCATGGTTCGCGCATCCGGCCTGGTGCCCCAGATTTCGGTGGTGCTCGGTTTCGCGGCCGGTGGCGCCGCCTACGGTCCCGCGCTGACCGACATCGTGATCATGGCGCCGGAGGGGCGGGTCTTCGTGACCGGTCCTGATGTGGTGCGCAGTGTGACCGGTGAACAGGTCGATATGGCCACCCTGGGCGGTCCGGAAACGCACGGCAAGAAATCCGGTGTCGCGCACATCGTCGCCAACGACGAGGCCGATGCGCTGCACCGTGGTCGGCGCCTGGTGTCGATGTTCGCCGAACAGGGCGAATTCGATCTGGTCGCGGCCGCGCACGGTGATGTCGATCTGAAGGCGATGATGCCGGAATCGGCCAAGCGTGCCTACGACGTGAAGCCGATCGTTCACGAGCTGCTCGACAACGTCGACGGTGAGTCCTCGTTCGAGGAGTTGCAGGGCGGTTATGCCCGCAGCATTGTCACCGGTCTCGGACGGCTCGCCGGGCGCACCGTAGGTGTGCTCGCCAATAATCCGATTCGCCTCGGTGGCTGCCTGAACTCCGAAAGTGCCGAGAAGGCAGCGCGCTTCGTGCGGTTGTGCGACGCCTTCGGCATTCCGCTGGTCGTGCTCACCGATGTGCCCGGGTACCTGCCCGGCGTCAGCATGGAGTGGGAAGGTGTGGTGCGCCGTGGTGCGAAGCTGCTGCACGCATTCGCCGAGGCTCGGGTGCCGCGGGTCACGCTGGTCACTCGCAAGATCTACGGTGGCGCCTATATCGCGATGAACGCCCGTTCCCTCGGCGCGACCGCGGTGTATGCCTGGCCCGGTTCCGAGGTCGCCGTGATGGGCGCCAAGGCCGCGGTCGGCATCCTGCACAAGAAGGCTCTCGCGGCCGCGCCGGAGGAAGAGCGTGAGGCGCTGCATGAGCGGCTGACGATCGAGCACGAGCGCATTGCCGGTGGTGTCGAGCGGGCGATAGCGATCGGTGTGGTGGACGAGGTCATCGACCCAGCCAAGACGCGCAGCACCATTGCCGCGGCGTTGGCGGCGGCGCCGGTGCGCAAAAGTCACCACAAGAACATTCCGCTGTAAATGCGGTTGGGAAAGCGGGCCTCGGGATTTCCCTGGGCCGCTTTTCGTTCGTATTGTTCCGGTTGTCCGAGCTGGGGTGACGATTGAGTTTCCGCGCGGCAATATAGTTGAAACTTCGGCGATACGAATAGCTCGTACGTTGCGCGCATGAGCGTGACGATCGAATCCACCGCGGCTACCGACCCGGTGCGCAAACCACCATGGTACCGGTCGCTTTTCCTGCAACTGCTGGTGGCGATCGTGGCCGGAATTGTGGTCGGCAAGCTGTGGCCCGGCTTCGGCGCGGATCTCAAACCGCTGGCCGACGGGTTCGTCAAGCTGATCAAAATGGTGATCGCGCCGATCATCTTCTGCACGGTCGTGCTCGGCATCGCCCATGTGGGCGATATGAAGTCGGTGGGGCGGATCGGGGTGAAGGCGCTGATCTACTTCGAGGCGATCACCACCTTCGCGCTGCTCTTCGGTTTGCTGGTCGGCAATCTGGTGAAGCCGGGTGCGGGCTTTCATATCGACGCGCAGACCCTGGCGACCGGCGCCGAGAAGATCGCCAAGACCACCAAGAACGGCGAGCTGCCGCATACCGTCGACTTTTTGCTGAATATCATTCCGGCATCGGTGATTTCGGCATTCGCGGAAAATGCGCTGCTGCAGGTGTTGTTCTTCGCGGTGCTGTTCGGATTGGCGCTGGCGAAGTTCGGCGAACACGGCCCGCCGGTGATTCTGGAGGCAGTCGATCACGTCGGGAAGATCTTCTTCACGATTATCGGCTGGATCATGAAATTGGCGCCGCTCGGCGCGTTCGGGGCGATGGCCTACATCGTTGGGCAGTACGGACTTTCCGCGCTCAGCAGCTATGGCAAGTTGATCGCCTGCTGTTATGTGGCGGCGGCGCTGTTCCTGCTGGTGCTCGCGATGGTGGTGCGGATTTTCGCGGGGGTGAGTCTGTGGAAGCTCGTCAAATACATCAAGGATGAGCTGTTCCTCGCGCTGGGCACCGCGTCGACCGAGGTGGTGCTGCCCCGGATCATGATCAAGCTGACCGAGGCCGGGTGTTCGCGGGCCACTACGGGGCTGGTGATACCGACCGGGTATTCGTTCAATCTCGATGGTGCGACGCTGTATTTGTCCATCTGCGTGCTGTTCCTGGCGCAGGCACTCGGGGTGGATCTGAGTCTCGGCGAGCAGGTCACGGCGGTCGGCGTGCTGATGTTGACTTCGAAAGGTATGGCGGGCGTCCCGGGATCGTCCTTCTTGGCGCTGTCGGCGACGATCAGTGCGATCGGACACGGGTCGATTCCGGTGGCGGCGGTCGCGCTGCTGCTCGGGGCCGATCGGCTGATGGATTCGATGCGGGTCACGGTGAATCTGCTCGGCAATTGCGTCGCGACATTCGTGGTGGCGAAGTGGGAGGGGCAATTGGATTCGGAGCGAATGCGCAAGGTGCTGGACGGGGAAGAGGTGCCGCCATTGGAAGATAAGGACCCGATGGTCGACTACTCAGCGGCATGAGCATCAGTGCCCGCCGGGCGCACCAGCCTCGTAGGGATCGGCTGATCGAACAGGGATTCTGGTCGAGCAGAAGGCGGCCGTGGGTGCCCGGCACGAAAGGCATTGCGAATGCTTGTGCGCCGCAGCTTGTTCCGGGGGATGTGTCGCCGTGCTTCGAGTTGCATGCGTCACCGGCCTGGTCCGCGCAGCCGGATATCCCGGTGGCGCCGTCGTATTGGCTCAGCTGCACATTTCGGGCGTCGCGGCTGACCGAGCGCTTCCTCGGTGTGCTCGGCACGCGGCTGGTAGCTGGGGGGCGTTGGCGCAATACCAGGCTGGACTTGCCACTGTTGGTTGCTCGTCGCTTTCGCGGCCACCCTGGGTTGTGCCGGTGAACTACAAGATGTCGGCGCTGCTGCTCGCACCGATGACCGCGGTGCCGGTTTCGGTCTGGTCGGCTGGCTCGGGTTCGCAGGGCTGAGCCTGATCGTCGAGACAGCGATGGCGGCCGTGCTCTACCGCTGGATAGATGAACCTGCTCATGCGCCGCTTCGCCGGACGCCGTACGGCGGGTCCGCCGGCGGCGACCCGAGATCCGGTCGACCGCGTTATCGCCTCGGTTGCGCCGCGACGGGGCAGAATCCGAGGAATGAATTCCGGCGAGCCCGCCGCGCGCGACCGCAAACGGCACGGCAGGCACTACACGCCACCGGCCCTGGCGCGGTTTCTCGCGCGGCGGCTGCTCGAACATGCGCCGCTGCCAGCTGATGTCGGGCCGTCGGGAGTTGCTCGTGCTGTGGCGCCGGACGTGCGGACGGCAGAGCCGGGACCTGGGCAGGAGGGGCGACGGGCCACGTTGTTCGGGACTGGGACGCCTGACGGCGAAGAGCGGGACACAGCAGCACTGGGCACTGGTGTGCGGGGGGCTGGGCTGCGCGTGCCGGGCGCAGGGGTGCTACGCGTGCTCGATCCGGCCTGTGGGGACGGTGAGCTGCTGCTCGCGCTGGATCAGGTTGCGGGGGAATTATTGCCGGGGGTGCGGGTGAAGTTGGTCGGATACGACTTGGATGCGGCCGGGGTGGCGGTGGCGCGGGAGCGGGCGCAGGACGCGGGGGTCGCGGTCGAGTGGCATATCGGGGATTTCTTGACCGAATCGGCGGGGATCGCGGCGGGGTCGTTCGATGCGATCATCACCAATCCGCCGTATGTGCGGACTCAGCAATTGGGAGGGAAGACCGCGCGGTTGCTCAGCAAGCAGTTCGGGCTGCGTGGGCGGATCGATCTCACCCATCCATTCGTCGCGGTCGCGCCGCGGCTGCTGCGGTCGGGTGGGGTGCTCGGGTTGCTGTGCGCCAACCGGTTTCTCACCACCAAGGCCGGTGCGAATATTCGCAGTCTGCTGCGCACCGAGTTGGTTCCGGTCGAACTGTACGACCTGGGTGATACGAAGTTGTTCGAGGCGGCGGTGCTGCCCGCGGTCACCATCGCCACTCGGACCGCAGCGCACGCGGTCTGCCGCTATGTTTCGGCCTACGAGGTGGATACTCCCGAAATCGTTGGTGGAACAGACCTTTTCGAAGCTCTGGCGGCTGAACACAGTCACTGCGTCGAGCATGGTGGGCGCACTTTCGCGGTCGAAGTCGGCACGTTGGCGACAGGTGAGCAGGCGGTGGTCGGTGGGGCGTCCAGCTATCGGATAACAGGTAATCGAGCGATCCGAAGCGAGCCGGTTGAGGTCTGGCGGGCCGCCGCGTTCGGTGCGGATGACGGTGCGGATGCGAGGTGTGACGTGGCCGAGGACAGCGGCGCTTGGCGAATGTCGCGGCCGGAGGTCGACAGATGGTTGGCCGAGGTGGCGGCGGGGACTTGGCGGACATTCGGCGCCGTGGGGCGGATTCGAGTGGGTATCAAAACAACTGCGGATCGGGTGTTCATTTCCGATCATTGGGGGGAGGTGCGGCCGCGGCCGGAGGGGGAGTTGCTCTTCGATTTGATCACCCATCAGGATGTCGATCCGTGGCGGATCTCGCGGCAGCGCGATGTGCGGGTGCTGTATCCATACGACACGGCCGCGCCCGCGCGCATGCCCGTTGACCTGCAAGAATTTCCCGGTGCCGCAGCGTATTTGGAGTCACATCGGGATACATTGGCCGGGCGGAAATATCTGACCGACAGCGGCAGGGAATGGTTCGAGATCTGGGTGCCGCAGCGGCCGCATCTGTGGCGGGTGCCGAAGGTGGTCTTTCCCGATATCAGTGAGCGACCGCGATTCGCCCTGGATCGGTCCGGGGCGGTGGTCAACGGTGACTGCTATTGGATGTCGCTGGCCGATCTCGGGGTCGACGGCGCCGCGGAGCGGTTGGCGTATTTGCTGATGGGCGTCGCGAATTCAGCACTGGGCCTGCGGTTCTACGATGCGGTGTGTGGGAATCGGCTGTACTCGGGTCGGCGGCGGTGGATCACCCAGTATGTGTCGCGACTGCCGCTGCCGGATCCCACCACGATGCGGGCGGGCGGAGTTGTCGAACTGGTGCGGGAATTCATCGACGACGGCCGGGAGCCCGATCCGAATTCGCTCCGGTTGCTCGATGAGTGGGTAGCGGCCGCATTCGGCACCCGGGTGTTCGACATGCGTTGACGGTTATGCGCTCGCGCGGACACCGACCATCGGTAGCAGGGTGCGTCGCGCGAAATCCCGACCCGCTGCCACATCGTCGATCGGAATGAGTCCGTCGGGCGTCAATGCCAGCGACAGTGCCAGCCGCGCCATGATCTCGGCGACGAGTTCGAAGTCGAAACCGTCATCGGCACCACTGTGGAGTTCACGCAATTTCTCCGCCAGATACGTGCGCCCGACCGCGATGATCGGTCCCGCCTCGGTGGTGAGCCGGGGCAGGATGAGATCGGGTTCGGTGCGCAGCAGCCGCCGCAACAGCTCGTTGCCCGCGATCGCGGTAATGACCGCGACGAAGATCTCGATCAGCTGTTCCTCGACGCCGTCGACCTTCTGTACCCGCTTATCGATCTCGGCGACGAAACGCTGTGCCTCGCGCACACTGACCGCCTCGACCAGATCGTTCTTCGATTCGAAGCGGCGATACAGGGTGGCCGGGCTGATTCCGGCCCGCCGCGCGATCTCGCCCATGCTGGTGCGTTTGATGCCGAAGTCCAGGAATGCCGAGAGCGCACTCTCCAGCAGCTTCTCGCCGTCGCCGACGGGCTTTTCCAGGATGCGCTGGAGGATGGGCGGAACGGTCGGCATCGAGGCTCCAGTCGAATCGGCTCACGACGCCGGTGGTGGCGGGCGTCGCGACGGTGCGGGTGAGTGCCGTTCATTATTTCACCGCGGCGCGACGGTGCGACCGCGGATCGGTACCGGAGCTCGACACACGACAGGCGCACGCGCGACTATGTGCGCGGCAGATCCAGCTCCGCCATCTCCTTTTCGATCGCATTGGCGGCGAAATCCACTCCACTGGAGCGCAACTCATGCACTCGCCGCTGTAGCGCCTCGATCCCACCCGGTTGGGCCGCGATATCGGCCACGCTGATCCGCCCCGACGGCCGGTGCATACTCTGCTGCACGTACGCCACCGTGATACCTCCTACCTGCACGCTGCGCGGCCACCATCCCGGTGGGCTCGCCCTCCGCGCTACAGGCCACTCGACAGCTGCGTCGGCGGGAGATCCCGGGACACCGGGCACGCTGGCAAAAATGCTATCAGCGATTTAGTTTGGTCACTTGATCAGTGTGCTCTGTCTCACAGCTGCTTCGCGTCGCGGTGGTTTGCCATGTTGTGTATATACACAGCGCTATTCAGTCGGATGCCGTCCTGCTCGGCCGCACTCAACTCGCGACGCACCTTGCCGGGTACACCCGCGACCAGCGAGCCCGGCGGTATTTGCGCGCCTTCCGGAATCAGGGCATTGGCGGCGATCAGACTGCCCGCACCGATCACCGCGCCATTGAGCACCGTGGCGCCCATGCCGACGAGCACATCGTCGCCGACGGTGCAGCCGTGCAGGATCGCATTGTGTCCCACCGAGACTCCGGTGCCGACGGTGAGCGGGAAGCCGGGGTCGGCGTGCAGGACGCAGCCGTCCTGAATATTGGTGCGCGCGCCGACGCTGATTGCCTCGAGGTCGCCGCGCAGGACCGCGCTGTACCAGATGCTCACCTCGGCGGCGAGTCGCACCCGTCCGATTACGGTGGCGTTGGGTGCGATCCACGCGGTCTCGTCGATTTCGGGTGTATGTCCGCTTACCTCGATCCTCATGTCGAAAACATAAGGGGGCGGATGCTGGCAGAGCTGGCGGGGGGCCGAAAAGGGCTGGGTGGAAGCCTGCGGCGGCGAACACAGCCGGATGGAGCCTGCGGTGTGGGCGAACTGGGACGAGACGGTCGGCGGCATCGCAATCGGCGTCGCTGCTACTGCGCGGCCGCGTATTCGGGTACCGGTGCCCCCGCGAAGAGCGCGCGGTGCGCGGCCGGACTGGTGCCGAGAATGCGGTGGAAGTGGTGGCGCAGACTGACCGCGGTGCCGAAGCCGGTTTCGGCGGCAATGCGATCCATAGTCTCGCTGGTGGATTCCAGGAGTAGTCGGGCGCGGTCGGTGCGCTGTTGCAGCAGCCATTGCTGCGGACTGTTCCCGGTGCGTTCGCGGAAGCGACGGGTGAAGGTGCGTCGCGACATGAGCGCGATGCGCGCCCAACTATCCAGGTCGATCGGCTCACCGAGATTCGTTCGCGCCCAGACCATCGCGCGTTCGATCGGATCATCGTCGGCGGCTTCGGGTACGGCCACCGGAATGTACTGGGCCTGGGAGCCGCTGCGGTGCGGGGCGGTGACGAGCGACCTGGCCAGTTCGGTGGCGGCGCGGCTGCCGAGGTCGTCGCGGACGAGGTGCAGGCAGCAATCGAGTGCGGCGGCGACGCCCGCGGAGGTGACGATATCGCCGAGGTCGGTCCAGAGGGTGTCGGCGCGGACCCGGACTCTCGGATAGGTCGCGGCCAATTCGGCGGCCGCGGCCCAGTGCGTGGTGACTTCCCTACCGTCCGCGAGACCGCTCGCCGCCACCGCGAAGGAACCGAGGCACAGGCCGACGATCCGGGCGCCCCTGGCATGTGCGGCACGGAGTGCGTCGCGCAGTTGCGGCGACAGGCCCATGCCGCGCTGCCAGCTCGGGATAACCACCAGGTCGGCGCGCTCGAAGGCGTCGAGTCCGGTTTTCACGACGATGTCGAAACCGGCCGGAGTTCGCAGCGTGCCCGGCCGTTCGGCGCACACCTCGACGCGATAGTCGGGTGTGCCCTCGGTGCCGACCCGGCCGAAAACCAGCGTCGGTACCGACAGATGGAAGGGGATGACCCCATCGAAGGCCAGCGCGGCGACGGAACGCATGGCCCGATCTTATCGCTAAGCGGCTCGCGGGCCACTATTGATCGAATATCGGGGCGACAAGTATTGATCCCATGACCGAGACGATCGCACGCACCACCTTCGAAGCCCTGCACATCGGCGGGCCCACCCTGCGCTTTCGGTACGGCAGCCTGACGTGGCTGACCGATCCGACCTTCGATGCTCCGGGTGACTACCCGGGTCCGATCACGCTGCACAAGCTCACCGGCCCGGCGCTTCCCGTCGACCGGGTGGGACCGGTGGACGTCGTGCTGCTCTCGCATGACCAGCACGACGACAATCTGGACCACTCCGGCCGTGCGTTCCTCTCCACCGTGCCGACCGTCTTGTCGACGCCGGATGCCGCCGAACGCATCGACGGCGTTCGGGGACTGGCGAATTGGGAGACCGTCACATTGGGTGAGGTGCGCGTGACGGGTGTGCCCGCACTGCACGGCCCTGCGGGGTGCGAGTCGCAGACCGGCGTGGTCACCGGGTTCGTCTTGCAGGCCGAGGGCCTGCCGACCGTGTACGTCTCGGGTGACAATGCCTCGGTCGAGTTGGTCGAGCAGATCGTGGCGCGGATCGGTCGGATCGATATCGCGATTCTGTTCGCCGGTGCCGCGAATGTCGGCCGGTTCGGCGATATCGATCTCACGCTGAATGCCCGTACCGCGGTGCAGGCCGCCGAGGCGTTGGGTGATGCGGTGATCGTGCCAGTGCACGCCGAGGGCTGGGCGCATTTCAGTGAGACGCTCGAACGCCTGGAGCGGAATTTCGGTTACGCCGGTCGGAGCGAGCAACTGCGCATTCCGAAGTTGGGTGAGACGTTCGCCGTGTGAGCGGCCCTGGGAAAACCTACGGTCCGTCCAGCGCGGCGTACGTGGCGCCGGGACCATCGGTGGTCCACGATGGCGATATGAGGATCGCAGTTCCGCGGGAGGTCAAGGAGCAGGAGTTTCGGGTGGCGCTGACCCCTGCCGGTGCCGGGGAACTGGTGCGGCACGGGCACGAGGTGCTGATTCAGGCCGGTGCGGGGGTGGGGTCCGGATTTTCGGATGCGGACTATGTGGCCGGGGGTGCGCGGATGGTGCCCGCCGCCGAGCAGGTGTGGTGGGAGGGCGAGCTGGTTCTGAAGGTCAAGGAGCCGATCGCCGAGGAGTATCCGCGGATGCGGCGCGAGCAGGTGCTGTTCACGTATCTGCATCTGGCGGCGTCGCGCGAGTGCACCGATGCGATTCTGCGGTCCGGAATCACCGCGATCGCCTATGAGACGGTGCGCGCGGCGGATGGGTCGCTGCCGCTGCTCGCACCGATGAGCGAGGTCGCGGGCAAGCTTGGACCGCAGGTCGGCGCATATCACCTGATGGCGCCGCTCGGCGGTGCCGGGCTATTGCTCGGCGGGGTGCCGGGAGTGCTTCCGGTCGATGTGGTGGTGCTCGGCGGTGGTGTCGCGGGGACGAACGCGGCCACCGTCGCGGCCGGAATGGGTGCGAAAGTCACTGTGCTGGATACGAATCTGATGCGCTTGCGCGAACTCGACGCGCGGTTCGATGGGCGCATCTGCACCGTGGCCTCGAATGCGGTCGAAATCGAGCGGGCGGTGCTGGCGGCGGATCTGGTCATCGGATCGGTGCTGGTGCCGGGTGCGCGGGCGCCGAAGCTGGTATCCGAGGAACTGGTACACGGTATGCGGCCCGGCTCGGTGCTGGTCGATATCGCGATTGATCAGGGCGGATGTTTCGCCGGTTCACATCCGACCACGCATGCGAATCCCACTTTCCGCGTGGCCGATTCGCTGTATTACTGTGTGGCGAATATGCCGGGAGCGGTGCCGCACACCGCTACGGTGGCGCTCACCAATGCCACCCTCCCGTATGTGCGCGCGATTGCCGATCACGGGTGGCGGGAGGCGTGCGGCACGCATCCCGATCTCGCACACGGGGCCACCGCGGATAAAGGGCGGCTCTTATCGGCGGAGGTCGCGGAGGCGCACGGATATTCGATGCCCGAACCGGTTGGGTTGGCTGGCTGACGTGGTGCGATTGCGCGGCCGCGCAATGAGAAGGGCGAAAGCGGTGACTGCGGAATTCCTGCGGCGGGTAGTGGTGGTTGCGTTGCTTCTGGTGGTATTGCCGTCGGTTGGTGCGGCGGTCGCGGCACCGGCGGCGCAAGGCGTCGATCCGGCCGCGGTGGATCGGTATATGTCCGAATATCTTTCCCGGACGCGGTTGCCGGGGGCTTCGATCGCCATTACCCACGGTGATCGGATCGTCTATGTCGCAGGGTACGGGCACGATTCGAGCGGTGCGGCGATCAGCGCGACGACGCGTATGCCGATCGCTTCGGTGAGCAAATCCATGACGGCGTTGGCCGTGATGCAGTTGGTCGATGCCGGCAAGGTGCGTCTCGATGCGCCGGTGCGTGACTATGTCACGGACTTTCGGCTGGCCGATTCGCGCGGTGACCGGATCACGGTGCGTGAGTTGTTGAATCAGACGTCCGGAATGTCGGATACCGCCTTTCCCGATCTACGGCGGCCGCAGGCGGATTCGCTGGCCGGTGCGGTCGAGCGACTGCATGCTGCGAAACTCGCCGCCGATCCCGGGACGGAATTCCATTATCACAACCCGAATTACCAGGTGGCGGCTCGGTTGGTAGAGGTGGTCAGCGGAGAACCGTTCGCGGACTATGTGTGGCGAAATATATTCGGGCCCATTGGAATGCGGGACAGTACGACGGTGAATTCGGCGCGTGACGCCGAGGATGTGACCCACGGATACATTCGGGCATACGGATTCGCGATACCGGTTGCCGAGCCCGATTGGTTCGTCGGCGGTAGCCACGGGGTGATCACCACGGCCACCGACCTGGCCGCATGGTTGATCACCCAGAACAACGGCGGCGTCGCACCGGACGGGCGCCGGGTGGTGTCGTCGGCTGCGGTGACCGACATGCACACACCCTCTGGAGTCAGTGACGACGATTACGGAATGGGTTGGGAGCGGGCACAATCCGATCAGATCGTGCACTACGGTGACTGGTTCACCTACACCGCCGCGCAGGTCCTGGTACCCGACACGGGCTACGGGATCGCGGTCATCGCCGATACCGGCTTGGCACTCGAGGACGATCCCAAGATCATCGCGCAGGGCTTGGTCGAGCTGACCCAGGGTGAGTCGCCGGACGTGCACCGCCCGTGGGGCATCTACGCCGACAGGGGGATGGCACTGCTGACGCTCGCGACGATCGGTGTCGGTGGGTTCTGCCTGGTGCGATCGCGCCGCTGGGCTGATAGGCAGGATCGCCCCATCTGGCTGATCGCCGTGCGCGAATTGCCCTATCTGGCCCCGATCCCGATCATGATCGCGCTGCCGGAGCTCGCAGGGCTGGTGTTCCGCGGTCGGGCTCCGACTTTCCTCCAGGTGACCTACGTTTGGCCTGGTCTCGTTGTGTTTCTCGGCATTGCCGCGTTGGCGGGCGTTTGCGTTGTTCTGGCTCGCGGCGGGTGGCTCATTGTGTCGCGGCGCAATCGCTCCGGGACCGATGTCGAGCCAGAAACGCCGGTTACCGGCTAGCCGGTAGGGCCCGCACATCGAAATGTCCGGGCCCTGTCGGTTAGTCTGCGTTCGGGCCGAGGTACCAGTCGGGGGCTCCTTCGGTGGGCAGATCGTGCAGCTTGTCCGGGTTGCGGACCACATTGATGGCGACGATGCGGCCGTTATCGATGGTGAAGGAGAAGACGCCGGTGTGGTTGCCGTCGAAGACGACCAGACCGGGCGCACCGTTGACCAGAACCGCGCGGCCCCATGCGCCCGCCGCGGATGGGGCGTGGTACCAACCGAGCAGCATCTTCGCGATGAGCTCGGCGCCGCGCACGGGCTGGCGGATGGCGGGAACCTTGCCGCCGCCATCGGCGGTCAGGCTGACATTCGCATCGAGCACGCCGAGCAGCGCGCTCAGATCCCCTGAGCGCCAGGCGACCGCGAAGGCCGAGACGACCTTCTCCTGCTCATCCGGTGAGGCGGGGAAGCGGGGTGTGCCGTCCTCGACGCGCTTGCGTGCACGCGAGGCGAGCTGCCGCACGGCCGCCGGAGTGCGCCCGACGACCTCGGCGACCTCGGGACCGCTCATACCGAAAACATCCTGCAGGACGAATGCGGTGCGCTCGGCGGGTGAGAGGGATTCCAGTACGACCAGCAGCGCCGTGGTGACGCGCTCGTCCTGCGTGATCCGATCGGCCGGATCGTCCCAGGTGGTGACCTCGGGCTCCGGCAGCCATTCACCCACGTACTGCTCGCGCCTGTTGCGCGCCGACCCGAGCTGGTCGAGGGCCAGACGCCCGGTGACCGTGGCGAGCCAGGCCCGCAGATTCTCGATTTCGCCCGCGGTCCCGGCCTCGTACTGGCGTTGCAGTCGCAGCCATGCCTCCTGCACCACATCATCGGCATCGGTGAGGCTGCCGAGGGTGCTGTAGGCGAGCCTGCGCAGATACGGCCGGTGCTCCTCGAAACGCCGAGCCAGCTCGGCCTGGTCGATCGGTTCGGAGGAAGGCTGGTCAGTCACTGGTCTCGCCGTTCGGTCGTGCGGCCCCCGCAGGGGCGAGCTTATGTGTCGTCATGCTGATGACGACGCAGGTCCAGCGAGTGTGACATCTCGGCTCCCACGGCGCGCTGGCCGGTCGCTCGCCGTGACCGGTTACCCTCGCCGGGTGCGAACGGGGACTTCCAAGGCGGCCGGGCTGATGCTCGGCTTCGCACTCGACCGCGTATTCGGTGATCCACGCCGATGGCATCCGGTGGCTGGATTCGGTACGGCGGCAGTTGCGCTGGAGCAGCTGACCTACACCGATCGGCGTTCGGCGGGAGTCGTGCACGAACTGGTATTGGTCGGTGCGACAACGGCGTTCGGGTTCGGGCTACGGCGCGGTGGGGTAGTCGCCACCGCGTTGGCGACATGGACGGTGCTCGGCGGTCGCAGCCTCGTGCGCGCCGGACGCGAGATGGCCGACCGGCTCGAATCCGGTGACGTGGCGGCTGCGCGGGCACTGCTGCCGTCACTGTGTGGACGCGACCCCGAGGTGCTCGATGCGGACGGATTGGCCCGCGCCGCAGTGGAATCCATTGCCGAGAACACCTCGGATGCGACGGTCGCGCCGCTGCTGTGGGGAGCTGTCGCCGGGACACCCGGCCTGCTCGGGTATCGCGCCGTCAACACACTCGACGCGATGATCGGCTACCGCAACGACCGGTACCTGCGCTTCGGCTGGGCCGCCGCCCGCGTCGACGATCTGGCCAATCTGCTGCCCGCGCGCATCACCGGCATGCTCACCGCTGCCTTGGCCCCTGCGGTGGGCGGTCATCCGGCCGATGTGCTGCACGCGTGGCGACGAGACGCGTCCAAGCACCCCAGCCCCAATGCGGGGGTCGTCGAGGCCGCGATGGCAGGTGCGCTCGGTGTCCAGCTCGGCGGGCGGACGCAGTACCGGTACGGCACCGAACTGCGTCCAACTCTCGGTGACGGCGCCGCACCTCGGGTCGCGGATCTCCGGCGCGCGGTACGCATGTCGGAGGCGATCCAGGTGGGTGCGGTCCTGAGCGCCGCGCTCTGGTCGATTCTGCGTCGTTGACCGGCGGACTCGGTCAGCGAGTACCGCCGTAGCGGTCGGCCAGGCGCTGCTCATTGGTGGATGCGGGTGCGGCGGTCGGGGTTTCGGCCGGGGTGGGTTGCGGGGTGGCCGCGGCCTTTTCCTTGCGGCGCTCGCGGATCTCGGCGTAGATGAAGTAGCCGAGGCCGAGGGGAGCCATGATGCCGAAGGCCAGCCATTGCAGGCCGTAGGAGAGATAGGGACCCGCGTCGAGTTGCGGTAGGGGAGTGGGAGTGAACGCGCCGGGCTGGTTTTCGCTGAGCTGCAAGTAGCCGCCGCGTTCGCCGGTATGGATGACGGTGAGGGGCTGCTGCAGGACGGTCATTTCCTGTGTGGTGTCCACCGAGTACACCTGGCGGTACCCATCCTGAACCGTTGGGTCCTTACCGGGGGTGACGCCCTCGGACATCCGGATGCGCGCCTCGATCTTCTGCGGTCCGGTAGGCGGGTCCGGAATCTGCGGTGGGCGGGAGCCGTCCACGGCCCCGACGAGACCGCGATCGATGAGCAGGATGCGGCCGTCGTCGAGTTTGAAGGTGCCCAGTACCGAGTAGCCGGGCGCGCCGTCGAGGTGGCGCAGACGGACCAGCACGGTCGAGTTCGGCATATAGCTGCCGGTCGCCGTGACCCGGCGCCATTCGGCGTGCGAATCGGTGCTCTCGTCGTCCAGGACGGTGGCGATATCGATCGGAGCAGCGTCTACCGAATCGGCGATCAACTGGTTGCGGTGCGAGGTGGTGGTGTTCTTGCCGAGTTGCCACGGCGCGAGGACGGTGAAGCAGAGATAGGCGAAGGCCGCCACGAGCACGGCCAGGATCAGCCAGCTCGGGCGCAAGAGGAACGTCAGACGGCGCATCACGGGCGTCCGTCGGGAACGGGTTCGTAAGAGACTGATTGGTCTGGATTGCATCCGGGCCCATTGGCGGCGAGGGCGGCGCGGACCCAGTCCAACAGCCCGGGGATGGCGGCTTCGATCTGGTCGTGGACCAGGTCGAAGTCGGTGTTGTCGCCGTAGTACGGGTCGGGGACGTCGAGGGTGTCGGCGGCCGGGTCGAAGCTGCGCAGTAGGCGGCGGCGCTCCGATGGGATGCCGAGCGTGGCGAGGCGGCGTTCGTGGCCGGAGTCGAGGGCGATCAGCAGGTCCGCGCCGCGGTGTTGATTGCCGAATTTCGCGGCGATGTGGCCGGTCGGATAGCCGTGGCGGCGCAGGGTGGCGTTGGTGCGGGCGTCGGCGTCCTGTCCGGCATGCCAGCCGTCGGTGCCTGCGCTGCTGACCCGCACGCGGTCGGCGAGTCCCTCGCGGTACAGATGTACCGCGAACATCTTCTCCGCCATCGGCGATCGGCAAATGTTGCCGGTACAGACGAACGACACGTGCAACTCACCCACGACAGCCATTCTGGCCGGTCGTCCCGATGGACCGCCACGTAGGGTGTTTTCTCGTGTCAGCCGAGAGCGTCGATCACGCGAAACTGCGTCATCACGGTGATGTCGACGCGCGCCCCGGCATGCTCGATTTCGCGGTGAACGTACAGGGCAGTGCCCCGCCACCCTGGTTGCGGAACCGGCTGGCCGCACGCCTCGACGACCTCGGCAGATATCCGAGCGCGTCCGACGAACTCGCCGCACGCATCGCGGTGGCGGCCCGCCACGGTCGCGGCACCGATGAAGTGCTGCTGCTGGCGGGCGCGGCCGAGGGTTTCGCAATGTTGCCCCGGCTCGCGCCGCGACTGGCCGCGGTGCTGCACCCCTCGTTCACCGAACCCGAGCTGGCGCTGCGCGAGGCCGATATCCCCGTGACCCGCGTCGTACTCGAACCGCCCTACACCCTCGACCCGGCGCTCGTCCCCACCGCCTCCGACCTGGTGGTCCTCGGCAACCCGACCAACCCGACCTCGGTCCTGCACCCCGCCGACATCATCCGGGCACTGCGCCGACCGGGTCGCATCATCGTGGTCGACGAGGCCTTTGCCGATGCGATTCCCGGCGAACCACAGTCCCTCGCCGCCACGCCCGCACCGGACATCCTCGTACTGCGTAGCCTCACCAAAACCTGGGCCTTGGCGGGTCTGCGCTGTGGTTATTTCCTCGGCGCACCCGAGCTGCTCGCCCGCCTGAATCACGGCCGCGCCCACTGGCCGCTCGGCACGCTGCAACTGGAAGCGATCGCCGCGACCGCCGAACCGGACGCGGTCGCCGCGGCACAACAGCGAGCACAGACGATCGCCGCCGAACGCGATTCGATGATCGAACGCCTGACCGCGCTGGGCATACACGTCCACGCCCCCGCCGCCGGACCATTCCTGCTGCTGCGCGTGCCGGACGGTGAACTCCTGCGAAAGCACCTGTCGAACCAGGGCATCGCGGTCCGCCGTGCGGACACTTTCCCGGGACTCGGACCGGATTATGTGCGCGTTGCCGTCCGCGGTCGCGCCGAGGTCGATCGGTTGGTAGCCGGAATCCGTGCGGCGGGAGTTTGATGTCGGCCCAGCCTCGTGATGTCGGCCTCGTGGGGGCGTGGCGCCAGCGAACCCGATCGTCGGGTATGCAGGATTCGATGCGGTGGCGGGTCGATCCGGAGTTGCCGCGCGGCACCGACGGCGGGCAGCGCGGCGGTCTTCGGAAGGTCGGGCGGCGTGGTGGGACGGCGCTCGTCCTCGGACCGTCGAGTGGTGGCAGGTGATCTTGGTGTGGGCGGAAATCTGGAGACGGAGGTAGGCGGATGACGACGCTGGCGGATCTCATCGAGGTGCTCGACGCGGCTTATCCGCCGAAGTTGGCGGAGTCCTGGGATTCGGTGGGGCTGGTGTGCGGTGATCCGGACGATGAGGTGACTCGGGTGCTGTTCGCCGTGGATGCCACTGCCGCCGTGGTGGATGAGGCGATCGATTGGCGGGCACAAGCTTTGGTGGTGCACCATCCGTTGCTTTTGCGCGGCGTCGACACAGTCGCGGCAGACACACCCAAAGGCGCTCTGTTGCATCGGCTCATCCGGTCCGGTTGCGCGTTGTTCGCGGCGCATACCAATGCGGACTCCGCTGATCCGGGAGTTTCCGATGCGCTGGCCGATGCGCTCGGACTCACCGTCACCGGGCCGTTGGATTCGAAACCGCGAGCCGCCGTGGACAATTGGGTGGTGCAGGTGCCGCGTTCGCATACGGATGCGGTATTGGCGGCGCTGTTCGCGGCCGGTGCCGGTGGTAGCGGCACCTACCGTGACTGTGCTTTACGGGTGCCAGGAGTGGGCCAGTTTCGTCCGGTGGCGGGGGCGAATCCGGCGATCGGCGCGATCGGGGAATTGCGGCGAGTCGACGAGGACCGCCTCGAAGTGCTCGCACCACCCTCGGCGCGCACGGCCGTGCTGGCGGCGCTGCGGTCGGCCCATCCCTACGAAGATCCGGCATATCACGTCACCGAGCGCGCCGCGCTGCCATCGGGACTCGGCATCGGCCGGGTCGGCACCCTCCCCGAACCGGAGTCCCTGCGCGAGTTCACCTCTCGGGTCGCCGCCGCATTGCCCGCGACCACCTGGGGCGTCCGCGCGGCCGGTGACCCGGACCGTATGATCCGGACCGTCGCGGTATGCGGCGGCGCGGGCGACTCCTATCTGAATACCGCGGCGCGCCTTGGCGTCGACGCCTACGTCACCTCCGACCTGCGCCACCACCCGGTCGACGAACATCTGCGCCGCGGCGGTCCCGCGGTGATCGATGCCGCCCACTGGGCCACCGAATTCCCATGGTGCGCACAGGCGCAAACAGTGGTCGGAACCGCCCTGCCCGACTTGGCGACCCGCATCTGTACCCTGCGCACCGACCCCTGGACGCTCAGCGCCACCGGCGTGACCCGATAACGAACCATCCCGTGCGACGGCGTGTTCGGGGCGTGTTGTCGGAGTTGGTATGTGGAACAGGTGAGTTGACGCGCCCGCTCGGGGTACAACTACCGCATGAATTTCCCGGTGGACTTCGGGATCGTGCAGATCGGCCTGGTGCTGATCATCCTGGTCGCGGTCGCGTTGCTGATATCGGCGCTCGTCATGGTGCGCAAGGTCGGATTGCGGGTTTTGCTCGGGCGCGGGGCGGGTGGACTCGCTCTGCTGATCGTCGCGGTACTGCTGCTGTGGGTGATCACGCTCGTCCAGACATTCCTTGGCCTGAGTGGGGAGGTCAAGGCCGCGCATGTGGTGGTGAATCAGGTTGCGGGCCAAGACCACCGGCTCGAGGTCGACCTCACCCTCTACGGCGACGATCACCATCCCGACAAGCACGAGAAATATCAGGTCGAGGGTGACCTATGGGTGCTGCAGGCCAATATCGTCGAGTTGGAGCCCTGGGTGAACGCCCTCGGCTTCCACTCCGGCTACAAGGTCACCCGCCTCTACGGCCAGCGTCTCGACGGCGTCGCCACCACCCAGAACCAGATCTTCGTCAACGGCGACGACCAGGATTTCTTCAACGATATGCGCAACCACAAATGGTGGACCGACCCCTTCGTCCGCTCCGCCTATGGCAACGCCGTAATCGCCACCCCGGGCACCTACGACGTCTTCATCTCCCGCGACGCCATCAAAACCCGCGCACCGGGTAGTTGACGCCGAGGCCGGACAAGACATCGGATCTTCCGATGTATGACGCACCGACCACTCCCCTCGGACCGAATCACCCGTCATTCGGGGTACGGTTGAAGACTGGCATCGCGACCTCGCGTGCCCCCATCCGTCCCCAGCGTCCAGGAGTTTGTCCGCGTTGAATGTCGAACCGCCTGTCCAGGCCAAGCTGCTCCAGCTCGCCGCCGTCGACGCCGAACTGACGCGGATCGCGCATCGGCGCACCGTGCTGCCCGAGCAGCAGGAGGTGGCACGGCTCGAGGTCGAGCGGAATGCGCACAAGGATGCGGCGGTGGCGGTCGAGATCATGCTCGACGATCTGGACCGCGATATTCGCAAGCTGGAGGGCGAGGTCGATGCGGTGCGCAAGCGCGAGGAGCGCGACCGCGCCATGTTGACCGCCGGTTCGGTGGGTGCCAAGCAGCTTTCCGAGATTCAGCACGAGCTGGGCAGCCTGGAGCGGCGCCGTTCGGTCCTCGAGGACGAGCTGCTCGAGGTGATGGAGCGTCGCGAGGCGTCGGCATCCGACCACGATCACGCGGGTGCGCGGCTCAGCAAGACCGAGCAGGAGTTGGCCGACGCGCAACGCCTGCGCGATGAGGCGCTGGCCGATCTCGATGTGGCGCAGGGGCGTTGCGAGTCCGACCGCAAGCATCTGGTCGCGCTGTTCCCGGACGAACTGCTGAGCATCTACGACCGCCAGCGCACCCAGCACGGCACCGGCGCCGCGCTGCTGCAGGCCCGGCGCTGCGGCGCGTGCCGGATCGAACTCGACCGCGGTGAGATCGCACGCATCGCCAAGGCCGCACCGGATGTGATCGTGCGGTGTCCGGAATGCGGTGCGATCCTGGTGCGCACCAAGGAGTCGGGTTTGTGAGGTTTCCGGCGCGGGTATCTGTACTCGGGTCGGTCCGCTCCCAGCGACGGACGGTTGGCTGTCGAAGAGGACGAGAGGAACAATGACCGAGCGCGAGGTGATCGTCGAGGCCGATGGCGGTTCCCGGGGCAATCCGGGCCCGGCTGGTTACGGCGCGGTCGTCTTCAGCGCCGATCACGTTCGCATCCTCGCCGAACGCAGGGAATACGTCGGCATCACCACCAATAATGTCGCCGAATACCGCGGGCTCATCGCGGGTTTGGAGGCGGCGGCGGAGTTGGGCGCGCGCGTGGTGTCGGTGCGCATGGATTCCAAGCTGGTTGTCGAGCAGATGTCCGGACGCTGGAAGGTCAAGCACGCGTCCATGATTCCGCTGGCCGACCGGGCCCGCAGGCTGGTCGCCGGATTCGACAGGGTGACCTTCACCTGGATTCCGCGCGCCCAGAACTCACATGCCGACCGGCTCGCGAACGAGGCCATGGATGACGCCACGCTGATCGGCGAGGTGCACGCCGCCGAGCGGCAGCTACTCGATGCGGGATCAGCCGCCGCGACCCTGGCGGAGGAGGTGCGCGAGGCCGAAGAACAGCTGCTCGGCTGGACCGACGAGCAGACCGCCGCGCGCGGCGTCGAAGAGCAGCTGCCGAGTTGGATCGACGAGGTACGCGCATCGAATATCCAGGCTGCCGAACGTGATACGCCGACCGCCGCCGAAAGCTCGCCCGCATGGACCGGCGCGACCGGCCGCCCGACCCGCTTGCTACTGCTGCGCCACGGTCAAACCGCACTCTCGATAGAGCGCCGCTATTCCGGCCGCGGCAACCCGGCCCTCACCGCTCTCGGCCGTGAACAGGCCGCCCGCGCCGCGAAAATGCTCGCCGCGAAGGGGGGTATCGCCGCGGTGGTCACCTCCCCGCTCGGCCGAGCCCGCGAGACCGCCGAAGCCGCCGCCACCGCACTCGGTATTCCGGTGCGCGTCCTCGACGGCCTCACCGAAACCGACTTCGGCGATTGGGAGGGCCTCACCTTCCAGGAAGCGGCACAACGAGATCCGCAGCTCCACGCCCGCTGGCTCGGCGATCCCTCTACTCCCGCGCCGAACGGTGAGAGTTTCGACCAGGTGCGCGAACGAGTCGAGGCGGCTCGGCGCGATCTGCTGGCGCTGTATCCCGGCCAGAACGTCGTGGTGGTCAGCCACGTGACCCCGATCAAGACCCTGCTGCAACTGGCGCTCGGCGTCGGTCCAGAGCTGCTGTACCGCCTGCATTTGGACCTGGCGTCGCTCTCGATCGCGGAGTTCTACCCGGACGGTGGTTCGTCGGTTCGGTTGGTCAACGACACGTCCTACCTCTGAGGAACTCGGTCGTCGGACCAACCCGTGCGTTTTTCTGTGAACCGTGAATTATGGCGCATCACAATGGATTCGGCTTGTCGAAACGGTCCTTTGGGTTGAATCTCACACGGTAACGTTTCAGACACGGTTATAGCGGTAGGCTTCGGTTCGGTCAGGCACAGGCATCCCGCCCCGCCTGTCTGGTCGGGGATAACCAAGGTCTTCGAACAGTGCTGCTCGGGGGGATGAGAACCGGCGGGCAGCGTTGCTCGGTGGTCGCTTCGAACGATGAAGTAGTTCTGTGCGGTCGAGTGATTCGATGGAAGCGCAGGTTCGAATGAGTAGTCCGATCAAGGTTGTCGTGCTCGGTGCGGGGATCGGAGGGCTCACCACGGCCGCCGCATTGCGACAGGCGGGCTTCGCGGTCGAACTCTATGAGGCCGCACCCGAGCTGCGTGGCCAAGGATTCGGACTTTCGGTGCAGGCCAACGGAATCAAGGCACTGCGCGCCATCGGCCTCGGCATCGAGGAGGAGCTGTTCGAGTGTGGCGGCAGGGTCGAGACCTTCCGCTTCAACAACCCGGACGGCACCCCCATCCGAGTACTTCCGGTGCACCGCCAGGACGAGCGGCTCGGCGCACCGAGTGTCGCCCTGCATCGCAAGGATCTGCATGCGGTCTTGCTGCGCGCGATCGGCGATACCCCGACTCATGTTGGCGCACAAGCGACTCGGTTCATCGACGACGGTGAGCATGTGCGCGTCGACTTCGCCGACGGTCGCATCGCCGAGGGCGATCTGCTGATCGGCGCCGACGGCATCCACTCCGTGGTGCGCGCCCAATTGCACGGCCGCGCCGAACCGCGCCCCGGCGATTTCATCGCCTGGCTGGCCTGCATTCCGTTCGATCATCCCGCCGTGCCGCGCGGCTACTCCGCGCACTATTGGGGCACCGGAATGCGTTTCGGCATCCACGACATCGGCCACGGCCGGGTGTATTGGTGGGGCACGATGTCCATGCCGGGCGATGAGGCCGCCGACTGGCGTGGCACCAAGGAAGATCTGCAGCGGCTCTACACCGACTGGGCGCCGGAGGTGCGCGCCTGCATCGATCAGACCGACTGGGCCGATGTGCTCGCGGTGCCCTGCCAGGACCGTCCGCCGCTGGACGGCTGGGGACGCGGTCGGGTCACTCTGCTCGGTGATGCCGCCCATCCCATGCTGCCCAGCCTCGGCCAGGGCGCCAACTCGGCAATCGAGGACGCGGTCGTACTCGCTCACACGCTGAAGAACTCGCTGGATCCGGTTGCGGGCCTGCGTCGTTACGAGCAGGTGCGGGCCGAGCGGACGGCCATGTTCGTCAACGGTTCCTGGTCGCTCGGCAAGATCGAGCAGACGACCGACTCCAAGCTGGTGAAGGTGCGCGACACCTACTTCCGGCACGCACCCACCGAATTCTTCCTGCGCGAATTGGGTAAGCCGATGTCGTTTCCGCCACTGGAGGGACCGACCGCGCGGCTGCCGCGCCAGCTGTCTCCGGTGGAGCGCTGGCACTGGATCGCGGATCAGCTTGCGCCGCTGCATATTCTGGCCCGCGTGCGGGTGCACGGCTCGATTGCCGCCGAGCAGGTGCGAATCGGTCTCGACGAAGTGCAGCATCGACATCCGCTGCTCCGCGTCGCGGTGGCGGCCGAACCCGACGGCACCGCACCGCGTTTCGTGCCGGTGCCGACGCCGATTCCGCTGCGCGTGATCGAATCCGACGATCCGGATGCTTGGCTGACCGAGGTCGACGATGTCCAGTTGCGCGAACCCTTCGACTGGCACTCCGGTCCGCTCGCGCGGGCCGTGCTCATCACGGATGCGACCGGTGAGACCAGCGATCTGATCGTCACCATGCACTACGCGATCGCCGACGGTGAGAGCGCTATGTCGGTGGCCAAGCAGGTACTGCAGGTCGCCGCGGGCGATGGCACTGATCTCGAGCCCGCCCCGGTTCGACCAGGTCCAGAGGAGCTTTTCCCGGCGAAGTTCCAGGGTGCCAAGGGCTTCGGACGCACCATCGGATCGCTGCTGCGCGACCAGAAGTCGCAGCTGAAGCGGTCGCGCCGACTCGAGCCGACCGAACTCGCCACGCCGTCGCGGCGACGTAGCCGGGTCGTGCACCGCAGTCTGGACGCCGATCAACGCGACGCATTGACCGCAGGTTGCCAGCGCCAGGGCGTCGGCCTGCAGGCCGCGCTCTCGGCGGCGCTGCTCATCGCGGCGGCACGCGAGTCGGGCGTCTACACCGAAACCTGGTACACCGTAGGAAGTTCGGTGAACTTCCGTGGCCACCTCGACGGTGCGGTCGCCGACACCGAGGTCGGCACCTACCAGGGCATGATCGCGACCCCGGCGAAGTACGCGCCGTGGTCCTCGCTCTGGCAGATAGCCGGGGAGATCGAGCGCGAGTACGGCGCACGAATGGACCGTCGCGACCATCTCGCGGCACTGAGCCTGCTGAAGGTCGCCGCACCGAAATCGGTGGCTGCCAGTGCATCCACGGTCAAGCTGATGGACACCCGAGGTCCAGGTCACCTGTGTATGACTTATCTGGGGCGCTACGCGTTCCCGGACAAGATCGGTGCGTGGCAGCTCTCGGGCGCGCAATTCGTCTCGGGCATGTCGGTGAGCGGCTTTATTATGGCCACCGCCAATGCCACGCATGGGGAATTGTCGTTCAACCTCGGCTATGTCGAGCCCGCGGTTTCTCGTGAGCGCGCCGAGCGTCTCGCCGATGAGAGTATGCGCGCATTGCTGTCGGTGATCTGACCGGCTCGCACCCGAATACGAGGGCGAAATCCGGCATCGATGTCGATGCCGGTAATTCGCGCTATCTGAAAACTGGATACAAGTGGTAACAGCTCTGCGTTTCGGCGTCATCAGGTTTGGGTCCTGGACAGTTTGCGCACGGTCTGTGCCGCGACTGTCGCGATAGGAGTGACTGTGACGTCGGAAACCAGCGCAAACCCCGAAAGACCAATCGAAGCGTGGCCGGTCAGCGCATATCAGCGCGATGTACTCGGTTTGGCGTTCCGACTGGCACCGGAACCCGTTGCGCAGCAGACCTATAGCCTGCGCATCGATGAGCCGTTGGATATCGCGCGGCTGCGCGCGTGCTGGCAGCGGGCCCTGATGAGCGATGACGCTTTGCGTTTGCGGTTCGTCTTCGAAAAGGGCGAATTCCGCCAATGGATTTCGAATGAGATTCCGCCGGTCGAGGTCGTCGACCTGACCGGTGCACCGGATCCGGAGGCCGCCACCCAGGAATGGCTGTGGCGCGAGGTCGGCGCGCCGGAGCGGCCGGATCGGCCCGCTCGGCTGGCCGCGGTGGTGGATCGGCCGGACCGGTTCTTCCTGTTCATGTCGTTCCATCACGCGCTGGCCGATGGCTATGGCATGAATCCGGTCATCGCCACGCTCGATACCAGCTACAAGATGAAAGATGTTCCGCTCGAACAGCTTGCGGTCCCTGAACCGGCCAATGAGCACACCGACCGTTCGGCGGCCACCTACCGTCTGATCGCCGAGGACGACGAGACGTACCGGGCCTCCGAGCAGTACACAGCGGACCGTGACGGTCTGCTCGCCGTGCTCGACGGCGTCGAGCCAGCGCTGTTCCCCAACCGGACCAGCTCGCCGAGAATCGCCCGCGGCCACTACAGCAGGATGATTCCGGGCGAGTACCTCGATCGTGTCCGTGCGACCGGTGTCACCGTCTTCGCGTATCTGACCGCCGCGGTGGCGACATATCTCGCGACGATCCACCGCGCCGATCAGGTGGTGATCGGCGTCCCGATGCTGAACCGGCATTCCGCGCAGACCTATCGCACGCAGGGTCATCGCGCCAATGTCGTCCCGCTGCCGGTGCGCGTCGATCGCGACGTGCCGCTCAGGCAGATCGCCGATCAGGTGACCCAGCAGATTCGAAAGCTCAAGAAGCATCAGCGCTTCCCGTACGGCGAGTTGACCCGTGCGCTGAATCCGGATCCGGCCGCGCCGCCGCTCTACGATGTCGCCTTTTCGCACACGAAGCTGCCGGATGCCGATTACGTCCACGAGCTGATCTCGAAATGGACGGTGCACAATCCGGGTTCGGTGACCAACGCACTCACTATCGTCACGGCGGAAAACGGTCGCGACGGCTCGATCAGCCTCCAGTTGTTCTACGACAACGACATTTTCGACGCGAACTTTCCGATCGAATCGGCGCTGCGCAGCATCGGCGAAATGGTCACCGCATCGCTGGACCATCCGGAGACCCCGGTCGGTGCGCTGCCGCTGCTTTCGGAGCAGGCTCATGCCGAAGTGGCGGCCTTCGAGGCGGGGCCGCGCATCGAATTCCCCTACACCACCATTGATCGGCTGTTCACCGAAAAGGCCGCCGACCATCCGGACCGCGTTGCGGTAGTGTCCGCGGATTCCCGTGAACTGACCTACGCCGAGTTGGCCGGTCTGGTGGACGGTTTCGCCGCGCGGCTGCACGAGTTCGGCGCAACTGGGAACACGTGCATTCCGGTCGTGCTGCCCCGGTCGACCGACATGCTCATCGCGGTGCTGGGCATCCTGCGTGCCGGATGCGCTTACGTGCCGCTCGATCCGGATTATCCGGCGGCGCGCGTCGAAACGATTCTCGCGGACTGCGAAGCACGGTTCGTGGTCGCCGGAGCTGAGCATACGCAGCTCTACCGGGACCTCGGCGTCACTCGCGTCACAGTGGCCGACACGCTCACCGGTGCTGTCGAAAACGTCTCGCACCCACATGATTTGAGCTATCTCATCTACACCTCTGGCTCGACCGGTGTGCCCAAGGGGGTGATGGTCGAGCATTGCTCGGTGGTCAACCGGCTGATCTGGATGCAGCGCCGCTACCCACTTTTCGCCGATGATGTCATCCTGCAGAAAACGCCTGTTACCTTCGATGTTTCGGTGTGGGAGTTGTTCTGGTGGGCCATCGCCGGAGCCAAGGTCGCGCTGCTCGAGGTCGGCGGTGAGCGTGATCCGCGCCGCATCGCCGAGGCCATCGAGGCGAATGCGGTGACCGTCACGCACTTCGTGCCGTCCATGTTGGCGGCCTTCGTGGACGAACTCGAGGCGGATCGGACGATCGTGGCGCGCATTGCCAGCCTGCGCCGAGTGTTCTGCAGTGGTGAGGCACTGCCGCCCGCGCTCGTTCGCCGTTTCCATGCTGCCTTCGCCGCGGTCACGCAGCGGCCACCGCAGTTGGTAAACCTGTACGGACCCACCGAGGCTACCGTTGACGTTTCGAATTTCGACTGCCCACCGGCTAGCGACCGCCCGCGGGTCGCTCGAGAGAGTCAGCGGGATTCGCTCGATCCGGTGCCCATCGGCCGTCCGATCGACAATATCGACCTGCTGGTGCTCGACGAATCCGGGCGCCGCATGCCCATCGGCGTACCCGGTGAACTCAATATCGCCGGAGTCGGTGTCGCGCGCGGCTACCGCGGTCGCCCCGACCTGACCGCGGCCGCATTCGTCGACGATCTGACCGTGCCGGGCCGTCGTCGCTACCGCACCGGTGACCTTGCGCGCTGGCTGGCCGATGGCACCCTGGAATACCTGGGCCGCTTCGACGATCAGGTCAAGATCCGCGGTAACCGGATCACGCTCGGCGAGGTGCAGAACGCGATCCTCGGCTGCGCGGGTGTGCGCGCGGCGGTCGTCGTCGACGAGCAGTCCGAGACGCATGGACTGCATCTGGTCGGATACTTCGTCGGCGATGACGTGACCGGTGACGAGATCGCCGAACAGATCGCGATGCTCCTGCCGCGCTATATGATTCCCACCCGGCTGCTGCGCGTCGATCGTATTCCATTGACCCCCAACGGTAAGACCGACCGCAAAGCGCTGGCACGGGTGGCGGCGGTTTCGGAGCATGCGGACTTCGCTGGTGTGCCGATCGAGCCGCGGACACCGGTCGAGGCCGAACTGGGACAGGTCTGGCGGACCGTGCTCGGCATCGACTCCATCGGTGTACACGACAACTTCTTTACCCACGGCGGCGATTCCATACTCGCGCTATCGGTACGCACCGCCGCTGAACGCGCCGGACTGTTCTTCGATGTGGATGCCTTCTATGAGCATCCGACCATTGCCGAATTGGCCCAGATCGTCTCGGATGGCCCGGACGGCAACCGGATTCGCATCGCCGATCGATTGGCAACGGTGCCGCTGATCGACCGCGCCGCACTGCATCGGGCCGAGGATGCCTTCCCGGCCACCGCGTTGCAGCTCGGCATGCTCTTCCACAGCATCGAGCGCACGGATTCGGTGACCTACAAGGACGTCTTCCGCTACCAGTTCGAAATGCCTTGGGATGCTGAGCAATTCCATGCCGCACTCGACCGGCTGGTGCGTCGTCAGCCCGCGCTGCGGTCCTCGTTCGAGCTGAGCAAGTATTCGGTCCCGCTGCAGGTGGTGCACAGGGCGATCGAATATGAGCTGGAGATCGTCGATGTCTCCGATCTCGATCCGGTGCTGGCCGATCAGGAGGTCGAGGACTACACCCAGCAGCGCAGGCACGCGCGGTACGACCTCGCCCGCGCCCCGCTGCATGCGATCCGGGTGTTCCTGCGGCCGTCCGAAAGTGCGCTCCAGACGATCGATCTGGTGCTCAGCTTCCACCACGCGATTCTCGACGGATGGAGTGTCGCGACCTCGGTGCTCGAATTGCTGGTCGACTACCTGAACACGCTGGGACTGATCCAAATCGGTATCGACGACACGCCGCATACGGCTACCGTCCTGGCCGAGTACGCCCAGTCCGAGATCGCCGCGGTGCACGATGATTCGGCCCGTGCGTACTGGCGCGCCGCACTGGCCGGAGCCGAGCCGACCGCGCTTACCGCCCTGGGGGTCCACGAGGGTGCGGGTGCGGAGGAACCGCAGGTCGCCGCCGTGGTGCCGCGTCGGCTCGCAGAGCGGGTCACCGCATTCGCCGCTCGGCACCAGCTGCCCGAGAAGGCGGTCTACCTGGCGGCGCACTGCCTGACCCTGCGCACGGTGACCGGACGCGCCGATATCACCACCGGTGTGGTGAGCCACGGCCGACCGGATCGGGCGGGCGCGGAAAGTATTGCGGGCCTGTTCCTGAACACGCTGCCGATACGGCTGGACGACACCGCCACCACTTGGCGCGCGGCTGTCGAGCAGATAGCGCGAAGGGACCGCGACGCCTACCCGCACCGGCGCTATCCGCTGCGGTCCATTCTGGCCGACGGCGGGCCCGCCTTCGAGACGGCCTTCAACTTCATCAACTACCACCTCTTCGCACCGATTCTCGGTACGGACCGAGTCAGCCTGCGCGACTTCGATGTTCGCGAGGACACCAATTTCCAGCTGTTGGTAACTGTGGCCCATGACCCGCGCGACAACCGGATGTGGATGCGTGTCAACGGTGACCACACGCTGACCAAGGATCAATGCGAGACCGTCGCGGTGACTCAGCTGCGCATACTGGCGGCGATCGTCGCGGATCCGGATGCGGCGATCGATCGCGGCACCGGTCCGGCGACCGCGCGTGATGTCGGCACGCTGGTCGCCGATGCCGCCGCGCTCAATCCGCACACCATCGCCGTGCAGGGCGACGAATCCAGCCTCACCTACGACGACCTGATCGAGCGCAGCGAACGACTCGCCCGGTGGCTGAATGGCGTGGGGATCAGACCAGGTGACCGGATCGGCATCCTGATGAGCCGTCGCCCGGAATTGGTGCTGCTGGTGCTGGCACTCATGCGAATGGGTGCGGCCTGCGTGCCGCTCGATGTCAGCTACCCGAGGGCCCGGCTGAATCTCATGATCGACCGTGCCCGCCCGCACCGCGTGATCGCCGATGCCGCCTATGCCGAGATCGTCGACAATGTTCGACTGGTGCTGGACACGGCGGAGGTCTTCGATCCGACAACCAACAGCGACATGGATTTCGCGGTCCCGGATCACATCTCGCCCGACGCACTCGCCTACGTGCTGTTCACCTCCGGCTCCACCGGCGAACCCAAGGGCGTCGCCATGGCGCACCGCGGCCTTACCACGCTGGTGGACTGGCAGAACCGCAGCCCATCGGGCATGAACTTGGCCAGCACATTGCAGTTGGCGCCGTTGAGCTTCGATGTGTCGTTCCAGGAGATCTTCACGACCCTGGCGGCGGGGTCCACGCTGCGGGTGAGTTCGGCCGATCTGCGTTCGAATGTCGATGAATTGCTGAATACCGTTGTCGCCGAACGTATCGAGCGGCTGTTTCTGCCCTATGTCGCACTGCAGGCCTTTGCGGAGGCCGTGGTCGCCCGGCGAAAGTTCCCGGTCGACCTGAAAGTGCTCGCGTCCTCGGGGGAGCAATTGCGCATCACCGACGAGATCCGCGCGCTGTGCAAAGTGGTGCCGGGGCTGTTGCTGGAAAACCAATACGGCCCGACGGAATCCCACGTCGCGACCGTATTCACCCTCGCCGGCTCACCCGACGACTACCCAGCGCTGCCACCCATCGGCCGCCCGGTCGACGGCGATACCGTCGAATTGCTCGACAGTGCCCTGCGCCCGGTGGCCGACGGTGTGATCGGTGAGATCTATCTCGGCGGCCGTTCTCTCGCCCGCGGCTACCAGGACCAGGCGGCGCTGACCGCACAGCGGTTCGTGGCCACCCACGGTGGCGCAATCCTCTACCGCACGGGCGATCTAGGCGTGCGGCTGGCCTCCGGGGATCTCGTGTGCCTCGGCCGCAGTGACAGTCAGGTCAAGATTCGCGGCTTCCGGGTGGAGCCCGCCGAGGTGGAGTTGTGCATCCTCGGACTGGTCGAGAAGTACCCGGCCATCACCGAAGCGGCCGTGGTGGCACGGGGATTCGGCGGCATCGACGGTGCGCTGATCGCCTTCCTGGTCGGCGCCGCCGAGCAGACCGATCTGGCCGCGCTGCGCCACGATCTGCGCGGCGTACTGCCCGCGCACATGGTGCCGTCGCGCTTCGTCTTCCTCGGCGAACTGCCCCGTACGCCCAGCGGTAAGCGTGACGATGGCGCATTGCGATCGATTGTCGACTCCGCACCGGAATCGGTCACCGCACAACGGGAACTGGCCGACGAATACGAGCACTGCGCGGTCGAACTACTCGCCGAGTACGCGGGGCTACGCTCGATCGGTCTCGACGAGGATTTCTTCGCCGCGGGCGGCACTTCTATCGGTGCTATGCGCGTGGTGATGGGATTGTCGCGGCGCTTCGGTGTCGACGTGCCGCTGGATCTATTCATCGGCGCGCCGACCGCCGCCCAACTCGCGGCGCTGATCCGGTCCGGCAATACCAGGCGCACCTTCGATCCATTGGTGCCGATCACCGTCGGCGGTCATAAGCCGCCGCTGTTCTTGGTGCATCCGATCGGCGGAAATGTGCTGTGCTACTTGGCGCTTGCCCGTTATCTCGATCCGGATCGCGCGGTCTACGCCCTGCAGGCCGCAGGCGCGGACGCGGGCAGCGCACCGGAGAAGACGATCGTCGGGATGGCCGAGTCCTACCTGGCGGCGGTGCGTCGCGTACATCCGGAGGGGCCCTACCACCTGGCTGGTTGGTCCTTCGGGGGCAATGTCGCGCTGGAGATGGCACGGCAACTGCCCGAGCGGGAGGTAGCCAGTGTGACGCTGCTGGACACCATGGCATTGCGTCAGCAGGCTCGCGAACCCATCGCCGAGGAACAGCTCATTCGCTGGTTCTTCCTCGAATTGCTGTGGTATGCCCGCGGAAACAAGGCCGCACTGGTCGATTTCGAACCCGACGTGCACGGATCCGAGGAGCTCTTCGATGTGATGCTGGCCGAGTCGATCCGCTCCGGCATTCTGCCCGCCGACAGTTCACCGCAGGCGATCCGGCGGCTCTTCGAGGTGTTCTACGCCAACTACACGGCATTGCTGGAATACCGGCTCGAACCCTATGACCGCGATATCACCCTGCTGCGCGCCCAGGAGGGCCTGCCGCCGGGTGTGGATTTCGCGCATCAGGCCGTCGGCAGCATGTTCGACAGCGCGAACAACGGTTGGGAGCAGTACGCCGCCCGGCGCTTCACGCTGGTCCCGGTGCCCGGCGACCACCTCCACATGATGACCGAACCGCATGTTCGCGAGGTTGCGGTGCAGTTGGATTCGGCGCTCGCGGCGGCCGATCCGGATCCGGACCGGGAGTTCGGTGTCGAAATGCTCGACGCCTGATGGTTTGGCCCCGATGGGTGCGGTTAACCGGAATCTTGAACTAGAGTTCCGGGGTGGCCGCAGCTATCGGGGCGGCTCTCCATCGTGTGTGCGATTGGCCGACGTCTGAGTCGATTCCGATGTCGGCCAGGGGTTTTCGAGAAGGAGAGTGGTTGCCGTGAAGTTGGGAATGATCGCGCTGTGCTCGGCCGCTGTGGGACTCGTGGGGGCCGGAACCGCGCAGGCGGCCGGAAATGCTGTGGTCGGCGGCGGTTCCGGCCTGGTCTTCGATAACAACTCCGCGTGCTCGCTGACCGCGATCGGCTACGACAATGCCGGACAGCTGGTCGGACTGACCGCGGGGCACTGCGCCCCGACCGGCTCGCGATTCGGCGCCGAGCGCTTCCTGGATGCCGGTGTGATCGGCACGGTGGCATACTCCGATGACGGCGAAGGCCTCGATTTCGCTGTGCTGCAATTCGATTCGAACAAGGTCACGCCCGTGCGCGATGTCGGCCCGACCACCATCGCGGGAATCGGTGCGGCACCAGCGCCCGGTGAACCGGTGTGCACGAGCGGGCGCAGCAGCCGATTCGACTGCGGTGTGGTCTGGGGTTCGCTGGAGGGCACGACGATCAACCAATCCTGTTCCAAGCCGGGCGATTCCGGTGGCCCGGTTACCGTCGGTGATCGGCTGGTCGGCATGAATCAGGGGCGGCTGACCGGAATCAACGGCGTCGGGTTCAATATTCCGTGCATCTTCCCGGCGATACCCATTCACTCACCGGCATTCTTCGCCCCGATCGATAAGATACTTCAGGCCGTGGACGCCACCGGCGGGGTCGGTAGCGGATTCCAGGTCATCTGATCCGCCGCGCGTCCGCGCAGTGCTGTCGCGGTGAATTCGTCGAGTGGGTAGAACAATTCGATCGCTAGTTCGGACAGCGTGACATCGGCGGGTGCGCCGAAGGTGGCCATGGTGCTGAACATGCGTAGTTCGCCGAACGGAGTTCGGATGCGCAGCGGGACCTCGAACGGATTGGGGTGTGCCGCAGCGTCATCGGGTGCATCGGTGAAATCCGGCGGTGGGCGATAGGCGGCGACTTCGTCGTAGAGTGTCCGGAGTTCGGCGTCGCCGGTGGCGTTGACCTGGCGATACAGTCGCTCCAGGAACAACTCTCGCACCTGGGTCAGGTTGGCGAGGCGGGCCGCGAGGCCGTCGGGGTGCAGCACCAGCCGGTAGACATTCGGTTGCGGCAGCATCAGCGTTTCCGGGATATCGGCCATGAACAGGCTCATGGCGTCATTGCCGGTGACCACATTCCACAGGCGATCCACCACGACCGCCGGATAGGGCTCGTGCGCGGTCAGCATGATATCGAGTGCGGAGCGGACCGAGGCCAGGCTCGCGTCGTCGAGACTGCTCTCCCGATAGGCGGGTGCGTAGTCGGCGGCCAGCAGCAGGGTATTGCGCTCACGCAGCGGCACCTCCAGCGCGTCGCAGAGTCGCAGAATCATGGCTCGGCTGGGTTTGGCCCGGCCGGTCTCCATATAGGAGATGTGGCGCGAGGAGCTGTCCGCGGCCAGCGCCAGATCGAGCTGGCTGAGTCTGCGTCGCTGCCGCCAGTCGCGCAGCAGCGCGCCGACCCGTGATTTCTGCTGATTTACCGCCACTCCGGCAGGCTAATCAGCGCGATATGTGCTCGGCCATGACCTCCGAGGTTATTGAGACCTTCACCTCACGTCCGGCATGGTCGGTTTCGGGAGCCGATCGGGCTGCCGGTTCGACAAGAGGAGAGAAGATGAGCACACTCGTCGCGCGCGCCGACACCGACTACCTGCGTACCGTGTTGCGTCTAGACGGCTGGGGCACCGGGGTGTTCGGCATTGTCATGCTGGCCGGGGCGGCGGCGCTGCGCGGGCCGTTGGGGCTGCCGACCACGTGGTCCATCCCGTTCGGCGTCGCGATGGTCGGTGGCGGACTCGCACTGCTGCTCATTGCCGGGTACCCAGATCTCGTGCCGAGTCACGCGATTGCTGTTATCGGGGTCAATGTGGTCTCGGCGCTCGCGCTGGTCGTGTTGGCATTCTCGGGTCTGCTCGAGTTGACCGGGCTCGGAGTCGCGTTCCTGTTGATCGGTGCTGTGTGGGTGGCGGTGCTCGCGGCGCTGGAGCTGAGTGGGGTGCGGCGGGCCGGGATCTGAACTATCGGTGCCATGCGGGGAGTGCGTCCGCCACTGCCGCCACTGCGGCTCATCCCACCGCGACGCCACTTCGAACCTCGAAGCGAACGTCCCCGGTGGCGATCCCGCCAGAGCATCCAGCCGGATCTCCGGGCGACCGTCCACTCGCCCTCACCCAACCGCCGCACCCTCATTCGGTGATCGTGCACCGACACCGCGGCTTCGCGCAAACCTGCGAGGAGCCGTGAGAGCCAAGCGCACTTCCAGCGCACCACGTGTGGGTACAGCGAGAACGCGGACGTGAACGCCGCCGAGAACATTCTTGCCGCAGGAGGTGCGGTGACCGCCTGTGGAGACCTCGGCGCTAGCCGGTCCGCGAAGCTGGAACCAACTGCCGCCTAGCGGACGAAATCTCCGTCGTTCAGGACGGGGAGGACGTCAAATGCGCTGAGTCGTCGGCTCAGCGCAGTCGTCCGCGGCGATTCGTCAGTCGTCCGTCGTGTATCGCTTGGTTGGGCAGCGATTCGGTTGTCTCGGTGTCTCGTTCGTGGGCGAGATCCAGCATGGCAAGTCCGGTTTCGCGGATCAGCCCATCCAGATCGTCGAGCATCGCGGCGATCGCATCACTGGCCGTTCGCAATTCGGCGGCGCTCGGATCCGGCCGATCGAAAACCATGCGGAGTTTGTGTAGCCGCAGCCCGGTGTCGAAGAGACGGCGCACCAGCCGATCGCTCGAGTCGGCGAACGCGGTGGCGTTTCCGGATAGCTCCTTGGCGGGGCCGAATGATCGGCGCGGCCTACTGCGCCACGTGCTTCGGCTGCTGCCGCCGCGGGCTCCGGTCCGGGAGCTCGACCGCACATCGTCGGGCATCGAAATTCCTCCTGAGTCGTTGATTCGTATTGGTGGCCACGTTTCGGGACCCCGGAGACGTGGCCATTCGACTGCGCCCGATTTCAGCGGGTACGAACGGCTCCTTCGGAAAACCGATACCTGTTTATCCTTCGTACAGTGTAATTGCTTGGTAGGCAACATGTTCACCGCCTGGCCGGGGTGAGGTGATCGATACAGGCTGCTTCGCGCCGCGAACTGGTGGACAATGGGGTATGGCGGTAGAAGGTGTGCGGGAGTCACGCGAACTGTCGGTCGATACCGCACTGCACCTGCTGGGCACGATCGGATTCGGGCGTGTCGCGTTCTCGCGCTACGCCCTCCCCGCGATTCGCCCGGTCAGCCACGCGATGGTCGAGGAGCATCTGGTCATCTACGCCGACGCCGCGACGACCGGTTCGCTCGATCGTCAAGTCGTGGCCTACGAGGTGGACGCTATCGACCACCGAACCTCCCTCGGCTGGTGTGTGATCGTGACCGGTATCGCCGACACCGTGCGCGACCACAAAGAAATCGTGCACTACCAGCAGTTCTTGCCCGCTCGCACGGTCGGTGCCGGTGATCGAGTGACCAGAATCCTGCCCGATATCGTCACCGGAATCGAGTATGTGGGACCGGAAGAGGGTGATCGGTAGTCGCTCAAAGGTCCGGAATCCTCTCGGGGAGTATCGGTTCGAGTTTGGTGAGGAAGCGCGCGAAATGTGGATCGGCGTCGGTCCGGTCGAAGGTGTCGATATCCCACCAGCGTGCCGCACCGAATTCGCCCGGGTCCAAGGTGTATTCGCGGGTGCGGTCGCCGTGGATGACGTACCAGAGGCTGACATCCTGGTGTCCGGCATGGGTACCTACCGTCGTGGTGACGCTGAGGAACAGCGGTTCGGTTCCGATGACGGTGAATTCGGGATCGATGCCCAACTCCTCCGCGGCCTCGCGTCCGGCGGCGGCCAGCGGATGTTCTCCCGGTGAGATATGACCGCCGGTCGGCAGCCACAGTCCAGCGAGGAGATGCTGGCCGAGCAGGACGCTGCGCGCTCGCGGGTCGACCAGCACCACATACGAGACCAGATGCCGCGGGGGAGTGTCGGGTTTAATGCGACGGAATACATCATCGGTCGAGGCCAGCCAGGCCCGTGTGTCCTCGATATGCTGCCGCTCGAGCGCATCCAGCGGCGTGATCCCATCGACGATAGCGGCGACGGTCGCGGTCGCGAGGTTCATGGCAGGCGACTGTAGCCGCGGGCACCGACAGGTTTCGCGCAGCGCGGACTATTCGAGGACGACCGGGCGCAGCCGCGTGGTGTAAACCCCGGCGCGCTCGAGCGCGTCCGCGGCGGCATCGAGCTCGATCATGGTCTCCTCGAAGACTTCCCGCGCCCCGGCAATACAGTAAGCCGGAGTGGTGAGCGCCCCGATCCCCTCGGTATCGACCAATATCCCCGAGGCCTGCAACGAACCGTAATCGGCATCGAGCCCGGCCAGCTCCCCACGCAATTCCCGCAGCCGACGAAACACCTGCTGCCGGCGAATCTCCAGTGCCAATGGATCGGTCATCCCACGCACCCCACTTCCGCCATGAACTCTACCGCGACCTACTTCGACGGCTCGAACTCCAGCAGCACCGGTCCCTTCGGAAGCGGGAAGAAGCTGTGATGGCTCTGCGGATCGACGGCAACCGTGTGCGCGCCGGCAGCGAGATGCCTCGACCCCACCGCGGTCGTATGCCCCGCACGCTGCTCGAGCAGATTCACCCAACCGCTCTCGGCGGCCACATACAACCGCTGGGCCGAGGCGTCATAGACCAGCACATCGGGAGTTTCGCCGACGCTGTTCTCGTCGACCACATTCCGATGGGTGAGATCGACCGTGACCAGACGCCACAACCCACGAACATCAGCTGATCGGCCGCATCGAGGGCCTGGCCGTGCGGTCCGGCGCAGCCAGGGACCGGAATCCGATCGGTCACCGCCAGCGTCGCCGGATCGATGACCGCGAGATCTCCCTTGCCCTGCACCGCGACAACCATGCGATCGGCATCGGCGTCGTAGACCACATTGCCGACCTCTCCTCCCAATGACACTGTGCCACGGACGGTTCCGGTATCGGCGTCGACGACTGTCTCGGTCCCGGCGCGTTGATCGGTGGTCCACACGGCGGCGCGTCGTGAATCGTAGGCGAGTCCGTCCGGATAGTCGCCGGTCGGCGTGGTCCACACGATTGCACCGGTCTCCGAATCGATGGCCGCGAGCTGGTTGCGTCCCGTCGCGGTCGCGTAGGTCCGCCGCCGCTGTGGGATCGCCAGCACACCGTGCACATCCGGCAGATCCGAAATGGTCCGCACCACCCGATGCGAACGAATATCGACCTCGACAACCGCACCCGCACCCATATGCGCCAGCCACAGCAGACCGGACCCGGCATCGAGACTCATGTAATCGAATCGCCCTGCGGCATCAGGCAAATCGAGCTGCCCGACCTGACGTAGCGGTAGTGCGTCGGACCGCACGGCGCCACCGCACCCGGTCGCAACTATGGCGACCGCGCAGGCCAGGCCAATCCGCCATATCGACCGCACTCGAGCCTCCTGTGGAGGAGATCGTGGGTCCAGGCTAATGAGTTCAGCACAGACCCGCGAGTTTGTAGCGCACGCCAAATGCGCACACAACGGTGGATGTGGGTAAGGGATGGGGGATGGGCTCGAGACGGGCTCAGCGTGGCCGTTGGGGCTTCTGATCGCTGTTGCCGTGCCGGGCCTCGAGTGCCTTGCGGATTACGCTCCGTGCAGCGTCGCCGGTCACGGACTGACTGGCTAGCGTATCGAACGCCCGGCTGTAGATCGCAACCTCTCGCGGTTGTGTAATCGTCAGCTCGGCTGTGATGCCTTCGACCGTGACCATGCGCGAATCGAATATTACGAAGTTCGTCGTTTGCATGGGCGGGCCAGCTTGCGCCGGAATGATTCCAAGCCGAACCCGGGAAAGGCCGATCACGGCCATGAGCCGGTCTAGCTGCCCGATCATTACGGCGTCGGTGCCGACTGAGGTATACAGAGCTTGCTCTGCAATAAGGATGTGGAAGCGCCGTTCGCCTCTGTACAGGTATTGCTGACGTTCGAGCCGCTTCGATACGGCTTCATCTATGTCGTCGGGAAGTCGGTAGAAATCGACCGAATGCCGTAATACGGCTTCGGCGTACTCAGCAGTCTGAAGAATGCCGGGAATGACCACCGGCTGATAGATCCTCATCAGTTTCGAGCGCTCAGCGAGTCTGACCGACTTCTGCTGTCCCCGTTTGAGCCCTGCGGCGTGCTGCCGCCGGTACTCCATGTACGCGGCATCTATGTTGTGGACTGTGGCTAACAGATCGTCGAGTTGGTCACGTGCGCCGGTATGAGCGCAGTAGGCACGAATATCCGCGTCGGAGGGCTTGACCCTGCCGTACTCGATCTTGGAGACCTTTGTTTCGTGCCAGCCAGACAAGCGCGCAAGCTCACGGCCTGAGATTCCCGACCTGCGTCGGATCTCCCGAAGCCGCTGCCCGAGCGCCTGCCGGGCCTCATTAACGCCGTTGCTCACCTCCGGATGTCTACCGCGTACTCGGTGTACGGCGTAGCCAGCTGCCACAAGCGCTCTTTCACCTCTCGGCACTGTTCGACAATCCGCGGGTCCGTGGTCAGAGCCGCTGCCTCGACCGCACGCCCGTTCTCGTCAACGAGGTTGAACACCACCCGTTCGTCATCCAACAGCCAGAAATCATCGGCGGGCACGTCTCTGACAATTTGCCGAGGCAAGTACCGAATGTCTTCGCCCGCTTCGACATTCAGTGCACCGGCAATGCGGGCTGACCTTCGAGGAACCGGCGAAACCGGTCCGACTCGGTCGGCACGGCGTAGGCGTCCCGAACTTCGAGGTGGAACGCTTCGGCTTTGCAATCGCGGAATAGGGCGACCCAGTCCGGTGGCTCATGCGGAAGGTAGAGCACCGTAGAACGTCCTCCTGATCTTCGGAACTTCAATCGCTGTCTCGTTGGTTGCAAGGTCGAGCTGAGCCAGCGTGTCAGGCTCGGTGATCGGTCGGCCGGTGAGGGTGAAGGTGCCGGGCGTCAGACGGGGTAACCGAAGCTGATCTTGCGGGTGGTGGGGTCGGCGGCGACCAGGCGCACCTGGACCTGAGCGCCTTCCGGAGGTGCGCCGATGCAGGGGCCTACGACTGGTGGGTCGGCGATGAAGACCTCGGCGGGGCGGGTGCCGTTGGCTTCGCGTACGACTACGGCTTCGAAGATCGCGCCGCTGCGTTCGGCCAGCAGGGTGGATTCGGTGAGGTCGATGCAGGCGCGTTCGACCTTGCCCGCGAGGCTGTCGCTGCGCTTCATCGATTCTGCGGTGGGGACCAGGCCATCGCGAACCCATTGCGGGACTTCGGTTCCGGCGCAACGCGCGAGGCAGATCTCGATGGCGAAACGGTCGGCGAGGCGACGCAGCGGTGCGGTGACGTGTGCGTACGGCGCGCCGATTGCGCTGTGCTGCAGGTTGTTCCCGGTTTGGGGGTTACTCGCTGGCCTGGCACTGGTTCGCCCCCCGCCCACCGAGCCCGCGCTACCGACCGCACCTCGAATGCCCGCCGAGCCCTTGCCGCCTGAGGTGCCGCCGCCGCCGACGGAACCCGCCCTGCCTGGTGCACCCACGACACCCCGCGACTCCGAATCTCCTGCAGACCGCGAATCAGCCGCCAGCTCCACACCGCTCGCCGACCAGCCACCGCCCGTCGATCGCACACCGCTTACCGGTGGAGCACCACCGGCAGACCGAGCAACCGCGCCAGCACCATTCCCGCCTGCGACAGCCCCATCGAGCACCGTATATCCCGCACCACGCAGCAGCCCTGTCGCCTCGGACATTAGTACCAACGTCGCAGGCGCATTCGGATCGAGCCCGGCCAACAACCGTCCGACAGACTGATCCGCTGGCCAGTCAACGCCCAACGCCGCAGCAGTCCGGCGCATCGAATCGATCGCCGATTCAGTGGGCGGCGGCATGGTCCGCAGCAATGCGATCCGCTCACCGACACTGGGCACACCGTCGGATCCACCGCCGTGCAACATGATTTGCGCGGCGCATATACCGGTCAGCAAGGAAATCTGCTCATTCCAGTCGTCAGCGGCGGTGCGCGGTTCCACCACCAGACGCCAGTGGCCGACGGCCTTGTCGTCACGGATGACGCTCTGAGCGGGCAGGCGCAGCCCGATCGCCCCGCGGGCGAGCCCGGCCTCGATGCGCCGCGTGCCGAATTCCGGCAGGGCCGCGATCGAGGGGTGCAGGCGGTTCGCGTCGGCGTCGGCTTGGACGCTGGCGTAGTCGAGTCGGGCCCGCGAGCGTACGGTGGCCCGGACCACCGAGAATCGTTGCGGCTCGGCGTTCTCATCGCATTCGATGGTCCAGAGCGCGGCGGGCCTGTCCTGGTCGGGCAGCAGGCTCGCGGAATTCTCCGACAGGATCGGCGGGTGCAGCGGCACGGTGCCGTCGGGGAGATAGAAGGTTTGGCCGCGCACGCCCGCTTCTCGGGCCAGCGGGCCCGCGGGATCGATTACCGCTCCGACATCGGCGATCGCGTAATGGACGGTGAAACCGGAAGAGGCGTGTTCGATATGCACCGCCTGGTCCAGATCCATGGCGCCGGGCGGGTCGATGGTGACGAATGGAATATCGGTGCGATCGGCGCGTGCGCCCGCGAACGCGTCGATCGCGTCGCGGGCCGCCGCGGTGGCCTCGGCGGGATACGCCGAGGCCAATCCGAATTCGGATCGAATGGCGCCGAAATCGACCGGTGCCGACACGATCCGCTGGTGGAGTTCCACGCTGTCGCAGTCGGTCGCTACTGCAGTGCCAGCATGGTGCCGTTCAATTCATTGAGCGGGCCGTACACGGTAAAGGTCACCCGTCCACCCGGGACACCGGCGGAAACGTCCGCCGCCGCGTCCAGCGCCTGGCCGAACGATGCGGCCGACGGATGCGGCAGACCGGCGATGGCCTGCCCGATGTGATTCTGGTGCACCCAGGTGGTGTCGGCCGAGTTGAGGTCGACCTGGACCCCACCCGCCAGCGGGGTGACCGCGACCGCCGAGGCGGACCCGGTGCCCAGCATGGCGAAAACCGATGCGGCCCCGGCGATGAGCGCACCGGCGACCAGTGAACGAACAATCCGCATAGAGTTGTGACCTGCTTCCGTGATCGAAGAATGTGATTCGTGGCGGACCGGCAACGGGTCTTACCAACGGCGCCTACTCTATGACGTCGCTCACGTTCTAGGCCAGTTCCAACCGAATCGCCATGCCGGACACGCCGAACCCGGCGGCGTCACGGCTCGGCTGCTAGGGTTCCCCGGCGTGGCGGGGTCGAGCTTTTCCCGCACATTCGCAAGTGACCCGTACGTCGACAATTGGGAGTTATCCACTGATGTCAACGATTCTTTTCGATTACCTGATGCCTCTACTCGGTCCCGAGCAGGCGGCGTATTGGGCTCAGGTTTTCATGGTCAACCCGCTCTGACCTCACCGTCAACGATGCGGTCTTCGTCGCCTTCCGTTAACCAGACGGGAGGCGACGTTTCCCAAGTGCCGCTAGCATCCCGCTGCGTGACCAGAACTACCGCCGCAATCGCGGCCTGCTTTACCGTGTCAGCCCTGCTCCTTGCCGGTTGCGGCGATAACAATGACTCTTCGGCCGCGCCGGCTTCGGCGACGACTTCGGCGGCCAAGGCCGCGGGCGGCGAGACGTTGGACAATGTCAAGGCGGGGACGTTCGTCGTCAGCTACCGCAGCGCCTTCCCCAAGCTCGCCGAGGGCAAAGACGACGCCAAGATCCGCGATATCCTGGTCGAGACCTGCAAGGACATCAAGGACGGCAAGAGCGAGGACGAGGTCGTTCCGAACGTCGTCAAGCGCACAAAGGGCGCCGCCGCGGAGGCCTCCAAGGAAGAGGCCCAGGCGATCTATCAGATGGCGAAAATGCTCTGCTGAGCCGAAAGCTCAATCCTTCAGCCACGGCAGGTAATTGGGCAGGTATTTCAATACATACCCCACGGTGATCATGACGACGATCGCGATCACGGGAATCAGTATGGACATCGGCCCGGTTTCCTTACGTTGTGCTACCGATGCGGTCGTACGGCGTACGATCGCTGCCGTACCCGTATCGGTATACGCCCGTTGTGTTACGGGCGCGTTCCATCTTGTTCTGCCGCGGGCGTGTTTCCCTGACCGAGCGCCGGTGTCGGCTCGGGCGGGGTGATCTCCGGTGTGGCTTCGGATGGGGTCGTGGCCTCAGTGGTGGTTTCCCCAGTGGGCGTGCCCCGTTCCAGGAATCGCAGCAATTCCACCGGGAACGGCAGCACCAATGTCGAATTCTTTTCCGCCGCAACCTGAACCACGGTCTCCAGCAATCGCAGCTGCAGTGACGCGGGGGATTCCGACATTTGCGCGCCCGCCAGCGCCAACTTCTTCGAGGCCTGCAATTCACCCTCGGCGGAGATCACGCGTGCCCGCCGTTCCCGTTCCGCCTCGGCCTGCCGCGACATCGAGCGCTTCAGTGAATCCGGTATCGACACATCCTTGATCTCCACCCGATCGATATGGATACCCCAGCTGAGCGCTGGGCTATCGATCATGATCTCCAGCCCCTTGTTCAACTCCTCGCGATTGGACAACAGGCTGTCCAGATCACTCTTTCCGATGATCGAACGCAAGGATGTCTGCGCCACCTGCCCCACCGCGAACAGATAGTTCTGTACTTCAACCACCGCGCACACCGGATCGATCACCCGGAAGTAGACCACCGCGTCGACGCGCACCGTCACGTTGTCGCGGGTGATGCCGTCCTGCGCGGGCACCGGCATGGTGACGATCTGTGTGGAGACCTTGCGCATCCGGTCGATGAATGGAATCAGCATGCGGAGTCCGGGATCTCGGGTTCCGACCACGCGGCCGAACCGGAACACCAGCCCTTTCTCATATTGGGCGACAATGCGTGCGCTCATCGCGGTAAGCACCCCGCCCGCGATTGCTCCCACCCCGATAATCGCCCCGATAACACCAAGAATATCCATGGCTACACCCCGTACGAAGTGCCTGACCGCACCGAATTCCGGCTCAGCGGTCCACTTCCATCATGGCACCGGATTGCAGGGCGGACGAGTTGGCCTGTAAGCCGGATCCTGTCCCCGGTTCACACCGGGTGACGGCCATCCATCTGGACACACCGTTGCCGGGTGCCTCGAGCGGTCCACCCGCAGGCTCGGGCGAGCAGCCCTCGAACACCTGCGCAGCCGCACCGCGAACGGTGCGACCTTCGACCTTGCTCCGGGCGGGGTTTACCTAGCCGCCCCGGTCACCCGGGGCGCTGGTGCGCTCTTACCGCACCGTTTCACCCTCACCGCACGATCCCGAGGGATCGTGGGCGGTCTGTTTTCTGTGGCACTTTCCCGCGGGTCGCCCCGGGTTGCCGTTAGCAACCGCCCTGCTCTGTGGAGTCCGGACTTTCCTCGGCGACGGGCGGCGGCACTCACGTACCCGTTCCCATCACCGCGGCCGCCCGGCCAACTCGTCCGCAGCGTTTAGCCTACTTCGATCAACGGGTACGTTGTTGACTGGCCTGACCTGGTGACCGGTCGGGGGGTAATAGTTCGGACCGAAACAGTACGGTGAGGTGCCATGGAACGTGTCGAGGTCAGTTTTCCCTCGGGTAGCGAGCACTGCGCTGCCTGGCTATATCCCCCCGCTGGCATCCCCAAGCCCCGCCCACTCGTTGTCATGGGGCACGGACTCGGCGCAAACCGGGAGATGGGTCTGGATAGGTACGCCCGGCGTTTCGCCGCCGCCGGGATGGGTGTGTTGGTATTCGATTACCGGCATTTCGGAGCCAGTCAAGGTGCGCCGCGTCAGCTGCTGCATATCGCTCGGCAGCGTGCGGACTGGCGCTCGGCCATCGCTTACGCGCGCACGCTGCGCGGCTTCGACGCGACCCGAATTGCACTGTGGGGTACCTCTTTCGGCGGCGGCCATGTGCTGTCGGTCGCGCCCGACGACGACTACATCGCGGCTGTGGTCGCTCAGGTACCGTTCACCAGCGGCTGGGCCTCGGCCATGGCGAAGGGGCCGACCAGCCTGACCAAGGTGGCCACCATCGCGGCCACCGATCTGCTCGTCGGTCCGATCCGGCGCAAGCCTGTTCGTGTGCGGTTGGCCGGTCGCAAGCGTTCAGCGGCGCTGATGAGCGCGCCGGATGCGCCGGAGGGTTACGGCAGGCTCGCCGATGAGAGCGAGACCTACGAACCGAAAGTCGCTGCCCGCGTGGCATTCTCGACACTGTTCGATTCCCCCGGCCGCCGGGCCAAGGCATTGAAGATGCCGGTCTTCTACGCGATCGCCGATAACGACACCATCGCACCGCCGAAGCCGACCCTACGCGCGGCCGAACGCACCAAGCACGCGATCGTCAAGCGTTATCCGGTAGGGCATTTCGATGTCTACTTCGACGATGTCTTCGAGCAGGCGGTGTACGACCAGACCGAGTTCCTGGTGTCGGTGCTGCGGCCCTAGCTGGAATGACCGTGGCCGGATGCACTTCTCGTGCTGGTGCGTTCGGCCGCCTGGTTCCATCGTCGCTCGTTCTGCCGATGCGCTGTTGGGCTCGGCCCATGGCTGGCGGGTGGGCGAGCGGCGGGGCAGGTCAACCCGATACGAACGCGGCGGCGGCGGGATATTTGGCCAGCGCTTCGCCCGCGGCGATTTCTTCGGCGTCGGCCAATAGTTCATAGATTGTGGCGTTGACGCCGGTGGCGTGGGTTTCGGCGGCGCGGGCCAGGATGGCTTCGCGGGATTCGACGGCGTCGCGGTGATCGCCGAGTACGGTTTGGAGGCGTTTCGCCTCGGTGCCGAGATCCTTTGCGGTATCGCCGAGTACGTCGATCGCGCCCTCGCAGGAGTAGCGCAGGCGCTTGGCGCCCTTGCGGATATCGTGCAGCAGTTCGACGCGCTCGGCGGGCGAGACGGCGGGTTCGGCGTAGACCAATCGCCGTAAGCGCTTGCGGTCCTTACCCAAGGTGCGCTCGAAGACTTCGGCGGCGGGCTGTTTCGATTTCTCCGCATCGAGCGGCGGGCCGGTGCGCCAGGCCGAAAGACGATGCCGCAGTGCGTGATAGCGGTGGTGGTCGAGGGCGGCGAGGACCTCCGCATGCGCGGTTCGGTACCGTTCGCGTTCCGCATCGACCAGTTCGGTGCGCACGTACTCGGTGGTACCGGGTACGTAGCTGTTGCCTGCGGTCCTTGGAACGGCCGTTTCCATTGCGAGTCGGGCGAATTCATCCTGAGGCGCATGCGCGGCCAGCAGTGCTGTGAACCGTTGCGCCCGCACCTCGGCGTCGCGCGCCGCACCGAGCAGATCGGCCAGCCACTTCAACTCGCGCTGCATCTCGGCGATCGGTGTGGCCTCGAAGAGCGCGCGGTAGGAGCGCAGCACACTGCGCAGTCTGCGCGTCGCGACCCGCATCTGGTGCACCGAATCCCAGACGTCGGCACGGACGTCCGGTTCGGCGACCAGCAGCCGGTCGACGTCGTCGCGCAGTGCCGCGACAATGGCGGTTCCGGCCGTGACCATGATCAGCTCACCTTCGCGAATCCGTCGGTCGCCTCGACGAGATGGTGGGTGATTCCGGGTTCGCCCGCGGCATGACCGGCATCATCGACGATGTGCAGTACCGAACCCGGCCAGGCGCGATGCAGTTCCCATGCGCTGGTGGCGGGGCAAACGACATCGTGGCGTCCCTGCACGATGACGGCGGGGATATGCGCGATCTTGTCGATATCGCGCAGCAGCTGTCCCTCATCGAGGAATCCGCCATTGACGAAGTAGTGATTCTCGATCCGTGCGAAGGCCAGCGCGAACCGCGGCTGGGCGCTTTCCTTTACCCGATCCGGGTGTGGCAGTAGCGAACTCGTCGCGCTCTCCCAGGTGGACCAGGCGATCGCGGCCGCTTCGGCGACCTGCTGGTCGGGGGAGTGCAGCAGCCGGTGATACACCTGCACCAGATCGCTGTCGCGCTCGTCCTGCGGCACCGGAGCCAGGAACTTCTCCCACTCGTCGGGGTAGATGTAGCCTGCGGCGCCGTTGTAGTACCAGTCGATTTCCTTGCGCCGCAATAGGAAGATCCCGCGCAGCACCAGTTCGGTGACCCGCTCCGGATGGTGTTGCGCATAGGCGAGCGCGAGCGTCGAACCCCAGGAACCACCGAATACCTGCCAGCGGTCGAGGTCCAGATGAATACGCAGCGCCTCGATATCGGCGATCAGATGTGCGGTGGTATTGGTCTCCAGACTCGCCCCGTCCGCGATATGAGGGGTGGACCGTCCGCAACCGCGCTGATCCAACAGCACGATCTTGTAGGCGGCCGGATCGAAGAACTGCCGGTGGAACGGCTCGGTGCCGCCGCCGGGGCCACCGTGCAGGAACACCACGGGCTTACCGTCGGGATTGCCGCTGACCTCCCAGTACACGGCATGGCCCGCGCCGACATCGAGCATGCCCGTTTGGTACGGCTCGATCGCGGGGTAGAGAGTTCGCATCAGAAGGCGATCCCCGAAGCCAAATCGGGCAGTCCCAACGCCTCGATCGCCTGCTGGTGCACATCGGCGCAGCTCTTGGTGGTGATCCGGTCGATCATCGCCTTATCGGCGAGCACATGTCCATTGATCCCGCCATTGCGCAGCGCCCATTCGTGCACCAGTGCATTGAGCCCGATCCGGCCCAGTGTCGGACCCTGCACCCGCCAGTTCGACAGCTCCGGGTGGATCATGTCGCACAGCTGAGTGGCCGAGGCGTCGGAGATCTCCAGGGTCGTCGTCGGTGCGCTGGTGGTCTTGCCCGCGCTGGTGGCCGTGGCCGATCCGGTGGTCGAACTCGAGCTGCCGGTGGGCGCCGGGCTCGAGTCGTTCCCGCAGGCGGTGAGCGCCACGGCTGCGAAAATACCCGCTACCACCAGCGTGCTGCGTGAAATCCAACGGGTTTGCGGCATCGGTACCTCTGCTCGTGTCGGCATTGTCGGCTTCGAGTCTGCCATTATTTGCCCCCCGTGGCCCGCGCTAGTTTGCTAGGCGCCGCCGATCAAACCTGGCGAAAGCCCGCGCGCAGCTCGTCGAGCAAGCCATGCAGGAAGCGCGCGAACCTCGGTGGTGATGCGTCGATGGTGCGCCAAGGATGCAGGGCGACCAGCGGTGCCAGCCGGTCGGCGAGCGCGATTTCGGCGTCGGTAACGGCATCGGATCGCCGCCACCGTTCCAGGTACTCGGTGCGGTGCGCACCTCGCAGTACCCGCCAGGACAGCAACGGATGGGTGACCACCGCATCACCCCAGTCGAACAGCATGTCCGAATCGATGAACACGTTACCCGGGTGCAGATCATTGTGTTCGATGCTGAGTCTGCCGAAGTCGGCGAGCGCCGCTGCGGCGTCGGTGATCGCCGCGCCGAGGCCGGGAACGCGGGGCTCGAAATGCTGATACACCGTGATCAGTTGGGACGGCGGCAGATACGGCGTACCGGTGGCGCGCAGTTCATCGATGTGATCGCCCATCGCCAGCTGGAGCTCGGCGTAGCGGTGGACCAATTCGGTCCACGCCGCCGCGGAATCCCGTGCGGTGGTACCGCCGTCGGGATTGAGTATCCAGCCGCGCTCCGGCTGCACCGCAAGCGGTTCGAGCACACTACCGGGCCGCAACCGGGCCAAGGCCTGCAGCAGTGGACCCTCGTGCGCACCGGCGCGAGCGTTGGCCTTCAACCACATCGGACCCGCATCGGTCGGGATGCGCACGATCAACGACCACGATCGCCGTCGCATTTCCTCAGGCGCACCAACGATTTTCACGCCGCGATCGGCGAGAACTCCGGTGGCCCAGTCGAGCATCGGCCGCACGGGTTGGCCGAGCAGCGCCGCTGGCGCGTGCACTGCTCGACCGTTCATCGTCGACTCAGAAGCTGTGCTCGGAGGCGGGGAACGTCCCGCGCCGCACCTCGTCGGCGTAAGCGACTGCGGCCGAACGCAATTCATCACCGACGCGGCCGAATCGCTTGACGAACTTGGCGGTCTTGCCGCTGGTGTAGCCTGCCATGTCCTGCCAGACCAGCACCTGAGCATCGCATTCCGCGCCGGCGCCGATACCGACGGTCGGAATGGTCAGCTTTCGGGTCACCTGACCGGCCAGTTCGGCGGGCACCATCTCCATCACCACGGAGAATGCACCGGCCTCCTGGACCGCGATGGCATCGGCGATGAGTTGCTCGGCACCGTCGCCACGGCCCTGCACCCGGAAACCACCGAGGGTATTGACACTCTGCGGGGTGAAGCCGATATGCGCCATCACCGGAATACCGGCCGAGGTGATCAGCGCGATCTGCTCGGCGACGCGCTCACCGCCCTCCAGCTTGACCGCATGCGCACCGCCCTCCTTCATGAACCGGGTCGCGGTGGCCAGCGCCTGCTGCGGCGAGGACTCGTAGGTGCCGAACGGTAGATCGGCCACCACCAGTGCGTGCGGTGCACCACGGACCACACCGCGCACCAGCGGAACGAGTTCGTCGACGGTGATAGGCACGGTGGTGTCGTAGCCGTAGACGACGTTGGCGGCGGAATCACCCACCAGGAGGACCGGAATTCCGGCTTCTTCGAAAATGCGAGCGGAGGAATAGTCGTAGGCGGTCAACATCGACCACTTCTCGCCATCGGCCTTCATCTGCTGCAGATGAGGTACCCGCGTCTTGCGCTTTGTCGGCTTGGCAACCGCCGGGGCAGTGCCGTAGGCAGGGGTTTCCGATTCGGATACGGACATCATCGTCCCTTTCGTGATTGTCGCCTCGAGGCCCGTCCGGGTCCCCGGGTTTGTGTGACGAATCCAGTGTGCACCCCGTGTCTCGCCTGTTTAAGGCGATAAGCGGTGCAATTGGTCACAGCCTCCCCACCCGAGAGGCCGGTGATCGAGGTTGCCGGCGCCCATGCCCGGCCGGAGATTGGGACAGGTGCGGCGGGCATGCCAGGATCTTTCCCATGTCTGTGGTGCGGAATGGGTCGCGTTGGGTGCTGGTCGCGGTGGCGTCAGCGGTGGTGGCGGCCGGATGTACCGCAGCCGAGGACGAACCGGGCACCGCGTTACCCACCTCGCCTGCGGGCCTCGAGAAGTTCTACAGCCAGACCGCGAATTGGGGTTCCTGCGACGGCTTCGGCTCCCCGGACGACCGCCTCGCGCCGAGTACCGAATGCGCCCGGATCACCGTGCCCGTGGACTACAGCAAGCCCGACGGCGCGACCGCGCAGATCGCGCTGGCCCGAATTCCGGCCAGTGGTAAGCGGATCGGCTCATTGCTGCTCAATCCGGGCGGTCCGGGCGTATCGGGTTTGTCGATGGTGGGCATCGCGGGCAAGACGCCGCTGGCCGAGCGTTTCGACCGGGTCGGATTCGATCCGCGCGGTGTCGGCTCCTCGATCCCGACCGTCGCCTGCCTGACCCCGCAGCAGAACGACGCCGAACGTGCCGAACCGCCGACCGACAACACCCCCGACGGCATTGCCAAGGCCGAGGATGAGAACCGTGAGTTCGTCGGCCACTGCGTCGAGCGCACCGGCACCGAATTCCTGGCCCATGTCGGCACCCGCGAGGTGGTACAGGACATGGACGTGATTCGCGCCGTACTCGGCGATCCGAAACTCAGCTACCTCGGCTACTCCTACGGCACCAAGCTCGGCTCGGCCTACGCGGAGAAGTACCCGAACAATGTGCGCGCTCTGGTGCTCGACGGCGCGGTGGACTCATCCCAGGATCCGATCCAGGAATCGCTGCAGCAGGCCGCGGGCTTCCAGCAGGCCTTCGAGGCCTACGCCGCGGATTGTGCCAAGCAGGCGGACTGCCCGCTCGGCACCGATCCGGCCCAAGCCGTCGCGAAGTTCCGCGCGCTGGTGAATCCGCTCGAGACCAGACCGGCCGCGACCACCGATACGCGCGGACTCAGCTACGGCGATGCCATCACCGGCGTGCAGCAGGCGCTCTACTCCGACGATTTCTGGAAGGTGCTCACCCTCGGCCTGACCGAATTGCGCGACGGACGTGGCGACACGCTGTTGAAGCTCGCGGATCTGTACGACGGTCGCAGCGACGACGGCAGCTACGACAACACCCAGGAGGCCTTCAACGCCATCCGCTGCGTCGACGATCCGCCGATCAACGATCGTGCGGTGACGGGCCGCCAGGACACCGAATACCGCAAGGCGGCGCCGTTCCTGGACGACGGCCGCGGCACCGGTACCGCACCGCTGGAACTGTGCGCCGTCTGGCCCGTGCCGAACACGAGCACACCGCACAAGATCTCGGCACCGGGTCTGCCGAAGACGGTGGTGGTGTCGACCACCGAGGATCCCGCGACGCCGTATCAGGCCGGTGTCGATCTGGCCAACCAGCTCGGCGCCGCACTGATCACCTACCGGGGCACCCGACACACCGCGGCACTGGTCGCCGGTGATCAGTGCCTCGACGGCGCGGTGATCTCCTACCTCACCGATCTGAAGATCCCGGAGTCCGCTCTGACCTGCTGAGCGCCCTCACGAATGCATCCGGCTGGCGCTTGCGCTGGGCGCATTTTGCCTGCGGTTCGCTCGCTCACAAGGCGATCTTGCACCCCGTGCGATTCATTCCGAATGATGGGATTGCAATCCCTAAGCGTGTATGTAACACGGATTTAACGCCAGGTGCTTACGCTCGGCGACATGGATCGCCAGAAGGAATTCGTGCTGCGGACGCTCGAAGAACGGGATATCCGCTTCGTGCGTCTCTGGTTCACCGATGTGTTGGGCTATCTGAAGTCCGTTGCCATCGCTCCGGCGGAGCTAGAGGGCGCCTTCGAAGAGGGCATCGGCTTCGATGGTTCGGCCATCGAGGGCTTCGCCCGGGTGTCGGAGGCCGATATGGTGGCGCGGCCGGATCCCTCGACCTTCCAGGTGCTGCCATGGTCGACCAGCAAGGGTCACCAGCACTCCGCGCGCATGTTCTGCGATATCACCATGCCCGACGGTTCGCCCTCCTGGGCCGACCCGCGCCATGTGCTGCGGCGTCAGCTCAACAAGGCGGGTGACGTCGGGTTCAGCTGCTATGTGCACCCAGAGATCGAATTCTTCCTGCTGGAGAACGGCCCGCAGGACGGCTCCATGCCGACCCCGGCCGATTCCGGCGGCTTCTTCGATCAGGCCGTGCACGATTCGGCCCCCAACTTCCGTCGCCACGCCATCGACGCGCTCGAGTCGATGGGCATCTCGGTCGAGTTCAGCCACCACGAAGGCGCCCCGGGCCAGCAGGAGATCGACCTGCGCTACGCCGACGCACTGTCCATGGCCGACAACGTGATGACCTTCCGCTACCTGATCAAGGAAGTGGCCATCGATGAGGGCGTGCGCGCGACCTTCATGCCCAAGCCGTTCGCCCAGTACCCCGGCTCGGCCATGCACACGCACATGAGCCTGTTCGAGGGCGAGGCGAACGCTTTCCACGATGCCGACGATCCGCAAAACCTATCGGTTACCGCACGGGCGTTCATCGCGGGCATCCTCGAGCACGCACCGGAGATCAGTGCGATCACCAACCAGTGGGTGAACTCCTACAAGCGGCTCATCCACGGCGGCGAAGCGCCGACGGCAGCCTCATGGGGCCGGTCGAACCGATCCGCGTTGGTGCGGGTGCCGATGTACACGCCGAACAAGTCTTCCTCGCGCCGCGTCGAGATCCGCAGCCCAGATTCGGCCTGCAACCCCTACCTGACCTTCGCCGTGCTGCTCGCGGCCGGTCTGCGCGGCATCGAGAAGGGCTACACGCTGCCGCCGGAGGCCGAGGACGACGTGTGGTCGCTGACGGTCGCCGAGCGGCGCGCCATGGGCTTCCGCGAGTTGCCCGGCACCCTCGATGAGGCGCTGCAGGCGATGGAGCGCTCGGAGCTGGTCGCCGAGACGCTCGGTGAGCACGTTTTCGACTTCTTCCTGCGCAATAAGCGCCGGGAATGGGCGGACTACCGCAGCCAGGTCACCCCATACGAGCTGAAGGAGTACCTCGGCCTGTAGTCGGCTAAACCGATCGCGGTCGGCTACGTTTACGACTCTTTCCACCCGGCCGGGTGGAAAGAGATGCTCGGGCATCTAAGTTGGACATATGGTCCGGCCGCCGTCTGCTCGTTCAGCTGTCCCTGGTGTCGGTCGGCTCGGCTTACTCGAGCCGACCGCCGCCGCCTCGTTACGAGAGTTGGCTTGGGACAATATCGACAGCATTCCGGTGCTGTGGGCGCTGTCGCGCGCACCCGACGCTGATCTCGCACTGCTGACTCTGACGCGCTTGCGGGCCGCGCTCGGCGGCGACTGGCCCGAACTCGATTCGACGCTGCGGATCGATACCGCTTTGCGCGGTAGGCTTTTCGCACTCATCGGATCGTCGAGTGCGTTCGCCGATCACCTGGTCGCCGATCCGGCCGCATGGCGAATTCTGCTGCGGGACAAGCTACCCGCGCGCGAGGAGCTGATCGCCGACCTGTTGGCGGCGGTGCGGGCCGTACCGGCCGAGTGTGCGCACGCGGATGCGGTGCTGTACCGGGCCGAGGCATCCGGTCCCGAGGCGATCGCGCTGCTGCGCAAGCGATATCGCGATCAACTCATGCTCTTGGCCGCGCTGGATCTGGCGGCCACCGTCGAGAACGAGCCCGTGCTGCCGTACCAGGTGGTCGGTCGCCACCTCACCGATCTCGCCGATGCCGCGTTGACCGCTGCGCTCGCGGTGGCGGTGGCCCGAGTCTGCAAGGACGCGCCGGTGCCGGTGCGGCTGGCCGTGGTGGCCATGGGCAAGAGCGGTGCTTGCGAACTCAACTACGTCAGCGATGTCGATGTCGTCTTCGTGGCCGAACCGGCCGATGCCACTGCCACCCGGTTGGCCGCGGAGATGATGAGCGTGGGCAGCGCGGCCTTCTTCGAGGTGGATGCGGCACTGCGGCCCGAGGGCAAGGCGGGTGCGCTGGTGCGCACCTTGGACTCGCATATCGCCTACTACAAGCGCTGGGCCAGGACCTGGGAGTTCCAGGCGCTGCTCAAGGCGCGGCCGATGACCGGTGATCTGGCGCTGGGGGAGCAGTACCGCGACGCGCTGATGCCGATGGTGTGGACCGCCTCCGAGCGCCCCGACTTCGTGGCCGATGTACAGGCGATGCGGCGCCGGGTGGAGGACATGGTGCCCGCCGATCTGCGCGAGCGTGAACTCAAACTCGGCCACGGCAGCCTGCGCGATGTCGAATTCGCCGTGCAGCTATTGCAGTTGGTGCACGGCCGGGTGGACGAGGCGCTGCATGTGCAGGGCACAGTCGAGGCGCTGACGGCATTGGCCGCAGGCGGGTATGTCGGCCGCGACGATGCCGCGAACCTCACTGCCTCTTACGAATTCCTGCGCCTGCTCGAACACCGGCTGCAGTTGCAGCGGCTCAAGCGCACGCACACCTTGCCCGCCGCCGATGACGAAGAGGGTATGCGCTGGCTGGCGCGCGCGGCCCATATCCGTCCGGACGGACGCCAGGACGCGGTCGGCGTGCTGAGCACCGAGATTCGCCGAAATGCGGTGCGGGTGCGGCGCTTACACGCCAAACTCTTCTATCGGCCATTGCTCGAATCGGTGGTCAAGATGGATCCCGACGCGCTGCGGCTCAGTCCGGACGCGGCGATCCGCCAGCTGGCCGCGCTCGGCTATGCGGCGCCGGAGAACGCACTGGGACACCTCAAAGCGCTCACCGGCGGCGTATCGCGCAAGGGCCGGATTCAGGCACTGCTGTTGCCGACGTTGCTCGAATGGCTTGGCGACACCCCGAATCCCGATGCCGGACTGCTCGCCTACCGGCGGGTCTCGGAGGGCTTGGACGATCAGATCTGGTTCCTGCGCGAATTGCGCGACGAGGGCGCGATCGCGCAACGCTTGATGATCGTGCTCGGCTCCTCGGAGTATCTGCCTGATCTGCTGATCAACGCACCGGACACGATTCGGATGTATGCCGACGGCCCCGGCGGACCGCTATTGCTCAGTCCGCAGCCGGAAGACGTTGCGCGCGGGATCCTTACCGCAGCGGCGCGCTACGACGATCCGAAACGTGCTGTGGCCGCTGCCCGTTCGCTGCGCCGCCATGAATTGGCGCGGGTGGCCTCGGCCGATCTGCTCGGCATGCTGGACGTGCCGCAAGTCTGCCGGGCACTGTCCTCGGTGTGGGTTGCGGTGCTGGAAGCCGCACTGCGCGCGGTGATTCGGGCCAGTGAAGCTGAACTCGGGACACCGGCGCCGGCCGATTTCGCGGTGATCGGTATGGGGCGACTCGGCGGTTTGGAACTCGGCTACGGCTCCGATGCCGATGTGCTGTTCGTCTGCGATCCGCGTCCCGGCGAGGACGAGACCAAGGCCGTGAAATGGGCGATCGGCATCGCGGAGAAGGTGCAGCGGATGCTCGGCGCGCCGAGTACGGATCCGCCGCTGCAGGTCGATGCGGGCCTGCGCCCGGAGGGGCGCAATGGTGCCCTGGTGCGCACGCTGGCCGCCTATGCCGCCTACTACGAGCAGTGGGCACAGCCGTGGGAGGTGCAGGCCCTGCTGCGCGCGCATCAGGTCGCCGGGGACCAGGACCTCGGTGTCCGGTTCCTGCGCACCATCGATAAGGTGCGCTATCCGGAGGGTGGGGTCTCGGCGGAGGCGGTGCGCGAGATCCGCCGGATCAAGGCCAGGATCGATGCCGAACGTCTGCCGCGCGGTGCGAATCCGGCGACTCACACCAAACTCGGGCGCGGTGGCCTCGCCGATATCGAATGGACCGTACAGCTGATGCAGCTGCGCTACGCCGACGATGTGCGCGCACTGCACAACACCTCGACGCTGGAATGCCTCGATGTCATCGAGCAGACCAAATTACTTGCCGTCGAAGATGTTTCGCTGCTACGCGAAGCCTGGATCACGGCGACCAGGGCGCGCAACGCACTGGTGCTCGTGCGCGGCAAGCCAGCCGATCAACTACCCGGCCCGGGCCGTCTACTATCGGCCGTCGCGCGGGTCGCGGGATGGCCGAACGATGATGGCAGCGAGTTCCTGGACAATTACATGCGCATCACTCGGCGGGCGAAAGCGGTAGTCGAGCGCGTCTTCGGCGGTTGAGCCGGGGCGGGTGGTCGAATGGTGGCCGTTATTCGGACCGCCGAGGACTACCGTCGGCGAGGGTGCGGTCAGGGCAAGGTGATGCCCGCCCGGTCGGCGCGCTTGCGGCCCCATTCGTAGAGGGCTGTCAATACCGGGACCAGGCTCCAGCCTTCCTCGGTCAGGTCGTATTCGACCTGGGGCGGAACGGTATCGAAGGTGGTGCGGCGGATGAGGCCGTCGGACTCCAGGTCGCGCAGCTGCTGGACGAGCATTTTTTCGCTGGTGCTCGGCATCAGGCGACGCAATTCGCCGTAGCGGCGCACGCCCTCCTTGAGATGGGCCAGGATGACCGGCTTCCATTTGCCGTCGATCAGATCGACGGTCACCTCCACCGCGCAGTAGTAGCGCTTCTCCGGCATTGCTCGCCTCCGGTACTCACCAAAAAGTGCGTTCTTGTAACACTGTAATCATCGGACTTACATGGAACTCGTACGCGGCGCGGCCGCACCACATTCTGCAGACATGGAGTTCGATTTCCCATGAAAGTCATCGTTTTCGACAGCTTCAAGCCCGGCGTGACGATGGAGACCATCACCCCTTATCTCCCCGAAGAGGTCGCCAATGTGTGGCGGCTGTGGAAAGCGGGCATCGTGCGCGAGAACTACGCGCGCGCCGACGAGCCGGGCGTGGTGATCGTATTCGAGGTCGACAGCGTCGAGGAGGCCAAGCGATATGTCGACGATTTCCCGCTGACCAAGGCCGGTCACCTCGAGTGGACCTACGTCCCCGTGCAGGCGCCGCTGCCGCTGGAAGCGCTGATGGATCCCTCCGTCGATGTCGCCGAGCCCTACGACCGGACGAAGGTGGGGTCTGTCTGATGCAATACGCCTACGGTCTGAGCATTCCGCGGACCCTCGCGGATGCCTGCGATCCGACCAGGATGGCGCTTGTGATCTACGACATGCAGGTCGGCATCGTGCGGCAGCTGCCCGACGGCGACAAGGTCGTCGAGGCCTGTGTGCGGCTGCGGGATGCGGCGCGGGAGAACGGTTTTCGCGTCTTCTACACCAGGCACATGTCACTGCCGCCCGCGGCGGCCGGTGTTTCACAACTGCGCACGGCCATGGAATGGCAACGGGTCGACAACCCGAACGAGGTGAATTCCAGCTTCCCACAGGGTTCGCCCCAATATCAGCTCGTCCCCGAGCTGACGCCCGGTCCGGACGAGGTGGTCATCGATAAGATCACCATGTCCGCCTTCGCGGCCACACCGCTCGATTTCGCGTTGCGCGACTTGGGCATCGACACTTACGCCATCGCGGGCATCGCCATGGAGGTCGGTATCGAACCCACCGTCCGGCACAGCCTTGACCTGGGCTATCTCCCGATTGTGGTGACCGATGCCTGTGGCGCGGGGCACCCGGCCGCAGCCGAACGTTCCTTGGCCACACTGGGTTTCGCCGGTGGTTCGCTTACCACGGATGCCGACGTGCTCGTCGAGCGGATGCACCGCCACTGAGCTGAAGCCGCGCCGGCGCGACCGCGGTCAGCACCTGGAAGCGGCGCACGAATTCCCGCAGCGCAATGCGGTCCTCATCGTCGGGCGGGCGGTACCCTCGCTCGACGGTGACCCATACCGTGCTCCCCGCGCGCACCCGCAGCTCGTCCCAACACCACGGCAGCACCGGTGTCAGCACGGTGTTCCCATTGCATGTCACGGTGATCCGGGAGGTGAAGCGGCCCGCCGTGTCGGCAAGATCATCGGCCGCGTCGGCAGTAAGCGCACCCGTCGCCGTGAATTCCTCGACATACACCGCGACCACCTCGACTTCCTTCCCCGACAGTCTACGGGGGACCTCGGATGGTTTGCGCCTACACGGAATGCACACAATCGCGGCGCAAGTCCTCCGTTGTTGCCCATTAGGGTCGGGGAATGCGGAAATGGGTGGACCGGGTGGTGCTGGGGGGCGGGTGGTGTGCGTCTGTCGCGGGACTACTCGGGATTGTGCTGCATTTCGGGGCTTGGCGGCGGCAGGTACTGGTGCTGGCGGCGTCGGGGGCGTCGTATCTGATGCTGGGCGCAGTGGTGGGGTTGGTGCTTTTCCTGATCGCGCGGGGATGGCGCAGTGCGGTGGTCGCGGCAGTGCTCGTCGCGGCGGTGTCGTGGATGCAGCTGCCGATGTTCGTGCCCGAGGGGCGGGCGGCGAGTGGGCCGGAGATTTCGGTTATGCAGTCGAATCTGTTGCTCGGGGAGGCGGATGCGGCGGCCGTGGTTCGGGCGGTGCGGGAGTATCAGGTGGAGGTGCTCACCGTCGATGAGCTGACACCGGAGGTGGCGCAGCGGCTCGCGGCGGCTGGAATCGAGGACTCGCTGCCGTATCAGTTCCTTCAGGCCGGTCGGGCTGCCGGCGGTACCGGGATCTACAGCCGATATCCGTTGCGGGACACCAAGAAATACGATGGCTTCTGGATGAACAATCTGTCCGCCACCATGGAGCATCCACAGCGGGGACCGGTCGCGGTGTTCGCATTTCATCCGGTGCCGCCTTCGGTCGACTTCCCGGTGTGGAGTTCGGAGCTGGGCACGATTCGCGAAATACTGGACGCGCAAGATGGTCCCGCGATCGTCGGGGCGGATTTCAATGCCACCCGTGATCATTCGGCGTTCCGTGATCTGCTGCGCGGACGGTTCGTCGCGGCGGCGGACCAGGCGGGCGCCGGGCCGCTGCTCACCTACCCCGCCGACCGTCGGTGGGGTCCGGTGATCGGCATCGACCACATTCTGGTCGCCGACGGCACGGCCGCCGATATGCGATCGCTGACCATCCCGGGCTCGGATCACCGAGCAGTGCTCGCGCGAGTGCAGTTGAGCGCCTGAGGTATTGAACACAACAGCACTTACCGCGTAGCTGTGCGCGCGGGGCAGATTGCCTGTGGGTGTGAGGTGCGGCCATTGTCAGCCGGACCCGCGGCAACCATGCCCGTCCCGCTCAGACGTATACGCGCGCGGGGCCCTCTGCGATTACCATGTGATCGCTTGATGGGGTGGGCGGGAACGCACCCCTCGGGTCGGGGTTCGACGAGGACGGCCCCACTGTGAGTTCGGGGAGGAAGACCTGATGAGGACTGGACAGCTGCGGTTCGGGGTGGTCGCGGTAATGCTGTTGGTCGGTGCGGCGCTGGTGGGCTGCGATAGCAAGACAGGCCAGCAGGGGGCGAACGCGGTGACCGCGGACAATCCCTGGGAGCTGACCGGCGCGGTCTCCAACAATGGAGCGAGCGGCCCGCGCAAGGGGGTCCCGGACGCACCGATCACCGCGGAGAACGGTGACGGTGGGGCGGTCGACAAACTCGCCCTCAACACCATCGCCGACCTGGAAGATTTCTGGAAGACCGAGTACGGCAAGAACTTTCCCGGCACCTTCAAACCGGTGAGCCGCTATATCTCCTGGGATGCCAAGGCGTCCAAGGAACAAGCGGTCAAGTTCTGCAAGTCCAGCACCTATCACCTGGTCAATGCCGCCTACTGCAGCGTGGACCACAGCATCGGCTGGGATCGCGGTGTGCTGCTGCCGCTGCTGCAGGAGAAGTACAGCGATATGGCGATCGTGATGGTGCTGGCCCACGAATACGGTCACTCCATCCAGGGTCAGGCCAAGATCGCCGGATTCTTCACCGGGACACTGGTGAAGGAGCAGCAGGCCGACTGCCTGGCCGGTGTCTTCCTGCGTCATGTGGCCGAGGGTAATTCGGCGCATTTCACGCTGAATATGACCGACGGACTCAATGCCGTCCTCGGTGCCACCATTGCCGTGCGCGATACCGATCCGGATAACCCGAAGAATGTGCACGGTTCCGCCTTCGAGCGGGTAACCGCGGTGCAGATCGGCTACGCCGACGGCGCCCAGGGCTGCAAGAAGATCAATAAGAAGGAGATCGAACAGCGTCGGGGCACCCTGCCGACGACATACGAGGACGGCGAACAGGACGCTCAGCTTCCGGTCGACGTGCCGTCGCTGACCAGCCTGAGCCAGGCGCTGGCGAAGATCTTCCCACTGCGGCAGGCGCCACAGTACGACTACAACGGGATCATCGAGAACTGCTCGAAGGTGACGGCCACCGAGCCGGTCTCGTACTGTCCGAGTTCGAACAAGATCGGCATTGATGTGCCCGAACTCGCCAAACGCGGCGGGACGATGAAGGGCGACGATGAACCGCTCTCGGCGGTGGTGGACGGTGATTACAACGCCTTCGCGGTCTTCATCTCCCGCTATGTCCTTGCGGTGCAACAGGAACGCAAGCTCTCGATCAGCGGAGCCGAGACCGCCGGACTGCGCACCGCATGCCTCACCGGCGTCGTCACGACCAAGCTGAGCGAGCCGGGCAGCGATCCGCGACTGTCGGCGAACGACCTCGACGAGGCGGTCTCCGGACTGCTCGCCGACGGTCTGGTCGCCAGCGATGTGGACGGCAAGGTGGTGCCGAGCGGCTTCCAACGGCTGGAGGCATTCCGCACCGGCGTCCTCGACGGCGAGCAGACCTGTCTGACGACCTACCGCTAGCTTTGCGTTACGTGGGCCTGCAGCCACTCCAGAACATCGGAGAGCACCTTGTCCTGTTCGGGTTCATTGAAAACCTCGTGGTAGAGGCCCTCGTAGCGGATCACGGTGAGATCCTTCGAGCCCGCGCCCCGCTCGATCAGATCGGTGCTCGACGGTGCGGCGATGGCGTCGGCGGTGCCGTGCAACACCAGCAGCGGCACGGTGAGCTTGTCCAGATGGCTCTTGACGAACTCGGTGGCGTTCAGCATCTCCATACCGGTGCGGGCCGGGAGCTTGCCGCGGAAGACCAGCGGATCGCTGTCGTAGGCACGGACCACCTCGGGATCGCGGCTGATCATCGACGAATCCAGTTTCAGCACACCGACATTCGGCGCGAACCGGGACAACAGCGGGCCCAGGAGACGCTGCAGGGGATTGCCGACGGCGATATCCACCGGCGGTGCCGACAATACGATTCCGTCGACGTCGATCGGCGCCCGGACCGCCAGATACAACGTGATCAGGCTGCCCATCGAATGCGCGAGCAGGAACCGCGGCACATCCGGATGTTCACGGCTGGCGATCTTCAGCATTTCCGCGACATTGTCGGCCGAGCCCGCCATCGAACCGATATTCGCGTTATTGCCCGCTGACTTGCCGTGGCCGAGGTGATCCAGCGCGTAGACCGCGAAACCGTTGTCCGCCAGGCGCTTCCCGACATGGGCGTAGCGGCCGGAATGTTCGGCCACGCCGTGCACGAGCACGACCACCGCGTGCGCCGTGGTATCGGGAAGCCATGCGCGCCACGCGATTCGGCTGCCGATGCCGTCGAATTCGCCCTCGGTGCGCGGGGTCGGCTCGGCGGATTCGCCGGCCTGCGGATCGGTTGTCATGCATCGGCTCCTTGGGTATGTGGCGGCGCCGCGAGCTGATCGATCAGCCGCCGATTGAACTCGATGAGCCGAGCGTAGTTCACCAGCGAGATGCGCTCGTCGGTTCCATGGATCGTTTCCACATCGGCCTTGCTCAGCAGGATGGGGGCGAAGTTGCAGCGGGTGACGGCGAGGTCGTCGTAGTGCCGGGAATCGGTCGCGCCGGGGACGATGCCGGTGGTCACCGCGATGCCCGGGACGACGGACGCGGCCAGGCGCGCGATCATGTCGAATGCCGGGCCGGGCGGCTTGCCGGGAGAGGGCTCCGACGTCATGCCGACGAGTTCGATCCGCACGTCCGCGTCACGCACCACCTTGCGGCAGTGTTCGAGCACCGATGCGACCGAATCGCCGGGCAGAATGCGGAAATTCACCAGGGCCTCGGCCTGCTGTGGCAGCACATTGGGTTTGACTCCGCCGCGGATGACCGTCGGCGCGGTCGTGGTGCGCACCAGCGACTCGGTTTGCGGACGCGCCGCCAGTATCCGGGTGATCAGGGGTGTGGCCAGTGCGGCGAATCGGAGCAGGCGGCGACGATAGTCGGGCATGACGTGGCGCAGCCTGGTGACCATGTCCGATACCACCGGCGTCAACCGCAGCGGCATCGGATGATCTTGGATTCGACCGACCGCGCGGGCGATCTGTCCGACCGCGGTCTGTTTGCCGGGCATGGACGAATGTCCGCCCACCGCCGACACCGAAAGGCGAACGGTTGCATAGCCTTTCTCGCCTACCATGATCGAGGCCACCGGCCGGTCGATACCGTCGGCGAGATCGTTCAGAATGACCCCGCCCTCATCGAGCAGCAGATCGGCGTGCACACCGGATTCGCGCAGCCGTTGCGCCATTCGCACGGCACCGTTATCCCCGAACACCTCCTCGTCGTGCCCGAAGGCAAGATAGATGGTGTGCCGCGGGCGAATTCCGGCGGCGAGTGCGGATTCGACCGCCTCCAGAATCGCGATCAATCGACTCTTGTCATCGATTGCCCCACGGCCCCAGACGAATTCGTCATCGATGACGCCCGCGAACGGCGGATGGGTCCACCGCTGCAGATCATCGACCGGCACCACATCCTGGTGGGCGAGCAGAATCGCCGACACTCGATCCGGTTCGACGCCCCGCCAGCGATACAGCCTGCTGTGCCCGAACCGCTCCACTTCCAGTTCGGCGTGGACCAGTGGAAACGCCTGTTCCAGGTGCGTGCCCAGCCGGAGGAATTCCGCGTCGCTGGGTTCTGTGGGCTCCGTCATATCCGATTGCTCATAGGAGACCGTCGCGCAGCGCAAGGCCTGCGCGAGGCGTTCGGCGACGTGCGTATCGACGACAACCGGGGTGGTGTGGGTCTGTGCGGCTTTACCTGTCATCGGGTCTCATTGGGCAAATTCATGGGCATCACTGCATTGTTCAACACCTCGGGCCCGAGTGCGCGGACCTTCTGGTCGCGCCACTTCGCCCAGGCCTCGCTGGTGCCGCCGGTGCGGTCGGGGGTGCGCGGGGTGCTCAGCAGGGGCAGGTCCAGGCGGGCCGCGAGGACGGTGACCTGGGCATTGGCGGCGGCATGTGACCACACATCGTCGACGACATCGGTGATCCGGACGCCGAGACGGTGCCCGGCGATGATCGGCCAGTCCTGCGCCAACAGTCTGACATCGGCGGTGTCGGCGACCGGCGCGATGCCGCGGGTGATGATGGTGCCTCGTCCGTCGGGGGCGATATCGAACAGTTCGACCGCGACCGTAGCGGTCGGTGGACCGGATAGGCGCAGCGTTGCCGTCGGAATTCCGGAGATGTGCTGGGTGGTGCTCAGCGGTTCGGAAATGGACCAGATCTCACGGTCGGGTCCGGGCAGTGGGCCGCGATCGGTGTAGGTGCCGGTGCGCAGATCGATCGGAATGCGGCGCGAGTCAGCGGGCGGCCATGCGGTTTCGGAGCGCCAGCCGCCGTCGAATTGGCCGACCGTGATGCGCGGGCCGGGCACTTCGATATCGCGAGCGGCGACATGCTTATCGAAGAAGGCGAGCAGTTGGGTAGCGAAATCCGGTGCACCGCATTTGCTGTCGCAATCACTGTGGCCCCATTGGCCGAACCAGGCACGATGATCGCCGGGTCCGAGCGCATTCCAGACATCGAAGATGCGATACGCCCGGGTGTTGTAATCGAGAAAGCCCTGGCCGACGAACAACGGAATGGTATTGCCGCGTAAATCGTCCACGAGATCGCGCGCACGCCAGAACGGAGTCGTGGCGTCATGGTTGGTGGTATTCGCCGCGAATTGTTGATAGCATCCGGCCGGTATCTGGACGGCATTGGCCTGGTATTCGGGGGAGTCGTCGGGGCGGCCCGGTGTGGATGCGATGAGCAGGTGTTCGAAACCTGTCATTTCGGCCGGGCGGATGCCGCTCTCGGTGACCGGCTTTCCGGAGAACTTCCAGGCGACACCCTGCATGTACATATACGCGTAGGGATCGACATCCGGTCCGAACGCCGCGACGGCGGCCAGACCCGCGGGCTTGGCGGCCAAGCCCATCATCCCGGTCCAGGCCTCGTACGAGGTGCCGATCATGCCCACCCGACCGGTCGACCACGGCTGGCCCGCGGCCCATTCCACCGCGGTGGTCACATCCGAACGTTCGCCGGGCCCACCGAAGTCCGGACATCCCGACGAGCCGCCGTAGCCGCGCAGATCCACGATGACGTAGCTATAGCCCGCCTTCAGGAACATCGCGACATGCAGGTCGTCGGTGGACGGCCCACCCTCGAGCCGCGGCACGCTCAGGTATGCGGTATGTGAGCGATACGGGCTGACGGTCATTACCACCGGCGTGCGCGTATCCGCGGAAATGCCCTGCGGGCGCAGAATATCGGCGTGCAGCCGGGTGCCGTCCGGCGCGGTGATGAAGCTCTGTGACCACTGGAACGGCACCCCGATCGGGTCCGCCGCCGTCACGGGCGCCAGCACTGCGAGCATCAGCAAAACCCCGGCCACAGCACGCAACAGCACAGTCACTCGAGAACTATCGACTGCTGCTGGTCGATAGTCCAGCCCCGGGAACCGGGGGTGCCACTCAGCGCTCGGCGGTCGGACCGAGAACCGGCTTCAGATCCAGCACCGGGGTACCGTCGATCGCTTCCAAACCGTGCACCGTGAGCACCGACCCAGCGATATCGGCGATCGTGACCCGATGCAGCCCGATCGGATTCGGTCGATGTGGAGCGCGCGTCGCGAACACCCCCGCCACCGGGCGGGTGCGATCGCCGCGCGGATGCACCGTGAGCACCTGCCGATCCGCCCGGTGCAACCAGGTGAACACCAACACCTCATCGCCGGGCCGCAAGCCCGCCGTGCCCGCGGTGACCTCGGGATCGAGCACGATCTCGGCGTGCGGTGCGCCTTCGTCGCCTTGTTTCGGCGCAGCCGCGGGATCGGTCAGTGGCGAGCGCACCCGGCCGATGGGGCGCACGGCATAGGTCTCGGAGGGCATGGGTCGATCTTCGCTCATGGCTGTCTGTGGCCGAAGGCATTCCCGTCGATATCCTCGACCGTCGCGATCAGCTTCCCACCGCCGACATTCGTCGGCTACTGGGTCACCTCGGCACCGGCCTCGACCAGATGGCCAGCTGCTTCTCGATGTCCTGGCCCGCCACCCGGTAGCCGACGTAGTCCGGGGTGTCGGCGGTGGGTCGCATGCTCTGCTCCGGCAGCGAGGCCGATGACGCTGTCCAGGAGGCCTGGCTACGACTCAGCCGTTCCGATAGCGATGAGATCGAGAGTCTGGGCGGCTGGCTCACCACTGTCGTCGGCCGGGTCTGTCGGAATATGCTGCAGTTCCGCGAGACGCGGCGCGAGGAACCGCTCGACGAATTCGAACCGGTAACTGATGTCGAGGGCCTGGAGCAGGAAGCGGTACTCGGCGATTCGATGGGCCTGCCCTACCGCGGGCTATTCGCTTTCGCTATCGCTTGGTGAAGGTGGTGCTCGGCCAACACGATTCGGCTGGTGTCCCAGGCAGCGCGGCGTATGATCGGCCCAGTGCGGGTCCCCGGGGGAATTGTGAGCGAGCGCAGCGAGTGAACAGTAAATACAGTCGAATTGCGCGGTCATGCCGGAGCTGAGTATTAGCGAGGCGCAGGCATGACCGAATCGGTGACCACGGATTGGGACCTATTCGGGCGGGCGCTGGCGCAGTGCCTTTTCGAACTACCTTCCCGCGCAACGCTGATCATCGCCGCCCCCGGCAATCGATATGTCCAATTCGTGCAATACGACATCAAACTGACCGTCGAACTGGCGGGCAATTCCTATCTCGCGCAGCCCATCTCGCCGATCGGTGAACGTATGCTGCGCGATCTCGGCTGGCGCGAACCCGTCGCACGTCGCGAAATCGACAACTGGACCCGCACGCTGCTCTGGCCACTGTCTCTGGATACGCTGCGCGGACTCGCCCGCTCGGTCGCCGTCGGCCTGCACGACGCGCTCGGCGTCGGCACGCCCGCGGACCTGCGCGCCATGGGGTGGACGGAGACCTCGGGTGATCTGGATCTCACCGCATTGGGCGAGATCGCGCGTCGCGGCGTGAACTGAGTCGGTGGGGAGACCGGCCCGACGTGGCACTATTCTGTGAATATGGCAGTAGGCAAGGGCGGCACGCCGTCCAAGGAAGCGAAGGCCGCGGCGAAGGCGGCCCGCAAGCAGCAGTCGAAAGAACGCCGCCAACAGCTCTGGCAGGCGTTCCAGATGCAGCGCAAGGAAGACAAGCTGCTGCTTCCTTTGATGATCGGCGCGGTCGTCGGCATCACGGTCGTATTCCTGGTGGTCGGCCTGATCTTCGGCCTGCAATGGTTCCTGCTGCCGCTCGGCCTGCTGCTCGGCGTGCTCGTCGCGTTCATCATCTTCGGTCGCCGGGTACAGCGGAATGTCTACGCCAAGGCCGAGGGCCAGGCGGGTGCGGCGGCCTGGGTGCTGGACAACCTGCAGGGCAAATGGCGGGTCAGCAATGGCATCGCCGCGACCACCCAACTGGATGCGGTGCACCGGGTGATCGGTCTGCCGGGCGTCATCCTGATCGGTGAGGGTTCCCCGCAGCGGTTGAAATCGCTACTTGCCCAGGAGAAGAAGCGCACCGCGCGGCTCATCGGCGACACCCCGATCTACGACGTCATCATCGGCAACGACGAGGGCCAGATCCCGTTGAAGGAGCTCCAGAAGCACCTCACCAAGCTGCCCCGCAATATCGATACCAAGCGCATCGACCTCATCGAGGGTCGCCTCGCCGCGCTGAGTTCGCGCAGCGGTCCCGCACTGCCCAAGGGGCCGATGCCCGCGGGCGCCAAGATGCGCGGAGTGCAGCGCACCATCCGCCGACGCTGATCCTGTTTCGAGGCCCGCATCCCATGGGATGCGGGCCTTCGCATTTCTAAGGGGTCGTTCCGGTTCGCCCGGTATCAAGCAACCAGATTATCCGGTCGTAGCCGATGGCGTGGTAGACGACGAGCACAGCGGTGAAGACCAGCGCCCAGCGCGGCAGGCCCGCGATCCAGAATGCCGCCGCGCCACCGAACAGCACCACGAGCTCGACGAGCAGACGAACCCAGCCGTCCACCGCGACCGGTGCCTTTCCGCTGCGGCTCGGATCGTCGGGCACCGCGAATGTCCCCCAAGCCGCGGCGGCGGCGAGCGGCAGCAGGACGACCAGTACATAGCGCCATGGCGAATCGAACGCGCGCCAACCGCAGACCGCGAACGAGGAGATGGCGGCGATTTCGAGGAACAGGCGGACCGCGAGCATGACCGGATTCAGAGACACCGCCGGAGCGTACTGTTGCGACGCCCGCCTCGAGGCACTAGCGCGAGCGGACGACCGCGGTGCCGGTGGCTCTGTCGTGCATGCCGCGCCCGTCGGCGTCGGTGAACAGCGCTGGAACCACGAAGACCAGCAGGACCTGGCGGGCCAGCGCACGCACGAAACCGACGCCCACCGGCGCATCGACGCGGATGACGCGCAGGCGCAGGAAGTACTGCCCCGGCGTGTACCCGAACAGCGACACCGCCACGACGCCGATCACGAACCACACCAGCAAGTTGGGCGTCGTGAGAGCACTCACAATCGCCTCGAAATTCGACGGACGCGGCTTCCCGGCCGGGATATCCATCCCGGCGATGATCTTGTCCGGGTTCGGCCGCACGATGATCGCGGTCACACCGAGGGAGATGAACCAGTCCACCACGAGCGCGACGATGCGCCGCGCCATGCCGACCAGCGACCCGGCGCCAGAGCGAGGCAGACCCAGGTGCTGACCGGGGAACTCCGGGGTTGCCGGATCGCCCGGGTCCGCCGAAGGTCCGGAGAGCCAGGATCCGCTGATGCGTGCCATAACCCTCAGAATAGGCCTCTACGACCGGTCGTAGGACACCGCATTAACCCAAGGTGACCTCGGCGGCCGTTGGTAAAGACAGCAGGATTACCATGCTGTTCGAGCCAGGGTGGCATTAAACATCCGACCAGCCGCACGTGTAACACTGGCGAAACACAGCCTTGATTACTGGGAAACACCGCGTCCATACCGTCTGGACGCGACGAACCCATGCAATCGACACTGGCTGGGAACCGATCCGTAAGGAGAACAAGTGACGTTCAGCACGGCCGACGAGGTCATTCAGCACATCAAGGAAGAGGAAGTCGAATACGTCGACATCCGCTTCAGCGATCTTCCGGGTGTGCAGCAGCACTTTTCGATCCCCGCGAAGGCTTTCACCGCTGACCTCGCTGAAGAAGGGCTAGCGTTCGACGGCTCCTCCGTCCGTGGCTTCCAGTCCATCGACGAGTCGGACATGCTGCTGCTCCCTGACTTCAGCACGGCCCGGCTGGATCCGTTCCGTCAGGCCAAGACGCTGAACCTCAACTTCTTCGTGCACGACCCGTTCACCCGGGAGGCCTACAGCCGCGACCCGCGTAACGTCGCGCGCAAGGCGGAGGAGTACCTGCGCTCGACCGGTATCGCCGACACCGCCTACTTCGGTGCCGAGGCCGAGTTCTACATCTTCGACTCCATCCGCTACGACTCGGGCATGAACGGCGCCTTCTACGAGATCGAGTCGATCTCGGGCTCCTGGAACACCGGTGCGGAGTTCAACCCGGACGGCACCCCCAACCGCGGCTACAAGGTCCGCAACAAGGGTGGTTACTTCCCGGTCGCGCCGTACGACCACTACGTCGACCTGCGCGACAAGATCTCGACCAACCTGCAGAACGCGGGCTTCGAGCTCGAGCGCGGCCACCACGAGGTCGGCACCGCCGGTCAGGCCGAGATCAACTACAAGTTCGGCACCCTGCTCGGCGCGGCCGACGACCTGCAGCTGTTCAAGTACATCGTGAAGAACACCGCGTGGGCCGAGGGCAAGACCGTCACCTTCATGCCGAAGCCGCTGTTCGGTGACAATGGCTCGGGTATGCACGTGCACCAGTCGCTGTGGAAGGACGGCAAGCCGCTGTTCCACGACGAGGCCGGCTACGCGGGCCTGTCCGACCTGGCGCGCCACTACATCGGCGGCATCCTGCACCACGCCCCGTCGCTGCTGGCGTTCACCAACCCGACAGTGAACTCCTACCACCGCCTGGTCCCGGGCTACGAGGCCCCGATCAACCTGGTGTACTCGCAGCGCAACCGCTCCGCCGCGGTCCGCATCCCGGTCACCGGCAACAACCCGAAGGCCAAGCGCATCGAGTTCCGCGCGCCCGACTCCTCGGGTAACCCGTACCTAGCCTTCGCCGCCATGATGATGGCCGGCCTGGACGGCATCAAGAAGAAGATCGAGCCGAAGGCCCCGGTCGACAAGGACCTCTACGAGCTCCCCCCGGAGGAGGCCAAGGGCATCCCGCAGGCCCCCACCAGCCTCGCCTCGGTCATCGACCGCCTCGAGCAGGACCACGACTACCTGACCGAAGGCAACGTCTTCACCCCCGACCTCATCGAGACCTGGATCACCCTCAAGCGCGAAAACGAAATCGCGCCGGTGAACCTGCGTCCGCACCCGTATGAATTCGAGCTCTACTTCGACGTGTAGGCCCTTCGGTCGCTCCGCAGGCTTCGCTCCTGCGCTGTAACGCACGGAGCCCCATCCGTTTCGAAGGATGGGGCTCCGTCGTTTCTCGGGAACTTTCGGCTCGAAGCCCTGCTTAAAGCGGCGCACCGGTGCAGTGTCGCATCGCGACGTAGTCGGTTGTTGCAACCTGCTTGCCGCGCAGGTAATTTCGAGTAGGCATATACTGCTTCGATACTGGCGCAACCGTTCTCGGGTTAATACGCACTTCAGCGCCGAATTGATAGTCTGAATCCCGTTGAGCGGCACGGGGATACCGGTGAGTGGGGTTACGGCGGCTGGTTCGGGACGAATTGGCGCACCCGAGTGTCGAGTGGTTCTACTGTCCCGCGCCATGAGGATTTCACTTCTTTCACTTATAGGTGCTGCGGCGGCGGCTTTGGCGTTGACTGCGACGGGGGTGCAGCCTTCGGCGATCGCTGAGCCGAGTGTTGCGGCGGTCGGCGGGAAAATCGATTTGCAGGGGGCGGTCAATGTTAGAGATATCGGGGGGTATCGGACTTATGACGGGGCAACGGTCAAGTCGGGTAAGGCTATTCGGGCGGATTCGTTGGAGAAGTTGACGGATTCCGATGTGCAGAGGCTCGGGACCATGAACCTCAAAGCCGTTATTGATTTGCGGACACCTGCGGAGGTGCAGTTTGCCGGGGCCGACAAGGTGCCTGCGGGGGTGCAGAAGGTGGCGCGACCCATCGATGACACCGGGTTGTTCCAGCAGATGCTGGCGGCCATTCAGTCCCGGGATCCGGTGAAGCAGGAGGAACTGCTCGGGAACGGGAAGGCCGAGGAGATCATGGCCAACGTGTATCGCAGCTTCTTCACCGATGATTCGCGAGCCAAGTTCGGGCAGACGATTCGGGATTTGGCGGCGACCGATCGGGCGACGCTGTATCACTGCACGTCCGGCAAGGATCGCACCGGCTGGCTGACGTATGTGGTGTTGCGGGCGGTCGGCGTGCCGGAATCTACTGCGCGGCAAGATTATCTGCTGTCCAATCAGTACCGGGCCGCGGCGGATGCCAAGTTGCGTGAGCAGGTCGCGCAGGCGGGGCTGATGCAGAATCCCGATCTGCTCATTCCGCTGCAGGAGGTTCGTGACGAGTACTTGGACACCGCGATCGCCGCGATGGAGCAGACCTATGGCGATTTCGGGAAGTTCCTGACACAGGGCTTGGGTCTCGACGGCAGCACCCTCGTACAACTTCGGAAGAACCTGGTGAGCTAGCGAGAACGTTTCGGGCCCACTCCTTTCCGGCGGAGTGGGCCCGAGCGCATTCAGCTCAGCTTGGCGTCCGCGGCCGAATCCACTAGTTGCCGCACGCGCTTTCGCGATCGCACTCACTATATGGAGTCTGTGGCCGAATACGCCCAGCACGCGATCGTGACGTCACAGCGGGGCCCAAATTACCTACCGGCGAGCATGATCACCTGGCAGTAGTCCGTCCAGACAGTTGATCGGTGGCACGGGCCAAAATCCGCCCCTTCGGCAACCGGCTCTATAGCCGGTGCGAACACGGCATACCATGTGCGACAGCAGAACTAGATCGGCAGCACCATCTCGGCCAGGTCCAATAGTGAGACCCCTCCGGTGCCGAATGCCGTAACCAAGGCATATGCGATAAGTGCGTCCTCCAGAGTCGGCTGCCGAACGGCTACCTTGTGGTCGCGCGATGTGACAGGCAGTGTCCAGACGACGTCGATCTGGTGCGTTCCGGTGAGCATGAATTCGCCGAGCACATGATCGCCCTGCCCCTTCTGCCCCAGCATCAAGGTGCTCGAATGCAGATTCTTCGGCATCAACCGCAAAAACTTGCCGTCTACCTCGGCGGCCGCGCGATAGGTCCACCGGTGGTAGAAGTGTCCGCGCCCGACAGTCAACCTGATGGGGCGGTCATTGATCTTTGCCCGCAACCGCTTCGCATTGCGCGTACCGATCGGAACACGCTGACGGGTGCGCGGACCGATGCGCTCGATCGTCACCACGGTGGCATCATCGAATACCGGTGCGGTGACCACTCTTTCATCGGTACGCGTGATCACTATCTTGCCGAAATGCTCGGTGTCGACGACAAAACGCTCTGGACTGCTCACCCGGCTCCTTCGACGCTAGCGAAACATCCTGTGGCGCTGGGTATCAGCCCGACTTCTTGGCCTGCTCGCGGACCGAGCCAGCCAATGCCTTCGGCATCGGCTCGTGCCGGATATACGAGCGTGTGAAATCGCCCGCGCCATGGGAGAGCGAGCGCAGATCTATTGCGTAACGGGTGAGTTCGAGTTCGGGGACCTCGGCGTGGATGCGGGTGCGGCCGGTGCCGTGTGGTTCGGTACCGAGGACGCGTCCGCGACGTCCGGACAGGTCGCTGAGCACCGGACCGACGTAATCGTCGGTGACCACCACCCATACGTCGGCGACCGGTTCGAGCAGGTCGATACCCGCCGCCGCCGCGGCCTCGCGCAATGCGAGCGCGCCCGCGGTCTGGAATGCGGCATCGGAGGAGTCGACGGAATGTGCCTTGCCGTCGAAGAGCGTCACACGCATGTCGACCAGCGGATACCCGGCCGCCACACCGCGCGCGGCCTGGGCGCGCACACCCTTCTCCACCGAGGGAATGAATTGCCGCGGTACGACCCCGCCGACGACCCGGTCGACGAATTCGATACCGGATCCGCCCGGCAGCGGTTCCACCTCGATCTCGCAGACCGCGTACTGCCCGTGCCCACCCGACTGTTTGACGTGCCTACCCTTACCGGTCGCCTTGCCCGCGAACGTTTCTCGCAAGGCGACCTTGTGGTCGATCACGTCGACCTGCACGCCGAACCTGGTGCGCAATCGCTCCAGCGCGACATCGCGGTGTGCCTCACCCAGACACCACAGCACGATCTGATGGGTATCGGGATTCTGTTCCAGCCGGATCGCGGGGTCCTCGGCCGCCAGCCGGGCCAGACCGCTCGACAGCTTATCCTCATCCGGCTTGCTGCGCGCCTGAATGGCAATGGGCAGTAGGGGATCGGGCATCTGCCATGGTTCGATCAGCAGCGGGGTGGCGGTACCGGAGAGAGTGTCGCCGGTTTCCGCGTGGCTCAGCTTCGTGACATAGGCGATGTCCCCGGCGATGGCCTGGCCGAGCGGACGCTGCTGTTTGCCGAACGGTGCCGTGACGGCGCCGATGCGCTCGTCCACATCGTGGCTTTCGTGGCCGCGGTCCTCCAAGCCGTGGCCGCAGACATGCACGGTGTCGTCGGGTCGCAGGGTGCCGGAGAAAACGCGGACCAGCGAGACGCGCCCGACATACGGATCCGAGGCCGTGCGGATCACCTCGGCCGCCAACGCGCCATCCGGATCGCAGTGCAGCGGAGTCGGCGCCGCGCCGTCGGAGGTGGTGACCGCCGAGACCGCATGTTCCGACGGTGTTGGAAATCCGCCGGTGATCAGCTCCAACAGCTCTATGGTGCCCAGGCCCTGTTTGGCCCCCTCGGGAGCGGGCGCGCCGAACAGCACGGGATGGAAGCTGCCTCGAGCGACCGCGCGTTCGAGGTCCTCGACCAGTGCCGCCAGCTCGATCTCCTCGCCGCCGAGATAGCGCTCCATCAGTGTCTCGTCTTCGCTCTCGGCGATGATGCCCTCGATCAGCCGGTTGCGCGCCTCCTCGAGCAGCGGCAGCTGATCGTCGGCCGGCTCGCATTGGACCTCCTCCCCGGAGGAGTAGTCCGCGATGCAGTGCGGCAGCAGTTCGACCAATCCGGTCACCGGGCGATGACCGTCCGGACTTTTCGGCCCGTACACCGGAAGATGCAGCGGCAGAATGTTTTCCGAGGAACCGCCGCCGAGTACCAGCCGGCAGGTCTCGGTCAGCTCGTCGAATTCGGCGCGCGCGGTATCGAGGTGCGTGATCACGATGGCCCGCGGCATCCCGACCGCCGCGCACTCCTCCCACAGCGCACGGGTCGCGCCGCTCACGGCCTCGGCCCCTTCCGCCGCGGAAATGACGAACAGGGCCGCATCCGCCGCACGCAGACCCGCGCGCAGCTCACCGACGAAATCGGCGTATCCGGGGGTGTCGAGCAGATTGATCTTGATCCCGTGCCACACCATCGGCACCACCGACAACTGCACCGATCGGTGCTGGCGGTGTTCGATCTCGTCGTAATCCGATAGCGACGTCCCGTCCTCCACCCGGCCAGCGCGATTCACCGCGCCTGCCGTGAGCGCCAACGCCTCCACCAACGTGGTCTTACCCGACCCACTGTGCCCGACCAGCACCACATTCCGGATGTCCTCCGGCCGCTGCGCCGTCACAGCCTTACCGTTGGTCCCTGCGGACGCACTCGCTTTCTCGACCATGTGTCTCGCTTTCGGGGTCGACACCTGCGCTCCTTCGAGCTTCCCACCAGCGGTCGCGTCGCGTGCCCGGATCGGAAGATCCGGTGTGTTCAGGTGGGCGTCGGGGCGTGTGCATGTGGGGTTCAGGTGGTGTGTACAGCTGGGGGCCCGAGCAGTGCCGGTGTGCGACTGCTGGAGCCTGACGCAGAGTTGTACCACCAAGGTGATTTCCACGGCGAAGGTCTGCGCATCGCTGCCGGTCTGGGCGCCAGCGACGTGGTGCCCAGCTGTCTTCGCCGACCTCGTTCAGCGAACCGTTAAACCGAACGTTTGTTAACTAAATATTCGCCACATTTGCTCGTTTGCTCGATCTGTGCGGCAACCCGCGCAGACGTCACCGCGATGTGGCCGCCCGAGGCGTCCTGGCCGTCGGTCCCAACCCAGCATGCTGAATTACCAATGTGCAGGTAGGCGATGTGTGCGTGCTTGAAGCAGTCTCCGTTGCCCCCTTACTTCGTGCACGAAAGAGGCGCACAATGGTTGCGATACACCGGCTTCAGCGTTTGTGATCGGCGGGTAACTGGATGTCCGCCGAGAGCATTCGGGCGGTCATCGGCCGTGATGACAGCGTCCACATATTGGGGGCGGCGCCCGGGTCCGCTGTTGGCATCGTGGCCGCGCTCCACACCACGCTCGATACCGGGCGCCGCGAATGCTGCCTGTAGCGACCATGGCCGCCCCGCTAGTTCGGCACCATCAAGCGATAGGAAGGGTCATGTCAGAGCAGAACAAGGCCACCGCCAAGCGCGTCCTCGACGCATGGAACATGCGAGACCTCAGCGTATTCGACGAGGTGATTTCGGCTGACTGCATCAATCACGATCCGCAGAGTCCGTTCGCCGATATTCACGGCCCGGACGGTTACAAAAAGCTCGTGCAGATGTACATCGCCGCATTCTCGGATCAAAGGTTCTTGGTCAACGAACAGATCGCCGAAGGCGATTTCGTCACTACCCGGTGGACGGCGACAGGCACCAACGACGGCGAGATGATGGGCATGTCCCCGACAGGCAAATCAGCGACCGTTCAGGGAATCACAATCAATCGCTTCCAGGACGGCAAGATCGTCGAAAGCTGGTCATGTTGGGACACGCTCGGCATGATGCAGCAACTCGGTGTCGTCCAGTCGGCGCACCCCGCAACAACCTGACTTGCACCGTATCCGCGCCACAATTGGATAAAGTCAAGTGCGGCAGTGAAATTCGAGTCGGCGGTTGTCTGCGCCCACGCGAAGCCGACATCGTTGCGGCCACTGGCGATCGAACCAGCGGCTTCCGTCGCCTGGTCCGATCGCCGTAGCGGCACTCAGCTGCCGAACCGCGCCAAGACGGAGCTGGCCTCCTGGGAGGCGGTGCCCTCCGCAGCGAGATGTGCCATGGCGGGGGAGATTTCGCGGCCGTGGTGGGCCATGGCCTGTGCATAGAGTCGGCCCGCGCGGTAGGAGGAGCGAACCAGTGGTCCGGCCATGACACCGGCGAAGCCGATTTCCTCGGCCATGCGGGAGTGCTCGACGAATTCCTCCGGCTTGACCCAACGGTCGACCGGGTGGTGACGTGGGGAGGGGCGCAGGTACTGGGTGATGGTGAGGATGTCGCAGCCGGCCTCGTGCAGGTCGCGCATGGCCTGGGTGACTTCCTCGGGGGTTTCGCCCATGCCGAGGATCAGGTTCGACTTGGTGACCAGGCCGTCTTCGCGAGCCGCGGTGAGCACGGCGAGGGAACGCTCGTAACGGAACGCCGGACGGATCCGCTTGAAGATACGCGGCACCGTCTCCAGGTTGTGCGCGAGCACCTCGGGGCGGGACGAGAAGACCTCGGCGAGCTGCTCGGGGACCGCGTTGAAGTCCGGGACGAGCAGTTCCACGCCGGTGTTCGGGTTCAAAGCCTTGATGGCCCGGACGGTTTCGGCGTAGAGCCAGGCACCGCCGTCCTCGAGGTCGTCGCGCGCGACACCGGTGATCGTGGAGTAGCGCAGACCCATCGCCTGCACACTTTCGGCGACCCGGCGCGGCTCGTCACGATCGAGTGCGGCGGGCTTGCCGGTGTCGATCTGGCAGAAGTCGCAGCGGCGGGTGCATTGTTCGCCGCCGATCAGGAAGGTGGCCTCGCGGTCTTCCCAGCATTCGAAGATATTGGGACAGCCCGCCTCCTCGCACACCGTATGCAGGCCTTCGCGTTTCACCAGGCCCTTGAGTTCGGTGTACTCGGGGCCCATCTTTGCTCGGGTCCGAATCCATTGAGGCTTGCGCTCGATCGGGGTCTCCGCGTTGCGCGCCTCGATGCGTAGCAGTTTGCGTCCTGCCGGTGCTGAAGCTGAGGTCACTCGATCGACCTTACGCCTGCCGTGCGCCGCCGTCGGATGCAGTCCGTCACTGTCCCGGGCAACGCGACAGCAGCCGACTCATTCGGCTCTCGCAGGCGCCACGGCCGGTGCGGCGCGGGCGATGTCGTGTGCGGTCACCGGGAGTTCGCCATTGAGCGCTCGGGTGATCGCCTCGGCGACCAGCGGCTTGACTTCGGCCACGGTGACCTCGCGACCGAGTTCGCGCGACAGCGTGGTGACACCGGCGTCCCGGATGCCGCACGGGACGATCGCCTGGAAGCCGTCGAGTGCGGAATTGCAGTTGAGCGAGATGCCGTGCAGCGCGACGCCCTGCTGTACCCGCACGCCGATCTGGGCGACCTTGCGCTCGGAGTAGAGCTCGGTCGCGGCCAGCCACACACCGGAACGGCCCTCGACCCGTCCGCAATCCAGCCCGAGGTCGGTGCAGACGGTGATCAGCGCTTCTTCGAGCCTGCGGACGTAGTGCACGACATCCACCGGCTCGGCCAGCCGCACGATCGGGTAGCCGACCAGTTGGCCCGGGCCGTGCCAGGTGATCTTGCCGCCGCGATCGACCTGCACCACGGGGCTGCCGTCGATCGGTAGATCCTCGGCCTCGGTGCGGCGACCGGCGGTGTAGACCGCCGGGTGCTCCAACAGGAGCAGATGGTCGGAGCCCGCTCCGGCGGCGCGCTGCGCGGCGATAGACCGCTGCATATCCCAGGCGCTGTGGTAATCGATGAGTCCGAGATCCTCGACCACGATCGGGGTCGTATCGAATCGGGCGGACCAAGTGGTGCGCGTGTCGTTCACGCCCTTGACGGTACGCCGAGTGTGACGATCCGATAAACCAACTCGATGTGGCCGATGCCACATGGTTGCCAGGTTCGACGTCGGGTTCAAGTGTGCGCTGGTACATCGGCAGCCTATCGACGAGATGCGTCCCTGTAAGCAGCAGGCTTCAGCCCCGTAAACCGCATGCAACTTTCGCCAGGCCGGGTAACCAGGTCCAGGGTGCGGTCAGTGCCGCGCCCAACAATGTCGGACCGATAACCATCGCCCTACGGCCAAGTAGACCGGCCCTACTCGGGCTGCTGCCGCGCACGAATTCGTACGCGGCATCCGTCATTCCGCGAGCGACCTATCTGGGCGGGCACTGGCGCCAGTTGGCTCAGTCGCCCTCGATCGGCAGCGTCAACTGCATCAGGGTCAGGTCCATCCAACGTCCGAACTTCCGTCCGACCTCCGGCAGTTCCCCGACAATGCGGAAATCGAACTGCTCGTGCAGCGCGATCGAACCGGTATTGCCGGATTCGATGGCCGCGACCATGGCGTGCACGGTGCCCGCTTGACTGGCGCGCTCGATCAGCTCGGTGAGTAGGGCACTCGCGATCCCGCGGCGGTGGAAACGGTCGGCGACGTATACCGAATTCTCCACGGTGAAGCGATAACCCGAGCGTGTCCGCCATGGGCCGTAGCTGGCGTAACCGGCGACCTCGCCGCCGATATCGGCGACCAGAATGGGCAGCCCGGCGGCGGTGCGGCCGCGGAACCAGGCGCGCCGATCGTCGAGATCGACCTGCTCGTGATCCCAGATAGCGGTGGAGGCGGCGATATTCGCGTTGTGGATGACCAGGATCTCGGGCAGATCGCCCTCGCGCGCGTCACGGATGACGGTGGCGGGTCGGGTGTCCAGCTCGGTCATCGATCTACTCCATAGGGGGTCTTCGGATGCCGCGTCAACGATCGTCATCGCGGCCGAGGGCGGCCGCCAGCGCAGCGCCGATCGTCTGGTGCTGGAACGGGTAACCCGCCGCTTCCAGCGCCGTCGGGATCGCGCGCGGGCCGTTCAGGATCCCCTCTTCGGCGAATTCGCCGATCAGCGCGCGTAATGCGAACGCGGGCACCACGAATGGGGTCGGCCGGTGCAGCACGCGGCCGAGTGCCCGATTGAATTCGGCATTGGTGACCGGTGCCGGACCGACCGAATTGATCGGCCCGGCAATGCTGTCGTGGGTGAGCGCGAAGATGATCGCGCCGATCTCGTCGGCCATCGAGATCCACGGCGTGTACTGGCGTCCGTTGCCGAGTCGCCCCCCGAGCCCGAGTGAATACAGCGGCTGCAGCATCCCGAGCATGCCACCGTGATGGGACAGCACCACGGCACTGCGCAGTAGCACTGTGCGCACACCCGCCTCGACGGCGGGGTTGGTCGCGGCCTCCCAGTCCCGGCAGAGGGTGGCGAGGAAACCCGTTCCCGCGGGGGTAGTTTCGTCGACCACCCGGTTGCCGGTGGTGCCGCCGTAGTAGTGCACGCCGCTGGCATTCACCAGTACCGGCACACCAGCGGCGGCTACCGCATTGGCCAGCACATCGGTCGGGGTCAGGCGGCTATCGCGCAGTTCCTGTTTATAGCTGCCGTTCCAGCGCCGCCGTCCGATGCTCGCCCCGCAGAGGTTGACCACCGCGTCGGCGCCGCGCAGGGCCCGCTCGTCCAGATCGGCGCGAGCGGGGTCCCAGCGGTGTTCGTCCGGCGCGTTGGGCGAGCGGCGTACCAATCTGGAGACTTCGTGCCCCTCGCGGCGCAATGCCGCGACGAGTGCCGTCCCGATCAGCCCGGACGAACCGGCGATCACCACCTTCATACGCGACAGACGACCCTTTCCGACTACAGACCGAGGTCCGCCTCGAACGCCGCTTCCTCGAGCCGGTGCCGGATGGTGGTCAGGAAGCGACCGGCATCGGCGCCGTCGATGAGGCGGTGATCGTAGGTGAGCGGCAGGTAGCACATGGACCGAACGCCGATGGACTCGTTGCCGGTCTCATCGGTGACGACCACCGGACGCTTGACGATCGCACCCGTGCCGAGCATGCCCGCCTGCGGCGGAACCAGAATCGGGGTGTCGAACAGCGCGCCCTGGCTGCCGATATTGGTGATGGTGAAGGTGCCGCCGGCCAGCTCGTCCGGCTTGAGGCCGCCGGTGCGGGCACGGTTGGCGATATCGGCGATGGCGCGGGCCAGTCCGGCCAGCGACAGGTCGCTGGCGTTGTGGATCACCGGGGAGAGCAGACCCTGCTCGGTGTCGACGGCGATGCCGAGGTGCACCGAGGCGTGGTAGGTGATCTCCTTGGTGGACTCGTCGTAGCTGGCGTTCACATTCGGGTGTACGCCGAGCGCCTCGACGACCGCCTTGGCGAAGAACGGCAGGAACGTCAGGTTGACGCCCTCACGGTCCTTGAACGCGGCCTTGGCCTGGCTGCGCAGCGCCGCGATCTTGGTGACATCCGCCTCGTGCACCTGGGTCAGCTGCGCGGTGGTCTGCAGCGATTCCCGGGTCTTGGTGGCGGTGATCTGACGGATGCGGCTCGCCTTCTGCACGGTGCCACGCAGGTGCGCCAGCTGCGACTGCGGTGCGGCGGCGGGCGCCTTCGCGGCCGGTGCGACTGCCGCGGGGGCGGCGGCCGGAGCCGGTGCCTTCTTGGCCTCGACGGCGGCGAGCACATCCTGCTTGCGGATGCGTCCGCCGACTCCGGAGCCCGTGACGGTGGCGAGGTTGACGCCGTTCTCCTCGGCCAGTTTGCGAACCAGCGGGGTGACGTACGGGGTCGCGCCGTTGCCGGAGGTGTCCGGGGTCGGCGCCGGAGCCGTGGCGGCCGGGGCCGGAGCAGGCTTCGGGGCCGGGGCCGGGGCCGGGGCCGGGGCCGGAGCCGGAGCAGCGGCAGGTGCCGGAGCTGCGGCCGCGGGAGCAGGCGCCGGTTCGGGGGCCGGGGCGGGAGCCGGAGCCGCCGGAGCTGGTACGGGGGCGGCGGGTGCCGGTGCGGCGGCCGCGGGGGCGCCGCTGCCGATCACGCCGAGCTGTCCACCGACGGCGATGACATCGTCTTCCTGCGCGGAGATTTCCAGCAGGGTGCCCGCCACGGGCGAGGGGATCTCGGTGTCGACCTTATCGGTGGAGACCTCGAGTAGCGGCTCGTCGACGGCGACCTGGTCGCCGACTTGCTTGAGCCAGCGGGTGACGGTGCCCTCGGTGACCGACTCACCGAGTTCCGGCATCTTGACCGGGGTGCCCGACGCGGCGGCGGGGGCGGGGGCGGCAGGAGCCGCGGGTGCGGGGGCCGCAGCGGCGGCGGCCGGCGCGGGGGCCGGTTCCGGCTCCGGTGCCGGGGCGGGTGCAGGCGCGGCTTGAGGTGCGGGGGCGGCGGCGGGCGCGGGCGCTTCGCCGGCTTCGCTGATCACACCGAGCTCACCGCCGACCTCGACGACGTCATCCTCGGCGGCGACGATCTTCGACAACACACCCGCCGCCGGCGACGGGATCTCGGTGTCGACCTTATCGGTGGAGACCTCGAGCAGTGGCTCGTCGACCTCGACCGTGTCTCCTTCCTGCTTCAGCCACCTGGTCACCGTTCCCTCGGTGACGCTCTCACCAAGAGCCGGCATCTGGACGGAGAAGGCCATGTCCGTTGACTCCTCTGACTGCTCGACGGGTTCTACAACAGTTGATCTCACTGCGGACACCCACCGCGGGTCGCGATGGGTGTCCGAAAGCCACCGATCATTGTGCGTGGCACCGGAGATCTGTGTGGTTCTTGTACCGCGATCCATCCTTGCACTCGCCTGCGAGACGTGTAGCACAGGGCAGCGAACTGCACGGGGCTGGCAAGATGGAATGACCGGTGCCGAGCTGTGGGTCACCGGGCGAAGGAGGTCGGCGTCGTTGGGTTTGCTGGATCGTTTCCGAGGCGGCGTGGCCCGAGGTGGCAGCGTTTTACGTGTGGGTTCGGGTAATGGTGAGGATGCTCGTTACCTCGCCGAGTGGGTGCGCACGCATAGTGGGGTGGAGGCCTACGTAGAGCCCAAGACGACGGTGACGGATGTCACTGTTGTACTGATCGCGGCCGACGGCGAATGGACACGTCGCGTCGTCGGAGAGCGCGGCGCGCGCCGGCTAGCCGGAGATTTGCGGATTCCCGTTTACGACGTGCGCAAGACCGGTTATCCGCAGCGGATGCGCGACCACGACGCCCGCAAGCGGATCGAGCGCAAACGGGCGCTGGAACGCGATCTGGGCGAGTTGTAGTGCTGTTCTTTTCGTTCAATTTGTTCGCCGAGCGCGGTGCGACGCACGGCAATCCGGACGCCGCACCGCCATTCGGTTACTCCGTCGCGTCCTCGTGCGCGATGTCCTCGATCACCGAGACCAGGGTGCGGACCGGAACCCCGGTGCCGCCCTTGCCGATGTAGCCGAACGGGCCGCCGGTGTTGTAGGCCGGACCCGCGACATCAAGGTGCGCCCACTGCACGCCCTCCGGGACGAACTCCTTCAGGAAGATCGCGGCCGAGAGCATGCCGCCCCAGCGGTGTGATGCGACATTCGCCAGATCGGCGACCTTGGAGTTCAGATCGGCGCGCAGTTCGGTGGGCAGCGGCATCGCCCAGCCGTTTTCACCGGCCAAACGCGACAGTCGCGCGACGCGGTCGCGGAATTCGTCGGTGCCCATTACACCGGGGGTTCGGGTGCCGAGCGCGACCATCTGCGCGCCCGTAAGCGTGGCGACATCGATGATGTACTCCGGATCATCCTCGCCCGCTCGCACGATCGCGTCGGCGAGAATCAGGCGGCCCTCGGCATCGGTGTTGAGCACCTCGACGGTCTTACCGCCGTATTGGGTGAGCACGTCGCCAGGGCGCTGCGCGGTGGCCGATGGCATGTTCTCCGCCATCGGCACGGTCGCGATCACCGTGACCGGTAGCTCCAGCTTGGCGGCGGCGATGGTGGCGGCGATGACCGCGGCGGCGCCAGCCATATCCGAGGTCATATTCTCCATATTCGCGGCTGGCTTGATCGAGATGCCGCCGGTGTCGAAGGTGATGCCCTTGCCGATGAGCGCGACCTTCTTGGCGCCGCCGTTGTAGGTCAGTCGCACCAGGCGCGGCTGGCGCGAGGAGCCCTTGCCGACGCCGAGCACGCCGCCGTAGCCGCCCTCTGCCAGCGCCTGCTCGTCGAGCACCTCGACCTGCAGACCTGCCGCCTCGGCCAAAGCCTTCGCGTGGGAGGCGAATTCGGCCGGGTACAAGTGACTCGGTGGGGTGTTGACGAAATCGCGTGCGGTGGCGATGGATTCGGCGATCACCCGGTCGTGGTCGAAGCCCTTGCGGTAGGACACGCTCGGGTCGCCGACGAGGAGTTGGACCTTGCGCACCGGCTGCTCGTCCGGCTTACCGTTGGCGTCCTCGGATTTGAACGCGGTGAAGGAGTACGCGCCGAGGAAGATCCCTTCGGCGGTGGGGCCGATGCCGCCCTCGAGACCCGACAGCGTGGTCACGGCCAAGCCGACACCGGTCAGCGCACGGCCGGCGACACCGGCCGAGCGACGGATCTGTTCGGCATCGATCTTGTCCGCGGCGCCGAGTCCGACGGCGAGCACGCTTTTCACATCGAGGCCGGCCGGTGCGGGAATCCGGGTGAGTTCCTCGGCCTTGCCCTTCGCGCCGACGGCGCGCAGCTGTTCCTGCAGCGCCGCGCGCACATCCGCGGCGAGGATGTTATCGACGAATTCGTCCTCCAGTGTGGCGATCGTCGGGCCGTCGTCACCGGACACCAATCCGATCACCAGTACGTCGGTGTCGGGGCCGATGGCGTCGACCAGGTCCAGTTCCGGTCCGAGCGAACGATCTGCAACAGCGGTCATGGGCACAGGTTACTGGGCAGACGTGCCGCTATCCCGTCGAGGAGCAGTTCGAGCCGGTATCGAGCAGGGCGGCGAAGTCCAGTTCGGGACCGGGCGAAGTGGCTGAGTTCGACCCGTCGGTCCGCCCATGTCGTTGGTGCGGGTGCGCTTCGGGCCAGCACGAATTCGGTCATCGCTACCAACCCCGGTATGTCCGACCTACATTGGCCAATGAACACATCGTTCGCGGCGAGAGGATTGCGCTATGGGTACCGGTTCGACCGTTCGGCAGGCGACCGCGGCGGATCGCGATCCGCTCATCGCCGCATTCGCCGCGGCCTCCTTTGATGAGGCGGTGACCGTGTGGATATTGCATGGCCACCCCGCCGAGCAGTTCCTCGCGGGCTGGGTGCCCGATCTCATCGACAAGGCGCTGCGCGAGGACGAGATCTGGATTGCCGAGGCCGACGGCAGCATCCGAGCCGTATCACTGTGGCAGACCGTCACTTCCGTCGACCGCTACGCGGCCGAGGCCGCCGAACTCCGGGCCGCCGCCGATGCCGCCCCCGAGGTCTCGGCGCTGCGCCGCGCGGCCTATGTCACCGGCCTGCTCGCCAGGGAACATCCACGCGAATTCCCGCACCGCTACCTCCAGGTGATCGTCACCGTTCCGGAGCATCGCGGAAAGGGCGCGGGCGGCGCCATCCTCACCGACCGGCTGAAGGCCGCATCCGATGCGAGTATTCCGGCATTCCTGGAAGCCAGTACGCAACGATCGGCCCGGCTCTACGCGCGCAAGGGATTCGTGCGTGAAGGGCAGACCCACACTCTCCCGGAGGACGGCCCAACGCTGATTCCCATGTGGTTCCGCGGCTGATCGAGATCGCCGCGCCAGCAGGTCGAGTAGCGCACAACGCCGGGATAAGCTCGCCGGGTGACCGATACCAATCTGCTGCAAGGGCCGATCCATGACGTCCACGTTCAACTCGGGGCGAAGTTCGCGCCGTTCGGCGGGTGGCAGATGCCGGTGTCGTATGCGGGGACGGTCGGCGAGCATCAGGCGGTGCGCACGACGGTCGGCCTGTTCGATGTGAGCCATCTCGGCAAGGCAACGGTGCGCGGCGCCGGTGCGGCCGAGTTCGTGAACTCGGCCCTCACCAACGAGCTCGGCCGGATCCGACCGGGCAAGGCGCAGTACACGCTGTGCTGTGCCCCCGACGGTGGTGTGATCGACGATCTGATCGCCTATTACGTCGGCGATGACGAGATCTTCCTGGTGCCCAACGCCGCCAATACCGCGGCGGTCGTCGCCGAACTGCAGAAGGTCGCGCCGGAGGGCATCACAGTGACCGATGAGCACCGCGAGTACGGGGTGTTCGCGGTGCAGGGACCGCGCTCGACCGAGGTGCTCACCGCGCTCGGGCTGCCGACCGATATGGAGTACATGGCCTACGCCGACGCCGATTGGGATGGCCGCCGGATTCGGGTCTGTCGCACCGGATACACCGGCGAACACGGCTACGAGTTGCTGCCGCGGTGGGCCGATGCCGAGCCGCTGTTCCGCGCGCTCGTCGAGCAGGTCCGCGCGCACGATGGGCAGCCCGCCGGGCTCGGCGCCCGCGATACGTTGCGCACCGAGATGGGTTATCCACTGCACGGACATGAACTGTCGCTGGAGATTTCGCCCGTGCAGGCGCGCTGCGGGTGGGCGATCGGCTGGAAGAAGTCCGAGTTCTGGGGCAAAGATGCGCTGGAGCAGGAGAAGTCGACGGGTCCGCGCCGAATCCTGTTGGGACTGAAGGCGCTTGGCCGCGGCGTGCTGCGCCAGGGACAGACCGTGCTGCGTGACGGCGAGCCTGTCGGTGAAACCACTTCCGGCACCTTCTCACCCACGCTGCAGATCGGTATCGCCCTCGCCCTGCTCGATACCGAAGCGGCGATCGAACCCGGCGCACAGGTCGAGGTCGATGTGCGCGGGCGACGGTTGCGCTGCGAGGTCGTGCGCCCGCCGTTCGTCGACACGAAGACCAAATAGTCGGCGTCCGGCTGCTAACGCCGACGTCGGCGGGTGACGCGGGTATTCGCTGCGCGCAGACACTCGCGCGGCGAGAAAATCGCGACCGATAGGATCTGCCTCATGACCGCTGCCGCACAGTTCACCCATGTTCCGCATCCCGCGCCCACCCCGGCGCAGCGGGTACAGGAGATTCTGTCGGCGCCGGGATTCGGACGCTTCTTCACCGACCACATGGTCTCCATCGACTACACCGAGGGCGAAGGCTGGGGCAATGCCCGGGTCGAGCCGTACGGGCCGTTGGCGATGGATCCGGCGACGATGGTGTTCCACTACGGCCAGGCCATTTTCGAGGGTCTCAAGGCCTACCGGCAGAACGACGGCAGCATCTCCTGCTTCCGCATCGACGCGAATGCGGCGCGCTTCCGCAAGTCCGCGCGTCGGATGGCGATGGCGGAGCTGCCCGAGGAACTATTCATCGAATCCGTGCGGCAACTGCTCGAGGTCGATAGCGGCTGGGTGCCGGCGGCCGGTGGTGAGGAGTCGCTGTACCTGCGGCCGTTCATGTTCGCCTCCGAGGCCGGGCTCGGTGTGAAACCCGCCGCCGCCTACAAATACCTGCTGCTGGGATCGCCTGCGGGCGCGTACTTCCCGCGCGGTGTGAAGCCGGTGCGGGTCTGGCTGTCGACCGAATACGTGCGGGCCGCACCGGGCGGCACCGGTGAGGCGAAGGTCGCCGGTAACTACGCGGCCTCGCTGCTGGCGCAGGCGCAGGCCTCGGAGAAGGGCTGCGATCAGGTCGTCTGGCTCGATGCCTGTGAGCGTCGCTATGTCGAGGAGATGGGTACCAACAACCTGTTCTTCGTCTTCGGCTCCGGTTCCGAGGCGCGGCTGGTCACTCCGGAACTGTCCGGATCGCTGTTGCCCGGCATCACCCGTGATTCGCTGCTCACTCTCGCCGCCGATTCGGGCTATGTGGTGGAGGAGCGCAAGGTTTCGGTGGAGGAGTGGCGCAAGGGCGCCGAATCCGGTGAGATCACCGAGGTTTTCGCCTGTGGTACCGCTGCTGTGATCACTCCCGTCGGCTGGGTTCGCTCCGCCGATGGTGAATTCGCCGTCGGCGGTGGGGAACCGGGTGAGGTCACCATGGCGCTGCGCGACACACTCACCGGGATCCAGCGCGGCACCTTCGCCGATATCCACGGGTGGATGCGCGGCATGTGACTGCGGCGGTCTCGCGAACGGCCGCAGCCGTGTGCCGTTCGTAGGTCAGCTGGGCATGAAGGTGCGCCATTCCTCCAGCGTCTGCGGACGCATGACGTAGTTGGCGTCCTTGACTGTCGACAGGGCGGCGGACGGGTCCTGGGAATACCAGTGACCGGGGTAGACGACCGGGTCGCCGGATAGGTCGGCCAGGTAGCGCAGGCTGCGGAACATGGCGTCGGAGTCGCCGCCGGGAAAGTCGGTGCGGCCGCAGCCGTCGATGAACAGGGTGTCGCCCGCGATGAGGCGATTGTCGAACAGGAAGCACTGGCTGCCGGGCGTGTGGCCGGGGGTGTGCAGCAGTTCGATATCGAAGGCTCCGACACTGACCTTGTCGCAGTGCTGGTGTCCGGTGAGTTCGCTCGGCGCGATGCCGGTGACATTGGCGACCCAGGACAGTTCCTCGGCATTGACGTGCACCGGAACACTCGTCTTTTCCAGCAACTCCCGTACCCCGCGCAGGGTGAATCCCAGCATGGTGCCGCCCACATGGTCCGGGTGGTGATGGGTGGCCAGCACCCCGGTCAGCCGCAGCCCGTCGGCCTCGGCGATATCCACCAGATCGCCCGCCGCATACGCCGGATCCACCACCACACACTCGCCGGTCTCCCGATCGCCGATCAGATACGCGAAATTTCGCATCTGCGTCGCGATCGGATCACCCACGGCAAAATCTCGACCGGACAGCAATTGACGAAAGTACAGACGCTCGGAAGACATACCGTCCACTGTATTGCCTGACCCAGACAATGCGCGCACCGTGCCAGCTATCTCATCGTGGGCAATGTGTTCGGATATGAGTGCGCGCGTGTGCGTAGTTAACGGACCGACCAAGCCCGTCGTGTTGGCACGCGTGAATTCGGCCGCTGCACTGTCCACCTGACGGTGGACGTGGGACTGAGCGTGCACTTTCCCGCCTAGTCCAGCGAGAATGCGCACTGACGCCCGATCCGCTATCCAGGCGCGAGAACCGATGCGGGTCAGGAGACCGAAATACGAAGGGCGGCATGGCAACGCGTTGCTGCGACGCTGTTGTGAGTCAGGTGCCCAGGGTTAGTCCGGCGGCGGTGATGGCGACGGACATCTCGAGTGTCGCGCCGAGGATATCACCCGAGAGGCCGCCGAAGCGGTGGGTGCAGTGTCGGGCCATTAAAGCTGAAATGCCTAGGGCGACAAGGACAACGACAGGGCCGAGCCAGCGGTGGTCCGGGATCGCGAATATCCCCGCGGCAATGGCGAGTGCGGACCAGACTGTGATGGTGATCGGGTGCTGGGTCCCGGCGACCAGTGCGCCGAAGCCGGTATCGGGCGCGGCGGTGATGCCGCGCCGACAGGCGAGGATTACCACCACTCGGCCGACGGCCACGGCGAGCAGCACCGCGAACCAACGCTCGGCTTGCGCCAGCGCGGTGAACGAAAACGCTTGGAGCCCAACGACGAACACAATTGCCGCTACCCCGAACGGACCCGTGTCGCCACTCTTCAGTATCGCCCTGGCCCGCTCCGGTGGACCATAGGACCCCAACCCGTCCATCGTGTCGGCCAGCCCATCCAGGTGCATTCCGCGAGTAACGAGCGCCAACCCGGCAACCACCACCAGCCCCGCTACCGCCGCACTCGCCCCACTCCACACCAACACCCACAGCAAACCCACCCCCGCCGCCCCCAGCCCCACCCCAACCAACGGCGCCAACGCAATCGCCCGCCCCGCCGCGCTCCGATCGACACTCTCCGGGCCCCGCACCGGCAGCACCGTCAGCCACGACACCGCAAGCCGCGCACCATTCATATTCGCCGACCTGTAATCGTTCGACCGTCGCCGTCGTCCGAAACCATCGCCGTACGCCGCAAACCGCTTCTGCGGAGCGCTTCCTCGGCTTGGAGCGTCCGGCCCGCAGGTCGCTGGAGGCCGGTGGTCGCGGTCGATCTGTTTGTCGGGATCGTCTGCTGGTGATGTCGGTTGTTGGAGGGTTCCGGGCCGCGAGTGTGCCAGGTTCGTTTGTCGGTGGTGGGGTGTGTGTTGCTGGTGGTCGCGGTCGACCTAGTTGTCGGGATCGTCCGATGCTGACGCCGGTTGCCAGGGCGCTCCGGTCTGCGAGTGTGGTGCGTGGGCTGTGAGTGCCAGGTTCGTTTGTCGGTGGTGGGGTGTGTGTTGCTGGTGGTCGCGGTCGACCTACTAGTCGGGATCGTCCGATGCTGACGCCGATTGCCAGGGTGCTCCGGGCCGCGAGTGTGGTCCGCTTGTCCAGAGCGCCGGGCTTGTTCGTTGGCGAACGCGCTTGCGGTCACCGTCTACTTCCGCAAGTCCGGTTGCGCACTCGCCACGGAGGCGATGCTGGTCTCGGTCTCGGTCTCGGTCTCGGCTTCGGCTTCGGCGGTGGCGGAATCGGCGGTGCTGACACCGGCTTCCGCGAAGGTGGCCATTTCCGCGAGCGTGGCTACGGCGGCGCGCAGGACGGGGAGGGCGGTGAGAGCGCCGGAGCCTTCGCCGAGGCGCATGTCCAGATCGACGAGCGGGTCGAGGCGGAGGTGGCGCAGGGCGAGCGTGTGGGCGGGTTCGGTGGAGCGGTGGCCCGCGAGCCACCAAGCGCTGGCGCCGGCGGCCAAATCTTCGGCGACCAAGGCTGCCGCAGTGACGACCACACCGTCGAGGATGACCGGAGTGCGGCGGGTCGCGGCTTGGGCGAGGAAGCCCGCCAAGGCGGCGAAGTCGGCGCCGGCGGCTACGCGCAGCAGTTCGACCGGGTCCTTGGCGACCGGGCGGGCGCGGCGCATGGCGTCGCGGATCGCGGCGACCTTGCGGATCCAGCCCGCGTCGTCCACACCGGTGCCCCGGCCCACAGCGGCGATGGGTTCGGTGTCGGTGAGGGTCGCGATGAGGACTGTCGCGGGGGTCGTATTGCCGATACCCATATCGCCCGCGATGAGCAGGTCGGCGCCCGAATCGATCTCCTCATCGGCGATCGCCTTGCCCGCGGCGAGCGCGGCATGGATCTCGTCCTCGCTGAGCGCGTCTTCGCGATCGATCGACCCGCTCGAGCGCCGCACCTTGTGCTTGGCCACCTGCGGATCGGTATCGGCATCGACGGAAATATCGACGACCCGCACGGTCGCGCCCGCGACCCGAGCCAGCGTATTCACCGCCGCGCCGCCGCCGAGGAAATTGGCGACCATCTGCGCGGTCACCTCACTCGGATATGCCGAAACGCCATGGCGCGCAATGCCGTGATCCCCCGCGAACACCACCACCCGCCCCCGCTCGAACTGCTTCGGCGGACACACCCCCTGACATGCCGAGACCCAATTTCCGAGCGTCTCGAGCCGCCCGAGCGCCCCACCTGGTTTGGTCAGCTGCGCCTGCCGCTGCTCCGCCGCCGCCCGAACTCCCGCATCGGGTGGCGCAACCGGTCCGAATCCGTCTGTCACTATCGAGCCTTTCCGGGTCGGGGCAGTTCATTCCTACACCGCGCAGTCCATATCCGGCCCAATCTTGCCGCCACCCCCACCCGTGCGCACCACCCACCCCGCCACCCGATGCCTCGTCCCGCGCGCTCGCGGTCCGACTCCGGGTCCGCACGGCGCATCCTGCGCGCTCGACACGACACCCGATAGGGCGCGGCTTCCTAGATTGGCGCGACATGATCGCCGCAGCCGTGCGGTCCTATTTCAGGCGGAGGGGGAGCCCGGCGACAATGAAGAAGGCTTCATCGCAGGTTTGCGCCAGGCGCTGGTTCAGGGTTCCGATTTCGTCGCGGAAGAGGCGCCCGGAGCGAGTGGCGGGGATGACGCCCATACCGACCTCGGGGGTGACGATCACCAAGCGGCCGGGATAGACAGCGACGGCGGCGACCAAGGCGTCCGCGTCGGGGGCGATGGTGCCGCGCGGGGCATCCCAGGCCGCGCGGGCGTCGATACGCCCGGTGAGCCAGGTGCCGACATCATCGAGCAGTGTGGTCCCGGCCGGTGGAGCCGCGGTGAGAACCCTTGCCGGATCGGCACTTTCCAGAACGGTCCAGTCCGCGGGCCGGCGATCGCGGTGGCGCGCGATGCGCTCGGCGAAGTCGAGATCGGCAGGATCGGGAATCGCCGTAGCGATATAACGCACCGGACCACCCTCGGCCGCCAGCACCTCCGCGAACGCCGACTTACCGGATCGCGCACCGCCCAGCACGAGGATGCGGTGCGCGCGACTGCTGGTAGATGAATGGTCCAACACGGCTGCACCGTATCAATCCGCCGCGCACAAGCCTGGACCTCGCTGCCACTCGGCTCCGGTATGACCGCGTTAGCGGCTGTGTTGATTGTTCGCTCGTTCAGGCGCGCTGCTCGGTCGCCTCCGCGCCCCCGAACCGGCGTCGATACTCGGTCGGCGCGATACCGACGACCTTCTGGAAATGATGCCGCAGCAGTGCTCCGGATCCGAATCCCGCTTGTGCGGCAATCTGTTCCAGCCCCTCGTCGGTGTCCTCGAGCAGATGCTTGGCGTAGAGCACGCGCTGATTGGTCAGCCATTTCACCGGTGTGGTTCCGGTTTCGGCGGCGAAGCGGCGGGCGAAGGTGCGGGTGGACATCATCGAGCGGGCGGCCAGATCATCGATGGTGTGCGGCAGCTCGAGGTTTTCGTTCATCCACTGCAGCGTGGAGCCGAGACTGTCGGAGGTGCATTCGGGCACCGGACGCTCGATGAATTGGCGTTGCCCCCCGTCGCGTTGGGGCGGCACCACCATGCGCCGCGCGATCGCATTCGCGACGGAACTGCCGATCTCTCGACGCACCAGATGCAGGCAGGCGTCGATGCCCGCGGCCGTACCCGCCGAGGTGATCAGATTGCCCTCGTCGACGAACAGCACATCGGGATCGACCGTGGCCTGGGGAAATTGTGCTGCCAACTGGTCGACATAGCGCCAATGCGTGGTGCATTTGCGACCGTCGAGCAGCCCGGCCGCCCCGGCCAGGAACGCACCGGAACATACGGTGAGCACGATCGCTCCACCATCCGACGCATCCCGGATCGCATCGACGACCCGCGGATCCAGTCCCTTCTCGAACGCCGATGCGGGAAAAGCCGGAATCGCCACCAGATCGGCCTTCGCCAACTCCGCCAGCCCGAACTCCGGCGTGACGGTGATGCCAGGCGTTGTGGACGGCAGTGGCTTCCCGGGGTCGGCCCCGCACACCTTGAAATCGAATCCGGGCAGACCGTCCGCGGTCCGATCGAGTCCGAAAACCTCACAGACCACGCCGAATTCGAACATGGCCAAGCGCTCGGTGAGCACTACCGCGACCTTGGACAGCATGGGTAGAGCGTACCTGGCTGGATCTTTACGAACAATGTCAGAACAGCCACTTTCGGCGGTAAATCACCGAGCGCAAAATTACTGCCATGATTACTTTTCTCGTCAGCATGGCGGTCGTGGTGGGCTTCGCGGTCCTCATCACACGGGGCGGCGGTCACGCCGGATCAGCCAATGTCATCGATCGCGACGCCCAGCGCGTGCAGTCCGATCTGTCCGCCATCATCGCCCACTCACATCACCACTGAGGGCTGCGGCGATGAACTGCCGCATCGTCGCAGCTCTCGTTCCAGCGCGGAGCGAGTCTTACGAGCGACGTTCGTAGCTCGTTCGCGTCCGAGTTGTCGAAGCGTATGCGTCGTAGGCGCGAGTCTCTATGCGCGCGCATCAGGTGCCAAACATCCCGCCATCACTGACCACCACGGAGCGAGTCATACGAGCGAGGAGTTCGCGGCCCGTCTCGCGTCCGAGTCGTCGAAGCGCATGCGACGAAGTCGCGAGTCTCGACGGCTCGGACGCGAGACACCAGGGGGCCGCGAACACGCCGCGCCGCAGGCGCGGCCAATTAGACACGGCAAATTAATCACACACTATCGCCGGGGCCGACTCGCGGCTTAGGGGCGCGCATCTTGCGGATCTGCGAGGCGCGGACGAAGGCGTACCAACCCAGCTTGTAGCCGGTATCGGTGCTCTCCGGAAAGCGCTCACGCACCCGTCCGTTGACGATCCGGCCGAGCAGGAAGCCCTCGGCGATCATGAAGAACATCATCACCAGCATGGCCAACGTCACAATCGTCTGCAGCGCGGGCGCGACGAACATCGACAGGATCAGGACCAGCGCCATCGGCATGAACAATCCGACCAGGTTGCGCCGGGCATCGACGATATCGCGCACGAAGGCCCGCACCGGGCCCTGGTCGCGGGGCAGCAGGTACTTGTCCTCACCGGCCAGCATTCTGGCGCGCCGGTCCTGGGCCGCCAGCCGACGTTCGGCTGAGGCAGTCTTGCGGTCCTCGCGGCTACCGCGGGTCGCCTTGCGCCGAGCGCGCGCCTCCTTCGCGGTGAGCGGGGCCGGAGCCACCGGCCCGCGCCGCTTGCCTTGGGCGTCACGACGTTTCGGAGTTGGTCGGCCTTTGCCCTCGGTGGCGGTGACCGCTTTAGTGGTGGAGACTGCGGTCGAGCCGCCGTCCGAGCCCGCCGTCTTGTCGGCGCTCTCGTCGGTGGTGCTGGACTCGCCGCGACGGAACAATTTCACGCGACCAGGCTATTCGATGCGCTACCCCGCAGGAAATGAGGTCGGCGGGAGGTTGTGTCCACCGCAGTACGCGGTGGTGGCAAGATGGGGGAATAACAGCCCGCTGAGTGGTGTTGACTGCCACGAGCCGTGCGCTGTTCACGGGTTGAACACAGCTGTCCTGAGGAGAGTTCATGACTGTGCAAGACGAGACGACCACCCACGGTGTAACTCTGACCGACGCCGCCGCCAGCAAGGCGAAGGCGCTGCTCGACCAGGAGGGTCGCGACGACCTCGCCCTGCGTATCGCCGTGCAGCCCGGCGGCTGTGCGGGCCTGCGCTACCAGCTCTTCTTCGACGACCGCTCGCTCGACGGTGACCTGACGGTCGACTTCGGCGGCGTCAAGCTGGCCGTCGACCGGATGAGCGCGCCGTACGTGCAGGGTGCCTCGATCGACTTCGTCGACACCATCGAGAAGCAGGGCTTCACGATCGACAACCCGAATGCCACGGGTTCCTGCGCCTGCGGCGACTCCTTCAACTGACAATTGATCCGTCTCCGCCCGAGACAACTGATTTCGTGAGGACATGGGCGGGCACGTCCAAGACTTCCGCGCATCTGACCGACTGCCGGTCCGCGACGTAAGTTTCGGCCTCTCAGGGGCGGCGAAAGGCGTGGGAGTCATGGGTAACTCTCGGGGGCGTCCAGGACTGATCTGGACGTTGACCGCCTGTCCGCGATGTAGGTGTTCGGGCTCTGAAGGGTCTGCAAAAGGCGCGCGGAGGCGGGGGCATGGGCAAATCGCCGGGGACGTCCAGATCTGATTTGGGTGTCGACCGCTGGTCAGCGCCGTAAGCCTTGGGCATTCGCTGTCAGGGCAGGCGGGAGCCATGGCTGACTTGTCGGGGACGTTGGGATCTGAATTGGGTGTCGACCGCCGGTCAGCGCCGTAAGTCTTGGGCACTTCGCCGTCGGCAAGAGATTCAGGGGCGGAGCCATGGCTGATTCGCCGGGACATGAGATCTGAACTGGTGTCGGCCGCCGGTCCGCGACGTAAGCCTCGCTACTTCGCCGTCGGCGAGAGGTTCAGGGCAGGCGGGAGCCATGGCTGACTCGCCGGGGACATCCAGATCTGAACTGGGTGTCGACCGCCGGTCCGCGATGTAAGCCTTGGGCACTCCGCCGTCGGCAAGAGACTCGGGGAGGCGGGTGAGCTACGGTGAAGGCGCGGGTTCGTCCCCGCGCTTTTCGTCGTCTGCCGCCTACTCGAAGGGGCTCAGCCTCGTGTCTATCGCCGTGTCCGCGTCCATTGCGACCGACCATCTCATGCGCTTCCCCGGACGGTTCGCCGACGCGCTGCTGGCCGATCAGCTCGACCATGTCTCGGTGAGCTTTCTCGTCGATGATCTGCAGATCCGCAAGGGCGGTGTCGCGGGCAATATCGCCTACGCCATGGGGGTTTTGAACCGCACGCCGCTGCTCGTCGGCGCGGTCGGCGCCGATTTCGCCGAGTACGGCGCCTGGCTGGAGAAGCACGGCGTCGACTGCTCCACCGTCAAGATCTCGGATCGGGCGCATACCGCCCGCTTCGTCTGCACCACCGACGATGATATGGCCCAGATCGCCTCGTTCTATCCGGGCGCGATGAGTGAGGCCCGCGATATCTCGATCGGCGAACTCGCCGAGCAGCACACCCTCGACTTGGTGCTCATCGGCGCCAACGATCCCGAGGCCATGCTGCGCCACACGGCCGAATGCCGCGAACTGGGCATTCCGTTCGCCGCTGACCCGTCCCAGCAACTGGCCCGCCTCGACGGCGATCAGGCCGTGCAGCTGATCGAAGGCGCCGCATACCTTTTCACCAATAAATACGAGTGGGCGCTGCTGCTGCAGAAGACCGGTCTGAGCGAGGAAGAGATCGCGCGCAAGGTCGGCATCCGGGTCACCACGCTCGGCAAGGACGGCGTGCAGATCGTCGACCGCGACGGCACCGAGGTGAGCGTCGGTGTGGTCCCGGAGGTGAACAAGGTCGAGCCCACCGGGGTCGGCGACGCCTTCCGCGCGGGTTTCCTCACCGGCCACACCGTCGGTCTCTCGCTGGAGCGTTCCGCCCAATTGGGTTCGCTCATCGCGGTTCTCGTACTCGAGACCATGGGCACCCAGGAGTGGACCCTCAACAAGGACGACGCCCTCGAACGCCTCACCAAGGCCTACGGCCCCGAAGCCGCCGCCGACATCAAGCCCTTGCTCTGACCCACACCGCTCTCTACGGCCGCACCATCCCCGGTGCGGCCGTTCGCGTTTACTCCCGCGCCGCGCACGTTCTCGCGCGCCACGCACGATTCATCGCGCAAGTCCATGCGTGGCGCGCAAGTCCATGGGTGGCGCGCGAATCTATCTGGGGCGCGCGAAACCATGCGCGGCGCGCGAAACCATATGCTGCGCGCGAAACAATGTTCGGCGCACGAAAGCTGCGGGCGCAAATCCATGCGTGACGCGCGAATCCATGTGGGGCGTGTGAATCCATGTGCTGCGCGCGAAACAATGTGCGGCGCAGGAAAGCTGCGCGCCACAGTGCGCATCGCACGAGGTGACGGCACGTCCTCACCCGGGCGCTGTGCGCGTTGTGTTACACCGCCGCCGACGGCAACCCTGCTCTGAGCGACGACGACCCCCGCGGCCGCACCGTCCCCGGTGTGGCCGTTCGCATTCGGACTCCGCTGCCGCGCACGTTTTCGCGCGACACGTACGAATTCACCGGGCCAATCCATGCGCGGCGGGCGAAAAGATGCGCGGCACAGTCGCATTGCATCAACGGTGCCGCGCGCGTTGTGTTGCGGGCGTAACGTGCGCGGCACCAGCGATTACAGCGTGACGGGGTAGGCCGGCTCCTGGATGGCTGGGGTGATGCGCTTTTCGACGAAGATGCCGTGCCAGACCATGAAGACCAGCAGTGTCCACAGGCGGCGGCTGTGGTCGCCGCGGCCCGCGCGGTGGTCTTCCAGCATGCTCTTGATGGCGCCCTTGTCCAGCAGGTGATCGGTCTGCGATTCGGCGATCTGCAGGTGCGCCCAGTCGTACAGTTCGGTGCCGCGCAACCAATGCCGCAGCGGGACCGGGAAACCCAGCTTCGCGCGGTGCAGCACATGCGGCGGGACGATGCCCTCGAGTGCCTGGCGCAGTGCGTATTTCGTGGTTTCCTTGGTGATCTTCTGCTCGTAGGGCAGTTGCTCGGCGACCTTCAGCACCTCGGAGTCCAGGAACGGCACGCGCAGCTCGAGCGAATTCGCCATCGTCATCTTGTCGGCCTTGACCAGGATGTCGCCGCGCAACCAGGTGTAGAGATCCAGATGCTGCATGCGCGCCACCGGGTCCCAGCCCCGCGACTGCGCGTAGATCGGCGCGGTGACGTCCTGGTGGGTCCATTCAGGTCGGAATTCGCGCAGCACCGCGCGCAGCTGCGCATCGCTGAAGCTGCGCGCATTACCGTAGTAGCGCTGCTCCAGCGGCAGCGAACCACGGTGCAGCAGGCTCTTGCCCCGGGTACCGTCCGGAATCCGCTCCGAGAGCTTGCCCGCCAGCTTGCGCACCCCGCGCGGCAAGTATTCGAATGGCTGGAGCGACAACGGTTCCCGGTAGATCGTATATCCGCCGAACAGCTCGTCCGCGCCCTCACCGGAAAGCACCACCTTGACGTGCTTGCGCGCCTCCTTCGCCACGAAGTACAGCGGAACCAGCGCTGGATCGGCCACGGGATCGTCGAGGTACCAGACGATTTCGGGAATCGCGGCCGCGAATTCGGCGGGGGAGACCACCTTGACGATGTGCCGCGCGCCGATCGCCTCCGCGCTCTCGGCGGCCACATCGACCTCGGAGTAGCCCTCGCGCTCGAAGCCGGTGGTGAAGGTGATCAGCTTCGGGTTGTGCCGCATGGCCAGCGCCGCGACCGCGGTGGAGTCGATGCCGCCGGACAGGAACGACCCGACCGTCACATCCGCACGCATATGTTTGGCGACCGAGTCTTCGAGGGCCTCGGCGATATCGCGATAGCGTGCGGCCGCCGATCCGGGGGCAAACGGCCGCACCTTGAATTGTGGGTTGAAGTAGCGAGTGATCTGCGGCGCTTCGCTCGCCCGCACGGTCGCGTAGTGCCCGGATTCGAGGCGACGGATGTCCTTGTGCAGCGTCTCCGGCTCCGGCACGTACTGCAGCACCGTGTAGTGCTCCAATGCCCGCGGGTCCAGCGCATCGGACAGTCCGAGCGCGGGCAGCAGCTCCAGCAGACTCTTCTTCTCACTGCCGAACGCGGTCCCACCCGGTCCGGTGGCCAGGAATAGTGGCTTGATCCCGAACGGGTCGCGCGCCAGGAACAGCTCCTTGGTTTCGGTATCCCAGATCGCGAACGCGAACATGCCGCGCAGCTTGCGCACCGCCTCCGGACCCCAGTAGTGGAAGGCGGCGACGATCGCCTCGCTATCGCCCTCGGTCTCGAAGATCCTGCCGTCCGGGTACTGCTCGGCGTGCGCCTTCGCGAGTTCCTCGCGGATCTCGATGTAGTTGTAGATCTCACCGTTGAAGGTCAGCGCGTAGCGCTCCCGGTTCTCGGCCGGTCCCCAACGCAGCGGCTGGTGCGAATGCTCGATATCGATGATCGACAGTCGGTTGAAGCCGTAGATCACATGATCGTCGTGCCAGGTCCCGCGCTCGTCCGGGCCGCGATGGCGCGCGCAGTGCAGGGCGTCGTACACCCGCTCTACGGTGTCTACCCACCCCGCCAGCTGCGCTGGCTGCCGTCCCCGACTGTCGTCGGTTGCCGCATCAGATGTCAGAAATCCGAGCAGTCCACACACGGCGTCGGCAACCTCGTTTCCTACTTGGTACGGGCGCTTGCCCGATTCATTGGGTGGCTGCGCCCGATAGATGGGGCGCACAGGACGAAATCTCGTGTCCGAGTATGCCGCACCGAGCGGATTCGTGTGTCGCGCCCACCGTGTTCCAGGAAGGCCGGGCCCGGTGAGTGCCGCCATCCGCAAATGCCCGGTCAGCGTCTGACACCGCGACGAAAACTCGTGTTCGGGTGCGTCGCACCTCACCGGATCAGCTTGGCGCCGCCGGCGTGGACGATGTGGCGTCGACCGCAGGAATCCGCAGCTCGTCTGGCCTCCGAAATGTTGTGTCCGCGCGCATCGAGTGGCTCGGATCCGGTCGCGGCGCGCGCCCTGTCCTGGGACGATGTCCGGGTGACCGAACCCACCCCCGGAGGCGGCGGAGTGTCGAATGCGACCCGACGTCAAACGGGGCGCCGGTTTGGTCTACGCTGCGTAGTACTCAGGACATTCTTAGGTGGCGCGTGCGCAGGCCGGAATGCCCTGAAACGTGCTTAGGACGCACCGCCGGGCGATCGCAACCCGAGCGGTGCACTGTCGGAATGTGTGGCGACCAGGAAGGCGTGAGCGTGGCGCACAAGGCGAGCGAAGAGATCGGGGCACGACCCGTGAAGGGTCGGCAGGGCCGTCTTCTTCGGCGGGTCGGCTTGGCGGTGTCCTTGGGGATCACCGCGATGCTCGTCTCGGGCTGCTCGATCGACAATGTTTGGCTGCGATTCGGCTGGCCCTCGGGTGTCACGCCGCAGGCCACCCGAATGCGGGAACTGTGGACCTGGTCGGTCATCGCGGCATTGGCGATGGGCGTGCTGGTGTGGGGTCTCACCTTCTGGACCGTCACCTTCCACCGCAAGAAGAAGGACTCCCCGGAGTTCCCGCGCCAGACCGGTTACAACGTGCCGCTGGAGCTGACCTACACGGCAGTGCCTTTCGTCATCATCGCGGTGCTGTTCTACTTCACCGTGGTCGTGCAGAACTATGTGCACGAGAAGGTCGCCAATCCGGACGTGACCGTGGACGTGACCGCCTTCCAGTGGAACTGGAAGTTCGGCTACCGCAATGTCGACTTCAAGGACGGCTACCGCTTCGACGGCATCGATAAGGCTCGCGAGGACGCCAACCAGGAGCAGCTCGAGGAGTACAAGGAGCGGACCAAGGACGGTCACCCGCAGCCGGGCCCGGTGCACGGCAAGCCGGAGAACGACATCCTGTCCTACCTGCACTACGACAAGGTCGAGACCGTCGGCTCCAGCAGCGAGATCCCGGTGCTGGTGCTGCCGACCGGCAAGAACATCGAATTCCAGCTGGCCGCCGCCGATGTGGTGCACGCCTTCTGGGTGCCGGAGTTCCTGTTCAAGCGCGACGTGATGCCCAATCCGAAGGAAAACCACTCGGATAACGTCTTCCAGATCACCAAGATCGAGAAGGAAGGTGCCTTCGTCGGCCGCTGCGCCGAGATGTGCGGCACCTTCCACTCGATGATGAACTTCGAGGTACGCGCGGTATCGCCGGAGAAGTTCACCAAGTACATCGACGCGCGCAAGGCCGGTAAGACCAACGCCGAGGCGCTCGAGTCCATCGGTGAATCCCCGGTCGCGACCTCCACCCAGCCGTTCAACACCAAGCGCGACACCAAGAGCGCGTCCGCGGTAGAGAGCAAGTGAGGACTGATCTGAAATGAAGATCGAAGCGCGGATTTTCGAACTGCTCACGGTGTTCTTCATCATCGTGGCGGTCGTATACGGCTACTTCACCGGCCAGTCGCGGACCGGTGTCGAGTGGGCGGGCACCACCGCGACGGTGTTGACCGCCGGTCTGTCGCTGATCATCGGCACGTACTTCCGTTTCGTCGCACGTCGTCTCGACCTGCGTCCGGAAGATTACGAGGACGCCGAGATCGTAGACGGCGCGGGCGATCTGGGCTTCTTCTCGCCCGGTAGCTTCTGGCCCATCACCCTGGCCGGTGCGGGCTCCATCACCGCCCTCGGCCTGGCGTTCTTCCAGTTCTGGCTGATCGGCATCGGTGTGGTCTGCATCCTCGGTGCGGCCGCCGGTCTGGTCTTCGAGTACTATCTCGGCCCCGAAAAGCACTGAGCTAGAGCTCTTTCCGAAGCGCTCCACCGGAATCCGGTGGAGCGCTTCGTCGTTGCTGGGCCGAGATGTCGCCGACGGTAGTCGAATGGTTGTTGCATCGATCCCTTGAACCCAAGGGGCCTCGGAGCCACCATTCGACTACGGTCGGCGCTGCTGTCGCGCGGGCTAGAGGGAGGCGAGGCGGGACAGGATGCGGTTGGTGCAGCGAGGGGCGACACCGGCAAGTCCGCGCAGGGTGCGCGCGAAGCGGGGTTCGAGATGTGCCGGGCGGGTGCGGATGGCTGTCTCGATCAGGCGGGCGGCGTCGGTTGGTTCCAGCGCGGGTTCGGTGACGTAGTGCGCGATGGTGCCGGTGTCCGGTTGGACGGCCGGATATTGGACGGCCGTCACCTGGATGCCGCGCGGTGAGAGTTCGGCGTCCACGCATTGACCGAAGGTTGTCCAGGCGGCCTGGGAGCTGGCATAGGAAGCGAAATTCGGGGTGGCGCCGGTCTTCAGGCTCCACGGGCCGACATTGATCACATGGCCGGAGCCGGATTCCAGCATGGCGGGCAGCAGACCGAGCGTCAGGCGCAGCGGACCGAAGTAGTTGGTCGCCATCATGCGCTGGTAGTCGCGGAAGCGGTCCAGGGATTGCGAAACCGGTCGGCGCAGCGGGCGGCCCGCATTATTGATCAGCACATCGACCCGGCCGAAATCGCTGAGCACCCACTCGACCAGCTGATCGACATCACCTAGTGCCGAGATATCGCAGCGGAACCAATTCGCCGCGCCCCCCGCATCGACGATCTGATTGCAGGTGGCGACGAGCTGATCCCCGCGCCGGGCGACCAGCAGCACTTGTGCGCCCTGTTCGGCAAGCAACGTGGCGGTCGCGCGACCGATCTCCGAACATGCATCCGTCACGAGAACTCGTAGCCCCTCGACGGATTCGGGCCGCTGACGCTTACGGTCCGGCAAACGGGTTGGGGCAGGTCGGAATTCGAGCATCAGAGCAACCTTCACCTAGATGGGCTGAACCAACGCATCGACACCCCGCCGACAGTGCCGAAGTCGACCGCGGTCGACAACCGATAGCCGAACCGTCGGATGGCGGTCAGGCTATTTGCTGGCGACTATATGCGGCGCGACACAGTCTAATCCGTGGAGTCGTACCGCAGGGCGTGTTCGGACGTGCAGATCTCATCTATTCCGGTGACGATGTCGCGCAACAGTTCTGAGAGCAGCGCCGAGGGCCGCAAACGGCAGGTGAAGGTGATCAGTCCGTGGTCCTCGACCGTGAGTCCGTGCGCTTGCGCCTCCGCACGCAGGTACTTCGAGCGGACGCCGTAGGTCATCGCGGAGATGACGGTGAAGCATCCGGTCCGCTCCCGGTGTCCAGCAAACAAATCGTGCAGTCTGTAGAAAACCGAGGTGTAGGTCGACAGCGGCGCGAAAATCGCGACCCGGTAGGCGGGTCCGCGTTCGGAGGAACTGATGACCGTATCGGCCAGATACTCAGCATCGCGCAGCGTCAGCACCTTTGGGGCGAACATGAGTGCGCCCGCCGCGGCATTGCGCACCGGTGCACCCGCGCGCCCGCCCGCGGCAGAGGCGATGGCACCCAACGACTTCCTGGTCTTGGTGCCGACCTCACGGCGCGCACGCAGCGAGCGGGTCGGTGTGGTGGGGTAGAAGCTCGACCACTGACCGAACCGCACCGTGCCCAACTGCACATGTCCGGTGCCTACCGGACGCGACACCTTCAGCGGCGCGGTATCGACCCAACGACCGACCTGCAGTGCGACATTGCCCGGCCGGGCGATTTCGGCGTAGGCGTTTTCGACGAAGGAGTCGAAGTCCAGGAAGCGGTCGGCGTCGGTGGTGAGCCAGGTGTGGTCCTTGTCGATATCGACCGCATCGAGGGTGAGCGCGGTGATGATGCCCGCGCGCCCACCCGCGCCGAGGATCCGGTGGAAGCGCTCGGTGTGGTGGTTGCGTCCGCAGGTGCCGATGCGTCCGTCCGGATCGACGTACTCGAGGTCCACGATCTGATCGATGAACATGCCGTACTTGTGCGATGCCGTGCTGACACCGCCGACCGATGCGAAACCACCCGCGGTGATATCGCGGTGGTCGCCGACGATCGGCAGACCGAGTCCGTGCGCGCCGAGGCGGCGATCGATATCGGAGAGTTTGGCGCCAGCCTGCACGCGCACGGTGCGCCTGCCGAGGTTGATATCGAGCACCGCATTCATCTTGCGCAGCGAAAGCACCGCGCGCGGATCGGGTAACGACAGACCATCGTCGATCGGTTCGCCGCCACGCACCGTGAGGTTTTCCACGCGACCGCGTGAATTCCGCACCGTACGAACGACATCCGCGGTGTCACGAGGTAGATATTCTTCGGCGGCGACAGTGTGCGGCGTGCTCATGGACCGAAAGCTAACCACAGCGCGGCCTCCGATGCTCGTTCGATCCCGTCGGTTACCGGACCGGCGGCGCGAGCCGCTGGCTGAACAGGACGAATCCGGCGGAATCGCACAGGTTGACCGTCAGTTCCCTTGACTTGCCATCGATGAGCACCTCGCCGAAATGTTGGAACCCCTCGAGCGGTGAGGCGTTCTGAACGGTGGGCGCGTGCACGAATACCGCCTTCGGGCCGAAGGTGCCGTCGAGCGGATTCGGGCCGAACGCACCGGCATTCAGCGGTCCGGATACGAACTCCCAGAACTCGTCGAAGTCGGTGAAGGCGGCGCGCTCGGGCGAGTAGTGGTGAGCAGCGGTGTAGTGCACGTCCGCGGTCAGCCAGACCACGCCGCCGACCTTGTTCGCCTTGATCGCCGAGAGTACTTGGGCGATTTCGGTTTCCCGGCCGGACGGGGCGCCGCTATCGGCATTGGCGGGGCCCTCGTAGGCCGTCACTTTTTGTTCACCGTCTTTGACGACAAGGCCGAGCGGTAGGTCGTTGGCGACGATTTTCCAGGTGGCCGTGGAATCGCGCAGCCCCCCGATGAGCCACTTCGTCTGTTCCGGACCGAAGATGCGGCCGGTGGGTCCGTTATCGATGTCGTTGGTGTCCTTATATGTCCGCATATCGAGCACGAAGATGTCCAGCAGCGGACCGTAGGAGATCTTGCGGTAGAGGCGGCCGTCGACGGCTTCCCCGGGCTGCACGGGCATCCACTCGTGGAAGGCCTGCCAGGAGCGCATCGCGAGGGTGTCCATGCCGCGCTCGCTGTAGCCCTTGGTCTCGGCGACAAGTCCGCCGTGGTACCAGTTGTTGACGGTTTCGTGGTCATCCCACTGGACCACCTGGGCGACCGAGGTATTGAAGCGGCGGTAGTTCTGGTCGGTCAGGTTGTAGGCGTAGTTGCCGCGGAACTGGTCCAGTGTCTGCGCGACAGCACTTTTCGCCTCGGAGACCGTATTGCGCCAGATCCGGCCGTCGGGCAGCGTCACCGCTTCCTGCAGCGGGACATCGGCGTAGATCGAATCACCGGAGTGGATGAACAGGTGCGGGTCGCGCGCGGCCATCGCGGAGAAGATCTTCATACCGCCGAGTTCGGGGTTGATGCCGTAGCCCTGGCCGACCACATCCCCGGACCACTGCAGTTTGATATCGGACGCGCCGGTGGGCGCGGTGCGCAAGACCCCGGTGATCGGTTCGGAGGTCGCGCCGTCCTCGCCTTCCAGGGTGACCCGGTAGTGCACCTGCTGGCCCGCAGGCAGACCATTGACGCGCACGCGCCCGGTGCCATCGGAATCCGGGGTGAGCAGTGGGCCGGTGAATCGTTTGGCGTCGGTGAACGATTCGGTGGCGGCGGTCTCCACGATCAGCTTCGCGGGCTGATCGGAGCGCGCCCAGATCAGTGCGCCGTCGGTGCGCGGGTCGCCCACCGCGACGCCATGGGTGAGATTCGGGCGTGGACGGACCAGTGCGGGTCCGTCGTTCGAGCAGGCCGCCAGAGCCGGGACCGCGACGAGACCGACGGCGGAGGTGCGCAGCAGGGTGCGCCGGGAGATACCGAAGTCCGAACCAGTCATCGGCTCACCTTGGCGCAGGGAGTCCAACACCATATGAACTCCCATCGTCGGCTCGGCCAACAGGTGACCGGTGTCAGCTGCGCGGCCGCAGTTCGATGATCGGGATGAGCCGGTCGGTCTTCTTCTGATAGCCAAGATAGCGCGGTTGCACGGCGGTGATCTGCTTCCATGCCTGTTCACGGCGTTGCTCGTCCAACTGCTCGGCCGTGACGTGGTACTTCGTACCGTTCACCTCGGCCCACACCTGATCCGGATGCGCGGCGATATTGTGGTACCAGCCCGGATGCTGGATCGAGCCGCCCATGGAGGCGACGATCAGCCAGCCGCCGTCATCGGCCGGAAACCGGCTCACCGTCACCCGCCGTTCCTGACCGCTCTTCGCACCGACGGTGGTCAGGTACACCAGGTCCATCCCCATGAATCGGTCGTGGCGGAATCGGTGATATCGCTCCATCGCCCGGACGAGGAAACGGAATACCGGGTTGGGTGAGGGCGGTTTAGATCCCCGGGTCCCGGCTGGAATCTTCGGAAAACTCATGATTCGCTCCCATACCGCTCGGAACTGTCTGCCTAACAGCATTCCACTTCAATGATCATTTCGGGTCGGACGCCGAATGACCGAAGGCCCCGAACCCGACTGGTTCGGGGTCTTCTGGTGCGCCTCAGATGGTGTTGTCGCAGAGGATTTCGAATGCGCGGACGGTGTCTTCCGGGAAGACGAGCACACGATGGCGGGCGGGGTGCGCCGGGCCGATGGTGGCGCGGATCCCGTTATCGCGCAACAGGTCGCGGACGGTACGGGCGGTGGCTTCGGTGGCCACCGTCGCGGCCGCGACGAGCAGGCCGTAGTCCTCGGTGGCCGCCTCGTGCGAGCGCGTGAGCCACATCATGGGGTGTGCCTTTCGCCGTCGGTCATCCGGTCCTGATAGTTCTGCAGCACGGCGAGCTGTTTGCGTTCCTCGGCGTGCTCGATCTCGAAGTAGCGCTCGGATTCCGCCGCGGGATCAGGCCGCAGGAAGCTGCCGGTGCCCGGTTTGCCCGCCGAACCGAGTTTGTTCATCTTCTTCGGGATCGCCGCGCCCTGGTAGGCCAGTGGGATCGGGTGGCCGTGCTCGTCGACCGGTCCGAGCGCCTGGTGCACCTCGACATACTCACCGTGCGGCAGTCGCTTGATTATGCCGGTTTCGATGCCGTGCTCGAGCACCGCCCGGTCACTGCGCTGCAGACCGATGCAGAACCTATAAGTGATGAAATACGCGATCGGGGGCGCGATCAACAGACCGATGCGGCCCATCCAGGTGGTGGCATTGAGTGAGATGTCGAACTTCAACGCGATGATGTCATTGACGCAGCTGAGCGTCAGCACCAGATAGAAGGTGATCGCCATCGCGCCGATTCCGCTGCGCACCGGCACATCTCGCGGCCGCTGCAACAGATTGTGCGCCGCGTAGTCCTTGGTGAGCCGCTTCTCTATCCACGGATAGGCGGGCAGGATGACGAGCACCAGCCCCATCACCACAGCGACCCAGAACGCCGCCGGAATGGTGTAGTTGCCGAGGTATATCTCCCACGGCGGCATGAGCCGGGCCAGGCCGTCGGTCCACATCATGTAGAAGTCCGGCTGCGAACCCGCCGACACCTGCGCGGGGTTGTATGGGCCGAGTTCCCAGATCGGATTGATCTGGAATACCCCGCCCATGACCGCCACAGTGGCGAGGGTGAACATGAAGAACGCACCCTGGTCCGCCGCGAAGACCGGCACGATGCGCGCACCGATGACATTGCGCTCGGTGCGACCCGGCCCAGGGAATTGTGTGTGCTTCTGATACCAGACCAGCGCGATATGTGCGGCGATCAGCGCGAGCATGATGCCGGGGAACAGCAGTACATGGGTGATGAACAGGCGCGGAATCAGCACTTCGCCCGGAAATTCGCCGCCGAACAGGGCGAAGTGGATCCAGGTGCCGACGATCGGGATGCTCATCGTGATACCGCCGAGCGGTGAACGCAGGCCGGTGCCCGACAACAGGTCATCGGGCAGGCTGTAGCCGAAGTAGCCCTCGAACATGGCCAGAATCAACAGGGTCGAGCCGATCACCCAATTCGCTTCCCGCGGTTTGCGGAACGCGCCGGTGAAGAAGATCCGCAGGCAGTGCACGATGATCGCGGCCAGGAACATCAGTGCCGCCCAATGGTGTACCTGCCGAGCGAACAGACCGCCGCGCACCTCGAACGAAATGTTCAGGGAGCTGGCATAAGCCGCCGACATATGCACACCGCGCAGCGGTTGATACGCGCCGTCGTAGACGACTTCGCTCATCGATGGATCGAAGTACAGCGTCAGGTAGATGCCCGAGATCAGCAGAATGATGAAGCTGTACAAGGCGATTTCGCCGAGTAGGAAGGCCCAGTGCGTCGGAAAAACCTTATTGATCGACCGTTTCACGAATGCCGCGGCGCGGTAGCGCTCGTCCGCGGCGTCGGCATGGTGGGCCACCTTCGAGCTCATCGCGGCATCCCGTCCGAGCCGAGTGGTGCCACCTCGTGACGAATGGACAGCACAGGCATAGTCATCTCCTCCTCGATCGCAAACCGGTACGCATAAGACGGTTGAGCGGTCGCAAACGTGACGGCGTGGATGCGAGAGGATTTGCCGGAGTGCGGGTAAGGGGATGAATGCCCTGATGGCAGCGCTGACGAGCGGCACTGTGCTGTGACGGAGATCTCGTCAGGGCTCGGGGGTTTCGTCAACGCGGCGAGGAAGTCATCGGCCGCAACCACCGATGGGGCCAGACGATCCCCGAAGCCGCAAGCAAGGCAATCGCCAATGCCCAGAACGTCTCCGGCCCCTTCAGACTGTGGTCGAAATGCGCCATCGAACAGCGCGGTCCTACTCGGTGCCCAATTGATCGGAACTGCGTAGGGCCGCCGATACGAAGGCGGCGCATGCGTCGAGTTGCTTATCGCCGACGGTGTTCTCGACTCCACTATTGACGTCGACCGCATACGGTCGCACCGCGTGGATGGCGGCGGCGACGTTGTCCGGATCGAGGCCGCCCGCGAGAACGACCGGACGACCGAGATCTCGGAGTTCATGGGCGATCACGGCGCTGATCGACCAGTCGTGGGTGCGGCCGGTACCGCCGAGACGGTCCGCGGTGCGCGAATCGAGCAGTACCGCATCGCAATCCGCGGCCGCCCGCCGCGCGGCAGCGATGGCCTCCGGTCCGGTGACATGCACCGCCTTGATGATCTTTCGACCACCTGCGGTCTTGCGGACGTCACGAACGGTGTCGATGGTGACGAGCCCGTGGACCTGGATCGCGTCCACCCCGACGCGGTCGGCCAGGTCCACGATCGCGGCCGCGTCCTCCAGATGGGTGACCAGGACCCGGGTGATGAAGGGCGGAGCGAGCCGCGACAGCGCCGTAGCGTGTTCGGCGTCGAGGGCATCTTCGCTGAAATGGGTGATACCGGAGATGAATCCGATGGCGTCGGCACCGGCGGCCAGCGCGATCCGCAGATCGTCTTCGGACCTGATCCCGCAAATCTTTGCGCGTACCGTCACGAGGTAACGATATGCGTACCGGGCTGTGAGCCGCCGAAAACGGAACGAGCCCGGTGCGTTGGCACCGGGCTCGTGGAGTTGGGATGGGCTAGCTGGCGGCCGTCTCCGGGATGCGGGTGGCTTCGGGGGCCGAACCGCTGGGGACACCCTTCTTCAGGCTGGCGGCGTAGACGTCGACGTATTCCTGGCCGCCGAGTTGCATGAGTTCGTACATGACCTCATCGGTGACGGCGCGTTCGACGAAACGGTTGCCGCCCATGCCTTCGTAGCGGGAGAAGTCGATGGGGGCACCGAATTTGACGGTCACCTTGTGGCGGCGCCAGCGGAACGGGCCCGGCGGGCAGACCTCGAAGGTGCCGATGACGGCGACCGGGATGACGGGGACGCCGGTCTCCAGCGCGAGACGGGCCAGGCCGGTCTTGCCCTTGTACAGGCGACCGTCGGGGGAGCGGGTGCCCTCCGGGTAGAGGCCGACGAGGTGACCCTTGTCGAGCAGTTTGCGTGCGGCATTGAGCGCGTCCTCGGCCGCGGAGGCGCCGCTGCGGTCGATCGGGTACTGCCCGGTGGCGCTGAAGAAGAACTTCTGCAGCCGCCCCTTGAAGCCGGGGGCGGTGAAGTACTCGGCCTTGGCGAGATAGCTGATCCGACGCGGGCTCATCAGCGGAGCGAACAACCAGTCCGAGAAGGACAGGTGGTTTCCCGCCAGGATGGCAGGTCCGTCGGCGGGGATATGCTCCACGCCTTCGACCGTCGGACGGTTGTAGAGGTGCATGAACGGTCCTGGGAACAGGTACTTCAGCATCCAGTAGAGCATGGCGTCCTAACCCCCGCAGCCGGGATCGTTTACGGGTACAACCGTCAGTTGCCGACTTTACCGCTGGGTAGAGATCACATCCAAGCCGAGCGGCGTATCTCACCACATGTTCTCGAGTACTGATAACCGACCACTCAGTGGGTGGAACGAGCCACCCAGGAACGGCCTCGGCCGGTCTCGGCGAGAGTGGCCCTGGCGAGCTCTGCGGCGCCGATCATCCCCGCCGCCTCACCGAGCTGTGTGGTCCGAATCCGGGCGAGCGGTCGATGCCCGGCGCCGGTGATCGCCCGCGCGTACTCCTCACGCGCCTCGTCCAGGAACTGCGGCGCCGAACTGCTTACGCCACCGGCGATCACGATCAGTCCGGGATCGAAGATATCGCTGACGAATGCCAGCCCGAGCCCGAGCCAGCGGGCGAAATCGGCCATCACCGCCACCGCCAACGGATCGCCGTCCTGGGCGGCCCCGGCAACCCGGCGCCCGGTCAGCGAACCGGGATCGCGCAGCACCTCACGCGCCAGCACCGTCGAATGCACCGGGTCGGTGGCCAGCATTTCGATAGCGGTATCGACCAGAGCCGTTCCGCTGCAATACCTTTCCCAGCAGCCGCGCTTACCGCACGGACAGGACCGGCCCTGCGGTACCACCTGCAGATGTCCCAGCTCCGGCGCGACGCCGTGCGTGCCCCGATACAGTTCGCCGTCGATGAGCAGTGCCGCGCCGATGCCGGTACCGATCGCGACGAGCACCGAATTGTGCCCGCCCGCCGCCGCGCCGAATCGGTACTCGGCCCACATGGCGGCATTGGCGTCGTGTTCGAGGATCACCGGTAGTTCGAGGCGGTCGGTGAGCCGCTGCGCGACCGGGGTGTCCTGCCACGGTAAGTGCGGTGCGAAGCGCACCGTCGAGCGATCGGCGTTGATGAATCCGGCCACCGCCAGGCCGACCGCGCCGATCGGATGTCTGCGGCACAGTTCGCGGACCGCGCGTTCCAGCGCGTTCTCCAGTGCGCGCGCCGAATGCGGTGTCGGGGCCACCACGGTGTCGAGCACCTCGCCGTCACCGTCGACCACCGATGCGCGAATATTGGTGCCGCCGACGTCGATTCCGACGGTCAGCGGTCGCGCATCAGCTACTCGCGCCGTCATGCCTTGATCGTCACGGGGATGCCGACATAGCGGGATCGCTTGCGCCCGGGCGAGTTCGACTGCCGCGTAGGGGTATCCGCTTCGGTGGGTGTGGATTCCGGATCAGATGCGTCGTCGCGGTGTTCGGGAGTGAAAGAATGATCGTGCGGCCCACCATCTTCGGGCATAACCGGATCGACCGGCACGCCGGCGAGCGCCTCGCGCAGCACCGTGACGATCGCGGTACCGTGATCGGCCACGACCGCGAGCACATCGTGATGCTCACCGCGCACCAGCGCAGCGGCCGCGCAGACCGGGCACCAACTGCAACTCGACCAGTCCGGCTGACCATCGGCGGCGCGGCGCAGTACGGGTTCGACCCGTTCGAGCACCGCCTCGGCCAGCAGCTTCAACTCCGCGGCGAATTCGCCGAGGTTGTCACCGGGCTCGGCAGCGCCGGGCCATTCGTTCGATTCGCTCATGCCCGCGCCTCGCCAGCACTCGTCCCCGGCATGCGCGATACGCGCCGTGACATGGTCCGCTCGCTCATACCGGCCACACTTCCGGGTCTGGGTGGAAACGCACGATCAAATAGCCGTTGTCGAGTTCGGCGCCATCGACAGTGCACCGTCGCAATACCGGCGCCAGGCGCACCCGCCGTCGGACCCCGTCCGCTCCCACGATCAAATCGTCCTCCACTCGTCCCAGTCGCAGCGTCGCCGGATCGACGACGGGCAGGTGCATCCGCAACGCGTACACCGAATGCAGACCGGTGCCCGATTCCCATCGAACCACCGGCTCGCCGGAACTTGTGCGAACCTCCGCCGGATTGTCGCTCAGCTTCGAGTCGGCATTCAACCGCTCAACCGAATCCATCGCATACGACAGCGCGGACAGGGACGTGAGCCCGACCGGTTCGGGGCCGGTGTGCTGTGCGATCAGCACCCGTGTCCCGTTCATACCCCGTTGCAGCCGGTTCACCACATCCAATTGTTCGGCGCGTCGATTCACATACCACTGCACCGCCGGATGGGCTGCCACCTCGAGTGCGGTCGGCGGGGGCACGGCGGGCAGCACCTTGTTCACCACCACCGCGTCCAACCGAAGTCCGAGCAGCGCTGCCGCCGAACGCACCCGCTCCGATTCGGCAATGGCTACCTGTTCGGCGACGGTGATCAATCGCGCACCGGTGCGGCCGTGATCGGCGAGCAGATCGCGCACCTCGGTCACAGCCTTGACGATCCGTTCGACCGTGGTGGCCAGCACAACGCGCCGCAGATCGGTGCCGACCGTACTCATCGCCCGCGCATGCGGCGGCCACATCCGCTCCACATATCCGAGCAGGGTTTCCGGCGCGGTGATGATGCGCAACATATCCGCCGAGGGCGGGCAGTCGACGACGATCACATCCCAGTCGTCCTCGGCGGCGAACTGGGTGATCTCCACCAGCATCAGGAGTTCCTGTACGCCGGGCAGTCCGGTCAGCTCCGCCGGATCCAGTGCGGCCAAGTCGATGCCGTGATCGTGCTCGGTTCCGGTCGCGAGCACGCGCACCACCTCGCGGAACCGATCCTCCAGCAGTGCAAGGGAATCGACCTCGATCACATCGAGGCCGGGCAGTACGCTCGCGACCCCGGGCACAGTGCCGGGATCGTGCGGAAATCGGAAGCCGAGCGCGTCGCCGAGCGAATGCGCCTGATCCAGCGAGGCCACCAGCACCCGCTGCCCCGCCCTGGCATAGGCCATGGCGGTAGCGCAGGCCAACGTCGTCTTGCCGACCCCGCCTTTGCCGATGAATAGTTCGACCCGAGTACCGGCCGCCTCGGGCTTGTGCGCGATCAGCCTTCGACCCGTTTCTTCAGTTCCTTGAGCGCGGTATCGGTGATCACCTTCTCGGCTTTACGCTTGAACATGCCGATCATCGGGATATTCAGGTCGACGGTCAGCTCATAGGTCACCTCGGTGGTGCCGTCGGGCTGATCGACGAGTTGATAGGTGCCGTCCTGCGCTTTCTGCAGTTCACCGCTGATCAGCGTCCAGCTGACCGATTTGTCGTCCGGCCGCCAAGTGTAGGACAGCACATAGGTGTCCTTGACGACTCCGGCATCCAGGACGAAGCGCGCGGTCCTGGCCCGCCCGTCGGCGCTCTTCTCCAGCACCTCAACGGTTTTGGCCGCCGAGACCCACTCCGGGTAGGACTCCAGATCGGCGATGACGGACATCACCCGCTGCGACGGTGCATCGATGATGATCGACCTCTGGGTCCTGTCGGCCATGGCGGACAACGATTCCTTTCAGCTGCTGTGCTCGTGCTCGGGTGCGTCAGCGGGGCTCGTGTGCGTCAGCGGGCGGGCGGGGCGGTGTGTGCCGGCGCGACACCGGCCGGGCGGCCCGCCTCCAGCCTGGACTTGATCTCGAACGACATATCCTTGCCCGCCACCCGGCGCGCCCGATTGGCTGCGGACAGATCCCGTATCGGCGCCTTCGGTTCGGCGTGCAGGAAGTAGTGCAGGATCACCCCATCCAGCGCGGGCTCCAGCCACACTTCCATGGTTCCGGAGAGCGCACCGGTGACCGACCAGCGAATACCCTTGTCTGCCCGATCTTCCCGGACGGCGAGGGTCAGATCAGGCCACCAGCGGCGCCAATTGTTCTCCCCGGTCAGGATCTCCGCGACCGCGGCACCGGGAGCGGCGACAAACGTCTGATCAGCGACCTGAATGCTGGTCACGGCTGCGCCTCGCTGACGCTCGGCTCCGCCGTGCGCAGAGCGCGCTGGCACATGGTTCGCTCGTTCACAGCCCGAGCGTAGTAGATCACACCGCCGAACTGTGAGCCGCCGTCGCCTTTATTGCAGCAGTTGACGCAGTCGAGCGCCCAGACTGTCCCAGCGCCACTGTTCCTCGACCCACGCGCGTCCCGCCGCGCCCATCTCGGCGGCGGAATCGCGATCGGAGAGGATCTCGACGATGGCGTCGGCGATTTCGGTGGTCTTGCGTCCGTCGACGACGCGGCCGGTCTTGCCCTCCAACACCGTCTCGGGCGCACCACCGGAACGTCCGGCGACCACCGGCACTCCGGATGCCGAGGCCTCCAGGTACACGATGCCAAGACCTTCGACATCGAGCCCGGCCCCACGGGTGCGGCTCGGCATGGCGAACACATCGGCCAGGGTGTGGTGGGCCGCCAGTTCGCTGGCCGGGACCCGGCCGGTGAAGACCACATCATCGCTGACACCGATGGCCGCCGCGAGCGCGTGCAATTTGTCCTCGTACGGTCCGCCGCCCGCGATCACCAGCACCGCACCCGGAATCCGCGCGCGGATCTCGAGCATGGCGACGATCAACGCGTCCTGTCCTTTGCGCGGAACCAGCCGGGACAGGCACAGAATGGTCGGGCGATCACCGAGACCGTAGCGTTCGCGCAATTCCGCGCGCGCGGCCGGATCCGGCCGGAACACCTCGGTATCCACGCCGGGCGGCAGATATTCGAGCCCGGCATTCGGCCCGAACGCCGAGGCGAACCGCCCGCGCGTGTATCTGCTGACATAGGTGACGACATCGGTGTGCTCGCCGATCGTGCGCAACGCCTGCCGCGCGCCCGGCAGCATGGACCAGCCGACCTCATGGCCGTGCGTACTGGCCAGAATCCGAGTGGCGCCCGCACGGCGCAGCATCGGTGACAGCAATGCCAACGGCGCCGCCGCACCGAACCAGACCGTGTCGCAGTTCTCGCTGCGCAACAGGCGCGCGGCCCGCCGCAGCACCAGCGGAGTCGGCAGCATCAGTGTGGTCGGGTGGCGCACCACCTGAAACTTCTGCTTCGCATCGAATTTCAGATGACTGTCGCCACGCCACCGCGGAGCGTAAACGACCAGATCATCGGGCGGCAGCTCACCGGCCAACGCCTGCAGATACGACTGGATACCGCCCGGCCGCGGCGGGAAATCATTGGTAACCAGCAGAGTTCGGGCCATGCGAACAAACTACTGTGTTGGATTTGCCGCGGCTTCGCCGCGGCGTGTTCGCGGCCCCCTGGTGTCTCGCGTCCGAGCCGTCGAGACTGGCGACTTCGTCGCATGCGCTTCGACGGCTCGGACGCGAGACGGGCCGCGAACGGTCGCTCGTAAGACAGCTCCGTTGGGGTTGGTGAGGGCGGGTGTTCGGCACCTGGTGCGCGGGTACTGGATGGTCGAGTCTCGCGCCTGTGGCGCATGTGCTTGGACGGCTCGGATGCCGATCAGGCCGATCTCCTTGGCTTCGGCGGCGGTGATGTGCCGACCGGTCAGCAGGATGTCGGCGGCCACGGTGTAGGGGATTTGACGGACCAGTCGTACCGCGGAACCGCCGAGCGGGAACAGACCCCAGCGCGCCTCGGACACACCGAATTTCGCAGCCTCCGCGGCCACCCGGATGTCGGTACCCTGCAGAATCTCGGTGCCGCCCGCGATGGCCGGGCCTTCGACCGCCGCGATCAGCGGTTTGGTGAGCCTGCGGCCCTCGAGCAGCGCCTCGAGACGGGCTGCGAATGGTTGCTTCTAAGACTCCCTCCGTTGGGGTCGGTGGAGGCGGGTGTTCGGCACTGGTGCACGCGAGCTGAATGGGTCGAGTTCCGTGACTGTGTCGCACGGGTTTCGACGACTCGGATGCTAGGCGGGCCGCCACCGTCGCTCGTAAGACTTGCTCCGTGGTGGTTGGTGATGGGCGGTGTTCGGCCCCTGGTGCGCGGGGGCTGGATGGTTGAGATTCGGGCCGTTTCGCATGTGCTTCGACGGCTCGGATGCGAGACGGGGTGTGAGCTCATCGCTCGTAAGACTTGCTCCGCCGTGGTCGGGGAGGCGTCGATGCTGGGCTCAAGTGGCGCGGGCCGACAACCAGGCGCGCCAATCGGCGATCAAGTCGTCGCGGCTGGTGCCGAGGACATTGCGCATGATGCGGTCCTCGCTCGCGGGATCCTGTTTGCCTGCGGCAATGCGTCGGTAGAGCTCCACCAGGCGGGGCTGGTCGAACTTGTCGGCGACAAACGCGCAGACCGACCAGGCTTGCTCATAGGCGAGGACGGCACCGCTGCCCGCGAAGTCGGCGGCCGACGGGAGATCGGGCGGGATATCTCCGGCGCGAATGCGGGTGGCGACCGTCGGCGCGATATCGGCGAAATGATGCCCAGTGCCGAGGTGGGCCACGAATTCGGCGAAGCCCTCGAGCATCCACTGCGGTGCGCCGTCGACGGTCTGGGCTCGGGTGGCGATATGGGTGAGTTCATGGCGCAGCAGGGCGCGCAGACCGTCGGCGTCGAGGCGGCGTCCGGCATCGGAGCTGAAGACGACGCGCTGGCCGGTCGGCTGTGTGCCCGGTACGAACGGGTCGGCGACCGAGGCGGCGGCGACATCGGCGGGCATGCTCGCACCGGAGCGCACCAGCGCGGCGAACTCCGACGGATTCGATGCGACGACCACCATCGCGGACTGGGCCCAGCCGGGACCCCACACTCCGGTGACGGCCGTGGTGGCGGCCGCGAGTTCACCTGCGAGCGTATGGATTTCGGCCTGCTGTCCCGGATGACCGACGACCAGGGACTCCTGGCCGTTCCCGGTCGGTACCTGCTCCGTTACCAGCTGTCCGAAGGGTTCGAGCGTCCGCCGCACCGCGGCCAGGCGCGGATCGTCATCGGCGGCGCGCAGGCTGCCGATCGAAGTGGGCTGGGCAGCACGCAGTTTCGGCAGTACCGAATTCGGCATCAGCAGCAGTGCACCGCAGGTGCCGGTCAGTATGGTCACCATCGCGACGGTGGCGACGAACTGGAAGCGGCGCCGCACGAACAACCAGGTGCGAGCCCGCCGAAAGCTACTCATAGCTGATCAGTATCGCCGAGCCGAGTGATAGGGCGTCGACCCCATCGGCGCAACGGCTACCGGAACCCCGAATGTCGAGGCGTGCAGCATCAATCCATTGCCCGCATAGATGCCGACATGGGAGATATCGGAGTAGAAGAACACGACGTCGCCGGGTTGCAGATCCGCCTTGTCCACCGGGGTGCCGTAGGTGGCCTGCTGCGAACTGGTTCGCGGCACATCCTTGCCGACCTGTTTGAAGGCCCACTGCACCAGGCCGGAGCAGTCGAACTGATGGGGTCCGGTCGCGCCCCAGACATACGGGTCGCCGATGCGGGTGAGTCCGGCGGCCAATGCGCTGGTGCCGCTGCCTGGCACCAGCCCACGCAGCAAGGTGTCGGTATCGAAACCGGGCGGGAAGGGCGATCCGGCCAATGCCGATTTGTCCTTGGTGGACAACTGTCCCCACGCCTCGACCACCTGCGCGATGGATCCGGACAGACCTGCCCGCTTGCGCTCGAGGTCGGCGCGCACCTGGTCGGCCTTATCGGAGGCCGCGCGGGCGATATCGGCGGCGGCACGTGCGGCCTTTTCCGTCTCGGTCGCGGTGGCGGTGGCCTGCTTGTAGAGAGTGAGCTGCTCGGAGTTCTTGGCCGAGATCACGTCGATAGTGGACATCTGGTCCAGCAGACGCTGCGGTGAATCGCTCAGCAGCACAGCGGAGAGGCGGCTCGTGCGCGCACCCTGATAGGCGGCGATCACGGTGCGATCGATGATCGGCTGGAACTTGCGGACTTCCTCGCGGGCGGCATCGGCGGTCTGCGTGGCCGCGGCGAGTTTTGCGTCGGCATCGTGCAACACGCCGAGTTTGGTATCGAGGTCGGCCTGTGCTTCGAGTGCCTGTTGATTGAGCTGCTCGGATTCACGAGACAGATCGATCATTCGCTGTACGGCCTCGCTGGCCGTGGTCGGCATGGCGGCCGGATCGGCTCCGGCTGGACTACCACTGGAGAGTGCGGCGGCCAGGACCGCGGTCGCTAATACCCCTCCCACCAGACGTTTCCTGCGATGTCTCCGGTGATGTGCTGTCACAGCGCGCCAAGCCCCGTTTCTCTCGTGGAGCGATCTCGTCGCCTCCGTAAGCTGCAGAACCCCTGCGGGAAACTTCGCAACCCGGGAAGGTCTCGATTAGGTTACGGAACGGCGTAGGTCTGTGTCCAGTGGGCCACAAAACGATCACTCATGCCGTCCCGACGCCCGGCCGCTTCGTACGGCCGGGCGGGGTGGTCTGCTCAGAAGCGGCGCGCTCCGGCGACGGGCATGGAGGAGATCGACGCGAGCTTCACCGGGGTGCCCGAGGTGGAAGCGTGGACGACGTTGCCGTCACCGGCGTACAAGCCGGAGTGGCTGCCGCCGTAGAACGACACCAGATCGCCCGGCTGCAGGTCGTCGAGCGAGACCGGGGCGCCCGCGTTCAGCTGCTCACCGCTGGTGCGTGGCAGCTCCAGTCCGGCCTGCTGGTAGGACCACTTGACCAGACCTGAGCAGTCGAACGCGTTCGGGCCAGCGGCGCCGTAGACGTACGGCGCGCCGATCTTGCTCATCGCGGCATCGAGTGCGATATCGCCAAGGGTCTTCTTGGGCGCCATGAACGGCAGCGGCGCGTTGGGCACCTCGATGCCCGGGATGCCCTGCGGGATCGGGATCTCGTTGGGCACGTCGAAGGTGCCGACGCCGGGGATGGTGACCGGCTGGGCCGAGGCAGGCGCGGCGGGCAAAAGGAAGACGCCGAGCGAGGCAGCTCCGACGGCTCCGGCCGCGACGGCACGCTTGGCATGTCGCTTGACGGTGTTGGTCGCCATGATGCGGTCCTTCCAATCTGCCCCACGACGCCGCACCCGGTGGTGCAGCGGACTGCGTGTCGAAGCACCGTCGGGTGGTGCGTCGAACTCCGTGAGGTCTCGAAAAGGTTACGAACACATCACGGTGTTTTGTAAAGTCGGAGACATCCGAAATGGCGATGCTCAACAAATTTGCCGCCGAATATGTGCGACTTGAGTCACACCAATCACGAAACGATAACAACGTGCGATTTCCCAAGGATGGCGGCACTGTCGCCGGGCTGTCAGGCGACCGAGGCTGGCGTGTCCCAGACGCTGAGTTTCTCGGAATTTTCCCAGGTAGCGAAGGTATCTCGGCACATGTTCAGTCGGGTGATTCGCACCGAACGGTCTTCTCGTTGGCGCCCCGCGCAGCGCGCGAAGGGGGCGCGGCCGGGCTGCCGGGCGTGTCCGCTCTACTGATGCAATTTGGCTAATAATGTGATGTGCGCCACTTTTTGGTGTTCTAGATCATTTCGTGGGAATCAAGGCGAAATCCTCGCCGTGTAATTCGGACATTTCTCTGGTGAAATCCGAGGTGGCTTTTCCGACGGTTCCTGTCGTACCGAGGCCCTACGCTGCACGCCGTGTCCGATCCGACGCCGCGCCAGGCCGCCGCACTGCAGTTGGCCTTCGACGAGCTCGAGACGCCGCTATACGACACCACTTTCGTGGTCGTCGACCTGGAAACGACAGGCACCAGCCCCGAAGGGGACGCGATCACCGAGATCGGTGCGGTGAAGGTGCGCGGCGGTGAGGTGCTGGGGGAGTTCGCGACCCTGGTGAATCCGGGACGGGCCATCCCGCCCGCGATCGTGCAGATCACCGGGATCACCACCGCGATGGTCTACGAGGCCCCCCGGATCGAGGCGGTGCTGCCGGGCTTTCTCGAATTCGCCAAGGGCGCTGTGCTGGTCGCGCACAACGCCCGCTTCGATATGGCCTTCCTGCGCGCCGCCGCCGCCCGCATGGATACGCCATGGCCGAGCGGGCCGGTGGTGTGCACGGTGAAGCTGGCGCGGCGCGTACTCGCCCGCGACGAAGCGCCCTCGGTCCGGCTCGGTGTGCTCGCGCCGTTGCTCGGCGCGAGCACCCAGCCGAACCACCGCGCCCTCGACGATGCCAGGGCGACCGTGGACGTGCTGCATGCCCTCATCGGACGGGTCGGCAATCTCGGCGTGCACAGCCTGACCGAACTACTCGACTATCTGCCGAATGTCACACCGCGCCAACGCGCCAAGCGGGTGCTGGCCAATGATCTGCCGTCGAGTCCCGGCGTCTATCTCTTCCGCGGACCCTCCGATGAAGTCCTCTATATAGGGACGGCCGTGAATCTGCGGCGCCGCGTGCGCAATTACTTCACCGGATCCGAGACCCGCGGCAGGATGAAGGAGATGGTCTCCCTTGCCATCCGGGTCGACCATGTGGTGTGCGCGCACGGCCTCGAGGCCGGGGTTCGCGAGTTGCGACTGATCGTCGCGCACACTCCGCCCTATAACCGGCGCTCGAAATTCCCGAAGCGCGGTTGGTGGATAACGCTGACCGAGGAACCGTTTCCGCGGTTCGCGATCGCCCGCACACCGACCGCGGATGCGTTGGGACCCTTCCCTTCTCGGATGGACGCGAACGACATCGCGTTGACCATCGCGGAGCACAGCGGCCTGCGCACCTGCACAACGCGACTGCCACGCGACGGTCGCCACGATTGTCCGCCCGCCGTGGTCGGCGGCTGCCCGGCGGCCATTGATGGCACTCCTATATATAGGGAGCAATACGAACCCGCCGCCGCGGCCGTTCGGGCGCTGATCGCGGGCCACTCCGACACGGCGCTGCGGGCCATGCTCGACCGCATCGAAAACCATTCGCAGGCCCAGCATTTCGAGGCGGCCGCCAGACTGCGCGACCGGACCGGCGCGGTGGTGCGGGCACTGCACCGCACCCAACGACTCGCCGCGGTGGCGCGGATCGCCGAACTGATCGCGGCGCATCCGGACGGTGCGGGCGGTTGGGAGTACGCGGTGATCCGCTATGGACGGCTGGCGGGGGCCGGAACCTCGGCACGGGGTGTGCCGCCGATGCCGGTGATCGAACGCATCGTCGCGGCATCGGAGACCGTGCTGCCGGATCCGGTGCCGCCATTGCGTGGTGCCTCGCCGGAGGAGGTCGGTCTGGTGACGCGATGGTTGGGACGGCCGGGAGTGCGGATCGTGCGCACGAGTGAGGGATACGGCGAACCGATCCGCGGCGCCGGACGCTGGGCAGGTTGGGCGGATCTCGCCGCAGCGGCGGCACGGGACCATCGCCACGGGCCGGAGGCCGAACTCGCGGAGTACAAGCACGGTGACCGCCTAGGCTGACAGCCATGATTACCGCGATCGTGATGATCCAGGCCGAGAACGCCCGCATTCCGGAGACCGCGCAGGCGGTGGCCGACACCCAGGGCGTCACCGAGGTCTATTCCTGCGCGGGCGATGTCGATCTGATCGCGATCGTGCGGGTGCGCGACCACGAGGAGATCGCCGAGGTGGTGACCGGCCGGATCGACAAGACCCCCGGCGTCGCCCGCACCACCACACATATCGCCTTCAAGTCCTATTCACGCGCCGACGTCGAGGCGGGCTTCTCTCTCGGCGAGTGAGCCGCACTCAGCGAATGAGGATGGAGGAGCAGGAGAAGGTTCGGGCAGCGCCCGAGGGGAGGCGCGTAAACGCCCCGCTTCATCGTGTGCTCCTCAGGAATCGAGCTGGGCTGCGTAGGCCCGACGCGAAACGGGGCGACGCCCGATTGCCGCGTCACTGTAACCTTTACCGCCACAAGGGGCCTGCCGATATGCGGCGCATCGTTCCCGACGCGGGGGTCAGTTGTCGCCGAGGGTGTTGGTGAGCTTGGCCCAGCGCTCGAGCAGGGCCGTGGATTTGCCGGTGTCGATGGCTTCGGCCGCGCGATCGATGCCCGCGGCGATAGCGTCGTGGATATCGGCATCCGGATCGCCGACACCCTGGGACAGGTCGTAGGCGACGATGGCGGCGGCGGAATTGAGCAGTACCGCATCGCGCACCGGGCCCGAGGTGCCCGCGAATACACTGCGCGCGACACCCGCATTGACCTCCGCGTCGCCGCCGCGCAATGCGTTCAGCTCGACGCGCGCGATGCCGAGGCGGGTCGGATCGATGGTGGTCTCCCGCAGTTTCCCGCCCGACACCACCCATGCGTCGGTGGTGTCGGAAGTGGTGATCTCGTCCAAGCCGTCATTGCCGCGCACCACGAGCGCGCTGGCGCCGCGCTCGGCGAAGACCCCCGCGATCACCGGAAGTAGATCGGCAAACGCGCAGCCAACCAGCCCGGCTCGCGGTTGGGCGGGGTTGGTGAGCGGGCCGAGCACATTGAAAACGGTGGGGATGCCGATCTCCTTGCGGGCCGGACCGGCGAAGCGCAATGCGGGGTGGAACAGCGGAGCGAAGCAGAAACCGATGCCGACCTCACGCACGCAGCGAGCGACGGCATTGGGGCCGAGAGCCAGCTTCACGCCCAATGCCTCCAGCACATCGGCGCCGCCGCTCTTCGAGGAGGCCGCGCGATTGCCGTGCTTGACCACCGGAACACCGGCGGAGGCCACCACGATCGAGGACATCGTCGAGATATTCACCGAACCGGACCGGTCACCGCCGGTCCCGACGATGTCGACCGCATCGCCGTCGACGTGCACCAGGCGGGCGTGGCCGAGCATGCCCGCGGCCATGCCGGACAACTCGGTAGGAGTCGGGCCCTTGATCTTCATTGCGACGCCGAATGCGGCGATCTGCGCCTGCGTCGCATTGTCGGTGAAGATCTCGTCGATCACCCAGGTCGTGTCCTCCGCTGCCAGATCGCCGCCGTCGGCAAGGGTCCCGAGCACTTGGGGCCAGCTGCGCATGTCCACTTCTCCTGTCACCACTGGTTCGCGCACCAGTCTGTCGCGATAGAGCGTAGTGGTCGAGACGTTATTACCGCTGTGTGGTCGCGGAACCGGGTTGCAGGGCGTCCCAGCCGTCCACGACGCCGTCGTGACGCTGGGCGAGACCGACCATCCTGTTCCGTTCCTGCGAACAGTGGAGTGCATCGAGTAGTTGAACCCGTTGCAGAATAAGCGATTCCAGCTCGTATGGACCTTCGCTGCGTGGGGCGGCAGTGTAGCCCTCTTGGGCGGCAACCGCACATACGTCGTCGATCCGGTCAGGCGGAATACGCAAGTGATGGCGCAGCAGTGCGGGCTCGTCGGCTTTGAGAGCCGAGGCGCGTGAGAGTGTTGTCGAACACGCCTCGGAGTCATCGAAGCACTCCGCGACGACTACTAGATCGGAACGGGTCGGATCGAGCGGTTCGGGTTCGTTCGCGCCGAACAGCCGTTGCCACCACCGCGTCACATCCGCCTCCTGATCTCAGCTTTTCCTTACCCGCGTCTGCCACTATTCGACGCTGTAATCGTGTCCCGCGACCTTCACACCCCTACATCACCACAACGGAGCGAGTCTTACGAGCGACCGTCGGCGGCCCGCCTCGCGGCCGAGCCGTCGAAGCGCATGCCACGCCGTCGCGAGTCTCGACGGCTCGACCGCGAGACACTACGACGGCCGCCGACACGCCGCGGTAAGGCGCGGCTATCAAACGCTCTCTGTCCGTGCGTTTTCCGACACGGGAGGACAAGTTTCGCACCCGGGTACTTGTGTCGTACTACGACGAGTCATACTTACCCCCGTGACGACCGCAGTAGGGACCCCAGGATCGGCCATTACTCAGCGTGTGCATTCGCTGAACCGGCCCAACATGGTGAGCGTCGGTACCATCATCTGGCTCTCTAGCGAGCTGATGTTCTTTGCCGGGCTCTTCGCGATGTATTTCGTCGCGCGCGCCCAGGCCCACGGCAACTGGCCGCCGGAACCGACCGAGCTGAACCTGAAGCTTGCCGTGCCGGTCACCACCGTGCTGGTCGCCTCGTCGTTCACCTGCCAGATGGGTGTGTTCGCGGCTGAGAAGGGCGATGTGTTCGGCCTGCGCCGCTGGTACGTGGTCACCCTGATCATGGGTGCGTTGTTCGTGGCCGGTCAGGGCTACGAGTACACCAACCTGGTCAAGGAGGGCACCTCGATCTCGAGCAGTGCCTACGGCTCGGTGTTCTACATCACCACCGGTTTCCACGGTCTGCACGTCATCGGCGGTCTGATCGCCTTCGTCTTCCTGCTGGTCCGCACCAAGGTCAGTAAGTTCACCCCGGCACAGGCCACCGCCGCGATCGTCGTCTCCTATTACTGGCACTTCGTCGACATCGTCTGGATCGGGCTGTTCGCCACGATCTACTTCGTCCGCTGAGTCGGGCCAGTACCTCGAATCTTTTGCACAAGTCGGTTCCGTCTACTCCAAAGGGACACAGATGAGTTCATCTCCCCCGTCCGCGTCAGAGCCCGCCAGCCCCGGGAACGGCGAGGCCAGCAAGATCCGCAAGCAGCGCCGCATGCGGCGTCGCATCGCGGGTGGGCTCGCGCTGCTGGTGGGCCTCGTCGGAGCCGGATTCCTCGCCACCGCGATCACGCCGGACCCGCAGGTCGCGACCGCGAACGAGGACCAGTCCGCGCTGATCCGCGACGGCAAGCAGCTCTACGAGACCTCCTGCATCACCTGCCACGGCGCGAACCTGCAGGGTGTGCCCGACCGCGGTCCGAGCCTGATCGGCGTCGGTGAGGCGGCCGTCTACTTCCAGGTCTCTTCGGGGCGCATGCCGCTGGCCGCCAACCAGGCTCAGGCCACCCGCAAGCCACCGAAGTTCGATGCCCACCAGACCGACGCCCTCGGCGCGTACATCGCCGCCAACGGGGGCGGTCCCTCCGTGGTGCGCGACGCCAACGGCGAGATCGCGCAGGAATCGCTGCGCGGGCCGGACATCGCTCGTGGTTCGGAGCTGTTCCGGATGAATTGCGCGTCCTGCCACAACTTCACCGGCCGTGGCGGCGCGCTGTCCTCCGGTAAGTACGCGCCGCCGCTGGAGCCCGCCAGTGAGCAGCAGATCTACGCCGCGATGCTCACCGGCCCCGAGAACATGCCGAAGTTCTCCGACCGGCAGCTGAGCCCGGAAGAGAAGCGCGACATCGTCGCCTACGTCAAGAACGCCACCGAGGAGAAGAGTCCCGGCGGCTGGGATCTCGGTGGGTTCGGTCCCGCGACCGAGGGTCTGGCCATGTGGGTGGTCGGCATCACGCTCGTCGTCGGTGCCGCTATGTGGATCGGATCACGTTCATGAGTGACAAGGAGCCAACTGACATGGGTCGGCCGGATGAGGGCCACGACGGCGCGCAGCCGTCGAACGAGCAGGTGAACACCACACCGGCTGAGCCCACCGAGGAAGAACTCGACGCGATGTCGCGCGACGAGCTGGTCAAGCTCGGTACCGAGCGTGACGGCGTCGATGTCGCCTACCGGCGCCAGCGGTTCCCCGTGCCGGGCACCCGCGCCGAGAAGCGCGCCGAGCGGCAGGTCTCGTTCTGGTTCGCGGTCTCCGGTATCGCGGCCGCGGTCCTGGTCGGCGTGTACCTGTTCTGGCCTTGGGAGTTCAAGGGCAAGGACGAGGAAGGCCACACCGCCTACTCGCTGTTCACCCCGCTGGTCGGCCTCAGCCTCGGTATCTCGGTGCTGGTCATCGGCGTCGCGGTGGTGCTGATCCGCAAGAAGTTCATCCCGGCCGAGCTGTCCATTCAGGACCGCCACGACGGATCCTCGCCCGAGGTCGAGCGCCGCACCCTGGTTGCCGAGTTGCAGGACGCGCTGGACACCTCGACCCTGGGTCGTCGCAAGATGATCACCCGGACCGCGGGCGCCGGTGTCGGCGTACTCGGCATCGGTGCGCTGCTGGTCTTCGTCGGCGGCATGATCAAGAACCCGTGGGCCAAGGGCGACAAGTCGCCGCTGTGGGTCTCGGGCTGGACGCCGGACTTCCCCGGCGAGACGATCTACATCCGTCGCGACACCGGTCGCCCCGAGGACGTCATGCTGGTGCGTCCCGAGGATCTGGACGCGGGCGCGATGGAGACGGTGTTCCCGTGGAAGGAGAAGTGGCGCGGTGACGAGCACGCGACACTGCAGTCCTTGCGCGGTATCCGCAACGCCGTGATGCTGATCCGGTTGCGCACCGAAGACGCGCAGAAGGCCATCAAGCGCAAGGGGCAGGAGAGCTTCAACTACGGCGATTACTTCGCCTACTCGAAGATCTGCACCCACCTCGGTTGCCCAACGTCGCTGTTCGAGCAGCAGACCAACAAGATCCTGTGCCCATGCCACCAGTCGCAGTTCCTGGCGACCGAATGGGGTAAGCCGGTCTTCGGTCCCGCCGCTCGCGCACTGCCGCAGCTGCCGATCACCGTCAATTCCGAGGGCTACCTGGTCGCCGCGGGCGACTTCATCGAGCCGCTCGGACCGGCCTACTGGGAGCGTCGTTCATGAGTCGGGTTGCAACCCAAGCCAGCGAGGCCGACGAGCGGTACCGCGCCGCGGCGTTCGTGAAGCGGTCGATCAACAAGGTCTTCCCGACCCACTGGTCGTTCCTGCTCGGCGAGATCGCGCTCTACAGCTTCATCATCCTGCTGCTGTCGGGTGTGTATCTGACCCTGTTCTTCGATCCGTCGATGGGCGAGGTCGTCTACAACGGCGCCTATCAGCCGCTGCGTGGTGTGACCATGTCGCGGGCCTACGAGACGGCGCTGAACATTTCCTTCGAGGTGCGCGGCGGTCTGTTCGTGCGCCAGGTGCACCACTGGGCCGCACTGCTTTTCGCGGCCTCGATCATCGTGCACCTGTTCCGCATCTTCTTCACCGGTGCGTTCCGCAAGCCACGCGAGGCCAACTGGGTGATCGGCTGCTTGCTGCTGATCCTGGCCATGTTCGAGGGCTTCTTCGGTTACTCGCTGCCCGACGATCTGCTCTCGGGCACCGGTCTGCGGGCCGCGTTCGGCGGTATCACGATGAGTATCCCGATCGTCGGCACCTGGATGCACTGGCTGATCTTCGGCGGTGACTTCCCCGGCGACATCATCATTCCGCGCCTGTTCATCGCGCACGTGCTGCTGTTCCCCGGCATTATGCTGGCGCTGATCGCCGCGCACGTCGCGCTGGTCTGGTACCAGAAGCACACGCAGTTCCCCGGCCCGGGCCGCACCGAGAACAATGTCGTCGGTGCGCGCATCGTGCCGGTGTTCGCCTCGGATCAGGGCGCGTTCTTCGCCTTCACCCTCGGCATCGTGGCGATCATGGCCGGTGTGCTGCAGATCAACCCGATCTGGAACATGGGTCCGTACAACCCCTCGCAGGTGTCGGCCGGTTCGCAGCCCGACTTCTACATGATGTGGACCGACGGTCTGGCGCGTCTGATGCCGCCGTGGGAGCTCTACCTGGGTCACTACACGGTCCCGGCCGTGTTCTGGGTGGCGCTGATCATGGGGCTGGTGTTCACGGTGCTGATTCTGTACCCGTGGATCGAGAAGCGCCTCACCGGCGACGATGTGCACCACAACCTGCTGCAGCGCCCGCGCGATGTGCCGGTGCGCACGGCGATCGGTGCGATGTCGATCGGTTTCTATGTGGTGCTGACCCTGTCGTGCGTCAACGACATCCTGGCACTGAAGTTCGACATCTCGTTGAACGCCACCACCTGGATGGGCCGCATCGGCCTGCTGGTCGTGCCGCCGGCGGCGTACTTCATCGCCTACCGGTTCTGCATCGGTCTGCAGCGCGGTGACCGCGCGGTGCTCGAGCACGGCATCGAGACCGGTGTGATCAAGCGGCTGCCGCACGGTGAGTACATCGAGGTGCATCAGCCGCTCGGCCCGGTCGACGATCACGGCCACCCGATCCCGCTGGAGTATCAGGGTGCGACGGTGCCCAAGAAGATGAACAAGCTGGGTTCGGCCGGTAAGCCGGGCACCGGTAGCTTCCTGCGCGCCGATCCGTTGCACGAGATCGAGCAGGCCTTCGAGGACGACCACGCGGAAGAGCACAAGCAGCTCGCCGTACTGCAGAAGGTCCAGGAAAAGGCGGACGGTCGCAACGGTAAGTCCGCGCACTGACCGATAAGCACAGGCCCCGAGTCGAGATTCGACTCGGGGCCTTTCGCTTTAAAGGGAGACTCGGCGGCGGGCGGCCTCGATGGCCTCGAATTTGGCCAGGTTGTGGCGGGCGTCGGCGAGGGCGTCGTGGGCGTCCGGGGGGACCGGGGGCAATTCGGGACGGCCGTGGGCCTCCCAGTGCTGACGCAGTTCGTTGGTGTAGCGGGGCAGCGCATTGGGCAGGTCGACCATGGACCCCCAGAGCTGGCACAGCGCGACATGGTCATAGGCGGCCACCCAGGCCCACAGTTCGGGGGTGACGCTGGGGCGCGGAACCAGGAATTCGTAGAGGTCTTTGCGGATCTGTTCACGGCCGCGCCAGAGCGGAGAGGCAGGCGACGGGAGCTGCGGCAACACGTACCTGCGTACCCATGGACCCGCGCGTTCGGGATCGAATTCGGTTGACACCGCATAGTATTCGCGGCCGTCTTCGCAGACCACACCGATCGATACGAGGTCGATGGTCGACCCGTCCTCGATGAATTCGCAGTCATAAAAGTATCGAAGCGAGATCGGTCTGTCCTCCAGAGATCGGTACGGTGCGGCGATAGTGCCCGGCTATCCACCCTAGGTGGATAGAATCCACCCCTTATACCGGGTACCTGCGCATGCTGGGGTATCCGTATTCTGAACGAGTGAACTGGACCGTCGACGTACCCATCGATCGCCTGCCGGAGCTGCCGCCGCTGCCCGCAGAGCTGCGGAGGCGGCTGGACGACGCACTGGCGCGTCCTGCGCTACAGCAGCCGGCGTGGGATCCGGAGCAGGCGGCAATGATGCGCACCGTGCTGGAGAGCGTGCCACCGATCTGCGTGCCCGCCGAGGTGGAGGAGTTGCGCGCTCAGCTCGCGGAAGTCGCGCGCGGCGAGGCCTTCCTGATGCAGGGCGGTGACTGCGCGGAGACCTTCGCCGACAACACCGAACCGCATATCCGCGGCAATATCCGCACATTGCTGCAGATGGCTGTGGTGCTGACCTACGGTGCCAGTCTGCCGGTGGTCAAGGTCGCGCGTATCGCGGGCCAATATGCCAAGCCGCGTTCCTCGGACACCGACGCGCTCGGCCTCAAGTCCTATCGCGGCGACATGGTGAACTCGCTGGTCGCCGACGCGAAGCTGCGTGAGCACGACCCTTCGCGACTGGTCCGCGCCTACGCCAACGCCAGTGCGGCTATGAATCTTGTACGTGCCCTGACCAGCGCGGGCATGGCGGATCTGCACCGTGTGCACGACTGGAACCGCGACTTCGTTGCCCAATCGCCCGCCGGTGCGCGCTACGAGGCGCTGGCCGAGGAGATCGACCGCGGTTTGGCCTTCATGACCGCCTGTCGGGTGAACGATCCGAGCCTGCAGTCGGCCCGCATCTACGCCAGCCACGAGGCACTGGTGCTGGACTACGAGCGCGCCATGCTGCGCCTCGGCGAGAACCCGGCGGGCGAGCCGGTGCTCTACGACCTATCCGCGCACTTCCTCTGGATCGGCGAGCGCACCCGGCAGCTCGACGGCGCGCATATCGCCTTCGCGGAACTGCTCGCCAATCCGATCGGCCTGAAGATCGGCCCGACCACCACGCCCGATCAGGCCGTGGAGTACGTCGAGCGGCTCGACCCCAATAACGAGCCGGGCCGGTTGACCATCGTCTCGCGCATGGGCAATACCAAGGTGCGCGACGTGCTGCCGCCCATTATCGAGAAGGTGCAGGCGACCGGACACCAGGTCATCTGGCAGTGCGACCCCATGCACGGCAATACCCACGAGGCCTCTACCGGCTACAAGACCCGGCATTTCGATCGGATCATCGACGAGGTGCAGGGCTTCTTCGAGGTGCACCACGCATTGGGCACCCATCCGGGTGGGCTGCACATCGAACTGACCGGTGAGGACGTCACCGAATGCCTCGGCGGCGCACAGGACATCTCCGATCTGGATCTGTCCGGTCGCTACGAGACCGCATGTGACCCGCGGCTGAACACCCAGCAGTCGCTGGAGCTGGCCTTCCTGGTCGCCGAAATGCTTCGCTGACCAAGGCTTTCGAAGCGCCGCGCGCGACATGCGGCGCTGCGGTTGTCGTCAGGGCAGTGCCGTCAGCGAGACGGTACTGCCCGCCTCGACATTGGAGCCCACGCCAGGAACTTGGCCGATCACCACGGAGCTCTCGTTCGGGGTGAGCTGACGCACTGCCACCACCAAGCCGAGCCCCTGCAGCTTGGAGCGCGCGTCGGCGACGCTCGAACCGACCAGCAGGGGCACTTTCACGGCATTGGAGACGATCAAGGTGACACCGTCGCCGGACTGGATCGTGGCGCCCGCGGCCGGTTCGGTGGCGATGACCTTATCCGCCTCGATGCTCCGGTCGTACTGAGTTCTGGTCTCACGCACCGTGATTCCGGCCGCGGTGAGCACCTTATTCGCTTCCTCGGTGGTCTTGCCGCGCACATCGGGCATCTTCACCGGCTGAGATCCCTTGCTGCGGTAGACCTTTACCTGCGCGGCCAGCGGCAGGACGGTGCCGGGAGCCGGATCCACCTTCGCGAAGCTGCCCTTGGGTGCGGTGCTACCGGTTTCGCCCGCGTCCACCGGTTGCAGTCCGGCATCACGGATGAGCTGGTTGACCTTCGAAATGTCGTCGCCCGCTTTGAGCTCCGGCACGCGGGGTTTGCCGCTGGAGATCAGCACGGCCACCGTCGAACCCTTGGTGACCTTGGATCCGGCCGAAGGATCGGTGCCGACCACCCCGCCAACCGGGATGGTGTCGGAGGTCTTCTGTCTGATCTCGGTGTCGAAACCGGCGTCCGACAGCGCCGAAATCGCGCTGGCTTGATCCTTCCCGGCGACCGACGGGACGGCGGAGTAGCGCCCCACGCCCAACCACCAGCCGCCGATTCCGACGAGCAGGGTAAGAATCGCGACGATGGTGACCCAGACCAGTACCGTGCGACGCGATTTGGTCCGGTCGTCCGCGAAGGGGGACGACTGCGGCGAATGTGATGGTGGGTAGTGATCGCCGTAGGTTTCCGGCGGTCCGTAGTTGTCGGGCGGACCGTAATCGGGCACCCGCGGCCGCGCCGCGGTGACGACCTTGGTGTGCTGCGCGGACGGCGGCGGCGGTGCCGCCGCTCTGGCCTGCTGTGGGGTAGGCGCGGCGAACTGGTAGCTGGCGCTGAGGTGTTCGGCCGATTCCTGCGGTGCGGGCACCCGATAAGGCGGCAGATTCAGCGCGACCCCGATGGAATGCAGTTCGGCCGCCATCTCGTTGGCATCGGCGAAGCGGTGCGCGGGTTCGCGGTTGGTGGCCCGCGCGATCAACTCGTCGAACTCCGGCGGGACCCCATCGATGAATTCGCTCGGGCTCGGCACATCGTTCTCGATGCGCTGATACGCCACCGATAGCGAAGTGTCGCCGGTGAACGGGACGCGGCCGGTGAGCAGTTCGAAGATCAAGATGCCGAAGGAATAGACATCGCTGCGGGAATCGGCGGTGCCCGCGGTCACCTGTTCGGGTGACAGGTAGGCGGCGGTGCCCAGGATTACGCTCGCCGAGGTGGTATTCGCGGCGGCGACTGCCCGAACCAGACCGAAATCGGCGATCTTCACCTCGCCGGAGTCGGAGATCAGCACATTCTCCGGTTTGATATCGCGATGGATCAGGCCCGCCGAATGCGCGACGCCGATCGCGGCCAAAACCGGCTCGGCGACCGCGCGCACCGCATGCGGCGGCATCGGACCGCGTTCACGCAGCAGCTCGCGCAGCGTACCGCCCTCGACCAGCTCCATGATCAGGAACGGATATTCACCGTCCACACCCTGGTCGTAGACCGCGACCAGGGACGGATGTTTGAGCTTGGCGACCGCACGCGCCTCGAATTCGAACCGGGACAGGAACTGGGGATCGGCGGCGAACTTGGGATCCATCACCTTGATGGCGACCGGACGGTCCAGGCGGGTATCCACGCCTCGGAAGACCATCGACATCCCGCCCCGCGCGATCGGCGCATCGATGCGGTAGCGCCCCTCCAGGATTTGCCCGATCAAGTGATGTCCTCCGGCTTTCACAAAATTCTCACCCCTCGCTCCGACGCGACAAGCGATTGACCGCCTCGCGCGGCCCGCTCACGATCGTAGCCGTGTCGATTGCTGGATTTTTGGCCGCGCGGGCGCGGCGTGTTCGCGGCCCCCTGGTGTCTCGCGTCCGAGCCGTCGAGACTGGCGACTTCGTCGCATGCGCTTCGGCGGCTCGGACGCGAGACGGGCCGCGAACGGTCGCTCGTAAGACCCGCTCCGTCGGGTGGTCGGTGGTGGCGTGGGTGTTCGGCGCTTGGTGCACTCGTGCTGGGTGGTTGAGTCTCGCGCCTGTGTCGCATGCGTTTGGTTGGCTTGGAGGTGAGATGGGCCGCGAATGGGTCGCTCGTAAGGCTCGCTCCGTTGGGGTTGGGGTTGGCGGGGTGTTCGGCGCTTGGTGCACTCGTGCTGGGTGGTTGAGTCTCGCGCCCGTGTCGCATGCGTTTGGTTGGCTTGGAGGTGAGATGGGCCGCGAACGGTCGCTCGTAAGACAGAGCTCTGCGGTGGTCGTGATGGCGGGGGCGTTCGGCACCTCGTGCACGCGTGCTGGAAGGTCGAGACTCGCGCCTGTGGCGCGTGTGCTCGACGGCTCGGACGGGAGACGGGCTGCGAAAGGGTTGCTCATAAGACTCGCTCCGCTGTGGAATCGTGGGGGCACGGTCCAGGGTGTCTCGAGTCACGCGGAGCGGGAGCGTCTACCGTTATCCGAGTGAGTGCATTTCCTTGCAGTGACGACGTTCTTCCCCAGTCGGAGGCGGTGATCCCACTACCCGAGGTGGCCGACAAGCTCGGGCTCGTGGTGACCCGGGTGCATCAGATGCTGCGCGACCACCAGTTGCTCGCCGTGCGCCGCGATGGCGTCGCCGGCGTGCCCGAGCGATTCTTCGACGATACCGGCGCGATCGTGAAACCGCTGCCGGGCCTGATCACCGTCATGAAAGACGCCAAGTACACCGATGAGGAGATCCTGGAGTGGATCTTCACCGACGACGAGAGCCTGCCCGGTAAGCCCGTCGACGCATTGCACGGCCCGCTCGCACGCGAGGTGCTGCGCCGCGCGGCAGCCGATCCCTTCTGAATTGTTGGCCGCGGCTCCGCCGCGGCGTGTTCGCGGCCCCCTGGTGTCTCGCGTCCGAGCCGTCGAGACTCGCGCCTGCGGCGCATGCGCTTCGACGGCTCGGACGCGAGACGGGCCGCGAACGGGTCGCTCGTAAGACAGCTCCGTTGGGGTTGGGACGGGAGGGGGTGTTCGGCACCCGGTGCACGCATGCCGGAAGGGCGCGACTCGCGCCTTCGTCGCATGTGCTTGGACGGCTCGGATGTGAGACGGGCCGTGAATGGGTCGCTCGTAAGGCTTGCTCAGTTGGGGTCGGTGATGGCGGGGCGTTCGGCGCCTCGTGCACGTGTGCTGGAAGGTCGAGACTCGCGCCTGTGGCGCATGTGCTTGGACGGCTCCGATGCGAGCCGGGCCGCGAAGGGTCGCTCGTAGGACTCTGTTCCGTTGGGGTTGGTGATGGCGGGGCGCCCCTGGTGCACGGGGTGCTGAGACTCGGGCCTGTGTCGCATGTGCTTCGACAGCTCGGACCGCCAGACGGGCCGTGAATGGGTCGCTCGTAAGACTTGCTCCGCGGTGGAAGCGTGAGTGGCGTAGTTGCGATCGAGTCTCAGTGCCGTAGGGCAGCAGAGGTGAACTCGATTGCCGCGACACGCAGGCGGCGGTGGCGGGGGACTGCGGCCCGGCGGGCGAAGACCGTGTAGTCGGCATGTTCGATTTCATCCAGGATGCCGGAGTAGAGCTTGCTCGCGGTGCGGATGGCGGGGCGTACCCGGGGGTCGAGTAGGTCGATGCCAGGGTTCGCGAAGCGATAGAGGTCGCGGTTGATCGCGATCAGGTGGGCCAGTGCGCGGCGGACCCGCTGGTCGGTGTGGCCGATCCGGTGGCAGTGGGCGAGCAGGTCGGCGTCGACGCCGAAGGCCGCGAGTTCGTCGGTGGGCAGGTAGATCCTGCCACGGTCCAGGTCCTCGGCTACATCACGCAGGAAATTGGTGAGCTGGAAGGCCTCGCCGAGTGCGGCCGCGGCGGGTTCGGCCTCGGCCACCGGGACGACTGTGCCGAGTACGGGCAGCAGCTGCAGACCGATCGCGGCCGCTGAACCGCGCATGTAGCCGCGCAGTTCGGTCATGGTAGCGTAGTGGGCGCGGAAGTGCGTGGTGCCCGGAACGTCCATTCGCATGGAGTCCAGGAAGGTCCAGAAGTGCTGGGGTGCAATGTCGTAGCGCTGGATGGTGTCGGCGAGTGCGGCGAGTACCTGGGTGCGCCGGTCGACGGGAGGCTTTGCCTGCTCCAAGGCGACGCGCAGTTGCTTTTCGACGAGATCGAGTTCGCCCGCGGGACCGTGTTCGGCGTCGTACGTGGGGTGATCGACGATGTCGTCGACCATGCGCGCGAAGGCATAGAGCGCGTGCACCGCGGGTCTTCGTGGCGCGGACAGCAGTCGGGTGGCCAGGAAGTAGGTGCGTCCGTGCACGGCGGCGATCGCACGGCATACGCGGTATGCCGCGGCCAGTTCCTCGCCGCGGGCGGTATGAGCGAACTCGGTCATGACCGGGTGACGGCGACCGGATTGCTCTCCGGTGGGGTAGCGCGCAATCGCAGTGGGTCGACCCGTCGCAGTGACAGTGCCGCGACGACGGCGGCGAAGGTCGCGGCGGCGACGTGCCCGAAGCTGTAGAGCCCGATCGAACCGTCCGGCTGAAAGACCAGCATCAACCAGGTACACAACCCGACCAGCACCATCAGCGTTGTGGTGGACAGCGCGAACCCGGCGGCGAGCGCCAGCGGCCAGGAGTAGTACCAGGGCAGCGCGGCGGGCGAGAGGATGACGATGGCGACGAAGGCGATCAGGATGCCGAAAACCGCCTCGCGTTCACTGTGCCGGAACCGCCACCAAGTCCACGCGAGCACGGCGACGAGCGCGAGCGCGCAGAGTGCGCGGGTCACCGCGAGCACCGGATCCATCGGGAACGGCGTCACCCAGCGGACCATATGCGCCATGATCGTCGGCAGCGAGAGCCAGTTGATGATCTTCTTCGAGCCCGACAGCGCGGTCAGCCAGCCGATGCCGACTCCGGCGATGGCCGAGGCGGCCACGAAGACCACCGCGAAAACACTCAAACCGAGTCCGGCGATCTTGGCGAACATCAGTGCCGGATGCGGTACTTCCGCGCTCGGCCGCGCGGGTTCGGCCTCGGTCTCGACCCTCTGGGTGGCACCCGGTGATTGCGCGGCGCGTTGTAGCGCTCGGCGTTCGCGCTCGTGCAGCATCCAGATCCAGACCAGGAACGGCAGTGCGACACCGGCGGTCGCCTTGATGGCGACGCCTATCGCGACGACCACGATGCCCGCCACATGATGGCGCTCGAGCACGAGTGCGATGCCCGCACACATGAGCCCGACCATCAGCATTTCGTTGTGCACACCGCCGATCAGGTGGATCAGCACCAGCGGATTGAGTACGGCCAGCCAGAGTGCCACGTTCGGCTTACCGCCCAGGTGCTTTGTCAGGTACGGCACCGCCCACATCATCAGTGCCAGGCCGGGCAGCATCACCAGCCGCAGCGCGATGGTGCCCGCGACTACGTTATCGCCGGTGATCGCGGTGATCGCGTTGCCGAGCAGCAGGAAGATCGGACCGTATGGCGCGGTGGTGGTGGTCCAGACCGGGCTCACATTGTCCAGCAGCACACCGGGATTGGCGACCGGCGGGGAGACGTAGGGATCGAAGCCGTCACGCAGCAGCGCGCCCTGAGCCAGATACGAATACGCGTCGCGGCTGAACATCGGCACCGCGAACAAGAGCGGGAAGATCCAGATGCCGACGATCGCGCGCAGTTCGTTCAGCGTGACCCCGGCGTCGGGCCGGTCGCCGAATCCGATCGTGGTGCGGCCCAAGCGCACCCACGCGGTGATCATCAGCAGCACACCGACCCAGATGACCATGGTGGAGAGCACATAGCCGTGCCCGAACCGCAGCCAGGACAGATGCATCGCCTCGAGCAGCGGATCGCGTTTGCGCACGCTGCCCGCACCGAATCCGCCGAAGGTGATCATCAGCGCGCCGAAGAATCCGAGCAGCGCCGAATGTCCTTCGGGGCTGCGGGCGAAGTCGGCGGTGGTTCGCAGCCAGGTTCGGAGCCCGGGTTCGGCGACGGTCGGGGTGGTCGGGCGCGCGGGGGCGCTCGATGGGCGCGCCTCGTCTTCGGTCGCGGTGATCGAGTTGTCGGTGGGCGCGGCGGCCGTCGTCTCAGGGGGATGCATGTGGTGTCGGTCCCCCCGGAGTGGTCGGCGGTCGCAACCGCAGGCGAATAGGTCGGCCGTTAGTTTATCGGCTTGTCGGGAACACTATCCCGCTGGTGCGTGGGGATTCATCCCGAGTGGCTTGCACAGTGCCGATAATTCGGTTTGCCGCCAGTTTTCCCGATAGCAGGGTGGTCGGCACGCCGACACCCGGAGTGGTGCCGCAACCGGCGATAACCACGTTGTCGCTGCCGCCGGGAAAATTGCGCGGACGAAATGGGCCGGTTTGTCGGAATAGATGGGCCGCCGAGAAGGGGCTGCCAGCAAGCATGCCTTGTTCGCGCCAGGTGCCTGGTGTGTCGAGGTGGTCCACGGTGAAGTGTTCGGCGATTCCGTGATATCCCCGTTCCTCCAACACATTCAGGAGTTCACGCAGGTACGAGGGGCCGAGCTCGGTCCAGTCCAGCGGTGCGGCGTCGAGGTTGGGGCAGGGGGCCAGCAGCGAGAAGGGTTCGTATCTGCCGCCGGGGCGATCGATGTAGAGCGACGGATCGGTCAGTGCGGGTCGGGTGAGCAGCAATGACGGATCGCTCATCAGGCGGCCGCGGCCGGGGCGGGCGGCGATTTCGTCGAAGGTCCGGTTCCACGCCGCACCGAAATCAATGGTGTGGTGCGTCTGGATCGGCCAGGTCTCAGCGATGGCGACGGGGATGGTGCCGTGTGCGACAACGGCGGAGGGCGCCGCGCGCAGTCGACGGCGGCGGCGCACGCCGAAGCGCTCGAGTGCGCCGAGGTCGGCGGTGAGGACAACGGCGTCGCAATCGAAGCCGCGCCCGTCTGCGGTGCGGACCTGCTTGGCCCGGCCGCCCGCGTACTCGATCCCGGTGACCTCGGTGTTCAGCGCGAGTACGCCGCCCGCCGCGGTGAAGGCGTCCGCGAGTGCGGCGGTGATTGCGCGCATACCGCCCTCGGGGAAGTAGACGCCGAGCGAGGTGTCCATATGCGGAATCGCGCCGTATACGGCCAGTGCTTTCGCCGGGGCCATGCCCGCGTACAACGCTTGGAAGGTGAACAGTCGGGCCAGACGAGGATCGCGCAGGAAGCGGGAGACGCGCGGGCCGAGCCTGCCGAATCCGCCGAGTCGCACGAGGGTGGCCAATGCGCGACGTTTGGCCGGGTAGCGGAGCATATCGAGCGGCGAATCGAAGTTCGTATCCATGAACTCGGTGAATTCGGCGCGGTAGATCTGCGCGAGCCAGTTGCGCAGCCGTCGGTAGCGCAGCGCCTCGTCATCGCCGCAGACGCGGGCCACCTCGATGGCCATGGCCTCGGGATCGGCGTAGACGCGGATGGTGGAGTCGTCGGCGAAGCGGGCGTGGTAGCTGGGGGCGAGTTGGTGGATGCGCAGTGGCGGCGTGCAGGTTTCGGGGGTTGCGCCCACGGCGGCGAGGGCGTCGGTTATCAGCTCCGGCAAGGTGAGTACCGTTGCGCCGGAGTCGATTTCGTAGTCGGGCCCGCGATAGAGGCCGACGCGGCCGCCGGGATGATCGGCGCGTTCGAGCAGGGTGACTGTGCGCCCGGCTCCGGTCAGATACAGAGCGGCGGCGAGGCCGGATAGGCCCGCGCCAACCACCACGACGCGATCGGTCGGTCCCGCAACTGTTTTCATCTACATCTCTCGCGGCTAGTGGGTGCGACTCGTCGCGGCCAGTGCCATGGCGCGCAACCGCTCCTTGGCATCGGGCGTGGCGGCACTCGAGGCCAGCGCGGCCAGACCCTGTTCGGTGAGATCGGTGATGCGCCGCTCCACCTCGTCGACCGCGCCGAGTTCGGTGATCACCGCGCGCAACCGCTCGACCTGGTCCGCGGTCAGATCGGTGCCGATGCTGGTGCGCAGCAGATCGGCCGCGGCCGGAGCGATGGCGTCGGCACGCTGCAGCGCCTCGGCGACCAGGACGGTGCGCTTGCCCTCGCGCAGGTCGTCGCCGGAAGGCTTTCCGGTGACCGCGGGATCGCCGAAGACGCCGAGCAGATCGTCGCGCAGCTGGAAGGCGATGCCGATATCGGTGCCGAAGGTCCGGTATGCCTCGATCAGCTCCGGATCGGCGTCGGCCAGTGCCGCGCCCAGGTGCAGCGGGCGCTCCACGGTGTAGGCCGCGGTCTTGTAGCGGTTGATGCGCAGCGCCGCCGCGACGGATTCGTCACCCGCGGACTCACCGTGGATATCGAGCAGCTGCCCGCCGAGCACCTCGGTGCGCATCAGTGCCCAGACCGACGCGAAACGGCCGAGCGCGGCGGCGTCGAGTCCGGCGGCGTGCACCAAGTCATCCGCCCAGGCCAGCGCCAGATCGCCGACAAGGATGGCGACCGAGGTGCCGAAGTGTGCGGCGTCACCGGCCCAGCCGTGATCGCGGTGGCGCTGTTCGAAGTCGACGTGCACGGTGGGAAAGCGGCGACGCGTGCGCGAGGAGTCGATGATGTCGTCGTGCACCAGCGCGCAGGCCTGCACCAATTCCAGTGCGGCACAGGCGTTCAGGACCGCGGCGGCGTGCGGGCCGGTGGGATCGCCACCCGCGCCGAGCCAGCCGGTCCAGGCGAAGGCCGGGCGGGTGCGCTTTCCGCCGCGCAGCACGAAGAGTTCGAGCGCGTCCGCGGCCTGGATGAAAACCGGACCGAGCGGCTCGACGATGGGGCGGCGGGTCTGGAAGAAGGCTTTGAGCGCGTCCTCGACCGCCGCGACGAATCCGGGGGTGCCCGGCGCCGGCGTGTGATTCGCGGGCGGAGTGGGCTGAGGCGTCTGGATACCGGTTCCGGCGGACAGGGGAGCCTCCAAGGTCGTGCGGGTGCTGATGCGCGGTGGATCGTGGGCACTATGGGTACTTCGGCGCCGGACGGTGACCGTCGCGCGTGTCGTTCCGGCGATTGCGAGCGTGTCGCCTGCTCGCAGAATACGCGTACGGTTGCGACGACCTGACGGCCCGGTAATGGGGCACCACTACACTGGACCGGTGACTTTCGATAAAGTGCGGGGACGTTCGACCCCTGGCCGGCCGTCCCCGACGCCACCGATCGTCTCTGGAACCCCCTCGGTTGTGCAGAGTCTGCGGACCCATTCGGAGGGTTCGGTGCCCTTCTCGGTGGAGTTCAATCCGCCGCGTGACGCCGCGGGCGAGGCGCGGCTATGGCGGGCCGCACGCACTTTCGAACGTATGCATCCGGCCTTCGTCTCGATGACCTACGGCGCGGGCGGTACCACTCGCGACCGCACTGTGCGGATCACCGGCGAGCTGGCCGAGGAGACGACGCTGCTGCCGGTCGCGCATCTGACCGCCGTCGAGCACAGCGTCTCCGAACTGCGCTCACTGGTCGGCGCGTACGCCGATTCGGGCATCCGCAATATTCTCGTGCTGCGCGGTGACCCGCCCGGTGATCCGCTCGGTGAATGGCGCAAACATCCCGAGGGCGTGGCATACGCCGAAGAGCTGGTGCGCATCGTGCGTGACCTCGGCGACTTCCATGTCGGCGTCGCCTCGTTCCCGCAGGGCCACCACCGTTCCCCGGATCTCGAGCACGACACCGCGTATCTGGCCGCGAAATTGCGTGCGGGCGCGGAGTATTCGATCACCCAGATGTTCTTCGACGTCGAGCACTATCTGCGGCTGCGCGATCGCGTCGCGGCCTTCGATCCGATCGAGGGTGCGAAGCCGATCATCCCCGAGCTGATGCCCATCACCTCGCTGCGCACGGTGGCCCGCGCCGAGGAACTGTGCGGGCGTCCCCTGCCGCCCGCGGTGATGGAGCGCCTCCGCAAGGCCGCCGGCGACGGGCCCGAGGAGAACAATGCCGCGGTTCGTGAGGTCGGCATCGAAATCGCCACGGAAATGGGCCAGCGCCTCATCGCTGAGGGCGCACCCTGCCTGCACTTCATCACGCTGAACTTCGCCAAGGCCACCGGCGAGGTCCTCACCAACCTCGGTTACGGCGTAACCGCCGCCCCCATCAGCGCCTGACCCCAGCATCGGTCGGGTCAGGCGGCGCGGGCGGGGCGCAGACCCCAGGCGTCGGCGAGGAGACGGTGGGATTCGAGGCGGTCCTCGTGGCGGTGGGTAACGCTGGTGACGAGCAGTTCGTTCGTGCCGGTGACGCGCTGCAGGGCCCGCAGCCGTTCGACGACGGTGTGCGGGCTGCCGACGAACTGGGTGGCGAGCCGGTCGTCGACCAATCGGCGCTGCTCCGGGGTCAGCGCGGTGGCGGTATCCGGATCGAGGTAGTCCGCGGCGCCCGCACCGCTGCGGATGCTGTGCACCCAGTGACCGTAGGTGGCGGCCAGATGTTGGGCACGCGCGTCGTCGGGGGCGACGACCACGTCCGCGGAGATCACCACATACGGTTCGGCGAGATCGGCCGACGGGCGGAAGGCCGCTCGATAGGCCGCGACCGCGTCCAGGGCGGTGCCGGGGGAGACGTGATAGGCGGCAGCGAAGGGTAGACCGAGTTCGCCTGCCAATTCAGCGCTTTCGCTGGCCGAGCTGCCGAACAACCACAGCTCGACCTGTGCTCCCTCGCCCGGAACCGCATGCAGCGCAATGCCTTCGGCGCTCTTGTAGGTGCCGTTGAGCAGGGCGCGCACCTCATCGACCTGGTCCGGAAATTCCGGCGCCTGCGCGCCCTGCTGTTGCAGTGCGCTGAGCGAGGCGATGAACCTGGACCGATCCGTGATTCGTCCGGGATCGAAGGGCGGCGGGACCACCACGCCGTCGCGTACCTCGGTGCGCCCGGTCACGGTATCGACGACCGGATGACCACCCTTGGGATGGGCGGGCTGTGCGCCGAACTGGGTGCGGCGATGGCCCGATCGGCCAAGGCCGAGGTCGAGCCGTCCCGGGTAGAGCGCGTCGATGGTGCCGAATGCCTCCACGGTCGATGCCGAGGTGTGGTGGCCGACCTGAACCGCCGCCGAGCCAACGCGGATCCGGGTGGTGGCCGCGGCAACCAGGCCGATCAGTGTGATCGAGGAGGAACTCGCCACCGAGACGAAATGATGTTCGGCAAGCCAGTAGCGGCGGTAACCCCACTGCTCGGCGTGCTGGGCCAGGTCGATGGTGTTGCGCAGGGCCTGCTGCGCTGTGGATCCGGCGCTGATCGGGCCAGATCGAGGATGGAAAGCGGGATCGTCATGCGGACCGTCCTAGGCGCGGATGCTGTTCGCCCGCTTCGATGGCCACCCGCAACCGGTTTTCCGCGGGTACTAGCGGGCAGGTGGCGAAATCGGTGAAGGCGCAGGGCAAATTGGCCGCCCGGTTGAAGTCGAGGCGCACGGTGCCATCGGATTCGGGCGCCTCGACGGCCAGCGATCGGGCCGCCGGGTAGGTGGTGACGCCGCTGGTGGCATCGGTGAACAGCACCCGCAGGTTGGTCGGCTCGCCGAAGACGATGATGCGCTCGGTGACCTCGCCGATGGTGAATTCGATGGTGCCCGAGGCGGTGTGGTGATGTTCGAGACCGTCGACCACGGCCCCGGTGGTGATCGTGCGTGGCGCGTCGAACGGCTCGAAGCGACCGTCGACCACCCAGCCTGGGTCCGGGGCATAGGTCGGGATGCCCTCGAAGCTCAGCAATGGGGGTGCCGCCGGGTCGTGCACGCGCACGGCGTAAAGGCCGCTGCGACGAATCACCTCGAGCACTCGATTCTCGTGCAGCACATCGAGTCCCGGCGCACCTTCGGCCGGTGTGACGATCTGGACACCCGCGATGTCGCTGCCCTCGAACCGCAGGCGGTCGGCGGGCCGGGCGGTGATGAACACCTTGTCGTCGGTGACCCACCAGGTGCCGGGAATGTCGGCAAGGCGCTCGGGTTGGTCGGTGAGCCAATGCAGCCCGGTCAGGCTCAGGAAGCCGAGCGGATCGCGCAACTGGTCTTGCCTGGCCTGATGCCAATGTGCCCACTCGGTTTCGAAAAGACTGGTGATGCTGGTCGTCATGACGCTCTGGCTCCTTCGAGTGTGCGGTTGCGATGGGGATGGCGTAATCGGGTGCCGGTCATCAGGCGTGCGGAACCCGTCGAACGGGGCCAGACTCGGCGAGGCGGCGAGCAATCGCTTTGTATACGGATGACGAGGTTCGGCGAGCACCGTCGCGGTCGGACCGGTTTCGACGATCTCCCCGCCGCTCAGTACCACGATCCGATCAGCCCGCTCAGCGGCGATCGCCAGATCATGGGTGATAAGCAGTACCGCCGCGCCGCGCGCCGCCGTCTGCGCGGCGAGTTTGTCGAGTACGCGTCGCGCGACCGTGGCGTCGAGGGCGCTGGTCGGCTCGTCGGCGATCACCAATTCCGGTCCGGCGATGAGCGCCGCCGCGATCAGCACCCGCTGCCGCTGGCCACCAGACAGTTCGTGCGGATATTGCGCCGCCCGCAACTCCGGCAGGTCGAGTCCGGCGTCGGCGAGCAATTCGATCGCCCGCGCGTACGCGTCGCGGCGATCGGCGAGCCCGTGCACGAGCAGCGCCTCGGCGACCTGATCACCCACGCGCCGCACCGGATTCAGCGAAAGTCCGGGATCCTGCGGTACGAATCCGATCCGCGCACCGCGAATCCGTCGCAGCGCCCGCTCGGATCCGGTATCCACCGTCTCCCCGTCGAAGGTGACGGTCCCGCTGGTGATTTCGGCATTGGGGCCGAGCAATCCGATCACCGATTGCGCCAGAGTCGATTTCCCGGACCCGGATTCGCCGACCAGCGCGACGACCTCACCGCGTGCGACCGTGAGGGATACGCCCCTGAGTGCGGCGACATCGCCACTGTCGGAGGCGTAGCGCACGTGCAGGCCTTCGATGCGCAACAGTGCCGCTGCGGACCCATTCGGTCCATGTGTGACGTCGCGGATTCGCGGCGTGCCGTCCGTCGGATCGGCGGACGTGCTGCGCTCACTCATGCGCTGTGACTCCTTCCTACGGCGCGGCCGAGGCGTTGGGCCGAGAGCACGACGACGATGATCACCAGGCCGGGCAAGGTGGTCATCCACCATGCCGTGGCGAGGAAATTGCGTCCCTCTGAAATCAGTGAGCCTTCAGCACCGACAGCACCGATTTCGCGGTGAAGTACTTGGCGAATGTCGACCAATCCCAGCCGGGGTTGGTGGCCAGTCCGTGGATGAATTGAGCCAGCAGCACGAGTGCGATGGCGCTGATCACCCAGCGCCACGGATGCCAGGACTTGGCGATCGCCGGTGCGTCGGTGGCGGTGGGGGCACCCGACGCCGTGGCATCGGGTGTGTGGGCACCCGGTATCGGAACATCCGATACCGGGGTATCGGATGTGATGGACGCGCTCATGATTTCGGTTCCTCCATCGTTCCCGGCGGAAGCACCCGCACCCGGTGGCCGGGGGGTTGCTGCGACGTCGATGAGCCAGGTCTCTCGGTCGCTCTGGATGGTGTGTCCGACGCCGAGCACGGGTCGGTCAATGGGTCTAGCCGAAATATCATGCGAAGCAGGCGAAGTCCGGCACAAGGGTACGAATCAGCGTGAGCGCAGACCTTGTTCGTATGGCCATGAGCAGGCACTATTGGCTCGGTTGCGCAGTGGATGGTGGCATTTCGGACGCGGTTTCTTCGCGTGCTTTTCGTCCGGAATGCCCAGCTGCGGTTGCCGCCGCGGTGCGCGGCACGAACGTGTTGCTCGCGGAAATAGACGCTGTTGCGAAGGTTTGCCGGAGTAGTCTCGGTCCACGATTCGTGCCCGACGATGAGGAGATCCGCCGTGACTCTGCTGCGCCGTCTGACCACGCTAACCGCCATCGCGACCGGTACGGTCGCGTTGACTCTCGCCGCCCCGGGCATCGCTGCCGCGGGTCCGCCATCGATGCCCGCACCAGCTGTTCCGTCCGCGACCGCCCCGTCCGCGCCCGGGGACCTGTTCGCCGCTTACCGAGCTGTCGTCGAGGCGTTGCGAACCTTCGGCGTCGACCCGTTCCTGTACCCGGCGCTCGCGCCGTTCTGCTCCGACACCGGCTCACTCGGTCTGGTCCCCGCCGTAGCGGGTGCGGTGCCCGGCCCGTGGCCCAAAACCACGCTGGCGATTCCGGGGCTCGACCCGACCGCCGTCAAGGCCGGGCAAGTCATGTTCACCTTCGTCCCCTACGGCCTGCGCCCGGACGGCACGAATGCCACGGGCATGAATGTCGCGTGGGTCAACCTGGCCAACGGTCGCAGCGGCGTCACCGCCATGGGTTCGATCTCCGATGTGGTCCGCACGATGGTGCCCGCCGAAACCCCGATAGAGATGAGGCCACTGGCCGAACGTGCCCTCCAGGACTTCTTCGCCGCCTTCCCGGTCGGCGGGGTGCGCGCGGTCCCAGTCGACACCGGATCCGGCACGGTACTCGCCGCAGTCTTCGGAACCGTAGACAACAGCGGCAAGTCCTGCTTCGTCGTCCCAACCGTAGGACTCACAACAGTGCGCTAAGCGAACGCGGCTGGTCTCGGAGTCCGAGTCCGTGCCGCGCGATCAAGATCAGGTGGCACTGGTGGCGGGGCTTCTCGGGCGATACCGCCCCAGTTTCCACATGATCACGTGTCCGACTCGAGGGGCGGTCAGTGGGTGGGGGTGAGGGGGCGGGATTTCCAGGTCAGGTCGTTGTGGTGGTGGGTGCGGCGGGAGTGGGTCCAGAGGCGGAGGTAGGCGTCGATGGAGAGGGGGTGGGCCAGGGCCGCGATGATGTCCGTGCGGGTGGTGGTGCCGCGTTCCAGTGAGCGGGCAAGGAGGCGGCCGGCGACTGCGGCGCTGTAGCCGATGAGACCGGCGGTGCGTACCGAGCCTCGGCCACCGATCGCGGCCAGTGGGGGCACCAAGTAGGCCAGTGCCGCCACAGCTCCCACTGCCGCGCCGCCGATTGTCGTTCCGCCGTAAGCGGACCACAGCCAGCGGGTGTAACCGGCCTCCAGTTCGGCTGCGCCACGGTACATTCGGGTGCTCGCCGCTGGGCCCGCCGCGACAAGCGCGGTTCTGCGGCCGGAACGACGCAGTGCGCGAGCGAGGTCCAGGTCCTCGGTGGGGCTCGCCGCGACCGTGGTGTGACCGCCGATGGCGCGGTAAGCGGTGGCGTCGAATACCAGGAACTGGCCGCAGGCGACGGCCGTCGAGGGGCGCAGGCTGCGGTTGGCGGCCGCGATCGGCAGGCTGGCCGCCCATGACCAGCACAGCAGCGGCTGCACGAGCGCCTCGGCCAGCGATTCGGTCACCTGGTACGGCCACGGTGACAACAATGCGGCCCGGCTGCGGCGCAATTCGGTGGTCGCGGCGGCGATCGCATTCGGCGTGAGTCGCACATCGGCGTCGAGAAAGATCAGCACCGTGGCCTCGGCCAGCTCGGCGAGCCGAGCGCACGCGGCGGCCTTCCCGGTCCATCCGGGTGCTGGTTCGGCATCGGAGCGGAAAACGGTGAAGCGCGCATCGCCCGCGATCGCTTCGAGCGCAGCCGCTTCGGTCCCATCCGACGACGCATCGTCGAGAATCAGCACCCGCAGTCGCGGCACGCCCACCTGGCCACGGAGATCATCGATCAGCCCGGGCAGTCGCGCTGCCTCGTCGCGAGCGGGGATACATACCGTGACCGGCTCGATCACCGTATTCGGTCCGGTCGACAGCCGGCGCACCGTCGCGCGATTGAATAGCGCGGTCCCGCAGCCGAGCAGCGCGATACCCGCGCCCGTCCACGCGGCGATCGCCGCGCCGGCACGCAGGGGCCGCGTCAGCGGCGGGTCAGCGAACGCCACAGGTTGCTCAGGGAGAAGTCGCTCTCGGGTGCGCCGGGCGGCGCCGGGTTGCGGTCCATATAGGCGATGGCGGCGATAATGGCGGCGACCGCGAGGGTGATACCGCCGACGATGCCTGCCCAGCCCGCAAAGGAGCGGGTATTCGGGTCCGCGTAGCTGACCTCGGCGCGCAGTGTCGACACATCGCCCGGCGGCAGTTTCCAGGAGACGGTGGAGTCATCCTCACGATTGCCGTTGGTCTTGGCGACGCGGGCCGGGAACGCCACCGTGAACTGCACATCCGAACCGTGCGGCGGAACAGATTTCAGGTCGACCCGGCCATTGAGGCTGACCAGATCGCCGGTGCGCTGGAACGACAGGTTGAACATGCCCTGGGTCTGATCGGAGAGCGCACCGAGCTGGCCGACCTCACCGAAGGACAGGTCCTCGAAGAAGACCTTGCTGCCGACATAGCCGTCCTGGCTGTACGGCTCGACCCGCACCTTCGCGGCCAGCGAATCGGGGGCCTTCAGTTGCGGGCCCTTGTCATTGGCGTCCGCGGGCACCACCGCGGCCACGATCCGACCGGAGACCCGGTCATTGGACGACACACCCATCGACACCTGCACCCGCAGGCAGCCCGCGAGCATGGGCACCAGCATTGCGGCCAGCAGTACCGCCGCGGCCACCCGCGCTGCGGGCCGGGGCGAACGCGGCGGTAGAACCGGTGTGTCGGGCATCGCGGTGAGAGGACTCGGCTGCACGGCACACATCGTGCCAGGCGCTCGCCCCGAATTGCCACGCGACGGGCGGAACGCACGCCGCCGAAGTATCGGCCAGGTCGTATCAGCCCAGCCGGGTCGTGACCGACCGCACCAGCAGCGGCACACCGAGCACCCCCAGTCCGATACACCCGTACCAGGCCGAATACGGCAGATCGAGGAACACCGCGTGCGCGAGTGTCGATCCGAGCCAGGTCCACATGAACACCGCCACCGGGACCACTACGTCTGCCGAGATCGGGGCTACCGGTCCTAGGAGGTGGTCATCGCCTCGACGATGTCGGCCTTCATGGCAGCCAGGTCGAGGGGATCCGTGCTCCGGACTGGTCGAGTCGGACGTTCCCAACTTCAGCGCCGGTGTTCCAGCTTTCCCCGCATCGGGAGCTGTCCCCTTTGACTGCGCTGTCGATCGCAGCTGCTCGGTCACGGGCGCAAACGTATTCGCATTCGCCCACCCCGCGACGCGATCCAAGAGGGTCAGCAGCAAGGCCATCACCAGCGCCACCGCGAACCACCCCAGATAGTTGGTGTACGGAATCTCATCGAGTCCGGGCAGCCCCCGACCGGCGCCACACCAAGTCCACTGCCGGTCCGCCACCATCTGCGGATCGAGGAACAGATCCCAGCCCACGCCCCCGACCGCGGTCGAAACAACTCGCGTGGCCCAGCGGCGAGTCAACAATCCGGCGACTATCCACACCGGATACAGCCCACCGGTCCATGCCAGCGCGACCACCAACGGCACTCCCGCCACCGCAGGCCCCAATCTGCCGTCGGCATACTCATAACAGCCGAACGGGAACCCCGTTGCGGTACCGATGATTTCGGCAAGCAGTCCCAGCCCGGAGACAATCGCCACGAACCCGAAGGCATACCTGACGCCGCGCGTCGCCCCAGCATGTACCAGCGCCGTCCCCGCTGATAACAGCACGACCACCACGGTCACCCGATCGCGAGCGACGCCAGAGGCAAGCGGATAACTGATCTGCACGAGCACCACCAGCACCGCCGTCACCGCGGGTACCAGCAACTGCGGCGTCCATCGAAAGTTCGCCGCCGACCGCGACTGCCTACCCGCGCCGCGCCGACTTGCCGGGTTCCGGTCAGCATCACGGACCGCGAAATCAGTCGCGCCGGAGGATTCCGCACATCCGGTGATCTTCGGGCTCGCTGGATTGTGGGTGTCGGAGTTCGTTGTGTCGGAGTGCTGGGTTTGTTCGGTGCTCTCGGGACTTGCCGGACCGCGGACGTCGCAGTTCGTTGCGCCGGATGCCTGAGCGCGCCAGGTGGTTTCCTGACCAAGGCTTTCCATCCCTGACCTGGGGCGCTCGTCCGGCTCGGGCGCGGGTGGCGCGGTGGGCTCTGTCATCGCCTGTGCAGGAGGGCAAACCGGTTGCGCCGTCGGTCGCGCAGCACCAGCTGTGCCGCGCTGCGCCCGCTCGCTCCGGACACCCCGCCACCCGGATGCGTGGACGCCCCGGTGAGATACAACCCGGGCGCGCCGGGCACCCGCTGCCCGGACAGCTCTGGCAGTGGTCGCCACAGCATCATCTGATCCAGTGACATCTCCACATGCATCACATTTCCGCCGCGCAACCCGAGCTCACGCTCGAGATCGAGCGGCGTCTGCACATGCCGTCGCAGCACACTCGTTCCGAAACCTGGCGCATAGGACTCGACTTCGGCGATGATCCGATCGGCCTCCGACTCCGCGTGCGCCGCCCAGGCGCTTCCGTCGGCCAGCTCGTACGGGTGCCACTGCGCCCACAGCGAGAGCTGATGTTCACCGGGCGGGGCGATGGTCGGATCCAGCGCACTGAAACTCATGGCCAGTACCACCGGACGCGGTGGCAGATCTCCGGCCAGCGCCGCACCGTGCGCCCGGCGCAGCTGCCGCCGATCGGAGACGAGAAACTGCAGACCATTGGCCGATTCGGCGGTCGAACTACCCGGATACTGCGGCAGCGCTGAGCTCGCGAGGCGTACCACCATGCCGATGCCGGGACCCACCCGGATCCGCCGCTGCCAATCGTCGAGCACCGCACCGTCGAATCCGCCGTCCCGCAGCAGATCCAGCGTCGTCAGCACGTGGGTGCCCGCGATCACGGTGTCCGCACGCAGACTTCGTCCCGACCCTGTGCGAACCTGCCAGCCCGCACCGACCTGTCGTAACTCGGTGACCGCATCACCCGCCGACACCACGCCGCCGTCGGCGCGCAGCCGCGCAACCAGCGCCGCTGTCAGCGCCCCACTTCCACCCACCGCCCGTCCCGGCGGCAGTGTATGCATCAGCGCGGCGAAGCCGACCATCGGCGCGGTCCCCGGTTCCGACATCGGCGGCCCGGACTGGGCACCGAACCACGCCAGCGATGCCTTGAGCCGCTCATCGTCGAAATAGCCATCCAGTAGGGCGTCGCCGGTCTGCAGGAACTCCCGCGACAATGCGCTCCCGCCATCATGCGCGTCCAGCCCCCAGAACGAACGCAGCAGTCGGCCCGGCGTCGGCGCGCCGCCGAACGCGCGCATCACCCGCGCCGACCGCGGCCCCCAGACCTCGACGAAGCGCCGATACGCCGACGCATCCCGCATCCCGCAGACCTCCGCGATCCCGGCACAAGTCCGATCCAGATCGCGATGGAACACGATCGGCGCGCTGCCATCCGGCCCCGCAGGTGTGAAACCCCAAGGATCACAATCGATATAGCGCAGGCCGAACCGCGAAAGTTCCAGCTCCTCGATGATTCCGGTATGGCGAACCATGATGTGCGCCGATGATCCGCGATCGATCAGATGACCGGGAAACCGTTCGATCGTAGACACCGCGCCGCCGAGCACCTCGTCGCGCTCGAGCACCTCCACCCGCTCCCCGGCACGTGCCAGATAGCACGCGGCGACGAGGGCATTGTGGCCCGACCCGACGACCGCAACCGTCACGCCTGCGCCTCGCTGGCGCTCAACTCCGTCGTTCCGGGTGGCCGGCCGTGTTCATGGTTCTGTCGCTGCCCGCTCACAGCGGCAGCCGCCGTCCCAGAATCGCGAACGGCCTGGTATCCCCGGCGAAGACGAAATTCCGGATCACATCGGTGAATCCGAGTCGCCGATACAGCTTCCAGGCGCGGTTGGCCTCGCCGCGCACCTCCGGTGTGGACAGCAGCACCGCGCGCTCGGTGCGATCGGCCAGCAGCCGTGTCAGCAGTTCGCCGCCGATGCCGCGACCCTGTGCCGATGGATGCACGTGCAGCTCGGTCAGTTCGAAATAGTCCGAAAGCAGTTCGCGCGCAGAATGTTCCGGCCAGCCCGACCGGCGCATCCCGCTGTGCACCTGCTGGTGCCACCACTGATGGGCGGCGCCGCGATAACCGTAGGCGATGGCCACGATCGGCGCGGTCCGCAGGTCGATCTGCCCGGAATCATCCGGGATCACGGCGGCGGCGCCCTGCCAGCCGACGCGGGTGGTGTGTTCGGTCCACATCGGCGCGCGATGGTGTTCGGTGCCGTGCGGATATTCCATCGCCGCGACGTACACCGCCAGTGCGTCGTGCAGCCGCGAGCGCAGCGCCGCGACGGAAACGTCGATGACCACAGGGGCGTTGGCGGGGGTGTGTTTGGGCTTGACGGCTGTCATGGCTCTCGTCGGTCCGCGGAAAGTTGTCGGTGGGTGTCCCTATATTCAATCTCAATTCAAACGTTCGAATACCTGTTCGATCCTCGCGGTGCTGCAAACTCGGCATTCGCGCCCAGGATAGGCCAGGTGAGCGACTCGGAGGGACGGCTGATGTCTGGTCGGATCGAACACCCGGGGCAACCCGGCAAGGCGGGCAAGCTGCTGCAGCGGGCGGACGGCTTGCTGATGCAGGCTGCGGGAGAAAGTGACCCGCGCGAACGTTTTCGGACCGCATATCTGGCCGCGCTGCGTGGCGCCGGTGCGGTGCTCGCGTTCACCGGGGCGGACTCCGCGCCGCGGGCGCGCTCGCGCAATGCCTGGGTGCTGATGCAGCGCGCTGCGCCCGAATTCGTCATGTGGGCCGACTACTTCAGCGCCCGTTCGGAGATCAGGGCGGCGCTCGAGGCGGGGCTGGATCGCAATGTAGATGATCAGCAGGCCGACGAGTTCTATTCGCGGGTGGGCGCATTCCTGCACGATGTGGAAGATCTGCTGAATGCTGGGGCTCGATTGCGCCCCGCCCCGGGCTGGTCCGGCGGCATGACCGCTTAGTTATCGACGAGTAGGTGGTACGGCACTGATCGAACTCGTATCATTGGTGGCAGATAGCCGACCTTGGCTATCTGTCGCCTACCCGGAGGCGACAGCCAAGTCCTAGTGCCGGGGGAGGTACCGTGCCACTCTCCGAGCACGAGCAGCGCATGCTCGAACAGATCGAGAGCGCGCTCTATGCTGAGGATCCGAAGTTCGCGTCGTCCGTCCGCGGCGGACGCCTTCGCTCGACCTCGAGTCGTCGCAGACTCCAGGCCGCGGCCCTGTTCGTCCTCGGTCTGTTTCTACTTGTCGCCGGTATAGCCGCTCCGGTCAAGCTCGGCGACTTTCCGATCATCAGCCTGATCGGATTCATCGTGATGTTCGCCGCAGGCGTGCTGTTGCTGCTCGGCAGTTCCAAGGGCATCGCCAAGGGCGACCGGTCGGGCAATGCCCAATCCGGTGGCGCGAGTGGCGGATCGGGCGGACGTGGGCGAGGGCGCAAGTCCGGTGGTTTCTCCGAGCGCATGGAGGATCGGTTCCGCCGCCGCTTCGATCAGGAGTAGCGCGCCCGTAGCCGACACCTACATATCGAACGCGCCGCCGCACCGAACAGGTGCGGCGGCGCGTTCTCATGCGTGTGCCAGCAGGCTGCTGAATGCGCGCCGCGCGCGGTTCCCCACAACGCCCCACGATCTTCCGCCACAACCTCCCACCACTGTGCTCCGCGTCGCCACGTGACCGGCCGAAACCATGCGAACCAGGGTGTTTGCTGATAGTTGTCGGGGGCTTGTCTCGCCGTGCGGCGCGTGTCGCCAGAACACGGAAAAGTTCTCCACCGCCGTGATAGCTGGGATGACCTGCGTAATCGATGACGCGGGGAGCCAGATCACCCCGAGTTTCGATTGAAAGTGGGGGAAAGTGGGGTAATGTGGAGCGCGCACAAGAGGAAGGGCATACATCCGAGGTGATCGTGCTCCCCGAAAGCCGGGGTTGATCCGGGAGGTAGCGGGTTGTTTCTCGGTACCTATACACCTCGGTTGGATGACAAGGGGCGACTGACGTTGCCTGCGAAGTTTCGAGACGATCTGGCGGGAGGGTTGATGGTCACGAAGGGTCAGGACCACAGCCTTGCCGTATATCCCAAGGAAGAGTTCACCGCACTCGCACGGCGAGCCGCGGCGGCATCTCGAAGCAATCCGCAGGCGCGCGCGTTCGTCCGGGCACTTGCGGCCGGTACGGATGAACAGCGTCCGGACGCCCAGGGCCGGATCGTGTTGTCGGCCGATCATCGTCGCTACGCGAACCTTTCGCGGGATTGCGTGGTGATCGGATCGGTCGACTTCCTCGAGATATGGGATAAGCAGGCGTGGGAGTCCTACCTCGCCGAGCACGAGGAGGACTACGCGCAAGCCAGAGACGAGTCGCTGGGCGGAATCTTCTAGCCCTCAGCGAACGAGTGCCACGCGGCCTCTGCCCGGACGCGCGGACCCTGACGTACTTCCCCGACGCCAGGTGCCGAGGCTCCGGTCAGAGACCCCGCGGCATTCGTATTTTCGAAAGTAGCTGTGTAACAAGGCGACCCCGCAGCGAGTGATCCCACTGACACGGCTCGATGCGCAACGACGCGAGGCAGGATTCCGGGAGGTCGAGGTGAACCGTGAACAGGACGGTCCTCGCCATGTTCCGGTTCTGCTCCAACGAGCCGACGCGCTCCTCGGCCCGGCACTCACCGAACCCGGCGCGGTATATGTCGATGCCACGTTGGGTTTGGGCGGGCACGCCGAACACTTCCTGCGGGCCTATCCGAATATCCATCTCGTCGGACTCGATCGCGACACCCATGCGCTGGCATTGGCGGGTGAGCGATTGGCGCCTTTCGCCGATCGAACCACCTTGGTGCACATCCGATATGACGGCATCGCGGCCGCGCTGAAGCAGGCCGGATTGCCGACCACCGGTTCGGTGAGCGCCATCCTGATGGATCTCGGCGTTTCCTCGATGCAGCTCGACGAGGCCGAGCGCGGCTTCGCCTACTCCGTCGACGCGCCGCTGGATATGCGGATGGATCCGACCACCGGCATCACCGCCGCGGATGTGCTCAATACCTACAGCCACGGTGATCTGGCGCGCGTGCTGAAAACCTATGGTGAGGAGCGCTTCGCGGGCAAGATCGCATCCGAGGTGCTGCGCCGTCGGCAGCAGAAGCCGTTCCGCACTAGTGCCGAATTGGTCGAATTGCTTTATGCCACCATCCCGGCCGCTGCCAGGCGGACGGGCGGTCATCCGGCCAAGCGGACCTTTCAGGCGCTGCGGGTGGAGGTGAACGGCGAGCTCGATTCGCTGCGCGCCGCCCTGCCCGCCGCCCTCGACTCGCTGCGGGTCGGCGGCCGGATCGTGATCATGTCATATCAGTCGCTCGAGGATCGGGTGGTCAAACAGGAGTTGGCGCCGCGCACCACATCGCGGACACCGGTCGACCTGCCGGTCGAATTGCCGGGTATGGGGCCGGAATTCAAGTTGCTGACGCGAGGCGCCGAGAAGGCCACCGAACAAGAGATCGAAGAGAACCCGAGGGCGGCGCCCGTGCGGATGCGCGCGGCGGAGAGAATCCAGGAGGGGACAGCATGAGTGTGCGCACGCGTACCGTCGAGGCGCCGGGCCGGATCGCCCGCCGGGTCCAGGCCGCCGAGCGGGTGAAATCGGGTGCCGCACAACGGGCCTATGCCAAGCGCCGGATCCGGGCCGAGCAGTCGGGGGACCATCACGATCTACCCAAACAGCGCGCGTCGGTGATGGCCGCGCGAATTCCGTTCGTGGCGGCCATCATCGCGCTGCTCGGCTGTGGTCTCGCGCTCACCCTGCTGCTCACTACCCGTTCGGCCGAGGACAGCTATCAGCTCGGCGATGCCAGGGCGACCAACCGCAAGCTGGCCGATGAACGCGCGGCGCTGCAGCGCGAGGTCGAGGCCGCCGACTCCGCGCCCGAACTCGCCGCCAGGGCTCGCGAACTCGGGATGATTCCGGCCAAGGATCCGGCCCGATTGGTAATCGGACCCGATGGCGGGGTAACGGTGATCGGCAAGCCGACGCCCGCACAGGGCGCACCGGTGCCGCCGCTCAACAGCTCCGCGACCGTCGCACCGACGGTCAATGCCCAGGCCCGCGGCGAACGATTGATTCCGGTGACGACCACCCCGACCGCGCCGCCCACCCAACCGGGTACCGGTCAGCCTGCGAATACCGTTGCGGGACAGGCGAGCCCGACACCGGCGAGCCCGCTGCCGACGCCGAGTCCGCTCGCTCAGGCGCCGGCGGAGACGCCGCAACCGGAAACTCCGCAGCCTGTCCCAGCGCAAGCCCAAGTCCCGCAGCCCGATGCACCCCAACCAGCGCCCAACCTCGACGAGGGCGCCCGATGAGCATGCGGCAGACCAGGCCCGTGTCGCGTCAGCGGCGCGGGCCGGCAGCCGATACGGGCTCGGCCAGAGCCGCCACAACGTCGAGGCCTGCTACCGCATCCAGACCGCGCACGGCGGCCCAGGACCGTCCGCTGCGCCTGCGGCTCGGTGTCGGCCGGGTGATCATGCTGGTCGCACTGGCGGTCGTGGCGCTGCAACTGCTCTGGGTGCAGAGCATTTCCGCGCCCAGCCTGTCCGCGCAGGCGGCCAGCCAGCGCACCACCCGCAAGATCGATACGGCGACCCGCGGTCCGATCACCGACCGGTACGGCAAGTCCCTGGCGTACACGCTGAGCGCGCAGGCGCTGACCTTCCAGCCGGTGGCCGTGCGCAAGCAACTCGCCGATGCGAAGGAGAAGTCGGCCAAGGCCCCGGATCCCGATGAGCGGCTCAAAATCATCGCCAAGACCATCCATGACAAGATCGGCAAGGATGCACCCACCGAATCAGCGCTGCTGGACAAGTTGAAGAGTGAGAAAGCGTTCGTCTATCTCGCCCGCAATGTGGATCCGCGCATCGCCTCCGATATCACCGTGCAATTTCCCGAGGTCGGCGCCGAACGCCAGGATGTGCGCGAATATCCGGGCGGCTCGCTGGCGGCTAACGTGCTCGGCACCACCGGCTGGGACGGACACGGTCAGATGGGGCTCGAGTCGTCGCTGGACTCGCTGCTGGCGGGCACCGACGGTTCGCACACCTACGACCGCGGCTCCGATGGTGCCGTTATTCCAGGCAGTTGGCGCGATAAGCAGCCCGCGGTGAACGGCTACTCCGTTGAGCTGACCCTCGATTCGGATCTGCAATATTACGTGCAGCAGCAGGTGCAGCAGGCCAAGGAGATGTCCGGCGCGAACGCGGCCTCGGCCGTGGTACTGGACGCCAAGACCGGTCAGGTGCTGGCGATGTCGAATGACAACACCTTCAATCCCGCGCTGGGATCGCAGCATTGGGGCAATGCCGAAATGCAGAATCCATCGGTGCAGGATCCGTTCGAGCCGGGTTCGGTCAACAAGATCGTGACCGCGGCCGCGGCCATCGAATACGGCTTGACCAATCCCGATGAGGTGCTGCAGGTGCCCGGCGAGATCCGGATGTCGGGCGTCACCGTGCACGACGCCTGGGAGCACGACACCGTGCCCTACACCACCACCGGCATCTTCGGTAAGTCGTCCAATGTCGGCACGCTGATGCTGGCGCAGCGGGTCGGTGAGGACCGGTTCGCCGATATGGTCAACCGCTTCGGCCTCGGCCAGCGCAGCGGTGTCGGGCTGCCCGGCGAGAGTCCGGGCCAGGTGCCGGCGCGCGACCAGTGGTCGGGCGGTACCTTCGCGAACCTGCCGATCGGACAGGGCCTTTCGATGACCACCCTGCAGATGACCGGTATGTACCAGGCCATTGCCAATGGTGGCGTGCGGATTCCACCGCGCATCGTCAAGGCCGAGACCGCCCCGGACGGTACCCGCACCGAGGAAACGCAGCCCGACGGCGTGCGTGTGGTGAGCGAACAGACCGCGGCCACGCTGCGCAGCATGTTCCAGGCGGTCGTGCAGCGCGATCCGATGGGCGTGCAGATGGGCACCGGTGCGTCCGCGGCGATCGATGGCTATCAGGTGGCGGGCAAGACCGGCACGGCGCAGAAGGTCGACCCGGGTTGCAGCTGCTATTCGACCTCGTCGTTCTACATCACCTTCGCTGGCATGGCCCCCGCGGACAACCCGCGCTATGTCATCGGCCTGATGCTCGACGCGCCGATTCGCAGCTCCGACGGCAGCGGCGGCGGGTCGGTCGCCCCACTGTTTCACAACATCGCCTCCTGGGCGCTGCAGCGCGACCGGATCCCGCCATCACCCGAGCCGTCGCGCCGATTCATTCTGCAAGCTTCATAAGATTGGAGCCGCGTTGCTCGGCCGTGAGCCGACGTCGGTAACCTGACTCGACACCCAATCCCGTCCATGCCGATTCCCGAGAGGAGCCCTGTGCCCGCGCAGTCCAGCCAGCACGTGCTCCGGCCGACCCATCCGCGGTCGACGTCGTTGTCCACCGTACTGGCCATGACCGGTGCCGGCTCGTTCCGAGCCGACCTCGCGCAGATCCAGGTCACCGGCATCGAGCAGCGCTCGAATGCGGTGCAACCGGGCGATCTGTTCGCCGCACTGCCGGGCGCGCAGGCGCACGGCGCCCGTTTCGCGCGCGATGCCGTCGAACGGGGCGCTGTCGCGGTCTTCACCGACCCCGCGGGTGCCGAACTGGCGGGGGACCTCGGTGTGCCGGTGCTGGTCCGCGAGCAGCCCAGGTCGGTGCTCGGCGAGCTTTCCGGTGCGCTCTACGGCAATCCTTCCGAGCGGCTGCGCATCATCGGCATTACCGGTACCTCGGGCAAGACGACCACCGCGTATCTGGTGGAGGCCGGGTTGGCCGCCGCCGGTCTGTCCACGGCGCTTATCGGCACCATCGAGACCAGGATCGGCGGTCGCCGAGTCCCGAGCGCATTGACCACGCCAGAGGCGCCACAGCTGCACGCCATGTTCGCGCTGATGGTCGAGCAGGGTGTGGACGCGGTCGTCATGGAGGTTTCCAGCCACGCGCTGGCGCTGGGCCGGGTGGACGGTGTGCGCTTCGCCGTTGGCGCATTCACCAATCTTTCGCAGGACCACCTCGACTTCCACGCCGACTTCGAGGATTACTTCGCCGCCAAGCGCAGGCTTTTCGAACCGGAGTCGCCGGTTGCCGCGCGTACAACGGTCATCTGTGTCGATGACGTATGGGGCCAGCGCCTCGCCGGCGATCTCACGGATCCGATCACCGTCTCAACCACCGGTTCCGGCACCTGGCAGCTGACCGGCGAGGTATCCGCGCACGGCGGCGAACAGGAGTTCACCGCCGCCGGACCGCGGACGAATGTCGATGTGCGCCTGCGGCTTCCGGGCCGCTACAACGTCGCCAACGGACTGCTCGCGGTCGCGGTGTGCACCGCCGCCGGAGTGGATGCGGCCGTCGCCGCACCCGCTTTGGCTACCGTGGATGTGCCTGGCCGGATGCAGCGGGTCGAGCGCGGACAGGACTTCTTGGCCATCGTCGACTACGCGCACAAGCCCGCGGCGGTGGAATCGGTCATCGCCACGCTGCGCGGTCATCTGACGGCGGGAGCGACGCGCCCGGAGCAGGGCCACGGAGGGCGCCGCGAATCCCACGCTGCCGGTACCGGTGGTCGGCTGGCCGTGGTCGTCGGAGCGGGCGGCGACCGGGACGCGGGTAAGCGCCCGCTGATGGGCGCGGCCGGTGCGCGCGGCGCCGATCTGCTGATCATCACCGATGACAATCCGCGCAGTGAGGATCCGGCCGCCATCCGGGCCGCGCTGCGTCAGGGCGCACTGGCGGTGCCGGAGTCCGAACGCGGTGCGGTGCGCGAAATCGGGGACCGGGCCGCGGCCATCGCCGCCGCTGTCGACTGGGCCCGTTCCGGCGACGTGGTGTTGGTGGCGGGTAAGGGACATGAGGCAGGGCAGGAGATCCAGGGTGTGAAGCATCCGTTCGACGACCGCGAGGTGCTCGCGGCGGCGTTGGAGCGACGGGAGCGGGGCCCGCGGGACGACGACACCGCCGCGGGAGCGGCGGGCCCGGAGGCGGTAGCGAAGCGTGACCACGCAGGGCCCCGCGAGCGCGGCCGATCCAATACTGGCCAGAGTCCGCAGGGGTCGGACGCGGAGGACTTGACGGTTTCATGATCGAGATGACACTGCGGGAGATCGCGGAGGTCGTCGGCGGCACGCTGCACGACGCCCCCGACCCGGAGGTGACGGTAACGGGTTCGGTCGAATTCGATTCGCGCCGAATCGGTTCCGGGGATCTTTTCCTGGCCCTGCCCGGCGAGCACGCCGACGGCCACGACTATGCGAAGGCCGCCGTCGACGCCGGTGCGGTCGCGGTGCTCGCCGCTCGCCCGGTCGGCGTGCCGGCGATCGTGGTGGCTCCGAGTCCGGGTACCGTACCCGCGAAATCCGTTGCGCTCACCGGTGATTCGGATGGGTCGGGGGCGGCGGTGCTGGCCGCGCTCGCTACGCTCGCCCAGGTGAGCGTCGAACGTCTTTCCGCGGCAGGCGGACTCACCGTGGTCGGGGTGACCGGCTCCTCGGGCAAGACCTCGACCAAGGATCTGCTCGCGGCCGTGCTCACACCGCTCGGTCCGGTCGTCGCACCGCCCGGATCATTCAATAACGAACTCGGGCATCCATGGACCGCGCTGCGCGCCGATGCCGATACCCGCTTCCTTGTTCTGGAGCTGTCCGCGCGCGGACCTGGCCATATCGCCGCGCTCGCGCAGGTCGCGCCGCCGAAGATCGGTGTCGTACTCAATGTCGGCACCGCCCATCTCGGTGAATTCGGCAGCCGCGAGGCGATCGCACAGACCAAGGGCGAACTCGTAGAGGCACTGCCCGCCACGGGACTGGCGGTACTCAATGCCGACGATCCGCAAGTGGCTGCGATGGCCACGCGCACGAAGGCCCGCGTGGTGACGGTCGGCCAGGCGGGCAATGCCGAAATCCGCGCCACCGATGTGCATCTCGATGCCGAGGCACGCGCGGGCTTCACTCTGCACACCGGTAAGGGCAGTATCCCGGTGCGGCTCGCCGTGCACGGCGAACACCAAGTCGGCAATGCGCTCTCCGCTGCCGCCGTCGCGCTCGAATGCGGTGCGGATCTCGACACCGTCGCGCAGGCACTCGGCGGTGCGCATGCCGCATCGGCCCGCCGCATGGATGTGCGCACCACCGCCGACGGCATCACCGTGGTCAACGACTCCTACAACGCCAATCCGGATTCGGTGCGCGCCGCGCTCAAGGCGCTGGTGACTATGTCGCGTGCGGGCGACACTCCGCGCCGCAGCTGGGCCGTACTCGGCGAAATGGGTGAACTGGGGGAGGAATCCGTCATCGAGCACGACCGGATCGGCCGCCTCGCGGTGCGCCTGGATGTCTCTCGGCTGATCGTGGTCGGCACCGGGAGGCCATCCCACGCGATGCATCAGGGCGCGGTAATGGAAGGCTCATGGGGCGAGGAGTCCATCCTTGTGCCCGATATCGGCGCGGCCATCGCGCTGCTCGACAACGAGGTCGAGCCGGGCGATGTGGTGCTGGTCAAGGCGTCCAAGGCGGTCGGACTGTGGGCGGTCGCCGAACATTTGACCAGCGCGGAACGTGCGGGAATTAATCGGGGTAGCACGGAGGCGCTCGAGTCATGAGGCAGATTCTGTTCGCGGCTGGGATCGCACTTGCGGTCTCCATCCTGCTGACGCCGCTGTTGATACGTATCTTCGCCAGGCAAGGCTTCGGCCAGGAGATCCGGGTCGACGGTCCGGCCAGTCATCAGGCCAAGCGCGGCACCCCGACCATGGGTGGTGTGGCCATCCTGGTCGGCATGTGGGCGGGCTACCTCGGCTCACATCTGATCGGTATCGGCTACGACGCCGACGGGCCTTCCGCCTCGGGCATTCTGGTGCTCGGGCTGACCACCGCGCTCGGTGTGGTCGGCTTCCTCGACGATTTCATCAAGCTGCGCAAGCAGCGCAATCTCGGGCTGTCGGCCGCGGGCAAGTACGTCGGTCAGATCAGCGCCGCGGTACTTTTCGGCATCCTCGCCCTGCAGTTCCGCGGCGGCAATGGCTTGACTCCGGCGAGTAAGCATCTGTCCTATGTCCGCGATATCACCACGGTATCGATGGGCGTGATCATCTTCCTGTGCTGGGTCTGTCTGCTGGTCGTGGCCTGGTCGAATGCGGTGAATCTGACCGACGGCCTGGACGGTCTCGCCGCCGGGTCGATGAGCCTGGTGCTCGGCGCTTATGTGATCATCACGTTCTGGCAGTACCGCAACGCCTGCGCGACGATCCCGGAGGCGGGCTGCTACAACGTGCGCGATCCGCTGGATCTGGCGCTGGTCTGCGCCTCGGCGGCCGCCGCGTGTGTCGGATTCCTGTGGTGGAATGCCGCACCCGCCAAGATCTTCATGGGGGATACCGGTTCGCTGGCCCTCGGCGGCATGCTCGCGGGTCTGTCCATCACGACCCGCACCGAGTTGCTGATGGTCGTGATCGGTGCGCTGTTCGTCGCCGAAACCGCCTCGGTGGTGCTGCAGGTCGCGGTGTATCGCACAACACGCAACCGGCTATTCAAGATGGCGCCGTTCCATCATCACTTCGAACTCAGCAAATGGGCCGAGACTACGGTGATCATTCGGTTCTGGCTGTTGGCGGCGATGGCGTCGGCGGTCGGACTCGGCCTGTTCTATAGCGAATATCTCTCAGCGGTCGGGTGAAGTAGCGATGGTCGAACATTCTCCGCGGGCTCTGCGAACACCTGGGCCCATGCTCGAATTCCTGCGTGGCCGTGACGTTCTGGTGGCCGGATGGGGGGTCTCGGGCCGCTCATTGATCGAACCGCTGCGCGATATCGGCGCGCGTCCGGTGGTCACCGACGGCGGTGCCTCGGCATTGGCCGAAGCGGCCGGGCTCGGTCTGGACATCGCGACCTGTACCGAACTGGAAGCCGCGGACTGGAGCCGCTTCGCGCTGGTCATCACCAGTCCGGGCTGGCGGCCGGATTCGCCGGTGCTCGCCGCCGCGGTAACCGAGGGCACCCCGGTCTGGGGCGATGTCGAGTTCGCCTGGTGGGTCGATCAGGCCAGGATCTATGGTCCGGTCCGCAAATGGCTGGTGGTGACCGGCACCAACGGCAAGACCACCACCACCTCGATGGTGCACTCGATCTTGCGTGCGGCCGGTATCGCCAGTGTCGCCTGCGGCAATATCGGACTGCCGATCCTGGATGCGCTGCGCCGCAATCCCGGTCCGCAGGTGCTCGCGGTCGAGCTGTCCTCGTTCCAATTGCATTGGGCGCCTTCGGTGCGTCCCGAGGCCGGTGTGGTGCTGAATGTGGCAGAGGATCACCTGGATTGGCACGGCGGCCTCGATGCCTACGCCGCAGCCAAGTCCAGGGCACTCTACGGTCGCGTCGGTGTCGTCGGACTCGATGATCCGGTGGCCGCCTCGCTGGCCCGACGCAGTAAGGCGCGCCGGACGGTCGGCTTCCGGATCGGCGTACCCGCCGACGGGGAACTCGGTGTCGTGGACGGCAAATTGCTCGACCGCGCCTTCACCAAGGCCGCCATCCTGGCCGAGGTCGGCGATGTCAGCCCCAAGGGACCCGCCGGTGTCGCCAACGCACTCGCCGCCGCCGCGCTGACCAGGGCCATCGACGTGGCACCGCAATTCGTGCGGGAAGGCCTCATCGAGCACAAGGTCGGTCCGCATCGTGCCGCCTTCGTACGCGAAGTGGCCGGTGTCGAATTCATCGATGACTCCAAGGCCACCAATCCGCATGCCGCGCGTTCATCGATACTCGCTCACCCGCAGGTGGTTTGGATCGCCGGTGGCCAGCTGAAGGGCGCGTCGGTCGAGGATCTGGTCGAGGAGATCGCCGATCGCCTCGCCGCCGCCGTGCTGATCGGCGCCGACGCGCCGGTGATCGCGGCCGCATTGGCGCGACACGCGCCCGAGGTCCCGGTTGTCGAGGTCCGCGCGGGAGACCATGCAGGGATGGGTGAGGCCGGTACCGATGAGAGAGCCGATGCCGTGATGGCGCGGGCCGTGCGCGCCGCGGCCGGGCTGGCTCGTCCCGGGGACGCCGTACTGCTGGCTCCGGCCGCGGCCTCCTTGGATATGTTCGCCGATTACACCCACCGCGGGCGCAGTTTCGCCGCCGCGGTGGCCGCGCTGGAAGACGGGGACATCGGGCGGCGTCTATGACCGAGACGGCACGGCGGAATCGGCTGGCGGCCACTAAGTTCGGCGCCTGGCTGGCGCGCCCGCTCGCGTCGTTCCATCTCGTCGTCACTATCGCGACACTGCTGACGGTGCTCGGTCTGGTCATGGTCTTGTCGGCATCGAGCGTCGAGGCGTATGTCGACGGCGGGTCGGCGTATTCGCTGTTCATCCAGCAGGCCATGTTCGCCGCGATCGGTGCGGTGCTGTTCTATCTGGCACTGCGGATTTCGTTGCGGCGATTGCGGCAATGGTCGTTTCCGCTCTTCGCGATCTCGGTACTGGCGCTGTTGCTGGTGCTGATTCCCGGCATCGGCTCCCAGGTGCAGGGTGCGCGGCGCTGGTTCTTCATCGGGCCGATCTCGGTGCAGCCATCGGAGATCGTGAAAGTGACACTGGTGGTGTGGGGTGCGCACCTGCTCGCCTCGCGTCGCTCGGAACAGGCCGCGCTCAAGGACATCCTGGTGCCATTGGTGCCCGCCGGTCTGCTGGTGTGTCTGCTCGTCGTGCTGGAACCGAATCTGTCGACCACCATCGCGTTGGGCATCGTGCTCGCCGCACTGCTGTGGTTCGGCGGCCTGCCGGTGCGGTTATTCGTCACCATCGCGATTTCGGGCGTGATCGCCGCGGGCGTCCTCGCACTGTCCGCGGGGTATCGCTCGGATCGGATGCGCGCGTTCTTCAACCCGGGCGACGATCCGCAGGGCATCAATTACCAAGCGCGCCAGGCGCTGTACTCGCTGGCCGACGGCGGCATCTGGGGTCGCGGCCTCGGCCAGAGCCGAGCCAAATGGCAGTACCTGCCGAATGCGCACAACGACTTCATCTTCGCCATCATCGGCGAAGAACTCGGATTCCTCGGCTGCGCACTGGTTCTCGGCCTGTTCGCACTGTTCGTCTACACCGGGCTGCGCATCGCGAGCCGTTCGGTCGATCCGTTCCTGCGGCTGCTCACCGCCACCGCGACGACTTGGATCACCGGCCAGGCGCTGATCAATATCGGCTATGTGGTCAACCTGCTCCCGGTGACCGGTCTGCAGCTGCCGCTGGTTTCGGCGGGCGGTTCGTCGCTGGCCATCACCCTGTTCATGTTCGGCATCATCGCCAATGCGGCCCGGCACGAGCCGGAGGCGATTGCGGCGCTGCAGGCCGGACAGGACGGCAGATTCAGCCGACTGCTGCGACTGCCCAAGCCGGAGGTGTACTCACCGGCGAAGGCCGATGCGGCGCGTGCCCGCTCGGCCGCCGCGAAGGCCAAGGCCGCCGAACAGCGGGCACGAGCCGAACGGGCCAAGGCCGAACGGGCGCGGGCCGCACTGCCGCAGGGGCGGCGCAGCCAGTCCGATTCCGGTCGACGGCGCGTGCCCGAGAGCCGGGGGACCAGTTCGCTGCGGGCGACCAGGGCATGGGAGCCGAGCTATCCGATAAATCATGCGAGAGATCGGGGAAGATCCAGGTGAGTGCGGAGCGACCCCGCAAGCCACTGTCGGTGATCGTGGCGGGCGGTGGTACGGCGGGACATATCGAGCCCGCGCTGGCCGTCGCCGACGCGCTGCGGCGACTCGACGATTCGATCCGGGTCACCGCACTCGGTACCGAACGCGGACTCGAGACCAAACTGGTGCCCGAGCGCGGTTATCCGCTGGAATTGATCCCGCCGGTTCCGCTGCCGCGCAAGCCGAGCGCGGATCTGCTGCGACTGCCCGGCCGTGTCCGTGCGTCGGTGGCCCAGACCAGGGCGGTCATCGATGCGGTCGAGGCCGATGTGATCGTCGGATTCGGCGGCTATGTCGCACTGCCCGCCTATCTCGCCGCAGGGCGCGGTGTGCTCGGCCGCAGGCGCGCGGTGCCGGTGGTGGTGCACGAGGCGAATGCCAAGGCGGGGATCGCCAATAAGGTCGGCGCCAGGCGTGCGGCCAGAGTGCTTGCCGCCGTACCCGGTTCGGGTCTGGCCAAGGCCGAGGTCATCGGCATTCCGGTGCGGGGGTCCATTACCTCGCTGGATCGGGCCGCGCTGCAGGCCGAGGCCCGCGCCCATTTCGGCCTGCCCGCCGAGGGGCCGGTCCTGCTGGTTTTCGGCGGCTCGCAGGGTGCGGTCTCGTTGAACAAGGCGATCTCCGGCGCGGCGCCACAGCTGGCCGCGGCCGGTATTTCGGTGCTGCACGCCCATGGCCCCAAGAACACTGTCGAGGTCCCGGAATCGGATGAGGGTGGGGCCCGGTATATCGCCGTGCCGTATCTTTCCCGCATGGACCTGGCCTATGCCGCCGCCGACGCGGTCGTCTGCCGCTCCGGCGCGATGACCGTCGCCGAGGTATCGGCGGTCGGCCTGCCCGCCTTCTATGTGCCGCTGCCGCACGGCAACGGTGAGCAGGAACTCAATGCCAGGCCGATCGTCGGCCAGGGTGGTGGCAGAATCGTCCCCGACGCCGAGCTGACCCCGAAATATGTGATCGACGAGGTGATACCGCTGCTGACCGACCGCACCCGGCTGATCGAAATGAGCCTGTCCGCCGCAGGCGCCGGACACCGCGATGCCGCCGACGAGCTCGCGCGCATTGTCGTCGAGGTGGCCGGCCGGTGACCACGGGAGCCGATGACACCGACTCCGGGGCGGTCGAGGCCGCGGGAGCGACGGGCCCGGAGGCGGTAGCGGAGCGTGACCACGCAGGGCACCGTGAGCGCGGCCAATCCAACACTGCCGCGGGAGCGACGGGCCCGGAGGCGGTAGCGGAGCGTGACCACGCAGGGCACGGTGAGCGCGGCAGATCGAACACTGCCGGCGCCGACGAGGCGCGCTCGGCGCTGCCGCCCGAGTTGGCGCGTGTGCATATGGTGGGGATCGGCGGGGCGGGCATGTCCGGTATCGCGCGCATTCTGCTCTCGCGCGGCGGCTCGGTCTCCGGTTCGGACGCCAAGGAGAGTCGCGGTGTGCTCGCGCTGCGGGCCCGCGGAGCGCAGGTGCGCATCGGGCACGATGCCAGCGCCCTCGATCTGCTGCCCGGCGGCCCGACCGCGGTGGTCACCACCTATGCCGCCATCCCGAAGACCAATCCCGAACTGGTCGAGGCGCATCGGCGTGATATTCCGGTGCTGTTGCGCCCCGCCGTACTCGCCTCGCTGATGCGGGGGCATCGCACGCTGCTGGTCTCGGGTACGCACGGCAAGACCTCGACCACCTCCATGCTGATCGTGTCGTTGCAGCACTGCGGATTCGACCCGTCGTTCGCGGTCGGCGGCGAACTCAACGAGGCGGGCACCAATGCCCACCACGGCACCGGCGAGATCTTCGTCGCCGAGGCCGACGAGAGCGATGGCTCGCTGCTGCAATACGACCCGGATGTCGCCGTGGTCACCAATATCGAATCCGATCACCTCGACTTCTTCGGCTCCGATGAGGCCTACGTCCAGGTCTTCGATGATTTCGCCGACCGGCTCGGCCCCGGCGGGCTGCTGGTGGTGTGTCTGGACGATCCCGGTTCGCGGGCGCTGGCCGAGCGAGTCGGTGCGCGATTGGCGCAGAAGAACGTTCGGGTGCTCGGCTATGGATCAGGCGAGCTGTCCGACGCGCCGGTGCCGGTGGGCGTGCGGCTGCACAGTTGGGAGCCTCGCGATGTCGGCGGGCTGGCCCAATTCCAGCTCAGCGATGAGCCCGCGCCGCGCACCCTGCGACTTGCGGTGCCCGGTCGGCATATGGCCCTCAACGCATTGGCCGCGCTGCTCGCCGCGCGTGCTGCTGGTGCGGATGTGGACGAAATCGTCCAGGGGCTGGAGGGTTTCGGCGGTGTGCATCGCCGGTTCCAATTCGTCGGCCGGGAAAACGGCGTGCGGGTCTTCGACGATTACGCCCATCATCCGACCGAGGTGCGTGCGGTACTCGGCGCGGCCGCGGAACTGGTGCAGCAGGAGGCCCGCGACGGCGCGCGCTCCCGCCAGGGCCGGGTCATCGTGGTGTTCCAACCGCACCTCTACAGCCGCACCGCCACCTTCGCCCAGGATTTCGGCGCGGCGCTGAGCCTTGCCGACGAGGTTGTCGTGCTCGATGTCTACGGCGCGCGGGAAAAGCCGCTGCCCGGGGTCAACGGCGCACTCGTCGCCCAAGCCGTTACCAAACCCGTGCACTACCAGCCGGATATGTCGCGGGTCGGCCGCCAGGCCGCGGGTCTGACGCTGCCCGGCGATGTGGTGATCACCATGGGTGCGGGTGATGTGACGATGCTCGGCAGCCAAATTCTCGATGGGCTGCGCGCGCGTCCGCAATACGGGCGGTGACCCGCCATGCGAACCACGGGCGACTGGTTCGACCGGGCACAGCGGGTTCGCCTGCGCCGGTGGGGTTTGCTCGGTGTGTGCGTCCTTACCGTTGTTTTGGTACTGGCCTGGTTCACCCCGATGCTTTCGGCGAGCACGGTCGAGATCGACGGGTTGGTCGCGGTGCCCGAGGCGCAGGTGCGCGGCAAACTCGAGATCCCGTCCGGGCGCTCGATGTTGCGCATCGACACCGATGCGATGGCTCGGCGGGTGGCGAGTATTCCGAAGGTCCGCACCGCGCGGGTGCAGCGGGTTTTTCCGTCCACTGTCAAGGTGACGGTTGTCGAGCGCACGCCGGTCTTGTTCTGGGACAGTCCACAAGGCGCGCATCTGCTGGATGCGGAGAGTGTGGAGTTCGCGATCGAGGATGCACCCATCGGCGTTGCGAAGCTCATCACCGGACATCCCGGTGGCGACGATCCGGTCACCCGGGCCGCGGCCTCGGTGCTGTCGGTACTGCCTGCGGCGCTGGTCGGGCAGGTGGACGAGGTTGTCGCGCGGTCGATTTCGGATATTTCCCTGAACCTGCGCGACGGTCGCGCGGTACTGTGGGGAGGAACGAATGACGCGGAACGCAAGGCGGCCGTAGTGATACCGCTGTTGACCCGCGATGGAACGGTGTTCGATGTTTCGAGTCCGAATCTGGTCACGGTAAAGTGATCGATACCCATTGTGCCCAGGGGTTTTTCGATGGAACTGTGACCGCAGTGGGAACAGCCCAGCGAGACCGGGGGTTCGGGGGCAACCGTTCACGATACGACGTGTTGCGCGGCGAGACGAGAGGGATCACACAAGATTCTGTCAGTCGTTTCGGCGCGCCTGCGCGCCTATCGCGGCGGCTGCGAATAGCGTTCCGCAGCAGTCGGATACTTGACATAACGCTAACCCTATGGTTGAGCTTTAGGGTTTGCCCGGACTTGCGCTTGCCACAGACCGATTGTCGAGAATTCGAAAACGACAGACTTTAGATCGAAGGAAGGCGAGAGCCCATGACGCCCCCGCACAACTACCTTGCTGTGATCAAGGTCGTCGGTATCGGCGGCGGCGGTGTGAATGCCGTCAACCGGATGATCGAACAGGGACTCAAGGGAGTCGAGTTCATCGCGGTCAACACCGACGCGCAGGCGCTGCTGATGAGCGATGCCGACGTCAAACTCGACGTCGGTCGTGAGCTCACGCGCGGTCTCGGCGCTGGTGCCGACCCGGAAGTCGGTCGCAAGGCCGCCGAAGATCACAAGGACGAGATCGAAGAGGTGCTCAAGGGCGCCGACATGGTCTTCGTCACCGCGGGTGAGGGCGGTGGCACCGGTACCGGTGGCGCACCGGTGGTCGCCAGCATCGCGCGCAAACTCGGCGCGCTGACCATCGGCGTGGTCACCAGGCCGTTCTCTTTCGAGGGCAAGCGCCGTGGCAACCAGGCCGAGGTGGGCATCAACCTGCTGCGCGAATCGTGCGACACGCTCATCGTCATCCCGAACGATCGGCTGCTGCAGCTCGGCGATGCGGCGGTCAGCCTGATGGACGCTTTCCGCTCCGCCGATGAGGTGCTGCTCAATGGTGTGCAGGGCATTACCGACCTCATCACCACGCCGGGTCTGATCAACGTCGACTTCGCCGACGTGAAGAGCGTGATGTCCGGCGCGGGTAGCGCTTTGATGGGCATCGGTTCGGCACGCGGTGAGGGCCGTTCGGTCAAGGCCGCCGAATCGGCGATCAATTCGCCATTGCTCGAGGCATCGATGGACGGTGCGCACGGCGTTCTGCTCTCGATCGCGGGCGGTTCGGATCTGGGTCTTTTCGAGATCAACGAGGCAGCCTCGCTGGTGCAGGAGGCGGCGCATATCGAGGCGAATATCATCTTCGGAACCGTCATCGACGATTCGCTCGGCGATGAGGTTCGCGTCACGGTGATCGCCGCCGGTTTCGACGGCGGCGGTCCGGCTCGGCGCACGTTCGAGGCGGGCCGCGGTGCGATCGGTTCGGCTCGGGCCGGTGAGATCGGTCAGAGTAGCCGGACCAGTGAGATCGCCGCCGCCGCGCGCACCGAAACGGCTTCCGCCGCAGGTCAAACCGGCTCCACCCGGGGCGCGGTGCCGAGCTACCGGGATTCCGAGCGGGCCCGCACGCTGGCCGAGCCGACGGTCGCGCACAATACGCGCTCGCATATCGAGCCGCCGGATTCCGATGACGACGACGATGATGTAGACGTGCCGTCGTTCATGCGTCGCTAGGCTGCCGATCGCACGATTCGGTCGCCCGGGCTGGCAGACTGGCGGTATGCCGAAGCACCGACAGATCTCGTTTGTATATGGGTAACTCATCGGGTACGCCCAAAGCTCAGCCACTTCGCCAACCGCCGGACCGGTCGAGTACTGCCGAGGCAGATAACGACCGGCAAAAGCCTCGGGGAGGTGGGGGAGCACATGGGTAACTCGGCGGGTACGTCCAGCACCCAGCTGGGCACACGACCGTCGGCTCGCGACGGCGCCGTCGACGCACACGACGACCGGCAAAAGTTCCGGGGAGGCGGGGGAGCCGTTCGCCGAGTGACGACCACGCGGGCGGGCGGTTTCTCGGCGCCGCCATACGATTCGTTCAATCTCGGGGATCATGTGGGGGACGACCCGGCGACCGTACAGCGGAACCGGGACCGGCTGGCCGAGGGTATCGGTCTGACACCGGATCGGCTCGTGTGGATGGAACAGATCCACGGACGCAATGTCGAAATCATCGATGGGCCACAGGATGCGCCGGTGCCCGCCACCGACGCATTGGTGACGACCGTGCCGGGTCTGGCACTGGTGGTGCTCACCGCGGACTGTGTACCGATCTTGCTCTCCGATGACGAAGCCGGTGTGATCGCGGCCGTGCACGCCGGTCGAATCGGCGCGCGCATCGGGATCGTGCCGCGAGTACTGGACGCAATGGTTTCCGTCGGTGCCCGCATCGAGCGGATCGGCGCCTTTCTCGGTCCGGCCGCATCGGGCCGGCAATACGAGGTGCCCGCCGCGATGCGCGCCGACGTCGAGGCGCATCTGCCCGGCAGTGCGACAACCACCGTGCGCGGCACGCCCGCACTCGACCTGCGCGCCGGAATCAGCAGGCAGCTCACCGAAGCCGGAATCGGTGGAGTGGCCATTGATCCGCGCTGCACGATCGAGGACAAAACGCTGTTCAGTCATCGCCGCGGCGCACCGACCGGGCGGATCGCCGGTGTCATCTGGAGGCAGGCGGACGCATGAGTACCGAATCCATTGCGGCAGAGGCCATGGACGGCCGGACCGCCGAACTCGCGGCGAATCTCGCCGATCTGAACAAGCGAATCGGCGCGGCTTGTCAGGCGGCCGGGCGTGCTGCGGACTCCGTGCGGCTGCTGCCGGTCACGAAGTTCTTCCCGGCCACCGATATCGCCATCCTGCATCGGTTGGGCTGCAGGGAATTCGGCGAGTCGAGGGAGCAGGAGGCCACCGCGAAGGTCGCCGAACTGGGCGATCTCACGGATGTGCGCTGGCACATGATCGGTCGGCTGCAGCGCAACAAGGCCAGGGTGGTCGCGCGCTGGGCACATGCGGTGCACTCGGTCGACAGCGAACGCCTGGCAACGGCCCTTGACACCGCGGCGCGGTCCGCCCTGGACGCGGGCGAACGCGGCGAACCGGTTCGGGTACTGGTCCAGGTGAGCCTGGATGCGGATCCGGGTCGCGGTGGCGTCGCCCCGGAAGATCTTGCGGCACTAGCCGATCGGGTGGCCACTGCGCCGGGACTGCAGCTCGCGGGCCTGATGGCGATTCCCCCGCTCGACGCCGTGCCCGACGATGCTTTTGCGCGCCTTGCGCATCTGCATGCCCTGGTGCGCGCGGATCATCCCGAAGCGACCGAATTGTCCGCGGGCATGTCCAGCGATCTGGAATCGGCGATCGAACACGGTTCTACCTGTGTGCGTGTCGGTACCGCCTTGATGGGCGCTCGACCGATAACCTCGGCGTAGCAAAGAAACCTCATCAGTCACATTCGACACATATGCTGGGACTGGAGAGGACTGAGCAAGACTTCAACACCCGGCCGCCACCGGGGCCGAAGGAAGGTCTATGAAATGAGCACGCTGCACAAGTTCAAGGCGTACTTCGGCATGGTTCCGCTCGAGGATTACGAAGACGACTATGTCGCCGAGCCGGCCCCCCGGGGCGTGGACGAGCGCGGCTCACGTCGTCCCCGGCCCCGTGACTATTCCGAGCGCGCCGGTTACGGCGCGGACCGCTATGCCGAAGACCGCTACGACGATGAGCCGGATTACCCAGAGCCGGCATACAAGTCGCCGTACAAGGCGGGATATCCGGTGTCTCGGCGCGACGATTACGTCGACGAGTCCTATGCGGACGACCGCTATGACGCGCGGCCTCGTCCCACCAGGATCGATGCCGCGCCGGGTGCCGCCCGATTCCGTGCGGGTGGCAATGCGCCGATGCTGCGGGGAGCCACCAGGGGTGCGCTCGCCGTCGATCCCGAGGCCGAGGAGCGGCGACTGGAGGAGCGCGTGCGCCCCGAACCCGCGCCCGCGCGTCGGCCGGGGATCTTCGAGGACGGAGGTCCCTTGTCCAAGATCACGACGCTGCGCCCGCGCGACTACAGCGAGGCCCGCATCATCGGCGAACGCTTCCGCGAGGGGAACCCGGTGATCATGGACCTGGTTGATCTGAGCAATGCCGATGCAAAGCGGCTGGTCGACTTCGCCGCCGGGCTGGCTTTCGCGCTGCGTGGCTCATTCGACAAGGTCGCGACCAAAGTGTTCCTGCTCTCACCGGCCGATGTCGATGTCTCGGCCGAAGAGCGTCGCAGGATCGCCGAAACCGGCTTCTACAACCAGAAATAGCACTGTGATCCGGGGGTTCTGTTAGACCCGTTGCGTATGGGGCGGTGTGGTCATTTTGCGCGACGCGGATTTTGGGGCAGAGTGAGATCGTGGCCTTGTTTGCGGTGCTCTACTTCGTACTGTTCATCTTCTGGCTGTTGTTGATCAGCCGAGTGATCGTGGAGTTCATCCGCAGCTTTGCCCGCGACTGGCGCCCGAGCGGCTTCATCGTCGTCATCCTCGAGGTGATCTTCACGATCACCGATCCTCCGGTGAAACTCCTGAGGCGGTTGATACCTCCGGTGTCATTGGGAGGAATTCGGCTCGATCTGTCGATTATGGTCCTGCTTTTCGTCGTCTTCATCTCGATGACGTTTGTGGGCGGCCACGCCGACGGGTAGCCCTGGTGTGACAGAATGAACCGAGAAGATAGCTTGCTAGATCTGCTAGATCTCCAAAAGACGCGTGAAGGGATCCTTCCATGCCGCTGACCCCAGCCGATGTGCACAACGTCGCGTTCAGCAAACCGCCGATCGGGAAGCGCGGCTACAACGAGGATGAAGTAGACGCCTTCCTGGATCTCGTGGAGCAGGAGCTCTCGCGTCTGATCGAGGAGAACGCTGACCTGCGCCAGCGGGTTGCCGAACTCGATGCGGAACTGGCCGACGCCAAGAAAAATCGGGGTCCGGCCAATGCCGCCGCAGTGAAAGCACCGGTCCAGCAAGCCCCACCGCCCCCGCCCGAACCCATCAAGCCGCCGGTGCAACAGGCACCGCCGCCGCCTCCGATGCCGGTCGCGGCTCCGGTAGCCAAGGATGCGCCGAGCGCGGATGCGAATCTGCAGGCAGCCAAGGTGCTCAGTCTCGCCCAGGAGATGGCGGACCGGCTGACCAGCGATGCGAAGCTCGAAGCAGAGAACTTGCTGTCGAATGCCCGGGCAAATTCCGAACGCCTGGTCGGCGATGCGCGAACCCGCTCGGAGGCGATGATCGCCGATGCGCGGCAGAAGTCGGATGCGATGCTCTCGGATGCCCAGACCCGTTCGGACAACCAGCTACGGCAGGCCAAGGAAAAGGCCGACGCACTGCAGGCCGACGCCGAGCGCAAGCACACCGAGATCATGGCCACCATCACCCAGCAGCGCAGCGTGCTGGAGAGCCGAATCGAGCAGCTCAAGACCTTCGAGCGGGAGTACCGCGTGCGGCTGAAGTCGTACCTGGAATCCCAGCTCGAGGAGCTGGAGAACCGCGGCTCGGCGGTGCCGGTGGACGGCGGCGAGGCCTTCGTCGACGCCAATACCGGGAACAATCTCGCTCCTGCTTCGTTCGCCAAGGGCGCCAAGTAATCTCGTAGTAGAGAGATATCTCCGCCTGTAGTTGCTGTTCGAGTAGCTAGAGGTACGCCGAGCCGCCTGGCATGCCTAGGGGGTAAATATGCTCGTCTTGACGCTGGTCCTTGCCGCGATCGGGTTTGCCCTGCTCGTGGCCGCACTGACCACTGGGTCGGTGTTGTGGGCCTGGGGGTGCATCCTCATCTGCATCGTGGGTGCTGTGCTATTGCTGGTGAGTGCGCTTTCCATGCGCAGCTCCGAGGGCGATTCCGCGCCGCCGCCTGGTCGGCATGCGAAACGGTAATTGTGGGCCCGACAAACTGGTTTGACCGTCCTGGTTAGAATCAAACATGTAATCGGCGTCGATCCGGCCATCACCGGGGAGTCTTCGGAAGAACGGTGCGCACACCGCACTCAGTAGAACCGAACGGGTGAGCCCGTCACAGCTCGTAACGAGAGGTCCTGGTAGGTCGCGCGGATCGGCGCGCCGCCCGGACAAGCGGGGTGGTACCGCGGTTTCGACGCAACCGGCGTCGTCATCGTCCCCGTGCTGACACATACGCGCCACGGCGCGGCGGCACGAGGAGACGAGATCCGCGATGGCGGACGAACCTTCCAGCAGCGCATACCCGCGCGTCGATCTGGGCGCTGCTAGCGGGGCATCCTTTCCCGACTTGGAGCGTCGGGTACTCGACGCCTGGGCCGCCGATGACACCTTCCGTACCAGCATCGAGAACCGCTCGGGTGCACCGGAGTTCGTCTTCTACGACGGACCGCCGTTTGCCAACGGTTTGCCACATTATGGACATCTGCTCACTGGGTACGTCAAGGATCTCGTGCCGCGTTTCCAGACGATGCGCGGCAAGCGCGTCGATCGGCGTTTCGGCTGGGACTGTCACGGACTGCCCGCGGAAATCGAAGCAGAAAAGCAGCTCGGTATCACGGACAAATCACAGATCGATGCTATGGGGCTCGCGGAATTCAACGCGGCCTGTAAATCTTCGGTTCTGCGCTACACCGGAGAATGGCGCGATTATGTGACGCGTCAGGCCCGTTGGGTGGACTTCGACAACGACTACAAGACGTTGGATCTCGACTTCATGGAGTCGGTGATGTGGGCGTTCAAGTCGCTGCACGAGAAAGGCCTGATCTACCAGGGCTTCCGGGTGCTGCCATACAGCTGGTACGAGCAGACCCCGCTGTCGAATCAGGAAACCCGGCTCGATGACGCCTACAAGATGCGTCAGGATCCGGCCGTCACCGTGGATATGGTGCTGCGCGTGCCGGACGAGCATCCGCTGCACGAACTCGACGGTGCCAACGCGCTCATCTGGACCACCACGCCGTGGACGCTGCCATCCAACTTGGCGATCGCCGTACATTCCGATTTCCGCTACGTGCATGTGCGCGCCGGTGACGGCAAGCGCTACCTGCTGGCCGCCGAACGGGTCTCGCATTACGCCCGTGAATTGGGCGAGGAGCCCGAGGTGCTCGGCGAGTTCGACGGCGCGGCTCTCGCGGATCTGTCCTATGACCCGCCGTTCGACTTCTTCGTCGGTCATCCCAACGCACACCGCGTGCTGACCGCCGACTATGTGACCGCCGAGTCCGGCACCGGAATCGTGCACCTCGCCCCGGCATTCGGTGAGGAGGATATGGATGTCGCCGCCGCCAACGGCATCGAGCTCGTGCAGCCGCTGGATCCGGGCGGCAAGTTCACCTCGATGGTGCCGCCGTACGAGGGCCTGATGGTCTTCGACGCCAATCCGGTGATCATCAAGGATCTCAAGTCGGCCGGAAAGCTGCTGCGGCACGAGACGATCGAGCACTCCTACCCGCACAGCTGGCGCTCCGGCCAGCCGCTGATCTACATGGCGGTGCCGTCCTGGTTCGTCGCGGTGACCAAGTTCCGCGACCGGATGGTCGAGCTGAACCAGCAGATCACCTGGGTGCCCGAGCACATCCGCGACGGACAGTTCGGCAAGTGGCTCGAGGGCGCACGAGACTGGAATATCAGCCGTAACCGGTACTGGGGCAGCCCGATCCCGGTGTGGGTCTCCGATGATCCGGCCTACCCGCGCACCGATGTCTACGGCTCGCTTGCGGAGTTGGAGCGCGACTTCGGCGTGCGCCCGACCGATCTGCACCGGCCGATGATCGACGAGCTGACCAGGCCGAATCCCGATGATCCGACCGGCAGGTCGACCATGCGCCGGGTGCCGGAGGTGCTGGACTGCTGGTTCGAGTCCGGCTCCATGCCCTATGCCCAGGTGCACTACCCCTTCGAGAACAAGGAGTGGTTCGACAGCCACTTCCCGGGCGACTTCATCGTCGAGTACAACGGGCAGACCCGAGGGTGGTTCTACACCCTGCACGTGCTCTCGACCGCGCTGTTCGACAGTCCGGCCTTCAAAACCGTTGCCGCGCACGGCATTGTGCTCGGTGACGACGGATTGAAGATGAGCAAGTCCAAGGGCAACTATCCGGATGTGAACGAGGTGTTCAACCGGGACGGCTCCGATGCGATGCGCTGGTTCCTGATGAGTTCGCCGATCCTGCGCGGCGGCAATCTCATCGTCACCGAGCGCGGCATCCGGGAGGGGGTCAGCCACGCGCTGCGCCCGCTGTGGAACGCGTGGACCTTCCTGCAGCTCTACGCTTCGAAAACCGGTGTGTGGCGCACGGATTCGCCGCATGTGCTGGACCGCTACATCCTGGCCAAGCTAGCCGCGACCCAGGACGTGATGACCGAGGCGCTCGAGGTCTACGACATCGCGGGCGCCTGCGAGGAATTGCGCTCCTTCGCCGACGCGCTCACCAATTGGTATGTGCGCCGGTCGCGTTCGCGCTTCTGGGAGGAGGACCGCGATGCCGTCGATACACTGCACACGGTGCTCGAGGTAGTCACCCGGCTGGCGGCGCCGCTGCTGCCGCTGATCTCGGAGGTGATCTGGCGCGGGCTGACCGGCGAGCAGTCGGTCCATCTGGCCGATTGGCCCAAGGCGGGTGAGCTGCCGCAGGATCCGGATCTGGTCGCCGCCATGGACGAGGTCCGGGTGGTCTGCTCGACGGTGCTGAGCCTGCGCAAGGCGCAGAACCTGCGGGTGCGCCTGCCGCTGGCCGAGGTCACCATCGCCGCGCCCGATGCCGAGCGGCTGCGGCCGTTCGCCGACATCATCGCCGATGAGGTGAACGTCAAGAAGGTCGACCTGACCACCGATGTCGCCGTGCACGGCCGTTTCGAGCTGGTCGTGAACGCGCGTGCCGCCGGCCCGCGCCTCGGCAAGGATGTGCAGACGGTGATCAAGGCGGTGAAGGCGGGCGAGTGGTCCGAGACCGCCGCCGGTGTGGTCACCGCGGCGGGCATCGAACTGCTGCCGGAGGAGTACACCCAGCGCCTGGTCGCCGCCGAACCGGAGTCCACCGCGGCCCTGCCCGGCAATGCGGGTCTGGTCGTGCTCGATTCGGTGGTGACCGAGGAACTCGAGGCCGAGGGCTGGGCCCGCGATGTGATCCGCGATCTGCAGGAGACGCGAAAGTCTCAGGGGCTGGACGTATCCGATCGCATCACCGTTGTGCTCGCGGTGCCCGACGATAAGCAGGTCTGGGCGCAGACCCACCGTGGCCTCATCGCGGGCGAAATCCTGGCCACCGAACTGACTTTCGGTGATCCGGGCGCGGAGGCCGCCGAAATCGTCGGTGGTGTGCGGGTATCGATCGCGAAGGTCTGATACGGCCGTTCCTCGGAACGCGGTGGTCGGGGCGGGATCTCGAGATCCCGCCCCGACTTGCGTCCAACATCTGCTCTGGTGTGATGTAGATCACATGCTAGGAATTAGCTGATTCGTTGTCGTGACCGCACAATGCCCGGCACAATCTGCATGTTGCTGCTGGTGTGCAGATCGACTTCTGTGACCGCGGCGAATGTTCGTACTTGAACTGCTCTACCTGAAATACCTTGCGCCACACGTGAATACGTAAGTGGCGCAGGTCTGTGGCGTGCGGATCCCCTTCCCTGACGGCGAGGCCGGTACCGCGCGTTGACCGGGTCGACGGAAAGGGCGAGCGCATGATCACCGGGCTCAAAAGGGTATTGCGGCGGGTAGCTGTTGGGTTTCTGGTATCGACTGTCATGGCGCTCGTCCTGGCCGGACCGGTGCGTGGTGATACCGGAAGCGGCTCCGGTTCGGGTAGTTCCGGCTCCGGTAGTTCCGGTAGTTCCGGCTCCGGTAGTTCCGGCAGTTCCAGCGGTTCCGCTGCCCTGCCGCTGCCGAGTGTCGCCGGACTCGGCGCACTGACCGCGGCCTACACCCAGATCGGCAAACCCTACGAATGGGGCGCCACCGGCCCGTTCGCCTGGGATTGCTCGGGTCTGGTGCAGTGGGCATTCCGTCAGGTCGGGGTGAAACTACCGCGCACTACCTGGGAGCAGGCCAAGGTCGGTGCCACGGTTCCGTTCCCAGCCCTGTCGCTGGGTGATGTCGTAATCCTGAATGACGACGCCTCGCATGTCGGCATCTACGCGGGCAAGGGGCAGATCCTGGACGCGCACGACTGGGGCGTTCCGGTTGGTCTGCATCCGCTGCGCGATTTCGACATCTACACCATCCGTCGTTTCTGATTCGGATCGGCTACGTTCCCACGACCATCGCGGCGCCCGTAGAGCAACGACGGGGAACGTGTAGAGCGTGTTCCAGTGCTGGCCGACGACAAGGTCGTGATCGTCGCCCTGCGCGAGGCGAGCGGGATATCAGTCGACGAGCTGGCGCAGTAGTGGTCCGTACTGGGGATGCGCCAGGGCCGAGGCGAATTGGGCCACCAGATAGTCGGCGGGGTTGCCGGTGTCGTACCAGCGGCCCTGGATGACCTGGCCGAAGACTGGGTTGTCGGCGGCGTGCACATTGATCGCATCGGTGAGGTACACCTCGCCAGTGCGATGCTCGTACCACTGCTCGGTTTGTCTGCGCAGCTCGCAGATGATGCCGGGAGTGACGACATAGCCGCCGATCGCGGCATAGTTCGACGGAGCGTCCTCGGGCTTGGGCTTTTCGCGCAGCCCGGTAATGCGCAGCAGGCCGTTGCCCTGGTCGTCCGCGACGACCGGGACACCGTAGCGCTGGGATTCGGATGGGTCCATCGGCATCAGCGCGAGCACGGGCGCGTCGGTCGCCTCGTAGGCGTCGATCAGCTGCTGGGCGCGCGGTACCCCGGCAACGAAGACATCGTCGGGCCACAGCACCAGCATCGGCTCGTCGCCGAGATTGCGGGCGGCATTGAGCACCGGGGTGCCGTTGCCGTAGGGCCCGTGCTGATCGAGGTAGGTGATATGCCCGAGCCGGGACAGCTCGCCGACCTCCTCCACCGCATCGGCGAACGCGTCCTTGCCATCGGCGCGGAGCTGGGCAACCAGGGCTGGATTCGGGCGGAAATGGTCCTGGATCAGGGACTTTCCGCCGCTGACCACGATGGTGATATCGGTGATTCCGGATGCGACCAGCTCCCGGACGGTGTGCTCGATGACCGGCTTGTCGCCGACCGGCAGCATCTCCTTGGGGATGGCCTTGGTCAGCGGGAGTAGCCGGGAGCCGATTCCGGCGGCCGGTATTACGGCCTTACGGATCTTCATGGTCCGATCATCACATACCCGAGCGGGTCCGAACCGGTGATCCACCGGCTTGCGTCGGGCATGTCGAGTCGGCAACATCTCGGTATCGGCCCTGGTCACGCTTGGTTGGGCAGGGCAGAGCGCCGCCAAGGCCCGGTCACCGCGGCGCGCAGATCGGTAGCAATCTCGCAGAAACTACTCGGCCCACGTACACCTGCCACCCAGGTTGCTTGCCGTATTCACAGGTTTACGCCGCGTTGCGCGGCGGGCCGACCTGTCGGTGCGGCGGCGTAGATTCCGGTGCGTGAGCACCGACAACACCGCTGTGGCCGCCGGGACGGGCGCGTCCGTGCGCACGGCGCGACGGTGGGTGCTGCATATCGATATGGATGCCTTCTTCGCTTCGGTCGAACAATTGACCCGGCCCACACTGCGCGGGCGCCCGGTGCTGGTCGGCGGTACCGGTGGGCGCGGTGTGGTCGCGGGGGCGAGCTATGAGGCGCGGGTATTCGGTGCGCGTTCGGCCATGCCTATGCATCAGGCGCGGCGGTTGGTCGGGGTGACCGCGGTGGTGGTGCCGCCGCGCGGTGCGGTCTACAGCGTGGTCAGTGCCCGGGTGTTCGACGCACTGCGCAGCCGCATCCCCGTGCTGGAGACGTTGTCGTTCGACGAGGCGTTCGGTGAGCCCGCCGAGTTGGTCGGTGCGACCGTCGAGCAGGTGCGCGAATTCTGTGAGGAGCTGCGCGCGCTCGTGCGGGAGCGGACCGGGTTGATCGCCTCGGTCGGTGCCGGCACCGGCAAGCAGCTGGCCAAGATCGCCTCCGGTATGGCCAAACCCAATGGGGTACGGGTGGTTTCGCCGGATGAGCAGCAGCAACTGCTGGCCGGGCTGCCGGTACGCAAGCTGTGGGGGATCGGTCCGGTGGCCGAGGGCCGCTTGCGTTCGCTCGGTATCGAGACCGTCGGCGCCTTCGCGGCGCTGCCCGAATTGGAGGCGGTGTCCATCCTCGGCGGCAGCGTCGGCGCGGGACTGCACCGGCTGGCCCGCGGCATCGACGACCGGCCGGTCGCCGAACGGGCCGAGGCCAAACAGATCAGTGCCGAGAACACCTATGAGACCGATATCGTCACGATGGCCCAGCTGCGTCCGGCGATCGAGACCATGGCGGCGGCCGCGCATCGTCGTCTGGAAAAGGACGGCCGAGCCGCACGCACGGTGGTGCTGAAGCTGAAGAAGTCCGATATGAGCATCGTGACCAGGTCGTTCACCTTGCCGTATGCGACGACCGAGTTGGCCACGCTGACAACGGCGGCGCAGCGCTCGGCGATAGACCCGGCCGAGCTCGGACCGATTCGGCTGGTCGGTGTTGGGTTCGGCGGTCTGTCGACCGTTCGGCAGGAGTCGTTGTTCCCGGAGTTGGATCAGGCGCCGGTCGAGGAGGCGGGCGTCTGGGAGGGCGACGCGCCGCACTCCGATAGCGCACCGGACTCCGATAGTTGGGGCGCTCGGGTGGGACCGTCGGCAGCCGAGGACGGTGCCACAGAGTTCGGCGCGGGTTCGGCGGTCGGGCCGCTAGGCGTCGAGACGGTGGACGCCGCTGTCCCCGGAGCCACTCAGTCGAGCGTCGGTGCAGCTCAGGGCGATTCGCCGATGCGCAACGCGACGCTGTGGTATCCCGGACTGGATGTGAAGCACCCCGAATTCGGGCACGGGTGGGTGCAGGGGGCCGGGCTCGGTGTGGTTACTGTACGGTTCGAGACCAGCTCGACAGGGCCCGGTCCGGCGCGTACCTTTGCCGCCGACGACATCAGTCTGTCCCGGGCGGATCCGCTCGGCAGTCTCCACTGACAGGTAGCCTGGGTCATTCGTGCAGCGTCGCCGGTTCGGGTGACGGCTGCCGTTGGTGGAACGACATGTACCTACTCGAACGTAAAGGACGAGCAGTTGAAGCTTCGTAAGACTGGACGCATCGCCATCGCCGGCCTGGCCGTCGTCGCCGCACTCGGCATGACCGCCTGCAGTGATGACAAAGACAGCAAGCCGGCCGCGAAGACCAGTACCAGCGCCAAGGCCTCGGCCGGCGCGAGCTCGAACACCAATCTGCCGCCGACCCCAACTCCGGCCGAACTGAACGCCCAGCTGCAGCGGGCGCTCGACCCTTCGGTGCCGAACTCGGAGAAGCTGGACGGCGTGCAGGGCGCGCAGGCCGACCCGGAACTGCCGAACCGCTTGGCCGAGGCCGCCAAGAATGCCAACGTCACCATAACGGTCACCGATGTGACCACCTTCGGCGACAGCGTTAACGCCAAGGCCAAGGTCGTGCTCAACGGCCAGGAGAACATCGTCGACGTGCCGTTCGTCGCAGAGGACGGCAAGTGGAAGATCCAGAAGGCATGGGCTTGCACCATGCTGACCAACCTCGGCCAGCAGTCGGTGGCCTGCAGTTAGTCGTCTGCCATGTCGGCCTGCCACCTGGATGGCAGTGGCAGGCCGACGGGCATTCTGGGATCCATTGCTTCGCAGTATCTTTCGACAATGCTGCGGCATGGAGGTAGCCTAAAGGGATGCTTGGTTGAAGGGGCCGAGTCATTCTCTTGGGGGTTTTCATGAGTTTCGCGAAGTTTGTTGGTGCCTCGATCTGCGGCGTCGTGCTCACGATTGGGCTGGTCGGCACCGCCGCGGCTGATCGGTGGGTAACTGTCTGGCCCCAGCCGGACGCCAAAGGTAAATGTGAGGCGCGCAAGGCGCAAAAAGAGCAGGAGAATCCCGCTTTCGGGTATTACTGCAAGCCGCATGACAAGTACCCTGACGGGAATGGTGATTGGGTGCTCTGGGAATTCGACAAGAGGTAAGCCAATCCATAGATGATTTACCGAATTCTCAGCTTTCCGGAAAGGTCCAGCTGACGCGCGGTTTTTGTGAGCATATGTGGCCTCACATACGCACGTAGCAGGTTTCGCGTACGAGTCGCCCCGCTAACATCCACTCGTGGCTGACACGATGGTGGTGTGGGCGGGGCGGCCGTCCGTCGAAGGATCGAAACCGAGGATGGCGCAATCGAAGAGACGCTGGGCGGGTCCGATCGCATTGATCGGGGGCCTGTTTGGAGTTTTGTTCGCGGTGGCGGTACCGCTGCTACCGGTGCGTGTGGACGCCGCGACGCTGACCTGGCCGCAGGCGGGTTCGGCGCGCAGTATCGAGGCGCCGCTGATCTCGTATGCGCCATTGACCTTCGACGCCACCCTGCCGTGTACGGCGATCAACCAGCTCAGCGCCAAGGGCGGCACCCTCGCGGCGACCGGACCTGATGGCGCGCCGGATCTCGAGCGCTACGGATTCGTCGCCCGCGTGTACGCCGGAGCCGACACTCCGGCGCGGCTGGATGTGGTGCTGCGCAATCAGGCATTGCTCAGTGTGCCGGTGGCCGAACTGGTTCCGGGCTGTGAACTCAGCGTTCACGCTGATAACGCGAGCGCGACCGCCACGCTGGTCGGATTCGAAGCGCCCGGATTCCCGGTGGTGCTCAATGGCGACTACCGACCGCAGCTGGTGGGCGTCTTCAGCGATCTGGCCGCGGCCGATGGTGCGCGCGTCACCGCGCAACTCGATACCAGGTTCTCCTCGACACCCACGCCGGTGAAGCGCGCGGCGGTCTGGCTCGCGGTGCTCTGCACGATTGTCGCCCTGGCGGCGTTGTATCGACTCGATCGGCGCGACGGTCGGCGGGTGCGCCGCTTCCTGCCGCAGCGCTGGTGGACGTTCACGCTGCTGGACGCGGTGGTGCTGGGCACCATGGCGGTCTGGTACTTCATCGGGTCGACCACCTCCGATGACGGCTATCAGTTCGGTATGGCCCGTGCGTCCGGTGTCGCTGGCTATATGGCCAACTACTTCGCTTACTTCGGGGTGCCCGAAAATCCGGTCGGCACACCATATTACGATCTTATCCGGATCATGACGCAGGTCAGCATCGCCAGTCCGTGGGTGCGGCTGCCCGCGCTGTGCTGCGGTGTATTGATGTGGCTGCTGCTCAGCCGCGAGGTGGCGCCGCGGCTCGGGGTCGCGGTGCGGCGCGACCGCGTCGCGATGTGGACCGGTGCACTCGGTTTCCTGACCATCTGGCTGGCCTACGACAACGGGCTGCGTCCGGAACCGCCGGTCGCGCTGGGACTGCTGCTCACGTGGTGTCTGGTCGAACGTGCCATTGCCACCCGGCGGCTGTTGCCCGCCGGATTCGCGATTCTGGTCGCGGCCTTCGCCTGCACGGCCGGGCCGTCGGGTGTGATCTGTATCGCGGCGCTGCTAGCGGGGTTGCGGCCGATCGCGCGAATCATTATGGACCGTACCGGAACTCGGGGACCATTGCGTTCACGCGTGGTCGGCTACGCCGTACTGCTCGCGCCGCTGCTGGCCGCCGGTATCGTGGTGTTGGCGATCATGTTCGCCGACCAGCCGTTGGCGGCGATGTTCGAGATGAAGCGGATCCATCACATCGTCGGCCCGGATGTCGAGTGGTTCAACGAATATCTGCGCTATCAGTACCTCTTCCAAGGCGAGACGGACGGCTCCGTCGGCCGCCGAATCGGTGTGCTCGCGCTGCTCGCGGGGCTCATCGTGTGTGTCATCGTGTTGCTGCGCCAGGGCGGTCGGATTCCGCTGCTGGCCGCGGGGCCGACCCGGCGCATTCTCGGTGTCACCGTGGGCGCGCTGCTGCTGATCATGGTCACGCCGACCAAGTGGACCCATCACTTCGGTGTGTACGCGGGCGTCGCCGGTGCCGTCGCCATGGTGACCGCGATGGCCGTCGCCCCGCGGGTTTTGCGGGCGCCGCGCTACCGTGCGCTGTTCGCCGCGGTGGTCGCGTTCCTGCTCGCGCTGGTGTTCTCCGGGCCCAATAAGTGGTGGTACGTCTCGTCTTACGGTATTCCGTGGTGGGACAAGCCGCCGGTGATCGCCGGTATCGAACTCAACAAACTGTTCCTGCTCACCGCCACCGCGCTGCTGGCCGTTGCCGCGTGGTGGCATGTGCGGGCGCCGGAACCCGGTACTCCGCATCGGGTTTCGGGTCTCGCGTGGCGAGTGTCGGTACTGCCGCCGCTGACCATCGCGCTGGCGCTGCTCGTGGTCTGGGATGTCGGCTCCTTCGCCAAGGCGGCCGTGGCCCAGGGTCCGGCGTTCTCGCTGGCGCGCTCGAATATCGAGGCGCTGACCGGGAAGACGGCGGGTCTGGCGGGGCATGTGTTGGTCGAGACCGATCCGAATGCGGGCATGCTGGCACCGCTGACTGGTGATGTGGTGAGCACGCTGTCGGGCACCGGTACCGGATTCACCGGTTCGGGTGTGGCCGCCGAACTTCGTCCCGACGATGATTCGAGTCCGACCGGCAGTATCGCAGACGCGCTGAGCAGTAAGTCGGCCTCGGAGAATACCGCCGGAACAGCCACCGCCGCACTGCCTTTCGGACTGAACCCGGCGACGACGCCGGTACTGGGCAGCTACGGCTCCGGAGACGCGGGGCCCGCCGATCTGACCACCGGCTGGTACCGACTTCCCGAAACCGGTGACCGTCATGGCATTATCGCGCTGACCGCGGCGGGCCGAATCCGCTCTGTCGATGCCGATGGCCTCGTCACCGCGGGCCAGACCCTCGAAATCGAATACGGTGCAACCGATTCCGCGACCACCGCGCAGCCCATGGGCAAGGTCACTCCGATCGATATCGGACCGGCGCCGTCGTGGCGCAACCTGCGCCTGCCGTTCAGCGAAATCCCCAGCGGCGCCGATGTTGTCCGCATCGTCGCCGTCGACCGCGACCGCAATCCCAAGCAGTGGCTGGCCGTCACCCCGCCGCGAGTGCCGCAGACCAGAACGCTGAACGATGTTGTCGGCTCACAGGTTCCGGTTCTCACCGACTGGATGGTCGGCCTGCAATTCCCCAACCAGCGACCCTACGATCACCGCGACAACATCGCCGAGGTCCCGGCCTACCGCATCCTCCCGGACCGCCCTGGCGCGGAGATCACCACCCTGTGGCAAAGCCACGACGGTGGCGGCCCACTCGGCTGGTCCAATATGCTCCTGCATCCGCGCACCCTCGCCACGTACCTCGACCAGGACTGGCGGCGAGACTGGGGCGAACTTCAACAACTCGTTCGCATAGACCACAAAGCCGACCCCGCCGAACCGGAAATCACCCAACAGGACCACTCCGGCTTGTGGGCCCCCGGTCATATCAACACCGCCTACTGATCGTCCGAAAGGCCCGGCGGGATCGGTCGCCGATCCCGCAGCCGAGTGCGGGGCTGTGACAGCGTTCGTAACGTCCGTACGCGGGACGACCGCGACTAGCGGCTGATGCTGTTGGTGGCGATGCGGGTGGCGAGTCCGGTCAGGTCGTGAGCGGTGAAGCCCGGATATCCGTGCAGGATTTCGCGCCACGGTGCGGGGATGGCCGAGGCGCCCCAGCGGGCGCCGAGCAGTCCGCCCGCGATGGCGGCGGTGGTGTCGGTATCGCCGCCCGCGCGGACGCAGAGTTCGAGGGCGCGCGGCAGGTGGTGCGGACCGGAGGCGTCGGCGGTGGTGATGGCCCACCAGGCGGTCTGGAGGGCGTGGACGACCCAGCCGTTATTCGAAAAATCTTGCGGAGCACCGGCTTCGGCTCGGTCGAGCAGATGGGTCCAGTAGGCGGCGCTCGGCGAGGCGTCGACGAAGTCGCGGACACCGTCGAGGGTTCCGGTGAGCACGGCGTGCCGGATGGCGTAGGTCCAGATCTTGCAGGCCTCGATCGCGTGCTGATCGTGATGGGTGAGCGCGCCGATCGCACCGGCCATGCGGACGCATTCATCGGCATCGCCGAGATAGGCGAGGGCGACGGGCGCGGTGCGCATCAACGAACCGTTGCCGCCGGTCTTGCCGTGCAGCGACATGGCCTGCACCTGCATCTCCCGGGCCGAGCGCGGGCGCACCGAGAGGACGGCGCGGGTCTGGATACCGATATCCGGTGGATCGGAATCGAACCACTGGACGAATCCGGCCGCCACTTGGTCGAGGTCGATGCCGGGGCCCTTATCGGCCGCCAGTGCGATGGCGATCGCCATCGAGGTGTCATCGGTCCACTGTCCCGGCGCCCACCGGCATGGCCCGCCGCCGATCATATCGATCGCGACCTGCGCTCCCGGCCAGGTGAATTCGTAGCCTGCCCCGAGCGCATCGCCCGCAGCGGTGCCGAGCAGCACACCCGCCGCGCGATCCAGCTGCACCTCGTCCAGCATCAAGAAACCTTCCGCCGCCTGCGGTTTTCGCGGCCAATGTACCGAGGACAAGGGGTATTCCGTCCTGTCGATATCGACAAGCGATCGCCGGAAAAACTGTGCCCGCGCTACGAAGCCATGGTTGGGAAGGGCAGGTCAGTGGCGGTCTGCTGAACTAGCCGGTTCGGTCTGGGTGGTCCGGGCCCGCCGTCGACCGCGCACCAGCGCGTCGGCGGTGAAAATCGCCAGTGCCGCCCAGATGAGCGCGAAACCGGCCCATCGCGACGCGGGCATCGGCTCATGCGCGACGGCCACGCCCCAGGCCATCTGCAACGCGGGCGTGAGGTATTGCAGCAATCCCATGGTCGAGAGCGGAACCCGTTGCGCGGCAACGGCGAACAGCAGCAGCGGCAACAGAGTGACCGGACCGGTCGAGATCATCAGTCCGGAATGTGCGATGCCACTGGCGAATTCGCTGCGCCCGGTGACCGCGAAGACTATCACGAAGCCGAGCGCGAACGGCGCGGCGACCAGGCCCTCGGCCGCGATTCCATGCAGCGCGTCCAGCGGTATTACCTTCTTCACCAGCCCGTAGGTGGCGAATGAACAGGCCAGTGCCAGCGCGATGAGCGGAGGTCTGCCGTAATCGACGGTGAGTACGGCGACCGCCGACGCACCCAGCCCCAGCGCCGCCCACTGCGCCCTGGCCAACCGCTCCCGAAAAATCAGCACACCGAATGCCACCGTCACCAGGGGATTGATGAAATACCCGAGCGCGCACTCCACCACATGCCCGGAGGTGACGCCGTAGACATACACACCCCAGTTGATCGATAGCGCCGTGATGGCCACCGCCGCCATCCGCCAAGTCCGCGCCGCGATGCCGCGCAGCCCACGGAGCTGCCCTGTTATCGCCAGCACGATGAGCACCAGCACCAATGTCCACAGAATCCGCTGCGCCACCACCTCGGCCGGATTGGCGAAGGCCAGCAACCCGAAGTACGCCGGAAACAGCCCCCAGATCAGAAATGCGCCTGTCCCGAACACCACACCTGGGACCGTCCTGCTTCGCTGCACCCTACCGACGGTAGTTCTCGGTAGCCTGGCGGTCATGTCGATTACCGTGCCCCATACGGCCGTCACCGGGCTGACCGCCGCGGAGGTCGAGCAACGTCGCCGCGACGGGCTGACCAATGACGTGCCGGACCGGGCGAGCCGATCCGTACGCGACATCGTTCGTGCGAATGTCTTCACCAGGATCAATGCCATCCTCGGAGTGCTGTTCATCCTGGTGCTGGCGACCGGCTCGATTATCGACGGTATGTTCGGTCTGCTGATCATCGCCAATAGTGCGGTCGGCATCATCCAGGAGATCCGTGCCAAGCGCACCCTCGATCAGTTGGCCATTGTCAGCCAGGCCAAGCCGACCGTGCGCCGCGACGGACAGTCGCGGGAGGTGGCGACGAAGGAGGTCGTGCTCGACGATCTGATCGAGCTCGGACCCGGCGACCAGATCGTCGTCGATGGCACGGTCGAGGAGTCCGCACTGCTCGAGGTCGATGAATCGCTGCTCACCGGTGAGGCCGATCCGGTGGACAAGTCGATCGGTGCCTCGGTGATGTCGGGCAGCTACGTCGTCTCTGGTTCCGGGGCCTACCGTGCGACGAAGGTCGGTCGGAATGCCTACGCCGCCGAACTGGCCGAAGAAGCGAGTAAGTTCACGCTGGTCAAGTCCGAATTGCGCAGCGGTATCGACACCATCCTCAAGGTCATCACCTATCTGTTGATTCCGGCGGGTCTGCTCAGCATCTACAACCAGCTGTTCTCGAGTAAGGAGTCCTGGCGGCCCGCCGTCACCGGCATGGTCGCGGCGCTGGTGCCGATGGTGCCCGAGGGGCTTGTCCTGATGACTTCGGTCGCCTTCGCGGTCGGTGTGGTGCGTCTCGGTAGGCGCAAATGTCTGGTGCAGGAATTGCCCGCCATCGAGGGGCTTGCCCGCGTCGATGTGGTGTGCGCGGATAAGACCGGCACGCTGACCGAGAACGGAATGCGCCTATCGGATATCAAGACGCTCGGCACATTCGACGACGCCGAGGTGCGACAGGCCTTGGCGGCCATGGCCGCCGACGACCCGCGCCCGAATGCGAGCGTTCAGGCCATCGGCGAGGAACTCGCCGATAAGCCGGCTTGGCGGTACACCGCGGTCGCGCCGTTCTCCTCGGCGAAGAAGTGGAGCGGGTTCTCCTACGGCGAGCACGGCGACTGGCTGCTCGGCGCGCCCGATGTGCTGCTCGAGCCGAGCTCCGAAGATGCCCGTGTCGCAGAGGAACTCGGCTCCTCGGGGCTGCGCATTCTGCTGCTCGCGCGCAGCGACCGTCCGGTCGATGCCGCCGACGCACCCGGTGTGGTCGACCCCGCGGCTCTGGTCGTGCTGGAGCAGAAGGTGCGCCCCGATGCCCGTGAGACTCTCGATTATTTTGCCAGCCAGCAGGTTTCGATCAAGGTGATCTCCGGTGACAATGCCGTGTCGGTCGGCGCGGTGGCATCCTCACTCGACCTTCGTGGCGGCGATCACGCGGTCGACGCCCGCGAATTGCCCGAAGACCGTGTCGCACTCGCCGATGTGCTCGAGCGCGAGACCACCTTCGGTCGGGTGCGCCCGGACCAGAAGCGAGCCATGGTGGGCGCCTTGCAATCTCGCGGCCACACCGTGGCCATGACCGGTGACGGTGTGAACGACGTACTGGCGCTGAAGGATTCCGATATCGGTGTCGCCATGGGGTCGGGCAGCCCAGCCACCCGCTCGGTAGCCCAGATCGTGTTGCTGGACAACAAATTCGCGACACTTCCGTATGTGGTCGGTGAGGGCCGCCGGGTGATCGGCAATATCGAGCGGGTTTCGAATCTGTTCCTCACCAAGACCGTGTACTCGGTGCTGCTCGCCTTCCTGATCGGCGTGGCCGGAGTCGGTTCGCAGATCTTCGACTACGAACCGATCGGATATCCGTTCCTGCCAAGGCATGTCACGATCGCGGCCTGGTTCACCATCGGCATTCCGGCTTTCATCCTCTCGCTGGCTCCGAACAACGAACGCGCCCGCTCCGGATTCGTCTCGCGCGTCATGCGTTTGGCGATTCCCTCCGGTGTGGTGATCGGCGTCGCCACCTTTGTCGCATATCTGATCGCCTATGCGGGTCCACATGCCACCTTCGAGCAGAAGGAACAGGCGGGCACCACCGCGCTCATCACCCTGATCATGATCGCGGTGTGGGTGCTGGCCATCGTGGCCCGGCCGTATGTGTGGTGGAAGGTGGTGCTCATCGGTGCCTCGGTCCTCGCCTATGTGCTGTTGTTCACAATCCCGTTCACCAGGCATTTCTTCAAACTCGACCCCTCGAATATCGAACTCACCACCGCGGCCTTCATCTGCGGCGCGGTCGGCATCGTGCTCGTCGAGGCCGCCTGGTGGATCGCCGCCGCAGTTCAGGGCGAGAAGCACACGCTACTTCCGAGCTCACCGGGCGGGGCCGCCTGAACAATTGGACGCCTGACCCGCCGCGCCGCGAGATACCTTGTGCGAAGCGATCATTCAGAGTTGGAGTACCTTCTCGACTATGGAGGTATTGCTGCACCAGATCGACGCGTTCGCCGACGCACCGTTCTCGGGCAACCCGGCCGCGGTCATGCCGCTGCCGGTCTGGTTGCCGGACGAGCTGTTGCACCATCTGGCCGAGGAGAACAACCTCGCCGAAACCGCCTTCTACACCTCGCAATTACCCGTCGAGGCGGGCGGTCCACCTGGGGAGTGGCCCGCCGTGCACCTGCGCTGGTTCACCCCCACCAGGGAGGTCGATATGTGCGGCCACGCCACCATGGCGACGGCCGCGCAGATTCTGGAGGACATCCACCCCGGCGAGGACCGGGTGAGCTTTTTCACCCGCAGCGGCTGGCTACACGTCGACCGCACCGATGACGACGAATACGTACTCGACCTGCCCGCGCTGGAATCCGAGGAGGTCACGCCCGATCCCGCGCTGGCCGATGCGCTCGGCGTGCGCGCGGTGCGCGCCTACACCGGATTCGATGAGGTGATCGTGGTGGGTTCCGAACGCGAGGTGCGCGAGGCGCGGCCGAATTACGCGGCGTTCCCACCGCTGGCGTTCGATGCGGTGATCACCGCGCCCGGCGATACCGTGGACTTCGTCTCCCGGGTCTTCGGTCCGGATCTCGGCGTGGCCGAGGATCCGGTCACCGGATCGGCGCACGCACAGCTGGTTCCGCTGTGGAGCCGCGAATTCGGCCGGACCGAACTCAGCGCCCGTCAGCTGTCGCGGCGCGGCGGCAGGCTGCGCTGTGAACTCGCGGGCGACCGGGTACTGCTCATCGGCCGCTGTCACCGGTACCTGGACGGTGTTGTGACACTGCCGGATTGACCAGATCGGTCGCGACCTGCGGGTCCTTTGCCCATCGTCGACCAGACCAGCAGATGAGGGCCGCGCAGAGTTACTGATCCGGCACCGGTCCGTCATCGGTGCCGGGCAGCGCGATGCCCTCGTACTCCGGCAGTAGCGGCACTATGGCGAAACTGGTGGCGACCGCGTCGGCGGGTAGCGCCTGTATGGCACGGATACCATTCTGAGCCGCGAGATTTCGGAGTTCGGGCAACGATCCCCGGACCACGAGACCGACCGTGCATGCGCACCCGGAGCGCAACCGGGCCGCCGATACCGTATTGATGCGGTCGATGCGTTCGTCGGGCGCGTGCTGTGCCAGTAGTTGCCAGGCCGCATTGTCGGCGGACGCCACGGCTACCGCGTTTCCGCCGGGCAATTGCACCGTGACGATCGGGGTAGTCACCCGCGGGATCGACACATGGTGGCTGGCCGCGGCGATGCGCAGGCCGCCACTGTGTGCCGGAATCTCGTCTGGGGTAAGGGGTTCGGTGAACGAGACCAGCGCCCAGTGCTCCGCCGCATCCGTACCGGAAAGCGAATCCTGGGCCCGCGCAAGGTAATCCGCGACGTGCTCACCCCGTTCCGGGCCGAGTCGATCGGTCGAAATGCCGGACGGTCGTGGCGGGTTGAGCACACCGAGCACCACGATCAGCACCACGAAACCGATGGCCCCGCCAGCAATGGCGATGCGGCGCAATGTTTCAGGCATTGCGCAACACGTCGAGGGCGTGCTTCAGGTCGTCCGGATACTCGCTGGTGATCTCCATATACCGGCCATCGGCCGGGTGGTTGAACCCCAGCGAACGCGCATGCAGCCACTGCCGCTCCAGCCCCAGCCGCTCCGCCAGCCGCGGATCCGCACCATAGGTGAGATCACCACAGCATGGGTGCCGGATCGCGGAGAAATGCACCCGGATCTGGTGGGTGCGCCCGGTTTCCAGATGAATATCGAGCAGGCTGGCCGCCTGGAACGCCTCGACGGTGTCGTAGTGGGTAATGCTCGGTCGCCCGTCCGCGGTGACCGCGAACTTCCAGGCATCGCCGCGGGCCCGGCCGATCGGCGCATCGATGGTGCCGCTGCTCGGATCCGGATGTCCCTGTACCAGCGCGTGATAGCGCTTATCGATGGTGCGCTGCTTGAATGCCCGCTTGAGCACGGTGTAGGCGTGTTCGGACTGCGCGACGACCATCACTCCGGAGGTGCCGACATCGAGCCGGTGGACAATGCCCTGACGCTCGTGCGCGCCCGAGGTCGAGATGCGATAGCCCGCCGCGGCCAGCCCGCCGATCACCGTCGGCCCGGTCCACCCGACACCGGTGTGCGCCGCGACGCCGACCGGCTTGTCGACCGCGACGATGTCATCATCGGCGTAGAGGATCTTCATACCCTCGACCGGCTCGGCCTCGATGGTGAGTTCCCGCTTCGGTTCCGGGAATTCGACCTCCAGCCAGGCCCCTGCCACCAGCCGATCGGATTTGCCCGCGGCGACGCCGTCGAGCTGCACCGAACCCTCCTCGGCCAGCGCGGCGACGGCGGTACGGGACAGCCCGAGCAGTCGGGACAGCCCGGCGTCGACGCGCATGCCGTCGAGTCCGTCGGGTACCGGCATGGTTCGGGTTTCCCTCATGCCTGTACCTCGCTGGGGCTCGGTTCCGGCATGAGCGAAGCTCGCTGTGACATGGTTCGCGCGCTCACGCCGCATTCCCCTTACTGCTGGCCGCACCATTGGCGCCGTTGTCCGAAGGCTCGTCCGGTTCCACGGCGGTTTCGGTGGCGGTCTCTTCGGTGTGATCGTGCCCGGCGCGGGTGCCATCGGGTTCGAAGCCGAAGACCGTCAGCACCACCAGCAGGATCGCACCGCACACGATCGAGGAGTCGGCCAGGTTGAATACCGGCCACCAGCCGACGGCAATGAAGTCCACCACATGCCCCTGCAGGGGTCCGGGCGCACGGAACAACCTGTCGACCAGATTGCCGAGCGCACCGCCGAGCACCATGCCGAGCCCGATCGCCCACCACAGCGAGCGCAGCGTGCGTCCGATCCGGATCACCCCGATCACCACGGCCGCCGCGACCAGAGTCAGCAGCCAGGTCATGCCGGTGGCCATCGAGAACGCCGCGCCCGGGTTGCGTACCAGCGACAACCGCGCGAAATCGCCGATGATCGGCACCGGATCGCCCGGGGTCAGCTCGGCCACGACAATGGTCTTGGTCAGCAGATCCAGGCCGAGCAATACCGCGGCGATGATCAGCAGCGTGCGTAGGCGCCGCGGTGCGGCGGGGTGGCCGGTATCGGCGGTCGAGGCCGGAATTTCTGCGTCGTCGCCGGGGGGAACCGCGTTATCGGCGGAGTTGTCCTCGGGCGGCCGGTCGTCACTCACGCCGACCATCATCTCTCGAGTAACGATTTGCGCTACGCACGCGGTCACCTGCATGTCCCAGCTGACACTCAGGAAGCGGTCGTACTCTGATGCTCGTGACGGTGTTGTCTTCCTCCCACGTGCCCCGAATCGCGCGTTCGGGTGTGCTGCTGATGGTGCTCGCGGTCGGATTGTCCGCGTTCGGTGTCGGCTGCAGTGACGGTGCCGAGTCGCGCGTCGAGTCCGACAGCACCGAGCCGGTCGGCATCGGCAAGGAGGTGACCGTGCCGATTTCGGCCGCGGTCGCCACCGTCGTCTCTGCGGGTGACGAGCCGCGGTCGCTGCTGCGTCCCGATTATCCTGCGGGCACGGTGCAGCAGGTGACGCTGCGCACCGACCACCACATCGAGCAGCAGATCAATGATCAGCCGCCCAGTGATTTCTCCTCGCCCGCGCTGACGATTCCGATGACGGCGCAGACCGATAGTGACAGCGTCGAGCTGACTCTCGGTACCATTTCCAGCCCGGATCCGTCGCTGGCCAAGGCGCTTACCGCCGCAGATGGTTCGCACGCCGGATTCGATATGAGCGAACTCGGCGCGATCACCGCGCTGCGGCTGGCCCCGGCGCCGGATACTTCCAATACCGCTCGCGCGGCCTTGGAACAGGCCTTCTATCAAGCGGTCTACCGCTCGATCACTTTTCCAGACCAACCGGTCGGTGAGGGTGCGGTGTGGACCGTGCGGCAGGAGGTCGACGGCGGTGTCGCACTCGATCAGGTGACCACCGCGACGCTGACCAAGCGCGAGGGCGACCGGTTGACCATCGAACTCGAGGTGAACCAGAAACCGAAGTCGCAGGTGTGGTCGCTGCCCAATAATGCGGGCAACCTCGATATCAAGGACTACATCATGCAGGGCTCGGGCACCATTACCGTCGATCTCGGTCTGCCACTGCCGGTCGCGGGCTCGATCACCGTCGGCGGACATCAGGCCTACCGCGATCCGCGCAGCGCGAGCATGCTGCAGCAGACGATCAATACGCAGGTCACCTGGAACGAATGAGGCCGTAGCTGTTTGCGCCGATCAGGCATGTCGTCCGCGGAGTGAGGAATAGGCTCGCACCTGTCCGACAAACGCCTCGATCGGAGGTAACTCATGTCCGATGTGAAACCGATCCCCGACGGGTATCCGGTGGTCTCGCCGGGGTTGGCAATCGATGGGGCCGCTGCCGCCATCGACTTCTACAAGAATATTTTCGGCGCATCGGAGCGGATGCGCATGCCCGGACCGGACGGCAAGATCGCGCACTGCGAACTCACCTTCGGCAATTCGCTCATCATGGTCGGCGACCCGGCTCCGGATATGGATTTCCTCGACCCGAAGACGGTCGGCGGCACGCCGGTCAATCTTTACGTCTATGTCGAAGACGCCGACGCTGCCTTCAGCGCCGCCCTCGCGGCCGGCGCCAAGGAACTCACCCCCATGACCACCCAGTTCTACGGCGATCGCAGTGGTGCGTTCGAGGATCCGTGGGGCCACCGGTGGACCGTGGCCACGCACGTCGAGGATGTGCCGCCGGATGAGATGGACCGGAGAATGGCCGAATTGTTCGGCGGGGCGTGAGGGTTGGTGCGATCTGCCACGCGGTAGGTGTGCCGCGCGGCGGGTGGTGCGCTGACTAATCCAGGACGATCGAGTCACCCTCGACGCGAACGGATTTCGGAACAAGTGGCTGGGTGGCCGGACCGTTGACGACCGAGCCGTCGAGACCGAATTTGCTGCCGTGGCAGGCACAGTTGATGGTGCCGCCGGAAACCGTCGCGACCTTGCAACCCGCATGCGTGCAGGCCGAGGACAGGCCGACGAAGGATCCGGCCTTCGGCTGGGTCACCACCACATCGCCCTTGATCACACCGCCGCCGACCGGCACCTCCGCGGTCGAGGCGATGGCATTGGGCTGTCCGGCCGCCACATTCGGGCCGGTAGGTCCGGCGGCCTTGGCTGGTTCGGCCGCGGGGGCGTCGGTGGTGCACGCGGTAAGTGCCGCCATGACGGCTGCCGCGCCTGCTCCTGCGATTACCACGCGGCGGCGGTCGAGGACGAAATCATCGTTGGTCATAGCGGACTCCGATCAGAAGGGGATGCCGTTGAATCCCGGCGCGGCCACCGGCGCCGCAGTTCGATCTGTCTACGTGGCAGACCGGCGAGCGGTTCAACACCCACCCCCGCAGTAGAGGGTCCAGCGGCGTGTCTCGCGGCGTGTCCGATTCGTGCCGATCAACGACAGCTGGATCGCCGCTACGGCGATGGCATATGACATTGCGATCATGCCCCGGAACGGGGGCTACGACGCCATCTCGATCGTCGGGTTATCAAGCTCTGACGTGGAGCGGCGGACCCGGTCCCCCTCATCATCGTGGTGGCCGGGTCCGCCGTGGGGCGGCGCCTATCCGCGGGCGATGGCCTCGAAGACCTTCGGATCGACGAGGGTCGACGTATCGCCGAGTTCTCGACCCTCTGCGACATCGCGGAGCAGGCGGCGCATGATCTTGCCGCTGCGGGTTTTCGGGAGTTCCGGGACGATATGGATCTCCCTCGGGCGTGCGATTGGGCTGATCTCTTGGGAGACAGCGGCTTTCAGCTCACCGATCAGCGCAGCGCCGGAGTCGTGCGCGCTCGCGGTGAGAATAACGAAGGCGACGATGGCCTGTCCGGTGGTCGCGTCGTTCGCACCGACCACCGCGGCCTCCGCGACCGACGCATGTCCGACGAGTGCGGATTCGACCTCGGCGGTGGAGATCCGGTGACCGGAGACATTCATGACATCGTCGACGCGGCCGAGCACCCAGAGGTCGCCGTCGTCGTCGAGCTTGGCTCCGTCACCGGCGAAATACCAGCCGCGGTCGGCGAATCGGTCCCAGTAGGTCTCGCGGAACCTATCCATATCACCCCAGATACCGCGCAGCATGGACGGCCACGGTTGATCCAGCACCAGCAGTCCGGAGCGGCCGCGCTCGAGTTCGGCTCCGTCGTCGTCGACGATCTTCGCGGAAATGCCGGGCAGCGGGGTCATGGCCGCACCCGGTTTGGCCGTCGTCACGCCCGGCAGTGGGGAGATCATGATGGCACCGGTCTCGGTCTGCCACCAGGTGTCCACAATGGGAGTCCTATTGCCGCCCAATACGTCTCGGTACCAGCGCCAGGCTTCCGGATTGATCGGTTCGCCGACGCTGCCGAGCAGCCGCAGCGAGGTCAGATCGTGCGCATCGGGAATCTCGCGACCCCACTTCATGAAGGTCCGCACCAGCGTGGGGGCGGTGTAATAAATGGTGACGCCGTACTTTTCGATGATGTCGAAGTGCCGGTGCCCATCGGGGAAGTTGGGAGTGCCCTCGTAGACGACCTGGGTCGCGCGGTTGGCGAGCGGTCCGTAGACGATATAGCTGTGTCCGGTGACCCAACCGATATCGGCGGTGCACCAGTAAACGTCTTGTCCCGCTCGGTGATCGAAGACGTTGTGGTGGGTGTAGGCCGCCTGGGTCAGATAGCCGGCGGTGGTGTGCAGGATGCCCTTGGGTTTTCCGGTGGTGCCGGAGGTGTAAAGGATGAACAGCGGATGCTCGGCGTCGAAGGCCTGCGCCTGGTGATCCGAGGATGCGTCGGTGACCGTGTCGTGCCACCACAGATCACGGCCCTCGGTCCACGGCACCTCGATATTGGTGCGCCGCACCACGAGTACGTGCTCAACGGTGTGCTTGCCATCGGCCAGCGCCTCGTCGACGGCCGCCTTCAGCGGTGCGGCGGTACCGCGCCGCCACTGCCCGTCGGTGGTGATCACCAAGCGGGCCCCGGCATCATCGACCCGCTGGCGCAGGGCTGTCGGCGAGAATCCGGCGAATACCACCGAATGGGTGAGCCCGAGCCGGGCGCAGGCCAGCATGGCGACAATCGCCTCCGGCACCATCGGCATATAGATGGCGACCCGATCGCCGGTCCGCAGCCCGAGCTCAGTGAAATAGTTTGCCGCCCTTGATACTTCGGCGAGCAACTCGGCGTAGGTGATTACCCGAGAGTCACCCGGCTCGCCTTCCCAATGGATGGCCACCTGCTCGCCGTACCCGTCGAGCACGTGCCGGTCCACGCAGTTGTAGGCGACATTGAGTTTGCCGTCGACGAACCATTTCGCGACCGGTGCGTCGCTCCAGTCGAGGATCTGCGTCCACGGCTGATGCCAGTGCAACCGCCGAGCCTGTTCGGCCCAGAACTCCAGCCGATCGGCGGCGGCGCGATCGTACAGTGCCGCACCGGCATTGGCGCTCGCGGCGAATGTCGCATCCGGCGGGTAGGTGGTCGGGTCGGTGGTTGCGCTGGTCAACGTCGATCTTTCCTCTCGAAACAATCAGGGCAGCAAGGTGGATTCGGTCAGTGCGCGACCGCCTTCTCCGCGCCGACACCGGTGAGCGAACGAACCTCCATCTCGGCCTGCTTCGCCGGATCCTCCGACGTACGCCCGCCGAGGAAGGTGCCGACCACGCCGAGTGCGAAAGCCAACGGGATGGAGACGATTCCCGGATTCGACAGCGGGAACCAATCGAAATCCGAGCCGGGAATCATCGAGGTCTTCGTCCCGGATACCGCGGGGGAGAACACGATCAGCACAATGGTCGAGATCAGGCCGCCGTACATGCTGAACAGGGCGCCGGCGGTGTTGAACCGCTTCCAGAACAGCGAGTACACGATGGTCGGCAGATTCGCCGCGGCCGCGACGGCGAAGGCCAGCGCCACCAGGAAGGCGATGTTCTGACCGTTGGCCAGGATGCCGAGCCCGATGGCCAGCGCACCGATCACCACCGCGGTGATCCGGGAAATCCTGACCTGCTTGTTCTCGTCGACCTGCCCCTTCTTGATCACGCTGGCGTAGATATCGTGCGCGAACGATGCCGATGCGGTGATGGTCAGACCCGCGACGACCGCGAGGATGGTGGCGAAGGCGACCGCGGAAATAACGCCGAGCAGGATGACGCCACCGAGTTCGAAGGCCAGCAGCGGCGCCGCCGAATTCTGCCCGCCTGCCGCGGCCAGAATGCGATCCGGCCCGACAATGGCGGCCGCGCCGTAACCGAGTACCAGGGTGAACAGGTAGAACGCGCCGATCAGGCCGATCGCCCAAACCACCGAGCGCCGCGCCTCTTTCGCGGTCGGCACGGTGTAGAAGCGCATCAGCACATGCGGCAGACCCGCGGTGCCTAGCACCAGCGCCAGTCCGAGCGAGACGAAGTTCAGCTTGGAGGTCGCGCTGCCGCCGTACTGGGCGCCGGGGGCGAGCACGTCACGGGCGGCGACTCCCTTGGACTTCGAGCCGTGCACCGCGTCCTGTGCCGAGCCGAGAATGTCGGAGAAGTTGAAACCGAACTTGGCGAACACCATTACCGTCATCAGCGCCGCGCCGGTAATGAGCAGCACCGCCTTGATGATCTGCACCCACGTGGTGCCCTTCATGCCACCGACCAGCACGTACACGATCATCAGCACACCAACGACGGCAATGACGATGCTCTGTCCGGTTTTATCGGAGATATCGAGCAGCAGCGCGACCAGACCGCCCGCGCCCGCCATCTGCGCCAGCAGATAGAACAGCGACACCGCGAGCGTGGTCAGTGCGGCGGCGGTGCGGACCGGGCCTTGCTTCAGTCGGAAGCTCAGCACATCGGCCATGGTGAATTTGCCGGTGTTCCTGAGCATTTCGGCGACCAGCAGAAGTGCGACCAACCAGGCCACCAGAAAGCCGATCGAGTAAAGGAACCCGTCGTAGCCGTATACCGCGATGGCGCCCGCGATGCCGAGAAAGCTTGCGGCGGAAAGGTAATCACCCGCGATGGCGATGCCGTTCTGCGGGCCGGAGAAGCCGCGGCCGCCGGTGAAGTAGTCGGCGGCGGTGCGGTTATTGCGGCTGGCCCGGATCACCACGATCATCGTGATCGCCACGAACAGGCCGAAAATGGCGATATTCGCGGCGGGATTGCCGACGGTCTCGGCGGCCGATAGATATTGCGTTCTCACGCCTGGTCTCCCTCGAGGTAGTTGCGGATCGACGCGGCGCGCGGATCGAGTTCCTTATTGGCGAACCGGACATACAGCCAGGTGATCAGGAACGTCGAGACGAATTGCCCGAGGCCGAGCAGCAGGCCGAGGTTGATAACGCCGATGACCTTGGTGGCCATGAAGTCGTGCGCGTAGGCGCCGAGCAGCACATAGCTCAGGTACCAGACCAGGAACAGTGCGGTCATCGGAAAGATGAAGCGGCGCAACCGGCTTCGCAATTCCTGGAACTGGGGACTCGACTGGACGGCGGCGAAATCCTGCGCCGTCGGCGTGCGCCGCGGCGGCGTGCCGTCTTTGTCGAGGTCGATACTGGTCATCGCGGGGTCCTAGCGTGTGACGTGGCTTACTATCCGCCGACCATAAGGGGAGACGCGTGAGCGATTCATGATGTGGCGTGGATCACTCTGTGAAGGCGTCGGTTTGTGCGGTGAACGGTCGGCTGACCGCGACGAACGGTCAGCGGCTCAGCCCGATGGCGCGCTCCCGGTCCGCGCCCATGCCGAGCCGTTCGGGGGCGTGCATCCGGACGAAAATGCGTCCAACCGTGCGGGCGCTCTGACCGCGCGTCAGCACGCTGACCAGGATCATCGCTGCGAATGCCAGCGGTACGCTGAGCGCCGCGGGATAGCTGAGGACCGCCGCGAGCCAACCGTTCGCCAGTTCGTCGGAGATGCCGCCGGTCACCGAAACCGCCGTCGCGCCGCCCGCTGCCAGACCACCCGCGATCAGTCCGGTGGCCGCGCCCTTGGCCGTCAGACCACGCCACCAGACACCGAGCACCAGCAGCGGACACAGCGTCGAGGCCGCCACCGAAAAGGCGAGCGCGACGGTGCGGGACAGATCCAGCGACACCACCATGATCGAAACACCAAGGGGCACAGCGCCGGCGAATACCGCAGCCGCCCGGAAATCGCGAATCCGACCGCGCAGCATATCCGTACTCAGCACGCCCGCGATGCTGACCAGCAGTCCGGACGAAGTGGAAAGGAACGCCGCGATCGCACCCGCCGCGGCCAGTGCCGCCAGCAGTTGTCCCGGTAGGCCAGCCAGCACTGATCCGGGCAGCAACACGACCGCGGCATCGGAGGTTCCGGTGATCAGCAGCTGCGGCACGTACAGCCGCGCGAAAACCCCCAGCAGAATGGGGAAGAGGTAGAACATCCCGACCAGGCCGATCACCGCGAGCGCGGTTGTACGCGCCGCGCGTCCATCGGGATTCGTATAGAACCGCACGAGCACGTGCGGTAGTCCCATCGTGCCGAGGAACGTGGCGATGATCAGCGAATACACCTGGTAGGTCGGGTGGGTGCCGCCGAATCCGCCGCCGGGTGCCAGCCATGCGGCACCGTCGGTCGGCGCACCGGCTACCACCGGTACGGCCGAGCCCGGCTCGAGGGTCAGTTCGGTGCCCGCCGCCAATTCGTGTGTGCCGGGTGTGAGCAGGACCGGGCCGTCCACCTGGCGATCGTCGAGCGACCCGGTGATCGAAACCTGTTGCGGCGCACCGACACGCACTACCACCGCGGTGCTGACATCAACGGTGGTGCGTTCGGTGACCATCGGGGGAGCAGGGGTGCCGAGTGCGCGATCCTCGGCCAGGAAATGTCCGAGCAGCACCATCGCCGGGAGCGCCACCGCGGTCAGTTTCAGCCAATACTGGAAGGCTTGGACCAGCGTGATCGATCGCATGCCGCCACCGGCCACATTCGCGATGATGATCGCGCCCACCGCCACCGCGCCGACCCATTTCGGCACATTCAGCAAGATGTGCAGTGTGAGCCCGGCCCCCTGGAACTGCGGAATGAGATACACCCCGCAGACCAGCACCACCACGACCGCTGCCAGCCTGCGCAGCCGCAGCGAGCCGAGCCGGAACTCCGCGAAATCGGGCACCGTATACGCGCCCGACCTGCGCAGTGGTGCGGCCACGAACAGCAGTAGTCCGAGATATCCGGCGGTGAACCCGACCGGATACCACAGCGCGTCCGCACCGTATTTCGCGATCAGTCCCGCGACACCGAGAAAGGAAGCGGCCGAGAGGTATTCGCCGGAGATCGCGGCCGCATTCCAGCGTGGCCCGACGCTGCGTGATGCGACCAGGAAGTCGGAGGTAGTACGCGCCAAACGGACACCGTAAACGCCGATCGCGACGGTGGCGAGAGCGGCGAACAGCAATGCGAAAAGCGTGAGCGCGGGAGCCGTCGCCATGTTCACGACACGTCTCGATCCGTTCCGATATCCGGTAGGCACAGTCCGGGCACAGCATCGGGTTGTGCAGCGGCACGACCCCTTTCGACGCTGTCGCCCGAACTACTCCCAGGACGACCGGACGCGGTGCGTACATACCCGGCTGAGCGCGGGCGAGCTGGATGTGCTGCGCGGGGCATCTGTCAGTCCTCGGCCAAATCCAGGAAGTCCTGCTCGTTGCGTTCGGCGAGTCGGACATACAGCCGCCCGACGCCGTACAGCACCGGATATACCGCAATACCGAGTGCCAACCATGGCAGCCGCACCCCGAGCAAAACGAACGATCCCACCGACCCGAGCCGGAAAAGTACCGGGAGCGAACATAATACGAGCACCATGACCAACCCGACCCGCACCGCCAGCCCCAACTGCGCCCGAATCAGACCGCTGATCAGCGCCTCGCCGATCTCGGTCTGCTCGACCACCTCCGTGCGGGTCCGCACGCGTCGTGCGCCACGGCGCTCGGCGAGCACAACGCGCTGTCTGGTCGGACGCTGCGGAGTGGTCACGGATTCGTCCACTGCTGTCGTGGCCCGTGTACGAGCCGCTGCTTCAACTCCCGCACCTGTCGACGGCTGACCGGCAACTCCACCGCCGCGGCATTGCCGTCGGCCCGCAGCCGGACCACCGTTGCGGTGCCGACCGTGCGCAGCCCGGTCACCAACCGCAGCGCCACCAGATAAGACCGGTGCACCCGCAGGAATCCCGCATTCTCCCATCGGGATTCCAACGCCGATAATGGAATCCGCACCAGATGCGAGCCGCCGCTGGTGTGCAGTCGGGCGTAATCGCCCTCCGCCTCCACCCAGCTCACGCTCGACCGGTGTACCAGCGTGGTGACCCCACCGAGCTCGACCGGAATCACCTCATTGGGGTCGGTGCGCGGTGCCGCGACGGCAGGGGCCGGTGTGGTGCGTGACGTGACGATCCGCCGCACCGCCTCCGCCAACCGCGCCTCGCGCAGTGGTTTCAGCAGATAGTCCACCGCACCCAGATCGAAGGCCGCGATCGCCTGGTCATCGTGGGCTGTCACGAATACCACAGCGGGCGGGTTCGCGAACTCGGACAGGATGCCAGCTAGTTCCATCCCGTCCAGCCCGGGCATATTGATATCGAGCAAAACCGCGTCGATGGGATGCGCCCGCATCAGCCGCAGTGCGCTGGTCGCATCGTTCGCGGCGTGGATTTCGCCGACCCCCGGCTGGGCGCGCAGCAAATACACCAGCTCGTCCAGAGCGGGTTTCTCGTCGTCCACGGCGAGCACGCGCAGTGCGGCGGCGGACTGGTCGGTGGTCCGGGTCACAATCGTTCCATGGTAAGCGGAGCCCCTGCGCGGTCGGCCCGGATACCTGGACCAGGGCTGAATCGGGACTGAATCCACGCGCTTGTTTGTCAGCGCAGACGTGAAATCGCGCAGTCGTAGCGACGAGCATTCGTGTGCCGTGCCAAGTGACCTGTCGTCAGGCCTGGATGCCGGCGCGGAATTTCGGCACGCGGAGGCTGACCTTGGTGCCCGCACCAGGGGCGGTCTCCACGATCAAACCGTAGTCATTGCCGAAGGCGGCACGTAAGCGGTCGTCGACGTTGGCCAGGCCCACATGAGCGGATTCGCCCGAGCCCGCCGGGCCGGTTCCGGTTTCGATGGCGTCGAGGGCACCGGAGCGCAATAGATCCGGATCCATTCCGATGCCATCGTCCTCGACGCTGATCACGCAGTCGGTACCGGCGTCGGCCGCGACAATGGTCACCGTGCCGCCGCGCGTCGCCCGGGCCAAACCGTGCCGAACCGCGTTCTCCACCAAGGGTTGCAGCGCCAGGAACGGCAGTACGACGCCGAGCACCTCCGGTGCGATCTGCAACCGCACCTGCAACACATCGCCGAACCGGGCGCGCTCCAGCGCCAGATACCGCTCGATATTGCGCAGTTCGTCCGAGAGCACCGTGAATTCGCCCGCGGCACGGAAGGAATATCGGGTGAAGTCGGCGAACTCCAGGATCAGCTCGCGCGCCCGATCGGGATCGGTACGCACAAACGACGCGACCGTATTGAGCGCGTTGTAGATGAAATGCGGGCTGATCTGGGCGCGCAACGCGCGCACCTCGGCCCGATCGAGGCGGGCGCGCGAGGCGTCCAATTCCGCCAATTCCAGCTGCCCGCAGGCATATCGCGCCACCTCGGCGACCGCCCCCAAGCGGCCTGGTTCCGGCTTTGCGGTGGTTACCACCCCCAAAGCCCCTGCCACCCCGGCATTTTCGATGAGCAGTGGCTGCGCGATCAGCGTCCGCCCGGCATGTTCACTGCGACCCGGTCCTGACACCAGCACCGGCCGCTCGGTCGCCACCGCTCGCCTGGCCGCATCGGCGAAGGGCTCGGCAAGATCCGAATGGGGCCCGTCCCATGCCAGCAATGTGCCGTCCGCATCGGCCACCCCCAACGCGTCGGCTCCGGTGAGTATCCGAAGATGCGGTGCGGCCTCCTGCGCGGAGCGATCGTTGAGCCCTTGGCGCAACGGGCGCGCTGCCAGCGATGCGGTGTGCAGCGCCGAGTAGACCGCTCGCTCGGCCGGTGTGGTCACCACCCTGCGTGTCCGGGACCACACCAGTAGCGCGCCGACGATCAGCACGCCTGCCACACCGACCGCGACAACGGCGGTGGTCACAGCGCCCCCGCTTTCCGGTTCTGCCGCTGCCATACCATCGCCCGATTATCGCGCTGTCCGTGGCCAGTGCGTGGTCGACCGCGCCGAGCTATGCGCACCCTCCAGTCCGAACGGACGAACACCCGGCAATCCCGTCGGCATACAGTCGTGCGATGACCGCGGGCTACTCCGGAACCCCTTTGGCCAAGAAACTCGGCATCAAGCCCGGCCACCGGGTGGTGCTCCTACATGCCGCGCCGGGCTGGCGGATCCCGGACCTTCCGCCCGAAGTGGAAATCGCCGCCGATCAGCCGGATCGGGCCGAGGTGGTGCTCGCCTTCTACCGCACCCGTGTCGAACTCGCCGACGAGGCACCGGATCTCGCCGCAGGACTGGCCAAGGGGGCCATGTTGTGGATCGCTTGGCCGCGCAAGGCGGGCGGGCACGTCAGCGATATCGCCGAGAACGATCTGCGCGAGTTGCTGCTCCCTATCGGCGTCGTGGATGTGAAGGTGGCGGCGCTCGACAACGATTGGTCCGGTTTGAAATTCGTCTGGCGCAAGCGCGCTTGATCGAGGGCTGGAGCGGCCCGCAGGGCACCCCGCTGTCGCGGAAAACGGACAGCGCCATAGAGTGGCGCGAGGCGCGCCGGTGATCTTCACCACCGACACGCCGAGCCCTCCTGGGCCGTCCCGTGACGGCGCGCGTGCCTCCCGAAATTTGTCACACCCACGTGCCTAGAATCGCTAGGCCAACCCCCGTCGAGACCTTGGGAGGAAGGACCGTCTTGGCCGCCTCGTCCGGATCGTTCGTTCACCTGCACAACCACACCGAGTACTCGATGCTCGATGGTGCGGCCAAAATCTCTCCGCTCTTCGCCGAGGCGAAACGGTTGGGAATGAACGCGGTCGGGATGACCGACCACGGCAATATGTACGGGGCGTCCGAGTTCTACAACTCCGCCAAGAAAGCCGATATCAAGCCGATCATCGGCATCGAGGCCTACATCGCACCGGGTTCCCGGTTCGACACCAAGCGCGTGCAGTGGGGTGACCCCAGCCAGAAAGGCGACGACGTCTCCGGTTCCGGCGCCTACACGCATATGACCATGGTCGCGGAGAACGCGACCGGTCTGCACAACCTGTTCAAGCTGTCCTCGCTCGCCTCACTGGAGGGTCAGCTCGGCAAGTGGGCGCGCATGGACGAGGAGATCATCGCCGAGCACGCCGCGGGCATCATCGCCACCACCGGCTGCCCCTCGGGTGAGGTGCAGACCCGGCTGCGCCTCGGCCACGACCGCGAGGCCCTGGAGGCCGCGGCCAAATGGCAGGAGATCTTCGGTCCGGACAATTTCTTCCTCGAGATCATGGACCACGGCCTGTCCATCGAGCGCCGGGTCCGCGAGGGGCTGCTCGAGGTCGGCAAGAAGCTCGGGATCCGGCCGCTGGCCACCAACGACTGCCACTACGTCACCAAGGATGCCTCGACCAACCACGAGGCGCTGCTGTGTATCCAGACCGGTAAAACCCTCAGCGACCCAACGCGTTTCAAGTTCGACGGTGACGGCTACTACCTGAAGTCCGCGGAGGAGATGCGGGCGATCTGGGATATGGAGGTGCCCGGCGCCTGCGATTCCACGCTGCTGATCGCCGAGCGGGTGCAGTCTTATGACGAGGTGTGGCAGCACCGCGACCGGATGCCGATCTTCCCGGTGCCCGACGGCCACGACCAGGCCAGCTGGCTGCGCCGCGAGGTCGACCTCGGACTGCGGCGACGTTTCCCGGACGGCGCGCCCCAGGAATATCTGGACCGCGCCCAGTACGAGATCGGCGTCATCCTGGAGATGGGCTTCCCGGCCTACTTCCTCGTCGTCGGTGACCTGATCAATCACGCCCGCGATGTCGGCATCCGTGTCGGTCCCGGCCGTGGTTCCGCGGCCGGTTCGCTGGTCGCCTACGCACTCGGTATCACCAATATCGACCCGATTCCGCACGGTCTGCTCTTCGAGCGCTTCCTCAATCCCGAGCGCGTGTCGATGCCCGATATCGATATCGACTTCGACGATCGCCGCCGCGGTGAGATGGTCCGCTACGCGAGTGAGAAGTGGGGCACCGACCGGGTCGCGCAGGTCATCACCTTCGGCACCATCAAGACCAAGGCCGCCATCAAGGATTCGGCGCGCGTGCTGTTCGGTCAGCCCGGATTCGCCATCGCCGACCAGATCACCAAGGCGCTGCCGCCGCCGATCATGGCCAAGGACATCTCGGTTTCCGGTATCACCGACCCGGAACACGAGCGGTACAAGGAGGCCGCCGAGGTTCGCGAGCTCATCGCGAACAATCCCGATGTCGCCAAGATCTACGAAACCGCGCGCGGTCTAGAGGGCCTGATCCGCAATGCGGGTGTGCACGCCTGTGCGGTCATCATGTCCTGTGATCCGCTCACCGACGCGATCCCGGTCTGGAAGCGGCCCCAGGACGGTGCGCTCATCACCGGCTGGGACTATCCGTCGTGTGAGGCCATCGGCCTGCTGAAGATGGACTTCCTCGGTCTGCGCAACCTGACCGTGATCGGCGACGCGCTGGAGAATATCCAGGCCAACCGCGGTATCGACCTGGATATGGATCGGTTGCCGCTCGACGATTCGCGCACCTACGAATTGCTTTCCCGCGGTGACACTCTCGGCGTTTTCCAGCTCGATGGTGGGCCCATGCGCGATCTGCTGCGCCGCATGCAGCCGACCGCGTTCGAGGACATCGTGGCCGTCGGCGCGCTGTATCGCCCCGGCCCGATGGGCATGAACGCGCACAACGACTACGCCGACCGCAAGAACAACCGGCAGGAAGTCAAGCCGATCCATCCGGAGTTGGAGGAGCCGCTCAAGGAGATCCTCGGCGAAACCTACGGCCTGATCGTCTACCAAGAGCAGATCATGCACGTCGCGCAGAAAGTGGCCGGGTACTCGCTCGGTCGAGCAGATATTCTGCGCCGCGCGATGGGTAAGAAGAAGGCCGAGGTGCTGGCCGCGGAGTTCGAGGGCTTCGAGGCGGGCATGCAGGCCAACGGATATTCCAAGGCGGCTATCAAGGCGCTGTGGGACACCATCCTTCCGTTCGCCGGATACGCGTTCAACAAATCGCACGCCGCCGCCTACGGTCTGATCTCCTACTGGACCGCATATCTCAAGGCGAACTATCCCGCCGAATATATGGCGGCCCTGCTCACCTCCGTTGGCGACGATAAGGACAAGGCCGCGGTCTACCTGTCGGATTGCCGCCGCCTCGGCATCACCGTGCTGCCGCCGGATGTCAACGAATCCGAGATGAACTTCGCCTCGGTGGGTAAGGACATCCGCTTCGGCCTGGGCGCGGTGCGCAATGTCGGCGCCAATGTCGTCAGTTCGATCATCCAGGCGCGCAAGGAGAAGTCGAAGTTCACCGATTTCTCGGACTACCTGAACAAAATCGACGCTATCGCCTGCACCAAGAAGGTGACCGAATCCCTCATCAAAGCAGGCGGATTCGATTCGCTCGGCCATCCGCGCAAGGGTCTGCTGCTGGTGCACTCCGATGCCATCGATGCGGTGATGTCCACCAAGAAGGCCGAGGCGATCGGCCAATTCGACCTCTTCGGCGGGCTCGATGACGGCGACGAATCGGTGGCCTCCGTCTTCAATGTCAAGGTGCCCGATGACGAGTGGGAGACCAAGCACAAGCTGGCGCTCGAGCGGGAAATGCTCGGCCTGTACGTGTCCGGACATCCGCTCAACGGTGTCGAACATGTGCTTGCGGCACAGGCGGATACAGCGATTCCGGCCATTCTCGAAGGTGATATCAAGGACGGCACCCAGGTGACCATCGGCGGCATCCTCGCCTCGGTCAACCGCCGCATCAATAAGAACGGTCTGGCCTGGGCCTCGGCGCAGATCGAGGATTTGACCGGTGGTATCGAGGTCTTGTTCTTCCCGCAGGCCTATTCGGTGTACGGCGCGGATGTGGTGGAAGACGCGGTCGTACTGGTGAAGGCCAGGGTATCGGTACGTGATGACCGAATCTCCTTGATCGCCAACGATCTCGCCGTCCCCGACCTCTCCTCGATCGGTGTGGCCAAGCCGCTGGCGGTCGTCATGCCGACGCGTCTGTGCACACCGGACAAGATCGGCGAGCTCAAGCGCATCCTGTCGAGGCATCCGGGCACCGCGGACGTTCACGTCCGCCATGTGGGTGCGCGCGACAACACGTCACTGTGGAAATTGGATGACAGCCTGCGGGTTTCACCGTCCTCGGCGCTGATGGGCGACCTGAAGGCCCTGCTCGGGCCAGGATGCCTCGCGGGCTGATGCAGTTCGTCTGAATCGATTGCGGCGGCTTCGCGCCCGTTTCGTGTGTCCGCCGCCCGCCTCCACGGCATCGTGACGGCCGCCAGCGGCCGCATCTCGGAGAGCAGGCGTGTTTCGGCGCGAACTCGAGCGGATGCGAAGACCGAGCGCGGGACGAGCAGTCCCTGGGACAGGGCGAAGCGCCCAACTGTCCGAACCCGCACGGGTTCGGGCGGTTGCGGCGACGGGGAAGATCGGGCAGTCCGCGCGGTATTCAGTGTCGGCCGGGACCGATCGAGAAGCGTTGTGATGGTGCGCATTCAGACCGTGGGTCCGACGATGGCGCCAATCCACCGGGCTGACCGTCTCGATCTGGTGGGCCCCGGCGGTGCGGCGTGGCCGCCCAACCCACGGCGGCCAGCCTCGACCGCGGGGACCACGTCGATCCAGCCGATGACGTCCACTTGGAGCTACGCGTTCAGGCAGTAAGTTCTGACATTGCCCGATCCGCTGGGCCGATTGCGTCAACCTGCTGGGCCCGGCGGTGTAGCGCGGCCGCCCAAGCGATGGTGGCCAGTGCCGCGACGGCGAGGGCAGCGCCGATCCAGGCGACCGAGGGATAGCCGAGGCCGCCGCCGATGGCCAGGCCGCCGAGCCACGGGCCTACGGTGATGCCGACATTGAATGCGGAGAAGTTGACCGCGGTCGCGAGGGTTGGTGCCGCCCCGGCCAATGCGAATACTCGGGTGTTCAGTGCCGGATTCGTGGCGAATCCGACGGCGCCCAATAGGAATACGAGGATGAGGACCGGCGCGGCATGGTCGCGGTCAGCGCCAACGCTGCCGAGATGATGATCAACCCGATCATGCCGATGGTCAGTACGCGGAAGGGATGGGCATCCGCGGCCCGGCCGCCGACCGTGATGCCGATCAGCGCGCCGATGCCGTACAGCGTGAGCACCAAGGGAATCCAGCTCTCCGCTATTGCGGTGGTGCGGGACAGGAGCGCGCCGAGGTAGGCGAAGCTCACCAATAGCGCGCCGGTCGAGAGTGCGGTGGTGCCGTAGGACAGCCAGAGCCGCGGATTGATCATGGTGCGCAGTTCGTGGCGCAGGTTCGGCACCTCGGCGGGACGTCCGCCGGGAATCTTCGTCGCTATCCCGGCCATGGCAAGCGCGGACAGGATGGCGACCGCCCAGAACGCGGCCCGCCAGCCCAGATGCTGGCCGATCACCGTCCCCGCCGGGAGCCCGACGATAGTGGCCACGGTCAGCCCGCCCGCGACAATACTCATTGCCCGACCGCGCGCGTTCTCCGCTACCAGACTCAGCGCCGTGGTCGCGGCGACCGCCCAGAATCCGGCGTAGACGAATGCGCCGACCACCCTGGTTCCGAAGAGCACCCAGTAGCCCGGGGTCAATGCGGCCACCACATGCGCGGCGATGAACACCCCGAGGAAGGTCAGCAGTGCGGTGCGGCGTGGCCAGCGCAGGGTGATTACGGCCAGCGCTGGCGCGCCCACCAGCATGCCCAGTGCGAATGCCGAAATCAGGAGGCCCGCTTGGGGGATCGAGACGCCGAGGTCGGCGGCCATTTGGGTGAGCAGGCCGGAGAGCATCAGCTCCGAGGTGCCCTGGGCGAATATCGATAGCCCGAGTATGTAGACGGCGAGCGGCATGAGACCCTCTCTTATTTTGGATTGATCAGTTCAAAATGGTGGCATAGAAATGCGGCACTTGCGTCGGCGTGCCGGAAACGCCGGTGGTCTGGTTCCAGGGCTATTGCCCTACGTTCGCGCGAACGAATACGTTGCGGCGGTGGCGCTAGTGGGCGGCCGCCTCACCAGATCTGTGAATGTCGGTGGTGGCCGATGTTGGTATCAGAGCACGCACAATGCGGTCGTCGCGATGGCCTCCAGAGTGTCCTTATCGGCTCCTCCGCGCGCCGCGACGCGCATACCGCTGATCGTGGTGATCACGAAATGGGCCAGCGTGCGAGCGTCTTTGCCCGCATCGATCTCGCCGGACCGCTGACCCGCTCGGATAACCGCGGTCAGTGCGTCGAGCCTGCGGTCCAAGTCGGCGCGCAATGTCGCCGCCACAGCTGGATCGCGCGGTGCCAACTCGACCGTCGAGTTGACCACCAGGCAGCCGATGGGGTCGTCGGCCGGTGCGTCGATGGCCTGACGCAATAGCGTCCGGATCTTCGCCCGCGCGGGCAGGTCGCCGTCGAGTACTTCGAAGATCGAGGCGTTCTTGCTGTTCATGTACCGCCGCAGTGCCCGGTCGAACAGTTCGTGCTTACTGGTGAAGGTGTTGTAGATACTGCTGCGGCCCAAACCTGTTGCATCGCAGAGGTCTTGGGTCGAGGTGCCCTCGTAGCCCGTGGACCAGAACGTCCGCATGGCCGCGTCCACCGCCCGGTCCTCGTCGAATGCCCTGGGTCGTGCCATGGGGTCACGCTAGCACGTTATGAACTAATCAGTCCAATATTGGCTAGGCTACGGCGAGACCGCTGTTCCGAGCGAAAGCGCCGCGAGAAACTTGGGTCCGTCCGCGTAGAACTCGTCGAGTTCGCGGATCTCGAATCCGGCGCTCTCGACGGTGCCGCGGATATCGCGATCGAGATTGCAGCCGCCCGCGATCGCCTTCTCGATCGGATTCAACCGGTGCTGCCACGCCTGGACGCCCGGATCCGGCGCGAGCCCGTGTTCGACGAAATGCAGGGTCCCGCCCGGGACGAGCACCCTGCGCACCTCGGCCAGCGCGGCCGCGATATTCGGAATGGTGCACATCGTCCAGGTCGAGAGTGCGGAGTCGAAGCTGTTATCGGCGAATGGCAGCGACTGACCGTCGAGCCCGGCGCGTTCGATCGGCACGGTGGCCTCGGCCAAGCGCTTACCCGCCATACGCCAGCCGAGGTCGGCAGGCTCTACGGCGCTGACCGACTCGACCGCGGCCGGATAGAAGGGGATATTCAGGCCCGATCCGAAGCCGATTTCCATTACGCGCCCGCGCAACCCCGCGCACGCGCGCTCACGCTGCGGATTGTTCATTTTGGCCCCGCAGACCAGATTCACCAGCCGCGGCACGACCTGATCGTTGTAGATGCCCATCCCATCACTCTGTCAGGGTCCGCTCGCCACAGGCAATGGCCAGCTGGCCTTAAAGGGCGCCTTCCGATGCCGACAGGCCGCATGACCGGCGACATGCGATGCTGGCTCGGTGACCTTGTTCGAGGTGTGGGCCCCGCGACCGGAACAGATGCGTATCGAGGTCGATGGCGCCGTACATCCGATGACCAGGTCCGGCGACGGTTGGTGGCGGGCCGAAGTGCTCGCCGTGCCTGGCACGCGCTACGGCTTCCTGCTGGACGACGACCCGACCGTCCTGCCCGACCCGCGCTCGGCGCGCCAGCCCGACGGCGTGCACGGCCGCTCGGCGGTGCACGCCCTCGATCCGGCCGGATGGACCGATGCGCACTGGACCGGTCGCCCGCTGGCGGGTGCGATCATCTACGAACTGCATCTGGGCACCTTCACCCCCGAGGGCACCTTCGACGCCGCCGTCGAGCGCCTGGACCACCTCGTCGAACTCGGCGTAACCATGGTCGAGTTGATGCCGGTCAATGCCTTCGACGGCAGTCACAATTGGGGTTACGACGGTGTGCTCTGGTATGCGGTGCACGAGCCCTACGGCGGACCCGATGGTTTGCAGCGCTTCGTGAATGCCTGCCACGCAAAGGGTTTGGCGGTCGCCCTCGATGTCGTCTACAACCATCTCGGCCCTTCCGGCAACTACCTGCCGCGCTTCGCGCCCTACCTGACCGAGGGGCGCAATACCTGGGGGCAGAGTCTCAATCTCGACGGCCCCGCCTCGGATCCGGTGCGCCGCTTCATCATCGAGAACGCCCTGCGCTGGCTGCGCGATTTCCATATCGACGCACTGCGCCTCGATGCGGTGCACGCACTCGTCGATCGCACCGCCACCCATCTGCTCGCCGAATTGGCCACCGACACCGAATCCCTCGCCGCACATGTGCGTAGGCCGCTGACATTGATCGCGGAGAGTGACCTCAACGATCCGCGGCTCATCACTGCGCCCGCGGCGGGTGGTTACGGCCTGACCGGCCAGTGGAACGACGACCTGCACCACGCGGTGCACACTGCGATGTCCGGTGAACGTCAGGGCTACTATGCCGATTTCGGTTCGCTGCGCTGTCTTGCCCAGACAATGACGCGCGGATTCTTCCACGCCGGAACGTATTCCAGCTTTCGTGGTCGTATCCACGGCCGTCCGATCGACACTCGACTCATCCCGGCGAGCGCCTTGCTCGCCTACACCTGCACCCATGATCAGATCGGCAACAGGGCGATCGGTGACCGTCCCAGCGCCTACCTGACCGACGGACAGTTGGCGATCAAGGCCGCGTTGGTGCTGTTCTCGGCATACACGCCCATGCTGTTCATGGGAGAGGAGTGGGGCGCGCGCACCCCGTTCCAGTTCTTCACCTCGCATACCGATCCGGTGATCGCGGCCGCCACCGCCACCGGCCGCAAGGAGGAATTCGCCGAACACGGCTGGGACAGTGACGAGATTCCGGACCCGCAGGACCCCGAAACGTTCCTCCGATCCAAGCTGGATTGGTCGGAACTCGAAGTGGATCGCCACGCGCGGCTGCTGTCCTGTTATAGAAAGCTGATCGGTTTGCGACGCGAGCGGCCCGAAATAACGGACCCGTGGCTCACCCATCTATCTGTCGACTTCGACGAGAATGCCCGCTGGATCGCCGTGCGCCGCGGCTCGCTGATTTTGCTATGTAATCTCGCCGAAGACCAGGTCAGCGTGCCTATTGTTGGTCTTTCGCTGCTGTCGTGGGAGCCCGCGACCGAAGGCGTTTCCGCGACGGAGATACCCGGCCATTCGTTCGTGATACTCGCGGGCGCATAGTCGAACCCCAGGTCGGACCGCGGTGGCCGAAAACCCGCTGAATGTTACTGTCCGAGACACAATATTGCCGAGTGTGACCAGCGCCATTACCTTGGGAATATGAGCAACGTGGCTTCACCCGGGGATCTAGCGAATCTCCCCGATGGGATGGGTGGCAGCGCCGCCGCCGAATTCGCACCATTGGTACGCGCATTCGCGAAGGTCTTCGGGCGCCGTCGGGGGGCGGGCGGCGCGTTGGCCGTACATCTGCACGGTGAGCCGCTGGTCGATATCTGGACCGGCAGCGCGGGTGACAAGCCATGGAGCCACGACACCGGCGCGATCATCTTCTCCGCCACCAAGGGCATCACCGCGACGGTCATCCACCGGCTGGCCGATCGCGGTCTGCTCGACTATGAAGCGCCGATGGCCGAGTATTGGCCGGAGTTCGGCCAGAACGGCAAGGGCGGTATCACCATTCGCCAGGTGATGACGCACAGTGCCGGACTCGGTGGCCTCAATCCGATCGCGGCCGGACTAGAGGATGTGCTCGACCATCAACTGATGGAGCAGCGTCTAGCCGCCGCGAAACCCGATCGTCTGCTCGGCACCCCGGCCTATCACGCACTCACCTTCGGTTGGCTACTGGCCGGATTGGCCCGCGCGATTACCGGACAGGGGCTGGCGGAGCTGTTCCGCACCGAGGTCGCCGAGCCGCTCGGCATCGACGGACTGCACCTGGGCAGGCCGTCCGCGCAATCGTCGACCGCCTATGCGCCACTGGCTGGTTCCCAGCTGAGCCTGATCGGAAAGCCGGTCAGCACAAGAGTTTTGGGGCGCAGCTACGGTCTGCCCGGTGCGTTCGGTGCGGCCGCGCGCTGCCTGTTCCTGCCCGGATTGGAGACCATACTGGAGGGCGAACTCCCGCGGATCCTCGATACCGAACTCGGTGCGGGCAATGGCGTCTGCACCGCGCCCGCCCTGGCCACCATGTACGGCGCGCTGGCCAACGGCGGTGTGGCGGGCGGCGTACCGTACCTGTCGCCACAAACCATCAAGGCACTCAGCCGAATTCGGAGCTACCGGCTCGACCGCGCCCTGTTCTATGCCCCTATGCTCTGGCGCCTCGGTTACCATTCCCTGCCGATGCCGGGTGCATACGGCGGCTTCGGTCATATCGGCCTCGGCGGCTGCTTCGGCTGGGCCGAGCCTCGCCTCGGCCTCTCCGTCGGATTCGTGCACAACCGCCTATCGGCCGCGCAGCTGAGCTTCGACCAGGCCGCGGCGGGTTGGCTGTTGCCGATGGTCATGACGGGCCTGCGCGCTACCCGTCGGATGGCTCCGGTGATCGAGACGCCTGAAGCCGCGTAATCCACGATCCGCCAGCAGTTGAGCTTCGACCAGGCCGCGGCCGGTTGGCTGTTGCCGATGGTCATGACGGGCCTGCGCGCTACCCGTCGGATGGCTCCGGTGATCGAGACGCCTGAAGCCGCGTAATCCACGATCCGCCAGCAGCTGAGCTTCGACCAGGCCGCGGCCGGTTGGCTGTTGCCGATGGTCATGACGGGCCCTACGTGCTACCCGCCGGATGGCTCCCGTGATCGAGACGCCTGAAGCCGCGTAATCCACGATCCGCCAGCACTTGCCAGCGCCGGGATTTCGCGGCTGGCACTGGCTATTCTCTCGGCACTGTGATTCTGCCTATGGGCGATTCCGGCGGTCGTTCGAGGGTTCCGGATGGCTGGAATTCTGCACAAACCGGCCGCGCGGACAGCGTCTGCGCGGCCGGTTCGGATCGGGGCGGCGCTCAGGTGAGGTAGCGGTAGGCCGGGGAATCGGGTTCCAACCGCTCGCACTGGATCGGTGACTCTTCCATCCGCTGCAGCAGTGCGCCGAGTCCCTCCCGCGCACCGAGTTCGATACCGACCAGCGCGGCGCCGGTTTCCCGGTTATTGCGCTTGACGTATTCGAACAGGGTGATGTCGTCGTCGGGACCGAGCACCTCGTTGAGGAAGCGCCGCAGTGCGCCCGGCTCCTGCGGGAAATCCACCAGGAAGTAGTGCTTGAGACCGCGGTGCACCAGCGAGCGCTCGATGATCTCGCCGTAGCGGGACACATCGTTATTGCCACCGGAGACCAGGCACACCACCGTCGAACCGGGTTCGATGGCGATTTCGGCCAGAGCCGTCGCCGACAGCGCGCCCGCGGGTTCGGCGATGATGCCCTCGTTCTGGTACAGCTCGAGCATGGTGGTGCAGATCGCGCCCTCGTCGACCTGCATCATACGGAAAGCGCCCGCGCCCCTTGGTGATTCGGTCGCGGTCAGCAGCGGCAGCGACCCGTGCGAGACCACCCGGCTGCCGAATCCGGCGACCGCCGCATAGGGCAGCTGGCCGATCCGGCGCACCGCGGCGCCGTCGACGAACGGATCGATCTCCGGCAGCGTCACCGGGCCGCCTGCGACCAGTGCGGCCGTCATGGAGGCCGCACCCGCCGGTTCCACACCGAGGATGCCGGTGCTCGGCGAGCGCTCGCGCAGGTAGGTGCCGATGCCGGCCAGACAACCACCGCCGCCGACCGGGATCACCACCAGATCGGGGGTCCTGCCGCCGAGCTGTTCCAGGAATTCGGGCGCGATGGTGCCCTGTCCCGCCGCGGTGCGCGCATCGTCGAACGGCGGCACCATAGTCGCGCCGGTGCGCTCGACGTCCTCGACGGCGGCCGCGGCGGCGGCGTCATAGGTTTCCCCGATCGCGATCAGCTCGACGAACTCGCCACCGTGCACCCGGATGCGGTCGCGCTTCTGCTTCGGCGTGGTGGTCGGCACGTAGATGCGGACCTTGATCCCCATCGCATTGCAGGCGAAGGCCACGCCCTGGGCATGATTACCGGCGCTGGCCGCGACCACGCCTGCGGCCCGCTCGGAATCGTTGAGCTGCACGATCAGGTTGTAGGCGCCGCGCAGCTTGTAGGAGCGCACGGCGGTGAGGTCTTCGCGCTTGAGGTAGACCTGCGCTCCGGTCAGCGCGGATAGCCGGGGACTGTGCTGCAGCGGGGTGGGCTCGATAATGTCGGCAATTCGCTTGGCGGCGGCGTCGATCTCGTCCGCGGTCAGCGCGGGACGAGAGGTGGACTGGTCGTCGAGAAGCTCGAGCGGCTTGGACACGCGAGTTATGGTGCCACCCGCCGCGTCGGGCGGACGCGTCGGGTGGGCTTCGGACGAACGGTTTCCCGGCCGGAGCTACTGCGGAGTCAGGACGAAAACCGGAATCTCACGGGTCGTCTTGGTCTGGTAGTTCGCGTAATCGGGCCAGACCTCGACCGCCCGCGCCCACCACAGCGCCTTCTCCTCGCCGAAGACCTCGCGCGCGGTGTAGTCCTTGGTCACGGTGCCGTCACGCAGCTCGACATGCGGCTCCGCCTTGATATTCCAGTACCAGACGGGATGCTTCGGTGCGCCGCCCAGTGAGGCGACGACCGCGTACTCCCCGTCGTGCTCGACCCGCATGAGCGCGGTCTTGCGCAGCAGCCCGGTCTTCGCGCCCTTGGTGGTCAGGACGATGACGGGCTTGCCCTGCAAGGTCAGGCCCTCGGTGCCGCCGGAATTCTCGATCAGCTCCACCTGCTCACGGGCCCAATCGGATGTGCTCGGTGCGTACTCACCTGTCAATGGCATGACAACCGCAACACCGCGGAGCCCACCTGTGTTCCCGCCGCAAATGTTGGGTGCTCCGAACTTCCCGATCCGTGTACCCTGACAACATGGCAGTGGTCCCCCTCCCGGCCCGCCGCACGGTGATCGATATCGCTGGCAGCGCGTGGCCGATATACAAACTCGAGGCGATCGCCCTCGCTCTGGTCATCTGCCTGCTCCTCGCGCTGATCATCGGGTCGCTGCAGATCGCGGTCCTGGTCGCCGCCGGGGTCGGAACCGGCCGCTGGGTCTTCGGGCACGTCGGCGCGCACCGCCGGGCGTAGACAGTGCGCACTTTGCCGTCGAGCTGAGGTGTGTGGCGCTTGGCGGCCGAGCTGAGCGAGGTGAGGTGAGTGGCTCTTACCCAAATAGTTGTTCGAAACCAATTCGACTCCCCTCGACAAAGTACGCCCAAACGCAACCACAGCCAGTCCACACGCTGGAAGCCGCAGGCCAGTACACCTGACTGCGGAAGGTAAGCCGGGTACGGCACCCAACGCACCCCACCATCACCCCGGCAAAACCACAGGCCGCCAAACCACCCCAGGCACCGAACCCGATGAGTCGGTGCCCAACCACACACCCCACCGCAGCCCCCACCAACCAACAGTCAGCCTGGGCCACGGACGGCAACCCCATTTCAAGATCAGGTGGAATCTATGGCGGCATCGACCGAGAAGCCCCGCCACCAGTGCCACTTGATCTTGATCGAGGCTCAGGCGAGGTCGAGGGGGAGGGTGGGGAGTTCGGTGCGGGAGAGGACGCCGAGTTTGGGGTAGGCCTTGTAGAGGTGGTGGCCTACGGTGCGGGGGCTGAGGAATAGTTGGGCGGCGATGTCGCGGTTGGACATGCCCTGGGCGGCGAGGCGGACGATCTGGAGTTCCTGCGGGGTGAGGCGGGCGAGGATACCGGTGGTGGGGCGGCTTGTGGTGCCGACGCCGAGGGCGGCCAGTTCGGTGCGGGTGCGGTCGGCCCATGGCGTTGCGTCGAGGCGGTCGAAGGTTTCCATGGCGGGTTGGAGTTGGTTGCGTGCCTCGGACTTTCGACGGTTGCGGCGTAGCCATTCACCGAAAAGCAATTGGGTTCTGGCGTGTTCGAAGGGACGTCCGCCGCGGTCGAGTGCGGCTTGAAAGTGGGCCTGCGCCTTGGCTTCCGGGCCGGTCAATGCCAGACAGCGCTCGACGAGCGCGCTGACCCACTCCTGTCGCGAGGCCGTGGCCCAGCCGCGAAGTCGGTCCAGTGCGTCACCCGCTCGCTCCGGGCTGCCTATGCGCACCGCCGCCTCGATCAGGTCCGGTAGCGCGCGCAGACCGATTACGTGGTGGCGGGCGGGTTCCACGGTCAGCGGTTCCAACCGGGACAGTGCGCTGTCCACCTTCCCGAGCCCGAGATCGAGCACGCCGAGCGCCGCCAGCGTCCACGGTGCTCCTGGCGCGGCCGCACCACCGAGTTCTTCGGCAAGGGCACGGTCGACCAACTCGCGGCATTCCTGTTCGCGCCCCTCCAATGCCGCCAGATAGGCGAGGTAGCTCGACATCTGGCTGATCCAATGCTGCTGCCCGATATCCTCGGCGATCCGCAGCCCTTCGAGCGCGGCGATGCGACCCTCGCGTGGTCGGCCGAGGAACAGTTCGGTCTCGGCGCGGAAGAACAGCAGTGTCGGCAGCAACCCGATGCGGCCCTGGTCGCGGCATTCGGCAATGAGGGTCTGCGCCAGCTCCGCGGCCTGCTCGTCCTGCCCGACGACCAGCCCGACGCCGCACATCTGCACTAGATCGCGTGGGCTATCCGCACCGTTGCGGCGGGCGGCGGCGGCCGCGTCGCGCAAATGGATGCTGAACCGCCCGTCGATGCCCGCGACCGTGTAGCGAGCGATGGGTGTCATCGGTTCGGCATCGGGTAGGTCCAAAGCATTGATATGCGCGGCGATCTCCGCCAGTTCCGATGCGCCGAGGTACCAGGCCGTGTGCACCCCCTGCATGAGGATGCGCGCGGCACGCGCCGTATCGTCGGTGCGCACCAGATCGGCTCCCGCGAGCAGCAGCTGATGCGCCGAGAGTGGTTTGCCAGCACCGAACTCCGCGGTGGCGCGAACCAGATCCAGTCGGGCCGCCAGCATTCGGTCGGTGCTCAATCCGGCTGCGCGGTCGGCTAGTCGGCTCGCACGTTCCAATTGTCCCGCCTCACTGGCGGTTTCGGCAGCCGCCACCAGCCGCCGGACACGAGCGATGGCGTCGGTACTCAAGCCCGCGGCGCGCTCGTAGGCGGCCACGGCACCGGAATAGCCGCTGCGCCGCCGCGCCCGATCGGCGGTGTCCTCGAGCGCAGCGGCGGTAGCCTCATCGGGCCCGGTCGCCGCCGAGGCCAGATGCCAGGCGCGCAGGTCGGCGTTCTCGGGTTCGGTCAGTGCCGCGGCGAGGGCGGCATGCGCGGCGAGCCGCTGTGTCAGCGGCGCACCCTGGTAGACGGCCGAGCGCAGCAGGGGGTGCCGGAAATTCACGCTCACGCCATCGCTACCGACCAACCCGGCATCCGCGGCGGCTTGCAAGTCCGGCAGCCGCGCCCCGAGCTCGTCGGCTGCACGCAGCAGCGTGGTGAGGTCGTTGGTGCCCGCCGCGGCGGCAATCAGGAGCAATGTCCGGGTCGCCGCGGGCAGCCTGGTCACTTGGCCGTGAAATGCCACCTGGAGCCGCTGGGTCAGCGGCAGTGGATTCGGCCCGCTGGACTCGGTGCGCTCGGCCGCCAATACCGCGGGCAACTCCAGCAGCGCGAGCGGATTGCCACCCGCCTCGGCGAGCAACCGGTACCTCACGGCGGGCGAAAGATCCGGACCACGACTGTCCACCAGCGCGGCCGCCGACTCTGGTGCCAGGCCGGTCAGCGTGAGTTCGGGCAGGCCGGGTGCGGGAAAATCCTGCTCGCCGGTGCGCGTCGCGAAGATGATCACCACGCCCTCGGCATCGAGGCGCCGCGCCGCGAACAGCAGCGTTTCCGCCGTCGCCCGATCCAGCCAGTGCGCGTCGTCGATCAAACACAGCAGCGGTCCGTCGGCGGCCTCCTCGGCCAGCAGTGACAGCACCGCCAAACCGATCAACATCCGATCCGCCGGATCGTGCCGCGACAGACCGAACGCCCCGCGCAGCGCATCCCGCTGTGGTGCGGGCAACCCGTCCACCAGCGCCATCCCCGGCTTGATCAGCAGGTGCAGCCCCGCGAACGGCAACTCCGCCTCGGACTCGATTCCAGCACTGCGCACCGCCGGAATACCCTGCGCCGCCGCATAATCCAACAGCGCGGTCTTTCCGATCCCCGGCTCACCGCGCACTACGAGCGACCCGCTGCGCCCCGCACGAGCCGCCTCGAGAAGCCGATCGATCCGAGCTTGTTCGACTTCTCTTCCGTGCAGCATCTACTGACCGTAACCGCCGACCGAACCCGAGGGACCGACACCCGTTTTGTCGACGTTGCGATGGGATCCGCACCGGCTCGGGTCATCGTGGTTGCACCGCCTGAGGACTTCGCTTCGCAATCGGCGGCAACATCATCGGCAACAGGGGATGAGACCATCGAGCGCACTCCGCTGTTGAATATGGTCGGCAGTTGTAGCTGCGACAGGTACGCGCGAAAATCCCGTTCGGCGCTGTCTTTTCCGTTGAAAGACAACATTTTCATTAACATTTCCCGCCGACGCCTCGATGATTCGAGTAGTCGAGTACGCAGGTTTCGACGGTAATCGGGGCGGAGGATTTACCCATGAAACGACTGGTGGTCTGCTGCGACGGCACCTGGAAGGCCGAATCAAGCAGCACGGTATCGAATATCATCAAGATCGCGCAGACGATCCGGTACGAGGCGTCGGGACCGTCGGGGGAACCGATTCAGCAGTGGGTCAGCTATGTATCGGGGCCGGGTGCCCGCGGCTTCCTGGCCGACCGCCTGATGGGTGGTGCGTTCGGACTCGGCCTCGAGGCGAATCTGTCCTCGGCGTACTGGCATCTGGCACTGAATTGGCAACCGGGGGATGAGATCTACATCTTCGGTTTCAGCCGCGGTGCGTTCACCGCGCGTAGTCTGGCCGGTCTGATCGGGCGTATCGGGATCATGACGCCCGATGCGATGATCGAGGGAAAGTACCCGGACGCCTTGCGGATTCACCATCAGCCCGCGCCGCCGCGGACACCGGAGAATCCGGATCCGAAGGAGCCGCAGGAGTGGATCGACTTCCGCAAGCGGAACTGCTGGGATGCTCCGGCCAAGATCGACTTCATCGGCGTCTTCGACACCGTTGGCGCACTCGGCGTACCCGGACTGACCTCGCTGCGGCACCGGTTCCACGATGTGAAGCTCGGACGCAATGTTTACTGCGCGCGACAGGCACTGGCCCTCGATGAGCGGCGTCGCAATTTCGAACCGTGCCTCTGGGAGGTGCCGATCGAGCCGGATGTGAAGTACTCCCGAGACTACGACCGGGTGAAGCAGGTCTGGTTCGAGGGCGTGCACAGCGATATCGGCGGCGGCTACCAGGAGTGCGGACTCTCCGATATCACGCTGCGCTGGATGGTCGAACAGGCCGAGGCGGTCGGGCTCGTCTTCGACCGCGACCGGCTGGAGGGGCTGTCCCAGCGGTGCGCGGCCTCGGGCGCGAAGCATATGGAATTGCATCGCTCGCTCGGCCTCGGATACCGAATCCTCAATGTGCTGCGCACCATTCGCCAGCCGCGCAACCCGCGGTTCTACTGGGACTCCTGGCGGCGGCTGTACACCGACGGGGACCGCGGCGTGCGCCTGGCTTCCACCGTGCACGACGCCACCGACTACCGACCCGCGAATCTCGCGCGCTGGCTGAAGGACAACGACGGAATAGTGCCCGAGACGCTGATCGAGAAAACCGGCACGGTCACGGCCATCACATCGGAGGAGTCCTCAGCGCACCAGTAGCGCCACCGGCAGCCGGGCGAAGAGCTTTTCCAATCGGGCCCGGCCCTGGAACGTGTGGCCGGTCAGCCGGTCGGTCCAACTGCCCTGCGGCAGTTCCAAAGTGGTATCGCCCCATCCGATTTCGGCCAAGCCGAGGCTGTGCCGGGTGGCGGCCACGATCACCTCGGGCGTCTCACCGGCCCGGCCGCGCGCGTAGGCGACCAGTCTGCTCTCCTGCTCGCCCGTGGCGAACAGCGGCAGATAGGTGCCGCCGACGAAACAGTCCGGACGTTCGCGACGCAACCACAGCGCATAGGCGACAATCCACATCTTCGCCGCGCCGGTGGTATCCAGAGCCGGTGTGCCGGTCAGTGATTGCAGCAGTCCCGCACGGGCCGCGAAGTCCACCGGGCGGCGGTTGTCCGGATCGACGAGCGTGTCCTCCCAGAGCTCGCAGCCCTGATAGATATCGGGAATTCCGGGACCGCACAGCTGCAGCAACTTCTGTGACAGCGAATCCGACCAGGCGTGCGGAGCGAGTTCGTGTACCAGATCACCGATTTCGGAGCCCACCGGGCCGTCGATCACCGCATCCAGCCACCCGTGCACCTTCGTCTCGAATTCGGCATCCGGCTCCTCCCATGAGGTATGGACACCCGCCTCGCGAATCGCCTTCTCCGCGAACAGATGCAGTCGCTCGCGCAGTCCGGCCACCGAGGAGGCCGGACGGCCGTCGGCGGGCCAGACGCCGAACATGTTCTGCAACAGGAACAAGGTCGTCGCACCGTCGGGACCCGGGGTGATTTTCTGCCAGGATTCGACGGCACGCGCCCAGGTCTCCGCGGCCTGGGACAGCACGCCGATCCGGGCCCGCACATCCTCACCGCGTTTGGTGTCGTGTGTCGACAGTGTGGTCATGGTGGCGGGCCAGCGTTGTGCGCGTTCGCTATTGGAGAGGTGGAATTCGTTGAGCGAATGGCCGAATCTGGCCGGATTGCCGCCCACCTCCTGCAGCGATACCAGCCGAGCGGCCTGATAGAACATGGTGTCCTCGACGGCCTTGGCGGTGATCGCACCGCAGACCTGACTGAATCGAACCGCCGCCTCGCCGTCGGATGCCAGCGCCGCCACCAGCACGCTCAACGGCACGGTCAGTTCACTATTGCGTTTCTCCACCTCGGCGACCACCGCGCCGGTCATACCGGCCAGCGGCGTGTAATCCACTCGGTACACCGGCATGAAGGCAAGCACCTCGATGGTGGCATTGGTCAATGCCATGGTGTCGAAGCTTTCGGCATGCGCGTCGCGTTTGATCGCGGCGACCAGGCGCCGGATCTCCGGGGCCAGAATGTTCTCCGCCACCGCGCGCTTGATGCGGTGTTCGGTCTCGCCGATCCAGGCGCGGTCGCTGCCGTGTCCGGCGAGTTTGCGCGACAGTTCGGTCAGCGTCTGTTCGCCGTCCGGGTCGATCAGTACGCCGCCGTAGTCGGACAGGGCGTCGTAACCGGTGGTGCCGTCGACCGGCAGCGTCGCATCCAGCGGTTCGCGGTTGGCGAGGATCTTTTCCACAAGTAGTAGCCGGTGCGGGCCGATGAGCCGACGCAGCTTCGTCAAATACGCGGTGGGATAGGACAACCCGTCCGGATGGTCGACTCGCACGCCGTCGATCAGATCGTGTTCGCACCACGCGGCCAGCTCGCGGTGGGTGATCTCGAAGACCTCGGGATCCTCCTGGCGTACCGCGGCCAGGCTGCTGACCGCGAAAAATCGCCGGTAAGTGCACAGCCCGGCCTTCCAGCTGACCAGCCGGTAGTGCTGTTTATCGTGGATGCGAAGCGCATTGTCGCCGTCGGTGCCCGCCGCGATGGGAAAGCGCAGATCGTGCAGTGCCAGCATCGGTTCCGAACCGGACCGGTCCACCGTCAGTGCGGCCGGATCGTTTTCACTCTGCAGCACCGGCAGCGCCAGCCGACCGCCCGCGCCATTGCCCGCGCTCCAGTCGATATCGAAAAAATGCGCGAACTGCGATTCGCGGCCGTTGCGCAGCACATCCCACCACCACGGGTTCTGCCGCGGATCGGCCACACCGACGTGGTTGGGCACCAGATCGACGATCAAACCCATACCGCGGCTGCGCACTTCGTCCGCGAGCGCTTTGAGTCCGGCCGGGCCGCCGAGGCCCGCCGAAACCGTGGTGGGATCGGTGACGTCGTAACCGTGCGTCGAACCGATCGTCGCGGTGAGAATCGGTGACAGGTACAGATGCGAAATCCCCAGCTGCTGTAAGTATTCCGCGATCGCGCGGGCCTCGGTGAAGGTCAACGCGTCCGGGCGCAGCTGGAGTCGGTAGGTGCTGCGGACCGTTGTCTGCCTGGCTGGGGTGCGGCCGCGGGAGATGGGATCGGTGTGGTGGGTCTGCATATCGGACTTGCGCGTCTCGATCTTCGGTGTATCGGTCATGGGAGGTTTCGGTTATGCGGGGCAGTTGAGGACTAGCAGACAGCGGGCGGGAATGGCGATGGTGCTCCCCGCCGGATAGGTGGTATCGGCGCCGCCGTCGGGTACCGAACAATCCAGTGCGACAGTCCATTGCGCGCCGTAGTCGGAGTTCGGCAGCGCGAAGTCCAAGCCGCTGTCGTGGGCGTTGAAGCACAGCAGGAACGAATCGTCGGTAATGCGCTCGCCGCGCGGGCCGGGTTCGTTGATGCCGAGGCCGTTGAGGTATACCGTCAGCGACTTGCCGAAACCGCTGTCCCAGTCCGCGGGGGTCATTTCCTCACCCGCAGGTGTGAGCCATGCGATATCGCGGGCATGATCTTTCGAGCGGATCGGCCGACCCGCGAGGAAGCGGCGGCGTCGGAATATCGGGTGCGCGGTGCGCAGTGCGATCACCCGCTTGGTGAATTCGAACAGGTCCGAATTCGTCTGCATCAGCGACCAGTCCATCCAGGCCAGCGGTGAATCCTGGCAGTAGACATTGTTATTGCCGTGCTGGGTGCGGCCCATCTCGTCACCGTGCGCGAGCATCGGGGTGCCCTGACTGAGCACCAGCGTGGCCAGCAGATTGCGACTCTGCTTGGCGCGCACTGCGAGTATCTCGGGGTCGTCGGTAGGTCCCTCCACCCCGCAGTTCCACGAGCGGTTGTAGCTCTCGCCGTCGCGATTGCCCTCCCCGTTGGCCTGGTTGTGTTTGTCGTTGTAGGACACCAGATCCCGCAGGGTGAAGCCGTCGTGCGCGGTGATGAAGTTGATGCTCGCGCTCGGCCTGCGCCCGGTGGCCTCGTACAGGTCCGAGGATCCGGTGAGCCGGGAGGCGAATTCGCCGAGGGTGGCTGGTTCACCGCGCCAGTAGTCGCGCACGGTGTCGCGGTACTTACCATTCCATTCGGTCCACTGGCCAGGGAAGTTGCCGACCTGGTAGCCGCCCTCGCCGACATCCCACGGCTCCGCGATGAGCTTCACCTGGCTGACCACCGGATCCTGTTGCACCAGATCGAAGAAGGTGGACAGCCGGTCGACATCGTGCAGTTCCCGGGCCAGCGTGGCGGCGAGGTCGAAGCGGAAGCCGTCGACGTGCATATCCAGGATCCAGTACCGCAGCGAGTCCATGATCAGCTGCAGCGTATGCGGATGGCGCACGTTCAGGCTGTTACCGGTGCCGGTGTAGTCCATGTAGTGCGATGGGTCCTCGTCGACCAGGCGATAGTAGGCGGCATTGTCGATACCGCGGAAGGCCAGGGTCGGCCCGAGGTGATTGCCCTCGCCGGTGTGGTTGTAGACGACATCGAGGATCACCTCGATGCCCTCGGCATGCAATGCCCGCACCATGGCCTTGAATTCGGTCACCGCGGCACCGCCGCGCGGACTGGCCGCGTATTCGTTGTGCGGCGCGAGATAGCCGAAGCTGTTGTAGCCCCAGTAGTTTCGCAGGCCCTGATCCAAAAGGACACGGTCGTGCAGGAATTGGTGTACCGGCATCAGCTCGATCGCGGTGATGCCGAGTTCCTTCAGATGTTCCACGATCGCCGGATGCGCGATCCCCGCGTAAGTGCCGCGCAATTCCTCCGGAATACCCGGGTGGGTCATCGTCATGCCCTTGACGTGCGCCTCGTAGATGACCGTTTCGTGGTAGGGCCGATTCGGTGGACGGTCGGCGCCCCAGTCGAAGAACGGGTTGATCACCACGCCGGTCATGGTGTGCCCCAGCGAATCCTGGCCGTAGGTGTAGAGCGAGGAGTCGTTGTCGAATTCGCCGTCGAAGGCCTTGCCGTAGGGATCGAGCAGCAATTTACTTGGATCACAACGCAAGCCGTGCTCCGGATCGTAGGGTCCGTGTACTCGGAAGCCGTAGCGCTGGCCCGGTCCGATGGTCGGGAGATAGGCGTGCCAGACGTAGGTGTCGACCTCTTCCAGCGGCACTCTGGTTTCGGTGCCGTCCCTGGCGATAAGGCACAACTCGACCGCGTCGGCAACCTCGGAGAACACCGAGAAATTGGTGCCTGCGCCGTCGTAGGTCGCGCCCAGTGGGTAGGCGGTTCCGGGCCAGACACCGAGGGGTGTCACCTCACCGGGCGCTGCGTCGGGCTGAGCCATGTCAACGACACTAGCGCCAGCCGTGACGCGCTCGGTGCGGGTGGTTGCGGCCGGGCGAGTCAGTCCTGGTCGGCGCCGGTTTCGAGCCAGCGCCGCCGATAGCCGATCCGGGTGGCCAGCCGCGCGAGTGCGCCGAATACCGCATGCCGCAGCCAGACCGGGATGCCCGCGATACAGCCGTCCTGGTAATCCCACAGCAATGCCAGCGCCGGCGGGTCTAGTGACATCCGGGAGCATGCGCGGCGTCGAGGGTATGCCAGGGCTGGAACATTTCCCAGTGCCGCGGCGGTGGGCGGATTTCGTGATCGAAGACGGTGTCGGGCGGCTGCGGGGTCGGCGGCCACGGCTCGTGGTGCTGACGGCCGAGAGACGTGCGGCGCTCGACGTGGCGGCGAAGCGGATCAGCCGGATCGAGCAGAAGCTCGTGGACAGTCTGGGCGAGCCGGGGGGTGACCGAGCTGCGGCAATCGCTGAGTCGAGTGCACGAGGTGCCGCTCGACCGAGTTTCACCGCTGCAGCGTCAGTCGCCAGGTCTGGCCCACCAGATCGTGGCCGAAGCTGTGATGCGGATTCGACTCCACGAGTTCGAAACCCGCGCGCTGATAGATATGCCGCGCCGAGGTGAGGATGTCATTGGTCCACAGCACCATGTCGCGGTAGCCGACCTCGGTGGCGAATCGCACGCAGCGCTCGACCAGTGCGGAGCCGACGCCTAGGCCGCGCGCGGTCGGCTCGACGAGCAGTAGCCGCAGTCGGGCCGTGGTCTCGCTCTCCGCGACACAGAAGACGCAGCCCACCGGCTCGCCGTCGTATTCGGCGATCCAGGCGTGTTCGCGGCGCTCGTCGTGGTCGTCCAGATAATCCGCGACAATGCGGGCCACGAGTGCCTCGTAGCTGGCTTCCCACCCGTATTCGGCGGCGTAGAGCGCGGCATTGCGCTGAATGACCCAGCCGTAGTCGCCGGGTTTCGGGGCGCGCAGCACCAATTCGCCGGGGACTTGTCCGTCGAGAATGCGCTGGATGGTGCGCATGGAGGTGATCAGGCGCGCGCGGTCGGCCGGTTTGTGCGCATTGAGCAGATAGCCGATTTCGGCACTGGAGCGCTGATTGAGCACGGCGAAGACCTCCTTGCCGCGTTCGGTCAGTCGGACCTCTTGGCGGCGACCGTCGCTTTCGCAGCGATTGCGCTGGACCAGTCCGTCCTTTTCGAAGCGGGCCAGGATGCGGCTCAGATAGCCGGGGTCGAGGTCGAGTTTGCGTCGCAGCGTGACGACCTCGCTCGCGCCGGAATTGGCCAATTCGAACATGATTCGCGCTTCGGTGAGTGAGTATTCGCTGTCCAGCAGGCCTTCGCGCAGTACCCCGATGACCCGGGTGTAGCGGCGGTTGAATTCGCGCACGGCGTCGATATCGGCGGCGGCAACGGTGGTCACGGCGGCTCCCAATCTTTGACTGAGTCAAAGGATACGTCGGAACGGTCGCACTGGTGCGGAATTTCACTGGATATCGTGGGTGCGCAGCTCGAGTGGTAACTTGAACACCGTTCAAGCCCTACTGGGCTGTCACGCGACCGCGAGGAATCCTGTGGCATTGAGTTCCGACGAGATCACCGCCATCGACGCCGAACATGTCTGGCATCCCTATGGCGGCTTTCCCGCGACGACCGAACCGCTGGTGGTTTCGGGTGCTTCCGGTACCAGGCTCACGCTCGCCGACGGTCGGGAATTGGTCGACGGAATGAGTTCATGGTGGGCCGCGATCCACGGTTATCGGCATCCGGATCTGGATGCCGCGCTGGTGGCGCAGTCGCAGCGAATGAGTCATGTGATGTTCGGCGGACTCACCCATGAACCGGCGGCTCGGCTGGCCGCATTGCTCGTCGAGCTGACGCCCGCAGGTCTGGACAAGGTATTCCTGTGTGACTCCGGCTCGGTATCGGTCGAGGTCGCGGTCAAGATGTGCCTGCAGTACTGGCGCGCGGCGGGTAAGCCGGACAAGCGGCGGCTGCTCACCTGGCGCGGCGGGTATCACGGCGATACGTTCACGCCGATGAGCGTGTGCGATCCACAGGGCGGCATGCACGCACTGTGGACCGATGTGCTCGCCGAGCAGATCTTCGCCCCGGCCCCGCCGCTCGAGTATTCGGCCGCGTATGTGGCCGAATTCGAGCAGCTGCTGGCCGCCCATGCCGATGAACTCGCGGCCGTCGTCGTTGAGCCGGTCGTGCAAGGTGCCGGTGGGATGCGCTGGCACGATCCGCGGTATCTGATCGATTTGCGTCGCCTCAGCGATGAGTACGGGGTGCTGTTGGTCTTCGATGAGATCGCGACCGGATTCGGGCGCACCGGAGCGCTTTTCGCGGCCGATCACGTCGGGGTGAGTCCGGATGTGATGTGTGTCGGCAAGTCGCTCACCGGTGGGTATCTGACCTTGGCTGCCGCGTTGTGCACGTCCCGGATCGCGGAGACCATCAGCGCCGAGCACGGCGGGCTGATGCATGGTCCGACCTTCATGGGTAACCCGCTGGCCTGCGCGGTTGCCGTCGCCTCGATCGAACTACTGCTGCGACGGGATTGGCGCGCCGAGGTGACTCGGATCGAATCGGAACTGGAAACCGGTCTGGCCCCGGCGCGTTCGCTTCCCGGGGTAGCGGATGTACGGGTGCTCGGAGCGATCGGGGTTGTGCAACTCGACCATCCGGTGGATATGCGCAAGGCCACCCACGCCGCTGTAGAAGCGGGTGTCTGGCTGCGTCCCTTCCGCGATCTGATCTACACCATGCCGCCCTTCATCAGCTCGACCGAGGACATCGAACGCATCACCGCCGGTATGGTCGCCGCCGCTCAGGCCTGATGCGTCACGCGCGTTTGCGGGTGCTGTGTTCGGTTCCCGCGCTCTCGGGACGGTCTGTGTCGGAGACTATCTCCCAGACTCGGAAGACGCAGTGGTAGTCGTCGGCCCAACCGCGGGCGATCAACAGGTAGTTATCGCCGTCGCGCAGCAGAATCCTCCGACCCGGAAGTCGCGGATGCTGCGGGGTGAATGTGGGCACCAGCGAATGCAATTTGGTCACGGCCTGTTCGCGAGTGCCGACCACCTCCGCCAGTACCCGCGGCGACCAGCGTTTGTGATCGCCGGAACCTGTTGTCTCTTCGACGACTATCGCCCACCGTGGCATTCGGCCCTACTCCCTTTGGCGGAAATGCCGCGCCACCGTTGGTCGGTGGCGACCTTCAACGATTGGCTCCTACGGTACCAGTACCCGACCCGGGGCAGGCGCCCTGAACGGTGTTCAAGTATGCTGCGGAGCTGTGACTACCGATCCGTTGGGCTGGCTTGACGAACGCGCCGCCGAGCGCGTGCGCGTCGGGTTGCGCCGTGAGTTGCGACCGCGTGCGGCACAGTCGCCGTCGATCGACCTCGCCTCCAATGACTACCTGGGGCTGGTGCGTCATCCGGAGGTGATCGAGGGCGCGATCGATGCCGTGCGCCGCTGGGGTACCGGGTCGACCGGATCCCGGCTCGTCACCGGCACCACCGCCGAACACGAGCAACTCGAGACCGAACTCGCCGAATTCGTCGGTGCCGAGGCGGGTTTGGTCTTCGCCTCCGGCTACGCCGCCAATCTTGGGGCAGTGACCGCGCTCGCCGGGCGGGGTGCGCTGATCGTCTCCGATGCGGGCAGTCACGCTTCGCTCGTGGATGCCTGCCGACTCTCGCGCTCGCGCGTGGAGATCGCCGCGCATTGCGATGTCGAGGCGGTCGAGCGGTTGCTGGCCGAGCGGAGCGAGGAAAGGGCACTGGTACTTACCGATTCCGTATTCAGCGCCGACGGGGATCTGGCGCCGCTGGCCGAGTTGCATCGCGTTACCCGCGCGAATGGCGCGGTTCTGATCGTGGATGAGGCACATGGGCTCGGTGTGCGCGGCAATGGTGGGCGCGGGCTGGTGCACGAGGTCGGATTGGCCGGGGAGCCGGATCTCGTGGTCACCGCGACGCTGTCGAAAGCCCTTGCCGCACAAGGTGGCGTGGTCTTGGCGAGCGAGCGGGTGCGTGCGCACCTGATCGATGCGGCGCGCACGTTCATTTTCGATACCGGGCTCGCACCGGCGGCGGTCGGTGCGGCGCGGGCGGCGCTGCGGGTGTTGCGTGGAGAGCCCGAGCTGGCTGGTCGGGTGTTGCAGCGGGCCGCCGATATCGCACGCATTGCCGATGTGGCGGAACCGGATTCTGCGGTTGTCTCGGTGGTGCTCGGCCAGGCGCAGGTCGCCTATGACGCCGCGCAGGCATGCCGCGAACGTGGGCTCGACGTGGGTTGCTTCCGCCCACCGACGGTGCCCGAGGGAACATCGCGGCTGCGGCTCACCGCGCGGGCGAATCTGAACTCCGATGAACTCGACACCATCGCAACGGTTCTCGGCGAGGTGCTGGCGCAGGCGCGTGGATTGGTGAGCGCATGAGTGTGCTGTTCGTGACCGGTACCTCGACGGAGGTCGGCAAGACCGTAGTGACCGCCGCGATTGCCGCGGCCGCGCTGGCCGCCGATCGATCGGTGGCAGTGTGCAAACCGGCCCAAACCGGTGTGGCACCGGGCGAACCCGGCGACCTCGCCGAAGTCGAACGCCTCACCGGTGTGACGAGAACGGTCGAGATTACCCGCTATCCCGATCCGCTGGCGCCGGATACCGCCGCGCGTCGATGCGGGCAGCCGCTATTGACGCTGAGTGAAACCGCCGCCGCCATCGACTCACTCGCCGATGCGGATCTGACCTTGGTGGAAGGGGCAGGCGGGTTGTTGGTCCGGCTCGGCGAATTCACACTGCTCGAGTTGGCGCAGAAGCTCGATGTCCCGGTGCTCGTTGTCGCCGCGGCGGGGCTGGGGACCCTCAACCACAGCGAATTGACCACGCGCGCGCTTTCCTCCGCCGGAGTGCGCTGTGCCGGGCTGGTAATCGGCTCATGGCCCGGTTCGCCGGGACTTGCCGAAGAGTGCAATCGCACTGATCTGCCCCGGGTTACCGGAGTCGACGTGGTCGGTGCGGTGCCTGCGGGTGCGGGTGCTTGGGATCGCGCGCGCTTCTCCGCCGCGGCACCCGGTTGGTTCACTCCCGGTTGGTCTGCGCTCAGCCGGTAGGTCTGCGCGACGGCCCGCTTTCTCAGGAGATGCATCGACCGGCAGCCGAGCGTATCGGCGGTGCGGTGGCCCGTGAGCTGCGTCGACGACGGCACCCGAATCAGCGCCGGCCACAACGGCGTCCCCCCCTGCCAGAACGAGCTCGGCTGGAGCATCTCACTCGGCAAACTCGCCGAACCCGGCGAACTCGCAACGACCGTCACCGGCACGGCTCAATGCTGGACGCAGGCACCGAATTCCAGCGCTCGAGCTGTGTGCGGTCCGCGCCAGCTCGACCTGCTGGTCGCGATTTCTCGGCGAACATGATCGGCTCCGGCTCGGCGATCGCCGTGCGCACCCGCCTGGCAGCACTCGCGAACCGTACCTACAGTGGAATAGATGTCGCCGTTGGACGATCGGCACCCGTCCACCGTCTCGGACTGGGATGACGCGCGACGGAGGGCCCGGCTTCGGGAGACTCGTCTCGGGCACGGGTGGCAGACGTTGCGCCGAACCAGCTTGGCGCTGCTGCGGGTCGCCTTGATATTGCTCGCCGGGCTGATCGTGTTCGCCCAGTACTGGGTGCACGATGTCACCCCGGAACGCGATCGGCTCGCGCGCACCGAACCCGCCGTGTTGCCGATCGCCACCCCCGCGCACGATCGCGACTGGGACACCGTCGTCGTCGATATGGTCGGACTAGGCGGCCTCAACGCCAGCAATACCGCGGCCGCGCTGCCCGCCCTCAGTGATATGGGCGTGGTCTGGGCCATCAAATATGACAATCAAGGTATCGACACCAAGGTGATCGCGGATCTGATCATCCGCGCCGCTCAGATGTCGGGGCTGAAGAATATTGTGCTGGTGGGACACAGTATGGGCGGGGTTATCGCGCTGGAGGTCGCACGGCATATCCACCTCGACAGCGATCTGCGCCTGGCGGGAGTGATCCTGGACTGCACACCGGTGGATTTGAATGCGGTGCGTCCGGAAAGTCGCGGTGCGGGCGAGGATATGGTGCGCTGGATGGGCTGGCTGCCGGGGGCTCGGGAGAGCCGATCGTTGCGGCTGGCGGTCGAAACGTATGCGCGCCGTGACCGGTTCGTCGATCGCGGTGCCACCGGGTTGCCCGGGGTCCGGCTCGAGCCATTGCGCGATGTCATCGAAGAAGTGTTGCGCGAGAAGGTCTTCTCCACAGACGCGGCCAGCAACGGCCTGATCGAAACACAGTTCCTCGCCATCGTGGCGGGAGGTGCGATCAACGATCTGCGCGCGCTGTCACGGCCAGCCGAGGGTAAACCGCGCCCGGCCGTCGTCTTCATCCGCCCACGCAATCCGGATAACGACACGGTGGTCGACGTCGAGTACTCCCATCAGGTGCTCATCGAACGGGCCGGTGGCGTCGACGGCTCACTGCTGGTCGTTATGCCGCGAAATACCGGGCACGCCAATCCGATGCAGCGCCCCGAGGAGTACAACAAGATCATCGACCAGCAGATCCTGCCGTTCATTCAGCGGTATCAGGAGCAGATGCGCGCGACGGTGTCCGCAGCGGCGCCGCGCTGAGGGATGGCAGGCCGCGGGGTTGGAATCACGTCAAGGCAAACCGTATTCGTGTCGGTTTCGTCTTGATTCAATCACCACATGTTCCGACCACGTACGTTCCTGACCGGCCTGCGCGGCCGCACAATCGCCGCCTTGCTCGCTGCGGCGACCGTTGCGAGCTTGGGTGTGACCGGCTGCGCGAGCGACGATACGCCGGTCGGTAAGACCGATGCGCCGCTGCCCACCGACATCCCAGCTGGCACCAAACTCGTACTCGCCGACCAGCAGGAGCGCTTCAAGTCGGTACTCCAGTTCTCCGGTGAGCTCGACAAGCTGCCGTTCAAGGTGGAATTCGCCAATTTCGTCGGCGGACCGGCCATTCTGGAGGCATTCCGTGCTGGCGCCGCCGATGTCGCGACCGTCGGTGATGTTCCGCCGATCCATGCGCAGGTCGCCGGGCAGGACGTGCCGATCATCGCGGCTTACCAATCCAATCCCAGCGCATTGAAACTCGCGGTGGCGCCGGGCAAGACGGCCACCACGCTGGCCGATCTCAAAGGGAAGAAGGTCGCCTACGCGGAGGGCACCGCCCAAGAGGCCGCGGTGCTGCGCGCGATCGCCAAGGCCGGGCTGAAACCCACTGATGTCCAGCTGGTTCGGCTGCAGCTCGCGGAATTCCTGGACGCGGTGCGCACGGGTCAGGTGGATATCGCTCCGCTCGCCGAGCCGAATGTCACTCGGCTGCTGCGCACACCGGGTGCGTCACTGATCCCGGATTCGGAAACCACTGGCATCTACGGTGGTGTCGGCTATCTTTACGCGCGCCGCGCCGCAGTGACCGATCCGGCCAAGGCGGCCGCGACCAGGGCGGTGGTCGCCGCCTATATTCGCGCCTACCAGTGGGTCAATTCCCACCAGGAGGAGTGGGCCCGCAAGTACTACGTCGAGAGCCAGAAGGTCAGCGCCGATGATGCCAAACGCATCGTCGACTCGCTCGGTACCTACACCTTCCCTCATCTGGATCAGCAACTCATCGATCGCCAGCAGGGCACCATCGACGCGATCGACAAGGCGGGCGAACTGCCCAAGAAGGTGCGCGCCGCGGACGGTTTCGATCTGCGCTTCGATGCCGTCGTCACCCAGGCCGTCACTGAGAGCGGCGCCGCATTCGAACCGAAGGCGAAATAACCATGGCCACCCTGGATGTCGGCGTACTCGGCCGGATCAGACAAGATTCGCGGACCACCGCTGAGCCGGTATTGGCCCGCCGCAAATCGACTCGTCCGAGGCTCGGACCGGGCCGTCCGATTCCGCTGGGCGTCGCCATCGGACCCGTGCTGCTGATCGCGGCATGGGTGATCGGTTCCGCCACGGGCGCACTGGATGAGCAGACACTGCCCGCGCCGTGGACGGTCGCCGAGACCGCACGCGATCTGCTGGCCGATGGCAGATTGCAGTCGAATCTGCTCACCTCGCTGAAACGCGCGGCCTGGGGTCTCGGCCTCGGCGTGGTGATCGGTGTACTGCTCGCCTTGATCGCCGGATTGAGCCGCGTCGGTGAAGCTCTGCTGGACGGGCCGATTCAAATCAAACGCTCGATCCCCACGCTCGCGCTGATCCCGCTGTTCATCGTGTGGTTCGGCATCGGTGAGGAAATGAAGCTCATCGTCATCACGACCAGTGTGGCGATTCCGATCTACATCAATACCCACGCCCAACTGCGCGGTGTCGACAGCCGGTATGTGGAATTGGCCGCTACGGTGGGGCTTTCGCGGTGGGGTTTCATTCGCCGTATCGCGCTGCCCGCTTCGCTGCCCGGATTCTTCACCGGCTTGCGCTTGGCGGTCACCATCTCCTGGCTCGCATTGGTCGTGGTCGAACAGGTGAATGCCACCAGCGGCATCGGCTATCTGATGACGCAGGCGCGCACCTACGGCCAGATCGACGTCATCGTCGTCGGCTTGGTGATCTACGGCCTACTCGGACTGTTCGGCGATCTCGCCGTGCGGGCGACGGAACGGAGGGCGCTGTCATGGCGGCAGACGATCGCGGACTGAATGTGGTCCGAACCCGCGGGCTGCGTAGGGGTTTCGGCGATCGCGTTGTGCTGCACGGTATCGATCTCGATATCGCGCGCGGTGAATTCGTCGCCCTTCTCGGTCGCAGTGGTTCGGGTAAGAGCACCTTGCTGCGCGCGTTGGCCGAGCTGGATCGCGATGTGCTCGGCTCGGGTGAGTTGCGGGTGCCGACGGAACGTGCGGTGGTGTTCCAGGATTCGCGGCTGCTGCCGTGGAATCGGGTGCTGGACAATGTGACTCTCGGCCTGAAGGGTGACGATGCCGCAGAGCGCGGTCGCACGGCTTTGGCCGAGGTTGGACTCGCTGGGCGAGAATCTGCCTGGCCCAAGGAACTTTCCGGAGGTGAGCAGCAGCGCGTCGCCTTGGCGCGATCGCTGGTCAGGGAGCCGGAGTTGCTGCTGGCCGATGAGCCCTTCGGTGCGTTGGACGCGCTGACCCGCATCAAAATGCATGTGCTGCTGCAGGATCTGTGCGCCAGACACAAACCAGCGGTTTTGTTGGTCACTCACGATGTCGATGAGGCGGTGCTGCTCGCCGACCGCGTGCTCGTCCTCGATGAGGGACGCATCGCCGTCGATCAGCGCATCGACCTGGAACGTCCACGTCGCCATATCGATCCGGACTTCAACCGCCTGCGTGAACTGCTGCTCGCCAGCCTCGGCGTCGATGTCGCGGCCATGCACGATGAGAAGAAAGCCTCATGACCCGCCAACTCAGCCTCAATGCGTTCATCTACCCCTCCGGACATCATGAGGCGGCTTGGCGGCATCCGCAGAGCCGACCCGACCGGATCTACGATGTCGCCTACTACCAGGAGATCGGTCGCACGGCCGAAGCCGCGAAACTCGACGCGGTGTTCTTCGCCGACGGGCCAGCACTGCGCACCAATGTCGAACACAATGCGGCCTCCGGTCTGGAACCGATCACTCTGCTCACCGCGATCGCGACGGCCACCACCCATCTCGGTCTGATCGCCACCGCATCGACCACCTACTACGAGCCATACAACCTGGCAAGGCTGTTCTCCACGCTGGATCACATCTCCGGTGGGCGGGCGGGCTGGAATATCGTCACCACCGGAACCGACCTCGCGGCAGCGAACTTCGGGCTCGACAAACATCCCGATCACGCGACGCGGTATGCGCGAGCGCGGGAATTCGTCGACGCGGTCGTCGCGCTGTGGGACAGCTGGGAGGACGACGCCATCCTGTTGGACCAGCAGGCGGGCATCTACGCCGATCCGGACAAGATCCATCCGATCGACTTCGTCGGCGAATACCTCAGTGTGCGTGGTCCGTTCAATGCGCCGCGTACCCCGCAGGGGCATCCGGTGCTGGTACAGGCCGGTGCGTCGAATGACGGCCGGGCCTTCGCGGGCCGGTACGCCGAGGCGATCTTCACCGCGCACCAGCGCCTGGAGGATGCGCAAGCGTTCTATGCCGATATCAAGGCCAAGGCCGCCGAATTCGGCCGGGACGCCGAACAGATCAAGATCCTGCCCGGTATCAGCCCATTCATCGGTGACACCGAAGCGGCCGCGAAACAGTTGGAGCGGGAGTTCAACGAGCTCACCGTGCCGGAGTACGGGCTGAAACAATTGGAGGGCATCGCGGGTGAGAGCCTGCGGCATCTGCCGCTGGATGAACCGGTGCCGCTCGAGTTGTTCAGCGACGCGGGCGATGTGACCGATAACGAGCGCAGCCGTCGGCAGGTGGTCGCCGGGATCGTGCAGCGGGAACGGCCCACTGTGCGCGGACTGCTGCACCGTCTCGCCGGTGCCCGCGGCCATCGGGTCTTCGCCGGTACACCGGAGCAGGTCGCCGACACCATCGAGGAATGGTTCCGCAACGGCGCCGCCGACGGTTTCAACATAATGCCGCCCTACTATCCGGGTGGTCTGGAGGTCTTCGCCGAGCAGGTCGTCCCGATTCTGCAGCGGCGCGGGCTGTTCCGCACTGAATACACCGGAACCACATTGCGTGACCACTTCGGTCTGCCACGACCGCAGAGCCGGTACGCCCGGCGACCGGCACTCGCGTAGTGAGCGGCTGTATCCGGCCGTATCGAGCCCGGATCGGCATCGTCGGGCCCGATCGCACCGGGCAAGACGGCGCAACCATGGGTGTCGGCCGGATTACGGCGGCGGATCGTAGTGCTGCATGAGCTTTCGGAGTGAGCGACCTGACCTATGCCCTCGGGCGCAGTTAGAGCTCATGTATGTCGGCATCGTTCTCGTCTTCGGTCACCCGCATCTCGACCCGCTGCCGCTCGGTGCCCAGCGGCATCGACATGTGCGGAAGCCACGCATCGATGATCACGATCAGCTCGGCGAACCGCTCGGGCAGCGGCTTGTTGCTCCTGTCCGAGTTCAGTCGCCGCGGTGCCCAACGGCGCGGGCACTGTGAGCGAGCGGGGCCGCGGCACAGCCGAATCCGTTCGTCCGCGCTTGCAGGTGTGGACGGTGTTCATGTCGGTGGTGCGCTATGGCGGATTCCGTTCGGCTGCGCTCGGTGGCGTGGATTGTGCGCTTGTGCTGGTTCTGCTCTCGGGGATCGGATTCGGCGCGGCCGCACCGATGTACGCGCTGCGCGCGTCGGGTCTGGGTGCCGTCGGTCGGTGTCACCGTAATGCGGCAGGTATAGCAGGGAGCGGTTGTCGTGAGGGCGTGTGTTGCATGAGCATTCGGCGTGAGCTAGTTGGCCTGTGCCGTCGGGCACGGGCCCATTCGCGCCCGCGCCGACTTCATACGGCGTGTGTGCGGTGAGCGAGCGGGTCCGCGCCACAGCGGAATCCGTTGGGCTGCGCTCGCTGTTGTGGACGGTGTTCATGCCTGTGGTGCTCTACGGTATCGGATCCGGCGCGGCCGCACCGATGTATGCGCTGCGGGCACTCGATCTCGGAGCGTCGGCAGGTGTTGCCGGAATTGTCGTCGCACTGAGCGGGTTGGGGATGGTGCTGGCGGACCTGCCTGCCGGGCGGATCGTCGCGCGCATCGGGGAGCGCTGGGCGATTGCCCTCGGTTCGGGGCTCGGTCTGGTCGGGGTGCTGTGCGCGATCTTCGCCCCCGATACCTGGGTGCTGGCGGTCGGTGTGCTGCTCAATGGAACCGCCAGTGCGGTATGGGGTTTGGCGCGACAGTCCTACATCGTTGCCGTGGTGGCGCCGGACGAACGAGGCCGGGCGTTCTCGGCGTTGGCCGGTGCCTCGCGCCTCGGATCGTTCTGCGGGCCGTTCGTCGGGGCCGGAATGGTCTACCTGATGGGGCCGAGCGGTGCCCTGTGGTTGCAGTTCGGCACGACCGTCGTAGCGGGCGCGGCGATGCTCGCCATCGGTTCGGCCGACGGTGACGATATGGACGCCGCTGGTCATACTCTGCGCTCGGTGGTCGTCGAAAACCGGGGGGTGCTGGGCACGCTCGGGCTGGCGGCGCTGTTGATGGGCGGTGCCCGCGCGACCCGCACCGCGCTGCTACCGCTGTGGGCCGCGCACATCGGCGTGAGTGCCGCCGCCACGAGCCTGATATTCGGCGTAGCCGGAGCAATGGACGTGCTGCTGTCCTATCCGGGCGGCATCCTGCTCGATCGGTTCGGCAGCCGCGCCACCGGGGTTCCGTCGATGTTGCTGTTCGGGGTCGGCTTCGCGGCGCTTCCGTTCACCTCGACGGCACTCGAACTCACCGGTGCCGCAGTACTGCTCGGGCTGGCCAATGGTGTCAGCAACGGCCTTATCATGACCGTCGGCGCCGACGTCGCGCCGCCGGGTCAACGCGCGGAATTCCTCGGTGCCTGGCGGCTGACCCACGACGTAGGCATGTTCGCCGGTCCCATCGCGGTCGGCTTTATCAGCGCCGCAACAGTTCTCGGTGCCTCCGTGCTCGTCATCGCCGCAGCGGTATTCGCAGGCGCCGTCGCCATGCACCGCTGGTTCCCCGGCACCTACCCCGTCCTTGCTCGCAGACGCACCCCGGACTGACTGAGCGCCTGCACCGCTCATGGCACACACTCAGTGAATGTCTCGCAGAGGTCGCACGTTCTGCGAGGATTTCGCTCGATATGCGAGGCCCTGCACCGACGGGCGGGGTAGCTCAGGTCGTTCGGCGAGTTCGGCCCAGGTAGGCCAGGAGACGGTCGGCCGGGGCAGTGGTCGGCGGTTCGATCGGCGGTCCGAATAGTGGCCACCGATCGGCTATCGGGACGAGTTCCGGTGCCACCATGAGTAGTTCGTGGGCGAGGTCCTCGGGTATCGGCGGGGCACCCGGTGAGCTGGCAGCGAGATCCCAAGCGTGCACCGTCAATTCGAGAGCACCCACGGTCGCGAGAATATGGGTGGGCACCAACCTCCCGAAGACGACCACCGAGCCGGGGTGCTCATTCGCCCAGTCATCGAGCAAGGCCACCGCTCGACTCCGAATATGCAACGTTCCCGCACAGTTCGGCAGCGGTGCGCCTGCTATGACACGAACCTGTCCGCCCGTCAAACCTTCCCGCAGCGCGGCAATCGACTCGTCGACATGCGCGAGCAGCATGCGCGTATTCCAGCCTCGACACGGTGTCGGCGCCGACAGATCGGAACCGGGGTCGGGCAGCACCGACAGCAAATACGCCACCGCCCGCTCGAGCAGGTCATCGCTCATGGCAATACCGGCTCGGGCCACTCGGCCGCCACCAATGACGTGGGCAGTCCGAACGCCGCGAACATCGAGCTGTCGTGATAGGAGACGACATGTGCGACGCCGGTCGGGGTCACCGTGAGGATTTGCAGCGATTGCGCCTGATCGCGCAGGTAGAACGCGAATCCGGGCTGACCGTTCGCGGCGATCGGCACCATCCGGACCTCGCCCGCGCTATACGGACACTTCGACCGAACCAGTTCCACGATCGTGGTGTTGCCGCGGAACCACTCCTCGATCGGTGGCATCTCCCACACCGCATCCGACCGCAACAGCGTGACGAGCGTATCCATATCGGCGGCTTCGAACGCGGCGGCATAGCGATCCAGCAGCGCGCGGGTTTCGGGGTCGCTCGGTTCGGCCACCGGCGTGTCCGGCTCCAGTTCCGCGAGCGCGGCATGCGCGCGCTGCAGCATGCTGTTGACCGCGGCCGCGCTGGTCCCGAGCAGATCGGCGACCTCGGCGGCCTTCCAGTGCAGCACATCTCGCAATATCAGTACCGCACGCTGACGCGGCGGCAGATGCTGCCAGGCGGCGATCAATGCCAGCCGCATACCCTCGCGTGCCGCGACGATGGCCGCCGGATCCGAAGTCTCCGGTGTGACCAGCACATCCGGCATCGGTTGCAGCCACGGGGTTTCCGGCGCGAAGTGAACCGCCCGCGTGGGATCCACGGTCGGCTCGGACAATCCGGTGGGCAGCACGCGGCGTCGGTGCTCGAGTGCATTGAGGCAGGCATTGGTGGCGATCCGGTACAGCCAGGTCCGCATCGAAGCGCGCCCCTCGAAGTCGCCGTATCCGCGCCAGGCCCGCAGCATCGTCTCCTGCACCAGGTCCTCGGCATCGTCGACCGAACCGAGCATCCGATAGCAGTGGGCGAGCAGCTCGCGCCGATACGGAGTGGTACGAGCGGCGAATTCATCGCTGTCGGTCATGTGCTGTCCTTCCGGGCGTCCGTATGGCGGCCCCTCTGAATATCGACCGCCGTACCGCCCAGAACTCATCGGTGCGATGAGTTTCGAGCCGCCCCCGGTCGGTATCTGTGCGTGGTCGAACCATCGGGCACGCCGAAACCACAGGAAGGACCATCGTGAGCACACCGATCGTTTCGGCGGTGACACAGCGCTGGGTGCTGATACTCGGCGCGGTCGCGTCGCTGATGGCGGCACTGGACACCCTGGTCGTCGCCACCGCACTGAGCACTATCCGGCACGACCTCGGGGCGTCGCTGCAGACCCTGGAATGGACCGTCAACGGCTACAACCTCAGCTTCGCCGTCCTGCTGATGACCGCGGCGGTACTCGGCGACCGCTTCGGACGTAAGCGGATGTTCATGGTCGGGCTCGGCATCTTCGTCGCCGCTTCCGCGCTCTGCGCGATATCGACCTCTGTCGCGCTCCTGATCGCCGCGCGCGTACTGCAGGGCATCGGCGCGGCATTGCTCATGAGTCTGGCTTTGGCGCTGGTCAGTGCGGCATTTCCGCCGGAGCGGCGGGGTATGGCCATGGGGCTGCTGCAGGGCATCACCGGGCTCGCGGTCGCGTGTGGTCCGCTGGTCGGCGGGGCCGTCGCGCAGGGGTTGTCGTGGCAATGGATCTTCTGGCTGAATGTGCCGATCGGGCTGCTCGCGTTGCCGCTGGTGGCGGTTCGGGTTCCGGAAGGCTTCGGCCCCGATACCGCGGTGGACGGCACCGGATTGGCACTGGTCACCGGTGGCGCGTTCGGTGTCGTGTGGGGTTTGGTGCGTGGCAATATCGCGGGCTGGTCGAGTTCGGAGGTGCTGATCGCGTTGCTCGGCGGTGTCGCATTACTGATCGCCTTCGCGGTCTGGGAGGCGCGCACACGCGAGCCGATGTTCCCGATGCGGCTATTCGTGAATCGAGGTTTCGCGGCGGGCAATACCGCCATCTTCCTGACCTTCGCGGCTCTGTTCGGCGAGGTATTCTTCTACGCACAGTTCCTGCAGGCGGTGCTGCACTACGACCCACTCGGCGCCGGGTTGCGGCTGCTGCCATGGACTCTCACACTCTTCTTCTGCGCGCCGGTCGCTGGTGCGCTGGCCGATCGGATCGGGGAGCGGCCGTTGATGGTGAGTGGGCTGGCTTTGATGGCAGGCGGCATGTTCTGGATCGCCGTCATCGCCGATCCGGCGATGACCTACGGTTCCTTCGTCGTGCCGTTCATCGTCTCCGGCGTCGGTACCTCGATGGTGCTGCCGTCGGCGCAGAGTTCGGTGGTCGGCGCGGTCGAACACGCGATGCTCGGCAAGGCGGCAGGGGCCAACAGCATGATGCGTGAGCTCGGCGGCGTCTTCGGAATCGCCATCGCGGCAGCGGTTTTCGCCGCGACCGGTGGATATGGTTCGGTAGACGAATTCACCGCCGGATTCGGCCCGGCGATCAAAGTCGGCGCGGCACTTGCCCTACTGGGCGCGGTGGCCGCACTCGCACTGCCTGGACGCAGGGCGGGTCTGGCAGCTGCCGATCTCGAGGCGGCAGCGGTGTCCGTCTGATCGAACGTGGGGCCACGGTGCGCACCCCTTGTGTCAGCCGCACAGCCGGTACCGACAGTGTGCGACTCACCAAGGGCGTGCACGCACTCGTCCGCGGATTGCGGGCCGTTAATCCCTATGTAGCGTAATGCTTTCGAGCCATGGGTGATCGGGGTGGACTCGAGACAGCCACTCGAACAGCCGGACCCGTTGGGACCGATCCATCATGGGTAGCGCACGACGGAAGTCGGCTTCATCCTTCTCGCGGCGCGCCTTCGCCTTGAACAGGAGTGCGACCTCCGGAGTCGCGTACGGAATGCCCTCGCTGGTATGACGAATCAGATCTGCGTAGGGCAGGGTGATCGATGGGTCACGGCGACACACCCATCGATCACCGTCGTGCGGTTCCCGGAACACGTCGAGCCGATAGCGTCCTGTCGCGGGTTCACGTAGCCAGGTCTGATGGAACTGCGCCGCTCTCGCCGGAAACGGCCGGATCCGATCGTCGCTGATCACGTCCCATTCGAAGCCGGGAAAAGCGGCGACAGCTTCGCTGAATCTGCCTTGTGGGACACCGATTTCGAGGTCGCTGTGTTCCCGAGCCTGGCCGCCGGTGAACAGATCCAGTGCCCACCCCGCTGTTACGCACCACGGAACCGTGACACCCGCCAACCGCCGCGCGACTTCGGCAGGCGTCCACGCCGCCCACAGCTTGTCGCATTCCTCGGCCGAAACCACGCGCCCATCGGATGACTCTCCAACATCCGGATCAGGCAGCTGGACGTTCCTTCCAGGCGAGCGCACCGTTGCGGGATTCAGCGTACGCGGGTACCGAGCAGATGACGGACGCCGCCGACGAACAATTGCAGACCGAAGTCGAAACGTGCTGTCGCGTCGGGGGTTTCGTTCAGCGGTGAGGCGTCCTCGGTCAGCGCACCGGCCGAATCCATTTGCATTCTGGACTGCTCGTCCACAGTTTGTCCCAGCACGTAGTACAGCAGCGTGTACGCCGCGAGTTCGGCTTCCGGCCGCGGCATCCCGCCGCGGATCGCCGCACCCACGAGTCGTTCCCGACCCTTGCTCGTGGTGAGTCGGGAGGCATAGGTCGCCGAGACCAATTCCGCGCCGTCGCGATAGGCGAGCAGACAACTGCGCAAGCGATGCGCCAGTTCGGTGATCTGGCCCGACCAGTCCTCGGCCTCGATCGGATCCTCCATCGGGGCCAGAATCCGGTCGGCGACCGCGCCGAGCAACGCCTGTTTATTGGGAAAGTGCCAGTACAGCGCACCGGGCTGGACCTGGAGTGAACCGGCGAGCCTGCGCATCGTCAGGTCGGCGAGACCGTACTGGTCGAGAATGGCGATGGCGCCGTCGACCACGTCCGCACGGTGCAGCTGCACGCTGTTTCCTTCCGCTGTATTCCATTGCGGCATTCCCCAGGCCCTCCATGGTTACGCTCGCTGCCGCCTCCGGGCCCGTCGCTCATGCCGCGCGTGTTTTGACTCACTGTTACCGCTACCCTAGCCTGAACACCGTTCAAGTTGCACGGCCACCTCGGCCGGACGAAGGGATTCGTGCAGTGACCCAGGCACCCGTCCAAACCGATATTCTGGCGACCGCCCGCGAGCAGGTGCTCGAGCGCGGCGAAGGCCTGACCCAGGAGCAGACCCTCGAGGTGCTCCGGCTCGGCGACGACCGGCTAGAGGAACTGCTCGCCCTCGCACACGAGGTGCGCATGAAGTGGTGCGGCCCAGAGGTCGAGGTCGAGGGCATTATCAGCCTCAAGACCGGCGGCTGCCCGGAGGACTGCCACTTCTGCTCGCAGTCGGGTCTGTTCCAGTCGCCCGTGCGTGCCGCCTGGCTCGATATCCCCAGCCTGGTCGAGGCCGCCAAGCAGACCGCCAAGACCGGCGCCACCGAATTCTGCATCGTCGCCGCCGTGCGCGGTCCGGACGAGCGGCTGATGGCGCAGGTCGCGGCCGGTGTCGAGGCCATTCGCAACGAGGTCGACATCCAGGTCGCGTGTTCGCTCGGCATGCTCACCCAGGAGCAGGTCGACCAACTCGCCGCCATGGGCGTGCACCGCTACAACCACAACCTGGAAACCTCCCGTTCGCACTTCCCGAATGTCGTCACCACGCACACTTGGGAAGAGCGCTGGGACACCCTGCGCATGGTGCGCGAAGCCGGTATGGAGGTCTGCTGTGGCGGCATCCTCGGCATGGGCGAAACCCTGGAGCAGCGTGCCGAATTCGCGGCGAATCTGGCCGAACTCGAACCGGACGAGGTGCCGTTGAACTTCCTCAACCCGCGTCCGGGTACCCCATTCGGCGATCTCGAGGTGCTGCCCGCCGCCGACGCGCTGCGTGCCGTCGCCGCATTCCGGCTCGCGTTGCCGCGCACCATGCTGCGCTTCGCGGGCGGTCGCGAGATCACCCTCGGCGACCTGGGCGCCAAACAGGGCATCCTCGGCGGTATCAACGCCGTCATCGTGGGCAACTACCTGACCACCCTCGGTCGACCCGCCGAAGCGGACCTGGATCTGCTCGGCGAGCTGAAGATGCCGATCAAGGCGCTCAACGAAACACTCTGAATCGGTCACGAAAGAGGCTGGCGCCGTGAGTACTGTCATGGATATGGACGAGCGCTACAACCCGTTCACCGGAAAACGCATCGTTGCGGGACTCGACGATCCGGTCCCGGCCGCCGCTGCACTGGGATTGGAACCGCCGCGCTTCTGTGAGCAGTGCGGACGGCGCATGATCGTGCAGGTCAGCCCCGACGGCTGGTGGGCGAAGTGCTCGCGCCACGGTGTGCTGGATTCGAAGAATCTGGAACACCGCTAGTGGCGGCCGAATATGGCGACACCGCGCCGCCCGCATCGGCTCGGCCGGTGGGCGTGCGGCGCGAGCTGCGGGCGGCCGCGCTGATCGCGGTCGGGGTGATACTGCTCAGCGTGCTCGGCGGTGTGGTGTGGGCCTTCGTGGCACCCACCGAGCAGTATCTGGTCGTCAAGGCGCGCGCCGGTGCGGTGCCGGCCAAGGGCGCGGCGCTGACCGGAGAGAGTGTGCACCAGTTCGACGCGCTCGCGATCTTCGTCTGCATCGGCGCGGTGCTGGGCGCGGTGACGGCGATCGGCGTGTGGCGTTGGCGTCGCGTGCGCGGACCGCTGCTGCAATGGGGACTACTGATCGGTTCCGGCGCAGGGGCTTACGTGATGTCGAAGGTCGGCGAGCAGATCATGCAGTGGCAGCATCCGATGCCCTACGACCCCGCGGTCGGCCAGATCGTGCGGCTGCCGGTTGAGGTCGGCAGCTGGCTGGCGCTGATCGTTCAACCGCTGCTCGCCTCGCTGATCGTGCTGTTTCTCGCGGCACTCAGTCCGACAGAGGATCTCGGCTCCGGCTTCAGCGGCCCGTTCGGCGATGCGCGGCCATACGTCACTGCCGCAAGCGGATTCGCGGCCGTCGACAATGCCGATTCGTATCGTGGCGCTGCGAACGGCGGGCCAGTGCCCTACGGTGTGCCTTATGGCGGCTTCGGACCTTCCGGTTCGGATCGCGCGCGCTGACGTTATCCGAACCGTTGCCCACGCGGCGGCACAGACGTACCAGAATGGCCTAGAATTGTGGGACACGCTGTGCGTTCAGAGAGGAACGGATCATGGCGTTCGTCGGTAGCGGACCGGTGGTCGAAGAACTCGACGCGAAATTCTGGCGGGTCGTCGAGCCGCTTGTCTATCACGGTGCCACACAGGAATTCGTCATCCCAGCAGGCTTCCGCACCGACTTCGCTTCGGTGCCACGGGCATTGGTCTGGCTGATACCCCGTTACGGCGCCTACACCCGCGCCGCCATCCTGCACGACTATTTGCGGAGCTCGCACGAGGTGAGCACCGCCGACGCGGACGGCCTTTTCCGCCGCTGCCTGCACGAGTTCAAGGTCTCGATACCGCGCCGGTGGATGATGTGGGCCGCAGTGCGTTTGGGCAGCCGACTGCGCGGAGCCACACTCGGCGATATCGCACGCTTGCTGCTCGTCGCGGTTCCCTCGATTCTGTTCCTGGCGATCCCGGTCGTCGTAGTGCAGGTATTCCTGTGGCTGTTCTGGGTGCTGGAGTTGGTGTTCTGGGCCGCGGCACGCGTCGGACAGCGCACCGCGGCACCACCGCCACAACCTCAGATGAAAACCGCCTGACTGTCCGGTCCGGAACCCGCTTTCTCCCATCCCACCTGCGTATTCGTATGTCCTGATCGAGGTTCGCCTTCGCAGCCGTCTTAATCTCTTGCACACAGGGGGTGTTGCTCCCGCTATCGAAACGCGCAGGAGGACAGATGGAATCGCGTCGGCGACCGTCGCCGAGAACCGTTTTCGCACAACAGTTCGCCGCGCTGTTCGAGGCCGCGGGCAATCCGACGTTGCGCCGAGTGGCGACCGCGGCGCAGGCGCGGATGCGGGCGGCGCGCGCGGCTGGCCAGAATCTGCCTGGGCTCCCGTATCGGCGGCCGTGCGAATAGCTCGGGCTTCGGGGGCTTTGTTCTCACTGAAAATCGGTGGCCGCATGTGTGGTCGGGTGGATACCGTTGACGCACATGTTGAGCCGCGAGTGGGAAGGAGGTGGCGATGAGCGAGGACATGTTGACCAGGCACGGGCAGGCGGTGCTGGTTCCAGAGGCCGGTGAACTGGAGCGGGCTGATCTGGTGGCTTGGCGGCGGCGGGATGCGTTGCGGCGGTCCAGTGCCGCGCAGCCGATTCCCAGTGCGCGGCGGTATCGGCGGAAGGTGAAACACAAGGGGCGGGAGCGGGACTGAGGTTCCCGTGATTCGTGGATGACCCCGTGTTCGCGTGCGATTGCATGTGAAGGCGGGGTCTTTGTTGTTGGCGGGGGACGAGTCGTTGTTTCTCTGGGTCGACGGTGTGCTCAGTCGGGCCCGAACACGCCGCAGCACTACGTGAATGCGGCCGCAGCACTACGTGAATGCGATGGCGAACACGGCGGATGCTGGCGCGCTTCTCTGGCCGGTCCTTCCGGAAGTGCTGCGTTTGCCCTCGGGGCGCATGCGGTGAGCAACCGGTCGGCGGCGAATGTGGTGACGAAATCGGAAAGTGTTCTACCACAGGGCTTCCCCGACTCTGGACACCGTGTAGCCCGTCCGGTCCGGAACGACGAACGGACGACCGGTTCCGGTCCGGATAACTCGTATCCGACTGTGACCAGCCATATTCGGCGCCGCTGCGCAACATGGCGTATCGCCGGATGCGATCGATCCCTACCGTCTGAGTTGTTCGATCAATGCGAACCGCGGAGCCGGATCTCGGTCTCGACTCCACGAAAACCCGCAGGGATTCAGCGATTCGGAGGGGGAGAGCAATGTCCTGGAAATCTGTGGCTACGAGAGTCGTCGTGCTGGCGATCGGAGTGATTTCCGGCGCAGCGCACGCGGCCGCCGAACCGCCGTGCGAGGTGACGGTCACGCGGGTCGATGCTCCGGCCGCGTTCCCGTGCATCTGGCCGGTGTGCATTTTGAGCTCCGGGCACCTGGGGGTGCCCGGCGGGCTGTCCGAGTAGAAGGGGAGTGCCCTGGTCGATGGTGACGAGGGCACGCTCGGATGTTGTGGCCCCTATGGCAGTGGCCACGGCACAGTCCATTTCGGGCTCGGCGACCGATTTCGGGGCGCCGAACCAGGGGGCGATCGTGGGGCAGGCGATCGCGGGAAGTCAGGTGGGTGGGCGCAATGCGGCGAATTCGTCGGTGACTCGTAGTTCGGAGTCGGTGAACCGATAGACCGCTGCGGGGCGTCCACCCGCACGGCCGGGGGATGCGGTCGCGCCGGTTGGCGTGATCACCTTGCGGCGGGTGAGGACTCGTTGCAGGTTCGTTGTGTCGACATCGTAACCAAGTGCGGCGCAATAGATTTCGCGCAGCGTGGACATGGTGAAGCGCTCCGGTGCCAGTGCGAAGGCGATATTGGTGTAGGACAGTTTCGCGGCGAGCCGGGTGCGCGCGTGTTCGACGACCGTGCCGTGATCGAACGACATGCGCGGCAGCTGGGAAACCGGATGCCAGGTGGTGTCCGAGGGCAGCTGCGGGTCCGCGGTCAGCGGCACCAGACCCAAATAGGCCGACGCGATCCGGCGCGGCGCGGGCACCCGGTCCGGATTGCTGAATACCGACAGCTGTTCCAGATGCGCCAGCTCACGCACATCGACCTTCTCGGCGAGCTGGCGACGGGCGGAGATAGTGAGGTCTTCGTCATCGCGCAGTCGCCCGCCGGGCAACGACCAGGTGTCCTTCTGTGGGTCGAGTGCGCGCTCCCACAGCAGCACCGCGAGTTCGGTCCGCTGACCGGGCGGACATGGTCGAATCAGCTCATCTGTCATGCGCGTAGGGCTGCTACCTGCGGTGATGTCCTCGGAGAAGCGCCGAACCTGGAACACCGCGGTAAGGGTTTCGTGGATGGTGCTACTATGGGCCACGTTTTCGATTATAAGTCGAAAACCTGGTTTGGTGTGAATCGGCTGGCATGTGAATAGGCACAACGGGCCGAGCGCACGAGGAGAGGAGCCATCCATGGCGACCATGGGTGTGAAGCTGGCGCCCCCGCTGATGGGGCAGGTAGTCGATGGTCCGACCGGATTCTCCGGTGTCGAGGCCACACCGGAGTGGGCGGCCGAGGTCAAACGCCTCGCCAGGGAACGCAACGCGACGATTCTCGCGCACAACTACCAATTGCCCGCGATCCAGGACGTGGCCGACCACGTCGGTGACTCACTGGCGCTGTCGCGCATCGCGGCCGAGGCGCCCGAGGACACCATCGTGTTCTGCGGTGTGCACTTCATGGCTGAGACGGCCAAGATCCTCAGCCCCGAGAAGACCGTGCTCATTCCGGATCAGCGGGCGGGCTGTTCGCTGGCCGATTCCATCACCGCCGACGAATTGCGGGCCTGGAAGGCCGAATTCCCGAACGCGGTGGTCGTCTCGTACGTGAACACCACCGCCGCGGTGAAGGCGCTTACCGATATCTGCTGCACCTCCTCGAATGCCGTCGACGTCGTCGCCTCCATCGATCCCGACCGCGAGGTGCTGTTCCTGCCGGATCAGTTCCTCGGCGCGCACGTCAAGCGGGTCACCGGCCGGGAGAACATGCACATCTGGGCGGGCGAATGCCACGTGCACGCCGGGATCAACGGCGACGAGCTGACCGAACAGGCCCGCACCCACCCGGATGCCGAACTATTCGTGCACCCCGAATGCGGTTGCGCCACTTCGGCTTTGTACCTCGCGGGCGAGGGCTCGTTCCCGGCCGATCGGGTGCACATTCTCTCGACCGGCGGGATGATCGACGCCGCAAAGGCCGCGAAGTCGAATCAGGTCCTGGTCGCCACCGAGGTCGGCATGCTGCACCAGCTGCGCAAGGCCGCCCCCGGCATCGACTTCCAGGCCGTGAACGATCGTGCGTCCTGCAAGTACATGAAGATGATCACCCCGGCGGCGCTGCTGCGCTCGCTTGTCGAGAACGCCGATGAGGTGCACGTCGACTTGGAAACCGCCGCGCTGGCCCGCAATTCGGTGCAGCGCATGATCGAAATCGGCAATCCGGGCGGCGGCGAATGAACGGCTGCGATCGGAGCGCGGTGTGCGCGCTCGTCCGGAGCGGCGGTGCGCGATGATCGCCGGGGCCGTCGATAGCGGTCGCGCTGCTGGCGAGGCGGAGGCATGAGCACCGCGCCGCGGATCGACTGGGAAGCCGCCGCCGATCTGGTCGTGATCGGCGGTGGCGTCGCTGGGTTGACCGCGGCACGCACGGCGTCGCTGCGCGGTCTGCGAGTGCTCATCCTCAGCAAGGGCGGCCCGACCGATACCGCGACCCAATACGCCCAGGGTGGTATCGCTGTCGTCGCGCCGCATGAGGATTCGGTGGAATCGCATGTGCGCGACACGGTCGAGGCCGGTGCCGGACTGTGTGACGAGGCCGCGGTGCGCTCGATCGTCGAGGGCGGTCAGGCCGCCGTCGCCGCATTGACCGATCTGGGCGCGGTCTTCGATCTCGCGCGGGACGGTCAGATCTCGCGCACCCGCGAGGGCGGGCACAGCACGCGACGGATCATCCATGCCGGAGGTGACGCCACGGGTGCCGAGGTGCAGCGCGCGCTGAACGCGGCCGGACTGCCGGTTCTGTTCGGTGCCGCGGCACTGGAAGTCGTCACCGGGCGGTCCGGCGTCCAGGGCGTGATCGCGGTGTCCGAGAACGGCTTCGGGGTTGTGCACACACCGGCGGTGCTGCTGGCCACGGGCGGGCTCGGTCAGCTGTACGCGCTGAGCACGAATCCGCCGGGCGCGACCGCCGACGGTATCGCGCTTGCGCTGTGGGCCGGTGCGACGGTGGCCGATCTGGAATTCGTGCAGTTCCATCCGACGGTGCTCTACACCCCAGGTGGGCTCGGTAGACGCCCGTTGATCAGCGAGGCGGTCCGCGGCGAGGGAGCGATACTGGTTGATTCCGAAGGGCATTCGGTCACGGCGGGTGTACACCCGCGTGGTGATCTGGCACCGCGCGATGTGGTGTCACGGGCGATCGCCGCGCGGATGCGCGCCCTCGGCACCGATCACGTCTATCTCGATGCCCGCGCGATCGACAGCTTCCCGCAACGCTTTCCTACGATCACCGCATCCTGCTTGGCCGCCGGGATCGACCCGCATATCGATCTCATTCCGGTCGCACCCGCCGCGCACTACCAATGCGGCGGTGTCGTGACCGACACCCACGGCCGGACCGCGGTGCCCGGTCTCTATGCCGCGGGTGAGGTGGCGCGGACCGGGCTGCACGGTGCCAACCGGCTGGCCTCCAACAGTCTGCTCGAAGGACTGGTGGTCGGTGAGCGCGCCGGAGTGGCCGCCGCCGAACGTGTCGATGTGGAAGCGCACGTCACCGACGTGTCCTTCCACACCATTCCGCGCGCGGCCCGCGCCCTGGTGCAGCAGTCGATGACATCGCATGCCTCGGTGGTTCGCGATGCCGCTGGGCTTGCGGAGGCGGCCGCGCGGTTGCGTGATGCGGTGTCGCACAGTGCGGCAAGTCGGTTGCGTGCCGAGTTGACCAGTGCCAATCAGCGATTCGCGGGCGGTGCTGCGAGCGAACTCTCGGTGGTGAGCGACCTCTCGGCGCTGAGCAGTAACGTGGTGGTGCAGGAGACCGCACAGCTCAACGGTGCGGCCGCGGCGCAGCGAATCACCGCATTCGAGGACGCCGCGCTCACACTCACCGCCCAGGTCCTGTTGCTCTCGGCAGCAGCGCGTACCGAAAGCCGCGGCTCGCACACCCGCTCCGACCACCCGACCCCCGACGATCACCAACACCGCAGTCGTGCAGTGCGTCTGGGCCCAGAAGGTCACCCCGTCCCCGCCCCCGACGGCCTCGACCTCACCACGTGGACTCAGGACGCCATCCCCAGCGCCTCATGACCGAGGCAATGTACGAGATAGGACGAGGAGCGCACTGATGGAACTGGATACCGGCCTGGATCGTGACGAGGTGCTGGCCCTGATCCGCACCGCGCTGGATGAGGATCTGCGCTACGGTCCCGATATCACCACTGTGGCAACGGTTCCCGCGGACGCGGTGGTGAAGGCATCGGTGGTTTCGCGCCAGCCGGGCACCGTGGCCGGACTCGATGTCGGCCTGCTCGTGCTCGACGAGGTGATCGGTGCGGGCAATTACGAAATCACCGATCGGGTCGCCGACAGCACCCGGGTCGAGCCGGGACAGTCCGTGCTGGGGCTGGTCGCGCCGACTCGCGGCCTGCTCACCGCCGAACGCACCATGCTCAACCTGCTCTGCCACCTGTCCGGTATCGCGACTGCCACCGCCGCGTGGGTGGATGCGGTCGCGGGCACCAACTGCCGCATCCGTGACAGCCGCAAAACCCTGCCCGGCCTGCGTGCCCTGCAGAAGTACGCGGTCCGCGTCGGCGGTGGCGTCAACCACCGTATGGGCCTCGGCGATGCGGCACTGATCAAGGACAACCACGTGGTAGCCGCGGGTTCGGTGGTCGCGGCCCTGCGCGCTGTGCGCGACCTGGCCCCCGATATCGCCTGTGAGGTCGAAGTGGACAGCCTCGAACAACTCGAGGCCGTCCTGGCCGAAAATGTCGAACTGGTCCTGCTCGACAACTTCCCGCTCTGGCAAACCCAAGCCGCCGTCCAACGTCGCAACGCCAAGGCCCCCGAGACCAAACTCGAATCCTCCGGTGGCCTGACCCTCGCCGACGCCGCCGACTATGCCCGAACCGGCGTCGACTACTTGGCCGTAGGCGCCTTGACCCACTCGGTGCGCGTCCTCGACCTCGGCTTGGACATGTAGCGGTCAGGCGGTGAGTTCGCGTTCCAACGGGGTTCGGAATCGAGGGATGGCGCGAACCTCGCCGTACCAGGTGGCGATGCGGGCGGCTTCGGCTTCGATGAGCGATTCTGCCTCGGAGCCGATGTCTTCCAATAGGCGATGGGCGATTTCGCCGTCTTTGCGTTGGGCCCAGCCGCCGACAATGCGGCCGTTCCACCAGATGGTCGGCCCGACGTTTCCGTTGCGGTCGAAGAGCATCGGGCCGTGTGGGCCGAGGTACCAGTCGCGGGACTGCCAGCCCATGGGAGTGGGGTCGAGTGCGGGGAGTAGGGCGGCCCATGGTTCGGGTTCGGGGGCCGGTTCCTGGTCGTCGGCCAGTAGTAGCCCGGTGGTGCCGCCGAGATCGACCTCCACCACATCGAGTTGGGCCAGGGCCTTGCGGACTTCGGTGAGTGTCCAGCCGGTCCACCACTTGATATCGGTGACGGGGGCGGGGCCGAAGGCGTAGAGCCACTGCCGGACGAGTTCGGCGCGAGCCGCATCGGCGGACATGGTCGCAACGCCTTGCGGCAGCCAGGTTTCTATCGGCGACCAGGTGTATTGGCTGCTTGTCCAACTGCCGTTCGGCCGACCGCGCACAATGCGTCCCTCGACACCGAGGATTACCAGCACCCATGTGGTGATGCTGGTGGGCCGCGAATACGCCTTGCCCGGAGCGGCATCGACCCGCGTGCGCAGCCGAGGTACGTCCTTGCTCAGCTGCGCGCCGGTCGCCGCCCCGCGTGCCAAAAGCGCCTTGTGCGTTTCGTCTTCGACATCGGCGAGCCAGGCGCGCACATCCCCGTCGACAACTCCGGCCTGCTCGATGAACCTGCTGTAGGTGCGACGTTGCTTGTCCGCCAACGCATCCGCGCACGACGCCTGCAATACCGGCAGCAATTCGACCGGGGCGATGAACATCGTGCGCCGCATCGCGAGCAGGCGCAGCAATGTCCGATCGTCGTACAGCGCCTTTTCGACATGAGCTGGCTCGGCGGTGAGACTACGCGCGCCCACCGATAGATACACCGTCGCAGGATCGGTCGCATGCAGTACAACCAGGGACCGGACGATCTCGGCCACGTCGTCGGTGCGGCACGTCGGCGTGAGCCGATGCCGTCGCGCCAGCCGGGCCCGCCGTTCCACCGCATCAATCGAACGCATATGCGAATACTAGCGGTCAGATCCCAAACTGCTGCGGGTCCACTCGCAGCGCCTGGCACGTCCCGCACCGCCGCGATCTCGTCCTGATCGAAATTTCAGGCCAATTACGTCGGCTGCCAGGCACGCACGAGATCGAGCAGGCCCGGAAAACGCGCATCGAGATCCTCGATCCGTACCCGGCTGCGGCGCTCCAATCCGTACTGCCGTTGACGGGTGACACCTGCCTCGCGCAACACCCGGAAATGGTGTGTCAGTGTCGATTTCGGCCGATTGATGTCGAACCAGCCGCAGGAGCGATCGGTCTCGGGAGATTCGAGCAGCAATTTCTGCACCATGCTCAGCCGTAGCGGATCGCTGAGCACGCCGAGTACATCCTCGAGCCGCAGTGCGGCGCGCGTCGGCTCGGGCAGCGTGGTCGCGACGGTGTCGGTCGATGGCATCGGCTCTCCTGTGGATCGCGATTTCTTAGTTCGACTTCTATCGTACTGGGTGTTAAGTTCGACCTTCGTCGTACCAGTACGAGAAAATTCGAACTAGGAGGTCGGGATGACGACGCTCATGGAGAAACCGGAAACCGAGGGGCGGCGCGACGGCGCGGTGTGGCTGGCGGCATGGCCGGTGCTCGCGGTTTTCGTGCTTTCGAATGCGCCGACTCCGCTGTATGTCGTGTGGCAGCACCGGCTCGGCTTCTCCTCGGGCACGTTGACCGCCGTATTCGCCTGCTACATCGTCGGTTTGCTCGGTGCGCTGCTGATCGCGGGTGTGGTCTCCGACCGCATCGGCCGCAAACCCGTGCTGCTGCCCGCGGTGCTCCTCGCGATGCTCGCCTGCGTCCTGTTCGCCACCGCGAATTCGGTCGCGATGCTGGCGATCGCGCGCCTGCTCACCGGAATAGCGGTCGGCGCGGCCGTCTCGGCGGGGATGGCGGCGGTGACCGATATCGGCGGCCCGCAGCGCAAACGTGCTGCCGCACTGGCGGCCTCATCGGCCATGGTCCTCGGCGCTGGCTTCGGCCCGTTGCTGGCGGGTCTGCTCGCAGAGCTTGTTCCGGGCCCGACCATCACCATCTTCGTGGTCGAAATCGTCTTGCTCGCTTCGGCTTTCGCGGTCGTAGCGCGGCTCGACCTGCCCCGCGGCGCTCGCGGACGCGGCCCATGGATCCGCATCCCCGCGGTCGCACCCGGCGGACGCACCGCCGTGCTGCTCGGCATCGCGGTATTCGCGCCCGGCATCACCGCGACATCATTCGTGCTCTCGCTCGGTCCCTCGATCCTGTCGAACCTCTTGGGCGCCACCAACCGACTGCTCGCGGGCGGCCTGGCCTTCGTCATGTTCCTCGGCGCCACCGGCATCCAATTCGCGGTGCGGCGGCTGCGCCTGCCCACGATCCTGCTCGGCGGCACGGCGGCGACGCTGCTCAGCATGATCAGCCTGCTCGCGGCGCTGCGGCTGTCATCGCTCACGTTCTTCACCGCCGCCGCGATCCTCGCGGGCATCGGCCAGGGCATGGGCCAGTTCGGCGGTCTCACGGCCATCAGCGCGAGCGTGCCCGCAGAGCGGCTCGCCGAGGCCAATGCCGCCCAGAACGCCGGTGGCTATCTGCCCGCCGCACTGCTCCCGCTGTCGGCTGGATTCCTCAGTGACGCAGTCGGTTTGCCTGCGGGCGCGACGACCTTCGGAGGCATTGTGGCCGCGGCCGCGGTGCTCGGCGCGGTGTTCGTCGCGAGTCGCCCCTTTGCCACGACCGGACAGCGATAACGCATGTCATCATTCCAGGATGAGGCACCTACTGCTGATGCTCGGCTGTGCGCTGTTCGCCGCGGTGTCGACGACAAGTCTTGTCGCACCGTCTGTTTCTGCCGATCCGGAATGTGCGGTCCAAGTCGACGTGCGGCCGGTGACCCTGACGGTGGACGGCGAGGACGCCACCGGCCGGGTATACGAACCGTATCGCTGTGCGGCGGATGGTCTGCCGCGGCGCGATCTGGTCGTCGCGGTCCACGGCCACGACGGCACCTCCGCCGATTACGCCGAATATCTGACCGCGATCGCCCGCCGCACCGCGACCCCCATCCTGTCCATGGACGCCCGCAGCGCGGCTAGCGTCTGGCGCACCGGCGACTGGAACCTGTGGGCGGGCTGGCGCGATATCGTCACCGCCACCCAGTGGTACAAGAACGAACATCCGACGATCGGCCGCACCGTGCTGTGGGGCTGGAGCCAGGGCGGCACCATGAGCGGACTCGCGGTGGCGCACGGTCCGCAGGGACTGTTCGACTATTGGGTCGACAACTACGGCCCCGCGGACGATTTCACCATGTGGCTCGCCTCGGCGGGCGTCGATCCCGCACTGCCCGCCCAGATCGAACGCGATGCGGGCGGCTGCGCCCCGATCGTCTGCCCGCAGGCCTATGCCGAACGTTCGCCCGCTCTCCTTGCCGCCAGGATGAGCATGAAACGCGCCTTCCTCATCCACGGCACCGGTGACGATGTGGTGCCGTACCCGGCCACCCTGGAAATGCGAACCGGACTGCTCGCCGCGGGCAAGCCCACATCGACGTACACCATCGTCACCGGCCGCGATCTGAACGGCGCTGTGGTGCCCGGCGATCACAGCATCGGTCCCGCGTACTTCGAAGGTGGCTGCGTCGTCGAGCGTCTGCTGTTGGGCACTGAACCTGTCGACGGCTCCGATCGCGACTATGTGGTCGATGTCGCCCGCGACATCGTGACCGCTCCCGCGCCGCCGCCGAACGCCAAATGCGCTGCCTAGGGAACACCTGTCGGTGCGGTGTGGTTCATTCGGGCAGAACCGAATCCAAGGAGAGGTGCAATGCAGCCGAATGACCCCGCGTACTACTGGAACGGCGCGGAATTGGACCTCGACGCGTACTTGGCGCGCATCGGCTATACCGGCGACCGAACCCCCACGTTGGCCACGCTGCGTGCCCTCGTCCACGCGCACACCACCACGATCCCGTTCGAGAATCTGGAGTCCATCCTCGGCCGCCCCGTTCCGCTGGATCTGGAATCGTTGCAGGACAAGATGGTCCGGCACCGACGTGGCGGCTACTGCTACGAGAACGTCGGCCTGTTCGCCGCCGCACTGGAACGGCTCGGCTTCGGCGTGACCGGTCTCAGCGGCCGGGTCACCATGGGCGTATCCGACGGTCTGCGCCCGGCCACCCACGCCCTGCTGCGCGTCACCACCGGCGATGACGATCGTGTCTGGATCTGCGATGTCGGGTTCGGCTCCGGACCACTCGCGCCCTATGAATTGGTCGAGGGTGGCGAATTCGCACTTGGCCACTGGCGCTTCCGGCTCGAACACACCACCGGCGAACTCGACAGCGACCTGTGGGTGCTGCACCAATTCGGCCGCGATGGCTGGATCGACCGCTACACCTTCACGCTCAATCCGCAGTACCGCATCGATTTCGCGGTCGGCAACCACTTCGTCTCCACCTCACCGCGCTCACCGTTCACCGCCCGACCGTTCGTGCAGCGCTTCCTCCCGGACGTCCACCATGTACTGGACAACCGCACCCTCATCACCGAATATCCGGACGGCTCCAGCGAAACCCGCGAACTCGAACTCGCCGAACTTCCGAAAGTCCTCACCGAGGTCTTCGATATCGACCTGTCCGAACCCGACGCCACAGCGCTCGCCCAGGGGCCTTGGCTCGCCTGAAGGCCGCACGTTCGCACCTGTCGCGGTCCGCCCGGATTGCGACAGAAGTGCGGTTTCCCCCGTGCGGGCTACCCGAGTTGGTCACGATCGGCGATTAGAGTCGGCGGGGTGCGTGCCAACCGGAATCTTCTCGTTCTGTTCGCAGCCACCGTCCTGGCCCTTGGTTGCAGTTCTGGGCCGGACCAGCCCGACACCGTCGCCGGGCAGTTCGCCGATGCGCTCACCCGCGACGATGTCGCCGCGGCCGCCGCACTCACCGACGATCCCGCCAAGGCCTCGGATGCGCTGGGTAAGCTCTACGACGGGCTCGGCAAGGATGTGAAATTCGAGGTCCGCAGCGCCGATAAGAACTCGTTCACCCTTGCCGCCACCTGGAAGTTCGGCAAGGACGGTAAGAAGGCATGGAGCTACACCACCAACGGGTCCGCCAGTGAGTCCGGCGGCGCCTGGAAGATCAAATGGGATCCCGATACCGTCGCACCCGGTCTCGCGCGCGGCCCGCTGAACTACGCCACCACCTATTCGAAGCCCGCGCGTGTGCTCGAGGCATCGGGCGGTGAGTTGATGACCGAGCAGGTGGTCACCGTGGTGAACGTCGCCCCAGGTGCCGACACCGCCGCGCTCGCGGCCCTGCTCACTCCCATCGCCCCCGATATCACGGCACAGTCATTGCAATCGGATCTGGCTGCGGCCCAGGGCAAGCCGATCACCGCGGTCACCTTGCGCGACGCCGATATCGCCCCGATCCAGACGGCGCTGGCCGCCGTTCCTGGCGTCACCCTGGCTCCGCAGACCCGCCTGCTCGCGACCGACAAATCTCTCGCATCACCGGTGCTGTCCGGCCTCGCCGAACTCTGGCAGAGTTCCGCCGACGCGGCGGCAGGCTGGGCGGTGCGGGCCCAGACCGCGGACGGCACCGAACGCGTCGCCGGTCAGGATCCCGAACCCACGGCGGATATCGTGACCACACTCGACACCGATCTGCTGCGTTACGCGGAGAGCGCGTTGACGCCGATCAGCCAGCCCGCCGCGATCGTTGCACTGCAACCCTCCACCGGCAAGGTGCTCGCCGTCGCGCAGAACGCCGCCGCCGACGCCCAGGGACCGATCGCACTCACCGGCCTGTATCCGCCGGGTTCGACGTTCAAGACCGTCACGGTCTCGGCCGCACTGCAATCGGGGGCGGTGACGCCCGACACCGTGCTGCCCTGCCCGGCGACCGCGAATATCGAGGGCCGGCGCATCCCCAACGACAACAACTTCGACCTCGGCAACGTGCCTCTGCACACCGCCTTCGCTCAGTCCTGCAACACCACCATGGGGCAACTCGCGGTGAATCTCGCACCGAACGGCCTGACCGATGCCGCGGCCCAACTCGGCCTCGGCATCGACTTCGTCACACCCGGCCTGACCACCGTCACCGGCAAGGTGCCGACCGCGGACACCCCGACGCTGCGGGTGGAGTCCGGTATCGGTCAAGGCAAGGTGACGGCCTCACCATTCGGAATGGCACTGGTCGCCGCATCCATCGCGCGCGGATCGATGCCGCTGCCGATGGTCGTCGACGCAGCGCCCGGCGTGGCAGATCACACCCCGCCGCCACTGCCGCCGACCACCGATGACCAGATGAAAACCATGATGCGCGAAACCATTACCGGCGGCACCGCCACCGCCCTGCGCGATATTCCCGGCCTGATCGGCAAGACCGGCACCGCCGAATACATCGATGACAAGCACGCGCACGGCTGGTTCGTCGGCATCGACGGTGACCTGGCCTTCGCCGTATTCGTCAGCGACGCGAACAGCTCGGGTCCGGCTGTGGAGGCCGCAGGCCGTATGCTGCGTGCACGGCATTGAGCAACACTGTCGAATCCGCACTGCATTAGCATTCGGCGCGTTGTGGGCGACGAATATACCCCCGCAGGCGCGTGCTGAGGATTGCGCCCCGCTACACTCATCGGCGGAACGCGTTGATGGTCAATACGCGTGATGTCACGATCTCGAGAAGGTTCGGAGTAGGCGCCATCGATACCGGTCAATTGATCGCGGAGCACTACCGCCTGGTCGAGCGGATTGGTAGCGGCGGCACGGGTGTTGTTTGGCGTGCCGTCGATGAACGCCTGCAGCGCTCGGTCGCGGTGAAGCAGATCCACATCAAGCCCAGCCTGCCCGAAGCCGAGCGCGACGTGGTGCGTCAGCGCGCGTTCCGCGAGGCCCGCAATGCGGCGCGGTTCCAGCATCCGAATGCGATCGTGGTCTTCGATATCACCGAGCACAACGGCGATCCGTGCCTGGTGATGGAGTATCTGAAGTCGAAGAGTCTGGCCGGAGTGATTTCCGCGCAGGGCATGCTGCCGCTGACCCAGGTCGCGCGGATCGGCGAGCAGGTCGCTTCGGCGCTCATCGCCGCGCATCACGCCGGCATCGTGCACCGCGATGTCAAACCGGGCAATATCCTGCTCGACGACACCGGCACCGTGAAGATCACCGACTTCGGCATCTCCCGCGCGACCGGTGACGTAACCCTCACCGAGACCGGCCTGATCTGCGGTACCGCCGCCTATCTCGCCCCGGAGGTGGCGCGCGGTGCCGATCCGACGCCCGCCGCCGATGTATTCGCCTTGGGTGCGACCCTTTTCCACGCACTAGAGGGCGAACCGCCGTACGGTTCCAGCGCCAACCCGCTCGCCGTGCTCTACGCCGCGGCGAACGGCCAGGTGAGCGAACCGCGACACGCGGGTCCCGCGACCGACTTCCTGCTGGATCTGCTGAGCCCGGACCCTACCGAGCGACCGACCATGCGTGCGGCCCGCGAACATCTTTCCGCGCTCGCGGATGCCGGTTCCACCCCCGTGCACGCCGGATTCGTGCCCGCCAGTGAGGCTTTCGGTCGGCGCGGCGAATCCGCGACCCGTGCGCTGCGGCCGCCCGCGAATCCGACGCCGGAGCATCAGCCGACCGCGCGGCAGCCACGTCCGGCACCGCCGCCGCGAAATTCCGCTCGTCCCAACAACTCGGCTGCGTCGCACCCGCGGACCGCCGCGCATCCGCAGACCGCGACGCAGCCGCGTCCGGCCCTGCGCAAGTCCGGTGGCAAGCGCAAGGCCGTATTGGTCGGTGCGACCGTCGGTGCGGTGGTGGCCGTCGTGGCCATCCTGATCGGTGCGCTGAATCAGTCGGGCACCAATACGCCGTCGGTGCAAGCGAGTCCGCCTTCATCGTCAGTGTCCAAGGGGACCAGTTCCACGGCTGCCGCTGGCGCGCCGGGGCAGACGAAGAGCGTCGGTCCGGCAGATTCGCGGCAATCCATCGATCAGGTGGTGGACTTCTACAACAACCTCATCTATCTGAGATTCCCTGCTGCGTGGAAACAGTTGACTCCCGCTGCCCAGCGGGTCTACGGCACGCAGTCGGCCTTCCAGGATTACTGGACGCAGAATCGTGTCACGGGCTTCAACACTGTTGATGCGGCCGGTGGTGGTACGGGCACCAGCTCAGACGGTTCGGTGGACGTCAATGTGGCCAGCGTGACCTATGCGGGCCAGAACAGGTCGGTGACGCTGCGGTTGATCAACCCTGGCAGCGGTGCCCCACTCATCGACAGCGACACCCGCGGCGCCGACACTCGCTGAAACGAGTTGTCCCGCAACGGTTAGTGCCTAGCGCGATCCGGATCGCGCCGACGTCCGCGCCCATGTCGCCAGCAACTGCAACGCTGTCGCGCTCGGCGAATCCGGTTCGGTGGTGTGCATGATCAGCGCCTGATCCGGATCGTCGGGCAGGCGCAGGGTTTCGAAGCCGAGATCGAGTCGCCCGACCACCGGGTGCAGGTATATGTACCGCCCGTGCGTCTTGTCCTTGAGTTCGTGACGCTGCCACATGGTGGCGAAGTCGGCGGAGTTCGTGCTCAATTCTTCAATGCGTGCGGCGATTGCGGCATCGCCGGGATTGCGCGCCATATCCAGGCGCAGATACGCCACGACATCAGCGGCCTTGGCCGTCCAGTCTTCGTACAGTTCGCGCATCCCCTCGTCGAGGAAGACCAGTCGAGCGAGATTGCGTTCGCGCGGCGGTAGTGCACCGAAATCGGTAATGAGCGCGGCGGCAAGGGAATTCCAGGCGAGCACATTGGTGCCACGGCCCACGATGTATGCCGGCACGTCGGCGGCGGCGTCGAGCAGTCTGCGCAGTCCGGGGCGGACTTCCTGTTCGGCCGGTGGCTCCTCGCCGGACCACGGCCGCGCCAGCCGATACAAATGCTCGCGCTCCACCGGATTCAGGCGCAGCGCCTGTGCGACGGCATCCAGCACCGACTCCGAAAAGTGCAGGGTGCGGCCCTGTTCCAGCCGGACATAGTGATCGACGCTGACCCCGGCGACCATGGCCAACTCCTCGCGGCGCAGACCGGGCACCCGTCGTCGGCTGCCGTAGTCGGGCAATCCGACCTCCTCAGGGCTCAGCCGCGCCCGCCGGGAACGTAGGAATTCGCCGAGTTCGGCACGTCGATCCAGACTCATGTCGTCCAGTATCCCGGCGGTTGCCCGGCCGCATCCTGGTCATGGTGTGCCCAGGCTCGTGCGGCGCTGTTTACCGCCGCTGTTCGCGCCGAAAGTAGTGGTCATCGCCGGAACGGTTCCGGCGGTGAACGGAGACGGACACAATGAGCAACACCCGCCCTCTCGGCGACACCGGCATGGACATCACCTCCCTCGGATTCGGCACCTGGGTCTTCGGCGGATCCGGTTGGGAGTACTCGTGGGGCGCCATCGATGACGCCGACTCGATCGCCGCGATTCGGCACGCGGTGCACGCCGGAATCAACTGGATCGATACCGCGGCCGCCTACGGCGTCGGGCATGCCGAGGATGTGGTCGGCCGCGCACTCGCCGACATCCCGGAGGCCGAGCGGCCCTACCTGGTCACCAAAACCGGTTTGATCTGGGAAGAAAACGACGACCGCTCCGGCCCGCCGCGCCGGATCATGCGGCCCGAGGTAGTGCGCAAGGAAATCGAGGATTCGCTGCGTCGGCTGCGGACCGACCACATCGATCTGTATCTGGTGCACTGGCCGGACACCGGCGCGGTCTTCGTCTACGGCGCCGAGGGCGAGGCCAACGACCAGGCGACTCCGCTCGAGGAGTACTGGCAGGTCATGGCCGATCTGAAAAAGGAAGGCAAGGTCCGCGCGATCGGTTTGTCCAACCATGACGCGGCCCAACTGGCGAATGCCGAATCCATCGCCCATGTCGACGCGATCCAGCCGCCGTTCTCCGCGATCAATCGCTCGGCCGCGGCCGATATCGCCTGGGCACACCAGAACGGAACCGGCGTGATCGTCTACTCACCCTTGCAATCGGGCCTGCTCACCGGCACATTCACCGAGGAGCGCCTGCGCAACCTGCCCGACGAGGACTGGCGTGGTTCGCATCCGGATTTCACCACCGGCCTGTCGGCCAAGCTCGCCCTCGTCGAAGCCATGCGCCCGATCGCGGCCCGCCATGGTGTGAGCGTCGCCGAGGTGGCCCTGGCCTGGGCGACCGCATGGCCGGGCATCACCGGCGCGATCGTCGGCGCGCGTAACGCCACTCAGATCGACGGCTGGCTCGGCGCCCGTGACCTGGCGCTCACAACCGACGACCTCGCCGCAATCGAGACCGCCATCACCACGACCGGCGCGGGCACCGGCCCTGCCCGCCCGTAATTTCTGAGGAACCGTCATGACACTGCATGTTGTCGCCGAATTCCGTGCGGCCTCGGGTCGCGAAGACCGCCTGCGCACGGCCCTGGAAGCAATGATCGAACCGTCACTTGCCGAGCCAGGCTGCGTGACCTACCACCCATACACCGACCCCAACGATCCATCCCACATGGTCCTCGTGGAGGAGTGGACCACCCCCGACGCCCTGGACGAGCATTTCACGACGCCACACTTCTTCCACGTGCGCGACGTACTCGACCAGATCCTCGCCGAACCGATGATCATCAAGCGGCTCGTCGCGGCATGACATCCGCCACGCCCCGGCCCACTATCGGACCGGGGCGGGCGGCCGTACTTCCCGACACATCCGGCGACCGCAGCGGATAACGGGTGGCGCCGGACCGATAGGCTGGTAGCTGGAGCGGAGCGGAAGATACCGACCGCTCGGCGTCGGGCACGGCGTCCATGGATCAGGACAGACAGGATCGCAGACCTCATGACATCCCGCCTCGAGCTCGCCCGCGTTGATCTGCGCGGCCGTACTCCCTCCGCTGCCGAGCTGCGCACCGCGCTGCCGCGCGGGGGAGTCGACGTGGACTCGGTGCTGCATCAGGTGCGACCGGTGGTCGAGGCGATCCGAGACCGCGGGGTCGCGGCGGCGCTGGAGTTCAGCGAGCAATTCGACGGCGTGATTCCGGCGAGCGTGCGCGTGCCCGCGGCCGAACTCGATGCCGCATTGGAGAAGTTGGATCCGGCCGTGCGCACCGCGCTCGAGGTCGCGATCGAACGGACCCGCAAGGTGCACGCCGATCAGCGACGCACCGATACCACCACCGAGGTCGTCCCAGGTGGCACGGTCACCGAGCGGTGGGTGCCGGTCGAGCGGGTGGGGCTCTACGTGCCCGGCGGCAATGCCGTTTACCCGTCCAGCGTCGTGATGAATGTGGTGCCCGCGCAGGCGGCCGGTGTCGACTCGCTGGTGGTGGCCTCGCCGCCGCAGGCGCAGCACGACGGGCTGCCGCACCCGACCATCCTGGCGGCCGCGAAGCTGCTCGGGGTCGAAGAAGTGTGGGCCGTCGGCGGTGCACAGGCCATCGCGCTGCTGTCCTATGGCGGTATCGACACCGATGGCGTGCAGCTCGAGCCGGTAGACCTGATCACCGGTCCCGGCAATATCTTCGTGACCGCCGCCAAGCGTCTGTGCCGCGGCCTGGTCGGCATCGATGCCGAAGCGGGCCCCACCGAGATCGCGATCCTGGCCGATGCCACCGCCGATCCGGTCCACGTCGCCGCCGATCTGATCAGCCAGGCCGAACACGATGTGCTCGCCGCGAGCGTGCTCGTCACCGACAGCGTCGAACTCGCCGATGCGGTGGACGCCGCGCTCACCACCCAGATGACGGTGGTCAAGCACGCACACCGGGTACGAGAGGCATTGTCCGGCAAGCAATCCGGCACCGTGCTGGTCGACGATATCGAGCAGGGTCTGCGCGTGGTGAATGCCTACGCCGCCGAACACCTGGAGATCCAGACCACCGACGCACCGGGCGTCGCGGCCCGGGTGCGCAGTGCCGGCGCGATCTTTGTCGGTGCTTACGCACCGGTCAGCCTGGGCGACTACTGCGCTGGATCCAATCACGTACTCCCGACGGCGGGTTGCGCGCGGCACTCCTCGGGCTTGAGCGTGCAGACCTTCCTGCGCGGTATCCACGTCGTCGAATACACCGAGGCCGCACTCAAAGACGTCGCCGGTCACGTGGTCGCGCTGGCCAACGCCGAGGATCTGCCCGCACACGGCCAAGCCGTACAAGCACGATTCGAGGCACTGGCATGACCCCCGAGATCACCGTGCCCGGCTCCGACATCAGCCTGGACGACCTGCCGCTGCGGGAGAATCTGCGCGGCAAGAAGCCTTACGGCGCACCACAATTGACGGTGCCGGTGCAGCTGAACACCAATGAGAACCCGCACGCGCCGAGCCGGGCCCTCATCGATGACGTCGCCGAATCCATTCGCGCCGCCGCCACCGACCTGCATCGCTACCCGGACCGCGACGCCGTTGCGCTGCGCAGCGACCTGGCCGAATACCTGAGCCGCCAAACCGGCATCGCGGTGCACACGGCCAACGTGTGGGCGGCCAACGGCTCCAACGAAATCCTGCAGCAGCTACTGCAAGCCTTCGGCGGACCCGGTCGCAGCGCACTGGGTTTCGTGCCGTCGTATTCGATGCATCCGATCATCTCCGAGGGCATCGATACCGAATGGGTCGAGGCCAAGCGCAATGCCGATTTCTCTCTCGATATCGACTACGCGCTCACCATCATCGCCGAGCGCCGACCCGATGTGGTCTTCGTGACCAGCCCCAATAATCCGACCGGACACAGCATCGCGCAGGCCGACCTGGCCAGGATCCTGGCCGCCGCGCCCGGCATCGTGGTCGTCGACGAGGCGTACGGCGAATTCTCCGCCGAGCCCAGCGCGATCGCCCTGATCGATCGGTACCCGACGAAACTCGTGGTCAGTCGCACCATGAGCAAGGCCTTCGCCTTCGCGGGCGGCCGCCTCGGCTATCTGGTCGCCGCCCCCGCGGTGATCGAGGCGATGTTGCTGGTGCGGCTGCCGTACCACCTGTCGGTGGTCACCCAGGCCGCCGCCCGCGCGGCCCTGCGCCACGCCGATGAAACCCTCGCCAGCGTCGCCGAACTGGCGGCACAGCGCGACCGGGTCGCGGAAGAACTGGCCACGATGGGTTTCGAGGTAATCCCCAGCGATGCCAACTTCCTGCTCTTCGGTCGTTTCAGCGACGCCGCCCTGGCCTGGCAGCACTACCTGGACCGCGGCGTGCTGATCCGCGACGTCGGTATTCCGGGATATCTGCGCGCCACTATCGGTCTGGCCGCTGAGAACGACGAATTCCTGCGCGTCAGCGGCACTTTGGCCGATACCGACCTCACCATCCGATGAATCCGCCTGTGGAGGAAGCAAAGATGAATCGCACCGCGCGGGTGGAGCGCGTCACCAAGGAATCGAATATCGTTGTCGAACTGGACCTCGACGGCACCGGCAAGACCGATATCACCACCGGCGTCCCGTTCTACGACCACATGCTGACCGCGCTCGGCGCCCACGCGAGCTTCGATCTGACGGTGCGCGCTGAGGGTGATATCGAGATCGAGGCGCACCACACTGTCGAGGACACTGCCATCGTCTTCGGCCAGGCGCTGGGTAAGGCACTGGGCGACAAGTCCGGCATCCGTCGCTTCGGGGATGCGTTCATTCCGATGGACGAGACCATGGCGCACGCCGCGGTCGACGTCTCCGGTCGCCCGTACTGCGTACACACCGGCGAGCCCGATCACCTGCTGCACGCGGTGATTCCCGGTTCGGGGCCCGGCGCGCCGTATTCCACTGTGCTCAACCGGCACGTATTCGAGTCGATCGCGCTGAACGCCCGCATCGCCCTGCATGTGCGCGTGCTGTACGGCCGCGACCAGCATCACATCACCGAGGCCGAATTCAAGGCGGTGGCCCGGGCACTGCGCGCTGCCGTCGAGCTGGATCCGCGGGTGAGTGGTGTGCCGTCGACGAAGGGGACACTGTGACAACGAAATCCGTCGCGCTGCTCGATTACGGCTCCGGCAATCTGCACTCCGCGCACCGCGCGCTGATCCGCGCCGGGGCGAATGTCGAGGTGACCGCCGATGCCGATATCGCGCTGGCGGCCGATGGGCTCGTCGTGCCCGGCGTCGGCGCGTTCGCCGCGTGCATGGCTGGGCTGCGGGAGGTGAAAGGGGAGCGCATCATCGGTCAGCGGTTGGCCGGTGGTCGTCCGGTGCTCGGTATCTGCGTCGGCATGCAGATCCTGTTCGAGCGCGGCGTGGAGTTCGGTGTCGAAACCGAAGGATGTGCGGAATGGCCGGGCGTAGTGGAGCGTCTGTCCGCACCTGTGCTCCCGCATATGGGCTGGAACACGGTGTCGGCTCCTACCGACAGTGTCTTGTTCTCGGGAATGGCCAGCGATACCCGTTTCTATTTCGTGCACTCCTATGCCGCACAGACTTGGGACCTGCCGCCGAGCGAACACTTCGCCGCGCCGAAGCTCACTTGGGCCGAACACGGCGTCCCATTCCTGGCGGCCGTCGAGAACGGTCCGCTGTCGGCGACGCAGTTTCATCCCGAAAAGTCCGGTGATGCGGGGGCACTGCTGCTCCGCAATTGGGTGAACTCGCTGTAAACACCCGCTGGCCAGGCGATTTGACATCGTGCACGGTGGTAAGTAACTTTATTCAAGTCAGAGCGACACGGACACCGACCCGGAGCCCAGAGCGCAGCGGAAACGTTGAGCACAGCGGCCTGGGAAACGAGGTAGGACGAGGAGCGCCTGACGATCACACTGGTTCGGAAGGTTCCTGATTTTGTGTCGGGAGTCGACTGAGCTAAGCTTCACCAAGTTGCCTCACTGAAGCCCGGATTTATTCCGAAGTGAATGTGTGTGCGTGTGTTCTTTGAGAACTCAATAGTGTGTCGATGAATGTCAGTGCCAAATATTTTTTGGTTCCGGCTCTTCCAAACCCCCGTTTGGGTGGGTCGGGCATTTTTGTCAGCAAATACTTTTGCTGGTGTTTGATTTTTGCCATGGTTTTCGGACTCTGGTTAATTCTTCTGATTGCGCCCTTTTTGAGGGTGTGGTTGAGAGTCTTCAACGGAGAGTTTGATCCTGGCTCAGGACGAACGCTGGCGGCGTGCTTAACACATGCAAGTCGAGCGGTAAGGCCCTTCGGGGTACACGAGCGGCGAACGGGTGAGTAACACGTGGGTGATCTGCCCTGTACTTCGGGATAAGCCTGGGAAACTGGGTCTAATACCGGATATGACTACGAGATGCATGTCTTGTGGTGGAAAGATTTATCGGTGCAGGATGGGCCCGCGGCCTATCAGCTTGTTGGTGGGGTAATGGCCTACCAAGGCGACGACGGGTAGCCGACCTGAGAGGGTGACCGGCCACACTGGGACTGAGACACGGCCCAGACTCCTACGGGAGGCAGCAGTGGGGAATATTGCACAATGGGCGGAAGCCTGATGCAGCGACGCCGCGTGAGGGATGACGGCCTTCGGGTTGTAAACCTCTTTCGACAGGGACGAAGCGTGAGTGACGGTACCTGTAGAAGAAGCACCGGCCAACTACGTGCCAGCAGCCGCGGTAATACGTAGGGTGCGAGCGTTGTCCGGAATTACTGGGCGTAAAGAGCTTGTAGGCGGTTCGTCGCGTCGATCGTGAAAACCTACCGCTCAACGGTGGGCTTGCGGTCGATACGGGCGGACTAGAGTACTTCAGGGGAGACTGGAATTCCTGGTGTAGCGGTGAAATGCGCAGATATCAGGAGGAACACCGGTGGCGAAGGCGGGTCTCTGGGAAGTAACTGACGCTGAGAAGCGAAAGCGTGGGTAGCGAACAGGATTAGATACCCTGGTAGTCCACGCCGTAAACGGTGGGTACTAGGTGTGGGTTTCCTTCCACGGGATCCGTGCCGTAGCTAACGCATTAAGTACCCCGCCTGGGGAGTACGGCCGCAAGGCTAAAACTCAAAGGAATTGACGGGGGCCCGCACAAGCGGCGGAGCATGTGGATTAATTCGATGCAACGCGAAGAACCTTACCTGGGTTTGACATACACCAGAAAGCGGCAGAGATGTCGCCCCCCTTGTGGTTGGTGTACAGGTGGTGCATGGCTGTCGTCAGCTCGTGTCGTGAGATGTTGGGTTAAGTCCCGCAACGAGCGCAACCCTTATCTTATGTTGCCAGCGCGTTATGGCGGGGACTCGTGAGAGACTGCCGGGGTCAACTCGGAGGAAGGTGGGGACGACGTCAAGTCATCATGCCCCTTATGTCCAGGGCTTCACACATGCTACAATGGCCGGTACAGAGGGCTGCGATACCGTGAGGTGGAGCGAATCCCTTAAAGCCGGTCTCAGTTCGGATCGGGGTCTGCAACTCGACCCCGTGAAGTTGGAGTCGCTAGTAATCGCAGATCAGCAACGCTGCGGTGAATACGTTCCCGGGCCTTGTACACACCGCCCGTCACGTCATGAAAGTCGGTAACACCCGAAGCCGGTGGCCTAACCCCTTGTGGGAGGGAGCCGTCGAAGGTGGGATTGGCGATTGGGACGAAGTCGTAACAAGGTAGCCGTACCGGAAGGTGCGGCTGGATCACCTCCTTTCTAAGGAGCACTTCTGCATCGCACCCCGAAGAGTCGGGGATGGTAAACGTTGATGCCAGAGACCGTTTCGGACTCACATGTAGTCCGGCGGACGCTCATGGGTGGAACACTGACATGTGCCTCGAAATTGCTGGAAGCCTGAGTGCTTTCGGTTCGGGGATGTAATCGGCACACTGTTGGGTCCTGAGAGAACACGCGAGTGTTTCTTTCTAGGCAAATAGACGATCCGATCGGGTTCTCGGTCATACCGACCTCAGTTTTTTGGCTGGGGTGCTGGTGTCGGAATTGGATTCGTTCGGGTGTGTTGTTTGAGAACTGCACAGTGGACGCGAGCATCTTTGTTTGTAAGTGTTTAAGAGCGTACGGTGGATGCCTTGGCACCAGGAGCCGATGAAGGACGTAGGAGGCTGCGATAAGCCTCGGGGAGCTGTCAACCGAGCTGAGATCCGAGGATTTCCGAATGGGGAAACCCAGCACGAGTGATGTCGTGTTACCCGCATCTGAATATATAGGGTGTGTGGAGGGAACGTGGGGAAGTGAAACATCTCAGTACCCACAGGAAGAGAAAACAATAGTGATTCCGTGAGTAGTGGCGAGCGAAAGCGGATGAGGCTAAACCGTTCAGATGTGATACCCGGCAGGGGTTGTCTGGACGGGGTAGTGGGAGCATTCTTCCCTGATCTGCCGGTCAGGGCGACAGTCAGAAACCGTTGTGTTAGTTGAAGTGGTCTGGAACGGCCTGCCATAGACGGTGATAGTCCGGTAAATGAAAACTCAACGGCTGTTGTGGATGTTTCCCGAGTAGCAGCGGGCCCGTGAAATCTGCTGTGAATCTGCCGGGACCACCCGGTAAGCCTGAATACTCCCTGGTGACCGATAGCGGACTAGTACCGTGAGGGAAAGGTGAAAAGTACCCCGGGAGGGGAGTGAAATAGTACCTGAAACCGTGCGCTTACAATCCGTCAGGGCCTGCGCTTAGCTTTGCTAGGGTGGGTGATGGCGTGCCTTTTGAAGAATGAGCCTGCGAGTTAGTGGCATGTGGCGAGGTTAACCCGTGTGGGGTAGCCGTAGCGAAAGCGAGTCCGAATAGGGCGTTGTGAGTCGCGTGTTCTAGACCCGAAGCGGAGTGATCTACCCATGGCCAGGGTGAAGCGACGGTAAGACGTCGTGGAGGCCCGAACCCACTTAGGTTGAAAACTGAGGGGATGAGCTGTGGGTAGGGGTGAAAGGCCAATCAAACTCCGTGATAGCTGGTTCTCCCCGAAATGCATTTAGGTGCAGCGTCACGTGTTTCACGCCGGAGGTAGAGCTACTGGATGGTCTAGGGGGCCTACAAGCTTACCGAAATCAGCCAAACTCCGAATGCCGGTGTGTGAGAGCGTGGCAGTGAGACTGCGGGGGATAAGCTTCGTAGTCGAGAGGGAAACAGCCCAGATCGCCGGCTAAGGCCCCTAAGCGTGTACTAAGTGGAAAAGGATGTGGAGTCGCGAAGACAACCAGGAGGTTGGCTTAGAAGCAGCCATCCTTGAAAGAGTGCGTAATAGCTCACTGGTCAAGTGATTCTGCGCCGACAATGTAGCGGGGCTCAAGTACACCGCCGAAGCCGCGGCATTCACACATGACATTCACTTCCTCCTGCGGGGGGTTGTGCAGTGGTGTGGATGGGTAGGGGAGCGTCCTGCAGCCATGGAAGCAGCAGCGTGAGCTAGTTGTGGAGGCTGTGGGAGTGAGAATGCAGGCATGAGTAGCGAAAGACGAGTGAGAAACTCGTCCGCCGAATGACCAAGGGTTCCTGGGCCAGGTTAATCCGCCCAGGGTGAGTCGGGACCTAAGGCGAGGCCGACAGGCGTAGTCGATGGACAACGGGTTGATATTCCCGTACCCGTGTATCCGCGCCCAATGGCGAATCAGTGGTGCTAAGTATCCAAAAGCGGATGGACTCCCTTCGGGGAGCCGGAAGTGGCTGCATACGACCCTTGCTGTAGTAGTCAAGCGATGGGGTGACGCAGGAAGGTAGCTGGGCCAGTCAGTGGTTGTACTGGTGTAAGCCTGTAGGGCGAGACATAGGCAAATCCGTGTCTCTTGTGCCTGAGAGGTGATGCGTAGCCGATTGAGGTGAATTCAGTGATCCTATGCTGCCGAGAAAAGCCTCTAGTGAGTTGGTACACGGCCCGTACCCCAAACCGACACAGGTGGTCAGGTAGAGAATACTGAGGCGATCGAGAGAACTGTGGTTAAGGAACTCGGCAAAATGCCCCCGTAACTTCGGGAGAAGGGGGACCCGATCTGGTGACCGGTTTTGCACCGTGAGCTGGGTTGGGTCGCAGAGACCAGAGAGAAGCGACTGTTTACTAAAAACACAGGTCCGTGCGAAGTCGTAAGACGATGTATACGGACTGACGCCTGCCCGGTGCCGGAAGGTTAAGAGGACCGGTTAGCTACTTCGGTGGCGAAGCTGAGAATTTAAGCCCCGGTAAACGGCGGTGGTAACTATAACCATCCTAAGGTAGCGAAATTCCTTGTCGGGTAAGTTCCGACCTGCACGAATGGCGTAACGACTTCTCTGCTGTCTCAACCACAGACTCGGCGAAATTGCATTACGAGTAAAGATGCTCGTTACGCGCGGCAGGACGAAAAGACCCCGGGACCTTCACTATAGCTTGGTATTGGTGTTCGGTACGGTTTGTGTAGGATAGGTGGGAGACTGTGAAGCTGGCACGCTAGTGTTGGTGGAGTCGTCGTTGAAATACCACTCTGATCGTATTGGACCTCTAACCTCGGGCCATGATCTGGTTCAGGGACAGTGCCTGGTGGGTAGTTTAACTGGGGCGGTTGCCTCCTAAAATGTAACGGAGGCGCCCAAAGGTTCCCTCAGCCTGGTTGGCAATCAGGTGTCGAGTGCAAGTGCACAAGGGAGCTTGACTGTGAGAGTGACAGCTCGAGCAGGGACGAAAGTCGGGACTAGTGATCCGGCACCGGCAAGTGGAAGCGGTGTCGCTCAACGGATAAAAGGTACCCCGGGGATAACAGGCTGATCTTCCCCAAGAGTCCATATCGACGGGATGGTTTGGCACCTCGATGTCGGCTCGTCGCATCCTGGGGCTGGAGTAGGTCCCAAGGGTTGGGCTGTTCGCCCATTAAAGCGGCACGCGAGCTGGGTTTAGAACGTCGTGAGACAGTTCGGTCTCTATCCGCCGCGCGCGTCAGAAACTTGAGGAAGGCTGTCCCTAGTACGAGAGGACCGGGACGGACGAACCTCTGGTGTGCCAGTTGTCCTGCCAAGGGCACTGCTGGTTAGCTACGTTCGGAAGGGATAACCGCTGAAAGCATCTAAGCGGGAAGCCTGTTCCAAGATGAGGTTTCTCACCACCTTCGAGTGGTTAAGGCCCCCTACAGACCATGGGGTTGATAGGCCAGAACTGGAAGCCCGGTAACGGGTGGAGGTGACTGGTACTAATCGGCCGAGGACTTACCAACGAAGAAGCTACGCGTCCACTGTGCGGTATCTGAAACAACACACAGACACTGCAGCAGACAACGACAGGGGTTATTTTGTTCCCCTGGGATTGTCGCGCTGTTTGTGGATAGTTTCATAGAGTTACGGCGGCTATAGCGGTGGGGAAACGCCCGGTCCCATTCCGAACCCGGAAGCTAAGGCCACCAGCGCCGATGGTACTGCACTCGACAGGGTGTGGGAGAGTAGGACACCGCCGGAACATCCTTGCGGAAGGCCCCCAACATTGTTGGGGGCCTTTCTGCGTTTCCGCGACCACCCCGGCCACGCGGTATCGGTGAATTCCACTCAACCGACAACAGAGCGATCTCGAATTCCAAATAGGCGAATGGATTCGGATTGCGGCGACGCGATCGCGGTATTCGCCGTCGCAGCCACACTGAATTGTTATCGCATACGGGTCTTGTCATGGTCGACGTACAAATCGAGCAACCAGCTCAGGGCCTGGTACCCGTGGACCACAGCGGCGTCGTCTCCACCCGTGACAATCGCCAACCCTCCTCCGTGCGAACCGCATCGAAGCGGTAGACCTCGCCGAGGGTGTACTGCGGCTCCGACGCGGCCGTCGTCGCGGGGGCGAAAGTGGCAATGAGATTCGCCCGCACCTCGGCCGTATCGCCGTGCAGATCGATCATCACATTGGCGATGAAGTGCTGAATGCGCTTGTCACCGGAGTGATTTCGGCTCGCCTGCGCGATCAGGGCGTCACGACCTTCGGCCCGACCGCCGGGTGTCTGCGCGGTCGCCTCAGCGGTGTAGATCGTGCGGAAGTCGTCGAAGCGCCCTTCGTCCAGGGCGCGGCCCAATTTATTGACCAGCCCGGTGATCTCGTTGCGGTCCACCAGTGCGCGGAGCTGGTGCGTGTCGTCCTTGGTGGCGGTGGTGCAGGCGGCGAGGAGCGCCAGCGGTAGTGCGGTGAATGAGAGGAAGCGGCGGATCTTGCTCATCGGTCGAACCTTTCGGACTAAACATTGGTTACTCCAACATTGGCATGTCCAACGTTATCAGTTTGTGGGTGCAACCAACAAGTTTGCTACATTGCTTTCATGGAGATCGCGCATGAGGGCACCCCGGGCAGGCTGCGCGCCCTGCCCACTCGACTGGTCAATCAGGTGGCCATCCTCGCCAACCGAGCGACCGAGCGCGCCTTCGAAGCAACCGGATCGCGCCGCTACCACTACGCCCTGCTGACCACGCTCGGCGAATTCGGCCCCGCAAGCCAGGCCGATCTAGGCCGTCGCACCCGCATCGATCGCAGCGATATCGTGGCCGCACTGAACGATCTGGCCGAGCGCGGTTTGATCGAACGTGCCCCGGATCCGAGCGACCGCCGCCGCAATATCGTCACCATCACCAAGGCGGGCAGCCGCCACCTGGACGAACTGGACCAGCGAATCGAAGGCGCCCAGGACGAACTACTCGCCGCCCTCTCCGCCGCCGAGCGTCGCGAACTGGTGCGGCTGCTCACCCGGGTTCTGGATGATCATGTGCAAGGGTGATCGCGCCCCTATTTCCGCAGGCCGGGGATAGGGCGCGGGGAGCGAGCAACTAAACTGCATCCGTGAGTCTTGTGCTGCTACCTGCTGTCGATGTCGCCAATGGAGAGGCCGTGCGCCTGGTTCAGGGGGAGGCGGGCAGCGAAACCAATTACGGCTCCCCGCGCGATGCGGCACTGGCCTGGCAGGAAGCCGGTGCGGAGTGGGTACATCTGGTCGATCTGGACGCGGCGTTCGGCCGTGGCTCGAATCGTGAACTGCTGGCCAAGGTCGTCGGTGAGCTCGATGTCAAGGTGGAACTCTCCGGCGGCATCCGGGACGACGAATCCCTGGAGGCCGCGCTGGGTACCGGCTGTGCCCGAGTGAATCTCGGCACGGCCGCACTGGAGGATCCGCAGTGGTGCGCCCGCGCCATCGTCAAGTACGGCGAGCGCATCGCCGTCGGCCTGGATGTGCGGATCATCGACGGCGAACACCGGCTGCGCGGTCGCGGCTGGGTCAGCGACGGCGGCGATCTGTGGGAGGTGCTCGAGCGGCTGGAGCGCGACGGTTGCTCGCGCTACGTGGTCACCGACGTGACCAAGGACGGCACCCTCACCGGCCCCAACCTGGATCTGCTGCGCGAGGTCTGCGCCGCTACCGACGCGCCGGTCATCGCCTCCGGCGGCGTCTCCACCATCGAAGATCTGGTTGCCATCGCCGAGCTGGTGCCCGAGGGTGTCGAGGGTTCGATCGTCGGTAAGGCGCTGTACGCGGGCCGCTTCACGCTGCCCGAAGCGTTGGCCGCGGTTCGCTGACGATTCGATGACCGCCAACCGCCTCGACACCGAACTACCGGCCCTGCTCGACGTCGCCGGCGAAATCCTCGATGCGGCGAGCCCGCGTTTCGTCGAGGGGGTCGGCGCGCCGAGCGCGGTGGCCAAGGGCCGCAACGACTTCGCTACCGAACTCGATCTGGAGTTGGAGCGCACCATCTCCGCACAGCTCGAGCAACGCACCGGAATCGAGGTGCACGGTGAGGAATTCGGTGGTCCGCAGCTCACCTCGGGGACCGCGTGGGTGCTCGATCCGATCGACGGCACCTTCAATTACTCATCGGGACATCCCCTTTCGGGCATGCTGCTCGCGCTGGTGCACGACGGCGAGCCGCTGCTCGGACTGACCTGGTTGCCAATACTCGGCCAACGTTATTCCGCGGCTGTCGACGGTCCAGTGCTGCTCAACGGCCAATCGTTACCGCGCCTGCCGCACGGGAAACTCGGTGAGGCGATGATCGGCTTCGGCGCATTCAATGTGGACTCCGCCGGACGCATTCCCGGCCGGTTCCGTTTCGACCTGCTCGGTCCGCTGAGCAGGCTGTCCTCACGGGTGCGCATGCACGGCTCCACTGGCATCGACCTCGCGTTCACCGCATCGGGTGTGCTCGGCGGCGCGATCGTCTTCGGGCACCATCCGTGGGACAACGCCGCGGGTGTCGCGCTGGTGCGCGCGGCGGGCGGGGTTGTCACCGATCTGGCGGGAGACCCGTGGACCATCACCTCGGGTTCGGTGCTGGCCGCCGCGCCGGGGGTGCACGAGGAGCTACTCGAAATGATTTGCACGGTTGCCGACGATGCGTGAGGCTGCGCGCGAAGGACACAGGGGATGGCAGCCGGCGGGGTGGGTGAATACAGCATGATTCGACGAAGGGTGAGCCGATGACGTTGGCGGTACGCGTTATTCCGTGTCTGGATGTCGACGCGGGCCGGGTGGTCAAGGGCGTCAACTTCGAGAACCTGCGCGATGCGGGCGATCCGGTCGAGCTCGCCGCCGCCTACGACCTGCAGGGCGCCGACGAGCTGACCTTCCTCGACGTCACCGCCTCCACCGGCGACCGCGGCACCATGATCGACGTGGTGACCCGCACGGCCGAGCAGATCTTCATCCCGCTCACCGTCGGTGGCGGCGTGCGCACAGTCGCGGATGTCGATCGGCTGCTGCGTGCGGGCGCGGACAAGGTGTCGGTGAATACCGCCGCGATCGCGCGCCCCGAGGTCTTGCGGGAAATGTCGGAGCGCTTCGGTTCGCAGTGCATCGTGCTGTCGGTGGACGCCCGCACCGTTCCGGACGGCCAGCCCGACACTTCGTCCGGCTGGGAGGTCACCACACACGGCGGTAAGCGCGGCACCGGTATCGACGCCATCGAATGGGCCATGCGCGGAGCCGAACTCGGCGTCGGCGAGATCCTGCTCAACTCGATGGATGCCGACGGCACCAAGGCAGGATTCGATTTGCCCATGATCAAGGCCGTCCGCGAGGCGGTCTCGATACCGGTGATCGCCAGCGGCGGTGCCGGTGCCGTCGAACACTTCGCACCCGCCGTCCAGGCCGGCGCGGACGCGGTCCTGGCCGCCAGCGTCTTCCACTTCGGCGATCTCACCATCCCCCAGGTAAAAGCCGCCATGCGCGCCGAGCAAATCATCGTCCGCTAGCGCCTCCTCCAGATTGAGATCAAATCATTTCCGGCTGAGCATGATTGCACGGCAGGCGTCGAATTAGCGCCACCGGTGTCGTTGTCGCACAAACAGATCTGGCTTCCGGGGCCGACCGTCGGCGCACCTGGCAGGTCCTCGGTGAGCTGAATCGCACTCGCGCAGCTTGACATTCTTCGGATTCGTCTGCCGCCACGCCGCGGCGGTGATTGCTATCTGCCCGAGAGTTACCCAGGCTTAGCGACCATGTCCGCCACGTGTCCCGCATGCTCCTGGCCATCGCCGATACTGGTGTCGACACATGGTTCGGTTCGCTATCTGCGTTGCGTTTGTGGCAAATGGCTGGTTGCCCACCCGGGCGGGGTGAACTTGGTCACCGGCAGAGCCGCGTGCACCAAAAAGCCTGTGGCCGAACATCTCGAACTGATTCCGCTGCCGGAGGAGTAGGAACTATCGCGTCGAGTGCGTTTCGGCACTACACGACGTATTCCGGTGGGTGGCTGCCTGTATAACGGTGATATGACTCTTGACCCCGCCATCGCCGCCCGGCTCAAGCGCAATGACGCCGGACTCGTCGCCGCGGTCGCGCAGGAGCGCGGCACCGGCGATGTGCTGATGGTTGCCTGGATGGACGACGAGGCACTGGCTCGCACGCTGGAAACCCGCAAGGCGACCTACTATTCGCGTTCGCGCCAGCAGTACTGGGTCAAGGGCGAAACCTCCGGCCACACCCAGTACGTGCACGAGGTCCGGCTCGATTGTGACGGCGATACGATCCTGCTCGTCGTCGACCAGGAGGGCGCGGCCTGCCACACCGGCACACACACGTGCTTCGACTCGGACCTGCTACTCGCCGACAGCTGAGCCCGACCTCGCGCGACCGTTATGGATTCGGCTGCTCGCCGCTCTCCTCGACCTGCGTCGACCGGCCATTGGACTGACTCAGTGTGTCGCCGAGCTGCCTGACGAGCAGTTCGCTGAGGTCGGCGAGTTGCACGGTCTGTTCGGTATCGAGACCATCGAAAACCAACTGCCGCACCGCATCCAGATATCCGGGTGCCGCCTCGACGACCTTCGAGTAGCCGTCGTCGGTGAGTACCGCCTGCACGCCGCGGCGGCCGGTGGTTGCTGACCGTTGTGCCCAGCCCATGCGCTCCAACTTCGACACCACATGGGACAGTCGCGATAGCGATGCATTTGCCTTGTGGGCAAGCTCACTCATCTGCAGTCGGTGGCCGGGCTCCTCGGATAACAGCGTGAGCACCCAGTATTCGAAATGGGTAACCCCGGATTCGCGCTGCAGCTGAGTATCCAAAGCGCCTGGTAGACGCGTCATCAGCGCGACGATGGCGCGCCAAGCTCGTTGTTCGTCCGGGTCGAGCCACTTCGCCACTGGGATGCCTTCTTTCGAGCCAAGTGACGTCTTATTGTTAGCGAACCTAGCGATTAACGAAAAGCGCTGTTCACGGTCACTCGCGTGATTGAGTTTGCCACGACTTCGCTCGACCGTCATGGACTTGGTTCGCGACGTGAGGTCCCTCACAGAGCCGCAGGGCGGGTCGATGACGTCTGCTAGGTAACCGTTGGTGTTTGCCGAGTGGCAGCGGGCGCCGCCTGCCTGCCCGGATGCCTGCGCTGCCACCGCCGCCAGCCGAACAGGCCTGTTACGGCGAGAAAGGCCACGACCGCAACGATGGCGCCGACCAGCGAAGCGCCACGGAATGCGGGCGCGTCGACGTCGAGAATCCGCTGACCGGCGTGTGCGGCACTGCTCTCGCCGAGCACGATCGACAATGTCATCAGATTTGGAATCGCGATGATCAGCGCGAGCACCGCGGCGGCACCCGCGACGAACTTTCCGGCTCGCCGCCTCCAAATCAGCGCGGCGAACAGCAACAGGAACAACGGAATCGCGGTGCCGAGCAAGCCATACATCAGACCCCACCCGATGCCCTTGCTGAAACTGCTATCCACCATCCCGGCGATGCGCTGCGCCCACCAGCGCGGAATGAACGCCGCCAGAATGAGGTAGGTGATGATCAACGCGGCGATAACCGCCACTGTGCCGATGATCCGCGTGCGCCACGGAGCCAGCGTGGATTTCTGACCGTCCGGCCGAACCTCGCTCGAAGTCATGCATCCAGCGTATGCCGGGCAACGAGAGATCGATGGCCATGGATCTGGCGTTTTTCGCGGTCATTACCGCGTGTTCGGGAGCAGGGCTACTGCAGAGCGCGCTCGCGTAGGAACTTCAGCGCCTCGTCGGCGTGCGCATCGGCCCGGAACTCGCCGGTGATCACCTTTGCGACCTTGCGATCCCGGTCGATCACGAAGGTCTGCCGCTTGACCGGGGCGAGCTTGCCGAGCAGTCCGCGCTTCACCCCGAATGTCGAGGCGACCTCGCCGTCGACATCCGACAGCAGCGGGTAACCGAGGTTCTGCTTGGATGCGAATCCGGCCTGGGTGTCGACGCTATCGGTGCTGATGCCGACGCACGATGCGCCCAGCGCCGCGAATTCGGCGGACAGATCACGGAAATGGCACGCCTCCGCCGTGCAGATCGGGGTATTTGCGGCGGGGTAGAAGAACAGCACCAGCGGGCCGTTCGCGAGCAGCGCATCGAGCGAACGCGGGGTGCCGGATTGATCGGGAAGCTCGAACTCGGGAGCGAGCTGACCTGTCTGCATAGTGGGGACAGTACCGGGCGCGAGGTCGGTTTGCCGCCCCCGCGCTCGGTCCCGTCACACCGGATACCGGAATGACGGGTTCGTATCGCGACTAAGCGCCGATGAGTGCGGCGATTTCTGGATTTTTGATTTCCATGACGTCGAGAATTCCGTGTGCGCGCAGCAGCGGCCTGAGTTCCCTGATCCGGTCGCTGTGAGTGGCGTACTCATCCGGAAAGTGGTGTTTGTCCAGGGCTTCCAACGCCTTCACATAGGTGACGAAGGAAGCTAGGGCGTTCACATGGTTGGAACTCGGTGATCCGCCCATCGAATGCAGGCCGACCATCCGCGGGGGTTGACCGGGAAGGCCCGAGCCGGCAGCGTGCCGCCCCTCTGGCGCACCTGGTTGCGAGGGGTACATCAGTTGTCTCCTCTCGAAATGGGTACCGCGTGTGAGATCGAACGGGGCGAAGTGTAGTGACGGCTGTCACCAGCCCTTGCGGCACATCGGAACCGGACAGTCGGTTCAGGAGGATGGGATGCGCCGACAAGGCTGTCGGTGCCACCTGGGATGATGGACACATGCCTGGCGCGTCCATTCCCACCACCACGACCCGCGAACAGTTCCACGAACTGGCCGCGGAGCATCGGGTGGTCCCGGTGACCCGAAAGGTGCTGGCGGATTCCGAAACTCCGCTGTCGGCCTACCGCAAGTTGGCCGCGGATCGGGCCGGTACCTTCCTGTTCGAGTCCGCGGAGAACGGGCGGTCCTGGTCTCGCTGGTCGTTCATCGGTGCGGGCAGCCCCTCCGCGCTGACCGTCGTGGACGGCGAAGCGGCCTGGCTCGGGCACACCCCAGCGGACGCGCCATGCGGCGGCGATCCGCTGGTGGCGCTGCGTGAAACCCTGCAACTGCTGCGGACCGAGCGGCTGCCCGGTCTGCCCCCGCTGACCGGCGGCATGGTCGGCTACCTCGGTTACGACGCGGTGCGCCGCATCGAGCGACTGCCCACCTTCGCCGTCGATGATCTGCGGCTGCCCGAGATGGTGCTGATGCTCGCTACCGATCTCGCGGCCTTCGACCATCACGAGGGCGCCATTACGCTCATCGCCAATGCGGTCAACTGGAACGGCACCGCCGAACGGGTCGACGAGGCCTATGACGATGCGGTGGCCCGGCTGGATCGGATGACCGCCGCGCTGGCCGCGCCCTCGGAGTCCACGGTTTCGGTCTTCGATCAGCCCGAGCCGGAGTACATCCGCCGCCGCACCACCGAAGAGTTCGGTGCGGGCGTACGTCGCCTGGTCAAGGAGATCGAAGCGGGCGAGGCGTTCCAGGTGGTGCTCTCGCAGCGCTTCGAAATGGATTACGACGGTGCGCCTTTGGATCTGTATCGGATGCTGCGTGCGGCCAACCCGAGCCCGTATATGTACCTGATCCACATCCCGGACGGTGACGGCGACACGGCGTTCTCCATCGTCGGCTCCAGCCCGGAATCGCTGGTGACCGTAAAAGACGGCGTGGCGACGACACATCCGATCGCGGGCACCCGGTGGCGCGGCGCCACCGAGGAGGACGATCTGCTGCTCGAGAAGGGGCTGCTGGCCGACGAGAAGGAGAACGCCGAGCATCTGATGCTCGTCGACCTCGGCCGCAACGATCTGGGCCGGGTCTGCCAGCCGGGCACGGTGCGGGTCACCGAGTATCGGCATATCGAGCGCTACAGCCACGTCATGCATCTGGTCTCGACTGTCTCGGGCCGTCTCGCGCCCGGCAAGATCGCATTGGACGCGGTCAATGCCTGCTTCCCAGCGGGCACGTTGTCCGGTGCGCCGAAGGTGCGCGCGATGGAGCTCATCGAGGAGCTCGAGCCCACCCGTCGTGGCGTCTACGGTGGTGTCGTCGGCTATCTCGACTTCGCGGGCGATGCGGACACCGCGATCGCCATCCGCACCGCACTGCTGAAGGACGGGACCGCCTATGTGCAGGCCGGTGCGGGCATCGTCGCGGATTCGGATCCGGACTACGAGGACGTCGAATCCCGCAACAAGGCCATGGCGGTGCTACGGGCGGTGGCGGCCGCGAAAACTGTTCGGGCCTATAGCGCACCTGCGGACGGCAGCGCGGAATGACCGATTCCGAACCCGCCGATACCGATCCGACCACCCCACAGACCTCGAAGCGCCGATATCCGGTCGGCGCGATCGTCCTGCTCGCCATCGCCGCGGCGGCGCTGTGGGGCTCCTCCCGGATGACATGGGTAACTGTCTCGTCCACCGACGGCCTCACCGAACCACGCACCGACAAACTCAACGGTGGTGTCTGGTTCGGTGCGCTCACGCCGCTGGCCCTGGTACTGCTGGCCGCCATTGCCGCGGTGCTGGCGACACGCGGCTGGCTGCGGCGCATGTTCGGCGTCCTGATCGGTCTGGTCGCCGCGGTGACGGCGGTTCCGGCCTTCGCGCTACTGACCAGATCCGGCGCGACCGCCGCCCGTGCCGCCACCCTGGCGGAGCTGCCCGGCCGCGCGACCGTCACCGAGGTGGTCACTTCCCAGTTCCCGGCCGTACTTTCGCTGCTGGGAGCGCTGGCGGCCTTCGCGGCCGGTGTCCTGCTGGCCCGTATGCCCGAGGACGCGGGCCGCCTGTCGGGCAAGTACGACAATCCGGTCTTTCGCAGGGCAGCCGCCACCGAGGAGGTGACGCGTCAGCGCGCCGCCGACGCGGCCGACGATAACGGTCAGCTTTCCGAGCGGGTGCTCTGGGATGCGTTGGACGCGGGTACCGACCCGACCGAACCGGGTGGATCCGCTTCGGCCACCGACGATTCCGCCGATCATGATCAGCGGAAACAAGGGCATCGAGGTGTCTGAGCAGGTGACTACAAACCCCGGCGCAGTTGCGCCACAAGCAGCCATTTATTCTTTGTCAGCATCGGTGAGACAGCGCCTGGGGGGATTCTCAGGCAGCAAGTCCGTCTCCCCAGAAAGGATTCGAGCCAGATGACGGTACTCGACTCGATTCTCGACGGGGTCCGCGCGGATGTGGCCGCACGGGAAGCCCTGCTGGACTTCCAGGCGATCAAGGCGGCCGCGGCTGCGGCCCCCGCGCCGCTGGACGCCCGCGCCGCGCTCCTCGAAGACGGCATCGGCGTCATCGCCGAGGTCAAGCGGGCCAGCCCGTCCAAGGGCGAGCTCGCGGATATCCCGGACCCGGCGAGTCTGGCAAAGGCCTACGAGGACGGCGGAGCGCGCGTCATCAGCGTGCTCACCGAAGGCCGCCGCTTCCACGGGTCGCTCGATGACCTGGACGCGGTTCGCGCGACCGTGAACATCCCGATCCTGCGCAAGGATTTCGTGGTCGGGCCGTACCAGATCCACGAGGCCCGCGCGCACGGCGCCGACGTCATTCTGCTCATCGTGGCCGCCCTGGAACAGGACGTACTCAGCTCGCTGATCGACCGCACCGAATCGCTTGGCATGACCGCCCTGGTCGAGGTGCACACCGAGGAAGAGGCCGACCGCGCCCTCGAGGCCGGCGCCTCCGTGATCGGCGTGAACGCACGCAACCTCAAGACCCTCGACGTCGACCGCGACGTCTTCGCACGTATCGCGCCCGGTCTGCCCACCGAGGTCATCCGCATCGCTGAATCCGGTATCCGCGGCACCGCCGATCTGCTGGCCTATGCGGGTGCGGGTGCGGATGCCGTGCTCGTCGGCGAGGGGCTGGTCACCAGTGGCGATCCGCGCGCGGCGGTCTCCGAGCTGGTGACCGCGGGCACCCACCCTTCGTGCCCGAAGCCAGCGCGGCGGGGCCGGTGACGACGGTGAGCGAGCGAAACGAGGGAACCATCGACACCGCGGTCCGTGCGGGCACGACGGAGCCGAGCGCCAGCGAGGCGGAGTCGTGACGGCACTGCCCAAGGCCTCCGACGGTATTCACGAGCGCAGCGAGCACGAGCCGGATCTGGGCGGCCACTTCGGCGTTTACGGCGGCAGGCATGTGCCGGAGGCGCTGATGGCGGTGATCGAGGAGGTCACCGCCGAATACGAGAAATGTCGCCTCGATCCCGCCTTCCTGGATGAACTGGACCGGCTGCAGCGCGACTACACCGGCCGCCCGTCGCCGATCTTCGAATGCCAGCGCCTCGCCGAGCATGCCGGTGGTGCGCGCATCATCCTCAAGCGCGAGGATCTGAACCACACCGGTTCGCACAAGATCAATAACGTGCTCGGCCAGGCATTGCTCGCCAAGCGCATGGGCAAGAAACGGGTGATCGCCGAGACCGGCGCGGGTCAGCACGGCGTCGCCACCGCGACCGCGTGCGCACTGCTCGGCCTCGAATGCGTCGTCTACATGGGTGCGGTCGACACCGCTCGCCAAGCACTGAATGTGGCCCGGATGCGGCTGCTCGGCGCCGAGGTGATCTCGGTGCGCACCGGTTCACAGACCCTGAAGGATGCGATCAACGAGGCGCTGCGCGACTGGGTCACCAATGCCGAGGCCACCTACTACTGCTTCGGCACCGCCGCGGGCCCGCATCCGTTCCCGATGATGGTGCGCGATCTCCAGCGCATCGTCGGCATGGAGGCTCGCGCCCAGGTACAGGCGCTCACCGGTCGGCTGCCCGATGCGGTCACCGCCTGCGTCGGCGGCGGCTCCAACGCCATCGGCATCTTCCATCCCTTCATCGACGATCCAGGCGTGCGGCTGATCGGTTACGAGGCCGCCGGTGACGGTGTCGAGACCGGAAGACACGCCGCGACTTTCACCGGTGGCACACCGGGCGCGTTCCAGGGCGCTTATTCGTATCTGCTGCAGGACGAGGACGGCCAGACCATCGAATCGCATTCGATCTCGGCCGGTTTGGACTATCCAGGTGTCGGTCCCGAGCACGCCTACCTCAAGGACATCGGTCGCGCCGAATATCACCCGATCACCGATACCGAGGCGATGGACGCGCTGCTGCTGCTCAGCCGCGCCGAGGGCATCATCCCGGCGATCGAATCCGCCCATGCGGTGGCCGGTGCGCTGAAGCTCGGCAAGGAACTGGGCAAGGGCGCGATCATCCTGGTGAACCTGTCCGGGCGCGGCGACAAGGATATGGACACGGCGGCGCGATGGTTCGGGCTGTTCGATGACCACGCCGCCGATAAGGAGAGCCAGCAGTGAGCGAGCGAACCAAAGACACAGCCGAGCATCGCTCGGTCATGGCGGAGCCGAGTGCCAGCGAGGCGCAGTCGTGAGTCAGCAGTCCCGCCTCGCGAACACCTTCGCAGCCTGTCGCGCGGAGAGCCGGGCCGCGCTGATCGGCTACCTGCCGGCAGGCTACCCGGATCTGGCCGGTTCGATCGAGGTGTGCCGCACCATGGTCGAATCCGGTTGCGACATAATCGAAGTCGGTGTCGCTTACTCCGATCCGGTGATGGACGGACCGACCATCCAGGCTGCCGCCGATCAGGCGCTGCGCGGCGGTGTCCGGGTGCGCGATGTGTTCTCGGTGGTCGAGGCGATCACCGCGGCGGGCGGTAAGGCCGTCGTGATGAGTTACTGGAATCCGGTGCTGCAGTACGGCGTCGACCGTTTCGCGCGCGATCTGGCCGCCGCTGGCGGATCCGGCATCATCACCCCCAACCTCATCCCGGAAGAGGCCGACAGTTGGTTCGTCGCCTCGGCGGCACACGATCTGGACCGCATCTTCCTGGTCGCGCCGTCGTCCACCGAGGAACGTCTGGTCAAGACGCTGGAGGCCAGCCGTGGCTTCGTCTACGCGGCCTCGACCATGGGTGTCACCGGCGCCCGTGACGTGGTCTCCTCCGCGGCTCCGGCGCTGTGCGCGCGCATCCGCGCCCACTCCGATATTCCGATCGGAGTCGGCCTCGGTGTGCGCAACGGTGCGCAGGCGGCTGAAATCGCGTCCTACGCAGACGGAGTCATCGTCGGCTCGGCACTGGTGACCGCCGCGGCCGAGGGACTCGATGCGGTGCGCACTCTCACGGCCGAATTGGCCGAGGGTGTTCGGTCCGCGACCGTCGTCTCCTAGCCGCCCGCGAGCGGGGCACGCCGACCGCGGATCTCGCGATGTGGCGGTGCTCCGCTACGGTTGGGGCCGTGACCTTACGAGTCCTCGCAGACAGCGTCCTGAGCAACGGTGCCGTCACCGCTGATGTGCTGGCCTACATTCCCAGCCCGTCCCAGGGCGTATGGCATCTCGGTCCATTCCCGCTACGGGCCTACGCCCTATGCATCATCATCGGCATCGTTGTCGCCATCTGGTGGGGTGAACGGCGCTGGCAGGAGCGCGGCGGGCAGAAGGGGGCGATCCTCGATGTCGCGATGTTCGCGGTGCCCTTCGGTCTGGTCGGTGGGCGGCTCTATCACGTTGCCACCGACTGGCAGAAGTACTTCGGCGCCGACGGCCACCCGATCGATGCGCTGAAGATCTACCAGGGCGGGCTCGGCATCTGGGGCGCGGTCTTTCTCGGCGGCGTCGGCGCCTGGATCGGCTGCCGGGTCTACCGAATTCCATTGCCCGCGTTGGGCGATGCGATCGCGCCGCCGATTCTGCTGGCCCAGGCCATCGGACGGCTCGGGAATTATTTCAACCAGGAGCTCTACGGCCGCAAAACCGAGCTGCCGTGGGGTCTCGAGATCTACCTGCGCTTCGACGATCAGGGCAAGCTCGACATGATGAACGGCGTCTCCACCGGCGTCGTGGACAAGGTCGTGCAGCCGACGTTCCTGTACGAGATGGTCTGGAACCTGCTGATCGTGGTGCTGCTGGTGCAGATCGATAAGCGCTACCGCATCGGGCACGGCCGCCTGTTCGCGCTCTATGTCGCCGGGTACTGCCTGGGCCGCTTCTTCGTCGAACTGCTGCGCGACGACGAGGCCACCAAGATCGCGGGCATCCGCGTCAACTCGTTCACCTCGGCACTCGTATTCCTCGCCGCCGTCGCCTATTTCGTATTCGCGACCAAGGGCAGGGAGACCGCCGATCAACTGCGGCCGTCGACGGTCGCGCGACCGTGGCCGTGGCAGCTGGGGGCGCTGCGTGCGGCGGGCGCCGAATCCGAGGCCGCGTCGAAGGCAGCCGCGCTCGCGGAAGCAGCGCCGTCGAAGCACAGCGCCGGGAAGAAGGAAGCTGCGTCCGCCGGAGTCGACGGTGCCGAACCCGATAACAAGGACGACGGGTCGGAGAAGATCGAGGACGAGGCCGCCGAGCATCCGAATCTGACAAAAACCGAGAACTCCGGCAACGAACCGGATACCGCCGGCGATAACCCAACGGAGTCCGAAACCTCGGACGCCGAGCCGGGCAAGGTCGAAACTTCGAAAAAAGACGGCTGATCCCATAGCGACGTGGGCAACTCGTCGGTGTACCGAGTAGACACGCGAAGGCGTGTCCGCGACGATACCCTCGGGCGTCCAATCGCCCGGCAAAATACGCGGGGAGACGAGTGAGTACTCGTCGAAATGCACGAATGATGGAGGACATTTAGTGACCGACCCCTACCAGAACCAGCCAGGCTTCGGCGGCCCCCAGTACGGTCCGCCTGGGACGGGGCCGGACCTGAACAAGCAGCCCGATGCTCCCGGGCAGCAGTATCCGTCGGATCCGTACAACCAGCAGCAGCCGCAGTACGGTCAGCCCCAGTATGGCCAGCCGCAGTATGGCCAGCCGCAGTATGGCCAGCCCGATCCCTATGGTCAGCAGCCGGGCGGCTACCCGCCCGCGCCGTATCCGGGCGGCGGCTACAACCCGAACGATCCGGAAGCGCCCTACGGTCGCGACCCGTTCGGCGTGCCGTTCTCGGATAAGCAGAAGCTGACCGCGGGTCTGCTGCAGATTTTCCTCGGCGGCTTCGGTGTCGGCCGTTTCTACACCGGGCACACCGGCATCGCCATCGCGCAGATCGCGGTAACCTGGCTGACCTGCGGTTTCGGCGGTATCTGGCCGCTGATCGACGGCATCATGATGCTGACCGGCAAGGTGCCCGACAGCCTCGGGCGGCCATTGCGCGACTGAGCGCCGCGAACAATCGACCGACAGGCCCGGTCGCGTCGGATGACGATGCGACCGGGCCGTCGCCATTTCCGGCGGGCTGTGCGAGGATTCGGCGCACCATGATCGCAATACTTTCGGTTGGCATTTTCCTGGCGTAGCCTGAGCCGGGTTTTTTGCCGTGTGTGGACATTGTCCGCAGTCCAGACACCGAAGAGAGGGACTTCAGTGCGCCGCAAGCTGTTCGCCGCCGCCATGCTCGCCATCGTCACCGCTACCGGGCTCACCGCCTGCGGCAGCAGCAGCGATCCGAACGTGCTGAAGGTCGGCACCGAAGGCACCTACTCGCCGTACAGCTACCAGGGTTCGGATGGCAAGCTCACCGGCTACGACGTCGAGGTGATCCAGGCGGTCGGGGAAAAGATCGGCAAGAAGATCGAGTTCGTGCAGACGCCGTGGGATGCGATCTTCGCGGGTCTGGAATCCAAGCGCTTCGATCTGGTCGCCAACCAGGTGACGATCAATGACGAGCGCAAGGCCAAGTACTCGCTGTCGCAGCCGTACACCACCTCCGAGGGCGTGATCGTCACCCGCGCGGATAACAACAGCATCACCTCGCTCGCCGATCTCAACGGCAAGACCACCGCGCAGTCCGCGACCAGCAACTGGGCCAAGGTCGCCCAGGGCGCGGGCGCGAAGGTCGAAGCGGTGGAAGGCTTCGTGCAGGCCATTCAGCTGCTGAAGACCGGCCGCGTCGATGCCACGGTCAACGACAGTCTCGCGGTTCTCGAGTACACCAAGAAGAACGGCGATGCCAGTGTGCGGGTTGCGGCCAAGACCGGCGAGGTCAGCCACCAGGCGTTCGCCGCACGCAAGGACGACGCCGTGATCGGCCAGATCAACACCGCCCTCGAAGCATTGAGCGCCGACGGCACGCTGGCCAAGATCTCGGAAAAGTACTTCGGCACCGACGTCAGCAAATAACCGCCCGTGGATCCCGCGACCAGGGAACTGATCTGGCACAACCTGTGGCCGATGCTGCAGGCCACGATCGATAAGACCATCCCGCTGACCGCCATCAGTTTCGGCATCGGTCTGGTCATCGCGTTGTTCGTGGCGTTGGCGCGGATGTCGCCGCTGCGGTTGCTTTCGGCGCCCGCACGGTTCTACATCTCGATCATTCGCGGCACACCCCTGTTGGTGCAGCTGTTCATCGTGTTCTATGCGCTGCCGCAGTTCGATATCGTCATCGATCCGTTTCCGGCGGCGGTGATCGCATTCAGCCTCAATGTCGGCGGTTACGCCGCCGAGGTCGTGCGCGCCGCCATCCTGAGCGTCGCGGAAGGACAATGGGAGGCGGCCAAGGCCCTTGGCATGTCCTATGCCCAGGAGTTGCGGCTGATCATCCTGCCGCAGGCCGCGCGCATTGCCGTGCCGCCGCTGTCCAATACGCTCATCTCCCTGGTGAAGGACACTTCGCTGGCTTCGACCATCCTCGTGACCGAACTACTGCGCACCGCGCAGCTGGCGGCCGCCCCGACCTTCGACTTTTTCGCCCTGTACGGCGTCGCCGCGCTGTATTACTGGGTGATCTGTCTGATCCTGGGCTTCGGCCAGACCCGCCTGGAAACGCGGCTGTCGCGCCATGTCGCACGCTGACGAGCCCCATTTGTACTTTCCACTGAGCCTTCGTACATATTTTTCACCTAGCTTTCACCATGGCCACAGCAGGCCGGTGGTACTACACGGGACTAGGCTCTACTCGTGATGCGACGGACGAAGATTGTGTGCACTCTCGGCCCAGCGACCGCTACCGAGGAACGTATTCGGGAACTCGTCGAGAGCGGTATGGATGTGGCGCGGCTGAATTTCAGCCATGGCGAACACTCCGACCACGCCGAGAACTACAAGAAGGTGCGGCAGGCCGCGGACCATATCGGACGGGCGGTCGGCATTCTCGCCGACCTGCAAGGACCGAAGATCCGGCTGGGCCGCTTCATAGACGGTAAGACCGTATGGGCCAGCGGTGAAGAGGTCCGCATAACCGTCGACGAGATCGATGGCACCCACGATCGCGTCTCCACCACCTACAAGGAACTGGCCAAGGACGCCAAACCGGGCGACCGCCTGCTCATCGACGACGGCAAGGTCGGCGTCACCGTCATTGGGGTCGAGGGCAACGATGTCGTCTGCCGGGTGACCGAGGGCGGACCGGTCAGCAATAACAAGGGCGTCTCGCTGCCGGGTATGGATGTGTCCGTGCCCGCGCTGTCGGATAAGGACATCGAGGACCTCGAATTCGCGCTCAAACTCGGCGTCGACTTCATCGCGCTGTCCTTTGTGCGTTCACCCTCGGATGTCGAGCTGGTGCACGATGTGATGGACCGGGTCGGCCGCCGCGTGCCGGTGATCGGCAAGTTGGAGAAGCCCGAGGCAATCGACAATCTCGAGGCCATCGTGCTGGCCTTCGACGCGGTCATGGTCGCCCGCGGTGACCTCGGCGTCGAACTGCCGCTCGAGCAGGTGCCGATCGTGCAGAAGCGGGCCATCCAGATGGCCCGCGAGAATGCCAAGCCGGTCATCGTCGCGACCCAGATGCTGGAGTCGATGATCGAGAACTCCCGCCCGACCCGCGCCGAGGCCTCCGATGTGGCCAACGCGGTGCTCGACGGCGCAGATGCGGTGATGCTGTCGGGTGAGACCTCGGTCGGCGCGTATCCGATCGAGACGGTTCGCACCATGGCGCGGATCGTGCACGCGGTGGAGACCGAATCCACCCGGGTGCCACCGCTGACCCACGTGCCGCGCACCAAGCGCGGTGTCATCTCCTATGCCGCCCGCGATATCGGCGAGCGGCTCAATGCCAAGGCGCTGGTCGCCTTCACCCAGTCCGGCGATACGGTTCGTCGCCTGGCTCGTCTGCACACTCCGCTGCCGTTGCTGGCGTTCACCCCCCTTCCCGAAGTGCGCAGCCAGCTGTCGCTCACCTGGGGCACCGAAACCTTCATCGTCCCGACCGTGGACAGCACTGATGCGATGATCCACCAGGTGGATGTAGCACTTCTGTCCATGGAGCGATACCAAAAAGGTGATCTGGTGGTAATCGTGGCTGGCTCCCCGCCCGGTACTGTCGGCTCCACCAATCTGATCCACGTGCACCGTATCGGTGAGGAGGACCATTAGTCGTGACTGCTTCGCTAGGTGGCACTGTCGGCCTCGGGGCCGCAGCGGAGGGAACCGATCTCGAGGTGCTGCTCGGACTGCTCGATCTGGAACAGGTCGACGAGGATGTCTTCGTCGGCCAGCATCCGGAGAAGGTCTGGAGCCGCACGTTCGGCGGTCAGCTGGTTTCGCAGGCGATCATGGCGGCGGGACGGACGGTCGATGGTGACCGTCCGCTACACGCCGTCAACGCACATTTCGTGCGTGGTGGCGATGTGAAGAAGCCGATCGAGTATCAGGTCGACCGCCACCGCGACGGGCGCTCACTGGCCAACCGCACGGTCACCGCGACCCAGGACGGGCAGGAGTTGTTCGTCATGCTCGCCGCGTTCCAGGATTGGGGCAAGGGGCTCGAGCACGCGCATGCCCAGCCGGAGGTGCCGGATCCGGAGACGCTGCCGCGCGTCGAGGAGAGTTTCGCCGGCTTGGAAGACAAGCTGGAGATGTTCGTCAAGGCGCCGCATCCGATCGATATGCGCTACACCAACGACCCGGCCTGGATCCTGAAGGGTACGGGGGAGCGGCTCAACCACAACCGCGTGTGGATGCGCGCGGACGGCCGACTGCCCGATGATCCGCTAATTCACGTTGCGACGCTCGGCTATTCGTCCGACACCACGGTGCTCGATTCGATCATCACCACACACGGTCTGTCCTGGGGTCTGGATCGTATCGTGGCCGCGACGATCAACCATTCGATCTGGTTCCACCGCCCGTTCCGCTTCGACGATTGGGCGCTCTACGCGACCGAGTCCCCGGTGGCGGCGGGGTCGCGTGGCCTTGCCACAGGCCGGTTCTTCTCCCGCAGTGGCGAATTGCTTGCCACCACCGTCCAGGAAGGCATTATCCGCCACTTCCCGGCGCGCCGTTGAGTTCGGGTGCTCATGTGTTTGCGGACAGTGACAACTGATTTCGTAAGCACATGGGTGCCCTCGTCGGGAACACCCAAAAGCCTTGCGGCACACGCCGTAGGACCTGTACACGACCTCAGTGTCGCCTGACCGGTATGGCCTCAATATCCGGGCAGGCGGAACCGTTCGCGCTCGGTTTCGAAGTCGAAGCTGTCGCGGCGCTGCACACGGATGGTCCGCGGAATCTCCAGATCCATTGGGCAGCTTGCGGTTTCCAACATCAGGCGCTTCTCCAGCGCGCTCAGGCTCGGTGCGGTCAGATCACGCGGCGCACCGACCAGGCTCAGTGCGATCTCATAGGTGCGTCTTGCCCCCTGCTCTTGGTCGGGATGCTCTACGCGCCATTGGGTTTCTAGTAGTAGGTGCTCTGGGGCGTCGGACTCGACTGGCAATGTGAAGCGCCACGCGAAGACATCGCGGTCCTGGAGGTGGTCGTCCACCACCGCGCGTACCGAATCTACGACGCGATCGAGGGTTTCCGGTGTCACATAAACATGGAGCGAAACATCCGAAATTCGTTTCGGCATGTCTGATTCCTGTCGTGTGTCGAACCATCAACGGCGGAAGTTATTCCGCGCGCGAGTGTAATCGCTTTACCCGCTAATTGGACACCGGGCCCTGCGTGTCAGCGGATCCGCTGGGCGGCAAGGAAGGCGGCCAGTGGCGCGGGGCGCGCCCCGGGGGCCACTACGAGGCCGGGGCGTTCGTCGTCGACCGACCGCTGCTGCTCGCGCGGCGCCAAGGCCAGCAGCAGCGGCACCAATGCCTCGGCGATGCGGTCGCCTACTTCGCAGAACGCCACTTCCGACAGTCCGACCGGGTCGGCGATATTCTCCCGGCCGACGAGGGCGAGGTCGTGGCGGGCGTGGTGCAGATCGGCAATCGTCTCGGCGCCGGTGACCTTGGCGATGCGATGTGCTTCCAGCAGGGTGAAGGTGCGCGATCCGGCGCCGAACGCCATCTGCGCCGCCTGAGCCCGGATCTGCTCGGTCATGGCCAGCACCAGATTCGCGCGGTCGATCATCTCTGGCGCGAGTTTGCGTGCCCGGAAATGGTCGGCGTCGGCACCGAGTCCCTCGATGGTCCGCGCGGCCAGCGGCTCGATCGGAAAGCCAACCAGCGCACGGGTTCCCGCACTCTCGGCGGTGAGACCGGGCAGGTTGTATTCGACCGCTACGGCGCGGGTGAGCCGCTCGGCGATTGCCGAACGACAGACATTGCCGTTGCAGACGAACAGGACGTGCATGGGGATACGGTAGGCCGCGCACGGACCGACCAGAAGGCCGTCGACATCGAATCACAGCCCGCGGAATACATATTCATCTGCTGGTCAAGTGCCGTACACAAAGTACGCCCCGGTATCCAGAGAGACGCTCGATACGCGTTGCCGACAGGCGGCCGATGGCTAATCGAGGTCTGGGCGTCCTGCCGAAGGTACCCGGCGCGCGCGGTCTCAACCATCACAGTATTGCCACGGTTGGGGATCGGATTTACTCGGACTCTCCACCGTAGTAAGCGGATTCGGCGACCACGGGTGCCTCCTTGGCGTCCTCGCCGTGCACCCGACCCCTGGTGGTGAACATCCGACCCCGCGAGGCTACGACGGGTGCGAACCGCGGCAGGCCGGAGGCCGCTCCCATATCGTCGTACATCGCATCGATACCGCCGCGCATGAAGTAGGCCTCGTGCCAGAATCCCGTCCCGCCGGAGTCGCGCAAGAACTTCTGCCACCAATCCCGGTGCGGCGCAGAGCGTGTCCACCGTTCCAGCGAATCCAGATCCCGCCAATACTGCCGCGCTCCCCAATGCGGCGGAAACAGCGACCAGATCACATCCTCGTGCGATAACAGCCCGTCCGGCCGATCCTTGTGTGACCGATACAGTTTCGGGCCCAGACCGAGCAAACGCAGGATTCCGCGGGGTTTGCGCACCCGCATCCCGATATAAATGACGACCAGATCCGGATACCCGGACAGATCGACAGTGGTCCTGTTAATCCGCATCGAGGCACCTCCGTATCGGCTGCCTACTTGCAACCCTACGCTGGAACTACGACACAGCCCGAGCCCCAGTTCGATCATTCGACCCGGTTGCGCTGATAGCGCGAAGCCGCGACATCCGCCGATAGCGCCACCACGGCAGGGTGGTCCCGGGGGTGCACCCCCGGTGTGATGACGAAATGAGACGGGCTCATGCTCTCTGTGAGCATGAGCCCGTCACAAACACAGTGCCGATTGTGGGACTCGAACCCACACGTCCTTTCGGACAACGGTTTTTGAGACCGTCGCGTCTGCCAGTTCCGCCAAATCGGCGCACCGGTGGGAAAGCATAGCGTGTCACTGTCGAAAATCACGAATGGGCTGGGTAGGAAGTGATCATCACCCGGTTTGCGCAGGGTATATGGGTTGTATGCGCAACTGAAAGGTACTCTTTACATCACTCGACGGCGACAGTGTGGGCGCGATGGACCGTTGCCCGGACCACGGCCACTCATTCGCGTGTCGGGACACGGCATCGGAACCAGAGGGGTCTACCTATGAGCAACACAGCAGGGGGCGCCGGCACGAAGCGGGACGCCGGGGCGAAGCGGGTCGTCGTCGCGGAAGACGAAGCGCTCATCCGCATGGATCTGGTGGAGATGCTGACCGAAGAGGGCTATCAGGTTGTCGGTGAGGCGGGCGACGGCCAGCAGGCGGTGGATCTGGCGGTGGAGCATCGGCCGGATCTGGTCATCATGGATGTGAAGATGCCGCGCCGCGACGGCATCGATGCCGCGGCCGAGATCGCGTCGAAACGTGTTGCGCCGGTTGTCATTTTGACCGCTTTCAGTCAGCGCGACCTGGTCGAGCGGGCGCGCGATGCCGGTGCGATGGCTTATCTGGTCAAGCCGTTCACGAAGTCGGATCTGGTGCCTGCCATCGAATTGGCGGCTAGCCGCTTCCACGAAATCACCGCGCTGGAGAGCGAGGTCGCCAATCTGGCCGACCGGCTCGAGACGCGCAAGCTGGTGGAGCGCGCCAAGGGTGTGCTCATGCAGACCCAGGGCTTGTCGGAACCGCAGGCATTCAAGTGGATTCAGCGTACGGCGATGGACCGCCGCACTACCATGAAGGCGGTAGCCGAGGTCGTGCTGGAAAATCTGGCGCCCAAGTAGGCCCTTCCTTTCGCCCCGGCCGTTCAAGGCCGGAAATTTTACTTTCCGGAAACCCGATCGCGATGAAAAATTCGAAACGAAGTCGATCGGATGATCCGAATGTGATGCGCAGCTAACGTAGCAACGCTATGTTCTGACCGGGCTGACGTGGTCGGCCTCCTCGGAGGAGAGCCCGGGGGAGCACAGGACGTAGAGGTGAAACGTGCTTAGTTCGACATGGCGCAGTCGTTCGATGCGGGGTGCATTGGCCATCGGTGCCGCCGCCGCGCTCGTGCTGACGGGGTGTAGCGATAAATCGACCGACGGTGGTTCGGGCACCTCCGGCACCAGTGGCGCGGGCGGACTGAAGATCCAGCCGGTCATGCAGATCGACGCCAACGGCAAGCAGGTGCCGAAGTCGGACAGCGCCGCGGCCGCCGACCCGGCGGGCGACGGCAAGGCCACCTGCCCCGCGGGCACCGCGATCGCCATGGCGGGCGCGCTCACCGGACCGGACGCCGCCCTCGGCATCAATATCGTCGACGGCGTCAAGCTCGCGCTGGACAAACACAACAAGGCCAACCCGGGCTGCAAGATCGAGCTCAAGCAGTTCGACACGGAGGGCGATCCGCAGAAGGCCACCCAGGTCATCCCGCAGATCGTCAACGACAAGTCGATCATCGGTCTGGTCGGTCCGGCGTTCTCCGGTGAGACCAAGGCGACCGGCAAGATCCTCAGCGATGCCGGCCTGGTCTCGACGACCGCCTCGGCCACCAATGAGACGCTGACCCAGAACGGCTGGACCAGCTTCTTCCGCGGCCTGGCCAATGACGGCGTGCAGGGTCCGTCGGTCGGCAAGTACCTGGTCAACACCGCTGGCTACAAGAAAGTCTGCGTCATCCAGGACAACACCGACTACGGCACCGGTCTTGCCAAGACGATCATCGAGGGCCTCGGCTCCGCCAACGACGCGGGCTGCAATGCCAGCATCAAAAAGGGCGACAAGGACTTCTCCGCCACGGTCACCAAGATCGCGAGCGCCGCGCCGGATGCTGTCTTCTACTCCGGTTACTACTCCGAGGGTGCCCCGCTCGCCCAGCAGTTGAAGTCCGGTGGCGTCAAGGCGGTCTTCGTCTCCGCCGACGGCACCAACGATCCGCAGTTCGTCGCTCAGGCCGGTAGCTCGTCCAAGGGCGCGGTACTGTCCTGCCCGTGTGGTCCGGCGCCGGATAAGTTCGCGGCCGACTACAAGGCGCTCAATGGCGCGGAGCCGGGCGTGTACTCGGTCGAGGGCTACGATCTGACCACGATCTTGGCCAAGGGCATCGATGGCGGCAAGCTCACCCGCCCGGACCTGCTGGAATACGTGCGGTCCTATGACGGCAACGGTCTTGCGCGTCAGTACAAGTGGAACCCGACCGGTGAACTGGCCAACGCACTGATCTGGATCTACGAGGTCAAGTAGCCCTAGACAACCAGCACGGCGGCACGTACAGGGGTTCGTGCGAATCCCCGTACGTGCCGCCGTGTCGGGTGGGCGAATTCAATGAGGGCAAAAGACGAATGACATCAACGGCATTGGCCGGTGCAGCACAACTCGCCGGCTCGATCGACTTCAACTACCACGGAGTGATCGATAACTTCTGGCGACTGACCGTCGACGGGGTGACCTACGGCTCAATCTATGCCTTGGTCGCCGTGGGCTATACCCTGGTCTACGGCGTATTGCGGCTGATCAATTTCGCCCATTCGGAAATATTCATGCTCGGCATGTTCGGTCAATTGGTCGGGCTCATGCTGTTCGGATTCGTGGCGAATCCCGATGTCTACACCCAGGGCATCATCCTGACCGTCACCTATCTCGCATTGGCGATGATCATCGGCATGCTGGTATCCGGCGGCGCCGCGGTCGGATTGGAGCGCGTGGCCTATCGGCCATTGCGTAAACGCGGGGCCAAACCGCTGAGCTTCCTCATCACGGCGATCGGTATGTCGTTCGTGCTCCAGGAATTCGTGCACTTCATCCTGCCGAAGATCAATCCCAAACTCGGCGGCACCAATGCGCAGCAGCCGATCAAACTCGTCGAGCCGAGCGTGCAGTTCAGCTTTTTCGGCGCCGATGTCGACAACATCAAACTGCTGATCGTGCTCGCGGCGATCGCGCTGGCGATCGTGACCGAGGTGCTGATCAATCGGACCAAATTCGGGCGCGGCATCCGCGCCGTCGCCCAGGATCCCGACACCGCGACGCTGATGGGCGTTTCGCGGGAGCGGGTCATTATGTTGACCTTCTTCATCGGCGGTGTGCTCGCCGGTGCGGCCGCGCTGCTGTACGCGATCAAGATTCCGCAGGGCATCATCTACTCCGGCGGATTCATTCTCGGCATCAAGGCATTCAGCGCAGCGGTGCTCGGCGGCATCGGCAATCTGCGCGGCGCATTGCTCGGGGGCATCCTGCTCGGTGTGGTGGAACAGTACGGCCAATCGCTGCTCGGTTCGGAGTGGCGCGATGTCGTCGCGTTCGTCGTGCTGGTGCTGGTGCTGATGGTGCGCCCGACCGGCATCCTCGGTGAAAGTCTCGGGAGGGCCCGCGCATGACCGACTCGACCAAAACCCCTGACTCCGTACCCGAGACACCCACGGCGGCCGCGCCGCGACACGGTGTAGGAGATTCGATTCGGACCTGGTGGGACGGTCTGAGCCGTCCCGCGCAATGGGGTGTCGGCGTGCCGATACTCATTCTGCTCGCACTGCTTCCGCTGTTCCCACCGCCGCTGCTGGATACCCCCGGCTACAACTTCGGTCTGGTCATGGCGCAGGTCGCGATGTACGCGCTGATCGCTATCGGTCTGAATGTCGTTGTCGGGCAGGCAGGTCTGCTCGACCTCGGCTACGTCGGCTTCTACGCCATCGGCGCGTATACGGTCGGCCTGCTCACCAGCCCGAATAGTCCGTGGAATCAGACCGACGGCGGCTGGCTGAATCCGACCTGGGCCTGGATGGCCTGCCTGCCGATCGCGGTCGCGGTGACGGCCATTTCCGGCATCATCCTCGGCACCCCGACCCTGCGGCTGCGCGGTGACTATCTGGCGATCGTCACTCTCGGCTTCGGTGAGATCGTGCGACTGCTCGCCGACAATCTCTCCGATATCACCAATGGCAGCCTGGGTCTTTCCGGTGTCGCCTTCCCGCACATCGGTGCGTCCGACAGCAAGCCGGAGGGTGTCTTCTCCGGCGGTAACAGCGGCAATGCCGACAGTGCGAATCTGCTCGACCGGGCCAGTTACGGCACCTGGTGGTATTGGTTCGCGATGGTGCTGGTGATCATCGTGCTGCTCATCGTCGGCAATCTGGAGCGCAGCCGGGTCGGGCGCGCCTGGGTGGCCATTCGCGAGGATGAGGACGCCGCCGAGATCATGGGCGTGCCGACCTTCAAATTCAAGCTGTGGGCCTTCCTGATCGGCGCTGCCGTCGGCGGCATGTCCGGTGCGATCTATGCCGGTCAAGTGCAGTTCATCAATCCGACCGGGTTCAACATCATCAATTCGATGCTGTTCCTGTGCGCGGTCGTCATCGGTGGTCAGGGCAATAAGCTCGGAGTCATCTTCGGCGCGTTCATCATCGCCTATCTGCCCGCGCGGCTGCAGTCGGTGAAATTGGTGAGCAATGAGTCCACCGGATACATCCTGTTGGCCATCGACGTGCTGGTCTTCGTCGGGCTGGTTCTCGTATGGAAATACAAGGGCGACAGTTTGGGCGTGTGGCTGCGGCGTGCCTGCATTATCGGCATGGTTGTCACCGGTGTCATGGGGGCACTGCTGCTCGGCAGCGTGTTGCTGTTCCGCGTCGGCGGTGCGCAGTCCCTCGGTGACCTCAAATACATGTACTTCGGAATTACCTTGGTGGTCATGATGATTCTGCGGCCACAAGGTCTGTTCCCGGTGCGGCAGAAACTGTTGACCTTCGGTAGGCAGGTGTATCAGGCCGTGCGTAAACCGGGTGAGCGTGAACTGATCGGAGCGCAACGATGACCGGGCCGGGCGCGGGTGACGCGTTGTTCGACAACGAGGATATGGCGGCAGGCTATGCGGCGCCGCCCGAGGTCGAGAGCGCGGGCGAAGTCGACGTCACCGCCGTGATCCCGGTGCTCGCCGATGCCGAGGTCGTCGCGGATGTGGTTGCGCCGCATCGCGAAATCGAGACCGCTGTTGGTGAGCCGCTGCTGCGCACCGATGGGCTGACGGTGAAGTTCGGTGGTCTGACCGCTCTGGACAAGGTCAGCTTCGAGATCCGCCGCGGCGAAATTCTCGGGCTGATCGGGCCGAATGGCGCGGGCAAGACGACCTGCTTCAACGCCATTACCGGTGTCTACAAACCGGCCTCGGGTCTGGTGTATTTCGACGGTAAACCGCTGACGAAGACCAAGCGCAACGAGATCACCCGACTCGGAATCGCCCGCACCTTCCAAAATGTGCGGCTCTTCGGCGAGATGACCGCGCTGGAGAACGTGGTGGTCGGCACCGACGCCAGGCATAAGACCTCGGTGCCAGGTGCTATTTTCCGCACGCCGCGGCACCGCAGCGAAGAAAAGGACGCGATCGAGCGCGGCATGGCCCTGCTCGAGTTCGTCGGTATCGCACCGCGTGCGGTGGAGAAGGCGCGCAATCTCTCCTATGGCGATCAGCGCCGATTGGAGATCGCACGCGCGCTGGCCACCGAGCCGAAACTGCTCTGCTTGGACGAACCAGCCGCCGGGTTCAATCCGAGCGAGAAATCGGCGCTGATGGATCTGATCCGCAAGATCCGCGACGACGGGTTCACCGTGCTGCTGATCGAGCACGATATGCGCCTGGTGATGGGTGTCACGGACCGGATCGTGGTGCTGGAGTTCGGCCGCAAGATCGCCGACGGGTTGCCCGCGGAGATCCGCGACAACCCGGATGTGATCGCGGCGTATCTGGGTGTGCCCGATGCCGAGGCCGCGGCGGCCGAAAAGCCAACCGCCGTAACCGAAGTGGTCGAACCGGAAAAGTCCGTCGACGAGCCCGCCCCGGCCGGTGACGAGCACAACAAGCCGCAGCCGCGCGACTTCAGCGAAGCGCCGCCGCTGCTAGAGGTCGACGATATGGTCGTCAATTACGGCAGAATTCAAGCGCTGCATGGGGTATCGCTGCGAGTCGCGGAGGGTGAGCTGGTGACCTTGCTCGGCGCAAACGGCGCCGGTAAGACCACCACCATGCGTGCGCTGTCCGGCTTGCTACCGCTGACCGGCGGCAAGATCAGATTCGAAGGCCGCGACATCACCCAGATGAAGGCGCACGAGCGGGTCACGCACGGGTTGATCCAGGCACCGGAGGGCCGAGGCGTCTTCCCCGGTATGACGGTCCAGGAAAACCTCGATATGGGTTGCTATGGAAGGGCTTTCAAGCAGAAGGCGGAGTACGGCCAGACACTGGAGTGGGTTTTCGAGCTGTTCCCTCGGCTCTCCGAGCGACGCAAACAGGTCGGCGGCACGCTCTCAGGCGGTGAGCAGCAGATGCTGGCCATCGGCCGCTCACTGATGGCCCGCCCGCGCCTGCTGCTGCTCGACGAACCGTCGATGGGGTTGGCGCCCATGGTGATTCAGCAGATCTTCCGGATCATCAGCGAGATCAACCAGCAGGGCACCACCGTACTGTTGGTCGAGCAGAATGCCCAACAGGCGCTGACCCGCAGCGACCGCGCCTACATCCTGGAGACCGGTGAGGTCACCAAGAGCGGTATCGGCGGGGATCTGCTCACTGATCCTGCGGTGAAGTCGGCCTACCTGGGCGTGGGCTAGAAGTCGGACCGTCCGTGGCCGCCTCGAGGCATTATGTCGGGATGTGCACGCTGGCCAGTGTTGGGCGCTGGCGCGCCCAACGACCACTACCGGAGGAATGGCGCTGTGGACGGGCATAACGAACTGACGAATCTGGCCGACCGCTACTGGGACAGCGTGCTGGCGGCCGCGCCGAGCACAGCCACTCTGCTCGGCGACCACCGCTTCGACGACCGCGTCGAGGATCTTTCGCCCGAAGCCGAGCAGCGGCTGCTGGCGACCCTGCGTGAGTTGCGCGATCAGGTCGCCGGCCTCGATGCCGAAGAACTGGACGGAACCGATCGGGTCACGCGCAGTCTGCTGCGCACCGAATTGGATTCGGCCATCGACAATCTGGCGTGGCGGCCGACCGAACTGGCGTCGGAGCAGATGGACGGGGTGCACGCCAGAATGCTCATTATGGCGCCCCAGATCAAGGCGCTGGAGCCCGAACACGCGCGCGCCCTTGTGCGGCGCCATCGCCAGTTCGACACGCTGCTCGACCAAGCGGTCCAGCAGTTCCGCAACGGTTTGGCGGGGGGCCGCGCGCCCGCGCGCATCACCATCGAACGCTCGCTCAACCAACTCGACGGCTATCTGGCCTCCGATATCGCCACCGATCCGTTCGCCACATTCGCCGGGCCGATGGACTGGGATGGTGCGGCCGCCTGGCGGGCCGAACTCACCGAGGTCGCACGTGCGGTGATCCGCCCTGCCTTCCAACGCTATCGAGACGTCCTGGCCGACGAACTGCTGCCCGCCGCCCGTCCCGACGACAAATGCGGGCTGTGCTGGCTCGGTGCCGACGGCGAGGACATCTACCGGCGGCAGTTGCGCCGCCACACCACCCTGCCCGATCTCGGCGCGGACGAGATTCACCAACTCGGCCTTTCCGAATTGGAGCTGCTGGGCGAGGAGTACGCCGCGATCGGTACCCGGCTGTTCGGCACCGCCGATACGGCTGAAATCTTCGCCCATCTGCGCCGCGATCCCGAACTGCGTTATGTCAGTGGTGAGGAGATCATGGCCGATGCGCAACGCGCGCTCGGCGCGGCGGTCGCCGAGATGGGCAACTGGTTCGGCCGCCTGCCCAAGGAATCATGCGAGATCGCCCCGGTGCCGGATTTCCTGGCCGCGGATGCGCCCGCCGCATACTACTTTCAGCCCGCCGCGGACGGCTCCCGGCCGGGCACTTACTTCGTCAACCAGCACGAACCCACCAGCCGCAGCCGCTACGAGACAGCGGCGGTGGCCTATCACGAGGCGATTCCGGGGCATCATCTGCAGCTCACCATAGCCAACGAGCTCGATCAGCTGCCGCGGTTCCAACGGCAGTCGTTCGCGAATACCGCCTTCGTCGAGGGTTGGGCGCTCTATACCGAACGACTCGCCGACGAAATGGGTTTGTACGAAGACGATTTGGCACGCGTCGGTATGTTGGCGGCCGATTCCTGGCGCTCGTGCCGACTCGTCGTCGATACCGGAATCCACGCCAAGGGCTGGAGCCGCCAGCAGGCTATCGACTTCATGGTGGCCAACGCACCGGTCGGGCTGGCCGAAATCGCGGTCGAGATCGATCGCTATATCGCGATTCCCGGTCAGGCCGTGGCGTATAAGGTCGGTCAGCTCGAAATTCGTCGGCAACGTCGGCACGCCGCCGAACGACTCGGTGCCGATTTCGACGTCAAGGCGTTCCACGATGTGGTGCTCGGCTCCGGCTCGGTCAGCCTTCCCGTGCTGCGCGAACTCGTGTCCACACTGTGACCCCCTGAGCGGTTCCCCGAGTTGCGTGCCGCGCTGGGCGGGAGTCCAATGAATGTGCGGTGATCGAGCTCTCTAGGTAGGTCATGAACGGCACGTTCGGCTCTCGGCTCGGTCCGTTGCGCGGCAATCGCATCGTGTTGATCTGGGTAGTGCTCGGTGTGGTCGGCGCGCTCACCGCGACAGGTCTGCTCATGACCGGACATTCCGCTGGCGCCGGTGAAACACACACTGCGCGTAGCGTTTCCGACAATTCGATGACGCCGGGATTCACCGGTGCTCTACCCGAGGCGGCGGATCCGATCGGCGACGGGGCACCGCCGGTCGCCTTCGCGCCGCTGGCCGGGCTATCGCAGGCCGGGATGCCGGCGGCGTCGAGCCGCCCGGTGCAGGCACTGGCCGACCATCCGCTCTTCGCCCAGCACGTCGGACTCGGCAGGGTCGATTGCAAAATGCCCGCCTGGCGCGATGATCCGGAGGCGGCGCGGGCCTTCTATCGGGCCGCGATCGCCTGCCTGGACGCGTCGTGGGAACCGACGCTGCGCGGCGCCGGATTGCCGTTCCATCCGCCGCGGCTACTCGCCCCCACCGAATCCCGTGAGGTGGCGAGCCAATGCGTGCAGCGGCTGCGCAACGGCCCGACAACGTTCTACTGCGCCCTCGAGGAAACACTGGTCCTGCCGTACGACGCCATGCGGCCGCTGTCCAGTGGGTCGCGCCGCGGCGCCCAATTGGCTGTGCTCAGTACCGAATACGGCCATCATGTGCAGAACCTGATCGGCGTCATGCAGGCCTACAACGAGAAGCGCTCGACCGTCGGAAGGGACACCACCGCCGGTCGCGAACAAAGCCGTCGCATGGAACTGCAAGCCCGCTGCTTCTCCGGCATGTTTATCGGCACCAACTTCGGTCGCGCCGATATCGATGAACAAACCTGGACCGAAGCATCCCACGCCGTCCAGCGCGGCCACGCCACCCGTGATCCACGGATGCAGGGCACGGAAGAGAACGTCTGGGGCTGGTGGAAATGGGGCTCCGACAAGGGAGATACCTGGGAGTGCAACACCTGGTACAGCTCCCCGGCCCACGTGGAATGAGTGCGTGCTGCTGTCAGCCGTGCGCTTCGGTCAGCACCTCGACCACGGCAGCGGTGTCCAGATAGAACGGCCGGATCTCGGCGATCAGCCCGTCACGGAAGGTCATCAGTTGCATCACCGAGGTTTCCAGCATCCGGCCGGTGGCGCGGGCCAGCATGCGGCCGCGGTTGTAGATGACGACCGTGTCGCCCTCCACCACGAATCGCTGCTCGAGGAATTCCAGCGAGGCCCAGGTCCGGCGCATCGCCGCCATGAATTTCTCGATGCCGTCCGGACCGTGCCATGCACCGCCGTAGGGCAGGTGCTCGGCCTGGTACATGACGACATCGGGGGCCAGGCATGTCGCCATCGCATCGAAGTTGGCGCCCTCGGTGATGTAGGCGGCTTCGGCGGCGAAGAAGTTCTGCAGTGCTGCGCGAGTTGTGGTCACCGGGAAATCATGGCCGCCGAAGCGAACCGCTTCTGGCGGAAATCGGACGGCTCACTGGTGTCGCATCACAAGGGGGTGCCGTGGCTGTGGATTGTCGGTGGGGCTCCCTAGACTCTCAGGCGTGACCCCAGCGACTACTGATCAGCGTTCCCGCGTCGTACCCGTGGCAGCCGGTGATGCCGGTGGTGGGCGGCCGACGTTGTTGCTGTTGGACGGGCATTCGATTGCCTACCGCGCATTCTTCGCGCTGCCCGCGGAGAACTTCAAGACGGTCACCGGCCAGACCACGAATGCGGTGTACGGATTCACCGCGATGCTGATCAATCTGTTGCGCGACGAGAAGCCGACGCATATCGCGGCGGCCTTCGACGTCAATCGCAAGACCTTCCGCACCGAGGCATATCCGGAGTACAAGGCGGGGCGCAATGCCACGCCCGATGAGTTCCGCGGCCAGGTCGAACTCACCAAGGATGTGCTCGGCGCTATGGGCATCCCGGTGATGGCGATCGAGGGTTTCGAGGCCGACGATCTGATTGCGACCATCGCGACCCAGGCCGTCACCGTGGGCTTCCGTGTCCTGATCGTCTCCGGTGACCGTGATGCCATTCAGCTGGTCAGCGACGAGGTCACGTTGCTCTACCCACGCAAGGGCGTCTCGGATCTCACCCGGTTCACCCCGGATGAGGTGATGGCCAAATATCAGCTCACCCCGGCGCAGTACCCGGACTACGCGGCCCTGCGCGGCGACCCGAGTGACAATCTGCCCGGCATCCCGGGCGTCGGGGAGAAGACAGCCGCCAAGTGGATTCGTGAATACGGCGATCTGAGCACCCTCGTCGACAAGGTGGACGAGGTGAAGGGCAAGGTCGGTGACGCGCTGCGCGCCAACCTCAGCAGTGTCGTGCTCAACCGCCAGCTCACCGAGATGGTCCGCGACGTCCCGCTGCCCTACACGCCCGATCAGTTGGCCCAGCAGCCGTGGGATCGCAACAAGATCCACCAACTCTTCGATGACCTGGAGTTCCGGGTACTGCGCGACCGGCTCTTCGAAACTCTCGCCCCGCCGGAGCCCGAGGCCGAATCCGGCTTCGAGATCAGCGGCGGCGCGCTCGAGGTCGGCGCGGTCGCCGCATGGCTCGCCGAACATGCGAAAGTCGGTGTCCGCCATGGCATTTCGGTGGTCGGCACCAGCACGCCGGGCAATGGCGACACACGTGCACTCGCCATCGCCGCCGCGGACGGCGAAAGCGGCTACATCGATGTCTCCGTGCTCACCCCGGAAGACGAAGTCGCACTCGGCGCTTGGCTGGCCGATCCGGCCGTACCGAAGGCGCTGCACGAGGCCAAGGCGGCAATGCACGCGCTGCGTGGCCGCGGCTGGAGCCTCGGCGGTCTGACCAGCGATACCGCCCTGGCTGCCTACCTGGTCCGCCCGGGCCAACGCAGCTTCAACCTCGACGATCTGTCGCTTCGCTATCTGCATCGCGAACTGCGCGCTGAAACCGCCGAAACCCCGCAACTGTCGCTGCTCGACGATGCCGACACCGTGGACGCCGAGCTGGCGCAGAGCGAAATGCTGCGCGCCAGGGCGGTTCTGGACCTGGCCGAGGCACTCGACGGCGAACTGCGCCAGATCGAATCCAGCGCACTGCTCGACGATATGGAACTGCCGTTGCTCGGCGTGCTCGCCGAATTGGAGAATGCGGGCATCGCGGTCGATACCGACCAGCTCGAGGCACTGCAGCGCCAATTCGCCGATAAGGTCACCGATGCGGCCAATGCAGCCTATGGCGTGATCGGCAAACAGATCAACCTCGGCTCACCCAAGCAGCTGCAGGTGGTGCTCTTCGATGAACTCGATATGCCGAAGACCAAGCGCACCAAGACCGGCTACACCACAGACGCCGATGCGCTGGAATCGCTGTTCGAGAAGACCGAGCATCCATTCCTGCGGCATTTGCTCGAACACCGCGACGCCACCCGGCTCAAGGTCACGGTGGATGGGCTGCTCAAATCCGTCGCCGACGACGGCCGTATCCATACCACCTTCAACCAGACCATCGCCGCCACCGGCCGCCTGTCCTCGACCGAGCCGAATCTGCAGAACATTCCGATCCGCACCGACACCGGCCGCCAGATCCGCGATACCTTCGTCGTCGGTCCCGGCTACCAATCGCTGATGACCGCGGATTACAGCCAGATCGAAATGCGCATCATGGCTCACCTTTCCGGCGACGAGGGGCTGATCGAGGCCTTCAACTCCGGCGAGGATCTGCACACCTTCGTCGCCTCCAAGGCCTTCGATATCTCGCTGTCGGAGGTGACACCCGAAATGCGGCGCCGAATCAAAGCGATGTCCTACGGTCTCGCATACGGCCTGAGTTCCTACGGTCTTTCGACGCAGCTGAAGATCAGCACGCAGGAGGCCAAGGAGCAGATGGAGGTCTACTTCGACCGTTTCGGCGGCATTCGTGACTACCTCTACGAGGTGGTCGAACAGGCACGCAAGGTCGGCTACACCGAAACTCTCTTCGGCCGCCGTCGCTACCTGCCCGATCTGGACTCCAGCAACCGTCAGCGCCGAGAGGCGGCCGAACGCATGGCCCTCAACGCGCCCATCCAGGGCACCGCCGCGGACATCATCAAGGTCGCGATGATCAACGTGCACAAGGCGATCAAGGCGGCGGGCCTGCGCTCGCGCATGCTGCTGCAGATCCACGACGAACTGGTCTTCGAGGTTGCCGAGGGGGAGCGGGACACCCTGGAAGCACTCGCCCGCGAACAGATGTCCTCGGCGATCACGCTGTCGGTTCCGTTGGACGTCTCCGTCGGCACCGGCCGCAGCTGGGATTCCGCCGCGCACTGAGTGGTGCTTGCGGCACACCGGATTTCCGATGTGCCGCAATGCATTTCAGCGTCCGTCGCCAGCAGTTCGCCTGTATCGCAGGCATGTTGGTAGATCCTGGATCAGGGACGGAAGTAGCGGAGCCGCAACCGGTTACACCGATTGCCAGGGTCGCGCCGACAACCAGGGCACATCCGGCTCCGGCCGAGATCGATCCTGAGTTTGTTCAGGTCAATGGATTTCAGTTGAGTGCACCGCGCTGACCAGGCACGACGGTCGCGGGGATGGTGGATTTCACGCACTAATCGGCCGGTAGAGTCGCAGGTTGTGGCGTTCATCCGGCGGGTCCGCACAGCATCCGGGGCAACCGCGGTCCAGGTCGCCGAATACACCAGCGGCCGCCAACGCATCATCGCCCACGTCGGATCCGCCCACACCGAAGCCGAACTCGGCATCCTGCTCGCCCGAGCCCGTGACCTCGTCGAAGACCGTGACCAGGGCCAGCTCGATCTCGGCCTGGAACCCGTCCAGCAACGCACCGCCCTGCTCGGCGAACCAGCGGTCCCGCCGGAGACGTTGTTCGAGACCGCGCCGGCCACCCCATCACCGGCCGGTCCGGTCAGCTCCGGCCGGGTTACCGGCACCAGCTCGAGGCTGCTGTTCGATTCTCTGGCAACGGTTTACGACTCCCTCGGCTTCACCACCGCCCTCGGAGACGACGTGTTCCGCGACCTGGTCGTCGCGCGGCTGGTCGAACCGACCTCGTTGGCCGACATCGGCCGGGTCCTCGCCGAGATGGGCCGTGGGCCCGCCTCCTACTCCACCCTGCGCCGCACCCTCGGCCGCGCCGCCGGTGCCGAGGGCGGCGGCTACCGCGACCGGATCGCCGAAGCCTGCTTCGCCCACGCCATCACCAGCGGTGACGTGTCGCTCTGCCTATACGACGTCACGACCTTGTATTTCGAAGCGGAGAAAGAAGACGGCCTCCGCAAGGTCGGCTATAGCAAGGAACGCCGTGTCGACCCACAAATTGTGGTCGGGCTGTTGGTCGACCGGCACGGATTCCCTTTGGAGATAGGCTGTTTCGAGGGTAACAAGGCTGAGAAGCACACGATCGTTCCGATCATCCGGCAGTTCCAGGCCCGGCACCGGCTCGAGTCGTTCGTGATCGTCGCCGACGCCGGCATGCTGTCGGCGGAGAACCTGACCGCCCTCGACGACGCCGACCTGCGGTTCATCGTCGGTTTCCGTGTCACCAAGGCACCGATCGATCTGGAGTCCCATTTCCGTTGGCACGGTGAGACATTCGCTGACGGGCAGGTCATCGACACCGTCACCCCGAAGCGCGGAGCGAACGTCGACAACAACTCCGCGGTCCGCGCTGAACCGGTCTGGGACCCCGACACCCACCAGGGATCGTGGCGGGCGGTCTGGGCTTACTCGACGAAACGCTACGTCCGCGACAACCGCACCCTCAACGCCCAAGAAGCCAAGGCCCGCGCGGTCATCGCGGGCGAGAAAGCCGACAGGGCACCACGTTTCGTGAAGAACGGCAAGGCCGGCAAGACCCTGGACGAGGCCGCGCTCGCGCGGGCCCGCCGCCTCGCGGGCTTGAAGGGATATGTCACGAACCTGCCCGCCGACATGATGACCGCCAGTGAGGTGATCGGTTCCTACCACGACCTTTGGCATGTCGAGCAGTCGTTTCGCATGTCGAAGACCGACCTCGCCGCCAGGCCGATGTTCGCCCGCACCCGCGATGCGATCGAAGCGCATCTGACGCTCGTGTTCACCGCGCTGGCGGTCGCCCGCACCGCCCAAGACCGCACCAGCGAGAGCATCCGGGCGATCGTGCGCCGGTTGCGGGTGCTGCGGTCGGCGACGATCGCGATCAACGGCGCGCAGCAGACGTTCGCCCCGCACATCCCGGCCGATGAACAGGCACTTCTGGCGGCGTTGCGGGGCTGACGTCACGCACTAACCTAAATGAACAAACTCGGGCGCACTGAGTGGTGCTTGCGGCACACCGGATTTCCGATGTGCCGCAATGCATTTCAGCGTCCGTCGCCAGCAGTTCGCCTGTATCGCAGGCATGTTGGTAGATCCTGGATCAGGGACGGAAGTAGCGGAGCCGCAACCGGTTACACCGATTGCCAGGGTCGCGCCGACAACCAGGGCACATCCGGCTCCGGCCGAGATCGATAGTGGAATCGTCCCTGGGGCAGCTTTGGCGACGGTGCGGGTACTACGTCAGACCGCAGGGTCGTTCATGGGCGAGTGACGCCGCACCAGCTTCGCCGACCTGGCGCGCAGGTCGATTTCATCGCGCGGCGGGGACCCATCCGACTTATCTTCCTTATGCATCAGTACCGTCTGCCGCTGCTCGAATTCGTAGTGCTTCGAACCTTGAAAGGCCGCGGCCACCTGTTCGAATCCGGTCGCCGCGACCGGCGTGTGCTTGCGGTGTCTGAACCAAGGCAGTATCCGGCTACCGGTGAGCCGATTCCACAGCACCTCGACGAATGCGAGGCCGATGAGCAGGACGGCCAATCCGGGAATGGTCATGGCGACAAGGGCACCCATGTGACCGAAAGTACCGTCGCTGGAACGGTTCGCCATCCGTCCTTGGTGCGACGCCCCTGAGCTGCGAGGATGATACTCGCGAGTAGGCGCGACGGCGCGAGGAATATGGTTGCCATTGCGTCGGGATCGTCCTATTCTGATCCGCGTGCCGTATCCCGCCGACCGCCACAGCGCCGCGCTCCATGTCGCAGACCGCGACAGCGCAGTGCTAATTCCGCTTACCGCGATGGTGGCAACCCGGCGACTTCTCGTAGTAACCCGCCGTAGCGGGGTCTGATTCGGACCGGCCCCCTCGCTGCGGGCTACTGACTACTTACTGCTGGTCCCCTCTGTCAATTGAGAAGACAATCCTCGGGAAGACCTCCGCACAATGACCATCCTGACTCTTGACCCCAACATGTTCATCGCCGCCGCCCCCAAGGCGCTGCGCGCCGAATGCGCCGATCTGACACCAGCGCAGTTTCACCACCGCTATTGCGAGCACACCGGCCCGATTCGGGTCGGTGACTGGTCGCCCGCGGGCAAGCGGAGCGCGGAGTTCACGGCCACCCTGGAATTCGCCGGCCACCTGCGCACGGTGATCGCCACCGGCAGCCCGGTCGCCGCGATGACCTCGGCCCTCTACGACGAGGGCTATCCGGTCGAAATCCTGCAATTCCACCAGCGCCGCACCGCGGCAGGCACCGCGACGTTCGTGCAGTGCGAATGCAACGGCAGACGCGGCTGGGGCGCGGCCTTGGCCGACGACGGCGCCGAGTCGACGGTCCGCGCCATGATCGCGGGCGTCAACAAGCTGGGCGTCTGAGCGAAGCGAAAACACAACGGGCCGTTCACATTCCACAGAATGTGAACGGCCCGGGGGTGCAGTTTACTGATCTGCCTGCTGCTCGGCGAGCTGCTTGCGCACCTCTTCCATATCCAGTGCCTTCACCTGGGTGACCAGATCCTCCAGCGCGGCGGGCGGCAGGGCGCCGGGCTGCGCGAAGACCAGTACGCCCTCGCGGAACGCCATGATGGTCGGAATAGAGCGGATGTTGGCGGCGGCGGCCAAGCCCTGTTCGGCCTCGGTGTCGACCTTGCCGTGCACGACATCGGGATGCTTGTCCGAGGAGGCCTCGAAGGTGGGCGCGAAGCTCTTGCACGGACCGCACCAGTCGGCCCAGAAATCGACGAGTACCACGTCGTTTCCGGTGACGATCTCATCGAAATTCTGTTGGTTCAGCGTCTGGGTGGCCATGACGTCCTCTCATGTCGTATGTCGCCAGCTATAACGTCCGGCGCCGTATATATCTTCCGGCGGTGCCTCTATCCGCCTCGGGCGACCGGCCACTCGCGCCGTTGATCGCCGTCCCAACGCCGGATACCCACCACCGACGCCGGAAAATCATGGTCCCTGGCGACGGCGTGGATCGCCTCGCCCAGATGGTGTGGCGGTACCCGTCTGGCCAGTGTGATATGCGGCGTCCACTCGTCGGGTCGCACATTCGACGGTATGCCGGGACACGGCGACACGACGGAGAAGATTCGACGTTGCCATGCGAGCAACTGTTCCGAGGGCACCACGGACCGGACCAGGATCGGATGGCGCGCACCGAAGACCAGCACGCCGCCCAGTCGTATCGGAATCGGTCGGAAACTCAGTTGGTCCAGCGCATGATCGATGCGCGGCCAGATCTGCCTGGCCACCGCGATGGTGATATGCGGCCGATTGGTTTCGGCATGCTTACCGGCCGAACTCGGGATGCCCGCGTCCGCGAGCAGTTGCCACTGCCGTCGGATCTCCGCATCGGCCAGATCGTCCAATAGCAATTCGACGGACTGCACCATAGTGCACGACAGGTTAGCCGTCCGCGCGGCTCGATGGGCGGCGAACGCGCGGCCCAGTTGTCGGCGCACGAACCGCGTCGCGGGAGGATTGCCCGGTGAAGCGTATGCGTCTAGGCCTCATCGAAGGCGACGGCATCGGCCCCGAGGTGGTGCGTGCCACCCGCGCGGTGGTCGACGAAGCACTCGCCGCGGTAGGCGCGACCTCGGTCGACTGGGTTCGGTTGCCGATGGGGCAGCGCGCCATCGAGGAATTCGGCGATCCGCTGCCGGAGCAGACGCTCGCTGCCCTCGACGAACTCGACGCCTGGATCCTCGGGCCGCACGACAATGCCGCCTACCCGCCGGAACTTCGAATCGCACCCGGCGGCGTCATCCGCAAACGCTTCGGCCTCTACGCGAATATCCGCCCCGCCCGTGCTTTCGCCGGAATCAAGGCGAACGCCCCCGATATCGACCTGGTGATCGTCAGGGAGAACAGCGAGGGTTTCTATGCCGACCGCAATATGTTCGCCGGGTCGGGTGAGTTCCGGCCCACCCCGGATGTGGCGATGGCGGTCGGACTGATCACCAGGCAGGCTTGCGAGCGGATCGCGCACGAGGCCTTCCGGCTCGCGGCCGCGCGTCGCAAGCGGGTCACCATCGTGCACAAGGCCAATGTGCTGCCCATGACCATGGGCCTGTTCCGCGACGTCTGCTATGACGTCGCCAACGCCTACCCCGGCGTCGAGGTCGATGACGAACACGTCGACGCGGTGGCCGCTCATCTGGTCCGTGCGGCCCGCGACTACGACGTGCTGGTCACCGAGAACCTCTTCGGCGACATCCTCTCCGATCTCGCCGGTGAACTGAGCGGCTCACTCGGCATCGCCGCATCGCTCAACTGCTCGGCGACCAAGGCGATGGCCCAAGCGGTACACGGCGCCGCGCCGACACTGGCCGGACACAATCGCGCAAATCCGGCGGCGCTTCAGCTCTCGGCGGCAATGTTGTTGCACTGGCTGGGAATTCGCGACAACAACCACACGCTGTTGAGCGCGGGCGAACGCATCGAACGGGCCGTCGCTGCCACCTTCGCCGCGGGCATCGCCACCGCCGACCTGGGTGGTCTCGCCTCGACCAGTGAATTCACCGAGCAGGTCGGTGCCAGGGTGCACCGGCGCTGACCCGGGTCAGCGAGGCCACCCCGGAACCCAACCCATTCGAACATCGGACCGTCCGGTAGGGTCCACCGCCGGTGCCTGAGTGTTTGCTGTGCTCGGAGTGTTCCGCACAGAACGGATAAACTTCCGTTACTGTCCAGCACGAAACGCCACGATCGCTTAGATTGCCAAACGGGGTGGTGACACCCGGGTTTCTCGGATCCGAAATGTGGAGGGCTGCTGTGTCTGTTCGATCGGTTCTTGGCAGGCGCGCCCTGCAAGCGATGTGCGTACTCGCCGGCGGCGTGCTGGCGGTGTCGGGCTGTAGTAACACCGAGGACAACTCGCCCGCGGTGGCGAAGGTACAGGGTATCGACAAGTTCGACACGGCCGCCGCGCTGCTCCCGGACAAGATCAAACAGTCGGGCAAGCTCGTCGTCGGTGTCAATATCCCGTATCAGCCCAATGAGTACAAGGACCCGAGCGGCAAGATCGTCGGCTTCGATGTCGACCTGATGGACGCGGTCGCGTCGACCCTCGGTGTCAAGGCCGAATACGTCGAATCCTCTTTCGAGAAGATCATTCCCGCGATCCAAGCGGGCACCTACGACGTCGGCATGTCCTCCATCACCGACTCGAAGGAACGCGAACAGAGCGTCGACTTCACCACCTACTTCAACGCGGGCAGTCAGTGGGCGCAGCAGACGGGTAAGCCGATCGACCCGGACAACGCCTGCGGTAAGCGGGTCGCGGTACAGGCCACCACGGTTCAGGACACCGACGAAATTCCGGCGCGGAGCAAGAAGTGCGAGGCGGAGGGCAAGCCAGCCATCGATAAGAAGCCGTTCGATGAGCAGAGCGCGGCGACCAACGCGCTGGTGCTCGGCCAGGTCGACGCGATGTCGGCCGATTCGCCGGTGACCGCCTATGCGATCAAGAAGAGCGACGGCAAGATCGAGGCGGCGGGCAAGGTCTTCGATTCCGCGCCCTACGGTTGGGCCATTCCCAAGGGTTCGGCGCTCGGCAAGGCGCTGCAGGCGGCCGTCCAGCATCTGATGGATAACGGCAAGTACCTGGAGATCACCAAGAACTGGGGTGTTCAGGAAGGCGCGATCACCAAGTCGGTCATCAACGGCGCCGAGAGCTGATCGATGTCGTCATCCGAGAACACGTCGGCGCCCGGCGACAACACCGGGTCCGGCGGGCCGATCGACGCGGCAGAACCGGAGCCGATCAAGGCCGTTCCACTACGCAGGCCGGGCCGCTGGATCGCCGCGGCGATCATCCTCGTCCTGCTCGGGCTCTTCATCTACGGCGCGGCCACCAACCCCGCGTACGGATGGGGGACCTATCGAAAGTACTTGTTCGACAGCCGGATCGCCTCCGGCGCGATGGTCACCCTCGAGCTGACCGTGCTCGCGATGGCCATCGCCATCGTGCTCGGCGCGTTGCTCGCGGTGATGCGCCTGTCGCCGAATCCGGTGTTGCGCGCTGTGGCGTGGGTATATCTCTGGATTTTCCGTGGCACACCGGTTTTCGTGCAGTTGGTGTTCTGGGGTTTGTTTCCGTCGCTGTACAAGTCGATCCAGCTCGGTGTGCCGTTCGGGCCCGAGTTCATCCGAGTCGACGTACAGGGGTTGCAGGCCGCATTCGCCTTCGCGGTCATCGGCCTCGCGTTGAACGAGGCCGCGTATATGGCCGAAATCGTCCGTGCCGGAATCAATTCCGTCGGCGAGGGGCAGCGCGAGGCCTCGACGGCGCTGGGCATGTCGTGGTCGCAGACCATGCGCAGGACCGTGCTGCCACAGGCCATGCGGGTGATCATCCCGCCGACCGGCAATGAGCTCATCGGCATGCTGAAGACCACCGCGCTGGTCACCGCGATCCCGTTGAGTACCGATTTGTACGGGCGGGCCCGCGACATCTATGGCGTGAACTTCCAGCCGATTCCATTGCTATTGGTCACCGCTACTTGGTATCTCGCGGTCACCAGCGTGCTGATGGTCGGGCAATACTACCTGGAGCGCTACTACTCGCGGGGCGTCACGCGGCAGTTGACTACCAAGCAACTGCAGGAACTGGCCGACGCTCAGACTATTGTGAAGGCGAAATGAGCGAGCGAACAAAGGTGGAGCCGACCGACGCACAGCCGATGATTCGCGCGGATCGGGTCTGCAAGAACTTCGGTGCGCTGCAAGTGCTCAAGGGTATTTCGCTCGAGGTCGGACGCGGCGATGTGCTGTGTCTGATCGGGCCGTCGGGTTCGGGTAAATCGACGTTTCTGCGCTGTATCAACCACCTCGAGCAGGTGAATGCGGGTCGGCTCTATGTCGACGGCGATCTCATCGGCTATCGGGAAAAGGCCGGCAAACTCTACGAATTGCATCCGCGTGACGCAGCTAAGCAGCGTCGCGATATCGGCATGGTGTTCCAGCATTTCAACCTGTTCCCGCATCGGACGGCGCTGGAGAACATCGTCGAGGCGCCGATCCAGGTGAAGGGCATCCGTAAGGCGGACGCGACGGCGCGTGCGCACGAGTTGCTGGACCGAGTTGGTATGGGGGACAAGGCGAATGCCTATCCGGCCCAGCTCTCCGGCGGTCAGCAGCAGCGCGTCGCCATTGCCCGCGCGCTGGCGATGGATCCCAAGCTGATGCTCTTCGACGAGCCGACCTCGGCGCTGGATCCGGAATTGGTCGGCGAGGTGCTCGGGGTCATGCGCGAACTCGCCGCCGACGGTATGACGATGGTGGTCGTCACCCACGAAATGGGTTTTGCCCGTGAGGTTGCCGACCAACTGGTGTTCATGGACGGCGGTGTGGTCGTGGAGTCGGGTAATCCGCGCGAGATGCTCGCCGACCCGAAACACGAACGCACCAAGGCATTCCTGTCGCGACTGCTCTGAATTCAGCGCCCGCCGAGGCCGATACGCAGTTGTCCGAGTAGCACTTTCGCCGCCGGACTGCCCGGACGATCGCGCCGCCACGCCAGCGCGAGTTGTCCGCGCAGCTCCGGTTCGGTAATCGTCAGCACCCGCACGTCGAATGCCGCGGCGTCCGCTGGCGTCAGCGCGGGTACCACCGCGATGCCGAGGCCGCGGGCCGCGAGCCGAAGCAGTAGCGGGGGAGCGGCGGCCTCGAAGGCGATATCGGGTTCGAATCCCGCTGCGGCACAGGCGCGATCGAAGACACCGCGGATGCCGGTGCCGCGCGGTAGACAGATCAGCGGTTGGTCGCGCAACTGCTCGAGCCTGATCGAGGCACACTTCTTGCCGCCCCGCGCGACCGCGGCGACGACCGGTGTATCGAGCACAACGTCGATGCCGATCTCGGCACCGATCTCCGCGCCGGTCAACCCGACCAGGGCGATATCCAGTTCACCGCTGCGCACCGCCGCGAGCATCCGCTCGGAGGTGTCCTCGGTCAGGCTGATGCCGACCTGCGGGTGGTCGTCGTGAAAATCCGCGAGCACCGAGGAGATATCGAATTCCTCGTCGCCCGCGCCGGAGATGCAGCCGACGCGGACGTGTCCGCGCAGCAGTCCGGTGAATTCGTCCACTGCCGCGGTGATCCGTTCGGTCGCCGCCAGCGCGGCCCTGGCATGCGGTAGCACCGCCGCGCCCACCTCGGTCAAGGTCACGGAGCGGCCGCCGCGATCCAGAAGCTCTTGTCCCAATTCGCGTTCGAGCTGGCGGATCTGCGCGCTGAGTCCGGGTTGGGCCAAGTGCAACCGGGCCGCGGCGCGGGTGAAATTGGCCTCCTCGACCACGGTCACGAAGTAGCGGAGTTGGCGTAGTTCCATAATTACTGATTATAGGAACAAGCAGAACTATCTGTTGTACTTCTCGCGTGGCGCGCGGGATCGTCTAAGGCATGGGAAACACCGCAGAGATCATCGACACCTTCACCGGCCCGATCTTCCGCCCGGGTGACACCGGATACGACGAAGAAATCGCCGGTTTCCAGGCCGCGTACCACCACCGCCCCGCACTGGTTGTCGGCGCGGTGCACGCCGAAGATGTGCGCAGTGCGGTGGAATACGCCGCGCGTCATGGACTTCCGGTCGCGGTCCAGGCCACCGGTCATGGACTTTCGGTCGCCGCCGACGCAGGTGTGCTGATCAGTACCCGCCGGATGACCGATATCCGGATCGACCCGCAGACGCGCACGGCTCGCGTCGGCGCCGGAGTGCGGGCGGGCGCGCTGGTCGAGGCCGCCGCTCCGTACGGACTGGCGCCGCTGAACGGCTCCTCGCCCTCGGTCGGGGTCGTCGGCTACACCCTCGGCGGTGGGCTGGGCCTGCTGGCAAGGCAATTCGGCTACGCGGCCGAACATGTGCCCGTCATCGAGATCGTCACGGCGGACGGACGGGTCCGCACCTTGAACTCCGGCGACGAACTCTTCGGCGCGGTGCTCGGCAGCGGCGGCAATTTCGGCGTGGTGACCGCGCTGGAACTGGAGTTGGTTCCGGTCGCCACCGTCTACGGCGGCCAATTGGTCTTCGATACCCCACTGGTCGAGCAGGCACTGGAAGCTTGGAAGGACTGGACCGCAACGTTGCCCGATGAGCTGACCTCGACGGTCACCGTCATGACCTTCCCGCCCATTCCGCAGATTCCGGAACCGCTGCGCGGACGCTATGTCGCATCTATCCGGATCGCCTACAACGGATCCGCCGCGGAGGGCGAGCGGCTGGTCGCGCCGTTGCGCGCGGTCGGGGAGCGTTTGAAGGATGACCTGCGAGTCATGTCATACACCGAATCGCACACCATCCACAGCGATCCCGACCACCCGCATGCCTACGCCGCCACCAATGCACTGCTCGGCGAGTTCACCGGAGAAACCCTGTCGGCCTTGCTCGCGGCCACCGGACCCGAATCGCCGATCCAGGCGGTGGTCGATATCCGGCACCTCGGCGGTGCGCTGGGCAGACGTGGTCCCGCGGGGATCAGCGTGGACAACCGGGATGCCGATTACATCGTTCGGGTCATCACCATGCCCGGACCCGATGCGGGTGACGCCGCGCCCGAGGACCATGCGGTAGTCCGCGCGGCGCTCGCGCCGTGGACCGTTGGCCACAGTCTGAACTTCCTCTACGGCGCGGGTGCCGCCGCCGATGAGGCGCAAACCCGAGGCGGCTACGCATCGGACACCTACGCCCGGCTGGCCGTACTGAAGGCGAAGTACGACCCGCGCAATATGTTCCGCTTCAACCGCAACATCACACCCGGTAAATGACCGCCGTGACCGCCCCGAGCACCTGTTGCCCGGGGCGCTCTGGTGCTATCTTCGTGATATCACTTTGATACTCGGAGGATGTCATGAAGCTTCGGTCGGCGTTCCACGTCAACGGCTTTCTCGTGTTGGTGTCGTTGTTTGTCCTCACCCTGCTGATCGGTGGCGGCGCCGTCGTCGGATACGCCGTGGCCGCGCACAACGACAATGTGCCCGCCCTGGTCGGCGCGATCATCGCGACCGTGCTCGTGGTAGTGCTCTTGCTGCTGGCCACTGGACTGACCGTGGTGAATCCCAACGAGGCCAAGGTCGTTCAGTTCTTCGGCCGCTACATCGGCTCAGTGAGCGAACCCGGCTTCTACTCCGTGGTGCCGCTCACCGACCGCCGCGGCATTTCGCTGAAGGTGCGCAACTTCGAGACCCAGAAGCTCAAGGTCAACGATGCCGACGGCAATCCGGTTGAGATCGCCGCCGTAGTGGTCTACCGGGTGGTCGACAGCTTCAAGGCCGCCTTCTCGGTCGACGACTACGAAGAGTACGTGGCGACCCAATCCGAGGCGGCCGTGCGACACCTGGCCACCACCCACCCCTATGACGCGCACGACCAGAACACCACCAGCCTGCGCGACGGTGTCGAGGTGGCCGAAGAACTGACCGTCGAACTGCGCGACCGCACCGAACTGGCGGGCATCGAGGTCATCGAGGCCAGGATCACCCACCTCGCCTACGCGCCGGAGATCGCCCAGGCCATGCTCGTGCGGCAGCAGGCGGCCCAGGTGGTCGCCGCGCGCACCCGCATCGTCGAGGGCGCGGTCGGCATGGTCGGGCTCGCACTGGACCGGCTCGCCGAACAGGGCGTCGTCGAACTCGACGAGGAACGCAAGGCCGCCATGGTCTCCAACCTGCTGGTCGTCCTCTGCGGTGACCGCGCCACCCAACCCGTCGTCAATACCGGCTCGCTCTACTCCTGAGTCGCCCATGGCCGAGCGCAAGAAGATCCTGCTACGCCTGGACCCGGCGATACACGAGGCCGTTGCTCAATGGGCCGCCGACGACCTGCGCAGTATCAATGCCCAGATCGAGTACGCGCTGCGCCTCGCGTTGAAACAGGCGGGGCGCGGCCCGAAAGCGAAACCGGCGCAGGACTAGCCGGAATAACCTCTGCCGCAACGATGCCGAACGCCCACGGGTGCTCGGCATCGTCGGTATCCGGTCCGACGATGTGTCAGTGCGCGAGTTCGTCGAGGAGTTCGAGACTTTCGGTGTACAGCGCGTGTTGCGCGTCCCGGTCATAGGACGCCTTCGATGACGGTTTCGCGGTACGGCCTACGAAGTGCTGGCCGGTCACCTTGTCGAGCGATGGATCATTGACCAGCCACGCGAGATCCGCGCCCGATCGGCGTGGTGTGTTCACACCGGGTAATAACACCAGACCCCGAGCTACCGTGCGCCACAACATTTTTGCCGCCGCCCCAGCATCCCGGGCAAGTCCGGTGCCCGGCATCAATCCCGGATCGAAGGCGTTCACCGTGATGCCGCGTGGTTCGAACTGGCGCGCCAATTCGTAGGTGGTCTGCAGATTCGCCAACTTCGACGTGCTGTAGCGGCGACGGCCGTCGCGCTGTGCAGGTTCGGTCGACTCAGGTGGATAGGCGAGTTGGCGGACATCGGTATCCAGCGGATCGGGCATCCCGGTGAACTGATCCGGATTATGTGTGCCCGAGGTGACGAAGACGATGCGCGCGGGCGCGATCAGGTCGTCGAGCAGCGCGTGGACCAGCGCGAGGTGTCCGAGATGGTTGACGCCGAAGGTGGCCTCGACACCGTCTGCGGTGTAGCTGCGGCGGGTGAACTGCAGTCCGGCATTGCACACCAGTGCGTGCAACGGGGGCAGGTCACGCCTGCGGAATTCGTCGGCGAAGTGGTCCACGGAGGCCAGTACGCCGAGGTCGAGCGTTGCTGCCTGCGCGCCGATGGCGGCGGCTTCGGCTTGGGCCCGATCGGCGTCGCGTCCGGTCACGATGACTGTCCACCGGGGATCGGCGGCGAGTGCCCTAGCGCATTCGCGGCCGAGTCCACTGGTACCGCCGGTGATAACGGCAGTTCTGTCACTTGTTGCCATATGGCAGAGTGTGCCATATGGCGCGCTGTGCGACAATACTCGGATGTCGTTGCGGGATCGGAAGAAGGAGCGGACCAGGCGGGCGATCGCCGATGCCGCGCTGCGGTTATTCGTCGAACGCGGGTATGACGCCGTGACCGTCGCGGATATCGCCGCCGAGGCCGAGGTCGGGACGCGCACGCTGCACCGCTACTACGCCAGCAAGGACGAATTGCTGTTCGCCGAGGACGACGAGCATCGCGCGGAACTGGCCCGGCTGCTGGCCGAGCGCCCGGCCGACGAATCCCCGGAAGAAACCATGGCCGCGGTCATCGGTCCGCTCGTCGACCGCTTCGCCGATCGCCTCGGCGACGCGCGCGCCCGCGATGCGCTGATCGCGGCCAACCCGGCCCTGCAGGCCCGCGAGCTGGCCAAGCGCAACGCGGTGGAATCCCTTGTCGCCGAACACCTCGCGCGCCGATTGGGCGTAGCGGCGGGCACCGATGTGCGGCCGCTGCTGTGGGCGAAGGTCGGGATGGCCTGTTTCTTCGCGGGCTACGAGATCTGGCTGCGTATCGGCGGCGATCTGGGCTCGCACATCGGCGATGCGCGAGCCGCACTGCTCGATGAATTCCGTTCCGCCGGTATCTGACTTCGCAAATCGGCGGTTATGGTTGGCGCCAGGCTGGAGCGCGCCGCCAGTTCATCGGCGGCGAACGGTGGATGTTGCCGATCGGGCACTGCGTGCGTGGCATGGTCATTGCCGCCTCGCGCACCGTGCCGAAGGCGAATTGCCGGGCGGCTATACCTTCCCTGCCGCCCGTCTCGATCTCGACTTCGCGGCGCTCCCTGCGTTCTGAGGACTAAGTGTTGGTCGGTTTGTGGGTGACGAAGATGGCCGTGCCGGGGAACAACTCACCCCGCAGCGGGCTCCACTGGCCCCACTCCCGCTCCAGCCATTCCGGCCAGTCCGGTTCGACGATGTCGTCGAGCAGCAGCCCGGCGGCGACGATCTCGCGCACCCGATCGCCGATGGTGCGGTGGTGTTCGACGTAGGTCGGCGTGCCCGCACTGTCGACCTCCACATACGGTGTGCGGTCGAAATAGGGGATAGCGGCGGTCAGACCGGCGGGTCCGGGGTCGTCCGGAAATACCCAGCGCATCGGATGGTTCACCGAGAACACCCAGCGACCGCCGGGCCGCAACACCCGCGCAACCTCGCGCATCACCACTTCGGAGTCCGCGACGAACGGCACCGCGCCGAAGGACGAACACGCCAGATCGAAGGATTCATCGGCGAACGGCAGTGCCTCGGCCCCCGCCTGCACCAACGGCACCCGCGGCCCGCCGCGCGCCATTGCCGCGAGTCCGCGCGCGAGCATCCCCATCGACAGATCGAGTCCTACCGGCTGCGCCCCCTGCCCGGCCAACCAGCGCGAACATGGCGCGGATCCGCATCCGATCTCGAGGATCCGCTTACCCGAGACCTCGCCGAGGAAATGCATATCGCCCTCGTGCAAGCCCTCAGGGCACCAGATGAACTCGCCCTCGGGAGAGTCCACACCGAGAAAGTCGGCATGGGTTTCGTGATACTGGTCGGCATCGGCGTCCCACCAGCGCCGACTGGCCTGCTGACTGGCGGCCGAACCGATTCTGGTCCGCGCGGTCGCGGTGGTTCCGAGCAGTGCATTTGCCTGCGTATGACGATCTTCCGACACGCCGTCAGACTATCCCGGCGTGGCGTCGGGACCGGTTTGCCCGGCTGGACCAAGGTCGCGTACGCTGAACGCGCGAGTGTCGTGGGTACTGCCGTACCGGTGTCATTGCAGTAACAATCTGCGGGGGCAACTGTACAGAAGTAACGGCAACACCCGTGCTGAGTTTCACAAGCGATTGCGTGCGGTACGTTCATTATGTCCGTCACGTCGCGTCATCGCGGTGAGATCGCAGCGTACCGAAAGTTCCAATGTCCGCAACCGACCACAATCCGTCCGGAGCAAACCGACATATGCCCACCACCGTCACCTCGCCGCAGGTAGCCGTCAACGATATCGGCTCCGCCGAGGACTTCCTCGCCGCCATCGACGCCACGATCAAGTACTTCAACGATGGCGACATCGTCGAAGGAACCATTGTCAAGGTCGATCGCGACGAGGTCCTGCTCGACATCGGTTACAAGACCGAAGGCGTCATCCCCTCTCGCGAACTCTCCATCAAGCACGATGTCGACCCGAATGAGGTCGTTTCCGTGGGCGATGAGGTCGAGGCTCTTGTTCTCACCAAGGAGGACAAGGAAGGCCGCCTGATCCTGTCGAAGAAGCGGGCGCAGTACGAGCGGGCGTGGGGCACCATCGAGGAGCTCAAGGAGAAGGACGAGGCCGTCAAGGGCACCGTCATCGAGGTCGTCAAGGGCGGTCTGATCCTCGACATCGGTCTGCGCGGCTTCCTCCCGGCCTCCCTGGTCGAGATGCGCCGGGTCCGCGACCTGCAGCCGTACGTCGGCAAGGAGATCGAGGCCAAGATCATCGAGCTGGACAAGAACCGCAACAATGTGGTCCTGTCCCGCCGCGCCTGGCTCGAGCAGACCCAGTCCGAGGTCCGCAGCGAGTTCCTGCACCAACTGCAGAAGGGCCAGGTCCGCAAGGGTGTGGTCTCCTCGATCGTCAACTTCGGCGCGTTCGTCGATCTCGGCGGTGTCGACGGTCTGGTGCACGTCTCCGAGCTGTCCTGGAAGCACATCGACCACCCGTCCGAGGTTGTCGAGGTCGGCAACGAGGTCACCGTCGAGGTCCTCGACGTCGATCTGGACCGCGAGCGGGTTTCGCTCTCGCTCAAGGCGACCCAGGAAGACCCGTGGCGTCAGTTCGCCCGCACCCACGCGATCGGCCAGATCGTACCGGGCAAGGTCACCAAGCTGGTTCCGTTCGGTGCGTTCGTGCGCGTCGAAGAGGGCATCGAGGGCCTGGTGCACATCTCCGAGCTGGCCGAGCGCCACGTGGAGGTCCCGGACCAGGTCGTCGCGGTCGGCGACGATGCGATGGTCAAGGTCATCGACATCGACCTGGAGCGTCGCCGGATCTCGCTGTCGCTGAAGCAGGCGAACGAGGACTACCACGCCGAGTTCGACCCGTCGAAGTACGGCATGGCCGACAGCTACGACGACCAGGGCAACTACATCTTCCCCGAGGGCTTCGATCCCGACACCAACGAGTGGCTCGAGGGCTTCGACAAGCAGCGCGAAGAGTGGGAAGGCCGCTACGCCGAGGCGGAGCGTCGCCACAAGATGCACACCGCGCAGATGGAGAAGATGGCGGCCGACGCCGCGGCCGAGGCCGCGAACGGTGGCGGCGCGTCGGGCAACTACTCCTCCGAGAGCGGTGCGCAGGCGTCCTCCGGCCAGGCCGAGTCCGCTGGCGGTTCGCTCGCCAGCGACGCTCAGCTCGCGGCCCTGCGTGAGAAGCTCTCTGGCAACGCCTGATTCCCGGTAACACCCGGATTCAACAGCGCAGTAGCGAAGGCCCCGGTCCGATCGGACCGGGGCCTTCGGCTTGCGGCAACCGGTAGTGTGCCCGGACATGGGGAGCAATCCGGGCAAAAACGATTATCTCGACCAAGTGGTGGCGCAGCAGGCGGCGCTGGAAGGTGACCTGCGCAGCCGCAAACCCGCCGCCCTGGGGCCGATGGCGGCCGCGGCGCCGGCGGCACCGGCCGGTCCGGCGCGGCGCGGTGCCATCGCCAAGCGTGCCGAACGGGTCGGACCGACACCGCACGGCAGCGGTCCGGGGCCGGTGGAGGTCCGGGTCACCGGGTTCTGGCGCTGGCAAACGGTTTTGGTACCGCCCAATGCCTTTGTCGTGCACACCCGGCGTGGTCGCGGCGAACCATTGCATATCGGGCTCGGGGTGTCGTTCCGCTTCAATCCCGCGACGGATTCGTATCTCGTTGTGCCGGGGGCGATGCAGACGATTCTCATCAACGCCTACTGCATCTGCGGTGAACTGCAGGGCGTGCTGGTGCAGGGCTATGTGCAGTGGATCATCGAGGACTTCGCCACCGCCTACCGCAAGTTGGACTTCTCCGATGCCGAAGATCCCATGCGGCTGGTCAATATTCAGCTGCGTGAGCAGGCCGAGGCGGCCATCAAGGACAAGGTCTCCACGATGGGCGTGCGCGATGTGCTCAGCGATAAGCAGCCGATCATCGAGGAATTGACCGCGCGGCTGCGGGCGGTCGCCGAGGGCAGCACCGATCGAAATACCAAGGCGGACATCGATCGTGGGCTCGGTCTGCGCATTGTCACGGTGCAGATCAAGGAGGCGGTGGTCAGTTCCGCGACGCTGTGGGAGAACCTGCAGAAGCCCTATCGCAGCGAACAGAACCAGATCGCTCGCCTCGCCGAAATCGCTGCGCAGGAAGTACTTTCGGCGCGTGAGACCGAGGCGAGTCGGGTCGCCGAGGAACGCAGGCTCGAGAACGAGCGGGAATTGGCCGAACTGCGGGCGCGCAACGAGGCCGCGCGCTTCGACCGTGAGACGGCCGAACAGCTGCGGCGCACGACCCGTGAGCACGACGATCAGCGCGCGGTGGCCGATTTGGCCAAGGAGACCGCACTGCATGCGCTGCGGTTGGAGCGCGAGCAGCACGCCGAACGGGCCGAAAACCTGCGCAGGAAGCTGGAATTGCGGGAGCTCGAGCTCGACGGTGAGATCGCGGTCGCGGCCCGGCGCGCGCGGGCGGCGCATGATGACGCGCTGCTCGATCTGGAACGAGATCGGATTCGGATCGACAATACGAATCACCGTTCGGCCGCGGCCACGCAGGCGCAACTGGTCGATTCGCTGCCGCAGATCGTCGCGCAATTGCCCACGCCCGGTGAGTTGACGACGTACCAACTTGGTGGGGATCTGTCCGGGCTGTCCGCGCTCATCGGGCAGCTGACGCGGGTGCTCGAAGTATGGTCCGCGGCACGGCCGGTGAGCGAGAGCCGAGCCGGGTTCGACGAGTAGGTCCGCGCTGGACTCAGTGAACCGCCGATAGCGATGAGTCGGACAATTGACCAATTTCACCGGAACGCCTGCACCACTTACCGATAGGGTGCAGGCGAGTCGGTAGCGCGCTGGCAAGATCGAGCCCGACGAATCAGCTTGGATGAGAGGGAACACCACGCATGTGCGCAGCGAGTCCGTTCAGCGGTCTCAACCGTAGGCAGTTCCTGGCGAAGGCCGCCGCGGCCGGAGCGGTGGGCGCGCTGGCGTCCTGGGCCGATCCGATCATCGAACGCGCCTACGCAGCCGATCCGGCCGGGACCGGAGGCCTCGGCGATATCGAGCATTTCGTGCTGCTCATGCAGGAAAACCGTTCCTTCGATCATTATTTCGGCACCATGTCCGGCGTGCGCGGCTTCGGTGAGGCGTCGAAGGCATGGCAGCAGTACGGCTGGACACCCGGTATCGGTCCGACCCCGGACGGCTTCGTGAACCCGTTCCGTCTCGATACCACCCGTGGCGCGACCCTCGACGGTGAATGCATCAACGATCCGGATCACAGCTGGGGCGGTATGCATCGAGCCTGGAACGGCGGCGCCAACGATCAGTGGATGCCGATGTCCATAGCCAGTGTCGGCCCGGCCAATGCGCCAGCGGCCATGGGTTACTACCTGCGCGAGGACATTCCGATCCACCACGAACTCGCCGATGCGTTCACCATCTGCGACAACTACCACTGTTCGGTCCTCGGCCCGACGGATCCGAACCGGCTGTACTGGATCAGTGCCACCATCGACCCGGACGGTGTGGCGGGTGGTCCGCTGCTGGAGACACCCACACTGATACCTCAGCACGTCTACAGTTGGCGCACCTACCCGGAGAATCTCTCCGAGGCTGGCGTCAGCTGGAAGATCTACAACAACCGTGATGTGGGCCCGCTGTCCTCGGTGATCCTGGACGGCATGCTCGGCTGTTTCACCCAATCCGCGGATCCGAATTCCGAATTGGCCCGACGTGGTCTTGCGCCGGTGTACCCCAATGACTTTCAAGCCGATGTCGCCAACGACACGTTGCCCGCGGTGTCCTGGGTGATCCCGTCGTTGATCAACTGCGAACATCCCGCGCTGCCCGCGGCCTTCGGCGCGTACGGCATCGTGCAACTGCTCGATATCCTCACCTCCAATCCGAAGGTGTGGGAGAAGACCGCGCTGATCATCAGCTATGACGAGAACGGCGGCTTCTTCGACCACGTCACCCCGCCGACCGCGCCAGCGGGCACACCGGGTGAATTCGTCACAGTGCCGTTGGATGGGGTGAAGGCGTCGAAAGGTATCGCGGGTCCGATCGGTTTGGGATATCGCGTCCCCGGCCTGGTGATTTCGCCGTACAGCCGCGGCGGGCTGGTCGCCTCGGAGACCTTCGATCACACCTCCCAGCTGCGGCTGCTGGAGACCCGCTTCGGTGTCGAGGTGCCGAATCTGACTCGGTGGCGACGCAGCGTCACCGGCGATATGACCTCGGCCTTCGATTTCGGCTCGACCCCAGATGCGGCCAAGCCGGTGCTGAGCGATCCGAAGCCGAAGATGGATGCCGCGATCGCCCAATGCGGCCCGAATATCGCACTGGGCACCGAGGTCTCGGGTTTTCCGTATCCGGTGCCGCCGAACCAGATGCCGACCCAGCAACCTGGTTCGCGACGCCGTCCGAGTGGCGTCGTGCGGGGCTAGGCCGCGTAACCCGGAGCGGCAGCACGAAGTGACCCAGCCCTGATAGGGCTGGGTCACCGGAGGTTTATGACCAAATGGGCGGCAGAGTCAGCTGGCGGTCGCAGGTACCCAGTACGCGGTCGCGGCGGCGGAGCGTTTTCGCATGGCCGCGAAGCTGTGCCGAGCGGGGCTGATCAAAGCGGTGAACCACGAGCGGCGGTGCTCGGCGAGCGCTGCCGCGACGGCGGGGTGCTTGATGCAGTGCATGCTCCCCGCCTTACCCAGGCGGTGGCGACCCACCTGGTTGATTTTGGTGCCCAATGATGTTCCTTTGCTTGCTGGTATTGGCCTGGATCGCCACGGCGAAGATTAGTCGAACGAAAGTGTTCGGCACAGTATTTTGCACGAGTAATTGCCTCGGCGTGTCGGAAAGTGTGGTTCGGGGTCGGGAATCGACCGGAAATGTTGCGAGATGGTCTCGGCCTAGTCACGGATCGGGCAAATGGCGTTTCAGATGGTGGAATGCGCGGCGTGAGTGGGTATTCCGGCCGATTGGGTGGATTGCGCACGCAGGGGGTTGCGTTCGACGCGACATCGCGGATGCGAGACTGGTCGAATGTTACGGATCGGCCTCACCGGAGGCATGGGAGCGGGCAAGTCGACGGTGGCGCGGATTCTCGCCGATCTCGGCGCGGTGATCGTCGATTCCGATGTGGTCGCCAGGGAGGTCGTCGAACCGGGCACCGAGGGCCTCGCGGCGTTGGTGGCGGCCTTCGGCCCCGACATACTCGCCGCCGACCGCAGCCTCGATCGGCCGGCGCTGGCGGCCAAGGCATTCGGATCCGACGAAGCGCGTGCCACGTTGAATTCGATTGTCCATCCATTGGTCGGTAAACGAACGACCGAATTGATTTCCGCCGCGCCGTCGGACGCGATTCTCGTTCAAGATATTCCACTTCTGGTGGAAAACGGTCTGGCGCCGTTGATGAATCTTGTATTGATCGTCGATGTGCCCGCGGAAACTCGGATACGGCGACTGGTGGAATTCCGGGGTGTTTCCGAATCGGATGCCCGGGCGCGTATTTCGGCGCAGGCCACCGATGAACAGCGCCACGCCGTCGCGGATGTGCTGTTGGACAATAGCGGTGAGCCGGGGGCCATTGATCCGGTTGTTCGGCAGTTGTGGGCGCAACGGCTGGTGCCGTTCGAGCAGAACCTGCGCACGGCGACACCGGCACGGCGCAGGGAGTTGCGCCTTGTTCCGGCGAATCCGGAGTGGGCGACGCAGGCGCAGCGGCTGATCGCCCGACTGTGGGTGGCGTGCGGGGCAGCGGCCTCGCGGATCGACCACATCGGCTCCACCGCGGTGCCGGGACTAGCCGCAAAGGATGTAATCGATCTGCAGATCACCGTGGCGGATCTGGCGGCCGCCGATGGGTTGCGAGATGCGTTGGGGGCAGCCGGTTTTCCGGTGCGGCCCGATATCACCGCCGACAATCCGAAGCCGACGGCCGCGGATTCGACTGGTAGCGATAGGGCATTGTGGGCCAAGCGGTTTCACCAGAGTGCCGATCCGGGGCGGTTGGCGAATGTGCATATCCGGGTTGCGGGTTCCCCGGGGCAGGAATTCGCGTTGCTGTTCCGGGACTGGCTGATCGCCGACGCAGCGGTGCGTACGGAGTATTCGGAGGTAAAGCGCGAGGGCGAGGCCAAGGCTGCCGGGCTGACCGGCGAGGCGGCGACGCTGGCATATCTGGATGTGAAGGAACCGTGGTTCGACGCTGCCTACGCGCGGGCGGCGGCCTGGCGCGACAGCGTCGAACGCTGAGCTACAGCCAGGTCAGCGTGATGTCGAGGGTGTCGAGCCAGCGGTCGAGAGAGTAGCCGTTGGCGGCGATGCCGTCGATCGCGATGGACGCGTGTTCGATGGCGGCCTGGGCTTCGGGCAGGGTGATGAAACCCGCGGTGTGTGCGGCGAGTAACTCGTCCACGTCGAGCAGTTCGATCTCACGTCCCGAGCGCACCACGAGATCGAGGTAGTGGTCCACCGACTTCCACTTCTTGGGGGCGACCTGGATGTATTGGCCCAGATCGAGGTAGTAGTCCTGATCGCGTTGATGCGCGGGGTGATAGTGGAAGATCGTCACCCGAATGGCGAGCGTTGGCAGCAGCCACGACTCGATGTAGTGGAACTGCGGGTGATCCGAGGTGCGCGCCATGTACAGGCCCCACGGCTCGGTCCGGTAGCGCTCGACCGGCCGGACGAAGCCCTTCGGGTCCGTGTTCGTCAGGTCCGCGACATTGAAGTATTCGACCTTGGGCCTGTGCACGTCCACTGATGGTGCCTGTGTCATGCAAATAGAATCTACCGCCGTTACCGCGCCGTCGAGTGATACGTCAGCGGTTGGGCAGACTCCGCGTGGCTCGCGCTACATCCAGGTCAGGGTGATCTCCTTGGTGGCAAGCCAGGGCTCGACCTCGTGACCGTGCGCCGCCAGGCCCTCCATGGCCTTGGTCGCCCGGTCCAGCGCGTGATGCGCATGCGTCGTATCGATCAGACCGGCCGAATGGGCGGCCAGCAGATCGTCCACGCCGCGCAGTTCGGCCGCGCGGGAGTGGCGCACCGCGATCTCGAGGTACTGGTCCATGGACTTCCAGCGTTTGGGCTCGATGCGCGTGTACTCGCCGATATGCAGGCAATAGTCCAGGTCGCGGTGATGTCCGGGCTGGTAGTGCACGATTGTCACGCGCAACCAGAGTTCGGGCAGCAGCCAAGTCTCCATGTATTGGATCCGTTGACCGCCGACGGTGCGTGCCACGTACAGGCCCCACGGCTCGATGTGCACGCGATCGATCGGGCGCACGAAACCCTTGGGGTCGGTCATGGTCAGCTCGGCGATATTGAAATGTTCAATCTTCGGTCTTAGCTGAGTGGTGGTCATCGGCGATCCCGGTGCGGCGTCGGTAGTGGTTGGCTGGGTCAGGGGCGCGAGCCCCCGGAAGTCACGCGCAACGTAACCGGCGATACCGGTCACAGCGGGCGCGGCGGCAAGCAATGGAATCAGAGCGCTCATGCCTGCACCTCGCTGACGCTCGGCTCCGACATGACCGCTCTCGCGGCTGTGTTTATTGACCGCTCGCTTCGCTCGCTCATGGCCTCATCCTCATGTCCGACAACCAACCCAGGCTACACCTGCATGGGTCGGTTCGCCGATGTAGAGAAATTGCCGAATCTTGTTGTGGCACAGACATTAACGTCTGTTTACCTGTCCTATAGGACAGCTAACAGATTGCGCATCGGCCGGGGTGCCCGGTGGTGCGCCAGATCGCGAAAGGGTACGCCGATCATAATCCGGCGACGAGCCGGGCGGCGGCGGATCAGGCGGACCACAGAATCTGTCGGTGCCTGCGCCTAGGCTGGTGACCATGGCATTCGCAACCGAAATCCCGGCGGAAGGCTACGAGGACCGGGGCACCCCGCTGGCACATTCGGAGTTCCGGCCGGTCGGGGACATCGAGCGGGCCGATGGGCAGTTCCAGGTCGTCAGCGAACATCGGCCGGCCGGCGATCAGCCCGCCGCCATCGCCGAACTGGAGCGCCGCATCAAGGCGGGTGAGCGTGATGTGGTGCTGCTCGGCGCGACCGGCACCGGTAAATCAGCCACCACCGCATGGCTGATCGAGCGGCTGCAGCGGCCCACGCTGGTGATGGCGCCGAACAAGACTCTCGCCGCGCAGCTGGCCAATGAGCTGCGAGAGATGTTGCCCAACAATGCCGTCGAGTACTTCGTCTCGTACTACGACTACTACCAACCCGAGGCTTATATCGCGCAGACCGATACCTATATCGAGAAGGACAGCTCGATCAACGACGATGTCGAGCGGCTGCGGCATTCGGCAACTTCGAGTCTGCTCTCACGGCGTGATGTCGTGGTGGTCGCGTCGGTGTCGTGCATCTACGGTCTCGGTACGCCGCAGTCGTACCTGGATCGGTCGGTGCAGCTGGATGTCGGCACCGAAATCGATCGCGACGCATTCCTGCGGCTGCTGGTCGACGTGCAGTACACCCGCAACGACATGTCCTTCACCCGCGGTTCGTTCCGGGTGCGCGGTGACACCGTCGAGATCATCCCGTCCTACGAGGAACTCGCGGTGCGCATCGAATTCTTCGGCGACGAGATCGAGGCGCTGTACTACCTGCATCCGCTCACCGGCGATGTGGTGCGGCAGGTCGATACTGTCCGGATCTTCCCGGCCACGCACTATGTCGCCGGGCCGGAGCGGATGGAGCGCGCGGTCGGCGATATCGAAGCCGAACTAGAACAGCGGCTGGCCGAGTTCGACCGCCAGGGCAAACTGCTGGAGGCGCAGCGGCTGCGCATGCGAACCCAGTACGACCTGGAGATGATCCGTCAGGTCGGATTCTGCTCGGGCATCGAGAACTACTCGCGCCATATCGACGGGCGTCCGGCGGGGTCGGCACCCGCGACGCTGCTGGACTATTTCCCGGACGACTTCCTGCTCGTCATCGACGAGTCGCATGTCACCGTTCCGCAGATCGGCGGCATGTACGAGGGCGATATGTCGCGTAAGCGCAATCTGGTCGAGTACGGGTTCAGGCTGCCGTCGGCGATCGATAACCGACCGCTCACCTGGGAGGAATTCGCCGAGCGGATCGGACAGGCGGTCTATCTGTCGGCCACCCCGGGTCCGTACGAACTCGGTCAGGCCGGTGGTGAGGTGGTCGAGCAGGTGATCCGGCCGACGGGTCTGGTCGATCCGCAGGTCGTCGTCAAGCCGACCAAGGGGCAGATCGATGACCTGGTGCACGAGATCCGGCTGCGAACCGAGCGCGACGAACGCGTGCTCGTCACCACGCTGACCAAGAAGATGTCCGAAGACCTCACCGACTATCTGCTCGGACTCGGTGTCCGGGTGCGGTATCTGCATTCGGAGATCGACACGTTGCGCCGGGTGGAACTGCTGCGACAGCTGCGCTTGGGCGAGTACGACGTACTGGTCGGCATCAACCTGCTCCGCGAGGGCCTCGACCTGCCCGAGGTGTCGTTGGTGGCGATCCTGGACGCGGATAAGGAGGGCTTCCTGCGCAGCAGCACCAGCCTCATCCAGACCATCGGCCGCGCGGCGCGCAACGTCTCCGGTGAAGTGCACATGTACGCGGACAAGATCACCGACTCCATGCGGCACGCCATCGAGGAGACCGATCGCCGCCGGGCCAAGCAGATCGCTTACAACGAATCGATGGGCATCGACCCGCAGCCGCTGCGCAAGAAGATCGCCGACATCCTGGACCAGGTGTATCAGGAAGCCGACGACAGCGAGGTGGCCGTCGGCGGTTCCGGTCGCAATGCCAGCCGGGGCCGCCGCGCCCAGGGCGAGCCGGGGCGGGCGGTCAGCGCGGGTGTGTACGAGGGCCGCGACGTCAAGTCCATGCCGCGGGCCGAATTGGCCGATCTGGTCAAGGAACTGACCGCGCAGATGATGAACGCGGCCCGCGAGTTGCAATTCGAATTGGCGGGCCGGCTGCGGGACGAAATCGCGGATCTGAAGAAGGAACTGCGCGGGATGGATGCCGCGGGGTTGAGTTGAGCGGCGACGTCTTTCGACGCCGCCGGACTCGGCATGGCTCAGCTCTGGGTGGCCAGCCATTCGTTGACGCGGCGCTCGGCCTCTTCGCGCGAAACGTCCTCGACCTTGGTCAGCACCGCCCAGCGGTGGCCGAAGGGGTCGAGGACAACACCGAAACGGTCACCGGTGACAAAGGTCTGCGGCTCCTCGGCACTGCGGGCGCCGTGCTCGATGGCCCGCTTGATGACAGCATCGACATCGGGGCAGTAATGCACGATCGAGGTGTGCACCCATTCGCCATTGGGAGCCAAGACGTTGTTGTCCGGAATGGGCATACCCAGTTGCAGGGTCGAGTCGCCGATCTGGAGTTCGGCGTGCGCGGGCTGCCCGTCGGGCAGATCGTTGCGGCTGATCACCTTCGCCTCGAAGACGTTGGTGTAGAACTCGATTGCCTTATTGCCGTCAGGGACAGCAAGGAAGCAGGTGATGGAGTGGTAGCCCTCGGCGATGGGGTTCACGGTGTTCGTTGTTTCGCTCATGCCGATAAGCCTCGTCGAGCGCGTCGAAGTGGTCTTGTAAGAAAGCGACAGCCGTGACCGTCGCATCCGACGGGCCGGTTCCGGTGCCCGCGCCCGACAACATGAAGGGCATTCTGCATCCTGGCGAGCAGGCCAGACATCGCTCGCTGGCGCGGTTGTCGGCCGGACCGGAAGTCGGGCGGTTCGTCGAGTGGTATTGGTCGGTGCGCTGGGACCTGACCGGTCGGCCGCCGTACTGCGCCGAGGTGCTGCCGTTCCCGTGCGTGAACGTCACCTTCGAACGCAGCGAAACCCGCACCGGCGGTTTCGTCAATGGCGTCTGTACGACCAAGTTCGTCCGGGAGCTCAGCGGTGCGGGCGAAACCTTCGGCGTGCGCTTTCGTGCCGGCGGATTCGGCGCGTTCACCGGATTGGATGTCGGTGCGTTCCGGGACACCGCTGTGCCGCTGACGGACGTGCTGCCCGAAGCCGCCGGTCTGGCCGAGCGGGTATTGGCCGAATCCTCGGATATCAAGCGCCGCAGCATAATCGAGGATTTCCTGATAGGCCGAAAGGCGGCGGCTGATCCCAACTATCGATTGGTCCTGCGCATCGTCGCCGCCATGGAACACGACTTGGAGCTGACCCGGGTCGATCAGGTCACCGATCGGTTCGATATCCCGATCCGCACATTGCAGCGGATGTTCCGGCGCTATGTCGGTGCCGGACCGAAATGGGTGCTGCGCCGATACCGGCTCCAGGACGGCGCCGATCTACTCGCGCGTGGCCGCATCGAAGATCTGGCCGCGCTGGCCACCGAGTTGGGTTATTTCGATCAAGCGCATTTCTCGCGGGAGTTCACCGCGGAAGTCGGAATGGCTCCACTGGAGTACGCCAAGAATTCGCTACGCTCCCGGAACGAAGTGACTTCGAAGGTCGTTCCGACGAGAATGTAGTTCGCAGGACCGTTCGCGTTCGTCCCATTCGAGCGCGAATCGGAATCGGCCCTTCACATCGGCGAGTGAGGAGTGGCGATGGATGTCTTGGTCTTGATAGGGCGTGTACTTTTCGTGGTGCTGTTCTTGAGTTCCGCATTCGGGCATTTCACGCAGACCGACGCGATGACCGAATATGCGCTGAGTCGCGGCTTGCCGCAGGCCAGGGTCGCGGTGCTGGCCGGTGGTGTCGTACTCGCGGTCGGCGGCCTCAGCGTATTGCTCGGCGTATGGGCCGACCTCGGGGCGCTGTTGCTGGTGATCATGCTGGTGCCGACGGCATTGCTGATGCACCAGTTCTGGAGGGAGACCGATCCACAGGCCAAACAGGGCGAGATGATCCATTTCAACAAGGATCTCGCGCTCGCTGGCGCGTCGCTGATGTTGTTCGCGTTCTTCGCGCATGTCGACGAACTCGGATTGACCATCACCGGACCGCTTTTCACCGGTCTGTAGAGCGACCGGAATTGTGCCGCACTCGTCGATATTGTGAGCCGTATAGTCACGATCGATGTTTTGGCGTCAACGGAGCTCCGCCACGGTAACTGCGGAGCCGGGTGTATGGCGTCGGCCCGGCTGGGTGCGTTCTTACCGGTCGCGGTCGGGCCGACGTTGCCGTCATATAGCGGCTGCCGTCGGGTAAATGTGATGAATATCCCAGGGGCGCAAGAACGTTCGGGCGGTTGTGATCGATCACAAGTTACGCACCTGGAAATTAGATCCGCCCAGGTCGCAAAGGCCCTGTGGCATTCGTCGGATGAACCCGAGTCGGTAAAGCCGGAACTCCCGCAGTGTGATGTGTTGCGATTTCTGCTATTTTCGGCCGATTTGCCGCTATGGTCGACCCCAGTCGCCGCGCGGGTGCCACGACTTCACGTGGTATCGGCGCAGGCACCTGACACCATATAAGTTGGAGGAGAAAGCCGTGAGGGAGCGAAGCGAGCGAACCATGGGCGCAGCGCCACAGGCGGTCATGCCGGAGCCGAGCGCTAGCGAGGTGGAGGCATGACCGCCTACCGGACCATTGTCGTCGGTACCGATGGCTCGGACTCGTCGTACGTCGCCGTCGACAAGGCCGCTTCGCTGGCCGCAGCCGCGGGTGCGACCTTGGTCGTGGCCTGCGCGTACTACCCGACCGACGATCGCGATGTGGCCGCCGCCGCCGACGTGCTCAAGGACGAGGCCTACCAGGTGCGCGGCTCCGCGCCGACCAACGAGATCCTGCGCACCGCCCGCGACCGCGCGACCGCGGAGGGCGCTAAGGACATCGTCGAGCGTGGGATCGTGGGTGAGCCCGTCGAATCGCTGCTCGCGCTCGTCAAGGAGGTCGAGGCCGATCTGCTGGTCGTCGGTAACCGTGGCCTGAACACCCTGGCCGGCCGGTTGCTCGGTTCCGTGCCCTCGGATGTGGCGCGCAAGTCCCGCTCCGATGTGTTGATCGTGCACACGGTCAGGTAAGCGACAAAGCCGAAACGACAGCCGCGCATTCCATCGAATGTGCGGCTGTCGTCGTTCTCGTCAATCCAGTGTGCTGAGCACTGATGGCAGGTCACCGGTGTGCACGACTCCGAGTCGCTGGGTCGCCCGGGTCAGCGCCACGTACAGATCGTTCATCCCACGCGGTGATTCGTCGAGAATGCCCTGTGGTTCCACCAGGTAGACCGCGTCGAATTCCAGGCCCTTGACCTCGTGCACAGTGAGCACCCGGACCGATTCGCCCGCCAAGTCGGCGAAGTCCGCGACCATCTCATGCGGCGTGATGACGGCCGTGGTACCCGGGCCGGTCTCCGCGGCTACCAATTGTGTTACCGCCTTGCGTAATTCGCTCGCATCGACGGCGAGTGCGCGCGGTCGCACACCCGTCTCCCGCACCGAACGCGGCACCGCCGCATCCGGATCGATCTCGGCGAGCACATCGGCCGCGACCGCCATGATCTCCGCCGGGGTGCGGTAGTTCACGGTCAACTCGGTCAGCTTCCACCGTTGTGCCACATAGGGCTCCAGCATCCGCTGCCAGGATGAAGCGCCCGCCGGATCGCCGGTCTGCGCGACATCGCCGACCACCGTGACCCACCGGTTCGGTATGCGGCGCATCACCATTCGCCAGGCCATCTCCGAAAGCTCTTGCGCCTCATCGACAATCACATGGCCATAGGCCCAATTGCGGTCGCCCGCCGCGCGTTCCGCGGTGGTTTGCCGGTTGCGCACATCCTGGCGTTCGGCCAGCTGGCTGGCGTCGATCAGGTCGTAGGCCATCAGGATCTCCGGATCGAGATCGTCCTCCAGATCCTGTGGCGCCGAACCGGTCAGGATGTCGAGTGCGTCCTGCGCCTCGGCCAACTGCGCCCGCCAGCGGCGGCGGGCGCGTTCGCGTTCCTCGGTGTCGTCGATGCCGAGTAGTTCGGCGAGTTCATCGAGCAGCGGTGCGTCCGCCGCACTGAATTCGCCGTTGTCCGAGCGCGCCAGCTCGGCCCGGTCGGCCGGATCCAATCTGCTCGCGGCACGGTCGAGCCGCTTCGGATCGGCCAGCAGATCCGCGAGCACCTCCTGCGGTGACAGGATCGGCCAGAGCTTGCCGATGGCCGCCTGGATCGCCGGATCGGCGCGCATTTCGTCCCGGATCTCGGCAAGATCAGTTCGACTGAGCAGACTTTCCTTACCCGCCCCGTCGGCTGCGCCTCCTGCCATCCCCCGGTGGCCGCCGGACAGATCCGCGCCCATGGTCTGGGCAAGCTGCTCGGTGAGTGCATCGATGACCGAGGACGCGAAGATCGGCCGGGCCAGATTGTGCGGGCGCCGCGAAGAGCGGGCCCGGCCGCGCGCCTTGGTGGCGACCTTGCGATCGAGCGTGACCGGGTAGCCGTCGAAGGTCAGGCGGATCGGCTCGGCGGGCACCTCTTGACGGTCGCGCACCGCCTGCTTGAGCACCTCCAACATGGCCAGTGACCCCTTGACCGCACCGGCCCGCAGCGAATCCTCGCGGGTCGCCTTCACTCCCGGATACAGATCGCCGATGGTGGACAGCAGCACGCCGGTCTCACCGAGTGATGGCAGCACTTGGCCGATGTAATCGAGGAAGGTGGCGTTCGGGCCGATGATCAGCACACCGCTCTTGGCCAACTGCTGACGGTAGGTGTAGAGCAGGTAGGCCGCACGGTGCAGTGCGACGGCGGTCTTGCCGGTGCCCGGACCGCCCTGGACCACCAGCACGCTCTTGTGCTCGGAGCGAATGATCGCGTCCTGCTCGCTCTGGATGGTCTCGACGATGTCGTTCATATGGCCGGTGCGCGCGGCATTGAGCGCCGAGAGCAATGCGCTTTCGCTGCCGACTCCGCCCTCGCCATCGGTGACGCCCGCGGTCCGGGCGGCGTCTAGATCGAGGTATTCGTCATTGATGGCCGTGACCCGCCGATTGCGGGACCGGATATGTCGACGCCGGATCACCCCGTCCGGTGCGGCGGTCGTCGCGAGATAGAACGGACGGGCCAGCGGCGCGCGCCAATCCAGCAGCAGCGTCTCGTAGTCGTCCTTCTCGTCGAGGATGCCGAGCCTGCCGATATAGCGGTATTCGCCTTCCTGGCCGCTGGCGACTGCTTGCGGGTCGCTCGAAACTCCACTGCCGTCGAGGTCGATGCGGCCGAAACACAGGCCGTGTTCGGCGGCGTCGTATTTGGCCAGGTCCTCGGAGTAGAGCTGGCTGAAGGATTCGCGTTCGCTGCGGGCCTGCGGGGTGCCGCCGGTTTCCAGCAGGACGGTGCGCAGCCGTTTCTTGGCGTATTCGCGCATATCGTCGAGTCGTTCATAGAGCACGGACAGGTAGGCCTGCTCCTGGTCGATCTCGCGGTTCCGCTCGGGGGCGCCGTCGTGTGCGGCACGATCCTGAGTGAGGCGGTCGGGCAAACTGAACTCCTTGTCACCGCGATGAGCCGGTGCACACGCAGGTCACGGTGCACGCGAACGCCATTGAAAACAGAGTTTTCGAGTCTACTGCTGGTTCGGCGGGTTCGCTGTAACCGCAGGTAGCGGGCCCGTGGCCGGGACCGGCGTGAAGTGTTGGACGAGGGGGAACGGTTCGTAGAAGTGGTGCAGTAGTTGCTTCCAGCGCTGATATCCGGCGGACCCGCGGAAGCCATCGACATGGTCGCTCAACTGTTCCCATCCGACCAGCAGCAAATATGTGCCGGGCGTCTCGACACATCGGGACAGCGATAGCGACAGGAAGCCCGGCATACTCTCGATAATCGGCCTGGCCTCGGCGAATGCCGCCTCGAATGCCGCCGATTCGGCGGGGCGGACGGGCAACAGCGCGTGTTCGATGATCATCGCCGAAACCTCAGGAAGCGTGCGTGTTTGTCGGTCTGCGGCCCAGGCTGGTGCCTTCCCGGCGGCCGGTCGGTTTGGCGCGATACATCGCCAGATCGGCGTCGTGCAGCACGGACTCGGGCGTGCGGTTATCGCCCGTTTCCAGTTCGGTCACGCCGATCGAGGCGTTCACCTCGATCCGGTGCCCCCGCGCGATGATCGGCTCGGCCATGGTCGAGCGCAATCGCGGTACCAGGGAATCCAGATCCACGCGCGATGTCCGACCGGACAGCAGTACCAGGAATTCGTCGCCGCCGAGCCGACCGACCAGGTCGGTGCCGCGCAGTGCGCGCTGCAAGCGCTGGGCCACGATCTGCAGCACGGTATCGCCGATCGCGTGGCCGAGGGTGTCGTTGATCGCCTTGAAGCCGTCCAGGTCGATGAACAGCACTGTGGAGACCGGCAGATCTTCGCTGGCGGCCAGCGCATTGGCGAGCTGGGACAGGATCAGTGAGCGATTGGCCAGCCCGGTCAGTGCGTCGTGCGTGGCCTGAAACTCCAATTGGCTTCGACTGGCCCGGAATTCGGTGATATCGGCGAAGGAGGACACCGCGGGTGAATCCGAATCGCCCGGATTGAGCAACCGCGAACTGCCGGAGAGCCAGCGGCGCTGGCCGTCGTGACGGTCGACGCCGAAGACGTATCCGGTGATCGTCTCGCCGGTCGCCAGGGTCCGCGCGACGGGATGGCGGCTCGCCGGTAGCGGCTGGGCATTGGCGTCGAGCAGGATCAGTGGCAGTTCGTCGATGGTGGCGCCGATGAGTTCGCCGGTGCGTTCATCGGTGCCGAAGATTCGCACGGCCGCGGGATTGGCCGATTCGATGCGGCCGTTCCGATCGATCACCACCACGCCCTCCTCCAACTGCGAGACCACCGTGGTGAAGTGCTGTTCGGCCCGGCGCTGCGCGGCCTCGGCGGCGCGCTGGGCGGTGAGATCGTGGATGACCACCTGATAGGCGAGATGGTCGTGCCATGCGGTGAGCACCGAAACAGTCTCGACCGGCACGATCTCACCGTCGATGCGGATCAGCTCCATTTCGGTGGGCTCGGAGGCCGCGCCCGCGGTGGTCAGCCGGCTGATGCGGTCCACCATGCTCGGCACCGAGCCAGGATGGACGAATCGGGTCAGTGGTCGGCCGATCACCTGATCGGCGCTGTCGGCGGCCAGCATGCGCGCGGTGGCTGGATTGGCGTAGACGACGATGCCGCGCTCGTGCACGACGATCCCGTCCGGGGTGTGCTCGACCAGGGACCGGTAGCGCTGAGCCAGCTGCTCGGTGTCGACCTCGGCGTCGACTGCCTTGTCCTGATCCACTCGAACCCCCGATCGTCGACCCAATCATGGCCATTGGAACATGGGATTATTCTGGTCTCGACGTGTACAAGATCACATCGTCGACGCTATTGCTTCGCTCACAATCCGGGCATTCCAGTGGCCGCTATCTGATGATCTCTACAGACCCCGGATCTGTGAACATTTCCCGAGCCGAACCTCGCTTCGGCTCCGGGAACCGGTGAAGGAGCGATGTCATGCCGGGTACCAACCCGAACAATGAAAAGCACCATCAAGATCATATGACGATCGCGGGGATCGGTGCGGTCAGCGGGTACGGCTGGGGTCGGGAGACGCTCTGGCAGGGAATGCTCAGTGGGAAATCCGCAGCCTCGCTACAACCAGGCTACGGCGTCGGTCGCGATAGGCATGCCTGGGTTTCAGTGATTCCCGATGGCGGCGATCCCATGGTGAGCACCAGCGGCTACGGACGCGCCATCCAGGAGGCGGGTCGCGAGGCGGTCGCCGACGCGTCCGCGCGTGGGTGGCGACCGGGCCGCACCGTCGGCCTGCTGCACGCCATCGTGCTCGGCGATGTCGCCAACTGGCGCGACTTCTATCTGGTCGATGACGGTCACCGACGCTCCCGCGACTACCTGCGACTATTGCCCTCCACCCCGATGTCGGTGCTACAGCAGGAATTCGGCTTCCACGGTCCGTCGATGAATGTCTCAGCGGCGTGCAGTTCGGCCAATGTCGCGCTGATCACCGCCAAACTCTGGTTGGACTGCGGTGTCGCCGACGACGTGATCTGTGTCGCCACCGATATGTCGGCCACCCCTGAGATGCTCGAGCACTTCGTCCGGCTCGGCGCGGCGGTCGGCGATGCCGAACCGCTTGCCGCCTGCCGCCCCTTCCAGGAGGGCAGCCGCGGTTTCAGCATGGGCGAGGCGTCGGTCGCCTTCGTCCTCAGCCGCGAGGTCGAGCGGCCCTATGTCACCGTGCTCGGCGGCGGTATGACCAACGATGCCTATCACGTGGTTTCGGTCGATCCCGGGCACACCCAGATCTTCGACTGTGCGCGTCACGCGCTCACCGACGCCGCTATCAGCCCCGCGGACGTGCGGTATTTCAACGCGCACGGCACCGGTACCCGGCAATGTGATGTGGCCGAGCGGGACCTGCTCCGACGGATGTTCGACGACCGGCCGCACGTCTATTCGGTCAAGCCGCTGGCCGGGCACTGCCAGGGTGCGGCGGCCGGTATCGAGGTGGCCGCCGCGGCATTGGCCTACGACCGCGGCATCGTGCCCGCCGCACCGATCGTCGCGCCCGCCTACGAGCGACTATTGGACGGCCCGACGCCCTTCGAGGGCGGACTCACGGCCAAGCTGTCGCTCGGCATGGGCGGCAATAATTCGATGGTCGTGCTCGGTCCGGTCGACTGACCCCAGTTACGGAAGCGGCACCGACCAGGACAACTTCGTGCCCGGCATGCCATCGGTTTCGTGCATACCCGCCACCGCGGGGCCGATGGTGAACTGACCGTCGGACTTCTCCGCCCGCTGCTCCAGATTCCGCAATCCGCTGCGGATCACGTGATTCGGGATGCCCCAGCCGTCATCGGTGACCACGATGGTCAGATCATCGGCCACGCTGATCTCCACCGAGACGATCGCCGCGCCGGAATGCCGCACCGCATTGCTCACCGCCTCGCGCACCACCGCCTCCGCATGATCGGCCAATTCGGCCTCCAGCACCGACAACGGACCGGTCACCTGCACAGTGGCCCGAAGCGGCGAATCGGTGGTCTGCTGATGCACCGCATCCTCGATGCGCTGCTGCAATTCGATACCGCCGCCATTGCCGCCGTGCAGATCGAAGATGGAGGTGCGGATTTCCTGGACCACCTCCTGCAGATCATTGATGACCGTCGAAAGGTGTTGGCGCACTTCGGGTACCTCGGCGCGCGGCACCGCGCTCTGCACGGTGAGCCCGATGGCGAACAGCCGCTGGATCACATGGTCGTGCAGGTCGCGGGCGATGCGGTCGCGGTCGGCGAGGATATCGAGTTCGCGCATTCTGCGCTGGGTTTCGGCTAGCTGCATGGCCAGTGCGGCCTGGTCGGTGAAGGCGTTGGTGAGCTCGACTAGTTCGTCGGCATAGGGCGGTGCGCCGATCGGCCGCACGGTGACCAGCGCGCCGAGCGTCGCGTCCGGTGTGCACAGCGGCAGGATCAGTGCGGGTCCGACATCGTGCAGTGGTATGCCGAGGTCGATCAGGGCGGCATCGTCGAAGCGCAGCGGGGTGCGGCGGGTGAAGGCCTCGCCGAGTGCGGTGCCATCGGCGAGTACGGTCAGTCCGTCGAATCCGCCACCCGGACCGGACCATTGGGTAATGACGAGTTCGGAGACCGCGGCGAGTTCGAGTTGCGGTATCGCGGTGCTGGCCAGGAACGACTGGTGCGAACCGGTCAGAGTGCGCGCATGGTCGACGACATGGGCGAGCACCAGATCGGGCTCGGTGCCCGCGAGGAATTCGGTGGCGATATCGCGAGTGGCCTCGATCCAGGCCTGTCTGGTGCGCGCCGACTCGTAGAGCCTGGCGTTGTCGACCGCGATTCCGGCCGCGGCCGCCAGCGCCTGCACGAGCACATCGTCGTCCTCGGTGAACGGCTGACCATTGGCCTTCTCGGTCAGGTAAAGACTGCCGAAGACCTCGTCGCGGATGCGCACCGGGACGCCGAGGAAGGTGTGCATCGGCGGGTGGTGTTCCGGAAACCCCACGGAGGCAGGGTGTTTCGAGAGTTCGTCGAGGCGTAGCGGTTTGGGTTGGCTGAACACCTCACCGAGGACGCCGTGTCCGGCGGGCAGTCGGCCGATGCGCTCCCGGATGCTGTCGTCCATGCCCTCGTAGAGGAACTGGGTGACCTGCTGTTCGTGCCCGCGCACCGCCAGTGCCCCGTAGCGGGCGTCCACCAGGCTGGTGGCGGTATGCACGATGGCGCGCAACGTTTCATCGAGGTCCAGGCCGGAGGTGACGGTCAGCATCGCCTCGACCAAGCCGTCCATCCGGTCGCGTGAATCGATGATCAGTTCGACGCGTTCCTTGGCCTCCGACAGCAGCTCCCGGAGCCGAAGTTGCGACAGTGTGTCGCGTACCGAATAGAGGCCGTTGCCCAGCTCTCCGGTCATGACGGCATCCTGTTCTGGCAGGCGCGTAACAGCGCCTACGCCAGTCTAGTTGGTCGATCGAGGACTTTCGGCCCTGTTCGCGGTGGCGTAGCGGTGATGGCATGGTCGCACACCGGGAATAGAAAGTAGGGATGTCCTATGAATTCGCCGTTGCGTTCCTCGGAGCTGTGGGCCACTGCCGCCGACCCCGAACTGGCCGTGACCACCCGGGGTGCGGTACCGCCCGCAGATGTGACCAGGGCGGTACGGGGGATCGGCCGTGTACTGCGCCGGCACCATCTCGACGCAGCGGCACGGGTGCGGGTGACCGCGCCGGTGGATTCGGACGAACCCACCTTGGTACAGGCCAATATTCGCATACATGACACCCCCACCCGGGTGCAGGTCACCGGTCCACGCGGCTTCGCGGTGACCTTCGCGGTGGAGCGGCTGGACCGGCAGATCGCCCGGCTGGCGACCAAACAGTCACGCGAGTGGCCCGATCCGGCGCGTCCGCCCCTGGCCAGGGTCACCGAGCCGCGCCCGATCGTGCGGAGGAAGCGCTGCGCGTTGCTGACCGGTACGCCCGCCGAAGCGACGGCGGTAATGGATGCGATGGATTACGACTCCTACCTGTTCATCGATGCCGAAACCGGTGAGGATGCGCTGGTGAGCTGGGCGGATCCGCTAGGTGTCCGGCTGGCCAGGCAGCGCACCACACAGCCGCCGCAGGCTCCGGCGCGGCGGCCGCTCACGGTGAATTCCCTACCCCTCATCATGGATTCGGAGTCGGCGCCGACCTTGATCGAGGAGGCGGCGGTGACCCGGTTGTGCCGCAAGGGACTGCCGTTCCTGTTCTTCACCGATGCCGACAGCGGCCGGGGACGTCTGCTGTACCGCCGCTACGACGGGGATCTCGCCATCGTCGTTCCGGTCGAAATCCGCTAGCTCTCACGCAATTTGGAGGCCAGCACCGCGGCCTGGGTGCGCCGTTCCATTCCGAGTTTGGCCAGCAGTCGGGAGACGTAATTCTTGACGGTCTTCTCGGCCAAAAACATTCGCGCGGCGATTTGTCGATTGGTCAATCCCTCGCCGAGCAGTGCGAGCAGTCGTCGTTCCTGTTCGGTGAGGCCGGCCAGCGGTCCGTCCTTTTCGGTGCTGGAATGTAGCCGGGCCTTGAGTGCGGCCGCCGCGCGGTTATCCAATAACGAACGTCCGGCGCCGACCTGTTTGATCGCCGCGGCCAATTCCATGCCCTTGATGTTCTTGACGACATAGCCGCTCGCGCCTGCCAGTATCGCGTCCAACATGGCGTGTTCATCGGTGTAGGACGTCAGGATGAGGCAATGCAAATCGTCGATTTCGGCGAGCAGGTCACGGCACAGTTCGATGCCGTTCCCGTCGGGAAGTCGGACGTCCAGTACAGCGACATCGGGCCGTAGCGCGCGAATGCCGGTCATGGCGTCGGCGACGTCGCCGGCCTGGCCGATGACGGTGAGTTCCGGATCGCTTTCCAGCAGGTCGACAAGACCGCGTCGGACGATCTCGTGGTCGTCGACGAGGAACACTGTGATCACGCGACCTCCTTTGCGGTGCAGGGGATCTCGTGCGCCCCGGCGTTGCGTCCTACCCGATAAGGTAGCCCTCGGCGGGCCGTACCGGTATGTCGGAGGGGACAATTTCGAGTAATGTAGACCCGAAATTTACCGACTAACGCTAGCGAAACGCCGAGAAAAACCGACCGCCGAAGGCATTGTGCGAGTCCGGCTTCCGGGTATGCTGAGGCCGAAGTCATTCATAGAGGTCATTCGGCACCGTGGCCTTGGAGGGCCCATGCACAGTTATCTCGGACAATGAGATATTCAGCGACACTCGATTTCGGTAATATTTTCGGTCCGCCGCAGAGTTGTCCCGATTGTGGATCGCATGCTATTGCCACTTTCGTTGATCACCGGGATACTCTGTTCCGCTGCCGCCAATGCGGCATGCAATGGCGGTTCGCACACGGTCGCGCCATTCGAGAGATCCCCGCGATCGAGGCGGAACCGGGAGCCGAAGAAGAGTGGATGTGCCCATGAAGATCGGGGTGATCGGGCCGCCGTAGGTGCCCGCACCGCGGGGGCGGCGCGGCCGAGTCGATGCCTGTTGGGTGGCCCGGATGGCGCACCGAAAACTGGTGATGATCACCAAGGTCCGCGAACCGGAGCGACGGCGCTACTACACTGAGCGGGTGCGTCCACTGATGGGACCTGACGACCCCGAACCGCGCGAGGAGCCATGGGAGCCTCCGGTAGAGCCCGTGCGGCATGCCGATGCGCTGACCGGTGAGCGGACGAGCCGGGCCATGCTGCCCACCCCTGTCGCTTGACGAGCCCATGGGGTGACGGAGATACCGGGGCGCCACGTGCGGTCGCCGGGGTGACCTTGGTCGAGGGCTCGACCTTCTGCATCAGCGAAGACGGCGGTGTCATCAGCCCGAATCGGGCCGAGGGACTATTCGTGCGCGATACCAGGGTGCTCTCGCGGTGGCGGCTGACCGTCGACGGGTTGGCCCCACAACCGCTCACCGTCCAGCACACCGAGCCCTACAGTGCGACGCTGCTGGCCAGGACGCCGCCGCGACCCGGCCGCGCCGACAGCACCGCGCTGGTGACCGTTGCCCGGTATGTCGGCGACGGAATGCGCGAGGACGTGACCGTGCGCAATCTCTCCGGTGCGGCGATCAGCTGCGCGGTCGCGCTGGAGCTCGATGCCGATTTCGCCGACCTGTTCGAGGTGAAAGAGGGGCGCATCGGCGACAGCATCGTGGTCACCAAGACCAAGTCGACGGCGGGCACGGTCGAGATCAGTCGGACCGATCTGCCGCTGGCGGTCACGGTGACCGCGGTGGGGGCTACCGCGGTCGATCGCGAATTGCGGTGGCAGGTCGATCTGCCCGGCCGCGGCGAATGGTCGGTGTGCATCCAGTACCAGCCGACGCTCGGAACGGTGGTGACGCCGCGGCATCCGTGTGGGAATCCGATATCGCAAGGTGCGCCAGCACTGCGGATGCGCGAGTGGTACGAGAATTCGCCGTCGGTGCAGACCGATGACCAGACACTCGCCGCGGTGCTGCGGCGCGCCGTTGTCGATCTCGGCGCCCTGCGCATCTTCGATCCCGGTCATCCGGAGCGGGCGGTGGTCGCCGCGGGTGCGCCGTGGTTCATGGCGCTGTTCGGGCGGGACTCGCTGCTCACCTCGTGGATGGTGTTGCCGCTGGACCGGCGGCTGGCCGTCGGCACACTGCAGAGTCTCGCGGGTCTGCAGGGCACCGAGATCCGGCCCGTGACCGAGGAGGAACCGGGGAAGATACCGCACGAGGTGCGATTCGGACGGGCGGCGACGACACTGCTCGGCGGTGACACCGTGTATTACGGAACCGCCGATGCCACACCGCTTTTCGTGATGTTGCTGGGTGAGTTGCACCGGTGGGGGCTGGATGCCGAGACCAGGGACGAACTGCTGCCGCATGCGGATCGGGCGCTGGAATGGATCGAGCGGTTCGGCGATGCGGACGGTGACGGATTCGTCGAGTATCAGCGTGCGGCCGATCACGGCCTGGCGAATCAGGGGTGGAAGGACTCCTGGGACGGGGTGAATTTCGCCGACGGCAGACTGCCCGACGCGCCGATCGCGCTGGCCGAAGTGCAGGGATATGTGTACGCGGCGTATGTGGCGCGGGCCGAACTCGCGGCCGACGTGGGCGACCACCGAACGGCCGACCGGTTCCGCGTCAAGGCGACCGCATTGAAGGACGCGTTCAACAGGACGTTCTGGTTGCCCGAGCACGGTTGGTACGCCATCGGCCTGGATGGGGACAAGCGGCCGATCGATGCGCTGACCTCGAATATGGGCCACTGCCTGTGGACCGGGATCATCGATGCGGACAAGGCGCGCTCGGTCGCGGATCACCTGCTGTCGCCGGAGATGTTCAGTGGATGGGGCATCCGCACCTTGGCCACCAACATGGGCGCATACAACCCGGTCAGCTATCACAACGGATCGGTGTGGCCGCACGACAACGCGATCTGCGCCGCCGGACTGATGCGTTACGGCTTCGTCGAACATGCCAACCGGGTGATCGACGGGGTGCTCGACGCGTCGACTCGCTTCGGTTATCGACTGCCCGAGTTGTTCAGCGGTTTCGACCGCGCGGAATTCGACGCACCGGTGCCGTATCCGACCTCGTGCTCACCGCAGGCGTGGGCGTCGGCGGCGCCGCTGCTCTTCATGCGGAGTATGTTGCGGTTGGAGCCGGGCAGCGGATCCGCGTCGGTCGCGCCGGCGGTGCCGGATCGGTATCTGCCGATGCGGGTGAGCGGAGTGCGGGTGGGGTCCGATGTGCTCACCGTCACCGTGGACAATGGGGGCTGGCAGCTCAGCGGGTTGGCTGGAAAGCTGCGTCGATCCGACTCCTGACCTGGACCGATGACCGGGGAACCCGGCGCGCGACGAAACTTGTCGGTGGGTCGTCCTAGCATGGCGCTGGGGTATCACGTCTGTTGGATCGACACGATCGAGAAGGGACACCTGGTGGCGGAACGCCTCACTGTGCGCGGAGCTCGCGAGCACAATCTCAAGAGCATCGACCTCGATCTCCCCCGCGACAGTCTCATCGTGTTCACCGGTCTATCCGGTTCGGGCAAATCCAGCCTCGCCTTCGACACGATCTTCGCCGAGGGGCAGCGCCGCTACGTAGAATCGCTGTCGGCCTATGCGCGCCAGTTCCTCGGGCAGATGGACAAGCCGGACGTCGACTTCATCGAGGGACTTTCACCCGCCGTTTCGATCGACCAGAAGTCGACCAACCGCAACCCCCGGTCGACGGTCGGCACCATCACCGAGGTCTACGACTACCTGCGTCTGCTGTATGCGCGCGCGGGCACCCCGCACTGCCCGGTCTGCGGTGAACTGATCGCCAAGCAGACTCCGCAGCAGATCGTGGACCAGGTACTCGCCATGGAGGAGGGCATCAAATTCCAGGTGCTGGCGCCGGTGGTGCGCACCCGCAAGGGCGAATTCGTCGATCTGTTCGACCAGTTGAACTCCCAGGGCTATTCGCGCGTCCGGGTCGACGGCGTGGTGTATCCGCTCACCGATCCGCCGAAGCTGAAGAAGCAGGAGAAGCACGACGTCGAGGTCGTCGTGGACCGCCTGCAGGTGAAGCCGAGTTCCAAACAGCGCCTGACCGATTCGATCGAGACCGCGCTGCGGTTGGCCGACGGCATCGTGGTGCTGGACTTCGTCGACCGTGACGAGCACGCCCACGATCGGGAGCGCCGCTTCTCCGAACGACTGGCCTGCCCCAACGGGCACCCCCTCGATATCGAGGATCTCGAACCCCGCTCGTTCTCGTTCAACTCGCCCTATGGCGCGTGCCCGGACTGCACCGGGCTCGGCATCCGCAAGGAGGTCGACCCGGATCTGGTGGTGCCCGATCCCGAATTGAGCCTGGCCGAGGGTGCGATCGCACCGTGGTCGCGCGGGCAGACCGCCGAATACTTCACCCGGCTGCTGTCGGGTCTGGCCGAATCCATCGGCTTCTCCATGGATACGCCATGGCAGGAGCTGCCGCTGAAGGCACGCAAGGCGGTGCTGGAGGGCAGTTCCGACCAGGTACACGTCTCCTACACCAACCGGTACGGCCGCAAGCGTTCGTATTACGCCGATTTCGAGGGCGTGATGCCGTTCCTGCAGCGGCGTATGGAGAGCACCGAATCCGAGCAGATGAAGGAGCATTACGACGGGTACATGCGGGATGTGCCGTGCCCGGTGTGCAACGGTGCTCGGCTGCGTCCGGAGATTCTGGCCGTCACCATCGCCTCGAACGGTGAGAAGAAGTCCATCGCCGATGTGAGCGAATTGTCCATCGGTGATTGCTCGGCATTCCTGAATGCCTTGACGCTGGGGGAGCGGGAGACCGCCATTGCCGGGCAGGTACTCAAGGAAGTACAGGCGCGGCTCGGATTCCTGCTGGATGTCGGACTGGAGTATTTGAGCCTGTCACGGGCCGCGGCGACGCTGTCCGGCGGTGAGGCGCAGCGCATCCGGTTGGCGACCCAGATCGGATCCGGGCTGGTCGGAGTGCTGTATGTGCTCGATGAACCGTCGATCGGTCTGCACCAGCGGGATAACCGGCGGCTCATCGAAACCCTCACGCGGCTGCGAAATCTCGGCAATACGCTGATCGTGGTCGAACACGACGAGGACACCATTCGGGCCTCGGACTGGGTGGTCGATATCGGTCCGCTCGCTGGTGAACACGGCGGTGAAGTCGTGCACAGCGGTCCATATCAGGAACTGCTCACCGATCCCAAATCGCTGACCGGCGCATATCTTTCCGGCCGTGAGCGCATCGAGGTGCCGATGGTGCGGCGACCGGTCAGCAAGAAGCGCCAGCTCACAGTGGTCGGTGCGAACGAGCACAACCTGCGCAATATCGATGTCAGCTTCCCGCTCGGCGTGCTGACCGCGGTCACCGGTGTCTCCGGATCCGGTAAGTCCACGCTGGTCAACGACATTCTGGCGACCGTGCTCGCGAATAAGCTGAACGGTGCGCGACAGGTGCCCGGCCGGCACACCCGGATCAACGGTCTCGATCATCTGGACAAGCTCGTGCAGGTGGATCAGTCGCCGATCGGCCGGACGCCACGCTCGAATCCGGCCACCTATACCGGCGTATTCGACAAGATCCGGACGCTGTTCGCGGCCACCACCGAGGCGAAGGTGCGCGGCTACCAGCCCGGCCGGTTCTCGTTCAATGTCAAGGGCGGCCGCTGCGAAGCATGCTCGGGTGATGGCACTTTGAAGATCGAGATGAACTTCCTGCCGGATGTGTATGTGCCATGCGAGGTGTGCCACGGTGCCCGGTACAACCGGGAGACACTCGAGGTGCACTACAAGGGCAAGACCATCGCCGAGGTGCTCGATATGTCGATCGAGGAGGCGGCCGGGTTCTTCGAGCCGGTCACCTCGATTCACCGCTACCTCAAGACCCTGGTCGATGTCGGCCTGGGTTATGTGCGACTCGGTCAGAGCGCACCGACACTCTCCGGCGGTGAGGCGCAGCGCGTGAAATTGGCGGCGGAGCTGCAGAAGCGCTCCACCGGACGCACCGTCTACATCCTGGACGAGCCGACAACCGGTCTGCACTTCGAGGACATCCGCAAGCTGCTGCTCGTGATCAATGGCCTGGTGGACAAGGGCAATACGGTCATCGTCATCGAACACAACCTGGATGTCATCAAGACCTCCGACTGGGTCGTCGATATGGGTCCCGAGGGCGGCTCCGGCGGTGGCATGGTGGTCGCCGAGGGCACTCCGGAAGACGTGGCCGAAGTAACGCCCAGCTACACCGGGCAGTTCTTGAAAGAAGTCCTGGCGCTGCCCGCCGCGACCTCGCCCAAGGCTCCCGCCAAGAAGGCGGCGAAGAAGACACCCGCCAAAAAGGCCACAACCAAAGCCGCGGCCAACAACTCGTCGACCACGACAAAGATTCCGGCACCCAATCCCACCGCCGCGAAGCGCGCCGCACGAAAAGCCGCCGCACTGCGCTGATCTCGCCGCACACCTGTTGTCTCGCCCGACACCGGCTACTCGCTGTCAGGCCGAGGCAACGGGTGCGGCTCAGCTCTTGGGGCGACTGGCTGCGCGCTTGTCTTCCAGCCAAGCGACCAGCCAGTCACTTTCGGCTGTCTATGCCTCAGCGGTTCGCGATGGTGTGGATGAGTTCGGCGAGTTCCTTGTATCGGGACCACATCGGCCAATGTCCGGTCGGCAGATCGATGTATTCGGCGTCGATTTTCGATAACTCGGCGAACATCGGTTCTCGACCCGCGTCGCGGAGTTGTTTGACCAGGTCCGCGGTGATGCTATTGCAGATCACCGTCGTGGGGATGGCAAGGCGTGCCGGGGAATCGCTCAGTCGCAGGGGAGCGGCGGCGACTCCGGTGGGTTCGGACACGGCACGCTCGCGGAACCGGGTGAGGGAGACCTCATCCAGTCCGGTGAGGCTATTGCCATCGGCCTCCAACTGGTCCCAATCCGGCAGTGCGAGTTCGCGAACGGTCGCATCCAGTGCGGAATTGAGGATGAAGCCATTCGGCAGCGGGGCGGCGTCGACATAAATACCGCTGCGGAAGCGTTCCGGGGCGATATCGGTGGCGAGATAGGCGGCTGCCGCGCCGCCGGAGTGCGCGACGACGACCACCGGTTCGTCCGGGGCGATTTCGTCGAGGATGGCCTGCGCCTGCATTTCCAGGGTCGCGTCCAGCCGGTCGTTATCGGCCGGATCGAGTCCGGGCAGGGTAAGCGCCACAACATCGTCACCCCGGCCACGCAGATCGGTCGCGACGTCGTCCCATGCCCACGCGCCGAGCCAGAATCCAGGAATCAGAAGTATCCGTGCCATTCAGTGAGCATCGCATGCCGAACCCGACAGAACGCAAATCCGCAGCAATATGTCTGGGTCACCGAATGGCCACGCGCACAAAGCGTTTCATTGTTCACAAGATGAACTACTTGGGGTCGACTTGGATTGCGCCGTGAGATTGGCGGCACGGATTGTCCCGCGTCGCTTGCGGCCCACTCGGGCGGCATCTGTGCGATTCCGGGTGGGCCAGATCGGCGTGCCTACGAGCTTCGAGCTGGACCGAACCACCGAGTCAATGCTTTCCGGAGTCGGTCATCTTCGGTACCGACTTCACCTGCCCAAGCCACATATCCGTCCGGTCGGATGAGTAGCGCGTCAGCGGGCGCGTCCGGACAGGTCGCGATCACAATGTCGACGCGGTCGTTCCAGTCGCCCGCGACATCGGCGAACCCGCTGTTCTCGGTCAATTGGACCAGTACAGCTCGTGCCGGGTGTAGCAGTTCGGCGATACGCGTTGGGCCGTCCGAGGTTTCGAGGGTGAGGTCCGGGACCATGCGTCCGGACAGTGGGTGCGGATCGCCGATGTCGTAGCGGATATCGGATCCTGCGAGCAGATGTGCGATATGTCCAGCGCTTTCAGGTGCTGTGAGTAGTTCGCCCATGAACTCGCGCAGCGCGGTGACCTCCGGACCGGGCGCCATCAATGCGAGCTGGGACAGTGAGTGCATCATTACGCGCTCGCCGACCGGGTATCGCTCGGAGTGATAGGTGTCCAGCAGTCCCGCGGGCGCCCAACCGTTCACCTGTGCGGCGAGCTTCCAACCGAGATTGGCCGCGTCCTGCAAACCGAGGTTGAGGCCGGGGCCGCCCATCGCCGAGTGCACGTGGGCGGAATCGCCGAGCAGGAACACATTTCCGTCGCGATAGCGTTCGGCCAGTCGAGTGTTCTGGCCTTCGTTCCGGCGCAAGGCGTGCGGGCCGGATCCAGGCGGTGGCGCGATCGGCAGGTCGACGCCGAGCACCCGCCGCAGACTTGCGCGCAGTTCGTCGAGCGTCATCGGCGAGTCCTCGGGTACCGGATCGCCGTCGAACTCCATGGTCGCGACCAACGGGCGGCCGCGTTCGAGCTCTGCGAAGATGAACATGCCACGTTCGAGTCGATTATGTCCGAAGGGAAGTCGTCCGAGGCCGGGAATCAGGATGCCGCCGTCTCCGGTTCGCAGTTCCTCCGGCAGGCTCACATGTGCCATCCGGACCAACTTCGATGCGTTTGTGCTGCCGGGGAATTCGATTCCGGTGTGTTTGCGGACGAAGCTCTTGCCGCCGTCAGCCGCGACCAAGTATGTGGTGGTCAGGTCGTACTCGCGGTCGGAACCCGTCACTGTGACGGTCACGCTTCCGTCCTGCTGGACCAGATCGGTCAGCTCATGGCCCCAACGGATTTCGATACCGAGTTCGCGTGCCCTTTTCTCCAACAGGCGAACCAGTTTCGGCTGGGGAATGAGCAGCGCGTACATCGGATTGTCCGCAACTTCGGCGAATGACACCGGCATCCCACTGAACATATAACCGGGCAGGGGCTGCGGAGCGCCCGGCGCGCCACCGAATGCGTGGTACAGGCCGCGCATATCGAGCAGCCGAATCACCTGGCCGACAAGGCCGTTCGCTTTCGGCTCGGCGCTGGGCTCGCTCAGTTTCTCCAGCACGATGGGACGCACGCCAACCAGTGCGAGTTCGCAGGCGAGCATGAGCCCGTTCGGCCCGGCACCGGAAATGACTACGTCGAAAGAGTTTTCGGGCATGACAAATACACCTCTTGTTGCCTTGGAAAATGAGTGTGCGGTGAGTCAGTCGTCGACGGAAGGCGCGGGAAGTCCTGCGGCTACCTCGTCGATGGCTTGTCGTAGCAGTGCTGTGAGCAATACCGGCGGATCCGCGTGCACATAGGTCGCGGTAGCGGCCTGGTAGATCGCGCCGATCGTGCCGACGACGAGGCGTGGATACAGATCGCGGGCCGCGTCGGTTCCGGTGCGTGCCGCGATCGCCTCGATCCAGTCGTCGGATACCGCCTTGGACACCGCGGCTCGGGTCTCGGGTGACTCGAGCAGTTCGCGAACCACCGCCAGTTGGCGCGCGGTCGGCGGGTGCTCTCCGACGCCGTCGGCCTCGAGTGGTTCGAGGACCGCCGAGGTGATCGCGATCCACAGCGGCTCGTCCGCGGGCCGGCTTCGCAGCGCGATCAGACTGCGCTGGATCCGCTCGGTCTGCCGGTAGGCCAGCGCCTCGTGCTTACCGGTGAAGTAGTTGTTGAAGGTCCGGACCGACACGCCCGCGCGGGCGGCTATGTCCTCTCTGGTGATATGGGCCAGTCCATGTTCGAGTGCCAGTTCGAGCGTCGCATCGCTGAGTGCCTTGCGGGTGTCGAGTTTCTTGCGCTCGCGAAGGCCGAGGACTTGCTCTTCTGGCATGACACCAGAGTACGACGAAACTTGCCCGGCGGGCAATGTTTCCCGCTGGGCAAAATTTCACGGAGTTACTACGCGTAGACCGGGCCGGTGTACTTCTCGCCCGGACCCTTGCCCGGCTCATCCGGATGTGCCGAGGACTCGCGGAAGGCGAGTTGCAGCGACTTCAGGCCGTCGCGGTAGGGGCCGGCATGTGGGCCGAAGTACTCGATGGACGAGGTGACCAGCCCGGCGAGCGCGGTGATCAGACGACGAGCTTCGTCCAGATCGCGGCGTGGACTGTTGTCCGGATCCTCGTCGGCGAGCCCGAGCTTCTCCGCCGCCGCGCTCATCAGCATCATCGCGGCGCGGCTGATGATCTCGACCGCAGGGATCTCGGCCAGCTCGCGGACGTCGGTCGGGTCGGGCTCACTCATAGGCACGAGGATGGCATCGTGGTAGCCGGGCGCGCTCGCCGGGGCGGGGCGATTCGGCGATAGCGAGCGGGAATGTTAGACTTTCCGCTGACGACCGCCCCGGGCTTGCTCGGGGCCGATAAGTGGAGCCCGACTCCCACCGTTGCCGACGAGCGATCGTACTGGTTAAACGGTCCGGTCGCCCGTCCTTTCGAGGCGGGTTTCTTGTGCGGGGATCTCTCAGGGGATCATCGGACGAGGTCGACGCGAGCTTGCTCGTGGTCGAAGGCCGGTCGACTCGGGCCCCGTTGCGGAATACCGCACCGGGGTCTTTGTGTTGAAAAGGGGTTGCCGTTATTGCGTGCGGTCGTCTGACGACACCGCTTGACCTAGGAGGCCCCATCAGCACTGAGACCCGCATCAACGATCGCATCCGCGTTCCCGAGGTCCGACTCATCGGACCGGGTGGTGAACAGGTTGGGATCGTGCGTGTTGAAGATGCACTACGCGTCGCCCTCGAGGCGGATCTCGACTTGGTCGAGGTCGCGCCGGATGCCCGTCCGCCGGTCTGCAAGATCATGGACTACGGCAAGTTCAAATACGAGACGGCGCAGAAGGCGCGCGAGTCTCGTAAGAACCAGGTGCAGACCGTTATCAAGGAGCAGAAGCTCCGTCCCAAGATCGACGACCACGACTACGAGACCAAGAAGCGCAACGTTGTTCGCTTCCTCGAGGCCGGCTCGAAGGTCAAGGTGACGATCATGTTCCGCGGTCGTGAGCAGTCGCGCCCCGAATTGGGCTTCCGGCTGCTGCAGCGTCTGGCCTCCGACGTCGCCGAATTGGGTTTCGTCGAGACCTCCGCCAAGCAGGACGGTCGCAATATGACCATGGTCCTCGCGCCGCATAAGGGTGCGAAGACGCGGGTGAAGGCGCAGGAGGATTCGCGGGCACCACGTCCGGCCGCCACCGAAGCGCCTGCCGCTCCCGCGCCTGCCGCGGGCGCACCGGCCGCCGAACAGGCCGCGCCGGCCGAACCGCAGTAATACCGATCAGAAAACCGGTGGTCCGACGCGGACCACCGGTACGAGACAGATAGAGGAATCCATGCCGAAGATGAAGAGCCACAGCGGCGCCTCGAAGCGATTCAAGGTTTCGGGCCGTGGCAAGCTGCTGCGTCAGCAGGCGAACCGTCGCCACCTGCTCGAGCACAAGTCCACCCGCCGGACTCGTCGTCTGGATGGCACGGAGGCCGTCGCGTCCGTTGACGTCCCTCGCGTCAAGCGCCTCCTGGGTCTCTGAGACTTTCAGGCCAGCCCCGCGCGACCGGGATTCCGGACGCCGACCACCGACAAACATCCGGGCGCCACGCATGCGCCCCCTAGATCGACAAAGGACTGACCCATGGCACGCGTCAAAAGGGCCGTCAACGCGCAGAAGAAGCGCCGTTCCGTTCTCGAGGCCTCCAAGGGATACCGTGGCCAGCGCTCGCGGCTGTACCGCAAGGCCAAGGAACAGCAGCTGCACTCGCTCGCCTACGCCTACCGGGACCGCCGGGCGCGCAAGGGTGACTTCCGCAAGCTCTGGATCGCCCGCATCAACGCCGCGGCGCGCCTGAACGACATCACCTACAACCGCTTCATCCAGGGCCTGAAGGCCGCCGGTGTCGAGGTGGACCGCAAGATCCTCGCCGAGCTCGCCGTCTCCGACGCCGAGGCGTTCGCCGGTCTGGTCGCCGTCGCCAAGGCCGCCCTCCCGCAGGACGTCAACGCCCCGGCGGCCTGATCCGCACCTGCGTGACGACAAAGCATTCGGAACGACCCGTGGATGCGCTCTCCGAGCACAATCCGCGGGTCGTTTCCGCTGTCAAGCTCCAGCGCGCCGCCCAGCGTCGCAAGACGGGGCAGTTCCTCGCCGAGGGCGCGAATTCCGTTGCGGCAGCGCTGGAAACCGGTCGCGTGCGTGAGCTGTTCTATTCGATGCACGCCGCTACGCGGGAGAATCCGCTGATCGCCGGGGCCGCCGCCGCGGGCGTGCGCACCACGCTGGTGAGCGAGCGCGCCGCCGAACACCTCGGTGAAACCGTCACCGCGCCAGGGCTTGTCGCGGTGTGCGATCAGGTTGACGTGCCGTTGGCGGACATATTGAGCGAGCGGCCGACGCTGCTCGCCGTTCCGGTGGAGATCGCCGAGCCCGGGAATGCCGGGACTCTCATTCGAGTCGCCGATGCGGTGGGCGCGAATGGTGTTGTGCTGGCGGGGGATACGGTTGATCCGCACAATGGCAAATGCGTTCGCGCGAGTGCGGGCAGCTTGTTCCATGTGCCGATCGCGCGGCATCGTGATGTCGGGGAGGTGCTCGATGCCCTTGCGGCAGCGGGCATTACGGTGCTCGCCACGGCCGCCAAGGGCGAGGTTGATCTGGACGACGCAGACGAACTGCTGGCCGGTCCGGTGGCGTGGCTGTTCGGCAATGAGGCGCATGGTCTGGATCCCGCTGTCGCCGCGCGTGCGGATCATCGTGTGCGAATTCCCATTCATGGCCGTGCCGAAAGTCTGAACCTCGCTGCGGCGGCCGCGATCTGCCTCTACGCTAGCGCCCGCGTCCAGCACGCGAAATAGGTAGCGCTGTGGAACGTTCTGTTGCCTGACGCGAATTCTCGCGTCCGATACGCGCCGCGAAATGGTCGCTGGGCGGGCGGGGGTTCAGCCAGCGATGATGGCCTCACGCTTGTCGAAACCACGCACCAGTACCCTCGACATCAGTCGGATCACCAGAGCGGCCTCTTGCTTCAATCGCACCAGTTCCGGTTCGGTCGCGTCCTGTAGCACGCGCGGCACCTCGAACTTCATGTTGCCGCCTCCGCACACGCTTCGCCCAATGGCTCCGCACAGCATGTGAAGCTGTCGTTTGGTTCAGGAGGTCGAGTGCCAGCGCGTCGGCTCGGAACGCTGGGGAGCCTGCCGCGGGCGTCACGCACGCGTTCTGGTTCGCTCTGCGGAAGATGGTCGGGCACTGGTTGTTTCGTGAACTTCCTCATGGGTAGGGTTGAAGGCGGCGAGATGCTCTATCGACTGGGGGAGAGATTTCGATGGCGCCACAGATTCCGGGAATGCCTACGCCGCCAGCGGATGACTCGGGACAGGCCCCGCATGGTTCGCAACCGTGGTACAGCCGCGCTGACGATATTGCGTTCGCGGAGGTGGCAACCGCCGCGGCAGTCGCTGCGGATGTCAAAGGGTTGACGCACGCATCGAAACATCTGCGTCACTACCTCGATAACTCCGGCACCGATTGGGTTCTCGACCCGGACCAGATCATGAATGATGATCCCAGGTTGAAGCGGCTGGCCGCAGTGATCGTCAGCGATTACGTACGAAATATCGCCGGTCAAGCGGGAGGGACAAATAGTTATGAAAATCCGATTCCCTTCCAGTCGGAGTGGCGGGACTACACATTCGATTCTTCGAGCCAGCGAGACTGGTTTCTGGCGATAGGATCGATGCATATGGCCGCCAGCGGGGTGGTCACGGTTCATCGTCCGGATAACGGCGCACAGCCCCGTGTCACGGTCTATTACGAGATTCATCTGCATGACCGCTACAACTGGGATGGCAACAAGTCGACCGAAATCGCTGGAGTCACCGTCACCGACCGCCGGTTGGGTGCGCTGCATACGGCCGGATTGGCGCAGGAATTCGAGCAGTACGGTTCATCGGTATATAAACTCTACGAGGGGGTAGTGCCCACCAATGGCTCAATCGAATTGCAGGGGCCCGAAAGTCGTGAAGACACTCGCGCCGACCCGACCCGGTGAGCGGCGCTCGATGAGGGGGCCGGGGATGAGGCTAGGCGCGCTGCTGTTCGGAATGCTGGCGCTGGTGTCGCTGGCTGTGTTCGGCTGCTCGAGGGCCGTCGATCGTGCTATCGATCGTGCGGTAGCGCCGGATGTCGTGACATCGGCCGGTCCGGAACTAGTGCGAGAGGCCGCCGAATTCGGGGGTTGGGTGGTGCCTGTGAACGCAAAGGTCCTGATGGTGAGACGTGAGATCGTGCGCCACAAGACATACAGGATGGCCGTGGAAATGTCCCCGGACGATTTCCGCTCGATGTTGGAGCAGTCCCGTTTCACGGCCACTTTCAGGAAGCTGTACGAGACCTCCCTCGAGACGACGATCGCCGGACCCAATTTGGCATCGTCGCCGAATATCGAGACTGCTCAGGATTTATTCGTATCACCGACTGGGCCTGGGATGACCCGTACTGTCACGGTCGATGAGCGTGATGCGGATACGCGAATCGCGCACATCACATTTTCGGCGGAATGACAGCAATCAGGTCGAGGATGCCGAGGACTCGATGCTGTGCCCCCACCAGACATTGTTGCCGAATCCATACTTTACACTGCCCATATCAACGACCACCTTGGCGGGGATGTCGAAATCTGTTGCATTATAGTTCGGGCCCGCCTGTCCAGGGAAATAGTTGAGCGCCTGGGAAATCCGGCCAACAGTCGTGGTGATCGCGTTCTTCATGGATTCGGCCGTCTGCTTCAAAGAATCGACCGCAGAAGTGATCTGGGATCTGAGCGTTTCGTTCATGGGATCGTTGATCCGCAGTGCCCACACTCCCAACGGCATGGTGAAGCCGAGTGCGTTGATGGGCTTGGTGATCGCGCCGCTGATTCCGATCGCCTGGTTGTACACGAGGCGTTCGAGGAGTGCACCGCCGTTTTCCACGATCTTCGACACGGTCTCGACGCCATTGCTGCGCTCGTCGACCGATCGTCCGAGGCCGCCCGCTCTCGATTCGAAGCTCTGCGCGGCACCTCCCGTCCATACCCTGCGTAACCACGTGGTTCCGCCAGAGATGTTCTGCGAGGTGACGTAGTCGTTGATTCCGAGCAGCCCGATCCGCTTACCGATGGCTTGCAGCGCTTCCCAATCCGACACCAGCGAGGACAGATAGTCCGCCGCGGGCTTGATACCGACGACCTGGCTCCAGGGTTCGTCGTAGGCGGAGATCAGATCGATCGCGGCGGTAACCACCCGCCGGATGGTGTATGTACCGTCCTCGACATGCGGCAGGTTGGGAAGTTGCAGACCGCTGTACCGGGTGACGCCTTGTGGATCACCCGATCGACCGGACGTTCCTGCGTCTCCTGTCACGTCCGAGGTACCCGCCGATATCGAATCCGCGTACGCCTCATCGGTGGCTCGATAGCCACTCTTGGCGGTGGAAAGATCTGTGACCAGAGCGTTCAGCGTGGTCACGTCACGCTGGTGTGCTCCGGACAGCGCGTTGTGAAAGCCATCCAATGCCGAAGTCAGCGTGGCCAGCAGCCCCGTTGTCCCCGAGGGAAGTACCAGTCTCGACAGCTGGGTCGAGGCGTTCGACGAAAAGTTCGTTACCAGGTCCTGGAGATCCAAAGCGAATCCGGCAATACTGGGCAGGTCGACGCTGAACTCATCCACGCCAACCCCGAATCGCATTGCGGTACTGCACAATCAAGAATTGCCCCTCCCGTGTGGATTACAGGCAACACCTTACTGGGCGCCGCCGCCCGGCGGGCGGCCGTGCAGCAGGCTGACTGCCGGGTTCTACGGGCGCAACCGAAGTCAGCGACGGTCACCAGATATCGGTCCAGACGGGCCGTTTGGGAATGTCGAACAATGCGGAATTCTTGTGGACCACAACGGGAACCGAGGAGCCGACGCTCAGTCGCTCGGCCAGTGCTCGCGCTTTGACCTCGCGGAATTGAGGGTAGAGGTACTGCTTCCGCACGCGGGCATCCGCACCCGAGTCCGGGTGCGGGAACTGAACTTCGACCCGCACCTGCCACAAATCGTAGCTGAGCGTCCCCGAGCGGTGTTTATATCGTAGATCCGACTCGACCACCACCGCGGACACCGCGATCCCGGCCCGCCGCAGGTAATTCCGGCGCAGCCGCCATGCGGCGGCTAGCACAAGCATCCACGCACCCATGCCCAGCAATATGCTCACCGGAAGATACAGCGCCATGGTGAGTTGCGAACCGGTCCACCGGACTATCGCGGCACCCAGGCTCAGCACGCCCGTCATGAAGGCCACCGCCGCTATCGCGACACCCAGCGTCCACACCAGCGACATCGGGCCGATCATCTGCTGGGACCGCCCCATACCAACTCCTCGAGCAAACCGGCAGTAAGCCACCGAATCGAAGCTGTGGCATGAATCGAAGAAGTACCACACTCCGGCGTAGGCCGCGTTGGCGCGTGTGGAGTCCATGCGCTCGTCCGATCCGGTAACTGCCACATTGAGGCGAAATATATTGTGGGTCTTAGCTATTCACTTCCGCGCCACTTCCGCTTGGGCTTACCCTGCGACACCCGCACTGGCCAGCACACCGCCCACACCAACACCACCAACGGCACACCAGCCGCCAGCACCAGCCCGACCGTAATCCAACTCATCATCCTTGCCTCCCCGACGAGAACGCGGTCCACCGAGCGAAAGACATTCGCGGAGCAACAGTTTCGACATCCGCAACACACATCACCGCATGCAACATCAGCACATCCATGTGCAGTGGCGACGGCATGATCACCGCATCCACATCCGCACCCCGAACCTGGTCGACGAGCGGTACCAGCGTGATGTCCGGCGGCCACACCAGCGCGTAGCCGAGCCGCCGCGCTAGTCGCCGCACCTGCGCGGCATCCCATTCCGGCATTTCGGTCACCACTGGGTCTATCCAACCCAGCGCGGTCGGACGCGGCCTCATCGCTGGCTTGCATCGCGGGGTGCGGCCGTCGGTGTGAGCCGTGTGGCGAGCGCCGCGGCATCCGCACCGGGGTCGGTCAGCCCATCCATGACATCGAGCAAGGTCTGCATGTCGGGGCTGGGCGCCGCCGGTGGCTGGGGATCAACGAAATGGCGACAGTCCAGCCGCTCGGCGAGACAACGAGTATCGATCACACGCTCCGGCCCATTAGTCCGTTCGAAGCGGACGGCTTTCGGCCTACTCTCGTCAGCATCGGCGGATGTGGATCGCCACGCCCTGTACTGCTGGCAGATATCCATGTCCGGGCTCATTCCGTGCTGTTCCTTCTAATCGCGTATTGGTAAGCACCGCCGCCGGGAAGCAGTCGCCGACCGGGCGGCTTGGCTGAATGGTCGACATGCCGATGCGAAGACGGCATCATCCCGACGGCGGAGCTGCGACGAACCATTGGTATGCCCGTGCCGGGGATGCGGCCCCGGGCTCCAGGACGACTGTGTGGGCACAGGCTGACTCGCCCATTCGCGGGGACCACGTCCGCGAACCGTTCGACCACATCGGCTGGTCCGTCGTTGTAGACAGCCGGTCGACCGATGAACGGATCCGGTTGCGGCAGGGCCGAATCGCGGTCCACCGCTCGAGATCGGCGGCGGTTCGGGTCTTGGGTGGTCACCGGCCATCCTGACTGGTGTTCTCCGCGCCCGGATCGGCGTGGAGTTCCCCACGGCATAGACCAGCCGCACTCCATAAAGCAGGGGTGGTGAGCACGACGAACAGAGCGGGAATTGGACAGCACCACTCGGTTGTCCGGTTTCGGAGAACTGTTGTCAGGCAGAGGATCTGGTGCAGGTCGGGCAGTCGGCGGGCGAATCGGTGGGGTGCGGATGTCCCGTCTCAATCAGAAGAGTCCAACAGCCGCGCAACATCTCACACGTCCCTACCGTGCAGTCGGCGTGTAGATCGCGGGAGATCTCCCCATGCATCTGCGCCGGTGCCATCGCCTGACTCGGATACCGGTGCTCGATGGGATCGGCGGCCATATCAGAACCCCTGGTGCGGAACGTCAGCCGGGACCAACCGCCCGGCCTCGATCAGCCGCTTCTTCGCCTGCGCCTTGACCGGGCACATCGACGCCGCGCAGTCCAGATGGGCCTGCATCGTCGCGTGGGCGTATTCGATTGTCATCACAGGCAATTCGCTGTGGTTCGTTACGGGCAGGCCGTGCATACGGAAACTCCGAACGTGGGTGTGGGTGTCTGGAATGCCCGATAGCCGAGGCCGAAACTGCCTGCGCGACAAAGTTATTCACTGAAGCAGCGGGGTGCATCCCGGCTACCGGGGTGATTTCAGTAGTACGCTCCAGTGGGGCACTTTGGAAGATTTCTACCTGCGATTTGCGGAACTAATTCCCGCACTTCCAGATTGCCACTCACGATCATTCCAAAATGCACGCCAACGACTAGTGAGGCTACGTAATGACCGGTTCGGCTGTACCGCGTCGGATGTTGGGCCGTCAGTTGAAGAGGCTCCGAGAGGAGTCTGGTGTATCGCCAACCGCAGCGGCCAGGGCGATCGAGGTGTCACCTCAGACGCTGTGGCGGATGGAGTCGGGCCAACGCGGGCCGAAGCTGAAGGAGCTCTACATCGGCGTCTTATGCGAGATGTACGGAGCGACTGCAGAAGAGATTGCGGCGCTGACCGGCCTCGTCGCGGAGACGAAGAAGCCGGGCTGGTGGCACAGGTACGGCGATGCCGTTCCAGCTGACTTCAACCTGTTCATCGGGTTGGAGGAGGCCGCAAAGCGCATGACAACCTTCCAGCTGACCCTTGTCCCCGGCCTGCTGCAGACACCGGATTACCGGCGGGCGCTCGCATGGATCGAGTTCCCCGGCCACGCCACCGCTGCCCTGGAAACTCTGATCGAGGTCCACAGTCGGCGGCAGTCGAGGTTGCGGGACAGTGCAAGCGACTTCGAGTTCCGGGTGCTCCTCGGTGAGTCGGTGCTGCACCATCAGGTGGGCGGTCCGGCTGTGATGGCGGAGCAACTTCGGCATCTTGCGGACGTTGGCCTCTCGTCGAACGTGTCGATTCGGGTGATCCCTCAGCAGATCGGAAGCCATCGGGGCTTGATTACGGGATCGTTTGTGTTGATGGAATTTCCCGTACACCCGACGTCTCGGCTGACCGAGCCTCCAGTCGTATATGTGGAGGGCTATACAGGGGCTCTCTACTTGGACCAAGAAGCCGAAATCACGCAGTACCGTACTGCAATTGCGCAGATCCAACAGGTAGCGTTGGACGAAGAGCAGAGCAGGGAACTGCTACTGAAAGTTGCAAGGGAGTACCAAGCGTGAGCATCGACCTGTCCAGCGCAGCATGGTTCAAGAGCAGCAGGTCAGCCAGCCGTGACACATGCGTGGAAATCGCGCACCTCGAAGGTGGCATGGTCGGTGTGCGGGACTCGAAGGATCCCATGGGACCGGCTCTTGTGTTCAGTCCCGTCGAGTGGGATGCGTTCACGGCGGGTTTGCAGAGCGGCGGGCTTGAGCTGTCCTGAGTGGCGTGTCCATGTGAAATCGTAAGAAAACCAGGTGCTTTCGCCTCGGGTTCTTCCGTTCCTATAACTCCACGCGCGCGCGTCGGCGACGCTAAATGGACGCCATCGGCTCGGCTGACGACGGCCCAACGCCTTTGCGTGCTGGTGACCTGGCCGGTACGGTCTAGACGAGCTTTGGTGGGGGCGGGGTAGCCGGTCCGGTCCCAGGTCTGGGATGGCATCGGCACGAGAGGACGAGATGGCCAGCTGGAGTGGTGTGGTCCGGGGTGTGGTTCTCGGTGCGGGGGTGGTCATGCTGGCTTCGGCGTGCAACTCCGGTGGGGAGTCGAAGGGTAATACGAACAGTGCGTCGGCGACGCCGACGATCGCGGCGGATGTACCGGCCGGGTTCGACGCGTGCAAGGACATCCCGCAGGCTCTTATTCAGTCGGAGAAGCTGAAGAACAAGGGGGCTGACACCACAGATAGGCCCGGTGGCATCAAGTGGCGTGGCTGCGGCTGGGTTCAGGCTGGCGGCGACGGCTACGCAGGCTCGATCGACACCACCACTATCACCTTGGCGATGGTGCGAGCCAACAAGGACTTTAGGGTCGCTGAGGAGTTCAGCGTGGGCGGGCGGGCGGCACTTACCTACAGTCCAAGCGCGCAGAACGATTTAAAGGAGCACTGCATCTTGAATGTCGAGATGAAGGGCGGCAGCCTCGAGGTCAGTATCATCAACCCGCCTTCGGCCAAACTGACTGCCTCCCAGCACTCTTGTGACATCGCTAAGCGCCTGGCGGAGGGAATCGTTCCAGCGATACCCGCCACCCTCTAAACTTGAATCGATCTCCGGTCGATCTCAGCCGGAGCCCTGGGGAGGAATGCCAACGATGAGTAACGATACGACGATGCCGGCATCAGCTGGGCCGCTGGCCAGCGCGATTAAGGATGCTCAGAACGGCAAGCTGACCGTCAGCTTCAGCGACGACGTGCGGGTCAACGCCGACGAATTCGTCTACATCGAACGCGACTGCGAGGCGTTCAAAGAAGAGATAAGGGACCTTCAACGGATCGCGCAATCGATCTCGGACCGTGAGCACTGGGGTCTCGGCGAGACAACGGACGGCATGACCTCGGCCGCCACACTGGTGGCTCGCTTCCGTGGCAAGGCCAAGATCGTCAATCCAGCCACCGACACGGACAACAACGTCTACGACATTCTCCAGCAGCACTATCAGATCGTCGACGACATCCAAAACCTCCACCGCACAATCGCCCAGAAATACGTCGAGCAGGATCAAGAATTCGCCGCTCGCTACAACGAGTTGAAGGCGAATGTAGAAGCCAGCCAGATCGGTGCCCCGACCCAACTGGGTGTGATTTCGCCCCCGGCCGTCGGTGCTTCGAAATGAGTGGTTCGTGTCATCCAATGGCGCGCTGGCCGGCGCGATCAAGGACGCTCTTCCGATTCAGCGTTCCTCCGGGACTGAAACCGCGATGAATGCATTGTGCGGTATCCAAACCAACGTAGTCGGGCGCGGCCTCTTCGCTGCCCAGCGTCGCGGGCTGCGGCTGTCAGTGTAAACACACTCGGTTAGCCGACTTGCGGTAGGCCGGAAGTTCGACCTGCACCGTGGATGACGACGTTGTCGATGGGGGATGGGCGTCAACCTGCTCGACGTGATGGTAATCATCGTGGTGATTGAAATGCGGCCCGGCTGTACCGATCGTCGACTCCGTGCGTCAGCTGCCGCGCCGGACGAACGGCTCAACATGGCGCTTGGTATGCCGTGATCTGATTGCGCCGACCAGCCTCCGTGAGCGACACCGCGATCAGCCGCCGCAGGTCAAGCGCTGGCGGAATTGTGACGGGCAAGCCTGTCTCAGGCCTCGGGCTCATCCTCGGCCCACCATGCATCAGATCGCATCTCTTCGGGGACCCGTGGATCTTCCGGACCATCGAGTTCTAGAGCGAAGATACGCTCGAACCACTCATTGCGCAGGCTGGGGGGTAACCGTGCGCCACACCATGGACAGCAGTTCATCACAATACGGCTGTCCTGATCAGGAATGGCAATGTAGTATTCCCGAAATTTTGGATCATATCCGATAGGAATCGAATCATCGGCGAGCCAGGCATCCATTCCTTCGCAGGTATGGCGGAGCCGATTGGTTGACAATTTTACCCCACTTGTATCGTTCGTCCGGGAACTGCAGGCTTGTATATCTTGCCGGTGATCGGGTCAATAGAACCCAAATGATTCCCCTTGCTGTCGTATGCCTCTATATCGTTGTGGGTGTAATCCCATTCGTAGTACTCGCGCGCCTTGCCATTTTTGCCGTTGGTTCTGGTTCTTCCCCGGTACGGCTTGAGATCTTTCCAGACCGGAGATTCCCCCGGACCTTGCGGGTTCTCCTTACGCTCGTTCGTATCATCCGGTGTGTCGTCAGCGGCAAATACCGTCATACCAATTATGGCGGCGAGGTTGGTGATGGCTTTGTCGAGGTCGACGGCGGGCAGAGCATGGAAGGCGTCGATGGCGCCAACGGCGCCGGCGGCGAGACTGGTGAGGCCGATGACGCGGACCATTTGGCTGGCGCGGTAGGAGGTTTGGATCGCGTTGATGGTGAGGGCAACGTCGGCGTCGATGGCCGCGGCTGCGGCGACGGCGGACGAGCCGAGGCTGAACAGGAACGCGACTCCGGCGCTGATGGCGATCAGGCTGATGGACAGTTCGAGTGCGTTGATCGCGCTGGCGTTATCGTCGCCGAGGGCGACGGTCGCGTCGTGATAGTCCTTGACCGGTGCCGCCATCTTTTGGGAGGCGGTAGCGACGGTGTCGGCGCCGGTTTTCAGGGTCGTGAAGTGGTCTTGGAGTAGTTGCCGGTTGGTGGGGTCGTCCATGCCGTCGAACAGAGCCGAGATGGCGGAGATGCGGGCGGCGGCGCCGGTGATGGTGTCGTGGTTGGCGAAGGTGTTCCAGGTGGTGTGGGCTTTGTCGAGTTTGGTGTGATCGCCGTTGGGGAGTTTGCCGAAGGCGGCCAGGACTTTGGCGATGAGTTTGTCCAAGAACTCCTTCAGGCCGCCGTGGTCGGTGAAGCCGATTCCGTTGTTGCCCACCGACGATGGGATGCTGACCTTGTACTCGCCGACCTGGCTGATAACAGGGCGGTCTGGTAGCGGATCGCAGTTGTTGCTGACGGCGTAGTTGTAGCCGTTGGCATACAGCACGGCGCCGTAGTTGGTGAGAGCGTTGGCCAGGCTGGAGCAGGCCTGCATGGTCTTTGTGGCGGCTTTGTCGTAGGCCTCACCCCACTGTTGGCAGCCGGGGGCGTCCCCGGCCATCCCGACGCACTCGCCTTTGACCGCATCGTGGACGGGTTTGTCCGCCTTGCGGAGATCGTCGGCGAGGTCATGGCACTTCTTGGCGGCGTCGTAGTAGGTCTGCCAGTCGACGATCACGGCTGTCCCGATTGCAGCATGCGGCGGTTTACATCGATGGCGAGGGTGTAGCGGCCGTGCGCTTTCTGTGCGGCGTCACTCATGGCGGCGACCCCTTCGGCGAATTCCCGTGCGGCCACAAGCCATTGGCTGTGCGCGTCGGCATAAGCGCTGGCTGCGGCGGATTCCCAGCTGCCGCTGTGCAGGGCCGCGACCTTTTGGTCGAGTTCGTCGAGGTGATCGTGCAAGAACCCGGCCAAACCGTTGAGACGCGACACGATCCGGTCGAGTTGGTCGAGGTCGACGCTGAATTGGGAGCTCATGGCAGATCCAGGCTGGAGATACCGGACGCGTTGCCGGTGTCGGTGTTTTTGTAGTTGGCCGCGGTGACGCCCAGCTTCTCGGCAAGCGAAGTCAGCGCTTGCATGAGTTGTGTTCCACCGTCATGGGTTTCGGTCCACCCGGTGGAGAACTCGTCGGCCGCGTCGCCGGTCCAGTCGGATGCCAGTAAGGTCTCGACCTCGCGGGCGGCGGAATCGAGGGCCTGTTTCATGGTGTCGGCGATGTTGTAAACGTACTGGCCGATCGTCTGCACATCATCAGGGACAACAGAAAGATTCTGGCCAGATCCGACAGGCCCCCCGCCACTGCTCATGCGCTCGACCATAACGGCGTACTGCGACCGGTGTCCACTGCGCCGTTTCGACTAGCGGCGCGTCGTCGCAGTCGGATGGTGTGGTCGCGGTTCGATTCGTAGCAGAACTGAAGATTGGATCGCTTGCTGTTTGCGATCGTTTCGGGATATTGCCATGTGAACTCCAGGAATCTAGCTCCTCTTCGAGGATGCCGCGAAGGTTTTCTGCTGCGGACATGTTCGGCTCGGTGACCCCGGCGGGGATGACACGGAGAATTCCATGCCTATGACCGGGCATCTTGAGCACCCGAAACTATTTGGCCCGACCTGCCTCCGGCGCAAGGCGATTAAGCAGAATGGATGCCCTACGCCGGAGTGCTCAGCAGGGCGGCCAGCGTGTCGTGCAGCAAATCCACCACGGGGTGTTGCCGCTATGCGCCGTTGTCCTCAACGGACGGCCTCACCGCTGGTGAAGAGGGCGGGAAGCAAGCCGAGTTGGGCCTTGACGTTGTTTGCCGCTTCGCGGACCGGGCCGCGTTGGGTGGACACCTTGCCGTCCTTCGAGATGATGTTGTTCTGCCAGATCGTTGCGCTGCGCCTCCAGTCAATTTCGATGGCGAGGCGTTTGTACTGTTCGTGTCGCCAGTCGAGGTCGGGGCTCTTGCGGATCTCGTAGGCGACGCGACCGATGACGACGAGCCCCGTCGCCGTCATGTTGACGTACTTTTGCCGGAAGTCCGTTACCTGGTTGGCGGGTCCGCCGCTGGTCGGCAGTTCGCGGATCTCGCGCCACGGATCCATGTGCTCGGACATGGTTTCGACGAGAGTGATTGCATCCATCACAAATTCGTCGCGCGCGGCCTTGGTTCCGAGGAGCCGCGCGCTCTGCCTGGCGACTGAATCCTCCGCGAGGGCGTAGTCGGCAAGGAGCAACTCCTTGACGAACTGGCGAACCTGGTTGAGCAAGAATACCGCCTGTGACGCCTTGGGCAGGGTCTTCGATGTCGCGTCGACCCGACCGCGGAACAATCGGGTCCCCTCTACGAGGTCGGCAAGAACACCGTTGACGGGCTCTCGGGTGTTGTACACCGCGAGCAGACTCGCCGGAATTTGCTTGGTCTGGGCGGCATCGGCGAAATCCTGATGGATTCGCTTGAGCTCGTCTTCGACGACGATGAGCACTGCGAGGCAGTCATCCTCGAATCCTGCCCCCAGGTCCACCAGCCCGGGAATCGCCGATCGACCTGAACCGTGGCCCTTGATTGCGGTGATGCGGTGCTGGCCGTCGGTGACATAGAAGCGGACATTGTCACTGATAACCATGAAGCCCAGGCGGTTCTTGAAATTGCCGCGGGGCACATGGAGCGCGGGCAGTTGCCGTGCGTTCAGGGTGACCGGCGGGAGGATGTAGTCGGCCGGGTTCTCCCGCACGTAGTGGTTGATGTTCTTCACGTGATCGGTCATCAGCGGCCGATTCGTCGTGTTGGCCGGATCGCCTCCCCTGTCGACGGATTCGGCGACGACCTGGTTGGCGAGGAAAGAGTAGGGGAACGACGTCGAGATCATCGTTCGTTGCCCCTGGCGGAAAACAGTGCAGGGAAAGACGCGGGCACCCGCCGCTGCCGCATCGGCCGAGGCGGCCAAGAGAGCCTTATCGAGGCCGTCATGTTCCATGAGTCCCATGTGGTTATCGGTCATGATGAATTTCCTTGTCTTGCAAACATTTACAAATCGTTGACGTCTATGTCTGGATCGCTACCGCAGCGAAACCGTTACGCCGCCGGAAAACATCGAATCGTGCAGCACGATGTGGTCGGGCTCGGTGTCGGCGGGCAGGTCGAAGACCATTTGGGCGGTGATGCTGTTGCCGGGGTTGATGTCCGCGTACAGGCTGGTGTCGGCCTGCAGGTTGATCGCGGCGGTGCCGTCGTTCCCGAACTTGCGGTTCTGGGCGTCGAACACGTATTGGTCGCTGGGGGAGAAGCCGTACGGGACCTTCGAGGTATTGCGCACAGTGAGGGACACGATGGTGTACGAGCCCTGCGCTGTCTTCTGCAGGTATGGGTTGGTGCCGAGCGTTTTCATGCCGGACTGGACGTCAGTGACCACGAATTCGAACTTGCCGTCCCGCACCGGGGTGTTGAGGCGGGGTGCCGGTGGAACCGAAGTTGTCGCAATGGGTTTCGCCTCACTGGTGTTGCCCCCGTTTGTCGCTGCGATCGCCGCTGGCGTGGGCTGTGCCTTCTTGGAGGCGGTGCCGGCGACGGCGCCCACTCCGCACAGCAGGATGATGCCGCCGATGATGAGCAGCAGGATCATGCTCGGGCTCAGTCTCTTCTTCGGAGGTGGTATCGGGCGTGGAGGAATGCCTTGGCAGTACGCGTGGGACTGGGGTCCTTGGTACTTCATGGGTTTCCCTATCGTGCCGTCAGGTCAGGCATCGGCCTGCGGGGATGAATGCAGTGGATTACCGGTCGGCCCGAGCGTCGGGGAGTTCCGCATGTTGTCAGGCGGATTCGAAAATCCACGTGCAGCCGTCCACGGTGATGATGTCGCCGGCCTTCAGCCGCACATCGGAGGGGCCGTCGTAGGACTCGATGTCGATCAGTTCCGAAGACTTCGCGCCCTTGTAGGGCAACCATTTGATGAAGCAAAAGCCGTAGTCGCCGGGCCTTGGTCCCTGCGTGTGGTACAGCCCTGCCTGCACGTCCTCGCCGACGACCTGCATCCCTTCGTGGAGCGAGTTACGGGGAGCCGCGTGTGCGCTTCCGGTGGCGACAATTCCGGCGAGTCCGGCGCCGAGCAGTACTGCGATCAATGTGCGAATCATTGTGTTGTCCTTGAGATATTGAAGCGGACCGATACGGTCCAGGTGCGTTGGTTGTTGCGATGCCTCTGCGGGCGGGGGCGATGCGCGATCGGTGGTTCGAATTCATCGCGGACGATCCAGGTGTGGGTGGCGCGACTCCGATCGCGCCACCCACGCGGTCACTACCAGCAGTATTGGTAGGCGCCTGTGCCGTGACATTCCTGCTGGTAGTCCCACTGGTCGGGGACATCGGAATTCGGGATGGCTGCGCCCGCAGCGCCGCCGACGGCCATACCACCGAGAACACCGACCAGCAGGCCGACCGGCAAGGTGATCGGGATAAGCAGACCCATGGTGGCAATGCCGATCACGATGCCCAGCAAGGCCCCGCCGAGACCGCCGATCGCCGCGCCGATGCCCATGCCGGCCTCGATGCTGCGCTGGTGCGGTGATGTTTTTCGCCAATAGCCGATGGGGTTCGCGGCGACGTCGGCAACGAGTTTCGTTCCGTTGGCGTCGAGCCTGGGTGTGAGGGTGACCTCCTGGTCGCCGAGTGGCAACTGCAGCGGCAGGCTGCTCACGACGGTGCCATCAGCGGCGATCACGTTGATCGTGTCCTCGTCGATATCGAAGGTGCCTCCGGTGAGTACGGCGGTGAGGGTCTTGCCGTCACGTCCACGGTCCACGCAGTAGGCGACACCGTGATCGGTGCCTTGTGTATTGCTGGGTAGCGCCTCCGCCGAGACGTCCGGCTGGGCGGGGGGCTGGGCATCGGAAGTCCCGCAGGTGATCCCGATGGCGGCGATGGTCAGTACTGCGGTTGCCGCGTACTTCTTGATTCTCATTGTTCCTTGTCCCTCGGATTGCTATTTCTCGGGTTCAGTGCGGGTTGGTTTCGGCTCTGGTCGATATGTGATGCGAGCCCGTATCGGCAATTCGTGCGACTACGCATCCGCGACGAGTCGCAGCGCGAGCAATCGCGGTGCGGCCGTGCGGAGCTCGCGGCTGGTGAGATACCGGCCGCCGGTGATGAGTGCGCCGTCACACAGGGTGAGTTCGCGACTAACGCGATGTCGGCGGTGGTGACCGCGATTATGTCGGCGCGTGGCCATGACCTCCCCCTTCGTGCCGCCAAGCCGGCGCTTTCCGCGGCCGATCTTCATGACTTGATGTTGTGAAATCGCCTGGAGTGAAACCTGTTTCGAGTGGACAGCATCTGGCCATCGGTCTGTCTAGTACAGTAAGCGGCACTGAAAACATTGTCAATCGACCATTCGCGATTGACTTTGACTCGCAGATCATGGAGGGTGAGTGAACGTACACGAGAGGAGGGCGATGTCGAAGCCTGCGTCAACGGTTAGCGCCGCAGAAATCTCCCGGCTGGCGGGTGTCACTCGCGCCACAGTCAGCAACTGGCGTAGGAGGCATGCCGACTTTCCCAAGGCGATCGCGGGGAGCGAGGCTCGTCCGGAATTCGACCTGCACCAGGTACAGGCATGGTTGACCAAGCACGGGGTCGAGGCGGAAGAGTCGCCGACGACCGAGCTGCGCACCCTGGTGCGGTCCCAAGCTACGGCGGATGAGGTCGCGCAGTTGATGCGGTCGCTGCGGCGGTCCGGTGGCGAATGGTTGTCAAAAGGCATCGGCTCTGGGAAGACATTCGCCTTCGTCGCCGAGGCGTTGCGCACGATGGAACTGGCCACCGCAGCGGATGGTGCACGTGCGGCCGTCGATGTGCTGGCGGAACGCGCGCTCGAGGCCGCCCCGGTCACCGGCCTGTACATCACGCCGGCTCCGGTGGCGGAATTGATGGCGGCGCTGCTGGATTCGCCTGGCGCGCTGGATGCGCGCAGTGTGCTGGACCCGGCGTGCGGGAGTGGTTCGTTGCTGCTGGCGGCGGCTGGAGCAGGTGCCGTCGACCTGTACGGCCAGGATGTGCAGGCTGTGCAGACCGAGCGCACCCGGCTGGCGGTCGAGGCCGCGACCGATCTCGAACCCACCGTGCACACCGGCGACAGCCTGACCGCGGACGCCTTTGCCGATCTGGAAGTCGATGCCGTGCTGTGCAATCCGCCCTATGGGCAACGCGATTGGGGCGCGGACGAACTGGCATTCGACACTCGCTGGGAGTACGGCGTTCCACCGCGCGGCGAATCGGAGCTGGCGTGGGTACAGCATGCGCTGGCGCATTTGCGTCCGGGCGGAACGGCGGTGCTGCTGCTGCCGCCGGCGGTGGCGAGTCGTGGTTCCGGGCGTCGGATTCGCGCCGCTCTCCTGCGGGCGGGCGCGTTGCGCGCTGCAATTGGTCTGCCGCCAGGTGTCGCGCAACCGTGGCATGTCGGCTTACAGATGTGGTTGCTTCGGCGTCCGGAGCCGGGTGTGCCGGTGCCGGACACAGTCCTGTTCATGGACACGACTGGTCTGTCGAAGAGGACGGACGATGATGATTCGGTCGACTGGGCTGTTGTCACCGGCATGGCGGAAAAGGCATGGCGAGGCTTCGACGGTGGCTCTCCGGACTCTCCAGCAATGCCCGGGGTTGCGATCGCCGTGCGGGTGGTGGATGTACTCGACGAGGAGGTGGACCTCACGCCTGCGCGGTACGTCCGGTCGTCGCTGGACTCCGGAACGATCTCCGATCAGGTCGACGATGCGAAGACCCAGCTCACCGATGCGGTGTCGGAATTGGCGACAGCGACCGATGCGCTGGGCGAGTGGTCGGTGATGGCGGCAAAACCGTGGCGCTCGGTGACCATTGCCGACTTGGCAAATCGTGGTCCACTGCAATGGTTCCGGGCGTGTCCGTCCAGTCCGGATCCGATTCCGGATCCATTGGACCCCCGACGGGTGCTCACCGCAAGGGATATCGCGACTGGCGTCCCCGCCTCGGGCACGCTGGGAGCGGCCACGCCTGCGGAGATCGTCGAAATCGAGGCCGGTGACGTGCTGATATCAGCAGTTCGCAGCGACAGATCCGGTGGCCGCCGGGCCCGGGTTGCCGGTCCCGAGGACGTCGGGGGCGTGCGCGGCGCACACGTTCATCTGCTGCGCACGGACCCGGATCGATTCGACGCGTGGTTTCTGGCGGGTGTCGTCACCGGCACCGAAAATGGGGCCGCGACACGAACATCCACGGCCCGCTTCGATCTGACCAGGCTGCGAATACCGCTGCTTGCGCTGCCCGAGCAGCAACGGTATGGGGCGGCTTTCAGGCGCCTGTACCTGCTGCGTATGGCCGCTCGGCGCGCCGACGAGGCTGCTGAACAGGTGGCGGATTTGGTGATGACGGGGCTTACCGCCGGTGTGCTGACGCCCGACGACAGCGACGTGCGGAATCAACTGGATACGAAGTGAATACGACCTGGTACAGCCCTCGGCGGACTCGATATCGGGGACCCGCCGGTGACATATCGTTGTGGCAACGTAACGAAGCGATAGGCAGATAGCATTTATACAGCAGTACGCACATAAAACGTCGTGTCTACGTAGGTTCCGGGCAACAGTTGATTGGGCCGTCGAGGGGGAGAATCCGTGGATCATCTGCAAGTCAGTGACCCTAAGCAGATTGGTGATATCTCGATTCGTGGTCGGCTTGGCAACGGCGGTATGGGCCGAGTCTATTTCGGTGTCACCGATGATGGAGATCCCGTGGCCGTCAAGGTGATTCGCGACGACCTGTTCGGTCGAGCCGAGGTGCGCGCTCGTTTCGCGCGTGAGCTGGATGCACTGCGCTCCGTGCAGAGCCCGCACCTAGCGGCCCTGCTCGCGGCGGCTTCCGATGATGACGACGAACGGCCCTGGCTGGCCCTCGAATACGTTCGCGGTCTCAGCCTTAAGGAACTCGTCGAGACGCGCGGTCCGCTCAGCGTCGAGCAGACCGCGATCCTCGGTCTGCTGCTGACCAAGGCGCTGGCTGACATTCACGCCGCCGAACTGCTGCATCGCGATCTCAAACCCGGAAACATCCTGATGGGCAGGGAAGGCCCGAAGGTCATCGACCTCGGTTTGGCCGCCTTCGCCGACGGTCCCACCGATCTCACCGGGAGCGCCGCCCACCTCGGAACCCCAGCTTGCATGTCGCCCGAACAGATCAACACACCGCGACAGCTCACCGCCGCGACCGACGTCTATGCCCTCGGCGCGTCCCTGCTCTACGCGCTGACCAAGCATTTTCCGTATCAGGACCAGGTCGTGGTGGCATTGCTGCTGAAGATCTCCGATCCGAACGTGCCCCCTGACCTGCGCGGTGTGCCCGACTCGTTCGAGCCGCTGCTGCGCCGGATGCTCGCCGCCGATCCCGCCGACCGCCCGACCGTCTCCGAACTGCACACCAGGTTCGAACAGCTGGTCGGCCCCCGGCAGTCGGCAGCCATCCGGAACCTGGCCGTTACCACATACGTGGAACGCGACACCGATCCGAGCGAACCGGAACCGCTGCGGCGCCCGCTACGCCGGGACCTGTCCGCGGTCGCGCCGCCGGGATCGGTGCTGCACCGGCTCTCCGAGCGCCTGCGCAACAACTACGCCTCCACTGCCCGTTTCTGAACAGCTCGAAGGAGCACAGTGACCGACACCGCCTACCCGCCCGGCGCCCGGATCGAGGTCCGCGACGCCGAGTGGATCGTCCGGACGTGCGCGAAGGTCGTGCGTGACGACGACCGCAATCACTACCGTGTCACCGCCGTCGGTGCTTCGGAGTTTGTACGCGACGAGGAAGCGGTCTTCTTCACCGAACTGGACCGGATCAGCCTGCTCCGGCCCGAGGACACCATCCTCGAGCAGGACGAGACGCCTCGTTTCGCGAAGAGCCGACTCTTCCTGGAAGCCGTGCTGCGCCGCACGCCGCTGCCGCAGACCGAGACCGGGCTGGCGCTGGCCGACCAGTTCCTACTGGATCCGCTTGCCTATCAACAGCGTCCGGCGGTGAAAGCATTGGAGGCGCTGCGTCCGCGCATCCTCATCGCTGATGTGGTCGGTCTCGGTAAGACGCTCGAGATCGGTCTCATCCTCGCCGAGCTGATCCGGCGCGGGCGCGGCGAGCGCATTCTGGTGGTCACACCGCAGCAGGTGCTCGAACAGTTCCAGCACGAGCTGTGGACCCGGTTCGCGATCCCGCTGATCCGATTGGATTCGGTTGGCATCGAGCGCATCCAGCGTGACATCCCCGCCGGGCGCAACCCGTTCACCTACTACAAGCGGATCATCGTCTCGATCGACACCCTCAAGAACGAGGGCAAATACGGCCAGCATCTGGAGAAGATGAACTGGGACGCAGTCGTCATCGACGAATCGCACAACCTGATCGGCGAGACCAGCCTGCGCAACAAGCTGGCCAGGCTGCTCGCCCGGCAAACCGATGCACTGTTGCTGGCTAGCGCCACCCCGCACAACGGCAATAGCGAATCGTTCGCCGAGCTGATCCGCATGCTCGATCCGGCCGCCATCGCCGACAGCTCGAACTATCAGGCCAAAGACATCGCGCACCTGTACATTCGACGCACCAAGACCGATTCGGAGGTGCGCAACCAGATCGGGACGAAGTGGCCCGATCGCGGGCCGTCGGTGCCGGTGCGCTGTGCCGCGACGCCAGTCGAGGAGAAGATCTTCGCCGAGCTGACCGAAGTGTGGCTGGCGGGTGAGCAGCGGCTCGGCGGTCCGGTGGTGGGCACCGCCAATCGGCTGTTCCCGTACACGCTGCTCAAGTCGTTCCTGTCTTCGCACAAGGCGCTGGCCAAGACCGTGGCCAATCGGTTGAAGTCAGCCGAGGAACCGCGGGAGATCGAGGCCCTGAAGACGTTGGAGTTCTTGACGTCTCAGATGAATGACGACGATTCCGCCAAGCTGGCGGCGCTCGTCGACAAGTTGAAGGAGATCGGAGTCGGCCCGAAGAGCCACACCCGCGTGGTGGTGTTCTCCGAGAGCATCGAAACCGTCAACTGGCTGCACACGGTGCTTCCGCGCATGCTGCGTCTGCCCGCGGACGCTGTGGACAAGCTGCTCGGCAACGGCATGTCCGACCAGATCCAACACGACATCATCGAGCGATTCGGTCTGTCCGACAGCAAGGTTCGTGTGTTGGTGACCACCGATGTCACCTCTGAAGGCGTCAACCTGCACCGGCAGTGCAACCATCTGATCCACTACGACGTGCCGTGGAGCCTGATCCGGATCGAACAGCGCAACGGCCGCATCGACCGCTACGCGCAGAAGCATCAGCCGCAGTTCAACGCGCTCATCCTCACCTCGGACGTGGAGGGTGTGAAGGACGACCGAACCGTGGCGGAGAAACTCCTCACCAAGGAGGAAGCCGCGCACCGCAGCCTCGGCACCGCGGAAGCTGTCACCGGTGAATACCGTGCCGAACGCGAGGAACGCCGCCTGATCCAGGATCTATTGGCGGGCAAGACCGTTGAGGAATCCCTTGATGAGCAGCCTTTCGGTGACGTGCTCGCCGACCTGCTCGGCTCGGTCGGCGTCGAGGCATTGGACGCCGACCCCGCCCGTGCGGACGCGCCACGTCTGTTCGACAGCACCGAGACGTTCGTCAAGGAGTCCATCGAGTCGCTGAGACTGCTCGGCGATCTCGAAGACGACGGAGAATTGCTGGCCTTCACCCCACCACCGGACCTGGTCCACCGCCTGTCCGCGCTGCCGGCCGACTACCTGCGCATGCACAAGGTGCGCGATCGCATGAAGGTCACCTTCGATCGAAAACTGGCTCAGCGCAAGCTTTCCGAGGCGCGCGACACCAAAACCATGTGGCCGGAGATCGCCTACCTGTCCGACCTGCATCCCCTGGTGGATTGGGTCACCGACAAGGTCCTGGTTCGATTGGGCCGCCAGAAGGCTCCCGTCATCGTGGCCGCGGTGAACGAGCCGGTGTTCCTCATCCAGGGCATCTACTCCAACGCCCTCGGCCAGCCCACCGTCGTGGAATGGATGGCCGTCACCGGCGAGGGTGTCTTGCCGACGCCGATGGCCGAGCTGCTGGCCGATGCCAAGGTGGGACCGGCCATGACCAACACTGGCCAGGCCATCGACCTCGCGCCACTGCAGGCTCGCGTCCCCGCGGTCGTCGAACTGGCTCGCGATCACCTCGAAGCCCGTCGCGGTGAGTACGACGCCAAAGTCGTCGCGCCACTGAATGATTACCGCGGCCGACTGCAATCGTGGGAACAGCTAACCCTCGACGGCCTCCATGTCTCTCAGCGGGGACGCAAGGAGAAGGACGTCACCGACACCGTCGAGCGCCAGCAACGGCTGCTCGACGCCATGCAGACCAATGGCGCACCCCTGCTGCGGGTGCTCGCCGTTCTCGTACCGGAGCAGGAGGCAGCGCGTTGAGGCTCGACTCCCTCGTCAATCGCGGCGATTACTTCTCGGCCCACTATCTGGCCGAGGTCTTGCCGAAGGACCTGAAGAAGAAGGACGGCCTGCTGGCCCGCTGGGCCGAGGAAGAGAAGCAGCACCGGCAGGCCGAATCCGACGATTCGAGCCCGAAGCGAGCGACCCCACGCCAGGGCCTGCGCGCCCTCGGCAAGCCGTACTTCGCCGACCGCCCATTCTTCGCCGACCTCGACGCCCGCCGCCGCGACGGCGAACCGCTCACCGCGAACGAGGCGGCCGAACAGCGCAAGAAGCTGCACGAGCTGCACGGTGATGTGCTGCGCGCCCTGGGTTTCGATGCTCAACCGCGAGAACTGAGCGTCGAGCGCGCGGGCCGCGAGCACACCGTTCCTGTCGCCTACGCCGACGACCACCTCATTGCCATCGAATGCGGCTGGGCCGTGGACGTGGACGCCGCCCTCGACGACGATCAAGCCGGAAAGCTCCTCGACCCGGTCCAACTGGACAACACCGCGCAGATCCGGTCCGCCTCGAAACTCGCCAAATGGCTGTTCGCCGACGACACCCCGCCCCGCTACGTCCTCATCCTGGCCGGCGGGGTGGTCATCCTCGCCGACCGAGCCACCTGGAGCGAAGCCCGCTACCTCGGCGTCAGCCTGGATATCGCGCTGGGTCGCAACGACATCGACGAACTCTCGGTCATCGCCGCCCTCTTCGGCGCGGACTCGCTCCTGCCGCCCGCCGAAGGTGGCTCCGAACCCCTCGCCGACCTGCTCAACAGCTCCCGCAACCACGCGGTCGGCGTGTCCAAGGAACTCCGCGACGGCCTGAAGGAATCGGTCGAACTCATCGCCAACGAGGTCCTCGACCGCATTCGCGCCCAAGGCGCACGTCCCGAAGACATCATGGAGCCCGCTGCCCTCGCCAAGGAACTGGGCCGCGAATCCCTGCGCTACCTCTACCGAATCCTGTTCCTGCTCTATGCCGAAGCCCGCCCCGAACTGGGCATCCTGCCCACCGACGATCAGGATTACGGCAAGGGTTACAGCCTCGCCCGTCTCGGCGATCTCGTGGTGCGCGACCTCGGCGGTGAGGAATCCCGCAACAGTCTGCACCTGTACGAGTCCTTGGACCTGCTGTTCCGCCTTGTCAACGCGGGGCATCGCCCGCGCACCGGGCACGAGATCTCCGAAGACGAGGGACTGCGATTTGAGCCCATGCGCTCGGACCTGTTCGAACTCGGCGCGATCGGTCTCATTCGCAAGGACTTGCCGCTGGATGACGATGAAGACCGCACCATCGACACCCGCCTGCGCAACGCCTGCCTCTACCAGGTGTTGCGGAAACTCATGCTCGCCAAGGGGCGTCGCAAGGAACGCGGCGGCTTCATCTCCTACGCCCAGCTCGGCATCAACCAGCTCGGCGCGGTGTACGAGGGCCTGATGTCCTACACCGGTTTCATCGCCACCGAAGACCTCCTCGAAGTCGCCAAGAACGGCGACTCCAAGGACGGCTCGTGGATGATCCCGGCCTCCAAGGAAACCGAATACCCCGCAGAGGTTTTCGTCCCCCGCGTGGACGACGATGGCACGAAAACCGAAGAGTACGTGCGGTATCCGCAAGGATCATTCGTCTACCGGCTAGCCGGCCGCGACCGCGAGACGAGCGCCTCCTACTACACCCCCGAATCCCTCACCAGCGTCACCGTCCAACTCGCCCTCAAATACCGCCTCGACCAAGACGGCACGACCACCACAGCCCGCGAGATCCTCGGCTGGAGGATCTGCGAGCCCGCCCTCGGCTCGGGCGCGTTCCTCAACGAGGCCATCAACCAGGTTGCCGCCGAATACCTCAAGCGCCGCATGCGTGAACTCGGCACGGAGATCGACTCCGAGCAGTACGACCAGGAGCTCCAGAAGGCGAAAGCCTATATCGCCCTGCACAACTCGTACGGCGTCGACCTGAACGAAACCGCCGTCGAACTGGCCGAGGTCTCACTCTGGCTCAACGTCATGCACCCCGGCCTGCAAGCTCCGTGGTTCGGCTTGCACCTCCGCCGCGGCAACTCACTCATTGGCGCGGGACGCAAGGTCTACACCGCAGCCCAACTGACCAAGGGAGAATGGCTCGGCCAAGCCCCCGAGGACTTGCCGTTCTCCGCAGGGGCCTTGCCCGCGGGCCGGATTCATCACTTCCTGGTACCGGCAGACGGATGGGGCGCCGTCGCGGGCGCTAAGGAAGCGAAAGCCCTTGCCCCCGAACAAGCCAAGCAATTGGGGGACTGGCGCAGGGGCATGAAGAAACGGGTCTCCGACAAGAAGACCAACGGCCGTAAGCTCTCCCAGGTCCAGCGCCTCCAGGCTCTGTCCGGACGTGTCGAATACCTGTGGGACTTGGTGATCCAGCGGCTCACGATCTCCGAGCGGGAAATCAGCCGCAAGATCGACGTCTGGGGAGCGGATTGGCTCAGCCAACCTGAGCACGCCGTGCCCAAGGAGAAGGTGTACCAGGATCTCACCGCACCCGGCACACCGTACTGGCGGCTGAAGAAAGTCATGGACGCATGGTGTGCCCTGTGGTTTTGGCCGTTGGACAAGGCCGGGCTGCTGGATGGCACCGACGCGGTCTATGCCAGCGCCAGCGGGACCAGTTCCATCCTGGATTCATTGGTTCCGGAAGCAGCTCCCGTCCAGCAGCAGGCAACCATGGAATCAACCGGATTCGAGCAGGTCTATGTCACCGAATCGCTGTTCGGTCTGGGAGATGAGCAACTGGACCTTGCGGAGTTCGCACAACAGCAGACGTCAACTGCTCGGAAACGACAGTCCATCCGGCGCCCTAAACTTGAATCAGTCCGTGCGATCATCCCGCTTCAAACTCTTGACGACTGGCTGGATTTCTCCGAAGCGGTGCTTGGCCGGACAGACGTGCCCGAGGACTCGCTCGTCACCAGCTTCGAGAGTCTTGCCGATCTGGAATATTACGAGGACCAACTGCCCGTTTGGATGGGTATGGACTCGGAGTTCAAACTCGGCGAACGGTTTCCGTGGCTTGGGGATGTGGAGAATATCGCCGAGGATCAAGGATTCTTTCACTGGGAACTTCAATTTGCTCAGATCTTTAATAGATTTGGCTTCGATCTCCAGGTTGGAAACCCGCCATGGGTCCGGCCCACCTGGAAAGAAGATTCGGTTCTGGCCGAGTTGGACCCGTGGTTCATGTTGTCCGAAAATCCGGATGTTCTTGAGTGGGCTGATCGTAAAGGGGTGAGCCTCGGAACCGATGCGGCAATCGAGTATTTCGCAGGTGAGCTTTCGAGCAATTGGGCGGTGTCAGAATTTATTGGTGGCGGTATCAACTATCCGACGCTGGCGGGAACTCAACTAGATCTCTACAGGGGGTTCATGTGCCGTGTGTGGGATAGTCTTGGGCGTCGAGGAACTGCCGGTTTGATTCATCCGGACACGCACTTTACTGGCACCAAGGAAGGGGTTATTCGAGCTAGGGCATATCATCACCTTCGCTTGCATTCACATTTTGTTAATGAGCGAATCTTGTTTGATATTCTGAATCGCAACGAATTTGGTATCCATATCTATGGTCGACCCAAGGAGATCGATTTTGCGCATTTGAGTTGGATCTTCGCGCCTGAGACTTTGATCGGATCGCTGGATCATCCTGGTGATGGGGATGTGCCTGGTATAAAGAACAACGGCATCTGGGACATTCGACCGCACTCGGCGCGGATAATCAGGGTAAATGAGAGTGTATTGACTGAATGGCAAACTCTGCTAGATGCAGATGGCGCCCCGGTTGACCAGACTCAGCTCCTGTATCCGGTCAGCTCGGCCGAGGTGGGTGCGATTAACGCATTGATTGACTTTGATTGCCGCATTGTCGTCAATGACATGCATATTAGCTATGGACTTGACGAGGCGAAAGCCAAAAAGGAAGGGTTGATACGCTGGAATACAGCTCGAGTCGACCGGCTCGACGAGGTTGTACTGCAGGGTCCCCACTTTGTTCAGGCTACGCCTTTTGGTAAACAGCCCAATATTCCGTGCCGGTCGAATCGAGATTGGTCGCTATGGAACTTGTCTAATCTTGCGAATGATGCTGTGCCGGCAACTAACTATGTGCGGGCAGTGGGACGTGAAGAATATGTTCAGGCGCAGGATACCTGGGGTGGTCGTAAATCTGTTGAATACTATCGACTGGCGTGGCGTGTAATGATGCGCCTCTCGAATGAGCGATCACTCTTTGCCGCACTGATTCCGCCTGGTCCTGCGCATGTGGATCTTGTCAATTCACTAGCGCTTTCGAGTAATCGGGAGACGGTGCTTGTGTCTGGTTTTTGGGCTACTCTACCCCTTGACTACCGGCTGCGCATCGCGGGGAGGAAACACCTCCGGAAGTCGGAAGTTAAAATGCTTCCGTCGCCAGATTCGACACACCCGCTGGCGGTGCCGCTCTTGTTGAGAACTATGCGCCTCAATTGTTTGACCGATGCCTATGTGGAGCTGTGGGATGAGCTCTTTGATCCCGACTGGGTTAACGAGAGTTGGGCAACAGAATGGCCTGGTTTGAGGCCGATAGGCGAGGTGGGCTCAAAGTGGTGTTATCAAACTCCCTTGCGTACTGAGCGTGAGCGTCGTGCTGCGCTGGTTGAGCTGGATGCGCTGGTGTCGGTTTGGCTTGGTATGACTGAGGAACAGCTCGTGGCGATATATCGTTCGCGCTTTCCGGTCCTATTGGACTATGAAGCGCAGATTTGGCACGATGCCAATGGTCGCAAGATCGCTGGAGATCACAATACATTTGGTTGTGGTCAGACCAAAGAGCATTTCAAGCAGCTTATGGCACACCTTGATCCCGAGGTAAACGGCCCAGTCCCAGATGGTTACTCGGCTCCCTTCTACAAGACTGTGCGCGAGGCTGAATACCGCCAAGCCCACGCGGTTTTTGCGGATCGGATGCGTCAGGCTGGCTGGCCTGTGCCTGGTGCAGGTACTGACCAGGATGGTGCCTCGTGAAACCAACGCTGGCGGCTGAGGAGCTGCGCAAGAGTCTGACGCAGTACCTCACAACGACTTTCGCTCTTGCGGAGCCGACAGTTCGCGATGCGCTAGAACGCTTTCTGGAGCACCCGCATCAGGGCATCTTCCGGGGACCGTATCTGCGCATACGTACGAAGTTTCGCAAGGTGGACGAGAAGAAGTGGCGGAATCCCTTGCAGTGGGCGCCCGTCGGTTTCGTGCCACACCTGCATCAGGCGGAGGCATGGCGGCGTCTCAGCAGCCTCGGAAAGCGTGCTGAACCATCACTTATCACCACCGGCACCGGTTCGGGCAAGACGGAGTCGTTTCTGATCCCAGTACTGGATCATTGTCAGCGGGAACGTGCGAACGGGCACCATGGTGTGAAAGCCGTATTCCTGTACCCGATGAACGCGTTGGCCACCGACCAGGCCCAGCGCATCAACGAACTGCTCACACAGACCGGAATGGAGCAGGTGACCGCTGCGCTGTATATCGGCGACACCCCGGAGGTCGGCTACCCGAAGGTGATGACCATCCGGTCGGAGATTCGGCGGAATCCGCCGGATATCCTCATCACCAACTACAAGATGCTCGACCTGCTGTTGCAGCGGGCCGAGGATCTGACGTTGTGGGAGGACGCTCGGATCGCCTATGTGGTGGTGGACGAGTTCCACACCTATGACGGCGCGCAGGCCACCGATGTCGCAATGCTGTTGCGCCGCTTGGCCGCTGCTACCGGGCACTCCCGTCCCGGGGAGCCTCTGGGGGATATTTGCCCGGTGGCCACTTCGGCGACGCTGGGGGAGGGCGGGGACAGTACAGAGATTCGGCGGGTAGCCGAGAAGGTGTTCGGCGTTGCGTTCCCGGAACAGTCCGTGATCGGTGAGGACCGGCTCACCGTGGACGAATTCATGGACGAGCTCGACATGGAATTGCCGCTGCCGAGCCCGGATGAACTGCTGAGATGGCCCGACCCATTGCAGCATCCGACGGCGATGGATGACATCGCCGGGGCCGTGACGGGTAAGACCACGCTGGGACCGGCTGAGCTGGGCCGATATCTGCGTAGGCACATCCTCACCCACGCAGTGCTGGAGATCCTGAACGGCCAACCATCGCAAGGGCATCCGCGCGCCATGGGCGAGATTCTGGAGCTGCTGCCCAAGCGTGGCGCGTACACATGGGGTGCGACGATTCGCGACAATCCGCGTCGTGCGGCCGCGGCGCTGGCTCGGTTTATCGCGCTGCTGTCGATGGCCCGGGATCCGGATAACCCGCAACAGCCGCTGGTGCTGATCGAAACCCATATCTGGGCGCGCGCCGTGTCGCGATTGACGCGGGTGGTGGATACCGTGCCGGCATTCGCGTGGGAGGGCGAACCGCCTGTCCGCGAGGCGGATTCGCTGCTGGATGTGAGTGGTCAGCGGACGTTGCCCGCTGTCTACTGCCGTCATTGCGGCCGGTCGGGTTGGGCGGTGTTCTCACCGGAACGCGATCCGACCGAGCTGGTGGTGAACCCGGACAAGATCTACCGCTCCAATGTCGGCTCGGAGAAGAAGCGTGTGCGCGCGCTCATCAAGGCCACCGATCAGGAGGTAGCGGCCGGGGTTCGGGTGCTGGTGCTGGAGGGGGATCGGGTTCGGCCGCTGGACCCGCAGGACACGCTCCGCGAGGACACCGTGTACGTCCTGGGCGACGTCGGGACCAGTCCCGAGTCCAGCCGCAATGCCGAGAAGGATCGGTGCCCGGCCTGCAATATGGATGAGGGCATCCGCTTTCTCGGTGCGGGTCTGGCCAGTTTGGCATCGGTGGCGATCACCCAGTTGTTCGCCCGCGATCAGCTCGAGCCCGCGCAGCGCAAGACGCTGCTGTTCAACGATTCCGTGCAGGATGCGGCGCACCGGGCGGGGTTCGTGGCCAACCGGTCGTACGCCTTCTCGTTGCGCAGGTTGATCACCAGCCGCGTTGCCTCGGTTCCCTCGATCCTGTTGCACGACTTGATCGCTGATCTGGCGGCGGAAGCCACCGATGCCGATGCGCTGCCCGCGGTGGTCCCGCCCGACCTGCACGACATGCCCGAGATCGATGCCATCCTGGCCGAGACGACCAGCGGCTCACCGAAGGCGTGGAACCTCATCGGCGAACGGCTGGCCTTCCAGACCATTCTCGAGTTTGGGTTGCGGTCGCGGCAGGGCCGTACGCTCGAATTGACCGGCACCACGGCTGCGGAGGTGGTGCTCGAGGACCCACTGTTGATGGCGGACCTCGCCCGCGACGCGCACTTGAAAGTCCAGTCCGGGCAGATCGATCCGCAGTCCCCAGAACGGTATCTCGTGTTCGTGCGCGGTCTGCTGGAGCGCATGCGCTATCGCGGCGCGATCAAGCATGCGTGGCTGGATGATTGGATCAAGAACGCGGGAACCAAACGGTTCGGCACTATTTGGGGTCGCCGCGCGGACGGTATGCCCGCCTTCCCGCGTGGGTTGTCCGCGCCCACCTTCGTCCGGGACCGTGCCAAGAAGGGTTCGGAATTCGACGGCATCGAATCGGATCAGGGGTGGATGCAGGACTGGGCGATGCGTTGCCTGGGGTTGGCGCGTGGGCAGGCCGGTGAGTACCTCACGAAGTTGCTGCCCATGCTCGCCGCGCAGGGCGTCATCGCCAAACGTGTCGCCGGGGACGGCTCCACACAGATCTACGGCTTGCAGCCCGGTCACATTCGGATTCGGTTTCTGGATGACCATGAGGTCGCCGACGCGGGCATCGGCTGTGACCGCTGCTCGTGGCAGCAGACCGTGCATCCGGAGGACGTCGACGACTGGTTCGGCCAGGCTTGTCCCCGATACCGTTGCGGCGGAACGTTATCCGTGCGTGGACTGCTCGACAAGAACGACTACTACCGTCATCTGTATCTGGGTTCTCCGTTCCGGGTCGTGACGGCCGAGCACACCGGTTCTCTCACTCGGAGCCAGCGTGAACAGGTCGAGCAGCAGTTCCGCAACGGCACTCGCTACAGCGATCCGAATGTGCTGTCCTGCACGCCCACACTGGAACTCGGCATCGACATCGGCGACCTGTCGGCGGTGGTACTCGGTTCCCTGCCGCCCGGCCCGGCGAATTACGTGCAGCGCGTGGGGCGCGCCGGCCGCAAGACCGGCAATGCCTTCCTTGTCACCCTCGTCGGCCGCCGACCGCGCGATCTGTACTTCCTCGATGAGCCGCGCGCGATGATCGACGGCGACATCATCCCGCCCGGCAGTTACCTGTCCGCGGTGGCGATCCTGCGCCGGCAGTACCTGGCCCACCTGATTGATCTCGCCGCGCGCGACAAACTGCCCGGTGTGCTGCCTCTGCCACGGCGGGCCTCCGCTTTGTTCGGCGATACCGGTTGGCTGGCGGGCTTCATGCCCGCGGCAACGGCTTCCGGAGCGGTCGGCCCGTTCCTGGACCTGTTCGACAGCAACGTCACCACCGAAGCGGCGAACGATCTGCGCGCCTTCGCCGCCGGTGGAATCGTCGAAGCCATCCGGCAGGCCGAGGCGGCATGGGATGAACGACTCGCGGATTTGCGTGAGCGTTTGCGTCTCATCGACACCGCGATGGAAGAGTCCCAGGATGACGCGGACAACCAGATCGTCAAGCGATCGATGAAGCAGGAACGACGCGCGATCTCCAAGCGCATCAACGAGATCGGCGGCCAGAATGCCCATGGTGCGTTGGTCGAGCTGGGCCTGCTGCCCAACTATTCACTGATCGACTCGGCTACCACGCTCGAAGCCACCCTCACGTGGGATGAGAATGCCTCCAGCGACGACTCGCGCTTCGCGGGCAAGCCCGGCGACGACAAGGCCCCGCGTGAAGATCGCACGTACCACAGCGAGATTCGCGAATACCGCCGTCCGGCGCGGGTGGCGCTCACCGAGCTGGCTCCTGGCAACACGTTCTACATGCGCGGCTACCAGCACGAAGTCAGCGGGTTGGATGTCGGCACCGCGAATCGCCCCGCCTGGCAGCACTGGCGGGTGTGTCCCGACTGCGGTCACGTGCGCACGTCGTGGGCGATCGAGGACATCTCACCGTGCCCGCGATGCCAGTCGCGCGATATCGGCGAGATCGGCGCGCTGCACAAGGTGCTGTGCCCCACCCGGGTGACCGCACACGACCGCCGCGACGATGTCCGCATCCGCGACGACCAGGACGATCGCAAGCGTCGCTACTACGAAACCGTCGTCGCCGTGGACATCGACGCCTCCGCAATCGAGGAGGGATCGTGGCGGCACACCAAAGCCGTGTTCGGCGTGGACTTCTCCCGGCGGGCAATGGTTCGGCGCTTCAACCTCGGCACCACGCGGTACGACCGTCCGGCCACCGAGCGATTCGCCGGTGAAAGCGTGCGTCTCAATCCGTTCCACACCTGCCCCATCTGTGGCGGCACCACCGTGGACGGACCGCCGGTCGCGGCGTCGAACGGCCTTGTCGCACCGTCGATCTGGGACAAGTCGCGGCAGCATCACCGGCCGTGGTGTCCGCATCGGCGCTCGGCGAAGGACGCCGACTACCTGACCTTGCTGCTGGCCCACGAGCTCGAAACCGAGGCACTGCGCATTCTGCTGCCGGTCGCGACCCTACGCGCCGAAGAACGTTCCGCAACTTTCCAAGCCGCGCTCATGGCGGGTGTGGCGCGAAAGTACGGTGGTGACCCGGATCATCTCAAGGTCGCCACCGCCACGATGCCCGATCACGACACCGGGCGCCGGCGACAATTCCTGGTGCTGCACGACACCCTGCCGGGCGGGACCGGCTACCTGCACCGTCTGGCCAGCGCCGACCGATTCCGGGAAGTGCTCGTTGCGGCGCGCGATGTGGTGTCCACCTGTCCATGCCAGGACGAGGACCCGCCGAAGCGTGCGTGCCACCGTTGTTTGCTTGCTCATGTCGAGGATGACATGTACGACAAGGTGAGTCGTCTCGAGGCCCTTGAGATGCTGGATGAGCTGCTTTCCGAGTGGGAAGTCGCCGAGGTCGCCGACACCGATCAGATCTCGTTGTGGGATCAGGTGGAGAGCGAACTCGAAGCCCGGTTCCTGGACGGACTCACCAAATGGGCGGGCCGTCCGGAGACGGGAACCCTGGCTCGCGGTGAGCTGGTGGGCGGAAAGCGGACTGCCGACCTGCGCGTCGAGGGACCCGATGGTGAGGTTCGGCATTGGAAGATGCTGTTGCAGAACACCATTCGAGGAACGCGCCCGGACGTGGTGTTCCGTCTGGTCGGTGACGACACCCAGGAGATCTCGGTCTATCTGGACGGCTACGAATTCCACGCATCCCCGGCCCATAACCGGCTCGCCGACGATGCCCGCAAGCGAGCTCGCCTGCGCGCGCACCGCGGCCTAGTCTTCCAGATCACCTGGAACGACATCGACAACTGGGAGCTGCGCGGCTTCGGCCCGAACACCTCGCGAGACCCGCTGTTCGCTCCATATCAAGGCAACGCACAGAACGCAGCGCGCGGCATCTACCAGCAGCGCACGGGTCGCAACGCCGATGAACTTGTGACGACCATGTGGACCAACCCGGTCGACACCTTGCTGGCCTACCTCACCGATCCAGATCGGCGAGTCTGGCTGGCACGGGCCGAGGCCGTGGTGGCCGGTGCGACGAAGACCGCGAAGAAAGTCCCCAGCTCTTCGGACACCGCAGGGGTCGCGAAGCGCGTGACGGCCGCCCTGCACGGAGAACGGCTGCCCGCCGCCGAGGTCGGCAAGATCGCGACCATCGCGGCCGGGCCATTGACGATCGTTCTCGATCAGCGCTCCGAACCGGCGTGGAGCGCGTTCACGGTGATCGACGACCGCGCCGAGACGATCGAAGCCGAAACCCACAAGGAACGCTGGGCGAACTGGCTGTACTGGGGAAATCTGTTGCAGTTCCTCGACTTCGGCGGCGGTGACAGCGCTCAACTCGCCCTGTCCACCCTGGAGGAGTTCGACGCCGGTCAGCTCGCCGCGGCTGGCGGCAGCGGCTTCCTCACCATGCTGAGCCTGCTGCCGCTCGACGAGGACCTGACCGACGACACCTTGCCTCCGCCGCCGCGCCGGGAACCTAAACCGGAACCTCTGACCGCGACCGACGACCGTGCCATGGTGGCGGACTGGCAGCAGCCGCTCGATCTGCTCGACCCGGACGAACCCGGTCTCGCCGAACTCGCGCACGAGCTAGCCGCGCTCGGCGTGCCCGCGCCGGAGGTCGGCTACGAGCTCGGCGATAATGCCTGGCAAGCGGAATTGGCCTGGCCCGCAGCTAAAGTCGCGGTAGTGCTGGGCGCGAACGATGACGAGGCGCGCAAGCGCGACGCTGCCTACACGGAAGCGGGCTGGGAGTCGCGACCCGCGCCGGCCTGGACCGCGTCTGAACTCGCCGAACGAATCGGAGGTGCACGATGAGCGGCGCGACACTGCGGATGCTCGACAAGGCCTACAACGAGGTGCTGAAGCTCCCACGCGCGGTCAAGGGCGCGATCTACGACTTCCAGCACAAGTTCCGGGAGAACCCGGAATCTCCCGGTCTGCAACTCAAACAGGTCAAAGGCAATTCACCGCTGTTTTCGGCACGCGTCAACCTGGACTACCGGGCGCTGTTGCTGCACGCCGGCAATCAGGACTATGTGATCGTCGCGATCAAGCCGCGGCAGGAGGTGTACGACAACCTCGATCGTTACGCCTACCAGGTCAACCCGGTCAGCGGCGGCATCGAATTCGTTGACCTGGTGACGGCCGAGGCCACTGTACCGGAGGAACCGGCCGGGCCGGCACCGCTTTTCGCGAAGTACTCCGACGAGACCCTGCTCGGACTCGGTGTGGCGGAGCCCATGCTCATGCTGATCTCGAAGCTCACCACCGAGGACGAGCTGCAGGCGCTCATCTCCTACGCGCCGCAGCTGACCGCGGAGGTGCTGCTGGAACTGTTCGCCGGTAAGACGCCCGAAGAGGTCATGGAACAGATCACCGCTCCGGTCGCAGCGGCGGAGGAGATCGACGTCGAGGACTACCAGGCCGCGCTGGAGCGCCCCGCCACTGCCACCACCGAAGACGGTGCGCTGCAGGCGATTCTGGAAGAGGGCGACTTCGGGCGCTGGAAGGTGTTCCTGCACCCCACTCAGCGCAAGATCGTCAATCGTGAGTACGGCGGCCCGGCTCGAGTCAGCGGAGGTCCCGGCACCGGAAAGACCATCGTCGCGCTGCACCGAGTGAAGCACCTGGTGGACCGGCTCGGCCCCGGAACCGGCAAGGACGTTCTGCTCACCACCTTCAACACCAACCTCGCCGCCGACCTGCGACAGCGTCTGCTGGACCTGGCCGGACCCGAAACCCTGGCGCGCGTAGACATTTTCAATATCGACAAACTCGCCGTCAAAGTGGCGACCGAAGCCTCCGGCAGTGCCGGGCGGCAGTGGATCAACGACGTGAAGGCCGTCGAGGAATGGCGCCGTCTGCTCGAGGAACTAGGTGAGCAGCAGTGGGATGCGCAGTTCCTGCACGACGAATGGAGCCAGGTCATCCTTGGGCAGGGGGTGACCACCCGCGCGGAATACTTCAAAGCCCGCCGCGCCGGGCGCGGACAGCGCATCGGCAGGGAAGCTCGCGCGTCGATCTGGCGTCTGGTCGAACGCTTCGTCAAGCGGCTGGATGACCAGCGGATGTGGACACTGCGGCAGGTCGCTGAACGCGCCGCCCTGCTGGAAACCGATCGTGCGAACAACATCGCCGCAGCGGACGACGTTGTGCCGCAAGAAGGTAGCGAGCTGCAGCACCGCTACCGGCACATCATCGTGGACGAGGCACAGGACCTCAGTCCAACCCACTGGCGGATGCTGCGCGCGATGGTCGCCGAAGGCCCGAATGACATGTTCATCGCCGGCGACACCCATCAGCGGATCTACGGCCAGTACGCGTCCCTCGGCCAGCTCGGCATCAATATCCGCGGGCGGTCGGCCAAATTGACGCTGAGCTACCGCACCACTCACGAAATCCTGGGCACGGCAGCCGCATTGCTGGGCGACGAAGAGTGGGATGATCTCGATGACGGCAACGACGATCTCGCGGGCTACCGTTCGGTGCTGCGCGGACTGCCACCCGCGCTGCAGCCTTATCCCACATGGGAAGCCCAACTGGACGGGATCACCGAGCAGATCGTGAAGTGGGGTAGCGGGTCGATCGCGGTGGCGGTGCCGGAACGGTGGATGACGGAAGCTGTCTCGAAACGCTTGAGCAAGGCCGACATTCACGCCAGCGTGATCGGCACAGAGGGCCCGCGAGAGATCGACGCGCCGGTGCACATCGGCACCATGCACCGCTTCAAAGGTCTGGAATACCAGCGCATGATTCTCGCTGGCGTCTCGGAAGGACTGCTTCCTGGGAGCTGGATCCTCGAACTTAAGCAGACCGATCCCGCGCGCTACCGTAGCGAGATCAAGAAGGCCCGGTCGCTGCTGTTCGTCGCGGCCACGCGGGCCCGGGACAGCCTGATGATCAGCTGGAATGGAAAGAAGAGCAGGTTCCTGGCGTGAACACCATCGCCGACCGGTACCACATCACCTCAGCCATCGGGCGCGGTGGCATGGGTGAGGTGTGGAGTGGACTCGATCTGCGTCTCAACCGCAAGGTCGCCATCAAAATGATGGCCCCTGAGCTCGCGAGCGATTCCGACACGCGGCGTCGCTTCAACCGGGAGGCCAGGGTCACCGCTCGACTGCACCACCCCGGTGTGCCCGCGGTGTACGACTTCGGTACCGACGGTGAGCTTTTCCTGGTGATGGAGCTGGTGCCCGGCGAAAGCGTCGGCATGCTCATCGGCGAGCAAGGAAGCTTGCCGGTGAACTGGGCCGCGTGCATCGCGGCCCAGGTGTGCGCCGTCCTGACTGCCGCTCACCGGGTCGAGTTGATTCATCGGGACCTGAAACCGGAAAACCTCGTGCTGACCCCCAACGGCATGGTCAAGGTGATCGACTTCGGCGCCGCCACATCACTGAAGGTCGGGGAGTACTCCGCGATTACGGCGTGGGGCAATGTTCCGGGATCGGTCCATTACATGGCCCCGGAGCTGCTGGAGGGCGAATCGGCCAGCAACTCGAGTGACCTGTATTCGGTCGGGTGTCTACTGTACGAAATGCTCACCGGTCCACGGCCGTTCCGATGCCGCAACAACTCGACCGAGGTCGGGTGGTTGCGGGCCGATGAACCGCAGCCTATGAACGGGGTTCCACCAGAGCTGGAGGAGCTCACACGCCAGTTGCTAGCCACGGATCCGGCACAGCGCCCAACGGATGCGCTCGCCGTCCACCGGCTCCTTCTGCCCTGGATCCGTGGACTCACCCCGCTCCCCGGATGGATCGACCGTGATCTGTCCACTGACCCGATCCACCTGTACCTGCATGCCTTACCGAATCCGATGTAAGCCGGCTCGCTTCATCTATTGAGCGTTGCTGATAGATTTGGATCACTAGCAACGGTCTGGCCGGACAGACGCCGACCTCGCGGCGGCGATGTTACTGCCGGAAGGAACTCGCCGGCTGCGGTGTGGGTGCCCTGCATGAAGCTCGTCCATGCGACGAGATCGAACTCGATGGCTCTAGCATCGCGGTGTTGCTGTGCCGCATGTAGAACACATCAAGACGATCTACGCGGATGGCGAATGTGTGATCGACGCAACTATCCGGAAGTTCCGGATAGTTCGTATCGAAGGTGCTCGAAGGTACGAGATGTACACGCGATACGAATCGAGGCCTCCGGCCCCAAACTCAGTGGGCCTTCGTACCGTCTGAGCCATTGGCTGGATTGCGTGGTGGTTCATCTCGTACTCGATCGGGGTGCGCATGCCTAGGGCGGATTTCCATGAGCCGATCGCGCGGCATCGCATCGATGCGGTTGCGGCAGAGGGAATTACGGTGTTGTCCACCGCCGCCAAGGGCGAGGCCGATGCGGACGACGCCGACGAACTGGTGGGGGGCCTGTGGCCTGGCCGTTCGGCAGTGAGGCCCATGCCCTCGACTCTGCCGTTGCCGCGCGCGAGTCATCGCGTGCGAATTCCCATTCACGGCCGCGCCGAAAGCCTGAATCGCGCGGCGGCGGCCTGCAGGAAGTCGGTTTCCGGTGGTCGCCGCCACGCGAGCCGACCACCGCATACGCACCCCCGCGTTCGCGCCAAGAGGCTGAATTTGGCAACGGTGGTGCTGATCTGCCTCTACGCGAAGCCTGCGTCCGCAGCGCGGAAATAGCGCGGTCAGCCTGCGATGATGGCCTCGCGCTTATCGAAGCCGCGCACGAGAAACTTCAACATCAGCCGGATGAGCAGCCCGGCGTCCTGCTTCAACTGTGCCAGTTCGGGTTCGGTCGCGTGCTGGAGCACGCGTGGCACCTCGAACTTCAGGTTTCCGCCCTGTTTCGCCGCGTTCTCGATGCGCTTCCAGTCTTCGAGGCTGACGTACGCGTCGATGATCGGGAACACCACTTTTTCCTCATCGGCGATGTGCTCGCTGAGCAATGCGTGTGCGGTTTCCAGCGTCTCGGCGAGTTCGGCTGCGGCCGCTCTTTTGTCGTTGGCCACGTCAAACGCGGCTGCGCGTGTGCGCAGTGTCGCCAGCAACTCGTCGACGTGGATGTGATCGTCTTCGAGTTCGCGGACGTCGACGGCGGGCCCGCGGATTCGATGAGAAGCGGCCAGAGTACGTCGTCTTCGATGGTGTGGTGGTGGTGGATGGAGTCGCAGAGGAGATTCAGGTACTCCGTGATGGCAGCGGCGCGCCGGGGCGGGCATGGGGATCCGGCCGCGATCTGGGCGGTGATCTGCACGAACCGCTGGGTATCGGCGATCATCCCGCGGTGCGCGATCCGCATCCCGGTGACGTCAGGGGTTACCCGGGTGGCGGTGCCGGGATTGGTGGTCATGATGGCTCCTCGAAAGTTGCGGCCCGTGCGCGGTGGCGGGCAGGTCGCGTGTTTGTCGGAGCAACAGTGCATTCCGTCGCTTGTGCCGAACTTATCGGTGACTTAAGGCGGTTTCACTTCCTCTGCGATGCCCACCAAATGTCTCCGCTCGAGTGCGGGCCGTCAGCGCGACGTCGGTGCACCGTCGATGCCGCTGTGAGCAGCGGCGGGGGCGGCTGGCGTGGGAACGATGACTCGAGACTTGTCGAGAGTTGTTTCGGTGCAGTCGGGGTCACCTGCGGCAGGAGGCATTACGGTCCGCCAGCGCTGGGCCCGTGAGCTGTCGCATACCCAGCAGCGGTCGCGCAGAGCTTCTACCTTCTGTGGGACTGATGAAGATCGACTACACCCGGTTCCCGGTTTGTGTCTTCTGCTGAAGTCTGTCATACAGGGTCTGGCCGTCGAGGCCGCCGTCGGGCCGGTGGTAGGGGTAATAGTCTTGCCACTCTTTGAGTTTCGCGTTGAAAATGTTCACGTCGTCGATGACGACACCGTCGAGCAGCCGGTAGAACTCCTCGGCATCGATGCGGTGAGAGCGCTCCACCTTCCCGTTCAACCGCGGGGTGCGGGGCTTGATGTATATAAAGTCCCAACACATATCTGACACACCGGCGACAGGACATCTCGGACGCTGACGGGCTTGTCGATGAGTCTTCGTCGATGAGCCGGAAAGTGATCACGATGGAGCAGAAGTTCGCTGCTGTGTTCGCTGATGTCGCTTCGGGACGATCGACTGTTGTCCAGGTGTGCGAGGCGCGCCCGGGCTGTGCGGCCGCTGAGGCATGGAACACTCTTGCGCATATCCGGTGGCGGTTGGCGCAGGTTCTACCTTCTGCGCCGCGCGCGCACCGGATATGCGACAGTTCGGCCTGGAGGGCTTGGCGCCGCAAGCCGAGGCGGAGGGTTAGGGGACGGCTGGTGTGCCGCCGGGGACTACCGGTAAGCCAGCTGCTTGCCAGGCCCGGAAGCCGCCAATGAGGTCGGTGGCTCGGTGCAGGCCGAGTTCGAGTGCGTCGGCGGCGGCGAGGCTGGAGGCGTAGCCCTCATTGCAGACCAGCACCACCGGAGTGTGCTCGGTGAGACCGGGCAGCCGGTGCGTGCCGGTCGGGTCGAGCCGCCATTCCAGCACTATTCGTTCGACCACGACCGAGCCGGGGATTTCGCCTTCGGCGAGACGGTTGGCGTGCGGGCGGATATCGACCACCAGTGCGCCGTCGGCCAACAGTGCCGACGCCTGCTCCGGGTCTACGCGGTTCAGCTTGGCCCGCGCCCGGTCGAGCCTTTCCTCGGCGCTGATAGCGGTACCTTCTTTCATCGCCGGGACCTCCGGGGAACGCTTTTGGTGCTTGTCCTTCGAGGACTGTCATGAGACGGCGTCCCCGAGGGCCTTTGCCGGAGGCGCGTCGTCTCGCAAGGTGTCGTCCCAGCGAGGACTAATCTATATGGCTGTGCCTCTCTAGCGCTCGGCTCCGTCATGACCACGTGGGCGGCTGTGCTGAATGTTCGCTCGCTCATACGCCCACGAAATCCGTCAGTGCGCGGTACTCGCGGACCGGCCGAAGCGGTGGTGAATACGCGTGCACCGAAGCGGCAGGGCGGGTGCTGTGATTGCGCAGCCGATGCGCGCGATCGGGTCCGAATGCGACCGTTTCACCGGCCTGCCATTGCGCCGTGCGCACCGGCCCGCCGGGGTGGCTGTATTCCTCGCCGAGTTCACCGATGGATACCGTGAACGAGCCGGACGCGCCGCCGTGATCGTGTGGTTCGGTGCCCTGTCCCGGTGCCCACGACAGCAGCCACACCTCGACGCCCATGGTCAGCGCCAGCCGGGTCCACCAACGTTGCTGCGGGTCGAACCGCACGATGTCCAGAAGCGGAGTCGCAAGGGCATCGGCGACCGACCTGGTCAACTCCCGCAATTCCGCGGGTGACCACAGCGTCCGCTCCGGACACACCGCCTCGCGCATCAGCGGTACATCGACCGCGGAATGAATATCGTTGGTGTGCTCGAGATTCACCGGCAGTGATGTGGTCAAGCGAGATACTCCTGACATGGTCGTGGTGGACGATTCAACTGCGCTGCCAACAAACCGCGACGACGCGGTCTCGCGCATTGTCCGGCACCACGACGCCGTTGCCATCGGTCTCGATCACCATGAGCAAAACCCGCGTGCGCACCGGCATCGCCGAGGCGCGGGCATTGGCCGGGGTCACCGAGTGCTATCTGGAGGACCCGGTTGGCGCGCTCGCCATGACGCGACCCATCTTCGACACTCCGGAGTTGTCCGGACGGCGGCGCATCCGACTGGCGGAAGCGGTGTGGGGTGCGGCAGTAGAGGAATCTGATGACCGCCACCGCCGGGCTGTCGCCCTCGCGCCTTTGTGCCCGACGCGCTAATCGCCCTCGGCGCGCAGGTTTTCGAGCAGTTCGAAGGCCCAGCGGGCCTCGACCGCGTCGGGACCGGCCACACCCATGGCGGTCAGAACGGTCAGCAGCATGCCGGTGCTGAGGAATCGGCGGATATCCATGACCGATGCGCCGGTGAGTTCCCCGACCAATCGGCAGATGCCGCCGAAGCGGGCGCGGACTTCCGGACCGATGGCCGGATCGGAGGAGGCGGCGAAGGAGTGCAACAGGACCAGGAGTAGTTCGCGTTCGTTGAGGAATGTCTGATAGCCGTTGCCGAGGGCGCGGATCTTCTCCTCCGGGGTGGAATCCGGCGTGATGTTCTCGGCCGCGGCCGCGCGGAATGTCTTCTCTATGCGATCGCAGACCTGATGCGTGGCGGCCAGGAACAGCTGCTGTTTGGTGCCGAAGAGGCGAATCACGTACGGCTGCGAAACCCCCGCCAGTCGCGCGATCTCATCGGTTTTCGTCGCGGCATAACCCGATCCGGCGAATGCGGTGATGGCCGCGCGCAATACTTCCGCGCTGCGTTCGGTCGCGGTCATCCGGGTTCGGGCTGGACTCGCCATCGTGCTCCACTTCGTCGTCGGCCTGTTGACATGTTATCAGCCGATGCATACTCTTCGGGCAGTTAGTTATCAGTCGATTACAACAAAGGCTGGACATGTCCGAGACACTCGAAACCGCCGCACCGTCGGCCGTCGTCGAACAGCGCGTTGGCGGTCGTCGATTCGCCGCGGTGCTGGCCGCCGTCGGCATCCCGATGTTCATGGTCACCCTGGACAACCTGGTGGTGACCAATGCGCTGCCGGTGATCCGCACCGAACTCGGCGCGTCGCTCGCCGATCTGCAATGGTTCGTCAACGCCTACACGCTGGCGTTCGCTTCGCTGCTGCTCACCGCCACTTCCATCGGCGATCGACTCGGCCGACGCCGGGTCTTCCTGTCCGGTATCGCACTGTTCACCCTGGCCTCGGCCGCCTGCGCGCTGGCCACCGAACCGTGGATGCTGATTACCGCGAGGGCAGTCCAAGGCTTCGGGGCGGCCGCCGTGATGCCGCTCTCACTGACTTTGCTGTCATCGGCGGTGCCGGAGAAGATGCGTAGCGCCGCCATCGGCATCTGGGGCGGCATCTCCGGACTCGGTGTCGCACTCGGCCCGCTGATCGGCGGCGCGGTGGTCGAGGGACTGAGCTGGCAGTGGATCTTCTGGATCAACGTGCCGATCGGACTGCTGGTGCTGCCGTTCGCGGCTCGGACACTGACCGAATCGCACGGGCGGGCCAAGCGGCTGGATCCGCTCGGGCTGGTGCTGTCCGCGGGCGGCGTGCTCGCGGTGGTGTGGGGCGTGATCCACGGCGCCGATGACGGTTGGACCTCGACCGGCGTGCTGGCCGCACTGATCGGCGGTGCGGTGCTGCTCGGCCTGCTGATCGCCTGGGAGTTGCGGACACCGGATCCGATGCTGCCGCTGCGATTGTTCCGCTCCCGCGCATTTCGGGTGAGCAATACGACCGTCTTCACCTTCTCGGTCGGCGTCTTCGGCTCGATCTTCTTGCTGGCGCAGTACTTCCAGGTAGTGCAGGGCTTCGGGCCGTTGCAATCCGGCATCCGGACAATGCCGTGGACTATGGCGCCGATGGTGGTCGCGCCGCTGGCCGGATTGATCGTGGATCGGGTCGGCGCGCGGAATCTGCTGACGGCCGGGCAGACGTTGCTGGCGGTGGCCTTGGCCTGGATGGCGGCGGTGGCCTCGGTCGACGCGAGCTACCTCGCATTCGTCGGGCCGTTCCTGCTGGGTGGTATCGGGATGGGGCTGACCTTCGCGCCCGGTGCGACCGTGGTGATGGCCAGTGCGAGTCCAGAGGATCGGGCGATGGCTTCGGGCACCAACAGCACCATCCGTGAGGTGGGTGTGGCCATGGGTGTCGCCGTGCTGGCGTCGGTCTTTGCCTCACACGGGTCCTACACCGATCCGCAGAGCTTCGTCGACGGCCTGGTTCCCGCCGTGTGGGTCGGAGCCGCGATCGTCGCGGTGGGCGCGGTGGTGACACGGCTGCTGCCGAGGCGGATCTATGCCGCAAACTGATCGGTGATCGCGCGCTCGCCCCAGGCCGATGGTCCGGGGCGAGCGTGTTTGTGCGTACCGGGCGGGCGCCGTCGCGGTGGGTGGGCCGATGCCACGGCCGCTTCCCGGTCCGCTCACAGCCTCCTGTCTCGCCCAGCCAGGACACCGCACTGCTGGCCGGGGCAATCGCACCCGCGTCGAATTGATCGGCTCGCCTGGCAGCTCCCATTGGACGAGTGCTTGCGGGTGGCGGTCACCGTGCGGGTATGCCGCTGCCCCGCGCGATCCTCGCCGCGCACTGGTCATGGCACCGGCTCGTCGCTGCGAGAACCTGCTGCGCACGCGGCGGCACGGAAATGCGCCCGTCCGCAGCTCCCGATAAGTCGGGAACATGCCCAGTTCTCGGGTGCGGCACGTCGGCATAGTGGTGGACGTGCGATCTGGCCTGCGAGAATCGCGCGACAAGTGCGCCGGCACACTTTCGGCAAGCGACACAGCGGTAATCCGGATGAATCGGCCCTCGCGCATCGAATACGATTCGACCAGCAGCAATGTGGGTAGGCAATCACGCGACCCGCGAACCGATCCCCAGGGGAGAGACGAACGATCGTGGCCGACGACAACGATGGAGTCGAGAACCCAGCGCTGACCGAGGAGGCATTGGCCGCCGCCGCGGCAGAGGCCGAGAAGGCGTTTGCGGCGGCCGCCGATCTCGATGCGCTCGCGGTCGCCAAGACCGAGCATCTCGGCGGTAAGGCCCCGCTGGCCTTGGCGCAGCGCGCGCTGGGCAGCCTGCCGAAGGCGGAGAAGGCGGATGCGGGCAAACGCGTGAACGTCGCGCGGGCGCGGGTGTCGGAAGCCTTCGAATCGCGCCGCACGGTGCTGCTCGCCGAGCGGGATGCGGCCGTGCTGGTCGCCGAGACGATCGACGTGACGCTGCCCGCGCGCCGGGACGCCGTCGGGGCTCGGCATCCGATCACGGTTATCTCCGAGCAGATCGCCGATGTCTTCGTCGCGATGGGATGGGAGGTCGCCGAGGGGCCCGAGGTCGAGACCGAGCACTTCAACTTCGACGCGCTGAATTTCCTTCCCGACCATCCGGCGCGCACGATGCAGGACACCTTCCATATCGCACCCGAGGGTTCGCGGCAGGTGCTGCGCACGCACACCTCACCGGTCCAGGTGCGTTCGCTGCTCGAGCGCGAACTGCCGATCTATGTGGTGTGCCCCGGTCGGACGTTCCGCACCGATGAGCTCGACGCCACCCACACCCCGGTCTTCTCCCAGGTGGAGGGTCTGGCAGTGGACAAGGGTCTGACCATGGCGCATCTGCGCGGCACCCTCGACGCGTTCGCGCGCGCTTTGTTCGGGCCGGATACCCGCACGCGCATGCGCCCCAACTACTTCCCGTTCACCGAGCCATCGGCCGAGGTCGACGTGTGGTTCCCGGACAAGAAGGGCGGCGCCGGCTGGGTCGAATGGGGCGGCTGCGGCATGGTGAACCCGAAGGTGCTGATCGCCAGCGGGATCGATCCCGAGGTGTACAGCGGGTTCGCGTTCGGCATGGGCCTGGAGCGGACACTGCAGTTCCGCAACGGCATCCCGGACATGCGGGACATCGTCGAGGGTGACGTGCGTTTCACGCTGCCCTTCGGTATCCGGTCCTGAGCTTGTCGATTCCAACGAACCTTCGATCGAGAGAGCGAAACGTCAAGTGCGAGTAGCGCAGTCCTGGCTGACCGAAATCTTGCGGCGGACGACCCCAGACTGGTCGGTGACGCCGGAGGAACTCGATGCCGGATTCGTCCGCGTCGGGCTGGAAGTCGAAGAGGTCGACAAGCTTCAGCGAGTGACAGGGGATATCGAGAAGCCGCTGGTGGTCGGTCGGGTCGCCGAGATCACCGAGCTGACCGAGTTCAAGAAGCCGATCCGGTTCTGCAAGGTGGACGTCGGCAACCCGGAACTGCAGGAGATCGTCTGCGGCGCAACGAACTTCGCCGTCGACGACCTGGTGGTCGTGGTGCTGCCGGGTGGCGTGCTGCCCGGCGGATTCCAGATCTCCTCGCGCAAGACCTACGGGCATGTGTCCAACGGCATGATCTGCTCGGTCGCCGAACTCGGTATCGGCAAGGATCATTCGGGCATTCTGGTGCTCGAGCCGGGCACCGCCGAACCGGGCACCGACGCCAATGAGCTGCTCGGACTCGACGATACGGTCATCGAGCTGAACATCACGCCCGATCGCGGGTACTGCTTCTCGACCCGCGGTCTCGCGCGCGAGCTGGCGTGCGGATTCGATCTCGAATACGCGGATCCGGCGGTTCGGACACTGCCCGATGACGAGCGGGACGCGTGGCCGGTCCGGCTCGAACCGGAGTCCAAGTGCACTCGTTTCGCGGTGCGCCGGGTCACCGGTATCGACCCGAATGCGGTGAGCCCCTGGTGGTTACAGCGTCGGCTGCTGTTGTCGGGTGTGCGCCCGATTTCCCCCGCGGTCGATGTCACCAACTATGTGATGCTCGAGCTCGGACAGCCGCTGCACGCTTTCGATGCGGCCAAGCTCAATGGCGGTCTCGTCGTGCGCACCGCCAACAAGGGCGAGACGCTGCGCACGCTGGACGAGGTCGAGCGGGTGCTCGATGCCGAGGATGTGGTGATCGCCGACGATACCGGCGTGGTTTCGCTCGCGGGTGTAATGGGCGGTGCGACAACGGAAGTCGGCGCTGAGTCGACCGATATCGTGCTCGAGGCCGCCACCTGGAATCCGCTGCTGGTCTACCGGACCGCGCGCAGGCACAAGCTGGTCTCCGAGGCCGGTAAGCGGTACGAGCGGGTCGTGGATCCGGAGATCAATGTCGCCGCGCTCGATCGCGCAGCTACGCTGCTGGCCGAAATAGCCGGTGGCACTGTGGAATCCGCGCTTACCGATGTGCGGGTGCCGGTGCCTGCCGCGCCGCCGATCCGGATCGATATCGATCTCGCCGATCGGGTGGCCGGCGTGGTGTATCCGACCGGTACCTCAGCGCGTCGGCTCGCGCAGATCGGCTGCACGGTCGAGGTGGGTGTCGATGAGGTCACCGGGCACGGACAGCTCGTCGTCACGCCGCCGAGCTGGCGGCCGGATCTGGCCCAGCCCGCCGACCTCGTCGAGGAGGTGCTCCGGCTGGAGGGGCTGGAGCAGATTCCCTCGGTCATTCCGACCGCACCGGCCGGGCGCGGGCTGACCGCCGCGCAGCGCCGCCGTCGCGCGGTGAGCCGGGCGTTGGCCTTTGCCGGATGTGTCGAAGTGCCGCCGCCACTGTTCCTCGCCGCCGGGATTTTCGACATCTGGGGTCTGGACGCCGACGATCCGCGCCGCAACACCACGCGGGTGCTGAACCCGCTCGATGTGGAGCGCGCGGAATTGGCGACCACGCTGCTGCCGGGGCTACTGGAAGTGGCCGCGCGCAATATCTCTCGGGGTGCGCGCGATCTCGCGATCTTCGGGATCGCGCAGGTGGTGCTGCCGGGTCCGAACGTGCGCGCGGTGGCGGCGCTGCCGGTGGATCGTCGTCCGACCGATGCGCAGATCGAGGAGCTGCTCGATTCGCTGCCCGCGCAGCCGGTGCATATCGGCGCGGTGCTGACGGGTCGGCGGGAACCGCGCGGGCCGTGGGGTGCCGGGCGTCCGGCGGAGGCGGCCGATGCCTTCGCGCTCGCCGATGTCGTCGCCGATGCGGCGGGGGTGAGTATCGAACGTCGCCCTGCGGTTTACCTGCCGTGGCATCCGGGGCGGTGCGCCGAGCTGGTGGTCGATGGTCAGGTCATCGGACATGCGGGTGAATTGCATCCGGCCGTTCTGGAACGGGCGGGTCTGCCGCCGCGCACCTGTGCCGTCGAACTCGATCTCGATGCACTGCCGTTGCGTGAATCTCGGCCTGTCCCAGTGGTTTCCCCGTTCCCCGCGGTACTGCAGGACGTTTCGGTGAGCGTTGCCAAGTCGGTGCCCGCTGCCTCGGTGGAATCGGCGCTGCGCACTGGCGGCGGTACGCTGCTCGAGGATATCGCCCTGTTCGATGTGTACGAGGGCGCGCAGGCGGGGGAGGGACGCAAGTCGCTCACCTACGCCCTGCGTTTCCGTGCCACCGACCGAACCCTCACCGAGGACGAGGCGAGTGCCGCGCGTGACTCGGCGGTCTCCGCGGCCGCCGACGCGGTCGGCGCGGTACTGCGCGGCTAGTCGACCGACAACGGCCCCGGACATTCGTTCGGGGCCGTTTGCGTTGTGGTTGAGGGCATTACTGCGCGGGCAGGCCGAAGGAGGGCGAGTCTGTCGCTCGCCATCGCTGAGCGCCGATGCCGCTGTGTGCCACGTGGCTGATCAGCTGTTTCAAGCCGTGGACGGCGCTCGATCAAGGCCGGTTTGTGTTGTAGCTGAGGGTATTACAGCGCGGGCAGGCCGAAGGAGGCGAGTACCGCTCGCGACGGCAGGATCGCCGCCGTCGCCGCTGCACTCGTATGTGGCTCGCGGAGCTGACGCACACCTTCGATGCGGTCACACAAGAACGCTCCGCATGACACACCGAGCCGAAAATCAGAAGCTCTGCGCGAGCTCGGATTTGGCGCGGGCAGCGAACTCTCCGTCCGCCGAGTAACGGGAACCGGGCGTCGATCCGGCCGCTGTGTAGAACAAGTACAACCAGCAGCGCGATGGTGTCCGCGGCACCGCCAACGGCATCGGTTTTCCAGGGTCACTACCGGCCGCGTTCGGTGATCAACCGCGACGACTTCGATACGCCGACGACCGCACAGCTGTGCGAGAAGGTCGACAACACCGCTGTCGACAACCTCGCGACCGCATGAAATGAGATCGGCTGCGCGCCGAAACCTCGTTGAACGCCTTCAACGACGCGATGAAACGCGCTACCGATGAAAGCATCTGGAAGGGTGCCGCGCGCAACGCCGTCGCCAAGGCCGTCGGGGATTACAGCAGCCAGGCGGTGCAGCTCGCCAATGCCGCCAAGCTGACCGGCAGCAAGGTCACCGAACTCGAAACCGGTTTGAACCGACCGAGGCACTGGTGCCGCACGCTCCTGACGTCCGCTCCGATGTCGAGAACACCAGGCATTGGAGCGCGGGCCGTTGCAGGCTCGGCAGTCGCGCCGTGATCGTGAAGCCGACCGATCGCCAGCGCATCGCCGCGGCACTGCGCGAAATGGTCAGCCGCACAGTCGAAGAGGTTCGTAACGGCGACCACCGAGCGCGCTCGGTGACGCCAGGGATCAGCTGGTGGCCTCGCCCAGAATTCCGAGCACCACATCCGAAGTGTAGAACGGCTCCAAGCGCTCGCGAATCAGCTTGCCCAGCACGCCATTGCGCTTGGCACCTTCGATCACCGCGGGGCCGTACCGCAGGATCTCCTTGGCGATATCGTCGCCGGACAGACCGAGTTCCGGCAGCATCGCGGCCAGCGTGTAGTCGCCGTATTTGGTGAAGAAGACGTCGACGCACTCGTCGACGAGCAGCCCGAAATACTCCTTCTCCCTGGTGGTCACCGCGATCTCGTAGCAGAGCAGCGCCAGTTCGTTGAGATCCTTTTGGGATAGATAGTGCCGCAGGCCGCTCACCGGCTCGTCGGCGTGCAAATCCCAGAACTCCATCGCGGCGTCATGCACCGGGGCATCGCGCAACATCTCGCGGATGGCATTGTTGGTGCGCTTGAGCGCGAATACCGCGCCCTTGCCCGCCATATCGCCGATGAAGGTGCTCTCGGTCGCCTTCTTGGCGGTTTTGGCCGCCGACTGGCCCATGGAGATCAGCGATGAGACACCGGGAATCTTGCCCGCGATCTGCCTATTGGCCTCCATGAAATCGGAGATGAGCTTATCCACGAACTTGGCGGCGACGGTGGCGACCAGCGGGCTTTCGGTGAGCCGCTCCAGGATGCGCTCCTGTGCCTGGTGCATGCCGAAGATCTTCTCCAGCAGCGCCTCGACCGGTTCGCGGTCGACAACCTGGCCCAGGGTGTAGTCGTTGTTCTCGGCGATATTGTCGTAGATCGAGTCGGCGAATACCCCGACCATATCCGCGAGGACCGGACTGCCGCCGATCAGGTCGATGACGGTGCGGACCGTCTCCTTGGCCTGGTCGATGCCTACGACATCGCGGAAGACGAGGGTGTCTGCCACCGCGATGACCGATTCCACGTCACGGGCTACGACCTCGGTGAAACGGTCGCCGCTCACCTCGGCCAGCAGGAATTCCACTTGGGCATCGAGTAGCCGTTCGGCGATCTCGCGCGGCTCGCTCATCGAATACCACCATCACATTCGTTGTCCGTCGCGCTCGGTCAGGTTACGGATCGTTCGATTCGACATCGTTGCCGTGCAACGATTTCCGTATCTGTGCCAGACGCTCGCGCGCCGCTTTCTCGCGCGCCTCCCATTGTTCGTCGGCGCTGCGGCCCGCAGGAGTCTGCCGGTCGAGTTCGCCCATCCCCTGCGCGGTGCCGAAGCGCTGCTCGACCTTATCGCGAACTGACTCAAAAGTAGGTACGCCGCCGACCGAATATCCGCCCATCTCCGGACCGGACGGGATACCGGTCGGCGGTACCGGTACCGCCGGTACCGGCGAAAAGCCTCCGACCTGCCCGGATGCATCGGCACCCGGCTCCTGGTCATGCGGCTGTGGCGTGACAGTGGTGGGACTCACACTCGCTTCGGAGCTCGCGTGTCCGAGGCCGGAGGCCTCCGCGACCGCGGTGTGCACCCACGAGAGCCGAGGCCGCCCGGCGGTGGCGGCATCGAGCACCGCCAAGAGGTCGTCATCGGACAGTGCCGCGAGCCGTGCGGTGATCTCACCCAAATCGCTCATATCGTCAGGCTACGCACGAGCGCCGTCAGCGGTTGAGCAGATCACTCGACCAAGTGCGGATCAGATCCGGCCAGTTGACTCTGGCCGAGATGATCAGATCGTTGTGACCGCCGCCGGGAAAGACCACCAATCGCTTCGGATCGGGTGCGGCCGCGTACAGCCGCTTGGCATGCCGCAGCGGTAGCAGTTCGTCCTGGTCGCCGTGCATGATCAGGACGGGTGCGCGCAGCTTGCGGATGCGGCGCAGGCTCGGATAGGCGTCCGGGACGAACGGGCTGGGCAGGAATGGGTATACCGAGCGGGCCGCGTCACGCAGACCGGTGAAGGTGGACATCAGTATCAGACCCGTGGGCGGATACTCGGTCGCCAATTCGAGCAGCACGCCGCCGCCGAGCGATTTTCCGAGGTAGAGCACGCGATCCGGATCGACGCCCGGCTGTTCCAGCAGCACCTGCCTGGCCGCGTGGGCGTCGAGGTAGGTGCCGTACTCGGTGGGCCGACCGGTGCTTCGGCCGTAGCCGCGGTAGTCGAAAGTCAGTACGTCCAAACCGATTTGGGTGAGTAGCGCGTAAATCGGCACCCGGTCGCCGATATTGCCCGCATTGCCGTGCGCGAACAGGACATGCCCGATCGAGCGCGCGGCGGGCAGCCACCAACCCTGCAGCTTCTCGCCGTCGGATGTGCGGATGGACAACTCGGTGTAATCCATGTCGAGGATCGACGGCGTCTGCACGATCTGCCGAGCGGGCATGAAGGTCAGCGCATTGAGGATCGAACTGGCCGGATGTCGCATGCCATCGTTCTTACCCCGTGCCGGCCACCGCGGCGCGCCGACTCCCCGAGCGCATTACTTATCGACGACGTCGACGCCCTTCCAGAACGCGACCCGATCGCGCACCTGCTCGGCTTCCGGCTTCGGTTCCGGGTAGTACCACGCGGCGTCCGGATTCTTCGCACCCTCGACCTCGACCGTGTAATAGGACGCGAGCCCCTTCCAGCCGCACACGGTATGCGTATCGCTGTCCCGGAAGTACTCCGTCTTCAGCGACTCCGCCGGAAAGTAATGATTGCCCTCGACCACCACGGTGTCATCGCTCTCGGCCAGCACCGTGCCGTTCCATACCGCTTGCACGCTCATCGAATCTCCCACCGTCGCACCGGATTCCGCCGCGCAGAGACCACGGCTACGGGGTGTAACCCAACCCACACCCGCCGTATTCCCCGCTTGTTGTTCCGTCGCGCATTGATTTGCCCGGCCGATCGCGGCAGGCCTCGGCAGAAGGTGCGGGAAAGCCCAGGAGGCGATGCCGCGCTGGGATTTGTCTGACCGATCAGTTGGGCCGTAGCAGGTACGTGGCAACCGATACGGGGGTGCCGCGCCGAGATTTGCCTGGCCGACCAGGGGGTGACGCGCAGAAGATGCGCGGCAGTCGAGTACGTGATGCTGCGCCAGAACCGCACGGCCGATAGCGGCACGGAGTGAAACTGTGCGACGCGATGCCGGGCATTGAATGCTCGGCATCGCGGCACGGCGCGAGACGGACGTGACAGCCGAGTAGGCGATGCCGCGTACCGAGTCTCTCGGATGCGCCTTCAGACGCCGAGGCCAGCTTTCAGGCTCGGCCAGGACTTGGGCAGGGCGGTCTTCCAGTACGGCCATGAGTGCACGCCGACGGCGGCGTAGTCGATGGAAAGGTCGGCGCCGAAGAGCTTCATGGCGGGGGAGAGGGCGAGGGTGCAGTCATGCGAGACCTGTTCGATCTCATTCGCCCGGAGCGGGTCGTTGGGCCACGACCAGCGGTCGTCGAACGGGGCGTCGTCGGGGCCGGGCACGCCGGTGCCCATGTACAGGTGGACCGGTTTGCCGCGCAGCGCGTCGAGGTGTTTGCTCGGATCGTGCGCCGCCCACTCCGGGTCGCCTGCCTTACCCCACATGTTGTCCGGGTTCCCGCCCTTCGATTCGACTACGGGTCGCACCGACAACTGTCCGACTCCGTCGGTCGAGTAGCAGCCGCTGAAGGCTGCCAGGGCTCGGAACATATCGGGGTGCCGTACGGCCAGAATGGCCGCCGCTCCCGCTCCCATGGAGAGTCCGCCGACGGCGTAGACCCCATTGCCTTTCAACTCGCGGTCGATCAGCGGCGGCAGCTCCGAGGTCAGAAAGGTCTCCCACTTCTGGTGTCCGAGCTTGGGATCATCCTGCGACCAGTCGGTGTAGTAGGTCCCCCCGCCGCCGACCGGCATCACCACATTGACCGGCTTGTCGGCGAAGAACTCCTTGGCGCCGCCGCGCAGCGTCCACGTGCTCGCCGGCTGAGATTCCGACGCCCCGTTTCCGTCCAGCAGCAGCAGGGTCGGCCGGGATGCCGCCTGGTTCTCGGGCACCAGCACGTCCAGGTGAATGGTCCGCTTCATCGCGGGGGAGCGGACGTACATCTGCCATTGTTGCGGGGAGGTGCGCTCGATTCGCTCGACGACGGCTTCCGCATTCGCCTGCGGAGCAACGACGATCAGTGGCGCGACCGCGAGCGCCATGGCCGCGGCGACAGACGCCATCCGCCGGTACCCCAGCCGTTCTCGCAATACCGACATGCGCAAACCCATATGCAACCCTCATCGACGGTTGGCCCCCTTCGGAGGCCGGCGGTTTTTCGCGTCGACGATGTCATGAAACGTCATGTAACTGGCGTCAGAGGATTCCCACCCTTGGTGAACGGGGCGGCATCTATGGGTGACTCTTTGGGCAGCGCCGTGGTTGTCGCGTTCGGGTTGGTCGCGCTGCGGTAGGTCCTGTTGTCCTGCCAGGACCTTTTGGCGCTGCCGGTCCAGGGGGTGGTTTCCTCGCCGTGCCGGGCGCGTCGCGTGCCACACTCCGCTTACCCTCCGCAGTCAGGCACAGCCTGTGACTTCAAGCGTCGGTCTGCCGGGTCGATCTCTGCATCTGGAAATCGGCGACGTACTACACGCTGGTGCCCGGCCGTCGTCGTCGCCGCAGAAGCTGACGTCGCGCGAGCGAGCCGCGGCCCGCAAGAGCTCCTTCCCGCCGCTGGACGCGCAACCACAGCTGTGTGGCAGCCCGCCGCTACGAACGCTGCGGGAGGTACTGGACAGGTTGTCGCAGCTGGCGCTGCCGCTGCCCGACTCGAATGGTGCGGCAGACCGTAGGAATTCACTTCGATGACGATTTGCGGGGCATTGCCGGTCGATGCGAAGCGCGACCGGAGGATTCGTTGCAAAATCATGCACAGCGAATCATCGGCGAATCCGAATGCGACGCCCGTCACGTCACACCGTTCGACAGCGAGTTGTGAGCGGATCGACACCGCGGAAACGCTGGATTACCAGCGTGTATACAAATGTGGGTGTTGTCTGTTTTGTCCGGTTTTCGCGTTGACAGTCCCCTACCCCTGGAGCAGGCTGCTGCGTGACTTTCCGTGCGCTCGCCGTGGAGCTGTCACGGCTGGGCAATCGGAGGAGCAGGGTGGTGCGTTTACGTCAACGGTCGGAGAAATCCGGTGGCACACCGGATATGACGGCCGACCCTGGAGGCGAACGCCAGGTTGCCGGGAACAGAATAGTGCGTCCGCGCACGATTCGTGGGCAATTGGCCCGAATACTTGTCGTCTCATTGGTTTTGGTGCTGGGACTGCTCGCGGTGATGGTCGCCAGGGAGGTCAAGGCATTCCGGGAGAGCGGTGACACTGTGCACGCGGTCTCGCTCGCGCTGGTGGTACAGGATTTGGTGCAGGAGGCGCAGCGCGAACGCGGGCTCAGCAATGGCCTGCTCGGCGGAGACACCCGCCTGGTGCAAGCCGTGGCGGACCAGCGAGCCAACACGGATCGAGCGATGGGCGCTCTCGAGCAGGCGGCGGTCGGGAATGCGCCGGGTGCGGCCCAAGTGCGCTCGGCGCTCAGCCAATTCGATGCGCTCGATGCGACCCGTACCCAGATCGACGCCCACCGCACCAGCAGGCAGGCCGCCTTCCAGTTCTATACCGACGGCATCTCCGCGCTGAATCGTCTGACGCTCGGGCTCGACCAGGCGCGCGATGCCGAGATTCGGCACGGCTTAGAGGCGCTGTACGCGCTCGGCGAAGCCAAGGAGCAGACGGCCAAGGAGCGCGGATTCCTCAATGGCGTCTTCGCCGCCGATGAGTTCCGCAATGGCGAGTATGTCGAGTTCCTCGATATCCGGGCCGCCAAGATGGCCGGTCTGACCGCCTTCGCGCGCGATGCGACCGCGGCACAGCAGGCCCGGCTCGATGCGGCGCTGCGCAGTGAAAACGCCGTCAAGGCAGGTGAATCGGAGCGGGTCGCGATCGCGTCGAGCACCGGTCCGCTGATCCGTTCGGTGGATGCGAGCACCTGGTGGGCGCAAATGACCGCGGTCATCGATGAGCAGCGCACGGTGCAGCAGGCGGTCGGTGACGATGTGCAGCAGCGCGCGCAGGCGCTGCGTCGGGATGCGTTCCTGACCCTCGGCGGCTTCCTGCTCGCCGCGCTGCTCGCCGTCGCCGCCGAGGTGGCACTGGTCTTCGCCAGTGTGCGCGCCATCGTGCGGCCGCTCGCCGAGTTGGCGGCGCAGGCCGATGAGGTCGCCAATCACCGGTTGCCCGAGGTGATCGCGGCCTGGCAGGAATCCGATGACGCTCAGCCGGATCCGCCCGAACCGGTGCGCACGCCGCGCGGTGCGAGTGTCGAAATCGCCGCTGTGGCAGGGGCATTGGATGGTGTGCAGACCACTGCCTTCGAATTGGCTTCGGCGCAGGCGCTGGTCCGGCGCAATACCACCGAATCGATGGCGAATCTGGCGCGGCGCAACCAGAATCTGGTGCGCCGCCAGCTCGGCCTGATCAGTGAATTCGAACGCGAGGAACTCGATCCCAAAGCGCTGTCGAATCTGTTCGAACTCGACCACCTCGCCACCCGCATGCGGCGCAATGCCGAAAGTCTGCTGGTGCTGGTGGGTGCGGAAAGCCCGCGGCGCTGGGCAGAGCCGATCGCGCTCACCGATGTGATCCGCGCCGGATTGTCGGAGGTCGACGACTATCGCCGGGTGGTGCTGCGGCGAGTCGACGATATCGCGATCACCGGCGCGGTGGTCAGCGACCTCGCGCATATGCTGGCCGAGCTGATCGAGAACGGATTGGCCTTCTCCCCACCGGATCTGGAGGTGGAGATCTACGGCCGCAAGCTGCCGACCGGATACCTGCTCGCGGTGGTGGATCACGGTGTCGGCATGTCGGCGGCGCAGTTGGACGAGGCGAATGCCCGGCTGCGCGGGCAAACCGATTTCGTTGTCGCGCCGACGCGATATCTGGGGCACTACGTGGTCGGCCGGTTGGCGCGGCGACTCGGTATCGATGTCGAGTTGAATGTGTCACCGGTGAGCGGGATCGTCGCGCGCTTGGTGTTGCCCGTGGGAATTATTGCGGGAGAGAAGGATCGGCGGTCGGCTACGGCTGGACAGCGGAGTGCGGCGGCTGCGGGGCCTACGGGCGCGGGGCCCGGTGCGCACGGGCATAGCGACTCGGCTGCGGCAAGGCTCGTCGATTCCCCGGTGGTCTCCCTTGCGAATGAGAATGCTCAACGGGCACCTGCGTCCGGGAACCACGGTGCAGCGGCTTCGGTGGCTGCTGGGCAGGGGTATATCGAGTCGGCCGTGGGGTTTGCCGGTGCATCGATATCCGGCGCGCCGACGCATGATGTGCGAATGACCGGCGGGCCCGAACCCGACGGCGTCGTACCTCCGCAATCGAGGTCCGGTCCCGCGCATTCCCGACCGGGATTCGCATCGACGACATCGGCACCCGCGCGGTTCGCCCACTTCCATTCCAACCCGGAGGATTCCGGCGACGGCGTCGGGTTCACCGCTGGCGTAGAGGGAGCCGCGCCAACGGGCGATGGGGCTGCTTCCGAGCACGAACCGATGGGCGTTTCGGCTATCCCGACCGGCGACAGGGCTGCGTCCGGGGTCAACGGATCGCTGACGGGTCTGTTAAGGGCTAATGGAACTGGCAGTGATGGTGGTAGCGGATCTGTGATCGGCTTGCCGGCTGGCAATGGATCGCTTGCGGGTCCGTCGAGGGTGAATGGCATTGGCAGTGATGGTGGTAGCGGATCTGTGATCGGCTTGCCGGCTGGCAATGGATCGCTTGCGGGTCCGTCGAGGGTGAATGGCATTGGCAGCGATGGTGGTAGCGGATCTGTGATCGGCCTGCCAGTTGGCAATGCATCGCTGACGGGTACGTCAAGGGTGAACGGCAGTGGGAGCAATGGTGTCAACGGCTTCCTGACGGGCCTGCCCGCCGTCGATGGATCGGGGAGCGATCGCTCAATCGACGCCGTACCCGCGACCGATCGTTCAACCGACGCAGCACCGACGACCGAGGGGACGCAGCCTGCCGTCTCGTCTGCGGCGGGCAGGTCGTTGTGGCAGATACCTGAAACGGCGGCAGCCGCAACGAAATCCGATTCCACCCCCACCGGTGTGCAGCGAACCAAGAACGGATTGGTCAAGCGTAACAAGCGAGCACGCACAGCCGCCGATGGAAGCGACAGCGCACCACGGGTTCTCACACCCGCCCCACCCAGCGATCCGGTCGTGGAACACACACCGGCCGCAATCCGCAGCATGCTGTCGTCGTTCCGGGCCGGACACGAGCGCGGCGCTGCGAGCGCACCGCCGCCGAAGACATCCGAGAACGTTGGAGCGTCCGAAACGATCCCGGGCGCCGCGGATTTGGCGCAAACATCGGTTTCACCCACCACCTCAGAGGAGATTCGGTGACGACTCACATACAGACCGCGGACCCGCACACCTTCAATTGGATGCTGGCCAACTTCGTCCGTAATACCGACGGCGTCCGCGATACCGTCGCCGTATCCTCCGACGGCCTGCTCATCGCCATGTCCGAGGGGCTGGACCGCACCAGCGCGGATCGACTGGCCGCCATGGTCTCGGGCCTGTCCAGCCTGGCCCGCAGTGCTTCGCGCAGTTACGCATTCGAGGGCTTGAAGCTGATCATGATCGAGATGAAGCGCGGCTTCCTGCTGGTCTCCGCACTCGGTGACGGCAGTTGCCTCGGCGTCATCGCCGACGGTGGTTGCGATGTCGGTCTCGTCGGCTACGAGATGGCGGTGCTGGCCGAACGCGCCGGTGCGCTGCTCGACCCGGCGCTCATCTCGGAATTGCGAGAGTCGTTGCGCAGATGAGACATCCAGACCGGCCGCGGTTGCCGGACCCGCGGATGATCCCGGTCAACCAATCCTTCGGTTGGTTCGGAGCCAACCGGCCACCGAGGGATAGTCCGGATGTGCAGCTACCGGATGACCGATTCGTGCGCCCCTTCGTCGTCACGGCGGGGCGCACGATGCCGCTGATCGATGGGCTGCGCATCGAAACACTGGTGCTGGCAACTCCTGCCGCGCTGTCCGCACCGCTGCACTTCGAACAGCGCACCGTCGTTAGGCTGTGCCAGCAGCCGCATTCCATTGCCGAAATCGGGACGGCGCTGCACGTTCCGGTGGGCGTCGCGAAAGTGATCGTCAGCGATCTCGCGGCCGCCGGGCATGTTTCGGTTCGGGACGCCCCCGAACTTTCCACCGCAGCTATCGAGAGGATCAGGGACCTTGTACGGGCACTCTGAATATCGGACAGCACAGGTCGAGCGGCCCATGCCCGCCTCGGTCAAAATTGTGATCAGCGGCGGATTCGGTGTCGGCAAAACAACATTCATCAGTGCCATTTCCGAGATCGAACCCCTGGTGACGGAGGCGGCGATGACCGAGGTCGCCATCGGTGTCGATGATCCGGGGCGACGCGCGGACAAGACCCAGACCACGGTCGCTCTCGATTTCGGCCGCATCACCCTCGACACCTCGCTGGTGCTCTACCTTTTCGGCACTCCGGGTCAGGATCGCTTCGTCTTTCTGTGGGACGACCTGGTCGACGGCGCACTCGGCGCGGTGATCGTGGTGGATACCGGTCGGGTCGAGGACTGCTATCCGGTGCTCGACTACTTCGAAGAACACAACACGCCATTCGTGGTGGTGGTCAACCGTTTCGAACAAGGCGCGCATTTCGAACTCGACGAGGTCCGTGAGGCACTGGAGCTCGACGAGTGCATTCCGATCCTGGAATGTGATGCGCGAGAACGGGCTTCGGTGAAGGAGGTGCTCGTCGCACTGCTCGAACAGGTGCTCGTGCAGCGCCTGTCCGTATCGCGACCGCACGTCCGTGAGGTCGGCTGAATCCGTAGTCTGGCGCTGGTAGGTGATCCGGGTGTGGACTTGTATCGCCTGAACCACGTCGCGATCATGCTGGACTGAGCGCCGATAGTGATCTGCGGAATCCGGTGCGACCACCAGGGCTGAGCGGGGATATCGAGCGAACCGGCGTGATGGCGGCCGAGAATCTTCTCGAGACACCGATGAATTCAGGACACGCTCGGCGTCATTCCTGTGTACCGCTCGAACCAAGGGAGATAGCAATGAGCAACGGCAAGGATTTCACTCTGACCCACGTCGCAGTGCTGGTCGGCGACCAGGACCAGGCGCTGGAGTTCTACCGCGATGTCATCGGCTTCGAGGTCCGCCAGGATATGCCGTTTCCTGGCGGTCGCTGGCTGACCGTCGGACCGGCGTCGCAGCCCGGTATCGAATTCATTCTGGAGAACCCGGAGATGAATCCGAACGAGTCCGCGCGCGAAGCTGCGAAAGCGCGGTTGGCCAGCGGTGCGCAGGGCACTCTGATCTTCACCACCGAGGCCGTCGACGACACCTTCGCCCGGCTACGCGAGGCCGGTGTCGATGTGGATCAGGAACCGATCACCCAGCCCTACGGCGTGCGGGACTGCGGTTTCCGCGATCCGTGGGGCAACCACCTGCGGTTCTCCCAGCTGCTCGGCTGATTCCCCGAACTCGCCGATACCGACTGCCCTCGGTATCGGCGAGAACCGGCGTGCTCGGCGTCACCGCGATGGCCTGATCTTGGCGCAGTAGTGTCGAGTCATGAGCGAGCGCATCGAGCGGATCAGCGACACCGCGCCCTCGGGCATGACAGCGCCGAACGCCGGCGAGCGACTGTCGGAAACGCCGACCGCACCGGAGGCGACCCGGCCGCTGCGGGACGATATCCGGTTCCTCGGCGGCGTGCTCGGCGACACCATCCGCGATCACGAGGGTCCCGAGGTCTTCGATCTGATCGAGCAGGTGCGGATCGAGGCGTTCCGGGTGCGGCGCGAGGAGGTCGGGCGCAGCGCGGTGGCGGAGATGCTCGACGGCGTCGATATCGCGGTCGCGCTTCCGTTGATTCGCGCGTTCACCTATTTCGTGCTGTTGGCGAATCTCGCCGAGGATATCCAGCGCGATCGGCGGCGCGCGGCGCATGAGGCGGCCGGGGAGCCGCCGCAGGATTCCTCGCTCGCGGCGACCTACCGCAAACTCGACGCGGCGGCACTGGACGGCACCGAGGTCGCCGATCTGCTCGCCGACGCATTGGTATCGCCGGTGATCACCGCACATCCGACCGAAACCCGGCGCCGCACCGTCTTCGATGTGCAGACCCGCATTACCGAATTGATGCGATTGCGGCAGCGCTATACCGAAACCGAGCGGGCGCGCGCCGATCTCGAGCTGCGCATCCGCCGCCAGGTACTCTCGCTGTGGCGTACGGCGCTGATTCGATTGCAGCGCTTGCGGATTCAGGACGAGATCTCGGTCGGTCTGCGCTACTACGACATCACGCTTTTCGACGTAATTCCGGCGATCAACGCCGAAGTTCGGGCGGCGCTGCGGTCCCGGTGGCCGGGGGCGGAACTGCTGCCGCGGCCGATCCTGCGCCCCGGATCGTGGATCGGCGGCGACCGTGACGGAAACCCTTATGTGACAGCGGATGTCGTGCGTCAGGCGGCATCGCAGGCATCGGCGGTGGCATTCGGACGCTATCTGCACGAGCTGGTGGAACTGGAGAAGTCGCTGTCGCAATCGGCGCGGCTGGTTTTGGTGACACCAGAGGTGGCCGCACTGGCCGAGGCCGGTTATCCCGACCCCGCGACGCATTCGGATGAGCCCTACCGCCGTGCGCTGCACCGGATTCGGGCGCGCCTGTCGGCATCGGCGGCTGCCGCGCTCGGCGAATTGCCCGCCGATGGCATAGAGACGGACGCTCCGGCCTATCCGACTCCGCAGGCGGTGCTCGACGACCTGGATGCCGTCGACGTCTCGATGCGGGCCAGCGGCGATGGTCTGCTCGCCGACGATCGCCTGGCCGCGCTGCGACACGCCATCGAGACATTCGGATTCCATTTGCAGGGCCTGGATATGCGGCAGAACTCGGAGGTGCACGAACAGGTCGTCACCGAGCTGCTGGCCTGGGCTGGGGTGCATCAGGACTATGCGAGTCTCGCCGAGCACGAGCGGGTGGAACTGCTCGCGGCCGAGTTGCGTACCCGCCGTCCGCTGCTCGGCCCGCATGCGCGGCTGAGCGAACTCGCCGCCAAGGAGATCGACATCGTCCGTGCCGCACGAGATGTCGTGCACACCTTCGGTGTCGAGGCGGTGCCGAACTACATCATCAGTATGTGCACCTCGGTCAGCGACATGTTGGAGGCGGCACTGCTGTTGAAGGAGGGTGGGCTGCTCGATCCCGGCGAGCCGGATGGGCCCCCGAGCTGTCCGGTGAATATCGTGCCGCTGTTCGAGACCATCGAGGATCTGGGTGCCGGTGCGGCGACTCTGGCCGCGGTGCTGGATGTCCCGGTGTATCGAGAGCTGGTGGCAGCCAAGGGAATGCGGCAGGAGGTAATGCTCGGATACTCCGATTCCAATAAGGACGGTGGGTATCTGGCCGCCAACTGGGCGCTCTACCGCGCGGAGCTGGATCTGGTCGAGGTCGCGCGCAAGACCGGCATTCGCTTGCGGCTCTTCCATGGTCGCGGCGGTACGGTCGGTCGCGGTGGTGGCCGCAGCTATGACGCGATTCTCGCCCAGCCCGTCGGTGCCGTGCGGGGTTCGCTGCGGTTGACCGAGCAGGGTGAGGTGATCGCGGCCAAGTACGCGGAATCCGGTGCGGCGCATCGCAATCTGGAGTCGTTGATCGCGGGCACGCTGGAGTCGACGCTACTCGATGTGGAGGGACTCGGTCCCGATGCCGAGCCGTCGTATGAACTCATGGACGACCTGGCGGCGCGTGCTCGTGCGGCATATGCGCGACTCGTGCACGAAACACCGGGATTCGTCGAGTATTTCCGGCAGTCCACGCCGGTTGCCGAGGTCGGCGATCTGAATATCGGAAGCCGCCCCGCCTCCCGCAAGCCGACGAATTCGGTCAGCGATCTGCGAGCCATCCCGTGGGTGATGTCGTGGAGTCAGGCCCGCGTCATGCTGCCGGGCTGGTACGGCACCGGTGCCGCGCTCGAGGAGTGGGTCGGCGGCGATCCCGACCGCTTGGCGGTGCTGTCCGACCTCTATCGCCGCTGGCCGTTCTTCCGGACGGTACTGTCGAATCTGGCCCAGGTCATGGCCAAGAGCGATCTGGATATCGCCGCCAGGTACGCCGAACTCGTCGACAATGCCGCCCTGCGCGAGCACATCTTCGGAATGATCCGAGACGAGCACGCTCGCACCATCCGCATGCACGCCGCGATCACCGGCAATGATCACCTGCTCGCCGACAACCCGTCACTGGCGGAGTCGATCCACAACCGCTTCCCGTACCTGGAACCGCTGAACCAGATGCAGGTCGACTTGCTGCGACGGCTGCGCGCCGGTGACGATTCCGAACTCGTCAAACGCGGCATCCTGCTAACCATGAACGGACTAGCCACCGCGCTGCGCAACTCCGGCTAGGTTGCCTCGGTAGCTCGCGCGCGCCTTCTGTCACGCCGCGCGCGAAATCGCGGGCGAAACCATGCGCGGCGCGCGAATCAGTGCGCGGGACCTTCCGCGGTGAGACGGGGGCGGCGGTTAGAGGATGGCTAGGGCGTCGATTTCTACCAGCATTTCCTCGCGGGGGAGGCCGGTGAATACTGTTGTGCGGGTTGGTAGTGCGGTGCTGGTGGTGTTGGCGGTGACGAATTCGCCGTAGGCGTCGTTCATGATGGCGAAGTCCTCGCGCTTGGTCAGGTAGACGCGCAGCATCACCACGTCGTCGAAGGTGGCGCCGCTTGCCTCCACGATTGCCTTGACATTCTGCAGGGTCCGAATGGTCTGGGCGGCGACGTCTCCGGGGAAGAGGTATTCGTTGGTCGCCGGGTCCACCGGGCCCTGACCCGAGACCTGCACGAACGGGCCCTTGCGCACGCCCTGGGAGAAGGTGTGCGCGGGTGCGGGCGCATCGGTGGTGCGGACGGCAATCTTCTCACTCATGACTGGCCTTTCGTCGCGATACGGCCGGGAGTCCAGCCGAGTTCGGCGGAGATGGCATCGGCGGCCGCGCGGACCCGCGGCAGCTCCGCCAAAACCTGATCGTGGTTGAGCAGCATGTCCGGCACCGACATCGAGACAGCCGCGACCACCGTCCCGGTGCCATTGCGCACCGGAACGCCGATGCAGTTCACGAAGCTCTCGTGTTCTTCATGGTCTTCGGCATAGCCCTGTGCCGCAACAAGTTCCAGTTCCGCCAGATAGCGCTCCGGGGTGCGGATCGTGCGGTCGGTGAATTCGTGGTAGTCGATGCGTTCGGCGATCGTCGGCCATTCGGTGCGCGGCTGTGCGGCGACGAGTACCTTCCCGACCGCCGTGCAGTGCAGGGGCGCAGGGCGGCCGATGCGGGAATACATTCGCACGCTCTGGATCGCGTCGAATTTGTCGATATAGATCGCGTCGCCGGATTCATAGGTGGCCAGGTGAATCGTCTGCCCGGTAGCGGAATTCAACGCGCTCAGATGCGGGCGGGCGAGGGTGCGGACGTCACGCTGTTCCAGCGCGCGGTTGGCGAGTTCGAAAAGCCGCGAGCCGAGGACGTATTGGTGCTGGCTGTCATGGGTGACGATGCGCTGTGATTCCATGGTCTGCAGCAGCCGCAGCACCGTCGACTTGTGCACGCCCAGTTCAGCGGCAAGCTGATCGAGCGAGCGGGCATCCTCCCCGAGCGAGAGCAGGATGGTCAACGCACGCAACAAACTCTGACTCATGACTGCGCCTCGTTGGCGCTCGGCACCGTCATGGAGACTGCGTCTTCGACTCGCTCGGCTGTGCCCATTGTTCGCTCGCTCATGACGCCACATTCTCTGCTACGACATCCCTGGCGTAATGCACACGCCGCCAAGCCGACTCGTCCAATGCCGCCAACGCTTCCAGTGCACCGGGGGAAGGCAGTTCCGCGACATCACCGGTGCCGGTCAGTGCGGCGGCGGCGCATAAATGCCCGAAACGCAGGCGCTGCTGCAAAGGACGTCGGTGCAGCAGGGCGGCCAGGTACCCGCCCGCGAAGGCATCACCGGCACCGATCCGCTCGGTGATCACGAGTTCCAGCGCAGGAACTTCGACGCGCTCGGTTCCGGCGAATCCAGTGACCGAATGCTCGTTGTTCTTGACCACCAGATGTTCCGGCTCCGGGAACAGTGCGCGCAATCGGTCGGCATCGGCGGTACCGAAGACCGCATCCGCCTCATCGGCGCCGAGGAACACCACATCGCAGCCACGCACGTGGCGAGCCAGCACCTCGGCCGCCTGCTCGAGACGGCCCGCCCAGAGTGCCGGACGGTAATTCAGATCGAAGCTGATCAACTTACCCCGGCGAGGAAGCGCGACAAGGGTTTCCGTGAGCCGGGTCGCGGATTCCGAGAGCGCGGTGGTGATGCCGGTGAAGTGCACGAGGTCGCAGCGCCCGAGAAGTCCGTCGGCGGCCGTCAGATCGGCGCTGGACAGTGCGCTGGCGGCGGAACCGGTGCGGTAGTACAGCATGCGGCTGGCCCCGTCGGCCAGATCGTTCGATTTGCCCGAGCCGCTGCCGCGCTCCTTCACATAGATGGCGGTGGGGCGCGCGGGGTCGATGACAACGGCCGACACATCCACGCCGCGTGCCGCGAGATGTCCGGTCAGATAGCGGCCGAATCCGTCATCGCCGACCCGGGAAATCCACGCGGCATCCACATCGAGCTGAGTGAGCACGGTGGCCACATTCGCCTCGGCACCGCCCGCGGTTCGCTCGAAGGTCGCCGAGTCCTCCAGTGGACCGGGAAGCGCGACCAGTACCGCGAGCCCCTCGCCGATGGTTACCGCCCGGGGGCGGGGCGACGTAGTAGGCCACGTCACATCAATCTCCCTTCTGCCCTTGCGGCCACCGGCCATCCAGTGCAGAATAACCACACTAAACACGATGTGCAACTAGCGTTGCAAATTACGCAATGCATGGGCGGCATGGTTCGGCGGACATGATTCCGCGGGAAGGAGCGACATGGCGATCGATGAGAAAGCCGTTGCCGCACTGGCGGATCGGATGCTCGGGCCCGAGCACAAGGGTCTGCCGCCCGCCGCATGGGGTCGTACGGTTCGCGACTTCCTCGACACCGGGCCATACCTCGACGAGTTCGAAACGCCGGTATTGACCGTCGACCGGGCGGCTGTCGCGGCGAATGTCGCGGTAATGGCGGATTGGGCGGTGGCCGCGGGTGTGCGCTTGGCTCCGCATGGGAAGACCACCATGGCCCCGCAACTGTGGGCGCAGCAATTGGCCGCCGGGAGCTGGGGGATCACCTTCGCCACCGTGTGGCAGGTGCAGGTGGCCCGGTCGTTCGGCGTCGGCCGGATCGTGCTGGCCAACTCGCTGGTCGATCCGGTCGGATTGCGCTGGGTTGCCGCGGAATCGGCGCGGGATCCGGAGTTCGAATTCTACTGCTGGGTCGACAGTGTCGAGACCGTCGAGCTGATGGAGCGGCAGCTGACCGGTGATGCGCGCATCCGGGTGATTGTCGAACTCGGTGGGCCACAAGGACGGACGGGGGCGCGCACGGTTGAGCAGGCGCATGCCATCGCCGAGGCGGTCGGCCGAGCCGATCGGCTGAGCCTGGCCGGAGTCGGCGGGTACGAAGGTGCGCTCGCCCACGATCGCACCCCGGACGGGATCAGCGCCGTGCGGCGCTACCTGGATGACATCGCCCGCCTCCACCGCGAACTCGCGGCGGCGGGAAGCTATCCGGAGGATGCGATCGTCACCGCGGGCGGCAGCGCCTTCCCGGATCTGGTCGTCGAATGTCTGGCCGGACTCGCCGATGAGCAGGGCGTTGCGACCACAGTGGTATTGCGCTCCGGTGCGTACATCATTCACGACGACGGCTTCTACGCGGGCATCTCGCCGCTGGCCGCGCCGCGCAGCGAACGACCGCTGCGCTCGGCGATGCACGGGTGGGCGCGGACCGTATCGCGGCCCGAGGCGGAACTCGCGCTGCTGGATGCCGGTAAGCGCGATCTGCCATTCGATGAGGGGCTTCCGGTCCCGCAATTCATTGCGGGACCGGAAGATTCGTTGAATACAGCGGCATATGTCAGTGCGCTCAATGACCAGCACACGTTCCTGCGGCTGCCGGGCGGTGCGGCCGGTGACCTGCCGGTGGGCAGTGTGGTGCGGCTGGGCCTATCGCATCCGTGCACGGCATTCGACAAGTGGCGGCTGATCCCGGTCATCGACAATGCCGATGCGGAACGTCCGCGCGTCGTCGACCTCCTGCACACCTTCTTCTGACGAGCGGTCATGACAGACTTAGTGTTTCGCGATATCGACGTCATAGATGGTACGGGTGCGCCACGCTTCCGCGCCGATGTCGGCATCGAACGGGGACGGATCAGCACGATCGCCGACCCGCGAACGATCACCGGGGCGGCCAGGTTCATCGATGCACCTGATTCGGTGCTCGCCCCGGGCTTCATCGATATGCACGCGCATTCCGATCTGCATCTGCTCACCGACCCCGGCCATTTTCCGAAGATCAGCCAGGGCGTCACGACCGAGGTCATCGGCCAGGATGGGCTCTCGTATGCCCCCATCGATGACGTCGCCCTGGCGGTGTTGCGGCGTCAGATCGCCGGGTGGAATGGCAATCCCAGCGATCTGGACTTCTCCTGGCGCACAGTCGCGCAGTACCTGGACCGGCTCGATCAGGGCATAACGCCGAACGCCGCCTATCTCGTACCGCAAGGCACGCTGCGGCTACTGGTTGTCGGTAGCGAACAGCGGCCTGCCACGGTGGCCGAAATCCGGCGAATGCGCGACTTGCTCGCGCAGGGGCTGCGTGAGGGCGCGGTCGGTATGTCGAGCGGGCTCACCTACACGCCCGGAATGTATGCGGACACAGGCGAATTGGCGGCACTGTGCGAGATCGTCGCCGAATACGGCGGGTTCTATGCGCCGCATACGCGCTCGTACGGCAAAGGCGCGTTGGCGGCGTACGCCGAGATGATCGGATTGGCGCGCAGCACCGGCTGCGCACTGCATCTGACCCACGCGACGATGAACTTCGGCGTGAACCGCGGGCGCGCACCGGAATTCCTGGCTTTGATCGATGCGGCCAGGGCCGAGGGGTGCGATATCACCCTGGATACATATCCGTATCTGCCCGGCTCCACGACATTGTCGGCGCTGCTGCCGAGTTGGGCGATGTCAGGTGGTCCGGATGCGGCATTGGCCCGTATCGACGATCCCGAGATGCGTGCACGCATCACGTTGGACGTGAATGTGAATGGTTCCGACGGCTGTCACGGCGTGACGGTCGAGTGGGAGACCATTCAGATCAGCGGTGTCGCGAATGCCGAGCTGGGGGAGTACGTCGGCAAGAGCGTCGCGGAAATCGCGGCCGATACCGATCGCGCACCGGTCGCGGTGTTCTTCGACCTGCTGAGCCGAGACCAATTGGCCACGACCATCCTGCAGCACGTCGGGCACGAGGAGAATGTGCGCGCGATCATGGTGCATCCGGTGCATATGGGCGGCAGTGACGCACTACTCGTCGGTGAGCGGCCGCATCCGCGCGCCTGGGGCACCTTCCCGCGCTATCTGGGCCATTACGTCCGCGAACTCGGCGTGCTCGGACTCGAGGACTGTGTGCACCACCTCACCGGTCGGCCCGCCGAACGGCTGCGGTTGAGCGACCGCGGACACGTATTCACCGGGTATGCGGCAGATCTCGTGTTGTTCGACCCATCGACGATTACCGACACCGCGACCTTCGACAATCCGAAGCAGCAAGCGCGCGGAATTCAGCATGTGCTGGTCAACGGCGAGTTCGCCATCGAAGACGGCGCGCCTACCGGCAATCTCGCCGGGCGTGCGCTGCGCATGGATGCCGTGCGGAAGGAGACATATTGAACGCCACGAGCGCCCTGGAGATCATGCGGGCCGACCGCGTGCTGAGTGTGGTGCGAGCGCCGGAGATTCCAGATCCGCTGGCACTGGCGGATGCGTTGGCGCGCTCCGGGATTCGGACGTTGGAGCTCACCTTCACAACGCCGGGCGTGCTCGATTACCTGCGTATCGCCACGACGGCTCCCGATGCGGTCGTCGGTATCGGAACCGTACTGCATGCCGATCAGGCCGAGGCCGCGATCGATAATGGCGCACGGTTTCTCGTCACGCCCGGTGTGCGCGCGGAGGTCGCGGCGGTCGCGGTCGAGCACGACATCCCGGTCGTCATGGGCGCCTTCACACCTACCGAGGTACTCACCGCACTAGACCTCGGCGCCGCCGCGGTGAAGATCTTCCCTGCCCGGGCGCTCGGTCCCGGTTATTTGAAAGACCTGCGCGGTCCCTTCCCCGATGTGGCGCTCATACCTTCCGGGGGCGTCAATGCGGGCAATGCCGCCGAATTCCTCGCCAACGGAGCCGTGGCCGTGACCGCGGGTACCGATGTCGTGGCCCCATCCGACGTCGCCGCGGGCCGATGGTCCGAAATCGCCTCGCGCGCGGCGTCATTCGTTCGATCCATGAATTGAGAGGTACCCATATGGGCGCCACTGTCGACTGGTTGCGCACCACCACACCCGGATTGTTGGTGCTGTGCGGACTCGCGATTGCCGTACTGCTGTTCGCCATTATCAAGGTCAAGCTGGAGCCGTTCATCGCGCTACTGCTCACCGGACTCGGGCTGGCGCTGGTCGCTGGACTACCGGTGTCGAAGATCGTCGGTACGGCGATCAAGTCCGGTGATTCGCTGCTGGAGACCGGTTTCGGCGGCATTCTCGGGCATATCGCCGTCATCATCGGCCTCGGCACGGTGCTCGGCGCGATACTCGAACGTTCCGGTGGCGCGGACGTTTTGACCGGCAAGCTGCTCGGCATCTTCGGGGAGAAGGGCGCACCGGTCGCGATGGGACTGCTGGGACTCATCTTCGGCATCCCGGTCTTCTTCGATATCGGTATCTTCGTGCTGGCACCGCTGATCTATGTGGCCGCCAAGCGCGGTGGCCGATCGCTGGTGCTGTATGCCATGCCGATGTTGGCGGGTCTGTCCATGACCCATGCTTTCCTGCCGCCGCATCCGGGGCCCGTCGCGCTCGGTGGTCTGCTCGGGGTGAGCCTGGGGTGGCTGATCATCATGGGATTCATCTGCGGCATACCGGGTTTCATTGCCGCAGGCATTGTGTGGGGGACCTACATCGGTAAGCGGGTGCAGGTCGAGGTGCCCGTCGAATTCCTGGTGCGCCCCGAGGCCGAGCCTGCGGCCAAGCGCGAAGGTCCGGGCACGGCAACGGATCCGGAGTCGGTACGCACCGAGACACGCCCGCCCGCAGTCGGTCTCATCGGCGGAATTATCGCCATTCCACTGGTGCTCATTCTTGGTGCGACCTTCGGCAGCCAATGGCTGGACAAGGATTCGAAACTGCTGCAGGTGCTCACCTTCCTCGGCACACCGGCGGTCGCGCTGCTGATCGCGGTGCTCGTCGCCTTCTATCTGCTCGGTGTGCGACGCGGTTCCAGCGTGCAAGAACTCAGTACCCTCACCGCGGAATCACTGAAGCCGGTCGGCATGCTTTTGCTGGTGGTCGGTGCGGGTGCGTTCTTCGGAAAGGTCATCTCCGCCACCGGGATCGGCACCGCACTCGCGGACACCATGTCGGCCGCCGGACTGCCGGTGATCGTGCTGGCGTACATCATCAGCTGCGGTCTGCGTATCGCCCAGGGCTCCGCGACCGTCGCCATCGTGACCACCGGCGGCATTGTCGCGCCGCTCGTCATCGGGCACGGCTACTCGCAGATGGCCATCGCACTCATCGCCATGGCCATCGCGGCTGGTTCGATCATCCTCAGCCACGTGAACGACGGTGGCTTCTGGATCATTTCGAAGTACTTCAACCTGACAGTGAAGCAGACACTGCAGACGTGGACGGTGCTCGAAACCGTGCTGTCGGTGGTGAGTTTCGCGGTTGCGGCGGTGTTGTTCGCGATTGTCAGCTGAGGCCGGGGCCGCCCGGCATCGGATCGAATCCCGGTGCCGGGCTGTTTACTGCGAAGTTGTGCAAGGCGGCGGCGCAGCGGTCGGCTTGGGCTCGAAGGGCCGCGACGAGTTCGGGTGGTCCGCTGAGCAGTGTGAAGTCGATATCTACCGAGGTGATCATCCAGACCAGTGCCTCCGGCGTATCCGCGCCGACGTGCAGTTGACAGCTGTGGTCGTCGACGGCTTCGATGACGCCCATTCCGGGCCAGACATACGCCGCCGCGTCCTCGGCGGACTTGTGCAGCAAGGCGATTGCTTGATGCGGCCACGCCCGGGCGGACAGCCGTAACGAAAGGTGGTCCGCGACATCGCCTTCCGGGAGCTCACGCGGAGTGAAACGCGGGCCGGTCGGTGTTCGTGGCGAGATGCGATCGGCGCGGAAGGTGCGCCAGTCATCGCGATCGACATCCCAGGCAACGAGGTACCAGCGCCTGCTGAAGTGCACCAGACTGTGCGGCTCCACCGTGCGGCGGGTGGTTGCGCCGCTGTGCGCGCGATAGTCGAAGCGGAGGCGCTCGTGCCGTTGACAGGCCTCCGCGACGGCCATCAAGGCGTCCGGTTCGACTGTCGCGTCCGGCGTCCCGACCCGGACCGTCGCGCGGCGCAGCGTGCGGACCCGGTGGCGCAATCGCGACGGCAGCACCTGCTCGAGTTTGGTGAGCGCGCGCAGCGATGCCTCCTCGATACCCGCGACAGTGCCGTCGGAGGCGCTGCGCAGGCCGACCGCCACCGCGACGGCCTCCTCGTCATCGAGCAGCAGCGGCGGCAGCGCGGCCCCAGGGCCGAGCCGATAGCCCGCGGTGCCCTGTGTGGCGTGCACCGGGTAGCCGAGTTCACGCAGCCGATCCACATCGCGGCGGACCGTGCGGCCGGTGACACCGAGTCGTTCGGCGAGTTCGGCCCCGGCCCAGTCGCGGTGGGTCTGCAGCAGGGCGAGCAATTTGAGCAGGCGCGCCGAAGTCTCCAACACGACATCCAGAATGTCAGATGCTTAGGAACGATCCTGTCCTAAGGGCGTCATAGCGTTGTCTTCATGAGCACCGAACAGGACATCCGCCCCTTCCGCATCGAGATCCCGCAGGACCGGATCGATGATCTGCACGCCAGGCTGGCGAATACCTTGTGGCCGGATGAAATCCCGGGCGGCGGTTGGGATAAGGGCGCATCGATCTCGTATATGAAGGACCTCGCCGAATACTGGCGGTCCGAATACGACTGGCGCGCAGTGGAAGCGCGACTGAACCAGCTGCCGCAGTTCGTCACCGATATCGACGGGCAGCAGCTGCATTTTCTGCACGTCCGTTCACCCGAACCCGATGCCGTGCCGTTGGTATTGAGCCACGGCTGGCCCGGCTCCTTCATCGAATTCCTCGATGTGATCGGACCGTTGAGCGATCCGCGAGCGTACGGCGGTAATCCGGCCGATGCGTTCCATCTGGTCATCCCATCGTTGCCCGGATTCGCCTTCTCGGAGCCCGGGCCGAAGGTCGGGGACGGTTCGACAGAGCAGTTCGCGCAGGTGGTGGCGAAGTTGATGGCTCGGCTCGGCTACGACCGGTATGGAGCGCAGGGCGGCGACGCGGGCTTCTTCGTCTCGACCGAATTGGGGCGGATCGCCACCGACCATATGGTCGGCATCCATGTCAACGGGCCGATCACGCTGCCCTCCTGGAGTGATGACGGAACGGAGCCGGACTACAGCCCAGAGGATCGGGCGAAGCTGGACAAACTCACCGGGAGCGCGAGCTACACCCGGTTCGGCTATGCGATGGTGCAGGCGGGGCGTCCGCAAACCCTGGCCATCGGCATGCACGATTCGCCCGCCGGGTTGCTGGCCTGGATCGTGGATCTGTTTCAGCGCTGGACCAATCCGGCGCTCGAATTGCCCGATGAAGCCGTGGATCGCGATGCGCTGCTGACCAATATCAGCCTCTATTGGTTCACCAGAACCTTCGTCTCCTCGATTCGGCTGTACGGGGAGGGGGATTCGTGGGGGATGCCCGCGCGGAATTCCGGTGTGCCGACTGCCGCAGCGGTATTCGCCGGTGACAACTCCATCCGAGTACTCGCCGAGCGGCAGCACAACATCGTGCGATGGACCGAATACGATCGGGGTGGGCACTTCGCGGCAATGGAGGCACCGGATCTGCTCACCAGCGACGTGCGCGCCTTCTTCCGCTCGCTGCGCTGAGGGGCCCACCGTTGTGGCGGCAGCGCAGGCACTGCGCCTCGCGCAATGGGTGCGTGGGCTCAGGGAGCGCGCGGACTTCGGTAGCGCTCGGCCATCGCGAAGGCTGTCGCCGCGACCCGGTCGCGGAATTCGGGCGGGTCCAGGACCTCGCAGAATTGGCCGAGGGGCAGGATCGCACCCGCTAGAACCTCGTAGGACTCCGATGGAATGATTACTTCGACCCAGCCGTCGGCGTCGGGTTCGGAGGTCGATGCCGTTGCCTCCGCGACCGCGGCGGGTTCGATCATCAATCGGAGTATCGGCAATTGGGCGGCTGCGATCCGGCAGCGAGCCCGCACTCGAAGCATTGATCGGGCGAAATCATCGGCGGATTCCGACCAATGCTCGGCGAGATTGAAATCAGTTGGCCGCGTGAAGGATTCGCCAGACCGTGCGGCCGAGGCGATCCGGCTGACGCGATAGGAGCGGATGGCCGATCCGTCACGTGCGACGAGATACCAAGTTCCGGCCTTCAATACGAGTCCGAGCGGATCCAGGCGGCGTTCGACGGTGCGATCCTTGCGCTCATAACGGATATCCAGTCGCCAGTCGTGCCACAACGCATCGGCAACCGTTGCCAGCGTTGGTGTTTCGTCGGGTCGGCGGAACCAGCCAGGTGCGTCCACATGGACGCGTTCCGCGATTCGTGTTGCCCGGCCGCGCAATTCGGGTGGCAGGGCGGCAAGCACCTTGAGCTGCGCGGTCGCCAGCACCGTGCCGAGGCCGAGATCGGCGGCGGCCGCGGGTTGTCCGGCGAGCAGTACCGCATCGGCTTCCTCGGTGGTCAGACCGGTCAAACGAGTGCGGTACCCGTCGACCAGCCGCACACCGCCGGTCCGGCCCGGTTCGCTGTAGATCGGTACGCCCGCCGCCGACAGCGCCTCGATATCGCGATACACGGTGCGCACCGACACTTCCAACTCGCGCGCCAGTTCCGGTCCCGTAGTCCGGCCGCGTGTCTGGAGCAGCAATAACAGTTGCACCAGTCGACTCGCTCGCATGATTCGAGATTAGCCGTAAAACTTGACAGAAGATGTCAAGTTTTGCTCGTACCGTCAACCGCATGACCACATGGAGCCAGTTCATCGAAGAAGCCCCACACATCGCCACCGTGTTCACTCGGCGGCACCAGGCCACCGGCAACCTTTGTATGCTCGCGACTTTGCGCTCCGACGGTTTCCCACGCATCAGCCCCATCGAACCGCGAATTTTCGAAGGGATGCTGGTGATCGCAGGCATGCCGAACACCACCAAATTCAAGGACCTCGCCCGCGACCCGCGCTTCTGCCTGCACACCGCAACGGTCGACACCCAGGTTGGCGACGGTGACGCGAAGCTCTTCGGCACCGCCATCGACCTCCCGGACAAGAACGTGCACGCGCGCTTCGCCCAACAACTGTTCGACGAAACCGGATTCGACATCCGTGACCAGGAGTTCGACCACTTCTACACCGCGGACCTGACCGGCGCCTCCACCGTCGAGGTCACCGACGATCACCTGGACATCACCATCTGGAAGCCGGGCCGAGGCGAGCGCGTGGTGCGCAAGCACTGATCGTGGTCGGTATTCGAGTGGCTGTCGGCGGAGATCAGGCTGAGCGTTGGTGATGATCACCGCCGGACGGTCCCGGTGGCACTGCCAGTCCGCCTGACGAATGGCATTGGGCAGGTCGCCGTCATGCGGACCGTACTCGAGCCACGCCGGTGCGAGCGATGGCTATCTCCGCGCTGACCAGTCAGCGCGGGGTCAGCTTTGCGATGCTGCTAGTTCGCAGTGAGCTCATCTCTGCGCCGCCGCAGAAAGATCTGTTCGGCGGCGTTGTCTGTGTGGGCGATGGCGGCATCGTAGGCGTAAAGCGCCTCTGCTGTGCGGCCGAGTCGGCGCAGGAGGTCGGCGCGGATCGCGTGGTACAGATGGTGATTCGGTAGGTCGATTTCGGAGAGCAGCGTGAGTGCCGCAGCAGGACCTTCTACCTCGCCGACTGCCACCGCGCGGTTCAGTGCCACCATCGGACTCGGTGCTATGGAGGCCAATTGGTCGTAGAGCTGCAGGATCTGTTGCCAATCCGTGGATTCCGACTCGGGGGCGTCGGCGTGTACGGCGTTGATTGCGGCTTGGATCTGGTAGGGCCCGGCTTGGTTGCGGCGCAAACATTCTCGGACGATGGCATGGCCCTCGGCGATGAGGGCGCGGTCCCAACGGTGACGGTCTTGCTCGGGCAGCGGCACGAGCGACCCGTCCGGCATGGTGCGGGCGGCTCGGCGCGATTCGGTGAGTAGCATCAGTGCGAGCAGTCCGTGTACCTCGGGTTCGTCGGGCATCAGCTCGACGAGTAAGCGCCCCAACCGGATTGCTTCGTCACACAGGTCGGTCCGAATCAGCAGATCGCCGGAGGTGGCGGTGTGGCCCTCGGTGAAGATGAGGTAGATGACGGCCAAGACGGCGTGCAGGCGGGCTGGCAGATCGGCGTCGCTGGGGATTCGGTACGGGATGCGCGCATCGCGGATCTTGCCTTTGGCGCGGACGAGTCGTTGCGCCATGGTCGATTCGGAAGTCAGAAAAGCGTGGGCGATTTCGGGTGTGGTGAGGCCGCCGAGGAGTCGCAAGGTAAGTGCCACTCGGGCACTCAGTGATAGTGCCGGATGACAGCAGGTGAAGATCAGTCGGAGGCGGTCGTCTTGGACGGCGCTCATATCGTCGGTTTCGTTGTCTGCGTGTAGGAGCGCGGCCTCGGCATGGCGGTCGTCGCGAGATGCCTCGCGTCGCAGGCGATCGATGGCTCGGTTGCGTGCGGTGGTGATGATCCAGCCGGGCGGGCTCGGCGGGAGCCCGTCGGTCGGCCAGCGTTGTACGGCGGCGGTGAACGCATCCTGCACCGCGTCCTCGGCAATGGTGATATCGCCGAAGACACGAATCAGGCTGGCGACCGCGCGGCCATAATGTGCGCTGAATACGGCCGCGATCGCGGCATCGGTGACCATCTCAGTGATCGGCCACCGGCCGGACCTCGATCGGCAGCGTGAGCACGGCGGCCATCCGCTTGCCCCAGTCGAGCGCCTCGTCCAGATCGGCTGCCTGAATGACGGTGAATCCGCCTATGTGCTCCTTACTTTCGACATACGGCCCGTCGGTGACGAGCACATCGTCGCCCTTGGCGTGCAGCACGGTGGCGGTGCTCGGCGCATGCAGGCCCGCGGCGAAAACCCAAGCGCCCGCGGCACGGATCTCGTCGTTCAGCGCGTACAGATCGCGCATGATCTCGTCGAGATTGTCCGGCGGCGGCGTGTCGTCGGGTTGATAGATGCTGAGCAGATACTGCTTCACGACTCCTCCTCACCCCCGCTGATAGGTGGCGATCACCACGCCGGTGGGGGTGGTGACGCTATCGGCGAGTCGCAGTTCGCCGAGTTCCGCGCGCTCGAACAGTCGCCGCCCGCCACCGACCACGATCGGATGGATCAGCAATAGATACTCGTCGACCAGATCGTTGCGCATCAACGTTTGCAGCAGATCGCCGCTGCCCAGCACCACGAGATCCTGACGCAATTCGCCTACCGCGGCGACAACGTCGCCATCGAGCAGCGTGGAGTTCTGCCACGGCAACGGTGCGGTCGAGGTCCGGGACGCGACGAACTTCTCGGTCTTGTTCAGTACCTCGGTGTACGGATTGTCGGTCTGATGCGGCCAGAAGCCGTAGAAGTCCTCGTAGGTCCGTCGTCCGAGCAGTAGGGCACCGTGGTGGGTCGCCATATGTTCGGCCATCACCCTGGCCTGCACGGGATCGTCATGGCGATGTGCCCAGCCGCCGTGGCGGAAACCGTCCCTGGTGTCCTCATCGGCCCGGCCGGGGGACTGCATGACGCCGTCCAGGGTCAGGTGCTCGACCGCGATGATCTTGCTCATGGGGAGTCCTAATCAGTTCGGGGAGTGAGCCATCCGGCAAACTCCTTGGTGGTAGCCGACCGGTAGGTGAGCACTCGTGCGTCCTGGACGTTGAGTCCTGAAGAAAGACTGTGCCCCTGCCGGTAGGTCGGGAGAGTTGATCGCTGCTGGGATGTCGTGCCCGTTCGTGGTGATGTGAGCACTGCTTGATTAGGTCGCTGATGGTTCTCTCGCTGGCTGCTCGACGGTGATCGGCATCGAGAATGGGAGGACCATTGCGACTGTTCGTAGGAGACGACTGGGCTCAGGATCATCACGATGTGGAGGTGATGGATGGCTCCGGTCGCCGTCTGGCCAAGGCGCGCCTTCCTGCGGGGGTGGCCGGGATGGGCAGGTTGCACGCGATCATCGGGGATCTGGTCGGCGACGACGTCGATGAGGCCGAAGTGCTGATCGGCATCGAGACCGACCGGGGTCCCTGGGTTGGGGCGCTGGTCGCCGCGGGATACACGGTGCTGGCGGTGAATCCGTTGCAGGCGGCCCGATTCCGTGACCGATTGGGGGTCTCCGGCGCCAAGAGCGACGCCGGCGACGCGCACGTGCTGGCGGATATGGTCCGCACCCACTCGCATGAACTGCGGTCTGTCGCTGGGGATTCCGCGCGTGCGGAGGCGGTGAAGGTGGTGGCCCGCATCCATAAGACGATGATCTGGGAACGCACTCGCCACACCCAGCGGCTGCGGCACGCGCTGGGTGACTATTTCCCCGCGGCGCTGGCCGCCTTCGACGACCTCGACGCCGCTGACACCCTTGAGCTGCTCGCCAAGGCACCCACCCCGACCCAGGCAGCCCGGCTGACGATCGCCCAGATCAGCACCGCGTTGAAGCGGGCGCGCCGCCGCAACGTCGCGGACAAAGCCGCCGCGATCCAGACCGCGTTGCGCTCCGACCAGCTCGGCCAACCCGAGGTCGTCACCGATGCCTACGCTGCCTCGGTGCAGGCGCTGCTGGCGGTTCTGACCGTCCTCAACACCCAGATCAAGACTCTGCAAGGGCAGGTCGAGGCCCATTTTTCCAAGCACCCGGCCGCTGAGATCATCTTGTCCCAACCAGGTTTGGGGCCGGTCCTCGGTGCCCGGGTGCTCGCAGAGTTCGGTGATGACCCCGACCGCTACGCCAGCGCCAAGGCCCGCAAGAACTACGCGGGCACCTCCCCGATCACCCGGGCGTCGGGCAAGAAGAAAGTCGCTCTGGCCCGGTTCGTGCACAACGACCGGCTCATCGACGCCCTCACAACACAGGCATTCTCCGCGTTGTTGTGGTCCCCGGGTGCCCGCGCCTACTACGACCGGCAGCGAGCCCGCGGCGTCGGCCACAACCCCGCCCTGCGCCAGCTCGCCAACCGACTCGTCGGCATCCTGCACGGCTGCCTCAAAACCGGCACCCACTACAACGAGGCCACCGCCTGGCCTCACCTGGGCGAGAAGGCTACTGCTTGACATTCAAGCCTCCTGGGATGTCTTTCTGTGGGCCGGTCGGCTACCGGCTTCACCACCTACACGAACGGCCCTCCGGCGAATCGACATCACGGACCGAAATTTCGTCGACTCGGTTATTTCGGCGCCCGCCGAAATAACCCGGCACGATCATGGTGTGGTGCAAACCCGAGGAGCCGAACTGGCCGGACTGGCCACCCTGCTGGCCGACCGAACCCGCGCCGATATGTGCCTGGCCCTGGTCGATGGTCGCGCGTGGACGGCGGGTGAGCTGGCCCGCCATGCCGGTGTGGCCCCATCCACCGCGACCGAGCACCTGAACCGGCTGTTCGACGGCGGTCTGCTCACCGAACGCCGTCAAGGCAGGCACCGTTACGTGCAGTTGGCGAGCCCGCAGGTCGCCGAGCTGCTGGAGACCATGGTCGCCCACCTGGAACCGGTTCGCGCGGAACCAACGACGCTGCGCGCGTCCACCGCGGCGGCGGCGCTGGCTCGGGGCCGGACCTGCTACGACCACCTCGCGGGCCGACTCGGCGTCGCGATCACCGCCGCCATGACCGAACGCGAACTACTCCATGACGACAGCGGCTTCGCCCTCACCGAGCCGGGGCTGGCATGGCTGACGGGCACGATGGGCATCGACGCGAACACGCTGCGGACTCGTCGCCCGATCGCCCGCCCCTGCCTCGACTGGACCGAGCGCCGCACCCACCTCGGCGGTGCTGCTGGAGCACAGTTGTGCCGCCGGTTGCAGGCGCTGGATTGGGTGCGACGCGTCGGCTCCGGTCGCGCTGTCCGCCTCACTCCGAAGGGCGAAACGGGCCTGCAGGAGGCTCTAGGCATTGATCGCGCAACGGTTGCCTGAACACCTCGTCCCAGGTGACCTTCGGCCTCGGGGCCAACTCGGGCTTTACGCCGCGGACGATCATCGTGGGCCACCGAGGTCGCGGTGAGCACCGGTCCGATGGGCAGTCGGGTCCCCACTACGGCGCGTGGGGGTGCCAAGTCTCATCGACCCGATTGAACTCGGTCCTTGCCGGGTATCACCGCTCAGGCGGTAAATGAACCTGGTGACCGGGCGGGGCCAGTCGATGTAGGACCCCATTCATGAATGGGCTTGCACAATCGTGCATAATCATCACATGGTTGATTCGTCGAGTAACCCAGTGTTGCGGGTTGCTGTGGCCGGTGCCAGTGGATACGCCGGCGGTGAGGTGCTGCGTCTATTGCTCGGTCATCCGGCCTACCGCGATGGGCGCCTGGTCATCGGCGCGCTGACCGCTGGTTCGAATGCGGGCAGCACGCTGGGGGAGTTGCAGCCGCATCTGCTGCCGCTGGCCGATCGCGTGCTCGCGCCCACCACGCTCGACGAGCTGGCCGGCCACGACATCGTCTTCCTCGGCCTGCCGCACGGGCAGTCCGCCGCTATCGCGGAGCAATTGCCGGAGTCGACCGTGATCATCGACTGCGGCGCCGACTTCCGGCTGACCGACGCGGCGGCCTGGGAAAAGTACTACGGCACCACCCACGCGGGCAGCTGGCCCTACGGCCTACCGGAACTGCCGGGCGGGCGCGAGCGGCTGCGCGGCGCGCACCGGATCGCCGTCCCTGGTTGCTATCCCACGGTCGCCAGCCTCGCGCTGGCACCGGCGATCGCGGCCGGAATCATCGAACCGAAGGTGAATGTTGTCGCGGTGAGCGGCACTTCAGGTGCGGGACGCAAACTCGATATCGGCCTGCTGGGGTCCGAGGTGATGGGTTCGGTGCGGGCCTACGGCATCGCGGGCGCGCACCGGCACACTCCGGAGATCGCGCAGAACCTGCGGGCCGCCGGTGGTGGCGAGGTCGCCGTATCGTTCACCCCGGTGCTGGCGCCGATGCCGCGCGGCATCCTCGCGACCTGCACGGCGGTGACCCGAGTCGATGCCGAACAGGCTCGCGCGGTCTATGAAAAGGCCTACGACGACGAACCCTTCGTGCAGTTGCTGCCGGAAGGCACACTGCCGCAGACGGGTTCGGTACTCGGTTCCAATGTCGTCACCCTCCAGGTCGCGGTCGATACCGACGCCGGACTGCTCGTGGTGATCGGCGCGATCGACAATCTGACCAAGGGCACCGCGGGCGCCGCGGTGCAATCCATGAATCTGGCCGTCGGATTCGACGAGACCGCAGGACTTTCCACCGTAGGAGTGGCACCGTGACGACTATCGAAACTCCGGCAGGCAAGCTGGTCCGGAGCCAGGGCGTGACCGCACCGCTCGGCTTCCGGGCGGCGGGCATCGCCGCGGGCATCAAGTCCAGCGGAAAACCCGATCTCGCACTGGTATTCAGCGAAGGGCCGGAATACGCGGCCGCGGGCGTATTCACCCGCAACCAGGTGAAGGCCGCGCCGGTGCTGTGGTCGCAGCAGGTGCTCACCGGTGGCCGGTTGCGCGCGGTGATCCTGAATTCCGGTGGGGCCAATGCCTGTACCGGTCCGGGCGGATTCCAGGACACCCACCAGACCGCCGAGGAATTGGCCAAGGCGCTGAGTAATTGGGGCACCGAAACCGGCGCGGGCGAAATCGCGGTGTGTTCAACGGGTCTGATCGGCGACCGGCTGCCGATGGATAAGGTGATCCCGGCCGTCACCGAGATCGTGCACGAAATGGGCGGCGGGCTATCCGGTGGACTCGATGCCGCACACGCGATCATGACCACCGACACCGTGCCCAAGGAAGCCGCCTTCCATCACCGCGACAAGTGGAATGTCGGCGGCATGGCCAAGGGGGCTGGCATGCTCGCACCATCGCTGGCGACCATGCTGGTTGTGCTCACCACCGATGCCGCCGCGAGTGCCGAACAGCTGGATAGCGCGCTGCGCAAAGCGACTCGGCTCACCTTCGACCGGCTCGATATCGACGGCTCCTGCTCCACCAATGACACCGTGCTGCTGCTCGCCAATGCGGCGAGCGAGGTCACGCCGTCACAACAGGACCTCGATGCCGCGGTGCTCGCGGTCTGCGACGATCTGGCCGCCCAATTGATGGCCGACGCCGAGGGGGTGACCAAGCGGGTGCGGATCACCGTCGCCGGTGCGGTCTCCGAGGACGAGGCGCTGATCGCGGCGCGCGCCGTCGCCCGCGACAGTCTGGTCAAGACCGCGCTCTTCGGTTCCGACCCGAACTGGGGCCGGGTGCTCGCCGCCGTCGGCATCGCCCCGATCACCCTGGATCCCAACCGGATCTCGGTGTCGTTCAATGGAAATCCGGTCTGCGTGGACAGTGTCGGCGCGCCGGGCGCGCGTGCGGTCGACCTGTCCGGCGCCGATATCGAGGTGCGGATCGAACTGAATGTCGGCGACGGCACCGCCACCGTGCGGACCACCGACCTGTCGCACGGCTATGTCGAAGAGAATTCGGCCTACAGCTCATGACGAGCGATGCGGTGCAGGAACTTTCGGCCTTGGACAAGGCGCACGTTCTCGCCGACGCTTTGCCGTGGCTGCAGAAGTTCCGCGATAAAATCGTAGTCGTCAAATACGGCGGCAATGCGATGATCGATGCGGACCTGAAACAGGCCTTCGCCGCCGATATGGCGTTCCTGCGCACCGTCGGCGTGCAACCGGTGGTGGTGCACGGCGGCGGACCGCAGATCAGCGCAATGCTGAAAAAGCTTGGGCTACAAGGCGAGTTCCGCGGAGGCTTCCGCGTCACCACACCCGAGGTAATGGACGTGGTGCGGATGGTGCTGTTCGGTCAGGTCGGACGGGAACTGGTTGGGCTGATCAATGCGCACGGCCCGTACGCGGTCGGCATCTCCGGTGAAGACGCGCGCCTGTTCACCGCGACCCGCCGCACCGTCGATGTCGACGGCGAGGCGACCGATATCGGGCTGGTCGGCGATGTCACCGAGGTCAATGCCGACGCGGTGCTCGACCTGATCGCCGCGGGGCGCATTCCGGTTGTCTCCACTATCGCACCGGACGCCGACGGCGTGGTGCACAACATCAACGCCGATACCGCCGCGGCCGCACTCGCCGAGGGGATCGGCGCGGAAAAGCTGGTGATCCTGACCGACGTCGAGGGCCTGTACACCAACTGGCCGGACCGTTCGTCGCTCACCTCGCACATCGACGCGGCCGAACTGGCCGAGTTGCTCCCGCGACTGGATGCGGGCATGGTGCCCAAGATGGAAGCCTGCCTGCGCGCCGTGCAGGGCGGGGTGCCGACCGCGCATGTCATCGACGGTCGGGTCCCGCATTCGGTGCTGTTGGAACTGTTCACCGGAGAAGGAATCGGAACGATGGTGACGCCCGCCCCGCTGCCGACGAGCGCGGCGGACACACTGAACGGAACGAAAATATGAGTGACACAGCAGAGCTGCAACAGCGGTGGGCCGCCGCGTTGATGAAGAACTACGGCACCCCCAAGGTCGCGCTGGTGCGCGGTGCCGGTGCGGTGGTCTACGACGCGGACGGCAAACGCTACCTCGACTTTCTCGGCGGTATCGCGGTCAACAGCCTCGGCCACGCACATCCGGCGATTCTGGAAGCCGTTACCCAGCAGCTCGGCACGCTGGGCCACACCTCGAATATCTACGCCAACGAACCGGTCATCGAACTGGCCGAACGGTTGCTCGCGCACTTCGGTGACGGTGAATTCGGGGACGGCCACGGTCGCGCTTTCTTCTGCAACTCCGGCACCGAGGCCAATGAGGCGGCGTTCAAAATGGCGCGGCTGACCGGACGGCCCAAGATCATCGCGACCGATGAGGCCTTCCACGGCCGGACTATGGGCGCGCTCGCGCTCACCGGGCAGCCGTCCAAGCGGACGCCGTTCGAGCCGATGCCCGCCGGTGTCGTCCACGTGCCCTATGGCGATGCGGCGGCGCTCGAGGCGGTCGTCGACGAGGACACCGCGGCGGTATTCCTCGAACCGATCATGGGGGAAAGCGGCGTTGTCGTGCCGCCCATCGACTATCTGGTCAAGGCGCGGGAGATCACCGCGCGTCATGGTGCGCTGCTGGTGCTCGACGAGGTGCAGACCGGTATCGGCCGCTGCGGAAAGTTCTACGCGCATCAGGCATTCGGCATCGTGCCGGATGTGATCACCCTGGCCAAGGGGCTCGGCGGCGGGCTGCCGATCGGTGCGGTGCTGGCCACCGGACCGGCCGCCGATCTGCTGACGCCGGGTCTGCACGGCACTACCTTCGGCGGTAATGCGGTATGTGCCGCAGCGGCGTTGGCGGTACTGCGGACCATCGATGAGACCGATCTGCTCGCCCATGTCGAATCCGTCGGCAAGCGGCTCACCGATGGCATCGATCTGCTCGAGCACCCGCTCATCGATCACGTGCGCGGTGCGGGTCTGCTGCTCGGTATCGTGCTGACCGACGATATCTCGGCCGATGTCGAGAACCGGGCGCGCGAAGCGGGCTATCTGGTGAATGCGCCCAAGCCCAATATCATCAGGCTCGCGCCGCCGCTGGTGCTCACCGAGACCCAGTCCGACAATTTCGTCGACGATCTGTCCGAGATTCTGGACGGTGCGATCGCGGACGCCAAGGGGGGCAAATGAGTACGGCATCGCGGAGCGATTCGATGAGCGGTGGCGGCCGGGAGACGAGTGTGCCGATCCGGCATTTTCTGCGCGATGATGATGTCACGCCTGCCGAGCAGGCCGAAATCCTCGCGCTCGCAGCGGAATTGAAGAAGAATCCGTTCGCGCACCGGCCGTTGGACGGCCCGCGCGGGGTGGGCGTGATCTTCGAGAAGAACTCCACCCGTACGCGGTTCTCCTTCGAAATGGGTATCGCTCAGCTCGGCGGGCATGCGGTGGTGGTCGATGGTCGCGACACCCAGCTCGGACGCGAGGAGACGCTCGGGGATACCGGCAAGGTGCTTTCGCGCTATGTCGATGCGATCGTGTGGCGTACCTTCGAACAGCTGCGTCTGGACGAAATGGCCGCTACCGCAACGGTTCCGGTCATCAATGCCTTGTCCGATGAGTTCCATCCGTGCCAGGTTCTCGCCGATCTGCAGACGCTGGTCGAGTGCAAGGGCAGCCTGGTCGGGCACAACCTCACCTACTTCGGCGACGGTGCGAACAATATGTCGCACTCGCTGCTGCTCGGTGGTGTGACCGCCGGCCTGAACGTAACCATTGCCGCACCAACGGGTTTCGAGCCACTGCCATGGATTCTGGCGGCCGCGCGCAAGCGAGCCGCCGAGACCGGTGCGACCATCACCCTCACCGGCGATCCGGTTGCCGCCGCGGCTGGCGCCGATGCTCTGGTGACCGATACCTGGACCTCCATGGGGCAGGAGAACGACGGCCTCGACCGCGTCGGCCCGTTCCGTCCGTTCCAGCTCAACGACGATCTGCTTGCCAAGGCGCAGCCGGATGCGGTTGTGCTGCATTGTCTTCCGGCGCACCGCGGTGAGGAGATCACCGACGAGGTGCTCGACGGTCCGCATAGTGTGGTGTGGGACGAGGCGGAGAATCGGCTGCACGCGCAGAAGGCGTTGCTGGTGTGGTTGCTGGCCAAGCGAGGTGAAGCGCAGTGAGTGAGTGCGGCGAGCGATCCGGTGCCGCGGCAGCGATGGGCACGGACGCGGTGGCTCGGCGTGGCCACACCAGCTTGCGATCGGCGTTCTCGCGGCTCGATGCGAGACCCAATAGCGAGGCTCGGCTATGACAGTCCAATCCGACGCGGGTAAGTCCGCTCCCGCTATCGCTCGTACTCGCGCCGGTCGCCAGTCCCGCATCATCGAACTGTTGACGGCGCACGCGGTCCGCAGCCAAACCGAACTCGCCGCACTGCTCGCCGCCGAAGGCATCGAAACCACCCAGGCCACCCTGTCGCGCGACCTCGATGAACTCGGGGCCGTGAAATTGCGTGCCGCCGACGGCGGTGCGGGTGTCTACGTGGTACCCGAAGACGGCAGCCCCGTCCGCGGCGTCACCGGCGGGACCGATCGCCTCTCCAAACTTCTCGGCGATCTCTTGGTCTCCACCGACGCCAGTGGCAATATCGCCGTCCTGCGCACCCCACCCGGCGCGGCCCACTACTTGGCCAGCGCCCTCGACCGCGCCGCCCTGCCGTTCATCGTCGGCACCATCGCGGGCGACGACACCATCGCGGTAATAGCCCGCGAACCCCTCACCGGTGCCGAACTAGCCGCCAAAATCGAGGAACTCGCCTGAGCCTCGGGTCGTCGGTCGCACGGCGTCAGTGAACGGCACTGCGGTTGCGGGCGCGGACCCGGTGGCTACGTCGCATATGACACAGAGTCTGTTCCGATCGCGCCGCCGGGCGGTTACTCCGTCACATCAAGGTCACACGCGAGCGATCGAATCACTTCCGGCCGAGCATGACACGCGGCAGCGGTCGGGATCGCGACGTGATCTGTGCCGCGGTCGAAACCGCCGCATTTCGGCAACAGCCTCCACAACGTGTCCGAGGCGCGCACTGAGTCTGCGATGCCGGATGTCTCAGCCGAAGGGGTATTGGCCGCCGCTGTGGGGGCTGCCCGGAGTACCGACATTGATGATGTCTTGCAGGAGGTCGACCAGGGCGCGGCCGATATCGAGGACGTCGTTGCCGAGGGTGCTGAAATCTCCTGCTATGAGGTGCAGCAGCATGGGATCCGTCCTTTGCCCGCTCCGAAAGTTGCCGGATAAAGCGTGACATAGGTGCCAGGGGGTGCCAAGGTGCTACCGGGAAGGTGTAACTCGGACCCGGTTGTGAATGGGCTTGCATCATCGTGCATAATCATTTGCAAGACGGTGTGGGCCGCCTGGCGTGCGATTTCGGGTGCGCCGGCGGGCGCCGCACCCGCCGCCCGCGGATGCGGGCAAGACCTGCAGACAAGCACGAAACCGAGGAGCACATAGACATGTCCGATCGCGTCGTACTCGCCTACTCCGGTGGGCTCGATACCTCCGTTGCGATCAGCTGGATCGGCAAGGAGACCGGCGCCGAGGTCGTGGCGGTCGCCATCGATCTGGGCCAGGGCGGCGAGGACATGAATGTGGTGCGCCAGCGTGCGCTGGACTGCGGCGCTGTCGAGGCGATCGTGGTCGATGCGCGCGACGAATTCGCCAACGAGTACTGCCTGCCGACCATCCAGGCCAACGCCATGTACATGGGCCAGTATCCGCTGGTCTCGGCGATCAGCCGTCCGCTCATTGTCAAGCATCTGGTCGAGGCCGCGAAGTTCCACGGGGCGAGCACCGTCGCGCACGGCTGCACCGGTAAGGGCAACGATCAGGTCCGCTTCGAGGTCGGCATCGGCGCACTGGCTCCCGACCTGAATGTGATCGCCCCGGTCCGCGACTACGCATGGACTCGGGAGAAGGCCATCGCCTTCGCCGAGGAGAACCAGCTCCCGATCAATGTCACCAAGAAGTCGCCGTTCTCGATCGACCAGAACGTATGGGGTCGCGCGGTGGAGACCGGCTTCCTCGAGGACCTCTGGAACGCGCCGACCAAAGACGTCTACGACTACACCTCGGACCCGACGGTGAACTTCGAGGCGCCTGACGAACTCATCGTCACCTTCGACAAGGGTGTGCCGGTCGCTATCGACGGTCGTCAGGTCAGCGTGCTCGAGGCCATCGTCGAGCTGAACCACCGCGCGGGCCGCCAGGGCGTCGGCCGCCTCGATATGGTCGAGGACCGGCTCGTCGGCATCAAGAGCCGCGAGATCTACGAGGCCCCCGGCGCGATCGCGCTGATCACCGCGCACCAGGCCCTGGAAAACGTCACCATCGAGCGCGAACTGGGCCGCTACAAGCGGCAGGTCGAGCAGCGCTGGGGCGAGCTGGCCTACGACGGCCTCTGGTTCTCCCCGCTCAAGCGCGCGCTGGACGCCTTCGTCGCCGAAACCCAGCAGCACGTCACCGGCGATATCCGGATGGTGCTGCACGGCGGCTCGGTCGTGGTCAACGGCCGCCGCTCCGATCAGTCGCTCTACGACTTCAACCTGGCGACCTACGACGAGGGCGACAGCTTCGACCAGTCCCTCGCCAAGGGATTCGTGCAGATTCACGGCCTGTCCTCCAAGGTCGCGGCCCGTCGCGACCTCAACCAGAAGTAGGCGTCGCCTTCGCTCGGCCGAGTGCGAGAGATTCAGCGACGGACTTCGTCCGAGTGCGCCTATTAGGCTCGGGTCGGTGCCATCGCGCCGACCCGAAAGGAGCGCCATGCGGACCGACGACGACAGCTGGGATATCGAATCGAGCGTGGGTGCCACCGCCCTCGGCGTCGCGGCCATGCGCGCGGCCGAATCCCGTCGCCCGGACGCGCTGTTCCACGACCCCTATGCCGAACTGCTGGTGACGGCCGTCGGCTCGGAGTCGTGGACACGCATCGCCCGCGGTGAGGTCGAAGGTCTCGAGGCGGCCGCGACGCGGGCGATGGGCCCGATCATCGGCTCGTTGATCGCGCGCACCTGCTATTTGGACGCTTATTGCCAGGACGCGGCTGCCGACGGCATCGGTCAGTTCGTCATCCTGGCAGCCGGTTTGGATGCCAGGGCCTACCGCCTCGAATGGCCAAGCGGTACAACGATATTCGAACTGGACCTGCCAAAGGTATTGGAGTTCAAAGCTGTAGCGCTCGCGGACGTCGAGCCGGTGGCAGATCGACGCGAGGTGGCGGTGGACCTGCGCCATGATTGGCCGACGGCGATGCGGGAGCACGGATTCGACCCGGCGGTACCGACCGCATGGCTCGTCGAGGGACTGCTGCGCTACCTCCCGGCGGATGCGCAGGAGCGCATGTTCGACAACATCGTGGCGCTGAGCGCTCCGGGCAGTCGCATCGGGATCTACCGCTCGGGACTGTCCGCACCGGACCCGAATGCCATGCGAGAGGTGGAATCCGCGGGAATCGACGTCCGGGTGGACGTCGGCGCCCTGTGGTACTCCGACGAAGGCCGCAGCGATCCGATCGACTGGTTCACCGACCACGATTGGACGGTGACCCGCGCCGACCCGGTCGAGGTACTGCGCAGCCGTGGCCGTGAAGTGTCGGAAGACGCCGTTGCGAAAATGACCACCGACTATTTGTTCATCGCCCGACGACCCGGAGGAGACAGCACACGATGACGCAGAGCGGCAGCACCAACGAAGGGGCGCTCTGGGGCGGACGTTTCGCGTCCGGACCGGCCGCGGCAATGGCCGCGCTGAGCAAGTCGACCCATTTCGACTGGGCGCTGGCTCCCTACGACATTCGCGCGTCGAAGGCACACGCGCGCGTGCTGCACAAAGCGGGACTGCTGTCGGAGAGCGACCTCGCCGCCATGCTGACCGGACTGGATCAGCTTGCGGCGGACGTCAATTCGGGTGCGTTTGCCCCGGCCGAGGCCGATGAGGACGTGCACGGCGCGCTGGAGCGCGGTCTGATCGATCGGGTCGGCGCCGAACTCGGCGGACGACTGCGGGCCGGACGCTCGCGTAATGACCAGGTGGCCACGCTCTTCCGGATGTGGCTGCGCGATGCGGCCCGCCGGATCGCCGCCGGACTTCTCGAAGTGGTCGACGCCCTGGTCGCCCAGGCCGCGGCGCATCCGGATGCGGTAATGCCGGGCAAGACGCATCTGCAGGCCGCGCAGCCGGTGCTGCTCGCGCATCATCTGCTCGCACACGCGCATCCGCTGCTGCGCGATATCGATCGGCTGCGCGACTTCGACAAGCGCGCGGCGGTATCGCCCTACGGTTCCGGCGCGCTGGCCGGTTCCTCGCTCGGACTCGACCCGGAAGCCATTGCGGCCGAATTGGATTTCGATGCCGCGTCGGCGAATTCGATCGATGCCACCTCGGCACGTGATTTCGCGGCCGAGGCGGCGTTCGTGCTCGCCATGATCGGCGTCGATCTGAGCCGGATGGCCGAAGAGGTGATCATCTGGAGCACACCGGAATTCGGCTACATCACCCTCGCCGATGCCTGGTCCACCGGCTCGTCGATCATGCCGCAGAAGAAGAATCCGGACGTCTCCGAACTCACCCGCGGCAAGGCCGGTCGCCTCATCGGCAATCTGACCGGACTACTGGCCACTCTGAAAGCCCAACCGCTGGCCTACAACCGGGATCTGCAGGAGGACAAGGAGCCCCTGTTCGATTCGGTCGCCCAGCTGGAACTGCTGCTCCCGGCCATCGCGGGCCTGGTCTCCACGCTCACCTTCCACACCGAACGCATGGCCGAACTCGCCCCTGCCGGTTTCACCCTCGCCACCGATATTGCCGAATGGCTTGTCCGGCAGGGCGTTCCGTTCCGCGTCGCGCACGAGGCCGCGGGTGCGTGTGTACGCGCCGCGGAGGCGCGCGGCGTCGGCCTGGACGAGCTCACCGACGAGGAATTCGCCACCATCGATCCCGCCCTGACCCCCCAGGTCCGCGAAGTCCTCACCGTGCAGGGCTCGATCGCCTCCCGCAATGCCCGCGGCGGAACCGCAGGCGTCCAAGTAGCAATCCAACTCACCGAGATCCGCAACACCATCACCACCCTCCGCTCCCTGTCCTCCTAACGCGCAGGCCCTCAGCCTCAACGACCAAGATCAAGTGGAGCTGAGGGCGGCATCGCCCGAGAGGCCCACCACCAGTGCCACCTGATCTTGATCCAGGCCCGGGTGCTGGCTCACTTCGGTCGGCGAGTGCCGCGCTGGTTTACGCTGCGCCGATGACCCTGCTGTTGCTGGCGCTGGCCATCGCCTCCGAAATCACCGCGACCGTATCGCTCAAAATCTCCGACGGTTTCACCAAATTGGTGCCCGCGATCATCGTTGTCCTGGGCTACAGTGCGGCCTTCTTCTTCCTGGCCCAGGCTTTGAAGCGCGGTATGCCGATCGGTGTCGCCTATGGCATCTGGTCGGCGGTCGGTGTCGCGGCCATCGCCGTCATCGGTGTCCTTTTCCTCGACGAAAGACTGTCGCTGATCCAGGTCGGTGGCATCGCATTGGTGATTCTCGGTGTCTTGGCTCTGGAACTCGGTGGCGCACATTGACATCCACACGGCGAGATTGTCGGTGGGCGGCTGTTGAATGACGGCTCATGAAGAGAGATTTCGAGGCGGGGAACCTCACTGCGGATCGACCGGCCGACCCGGCGGCAGTGCCCTTCGCGGGCAATGATCCGGCAGAAGCGTTGGCGGCGTACGGGATCGAGTTACCGGCTGCGTCGGTGGTCGAGCGAACGGTGTCGGGGGCATCGGTGTGGGTCGTGTCGATTGAGCCCGGATATCCGGCGGCAGGGCTGTGGGAACAGGTGCGGGAGGTGCATCCGAAGACCGGATTGTGGCCGGTGCTGACCAAAACCGACACCTGGTATCGGACCGGACCCGAGCGCGACTGGGCACAATCGCGTGAGTTGTCGATCCTGGAACTGCTCGCCGAAGCCGATGCGGCGGACTGGCTGCGCGAGCGATACCGCGAGCGGTCGGGCGATGATTACGAGATTCCACGAGGCGGACCGGACTGGACCGAGCTGGATCCGGAACTCTACGACTACGACGGATTCGATTGGGGCGACGTATGGAGTATTCGTGGCGATTGCGATGAATTCGATCAGCTTGCCCTGGTACCCGCCGCGAATTCCTGGCTGGTCCCGTATGAACTGCAATGGTCGGGTGCGCTCAACTACGACCTCGACGGCGCCGACCACGCGTTGATGCTGCGCCGGTGGGCGGCCTCGGAGCGCAGCTGCGAACTCGTCGCATTGGATTCCGACACACTGTGGCTCGCCGTCGCACACGAGCCGGAGCTCACCGAAGACGCCGCGCTCGCGCAGGCCTTGGAGGGGTATCTGTACTGCCCGGACGCGGCCGAACAGGATCGCGATTCACTCGATGAACTCGCCGAATCCATGCTTCGGCAGCTGTGGCGCTTCTGGTGGGACTGATCGGTCTCGTTGCGCCCTGCGCATTTTGCCCAATTCGTCCCATGAGAGGCGGTGGCGAACGTAGCATCGGCCGATGGATCGGACGTTTGCTCAGCTGAGTCGACGCGGGTGACGGTATGGCATCGGAACCGGGCGATATCGTACTCGAGGCCCAGTCGTTGGTGAAACGCTACGGCGTCGTCGAGGCGTTGCGGGGAGCCAACTTTCAGGTGCGCGCCGGTGAGGTCGTCGCATTGATCGGCGACAACGGCGCGGGCAAATCCACGTTGGTGAAATGCCTTTCCGGGGCCGAACAACCGGATTCGGGGACCATCCTGCTCGACGGTTCGGAAACGGTATTGAGCACGCCGACCGCCGCACGCAAACTCGGCGTCGAAACCGTGTACCAGGACCTCGCCGTCGCACCCGATCTGGACCCGGCCGCCAACCTGTTCCTCGGCCGGGAACTGGTTCGCCGCGGGTTGGCGGGCAGGTTCGGCATGCTCGACAAGCGGGCGATGCGAACCCAAGCCGTCGAACACTTCCGACGCCTCGGCGTCACACTGCAGAGCACCGATGTGCCGATCGGCGCACTGTCGGGCGGACAGCGCCAGAGTGTGGCTGTGGCGCGCGCGGTGTTGTGGGCGAGCAAGGTCGTCTTCATGGATGAACCGACCGCGGCCCTCGGCGTTGTGCAGCGCGAGCGAGTGCTCGAGGTGATTCGCAATGTGCGCGACCAAGGCATTGCCGTCGTGCTGATCAGCCACAATATGCCCGAGGTGCTGGCGGTGGCCGACCGGATCGAGGTGCTGCGCCTCGGCAAGCGGGTGGCCCGGTTCGTCGCCGCTGATGCGACGCTGGAGCAATTGGTCGGCGCGATGACCGGAGCGCTGTCACATGAGGACGCCGCATGACGAAAGCAGAGCCGAATGGCGGCACCGATCTGCCGGAACGCACTGTACTGCAACGTATTCTCGGTGCGAGCACGCTGTGGATCGGTGTGGTGCTCGTCGCACTGTGCGTCGTCTTCAGCGTTGTCCGCCCCGACGCATTCCCCACCCGTTTCACCCTGCAGACCCTGCTGATCGAAACCTCGGTGCTGCTGGTGCTCTCGGTCGGCATGACCTTCGTGATCATCACCTCCGGCATCGACCTGTCGGTCGGCATGGTGCTGATCTTCGCTGGCGTGCTCGGCGCCAAAACCATGGAATGGCTGAGTCCCGACGAGAACGCGACCGGCGCGGGCTGGGGGATTATCGGCCTCGGTCTCCTGATTTCCATTGCGGGCGGCGGTATCTGGGGCCTACTCAATGGCCTTCTGGTGGCGAAGGCCAGGATTCCGCCGCTGATCGTCACACTCGGCTCATTCGGTGCGGCACTCGGTGCGGCACAATTGATCACCGGCGGTGTCGACACCAGAACCGTGCCCGACAAGCTGCGCAACTCGTTGGGTTTCGGGACGTCACTGGGCGGCGTACCGAATCTGGTGCTGGTCGCTGCGGCGGTGACGGTGCTCGCCGCCTGGGTGCTGCACACCACCCGATTCGGCCGCTACACCTACGCGATCGGCTCCAACGAGGAGGCCGCGCGGCGCTCGGGCATCGCGGTCACCCGCCATCTCGTGCTGGTTTATCTGATGACCGGACTGCTCGCCGGTCTGGCTGGATTCATGAATCTTGCCTACTTCGGCACCACCACCATCGGCGGACACGGCACCGACAATTTGGATGCCATCGCGGGCGTAGTCATCGGCGGGACAAGCCTTTTCGGCGGGATCGGCACCATTGTCGGCACGGTCATCGGCGTCTTCATTCCCTCGGTGCTGCGCAAGGGTTTCGTCATCGCGGGGGTGCCGGTGTTCTGGCAGCCGATCGCGGTGAGTGCGGTGCTGGTCGGGGCGGTGTGGTTCGACCAACTGCGCCGCCGGGCCAGGGACCGCAAGTAGAGAGGTAAGCAGTTACAACACTGCGCGATAAGAAAGTAAGGCGGAGGTAGCCAAATGAGGGTGGCGAAGCGGACCGCGGTGGTGATCGGCGCGATGGCGGCGGTCGGCACGCTGGTGGTGGGATGTGGTGGCTCGGTGAATAATTCCGGCGGCACGGATGCCAAGAAATTGGTGCTGATTCCGGGTGTCGCCGACGAACCGTTCTACATTTCCATGCAGTGTGGCGCCCAGGACGAGGCGAGCAAACTCGGCTACAAACTGGAGACGCAGGCACCGACCAAATTCGATGCGGGCGCCCAGACTCCGGTGCTGACCGGTGTGGTGGCCAATAAACCAGGCGGCATCCTGATCGCCCCGACCCATGCGCAGGCGATGGCGAATCCGATCAAACAGGCCAAGGATGCCGGGATCACAATCATCGAGGTCGATACCGCACTGGACGACACCTCGATCGCGCTGTCGTCGATCGCATCCGATAACAAGAAGGGCGGCGAACTCGCGGCGCAGACACTCGCCAAGCTCATCGGCGACAAGGGTCCCGTACTGGTGATCAACACCAAGGCCGGAACCTCCACCACCGACGCCCGGGCACAGGGCTTCGTAGACGCGGTCAAGGCATACCCGGGAATCACCTCACTCGGTGTGCAGTACAACAATAATGAAGCGGCACAGGCGGCTTCGATCGTCACCGCGACGCTGGCCGCCCATCCAGACCTCGCCGGCATCTTCGCGACCAACCTGAGTTCGGCAGAAGGCGCGGCCACCGGACTGCGCAATGCCAATAAGCTCGGCCAGGTCAAATTGGTCGGCTTCGACGCGAGTCCGAAACAGGTCGAGGATCTGAAAGCCGGTACCGTACAGGCGCTTATCGCCCAGGACCCGGCCGGGATCGGCGCGAAGGGTGTCGACGAGGCCGCCGCCGCGCTGGAGGGCAAGCCGGTGACCCGCAATATCCAGACCGATATGGTGGCCATCACCCAGGCCGATATGGATGCCAACTCGAAGTATTTCTACAAGCGGAAGTGCTGACGGAGTCGAGGTCGGTTCCGAGCCCGCTCGGAACCGACTAATCCTCCACGCGCACGGCGTACCCTGAATTCTCCAGCGCGGCAAGCACATCGTCGCGGTGCACAGGGCCGCGGGTCTCCAACGTCAGCGATACCTCGACCTCGTCGACCGCGAGCCACCCGCCGGTCCTCGAGTGCACCACATCCACCACGCTCGCCCCGGTCTTCCCGACTACAGCGAGCAATCCGCTCAACGCGCCGGGACGATCCGAAATGGTCACGCGCACAGCCAGATACCGCCCAGCCGCACCCAGACCGTGACCGATGATCCTGGTCAGCATCATCGGATCGATATTGCCGCCGGACAGGATCGCGCACACCGGCCCCCGCAATCCGAGTTCGGTTGGCTCGCAACTCATCAGAGCCGCCACCGCGGCGGCACCGGCGGGCTCGACGATCAACTTCGCACGTTCCAGACATAGCAGCAGTGCCTTGGACAGCGCATCCTCATCCACCGTCACTACCGCGGGCACGTGCGCCGCGACGTGCGCGAACGGCACCTCACCCGGCAGCCCGACCGCAATACCGTCGGCCATGGTCGACATCCGTGCCACCCGCACCGGCTTGCCCGCCGCCAGAGAATCCGGCCAGGCCGCGGCTTCCGCGGCCTGCACCCCGACTACCCGCACGTGCGGTGCGACATGGTGTAGGGCGATGGCGACACCGGCGAGCAGTCCGCCGCCGCCGGTCGGCACGATCACCGTCCCGACCTCGGGCATCTGCTCGATGATCTCCAGTGCCACCGTCGCCTGCCCGGCGACGATATCGGCGTGATCGAAGGGATGGATCAGCGTCGCACCGGTGCGTTCGGCGAAATCCAGTGCGGCATCCAGCGAGTCGTCGATGGTCTCACCGACCTGGCGTACCTCGGCCCCATACGCCTTGGTGGCCACCAACTTCGGCAGCGAAGCCCCCACCGGCATGAACACCGTCGAGCGAATCCCGAGCGAGGCCGCGGCCCAAGCCACTCCCTGCGCGTGGTTGCCCGCACTGGCCGCGACCACACCGCGCGCTCGATCTTCCGCCGGGAGGTTCGCGATCCGGAAATAGGCCCCGCGTGGCTTGAACGAGCCGGTGCGCTGCAGGTTCTCGCACTTCAGCCGCACCTCGGTTCCGGCACGCTCTGACAACACCCGCGACGCGACCACCGGCGTCCGCCGAATCACCGGCGCCAATGCCGCCGCGGCCGCCTCGATCCGCTCCAATCCCAGCAACTCCATGCGCCCATGCTGCCAGCCCGTGGCACGAATGCGCGGCGACATGGTCGGGAATCATCCGATGATTTCCGCGCCTATCCGGCCTTCGCGATATTGTGCGCGATGGCACCGAGCCGCGCCAGCCGCGCGTCGCCCAGGGGCGTCAGCTTTCCACCGAGCCGATTGGTCACGAAAGCCAGCGACATACTGGTCGCCGGATCAGCGAACGCTCCCGAGCCACCGAGGCCGAAATGACCGAACGCGGAGACCGGTTCGGCCTTCGACGGCTTCATCGGCACACCGTGATAGCCCAGCGCCCACGGAATGCGAAACGCCAGAACGTAATCGGGTGTGAAGACCTGGCGTTGGGTGATCTGCTCGATAGTTTCCGGCCGGAGCAACTGGAAGTCCCCGAGTCGGCCACCGGTCGCGAGCGCGCTGTACATCCTCGCCAGGGCACGCGCCGAGAAGACTCCGTTGACGCCCGGAATTACCGAATCATGCAGGCGCGGGTCGGAAACCATATCGGCGAACCCGCGCGGAGTGGTTTCCGCGGCCGCCGCGAAACGAGTCCGACCCATGAGCCGCGCACTATTCTCCCAACTCATCCCCGCAACGGTGAGCCTAGGAAAGTTGGTGGCAATGCGACCACGCTCGGATTCCGGCACCTTGAACCAGAGCTCTTCCGCCGCAAGCGGTTCCGCGATTTCGGCACGCAATAGCTCGGTGAAGTCCGAACCGGAGACCCGTCGGATGAGCTCGGCGACCAGGTGTCCGAAGGAGATCCCGTGATAGCCGCTGGTCACCAGGTGACGCGGATCCGGGGAGCAGGCCGCGAGTGCGGCGGTGACCTCGGTATCGTCGAAGAAGCCGGTCACCGGCCCTGGCAGCAGATCACGCAAACGATGCAGACCCGCCCGATGGGTGAGCATTTCCCGCACCGTAATGCGTTCTTTGCCCGCCGCCGCGAATTCGGGCCAGTAGGTGGCGACCGGCTCGTCGTAATCGAATAGTCCGCGCTCGGCCAATCGGTGCGCCAGCGTCGAGACCACGCCTTTTCCGGTGGAATAGGCCATGGCCACGGTGTCGGCGGACCACGGCACGCCAGGATGCGCGAATCCGGCCCACACGTCCACCACCGGTTCGCCGTGCTGATAGACCACGAGCGACCCGCCGCCATCGCTCGCCCGGCGGAACAGCCTGTCGAATTCGGCGACCAGGCGCACATAGCGACGATCCACCGACTGTGTTGCCGTAAGTGTCATCGGTTTACCTCTGTCGTTAGACCAACCAACAGCATCGCATGTCGGCGATGTCGACCATCGAGGTGCCGAAATTCCCACCGTGCGACCGGTCGGTTCGGTGAACTTTTCCTGCTCGTCACATCCGTGACCCAGATCGCAACACGGCTCGCATAGCGTGTCCGCATGCCCCCGAGACGACGATCGGCGCTACTGGCCAGGTTGGTTGTCGACGAACCAGGCCGACCGCAGGTGATCCTCGGCGAACTGCGCCGGGTGATTCTGGACGGCGCCGTGCCGCCGTGCACCGTGATCCCGCTGCGCGAGGTCGCCGAATTATTCGGTGTCAGCCATATTCCCGTGCGTGAGGCGCTCAAGACATTGATCGGGGAGGGCCTGGTCACCCATCGGCCGCACGGCGGCTACGCGGTCGCTCAGTTGACCTCCAACGAGTTGCGCGAAATGTATATCGCGCGGGAAACCCTGGAAACCGCCTCGCTCGCGGCCGCGGCGCGCAATGCCACCGACGCCGACCGTGCTCGTCTACTAGAGGTGAATTCGCTACTGGAACAGGCGATTCGGGATGACGACCCGGTCGCGTATCACCGCCAGTCACGCCATTTCCACGTGGCCTTGACCAAGCCGTCGAGGATGTTTCGGCTGCTGCACATGCTCGAATCGGCGTGGAATGTCACCGAGCCGGTGCAATCCATGGTGCATATCGGCCGCGCTGATCGGGTGCGCCTGCACACCGATCACGCGCTGATGCTCGATGCGTTCATGGCCCGGGATGTGGATCGCCTCCTGCTGATAGCGGAGCAGCATCACCGCAGGCTGGAGTCGGTAATCGCGACATTGCCGACCGATACCGGACTGCTCGCGCCGGAAGATATATCGATCGCGCAATAGCCGGGCAATAACTGCGCAATGGTGGGGCAATGCGTGGTTCTTACCGTCGTTTCGATCACACCGCTACCGACTGCTTGCAGGTCGGTCGAAATAGCACAGCCACCCTCGGATGGGAAACACCATGACCGAAACGCTCACGACCGCTGCCCCGACTGCGCCCGCCTATGACCCACGGCTGACGAATGCGGATCTGGCCCCGCTGCGCAAGCAGACCTGGGGTTCCTACAACATATTCGCGTTCTGGATGTCGGACGTGCACAGCGTCGGTGGCTATGTCACCGCGGGAAGTCTGTTCGCACTCGGACTAGCCAGCTGGCAGGTACTCGCGGCGCTGCTGATCGGCATTACCATCGTCTATTTCTTCTGCAATCTGGTCGCAAAACCGAGCCAGGTGACCGGGGTGCCCTATCCCGTCATGTGCCGCAGCGCATTCGGGGTGCTCGGCGCGAATATCCCGGCGATCATCCGTGGCCTGATCGCCGTCGCCTGGTACGGGATTCAGACCTTTCTCGCCTCGGCGGCGCTGGATGTCGTACTGGTGAAACTGTTTCCGAGCCTGGCCCCGTATGCGGTCGTCGACGACTATGGGTTCCTCGGTCTCTCACTGCTCGGATGGGGCAGTTATCTATTGCTGTGGGTGGTGCAGGCCTGCGTGTTCTGGCGGGGGATGGAATCGATTCGCAAGTTCATCGACTTCTGCGGTCCCGCTGTATATGTCGTGATGTTGCTGCTGTGTGGCTATCTGGTCGCCAAGGCGGGCTGGGGCGCCATCGATCTGAAGCTCGGTGAGGTGAAGTACACCGGATGGTCCTCGGTGCCGGTCATGCTCGGCGCGATCGCGCTGGTGGTCTCCTATTTCTCCGGTCCAATGCTGAACTTCGGCGACTTCTCCCGCTATGGAAAGAGTTTCGCGGCGGTGCGGCGCGGCAATCTGCTCGGGCTCCCGGTCAACTTCCTGCTCTTCTCGCTGCTGGTGGTGATCACGGCATCGCTGACGGTCCCGGTCTACGGCGAGCTGATCACCGATCCCGTTGCGACGGTGGCACGTATCGACAGCACCTTCGCGATCGTCCTGGGCGCGTTGACCTTCACCATCGCCACCATCGGCATCAATATCGTCGCCAACTTCATCTCACCGGCCTTCGACTTCTCGCATGTCAGCCCGCAGCGGATCAGCTGGCGCGCGGGCGGCATGATCGCCGCGGTCGGCTCGGTCCTGATCACGCCGTGGAATCTCTACAACAATCCGGAGGTCATCCACTACACCCTGGAAGTACTCGGCGCATTCATCGGTCCGCTGTTCGGTGTCCTCATCGCCGACTACTACCTGGTGCGCAGACAGCGGGTCGACGTCGACGACTTGTTCACCCTGTCACCGACCGGAACCTATTGGTACAGCAAGGGTTACAACCCGGCGGCCGTCCTCGCCACCGCCGTCGGCGCGATCGTAGCGGTGATCCCCGTGCTCGCGAAGGACGTCACCGGCATGTACACCGCCGCGCAGTACAGCTGGTTTATCGGCTGCGGCCTCGGCTTCCTCGTCTACCTGCTGGTCACCCGAACCCGGTTGGCCGTGAAGGGAGTTATCGCCTGATGCGCATCCGGGTCGTCAACCCGAATACCACCCGGGCGATGACCGACACGATCGAGCGGTGTGCCGAGGCCGTCGTGGGTCCAGGCACACTGCTCGACGCGGTCACCGCCGAGATGGGACCCGCGTCGATCGAGAGTCACTACGACGAAGCCCTCAGCGTCCCAGGCATTCTCGATGCCATCCGGCGCGGCGAACAGGAGGGTATCGACGGCTACGTGATCGCCTGCTTCGGCGATCCGGGTTTGGATGCGGCGAGAGAACTGGCACGCGGCCCGGTAATCGGCATCGCGGAGGCGGCAATGCGCACCGCGAGTCACCTCGGCGGCGGCTTCAGCATCGTCACGACGCTGAGCCGCACCATCGGCCGCGCCGACGAACTAGTGTATCGCTATGGCATGCAACGCTTTTGCCGTGGCATCCACGCCTGCGAGATCCCGGTGCTCGCACTGGAAGATCCGGATGCCCGCAAAATCATCACCGCGGCCTGCGGCGCCGCAATCGACGCCGACGCATCCGATGCGATCGTTCTCGGTTGCGCGGGCATGGCCGAACTGTGCGATCACATTCGCGACGAGGTCGGCGTACCGGTTATCGACGGCGTCGCCGCGGCCACCCTCACCGTGCAGTCGCTGATCACCCTAGGCCTACGCAAATCGGGTAGGGGAGAGTTCGCTACGCCACCGCTGAAGTCATACCGCGGTCTGCTGCGCTCGTTCGGCTCGAATCCCTGAGCTATCAGGCGGCGACTGCGGTGGTCAGGGTCTGCATGGCGGCATCGAGATCATCGACATCGACGACGAGGCGGGTGAACCCGGGACCTGCGAGGTCGATGAGAATGGCTTGGCCGTCGAATCTGGTGTCCCAGAATTCTTTTCGTCCCTTGCCACGGTAGGTGCCCGCCGCGATCACGCCGGGAAAGAAGGTGCCCGGTGCGCGGACCCACGGCGGGCGCAGGTCGACCGGGGCGGGGGTGACACCTTTGACATCGGCTAGATCGAAGGTCACGTGCTCGCGTAGGGCCAGCAGTCGGTGCCCGCCGAGCACATGAACCGTCACCTTATCGTCTGTGACTTCGACTTCGACCATCGTGCACCTCGCTGATTCAGGACCTCGTATGCAATCCAGGATCCGAGTCGGTCCTGTTCGCACCCTGTGTCGTTCCTGTGATTTCTCGAAGGCTTTGCCCGGTGTTACAAGTGGCGCATGTCGGCACCGAAATACATTCTGAAACGTAGATATGCGCATCAAAGAATGTGGCTGAATCTGGGTGTCAGCCCGCACATGCCCCCGAACCGAAAACCAGCAAGGAGGGGACTCTCGCTGCTCACGCTCGAGGGTTTCCACTGGGCTACTGCCTGCGAGTCAATCGAATCGGTCAGTTGCGAAAGACACAGCCAGCCGACTTGTCGATCCATTCGAGGCCGCCCGCGGACTCGGCCGAGCTAGCCACGCGGACTACCTCGGCCTACGGTCCAGCATCGGGTCGGGGGACGACCTTCAGATGACCCGACCCGCTTCTTCCGCGATATCGAGCACACCGAGCAACCACGGCGTATAGCTACCCGGATCGTCGGCGATCGCATCCCGCAGCGCCTCCGGTTGGATCCAGGCGTAGTCGGCGACCTCCGCCGGATCCGGGCGTGGCGCCGCGGACCGTAGGAACTCGGCATTGAGCCGTCCGATGAGCACATGATCCCATTCGTGCTCCACCCGGCCGGTCGCGGAATCCTGCGCGTGATACCGGAAAACGCCGACCTCGGTCAGCGCGGTGGCCAACCCCAACTCCTCGGCCAACCGGACCGCCGCGGCCGCCGCCACCGGCTCGCCCGGCGCAGGATGACCGCAGGCGGTATTGGCCCAGAGCAGCGGAAACCGCGTTTTCACCGGGGCACGCTGCTGCAACAGCACCCGACCCGCATCGTCGAACAGCAACACCGAGAACGCGCGGTGCAGCAGCCCAGGCGCGGTATGCGCCTGCGCTACCGGGCACACACCGACCGCGTGCCCGGCCTCGTCCACGAGCTCGACGGGCAAGGCTTCGCGGTCGATGATGGGTTTGGCCAGTACTTCGGTCACCGCCCCACCTTATCCGCGGCAATGAGCAAGTATTGGAAGCTGCCCTCCTTGTAGGCGGTCAGGAATGGCTTCTCCACGCCGGTCGCCAGCTCGGATTCGGTGCGCAGCTCCCAGTACGGGATCGTGGCGGCGGTCAGATCGATCACATTGACCGGCACCAGATTGTGGTTGGCCAAGGCCCGGAAGTACTCGCTGCGCGGATGGATCATGCAGCCGTAATGGGCGTCGATCCAGCTGACCGAGGCCGAGCGTCCGCCGTTGACATCATTCGAGCAGCCGGTGATGCAGACATAGCGGCCGCCGGGCTCGAGCAGCCTGGAGAACTCCTCGAACAACTCGCCGAGGTCGACATACATGGTGGTCTCGTTGGTCCAGATGCCGCGCATGGACCCGCTGTCGAAACCGGTATCGAGCATATTCCGGAAATGGAAGCGCACCTTGTCCGCGACACCACGATGGGCGGCCTGATCATTGGCGAAGCCGACCTGATATTCGGAAATGGTGACACCGTCGACCTGACAGCCGAAACGCTGATTGGCCATAAAACTCGTACCACCGCGTCCGGACCCACCGTCCATCAGCCGATCGCCCGGCCGGATATCGCCGAGGTGGTCCAGCAGCAGCGAGGCCTGCGCGGTTTCGAGACGGTGTAGTTCCTTGACAAGCCGTTCTTCACGGGAATCCGCCGGTCCGGCCAGCGCCGCCTGATCGGGTTCGCCGATGCCGTAGTGGTGGTGGAACAGCCCGTCGACCTCACCGAGTTTGGTATTGACCCGGTCGTCGTTCGGGTTGTTGTTCCAGTACTCTGCAACGGCCTTTTGGTAGCTGGTGCGCAGGACGGACCCGGTGTCGGGGTTGAGCATGGTCATGCCTGATCATCCTCTCGTGTTGCGGTACTACTGATTTCGTTGCGGTACTGGCTAATTCGACTCGTTGTAGCGCCTGCTCGCGGCATGCCAGGCGCGGTTGCCGCCCATCCATGCCCAGAGCCCGCCGAGGAATCGGCGCAGTTCGGCCGATCCGGTGGCGGCCAGTGGACCGGGCTCCTGTTCGAATCGGTGCACCAACTCGTCGTGCACGATGGCGGTGCGCAGTACCGCCTCGCGTCGGGAGCAGCGCTCCTCGGCGGCCAAGACGGTCGGCAGATTGAATTCCTTACCGTCCGAACGGTCTTCGCGCGCCATCGAATACAGGTCGTTCACCATCTGACTGGCGAGTGCGGCCGTGGTGACGTCCCGGCGCACCCGCGGATCGGCGTACTCGGTGGACTGTACAGCGGTGGAATCGGTGCCGCGGTGTCGTGCAGGTAGGCGGAGGCGGTGCCTAATCCGGTGGGGCCGAATAGGATTCGACTCCAGCGGGATTCCGGCTCGGTTGCTGTCGGCGCGGCCCCCTGCGCCGCGCCGACAGCCATCGATGTGGCGTTCAACGCCACCGGTGGCGGCTGGAGACCAGCCGCCCGGATAGTAGGTGTGCGTGCGGAGTCGGGTACCTCAGTAGTAGGTAATCCCGCTTGGGTGGCGGTGGACGTCGGAAGTAGGAGTGCAGCCGCGCCCAGGCCGCTGGGTCCGAGCAGGCTGCGCGGAACCAGCGCCTCAGGGTGGGTAGGTCGATCCCGTTCTGGCGAATCAGCTGACACCACCTGGGTTTCGGATGATTCGGGTATTGCAGTGCATTTGGGTAATTCCGTACTTTCCGGTATATCGGTGTTTTCAGGTGGAGCCGAGGTTTCCGGTTCCGAAACCTCCAGCCGGAGCGTCGGTGGAGCGGTGGTGTCGAGGTTGGACAGCAGTGCCGCGACAGCGGCGGTCACCTCGTGGGTGGCCGGTGGTGCCACGGCGCGCGAGAGCACCGACATCGGTCATCACCCCGGTCAGTCGGCCTGCCGGGCGACCTGGACGTTGTCGAGAACGCCCAGCGCGTCCGGCACCAGCACGGCCGCCGAGTAGTAGCAGCTGACCAGGTAGGAGATGATCGACTGATCGTCGATGCCCTTGAAGCGGACGTTCAGGCTCGGCTCGTACTCGTCCGGGATTCCGGTCTGGTGCAGGCCGATGACGCCCTGATCCTTCTCGCCGGTGCGCATGGCCAGAATCGAGGTGGTCTGGGTTTCGCTGACCGGGATCTTGCTGCACGGGTAGATCGGGACGCCGCGCCAGGCGAACACGCGGTGCCCGTCCACCTCGACCGGATCCGGATACAGGCCGCGCTTACTACATTCACGACCGAAGGCGGCGATCGCCTTCGGATGTGCCAGAAACAGTTTCGTGCTGCGTCGCATGCTCAGCAGCTCATCCATATCGTCCGGTGTCGGTGCGCCGGACTCGCTGTAGATGCGCTGCTTCAGATCGCAATTGTGCAGCAATCCGAAATCGGGATTGTTGACGAGATCGTTCTCGCGCCGCTCGTAGAGCGCCTCGATAGTGAGCCGGAGTTGCTGTTCGACCTGGTTCATCGGATCGTTGAACAGGTCGGCGACGCGGGTGTGCACCCGCAGGACACTCTGGGCCAGGCTCAGCTCGTATTCCCGTGGGGCAGCGTCGAGGTCGACGAATGTGCCGGTCAGCAACGGCTCACCGAAGTGGCCCGAGGAGATCTCGATATTCGCCTCGCCCTTGGTATTTTGCGGGCGTGCCGGAGCGTCGGCGAAACGGGACAATTGCTCACGCAGCGCCGGGGTATTCTCGAGTACTTCCTCGAGCGTTTGTCGGGACAGCACCAGCATGGTGGTCTGGGTGACGGTTTTGACGGTCACCGGCCAAATTCCGGACCCATCGATAAGGGTTTCATCGCCGAAGAAATCGCCGCCGCCCAGCATGCCGAGCTTGGTTTGCTCGCCGAATTCGCCGGTGCCGATCTTGCTGAGTTTGCCATGCACGATCAGCATGACCTGATTCATCGGATTGCCGAATTCGGCGACCACTGTACCGGGTTCGAGGTCGCGCTGCTCGAAACGCTGAGCCAGGGTCCGCAGCACCTCTTCGTCGTCGAAGTCTCGCAATTGCGGAAGTTCGGTGAGTTCCATCGGGATCACTCTGGCGTGCGAGCCGTCGATGACGAACTCGACCTCACCGTTGCCGACGGTATGGGTCAGGCGTCGGTTCACACGATAGATACCACCGTTGACCTGCGTCCACGGCAGCGCGCGAGTGAGCCAGCGCGAGGTGATGCCCTGCATCTGCGGCTCGGATTTGGTGGTGTGCGCGAGCTGATGGGCGGCACCGGTGCTGAGGCTCTTGCGCCCGTTGGTTTCTGTTTGGACTGGCATTTCGATGGTCATGCGTGGTCCTCACCTGAGATGGTCACCGAGACGGTCGATTGTGCTGTACTGGAGGTCGCTCGTTTTCGAAATCGGAGGTGGTGCACAACAATTCGACAGGCTGCAGCCTGTTGGGGGTGTGGCGGCATGGTTGCCGGGAGAAATGACCGACCGAGGGCATGCGAACGGTAACCGACTCTCCCGTGCGAATTGGCTTACGCGACATTGCGTTCCGAACGGCATCGATCCTAAACCGCGAAAGATGCTGTGCGCACACGAATCTCGAAGATGAAGCCACGAGAATGCTGGTATGTTTTTCGGATGGTTACGACATGGGCTCGATGTGGATAACTGCCGATAACGACCCGGATGAAACCGTGCGGACCGGGCAAGGCTGTACGGTCGGTATCTTTTGCGCACCGCCGCCGCGAACATCCCGCATCGTCGGTCTGGAACCTGGCATGGAACCCGTCACAGCCGACCCATAATGGATACACGGTGTGGGAAGCTCGTCTGAGCACATCGGGGTGTGTGATGCGGGTCACTTTGCAGGGTAGGGCCAGGAGCGATCGTGAAGTTGAATGTGGAAAGTGTGGTCGGGTCGGTGCAGCGGTTGATGGCAACGGCTCAGAACGGCCTCGAGGTCATCCGCTTCGGCGGGTTGACCCACGATGTCGAATCCTCGCCGTTCGAGGTCGTCGAACGCCGCAGGATGTATCGGCTGCGCCATTACTTCCCCGACGATCCGACGCCGAGCCGCGGCCTGAGCGACGGGCCCGGAGGCGGCAGCGTGAGTGACCACGAAGGGCCCCGGGAAGGCCGCCATGGACACCGCCCGGTCGCTGTCTTGGTACCGCCGCTGATGGTCAATGCCGATATCTGGGACGTGAACGCCGACGACGGCGCGGTCGGCATTCTGCACCGCGGCGGAATCGACTGCTGGGTTGTCGATTTCGGTTCGCCCGCCAGTGAGGAGGGCGGCTGGGAACGGGATCTGGCCGATCACGTCCTCGCGGTCAACAGCGCCATCGATACCGTGTGCGAAGCGACCGGCAGCAATGTGCACCTGATGGGCTACTCGCAGGGCGGTATGTTCGCCTATCAGACCGCCGCCTACCGGTTCGGTAAGGGCGTGGAGAGCGTCGTGACATTCGGAAGCCCGGTGGATGTTGTCGCGGGCATGCCGTTCGGACTGCCGTACGGCATGGTCTCCGATGTCGCCGAGTTCCTGGCCGACCATGTGGTGACCCGGCTGCCGATCACCGATTCGATGGTCCGACTCGGTTTCCAGATGCTCGATCCGGTGAAGACCGCCAAATCGCGTATCGACTTTCTGCGCCAGTTGCACGACCGGGAAGCGTTGCTGCCCAAGGAACGTCAGCGGCGCTTCCTCAATAGCGAAGGATGGGTCGGTTACGCCGGTCCGGCGGCGGCGGATCTGCTCAAGCAGTTCGTGGTGCACAACCGATTGATGCTCGGCGGCTTCGTGATCCGGGGCCAGCCGATTTCGCTGGCCGAGCTGAAGTGCCCGATCTTGGCCTTCGTCGGCGAGGTCGACGATATCGGCCAACCCGCCGCGGTGCGCGGCATCGTGCGTGCCGCCCCCAATGCCGAGGTGTACGAAGCCAGTTTGGTAGCAGGACATTTCGGCCTCGTCGCGGGCAGCACGGCGACCAGGAACACTTGGCCGCTGGTGCGCCAGTGGATCGATTGGATGGACGGCGATCAGCCGCTGCCGCCGGAGATCGCACCGATGACCGAACATGTCGCGACGAACCGACCGAATTCGGCGGCCACCCGGGTAGTGCACACCGCGGCCACCTTGGCCGAGGCGGGCGCCGGTGTCGGCAAGGCGCTGGAGGGCATTGCCAGCAATACCGTGCGCGGTTCGATCGAACTCGCCGGTGAGGCCGCACGCGCACTGCCGCGGCTGACCCGGCTCGGCATGATCCAGCCGCATACCCGCATCTCTCTGGGCCGCCTCGTCGCCGAGCAGGCACGGCGGGCACCGCTGCGTGATCTGTTCCTCTTCGATGATCGCGTGCACACCAATGCCGCCGTGAACGCGCGCATCGATAATGTCGTGCGCGGACTCATCTCCGTCGGCGTCCGACCGGCCATGCGCGTCGGTGTGGTGATGGAGACGCGGCCCAGCGCATTGGCCACCGTCGCCGCGCTGTCCCGTATCGGCGCGGTGTCGGTGCTGCTCGCCCCCGGTAGTGAATTGGCTCGGGCCATCGAACTCACCGGTATCAAGGCATTGGTCTCGGATCCGGAGAACCTGAAAACGGCTGCGGCTACCGGCACCAGGGTCATGGTGCTCGGCGGCGGTGCTGCGCGCACTCTCGATATTCCGTTGAGCGAAGATGTGATCGACCTGGAGCAGATCGATCCCACACAGGTGCAACTGCCCGCGTGGTACCGCCCGGATCCGGGTCTGGCACGGGAATTGGCCTTCGTGCTCGTCACCGGCACCGGCGACCGCCTGGAGACCAAATACATCACCAACCACCGCTGGGCGCTGTCCGCCTTCGGCACCGCGACCTCGGCCGATCTGGATCGCAAAGACACCGTCTACTGCCTTGCGCCACTGCATCATTCGTCCGGTCTGCTGGTGAGCCTCGGCGGTGCGATCGCGGGCGGCAGCCGGATCGCACTGGCCAGGTCGCTGGATCCGACCCAGTTCAGCGAGGAGGTGCACCGCTACGGCGTCACGGTGGTCACCTACACCTGGACCATGCTGCGCGACATCCTCGATGCCGACGTCTTCCCGACCGGACACCAGCACCCCATTCGCCTGTTCATCGGCTCGGGCATGCCCGCGGGCCTGTGGCGACGCACCACCGAACAGTTCGCGCCCGCCCGGGTGCTCGAGTTCTACGCCTCCATCGAAGGTGATGTGGTGCTGGCGAATGTGACCGGTGTGAAGGCGGGCTGCAAGGGCCGCCCCGTGCCGGGCACCGCCAAGGTGGAGTTGGTCGCCTACGACCCGGTCACCGAGCAGATTCGGACCGATGGGTCCGGTTTCGCGCGCCGTTGCGCGGATAACGAGGTCGGTCTGTTGCTCGGCAAGGCGACCGAGGGCATCGACCTGTCCGACGGTGGGCTGCGCGGGGTATTCATGGCGGGGGATGCGTGGATGCCGACCGAAAATCTCTTCCGCCGCGACAGCGACGGCGACTACTGGCTGGTCGATCGCACGGACACGGTGATCCACACCGAGCGCGGCCCGGTCTTCACCCAGCCCATCGTCGACGTGCTCAACGACATCACCGCCGTCGACATGGAGGTCGCCTACGGACTGCCCGTCGGCGAACATGCGCTCGCGGTGGCGGCGGTCAGCGTCCGTAAGGGCTTCCGGCTGGAACCCAAGGATGTGACCGAGGCAGTCCGCGCACTCGATCCGAACCAGCGCCCCGACATTGTCTACGTCGTCGACGAGATCCCGCGCAGCTCCTCCTACCGCCCGTCGACGCGGGCCGTGCAGGCGGCGGGCCGGCCCGAGCCGGGACCCGATACCTGGTGGTACAACCGGGAATCCGACGCCTATGAAATCTTCACCGAGGACGAGGCCGGAACCATTTTCGGCGAATGAACCCCCGCCCCGTCGTTCCGATTTCGGCCCGAACGGCGGGGTAGCGTGGATGCCAGGTCCGCGGCGACAACGGAGGTTTCGAGATGTCGTGGAAGGTCAAACTCGGCGTCGGCATATTGGCGCTGCTCGGTGCGCTGATGGTGATCGGGTTCGTGAAGAGTCTGGTGCTGTCCCTGGCGCCGCTGGCGATCCTGCTGTTGGCCGGTTACGGCGTGTATCGGCTGTATGTCGGCAGTCGAGGAAAAGCCACCGACACCAAAGCCCCACAGCTGCCGGCCACCACAGCACCGGCGCTCCCGACCCGCCCGACGAAGGATGCGGCGACCAGACTCCGCGAGATCCGCGAGGAAGCAGCCCGTCATCGGGGCCAACCGTAGGGTGGGTACGCTTGGCGCGGCCGGATCGTCTTGGCGAGTCGGTTGATTCATTACCGAGAGGGCGGTGCCTCGAACGGGCTGCCCGGCGCATCCGGGTGGCATAGTTGCCAGGTCGACAACTGTTCAGGGGTGCTGTGAGACCAAGCCTTATCTACCGCAACCGAACCATCTACGAGCTGTTGATGCGTGGGCTGTACGGGCGGCACTACCCCGCTCGGTATCGCGCGATCGCCGAACTCGTGCCCGATGGTGCCAGTGTGCTCGACCTCTGCTGTGGGCCCGCGACGCTGTACACCCGCTACCTGCGCAACCGGTCCATCGACTACACCGGACTCGACCTCAACGGTCGATTCATCGCCAGGCTGGCCCGGGCGGGCGGACACGGTGCGGTGTGGAACTTGCGTTCCGGTATTCCATTGCCCGAGGCCGACTACGTCATCATGCAGGCCAGCCTGTACCACTTTCTGCCCGAGCCTGCTCCGGTCATCGATCGGATGCTGGCGGCGGCGAGAAAACAGGTGATCATCGCGGAGCCGATTCGCAACCTGGCCACCAGCGACAACCGGCTGCTCGCCGCGATCGGACAGCGGTTCACCGATGCGGGCGACGGCGCACAGGCGAGTCGGTTCGGCGAGGCGAGCCTGGACGCGTTCTTCCGCGGTTATGAACCGCGCGTGGTACAGCGGTCGCTGATCGCCGGTGGCAGGGAGAAGCTGTTCGTGCTCACTGCGTGAGGCGGGACCGGCGCTCGCCTAGACCGTGTACGCGGTGACAGCGTCGATGACCCTGGCGATCTGCTCGTCCGTGAGGTCGGGCCACAGTGGCAGGCGCACAACGGTTCCCGAGAATTCGGCGCTGCGCACGCAGGGCTGCGGGGTACGGCCCAGTTTGAGTCCGGCCGGGCTGGAATCCAGCGGAACATAATGGAATGGCGCCGAAATACCGCGTGCGGCCAGATACGTGATCAGATCGTCGCGCTGCTGCTCGGTCGGTGTGCGCAAGTAGTACAGATGCGCGGTATGTTTCCGGTCCTCGGGCACCGCCATGAGACGGACATCGTTGCGGTCGGCCCAGTCCGGCAGCGCGGCGGCGTATGCGTCCCACACCCGGTGCCGCCCGGTCTGTATCGTCTCGAATTCGTCCAGCTGCGCGTCCAGCACCGCCGCGTTGAGCTCGCTGGGCAGATAGCTGGAGCCGATATCCTGCCAGGAGTACTTGTCCACCGCACCGCGCAGGAAACGGGCCCGGTCGGTGCCCTTCTCGCGGATGATCTCGGCGCGCGACATCAGGATCTCGTCGGTGAGCAGCAGCGCGCCGCCCTCGCCGCAGTGCACGTTCTTGGTGTCGTGGAAGCTGAGTGTCCCGAGGGTGCCGAGGGTGCCGAGTGGGCGATCGCGCCACCGGCCGCCGAGGCCGTGCGCGTTGTCCTCCACGATGGCGATGCCGTGCGCGTCGCCGAGTGCGAGCAGCCCGGCCATATCGGCGGCCACTCCGCCGTAGTGGATGACGACAACGGCTTTGGTTCGCTCGGTGATCGCCGCAGCGACCGATTCGGGATCCACATTGCCCGTTTCCAGGTCGATATCGGCGAAGACGCAGGTGGCGCCGCGCAGTGCCATCGCCGTCGCGGTCGAGGTGAACGCGAAACTCGGCACGATCACCTCATCGTCGGGGCCGAGCTCGAGCAGCAGACCCGCCATCTCCAGTGCGGAGGTGCACGAGGTGGTCAGCAGCGCATGCGGCGCCTCGGTGATGGTCTTCAGCTTCGCCGTGGCCGCGGCGGTGAACCGCCCGTCGCCGTGACTGTGGTCGGAGGCGAGAACGGCCTCCAGATTGGCCAGTTCCCGGCGGGCCCGGAACGGGCGGCTGAAGATGACGCGGTCAGTGCTCAACCCGGTCGTTCCCCCTGCTGGCGGTGGTCGTGGTCATTTCTCGGTTACCCGCCGGGCGCGGCGTCGGCGAACCGACGGTCAGATACAGCGGCTTGCCGACGAGGATATGCAAAGCCACACCGAGGTATTCGGCGATGAGTCCCAGCGAGAACAAGATTGTTCCCGAACATAGCAGCAGCACGACGATCATCGAGGCCCAGCCCTCGGGCGCCCAATTGTCGGCGGTGAGCGCCTCGTATACGACGAATGCGGCCATCACGCCACCAGCCAGCGCGAGGGTGACCCCGAGCAGGCTGACCAGCCGCAGGCCCCGGGTGCCGCTGCACAGCACCATCTTCCAGAACAGCGAGAACAGGCGGCGGTAGTTGTAGCCGGATTCTTCGCGGCCCTCGGCGCGCAAGGCCACCGGCACCTGCGCGACGGTGCCGACGACCCAGGTCAGCGCGACGTCGAGGTAGGCGCCATTGGAGGCGACCTCGGCGAGCTGGCGCCCGATATCGCCGCGGATGAGCCGGTAGCTTTCGAACCGGGTGGAGTCGGGGAAGGCGAAGATCGTCGCGAGCACCACCTTCGCGCCGCGCGAGGTGATGTTGCGCAGGAATCCGTGCGGGCGGGTGTTGGTCGGCTTCGAATAGACCAGATCGGCGCGCTCGGCCAAGGCCGCGTCCAGGAATGCGCCGATGAAGGCGGGATCGTGCTGGCCGTCCTCGTCCATGGTGACGATCCAGTCGCCCTGGGCGGCCGACATACCGGCGATGGTCGCGGCGTCCTGTCCGAAGTTGCGGCTGAGCCAGACGACGCGGACCTCCGGATAGGTCTGCTCCAGTTCCTGCAGCACCACATCGGAGCGGTCTGGCCCGTGGTCGTGTACCAGAATAATCTCGCTGACCGCGAACGCGACGCCGCCAGGGGTGTCGGTGGGACCGGTCAGCCGGTGCAGTTCTTCGACCAGTCCACCGATGGTTTCTTCGCCCCGATAGATCGGGACCACGACCGATACCGCGTGCGGCTGGTCGGCTCCGGGTCGAGCGGAGCGTCCGTTGGTCGCCCCCGCGAGCGCGCGGTTGGGATGGGCGCTGGGAATCGGCATCAGCTGAATCAACTTTCGATGACGGTGCGTGCCGGTACTCTCCGCTGGACAGCGGAGCCCGAGCCGCCGTGAACTTTAACACGGTACGCATGCAGCATTCCGGACCAGCTCATCGCACCATCATGGTGGTGCGGCGGCTCGGTGCCAAGCTCGGCTGTGCGCTGTAGGGTTTGGAACTCGTGACGGTTGGTGCAGTGACGGAGGCGAAAAGCGCAGGACCCGACGCCCGCGACAGGGACCCCGATTCGCGTCGGGAAGTGTACCGGTGGGGTGGCGTCTGCACACTCGGTGTCATCGCGGGATACCTGGCGGTCCTGCTGGCCAATGCCAGGCACTTCTACACCGACGACACCGAATCCCAGTACACCGGACTCTGGGTGGGATTAGGACATGCGCTACGTGAGGGCACCTTCCCGGTGCTGGTGCCCGAGCGCTGGATGTCGGGCAACAACACGATGGATGATGCCGGCCTGTTCAACCCGCCGCAGCTCCTGATCGATCTGATCGCGCCGTCGGTCGACAACATGGCGGTGTACGCGACCGTCGTCAAGCTGATCTTCGCGATCATCGCGGCGCTCGGTGTCTACCGGATCTGCCTGGTGTACGGCGCGAGGCCGGTGTGGTCGGCGGTCGCGGGTGTCGCGTTCCCACTGTCGGGTTTCTTCCTGTTCTTCGACGAAGCCAGTTGGATGACCGCGCTCACCGGTACCGCGTGGCTGGTCCATGCCTGGGCGTCGTCGGTGCGATACACCCGCGGTCGTGGCGGGCCGATTCCGGTCTTCATCTACCTCTACCTGGCCATCTCCACGCAGTACATCTTCCCGGCCGTGGAGGCGGCGCTGATGCTGCTCGCCGTCGCGGTGGGCGAGCTCGTCTACCAACGCCAATGGCAGCCGGTGGCGCGGTTGACCGTCGCCGCGACCGGTGCCGGTCTGGCCGGATTGCTGACCTTTCTGCCGAGCATGCTGTCGGCGAAGGTGACTTGGCGCGGCACCATGGAGATCAATAACGACCAGTTCCTGACAGTGCCGTGGTCGGAATCGCTGAATGCCAGTCTGCCGAGCACGTTGCCCGCGTTCACCTCCTGGTGGGGTTATATCCAGCCGATGCCGGTCACCTATATCGCCTGGTTCCTGATCCCGGCGTTGGCCTTCATCGACTGGCGGCGCGCCCGTGAATCCTGGCGCGAGCTCAGCGGGGTCGCTCTGTTCGCGATCATCATGCTGATGTGGAGTGCTGGACCGGGGTCGATCGGTCCGCTGCGCTGGCCCGTGCGGGTGCTGCCCATGCTCGCACTCGGCCTGCTCGTGCTGGTCTGTGTGTTGCTAGGGCGCTACGCCACCCTCCGCGATCTGAAGAGTCGCGGCATCGCCGCCGCTGTGCTGATCGGTCTGCTGTGGGTGCGGTCCTTCTCCGCGGATCCACACAATGTGATCCGGCATGTGCTTGCGGCCGCCGCGATCGGCGCGCTCGCCGCCGGGGTGGTATGGCTCGGACGTAATCGGAGTCTGGCCACCGCGGGTGTGCTGACCATCGTCGCGATGTTCCCGATCGCGTTCTATCAGGTCAATGCCGCTCAGCCGACACCGATGACATGGCATCTGCCGACCAACAGGTCCGAAGCGAAGGCCGCGTTCCCGGACTTTCCCGGTACCACGATCCAACTCGGCGAGCGTGGGCTACTGCAGCGCGATGATATGAGCCTCGACGGCGCCTACGGTTCCTTGGTCTTCGGCAACTACGCCAAATCGCTCGAGCTGACCTATGTCAATGGGTACACCCCGACCGGCCATTTCTATTTCGGCGAACTGCTGTGCATGCGCTGGGACAGCAGCGTCTGCCCTGATGCCTATCGCCGGATGTTCGCCCCGGAGCCGACCACCGGGCGTCCCCTTGTCGATCTGATGAAGCTGGACCGGGTGGTATTGCAGCGCGCCCTGTTCCCCGACGCGCGCGGCCAGGCGGCACCGGAGGGTTGGAAGTGGGTCGACTATCCCGGCCATGAGCGCTACATCTCGGTACTGGAACGCGTCGACGGTCCGATCTCGGCGGTGAACGGCCGGGTCGCGGATGCGAAAAATGTGACGGCGGCATCAATTTCGGAGACCGAGACCACCAGCCGGGTGCGCGTGTCCTCGGCCGGTGGCGGCAAGGTGGTATTCGCGCGCCTCGGCTGGCCGGGTTATCGGGTGACATTGGACGGTAAGCAGATCCCGATCACAACCGTGGCGAAGTCCTTCGTCGCCGTCGATGTACCCGCTGGCACGCAGAACGCCGAACTGGTGCTGACCTGGCGGCCGCCGGGCTGGAAGATCGGCATCGGCACCACGGCGGTCGGCATTGCCGCCATCGGGATGCTGCAGTGGCTGTGGGTGCGATCGCGGCGGCGGGACGCGGAGCCGCCGGCGGCGGATCCGAGCCCCGGCGAGTCGGATCGTGAACTGGCGGACGTGGTCTCGTAGCGGTCGATCCACCCGGGCCCGATCGGAGGTGTCCCTCCACGAGTGCGCCCTGTAGGGTCTGGAACTCGTGGTGGAAAGTAGCGCCCCCGTCCGGCGGGACGTGTACAAGTGGGGATTCATAACCGCGCTCGGTGTGATCGCCGGATACGGTGCCGTCCTGCTGGCCAATGCCAGGCACTTCTACACCGATGACAGCGAGTCGCAGTACGGCCCGCTGTGGGTGATGCTCGGCCGGTCCCTGCGCGACGGAAAGTTCCCGGTGCTGGTCCCCGAGCACTGGATGGCGGGCAACTACGCCATCGAGGAGGCGGGCTTGCTGAATCCGCCGCAGCTGTTGATCGACCTGATCGCGCCCTCGGTCGACAACATCGCGCTCTACACCACCGTGGTCAAGCTGATTTTCGCGGTCATCCTCGGTACCGGTGTGTACCGCGTCTGCCTGGCGTACGGGGCGAGGCTGCCATGGGCCGCCGTTGCGGGCGTGTCGATTCCGTTCACCGGTTGGCTGCTGTTCTTCGACGAGGCCAGTTGGTACACCGCATTCACCGGTACCGCGTGGCTGGTGCACGCGTGGGCATCAGGCGTGCGCTACGCACGGGGGCGTGGCGGGCCGATCCCCACCTTCGTTTTCCTGTACCTGGCCATCTCGGTGCAATACATTTTCCCCGCGGTCGAGGCCGGCCTGATGATCGGCGCGGTGGCCGTGGGTGAGGTCGTCTACCAACGCAAATGGCAGCCGTCGCTGCGACTGCTCGCGGTCGCTGGGTGTGCTGCGGTGGCAGGGTTGGCCACCTACCTGCCGAGCATGCTGTCGGCCAAGGTGACCTGGCGCGGTACGGCTCAGATCAATAACGACCAGTTCCTGACCGTGCCATGGTCGGAATCGCTCAATGCCAGCCTGCCCAGCTCGTTGCCCGCGTACAACTCCTGGTGGGGATACGTGCAGCCGATGCCGGTGGTCTATATCGCCTGGTTCCTGATTCCGGCGCTGGCCTTCATCGACTGGCGCAAGGCGCGTGCGTCCTGGCGGGAGTTCAGCGCGATCGCGCTGGTCGCGCTGATGGCGCTGATGTGGACGGCTGGGCCGGGCACCATCGGGCCGCTGCGCTGGCCCGCGCGGGTGTTGCCGATGCTGGCCCTTGGACTGTTGGTGCTGGTGTGCGTGCTGCTCGGCCGCTTCGCCACCTTCGACAATTGGCGTGGTCGCGGTATCGCCGCGGGTGTGCTGATCGGGCTGCTGTGGGTGCGGTCGTTCTCGGCGGCGCCGCGCGAGGTCGTCTGGCATGTGGTGGCGGCGCTCGGCATCGCCGTGCTCGGCGCGGCTGTCGTATGGCTCGGGATGAAGAAAAGCATGGCCGCGGCCTGCGCGTTGACAATCATTTCGGTGTTCCCGATCGCCTTCCTGCAGGTGTACGCGGCACAGCCGACGCCGATGAGCTGGAACCTGCCCGAGCAGCGGTCCGAGATGCGCGCTGCCTTCCCTGAATTTCCAGGCACCACCTTGCAATTGGCCGATCGCGGACTGATCCGGCCGGAGGATCGTTCGGTGCGGGGCGCGTACGGGTCGCTGGTCTTCGGTAATTACGCCAAGGATCTGGAGAAGACCTACGTCAGCGGATATACGCCCAACGGGCACTTCTGGTTCGGTGAAATGCTGTGCATGCGCTGGGACACCAGCGTCTGTCCCGATGCCTTCCGGCGGGCCTTCGCGACGGAGCCCACTACCGGTAGGACGATCGTCGACCTGATGAAGGTGGATCGGGTAGTGCTGCAGAAGGCGCTGTACCCCGACGCGCGCAATCAACCCGCACCGCCCGGCTGGCAGTGGGTCGACTACCCGGGCCACGAGCAGTACATCGCGGTGCTCGAGCGAGTGGGTGGGTTGCTGTCCGCGCAGAACGGCAGGGTCTCGGCGGTCTCCGGCGGTACCGCGACATCGGTGTCGGAATCGGAGCTGACCAGCCGAGTCCGCGTGAATTCGGACAATGGTGGCCGTGTGGTCTTCGCGCGGCTGGGCTGGCCGGGCTATCAGGTGCAGCTGAACGGCCGCGCGATCCCATTCGACGTGGTCGCGAAAACCTTTGTTGCCGTCGATATTCCGGCTGGCACCAAGAACGGCGATCTGGTGCTGACCTGGCGGCCGCCAGGGTGGAAGATCGGCGGCGTAGCGATCTTGCTCGGGTTGTTCGGAATCGGCGCATTGCAATGGCTGTTCGTGCGCGGCCGCGAGCGTGACGTGGCCGTGGACGGGACCGAACCGCCGGTGGCCGCGACGGTCTCGGAACCCGATCTGGTGGGAGCTCTCGTTGACAGCTGACCAGCAGGCCGAATTCGCGGCGGATCATGCAGGTGCGACCGGTGCCGAGGATCCGGGTCTGCTGCTGCGGTTGGTGCGTCGGCAGGAGATCGCCTTCGCGTTGGTCGGTGCGTTCAATACCGCGCTCGGTATGGGGCTGACCGTGCTGTGGCTATCGGTGTTCGGTAGTAATGTGCCGCCTGCGGTCGCGGTTGTCGCCGCCTATGCCGTCAGCATCGTCATCGCGTTCGTGCTGCATCGCACGCTGGTCTTCCGCGTGCGCGGACATATGCTGCGCGATTTCGTTCGCTTCGTGGCGGTCAATTCCGGGGGGCTGCTGATGAATATCGCACTGCTGTCGTTGGCCGTCTCGGTGCTGCATCTGCCGAGTAGACCGTCCGCGGTGGTGGTGATGGGTCTGGTCGCCGTCGCCAGCTTCTTCGGGCATCGCTACATCTCGTTCCGCCGGGCGCCCGTGCCTGAATCGCCATCCACAGGTTCCGGTACGGAGCGATCCTGAGCGCCGGGTAAGTTATCGGTCATGCCGGAGGAAACCGCCTTGGACGCCACACTGTTGAGTCTGCTCGCCTGCCCGCAGGACAAGGGTCCGCTGCTGTTGGTCCGCGACGACAAGGGCGCTACCGCCCTCTACAACCCGCGTCTGCGCCGCGCCTACCCGATCGAGAACGGCATTCCGGTGCTGCTGATCGATGAGGCTCGCGATGTCACCGACGCCGAGCACGCCGCGTTCACCAGCCAGCACGCGGACGCCTGAGCTGGTATCGGCGGGGTGGCGCAGGATAGTGTGCGCCACCGCGAATTACGGTGCGGGAGTATCGATGACACCGGTGAGGTAGCGCTGCAGCGTGGGTGCGACGGCCGCGACCAGTTCCGGGCCCGGCATCGAGGCCAGCGGCTCGATCTCCAGGATCTTGCGCGCGACCAGTACGCCGATCATCTGTGTACCCAGCAGGGCGACGCGGGTGCGGCCGTCGTCCTCGGGCGTCGCGATCCGCGTTCGTACCCGTTCCAGGACGACATCCAGGACAAATGTCCTGGCCAGAGCGGTATCGCCGCCCGCGAGAATGCTGCGCACCGCCGCGACGATCCCCGGACCGGCGGGGGAGTCCCACACTGCGAGCACCGAGCCGAGAATGGTTTCGCCGAGCCGATCCAGCGGCGCGGCTTCGATCCGGCGCAGAGTGGCCTCCGGATCGATCGGCAGCTCGACCACTGCGGTGAACAACTGCTGTTTGGTCCCGAAATAGTGGTGGACCAGCGCGGGATCGACCCCGGCGTCGGCTGCGACGGCGCGAATCGAGGTCTTGTCGAAACCGATTTCGGCGAAGCGGGCGCGGGCCGCCGCGAGGATCTCCTCGCGGGCGCCGGAGCGACCCGGCCGACGACCGGAGCGAGTGCCCCGGTCGCCGTTGGTCACCGGATCCGGTGGTGTCTGCTCGGCTGTCACGCGGTCCGCCGTCGTAGCGTCGCCGCGCCGAGGCACAGCGCGACAACCGCGAATCCGGCGACGACCGCCAGATCACGCAGCATCTGACCGGTGACATCCGAATGTGTCGAAACCTGTTGCAGCGCATCGACCGCGTAGCTCAACGGCAGCACATTGCTGATCGCCTCCAACCAGCCGGGCAACTGACCACGCGGAACAAGTAAGCCGCACAGGAAGATCTGCGGGGCGACCACCACGGGCATGAACTGTACGGCCTGGAATTCGGTGCGCGCGAAGGCGCTTGCCAATAGCCCGAGCGCGACGCCGCAGACCGCATCGATCATGGCGATAACCACCACCCAAGCCGGACTGCCCGCCGAATTCAGGCCGAGCAGCCAGAAGGAAATCACACAGGCCACCGCCGCCTGCGCCGCCGCGGCGACCGAGAAGGCGGTGCCGTATCCGGCGAGCAGATCCAGCTTGGACAGCGGTGTGGTCAGTAGCCGCTCCAAGGTGCCCGAGGTGCGTTCGCGCTGCATGGCGATGGCGGTGATCAGGAACATCACGATGAACGGCAGGATGCCGAGCATGCTGATGCCGACGCGATCGAAGATCGGCACCGGGTTGAACGGATTGGTCGGGGTGTCCTTGTAGATGAAGTAGAGCAGTGCCATCAGGACCGCGGGCACCACGAGAATCATCGCGACAGTGCGGTGGTCGTTGCGCAGCTGACGCAGGATGCGTCCGGTTGTCGCGCCATAGGGACGCAGCGTCGGCGTCCGGCGACGCGGTGCGAGGGTGGTGGTCATGCCGCACGTCCCATCGTGATCAAAGTGAGGAAGGCTTGTTCGAGGTTCTGCTCACCGGTCTCGGTGCGCAGTTCGTCCGGGCTGAGTTCGGCGAGCAGATCGCCCTCGCGCATCAGCAGCAGTTTGTCGCAGTGCTCGGCCTCGTCCATCACATGGCTGGAGACCAGCAGCGTCGTTCCGTTCGCGGCCAATTCGTGGAACTGCTTCCACAGGTCGACACGCAGTACCGGATCCAGGCCGACCGTTGGTTCGTCCAGGATCAGCACCTCCGGCTGCGCCACCAACGCGCAGGCCAGCGAGGCGCGAGTCTTCTGGCCGCCGGACAGTTCATCGCCGCGCTGATGGGCGTGATCCAAGAGGCCGACCGCGCCGATGGCCTCGTCGGTGTCGTCGCGATCACGCCCGTAGAGCGCGGCGTAGTAGGCGACGTTCTCGCGCACGCTGATATCGGAATAAATGCTCGGCGCTTGGGTCACATAGCCGATCCGGTGTCGCAATTCCGCCGAGCCCGCGGGTAATCCGAGCGCGAAGATCTCGCCGGACGCCACGATCTGGGTGCCGACGATGCTGCGCATGAGGGTGGTCTTGCCGCATCCCGACGGTCCGAGCAGTCCGGTGATGGAACCGCGCGGGATGGTCAGCGAGATGTTGTGTAGGACTTCGCGGCCGCCTCGGCGCACGGTGAGGTTGCGAACCTCGACGGCGTGGGATGAGTGCAGTTCCGTCATGGGACGCCTCAATTCATCGAGTGTTGAATTCACTGTGTGATGAATTTAGCGCGCTTCGGTCCGCCGGACAAGACCCGTCAGTGGTGATGTGTCGGCGTTCCCGCCGACCGACCCGGCTCGACCACGACAAACTGGCCCATCATGCCCTGGTCCTCATGCCAGAGCAGGTGACAGTGATACATGTACGGTGAGTTCGCATCGGCGGGTCCGTCGAACCGCATGGCGAGCTTCGCGGTGGCATTCGGCGGCAGGAAGATGGTGTCCTTCGGTCCGGTCAGCGCGTCCGGCGGCGGTGCGCCGTTCAGTTCGAGGACGCGGAACTGCACATCGTGAATGTGGAAGTTGTGCGGCATGCCGTCGTTGTTGTGCACCACCCAGGTTTCGGCGGTGCCTCGGGTGACCGTCAGATCGATCCGATCCATTGCCATCGGGGCGCCGTTGATACCACTCAGATTCAGTTCGAAGTTTCGCTCGCGCACGGAATCCGTGCCGTCCGGTGTGGACGGATGTGCCAGTGTTGCAGGTAATTCCGGCGATGGCCGCAATGTCGATGCCGCGCGCAGTTCGAGGACGTCGAAGCTGTCGTCACCGCCGGAGAATCGCTGTGTCCAGAAGTTCAGTCCCGCATCGAGTTTCGTGCTGCGCAGTACGGTGCGTTCGCCGGGCCGCACGCGAACCACGATCTCGGCACGTTCGCCCGGCGATAGCCGCACCCGATCGAGCGCGACCGGATGTTGCAGCAGTCCGCCATCGGTGCCGACCAGCGAGAAGCGGCGGTCGTCGGCGAAGCCGAAGGTGTAGATCCGCGCCGTCGAAGCGTTGAGCAGCCGCAATCGCACGAGCTCATCGCCGACATTCCGATGCGGCGTCAGGGTTCCGTTCACCATGGTCCGGTCGCCGAGGAATCCGACGTCGCGGAACATGCCGTGCGAGGAATCGAGCTGATCGCCACGGAATTGGACGTCCTGGACGATGACCGGCAGATCGTCGACGCCATAGTTCTTCGGCAGCGATAGTCCTTCGGACACGTCGTCATCGAGTAGGAACAGCCCCGCGAGCCCGCGTCGGACGTGCTGTTCTGTCGCTCCGTGCGGATGTGGGTGGTACCAGAGCGTGGCGGCGGGCTGGTCCACGGTCCAGTGCGTTACCCACGTGCTACCGGCCTGCACCATCTGGTGTGGTCCGCCGTCCATCGCCGCGGGTAGATGCATCCCGTGCCAATGCACCGTCGACTGCTCCGAAAGATTGTTCCGGACTTCGACTTCCACCTTCTCGCCGCGCCGCGCCCGCAGCGTCGGTCCGAGATAGTCTCCGTTGAACCCCCACGTCTCGGTCGCCTGGCCGGACCGGAATTCCCTTTGTCCCGAACGCATTTCGAGCGCGAAGACGCGCGTGCCATCCGTTCGCACGCGGGACTGCGCCAGCGGCGGAATCGCGAGCTCATTGTTGAATTCGGTACTGCCGACAGTGGATACGGCCGCACTGCTGTACACCCACGTGACGCACCCGCCAACCGATAACAGCAAAACCGTCGTGACCGCTACGACGCTCGAGAGCAACCGCCGCAACCAATGCGGCCGGGAAACCGAAGACATGCCGCTGACGGTATGGATCACCGACCCCTGGCCACATCCGGGAGCGTCCCCATTTCACCCCTGATCCGATATGTGTCCCACATCACATCGCCGGGTTGTCACGTCCGGTGGCGGTGCTTTGTCCGATGGTCGTCACCAATCGACAAACCTGACACTGACAACGGGAGAAGCCATGAACACCACGCATCGGATCGTCGTAATCGGCGCGGGCTACACCGGCATGCTGGCCGCTATCCGACTGGCCCGGCGGACCCGCAAGCTCGATGTCGAGATCACCCTTGTCAACCCGTCCGCCCGCTTCACCGAGCGGTTGCGCATGCACCAGATCGCCACGGGGCAGGAGTTGGCCGAGCATCAGATCCCGGAGATCCTGGCCGGTACGGGCGTCGAATTCGTCCAAGGCTGGGCGACTTCCATCGATCCCGAGGCTCAGCGGGTCTACGTCGACGGCACCGGCACACTGCGCTACGACGAGCTGATCTACGCGCTCGGCAGCAGCACCGACACCAGCATCGTGCCCGGCGCCGCCGATCACGCCTGGACCCTGAATGATCCGCGCACCGCGCACCGTTTCTCCGAACATCTCGCGGTGGTCGCGGCGAATGGTGGCACCGTCGCGGTCTGTGGCGGTGGTCTGACGGGTATCGAGGCGGCGACCGAAATCGCCGAGAGCTACCCGGGCCTGCGCGTCACGCTGATCAGCAGCACCGAACCGGGCGCGATGCTGGGCGATAGGGCCCGCGTTTACCTGAACAAGACGCTCGATCGACTCGGCATCGTCCGCGAGGTCGGCCGGGCGGTCACCAAGGTGCTGCCGGATGCGGTCGAACTCTCCGGCGGTGAACTGGTTTCGGCCGATCTGACCCTGTGGACTACCGGCGTCCGTGTCTCGCCACTGGCCGCACAGGCGGGCATCGAAACCGATGCGCGCGGGCTCATTGTGGTGGATCCGACCCTGCGGTCGGTTTCGCATCCGAACATCCACGCCATCGGCGATGCCGCCGCAGTGCGCCAGGCCTGGGGCCAGATCCACGGCACCTGCCAGTCCGGTATGCCGACCGCCGCGTACGCCGCCGACAGCATTGCGCGACAGCTGCAGGGCAAGAAGGTCGAGCCGTTCCGATTCGGCTACTTCCACCAGCCCGTCAGCCTGGGGCGCAAGGATGCGGTCATCCAGTTCACCAAGGCCGACGACACCCCGGGTCGGTTCTACCTGACCGGACGCGCCGCCGTGCTGTACAAGGAGAGCGTGAGCAGCAGCCCGCTGCCGAGCTTCGAGCTCAGCAAGAAGATGACGGTCTCGGTCCAGCTGTCCAAGGGCGGCAAGGCAACGCGTCGGACCGTATGAGTCGGATAAGCCGTTCGCCAGCCCAGGCGGGCGGTTTCCGCGTTCGTCCGGAAAGTTGGATTGCCAGACCCGGAGTTGCACTAGGAGCATGGACCAGATGGTCGACGCTACCCCCGCGCGGGATCCATTCATCGAACACCGGCGGCTGCTGTTTTCCACCGCCTACCGGATGCTGGGCACGGTCACCGATGCCGAGGACATCCTCCAGGACGCCTGGCTGAAGTGGAATGAAACCGATCAGTCGACAGTCCAGCATCCCAAGTCCTATCTCGTGCGCACCGTGACCAACCTGTCGTTGAACCGGCTCACCTCCGCCAAGGTCAAACGCGAAACCTACGTCGGCCCTTGGCTTCCCGAACCACTGCTGACCTCACCGAATATCGCCGAGGAGACCGAGTTGGCCGACACCGTCTCCACCGCGATGCTGGTGGTCCTGGAGACCTTGAATCCGGTGGAGCGCGCGGTTTTCCTGCTGCGCGAGGTCTTCGGCTACAGCCACGCCGAAATCGCCGACACCCTCGACAAGCCCGAGGCGACCGTCCGGCAGATCGCACATCGGGCCCGTTCACATGTGCAGTCCCGCCGCCCGCGCTTCGATACCGATAAGGCCGAGCGCACCCACATCACCGAACAGTTCATGGCAGCCTGCGCTGGCGGCGATCTCAACGCCCTGATGACTCTGCTCGCCCCCGATGTCACCTCGTGGTCCGATGGCGGCGGCGTGGTCACCGCGGCCCGGCGTCCGCTGTACGGACCGGATCATGTGGCCCGCTGGGTCCTCGGCGTACTCGCCAAGCCGTCGGTCGCGGGCATCGTGCTCGAGCCCGCGCATATCAACGGAGAACTCGGTGCGCTGGCGCGCATCGACGGAAATCCGGTGGCGGCGTTCACCTACGACATCATCGATGGCCAGATCCACAACCTGCGCTTCCAGGTGAACCCGAGCAAGCTCAAGGGGCTGTACATGGGGACCGACGTCCTCGGGTGACCATTTCGGCGTGTTGCTTTACGATCCTGCCGTGACCAGCCAGCCCACGGAAACAAACGTGGACGGAGGTCAGGTTCGGGTTTCCACCCTGGAGCTGTTCTTCGATCTCGTCTTCGTCTTCACCATCACCCAGCTGACCCACGTCTTCACCCACCATCCCGGCTGGGAGGCACTGGCTCAAGTGGTGGTGCTGTTCGGGGTGATCTGGTGGATGTACAGCGGTTACGTCTGGCTCACCAACGAAGTGGCGCCGAGCAATTCGCAGCGACGCACACTACTGCTGATCGGCATGTTCGGATTCTTCGTGCTCGCGCTGGCGATACCGGACGCGTTCCACGGCACAGGTCTGGCCTTCGGGCTGGGTTACGTCCTGGTCAATACCGTGCATACCGCGCTGTTCTGGGGCAGCGGCGGCACATCGGCCAGCCAAGCGATCAGGCGCATCGCGCCACTGAACGCGCTCGCGGCAGGGCTCGTCCTCGCGGGCGGATTCGTGCACGGCTGGTGGCAATACCTGTGCTGGGGCTTGGCCTTCGCGGTGCAGATACTGAGCCCATACCTGGTCGACACCCGCGATTTCGTAGTGCGGGCCAGCCACTTCTGCGAGCGCAACGGGCTGGTGATCATCGTCGCCATCGGTGAATCAGTGGTCGCGATCGGTCTGGGGCTGGCAGGGGAGAAGCTCACCGTGCCGCTGACTGCCACCGTCGCACTCGGACTCTGCCTGGCCTATGTGCTCTGGTGGGCCTACTTCGGGATCGATGACGAGCGCGGCGAGCACGCGCTGGCCGCCGTCCCGGCGCGGGAACGCTCGCGTCCCGCGGTGCTCGCCTACGGCTACGCGCTCTACCCGCTGCTGATAGGCATCACCGTCGCCGCGGCGGGTATCAACATGACCATCGCACACGGCAATGAACCCGCCTCCATCGGCGCCGCTGCCGCGCTCTCCGGTGGTGTCGCGCTGTACTTCTTCGGCCAATTCTGTTTCCGGCTCGCCCTCGGCCTGCCGCGCCCGTGGTCGCGGCTGGTCGCCGCCGCCGCGGTGGCCGCGACCATCCCGATCGGAATCGCGTGGGTCGCCTGGGCACAGCTCGCGGTGCTGGTCGCGGTCGGCTATGCCGCGGTGATCATCGACGACCTCGTCACGCTGCGCTCGGGCCAGCACAGTCGCTACGTCTGACTTTCGGGAACAATGGAGAGTCGTGCGTAATGAGGAACTCGCGGTCGAACCGCCCGCCGCCGCCCGCCGACTGCTCGGCTCGACGCTGTGGTCCGGACCTGTCGGTGTGCGAATCGTCGAGGTGGAGGCCTATGGCGGCGATCCGGCCGGACCGTGGCCGGATCCGGCATCGCATTCCGGACGCGGGCGGACTAAGCGCAATGCGGTGATGTTCGGGCCCGCCGGAGTGCTGTACGTCTACCTCAGCTATGGCATGCATATGTGCGTGAACGTGACCACCGGTCCGGACGGCACGGCCAGTGCGGCACTCATCCGGTCCGGCGAAGTGATCGCCGGATTGGAGACGGCCAGGCAGCGACGGCCCGCGGCCCGCACCGACGCCGGTTTGGCAAGGGGCCCAGGCAATCTCGGCAGCGCGCTCGGAATCACGCTGAGCGACTACGGAACTCCGCTCTTCGATCCTGCCTCGCCGATCCGATTGGAACTCAATGGCGCGATCGACCGCACCGAGATTTCCAACGGACCACGCGTCGGGGTCAGCAGCGCGGCGGACGTGCCGTGGCGATTCTGGCTCCCATCACCGGCGGTCTCGGTCTACCGGCGCAGCCCGCGCGCCCCGATCGAAGCGGTATAGCACCAGGTCACAAGAATTTTCGGGGTCAGCGATGAGTTTTCGGCGCGGTGTCCGTCCTATCTGTTGAACGCGCTACACCCGGCGCGACCGAGCCGAAGGAAAGACAGATGACCGCCATCGCCCCCGCCGCCCCGATCGCCCCCGCCACCGCTGTTGCCCACCGCTCCGGCAAGAAGATGAATATCGCGCTCTGGACCGTGCAGGTCCTGCTCGCGCTGTTCTTCATCATCGCCTCCGCCGCTCCGAAGCTGCTCGGTGCGCAGGCGGCGGTCGAGTCCTTCGACACGATCGGTTGGGGCCAGTGGTTCCGCTACTTCACCGGCCTGGTCGAACTCGCCGGCGGCATCGGCCTGCTGGTGCCCCGCCTGAGCGGCCCCGCGGCCGTCGGCCTGACCATCACCATGATCTGCGCTGCCCTGACCCAGGTGTTCCTGCTCGGTGCGGCCGCCCTGGCGCCCTTCCCGCTGGTGCTCGGCGTGGTGTTCGTGTGGATCGCCTGGCAGCGTCGCGACAGCATCATCGCGGTGCGGGAGCTGCTGGCGCGCTGAACATCTGAATAACGCACACGATCGGCAGACAGCGGTCTGCCGATCGTTGTCGCGTTGACCGAAAACAGTTCGCCGTGCGTGGCGGCGCACGGCGACACTGAGGGGTATGCCGGTCGCGGGGACCGGTGCGGAAAGATGGGACAGCGTGAGCGAACGAAGTGAGCGAACCATGTGCCAGCGCGCATCGCGCACGCTGGAGCCGAGCGCCAGCGAGGCGCAGGCGTGAGCGGCGACATCATCGATGAACTGACCTGGCGCGGACTGATCGCCCAGTCCACCGACCTGGACGCCCTGCGCGCGGCGGTAGCCGCCGGGCCGCTGACCCTGTATGCCGGTTTCGATCCCACCGCGGCCAGCCTGCACGCCGGACATCTGGTCCCGCTGCTGGCGCTGAAACGGTTCCAGCGCGCGGGCCATCGCCCGATCGTGCTGGCCGGCGGTGCCACCGGACTCATCGGCGATCCGCGCGACGTGGGTGAGCGCACCATGAATTCGACCGATACCGTCGCGGATTGGGCGGTCCGGATCCGCTCGCAACTCGAGCGCTTCGTCGACCTCGACGATTCGCGCACCGGCGCGATCATCGCCAACAACATGGACTGGACCGGCCAGCTGTCGACCGTCGACTTCCTGCGCGATATCGGCAAGCACTTCTCGGTCAATGTCATGCTGGCCCGCGACACCATCAAGCGCCGCCTGGACGGCGAGGGCATCTCCTACACCGAATTCAGCTACATGCTGCTGCAGGCCAACGACTACCTGCAGCTGCGCCGCAACTACGGCTGCACACTGCAAGTTGGCGGTTCGGATCAGTGGGGCAACATCATCGCGGGCGTCGAGTTGAACCGGCGCGTCGACGGTGCGTCGGTGCACGCGTTGACCGTGCCGCTCGTTACCTCGGCCGATGGCAAGAAGTTCGGCAAGTCGACCGGCGGCGGCAGCCTGTGGCTCGATCCGGAAATGACCAGCCCGTACGCCTGGTACCAGTACTTCGTGAATACCGCCGATGCCGATGTCGTGCGATACCTGCGCTGGTTCACCTTCCTGTCCCGGGAGGAGTTGGCCGAGCTGGAGTCGGCCACGGCTGAGCGTCCGCATGCCCGCGAAGCGCAGCGCAAGCTGGCCGAGGAAATGACGAATCTGGTGCACGGCGAGGCGAATACCCGCGCCGTGCAGTTGGCGAGTCATGCCCTGTTCGGACGCGCGGATCTGCGTGAACTCGATGAGCCGACGCTGTCGGCGGCCCTGCGCGAAGCGGCGGTCGACGGCACGGTCGCGCAAGTCGGGACCGGTGAACCGAGCACGATCGTCGATCTGCTGGTCGCGTCCGGACTGTCGGAGAGCCGCGGTGCCGCACGTCGGGCGGTGAACGAGGGGGGAGCGTCGGTGAACAACGAGCGGATCTCAGATCTGGAATGGACCCCCGCCGATGCCGACTACCTGCACGGACGGTGGTTGGTGCTGCGTCGCGGTAAGCGGAACTTCGCGGGCGTACTGCGGGCAGGCGCATAAAGATCAAGTGGCTCGGGTCACATTCGAGTGGCCCGAGCCCGTTTTTCGGGGTGGCAAACCGCCTCTGACCTGCGAAATTACATGCGTGTAGTGCTGATTTGACTCGACGTTCTCCGCCGCGTAACTTTGTCCAAGTCAGAGCGACACGGACACCGACCCGGAGCCCAAAGCGCAGCGGAAACGTTGAGCACGGCGGCCTGGGAAACGAGGTAGGACGAGGAGCGCCTGGCGATCAGCGTTGCCCGATCGTACGAGCAGACTTGACTCTGCGCGGAAGGTTGGCTAGGCTAGGACAGTTGCCTCAACAAGCCCCCCGAGAGAATCTTGGGTCAAGTTGTGTGCGTGTGTTCTTTGAGAACTCAATAGTGTGTCGATGAATGTCAGTGCCAAATATTTTTTGGTTCCGGCTCTTCCAAACCCCCGTTTGGGTGGGTCGGGCATTTTTGTCAGCAAATACTTTTGCTGGTGTTTGATTTTTGCCATGGTTTTCGGACTCTGGTTAATTCTTCTGATTGCGCCCTTTTTGAGGGTGTGGTTGAGAGTCTTCAACGGAGAGTTTGATCCTGGCTCAGGACGAACGCTGGCGGCGTGCTTAACACATGCAAGTCGAGCGGTAAGGCCCTTCGGGGTACACGAGCGGCGAACGGGTGAGTAACACGTGGGTGATCTGCCCTGTACTTCGGGATAAGCCTGGGAAACTGGGTCTAATACCGGATATGACTACGAGATGCATGTCTTGTGGTGGAAAGATTTATCGGTGCAGGATGGGCCCGCGGCCTATCAGCTTGTTGGTGGGGTAATGGCCTACCAAGGCGACGACGGGTAGCCGACCTGAGAGGGTGACCGGCCACACTGGGACTGAGACACGGCCCAGACTCCTACGGGAGGCAGCAGTGGGGAATATTGCACAATGGGCGGAAGCCTGATGCAGCGACGCCGCGTGAGGGATGACGGCCTTCGGGTTGTAAACCTCTTTCGACAGGGACGAAGCGTGAGTGACGGTACCTGTAGAAGAAGCACCGGCCAACTACGTGCCAGCAGCCGCGGTAATACGTAGGGTGCGAGCGTTGTCCGGAATTACTGGGCGTAAAGAGCTTGTAGGCGGTTCGTCGCGTCGATCGTGAAAACCTACCGCTCAACGGTGGGCTTGCGGTCGATACGGGCGGACTAGAGTACTTCAGGGGAGACTGGAATTCCTGGTGTAGCGGTGAAATGCGCAGATATCAGGAGGAACACCGGTGGCGAAGGCGGGTCTCTGGGAAGTAACTGACGCTGAGAAGCGAAAGCGTGGGTAGCGAACAGGATTAGATACCCTGGTAGTCCACGCCGTAAACGGTGGGTACTAGGTGTGGGTTTCCTTCCACGGGATCCGTGCCGTAGCTAACGCATTAAGTACCCCGCCTGGGGAGTACGGCCGCAAGGCTAAAACTCAAAGGAATTGACGGGGGCCCGCACAAGCGGCGGAGCATGTGGATTAATTCGATGCAACGCGAAGAACCTTACCTGGGTTTGACATACACCAGAAAGCGGCAGAGATGTCGCCCCCCTTGTGGTTGGTGTACAGGTGGTGCATGGCTGTCGTCAGCTCGTGTCGTGAGATGTTGGGTTAAGTCCCGCAACGAGCGCAACCCTTATCTTATGTTGCCAGCGCGTTATGGCGGGGACTCGTGAGAGACTGCCGGGGTCAACTCGGAGGAAGGTGGGGACGACGTCAAGTCATCATGCCCCTTATGTCCAGGGCTTCACACATGCTACAATGGCCGGTACAGAGGGCTGCGATACCGTGAGGTGGAGCGAATCCCTTAAAGCCGGTCTCAGTTCGGATCGGGGTCTGCAACTCGACCCCGTGAAGTTGGAGTCGCTAGTAATCGCAGATCAGCAACGCTGCGGTGAATACGTTCCCGGGCCTTGTACACACCGCCCGTCACGTCATGAAAGTCGGTAACACCCGAAGCCGGTGGCCTAACCCCTTGTGGGAGGGAGCCGTCGAAGGTGGGATTGGCGATTGGGACGAAGTCGTAACAAGGTAGCCGTACCGGAAGGTGCGGCTGGATCACCTCCTTTCTAAGGAGCACTTCTGCATCGCACCCCGAAGAGTCGGGGATGGTAAACGTTGATGCCAGAGACCGTTTCGGACTCACATGTAGTCCGGCGGACGCTCATGGGTGGAACACTGACATGTGCCTCGAAATTGCTGGAAGCCTGAGTGCTTTCGGTTCGGGGATGTAATCGGCACACTGTTGGGTCCTGAGAGAACACGCGAGTGTTTCTTTCTAGGCAAATAGACGATCCGATCGGGTTCTCGGTCATACCGACCTCAGTTTTTTGGCTGGGGTGCTGGTGTCGGAATTGGATTCGTTCGGGTGTGTTGTTTGAGAACTGCACAGTGGACGCGAGCATCTTTGTTTGTAAGTGTTTAAGAGCGTACGGTGGATGCCTTGGCACCAGGAGCCGATGAAGGACGTAGGAGGCTGCGATAAGCCTCGGGGAGCTGTCAACCGAGCTGAGATCCGAGGATTTCCGAATGGGGAAACCCAGCACGAGTGATGTCGTGTTACCCGCATCTGAATATATAGGGTGTGTGGAGGGAACGTGGGGAAGTGAAACATCTCAGTACCCACAGGAAGAGAAAACAATAGTGATTCCGTGAGTAGTGGCGAGCGAAAGCGGATGAGGCTAAACCGTTCAGATGTGATACCCGGCAGGGGTTGTCTGGACGGGGTAGTGGGAGCATTCTTCCCTGATCTGCCGGTCAGGGCGACAGTCAGAAACCGTTGTGTTAGTTGAAGTGGTCTGGAACGGCCTGCCATAGACGGTGATAGTCCGGTAAATGAAAACTCAACGGCTGTTGTGGATGTTTCCCGAGTAGCAGCGGGCCCGTGAAATCTGCTGTGAATCTGCCGGGACCACCCGGTAAGCCTGAATACTCCCTGGTGACCGATAGCGGACTAGTACCGTGAGGGAAAGGTGAAAAGTACCCCGGGAGGGGAGTGAAATAGTACCTGAAACCGTGCGCTTACAATCCGTCAGGGCCTGCGCTTAGCTTTGCTAGGGTGGGTGATGGCGTGCCTTTTGAAGAATGAGCCTGCGAGTTAGTGGCATGTGGCGAGGTTAACCCGTGTGGGGTAGCCGTAGCGAAAGCGAGTCCGAATAGGGCGTTGTGAGTCGCGTGTTCTAGACCCGAAGCGGAGTGATCTACCCATGGCCAGGGTGAAGCGACGGTAAGACGTCGTGGAGGCCCGAACCCACTTAGGTTGAAAACTGAGGGGATGAGCTGTGGGTAGGGGTGAAAGGCCAATCAAACTCCGTGATAGCTGGTTCTCCCCGAAATGCATTTAGGTGCAGCGTCACGTGTTTCACGCCGGAGGTAGAGCTACTGGATGGTCTAGGGGGCCTACAAGCTTACCGAAATCAGCCAAACTCCGAATGCCGGTGTGTGAGAGCGTGGCAGTGAGACTGCGGGGGATAAGCTTCGTAGTCGAGAGGGAAACAGCCCAGATCGCCGGCTAAGGCCCCTAAGCGTGTACTAAGTGGAAAAGGATGTGGAGTCGCGAAGACAACCAGGAGGTTGGCTTAGAAGCAGCCATCCTTGAAAGAGTGCGTAATAGCTCACTGGTCAAGTGATTCTGCGCCGACAATGTAGCGGGGCTCAAGTACACCGCCGAAGCCGCGGCATTCACACATGACATTCACTTCCTCCTGCGGGGGGTTGTGCAGTGGTGTGGATGGGTAGGGGAGCGTCCTGCAGCCATGGAAGCAGCAGCGTGAGCTAGTTGTGGAGGCTGTGGGAGTGAGAATGCAGGCATGAGTAGCGAAAGACGAGTGAGAAACTCGTCCGCCGAATGACCAAGGGTTCCTGGGCCAGGTTAATCCGCCCAGGGTGAGTCGGGACCTAAGGCGAGGCCGACAGGCGTAGTCGATGGACAACGGGTTGATATTCCCGTACCCGTGTATCCGCGCCCAATGGCGAATCAGTGGTGCTAAGTATCCAAAAGCGGATGGACTCCCTTCGGGGAGCCGGAAGTGGCTGCATACGACCCTTGCTGTAGTAGTCAAGCGATGGGGTGACGCAGGAAGGTAGCTGGGCCAGTCAGTGGTTGTACTGGTGTAAGCCTGTAGGGCGAGACATAGGCAAATCCGTGTCTCTTGTGCCTGAGAGGTGATGCGTAGCCGATTGAGGTGAATTCAGTGATCCTATGCTGCCGAGAAAAGCCTCTAGTGAGTTGGTACACGGCCCGTACCCCAAACCGACACAGGTGGTCAGGTAGAGAATACTGAGGCGATCGAGAGAACTGTGGTTAAGGAACTCGGCAAAATGCCCCCGTAACTTCGGGAGAAGGGGGACCCGATCTGGTGACCGGTTTTGCACCGTGAGCTGGGTTGGGTCGCAGAGACCAGAGAGAAGCGACTGTTTACTAAAAACACAGGTCCGTGCGAAGTCGTAAGACGATGTATACGGACTGACGCCTGCCCGGTGCCGGAAGGTTAAGAGGACCGGTTAGCTACTTCGGTGGCGAAGCTGAGAATTTAAGCCCCGGTAAACGGCGGTGGTAACTATAACCATCCTAAGGTAGCGAAATTCCTTGTCGGGTAAGTTCCGACCTGCACGAATGGCGTAACGACTTCTCTGCTGTCTCAACCACAGACTCGGCGAAATTGCATTACGAGTAAAGATGCTCGTTACGCGCGGCAGGACGAAAAGACCCCGGGACCTTCACTATAGCTTGGTATTGGTGTTCGGTACGGTTTGTGTAGGATAGGTGGGAGACTGTGAAGCTGGCACGCTAGTGTTGGTGGAGTCGTCGTTGAAATACCACTCTGATCGTATTGGACCTCTAACCTCGGGCCATGATCTGGTTCAGGGACAGTGCCTGGTGGGTAGTTTAACTGGGGCGGTTGCCTCCTAAAATGTAACGGAGGCGCCCAAAGGTTCCCTCAGCCTGGTTGGCAATCAGGTGTCGAGTGCAAGTGCACAAGGGAGCTTGACTGTGAGAGTGACAGCTCGAGCAGGGACGAAAGTCGGGACTAGTGATCCGGCACCGGCAAGTGGAAGCGGTGTCGCTCAACGGATAAAAGGTACCCCGGGGATAACAGGCTGATCTTCCCCAAGAGTCCATATCGACGGGATGGTTTGGCACCTCGATGTCGGCTCGTCGCATCCTGGGGCTGGAGTAGGTCCCAAGGGTTGGGCTGTTCGCCCATTAAAGCGGCACGCGAGCTGGGTTTAGAACGTCGTGAGACAGTTCGGTCTCTATCCGCCGCGCGCGTCAGAAACTTGAGGAAGGCTGTCCCTAGTACGAGAGGACCGGGACGGACGAACCTCTGGTGTGCCAGTTGTCCTGCCAAGGGCACTGCTGGTTAGCTACGTTCGGAAGGGATAACCGCTGAAAGCATCTAAGCGGGAAGCCTGTTCCAAGATGAGGTTTCTCACCACCTTCGAGTGGTTAAGGCCCCCTACAGACCATGGGGTTGATAGGCCAGAACTGGAAGCCCGGTAACGGGTGGAGGTGACTGGTACTAATCGGCCGAGGACTTACCAACGAAGAAGCTACGCGTCCACTGTGCGGTATCTGAAACAACACACAGACACTGCAGCAGACAACGACAGGGGTTATTTTGTTCCCCCTGGGATTGTCGCGCTGTTTGTGGATAGTTTCATAGAGTTACGGCGGCTATAGCGGTGGGGAAACGCCCGGTCCCATTCCGAACCCGGAAGCTAAGGCCACCAGCGCCGATGGTACTGCACTCGACAGGGTGTGGGAGAGTAGGACACCGCCGGAACATCCTTCACGATAGGGGACCCAAAATTGGGTCCCCTATCGTCGTTTATGCACCTATATCTATGCCGTGTTCGGGCCCGACCGCCGACACGTGATTGAATTCAGAGGTTCGACAACCTCTGGCGGAACCTAGAAAGGGGCCACCGTGTCGGAACAGAACGACGGCCGGAAGTCCTTCCGGCAGGGCGGTCCCGACCGCGATCGAGGCAGCGCCTCTCGCGGCTCCTCCGACCGAGGTGATTCCGGCGAACGGCGCGGCTTCAAACGCAGCAGCGACTCCCCCCGGAGTGGCTCCAGCGACCGCGGCGACTCCAACCGCCGCGACGATTCCGACGATCGCAGCTCCGGCGACCGGGGCGGTTTCAAGCGCAGCGGATCCGGCGAGCGCGGTGACTCCGGTAGTCGTGGCGGCTTCAATCGTGCCGATGATCGCGGTGGTTTCAACCGGGGCGGTGGCCGCGGCGGTTTCGATCGCGGCGACTCGGGTCAGCGTGGCGATTCCGGCGAGCGTGGTTCCAGCCGCGGCGGTTCGGGTGAGCGCGGTGGATTCAAGCGCGCCGGTGATTCCGCGGATCGTAGTGGTTTCAACCGGGGCGGCTCCGGCGAGCGCGGCGGCTTCAACCGCGGTGCCGATTCGGGCCGACGCGGTGATGCGGGCGAACGTAGCGGTTTCAGCCGAGGTGGCTCCAGCGAGCGCGGCCGTTTGGACCGTGGCGATTCCGGCGAGCGTGGTTTCACCCGTGATTCCGGCGAGCGCCGTGGCTTCAAGCGCGGAGGCGATTCCGGACAACGCAGTGACTCCGGCGATCGAAGTGGCTTCGGCCGCAGCGGTTCTGGGGACCGTAGTGGTTCCAGTCGCGGTCCCGGCGATCGAAGTGGCTTCAGCCGCGGTGGTTCAGGTGAGCGCGGCGGTTTCGACCGTGGTAGTTCCGGCGAGCGTGGCGGTTTCAGCCGTGGTGACTCGGGTGAGCGCGGTGGTTTCAAGCGTGGTGGCGACTCGACTCGGCGTGGCGATGTGAACGAAGGTGGTGGGTTCAAGCGGCGCGATGACGCCGGTCAGCGTGGCGGGTTCAACCGTGGTGGCGACTCCGGTGGTCGCGGCGACTCCAGTCAGCGCGGCGGCTGGAACCGTGGCGACGATGCGCAGGATCGCCGTCGCGGTGGCGAGGGCGCACGTGCTGGGGGCGGTTCGGCTGAGCGACGCGCACCGCGTCCCGAAGAACCCGATCTGCCCGATGATGTCCAGGCCACCGACCTCGAAACCGAGGTGCGCCGCGATCTGTTGAGCCTGGACAAGGGCAACGCGGAAACCGTAGCCCGGCATCTTGTGATGGCGGCTCGACTCATCGATGACGACCCGCGTCTTGCCCTGGCTCACGCACGGGCGGCGCGCCAACGAGCAGGCCGCATCGCTGTGGTCCGCGAAACCGCCGGCGTCACTGCCTACCATGCGGGCGAATGGGCCGAAGCTCTTTCCGAGTTGCGCACCGCCCGCCGGATGTCCGGCGGGTCCGGTCTGCTCGCCGTCATGGCCGACTGCGAACGCGGCCTCGGTCGCCCCGAGCGCGCCATCGAACTGGGTCGCAGCGACGAAGCCCGCGCCCTGCGCGGTGACGAGGCCACCGAACTCCGCATCGTGGTCGCCGGTGCACGCATGGACCTCGGCCAATACGACCAGGCCGTAGTCACCCTGCAAACCTCGGAACTCGACCCCTCCCGCACCGGCTCTGCGGCAGCCCGCCTCTTCTACGCTTACGCCGACGCCCTGGTCGCCGCAGGCCGCACGGCCGAGGGCCTCACCTGGTTCCTCAACGCCGCCTCCGCCGACCTCGACGGCGAAACCGACGCCGAGGAACGCGCCGAGGAATTAACCGGCGACGCGGAGCTGTAAGTAGCGCCCGCTAGACCCCGCTACCGAAGAGTTCGTCAGCTCACGAAGGGGGCCGCTTGACGCTCGCTCCTTCTACAAGGATTTGACGATATCTCGTGTGGCGTCGCGATGAGTTTTGCACTCCGGTGCAATCTGATCTCTATGGGCAAACTCATCTACGGCTTCAACGTGTCGGTGGACGGGTACATCGCCGACGCGCAAGGCAACATCGACTGGTCCGATCCGAGCGAAGAGCTCCTCCAGTACTGGAACGACTTCGAGCGCGAGACCGCCCTGTCGTTCTACGGGCGGCGGCTCTACGAACTGATGTCCGCTTACTGGCCGACCGCTGACAAGGCTCCGGACGCCACCCCTCGGATCGTCGACTTCGCCCGCATCTGGCGCGACATGCCCAAGGTCGTGTTCTCACGCACCCTGGAGTCGGTCGACTGGAACTCCCGCCTGGAACGCGGCGACCCGGTCGAGGTGGTGACGAAACTGAAAGCCGAAACCGACGGCAGGCTGGAGGTGGCCGGCGCGACGCTGGCCGCACCGATCGTGCAGGCCGGACTGGTGGACGAGTACCGGATCGTGGTCACGCCCACCGCCGTGGGCGGCGGCACCCCGTTCTTCCCGACACTGCCGTCATGGATATCGCTGCGACTGTTGGAGAACCGCACCTTCCCGGGCGGTACGGTCCTGCTGCGCTACGAAGCGAAACACAACTGACACAGCCAGACGCGCCCTGCGGACGCACTACGAGGTACACGACTCGAGCGGCACCCTGCTACTGCGCGACGGCCTGTTCGACATCCACCAGCAGTTTCGGGGCGAACTGCTACCCAGCGAAACTCGCAGAACGACCGATCGACCCACCAACACCGAGGAGGGCGCCTGAAACTCGCTCATCCACAGGTCTTGACAATATCTCCGGAGGTCGCTGGGTTCCGGTCCGCTCGCCTAACGGGGTATGGAATGCGCGAGCGCAAGGGCTCGCCCGACCGAGTCGGCACAAGCCTCGCCTTTGCGCCGTTCCCAGCCGGCATTGCGAGATTGCGCACGGCGCGCCCAAGGCTGGCTATGCGGTGTCGCCCAACGTGCTCGCGATTCGGGTGGGCGCTCGGAATGGGCTTGCGGCATATGGTCGGTCGACGCCGTCATTTTCCTGTCGGCGGGCTGGCGTAGGGTTCGTGGACGGCAAGTTGTCGGTCGGTGACGTGGAGTGAGAGTGGTGTGAAGCGGCTACGAGAGCGGTATGCAGCCCTGCTGCTGGATCTGGACGGCACGCTGTATCGCGGGCACGAGGTGATCGAGGGCGCGCCGGAGGCGTTGGCGGACTCCGTTGTGACACAGCGGCTTGTGTATGTGACGAATAACGCGAGCCGCGGTCCCGATGTCGTTGCACGGCATTTGGCCGAGCTGGGATTCGCGGCGGAAGCCGACGATGTCGTGACCAGTGCGCAGGCGGCGGCACGGTTGTTGGCGGAGCGGCTCGATTCCGGGGCGACGGTGTTGATCGTCGGCACCGATGACCTGGCCAAGGAGGTCGAAGCGGTCGGGCTGCGATCGATCCGACGTTTCAACGGTGCCGCGCCCGATGCTGTCGTACAAGGACATTCACCCGAAACCGCGTGGCCGGATCTGGCCGAAGCGGCCTACGCACTGAGCGCCGACGCGCTGTGGGTCGCCGCGAACACCGATAAGACGCTGCCGAATGAGCGGGGCCTCGCGCCCGGCAACGGCGCCATGGTCGCCGCACTGCGCGCCGCCTCCGGCAGGGAGCCGGTAGTAGCGGGCAAACCCTATGCGCCACTGCTAGAGGATGCCTTGGTGCGCGCTGGAACGCGCAGCGCGCTGGTGGTGGGCGACCGCCTGGACACCGATATCGAGGGCGCCAACCGCGTCGGCCTCGAATCTCTGCTGGTCCTGACCGGTGTGAGCACCCTCGACGAACTACGCGACGCCCCGCCGGAGCTGATCCCGACCTATGTCTCGGAGTCATTGGACGCACTGAACCATCCGCCGGTCGAGGACGAGGCGACCGACGTCGCCGACGACTTGACGCAACGCCTACGCCGTAACCCCGGAAGAGCCATAAGGGTGCGGGCGGCCGGTTCGGAAATCCGATAGCGTTGACCCCACGATGACTACTCCGATGCCACGCCCCAATGGACCCGGCTCGAACGGACCGCGCCCGGGGCCACCGCTGCCCGGCCAGCATCTGCCGGGTGCACACGGACGCCCGGAGCCTGCCGATCCGACGCGGATCCGCGCCGAGATCGACAGTCTGCTCGCCGAACTCGACGCCCGTCCGGCCTGGACCGCCCTGGCGGCGCCACCGCCGACGGATTCTGATTCCGGCGCCGATATCACCCGGCGCGCCCGCATCCTGGAGCAGGCACATGAGGTGCTCGTACAGGCACTGGCCACGGTGGACAAGATCTGAGGTGGCCAGGCGCGCTCGGGTGGACGCCGAACTGGTTCGCCGCGGATTGGCGCGATCGCGTGAACATGCGGTCGAGCTGATCGGTGCGGGCCGCGTCCTGATTGCTGGAACGGTCGCCGTGAAGCCCGCGACCGCTGTCGAGGCGGGCACGCCGTTGATCGTGCGCGAGGAGCCCGACGAGGTGTCGTGGGCCTCGCGTGGTGCGCACAAGCTGCTCGGTGCGTTAGAAGCATTCGAACCCCAGGGCTTGACCGTCGCGGGGAAGCGCTGCCTGGATGCGGGTGCGTCGACGGGCGGCTTTACCGATGTACTGCTTTCCAGGCAGGCGCGTGCAGTCGTCGCCGTCGATGTCGGTTACGGCCAGCTGATCTGGCGGCTGCAGAATGACGAGAGGGTACGGGTTCTGGACCGCACCAATGTCCGTGCCATCACCCCGGAATCCATCGGCGGCACCGTTGAGCTCGTTGTTGGCGATCTGTCGTTCATATCGCTGAATCTGGTGCTTCCCGCACTAGCGGCCTGCACCGCGGCCGGTGCCGACCTGTTGCCCATGGTCAAACCCCAGTTCGAGGTCGGCAAGGAGCGAGTAGGCTCCGGCGGTGTGGTGCGGGATCCCGCATTGCGCGCGGAAGTGGTGCGCGATGTCGCGGCCGCCGCCGCCGAATTGGGCTTGCGCACCCTCGGGGTGGTGGCCAGCCCGCTGCCCGGCCCATCGGGCAATGTCGAATACTTTGTGTGGCTGCGTAAAGACGGGCAGTTCGAGTACGACGGCGAGCAGGTCGCGGTGCTCGTCGAACGTGCGGTTGAGGAGGGTCCACAGTGAACGCGCTGACGCCGGCCGCATCCAGGGAGATTCTGCTGGTTTCGCATCCGGGCCGGGCGGAGATCATCGAAACCGCCCATCGGGTCGCGAAGATCTTCGCGGATGCGGGCATCGGGTTGCGCGTACTCGCGGACGAGGCGGACAGCACCCGATTCGACTGTGAGTCCGATACCCGCGGCGGGACGGCCGTCGCGGAACCGGGTGGCTATCCCGCGCGCGTGGTCGAACACTGCCCGGACGCCGCGGTCGGCTGCGAGATGGTGCTCTCGCTCGGTGGTGACGGTACCTTCCTGCGCGCGGCCGAATTGGCCAGGCCAGCGGGGGTACCGGTGCTCGGAATCAATCTGGGCCGCATCGGTTTTCTCACCGAGGCCGAGGCCGAACATCTCGATGAGGCATTGGCCAGCGTGGTCCGCGGCGACTACCAGCTCGAGCATCGGATGACCATCGACGTGAACGTCCGGGTGGACGACGAGATCGTCGAAACCGGCTGGGCGCTCAATGAAGCCAGCATCGAGAATGCCTCGCGTATGGGTGTGCTCGAGGTGGTCTTGGAAGTCGACGGGCGGCCGGTTTCGCAATTCGGCTGCGACGGCATCCTTATCTCCACACCGACTGGATCGACCGCCTACGCGTTCTCCGCGGGTGGCCCGGTGGTGTGGCCGGAACTCGAAGCGCTGCTGGTGATTCCGAGCAATGCGCACGCCCTGTTCGCGCGGCCGCTCGTGACCAGTCCGGAATCCAGGATCGCGGTCGAATCCGTTGCGGCGGGCCACGATGCGATAGTTTTCCTGGATGGCAGGCGCACCTTGGCATTGCCGAAGGGCGGGCGACTCGAAGCGGTCCGCGGTGCCGAACCGGTGCGGTGGGTGCGGTTGGATTCCGCACCGTTCGCCGACCGGATGGTGCGCAAATTCCAATTGCCCGTGACAGGCTGGCGTGGCCGACGGCGAACGGAGATCACACGTGCTGACAGAGATCAGGATTGACGGGCTTGGCGTCATATCCACGGCTACCGCGCAATTCCATGAGGGCCTGACGGTTCTTACCGGTGAGACCGGTGCCGGTAAGACCATGGTGGTGACCAGCCTGCACCTGCTCAGCGGGGCGCGGGCCGATGCGGGACGCGTCCGGTTGGGTGCGGAACGGGCCGTGGTCGAGGGGCGGTTCACTGTCGACGAGGTGAACACGACCGCGCAGAAGCAGGTGCAGGAAGTCCTGGAATCGGCTGCGGCCGAACGCGATGACGACGGCAGCATCATCGCGATCCGTACCGTCGGCAGTGATGGACGCTCCCGTGCGCATCTGGGTGGACGCGGCGTACCCGCGTCTGTCTTGGCCGATTTCACCGCGCCGTTGTTGACTGTGCACGGTCAGAACGACCAACTGCGGCTGCAGCGTCCGGATCAACAGTTGTCCGCCCTGGATCAGTTCGCCGCCGATGCGGTTGGTTCGCTGCTGCGCAAGTACCAGGTGCAGCGCCGATCCTGGCTCGACGCCCGCAATGAGCTGCTCGAACGTACCGCGCGCAGTAGGGAACTCGCGCTCGAGGCCGACCGGCTCAAGCATTCATTGTCAGAGATCGATGCCATCGCACCGGAACCAGGCGAGGATGAGCGCATCGTCGACGAGGTGCGCAGGCTCAGTGATCTGGATTCGTTGCGTGAGGCCGCCGCGATCGCGCACGATGCCTTGGCAGGTCCCGCCGATTCGCCCGAAGAGGGTTCGGGTGCACTGGAATTGCTCGGCGCCGCGCGTGCCCGCATCGAATCGGCCCACGATCCGGCACTGACCGCGCTCGGGCCGCGGCTCGGTGAGGCCATCGCAGTGGTCGTCGATTTGACCACCGAACTCAGTGGCTATCTTTCGGATTTGCCTTCGGACCCGGGGGCTTTGGATTCGCTGCTCACCCGGCAGGCGGAATTGAAATCGCTGACCCGCAAGTACGCGCCGGATATCGACGGGGTGATCGCGTGGGCGGAGGAGGCGCGGGCGCGTCTGGGCTCGCTCGATGTCTCCGAGGAGGCGCTGGCCGCGCTGGCGGCGCAGGTGGATATCGCCGCGGACCGCGTTCGTGAGGCCGCACGCAAATTGACCGCGGCGCGCAGCAAGTCGGCGGGCAAGCTGGCTGCCGCGGTGAGCGCCGAACTCGGTGGGCTCGCGATGGGTAAGGCGAAGCTCGAGGTCGTGGTGCGGCCGGTGCCCGCGAGCCCGCAGGATTCCGCGCCGCTGACGGTGGACGGGCAGGAAGTGCATGCGGGGTCGTCCGGTGTCGACGAAGTGGAATTCCGGCTGTCCGCGCATTCGGGTGCGCAGTCATTGCCGTTGAGCAAGAGCGCATCCGGTGGTGAACTCTCGCGCGTGATGCTGGCGCTCGAAGTAGTACTCGCCAGTTCCGATCACGGTGCGACCATGGTGTTCGACGAGGTCGACGCCGGTGTCGGCGGCCGCGCCGCGGTCGAGATCGGTCGTCGGCTGGCCCGGCTCGCGCGCACCCATCAGGTGATCGTGGTGACCCACCTGCCACAGGTCGCCGCATTCGCCGACACCCATCTGGTGGTGGATAAGTCCGATGACGGCAAGGGCAAGGTGAACAGCGGCGTCCGGGCATTGACCAAGGATGAGCGCGTCATCGAATTGGCCCGCATGCTGGCCGGTCTCGATGACACCGAAACCGGCCGAGCTCACGCCGAGGAACTGCTCGCAACCGCCCGCGCCGAGCGCGCCCTCGCCTGACAGATTCAGCGCAGGGCTTTTTGGGCGCCCTTGATGAACTGGTTGATGAGGTTCTTCAGGCCGAATTCCAGAACCTTCGCGGGAACGGGGAGGCTGGGCTCGGACTCCATCGTGTAGGAGATCAGGGTGCCGTTATCGGCATCGGTGAAGGTAATGGTGCCGATATGCCGCTTCACCGGGGCGCCCTTGATGATCTTGTATTCCATCAATTCGCCGGGAACGAGCTTGGTGGTCTCCTCGACGAAGCCGACGCCGACCTTGCCGATGAGGTATTGCGCACCGACGCCATTCGGGGTGGGAGAGCCGGGGGTCTTCAGGGTGAAGTCGACCGGGATGTAGGGGTTGATGCCATCGCGCTCGGTGAAGAACTTGTAGACGACATCGCGCGGTGCCGCGAGCACGGCGTCGACGGTGCTGCTGACCATAGTGACTCCTCTTCGAGATATCTGTGACCCGCAGCATACGGGTACTGATTGGCGCGCCCTCGGCGCGGCGTGGTGTTCCTGTTACCACAGTGACAGATGTGACTGGTGATTCGGCGCGCCTCCGCCAATGGTTGAGGGTTTGGAGCCAGGATCGGCCCCATGAAGATGTTGGCGTTGTTGTCGAAGAGCACCGAATCGCTACCCGGGCTGACCGGGACAGCTCGGGTTGACCGCAACACCAGGCGTCTGCTGAAGCGGGTCGGGCCCGGTGATGTCGTAATACTCGATGAGATGGACTTGGATCGGCTCACCGCCGATCGGTTGGTCCAGGCGGGCGTGGCCGCGGTGGTGAATACATCGCCATCGATTTCGGGCCGCTACCCCAATCTGGGACCGGAAGTGCTGGTCGCCAACGGAGTTCTGCTGCTGGACACGGTCAGTTCGGATGCCTTCCGGATCAAGGACGGCACCAAAGTCCGTATCGATGACGGCGTCGTCTACTCCGACAAACTGGTCAAGAAGGAGCCCGAGGTCCTGGTCACGGCCATCGAGCTGACCGAATCCGATATCGCCGAGCGGATGATCGAGGCGCGCAACGGCCTCGCCGATCATCTGGAGGCCTTCGCTGGCAACACCATCGAATTCATCCGCACCGAGAGTGCGCTGCTCATCGACGGTATCGGGGTGCCGGAGCTAGAACTGAACATGAGGAATCGGCATGTGGTCGTGGTGGCCGACGGCCCGGACCATGCGGACGATCTCGAGCGACTGAAGCCGTTCATCAAGGAGTATGCCCCGATCATGGTCGGCGTGGGCCGTGGCGCGGACACCCTGATGAAGCAGGGCTACCGCCTCGATCTGATCGTCGGCGACCCGGACGAAATCAGCACCGCCACTTTGAAATGCGGTGCGGAGATGATCTTGCCCGCCGATACCGACGGCCACGCCAAGGGACTGGAACGCATCCAGGATCTCGGCGTCGGCGCGACGACCTTCCCCTCATCCGGCGCACCCGCCGACCTGGCGCTGCTGCTGGCCCACCATCACGGCGCATCGCTCATCGTGACCGCGGGTGCCCCTGCATCGCTGGACGATTTTTTCGACCGCGGCCGCCGCGACAGCAACCCGGCGACCTTTCTCACCCGACTGAAAATCGGCACTGAACTCATGGATGCCAAGGCCGTCGCCACGCTCTACCGAAACCGGGGGGCCGGCACGGCCATCGCGATGGTCGTACTCGCCGCACTGGTCGCGGTGATCGTGGCGATGCTCGCATCGAATATGGGGACCGAGGCACTGGATTGGGCTGCCGATACCTGGAATCGGTTCGAGCTATGGGCCCAGGGCCTAGCCGGTTCTGGAGGCAACCGATGATTTCGATTCGGCAGCACGCGGTTTCGATTGTCGCGATCTTCCTGGCCCTCGCCCTCGGCGTGGTGCTCGGGTCACAGACCGTGGCGGCGGACCTGCTGTCCGGATTGCGCGCGGATAAGACGGATCTGCGCAAACAGCTCGACGCGGCCACCGATCAGAACCGGCGCTTCGGCGACGAAATGAATGCCGCGGATCGGTTCATCGCCGGATCGGCGGGGCGCATTCTCGGCGGCACGCTGACCGATCGCGGCGTCGTGATGTTCACGACCCCCGATGCCGAACCCGCCGATGCCGAGGCCGTCGCGAAGGATCTGGAAGTCTCGGGTGCCATCGTGACCGGCCGCATCGCACTCACCGACGCCTTCTTCGACGCCGCAGAGGGCGACCGGATGCGTACCGCGGTCACCAATGTCATTCCCGCGGGCGCGCAGCTGCGCACCGGTCAGGTGGATCAGGGCAGTATGGCGGGCGATCTGCTCGGCCTGGTGCTGCTGCTCGATCCGGCGAGCGCGCAACCGCGCAGCACCCCGCAGGAGTTGAGTCTGGTGCTCGAGACGTTGCGCGGCGGTGGTTTTCTCGCCTACGGCGACACTCCGACGCAGTTGGCGAACCTCGCCGTTGTCGTCACCGGCGACGGCGCGAAGTCCGGCGAGAACAGTCAGGGCAGCAATGTCGCCCGATTCGCGGGCGCTCTGCGTGGTCGCGGTACTGGTGTGGTGCTCGCGGGTCGATCCGGCGCCGCCGACAATCCGGGTCCGATCGCGATCATTCGTTCCGACGCGGCGCTGGCCACGGCCGTCACCACCGTCGACAATCTCGACCGCGATATCGGCCGCGTCACCACCGTGCTCGGCCTGAGCGAGCAGCTCAACGGTGGTGCGGGCCGATACGGAACCGGCACCAAGGCGACCTCTCTCACACTCGTCGCGCTGCCCGCGAGCTGATCCGCCCGCCCGACACTGCCCCGTGCTGCGGACATTGCCCGCGGCCGGGCCGATCGATGGCAGCGACTCGGTGGCAAACGTGCGTGGGGTGTGATCAGACCAGCAATTTCGTGTTACCGTGAAGACCCGTGGGTCATACACGGAATCAGGCGCGAACGGCCACGAAGCACATCTTCGTCAGCGGTGGTGTCGCCTCCTCATTGGGTAAGGGTCTTACCGCCTCCAGCCTCGGTCAGTTGCTGACCGCGCGCGGACTGCGGGTGACCATGCAGAAACTCGACCCGTACTTGAACGTCGATCCGGGCACCATGAATCCGTTCCAGCACGGAGAAGTGTTCGTCACCGAAGACGGCGCGGAGACCGATCTCGATGTCGGTCACTACGAGCGTTTCCTCGATCGCGATCTGTCCAAGGACGCGAATGTGACTACCGGGCAAATCTATTCGTCGGTGATCGCCAAGGAGCGACGCGGCGAATACCTCGGTGACACCGTGCAGGTGATCCCGCACATCACCGATGAGATCAAGAGTCGCATCCTGGCGATGCAGGGCCCGGATCTGCAGGGGCAGGTGCCCGATGTGGTGATCACCGAAATCGGTGGCACCGTCGGTGATATCGAATCGCAGCCGTTCCTCGAGGCCGCGCGCCAGATCCGCCACGATGTGGGCCGGGACAATGTGTTCTTCCTGCACGTATCGCTGGTGCCCTACCTCGCGCCATCGGGTGAGCTCAAGACCAAGCCGACCCAGCATTCGGTGGCCGCGCTGCGCAATATCGGAATCCAGCCCGACGCGCTGATCCTGCGTTGCGATCGCGAGGTGCCCCAGGCGCTCAAGAGCAAGATCGCGCTGATGTGCGACGTCGATGTGGACGCGTGCATCTCCACTCCGGACGCGCCGTCGATCTACGACATTCCCAAGGTGCTGCACCGTGAGGGCTTGGACGCCTATGTGGTGCGCAGGCTCGGACTGCCGTTCCGCGACGTGGACTGGACCGTGTGGGGCGATCTGCTGGATCGGGTGCACCAGCCGCGGGAGACGGTCGAGGTCGCACTGGTCGGCAAATACGTCGATTTGCCCGATGCCTATCTGTCGGTGACCGAGGCGTTGCGTGCGGGCGGATTCGCCTCGCGGGCCAAGGTGAATATCCGCTGGGTGCAGTCCGATGAGTGCGAAACCCCGACGGGTGCGCAGGCAGCGCTGCGCGATGTGGACGCGGTGCTGATTCCGGGCGGGTTCGGTATCCGCGGCATCGAGGGCAAGGTCGGCGCCATCAAATATGCGCGGACCAGGGGGCTTCCGCTGCTCGGCCTGTGTCTGGGCCTGCAGTGTGTGGTCATCGAGGCCGCGCGTTCGGTCGGTCTGGCCGAAGCCAATTCGGCCGAATTCGAGCCTGACACACCACATCCGGTGATTTCCACCATGGCCGATCAGAAGGAGATCGTCGCCGGTGAGGCCGATCTCGGCGGCACCATGCGCCTGGGCGCCTACCCGGCGACGCTGCAGAAGGGGTCGGTGGTCGCGCAGGCCTACGGCACTGACCAGGTTTCCGAGCGGCACCGGCATCGCTATGAGGTGAACAACGCCTACCGCGACAAGATCGCCACCAGCGGTTTGAAATTCAGCGGTACCTCCCCCGACGGGCATCTGGTCGAATTCGTCGAGCTGCCCGCGGATAAGCATCCGTTCTTCGTGGCCACCCAGGCGCATCCGGAACTCAAGAGCCGCCCCACCCGGCCGCATCCGCTGTTCGCGGCGCTGGTCGCGGCGGCGCTGAAATATAAACTGGCCGAGCGGCTTCCGGTCGATATCCCGGACGAAGAGTTCGCGAACGCAGATCAGGCTTCGTAGATGAGTGAAAACGGGGGAGCCCAGCCGGGCAGCCACGACTTCGAGACCGTGGCGAGCAAGATCATATACAGCGGCGCCATCCTCGCGTTGCGGCTCGACCAGGTGGCTATGCCCGGCGGACGCGTCGTCGAGCGCGAGGTGATCGAACATCATGCGGCGGTTGCCGTCGCGGCCATCGATGATGCCGACAATGTGGTATTGATCAGGCAGTATCGGCATCCGATCGGTCGGCGGCTGCTCGAACTGCCCGCCGGACTGCTCGATGTGCCCGGCGAGGATCCGCTGGCCGCGGCCAAGCGCGAATTGGCCGAGGAGACCGGACTGGCCGCCAGGGAATGGTCGGTCTTGGTGGATGTCGCGCTCTCGCCCGGATTCACCGATGAGGCGCTGCGGGTGTATGCCGCGCGGGGTCTGTACGAAACCGACCGGCCGGAGCCGGAATTGGAGGAGGCGGACCTGGAATTGGTCCGCCTGCCCGTGGATGAGGCCGTGCGAGCTGCATTGGCCGGTGAGATCGTCAATGCCACGGCCGTTGCCGGTCTGCTCGCGCTCGCGGCCGCCAGGGCGAGCGAGGCGCAGTTGCGACCGCCCGACGCGCCGTGGCCGGGGCAGCCCACCGCATTCTTGCGCCGCAAGGCGCAGCGGCAGTCCGAAGACTGACGGGCCCGGGCGGTGCTCGCGCGGGAGGTGGACGCCTACCTCGATCATCTTGCGGTCGAGCGCGGCGCCGCCCGCAACACCCTCGGTGCGTACCGGCGCGATCTCGATCGGTATCGGGATTTCTTGACCGGGCGCGGGATTGCGGCGCTGGAGCAGGTCTGCGAATCCGATGTCGCGGAGTTCACGATGGTGCTGCGGGCGGGCGGGCGGACGCACCCGCCTCTTGGCGCGAGTTCAGTGGCACGTGCGTTGATCGCGGTGCGCGGTCTGCATCGCTTCGCCGCGGCGGAGGGTGTGACGAGTACCGATGTCGCACATGCGGTGAAGCCACCCACGCCCGGACGGCGGTTGCCGAAGGCACTGCCGTACGACCAGGTGTTGCGGTTGCTGGCGGCCGCGGGCGGCGGGCCCCTCGATGACTCGAACGGAGCCGGAACCGATGGCGGCCCGCGCGGATTGCGCGATCGGGCGCTGCTAGAGCTACTGTATTCGACCGGGGCGCGGATTTCGGAGATGGTCGGACTCGATGTGGACGACCTCGATACCGAGGAACGGGCTGTTGTGTTGCACGGCAAGGGCGGCAAGCAGCGCATGGTTCCGATCGGCAGGCCCGCGCTGGCGGCTGTCGACGCATATCTGGTACGGGGTAGGCCGGTGCTCGCCGCGAACGGGAAAGGGACCGCGGGCGCGCTGTTTCTGAATGCCCGCGGCGGACGATTGTCGCGGCAGAGTGCCTGGCAGGTTTTGCAGACCGCCGCTGAGCGGGCTGGTATCGGGGCGACGGTTTCGCCGCATACGCTGCGTCATTCCTTCGCAACGCATTTGCTCGACGGGGGTGCGGATGTGCGCGTGGTTCAAGAACTTCTGGGACATGCTTCGGTGACGACCACTCAGATCTACACGTTGGTCACTGTGAACACGCTTCGTGAGGTTTGGGCCACCGCTCACCCGCGCGCTCGCTGAGTCTGTGCCTCGCGCCGGATTTTGCGCGCCGAGTTCGGGTTAGCCCGACGAATCCGTGTGTGGTGGACAAAACGTGCGCAGAGCGTATCGACCGGGAAGAAATGGGACTACGGTCCGGTTGTGTTGGATGCGGGATCGGGTGGTCTCGGCATGCCGATGCGAGGTGAGTTGGATGGCAAGGGCTTTCATCGTTCAGGAGCGCGATGTCGAGGCGGTATCGCTGCCCGGCGGCGGTTCGTTCCAGTTGCTCGAGGACAGTGCGAACACCGACGGGCTGTTCGGGGCGAATCGGCTCGTCCTGCAGGCTGGCGCGGATGGGACCAGGCCGCACCATCACACGAAGTCAACGGAAATCTTCTATGTCCTGGACGGGGACAATGGAATTCCTCGTCGGCGGCGAACGTCATGCGGTCGCGAAGGGTGGTCTGGTGGTGGTTCCGCCGGATATTGTGCATGCCTTCGGGGCGTCCGTGGACGGTCCCGCCGAGTTCTTCGTGGTACTCACACCAGGTATCGTCCGGTTCGAGTACTTCCGGCAACTCGGTCGTATCGCTCGGGGTGAAGCGGATTGGGACAGTATGGATGAACTCCACGATCGGTTCGACGTCCATTTCGACGGCGGACCGGATTGGCGTTAGGGGAGTGGATGCCCGCGCAGGTAAACGCGGGTGTCGCGTGTCCGAGCGTGGGTCTTGCGCTGTCAAGCGGTAGCGTCTATCGAGAGCTGGACCGTGCGAAAGTGAGGTCGGGCCTGATCGGCCTCGCTACGCTCGGGCAGATGATGCCGAAGGCGGCGAAGGCAACGGGCAGGAACGTATAAGGAGCAGCGGATCGTGACGACAGCCGGTGCGGCAGAGCCGCCGATGAGTGCTGGGGCGCAGCCGCTTACGGGTCCCCGAACGGGTCCGTACTCGGCAGCTGCGGCGGAAACGCTGTGGGGCAACGGCGCTGAACCCGTCCCCGAGGATGCGACGCTCGGTCCCACTGGGCGCCCGCTGCGTGCCGTGCCCGAACCGCCGCCGATCGAGCATCACGGTGATGCGCTGATCGTCGCGATGTGCAATCAGAAGGGTGGCGTCGGCAAGACCACCTCGACCATCAACCTCGGCGCCGCGCTCGCGGAGTGCGGTCGGCGGGTGCTGCTGGTGGATCTGGATCCGCAGGGTGCGCTGTCGGCGGGATTGGGTGTGGCCCACCACGATCTCGATCTGACCGTGCACAACCTGCTCATCGGATCCAAGGTCTCGATCGACGATGTCTTGATGCAGACCCGCGTCGAGAATCTGGATTTGCTGCCGAGCAATATTGATCTGTCCGCGGCGGAAATCCAGCTGGTCAATGAGGTCGGCCGGGAGCAGACGCTCGGGCGTGCGCTGGAATCGGTGCGTGATCGCTACGACTACATCCTCATCGACTGCCAGCCGTCGCTCGGGCTGCTCACGGTGAATGCGTTGGCCTGCTCCGATGGCGTGATCATTCCGATGGAGTGCGAGTACTTTTCGCTGCGCGGCCTCGCCCTGCTCAACGACACCGTGGAGAAGGTGCGCGACCGTCTGAACCCGCGGCTGAGCCTGTACGGCATTGTTGTGACCATGTTCGATGCACGGCTACTCCATTCGCGTCAGGTCATGGCGCGGGTCGTCGAGGTGTTCGGCGACCTGGTGTACGACACGGCGATCATGCGCACCGTGCGCTTTCCGGACGCCAGCGTCGCGGGTGAACCCATCACCACCTGGGCGCCGAAATCCAGTGGGGCCGAAGCATATCGGGCGATGGCGCGGGAAGTCATCCACCGGTCCGGCCGGTGATCGGCGGTACCGAACCGGCGCCATCGACGAACACGGATACGCTCGGCTCGGAGTCTGATGAGTTCGTCGATCGGGACTCCGACGCCGAGCGTATCGCGTCGACCGCGGACGATCTGCCGAGTAGATCTGGTGTCGAGAGCCAACCGACGGCGCAGACATCCGGGTTCCAGCTGCGGCTGAGCAACTTCCAGGGGCCGTTCGATCTGCTGTTGAATCTGATCAGTTCGCGCAAGCTCGATGTCACCGAGGTCGCATTGCATCAGGTGACCGACGAATTCATCGCCTACACAAAGGCATTGACCGCCGACATCGGGCAGCAGGCGTTGCGTGCGGACAAGATCCTGGATCAGACCACCGAATTCCTGGTCGTCGCGGCGACACTGCTGGATCTCAAGGCGGCGCGACTGCTGCCGTCCGGTGAGGTGACCGACGCGGAGGATCTCGAACTGCTCGAGGCGCGCGATCTGCTTTTTGCCCGGCTGTTGCAGTACCGCGCGTTCAAACAGGTCGCTGAGTTGCTCGGGGAACTGGAAGCGGTCGCGTTGCGACGCTATCCGCGCGCGGTCGGGCTGGAGGAGCGCTACGCCGACCTATTGCCCGAGGTTACGCTGGGAGTTGACGCGAACCAGTTCGCCGCGATCGCCGCAACGGCTTTCCGGCCGCGCCCGGCGCCGCGGGTCGGACTCGACCATCTGCACCAGCACGCGTTCTCGGTCGCCGAACAGGCCGCGCTCGTGCTCGAACAGCTCAAACTGCGCGGACCGGGTGGCTGGACGACCTTCGGCGAACTGGTCGCCGACTGCGATGTGCCGATCCAGATCGTCGCCCGCTTCCTGGCACTGCTCGAGCTGTACCGGGGCAAGACGATCGAGTTCGACCAGCCCGACCCGCTCGGCCCACTCTCGATCAGCTGGACTGGCGACCCGAAGGACGACACCGCCGACACCGTGACCATCGAGGAGGACTACGGGTGAGTGAGCGCACCGACGATGCGACACCCGTCGAGCATGACACCGCGACCGCAAGCGAGCAGGTCCACGGTGCTGCATCGATCGCGCAGTCCGCCGCAGTGCGCGCGAGCGCGGCGGAAACGGGCGATGATGCGGCATCGTCGAGTGATGAGCGCATGGAAGACGCCACAGCGGCGAATGTGCCAGGAGCTCGCAGCAGTACGACACCGAGTTCGAGCGGCAATCTCGCGGTGGGCATGGGCGTGGCGGAATCGAGCGTCGACAAGGCGGCGAGCGGGCGCTCTGGGGCCAGCGAAGCCGCCGTGGATGCGAATGCGCCAGGGACCGAGGGCACTGTGGCGGATTCGCGTGGTGGTGCTGCCCTGGACGCTGCGACCTCCGGCGACGCTGTCGGCAGTCGCAATGTCGACCCGGTTCCGTCTGGCACCCTCGAGCCGGGCCAGAGCCAACAGGCATCGGGCGGAGTCAAGGGCAGCGCGGAACGTACCGATGCAGCGCTGATGAGCGGTGGTGGCGAGGAGCCCGCGACTTCGGCAGGTGTGACGGAGGCGGTTAGCGGGTCGATCGTCGACGCCAATTCCTCTGGCACGGTCGAGCCGATCGCCAGCGAGGAGGTAGGGGCGAGCGCCGAGGAGGGTGACGGCGCTGCTGGTGAAGTTGGCGCGACGCGGCTGACGAGCGGTGATGGCGAGGAGCCCGCGGCTTCTTCAGTTGTGACGGAGTCCGTAAGTAGTCCGATCGTCGACGCCAATTCCTTGGGCCCGGCCGAGCCGAGCAGCAGCGAGGAGGCGGCGTCGAATACTGAGGATGGCGAAGGCGTCGCGGGAGGATCTAACGCGACGCCGCCGAGCAGCGACAGGGGCGCGGCGGGCGCAGTTTCGGCAAGGGCGACGAAGACCGCGCGTGCGACGAAGAGCAAAGAAACCGCCGGATCCGATGATCAAGTGGCGGAGTTCACGCCTGAACCGCTGGATGACGATGAATTCCGGTCGGCGTTGGAGGCGATGCTGCTCATTGTGGACGCTCCGGCCCCGGTAGAGCTGCTGGCCGACGCGCTACAGGACAAACCGGCGCGGGTGGAGCGGGCGCTGCACGAAATGGCGGCGGAACTGTCCGCACGGGCCAGTGGTATCGATCTGCGTTTCGTCGGTGACGGGTGGCGCTTCTATACTCGCAGCGAGTACGCGCCGTATGTGGAACGGATGCTGCTCGACGGCGCCCGGTCGAAATTGACCAGGGCCGCTTTGGAAACATTGGCGGTGGTGGCATACCGCCAACCGGTGACCCGGACCAGGGTCAGCGCGGTGCGTGGCGTGAACGTCGACGGCGTGATGCGAACCCTGTTGGCTCGGGGATTGATCGCCGAGGCCGGGGTCGACCCGGAAACGAACGGCACGCAGTACTGCACGACCGAACTGTTCCTGGAGCGGATCGGACTCGCATCGCTGTCCGATCTGCCGCCGCTGGCGCCCCTGCTACCGGGCGTCGACCTGATCGACGAGATCAACGAGAGTCTGGACACAGATCCCCGTTACACCAGACTGAAGAAATCCGCCGAGACCGATTTGGATCTCGGTACCGAAGACTGACAGGACAACATGAATACGCCCGCTCGCCGAGATGGCACACCGGATCGTAGGACCAGAAGCGACCAGCCCACCAAGGGCGGCGCAGGCCGAAGCGCACGCGATATGCGTTCGGCGCAACGGGGAAGTACGCAGCGCGGAGCCGCATGGAGCGGTTCCGAGCGCGGCTCCGCGCAAGGGGGTTATCGCGGGAGTTCCGAAGGTGGCGACCGTGGTTACCGCGGTTCGTCGCAGGACGATCAGCGCGGCTCCTCGCGTGGCGGCTACCACTCGCAGGGCGAGAGCGGCTATCGCGGTTCCGCCGAGCGGGGTTCCGATCGACGTGGTACTTCGCAGGCTGGCGGTTATCGTGGTTCGTCGCAGGGCGAGAGCGGCTACCGTGGTTCCGCCGAGCGGGGCTCTGATCGACGTGGTAGCTCGCAGGCTGGCGGTTATCGTGGTTCGTCGCAGGGCGAGAGCGGCTACCGTGGTTCCGCCGAGCGGGGCTCTGATCGACGTAGCTCGCAGGGTGAGAGCGGTTATCGCGGTTCCGCCGAGCGGGGCTCTGATCGACGTAGCTCGCAGGGTGAGAGCGGTTATCGCGGTTCCGCACAGGGCGGCTCAGGCTATCGGGGCTCGCAGGGCGGTTCGGATCATTCGCGTGGCGCCGCCTATCGTGCTGGCGCACAAGGCGGATCGGCCTCGCGTTCGGCCGGTTCGCGTGGCTACGCACCGGGAGGCGCTGCGCAGCAAGGCAATCCGCCGCGCCGCACAACCTCGGCCTCGATGTCCGCGCCCGTCGGAAAGAAACCCAAGAATCCGAAGCCGCAGAAGAAAGTAGTCTCCGCCCCGCTGCTGAGCAACGCCAAGCCCGCCAAGAAGCAGCACGTCGACCAGCCCGCCGAGGGCGGCCACGAGAAGTTGCCGTGGGGCGAGGGCGAGCGGCTGCAGAAGGTGCTGGCCAAGGCCGGTGTCGCCTCGCGCCGCGCCGCAGAGGAGATGATCGCCCAGGGCCGGGTCGAGGTCGACGGGGCGATCGTCACCGAACAGGGCCTGCGGATCGATCCGCAGCATGCCGTGGTCCGCGTCGACGGTACCCGCGTGATGGTGCGTGAGGAACTGGTCCATATCGCGCTGAACAAGCCCAAGGGCTGGCAGTCCACCATGTCCGACGATCTGGGCCGCCCGTGCGTCGGCGATATCGTCGCCGAACGCATCGCGGCCGGTCAGCGTCTGTTCCACGTCGGCAGACTGGATGCCGATACCGAGGGACTGCTGTTGCTCACCAATGACGGCGACCTCGCGCATCGGCTCATGCACCCGTCGTTCCAGGTGCCGAAGACGTATCTGGCGACGGTGAACGGTGAGGTGCACAAGTCGATCGGCAAGCGCCTGCGCGACGGTGTCGAACTCGACGACGGTCCGGCCAAGGTCGACAGGTTCCAGGTGCTCGAGCTGGGCGAGGGACGTTCGCTGGTCAAGATCGTGTTGCATGAAGGGCGCAAGCACATTGTGCGCCGACTGCTCGACGCTGTCGGCCATCCGGTGACCCGGTTGGTGCGCACCAATATCGGTCCGGTCGCACTCGGCGACCAACGGCAAGGCACGCTGCGCGTGATCGGCCGCGACGAAGTCGGCAAACTTTACGAGGCGGTGTCGTTGTGAACGGTGTAGAGATTCCCGTGGAGGTCCCTGCGATGGTTGAAGGCAGCACGCCGCTGGTCGTTGCCATGGATGGACCTTCGGGTACCGGCAAGTCCAGCGTGTCGCGGCGACTGGCCACCAGGCTCGCCGCCAGCTATCTCGATACCGGGGCGATGTACCGCGTCGCGACGCTGCGGGTGCTGCGGGCCGGTGTCGAGCTGACCGATTCGGCGGCGATCGGTGCCGCGGTGAAGGAACTGCCGCTGACCATCGGCACCGATCCCAGTCGCGAGTTGATCCTGCTCGACGGTGAGGACGTCTCCTCCGAGATTCGCGGCAACGCTGTCACCAAGGCCGTGTCCGCGGTGTCGGCCGTGGCCGAGGTACGCGAGTTGCTTGTTGCCCTGCAGCGTGAAATCGCTTCCGCCGCAGCGCGAATCGTGGTCGAGGGGCGCGATATCGGCACCGTCGTACTGCCGGATGCCGACGCCAAGATCTACCTCACCGCCTCGGCCGAGGCTCGCGCGCAGCGGCGCAACCAGCAGAACATCGCCGAAGGTCGCGGCGACGACTACGAGGGCGTACTCGCCGACGTGCAGCGTCGCGACACCCTCGACTCCACTCGCACGGTGTCCCCACTGCGTCCGGCCGATGACGCGGTGCAGGTCGACACCAGCGAACTGAATATGGATGAGGTCATCGACGAGCTGTATCGCGTTGTGGTGCGGCAGGTTTCGATCGGCCGGACAGGTAGGATGCAGTGAGTGAAGACGTTCTCGCGGGGGACGGCGTCTGGAGTGACGAATCCGATTGGGAGATAGCCGATCTCGACAGTGAGTTCGGCGAGGACGAACACCTCGCGATGCCGACGGTCGCGGTCGTCGGCCGCCCGAATGTCGGCAAATCGACACTGGTGAACCGAATCCTCGGTCGTCGTGAGGCCGTCGTCGAGGATATTCCCGGCGTGACCCGCGACCGCATTTCCTATGAGGCGAACTGGGCGGGTCGCCGTTTCCTGGTGCAGGACACCGGTGGTTGGGAACCCGACGCCAAGGGCCTGCAGCAGTCGGTTGCCCGCCAGGCCGAACTGGCCATGGAGACCGCCGACGCGATTCTGCTCGTGGTCGACGCCGTGGTCGGTGCGACGGCCACCGACGAGGCCGCAGTGCGGAAGCTGCGCCGCTCCAAGATTCCGGTGATCCTGGTCGCCAATAAGGTCGACGACCAACGCGTCGAGGCCGAGGCCGCCGCGCTGTGGTCGCTCGGTCTCGGTGAGCCGCGCATGGTCAGCGCCGCGCATGGCCGCGGTACCGGTGACCTGCTCGACGATGTCCTGGAAGTCCTCCCGGAGACCCCGCGTGAGGGCACCGGCGGTACCGGTCCGCGCCGGGTCGCGCTGGTCGGCAAGCCGAATGTCGGAAAGTCCAGCCTGCTCAACAAGCTTTCCGGTGATGAGCGTTCGGTCGTGCACGACGTCGCGGGCACGACCGTCGACCCGGTCGATTCGCTGGTCGAATTGGGCGGCAAGATCTGGAAATTCGTCGATACGGCTGGTCTGCGTCGCAAGGTCTCCCATGCCAGCGGTATGGAGTTCTACGCATCGTTGCGCACCAAGGCGGCGCTGGAGGCCTCTGAGGTCGCGATCATGCTGATCGATGCCTCCGAGCCGATCACCGAACAGGACCTGCGGGTGATCAGCATGGTCGCCGACTCCGGTCGCGCGCTCGTGCTGGCCTTCAACAAATGGGATCTGGTCGACGAGGACCGTCGTCTGCAACTCGACAAGGAAATCGACCGGGATATGGTCCGGGTGCCGTGGGCGCAGCGCGTCAATATCTCGGCGCATACCGGACGTGCCGTCCAAAAGCTTGTTCCCGCAATGGAAACGGCGCTGGAATCGTGGGATAAGCGCATCCCCACCGGTCGGCTGAACAATTGGCTCAAGGAAGTCATCGCGGCGACGCCGCCGCCGATGCGCGGTGGCCGGTTGCCTCGCGTCCTGTTCGCCACGCAGGCAACAACCCGACCGCCGACCTTCGTCCTCTTCACGACAGGTTTCTTGGAGGCGGGTTATCGGCGGTTCCTGGAGCGTCGCTTGCGGGAGGAGTTCGGCTTCGACGGTTCGCCGGTTCGCATTTCGGTTCGCGTACGCGAGAAGCGGGAACGCAGGAAGTAGGCCTTTCGGGACGGATGTCGTTGTCCGGCAGCGGCGTCCGTTCCGGATACGCCATCAGTAGAAGTCGGCGAGGTGGTCGGTTACCCACTCGGGCAGGGATCGTGCTGGGCGACCGGTGATATCGGCGACGGTGGTGGTGATTTCGAGGCGGGGAGCGACCCAGTGGGCCGAAGCCGAAGTCCGCCGCCGGATGGCAGCCTTGCGTCGCAACGGAATCCTGCAGTTCCAGCTCGATATCCCGTCCGCTGCATTGGGATTCGGCACCGAGGCCAGGCTCTGGATCGCCGCACAACCTGCCGCCACCGTGAGCGTCGGCGAGGCACTGGCCCGTCATCGCGAAGTCTCCTTTCGCCGCCGTCACCACCGGCGCTACCAATCTGGTCGCGGCCGTCAACTGCCGTGATCCCCAAGACCTCGGTCGCTACCTCACCGAACGCATCGCCGAACTTCCCGGCATCGCCACGCTCGAAACCGCTCCCATCATTCGCACCGTCGAACGCGCGGGTTCGCTGCTGCTCTGAAGTGTGCTGCGTCACGATGCCGAGCCGCCGCATCCGGCGTAGGTTCGTTAATTAGCGAAATGCCGAAGGAGGTGGCTGTGCTCGAAGAGTGCAAAGCGTTGGCGAATGAGACCCGCTTGCGCATCCTGGCGTGGCTCAAGGATCCGAACGCGAACTTCCCGGAGCGGGGCGAGGACGCCGAGCTAGGTGTGTGCGTCGGTCTCATCCAGCAGAAGGCGGGGACCTCGGCCTCGACCATATCGGCGCACCTCGCGATCCTGCAGCGCGCCGGATTCCTCAGCGCCACTCGACGCGGCCAGTGGACCTACTACCGCCGCGACGAAGTCCGCATCCGGGCCTTCACCGAAGAACTCCACCGCGTTCTCTGACCTACGAAGGAAGTTTTATGCCCACCGCACTGTCGATCCTCGATTTGGCGTCGGTCACGCCCGGCCGCACCGCACGCGACAGCTTCGAAAACAGCGTCGCGCTGGCCAGGGCCGCTGAGCGCAGCGGCTATCGACGCGTCTGGTACGCCGAGCACCACAACATGCGCTCGATCGCGTCGAGCGCCACCAGCGTACTAATCGGTTACGTTGCCGCGCATACCGAGACCATTCGACTCGGCGCGGGCGGCATCATGCTGCCCAACCACTCGCCGTTGGTGATCGCGGAGCAGTTCGGCACGCTGGAGACGCTGTTCCCTGGGCGGATCGACCTCGGGCTCGGCCGCGCGCCGGGCAGTGACCAGAAGACGATGTTCGCGCTGCGTCGCAATCCCTCCTCCGCGGACACCTTTCCGCAGGACGTGCTGGAGTTGCAGGGCTATTTGTCGGGCCACTCGCGGGTGCCTGGTGTGCAGGCAGTGCCGCGCGCGGAAGGCATTGTGCCGCTTTACATTCTAGGGTCGTCGCTCTTCGGTGCGCAGCTCGCCGCTCAGCTCGGCCTGCCGTATGCCTTCGCATCTCATTTCGCACCGGACGCGCTGCACCAGGCAGTCGCCGTCTACCGTGACAGTTTCCGGCCGTCGGAGCAGTTGGCCGAGCCGTATGTGATGGCCGGTGTCAATGTGTTCGCGGCCGAGGACCACGATGCGGCGGTGGCGCAGAAGACGATCTCCTACCGTGCTCGCGCGCGAGCCATGATTCGCCGTGGTGCGGCGGGCACGGACTTCACCGATGAGGAGATCGATGCATTCCTCGCCTCGCCGAACGGCAGCCAGCTCAGCGCGATGACCAGGTACACCGCCGTCGGCACACCCCCCGAAGTCCGTTCGTACCTGGCGGATTTCGCGGGGTCCATCGATGCGGATGAACTCATCGTCGCCCACCACGCCACCGAGATCGCTGACCGGCTGCGGTCGGTCGAACTCACCGGCGGGCTCATCACCGCGCCGGTAGCGCCCTAACTCAGCGAGCCGCCGACGATCATGTTCGCGGTGATGGTGCCGTCGACTTCCTTATTGCCGTAGATGACGACCGCGGCACCAACCGCCACATCCGACACGCTGCTGCCGGTGAGGACGAGTACCCGGGTAGCGGCGTTGACGTGAATGTTCGTCGTGGCACCCAGAATCCCTTGCACCGCAAGCGTTTTGCCGTCGTTGGCAGTTACCTTACCGACGGTCAGCCCGTGATTGACCTGGACCGCGTTCGCCGGGACGGCGGTGGCATTGGTGGCCGCCGATCCGGCGGTCGGTGCTGAATCCACGGAAGCGATGAAGAAGTACCCCACCAACGAAAGCAGGACCGCGAAGCTGGTGCCAATGAGCATGCCGAGATCGGGATAGTGCAGTCCACGCTTCGATGGGATCGTGATGGCAGTGAGTATCACCGGGTCGATGGCCAGCTCCGCGCCGCCGCTGGACTCCTTGCTGGGGAGGCCCTTGGGCTGGTTCGACCACGGCGTGGCCGGGGGACTCATAGCTTCAACGTTATTTAACGGAGTGCGAATACCTATCACCACTGGCGGGAGCACTTCGACACGCCGAGCGGGTGGGGTGCGGCCGACGCGCCGGTACCTGGCATTATCCGTGCATGGTCATTCCCAGCGTGCTGCCGGAACGCCCTACCGTCGGAACCCCGTTCGAAACCGGCTGGCCGGTCCGCCTCGCCGATACCGACCGGAACCGGCGTCTGCGCCTCGACGCCATCGCCCGCTATCTGCAGGACATCGGCTTCGAACACCTCGACGCCGTCCAGGACGGCGACATCCACCGCGGCTGGGTCGTCCGCCGCACCGTCATCGACGTCCTCGAACCCATCGAGTTCGGTGAGCACGTCACCCTGCGCCGCTGGTGCTCGGCCCTGTCCAACCGCTGGTGCAATATGCGCGTGCAGATCTGCGGCAGCAAGGGTGGTCTGGTCGAAACCGAAGGATTCCTCATTCATTTCGGCACCGAATCCGGTGTCCCCGCTCGCATGAGTGACCGCTTCATGGAGCCCATGCTTGCCAGCACCACCGACCACCGCCTGCGCTGGAAGGCGGCACTCACCGACCCGCTACCCACCGGGCCAGACGTCGAAGAAGTGCCCTTTCCCCTGCGCGTCGCCGATTTCGACTGGCTCGACCACGTCAACAACGCGATCTACCTCAGCGCCCTGGAAGAACTCCTCGCCACCCACACCGACCTCACCTCCGGCCCCCACCGCACCGTCATCGAATACAGCAAACCGTTGACCGCGGGCGAGCAGGTCCGTGTAGTCGGCCGCCGCACCGGCAGCACCCTCGACGCCTGGTTCGCCGTAGCCGACGACCCCCGCGCCGCCGCCCGCGTCACCCCACGCTGACTCCCGCCCCACCCGCCACACCGATAACCAGGCGATTCGGCGTCTGACCGTCCCCTGAGGTAATCTTTCCGAGCGCCCGAACACCAGGCGCAACGGGCTGTGGCGCAGCTTGGTAGCGCACCTGACTGGGGGTCAGGTGGTCGCAGGTTCAAATCCTGTCAGCCCGACAGACAAGCAGCACCATCAGGCCTAGGGCCACGCCACGCACGACTTGCCGTGAATGGGGCGAAACTGTGGTGTCAGTTCACGTTGGACACGCTTTGCGACCCGAATGCTCCCTGGCAAAAGGACGAATAGGCGACCCGCCTCGACTCACCTGCTGCCACCGGCACGCAGCGGATGTTCCCGGGCTTCCATATGAGTCCAACCCCTAGCGTCGGTGCTCAGTCGATTGCCTGCCGTGCCACGGTGATTTCGGGAACATACTTGTAGATCGTGGACCGTGAGACCCCCAGCAGGCGGGCGATCGAGGACACCGATTCATCGGGCCGAGTCAGCAGGGCGCGGGCCTTGCGGATCTGCTCGTCAGTCATGGCCGGCGGGCGGCCCAGGCGCTGCCCGCTACCCGGCCGTAGCCGACGAGCGCGCCGCCTCCGCCGATCGGATCGAGAGCATCGCCGTCGAGGACGAGCGCGGGCGGCCGGTCGAGGATGTCGGTCACGCCCAGACTGTACGAGATAAGGTCCGATAAGACTTTTGGACACCAACAGTTTTCAACACGCTTCTCGGACGCTTGGTGAGTGAGGGCGACCAGCGATTCCGGTCTTGGCGGACCGGTGTCGCTAAAACGATTCTCAACATCGCCGCTCATCGACCTGTCTATCAGCGGTGACCGCGAGTACCAGTCGACGTGAGCGGTCGCAGCGACCCGGGGTTCGTGGTGCCGGCTGCGGTTGTCGTTTGCCACCGTCGAGGGGACCACCACGTTGCCAGTCGTGGGACCACCGATAGCTGTGCAGAAGTGGAACGGGTTATCGCTCTGGTGATTGGCGGATGCCGCGTGCTCGAACGCCCGCTCAGCGGCATTACCGGATGTCCCGTCATGCGGAGTGCGGTGTGTACGGCTGCGCCGGGTCGACGCGCTGCCCGCGTTGGTTCATGCGCTGTTCAGTGAGGTTGATTCCGAATCCTATTGAGGATTGGGGTGTTGGTGAGGAAGATCGGCCAGGCGATTTCGGTGCGCCACTGGGCGGGGTCGGGGGTGTCGCGCTGGCCGGTGAGGTAGTACTCGCGGACGGGGCCGGGAACACCGAGGGCGTGGCGGGCGACGTAGGTGGCGAGGGCGCCGTAGGTGCGATCGACGCTGTCCGGGGAGCCGTAGTGGGTCATGATCGCCAGCTCAGCGGCGGGGACCATGGTCGGATGGACACGTCCCACGGGGTGGACGGTGCCGGTGCAGGGCACGAAGATGGTCGTCCGGCCGCGGTGGTCGGTGAATATCTCGTCGGCGTAGATCCCGCCGGCCGGACCGGTCGGGGGCAGGTGTTGGGCGATGAGGGTCGCATACAGTTCGCCGAGCGCGCCTTGCAGCCAGGTGACGCTGTCGGTGGCGTCGACGACCTCGGTGATCGCGGCCGCTGCGATGGCGGGAACGGCGCGCAACTCGACGGCGCTGTCGTCGGATGTGTTGTGCGTCAATAGATCACGCAGCTGATCGACGGCACGTTGGGTTCGGCCGAGTTGCTTCTGGAGGCGGTCCAGGTGTGCCACGATTCGCTCGTTGCGTGTGTGTGGATCGGGGGTCGCCACCACGGCCTGGATCTGTTCCAGCGGCATGTCGAGGTTTCGGAGGCGTCGCACGACCTGCGCGATGGCCAGTTGCTCGCTCGCGTAGCGGCGGTATCCGGTGTGTGGATCGATGTCGGCGGGGGTCAGGAGTCCGATCCGGTGATAGTGGCGCAGCGTTTTGACCGTCAGATGAGTGGCGCGGGAGAAGTCACCGATGGACATGTACGCGGTCATGATCGTCATTGTGCGGTCTCCCCTTGGGGGAGGGTCTTTCACGGTATTCGAGTTGACTCTGCGGCTGCGGTAACACCGAACGTGGTGACAGCGGCCCATCGGGACCGCGGAAAGGACACTGCCGCCGTGACGAACATCACGACTGTCGTCGACCGCTACACGGCGGTCTGGAACGAATCCGACGCCCAGCTGCGCCGCCGGGCCGTTGCCGAGCTCTGGGCCCACGACGGTGTGGAGTATGTCGAGGGCGCCCGCTTCGATGGACTCGACGAGCTCGTCGCCCGAATCGCGCACGCCCACACCGAATTCGTCGGCAGCGGCACCTACCGCGCAGCCCATGCCGGTGATCTCCGCCGCCACGGCGACGCCGTCTCGTTCACCATTCGGCTGATTACTTCCACTGTCGGCGAGATCGCCTGGGCCGCACGGGTGTTCCTGATCCTCGATGCCGAGGGCCGGATCCGGGAGGACTACCAGCTGACCATTCAGCCGCTGGCCGACCGATAACTTGCCGGTTCCACGTCACGAGATTTCCAGAGACAAGGAAGCCCACAATGCCCTACCTCCCAGCACCGGATGGGACCGTCCTCTTCTACCGGGACTACGGTGTCGGTCAACCTATCGTTTTCGTGCACAGCATGCTGATGAGCAGCGATATGTGGCGGCATCAGATGCTGCACCTCACCGGATACGGCTACCGCGCCGTCGCCTACGACCGGCGTGGTCACGGACGATCCGACGACCCCAGGACCGGATACGACTTCGACACTCTCGCCGATGATCTGGCCGCGCTACTCGACCGGCTCGACCTCAATGACGTCACACTGGTCGGACATTCGATGGGCGGCGGGGAGGTGATCCGGTATTTAAGCCGTCACGGGGCGCGTCGGATTTCGCGGATCGCGCTGGTCGGTGCAACCGCACCCCATCTCGATGTCGATCCGATGCATGCGGCCGAACTGCTCAACCAGCTCCGCACCGGCTACGGACAGTGGGTCGCCGACAACGCCGCACTATCCTTCGGTGACGGTCTGCCCGGTTGTCACATTCCACAATCCGAGAAGGACGCCACCATCCGAGACTGGATGCAGGTTTCACTACATGCCGCAGTGGAATGCAGCCGAGTCAATTTGGTCGCCGACTTCCGAGGCGAGGCCAGCCGCATCACCATGCCAACACTCATCGTGCATGGCGACCACGATTCCTTCGCACCATTACCGACCTGCGGGCAACGCTCGGCCGAACTGATCCCCGACAGCACACTCATGATCTACGAGAACGCCTCCCACATGCTGCATCTGTCCCACCGCGAACAGCTCAACAACGACCTGCTCGCATTCCATCGGTCCTGACGCGGTGCCCGACCGCGCAGGTGGCGAATACTCGCTCCTCGGCATGATTGCGCGTCCACCCACGGCCCGCGGCGCCGGACCGACGCTGCCCGCACCGCTTCTGGTCATCCCTCGTCAGGATCAATATAGTTAATGGATGGAAGTAACTGATTCGGTGTGGCGGATCATCCGAGCACTGGACACTGTTACGCGCCTGCAGCGCCGTGCCGCCGCGGCAGGGCCGTACGGACAGGTCGCGTTGGGCCTGTTGAATTTGGCGGCGCAGGGCGCGGTCCGTCCGTCGGACGCGGCGGCCGAGCTGGGAGTTCCGGCTCAGTCGATCAGTCGCGCAGTGGGACAGTTGATTTCGGCCGGTCTCATCCGGCAAGTGGGTTCACGCACTGACGGCCGGTCATACAGCGTGGAAGTGACCGACGCCGGGACCGAGGCTCGTGCCCGGTTCCGCGCGGAGCTCACCGAAAGTTTCGGCGCGCATCTGGACAGTTGGACACCGACCGAGATCACCGAGTTCACCACCCATCTGGAGCGGCTCGTCCGGTCGTTGTCAGCGGACGCTCGGGTGACCCGGGTGCGGCGGCCCGCGGGACCCAAGCCATGGCGGACAGCGACATGAACGGTGACGAGAACTTTTGCGACACGGAGGTACTCGTCGTCGGCGCCGGGCTCGCCGGTCTGGCTGTCGGCGCGTTCGCGGCCCTGCACGGCACCCAGGTGCTGGTGGCTGAACGGCACGCCGGGACGGCGCGGCATCCCAAAGCTCGGCTGGTCAACGCCCGTTCCATGGAGCTCTACACGGCGCTGGGTGTGCTCGAGCAGGTGCGCGCGGCCGGTGAGGAGCAAGGTGGGTTCGCGGTCGCCGAGCGCCTGGTGGATGAGCACACGGCGTGGATTCCGCCTGCGGAGCCCACCTCGGAAGCCACCGATCTCGCTGCGGTGCAACAGTATTCGTGCGACCAGCAGCGTCTGGAGCCGATCCTGTATCGCCGCGCTGTCGAACTCGGCGCGAGGGTCTCGTTCGAGACAACCGTCGCCGATCTCGTCGAGACGAGGGACGCCGTCACCGCGCGGCTGGTTCGGCCTGACGGCACGTCTCGGCGCGTTCGTGCCCGCTACGTCGTCGCGGCCGATGGTGCGCGCAGTTCGATACGTGGCCTGCGCGGCATCGGGTGGCGTGGCGAGCCCGTGCCCGGCACCGCCGTGAGCGCGCTGTTTCGCGCCGACCTCGAACCCGCGCTACGCGGACGCCGCGCTGACGCCATCTTCCTCCGGAGCGCGGAATCGTTCCTGTTCGCGCGCGGCGACGCCGACCAGCGGCGCTGGCAGCTCGGCACCTACCTCCGCCCCGATTGGGATCCAGACGACACGGCGACGCTACGACGACGGCTGACGACGATTCTCCGCGCCGCAACGGGTCTCGACGAACTACGACCCGAGATCGAGGACGTCCTCACCTGGACCGCCGGTGCCTACCTCGCCGATCGCTACCGCGACGGCCGCGTTTTGCTGCTAGGCGACGCAGCGCACACCATGCCGCAATACGGCGGCCTCGGCGGTAACACCGCCGTGCAGGACGCGCACAACCTGGCCTGGAAGCTCGCGGCGGTGTGCCGTGGCGACGCGCCCGCCTGCCTCCTGGACACCTACGAACGGGAGCGGCGGCCCCTCGGCGCTCTGACCATCGCCCAAGCCGTGCTGCGCGCCGGGAAGGTGCCCGGCCACCCCGATCCGCCGGGCCAGATCGATACCGCCACTTTGACACTCGGCTTCCGATACCCGCAGAACGGCTCACCGGACATCGCCCCGGACGCGCTGGTCGAAAACCCCGCGACGCCCAGCGGCGATCCGGGCACCCGGGCACCACACATCGCACTGTGTGACGGCGGGAGCCTGCTCGCTCTGCTGGATCCCACCAGCTTCACCTTCATCCATGACACTCATCACCCGCCACCTGGGCCGGTGGCCGGAATCACCGACCGCACAATCCTCCTCGACAACGTCGCGATGGCCCGCCGCGCTCGCTTCACCGCCGCCTATCGGGTAGGTGCACTGATCCGCCCAGACGGCGTTATCGCCTGGCGCACAACCGTTCCCGCCAGCACCGACGACCTGCGCGCAGCCGTGGACGACGCCTGGCACCGGCACTGTGAGGCCCGCTAGGCCGAGAATGGTCGGGTGAGGGCCAGTTTCCTCAGATTGGCACAAGCTCAGGTGTGACTTGCGCGCTCGACGGGTGTCCGGAGTCAGTGAGCGCTTCGAAAACTTCGGTGTCCAACAAGCCGGTCGTCCGATTGGCACCCGCGCGGCGACGCACGATATTCGGCATTACGGGATGTTCGGCCGCCGCAGCCACATCAGACCGCGCGGCAAATCTCGAACATGTTCCCGCGGCGGATCACCTGCTTTCGGTGGTCCCATGACTGGCAACGTGGTGGTCTCATAGAGGGGCAAATGACACTGCGGTCGCCACCGTGAGGTTGTCTCATCCAGGAATGGTGCAAGGCTCCGGGCCACATGTGTGGTCCCAGAGCCTTGCATACGTCGCACTGGCTCCGGGCCACATGTGGGGTCCCAGAGCCTTGCATACGTCGCACTGGCATGTAGAAGGGGGGGTTTGTCAGCTCACGACGGCTTGGACGGAGTTGTTGTAGCGCACGTATTGGTGCTCGGCATCATCGCCAGCGCAGAAAGCCGCGAGCATCTGCTCGACACGGCGGAACAGTTCCGCGCCGCAGCTTATGACGTAATCGGCAGGACAGTTGATCTCGATTCCGAGCGGGAACTGCAGGCGGTGCTGTGAGGTTCACCCCGAATGGTGGACAGGGGGTTAAGCGGCTTCAGTTGCCGCGGTGAGTGACTTCTCGTAGTTGTCGGGACTGAGCATCCCGATGCTGGAGTGTCGCCGGGTAGTGTTGTAGAAGTTGATCCAGTTGTCAACTGCGGCAACAAGTTCGGGGTCCGTGGCGAATACGTGCCGGTAGTAGTATTCGTGTTTGAAACTCGACCACAGCGATTCGGCTCCGGCGTTGTCCCAGATCCCGGTTGCACCCATCGACCGTCGCAGCCCGTGTCGTGCGCAGGCCTGGACCATGGCCGCGGCGGTGCCTTGGCTGCCGCGGTCCGAGTGCAGGATAGTGCCCGCGCAGCGGCCTCGGCGCGTGGTCACGGCCAATGTCGACGGCGGTGGTGACCAGCTCGACGCGCATGTGATCAGCAACGGCCCAGCCGAGCACCTTCTTGGAGTGCTCGTCGCGGACTGCGCATAAATACATGTCGATCCCGCCGCAGCTCAGATAGGTGTAGGGGTCGGACCGGGGCGCGGTGTCGGCGTTTCCGTCGATCCGTTTCCCCGATCCGCCCTCCGAACCCGCCGAGCGAATCTCTCCGCAACGGGCTCTCCACGGGTTATGCCATTGCCGCCGCTGTCACGGGCGGTCTCACCGTCCATGGGGTGTCGATCTTCGTGCCCCGGTAGCGATATCGGGTGACCTCAATCTTCTGCGGCCGGAACATTTCCCTCTTTCCGTCGCGGATCTGCCATCCGGGCAGAAATCTGCGATGGAACACACCCCAGGCCAGCCCGTGGTGCCGTTTGCGCATCCATGTCACCACTCGAGACCACGCGAAGTGGTCCAGGTATTGAAAGGTGCGTTTGGACACCCCGTGCTGGAAGTAGTTGCACCAGCCCCGCAGAACGGGATTCAGCCGATACAACAGGTCGGCGAGCGTTCGATGTTTGTGCCGTCTCGTCAGATCCCTGACATTGTCGGTGACCGAGATCAGCGACTTCTTCGACGGCCAGGTGTAGACGTAATGCTTGTTCGTGCCCCTCTTGACCTGCCGCTGGATGCGGAAGCCGAGAAACTCGAACCCCTCGTCGATATGGCAAACCCTGCTCTTCTCGACCGACAGGCGCAGGCCCATCGGCGCGAGCACCGCCGCGATCTCATCCCATAGCGCTTCGGCGTGGGCGCGTTCGCCGTGGACCATGACGCAGAAATCGTCCGCGTAGCGAACGATTTTCATCGTCGGGCCACCGGCACGCCGATGCTTGGCGCGTGTCCAATACGGGCCGAGCGCTTTCCATTTCGCCGCGAAGTGCTCGTCGAGTACGGACAGGGCGATATTGCTGAGCAACGGTGACAGGATTCCGCCTTGCGGAGTTCCGGTGATGGTGTCCCGAAAGTTGAGATCCTTCCCGAGGATGCCGGCTTTGAGGAACGACTTCACCAGGGCCAGAACGCGTTTGTCTCCAACACGGCGACGCACCCGGTCCATCAGGGCCGTGTGGTCGATCTCGTCGAAGCACGCCGTGATGTCTCCCTCGAACACCCAGTGGTAGGCCCGTGGCCCGCTGGCGAGGTAATGGATCTCGGCGATCGCGTCCTGTGCTCGCCTGCGTGGCCGGAAACCGTAGGAGCACGGATGAAAGTCCGCCTCGAAAATCGGTTCCAGTACCAGTTTCAGCGAGGCTTGCACGACCCGGTCGGCGACGGTAGCGATGCCCAGGCGGCGGAGCTTGCCGTTCGCCTTCGGGATCGTCACCTCCCGCACCGGATCCGGCCGAAACACACGCTCCTTCAGCCCATCACGCAGCTCCCGGAGCAGTCCAGCCGCCTCGTCCGGACCGAGGAATCGCGCCACGATCCCATCGGCCCCGGCCGAACGCGCGCCCTTGTTCGTCCGCACCCGCTCCCACGCCACCGTGAGGAACGCGGGATCGTGAACGAGGTTGAACAAATCATCGAACCGACGGTCGACATCATCGACCGCCCAATGGTGCAGCTTGCGCTGCATCCTGCGTACTCGCAGCTCCGCCGTGTCCGGATCGGGCCACGAAGCACTCGTATTCACAAGTGACCTCCACAGTCTGCTTGCTTGCCGCGAACCCGCTGGAGCCCTTCGCCATGTGACCGGCTTTCCCGGCCTCGGACTACTACGGCTCCTCCGCCCCGTCCTCCGGCATCGGCAGACGACGCACCTACCCCGCCCCGGTTCGGCGGGTTGCCGAACCAGGGCAGGGAGCCGAAAGACGGTTCCCGTGTTCACTGTTCACCGATCGACAGGTGAGGTGCCCAGCTATGCCCCTGCGACCTCGTCACGGCTACGCCGCAGACTTTCACCGTGACCTCCACGACCGGCGACATCTACCTGACCGCGGAGTTCCCCACCGCCATCGGCGGCGGGTGCGCGTCGCTGTCCAGCCCATATCCGCCAGGTTGGAGCTGGTGTTTCTCACTTAAGGAGCGTTCAGCCGCTGGTTCCTCGCGTACACCTTCCCGTCTCGCTTGCCGGACCCGACCCGTCTGGCAGTACCAGGCCGTCCCGTCGTTGTCAGGGCTGCTTCCCACCCTTTCCGGCGTCTCCCGGATCAGGCTGCCCCCAGCTTCATTCGGCCGCTGCGACGGCCTCATGGTGCAGGTCTTTCACCTCCACTCGGTTGAACAGCGCCTCACGGCGCTCGATATCGGTAGACCACACCGCATCGACACGACCCTGGTCGAAGCATCGCGCCACCAGATCCGCAGGCAACGACGCGGCCGGATCCACTACCGTGGTGCGGGTTTTGAAGGTGCGCGGACTGATCCCGGCCACCCCGATCTCGGCCATAATCTTGGCGACCGTCTTCTCCGACACGACTTCACCGGCGGCGCGTAGCTCAGCGGTGATCCGAGGCGACCCGTAGACCCCGCCCGAATCGCGATGGGCCGCCAGTACCTTCACTTCCAGATCGGTGCGGCGCTGCTGGCGATCGGTCAAAGTTGTTGCGGTGCCTCTTTTCACGTACTGGTAGTAGCCCGCCCTCGACACCTCCAACAACCGCGCCATACGAACAACATCGGCGCGGTCGGACCGCCCGGACCACCTGGTGGCGATATCGGAGCCGGCGCACTCCGCGGCCATCAGCTCGAACCGTTCCTGTTCTGCTGCATCGCCGCAAAGTACGCCGAATTATGCCGACATCGGCATAACTCGGCTTATGCCGCGCGGTGGGTTATGCCGACCGCTGCCTGAAATCTGGTGTGTCCGAAGGGTTCTTATCGGCATAATCCGGCGTGTCGGGTCAGAGTTCTTCGAGGAATGCGAGTAGCTGGTCGGGTGGATGGTATCGGCCGGGGCTGGTGTTGATCGGTTGGACGCGGGCGAGGGCTTGTTCCTTGAGGGTCATGTCGGCGTGGAGGTAGATCTGTGTGGTGGCGGGGCTTTCGTGGCCGAGCCAGAGCGCGATGACGGCGGTGTCGGTTCCGCTGTTCAGCAGTGCCATTGCCGCTGTGTGGCGAAGGGTATGTGGAGTGACTCGTTTGCTGGTGATCGTCGGTGCCGAGATGGCCGCGGTGGCAGCGTGTTTGGTGACCAGGCGGGCGACTGCATCGGTCGATAGCCGGTGCCCTTGACGGGTTGCGAAGACCGGGTCGGCGGGCTGGCCGCCGGTTTCGGTGGTCCAGGCTCGCAGCGCGGCGGCGGTGGGCCGGGTGATGGGGGTAGCGCGGTCTTTTCGTCCTTTGCCGTGGCAGCGGACGTGGGCGCCGGTGTCGAGGTGGATGTCGTCACGGGTCAGGGAGGTGAGTTCGGAGACGCGGAGCCCGGTTTGGCAGGCCAGCCGTAGCAGGGTGTGGTCGCGACGGCCGAGCCGGGTGGTGCGGTCGGGTGCGGCGAGCAGGGCCTGGGTTTCTTCGTTGGTGAGGAAGCAGACGATGGACCGGTCGCGTCGTTTCGGCGGGATCGACAACACGCGGCCGATATGGTCGGCGTGCTCGGGTATGTGCTGGGCGGCGTAGCGGAACAGGGAGTGGATCGCCGCGAGCCGGGCGTTGCGGGTAGCGATGCTGTTGGCCCGCTGATCCTCGAGGTGCTGCAGGAACCCGGTGATCAATTCGGTGTCCAGGTCGGTGATGTCGAGGCGGTCGGTGGGATCCCGAAGATCAACGGGCAGAACGAACTCGGTGGCATGATCGCGCCGGCGCGCCGGATCACACACCAGTTGCCAGCTTTGCGCCCCTATGCCGCAGACGATAGCGGTTACGATCCCGAACCCGGCACTGCTATTCCGGATCGTGATCCAGTGCTGGATACGCTCTGCGGTTTCGACGCAATTGCCGCGCTCATCGTCACCACTCGGCCCGGTCGCAACCCGGCAGAGACCGACAGCGGCTACTACCCGTCGTTCGGCAACTACTACTCGCGGCGCTCAGAACCCTGGTGGGCGAAGCTCGCAACCGATCCTCAGTTCAGGACTGAGGTGCTTGGCGAAGTTAGCGACGAAGTGCTCGGCGACGCCATGCTGGAAGTCGCGAATTCCGCCCAGCACGTGGGGCGCCAAGGGTTTGGACCCTGGTCGATCGAGACCGAGCCCGTGAAACATCTGGTCATCGACGCCCGACAGCGACATGGAACCTGATTTTCGCTAGTTCTAGACAACGGACCGGCTGCACGAAAGGCGCTGTACCCTCATCTGCCGCTGGTCGCGCGACGGACAGCCCGTCCGGAATGATTGGCTGGCATAGCTTTCCAACCCGGGCTTCTGCCGAGTTGAGGTCATTCCGACAATCTCGGGCAGCAAGCGGTTGGGGCCGAGGGTTGCCGCGTCGCGGATTGTTCGACGCTCAGCTCGCTAGCGGAGGCCGAGTGTGCTGGTGAGATGCGTGGTCCACCAGTGCACCTGGGCGTCGGGGGTCGCGGCCGCAAGACCGGTCAGTCCGGCGCTACGGCGGAATTCAGTGCCGTACAGCGGCTCGGTGGCGAGGGCTTGGTGGAGAGCGGCCACGGCGAGGCGGGTGTCCTCGATCGGGGCGTCGGCTGCGTCGGGTCGCAGGGCGTGCAGCGCGTCCACAACCGGATCGAGAATTCCTGATCCTTCGTCACGCCAACCGGCGGCGTGTAGTGCCGCTGCCAGTTCGCCGTAGCCCTGCCGGTAGAACATGGCCAACGTGTCGACCAGTTCGCCGACATCGGTGTCGCGGTCGAGCCAGGAGTTCAGCACCTGCCGCAGTCCCGCCCGGATCTTTCGCCCGCCTTGGCGCAGCAGTGCTTCCAGGAGGCTGTCCCGGCTCCCGAAATGGTGATAGACCCCCGCATCGGTCATCCCGACAGCGGTAGCGACCGCCCGCATCTCTACGGCGGTCACTCCGCCTTCGGCCAGCAGCCGCTCGGCGGCCTCCAGAATCACCTGCCTGGCCTGTTCGGGCGAACGACGCACCCGTGAACTCGTCATGCCGGGAACATTACCTTGACTTGCCAAGGTAATTGGTTCTACCGTCTTACCTTGACGTCACAAGGTATGGGGGGGTCCGGCAAATGATCGACTTCACTGCTCGGCGGGCACGGCACATCGTCCGCCCCGACGCGGTCCTGCGAGGCGAGGAGGCCGGCATCGGGCCGACGGTCCTGCTGCTGCATGCCGGTGGTGAACGCCGCGGAGTCTGGGCACCGGTCGCCGAGGTTCTCGTCGATGCCGGGTTCCGGTGTGTGGCCTTCGATCAACGCGGCCACGGCGACAGCGGCGGCTCGGCGCACGCGCTCGCGCCGTGCGCAGCCGACGTCGCCGCGATGGTGTGTGCCGAGCCCGCGGGGTGTGTGGTGGTCGGCGCCTCGCTGGGCGGGTTCGCCGCCATCGCAGCCCTGGAATCCCCAGCGGTGCGGGCGCGGATGGCAGGGCTGGTGCTGGTGGACGTCGTACCTGCCTTCGAGCTCGACCCGGTCCGCCGCTTCCTGGCCGCTCACGGGCTCGACGACGCCGAGATCGTCGAGGACATCTTCGCCGAACTTCCGCGGCTGCAACGGATCACCGCAGACCTCGACCTCCCCGTACTGTTGGTCCGCGGCGGCAGCGAATCGCCGGTCACCGACGACCAGGTGGACGGGCTGGTCCGGCTGGCTCCGCATGCCACCGTGGCTCGCGTGTGGGGAGCCGGCCACCTGGTCGCCCGGGACCGGCCGGTGGAGCTGGCCGAAACCATTGCTGCCCATACCGTCACGTGGCCAGCGCTGGCGCTGCTGCGTGATCTCGGCGCGGGCCGGCTCGACCACCCCGGCGGCAACCTCCTCGACCACCTCCACCGGGTGCACGACCTGGTGCGGAATTTGGGTGGAAGCCGGAACGTTTGCCTGGCCGCGCTCTGTCACGCCACCTACGGCACAGACGGTTTCCCGCACGCATTGCTACCGCTCGACGAGCGCAACCGTCTGCGCACGGCGATCGGCGACGAGGCCGAGGCCCTCGTCTACCGCTACGCCGCCTGCGACCGGACCGAAACCTACGCCTGCCTGGGTACGACTCCCCTCCCTCTCACCGACCGATTCACCGGCGACACAATAGATCTCACCACCAACGAGCTCACCGACTTCGCACTCCTGACCATCGCCAACGAACTCGACGTCGCCCGCCACGCCACACTCACGCCCGAGGCCCGCCGCGGCATCCGAGCCCTCGTGCAAGCACTGTCCACCTACGTACCCGCCGCAGCCGCCCAAGCACTCACGACCGAACCTTCGAATGAGCGGTAATGCCGAATTGAGGATTGTGGACGCAACTCATGGCCCGGGTCTGACTTCCAGGCTGTCTGCTCAGGGTTTGTGACGCGGCACCCACGTCGAGCGGTCGTTCGGGTATGTAATCAACTGCGCCGCAGGTGGACCGCGACCGGAGCCGACGCTGCCGGTGAAAATCTGAAACCGCGTTCGGTGTTGCTAATGTCCTCGAAAGTGGCTCCGATGACTTAACGCATCGTCACCGACAAACGGCGGAGAGAAGTATGCGACTCAGGCGTCTGAGAGTGAGCGGCTTCCGGAGCGTGGGTCCGGATCCGGTTGAGCTGCCCCTGGAAGAGTCAACGTTCTTGCTCGGCCCGAACGGTGCAGGAATCGCAGCCTTCCTGCACGCACTTGCCCGCATGTTTGGGTCAGAGGGCAGTCTTCGCCGGTTCAGTCGAAGCGACTCCACGTCCCAGTGGGCGAGTTATCCGAAGCCGTTGCTGCACGGAGTCTGTGGCTCGAGGCCGACTTCGTCTTCCCTGAACTCAACCACGAGACGTCCCAGCTCGTGGCGTCCACGACCGTTCCGCCGCACTTCGCGCACATGCGTTTGGACGCCCTGGACGGGCAGCCAACAGCGCGATTTCGGCTAAACGCGCATCTCGACGAGAATGGCGATATCACTGACGACCTCGTCTACGTGCTCGCGGTCGACGGCAACGACGAGCCCACACGCACGGCTGTAGTCAATCGGTACGATCGCGGCACGATTCAAGTGCACTACCTTCCAGCGCGGCGCAACCTAGCCGACCATGTCTCCTACGCGGCCAACTCTCTGCTCGGTCGGCTGTTGCGTGCTGCGGACTGGCGAGCGGAACGCGCCACCGTCAACGAGCTGGGCAAGACCATTAGCGATACCTTAGCCACAAACACTGCGATCGCGATGGCATGAGTGAGACGAGGTCGACCCATGCGGCCCCGCCGCACGGCACGTCATTGTCCGAACTGCCTGGCGGCACAGCCGTGATTTGCCACCTGCCAAGCGTCCCAATTCCCAACCGCTTCTGGCGCAAAACCGCAGAGGAAATCCTCGAATCACTCGCTAAATGTCTCAACGCATTTCAGGCGCAGGACACTAGATTGTCACGGTATGGGTGATGTCATCTATCCCGCAGTAGTTCTCGCTGTCAGGGTGGCGTCTCGCGCGCTGGGGCTGCGGATCCGGATCCGTGGCGAGGTGAACATCCCCGCAACGGGCGGCGCGGTGATCGTCGCCAATCATGTGTCCTACCTGGACCCGTTCGCAGTCGCTTTGGGCGCAGTCGGGCGCTGTGTGCGGTTCCTGGCGTTGCAGGAGTTGTTCGACCACCGGGTGTACGGGCCGATGATGCGCGGCCTGCGACAGATTCCGATCCGGCCCATGAGCGGAGGCGCGGCATATGACGCAGCCACGGACGCACTGAAGTCCGGCGAGGTGGTCGGCGTGTTCGCCGAGGCCACTATTGCCCAGTCGTTTACCGTCCAGCGGCTGCGGACCGGCGCAGCCCGACTAGCAGGCGCGGCTGGCGTGCCGCTGATCCCTGTTGCGGTGTGGGGAACGCACCGGTTGTGGACCAAGGCCCGGCGTGAGCTGATCCAGCCACTGCTGCCCATCACCGTCCTCATCGGCGAACCATTGCGCCCGACATCCCAGGACGATCCCGAGGAGGTCACCGAGCAACTGCGCGTAGCTATGCAGGCACTACTGGACTGCGCACAACGCGAGTACCCGTGCTCTGGGACCGAGAAGTGGTGGCAGCCTGAGCATCTCGGCGGCACCGCACCCGGCCCTGAGGAGGCCGCGGCGCGGGACGCCGATGAGAACGCTACGCGCCGTGGGCAGGTCTCGTGAGCTCGACCTGCGTGTTCCTGCACGCCCATCCAGACGACGAGTCCCTGTTGACCGCGGGCACGATGGCGCGCCTGGCCGCCGAGGGCCATCGGGTCGTCCTGGTGGTCGCCACAGACGGTGAAGCGGGACTCACGGATTCGCCTGCCGGGACCGAACTCGGCGCGCGACGGCGGCGGGAAACGATGGACTCGGCTGCCGCCCTCGGCTGCGCGCGGGTGCAGTTCCTCGGCTACGGCGATTCCGGATCGGATGGTGCCGCACCGAACTCGTTCTCCGCCACGCCAGTCGAGCAGGCTGCGGAGCGGATCGCCGCACTCCTGGTCGAGGAGCGCGCCGAGCTGGTCACGTCCTACGACCCGGCGGGGGGCTATGGGCATCCCGACCACGTTCATCTGCACCACGTGGGTTCGCTCGCGGCGCGGATCGCGGGCACCCCAGTACTGCTGGAAGCCACCGTCGACCGCGACATGTTGCTGCGGGCGATCCAGATCGCCGCCCTGTTTCGCCTGACACCGACCGGGCTGACGCCGGACCGGCTCGCCAGCAGCTATTCGCCCGGCAGCGCGATCACTCACCGGGTGAACGTACGCGGCTACGCAGCAGGCAAGCGGGCGAGCATGGCCGCGCATGCCAGCCAGGCGGCTGGCGGTGACGGAGTGCGCACGTTGGCCGCTCTGCTGCGGTTGCCGCAGCCGGTGTTCCGATGGGTACTCGGCACGGAATGGTTTGTGCGGCGCAATGTTTGATCTCCGCATCGAACGCGATCTGTCCATCCCGATGGCTGACGGCACGCTGTTGCTCGCCGATCTCTACCTGCCTGCCAACAGCCCGGCACAGGCGACAATCCTGGTTCGGTCGCCGATGGGCCGCCGCCCGATGGGCATCCTCTACGGCTGCTACTTCGCTCGACACGGCTTCCAGGTCGTCGTGCAGGACGGAAGATCCTGCGACGAGGTGTTGCCTTTGAGCACCGAGCGCGAGGATGGTCTTGCCACGGTGGCGTGGCTGCGCGGACAACCCTGGTTCCGCGGGCCCCTCGCGTTGCACGGCATGAGCGCGATGGGGTTCGCACACTGGGCTATTGCGGCCGACGTGACCGAATTACGCGCGATGTCGGTGCATGTGGCGTCGTCGTCGATCGCTGACACGATCTTTACCGGCGGGTCGACCGCGCTGGAGTCGGTGCTCATTTGGTGCTCCAACCACAGCTTCACCACCGCACTGCTGGCACCCAGGCGGGCGCGCCGCGCCATTGCGTCCGGTCGGCCCGCGGCCGAACTCGACGTGGCGACCGGAGGCAGAGCGGTACCGTTCTACCAAGCCGTCATCGCTGACGGAGGGCCAGGCAGCCCGCTGCGAGCAAGATTGGATCACAGCCATGCGCCCCGATCCGGCGTCATGGCATCGGTGCATCTGGTCGGCGGATGGTATGACGTCTTCCTGCCCGGCCTGATTCGCGACTTTCTCGGGCTGCGGGCGGCGGGCGCCGCACCACACCTGACGGTCGGGCCGTGGGGGCACTATCACCCTCAGCTGTTTCTCACCGCGAACCGCGAAGCACGGCAATGGTTCCGGGCGCATCTGTGCGGTGACCGCGCGGGTTTGCGGGAGCTTCCTGTCCGGCTGTTCGTCACTGGGGCACGGCAATGGCGCGACTACGCCGACTGGCCCCTGCCCGGAACCCGCCCGGTCCCATGGTTCTTGCGCACGGGCGGGCGATTGTCCCGAAATGGCCCTGAGGAGTCTGGTGGTGACCGTTACCGCTATGACCCCGCCGACCCAACCCCGGCACCGCGAGGGCCGGTGATCGTTGGCCAATCTCGACCCGAGGACTGCCGGAGGATCGAGACCCGCGCAGACCTGCTGACCTACACCAGCGAACCGCTGAGTGCTGCGGTGGAGGTAATCGGCACTGCGGCGGCGCGGCTGTATTTCCACAGCAGTCCGCCGACGGGCGCAGACTTCGTGGTGCGGCTGTGCGATGTGCATCCCGACGGTCGCTCATACAACATCTGTGAGGGCGTGCGTCGGGTCGGCCATGAGACAACGGGCAAGGTCGAGGTCGAATTGTGGCCGATAGCCCACCAATTCGCGGCAGGTCATCGACTCCGAGTGCATGTTTGTGGTGCCGCGGTGCCGCGCTTTGCCCGCCACCGCGAGGTCGTGGAGCAGAAGGTTTTCCACGACCCGCAAAGACCGAGCGCGGTGGTGCTGCCGATCGTCACCACCACGTCTTGAACGTCTCGAACGCTACCGCCTCGTTGTGGCCGGAGCGATTCACCGTGTGATGCAACGCTCCCACGAACGCACCAGTGGATTCGAGTGGCGTGCCGCTCACGGGTACCACGAGCCGCGATATTCGCCGCCGGGCCAGATGCGCCGAGATCCACACATCATCCTGCCACCGCACCTCGTCGGGCCAACCTTCGAAATCATGCACAGCCTCGTCCAGCGATCCGGGGGGAATCAGATATCCCCACATGCCCATCAACACGTCGACCGGGACGTGCTCGAGTACCGCCGTCCCGTAAACATGCCCGAGATACCTTGGGTCACAACCGAATCGGACATGCTGGCCGCGCAATCCCAGCGCTGCGGTCGAATCCTGGCGATGGGCGGCGAGCAGGTCCTCGAGGAAGGTCTCAGGGTAGATCGCGTCGTCGTCGACGACCACCAGCACCGCGTTCGGCTCCGCCCGCAGCGCGGGCAGCAACTTCGTCGCCGGACCCTCGTCCTCGCACCGCACAATGTCCACCCCGGCGGGCAGCGACGGCGGGTCGGGGTAGGCAGCCCCCGACCGGAGCGAATGCCGCGGCCAGGCCAGCAGCAGCCGATCGGCGGGGACGGTCTGGTCCAGAAGGCTGCGCAGGACCGGGCGCAGGTGCCTGCGTCGTCGCGGCACGGTCGACAGTGTCACGACGACGCGTTCGGCACGTGCGGGCACCATTCGCGCAGCCGGGTCGTTCCGCAGTAGTCGGGCCGCCCGGGTCACATCGCGAGTCAGGCTGGCAAGGGTGGCGTTACCGAACCGTTTGCGCAGATGATCAACGTTGCTCCAAGAGATCCGGGCGACATGCACAGGCGAAATCATCAGGCGGCCTTCCCTGCCGCCGTAGCTCGGGACATGCTCGCTCGACGTTCCGCCTCGTCATAGCAATGGCGAAGCCGATCCAGCACGACCGGCCAACTGTGTTCCGACGGTGCCACCGTGCGGTTGTGCGAGGTCATCCGGTGGTGCAGTTGCATATCGCGCCCGAGCTGCACCAAGGCCGTCACCAGCTCGGCTGACGTGCCGCCCAACAACCCCTCACGCCCGTGCTCGACGAAATCGGCCACTCCCGTACCGGATCGGGCGACCACCGGCAGCCCCGCGGTGCGCGCTTCCAACGTGGCGAGCCCGAACGCCTCGCGACTAGTCACGTTCAGGTAGACATCCGCGGTGGCCAAGATGTCACCGATGGTGTGCTGATCCTGTACCCCGACCAAGTGCACCCACCCGGTCATGCCATGCCGATACAGGTACCGGCGCATCGCGTCCGTGCGTGGACCGGCGCCGACAACGGTGGCTTGCACCGCGACCTCACCATCGAGCCGTTGCTGGGCCATCCGAAGAACTTTCAACAGGATCAACGGTTGTCGACGGGTCACCAACCGGCCGACGGAGACGACATGTAGTTCTCCCGATAGGCGAGAGGTGTTCTGCTGCAATGCCGGTGAGATGCCATTGGGAACAACAACGGTCGCGGTCCCAGGCAGCGCGCGGGCGACCTGGTCGGCGACCACTGTGCTCACCGCGGTCAGCACGAACCGACGTCGCCAGTCACCGGCCCTTCCGATCACGCGATAGCCCGCCCGCACGGGCGCGTCCCACATACTGTGCACTGTCATCACGGTCGGAATCCGGAGCAGCCCTAGCTGTCTCGCGGAGCGCAACGCGAACGGTGAATAGACGCTCAGATGCACATGCGCCACCTGTGGTCGTAGGCGCAGCAGCAACGAACGCAGGTGCCCAGCCCGGGTGATGCGATGCACCCTGTAGGGCATTGCCATATCGTCGTCGGTCCCGCTGGTCACAGTGATCACATGGACTTCCTCGCCCGCAGCTGTTTGGGCGCGCGCCAGCCGCTCGATCTGAACCTCGATGCCGCCGACGCGGGGGGTGAAGACATCAGTAACGTGCACGATCACGCGTCAACCCCTCGACTGGATCCAACGCACCCACTGTGCGCTGATCATGAATCATAGTGAAGGTAAACTATGATGATCAGTGTTCTTGCGGCACTGAGGCAAAGGTGGCGGCGTGAACGAAACTCGGGTGCCCGCCGACGATGGCACCGGACTGCATGTCGAGCTCGATGGCGATCGCGACGCGAGGCGAGTCATCATCTTCGTCAGCGGGATCAACACCGCACTTGTCTACTGGAGTCGGCAGCGCAAGACACTCGCGGATCTGGGCACGATCGTCCTATTCGACCATCGCGGTCACGGCCGCTCCGACGAATCCCCGGTCCACAGCGCTACCGTCGGCCAACTCGGCCTCGACATCGCCGCGATCATCGACTCCGTCGTGCCCGATCGACCGGTAGTCTTGATCGCGCATTCGATGGGAGGTATGGCCGTATGTGCCTTGGCTGCTCATCGGCCAGAGCTCTTCGGCACCCGCATCGTGGGCGTCGCATTGTTGGACACCGTCCCATCACGATGGGGTGAAATCGCGCTACGGCTGCCCGGTTTCGTGACCCGCGTGTTGGTCCGAGTGCTCTGGCGGGTGGTACCTCCGCTGCGCCGGCTGCTCACCGATACCAGCGAGCGACGACACCCGGCATACGACTCGAGCAGCCAGGCGCGTACCGGTCCGCGTAGGCGACTCGCGCACATCGACCGCGCGCGCCGGCTCGTCACGTCATTGCGAACCATCAGTCTGCTGGCATTGATCGCCGACACCGCCCTGTGCGACCACAGCGCAGGGTTGGCCACACTCGGGACCACTCCCGTGTTGGTGGTTGCGGGAGATGGTGATCGGTTCATCCCGCTTCGGCACAAAACCGATGCCGCCGCGAGTATTTCGGGTGCACAGCTCGTAATCATTCCCGACGCAGGACATCTGAGTTCGATCAAGAAACCCGAAGAGGTCGACCTGCACCTGCGTGCTTTCATCACGAGTCTGGATCTCGCAGAGTGCCGGGCATGAAGAGACCGCCTGTCTCGTCCTGGGGCCGGAGAGCGGTGGGACGCGCATGTTGGCGCGGGCGTTCGTGGCTGCGGGCTGCTTCGGGGACGGCGGCAGCGGCGCATTACGGGGGACACGAAGACCTCCGGATCGGTGAATGCGTTTGCTTGGCAGCTCCCACTTCACCCGGAGATCTTCGCCAGGTCAGCTCGCCACGCCGTTACCAACGTCCATGGCAGAACACCCAGGCTGTGCTCCGGTATTTGTTGCCTAGGATGAACTTTCGTGACTATCGATGATCGAGCCAGGCGGCGCTACCTCGTCTGTCACGACTATGGGATGGGCGGAATCTGGTGGTGGATTACTGCACGGTCCGCGCGTGAAATCGTCGAAACCTTCGCTGAAGTCGAGGTCGTGGACGATCCCGAGCGGATCGCGCGCTTCAACGATTCCGATCTCGACGAAGTCGATATCGATGACTCACAGATGCCTCGAGGGCTCGACAACCTTCGTGCGAAGCGGGATGCGCAGCGAGGCCAGTCCGGTTTCGGTGTGCTGATCGACCGGGGCGTTGTATATCTGCGCCAGCGGTGGGACGGCGAGCAGGCGGTTGCGGCGGCCGACTATCTCACGGAAATCGGTCCGGACGGTCGCCGCACGCGGCAGGTCGAGGTACGCGATGACGGCGGCGCGGTGCGCACCGGGCCCGACGATTGGGCGCTGAATCCGCCGATCGATCTGTGGGACCCAGGGTTGGCGAAGTGTGTGATCAGCGAGGATGAGTTCGAACGAAGTTGGGCGACAGCGGAATCCGCGCCGACCGACTGGTGACCGACAGGTTCAGCGGTGCGCCGACCCTGTGCCGCAGCCGCGGTTGGGTAGGCCGTGTGGAGACGTGCCAGTACTCGCTGGTTCTTTTCGGCACGGCCTGTCGGCACGGCCTGTCGGCATGGCCTGTCGGCGCGATCGATGACCAAGACGGCAATTCGCTGGAATATTGCTGATAGTCAAACGGGTTCGGCGTGTTGGGTTCTGACACGCCGAACCCGGTCGGGAGCTGCTAAAGGGCGCGTCTGGTCACAGAACCGTGCGGCCCGACACGCGGAGGGCGGATAGGGTCTGGTGGTGCTTGCGTCGGCATCCAGATCATGGCTTTGATTGCCGATTTCGTCATTCGATCCGTCCCACCAAAATCTCACACTTTTGATGGGATTTACCCAGATCTGATGCGATGCAGCGGGGCCGAGTTCGATTGCGCCGAACAGGCCCTGACCAGGCATGATGAGGCTCGTCGAGGCCTGTCGATGAAATTAGAACCTGTGTCAGGCCGGCCCAGACCAGGATGACGGGTTCGCCGTCGAAGTGGCGGTGCAGTTCGGTGAGGAACTCGATCAGGGTTTCGGTGTTGTAGGCGGCTTCTTTCATCGCGAACACGAACGCGGCCTCGCTGCGGTCGGGCCGGTAGGCGAGCACGCCGGACATCGACATGCTTTTCCAGGAAAACCGATGCCGCAGAACCGGTGTGACACCTCGCGGCGCCCAGGTCGCTCTCACTGCGGGCAGCAGGGAGAATCTGCTTTCGTCCTGGAAGCAGATCCACGCGCTTCGGCGCCGAGCGCTCTTTTATGCGCGGCCACTCGGTCTTGCGCCACGCCTCGATCGCGGCGTCGTCGCGCTCGACCGCGCGCCGCGCCGGGCGCTGCTGGCTCCAGCCCATCCGCTCCCTCAGGATGGTCCAGGTTTGGGTCTGCGAATGCCGGACCCCGGTGATGCACTCGATCACCTCGGCCACCCGCGCCAAGGTCCACATATCGGTGCCGAGACCATTCGCCTTGGGCCCCTTCGCCAAGACGGCTTCGACCTCGAGAACCTGCTCATCGCTCAACCGCGGCCGGCGACCCGCCCGGCCTGCACCCGCCAACCCGTCACGTCCGCCCTCGATCCATGCCTTGTGCCAGCGCGACGGAGTCTGCGCCGACACCCCGAACTCCACCACCACATCGACCTGCCGCCGCCGGGCCTCGAACATCTCCACCGCCCGCATTCGACGCTCCTGCAACGCGTCGAAATCCCGGCCCGCCCTCGCCCGCTTCGACTTTCGGCTCCTCTTCCGACCGCCCGGCGGCGGTGACTGCACAACCACACACCAATTGCCCTACGCCGCAGAGCAAACCGACCGCAACTACTCACCCAATAACCGAAAGATCTTTAATGGCCGCCTACCGCGCGTTTTGGTGGTCACTGGGCAGACATAGATGAAGGTCAAAGGTTCCTAATTCACTGGTGAAGGTCATGTATTCGGGGAGTGCGCTATTCCCGGCGAAGCCGTACTGGTGTGCCCCGCGTCGGCCACCGGCTGGCCCATATGTCGCCAAGCGGACGTTGAGGGATGGCCGGGTCAGTGAAAGTTGTGTCGGCGTGTCAGCGACGGAAGCGTGCGACGAACGCGCGGTGATGCCGATGACCGCGCGCGCAGAAGGGCCGCCGTGTCGGGATCGGTGTACCGCGGCCTGGCGCCGTGGCAGGGGGCGAGAACCACAGAGATCTCTCACGAGTCATGGGAGCGAGGCCCGACCCAGCCCAGTAGCGTCCAGGGCGAACGAAGGAGATCGAACATGACTGGTGGGCGCAACGGATTCCTGATGCTCGGTGGTGCGGCGTCGGTCGGGGCGGGTGCGTTGCACCTGTTCGCCGCGGGACTGCATACCGAGCACGCCACCCTCGCCCGGCTGATGGTCGTGCTCGCGGCAGCACAGTGCGCGGCCGGGCTGCTGGCGTCGGTGAGCACGCGAAAGGCCATGCCGGTCACGGTGATCGGGGTGAACCTCGTGGCGGTGGTGATCTGGGGGTACACCCGGTTCGCGGGGCTGCCGTGGCCCGACGGCCTCGACACGGCGCAGGCGCCGCAGTTCCTCGACAGCACGTGCGCGGCGCTGGGGCTGCTCGCGATCGCCGGTGCAACCCTCACCCTGGCGCGCCCGAGGGCGACACTGCCCACGGCACCGACCGCGACCGCCGCCGGTCTGGCCGGCGCCCTCGCCGTCGCGGCGATGCTCGGCGGCGCCGGACACGTGCACAGCCACGACGCCGGCGACCACACCCATGCCGGCGGCGACCACACCCATGCCGCAGGCGGCGACCACACCGACCACGGGACCGGCACCGGATGGCCGCGGCCGTGGGATCCGGCGACCCCGGTCGATGTGTCCGGCGTGCCGGGCGTGACCGCCGCGCAGGAGCAGCGTGCGACCGCCCTGATTCGCAGCACCCTCGACCAGTTGCCCGCGTTCGCCGACGTCAGTTCCATCGGTGCACTGGGCTTTCGCTCCATCGGCGACTCGGCCACCGGTTACGAGCATTACATCAACACCGGCTACATCCGCGACGACCGATTCCTCGACGCCACCCACCCGGAGTCCCTGGTTTACCGGGTCGACGGCGCCGATCGGATCCTGGTCTCGGCGATGTACATCGCCAAGGGCAAGAAGATCGACGACACCGATCTGGTGGACTACGGCGGGCCACTGATGCAGTGGCACGTCCACGACAACCTCTGTTGGAAGACCGGCGCCGACGGTCCTCAGGTCGCCGGTGTCACCGACGCCCGGGGCACCTGCCCGCCCAACTCGATCAACCCCGGCGCGGGCAATCCGATGGTCCATGTCTGGATCACCGCCAACCAGTGCGGACCGTTCGCGGCCCTGGAAGGCCACGGCGCAGGGCAGGCGGCCACCACCGTGAACGGCCGCCGCACCGACACCTGCTCCCACGATCACACCGGCGGGCACCGCTAAAGTGGCCCCGCGCCCTGCGTGAACTCGTATGCAGCTCGTTCCTCCCGAAAAGGCCAGCGCTGCTGGAGAACTCACTAGATCAACGAATGACAAGCTGTCGGCGTCGCCTGCAGCGGAACACCACAGAATTCGCCAGAGGTTGAACTGCGACGCGACACGATGTCGCTCGATGCGAGTGAACTCGCAGATAGGAGGGCCGGATCTGGTTTCGGCTGTGTAGTTTTGGGTGCGGGCTCGATGCCCGGCCCCGCTCTGACGTGCGCTGCTGGTAACGGCAGGGTGCGAAGCTCAGGGAAACGCCGAAGGGTTCTCGTTGCCTCCGAGGGCTACGGGCCAGGGGCAGGCCGGACGGCTGAATCGCGTGAGCCTTCGTTGATGTCTCGTAAAGAGGGCCCTGCTGATGGGATGAGTGCTGGCGGGGAGTAGGGGCTGGCCGCGGACCCATATCGCGAGCCTCGAATGTCCATCGTCACCGGCCAAGCCACCCAGACCGGAGGCGTAGCCCTGGCCCACTGCCCGCACCTTCCAGGCATCGTTGCGGCGGTAGGCTTCGGCGATGACGACGACCGTCTCCCTATCGGTGAAGTTCGGTGCGGTGTATTCGACTGTCGGTCCAGGGTTTTGAGTGACGACCAGCCGGTGTGCCTACCGCCATCCTTTGGGTTCGATGCGCATAACCGGCTGGGCATCGAGCATTCGGCACAGCGCAGCATCGAGGGGCCAAGGAAACAGCAGGTCGTGGCCGAGCCGATTGTCCACCGCAGACACCGCTTCCGGCAGCATCGACGTGGTACTGACCCGGTCGACGATCGATTCGAACAACTGGGGCGGCGTCGCTAGGTAATACAGTGGCCGCCGCATTGTCCCCGCCGGTATTCGGCGAGCGGCCCCTCGCCGCACCGGCGCGCTCAATCCGGCGGCATAGAGCAGACCGTGGGGTGTTATCAGCAAACGCTCCGAGGTAACAGCGACGTTGCCGGTGGATTCGCTGCTGCCCCATTCCATCGCCGCAAGTCGGCCGTGCATCACACGCCATCGGGCGTCGTCGGACAGCACCCCTTCGACGTCGTCTCGGCACAACCAGGGATACGGCCCGGCGCCGGCATCGAAGCATTGCCGCAGGGCCTCGTCGATGAAATCGAACAGTCGCTGGTTCATCACATGCTCCTCGATCGCGCGACATCCGGACAAGCTGCGTGTCGTCCGGCATGACTTCGTACTAGAACATCGCCTCGGCGGAGCGGTCGAGATCCATCATCGCGGCCTCGATATCGAGACCGGCTGGTGGGCGAACGATGGTTCCGCCGCACTCCGGTCCACTGCACCGTGAGCCCCGCGGCTCGGGGTGCGCGGGCGCGATTGTTTCTTCTTCGGCCAGATCAGCGGGACCTACGTGGTACGTCCGGATAGCTTCGGCTGCTCCGTCAACGCTCGTGCCTTCGAACGCGAAGATGGCAACGCGTTCTCCCTTGGCCGGACGCCCGGACTGCCAGGGATTGTCGTACTGTTGCCCCGACGGATTCCCGATCGTCTTCGCGATTATCGTTGTCGGCTCACCCATGATTCTCGTTCCTCACTTTCTTCGGCTTCCGAAGCGTGGGGCTCGTCGCGGATCGAAAAAGCTGGTCAGCTCGACCATGACCGCATAGTCCACCCTATCGCCGGGGCGCTGGGCGGGCCGCCCTTTCGGTCGGGATCTGTGCAATCCATCAGTCCGAGTTGTGCAACGAGTTCACCGTTGTCGGCATCGAGGGTGATGTGGCACCGTCGTCGATGTCGCCGGACAACAGCGCCCGCCAATGCGCAAGGGCGGGGAGATGCTGCACGCCGCACAGATCGCGGGACGACCCAGTTGGTACTGCGTGAGCTGCAACTTCCGGGCACAAGCTGCCTGAACCGAAATATCCGGTGGCCAAACGGATGCGAACTCGTGGGGCACTTATCGTCGGAGCGGGTGTCTGCCACGGCGGGGGAACATCGAAGTTGAGCTTCGGCGACGACGAAGGCGCTGCGAGGGTAGTGCGGCCCGGAGATGGTGTCGGTTCGACCGAGGCTTGTGGCTCGGCGGGCTCACATGCCGGGGCGCCGACGCGGGCGAGTTCGTCGTCATCGGGATCGGTGTCCCAGAGGCGGCCGACGGTGCGGCGTACGATCCAGGTCGGTGACTCGCTGAACTCGTGGCGACGTTGCATCGCGGCGCGGGTCTGCTCGGTCGCGGGCCGATTCGGGGCCACCGTCGAATCCGGTTTGGAAGGAGCTGACCCGGTCGAAACCGCTGCCGTGCGCGGCGGGATTGGTCTTGTCCGTGCCGGGCTCGTCGCGCAGCGTCAGGAATCCGGCAAGAGCGGCGTCGAGATCGTTGGTCTCGGCCTTGAACGAGCTGTGGCCCGCGGCGACATCGGCGGCCCACGCCCCGGCGAAGCAGTCCGCTTGGATTTCCTGGGTGACGGTGAGGCCCTGGAAGTTCGCCCGCGTTTGGATCGCGTGGCCCCATTCGTGGGCAAGCACGATCGGTATGACGAAGTCGCCGAACTTCTTCGCAGGGTCGGCAGCAGTCCTTCGACATCCCAGGCCACCACATCCTGTGCGCCACAATAGAATGCGTTGCCCATGATGTCCTCCACCGTTTCGGCACAGGGCGGCAATTCGCCCGACGATGGGGTCACCGCATAGAAGCCCCCGGTGACCGGGGTGTAGGGGGACCCGTACAGCTTCGGAAACTGCTGCGACCAATACCGCTGCAGATCGGCAATGGCCTGAATGACGATCTTGTTGACGGGGTGGTTGGCGTCCCCGTGAATCGTGACCCGCGGAGCGGGTGTCGTGGTATTCGAACCCGCTGGATTCGACCCCGAACTGCGCGCGACCAGCGGTGCGATCACCGCCGCGGAGAGGACAGCAATGCGAAGTACGCGCGACAGGCGGGACGGCCCTCGGAATTTTCCACTCGACACATGAGTTCCGATCGTCACCAAATATCAACGGCCGACAGTAGCCGCCGGGGGCCTGGCCGCGTCCGCTCGGAGGTCCGTTGGTCGGCGAGCGTCCTTTTCGACCTGTTTCACTCCGTGCGGTCTCACCGGTCTGCCCTACACGGTGCCATTGGCCCACCCGCCTGCGTACCGGCCTGGCGGGACGAAACCGGCCACCAGAATCGACCCGGCAGGCGCAGCCGCATTCGGCAGCGCGCTATTGCGGCGCATAGGTGTATTCGGCTATCCGTCGTCGCTGCGCGCGCGAGGAGGATACTGCTGGTCAGGCCGGGTTCGGGTTGATTTCTGGGCCCGGTGCGGCCCACACGGGATGGGACGGTGAACAGCAAATAATTCATTGTGGCCGATGCGGAAGTGGAAGCGGCGCCGTCCCTGCTACGGAACGGTCTGGCGCTCCAGTCGGGCCGCCAGCGCCGCGTCGATGACCGGAGGTCCGTTGTAGAGGGCTTCGACGGTTTCCGGAACACACTGAATTTATCTCAGCACCTGGAACCAGGTGGTGATGCGGACCTGCTCGGGTCAGATGGGCGTGTTGGTCTGGGGAGGCAGGCTAGCGTATCGAATCACCTTCGGGCGCAACTGCCGACCGTCTCAGGCCTGTTGGCCTTCGTCGCTTCAGGCTGGCGGTTTCGTCACCGGCTAGGACACTCCGCCGATGGGGTGGTCGGGCACTACAACCCTCGCGCTGTTGAAACAGAACCAATACCAGTCGCCGCTGAGGTGATGGAATGCGCCTGTCGCGGGCCGGTGGCCAGAAAGATTGGCAAAGCCGCTTCCCATCGAGCAATGGGCCGCCATCGGGCCAGTCCTGAAGTAGATGCCGTCGTTGCGGCGTTCCACGCCGCGATCGCCGTAGGGTTGCACACCGCGAATGCGATAAAGGCCGAGCTGGTCACCTTCGAACGTCCGTGGATCGATCCCGGCACTCACCTGCTGTGCCGCATCGTCGAAGGCGTGCGCCGAGAAGTGCCAGCGCACAGCCATTGGCAGGTCTGCGCTCCATAGAATGGCCGTGAGCGCGATTATCAGTGCGGGAGCAGCCAGGGGGTCGAGCTCGGGTACCCGAAGCCGCCGGGATCGGACTGCCAGGATCGGGTAGACGATGACCACGGTCCACACCACAACCACCACGAATGTCCCCCGAGGATCAGCAACGGCGACAACGACATCAGCTCGGCGCTGGCCGGCTCGCTTGCCGAGACGAGTATCGCAAGGCAGGCCATGATGGTGCAGACGAGCAGAAGATACCTGCGAAGCAATGACCGCAATGGTCGGTTCCCCGGTCGGCTTTTCTCGGTGTGGGCCATGCTCATGCCGGGAGCCTAGACTCCAGCCTGAGATCGTGGGTGTCGGCGTGTCGCCGCCGGTGAAAGGCTGGCACCGCGCCGTCAATGCCGAGCGAACCCTCCCTCGGCGTTGACACCCACACGCCTGTCGAATTTGTTTGTAATACAACCACATTCGCCGTGGCCGTCGCGCACAGCCTCGCGGATGATCGGTGGCAGGCCGGTTTGGAGGACCTGACGGGTTCTGGGCGTGGAGTTGCCGGACAAGAACTGCCCCGCTATTCATCGCAGTCGTTGTCGCGCGCGGGGAGATGCTCCAACTGGCTGCTGTCAGCTTCGGATTCGAGTTCGGTCAGAAGAGTTTCGAGGCGGGCGGCAATTGCGTTGTGCCGCTCAGCTTCTCGGGGCACCCGCAGTCGGTGGCGTCCTCGGCGAGGGTGTGTTCCAGACAGAGTCGATCTTTCAGGCGGGGGGCGTATTCGGTGGTGGTGAGGAATTTGGTGCATGTGAGGTAGAGGTCGCATTCGCAGGGACCTTCTTCGGGCAGCCGCAGGACTTCGCCGGTGCGCAGACCGCCGTCGAGCATCAGCAGTACGCCTCGGCGCAACGGTATTCGTCGCGCCGACGCCGGATTCGATGGCAATTTGCTGAAATATTGCTGCTGCTGAAATAGCTTCGGTGTGTTGGATTCTGACGCGCCAAAGTCGTTGCGGGTCGCCGACGCACTCGCGTCCTATCGTGCGGGCTGGAGCGCGGAGTCGGGCCTTGGTTGTCTACATCGGGAGCCGAATCATGGCTTGATTGCCAATTCGTCATTCGATCCGTTTCACCAAAATCTCACACTTTCGGGCCTATTCGCCTCGTGCCCACCGTTCGAGGACGTCTCGATTGTCCGGCACGGTCTCTGGGGATGTCGATGTAATGGCCCTTGGCCACCGCCGTGGTGTTTCCCAGTTGGCGGGCCGCGCGTTCCGGAGCCTCGTACTCGCGGTCGACCTCGGTGGCGGCGCCCTTGCGGAAGGTTCGCGGAGTGATCCACGCGAAGGTGTCGCCGCGGGCGGCGCGCCAGGTCCGGCCGAAGTTGCTCGGATTGCGCAGCGTCCCGACTCGGGACGGGAACAGCAATCCCATCGGGTCCGGCTGCCGTGAGGTCTTCAGGTGCTCGATGGCCACGCGGATCGACTCGATGGTGTGTGGCGGCAACAGGATTCGGCGCCATCCGTTTTCGGTCTTCAATGGGGGCTTTCGTGCGGCATAGACCAAGCGCCGCAGACTCAATCGCGGCGGCGGCAGGGATATCCGTACTCGCGAGTCCCCGATGTATCGCCTCATCGACGGGTGGGGTTGACCGTCGCTTCGATCTTGCGGACGAGGCCGTCTTCGACGGTGAGTACGAGCAGTGCGAAGAAGCGGTGATCGATGAAGGCGAGGATGGCCGGCTGGTCGAGTACCGAATGGGACACGAGGACTGCCCGGTTGGTGTAGTAGGTCAGTAGATTCTGGCCGACCTGGGTCCGTCCGTGGGAGATCTGAGGACCGATCGAGCCGCCGAGGAATGTGGCGATGCCCCACGCCTCGGGGTGCAGAACGGTGAGCAACGTGGTGAGGTCGCCGGTCGCGCATGCATCGATGAATTTCGCTGTGACTGTTCGGTATTCGGGGGCGAGCGCGGCGGTGTCGGGCCGGGTGCCGGCTAGTTTGAGCCGCGCGCGACGAGCCAGTTGGCGGCAGGTTCCGATCGGTTGTCCGAGCGTCTCGGCGATGGTGTCGAACGGCATGGCGAAGACATCGTGCAGGACGAAGGCGACCCGCTCGGCGGGGCGTAACCGCTGCAGCACCACCAGCAGTGCAAATTGGACGTCCTCGTCGAGAGTGATCCGATCGGCCGGATCGGCCGCGGCGGCTCGGTAAGGGGAGTCGAGTGCTTCCATCCGCATCGGGTCGCCTGGCCATTCATGGCGGACGCGCGCCGACCGCAGCATGTCCAGGCATATCCTGCTGGTGACGACGGTGAGCCATCCGCGCACGTCCGCCAGTACGCCGATATCAATGTGATCGAGCCGCGTGAAGGCTTCCTGCACAACGTCTTCCGCGTCACCGATGTCGCCCAGCATCCGGAACGCCAGATCGACCAGGTACGCCCGATTGCCCTGCCAGGCCTGGTCGAACGCGGTGCCACGGTCGTGCGAAGTCATTTCCATACTTCGAGGACGAAATGACCTCGATAAAAGTTACGCGCAGGCGCCCTGGAGCTGTTGTAACTTTCCCGATCGCCGCCTCGTCCTATTGCTCGCGTACATGGATCCGCATCAGCGGATCCGATTCGGGAACCAGGAGAGGCAATGACACTCATCACGACACACCGTCCACACGCGTTCACTCGGCTGCTGGCCGCCATGGCGGCAGCGGTCGGTACGGCTTTGGCCCTCTCGCCGGGGCCAGCAACCGCCGATGCGGACAACCACGATGTCGATCAGTATCTCGGCACCTGGAATTACGATCAGCCCGACTTCTCCAGCGGAACCAACATAGCGGTGATGCAGCTGCCGGCCTCGGAATACAAGATCCCACAGATCGGAACGGTCGTCTTCGAACGAGAGCCCGGCGGTGTGGTCGGTCGTAGCGATCAGGGTTGCACCTGGCACTTCGCGCTCGGGTCCGACGGTCTCGACCTGACCTCCAAGGACCAGTACTGCTTCAACAAGGTGATCGGCTCCGGCTACAACGTCGACACCTGGCATGTCACCGTCCGCGGCAACCGAGAAAGGGAAACGGTCCATGCGACAAGCGATTTCAACGGCGGCCAGTATCCGTTCGTACTCGACAACGCCAGTCGTACCAGAGCCGGAATCGAGAAGCCCCACGAAACACTCGAACACTTCATCGGGACGTGGACCTTCGACCCGGCCGATCCTGCGCGCGGGATCAATCTCCTGAACCCGCAGCGAGTCTCGAAAACGGGATCGGTGACCTTCACTCCCGGTGATCGCGGCCAGGTCAAGGCCCGAACCGACGATGGATGTGTGTGGACGTTGGCAGCGGACGGCAACACCGCCGAACTCGCTTCCACGCCGCAGCAGTGTGGCTCCCAGACAGTGAATTTCTGGTCGATCGCCAGCGACGGCCATCATGAATTCGCCGTCGTGAACGGCATCGACGCGCAAGGGACCGGCTACCTGCTGAGCATCGGATCGCTCACCAAGACCTCCTGAGGCCACCACTGCCCGCCTCTGGGGGCTCAACAGGTTCTATGCCAGAGGCGGGGCACTCACCGCGTTGGCTATCGCGCTTCGGTGACGCCACCCGTTTGGCCGAGCATTACCGTCGCGGCCGGGTGCTGCTCGCCGGCGACGCCGCACACATCCACCCGCCGATGGGAGGACAGGGTCTCAACCTCGGCGTCCAGGACGCGTTCAACCTCGGCTGGAAGCTCGCCGCCGCGATCAACGGCTGGGCACCGCACAACCTGCTCGACAGCTACGAATCCGAGCGGCGTCCGGTGGCCGCCGACGTGCTGGACAACACGCGTGCACAGGCGGAGTTGATTTCCACCGAAGCGGGGCCCCAAGCGGTGCGGCGCTTGATCTCTTCCAGACGGCCATGTGGCATGGGTCGGCGACGCGCAGTCGGAGTTGGATACCCATCTGGCAAGGTGGTTCGGCCGCCCGGCAACCTGAGTGCTTTCGTACTGGTCCGCTACGGAGTCCCAGCGGGGCGGCCACGCTGGATATTTCGACCATGGGCGTGCAGGGGTCCTCAGCCGAGGGCCGTCAGGGGCCGGAGCGAGGTGGACGAGATGGTCGATGCCAGGAGCGAATTCGGTGCCGATCGGGAGCAGTAGGGTGACGTGGTCGGCCCCGGCGGCCAGGTGTGCGTGCACCTTCTGCGCGCTCGAGTCCGGTGCACCGTGCGACGAGCGTGTCCACCACCTGATCGTTCGGCCCGGCGATCTCCTCGGCGGTGTAGCCGAATTCGGCCGAGGAAGCTCGGAAGGCCAGCCGGCCCATGCCGACACCACAGCGGTCGGGGCCATTCCCGCGGGGCAGACGATCTGCCAGGCAGCGCCCTACCTTCTACGGCGACATGCCGGACGTCGGACGATTCTGCAAGATGTGCGAGGCATTGCCACCGCGCCGCTGCCCCGACACGAAGGGTCGGTCCAGGAAGCACTGCGACGACGCGTGCAAGTAACGCCACTACCGGCATCGCAACAAGCTCGAGGCTCTGCGAACCAATCCGGAGAAAAGGGATTCGGATTCATGTACGGGCGGTCGATCTCGGGCTCGACCTGTAGGTGCGAGTTCCCACTGAAATGTCAGTGGTTGATTCCCACTTCGATGTCAGTGGTGTTGACGCCGTGATGAGGTGAGTTCTGATGCTGTGCTGTCGGTTTCGTGGTGCAATTTTGTGATTGTGGTGTGACGGCTCGGCGGGAGGTCGGTGGTGGTCGACGTCGATGCTCGTGCTCTTCGGCAGGCGGCTGTGGAGCGGTTGTCGGCGTTGGATCGCCGGGGGGCGTTGACCAGCGCCCATGTCCGGTTGAGTGCGGAAACGCTGGGAGTGGCCGAGCGGACGGTGTGGCGGTGGCTGGCGGCGCGGCGCGATGGGGGTGGCTCGCTGCCGCGGTCGCGGGCACGGATCGATGACGAGTTGCGTGTCCGGTTGGCGTATTGGCGGGGCAACGTGATGGCGTTGCATCGGGAGTTGGTCGCTGCGGAGTTGGCCGGTGGGCCTGCGGCGCCGAGTAAGTCGGCGTTGTATCGGGCGGTCGCCGCGGATGTGAGCAGTGGCGATCGGGCCGGGTTGCGGGGCGGTGAGCGGGCTCGGCGTCGGTATGACGTGTTCCTCAAACGGCCTGCGTCGTATCGGAATGCGGCGTGGGAGGGCGATCATGTCGAGGCTCCGGTGCAGGTCGAGGTGGATGGCCGGTTGGTCAAGCCGTGGGTGACGTGGTTCGTCGACGCCGCGCACGATGTGATCCTGGGGGTGGCGGTGACGCCGCATACCCCGAGTCGGGAGGCCATTCTGGCGGCGTTGCGGTCGGCGATCTCCTGTAGTGAGCCGTACGGGCCCGCGGGTGGTCTGCCGGAGGTGGTGCGGGTGGATCGGGGAAAGGATTTCTTGTCGCGCACGGTGGGGGATGCGTTGGGGGCGTTCGCGGTGCGGGTGGTCGATCTGCCTGGTTACACCCCGTTTTTGAAGGGCACGGTGGAGATGGTCAACGGCGCGGTGGAGGAGATGTTGCTCGCGGGGCTGCCGCGCTACACCCACCGTCCGACCCTGGCCAACGGGGTGCCGGTGGATCCGGATCAACCGGCGTTGACGTTCGCGGCGTTCGTGGCCGAGTTGCTGGGGTGGGTGGACTGGTGGAACCGGGTCCATGTCATCGACGAGCTCGACGGACGTACGCCGTTGGATTCGTGGCTGGCCGATCCGACTCCGGTCCACGAGGCCGACGAGAAGAAGCTGTGGATGTTCACCCTCGAGGACGACCGCCGCCGACGCAAGATCACCACCAAGGGTGTGGCGTTCGGGCGCGGCCGCCACTACGTGGCGGACTGGATGGTGGGTCGGGGCGTCGGTGCGGTTGCGGTACATGCCCCATCACGACCACGAGGTGGAGGTGTTCGACGCGACGTCGGGTGCGCATCTGGGCCGTGCCGAACTCGCAGACCGGGCCTCGGAGGCCACCAAGGCCGCGGTGCGACGCGCGCGCGACCGGCGGGCCGCCCGGTTGCGCACCGACCTGGGCAAGGCCGAACGCGCCCGCCGCACCCGCTACGCCGCGGTGACCACCCCGGCACCGGCGCGGCGACTGGACGCGATGACCACCACCGAAGCCGATCACGAACGTGTGGCCGAACGGGACGCCGACATGGCGCGCTGGGCGCGCCCGGACCTGATCCCTCTGCCGCCGCCCGCGCCGGGCTGGGTGATGCCGATCGACCTCGACGAGACCGCCCACCGCCGCGACGAGCCCAGCACGGAGCAGCACTGATGAACCGAGCATCCACGCCGCGCAGCGCCATCACGGCCGCGGCCGATCACTTCCTCGGCCTGGCCGGTGCGCACATCGTGGCGACTCCGGCGCTGTTGTTGATGAAGGACAACCTGGCCGATGTGATCGAGGCCAAGGCGATGATGTGCGTGCATGGCGACGCCGGGTTGGGCAAGACGCTCTCGGTCGACGCGACGCTGCGCGAGCTGGCGCCGGACATGGTGTGCCGGGTGCAGTTCCGGGCGCGGCCGACCCCGCGCGACATCCGCCACACCCTGTTCGACGCCCTCGCGATCGGGGGCGCGCCCCCGCGCAAGCCGATCGAGTTCGACCGGATACTCAAGGACGTTCTCGCCGAACGGTTCCGGGTGCTGGTGTGTGACGAGGCGCAATGGATGTCGAGGGAGTGCTTCGAGTACTGGCGGCACCTGTGGGACGACCAGCGCACCGACATCGCGATCGTGTTCGTCGGCGGCGGGGACTGCTACCAGGTGCTGCGCCGCGAACCGATGCTGAGTTCGAGAGTGTATGTGTGGCAGGAGTTCCGGCGCATGACACCGGAGCAGGTGCTCCGGGTGATCCCGGCGTTTCATCCGGTGTGGGAGAACACCGACCCGCAGGTCATCGCTTTCGCCGATTCCCACGCCGGGCACGGCAATTTCCGGGCCTGGGCCAAGATCACCTCCCACACCGTGCGGACGCTGGGACGCCTCGGCCGTGACGGGGTCGACGAGGAAGTCCTGGGCTGGGTGTTCTCCAAACTGGGCGGTGGGTCCGGATGACACCGCGGTTGCGTGTGCCGCTACTCGGGACGCTGGGCGAGGAGGTCGACCGTGGCCGCCGGCTACGCCCGATCACGATCGTGGCCGACCCTGGCGACGGCGCCGGGGTGACCTCGGCGTTGCTGGCCGCGCACGCACCGAGAGCCGGGGTGGTGACGGTGCACCCGACACCGGGTTCGGTGTCGGTGTCGACGTTGATCGCCGATGTGATGGCCGCCCTGGGATGCGGTGTGGAGCGCGCCTCCCACGAACACGTCGGCGGCAACGAGGCCGGCGGGCGAGCCGTGCGATCGTGGATCCTGGCCGACAACGTCGCCTACCTGATCGTGCTGCGCGCGCACCTGCTGACCGGCGCCCAGCTCGCCTGGCTGTTGTGGCTGCGCCGCGCCACCCCCGTGCACCTGGCCCTGATCTGGCACAGCGGCAAGCAGATCCGCTGGAGTGGAATCGAGGCCGCGGCCCTGCCGCACCGCCTCGTACCGCTCTCACTGCTGATCGACCGACTACCCCGCCCCGTGCCGAACCCGGCACAGCCCAGCCGGGACCTGGCGGCGGTGCCCGACAGTGACGCCGAGAAGTTCCTCGCCGACGCCGAATCACGAATGCCCGGTGAACAGTTCGCCGCGGTACGCGCGGAGTTCGTCACCGGCGGTGAACGGGCCTGTGCCTGGATCGGTGAGCACACCGGCCTCGAATGCGCGCACCGTAGCGGGGCGCCGACGCCGTGGCGCGGCGAGCAGGACCACATCCTGGCCGAACGGATGTTGGGGACGATCGCCCGGACCCAGGCCGCGAAATCACCGATCGCGATCCTGCGCTCCCGAGGCGGGGACAACGATCTCACCGCCTGGCACGAGATCATCGGCCTGTATCGACTGTTGGGGCATGTGGTCGTGGACAGCCCGGGTATGCAGACCACCATCACCCGGCTGCGTGGGGCGCAAACGGCGTTGGGCGAGCACGGGATCGACCTACAGCTCCCGCCGAATCTGGCCTACATGGTCGGCTACGCGATGAGTTCCACCCCGCTGACCACCGCACTCGTCGAGACGATCCGAGCACGGGTGGCCAATCCCGTCCACGCCGCCGCCGTCGTCATCGGACTGTTCACCGGCGCCGGATACACCGAGCTGAACCTGATACCGCACGCCGGATTCACCGGTGACGCACTGATCTTCGCTCCCACGAGCATCAACAAGTTCGCCGACGTGTGCGTATGGACGGTGCCACCGATCGCGCGCCCGGTCATCGACGCCGCGATCACCTTCGGCCGCTCGGCACCGGAGCCCTTCGCGCGCCTGCTCACCGGCGGTGTGGGGTCGACGGGGCAGATCCTGGCCGAGACCATCAGAGCCACCGCGGTGCCCGCCCCCGCACGCCACCCCTGGAATCGGGGCTGGATGTGGCAGACAGGCATGCTGTGGCTGGGCCACCAACCGCGCCCTCCGCAGATCAAGAAACCCACCCGGCGGCCGGACCCGCTCACCTTCCGGCGACGCCACCCCAACCCTTTCGGTGGCGGTGGTGTCATCGAAGAAAGAGTCCCCCGCGCCGAGCGGATACCGCCCGCCGAACGAGGTCGGGCCGTCGCACGGCCGACCGAGGAGCAGCAAGCATCGGAGCGCCGGTTTCCTCCCGAACCCCACCGGTGACAGTTCCACCGCGCACCGCCCGTGCGCGACCATCCCTGTCGGCGCCTCGCGATACTGTCTGCCCGTGACCGGCTTCGACTTTCATCTACAGGACGGCGTCCTGAACCTCTGGAGCCTGACCGTCTCCGGCTACGACGACCTCGACGGAGACCTCGATCTGCCCGACGATGACCTCATCGACGTGGAATCGGCCATCCACGACCTCACGGTCGACTACAGCGAGATGCACGGGGCGCGCCCCATACGTATTCGTGGTGACCACGGTTGGCGCGAGATCGAGTGGGACAACGGTGCACGGCACCGGTACGAATGGGCGCCCTACGAGATGGATCTGCGCTGCGATCAATGCCGCAGCCCCGACTCGAACCTGTACATGGTTCACGACGAGCTGTGGGCAAGCTCAGGGCTGAAGGGCCGGGTCTGCTTCCGCTGCCTGGAGAAGGCGATCGGTCGTCGTCTCGTCCCTTCCGACTTCAAGACCTCCCTGCCCGCCAACACCGACGAGACGTATCACGGTCCCGAACTCCGACAGAGAATCGGCCTCACCTGACGCCGAAAGGCCTCGCCGCGAAACGTTTCCGATCACCCCGACAGCCATGTTCCCCGTCGTCAGCGCGAACCAGACGAGGACGAAGTCCTCGGCGGCCCGCCGGATCCCGACCGCCTTGACCGTGGCTCCGAGGGTGAGAAAGACGGTGACGAGCACGAGCCCGATGACCAGAATTGTTGTGGTGCGCGACATGGGACAGCTCCTGAGGCAGTGCGTAGCGGCGTGGGCGCGCTGGTGACGGGGTCAGTGTGCGGTGGGATGGAGCAGGTCGGCGAGTTGGATGCGGTGGTAGAAGTTTTCGCGGATCTTGTCGCCGAGTTCGAAGACTTCTTCGGCTCCGTCGTGGGCGGGATCGATGTGGACTCGGAAGGGCCGCTGTCCTTCGGTGGTGTCGACGACACGAGTGATCGCGCGGGCGACCTCGGTGGGGTCCTGGTCGGCGGGTGCGAGTTCGGCCAGTCTCTGCGAGACCTGGTCCATCAGACCGGCGTACTGCTGGTCGTAGTCGGTGGTGACGGTGGCGTCGGCGGCGTGACCGGCGTGTGCGAAGTGGTTGGTGCCGGTGGTGAAGGAGCCGGGGACGATGATCGTGGTCTCGATGCCGAAGCGGGCCACTTCGGCGGCGTAGGAGACCGCGAGGGAGTCCATCGCCGCTTTGGCCGCGAAGTAGGGGCCGAGGTAGGGCGGTGTGCCGCCGCGTGCGCTGGAGGAGCCGACCCACACGAGCAGACCGTCGTGTTGGGCCCGCAGATGCGGCAGGGCTGCTCGGTTGACCCGTTGGGTGGACACGACATTGGTGTCGTATACCTCGGCCAACTGGTCGGGGGTGAATGCTTCGCTGGGGCCCAGGACCATGTGCCCCGCGTTGTGCACGACGACATCGAGTCGGCCCGTCTCGGCGATGACAGCAGCGACGGCGGCGTCGACGGATTGCTGGTCGGAGACGTCCATTTCGATGGGGCGCAAATCGACGTGGTGGTCGGCAGCGTAACTACGGGCATCCTCGACCGCGCCGGTGTTGCGGGTGGTGGTGTTGCGCATGCCGGCGTAGACGGTGTGCCCGGCGTCGGCGAGGTGGCGTGCGGTCATGGCGCCGAATCCGCTGGATGCGCCGGTGATGATGATGGTCTTGCTCATGATCGTTGTTCCTTCGGGTGTGGGCGGGTGAGTGGTTCGGTGCGAAGGCGTGCAGTCGTGCGCGCGCAGGAGGCGTTCAGATGATTCCGCCGTTGGCGTAGAGGATCTGGCCGTTGATCCATCGGGCCGGTCCGGCGAGATGGGCGACGGTCTCGGCGATGTCCTCGGGCCGGCCGAGTCGCTCGAGGGGTGTCATGTTCTTCAGGGCGTCGATGGCCTGCTGAGGTTTGCCGTCGAGGAACAGCGGCGTGGCGGTAGGGCCGGGGGCGACGGCGTTGACAGTGATGTTGCGTCCGCGCAGTTCCTTGGCCAGGATCAGCGTCAGGGCATCGACCGCGCTCTTGGTCGCCGCGTAGGCGCCGTAGCCGGGGAGGGCGAGTTTGACGACCGAGCTGGAGAAGTTGATGATCGCGCCGCCGTCGCGGACTCGTCGGGCAGCCTGCTGCGAGACCACGAACGCGCCACGCACATTCGTGCGGTGCATGCGATCGAAGTCGTCGAACGACAGATCGACCAGGGGAGACAGCAGCATCACCCCCGCGGTGTGGACGACGACGTCGACCCCGCCGAAAGCCGCGTCGAGCTCATCGAACATCTGTCCTACCGCGTTCTCGTCGGCGACATCCCCCGAGACCAGGATCGCCTGACCGCCTGCGGCGATGACGGCGTCGGCGCTGTCCTGGGCGCGGTCGCGGTTACCGGCGTAGTGCACGCCCACCGCCATGCCCTGCGCGCCGAGGCGGGCGGCGATGGCGCGGCCGATTCCACCCGATGCTCCGGTGACCAAGGCGACGCGTGCGCCGGTCACGGCGGGGTCGGTGCGGGGTGCTGTGGTGTCGGTCATCTGATGCTCCTTCGATGGGTCATGGCGCCCGTTGGCCTTATGTGTACGATGAGTTCATTAAAGCATGGATGTGAACGCACTGTCCATATATGGGTTCGTTGGTGCGTCGACAGCGCGATAATCAGGAGACAGACATCATGGGGCGAGGCCGCAGACCCACCGAGGAAGTACGCGCCGAGATCGTCGAGACGGCAGGAAAGCTGCTGCTCGAGGCGGGTATGGCCGGGTTCACCATCGAGAAGGTCGCCGCGCTCAGCGGCGCGAGCAAGGTGACGATCTACAAGTTCTGGCCCTCCAAGGGCGCTCTGGCGCTGGCGGGATACTTCACCGCGGTCTCCCAGACTCTCGCGTTTCCCGACACCGGAGATATCGAAGCCGACCTGCGTGCCCAGCTGCACGCGTTCGTGACGCTTCTGACCGAAACGCCGGCCGGGGCAGTACTGCGTGAACTCATCGGGGCCGCGCAAACCGACCCGGAGCTGCTCTCGGCGTATCTGTCCTCGTATTCGTCGCCCCGGCGCGCTCTGGCGATCCAACGACTCGACGCTGCCCGCTCACGCGGACAACTCCGCGAGAACCTCGACAGCGAAAGCGTCATCGACCAACTCTGGGGAGCGTGCTACCACCGCTTACTGCTGCCCGACCAACCGATCACCATCACCTTCGCCGACCACCTCATCGACAACCTGTTCCACGGAATCGGAAATGAGGCTCCTGCCTCACAACGCCCCACTGCCCCCACTCCGAAGAACCTGTCGTGATGAACGCGACCCCACCCCATCGAACCGGAGATATCGTGCCCGACCACACCGCGATCATGAACGCATTGACCCTGAGCCCCGCCTCGACGGCTCGGCAACGCACCATCGATATCACCACCATGGGCGCGCTCGGGTACACCGCGACGAATCGAGATCTGGTTCCATCACATCAACGGCCACTGGTACCTCAGCAGTACCCCCGCCCGTCGGAGCTGGTACTCCAACCTGATCGCGAACCCGCAGTTCGTGTTCCACCTCAAGAACGGAATCCACGCCGACCTGCCAGCAACCGCCGTGCCCATCACCGATCCCGCGCACAAGCGCCCCATCATCGAATACATCGTCGAGGACCTCAACCAACCCCGCAACGCGGCCAACGTCCATCAGCCCCAACACGTCGAGGACTGGATGACCGGCAGCCCACTCGTGGAAGTCCTCTTCACCGAAATCCCGGCCCTACCGAGCGACCAAGCATCGATCCGACGGCCGTAGGTCAATCCGGGAAAGGTCTACTCACTCTTCGTCGACGGTCCCGTGAGGCCTACCACCGCCGATAGTCCTGCCGAGGCAGCCCGGTGGCCCACTCATCCCGCCTGATTCGGCACTTGTGCGGATGCTCCGCGACCACGACCAGGCATCCCACCCAACATCCCCGTGACGACGAATCCCCAGATCAACGCAACACTTTCAAACAGCACACCACTGACATCAAGCGGGAAAACCTACTGAATGCAATGGGAAAACCGCAGATCAACCCACTGACAATCTCGTGGGAACTCGCATGTAGGGGCGTCAGCCCGGGAGCCACAGACTGACATGCGGCACCGACAGATTCGTGGTGCGGGTGTCGGAGAAAGGGCTAACAAGACTTGTTGAACACCAACCGTTTTCAACACGTTTGTTGGGCACCGCTCCGGCACCGCCGTCCTGGCGGTTTGTCGATGTCCGAAGTCGGCTGCACGGATGTCCGTACTCCTCTGCACTCGGTTGCCCTGCTGGCTTGTTGGCGAGGTCGTGAGAACACGATGAGGTTCTCTCAGTTCACGGAGAACCCAGCGAGGGTGACGTGTGGTGGGGCAGCTAGCCGACGAGTGATTGGGTGCCGAGGACGGTGATCAGTGCGAGACCCTCGGCGTCCTCGGTGCCGGGCTCGGCTGTGTAGACCATGATGCGCAGGTCGCTGCCCGCCACAGTGAGCACGTCGCAGTCGAGTGTTACCGCGCCTGCATGCGGATGATCGATCGTCTTGCGGGCGGCCTCGTGGTGACCGGCGATGCCGGTTTCCCACAGTTCGGCGAACCGGCCACTTTGCACGAGCAGTTCGGCGACCAGCCGCTTGAGCCGTTGGTCGGCCGGGTAACGCGCGGTGGCTATGCGCAGGTCAGCGACCAGCGCGGTCTGCAGGGCGCGTCGTGACTGCGGGGTGTGCCGCACTCGATCGCTCGGGCCGAGGAAGTTGCGCCAGACCGCGTTGCGCTGGTGGCCGCGCCAGCCGGACGGGTCGCCCATGAGGGCGGCGTAGGGCGGATTGGCCAGTAGTAGCGTCCAGGTAGCGTCGAAAACCGCGGCAGGAGTGCTGGTCAGCCGGTCCAGTAGGCGCTGCACACTCGGCGTGAGATTGGCGGGCACGCTGCCCGGCCCCGGCGGCTGGAGTCCGCCCAGCTGGAACAGGTGCGCGCGCTCGGCACTCGACAGCCGCAGGGCCCTGGCAAGGGCTTCGATGATCTGCTCCGACGGGTTGGTGGCACGGCCCTGCTCCAGGCGGGTGATGTAGTCCACTGAGATCCCGGCCAGCAGGGCCAGCTCCTCGCGTCGAAGCCCTGGGGCACGCCGATGGCCGCCGAGGGGCAGTCCGGCGGCTTCCGGCGAGACCCGGTCGCGCCACCGGCGCACTGCCTGCCCGAACTCCGTTGTTGCCATGACTGCCAGTGTGCCTGCTCCGTTTCCGGCCTGCCTGGTACCAGCGGTCCCAGGAAGACGGGACATCTGGCTGGTCACACGGCCATCTCGCAGTCTTGAGGCATGGGCAAACAACGATCACTTCCCTCAGGGCAGGCAACTTCTACCGCGGATTTGCCGGGCCTGGGGGGCGTGGAGCGGAAGGGCCGCTTCTTTGCGCGCGTCGACCGAAATGGGTGCAAGCGATGACCGGGGCGACCAGGCGTCCGGCGGTCGGTTTCATCGGCCTGGGGGACCAGGGCCTGCCGATGGCGACGGCCATCGCCGATGCCGGTTTCCCTCCGCACGCCTGGGCGAGACGGCCCACTTCCCTGGACGGCCTGCGCGGTGTACCGCACATTCGCCACGACACCATCCAGGACATGGCTGCGGCATGCGACATCGTCGGGCTGTGCGTCAGCACCGACGAGGACGTCCTGGAACTGGTCGCCGGCGGGCTGCTGGAGGGCCTGGGGCCCGGTTCGGTCGTGGTCAACCACGGCACCGGCATCCCCGCCAACGCCGTGCGGCTCACCGAGGTCTGCGCGCCGCCCGGCGTCGAGGTCCTGGACGCACCGGTCAGCGGAGGGCGGCCGGCCGCCGAAGAACGGCGGCTGACCACCATGGTCGGCGGACCGCAGCCCGTCGCGGAACGCTACGAGCCCGTGTTCTCCTCCTTCTCCCGCCACGTCGTGTACCTGGGCGCGGTGGGTGCCGGACAGACCGCCAAGCTGTTCAACAATGCGCTGCTGATGATGAACCAGGCCGGCATCGCCGAGATCGTCGACCTGGCCGCCAAGCTGGGCATGGACCCGACGCGGCTGGTCGACGTGCTGAAGCTCGGCAGCGCCTCCAGCGCCGCCCTGACCCTGCTGAACACGATGGTCACCCTCGACAACGTCGAGCACCTCTCAAGTGTCGAGGCACTGGACATGGAGCTGTTCGACACGGCGATGCGTGACGCCGACGTGGACGCCGGCTCGGTCACCGCACGCGGGATGGCAGGCGCCCACGGGCTGCCCGGGCTGCTGCACCGGCTGAACCCATGACACCTCTGGCACCCAGACACGAGGAAGGAAGGGATGACGGTCATGAGTGCCGACGAGATCGTGCAGCTGGTTCTGCGCGAGCGGCAGAGCCGCGACCGCGGCTGGTATGGCCAGATGGCCGATTGCTTCGCTGAAGACTCCGTCGTCGAGATGAGCTGGTTCCAGGGGCAGCGGGGCGGACTTCGTGCGCGCCACCCGCGACATGGTCGGCCGCGGCGATTACGCAGTGCATCGTCTCAGCCCGCCGGCGGTCCACATCGACGGGACCGTGCGCTGGCCGAACTACCCCTGATCATCGAGTGGCGCATCGACATCGACGGTGGCGAAGCCGATCTCGCCTCCGCCTGCCGGTCGCAGTACCGGACCCAGCGCGGCCGCGACGGCGTGTGGCGCATCACGCGGATCACCTCGATCTGCGAGAAGGACACACTCACCCCGGCCCTGCCATGCACCCGCCTCGACATCGACCCGCACGAACTGACGGCCTGCCGCCCGTCCTACCGATGCCTTGCCTGGTACCTCAACCGCAACGGCTACCAGGTCGGACCCGACCACCTCGGCGACGACCGACCAGGATCCGTCGCACGCCAGTACCAGGCGGAAATGACCTGGCTCCACGAGAGCCGCACCCCGGCCGCCACGGCCGGCACTGAAAGGAAACAGCAATGAGCAAGCTCGCACTCGTCACTGGCGCCACCTCCGGTATCGGCAAGGCCTTCGCCGAGCGCCTGGCCACCGACGGCTACGACCTCGTGATCGTCGGCCGGCGAAAGGAGCGCCTGGAAGAGTTCGCCGAATCCCACCCCGAGGTCAAGGTCCGCACCGTAGCCGCCGACCTGTCCACCGGCGCGGGCGTCGACACGGTCGCCGAGATCTGCGCGACCGAACCGCTGACTATGCTCGTCAACAACGCCGGGGTCGCCCACTACATGCCGCTCGCCGAACTCCCCACCGACAAGGCCACGGAGCTCGTGAACGTCAAGGTCCTCGCCCCCACGATGCTCACCCGCGCCGTGGTCGCCGGCATGCAGGAACGCGGCAAAGGCACAATCATCAACGTGGCCGGCATGATCGCCTTCAGCGGCCCCGCCCCGCACTCCCAGATGCCCCGCCGCGTCGTCTACGGCGGAAGCCTGGCCTACCTGGTCGCGATGTCCCAGACCCTCAGCGCGGAGCTCGAGGGCACGGGAGTCAACGTGCAGGTCGTGTGCCCGGGCGTGGTGGCCACCGAGTTCCACGAGCGCCAGGGCCTCGACATGAGCAGGGTGCCTCGCATGACGGCCGACGATGTCGTCACCGCCAGCCTGCGCGGCCTGGAGCTGGGCGAGACCGTCTGCGCCCCGGGCGTTGAGGACGCCGGCCTTCTGGACGCTGTCTTCCAGGCCGACCTCGCCGCCTTCGGGGCGCAGAGCCCCGAGCTCGCCACGCGCTACCGCGCTGCCTGAACCGACGTGGCCGTCAGCCCCCGCCGGATCACGGGGCTGACGGCCACATCCTGATTTCCGGGAACCGCCGCAACGCCGCCCAGCCCTCGTCCATGAACACCTGAGCGGCCATGGCGGTAGCTGACCAGCGGTTTCGCCGCTCGGTGTCAGTAGTTTTCTCCACCGACATGTCAGTGCACGCCGCGCGAGGAGGTTAGAGCTGATCTGTCGACTCCGCAGCCTCGCTGTCTTCACCTCGCCGGGCGCTATCGCCAGGCTGACCCCGACCTCGCGGGCGATCGCGCGCAACGATTGGTCCCTCGGCGTGCGGGTCGGGATCGCGCGGTTGTCGTCGTCGACGACCAAGGCCGTTGCTGGTCTTGTTGGCGATGTTGCAGCGCTGGTCTTCGGCGAGGGGGCGAGGGCAGGTCCAGGATGAGGCTGTGTTCGTCGGCGCGGATGCCGGGCAGGGTTTTCGGGGTTCGTGACTCGCGCAAGAAACAACGCAGTTCGTTGGGCTTGTGGCTGCAGGATTGAGCACTGAAACACGTAGAGCTGGCGAGTATGAGAGAACGGAGGCACCGATGAAGGCAATCATCACAACAGATCAGGCCGCGCAAGCCGCCGGGATCACACTGTCGGAGCGGCCTGAGCCGACGCCGGCGATCAACGACGTCGTTGTCGAAGTCCATGCGTCGGGCTTCGTCCCTGCCGAGTGGGAGTGGCCCTCGACGTGGGTCGATCGCTCCGGTCACGATCGGGCCCAGGCGATCATCGGCCACGAGTTCGCCGGAGTGGTCTGTTCCCTCGGTTACGGCACGACGGGACTCTCGCTGGGACAGCGGGTGTTCGGGATCACGGACTGGCACCGAGATGGAACCCTGGCCGAGTACGTGGCCGTGGAGGCACGCAACCTTGCACCGCTGCCCGGGGACGTCGACTTCACAGTGGGTGCGAGCCTGCCGATCTCCGGGCTGACCGCATGGCAGGGCCTGTTCCAGCACGGTCGTCTTCAGGCTGGACAGAGCGTCCTCGCGCACGGCGCCGCCGGTGCGGTCGGTTCTGTGGTGACGCAGCTCGCCCGAGAGTTCGGCGCTTACGTCATCGGTACCGGGCGGGCGGCGGACCGCCATGCGGTGCTCGACTTCGGCGCGAACGAGTTCCTCGATCTCGGCGGCGAGGATCTCGAAGACATCGGCGGGGTTGACCTCGTCTTCGATGTCATCGGCGGTGACATCCAAAGGCGCTCGGCGAGCATTATCCGGCCCGGCGGGACGCTGGTGACGGTGGTCGGACCTGTTGAGGCTCGCCCTGTCGAGGGCCTCGCGGTCGACTTCGTCGTCGAGTCCGTCCCGAGTCAGCTGGTGGAGATCGTCGACCGGGTGCGCGACGGGCGTCTTCGCCCGCACATCGGAACCATCACGACCCTCGACGACGCCGTCCCTGTACTCAACCCGACCGAGCGACGAAAGGGCAAGACCGTCATTCGGGTGCGCCCCTGAGCAGCTCACTGACACGTAAATGGCGAGGCGCAATGCGCAAACCTCGATAGCGGAGAAGATGTCGCCGAAGATCTTCCCGAGATGTCGTTTGACTGAGGTGCATGACCGCTCGCGCCGAATTTCTCCGGACTCACCGGAGCGATTCATCCGCTCCTGCCCACTCTGTCCAGCCCTGCTCAACCCCTCCTTGATCAGGTCCGCGCCGAGACAGATCGTCGGTCGGCCCGCACGGCGGATGGTGACAGCATCCCTGCTGGGATCGCAGATCGCGACGACAAACTACTGACGCGGATGGAATCACTCTCGGGCGGTGCGAGTCGGTTGCGGTCGTCCGATGCTTCCACGGACAGCCAGAGGGGAACGGGAAATTTCGAAACCGAGTGAACCATCATGTGGTGCACCGCGTTCCTTCTCGTAAGCCCTCGACGGTGTGTCAATAGCGTCGAGCGCCGTTCGGAGATCTTGCGCTACCCGCGTACGCGAGACTGCACGTCGAGAAGAAGAGGTTTCTACGTGATCAACGCCAAGAAGACAATTGCCGTGTGTGCGAGCGTAATCGGAATCACTGCCGGGATGGCGGTATTCCTCCCCGCGACGGCATCCGCGGCAACCTACGGTGGTCAGTGCGGTAAGGGGTATGACGTGATCGATTCGCACGATATCGTCGGTGGCACCGCCTTTTTGACCTTCAACGGTAAGAACAATTGCGTTGTCACCGTTCGGGACCAGCCGGGGAAACCCGTGCGGATGGGCGCCGGGCTCCGGCGGTCAGGGGATAGTCGCGCCGTAGTTGTCGACGACGCCGAATACACCGAGTTCGCGGGTCCGGTGAAGGTCGAGGCAAAGGGCGCATGCATCGACTGGGGCGGCCTCATCGGTAATGACGAGTGGCAGGTATTCAAAGTGCACTGCGGCTGAACGGCACGTGCCCGTACCTGCTCATACCAGGCCGGTACGGGCTCGTGCGGGGGCGGACCGATGCGTACTAGTGCCACACACTCAATTCGGCATGTGCCTGCGTCGCCGGAGCTGGCGCTGGCAGTATCCGAGATCCGTTGGCGGACAACTGGTTCCATAAATCGGCGAATGTCCTTGCCGCGCAACCCAAGTCGGTGCACCCCTGCGCGATCGCTGCGATGAAGGACATCTACATGGCCGAGGACATCGACCGCGCGCAACTGGCGGTGCAAGCCTTCGAAATCGATTACGGCGCAAAGTATCCCAAAAGTGTCGCGAAGATCGTCGATGACCTCGACGTGTTGGTCGAGTTCTACCGGTATCCGGCCGAGCACTGGATCCATTTGAGAACCATGAATCCCATCGAGTCGACCTTCGCGTCGGTACGGTTGCCGACCAAGCTCACCAAGGGGCCGGGCGCCCGCGCCGCGGGAATCGCCATGGCCTACAAGCTGATCGAGCCCGCCCATACCTGCTGGCAGGCCGTGCACCCGGCACCTCCCGCGGGCCGCAGCTTGTTCGAACGCGGTCGGCTCGCCGAACGCCCCGAGGCTCACGCAGCCCGAAATCACCGCCACTGATCGACTGCTCTGGATTTACCCCTCGCCAAGCCGATGAGTTTGCCTGCTGTCTGGAGTCTTCCCCATCGACGCCACATTAGGGAGGACAGAATGAGCAACCCGATTCGGCTGTACATGTCGATGTCGCTCGACGGCTACATCGCCGGCCCGGACGATCGACCGGGCCAGGAACTCGGACGTGCCGGTGGACGCCTTTTCAACTGGCTCGACGACCGGGAATCCGATGGTCCCAGCGGACAGGTTTATCGCGAGGCGCTGGCGACCGGCGCGCTGATCTCCGGCCGTCGGACCTTCGAGCTCGCCAAGCGTTGGCAGGGCGACCATCACGATGGTGTGCCGATTTTCGTCCTCACCCACCATGTGGATGACGGGGACGTGCCGCCCGGCCACGCGCGATTCGTCACCGACGTCGAGGACTGCGCCCGTCAGGCTCGCGCGGGCGCCGGGGACCGGCCGGTCATGGTCCACGGCGCAGGCGCGGCCCAAGCGCTCCTGCGGGCCGGGCAGATCGACGAGATGGAGATCCACCTGGTTCCGGTCCTGCTCGGGCAGGGCCGACGACTGTTCGACCACCTCGGTGGCGATCACATCGAACTCGATCTCGTCCGACGGCTCGAGGACCGAGACGTCACCCACCTGCGCTACCAGGTGCGCCGGACCGGGGAGCCCGCGTGAAGACGCTGTTCGTCTCCTACCGCGTCACCGACCTGGACCGATCGCTCGATTTCTACACCGCCCTGGGCTACGCCGAGCTGGGCAGGGTCGACCCCGGCGATGGCAGTCACCTGGTGATCCTCGCGTTCCCCGGCGAACCGGCGGCCTCACTGGAACTGGTCCACCGCCCCGCCGGCGGACGCGTCGACGTGGGTAGCGGTTTCGACCACCTCGCGATCCAGGTGGACGCACTTGCCGCCACCCTGCAGCGGCTGACCGACGCCGGCCTGCAGCCCGGACCTGTTCAGTACCCGGGCGGGCCTGGCGGCCCGAAGACGTCGTGGCTCACCGACCCGGATGGCTACCGGATCGAGTTGGTGCAGTGGCCGCCTCGACACCCCGACGGCATCACCGCCGCGGACTTCTCCTAAGCAGTCCGGTGAGCGGAGTGAAGAAGTTCCGCTTTCGGGCGGGCGCGCGGCCCAAGGCGCCATCCCCACCCACAGATATGGTTACGCGCTGATTCGATGTACTGCACGCAGGCAGGTGAATTGGGATTTCACCCAAGTTAGGACCATTAGGGAGATGCTGGACGAGCTGACGCGAAACCTGTCAGGCTGGCCTGCAGTACCTGAGCATCTGGGACGTTGGAAACAGCTACGGCTGCACGTATCGACCACCCGCTGAATTCTGCGCTGCCTGTGCAAGACTGCTTCCACTGGATCTGGTCCCAACGGATTTCCGACCAGAAACCAGCTGAACTTGCCGAGATCATCACCCGCCGCGTGAGGTCGGTGCGGGACTGACCTCCTCAGACGCCGATGACCGGGCCGCAGTGGACGTTGAATCGTTCCCGGATGGTATCGAGGGTCTGGCGATTGTGTTCCCGGTCGCGCCGATGCGTCCGCATGAAATGCGCGGTGTTGCCCAGGCGCCGGTGTATCGGATACCACCGGTCGAAATCGAGTCCGCACTGCAGGAACACCGACGGCCCGAGCGCGTCGTAAATGATGCTCAGATTGTGTAAGTGCAGCGTCAGAGCGGTGTATGCGATTGCGGCTGCCGTCGCTGTCTTCGTCCGCATCTCTTCTGCGTCGAGGGCATACAACGGCAGCTCCCGGAGCTTGTCCCGGAACATCAGGTGGGTGAGGAAATAACCGCCGAACGAGAGGAACCCGAATGTCCCCGAGCGTGTCTGAATCGACAGCACCGAGCCGCTGGGGGACACGTAGGGCTCATAGGGTGTGCTCGCCTGCAGCAGGTAGCCGGTACAGTTGACGATCCAGCTGCCAGCCCGGGTCGCCGCGATATCGCCGCTACGGAACAGCAACTCGACGGCGCCGTCGCGGGCGACCGCATCCTGGAAGTGATCCATGACGACCCTGTTCAGGCCCTGCTGAATGGTCCTCTGCTCTGTCTGCGACAGCAGGCCGGCGAAGAAGTTACCCGCTTCCGGGGTCAACGACAGTCCGGCGGTGGCCAGCAGCCAATCCTGGACCTCGGACTCGTTGGTTCCGTCGAAATGGCGCGTGATGTCGGTGAACAGGCGGTTCGGCATGACACCGGCCCACCAGCGGCGTACCCCGGGCGGCATGATCTGCTCGCGATCGATAAAGACGGTCCCGGGCCCGGCAACGAGGTTCACTTCCCGGCCCGGGCAGGTCTTGATCAGTGCTAAAGCGGTGTCCATCGCGGTTTTACCGCCGCCGATAATCCACACCGGTGTGTCACTGCGGGCTATTTCGCCGGCCCGCACGTCGCAGTAGTTGGGTGACACCGACCGCACCCGGCTGCTCGACACTCGTAGCGGTTTCTTCGGCACGACATTGGTGCCGAACGCTTTGATCAGCCTGGTTGCCGTGATCACGAGCGTGGCGCCGTCGGGGCCGGTGCAGGTGACGCGCACGCCGCCACCGGTTTCCTCGTGCGACTGGTAATCCCAGCCGAAGTACTCCTCGACCTGGACGCGTTGTTCGATGACCTGCAGGCAGTGCTCCAAATGCTCCAGGACCTCGCTCTTCGTCGCGAGGTAGGCACGGTCCTTCCGGATCGTCCACTTGATGTTGCCCGCTGTGAACAGCGGATGTGGCTGATGCAGCCTGACGTACGGATACGTATCGACCCACATCCCGCCAGCCCGCGTGTGCCGGTCGACAAGGATGACTTTTTGGTCGCGGCTCAGGTAACGGCTCGCGACGAATAAGGCATTCAGCCCTGCTATCCCGGCCCCTATAACGCACACATCGCATGTCTGCGTCCGCGCCGGCTTCATATCGGACGATTCATGGCAAACCCCCTGCTACCGCTGATGCAACCACCACCGAACACGGATGTCAACGAACGTTGAAACCGTAAGTTTCTTGTTGTCGCATATTCATCCCGTGCTGGAAACCCGCTGGCAGGGCGGCTGTAGGTCGCGGGAGGTCCTTCCCGAGAGTGGCCGACCCGTTCACACACCCGCCTGAGGCCAGGAGTTCCGTTGAGCGAGCACGGCATCGAATCCGCGCACGGTGATTGCTGGTCGATCGCCATGGCGGTGAAATTCTTTGACATTCGGCGTGTCGGCGCGCCAGGGAGTGCATCAGCGCGGGCAGCGGCAAAGGCCTCGGCATTGGGTGCAGCAGCGGGCCAGACGATGTTGCCATGGATCACCGCCGCATCAAGGCTGGCGCGAAGTCGTTCGTCGAGCGCTGCTGGCGGATGCAGGACCAGCCGCCGATGGCCGCAGTGCCCGATCAGCAGGACGCGGTCGCCGACGAACAGGCTCACGCTCGTGTTCCGCAGGCCCTTCAGTGGATGCGGCGGAGTCCGGTGCGGTCCCGTAGTCGCTGGAAAGTGTCGGAGTAGCACCTCGAATCGGCTGTCTATCTCAGCCCGGCGGAATTGATAGCCCCGGGCGAACGCACCGGCCGCTACCGCGTCGGCGGCGACCAGCCGGTCCGCGATATCGACGGCCACAGCCGCATATCCATCGAGGACGCCGCGGTCGCGCTACTCGACGAGGCTGAACTGCCGCGGTTCATCCAGCGCCGCTTCACAACCGGATATTGACCGGATGCTCCCGCACCGATGTCCGGTGCGGGAGTTCAACTTTCGCGTTTCAGCTGACGCCAGCCACCCGCGCGATTATTGGCGATGAACTGCTCGAATATTGCGAGAAGTGCTAGGGCGTTCAGCTTTCGCCATCGTATATGGCCACGGTGCGTCCGGTCTTGTTCTCGTGTCCACCGGTTGTGCCATGTCGACGCTCAACCCCGAGTCACGCGAGCGGACACGAGCGTTTGCGCGGGTGATCGGCCCGCATAGGCCTATTAGGTCGATTCGGCCGCGCGGGTGCGGGTGGCGGTCGGTGTCTCGCCAGTGTGCCTGCGGTAGATGCGCCGGAAGGCCGCCGGATCGGCGTAACCCACCGCGCCCGCGATCGCGTCGATGGGTTCGCGCGTGGTTGTGAGTAGGGTGGTCGCCTGTCCGACTCGGAGGCGATGGACGTATTGGGTGGGTGAGACGCCGATGTGGTCGCGGATGCGGCGGGTCAGGGTGCGCGGAGAAACCGCTGCGGCACTGGCCAATTCGTCCAGCGATAGTTGCCGGTGCAGATTGGCGTGCACGTGCTGTTGCACGGCGCGCAGCACCGGGTCGGTGGCCCGTAGATGCTCGAGCACCATGTAGCGCGACTGCGACATGCGGGCATCGAGCACCAGGTAGTGAGCAACCTGCTCGGCCAGTGCACCGCCGCCGAGGCGGGCGACCAGCGCCAGCAGCAGATCTGTGTGGGCGAAAGCCGCACCGGCGGTGAGTATTGCGCCGCTGTCGACCACCATGCGATCGGAGTGCACGGTGACATCGGGGAAGCGGCGGGCCAACAGCGGCGCCAGCCACCAAGTAGTGGTGGCGGCCCGGCCCGACAACAGCCCCGAGGCCGCGAGCACGAAGACAGCCGAGCAGGAGGCAGCTACCGTAGCGCCGGAATCAGCGGCACGCCGGATGATTTCGACGGCCTGCATGGTCTGGGGTCGGGTCAGCAGTTCCGCGACACGCGCTTCGCTGGACGCGGACGGCCCCGGCAGCACCAGAATATCGCCGGGTTCGAACTCCGCCGCGTCGAGCGGGGTTTCGGTATCGACGCTGATCAGCCGCCCACCGCTGGATCGGACCGGTAGCCCATTGAGTGATGCGACGCGCTGCCGCAGTCGCCCGCCCGTCGTGTCACCGGCGATCCCGGCTGCCGTGTCGACGATGTCGATACCGAGGCCGAGTGCACCTTCGAGCACACCGTCCAGCGCGAGGTGGGTAATCATATATGGCGAGACTAGACCGAAGAGTGGCGATCTTGCCAATGGCGGTGTGCTGACCTGCTGCGGCAGGGTTTGGGGTGTGCAGCAATCTCTCCCGCAGGATTCTCTCGACGACGACCTCGCCGATTTCGCGCCCCGGTCGATCACGCTCGACGGGGTAGCCCGCACGGTGTACGTCAGCGGCAACGGACCGGCGGTCATCGTCATGGCGGAAATGCCCGGCATCAGTCCCGATGTGGCTCGCTTCGCCCGCTGGGTGCGCGACGCCGGGCTCACCGTCTACCTGCCGTCACTGTTCGGCCGCGACGGTGCCTATCCGGAGGCAGAGGCCGGTGTGGAGGTCTTCAAACGCGCCTGTGTCAGTGCGGAATTCCGGGCCTTCGGCGCGGGCAAGTCCAGCCCGGTCGCGGTGTGGCTGCGGGCGCTGGCAGCCCTGGCCCATCGCGAATGCGGCGGTCTCGGCGTCGGCGCGCTGGGTATGTGCTTCACCGGGAATTTCGCGCTCACCATGATGCTCGAGCCCGCGATGCTGGCGCCGGTGCTGTGCCAGCCGTCGCTGCCACTGGATGAGCCTGGCGGACTAGAGATTTCGCCCGGTGAGCTCGCGGCCGTGCGGGAGCGACTCGATCGCGATGATCTCGTGGTGCGCGCCTATCGCTTCGAGGGCGACCGCTTCTGCACCGCGCAGCGTTTCGCCGCCTACGCCGCAGCGCTGGGTCCGCGTTTCGAGCCGCGAGTGCTGCCCGCCGACGCGGCGAATCCCTCTCCGCCGCCGTTTTTCTCGCAGATCGTCGGCTGCCCGCACAGTGTGGTCACCGCGCATCTGGTCGATACGGCGGGGGAGCCGACCACCGCGGCCCGCGACGAGATCCTCGCCTTTCTCGTGGACCGGCTGACTGCGGACGTCCCGTTGCAGTGACATAGCGTCCACTGCTGGTCCAGCTTCGCGGCCACTTCCGACGTACAGGAATTCTCTAGCCCGCAACACCGGCGTCGGTGCGTTGCCGCAGCAGCCCTTCGATCATGGCCGCCACCTCGGAACTCGAGCACGATTTGAGCTGGGAGTAGATGCAGACGTTGCGGCGTTCGACGTGCCAGTAGATTATTACCGCCACCCGCCGTACCGCTGGTGATATTGCCTCATCAGGTTCGACGTACTGGATGGCATCAGCTGAGTAAAGGACATGGCGGTGATGCGCTCGACCGGATCGATCCAGAAGGCCGTGCTCGCCGCACCACCCCACGAGAAGCTCGCCAACGGTTCCGGCTGGTCGAGATCAACCAAACGCACCGCCGACAACCTCATCTCACCTTGTCCGGTGTGAGCCGGGTGGCGGTCTCACGGACACATAGGTCTGCAGCGGAGGGGTAACCTCACAGGATGGCTACCGTCGAGGTTCCGACGTCGGGCGATGTGGCAGTGCCGCCTCAGGTCTGGATCGGTCCGGGGTTTGCCGGGTTCGTCGGCGCCGCGCCGAGCACCGACCCGCACTCGACGGCGATCGGGTGCCTCGCGGTTGGATTGGATGAGCCCTTCGTGTTCCGGGCCCCTGGCCTGGACGAGGTCATGATCCGCAGCGCATACTCCCCAGCTCGGCACGTGCATCAAGTTGCTTGCGGCGGTGTGGGATCGGGTCCGAACTCACGTGACCGAGGCGATCTCGGCGGCGATCGCTGAACATGCCGAGTCCGATCCTCTGGCTGTACTCCGGCACATGATCACTGGCGTGGTCGACGGATTAACCCGAGATCCCCGCCGCGCGCAGATCTTGTTCGGTGACCATGCGGGCAGTGCCGTTCTGGAGAGGCGCCGCCATGAGCTGACCCTCGTGTCGACCGACAAGATCACCGGCGGCATGCAGCCGTACCTGCGGGCCGATGTGAACCGCGCAGAACTTCGTCACACCGCACTCATGGCTGTTGGCGGGTTCGGCGAGCTCGTGATCGCGTGGCGTGCTGGACTGGTCGATCTCGACCCTGAAGCCATCATCGAGCAGGCGGTCCACTTCGGGTCGACCCTCGGTGCGAACTTTCTGCCACCCGAGTAAACATGATTGGTTCAAAGGCATCGTGTATGCGAATCCGAATCCATATTCGAGTACCCCTCTGATGGCGTGCGCTCGTCTGATGGTCGGCGATGCGCCGAGATCCCAGTTGTTCCGATGGCCACGTATCGCTTCGACGAGCCGGTTGCGCGCCTCGTCGGCGCTGGCACCCATGCGTTGCAGCTGGGTGCGCCCTGCGGCCCTGTAGAAGTACACGGTGGTGCGCCAGCGTCCGTTCTTCTGCTTCTTCGGCTTCGTCGGTGTGCCGAAGGTTCCTACGGGCTTGGGAAGTCTGCCGCCCCAATTGTGCTTTCTCCCTTCGGTACTCGGTATGTGGATTCCTGGGTGCTGCGCGTTGTTGAGCTGCCGGGCTTACCTGCGTACGGCGTAGACCGGCCGGGGCCCGGCCGACTCACAGTTCCCGATGTTCCGAAGGTGCGACATCGGGGCTGGATCGTCGGTGGGCCCTGAGCTTTTCTTTTAACCTCTGCCTGTCGCAGCCGAAGTGATCGGCTGCGACAGGCAGAAGTTGTTTAGGCGAGAATTGTTGGTGCCGTGGAGATTTCGTTCTCGTTCGGCAGCGTGTCGGCGTGACTCTGGGCGGCCACCGCATCATCATCGTCGGGTTCTGTCCAAAGAGCCTGAAAAGAGACGCGGTGGCCGTGGGTGCCAGTGTGCCTCAAGCGATGAGTTCGGTCGAGTCAACGCGCTCGTTCGATCTGGATTGTCTTGCGGTGTTTCGTAATTCGTTCTATGACTGCCTCGAGCGGCGGTCCGACGCACTGTTCGAGCTGACCGAGGCGGTGCTGTGCAGCGATGGTCCCGTGCATACCTTGGTCGGATTGTCGTTGGCCGCCGAGCACCGCCGCGGACATGGCGCGCTATATGACGGTCTGGGTAGTGGCCGTATCGACTTCGCAAGGCTGCGGCGATCCGTGGCTGGGCTGCCGGTGCCGCGTGACGGCGACGGCCGGATCTTGCTGGCCGTCGATGTCAGTCCGTGGCTGCGCCCGGACGCCGCGACCAGTCCCGATCGGGCGTTCTGCCACGTCTACGGACGCGGAAAAGGCCAAGCGCAAATGATTCCTGGGTGGCCCTACTCGTTCGTGGCGGCGCTCGAGCCCGGCCGCACATCATGGACCGCGATGCTTGACGCGGTGCGCATCGATCCCGACGACGACCTGACCACGGTGACCTCCACACAAATTCGTGAGGTTGTCGACAGACTCCGTCTGGCCGGGCAGCACCAGCCCCACGACCCGGCGATCCTGATCGTATTCGACGCCGGCTACGACATCACCCGCCTGGCATATTTGCTGGTTGACCTGCCCGTGGAACTGGTCGGCAGAATCCGCAGCGACCGGGTCCTGGCGTTGCCTGCCGCGGCCCGTCCAGCGGCCAGGACCGGACGTCCAGCCAAACACGGACCCGAATTCGTGCTCGCCGACGCCACCACCTACCCCAAACCGCAAGTGTCGACCCACACCGACACCGACCGTTACGGCTTGGCCGAAGCCAGCGCCTGGCACCGACTGCACCCCATGCTCAAGCATCGCGGCAACTGGGCCGACCACGCCGGCCCGCTGCCGACGATCGAGGGCACCCTGCTGCGGCTGCGGGTGCAGTACCTGCCCGGCGACCGCAACCCGAAACCGGTCTGGCTGTGGTGTTCCAACCCTGACGCCACCGCTACAGAGGTGGACCGATACTGGCGAACGTTCCTGCGCCGCTTCGACATTGAGCACACGTTCAGATTCTTCAAACAAACCCTCGGCTGGACCCGCCCCCATCTGCGCGATCCCCACGCCGCCGACCGCTGGACCTGGCTGGTAATCGCTGCCCACACCCAACTACGGCTGGCCCGCAACCTCACCCACGACCTGCGTCGCCCCTGGGAGAAACCAGCCTCCCGACCCGACCGGCTCACCCCCGCACGAGTCCGCCGAGGGTTTCGGAACCTCCGCCCGACAACAGCCCTACCCGCCAGAGCACCGAAACCCTCCCGCCCCGGCCCGGGACGCCCACCCGGCTCCAAAAACAAGCAACCCGCCCCACACCAACCAGTAGGCAAAAACGCCACAACCCCCACCAGCACAGCTGGTGGGGGTTAAAAGACAAGCTGAGAGGATGCCCGCGAACGTTGTCGAGCGGGAGAAGTGCATGACGGACAAGACTTTACGGGTGATCGGCGAGCTCATGGGTTCGGTGCCGCCAGCGGGTTCATTTGCTGCGCGTCGGACGGGTTCGGCGGAGAACCTGGTGATCGAGGTAGATGGGGTAGGGCCGATCCGGTTGCCGGTGACGCCGGCTCAGGCGCGGCGACTGTGCGAGGTCGCGCGGCCGGCGCGGTATGGTCTGCGCGAGCAGACCTTATTGGACGCGAATGTGCGCGACACATGGGAGGTTCCGCGGGACCGGGTAAGGGTCGACGAGCGGCAGTGGCGCGAGACGTTGCTGCCAATGCTGGACATACTGCGGGCCGAGCTAGGTCTGGCGCCGGACTGCGAGTTGTCGGCGGAGCTGCATTCGATGCTGGTGTATGAGGCGGGACAATTCTTTCAGCGCCATCAGGATTCGGAGAAGGCCGACGGCATGATCGGCACGTTGGTGGTGACTCTGCCTTCGGCGTTCACCGGCGGGGAGCTGGTGATCGAGCAGCAGGGGACGAAGGTCACCGACCAGGGTTCGCCGGAGGAGCTGTCCTTCGTCGCGTTCTATGGCGACTGCGAGCATGAGGTGCTGCCGGTCACGGCCGGTTTCCGGATCACGCTGACCTACAACCTGGTGGCGAAGGGGCGTACCGGCCCGGACGCCGCCGCGTTCGCCATGCATCCGTCGGTCACGTTACTGGCCGAGCAGTTACGCGCGCATTTCACCACACCGATGGAATTGTCGACGTGGCCTTTCCACCGCGAGCCGGCGAAACGCCCACCTCATAAACTCGTCTACCTGCTGGATCATCAGTATTCCCAGCACGGATTCGGGTGGGATCAGCTCAAGGCCGGCGATGCTGCCCGTGCTGGGATGATGCTCGCGGCGGCGGACATCGCGGGATACGACACGTCGCTGGCGCTTGCGGAGGTCGAGGACTCCTACGAGGAGGACTACACCTCGTGGATGGGGATCTATCGTCAGCGTTGGGAGCGTGTTGAGGACGGGTGGAAATGCGTCGAAAACGCTGACGTGGAGTTCGATGAAGACGGGGAAATGGTGGAGCCTGTGCGCGATGACCCCGCGAGCCTTCCGGTGTGCTCGAGCCTTCCTTTGGTCCCGGGATCGGAAGATCTCGGCGAGCTGCGCTGGTCGACCATCACATTGACGTGGCTGATCGATCGGTCAGGGGCGGCCGATGAGCCCGCTGTGCGGGAGGTTTGGGATGAGGAGTTGTGTACGGGCGCATCGAAGTCGACGCTGGAGCCGTTCGCATCGGAAATCGAGGGTTACATGGGCAATGAAGGAAACACGGCCAATTTCTGGTACAGGCGCGCGGCGATCATCATCCGGCCCCGTCAGTAGAACGATCCGGCAAACAATCCCCGGCGTGAACCTTCGACGCGGGACGACCTGTCAGCCCCACGGGCTGACGAGTCGGGATTGAGCGAATTCTCGTTCCGTGCGTGAGTGACGAGTGCGCCGATCACGGGGAGGACTAGGCAGACGGCAGCGATCGGGGAGATTGCGCTGCCGATGGCCGACTACACGTCGATGGGCATTATCTCGGCACCGCGTTCATCGTGATCATTCCGCGAACGCGCGCAATGATTTCCGCCGCATTCACGGCGTCGGTGCCACTCCAGGCGATGTGTAGATCTGGACGTACGAGAATCAGGCGGTGGTCGTAGAGGGCAGTGAGTTCGGGGGCACCAAGGACGAGCGTGGCGTGCTGCGGTCGACTTCGGTTTCGGTCAGGTGCTGCAGCTGCTGAAAGGTGTGTTCGACCCGACACTGAGTGACCCACTCGAGCAGCTCCGCTTGGCGATACGTCGCTACGTGGTGTTCTCCGCGGATCGTCCGGAGCTGGTGGCATTGATGAACATCGAGGGGCGACAGGACACTGAACGCCTCGCGTATATATACGACACTTATATCGAGCCGGCGCTCGCCGACCTGGGCCGGCTGCTGATCCACCTCGCTGACGAGGGAGTGATCCGGCCGATCTCATTGCGCAACTTTCATTTCCTCATCGCCCACGGCGCCACCGCCCCTTACAGCCTGCTGCCGCTGGCGACGAAATTCGACACGACATCCCCGTCCGACCCCGCTGCTGTCGAGGAACACACCCAGCTGGTGTCCGACGTCGTGGTCGAGGGGCTGCGTATCCGTCGTGGCCAGTGAGTGCGTCGGGACTCGAACTCACACAGATCACGGATCGCTCGGAGTCGAGTTGCGGCCACTGATCGACAAGACCCGCAGAGATGCGCTCACGGTTACGATCGGGACGTCGGGGCCAATTACTCACATCGAGAGGTGATGGCATGAGTGGCTACGACAACGGACAATCGGACGCGTTCCCGGCGTCATCACACGGCGTGGGCAGTGGTTTGCGAATCCCGCCGAGCGGATGAGTTTGCCATGGAAAACCGGGATGGTGAGAGTACGCAGCGCGATCTGGCGATCGGTATCGCCGGGGAACTTGCTGCGGCGGGTTTCGACGATGCGCACGAGATCGGCCGCGGTGGTTTCGGCGTTGTCTACCGGTGTGTCGAGCACGCGCTGGAACGGTTGGTCGCGGCAAAGGTTCTCAATGCGGGTCCGGTGACGACGAGCGGGCGCGCTTTCTCCGGGAACAACGAGCATTGGGCCGATTCAGCAATCATCCCCATATCGTCCAGGTGCTCTCAGCCGATATCACCGATACTGGTCGGCCCTACTTGGTTATGCCGCTCGGCGTCGGCGTCCCTGAGGAAGATCTCATCCAACGGCCCATCCTCAGCGGCCAGCTCCGACCCCCATCCGCATAGCCGCTACCGGTCAAGCAGCCGCATATCGCGCTGAGGGAGCCCGGCCAAATCCGCTTTTGCGTCATCGTCGGGGTGATAACAGCCTGAGGCCCTGTGTCCGAGGGATTGGCGACGGCGGGCCGCTAGCTCGTGAGTGAGGTCCTCGGATGATCCAGCAGAGCCTGCCAGGCTGATCCCCATGGGAAGAGCGGGATCTGGCTAGCGCCGTTCCCTGGCTTGTGGGGTTGGCTGGTCACCATGGTCACGCCCCATCCGGACAACTTCGCGATCGCGTCCTGGATTGCGGGAAAGCCGAGGTGAGCTCGATTGGAGAACGGCACAGCAACGACGGGCAGCCCTTTGCCGACAGCTTCTACGAGCAGGCCGAGTACGAGGGTGTCGGCAATTCCGGCCGCCCATTTGGCCAACGAATTGGCGGTGATCGGTGCTGCGATCATGGCATCAGCGGGTGGGAGCACGTCGGGCGTGCCGGGGTCTTTGTATTGGCTGCGCACGGTGTGTCCCGTCTTCGCGGCCAGGGCGTCGGCGTCGATGAATCGAAGGCCGTACGGGGATGCGATGACGCATACATCCCACCCGTCGGCTTGGGCCAACTCGACTAGCGTGCCGACATCGTGAGCGGCCGGCGATCCGGTGACGATGGCGTACAGGACGGGCTTTCCCTCGTCGTTCATCGCTTCATCGTGGCAGCCTCTGCCCGCAATGGCGGCTGCGTGTGGGGTGGCTCTGTCTGGAACGGCGCCGATCCGTTGAGCAAGGCGGCCCGGGTCGTCGGATGTCAGGCGCGCGGCGGCCCCTACCCGTCATGTGCCGACCAGCTCGCGGACGATGTTCATGCTTGGAACATGCTGCGGTGCAACATGTTCTGCGCGCAGTGGTGCATTCAGGGAATGCCGATAGCCGTGGTGCAGTGCGTGCGCCGGTCCGACTTCGACAACGTACTGCCGCCGTGCGGCCAGCCGCCGACTCTAGGGACAACGCCAATTCGAGAACCTGGCCGGTTCTCGCTGTTCCATCGCTGCGGACATGCGCCAGAGCTGGATGTTCGCGGTCCGAATGTGGGATTGCGCAGGATTGATGTCCCCGGGTCGGCATCGGCGAGTCGTGGTTGCTGCCCTCGCGGATACGGGTGGGTCCGGCGTGCCATCTCACACGCCGGACCCATCCGGTGAACGAGTGCCGGTCAGGGCAGGTTCTGGGTGAAGAAGCTGGTCAGCTTGTCGAAGGGGATCAGTTCGGTGCGGTCGTAGAGGTCGACGTGACCGGCACCGGGCACGATGACCAGTTCCTTGCGGTCACCGGCGAGACGGTAGGCCTCTTCGCTGAATTCGCGGGAGTGGGCGTTCTCGCCGGTGATGAACAGCATGGGGCGGGGTGAGATGGTCTCGATGTCGTTGAAGGGATAGAAGTTCATGAACTTGGTGTTGCTCGACAGCGTCGGATGGGTGGTGGTGTCGGCGGTGGCGCCTTCGGGGGTGACCGCGCCGCGCTGGGTGCGATAGAAGTCGTAGAACTCGCGCTCGACCGGGGTGGAGTCCGCGGTCAGTTCGTGCACGGTTCCGCCGGTGTATTCGATCTGCCCGCCTCGGAATTCGGCATCGCGTTGGGCGGCGGCCTGGGCGATGATGGCTTGGCGCTGGGCGGCGGTGACGGAGTGGTTGAGTCCGTTGCGGTTGGCTGCGCCCATGTCGTACATGCTCACCGTGGCGACGGCTTTGATGCGGGGGTCGATCTTGGCGGCGGAGATGACGAAGCTGCCGCTGCCGCAGATGCCCAGCGCGCCGATGCGTTCGGGGTCGACGGTGTTCTGGGTGCGGAGGTAGTCGACGCCGGCGGAGAAGGTTTCGGTGTAGAGGTCGGGGGCGACGGCGTTGCGGGGTTGGCCGTCGCTGCCGCCCCAGAAGGCCAGGTCCAGGGCGAGAGTGACGAAGCCCTGTTCGGCCATCTTGGTGGCGTAGAGGTTGGCCGACTGTTCCTTGACCGCGCCCATCGGGTGCCCGACCACCATGGCGGCGGCCCGTGTGCCGGGGGCGAGGTTCTCAGGGACGAACAGGGTCCCGGTGACGTCCATCTGGTACTGGTTTTTGAACTTGACCGGGGCCATGGTGACCTGGGCGCTGGTGTAGAAGTTGTCCGCACCGTGGGAGAGGTCGCCGGAGGCCAGGCCCGCGATCGGTGTCACGGGGGCGGCCGAGGTCGTGGCCGAATCCGCGCCGGAGCAGGCCGAGGCAGCCAACACCGCGAGGGTGGCGATACCGACTCCGGGGAGGCGGGCCCAGCGGCGGGGATGTCGTCGCAGCGTGGTGGTCGTGGTCTTCATGGTGGTGCTCCTGGCGCGGGTTGATCGGGTCGGATTGTGGGGTTGATCAGATGGTGAGCAGGGTTTTGATCGCGCGGCGTTCGTCCATCGCCTTGTAGCCTTCGGCGACGTGGTCCAGCGGCAGGGCGAGGTCGAAGACCTTGCCGGGGTCGATGGTCCGGTTCCAGATGCGGTCGATGAGGTCAGGGAGGAACCGGCGGACCGGGGCGGGGCCGCCGAGGAGGTGGACTTCGGCGAAGAACAGCTGGTCGGCGGGCAGGGCGACGCCTTCGTGGGCGACACCGACGTAGCCGACGTGCCCGCCGGGGCGGGTGGAGTTGATGGCCTGCATCATCGATTCCTGGGTGCCGACGGCTTCGATGACGCCGTGCGCGCCGAGCCCTCCGGTGAGGTCCTTGATCGCGGCCACCCCTTCGTCGCCGCGGGTCTCGATGATGTCGGTGGCGCCGAATTCGCGTGCCAGGGCTTGGCGGTCGGCATGGCGGGACATGGCGATGATGCGCTCGGCGCCCAGCTGTTTCGCGGCGAGCACGCCCATCAGCCCGACCGCGCCGTCGCCGACGACCGTGATGGTCTTGCCGGGTCCAGCCGCGGCGGCGACCGCGGCGAACCAGCCGGTGCCCAGCACGTCGGAGGCGGCCAGCAGCGACGGGATCAGCTCGGGCTCGGGCAGGGCGGGCGTGGCGACGAGGGTGCCGTCGGCGTAAGGGATGCGGGCGAGTTCGGACTGAGTGCCGATGGCACCCGCGACGAACGAGCCTTGCACGCACCGGGATTGGAAGCCCGAGCGGCAGATCTCGCAGGTGTTGTCGGAGATGCAGAACGACCCGACCACGAAGTCACCGACATTGAGGGTGTGCACGTCGGAGCCGATTTCTTCGACGACACCGACGTATTCGTGTCCCATGAGGGTGTGGTCGACCGGTTCGACCCCGCGGAAGGGCCACAGGTCGGAGCCGCAGATGCAGGTGGCGGTGAGCCGGATTATCGCGTCGGTGGGTTCGATGATCTTGGGGTCCTCGCGGTCGACGACGCGCACGTCGCCGGGGGCATACATGACTACTCCACGCATTGGGGTGTCCTCTCTGCGGTTAAGGGTGGGCGGCATAGCCGCCGTCGACGGGCAGTGCGACGCCGACCGCCATTACCTGGTGCCCGGCGGCGCGCAGCTGGGCGGCCGCGGCCTCGAGCGCGTCGTCGTCGACGTCGGTCAGGGTGACTGCGGCTGCGGCTGCGGCTCGGGCGAACGCGGTCGCGGTGGCCAGGCCCATGCCCGAGGCGGCGCCGGTGACGAAGGCGACCTGCCCAGTGAAGTCGTAGGTGGGGTTCACCAGCAATGTCCTTTCGTGTCGGGTGCTCAGACGGCAGTGATGGTGCGGGTGGTGCCGACGTCGCCGGCGGTGACCGCGTCGAGGCCGGTCTCGATTTCGCCGATCATCACGATCCCGCGGTTCGGGATGCGGAAACCGTCTTGGCGGTAGTAGATGGCCAGGTCGTGGCTGGGTGCCCAGTAGCCGAGTTGTCCTGCGCGGTAGCTGGATTGGCCCTGCCCGTCGGTGAGTTCGCGTGGCAGCGTGCCGGCTATCTCCCGGCCGCCGAGGTCGTGCATGGCGAGGGTGAGCGGTAGCAGGGAGGCGAAGTCGTGGGCGGTGGGGTTGTCGTAGAGCCGTGCGGTGACTTCGGTGGTGCCGATGCGCAGTCGGATCTGCATGAACGTCTCCTCCTGACCGGGCGGTGTCGTGGGTTGCGGGGCGCCGGCGGGCGGGTTCGGGGTCGGTGTCTGCGAGGAGCTCGAGCAGGCGGTGATCGCCGCCGCGGCCGCTATCAGGCTCACCGCTATCAGGCTGGTTCTCAGTCGCATGGGTCGGTGGCTCCCGTCGGTTGCAGTGCGGCGCATGGCTCAGCTCACTCCGGTCAGGACCCGCTGCGGCTGCTGGCCAGGTGGCGTCGGCGCGTTGTCGCTGCGCGGACCAGTTCGGTTCGCGGCGAGGACAGCGATCGGGACCAGCGCGGTCGCGGTGATCGCCGCACCCAGCACCGCGGGCCCGGTCACATCGAGCACGGTGGACAGCGTGGTCGCGGCCAGTGCCGAACCGGCAGCCGTGCCGAGGTTGAACGCCGCGGTCGCCAGGGAAGACGACAGCCGGGAGCCGCGCCCGGCGAACCGCATGGTCTGGGCGATCAGAACCGGATTCGCCCCCAAACCCGACGCACCCAGCACGACGACCAGGGCGACGACGACCGTCGCGTGGCTCGCCGTCGCAGCGAGAACGATCAGCAGGATCGACGTGGCGGCGATCGCGGTGGAGAGGGTGCCCAGCGGCCACCGGTCACCGATCTGCCCGCCCAGCGCGGTCCCGGCCAGCGCGCCGATTCCGAATCCGACCAGTACCAGCGGGACCAGCGCGGTGGGGATGCCGGCGCGGTCGGTCAGCAGTGGGCTGATGAAGCTGTAGGCGCCGAGGAACCCCGCCTGGGCCAGTGTGATCGCCGCCAGCACCGCCCACACCCGCCACTGACGTACCGCGGCGACCTCGGCCCGCACCGACACCTCGCCCGTGACGCGGTGGGAGGTCGCCGGGGCAAAGCGCAGCCCGGCGACGATCGCGGGGACAGCCAGTGCGGCCAGGATCCAGAACGGACCACGCCATCCGGTGAGCTGCCCGGCGAAGGTACCCAACGGCACGCCGGCGACCACCGCCAGGCTCAACCCGCCCGACATCACCGCCAGCGCCCGCGCGCGCGCCCCCGGTCCCGCGGCCGCCGCCGCGACGACCGCGCCGGTGGCCCAGAACGTGCCGGTCGCCAGCGCCGTCACCACCCGGGAGACGGTGACGACGGTGAACGAGTCGCTGACCGCGGCCACCACGTGCCCAGCCGCAAACACCACCAACGCACCGACCAGTGTGGCCCGGGCGGGCAGCCGCAGGGTGGCCAGCGCCATGACCGGCGGACCGATGATCATCCCGACCGCGAACGCGGTGACCAGCATCCCGGCGCGGGCGATGTCGACCCCGAGATCGGCGGCCACATCGGGCAACAGGCCGGCGATCATGAACTCGGTCGTGCCCATCAGGAAGATCCCGGAGGCCAGCACGTACACCAGCACAGGCAACCGGGTGCTCGGGCGGTTGAAGGTCGGTGTGCTCATCTCACCTCGTCGATGTCGAAGAATTGCGGAACTCGGAGCTATCGGCTCCGCGATCCATGCAACGCGGCGCAGCGCGGCTGTGGGAGGTGCAGATCAGAGGGGTGCTGGCAACACCCCCCTCGCAGCACCTGGCAAACACGCAGGACGCGGGCCTAGCCTCGATCACCATGGAGTCGAGCAACCGCGCCGCCGAAATCGGCCAGTTTCTGGCCTCACGCCGCGCCAAGATCACCCCCGACCGGGTCGGGCTGCCGGTCTACGATGCGGCCAAGCGCCGCGTCCCGGGCCTGCGTCGCCAGGAAGTCGCCACCCTGGCCGGGTTGTCGGTGGACTACTACACCCAAATCGAACGCGGCAAGGTCAACAGCGTCTCCGAGTCGGTGCTCGACGCCATCGCCCGCGCGCTGGAACTCGACGACGCCGAACGCTCACACCTGTTCGACCTGCACCGCAACGCCCTGATCAGCCCGCAACGACGCCCGCGCCGCGCCACGAAGACGGTCCGGCCGGGCGTGCAGAACCTGCTCGACACCTACAGTGGGCCCGCCTTCATCCGCAACGCCCGCCACGACCTGGTCGCGGCCAACCCGCTCGGCTACGCCTTCTACAGCCCCCTGTACCTCGACCCGCTAGCACCGGATGTGTCCAAGCCGGTCAATTTCGTGCGCTTCTGCTTCCTGGATCCCCGCGCCCACGACTTCTACCCCGACTGGGACCACATGGCCGACAGTGCGGTCAACCTGCTGCGCACCGACGCCGGACGTGACCCCTACGACCGTGGCATCTCGGACCTGGTCGGTGAACTGTCCACCCGCAGTGAGGAATTCCGGGTCCGGTGGGCCAAGCACAATGTGCGCCTGCACTACACCGGCACCAAGTCCTTCCACCACCCCGTCGTCGGCGACATCAGCATCGGCTACGAAACGATGCCGCTGCCCGCCGATCCGGGCCTGGTTGTCAACTTCTACACCGTGCAACCGGCCACCCCATCGGCTGATGCGATGACCCTGCTCGGTACCTGGGCCGCCACCAACATCCACCTGCCCGCGCCCGCCGATCAGCCCGCCACCACGACCGGCGGAGAACCCACCACCTGACCGACTACCTGGAAAGGCCCCCGATCATGGAACTCGTCCCCCGCACACGCACCACCCAGGGACCAGCGCAGATGTTCACCGGCCAGGTGTGGTTCGACACGCTCTTCCGTGGCGAGAACCCCTCCCGCGCCCGGCTCAATACGGTCCGCTTCGCTCCCTGCGCACGCACCGCATGGCACAGCCACGGTCTCGGCCAAACCCTGCACGTCACCGAAGGCACCGGCTTGGTCGTCACCCGCGACGGACACGCCATCCACATGCGCCCCGGCGACACGGTCTGGACCCCACCGGGCGAGGAACACTGGCACGGCGCAATCTCCGACGCCTTCATGACTCACCTCGCCCTCTGGGAGGGCGACGACGTCACCTGGCTCGAACACGTTACCGACGAGGACTACCTCACCGCACAACAACGGCACCGGTAAACAAGAGTCCCGTTGCGCTACGGCTCCCACAACCGGCCGCCGACGAACGCAACCGGCCGAATCGGCGGTCAGCAAAAGCCGACCTCGGCGAAGGTGCACCCACCCCGTTCTGCGGGAGAGAGCGCATGTCGAGAAGCGAGTGTCGGGGCCTTTCGGAAGTATTGGTGGTAACCGGTTGCGCGGAACTTCAGATCGAACGCATGACCTTCGATGTGCCAGAGCGGAAGGTCGTCGCGTCGATCGTCGGGTACCAGTCGGTGTAGGTCATCGATCTCCAGGTCCGGGGTCGTGCCCTTGAAATCGAGGTCCCCCTCGAGGTCCCAAACGTCTTCGAAGACGAGCGTGGCCGGGGCCATCCAGAAGGAGAAATATGTCGCCGGTGGGACCGGATGGACCCAGCGGACGATGTAGTCGAGATCGAGGAGAAGCCGCGGCAGGACGCCGTCGGTCGGCTGTACACACAGGCCGTGGATGGTGGCGTCGTGCCAGCCCATCTCCGAGAAGTCGGCGTCGGTCCAGACGCTTTTGGAAAGACCCGATTCCAGGTGGCCGCCGTCCATCCCCGTATCCAACCATTTCAACCAAGTTCGGGCGGGCTGCTCGGTCTCGGCGAAGCCGCGCATTCACCGATCGGAACCGGTTTGGCCGCGACCAGTTTGGTGATCATGCCGGTGCTGTCCTGGGCGCAACGCCGCGCCGGACGCGAACTCGGCTCCGCCCCGCAGTCGCCGACTCCAAACATTGGGCAGCAACCAGACTGACGCCGCGACCGCTCGGACGCCGCCGATCGACAAGTCACCACAGCAGTGAAACATAGTGCCGGTCACCACCTTACAGCGATCGGCACCACCAGGCAGCGCACTCGACAGTCGATTCCCGCACGCCGCAACACCTTTGACGCAGAGACCGGTGGCGTAGCCGAACGGCAGCAGTCGGGACGTGTTGGACTACGGCCGCCTCGCCTATCTGGCGTGCTGTGGAGTGTTCAGTAACTATGTTACTGTCCCGTAGCGCGCAGCTGTGGCGGGTCTCATTCCGTCGAGTGTTATGCGGCCTAGGGCACTCTGGCGACGGCGCCAGGGTGGGAGTTGAAGAGGGTTATTGATGCAGCAGCAGGGTTGGCGGCGTCCCGCGCTGGGATTGTCTACACACATCGGACGGCTGGCGCTGGTGGCGGCGGTGGTCTGCGGGACTGTGGTGGCAGGGGCGGAAACGAGCGCGCCGCAGGCGGCGGCGGCGGCGCCGGTGAGCGCGTTCTACACTCCGCCCGAGCAGTTCTCGTCGGAGCCGGGCGCGGTGATCAAGACCGAGCCGATGGCCGTGTTCGCGGCCCCTCCCGGTGTTACCGGTTGGCCGGTTCGGGCCCAGCGCGTCATGTACACCACGCGATACCAGGATGGTTCCCCGGCCGCGGTGACCGGCACCTATGTGGAGCCGACCAACCCGTGGCGGGGCTCGGGTCCGCGCCCGATCGTGGTGATCGGTCCCGGGACTGCCGGTCAGGCCGATCACTGCGCGATGTCGGTGGCATTCTCGACCGGCGTGACCATCACCGCCGATCCGTCGGTGTCGCTGTCGGCGAATCAGGAAGCGCCGTCGGCCGCGGTGTGGAGTTCTCTCGGCGCACGTGTCCTGGTGACCGACTACATCGGACTCGGGACACCGGGTATGCACACGTTCGCCAACCGGATCGAAGGCGCTCACGCCATCCTTGACGGCGCCCGCGCTGCGCAGCACCTGGGCGGTGTCGGACCGGAGACCCCGGTGGTGTTTTGGGGTTACTCCCAGGGTGGGGGCGCGACAGCGGGGGCGGCGGAGATGCAACCGGACTATGCGCCGGAGCTGGACCTCAAGGGCACCTGGGCAGGTGGGCCGGTCGCTGACCTGGCCGCGATCCTGCAGCGCATCGACGGCGCACTTATCGGCGGCGCGATTGGCTTCGCGATCAACGGACTGCTCGCTCGCTATCCCGAACTGCACAAAGCGGTCGACCGAGTGACCAGCCCCGCTGGACGCGCCATGCTCGAGACGCTGAGCACCGAATGCATCGGGGATGTCATCACCGGTCAGCCCTTCCTGAAAACGAGCACGCTGACCATCGATGGCCGTTCGCTGACAGAGCATCTCGACGCGATTCCGGAAGCGGCGTCCGCGTTGGCCGACATGCATGTCGGCAGTCTGACCCCGAGGACGCCGGTTCTGATCACCAGCGGCCTCAATGACGACACGGTGCCGTACGGGCAGGCTCGTCGGCTGGCCGAGGAATGGTGCGCGAAGGGGGCGGCGGTTACCTTCCGCACCAACGATCTGCCGCCGATCTTCTCCGGCGCAACGATCCCCAACCATTTCGGACCCGAGATCATCGACGGATTCGGACCCGATAACGCGATCACGTACCTGCTCGATCGGCTCGCCGACAAACCGGTCGCCGGCTGCACTATCGACTGAGTGTGTGCGTGTGCTCTGACTCGGCGGAGGTGGCGGATCAGAGCACACGCCTTCCGGCGCAGCGGGCATGGCCGGATGCCTCGACACCGGCCCGACTTGGATGCGGCGCACCCCCGGCCAATCCTCGATCGCTCTCGGTCCTCTTGCGGAAAAGCGATCAGGGTGGGGTTTGGACCGCGACCACGATCGAATCTTTCGCCGGGCGCTCATAATTCGGATGCCATCGTAGGGGTCATTAGAAGAGCGTCGACACTAGCGCGACCGCTCGGGGAGGTTTGAGCGGCCGGTGTTTGGCTGGGTCCATGGACACTGACGATGCTTATCCATAGATTCCAACGGCAATGAGGGCTGGTTTCAAGATCGAGTGTCCGTGAATTTGGTTGCGCTTCGTGTGCGCAGTGGGGTCAGTTGCCCGTGGACGTCTAGATCGCCGCTCGCCACGCCGCACCGCCATGCACTACGACCACCCCCGCACCAGCCTGGACCGGCGTCTGAACTACGTTCTCGTCGCGCGTGCGCAGCCTTCTGAGCGCATGACAACTCGACATGCGCTCATAGCCGATTATCGTGAATTGCCTTGTGCTGGTGTGGCATAGATCCCATATCATCAGATGGATGAGAGACCCCGCCGACTTCGTGATTGTCGACGGACCTACAGCGACGATGTACTGCGGGTCGCACGCTGCCGGGCATATAGGTCAGATCCTGCTTGTGGGGCCGGACAACACGATTCAGTGGGCTCGGGCTGAGGAGTCGGTCGAGGACTTCGACCCCTGGTGCGAAGCCGTGGTGCTGATCGATGTGCGGCATCGGGTGCTCGCGCTGTACGGGGAGTTGGGCATGTCGTGGTTCGAGGGCGTGCTGACTCCGAGTACATTCGAGCTGCAGTATGCCTACCGCGCCGCATACTATGCGTTGCTTGCACAAGCATGGCCGGGATGGGTGCTCCAATGGGCCTACGAAGGTATGGACGACATTGTGCGGTATCTCGGAGATCGGTACCGCGGTGACAACTACGGTCGAGGGCCAACATTAAGCGAGCCTTGGTACGACAGGTCACCGGTCTACGTCGACTCTGAATCGGACAATCCGGGTGACTCCCTGCTCGTCACGCATGCTGTCGAGCCTGGTGCGCCGTTACGGGCGTACCACCTGTACAACGACGAAAACTCCGCCTTCGGGATCGGTGCGACGTTGGCGACCGCACTGCCCCCCACCGGTCTGGTGACCGAGCTGCCATATCCACCCGCCAGTGGACTGCACTTGGACTTGGGTGCGCGGCATGCGATGGTGTGGACCATTCGCGAACTTGCCGGTCTGCGCTCCGACTGGCCGCGGCTGTGGCCGGGTTGGCAGCTGGAGTTCCGCAACGACCGATACGAAACGCAACTCGCCCGCTGTGATGGCCGGCTGTTCATCCTGGAACCCGACATGGCCTCGGCATGGGACCACCTCACCCGATGGGCGACACCCGGCATGACTGCCACGGCGCGCTCGCAATTGCGCCACACGCCACGCTGGCCAGCCCTGGTGTGCCCGCCTAGACGCGACGGCCGCCGGCGGGCCGCACCGAGACAGCATTCCCGCGATGCTTGACCACCTCCACTCGCGCCTGCTGACCGTCTGTTCATCCGTCACCCCGAGGGCAGACCTGAGCGTCGGACTGCACAGTCGCTCATTGCGGCCTAGCATGCACGCTCATAGCCGCTTATCGAGCGGTCGCAGGCATTCCGCGCTGCATGAAAGTCCGGAAGTGGTGGACCGCCGCCTTCGGCGATCCAAGCGGTGAGGTCGACGCGGCCCTGTTGCTGCCAGCGGTGTGCGTGGGAATGACAAAGGCCGTGCTCGCGTCGGTAGCGGCGGCAGGTGGCGATCGCGCATTTCGGTGGCTGCTGCAACCAGCGCCGGTTCGTCGGTGCCGTTGCCGCCCATGCCGACAAGCATGACCAGATCGCAAAGTCCATGCAGGGCAAAATCGCGGCCGCAACCGGCCGCACCTACGGCGTCGGCGGCATCGCCGCTGCCGTTTACCCGGCGACCGGCTCGTTCACCGACTTCGTGTTCAGCCGACAGTTCACCATTCCCAACTCGCCGCCGCAGCACGCGTTCGCCGCCGTCGCCCGCTGGCATCCGGGGTTACTCCCAAGGCGGTGGAGCCGCGCCGCGGCTGCCGAGCTGCAGCCCCGGCTATGCGCCCGGGCTCGGCACGCGAATGGTGGTGGGGGCCGCCGTGAGCAGGGTGCTGATCTCGGCGGCGAGGGTTTCGGTGAGCGCGGGGTCATCGAAGCCTGCGGCCGCCCAGCAGCGGATACCGTCGGCCACCAGCATCTGCGCGATGCGGGCCGTGCGCACGACATCGACCTCGGCGGCGATGCGGCCGTCGCGGTGGGCTTGCCGGAAGGGTTCGAGAAACAGGTAGGCGATGTCGGCCTGGGTGGCGCCCTCGGCGAGGGCCTGTCGTTCGAGCCGGTAGGTTTCCAAGACCGCTTCGAAGACCAGCTCTGGAGGGTAGTGGTGGGCACGCTGTTCGAGGGTGCCGATGACCGCGGTGATCACGTCGACCAGTTCGTAAGGGCTCGAGAAGACAGCTTCGGCGGCCAGATGCGCGTCGCGCATGGTGAACACCTCCACTGCGAGGAGTACGTCCTCTCGGCGTGAGAAGTACACGTAAAACAGCGCTTTCGACACACCGGCGGCTTTGCAGATGTCGGTGACCGTGGTCTCGGCGAAACCCTTGGTGCGCCACAACGCCATGGCCGCCTGCATGATCGCTTCCCGGCTGGCATGGGATCGGGCCCGCAGCGGTGTCGCCCTTTTCTGACGATCGTCACCTCTTGTCCTGTGTGAATCTTTCGTCATAGCAGGTATTTTACCGCACCACAATTATTGACCATAGTCAGAAAACTTGCGATGCTCCTCCCTATGAGCCCTAGCGGTGCAGTCATCCGCCAGGTGGCCGGTCCGACCTCGACAACCCATTCATCCGACGGGAGTCCACGACATGCAGACGCTCACCGAGGACGAGGAGCAATCGACTGCCACGAATCTGAGAGCCCAACAGGTGATCCTGTGGTCGACCCCGGTGGTCGCGCTGGTGCTGCTCGCGCTGTTCGTTGCGTTTCCCGGCTTTTTCCCACCGATGTCGCCGAACATGACAGCGACGGAGGTAGCGCAGTTCTACGCCGACAACACACCGCTGATCCGATTCAGCATGGTCGGTTTCAACCTGTGCGGGGTCATGATCGTGCCGTTCTTCGTGCTGATCATGGGTCAGATGCTGCGCATGAGGGGCCAGAGCCACATCTTCGCCTTCTCCTACCTCACCGCGATCGTCGCCGGAGTGACCTTGTTCGCGTTGTCGAACATCTTCTTCGCCGTCGCCGCTTTCCGCCCCGACCGGGGCGCGGAACTGGTTCAGGTACTCAACGACCTCGCCTGGATCATCTTCATCGCGCCGATCGGGATGCTGGTCGCCCAATTCGTATTGCTCGCTCTGGCAGTGTATTTCGATGAACAACCGCAACCGGTCTTCCCGAAATGGGTCTCGCCCTACTCACTTCTGACGGCGCTGGCCATGGCCCCCTCGGCCGGTGCCGCGGTGTTCCGGGACGGGCCGCTGGCGTGGGACGGCTTCGTGTCGTTCTGGCTCCGCAACGGCGCCTTGGCTCTGTTCGTCGCGGTGATGTTCTTCCTCGTGCGATCCGCGCTCCGACGCCAGATCCAGCAGGAGGGGATCGCGTCGTGACCGCCGTGACCAACACCTCTGGTACAGCAAGAAGCGCCACCCCGAAAAGTGGAGCGGGGCTCGATGTCTGGATCACCTACTGGCTGTTCGCCGCCTTCTACACCGCCCTGTCGGTAGGGGTCGTATTCTTCGGCAGGGCAACACCACCACCGCGCCCGGACGTGACCGATCTGCAAGTGGCGCTGTGGTTCGAGAAGCATCAGTGGGGAATCCAGGCCGGTTTCGCGGCGCTACTGGTTCTCGCGGGCGGAGCGGCGGTCTCCAACGGCATCATCGGCTACTTCATGAAACGCATGTCCTCGGGATCGCTGCTGGCCTACGCCTACATCGCTGGAATGGGAGTCGGCGCAATCCCCGGGTTCCACGTGCTGCTCATCTGCTGGCTCACCGCGACTTTCCGCCCCGACCGCGATCCCGGGATCCAACACCTGCTCTACGACCTGGGCATGCTGTCCTACAACGGATCCCTGGGCTGCTTCACCGCTGCCTACACCGTGCTGGCGATCGCGATCCTCTACGACCGCAACCACATCTTCCCCAAATGGTTCGCCTACATCTCCATCTGGCAGATCGTCACCGAAGTCCTCGCCACCCAGATGTGGGTCTTCCGCTCCGGGGCGTTCTCCTGGAACGGGATGATCACCTTCTACATCGCGGTAGTCGTCTTCGGACTGTGGGTCGTGTGCCTGCTACCAATCCTGCGCAACGCCACAAAAGCCGAGACCACCCACACCCCACCCCTCTACCCCGCCGGGGCCACGCGATGACCATCTCCGATCGAGGCATCTCCCCGGAGACCGAACCACTCTCGGCCGAAGCTGAACGCGCACGACACATGCCGGGCGATATCGACATGTGGGTGATGATCCTGGGCGACCTGTTCTTCTTCGGCTGCTACTTCATCGTCTACATGGTCTTCCGGGCGAGATCGGCCCAAGAGTTCTCCACCGCCCAGCAACACCTCGACATCGGCATCGGTGTCACCAACACCGTCGTGCTGCTCACCAGCTCCATGTTCGTCGCCCTGGCCGTCATCTCGACCCGACAGGGAGCAATCCGGACAGCGCGACGACTTGTATTCGCCGCAGGCGCATGCGGACTGGTATTCATCGCCCTGAAAATCTATGAATGGCACCACGAGCTAACCAACGGCTATACCGTCGCCAACGAATTCTTCAGCTTCTACTACGTCCTCACCGGCATCCACCTCGCACACCTGCTACTCGGCATGCTCATCCTCGGAATCGTCGTCCAAGAGCTACGCAACCCCCGCAGACAACGGGTGAGCATCGTCGAACAAGGCGCCCTGTTCTGGCACATGATCGATCTGCTCTGGGTCGTCATCTTCGCCATCATCTACCTCATGAGGTAACCCAATGACGACCCGAACCGCCGCCGACCGAATCCGACACGACAAACGCAGCATCATCTACGCATGGATCGCACTCACGGCGATCACCCTTCTCGCCTGGCGACTCGCCCCCGGCCACGCCGACACCACCGGGCTCGATACCGGACTCATCATCGCCGTGGTTGTCCTCGGACTGATCAAATGCCGCCTGATCATCCGCTACTTCATGGAAATCCGACACGCCCCGACCTGGCTGAAAGTCACCACCGATACTTGGCTGGCTGTCATCTGGATCACCATGCTCGCCATCTACCTCTACTGAATAGTGGCTGCCCGTCTCGGCGATTCCACGGAACAGCCGTCAGCCGCCCCTGGATGAAGCGACAACGCGTCGAATACGGTCGGTCGAGGGGACCTCGCCCTGTGGCTATGCAGTCGGCTCGACCAGTACGTCCATGGCTTCGTCGAGGAGTTCGGACAACGGAGTGGTCCCGTCGGCTGCCCTCCAAGCATCGGTTGCGGCGTCGAGGCAGGAAATCGCCGACGCCACAAGGGCCTGGGCGCGGAGGTTGTTCGTGGACTCCGGGTCACCGCCGAGCCGACGGGAGATCTCCGGAACCAGGAGACTCTGCCAGCCCTGCGTCTTCTCCCACTGACGGGTCATCAGGGCGCAGGCGTCGTCGAGCAACCGCATCAGGTTCAGAAATGGCTGAGGCTCGTCGGCATTCGCCTCGGTGATCACGTCGAACGAGCGGCGCAACGCTTCCCAGGACCGCTCGTCGGCGGGCCGGGCGGCGAGCGCGGCGGCCATCTTATGGCCGAACTCACCCATCCTGCCGAGGACGAGCTCCTCCTTGGTGCCGAAGTACCGGAAGAAGGTGGTGCGCGACAAGCCCGCCTCGGCGGCGATCTGTTCGACCGTCGTGTTGGCGAAGCCCTGCTCGGAGAACAGCCGGAACGCGACCTCGCTGACCTCATCGCGCATCGCGGCTCGTGTCCGCTCCCGCAGCGTGGAGGCCATGGTCCTGGATGTCTCAGCCATGCCATGAGTGTAGTACACAGACCCTATATGATACTCAGTCCCATATAGGTATATGGTCTCTTATGTTGTCTTCGTTTCCCTTTTTGAGGAGTGCTTCCTATGAGCAAGATCTGGTTCATCACTGGTTCCTCGCGCGGCCTGGGCCGCCGGTTCACCGAGGCCGCGCTATCGCGCGGCGACAAGGTCGCAGCGACCGCCCGCAACACCGACGCACTGGCCGACCTGGTCGCCGCCCATGGCGACGCGATACTGCCGCTGCCCCTGGACGTCACGGACAAAACCGCCGTGACAGAGTCCGTCCAGCGTGCCCACGAGCATTTCGGACGTCTGGACGTCGTCGTCAACAACGCCGGCTACGGGCTGTTCGGCATGGTCGAAGAACTGACCGAGCACGACGTCCGCGCCCAGTTCGAGACGAACCTGTTCGGCACCCTGTGGGTCGTCCAGGCGGCACTGCCCTACCTTCGCGCGCAGGGCAGCGGCCACATCATTAACGTCTCCAGCCTGATCGGCCTCGCCGCCTACCCCACCACGGGCGGCTACAGCGCCACCAAGGCAGCCGTCGAGGTACTCTCCGACTCCCTCGCCCAGGAAGTCGCGGCCTTCGGCATCAAGGTCACTGTCGTCGAGCCCGGCCCCTTCGGCACCGAGTTCAATACGTCCTCCGCCTATTCCGCACCGCTGTCCGCCTACGACGACTTCCGGAAGGCGGTCAACGCCAGCTTCGCCACCCTCCCGAATCCCGACCCGGCGGGCGTCGGCCCCGCGCTGCTGAAGGTCGTCGACGCCGACAACCCACCGTCCCGGATCTTCTTCGGCACCTTCCCTCTCCAGGTGGTCCCGCAGCTCTACGCCGACCGGGTCAAGGGCTGGCAGGAGTGGGCCGAGGTGTCCGCCGCGGCCGAGATCGGCCCAGCCTGACCGGCCTCCGTCGGGCGCTTCCGGTGCCGGGCGGGCCGTCCACCTCGAGCACTGCCCGCCAGACCTGCAACTCGACCGGCAGCAAGGACAAAAGGATGATGAAACTCTCGATGCGCGACATCATCTTTCGGAAGGCATTCGACCACCCTGGAGAGGGCGCACCCCCGGCAGTGCACGTGCTACTCGCTGGTCCTATCGCCATTCTCGCGAGTAGCCGACGAGCGGATGTCGGCGTCGGATTCCGACCTCCGATCAGTGGTCGCGACCGGTGGTCAGGCGGTCGACGAGTTCGTCTGCCTTGACGCACCTCACGCGTCAACGACTTGCCCCTGACACTGATGTCACGTCTTAGCGTCTGCCCGGTGGCCTATCTGCCCACGGGGCGTATGGCTCTGGGTGACCCGCAACAAGGAAGAGGAAATGCGATGCCGACACTGGGAATTATCGGAAGCGGAAATATTGGGTCCGCGGTCGCGCGGCTGGCGGTCGCGGCGGACATCGATGTCGTGATCGCCAACTCGCGGGGGCCGCAGAGCCTGGCCGATCTCGTCGAGGAACTGGGTTCGCGAGCCACGGCAGGCACCGTGGAGCAGGCTGCCAGCGCCGGGGAGACAATCCTGCTCAGCATCCCGCTGACCGCGTACAGGTCTCTGCCTGCTGAACTACTGCGGGGCCGGACCGTGCTGGATACCGGCAACTACTATCCTCACCGCGACGGTCGGATCGGCGAACTCGACGCCGAAAAGATGACCACGGCTGAATTGGCCCAGCAGCTCTTGCCGGGCGCCCTGCTGGTCAAGGCATTCAACAACATCCTGGCCCACCATATCCCGCAGCTCGCCCGCCCAGCCGGGGCGCCGGATCGCAGCGCTCTACCCATCGCGGGCGCGGACCAAGAGGCGAAGACTCGGGCGGCCGAGCTGATCGACCGGCTCGGATTCGATACCGTCGACGCCGGAACACCAGGTGAGACTTGGCGTTTCGAGCCCGAGGCCGGTGCGTACACCCGGATCTACCTTGCCGACCCCAGCGTGCCGGTCGAGCGCATGCTCGAAGCTCCGGCCGCGCCGCTCTCGGCCGACGAACTGCGCGCCGCGTTGCAGGCGAGCGAACGGGTGAAGGTAGCCGAGCGCATCTTCTGAAGTTCGCAACGAGCCGTCCGCCGGAGAACCCGACGGAGGAGGCCATTCACCCGAACGCGCAATGACCCGCATGCGGACCGGTAGCCGAACCCTCGCACTCGTAGGCTCACGGCGCGATACGACCCCGCTACTCATGATGAGTTGCGTAAGGGTTGTGTGTCTGGTCACGATGGGTACTATATCGAATACGCTGGTACCCAGTTAAGTTTCTTTCGGGCTGTCGTGATGGAGTGTCCGAGTGATCAGTGAGGATCCAATGAGTCAAGTGGCTATCGAGTTCGACGTGTCCGTACCCATGCGTGACGGGGTGATTCTGCGGGCCGACGTCTACCGGCCCGTCGGTGTGGGGCCGTGGCCGGTTCTCGTGCAGCGCACCCCCTACGACAAGGCATCGCCGCAGGGGACCGCCCAGCTCGACACGCTCAAAGCTGTTCGGCGCGGTTACATCGTGGTGCAGCAGGACACGCGAGGAAGGTTCGCTTCCGACGGCGAGTGGCTGCCGTGGGCGTATGAGCAGCAAGACGGTTACGACACCATCGAGTGGGCCGCTGCGCTGCCCGGTAGCAACGGCAATGTGGGAATGTTCGGTGCAAGCTACACCGGCAACACCCAATGGGCCGCGGCCATCGCGGGGGCGCCGCACCTGCGCGCCATCGCGCCGCAGATCACCTGGTGCGAGCCCGCCGACGGAATCTTCTTCCGTGGTGGAGCGATCGAACACGGATTGAATCTGTGGTGGTCGCTGATGGTCTCGGCGGGCCAGTATGCGAAGGTGGCGGCGGATACCGAGGAGCTGTTCGCCAAGCTGGGTACCACGATTCGAGACTTCGACCGGCTCGCCGAGGTGACATATCGGGAGTTGCCCTCAGGCGCGTCGCCGGCATTGGTGCGCACGAACCTGCCGGATATCGGCGTGCGGCGCGGCTTGCGTGATCCCGCCTCGATGGCCGAGGCCAGGGTCGCGGGCAGGCACGGTGAGGTCAATGTCCCGTCCTTGAACGTCGCGGGCTGGTACGACGTGTTCTCGCAGGGCTCGATCGACAATTACATCGCCGCACGCGAACAGGGCCACACGACTCGACTGATCGTCGGGCCATGGGAGCATCTGAGTCTCCTCAGCCCCAGGCCAGAGCAGGTCGGTGCGGTGAACTACGGGCTGGCCTCGGTGGCGCCACCGAGTTGTGACGGGACCATGACCGGTATCCAGCTGGACTGGTTCGACCAGTTCCTGCCCGGCGAACCGGTCGACGCGGAACCGGACCCGGGCGTGGACATCTTCGTCATGGGTCTGAATCAGTGGCGACACGAGCCGCAATGGCCCCTCGCCCGTGCCCGCGACACCGAGTTCTTCCTCCATCCCGGCGGTCATCTGTCGACTTCTGCCCCGGCAGAGAACGAGGCGCCTTCGTCCTACGTCTACGATCCCGCCGACCCTGTGCCGACCACCGGCGGCGCGCTCATCATGGCGAGTGATTTCCGCCCCGGAGCCCTCGACCAGCAGGCAGTGGAGTCCCGTGCGGATGTGCTGGTGTTCACCAGCGACCCGCTCCCTGAGGACCTCGAGATCACCGGCCGGGTCACCGCGACCCTGTTCGCCGCCACCGACGGGCCCGCTACGGACTGGGTCGTGCGGCTGTGCGAGGTCGACGAACGAGGAATCTCGCTCAACATCGTCGACGGCATCACCCGCGTCACCACCGAGCCCGGACGCGCCGATGAGCACGACATCGACCTGTGGTCGACCAGCATCGTGATCAAGGCAGGGCATCGGCTCCGGGTCCAGGTCACCTCCAGCAACTTCCCGCGCTGGGACCGCAACCTCAACACCGGAGAGGATCCGACCGTGGCCATCGAGCACCGTGTCGCCCACCAGAAGATCTTCCACGACTCCGCGCGGCCCTCCCGGCTGCTCCTGCCGGTGATCCCCGCCGCCTAGAATGCCGCCGCGAAGGTCTGCGGTCAGCCCCAGATCTTCGCGGCACGCGGGACCGAGTCGGCGTGGCTACGGGTCTCGTGTTGCCCGGCGAGGGCACCCATACCGGCAGACGGGCACCGCAACGGGTCAGTCGGGGCTGTGGAGCAACCCGTTCAACAGTAGGGACGCCAGTTCGTTGAAGGCGTCCGCGGCCGACAGACCGGTGCGCTCGAGCAGGACGCCGGACTGGACTCCCTCGATGGCGAGTGCGACGAGTTGGGAGGCGAACCTGCCGTCGGTGGCGCGGAAACGACCTGTCCGTATCCCATCGTCGATCAGTTCATGGACGCGTTCGGCCGCGCGGGCGGTGTTGCGCGCGTAGATCTCGGCGGTGGGAGCGAAAGCGACCATGTCCTGGTAGAAGGCATTCGAGTTGCGCCGCATGGCATTCGCGATACCGCCGAGGTACGCGAGGATCTTGGCCTGCGGGTCGGTCTGGGTGGCCACATCGGCTTCGATGTGTTCGGCCGATTCGCCGAAGAAGTGTTTGGTCGCCAGTACCACCAGCTGTTCCTTGGTTGCGGCCACGCTGTAGAGGGTGGCCTTGGAGCAATGCAGGCGCTCGGTGAGTTCGCCGATGGTGATGGTGGTGAAACCCTCGCTGAGAAAGATCTCCTGGACCTGACGCAGCAGGTCGTCACGCCGCGCCACATCAACGCGTCGCTTACGGGGAGTGTTGACCGTCGTTTGACGCGCCGAGGCCGTACGAGGCATGAGATCGAGTGTTTCACACCCGTCCTCGGGCAGCTGCGAGCAGCGGGCTTTATTCGTCACCGTTCCTACAGTACTCTTTTGGGTACAATCGAACTGTTTAACGTACCCAACTGGAGCGGTAGTGAGTCCTGACTATGCAATACGTGTCGGTGAGTTCCTCGAACAATTCGGGACGCCGGATGCGGATGTGGCCTGGTTGCTGTGCGACCGTCATCCGGCATCGGCTCGAGCGCTGATGATCGTCGATGAGCACTTGGCCGCGATCGAATACACCTACGGCGAGCTCGCCGAAGCGTCACGACGAGCGGCCGCGGTTCTGTCCGCGGCCGGTGTGGGGCGCGGGGATCGGGTCGCGACCGTGATGGGCAAGAGCGCCGAATTGGTCGCGGTCGTGCTCGGTATTTGGCGCTTGGGCGCGGTCTACGTGCCGTTGTTCACCGCGTTCGCCGAGGATGCGATCCGATCCCGCCTCACCGACGCAGAGGTCGGGCTCGTCGTGGCCGATGAGGATCAGCGGACGAAAGTGCCCGCAGGTGACTGGACGCTGATCGTCGCTGGTACCGATTCCCCCGACGGGTTGAGCGCCCGCCTCGTCGCGGCCTCGTGGCAAGACATCGGCTCGACGCCGGTCGGTGGAGACGGGGCGCTGGTGCACATGTTCACCTCCGGTACCACCGGCAAACCCAAGGGTGTGGTGCATCCGGTGCGCTATGCCGCCGGGTGGCAAAGCTACCTCGAGTTCGGTCTGGGCGTCGGGCCCGACAGCGTTTTCTGGTGCGGCGCCGACCCAGGATGGGCTTACGGGCTCTACACCGCGATCGTGGCTCCGCTGGCGGCCGGTGTGCCGACGCTGCTGCTGCGCGGCGGATTCTCGGCCGCCGACACCTGGACGGTGTTGAAGGATCGCGCGGTCACCGATTACACCGCTGCGCCCACGGTCTACCGCGGCCTGCGCGCCTCCGGCCTGCCAGTTCCCCAGGGGCTCGCGCTGCGCCGGTTGTCGAGCGCGGGGGAGCCGCTGACCCCGGAGGTCAACGACTGGGCCCGCGACACACTCGGGCTCGAGGTGCACGATCACTACGGCCAGACCGAACTCGGCATGCCGATCGGTTTCCCACACCACCCCAGCCTGCGACGGCCGGTGCTGGCCGGTGCGATGGGAACTTCGCTGCCGGGCTGGGAGATCACCGTCCTGGGCGAGGACGACGACGCACCGGTCGAGTCCGGTCAGACCGGGCGGCTGGCGATCGTGGTCGCGAGCAGTCCGTTGATGACCTTCCGTGGCTATGTCGGAGGGTGCGGCAGCGACCGATTCCGCGCCGGGGGCGCCTATTTCCTGACTGGTGACATCGCCTCGATCGACGCCGACGGGATCGTCCGGTTCTCCGCGCGCGACGACGACGTCATCATCATGGCCGGCTACCGCATCGGCCCGTTCGACATCGAGTCCACGCTCCTGCAGCACCCCGCTATCAGCGAAGCCGCAGTGGTCGCTGGTCCCGATGACGTGCGCGGCGAGGTCGTGGAGGCGTTCGTGGTCCTCACGCCCGGCGCCGCCGTCTCCGACGATCTCGTCCAGCAGCTACAGCAATGGGTCAAGAAGAACTACGCCGCGCATGCCTACCCGCGGCGTATCCATTTCGTGCAGAGCCTGCCCAAGACGCCGAGCGGCAAGATCCAGCGCGCACAGCTGCGGCAGCGGCGCCGCGAGGATGCCGGCCTGGGCGCGGGTGCCCGATGAACCTGCCCGCACCGGTCCTGGTTACCCGTACCGGTCCGATCCGCACCCTGACACTCAACCGCCCCCACCGCCGCAACGCCTTGGACCCCGAGCTGATCGATGCTCTGGCTGCCGCGGTGACCGAGGCCGAACACGATCCGCACACCCGGTGCCTTGTCCTCGCCGGAGCGGGCAAGAGCTTCTGCGCTGGCGCCGACCTGCGGTACTTTCTGAGCCTGGCCGATACCCCGGGTGGGCCGACGCGGTTTCTGCGCCGGGTTTCGGCCGTGGTCACGCGGCTCGAGACCAGCCGCCTGCCGGTGGTGGCCGCCTTGCACGGCCACGCTGTGGCCGGTGGTCTGGAGCTGGCACTGGCCTGTGACGTGGTCGTCGCCGCCGACACGACACTGATCGGCGACGGGCACATCCGCAACAACCTGCTCCCGGCCGCGGGCTCGAGCGTGCGACTGCCACGCAAAATCGGCGACTCCACGGCACGGTGGCTGGCCCTGACCGGACAACTGGTCCCCGCCCAGCGGCTCGCCACCACCGGCTGGCTGCACGCGGTGGTGCCAGCCGAGGAAGTGCACGCCTGCGCACAAGCCGCCGCGGTCGAACTGGCCGAAGCCGGCGGCCCGGCCCAAACCGCGTTCAAGGCCCTCCTGCACACCCTGACCACCATGGACGAAAACCAAGGACTGGCCCGAGAACTCGCCGACTTCGAACAGCACTGGAACACCAACGACGTACCGGCCTCGCTGACCGCATTCCTGCAACGCCGATCGGCCTGAAGGCATGCCGAGCCACCATCACATTCCTGGGAGTGCAATGAACCGCTACACCGATCAAGTCGTCCTCGTGACCGGCGGAGCCCAAGGGCTCGGCGCGGGTATGGCCGAGCGATTCGCGGCCGAAGGGGCGATCGTAGCCATCGGCGACGTCAACGACGTCGCTGCCCGCGACCTCGCTGACCGCCTGGAAAAGGAATTCGGACGCACCTGCCTGGCCAATCCGGTCGACGTCACCTCCTCGGAAGATGTCAACGCCTGGATCGAAGCCGTCGTCCGTGCGCACGGCCGTATCGATGTCCTGGTCAACAACGCTGGAATCATCCGCGACAACCGGATCGAGGACATCGACGACACCGACTGGCACTCGGTATTGGATGTCTCCCTTTCGGGGGCCTTCTTCTGCGCCCGAGCGGTATTGCCGCACATGCGATCACGCAACTACGGCCGGATCGTCTCGTTCTCCTCGATGAGCTGGCGCGGCAACTTCGGCCAAGCCAACTACGTCGCCGCCAAAGCCGGCATCGTCGGACTCACCCGCACCCTCGCACTCGAAACCGCCCGCCAGGGCATTACCGCCAATGCCATCGCCCCCGGCCTCATCGAAACACCCATGCTCGCTTCGATGAACACCGCGGCCCGCGAAAAGCTGATCGCCAAAGTGCCCCAACGCACGACCGGACAGCCCCAAGACATCGCCGAGGCCGCCGCCTACCTGTGCTCACCGGCCGCCGGATACGTCAGCGGAGTAGTACTGGACGTCGACGGAGGCTTGGGTATCGGCTCATCGATCCGCTAGCGGAAACCGACCGCAGCGGCGTTTCACACTCCGATTGTCTGGCCGATGATGACCTTCATGACCCGGCTGCTGGCAGACCGGCGGAGCTGCCGCGGCTTCCTGCCGGAACCGGTCTCGCGAGACCATCACGCGGGTTCTCGATCTGGCTCGTCGGTCGCCGTCATGGTGTATGTCGGAGGGTCAGGGCAGTTTGATTGCCGACATGTACATTTCGAGGGTTGGTCTGTAGAGGTCGACGTCATCGAGTTGGGTTCCCAGCGCGACCGAGTCGGTGGTGGCGATGAGCACACGGGCGAACGTCAGTGGGGGAATCAGCAGGGTCGCGCCGATTCGATCGAGGCCCTCGACGATGAATCGTGCCAGAGCTTCGGCGACCTCGGCTCGTTTGGTTGCGACTCGTTCCCGGGCCTCGGGGTTGCGCAACAGGTACAGAGTGAATTCGTAGCCCAGCGCGGCGGACTCGGCACCGCGGTCTTCAGCGAGTTGGCGCCACCGCTGGGCGACTTGGTCGAGTTCGTGCGCTCCTACCTGGCTTGCTGCCGAGAGCAGGTCGGTGAATGTATCGAAGTAGCGCTGCCAGTAACGGTCGCTCACCGCTAGGAAGAGTTCTTCCTTCGTGGGGAAGTGCTTGTATATGGCGCCTTTGGTGTAGCCCGCCGCATGAGCGATGTCATCGAGGGTTGCCGCCGTGAACCCTTTTTCGGCAAACACCTCTTGCGCGGCATCCAGCAGGAGCGACCGGGTGCGCTCGAGTCGTCGCTCCCTCGTCCATCGCTCAGCCATGTCAGCGAGTATGCCATGAATCTAAGAAACTATTCCGACGCTTAGATTCTTACTGGTATATTTTCGGACGCTGGGCTACTGAAGGAGGGCGACGATGACTGCCTCATCGACGACAGACAGATACGCCGACACCGAGGTGATAGCTGAAAGGTGTCCGCTCTTCGAGCGGAACCGCATGGGTCGGACCACGACGATCCCGAAGCAGGCTGTGCGATGAGCGGGCCGTTGGATAGGAAGAAGGCAGCCACCGTCACCGAGGAGATCGGCGGAGTCGCCTCATTGGGTGCCAAAGCTCAGTCCACGAGCAAGCCCGTCCGGATCTGGGCGATCGTCGGGGGCTTGATCCTGGCGTTCCAGGTGTATGTGTGGATCCGCTGGGTGTCGGGACCATTTTTCGTCCGGGTGCCCACAGGGCCCAGTGACCCGCCGACGTGGATGAAGACGATCCTCATCACGTGGACGACCGTGATCCTGGTCGGCTGGCCGATCGGCGTCTACTACTTCATCATCAGGCCCTGGCGGCGTGAGCGGCGGATCACGCTCGACGGCATGCTCCTGGTCGCCTGCGGCCTGCTGTTCTTCCAGGATCCGCTCCTGAACTACTTCAACACGTGGAGTACCTACAACACCTGGATGTTCAATCGGGGGTCGTGGGTGGCCCACATTCCGGGTTGGCGCTCGTATGCCGAACCGGGCCAGATGATGGCCGAACCGTTGTTGATGAATGCGGCGGGTTATTCCTACGGAGTTCTGCTGTGCACGATCCTCGGATGTTGGATCATGCGCCGTGCGAAGTCGAAGTGGCCGAATATCAGCAACTTCGGATTGATCGGCGTTCTGATCGTGTGGACGTTCTTCTTCGATCTCGTCATCGAGGGCCTCTTCCTGATGCCGATGGGACTTTTCACCTACCCCGGCGCAATTCGATCCCTGTCGATCAATGCCGGCACCTACTACCAATGGCCGATCTATGAAGGACTCATGTGGGGAGGTGTCCAGGCAGGTCTGTGCGCGCTGCGTTATTACACCGACGATCGTGGCCGGACCTTCGTCGAACGAGGACTGGAACGGATCCAGGGCGGGGCCGTGAAGCAGCAGGCTACGCGTTTCCTGGCCATTTTCGCGGCGTGCAGTCTGTTCTTCTTCGTGTTCTACAACCTGCCCGCGCAGTGGTTCGCCATGCACGCCGATCCCTGGCCCGAGGACGTCCAGAAGCGTTCGTACTTCGACATGGGCATCTGCGGTGAAGGGACAGGGCGGCTCTGTCCTGATCCTGTTCTGCCGATCCCCGGCAAGAACACCGGCTACATCGATCCGGAAGGCCGGCTCGTTCTCCCTGAGGGCGCAGAGCTTCCGGAAGTCGTTCCATTCGAGCGAGGAAATTAGTATGTCGACCAGTCAATCCACCGCTGTACTCCCGGTTTTGGAAGCACCGTTCTACCGGCCGGTCGGCGACGAGGTAGCAGTCTTTCGGGCCGCGGCCCGACGCGGTTCGCCAGTACTGTTGAAGGGCCCCACGGGATGCGGGAAGACGCGCTTCGTGGAGGCCATGGCCCACGAACTCGGCCGCGAGCTGATTACCGCCGCGGGCCACGAGGACATGACCTCGGCGGACCTGGTTGGCCGTTTCCTGCTCGAGGGTGGGGAAACGGTCTGGGTGGACGGGCCCTTGACCCGGGCCGTGCGCGAGGGCGCCATCTTCTATCTGGACGAGGTGGTCGAGGCGCGCCAGGACACCACCGTGGTCATTCATCCGCTTGCCGATCACCGCCGTGAACTACCGATCGATCGACTCGGCACGACACTGCGGGCGGCCCCCGACTTCCAACTGGTCATCTCCTACAATCCCGGCTACCAGAGCGTCCTGAAAAGCCTCAAAGAGTCGACCCGCCAGCGTTTCGTTGCCATCGAACTCGACTTCCCGCCCGCCGAGGTCGAGACCGAAGTGGTCGCCGTCGAAGCCGGGATCGGATCCGAGACCGCGACAGCGCTGGTTGAACTCGGTCATGCCATTCGAAACCTGGATGGCTCACCGCTGCGTGAAGTCGCCTCCACCCGGTTGTTGATCCTCGCGGGCGGACTGGTCGCTGAAGGGCTGAGCCTGCGCAGTGCGGTGCGGGCGGCAGTTGTTCAAGTGCTCTCGGACGATCAGGATGTCGTCCGCGCCCTCGGCGAACTCATCGACGCCGTCCTGCCGCGACCATGAACGTTTCCAATCCGAACAGCCACGACCGGTTTCGCCTCCTTGCCACCTTCATCGCCGGCCGCGCTGTCGAAGTTGCGGAGGCACCGGCTGGTCAGCCTGCTCACACCAACGGCCAGATCATCTTCGTCTCAGCGGGCCGTTCGGTCGCAGAGCAGCGCCGCGAGATGCTGCTCCAGACCGCGCTGCTCGGCGCGGGGAGTCTGGATCAGCGATTGGTGAAGGCGCTTCGGGCTCGTCCGGCGGTGGCGCGGCGCTACCTGGCGCTGGAAGGTCGACGGGTAATTGTCGACCTCGCCGAGCGGATTCCACTCGCGGCTGGGCTCGGTCCGCACGAGCCTCCGGCCACCTCGAGCGCCGAGGAGTCGCTCGAGGTGGCCGGTGGCCGAGTACCGGTGGCCGACCCACCGGAGTGGTTCGGTGCCATCAAGCCCTCCCGATTACTGGCACGCAGTGCCGGACCGGGCGCGCGGGCCACGAACAAAGAGCTGCGCTTGGAATTCGATCCGATCGACGTACCGGAGGCCGACGACGACGATGGCAGTGAGCAGTCGGGGAGGAGCAAGATTCTCGCACTGTTCGAAAATCCGCTGTTCAACTCGCGGGCGCTGTCGGACAAACTTCGCAAGCTGTTCGGCAACTCCCGGGCACCCGGGGATGGCTCCGCTGGTGCGGAGATGCAAGTTCGCGCCGTTCGACGGGTGCATCAGGTAGGAGTCGATGCCCGGCCGCTGCCCACATGGATCCAGTTCACCGATGATGGCAAGCCCAGCGCCACGCTGGGCGTAGGTGGAGCGCTTTTTCCGGAGTGGGATGTCCACCACCATCGGTATCGGCCCGAGTGGTGCCGGGTGATCGACTTCCCGCTGACAGTCGCCGCCGATATCTCCGCGGCCGGTGCTCCGCTCGACGACGTGCTCCGGCGACGCTTGTCGCGGATCGGCCTGGGCCCCAAGGTTCTGCGCGGCCGTCCCGATGGCGACGAACTCGACATCGAGGCGCTCATCGAAATGTTCGTCGACCTGCGTTCGGGCTACTCGTCGTCGGAAAACATCTACCTGGAACGCCGCAAACTCGAGCGAAATCTCGGCGTCCTCATCCTGCTCGATGCCTCCGGGTCTGCCACCGACAGCGATACCGAAGGACTCGCTGTACACGACCACCAGCGGCGGGCAGCCGCGACGTTGGCCGCTACGCTCGAAGAACTCGGCGACCGCGTCGCGGTCTACGCGTTTCGCTCACAGGGGCGCCACGCTGTTCATCTACTGGCGATCAAGACGTTCGGACAGCGTTTCGGCGCCGTCGGGCGAGCCCGGCTCAACCAGCTCCAACCATCGAACTACACGCGCCTGGGTGCGGGCATCCGCGGTGCGGGCGAAATCCTGAAAACCGAAGCAGGCACTGAAAACCGGCTGCTGGTGGTCCTTTCGGACGGCTTTCCCTATGACGATGGCTACGAGGGCCGCTACGCCGAAGCCGATGCCCACAAGGCACTCGAAGAACTGCGCGCCGACGGTGTCGCCTGCCTGTGCCTTTCGATCGGCGCCACCACCGGCACCGATGCCCTCGAACGCGTCTTCGGTTCCGCCAGCCATGCCAGCGCCGCGACCCTGAGCGACCTGAGCCCGCGGATGGATGAGTTCTTTTTGTCTTCCCTTCGGGAACTCGCCGCACCGAAACCGCGGTAGCGATGAGAGGAGTTCGAGTCACGGTTGGCGTCGTTCGCCTTCGACATCACGCAGGAAGGATTCGATCAGCTCGATCGCCTCGTCGTGTGCGGTATCGACGTCGAAAGCTTCTTCCATACGCAGGAAGCGCGACACGCTGGACATGAGCAGGACCAGTGCTCCCGGGGTGTAGGTTTCGGCGGCGGGGCCGTAGTCGCCGAGAACCTTGGTGACGGCCTCGAGTTGCATGGCGCGGAAACGTCGGGAGGAGTTGGCGATCTCGGTGCGGATGGCCTTGCGGTGGTTGGCCAGCGCGACGAATTCCATGGTCAACGCGGTGTGGGATTGGTCGTGGATGGCTTCCCACAAGGCCCACAGTGGCTGCGGTGAGGCCAGTGCCTCGAGTTGGCGTTGGTAGCTGCGGTCGGCTCCGCGGCGGAACAGTTCGATGAACAGATTGTCCATATTGCCGAAGTAATAGTGATACAGGGCGGAATTCGCTTCCGCGCGTGCGGCCACGCGCCGAGTGCTGACGGCGGCGTAGCCCTCCTCCCGCATGATCTGCTCGGCGGCGTCGAGCAGGGCGCTTCGTGTCGGTGAGTCCTCGGCGTCGGATGCGCGAGCGGGCTTCATGGTGTTGGCCTCCCAGGTGTGTGAGGCACGAAGCCTTCGGTGTCGTTGCGATCGTGTGGTTCGTGGTTGCGCGAATAGAAGGTAACCCGCGCTCTTGCCCGTTCGGTTTGCGGCCGCGATCGAGTCGGCCGATGGGTCGGTGACTGCGCTTTCGCAAGTCGCTTGACAGCGGTGAACCAGGTCACGTATATCTTAATCACCTGATTGAATTAATCAGTCGCTTAAGTCCCCTGATGTGGGTCTTCGCGGTCATTCGATGTCCCCGGCGCAACCTCGATCGCTGTCGGGCCGAACGAAGAATGTGGTGTCGCGCGTGGCATATCTCCCTACTCTCATCTCGGCGGTACGACGGCCTCCGCTGTGGATCCGCACCGCCCGCGCTGGCGCGGGAGATATTCGTGGCGTGCCAGCCGGAGGACTCGGGTACCACAACTCGATCGGCGAGAGGTGTGAACGAGGCACTGGAGAGATCCGCCTTTCGAGCGCTGTCGTTGCCCGTGCAGAGCTGAGGTGTATCGCGCAGGAAAATGAAAGTCGTTGTGTTGCAGTAATCGACCGCCGTGATCCTTGCGTTCTCGCTGATCCTCGTACCCGCGGTGGTGCCCGATGACGGGCACTGTCGCCGATACCGACCGCGAGGGTGTCGAGCGGCGTCCGGCGAAGCGCCCCAGGGTCGCGGTGGTGACCGGCGGAGCCTCGGGGATGGGGTTGTCGATCTGTGCGGCGTTCGCTGCCGGCGGATATCGGGTCGCGGTTCTCGATATCGATGATGGCGCCGCGCAGCGGGCTGCCGAACAGTTGCGTGCCAGCGGTGGCGCGGCGATCGCCTGTGCGGTCGATGTCACCGATCGCGAGGCGGTCGGTGCGGCGATGCGCAAGGTGCGCGCCGAATTCGGTGCGATCGAAATCCTGGTCACCAGTGCGGGGTTGGTCGGTTTCTCGCCGTTCACCGAGATTTCGCCCGAGGCATGGAACCGGGTCGTCGACGTGAATCTCAACGGCGTCTTCCACTGCGCGCAAGCCGTCATCCCGGATATGGTCGCCGCGGGGTGGGGCAGGATCGTGACCATTTCCTCGTCGAGTGCGCAACGCGGATCGCCAGGGATGGTGCACTACACCGCAGCCAAGGGTGCCGTGGTGGCGATGACCAAGGGCCTTGCGCGCGAGTACGCCGCGAGTGGGATCACTGTCAACACCATCCCGCCGTCGGGAATCGACACGCCCATGCAACGGCAGTCGCAGGCAGCCGGAAACCTGCCGGATAACTCCGTGATGGCAAAAGCAATCCCAGTCGGACATCTGGGCACCGGAGACGATATCGCCGCCGCCTGCCTGTTCTTGTGCTCCGACCAGGCCGGCTACATCACCGGCCAGATACTCGGCGTGAACGGCGGGTCGGTGATATGACCGAAGCCACGGCCCCGCGTCTGGTGCCGCTACCGGTGCACCAATGGGACGAACGCACGATCGCGATGCTGTGCGGGCATGTCGCAGCGGCGGACCGGTATCTGTCGGGCGAACCGGACGCGCCGCGGGTGCCCAATATTCTGGGGGTTTTCGCACATCACACCGAATTGGCTTCGGCGTGGCTGGCCTTCAACGGTCTGCTGCTCGAGCGTCCCGCGCTGGATCCGTTGGACCGCGAACTGGTGATCCTGCGTGTGGCGTGGCGCAGCGGGTCGGACTACGAGTGGAGCCAGCACGTTCGGATGGCCGCCGGTCTCGGTCTCAACGAGCACCAGATCGGGGCGGTGCGTCACGGCCCGGCCGCACCGGGGTGGTCACGCGTGCAACGGCTGCTGCTGACCACGACCGACGAGCTGTTGGAACGCCACTGCGTCACCGACCGCACCTGGACCGAGCTGGCGCGCCATTTCGATGAACGTCAGCTGATCGAATTGCTGTTCGTCGCCGGCTCGTACCTGTGCCTGGCGATGGTGTTCAACAGCGTTGCCCTGCAACCGGACCCGGAAATCGACCGGCCACGACCGTCCGAACTCCCGGAAATGGAGGAACAACCGTGAGCGAGCGTCAGCGAGGTGCAGTCGTGAGTGAACTCGTCAGCGAACCGGCGCCCCAGCGCCTTTGGCCCAAGCCTGCTGAAGGCAGTTGGACTCAGCACTATCCGGAGCTGGGGACCGGCATGATGTCGTTCGAGGACTCGGTCTCGCCCGAATTCTTCGAACTCGAGCGCGAGGCGATCTTCAAACGTGCCTGGCTCAACGTCGGCCGGATCGAGCAGTTGCCCCGTACCGGTAGCTATTTCACCAAGGAACTCGATGTCGCCCGCACGTCGATCATCGTCGTGCGTGACCGCGACGGGAGTATCCGTGCGCTGCACAATGTGTGCCGCCATCGCGGCAACAAACTCGTGTGGAACGAATTCCCCTGGGAAGAAACGTCGGGCACGTGTCGGCAGTTCACCTGTAAATATCACGGCTGGCGCTACGGACTCGACGGGTCGCTCGCCTTCGTGCAGCAGGAGGGTGAGTTCTTCGACCTGGACAAGAAGGATCTCGGGCTCGCCCCGGTGCATTGCGAGGTGTGGGCGGGGTTCATCTTCGTCAACCTCGATGCCGAACCGCGACAGACGCTGCGGGAATTCCTCGGCCCGATGATCACCGATCTGGATGGTTACCCGTTCGACAAGATGACCGAATGGTACGAATTCAAGGCGGACAATCAGAGTAACTGGAAACTGTTCGCCGACGCGTTCCAGGAGTACTACCACGTTCCCGGCCTGCACTCCCAGCAGGTGCCCAGTGCGGTGCGAACCCCGGGAAAGGGTTTCGAGTGCGCGCATTTCCAGGTCGACGGCCCGCACCGGATGGTGTCGACCGGCGGCGCGCGACGCTGGACGATGCCCGCGGAGTTCATGTATCCGATCGAGCGGGTCACGCGAAGCGGCCTGGTGGGGCCGTGGGAATCCCCCGATCTGGGTCCGATGCCGAAGGGATCGAATCCCGGCCGGATCGATCCGTGGGGTATCGACAACTTCCAGATCTTCCCCAATATCGAGATTCTCATCTACCGCGGCTGGTATCTGCTGTACCGGTATTGGCCGACCTCCTACAACAGCCACCGCTTCGAGGGCGTGCTCTGCTTCCAGCCTGCGCGCACGGTTCGCGAGCGGGTCGAGCACGAGGTCGCGTCGGTGGTGTTCAAGGAATTCGCGCTCCAGGACGCGGGCATGCTCACCGGCACGCAGACAGCTTTGGAATCGGCCTACCGGACCGTGGGCATTACGCATTTCCCCGTCAACGACCAGGAGATCCTGGTGCGCCATTTCCACAAGGCCGTCGCCGACTGGGTCGACGAATACCGCACCGAATTGGCGCAGGTGAGTGCGCGATGACAACCACACTGCTGCCACCGGCCTTCGCCGAGCTCGAGCCCTTCGCGCGAACCTGGTGTCTGCCAGTCGAATCCGAACGATACAAGCAGCGTCTGAACACGTCGATGGCCGAGATGCAGGCTTTCTACGACGCGTGTTTTCCCCGCGTGGACGACGCGATCACCTACTGCGACAAATTTCCGCTCGACGACCTGCCCGACGACGCGATCCAACTACTGCGGATGGTGTATTCGCTGGTGATGGTCGCGATGGCGATCGAGATCTTCAAGCAGCCCAAACCCGTTGACAGCGCAGACGCCGAACTCGAACGCGTCGGCGAACCCTTCCCCTGACTTGTTTCTCCAAATCGGCCACACCGCCGCGAGCGGGCAATGGCCGGAAGGAGCACACCATCATGACGATCACTATCGACGAACTCAGCCACGATGTCGGCGCCGAAGTCCATGGCGTCGATCCTCGGTCGTTACTCACCGACCCATCCCTGCCTGACGCAATCCTCAATATCCTGGAGCAGCACGGTGTCCTGGTATTCCGCGACCTGCACCTGGATCCCGAGACGCAGGTGGCGTTCTGCCGCAAACTGGGCGAGGTCGATACCTCACCCGGGCATCATCCGGTCGAGGGCATATACCGGGTCAGCCTCGACACGACAAAGAATTCCTCGGCGAGCTATCTGCGTGCGACCTTCGACTGGCATATCGACGGCTGCACTCCAGAGGACGATGCCTATCCACAGATGGCGACCATGCTCACCGCCAAGGCTGTCGCGGCCAGTGGCGGAGAAACCGAATTCGCCAGCACCTACAAGGCTTTCGACAATCTGAGTGCCGCGGAACAGAAGTTTCTCGCGCCGTTGCGGGTTGTGCATTCGCTCGAGGCGTCGCAACGGGGTGTGACCGCAGATCCGACACCGGAACAACTCGCCGTGTGGCGACGCCGACCGACCAAGCAACACCCGTTGATCTGGACCCACAAATCCGGACGTCGCTCACTGGTGCTGGGCGCCTCGACCGACCACGTCATAGGCTTGCCTCCGAGCGAGAGCCGCGCGTTGCTGGACGGTCTGCTGCGTCGCTGCACCGCACCCGAGCGCGTCTACCGGCACGAGTGGTCGGTCGGTGACACCGTGATCTGGGACAACCGGGGTGTCATCCACCGTGCGGCCCCATATCCTCCGGACTCACCGCGAGAGATGTTGCGCACCACCGTACTCGGTGAAGAACCGATCGAATAACACCGCCACCCAGCCCGTTTCAGGAGTGACCCATGCCTCGTTGGCCCAAGCCCGCCGAGGGCAGCTGGACGCAGCACTATCCCGAGCTCGGCATCGAACCGATGTCGTACGAGGACTCGATCTCGCCGGAGTTCTTCGAACTCGAACGTGAGGCGATCTTCAAACGCGCCTGGCTCAATGTCGGTCGCGTCGAACAACTTCCGCGCACCGGAAGCTACTTCACCAAGGAGATCCACGCCGCGTACACCTCGGTGATCATCGTGCGCGACCGTGACGGCGGTATCAACGCCTTCCACAACATCTGCCGCCACCGCGGCAACAAACTCGTATGGAACGAAATCCCGCGCGAGGAAACCTCCGGCACCTGTCGCCAGTTCACCTGCAAATACCACGGCTGGCGCTACGGACTCGACGGTGCACTGGCCTTCGTGCAGCAGGAAGAGGAGTTCTTCGACCTCGACAAGGCAAATCTGGGCCTAGCGAAGGTGCACTGCGAGGTCTGGTCCGGATTCATCTTCGTCAACCTCGCCGCCGAGCCGCGTCAGAGTTTGCGAGACTTCCTGGGTCCCATGGTGACCGGTCTGGAAGGCTACCCGTTCGATCGACTCACCGAGCGCTATTCGTACCGGTCCGAGGTCGGAGCGAACTGGAAGCTGTACATGGACGCTTTCCAGGAGTTCTATCACGCACCCGTTCTGCACGGAAAGCAGACTCCGGACAATTTCTCCGTCGCCGCGCAGCAGGCCGGGTTCGAGGCGCCGCACTACCAACTCGACGGACCGCACCGGCTCGTCAGCACCTCCGGCGTCGTCACCTGGGAACTCGATCCCACCATGCGTAAACCCATGGAGGACATCACCCGCAGCGGTCTGTTCGGGCCATGGGACGTCCCGGATCTGGGCCCGATGCCCGAAGGGCTCAATCCGGCGGGCTGCGACCCGTGGGGCCTGGACTCCTTCCAGTTGTGGCCGAACTTCTCCATTCTCATCTGGTCCGGCGGCTGGTATCTGACCTACCAGTACTGGCCGACCTCGTACAACACCCACATTTTCGAAGGCAACCTGTACTTCCCGCCCGCCCGCACCCCACGCGATCGGGTCGCGCACGAAATGGCTGCGGTCACCTTCAAAGAGTATGGGCTGCAAGACTCCTCGACGCTGGAGGCGACGCAGCTCATGCTCGAATCCCGCGCGGTCACCACATTCCAGCTCAACGATCAGGAGATCCTGTTGCGGCACCTGCACAAGGTCGCCGCCGACTGGGTCGGCGATTACGAACGCGAGTGCGCGGAGGCCCGGCGATGAGCGAAACACTGTTGCCCGGCGAATTCGCCGACCTGGAACCGTATGCGGCACTGTGGTGCCTGCCCACCGAAACCGAACGCTACAACCGCCGCCTGGACAGTTCGATGGAGGATATGCAGCGGTTCTACGACGCCATCACCCCGCGCGCCGAGGACGCGCTCGCCTACTGCGACAAATTCACGATCGACGATATACCCGAAGACGCCAAAAATCTGATGTACCTGCTGTATTCGATGATCCAGGTGTCTTTCCCCGTCGAAGTGTGGAGTCAGCCACGCATACCGGACACCGGGTCGGCATCGTTGACCTGCGTGATCGAGCCCGGCCTGTGAACGATCAGGTGATCGTGCTGCGGGCCGCGGCCTGGGTCGACGTCGAGACCGGGCAGCGGCACACCCCGGCGGTGATCGTCGTCGAGGGCAACCGCATCGCCGCGATCGACCCGCCCGAGCTGCCCACCGGTGCGCAGGTCATCGACATGGGTGAGCTCACGCTGCTGCCCGGGTTGATGGATATGGAGGTCAACCTGCTCATCGGCGGCCCGGACAACCCCTCGGGGCTGCCGAACCCGATGCACGGCGTGCAGGACGATCCGGTGTATCGCACCTTGCGGGCCACGGTGAACGCAGGCACCACCTTGCACGCCGGATTCACCACGGTTCGCAACCTCGGTCTGATGGTCAAGACCGGTGGCTACCTGCTCGATGTGGACCTCGGCCGCGCCATCGAACAGGGCTGGATCGCGGGGCCGCGCATCGTCGCCGCAGGACACGCGATCACCCCCACCGGAGGTCATCTCGACCCGACCATGTTCCAACGCCTCGCACCGCACATCATGCCGCTCAGTGTCGAGGAGGGTCGCGCCAACGGGGTTCCGCAGGTCCGCGAATCGGTCCGGTACCAGATCAAATACGGTGCGGAGGTCATCAAGATCTCCGCATCCGGCGGGGTGATGTCACACGGCACAGTGGCGGGGGCGCAGCAGTACTCGGATGAGGAACTGGTCGCGATCGTCGACGAAGCCCACCGTGCCGGGGTCCGGGTCGCCGCGCACGCACACGGTGATGCCGGAATTCGTGCCTGCATCCGCGCCGGAGTCGACTGCATCGAACACGGCTCACTTGCCACCGACGACACCATCGCCATGATGGTCGAACACGGTACGTTCCTCGTACCGACGAGCTACCTGTCCGAAGGCCTCGATGTCTCCAAAGCAGCACCGGCACTGCGGAAGAAAGCCGCCGAGGTCTTCCCCCGCGCTCGCGAAACCCTACGCAGGGCCATCCACGCCGGGGTCAAGATCGCCTGCGGCACGGACGCACCCGCTGTCCCGCACGGCGACAACGCCAAAGAACTGTGGGCGCTGGTCGACCGCGGCATGACACCGGCGCAGGCATTGCACGCGGCGACGGTCACCAGCGCCGAACTCATCGGCGTCGAGGACCGTGGGCGTCTGGCACCGGGGCTGCTGGCCGACATCATCGCGGTACCCGGCGACCCCACCGTCGACATCTCCGTCATCGAAGACGTGCGGTTCGTCATGAAGGACGGCCACATCCACAAGAACAGCTGAAACCACCCCCGACTTAGGAGGCCAACACATGGTCAAGGGAATCCTCTACGTCGAATCCCGGCCCAACTCCCCTGAAGACGCTGCGGCATTCCACCGTTGGTACGACGAGACCCACATGAAGGAAATGCTGGGACTCGATGGGATCGTCTCCGCTCGACGGTTCGCCCCCGTCACCGAGGGCGCGTTCGTAGCGGTCTACGAGATCGAAGCCGACGACATCGCGGCCGTGCAGGAACGACTTGCCGAGACCACTAAAGCAGGAGGGTTCTCGCCGCCCGTTGGTCTGTGTGTCGACCCGCCGCCGATTGTCCGCTTCTACCGCGACATCACCGCACCAACACTGTGAGTAGCCGAGACGATCCAGCACGAGGCATACGCATGGCCACACACGAGCATTTGTTCATCGGCGGGCGGTGGGTGACGCCGGCCACCGCCGACACGATTGAGGTGATCTCGCCGCATTCGGAGCGGGTGGTCGCCCGTGTTCCCGCCGCGACGGCGGCGGATGTCGATCGGGCGGTGTCCGCGGCCCGCACGGCCTTCGACGACGGCCCGTGGCCGCGCACCGATCCGAGCGAGCGGATCGCGCTGGTTCGGCGGCTGGCCGAGCGCTACACCACCCGTGAAGATGAACTCGCCCAGCTGATCACGACCGAAATGGGTGCGCCGATCACCTTCGCGCGATCGGCGCACGCCCGGCTTCCCGGCGTCATGATGCGCGCGTTCGCGGATATCGCCGAGAACTATCCGCGGCAGCAGACGCGATCCGGATTCCTCGGTGGCGATGTCCTCGTCGTCCACGAACCCGTCGGTGTGGTGGCCGCGATCATTCCCTGGAATATGCCGATGTTCCTCATCGTCGCCAAGTTGATCCCCGCCCTGCTCGCGGGCTGCACGATCGTGCTCAAACCCTCGCCGGAGACACCGCTGGACGCCTACCTCATGGCCGAATTACTCGACGAACTCGGCCTGCCACCGGGTGTCGTCAGCATTCTGCCCGGCGACCAGGACACCGGCCGCCACCTCGTCGCGCATCCGGGTGTGGACAAGGTGTCCTTCACCGGCTCCACCGCCGCCGGACGACAGGTGGCCGAAACATGCGGGGCCGCGCTGCGCAGGGTCAGCCTCGAACTCGGCGGCAAATCCGCCGCCGTGGTACTCGACGACGCCGATCCCGACGATGTCGCCGAAGGCATGCTCGTCGCCGGACTGATGAACAGCGGCCAGGCCTGCGTGGCCCAGACCCGGGTACTGCTGCCACGGCACCGCAGCTCCGAATTTCTCGACGCCCTGGTCGACAAGGTCGAAAACCTCACTGTCGGTGACCCTTTCGATCCGGCGACCCGGGTGGGTCCGATGGTCTCGCAACGGCAGCAACACCGTGTGCGCGGCTATATCGAAAACGCACAGCGCCAGGGCGCGCGCCTGCTCACCGGCGGCACCGCGCTGCCGGATACGGTCGATCGCGGCTGGTATATCCGGCCGACCGTCTTCGCCGATGTCGACAGTTCGATGCGGATCGCCAGGGAGGAAGTCTTCGGACCGGTGCTGAGTGTGCTGACCTACACCGACGACGACCACGCCGTGGAGATCGCCGATGCCACCGAGTACGGGCTGTCCGGCTCCGTGTGGACCGCCGATATCGATCGCGGTTCGGCCGTCGCCCTGCGCATCCGTTCCGGCACCCTTGGCATCAACCAGCCCTACGCCATGGACCCTGCCGCGCCCTTCGGCGGTGTGAAGAACAGTGGCATCGGTCGCGAATTCGGGCCGGAGGGTATCGGCGCCTACCTCGATACGAAGTCCATTTCCGTGCGGGCCTGAACCGCAGACTGAAGCCTGTTACGAGCGAGAGGCGATCCGACCAACCCGGCGGATCAGCCACTGGCTTGTTGTTCTACCCAGCCAACTTCGATCTGTCCTTGCCCCTGGCCGCGTGGATGCCAACGAGCGACTACCGGCCACCTCGAACGTGATGATCGAGTAGGAGGGCCAGCGGTCGATCCGCCCACGAACGCTGGTCGAAACTCGTTGGCTGACGGACTAGACCCCCGGGGCCAGCACAACCAAAACCCGTGGTTCAGCAGCGGTTTCGAAAAATCTCGCGGACAGCGATGATTCCTGCGACGGTGCTCCGTCCTACTTGTTGAACGCGCTACCAACCCGGCGCGACCGACCAGAAGGACCAGAAATGACCACCGCCAACCCTTCCGCCGACCTCACCAGCGACGTCACCGACCGTCCCGGCAAGATCGGCAACCGCGTCCTGTGGACCCTGCAGATCCTGCTCGGTCTGTTCTTCATCATCGCCTCCGGCGGGCCGAAGCTCGTTATGCCGAACGCTTTGATGGACAACGCCCCCGAGAATCTGACCATCCCCCTCGGGCTGCTCATCTTCATCGGAGTTGCGGAGGTCGCGGGCGGTATCGGCCTGATGGTGCCCAGACTCAGTGCCCTGGCTGCCGCGGGTCTGTCGGTTCTCACCGTGCTCGCCGCCGGGACGCAGGCGTTCATCGCCGACAAGCCGTTGATGGGGATTTTCCCACTGGTGCTCGCCGCGATCTTCGCCTGGATCGCCTACGAGCGCCGCGCCACGATCACCGACCTGCGCAACTCGCTCTCGCGATGACAGATCCACACCTACGACCGGCGATCGGTGGCCGACCCACCGATCGCCGGTCGTGCGTTCTCGCCATCGATCGCCCGTCGGGTTGGCGGCGATCGATCCAGCTGCCATCTGGTCCGCGCGGCGGTGCCGGTCGCACATGAACGCGTGCGGTTGACGGGGCGTTAGTCGGCCACGTAGCGCAACATCACCACTTTGTTGAAGTGGTTCGTCTCGGCCAGCCGGAGCTGGATTCGCTTGTCCAGCAATGGGAACAGCGGCGTGCCGCCGCCGACGAGCACCGGATAGAGGAACAGCCAGTACTCGTCGATGAGCCCGTGTGGCATCAGCGAGGCCGCGAGGCTCGCGCCACCGACCTCCATCACGCCATCGCCTCCGGCCTTGAGCCTGCGGACCTCCTCGACCGCGTTCTCACTGACCAGGGTGCTGTTCCAGTGGACCTCGGTGAGCGTCCGGGAGAAGACGACCTTGGGCTTGTCGGTCCAGAGCCGACCGAACTCGCGCTCGATGCGCGGCGCGTCCTCGGGTACGTGCGGCCAGTACTCGGCCATCAGCTCATAGAGGCGGCGGCCGTGCAGCGAGATCTCGATGTCGCGGTAGCGATCGTTGTGGAACTGGTGCAGCTCTTCGTCTGGGTTGGTCCAGTCGATGCTGCCGTCGCGGTCGTTGACGTAGCCGTCCAGGGACACGCCGAACGAGTAGAGAAGTTTCCTCATGACTGGGTAGACCTCCCGGACGCGGAGAACTCATCGGACTCGCATAGCATCCACCGGATCCGGTGGTGATGACGCCGGGGTGCTTCTACACCGCCGACGTCCAAGCCTCGACGATCCCCGAGGGCACCGTCTGCGTCGACGGCACCACCCAGCCGACCCACTTCCGCATCACTTTGCCGTCTGCTGAGAGTCCGCGATCCCGGTGAGGATGCGGCGCAACCCGTACGAGAACTGTTCGGCCGGGCTCAGGTCGGCGGATTCGGTCATGCGCGAAACCCGGGGATATGCGCCGCTTTCGATGACCTTGCGCATGTAGGGGGCGACGGCGGCGCGCCACTCGTCCTCGGTCTGACCGGTGCGCCGCTGGGTCTCTTTCTCGGCGAGCTCGCGCATGACCGCGCCGCGCACGTAGTCCCTGATCAGCCCGACGGCCGAGGCCGCGTCGGCGATGTCGGAGGTCAGCGGGGCGGCTGCGGTGAGGGCGTGTTCCAGGCCGCGTAGCCAGTTGGGGCCGAGTGATGGCCGGGTGGCCAGCAGCGGGGCGAGCCAGGTGTGCCGTAGCCACAGCTCGCGCTCGTGGTGGGCGTACGCCTCGAGGTCGGCGCGCCAGTCTCCCGTCAGCGGCACGTGGTCGTCCTGTACCGCGTCGGCCATGAGGTCGAGTAGGTCGTCGCGGCTGTCCACGTAGCGGTAGAGCGAGGTCGTGCCGGTCGACAGCTCGGCGGCGACGCGGCGCATCGACAGCGCGTCGAGCCCCTCGGCGTCGGCGATGGCGATGGACGCGTCCACAATGCGCTCCACACTCAGGGCCTGTCTATTCGACCGGTACGGCTCACGCTCCCAGATAAGTGACATGGACAGGAGTCTACCGAACTGGATACAGTGTGCCCATGAACGGGCACACTGTATCCACTGATGTTTTGATCGCCGGCGGCGGATCCGTCGGGCTGATGCTCGCGGTGCTGCTGCGCCACCACGGCGTCAAGCCCCTCGTCGTCGAGGAGAAACCGGAGCCCTCGCCCCACCCCAGGGCCACCGGCATTGGGTCGCGGTCGGTGGAGATCCTGCGCGAGGTCGGCCTGGATCAAGCGGTCAACGAGGCCGCGGTCGACTTGCGGGCCGGGAAGATCAGAGGGCGCACGTTCGCAGAAGCCGACTTCACCGAAAGCGACGAGTGGAAGACGAAAACCGCGGCCGAGCTCACCTACACACCGGCCCGGATCCGCGGCACCTGCGCACAGAACCGGCTCGACCGCGTGCTGCTCACCAAGGCCGGCGACGTGGAGTTCGGCGTGGCACTCGACTCGTTCGAGCAGGACTCCGACGGCGTCACGGCGACCCTGTCCGACGGGCGTGTCGTGCGGGCGCGCTATCTGGTGGCGGCCGACGGGGTGCGCAGCCGGGTTCGGCAGGTCCTCGGCATCGGCCTCACCGGTCCCGGTGTGCTCGGTCAGGAGACGACGAGTGTTCTGTTCGGTGCTGATCTGCGTCCGCGCAAGCCGTTCGCCATGTGCAATATCGAGCATCCGGACGCGACCGGCCTGCTGGTGACCGTCGACGGCGAACGCGAGTGGGTGTTCCTCACCCGCCTCGACACGGAGCCGACTCCCGACCTCATCCGCACCGCGCTCGGTGACCCGTCGATCGAGGTGGAGATCCGCAGTGTGCTGCGGTTCCGGGGGCGCGGCCAGGTGGCCGATCGGCTCTCCGCCGGGCGGGTCTTCCTGGTGGGCGACGCGGCGCACGCCATCCCTCCACTGGGCGCGTTCGGGCTGAACGCCGGCATCGCGGACGCACACAATCTGGCGTGGAAGCTCGCGCATGTACTGCGCGGTGAAGCTGGACCCGAGCTGCTGGAGACGTATCACGCCGAACGCCATCCGGTGGCCCTCATGACGATGGAGCAGGCGCGCCTGCGGTTCAACGATCCATCACTGCACTGGGGCAAGGACATGGCAGAGGCGCGCAAGGCAGCGGGGGCGATCAACGCGCCGGTGGTGCACATGGGCTACCGGTACAGCGGCGCGGAGCTCCCCTCCACCGAGGACGTCGCGCTCGACCTCGACGGATCACCGGGATCCCGCCTGCCGCACATGTGGGTGGCCGACGGAGTGTCCACGCTAGATCTCGTCGGATCCCAGTGGTGCGTACTCACGGCCGATCCCGGCGCGGAGGCCGACGTTCCGGTGCACCTCGTGGATGGCTGGCCGTACGGGACGGTGCTGGTCCGCCCGGACGGTTTCGTGAGCCGTTCATACGGCTAGGGCACCCTGTATCCGGCGGGCCGGTGCGCGCCGGTTGAACTCCGACAACTCTTCGTCGATCACGTCACGGCGGTTGTCGAGTTGCTGATCGATTCAACGGGCGGCGTCGACCGCTGAACTGATCGACGCCGCTCAGTGCGACGAGCGAAATGCGCCGTGGTGTTGACGCGCCGCGCATGGGTGGGTCGCACTGCGCCGGGCGGCTTACGGGCCAGAGCTCCTGGCGATGAGGTGGCTGCATCGCTATACGCCATCGCCGGGTTAATTGCTTAGCACAAGTAACCTATGTATAGTTGTGTAGTACAAGCAACTAATCTCGTGCTGGGAGTGGGCATGGCAGTGTCACCCGATGCGGCTCAGAGCCTGATAAAGGAGCTCTACTTCATGGGCCGGGCGATCCGCGCTGTCCTGTCGCACCCCGAAGAAGGGCAGCTGCTTCCGGGCGGCGTCGGTCTGCTGGGCTGCCTCGAGGTCAGGGGGCGGTGCCGACAGGTTGATCTAGCTGTGGACTTGTGCATCAGCCCTTCGACACTGAGCAGGCAGGTCGCCGAGCTGGTGAGCTCCGGCGATATCGCCCGCGATGCCGATCCCAGCGACGGCCGGGCCACTCTCATCCAGATCACCGACCAGGGACGCGATCTGCTGCGGCGCATCCGGGTGTCGCGGGCGCGGGGATTACAGGCTGCGCTCGCCGATTGGAGCGAGGACGAAGCCGAACAGGCCGCGATGGTTGTTCAGAAACTCAGGAATTCACTGGCCGCGGTTGCCCACCACACGACGGTGGGTGAGTGCGAGCCGGTTTCGACAGAGAGTCAGGAAGTGGATGTCTAATTCAGTCGATGCGGGGACGCGGCGCGATCCGCACGCGATGACCCATCGTCAGGTCCTGGAAGCCCTGACCGGGTTGCTGGCGGCGCTGTTCACGGCGCTGCTCAGCACCACGATCGTCTCTACCGCGCTGCCTACCATTATTGGCGATCTGCAGGGATCGCAGACCGCATACGCCTGGGTCATCACCACGGCGCTGCTGGCCAACGCCGCCTCCACCCCGATCTGGGGCAAGTTCGCCGATCTGTTCAATAAGAAGCTGCTGGTCCAATCGGCCATCGTCATCTTCGTCGCCGGCTCGATCATCGCCGGACTCGCCCATAACGTGCCGGTGCTGTTGGTCGCGCGCGTCGTCCAAGGCATCGGCATGGGCGGGTTGACCGCCTTGGTCGTGGCGATCATCGGTTCGATCGTCGCACCGCGCGAACGCGGTCGGTATTCGGGCTACATGGGCGCGGTAATGGCGGTGTCGATGTCGGGTGGGCCCATCCTCGGGGGTGTCATCGTCGACAGCCCGCTCGGTTGGCGCTGGTGCTTCTACGTGTGCGTGCCCATCGCGGTGGTCGCGCTGATGCTGCTGCAGCGGACGCTGCGGCTGCCCACCGAGCGCAAGGCGGACGTGTCGATCGACTGGCTCGGTGCGGCGCTGCTGACCGCCGGTGTTTCGGTGCTGTTGATCTGGGTGTCGTTCGCCGGGAAGGCGAACTACTACGCCTGGCTCTCCACGGAATCGGCGCTCTACGTCGGTGCGGGTGTGCTGCTGTTGATCGCGACCGTGTGGGTCGAGTCCCGCGCCAAGTCGCCGATCATCCCGCTGCCCATCGTCACCGAACGCACCACGGGTTTGGCGATCATCGCCTCGATCGCCGTCGGTGTCGGCATGTTCGGTGCGACTACCTTCCTGGGTCAGTACTTCCAGACCGCGCGCGGCTACTCGCCGACCGTGGCGGGTGTTCTGACCATCCCGCTGGTGGCGGGCATGCTGACCGCGTCGGTCGGCTCCGGCCAGCTGATCACCCGGTTCGGCAAGTGGAAGGGCTTCGTGGTCAGCGGCGGTGCGCTGCTAGTGGTCGGGTTCGGGCTGCTGTCCACGATCGACCACGCGACCAACCTGTGGCTGGTCGGCATCTACATCGCCGTTGTCGGGCTGGGCGTCGGCATGATGATGCAGAACCTGGTGCTGGCCGTGCAGAACACCGTGAGCGTGCACAATATCGGTGCGGCATCCAGCAGCGTCGCCTTCTTCCGCACCTTCGGCGGCGCGATCGGCGTCTCGGTTCTGGGCTCGGTGCTGGCAACCCAGGTCAGCGATCTGTCCAAGCAAGGGTTTGCCAAGCTCGGTATTCAGACCACGTCCTCGGGTAGCGGCAATCTCGATCTCGATGCCCTCCCCGGACCCATCGCCACCATCGTGCGCGCTTCCTACGGCGACGCGACCGGACGGATCTTCCTGATCGCCGCCGCGGCGACGGTCGTCGCCCTCATCGCGACCGCGTTCCTGCCGAACCGCCCGCTGCGCCGCACGGTCGACATCGATCCGGGCCTCGACCCGACCACGAAAGAGTCTGCGTCGCAGGACAATACGACCGCCGCGGACGACATGGCGGCACTGGATGCCGAACTGACCGCATTCGCGGAGTCGGGCTGGGACGAAAACCAACTCTGGGAGGGCGCCGAGCGGGTGTTGTCCGAGCCTGAACCGGTGCCGGCAGCGTCGGTCAATGGGCATGGGGCGGTAGAACAGAACGGCCGTGTGTACCGGGTCGTCGCGTCGTCGCAGACTGGTCTGACGACGGACGGGTTGTCCGGGTCGGACTCCGGTGGTGCGGCGTTGGGTGGTCGTGTCCATCGTGAGGACGGTCGTCCGGTGCCGGGCGCGGTGTTGACCTTGATCGACCAGGGTGGCCGTCAGCTCGCGCGGGCGAGCAGTGCCGCTGATGGTGGTTATGCGATCACCGCGCCCCAGACGGGTGGCTATGTGTTGATCGTGTCGGCGATGGGCCACCAGCCGACCGCGGTCACTGTGTCGGTCGGTCAGCGGCCCCAGCGCCTGGATGTGACCTTGGTGGGTTCGGGTGAGTTGTCGGGTGTGGTCCGTACCGCCGGACACGGTGTGCCGTTATCGGGTGCGACCGTCACATTGACCGACGTGCACGGTGAAGTGGTCGGAGCGGCTGTCACCGGCGACGACGGCACCTACGTGTGCCACGGTGTGGTGTCGGGTGTGTATACCTTGGTCGCGGTCGCGGAGCATATGCGTCCCATTGCGACCACATTGACGGTGCCCGACAGTGGTGTGCTGCGTCATGACATCGAGTTGGCTGCGATGGCGGTGCTTGCCGGGTCCGCGTTGGCCGACGGCGGCCGGGCGGTGCCGGATGTGCTGGTCAGTGTGCTCGACGCGGCGGGGGAGGTGACCGCGACGGCACGCACCGACGAGAACGGCCGCTATGTCGTGACCGATCTGCGCGAGGGGCAGTACACCGTGGTTGCCCGTGGTTATCCGCCGGTGACCGGGCAGGTCACTGTGTCGGGTGGCGAGGTCGCCTATGACGTGCGACTCGGTTACGAGCCTGGAGGTCGTTGATGAGTGGGTTGACCGGTCGTGTTTGCACCGTTCAGGGGTGGCCGGTGCCGGATGCGGTGTTGACGGTGACGGATATGCGGGGCCGCCAGCTCGCCCGTGCGGTTGCCGACGCGACCGGGGCGGTGGGTACCGAAGTGTTGCCTGCGGGTGTGCTTACCGCGGTACTCACTGCTGTCGGGTTCGAGCCGGTGGCGCGGACCGTGCAGATCTCCTCGGTGGGGACGGGTGTGCTCGGTGAGGTGGTTTTGGTGCCGGTCGAGGGGGCGGTGGCGTCGCCGCCGCCGGGACCGTGGACGATCGATCCGGTGCATTCGACGGTGATCGCCACTGTGCGTCATCTGGGTATCGCGAGTATCAAGGCCCGCTTCGCGGAGGTGAGTGGGCGGCTCGATATCGCCGAGCCGTTCGAGCGGTCCACCGGGCACGCGGAGATCAAGGCCGCGGGTATCGATACCGGTAACACGATGCGTGACAATCACCTGCGCTCACCGGAGTTCCTGGATGTCGACACTTATCCGACGATCATTTTCACTGGAAGCGGGTTGCGTCGTACCAGTGGTGACACGTGGGTGATGCCGGGTGAGCTGACCCTGCACGGGCAGTGTCGCGCGGTCGATCTCGACGTGACCTATGGCGGGTTCGGACCGGACCCGTGGGGTGGTGTGCGTGCCGCGTTCCACGCCGAAACACTATTGCACCGCAACGATTTCGCGATCGATTACAACGCGGTCGTGCGCGCGGGAGTAGCCGCGGTCGGCACCAGCGTCAAACTTGACCTCGACATCGAAGTCGTCCAAGGCGACCAGCTACCCGCAATGTAGGCGCGCCGGGATTGAGCTCGGCGCGCGATGCTACTTCGCGGGTAGGGCTGCGGCCGCCGAGGAGTCGGCCCGGTCGGCCGCGAGTGCCCCGGCCAGCGCCCAGGTGCGGTGCTGATCGTCCGGACCGGCCAGCTCCGTGGTGGTCAGCACGACCTCGGTGGCGCCTGCGTCGTAGTAGCGCTGGATTCCGGCGGCGATGGTTTCCTCGTCGCCGATGAGCGCCAGTTCCGCTGCCCGTGAGGCGCCTTCGAGTTCGATGACCCGGCGATAGGACGGCACCTGCTCGTAGAACGCCAGCTGTTGCACCCGTCTGCGTGCACGCCTGTTCCCGAACGGCTAGATGAAATCAGCTTGATCACAAGGGTTTCGCAGTCTGGGACTCTGTGGGCCCTTCCTCTGGTAAGGGGTTCGGGTGTCATTCGCTGGTCTGGTCGGCGGCGAAGCGGGCGGCGATCTCGGCGGCGGTCACCTTGGCCAGCTCGACGAGGACCGCATCGCGGTCCTGTTCGACGAATCCGGTAACCGACCCGTGGGACGCCTATCGAGGTCTAGGAGACGGCTTGACTGACCGCGTTCGGGCCGTTGTAAGTCCGGTCGGGTATCGCCTCGAGCGCATCGAGGATTTCCTTGTCCGCACCATTGTTCTTGGCGGCAGACAAGATTCCGCCACGATCGCACGGATAATCGACCCCGGCCAAATACTTCTGCACCTGAATGGGACTGACCTGGCTCATCTTTGCTCTTCTCCGATGATCCGAGACAGCGGACATCGGGGCACTACCACCCACTGGGTAGCCCAAACCCCTTGATCGATCCTTTCGTATGGCTGGTCACGAGCCCCGGGGTAGTCGTCCGCAGCTCGAGGTCTTCGGACTTCGGAGAAACCTGAATCAGCAGCGTGCCGCCATGACGCCGGATTCCACATCGAGGCGGCCGGGACACTCGCTGAGCCCCGGTGGGGGTGAATACTCGGAGTATGACCGAGCGTAGTGAAGTGTCACAGGTGGAGAAGGATCTCGTCGAGCGGGTGGTCGGGGTCGGGGATCCGCTGAAGGTGGGCAGGTTTCGGTACTGGTTCGGTACTCGGCGGTGGGAGTGGTCGGCGGAGGTCGCGCAGATGCACGGCCACCCCGCCGATATCGAGCCGACCACCACATTGTTGCTGTCGCACAAGCATCCCGAGGACCGCGACCGCGTCGAGGCGCTGATCGTCTCGGTCGAGGACGGGGGTGCATTTACCAGTCGTCACCGCATCATCGACACGTCCGGGCGAGTGCGTGAGGTGCTGGTGCTGTCCGAGCCCATGGTCGACGAGGACGGTGCTGTGACCGGGACTCAGGGTTACTACATCGACCTGTCGGACGCCGTGGACGATTACCGGCAAGAAGTTCTCGATGACGTCCTACCTCAGCTGGTCGACGCTCGGGCGGTCATCGAACAGGCCAAAGGCGCCTTGATGCTCGCCTACGGCATCAGCGCAGAACAAGCGTTCCAGGTGCTGCGTTGGCGCTCGCAGGAAACCAACATCAAGCTGCGCACGGTCGCGCAACGAGTGGTCGCCGAGTTGTCGAACATGGGCGGAAACGACGTCAAACTGCGGTCCCGGCTCGACCATGTGCTGCTGACCTTGCACAATGGCATCGACCCCGACGCAGTCGGGTGAGTTCAGTGGATGTGTGTCGGCGGCGCGAGGTCAGGCGGAAGGTGCAACGCCGCCGCGGCGCCCAGATCGGCGGGTGAGCTGTTGTGCGTGTCGACGATGGCAGCCGCATGCACGGTCGGAGTGACCTGGTGAGCGCGCGCCAGCCGCAGCAGCCGCGCCCGCGCGTTGTCGAGATCCAGGTCGAAGTACTCGGCGAGGATACCGATCGCGGTCGCGATCACCGTCGATCCGTGCAGTACCGCTTCCACCGTTTCATCGGTCGCGGCGAGTCTGCCGTTGAGCCTGCCCATCGACAAGGCGATCGCGGTGAGGTCGGCCAGGACCTGTCCGAAATCGTTGGGCCGCTGCACTCCCCATGGCTCATCGGCGTGTACCACTACCGACCCCAACGGCACCGTCAACGCCGTTACCGGAAACGCCCGCACCGAGCGCAGCCCTGATTTCCTCGCCCGGACGCGGTAGGACGGCCATCGCGAATCGAGGCCTTCCGCAGCTTCGAGGTCTGCGATCATGGCCACCACACCATCACGAGCACTCGACATACCTGGACCGGTGACATGCAGGCGGGGATCGGCGATGGTGCCCTCGCGCATCGCCTCGGCCACGATCCGAATCCCCGGCTCGGGCGCCTGACGTCGATCCAGAAGGATCACCACCGCCGATACCGCCTCGAAGCACTCCTGGGCGTGACGAGCCACCGAATGCAACAACGTCGGCACATCGAAATCAGTAGTCAGGGCTGCGGTCAGCTCCGCGACCGCCAACCGGGTCTGCACGGTGTCCATCGCCCCTACCCTTCGCCGCTATCACGCTGGTCGCGCAAAGAAAGCCTGCGCGCCACGATATCGGCGGCCACATCGCTGATCGCTCTGCCTTCGGCGTAGCAGTACGCGCGCAAGCGGGCCAATCCCTGGTCCGTCGGAACCGCCAGCTGCACCGCGACCATTCCCACAGCGTTGAACACCACCGCCCGCGAGAATTCATCGTCCACGCCGTCGATGCCGCCTTGCGCTACCACAGCATCCACGACTTCGTCGACGCCACCGAGGGCGTCGACGCGCCGATCCCAGTCGGCGCGCAGCGCACGCCCTACCGCTACCGCGCACGCGTCGCCGGAATCCCGCTCGACCCCGCCCAGCCCGCCCGGCAGGCCGCGATACAACTCCAGAACCCCTACCGACTTGCGCACGCCGGGAACCGGAAACGCGAAGACGGCACGCACTCCCAATGCCAGCACCTCGCCGGTGAACGCCGGCCAACGCCTGAGGGCGTCGGTACTGGTCAGGTCCGGCCAGATTTGGCGCTGATCACTGCGATATGCCTCGACGCAGGGCCCTTCGCCCACTACGAATTGGAGTTCGTCGACCTGTTGTGCAATGGCGTCGGTGGCATACACCAACTCCCTCGCCTGCGAATTACCGCCCAGAACCGCGACAGCGGCACCATCGGCTCCGGTCAACCGCACCGCCGCCGAGCAGACCGCGCTGATCCCACTGAACGACGACCGACCAGCACTCTGGGCACCGGCACGATGAGCGGTCTCGTGCGGGTCTCCGGGCCGGGCGCCGGACGTATTTTCCACGGTGCCCTCCATTCGCTGCGCGAACTACGTTACGCCCACCCATCCGAATTGCACCCGAGGCGCCCGGTGCGTGGCGATCGCCCATCTCGGCCCGTGGCGTGTTGCCGCAATGGCGCTGAGGCCGCGGTGGGCGAGCCGACTCAGCTATTCGACAATGGCCGACTCCGGGTGGTCGTTCGCTGGCCCCGGAGGACGAATGCCGCACCTCGGCCTACCGGCCGGCGCCGTCGGCGTCAGTGCTGGACGGGTTCGGTGCCGAGCAGGTCGTCGTAGTCAGCGGGCAATTGCGCTGCAATATGGTCGAATTCATGTGGCATCGCCACCTTCAGCGCGGCCATGACGGCACGAGAATCCCTGCGGGCTTGCTGCTCGGTGCGTTCTGCGCCTTCAGCGGCTGCTACCCGTCGATAGAATTCGTCGATCGCGAAGCGCTCGCCCGCGCCGGTCCGCGGCAAGGCTTCGGCGAAGGTCTTCGGTAGCTGCGATGCGAGGTCTTTGGTCTCACCGCCGGTGATGCGCTGACCCAGGACCTGCAGGGTAGCCCGGATCGCCCGAGCGCCCTCGTCGACACTATCGATCTGCGCAGTGCCGCGAACCGCGGATACCAACTGGTCTTCGTTCATGATTCCTCCCGTTCCGAATCGGATGCGTACAGATTTCGAACAGAGGCCCCCACGTCCACGGTGCGTCTGCGGTCGCCCTCGCGGTACACCGGTCGGGGCCATTGCGTCGGTGCGCTTCATTCCTGGCTCCCATGCCAGGCTGGTGACGTTTGCCCAGAGGGAGTCGATCTCCAAGTCCGGAGTTCCCTTCCGGTGTACAGCGAACGGCGACGACAGGGCTGCTTGCTGGTTCCGCCGATGCGGCATCCCGGAGATCGAGCCGAATCGTAGCGAATACATGGCTATCGCTTTGGTTCGTGTCAGCCGACGTGGCCCCGAACTGACCGAATGGTGGGCAAGATGGAAGTGGTGGGTGAAGCCCGGGAGATGTTCCCTGGCTTCACCACTTCGATGCGGCCGTGTCGGCCGCGTCGGGCTTCGGGGGACCCGCTCTGTGTCTCGGAGTTCACATCGGGTCGAACCTATTGTAGGTGTGCCGTGAGTTAGCGGCGGCGCTTTCAGGTGCGCGCAATTTCAGCACCGCTGACGGCTGCGGCAGGTTGATCCGGCTCGCCGGGCCTCACCGGGCGTTGTCGATGCCCCGCCTCTGCCACAAGCAACCCACCAAGCCGGTCCGCCCGGCGTCATCGTTTCAGACGCTGGTTTTCGGGTGTGTGCCATCGGAGTCGGTTCATCGGCTCTGGTCCTGCTGGGTTAGGACGAAACCGCCTTGGCCGTCCGAGTCCTGCCCGGTGTCGAGGATCTTGTCGTCAAGGAAAGCAGCGGCCTGCTCGTCCAGGAAGACCCGTGCTCCTTGGGCGGTCACGACCTGATCTTGTTCGTCCGGACCCGCGGTGATTGCCATCTGCAGGGTCTCGGCGCCGTCGGTCGTGGAGATTCGCAGCCCGGCATCGGTGGGCGCGTCTCCGGCGGAGGTGATAGTACGAACGGCCTCGATCGCGGTGGGGGTAAGCATCAACATCCGTCTGGTTCCTTCCGCTGTCGTGAAGCACCTTCTTGGATGGGTGGAGGTCCTGGCCGAGATGCCCCTTCCAGCGTTCCTCATAGTTCGAGATAGGGACTCTCAGGGGATTCGTGGAGCGAACGTCCCCTGTAATAGTCGCAGATCGCGTGGTGCCCCACTCACCGATTCAACCTGGGACCGCTCCTGCGCGGGGCTGCTGGCCTTGCGCTCAGCAAATCCTGCCGGAAATGATCACCACCTGCGAGGTTGCGCTTCTGGCTGACCATCCGGCCCGGTTGAGCGTTCAGGTCTCGAGGGCTTCGCTGGGATCTGGCCGGGTCGCGAATCGGGTGATGGCCACGAGTCCGGGCTGGTAGCCGTGCGTGGTGTCCACGGTCAGCGTGGGCAGTTCACCGACGGCAGGGTCGAATACTGCTTCGGATGTGCTGTCGGTGTCGACCGACCCCAGGAGCTCGTCGCTTCGGGCGCGCCGGTTCGGGTTGGTTTCTATACGCTGTTTGATCCGCTCCCGGATGATCGAAGTCGGTGCCGTGCAGCGCAATACGCGAACCTCGGCGACCTCCATGATCGCCTCGAGACGGGGGTGCCACAGCTCGCCCGGCAGCGCCGCCTCGGCCACGGCGGTGACTCCAGCTTGCGCTAAGACGGTGATGATGTCGAAGAAAGTGGTCAATGCGGGCCGTTCGAAGGCTGGTCCGAGGCCTGCGGTCCGGGTTGGTGAGTCGGCAAGGGCCATCCCCTGGGTGACTTCGTCGTGGATGATCGCCGGGCAGCCGAGCTCGCGTGCGAGGCTGTGCGCCAGGGTCGTTTTCCCGGTACCCGGTCGACCGGTCACTACGGTCAGGACTGGCGAGGCCATACCCCCATTGTCCGCCTGGCGCCTGCTGCCGCACCGCGCAAGTAAGGCACGAAGGGCGCGCCATCAGTAGATCACCGCGCTGACTGCGGGTGATCATGAGGACGACCGGCTGCTCGTTCACCAGCGCACCCAGAGCCTGATCTGCCGATCGGGCGGCGGTGCCGCCGTTGGGTGATCAGTCCGTGCCGATGGTCAAGTGGCTCCTCGCCGTCGAATTCGTCGACGACATCAGCGATATCGACATGAAGGCGGATACCGCGAAGACCAGCTCTACTACGTCTTGTCGGCCTAGTCGTCGCGGAATTGGTCGGCCCGGTGGTGCAGACGCTGGGAGAAGCTCTCGGTCCACGCAGCGGTTTCGCTGTCGTCGTCCTGCGAGGAGGCCCGCGGTGGGCCGTCACGGGGTACTCGCAGCGGCCGCGCCGCGCGGGGCTGAAGCGCGACCAATCGTGCGCTGCGGGCGAGGTAGTCGGGCACGCTCATGCCCGCGCACACGGCCGCATCACACAACTCGGCCCACTCGGTCTCTTCCACGCTCACCGTTACGGTGACCTCCCTGGTGGCCATACACGCACACAGTAGACCCCGCGCTCCCGATACGGGTTCATCTCGGAACTCCTGTCTCCTGACCACAGCTGGACCGCTGGTGGTTCGAACGACAGCGACACGGCGGTGACCGCCCTGGCGAAGCGCGACAGTGGTTTGCGATTCGGTGCGGTGGGTCGGTGATAGCCGCGGTTCCCAGAGCGAGCCGCGGTTTGTGATCCAGCACCGTGCGGCGAGTACCGATCACTACGATGTCCGGTTCGAGATCGAGGGACAAGCGTTTCGACGACCCCGATGGATGCTGATGCCATCGGGCCGCTTGTCTCCTAGCCAGGAGTGTATGGCTCAACGTCCAAGACGTACCCGAGGTCTCTGATCTGGTCGGCGACCTCGTCTGAGCAGGAAATAACGACGCGGTCGGCGCCTTTGAGTTGGACGACTTCGGCGTCGGTGGTTTCCAGCCGGTCGAAGAACTGCTCCCGAACCCCGTGCGGAGTTGCGCTGTCGCCGAGGATGAGTGGATCGAGCCGGACCAGGTAGGTGCGGCGATGCGCTGGCACAGCGCTCTCCCTTCATTGGGTGCATGTGCAGTTGTCGGGGTCAGGTGCCGGGCGTCGGCACCATCGGATCGTGGCGCTCCTCGCGGAAGCGCGCGCCGATGCGATTGGCCGGGACGTCGGGTGCGTACTCGACTGAACGTGGGCCTCGGTCCGTTGATCCAGGTCGATTCACTGTCGAGCGATCAACCGGAATCCCAGATGTGAGGTCGATGTGTCGACAGCCTGGGCCATTCGGGCCGCGGGGCGGTACCGCTGGCAATAGTTCGGGGCGCACAGGTGCGAGCCGCCCTTGATCACGCGGCGTCCGATGTGCGGCTGGCTGTGGTCGCGGCTACCTTCTTCCGTCCCGCCCCGCGGATCGACGGGGACGCAGCAGGCATGCTCTTGGCCCTGGTGGGCGGTGTACCAGTCCTGGGTCCACTCCCACACGTTGCCGACCATGTCCGATAGGCCGTATCCGTTCGGCGGGAAGGATCCGACAGGCGAGGTTCCTTCGTATCGGTCATCCCCTGTGTTGTGGTGTGGGAAAACACCATGCCAAGTGTTCGCCATCGCCGTATTGCCCGGCTCGAATTCGTCACCCCAGGCGAATTCGGCGCCGTCGAGGCCGCCACGGCAGGCATATTCCCACTCGGCTTCCGTCGGTACCTCTTTACCTGCCCAGTCGGCGTATGCCGCGACGTCGTCCCAGGCTATGTGCACCACCGGGTGGTCGGGCCGCTTCCGTATGGAGGTGCCCGGGCCTTGTGGATGTCGCCAATCCGCGCCGGGAACCCAATGCCACCACTGATAGGGCCGATCGAGGCGCACCGGACGATCCGGCTTGATGAACACCGATGACCCGGCGACCAGCCGGGTCGGATCGGCGTCGGGATAATCGGCGGCCGTCGGTACGCGCTCGGCGACAGTGAGGTAGCGGGTGCGGGAGACGAACAGAACGAATTCCCTATTCGTCACCGGACGCGGGTCGATCCAGAATCCGGCGACCGTCACCCGGTGCGCAGGTGCCTCCTCGGGGTAGTGGCTATCCGAACCCATGGTGAAAGTGCCACCCTCGATCCAGACCATCTGCTCTTGCCCGCCCGGTGCCGATGGCCGGGGAGGACTGAACGGCGATTTGCCGGCGCTGGGGTCGGCTCCGCGGTTCGAATCCGGACGCTCATCACCGTGCTCCAGCTGATTCGCCGATCCACTCATACCGTCCCACTTTCCAGCGCCGACGAAAGTCCAGGTCTGCGATCCGAATGTGACCACCGCAACGGCATTCCTCATCCGGCGGGGGTGAACTCTCGGTCATTGTCGCGGTTTTCGCCACGCCGGCGGCGTAATGTGGCCGCGTGTCCCCCCACAAGCGGGTGATGCCCCTTCCGCGATTCCTGGTCAGTCATAGGCAGAATTCCGACAGCCCGAGCGAGGATTCGGTCCATGGCGGCATCACATCATCCGCCGGCAATCTGGGCACCGCGAAATCCCCGTGCTCGGGCGGCTCGGGGGTTCCGGGCAACCGGCAAGGACTCACTTCGACGTGGTGGCCGCTGACAGGGTCGCGTCGTTGACGGCCGTAGGGGTTATCGCGACAACGAACTTCTGCACCCGACTGACGTTGTCGCACAGGTACCGACGCTTCGGGTGTTTGGATGTCAGCGCGTGGTCGACGGCCTTGACGACCTTCTGCGGATCGCCCGCGAGCTTTTGCATGCGACCCAATAGCTTTCGAGTCCCAGCAAGGTGTGATGCGTACAGTTCGCGATGCTCGTCGCTCAGTTTCGCGGTCATGCGGTCGTGCTCGTTGAGCATGCTGCCCCACATGTCGGTACGGGTGGGCCCGGGCTCGATGAGCGAGACGGGGATCCGCCACGGGCGCAGCTCCATCCGCAGTGCATCGGCCAAGGACTCGACCGCATACTTCGATGCGCTGTAGGCGCCGCTACCCGGCGTGGTGATCAACCCGCTGACCGATGACATGAACACCACCCGTCCATGTGCTTCACGTATTTTCGGCAGCACCGCCTGCGTGACTGCGATCTGGGCTGTCACGTTGACCTCGAGTTGCCGTGACAACTCATCGAGGGACAACCCCTCCACCGGTCCGTTCACGATAATGCCGGCATTGTTGACAACGCCGTTCAGTTCAGCGGGGAGTCGATCGGCAAGCGTAGCGATGGCGGACCTGTCGGTGATGTCGAGACCGATCGCGTGCACATTGGGTAAGCGATCGAGACTTTCGAGGGCGGCATCGGATCGAGCCGTGGCATACACCTGCCAACCTCGTCGGCTCATGTGTTCGGTGATCGCCAGCCCGATCCCCCTGCTGGTGCCGGTAATCAATACAGAAGGCATCCGTTTTCCTACTCTTGTCGTCGAACGTCGAATGGTCAGGCCGCTCGGGCCCCAAGGATCTATGCACTATCGATCGCGTGCTGCCCAGGCTCATGACGCCAGGAAATCGAGCGCCTCTGCGACGAACCTTTCGTGATACTGAAAGATCCCGCCATGTCCCGCGTCCACGTAGATGCGGAGTTTCGCGTTCGGCAGACGACGTTGCAAGTCGAACGAATTGCTGGTCGGCACCATCCGATCGTCCTCACCGTTGGCTACGAGAACGGGGTGCTGGATACGGCTGAGGTCGAATGGCTCCTGCGCGCCCCACGTGTGGATCGCCTTCAGCTGAGTGCGGAATGCGCGCAGTGCGATTGCCTTGTCGCGGTCGACGCTGCGTTCCTTCAGCCGTTTCACGAACGCACGAGCCTCCGACTTGCCGTGTGCGGTTCTGGTGAAGAACAGGTTCTCTTTCGGATCCTTGAAAGTGGCCAGCGCCTTGAATGTGTCACGGTAGGTCACCGAGGTCACGTTGACGATGCCTTCGCCTCCCGCCGGACCCGTCCCCGCGAGGATCAGCTTTCGCACGAGTTCGGGCTCATCGCGAGCGATCACCTGCGCTACGAAGCCTCCTAGCGAGAATCCCAGAATGTCGACCCGGTCGAAGCCGAGCGCGTGGATGAAGTCGACAGCATCCCGTGCCATCGCCTCGACCGAGTTCGGTGTTGTGCCTTCTGACGCGCCGACGCCGCGGTTGTCGAAGGTGATCACGCGATGCTTGGATGCGATGCCGTCGACCACCCTGGGGTCCCAGTTGTCCAGATTCGCACCCAAGTGATTCAAGAAGATCACTGGTACGCCGGTACCTGGTCCAAGCTCGCGATAGGCGAACCGCGTTGCGCCGACCTGCACGGATTTGGTCGGCGCATCCGCATACGACGTGCCGCCCACACGAATACTCTGCCCCTGCTGATGACGGTCGGGAACACGCTGAGTGGATCGCCGGTCTGTCATGACTTCCTCCTGATGTAAACCGATTGGTGTACCTTGCGAAGGCAACGGTACTCCCATATCGCATCACTTGTAAACAGATCGGTATACTTGCTTCATGACTACGCTGACCGATACTCAGGAACCGACCCGTCGGGGAGGGCGTGGTGCACGTCAGCGCATCCTGCAGGCAGCTGCCGACCTGTTCTACAACGAGGGCATCAACGCCACAGGTGTCGAACTGATCGCGACCAAAGCATCCGTGTCGAAAAGAACTCTCTACCAACACTTTCCGAGCAAGACCGCGTTGGTGGAGGAGTATCTGCGCATGCTGCGGCAAGCGGTGGGTGACATCACGGACATGCCGTCGGGGGAGTCCGATTCGGATCCGCGTTCGCGGCTGCTCGCGTTGTTCGACAGCCCGGATGCCGCCGATGCGCCGATGCGTGGCTGCCCGTTCCACAACGCCGCGGTTGAGGCGGCCGAGACCATGCCTGGTGTTCAAGCCATCGTCCACGCGCACAAGCGAAACTACATCGACGGCCTCACCGAGTTGGCCCGACAAGCCGGCGCGGCAGACCCCCAGCTGCTGGGCGAGCAGCTCGCTGTCCTGTACGAGGGTGCCGCCGCATTGTCCACCTCCCTGGACGATCCGGCGCCCTGGGCGCATGCCCGCGGAGCGGCGCAAGCTCTCATCAGCCAAGCAACAAACCGCTGAGCTCAGCTGCTCCGTTCCCGACCACGACCCATGTCCACCGCCTGGATTCGAGGCATGCGGGGGAGATGTCGGCGCTCCTCGAAAAGTAGGCCACCCATCGACGGATCGGAAGGGTGATCTCAGTGCGGGATAGGGCGCGGATCAGGTATCGCCACCGGCCATCGCGGACGGCAGCTGGCTCGACGATCGTCAGCGGCCCGCGATCGGTTGTACAGCCTGGCGTGCATCCCCCGACCGGCCTGGAAAAGAGTAGACCTTCGCAACACCTCGAATACTCTTCCGGCGAGTCCGAATTCGAATAACCGCGGATGTGGGAGGGTGCGGCCCATGCTGATCGAATACGGGGTGTGGGTTACGCGGTTGGCGCTCGCCGTGGTGTTCGGGCTGTCGGCCTGGGGGAAACTGGCCGATCGCGCCGGTACGCGGCGGGCGGTGGGGGAGTTCGAGGTGCCGGTGCGGTGGGTGCCCGCCGTGGCGTGGGGGCTGCCGGTCACCGAGGCGGTGGTGGCGGTCGGCGTCGTTCTGTCGTGGACGGCCGTCGCGGCGGCGGTCGGTGCGCTGCTTCTGCTGATGGTCTTCACGGTGGTCATGGTCGGCTTGTTGCGACGCGGCAAGCGTCCCTCCTGCTCATGCTTCGGCGCGGCGAGTACGACGCCGATCGGCGCGCGCGCCATCGTGCGCAACGGTGTGCTGATGGTGCTCGCGGCGTTGGTCCTGTGGGGCGCGCTGGCCCGTCCCTCGGTGCCCGCCGGACTGGCTGTCGATGCCGCGACCGGGCTCGCGCTCGGTGCGCTGCTATGCGGAATCCTCGGGTGGCTGATCGGCCAGGTCGGTGTGCTGCGGCGTCGGCTGGACGAGCAGGCGCTCTCAACGCTGGGGGCCGAGGGCTTGCCGGTCGGCTCGGTCGCGCCGGAGTTCGAGTTGCTCGACGTCGCGGGCGCCCGCACGAACCTGGCGGACCTGCTCTCGGAGGGCCGGGCAGTGTTGCTGGTGTTCGTGCACCCGGGCTGTGAGATGTGCGCCGCGCTGGCCCGTGAGCTGCCGCGGTGGCGGGCGCGCACGGCCATGACCATGGTCGTCGTCGGGAACGGTGATGCCGATGAGCAGGCCGTTTGGAGTGCCGAACAGGGTCTGGGCGAGATCCCGTCGCTGGTGCAGCAGGGCAACGAGGCGGCACTGCGATATCGCGTCCGCGGTACACCGTCGGCTGTGCTGATCGATGCGGAAGGGCGGGTCGCCGCGCCCGTCGCACGGGGCGCTATCGCGATCCGTGAGTTGATTCTCGCCGGGAAATCGAGCCGAGCCCAGCTTTCCTCTCGAAGCAACGGCCACCACGCCGCTAACCAGGCTCGGAACTGACCCCTCGATCAGGTTAGCTACGTCGAAAACCGGCTGCCAGTCGAAATTGTTTGTCGCACAGAGATTTTCGTATACAGCAGTGCTCTTCCGTCGATACGATGCTGAGTGCATCGATGCAGAACCGCGCGCGACCCCCATCCACCACTTTTGGCAGGGAGATGTCATGGCGGACTTCGCATTCACCGATTACTCCGGCAAGGAATTCATCATCCGGCTCAATAACGAGCAGCGCATCGAGGAAGCGCGTCGGATTCTGTCCGGCGAGGAGCAGATGTCGATCCATGTCATGGGACGTATCAGGAAACAGGAAGCCGACTACAACCCGGGTTGGAGCTTCCACCTCGACCCGGACACGATCACCTTCTTCACCATGGCGATCGAGGTCTGTGACTCGTCTATCTCCTACCTCGAGGACCATCTGGACGAGGCTTGCGGCGCTTTCCTGCCGGGTTGCTTCTGGTGTCCGTGGTCTTCTCGGCTCACCCGAGAGATCCGCTGATCGCGACGCCATCTGCGGCGGACCCCGGCCGAGCGCTCTCGGCCGGGGTCCGCGGGTTTCTGTAGCTCGTGCCCCCATTCGGTCTGGCCGCTCGTCGAACGCCACATGCGAGCGGGGAAGGATCGTGCAGAGTTCGAAATCGTTTCCGATGCTGGAGGCTGCGATCGTCTGAGCCTTACTCAGGACCGCACCGAAACCGACGGACGGACCGAGGAGGTCGGATGGCCGAGACCACTCGCACGGAGACGGCGTCGTCGCGCCACTGGCCGCGGTTGCGGGTCGATGAGTGGACCGCTACTCGCGACACGCTGCACCTGTGGACCCAGATCATCGGCAAGATTCGGCTCGCGCATGCGCCGATGATCAACCACTGGTGGCAGGTCACCCTCTACGTCAGCCCGCGGGGTTTGACCACCTCCGCGATACCGTACGAGGCCGGCGTTTTCGACATCGAGTTCGACTTCAATGAGCACCGGCTGCACATACGAGCCAGTGATGGCGACGCCCGTCAGGTCGCGCTCGAACCCAAGTCGGTCGCGGATTTCTATGCCGAAACGATAGGTGCGCTCGACGAACTCGGCATTGCGGCACAGATTCAGGCGAAGCCCAACGAGATCGATCCTGCGATCCCGTTCGCCGACGACTACGGGCATGCTTCTTATGATCGCGACGCCGTGCATCTGTTCTGGCGCCAACTCGTCGCGGCCCATCGAGTAATGAGCGAGTTTCGCTCGTATTTCATCGGCAAGGTGAGCCCGGTGCACTTCTTCTGGGGCGCCATGGATCTGGCCTGTACCAGGTTCTCCGGCCGCAGGGCGCCGAAGCACCCTGGCGGCGCACCCAACTGCGGTGATTGGGTGATGGTAGAGGGCTACTCCCACGAGTTGAGTAGCTGCGGCTTCTGGCCGGGTGGTGGTGACGAAGGTGCCTTCTATGCCTACGCCTATCCAGAACCCGACGGCTTCGCCGACTATCCGGTCGGTCCTCGGCACGCTTTCTACAGCGCCGACAACGGCCAGTTTCTGCTGCCCTACGAGGCGGTACGCACCGCCGCGGATCCGGAACGAACCCTTCTGGAATTCCTGCACACCACCTATCGAGCGGCCGCCGAACGCGGCAAATGGGATCGGGCAGCACTCGAATGCGATCCGCACCGGTGGGCCCAGAAATAGCGAACACCGAATCCAGGAGTCGGGCAACCGCGCCTCGATGCGTGACGCCAGCCACGTCAGTGGCGTAACAACCGCCATGTAGCCGTGGCGGAAGCAGGGCCGTTCTTGTGCCGACGCACATGCGCACAGCCACCAGGAACGGTCGTGCCGTCCTCGCGCATCAGCTCGACCAGCCCTTGGACCACCGGTGGGCGAAACCCTGGTAAGCCGATGCTGTACGTGGCTGTTAAGCCGGGTGGCCCGGCTCCAGGTCGGCGACGGAGCTCCACCGCACCGCATCAACCGTTCGACCGGGTGCGTATCCAGCTTCAGGGGCCAAGACCAAACCCACATGGTCACCGAAGTCGTTGCGAGCCTGGATCGTTCCGGAAAACCAGGCGACCGCGTCTACCAGCACAGGCACTCCGTTCGGGCCGACCCGCCATCGGCACCGGCTGAATTTATCGATATCGTCGCCGGTCTCCGCACCGAACAGTTGCGCAAGCGCAAGGTTGTCTCGATCGACGAGGTGCACCGACACATATGCGGCTCCCATCGCGGTCCGGTATGTGCGGTTGTTCTTCGACAAACAGACCAGAAACCGTGCCGGATCGATACTGACCTGTGACGCGAACCCCACCAGACAACCGCTGCGCTCATCCCCGACCGCGACCGTCACGATGAACACCGGCGCATCGGCCAAGGCCACCATCGACTTGAACGCGCTGGGACCGTGTACCGCAGCATCCGACATCGTTTGTGTATATCAGACCGCTATCGACTTCGACCGCAACTGTCTACCCGCGCCCGACATGAAGGGTGAGGGGTCCGATCTCGGGTTGCCGTCCGTGCTGGATCCAGTGCAAAGCCCGTTGTGGCACCTAATGCCGATGGTGCGCGACTGTCCAGGTTCGAGCGTGCCGGTGGTGAAGCCAGCGAACCGCGCCGCCGATCCGATACGGCGAATGCGTTGGGTGAAATGTCGCGAACGCCTGTCGGACCTGAACATCACCGGCTTCTGCACCACCAGAATCGTGCAGCTGCTGTCCTGATCCGCGGACCGGCTCTCATGGAGAAATGAAGAGCACGTCGCCGCATACCGAGCGCTCTCGGTGCGCTCATTCGAAGGCGGGTTGGTCTGCCCGTTCTGGCGTGATGGCGGTGATGCGGTAGCGGTGGCCCTCGATCTTGTCCGGCCGGTAGCGGATGGCGGAATCGATCATGACCGCCCGGTCGCGCGGGCTCGCGAGGATGATGATGGGACTGGATAGGAGCATCGTGTTCGTCCTGTCCGGTTATTCTCCGAGGTGGGTAATCGGGCCGAACTGGTGTTCATAGTTGCTCATGCTGTCGTTCAGGATCTGCATCAGCCGGAAGATCATCGCCGGCGGGAACTTCACCCTCGACACCACTCGAGCCGGTTGACGCATCACCGGCCGACCATCGTCGTCGACGCCCTGATCGGTCGGCAGATATACGAGGAAGTCGAGGGTGAAGTCGGTGCGGTTGTACCAGCAGGTGAACCCGTTGGAGTAGACACCGGCGCTCATCACCTCCGGCACGATCACCTCGACGTCGTTCGGGGGCGGCAGAGTCGGTTCGTTCATCCGCGGTCACCTTTCACCGGTCGACGAAAGGAGCTCCTCGCTGGGCGGTGGCCCCTTTCGTCGACACGTCATTCGTCGACAGCAGATCGGTGGCTAGCGGAACTGCGCCTGGCGTGCCTGCTCGCGAAGGTGATGCAGCTGCATTTCCCACTGCCCGGACCGGTCCTGGGTACGGGTGGCCTGATCCTCGGCCTGCTGGGCCAACTGGCTGGCCTGCTCGGCCTGATCCTGTGCCGACTGAGCACGCTGGTTGGACTGGTTGGCCTCGCCCTGTGCCTGCTGGGCCTGGCTCTGCGCCCGATCGGCCTCGCCTTGGGCCTGCTGAGCCTGATTCTGCGCCTGCTGGGCTTGTTGGCGGGCCTGTTGGGCCTGCTGATTGGCCTGGTTGGCCTCGTGCTGGGCGATCTGCGCCTGGTGCTGGACTTGACGGGTCTGGTGTTGCGCCTGCCGAGCAAGGTTCTGTGCCTGCTGGGCGTACTGACGAGCGCTTTGAGCTTCCTGCCGCGCCTCATCGATCTGGAGCCGCAGCACCATCTCGATGTCCCGAAGGTTCTGCATATCCATGATGTCGCCACGCTTGGTGTCAGTGCTGGTTTCCTGAGCCATATGAGCTTCCCTCCAAGAGTTGGTTGAGTGGACGGACTCGATTGACCGAACTCATTGTGTCTGAAGACCAACCCCCTGTCAGCAACTTCATCGCAATCATTCGGAAACGGCGCTGAAACACGCTGGGTCGATCCCGTCGTGGTTGCATTCGTGGCTCTGCTACCAGGCAACATCGCCGATCAAGTATCGCTTCACTGCTGATCGACGCGCTCAGTCAGGATGATTGGTGTCATGCCAAGCTGCCGACACTCTCAGTCAGCGACGATGTGGTTATCTGTCTGGCATGTCGATGCGTCGCATCGCTGAACCGCATTCGGGACAGTCGGTCACTGGCAGTCGGCGGTAGCAAAAGGAGCTGTCGATGCCCGCCGGTGCGTCATTCGGCCCGTCCCACTTTCGTGATCGAGTCATCGCTCGAATTGCGAAGGGGGACTTGGTACTCAGCTAGTCGATCTTGGCCATCACATGCTTGACGCGGGTGTAGTCCTCCAGCCCGTACATCGACAGGTCCTTGCCGTGCCCGGACGACTTGAACCCGCCGTGCGGCATCTCGGCGATCAGCGCGGTGTGGGTGTTGATCCAGACGCAACCGAAGTCGAGTGCGGCCGACACGCGGAGCGCCCTGGACAGATCCTTGGTCCACACCGAGGACGCCAGCCCGTACTCGACGCCGTTGGCCCACCGGATCGCATCGTCTTCGTCGGTGAACGACTGCACGGTGATCACTGGTCCGAATATCTCGTTCTGGCTCAGCCGGTCGGCCTGCCGCAGCCCGCCGATGACCGTCGGCTCGACGTAATACCCGTGGTCGCCCTGCCGGTGCCCACCGGTCACGACCGAAGCGTGATCGGGCACCTCATCGAGGAGGCCGAGCACCCGCTGTAGTTGGTTGGCGTTATTGACCGGTGGTACCCAGGCATTCTCGTCACCGGTGGCCTTGCCGAATGTCGTTGTGGCATTGTCGGCCTGCTCGGCCAGCGCCGCAGTCAGATCTTCGGCCACCGACGCGTGGCCGAGCACCCGGGTGGCCGCCGTGCAATCCTGCCCGGCGTTGAAATAGCCCGAGGCAGTGATGCCCGCAGCGGTAGCGGCTATATCAGCGTCGGGGAACACGATTACCGGCGCTTTGCCGCCCAACTCCAGATGCGTGCGCTTGAGGTGGGCTCCGGCCGACTCGGCGACCGCACGGCCTGCGGCCAACGAACCGGTGATCGATACCATCTGCGGGGTCGGATGCGCGACCACCGCCGCACCGGTCACCCGGTCACCGGCTACCACATTGAGCACGCCTTGTGGCAGGTGCTCGGCGGCCAGTTCGGCCAGCATCACCGTGGTCACCGGGGTGGTGTCGCTCGGCTTGATCACCACGGTGTTTCCCGCCGCGATCGCGGGAACGAACTTCCAGATTGCCATCATCATCGGGTAGTTCCACGGCGTCACCTGTCCGATAACGCCGATCGGCTCCCGACGGATCCACGATGTATGGCCCGCCAGGTACTCGCAGGCCGACTTGCCCTCGAGCACCCGCGACGCCCCCGCGAAGAACCGGATCTGGTCCAGCATCTGCGGGATCTCCACGGCCGAGGTGACGTGGTTCGGCTTGCCGGTGTTGCGTCCCTCCGCGGCAACGAGCGCGTCGGCCGCGTTCTCCACCTCGTCGGCGAAAGCCAGCAGCGCCTTCTGGCGGTCCGACGGCGTTGTGCGCTTCCAGTCGCAGAACGCCCTGGCCGCCGCTGCGTACGCGTTGTCGATGTCCTGTTCGGTGGACACCGGGGCGGTGCCGTACTGATCGCCGGTGGCCGGGTCGACGAGGGCCATCGTCGCACCGCCGACCGAGTCGACGAGCTTACCGTCGATGAAGTTCTGGACCACAACCATGACGCCTCCTCGATTGCTCTGTTCAGTCGACAACTCTCTGACGTGGAACGTTCACCCGCCTTGTCTATGCTCTCGTAGCGTCCCGACAAGATCCGCTCGTTCGGTCACGATGCGGCCGCTATTCAGCTGGAGCTCTTCGAGCGTTTTCGGCTGATCTCGCGTCACATGACGGCTCCAACGGTGATTCGGGCAGGCGGGTTTCGACATCACTTTGACGCTGTATGGGCAGGGCTTCGCCGCCTGGTCCAGGGATTGAAACCGGCTCGGAGGCTACGCTTCCGGCATGAGCACGGCGCAGTCCGACAACCTTCCCGGTCGACAGGAGAAGCGACGACTCCGGTCACAACTCGCCTGGTACCTGTTGCTCGCCTGCACGGTTGTGTCTTGCCTGGGGGCACTCGTCCGGGCAAGCGTCCCGGACAGTGCCGAGTCGTTGCTGTTGTGGTTTTTCTTGATCAGCGCGTCGTTCGGGTTGTTCTGCGTGATCATCGGCTACCTGACTCGGGTAGTCGTAACCCGGCGGCTTCGGGTACCCGAGCTCAGTCCCTTGCTTGCGCCTGCGCTGGTGGTGGCGTTCACGGTGGCTGCGTGGAGCGCAGACCTACCGATCGCTGTGCGCTGGCAGTTCTCGTCGCACAGCTTCGACGATGCCGCACGGCAGGTGCGCGACGGTGTCGATCCGCGGACGTTCGAAGGTCACCGGCTCGGGCTCTACCGCATCGACAGTGCGGACCACTACGCCTGGGGTATCTACTTCAGAACCAGCCCCATGACGGGCAACTGCTCGAGCGGGGGCGGAGGATTTGCCCAGCTTACCGACGCCTCTGGCGCGTCAGACGCATTCCATCACCTGAATGGTGACTGGCATTGGTTCTGCTTCGACAGCGCTGGCGAAGTGACGGTGCCAGACCAACCCATCGGGGGATCGCGCTAGCCAGCAACCGGAGAACGGCGAAGCGCTTCACTTATCCGGACCACGCGTGGACCTATGACACCACCGGCCGGCTGGTGGGCATGCCCGGCAAGGAAGAATTCACCGGGATCGACCGTGCCACTTACGGTCTGGTCGAACCCCGCGACGACGTCCGCGCGATCACCGCCGCTGGAATCGGGCCGTGGTGATGAAGTGCTGCAGTACGTCCAGCGCTTGGTTGGGGTGCCGATGCTCAGGCTCTTCGCCGGCGCGCCATTGGGATGGTCGCGTCAGTGACCGTACCGCGGCGCTGAGGGTTGGCTGGATCACATTATCCGTTTCCGCCGTAAATCCGTGGGACGATTGTCGGGTGAGATCAGGCTTATCGACGTGATCCGCTTGGCTCATCTACAGAAAAGAATGAAGTAAAGCAATGACTCAAGGCAGTGTGAAGTGGTTCAACGCCGAAAAGGGCTTCGGTTTTATCGCGCAGGACGGTGGCGGCCCTGACGTCTTCGTGCACTACTCCGCCGTATCCGGCTCGGGATTCAAGTCCCTCGAAGAAGGACAGCGCGTGGAGTTCGAGGTCGGACAAGGACAGAAGGGCCCGCAGGCCCAGGAAGTCCGCGCTATCTGATCGACGTGGCTCGGTACAGCCCCGCACCCTCAGGGTGCGGGGCTGTTGCGTGTTCCGGGGCAATGAACGCGGCGCTGCTGGCCACCTGACCGGTTGACGTTCTTACATCACGAGAATATCGTTGCCATGATTGAGAGTAAGATTCTCTCGGTTCGCGAAGTGACTGAACTGAGTGGACTGCGAAGTCCGCGGACCGCAGTGTGCAAGGGAGCGACGAGCGGCGCGCCGACCTTCGTCCCCGCACGGCCGAATCGAGTTGCCCCAGCAGTTATGTAGTGAAGGGAGTGCCCGATGAAGGTCTCCGTCGACTCGGATCGTTGCCGGGGCCATGGCGTCTGCACCGGTCTGTGCCCGCAGGTGTTCGCCATCAACGACGACGGCTATGCCCAGGTCCAGATGTCGGACGTACCAGACGAATTCAGCGAGGCGGTCGAATCCGCTGCCCAGGCCTGCCCCGAGCACGCAATCGAAACGAGCTGAGGCACAGCATGATGTCGAGGATGGCGGACGAATGCGCTCGCTGCGACCCCGGTCTCGAAATCCCTACCACCATTACCGATCAGGAACGCAGATGACCACCGCCACAGAGCTGCTCGCCGACCGGATCGCGGTCGTCGACATCGTGACCGCATACTCCACCGCCCTCGATAGTCGCGACTGGCCGCTTTTCGAGAGTCTGTTCATGCCAGACGCCGTCTGGGATTACTCGTCGGCCGAACAGCGGTGCACCGGCCCTGCCCAGATCCTCGCACGAGTGCGAGCGGGGATCGAAAGGCTCGATGCCACTCAACATTTCGTCACCAACCATGTCGTGACGATCACCGGAGACGAGGCCCACCACAGTTGCTACTACCTGGCCCAGCACCAGCGCGGCGGTGAACGCTTCCTCGCGGCCGGTCGCTATCAGGATCTGCTACGTCGCACCGAGTCCGGCTGGCGGATCGCATCCCGGTTGTTGTTGAGCACCTGGACTGACGGTAATCCCAACGTCGTGCTGCCATAAGTTCCCTGAGTGACCGATCAGGAGCGAGCGGCGCGCTGACCGCGTGATCCGGCCGCTGCTGTCCGACTGCCCAGTGATAGCCTCGCGTCATGTCCACCCGCAGGCGCGGCGCGAAGGACTCGGCGACGCGGCGCACTCTTCTGGAAGCCACTGCCCGGGTCATGACCGAGGAGGGCTACGCCGCCGCGACGACCCGCCGGGTGGCCGCCGAGGCGGGTGTCAAGCCCGCGTTGGTGCATTATTACTTCCCGACCATGGAGGATTTGTTCCTCGCGGTTTTCAGTGAGGGAACCGAGGCCAACTTCGAACGCCAAATGCAAGCGCTGACCTCGGACCGGCCGCTGCATGCCCTGTGGGAACTGTCCCGGGATCCGCGCGGCAACGCGCTGATGCAGGAGTTCATCGCGCTGGCCAACCATCGCAAGGCAATTCGTAGCGAGCTGATGGCTTATGCGCGGCGGTACCGGGAAATCCAGGTCACCGCTTTCACATTCATCCTGCGGGAGCGCCGTACCGATGCCGCGCAGATCACGCCGGTGACGCTGTCGATGCTGCTCTCGGGTCTGCCGCGAATCATGGTGATGGAAGCCAACTTCGGTTTCACGATGGGCCATGACGAGATGCTCGCTCTGGTCGAGCATTACCTCGACATCTTGGAGCCACCGGAAGTTGCCACAGGTCAGGTCGGTGACGGCTGCAAATCCGACACGGCATGAATAGGCCGGTTCGTCGCGGACAACGGCTTGGTCGACCCACCGCGCCGCACGGCGACGATCTCCGCGGCAATCGCCACCGCGATCTCCTCGGGAGTCCGTCCGCCCAGTTCCAAACCGATCGGTGAGTGCAGACGACGCAGCTCGGACTCGGTGAGACCTGCTGCCCGCAAACGTGCACGACGATCTGCGTCAGCGCGGCGTGAGCCCATCGCGCCGATGTATCCGATCGGTAGCCGCAATGCCAGCTGCAGGACCGGAATATCGAACTTCGGATCGTGTGTCAGCACGCACACCGCTGTGCGCGAATCAACGTGGGTGCGGTCGAGGTACCGATGTGGCCAGTCCACCACCACCTCGTCGGCGTCGGGGAATCGCGCCCGCGTGGTGAACACTGAACGCGCATCGCAAACGGTGACCCGGTAACCGAGCAATCGCCCGACCCGGCACAGCGCGGCGCTGAAATCGGTTGCCCCGCAAACGATCAGACGTGGTTGCGAGCCGAAGGACTCGATGAATACCGCGCGTTGGGCATCGTCGCATCCGATTATCCGCACGCCGGATGCGTCGGCGTCGAGCATGCCCAAAGCTTGCCGCACCACTATCGGATCGAACTTCGCACCGGTAGTTTCTTCTGGTCCGACAGCGCTGATCTCGCCGGTTCTCAGATCGCGAACCAGAGATATCGGGCGTTCGGCTCGCAGGACGGCTTCGATGGCCGGATACTCCTGATCGGTGACTCGATGGACGAGAACCGCGACCTCGCCACCACAGGTGAGCCCGACCGCGAAGGCGTCGGAATCGCTGTAGCCGAACGTCTCCCGCGTCGGCGTACCCGACCGCAATACCTGACGGCACAGGTCGTAGACGGCCGCTTCCACGCAGCCGCCCGAGATGCTGCCGATGACGGTGCCGGCGTCGTTCACGGCCATGGTTGCGCCGGGCAGCCGTGGCGCGCTTCCGGTTACGTCGACAACCGTGGCTACGGCATACGAAGCGCGCTGTGCATGCCATCGCAAGAGCTGTGCCGACAATTCGCGCATGATCATCCTCTCGAGCCGTGCCACGGACGAGAATATCATTCTCATATCTGACATACACGTCTATTGACAGGTATTCGAGTCCGATGCTAGACAGTTGAACAGCACAATATCGATGCCGAGAGCCGCAGACAGAACCGTCGCGGATGACGGATCCGGGTGGATCGATTCGGTCGAGCCGCGCAACGCCATCCATCTAGTGGCGGGGCTGGAGCTGAGCAAAAGCGGTATGCGCCGATGTCGTGTGATGCCATCCGGCGTACATGGAGGCCAAATGCACGAACCGAAGTACCGGCGTAGTCGAGCACCTGAGTGTTGGTCGATCGCACGGCATACCGAGGAAAAGGGTGAGCGGTGACTACCGCACAAACGACCTCCGATACCTATGCCGGTACACGCGTCCTGCGGATCGAGGATCCGAGGCTGCTCACGGGCGCCGGATCATTCGTCGATGATGTGTCGCGGCCGGGGATGCTGCACGCCTGCTTTGTGCGCAGTCCGTTGCCCCGCGCCAGGATCGTCGGCATCGATACCATGGAAGCCGTTGCGCTCGAAGGGGTTTACGCCGTCTTTCTGGCCGCGGACCTCAATCTCGGCGTGCACGATCAGTCGTACCGGATCGATGGGCCGCACCTGCCCGCGTTGAATTGGCCGCCGCTGGCCGAGGACGAGGTGCGGTTCGTCGGGGATCCGGTTGCGCTGGTCGTCGCCTCCGACCGATATCTAGCCGAAGACGCGGCGGAGTTGGTCGTCGTCGACTATGAGCCCCTGCCTGCCGTGGTCGATTACACGACCGCAGAAGGTTCGCAGGCCCTCGTGCACGCCCGTTTTCCGGGGAACATTGCGGGACAGCTGTCCGGCCGACCAGCCGAAGAGATGGCGCCGCTGTTCGATGCGGCACCGAATGTGGTGCGCCAGACCATCTTTCAGCAGGCGTATACGCCGGTGCCGATGGAGACCCGCGGAGTGGTCGCGCAGTGGTCGGCATCGGCCGGTGAGATGACGATCTGGACCTCGACCCAGGCGCCGCACGAGGTGCGCGGCTTCTGCGCCCGGCTGCTCGGTGTCGACGAGCATCGGGTGCGAGTCATAGTGGGCGACACCGGAGGCGGCTTCGGGCAGAAGGTGGTGGTCCAGCGTGAGGACATCTGTGTCATGTTGGCGGCGACGAAGGTACCGGTCGCGCTGAAGTGGATCGAGGACCGGCAGGAACACCTGATCTCGGCGGGGCTGGCGCGCCAGGACCATGGCGAGGCCAGCATGGCCTTCGACCGGGACGGCACGATTCTGGCCGCCTCGCTCGACTACGTGCAGAACGTCGGGGCCTATCCGGTGCCGTCGCCGATGACGGCCGCGGCAGTTGTCGGGATGCTGTTCCCCGGGCCGTATCGGGTGCCCGCGGCGACGTTCACAATGAAGATGCTGTACTCCAACACCGTCGGGCGAGTGGCGTATCGCGGACCGTGGCAGTTCGAATCGATGGCGCGGGAGGTGTTGCTCGACACCGCCGCACGGCGACTTGGCATCGACCCGGCCGAGTTGCGCCGCCGGAACATGGTGCGCCGCGAGGACTTGCCGCTACTCAACCCGAGCGGCATGCGCTACAGCGATGTCACGCCGCTGGAGACGTTCGAGCAGGCGCTCGGGATGCTCGATTATCCGGCCTTCCGCCGTGAGCAGGAACTGGCTCGCGCGCAAGGCCGCTTCCTCGGCGTCGGCACGTGTACATATCTGGAGCCGACCGCAGCGTCGACCCCGTACCACGGTACCGAGGGCGCGACGATCCGCATCGAGCCCTCGGGCAAGGTCAACGTGTATCTCGCCGGTGGATCCTCGGGAAACAGCCTGGAGACAACCGCGATTCAGCTGACCGCCGACGCGCTCGGTGTGGACATCGCAGATGTCCACACCATCCAGGGGGATACAGCTGTGACACCGTTCGGTGCCGGCACCGGCGGCAGCCGTTCCGGCTCGATGGTGGCAGGGGCGATCGCCGAGACGGCATCGATACTGCGGGAACGGATTCTGGCCATCGCGGCCCATCGCTTGGGTGTGGCGGTCGGCGAGGTGGAGTTCACACACGGGCGGCCTACGGCGCGCGGGGCGTCCGATGCCGAGTTGTCGTTGCCCGAGATTGCCGCGATTGCCTATTTTCAGCCGGATGCGCTGCCCCCCGGTGTGCCCGCGGGGTTGGAATGTAGCGGGCGCTATCGCGCACAGAGCCCGATGATCTGGGCCAACGCGACCCACCTGTGCACATGCGAGGTCGACATCGAGACCGGCGAGGTCACGCTGTTGCGCTACATCGTCAGCGAGGACTGCGGCCCCATGATCAACCCCAGTGTGGTGGAAGGCCAGATCTACGGCGGCACGGTGCAGGGCATCGGCGGGGCGCTCTACGAGAATCTCGCCTACGACGAGAGCGGAAACCCCGTCGCCACCACGTTTATGGATTACTTGATCCCGACGGCCACGGAGGTGCCGGTCATCGAGCTCGGTCACATCGAAACACCGGGACCCGGGCCCGGCGGCTACAAGGGGGTGGGGGAGGGCGGCGCGATCGGTTCCTCGCCAGCGGTGGTCAACGCGGTCGCGGATGCGCTGGCCCCGTTCGGCGTGGAAGTCTCCCGGCTGCCGCTGACTCCCGCCGCGATCCTCGCGCTGATCGATGCGGCTGACGCCAAGGCGGTGACCGGGTGAAGCCGGCAGCGTTCGAGTACCACGCGCCGGCGACCGCGCAGGAGGCGGTCGAACTCTTGGCCGAACTCGGCGATGGAGCCAAGGCGATCGCCGGTGGGCAGAGCCTGATGCCGATGCTCATCCTTCGCCTAGCGGTCTTCGACCACCTCGTCGACTTGCGCCGCCTGAAGGAATTGCGCGGCATCGACAGTCGCGATGATTCAGTGTGGATCGGCGCCGGAACAACGCATTCCGCGGTCGGCAAGTCCGCGGAAATCCGCGGATCCGTCCCACTGTTGTCGCGCGCGACCCCGCTGATCGGCCATTTCCAGATCCGCAACCGTGGCACTATCGGTGGATCAATCGCCCATGCCGATGCGGCGGCCGAATATCCCGCGGTGGCACTGACACTCGATGCGGAACTCGAAGCGCTGTCACCGCGCGGGCGGCGGACGATCGCCGCAGCCGATTTCTTCACCGGGATGTGGAGCACCGAACTGGCCGAAGATGAACTGCTGACCGGCATCGTATTTCCGGTGCGCCACGGGCGGTGCGGCTTCGCGATCGAGGAATTCGCCCGTCGCAGCGGCGATTTCGCTATCGCGGGGGCCACGGTCGCGGTGCGTCTGGATGCGGATTCGCGCATCGACCGGTGCGCGGTCGGATTGTTCGGACTCGGACCGATGGCGGTACGAGCGGGTGCGGCCGAAGTCGAGCTGATCGGTCGTGCCGCAAGCGAGGTGGACCCCGGGGATGTCGGACGTACCTCGGTGTCCGGGCTGGATTCGGTGCCATCGGATCTACATGGATCAGCCGACTATCGCCGCCGCGTCGGTGCGGCCATGGTGGCGCGTGCGTGGCGGCGTGCGGTGCAGGAGGCTAGTGATGACTGATGTCGAAATTCAGGTGCGGGTCAATGGGTTCGCGTGGCGTAAGGTCGTGCCACCCCGGCGTACCCTCGCCGATTTTCTGCGGATCGACTGCGGGCTGACCGGTACCCATCTCGGCTGCGAGCACGGGGTGTGCGGGGCCTGCACGATACTGCTGGATGGGGAGGCGGTGCGGGCCTGCCTGGGTTTCGCTGTACAGGCCGACGGCGCCGAGATCACAACCGTCGAGGGGATGGCCGCGGCCGACGGTGAACTATCGCCCGTGCAAGCCGCGTTGCGGGAGCACCACGGCCTGCAATGTGGTTTCTGCACACCGGGTTTCGTCGTCACCGCGACCGCATTCCTGCGCGACAATCCGCATCCAACGGACGAGGAGATTCGTGCAGCCATATCCGGAAACCTGTGCCGCTGCACGGGATACCAGGGGATCATCGAGGCCGTCCGGGCGGCGGCGGAAAAGAGCGGCATAGTGAAGGACTCCGCATGAAGCTCGAGAACACCTTCAGCATTCCCGTCCCGGTGTCGGACGCGTGGAACGTGCTGCTCGACATCGAGCGGATCGCGCCCTGTGTGCCCGGGGCCGTGCTCACGGGCAAGGACGACGACGGCTACACCGGCAAGATCAAAGTCAAACTCGGCCCCGTCGGTCTGACCTATACCGGCGTTATCAAATTTCGGTCGACCGACGAGGCGACCAAGGTCGCCGTGCTCGAGGGCGGCGGACGAGAAACTCGTGGCAACGGCACCGCGCACGCTGTCATCACCTGTCGACTGGCGGAATCCGATGGTGCTACCGACGTTGTCGTGGAGACCGACCTGGCTATCACCGGCAAGCCCGCGCAGTTCGGTCGCGGCACTCTGGCCGAGGTGGCGGGCACGCTCATCGGCCGATTCGCCGCGAATCTCGCCAAGGAGATCACCGCCGCCAAGGACCGGGATTCGACGGAAGTCGTTGCACTGGAGTCGGATTCCGAAGACGACGGCAATGCGGTCGGCGCCGGGGTGACGGCGTCGGCTACCGCGCCGCGCGTAGCGGCCGAACCCATCGACCTGCTCGAAGCGGCCGGTTTGGGCCGCTTGAAGCGTTTCGGTCCGCCGGCGGTGGCATTGCTACTGGCGCTGAACATTGTGGTGTTGCTTCGCCGCCGCCACCGTGAAAGGTGAGACAGATGGCTGGAAGAGTTGAGGGCAAGGTCGCCTTCATTACCGGTGCCGCCCGTGGGCAGGGTCGTGCCCACGCCGTGCGCCTCGCCCAAGAGGGCGCCGACATTATCTGCGTCGATGTCTGCAAGCAGCTCGATGGCGTCATTATTCCAATGTCGACGCCGGCGGATCTGGCCGAGACTGTCGACCAGGTGCAGGCGCTCGGCCGCCGAATCATCGCCGCCGAGGTGGATGTGCGCGACTACGACGCGATGAAAGCGGTCGTCGACGAGGGCGTCGAGCGGTTCGGACGGCTCGATATCGTGGTGGCGAACGCCGGCCTGGGCAGCGAAGGCAAGCGGCTCGACCGCATGAGCGAGAAGGTGTGGCGCGACATGATCGACGTCAACCTGACCGGGGTCTGGCTCACTGCGAAGGCAGGCATCCCGCATCTCGTCGCGGGTGGTCGCGGCGGTTCCATCGTGATCACCAGCTCCAGCGGTGGTCTGCGCGCGCACCCGAATATCGGACACTACATCGCCGCCAAGCATGGCGTCATCGGCGTGATGCGAACGCTGGCAATAGAGCTGGGGGACAAGAGTATTCGCGTTAATGCGATCTGCCCGACCCAGGTCGGCACACCGCTGCTGCTCAATGACGAGACTTTCCGGATGTTTCGGCCCGACCTGGAGAACCCGACGAAGGAGGACTTCGCTCCGGCATCGCAGAGAATGCACGTGCTACCCACACCCTGGGTCGATGCCGAAGATATCGCCAACGCGGCACTGTTCCTGGTCTCCGATGAGGCCAGGTTCATTACCGGTGTCGCCCTGCCGGTCGACGCCGGCATGCTGCTGAAGTAAGCCGAAGACCAAAGGAATTCGCGCTGCTGGTCGAGACGATCGTCCACAACCCGTTCGTCAACGGTCGGGGAATCCGGCTCGACGGTGCGTTGCCACCCCGCTGGCGCGTGGATCTACCGGAGGCAATCGACGTGAGTATCTCGAATTCACCTGAAGGACTGACTATGCGCATAGGCTTTATCGGACTGGGCAGCCAGGGCGGACCCATGGCGCGCCGCATCATCGAGGCGGGCTACCAGACCACACTGTGGGCGCGCAGACCAGAGACGCTGGCGGGGTTCGCGGACACCGGCGCGGCGGTGGCGACTTCTCCCGCCGCGCTCGCCGCGGCCAGCGATCTGGTGTGCGTGTGTGTGGTCGGCGACGCTGATGTCATCGAGGTTGTCGACGGCGCGGATGGGGTCCTGGCCGGACTGGCGAGTGGCGGCGTACTCACGGTACACAGCACCGTGCATCCCGACACCTGTCGCGAGTTGGCGAAAAAAGCCGCAGACCAGGGTGTTTCGATGATAGACGCACCCGTGAGCGGCGGCGGACAGGCCGCCGCCGAGCGCAGATTGCTGGTGATGGCCGGCGGCGATACCGAAGTGGTCGAGCGGTGCCGGCCGGTGTTCGACACCTACGCTGGGCATGTCGTCCATCTTGGTGAACTGGGCGCCGGACAGGTCGCCAAGCTGCTCAACAATCTGCTGTTCACGGCGAACCTCGCGACCGCCGCCACGACGTTCGACCTCGGACGCGAACTCGGTGTCGACACCATGCGGCTCGGTGAGGTCATCGCCCATGGCAGCGGAAACAGCGTTGCGCTGAGCACAATCGCGCCGCTGGGGGGAAGCCTTCAGCAGCTGGCAATCTATGCCGCCGACCTGTTGCGCAAGGACGTCGGCCTGGTAACCGATCTCGCCGTGCGAGCCGATGCGCCGAAGGGCCCGGTGCTCACGGCGGCCGAGACCACGCTTGCCCTGATGGACGCGTTCCGCTGAGCGATATCGGATTCGCCACCGCATGGTGCGTCCTTCCGGCACCCGGCGGCTGGTTCCAGTCCGGCTACCGGACGGCCGGAACGAGATCTCCGAAACCGCCACCTCCCGGATAGAGGGCGCAGCCGCGAAATCGCTCGGTCGGCTCGGCCGTATCCACCGCGGCGACGATGGCCGAGAGGGCACGCAGCTTGAACGCCCGCGCGGCCACACTGAGCCGGTGCTGTACCGAGTCGACCCGACGGTCGATCTCGGTGGGACACTCATCACCCCAGAGGATCACTTGATCGATCAGCAGGTGATCGAAGACATCGAGCATCCCGTCCCGCACCCGGGCATCCGCGGCATATAGCCCGGCATCGATGGCGATGGTCTGCGGCAGTGGGCTTCGCACCCGTGAGCTCAATGCCTCGTCGAGGCCGACCACCTGCACACCGAGAATGTCGAGCGGGCGGGTATCCGTGTGGTCCGCGATCATCGCCGTGACATCCCATCCGGCCATTACCCGATCGAAGAGCCAGCCGCCGGCGTATCGGACGACTTCGGCAATTCCCGGCGCGACCACTACCAGCTGATATCGCTGACGATGGTTGCGGGCCTCTGCTGCCGCACGGGCGAGCGGGTGCACTCGCCGGACTTTGTGGGAGGTGAGATCAACGGGTCGAGCAGCCATCGGTGTTTCCATCTCGTCGAGCAAAGCGGTGATCGTCACGGCCCTGTGCCGCGCCGACTCGAGAGCGGCGTCATCCCGCACCGTTTCCTCGACGGTCTTCGGAACGACATTGCTCCGTAGCCGATCGGGGTAGTGCGATGTCCGCTTACACGTATTCGGTTGGCAGCCGGGCAATACCGAATTCGGCGGGCATTCGAATTCGTCGCCTCCGTTCGAATTCATCGAACAGGCTACCGAAAGAGCGTGTCATTGGATATCGGGACTCTACGTTCGATCGCTACAACGACACCGTAAGGATATTTGCCGACGGCGGCAAGGCCTCACCGAAGCTTTTGTCGCGGAGTCTCATAGCGCAGGTCGTGGGACGCTTTTCGAATTGCACAACTAATCGACGATTGCGAATCGCAATCGTCGGCAGTAATTCGCCCGGGTCGACATCGCCTGCGGGCGATTCGGTCGGACTTCGGCTAGGCCCCGTTGGCCGGCTGCGTGTAGGTCGTCCCATCGATGGTGGTTGTCATGGTGCCCGTGGCTTGGAAGTTGTTTTCCAGCACTGCCGGTGACAGGGTGAATCCACCGGGCTCACTGGTGACCTTGGTTCCCTGATGTTTGCCGGTCACCTTCAGATTTTCGTGCCAGGTGATCGCGGCGATCTGGGCGTCGGACCCGCGTTCCACGCTCTCGGTGCCGTTGATCGTGGCGTCGGGGTCGTTCTGGAAATCGGTGTAGGTGACTTCGATCTTCGAGATCAGTGCCTTCGACGAGTCCTCGGTGATCACCACGTCCGCCCGGCCGCCCGTCGCACCCTCGAGCGCGTAGGTCCCGCCCGGCAGATGTGGGAATGCGGGCAGTGTGTCGCCGGGGTGGTACGGCAGACCCCACGCCACATCCGGCGCCGGCGCCACGGTCGGCGGTGGGGTCGGCCGGAGGCCATCGAAACGGGCGATCATCACCCGGCTGTGGCGGCCGCCAGGCTCATCGGATGTCGGGCAGGGCAGCGGGTTGCCGCCACCGCAAGCCGGTGTTGTCACGAGGTTCTCCGCCCATATCGCTGCGGTGCTGTCGGCCAGCCAGGCGGGGTCCGCGGCGGCGTTCCAGTTCGGTTCGCCCGGAGTGTCGATGTGCTCGCCGCGTCCGGAGTCGGCGTCGACCAGATACGGCAGGAAGAACCGGCGTTGCCCGTTATTGCGTATGCCGGAGATGTGTGCGGTGGTCGGCATCTGGTCGGTGATCGGCGGAATACCCCCCAGACCGGAGATGAAGTCCAGCCTGCCGGAACCGATCACCTGCTCCGACAGCAGGTATCTCCCGTCGGGCGAGGCGGAGTTCGGGTCGGTGTACATCGCGTGCCGGGTGAGTGGCCGCGACTTTCCGGTGGCGTTGTCGGTTGCCCACAGGTCGATGCCGCCGGACTCGTAGCTCTGGATGCCGAGAGCGGATGTGCCGTCGGCGCTCCAGCCGCGGAACTCGCCGATCATTCCGGCCGGGTTGAACTTCAACTGGTTGCCGTCGACCGTGTACGGCTGGAACTCGGGATTCGGGTTGTACATAGTCCGCACGTTGTCGATGTCGTAGCGGCCGTTCGCCTGGTCGAATCTCAGTGTGCCCGCGAAGGCATACTCTGCGAGGACTTCCTTCGACGGCGGTATGTAGCTGAATCCGATCTGCTTGTCGTCCGGATTCAGGCGTGGTTCCCGCAGCGTGCCGGGTTTACCGGAGCCATCGTCCCAGTACAGCGCATAGGCATGCAGTTGCGCCGGTGTGCATTGCTCATCGGCGAACTGGTATTGGCCGCAGTCGATGATGGCCGAGCCGGCAAGCGCCCGTTTACCGTCATGGAAACTGTTGAGCGCGTACGTGAAATTGTTGTTGTCGCTCCAACTCGCCGGGTAGGCAACACCGCAGGTCAGGCACTTCCAGCCGTCGCCGTTGGGGAAGGTCTTGCCGTCGGTGTGCACCAACAGCACCTGCGGGCCGTTGAAACTGCTGGCGGGCCCTGCCGCCGGTGCGCCGGCGAGGACCGCGCCAACCAGCGCGTAATCGCTCGAGGGGTAGTACGTACCCACCGCACCCAGCGCGCCCCAGGCAGGGCTGACGCAGCCCGTGGTGTGCGGATTGACCGCCTCAGTGCACGAGCCCGCGTCGGTGGACGGTGCCGTCGGCGGTACCGGCAACTCGCTGACGTCGGCCTTGATGTGCAGCTGATCGGATGGGTCCACCGTCACCACGCTTGCCGATGGTTCCGCCAACGCCGGCTGCCAGGACAGACTTGCCAACACCGACAGCACCACGACGGCGATGCGCCACCGGTGCCGGGCCCGTCCAGACCAACGAACGTGAGTCACATCGCCCATGTAGCACCTACCTGCAGTTATGCTTGCAATCTCTTTGGTAACGCTGTTATCGGCCCACCGTAATGTGGATTCCGGAGGGGTGTATGCGATTCCGGAATAATATCGGTACCGATACATTCATGATAATGTATCGGTACCAATGGATGTCGTATGCTTGTCCCATGGATGGGAGACGGCTGCACCGGCTGGGTAGATATCTGATCGAGCTCGCGCGTCAGGCCGGTCTCGAATCCGCTGACGAACTTCCCCCGGAGGGGGAGATCGCCGTGCTGACCGATGTGATCGACAATCCGGGCAGTTCGGTCGGCGAGATAACCGGGCGGATCGCATTCTCCCAAGGCCATGTATCCGACTGCGTTGCGCGGCTGGTCGATGAGGCGCTGCTGGCCACCGACATCGACCCGGCCGACCGGCGGCGCACCCTTGTCTATCCAACCGATGTCCTGTTCAAGGCCATCGCACGACGAACCGCTCCGCGCGTCGACGATGCCTTGGTCGCCGCGCTGGGTGATCCGGTCGCGGCTCGCCGGGCGAAGGAACTGCTTGCCGAGCTCGCTGACGTGCTGCTGCCGGATCGGTGATGGTGCCATTGTCGGCACCGCCGTCGGACGCATGCGTGCGGAGCAACGCGCGAAGGGCCTAACCGATGGCCGCGGCGATCAGCTCCGTACGTCGAGCCGGTCGGTCCGCCGTGGATGTGGCTCGACTCCGGGCATATCGACGGGCATGGTGCGGGCCCAGCGGCCGTTTCGGTCACCGGGCCCGCATCGTCGGTCTACCTGCCGAGTTCGTCTCAGGTCATCCCGATCCGGATGTTTTTGACCTGTAGGAATTCGTACAGGCCATCGAGGCCGCCGGTGCGGCCGTAGCCGCTCTGCTTGTAGCCGCCGTAAGGTCCCTGTGGCGAGATGTCGCTGATCTGATTGATCCAGATCGAACCCGCCTCCAGTTGCCGCGCCACCCGGTGTGCCCGGGTGAGATTGGTGGTCTGGATGAAGGCGTTCAACCCGTACGGCGAATCGTTGGCGATGCGGATCGCTTCCGCCTCGTCGGCGAACTTGATCACCGACACGACCGGGCCGAAGGTCTCGATCTGCGCCAGCGCCGAGGAGTTGTCGACGTTGCCGAACACCGTGGGCTGGATGTAGTAACCATCGGCCAGATCGCCGCCGATGCGTTTGCCACCCGTGATCAGCTCTCCGGACTTGTCGGCAACGGCTTGGTCGATCACACCGAGGATTCGTTCGGCGTCGCCCGCACTGATCACGGGACCGAACGTGACGGTCGGATCGAAGGGGTCGCCGATCTTCGCAGCCTCGACAACTGCGACGAACTTCTCGAGGAAGCCGTCGTAGACGGACTCGTGCACGAGGATGCGGCTCGCGCAGGCACAACTTTGCCCCGACTGCACGATCGGACCCTGGTACGCCGCCAGCTGCGCCGCCGCATCCAGGTTCGCGTCCTCGAAGACAAGGTTGGCCGACTTGCCGCCCAATTCGGCCACCACTGGCGTCAGATTGACCGCCGCACTCGCCAGGATCTTGCGCGCGGTGTCGCCGCCACCGGTGAAATGGATCTTGCGAATGCCGGGGTGTCGCACGAGGGCGTCACCGCCCTCGGCCCGCGCGGGCACCACGTTGACTAGCCCGGTCGGCAGCCCGACCTCCGTGCACAGCTCTCCGAAACGCAGGGCGGCGAAGGGCGCCAGCACCGACGGCTTCAACACGACGGCATTGCCCGCGGCCAGCGCCGGCGCTACGCACGACGCGGCCACGACCATGGCGCCGTTCCACGGCGCGATCACACCGACCACACCGTAGGGTTCGCGCTCGATCAAGTTGAGGTCGAGGGAGCCGGCCACCGGTGTGCTGAGGCCGTGCGGTTTGTCGACATATCCGGCGAAATGGCGCAGGAAACGTTCGAGCAGCACGGTATTGATGGCCAGCGACACCGGTACCGCGTAGTCCTGCACGTTGAGCCGCGAGAAGTCCCCCATGCCCTGTCCGACCGCGTCCGCCAGATCGATGAGCAGATCTCGGCGGCGGTCGGCGGTGAACGACATCCATTCCCGGTGCGCCGCCCGCCCGGAATCGACCGCCTGGTCCATCTCCGCGGGGCCTGCCAGATGGAGCGTCGCGTTGGGTCGTCCGGTGGCAGGGTAGATGTGTTCCTGGCTGCCGCCGGAGGTCCGTTCGAGCCGGTCACCGCCGATGACCAATCCACCCCGCAATGGAGGTTCGGGCGGTTGCAGAGTTTCCGTTGTCGTAGACATGAGTGCTCCTACGGTGTCTTTCCGTCTTCGGCGTGCCATTCCTCCAGCACCCGCGGCTTCTGCTCGGCGATCATTTGGTTGAGCTGAGACGCCTTCGGCCAACCGGAATAGGCGGCGAAATGCAATGCGAATTCGTCCATTTCGGCGAAGGACAGATCCTTGCTCTTCAGCGCGGCATAGACGTGGGACATGATCGGGTACGGCGCGTCCTGGAATGCCACACAAGCGACCGTGATCAGACGCCGCTCCTTCATCCCCAGCCCCGGCCGCAGCCACATCTCACCGAAGACGAAGTTGAGAATTCCCGCGCCCTGGTACGGGTTGTCGCGGTCGGGAAAGTAGGGCAGACAGTTGACGTCCATGAAGGATTGTTCGCCGCGGGCCAGCCGGGCTTGGGGGTCGCTGGGTGTGACCAGCGGCAGCAGCGGTTCCTGCGGCGGAACCTCCTGTCCGCGTTCGCGATTGATGCGTTCCCACTGCTGATCGACGATCATGTTGAATCGGGAGGCCTTGGGCCAGCCGGCGTAGACCGCGAAATGTAAGACCGCTTCGCGCATTTCGGTGATGGTGATGTCACCGCTGTTCAGCGCCGCGTAGACGTGGTCGAGGATCGGCTGCTCGGCGTCGGCGTCGGCGACGCAGGACAGCGTGATGAAACGCCGTTCCCGCCGGGTCAGCCCGGGACGGGTCCAGATCTCGGCGAACACGAAGTCGACCAGGCCATTGGCGATGGTCGGGCTCGAATCGTCCGGGGCTGGGAACGTCATCACCTCGGCGAACTCGCGCTTGCCGCGTTCCGAGCGGGCCAGGTCCGGGGTACCCACCGTGTTTGTTGTCATGAATTGTGTGCCTTCTGTGTCGGTGCTCCGGGCGCTGCGGTGATCGGGTCTCGCGTGCGGGAGCGGAGTGCTACTTGAGGGTGACGCCGGCGTCGACCTTGAACTCCATGCCGGTGACGTAGCGCGCCTCGTCGGAGACCAGGTACAGCACGGCATTACTGATGTCGAGGGCCTCCACCATCGGGACCGGGAGTGCGTTGCCGAACAGCGGAGCCAGATCCGGCCGCTCTTCGGTGAGCAGTTTGAACAGTGACGCCGGAGTCATTCCGGTCGGGACTCCGGTCGGATGCACCGTGTTGACGCGAACATTCTGTGCCGCAAGCTCATTGGCGAGTGCCTTGCTCATTCCTACGACGCCGAGCTTCGAGGCGGTGTAGGGGATGTGCAGCGGCGTGCCCTTGATAGCGGCGGCCGAGCTGATGTTGACGATGCTGCCGCCGCGCTCGACCAGATGCGGAAGCGCCGCGGCGCAGGTGTTCCACGTACCGATCAGGTTGACATCCACCACGGTCCGCCACTGCTCGGGTGTCGTCGTATCCCAAGTGCCCGCGGTCAGTACACCGGCATTGGCCACGACGGCGTCGAGGCCGCCCAGCTGTGCGACACCGTCCGCGACGGCCGCAGCCAGTGCCGCAGCGTCGCGGATGTCTATCGTTTTGGTGATCGCGCGGCGGTTGTGCTTATCGACCAGGCGCGCCGTCTCCGCCAGATCCGCGGGCGTGGACAGTGGGTACTCGATCTCCGGCAGCGGTCCGCAGACATCTATCAGGATCAGGTCGGCGCCCTCTTCTGCCAGCCGGACCGCATGGCTGCGACCCATACCGCGGGCAGCGCCGGTGATGAGCACTCGCTTGCCGGCTACGCGTCCGATACGTTGCGTGTTTTCGGTCATCTCGGCCCTGCTCACAACTTGTTGCAGAAGCCGGCGTCGACGGGCAGTGCCACACCGGTGATGTATTTGGCCTCGTCGGAGGCCAGGAAGGCGATCGCCGCGCTGATGTCCTCGGGTTCGAGCATCGCGACCGGCATGGGGTTCATCAGGTGCGGACCCCCGGATTCGGGATGGTTCTGCACCCACTCCATCATCGCCGGATTGATGGCCATCATGGTGTTCACCGCGGTCGGGTGCACGGTGTTGACCCGAATGCTATGCGGTGCAAGCACATTCGCCAGTACTCGCATGATGCCGACGAGGCCGGACTTGGCGGCCGCGTAGCCGAGGCCACCACCCTCCATGCCGCCGAGGCCGACCAGACCGGCGGTGGAACTGGTCAAGGTGATGACGCCCCCGCGCTGGCCGGCGATCAGGTGCGGGATCGCGGCGCGGGTGACATGGAAAACACCGGAGAGATTGACTCCGATCACGGCGTTCCACATTTCGAGTTCGGTCTCGATCGGAACCTCTTCGAACGATGTCGGGGCGATCCCGGCGTTGGCGCAAACGATGTCGAGGCGGCCCAATTCGGCGACACCGGAGTCCAAGGCGGCGCGTATCTGATGAAAGTCACGTACGTCGGCGACCGAGCCGAGCATGCGACGGCCCTTGGCCTCCACGAGTGCGACGGTCTCGTCGAGCTCCTCGCGCGTGGCCAACGGGTACGGGTTGGCGGGGATGTCGGCACAGATGTCCACACCGATGATGTCGGCACCTTCGGTAGCCAATCGCACGGCGTGGCTTCGGCCCTGCCCACGCGCTACACCGGTGATGAAGGCTACTTTGCCATCTAACGAACCCATTTGATCCTCACTTCAATGCCGAGCGGATCCGTGCCGCCCCGGCCGAGTCGGGCGAGAACACGGTTATCATAAAGCGCGAAAGTGTGCGCTGTACTGCGGTAATCTGATTACCAGAATTGGAGAGTAGCACGCTCGCTGGCGTGCGGGAAGGAATCGGATTTTGATCGCGAGGGCGGGTGTGGAGTCGGGCGAGGTGCCGGAGGAGGCGAGCGACCGGATCCGGCGGGCGGTCGTGGAACTGCTCGAGACCGAGGGGTACGAAGCATTGCTGTTGCGCGAGGTCGCACGGCGCGCCCGGGTATCGCTGACCAAGATCTACAAGCTGTATGGCACCCGGGATGAGCTGATCCTGGCGGCGCTGGACTTGTGGATGGCGGAGAACCGGTACGCCGGACTCGACGTGCAGGTCTCAGGTCTCGACGAGAGCCTCTATGTCGGTCTCATGCGGGTGTTGCGCAGCATTTTCGAACCGTGGGAGCGTCACCCCGCCCTGCTTGCCGCCTATTTCCGGGCCCGCTCCACGCCGGGTGGCGAGAAGTTGATCCGACGCGGATTCGACGCCGTCGTTCCCGCCGCCATGGCGGTGCTGGCCGACGTCGCCGCCGATTTCGTGCGAGATCTCGAGACGATCCTGTCGAGCCTGGTCTACGGCCTCCTGGGGCGCTTCGCGTGCGGCGAGATCGATGTAACCGCGATCGTGCCCGCGGTCGACCGCACGGTGTACTGGCTGACATCGGGGTACGAAGCTGCGCACAAGAGCCGGTAGCGCTGGGTCTTTCGATCGGAGTCGGCAGTGACCCGAAACCGTCGAGCGTCGGCGACGCGGAAAACTCGGCCACCTAGTTGCTGACCTGTGGTAATACTGTTATCAAAATAAGAGATTGTCATTCTCGTCGGGTGTACGCGAAGCACGCTCCTTCATGTGGAACCCACCGCCCCAGCTCGTCGAGGAAGACCGACCGAACGAGGCAGGCATGAAATCGGTTTCGTTGTCCCACACTGTCATCGACTCGCCGATCACTTCTTCCTATCGGGTGGTCCAATGGGCTACCGGCGATGTCGGAGCACGGGCTCTGCGAGCGGTGATCGAGCATCCGAACCTAGCCCTGGTCGGTGTCTACGCCTACTCGGCTGACAAAGTCGGGCGCGACGCGGGGGAGTTGTGTGGGCTGGGCGCCACCGGTGTCACGGCTACCGGCAGTCTCGATCAGATCCTCGCCCTCGGCGCCGATTGTGTGCTCTACATGCCGCTGCGCTGTGATATCGATACCGTGTGCCGGTTGCTGGAATCGGGGGCCAATATCGTCACCACCTGCGGCGAATTCCACCGTCCTGCGAGTATGGATCCGGCCGTCCGCGCGCGCGTCGAGTCCGCCTGTCGGGCCGGGAACACCTCGATCCACAGCACCGGAAGCAGTCCCGGCTTCATCACCGAAGCGGTTCCGCTCGTGCTGTCCTCGATTCAGCGCGAGTTGCGTGGCCTCACGATCGAGGAATACGCCGATATGTCGCAACGGGATTCACCGGCGATCCCGTTCGAGATCATGGGGTTCGGCCGTCCGCCCGCACAGTTCGACACCCGGCGGGCGGATAATCTGCGGCACGCCTTCGGGCCGTCGCTGCAGCTGGTCGCCGACGCCATCGGCAGGCCGTTGGATGCCGTCGACGCCACCGCCGAAGTCGCACTCGCCCGGCGTCGGACGGAGATCGTCGCGGGCACACTGGAGGCGGGAACGGTGGCGGCGCAACGAATCACGATTTCCGGGCGACACAAGGGGACGGTGCTGCTGCAGTTTCGCGCCAACTGGTACTGCACCACCGACATCGACGCCGCCTGGGATCTTCGCCCTACCGGGTGGCGCGTGCGGGTCGACGGTGACGCGCCGTTGGACATCGATATGCGCTTTCCGTTCCCGCTGACGCAGATGAACGAGATCTCACCGGCCTATACCGCCAATCGGCCGGTGAACGCGATTCCATTCGTCTGCGCAGCCGCGCCCGGGATCCGCACCGCGGTCGACCTTCCCACTATTACAGCGTCGCTGGCATGATCGGCCCGTAGGAGTACCGCCATGTCCGGCACGCTCAGTGTGCAGCTCTACAGCGTCCGCGATGCGCTCGCGGTCGATCGTTGCGGAACCCTTGCCCGGCTGGCGCAGATCGGTTATCGGTACGTCGAGCCATTTGCGCTCGGCTTCTGGAATACGCCGACCGAGCAACTGCTCGCCAACGCCCGCGACTTGCGGGCGGACCTCGACGCTGCCGGGCTCGCCGTGAGCTCTGTGCACGCAGCCATTCCCGCGGGCAGCCAGGATGCCGTTGCCGAAGTGTGCCGCATCCTGGAGACGGACACCGTCATCGTGGCGATTCCGCTGCTTGTCGAGGGATTCGGCGGTGCGGTGTTCGGGGACCGGGAGTCGCTGGAGAGGTTCGCAGGGCGCATGAACGGGGTCGCGCACCTGCTCGCTGATCGTGGTGTCCGGCTCGGCTATCACAACCATCAATTCGAATGGGCCGAATTGGATGGCGGTGTAGTCGGTTTCGACGTGTTGTGGGAATTGCTCGACCCGATCGTCGTGGCCGAGTTCGACGTCTATTGGGCGGTATCGGCCGGGCAGGACCCCGTCGAGATTCTGGCCCGGCTCGGTGCGCGAGTGGCAGCCCTGCATCTGAAGGACGGCCCAGGTGGGCTTGACGACCCGATGCGGCCCAAGCCTCAGGTTCCGATCGGTGCCGGAGTCGTCGATGTGCCCGCTGCCGTAAGTGTGGCCCCCGATGGCTGTTGGCACATCACCGAGATCGACATCACGGAGGCCGATCCGTTCGAGCTTCTCGCCATCAACCGCCGTATCCTGATCGATGCTGGCCGCACCATTTCGTGATCACGAATGACGTTGCCGTGCGTCGGTTTTCGGTTTCCGCAGTGGTTCGGCCGCGGTCGGTAGTAGCCGAGGTCAGCGCATACCGGTACCAGTCAACGGCAGAGCCGGCTGTCGTCCCCGCGATAGCCGATCAGCCGGGCCGACGGCCAGCGGCCGTCGCGGATCTCGGAGCGCACCAGCCGCGCAAGTAGCCGGGCGACATCTTCCGCCGCCGGGGTGCGAGGAGCGGTTGGGGCGATGGTCAGGACGATCCGGCGCCGCAGTTGCGGTCCGTGCAGTGGCGCAGCGCTGATCGAGTGCGCCTCGAGCTCTTCCGCGAAAGCGATCGGTGGCAGGACTGCCCACCCTCGCCCTCCGGCAACCAACTGCTTCTGTATCCGCAGCGAAGCGGTGACCACAACCCGGAAACGCACGTCCGTGCTGTCGAGCAAATCTCGCAGCGCGCTGCCGACGGGCGGCAGCACCATCGGGTGTTCGGCGACGTCGCGCAGCGCGACCGGCGCATCGGCACGCAATAGCGCATCCGCCGGGGCGATCACCCACAACTGCTCGGTCGCCAACGGGGTCGGCGACAGTGCCGTGATGCCAGGGCGCTCCGCGGAGAGGCAGACGTCCAGCTCGCCCGCGTCCATCCTGCGCTGGAGATGGCCGGAATCGCCGACGACCACACGCAGGTCGAGCCCGGGATATTCGTGCAGCACGGTGGTTGCCAGTGGTAGGCCGATCGTCTCGGCGATGCTCTCGAGCAGTCCCACGGTTACCGTGCCGGTGGCGGCCGGCATCGGTGTTATTTCCGCCCGTGCGCGGCCGAGTTCGAGCAGGGCGGATCGGCTACGCTCGGCCATCACCCGCCCGGCGCTGGTCAGCGTCATGCCGTGGCGGTTCCGCTCGAACAGCATGACGCCGAGTTCCTGCTCCAGGGCCTGGATCTGCCGGGTGACCGAGGACTGGGTCGAATGCAACGAGTCGGCCGCCCTGGTCACACTGCCCAATTCGGCGACCGTTACGAAGGCGGTCAACTGCTTGATGTCCATGACAATTCGGACGCCCTCTGGTTCGGTTCCGAAATTGTTCGGGTTCGTCCAGGATGCTAGACGTGTGCCCAAACTACGAGTTCGGCTATGGATAGCACTGAGTGAGCTGTCTGGTCAATAGCGAGATAGGGGCGGTTGAGATGTGGTGTGGCAGCGAAGGGTCCGCTGTGGCTCCGGGCGTTCGACGATGTGTTCAGTCGCCCTACATGTGGTGGCGCGGGCTGGCGCGAATGCTGAACCTGCATCGAGATATGTGATGTGTACATTCTACGTAAATGCGATTCTCCTTTTTGGATAATGATGATCCGTAGTTCTGGAGGGGGAACACAGCAGTCCGCGCTGGATGCGGACGAAGGGAGATAGCAAGCCCATGGCAACACCGTCTGTGGATGTCGCTCGTCCTGACGAGGTCGACACCGGACGACTCGAAGGCGCCTCGCGACTGCGGGTGATCCTGATAATTCTGGCGATCGTCTTGGCCACCGAGGTCGGTACGTACTACTTCACCTTCGTCTCGATGGCCACGCCCTACATCGGTGCGGACTTCCCGCAACAAAGCGCGGGCCAGCTGACCTGGATGTCGACCCTGTATGCGATCGTCGGCGGGGTGTTGGTCCCGGTGGCCGGCAAACTGTCCGATCGCCTCGGCAAGAAGAAGATCATCCTGGCCTGTCTGGGAACATCTCTGATCGGAAGTGTCTTGGTCGCGGTCACGTCGACGTGGCCACTGATGTTGCTGGGCCGCGGTTTGCAGGCGGTGGCGTTCCCGGCGATATTCGTCTCTTACGGCTTGATTCGCGATCTGATGCCGCGACGGCACATCAATATGGCCATCGCCCTCGCCGGTGGCGGTACCGGGGTCGGCGCCGTGCTCGGCCCGGTAGCCGGTGGTTTGTTGACCGATCACTTCAGCTGGCGGTCGCTATTCTGGTTCTGCGTCGGCTGGACCGTGGTGACGATCATCCCGCTGGCGATCCTCGTGCCCGAGACGAAGTTGCGGGTGAAAAGCCGCATCGACTGGGTCGGCGCGGTCCTGCTGGGCGCCGGAATCGGCGGCGTGCTGATCTACCTCAGCCAAGGAGTCGTCTGGGGATGGGCCAGCCTCTCTGCGCTGGCTTGGCTGATCGGTGGTGTTGTCCTACTGATCGTCTTCTACGGCTGGGAACTGGTCACGCCCGAACCGATCATGGACCCGACATTGCTGCGCACGCCCCGGTTCGTCACCATCATGGCGGCGGCATTCCTATCGGTGGGTATCATGCAGGGCCTCGGCTATCTGATGAGCTACCTTGCCGAGACGCCCGGCGGCGCCGCCGGTGAGGCGATCAAGCGGCAGGTCGTCGAGGGTGCTGCCCAGCAAGCGGCGGCGCAGGCGTCGCAGCAGACGCAAATGAACATCTCCCCGTCGATGATGATGCAGTACTTCTCGGTCGAGGGAGAGTTGCCGGGCCTCAACCTGACGCTGCTGCAGTTCACAGTGCGGGCCCTGTTGGCGATGACGGTGGTGTACGTGATCGTGTCACCGCTGTGCGGCTGGTTGTCCACCCGCTTCGGGCTACGGCGTCCTTACATCATCTCGCCGGTGATGTTCATTCTTGCGTCGGTGCTGTTCGCGCTGTATCACGAGAATGCGTTGCAGCTGGCCCTGATTGCGATGATCGCCGGTATCGGCGCGGGCGCCTTCCTTGGCACGCTGCCGAACATGGTGGTGGAATCGGTGCCGCAGGAACAGCAGGGTATCAGCGCCGGAATGTACGGGGCGTTCAACAGTTTCGGTACCGCCGCGGCCGCCGCGGCCACGGCGGCGATCTTCTCGGCACATCCGCTCATCCTGCATATCAACGCGCCGGGGCACGTCGAAGCCCGCAAGCTCGACACCGGGCCGATGGCGCAGTTGCCGAGCGAGTCGGCCTACATCGACGCCTTCTATATGTTCGCCATCGCGGCTGCGGTGGCGCTGGTGCTCGCCGTGGTGGCCATGCGCCAGTTCGACAAGCCGGCGACCGGCGGGTTCGAGGTCTGATCGCCGAGAATGCGGCGCCCACCCAGGCGCCGCATGTCGGCTCTGCTCGCCTCGTGTAGTTGGGCCCGAGGCGATTTCGCGCGCCGGTCATACGGCGCAGAATGCGAGGTTGACTATGTCCGAAGCGTCGCTCCAAGAGCCGGTCGAACCTGTCGTCCGCGCCTGTGGTGGCGCGGTACGTGGCCGAATCGAGCACGGGGTAGCCGTCTTCCGTGGGATTCCGTTCGCGCAGCCACCAGTGGGCGATGCCAGGTTTGCGCCGCCGCGCCCGGCCACCCCTTGGCCAGGCGTCCGCGACGCGTTCGAGTTCGGTCCGCCGCCACCGCAGGAAGCGGGAATCGCCGGGCTGACAGGTATGTCGAAGATCCCGGAGGGCAACGACTGGCTGACGGTGAATGTCTGGACGCCGCAACCGGATTCGGCTGAACGCCGGCCCGTTATCGTGTGGATCTACGGCGGGGCATACAAACTCGGTTTCTCCGGTAGCCCCGGTTACGACGCATACCGGATTGCCCGCGAGGCAGACGTCGTCGTCGTGACGTTCAACTACCGGGTCGGTGTGGAGGGGTTCGCCCGGATATCCGGAGCCCCGGCGAATCGTGGCCTGCTCGACCAAGTCGCCGCTCTGCGGTGGGTGCGGGAGAACATCGCCGCATTCGGTGGCGACGCCGATCGGGTCACCGTGTGCGGTGAGTCCGCCGGCGCCGGTTCGGTGGCGGCGTTGTTAGCCATGCCCAGTGCCGCAGGGCTTTTCCGGCGGGCCGTCATGCAGAGTATGCCCGGCAAGTACTTCTCCGACGAATTGGCCGCCGACATCGCCGAGGTCATCGCGAAGGCCGTTGGCCGCAGCCCGACGGTGGCGGACCTGGCCGGGGTCGACCCGCGGCGACTGCCGGATGCCGGTGCGGCCGTGGGGGCCGCGATGCGTGAGTACGCCGAAACCTGGGGCTCGGCCGCGTATCTGCTCGCGCCCTTCGCTCCCGTAGTGGACGGTGAGATCCTGCCGACGACACCGTGGCAGGCGATCGCGGACGGTGCCGGTCGGGACATCGACCTCATCATCGGACACAACCGGCACGAATGCCAGCTCTTTCTGGTGCTGACCGGAGAACTGGAAGCGATCGATGACGAGCGCGCCGAATTCGACCTGCGGCGCTACGGCCCGGGGCCTGGCAGCGAGCGGGCCTATCGTGCGGCATTCCCGGATGCCACTGCGGCGCAGTTGTGCGAACTGGTGCAGTCCGACAACCAATACCGCATGCCCGCAGTACATCTCGCGGATGCCCAGGCTGGGGCCGGCGGACGCGTCTACATGTATGAACTCACGTGGGCGGCGCCCAGCCGGCGCGGGGTTTTCGGCGCATGTCACGCACTCGACGAAACGCTGCTGTTCGGTACGTACGAAACACATCTCGGGCCACTGCTGCTGGGTTCCGAGCCCTCAGCCGAGGCGCTCGAGCTGTCGGTCCGGATGCGCGCCGCCTGGGGTCGCTTCGCCGCGACGGGCGATCCGGGCTGGCCCGCTTACGAGCCGGGCCGGCGGCTGGTTCAGCTCCTCGATGCGAAGCCGACCGTAGCCCCGTATCCGGAGGAGCCATCCCGGCGGCTCTGGCAGCGATACACTTTCGGCGCTCTGCCTCTGCTGCAGCCGTCGCGGTAGCGACGCGTATAGCGACAGTGCCGAGCGAGACTCGGCGAAGGACGTGCAGCGTCCCCGAAGCAGGTCTGGACGGCTCGATCAGTGGATGCAGGCACCCGCAAATCACGACTGTTTCGAAAGCAATACCGCGGCAGCGCATTCGGGCAATGGGGCGTGACTGGCGGCCGACCTCGGAATCATGCTTCGCCCGGCGTAGGCACCTCGCCCTGCGCGGTCGGCGCGGGTTGGTGAGTGGGTGCAGTCAGCTATTGGCGGCGCGTCCAGGGCCGGTCGTCCCAGGCGCGGTCGAGCGGTTCCATGCCGCCGCCGAACGGAAAGAATTCGCGCTGTGCGTAGGTTTCCAGCGCGGTGCCTTGGTTCATCTGAGCCAGGAATGCCTGTTTGAGCTGATGAGTGAACAAGCGGCGGGTGTATCGCAGGGTCAGCGGTGGCCGCTTGGCCAGTTCATGTGCCAGCTCCCAGGCGCGGTCGAGGAGCTCGTCCTTCGGATGCACCTCCGCGACCGCGCCCCACTCCATGGCCTCCAGGGCGGTCAGCTTCTTACCGGTCAGCAGGAGGTATCGGCCACGGTTGTGCCCGACCAGGAAGTTCCAGATCACGTGTTGGCCGTCGCCCGGCACCATGCCGCGCGGAAAGTGCGGAACATCTTGGAACCAGGCGTCTTCCGACGCCAGCACTATGTCACCGAGTAGGGGTACCTCGGAATGGAGGTTGCAGGGCCCGTTCACCGCACTGATCATCGGAACGTCGACGTCGAGTACGTTGAACACCAGATTCTGGCCGTACCAAGCCTTTTCGTCGAGTTTCCGTAGCCCGTCCCGACCCGGCATGGCCTGGTATACCGGCTCTGCGGGCGAGGTGCCGTCGGGGAGCCGGCCCCAGTCGGCGTTGTAGTTGGTGCCCGTGCCGGTGTGGATGAGCACCTTGATCTCCCGGTCACCGGCCACGTCGGCGAAGGCGTCGGCCATGTCGTCGTGCGCACGCCAGTCCCACACCAACGGACCACCGTTGGTGTGGCACTGCATCAGCAGCACGCCATCGTCGCTCAGCTCGAAGCGGTAGTTGGCGTAGCGGTCCTTATACTCGGCGAATCTCGAACGTTTGACCACGGCCGCTCCTTCGGAAACGTTCGCTACGCGCTGGGGGTGAAGGTGATGTGCAGTTCGCGGAGTCCGCGCAGCAGGAAGGTGGGTTCGTATTTGTAGCTGCGCTCGCCGGTGGGACCGTGTGCGGTGTCGTCGATGCTGATGTCGTAGGCACGGTCGAGGAGGCGGTTGAGGGTGACCTGGCCTTCGACTCGGGCCAGTGGTGCGCCGGCGCAAGTGTGGATACCGCGGCCGAAGGCGATGTGTTCGCGGGCGTTGCGGCGGTCGATGTGGAATTGATCCGGATCCTCGAATTTGCGGGGGTCGCGGTTGGCGGCACCAAGGCACAGCATCACCACGGTGCCCGCGGGGATGTCGACGCCGCCGAGTGTGGTGGTCTTCTTCACGAGCCGGAAGTCGACTTTCGTCGGGCTTTCCGTGCGCAGCGACTCCTCGATGAAGCCACCGATCAGGCTGCGATCGTCACGGACCCGCTGTTGCAGGTCGGGCCGCTCGCCCAGCACCCTCACGGCGGAGCTGAGCAGTTTGGTGACGGTTTCCTGCCCGGCGGCGAACAGGAAAGTGGCGGGGCGGACGAGTTCGATGACCGAGGGGTTGGTCCCGTCGGGGTAGGTGGTCGATGCCAACACGCTGAGGATGTCGCCGCGCGGAGTGCGCTGCCGGTCGGTGATGTAGGCGCTGAACTGGTCGTCCAGCCACTGCAACGGGTTGGTGCCCACCGGTTCGCCGTCGAGCGCACCCACTCGGCTTCCTGGAGTCTTGTGCCCGGCCAGCGTGGCGCGGAATTCGTCGCGGTCGTCGTCGGGGACGCCGAGCAGGTCGGCGATGACGAGGGTGGCGAAGGGTTTGGCGTACTCGGCCAGGAATTCGCACCGCCCGTTGGCGAGGAACTCGTCGAGCTGGCGATCCACCAGCTGCCACATGTAGTCCTCGTTCTCTTTCAGCCGTTTGGGGGTGATCAGTCGGCTCAGCAGCGCCCGGGTCCGCGTGTGGTTCGGTGGATCCATCGTCACCATGAACTCGTTGATCGGGAACTGGTGCCGGTGTTCTTCGATTTGGGCGCTGATGTCGTCGCCTTCGGGTTCGAAGGGCAACGGCGGGAAGGGGCCGCCGATGGAGACAGCGGCGGAGTAGGTATCCGTGTCGCGGAAGACCTCGATGACTTCCTGGTATCCGGTGACGGCGATGACGCCGTAGCGGGGTTCGCGAAACACCGGGTTCTGACTACGCAGGTATTCCAGGTAGGGGTAGGGGTTCTGGGTGACGGCGGGGTCGGAGAAGTAGTCGACTGCGGCCAGATCGGTCATTTTCTCGCCGGCCTTTCGTGGCGGGTGGAGCGCTCGATCAGTCGACACAAGACTGAGCGATCGATCAAACTGTTAGGATGATGCATGCTTACCACGGCTCGAAGTGAGCGGTCAAGGGACGTAAATGTCCTTGAAATGCCTTGTCTTGGTGTTCTTCTCGAGAGGTTTCACTGATGCCCAACAAGCGTGCGGTCAGCGGCAAGGATGCGGGAGCGCGTAGCCGGCTGATGGAGGCGACCGCTCAAATTATGCGCGAAGAGGGGTACGCCGCGGCGACATCGCGCAGGGTGGCGGCCAAGGCCGGGGTGAAGCCCGCATTGTTGTACTACTACTTCCCCACGATGGATGACCTGTTCCTCGACGTGCTGCGTGCCGGCGCCGAGCGCGAGTTGGCTCGGGTGCGTCGAGTGCTTACCGACGAGGATCCGTTGCGGGCATTGTGGTCGATCAACACCGACTCCCGGTTCATCCAGCTGAATACCGAATTCATGGCATTGGCCAACCATCGCAAGGTGATCGGCGCCGAGCTCAAGGCGTATGCGGAACGGGTGCGTGACATCGAGACCGCCGCCGTCACCCTGGTCCTGCGCGCGTACGGCATGGACCTGGACGAGTTTCCGCCGGTGGTGATGTCGATGCTGCTCACCGGGGCGGCGCGCATTCTCGGTAACGAGAGTGCGGTGGGGGTCGAGCAGGGGCATGCCGAATTGCGTGCGTTCGTCGAACGCTACCTGCGACGTTTCGGCACACCGCTGCCGCCGCGTGAGCCGGCTGTGGCCCTCGCACCAGCAACACGAGAGCCGGTCGGCGACGAGTAGCTGATTGCGGGAACATCGACCGGTTCCATGCCAGCGGTATCGCCGTCGGTCCTGACCGGCGTGAGGCTGGACATGCTGGCCGTCGGGATCGCACCCCCTAGTTCGATCCGAGTGCGAGGGCTGTAGAACTCGGTGTGCTCACGTCCCAGACCGGTCGTCCCGGGGCGTGATCACCAGTTTCATGACAACCTCCAGCAGACCGAGGGTTTCGCGGGACGGGTCGAGCAGGGATTGGATGCGCAGGCCATCGATCATCGCCAGCACCAGGGTGACCTTCTCGTCGGCCGAAAGGTATTCGCTGTCGTGGGCGGTGGGCAGCGGGCTGTTGGCCAGGTGTGCGCGCAGCCGTTCACGGCGACCTGTGAAGAACTCGTGCGCCGGATGCGCCGGGTCGGTCGCCGCGACAGCGAGCGCCATCCAGTTGCGCTGGTAGCCGGGGTCGTCGAACTCGGCGCGGAGGACCTCGCCCAGCACGCTCTCCCCGGCCGTTCCGGCCTCGAGGATCTGTGCCGCCAACTTCTCCTCGTCCGCGTCGCGCTGGTTCAAAGCGGCGACGAGAAGCTCGTCCTTGCCGGAGAAGTGCCGCAGCAGCGCCGCATGCGTCACCTGCGCTCGCGCGGCGATGTCGCGAAGGGAGGCGCGCTCGTAACCGTGCTGGGCGAAGCTCTCCAGCGCGGCGCGAACGATCTGCGCGCGCCGCGCCGGGGTGGACGCGTTCGGGCCGCGGCGGCGCCGCCCCGGACCAGTCTGTTCAGCGGGGTTATCGGCCTGCGCGGAAGGGGGCACGAGCGTCCTTCGGTCGGTTCTCGGGGCAGAGTCTCTCGATCGCCGTAGTCTAGTATTGCAAAAAGTAACCACCATGGTTACTTTTGCTGCGAAGGTGTCGACTCGGTACAGCAACAGGAGGCCATGTATGTCCATCGCGGACGTATCGAGCAAATCTCTCGTCGACCTCATTTCGTTGCGGGGCCGGCGGGCGGTCGTGACCGGAGGCGCTCGTGGGCTGGGCAAGGCAATCGCGCTGCGCTTGGCGGAGGCCGGGGCCGACGTCCTGATCGGCGACATCGAGGAAGAGCTTGCCGTAGCCACCGCCGAGCAGCTGGCTCGAGCGCACGGCGTGCACGTGATCGGCGCCGCCATGGACGTGACCGATGCGGCCTCGGTGGCGGCGGCGGCCGACCGTGCGGTCGCGGAGCTGGGCGGCCTGGAGATTTGGGTGAACAACGCCGGCGTCTTCCCGAGCATTCCGCTGCTCGAGATGGGCGAGCAGGACTGGGAGAAGGTGTTCGCCGTGAACGCTCGCGGCGTCTTTCTCGGCGCACGCGAGGCGGCGCGGCGCATATCCGACGCGGGTACCGGCGGCGTCATCGTGAACATCGTCTCGACCGCCGGATTCCGTGGTAGCGCACCGGGTTTGGCCGCCTACGTAGGCTCCAAGCACGCTGCGCGCGGCCTCACCCGCGAGCTGGCGCTCGAACTCGCGTCGCTGGGCATCCGAGTGCTGGGAGTCGCGCCGAGTTTCGTCCCCACGGAGGGCAATATGAAGATGGCCGCGGCCACCGCTCCGGTCGCGGACAGCGCTACCCCGCCCACCCCCTTGATGCTCAACGGGCCGATCGGCCGTATCGGCGTTCCCGACGACATCGCCCGAGTCGTGCTGTTCTGCGCGTCCGACCTCTCGGCCTTTATGACGGGCAGCACGCTGCTCGCCGACGGCGGCAGCACCATCTGATCACGAGCCCGCTGCTGAGATTTCCTGTCGTAGGGTCTTGCACTCTTCCGTATCGAGTGCTAAAAAATCTGTGTTGGATGACATAGGTTATCTGCCTCGACAATTGAGATTGGAGTGAGTTGGAGGTGGCGACCATGCTGATGCGCACCGATCCCTTCCGTGATCTGGATCGTTTGACCCAGCAGGTGTTCGGCACACCGGCCCGTCCGGCGGCGATGCCGATGGACGCCTGGCGCGAGGGGGACGAGTTCTTGGTGGAACTCGATCTGCCCGGCATCGACCCGGACTCGCTGGATCTGGATATCGAACGCAACGTGGTGACTGTGCGGGCTTCGCGACCGGAGCTCGACTCGGAGCGGTCGATGATCGCCGCCGAACGCACCCGCGGAGTGTTCGCCCGCCAGCTGTTCCTGGGCGAGCACCTCGATACCGATGCGATCCGCGCCGACTACCGCGACGGGGTACTGCGTCTGGTGATCCCGGTGGCGGAGAAGGCCAAACCGCGCAAGATCGAGATCGTCCGCCACGACCACGAGCGCCAAGCCATCAACGCCTGACACCCGGCCCGGCGCTTCTCCCGCAGGAGGCAGCGTCATGATCCACACCCAGTCGAGCCCTTCCGGCACTGAACCACTCGGTCCCGTGTTGCTCGATCTGGACCCGGACCTCGAGCAGCTTTTCGCAGAGGTCGATCAGATCCTGCGCGAAGCCCTCGCGCGGGTACCCGGTACACCGCGGGTGCCGGTGCCGGTGCCGGTGCCGGTGCCCAGGTCAGGGCCGCGGGTGCGGCCGGCGAACCGCGAGTACTTCGCCCGGTTGCGCGGCCGGCGCCCCACGACCGGGCGAGCCACCCAGCGCAGCCCTCCGCTGATCGCGGGCCCCTGCGTGGTACCGGCAGCATGGTTACCAGCATGAGAGCGAGGTGATGCCCGTCCTACAACAAGAAATCGTTCTCGCAGGGTGGTGGGAGGCGCGGCCCCGAGCCTGCACACCAGCACCGACCCGCGCCCCGAGGTCCCCCGGTTGGTGGGGATGGCCGTGGCCGGGCGGTGCACAGCCACCGGATGTGGCAGCCAGGCAGACACCGCGTCGCGCCCGCCCGCGAGAGCGCGTCACATAGTTCCAGACTCCTTCCATCTACGGGTGGGCCCGGTCAGCACCTTGTTCGGGCCCACCCGCCCCGTTCGCCGGATGATGTTATGGCCACAGCCTTTGCGTCGACAATGGCGAACCGAAAGTTGGATTCTTCGGTCTTATCGTTCGGCAGGTCCGTTCTTTTCATTCGTCTGTTCTCGGCCGAGTGGATCGCCGATACTTGATTCGGTCCTGGCTCGAGTGCTGGCCATCGGAGTGATTTGGCCTGGTCGGCACAAACGTAGTATTTCAAGCATGCCCAGCGGACTTTGCCGCGCTATACCGAAACGCGCACAACTTTCGGAACCAGCGATTAACGCAAGCGGGTATGGATCGGCGAGTAGCCCGCCGCTGCGCCAACAGTGATCGAACCAGGACAAGCCGAAACAACTGTCTCTATCAGTCAGCACGTCAGGAATCCGCACCGACAAAGGAGCAGAGAATGACACAGAGGACGAAGAGGGATCAGTTCGATGAAATCGACATCGACGGCGACGGTGTCATCACGGTGGACGAGTTGAAAATGCACCTCCAGAGTGATCCGAAGATCACCGCCGCTGAAGCAAGCAGGATCGTCGATTTCGCCGACGCGAACAGCGACGGTGCACTCAGTTTCGAGGAGTTCGAGGCATTCACCCCGTAACCGCAGTCCACCGGGATCGCGGGGGCTACCTCCGACGATCCCCATGGAAGGTTACGAGGCCGCCCGGAGTAATCTCCGGGCGGCCGCTTATGTCGCCGAGTAGTCGTGGTTTCGGTCGCGCGACGGCCACGACGTCACCATGGCGTCGCCGGAGGGCGACCTCTCCGGCGAAGAACCTGCCGACGTGGCGACCGCTCGCCCATGTGATGCCCACCGTTTCGCAGATTAGGTTTGCCCATACCGAAGGTGCGGTGTTATTTTCCCTGCGCATCGGCTATTTCGGCGTATTGCTGATAGTTTGCCGATAAGGTCGCACGTGAGCTCGAACTTGCTGGTCAAACGGACACCGTGAACTACCCATGGAGGTCATGGTCTTGACTCGTCAGTTTCTTCGCTTTCTCTGCGGCAGGCGCAGCGGTTCGCTCCAAGCCCTGAGTGCGCTCGCCAGCGTGATATTCGGGCTGCTGCTGGTGACGACGGCAACCGCCGAGCCGTTGTATCCGGAGCCCGATCCGGACCCGTTCTACTCCGCCCCGACGGATCTGGCGGCGCACCGGCCCGGTGATGTGCTCGACGTGCGGGCGCTGCCACCGGTGGTCCTCTTCCCCGGCGCCACCGTCACACTGGTCTCCTTCCGCTCCACCAACTCGCACGGTGCACCGATCGCGGCGACTACGACGGTCATTACACCTCTCGGCCACCAGCCCGACGGGCCGCTGCTGTCGTACCAACATTTCATCAATGCGCTCGGCACCGACTGCTCGGTATCACACCAGCTCTACACCGGCGATCCGAATCTCGTGGCGACAGCGGCGATGTTGAACACAGTGCTGGCGCAGGGCTGGAGTATCGCGCTGCCGGATCATCTCGGCCCGAACTTCGCTTTCGGGGCTGCGCGTTTGGGCGGCCAGATCGTATTGGACGGTGTGCGCGCGGTGAAACACCTGCCCGAACTCGCCGTGCAGCACAGCCCGGTCGTCCTCGCCGGCTACTCCGGCGGCGGCATGGCCACCGGATGGGCCGCTGCGATACAGCGGTCGTACGCACCGGAACTGCAGCTTGCGGGCGCGGCCATCGGCGGCGCCCCGATGAACCTCGAGAAGATGGCGGAGGCGGTGGGCATGGAGACCCATCCGGCCTTCGGACTGGCCATGGCTGCGGCGATCGGTCTGGAGCGGGAGTATCCGCAGCGGATGCCCGTCAGTGCGTATCTCAACGAGCGCGGCCTGGCTATCCGGGACGCCATGGCCAACAGCTGTACCAACCAGATCCTCGTCACCGGTGTCGGCGGCAGCGCCCGCGAATTCCTCGCCAGCAGCCCTACCCGTGCGCTGCCCGAGGCGCGGGCGGTGTTGAGGGAGAACAGCCTCGAATTCTTTGCGGGGCTTCCGGAAATACCGGTGTTCGAATGGCATTCGCCGACCGACCCCCTTATTCCGATCGACGCGATCGACAATGTCGATGCCCGCTGGTGTGCGGCCGGGGTGCGGTTGCAGACGCTGCAAGTGCCCGCGTTAGAGCATCTGTCGGCCGCGGTGGTCGGTGCCCCCGAGACGCTGAGCTGGCTGAACGCCCGGATTCTCGGCGAGCCCGCGCCCGCCAGCTGCTGAGAGATCGCCACTCGTCCGCCGACGTGTGCGCTGCGGCGGCGTAGTACCCGCGGTCGGGCCGCAGTGCTGCGCGTGGTCGTCCGAAAAGATCGTGAAAGTGGTTGTGGCCGGATCTGATTCGGTCCAGTGCACAACGATTCGATCGGTTGACAAGAAGCCCCTTCCGGTATGTTCGGAAGGGGTTTTCTGGTGTCCGAGCGACGAGCGGATGAGACGATGCCATGGCAGGATGGTCTTTTCGCCGGTCGAGGATGAAGGTGTGACGCGGCTAGGTGCGGGTACGACCGAGATGGTGATGGCCGACCGCATCCGGGTTGCGCAAGTGGGTGAGTGATCATGAAGACGAGATCGCCGGAGACGGTGAAATGCCGGGGATGTCAGCGCTGGTGGCCATTGAGCGCGCACAATGTGTGCCACTGTTCGCAATGCCATCAGACGTTCACGGGGGAGAAGGCCGCGACTCTGCACTTGGTTGTGGACTATCGCCACAAACCACACGTCATCTGCCGAACACCGCAGAGTGTCGGCCTTGTCGATGCCGGACGTGATTATCCCTGTTGGGGCTTGCCGCAGCATTAGCGTCAATCGCTGCGGGTGTGCGAGCGTTGGGCGCGAGGTGCAGCGACATCCAATCCCCTTGGGCCACATCCGAGTGCGTGTCAACAACCTGGGTCGCTGTGCGCCCATCCAGCCATGCCGAGGTGCGAGGGGCTCGTTGTGGCGTGGGCGGTTCGCCCAAATCTGCCGGAAATCGGCGTCCCGGAAGGGCTACCTCGGCGGCCAGGAGGAGTGCGGTGGGTACTGGTGCTGCGGGTATTGGGCGGGTGGTTGCTGCCACTGCGGTGGGTACGGCGGGGTCGGGATTCGTGGCGTGGACGACCGAGCCGAGATGATTGCCGTCACCGAAGCGCCCAAGGCGAGTAGTGCGCCGGGGATGCCGAGGGCGAAATCTTTAGCCTCGGTGAATTCCGAGTGACGCGCCATACTGATCACGAACCAGAGACCGGGGGAGAACAGAGCGCCCGCGGCGACGGCGGCGAGTGCACGGAACGCGCCGTTCTTGGCACCGGCGCCGGTCACCAAGATAATGGCCGCCAGCACGGCGATCGCGGCGATGAGCAGGAACGGGATGTGTTCCCCGAAATCGAGGTAGTCGTTGGTGAACCGCCAGATTCCCGTCAGAATCGCGGATACGACGAGCAGCCCTGCGGTGATCCAGTCCAGTGGCGAGGCCCCCGCGCGCGGCGGTGCACCGAACCCGGGGCGCGGATACTCCGGACGCTGCTGCGCATACGGATAGCCTTGTGGATCAAGGTAATTCCCTTGCGGCGGAAAGGATTCGGGTTGGTGTGGTGTAACCACGGCGAACTCCTTGCTGACCCCCGGGGCCGACGTGGAATCGATCAGGTCGGTCCAGCAACGATACCGGACAGGCGCTGATGGCACCCGGTTCTAGGGTCCGACGTATAACTCCTCGTTCGGGAGTCGCGGCAGTCCGCGCCCGTCGCCCGGGATTACCGAAACGGCGTCGACATAGTGGTGGGTCCTGTGGTCCTCGATGAACTGCTCGGCGGCGCTGGCCCGGGCTATGAAGTCCAGGATCACTCCACGCAGGTTGACTCGCAGGTGTACGTCGGGCTCATGGGGCGGTCTTGCAGTCGTTGGATTTTCCAGCGATGTGCATGCATCGGTGAGCATGGTCGACCGTGGTGCGGGGTGCCAGATCATCGTCACGCAAATTCCGAACAGCTAGTTTCTCGGGAGGCGGCATTCCAATATTCGCCCAGGCCGGTTGCCCGACCCTTCCCACCGCTGGTGAACGCGATCCGTGTCGATGCAGCCATCCGGCCGGTGGTTCCGGGATGCCGCCGCCAAAGCCGGGCAGCCGTGCGCTTCGGCCACCTCGGCCACCATCAAGCCCGGGCGGTTAGGTCCAGGACGCGATCGGCGAACTCGCGCCCGAAGAGCCTGGCGAGGATGATATGAATCGAGTCGCGGCCCGGCTCGCCGCGGTCGGGTGGCCGCTGGCACACCCGTCCGACACCTGAGACCTCCTATGGCCCTATCCGATCTGCTCACCAGAATCGTCGCGTGGCTGCGTGCCGGATATCCGCACGGTGTGCCGGATCCGGACTACGTGCCGTTGCTGGCTCTCTTGTCACGGCGGCTGCCCGAAGCGGATGTGCGACAAGTGGCGGGCGAGCTCATCGAGCAGGGGGCGATTCCAGCTGACCGGGTCGATGTCGGCGTGCTCATCACCAAGCTCACCGATGAGATGCCGCTCGAATCCGATATCGCCCGCGTCCGAGCGCATTTGCTGGCCGCGGGTTGGCCGATCGATGACGCATGGTCCGATTCGGACGGGGAAGAATGCTGATCGACCCCGCACGAACGGCCGAGTGTCATGCCAGGTCGGTGGCGATGATCTTTTCGATATTGCGTTCGGCGAGACCGCTAATCGTCAGGAAGGGATTGACGCCGGTGTTACCCGGATCAGCGATCCGTCGATGACGTACAGCCCGGCGTAGCCGTTGAGTCGGCCATAGTTATCGGTGTGGTCCAGTTCTGTCCCATCTCGATCATCGCCACCTGCTTGCCCGCCTGACACAGACGCAGTGCGGCGACCGCACCGCCGTAGCCGCTGCCGATAATCAGATTCGGCACGTGATCCCCGTTGCCGATGGGTGCCGCCGACGCCTTGGCGGTCCACGCCGCGGCGCTGAGCGCCATCGCCCCGGCCGCGATTGCAGTGCCCGCCAAGAATTTCCGGCGATTCATCCCTTGGCGAACGCCGGTGCTGGCCGAGGGCGTCGGTCGTACATGAGCGAAACCTTCCGATGTGAGGCGTAGGAAAGTGCCTCGAATCGGCAGACTGTAACAGGTTCTAGTTGAGATTTGAGTGAATTCTGATGTTGACATGTCACGCGTGGGTGAGCTCGTTCCGATGGATCAATAGCGTTGGCGCACAAAGAATTCGATAAACCGCTGATATTCGGCGATGCGTTGGAGGCGCGGTGGCTCAACTGGCGATTTCGCGGCCGCAACGAACATGGTCACGAGTCCAGGTGTCGCCTACGCAATCGGTACTCGAACACACCTCGTGGTTCACCCGGCCCGAAATACTGGTCATCATGTTCGACGAATTCGAACCCGGCTCGCTTGAACAAGTTCGCCGCGGTCTGATTGTCGGGTCGAACCGTCAGATAGACGACCTCGGCTCCATCGGTCCGGCAATGTTGCAGCATCTGATGCAGCAGGGTGGGGCCGTAGCCTTTGCCCTGATGTTGCTCGGCCACCGCGAACGTGAAGAGCAGCGCCCGACCCGCCTTTCGAAGCGTCAGCGCATAGCCGATCACCCGGCCGTCCAGCTCCGCGACCAGCCAATCGGATCCGTGCAGGTCGTAGAGCTGGCGCAGCATCAGATACAGGTACGGCTCGGCGAACACCTCGGCCTCGATGGCCGCGATATCTTCGATATCGGCGAGGCGTGCCTGCCGGTATTGCGGCTGCGGCGCTCTTACGATGTCCATGAGCTTCCTAGTGCCGGGCAAGGTCATCGCGGACCACCAAGAACGATACTCGGCTGACCAGTGTTTATGAGGACGGCAGTAGACCGGATGTGGCGGCAGGGCCGACGATCATCGGAGGTTGTTTGCGCGCCAGTGGTTTTCGGAAATTGGGGTCGGCCAGCATGTCGGGCGGGCGCAGTCGTGACAAATCCAAATAGATCCGAGGAGTGATTGTGCCGCGACATGGTCTGGCCTTCGTCGGGGTGTCGAATTCGGGAGGTGTCAGATGTCGAGTCTCCGAGCTGTCGTCGTCGCGAGCATGGTGGGTTACTCGCTGCTGGTGGGGCAGGTGCCCGTACACGCCGACCCGACCAACGGCCCGGCAGCGCCGGTGTCGCCCGCCCCGCCCGATCTGCAGCGCTGGATCGACGCGCAGATCCCCGCGCCATCGCTTCCGCCCGCCGCGTCACCGCCGTCCGGTGCGGTGCCCGCGGACTTGGCGGCGTTGTGGCAAGCGGTGCGGTCCACACCGTCGGGGGACCGGATGTTCGACGCGTGGCCGGATGGGCTCGATGGTCTCGCTCCCGGCGATATCGTCGAGTGGCGTGATGTGACAGCGACTTCCGCACCGCTGGCGATTGTGCCGATTCAGCGTGCGATCCTGATGAAATTCCGGACGACGGACGCATCGGGCGTGCCATCCTTCGGTACCGCGACATTGGTGATTCCCGCCGCCGCATGGACGGGGCCGGGGGATCGGCCGGTACTGGTGAATGCGTTGCCGATCAATTCGCTCGGGCTGAACTGCACGCCGAGCTACGCGATGGCGCACGGGTTGCACAGCAAGTTCAATGTGGGTGATCTGTTTCCACCGAACACCGCATGGGGGCTGAGCCGCGGCTACGCGGTGCTGATTCCCGACCATGAGGGTCCGTGGATGGCCTATGCCGAACCCAGGGTTGCCGGGCATGTGGTGCTGGATTCCGTTCGAGCTGTGCGCAACATAGTGCCGACCGAGTTCACGGACAGCCGTTTCGCGATCACCGGATATTCCGGCGGTGCGATCGCATCGTATGCGGCCACCATGCTGCTCGACGAGTATGCGCCGGAGCTGTCGGGTTCGGTGGTCGGGGCGGCCATAGGCGGAGTCGTCACCGACTATCGAATGGTCGCCAGCCGGTTCAACGGAAATTCCGCATCCGGCATTCTGCTGGTTGTCGCGCTGGCGATGAGCCGGGAGCATCCGGAGATCCTCGGCTACCTGAACCATCTGGCGCAGTGGGCAGCGACCTCACCGATCAAGGACAGCTGTGGTGACAGCAACGGCCCGCTCGGTGTGGTCGGCGTCCCGATCGACGCCGCCGCGAATATCAGTGCCCCGCTGACCAGCGGCTTCGCGGATCGGATCTTCGGGCAGCTCAACCTGACGGACCGTAAAGCGGGTACGCCGCTCTACATCTATCACGCCGCAAGCGACTTCTGGATCCCGCACGAGAACGGTGACGATCTCTACCGCGACCAATGCGCGCGCGGTGTCCCAGCGGTGCACCGCACCGAACCCGGCGAGCACATCATCGCCCTGTTCACCGGGTTTCCCGGGGAAATCGGCTGGATCGATGGACGTTTGCGCGGCGAGCCCGCCCCGAGTGAATGCCCAAGGCGGTGAGCTCGGACCAGCGGATCGCGGGCCGAGCCCAGAACCGGCGCAGAGCGCAGCGTCAAGACGGCGAAGCCGCCGAGACCGGCATCGACCTGCCCTGATCGGACCAGCTCCTCGCCCAACGGGCCTGATCCTCGCCGCCGCCTACCACTGCGCCGCCGTGATCACCGACGGCGGCACGCCACAGAACGCCGGACGGTTCCCGCTAGTGCGTGGCGGTCGCGAAAGGCGTTGCTACCGGCCCTGATTCGGTGCGGTTCGGGTGCGTCCACAGGCCACGGCGTTCCAGGATGGGCAGCACGCCCTCGCCGAACCAGTAGGCCTCCTCGATGTGGGGATAGCCGGAGAGGATGAAATGGGTGATGCCCAGGTCGGCGTACTCGGTCAGGCGGTCGGCGACCTCTTCGTGTGAGCCGACCAGGGCGGTGCCCGCCCCGCCGCGTACCAGACCGACGCCCGCCCACAGGTTCGGCGCGATCTCCAAGCGATCGGTGCGGCCGCCGTGTAGATCGAGCATGCGGCGCTGTCCTTCGGATTCGCTGCGCGCGAGACTGGCCTGCACACGGGCGATTTCGGCGGGGTCGAGGCCGGACAGCAGTCGATCGGCGACGGCCCAGGCTGCTTCGGAGGTGTCGCGGCTGATAACGTGAATGCGTAGCCCGTAGCTGAGTTCTCGGCCTTCGTCGGCGGCGAGTCCGCGGATCCAATCGAGTTTCTTGCCGACCGCCGCGGGCGGTTCACCCCAGGTGAGGTAGGTGTCGGCATAGCGGGCCGCGACGGGTCCGGCGGGGCCGGAGGAGCCGCCGAAGAATACCGGCGGGATCGGGTCCGGGTGGTTGTTGAGCAGGGCGTCGCGGATCTGAATGTGGGTGCCCTCGAAGCTGATCGGTTCGCGGGACTGCCACAGCTCGCGTACCACGTGCAGGAATTCGGCGGTGCGTGCGTAGCGCTGTTCCTTATCGAGGAAATCGCCGTAGGCCTGTTGCTCATGCGGTTCGCCGCCGGTCACCACATTCAACAGCAGGCGGCCGCGGGAGTGGCGCTGATAGGTTCCGGCCATCTGCGCCGCCAGCGTCGGACTGAGCAGTCCGGGGCGGAACGCCACCAGGAATTTCAGTGTTTCGGTGGTTTCGACGAGCATGGCGGTGGTCAGCCAGGCATCCTCGCACCATGCGCCGGTCGGGGTGAGAACAGCCTCGAATCCATTGTCCTCGGCTGCCGCGCCGATTTGGTTGAGATAGCGCAGCGATGCCGGACGGTCACCGGACATCGAAGTGCCGTGACCACCCGCGATCAGGCCACGCGAATCGCCGTAGGTGGGCAGAAACCAATGGAACGACAGTGACATCGACAACTGCTCCTCGCCGGTTCGGATGCCGTTTTCGGCACGGATAGCGGCGATGCTGCCAGCGTCGCCGAGCCGTGTCACCGGTTGGAATCTGTGTGGTTCTTACCCTCGAGCAGCACGTTTAGATCGCAGTGCGGATAACTGGTGAGCTGACGGTGTCTGCGCGCGATGGTGGTGTGATGACATCCATCGAGGCGAAATCCACCACAGACTCCGACCTGGATGCGATCTTCGGCCCGATCTTCGACCGCATCGCGCAGGGAGCGGTCGAGCGCGAGATCGATCATCGGCTGCCCTTCGAGGAGGTGGGCTGGCTGCGCGAGGCCAAATTCGGTGCGCTGCGGGTGCCGGTCGAATTCGGCGGTTACGGCGTCACGGTGCGACAGCTGTTCCGCTTGCTCATCGAATTGGCGGCCGCGGAATCGAATCTGCCGCAGGCGTTGCGGGTGCACTTCTCCTTTGTCGAAGACCAGTTGCTCGCCGAGCCGGGCGAGAACCGTGCGCATTGGCTGCGTGCCACCGCCGCAGGCACGCTCGTCGGCAATGCGATCACCGAACCGGGCGTCGGTGCGGTCGACCATTACCGCACGAGGCTGACCAAGGATGGCGACCGCTGGCTGCTCAACGGCGCCAAGTACTACAGCACCGGCTCGCTCTACGCGGACTACATCCTGGCGGCCGCCGATCGCGACGGTGAGCGGGTGGGCGTGCTCGTCGATGCGAATGCCGACGGCGTCCGCCAGCACGACGACTGGGACGGCTTCGGCCAGCGGCTCACCGCGAGCGGCACAACGGAATTCACCGATGTCGCGGTCGAGCCGGAGCGCATTCTCGGGCCCGGCTACGGCGCGCCTGGACCGACCTATGCGACCTCATACCTGCAGTTGGTCCAGCTGTCGGTGCTCGCCGGTATCGCCAAGCGGGCCGAGCGCGATGCCCGCGAGTGGGTGGCGGCGCGCACCCGCGGCTACACCCATTCCGCCGCCGACCTGCCACGCCGGGATCCGTTGGTGCAACAGGTGATCGGACGGCTTCCGCCGCCGCCTTCGCCGCCGAGGCCACCGTGCTCGCCGTCGCTGATGTACTCGACAAGGTGCTCGTCGGCGGTGCGCAGGACGAAGGGGCCATCGTGGCAGCCGAACTCGCCGCCGCGCAGGCACAACTCGCGGTCATCGATCTCGTATTGCCCGCCACCACACTGCTGTTCGAGGTGGGCGGTGCATCGGTCGTCTCCGAGCGCCTGCGGCTGGATCGGCACTGGCGCAATGCCCGCACCATCTCGGTGCACAATCCGGCCATCCAAAAGGCCAGGGCGATCGGTGATTATCTGCTGAACGGTACGCAACTGCCGTTCGCATGGAGCGCGGGTGAGCGCAAGCCCGCGACGGGAGACAAAAAGTGACGTGCCGTATTGGGTTGTGCAAGCCCGGCGCTTCAGGGCTCGGGTGGAATTGCGGACCGGATGCTAGTCCGGTCGTTTCTACTGGTCGGTGTACTCCGCGATCACGTGAACGCAGCCCGTAACATCGCCGCACGCGCTGTTACGGGCTGGGCAGTGAGTCACGCTGCCGACGACGCGGCCGAGCCCACGCCAGCCAGGCGCGGGTAAGAGCTGCGAGTTCGGTCCTGCAGGGCCGAGAAGTTGACTGCTTTCGATATGAACTGCGTCATCACCTCCGACAAGGGCGATCGGCTGCCGCAGGAACACCGCGGCGTACGGTATCGCCTCGGCGGGTCATCATCGACGGCCCTGCCCGATGCCGTATCGCGGCCGGGCGCCGCCGCCGTTTAATCCAGCGAATTCAGGAAGGCCTGCGTGATGGATTCCAGGCCTTTTCTGTCGATATCGTCGAAGCGGTTCGGTCGCGGGCTGTCGAGATCGAAGACGCCGACGAGGATATTGTCGCGCACCAGCGGGATCACGATTTCCGAGTGGGTGTCGGCATCACAGGCGATATGTCCGGGAAAGGCGTGCACGTCGGGCACCAATTGGGTCTCCCGGACTTCGGCGGCGGTGCCGCAGACACCCTTGCCGATGGCGATGCGCACGCAGGCCGGTTTGCCCTGGAACGGCCCGACCACCAATTCCTGCCCGTCGTAGAAATAGAATCCGACCCAATTCACCTCGGTCAGCGCGTGGAAGACCAGCGCGGCCAGATTCGCGGCATTCGCGATCCGGTCGGTCTCACCCGCGACCAGCGCCCCGGCCTGCGCGAGGAGTTGACGGTACTGTTCGGACCGGTCACCGGTCAGTTCGGAAACAGTGAACGACATGGCTGAATCGTAGGGCAGCTACGATCGGGCGCGTTCGGCGCGATCGCGAATTCCAGGTCACCCCATTGATTCTCGATGATCGCAACACTGCAATCATCGCGGCGGTAGACGGACCATGATTGGCATGACATCGCAGAATACCCGCTCCACACGTTCGGCCGCGGTAATCGGTGCCGGTCAAACCGGCGTCACTGCGGCTCTAGGATTACTCGACGCCGGATTCGACGTCACGCTCTACAGCGATCGCGATCAGCGTTCGTTGCGCGAAGATGTGCCGGCCACCGGCACAGCACTCGAATTCGGGGAGACCCAACAGGCCGAATCCGCGCTCGGTCTGGACACCTACACCGGTCGCGCACCCCGGCATACCGGGCTGAGCGTGCGCATTGCCGGACCCGAGCGCGAGGAATTGATCCAATTCGACGGTCATTTCGACGGATTTGTCGGAGTTGCGGTCGATACTCGTTTGAAGGCCGACGAACGGCTGACCGCATTCCTGGAACGCGGCGGACGTTTCGTCGTCGAACAGGTGACGCCCGACAAACTCGACACCATTGCCGCCGCCGTCGATCTCACCTTGGTCGCCACTGGACGCGGCGGCCTGTCCGATCTGTTCGCGATCGATCAGGCACGCACCCCCTACGATGCGCCACAGCGGTCGCTGCTCACCGTCACCGTGACCGGAATCGGCCATGACGAAAGCGTTTTCGCGCACCGCAGCCGGGCCGGTGGCGCGCACAGCGGCTTCTCCATCTTCGCCGAGCAGGGCGAGGGCTGGTGGGGACCGTATCTGCACAAGGACGTGGGTCCGAGCTGGGCATTCCTCGGCTGGGCACGGCCGGGCAGTGAATGGGAAAGTCGTTTCGCCGCAGCGGATTCGGCCGAATCGGCGCATCGGATCGTGCAGGATCTGTACCGCGATTTCATCGATTGGGATCTGCCCGAGGTGCTCGAAACCCGGGTGATCGCCGAGGATCCGCATTCCTGGCTCGAGGGCGCGGTCCGGCCGGTCGTCCGGTCCGGCGTCGGGCGGACCGCCGGTGGTCATGTCGTTGCCTCGCTTGGTGATACCTCGGCCGCCTACGACCCGATCGCGGGGCAGGGCGCGCAGAGTGGACTTATCCAGGCGCAACGACTGGTCGCGGCGGCCGCCGTGCACGAGGGACCGTTCGACGCGGACTGGATCAGCGCACAGTACGCCGCATTCCTCGCCGCGCGCGGGGATGCGGCGAATAAGGTCACCCGCTTGTTCCTCGGCGATCCGGAATTGGCCGATATCGGCAATCAGCTCTTCGCCGCGGCCGCGGTTGATCAGCGCTTCGCGAACGCACTCGTCGGACTGCTGCACGGCCCGCAGCCATTCCTCGGTGTCGATTCGCTCGAATCGGCCGCCGAATTCATCGCCCAGGTCACCGGTGCGGATGCCGAGGCGCTGCTCGGACGGTTCACACCGGCCGGTCGATTCAGCCGATCCGGTTACAGCCTCGCCAACGCCTGATCGCTACACCCATCCGATCGCACAGATTCAAACCCTCCTGTCGGTGGGCTTGCGGTGCTGGAGTGGAAGGGGCGCATGGTGCGCCCCTGGCGATAGACGGTTCCCGACACCAATGGAGTAAGTATGACCACAGAGCACATCGCCGATCAGATCCGGTTCGCCTACTGGGTGCCGAATGTCAGCGGGGGGCTGGTCACCAGTGATATCGAACAACGCACCAGTTGGGACTTCGAATACAACAAGAAGTTGGCGCAAACCGCGGAGAACAACGGGTTCGATTACGCGCTGTCCCAGGTCCGCTACACCGCGTCCTACGGCGCGGAATACCAGCACGAGTCGACTTCGTTCAGTCTCGCGCTGCTCGGTGCGACCGAGCGGCTGAAGGTGATCGCCGCGATTCATCCCGGCCTCTGGCATCCGGCCGTGCTGGCCAAATTCGGCGCCACCGCCGATCACCTCTCCAATGGTCGTTTCGCCATCAACGTCGTATCCGGTTGGTTCGCAGGGGAATTCACCGCACTCGGCGAGCCGTGGCTCGAACACGACGAGCGGTACCGGCGCAGCGCCGAATTCCTCGAGGTGATCCGCAAGATCTGGACAGAGGATGATGTCAACTACGGCGGCGATTTCTACCGCATCCGCGACTTCACGCTGAAGCCCAAGCCACTGAACACTCCGGAACGGCCGAATCCCGAACTGTTCCAGGGCGGTAACTCGACCGCTGCGCGTCGCAATGGTGGCCGCTACGCGGACTGGTACTTCTCCAATGGCAAGGATTTCGACGGCGTCACCGAACAATTGGAAGAGCTGCGCAGTATCGCCCAGGCGAATCAACGCGAGGTCGAATTCGGTCTGAACGGTTTCATCATTGCTCGCGATACCGAGAAAGAAGCCCGCGATACCTTGCGCGAAATCATCGAGAAGGCGAATAAGCCTGCGGTGGAAGGCTTCCGGGACGCGGTGCAACAAGCTGGTGCGTCGACGAAGGACCGCAGGGGGATGTGGGCGGATTCGACGTTCGAAGATCTCGTGCAGTACAACGACGGATTCCGGACCAAATTGATCGGCACACCCGAACAGGTCGCCGAGCGCATTGTGGCCTACAAGGAACTCGGCGTCGACCTGATTCTGGCCGGTTTCCTGCACTTTCAGGAGGAGGTCGAGTACTTCGGCGCGAAGGTGCTGCCGCTGGTCCGCGAACTGGAGGCCGCACGTACGCCGGCCACTGTGGGGCACTGATGACCGCCGTCGTCGCCGACCGGATCGAATCCGCCGCGCAAGCGTATTCGGTTGCGGCCCAGCTTGCTTCGGAATTCGCCGACGGCACGGCGGCACGTGATCTCGGCCGGGAGTTGCCCTTCGCCGAGGTGGATCGACTCGCGGCGAGTGGATTGCTCGCGATCACCGTGCCCGCGGCATTCGGGGGCGCTGATCTGCCGCCGAGTGCGGTGGCCGAGGTGGTGCGGATTCTGGCGGGCGCCGACCCGAATATCGCGCAGATTCCGCACAGCCACTTCGTATATCTGAACCTATTGCGCTTGGCGGGTACCGCTGATCAGCAGGCGGGGTACTTCGGGCAAGTTCTCGCGGGGGCTCGCATTGCCAATGCGCAGTCCGAGCGCGGCACCGCGACCGTCGCCGATATCGCCACTACGGTGCGTCCGGTGGGGAATCGGTTCCGTATCGATGGCGTCAAATTCTACTGTACGGGTTCGCTTTTCGCGGATTTGCTCGCGGTGCTGACCCGGCTCGATGATCCGGAGGGCCGCAGTGGACTGCCTGCGGGGGAGTACATCGCGTATCTGCCAGCCGATACCCCGGGTGTGCGGATCATCGATGACTGGAACGGCATCGGCCAGCGCACCACTGGCAGCGGGACCATCGAATTCGCCGAGGTGCTCGTCGAGCCGGATCAGCTGATCGCCCGCTCGGCGGCTGTGCACGCGCCGACCGGCTACGGTGCCTACGCGCAACTGCTGCATGCCGCTATCGACACCGGCATCGCTCGCGGCGCGCTCAGTGCCGCAACCGAATTCGTGCGCACTTCGAGTCGCCCGTGGTTCGAATCAAGTGTCGAAAGGGCTATCGACGATCCGCTGCTCATCCAGCGTTTCGGTGAGCTTTCGGTCGCGGTGACGACGGCCGAGGCCACGCTCACCGTCGCCGGTGTCGCCGTCGACGCCGCCGTCGCTGCCGCCGAATCCGTCGGCGCGGCCTCGCTTGCCGTAGCCACCGCCAAGGTGCTCGCCGATCGAGCGGCCAACGAGGTCTCGGCCGCGCTGTTCGAGGTCGGCGGAACACGCAGTGCCACAGCAGATCTGAACCTGCACCACTTCTGGCGAAATGCCCGAACCCACACCCTGCACGACCCGGTCCGGTGGAAATATCAGCACATCGGCCGGGCACTACTGCATGACACCGCGCCACCGTTGCACGGCGTGATCTGATCGAGCGAGAAGAGGATACGGAAGTGACAATTACGGTCGTCGTGGGGAATCCGAAGCCAGCCTCTCGTACCCTGACCGCGGCAACGCTGGTCGCCGCGGGATTACGCCCGGACGTGGAACCGGAGGTGATCGATCTGGTCTCCTACGGCGCGAGGCTGCTGTCCTGGGGTGATCCAGAGGTCGCGGCCGCCATTCGCGCGGTGGCGAATTCGGAGCTGGTGGTCTTCGCCAGTCCTACCTTCAAGGCCACCTACACCGGGCTGTTGAAGCTGTTCCTCGAACAGTTCGAGGGCGGTACCGGCCTGGCCGATGTGGTGGCGGTACCGCTCATGCTCGGCGCGGGCCCGGCCCATGCGCTCGCCCCGGATCTGCTGCTCAAGCCGGTGTTGGTCGAACTCGGCGCGACGGCGGCGCTGCCCGGTCTCTATCTCTCGGACAGTACATTTCAGGAAGACGGCGCCATCGCGCGCTATACCGAACGCTGGCGCCCGGTCGCCGCGGCGCTCGCCTCGAAGGCGGCCGATCATGCATGAGCTCTTCGAATTTCCGTCCGACGGTTGCGGACTACGTCGCGTCTTCGCCAGCTTCCCCAGCGGTGTCGTCGCGGTGTGCGCCGAAATCGAAGGTACGCCATACGGTTTGGCGGTGAGCACCTTCGTCCCGGTCTCGCTGGACCCGCCCCTGGTGTCGTTCTGTGTGCAGAACAGCTCGGCGACCTGGCCGAAGCTGGATACCGCAACGCACCTCGGTCTGAGTCTGCTCGGCACCGATCAAGAGCACGCGGCTCGGGCACTGAGCAACCGCAACGGCAATCGCTTCCATAATGTGGATGTGCACCGTGGCGCGGCCGACGCGATCTTCATCGATGGTGCGACGGCGTGGATCGAGGGCGCGGTCGAGGCACGCATCCCCGCGGGCGACCACACAGTGGTCATCCTTCGGATCAATCGCCTCGCCGCCCGTGCTGATGCCGAACCACTGATCTTCCACGGCAGCAAATTTCGCAGCCTGCACCCGCACCGGGAGATCACCGAGATCGCCAGCTGACATTCGATGAGCTAGCGCCTGGTCCAGATAGCTTGTGCGCCACCCGCTCCGGCTGTTTGCCGAGCCAAGTGATGTGGCGGTCGAATGCGGCGTGGGCGACCACGATTGGACTCCGTTCGACGGAACCCCCCGAACCAAGGCTCGATACGGCAGAAGCTATCCGGCCAGAGACTAGGTTGGGCGGGGTGCGGTGCCGCCTGGGAAGGTGGCGACGCGGACGCCCGCGTATTCGGCCTGAACCTTGTAGTAGCGGTTGGTCGGGCCGTAGGCGGCGTAGAAGACGAAGCCGCGGGTGTCGGGGTCGGCGAATGGTGCTTCGGCGACGAAACGGGCCAGGACCGGGTCGAGGTGGGTTGGGAAGCTGGACGGTTCGCAGCGCACCGGGAAGCAGATTCGCTCCATATGCGATGAGGTCCAAGAGAAGGTGCGGTAGAGGTTGAAGGTGCGGGCGAGTAAGGCGAGTTCGGTCTCGGTGGCCGCGGTGAAGTCGAGTTCGGCCAGGATCCCGGTGATATCCGCGGGTGTGAGATGGCCGGGCTCGAAGACGTTCGAGTAGAGGTTCATCGTGCGGGCATCGAAATCTACCGCGAGAATCCCGATTCGGCCGCCGTAGCGGGATAGATGGTCGGCGTGCGCGCGTGCCGATTCGGGAATTCCGGCGAAGCCGAGAACCCGTTCCACGCTGAGCAATTCGGGAAAGACCAGCCAGATCTTCTGCACCCCACCGGAAAGTGCGAGGTCGACGCCCGAATTGACTGGCACCTCGGCCGAGATCTCGGCCAGCAATTTCTCCATCGGATGACCGGTGTAGCTGAGAAGCCCTGCGCGGAGCAGTTTCTCGATGAGCTCGCTCGGCTCGCCCGGATGCATCACCCGGGCGTTGACCTCGCGCTCACCCACCGGATGTGTGGTGGTGCGCACGCCGACAACGGAGTTGGTCCACAGCTCAGCGAGGGTCTCCAGTACGGGATCCACGATCGTGGAGTCGTAGCGAACCTCAGCCAGGCGCGCATACTCTTGCAGATCCTTGCGGAGTTGATCGAGTGTCCTTGCCATGACGTTCATCGTCCCGGAAACTTCCGCGCGACGGCAGCGCTTCGCATGATCTCGCGGGCGGTGGCATGCAGTGGGCCGCCTGTCCCACTGCATGCGCTTGATGTGTGCCCACATTGGGGTAGGTTCCGCCCGTGGCTTTGAACTGGAAACTGGTCATCGACACCAGGAACGCCCCCGCCCTCGCCGACTTCTGGGCCGCGGCACTGGACTACGAGGTGGAAGACCCGAGCGCCCTCGTCGAGCGACTACTGGCCGCCGGGCAGCTCCCCGCGGACGCGGTCGTCGACCATCACGGCCGCAAGACATTCCGCGGCTACGCCGCCATCCGTCATCCCGACGACCCGTTCGACCCGATCAGCGGCGTCGGGCAGGGTCGGCGACTGCTCTTCCAAGACGTTCCGGAGGAAAAATCCGATAAGAACCGTCTCCACATCGACGTGCACAGCGAACCCGGCACCCTTGATGCGCTCGTTGCGCGCTTGGAAGCGCTGGGAGCAACCCGGGTCCGCGAAATCGACAAAGGACCAGCCGGTCACTGGTGGGTTATGCGCGACCCCGAAGGCAACGAATTCTGCGCCGCATAGGCCTTCAGTGGTCAGGCCGGAACCCTGTCGGCGGCGAGGAAATCGTCGACGAAGCCCAGCGCCCGCTCTTCCAAGCCCGCATAGTGGGCTTCGCGGACCGCGCCGGTGAGGGCTTCGTCGAGCAGGAGATTGCCCGCGGCATCCAGGCGCTGCCGCTTTTCTTCCGCGCCGGCCAGCAACCCCACTGACGACTGGGTGAGGCCGCAGTAGTAGGCGATACCGTCGTTGAGTTGCGCGCTCAGCGCATCCTGCATGAGATCGACGACCGCGTCGTCGTCTGCCGCGCCCGCCAGGCCCAGCCACAGCATCCGCTTGCCCGCGAGCCGGGGTTTGCTGCGGCCGTAGGCGAATCCGTAGTTCCACACCCGATCGATCCAGCCCTTCAGAATCGCCGGGACCTGCATCCAGTACACCGGGAACACCGCGACGATCACGTCGGCGGCGAGGATGCGCCGCATATGGTTCTCGACTTCGGGGGAGTATGCCTTCTCCCGGTTGCCCCATTCCGGGAGGTCGGCGGCGGTCATCCGGGGATCGAAGTTCTCGGCGTGCAGGTCCAGCAGATCGATCCGGTAGCCGAGCGCGGCGAGCCGACCGGTGGCTAGTTCGGCGATATGGGTGGTCAGCGAATCGGGCCGGGGATGAGCGACGACGACCAGCGCGGTGCGGGTGGTCGCGGTGTCCACGGTCGAGTTGTGCTGCACGGGGCCTCCTCTGTGGTCCGGAGTTCCGGACGATCGGTTGTGCGGTCCGGATTTCATTCCACACCCCGGGCAATGGACGATCTATGGGTAAGGATCTACATTCGATAGGAGTTCGTCTACCGTCGATGGTGTGGATCCATTGAGCAAACTGCTGAGCGGTATCCGGGCCGAGGGAGCTGTGCTCACCAACGCGGTCTTGGAAGCACCGTGGAGCATCCGGTTCGCCGACGAAGCACCGCTGACCATGGTCACTGTGCTGCGCGGTGGGGGAACACTGCTGCTGCCCGGCGGTCTCGAGCATCGGATCACGGTGGGAGACACCGCGATCGTGCGCGGCCCGGAACCGTTCGTCCTCGTCGACCGCGCGGATACTGTCGGCCTGCCGCACGAGGAATACGAAGTCGCCTGCTTCGCGCCGGACGCGAAATGCGATCCCGCGCTGGACAGCGGTCGCTGGGAGAACGACCCCGCCGGTGAGACCGCTCTGATTGTCGGCGCCTATCGGGCCTCGAGCCGGCGCCACGAACGGCTGCTGCGTGCTCTACCACCCGTCCTGGTCGTGACCGATGATGTGGAGGTGTGCGCGTGGATGGAGTCGATCGCCGCGGATGCGGCCCGACGTCCGGCCGGAGCGCAGGCGATGATGGACCGGCTGCTCGACTGGGCGTTGGTGTGCACGCTGCGCGACTGGTTCGACGAGCTGGACGCCGACGCGCCGGGTTGGTATCGCGGGCCGGCCGATCCGGTGGTCGGGCCGGCGTTGGAGGCCATGCACGCAAGGCCGGCCGCCGGTTGGACGGTCGCGTCGCTGGCCGCCGAGGCGGGGGTATCGCGGGCGCTGTTCGCCCGGCGGTTCTCCGAGGTTATGGCGCAGTCGCCACTGGCGTATCTCACCGAATGCCGGATGGATGAGGCGGAAGAACTACTGGCCGACCGGAGTCTCACCGTGGCGCAGGTCGCGAAGGCTGTCGGTTATGCGGACGCTTTCGGTTTCAGCGCGGCGTTCAAGCGCCATCGAGGTATCCGCCCCAGCGATTTCCGCGCCACCGCCGATCTCGGAGCGTGAACCGCTACCCAGCCATCGGGGCCTGCACGATTGGGCTGTCACCGACTCCGGCACTGAAGTCCGCGCGCTCCGCATTCACCAACCGTCAGGCTTCGAAGTGCCGCCGGGCGGACTCGATGTGCTGGAAGTACCGGTAGGTCCACTCGCATATTCCGTCGACCGTCGCTCGAAGTCCGTGGCCCGCTTCGGTAAGGGTGTATTCGACCCGGGGCGGGACGGTGGGGTGGACGGTCCGCTCGGCCAGGCCGTTGCGCTCCAACATACGCAGGTTCTGGGTGAGCATCTTGTGGCTGATGCCCTCGACTCGGCTGCGCAGCTCGCTGAAGCGCAGGGTGCCATCCCCTAGGGCCTCGATGATCAACAGTGCCCACTTGTTGGCGACATCGGAGAAGATCTCCCGCGCCAGGGAGTCGGCTCGCCGCAGGTCGGCATCGTCGGCCGAGCCGCTGAGCTGCTTGGTCACCATAAGGTTCCTCAGTCACTGAAAAGTGCGTTCTTCCATGTCAACGCACACTCTCCTACAGTTCCTGAGTAACTACAAGAGACCAAAGGTCGTTTGACGAACACGGGCTTACACGAGCCCGGACAAGGAGGCGGACAGCATGGCCATCACCCTGAAGAATCCCGATGGACTGCCGAAAATCGATGTCTACCGGCAGGTGGCGATCGCCTCGGGTTCGAAGTTGGTCTTCATCGCCGGGCAGGTCGCCTGGGACGCGGAAGGGGTCACGGTCGGCGAGGGTGACCTCGCCGCGCAGGTTGAGCAGTGCTACCTCAACATCGCCACCGCGCTGGGTGAGGCCGGCGGTTCCTTTGGCGACGTAGCGAAACTGACCTTCTATGTCGTCGACTGGACTGCCGACAAGATGCCCGCGCTCCTGGAGGGAATCTCCCGGGCGACCGCGAAGTTGGGGGTCACGCCGGTGCCGCCGACCACGCTGATCGGCGTCGCGGCGCTGGATGTCCCCGAGCATCTGGTTGAGATCGAAGCCACCGCAGTCCTCGACTGAATATTTACCGATGAGCGCCCGAGCGGTGAGCTACCAATGGCATACCGGCTCCTGATCCACTGCCTGGAATAGCCGCTGAAACCGCGGTCCGCCGGCGGGCTGTTACCAGCCCCGGCACTGAATCTGTTGTGATGCCCCGCTTCTCTCATCGGGAGAGGAGCGGGGAAGGGGTCACAACCGGGTGTCGTTCACCACCAGTGCGACGTCGATATTGTCGCGTGTGGCGTTGGAGTACGGGCAGACCTGGTGGGCCGTCTCGACAAGTTCGACTGCCTGGTCGCCGGTGAGCGAGGGCAGTGAGATTCGCAGTTCGACGCCGAGTTTGAAGCGGCCGCCGTCGATTGCGACCAGGGAGACCGAGGAGTCGATCTCCGCGTCGTTTGCCTCGAGCTTCGCGCGCTGCCCCAGCAGGGCGAGTGTCGTGCCGAAACAGGCGGCGTAGCCGATTGCGAAGAGCTGCTCGGGGTTGGCTCCCGCACCGTCTCCGCCCAGCTCTTTGGGCTGCCGTAGTTCCAGATCCAGCCGTCCGTCGGATGTGTGCCCTCGGCCGTTCCTTCCCCCGGTGACGTGCGCTTCCGCCGTATACAGCGCCTCGGTCATATTGAACTCCCTTCGCTAGCTACCAGTAAAAGAACTTGGCACTTCTAGAATAGGAAGTCAATGGGTTAAAGTTTGGAATCTGACGATGGCGCGCCAAGTCGTCCGTCCTGGTCTTCGTTCATCCAAGAACAGGAAGCGTGGAGTCTAGAATTAGGAAGTGGACCAGCGAACCTATAACCAGTACTGCGCGACCGCGCGCACCCTCGACCTTGTCGGCGAGCGCTGGACGCTGCTGTTGATCCGCGAACTGCTGACCGGGCCCAAACGGTTCGGCGACCTGCAGGCCAGCATGCGCGGCTTGGGCACTGGACTGCTGGCCGCCCGCCTCAAACATCTCGAGCGCGAGGGACTCGCACATAAGATCACGCTCCCAGCACCCGCTCGTACCCCCGCGTACGCCCTGACCGAGGCTGGCGAGGAACTCGGACCGCCGATTCTGGAGCTGGCCCGGTGGGGTCTGAAGTGGGCGATGGGCGAACGGCGCGAGACCGAGACGTTCCATCCGGGCTGGGCGGTGCTCGGCCTACGGGCCTGCTTCGATGCCGAGGTCGCCGCCGGGCTGCGTGCGGTGTACGAGTTCCGGATCGATGATGAGGTCTTCCATGCCCGGATCGACGACGGGACGATCGAGGCGCTGCATGGACCTGCTCAACACCCTGATGCGACTATCGCGATCAGCGAGGAGGCGTTCCTCGAGGTGACGAGTCAGGGGCGGACCTTCGCCGACGCGATCGAGACCGGTGCTGCGTCGGCGTCCGGGGACAGCGAGGCCTTGCGCAGGCTGAAGGGCCTGTTTCGATTGCCGCCCTCGCGTTCCCGCACGCCCGATCACACGTGATTGTGCCGGCTGGAGCCGTCGCGCACCTAGGTCCATGGAGAGTGCGCCCAGGTTCGCGAATCAGCCGATGAGATAAGGGGATCGGCGTCCACGGACCGGTCGTTCAGGCGTCGAGGTCGGTCGCTACGAGCTTGGCTACGAGCTCGAGAGCGTTGGCGTCGTCACTGGTGACTACTACGTCGGTGCCGTGGGCCGCGCCAAGGGTCATGATCATGAGGGCCGAGCCCGCGTCCACGGGGTCGCCGTCGACGAGAGAGAGGGTGACCTCGGCGCCGGAGTCGGTGACGGTTTCGGCGATGATGTTGGCGGGGCGGGCGTGCAGGCCGATGGCGGATGCGACGGTGACGGTAGTGCTGGGCATGGGGGATTCTCCTTGGGTGAGAGGGGATTTCAGGCGGCGGCGAGGGCGGGGGTGCGTGGCTTGATGAATTCCTTGGCGGCGGTGACGCACAGGGCGGCGACGGCGGTGCCCGCGACGAGGGCGGCGAGGAACCAGACGATGTGGCCGACGGCGAAGAAGACGAAGATGCCGCCGTGCGGTGCGCTGAGCGTGGTTCCGGTCGCCATGATCAGCGCACCGGTGGCTGCGCCACCGGCCATCATCGAGGGGATCACGCGCAGCGGATCGGCGGCCGCGAAGGGGATCGCGCCTTCGGAGATGAAGGAGGCACCGAGAAGCCATGCGGCCTTGCCATTTTCGCGTTCGGCCGTGGTGAACAGCCGGGGCCGCAGCACCGTGGCCAACGCCATGGCCAGCGGCGGGACCATGCCGGCGGCCATGACGGCCGCCATGATGCGCAGCGAGGCCGGATCGGTGACCGACAGCCCGGCTACGGCGAAGGAATACGCGGCCTTGTTGACCGGGCCGCCGAGGTCGAAGCACATCATGAGGCCGAGGATGGCACCGAGGGCAAGCGCGGAGGTGCCGGTCAGGCTGTTGAGCCAATTGGTGAGTCCGCTGGTGATCGCGGCGAGCGGCTTGCCGAGGAAGATGAACATCAACGCGCCGACAATCAGTGAGGCGAACAGCGGGATGACCACCACCGGCATGAGTCCCCGCGCCCATTGTGGGGCAGGTAGTTTCGCCACCCACAGGGCCGCGAATCCGGCGATCAGACCACCGACGAGGCCGCCGAGGAACCCTGCGCCGACGAAGACGGCCACCGCACCGGCGGTGAATCCTGGTGCCAGGCCTGGTCGGTCGGCGATGGCGAAGGCGATATATCCGGCGAGGGCCGGTACCAGGAAGCTGAATGCGAGCGAACCCAGTTGGAACAGCACCGCGCCGAGATAGGTCGGTAGGCCGCCGTCGGGTAGTGCCGTCAGCGAGTTGTCGAGCACGATCTTCTTGGCGTGGTCGGCGATCTCGTAGCCGCCGAACAGGAATCCCAGCGCGATGAGCAGGCCGCCCGCTGCGACGAACGGGATCATATAGCTGACGCCGGTGAGCAGGATCTGGCGCAATCGGGTACCCCAGCCGAGTGTTGCTGGTGCTGAATCGCCCTCGCTGCGTACGGATCCCGCGACGGTCGCCGCCGTGGGGTCGAGGGCGGCGCGCAGTGCGTCGGCGACCATGGTGTCAGGCTCGTTGATCGCGCGTTTGACCCCGGACTCGACTATCGGCTTGCCCGCGAACCGTTCCCGACCGCGCACGCCCACGTCGGTGGCGAAGATGACCGCGCTCGCGGCGGCGATGGTTTCGGCGCTCAGCGGGGTGCTGCCGCTGGAACCCTGGGTTTCGACGTGCACCGTGACGCCCGCGCGGTCACCGGCGGCGACCAGTGAGTCGGCGGCCATGTACGTGTGGGCGATGCCGGTGGGGCACGCCGTGACGGCAACGATCGTTTGCCCGGCTGCCGCGTTTATCGCCTCGTCCGAAACACCATGGGGTGCAGGCGTTATCGCGCTGTCAGCGCTGCTGAGTCCGGCCGCCGCTGGAGGTGTGGCGTTCGAATCCGGCTTGTGTGCGGGTGTGGTGCCGTATCGAGCCGCATCGGATGCGGGTGCGCCGTTTGAAATGGCTCCGTGTGCGGGAGTGCGGTTCGTATCTGGTTCGCGTGCAGGCGCGGCACCTTTCGAAGCCGCTTGGGACGCGGGTGCGCCGTTCGAAACAGCTTCGGGCGCAGGCGTTTTGGGCGTCATGGCAGGTTTCTGCGTAAGCACATCCGTAACCAGCGAAACTACCTCATCAGCGCTGGCGGCACCCCGCAACGACCCCACGAACTCCGGCCGCACAAGCGCCCGAGCTAAACTCGACAACAACTTCATGTGCTCAGCCCCGGCCCCCTCCGGCGCGGCAATGAGGAAAACCAGATCCGCAGGCCCATCGGCAGCGCCGAAATCCACTGCGGGCTCGAGCCGAGCGAACCCGAGCGACGCACTGGTCACGGCCGCATTTCGGCAATGTGGGATGGCGATCCCACCGGGAAGCCCTGTCGCGGACTGCGATTCGCGCGCCAGGGCCGCATCACGCAGTGCCTCGGCGGATGTAGCGCGCCCATGGTCGGTGAGTCGCTGTGCGAGCGTCGCGATGACCGTTTCCTTGGCGCTGCCGAGGTCGGTATCGAGGCTGATCAGCTCGGTGGTGATGATCGAATCAGGGGAGTGGGCCATCGCAGTGTCCTTCAGCGACTGTGCAGGGATTCCAACGTCGTGACGGCCACGGCGCGGGGGTCGGTGTGGTGTGGGCCGGGCAGCCCGGTCCCGGGCAGCGCGGCGGCGGCGCTGCCATAGGCGACGGCGCGGCGCAGCCGATCCGGCGCGTCCAGCCCGTCGAGATCGGCGAGCAGGTATCCGGCCAGTGCGGAATCGCCTGCGCCCACGGTGCTGCGCGGGGTGATGGCGGGCGCGGCGGCATGCCAGGCGCCATCCGCGGTGACCAGCACGGCTCCGGCCGCACCGAGTGTCGCGAGCACGGCGTCGACGCCGCGAGCAACCAGAGTGCTCGCCGCACGCGCGGCGGCGTTGGGGTCCTCTAGTTCGGCGGGGTCGCCGTGGGTGAGTTGCGCCAGCTCTTCGGCATTCGGCTTGAGCAGTTGCGGCGCCGCCGATTCCAGTTCGGCGGCCAGTGCGAGCAGGGGAGCGTCGGAGGTGTCGACCGCGACCCGAGCGCCGCGCAGCCGGTGCAGCAGATACGCGTACCAATCCGTGGGGACGGCGGGCGGCAAGGATCCGGACAGCACCACCCAGCTCGCCTTATCGGCCAGCTCATCGAGTTGATTCGCCAGTGCGCCAAGGCATTCGGCGGACAGCGATGATCCGGGCTCATTGATCTTCGTGGTGGTGCCGTCGCGCTCGGCGAGGGTGAGATTGGTGCGCGCCGGGGTGGCGCACGGCACCGCACGGTGCTCGATATCGGCATCGGTGAGCATGCGCAGCAAAGGATCACCGGCATTGCCGGGCAATACCGCAACGGTCTCGACTCCGGCGGCCGCGATCACGCGAGAGACATTGACCCCCTTGCCGCCGGGCTGCGACAGCACGGTCTCGGCACGATGCACCGCACCGCGCCGCAATGGGTCGGGCAGGCTGACAGTGCGGTCGATACTGGGATTCGCGGTGAGCGTGACGATCATGCCGTGACCACCTCGATGCCGTATTCGGTGAGTTCGTTGTGCACCGAAGGCAGCAGTCCGGTATCGGTGACCAGCACGTCGAACTCTTCGACCGAACCGAAGCTGAGCAGATCCTCGCGCCCGACCTTGGTGGCATCGGCGACTACTACGACCCGATGCGCGCTGGCGATCATGGCGCGCTTGACCGCCGCCTCGTCGGGATCGGGGGTGGACAGTCCGTGGCCGATGGTCAGCGCATTGGTACCGATGAATGCCACATCGACCCGCAGTTCGCCGAGTACCCGCAAGGCCTCCGCGCCGACCGCGGCTTGGGTGACACCCCGCACCCGACCGCCGATCAGATGCAATCGCACTCCGCCGAATCCGCTGAGCCGCGCGGCGATGGGCACCGAGTTCGTCACGGCGACGAGTTCGCGGTCCGCGGGCAGGGCGGCGGCTATCCGCGCGGTGGTGGTCCCGGCGTCGAACAGTATGCTGCCGCCGGTCGGCGGCAGATAATCCAGGGCTGCCTTGGCGATGCGGTCCTTTTCGGCGGCCCGCGTATGTTCGCGCTCGGTGGTGCCGAGTTCGATCGCGGTGAGCGCCGCCGCGGGCACCGCGCCGCCGTGCACCCGGCGGATCAGCCCCATCCGATCGAGGACCGCCAGATCCCGGCGCACGGTTTCGGTGGTGACCCCGTATTGCTCGGATAGATCGGCGACCGATACGCGCCCGCGTTGCCCGACCAGGGCGGCGATGGCCTGCTGGCGCTCCTCTGCGTACATCCGATCCTCCGATTGGCAATGTGTGTTTATGTTGTTTTATGCCCGTCTATGTTGCTTTGTCAAGAGATTCGAGTAGTCTGGATCACATCGAGCCGAGCTGAGTAATCGGTCGCACTCACTCGACATCGGCGTGGAGGAGGAATCGAATGTCCGGATCACCGCAGGCCGCAGGCCCCGCGCGGGTAGCGCGCAGTGCTATGACATTGCGCGGCACCCCGGCGGTGCCCGGAATCGCCGCCGCGCCCACCGTGCGCCCGGCGCCGCGGATCCGCGTGGACCTTCGTTCCGACCCGGTCGCCGAGTCCGATCGGGCATTCCAATACGAGGCCTTCCTGGCCGCGACATCGGTGGTTGCCCGGCGCTTGCGCGAACGCGCTGCCCGTGCGACCGGTGCGGCCGCGGAGGTGCTCGCCGCGAATGCCGCCATGGCCGCCGATCGCGGCTGGCTCGGCGCCGCCGAAAAATTGATCACCGCGGGCAGTCCCGCCGCCGTCGCGGCGGCCGCGGCAACCGATCAGTTCGCCGAGGTGTTCACCAAGCTGGGTGGGCTGATGGCCGAACGTGTCACCGACCTCCGCGATGTATGCGACAGGGTGATCGCCGAATTGGCTGGAGCGCCCGAACCGGGCATTCCCACGCCGACCCGGCCATCGATCTTGCTAGCCGAGGACCTCGCCCCGGCCGATACCGCCGGTCTGGACCCGAATCTCATTGTCGGCCTCGCTACTTCGCGCGGCGGCCCGACCAGCCACACCGCTATCATCGCCCGCCAACTCGGCATCCCGTGCGTGGTCGCGATCGCCGGACTCGACGATGTGCCCGCCGGAGTCGAGGTGCTGATCGATGGCGCGGCCGGACAGGTCGCCATCGGTCCGGACCCGGAAACCGCTGCTCGCGCAGTCGCCGAGTACCGCACGCAAGAATCGCGCACGGCGGCTTGGACCGGTCCGGGCGCGACCGCCGACGGACATCGGGTCGAAATTCTCGCCAACGTCCAGGATGGGGCCGGAGCCCGCGCGACGCGCGCACAACCGGCCGAGGGCATCGGACTGTTCCGCACCGAATTATGTTTCCTGGACCGCGAATCCGAGCCGAGCATCACCGAACAGGCGGGCATCTATCGCGAGGTCTTCGATGCCTACGACGGGTCGAAGGTGGTGATCCGCACGCTCGACGCCGGATCGGATAAACCACTGCGTTTCGCCGACCACGCCAATGAGGCGAACCCGGCGCTCGGTGTGCGCGGCATCCGGATCGCCGCCCATGACAGCGCAATCCTGGACCACCAACTCGACGCGATCGCCCAGGCCGCCACCGACCGCACGCCGACACCGTGGGTCATGGCCCCGATGATTTCCACTGCGGCCGAGGCGAAGTCGTTCGCCGCCAAGGTACGAGCGCGCGGATTGGTCCCGGGCGTCATGATCGAGGTTCCTGCCGCCGCCCTACTGGCCGAGGCCATTCTGGAACATGTCGATTTCCTGTCGATCGGCACCAACGACCTCGCCCAATACACCATGGCCGCGGATCGCATGTCCGCCGACCTCGCCGCACTCACCGACCCATGGCAACCAGCGGTCCTGGCACTGGTGGCGCGCACCGCGACCGCGGGAGCGACCGCGGGCAAGCCGGTCGGGGTCTGCGGTGAAGCTGCCGCTGATCCGCTATTGGCCTGCGTCCTCGCCGGATTCGGCATCAGCTCACTCTCCGCCGCTGGTGCCGCTGTAGCCGCGGTAGGCGCCGCGCTGGCCGCGGTCACCCTGGAAGACTGCCGCCGCGCCGCAGCCGCCGTCCTGTCGACCTCCGATCCGGACAGCGCTCGCGCCGCCGCTCGCGCCGTCCTGCGGCCCACCGAATGATCGGCGGTCGTGTTTGCTGGATGCGTCACTTCGTGACCCGGCAAAACTCGGGCGAAACGGTCAGGGGTGTCGGTGCGATCTGGTGTATATGGCCACCGACACCGTGAATCTCGCCGAGCGACGTCACGCGATCCGACGACTCCTCGCGGTCTGCCACGTAGTCAACAAGCTGGTAGAGCTAGCCGAGACGGAATCGTCCGAACCATTGATCGCGCAGGCTCACACCACCCGCCGGGTACTCCAGGATCTGGTGCTCGATCTGGTGGCGATCGAGCCGCACACCGAAGCCTGAGCCGGAAGCGGCAGGGCCACAGCAAAAGTTAGCTGTCAAACCGAGGGGCGCGTTCCCGGGACCGGGCAGGCATCGGCTGCCTCGGCGACGACCTGCGGTTCGCTCGACGCCGCAGGACGTTCCCCGCGCTCCCAGCCCGCTCCCGTCACGGGTTCGATCGCGGCCAGCGCAACGAGCTCATCGTCATCGAAAACCCGTCCGCGACTGAGGAATCGGAAACCTTCCGGCGATTCCAGACTGAAGCCGGAACCGCGACCCGGCACGACATCGAGGACGAGCTGGGTGTGCTGCCAGGCGGCGAACTGCGGTCCCGAGATCCACACCGGCGCAAGGTCGTCCGGCTCCGGGGCGGAAGCTGGCACCTCGTCGACCAGCAACCGCAGATCGAGCAATCCGAGCAGTACATCGTGATCGCCGATGATGAATTCACCTGCGGGATAACACATCGGGGCCGATCCGTCACAGCAACCACCGGACTGGTGCAGCATGAGCGGTCCGTGCCGCCCGCGGAGGCGACGGAGCAGATCCATCGCCGCCGCGGTGGCGCGCACGCGCCGGGGGACTGCGGCCATCAGAAGAAGCCTTGCGCCTTCGACGCATAGCCGACCAGCAGGTTCTTCGTCTGCTGATAGTGGTCGAGCATCATGCGGTGGTTCTCGCGGCCGATACCGGACTGCTTGTAGCCGCCGAATGCCGCATGCGCCGGATACTGGTGGTAGGTGTTGGTCCACACCCGTCCGGCCTGGATATCGCGTCCGGCGCGGTAGGCCACCGAACCGTCGCGCGACCATACGCCCGCGCCGAGTCCGTAGAGGGTGTCGTTGGCGATCTTGATGGCCTCGTCGTAATCCGCGAACGATGTTACCGAGACAACAGGTCCGAAGATCTCCTCCTGGAAGATCCGCATCGAGTTGCTGCCCGCGAAAACCGTTGGCTGGACGTAGTATCCGCCGGACAGATCGCCGCCGAGATCGGCGCGCTCGCCACCGGTCAGCAATGTCGCGCCCTCACCCTTGCCGATTTCGAGATAGGACAGGATCTTTTCGAGCTGATCATTGCTGGCCTGTGCGCCGATCATGGTTTCGGTATCGAGCGGATCGCCTTGGCGCACAGCCTTGGTGCGCACCACCGCGGCCGCGAGGAATTCGTCGTAGATATCGGCCTGGATGAGCGCGCGCGAGGGGCAGGTGCAGACCTCCCCCTGGTTCAGCGCGAACATAGTGAAGCCCTCGAGCGCCTTGTCCTGGAAGTCGTCATTGGCGGCGAGGACGTCGCTGAAGAAAATATTGGGGCTCTTACCGCCGAGTTCCAGCGTGACTGGGATCAGGTTCTGCGATGCGTACTGCATTATCAGGCGACCGGTGGTGGTCTCACCGGTGAAGGCGATCTTCTTGATCCGCGGGCTGGAGGCCAGCGGCTTACCCGCCTCGACACCGAAACCGTTGACGATATTGAGCACCCCGGGTGGCAGCAGATCACCGATCAGGCCGATCAGGAACATGATCGAGGCGGGAGTTTGCTCGGCGGGCTTGAGCACGACCGCGTTACCGGCGGCGAGTGCGGGCGCGAGTTTCCAGGTGGCCATCAGAATCGGGAAGTTCCACGGAATGATCTGCCCGACCACACCGAGTGGCTCGTGGAAGTGATAGGCCACGGTGTCGGCGTCGATCTGCGATAGCGAACCCTCTTGTGCGCGAATGGCACCGGCGAAGTAGCGGAAGTGGTCGATGGCCAGCGGGATATCGGCGGCCAGGGTTTCCCGGATCGGCTTGCCGTTGTCCCAGGCCTCCGCGAGGGCGATCGCGTCCAGGTTCTCCTCGATGCGGTCGGCGATCTTGTTGAGGATGACCGCGCGCTCGGCGACCGAGGTCTTGCCCCAGGCGGGTGCGGCGGCGTGCGCGGCATCGAGGGCCAGTTCGATATCCTCCGCGGTGCCCCGCGCGACCTCGCAGAACGGCTGACCCGTTACCGGCGTTGGGTTTTCGAAGTACTGCCCCTTGACGGGCGCGACCCATTCGCCGCCGATCCAGTTGTCGTATCGCGTCTGGAACGACATGGCGGCGCCGGGTGTGCCTGGGCGGGCGAAGACGGTCATCGAATGCTCCTCGATCTGCTGACTTCCTATGTCAGGTGTGATCCGGAACACTAGAAGCGTCCATGTTGCACGACAGTTGCAAGAAACTGGTCAGATGCCCAATTTGCGGTCGAGCAGTCGTAATTGGGTCTTCACCTGGGCATACAGCGACGATCGTCGGTCCAGGGAGGAGAGGTAGGCGGTCCAGGCGGCAACGTCCTCGCGACCCTCGGCCGAACCGGTCCAGCGGGCGAGCAGGCGGCGGTCACCGGCCGTCAGCAGGGCCGCGCGCAGGCGTCCGCGCAATTCGACGCGCAGTTCGTTGATGCCCGGTGCGAGCGATCGCGGCAGGATCGGGCCGGGATAGGCGCGCAATGCCGCCGACGTATCGCCGCGCGCGAGGGCCCGCCGCACCTCGTCGACATCGGTATCGAGATCCATCAGCAGCCGATATGGACGCGAACCGAGACCATTGGCGCCCAACATCTTTCGCACCCGCGACATCTCCGCGCGCACCGTCACCGGATCCAGCTCGGATTCGTCGAGCAGCATGGCGAGATGGTCGGCACTCAGTCCCTCCGGGAAGTTGGCCAGCAGCAAAAGGATTTCGGCATGCCGCTGCGATAGGCGGATGCGCTCACCATCGCGGATCAGGGTCGGCCGAGCCGGGCCGAGTACCTCGAGGCGTGAGGCCGTCGACGCGAGCGGTTTCGGCGCGTCGAGCATCAACAGGCGCAGTTCGGCTTCCGCGGCCGAGACCGTCGCGCGGATCAGCGACAACACCTCCGGTGCCGCGACACGCGGTCCGCCGGTGATATCGATGGCGCCGATGATCCGGTCACTGCGCGGATCATGTACGGGCGCAGCGGAACAACTCCATTCGTGCACCACGCGGCTGAAGTGTTCGGCACCGAAGATCTGCACGTGGTGATCGAGGGCGAGCGCGGTGCCGGGGGCATTGGTGCCGACCCGGTCCTCGCTCCAGTCCGCGCCCTCGACGAAATTCATGGCCAGCGCCCGGTCCTTGACCTTCGAATCGCCCTCCACCCACAGCAATCGGCCCTCGGCATCGCTGATCGCGACGAGCAGTCCGGCATCGGCGGCGTCTTCGACCAGTAGTTTGCGCACCACCGGTCGGATCAGCGCGGTCGGATGCGTGGCCCGATACCGTTGCAGCTCTAGGCCATCGAGGTCGACACCGGCGCCGAAGCGGTCCGGGTCGACGCCGTTGCTGAGGCTGCGTCGCCACGAATCCAGCACCACCGGGCGCACCGGATCACTCGGCAGCCCCGCGTCGCCTTCGATGAAGCAGCGATGCGCACAGGACACCTGTCGCGCCAATTGCGCGAGGTCATCCTCTGGTCGAACGGCCACCCAGGGATTGCCGTGCGCTGCTGTGCTCAATCGGTGTCCTTCGTGTCGGCCCCTATCCACTGTAATGCCCGTCACATGTTGTATGGCCAAGGGTGGTGGCGCTCGATACGCGCCGACCGAGTCGCCGACGTAGGCTGAGTCTGCTCTGCGCAGGCGCACGGATGCGCCTGCGGTCGCGCACCATGCTCATCGCTTCTGCACAACGACTGGAGTCACGTCTCTTGACCACGCCAGAGTCGGCAACCACCACCACTTGCCCGTTCCCTGTCGCGCACGGATCGCCGATCGATACCGATGGCCCCCGAATGTCTTTGTTCTCACCGGAATTCGCCGCGAGCCCACACGAGGCGTACCGCGAGATGCGCAAGAAATACGGTTCGCTGGTGCCGGTGGAATTGGCGCCGGGTGTACCGGCGACCCTGGTGATCGGCTACTACACCGCACTGCAGATCCTCAATGATCCCGACCATTTTCCGCACGATTCGCGAAACTGGCAGAAGGGTGTTCCCGAGGACTGCCCGGTGCGTCCGATGCTCGAATGGCGTCCGGCGGCGATTCGTTCCAGCGGCCTCGAGCACACCCGCTACCGGGAGGCGACCGTGGCCGGTGTCGGTCTCGTCGACCTGTTCGCCTTGCATTCCACCGTGGAGAAGATCGCCATTCCGCTGATCAACACTTTCTGTGAGGACGGTACGGCGGACCTGGTCGGGCAGTACGCATTACCGCTGTCCTTCGCGATGATCAATGCGATGCTCGGTTGCCCGCAGGAGATCGGCCAGCGTGCCGCGACCGGCATGGCCGCCCTGATGGAGGGTGCGGAGGCCGCCGTCGAGGGCAACAAGATGGTCATGGATGCCATGTTCGAGCTGGTCTGTCTCAAGCGCGACGAGCCGGGCGAAGATATCGTCTCCGGGCTGCTCGCACATCCGGCGAAGCTCGACGATCCGGAGATGATTCACCAGGTCCTGAGCCTGTACGGCGCGGGTATGGAACCTACACAGAATCTGATTGTCAATACGCTGCGACTGATGTTGACCGACACCCGCTTCGGTGGCGGCATTCTGGGCGGCACCCTGTCCACGCGCGATGCGTTGGACGAGGTGCTGTTCACCGATCCGCCGCTATCGAACTACTGCATCACCTTTCCGAAGCAGCCGGTGCTGATCGAGGGTTCATGGTTGCCCGCGCACCAGCCGGTCGTCATCAGCATGACGGGCTGCAATAACGATCCCGCGATCACCACCGGCGAGTACACCGACAACAGTTCGCACCTGGCGTGGAGCGTCGGCCCGCATGCCTGCCCCGCCCGCAATATCGCGACCCTGGTCGCACAGGACGCGATCGATCAACTACTCGACGCCATCCCGGAAATGCGGCTGGCCGTCTCGGTCGAAGAACTGGAATGGCGACCAGGTCCGTTCCACCGCGCGCTGGTCGCGCTGCCGGTCACTTTCCCGAAATCCCCTCCGCTGCAAGTCTTCTGACGCGCCCTGCAGTAATGCGGTGCATTTGCCGCAGCTGGCTCCAGCGGTGTCCCGATCGACGTCGTGCGCGGTGCGTCCTACCGTCACGAGCGCACGTTGCTGACGATCGGGCACCCGCCGGAAGCGGAGAATCCGCTCCCACGGATCGAAGATCTGGCGGGAGTCGGGTTCGGATGCTTCGATCATGGCATGACCTATGACAGCGAGGTGCCACGCATTGTCTCCGCCAGCCGCGAGATCGCGGCCGGGGCGGCGGAAATCTTCGAGTTGATCGCCGATCCCGCGCAACAGCCGCGATGGGACGGCAACGACAACCTGGCCGAAGCCCCGGCGGGGCAGCGCGTACGGAAGGTCGGCGAGGTCTTCGCCATGACAACCACCAAGGGGCCCATCCGCGAGAACCACATCGTGGAATTCGAAGAGGGCCGCCGGATCGCCTGGCTACCAGCGGAACCGGCGAGCGAACCGCCGGGTCACCTGTGGCGCTGGGAGCTCGAGCCGGTGGACGCGGTACACACTCGGGTCACGCATACCTACGACTGGTCCCGATTGAACGACGAGAACCGGCTCCCACGCGCCCGCGCCACCACGCCGGACAAGCTGCAAGCGTCCGTGGACCGACTCGCCGCCATCGCCGAAGGGTAGGCATTGCTGCCTTTCGACCAACTCTGTGCCGAAATCCCGAGGCAGACCGGCACACTCGCATCGCTCGCCGAGGATTTCGATCCGACGCTTCCGGTGCCGGACTGTCCGGGATGGAACCTCGGACAGCTGCTGCGGCACATCGGCGGGTACCACCGCTGGATGGAGACGATCGTGCGCACCCGCGCCGCGGAACCGGTCTCGGACGCACAGTTCAGCGATCTGTCCGACTATCCGAGCGCGGTCGTGCCGTGGCTCACCGAAGGCGCCGCCCGGCTGGCCGAAACCCTGACGACGGCCGGGCCCGAGACAAAGGTCTGGACGCCGGGTCCCGGTGGCACGACGGTCTTCTGGGCGCGGCGCGCACTGCACGAGGCGGTGGTGCACGGCTGGGATGCCGCGGCGGCGGCAGAGGCCGAGCTCGACGTGCCCGAAGATGTCGTGGCAGACGGCTTCGAAGAGTGGCTAGAGGTCGCCGCCGCGCCGGAAGCCTATGAACCGCAAGACGGTCGGTCCGGTTTGCTGGGGCCGGGGCGGCGGCTGTCGTTTCACACACCGAACCACGACTGGCTCGTCGATCTGACCGGCTCGGCGCCGACCTGGCGTCGCGCCGACGAACCGGCATCGGTGGTGGTGCACGGTAGTGCCGCCGATCTCCTTCGGTTCGTCTACCAGCGCCCGGCCCTGGGCAGGCTCGAAATCAGCGGCGACAGTGCCCTGCTCGACCTGTGGCGCGAGCGAACCGGATTCTGGCTCACCGAGGACGGATCGTGACACAGTTCGCCGACCGGTAGCCTCGGGAGTGCGCGGCGCGAATAGTTCCGGCGATCCGGACATTAGGCCACCAGGATCACCCGCACCGCAGGAATTGCGGCGGCATGCTACCGAGCGCGGGCGGAATCGTCGCAACGGGAATATGCTCGAAGTAGCTGGCTGGTAGTTGTAATCGGGGTCGTCGTGTCGCATATCGATCCGCTTTCCACGCAACGCGACCTCACCTCAGGGTTCGCGGCAGAGCTGACCGCTGCCGGATTCACCGATGCCGCCGAGATCGGACGTGGCGGATTCGGTGTTGTCTATCGGTGTGCCCAGCCCGCGCTCGAGCGCATGGTGGCGATCAAGGTGCTCACCGCCGATCTGGAATCGGAGAATCTCGAGCGCTTCGTCCGCGAACAACTCGCCATGGGTAAGCTGTCGGGCCATCCCAATATCGTCGGCGTCTTCGAGGTGGGCTCCACCACGACCGGACGTCCCTACATCGTGATGCCGTACCACCCGCACGGCTCCCTGGACACCCGCATCCAGGAGCATGGGCCGATCGGCTGGCAGGATGCGCTGCATATCGGCGTGAAAATCGCGGGCGCACTGGAGACCGCGCACCGGCGCGGCCTGCTGCACCGTGATGTGAAGCCCGGCAATATCTTGCTCACCGAATACGGTGAACCACAGCTGGCCGATTTCGGCATCGCCCGGTTGGTCGGCGGTTTCGAGACCACCGCGGGCACGATTACCGGTTCACCCGCTTTCACCGCGCCCGAAGTGCTGCAGGGGCATGTTCCCGACGTGACCTCCGATATTTATAGCCTGGCCTCGACTCTGTTCTGCGCCAGCACCGGTCACGCGGTCTTCGAACGACGCAATGGCGAGCAGTTGGTCGCCCAGTTCCTGCGCATCACCAAACAGCCGATACCGGATCTGGGGGAGGCGGGCCTGCCTCCGGACGTGACCGCCGCGATCGAAGGCGCGATGTCGCGTGAACGCGCGCAACGGCCCTCCAGCGCAGGCGAATTCGGTGAGCAACTGCGCCAAATCCAGGAGCGGCACGGTCTGCCGCCCGACGACATGCCGGTTCCGGTGCCTGCCGCCGAACCCGTCGGACATCGGCCGTCACCAACGCCCACCTCCGGTCGCCGCCGCACCTCGGCGACGTCATCGACCATCACCCCGCCCGTGCCCGCCACCCGCTTGCGGCCACCGGTGGCCAATCGCCCACTGGTCGATCGCCAGCGCCTGCTCGCACTGCTGCGAGACGGACGCAACCGCAGGCTCGCGGTCATCCACGGCCCCACCGGATTCGGCAAAACCACTCTCGCCGCCCAATGGTGCGAGGCGCTGACCGCCGAGGGTGTTGCGGTGGCCTGGCTGACCGCCGACCACGACGACAACAATGTCGTCTGGTTTCTCTCGCATCTGATCGAAGCCATTCGCCTCGCGCGCCCCTCGCTGGCGCGCGAACTCGGCGAACTGCTCGAGGAGCACGGCGATGAATCCGAACGCTATGTGTTGACCTCGCTGATCAACGATATCGATCGGCGCGGTGAGGACCTCGTCGTCGTCATCGACGACTGGCACTGCGCCACCGACCCCGCCACCACTCACGCACTGCGCTTTCTGCTCGAAGGATGTAGTCCCACATTGCATCTGGTGGTTACCAGTCGTAATCAAACAGGGCTGCCCATGAGTTCGATGCGAGCCCGCGACGAACTTGTCGAAATCGGCCCCCGCGCATTGCGTTTCGATGTCACAGAGGCGTATTCCTTCCTGGTCGAGCTGGGCGGACTCGAGTTGGATCGCGCCGATGTCGAGGATCTCACCGAATCCACCGAAGGCTGGGTCGCCGCACTGCAACTGGCGGCACTGTCCCTGCGCGGCAGTGACAATCCCGGCGAGTTGATCAGCCATCTGACCGGCCGCCATCACGCGATCAGCGAATTTCTGGTGGAGAACGTTCTGGACACCCTCGAACCCGGAATCCTCGACTTCATGGTGGCGACCTCGATCACGCAGCGGATCTGTGGTGAACTCGCCTCGGCGCTCACCGGTGCACCGGACGGGCAGGCAATGCTGAAGCAGATCGAACTCCAGGATCTGTTCCTGCGCAAGCTCGACGACGGCAATTGGTTCCGCTATCACCACCTGTTCCAGGATTTCCTGCAGCAGCGGCTGGAACGCGATCGGCCCGAACGGATCACCGAACTGCATCGTTCGGCTTCGAGGTGGCTGGCCGAGCATCGACAGGTCAGCGAGGCTGTCGATCACGCCCTGCTGGCCGGGGACGAGCAGCGGGCCATCGAGATAGTCGAGCGGGACGGGATGTCGCTGCTCGAATACGGGCAGTTCGCCAGTCTCATCGGTCTGGTCAACAAGCTGCCCGCCACCATCATCGAAACGCATCCGCGGCTGCAATTGGATCTGGCCTGGGCGAATATTCTGCTGCACCGGGCCGCACCGGCCGAACGCGCACTGCGCCTTGCGGAATCGACGCTGAACCTCGGTGAACTCGACGAAGCCGACACCGCGCGACTGCGGGCCGAGGCCGGTGTGCTGCACGCGGTGGTCGCGGTGCGCGCGGATGTGCTGGCCGGAGTCGACGACCTGCTGGCGCCCTGCTTTTTCCGGGCCGAGGAACTGTCACCGTATGTGGTGGCGATCGGCGCGAATGTCGCGACCTTCGCCGCGGGCTATCGCTACGACTTCGAGGAGGCGCTGCGCATCCAGGACTGGTCGGCACCGTATATGCGCCAGAACAAGGGCTTTTACAACAACATTCACGGCCTGTGCTTTCTCGGGCTGGCCGCGAGCCTGCAACTCGATATCGCCAGTGCGGAGCGGTACTTCCGCAAGGCGATGAAGGTGGCCAAGCAATCCGGCGGCAGCCATTCCTACGGCGCGCGGTTGGCCGGATCCCTGCTGGGCGAATTGCTTTATGAGCGTGGGCAAGTCGCGGAAGCCGAGCGGCTGCTCGATGACGGCTACAAGTTGGGGCCCGAGGCCGGTGTCGTCGATTTCAAATTGGCGCGCTATGTCGTCGGGGCCCGCATCAAAGCATTGCGCGGGGATCGCGCGGCCGCGATTCGCAGATTGAACGAAGGTGCGCGGGTGGCCCGTTCGATGTCGTTACCGCGACTGGGCGCCGAGGTGGAGAACGAGCGGCTGCGACTCGGATTGCCGCCGCATCCGGAATTCGGTCCGCTACCCGTGGTCGAATACGGAGATCGCCGCGAGCCGGTCGATCCGATCGACGAATTCACCGTACTATACGAGGAATTCACCGCGATCCGGCTGCTGCTCGCCGCGGAAACGCCGGAAAAGACCGAACTCGCCTGCGCATGGGCGCGGGAATGGGTGGATCTGCTCGAAACAGTCGAGCGGCCGAGGGAATTGCTGAAGGCGCGCCGAATGCTGATCGCCTGCCTCGCCGCCGCAGGCCGCATCGATGCGGCAAAGACCCTGTTGGCAACGGTTACCGCCCAGTGTGCCGAACTCGGATCGGTCCGCTATCTGCTGGACGGGGGACCACACGTGGTCGCCACACTCGCTGCCGTATACGAAGACCAGCTCGCTGGTCGTTGGCGCCCCGAATGGCCCGATGTGCCAACGGAATTCTTGCTCGCGTTGGTCAATGCGCAGGCGGCGCAACGAATCTGAGATCGTCAGCGGGACAGTAGTTCGGTGATCTCCTCCACCGGCATGGGACGGTGGAAAAGCCAGCCCTGTGCGCTGTCGCAGCCGAGCGATTCCAGCCGCTCAGCCTGATATCGCGTCTCGACGCACTCCGCGGTGAGGGTGAAACCGAGGGCATGGATGAGTTCGATAATGGATTCGAGCACCAGCAGATCGGTGGCACCGGGCGATTCCGGGGTGCGGATACAGCGGATGAACGGTCCTGCGAGTTTGACGACATCGAGCGGCAGTTGGCCCAGGTAGGCGAGATTGGAGTAGCCGGTACCGAAATCGTCTATGGCGATGCGCACACCGGCCTCGGACAACGTGCGCAATGCCTGCAGTGGGCGACCGGTGGTGTGCATGAATGCCCGCTCGGTCAGTTCGAGTTGTAGCTGATCCGGCGGGATGCCGGTCTCGCCGATGACATCCTGTACCCGGTCCAGCCACGTCGGATCGGCGACCTCGGCGGCGGAAACATTGACGCTCACGATTGGCGTCCGGCCGGGAAAGCGGTCATGCCAATCCCGACTGTCGCGACACGCGCGCTCGAGCACCCGCGCGCCCAATGCGCCGATATGGCCGTTGTCCTCGGCGAGGTCCACGAATTGCGCCGGCGCCAGTACGCCGAGTTCCGGATGCCGCCAGCGCACCAGGGCCTCCACCGCGATCATCCGCTGGTCGGGCAGGGCGACGATGGGCTGGTAGTCCAGAAATAGTTCGTCGCGGAGCAGGGCGGCGGGCATGGCGGCCGAGAGTTCGGCGCGGGTGTGTTCGCGGCGGCCACGATCGGCATCGAAGACCGCGTAGCGACCGCGACCGGCGGCCTTGGCCCAGTACATGGTGGTATCGACGGCCTGCAGGAGTTCGTCGGCGGTGGTGTGCTCGGTGCGTCCCGCCATGACTCCGATGCTCGCGGTGACGGTGAGGTGGTGACCGTCGATATCGAACGGTTCAGCCACGGCCTCGAGCATTTGCTTCGCGAGGGTGGTGACGGTTTCGCCGGATTGCGGGACCAGGGTGACGAATTCGTCGCCGCCCATACGCGCCACCAATTGACCGGATCGGGTGCACGCACGGAGGCGGTCGGCGACCTGGATGAGCAGTTGGTCGCCGAATGCGTGTCCGAAGGTATCGTTGACGAGTTTGAAATGGTCGAGGTCGAGATAGCAGAGGCCGAAGTCGGCACTCGGATCGGCGAAGGCGGCGGCGAGTGCGTCGATGAATTTCGTCCGATTCGGCAGGCCAGTGAGGTGATCGTGGTGGGCGCGATATCGCAGCCGCGCCTCACTCGCACGCAACTGTTCGGCGACCGCGCGCCGGGCGGCGATTTCGGCGGCGCGGACGCTTTCCTGTTCGGCGAGCAGCCATGCCCGGAATGCGCGGATATACCCATTCGTGAAGGCGGCGAGCAAATCGGCGAGCCGCTCCGCCGTGATGGTGCCCGTTTCGGTGAAATGCGCGGTGAGCGCCGCGATGCTGCCCCCGAGCACCTCGTCGCCGACGCAATGCGACCGCGCCAACTCCGCACCCAACTCCGCCACTCGACCGGCAGATTCTGTTGGCTGCATTGCGTTTTCGAATTCCATAGCCAGCCGCGTCAGCAGCGCGCGCGCCTCACCAGCACTCATCGGTACCACTTGATCACGCGCCCCACCTGTCAGCGCGGCAGTCCAGCGTCCGGTCAGGTCGCTGCCCGAGCCGTCTGCTGAACCGGGCCCGGCTTCCCAACCCATGAGGCCCGATCATACAGCGCATCCGGTGACCGATGATGTTGGGAGACACCGCCGTTCCCGGTGGGGTTCGGGTCACTCGCACGACGCGGAACATGCGCGATCGGGCAACGGATTCGCCGCCGTCTAGGGGCGGGTGCGATAGCCGTCTAGGTGATCGACGGCGACCCGAATCGAGGGCACAATTCGTGCGGTGGCGCGGGCTCTATGCCCCGGCCTCCACCCGCAACCGCATCGCTTTCGATCACGAGCCGGAGGAGCTCTCGTGGCAGCGCTGCAGCCATCCGCCGCCGTCACCGACCCGACGATATTCGAGATTCGCGACCGCGTGGCCCAGTGCGGCCAGCGCCTGCGCTTCCGGCCGGGCATGTGTGCGGTCGAACTCCGCGCGCCAGAATCCGCCGTGCGGCACCACCACGAGCGGTGCCGGACCGTCCGCGGCGGGCAGGTACAGGTCGGCCACCTGGTCGCGGTGTGGGCCGTAGGCGATGGGTTCCATCGCTTACAGGCTGAAGAAGATCTGACGCAGGACCAGGGCGACGATGAACACCACGGTGAACGCCAGGTCGATCGACAGTCCGCCCAGCCGGACCGGGTGCAGGTACCGGCGCACCGGGGCGATCACCGGTTCGGTCGCGCTGTGGCTCAGGTCGCGGGCGCGATTCACCCACTCAGGGTGCCTGCCATCGGCGAGCACCCCTACCCAATCGAGTACCAGCCGGGCGAGTAGCAGCAGGATGAATACCGTCAGGGCTAACCCGAGCAAGGTTCCGATAAGGCTCATGTCGAACTCCTTCGTGGGTGGCCAACATCAGTATCAACGGTCGGCACCGGCTGGGAAGTGTCCCATTCGCCGGGTTCTCAGTCGACTATCAGGTCGGTTAGCCTGTCTCGATGCGCCGACCGCTCCGATATCTGCCGATAGCCGTCCTCTCGACCCTGAGCTGGCTGCTCGCCACCGGGCCCGTCGCGACCGCGCAGGAGCCGTCGCACCTGATCACCGTGCAGCAGTCCGGCGTACTGCGCGTCTGCACCACCGGCGACTACCCGCCCTATACCCTGCGCGAAGACGACGGCACCTACTGGGGCGTCGACATCACCCTCGCGACCGACCTTGCCGCGACCTTGCATGTTGTCCCGCAATGGATTCCGACCACCTGGTCCACCCTGACCGACGACTTCCTCGCCCGCTGCGATATCGCCGTCGGCGGTATCTCCGACACCCCGGCCCGCCGCATCGTCGCCGACTTCTCCATCCCAACCTCCATCGACGGCAAGACCCCCATCGTCCGCCGCTCCGACGCCGCCGACTACGCCACCGTCGACCAGATCAACCGTCCCGAGGTCCGCGTAATCGTCAACCGGGGCGGCACCAACGAGGCCTTCGCCCGCACCAACTTCCCCGCGGCCCAACTGACCATCTGGCCCGATAACCTCACCATTTACGACCAGCTCGAACAGCACAACGCCGACGTCTTCGTCACCGACTCGGTCGAGGGCCGCTACCGCCAACGCACCCACCCGACCCTCCAGGTCCTCCATCCCGACACCCCTTTCGACTCCGCTCCCAAGGCCTACCTCCTGCCCAAGGGCGACACCCTCTTCAACACCGTGGTCAACACCTGGCTCGAATCCGAAATCCGCACCGGCAGAAGCGATCAGCTGCTCGCCGACTGGATCGGCTGATTTCGAGCGCGAGCTCCGGTCGTTCGGAATGCACATTCGGGCGTCGAGCCGAGTCGAATGGCGGTTCCGGATACTCTTGGGCCGTACCGCCATTCGACTCCGGTCGATGGATGCCCCGCCACTTCGAGACAAGACATGGACCTCGGATTTCGTGGCCGATTGTGTGTTGTGGATGGGAAAGGTGCGGGGGTTACGTCGCCGTACAGGCGATTGTCCCCGGCCGACCAAGCTTTGGCCGGGGACAACGGGCGGATAATCAGCTGTCCTGTTGAGCTCAAACGGCGACGCCGAATGCGCCTCTGAGACCACCGGCGACCAAGGTGGGGTTCCCGCCACTGATCGGCGCGGACACCACCCTCAGGTTACCGCTGTCGGCGATGTAGAGCCTTCTGCCGGAAACCTTGACATCGGTCGGGCCCGACAGACCGCTCGCGGCCAGGCGGCTTTCCTGGCCACCGTTCGGCGGCACCAGCGGGGTGACCGCGCCACCGGTCGTCGGCACCGATACCACCCGGTTGGCCGCGTATTCCGCGATGTAGAGGGTGTTTTCGACGCGGGCGATACCCATGGGTTGACTCAGGCCGGTCACGACGGGGGTTGCCGTGCCGCCGGCGGCCGGAATCGAATACACCGTGTCTATGCCATCGCTGACATAGATGAGGCCCTGGGCAGGAGTGTCATAGGTGTAGGGCATTGGGTTGCTCGTGCCGTCGAGCAGTGCGGCGACGGTGACGTTCACGGTGCCGGTTCCCGGCGGGACGATGGCCGTGATCTGGGTATTGGAGTCGATGGTGAAGGTCGTTGCCGTCGTGCCGAAAACCACGGTCAATGGACCGACGTTGGCGAATCCGGAGCCGGCGATCACCACGGAGTTGAGACCCGCTTCGGGGCCGGAGGAGGGGGTGAGTGAAATGATTTGGGGTGCCATCGTACGCCTTCCTAACGGCGGCAGGATGAGAAATAGTTGTGCTGCAACGGATCTTGTCGCGAGCCCGCTATATCAAGTAACTCTCCGAGGAGGCGCCTCGGCAATGAATCCGCGGTCCGTTTTCGTGCGGTTTCGACCTGGCCTGTCCACAAGTCGGAGCCGTCAACGGATCGGTGTCTCACCTCCAGGCTCGAGATAGAGCCTCTCGCACGGCAGTCGTGGATAGCCGCTGGTGTCGCCGAGGTCCATAGTCACCGCATCGGCGTAGTGGCGTGCCCGGTATTCGCGCACGAAGACCAGGGCGGCGGTCAGGCAGGCGGCGAAGTCGAATCGTGCTCCGTGCAGGAATACGCTCAGGTGCACGTCGGGCTCGCCCGGGTTGGGGGAGATGTTCGCGCTCATGGTGTTTCGCGTCCTTCGACACCGATCGGAAGACCATCGATCCCATCCTGCTCGTCCAGGTCGTCGTAGTCGGTGCACCAACCGTCCTCGTCTACCTCGACTATTCCGGTGGTCAAGTGACACAGCGCGACACTGTCGACCGGAGCGATCGCCAATTTCTCGGACGTCTGCTCGTGAAAGACCTCGAGCAGCGCCGCCACCGATGGCGCGATCTCTGTGTTCGGTTGCGGCGCGGCCTCATTCATCGAAGATCACTTCGATGGCGTTGCGGCCGTGGTCGGCTCCGCGCCGCGCGGGTCGATACGGCGCTGAGCATGCGCGGATCGCGTCGACCACGACAAGCCCGGACGGCCGGAATGTGCATCGGGGTGGTTCGATCCAGCGCCGGAACTGCGCGCCCTTGTCGGTCGGTGACGGCAGCGCGACGGTGCCACCGGTTCGCACCACCGACACGTTCAGGCGGAACATCTCGGCGAACAGGCGCACGTCGTCTGGGATGTCCGGTCGAACGAGCAGCGTCCACCGGTTCGAGCGTGGATGCGACAGGATCGGCCCGATATCCGAAGCGCGTTGCTGCATGCAGCTTTTCACCGCTTGGCCGAGCTGGGTAGGCAGGATGAGCGCCCAAACGTGCTCGGCCTTCATGATGATCCGCCCGAGGTGCGGCGGGTCGACGGTCGCGGGCAGATCGCACACCCGCCGGTAGAAGTGACAACGAGACAACGGGGTATCGCCAAAAGCTATGTGGTCCATCGGTTCAGGCCCCTTGATCGGGTTGTTCAGTGCGGGCTTGGTCGGGTTGCCACTCGCATAGGGCATTCAGGTACCGCTCGACAACATCAACAGGTAGATCGATTGCGAGTTCTGCAGGCGGGGCGACGGGCGGCGTCCGGTGCGGCAGTTTTGGGTTCGACATCGTGACCCCTCGGTACGTCGGCTAGGGTGCGCCCAGCCCTGAAAACTCCTGGAAGGGAAGAGTTATCGCTGCGGGCGCACATCCAGTGCAGCACCACGACCGCACACTTGGAACGTTCCCAGGCGAATTTTCGTCAATGAATCTCCGAGATTCCAACGCGCCGTTCAGACTGGTTCCTAGACGAACGAGAGTTGTTAGCAACCCTTTGGAGCCGAACACTATGACTACTGGTTCGACCCTTCCGCGTCGGATACTTGCCCGCCTGCTGAAGGACAAGCGAGAAGCGGCTGGAATCGGTCCCGACGCTGCCCGTCGAGCGATCGGGGTATCGAAGCAGACATTCTGGCGGATGGAGACCGGGCAACCGACTCGGATCAATCCGTTGTTCATCACGCATCTCGCCCAGATGTATGGGCTTGATGACAAGACGACTGACGTGCTACTGGGGCTGACCGAGGAATCGCAAGGTAAGGGCTGGTGGCACGCCTACGGGGACACGATCCCGAAGCACTTCGATCTCTACGTCGGCCTCGAAGATGCCGCCAAACGATTCAGCGCCTATCAGGCGACGCTACTTCCGGGGCTACTGCAAACGGCGGAATACCGCCGAGCGGTGATCTGGACCGAGTATCCAGCGATGCCCACCAACGAGGTCGAGCGCCGCATCGAAATCCACACTCGCAGGGTCGAGCGCTTGCGGAGTCGAACCAACCCACTCGAAGTAAACGTCCTGCTGGAAGAGTCGGTATTGCGTCGTGTCGCAGGCTCACCGGAAATCATGGCTGCTCAGCTGACACACCTGATAGAGATTGGCCGACTCCCCAACATCTCGGTCCGAGTCGTGCCGCTGGCAGCTGGATTGCACAAAGGCACCAGCACAGGATCTTTCATCCTTCTCGAGTTCCCGCGCCACCCGACCGCGCAGCTAACAGAGCCGCCGGTGGTCTACATCCAAGGAATAACAGGCTGTCTGTACCTAGAGAAAGCGGACGAGGTCGACCAATACCGAGACGCCTATGCTGGGATCCAAGGCGTAGCACTGGATGAGGGCGAAAGCCGTAGGCTCATCCTCGAGATTGCAGAGGAGTTGACCCGGTGAGTGTCGATCTGTCGGGGGCGCAATGGTTCAAGAGCAGCCGGAGTTCGGCTAACCAAGAATGCGTAGAAGTTGCGTTCCTCGGTAGTGGCATGATCGGCGTCCGCGATTCCAAGAATCCGACCGGCGCAGCGCTCGTATTCGCTCCGGCCGAGTGGGATGCGTTCACCGCTGGTGTGAACGATGGCGAGTTCGATCGGCAGTAGCGCCGTAGACTGCGCTACTGAGCCGCAGACTCATCCTCCAGATTGCAGAGGAGTATGCCCAGTGAATGTTGACCTGTCCGGCGCTGCGTGGTTCAAGAGCAGCCGAAGCACCGCGTCCAAGGATTGCGTGGAAGTCGCACACCTGGACGGGGGTGTGGTTGGCGTCCGCGACTCCAAGAATCCGACCGGCGCGGCGCTCATATTCACTCCGGCCGAGTGGGATGCGTTCACCGCTGGTGTGAACGATGGCGAGTTCGATCGGCCGTAGCACCGTAGACTGCTCTATGGGGCGTGCTCGAGCCGCAGCGCCCCAACTCAGAAAGCCCCTCAGCTGCCCCTTGGCGCTGAGGGGCTTTCGTGTGGCCGTGGGTGTCGAATTTTGTTGTGGGTCAACATGATCAGGCCGGTGGGGTCGTGATGATCACGCATCTGCGCCGAGTCAACCCCCGGAGACGGCGCTGTCACGGGTAGGTCGGTTGTCGCGGTGTTTCGGGGGACCAGTCGGCGCTTCGAGCATAGGGACGAGGAATTGGCGCGCGATCATGGCGAGTTGCTCGTCGTCGTCGAGGTCGACAACCTGGCTCGGGATCGCCAGGAACGAGGCGCAGATGCGGACCATCAGCTCGGCGACCAGATCGGTGCGCAGGTTCGCGGAGATGGTGCCGGCACGCTGCTCTTGCCGGAGTTGGTTGGCGACGAACTCTCGGACCATGGCCACCGCTCGTCCGCCATCGCCGATCAGTGAGCTGACGAAGTGGTCGGGTTCGGTGGTGATCAGCGCGCCGATCAGCGGGTTGCCGCGCAGGGCGCGTAAGGAACTCACGAAACCGAGCACGACGCGATCGGCGGGGTTGTCGGCGGCGGCGACGTCGACCAGGAACGTGTCGAAGTAGCGCCGGAATTCGCGCAGGATGACATGTTCGACCAGCACGTCCTTGGTGGCGAACCGGCGGTAGACGGTAATGCGTGACACGCCCGCCTGCCGGGCGACGTCCTCCATGGTCGACCGCTGGGTACCCCACCGCCGGAACTGCTCGCCGGCCGCGTCGAGGATGCGCGCGCGGATGCGATCGGTGTCATCGGTCTGTTCGACGGCCTCCCGGTACGCCCGTTCGATCAGTGATTTCCCGGCCTCGGATGGGTTCGCGGGCAGCGCGGATTCCACGGCATCCTCCTGCGGCATCTCATTCCGCGTCAGTCGTCCGACTGCGCCGCCATCGCGCTCCTGCCTGATTGCGTGGCATTTTCCCCATCGTCGATGGTATGCAGGTATGTTAGCTGTTTCTTTGCATCGGCGGTTCGCCATGGGGAGTGCAGGTTTCGGTGACCGCGCTGGCCGCTCGAACCAGCGCAGGGCACTGCCGGGACAGAGTTCGATGGTCTCGGCGGCCAGTGCGGAATCCACACCGGCCTCGCGCGGAAAGGCATAAACCCGGTGGCGTCGGCGTCAGTCGCCAGGTGCGCGGCAATCCCGCTGGCTGCGGCGGTCCTGCTGACCGTGGCGGTCCTGCCGACCGTGGCGGTCCCGCCGACCGTGGCGGTCCCGCCGACCGTGGCGATCCCGCCGACGAGTCCGGCCGAGATGTCACGAACCCGTGCGAGGTTCGAGCTGTTCTTCATCGGTCGTTCCTTCGCGGGTGTCCACTGCGGCCGGCGGGGGCCGGTTGTCAGCGGTTGGTCAGGGGGATTTCGATGCTCAGCGGCATCCGCAGTTCGGCCATGTACCACATGGTGAACTGACGTAGGAACTCGTCGAACATCCAGTACGGAGCATCGGCCCCGGGGGCCACCGACAGCACGCCTTCCCGGACCGCGACGAATGGTCCCCAAGCGACTTCCAGCAGCGGGCTCCAGACCGGTTCCCTGGGGATGACGAGCCAGTCGGCGACCTTGTCGCCCAGAATGAATCGGGTGAACGCGCCGAGGATGCCCCGGCTGAGCAGGGTCAGGTCGAGATCGGCGCCGAGGTTGAGCAGCTGGTTGGCCAGGTCGTTGCCCTCGGCGGTCGGCGCGAGGATGGGGTCGAGCTGCTGTTGGGCCTGCGCGTTGGCCTGCTCCCAGGTCGACGGGATGTATTCGTCAGCGATGCCGAGCAGGTGCGCGGCCAGCTGCCAACTGTGCAGGTAGCCTTCGGATTCAGCGGCCGGGATGGGCAATTTCCATGCGGTGAGGGTCCGCATGATGGTGGTGGCCAGGCTGTGCCAGGTGACCATCAGGTCGTCCTGGCTGATCGGGGTGACACCGGCGGGCCAGTGCGGTGACTGCGGCAGCAGATGCCGCACGGACGCGTGGATGATCCTGGTCTTCACGCAGGTCACGACCATCTCACCGCCGTCTCCGTAGGCGTTGACCGCGCCGATGTCGTACCCGAATTTCGCAGTCTTGGCGATGCGTTCCTTCAAATGCGATCCGCCGCGTGAGTAATACACCGCGAGCGCCTCGTGCGGGATGACCGTGGACATCATGCCGCTGGCGAAGGCGTAGAGCACGCCGAGGTACGTTCCCCGTTTCTTGTAGAACTGGAAGGAACTGGCCAGCTTGCCCTGGTCGGTCCACGCGGGCAGCTGCCGAGCGTATTCGATGAAGTCGGCCAGTCCTTTCGGCAGGCCAACGGGCAGGGGCTGGTCGTTGTAGATCCAGGTCGCCAGCAGCCTGTTGATCTCGGGCACATCGGCGTGGTCGATGACATCCGCCAGCACCGAATCCGCTTCGGGGTCCCACACTTTCATCGGATCGGCGCCCCCGCCGCTGCCGACCACCGAATCGGCGGGCGACCACTTCCATGGCTCCGCCCTCGCGGTGCGGGCGGTCAGCGCCATCGCGCCGACCACGCCCAACAACCCGCCACCTGTCCGCAATGCGTCGCGCCGGCTGAGACGGTGTGCATCCATGCTAGGTCCTCTTCGTCGAGCTGATATAAAGACACAACGGATGTATCTGTGTATCTTCGATGACACCACACCGTGATCGCCATCACAACCAATTCGCAAGGATTTCCAATGATCAGAGCACCGCCATCGCACGAGAGCGCTAGCAACAGTTGCGGCGCAACAGGTTTCGTCATCCTCGACCCTTGGTCGCCAATCGCGAGAAAAGGCCCTGACTATGAATCTCTATGTCGTGATCCAGAACCTCCTCAACCGCCTGGACCTCGGATCTGCTGGAAGCAGCGCACCCGTCGTCCTCCCGTTCCTTTCGAGCTACATCAGCGCCTGAAAGTCGTTGTGGACTCGACGTCCCGGCTGGTGAATGGGAAGCTCGGCGGACCCACGAACCCCCGATCGGCCCGCCTCGGCGTCACGGCCACTTGCTGTTCGAGCCGAGGTCGGTTTCGGCTGTACCTCAGCCGGCGCGACGCTGCGGGACTTCTTCGATCAGCGCCGGTTGGTGTGGGTGACGTGCACGGGAACGTCGTCGGCCCACGGTTGGCGGGTGACCATATCGGCGACATTTACTGTGCCGCGCTCGAATTCGCCGGTGGCGGCATCGACCAGGCGATACGACTGGGTCTGTTTGTGGAGGGGTTGGGCGTCGAGGAGGACTACGCGGACTTCGCCGGGTTCGAAGTGGCAGCGCTCCTGCATGGCGGTGATGAGTTGTTCGTTGTGCAGGTGGCCGTCGCCGAAATTCCAGCCGACGGCGGTGCTGCAGATGCGTTCGCCGTCGGTGAGGGTGTATTCGTCCTCATGGCCGGATGGCATCGCTCGGTGCGCGAGCGTGAACAGGGCGCGGCCGTGGGTGTTCATGGCGCGGAAGGCATATCCCATGAACATCGGGATCTGGGCTCGGTCCTTGCCGTAGAACCGTTCCAGTTGGGCCTGCGGCATGCTGGCGATCGCGACGATGCCGCGGCCGATCTTCTCGGCGGCCGATGGCTTGATGCACCACATCGTGGTGTCCCAGTTGCCCGCGTAGTAGCGCATGCCCGGTAGGAACGAAATCTGGTGCGGAAAAAGGTTTCCGGCGACCACGATGCCCGCGATGACGAGAATGAGCAGTGCCACGGGCACCGGATATCGCAGATCGCCGAGTCCGAGATCGGCATGCGCGACGAACAGTGCGAGTACACCGAAGATCATGAAAACGTTCCACTCCAGCGGAACACCCATCGGAATGGCCGTCAGGATCGCCAGGTGGAAACACACCATCACGAATGCGGCCGCCGCCGTCAGCCAGCCTCCGTGAGAGAAGAACAGCACCAATGGAATACACATCTCGATGACAGTGCCGCCGTGCGCGAAGATGCGCGACAGCCGGCCCGGCCGCAGATCGTCGGGGAAGTTCTCGAAGAACTTGCGCTTGAGCGACTTACCCCGGAATACCGGGCTATTGGACATCATCGTGGAAACCACGAACGGAAAGTGCTTGTTCAGCTTCGATGTCGCCGCACCCATCCAGATCACCACGAAGACCAGCTTCGCGGCGACGATCATATCGGCAGCGAAGAGGAAGGTGACGGCGAGCGTGGCATAGACCTCGCCGCGCGCAGCCAGGAATATCACCTTGTCGCGCAACCCGATCAGCGCCAGCAGGCCGAGGATCACCGCGATCTGCCACACCGCAAGCATCCCGACCGTCGTATCCAACTCCGGCACTGGACCGGTTCCGTTGGATAGCAACGCGATCGTGGTCATCACCAGCAGCGCCGCGTACAACGCGATATCCACCGATGAGCGGCTGGTCCCCTTCGTCAGCGGAACGACCGCGGGCCACGGTGGCAGCCGAATAGTCTTGGGTCGCAGCCAATACAGAATCGACCCCATCGGCGGAAAGAACCTGTTGTTCAGCGGACCGAACCCGCATCCCAGCCCGACCACCTCGAACAACAGCGTATACAGCACGACCTTTTCGAAGACGATCGGCTCCGACCACCACGCGTCGACGTTCGTGAATCCATCGATCCCCTTGGTGGACAACGCGAACAGCCAGCCCCCGAGAATATAGAGACAGACCTTGGCGACATAGAACAAGTGCAGCGCGACCGGCGTCCCGAATCCCACCTCGGCCCAGTGCCGCGCCATCGGCCGGATTCGCTCACTGCGGGTGCCCTTGCTCCACTCCGCCATATCGACCACGGGCAGGTCGGGTTCGAGAAACCCCATAAAGCACGCTCCGATTCGCCGACACCGGAGCATCAAGCCGAATCACGGACCCCGATGTTCTCCGATACGCTGACAGCTCGACCATTCGCTGTCAATCGTCGCTTCCGACGTATCCGGCGCTGACCACGATCAATACCCGTGCGGTATCGCCGCCCACCCGACCGGTCTTGGACGCTGTCCCCGGAGCCACAGCAGGATCGGCGCTGTGAGTGAACAGACGATCGCGCTGGTGACCGGCGCGAACAAAGGAATCGGATACGAGATCGCCGCGGGCTTGGGCGCCCTTGGCTGGCGAATCGGTGTGGGCGCGCGGGATCAGCAACGCCGCGACACCGCGGTGGAGAAGCTGCGCGCGGCGGGGACCGATGCGTTCGGTGTGCCGCTGGACGTGACCGACGATACGAGTGTGACCGAGGCGGCCGGTTTTATCGCCGACCACGCCGGAGGCCTGGACGTCCTGGTCAATAACGCGGCAATCGTCGGCGATCATCCACAGACACCCACCACGGTAGATCCCGCGACCCTGCGGACCGTCGTGGAAACAAATGTGATCGGTGTCATTCGCGTTACCAACGCGATGTTGCCGATGCTGCGCGACTCCGCATCTCCGCGCATCGTCAACATGTCCAGTAGCGTCGGTTCTCTCACCCTGCAAACCACGCCCGGGCTGCCCAGTACCGAGATCGGTTCTTTTGCCATCACCGCATACATGGCATCGAAGACGTTTCTCAACGCCGTCACGATCCAATACGTCAAAGAGCTGAGCGACACCAATATCTTGATCAACAGCGGCTGCCCGGGTTTCACTGCCACCGACCTCAACGGTTTTCGCGGCGTCCGTACACCGCAACAGGGTGCGACCATCGCGATTCGCCTCGCGACCCTGCCCGACAACGGCCCGACCGGCGGATTCTTCGACGACGCCGGAACAGTGCCCTGGTGACGGGCACGCCGGTCGCCACCATTCCCGTTCTCGAAGTCAGCCGCGCGTCGCGCGTCGGAGGAGAAGCACGACAATGACAAAGGCAGTCAGATACGACGAGTTCGGCGGAATCGAGGTCTTGCGGGTCGACGAGATCGACCGCCCTGTGCCCGGGGACGAGCAGGTTCTCGTGCGGGTCAAAGCGGCAGGCATCAACCCCGGTGAGGCCGCCATCCGAACCGGCGCGATGGCTGACATCTTTCCCTCGACCTTTCCTTCCGGGCAGGGCAGCGATCTCGCCGGGGTTGTCGCGGAAGTCGGCGCCGGAGTCGACCGATTCTCGGTCGGCGACGAGGTGATCGGGTTCTCCGAGAAGCGAGCCGCCCAGGCCGAGTTGGTCCAGGTCGACGTCGACAACCTCACACCCAAACCGCGCAACGTCTCATGGGAGGTGGCGGGCGGCCTATTCGTCGCCGGCGTGACGGCATGGGGGGCAGTACATTCCGTGCAACTCGACAAAGCGGAGACCGTTGTCGTCTCCGCCGCAGCCGGAGGAGTCGGCTCGCTCGCTGTTCAGCTCGCGCGACGTGCCGGAGCCACGGTCATCGGCCTGGCGAGCCAGTACAACCACGAGTGGCTGCAAAGCCACGGTGTGATCCCGGTCGTATACGGTGACCGCGTGGTCGACCGGATCAAGGCCGCCGCACCGGGCGGCATCGATGCCTTCATCGACACCCACGGCGGCGGGTACGTCGAACTGGCCCTGGCTCTCGGCGTCGCGGTCGAACGGATCGACACCATCGCCGATTTCGCAGCAGCCGCGAAGTACGGAGTCAAAACCGAACCCGCAACCAACGCCCCGCCGGGTGCCGAGGTACTCGCCGAATTGGCCGCCCTGATCGCCGACGGACAACTCGAAGTCCCGATCGCGAACGTCTACCCGTTGGCGCAGGTCCGCCAGGCGTACACCGAACTCGAACGCCGACACACCCACGGCAAAATCGTGCTCGAGCCGTAACCTGCAGCAACACAATGCAACCCGCTCCCAGAGGCACTGCTGAACCGCAGGATGAATCGCGTCGGGACTGTCTGGTCGGCCACCCTGGGGACCGCGACAACCCGGACGACACATCCGATATTCGGCTACTTACCGCGCACTTGCCAGCAGCGTGTTATTCGCGTCGGTCAGCCTAGGTCGGAACCGGGCGGGTCCGGTCGGTAGCTAGTAGAACGGCGACGACGCCGAGCATTGTGCCGGTGACCCAGCGTTGTGCCCGCATCCAGAGCGGTCGGCCGGTCAGGAACGCGGCGATTGTGGCGGCTCCCAGCACGATCATGCCGTTGACCGTCAGCGCGATACCGATCTGCACTGCGCCCAGCAGCAGGCTCTGCAACCAGACTCGCCCTTGTTCTGGGGTCACGAACTGCGGGATCAACGCCATGTAGATGATCGCGATCTTGGGATTGAGCAGGTTGGTGACCAGCCCCATGCTGAAGAGCCTGCGCGTGGAGTCGGCGGGCAGATCGGATGGCTCGAACACAGAGATGCCGCCGCGCAACGTCTTCCACGCCAAGTACGCCAGATAAGCTGCGCCGGCCAGCTTCATGCTCAGATACAACCCCGGCACCACCGCGAAGATCGCGGTGATCCCGACGGTGGCGGCCACGAGATACACGATGAATCCGACGGCCACACCCGATAGCGATACCAGACCCGCTCGTCGTCCCTGCGATATGGTGCGCGACACCAGATACATCATGTTCGGGCCCGGCGTCAGCACCATTCCCAACTCGGTCGCGGCCACTCCCAACACCGCCGTGGGTTCGATCATGCCCTCATCCTGGGGTACAGCTGGCTATTGTCGCGAGCCAGTTCCCACGCACTGGAACCGTAACCGTTGCTGTCGGGAGAACCCGCCGTTGAATCATCGCGGAATCGGCAGATGCGGACGTTCATCACCACATGCCCAGCGGCTATGAGCGGATGTTGGGTAGAAACCCGGCCGGACGCCCGACGGCGTCTCACCTGATACTTCCGAACATTTGCGCTCAGAGCTGTAGCGACTGGGTGCCGAGGACGGCGGCGAGGGCCAGGCGGTCGGCGTCCTCGGTGCCGGGCTCGGCGGTGTAGACGCTGATACGCAGGTCGTCCAAGGCAACGAGCAGCGTGTCGCAGTCGAGGGTGATCCGGCCGACCGCTGGGTGGTCGATGGTCTTGCGCCGGGATGGGGCGGCCAGGGACGGCGGGGCTTCGACGTCCCAGAGTTCGGCGAACCGCGCGCTACCGCCGGCCAGGTCGGCGACCAGGCGCCGCAGCGCGCGGTCGGCGGGGTAGCGCGACGCGGTCAGGCGCAGGTCGGCCACGAGCCGGGCTTCGTGTTCGGCCTGTTCGCGCGGGGTGTGCACGACCCGCGAGGGCAGCCGGGTTAGGTTGCGCCAGACGGCGTTGCGTTCCAGCCCGCGCCAGGTGGTCGTGTCGCCCATGAGCGCGTGGTACGGCGCATTGGCAAGCACGAGCGTCCAAGTGGCGTCGTAGACCACCACCGGCGTGTGCGACAGCCGGTCGAGCAGCCGCTGCACACTGGGGGTGACCCGCGACGGCACGACGTCCGGGCCGGGCGCGGCGTGCCCGGCCAGCCGGTATAGCAGGTCACGTTCGGTGTCGGCCAGGCGCAGCGCGCGGGCCAGCGACTCCACCACCTGCGTCGACGGCGCGGTCGCGCGTCCCTGCTCGAGGCGGGTCAGGTAGTCGGCCGAGATGCCGGCGAGCGCGGCCAGTTCTTCGCGGCGCAACCCGTTGGCCCGGCGCCGCCGGCCTGCCGAGACACCGATGGCCTCGGGTGCCACCCGGTCGCGCCAGCGACGCACCGTCCGGCCGAACTCCCACGCTTCCACGCGGTCCATTCTGGACGAGTCTGCACCGGTTGTCCTGGTCCTGACGGTCCTACGAAAACCGGACGACTGGCTGCGACCCGCTCGTGCTCGCAGGCTGGAGCCATGACCGAACCCGGAACCGTCCTCATCACCGGCCCCACGCGCAACCTGGGCCGCCACGCCGTGCTGGCCATGGCCGACCGCCCGGACGGGCAGCGACCCGACCTGCTGCTCGTCGGCCGCGCCGGGCGTGACCTGACCGCGGTCGCCGACGAGGCTCGTGCCCTCGGGGCGCGCGTCCACGAGATCGGCTGCGACCTGGCGAGCCTGGCGGAGGTCCGTGCCGCCGCGGCTACCGCTCACGGCCTCCTCGCAGACGGCGCCGTCCGTCCGCTGCGCGCGTTGGTTGCCAACGCCGGCACCATGTCGGCCGACACCCGGCGGGTCTCGGCCGACGGCTACGAGCTGACTTTCGCCGTCAACCACCTCGCCCACGCACAGCTCATCGGCGACCTGCTCATCTCGTTCACCGCCCCGACGCGGGTCGTGCTGGTCGGCTCGAACACCTACCACGCCAACTTCTGGCGCAAGCTGCTACACGTGGCCGAGGCCGAGTGGACCGACCCCGTCGAGCTCGCCCGCCCGGCAGGTGGTGAGCGAACCCCGGGCATGGAGGCCTCCGGCATCGCCTACTCCAACGCCAAGCTCGCGATCCTCTATTACGCCCACGAGTTGCAACGTCAGGCCGGCCCGGGGATCAACGTGTCCGTGTTCGAGCCGGGCTGGATGCCCGGCACCGCGCTGGGTCGCGGCGCCTCCGCGGCGTTCCAGGCGATGAGCCGCGCCCTGGGCCGGATTCCCGGGGTCTCGACGCCGCAGCGCTCGGGGCCGCTGCTGGCCGCGATGGCCCTCGACAAGCGGTGGGCACACCTGCGTGACGGCGCGTTCGTCGTGAAGACCAAGCTGACCGAGGTCCAGCCAGTGGCCCACGACCGCGGCCGGGAGCGGCGCCTGTGGGAGGCGACCGCCGAGCTGTTGGAACGCGCAGGCGCGTCGCCTACCCCGGACACAAAGATATGACCGGCGAGCCCGACACACGCCCAGCGGCATGTGCGGACATGTCGAAGCACGACCAGTAGCTCCTCTCACCACGATCTCGGCCTGCACGCATGCCGAACTTGTCGGAGGCTATTCGTAGCGTTCATGGAATGAACTGGAGACCGTGGTTGGAGCTGTGGAGCGAGGAACGGATCACCGCCAGTGATCCCGGTGACCTGCCGGCCCCAGATCACTTGCGGCCACGCTGGATAGCACGCTCATGCGGATGACAGATGGATGCTTTGACGGCCGAGGCTATCGTCGTTAGTTTCGTGTTCGTGGCTGGTGCTCCGAGACTTCCCGGGTTGACGTTGGCAGATGCGGATCGGCTGGTGCAAACCGCATTGGCGGTCGGTGCGGAGCGGGGGTTCCCGCCGCTGGCCGTCGCGGTTGTCGACCTGGCCGCAGAGGTGATCGTCCTGCGACGCGGCGATGGCGCTATGCCTATGACCAGCCGAATCGCTGTGGCCAAGGCGCGAACCGCGCTGTACACACTGCGCGCTTCCGGCACGATCGACCTGCCAGAGGGGATCGTCGATAGCATCCGGCATCTATATGGCGGCGACTTCGTCCCGTGGGCCGGTGGTGTTCTGGTCACCGACGGTGATTTGATCCTCGGTGCCGCGGGCGCATCCGGTGCCCATGCCGTCGAAGACGAAGCGGCGGTACAGACGGCAGTGCGGCGGTGGCAGGAGAACCGTTCGGCCGGGTAGCTCCACGCGATTCCATGAGGCCGCTCGCCGTCAAGCGGCCCATTGATGTAGATCTGTTCCGGAGCGATGAGGAGATAGGCCATGAACGTCGATGTGGGCCGCGTCCGATGAGCGGTGAGCCGCTGGTGCTATTGCACGGTGTAGCGATGTCGGCGCGGGTGTGGGATCCGTTGATTCCGCCGCTGTCTGCCCAGTTCGAGCTGCTGGCGCTGACCGCGCTGGGGCATCGGGGTGGGGCGGCGGTGTCGCGGCGTCCGGCGCGGATCACCGACTTTGTCGACGAGGTTGAACGACTGCTCGATGAAAAAGGTTGGGCGACAGCACATCTGGCCGGAAACTCGCTCGGCGGGTGGACGGCCATCGAGTTGGCGCGCCGGGGTCGTGCTCGTACGGTCTGCGCGCTCTCACCGGCCGGATTCTGGGATGCGGGCGGCACTGGACATGCCGATTCCTCCGCGACCATCGCGCGCAACGTCACCTTCGCACGCCTGACCCGGCCGCTCGCCCCGCTGACACTGCGGTCATCGCTGGTGCGGCGGTTGGCGTTGCGGGTGATCGCCGAACACGGTGACGGCCTCGAATCATCGGCTGCCAATGGGATTGTCGCGGATCTTCTCGGCTGCACGGTCACCGATGATCTGCTCGGTACCAAGGATGCGATCGCGGATTTCGAGCGACTACCTTGCCCGATCACGGTGGCTTGGTCGCAGGCCGACCGGATCTTTCCGGTAGCGGTCAATGGCGAGATCGCCAAGCAGCGCCTACCAGATGCCACGTTCGAGGTGCTGCCCGGTGTCGGGCATGTCCCGATGATCGACGACCCTGAGTTGGTCCTGCGCACCATCCTGACCGGCACCGGTGCTTCGCCAGGTCAGGCCGGGGTTTCCGGCACGAACTGAGCATCCGCTGCACCTAGCGGGCGCTTTCGCCTCACACCGGTAGTGACGAGTGCCGGAAAATTCGGGAGCTCGAATCTCTCACCGGGAGTTCATGATCATTCCCACCGGTGGCAGATGGTCGCTTGTCCAGACATACTCGACGCTTGACATGACAACGTCGGTGAAAGGTGTCCGGATATGACCATCGGCACGCTGACTGCACTGGTATTGCTGGCCGCCGGCATGCTCTTCGTGACGGCGCTCGGCCTCGGAGTGTGGAAGTGGTTGGCGATGGTCGGCGCACCAGATGGCCGGGCGCACCCGTACGTCGATATCGCGCACCGCTCGGCCCTGCTCTATTCGTTCGCGACCGCGATGATAGCGATCTTCGTCGAACTATCCGGTTGGCCCACCGCCGTCAATGCCATTGCCGCCACCGCGCTGATCCTGATGTTCGTCATCACGATCGCCAACTACGTCAACCACGGAATCCGCCGCGACACCGACAACCAGATGCACAATCCGCCGCCCACCTTCCGCTGGGTGCTGGTCGCACTGATCGTCGGCGAAATCGGCGGATTCTGCGTCCTGCTGACAGGATTCGCCGCCGCGCGATTCTTCTAGTCGCCGTCCAGACCGCACCTTGTGCCGCAACGAATTGCGGCACAAGACCAACTACTGTGTGGCGGCCTGCCGTCTCGGCAGCTTCCAGCCCGGTCGGGGGAAGTGGCAGGTGTAGCCGTCCGGGTAGCGCAGCAGGTAGTCCTGGTGCTCGGGTTCGGCCTCCCAGAACTCACTCGCCGCGGTCACCTCGGTGACCACCTTGCCCGGCCACAGGCCAGAGGCGTCGACATCGGCGATGGTATCCAGCGCGACGCGCTTCTGCTCGTCGTCGAGATAGAAGATCGCCGAACGGTAGCTGGTACCGATGTCGTTGCCCTGGCGGTCCTTCGTCGTCGGATCGTGGATCTGGAAGAAGAACTCCAACAGTGCCCGATAGTCGGTCTGGGTCGGGTCGTAGATGATCTCGACGGCCTCGGCATGGCCAGGGTGGTTGCGATAGGTGGGGTGATCGTTGCGCCCGCCGGAGTAGCCGACTCGCGTCGAAATCACCCCCGGCCGCTTACGGATCAAATCCTGCATGCCCCAGAAGCAGCCGCCGGCCAGAATCGCCTTTCGCGTGTCCGTCACGCGTCCTCCTTAGTGAACAGGGTCTTGTACCGACCGTAACCTTCCGCCTCGAGGTCATCGAGGTGGATGAACCGCAGGGCTGCCGAGTTGATGCAATACCGCAGGCCACCCGCCGCGCGCGGTCCGTCGGTGAACACATGCCCGAGATGGCTGTCACCGTGCGCCGAACGCACCTCGGTGCGGATCATCAGATGACTGAAATCTCGCTTTTCGACGACGTGGTCGCTATCGATCGGCTTGGTGAAACTCGGCCATCCCGAACCGCTGTCGAACTTGTCGACCGAGGCGAACAACGGTTCACCGGACACCACATCCACATAGAGACCTGGCTCGTGGTTGTCCCAGTACTCGCCCGTGAACGCCCGCTCGGTCCCGTTCTCCTGGGTGACGTGGTACTGCTCGGGCGACAGCGCGTCTACCGCGGCCGGGTTCCGGTTGTATTCCTGTGCCACCTGACCTCCTTATATAGGCCCCACGTACAACCCGCGGTCCGATACGGAAAGTCCCCGCCGAGCAGCGCGTCACACTTCCGTCATTATTGCGCGGCCAGGACCTACGCAGTAGGCGTGCGGTTTGTGCGGAAGGCATCGCGGAGCCAAGGCGCGCGGCGGTGGTGCGGGCGGAACCGGTCGGCCCAGCGGGGGTTCGATTCGTCGCGGCGGTAGGCAGCGAGCTGGCCCGCCATCGCAAAATGCAGGTGGGTGGCCTTGCCGATCACCTCGCCATCGGTGGCCAGCGCCTCCGGTCTGGGCAATTGCACATGCAGCTCGGGTAGGCGGCGCTCGCCGTAGACCTTGCTGTGGCCGATCGCGGCCAGCAGCAGTGCCACCAACGCACGGGTGCGCGACCAACGCAGATCGGCGCGCAGCCAGCGGACATCCAGTAGTCCGGCATCGAGCCGGTCGCGGAAGGCGGGTACGGCGCCGTGCGGGTGGTAGGGGCCGTTGCCGATGAACAGGAACCACACTCGCTGCCAGCGATCGTCGAGATAGATCTCGATCGGTTCGGCCCGGTGCAGGGTGGCCACCAGCGCGGCCGCGAAGGCGGGCCATTTGCCCCAGCGCGCCTGCCATTTCTCGCGCAGTCGCACCAGGTCCGGATAGGCGCCGATGCTTGCGGTATTGATCAAATGCCTGGTATGCGAACCGGTTTCGTCGCCGTACTCGACGCGCGCGATATCGACCGCGACCGCTTCACCGGCACCGGTGGCATCGATCACCTCGAGCAGGTCGTAGACGCCGAGATCACGCGCGAAATGGTTGAGCGTGCCGGTGGGTATGACGGCCAGCGGCAACTCGTGCCGCAGCGCCACCGCGGCCGCTGCGGCCACGGTGCCGTCACCACCGGCGATGCCGATCGCCAACACCGGCTCGGTGTGTTCGGCGAGTGCTCGTTCGAGTTGTTCGGCGACATCCAGGTCGGGTTCGGTGCGCAGTACGGTGGCGGCGGGCAGGGCCGCGCTGATATCGGCGGTGGGATCGTAGCTCGGATCACCGGAAACCGGATTCACCAACACCACAAGACCTTTGCCCGCCACCATTGCGGGCGCCTCACGGACCAGCCGGGCCTGTGCCTCGTCCGATTCACGCACCGGCCACCAGCGTCGGGTGGCCAATGCGATACCGGAACCTACGGCCGCTCCGATGAGCACATCGGAGCTCCAGTGCACGCCGGTATGCACCCGCGAGTACGCGACGGTAGCTGCCAGCGGGGCGACAACGAGTGCGGTGCGCGGACTTTCGAGTGCGACCGCCGTGGCGAATGCCGCCGCGCAGGCGCTGTGCCCGGAGGGGAAGGAGGAGGATTTCGGGGCGGGCGTCAGCCGCCGGTATGCGGGCAATAGTTCGGCGGCCGGTCGGCGCCGCGCAATGAGCGTCTTGAGACCGAGGTTGACGGCCAGGCTCGCGCCCCCGACCGAGACAACCCCGCGCAGCGCCGCCCGCCGCGGTGTGCCCTGGCGGGTGGCGAGCAGTGCGGCGCTGGCCAGCCACAGCGCACTGAAATCGGCACTCTTGGTGAGCCGTAGCAGGCCGCTGTCGAGTATCGATGCCGGTAAGTCGGCGACCGCGCTGCCGACCGCTCGATCGAATCGTCCGACCCTGTAGAACTTTCGCCGCACCCAGCCACTCACCCGCTCGACATTACCGATCGCAGCCGACAGCCTGCTGCCACTGGTGGCCCAGGGCAGTGCGAAGCGGGTCAGAGGTCAATAGGGTTGACCTATGACCAGCAACCCGTTCTTCGAGCCAAGTGTGCTGCCGTATGAACTTCCTCCGTTCGCCGAGATCGCTACGGAGCACTATTTGCCTGCGTTCGAGCGAGGCATGGCGGAGCAATTGTCTGAGGTTGCCGCCATCACTTCGAGCGGAGCGGAACCGAGTTTCGCGAATACCATTGCGGCCTTGGAGCGTTCGGGCGCGGTGCTGATCCGGGTCGCGAATGTGTTCTTCAATATCACGAGCGCCGATTCCAGTGCGACCACCGATGCGATCGAGGCCGAGGTATCGCCGAAGCTGGCGGCGCATCGCGACGCGATCTATTTGGATCCTCAGCTCTTCGCGCGGGTCGAGGCCCTCTACGGCCGCCGGGAGGAATTGGGATTGGATCCCGAGGAAGCGCGGCTGTTGGAGCGGTATCACATTCGGTTCGTGCGGGCGGGGGCTCGCCTGGATGCGGAGGGACAGGCGCGGTTGCGTGAGCTGAATGCGGAACTCGCTGCGGCGGCAACGGAATTCGGGCAGAACATTTTGGCGGCGACCAATGATGCGACTGTGGTCGTCGAGTCGGCGGCGGAATTGGCGGGACTGGGGCCGGCCACAGTGGCCGCGGCCGCGGAGAATGCTCGGGAGTTGGGGCGCGAGGGCGCGTGGGCGCTTCGGCTGCAGAACGTTTCGAATCAACCGGTGCTGGCGGAACTGGCCGACCGCGACGTGCGGCAGCGCGTAATGGCGGCTTCACTGGGGCGCGGGTTGGGTGACAACGGCGCGCTCGCCGTGCGGATCGCCGCATTGCGAGCGGAACGGGCCGCGCTGCTCGGCTATTCGGATCATGCGGCTTATACGGTTGCGGATCAGACCGCCAAAACCCCTGCGGCAGTGGAGGACATGCTCGGGCGTTTGATCGCACCAGCGGTGGCGAATGCGGAGCGCGAGGCGGCCGAGTTGGCACAGGCCATGGGCGGGCAGGAGCTGCGCTCATGGGATTGGCAGTACTGGTCGGAAAAGGTTCGGGCCGAGCGGTTTTCGGTAGACGCGGAGGCGTTGCGTCCCTATTTCGAGCTCGAGCGGGTGTTGCGCGACGGAGTGTTCTTCGCCGCCGAGCAGGTGTACGGGATCACCTTCCAGGAGCGCGAGGATCTGGTCGGATACCACCCGGAGGTGCGGATCTTCGAGGTATTCGACACCGACGGCAGTGCGCTCGGACTGTTCCTCGGTGACTTCTTCGCACGACCGTCGAAGCGCGGTGGGGCGTGGATGAACGCATTGGTCAGCCAGTCACGGCTTTTGGGTAAACGGCCGGTAGTGGTCAACAACCTCAATATCGTGAAGCCGCCCGCGGGCGAACCTGCCCTGCTCACCTGGGACAATGTGCGCACGCTGTTCCACGAGTTCGGGCACGCACTGCACGGACTGTTCTCGGATGTGACGTATCCGTTCTTCTCCGGCACCGAAGTCCCGCGGGATTTCGTCGAATTCCCATCCCAGGTGAACGAGATGTGGATGTCGCGACCGGAGGTGCTCGCCAACTACGCCCGGCATATCGAGACCGGCGAGCCGATGCCCACCGAACTGGTCGAGCGGATGGCCGAGGCCGCGCGGTTCGGTACCGGCTTCAAGACCGTCGAATACCTCGGCGCGACACTGCTGGACTGGGCCTGGCACCGCGTATCCGCACCCGAGGCGCTGGCCGACACCGATGCCGAGGCGTTCGAAGGGGAAGCGTTGCGCAAGGCCGGTCTGGCCATCGACGCGATTCCGCCGCGCTACCGGACCGGCTACTTCGCCCACATATTCTCCGGCGGTTATGCGGCGGGGTACTACTCCTATATCTGGAGCGAGGTGCTGGACGCGGACACCGTCGAATGGTTCGACGAGGGTGATGCGTCCATCCGCGAGAACGGCGAGACCTTCCGTCGCGAACTGCTCTCCCGCGGTGGCTCGGTCGACCCGCTGACGGCCTTCGAATCCTTCCGCGGCCGCGCCCCCGAAATCGAACCGCTCCTGGCCCGGCGGGGTCTGCTGAACTGACCGGACGCTGGAACCGGCTGTGGCCCAGCCGGTTCCAGCGCCGGGCGGTTATCCGAACAAGCCGCCGAGCACGCCGCCGCTTTGTCCGGCCTCTTGACCGCCACCGGTGCCGCCGATGAACCCGCCCGGCGGCAGTTCCGAGGGCTGCACGATGACGAAACCGCGCCCGGAGAACGACAGGGTGAGGCCCTCGCCGGTGCTGCGGCCGATGAGGCGGCCGAGGCCGAAGGAATCGTTGCGTTTGATGCCGGTGGACAGGCTCGACGACCAGGCCACCGCGGCCTGCGGGTCGGCGTAGGTCGGTTGGTCGACATTGAGGACGACCGGCGAGCCGTGTGTGGTGATGGCGATGCGACCGCGCCCGGTGAACACGCAGTTGAAGAAGCCCGCGTTACTGGCGAAACCGGCTGCGCCCTGGACCCTTTGGATGTTGTAGGACAGCGAGGTATCGAAGGCGAGCACATTCGAGCCGTTGATGGTCAGCCCATCGGTGCCGTCGAGATCGACGGTGTGCACGTCGGCGGCGGAATCGGCGAGGAATAGGTCGCCGCGACCGGTCACCTGCATCAGCGGCACACCCTCGCCGGTCAGTCGCTGCTGGATCGCCCGGCCGATACCGCCCGAACCCAGCGCCTTGAAATGCAGATCGCCCTGGTATGCGACCATCGAGCCGGCCCGCGCCATGGTCTCGCCATTGACGGCGACCTTGATCATCTTGCCGCCCTGCTTCTGGATGCCGATGCCGTTGACCTCGGCGTGGCTCGGATCGAACAGTTCGCTCTGCATCGGCAGCGCTCCTTGCTGGGGTGCAATCGGTGGTGGCGGCACGGCGCCGGACTGGGGATAGGCGGGCGGAGCCTGGTACTGGGGCTGGGCTGGGTATTGCTGCGGTGCCGCAGCGGGCGGCATCGGAGCCGCGTACTGCGGCTGGGCTGGATATTGCGTCGCTGGGGCCTGCTGCTGGTACTGCGGATGGGGCACAGCGGGCGGCGCCGTTTCGGGTTCGTCGTCGATATTCACACCGAATGCCGTCGCGATTCCGGCCAGCCCATTGTCGTAGCCCTGCCCGACCGCGCGCACCTTCCACGCACCGCCGCGCCGGTAGATCTCCACGCACACAACGGCCGTCTCGGTGCTGAGCCCGGTCATCGGGAAGGTCAGCGTTCCCGCATCGGATCCGATCGTCGCGGTCAGCGAACTCGCGCCCGCGAAGGTCGGCGGCCCACTGCCGTCGAGGCTGGCCGTGACCACGACCTTGTCGACATCGGCGGGCAGCGCGGAAGTCTGCACATCGACCATATCGCCGGCGCCGCGGCCGTGCCGATAGGTGACGCCGGGCCCGGCCGGTTGATTGAAGAAGACGAAGTCGGCATCGGATCGGACCCGCCCGTCGGCCCCGAGCAGGAGCGCCGACACATCGACCGGCGCCGCACAGCTGACGGTCACGATCATCCGGTCGCCGGGCGCGGGGCGATTTTCCCCGCGTGCGAGTGCGGTCACGGCGGACCGCCCCGGTCCATATGTCCGAGTGGCATGCGATTCACGGGATCAAGTGTGTCGCGAGTCCCGTCTGATTGCCACCACCCGCGATAGATCGGGCCACGGCGGCCTACGCAGCACCGCGAGTGTGGCGATGACCGCGGCCAGTAGACCGATCAATTCACCCATCAGCGCGATCCGGGTAGCATCGACCGCGGGCGTCCAACTGACTTCGCCTTCATGGACGACGAACGCACCCACTGGACGAGCGGTGCGCAGCGGGCCGCCCGTCCTGGTGGCGGTGATGATCGTGGTGCCGTCGGACGTTTCGTACGGCTGCCCGTAGATGAGCGAATCATCCACTGTCCGTAGTGAATTCAATTGGTTTCGAAGCATTGGTTCCTCCCCTCGATGCGGAACCGGCGGTGGCGCGGCCCCCATGGAGTATCGGCGGCACCACCAAATGTGGCAAGGGTGTCCCGCATGTGGGTGTGGTACGAAGTTGCGGGATTTGGCGGGTGAGAGGTGGGTGGGTTGTCGGCGACGCTTTTGCGGTGGCTGGTGCTGGTAGCGGTCGGGGCGGCGTTGATCACCGTGCCCGGGGCGCAGGTCGATCCGGAATACCGGTTCTATCACCAGCGACTGCACTGGCATGCTTGCGGTCTCGAGGATTTGGACAAGGCCGAGGCCGAATGCGCGGATGTGCTGGTGCCGCTGGATTATCTGCGGCCCTCCGATCGCACACTGAAGATCGCGATATCGCGGCTACGAGCCACCGATCCGGATCAGCGTCATGGCATTCTGCTGGCCAATCCGGGCGGGCCCGGTGCGTCGGGTCTTGACACCGTGGATCTGCTCGGTGACGTGCTCTCTGCGCAGGTGCGGGCGCGTTTCGATGTGATCGGTATGGATCCGCGTGGGATCGGCGACTCCGGGCGCACGCCGCGCTGCGGGTGGCCGGTCGGCGAAATGATCCATTCGGCGGGTCTGGATTCGCACGGCTTCGCGCGGGAAACCGCGATGGCGGCGGATATGGCCGCAGGATGTCTGGCCGATGATCCGGTGAAGGTGCGCCAGCTCACCACCCGTAATACCGCTCGCGATATGGAGGTCATCCGAGTGGCGCTGGGCGAACCGAAGCTCAGCTACTACGGTGTCTCCTACGGCACGTATCTCGGTGCGGTATTCACCCAGATGTTCCCAGAACGCAGTGACCGGATGGTGCTCGACAGCGCAATCGACCCGGATCGTTATTGGACCGGCCTCGTCCAGGATTGGGGTCCGTCGGACGAGCGAGCGATCGATGAATGGTCGAATTGGGCTGCGGGACAGGATGATACCTATCACTTCGGGTCGTCCCCGGTCGAAGTGCGGGCATGGGTGACGGAGTTGATCGCCGCGGCGGCACGCCAACCGATCGTGATCGACGACTTCCCGATCGACGATCACTGGCTTCCATTTCTCTTGCACAACATGGTGACCGATTTCCGGCGAAACCAAGCGCTGGCCGAATCGTTACGTGAGATCGCCGATGCGGCGGGCGGCCCACCCGTAGCCGCGCGGGCGCCACGCCTGCACATCGTCTTGCAGGCCTTGCGATCCGAGGAGAACTCCGTCCTCGCCCAGATCACCTGCGGTGATGCCGCGGCACCGACAGATCCGGCGTGGTATGCGAACAATATCGAAACCAGCCGGGCCACCCAGCCCATATTCGGTCCGCTGGCCAACAACATCCAGCCGTGCGCATTCTGGCCAAGACCCGTCGAACCCGCCACCACCGTGCGGAATTCGGTTCCGGTGCTTATCCTGCAGGCGACCGGCGATGCCCGAACCCCGTACACCCACGGTGTCCGACTACATCAGTACCTCTCCGCATCCCGCTTGGTCACACTGCAGGACATCCGCATCCACATGACCTTCCGGCCGGATTTGAGCGCCTGCGTCGACAACGCGATCAATACTTACTTCGCCGAGGGCGCCCTGCCCGCCGCCGACGTCACCTGCCACGCGGACCAGTAGGAATCAACCAGGCACCACCGCCCATGAGTGATACCGCGACGCCGCATTCCACAGGAAGAAACTATTCGTCCCCGCCGCGGCCGCGGCATCGATCTGCGCCTTGACCTCGGCATCGCCATAGTTCACTCCCAGGCTGAAATCCTGCAGCCACGGAATGACTTTCGCGCCGGTACCTTTGGTCTGTCCGAAGAAATCGGCGAGCGACCGGAAAATGATGTCGTACGGCTGGGCGTTCGGGTTCGCGACACCGTACTCACCAGGATTCCAATGCGACGGGTACAGCATCGGAGCGACATAGTCGACATACCGAGCGATCGCCGGAATGTCCTGTGCGATCTCATCCGGCCGCGTCGCAGCGATACCGAACACCGCGGCACCGAGATTCGCGCCTTTATCGCGCACCGGATCCCGGCTCTCGTGCAGGAATTCGGCGATGGATGCGCTCGGCGTGACGGTCAGCCCCGGAAACTGCATCTGCGACAGCGCACCATCGGGCCGCCGGACATAGTCGTACATAATTCCGTCGAAGCCGAGTTCGGCTGCCTCGGTGGCGAGATCGATGTTGTACTTGCGGATTTCCGGATCGGCGAAGTTGGTGAATGCGATCGCACCGTACTTGCTGGCATACGGCTGACCGGAGGGGTTCTGGATGACCCAGTCCGGATGTCCTGCGTGCCAGGCCCATTCGGCCATGGCCGGATCACGGAAGGCCACGATCCGCCCGACCACCCGCACGTTCATATCGTGCAGTTGTCGAAGTGCGGCGCGCACATCGTAGATATTTGCGGCCGCACCCGCCTGCCGTGCCAGCGGCACTTGCGAGTCGTAACCGATAACCCCGTCCTCATCCTTGATATCGAGCTGAACGGTGTCGATGCGCCCCTCGCGCGCCATATCCAGAATGGGTTCGCGCAAGCCGTCGTAGGCCCATCCGTACGCCGTGATGTGCGCGGCCTTGACCCGAGGCATATCGACCGATGTGGTAATCGCCTGCGTCGCCCTATTTCCCGCCGCGTCGACCGCGGTCACCTCACCGCCGACGGGAGTGCGCGCCAGCGTGATCTCGAAGGTGCCGTCCGCGGCGGGCGTGACCGACTGTGTGCCGACGAAGACGCGCACGGCACCGGATTCCTTGCCGCGCAATGTAATCGGCTGACGATACGATCCGGCCCTGCCCGGCTGGGTCAGCTCGAGTTTCGGCGCCTCTGTGTCGACGGTAAAGGTTGCGGTAACCCCCAGACCGGCGCTGAACAGGCCGAGTATGCCCGCGCGTGGGATCTCGGCGGTGAACTTGTGATCGCCATCGGCGAGCTGACCGGGCCGATACACCACCGAATCGCCCTCGACCGTGCCGTTCACCGTCTTGCCGTCGAGTTCGAGCCGCATATCGCTCGGGTTGTGGCCCTGGGCATCCACGCGCAATGCGAGCCCGGTCAGCGTGCTCGCGCCGACGACTCCGTCCGGTAATCCGGTCAGCGTCGAACCCGCGGGCTCGGACCGATGGGCGCCGATGATCACGGATGCGATGAGGATTGATAATGCTGCGATAACCGCTATTGCCGCCAGCCGCCATCGCCCGGTGATCGGGACCAATTTGTCCAACGCGCACACCAACTTTCATTTGTCGCTATTGCCCAACTATCTACCTCGGACAGCGCCATCGGGCGTGGTTATGCCGATTCGCAACCGAGATTCCTCGCCGCCGCGTACCGTTCGATCGGTGGTGCGGTGCAGGGCTAGCGGAACTCGGGTTGTCCTGTCGGCCTTGATATTCGCGACGGTCACCGCATGTGGGGCAGCGGCGGATCCGGCCCCGGCGGCCATCGAAAAGGTTCCGGTGGCCACCTCGACGCCCGACCCGATCGCGGTGGGAGCCAATGAACTCGGACTCGTCCCGATCCTGATGTATCACCAGGTGACATCGACTCCGGTAGGCGAATACGACCAGACTCCGGAGAAGTTCCGCGCCGAACTCGAGCGCCTGTACCGCGAGAACTACCGGCCGGTGACCGTCGCCAACTACATCCGCGGCCATATCGACATCCCTGCTGGCACCCATCCGGTGGTGCTCACCTTCGACGACTCCACCAGCACCCAACTCCGGTTCATCGGGGACGCCACGGTGGCTCCGGATACCGCGATCGGGATACTCGAGGAGTTCGGCGCACGCAATCCGGACTTCCGGCCCACCGCGACGTTCTATGTCAATAACGAGCCGTTCGCCGGTGACGCGCGCGCACTGCCCTGGCTGGCCGCGCACGGATACGAAATCGGTGCGCACACCGCGAGTCACGCCGACCTCGGTCGGCTGGACAGCACCGGTGTGCAGCGTGAGCTGGTCGAGAACTTGCGCGCGATCGCGATCGCGGCGCCCGGCGATCGCGTGCGCACGATGGCCCTACCGCTCGGCATCTTTCCCAGCGACCGTGCCCTCGTCACCGCAGGAAGCTGGGACGGTACGAACTACGCGTTCGAAGCCGTGTTGCTGGTCGGCGCCGAGCCAGCACCCTCCCCGTTCGGTCAGGTCGATCCCGCTGGTGTGCCGCGCATCCGGTCGGGAAAGACCGAGGTCGACTTCGCCTCGGCCTACTGGCTCGACCGCCTCGACCAGCATCCCGACCAGCGGTATACCTCCGACGGCAACCCGAATAGGATCTCGGCCCCCAAACGGCTTGCCGACGAACTGAACCCGCGTTGGCGTGGTGAGTTCAACCCCTATTGACCAGCATAGAACCAAGTATGCCAAGAGTTTGCGGATGCATTCGAAGATCTGCTGCCGTGGCTGGTGCTCGGTACCGCGACCGCCGTGGTGGGCGCGGCCTGCGCTGCTGTTCTGCTCGGCGTCGGCCAGATCTGGGACCCGTCGAATCACGCCGAACCCGTCATAATCTTCGGCTGCGGTCGAGCCGTTGCCAGTGATCCGGCGCAGTGCCGCCCGGATCCGCTCGGCCGCTGAGGTATTGGTGCCGGGATGACCCGACCAGGCCGTTTCACCCCGAGCGGCCGTATGTATATTAGCGAGCGCAACTAGTTACGGGTGATCGGCGTGGGGGCGGATCGCTTGTGGCGCAGTGTGCCAATCGCTCGACCGGCTCGACTCAGGTTTCGAGACACTTCCACCACGGATAGCCGATCAGAACTAGGGCTCAAATTATGACGAATTCGACCAGCCAGGCCCCGGCAACGTCGCCGGACCTGGGTGCCGGTGAGGGTACGTCACTGTCGCACCGGCAGATCCTCACCATCCTGTCCGGACTGCTGCTCGGCATGTTCCTCGCCGCGCTCGATCAGAACATCGTGAGCGTCGCGATCGTGCGGATCGCCAACAGCCTGGACGGATTCGACGAACAGGCCTGGGCGACCACGGCGTATCTGATCACCGCGACGATCACCACCCCGCTGTACGGCAAACTGGCCGATATCTACGGTCGAAAGCCGTTCTATCTCACAGCGATCGGATTGTTCGTCATCGGCTCGGTGGCCTGCACCTTCGCCACGTCGATGTATGAACTCGCCGGATTCCGCGCTTTCCAGGGCCTGGGTGCGGGCGGGTTGATGTCGTTGGCGTTCACTATTATCGGCGATATCGTGCCCGCCCGGGAGCGGGTGCGCTACCAGGGCTATTTCATGATGGTCTTCGGTTCGGCGACGGTGCTCGGTCCGGTACTCGGTGGTTTCTTCTCGAACTACGACCAGCTCTGGGGCCTCGAGGGCTGGCGCTGGGTGTTCCTGGTCAATGCGCCGATCGGTGTGCTCGCGCTCGGTGTGGTCGCCAAGGTGCTCAATGTGCCGCATCAGCGCCAGGATCACCGCATCGACTGGTTCGGCGCGGTGGCATTGACGACCTGTGTGGTGCCGCTGCTGATCGTCGCCGAACAGGGCCGGGATTGGGGCTGGAGTTCGCAGCACGCGCTCATCTGCTACGGGATCGGTGCTGGCGGACTGCTGCTGTTCCTGCTCGTCGAATTCCTGATGAAGGACGCGGCGCTGATTCCGCTACGGCTGTTCGAGAACTCGACCTTCAGCGTGACCATCGCGGGTGGGTTCATTGTCGGTATCGCGATGTTCGGCGCGATTGTCATGGTGCCGCAGTACTTCCAAGTGGTGCGCGGATATTCGCCGACCAAATCGGGTCTGCTGATGCTGCCGCTGGTGCTGGGGATCATGTTCGGTTCGCAGCTGGCCGGCTTGACCACCAAGTTGACCGGGCGCTACAAGATCCTCCCCGTGATCGGGACATTCATCATCGCGGTCGGCGCGGGGCTCTACGGGCAGGTGCATTACGACAGTCCGCTCTGGCAGCCGATGGTCTACGGCGGCGTCATCGGATTCGGGCTCGGTTGCTGTATGCAGACCCTGATCATCGCGGCGCAGAATGCCGGTCCGCGTTCGGATATGGGTGTTTCGACCGCATCGGCGACCTTCTTCCGGCAGATGGGCGGCACGCTCGGTGTCGCGGTATTCCTGACCATTCTGTTCAACCTGTTGCCGCACCGGATCATCGACGCCTTCGGTGGCGCGCTGCCCGCCGGATTCGATGCCGCGCAGCTGAGCACCATGCAGAGCAATACCAGCGGAATCGCGGCGCTGCCGGATGAGCTGAGGGTGCCGATTCTGATCGGGTTCACCGATGCGATGCACGGCGTCTTCTATGTCGCGGCGGGAGTCGCACTGCTCGCGTGCCTGGTGCTGATGTTCATGAAAGAGATTCCGCTGCAGGACAATCCGGTGCCCGCTATGGAGTCGGCGACGTTGGAGTCCGAATCCAGCTGGGATGAGGCGCAGGTTTGGGAGGGTGCGGCGAAGGTGCTCTCCGAACCCGAACCGGTGCTGGCGGGTGCGGTTGGCCGCATCTCGGTAAATCACGACGGCAATGGTGTGTATGTGGCCGCCGTTGTACCGCAGTCGCATTCGGTCCTCGACTACGAAGGCGCGTCGATAGGCGGGCGGATCGGGCGCGAGGACGGCAGACCGGTGCCGGGCACGGTGCTGACGCTGATCGACCAACGGGGACACCAGGTTTCGCGCGCGATCGGGGATGCCGATGGCGGCTACCGGATCGAAGCGCCAGCCGCGGGCAACTACGTCTTGATCGCGTCGGCGACCGGACATCGGCCAGAGGCGGTCAGCGTGGCCATCGGACAGCGACCACAGCTGCTCGATCTGACCCTGACGGGCTCCGGCGAACTGTCCGGTGTGGTCCGTTCGGCCGGTCGCGGTACCCCGCTACCCGGTGCCACCGTCACACTCACCGATATCCACGGCGAGGTCGTCGGTGCCGCGATAACCGCGAGTGACGGCGGATATGTCTGCCACGGCGTCGTCTCGGGCACCTACACCCTGGTGGCCGTCGCCGAGCATATGCGCCCCAGTGCCACCACCCTCACCATCCCCGACAGCGGTCTCCTGCATCACGACATCGATATGGCATCGATGGCCGTCCTGGCCGGATCCGCTTGGGCCGACGGCGACCGAGCCGTGCCGGACATCCAGATCAGCGTCCTCGACGCATCCGGCGATCTCACCGCCACTACCCGCACCGATGCCAACGGCCGCTATCTGGTGACCGACCTCCCCGAAGGCCACTACACCGTAATCGCGCGCGGCTATCCACCGGTCACCACCCGAGTAACAGTCTCCGGCGGCGAGGTAGCCCACGATGTCCGCCTCGGCTACGAAACCGCAGAGGCCCCCGACCCCCGCTGACCCTGGCACGGTCTCTTCAAGCCGCGTAGGCGATGGCGTTGGTGGAGTTGTCGTTGCGGATGTCGCCGTTGAAGTGGTCGACGCGGGCGTGCTCCGTTATTGCTCAATCGACCTGCGGCAGTACCTCCGCGGCAATGCGCTCCATCTGCGCGGCCTCGTCGAAAAGCGGGTTGATCAGGATCATTTCGGCCCCGGCATCGGCCACTTCCCGCAGGCCCTGGATGCAGTCCTTCGGTGTGCCGTGGACGGCGACGGGGAGCAGGGTTTTGCCGAAGTCGCCGTAGAAGTCGGTCAGGGCGGTGGCCATGCGCTGTTCGGCCCGCGTCGGATCGTCGTCGACCGCGATGTAGACGCGTTTGGCAATACGGAAATCCGATGGGGCGCCGGAGTTCTCGGCCAGGGTTTCGCGCACGTACCGGACCTGTTCGGCGAATTTGGCCGTCGTACTGGAACCGGCGCCGAAGAAACCGTTGCCGTGCCGGACCGCGCGGCGCAGGGCCGCGGGTGTGCTGCCGCCGAACCACAATGGCGGATAAGGCTTCTGGAACGGCTTCGGCTCCATGGTGGCACTGGTCAACTGCCAGAACTCGCCCTCGAAATCGATTCGCGGTTGGGTCCACAGCGCCTTCATGACGCGCAGGCCCTCATTGAAGCGGGTCACCAGATTGTCGGCAGGGTCGACATCGAAGGCGGAGAACATCCGGTTGCGCCCGCCGATCCCGACGCCGATCTCCAGTCGGCCACGCGTGAGCTGATCCAGCGTGCTGATGCGTTTGGCGAGGTGCACCGGATTGTGCAGCGGCGTCACGAACACCGCGCATCCGAAGCGGAGCCGCTCGTTGCATGCGGCCGCGTAGGTCAACAACTCGATCGGACTCAGATTGGGCGCGGATCCGAGCAGCTGCTCGGTCGTCCAGGCGCTTTCGAAGCCGAGCGCCTCGGCTCGATCCAGGTAGGTCCGCAGATTTTCCGGTTGGAACGATCCGTCGGGAATGAGCTGCGGAACCGAAATGGCGTATCGCATCGTCCGAGCCTAGCTCGCGCGTCGCGGCACCCCCTTCAGGTGATTTCGAGCCAGACCTCAACATGCCGGTAACTCGACTGTTACCGCCCGCCGCGCGACGGCGCGCCCGGCACGGTTAGATTGTCCGAAAGCCGTTATCCCAGAGAGGAAAACACCCCCGTGGGGCCGTTCTGCAGAGCCGTCTTCCTGGACGTCGACCACAAGCTGATCGGGTATCTCGAACCCAAGGTCCGCTTCCTGAAACGCGCCTGGATCGGCGACGACTTCGTCCAGGGTGTGGAGCGCCTCCTGACGGTGCCGACGCGCGTGGTGTGGGCCGGACCGCAAGTAGGGAAGCAGATCAGTCTGTATGACAAGGCCGCCTCCGTTGCCCCGCTGATCGCGCCCCAGCACGGCTTCATCGGCCGCTACATCCTCAACCACGACAAACGCACCTATGTGGACAAGGCGGCGGTCCGACACGGCGACGACCGCCACCGCATCCACCCGCTGCCGATGCTCACCGCCGAAGGCGCGGATTGCGCCGGTGGCGATTTCGCACTGATCGGTACCTGGTCCGGCGATCGCATTTCCATGAGCGCCACCGTGCCCACCGGCTTCGAGCTGCTGAAGTACGACATTGTGCCGAACTGATCCATGGTCGACTACGGTCGACCATCTCAGCTCGACGTGCGGCGTGTCCGCTCGCACCAGGAGATGGGCCGAAAGCGCTTGCGGCGTTCGGAAATTGCGTGACGATAGCCACAGCACTCGCGCATACTCTGCAGAATCCGCCTGATGCTTATCAGAGCCGCGGATCGAAGACCAGCCGAAATCCGGTCAGCTCGTGCTCATCACCGATGGCCCAGAACTCCCGTCCCGGTAATTCGTTCTGCGGCAGCCCGGCCTGTTCGGCGATATCGGCCGCCGGTATCCACATTGGCGAATGTGCCGGATGCCATGGTGTCTGCACCTGCGCCCGATCGCCGAACAACAGGATCACCCGCACCCGCACTGGTTCAGGATCCATAAGTACATGATGCGCGCTGGCAACGGCGTTGCCGAGGTCGCGTGCATCAATCGAAACGTACTTCCCACCGTTTGATGCCATTGAGCCAGCCGGAGCGCAGATGTTCCGGTTCGGCGACCTGACTCAATTCGGGCATGGTGTCGGCAATGGCATTGAACATCAGATCGATCTCGAGTCGGGCCAGGTTCGCGCCGAGGCAGTAGTGCGTGCCCGCGCCGCCGAAGCCGACGTGTGGATTGGGATCGCGCAGGATATCGAAGGTGAACGGATTCTCGAAGGCATCCTCGTCGAAATTGGCCGAGCTGTAGAACAAACCGACACGCTGACCCTCGCGGATCAACTGTCCGCCGAGCTCCACATCGCGCATCGCCGTCCGCTGGAATACCGAGACGGGGGTCGCCCAGCGGACGATCTCATCCGGCGCGGTGCGGGGCCGCTGCTGTTTGTAGAGCTCCCATTGGTCCGGATTGTCGACGAAGGCCTTCATGCCGTGGGTGATCGAATTTCGGGTGGTCTCATTGCCCGCCACCGACAGCAGGATCACGAAGAACGCGAACTCGTCCGAACCCAGCTGCTCACCCTCGATATCGGCATTGACCAGCTGCGTCACGATATCGTCTGCCGGGCAGGCCCGCCGCTGCTCGGCCATGCTCCAGGCGTAGCCGCTCAATTCCAGCTGTGCGGTCTGGGCATCGCTGGCGTACTCCGGATCGTCGGCGCCGATCATCTGATTGGACCAGTGGAACAGCTTCTTGCGGTCCTGCTGGGGCACCCCGAGTAGTTCGGCAATGGCCTGCAGCGGTAATTCACAGGCGACCTGCTCCACGAAATCACCGCTACCCGACTTCTTCGCCTCGTGCACGATTCGGGCCGCGCGCTCGGTGAGCGCCGCCCGCAGCCCCTCCACCGCGCGCGGTGTGAAGCCCTTGGACACGATGCGCCGATTCTTCGTGTGGGCGGGCGGATCCATATTGAGCAGAATCAGCCGCTGCATATCGATCTGCTCGCGGGTGATGGTGGACTGAAACCGGATGATCGCGCTGTTGGCGGAGGAGGAGAAGATCTCCGGATGTTTCGAGATCTCCCTGATGTCTTCGAGCTTGGTGACCGCCCAATAGCCGCCGTCATCGAAGCCGCTGGACCGGTCGGACTGGGCACACCACCAGACCGGTGCGGTTCGGCGCAGTTCCGCGAATTCCTCGGTGGGTCTGCGTTTCGCCCACAGGTCCGGGTCGGTGAAATCGAATCCGGCGGGAATCGACGGCGTGGCCATGGCCACCTCCCAGAGCTAGAACACGTTCTACAGCCGATTCAAGCACAATGTGCCGCTCGGAGACAGTGAAATGCCCATGTGCCGACGGTCAGTGTTCGAGCTTGCGTAAGAGCCGGTGCAGTGTGTGCAGGTCGTCGGGGGAGAGGGCGGTGACGGTGGCAGGGGCGGGGTCGGGGGTCGCCATGGCCTGTGCGAGTACGGCGCGGCCCGCATTGGTGATGGAGACCTGTTTGCGGCGGCGGTTGGTGGGGTCGATCTCGCGCACGACGAGGCCGAGTTCGTCGAGATTATTGACCGCGACCGTGGTGGCGGGCGCGTCCATGCCGGTCGCCTGCGCGATCTGGTTGAGCGTGAGCGGGCCGGGCCGCAAGCGGCGCAGAATGCGAATTCGACTGAACGGCAATCCGGTTCGCTCGGTGACCGCCCGCTTCCACGAGTCACGGGTATCCATCACCAAGTGGGTGAGCTGGGCCCAGACATCGTCGGCGGTTGGCGCGTCATCCGGCATGTGCGGGGACCTTCTCTTCCAGTATCGGGGCGACGCGATCGCGGGACCGCGCGGCCCAGCGGGTGTTCGCGACAATGCCGAGTATGGCGATTCCGGCCGTGAAAACCGCAATCAGCCACCACAGACCGGCGCCGGTCAGCGCGCCGCACAGTGCGACACCCATGCTCACGCCGACCTGTCTGCTGGTCGAGGCGACCGCTGACGCGGCGCCCGCGCGATCCAGCGGCATCCCGCTGACCGCCGCCGTGGTGATCGGCGCATTGACCATGCCGAATCCGATTCCGAAGATCGCGAAGACGATGACCAGTTGCCAGATCGGAGTCGTCACATCGAGTCGGGTGAGCAGCACGGCGGCGATGGTCATCGCGATGCCCGCCGCGACCAGTGAGGGCTTGGTCCCGTGGCGTCCAACCAGACGCCCTGACAGGGGCGAGAAGATGAGTGTCGCGACCGCCATGGCCAGATACAGCGCCCCGGTGTGCACCGCCGAATAACCGCGCAGCTCTTGCAGATACAGCGAGCAGGTGAACAGGAATGCGCCGAGTGCGGCGAAGGCGAAGATCGCGGTCACCGTCGCCGAGGCGAACGGCACACTGCGGAAGAAGCGTAGATCGATGAACGGATCCGAGCGTCGCGATTCCTGCCACAGGAAGGCCACGAGGGCGAGCACCGACACCACGAATACCACGGGCGACCGCTCGATCAACCCGAACACCACCGTGAACAGAAATGCGATGGCCAGCAGCTGCCCGATCGGATCGAGCCCGCGCACCGTGGCCGACTTCGATTCCGGCACGAACAGTGTCGTCAAGACCAGTGCGAGCACACAGATCGGCAGATTGATCCAGAACACCGACTGCCACCCGAGTCCATCGATCAGCACGCCGCCGACCATCGGTCCCAATGCCATCGATATGCCGACCACCGCACCCCAAATGCCCACCGCGCGAGCACGTTCCACTTTCCCGGTGAAAACCTGCGTAATGATCGACATCGCAACCGGGTTCAGCATCGATCCACCGATCGCCTGCAAAAACCTTGCCCCGATGAGAGTTTCGATATTCGGTGCGAGGCTGCATGCCAGCGACCCGAGTGCGAACACCGTCAACCCGATCCGGAACACCCGCCGCCGCCCGAACCGGTCCGCCGTCGCGCCCGCGAGCATCAGCAGACTCGCCATCGTGAGCGTGTAGATATCGATGATCCACTGCAGCCGAGCCAGTGGCGCACCCAGATCCACCCGAATAGCGGGCACCGCGACATTCACGATCGTCGAATCCATCGACACGATCAGCAGGCTCAGGCAACACGTCGCCAACACCACCAACTTCCGTCGCGGCGCCAACTCTCCAACAGTTGTATTCACACAACAATTGTGTAATCACAACTGTTCTGAATGCAAGGGCTGTCCCAGGATGTGAGCCATGGAACAAGGCTGGTCTCCTATGAGCCTGGTGGGCGGTCGGTTACGGGGATTCCGAGAATGGTGAGGAAAGCGGTCGCCGCGGGCGTCCGGCCGATACGGCTCCAGATGACGTATTCGATGCGGGCCGGTGCGTCGGTGACCTCGATGGTGACAACGCCACTGAGCTGGGGCGTGTAGGCGGCGGGGAGCATGGCCACGGCGAGGCCAGGTCTGACCAGTCGGGCGATGTAATCCCCGGTGGTCACCTCGAACGCGACGTCGCGGTCGAGGCCGGCGGCGGCGAAGGCTTGATCGGATTGGATGCGTCCGGCCGTCCCGGCCGGAAGGTCCACGAAAACCTCCGAAGAGAGTCTGCGCAGGTCGACCAGCGGTTGGTCGGCGAGAGGATGATCGGGCGCGACCACGGCGACGAGGCGGTCACGCGCGAGCTCGTGGGCGGCGACACCCTCGGGGTGCGCCGTGGTGGGCAGACCCAGGAAGGCCACGTCGACGGTGCCGTCCTTGACCTGTTCGATGAGGTCATCGCTCGCGCCCACCCGCAAGTCGATGCGCACCTGCGGATAAAGCCGACGGAACTCGCGCAGCGCATCCGGGATATCGACCGCCGCGACGGTCGCGATCAGGCCGACGGCGAGGCGTCCGCGTATTTCCCCGACAGCCGCGGCGACCTCGCCCGCCGCGCGCTCGGCGGCGTCCAGGCACTGGCGGGCGGCGGGCAGGAATGCCGCACCGGCCGGTGTCAGCCGCACTCGGCGGCTGGTGCGTTCGAAGAGTCGCGCGCCGAGTTCGCGTTCCAGACGTGCGATCTGGTGGCTGAGGGCGGACTGGACGACCAGACACCGTTGGGCGGCTCTGGTGAAGCTGTTCGTCTCGGCGACCGCGACGACATAGCGCATCTGCTGGAGCTCCATGGATCAATCTTGTATCGAGATTGATCCAGTGACAAACATGTGTTGGACTCATCAATTCTTTGGCGGTGAAATTGCGAGTGTGAAAAATCCAGCAGCACAGCGGGTTTCCGGAGTAACCACCGGAAACCTGTCGCGGGCCGCGCTGACGGCGTCCGCGCCTTTGGCATGGGGCACGACCTATGTGGTCACCACCGAACTTCTCCCGCTGGGACATCCACTGTTCGCGGGACTCTTGCGTGCGCTGCCCGCCGGTCTGATCGCACTGGCGGTTACCCGGACGGTGCCGCGCGGAGCGTGGTGGGGAAAGGCCGCGACGCTCGGCGTTCTGAATATCGGGCTGTTCTTTCCACTGCTGTTCGTTGCGGCCGAACGTCTGCCGGGTGGTGTTGCCGCGACCTTGGCAGCGGCTCAGCCACTCATCGTGGCGATCCTGGCCGTGCTGGTCCTGCACGAGAGCCCATCGGCCTGGCGGATCGGCTGGGGCGCGGTGGGGCTCGTTGGCGTCGGTCTGGTGGTGATCGGGCCGAATGCGGCACTGGACGCAATCGGGATCGTGGCGGGCCTCGGTTGCGCGGCCACGATGGCGCTCGGCGTGACGCTCACCAAACGCTGGGGACGGCCCGCCGAAGCGAGTCCAACGGCCTTCGCCGGCTGGCAACTCACCGCGGGTGGCCTGTTCCTGCTGCCCGTCACCATCCTGTTCGAGGGAGCGCCTCCCACCATCGATCCGCCCGCCATCCTCGGCTACCTCTGGCTCGGTCTGTTCGGCGGCCTGCTCGCCTACGTCCTGTGGTTCCGCGGCATCACTACCTTGCCCGTCAACTCGGTCTCCATCTTGTCGCTGCTCTCACCCCTGGTCGCTGCCGTGCTCGGCGCAGTCCTGCTCGACCAGACCCTCGGCCCGATCCAACTCCTCGGATTCGGCCTCGCACTCGCCGCCATCGTCGCCGGTCAACTTCCCGCGCCCATGCGCGCCGGACTGGAAAGGACAATTCGATGAAAATCGCCGTAGTAGGAGCCGCGGGCATGGTCGGTTCGCGCGTCCTCGACGAAGCCGCAAGCCGCGGCCATGACCTCATCGCGGTATTCCGGAACCAGCGGCCTACCATGCTGCCACCGGGAACGACCTCGGTCGCAAGTGACGCCGACGAGTTGAGCGGTCTGTTCGATAGCGCCGATGCGATCGTGCTGGCGACCCGTCCAGCGCCAGGGCAGGAAGACTCTGTCGTCGCCACCACGACGGCGCTACTCGACGCCGCCGCGGCAGCTGACGCGCGCATCCTCGTTGTCGGCGGTGCGGCACCGCTGCGAAACCCGAGGCATCCCGATCGGCTCGTCATAGACAGTCCGGAGTACGTGCCGCCCGCGATCCGCCCCATCGCCGCCGCCAGCGTCGCGCAATGGGAAGCCTGCCGAACTCACCCCGCCAACTGGATCTATCTCAGTCCGCCCGCCCTCCTGGAACCCGGACATCGCACCGGAAGATACCGACGCGGCACCACGACCCTCATCACCGATGCCGATGGCGCATCCCGAATCTCCGCCGAAGATCTCGCCGTGGCGGTCCTCGACGAACTCGAAACCCCATGCGATACACAACATTTCACCGTCGGCTACTGAACCCGAAGGGAGTATCCACATGGATACAGCGTTCATGGGGCCCATGCGAGTCCCGATTCGAGCTGAAGCGGCCTGACTGCCAAAAATTGGGCGCGACCGTAGCGTGCCGGAGACCGCGACGTCGCGTGCGGAGGTTGCTCGCCGCCCCACTACGCGACGAGGGCGAGGTGCGCGCCCGCGGCCGTGCCGGTACCGCCGGCGCGCGTCATCAGGCGGGTGATGGCCTCGACGACCGCCGTCGGCTGCTCGAGGATCACCGAATGGCCGGCACCGTCGACCAGGACGAAATCCGAGTACTCGATGGCGGCGGCCATCGCGATGGAATGCGGCGGCGGCGTCATCAGGTCGGCACTACCGCACAGCACCAAGGTCGGGATTTTCGACAGGACCGCGAGGGCGTCGGTCTGGTCGAAGACTATGAAGGCGCTCAGGAAGCTCGCCATCGTCACGATCGGCGTCTCGTTGTGCATCGCGTTGGCGAGGGCGAGCACCCGCGAGCTCACCTTGCGATCGCCGAATTCGGCGGTACGGATGATCGGGGCGAAGACCTTGCAGGCCATGAGCTTCGCATGGTGCATGAGGCCCGGCGCGCGTCGGACGGCCGCCTGGAATGCCGAAACGGCCGGGTTGCGCAGCAGGCGTCCGAAGCCGGCGTCGGCGAGTCCACTCGCTGCGGTCGCGATGAGTGCGACCCCGGTAATGCGCGTGCCGATCTCATGCGGGTTCTGACTGGCATAGGTGAGCACCGTCATGCCGCCCATCGAGTGGCCGACGAGGACGACCGGTCCGGTGGGGGCGACAGCATCGAGAACGTCGCGCAGGTCGTTGCCGAGCTGCTCGAGGTGGTAGGTCCGCCGGGATGCGGCGGCGGAATCACCGTGGCCGCGGTGGTCGTAGCAGACGATCCGGGCGCCCGGGTACCGGCGCAGCAGCGCGTGGCGTACGTAGGTCCACGAAGCGGTGCGCAGGCAGTGCCCGTGCAGCAGGACCACCGTGAGCTCGGCGTCGCGCGGGCCGTATTCGCGAACCGCGAGTTCCACGCCGTCCTCGGTCGAGACCGTGGCACGACGTTCCGCCGAGGCGGCGGGGGTGCGGGTGATCGACATCGAGGGCTCCGGTTCGGTTGCGGTGACTTGATTAACTGTCCGCCGCATCGCCCGCCGATATCAGGTCCCCGAGTGCTGAGCTCTTTCCCCCAAGGTGGAGCGGATCACCACCAAGGTGTCACCGGTCGGCGCGCCACAACGCTGTCGCCCGTCCGATCCGGGTTACCGGAGGTTCGTGGTAGAGCCACTCCCGGGCGATTCGGTGCCAATTGTTCGTCGTCCGCAATTGTCCCAATACGGCGAGCGTGAACAGGTCTGCTCGCCGCGAGAAGACATGCTCCGGCGGAAGCCACTGCTGTCGCATACCGCGAAACTCGGCGACCCTGGGGTCGACCGCGAGAATGACTGCGCCGGTGGCGAGTTCGGGTGTCACCGTGATTTCCTCATCGGTCAGATGCCAGCCGGCGGCCGCCCACACATACTCCAGGCATTCGGCTGCCGTGACATCCGATTCCGGGTCGATGATGCCGCGATCCACCCACGCCGCATGAAGGTCCTGGGCCCGATTTTCACCGGCGGCCCGTAGACACGCACGCTCGAGTTCGACATGTACCGGATCCATATTGTTGTAGAGCCCGAAATCCACGAACGCGACGCGACCGTCCGCGGCGAGCATGATATTGCCGTGATGCGGGTCACCGCAGAATTCGAAATCCGAAAACAGCGAACCGACATAGAAGCGATAGATCAGCTCGCCGATCCCATCGCGTTCGGGCGCTGGCAGGTCCTGGATCTGCTGAAACGACTTGCCGTCGACGAACTCGGTCACCAGGACGTGGTGCCCGCAGAGCTCTTCGACGCTGTCGGGGACCGTGATGAACGGATGGTCCCGGTAGCGTGCGGCGACCCGGTGCTGGGTTCGTGCTTCGTGCACGTAATCGAGTTCACTGCCGATATTGCGGGCGATTTCTTCCAGTACATCGCTATCGGCCGCGCTCGGCAGCATGGATTTCCAGAGTCTGCTGATCATTGCCAGGTTGCGCATATCCGCCTCGACGGCCTCGTCCACGCTCGGGTATTTGACCTTCACCGCGACGGTGCGTCCATCGTGCAACTTCGCGCGATAAACCTGGCCGATCGAGGCCGCGGCGATGGCGTTCTCGTCGAAGTCGGCGAATGCCCGCGCCAATGGCCCGAGATCGTCCTCGATCACCTGCCGCATCGCCGGAAACGGGAATGCGGGCGCTTGATCGCGTAGCTCGGCGAGTTTGTCGCGGAACATCGCACGGTGCGATTCCGGCAGCAGATCCACATCGAGTACCGACAGCATCTGTCCGAATTTCATCGCCGCGCCTTTCATGGCGCCGAGCACGGTGACGAGTTGCTGTGCGGTGCGCAGTGTGGATTGTTCGGCGAGCAGTTGCCGGGCCTGTTCCGTTCGACCGATCATCGCCAGGCGAGTACCGACCTCCCGGACGGCTTGTCCGGCGACCAATCGGCCCATCTACTCGATGGCGAGGACGCATCGAGGTCCTTGGCCCGACGATCGGATCCACGTCGGGACAGCAGCGACTGCAGCACGACGAGTACGCCGGAGATGAGCACGAGCACGCCGATCGCCCGTAGTCCGTCGTCGGCACCCGAAACAAACGCTGCCACAACGTCATCGGTGTGTCCGGAAGCCAGAGCTTGTGCCACGGTGTGCGGATCATGGTCGGCGCGGATATCCGGTGGTAGTGCGGCGACGAACCGTGCAGTGAGCACCGTGCCGATCACCGCGACGCCGAGCGCGCTGCCGAACTCCCGGGTGGTGGCCTGCAATCCCGCTGCGACCCCGGCTTGCTCCGGCGGCAGCGATCCTGCGATCGCGCCCGACAATGTCGGAAGTGCCAGCGTCACACCGACTCCCATCACCACGAGCCACGCGGCATATGCGACATACGGAGTCCGCGCGGCCACGACCGTATGGACGTGGCCATTATTCGTGCCACGCAACTTTCACAATTGATACTTGCGTACGATGCAACTGTGTCAGAACAGCTAGACCTGAACCTCCTGCGCGTATTCGACGCGCTACTCCAGGACGGCAGCGTCACGGGGGCCTCCGAGCGCCTACATCTGTCCATCCCGGCGACCAGCCGGGCTTTGGGCCGACTGCGGCGGGCGATGGGTGATCCGATCCTGGTGCGCGCCGGTCGTGGGATGGCTCCGACACCGTTCGCCCTGCGCACCGCGCCGCGGGTGCGGTCCCTGCTGGACGAGGCCTCGGCACTGATCAGCGCCGATCGCGACATCACGGTCGCGGAATTGCAACGCACCTTCACGATTCGCATCAATGACGGTGTGGCCGCGACCCTGGCGGCAGTGGCGGTCGATGCCACGGCCGCGGTCGCCCCCGGCGTAACGCTGCGCTTCGTCGCGGAGGGCAGCGAGAGCATCGAGGCGCTGCGTGACGGCTCGGTCGATCTGGATATCGGCGCGGGCGACATCGTCGCTCCCGACATCCGGTCGGCTGTGCTGTATCGCGAACGAATAGTGGGCATAGTCCGCGCCGACAGCCCGCTGGGCCGCCGCCCGACCTTGCGGCAACTGTGCCGCCATCCACACGTCTCGGCTTCCCGGCGTGGTCACGCTCGCGGGCCGCTCGACGACGCACTCGACGCCGCGGGATTGCAACGCCGCGTGGCCGCCGTCGTGCCGACTTCCGCCGTCGCCGCGCTCTTGGTCGCCTCGAGTCGGTACGTCGGACTCGTGCCGCAGCGGCTCGCCGAACAGTACGGCCAAGCCCTCGGCCTGCGCTGGTTTCCGATCCCGGCACCCCTACCGGGTGTCGAAGTGCGACTGCTCTGGCACGCCCGCCTCGACGCCGACCCGGCGCAGCGCTGGCTCCGTGACACCATTCGCGACGCGCTCCGCCCGCCGGGCAAGTCCGGCTCCGAGTGATTGATCGGTTTCGAAGAGAAGCCGGTGCGGGATCGGCCAAGTACCAGCTCTTACACCGAAACTTTGGTACGGTATGGCCGCGTATGCCATGGGCGGCAAGGTCGTCTGCTTCTTCCGAACCGCCGAGAAATTCCAGTCGTGGTACGCGACGTTCGGCTTCGAACGACATCGCGGCCCTCGATGAAGGCACCATCTGGCCGACCGCCTTCGCATTGACGAAGTTGACGGCCGACGATGAGGAACGGCTCGGCGCGCTCAGTGCGAAGGCGGTCAGCTGAGGCGAGAGCATTGTCGCGCAAACTATGATGATCTTTCCGATCGGTAGGAGGTGTGCGGGTGGGTACAGCACGGTCTGGGAATCATTGGGGTTGGCTGCGCAAGACCGGCGCTGCGCTGGCAGCCGCCGTTCTGCTGTCATCGATCGGTGCGGCACAAGCCAGCGCCACACCCGCGGGTGGTTTCGAGGACCTGTTCGTGCCGTCGAGTATGGGATCGGTCAAGGTCCAGGTGCAGTGGGCGGCCCGAGGCGGCAGCGCGGCCGTCTATGTGCTCGACGGTCTCCGTGCGCCCACCGATCACAGTCAGTGGACCAGCGATACCGACGCGCTGCGCGAATTCGCAGGCGACAACGTCACTTTGGTGTTCCCGGTCGGCGGCCGGTCGAGCTTCTACACCGACTGGTACCGACCCAGCAGTACCAATGGTCAGCAGACGACGTACAAATGGGAAACCTTCCTCACTCGGGAGTTGCCCGCATTCCTGGCCGGGTACGGCGTTTCGCGCACCAACAACGCGATTGTCGGTGCCTCTATGGGCGGCAATGCCGCACTGATACTGGCCGGCCAGCATCGCGACCAATTCAAGTTCGCCGGATCATTTTCCGGCTTCGTGCACCCGACTTTTCCACTCTGGAACGAAGCGATGCGCGCTGCCATGTGGGACGAGGGCAACTTCAATGTGGACGATATGTGGGGTCCGGCTGGTGACCCCGCCTGGATCCGCAACGATGCCACTGTCCAGGCGGAATCGCTGCGCGGGCTGCCGGTCTACGTCTGGACCGGCAATGGCCAGCCCGGCCCGCTCGACCTGCCGTACGGAATCGGCAACACGGCGAACGGGATGGCCCTCGAAGCGATGACGTTGACCTCCGCCCAGATGCTGCGTGATCGAATGACCGAACTCGGCATCCCCGCGCGTTTCGACATCGTCAACGGAACGCACACCTGGCCCTATTGGCAGCAAGCGCTCGCGTCGGCGCGTCCGATGATCCTGGATGCGCTCGGCGCACACTGACTTGTCCCGTGCCCACCACAACGTGACCACCTGCGGTGCACCGTGGCCTCCAGCGGTGCGCCCGGACATGGCGACCGGACGCGAAACGGTGTCGGCGACCGGCTTCGTGCCGGTCGCCGGTATCGCGGCGGGTCGGATTATCTCGACGTGTATCGGGTAGGTGCGACTATAACGACGGAAGGAGAGTCATGGTCGACCACGAGAGCTTTGCGCAAGCAGCACAACGGATCTACTACGAATGGGACAAAGCGTTGTCCGATGACGACGTGGCGGGACTGCTGGCTCTGTACGCCCCCGACGCCGTGCTCGAAAGCCCCGCCGTTCCACTGACCATGGGCACCGAGAGCGGAGTCGTGCACGGCCACAACGAACTTCGGCCAGTGCTCGAACAAGTCGCCGCGCGCAAACCCCCGCTGCGCACCTACTATCGAACGGGCTACCTGACCGACGGTGCGCGCACCATGATCTTCGAATACCCCCGCCAGACGCCCACGGGTGAGCAAATGGACTTCGTCGAGGTGATGGAGATCGCCGACGGTCTCATTCAGCGCCACTGCGTCTACTGGGGATGGCGCGGTGTCCAAGTCATCCGCGACGATGCCTACCACAAGTAGCAGTGCCGGGCCTAGTGAACCAAGGCGCGGTTTCGTGCGTAGGCGATGACATCGTCCGCGTATGCGGACGCGTCTCGTTCCGCGCAATGCTTCCGGAGTTGGTCGAATGCGTCGTCCAGTTGGGGGCCTGGTCCCCGATCGGCGAGCAGGACAACGATCGCCTCCCAGGCGCCGATGCGCGGGTCGGGATGGGCGAGCAGTTCGTAGAGGTACTGGTCCGGCTCCACCAACCGTAATGCGCGGCGCGCGTAGGCGTGTACGCGCCGGGGCAGTTCGGTGCGAATGGTGTCGATATCGGGTTGCAGGACATGCTGGCCGGGTTGTTCCGGATCGAGTCGTATGGACCACGATGCGGTCAGCCCGTCGGGCAGGGGGTGGGTGTTGATCAGGTCGGGGCCCGTGGCCTCTTCCAGTGGTGTGGGCGGCACGCCAAGTTGTGCGTTGCGCCAATTGAGGTATTCCCACCAGGCTGTTGGGGTGGCACCCAGCTCCAAGCCGAATCCGAGGACCTGCTGCCCATTGGTCCACGTGCGGGAAACTCGAGTGCGGCCGACGGCGGCGACACCGCCTGGCTCGACCCGTATCCACCTGGGGTCGGCGCCGTGAAACCGGTACGGTTGCAACAGTTTTCCTGTTTCACGCAACAGGCGACGCAGCGCCGACTCAGGTCTGACCATCCTCGCAGATTAACGACGTGGTCCGACAGATTGCCGCGGCGGGGCAACGCGCCGACTTCCACAGCCCGGCACATGGAGCGCCCTGCTGTCGATGTGGATGGATGCACTCGATGCCACCACGGGCACGCCCGCCGAGCTGCTCAGAGCCGTACTCCAGCGATGAGTGACGCACGTCACGTCGCATCCATGTCATGTTTCAGGGTTGCGCGGTGTCTTGTGGGCATGAATGAACACGACACACCCCATAAGGTCGTCGTCATCGGCGGCGGTTACGCCGGGACAGTTGCGGCCAACCATCTGCGAATGCGCGCCGATATCGACATCACGCTGGTGAATCCCCGTCCGGAGTTCGTCGACCGGGTCCGCCTGCACCAGTTCGTGGCCGGGACCGGCGATGCGACGATCGACTACGGCACACTGCTCGGCGAGGGCATTCGGTTGGTAGTCGACAGCGCCACGCGCATCGATACCGCTGCCCGCACGATACGCCTGGCGTCGGGTCGCACGCTCGACTACGACCATGTCATCTACGCGGTCGGCAGCACAGCGGCGATACCGTCGGTGTCCGGCGCGGCCGAGTTCGCTTTCCCCCTCGCTGAATTCGAGTCCGCGCAGCGGCTGCGTGCCAGGCTGGACGAGTTGCCTGTCGATGCTCCCGTCACCGTGGTCGGCGGCGGACCGACCGGCATCGAGACGGCCGCCGAACTGGCCGAACAAGGACGCGCGGTCACGCTGGCATGTGGCGCAACCCTGATGCCCGCACTGAGCGCGTCGGGTCGCCGGTACGTCGCCGACTGGCTGTCGCGGCACGGTGTCGCCGTGCTCGAGGGTGACGTGGTGACGGAGGTGCGGCCGGATGCGGTCGTCTTCGCCGATGGTGTGGCGCGACCGAGCGCACTGACCATGTGGACGACGGGTTTCGGCGTGCCGCAGTTGGCGGCCGAGAGCGGGCTACGGACCGACGCGCTCGGTCGGCTACTCACCGACGAAACCCTGACCAGCATCGACGACGACCGGATCGTGGCGACCGGCGACGCCGCAGCGCCATCGGGCCAACCGCTGCGGATGAGCTGCCAGGGCGCCGGGCCGCTCGGGGCGCAGGCGGCGAATACTGTGCTGAGTCACATCGCGGGGACCGAACCCGCGATGCTCGACTTGGCCCTCACCGGGGCGTGCGTAAGCCTCGGTCGTCGCGTCGGCATCCGACAACTCGCCCGCAAAGACGACACCGCGGTGAACCTCTACATCGGCGGACGCATGGGTGCGCGGATCAAGGAGGTGACCTGCAAGGTCGCGGTGTGGAAGATCCGTCGCGAGGCCCGCAAGCCGGGTTCCCTGATCTGGCCGAAGGGCGGCCCGCGTCCTGAGCGGCCGACCTCCGCCGCGCCGGTGGTCGCGTCCTCGTGACGACCGACGAGCACGCCGAGCGATTCACCGTGCTGCGGCCACTGCTGTTCACGATCGTGTACGAAATCCTCGGTTCGGCAACCGAATCCGACGACGTGCTGCAGGACAGCTATCTGCGGTGGGCCGAGGTGGACCTCGCGACGGTGCGCGATACCAAGTCGTATCTGGCACAGTTGGTGACCCGGCAGGCCCTCAATGCCGTGCGGGCCGGCGCGCGCCGTCGCGAGGACTACATCGGCCCGTGGCTACCCGAGCCGCTGCTGCTCGACGAGCACGACCCGTCAGCCGACGTCGTACTCGCCGAATCGGTGTCGATGGCGATGCTCGTACTACTGGAAACACTCACTCCCGACGAGCGTGCGGTGTTCGTGCTCCGCGAGGTATTCGGCTTCGACTATGACGACATCGCCGCGGCGGTGGACAAATCCGTGGCGACGGTGCGCCAGGTTGCCCATCGCGCCCGCTCGCACGTGCAGGCGCGGCGTAAACGCTTCGAGCCCGTCGACACGGTGAAAATAGCGGAGATCACCCAGCAGTTCATGACAGCGGCGTCCACCGGTGACGCACAGGGGTTGCTTTCGCTACTCGCTCCGGAGGTCGCCTGGACCGCCGACAGCGGCGGCAAGGCCATCGCGACGCGCAGACCGGTAGTGGGCGCGCAGAAGGTGGCCCGATGCCTCGTGGACCTGTTCCACAAGGCGAGCAGGACACCGAATCTGCGGATCGAAATGCTCAACTGCAACAACACTCCCGCCATGGCGGTCTACAGCCACGACTACCTGGAAGGCGTCTTCCTGATGGAGATCATCGACGGCAAGATCACCAACTTCTATGCCATCCGCAACCCGGACAAGCTCGTCACGGTGGCGGTTCCGCGTCGGATCAGCCGATAGCGGTCCGGCAAACCCGTTCATGTCAATCGAGGAGAAGCCACATGTCAACAGCAGCAACTAATAAGGCGGCGTTCAGCCGCATCCATGACGCCGTCAACAGCGGCGATCTGGAGGTCATCTCGAAGACGATCGATGAGGTCGTCATGCCGGACATGCTGTTCCACGCGCCGGTGCCGATGGGTACGACGGGGCAACAGGCACTCAAACAAGTGTGGGCTGTGCTTCTTCGTGCATTCCCCGATATTCACGTTGCGGTCGAGGATGTGATCGCCGAGGGGGACAAGGTTGTCTTCCGGAACACGGTCACCGGGACCCATCAGGGTGAGTATCGGGGAATGCCGCCGACCGGCAAATCCGTCGCGTACAACGAGATCTTCATCGTCCGCTTCGCCGACGGCCGAATCGCTGAGATCTGGGGTGTCGTCGACGTCTTCGCACAGCTGCGACAACTCGGCGCCATTCCCACCTAGTCCGCGACCGAATCGTCTGCTGCGCGGATGATTGCCGCTGCGCCACCCCTGGTCCGGGGACCCGCTGATCAGCCTGTACGCCAACGGGTTCCCGAGAATTAGGGGTACCGGCCGGGGGCTGTCGGCAGTGTACGCAGCAGATAGGTTGGCGCCCAACTAGGTCCGTGACTGTTCGCCCATCGGCATTTCGGATGTTTTCCAGCTTCAACGCATCTGATCGCGGGCCATGGCGTTCTGCCTGGCACGGAATTCGAATGACGTTGGCTGCCAGCTGATCTGAGAGTTGAGACAGGGCGGGATCATGATGCGTTCGAGTCGCTCCGGTCGTGCATGGGTATCTGTGGCTCGAAGGCTTGGGCGACGGCGAGGCTGTCTTCGTAGACGTGGTGGCGGGTAACGAGGCCGTTTTCGATGGTCAGATGTAGCGCGAAACGGGAGCGGTAGGCGCGGCCGGTGGGGCGGGCGGTTTGGCGGATTTCACCAAGTACCACCGCGTCTGGGCCGTCGACCAGAATGCGTTCGACCACGGTGCCGACCTCTTCGGGCACATGGTGGTGAGCGATTTCACGGAAATGCGCGGCCGCGTCGGCGCGGGTGGCGCGGTGGCGGATCCATGGCGTGGCGGGTCGGTTGTGCTCATTGTCCGGCCAATTGAGTTTCCAGTCGCTGACCGGGGCATAGAGTGCGGCGGTGGCGTCCGGGTCGCCCGCACCGATCCGGCGCAGCAACTCCTCGACGACAGTCCGAGTGGTGGTCGTCCCGAGTTCGTTCATGCCTGCCACCATGCCCGCGTCGCTGCGGCGCGTCGATTACCTCCCACGTAATACCGACCGCCTGGCGTGCAGGCGTGACCGCCCGCGTGTGCGTCGCGGTTCTTGCGGTGCGGGTCATCTCGGCGATGATGACGCATTCGATCCCACGCCTGTCGAAATTGCCGATCGAGGTCAACGGCTGATGCCATCGCGCGGGCTTTTGCGGACACGTGAGCGGGAGTCCTTCCACCGGCCGTAGATCGCCACCACTGGCTTTACCAGCATCCACTCACCGAACCGATAATCCGCGCCCCGCACCAGACGTGACGCCAACTCCGGGCGCTGCTGGGCGAGATACTGTCGCGCCTTCTCGGCATGGAGGGGAATCGAGACGATTTTGATCCGATCGACGTCCTCCAGGTAGGGGATCGCAAAACTGATGTTCTCCCAAGTAGTGCGGCTTTGGTCTTCCAAAACGAGCTCGCCGCGGTACCCGCGGGTCTGCGTGGCGTATCGGGCCATCAGAGCAGCCTCGGTCCGCGGACCCGCGCACGCTCCTCCGCAGAGCACGAGACGAGTTCTGACCGCGGGGTCGATGGAACGCAGACCGGCACGCACCCGCCACCGGTTCATGATGTTCGCGCGTTGGCCCGCATTGCGATAGCCGAGAACCACGACGGCTTCGGAGGCACCCTTAACCGAACCCACCAGTCTGCGGGATGCGCGCCAGTTCTCCCACTCGCCCCACAGCAGCACGAGTACGAGACCGGTCGTCGAAAGCCAAGTCCGTTTCCGCACGGGATTCAGCCAAGCACAAGGCTTTCGAAAGGCCGGTTCGCGACATGGCTTTTCACCGAGATCTCGGCTGCGCCCCCGAGATGGTCCGTTGGAATTTCGGTTGCGTCCCCGGGGCCGTGCGGACGCTGTGTGTGAGTGCGAAGTTACTTCGCACTCACACACCGGCGCGATTCAGCGGCACATCTCGACCGCGTCGGCCTTGTTGTCCGCGCTGGACGGCAGGGTGCCCCGAGCGTTGTCCGGGACGGATGCGAGCAGCTGCCAGCGCTCGCCCGTCCAGTTGTACACCGCGACGGTTACCCCGGTGCGGTTCCAGTACGAGGTCAAACGGTCGCCGACGCCACCGTTGCCGATGTCGTGCAGAAAACATTCCGCGTTGTACTGAAAGAGCATGTCGCCGGTCCCGTTGGCGCCGTCCCAGCCACAGAACTTTCCGCCAGGGCAGTCGTAGCTCGGTGTCGCCGATGCCGGGGCGGCCGAGATCATCGCGCCACCCGCCACTGTGCCGAGTGCCAGCACGGCCGCGGCGAGCGGAACCAGACGGCGAATGGCGTTGGCGCGGTAGGTGAGTTTCATGGTGATGTCCTTCGTGAGTATCGGTGTCGGCCTTGCGAGCGGCTTGCCACCAACTCTGTGCCGACACACCAACGACCGACCAACGACCGACTAATCGGCCAGATCAGCGGGCTCAACACCTACTCGGATCGAGTGGGATACATTGCTGTGCAAGATCGACGCGGCTAGTTGTCCCCGGGTCCTTCTACAATCCCGGCGTGACGCTCAACCTCGCCGACCTGGTCGGCTACACCGATCGCGACCTCGACACCGATCTTGCCCGTTGGTTTCCCGCTGCCGACCTCGTCCAGGTTCCCGAGGAAACCCGGCCGGTGGCACCGTTTCTCGCGCGCCTGGCTGCTGCGGACGCGGCGGCGCTGGCCGCGTTCGATCGTCGGGTGCGCTCGGGCAAGCTGGCGCAGTTCTTGGACATCTTCGACTGGTCCTACGGATTCGATTTCGCCGGAAATGACTGCGGCATCGTTGATTCGGACTACACGACCGAGTTGACCGACGACGATGTGTACTCGATCGGAGCGGACGGCGGCGGCAACCTGTATGTCGTCCGCACCAATGGTCAAGTGGCCGTATGGTTCCACGAGGAGGAGGTGCTCGAAGCCGGCACCCGCTTCGACAATCTCGACGTCTTCCTCTGGTCGTTCGTGCGCTACCGCGCGGTACGCGCCGGGAAGCTCGCGCTCTCCGACATCGAGCCGGACTTCCTGGCCCTCGGCCAAGACGGCGCACTCGAACCGAACCTCGGTCTGCTCAGTCTCATGAAGTAGGGCACCTCCCCACGGAGCAGACATCCCCCGCCGTATTCAATCTATAGCGCACCCGGGGGCTTGCGGCAAGCCCCCGGTCGTGCCGCAGAATCACTGGCCGAAGCCAGAACCTGCGGAAATGGGAGTCACGAAGTGCGTGTGTTGCTGTCGACGTATAGGTCGCGCGGGGACGTCGAACCGATGGTGGGACCAGTGGCCCCTACGCCGCTGCCCGCCGCGCTCGGTCGAGCAGCACATTCCGAGTGAATTCGTCGAGCCAGGAGAAGGAGGGGAACTTGACAACGCGAGAGTATGAACTCGAATTGCAATCCGAGCAGAATTATGTGGCCGAGCTCTATACGCGACTCGACGCCGAACGCGCGCGAGTGAAGGCCAACTACACCGCCGCGCTGCGCGGAACCGGCGGCACACCCATGGAACGAGATTTCGAAGTGCGCGCGCTGGCCAAGGAGGCCAAGCGGCTTGACGTGGCCGACAACGGGTTGTGTTTCGGCCGGTTGGACAGTGTTTCCGGCGAACATTCCTATATCGGCCGAATCGGCATCTTCGACGAGGACAACGAGTACGAACCGCTCTTGCTCGATTGGCGGGCGCCGGCGTCGCGCGCGTTCTATGTCGCGACCGCCGCGACACCGGAGAACATGCGCCGACGCCGCCAGTTCCACACGCGCGGACGTCGAGTTGTCGAATTCACCGATGAGGTGCTCGGCCGCCCGAGTGATGGCGAGCGAGGGGACGCGGCCTTGCTCGCGGCGGTCAATGCGCCGCGCGGTGCGGGCATGCGCGACATCGTGGCGACGATCCAGGCCGAACAGGACCAGATCATCCGGCTCGACCACCCAGGGGTGCTGGTGATCGAGGGTGGCCCGGGCACCGGCAAAACGGTGGTGGCGCTGCACCGCGTCGCGTACCTGCTCTATACCCAGCGCGAGCGGATGGAGCGCCACGGTGTGCTCGTGGTCGGGCCGAATCCGGCATTCCTCAACCACATCGGCCGCGTTCTGCCGTCACTGGGCGAGACGAATGTCGTGTTCATGACCACTGGCGATCTAGTGCCCGGTTTGCGCGTCACCGCCGAGGACGCCCCGGCCGCCGTGCGGCTCAAAGGCTCGCTGAAAATCCTCGACGTGCTCGCGGCGGCCATCGCCGATCGGCAGCGGGTGCCGGAGCATCCGGTGCAGATCGAACTGAAGGACGTCACTGTGCGGATCGACACCGAGACCGCGGAATGGGCACGGGAGGAGGCACGCGCGAGCGGGCTGCCACACAACGAGGCCCGCTCGGTGTTCAGCGAGATCATCACGTATGTGCTCACCGAACGAGCCATCGCCAGGATCGGCCGTGGCTGGCTGACCCGCGAGGACCGCGAAGCATGGGAGAACCTGCGGACGGACCTGGTGGCCGAGCTCGCCGACACCGACCAGTTCACCGCCGCACTCGACGAACTCTGGCCGATACTGACGCCGGAAGCATTACTGGCACAGCTGTATTCGTCCCAGGAACGGTTGCGTGCGGCTGGTGCGGACCAGTCGCTGTGGCGCGCCGATGGTGCGGCCTGGACGGTGTCGGACGTGCCGCTGCTCGACGAATTGGTCGACCTGCTCGGCCGCGACAAGGCGGCCGACGAGGCCGCCGCACGAGCCGCCGAGCGGGAACGCAAGGCCGAGGCCGAGTACGCCGAAGGCGTGTTCGACACTCTCATCGCGCGTGAGGACCTGAACGACGACATCGGCCTGCTCGCCCAGGACATGCTCTACGCCGAGGACCTTGCCGAGCGCTTCCTCGAGCGCGACACCCGTGAACTCGTCGAACGCGCTGCCGCGGACCGGGATTGGACGTATCGACACGTGGTGGTCGACGAGGCCCAAGAACTGTCCGAAATGGACTGGCGGGTCCTGATGCGGCGCTGCCCTGGCCGGTCCTTCACGGTGGTAGGCGATCTCGCGCAACGCCGATCGGTGGCCGGAGCGACCTCATGGGAGATGATCTTCGAGTCGTACGTGCCCGGGCGCTGGGTCTACCGGTCGCTGTCGGTGAACTACCGCACCCCTGCGGAGATCATGACCGTCGCCGCCGCACTGCTCGCTGAGTTCGCCCCCGGAGTGCAGGCGCCGGAGTCGGTCCGCGCGTGCGGTGTCCGGCCCTGGTCCAAGCAGGTTACCGAGGATGAATTGCCCACTGCCATCGCGGAATTCGTACGCGACGAAGCCGATCGCGACGGCACCAGCATCGTGATCGGCCCGGCGGGTGTGCCGGGCACGGTGCCCGCATCGGAGACGAAGGGGCTGGAATTCGACGCCGTCCTGGTTGTGGAGCCGGAGCGGATCCTCGCCGACGGCCCGCGCGGCGCGGCCGAACTCTACGTCGCCCTGACCCGTGCCACCCAACGCCTCGGCGTGCTGCACCAGGGGCCATTGCCGCAGGCGCTCACTGGACTCGGCACACCCGCTCCGGCTGGTGATCGAAGTTCGGCGTAACCATTTCGGGTGCGATCCCGGATGCGAGACCGGGGCCGCCGTCGACGGTCGTGCCAGCGGACCGATGCACGCTCGTCGGCACATGCGGACAACGAATGATGCTGGCTGCCAACCGATCTGCGGATAGGCGAGTCAGACCACCGCATTCACAGATGCTATCGATCACTGTCCGAAGGAGTAACGAAGATCGGCAAACAGCAGCTGGTTCAGGCGACGGCGGAGGTGTCCGACTTTGCTCTGGTCAGGCGGTTGCCCGTATGCCAGCAGCGTGAACCGCAGCGATGTGCACCCGCCGGCGACGGCCGTCAGGTCGAAACGCACTTGGTCGTTGGGCCTGCTCGGCCACAACGATGACCACGCGACCGTTGCGGGTTCATCGGCGTTCAAGACCATCGGGTCCACTTCGTCTGCCAGCAGGTTGAGCCAGGGGCGTGCGCTCGGCTGCCTGGGCTCGGTCAGCGACTTCCAGACCGTGTATGGCGGTGCGGGCAAAGTCCGCGACCTGGAACCGATCTCCTTCATCCGCGGAGCGTACGCCGCCGCAGCCGCCGATTATGCACTCCATATCGACACCCTAGCCAGCTGGAAACGACAGCAGCGCGCCGAATCGACCCGCGGGTGGGCTGCCGATTGCAAGAATCGGGCCCATGTCTTCTGGTGTGGTTTCGACGTTGGTAACGGGTTTGATGCCCTTGCTGGGCGCTGGTCTCGGTGCATCGGCAACGCTTCTGGTGCAACGGAATTCGGCGCGCGAGGCGAAGCTCGAGTTCCTCGCTGAAAGTCGCCTGGCGCATCGGGAGGAACTGAAGTCCGCCATCCTCGACTACTTCGAGACCGCGCAGCGACTACAGGGAGAGCTCGATGTCCGAGAGCGAGGCGGCGCTCCGGACGACATGAAGCGCATGATCGAGAGCGTCTGGCTAGCAGAGAAGCGGGTCGAGCTCATCTGCTCAGATGCCTTGCGGGACCGGGCGGTCGCCCATGCCCGGGGGCTGCACGACGCTGTGCGCGCCCCTGTGGCTTACCCCGATTGGTGGGCACATTGTCGGCCACTTCAATCCGAGTTGATATCGCAAGCAAAAGCAGAGCTCGCGCGCAATCACGATTGGTGACCTGACTCGAGACCACCTCGTACCATTCCGCGCGGTTCATTCTGCTGGGCAGAGGGCCCCGAGCAGCCGCCATCGAGCACGTGGATACGTCGAATGATGCTTGCTGCCATGAAAATCCGGGAGCATCGACCGGCGTTGGCGGACAGTGCGTCACGGGGTCGCTACGGAGACGTCGGCCGAGGGTTCGTCCGCGGCTGAGCTCGAGCGCGGGGCCTCGTTGTGGGGCCGCATGGCGCCGACGACGACCGTGATCACCAGGATGAATGCGAGTAGTGCGCAGCCGGTTCGGGTGAAATGGAACAGTTCCCAACGCCGCAGGATGTCGGCATAGTCGCTGGGCGGGGCCCCCACGGCCCACTGCTTGATCTGCTGGTTGATCGGTACGTTCCCGAAGCGGGTCACCAGGAAGGAGAGGAATGTCAGCGCCGAGGCGCCCGCCGCGATCCACCGCGGCCATGACCTCGACAGCACCGCGAGCACCAGCGTGCTCAGGACAGCGAGCCCCATCAGCGACTGCATCACCGGCCCGTTGACCCGCATCAGCGCGGTATGAAAGGTGAACCGAACATCAAGGGGCACTTCGCGAAACGCGTACAGCACGTTCACCGCGCCGTACCCGAACGCCCCGGCGAGCAGGCCGGGGAACAGCAGTGCCGCGGCCCGAACGGATTTCGACAACATCGGAACTCCCATCTCGATATCGCAACATCGAGTTGCGATAGGGTCAGCATGCCCGTGTTTCGCCGATATCGCAACAAGGAGTTGCAATGAGTTCTGCCGCACCCCTCGGACGCGGACCGAAAGTACGCGCCGCCGTGCTCGCCGCGACCGTCGAGGAGCTGAGCGAGCACGGGTACGCCGCGTTCACGGTCGAGAACGTCGCCCAGCGGGCCGGTGTGCACAAGACCACCGTCTACCGGCGGTGGGCCGATCGGGATGCCCTGATCGCCGATGCGCTGGCCGAGAGCGTCGAAGCGGAAATCCCTATCCCTGAGACGGGTTCGATAGAGGACGACCTTCGCGCGTTGGCGCGCGGTCTGGTCGCGTGGATCGGCAGCCCGTCCGGTCGGGCGGTCCTCGCCGTCATGCTCTCCAATGCGGCGCCACCCGACCGAACGCGCCATGCCTTCCGCGACCGCATCCGCAAGGCGCTGCCCGTCGCGACGCGTGCGGTCGAACGCGGCGAACTCCCCGCTGGCACAAACCCTGTCGAACTGATCAAAACGCTCGTGGCGCCGATCTATTTCCGTGTGCTGGTTACCCGTGAGCCGGTGAACGACAGCACCGCCGACGCGGCTGCCGCGGTGGCGTTGACCGCGGCGCGCGCCGGTCTGTTCGGCTGAGCCCGGTCGAAGAAATCGGTTGTCGGAATGGTATCCATCCGGCCGCTGTCGACCTTGATCGACCAGCTTGCACGCAGCCGTACGAAGTCTCTGTCACGGACTGTCGTGCCAAAGGTCGCTACAGGAGATGGCTGCCAGTCGACAGCGAGCGGATGGGGTGTCGAAAGATGCGTCAGTAGTACGGCGCATAGCCTTCGACGCGGACGAGGACATAGCCTGCGCTGTAAGCGGAGTCGATGGTGGTCTGATCGACTGCGGCGATATTGTCCTGGCGCGCTTCGCTCCAGAACTGATACAGCGGGCGTGTGCCGGGCTCCTGGCTGGTGTTGATGTATCCCTGAATGCCGATGTGGGTATATCCGGCACTGTAGGCGGAATCGATACCTGCCTGTGTCGCTGTGCTGAAGTTGTCCTGGCGGCTGTTGCTCCAGAACAGGTGCAGCGGTACGGTTCCCGGCTGCTGGGTCTCGTAGACGAAGGCTTCCTTGCGGATGGGCAGGTAGTCGGCGCCGGTGGCGCTGTTCTCGTCGTTGCGGTTGCCGGTGGTGAAGTTGTCGCCGCGGTCCGGATTCCACCAGGTGTAGAGCGGGTACAGCGACGCAACGTCCGCCTGCGCGGCGGCTGCGGCAGTGAGAGTGGTCCCCGCTATGCCTGCGGCAGCCAGGAGCGCGGCCGCCGAGATCGCCAGCCGCTGACGACGGGAACGTGCATCTCGGTGCGCCCCCGATATCGAGCCTGTTGTTACCCTGATCCGTCGCATCATGATTCTCCCCTTTTCGGGTCTTCCGACACCTACGGCCTCGAATTTCCTCGAAAGCGCTTGTCGGTCAACTGGTTACGTGCAATACAACGGTAGTTTTCGCGCCGCGCCGACTGCTATACGCAGACTTGCGTATAGCGGTCTTGTCTTTCGGCTGATATGCGAGATCTGTTGGTGGACAATGCAGGAGTGTCCGATCGGCCGGGTGGGGTTGCCAAAAAGATTCACGACCTAGCGCTGGAGATCATCACCGAGAAACAGCCGGTGCGGGTCTGGCCGCTATTGATGCACAGGTTGACCACCGACCTGCCATGCGACCTGGCCGTGCTGGTCGACTTGAACTGGAACGCAGGCACCGGTCACGCGCTCACCGGTGCCCCGGACTGGTTGCACGAGGCCCCACTGGACGCACTCATCCACGCGCACATGCGATCCCATCCCTTGCTACGACACTATGCAGGCACTCGGGACCTGACACCGCTGAGCATGGACGAGATCGCCGACGACCGCTGGTGGAAAGGAGAGGGGTATCGCGCCGGTAAGGACGCCATCGGTATCGACCGCCAACTCGCTTTGCCGCTGTCCGCGCGGCCGGGCCGAATCCGAAGTGTCGTCATGAGCCGCAGCGGTGTGGGATTCAGCGATCGTGACCTCGAATACGCCGTGCTCGCCAGATCACTGCTCGACACCCTCGAAGCCCACGAGACCGTTGTCATCGCCTACACGGGACCGGGGGACCCCACCGAACACAAGATCACTCCACGCGAACTGGCAGTCCTGACTCTGCTGTGCGAAGGCCTGACCGCTCGTGCCATCGGCACCAGACTCGCGATTACCCAAGCGACGGTGTCCAAGCACACCGAGAACATCTACCGCAAACTCGGTGTGCGCGACCGCATCTCGGCATTGCGCAAAGCGCAGAGTCTCGGTCTCGTCCCACCCCACCAGTTCGCGGAATCCGAGTAGCTCCAAGGAACACCCTGGGCGCTGTCGAAGTTCGCGCGCACCCGCGGGGCGAACATTTCGGCGTCCATCAAATGGCTGCGCAGGAGTAGCACGGTGGGCCCGGAACCGCCATGGCGAACTTGCCGACGAGTCGTTGTCGGACCGGCGGGAACATCCCCGACGCCCCGTCGATGGTCGAGGTAGCAGCCGTCCTATCCGTCGGCCTAGTCGGCGACAGATGCGATCAGAGGCGAGCGGGTGACGCGTCGGCTCGACGGATCGTGTCGTACATCTGCCGAATCATATCGGCGGCGCACGGCACCGATGAGGGACATTCGGGCGGGAGGCTCTCGAGCACATCTCCGGCGCGGAGGTACATGTGATCGTACGGGTCCAGGTAACGATCGTCGGACCATCGGTTCACGACGGTCGAGTATCGCCGCAGCAGTACGATGTCCGCGCCGGCTGCGTCGGTGCCGCCCGGACGCCCGCTCGGTGCCTTCAGCCAATGTATTTCGGCCAGTAGTAGTTCGGGCAGCAGTACCTCGCTCATTACCTTGTCCGAATCGGCCCCACCGTGGCGGGTGTATTCGTCGATCACGGCCAGCGACTGGGCTATGGCCGACACTTCTTCGTAGGTAGCGCTGGACATCCACGGATGTATGCCCAAACGTGTTGTGCGGTCGCGCATCTCGGCATAATTCGGCAGACTGCGCCTGCGGCCGGAGAGAAGACGTCGCCAGCGCGGCGTGTAGACCGTTCGGGCGATGTCGATCAAGATCGACCACCACAGATCGAAATTCTGTTGGGCATGCCCGGCCGGCTCCACCGCACCGTGTCCCACGGGAAGGGGCATTTCGATTATCTTGCGGCGCAATTCGGGGTCGGTGAGAACGTCGAAATCCGCCCGCACCCCGTTGTCCCGCAGGAACGTCAACGCCCACCAGATGACGTGCGGTTGGAGCCACTGCCGTCCCTGCGAGGTCGCGTACGAATTGCGCAGCAGGCGAATGAGACGCTGCGGGTTACTCAGTTCGTCACCGATCAGCGTTACCGACCTGCTCGGCCGCATCGATAGCTCGGCAGGACAGACTGTGGGCCTGCTGGTAGCGCTCGCGCGCCCAGCCCGTGCGCCGAAATTCTGCTGGCCCAACGAGATTGTCGATACCAGTGCCCAGGTGCCTTCGAGTAGCAGAAAACCCCAATTGTGGTCGGCATAGGCGATAGCGGCGAGTATGGCGCTGCCGACCGCATTGGCCGCGAGGTAGGAGATCTTGGTGTCGTCCACCAGGCCGGCTTGGGCGGCGGCGAACGCCGCAAGCAAAAGCAGAGCTCCCAGGACCTGCGGGACCTGGCTCATCGGCGCGCCTTTCGAGCGACACTGTCGCGCCGACACCGATCGGATGGAGGAAACTTTTCGTTCATGGTCGCCGTTCTCGTCCACGAGATGAAGTCCGCAACAATGTTCCGAGATTCGGGGGCAACCACGCATCGGTCGGTACCGGCCGGTTTGCCACTAACTACCTATCGCCATGGCCCTGCCGCACAGTCCACACTCGTACCAGCGCTTTCGCCGGTCGGGATCGCCGACAGGATTAGGTATCCGCGATGCATCGGTAGGCAATCGGGCCGACAGCGGTGGAACGCGCCCGGCCCGCGCCCACGCGGTCGTCCATCAGATCGAGGCAATCCGTAGTCGGGCCGCGTCTGCGGAAACCCTTTCGGGCCCGGCCATTTGGACCAGCACGGCTCCGATCAGCGGCAGTACTGCGCCAGCCGATTGCGTCCGGCCCAGTGGCTCGTAGACGCTGGGGCGGCAGCCGTGCGCCACGCTCTGGACCCTGCTCGGGTGGCGCGCACCGTAAGCAGCGGCAACCCAGCCGTCCGCAGGGCTACGTGAGCGGATGACCCGGGCAGACGAGTCCAGCGGGGTCTGCCCTCCTGCACTGATCGCCCAGCCATTCCTTTACCGGTACGGGTGTGCTCCAGGTGCTGGTGTATTCGGTGGCTGCGGTGGATCGCGAGAGCACGGTACCGTCAGCGACGTTGTTCACGACGCCTTCGCCACCATGTCACCGCCCAGAGAGTGTGCACTGTGCCAAGGACGAGGAGGACGACGATGCTGTCCAGGTTGGTCGTCATCGGGTGTTCCGGGCCGAGTCGGGTCACGGCGCGGGAGATGAGTGTGACGTCGGCGGGTATGGTGAACGCCGCCATCGAGGCCAGGCAGAGCGTCGTGCCGAATACCAGGAAAGCGCTGTAGACGCGCGCTGCGCGACGTTCGTGTTCAGGCAGGTAACGGCTGGGGTCCTGCAGAGCCTGCCCGCGCCCGGTAATGGCACCCCACAGCCGATTCCCTCTGTAGCGCGCATACGCCTTGCCGTCGCCGAACAGGTCGCGGCAGCCAGTGAGGTCTTGCAGGATGAAATAGACGTCTGTACGCATGAACACCAAGAACTGGAACGGCAGCGCCAGCAACGCCAGCACCATAACCGCGGCCAGGATCTTATGCGTTGTTGTGGTCTCGTCGGTCACCGCCAGCAGCAAGGTCGCTGTCGCGGCGACCGAGAGATTCACCGCCATGCCAGCCGAATAGGCTGTCAGTCGATGCCTGCGCGAGGCGATTTCGATCCCGCTGATATCGGTCTCGGCCACCAGAAATTGCAGCCGCGTGCCCAGCTGGATCCGAGCGTGGACGCCCGTGGCCCGTGCGGTGACAAAGTGCGCAAGCTCATGGACGAAGACCAACGACCAGCCGCCGACGAAGCCGACTGCCAGTACGAGACTGCCCGGCGGGGTCCAGAGCAGGTCCTGGAAGCTTGGCAGCAGGTCCGGCCGCACGGCGAGTGCCACCACTGCCGCCAGCATCAAGCTGCCGAACAACACCGGCAGAACCGGGCTCAGCGCGAATCGGACGTGTTCGGGGCGCACTCGGGGAAACGACGCGGGCTGCGGCACCTCGGATGGCACGGGGTGGTGGTCGATCTCGGCCACGAAGCCCAGCGCGATCAGTTCTCGGACGAAAAACAGGACATCGAACTCGCAGCCCTCTTCGTCGGCCAGACGTACTTCCGCCTGCTCGACGGTGAGCCCCGCACCGAGCAGGTCGATCGCGACCGCGCCCGCCTTCGGAAGCGCCACGAACTGGCGGGTCTCGAACCGGCCCACGATCCATTCCCCACGATCCGGGCGGGTCGCCAAGTCGTACAGGCGGATCCGGCTCGCCGGCAGGATGTCGGCCACGGGCCGTTCGGTCACAGAGTATCCCCGCAGGAAGGGCAGTCCGGTCGGCGTGGGTATCGCTTCAGGACCGATAGACCCGGTACAGCGAGGTTCACGCCGTACTGGAAGCCTGGCTCGACCGGCGGCGCGCCGGTCAGCACGGCGAGTGCGAAGTGGGTGAGCAGGTTGCCCGTGATAGCGGCGGACACGACGTTGGCGGGCTGCCAGGGCAGTCGCGGCCCGAGGCTGTCCAAAGGCACGTCCGAGGGGAGGCGCATATCGGCCTGCTCGATTTCCTGATCGTGCAGACACTCCCAGCATGGCCCCTTACCGGGGACGTAGGCGCCCGTCGAGGTGATGGGGCCGTGATAGCCGCCGGTCACCCAAGGAATGCCCGCAGCCAGGCAGACGCGGTTCGCCCATCTGCGGATCGCGCGCGGCTGGTCGGCGCAGAGGGCGACGAGGTCGTATCCGGGCCGGAGCAGGTCGGCAATGTCGGCCGGTCCGTCGACCTGCCGCCGTTCGCCCGTGACCTCGACATCGGAGTTCAGGGCGCGCAGATGCGCCATCGCGGCGTCGACCTTGGCCTTCCCGATGTCATCCTCGCGGTAGAGGACCTGCCGATTGAGATTGGACAGTTCAACGGTGTCGGAGTCGACGCAGTGCAGATATCCGACGCCTGAGGCGACGAGCCCTTGCGCGACGGCTCCGCCGGTGCCGCCGACGCCGATCAGGAGAACCCGGGATCGGCTCAATTCGATCTGGATGTCCCAGGGACTCGAGCGGGGTGTCTGGTCGAGCCAGTGGAAGAACGCCATGCCGCGCGAGTAGCGTTCCAGCTCACGCTCGGACAGCTGAGCCGGAACGGGTACGCCGGCGTCCTCGACGAATCCGGCGTCGAGGAGTTGCTGCATAGCATCGGCTACGTCAGCATCCGGCACATCCCCATGGCCGGACTTCACCACGGCCAGCACCTCCTGGGGTGACCGGGTTCCGTCCAGCGCCCCGACCAGGACCCAGACCCAACCGTCCGGATCTTCGATCTCCGCACCGACGCCATGGACCGTCGCGCCGATCCTGACATTGCCGTCCACGGTGACATACGGGACATGCTCCGGTTTGACCCGCGGACGCACCATGCCCGAGACGCGTATTGTGCTGTCCATCAAGGGGACTCCCGATATCGGACTCGCTCGCCGAGGTGCGGCATCGCCCGCTGGCCAACCAGGCAGGGTGCGCCTTCCACCCGACTCTCCGGATGGAAGGCGCACCCTGCGGTGACGTCTACGCGCCCGACGCCGAGGTACTGCCGGTCGTTTCCTTCTTGTCCAAGCGCCGGATCTTGATCACGACGCGATCCTGGGTGGTCGGCTGAGCGGGTGCCTTGTCTTTGGACTTTTTCATGAGCTCAATTCCTCGCCATCGAATAAGTGCACAATATCGAGGTCCACTATTCATGTGCACATCGAACAGGTGCACAACATTTACGTGTACAACGTTGAGGTACGTAGCGCCGTACTGTCAAGCCCTGCTTGTGCGGTCGGTCTGGAATCCGGTGAGCCACTGTGAGTCTCGACCTCGCACGAAAGTTGTATTTCGTTGTGCTGCAAGAGAGTTGATTTTGGAATAGTTGTCGCCGGTACTGGATAATGTTGTGGCCGAGGCTGTTTCGGCTTGGCGAGCGGGTTTCGACGAGGTGTTCGCGCGGGTAGCGGGGGTGTTCTATCGGGCAGAGTCGCGATGGTAGGCGCGGGCGTATCTGACGGTGTTGCTTGCGCCGGTGGAGCACAAGAATTCCTGGCAGCTGGCCGACGCCGCCGGCGTGGTGGAGCCGGACGGTTTGCGGCATTTCCTGAACCGGTCACGCTGGAGTGCTGATGAGCTACGTGATCGTGCGCTCGTATGTGGCCGAGTCGTTGGCCTGCCCCGATGGGGTCCTGGTGTCGGATGAGACCGGGTTCGTCAAGAAGGGCACGAAGTCGGCCTGGGTTCAGGGCCAGTATTCCAGCACCGCGGGGCGGGGCGAGAACAGTCAGCTGGGGTGTTTTTGGCCTACTCCGGCCCGCACCCTCACCCACGCACTCGCCGCCTCCCGCTGGCGCCGACGCCACCAAACCCGCGTCCGACAAACCAGATATCATCGACAACGACTGTGACACAACGAAATACAACTGTCGTGCTAGGGCGCGCCGAGCGAAACGAGCCCTCGAGCCCGCGCCGCATGCCCCCAAGGGGGCACGGTCGTGACCATCTAGTTGGGCGTGCGACTGGTGAAATCGAAGGAGCCGCTGTCGATGCCCCAGGAGATGATTCGTTCGGGATGGATCCGAATGATCGAGCGCTCCTGGGGAGGGAACGGCGGCTCCTGGTCGTCGAGCGCCTCGGCCGTGCCGCGCACCTCGATGCCGCGAATAACATACGGGTCCAACGAGACCTGCTGGTCGACGACGAACGACACCCGACTGCCCGCCTCGACGTTGCGGTACTTACGGCTGTTGCGCATGCGCATACCGCCGATGTCGATGGTGCCGTCGGCATTCACCCGATAGCTGGTCGGGTTGTTCTGCACGACGCCGTCGGGCGATACCGTGGCCAGCCGACCGATCCCGGCCTCCGCGAGGAACTGCTGCTCATTCGTAGTGAAAGTCACCGACGAAGCGTAGCGGGAAGCCTCGGCAGCGCCCTCACCTCTTCCCAGAAGTGGTTCATGTCGGGCATTCCCGGTCAGATCGCGGATCAGGACGTCGAATGTGGGTGCATCTGGCCAACTCGGTTTGGTGATCCCGACGCGGGTCCAACCCCAGCTTCGATACGCTCGGTAGGCGCGGTCGTTCTCCGGTTCGACCAAGAGGGTTGCGCGTTGCTCGGGTCGGTTGTTCAGCAGCTCGTCGTGCAGGGCTCGGGCAAGGCCTTGCCCGGTGTGGTTCGTGCACACCATGATTTCGGATAGTGCGAAGGTGCGGGTGCCGTCTTCGGTGGTGAAGGCGTCGCGGTCGGTGATGGTGCTGTCTGGCCGAAAGTTCTTCCACCATGCCGCATTTGGGCCGAGCGTCCATCCCCATGTTTCGTGGCTGGGATCGAAGTGGCCGGTCGGCGACGCTTTAGGGGCACCCGGGTGTCGGGTGCCTGATCTACAGCTACGGGGAGGGATCGTGGCGAATTCGAAACTGCCGCAGCGATATCCATTAGTAGGGCCGCCAGTGGCATACAGCGGTGCGACGGCCGAGATGGTCGAACGGTTTGCGCGGGCCGTTCGCGAGTGGGCCGGACAGTCTGGCCACACGGCTCGCCGAGGTATCGAAGGCGCGGCAGATGCGCATGGTGAGGGGGTGTGATGCGGCGAGATCGGTTGCGTACTACGCAAAATCAGGATGGTTGCAAGGTTGCGATGTGGCGTTTGGTCGGATGTTCGGCTCGGGTCTTGCGTGTGCGGTTCACTTCCGAGTCGTTTGCCGCGTACTGCTTGCCGTCCCGCGCACCGATTGCGCGAGTGCAACACGGAACGGTGATATTCGATCCGTATCCGGATTTGGCCGCCGCGCGGGAGTTGCTGCCCAAGCACGGTGATCTTTGGGACGCGCTTCGCGACGACTACTGGGCGGCGCTCATGAACTGCAAGGACTTGCCGAATTCATTGGAGGCGTAGGGCAGATGTACGAGTTAGCTTCCATCGTGGAGAGATCGCTCCGTCTGTACGCGCATTGCTCGATGCTTTCCACGAAGAAACCCATTTCAAGCTCGATCTCGCCCCCGCCCATAGCAATCCGGTCTACGAGCGCATCGCGGATGGCTGGCTGTGTCGAGTCGACGAAGACGGTTGGCTCTCTGACCTAGACATGGACGTCGAGGGTGTCGATTGTGGGTGCATCTGGCCAACTCAGTTCGGTGATTCCGACGCGGGATTGCTTGATCGTTTCCGGTATTCGTTGGACGAGACCTGTGCGCGGGGCCTCTCACGCCTCGGCGAGGGCTATTCGGACTGCAGCCTCCGGACTTGATGCAACGATAGCTGCCTCGACGGGGTTGTCTTCGGCGTCGCGAATCTGCCAGCCGCCGACCGTAATCACCGGAACGCCGCCACGACGATTGGCGAGGGCGAGTTCGGACAGGGTGCCCCACGAGCCGCCGACGATGATCACCGCGTCGGCGGACCAGACCAGAATGGCGTTTCGGGCTTCCCCCATGTTGGTGTAGAGGACCGCGGATAGGCCGTCGCAGATCCCGTCCGGATCGGTATCGGGCCGAACGCCGATGACGAGTCCGCCCGCAGCGGAGGCTCCTTCAGCGACAGCGGCCATGACACCGCCCCCGCCGCCGCACAACACGGTCGCACCCGCTTCGGCGAGGAGCCTTCCGATATTGCGCGCGTTCGCCGCATCGGCGTCGGTGCAATCGCGAGGCCCGCACACGGCGACCTGGGTCGGTGGCACTGTCACTCCTTCTTGCTGGCCTGCGCGGTGTAAGTGGTGAACAGGTTAATCCGGTCCGGAAGTTCGTGGGCGGTGCGAGTAGTGGGCGAGATCGCCGACGTCTGATCTGCTGCCCTCAGCACGCGTTCGACAATCGGTGTTGTGCGCAGTTCCCGGGCAGCTCGAGGAAGCGAGTGATCCGGGCACCGGCTGCTTCCAAGTCACCGAGGCCGAGATGTGCTCGGGCGGTGTCGAGTTCGGCGGCTGCGATGAACTCAGGCGGACTCATATCGGTGAACGCCGTCGAGGAGATATTGTCAAGACCTGTGGATCGGGGAGTTTCAGGCGACCTCCGTTGGGATGGTGTCGTTGAGGTGCTTGCCGGCGGTTGGCTGGAGCTGAACGAGGATCATCCAGTTGTCCGGGTCCTTGATGTAGGTCGCCCGGACTCGGTAACGCCCTGGATCAAGGGCGATGCGGAACTGGTTGTCGAGTTCGATCTCAGCTCCCGGCCAGGCCGAGTCGAAAAGCATGACGGGCTCTCGTATTTCCCAGATGAGGTCTTCGTCTTGATCCCATGTGATGTGTTCTTGTAATGCTTGCCGCGCTGCGGCGACGAGTTCTTCTTCGGAGTCTGCCGCTGCCCATCGCAGGAACACCCGCTCGGCTGGGAGATATGTCGTGCGAGCGGGTTCGTCTCCAAGGACCAAGGCCTGCTGAGAGCCGATCGTCACCAGGCCGATGTATCCCTCAACCGAGCAGGCTCGGCCGTAGTCGCCCCAGGTCTCCAGAGATCCTTCCAAGTCGGTTGCACCGCCCCAGTGACCAAGTTCTGATTCGGGGGCGATCAGCAGGGGGCCTCCGGCGGACTCGACCCAGGTGTAAAGCATTACGGCTCACTCTTTGTTCGTCTGTCTGTCGGTTTCTTGTGCCGGTAATTGTCAACGACGTGGATCCTGAGTTTCAGGCGACCTCCGCACCGGTGGCTTCGGCCGGGTCGGTTCATGGTTCGGGTGTGATGTCGTGGGGGCGTTCGAGGAGTTTGCCGTTCTTCGGCGGGGATCCGATCTCCTTGACGTAGCGGTGAGCGGGAACCGATACGGGCCCATCGGGCCCAGGGGCCTGGTGGCTGAACAGTCCCTCATCGACCCACCCGTTGCGCGTGTAGAAAGCGCGGGCTCGGGTGTTGCCCGGAACTACCGCCAGCCAGGCGCGGGAATGACCGCAGCCACGTATGCGCTGCTCGGCGGCATCGAGTAAGGAGGCGGCGATTCCGGTGCCGCGGTGGTGGCGGGATAGATAGACCTGGTCGACTTCGTCGTCGAGGGTCATGACGAAACCGGCTACCTGGTTGGCGATGATCGCGACAACGGTGTCGTCGATTCGCTCCGCGGCGCGTATGCCGAACGATTCCTGGGGCCGGACCGCGATGAGTTCGTCGGGAACATTGCCGCGGTGGGCATCGCGCCAGCCTTCGTACCAGATGGCCGCGATGGATTCGGCGTCCTCGGGCCGGGCGAGGCGCAAGTGCGGGGAATCGGTCATCAACGCAATGTAGTCCGGCGAGGGTTGACATGAACCCTGGTTGAGGTTGAAGGCTGGGGGTATGAATCGACCGGCTGAATTCTGGAATGCTGCCTATGACAACGGATCCGCGCCGTGGGTGATCGGGGAGCCGCAGCCCGCGGTGCTCGAACTCATCGAGCAGGGGTGGATTCGGGGTGCGGTGCTCGACGTCGGGTGTGGTGCCGGTGAGCACACCATTGGGCTGACCGAGCTCGGTTATGACGTGCTCGGAGTGGATCTGGCACCGAGTGCGATCGCTTATGCCAGGGCAAATGCACGCGAGCGCGGGGTTGCCGCGCGGTTCGAGGTGGCCGATGCGCTGAGTCTCGGGGACGAGCCCCGCTATGACACCATCCTCGACAGTGCGCTCTTCCACGTTTTCGCGCACGACAACGGCGATCCGTCCGAGTATCTGCGCAGCCTGCACCGGGTCCTGAAGCCCGGTGGGTATCTCCACATCCTCGCGCTCTCGGATGCCGAACCCGGCTTCGGCCCGCGCATCAGCCGCTCCGCGATCACCGACGCGTTCGGTGCGGGCTGGGAGTTGCAGGACCTGGCGGTCGCACGCTACCGGGGACGCGTCAGCGAGGCGGTCGTCGAGGCGCAGGAACTCGGTCTCACGCCGGGCAGCATTGTCGACGAGGCCGCCTGGCTCGCCCGAGTGCGCCATTCCTAGCGCTGTGCAAACACCGACCCTGGTGAACTGTGCATCGGGTCGCGGCACTGCCTGCCGTGATCCGATCGCCAATGGAAAGGGTCATTTGTCATGACATACACCCGTACCGGATTCGTGCGAACAGCTGTTGCGCTCGGCGGTCTGCTGGCGGCGGGGGCGCTACTGGTTCCTGGAACCGCTTCGGCGCAACCGGGCGTCGGCGGCGGACTGATCGAGACGACATGCAGCTTCGCGCAGGTGGATGCGGCCATTCACGCCGAGGCGCCCAAGTTCGCCGAACGTCTGGACAGCCATCCCGATCGCAAGGCGAAGCTGCAGGAATTCCTCGGGCTGCCGGTCGAGCAGCGCAAGCAGCGCGCCCAGCAGTGGCTCGATAACCACCCGAATGCGCGGACCAAGATCGAAGAGAAGCGCAATTCCCCCGAGGGCCAGCAGAAGATCGACAAACTGCGCCAGATCGCGAACACCTGCCATAACTACTGAGTCGAACGCGGGCGGCGCTATCCGGCGTCGCCCGTTCGGTTCTCGATGGTGACCGTGACAGTGAGTCCGCCCTCGGGTCGCGCGGTCGCCCGGACTTCGCCACCGTGCGCGTGCGCGACCGATCGCACGATCGACAGCCCCAGCCCGGCGCCCCGGCTGTTCGGTGCATGCGCTGATTCAGCCTCCCTTTCGCCGGTGGCCAGTCTGCGGAAAGGTTCGAAGAGTCCGTCGACTTCGAAGGCAGGCACTACCGGGCCAGTATTCTCCACGACGAGTTGGGCATTGCCTCCCGTGCTCACGGATGTGATCGAAACCCAACCGTTTTTGGCGACGTTGTAGCGAATCGCGTTGTCCACCAGGTTCTGTGCCAGACGTTCCAGCAATACCGGATCACCAGAGACCCGAGCCGATTCGATATCGGTGCGGATCTCGATACCGGCCCGGTCGGCGGCATTGCCCGCGACAGCGACCACCCGACGGACCACCTCGGCCAGATCGACCCGACTGCGCTCGATGAGCCGCTGCTCACTGCTCGCGAGCACCAGCAATCCGTCGATCAGCCGCTCGTGCCGACTGTTGACCTCCAAAAGCGTTACCCCGAGCCGACGCGTCGACTCGGGTGCGTCGGGATCGTCCAGCGCCACCTCGATCAACGTGCGATTGATGGTCAACGGTGTGCGCAGTTCGTGTGAGGCATTGGCGACGAAGCGCCGCTGACCGTCGAAGGCGCGATCCAACCGCTCCAGCATGGCGTCGAAAGTGTCTGCCAGATCTTTGATCTCGTCTTCGGGTCCGGTCAGCGCGATCCGCTCGTGCAGGCTGCGATCGGCCACGCGACGCGCGGTCGCGGTGATCTGCTGCAGCGGATGCAACGCCCGCCCGGCCAGCAGCCACCCCAGTCCGCCCGCGACGATCCCGATCGCACCCAGGCAGACCAGCGACCAAACGAGCATCGCCTCCAAGGTGTCGCGGCGCTCCTTGGCGGCCTGCGCGGTCAGCGCCGCGTACAACTCCTCGGTGACGATCGGCCGGTTCCGCTTGGCCAGATACTCGCGCACGAGAATCTGGGCACCCATGCCGTGTCGCCGATCCAGCGATCGGTCGAGATAGAAATACATCAGCGCGACCAGAATCGCCCCGGCGATGAAGAACGCGCCCGCGTACAGCAGGGTGAGCCGGAGCCGAATGGTGCGGCCCCTCATCGGATTCGATACCCGACGCCCGCTTCGGTCTCGATCACCGGCGGATCGCCCAGCTTGCGGCGCACCATCATGATCGTGTATCGCACCACCCCCGTGAACGGATCGATGTTCTCGTCCCATGCCTTCTCCAATAACTGCTCGGCCGACACCACCCCGCCATCGGCGCGCAATAATTCGGCAAGTACCGCGAACTCCTTGCGCGACAAGGAAACCGGCTCGCCGTCGCGGGTGACGGTCAGGCGATGCGGGTCGAGCCGAATCCCGGCTCGCTCCAACACCAGTGGTGTCGCGGGACGCGCGCGCCGCCCGAGCGCCTGAATGCGGGCCACCAATTCGGAGAATGCGAACGGTTTGGTCAGATAGTCGTCGGCACCCAGTCCGAGCCCCGCGACCCGCTCGGCCACCGCCGCGGCAGCCGTCAGCATCAGGATCCTGGCATCGCTGCCCGCCTCGGTGAGCGAGGTGCAGACGGTATCCCCGGATACCTTCGGTAGATCGCGATCCAACACGACCACGTCGTAGTCGTTCACCGCGACTCGCTCCAGCGCATCCGCGCCGTCGTGCACAACATCGACCGCCATCGCACGCCGCCGCAGCCCATCGGCTATCGCCTCGGCCAGCAATCGTTCGTCTTCGACCACCAGTACCCGCATTCGACCATCGTGCCCGTTGTCGCTGTTAGGGCGCTGTTAGGGCGACAGATGCCGCGTCGAGTTCGCGATTTCGGCGCATCCGGCGATGCGGAGTGATTCAATCTGCTCGGTGTGCGCTCTGTAGTAGCTGATAGCAGTGAAAGGAGTTCAGATGACAATGTCGGTTGCCGACCGCATATTCTTTCGCGTCAACCGATTCCATAGGGAACGGGTCGCGATCGCATGGGGCGGACGGCATATTCTGCACGGTCGTAAACCGCGGCCGGGCGACGTCGTGCTGTCCAGCAACGACTATCTCGCGCTTGCCCATGAGCCGCACGTCGTCGGTGCGATGTGTGCGGCGTTGCAGTACGCGAGCGGGGGAGCGCCGCCATCGGGCGCTTTCCTACACGGTGTCGACCATCCGCAGATCGCGCTGGAAACGACGCTTGCCGAGCATATGCGGGCGAAGGGCGGAATTCTGTGTCAGTCGGGCTGGGATGCGAACGCCGGCCTGATGCAGTCGATCGCCGATCCGCATACGCCGGTCTACATCGATCACCTTGCGCAGATGTCGCTGTGGCATGGTGCGAAAACCGCTGGCGCGCCGGTATATTCGTTTCGCCACAACTTTCCGGGCCATCTGCGCGACGAGATCCGCAAACACGGACCCGGCATCGTCGCGGTGGATTCGATCTACAGCAGCAACGGTAGTCGCTCTCCGCTGACCCAGATCTGCGATGTCGTCGACGAAACCGGCAGCGTGCTCGTGGTCGACGAATCGCATTCGCTCGGCACCGACGGACCCTACGGTGCGGGCATGGTGGTCGCGCTCGGCCTCACCGATCGAGTGCCTTTCCGGATCGCCAGCCTCGCAACGGCTTTCGCGGGACGCGCCGGATTCGTCGCCGCGAACAATATCGATTTCGTCGACTACTTCAAGATGGAATCCGATCCCGCGGTGTTCTCCGCGACACTGTTGCCACACGATGTCGCGGGTCTGGCCGCGACGCTCGACGTGGTTCGCACCGACGAATGGCGGCGGGTCCGGCTGCGCGAGATCTCCGCGGTCGTGCGGCGGGCGCTGATGGCGTTGGAATTCGATCTGGAGGGCTCGGCCAGCCATATCGTCGCGCTGCAGACCGGTTCGGATGAGCGCACCAGCGCGATCCGCGACTTCCTGGAGGCCCGCGGCGTTTTCGGTTCGATCTTGTGCTGGCCCGCCACCGCGCCCGAACACGCGCGCATCCGCTTCTCGTTGCATGCGGGGCTCACCGATATGCAGGTGGAGCGGTTCATCCAGGTGTGCGCCGAGGTGCGCAACAACTTCGGCGCGATGGTGCCGCTGCCGCATGAAAGGCCGAGGCCCGCACCACCCGCAGCGCAACTCGTGCCGACTCTGTGAGCTACCGGGCGGGCATCGCGCGCGGCAGTATCACCGTGAAGGTCGCGCCGTTGCCCGGTTGGCTGTCCACACTCACCCGACCACCGTGGGCCGCAACAAGGGCCTGCACGATCGATAGCCCCAAACCCGTTCCGCCACTGGCCCGGGTGCGCGAGTCATCGGTGCGATAGAACCGTTCGAAGACTCGGGCGGCGGCCTCCGGCGTCAGGCCGGGGCCGGTGTCGATGACGTCGATGCGCACGTCATCGGCTGATGGGGTGAGCCGCACGGTGATCGCGGCGGTGGCCGGAGTGTGGGCCAGCGCATTGCCGAGCAGATTGGCCAGCACCTGACGTAAACGCGCCTCGTCGCCGGTCACATCCATGGTGCCGACGCCCGAACAGACCTCCAGCGTGATCGGGCGTTGCGGTTGCTGCCGCGCCGCCATGGCCTGCGCATTGTGTACCGCATCGCCCGCGAGTGTCAGCAGATCGACTTGACTACGGTCGAGTGGGCGTTTGGCATCCACGCGCGCGAGCATGAGCAGGTCCTCGACCAGTAGGCCCATGCGCTCGGCCTCGGCCTCGATGCGGCCGACCACCATGGACGCATCCGTGCTCGCGCCTTGACGGTAGAGCTCGGCGAAACCGCGAATCGTGGTGAGCGGGGTGCGCAATTCGTGGCTGGCGTCGGCGATGAACTGGCGCATGCGCCTTTCGGAGCGTCGGGCGTCTTCTTCGGAGGCCTCGGTGGCTGCGACGCCATGCTGGATCTGCGCGAGCATCGCGTTCAGCGATCGCGCCAACCGATCGACCTCGGTATCGACACCACGCACCGGAACGCGTCGGTGCAGGTCGCCGCCCGCGATCGCCGCCGCGGTCTGCTCGACCGTGCGCAGCGGCCGCAGACTGCGTCGCACGACGAAATACCCGACCACCCCGAGCACGATCAGCGCGGCCGCTCCGGTGCCGAGTTCGAAGTAGATCAATCGCGATACCGTCTCCTGGTTATCGGTGAGCGGCAGCGCTATGGTCGTCGAGCCGTATTGGTTGCTGGTGGTCAGGGCACGCCACCGCACCTCGGATCCGTCGGTCGAGCCGACGGTTGTGGGGACCGATGCCGATCGCCCGTCGATATCCGGTGTGGTCCCGATGCTCCCGACGGTGACCGAGGTGCCCGGATAGATCTGTCCGTCGGGGCCTTGGTGCAACTCGTAGAAGCGGCGGGGTTGATCGGTGAACAGTCGAGGTGTCGGCGCCTGCGGCAGGTCGGCCGGAACCCATATCGTCGCACCGTCATTCGTGCGGACCTGCTGCATCTCGCGTGGCTGTGCCCAGGAGCGAGCGGCATCGTAGAGCTGCTCGTCGGTGCGCGCGGTCAGCGACCGGCTCAACGCGGAGGTCACCGCGAAACCGGTGGAGACCAGCACCATCGCCGCCAGGAAAACCAGGGCGACAACAAGTCCCACCCGCAGCGGGATGGCCGAGACCCGCCGGGTGAGTGATTCGCGCAGTCTCATATCCGACTCGGCCGCGGTGCGCGCAGCACATAGCCGACGCTGGGCCCGGTGAGTTTGTCGTCGACATCGTCGCGAGCGGACAGGAACAGCACCGGCGCATCGACCCCGTCCGCGCGTAGCCGCCGCAACAGCCCGAAACCGTCCATGCCCGGCATCATCACGTCCACGATCAGCGCATCCGGCCGGAACCGGCGTGCCTTGTCCGGCCCGTCCGTCCCGCCGATCGCGGTGACCACCTCGAACCCCTGGAATCGCAGACTGATCGCAAGGAGCTCGACAATCATCGGCTCATCGTCGATGACGAGAATGCGCGCTTCCAGCTCTGCTCTGCTCATTCCATAAGCGTGACCCGCGGAGCAAGGCCAGAGCTCGAGACAAGCTGGGTGTTGGCTGTGAGCTGTGGGCCTATTCGAGATCCGGATGGAAAATGCGTTCGGCCGCGTTCCGAACGGTGGTGCTGCTGTCCGGATCCTCGACGTGGAGTGCGAAGGCCAACTCGCCGGTATTCGCGAGCAGCCAACCCTGCCCGCCAGCGGTGGTGACGTATCCGCCGCCGGCGATCAGCCCGCGCAGTTGGTCGACGACCGCGGCGGGCAGCGGACTCGATTCGGATGAAGTCCTGGCCGGGCGGCCGATTTCGATCATGGGTGGGGTGATGCGGCCATTGGCGATGGCGGCGGTGAGGATCGCCATGCCGTAGGCGCTGGCCTGGATCTCGCTCGCCCGGCCGCCGCGTCGGACCTCGTCGGTGCCAGGGGCAGGAATTCGCGAACTCACCTTGTCCAGACCCATCAGCTCGAAGTCGACGCCGAGCCCGAGCGTGCGGGCGGTCTGGTCGATCTCGTCGAGAGATACGTTCTGCGGCGGTTTGTGCGCGCTGGTGGCCGCGGCCGTGCGCAGTAGTTCGCTAATGCCGCCGATCGGGGCGAGCCCGGCGAAGGCCACCGGTTGGTCCGTGCTTGCCGCATTGTTCTCGGCGGCGGCGACAATGGCTCCGGTCGCGGGTCGGATCGCGACGACGGCGGCTGGATTCCCGAGATAATTCACCGCGTTCTGGGCGGCGCGTTGCCAGTACGGATCCAGCGTGGAGGCCACGTCCGGCGCCGGTGTGCCCTGCTGTCCAGCGATATTGGCGACCGGAAGTCCGTCGGGTCCCGATAGCTGCACCGCCCAGCCCGCGGTTCTGTCCCGGTTGTCCTGCCACACCGTGCGCAGCGCGTCGAACATGGGGGATTGAATTCGGCGGTCGGCGGAGATCAGCCGGGGCTGCGGCTGCACGACCACCCCGGGAATCGGTGTGATGTCCGGTTCGAGAACCGCGAAGTCGTCCTGCCGCAGATTCACCGCGATGACCGGTTGACCTTTGGCGGCGGCGAGTTGCGCTCGCAAGGAAGCCCCGGTGATCAGCGGTGCGATCGGTTCGATGGCTTTGGCCAACGCGTCGGTGGTGGCGACCGGATCGGTGATGCGGGCGGGATCGAGCCGGACCACGGCGATGATCTGCTCGGTCATCAACATTTGTCCGAGACCGTCTTTCACCACCGGTGGCGGCGTTGGGTAGGCCTTCACCAGGTCGACTGTGCGGGTGTTGTCCAGTTGGGGCATAGCGATGGTGGGCTCCCAGGAGATGCGCCATCCGGTCGCCAACTTTCGTACCGTGCCCTGCGCGTCATATGTCCAGCTTCGATCGGGTCCGAATGTCCACGCGCCCTGCAGTGCGAAGATTCCCTCCGCGGTATCCAATGCGATGAATTGCGATAGCCGGAAGTCCGGAGCACCGGGGCCGAGCCCTTGGAATATCTGTCGCAGCGATGCGGCGGCACTGGTCGGTTGGGTGGTCAATTTCGCGGCCTTATCCGCATCCCGCTTGTTCAGCAGCTCGGTGAACTCTTCGACCGCGGCCCGCGCGCCATCCGGATACTCCTCGAACGAACAGGCACAGCCGCTCAGCGCCACCGCGAGGATCAGTGCGCCCAGTGCGGCCGACCAACGTGTGCGATTCATAGGCGGCCCGACGCCATGACCCGGGGAAATGCTCATCGGGATCCTCGATTCTCGAGTCCAACCGCGATTGATGGTCGTCAGCATCCGATAGCGCAGCGCGATGGTCTTCGAGGCTAGCCCGCGCATTCGGCAGCCATCCATTCGATAAATCGGATAGCTGCCGAATTGCGATGGACTCGAGATGTGGTCTTATTTTGGCTCCCCGCAACAAAGTTCGAGCCGACCAGGGGACCTCGGCCGATGGTCGAGGTCCCCGTCGGGTCACGACTGCGGCGGTGGGCTGAAGACGCCGAAGTCGTTTCCGGAGGTGTCGCGGATGTGCGCGAAGACGAGACCATCCTTGCCGGTGACCGGTGGGACCGACACCTTTCCGCCCAGCTTTTCGGCGGCGGCGACCGTGGCCGCCACGTCCGGTACGAGTACGAAGAAGGTCGCGTGATTGGCCGAGGCGTCGGGGGTGTGCGCGATGCCGCCGCTCGGTGTCTCGCTCGCGGGGTAGCTGACCAAGTCGTAGCTGTCGGCATTCGGATCCGCGGCGAAGCTCCAGCCGAACAACTCGCCGTAGAACTTCGCGACCTCCTGCGGTTTATCGCTGCCGACCTGGAACCAGGCAACCGTGTTGAAAGGGGGAGTGCTCACCGTGTCTTCTCCTCGCGATCGGGTATGTGTCTTGTCTTGCCCGATCACGATCACCCGGCGCGGCGACAACCCCCTGTCGGTGTTTGGTCATCTCACAGCGCGACGGTCCGGAGTTCGCAATCCTTCGGAATATCGGTTGGGTCGAGCGGGCGCGGCAACATCGGGGTATCGGTCATGGTCACCGCGCGAATGCGGTCCAGCCGAAAGCAGCGTGACTCCGCGCGTAAGCGGCACCATGCGATGAGATACCAGCCGTGCGATCCATTGAGGAATGCCGTCGGCTCCACGTCCCGCTCGCTGACCGCGCCGAAGCGGTCGGAATAGCTGATGCGCAGCACCCGTCCCGCCTCGATCGACTGCCCGATGACCGACGGAATCGCTGGGACGGGTTGCGCATCAATCGGTTCCAATAATCGAACGCGCGCGGCGAGATCGCGGGCGGCGGTCGCATTGCGCTCCGACATCACCCCGAGAATCTTGCGCAATGCGCTGCGCCCGGCTTGGTCGAAAGGCGTCGCCTCGCTGCGCGCCAAGGCCACGGCCAGTGCGACCGCCTCGGCCGCGGTGAAGTTGAGCGGCGGTAGCGACATGCTCTTCTCCAACGCGTACCCACCGCGCCTGCCGACATCCGCGTAGATCGGAATACTCGCCTGCTGCAGTGCCGCGATATCGCGCTCGATCGTTCGAATGCTCACCTCATAGCGCTGCGCCAACTCTCGCGCGGTCCGCATCCGTGGCGCCACCGCCCGCAATTCCTCGACGATCGCATATAGCCGATCCGTACGGTTCACGGCGCCACGCTAGCGCCGACCACCGACATCCAATTGCCTTGGCGAGATGTGGGTATCGGTCGATGTGTCGCATAGCCAGTGAGCGCCGCGCGCAGTGACTTGTGCGCGGGCGTTACTGGTATCCGACCGGTCGGTCAGCGCTTGTTCGAGACCAGCCTCGGTTCGTGTAGGTCGAAGTATTCGACTTCGCCCATGAGTTGGCTTTCCTCCTCGAACAGGGCGCGCAGATCGTCTGGGATCTCCACCTTTTCGTGGGCGCGTGCTTCGGCTTCGGAGGTGAAGTAGACGGCCTCGACGTAACCGTCGCTGCCATATGTCGCCAAGGTACCGCCGAGAATTTCGGGGCGCAGTTCGTGGATGCGCTCGGTGCCTTCGGCGAGCAGTTCGCGCATGCGGCGCGGATTGCGAGTGTGGCCCTCCATGATCTGGACGAACCCGGCCTGATCGGAGCCACCGCCCAGCCACTGCGTCACTTCTGGGCAATCCATGAACTGCACCGGTCCGTCGAAGCACTGTTCGGTCTCGGCCCACCACTTGGCCTGCTCCGGCCGCTGGCTATTGCGCCGCGCCGCTTCTTCGGATTCGAACCTCGCCAATGCGATGAACGTCCCGTCATTGCACAACCCGCTGGTCGTCCCGAGATAACCGACGGCTCCCGGCTGCAATTCCTCGTTCCACTTATCCATACACCGACGCAGCCGATCGGCGTCGGCGACCTTTCCCTGAATAACTTGGATGAACATCGAGTCCTCCTGGTACGGAGTGAGCACTCCGCTCTGTAGCGAGGCTGACGCGTCGTGGTCCACCGAGGGTGCTCGGACCGCACGGCCCGCGAACGCGGCCACCGCACAGCTAATAGTTCGCCCCGGCACAGCCGTACGCAAGACCGGTGCGAATCAGCGTGCTTCGGCGCAGTTGGCCAGGAAGGTTTCGACCAACTGATTGACGACCTCGGGGACTTCGGCCGCGGCGAGGTGCGCGGCATCCTCGATAACCGCGAGCTCCGCGCCGGGAATCGACCTGGCCATGGTCTCGAGTTCGGGCACCGGAAAGGTGCGATCTTCGCGGCCGCCCACGACCAGCGTGGGGCAGGTGATCGCGGCGAAGCGGTCGCGCTGATCCGATCGCTCGATCACGACGGATCGGACGGCATGAGCGACCGACTTCGGATCATTGCGGCGAGCGGTTTCCAGGACCCGGCGCACGACATCGGGGCGCGTGGCCTCGGTGGTCGGTCCGAGGAAGGCGCTCACGACCGATCGAGTGATCGGCGGGCGGATTCCGCGCAGGATTCCGATGAGGACCAGCAGCGCCGCGTACTGCAGTTTCTGACCGGTCGGGGCCGGTGAGGCCGTGCCGTTCATCAAGATCGCGGATCGGATGCGGTCCGGAAATTCGGCGGCGAAGGTGCCGCCGATCATGGCGCCCCATGAATTTCCGATGAAGTGGGTCCGCGGCAATTCGAGGTGGTCGAGGATGTCGACCACACAGCCCGCGCAGTCGTCGAAGGTGAAGCCGCGGGTCAGTGGAGTGGATTTTCCGTGGCCGGGTGGGTCCACCGCAATGGTCAGGTAATTCTCGGCGAAGTGGGCGACCTGAGCGTCCCAGAGACCGGCGTCCATCAGCAGGCTGGGCCACATCATGAGCGGATCACCGCGCCCGGTTGTGACGACGTGCAGGGTTCCGAGCCGAGTCGGGATGTATAGATCCGTGCTGTCCATGGGTTCCTTCAGCGGAGTGCGAGGGCGAGGAAGAAGTCGACGCGATCTTCGAGGCGAGATAGATCGCGGCCGGTGAGTTCCTCGATCCGTTGGATACGGTAGCGTAGGGTATTCACGTGAACGTGAAGTAGCTCAGCGCATTTGGTCCACGAGCCGGAGACCTGGAGGAAGGTTTCCAAGGTGTGCACGAGCTCGGCGCGGTTTTCCTGGTCGTAGCTGCTCAACGGGTCGAGCAGGCGCAGGCGGAACATACGGCGGACTTCGTCGGGCACGCTGGCCAGCAGGAGCATATGGGTGGCCAGTTCGTCGTGGCCGACGACGCTGGTCGGGGCAGGACGGTCGGCGGCCAGACGGCGGGCATAGCGGGCTTCTTCGACGGCGCCGCGCAGGCCTTCGCCGTCGACGATGCCGCTGACACCGATCGATAGGTGAGCACCCTGCAGTCCGGGCTCCAAAGCGTTGACAGCGCGGTGGATTTCGCCGATTACCGAGCCGTCCGCGGGAATCAAAGCGATGACTTCGCCGTCGACCACACCTGCGGCAGGCCCTCTGCCGTAGAGGATTTCGCGGAGCAAGACGCGTAATTCGCCGGGGCGCAAGGCATCTGCGCCAGCGGCCACCGCGGTATAGGTTTCTGCTGGGCCGAGGCCGGTCAGTTCCAGGCGGGAAATGATCTCGGCGGGTTTGGCATCGGAGACGATCAGTTCGATCAGTTCCTGGGCGAGGCGGCCCTCGGCGCTCTGGCGATCGTCGAGGCGGGCGCGTTCGAGTGATACGACCGCGGCCAGCTCGCCGGTCAGGGCGCGACGTTCTTCCGGCCAATCCTTGAAATCGCCTTCGAAGACCAGGAACCAGTCGGCGGCGCGTGAGGTGCTGTGCTCGTCGACGGCGAACAGTGAGTAGCGCGCCTTGTCGTGGGTCAGCACGTGGGGGAGTCGGCGCGCGTGCAGGAAAGCGGCGGTGACCGCGACCGGCGGTGCTGTGGCTGGCCCGGCCACCACTCGTCCGGTGGACGCGACGACCCAGCAGCGCATTCCGAGGTCACGTTCGATGAGCTCCAGCACCGAGCCGAGTCCGGTACCCGAGACGAGCTGGCGGTGCCGGTCGAGGATGGCGGTCAGGTCGGCGGCGCGCCCGGTGGAAAGATTGCGGGTCAATGTCTCGGTGACCTGGGCGAATGCGATATCCTCGCGGACGCGGAACAGCGGTATCCGATGCCGCTGACAGGCCTCGACGACATCGGGCGGCGCGCCGCCGTAACGGGCGTCGCCGGCGGCGAGTCCGGCGATTCCGGCCTGGGCAAGGGCGCGCACGAAGGTCTCGCTGTCCGTCGGGGCGAGCCGCCATTGCAGCCCGGTCAGCACCAGCTCGCCGCCGGAGAGATAGCGACTCGGATCGAGCATGTCGGTGGTCACTACCCAGCGCACGAAACGGTCGAGCTCTGCTTCGCCGGTGACGAGCTCGAGACCGAGATTCATGGTCAGAAGTGATCTAAGTCGCACAGTTGCCGAGGCTAACAGCCCAGCTCGCGCCCACCCGGTGACCGCTTTGGATATTCACACAAACGAGGCCGTGTGAACTGGCGCACACTTCGGATTTCTGGGTCCTAGCAGCGCGGATGCCCGGCGGGTGTACTTACTCCCAGCACAAACAAGCTCGATGGGAGATCGGATGTCCGGTGAGATCGGATGGCTCAATGCGCTGCCTCCGGACCAGGCCGAGGCGGAACTGCTGAGCTGCTGCGCCTCACACGTCTGGGCGCAGAAGGTGGCGGCGCACCGGCCCTACGTGGACAGCACGAGCCTGATGGCCGCCGCGGTCGCCGGGATACGTGAGTTGAGTTGGCCCGATATCGAGGAGGCGCTGTCCGCGCATCCGCGCATCGGCGATCGGGCGAAGGCGGGCACGCCCCAGCGCGAGGCCACGTGGTCCGCCGGTGAGCAGTCCGGCACGGCGGGCGCGGACCAGCGGACTCTCGATGACATCGCCGCCGCGAACCTGGCCTACGAGCAGCGGTTCGGACATGTCTTCCTGATCCGCGCCGCGGGCCGCACCGCCGAGCAGATCCGGGCCGAACTGCGCAGGCGACTGGCGAATACCGCCGAGGGGGAACGTGTCGCGACGCAACGCGAACTCGCCGATATCACCCGGCTCCGGATCCGAAAACTGTTGGAGGACAGGTGAGTCTGTCCACCCATGTGCTGGATGCGGCATCGGGTCGTCCGGCGGCGGGGCTGCCGGTGCGACTGGAAAAGGCCGACGGCACCGTGCTCGCCGAGCGTCGCACCGACGACGACGGGCGCATCAAGGATCTGCCCGCACTCGAAATCGGGGTGCACCGTCTGATTTTCGAAACCGGTGACTTCAGTCCGTTCTACCCGTCGGTGACCATCGACTTCCTGGTCACCGCCCCAGCCGAGCACTACCACGTGCCGCTGCTGCTCAGTCCCTATTCCTACTCGACCTACCGAGGTAGCTGAACCATGTCGATCAAGCTCGGGCCGAATAGATACGGCAAAGCGGAAAACCGGGTCGTCCGGGTGAGGAAAACCGGTGGCGTCCACGAGATCCGGGATCTGAACGTCGGTGTCGCGTTATCCGGTGACATGGACGAGGTCCACCTGACCGGCGACAACGCGACGGTCCTGCCGACCGACACCCAGAAGAACACCGTATTCGCCTTCGCCAAGGAATACGGGATCACCTCTCCGGAAGCGTTCGGGCTTTTGCTGGCACGGCATTTCGTCGATTCCCAGCCACCCATCCACCACGCGCGGGTCTGCCTGGAGGAGTACGCCTGGGAGCGCATCGTGGTCGGGCCCGGCGATAAGCAGTATTCGTTCGTACGCTCCGGCCAGGAGACGCGCACTTCGCGGGTGCACTACGACGGCGAAAGCACCTGGGTGGTCTCGGGTTTGACAGGATTGGTGGTACTCAACTCCACCGGCTCGGAATTCCACGGCTACATCAAGGACAAGTACACGACGCTGCGGGAGGCCTACGACCGCGTACTGGCCACCGAGGTCAATGCCCAGTGGCGCTTCGCGAGCGAACCGAGTGACTGGGACAAGGCCTACCGTGCGGTCCGTGGCGCGCTGCTCGAGGCATTCGCCGACACCTACAGCTACTCGCTGCAGCAGACGCTGTACGCCATGGGCGACCGGGTGATCGGCGCGGTCCCCGAGGTGTGCGAGGTCCGGCTGTCGCTGCCCAATAAGCACCATTTCGTGGTGGATCTGTCCGGCTTCGGACTGGAGAACGACAACGAGGTGTTCTTCGCCGCCGACCGTCCCTATGGCCTGATCGAGGGCACCGTACTCACCGAGGACGCCCCCGCGGCCGGACCGGCATGGGAGTGACGATGGATTTCCTACGACCCGATACCTGGACCGAGGCGCTCGAGCTCAAGGCCGCCAATTTGGAGGCCAAACCCATCCAGGGCGGCACTGATGTGATGGTCGAGATGAACTTCGACCATGGCCGTCCGGTGGCACTGCTCGATCTCAACCGCTGTCGTGAACTCTTCGATTACTCGACCGAGCCCGACGGCTGGATCCGGATCGGTGCTGGCGTCCCGTACGTGCGCATCATCAACCGACTCGACCACCAGCTGCCCGGTCTGGCTCAGGCCTCGCGCACGGTCGGTTCGCCGCAGATCCGCAATCGCGGCACGGTCGGCGGCAATCTCGGCGGGGCTTCCCCGGCCGGTGACGCCCATCCCGCGCTGTTGGCAGGCAATGCGGTGATCGAGGTGGAGTCGGCCGCGCGCGGTACCCGGCTCATCCCGATCGATGACTTCTACGTGTGGGTAAAGAAGAACGCCCTGGAGCCCGACGAGCTGATCCGCGCCATCCGGCTCGAACCCGCCACCGGGCCGCAGTACTTCTCCAAGGTCGGGACGCGCAATGCCATGGTGATCGCGGTCTGCGCATTCTCGATCGCATTGCATCCCGATACCCGCACCGTCGGCACCGGCATCGGATCCGCCGGTCCGACGCCGCTGCGCGCGACGCCCGCCGAGCAGTTCCTCGCCGATGCGCTGGACTGGGATGACCCGGCTCCGTTGCCATTCGATGTGGTCCGCGACTTCGGTGCGCTGGTCTCGGCCGCGGCCGAGCCGATCGATGACGTTCGAGGCACGGCGGAATACCGCAAACACGCCCTGACGGTGCTGGCTCGCCGCACCCTGTCCTGGGCCTGGACGGACTACCTGGCAGAAAGAAGGAGGGCAGCCTGATGCGTGTGACCTTCGACGTGAACGGCTCGCAAGAGACCGTCGACAATGTGTGGGAGGGCGAGAGCCTCCTCTATATGCTGCGCGAGCGCATGGGCCTGCCCGGCTCCAAGAACGCCTGTGAGCAAGGCGAATGTGGTTCGTGCACAGTCTATTTGGACGGCACACCGGTGTGTTCCTGTTTGGTGGCCGCGGGTCAGGTGCAGGATCGCTCGGTGCGCACCGTCGAGGGTCTGGCCAACGGCGCGAAACTCGACCCGATGCAAGAAGCCTTCGTCGAGGCCGGTGCGGTCCAATGTGGTTTCTGCACACCGGGTCTCATCGTGCAGGCACACGATCTCATCGAACGCAATCCCGATCCGTCCGATGTGGAGATCCGCGAGGCCCTCGCCGGAAATCTCTGCCGCTGTACCGGATACGAGAAGATCCTCGACGCGGTGCGACTGGCCGCGGCACGTAAGGCGGGCCGATGAAGACTCTCATCGAGAACGCCTATATCGCACCGGTCGTCGGTGACGAGATCGCGTCCGGATATGTCGTCATCTCCGAGGGCCGCATCGTTGCCCTCGGCGCGGGACCGGCACCGATCGTGCCGGGAGCCGAAAAGATCGACGGCACCGGTTGTTTGGTGACGCCGGGCCTGGTCAATACCCACCACCATCTCTACCAGTGGGCCAGTCAGGGCCTGTTCCAGGATTCCACCCTGTTCGAATGGCTGACCGGTCTCTACCGCACCTGGGCGCGCATGGACGCCGACGTCGTCTACGGCGCGGCCGCCGCGGGTTTGGGCTGGTTGGCGCTGACCGGCTGCACCACCAGCAGCGACCACCACTACATCTTCCCGAAGGGGCGCGGCGACCTCTTCGAGGCCGAGGTGCGCGCGGCGAGCGAGATCGGCCTGCGCTTCCACCCGTGCCGCGGGTCCATGGACCGCGGGCAGAAGGACGGCGGTCTGCCGCCGGACGAGGTGGTCGAGAGCAGAGACGAAATCCTCGCTCACACCGCCGAAGTCATCGACAAATACCACGATCCATCGTTCGATTCGATGCTGCGGGTCGCCGTCGCGCCGTGTTCGCCGTTCTCGGTGAGCGAAGGTCTGATGATCGATTCCGCGACGCTGGCACGCGCCAAAAATGTTCGGCTGCATACCCACCTCGCCGAAACGCTCGACGAGGAAGAGCACTGCATCGAACAGATGGGCTGCACCCCGGTCGAATACATGGAAAAGCTGGGCTGGCTCGGCGAGGATGTCTGGTTCGCGCACGCGGTGCACCTGCACGACGCCGATATCCGACGCTTCGCTGAAACGGGTAGCGGCTCGGCGCATTGCCCCAGCTCCAACGCCCGGCTCGGCGCGGGTATCGCTCGTGTCAGCGATCTGGTCGCCGCCGGTGCGCCGGTCGGTATCGGCGTCGACGGTGCGGCGTCGAGCGAATTGACCTCGTTGGCTGGGGAAATGCGTCAGGCCATGCTGTTCCAGCGCGCGGTGCACGGCCCTACCGCCTTCACCGCGCGCCAGGCGCTCGAGATCGGCACCCTGGGCGGAGCCCGTAATCTGGGCCGTCACAACGAGATCGGCAGTATCGAACCCGGCAAACTCGCCGATCTCGCCATCTGGCGGGTCGACGGCTTCCGCTCGGCGATCGAGGATCCGGTCTGCTCCTTGGTTTTCGGGCCGACACCGCCACTGGCAAGGCTGCTCGTCGGTGGGCGCACCGTCGTGGAGAACGATGAATTGCGCACTGTAGCCCAGGATGTCGTCGGCCGGGCCGGTGTCGCGGCCCGTAAGCGGCTCATGCGACAGGAGGCATGATGACTGTCCCACGAACCACCCGCTTTCCGAAAGAGGTTGCCGCGCCGGGTAAAGGCGGCGTCGGGGAGAGCCCGTTGCGCCCCGACGGCACCCTGAAGGTCAAAGGCGAATTCGCCTATGCCTCCGATCTCTGGATGGACGGCATGCTCTGGGGTGCGACGCTGCGCAGCCCGCATCCACGCGCGATCATTCGCGAGATCGATATCGCGCCCGCACTGGCCATGACCGGTGTGCACGCCGTACTCACCCATGAGGATGTGCCGGGCCGCAAGATGTACGGGCTCGACCACACCTGGGATCAGCCGGTGCTGGCCATCGGCGAGGTGCGTCATCACGGTGAGCCCATCGCCCTGGTCGCCGCCGACCACCCCGAGATTGCTCGACGCGCCATCGATGTCATCGAAATCGATTGGGAGGTACTGGAACCCATCACGGATCCGATGGCGGTGCTCTCGGCCCCGAAACGGCTCGCCGTGCAGGAGCGTGGCGGTATCGCCCGGCACCAGCCGGTGCGCGTCGGCGATATCACCGTGGGCCGCGCGCTGGCCACCGTGGTGGTGACCGAGGAATACGAGGTCGGCATTCAGGACCAGGCATTCCTCGGGCCCGAATCCGGCCTGGTGATTCCGGCCGAGGACGGCGCGCTCGACTTCTATGTCGCCACCCAGTGGATGCACAACGATCTATCCCAGATCGGGCCGTGTCTCGGCCTGGCCGAGGACCGGATCCGGATGACCATGGCCGGTGTCGGCGGTGCCTTCGGTGGCCGCGAGGACCTGTCCATGCAGATCCACGCGGGCATGCTGGCCATGCGCACCGGCAAGCCCATCAAGATGATGTACAACCGCGAGGAGTCGTTCTTCGGGCATGTGCACCGGCACCCGGCGAAGATGCTCTACGAATACGGTGCCAACGATGCCGGAAAACTCACCTACGCAAAGGTTCTCATCGTCCTTGACGGTGGCGCGTATACCTCGGCGACGCTGAATGTCACCGGTAACGCGTCCTCGCTCGCGGTGGGGCCGTACGAGATTCCGCATATCGAGATCGACGCCTACGGGGTCTACACCAATAACCCGCCGTGCGGCGCGATGCGCGGATTCGGCGCGGTACAGGCCTGTTTCGCGCACGAGTCGATGATGGACAAGGTCGCCGAGGCATTGGATCTGGATCCGGTGCACGTGCGCCAGATCAATGCGGTGTCACAGGGCTCCAAGCTGGCGACCGGTCAGGTGCTGCACGCACCGACGCCGATGGCCGAAATGCTCGGGCAGCTACGCGATATGCCGATGCCCCCGGAACTGGATGCCTCGGATATCCGGAACCTGCCCGGCGGAGCATCGCAGACCACGCACGGCGAGGGGGTGGTGCGTGGTGTCGGCTACGGCGTCGGTATCAAGAACATCTGCTTCTCCGAAGCCTTCGACGACTACTCGACCGCGCGGGTGCGGCTGGAAGTCATTGCGGGAGAACCGGTTGCGCTGGTACACACCGCTGCCGCCGAGGTCGGCCAGGGGCTGGTGACGGTCGAGGCGCAGATCGCGCGCACCGAACTCGGCATCGAGCGGGTCACCATTCACCCGGCCGACAACCAGGTCGGCGACTCGGGTTCATCGTCGGCCTCCCGGCAGACCTATATGACCGGTGGTGCGGTGAAGGCGGCTTGTGAGGCCGTGCGTCAGCGCGTACTCGCCCTTGCCCAGGCCGAGTTCGGTGCCTCGTCGGGACTGCGGCTGGTCGGCGGCAAGGTGGTTTCGCGCTCGGGGGAGGTGCTCGCGGCGATCGTCGATGTCCTGGATGAGGGGGTTATCGAAGAGACCCGCGAGTACCACCACCGGCCCACCACGGGCATGGATCCCGTTACGGGACAGGGCAATAGCCACACCCAGCTGGCCCTCTGCGTACACCGTGCGGTGGTGGACGTGGACACTGACCTCGGCCTGGTCAAGGTCGTCTCCCTGGACGCGGTCCAGGACGTGGGCAAGATCATGAACCGGCTGTCCCTCGAGGGCCAGATCCACGGCGGCTCCGTCCAGGGGCTCGGCCTGGCGGTCATGGAGGAAATCCAGGTAAAAGACGGTAAGGTGCGCAACCCCTCCTTCACCGACTACCTGATCCCGACGATTCTCGACACACCGTCACAGCGGCTGGAGATTCTGGAGAATGCCGATCCGCACGCCCCCTACGGGCTGCGCGGCGCCGGAGAGCCGCCCACGCTCTCCGCTACCCCCGCGATCGCCGCGGCGATCCGTGACGCCTGCCGATCACGGGGTGGAACCGTGCACATCAACCGAGTGCCGGTGCGACCGGACGACATCATCCGGAGCAGTTGATCAACAGGAGCAGCCGGTTCCATTGAACCGGACGGACTCCACAACAGCAGTACCCGAACCGCGCGTTCCGGCCGGAGTCCGAAAAGGGCAGCCGCCGGACCGTAGGTCGGCTACGCCCCGAGGAGGGCACGCCAATGACCCAGATTCAGACCAAGCCCCGCACACCGGGGCCGGTGACCGGAAGGTCCGCGCTCGACCGGTTCTTCCGGCTGAGCGAACGCCGAACTACCGTTTCCCGCGAGATTCGTGGCGGCATTACCACTTTCGTTGCCATGGCCTACGTCATCCTCTTGGTGCCGTTGATGCTCGGCGGCGTCGCGGATGTCAACGGTGACAAGCTGAGCATCGCTCAACTCACCACGGCCACCGCATTTTCCGCAGGACTCAGCACCATCCTGATGGGTGTCGCGGGCAATGTGCCGTTGGCGCTCGCCGCCGGACTCGGTGTGGTTCCGGTGGTCGCCTTCCAGGCGGCACCGCATATGACCTGGCCGCAGACCATGGGTTTGGTCGTGCTGATGGGCGTGATCATCGTGGTGCTGGCCGCGACCGGGCTGCGGACGATGATCATCAATGCCATCCCGCTCGGTCTCAAGAATGCGATCGGCGTCGGAATCGGCATGTTCATCGCGATGATCGGACTGGTCTCGGCCGGGGTGGTCGGACACGGCGCGCAGACCGGTCCACCGGTCACCCTCGGGGCGGGCGGTCACCTATCAGGTTGGCCCGTAGTGATTTTCGCGGTCGGTCTGCTGGTGATGCTGGCGCTGTTCATCCGCAAGGTGCCCGGCGCGATCCTGATCAGCATCGCCATCTCGACGGTGCTCGCCATTAGCGTCAACGCGCTGGCGAAGATCGACCCGCAGACATGGGGTCCGGTGGTGCCGGAGAAGCCGAAGGGATTCCTCGCCGCACCCGACTTCGGGTTGGCCCTGAATATCGACCTCTTCGGCGGATTCGCCGAGGCGGGCGGGCTGGTCGCCGGAGTCGTGCTGTTCACCCTGGTGCTGACCGGATTCTTCGATGCCATGGGAACGGTTTTCGGCGTCTGCGACGAAGCCGGACTGCTCGATGAGCAGGGCACCATGCCGGGTATCGGCAAGGTCCTGACCATCGACGGTATCTCCCAGGTCATCGGTGGTATCAGCGGTGGGGCCGGAAATACCGTGTATGTCGAATCCGCGACGGGTGTCGGTGAGGGCGCCCGCACCGGACTGACCAGCCTGGTCACCGGTGGATTGTTCTGCCTCGCAGTATTTTTCACCCCGCTCGCGGCCGTGGTGCCGATCCAGGCCGCCGCACCGGCGCTGGTGATCGTCGGTGCGCTGATGATGACCCAGGCCCGCAAGATCGATTGGAACGATCTGGAGGTGGCGGTGCCCGCCTTCCTGACGATCGTGCTGATGCCGTTTACCTACTCGATCACCAACGGTGTCGGCGCGGGTCTGATCGCATACGTGGTGATCAAGCTGGCGCGCGGCAAATTCCGGGAAATCCACTGGCTGATCGGACTGGTGAGCCTCGTGTTCGCCGGATACTTCGGCATCTCGGCCATCGAACTGCTTTTCGGCGGATAGCACCATGCGCGACCTCACGGCAGAACTGCGGAAATGGCATGCGGCGGACAAGGATTACGCCGTGGCCACCGTTATCGGCGTCACCGGAAGCGCCCCTCGGCCGCCCGGCGCGGCGCTGGCGGTCGACGCCGACGGCATTGTCATCGGCAGTATTTCCGGTGGCTGCGTCGAAGGCGCGGTCTACGAACTCTGCCGTGAGGTCCTGCGCACCGGACAGCCGGTGCGCGAAACCTTCGGATACAGCGATGATGATGCCTTCGCGGTCGGACTGACCTGCGGCGGCGAACTCGAGATCTTCGTCCAGCGGATCACCGCGGTCGAGCGGGTCGCCATCGAGGCGATCCTGCGCACCGATGAGGCGGTGGCCCTGGTCCGGGATCTGAGAACCGGTACGGCCACGGCGATCGGGTCCTGGTGGACCGTCGGCGCCGCCTCGGAGGAGATGGTCATGGCCGAGGCCAGGGCGATGCTCGATACCGGCGCGACCGGTGTGCGCGAGATCGGCTGTGGTGTCGGTGCGGTCACGGTCTTCGTGGAATCGTATGTACCGCCACCGCGCATGATCGTCTTCGGCGCAATAGATTTCGCGGCCGCAGTCGCCAGGATCGGCCGCTTCCTCGGATACCACGTCACGGTCTGCGATGCCCGCCCGGTATTCGCCACGCGCGCCCGTTTTCCGGATGCCGATGAGATCGTTGTGCAGTGGCCGGACCGCTATCTCGCACGCACGCAGGTCGATTCGCGCACCGCGCTGTGTGTGCTCACCCATGATGCCAAATTCGATATCCCGCTGCTCGAGGTGGCGCTGCGCCTGCCGGTGGCCTATGTGGGCGCGATGGGTTCCCGTCGCACACACGAGGAGCGCATGGCCGCTCTACGCGCCGCCGGGCTGACGGAAGCCGAACTGGCACACCTACATTCGCCGATCGGTTTGGATCTCGGCGCGCGGACCGCGGAGGAGACCGCGGTATCCATTGCCGCCGAGATCGTCGCGGTGCGCCGCGGCGGCTCGGCCCAACCGCTCACCGCCACCGGCGGACCGATCCACCGGGACCTGCTGCCGGTCTGGTGAGCCGTGCATCGCCATCCCGGTACGCGGGGAGCGCGGTTCGGTACCGAGGCTGGAGCATCCTACGAAATCGACTTCGGGATATCCGATCGGCTTCGGGCTAATCGCCGCTATTCCGACAGTGCCGCCCGGTCACATAATTGACGAAATTGCGAACAAAGGATTCACCGAATGCCGTTGATATTTCTGAATGGTTCCGCCATGCGCGGCGAACCGCTCAATCATCTGCTGGACGGCGCGCCTTTCGCCGGTGCAGCGAAAACCGCGCCGCGCTACCGTTTCTATTCGGTCGGCGATCGGTTCCCGGGTCTGGATCCCGTCGCCGACGGCGGCGATTCGATCTCCGGTGAACTGTTCGATATCCCCATGGAGGTGCTGCGACAGCGGCTGCTACCTGCCGAACCACCCGAACTCGAACTCGGCGCCATCGAACTCGACGACGGCCGTTCGGTCCTGTCGATGCTGCTGCGCCGCGCGCCTACCTCGTATCCGGAGCTGATCGATATCACCGCCATCGGCAGCTGGAAGAAATACCGTCAAGGAGCTGAATGAGTAAGCAGGCCGGGGGCCTCACGTTCCCGAAATTCGATGTCAATTGCTCGATCCTGTTCACCGACCTCCCGCTGCTCGAACGCCCCGCCGCGGCAAAGCGGGCCGGATTCGACGCGGTCGAATTCTGGTGGCCGTTCGGCGAGAATCCGACACCGGGCGATAAGGAGATCGACGCGTTCGTGGGCGCGATCCGCGATGCCGGTGTGGAATTGATCGGTCTGAACTTCATCGACCTGATCCCGAGTGGTCGTGGGCTGATCTCGGTTCCGAGTGAGGTCACCCGGTTCCGCGACAATATCGATGTCGCCGTCGGTATCGCCGAAGAAACCGGCTGCCGCGCGTTGAATGCCCTGTACGGCAATCGCATCGAGGGGGAGAGTCCGGAGAAACAGGACGAACTCGCACTGGAGAACCTGAGTTCGGCTGCCCAGGCGGCCGGTGCCATCGGTGCCACGGTTTTGCTAGAGGCGCTCAATTCCTTTGAGTCGCCGGACTATCCGATAGTGAGCGCGGCATACGCCGTGCAGGTCATCGAGCAGACCGGTGAACCGAACGTGCGTTTCCTGTGCGATTTGTACCACCTGGCCCGCATGGGCGAGGACCTGTACTCGGTGATCCGCACGCACGCGGCGCAGCTGGGCCACGTCCAGGTCGCCGACAATCCGGGCCGCGGCCGACCCGGTACCGGCGGACTCGATTTCGCCGCGCTCTTCGAAACCCTGGCCGAGAGCGGCTACGACGGCTGGATCGGCCTCGAATACAAAGACCCCGAGCTGGATTGGAAGTGGATGAAATGACCGCAGCATCGCGTAGCGATTCCGTGCCGGGTGACGGTCGGGCGACCGGTGGGCGCAAGATCGGTTTTATCGGCCTGGGGATCATGGGCGCCCCGATGGCGGGTCACCTCGTCGCCGCCGGGCACGAGGTGACCGGTTACGACATCGGTCCGACCGGACTCGAGAAGCTGAAGGCCGCAGGTGGTTCGGCCGCTTCCGGTGTGGGGGAAGCGGTGCGGGACTCCGACATCGTCATCACGATGTTGCCGCAGGACGAGCACGTCGAGGCCGTCTTCGCCGACGTGCTGCTGCACGCCGCGCCCGGCACGCTGTACATCGACTTCTCCACTATCACGCCCAAGACCGCTCGCTGGACCGCCGAGAAGGGCGCGGACAATGGCCTGCGGGTCCTCGACGCTCCGGTCTCCGGCGGTGAGCCGGGCGCGATCAATGCCGCGCTATCGATCATGGTCGGCGGTAACCAGGACGATTTCGCTGCGGCAACACCGATTTTCGAGACGGTCGGCAAGACCTTCGCCCTGGTGGGACCGAGCGGTGCCGGTCAGGTGGTCAAGGCCGCCAACCAGCTCGTCGTCGGCGGCACCCACGCCCTGATAGCCGAGGCGATCCTGCTGATGGAGAACCTGGGCGCGAATGCCGAAAAGGGCCTGGACGTGCTGGCGGGCGGACTCGCGGGCAGCAAGATCCTCGAACTCAAGCGTGCGTCCATGCTGCGGCGCGACTTCGAGCCCGGCTTCCGAATCGACCTGCACCACAAGGATATGGGCATCATCCTGCAGGCCGCCCGCGACGCCGAGGTATCGATCCCGATGGGTGCGCTGACCGCGCAGTTGATCGCCGCCGCCCGTGCGATGGGTCACGGCTCACTGGACCACTCGGGGCTGCTGAAGGTGACCGAAGCGCTGTCGGGCCGGGAGCACTGACCATGGCACGCATGCGCACCGTGGACGCCGCGGTTCTGATTCTCGAAAAAGAAGGCGCGACACAGGCATTCGGCCTGCCGGGTGCCGCGATAAACCCCTTCTACAGCGCGATGCGCGCACACGGCGGTATCAAGCATGTGCTGGCCCGCCACGTCGAGGCCGCCTCGCATATGGCCGAGGGATACACCAGGGCGGCGGCGGGCAATATCGGCGTCTGCATCGGCACCTCGGGGCCTGCGGGCACCGATATGATCACCGGGCTGTATTCCGCCAGCGCGGATTCGATTCCGATCCTCTGCATCACCGGTCAGGCTCCGGTGGCCAAGCTGCACAAGGAGGACTTCCAGGCCGTCGATATCGCCGCTATCGCCGCACCGGTATGCAAATGGGCGGTAACGGTGCTCGAGCCCGCACAGGTACCGGGGACCTTCCAGAAAGCCTTCCGGTTGATGCGGGAGGGGCGGCCGGGTCCGGTCCTGATCGATCTGCCGATCGATGTGCAGCTCGCCGAAATCGAGTTCGACATCGAGACATACGAGCCGCTGGCGGTGCACCGCCCGGCCGCGACGCGGGCGCAGGCGGTCAAGGCCATCGAGATGTTGAATGCGGCGCAGCGGCCGCTGATCGTCGCGGGTGGCGGCATCGTGAATGCCGATGCCGCCGCGCTGCTGGTCGAATTCGCCGAACTCACCGGTGTTCCGGTGGTGCCGACACTGATGGGCTGGGGCACCATTCCCGACGATCACACGCTGCACGCGGGCATGGTCGGACTGCAGACCTCACATCGGTACGGCAATGCCACCCTGCTCGAATCCGATTTCGTGCTCGGCATCGGAAACCGTTGGGCCAACCGGCACACCGGCGGTGTGGACACCTACACCAAGGACCGCACCTTCGTGCACGTCGATATCGAGCCGACCCAGATCGGTCGCGTATTCGCCCCGGATTACGGGATCACCTCCGATGCGGGTGCCGCCCTGCGCGTCTTCGTCGAGGTCGCGCGCGAACTCGATGCAGCCGGGCGGCTGCCCGATCGTAGTGTGTGGGCCGAGCAGTGCCGCAACCGCAAACACGTGGGGCTGCGCAAGACGCACTTCGACGATATGCCGATCAAGCCCCAGCGCGTCTACGAGGAGATGAACAAGGCGTTCGGGCCCGATGTGCGCTACGTCAGCACCATCGGTCTGTCGCAGATCCAGGCGGCGCAGCTGCTGCACGTCTACCGGCCGCGGCACTGGATCAACGCCGGCCAGGCCGGACCGCTCGGCTGGACCGTACCCGCGGCCATCGGTGTCGCGACGGCCGATCCCGAAGCCACCGTGGTCGCGCTCTCGGGTGACTACGACTTCCAGTTCCTCATCGAGGAATTGGCCGTCGGCGCGCAGTTCAATATCCCGTATATCCATGTGGTGGTGAACAATTCGTATCTGGGCCTGATCCGTCAGGCGCAGCGCGCGTTCGACATGGACTACTACGTGCGGCTCGCCTTCGACAATATCAACAGCCCGGAGCTCGCTGGCTACGGCGTCGATCACGTCAAGGTCGCCGAAGGCCTTGGCTGCAAGGCGATTCGGGTATTCGACCCGGCGTGGATCGGTTCGGCCCTCGATGAGGCGAAGAAGCTGGTGACCGAATTTCGGGTGCCGGTGATCGTCGAGGTCATCCTCGAACGGGTGACGAATGTGTCGATGGGACTCGAGATCGACAATATCGTCGAATTCGAGGAACTCGCACAGTCCGCGGCCGACGTCCCGACCGCGACCGCGCGACTGGACTGAGCCGCGATGACTCGAGTCCTGATCGCATCCGACAAATTCAAGGGGTCGCTGACCGCCGCGCAGGTCGGTGCCGCTGTCCGCGCCGGTATCCACCGCATCCGGCCTTGTGCCGAGGTGTCGGTGGTGCCGATCGCCGACGGCGGGGACGGCACCGTCGCCGCCGCAATGGCCGCGGGTTTCGAGGCGGTCCTGGTGACCGCGTCCGGACCCACCGGCGAACCGGTGTGCACGGCGTATGCCCGTCGCGACGAAATCGCCGTGGTGGAACTGGCCGACGTATCCGGGCTGGTGCGACTACCGGGTGGGAAGTTCGCACCGCTGACGGCCACCAGCCGTGGGACCGGCGAGGTCATCGCCGCGGCCACCGATGCGGGCTGCCGTCGGGTGGTGGTCGGCATCGGCGGCAGTGCGGGTACCGATGGCGGTGCCGGGCTACTCGCGGCGCTCGGGGCCCGTCTGCTCGATGCCGATGGGGCTGAAATCGGTGACGGTGGTGCGGCATTGGCGCGGCTGCACACGATCGACCTTGCGGCGGTGCGGGAACGGCTCGCCGGGGTCGAGATCACCGTCGCATGTGATGTGGACAATCCCCTCACCGGTCCGCGCGGTGCGTCCGCCGTCTACGGTCCGCAAAAGGGAGCCAACGGTGACCAAGTGGCGGAGCTGGATTCGGCGCTCACCCACTGGGCGGATTGTGTCGCGGCCGCGACCGGCACCGATCTGCGCGATCGTGCTGGTGCCGGTGCGGCGGGCGGGGTGGGATTCGCGGCCGTCGCGGTGCTCGGTGCTCGGCTGTGTCCCGGGATCGAATTGGTTTTGCAGCTGGTCCGTTTCGCGGAACAGGTGGAAGATGCGGATTTGGTGGTGACCGGGGAGGGCATGCTCGACGAGCAGACCCTCTACGGCAAGGCTCCCGCTGGCGTCGCTACGGCTGCCGGGTGCTCGGGTGTGCCAGTCGTCGCCGTCTGTGGCCGGAATACGTTGCCCGCCAACAGATTGCATGAGGCTGGGTTCTCCGCCGCATATGCACTAGCCGATATCGAACCCGATATCGCGCGCTGCTTCGCGGAGGGCGAACTGCTGCTCGAGCGGCTGGGTATGCGGATCGCCGCCGCACACCTGCCGCCGGATCACACGGCGAACCCGCCCTCTGCCGGTCACCAGTCGCCGGAGGCCGCGATGGACCATGGGTCTGCAGGCCCCGCCACCTGGGCCGCTTCGGAGCGCTCGGTTGCGGGCCTGGCCGATGACATTGTCGCCGGTGTTTCCCGCAACGGCAGCGGCGCAAGGACATTCGACGGGCGATTCCGATGATTTCCGACGGAGTTGTGTGATGCGGAAGAACTCTGAGATCCAGACGATCTCACCGGTCCCCGCGCACCTCGACCTGGTGATCCGTGCGGAGCGGATGATCGGGACGGCGGGGGAGAGTGGCGGCTGGATCGGTGTGCGCGACGGCCGGATCGTGGCGATCGAGCCGCTGGACTCTGCCTTGACCGCGAAAACGGTGGTCGAACTGGCTGCCGACGAAGTGTTGCTGCCGGGTGTCGTGGATGCGCACGTGCACGTCAACGATCCCGGCCGCACCGAATGGGAGGGTTTCCCGAGCGCGACGAAGGCGGCCGCGGCAGGTGGTGTCACCACCATTATCGATATGCCGCTCAACAGCATTCCGCCGACCTGCGATCTTGGCGCACTCGAGGTGAAACGCAAAATCGCGCAGGATCGGGTGCACGTCGATGTCGGCTTCTGGGGCGGAGCGATCCCCGGAAATGTGGTGGATCTGCGGCAGCTGCACGACGCAGGTGTATTCGGCTTCAAATGTTTTCTGCTGCACTCCGGCGTCGACGAATTCCCGGCACTGGACGCTGCTCAGCTGGAACTGGCGATGCGGGAGATCCGCTCGTTCGACGGTCTGCTCATCGTGCACGCGGAGGACGCGCACGCCATCGAACATGCACCGATTCCACGGGGGGACAAGTACTCCGGCTTTCTGCGTTCGCGCCCGCGCGGTGCGGAGAACTTGGCCGTCGCACAGGTGATCGAACTGGCCAGGTGGACCGGTTGCCGCGTGCACATCCTGCACGTGTCCAGTTCGGATGTGCTGCCGATGATCGCCTCGGCCCGCCGCGACGGCGTCCGGATAACCGCCGAGACCTGCCCGCACTACTTGTCGTTCGCCGCGGAGGAAATTCCGGACGGTGCGACGCAATTCAAATGCTGTCCACCGATACGCGAGAGCGGCAATCGCGAATTGCTCTGGGAAGGGTTGCGCGATGGCGCCATCGATATGGTGGTCTCGGACCACTCACCATCGACCGCCGACCTGAAATGCTTCGATACCGGCGACTTCGCCCGCGCTTGGGGCGGCATTTCCTCACTGCAGCTCGGACTTTCGGCCGTCTGGACCGAAGCGCGACTGCGCGGATTCACTCTGGTCGATGTCGCGCGATGGATGAGCCGAGCACCCGCCGAACACGCGGGCCTGCACCGCAAGGGCGCCATCGAGGTCGGCTACGACGCGGACTTCTGTGTCTTCGCACCCGATGACGCCTTCGTCGTCGATGTGCATCGCCTGCACCACAAGAACGCCGTCACACCGTACGCGGCCCGCCCACTCGCGGGTGCGGTCCGCGGTACCTGGTTGCGCGGCAACCGAATCGATATCGATGACGAGCCGCAGGGGCGGCTCCTGGCCCGAGGAGAAGTATGACCGATCAATCCGCCCCCGCCTTCACCCGACTACCTGATCTCGCCTCCCGCGCGCTCGCGGGCAGCGTGGTCTACGCCAATGATGAGTTGTTCGCCGAGCGGGAGAACCTGATCCGACCCGGCCGTGCGGTTTTCAGCACCGAGGACTTCGGCCACAAGGGCAAAACCTACGACGGCTGGGAAACGCGACGTCGGCGCGAGACCGGCAATGACTACGCGGTCGTCCGGCTCGGTGTGCCGGGCCGGGTGCACGGTGTCGTCATCGACACTTCCTGGTTCATCGGCAATTTCCCGCCCTTCGCCTCGGTCGAGGCGACGAGTGTGGAGGGCCAGCCGTCCCCGGCCGAACTGCAGCAGGCGGAGTGGGTGACATTGGTCGCGAAGTCGGATATCGCGGGCAATACCGACAACTTCTTCGAGGTCACCGACGAGCGCCGCTTCACCCATATCCGGCTCTCGATCTACCCGGACGGCGGCGTTGCCCGCTTCCGTGTCCACGGAACGCCGCTGCCCGATCCCCGTTTCCTCAGTGGCACAGTCGATCTTGCCGCCCTGGAAAACGGCGGTGACGTGGTCGACTGCTCCGATATGTTCTTCTCCGCACCGACCAATATCCTGCTGCCCGGCCGTTCGCGGCAGATGGACGAGGGCTGGGAGGGTGCGCGTCGGCGCGATGCGGGCAATGATCACGTCACAGTGCGGTTGGGTGCGCGGGGGACGATTCGGCGCGTGGAGATCGACACCTCGAATTATGTCGGCAATGCGCCGGGTTGGGCGGTGCTGCGCGGGACGGATGCCGATTCCGGTGCGAATCTGGATGATCCGTCGACATGGACCGAATTGCTGCCACGCACGCGGCTACAGCCGGATGCGCGTCACTTCTTCCGGATCGGAGTCGGCGCACCGGTCACCCATGTCCGGCTCGATGTGTACCCCGACGGCGGCGTGGCCCGGTTGCGGGTCCACGGCGAGATCGATCCGGAGACCTTGGTAAGCAACACCATCGCGTGGCTCGCGGCGCTACCGGAAGCGCACGCACTGCAGGTACTCACCAGCGATGGTGGGCTGTCCCGCGACGAAGCGCGGAAGCTGCTGGCGCAATTCCCCTGTGCGAGCCCCGATGCGGTGCTGTCGCCAGTAATCGATGCGTTGCTCGGGTTGTAGTCGCTGGTCGAAGGGCGATCGGAGCCCCCGATTACCCGTCCGACCGATGTGTCCGCGTCCGAATCGACAGGCGTGAATACCGTTGACCCGACCGTGGACCTCTTGGACCGCGCATTGACCCAGATGGGTGCGGTCATCGCGGCGATTCGGCCGGAGCAGGCGACGCTGGCGACACCCTGTGTCGGCTGGGATGTGCAGGCGCTCGTGCGACATGTCATCGCGCAGAGCCTGCGGAACTTCCTGGCTTCGGCGCGCGGCGAGATGGCCGATTGGGGGGCGCCGCCCGCCGAGTTGAGTGCGAATTGGGCGGCGGAGTACCGCGCGGCCGCCGCGCCCGTCCTGGATGTCTGGCATCACGCGGACCTGGAACGCCCGGTTCCGGTGCCGGGCGGCGCCGAAGCGCCGCTGCGCAGCCGAGCCGACCAGCAGATCACCGAATTGGCCATGCACGCCTGGGATCTCGCCCGCGCGACCGACCAGACCATCGACCTCGACCAGGAAGTCGCCGAGTACGGACTTGCCTGGTCGCACAAGCTGCTGCGCCCGGAGTTCCGTGGACCGGACAAGGCTTTCGACCTCGAGGTGCCCGTACCGCCCGACGCTCCCGCCTACGATCGGCTCGCGGGGTGGTTCGGCCGGGATCCGTCCTGGAAGTCACCGGGGCCGCAGGACTGATCGGTAGCAAACCCGAAGGTCGGTAGCACTCGCCTCGGCGGTCTCGACGGCGGCAGCCGGGGCGCTCACGGCGAGGTCGTCGAGGCCCCGCGACGAATACCGTGTTGCGGATGGGGCAGATACGCGCAGAGGATCCCGGCGACTGAGAAGCGCTGCTCGCGGGTCGAGCTATCGAGGCAACACGACAGGCAAAACGAGCGGCCCACGGTGCCGAAAACCCGAGCGCCACTGGATATCTTGCGGATCGCACGCAAGCGTCGGAGCCCGGCCGTCCAGTAACAGCGTATCCAGCACGGCTCCGGAGATGGTCCGAACCAACGCGGTGCCGAGGCATGCATGTCCGCCGTGCCCAAGTCCCAACTGCGCACTATTGCTGCGTGTGAGGTCGAGATCGTCCGGATTGTCGAACATGTCCGGATCACGGTTTGCCGACGCCAGGCACAGCAGCACCGTGTCACCAGAACAGATGGTGCGCCCCGCGATATCGAGTTCGGTGCTGGCGAATCTCGGCCCGGAAACCACTTGCGGCGATAGGTAGCGCAATAGTTCGTCCACCGCCGGTCGGGTATCGGACATGGTGCGCAGCACCGCGAGTTGATCCGGGTGAGTGAGCAGCGCCAGTGCGGATCCGGCGATCAGGTCGACGAGCACTTCGTACCAGACGAACAGCAGATAGAAGATCATCGAGGCCAGCTCGTGCGCACTCGGCGAACCGGTCTCGGTACTCGAACGCACCAGCCGCCCGAGCACATTGTCGCCCCGCGCCCCCTCGATGGTCGCGATGACGATGGAGCGCATGATCGTTAGCGTGTCACGAGCCCGCGGGGGAGTAGCGCTAGGCAGCAATGTCGAACGCGCCCAACGTAATAACGCCTCGCGCTCCGGTGCCGCCAACCCGAGCAACTCGCCGAGCACGGTCGCGGGCAGCCCAACGGCGAACCGATCGATGAGATCGATCGTGACGCCTGTCTCCACCTCCGCCAGACAAGCCGACACCAATGCCGGCGCGGTGTGCGCCCATTCGGCGAGCCGTCGCGGCGACAACTCGGCGGTGACCGCCCGCCGCAACCGAGCATGGTCGGCCGGTTCGCTCTCCAGGAATCCGAGGTCCAATGGTGCGGGCACCACGAACCCGCGGTAGTCCGTCTCCCCGGCATAGCGCGGCTGGGTGGAGAGCCGATTGTCGAGCAGTCCGGCCCGGACATCGGCGAACCGGGTTACCAGCCAGGCGGGCGGGCCGTCGGGTGTCCGTACCCGGTGCACCCCACCGTCCGCACGCAATCGCCGCAGCGTGGGCCATGGATTCGCGGCGAATTCGGCATCGAAGATCTGCGAAGTCACGTCGGCCATCATCCGGCTCCGCTACCCCGCGAGATCATGGCAGACCCAAGGTGTGGCGAAGGTCGCAGAATAGGCTGGTGATTTGGTCGCTGAGGTGCAAGGCTTAAGCGGTGACACATCCTCCGGATACCACGTCGGTCCCAGCGGATCCCGCGACCGACAAGCTCGACATCGCGGTTTTCAAGGTGGCAGGGGTGGTCGTGCTCGGCGCGATCATGTCGATCCTGGACATCACCGTCGTAACCGTCGCGATCCCCAAATTCCAGAACGAGTTCCACACCACCACCGCGATCGCGGCCTGGTCGATGACCGGCTACACCCTCGCGCTGGCCAGTGTCATCCCGCTAACCGGTTGGGCGGCGGACCGGTTCGGCACCAAACGGCTGTACATGCTCGCGCTGACGCTGTTCGTGCTCGGCTCGGTGCTGTGCAGCCAGGCCTGGAGTATGGAGACGCTGATCGCCTTCCGCGTTGTTCAGGGTCTCGGCGGCGGCATGCTGATGCCGCTCGGCATGACGATCATGACCCACGCGGCCGGTCCGCAACGCGTCGGGCGGGTGATGGCGGTGCTCGGGGTGCCGATGCTGCTCGGCCCGATCTGCGGTCCGATCCTGGGCGGTTGGTTGATCGACAGCTACGGCTGGAAGTGGATCTTCCTGATCAACGTTCCGGTCGGTGTCATCGCACTTGTCCTCGCCTTCATCGTGTTCCCCGCGGATAATCCGGAACCCTCGGAATCCTTCGACTTCCTCGGCATGCTGCTGGCATCGCCGGGTCTTGCGCTGTTCCTGTTCGGCGTCTCCTCGATTCCGGGTGAGGGCACGGTCATCGCGGCCAAGGTGCTCATACCGGCAGCCATCGGTCTGGTGCTCATCGTGCTGTTCGTCCTGCACGCGCTGCGCACCGAACATCCGCTGATCGATCTGCATCTGTTCCGCAACCGGTCGCTGACCTTCGCGGTGCTGACCATGGTGCTGTTCGCGACCGCCTTCTTCGGCGCGGGCTTGCTGCTGCCGACCTATTTGCAGCAGGTGCGCGGCGAAACCGCCATGGCGGCCGGTTTGCTGATGGTCCCGCAGGGCCTCGGCGCGATGTTGACGATGCCGATCGCGGGCCGACTCGTCGACAAGATCGGACCGGGCAAGATCGTGATGACCGGTATCTCGCTGATCTCACTCGGCACGGTGTTCTTCGTGCAGCTGAAGTCGGATACGTCGTATCCGTTCATGTTGGGCGCACTGTTCGTGATGGGCCTCGGCATGGGCTGCACCATGATGCCGACCATGACGGCGGCGATCCAGACGCTGACTCACCAGCAGGTCGCGCGCGGTACGACGCTGATGAACATTATCAACCAGTCCGCCGGGTCCATCGGCACCGCGACGATGTCGGTGGTGCTCAGCAGCCTGCTGAACCAGCATCCGTTCGCCAAGCCCGCGATCGCGTCGAACTATGACCCCTCGATCGCGGCGAAGTTGCCGCCCGGTGCGGTCGAGACCGGATTGAGCCAGGCCGCGACGGCATTCAGCCACACCTACATCGTGGCGGTGGTGCTCATGGTGCTGACCTTGGTGCCTGCGGCATTCCTGCCGCGGACCAAGCCGCAGCTGCCCGAAGTCGCGGACGCACCCGCGCTGGTGCATTAGCCGCAGGTCCGAGTTCGCCTGTGCGCCAGGCGAACTCGGACCTGCGGACGGTTCGCGTCCAGGAATTCCAGGACGAGTGGGCTTGCGATGCTTCGGAATTCGTCGAAGTAGGCGTGCCGAGCCCCGGGGATCCACCTCAGCCGCGCACCCGGAATCCGTTCTGCGAGTAACGGTGCGTTTGCCGCTGGATTGAACAGGTCCTCGCTCCCGTGCACGATCAGCGTCGGAACCGTGATATCGGCGAGCACATCCCATGCGTCGTGTCTATTACTCGCGTAGAGATGTCTGCGCTTCGCGTAGGCGGGCATGCTCGCATCGCCGAGCGTGTTGAACGGGCCCGCGGAGCTCGCCAGAAACTCGCGGGTGTACATCAGTTCCAACAGCGCCTGCCGCGCCGCCGCCGGATCGGGCTGGGCCAGTGACCTGCGCACCTCGGCGCCCCGCTCGACAGCGTGGCGACCACCCGGTGAGGTGCAGCCGAGCACCAGCGTATGCACGCGATCGGGGAACCGGGTGGCCAGCCACTGCGCGACCCGACCACCCATGGACGTGCCGTACACCGCGGCCTGCTCGATGCCGAGTTCGTCGAGCACCGCGATCGCGTCCTCGGCGAATCCGAGGGTGCTGTACGGGATATCCGGCTTATCGCTGTCACCGGTCCCGCGATAGTCCAGTGAGACGGTGCGGTAAGCCGTCTCGAAGTCGGCGCGAACGCCATCCCACCAATGGTGGTTATTGGCCTGCCCGGTGAGCAGCAGCAGCGGCGGGCCGGCACCACCGGTCTGATAGGCGATCCGGGCACCGTCCGCGGCCTCGGTATGCGGCACGTCGAACTCCCTCAGCTGTAGAGCGCGACGAAACGCTCCAACGAGCGCTCGATATCGCCCTTCAACGCCCGCGCCACCCCGGAACCGATCGGACCGAACAGCGGTGCGCCGCCCAGATCGATATCGACGGTGACCTCCGAGCCCGCGTCTTTCGCGGCGACCAGCAGTTCGAGCTTGAATTTGGTACCGCCCTTGCCCGCGCCGCTCAATGCGAGCCGGCGCGGCGGTTCAGCGGCCTTGACCGTCCAGGTGACCCGGTTACGCAGTCCCTTGACCGATGCGACGCCGACCAATTGGGTACCGACGGTCAGTTCGGCGGGCACCTCGCTGCGCCATGCTTCGTGCATGAGGAGCCATTTGTCGAGTTCGGCTAGATCGGAGGTATGTGACCAGGCCTCCTGCGGGGGAATCGGCACGTCGACGGACACCTTCAGCTTTGCCATTCGCGCATAGTATCCGGTACCCGCGGTTCGCTATTTATGGCATTCGGTCATACCGATCGGGCAGTACCCGAAATGCGATGGGGGCACCGGCGGTTCGAGGAATCAGAATGTGGTCCTCGGATCGAGAGAGACTTCTCCGCGATGCTGCTACTGTGGGCGGGTCGTCGGGTGCCGAGCTACTATTCGGCTCGATCCGGGCGGTCGGTGATCTTCGAATCGCTTGCCGTGCGGGCACTCTGGGGTTGGTGCCGGTGTCGATGTGGCCGCATTCGACGAATGTTGATCCTGGTCGGCGTCGCGAGGAAGGCGAGACAACGCGCAGTGACTCCGGCTGTCGCAACGACGAGAGAGCTGATGAATCAAGATATCGCCGTGGTGCTTTCATGGATCCTCGCCCCCGCTCTCATTATTGCCGTGGCGGCGGCGTTGTATGTAGCGCAATACGCGAAACAACAGAAGATCCGCGCCGACGCCCTCAATAGAGCTAATCGGGCGCAGGAGGAAACCCTCGAGCACTTTGCCGGCCAGACACTGCCGGCGATGACCGAGTCGGTGCGCCGTTTCGAGGCACCGGTTTCGGCCATCGAGGTGCCGACGGGTCAGGAGAATTCCCGGTTCGTCCAGTGCCTGCAATGGATTTCCGAGCGGTACGCCGATGACCTGCGCCTGGTGCAGTCGGAGGCGCACGAGCAGGCCGCGCGCGAAGCCGAGGAAAAGGCGCAGCAGGCGATCACGGCCACCGAGGAGAACACTCGCGCCGAGATCGAATCCGCCTCCCGGGCCGCGACCAGTGCGGCGGTGCGCTCCTTCGGCACCTCCGTGGTCAGCCTCGGCGCGGATGTCAGTCAGGTGGTGAGCGCCGCGCTGCGCGAGCACCGCGACGACGAGGTCTACGCCACCCTGACTCGCATCGACCACACCGTGCAGCAGATGCTGCGGCAGGCGCAGTCGTATGTGATCGTCTGTGGTGGTCTGCCGGGTCGGCGCTGGCCCGCGCAGTCGCTCACCGATGTGGTCGGCGGCGCGATCGGGCGTGTGCGTGACTACCTGCGGGTGCGGGCCAACCAGCTCGACCGCATCGTCATCAGTCGTGCGGTGGAACCGCTCGTGCACACCCTGGCCACGCTGCTCGACAATGCGCTGCGCTACTCCCCGCCGACGTCTTATGTGGATGTGACCTTCCAGGAGGGCCACCACGGCGTCACCGTCATCATCGACGATGCCGGTGTGCGGATGAACGCGGAGCAGATGGAGGAGGCCAGGCAGGTGCTCGCCAATGAGCGCCCGATCGACATCCACCAGCTCGGCCCGTCCCCGCGCGTCGGTTTCCCTGGCATCGCGGCCCTGGCCCGGCGCTACGGCTTCACTGTCTACATCGATGGCCCGAACGTCTACGGCGGTATGCGGGCGATGGTCTACATCCCCGAGGCGCTGCTCGTCACCGCGGTGACGAACGCCGAACCGGCCGTTCCCGCCGTCACCCCGGCCCCGGCACCCGTGCCGACGGCTGCAGCCGAGGATAAGCCCTTCGAGTTATCCCCGGTTCCGGTCTTGGCCGGGGTGGGCGAACAACCCGCCGAGAACGAGGAGTTCGCTGTGCACGAGATCACCAGTGGCGGCCTACCGAAGCGACGTCGTCGGGCGGTGTCTTCGGTGCCCGCGCAGACCGGCACCGAATCCGAAGCGGGACAGGCTCGTCCCGAAATAGCCTCCGCCTGGCAGATGGGCTCCAAGAGCGGCCGTGAGGCTGCTGCATCCGATAACAGCGAAGGGATGTCATCCTGATGAGCACACCGGTGACCGACAGCAGCAATAGGCTGGGTTGGCTACTCGAGGATCTCAGCAATGTTCCCGGCGTCCGGTTCGCGGTGCTGCTGTCCGACGACGGACTGCGGATCGCGCACTCCGACGGTGTCAATAAGGATGATGCCGAGCGTTTCGCCGCGGCGGCCTCGGGTCTGCGCTCCCTAGGTAAAGCGCTCGGCGAATTCTGTGGTGGTCTAGACAATGGTGTGCGTCAGAATATGACCGAATACGACCAGGGCATGATCCTCATCACCGCGGCGGGTGAAGGTGCGCTGCTCGGTGTTTCGACGACGGCCGAGACCGATATCGGGCTGGTCGCGCACCGCATGAATGAACTCGCGGGGCGGGTCGGGCACGAGTTAGGCGCCCAGCCGCGCGGAAGGGTTGAGGGCGGCTTGACGTCATGACGAGGTCCCGGCGAGACCCCGACTTGGTCCGGGCCTATGTGCGCACCGGGGGGCGAATCCGTCCCAGTCGTGAGTTGGACCTGGTCACGCTGGTCGTCGCCGCCAAAGATCCGGCACCTGGCGCGACACCCGATGCGCGCCAGGTGCTGAACCTGTGCAGCCGTCGCAGTGCGCTGTCCATCGCCGAGATCGCCGCCTATCTCGACCTGCCACCATCCGTGGTGAAGATCGTCGTCGCCGATCTGCTGGACAGCGACCACCTGGCCACTCCGACCCCGGCCGAAGTCATGCCGGAGATCACCCTGCTCGAGGAGGTACTCAATGGGCTCCGCGCTCTCCCGGCCTGAGCGCACTGTCGACTATGTGCCGGAGACCGTGACCCGGTCGGTAAAGCTCTTGGTGGCAGGCAATTTCGGCGTCGGCAAAACGACATTCGTGAACAGCGTTTCGGAGATCCGGCCCCTGCGCACGGAGGAGACGATCACCGAGGCCAGTGTCGGCGTCGACGATATGGCCGGATTACCCGGCAAATCGCAGACGACCGTGGCGATGGATTTCGGTCGCATCACGCTGAATCCCACACTCGCGCTCTACCTTTTCGGGACGCCGGGGCAGCGGCGTTTCGTCCCACTGTGGGAGGAACTGGCGCGCGGCGCGCTCGGCGCCCTGGTCCTGGTGGACACCCGGCGCATCGAGAAGGCCGACGAGGTGCTGTCCGTGCTAGAGGAGCGCGGGGTGCAGTATTCGGTCGCGGTCAACCAGTTCGAAGGAGCCAAGCGCTATCCGCTCGAAGAGATCCGGGACGCACTGGATCTCGCGCCGGATACTCCGCTGACCTCGCTCGACGCGCGCCAGCGCAGCACCTGTCTGCGGTCGCTGATCACGCTCGTCGAGTTCCTTTTCCATCGCCAGGAGTCCCGGAAGTAAGCGACGCATTGCACAAAGCTACAAACCAGTCCGGCCCCGCGTTCGGGTCGCCGATCGATACCGACGGCCCGCGCGTACCGCTCTACTCAGAGGAGTACGCCGCAGATCCGCACCGCGCATACCGGGAAATGCGCAGCCAGTACGGATCTCTGGTGCCGATCGAGCTATCACCCGGTGTACCCGCCACTTTGGTGATCGGCTATCACACCGCGATCCGAATCCTGAACGATCCCGCCCACTTTCCGGCAGATCCACGCACTTGGCAGCAAAATATTCCCGGCGAATGTCCGGTGCTACCGATGCTGGAATGGCGGCCGAATGCCTTGCGTAGCGCGGGAAACGAGCATTTGCGCTATCGGCAGGCGAATGCGGCCAGCCTCGGCGAAGTCGATCTGCACGCATTGCATGCCATCGTCGAGGAGGTCGCAGTCCCGCTGATCAATGCCTTCTGCGGTGACGGCGCGGCCGATCTGATCAGCCAGTACGCATTTCCGCTCAGCTTCCAGGTGCTGAATGTGATGCTCGGCTGCCCGGCGGAGATCGGCCAGCAGGTCGCCACCGGGATGGCGGCGATCTTCGAGGGTGTCAATGCCGATAAGGGCAATGCGATGCTCACCGACGCGCTGTTCGAACTCGTCACGCAGAAGCGCAGCGTGCCCGGCGACGACATCACCTCGCGGCTGATCGCGCATTCGGCCGTGCTCTCGGATGAGGAGATGATCCACCAACTCGTCACCATCTATGGCGCGGGCATCGAACCGCAGCAGAATCTGATCACCAACACTCTGCTGCTGATGATGACCGACGACCGGTTCGCTGGCAGCGTGCACGGTGGAAGTCTTTCCACCCGTGACGCACTCGACGAAGTGCTGTTCACCGACCCGCCGATGGCGAACTACTGTGTCTCCTATCCGAGACAGCCGATCCTGATCGACGGCGTCTGGCTGCCCGCGCATCAGCCAGTGGTGATCAGCATGGCCGGGTGCAATAACGATCCCGCCATCGGGGTGAGCGAATTCGGACCCAACCGTTCGCATCTGGCGTGGAGTGTGGGTCCGCATTCCTGCCCGGCGCGCTCGGTCGCCTATCTCATCGTCCAGGACGCCATCGACCAATTGCTCGATGCGCTCCCCGAAATGCGTTTGGCGACAGAGCCCGAACAACTCAGCTGGCGCCCGGGGCCATTCCATCGGGCCCTGGTATCCCTGCCCGTCACCTTTCCCCAATCCCCTCCGCTAACCATGCTTTAAGGAGATCTGTGGCGCAACAACCTATAACCCTGGATCCGACGGGAACCGATATCCAGGGCGAATCCGCACGCCTGCGTGAGCGTGGGCCGGTGGCGCTGGTGGAATTGCCCGGCGGTGTGCGGGCCTGGTCGGTGACCGATGCCGGGTTGCTCAAGAAGCTGCTTATCGACGCGCGGGTGTCCAAGGATGCGAGCCAGCACTGGCCCGCCTTCATCAATGGCGAGATTCCGCAGGACTGGCCGCTTTTCCTGTGGGTCGCGGTGAACAATATGTTCACCGCCTACGGTGCGGACCACAAACGACTGCGCAAGTTGGTCGCGCCCGCATTCACCCATCGGCGCACCGAGGCGATGCGCGGGCAGATCGAGCGGATCACCGAGGAACTGCTCGTCGAACTGGCGAAGACGCCTGTGGGCGAATCGGTCGATCTGCGTGAGGGTTTCGCGTATCCGCTGCCGATCCAGGTCATTTCCGAATTGATGGGTGTGCCCGAGAAACTCAACCCGGGCTTGCGCATATGCGTCGACGGCATTTTCGACACCTCGCTGGGGCCGGAGGAGTCGCAGGCGAACTATATGGAGATGTATCGGATCCTCGGTGAATTGGTGGCGTTTCGGCGCGACCATCCCGGCGACGATATGACCAGTCTGCTGATCTCGCACCGCGACGAGGACGACGGATCCCAGCTCACCGAGCAGGAGCTGATCGATACGCTGCTGCTGGTCATCAGTGCCGGGCACGAGACCACGGTCAACCTGCTCGACCAGGCGATCTTCGCGCTGCTGACCAATCCGGAGCAGCGCGCGGCGCTGGTCGAGGAACGGGCGACCTGGGTCGATCTGGTCGAGGAGGCGCTGCGGTTGGAGGCACCGGTCGCACATCTACCGCTGCGGTTCGCGGTCGACGATATCGAGATCGATGGGGTGCATATCGCCAAGGGTGAGCCGATTCTCGCCTCCTACGCGGCGGCCAACCGTGATCCGAAACTGCACGGTGACACCGCCGATCAATTCGATGTGTCGCGAGACAGTAAGGACCACTTGGCTTTCGGGTACGGCGTGCACCATTGCTTGGGTGCGCCGTTGGCTCGGCTCGAGGCACTGGTGTCGTTGCCGGCGATCTTCGCGCGATTTCCGAATATGCGGCTGGCGGCGGAGCGGTCCGAGTTGGGGACGGTGGTCAGCTTCATCTCCAATGGGCATGCCAGGCTGCCGGTTACGCTGAATTAGTCCACCTGAAAAGCCGGGCCCCCTTCCGATTTCGATCGGGAGGGGGTTCGTGCCCTTCCTGGGGTCAACGCAATGCGTCGATGCGGCCCTGTTTCCGGGCTTGGGCCAGTCCGCGCCGGGCCATCAATCCGTTGGCCAGCAACAGCAGTGTCTTGTTCGGTGGTGCGAGGAAACCGGATTCGGTGTGGGGTGCGTACGTCGCGTCGGTGCCGTCGATTTCGATCCAGCCGGTGTGCTGACGACATTCGAGGCCGACGAGTTGTGGGCGATAGGAGTGGGCGAGGACACCGGCGCGGCGGCCGCCCTGGGCGACTTCCGCTGGGACCGTGAGGTTTACGCCCGCCTCGCTCGATCCGGTGACATTCGTCGGTACTACGGCCGGATAGCCGTCGGACTGGCGGTAGGCGAGCAGGCAGTGCGGCAGTTTCCTGGCGCGGGCGGCAGCCTTGGCGCTGTCCACCCGGGGGCCGGTGCCTTTGGCGGGCGGCTGCTGCGAATCAGCGGTGGTGGGCAGCGGTTCGCCGAATACCTCCGGTTCGCCGGTCGCATCCGGGTTCGGCCAAGCGATGATCCGGGTGACCGCGACCGTCACCACAACTCTGTCGGTGTAGTAGGCGCTGAGCCAGCGATCCCAGAAGCGACCGCGTCGCGGTGCGCCCATATAGGGCGTCGCCTGCTCGGCGAGGCGATCGAGGGCATCCTGGTCGGGCTGGGCGTCGAAACTCGCGATGCCCTGCACCAGCACGAAGCTCTGGTTGTGCTGATCGCCCAGACCATGCTCACGCGCGTGATACGCGAGCGCGACCTTCGGCTCCCGTTTGATCCGCTCCAATTTGCGCCCGAAGCCGAGCGAGGTCGTGAACCCCACCGTCCCCCGCTCTCGGTCGCGCATCCCGATCGGCGACACCGCCGTCACCACCGCCCCGCCGGCCGGAGTGATATAGGCCAATCCGGCGGTGAGATCACCACGCAAGACATCATCGATTTCGTCCGGCCAGGTAACTGCCATGCGCCGCAGGTTAGTCCCCTTGTCGGTGCGATATGCCGCGAATGCGCAATCCATTGCTACGGACGGAGATTCGGATTCCGCGGACGAGCATGAGCGTGGCCCGTCTCGGCGTCTGACGTAGGCGCTTCAGCTACTCTGCACGTCGGCTATGACCACCTGTTCCACCAGTGATCCCACTGACATACGTCATCGGTCGACGACGGCTCCCTGGCCCATTTCCGGAAATCGGTCGCGCAGCAGTTCCAGGCACCGGCGCACCTCGCGTAGGTCGCGCTCCAGCAACCTTGCCTCGGTGCTCGCGCCGGGTACCCCGCGCCTGGTCAGGTGTGGCCGCAGTGCCGCGGCCAGGGATTCGGCTTCCGCGGTGAGTAATTCGTAAAAGACGCGTGCCTGTGCCACGTCGGATTCATCTCGCACTCGAGGCTCGGATCAGCGCGACCTGCCCGACGCCCACCGAGTAGTTCTCGATCCATACATCTGGCAGACACGCATGATTCATATTCACCGGCGATCCCGGGTCGGTCAATCACCCGCACCGCCCCTGGAGTGATTCGCTAGGTGTCGGGTCCGTGATCGAGCAGGCCTCGGTCGATGAGGTCGTGCACTCGGCCGATCGCGAACTCGATGGCGACGGGGTCGGTGAGGAGGGGGCCGTCGATCAGTAGACAGGCCACCCTTGGCCTGGCCGACGGGAGCCTCCGGGCCGTCCAGGTGGTCGCGTCAGCCAAAGACTTCGTGGCGAGAGGTTAGCCAGCGGCGCGCACCGCCGCGGTGCTCAGATCGTCGACGTGGGCGCAGGCGTCGGATGGCAGTGGTGGCCAGCTGCCGTCCGTCGGGTGGTCGGGGTCGCCGTACTGGGCAAGAGGGACCGCGGTCCAATCGACCGCAAGCTTGATGAGATGGCCGTTCAGGCGGCCGTCGCTACTCGGCCGGTATGTGAGGCTGACGGCGCACCGGGACGGGACAGGGCCGTACACGTTCGATCGGAGGATGATGCCGTTCAACCCCGCTGCCTGGTAAGGGCCATTGCCGGGGCTGGACGGTGCCTTCTGCTCGGTATCCATGCGGTATTCGAGATCGACCTGCAGGCTGTATTTCGCGCCTGGCTGGGTGAAATTCAGTTGGCAGTAATACGGGGCGATCCAGCTGGTCGAGCTCGAGGTCCAATCGCTGTACTGAGCTTTTACCGCATCCGTGGCCGTGCAGGGATTCTTGCCGTACAGCACGGGCCCATCGGCTGGTTTGTCGCGGGGTGTGAGGCGGTCCAGCTGATCGACGATCTTGCTGACGTAATCCTTTGCTACAGCGCATTTTTCGGGCCATGGCGTCTTGTTCGGTGCGCCGTCGGCTGGAACTTTGCGCAACCGCATCCGGTGTGCGTAGCCGGTGTGCCCGGCAGGCACGTAGTAATAGCAGGTGTCGGGGGAGGTGGGATCATCGGACAGATGGGATCGGTAGATCGTGTGCCCGTTGACCGTTTCGACCTTGTCCTGCGCACGGTCTGTGTCCTCGTACACCTCACCGAGTGACAGTTCGAACAGGTAGAGCCCATCCTTCGAGTCGGGTTCGCCCACATGATCGCCCACCCTGAGTTGGCACCCGGCGAGCCCCGGCCCCGCACGTGTCGCCGACTTCACCCCGAGATTCATCGATTTCAATGGTTCCGGGTCCAACATCGAGCACGGATCGGTGGCGCGGATCCGTGCCATCAGCGGCTCGGCGTCGGGGCCGGTGACGATGGTGTCGTGCTTGCCTACCGAATCCGCGGGCGCGGATGGCACGGCGGTGGTGGATGGTGTGGAAGTCGTTGTTCCGGTTGCCTTTGTGCTGCTCGCCGCTACCGGGTGCCCGGCCGCATTCTTTCCGCAGCCGGTCGCCGCGCCCACGCAGAGGAGTGTCAGCGCGGCGGCTGTGGCCAAGGTACGCAGTGTCATTACATCCCTGTCGACGTGCTCGCGGAGCAGAATACCTCGAACCCGCCGTCTCGAAATTAATCTCATAATTCGCTCGCCTTGCTCAAATGTCGGTAGAGCGTGGCACGCGAGACATCGAACTCGGCGGCGATCTCGTCGATCGGACGGCCGGAATCTCGCATATCGCGGGCGGATTCGATCATGTCCGAGGTCATCGCGCCGGGGCGGCCACGGCGGTTCGGGCGGGTTGGGGGAATCTCGGCGGCGGGGATGCGGACAGGGGCGCCAGCGGCGGAATCGCCGAGTAATCGCCGTGCGCCATCCAGAATCGCCGCGCGCAACTCGTCGGCGGGCCGGTCGGCGAAGATGACTACCGGATCGCTCAGTGCCGCATAGACCTGCGCGGCCCGCACGCGGGTGGGGAAATCGGCATGCGGCCCGGCGATCAGGTCCTGTGCCGAGAGCGCGATGGTACGCAATCGCGCGAAGGTGGCCTCGTCGGCGGATAATGCCTGGTCCTGCATCTGCATTCGCAACAACTGACCGTGTGAAAGCCACACCTCCAGCAGCCCTGCCACCACCGCCCAGCGGCGCGCCTGGGCGTCCCGCCCGCGTGCCGCGGCCTCGAGCACCTCTTCACTGTCGACCAGCAGCGGCTCGACGAGTGCGGCGACGATATCGCTTTTGCTCGGGAAGTGATAAAGCACAGCGGTTTTCGTCAGCCCGACGCGTTCGGCGATCTCGCGCACGGAAACGGTGTGGTATCCGCGCTCGGCGAACAGGTCGAGCGCCGCCCGCAAGATGCGGGCACGTGAATCGTCGGCCATGGTGACCGATGCTACCGCTTGACTGACCGTTGGTCAGCACCATACAGTGGCCATACTGACCAATGGTCAGACATTTCGAGACAGGGAGTAGGCAATGCGGATTCTGATCTCAGGTGCGAGCATCGCCGGACAGACGTTGGCGTATTGGCTGGCGCGGCACGGCTTCCAGCCGACCGTCGTCGAGCGCGCGGCAGAACTGCGCATCGGTGGCCAAGGGGTGGACGTGCGGGATCAAGCGATCTCGGTCGCCGAGCGCATGGGCATCATGGCGCAGATCCGGTCGTCGGCCGCCGATGTCGCTGGTATGCGGTTCGTGAACGCCACCGGCGATCCCATCGCCGAGGTGGATATGCAGAAGATCAAGGACAAATACGCCAGCGCCGAGGTGGAGATCATGCGCGGCGATCTCGTCCGGATCCTGCACGATCGCAACGTCGACGTGGAATACCTGTTCGGCGAGTCGATTCGGGCCCTCGATGAGGACGACGACGGCGTCACCGTCACCTTCGAGCACGCCTCCCAACAGCGGTTCGACCTCGTCATCGGCGCGGACGGCCTGCACTCCACCGTGCGGCGCTTGGCCTTCGGCCCCGAACCGAATTTCGTCCGTCACCTGGACCACTACTTTGCCTTCGGCAACGCCGATGCCACGCTCGGACCCGACCGCTGGGTCAGTGTCTACAACACGCCAGGCGCGATGGCGGGCATCTACCGTTCCGGCAAATACGCACAGGCCAAGGCGTACTTCATGTTCCGCAGCCCACTGCTCGACCTCGATCCGCGGGATACCGCCGCCGCCCGCGCCTTGCTGACCGAGCGGTTCGGCACCGAATCCGCATGGCATGTGGCACAACTGCTCGACGGCGCACTCGCCGACCCGGACTTGTATTTCGACTCCCTCGGGCAGGTCCAGATGGCTAGCTGGTCGACCGGCCGCATCGCCCTCGTCGGTGACGCCGCCTATTGCGCCTCGCCCGCCTCCGGAGCCGGTGCCGAACTCGCCCTTGTCGGCGCATACCGGCTGGCGGGGGCACTCGCCGCCGCGAACGGCGAGCACCGCACCGGTTTCCACCGTTACGAGCAGAGTCACCGCGCACTGGTCGAGCGCAAACAGCAGATCGGACCGAACCTGCGGCTGATGGTGCCGAAAACCCGCTCGGGCATGGCAATTCGGAATACCCTCACGCGGCTGCCCGTGCTGGAGTCCATGGCAGGTCTGGAACGGATCATGGCGCCGAAGACAAACGAGTCCTTGCCCGAATATCCCGAGATTCCGGTCACTGCCAAGACATGCCGTCCGGCGTAGGTCTATCCGGATCGCTGACTCAGCGGCGTAGGAATTCGAGGATGGCGCGTTCGAAGGCCGCCTTGGCTTCGATCATGACCCAGTGCCCGCTGTTCGGGAATACGTGCAGTTCCGCATTGGGGATCTGCCGCATCGGCACCAGCGCCATATCCGGCGGACTGACGCGGTCATCCAGACCCCAGGTGAGCAGGGTCGGGCACTGCACCTTGTGTAGCATCGACCAATAGGGCGGCGTATTCGAATTCGCCAGGAATTTCTGCTGCATGGCCCAGGCGGCCGAACCGTACATCATGGCGGCGGTTTTCTGGGTATCCGGATGTTGCGCGGCCGCCCAGCGTTCCTCGATGATCTCATCGGTGATCACCGCGGGGTCGTAGACCATGGCCCGCAACCAGCGCAGCAACTTGTCCCGATCGGGTTTGTCGGCGAACTCCTGCAGCAGCCGAATCCCTTCACTCGGACTGGAACTGAAGATATTCGGGCCGATCCCGCCGATGGTGACCAGCTTGCGCACCCGCTGCGGATGCTGGATCGCCAGATTCGCCCCGACGACGCCACCCATCGAATTACCGACCATGGCCGCGGATTCGATGCCGAGCCCGTCCATGAATCGCAGCACTGCCGCGCCCGCGGTCAGCACGGGATGTCCGTCCACCGGATCACTGACGCCGAAACCGGGAAATTCGAGGATGTAGCAGTGGAAGTGCTCGGCGAAGACCGCGAGATTGCCGCGATAGTTGCGCCACCCGTTGACGCCGATTCCGGAGCCGTGCAGCAGTAACAGCGGCGGCCCGTCGCCCGCCTCGTGATAGCGCAGCACGCCCTGATCGGTGGCGAGCTCGCGTTTCGTGCCTTCGTATGTCACGTCCATACCCGACACGTTAGAACACGTTCTAACTTGGATCGGGTCCGACCGCGGATATCGACCCGTAAACCGAACCGCCGGGTACATAATTGCGAAACGCTGGGCGATTCAGGACGCAGCGCTCGACGGACTATCTATGATCTCCGCTGGCAACTCGGCACCGCACGACGAGGACCGAATTATGAGCTACCGAACGATCATGACCGCGACCGTGCTCGGCACCGCGATCGCCGCGGCGTGCACAGCGCCGACGGCGAATGCCGCGGTGACCAGGGTGGGGGTGATGCCGGATTCGAACTACGGCCTGGCGACCAACTACGGCACCGACTGCCCGGCCACTGCGGAAGCCTATGTCGACAATGCGACGGAACTCGTCTCCTTCTACGACAACGGTGTCCTATTCGGAGTGGTCCGCCCGCTGGGCGGCATCGCCTTGGTGACCTGGATTCCGAAGACAACGGGTCCGCACACACTCAGCGCCGTGCAGGCCCCCGACGTCACACCCATCGGAACGGTGGACGTTCGCGTCGGCACCGGCGTACACGTCAGCTTCGCTTGCGTCGTCTTCGGCAGCTGATCTGAGTGGCGCGGTTATGTGATGGGGGCTCTCACAACACCCCGATGGCCTTGAGTAGTAGCAGGGTCAGGCCGGCCGTACCCGCGAAGGCGACGCCGCCGTCGCGGATCACGATGCCCGCGGGCGAGCCGCTGACCTTGGAGAGGATTCCGGAAATCACCGCGACGATGATGCCGACGAGCACGGCGACGACAACGAACAAGACCTGAACGGTAGTGGACACTCGACGCTCCCTCGATGTGGATCGTCGCAGTGTAAGGAGTTCGATGGCTATCGCGTAGCAAAGTTGCGGGAATCGCTGCTGCTAGCCCGGTTTGGTCGCCGCCAATCCGTACAGCAATGGGAGGATGGGATCCGGTGGCGGGAGCCGGAACCAGCCGTTATCGGTGCGGATCATCCGCGACCAGCGCGGCCACGGCAGCATCTCGGTTTCGGTGAGATCGGTGATGTGCAGCCCCGCGCCGATCAGGGCGTTGATCACCTCGCCGAGTCCGTGGCGCCATTCGTAGACTGTGGTGTCACTGGCCAGTGCCGGACCGTCGGTGTAAGTGTGGTCGCTGTCGCGACGCTGAGGTCCGCGCCCTTCGAGGTAATCATCATGCAGGACAAGCGAATCCGGATCGACACCAGGGGAAGGCGTGGGGCCGAGGGAATGCAGCAGCGGGTGGAATTCAACGATGTATACCAGGCCGCCCGGACGCAGTAGTTCGGCGAGTACCGACGCCCAGCGCGGCAGGTCGGGCAGATAGCAGAGCGCGCCCTTGCCCGTGTAGACGATATCGAATTTCCTGTGTCGCAATGCCTTCGGAGCATCGTAGACATCGGCGCACACATATTCGACGGCATCGGCGGCGAGCTCTCGGGCGTGCCGGATCGAGGCAGGGGAGAAGTCGAGACCGACCGCCGTCGCCCCGCGTTCGGCGAATTCGATTGTCTCCGTCCCCAGATGGCACTGTAGGTGCAGCACATCGCGGTCGCGCACGTCACCGAGGGCATCCCATTCGAAGGGCGCGAACCAATACGCCGAATCGCGATTGCGATAGAACTCGCTGGCCGCGTGAATCGGGGCACGAGCATCCCAGTTACCGCGGTTCGCCAGCAGCGGATCGAGGCCGTCGACGCTTTCCACCGAGCCATCGTATTCGGGAAACCGGGCTCCCACGGCGGGTGCGCGCAGGATTCACAGCGTTCCCTTGGGTAATTTTGGCACGGTACTTGGAAAACCGAGGTTCACTGGAGTTACAGAGTTGTGCGGATCGGCAGCGTAGGGGCAGGTCCAGCCCAAGGAGGTCAGACCTTGCAGACAACCGCTTCGATCGCCATCGTCCGCCCCGAGCCGGTAAGGCTCGGCATCACGCCCGGTGTGGTGAGCGCGCGTGGGCGGCGTTCACTCAATGCGGACGCGTTCGCCACCTATACCGACCCGGCCGCCGGCCGCACCGCATTCGTCGTCGCCGACGGTGTGGGCGACAGCCTGCCCGCGGCCAGGGCAGCGCGGACCGCGGCATCGGTCGCCGCGCGGATCGGTGCGGGCAATGGCGCGCTGGCCGGGGTGGTCGCGGCCCAGCAGGAGTTGCTGCGTGAATTCCCGGAGGAGCAGGCCGACAGTGTGCTGGTGATCGCCGTGCTACCCGCCGCTGATCAGCCCGACGGCCCCTGCGATATCGCCTGGGTCGGCGACTGTCGCGCCTACCGTTGGAACGGCCGGGTACTGCATCAGATCACCACCGACCACACCGTCGCGGAGTTCATGCGTGCCAGGGGGGTTCGCCCGGCGAGCCGCATGGACCACCTGGTCACCACCTCCACTCGCACCGCCGGTCCGGATGTCATCGGTCGCGCCGCCACCGGATCGAGCCGGGGCCGACTGCTGTTGAGCACCGACGGCGTACATAAGCGGCTCGATATGGTCGCGATCAAGTCGATACTGGTCGCGGGTCGGACCCCGGCGCTTACCGCGGAAACCTTGGTGGACAACGCACTGCAGGCCGGTAGCACCGATAATGCGACGGCACTCGTGGTGGACTGCCGCTGAACCCATTTCCTGCTAGAACTATCCGGTCGGTGTTTCTAGTGGAGTGTGGGGTTATGCGGGCGATTCAGATCAGTGAGCTGGGCGGACCCGAGGTGTTGCGGGAGGTGGAACTCGATGCGCCGACGCCGGGTCCCGGTGAGATCGCGATCGACGTCGAATATGTCGGGGTGAACTTCGCCGATCTGCAGGCTCGTTCGGTGGGGTATCGGGTCCGGGATCTGCCGTTCGTGCCGGGGCTCGAGCTTTCGGGGCGGGTGCGCTCGATGGGCGCCGATGTCGACGGGTTCACGGTGGGCCAGCCGGTGGCCGCGATCACCGAGGGCGGCGCTTACGCCGAGGTTGCGGTGGTGACCGCCGCGACGGTGTTCGCGGTGCCCGATGGTGTCGATTTGCGAACGGCCGCAACCCTTCCCACGGTCCTGCCCACTGCGTATGCGCTGATCAATACCGTTGGCAGAGTGCAGCCAGGGGAGACCGTGCTGGTGCAGGCCGCGGCGGGCGGCGTTGGCACCGTGGTCGGGCAGGTCGCCAAATTGGCGGGCGCGGGTGCGGTATATGGCGTGGTCTCCAGCGAAGCCAAGGCGGACTACGCGCGCAAGCTCGGCTACGACGATGCCTTTCTGGCCGAGAGCTTCGAGACCGATATCCGGGAGGCGACCGGTGGACGCGGTGTCGATGTAGTGCTCGACCCGGTCGGTGGGCAGACCTTGCGGCGCGGTCTCGAATCGCTCGCGCTGTTCGGGCGGCTGATCTCCTACGGCAATGCCAGCGGTGAGCCGGGCTGGCAGATCGGCCAGCCCGAGCTCTACCCGAGGGGCCTGTCGATCTCCGGATTCTCGATCCTCGGGCTCACCGCCGATGCGCCGCAGGTATTGCGGGAGATCGCCGATCGCGCGTTCCGGTTGGTCACTACGGGGCAAGTCGAGTTGCCGATCACCGCGGAGTTCCCGCTGTCCGAGGTCGCCGAGGCGCATCGGTTGATGGCGAGTCGTACCTCGACCGGCAAGCTGGTGCTCGCGGTCAACGGCTGAGATCGGGCCCGGTCGCTCGCCGAGCGACCGGGCGGCACGAGTCGGAATCCCCGCCACCAGGCGAGGGAGGAATCAACACGACCAAGCCGAAACGAACTGGCGCGCAACGAAATGCCGTGTGCGTCTTCTTTCTCGGCGCTGTTCCCAATCGTGTGCCCGTGACGACCTGTCCGATATGACACCGCATCCGCGAGAGGCTCGATCCCAGTGGTCGCACTCGAGGCGTCGATCGACTTGGACAATGGCGCATCTGTCCGGCTACGCGGTGGAGTGGGGAAGCGCTTCTCTGCGATAAACCAGGAGCGGGCCGGCCGGGCGAGCGGTCAGATCTCGCAGCGCGAGGCCAGGGTCTCCGAATATCTTTCGAACCGATAGTTGCAGAGACCTTCGAGGATGAATATCAGGACGCCGTATTGTTGATATAGAGAACTATCTTCATCAATATGGACCTGGCCTTGAACGATCTTCATACTTACCCCGAGGTGATCGAACGATCACATGTCGCCAATCCCATCGGATCGACGTACAGGAGTGTTGATGAAGATCGGAATTCCCCGCGAGGTCAAAAACCACGAGTACCGGGTCGCATGCACACCCGCCGGGGTGCACGAGCTGGTGTCACGCGGACACGAGGTGTATATCGAAGCCGGTGCCGGTCAGGGGTCCGCGTTCGAGGATATGGCGTACGCGGCCGTCGGGGCGCGGGTGCTGGATACCCCGGATGAGGTCTGGGGTACCGCGGAAATGGTGCTCAAGGTGAAAGAGCCGGTGGCCGAGGAGTATTCGCGCATGCGCGCGGGGCAGTTGCTGTTCACCTACCTGCATCTGGCGGCCTCCAAGGACTGCACCGACGCGCTGCTGAACTCTGGGATCATCTCGATCGCCTATGAGACCGTCACCGGTAAGGACGGATCGCTGCCGCTGCTCGCGCCGATGAGCGAGGTCGCGGGACGGCTCGCGCCCCAGGCCGGCGCATATCACCTGATGCGCAGCGGCGGTGGCCGCGGCGTGCTGATGGGTGGTGTGCCGGGCGCGCGTCCGGCCAAGGTTGTGGTGCTGGGTGGCGGTGTTTCCGGGAGCAACGCGATCGCCGTCGCGGTCGGTATGCACGCGGACGTAACGGTGCTGGATCTGAACATCGCGCGCCTGCGTGCGCTGGACGAGCAGTATCACGGTCAGGTGCGCACCATCATCTCCAACAGCTTCGAGGTGGAGAGTCTGGTCCGGGAGGCGGATCTGGTGATCGGCGCGGTGCTGGTGCCCGGCGCGAAGGCGCCGACGCTGGTGTCCAATGACCTTGTCGCACAGATGAAGCCGGGTTCGGTGCTGGTCGATATCGCCATCGATCAGGGCGGCTGCTTCGCGGATTCGCGCCCGACCACCCATGCCGAGCCGACCTACCGGGTGCACAATTCCGTCTTCTACTGCGTCGCCAATATGCCCGGTGCGGTGCCGTACACCTCGACCGTCGCACTCACCAATGCCACACTGCCGTATGCGATTTCGCTCGCCGAGCGCGGCTGGCGCGACGCGGTCGCCGCGGATCCGGGCCTGGCCGCCGGTCTGAGCACGCACCGCGGCCGCCTGCTGTCCGAATCCGTTGCGGCGGCACACAATTATGCCGCAGAGACGCTAGCCGCCGCCTAAGCCATCGGGCTGGTTCGCGGGCGCACGTGCTCGAAGATGAGGATCGTCTCGGTGGAGGCGACCGCGGGATGTGCGCTCAAATGTTGCAGTACGAAGACCCGAAGTCCCTCGGTGTCGGCGGTGGCGACATGGATCAGATAGTCGTCGGCGCCAGCGATGAAATACACGTTCAGCACTTCGTCGAGTTCGGCCAGTTGCTCTCCGAACTCGGCGAGGTGCGGACGTGCATTGCCATGCACCCGAACCGCGATCATGGCCTGCAGATTCCGGCCGAGCGCGGCCGGATCGATATCGGCGTGGAATCCGCGAATCACGCCGCGCTCCACCAGTGACCGCACCCGCCCCAGACACGTCGACGGCGCGATCCCCGCGACATCGGCGAGGGCGCTATTGGTCATGCGCCCGTCCCGTGCGAGCTGATCGAGCAGTATCCGGTCGATGTCATCCAACTGCGCCGCCGGACCGGGTGTGGTCCGCACGGCACCGATCGGCGGTCCGATCGGCGAATCAATCTTCCTCACCGGGCCAACTGTATCGAAGATCATTCGATACAGGGCCGGTCATCGCGTTAGGATCGTCGCGTGGATATCTACTGGCATGCCGTTACGCCGCCGCCGTGCGCCTGATCGGGCGCACCTGCTGAATTCCTGATTCGCGGTCCGAGCTGTTTGTCGAGGGCAGTCTTGGGGTGATGTCGTGCGCCCGTTTTCGAATCCCTGTCGAATTCGATGACGGAAGTGCATGGCCATGTCTGATATCAAAGATGTTGTTGCGGTTGGTGGTTCGCGTGCCGGGGCGTTCAGTGGCCCGGTTCCCATCCTGACGGCGGCGGTGCTGTGGGGGACCACGGGAACCACGAGTTCATTGGCTCCCGCGGGTGCGTCCGCTGCGGCGATCGGATCTGCCGGGTTGGTGCTTGGTGGGCTGTTGTTGTTCTTGTCGACTGGTGCGCGGTTGCGGTGCACGCGCGGTGAATGGTGGTTGGTTGTGCTCGGGGCGTTGGCGGTGGCGGGGTATCCGGTGACCTTCTATCCGGCCGTGGCGCGGACTGGCGTGGCTGTCGTCACGGTGATCGCGCTCGGTAGCGCGCCGGTTTTCGCCGGGCTGTTGGCCTGGGTTTCCGGACAGGGTAGGCCGAACCAGCGGTGGGTCGGTGCCACCGTGGCGGCGGTAATCGGCTGTGCGGTCCTCGTGCTCGGACCCGAAGTGACGGGCGGGACCGCACCGGTCGATCTGCTCGGCATTGTGCTGGCCGCATTCGGTGGATTCACCTACGCCGTCTATTCGCTGATCGGTGGCAGGCTCATCGCGCACGGTCATTCTTCGAATGCGGTGATGGGCACGATGTTCGGTATTGCCGGATTGCTGGTGCTGCCGGTTGTGTTGGGCACCAACACATCCTGGCTGCACACTGGTCGCGGCATCGCGGTGGCGCTGCATCTTGCGGTATTCACCACCTTCGTCGCCTACCGCCTGTTCGGTTACGGCCTGCGGCATACGACCGTGGCGGTGGCGACGACATTGACGCTCGCCGAGCCTGCCGTGGCAACGGTGCTCGGTGCGGTTGTCGTCGGTGAGCGGTTACCGATCATGTCATGGGGCGGGTTGGCCGTGCTGGCACTCGGTCTCGCATTCCTGACACTCGGCGCGCGCGAGCGCTGACGGCTGGTGCGCGACGCCGCCACGCGACCGATTCGCTGGGGCCAGTGGCGGGTTCACCGGCGTCGCGCACCTTGCCGGAGGAGTGGGAATTGCCGGTTCGGCGAGACCTTACTGACCCGGTGCGGGCGCTTTGGCGCGCAACACCTCCAAGAAAGCGCGCATCCACTGTGGATGGTCCGGCCAAGCGCGACCGGTCACGATATTGCCGTCGACATAGGCCGGACTGTCTTCCCATTGTGCGCCAACGGCGTTCAGATCCGGTGCCAACGCCGGATAGGCGCTCGACGAACGACCGTTCAGCGCGCCGACGGCAAGCAGGATCAACGGACCATGGCACAGTGCCGCGATCGGCTTGTCCTCGTCGACGAAATGTTTGACGACCCGGCGGCACTCCGCATCGCCGCGCAGGTACTCCGGCGCCCGTCCGCCGGGCAGTACCAATGCCGCGTAGCGACTCGGATCGACATCGGCCAGCGCGATATCGGCGGGCCAGGTGTGTCCGGGCTTCTCGGTATAGGTATCGAAACCGTCGACGAAATCGTGCACCACGAACTGCAGCTGCTTGGCGGTCGGGGCGGCCACTCGGACCTCATACCCCTCCTCGAGCAGCCGCTGGTAGGGGTACATGACCTCCAGGTCTTCGGCCGCGTCTCCGGTGATCAGCAACACGCTTGTCACGGCACATCACCTCCGGGGTGAATTTTATCGACAATGCCAGCGCAGACAGGGACTTTCGGGCTAAGCGGGGCGGGGATGCGGGCGGATTCGTTCGAGTTGGGCGGCGACGGACAGGATGGTGGTCTCACCATTCGACGGTCCGACCAGTTGGACCGCCAGCGGGAGTCCATCGCTGGCCATGCCCGCGGGTAGTGATGCGGCGGGATGTCCGGTCACATTCCAGAATCCGGTGAAGGCGACCATGGGGACCGAGGCGATTTGTGCGCGGACGGTATTCGCATTGTCGAGGACACCGACCCGCGGCGGGCGGTGCGCGATGGTGGGTGTCAGCAACAGATCGCACTTATCGAAGATGCGATCGGCCTTGCGGGCCAAGGCGTCACCGCGGCGCATGGCCCATTCGACGACCGGTCGACGTGCCCAGGAAGCGAGCGCCAGGGTTTGGCGAGTACGGCGTTCGAGCCGTTCCGGGTGGTCGATCAGCGGGATTTCGGCGCGCACGCCCCCGTAGAACTGCGGATAGAAGGCGACCGTGAAATCGGGATATTCCGGATCGATCTCGAATACCGTATGGCCCAGTTGGGCAAGGAGTTCGGCGGTGTCGTGCACCGCGCGCACATGTTCGGGCACCGCTCTCGCGAGCATCGTCTGCGATTTCGTGCTGTAGCCGATGCGCAGGCTCTCCGGGGTGCGCCGCGCGGCATCCTCGAACGACAGCATCGGATCGGGTGCCTGGAAACGGTCGGCCGGTGTGGCTCCGCAGATGACGTCGTAGATGATCGCCGAATCCAGCACGCTTCGGGTGAGCGGGCCGATGACGCCCAATGCCCACCACAGATGTTCGTTCGGTGCGGTCGGCACCCGTCCACGCTGGGTTTTCAGGCCGAAGAGTCCGCAGCAGGCGGCGGGAATCCGGATCGAGCCGCCGCCGTCGCCGCCAAGCGCGGCCGGTACCAGCCCCGCCGCGACCGCCGCGGCGGAACCACCGCTGGAGCCGCCGGTCGAGCGGGTCAGATCCCATGGATTGCGGGTCAAACCATAGGTGGTGGATTCGGTGTATGGCCACTGCCCGAACTCGGGCATGGTGGTCTTACCGACAATGACCGCGCCGGCCGCCCGCAGCCGTCGCACCACCTCGGCGTCGGCGACCGCCGGGGTGAGATTGGCGCGGGTGCCGAATGTGGTCGGGACGCCCACCACGTCGATCTCGTCCTTCACCGCGATCGGGATACCGTGCAGCGGTCCGCGCTCCCCGATATCCTGCTGATCCCGTTCGATGGCTTCGATGACGGCCTGTTCGTGCAGTACCCGAGTGAAGGCATTCAGTTCACCCGCCTGATCGATCCCGTCGAGCGTCGCCTCGATCAGCTCACGGGCCGTCAGCACCCCTTGCTCCAGCAGCTGCCGCTGCTCCCACACACCCGCGGATACGACCTCGCGAAGATCCATCTCCACCGCTCCTCCCGACCCACATGTCAGCGAGTTGCGAGCCGTCGCAAAGCAGCGTGACCTGTGGAATCAGTCCTTGATCCGAGCACCGGACAGTAATCAGTCAACTGACCATTCCCGCAATCGATACGGCCCGCGCGTGCGCTGGGTTCAATATCTGAGGTAACAATATTTCCCACGCTACAACCAGGGCACCCCGGACCGCAGCAACACATTGGCATACGGGCGGGCCTCACCGGTGCGCACCACGAACCGGCACGCCCCGATGCGCTGTTTGAAGTCGTCGTGGTCGATCAACTCCGCGTTCAGGCGGCCGCTGAGCAGAGCCGCGGCCTCCGGATTCTGCTCAGCGACATCGCGGCTGCCCCAGGCCGCTTCGACGGTGACCTCCTCGAGGATCAGCTCGAGGACGGGCTCGAACCTGGGAAATCCGTAGCTGATGCCCAGGTCGATGACCGGCACGCCGACGGGTGTCGGCAGGCCGGAGTCGCTGACGGCGAAGAGGTCGGTATGGCGCAGCGCCGTGAGCGCGGCGAGTAATTCGGCGTGAATGAGTCCGCTGGTACGCACAGTGCGATTCTTTCTCGAAGAGGGGTTCAGACGAGCGGCCAGGCCGCGGGGATGGCCGCGAGCGCCGTGACGATCTGGTCCCCGGTGGGGTAGGAGGCGTGGGTTCCCGGTGTTTGGACGGCGAGCGCACCGGCCGCGGTGGCATAGGCCACGGCGCCGCCGAGCGGCATACCATCGGCGAGTGCGGTGGCCAGCGCACCGACGAAGGCGTCGCCCGCACCGGTGGAGTCCACCGAATTCACCTGTGGCGCAGCCTGATACCCGCCCACGACCGGCGCGGGCACATCGCAGCGGTGCGCCCACACCGACCCGGCGGCACCCAAGGTGGCGACGACGGACTCCACACCGCGCAGGCACAGCGAACGGGCCAGGTGGAATGCCTGCTCGGGGGTCCGCGCGCTGGCTCCCGTCAGTGCCGACAGCTCGGATTCGTTGACGATCAGCGGGTGGCAGCGGCGCAACAGCTCATCCGGCAGCTCCGTCGCCGGAGCGGCATTGAGGACGAAACGGCGCGCCCGCCGCGCGGCCCATTCGACCACGTTCGGCGGCACTTCCAACTGTGCGACAACGACTTCGGCCGAGCGCAGCAGATCGGCCTCGGTCATAGTGTCGAGTTCGGATTCGGATTCCCACCGGAAGTTGGCGCCGGGGTCGACCACGATCTGGTTCTCGCCATCGGCGACGGTAATATAGGCCGTGCCGGTTCGCGCATCCCGCACCTCACGCAGCGCGCTGAGCTCGACGCCGTACTCGCGCAACGATTTTCGTAGTCCGGGATCGGCATCACGCCCGATTCGGGCCATGAATTCGACCCGGCCACCCGCTCGTGCCGCCGCGACGGCCTGATTGGAACCCTTGCCGCCCAGGTTGGTTCGCGAGCGCAGTGCCAGCACGGTTTCGCCGGGCCGCGGCAGCTGTTGCACCTCACAGACGATGTCCTGGTTGACCGAGCCGAGGACGACAACCGTCACGACTCGGCTCCGTTCGCGGTGAGCTCCAGATTGCCGGGTGCGGCACCGGTGATCAATGCGACCAGCCGGTCGCCGTTCACTTCGTCGATCCGATGCGCCGCAACGGATCTGCCACGCCGCAGTACGACGACGTTGTCACAGATCCGCATGACCTGAGCCAGATCGTGGCTGATGATCAATACGGTGATCCCGCGCTCGCGTAGGCCGCGCACCAACTTCTCGACCGCGGCGGTCTCACGCACGCCGAGTGCGGCGGTCGGCTCGTCCATGATCACCATGGATTTACCCCAGGCCACCGCGCGGGCGATGGCGATGCTTTGGCGTTGACCGCCGCTCATCCGGCGCACGGTGGTGCGCACCGAGGGCACATCGACATCCAGATCGCGCAGGATCTCACCACTGCGGGCGATCATCGCCCTGCGGTTGACGATGCCGAGCGGATACACCAACTCGCGATTGAGAAAGAGGTTCTGCCATACGGCCAGATCGTCGATGAGGGCGAGATCTTGATACACGGTCTCGATGCCCATCTTGCGCGCATCCTCCGGTGAGCGCAGGCGCACCGGTTCGCCCTTGAACAGGATCTGCCCGGTATCCGGTGCCTGCACGCCGGTCAGGCAGCGCACCAATGTCGACTTACCCGCACCGTTGTCGCCGACCAGCGCGGTGACTTCGCCCTCGGGAATCGTCAGCGAGACCCCGGCCAGCGCCCGCACCGAGTCGAAGGACTTGGTGAGCTCGCGCGCCTCCAGCAATGGAATCGTCATCTCTTCGGCCTACTTTCGGAACCGGGCGATCCCGGCGGCCAGCAGCAGCACGGCGCCGACGGCGACCGGCTGGTAGTACTGCGAGATGCCGAGAATGGTGAACCCGTTGATCAGCGAGGTGAACAGCACCGCACCGCAGACGGTGCCGAGCACCGACGCCTTGCCGCCGGACAGTGACGAACCACCCAGCACCACCGCGGCGATCGAGCTCAGCAGGTAGGTGGTCTGCAGTGACGGATCCGCGCCGCCGTTGCGGGCGACCAGCATGACACCGGCGATGCCGCACAGCAATCCGGACATGGCGTAGGCGAACAGCCGGATCCGGTTCACTGAAATACCGGTGTCGCGCGCGGCCTCGAGTCGTCCGCCGGTGGCGAGCAGATGGGTGCCGATCCGGGTGCGGAAGATAATGCCCGCCACGACCAGTGCGGCCAGCAGTGCCAGCAGCCAGAACCAGCGCACCGGTCCGATGCCGTCGAGTGCGAGCCGCTGCAGGAAGCGGGAACTCACGGCCTCGGTATTGCCGTGCGTCAGCAGCAGGGTGATGCCGTTGAGCACGCTCAGCATGCCGAGCGTGACGACGAAATCGGTCATATGCAGTCGGCCGACCAGCACACCGTTGACGATGCCGACCGCCAGTCCGGCCAGGATCGCCGCCCCGATGGCCACCGCCATCGGGTAGCCGTGGCTGGCCAGATACCCGAGAACGGCAGCCGCCCATGGCAAGTTGGCGCCGACCGACAGATCGATACCACCGACGGTGATCGCGAATTGCTGGCCGAGCGCGAGCACGGTGAGGATGGTCGAGGCGACCAGTAGATCGCCGATATTGTCCGCCGTCAGGAAGTTCGGGGTGGCGATGAAGAACGCCACCCACAACACGACCAGCGCGAGCGGTGCCGCGAATTCGGCGACCTTGGCGAGGAGATCCGTGCGCCCCTCACGCGCGCGGAGCTCTTCGGTTGCCTCTGCGGTCACTTGTTCAACAGCCCTTCCACCGGGTTGTCGAAGGCGACGATCGGACGCGGGAACGCCGCGATCTGCTGCTCGACATTGTCCTTGCCGATGAAGGCGATGGGGGAGACCACGCGCTCGGGCAGCTTCTTGCCCTGATGCTCGGCCAGGCAGCTCTGCACCGCGAGTTGACCTTCGGCATACGGGTATTGGGTCACCGTGCCGGTCAGGGTGCCCGCCTTGACGGCGTCCAGGGCGGCTTGGATGCCATCGACGGAGATCACCTTGATCTGACCGGTCCGGCCCGCGTTCTTGATCGCCTGCGCGGCGCCCAGACCCATGGTGTCGTTGGCGGCGAAGATGCCGGTGATATCCGGATGTGCCTTCAGGATCGCCTCGGTGACCTGCAGACCCTTATCCTGCTCGTAGTCGGCGGGCGCCTTCTGGACGACCTCCAGCTTGCCCGCCACGGCATCGGTGAAGCCCTGGTCGCGGTTGATACCGTTCTGCTCGCCCGCGATGCCCTGCAGGATGACAACCTTGCCGGTGCCGCCCAGCGCCTCGAGCATCTTCTGCCCGGCGATACGGCCCGCGTCGAGATTGTCCGAACCGATGAAGCTCGCATACGACACCCCGGCCTGCGCGGAGGCCTTCGCATCGATCTGGGTGTCGAGGTCGAGAATCGGAATGTTCTTGCGCGCCACCGGTGTCAGCGGAGTGATCACATTGGTGGCATTGACCGGCACCACGCCGAAGCAGTCGTAGCCCTGCGCCGCCAGGGTGGAGATCTGGGCGTTCTCACCGTCGGCGTCGGTCTCGGACTGCCCGGCCTGCACCGTGACCTTCACCCCGAGCTTCTGTCCCTCCGCGAGGGCGCCGTCGCGCAATGCCGCCCAATAGGGGTTGGTGAAGTTCCGGGTGACGATCGCGATCTTGAAATCGCCATCGCTCCCGTCCTGTCCACCGCGACCACAGGCAGCGGCGGCAAGTGCGCCGATGAGGACAAGCGGCGCCATTGCACGCCTGAATCGAGCATTCATCGTGAGTTCGACCTATCCATCTCAGGTATCAACTCGTGTTGATCAACGCGAGTTGATGAGTAGTGTGTGACTCGAGTCACCGGCTGTCAAGTACTTGTGCGCAGTGCTTGGATGGACGGTCGGAGCAAGGAGAGATTTCCGATGGCAGTCACACGAGCCGACGTGGCGCGGCTGGCGGGTACATCACCGGCGCTGGTGAGCTATGTGCTCAATGGCGGACCGCGGCAGGTCGCGCCCGCGACCAGGGTCCGGATCGAGGCGGCCATCGCCGAACTCGGCTACCGACCCAATATGTCCGCACGCAGCCTGCGCATGAACCGCGGACATGCGCTGGGCATGGTGATTCCGGACGGGGCCAACCCGTTCTTCGCCGAATTGTCCGCCGTGATCGAGGCGGCCGCCTTCGCACGGGGGTATCCGCTGTTCGTCGGCAATGCCGCGGGTGACGCGGAACGCGAACGCGCCTATGTGCGCACCTTCATCGATCGCAGAGTCGAAGGGCTGCTTGCGATTTCATCGTCCTGGGAGACCGGCATCGCCGACGCGTGCGAGGAGGCGGGCATGGTGCTGGTGGCGCTGGACCGCGTCATCGATCCGGCGCGTTGCGCGCACGTCATGTGCGATTCGGTCGCGGGCGCGGAGCAGGCCGTCGCCCATCTCATCGAACACGGCCACCGCGAAATCGCCTGCCTGAGCGGCCCACACGTGTCGACTGCCGAGGACCGCGTACAGGGCTACCGAAATGCCTTGGCCGCCGCCGGACTTGCCGAAGGACGCATCGTGCGAACGGATTTCGGCGGTGCCGCGGGCTACCACGCACTGGCCGACCTGATGGCCGACTCACCCCGCCCCACAGCAATTTTCGTGACGAGCGATCTGCAGGCGATGGGTATGCTCCGTGCCGCCTATGATGCCGGGCTGCGCGTCCCCGACGACCTCGCGGTAGTCGCCTTCGACGGCATCGAATACTCCCGCTACACCCGCCCGGGCCTGACAACCATGGTCCAGCCCACCCGCCTAATGGGAGAAACCGCAATTGACCTACTGCTACAACAACTCGACGACCAAATCCCCCGCCCCGGAGTCCTGAACCTCGAAGCAGTACTTCACCCCCGCGGCTCCTGCGGCTGCCCCGACGAGTTCTGAAGGCTACTGGTCGACGGTGAGGCCTTTGGCTTCCAAGATCGTAGCCAGGTTCGAGACCTGAATGGGAGTCTCACCCGTTTTGTAGCGTTCGATGTAGGTCGCCTCGGCGGAGTCGCGCTCGCGGGAGGCGGCGATTGCGGATCGGATTTCTTCGCGTCGGATGACGACGACGCCGTCGCAGTCGCCCTTGACGATATCGCCCGGATAGATGACCTGGCCGCCGAAGACGAGGGGCTGATTGATCGGGCCGAGCGTTTCTTTGACGGTGCCCTCGATGCAGACGTGTTTGGCGAAGACCGGGAATCCGAGTTCGCGGATTTCTCGGGTATCGCGTACGCCGCCGTCGGTGACGAGGGCGGAAATGCCGCGGGCGGCACACGCATTGGCGAGGACGTCGCCGAATTGCCCGGCGGGCTGGTCGCCGGATGCTACGACGAGCACGTCGCCGGGTTGGGCGTAGCTGATCGCGACCTGCAGCATGATGTTGTCGCGGGGGTGGCAGACGACGGTGAATGCGGATCCGCAAAAGGACATGTCGCGGTCGATGGGTTTGATGCCCGAGTCGAGTGCGCCCGTGCGGCCCTGGGCCTCGTGGATGGTGGCCGCCGAGAAGGTGCCGAGTTCGTCGATGAGTGCGCGGTCGGCGCGGTCGATCTTGGTGGTGACGTGAACCATGGTTTCTCCGTGATCGGGTCGGGCTGTGGTCAGCTCAGTGCCGCAATGGCTTTCGCGATTTCGACGGCGGCGGTGCGCAGCACGTCCGCTGAGGTGGCGAAGGAGATGCGCAGGTATGACGGCGCGCCGTAGGCGGAGCCCTGGATCGTTGCGACCGAGGCGGCCTCGAGCAGATACAGCACGACGTCTTGGTCGTCGTGCAGCACTCGTCCGTCCGGTGTCCGCTTGCCGAGGATTCCGGCGCATCCGACGAACAGGTAGAAGGCGCCCTGCGGCCGCACCGGTGCGAGTCCGTCCACGTCGGCGAGCAGGTCGAACATGAGGTCGCGGCGCGCGCGGTAGCGCACGATCGACTCGGCGACGAAGCTCTGGTCGCCGGCAATCGCCGCGGCCGCGGCTGCCTGGCTGATCGAGGACGGGCAGGACGAGCTCTGCGACTGCAGTTTGTTGATCGCCGCTATGAGCTGTGGGTGCCCCACTCCGTACCCGAGTCGCCAGCCGGTCATCGCATAGGACTTGGAAACTCCGTTGACGACGAAGATCTGATCGCGCAGTTGCGGCGCCACGGACAGCAGGCTCGGGGTGCGCTGAGCGGTGAATACGATCTCGTCGTAGATCTCGTCGCACAAGATGTTCACGTGCGGGTGCCGCTCCAGCACGGCGGCAAGGGCCGCGAGTTCCTCCGTGTTGTACACCGCGCCGGTCGGGTTGGACGGTCCGTTGAGGATCACCCATTTCGTGGCAGGCGTGATCGCCCCCGCCAATCCTGCTGCAGTGAGCAGGAATCGGTCCGATTCAGGGCAGTCCACGACAATGGGCGTGCCACCGTGGAGTGAGACCATATCCGGATAGGACACCCAGTACGGCGACGGCACGATGACCTGATCGCCTTCTTCGACCGTCGCCATCAGCGCCATGAAGATGACCTGCTTGGCCCCGCCGCCGACGGTGATCTCGTTGTCGTCGACTGTGGTTCCGGTCCGGTCGAGTATCCGCGCCGCGATTGCCTGACGCAGCTCCGGAATACCGTTCACCGCCGTGTATTTGGTGAGTCCGGAGTCCATGGCTCTGATCGCTGCGGCTTTCACATGATCGGGCGTGTCGAAATCCGGTTCGCCGACGGTCAGATCGAGGATCACCCGACCCGACTCGCGCAGCGTGCGAACCCGTTGTGCGGCAGCAGAACTCGGGGATTCTCGCATCCGCTCGACGCGGGCGGCGAGGGCGAATGGGGACATGCTTTCCTCCTGGGAAGATCGACATAGGGTTCAGAAAGCCAGCAGCACTTTGGCGGAGGCCGCGGCATCCTTGGCGACGGCGAAGGCCGCCAAGGCATCTCGAACGGGAAACTCGTGGCTGATGACCGGCTCGACGACCAGGCTCCCATCGGCGAGCGCATCGAGCACCGCGTCGATCTCGTCGTTGAACCGGAACGATCCGACGACCTCGAGTTCACGCGTGACGACCAGCGACAGCGGCGCGGGCTGAAGTCCGGCGGGCAGTAGCCCGAGCAGGACCACCCGGCCACCCCGGGTGGCGCCGCGAATGGCGGATTCGAGTCCGAACCGGTTGCCGGAGCATTCGATGACGATGTCGGCGTCCACCGCGGCGATCATGTCGGTGTCGTCTGCCTTCAACAGTGTGGTTGCGCCGAGTTCGCGAGCAATAGCCAGTGGATAATCATGGATGTCTACTGCCGTGATCGTGGCGGCACCGGCGCGGCGCAGCACCGACACCACCAGCGCGCCGATCGGACCGCAACCGATCACCAGCGCGATCTTTCCCGCGACGTCCCCCGCGCGCGAAACCGCATGCCAGGCAACCGAAGCCGGTTCCGCTACGGCTGCCGTTCGCAGCGGAAGACCATCGGGCAGCGGTCGGAGCATCCGGGACGGCAGCACCGCATAACGCGTGAATGCTCCGTGTGTATGAGGGAATTGAGCCGCACTGCCGAGATAGGTGCACCCGGGCGACAGGTTGGGACGATCGGTGGGATAGCGCGGGCTGTTGCCGCTCGGTGTCGCCGGATGTACCGCCACCCGGGTGCCCGGTCCGGGTCCGCCGCCGTCTGCGGCCTGCTGTACCACCGTGCCGACCACCTCGTGTCCGAGCAGCATCGGTACCTTCAGGATCGATTCGCCGGCGGCTCCATGGGTCCAGTAATGCAGGTCGGATCCACAGATGCCGCCGTACGCGATTTCCACCACCGTATCGGACGGTCCCGGTAGGGTAAGAGCAATGGCTTCGACGCGCAGATCGCCCGCCGCATGCGCCACGACTCCCAATGTGTGAGAAGGCAATTCGGCCATCGGTAGCGGCGACCTCAATCCTGCCGCCGGACGAATTCGAGCCCACCGGGCACCTGGAACGTCGGCGTGATCTCGATCAGGCCCAAATTCACATGCCGCGGCGCGTCGATCGCGAATTCGATGGTGTCGGCGATGTCTTTCGTCGTAATGGATTCGTAGCCTTCGTAATAGGTCTGCCAGGCCTCCCGCATCGCCTCGGGTGTGCCGCCGAGATTGCGTCCGAAGATTTCGGTCTCCACCCGGCCGGGGCAGATCTCGGTGACCCGGACACGCCTGCCGATGACATCGTTGCGGAGCTGGCGCGAGATCTGGTGGATCGCGGCCTTTGTCGCGTGATAGGCCGTGTGGCCGTAGAAGTTGTACAGACCCGCGATGGAGCTGATATTGACGACATGGCCGAGGTCTCGTTCGACCATGCCCGGCATCAACAGCCGACACAGATGCAGCACGGCACGGAGATTGACATCGACCATGGCATCGACCGATTCCGGTGCTGCGTCGAGGATATTCCCGGTGGCCGATACCCCGGCGTTGTTGACCAGGATGTCGATTTCGAGGTGGCCGACCGCACTGGTCAGTGCGACGGTATCGGTGACATCGACAGCGAGCGGGATCATCCCGGTCCGTGCGGCCACCTCGTCGAGCCGTGCGGCGTCGCGGGCGACGCCATACACGGTGAGGCCACGCTTGGCGAGCGTCTCGGTGATCGCGGCTCCCATCCCGGTATTGGCTCCGGTGACGAGTGCGGTTCGGTAGTCGTCGAAAGGCATGACACTCCTTGTCTCGGGTGAGGCCGTTCTGCTTGTGGTCAGAGCGTGTCGCGCAGCGGCAGGTGGGCACGGTCGGTGACGGTGCTGACCGCCGCGAGCGTGCCGAGTGCGGTGGCGACGGCATAGACGGCCGGGACGTAGATGCCGAAATGCGGGATGAGCCAGGTCATCAGCAGCGGTGCGGTGCCGCCGAACAGCGCCGAGGAGATGTTGTAGCCGAGCCCGTAGGCGGAGTACCGGACCCGGGTCGGGAACAGTTCGACGATGAGGATGTGGATGACCGCGGTGTGCCCGGCGAAGATGACGGCCATGATGCAGGCGCCGAGCACCGCGAGTGCGAAACTGCCGGTCGCGATGAGGGCGTAGCAGGGGATAGCGCCGACGGCCATCGCGATCGCGGCACCGGCGATCACCTTCTTACGGCCTAGCTTGTCCGACAGTGCACCCATGAACGGAATCGCGATGCTGATCGCGACCAGACTGGCGGCGGTGACGATAAGTGCTGTGCCGGTGGAGAATCCGATCTTGTCGCCCTTGAGGAAAGTCGGCATGTAGGAGAACAGGACGTAATAGCCGGAGCCGTTCATCAACGGGATGAACAGGGCAAGGAGCATCGCCCTACGGTGTTCGGGCGACGCGAACGCTTCTTTCAGCGGGTTGCGTGACAGGCCGCCGGATTCCTTGAGCTTGCCGAAATTCGGGGTGTCGCTGATGGCGCGGCGGATGTACCAGCCGATCAGGCCCATCGGGATCGCGATGAGGAATGGAATCCGCCAGGCCCAGCTGCCGAATCCGCCGCCGTGGATGGCACTCGCGTTCAACCACGGGGACATCGTGAAGGCGACCAGGGTGCCGGTCAGCAGGGCGAGGAAGGAGGCGATCTGGGCGTAGCTGGTGATCAGTCCGCGTTTGCCCTCGGGCGAATGTTCGGCGAGGAAGGTCATCGCACCGGCGGCCTCACCGCCGACCGAGAATCCCTGTGCCAACCGCAAAGCGATCAACAACGCGGGTGCCGCGACGCCGATGGCCGCATAGGTCGGCAGCACACCGATACCCGCCGTCGCGACGCTGATCAGCATGATGACGAAGACGAGCATCTTCTGGCGGCCGATCTTGTCGCCGAGGATGCCGCAGATCACCGCGCCCAGCGGACGCACGAAGAAGGAAATCGCATATCCGGCGAAGACCAGCAGCAATGCGTCACTCGACTTGGAGACATCGAAGAACACGATGGCAAGGGCAGTTGCCATGAAGGCGAAGATGCCGTTGTCGTATAGCTCGACGAAGATGCCGACGCAGCCGGCCAGTACGACCTTGCGGATCGAGCCGGACGGCGCCGGATGCGTGTGGTCGGTGGGCACGGACCCGGCCGGGGCCGGAGAGATCGTGTCGGTCATGGGTACTCCAGGTGACTGTGGCGGATGTGGTCTGCGCGGGGCCCCTGCGTGGTTACGCAAGCTGCCGCATTCGGGGCCTGAGCAGGCCGGTGGCAAGTGTTGGTGTGGACGGGAATTCGGAGGCAGTCGTAGGCATTTGCCACACGGGTGCGTAGTCGATCGATCGCCGCCTGCTGTGCGCGGTAGCGCCGCACCGCGTCGGGAATACCGATGTGCCGGAATCGGACTCGCTGACCGGGCCGGGCCTGTCCCAGTTGCGACAAGCCGGTTGCGGTGACGACTGCGAGCACTGGATAGCCCGCTGTCACGCCGCGGCCACGGTGCAGCACGAGCACTTCTTTTCCGGCGGGCACTTCGACGGCTCCGATCGGTACGCCCCGGGATAAGATCTCGGTCCGGCTCTCTCGTTGCGGGACGGCACCATCGGAACTGAGCCGGAGTCCGATGTGATTGCTGTTGTCGCCGACGACGAACGAGGTCTCGAACAGTCGCGTGGCGGTGCTGCCGAATTCGGCGATATCGGGTCCATCGGTGACATCGATGGTCCAACTTCCGGTGCATGTGGGGCGGGCAATGTCGAAGTGGAACAACGGAATTCGAAAATGTGGGTGGTCGAGTAGCGGCCCGTCGGTCTCGACGTCGACATTCGCACCCTCCGTCAGTTGTCGACCGAAACCCAGTACCGGATCCGGAGCGCAGCTGTCGAGCAAATAGTTCGCCGAAATCGTCCCGTGCACCGCGATGTAGACCCGAAGACCGTCGCGGATGTCGCGAACGGTGAGCTCGGTGCCTGCGGCCCAGATGAACGGTTCCCACTGGGCGCGGGTGACACCGTCGACGCGTACGTCGGCGGGTGCACCGGTGATCGCGACGAGCAGATCGGTGCTCGCGACGGCACCGAAATCCAGCGCGACCAGTTCGAGCAGCGGTGCGGTGGCCGCACTGCCGACGAGGGCGTTGGCGACCTCGGCACTGTACTGGTCGAGGGCACCGCCGGTCAGCTGGCCGATCCGTGAGGCCCGTCGGCGACCCAGATCCTGAACAGTGGTGATCCCCGGGGTCGTCACGGTGATGGTCTCAGCCACGCAGCACCCCCTCGAACCGGGCCCATTCGTGGGCCGCGATGGCATGGAACCGAAACGTGTCGCCGGGCTGGAAGGCGGACAACGGCTCGGTCGTCGGGTCGACCATGGTGCGCGGGGTTCGACCTATGACGGGCCATCCGCCGGGCGCGGGCCGTGCCGAAACGACAGCCTGTCGACCGGCCACTGCCACGGCCCCGGCGGGTACATGCGGGCGCGGGACGACACGTCGGGGTACCGGCCGCGGAAAGGCGGGACCGTCGAGCATCGGCGCGCCGCCCGGAGATCCGAAGCAGCGCATGGTGAGCGGTGAGGATCCGTGCACGTGGATTACCTCGGTCGGGGACAGCCCGAGCTGGTCGGCCACGTCGTCGAGATCCGGACCGTACTCGCCGCCGTAGACCACCGGGATATCGAAATGCCGGACCGGGCGTGGTATCGGTGCCACCGATTCTCGTACGAGATTCGCGAGCAGCTGTCGAATATCGTCGTGAGTGCCTGCCGCGCAGTCGAATTCGATGAGCACGGCGTCGTAGGTCGGAATGAGGCCGGTAATCGCGAAGCGGTCCGCATCGGTGTCCATCGCGGCCGCGATCGCGTGCACAGCTCGCCAGCATTCTTCTCGGTCGGCACCCTGCGCGGTGACGCGTACGGCGGAGTCACCGCAGGCCGCGACGTGGAAGGCGACTCCCGCTACGCCGGACATGGTTCGCTTTCCTTACCGGCACGATCCGCGAGTACCTCGGGCAGCGCGACGATGTGCACACCCGCCGCGATGAGCGCGGTCCGGATCGCCCGTGCACTGCGCACAGCGTCTGCGTTGTCGCCGTGCAGAAGCAGTGTGTTCGGACGGACGGAAAGGCTTGTGCCGTCGACGGATTCGATGATCTCCTCGGTCACCATGCGCACCGCTCGGCGGGCGAGTACCTCGGGGTCGTGAATAACTGCACCCGGCTCGGATCGCGGGACGAGGGTGCCGTCTGCGCGATAAGCGCGATCGACGATGCCGACGATGCCGACGCGAAGTCCCTGTGCGCGGGCGTGGTCGGCGAGTTCGCCGTCTTGGGCGAGCACGATCAGGTTCGGATCGAACGACCCGACGGCGTCGACCACGGCGGCGGCGTAGTCGGCGCGGGTCGCCACCAGGTTGCCCAGGCGGCCGTGCGGTGCCACATGCGACATCGTGGTGCCGTGTGCGACGGCGAAGGCGTGCAGCGCGCCGAGTTGGTACAGCACATCGGTGCGCACCTCGTCGGCGGAGAGGTCCATGGCCCGCCGACCGAAGCCGACCAGATCCGGGAAGCTGGGGTGCGCGCCGATACCGATGCCGCGGGAAACGCACTGACGGACCGTCCGGTCCATGGTCTGCGGATCGCCCGCGTGGAAGCCGCAGGCGATATTGGCGGAGGTGAGGACGTCGAGCAGTGCGTTGTCATCGCCCATCGTCCACGCCCCGAAACTCTCACCGATATCGGCGACGAGATCGATCTTCCATGCCATGGATGCCTCCGCGGGGTGGGAAACTGCGAGCACCGTATGAGTGAACGTGCGGTGTGAAAAGGACGCTACGCAGGTTCGTCCTGGCGCGGGTAATACCGGTTTCGGGTGAGGCGATAACGAACCTCTATGGTGTTTGAGCAGCCACTATGCGGCGGGCTCACATTGTTGGCCGGGAATTCGGTACCGGCGCGTTTCCGCAGAGCAACAATACGGAAATCATCGCGTGCGACGACGTTGCTGCGAGAGAGGTGGATCGACGACGTGGATACCCGACGCTTGTTTTCGTTCGTGCGCATCGTGGATGCCGGCAGCATCACCCGTGCCGCGGATATCCTGCACATCGCCCAGCCCGCTCTGAGCCAGCAGATGACGGCCCTGGAGGCTCAGTTCGGTCAGCAGTTGCTGATCCGGCACAAACAAGGCGTCGAACCCACCGATGCGGGCCGGGCGCTGTACCGGCACGCGCAGATCATCCTGCGTCAGGTGCAGAGCGCACAGGCCGAGGTGAGTGTGGTCGGCCGCGAACTGGCGGGCGGTGTTTCCGTCGGGCTGGCACCCTACAGCACGGTCAACGCGATCGCTCTGCCATTGCTGACCGCGGTGCGTGAGCGGTATCCGAGCATCCTGCTGCACATCAACGAGAACTTCGGCGGAGTGCTCAGCGAGGCGATGATGACCGGCCGGATGGATATGGCGCTGTTGTACGACGCCGGGCCGATCAAGGGGGTGACCTTCGAGCGACTGCTCACCGAAGAACTGATGGTCGTCGCACCGACGGGAACCGGCCTGCCCGGTACGACCGGTTCCGCGGTCTCGATCGCGCAGTTGAAGGGCCTGCCGCTGCTGCTGCCCGGCCCGATGCACACGATCCGGAAGGTCGTGGAGCAGGCATACGACCACGCGCTCGAACATGCGCATGTCGTGGGGGAGGTCGAGTCGGTGGCGCTGATGGCGCAGGCAGTGCGAAATGGCTTGGGGGCCACTGTTTTACCATTGTCGGTCGCCCGTCGGATCATGACGGTCGAGAATCTGGAATTGCGCCGCATCGAACCGGCGATCACGATCCAGGTGTCGCTGGGCACCCCGACCAATCAGCCGCTGTCCAAACCGGCGGAGGCCGTGCGCGAGATATTGCGCGCCGTCGTCGCCAACTACGTCAGGAACAGTGGGGGCCGTACGGCTCAATAACCCCGTCGGATGTCGATGGTCGCGAGCAGCCGTTCTCCGGTGGCGAACCGTTCGACGTTCGCCGTGACATGATCGGCGAGCACCGCGGTGAGGCCCGTCGCGGGATTGGCGACATGCGGGGTGACGATGGCGTTGGGCAACATCCAGAGGGGATGACCCGCCGGAAGTGGTTCCGGTTCGGTCACATCCAGGGCGGCGCCGCCGATCGATCCGTGCTCGAGTGCGCGTACCAGCGCATCGGTGTGGATGAGCGAGCCGCGAGCCACATTCACGATCCAAGCGGTCGACTTCATTGCGGTGAGAGCGTCCGCATCCACGAGGTGTGCGGTGTCCGGTGTGGCCGGTGCGGCGAGTACGAAATGATCTGCCCGCGACCAGATTTCAGTTGTCTGATCCGCGGCGACCGTCTCGGCGGCGCCGGGCACCGGCGCGCCCGACCGGGTGACTGCCAGCACCTGCGCACCGAATGCGGTGAGCAAGGGGATCATGGCGCGGCCGATGCCGCCACAGCCTACGATTGCCACGCTCGAGCCGTACAGCGTCCCGACCCGTGGATCGAAATCCGTCTTGCGCCACGATGTCGCGCGTATCTGCTCGGCAAGGACCCGTACACCGGCGAGCAGCAGCAGGACGCCGTGCTCGGCGACGTTGCGCGCGTACGCACCGGCCGCTGAGGTCCAGACGCGAGTCTCATCGATGATCCCAGCGGAGATCCAGGGTTCGACGCCGGCGGCGGGCAACTGCACCCAGCGCACTGCATCGGGCAGCCGGTCGGGAAAGGTGACCGGTCCCTGCGTCCACACCACCGCGTCCGCGTCGGCGAGTGGAACGAGAATGCCGCCACCTTGCTCGATGCCCTTGGCGAGGGCGGAGTCGGAATCGGGACCGAGATGGATTCGGGGACGGCTGATATTCGGCACGGTTGCCTTTCGAGCTGGAAGTGGATCAGACGACGGCGGTCAAACCGCCATCGACATAGAGGATCTGACCGTTGACGAAATCCGATGCGGGCGAAACGAGAAACAGCAGCGCACCGACCAATTCCTCGGTACGTCCCCAGCGTCCGGCCGGTGTGCGCCTGGCGAGCCAGGCGCTGAAATCGGCGTCGTTCACCAGCGCGGACGTCAACTCGGTATCGAAGTAGCCGGGCGCGATCGCATTGATCTGCAGTCCCAGTGGAGCCCAATCCGCGCACATGCCGCGGGTGAGCATCTTCAGTCCGCCCTTGCTCGCCGCATACGGGGCGATACCCGCCCGGCCCAATTCGCTTTGCACCGAACAGATATTGACGATCTTGCCGCGTCCACGTTCGACCATCGCGCGGGCGAATTCGCGCCCCACGCAGAAGGCGCTGAAGAGATTGGTATCGAGCACGCGACGGAAATCTGCGTCGGAGAATCCGAGCAGCGGGCTGCGATGCTGGACTCCGGTGTTGTTCACGACGATATCCACCGGGCCGATCTCGTCTTCGACCCGCTGCGCTGCGGCGGTCACCTGCGTGGAGTCTGTCGCATCGAACGCGCGAACGTGGACTACCGCACCGGTCTTGTCTGCGATCTCGTCCCGGCTGCGGGCGAGTACCGCCACGTCACGGCCATTGAGGACGACCGTTGCTCCGGCCTCGGCGAGCCCGGTTGCCAGCGCATATCCGATCCCGCGGCTCGAGCCGGTGACGAGGGCGACCTTGCCCTCGATATCGAAACTCCGATGCGCACTCACCGCGCCATCGCCCGCTCCCGCGCGAATTCGACCACCGATTGCGCGATCTCGTCCGGCCCCGTCCCGACATCCAATACGACCCCGAACTCATCCGGCTCGAGGGGCTCGAGCAATTCGAGTTGAGAATCGAGCAGGACGGGCCGCATGAAATGTCCGCGACGTGCCGCCATCCGTGACCGAATAGTAGTTGGCGCACCGTCGAGGTGCACGAAAGCGACTGGCGCAGTGACATTTCGGAGCACATTCCGATACCGCCGACGCAGCGCGGAACACGCCACCACGCCAGCATTTCGCGTGCCCATCCAGTCGCGCACAGCCTCGAGCCATGGTGCCCGGTCCGCGTCGGTAAGGGGGATGCCCGCGGCCATCTTCGCGACATTCGATGGGGAATGCAGGTCATCGGCATCCAGAAACTCCCCGCCCGTCAGCTCGGCAACCTGCCGCCCGATCGTCGACTTCCCGCAACCCGTCACGCCCATCACGACGATGTGGGGTTGGCGATCGCTGCCCATGAATTTTCCCGTCCGCCGATGTCCAGATATGCAGATCGACCATGCCCGAACCCGCTACATCAGGGCAATGATCAGGCGATACCGGTTCTGTAGGACGTCATAACGAAAGACGAGGGCTGAACGCTTTGGTCGGCGACCGACGCAGCCGCCGAGCAAGCTCGCGGCCCGGATACCAGCCGCGTAAAGAAGAAATACACTGAGCGGCAGTGGGCTGGTAGCAAGCCACACCGACGGCCGCGAGACCGTCGGTGTGCAGAGGCTCGTTATCCGCAGTGCACTCCGAATTCTTCCCAGAGGTCGTCTTTGATGCGGCCGCCCCAGTCGATGCATTTGCCTTCGGCTTCGACCTTGGCGTATGCGAAGTCGGTGAAGGTGCGGTCGTCGTTTATGACGACCTGGGAGTGGTCCTTCGACTGTCGTACGGCGGCGCCCATCGAGATCGGCTCGCCCGGCTTATCGCGGACGGTGACTACGCAGTTGGTTCGACCGTTGTAGGTGAGAAAGACTGTGCCGCCCTTCAAATCGTGTTTGTCGATCACATTGAAGCCTTCACCGCACTGGCCGCCGTATGTTGCCGCGGATGCAGTGCCCGGGAGGAATACCGCCATCCCGGCAGTGATCCCGATCGCGGCCGATAACACGGCGATCGGCTTTTTGGCGTTGATCAATGTTGAACCCTTCCTCCATGTGACATCTAGCGTTCGGCTTTTTACCCCGCCCGCTCTGCATGCAAACTCGCGCGGCTGCGACGCCGAACCTACGGCAGCAGTTGGTCACTGGGAATTTGCGGCCTCCCAGATTTGAGAACCCGCACACCGCATCAGGGCCCGGTCGTGGCGGATGGTGAGCCTAATCAATTCTCGGAGTGGGCCATTCGGCAAACTTCTGGCGCTAGCCGACTCCTGGCCGCGCCCGTAGGCGTCAGATCTCGGTGCCGATGTCGTGGGTGACCAGATGGTCGAGGGCTCGCTCCGCGACGGCGGCGATCGTCATCGACGGATTGCAGGCCGCGGCATTGCCCGGCAGGAGCGCACCGTCGACCACATAGAGGCCACGCTGACCCAGGACCCGGCCATCGAGATCGCAGACCGACCCCATGCTCGCGCCGCCGAGGGCATGCCAGGTAGACGGGAACACGGCGTTGGTGTCGATCAAAATGCTTGTCGGACCGGCGATTCGGCGCACGGTCGGGTCGATGTGATTGTTCTGGATACTCGCGTCGCCGTTCTTCGGCCACTGCAGGATCGCGTCATCGTTCGCCGAATCGTAGATGAACCGGCCGCGGTCCGCGCTGACGCCGTATCCGACCAACATGGTGCTCTTGGCGTCCATCTGCATCGGCGGCATGGATGCCTGGATGACGGTGAACGCGGCCTGAGGATCGTCCCAGTTCTTACTTCCGTAGACCACCGGACCGCCCTGTGCCGCACCGAAATCGGCGATGGGGTCGGTCCACGCGTAGATCCGGTCGGCATTGGTGCCCCACTGCTGCCCGAGCTCATCGGGTAGATCGGGAATCTTCCCCTTCGCACCGGCCCGCACCAGCAGCTTGGTGGTGTTCAGACTGCCTGCCGACAGCACGAGGGCATTGGTCGTGATGATCTTGTTTTCCAGCACATTGCCGGAGGTATCGAGCCGTTCGACATGCACGACCCAGCGGCCGTCGGCGGCGCGTTCGATATCGGTGACCTGGTGTAGCGTCTGCACCTCGACCCGTCCGGTCGCCTCGGCCGCGGCGATGTAGGTGACATCGACCGAATGTTTGCCCCCGTTGTTCACACCCATCGCGCCGTCGCCGTTGGTGTACGACGGTTTCATCTCACCCCGCAACTCGGCGAGTGCGTAGTTCCAGTCGATGGGCATCGGGATCTTCGACAGCGGCAGTCCGGCCTGGCGTACGCGGTCACCGAATACGCGTGCGGCCGTGTAGTTTCGGTCCGCGATCAACTCGTCCGGCGCCACCGCGAGGCCGAGCATGCGGGCCACCCTCGGATAGTGCACTCGATCCATGGTCGCCCAGTCGAGTTCCTCGGGCAGATTCGCATCGAATACCGGCTGTGTGGGCTGCAGTGACATGCCCTGGTAGACGAGCGAGCCGCCGCCGAGGCCCGCAGCGCACAGTGCGGTCATGTTGTCACCGGGCACCGCTTCGACCAGGCCGGTATAGGGTTCGAAAACCAGTGGCCTACCGAACAGGGTCGGACTGGACCGATACCAGAGCACCCGTTTGTCGAGCGCCGAGGCGTGCGGAAAGGTCTCCGCATTGGGCCCGGTCGGCCAGCGCATTCCGCGCTCGAGCAGTAGCACCGGGACCCCTGCCTGGGCCAGGCGCAGCGCGGTCACCCCGCCGCCGAATCCGGATCCGATCACCACGACCCGGCGTTCCTCCCGGGTGAGCGGGACGCTGTTGACCCGTGCGGCGATACCGGGCGTCGGGGTGGTGTTTCGTGAGCCGAGGATGGCGACCCCGGCAGCTGCGGTCGCGGTCAACAGGGTCCGGCGGGTGATCACCGACATGCTCTTCCTTACACACTTAACCGGACGGTCTTGTCCGGTTGGCTCGATAGTCTGCTGGAGACCGTCGGCGGAGTCAAGCGGTAGCGTTGGGTGGATGACAGCGTCGCGGCGAGCGAACCCCGGACCGAAAGCCGCTGCCGAAAACCGGGCGGCTCTGATTCGAGCAGCTCGAACTGTGTTCGCGGAGAATGGTTTCGACGCACCATTCAGTTTGATAGCGCGCGCGGCAGGTGTCGGGCAGGGCGTGCTGTACCGGCACTTTCCCACCAGGGAGACCATGGCGATCGCGGTATTCGAAGAGAATATCGTCGAGATCGAAGTACTTGCCGCCGACCCGGCGACCACGGTCGGGGACGTGCTGGCCCTGATCGTCGATCAGCTGACCGCCTCCGCGGCCTTTCTCGCCATGATCTATCCGTCGAACACCGAGGACGAGCAGTTGCTCGGCGCGGCATGGCGGCTGCTCGGCCTGATCGCCCAGATGCTCGACGACCCCGGCAAGCGCGGCGATATCCGCGCCGACGTCACGGCCACCGACATCGTCATCGCGGTGGCGATGCTGGCGGCCCTGCTGGCGAAGACCGACTTGAAATCCCGGCAGGCCACATCCCGGCAGGCATGGTCGATATTGGAGCGCGGTCTGCGCACGTGATGCCCGTGGCCAGAGTGTGCGGTAGCTCGCCGCGTGGACGTGGATCGGCGAGTACGGTCAGCACCATGAGCAAGGCCATAGTTGAGCTGTCTCATCCGATCTCGCACGGCATGCTCACCTATCCGGACCTGCCCGGACCGCGAGTCACCACACATATTGCGCGGGACCGATCGGCGCTGATCGGTATGACCTACGAGATCGCCCGCATGGATACCCTCGGCAAGACCGGGACATATATCGACGCGCCCTTCCATTTCCATGCCGAAGGCGCAGATATCGCCGAGCTGCCGCTGGAACGGCTGTTCAACGTGCCGATCGTGATGATCCGCGCTACGGGTATCCGCGTCGTGGGACCTGATGTGCTCGGCGATCCGGCACGGCTCTGGGGCAAGGCGGTGCTCGTGCACACCGGCTGGTCGGCGCGATGGGGTTCGTCCGACTATCGAGACCCCGGGCATCCGTATTTGGTCGGCGAGGTCGCCGATGCACTGGTCGCCGCCAATGTGGCACTGGTCGGCATCGACTCGCTCGACGTCGACGACACGTCCCTGCCGACGCGGCCGTGCCACCACACCCTGCTGGGGGCGGGGATCCCGATCATCGAGCAGTTGACCAATCTGGACGCGGTCCCCGACACCGGTGCCAGGCTGGTCGCGCTCCCGGCGCCGGTGCACGGCATGGGCTCGTTTCCGGTGCGGGCTGTTGCCTGGATCGATCTCTCAGTATTTGGGTGAGGTCGGCGGCCGGTATGTCGGATCGACCAGGCGCATGCCCGCGATGTCATCACGATTGTGCCACTGCGGCAAGGCTTTCCAGCGGTTGTGCAGGCGCTCGAGTGCGTCTGTATCGAGCTGGACGCCGAGGCCGGGCGCGTCGGGAACGGTGACGGCACCCTCCTCGAAGACGAAGGGTTCGGTGATCACATCCTCGGGCTGCCACGGGTAGTGGGTGTCGCAGGCGTAGGTCAACTCGGGAACGGTGGCGGCCACATGGGTCATTGCCGCGAGGCTGATTCCGAGGTGGGTATTGGAATGCATCGAAACACCCTTGCCGTAGGCATGGCAGACCGCGGCCAGGTCGCGGGTGGCGAAGAGTCCGCCCCAGAAGTGATGGTCGGACAGCACGATCTGGACGGCATCGATATCGAAGGCTGGCCGCACCTCCTCGATTGAGGTGACGATCATATTGGTGGCCAAGGGCATTCCGGTGCGGCGATGCACTTCGACCATATCCTCGCGGCGTGCGGTGGGGTCTTCCAGATATTCGACCACGCCCGAAAGCTGTTCGGCGACAGTCGTTGCGCTGCTCAGCGACCAACCGCCATTGGGATCCAGCCGCAGCGGATGATCCGGAAATGCCTTGGCCAGCGCCTGGATCGCGGCGATTTCCTCCTCGGGCGGAAAGACGCCGCCTTTGAGTTTGAACGAGCGAAATCCGCCGTGGGCGGCGAACTTTTCGGCTAGGCCGACGACGCCGTCAGGGTCGATCACCTCGCCCCAGTCGTCGGTCGGTGCGTCGGGGAACGGATGGTCGGCCCACTTGTAGAACAGGTAGCCGGAGTAGTCGACCCGGTCGCGAACCTTGCCGCCGAGTAGGGCGTGCACCGGCAGCCCGAGTTCGCGACCGTGGGCGTCGAGTGCGGCGGATTCGAAGGCCGATATCACGCTGAGTCGGACCTTGTCGGTGGTGAGGGTGCCGCGCAGACCACCCGCGATGGGGTTGTCGATCAGCACCTCCCCGGTGGTGTTCGCGCCGACCAGGCGGATGGCGTTGATCGCGGCCACCGGCATGCCGATCAACTGGGTGGCGAGGTCGCCAGCACGATCGAGATAGACGCGATCGCCATAAGTTTCGCCGAGACCGCAAGCGCCGCTATCGGTTTCGATCTCCACGATGAGACGCGGCGTATACGGCTGATGCACGCCGCCGACGTTGAGCAGGGGAGCGTCGGCGATCAGAATCGGGGTCAGACGAACATCGGTGATAACGGGTGACATCTCAGTCTCGCTTTCCGTCGACACGGCGCGGCAGCCGCCACGGGTTGGCTTCGCGCAGGGCGGGTGGAAGCAGTTCATCCGGGAAGCCCTGCCAGGCGATCGGGCGCAGAAAGCGGGCGATGGCCGCGGTACCCACCGAGGTGGTGGTCGGTGCGGTGGTGGCCGGGTAGGGTCCGCCGTGCTGTTGGGCCCAGCTGACGGTGACACCGGTTGGCCAGTCGTTCCACAGCAGTCGGCCCGCGAGTGCGGTGAGTGCGGGCAGGAGTGGGCGCACGTCGTCGATCTCGGAGTTCTCCGCAACGATAGTCGCGGTGAGTCCGGGTTCGAGCTCGTGCAGAACCTGCTCCAACTCAACGGGATTCGAGTATTCGACGATCAGTGCCGCCGGGCCGAAGCATTCCGCCTGCAGGGCCGCACCGCCTGAGCGGAAATCGGTGGCGTGCACGCTCAGTAATGTCGCAGCGAGCAGGTCCTTGGGTGCGGAAAGGGCAGTGACTGCGGGACTTTCGCGCAGGGTGGTGACGCGTGATCGGAAGCCTTTGGCGATGTGCTCGTTGAGTAGCGGCCGTTGCGGCACGGCGGCGACCGCGGCAGTCAGCGCATCGGTGAGTTCATGACCCGAAGGCAGCAGCAGCACACCGGGTTTGGTGCAGAATTGCCCGGCACCGAGGGTGAACGATCCGACGAAACCCTCGACGATCTGTTGTCCGCGCTCGCGAATCGCGCCAGGAAACACCACTACCGGATTGACGCTGCCGAGTTCGCCGTAGAACGGGATCGGGCGCGGTCGCGACGATGCGATATCGAACAGCGCACGGCCACCTGCCAGGGAGCCGGTGAACGAAGCGGCGGCGATATCCGGATGACGCAGGGCGCTGGTGCCCGCCTCGACGCCGTGGATGACCGCGAAGGTGCCTGCCGGGGCACCGGCCGTGGTCAATGCTTCGCGCACAATCGCGCCGGTCCGTTCGGAGAGGCGGGGGTGACCTGGATGTGCTTTGAGGACAACGGGACAGCCCGCGGCCAGTGCCGAGGCGGTATCGCCGCCTGCGACACTGAACGCGAACGGAAAGTTGCTCGCCGCGAAAACGAGTGTGGGGCCGATCGGCACGAGGCTGCGCCGGATATCGGGGCGCGGTCCCATCGGCCAGCTCGGATCGGCGTGATCGACGGTGGCGGCGAGGAATTCGCCGTCGGCGAGCACCTCGGCGAACAGTCGCAACTGAAAGGTGGTGCGGGTCAATTCGCCACGCAGGCGCGGTGTTTCGGGCAGATGGGTCTCGGCCGCGGCGAGCGGGACGAGTTCATCGGCGGCGGCGTCGATGGCGTCGGCGATATGTGTGAGCCACTGTCCGCGTTCGGTGGGGGTGGTGTCGGCGAGACCGCCTGCGGCGGCGGTCGCTTCGGCAATGATTCGCTGCAGTTCGTCAGGAGCGGTGTCCATGAAGATCTCCCGAAGGTAGTCGGTATGCCTGGATGGTGTGTTGGGTGCGGGTTTGGTTGCTGATGGTGATGGTGGTGGCCGCGCTGGGCGTGGTGCTGTTCATGCGATCGTGGCGATCAGTGCGGTCAGTTCGGCGAGCTCTGGCCCGGTGAGATCGGTCAGCGGCGGCCGCACCGGCCCGGCCGGGCGGCCAATGGCCGTCAGTGCGGCCTTGACGATCGAGACCGCATATCCAGGACCACGGTCACGGATATCCAGATACGGGATGACGAAATCGCGTAACCGTCGGTAGACCTCGTCGCGATCCCGGGCCCGCACGGCCCGGTAGAAGTCGAGCGCGAACTCCGGCGCGAAGTTGAAGATCGCGGAAGAGTATGTGGTGACACCCATTTCGGTATAGGGAAGTGCGAAGGTCTCCGCTGTCGGTAGCCCGCCGATGTAGGTGAGCCGGTCACCGAGCCGGGCATAGATGCGGGTCATCGTCTCGATATTGCCGACACCGTCTTTGAACCCGACCAAATTGGGGCAGCGTTCGGTCATCCTGGCCAAGGTCACGTCATTGCAGGTGGCATTGGCGCGGCTGTAGAAGATGACACCGAGCGAGGTGGCGGCACAAACGGCCGCGACATGTTCGACCAGCCCGTCGGGTCCGGCCTCGGTCAAATACGGCGGCATGAGCAGAATGCCTTCGGCGCCGGCGGTTTCGGCGGAGCGGGCCTGTTCGACCGCCGCGGCGGTGCCCGCGGTGGCCGGTGCGATCACCGGGATCCGGCCACCGGTTTCGGCGACCGCGGCGCGTACCACCTGATCGATCTCGGGTGGCGTCAGCGAAAAACCCTCACCCGTACCGCCCGCGGCGAACAGACCCGCCACCTCGTATTGGGACAGCCAGGCGATATGTTTGCGATAGGCGGCCTCGTCGAAGGCCAGTTCGGCATCGAAATGTGTGACGGGGAAGGACAATAGCCCGCGGCCTAGTGCCGGGCCCAGCTCGTCGGCGGACAGATGGGACATGCGGATCCTTTCATGGAGCGGGCGGCAGCGAGTCGAGCAGTTCGATGACTCGGCGCATGGCCGGATTGGCGCAGTCGCGTCGCCAGATCGCGTGTAGGACAACAGGATCCTCGACACCGATGAGCGGCCGGAACCGCACGCCGTCGGGATGCAGATGGGTGGATGTTTCCGGTACCAGGGCCAAGCCGCGCCCGGCGGCCACCAGCGCGAGCATGGTGTGTACCTGGGTGAGTTCGTGGGTGGCGGTGTAGGGCACGGCGGCGAGGATGCCGGAGACCAGATCGGCGAAATAGCGGGCCGGGCCCGGCGCATAGACCAGCAGCGTTTCCCCGCCCAGTTCCTCGATCGCGATCGGACCGTCGCCGTCCAGCTTGTGCTGTTGCGGAACCGCCAGCATCAGGCCTTCGGAATGCACCAGCCGCGAATCGAATTCGGTGCGGTCGAACGGCGGGCGGGCCAGCGCGAGATCGAGACTGCCGCTGCGCAGGTTCTCGAACTGGTCGGAGCTGACCATTTCGCGCAGCACGATCTCGACGCGGTCGAGTCCGGCCTCGATGTGATTGAGGAACCGGCCGAGGAACCCGAAACCCGACGCGGCGGTGAACCCGATCCGCACCGTGCCCGCCCCGCCAGCGGCGACCAGGCGGGCGGTGCCCGGCGCCGCACCGGCCAGGGCCAGCAGGCGGCGCGCCTCGGTCAGGAAGACCTCCCCGGCCGGGGTCAGCTGCACCTGGCGCTGGGTGCGGTCGAACAGTTCTACGCCGATATCGCGCTCGAGCTTCTGGATCTGACGGCTCAGCGGCGGCTGCGTCATCCGCAGGCGTTCGGCCGCCCGGCGGAAATTGCCCTCCTCGGCCACCGTGACGAAGCCGCGGACCTGCTCCAGCGACAGCATCGACATCGTTTTCCTCCTGCGTTGTGGCGTGCACTCCGCCTCGCCCGCAGATTGCGCTCTCCGCAGGCTATGGCTTGCTACTGATACTCGTCCAACGCCAATTCGGCATCAACCGATACCTTGAAGGTATTCATACGAGTGCGACGATCTCGACCCAATTGGGGTCGCGGCCGACGCCGAGCTGTTGTCGCGGGGTGAGCGAGCCGGTCGCGGGGTCGATGGCGTAGCTGGTGACGGACCCGGATTTCTGCCCCGCGACGACCAGGAACCGCCCGCTCGGATCGATGGCGAATCCGCGCGGCTGGGTCTCGGTGGGTGTGTGTCCGAGCGGAACGAGCAGCGCGGTTGTCGGTTCGATGCGAAAGCCGGTGGTCGTACTCGATGTCCGCTCGGACACATACAGATAGCGGCCGTCGGGTGTGCAGCGCAGCTCCGAAGTCCAGGGTGGCCCACCGGAATTCGGCGGTAGCACGGGTGTCGATGCGATGAGCGTCAGTGTGCCCGCCGCGGATTCGACGTGGTAACTGTTCACCGTGCCGTCCAGCTCATTCGTCGCGAAGGCGAACGAGCCGGTCGGATGGAACAGGATGTGACGTGGACCAGCCCCAGCCGCGGTCTCGACCCCCGGCGGCTCATTCGGTGTGATCCGCCCGGTTTCGGCATCGAAGCGGTACTGCAGAATCACATCACCGCCGAGTGATGCCGCGAACAGATACCGGTTCGACGGATCGGTGAGTATCGAATGCGCATGCGGCGGTGTGGATTCCACCGCGACCGGCGGTCCGATGCCACCATCGGATGCGATCGGACTGACCGCGATCTTGTCGCCCGAATACGAAGCGCTCAACAGATAACGCCCGCTCCGATCCGTCGCCAGATAGGCCATATTGTCCGGCAACGGCGCGGTCGACAGTGGTGTCAATCGCCCCGTCACCGGATCTGTGGCGAATACCGCCACCGCGAAGGGTGCCGAGCGCAGTGATGCGTAGAGGTACCGGTGGTCCGGACTCATCGCCATGGGCATCACCGCACCGGCCACCGGCTGCGACTCGACGAGCGTCAGTGCACCGTCGTCATCGAGTCGCAGCACCGAGATTTCGCGACTGTCGGCATTCGAGACATAGACCACGCTCATGCGGATTTACCGCTGACCCGGGCCCGCAGCTCCAACTCGATCTGCTCCAGACTGCGACCATTGGTCTCCGGCACGAATCGCTGCACCAGGATGAACATCACCACGCTGACCGCGGCGAAGATCCAGGCCGAATAGCCGAGTCCGAGATGATCGTTCATCACCGGGAACAGGAATGTGATGGCGAAGGTCGAACTCCACAGCACGACACTGCCGACGCCCATGCCGACACCGCGTACCCGCAGCGGGAAGATTTCGGCCATCATCACCCATACCACTGCGCCCCAACCCAATTCGTAACCCGCGAGATAGACATTGAGCAGAATCAGCGTGGTGAGTCCAGTAATCGTGTGATTGTGCACGCCGAGCACAATGGCGCCGAGCAGGAACAGCGACGAGGCCATACACACATTGCCGAGCAGCAGCAAAGGCTTTCGGCCCCAACGGTCCACGACGAAGATCACCCAGGCCGTGAATGCTACCTTGATCGCACCCAGCACAATGGAAGCCAGCAGCGAAGTCGAATTCCCGAAGCCGAGATCCTTGAACATCGTCGGCGCGTAGACATTCACGGCATTGACGCCCGAGAACTGTTGTCCGACAGCGAGAATAAGCGCGACCGCTAATGCGGGGCGCGCCCACGGTGCCAAAAGATCGCGCAACCGCCCCTTCTGCTGCTCATCCAATCGAATGACCGAACGAATACTGCTGATCTCCGATTCGATCTCATCGGCGCGATGGGTACCCGCCAGCACGGCCCGCGCTTCTTCCTCGCGCCCGGCATGAACCAGCCAACGCGGTGTCTCCGGCAGCACCGACATACCCGCCAACAGCGCTACCGCGGGAATCGCCGCGACAGCGAACATCATGCGCCAGTTACCGCTGCCGGACAGCGCCCAGTCCACGATGTAGGCGATCAGGATGCCCGACACGATCATCAGCTGGTTCAGAGTCGACAATGCACCGCGCGCCCTGGTCGGGGCGAGTTCGGACAGGTAGGTGGGTACCGTCGCCGACGAACATCCCACCGCGATACCGGTAATGAAACGGGCGATCACCAGCACCGTCACATTGGGCGCGACGGCGCAGCCCAGCGCGCCGACCGAGAAGACCGCGGCCGCCAACATGATGGTTCGCCTGCGCCCGAGCCGATCGGTGATCCGTCCGGCAATGGCCGCGCCGATCACCGCACCGGCGGCCAGGCAGCCTCCGATCACACCCTGCGTCACCGAGGACAGATGCCAGGACTTCTTGATGAACAACAGCACACCGGAGATGACTCCGAGGTCGTAGCCGAAGAGAATGCCGCCGAGAGCGCCGAAGAAATAGAGAAATTTGACATTGGACGCGAGTGCCGATTTCGGCGCGGCCGTTGTATTGAATTGCATTGTGCTGTACTTCTTTCGCGGTGGAGCAAAGCTCATCAGCGTCACATGCTGATGGTGCGAAGGTTCGGAGAAAGACGATTCCGTCTCTGTATCGGGCTGCGTTTTCGGTGAGGTCAGAGCGGATTCGGTTTGCCGAGCGGGGTTTCCACGAAGGGGCCACCGATAAGCCACGGACTGGGATCGCCGACAGTGGGAATATCGGCGGCGAATTGTTCGGCATCGTCTCGGCTGTGGTAGCCGAGCTCTTCGGCCTCGCGGAGGGATACGACGGCACGGGTATTGGCCGAGACACCCCAGATCACCCGATAGCCGGGTCGCTCGGCGGCCAAGCACGCCTCGAACAGTCGCGCACAATCGTTGGGCGACAACCACATCGACAGTCCGCGCGCATCGTGTGGACGTTCGAAACACGAGCCGATCCGGATGCAGATCACGTCCATGCCGAAGCGGGAGTGATAGAGACTGCCGAGTGCCTCGACGGCCACTTTGCTGACACCGTAATAGGTATCGGGTCGAGGGGCGGCGTCACCGGGAATCGGTTCATCGCCGACGGCGCGGAATCCCACGGCATGGTTAGTCGAAGCGAGCACGACCCGCGGCACACCGGCCTGCCGCGCCGCCTCCAGAACCGTATGCGTGCCATCGATATTGACGGCGAGAACGTTGTCCCAGCTGTCTTCTCGACTGATTCCGCCGAGATGGATGATCGCATCCACATCCCGGCAGGCCGCGGCCATGGTGGTCGGATCGGTCAGCGATCCGGTGACGAGCTCGACCCGCTCGCCTGCGGTCGGCGCCGGAAGTTCGGTCAGATCCAGTAGCCGCAAAATGCGATCGGGACGCCGCAGCCGGGGCCGCATAAGCGTGCCGATACCGCCCCCGGCGCCGGTAATCAGAATTCGGTGCTCATTCATTCGGCATCGGTCTCGCTCATACAACCGAAAATGCCGACAGAACTGCTGTTTTCGCACATTGTGTCCTCCTGTGTGCGAGCGAAAGTGTGGGGTAGGTCACTTCCGTTCGAACGTGCCAGAAGGGTATGGCGTCGAATTGATGCCTGTCCAACACCGTTTATATATCGACCGATGCCACACGGGTATCGGTTGATCACTTACGTAGGCCATTCATCGGCGCGGCCAGTAAATCGCCCAGATGAGCACCGCCAATGGCGGCCCGACTGCCAGTAGCAACCCGAGCCAGCCGCTCATCCGAGTTGCCCTGGTCCTCGTACCGTCGCCCATCTCGCGAAACTCATGGGCTTGCAGACGCCTATCTGGATGCAGGCAACGACTCGCGTGCCATCACGGCCGCCGACCAGGCGCTCACTTTGGCTGGCCGCGTCGCATCGGTGCGCCCGCTGGCACGAGTGCGAGAAGTCGCGCAGCGGTGTGCCACCAGAGGCGCGGGCGGTGCCGAGCTCGCGCGTCGTGCCGCTGCCGCACGGATGCCTATTCTGACAGAGTTGTAGTGCGCTCGACCCATTCGGCGTAGCTGTCCAGACACCACTCGACCGGAATCGCGGTTACTTCGGGACTGTCCCACGGGTGCAGTTCGGCAATACGCGCGGCCAGCCGTTCACGGCCAGCGGTGGCGGTGCGCAGCGTCACCCGCCACTCCAGTCCTTCGCCGAGTTCGCCGCGATGCCAGAAAACCGACACCGCGGGTCCGGTGATCTCGGCACCGGCCGCCAGCCGTTCGCCGACAACCGCCTTCGCGATGGCTCGCGCGTCGTCTTCGGTGGGGGTTGTCGAGGTAACCGACCACACTCGTGCTGCCGTCATGGCAATCACCCTAGGCGGTCTCATCACGCAGGGTCACCCACACGCGACGCGAGTGATCGTGCGTTTCGTCGCCGCAGTGCCCTGCGGTTGGGCGGGTCGCCATTTGTCCACCCGCCCAACCGGATTCGCTCTACTTCGCCAGCGTGACGTCCCCGCTGCGCTCCAACTTGGAATGCATTCGCGAGTACCCGAAGTACACGGCGAGGCCGATCACCAGCCACACCAAGAAGCGCACCCAGGTCTCCCACGGGAGCGACCAGATCAGGTAGATCGAGAAGCCGATGCCGATGAGCGGCACCACCGGCATGAGCGGCAATGTGAACGCGCGCGGTTGATCGGGGCGGGTGCGGCGCAGCACCATGACCGCGACCGAGACCACGATGAAGGCCATCAGAATGCCGATATTCGTCAGTTCGGCGACCACGGTGATATCGAGCAGACCGGCCATGGTCGCGGATCCGATGCCGACGATCCAGGTCACCCGGGTCGGCACCTTGCGCACCGGATGCGTCTTGGCGAACCACTCCGGCAGCAGTCCGTCGCGGCTCATCGCGAACCACACGCGCGTCACGCCGAGCATGAAGGTGAGCACCACCGTGATGATGCCGACGATCGCGCCGATCGCGATGATATTGGCGACGCCCGGCATGCCGACCGATTCGAAGGCAGTGGAGAAACCGCTGGTCGGGCTGATTTCGGTGTACTTCTGCATCCCGGTCAGCACCAGCGTGGCCAGTACGTACAGCACCATCGCGATGGCCAGCGAGTAGATGATGGCCTTGGGCAGATGTTTCTTGCCGTCGACGGATTCCTCGGCGGCGGTGCTCATCGCGTCATAGCCGAAGACGGCGAAGAAGACCGTTGCCGCACCGGTCCACACCGCGCCCGCGCCGAATGGGAAGTACGGGGTGTAGTTGGTGCTGTCGATATGGAAGACGCCGAGCACGATGATCAGCACGACCAACGCGACCTTGATACCGACGGCGACCGTCTCGAAGCGGCCGACACTTTTGATGCCGCGGGAGAGCAACCACGCGGTGCCCAGACAGAACAGCACCGCGAAGACGTCGATAACGTGGCCCTCGCCGGTGCCGTGCGCGCCCATCATCCAATCCGGCAGCGTGATATCGACTTGTCCCAGTAGGAATCTGAAGTATCCGGAGACGCCGATCGCCACCACCGCAGCCACTGCGATGTACTCCAGCAGCAGATCCCAGCCGATGAACCAGCCCGCGATCTCGCCGAGGGAAACATAGCCGTAGGTGTAGGCGGATCCGGCCTTCGGCACCATCCCGGCGAATTCCGCGTAGCACAGCGCGGCGCAAGCGCTGGCGACACCGGCGATCAGGAACGAGATGAGCACCGACGGGCCCGTGACCGAATGCGCGACCGAACCGGCCAGGGCGAAAATGCCCGCACCGATAATGCCGCCGACGCCGATCGCCGTGAGCTGCCACAGCCCGAGTGAGCGTTTCAGTTGCTCGTCCGCGGGCCCGGCCTCCTCCTCGATCTGCTCGAGGGGTTTGCGGCGCAACATCTGGCTGCGCAACTCCGCGAGGGACATGGGTCTTCCTTTCGATCCTCTGCGTTACCCGACATCAGTAACGCAGATCACATTCTCAGCAGCACTCAGCTAATCGGACCATAAACGCGCTGTGATCGGCGAGTTGGATAAATAAACTTCGGCGGCCTTGTCCGACTGCACAGACAAGGCCGCCGAGCTGGGGATCAGCGCTGGCTGCCCGGTCGCAGCGAGCGCAGGAAGAACGCCACATTGGCCGGTCGTTCGGCGAGACGGCGCATGAAGTAGCCGTACCACTGATCGCCGTAGGGCACATAGACCCGAACGTGGCGGTCTTCGCCGACGAGTCGGCGTTGTTCGGCGTCGCGGATGCCGTAGAGCATCTGGAACTCGAAATCATCGGAGCTGCGCCGGTTTGTGGTAGCGAATACCCCAGCGGCCTCGATCAGTGCCGGATCGTGGGTAGCGACCATCGGATAGCCGTCACCGTTCATCAGCACCCGCAGACAGTCCAGATAGGACTGGTCGACCTCGGCCCGGCTCTGATATGCCACCGACGCGGGTTCGCGATATGCGCCCTTGCACAGGCGAATTCGCGAGCCCGGACCGGAGAAGTCTCGGCAGTCGGCCTCGGTGCGCCGCAGATAGGCCTGCAGAACGGTGCCGAGTGAGGGGAAGTCGGCACGCAGCTCCCGCACGATCGACAGCGTCGAATCGGTGGTGGTGTGATCCTCGGCGTCGATGGTGACCAGCACGCCCGCATCCGCTGCGGCGGTACAGATCTGGTGCGCGTGCTCGCAGGCGATCGCATGGCCATCCACTGGCAAGGATTGGCCGAGCGCCGAGAGCTTGAGCGAAACCTCCAGTGGTCCAACGGTTCCGGACTCACGCAGCAACGTGAGCAACGACAGCAGTGACAGATAGTGCGTCACCGTATTGCGTGCCTGTTCGATATCGGTGGTGTCCTCGCCGAGGTAATCGACGGAGATGTACCGACCCGAGCTCAGCAGATTCTCCACGGCCGCAACCGCATTCGGCTCGGATTCACCGGCGACGAAGCGGTCCACCAGTTTCTTGGTGGTCGACATGCGGGTGACGGTGCGTTCCATGCGCGGCGAGCGCGAGGCGGCCAGCATGGCGGGGCGAAGCAGACCGGAAATAGCCATCAGATCTCCTCGGGTGCCTGGTGCGGATAGGTGTGCTCGGTCGGCGGGACGAAGGTTTCCTTGATGGTGCGGGCGGAGGTCCAGCGCAACAGGTTCTGTGGCGACCCGGCCTTGTCATTGGTGCCCGACGCGCGAGATCCGCCGAAGGGTTGCTGACCGACGACCGCGCCCGTGGGCTTGTCGTTGATGTAGAAGTTGCCCGCGGTGAAGCGCAGGCTTTCGGTCGCCTTGGCCACCGCACCGCGGTCGTCGGCGATGATCGCGCCGGTCAGGCCGTACGCCGAACCGCCGTCGACCAGGTCGAGCGCCGCCTCGAAGGATCCGGCGACCGAATCGTCGTAGACGTGGACCGCGAGAATCGGGCCGAAATATTCGGTGCTGAATGCCTCGTCGGTGGGATCGTCACCGAGCAGGATGGTGGGGTCGACGAAATATCCGACGGAGTCGTCGGCATGTCCGCCCACCGCGATGGTCAGACCCGAGGTGGCCTTGGCGCGGGCGATGGCATCGGCATTGCGATCGAAGGCGCGCTGATCGATGACCGCGCCGCCGAAATGCGAGAAGTCGGTGACATCGCCGTAGCTCAGCGCGCCGACCTTATCGATGAGATCGCGACCCATCTTGGCCCACACCGACTTCGGGATGAAGGCACGCGAGGCGGCCGAGCACTTCTGGCCCTGATAGTCGAATGCGCCGCGGATCAGCGCGGTGGTCAGCACATCCGGATCCGCCGAGCTGTGCGCCAGCACGAAATCCTTGCCTCCGGTCTCACCGACCAGCCGCGGGTAGGTGTTGTAGTCGGCGATATTCATCGCGACCGAACGCCACAGATGCTGGAAGGTCGCGGTCGAACCGGTGAAGTGGATGCCCGCCAGCCGCCGATCGGTCAGCGCGACATCGGAGATCTTCGGTCCCGCGCCGTGCACCATATTGATGACACCGGGCGGCAGACCCGCGGCCTCGAGCAGTTTCATCGTCCAATACGCGGCCACCGCTTGCGTAGGCGACGGCTTCCACAAGACGGTATTGCCCATCAGGGCGGGTGCGGTCGGTAGATTGCCCGCGATCGCGGTGAAGTTGAACGGGGTGATCGCGTAGACGAAACCCTCGAGCGGGCGGTATTCGACCTTGTTCCACACACCCGGGGTGGAGATCGGCTGGTCAGCTAGGATCTGGCGGGCGAAATGCACATTGAAACGCCAGAAGTCGACCAATTCGCACGGTGCGTCGATCTCGGCCTGATAAGCGGTCTTGGACTGCCCCAACATGGTTGCCGCGGCAATGGTTTCGCGCCACGGACCGGACAGCAGATCCGCTGCCCGCAGGAAGATCGCGGCGCGATCCTCGAAGGACAGCGCCCGCCATCCGGGCGCGGCGGTGGTGGCGGCCGCGATCGCATCCTCGACATCACCGGCCTCGGCGGTGGTGAGCGTGCCGAGTACGGCGGCATGGTTGTGCGGCTGCACGACGTCGATGCTCTTACCCGAGGTGCGCCGGTGCTCGCCGCCGATAACATGGTGGATCTCGGTCGGTGTCGCGGCCAGTTCGGTCAGCTTCGCCCGCAGTCGTGCGCGTTCGGCGCTGCCCGGTGCGAAGGTGCCGACCGGCTCATTGGCCGGGCGTGGCGTGGACACGATGGCGTCCATGGGTCCTCCTGTGCTGTTCGAGCGACCTGCAAGCAATCGCTGGCGGTGCTGGTATATGACGGTGAGCCGAAGTCAACACCGCAAAACAGCCCGCAGAATCGGACAAGCGGACAAAGATGGGATGACCGGATTGGCGAGTCGTATGAAAGTGGGCAGTGGTCGTGGCTAGCGAGGGTGAGTTGGTGGCCGCGGACCTGGACCTGTTCGGATTGGCGCAGATGGTTGCCCAGAATGCCGGCGGGATGGTGTCCATCGAGGACCCGCAATCGCATGTGCTCGCGTATTCGGCCTCGGATCAAGCGGCCGATCAACTGCGGGTGCTGTCGATCCTCGGCCGGGAGGGACCGCGGGATTATCTGCAGGTGCTGCGCAAGTGGGGTGTGTTCGATCGGCTGCGCGGAACCGACGATGTCATCGACATACCGGCGCACGAAGAACTGGATATCAAGCGCCGCCTGGTGGTGAGCATTCGCGAGCACGCCGAGGACAATGCCCCGCGGGTGCTCGGTTCGATCTGGCTGCAACAGGGCGACCGGCCATTCAAGCCGGATGCCGCGGAGATCCTGCGCGGCGCGTCGGCCATCGCCGCCCGCCTGATTTCGCGCAATCTGGACGCGCCATCCACCGAGGCGCTGCTGATTCAACGGTTGTTCGGAACCGGTGGTGGGACCACGGACGTGCCTGCAGTAGCGAGTGCGTTGAATCTGCCGCTGACCGGTCCGGCAGCGGTGGTCGGCTTCGCGGTCGCTCCCGGCGGGAAGTCCCCCGCCGCCTTCGGCAATATGCTTCGCTTGCGCGCCAGTTCATTTCGCGGTGATTCGGTGACAACCATCCTCGGCGATCGGGTGTATGTGCTACTGCCGCAATACCGATCCGCGCATGCGGTGACCGCGTGGACCCGTCAGCTGGTCGAACAACTCGAAGCCACACTCGAATTGCGCGCCGCCATCGCCTGTCCCATACCGGATCTGGCGCATGTCGCGGGCGCGCGTTCGGAGGTGGACCGTGTCCTCGACAGCACGGCCGCGACCTATCCGCGGGGTCGGGTGACCACGCTGGCTGAATCGCGCACCGCGGTACTGCTCGCCGAAATCCTCGATCTCGTCCGCACGCGGCCCGAACTGCACGATCCGCGCCTGCGCAAGCTGCTGGACTACGACCGCAAGCACTCCGCGAATCTGTGCGAGAGCGTCGAGACCTACCTGCGCGAGCACGGCGATGTGCGCAATGCCGCGACGGCACTGCAGGTGCACCCGAACACTCTGCGCTACCGGATCCGCCGGGTCGAGGACATTGTCGGGATGGACCTCACCGATCCCGCCGATCGTCTTTTGCTCGAACTCCAACTCGCCTTGCATCGCCGATCAGCCGAATAGGGGAGCGCGCGAGCGATGATTATTCCGGTTCCGGTCCGTCTGATCTGGTGACACGGCATCAATAACCGACCAAGGAGATACCGATGCGGAAAATCACCGCCGGACTGTTCATCGCGCTCGACGGCGTTGTCGAAAACCCCCAGGATTGGCACTTCCCATACTTCAACGAGGAGATGGGCGCGGCCGTCGACAGCCAGCTCGGCGCGGCCGATACATTGCTGTTGGGCCGCAAGACCTACGAGGGTTTCGCCGGGGCATGGCCGGAGCGGGAGGCCGCTGGTGATGTGGACGCCGAAATGGCCAAGAAGCTCGGCGACGCGCGCAAGATCGTGGTCACGCATCAGGATCTCAGCTTCACCTGGCGCAATTCCGAAGTGCTGAAGGGTGATCTGGTGGAGGCTGTGACGGCGCTGAAGGACGAACCCGGCGAAGCACCCATCGGAATCAGCGGCTCGGTATCCATCGTCCGCCAGCTGCTCGAGGTCGGGCTCTTGGACGAACTGCACCTGCTGGTGCACCCGATCGCGGTGCGCAAGGGTTTGCGATTGTTCGAGGAAACCGATTCCGCGCTTCCGCTGCAACTGCTTTCGTCCGACACGTTCAAAACCGGTGTCATCCATCTGGTTTACGCCAAGGCGGCGGCTGAAGGCGCAGAAGGATACGAATACGCGAAACAGTTCCTGCCCCAAGAGGATTGAGATTTTCAATCCGCGTCGAGGACCTTGCGAGCGCGGCTGTAGTTCTGGTTGCGCTCCGCGCTCCCATTACTGCCGCCGTTGATCGTTTGGGTGATCGCGCCGATGTCCGATTTATCGGCGTCGTCGTTCAAATCCTTATCATCCCAATACCATCCCGCGGTGGCGAAGGCGTACTTGGGGTCTTTGGCCAAGTCGGGGTTTGCGACGAAATCGACCTCGAGGGCATCGCTGGCCTTCTGATAGTTGGTGCGTCCGGTAAGTTGCAGGGCGCCCCGACCACGGAAGCGGCTGCCATCGCCGGACTGCTTGTTTCCGAGGTCTTTACGTGCCCCGTAATTTCCCTCGAAGTAGGCCTTGTCACCGTATTCTTCGAGGGTTTTCAAATTGTCCGTCTCCACTCCGACCTGTGCGAGGAATGCGGCCGCGCGCTCGGGCGTATCGATCCCGTAGTCACGCATCGCCTGGTCGAGGTAGGGCAGATACTTCTCCAGTTTGCTCTTGGGCGTGTGGGGGAAGATCGCTGCGAGCTGTTCCAAGGTCACCGGAATCATCTTCCCGGCCCGTTCCGAATTCGTTCCGAGGAGGTCGCGGAAGTCGTTCTCCACATGCAGGACCTTCGTGACAATTTCGGCCAACAGCGATTTTTCCTCAGTCGCCGTCAACTTGTTCGATCGTGCGGAAACAGCCAACGAAGCCGCCTGCAGTACCAACCCCAGCATTTGCGCTTCGTCCCGGATCTCTTTGGCCATCTTGGCATTATCGCCCGCGACATCCCCAACTTTGCCCGAGAGCTTGGTATCGCGCTCTTTCAAACCGGCGGTCAGCTCTGCGAGTTCGGCCGATTTCGTATTGTAATGCGCTGTCACCACGGACTTGTTGGCCACATCGTAGAGGTTCGCCGCATCGAGCAGGGCCGTCAGATCAGGAATATCGGAGGGATTCCCGGTGCCGAGTTGGTCGACCATCAATCGAAATGCCGTCCGAGCGAGCTCGACCGCGTGCTGCACGGTCCTCGAAGAGCCGGGCGGTGCCGCCAGTTTGTCGATCTGCTCGCGCGCCTCGGCCACTACCGGCGATGCGGTCTGCTTCAGCGCTTTCGGGGTGAGCAGTCCATATTTCGCTTTACCCCAAGGATCGAGCTCGATCGGATCGTAGGGGCCGTCCACCCGCGGCATTGTCGCACAATAGGCTCTGCGCTTTCGGGCCTCGACTCCCCAGCGGTGGGCCTAGGCGCTATTCGCTCAGCGCCTGCTCGGTGCGCGGGACGGCGAGGGTCCAAGTGGTTTCGGTTGGGGCGGGCGTGGTCACAGTCAGGGTCGCACCGTAGCTGACAAGTGTTTCCGGCAATGGTCCGGGTGCATCGTCGGCTATTGCGAGATTAGTTGGTGCCCAAGTGATTTCGTGCGTATCGATGGCAAGTTGACGATCATCGAGGGTGACATTGACCCGGATATCCTCGGCGACTGCCCGCTGGCTCAATGTCCGTAGTACCCGTTCCACGGCTTCGAGCGCGGCGGATGCGAGAGCGGGATCGAGGTCGTTGACCGGTCCTTCGAAGCAGACTTGGGACTGTGCGCCGAGTGCCTCGGCGGCCTCGCTGGTGAACTCCATGATCTGCGTGCGGAACGGGGTCTCGTTCTCGACCTCCGAGGCGAGTCCCGTGACGGTATGGCGGATGTGATGGATGACGGCGTCGAGTTCTTGGACCGCGGCATCGATGCGGGCGGCGACGGCCGGTACGCGGGCCAGGGGGCGGATCCCGCTCAATCGCATCCCGATGCCGAACAGTTGATCGATCACCGTGCGATGCAGTTCGTGGGCGATGCGGTCGCGTTCGTTGATGACCCGCAATGCCCGCAGTCGCGTCTCGGCCAGCCGGAGGTTGACCAGATGGTCCACCCGTGCTCGGAGTTCGGCGAGCTCGAATGGTTTGCGCAGGTAGTCGTTGGCACCGGCACGCAGCAGATCCAATCGTGACTGCTCGTCAGCGCGTGCGCTGACGATGAATACCGGGGTGTTCCGCAGCTCGTGGTCGTTGCGTACCTCGCGCAGAAGTTCGTCGCCGCTCATGCCCGGCATCATGATGTCGCAGAGGATCAGATCCGGCTGGTGGGTTCGCGCCAGCCGCAGTCCCGTGCCGCCGTTATCGGCGGTGACGACCCGATAGGAATCGGAAAGCGCTTCCCGAATCAGGGCGTTGAGATCGGCGTTGTCCTCGACGACAATGACCGACGGCTTCGGTTCCGACTCATCCGATCCGGTATCCACGACGGTGGTGCGGTCGCCACGTTCGGGCGTCAGCTCCGCGATCACCGCGTCGGCGGCGTTACTTGTCCGAATCGGTGTCGGCTCGGTGTCCGACCGGCGGACCGGAGTGCCGGGAGGGGCGGCTCGCGGTAGCTCGATAACGATCACCGCCCCGCCCTCCGGTGCGTCGCCGATGGTGATGTCACCACGGTGCAGACGCACCAGATCGCGGACGATGCTCAGACCCAAACCCGTGCCGCCCACCGAACGGGTCGCCCCGCCATCGACCTGACGGAACCGCTCGAAGACCGCGGTGCGGTGCGACGCCGGAATGCCTGGGCCGCTGTCGGCGATCTCGATGACCACATCCTCCTCGGCAGGGCGCACCGTGCAGCGGATAACGCCTCCTTCGGTGACGAACTTGAAGGCGTTGGACAGCAGATTCAGCAGGATGCGCTGCAAGTGGTCGGGATCGAGCGCGGCGGGAACGGGCTGCGGCGCGTCGACGGCCAAGCGGATGCCGCGGTCAACGGCCATGGACTCGAAGAACGCCGAGCCGACCCGGACCTGCTCGGTAACATCGATCCAGGCGTAATCGGGTCGTATCGCATCCGTCTCCAGCTTCGAGGCGTCGAGGAGGTCGTCGATCTGACGCCGCAGTATGCGCGCATTGCGCAGGATCAACTCGAGCCCATCGCGGTCGCCGGGCGCGCACCGGTCGAGCGACTTTTGTGTCTGCGCCGAGATCAACATGAGTGGGGTTCGCAGCTCGTGGCTGATATTGGCGACGAACTGGCTCTTCAGTTCGTCCAGCTCCTTCGCGCGAGCGTACAACTGGGCCAGCTCGGCATTGGCCTCCTTGAGCTGTCGGCTGGTTTCGGCGACCTCGTGGGCTCGGGCGAACACCTCCTGTTCCATTTCCTGCCTCGAAGCCCGCAGCGCGGCCGTTTCCTGCTGTTTCGCCGCATCGGATGCTTCGAGCCGAATGAAATCGGTGACATCCTCGACGCGGTGGATGACATAGCGCAGCTCGCCGTCGGTACCGAGGACCGGAGAGTTGGTCGGGCTCCAGAATCGCTGTTCGAAGGTGCCGTCGGGCCTGCGGATGTCGTAGCGCTGTATCGGCATCGCATCGGTGACTTGGTCATGCAGCACCCGTTCCAGCGAAACCCGCAGGTTGCGGACTCCTTCTGCCGTCGGATCGTCTGGATTGTCCGGAAATACCTCGAAAATGCTCTTGCCGAGGATGTGCTGGCGTTCGGTCATCGTCGCGGCGGCATATGCGTCGGTCACCGCGACGATAGACAGGTCGGGATCGAGTACCAGGTACAGACCTGGTGCGGACTCGAACACGGCGCGGAAATCGAGTTCCACGGACACATATCGACTCTATCCCCACCGTGCGTCCAGCGATATGGGCAGGTCAGGCCTGTACCGGCGCCTCGGACTCGCCGCTCTCGGCGACCGTTCGCCTGGGTCCGGTGAACCAGTGTTTGGCTGATACGAGCCACCAGATGCCGATCGCGCCGACCACGCCGACCAGGGTGATCGGTGCGTAATTGACGGTGTTCCAAGTGAATTCGCTGTTCCAAGGATAGCCGCGGTCATCGGTCGGCAGGATGAACAGCAGGCTGATCAACGCGGTCCAGATCAGCGCGATAATGCCGATAGGTCGGTACCAGGCGCCGAGTTGCCAAGGGCCGGTATGGAATCGGCTGCCATGTAGTTGACGCAAGAGGATCGGGATGCCGTAGGCGATGTAGAGGCCGATGGTGGCGACGGAAGTGGCTGCCGCATACGCGGTCGGTGCGTTCTCCGCGGGCACCAGCATCGAGGGGATCAGCAGGACGAACGAGAAGAACGAGATGAACAGCACCGCGTGCACCGGCACCTTGCGTACCGAAAGTCGCGACCAGTAGGCCGATCCCGGCACCGCACCGTCACGGGAGAAGGCGAACAGCATGCGCGAGGCCGAGGTGACCGAGGCGTAGCCGCAGAACAGCTGCGCGATCGCGGCGATGATCAGTAGCAGACCGGACCAGAACGAATTCAGCGAGTTCTCCAGGATATAGATCACCGGATAGCCGCTGTTCTTCGTCGGATCCAGCGCATCGTCGAGATTCGGGATGGCGAAGGTCACTGCCATGATGAGCAGGTATCCGGCGACGGCCGAGACGACGATGGTATTGATGATGCCCTTCGCCGCGGTGCGCGCCGCGTCGTGTGTTTCCTCCGACATATGCGCGGATGCGTCGTAGCCGGTGAACGTGTACTGCGCGTGCAGCAATCCGAGCAGGAAGCTGAATGCCACGCCGCCGAAGCCGACCGCGCTGTTGTCGACGGTTTCGGTGAAGACGAAGCCGACGCTCTGATGGTGGCTCGCCCCGAAACCGAGGACGACGACGAAGATCGCCACGCCACCGACATGCCACCAGGCCGAAATATTGTTGATCACCGCGGACAGATGCGGGCCGATCGCATTGAGTACGGCGTGCAGGACCAGAATCGCGGTGAATACCAAAAAGATTGCGGTGCGGTCGGTTCCGATATTGATACCGATCACATTGAGTACCGCGGTGGTGAAGATGGCGGCGCCGTAGTCGATGGCCGCGGTCACCGCGATCTGGCCGATCAGATTGAACCACCCGGTGAACCAGCCCCAGACCGGGCCGCCCAATTCCGACGCCCACCAGTACAGACCGCCGGAAGTCGGGTAGGCCGACGCCAATTCGGCCATCGCGAGGCCGACGAACAACACCATGACCGAGACCAGCGGCCAGCCCCACGCCATGGTGATCGGGCCGCCGTTGGCCAGACCGATGCCATAACTGGCCAACCCGCCGGTAAGGATGGAGACGATGGTGAAGCTGATGGCGAAGTTGGAGAATCCGGACCAGGATCTGGCCAATTCCTGTTTGTAGCCGAGTTCGGCGAGGCGCCGTTCGTCATCGGATGGTGTGGTGGCTTCGGTCATGATCGCTCCCAGGTGAAAACGCAGCCCTCATACGGCGTTTGCCAGAAGCTAAGTGTGAAGTGAGTGCTGGTCAATCGCAGGGAAATATGGAAACCGGGCCGTAATCTCTCGGCAATCGCGCATTCCGTGGTAGGCAGGACGGATGCGACCGATGCGCTCCTCCTATGACGTGGTGGTGGTCGGTGGTGGTCACAATGGGCTGGTGGCCGCCGCATACCTGGCGCGAGCCGGGCGTTCGGTGCTGGTGCTGGAGCGCCGAGAGCACACCGGTGGGGCCGCGGTTTCGGAGCGGGTGTTCGCGGGTGTCGACGCGCGGTTGTCGCGGTATTCGTATCTGGTCAGTCTGCTGCCGCGTCGGATCATCGAGGATCTGGGGCTACGGTTCACAACGCGGCGTCGGCGGATCTCGTCGTATACGCCGGTCGGGGACGATGGACTGCTGGTCGATACCGGTTCCGAGGCCAGGACCAGGGAAAGCTTCGTACGGCTCACCGGATCGGAGCGAGATTTCCGGGCGTGGCAGGAGTTCTACGGCGCGACCGGGCGGCTCGCGCAGCGGGTGTTTCCTACGTTGACGCAACCATTGCCGACGCGCTCGGAGCTCGAGCGAGTTGTCGATGATCCCGCGACCTGGGCGGCACTGTTCGAGCGGCCGCTGGGGGAGACGGTCGAGTCCACCTTTTCCGACGACACAGTGCGCGGGGTCGTTCTCACCGATGCGCTCATCGGGACCTTCACCCATGCGCACGATCCTGAACTGCGGCAGAACCGGTGCTTGCTCTACCACGTGATCGGTGGTGGCACCGGCGACTGGGATGTGCCGATCGGCGGGATGGGCGCGCTCACCGACGCACTCGCCGACGCCGCTCGCGCGGCCGGTGCGGAGCTGATCACCGGATGTGCCGTGGCCGAGATCGAATCCGACGACTTCACAGCCGAAGTGCGCTATGCGGACGGTGTGGTCGGTGCCCGGCATGTGCTTGTCAATGCGGCACCGCATGAGCTCACGCAGTTGCTCGGAATACCGGGGGAGTCGAAACCCGAAGGCTCCCAATTGAAGGTGAATATGGTGCTGCGCCGGTTACCTCGGCTGCGCGATGTTTCGACAGATCCACGCGAGGCGTTTGCCGGAACCTTCCATATAGCCGAGTCGTATTCGCAATTGGAGCATGCATATCGCGAAGCGTGCGCCGGGCGGATTCCTTCGGTGCCACCATCGGAGATCTACTGTCACACCCTGACCGATCCGTCGATACTCGCGACCGATTCCGATCTGCACACCCTCACCTTGTTCGGATTACACACTCCGGCAAGACTTTTCGAGTCCGATCCAGAGGCGGCGAAGGCGATGGCCGTGAAGGCCGCGCTCGCCCAACTGGATGCGGTACTCGCCGAACCACTGGTCGATTGCCTCGCGCTCGACGAGGACGGTGCCCCCTGTATCGAGGCCAAGTCGCCGGTAGATCTGGAACGTGAGGTCGGTCTTCCCGGCGGGCATATCTTCCACCGCGACCTGGCGTTCCCTTATCGCGGCGAGGACGCCGACACTCCGGCGGCTCGCTGGGGTGTGGCTACGGACGTCCCCAACGTCTTCATCTGCGGTGCGGGCGCGATTCGGGGCGGCGGCGTCAGCGGTATCCCTGGCCACAATGCCGCAATGGCGGTTCTCGAAACGCGCTGACTGCGAGCGGGTCGCCAATGTGGGCGGAATCACATTTGGAATTGTTTCATGCGTATTACGCATTACCGTCCCGCGTGGAGTGATTGAAGCTGGATGGTGTCACGGCGGTTTTTGGTGGAGGATTCGGTTTGCGCATGATGGAATCCGATTGCGGCGTTCCGATTTCCCGCACGAGGTTGCCATCGGTTGGTGTCAACGCCAAGCGGGGTGTTGATGTGATGTAGATCTCATCATGATCGATCCGAGCATGACTCAGTGGCAATTGATGGGCAAATGATAACAATTTGATCACGCACCCTTGGCGTGCTGCGGCTTTAATGGGGCTGCTTCCGAAGTCCACCCCGTTAGGAACCAAAGCATGTTGATGAGGAAATTCGCCGCGACCTCGGCGCTGGTGATCGCGGCGGTCGGTGTCACGGCCGGGACCGTGAATGCCGCTCCCGAAACCGACAACGGCGTCGTGAACTACACGGCTACCACGACCCCGTCCTCGACCATTATCAAGACCGATGTCGGTTCGCTGGTCGACGAGAAGGGTGTCTTCAAGATCAAGGCCGTCGACGGAACCACCGTTGCGGGCACCGACCTGTCGTTCCGGGTGGACGATTTCGTCTTCCCGATCGCAGCGGATATCCAGGATCACAGTGCGACGCTCACTCCGCAGTTCGATATGGCCCATGCCGTGTACAAGCCGGTCGCGCTGCCGTTCGAGGACAAGGCCCCGTGGAAGTCCGACTACGACCGTGAGCAAGCAGCCTGGAACCGCCTGACCAGTACCATCAGCATGGGCGCCACCGTCGGCACCCTGGTCGGCGGCCTCGGCGGCGGCGCTGTCGGCTGTGTCCTCGGCGGTATCGCGGGCGCGACCGTCGCCGCAGCCACCATTGTCGGACTCTTCGGCCCATTCATCCCGGCCGCGGCAATCGGCTGCATCGGCGGCATCATCGCCGTTGGCGCGCTAGGCACCCTCGCCGGACAGATTTTCGTCACGGCCCCGGTCGCCATCGCCGCCGCAATCCAGTACTTCACCACCATCAATCAGCCCTTTACGGCACCGAAGTAACCCCGACACCCAAATCGGCGGGCGCTCGAACCGAGCGCCCGCCGATTTGTTCTGTCTGTCCCGAAGTTGCCGGTCGCCGAGCTAGCGTGCAGTGTCAATCGACAAGGACCGCTATCCCGAGGAGCCTGCCCCATGGAGCTGCGCCAATTGCGCTATTTCGTCACCGTGGCCGAGGAACTGCACTTCGGGCGCGCGGCTGAGCGGCTGCTAACGGCGCGGCGCGATACTTGACAGATCACCTGCCATGACTGACATTCGCGTGCCTCGAGGAGGAGGTGACCGTGCATTCGTTTGCAGCGACTTCCGCGGCCCGCGAGACTTCGGTAACCCTCACGCCGTGCCCCATCTCGTGGCGGGATGGTCTCGCTCGGGCCGTCACCGCCACCCAGAGCCGAAATGCGGGCGCGACCGCCGGACGGCACCACCAACAGCAGGAACAACCTCGAGCTGGCACGGGCTTACGCTTGAAGCCCGATCACGAGCCGCTGCTGCCGATATGCGACGAAGAGGAAGCTAGTATGAATGGTGGACCTCAAAACTGGCTATACACCTCTGGTGATCACCAAATTATCGATCTGAGGAAAACTCCTGTTGTCGCCTACCCATTCGGTCGGTCGTCGAATCCGGAATCGCCATCCAGCGACAATGATAATACGGGTTCCCCTGCCGACAGAAGTCGCGTCTCAATAGAAGATCCACGAGTTACACATGGTCGAGTCAGGGCGCTTGCAGAGGCGGTTACCACTGATAGTGGTGAAAAGAACGAGCTCGACGCAGAACCCGGTCGCATCGAGGAGCCGAACCCCACGGAAGGTCCAACTGTCGGAGTAGATAATTCTCCTGACGATGGAGTTGAACCCATGCTGGAGGCGCAGGCGATTGCGAAGGTCCGCAAGCACCTACTCAGCCGTAATTTCGATACGAACGCAGGTTCACCGGGAAGATTGGTGGCCGAGCGCTTCAGCGTGGGCTGGATCGTGGGCTGGATTGTGTACATCTCCGCGCTCAAGCGTCAGCGCATCGATGAGACCTACTACGTCACCGACGACGGAGAACTCGAGCAAACGTCACCCGCAGTCGAACCTTCCACGTATGTCAAATCCGTCGAACAGCGGTTCTGGCAACGCCGGGCACTGTCCGGATGGGCCGAATAGTCGCGTCGTCGCAGCGGTCTCGCAGACCTGCGGCGTCGGCCCGATCCTAGCCGTTGACCTCACCGAACGGCTCGCACTTCTCGATTAGGCGGATTCCCGGCCGACCCGCCAGGGCGGCATAGATCGATCCGCAGTAGTCCTCACGTGAGGACATAGAGCACGCACGCAATGACGATGCTACCGAGCACCCCCCGCGAAAATCTCTACGATAAGGTAGCTGTTGGAGTAGGTACCCTCCATCCATTGCGCCCAGACCGGAGCGCAGACCCGCAACGCCGCAAAGAGCACGGCCAGCAACATCGCCCCGATCATTCCGTTCAATGGCAGTAGAGGATGTAACCAGACATATCCGATGGTCATCACATACGCCTCGATTTGAGTACCCCAAAAATTAAGCTTGAAATAGTGCGGCCTCCGCCGTCGAGTATCATCGCCAACGCTCGACCAGCCTTGACCGGCATGTATCCGTGCCACCCGCGGATTTCCGTATACAACCATCATCACCAGCGTGTGGACAAATCCCGCAACCAAGCCCCACGCAAGTATTTTTACTGCGATCATTTCCCTCGCTTCAACGGCAATGTAACCAAAGTTGTATTGTTGCTGCGCTATGGTCGTGTGCTGCTGTCGATTGCGCAGAGGCGAACGACACACGACTGATTCCGCTGCACAGCAAGGGCATCCGACATGGCGAGGAAAACGGTACATCGCGACGCTCGGCCGCTCACGAGCTGCATTCCCAAGACTGGCAGCCTCTACCCATCGATGGGGAGCGACCACTTCCGGCGGTCGGGGCAGCGCCAACTTAATCGTCACCGTCCAGCAGGGTCCGCGCACCGTCGAACTGAAGCGGGATCTGGTCCGCCGAATCACCGACGCCTTCGTCGATGCCTACCAGATTCCGGCCGAGACCGTCCAGGTGTGGATTCACGAGACGCCCGCCGACAGCTGGGGCGCGGCCGGACAGCTGACCGTCGATAAGAAATAGCCGACCGCAGAATGCCGAAGCCCGACCGATACCGTCGCGGTCATGCCGATCAAGCATGACCTGCCACGCTGGCTACCGGTCGGGCCGGTGGTTCTGGTGCTGCTATCCGCCGGTGCTGGCGCGACCGACGCCCTGGTTTTCACCGAACTCGGCAAGGTATTCGCCAGCATCCTGACCGGAAATCTGGTGCTGCTCGGTGCGGCCGCCGGGTTATCCGGGATCGAGCTGACACCGCCGTTGACGGTCCTCGTTGCCTACCTCGTCGGTGTTGCCGGGGCCGCGCGCTGGTGTCGCGCAATGCCGCCGATGAGACGGCGCACCGCACGTATCCGGCACTGCCTCGCGGGTGAGGCGGCATTGGTGGTCGTCGTCGCCGTTGTCGCTGTGTTCGCCGATGCGGTCGGTGCCATTCGCATCATCCTGCTGGCTGTAGCAGCCCTGGCCATGGGCGTCCAGTCCGCCGCAGTCCTGGTTATTGATCGCGGATCACCGACCACCTATATGACGAGCACGTTCACCAGTCTGGTCAGCGACCTTGCCGCGAATCGCCGTGCCGACCCGCTCGCCGTCGCCAGAATCGCCGCGGTTGTCGCCGGTGCCGCCGCAGGTGTCGCACTCTATTCCATAAGCGCCCACTGGGGTTTCGTCGTCCCCGCCGCCCTGATCGCAGCGGCGGCGAGTCTTGCGTACGCCGCTCGTGACACCGCGCTACCGGCCCGAACGACATCGGACGAATAGTGACGCTGTCACGTCGATCGCGGAATCCCCGAGGGCAGACTGAATCACTCGGTCGGATTCGGCTCGGGTGAATCCGAACCGCGTGCTGTCGCGGGAACTAGATCTGCAGATCAAGGATTCGGCTCCGTGTGGTCCGGGTGTAGCGGAGCCGGGAGGAAACCTCGGACATTCGGCTAGGGAACGGCGACGGTTTCGTCGCAGCTGTCGGGTGGGTCGACCAAGCCGCATTCGGCGGGTGGGCGGGTTGGATGATAGGTGGTGGGGACGCCGCCGGACCGGATGATGGCCCGGTAGGCGTCGACGGCGTCGGTGGGGGTGCGGGCCAGGGTGGGGTCGGTGCGAACGTCGACGGTGTAAAGGCCGAAACGCGGTGTGTAGCTGCCCCATTCGTAATTGTCGGTCAGGCTCCAGTAGTTGTAGCCGACGACATTCATGCCGTCGGCCTTGGCGCGCTGCAGCCAGTAGACGGTGTCGCGGAGGTGGTCGGCGCGGGTGTAGCCGTCGGCGCGTGGCTTGGCGTCCTCGGTGGGCATGCCGTTCTCCACGACATACAGTGGGCGATCGGGAAACAACTGTGCGTAATGACGCAATGCGTAGTAGATGCCCTCGGTGTGAATAGGGAGTTCCCAGATCGCCGGACCTTCGTTCGAACCGCCCTGTACCGCTTTGTTCGTTTCCGGCAGTGGCGCGAAATAGTAGTCGACGCCGATGAAATCGAGCTTATCGGCAATCCGGTCCACGATCGGCTGGTTCACCTCGGTCTCGGCGCCCGCGACATAGCCGAGGTTGCTGGTGACCTGCGCGTCGGGTCGGTTCTGATGGATGGTGTCGTAGATTGCGTTGTGCGCCTGTGCGATTCGGTCCAAGACGGCGGGCGCCTCGTCCGGCGTGATCGCGCCGATGCGCAGTTCGGTGCCGATGTAGGCGGCGGGCTCGTTGAAGGTGACCCACAGCGGGTCGCGAGAGGCGTAGCGGTTCACCACCTTTCGCATGTTCGCCAGCCAATCCTCGACCATGCCCGGGTTGCGCCAGCCGCCCCGATCGGCAGCCCATCCGGGGTACACCCAGTGATCCAGGGTGAGCATCGGCCGCATTCCGGCCGCGAGGATGCGCGCTATCACGTTGTCGTAGAAGCCGAATGCCGCCTCGTTCCATGTATCGGCTTGCGGCTGGACCCGCGCCCATTCGATGCCGATCCGATACACCCGGACCCCGAGACTTGCGGCGAGGTTGATATCGGAGATGTAGCGCTTGTAGAAATCGACCGAGTTCTCGTAGTCGTCCCCGGCCTCGCCGGACTCGATGTAGCGGGTCCAATTGCTATCCGGCGCATGGCCTTCGGATTGGAAGCCCGATGACGCGACGCCCCAGAGGAACTCCCGGCCGAATGGTGCGATGGTGGCGTGCGCGGTCGGCATGGTGATGCCGGGCAGCAGTAGCGCGGTCGCGATGAACGCGAGTCCAACCAGGGTGCGGCGGCGCATCGGTGTTCGCATCGAGCTCCTGTCCCCATCCGGCACTGTTGGTCATGCGTCACCTGGCGGGCATTGCCCGGATCGGTGATCTCCCAGCGTAACTGTCAGATTGCTGGAAACCGCGCAGTCGGTCGGTGTGTCGGATATGGAGTCCGAAGACCTGGAAATTCGTGTCGATTGCTGCCTATTTGCGTCCTCAGCTCACCCGCCCACCGATGCGGCGGGTGAGCTCGTCAGCGGTCGACCGCACCTGGGCAGCGAGGCCGGACCAATCGGCCACGCAGGGGATCTGTTCGCAATGGTGCCGCAGCGTCACGCTGATCGCCGCGATCGGGCGATGGTCGTGATCGAATGCTGGATAGGCGACCGAGGCGAATCCGGCGGTGACATGTCCGTCCTCGCTCGCCCAGCCGCGCCGCCGCTCGGCGGCCAGAATGGTGCGCAGCGCGGCGAGGCTGGTCGGCCCGCGGTCCGTGCGACGTACGAAGGCCGCGGCCGATGGGAACAGTGCGCGCACATGGGCGGCGGGCAGATGCGCCAGGATCGCCCGACCCGATGCGGTCAACTGCGCGGGCAACCGGACGCCGACATCGGTCACCAGAGTTTCGGGCCGCGCCGGGCGTTCCTTGATCAGATACAGCAGTTCATTGCCGTGCAGAACTCCGAGGTGCGCGTTGTGTCCGACCCGTCCGGCCAGCTCGCGCAGCAACGGTCCGGCCACCCGCTCCAGCGGATCGTGGCGTAGATAGGCCGAACCCAATTCGAAGGCGGCGATACCGAGGCCGTAGCGGCGTTCGGCGGGCAGCCGGGTGACGAAGCGGGCCTGCTCCAACTCCGCGAGCAGGTGATAGGTGGTGGAGCGGGGGATGTCCAGCTCACGCGCGACGGTGGACGCGGAGACCGGCCCGGCCCGGGTCGCCATCAACTGCAGCACGGCCAGGCCGCGCCGCAGTGCCGGAATGTCGCTGCTCGTTCCCATGGCGCTTCCTCGGATTGTCTCGGATACCAGACGGAACCTGGCTCAGCCTCATTCTCCATCCGCCCGCGCGGCGGTGGAATGGGGCTATGCCGGATACCACGCAGTTACCGCCCGTGGAGCTGGACGGGCCGCTGAGCGTCGAACGCATCGTCGCCGTTGCCCGCGCCGGTGCCGAGGTGCGATTCAGCGAAGCCGCCGAGAAGCGGCTGACCCATGCGCGCCAGCACGTCGACGCGCTGGCCGCGGGCACGGTCCCGACCTACGGCGTCTCCACCGGCTTCGGCGCCCTGGCTACCCGACACATTCCGCCGGAGAGTCGGGCCGCGCTGCAGCGGTCGCTGATCCGCTCGCATGCCGCAGGCGCGGGTGCGGCGGTCGAGACCGACGTGGTGCGCGCCATGATGCTGTTGCGGTTGCGCACCTTGGCCACGGGACATACCGGGGTGCGACCGGAGACGGCTCGCACCTTAGCCGCGTTGATCAATGCGGGCATTACACCGGTGGTGCACGAGTTCGGCTCGCTCGGCTGTTCCGGCGATCTCGCGCCATTGGCCGCCGTCGCTTTGGCCCTGATGGGGGAAGGTGAGGTCCGCGACACTTCCGGCACGGTTATCGCGGCCGCAGAAGCGTTGCACGCCAAGGGAATCACCCCGGTAGTTCTCGGCGAGAAGGAAGGGCTCGCGCTCACCAACGGCACCGATGGCATGCTCGGCATGCTGGCGCTCGCGATCAGTGATCTGCGCCAACTATTCGACGTCGCCGATATCACCGCCGCCATGAGTGTGGAGGCGCTGCTCGGCACCGATCGGGTCTTCGCCGATGATCTGCAGGCGTTGCGTCCACATCCGGGCCAAGCACTGTCAGCGCGGCGGATGGCCGCTGCGCTAGCGGGCTCGGAAATCGTTGCCAGCCACCGGGGTCCGGAGTGCAACCGGGTGCAGGACGCGTACTCGTTGCGCTGCGCACCGCAGGTGCACGGTGCCGCCCGCGACACCCTCGCGCACGCGGAATTGGTGGCCGAGCGAGAAATGGCCTCGGCCATCGACAATCCCGTCGTACTCGCCGATGGCCGGCTGGAATCCAATGGCAATTTCCACGGTGCTCCGGTGGCGTATGTCCTGGACTTCCTGGCCATTCCGGTCGCCGATGTCGCGAGCATGGCCGAGCGGCGCACCGATCGGATGCTGGATGTCGCACGTTCGCACGGCCTTCCGGCCTTTCTGGCGGCCGATCCCGGTGTCGATTCCGGTCACATGATCGCCCAGTACACCCAGGCGGGAATCGTCAGCGAGCTCAAACGCCTCGCGATGCCCGCCTCGGTGGATTCGATTCCGAGCAGTGCGATGCAGGAAGACCATGTGTCGATGGGCTGGTCGGCCGCGCGCAAATTGCGCAGGGCCGTCGACGGCCTGGCCACCGTACTGGCCATCGAATACCTCACGGCCGCACGGGCATTGGATTTGCGTGCGCCATTGCGTCCTGGCCCGGCCACGGCGGCGGCACTTGCCTTGCTCCGCACCGAGGTCGACGGCCCGGGACCGGACCGACACCTCGCCCCGGAAATCGCCACCGCGACGGAACTGGTCCGTTCCGGCGAACTGCTGGCCGCGGTCACACCCCACCTCGATACCTCAGGAAAGTGAGTTCCCTCCCGTGCCAACTCCCGAAGCATTCCGGTTTCCGCATGGCGGATCGGGCTCAACCTCATGCGTGGTCCCCAGTAGCTATGCAACAGCCACCTGCGGAGCGGACCGGAATCTCGTTGATATGGAGGCAATCCGATGACACGGACAGTGCGCGCGGCGCGTGGCACGCAACTGACGGCCAAGAACTGGCAGACCGAGGGTGCCCTCCGGATGCTGCAGAACAATCTCGATCCCGACGTGGCCGAGCGCCCGCAGGACCTGGTGGTCTACGGCGGCACCGGTAAGGCGGCGCGGAACTGGGCCAGCTTCGATGCGATCACCCGCACCATCACCACGCTCGAGGCGGATGAGACCCTGCTGGTCCAGTCGGGAAAGCCCGTGGGCGTGTTCCGGACGCACGAATGGGCGCCGCGGGTATTGATCGCCAATTCGAATCTGGTGGGGGACTGGGCGACCTGGCCGGAGTTCCGCAGACTGGAATCGCTCGGTCTCACCATGTACGGGCAGATGACCGCGGGCTCGTGGATCTACATCGGCACCCAGGGCATTCTGCAGGGCACCTACGAGACCTTCGCCGCGGTCGCGGATAAGCGTTTCGGTGGCACACTCGCCGGAACCCTCACGCTCACGGCGGGATTGGGTGGCATGGGCGGCGCGCAGCCACTGGCGGTCACCATGAACGGCGGGGTGGCGCTGGTCGTCGAATGCGATCCGGCACGTGCCGAGCGGCGGGTACACGACCGCTATCTCGACGAGATCGCCACCGATTTCGATGATGCGGTGCGCCGAGTCTCGAAGGCACGAAAGGAGCGAAAGGCACTGTCGGTCGGTCTGATCGGAAATGCGTCCGAGGTGCTGCCGAAGCTGCTGGCGGCGGGTGTCGAGATCGATATCGTCACCGACCAGACCTCGGCGCACGATCCCCTCGCGTATCTGCCGCGCGGTGTCGCAGTCGAGGACTGGGCCGATTACGCGGCGAAGAAGCCCGACGAATTCACCGACCGGTCCCGCGAATCCATGGCCGAACACGTCGACGCGATGCTCGGGTTCCTCGACCGCGGTGCGGAGGTCTTCGACTATGGCAATTCGCTGCGCGGGGAGGCGAAACTCGGTGGCTGCGAGCGGGCGTTCGACTTCCCGGGTTTCGTGCCCGCCTATATCCGGCCGCTGTTCTGCGAGGGCAAGGGGCCGTTCCGCTGGGCCGCGCTGTCCGGTGACCCGGCGGATATCGCCGCGACCGACCGCGCCATGCTGGAACTGTTCCCGGAGAACGAATCTCTGCGCCGCTGGATCACCATGGCGGGGGAACGCGTTGCCTTCCAAGGGCTTCCGGCCCGCATTTGCTGGCTCGGCTACGGTGAGCGGCACTTGGCCGGACTCCGCTTCAACGAAATGGTCGCCAACGGCGAGTTGCAGGCCCCGGTGGTGATCGGCCGCGACCACCTCGACTCCGGCAGTGTCGCCTCGCCCTATCGCGAAACCGAGTCCATGGCCGATGGTTCCGATGCCATTGCCGACTGGCCGCTGCTCAATGCGCTGGTCAACACCGCTTCGGGCGCGAGCTGGGTTTCGATTCACCACGGCGGTGGGGTGGGCATGGGCCGGTCCATTCACGCCGGTCAGGTCTGTGTCGCCGATGGAACCGCGTTGGCCGGGCAGAAGATCGAGCGCGTGCTCACCAATGACCCCGGTATGGGCGTCATTCGGCATGTGGATGCCGGGTACGAGCGGGCCAGTGCGGTCGCCGACGAGCGCGGCGTGCGCATCCCCATGCAGGAGAACAAGTGACAGCGAACGGACTGCTCGCCGACATCGCGGATGTGGGCCGGGATGTACGGCGCGGCGGATACTCCCGGCACGCCTTCGATCGTGCCGAACTGGAATTGCGGGATTGGTTCATCGAGCAGGCGGCCCGGCGCGGTCTGGATGTCACGACCGACGGCAACGGCAACATCTGGGCGTGGTGGGGAACTCCGGGTTCCGGTGCCGTGGTCACGGGGAGTCATCTGGACTCGGTGCCCGGTGGGGGCGCGTTCGACGGCCCGCTCGGAGTGACGAGCGCGCTCGCTGCCGTGGATATCTTGCGCGCCAGGGGTTTCACACCGGCGAAGCCACTGGCGCTGTTGGTGTTCGCGGAGGAGGAGGGTGGGCGTTTCGGAGTGCCCTGTCTGGGGTCCAGACTGCTGACCGGTGCCATCGACGCCGACCGGGCTCGCGGACTGCGCGATGCCGCCGGGATCACCTTCGCCGAGGCCGCGGCCAAAGCGGGGCAGGACCCGGATCGGTTCGGCGCGGATCCCGAAGCGCTCGCCGGTGTCGGCTGCTTCGTCGAATTGCATGTCGAACAGGGACGCGGGCTGATCGACCTGGACAGCCCGATCGCCACCGGCAGCAGCATCATCGCGCACGGACGCTACCGGTTCTCCTTCACCGGCCAGGGCAACCATGCGGGTGCGACCCGCATGCCCGACCGGCACGATCCGATGCTGCCCGCGGCCACCGTGATCGCGGCCGCTCGCCGGGTTGCCGCGGCCACCGACGACGCCAGGGCGACCATCGGCAAGCTGATACCAACGCCGGGCGGCACGAATGTCATTGCGTCGACCGTGGATCTGTGGCTGGATGCGCGCGTCGCCGGAGACGGACGCACCGCCGCACTGGTCGAGGACATCGCGGGATTCGCACTCGAGGCCGCGGCCGCCGAAGGCTGCGAGGTCACCGTCACCGAGGAATCCTATTCGGGCGATGTCGTTTTCAGTGAGCCACTGCGCGCCCGAATGGACGCAGTGCTCGGCGGTGTGCCCGCCCTACCGACCGGCGCGGGGCACGATGCGGGCATCCTGGCGGCCCATGTGCCGTCCGGCATGCTCTATGTGCGCAATCCAACTGGCATCAGCCATGCGCCGCAGGAGTATTCGGAACCCGCGGACGTGGATTTCGGTGCGGAGAGCCTGGCTCGCGTGCTCGAGGACTTGGCGAAATGAGCGCGCAGCGCTGCGTGCGGTGCGGAGTTCTGCTCAGCGATGGGTCACGCCGAAGCGCTGATTCGAGTCGCTGCCGACTGACGGTAGGTTCGCTCCGATGAGCGCCTATTGGGCCGAATACGCTTGGCTGCCTGACGGACTGGCCGAACGGGTGACGATCGATATCACCGGATCGACGATCCGCGCGATCGCCCGGGGAACCGAGCCGAACGGAAATATATTGCGCGGCTTGACCATTCCCGGGTTGGCGAATGCGCACTCACATGCTTTCCATCGCGCCTTGCGCGGGCGCACCCACCATGGCCGGGGCTCGTTCTGGACGTGGCGAGAACGAATGTACGCGGTCGCCGATCGGCTGGCACCCGACTCCTACTACCGGCTCGCACGCGGGGTCTACGCGGAGATGGTCTTGGCCGGATACACCAGCGTCGGCGAATTCCACTACCTGCATCACGCGCCCGGCGGGGCGGCCTATGCCGATCCGAATGCGATGAGTACGGCCCTGGCCGCGGCGGCGCAGGACGCCGGGATTCGGCTCACCCTGCTCGATACCTGTTATCTCAGTGGCGGATTCGGTCGAGATCCCGACGAACATCAGCGGCGCTTCAGTGACGGTGATGCGGCGGCCTGGGCCGAGCGCGCCGCCGCGTTCAAGCCGGAGTCGGAGTGGGTGCGCACCGGTGTGGCCGCACATTCGGTGCGCGCGGTACCGCCGCAGGCACTGGCGGTGGTCGCCGCACAGGCCGACGGTCGCCCTGTCCACGTCCACCTCTCGGAACAACCAGCCGAGAATCGTGATTGCCTTGCCACACACGGGCTTACGCCGACGGCGTTGTTGGCCGAAAACGGGTTGCTCGGGCCGGATACGGTAGCCGTGCATGCCACACATATGAGCACCGCCGATATCCGGATGCTGGCCGCCGCGCGGTCGCGAGCGTGCTTCTGCCCGACCACCGAACGCGATCTCGGCGATGGCATCGGCCCCGCCCGCCAACTTCTCGATGCCGGAGTTCGGCTGTGCTTGGGCACCGACAGTCACGCGATCGTGGACGGCTTCGAAGAGTGGCGTGCACTGGAGTTGAACGAACGACTCGCATCCCACACCCGCGGTCGATTCGAAATAGCGGAGTTGTTCAGTGCGGCAACCGATCACGCATCGATCGGCTGGCCCGAAGTGGGTCGCATCGAAGCGGGTGCGGCTGCCGATCTGGTCACCGTAGATCTCGACTCGATCCGGACCGCTGGCACCGAACCCGCGGCCGCATTGTTCGCCGCCTCGGCCGCCGACATCCGCGAGGTGATGATCGCCGGGCGGCCGGTGGTCTCCGATGGCCGCCATTTACTGGTGCAGGACCCCGAAATGATTCTACGAGAAGAGATTCGGGCTTTATGCCCGCCGTGACAGCTGGCGATGACGAAACGAGCAGAATCCTCACCGACAGAAAGGGCACCGTGTCGACCCTCATCACTGGAATCGGCGAGCTGACGACCAACGCGTCTGACGGCCCGCTGCACGATGCCGCGGTGGTGCTCGATGGTGAACGCTTCGCCTGGATCGGCGCGGCGAACTCCGCACCCGCCGCCGATGATCGTGTCGACATCGGCGGCCGCGCCGCGCTGCCGGGTTGGGTCGACAGCCACACCCATCTGGTCTTCGCCGGTGATCGCACCGCCGAATTCGAGGCCAGGATGGCCGGTCAGCCTTACCGTGCCGGTGGTATCGCGACAACGGTCGCCGCCACCAGAGGCGCCTCGGACGAACAGCTTTCGACCAACCTGCACCGCCACGTCACCGAGGCCTACCGCCAGGGCACGACCTGCCTGGAGACCAAGACCGGCTACGGCCTCAGCGTGCCCGACGAGACGCGCTCGGCCCGCATCGCCGCCGCCATCGCCGACGAGGTGACCTTTCTCGGCGCCCACTTGGTCCCGCCCGGTGCCGACGCCGAAAGCTACGTGGACTTGGTCTGCGGCGATATGCTCGACGCGGTCGCACCACATGTGCGCTGGACCGATGTCTTCTGCGAGACAGGCGCTTTCGACGAGGCTCAGTCCGATCGCGTCCTGCGGGCCGCCGCCGCACGCGGACTCGGTTTACGTGTGCACGGCAACCAATTGGGCACTGGCCCCGGCGTGCAACTGGCGGTCCGGCACGGCGCGGCAAGCGTCGATCACTGCACCTACCTCACCGAAGCCGATATCGAGGCCCTCGCCGCCTCGGACACCGTCGCCACCGTCCTGCCCGCCTGCGATTTGTCCACCCGACAGCCACTCGCTCCCGCCCGTGCGCTGCTCGACGCGGGTGTGACCGTCGCCCTGGCCACCAATGCCAATCCGGGCAGCTCCTACACCACGTCGATGGCCTACTGCGTGGCAACGGCCGTACTCCAAATGGGGCTCTCGATCGCCGAAGCAGTCTACGCGGCCACCGCCGCGGGCGCGAAAGCATTGCGCCGCAACGATGTCGGGGTCATCGAGGTCGGTGCACGCGCCGATCTCCAGGTGCTCGACGCACCCTCGGTCACCCATCTGGCGTACCGTCCAGGGGTCCCACTGACGCGGGCCGTCTGGCGCTTGGGACATCGCATTCCGGCGGCTGAATGGCCGAGTGCGGTCTATGAGTCTACGATCGAGCGGTAGCGCGGCATACACGAGAGCCATTGCGGTGCGGGCACATACGTCGACGGCCACGTCTGGTTCGAGTCCGCATACATCGATCAGCACGATAGCCCACCACGAGAGCAATACCGACACGAGATCGTCGAACTGTCGCTGGGACATGCGGTCACGCAGTGGTCCGAGCGCCCATTCGACCCAACGCACCCGACGATGCCCGTGCCGCGGTGCGTCCTGCGCGGGATCGACGGTGAGCTTCGCCAGCCGCCCCATCGGGAGTAGCTCGGTGATCGCGCACCCATCGCCCGCGCCAATTCGCCGACGCGTACGCGCGAGTCGTCGGACTGGAAATTCGTCAGCGCCTCATCGGTATTGGCGCTGAACAGGCTCATGGTGTCGTCGAGGAGAAACTGTGGGAAATACAGGTAGACGGTGCGTCTGGATGCGTCCGCGGCGGCGGCGATGTCATTGACCGAGGGTCGGCCAAAACTATACTGAGTTGCACTTATCGCACAGGAGTGCATTTAGTCACGGGAGGAACTAAATGACTATCGGGGAGCTTCGAGCTGCGCTGGAGCAGGTGTTATGAGCCGTCGGGCGGCCGAGGCGCCGGGCTGTGATACCCACGACATGGTGCTCGTGCACCGCGTCTTCGGTCGCGAATTTCGTTTGCTGGCAGACATTGTCGAGGCCACCTCGCCCTTGGATGCCGAACAGGTGACACGAGTGAGTGCGCATGCGCGCGAGATGCTCGCCGCGCTGCATCACCATCACTGCGATGAGGACGAGCTGGTATGGCCGAAACTGCGTTCGGCGGAACTGGATTCGACACTGATCGATCTCATGCGGACCCAGCACGAAGAAATCGATGCCCGCATGCGGCGTGCCGATTCCGAACTCTCCGAATGGGAACATCAGGGTGATGTGGAAACGGCGGATCTGCTCGTCGAGGGCCTACGCCGACTACATGGGTTGCTCACCGAACATCTTCGTCTGGAAGAAGATTCGGTACTGCCGGTCGTGGCCGAAACCTTGACCCGATCGGAGTGGGCCGCGCTCGGCAAGCGGGGTATGGCTGCTCTGCCGAGGGCGCGAGCGCTGGTTTTCCTCGGTCATATCGCCGAGGAGGCCGATGAGCGTGAGTGGTCGGAATTCGCGAGACAGCTTCCGGTGCACGTGCGGCTGCTGTATCGAGTGTTCGGCCGCCGTAGCCACGCCAGGGAGACCGCACTGCTGCGCCGCGATCTGCGCCCGGTCGGCAAGGTTGCCAAGTAGTCGAATTCAGCGCGCCGGGAAGCGGATGATCCGATCATCACCGGCACGGACGTCACCGCGGCCGTCCGTATTGGAGGTGGTCAGCCACAGTGCGCCGTCCGAGGATACCGCCACCGTGCGCAGGCGGCCCAGGTCGGGCAGCCGGGACTGTGGTGTGCCCAGTGTGCCGTTCTGCAGCGGAACCGTCCACAATCGTTCCCCGCGCAGCGCCGCCACATAGAGGGTGTCGCCGGAGATGGCGATGCCGGACGGCGATGCCTCCGCGGGTTTCCACATGACTTGGGGGTCAGTGAATCCGCGGTCCGTGCCGCCCTTACCTTCCACGATCGGCCAGCCATAGTTGCGGCCCGGCTCGATCAGATTGATCTCGTCGAAGTTGTCCTGCCCGAACTCCGCCGCGAAGAGTCTGCCAGAACGATCCCAGGCCAGACCTTGCACATTGCGATGTCCCAGACTGTAGACCGGCGAACCATGCGTCGGATTGCCCGGTGCCGCGGCACCATCGGGTGTCAGTCGAAGGATTTTGCCATTAGGGTTCGCCGGATCCTGAGATCTAGTGCCCTGCCCCGCATCTCCGGTTCCGACATACAACATCCCATCGGGTCCGAATGCGATCCGTCCGCCATTGTGGACCCCGGCCTTGGCGATACCGTCGAAGACGACTTCCGGTTGTCCGTCGAGCCGGAACCGCACGATCCGATTGTCATCGGAAGCGGTGAAATACGCGTAGATGTATCCTGTTTCGGCATAATCCGCCGCCACGGCAAGGCCGAGCAGACCACCCTCGCCGCGGGCCACAACTCCCGGCACCTCGTACACCTGCTCGGGCGCACGTCCAGGTACCACCCGGAGAATCCGGCTGGTATCCCGTTCCGCGACCAGCACACCACCATCGGGCAGGAAGGCCAGTCCCCACGGCACATCGATATCGCGCGCGATATCCTGCCCCGCAGCCAGATCCGGCACCCCTGACGGTGTGCTGGGCGCGGCGCTCATGACGACGCGCGCTTCCGAGTCGGAATCGCCGCCGCATCCGCTAACCGTGCCGACCATCAGCACGGCGACCACGATCCCGATGAATCTCCGCATGCCTATCCTCCGATTGAGCATTCGGCGGTGTCGACGGTTCGGCAAGCGTTAGTCGCTGCCCGCCACCAGTACGGCGACAAGGACGATCGCACCGGGCAGCGCTTGGACGAACAGGATCCGACGGTTCGCTGTCGCCGCACCGTAGATGCCGGCGACGACAACGCATGCGGTGAAGAAGATCATCGCGGCGAATCCGACCGGGTCCGAGGCGATAATGCCCCAGATCAGACCGGCCGCCAGGAAGCCGTTGTAGAGGCCCTGGTTGGCGGCCAAGACCTTGGTCTGCTCGGCGAATTCGGCGGTGCTGCCGAAGGACGCGCGTACCCGCGGCGTGGTCCAGAGGAACATCTCCATGACCAGGATGTAGATGTGCAGCAGGGCCACCAGGCCGACCAGCACTTCGGCTACTACGCGCATTCGAGTGTTCCTTTCACGCGGATACGGCTCGTTGTCGGTCCACAGGATGGACGATCGGCGTCGAGTGGGTCGGAAGGCGCGCCCGGTGAATCTCGCACATCAGTTCTTGCGCAGCGTGCCGGTGACATCGCCGAGCACACCGCTGAAGCCGCCGCTGAAGCTGTAGGTGAGCGAACCGTCCTGCTGCAGTATCACCTTCGATGTCGACCCTTCGTCCATGCACCCGCTCGCACCGCCGCTGAGCCGGGCAACGAAGGCGAGCTGGGTATCGGTCGCATTCGTCAGCCGTTCGGCGCGTTCACAACGGCTGTGCGATGCCTGGCCGGTATTGGCCGAGGCGGCGACTTCCTCGCCGATTTTCCCGTCCTGAATGGTCAACTCGATATCGAAGACAGCGAGGGCATCCCTTGCGGTGCCGGTCCACTTGCCGACGAACGCTTCGGGTATCACGGAGTCCGTTGCCGCCGCCGAGGTGCTCGTCGCGGAGGTCTGCGTCGTCGAGGTGGTCGTGCGAGCGACGGAGGTAGCCACCGCTGAAGTGCTCACCGTCGCGGCGGAATCGGAGGATTTGTCGGTCAGCTGCGTCCCGATCAGAAACGCGCCGCCCGCGACGATGAGACAGACCACCACGGCCGCGACGATCAATGCGGTCCGGCGCGACCGAGTCTTCGGCGCAGGCTGCGCGTGGTAGTAGGCAGGTTGTGGCCCCGACCGATCCTGCGCAGGCGGCGCATACATATGAGTCGAATTAGCTTGCGGCCGGGGTGGTCTGGATTGCCATGCCGTATTTCCGGACTGCCAAGCCACCGTATCGGCCGCGGTCCGCGACAGCGTATGGGGCGCTGCGTGCGGTCCCGAAGTCGATGGCGAAATCGTCGGCGCCGACCGCGACGGATCCGGGCCGACCGCTTCGACAGGGCCGGATTCCAGATCGAGCAGCGCCACCGCGCGCCGACTCACCTCTTCGAGCACCGGCGCGGGCAGCCAGCCGCCACGCTCCGGAACCCCGAGTTCGGTCAGCTGATCGAGTAGCTGCTGCGGTGTCGGTCGCGCCGCCACATCCTTGTTCAGACAGGAAGCGATGAGCGGCCGCAGCCGGTCCGGCACCGCCGCCAGCCGCGGCTCCTCGTACACCACCCGATACAGCATCTGCACCGTCTCACCGGAGCCGAACGGCCCCTGACCGGTCGCCGCGTAGACGAGCACGCCACCGAGTGCGAAAACATCACCCTCGGGTCCCATGGTCGGTCCGAGCACCTGCTCGGGACACATGAATCCCGGTGAGCCGATAACATTTCCGGTGGTCGTCAGCGCACTGTCCTCCGCGGCGCGTGCGATGCCGAAGTCGATCACCTTCGGGCCGTCCACTGCCAGCAGCACATTGGACGGTTTCAGATCGCGATGCACGATCCCCGCGCCGTGCACGGCGATCAATGCCTCGGCCAGACCGTGCGCGAGCACCAGCAGCGTGTTCTCGTCGAAGGTGCCGAACTGCTCGACCGCATCGGTCAACGAGAATCCGGCCACATAGCCGGTCGCCAGCCACGGCGGCGTGGAATCCACATCCGCATCGAGCACCGGTGCGGTGAACTTCCCGCCGACTCGCCGCGCCGCGGTGACCTCGCGGCGGAACCGCTCCCGGAACTCGTTGCCGATCAGATCCGGCCGGATCACCTTCACCGCGACGGTGCGCCCACCCGCGCTGCGCCCGAGGTACACCCGGCCCATACCGCCCGCACCGAGCAGGCCGAGTAGTCGGTAGTCCCCGATCCGCGTGGGATCGTCTGTGCCGAGCGGTCGCATCGCGAACTGGGGTCCTCTCACCTGACGTCGAACACGCAAAGGCTACCTATCGACGCACTCGGTTGCCCTAGCCGGTGGCGGCCGGAACCGGCGTGGGATCCGCAAGGCGCAGCTGCCGCGCCAACAAGTACGCGGCGATGGCGGCCGGAACATTCATCAGCACCCCGTAGACCGCGGGCGGCACCGCCATCTGCGAATTGTGCAGCACGCTGGAGGCAACCGCGATGGCCAATGCGCCATTGTGGATGCCGATCTCCATCGCTGAGGCGATCGCCTGATCGGTCTGCACCCGGAACAAGCGCGGCACGGTGTACCCGATGACGAAGCTCAGCGTCGAGAGCAGCAGACTGAGCGTGGCGAGTTTGCCGATGTTCTCGGTCAGCGTGTCGAACTCGCGCCCCACCGCCGCCACCACGACAAGCAGCAGCACCACCGCCGAGACGATCTTGACGTTCTTGCGCATCCGATCCGCCCAGTCGGTGAACCGGCGATGCACCCACATCCCCACCGCGACCGGCACCAGCACGATCGCGAACACCTGGGCGAACTTATCCGGCCGCAGCCCGATCGCCGCGTCGTCGTCCATGAACAGTGTGAACGACAGCGTGACCACCAGCGGCAGGGTGAAGACGGCGAGAATCGAATTGATGGCGGTCAGCGTGATATTCAGCGCCACATTGCCACCGGCGATATGGCTGAACAGATTCGCCGACGGCCCGCCCGGCGAGGCGACGAGCAACATCACCCCGACGGCCAGCGCACCCTCGAGCCGGAACAGATAGACCAGACCCAGGCAGATCGCGGGCAGCACGATCATCTGGCACACCAGCGCGACCACCGCCGCCTTGGGATACCGCAGCACCCTGGCGAAATCGTCGACGGTCAAGGTCAACCCGAGTCCGAACATCACCAGCGCCAGGGCCAGCGGTAGGAACACGGCGAAAATCGTTGAACCCATTCAGATCTCCTCATCAGGACTCGGACGGATATCGACGTTATCGACTCACCGTCCGAGCGGCGACCCCACCCGTGGGAGCCCGGCCGCGGCGATCGCCGGATTCGACGATGCGATGATGGTGTGCGGAGCGCGATCGAGACACCCGTCCGACCTGAAGGGGCATTCCCTCGATGCAGACCCATCGGCTAGTACGGCTCACCCTCGGTGTCGGACTCGTTGGTCTGAGCGCGTGCAGCTCAGGCGACAACGGCAGCCGGATAACCGATGGCGGACCGACCACTACGGTGGCGACCACGTCGCCTGCGGCGAAATGCGGCATCGATCTGACCGCGCCGGTGATTGGTGCAGCGATCGCGACGCTGCCGGTAGATCCGATCACCAAGGTGCCGTGGTCCACCGATCCGGCCGGATTCGAGGGCACCTTCGATCCGTGCGTCACACTATCGGCCGTGATCATTACGGTGGAGGGCGCGACCGGCAGTTCACCGAATCAAGTGCTGCTGTTCCACAAGGGCGAATTCGTCGGCACCGGCACGCGGGAAAGTCTCGGGTTCACCTCGCTGGATCCGGTACACACGGCCGATGACACCGTCGGTGTGATCTACAAGACGCCCGGCAGGTGCAATGCCTGCCCCGACGGCACGGTGACATCGGTCCAATTCCATTGGGATGGAAAACAAGTCCAGACGATCGGGACGCCACCGAAATAACGTCATCGCATTATGCGATCCAGGACGGCGTGCAGCGCGGCGGGCGGATCACTCGGCAGTCTCGGCATGCGCCAGGCAATGATCTGATCGGGGCGCACGAGCAGCGCGCCGGTAGGGGAGAGACCGACGGTCTCGGGCCAATCCTGGTCGAGCTCATGGATTTCCAGCGGTAGATCGGCTTGCCATGCGGTGCCTGCTGGGCCGACCAGCAGGGCCCAGGACGTGTCGATGAGGTCGAGTGTGGAGCGACCGTCGGGAAGCCGGCGATGCGGCAGCCGAGTGCCGGGTTGGCCGGTGAGATCGAGCCGCGCCATGGTGTGCGTGCTGCCGTCGTCGATGAGCGCGCCCGCATGGTAGCGATGGCCGAGGATCAGGGCGATTGGGTCGGCGAGTGGTGTGGCGTCGGTGGATTCGCGATTCATGGTGCGCAGGTCGGCGGTTCGGATGCTCGACTGGTCGGCGATGTACCAGCCGACCGGATGGCGTTCGGTGTGGTAGGTGTCCAGCAATGCCGGATCGGCCTCGTCGCGGAGTACGGCCGCCAACTTCCAGGCCAGATTGTGCACGTCCTCGATGCCGGTATTCGCGCCAGCGGCGGCGAAGGGCGGCATGACGTGTGCGGCGTCACCGGCCAGCAAGACGCGGCCCGCACGATATCGCTCGGCCACGAACATCCCTGGCTCCCAGGGCAGTACGCTGAGCAGCTCGATCGGAGTATCGGGTACGCCGATGGCCGTCCGCAATACGTTCGGCCATTCATCGATGGGACGGTCGACCCCAACGGTGGTGGTGAATATCCAGCGCCGTGACCCGTCGATCGAGGCGAAAGCTCCTGGCGCATCCGCATTCTCGATCTGGCAGAGGTTGAATTCGCGGCCGCGCACCAACTCGGCGAGATCGGCGCGGAAGTACACGTTGACGGCTCGGCCGAGCGTGCCACGTCCATCGCGCGCGATGCCGAGCCGCTCGCGGATCGGACTCGACGCACCGTCGGCGGCGATCAAGTAGTCCGCTCGCAATCGCTCGACCGTGCCGTCGGCGGCGCGGATTGTGGCGGTGATGCCATCGGTCGCGTCGACGAAGTCGGTGAGCTCGACGCCGAACCGTATATCGCAGCCGCGGGCCACGGCGATGCGCCGCAGCACCGGCTCCAGCAGATCCTGGGCACACAGGCAGGCGGTGGCTGGGGTGATGGTCGACCAGTCCGGCACCCCACCGGGCAGCGTGAAGGGAATTCGTTCGGCTTGCGCGAGCGTCGGACCGGCCGCGAAGTGCTGGTACCCGGCGAGGTCGCGGGCCGCCTCGAGGACCTGCTCGGCTATGCCGAGCTGGCCGAACAGTTCCATGGTTCGGATATTGATGCGCCTGGCCTTGGGTTGCGGGGAGGTGGTGGCCCGGCGTTCGACCAGCACGGTTGCCACGCCATGCCGACGCAGGAACAGCGCGGCCGACAGCCCGACCAATCCGCCACCGACGATCAGAACACAAGGTGCGTGTACTTTGTACATCATGTGTACGTTGTACACGAATGGTTGAATGCCCGGCAAGGAGGTGGCAATGAGTGCGGATTCGTCGCCGCCCGGACCGTTGATCTGGTCGCTGCCGGAACCACCCGGCCGACCGACCACGACGCTGAGCCGGGCGAGCATCCTGCGTGCGGCATTGACCGTGGCCGATGCCGAGGGTGCGCGGGCGCTGACCATGCGGCGGATCGCGACGGCGGTCGGGGCGTCCACGCCGATGTCGCTGTATCGCTATGTCGGCAGCAAGGACGGTCTGGTCGACCTGATGATCGATGCCGTATACGGCGAGATTCCGCTGCCCGCAGCGCCTTCGGGGCATTGGCGCACCGCACTCGAAGAGCTTTCGCTCGCCAGCTGGTCGGTAATCCAGCGCCACCTCTGGTTCGGTGAACTCGTGCATACCAGACCCCCGATCGGGCCGAATGCGCTGCGCTACTTCGACTTCCGCTTCGCCCTGTTGGAGCCCCTCGATATCGCCGCCGACGATATGACGCTGATCACCGCCGCCGTGGACGGCCATCTCATCGGCGCCGCACTGCAACTCGCCGAGGAGAACCGCATGCGGGCGCGCTCCGGACTGCACACCGACGACGAGTTGGCGGCCGCCGCGCGACCGATGCTGGCGCCGATCCTCGCCGACGGTCGCTATCCGGCCTTCGCACGCTGGATCGCCGCACGTACCACCACCGGTGCCGCAGACCCCGTCGAGTGGACGTTGACCAGCCTGCTCGACGGCATCACGGGCCGTCTCGGACTACCGAAATAACTCAATTCGAGCCATCGAGCGCGACGTAGCGCACGAAGATGTTGTCGGAGTCGTCGAAGGTTCGGGTTTCCACCCGCCGCAAGGGCGGGTGGTCGCCGGTGAAGATCGGGGTGCCCCCGCCGAGCGTGGCCGCGCCGATCACCACGTGCAATTCATCCACCAGGCCGTGGATCAGCAGGTCGTTCCACAGGATTCGGCTGGCGAAGACGACGATATCGCCACCCTGCTGTTGCTTCAGCTCGGCGATCGCCGCATAGGCATCGGACCGAGGGACTATGCGGGTGTTCCTCGCCCAGGCGTGGTCCGCGGGCGGAAGTTCCGCGTGGTCGGAGACGACGACCTTGTCGATGGCGTTGTAGCGCTTGGCGAATTCGCGATTGGTGGACGAGAACGTCGGATCGTGCTCGACATTCGGCCAGAAGCCGCTGAACATCCGGTAGGACGTGCCGCCGAGCAGGACGGTATCGGCATTGCGGATGTGCTCGAGGTTGGTGCGGTCGAACGATTGGTCCATCGGCAGGGCCATGACATTGCCGCCCTGGCCTTCGAAGTAGCCGTCCAGCGACATGATGTTGACGACGATGAGCTTGCGCATTTCGATCCTTTCGACCCAGCACGCCGCGGTGGCGTGTACCCAGGGGTCGGAGCGCAGGTCGGCGATTCGACCCGAACCGGTCACGGTTCGATAACGCCGCATGGTGGGCTCAGTGAGTCTGCGACCGAATCCGACGAACCGCACCGACCGTAGCTAGCGCGATATTCGCCAATGGGTTGCTATCGTCGTCGTCGCGCGTCGATCGGACGATCTTGTCCGCGTGCTGCCTACCAATCGAGAGGGGATCGCGAGTTGTCGGGGCATGGAGTGACACCTGCGCTTATGCGTTGGGTTCGACTGGCGACCGTTGTCGCCGCCGTGGTGGCACTTGCCTCGAGTAGCGGCGGCTCCGCGACCGCCGAGCAAAGCATCGACAGCGCCCTCAGTGAGCGGTGGACCGCTATGCACGACGGCCCACAGGAGTATCCGGATGTCCATATCGACTGGGATGTCCCGATTCGCATGAGCGACGGCGTCGTACTCAAGGCGAATGTGTATCGACCCGTCGATGCGGCGAACACGGTGGTCGACAAGCCGTTGCCGACGATCGTGAACCTCACGCCCTACACCAAACTCATGAGCAATCTGATCGATTCGGCCTTCGCCACGCCCGGACTGCGGCCGTTCACCATGGACATGGTCCGGCGTCTCAATCTGTCCGGCACGCCGATCAGCGGATTCGGTGAGCTGATGCACGCGCTCGACGGCGGCATGATCCAAACCGTGCTGGGCATCGACCGCAATCTCATCCGCAGCGGCTACACGTTGGTGGTCGCGGACGTCCGCGGTACCGGTTTCTCCCAGGGCACTTGGAACACCCTCGGCAAGCGTGAACAATTGGACACCCTCGAGGTGATCGATTGGGCGGCCGAGCAGCCGTGGTCCAACGGTACGGTCGGTATGAGCGGCGGCTCCTATGCGGGCATCAATCAACTGCGTGCGGCCGAAAACGCTCCTGCCGCATTGAAAGCCATCTTCCCGGTGGAGGCGGGCAGCGATCTGATGCGTGATGTCGTCGCACCGGGTGGCGGTATCGGCACCACCTTCTTGCCCCTGTGGTTGAGCAATGTGAACCAGTCGAAGCTGATTCCCGACGTGCCGTCGATGCTCAACGGCACCTTCGACTGGAAATGGCTCCAGTCCAGAGTGGCCGATCCGGCAACCAATTCCGATCTACTGGCGCAGGCGCTGCTCACCCCGTCGCTGGACCGGGTGCCGACCGCACTGGCCGCCGCACTCGACGACGACAGTGAGTTCCGGCAGGGGATTCTCGGGCATCCGGAGCGAATCACGGTGCCCACCTTCATGTATGGCGGCTGGCATGACATCTTCGCCAATAGCGCGTCCAAACTGTACAACGTCATCCCACTGCCACAGGCGAAGAAGCAGTTGCTGATCGGCGATACCTACCACGCGAATCCGGGTGCCGGTACCGGTGTGCCCGGCGCTCCGCCACGGTTGGATGTGCTGCAGCGGGTGTGGTTCGACAAGTGGCTCAAAGGCATCGACAACGGCATCGGCGACTTCGGGCCGATTACGCTGTGGGAGCAGGGTGCGGGCTGGAAGACCTTGGGACAGTTCCCGGAACCCAGTGTCACACATCGTCGCGTCTACCTGTCCTCGGCGTCGAGCGATACCGCCGAGCATGCGGTGCACGACGGGTCACTGTCCTCGACGAAGCCGAAGGACCGCACCGCCCTGCAAGTGGCGCCCGGGATGAGCATGGCATGCTCACGCGATACCGCGCAGGGCTCCGCCGGTTTAGCCGCGCCATTCGACATCTGCGCCAAGGATTCTCGCGTCGCCGAGGGCAATGGGCTGACCTTCACCAGTGCGCAGATGAGTGAGCCGACGGTGCTTTCCGGACCGATCAATGTGCACCTCAACGCGGTGCATGATGCGACGGACGGCTACTGGGACGTCACCGTCAACGATGTCTCGCCCGACGGTACGTCGACCGTATTGACCACCGGCCAGCTCACCGCGTCACTGCGTGCGGTGGACGAGGTGCGCAGCATGCGCTCGGCGAGTGGCGATTACACCGCGCCGTACAACCCGATCACCCTGGAGAGCATGCTGCCCGTCGTGCCGGGAGAACCCGTGACACTGGATATCGCGGTCATCCCGACCCAAGCACTCTTGCTGCCCGGCCACCGGCTGCGGGTGGATGTGTTCGCCGGAAACCTGCCGAAGGCTTTGGCTTTTCGGCCGATGCTCAACGCCACTGAACTCAAGCCGCAATACCTGCAGCTCGATCCGGATGCGCCGAGCTTCGTCAATCTGCCCACGAACCGGCCCATCGCCTGAAATGTGGCGAAAAGCTTGACGTAGGCGGGCAGCGCAAGTTATTCTATAAATGGGAAGCAATTCGGCGCGGTTCTGACGTGGCTCAAAAACGTTGATTCCTTTTCTGTTCCGCACTCGACATTCAGCGAGTGTGAGTGTAATTTTGGACGTTGCGCTGGTTGCCTCCTGTCCACCTCACGAACCAATTGTTGTAAACATCACTCGCTGTGGTGATGTTTCCTTTGTGGTGCGCGAGTTTCGTTCGGGTGCGCGGCCGGGGCGAAATTCATCAGTAGACAAGCGATGTTCGCGCATTGCGTGAGGGGAAGGACGCACCTTGTCAGAATCGAGCCGGACGGTTGGTGCACCGAAGCGGATTTCCTTCGCCAGGATCCGGGAGCCGCTGGAGGTTCCCGGCCTGGTCGACGTGCAGACCGATTCGTTTGCCTGGCTGATCGGCGGCCCGGAATGGGAGGCCCGCGCCGCCGAACTCGGCGTGGGCGATTCGACGGGCGGACTGCAGGAGGTCCTCGAGGAGCTCTCGCCGATCGAGGACTTCTCCGGGTCGATGTCGCTTTCTTTCTCCGATCCTCGTTTCGAGGAGGTCAAGGCCTCCATCGACGAGTGCAAAGACAAGGACATGACCTACGCGGCGCCGTTGTTCGTGACCGCTGAGTTCATCAACAACAACACCGGTGAGATCAAGAGCCAGACGGTCTTCATGGGTGATTTCCCGATGATGACCGATAAGGGCACGTTCATCATCAACGGCACCGAGCGCGTCGTCGTTTCGCAGCTGGTGCGTTCGCCGGGTGTGTACTTCGATCACTCGGTCGACAAGGGCACCGAGAAGGATCTGCACAGTGTGCGGGTCATTCCGTCGCGTGGCGCGTGGCTGGAGTTCGATGTCGACAAGCGCGACACCGTCGGTGTGCGCATCGACCGCAAGCGCCGCCAACCGGTGACGGTCTTCCTCAAGGCGCTCGGCTGGAGCTCCGAGCAGATCACGCAGCGCTTCGGTTTCTCCGAGGTCATGATGTCGAGCTTGGAGAAGGATCACACGGTCGGCACCGACGACGCACTGCTCGATATCTATCGCAAGCTGCGTCCAGGTGAGCCGCCGACCAAGGAGTCCGCGCAAGCGCTGCTGGAGAACCTGTTCTTCAAGGAGAAGCGCTACGACCTGGCGCGCGTGGGTCGCTACAAGATGAACAAGAAGCTCGGCATCAGTACCACCACCGACCAGGTGCTGACCGAGGAGGATCTCATCGCGATCATCGAGTACCTGGTCCGGCTGCACGCGGGCGAAAAGACCATGACAGTACCCGGCGGTGTCGAAGTTCCGGTCGACGTCGATGACATCGACCACTTCGGTAACCGTCGCGTGCGCCGCGTGGGCGAGCTGATCCAGAACCAGATCCGAGTCGGCATGTCGCGGATGGAGCGCGTCGTCCGCGAGCGCATGACCACCCAGGACGTGGAGGCCATCACCCCGCAGACACTGATCAATATCCGTCCGGTGACCGCGTCGATCAGGGAGTTCTTCGGAACTTCCCAGCTGTCGGTGTTCATGGACCAGAACAACCCGCTGTCGGGCTTGACCAATAAACGTCGGCTCTCGGCGCTGGGCCCTGGTGGTCTGTCGCGGGAACGCGCCAGCCTGGAACTGCGGGATGTGCACCATAGTCACTACGGCCGGATGTGTCCGATCGAGACCCCGGAGGGCCCGAATATCGGCCTGATCGGCTACCTGTCGGTGTACGCGCGGGTCAATCCGTTCGGCTTCATCGAGACGCCGTACCGCAAGGTGGTCGACGGCGTGGTCACCGATGAGGTCGTGTACCTCAGCGCGGACGAGGAAGAACGGTATGTGCGTGCGCAGGCCAATTCGCTGATCGACGCGGACGGGTATCTGGCGGAGGACAAGGTCTTGGCCCGCCGCTTCGGCGAGGAGGTCGAATCGGTTCCCCCCGACGAGGTCGACTACATGGATGTCTCACCGCGCCAGATGGTGTCGGTCGCGACCGCGATGATTCCGTTCCTCGAGCACGACGACGCCAACCGTGCCCTCATGGGCGCGAACATGCAGCGCCAGGCCGTGCCGCTGATCCGCTCCGAGGCGCCGATTGTCGGTACCGGTATGGAGTTTCGTGCCGCTCTCGATTCGGGCGATGTGGTGGTCAATGCGAAGGCCGGTGTGGTCGAGGAGGTTTCGGGCGACTTCATTACCGTCATGGCGGACGATGGCACCCGCAAGAGCTACCGGTTGCGCAAGTTCGCCCGCTCGAATCAAGGCAATTGCGTCAATCAACGCCCGATCGTGGACGAAGGGCAGCGGGTCGAGTCCGGCCAGGTACTCGCCGATGGTCCGTGCACCGAGAACGGTGAGATGGCGCTCGGCAAGAACCTGCTCGTGGCGATCATGCCGTGGGAGGGCCACAACTACGAGGACGCGATCATCCTGTCGCAGCGCATCGTCGAAGAGGATGTGCTCACTTCGATCCACATCGAGGAGCACGAAGTCGATGCCCGCGATACCAAACTCGGCGCCGAGGAGATCACCCGCGATATCCCGAACGTCTCCGACGAGGTCCTCGCCGATCTCGACGAGCGCGGCATCATTCGCGTCGGCGCGGAGGTGCGACATGGCGACATCCTGGTCGGCAAGGTCACTCCCAAGGGTGAGACCGAGCTGACCCCGGAGGAGCGGTTGCTGCGCGCGATCTTCGGTGAGAAGGCGCGTGAAGTGCGCGACACCTCGCTGAAGGTGCCGCACGGTCAATCGGGCAAAGTCATCGGTATTCGCGTGTTTTCGCGCGAGGACGACGATGATCTGCCGCCCGGGGTCAATGAACTCGTGCGCGTCTATGTGGCGCAGCAGCGCAAGATCCAGGACGGCGACAAGCTGGCCGGCCGTCACGGCAACAAGGGTGTCATCGGCAAGATCCTCCCGACCGAGGACATGCCGTTCATGCCCGACGGCACGCCGGTGGACATCATCCTGAACACCCACGGTGTGCCGCGTCGTATGAACATCGGCCAGATCTTGGAGACCCACCTCGGGTGGATCGGCAAGGCGGGCTGGAAGATCGAGGGCACACCCGGCTGGGCGAGCGCGCTGCCGGAGGATATGCGCGCCGTGCCCGCTGACAGCAATCTGGCCACCCCGGTGTTCGACGGTGCTCGTGAAGAGGAGCTGACCGGTCTGCTCGCCTCGACCCTGCCCAACCGCGACGGTGAGCGCATGGTCGACGACAACGGCAAGTCGACGCTGTTCGACGGACGTTCCGGTGAGCCCTTCCCGTACCCGGTGGCCGTCGGCTACATGTACATCCTGAAGCTGCACCACTTGGTCGACGACAAGATCCACGCCCGTTCGACCGGTCCGTACTCGATGATCACCCAGCAGCCGCTCGGTGGTAAGGCCCAGTTCGGTGGTCAGCGCTTCGGTGAGATGGAGTGCTGGGCCATGCAGGCCTACGGCGCCGCCTACACGCTGCAGGAACTGCTCACCATCAAATCCGACGATATCGCGGGCCGGGTCAAGGTGTACGAGGCGATCGTCAAGGGCGAGAACATTCCGGAGCCGGGCATTCCGGAGTCGTTCAAGGTGCTCCTCAAGGAGCTCCAGTCGCTGTGCCTCAACGTCGAGGTGCTGTCCTCCGACGGCGCCGCCATCGAAATGGGTGGCGTCGATGAGGACGATATCGATCGGACGGCGGCGAATCTGGGCATCAACCTGTCTCGCAACGAATCCGCCACCGTGGACGATCTACAGCTGTGACATCACCTGGGCCGCGATGAGTTCCAGGTGCGCCAGATCGTCGAGGTCGAGGATCTGGAGATAGAGACGGGTAGCGCCGATTTCGGCGTAGCGGGCGATCTTGTCGACGACCTCGGCAGGGGAGCCCGCGAGCCCGTTGGTCTTCAGTTCCTCGACCTCACGGCCGATGGCGGCGGCCCGGCGGGCCACCTCGGCATCGGAGGCGCCGACACAGGCCACCAGGGCATTGGAGTAGATCAGATCGTCGGGGCGGCGGCCGCGCGCCTGCGCGGCGGCGCGCACACGGTCGAATTGACGGGCGCTGTCCTCGAGCGAGCCGAAGGGCATATTGAATTCGGTCGCGTAGGTGGCGGCCAGGCGCGGGGTGCGCGTCGCACCGTGCCCGCCGATCATCAGCGGCACCGGGTCCTGCACCGGCTTCGGCAGTGCGGGGGAGTCCGTAATGGCGTAATGCGCGCCTTCGAAGTTGAACTTATCGCCGAGCTTGGTCGCCCACAGGCCGGTGATGATCGCCAGCTGCTCCTCGAATCTGGTGAACTTGTCCTGCGGGAACGGGATTCCATAGGCGGCATGTTCCTCGGCGAACCAGCCACTGCCCAGTCCGAACTCGACCCGGCCGCCGGACATCTGGTCCACCTGGGCGACCTGGATGGCCAGCGGTCCGGGCAGTCGGAAGGTGGCGGCTGTCACCAGGGTGCCGAGCCGGATGCGCTTGGTCTCCCTGGCCAGCCCGGCCAGGGTGATCCAGGCATCGGTCGGGCCGGGCAGGCCATCGCTGCCGCCCATGGCCAGATAGTGGTCGGAGCGGAAGAACGCGTCGAAACCCAGGTCCTCGGTGGCTTTGGCGACGGTGAGCAGGGTGTCATAACTCGCACCCTGCTGCGGTTCGGTGAAGATGCGTAGATCCATGCCGACCATGGTGCCCGAAAATGGTCTCGTGGGTCGGGTCTGATTCGCCGCCGCTTATCATTGGCCGGTGGTTGGCGCGGTCGAATCGGAATCCGATCTACGCAGGGGTGTTTCGCCGAGATCGGTATTCGCCCAACGTCTGATGAGTCTGTTCGAGGCCGCGGGCAATCCTAAATTGCGGCAGGTGGCCACCGCCGCCGAGGCGCGGATGAAGGCCACCCGCGGACCGGCCAAGGGCGGTACCGCATCGTTGCAGCGGATCAGCGACTGGCGCTCGGGCCGTAATGTCCCCGCGCAATTCGAGACGCTGTTGCCGATTCTGCTGACCTTGCTCGATCTGGCCAAGAAGTCGGCCGCGCCCGTGCAGCGCGAACTGGTGGATCTACCGGAGTGGCGGCGGCTGTGGCAGGCAGCCGTCACCTGGAAACCCGAAAACGATCCGGCCACCGGCGTATGCCCCTATCGGGGGCTGACGTCGTATCAATCCGACGACGTGGCATGGTTTTTCGGCCGCGGCCGCGCCACCACCGATTTCACCGAGCTGGTACTGAGCACGCTCGACGCGGCCGTGGGCGGCATGGTCGCCCTGGTAGGCGCGTCGGGTGCGGGTAAATCCTCGCTGCTGCACGCGGGTTTGGTCCCGGCGGTCCGGAAGATCGAAAAGGATTGGCAGATAACGACTGTCACTCCCGGCGCGCAACCGCGGACAGCGCTGGCCGAAGCCGTCGGCGAGGACTGGGCTATCGGCAAATACGGCTTGTTGATCGTCGACCAGTTCGAGGAATTGTTCACCGCCTGCCAAGACGAGCAGGAGCGCGAGGGTTTCCTCACCGCGCTTGCGGACCTCGCTGTGGCGCACGAAAATCGTTGGGCAACAGTAGTATTGGCCGTGCGTGCCGACTTCTACGCACCCTGCCTCGACTATCCGATCCTCGAAGACGTACTGAACAACCGAGGTTATGTACTCGGCCCGATGCGGCTGAGCGAACTGTCCGAGGCCATTACCGGACCGGCCTCGGCGGCGGGACTCGAACTAGAAGCAGGCTTGGTCGAACTGGTGGTCACCGAACTCTGTGGCCTCGGCGATCATCAGAACCGGCGCAGCTACGATCCCGGCGCACTGCCGCTGCTCTCCCACGTCATGGCTGCGACCTGGGAACATCGGGAACGACTACGCCTGACTGTTGCCGGTTATCGCAAGGCGGGCGGGGTCACGGGTTCGGTCGCGGCGACGGCCGAACAGGCCTGGGACGAACTCACCGTCACCCAGCGGATCGAGGCAGAACCGCTGTTGCTGAGCCTGGTCAGCGTCGGTCCGGACGGTCACGACACCAGGCGTCGTGCCGCCCGCGCCGAATTGATCAGCCGCGCAGTCGATTCCGAGGCCGCCGATGCGGTGCTGGAAACACTGGTTCGTGCCAGGCTGGTTACTTCCGATGCCGACAGCGCCTACTTCACCCACGAAATCGTGCTGCGCGCTTGGCCCCGACTGCGGGCCTGGATCGAGGAGGATCGCGTCGGATATCTGGTGCGCCAACGGCTGGAAGCCGATGCGGCGGACTGGTCCTCATCCGGCAATGATCCAGCCCTGCTCTACCGCGGCACCCGGTTGGCGAGCGCGAAAGAAGCCGCAGACCAGCATCCGGCCACCGACTCCGTGACCGAATTCCTCACCGCGGCACAGGCTTCCCGAACCAAGTCGCGACGCTGGGCCGCCGCGACCCGTGCGGTGCTCGCCCTGCTCGGCGTCGGTGTGCTCGTCCTCGGCATCGCCGCCTACGGCCAAGTCCGGTTGAAGGACGAACAGCGTGACAATGCCCTGCTCTCGGCGGTGCTCGCCGAATCCGAGAGTCTGCGCACCACCGACCCCACCCTGTCAGCCCAACTCGCCCTGGTCGCCCATCGCCTCGAACCCGATGACCCGGACGTGAATTCGCGACTGCTGAGCACCCAGAACCTGCCGCTGGCGACCCCGCTGTCCGGCCATATCGGCGCGGTCGACCAGGTCGCATACCAACCGGGCGGAGCGCTGCTCGCGTCGGCGGGCGAGGACCACACGGTCCGGCTGTGGGATCTCATCGATCGCGCGCGTCCACAGCCCATCGGCACGCCATTGACCTGTGACGCCCCGGCGACCTCGATTTCGTTCAGCCCCGATGGGAAGCTCCTTGCGGCGGCCTGCGGCAAGGCATTGCAGCTGTGGAATGTCGAAGATCCGCGACATCCGGCCCCGGCGGCGGTCCCGATCGCCGGTGAAGTGTTCCGGGTGGCCTTCAGCCCGAGCGGGCGGGTGCTCGCCGCTGCCGATAACAATCGCACCGTCACGCTGTGGAATCTGCAGAACCCCGCGTCACCGACGAAAATGGCTGCCCCGCTGCCGGTTCCACAGCAGACTCGATCGATGTCATTCCATCCCAAGGGATTCTGGCTCGCTGTCGCCTACGACGATGCGATCCAACTGTGGACCATCGGCGATACTCCGACACTGCTGGGCGCGCCGATCCCGATTCCAGCGCGGCCGGTGCGGGAGGTGGCGGTCGGCCCGGACGGTGTGACCCTCGCGGTCGGCAGCGGCGGCGATTCGCCGTGGGCGGAGAATACCGGCGATGCCACCGTCGGAGTATGGGATATCACCGATCCGGTCCGGCCGGTCCTCCGCGGTTCGATGCTCTCGGCCGCCAGCTCGGCGGTGCGCTCGCTCGCGTTCAGCCCGGACGGCGACGCCCTTGCCGCGGGCAACCGCAATGGCGTCACGGTGTGGAATATCGCCGACCGCGCCAATCCGCGGCCGCTCGGCGAACCGTTGCTGGCATCGTCGTCACCGTGTCCTGAGGTCAGCACCATGCTGGTCTGTCAGGACACGCAGAACTCGCTTGCCTTCGGTCCGGACGGCCATACCGTCGCGGCCGCGGGCGCGCTCGGCGTGATCCGGCTCTGGTCGCTGGCGCCCGCCGTGCTCCCCGGGCGGCTCGGGTGGTTACCTGTGCCGCCCGCGTTCAGCACCGAGGGCACGATGGTGACCGGCGCGATCAACGGCCGGGTCGCGCTCTGGGATGTACGTGATCGCGCCGACCTGCGCAAACTAGCCGACCTTGGACCCGGTCCCACCGAGCTGTACGCGGCGGGAGCCGCGCTGAGCCGAGACGGGCACTCGGCCGCCTCGACAGTCGGATCGCCGCCGCGTGTGCTCCTGCACGATGTCAGCGATCCCGCGCATGCGCGCACGATCGCGGAACTGCCCGGGATCTTCGCCGCCATGTTCAGTCCGGGCGGTCGATATTTGTGGACCATCGCCGACGATGCGGCCTGGTCGTTCCAGGTATGGGATCTGGTCGACCGGGCGCATCCGGTCCCGCTCGGTCGCCGGATGCCATTGGCCACCGGCAGCGGCGCATTCGCCATGTACAGCATCGGCGATGAGCTGATGGCGACCATGTCTTTGGATCGGACCGATACCGGCCAGGATAGATACGTCATCCGACTCTGGGATCTGTCGAATCCGGCCGCACCCCATGTGCTGAGCGAGATTCCGAGCGAGCCGACCAAACCGTTCGGCTGGATCGGTATCACGCCGGACAACAGGACGCTGGTCAGTCTCGCGGCCGACACCCTGCAAGCCTGGGACATCTCCGATCCCGCCGCGGTGCGCGAACTCGGCGAGCCGATCGCGACGCACGGTTTGAATATCTTGTCCGTCGACTTCAGTCCCGACAGCGCGACGATGGCGACCTCGAGCGCGGATTCGACCGTGCGGATCTGGGATTTCCGCGACCGCGCGCATCCGAAACCGCTCGGGCATTCGATCACCGTGCCGAGCACGACGAGCTGGCAGCTGGCCTTCGATCCGGCGGGGCGATATCTGGTCGGCACCGGCAACGGCGTGCTGAGCATGTGGGATCTGGACCCGCGGCACGCCATCGCGCGCATCTGCGATGTCGGTCGCGCGGTATTGACCCGCGAGGTGTGGCAGGCGCATCTGCCGCGGATGGCCTATCGTCCGCCCTGCTGATCAGAGGGGCTGGCAGCAGACGGAGCTTGCGGAGACGGCGCGGTGGGTGAAGACAGTGCGCAGAAGGCTCGTGTGGCGGCATCGTCGAGAAACCGTGCGGCAGCGGCGTTGTCGGCGAGGTAGTGGAATTCGTTGCCGGTGAGCAGCACGATGCGGCTGCCATCCGGGCTGGCGACGAGCCGATTGTCGTAGCCGAGCGTCCGGCCGAGGTAGGTCCAGACCGGACCGCATGGTGCCTGCGCATGAAGGACGCCGAGTCCGTAGCCGTTGCCATCGTCGGGTGTCGGCACCGTGGCGGTGAGCTGGGTCTGTTGCGCGGGTGGCAGCAGCTGCCCGGAGAACAGGGTGTGGGTGAAGGTGGCGAAGTCGTCCAGCGTGGAGATCATCGCGCCCGCTGCGCCGTAGATCTGCGGATCCGCGACCGAGATATCGCGTTGCCAGGTGTAGCCGTGCAGCCAGTTGCCGTGCGGATTCGGGTCCGTGACCGGATAGGTGGTATCGCGCAGCTGTAGTGGTTCGATGATGCGTTCGCGCACTTCGTCGGCCGTATGATGGCCGCTCACGGCGGTGATCACCATGCTCGCGAGGACATAGTTGGTATTGGCATAGGCGAACCCCACGCCGGGCGCTGCGATCCGACCTCGCTGCAGCGCGATATCGACCTCCGCCTGGGGGGACCACGCAGGCCATCTTTCGACCCCGGCGATATAGGGCAGCGAGATCCTCGGATCGTCGGTGTATTCCGGCAGGCCGGAGGTGTGGTTGAGCAACTGGCGGATCGTGATACCGGCACTGTCGGGCACGACGCCGGGAATCCAGCGGTCGATGGGGTCGTCGAGGGACAGCCGATGTTCGGCTTCCAATTGCAGCAGGACCACGGCGACGAACGCCTTCGTAAAGCTGCCGATGCGCAACCGTGCCTTCGGGTCGGCGGGAGTGCGGGTGGACAACTCGCCGTAGCCCGCGTGCACGTAGCGCGTGTCGGAGCCATTGCGGACCAATCCGATGACGCCCGGATAACCGCTCGCGACCCCGGCGTCGGCACCCGCCTGCAAGATATCGATCGGCTCTTCGGCCCGCGCGATGCCGGGCATTGCCAACACAACGAGCACAGCGGCGACCATCCCCCTGATGGCAGTCATTCCCCTCCTGCGGCATGCGCGGTGTTTCGAGGCATCAAATTACCGCAACCGCTGCGACATACCGGCATTCCGGTCCGGAATTCCGTTGCGTGACCGTGAACTGCACAGATGCGCCACTCGGCAAGCCGATCAGTGGCTGCGTGGTCGCGCCGCTGCGTAACGTCCGGTCGGCGAGCGGGAACAGGAATCAGGCCGGCCGGACCATGTGGAGGGGAGTTCGGCGGGTCGATTCCTGTTCCCGCGGCCGTCGGCGATCGGAAACGGAGGGGAATCTCGAGCATGTCCAGTACCGCTTACCTCACCATCCCCTCCGGTCGATATCGGCTAGCGGGTATGCGAACCCGGCTGTGCGCGCGGCTCATCGATACCGTCGTCGTCGGCATACCGATCGGCATTGTCGCCGCCGTCGTGACGGCGAGCACGGACTCGTCGAGCGAATTCCCCGCCGATACCGATTCCGGATTCGGCGCGGGGACCGTGCTGCTGGTCGTCGCACTCGGCTTGCTCGCGGGCCTCGCCTACGAAGTCGGCTTGACCGCGACCCAGGGTGCGACCTTCGGGAAGAAGGCGCTCGGCATTCGCGTCGTGCGGATCGACACCGCCGCCGCGCCGGGGGAAGGTATCGGCGCGGCGGCGGCATTGATCCGCTGGGTGACTCTCGTGCTGCCAAGCGTTCTGTGCGGTGTCTGGGGCGTGGTTTGTGCGGTGTCGCCGTATTTCGATCATGTCGCTCGGCAGGGCTGGCATGACAAGGTCGCCGAGACCTTCGTCCTCGCAACGTCGTAGCGCGGGCTACCGATAGGGTCGGCCTGGTGAGTGGAGCTCGCATGACAGATCGGCCGATTGTCGTCGTAATGGGCGTCTCCGGATGCGGAAAGTCCACCGTCGGTGCGCTGCTTGCCGAGACGCTGCAGGTCGAATACGCCGAGGGTGACGACTTCCATCCGGCTTCGAATATCGAGAAGATGGCGGCCGGTGTGCCACTGACCGATGACGATCGCACCCCGTGGCTCGATATCGTGGCGGCGTGGCTGGGGGAGCGGCGCGAGCGCGGGGGTGTTGTCAGTTGCTCGGCGCTCAAGCGAAGCTACCGCGATCGGTTGCGTGCGGCCGCACCCGAGGCGTTCTTCGTGCATCTGTCCGCATCGCGCGCGGAACTGGCTCGCCGAATGCAGACTCGCCGTGGCCATTTCATGCCAGCGGCATTGCTCGATTCGCAACTCGCGGCCTTGCAACCCTTGGCTTCGGATGAATTCGGCATCACCGTGGATGCGACCCAGGATCCCGCCGAACTGGTTCGCGAGGCGATAACCGCCTGGCAGTCGAGCTGACTCAGGGATGCGTGCGTCGACGCACGACCCGGGTCGCCAGCCAGGCCACGCCGAGAATGAGCAGCGGGATGAGCAGCAGCAGCGGTACGGTCGCCGCACCCGCGAACGGATGCAGCCAGCCCGCGACGGTATCGCATATCGCGTGGATCAGGGCACGAGCCAACTCCGCGACTGGCGAGTGCTCGTCCGGTCCGCTGCTGGCATGGTCCGGCCATCGATTCACGGCCAACACCCTACGACATCGCAACGGTATATCCGGTAGATCCTCGGCCGGACGCTCAGCAATCTCACAGCTGCGGATCTGGCATGGTGGAGGTATGACAAGTCGTCCGCTACCAGTTCGCAGCATCGTGGTGCTGACCACGATGGTCTGCGCCATAACCGGCAGCGTGCTCTGGCGCGGCGGCGTCACCGCGATCGATCAGCCGGGGACCGACTGGGTGGTCCAGCGGCGTGACGGGCTGCTGACGCCTGTTGCCATCGGGGTCAGCGACTTGGGCGGCACGCTGGCGATGACCGCGGTGGCGGTGGTTCTGTGTGTCGTGCTGGCCTGGCGCCGGCGGTGGCCGGAGGTGGTGCTGGCCGGTGTCACGACGATGGGCGCGGGTGTGCTCGTCGTGGTCGGCAAACATCTCGTCGGGCGTACTCGCCCACCTGAGGCGGATCGTCTCATCACCGAGACCAATCAGGCGTTTCCGTCCGGGCACAGTCTCGGGTCGATCGTGGTGATCGGACTCCTTGCCGCGGTGGTGCTTTCGCGATCGCACCGTCCGGCCCTGCGCCGCATCGGCGTGATCGTCGCGGCCGTATTCGTTGTGGCCGTGGGCCTTTCCCGCTGGTATCTGGGCGTGCACTGGCCGACCGATGTGCTCGGCGGCTGGAGTATCGGTGCGCTGTGGCTCGCGCTGTGTCTGGCGGCGTACCGGACCTATCTGGTGGGCAGGGCCGGTGTGGTGCACTCCGCGCCGGAGACGTTGGGAATGCAGACACCCGCGGCCTCGGACAGCAGCAGCGCTCCGCCGACCAGCGCAGCTACCGCGATCGCGCCGAAGACGAAGACCCACAGCAGCGCGGGGATGTGGGTGAGCCGGGCGAGCTGATCGGCATCGGAATCCGTGCCCTGCGGCATATTCCAGCGACGAACCCGCCCGCGCTGCAATTCGATCACCGGCCGGGTTCCCGCGAGCAGTAGGAACCACGCGCCGAGATATGCGAAACCGGCCTGCACCGTATCGGTTCCGAACCAGGACACCGCGAAGACGACGGCGCCCAAGCCGAACACCGTCAGCAGTCCGTAGACATTGCGCACCTTGATCAGGACGGCTGCGAGCAGGGCGATCGCGGTCCAGAGCATGAGAGTGATGCGGTTGGCGCCCAGCAGTGCGGCGAAGCCGAGGCCAAGTAGCGGTGGCGAGGGATAGCCCGCCATCGCGGTCAAAATCATGCCGAGGCCGTAAGGTTTTCCGCTCGATACGGTCAGGCCGGAGGTGTCGGAGTGCAGTGTGATGCTGTTGAGCCTGCGGCCGGTGAGCAGCGCGGTGAGCGCATGGCCGCCCTCGTGCGCGATGGTGACCACATTGCGGGTGAGCCGCCACAGCGGGCTGTATCCGACCAGAATCAGGGCCGCGACTGCTGTCGCGATGACCAACCACCATGGTGGCACCGCCTGGGTTGTGGTGAGCCGGTCCGCGATGGAGGCGCCGCGCTCGACGAATTCCGCTGTTTGCACCGCCGCACCTTATCCGGCGGCGGCGAGCTTCGCTGACTCGTCGCGAGCCGATCAGGTGGTGACGAGTTCTCCGAGATCCGCCGATTTGTGGGCGGCGTCGATCAATCGCAGGGTCGTGACGGCGTCGCGTGGGTCGACGGGAACGGGTGCGTCGTCGAGGAGTGCGGCGGCCATGGCGTCGTAGAACGCGGGGTAGTCGCCCGAGATGGTAGGGACCGGTTCGAGGCTGGGTTCCGCGCCCAATACCCCCCACCGTTCGGGTCCGACTGTGCCCCAAGGGCCGTCACCAGGGCGACGGCCCGAACGCAGTGCCTCCTCCTGTGGATCCAATCCGTAAGTGAGGTAACCGGCTTCGGAACCGAGCACCCGAAAACGTGGTCCCAGCTGCGGAGTTACCGCGCTCATCCAGAGGTGCGATCGCACGCCCGAGGTGTGGGTGAGTGCGACGAAGGCGTCGTCATCGGTCTGGATATTCGGCCGTCGCCGGTCCAGTTCGCCGTACACCGTGCGCACCGGGCCGAACAGCGTCACCGCCTGATCGATCAGGTGACTACCCAGGTCGAACAGCAGTCCCGCGCCCTCTTCGGCGGAACCGACCTCGCGCCAGCCACCCTTCGGCACCGGACGCCACCGCTCGAATCGGGACTCGAAACGGCGCACGGCACCGAGCCGCCCATCCGCGATCAGTTTCCGCACGGTCAGGAAATCACCGTCCCAACGCCTATTCTGGAATACCGACAGCACCAGCCCGGCGCGCTCGGCTCGCGCGATCAGATCCTCGCCGTCGGCGGCACTCACCGCGAACGGCTTGTCGACGACCACCGGCAGCCCGGCGTCCAGTGCCTGCCGCGCCAGCAGCGCATGTGTTTGATTCGGCGTCGCGATGACCACGAGATCGAGGCCCGAGATATCGTCGAACAATTCCTCCGCACTCGCCAGCACCCGCACCCCTGGATGCTCGCGCCGCGCCTGCTCCGCCCGCTCCGATGACCGTGTGACCACCGTCGCCACCCGCATCCTCGGTTGCGCGGCGATCAGCGGCGCATGGAATACCGACCCGGCCAATCCGTACCCGACTATGGCGACCTGCAGGCTCATCGTTCCGACGCTACCGGACCTCTTGCGGCGCGACGTTTGGGATATAGCGATCTCATATCCGACCCAGCCACAGGTGCGCTACGGCTGCTGATGCTCGGGGCGATCGCGCTCGGCGTCCAAGTACTCTCGGACGGAATGTGGGTCGTGATCGCGGGTGCCGCGCGGGCGCGGTTCGTCCGCGCCGACTCGATCCGTCGGCGCCACCGGTGGATTGATGATCATCGGCGTCGGTGCGGGTACCGCGGTAAGCGGCAGCAACTGAGGATTACGCGTGGTTGGTGGTGTTCCAGAAGCCGATCCAGAGTGCGCCCCACCAGCAAGCCTGGGAGATGAGCAGGGTTAGCGCGCCGCGGGCGATCAGTGGTCGGTCGAGGATGCCGCCGCGGGCCGCGACCCGGTCGGTGAAGGCGGATGCTTGCAGGCCGTTCAGGGTCAGGGCGACTACCAGCGCCATTTTGGTCTGGGTGGTGTGGTTGGCGATATTCGGTTCGAGGAGTACGCCGCTGGCGACCAGACCGATGACGCCGAGCCAGATGGGCAGTTGGAGGCGATCTGCGACGGTCAGCATTTCGCGCAGAGGGGTGCGACGCAGGACCCAGGCGACGGCGAAATAATCCACCGCCAACACCGCGCCGAAGCCGAGGACCAGCGATGTCAGGTGGATGAGCAGTGCCGCATGATGCAGCGCTGGCGTGCAGTGCAATTGGGTCGACAACCAGATCGCCGTCACGAGCGCGGCGCAGGTGGCAACCGTCCGGATCGCGAAACCGCGCCGGGTATGTCCCCCGCCTACCAGCGCCATCATCGGCGCCGCCCCAAGTCGTGGCCATGCATTTGTCGATCCTCACTCACACAACTCACCCAACCTGGTTAAGGTTAGGCACGCCTAATGCTAGTGTCTCCGATTTCCGTCCGGATCGACAGGGGCATTCAGCGACGCGGTGCGGCGGTGTACTCCTGTTCGGGACGGCCGGTGGTGCCGTAGCGCAGACGCATGTGGACGGTGCCCGCGGCGACCAGGGCGGCGAGGTAGCGCTGGGCGGTCGCGCGGGAGATGCCGATGGCGGTAGCCACCTCGGCGGCGGACAAGGGTGCGGCGGCCTCGAGGATGGTGTGCAGGACAAGATCTTTGGTGGGGGAGGCGATGATGGTCGCCGCAGCGGGCGACGAGGTGGGGCGCAGCGCCTGGAGCGCGGACTCGATGGCAGCGTTATCGATCTGAGGTGCTGCGAGGGTGCGCCGGTAGCGGGCATATCCGGCAAGGCGGGCCGCGAGCATGGTGTGTGGGAAGGGTTTCACCAAGTATGCGAGTGCACCAGCGGTGAATGCGGCTCGGACGGTGGCACTTTCGGTGGCAGCGGTCAATACCATGGCGTCGCAGTGCAATTCGCGCACGAGGTCGATGCCCGAACCATCGGGCAGGTACACGTCGACCAGCGCCAGATCGATCTCGTTGGCGGCGTTGAGTTCTCGCGCACCAGCCAGGGTATTCGCGGTGTCAGCGACGGTGAAACCCGCGATGGATTCGACGATTCCGGCGTGCAGATTGGCCACGCGGAAGTCGTCGTCCACGACCAGCACGGTCAGATCTGTTGCGGCCATGGCATTTCGCTGTCTACGAGTACTCCGGGGATTCGGGCAATGAATTCGGCACCGGTGAGTGGCGGTGCACCGCCACGCGAACTGGCGAGCCGGACATCGCCGCCGTGCGCGCGGGCGATCTGGCGGATCAGTGCGAGGCCGACACCGCGCCCGCCCGGAACGCCATGATCCTCACGGGTCGAGGTGCCCTCGGTGAACAGGGTTTCGATCATTTCGGGCGCGACACCGTCACCACTGTCCGCGACCGCGATGTGCAACGTCGAATCCTCCTGCACCAGTTCGACTTCCACCTGTTTGACGGAATGGTCGGCGATGCGTGCCGCCTCGATCGCGTTGTCGAGCAAATTGCCCAGCACGGTGGTGACATCGACGGGCTCGGCGAGGTTGCCGTCCACCCAAGTATTCGGGCCGAGGACGAGTTCGACGCCGCTCTCGCGCGAATGCGCCGCCTTGGCGGCGAGGAAGGCCTGCAGATAGGCGTCGTGGATCGCATCGATGCCGGGTGTTGCCGCGCCGAGCGGTCCCGCACCGATCAGCTCATCGATGACATGTGACGCCTCTTCCGTGCGGCCGCTGTGCAGCAGCCCGCTGAGCAGGTGCATCTTGTTGGAGAATTCGTGGCGCTGGGCGCGAAGTACGGTGCTCATCGATTGCACGGCGTCGAGTTGGCGGGTCAATGCCTCGACATCGGTGCGATCGCGCACGGTCAGCACGGCACCGAGATCGCGTCCGTCACGTGTGACCGGCCGAGCCGCGACCACCACGATATGCGAGCCTATGGTGGCCGGCGTCGGTTGTTCGTCGAGCGCGTGGAATACCTCCAGCACCCGTGGCGTCAAACCGATCTCGTCGACCGGCCTGCCGATCTCGGCGCTGATTCCGAGCAGCCGCCGTGCCTCGTCATTGACGAACGTCGTGCGCCAAGCCGAGTCGACGGCCAGCACACCGCGACCGATGCCGTGCAGCACCGCCGCCTGCCCTTGGACCAGTTCGGCCAGTTCGGCAGGTTCGAGTCCGAGCGTCAACCCGCGCCAGCGCCGCGCCAGCAATGCCGAACCCGCGATGCCGATCAGGAGCGCGGCGGCGATGAACAGCGCCGCGGTGCGCAGATCGGAGAGCAACTGCCCGCGAATCGCGGTGGTCGAGATACCGACGCTCACCGCACCGACAACACGATCCGAATCATTTTCCAGCACAGGAACTTTCGCGCGCACCGATGGCCCGAGCGTGCCGCGTTCCTTGACGATCACCTCCCGGCCCGCCAGCGCTTCCGACGGATCCGTGCTCACATGTTCGGTCAGTCGCGCCTCGTCCGGATGCGCCAACCGGATCCCGGCATCGTCGGTGATCACCACGAACAGCGCGCCGGTGCGCTGCGTTGTATCGATCGCGATCCGCTCCAGCGGTCCCGCGGTGAGCTGCGCCCGCAGCTCGGGCGTCACCGTGCCCGGGGCATACCGTGCGACCTCCTCGCGCACCACCGGTTCGGCCGCGATGCTGCGCGCGATGGCCAGCGCACGCTGCCCGTACTGATCGTTGAGCCGTTGGCCGCTGACGTAGCCGAATACCGCGAAGGCGGCGCCGAGGGTCACCGAGACGATCACGATCTGCAGCAGCAGCACCTGGGTGCGCAACCGGAAGTGTCCGGTCGCGTGCCGTCGTGCTCTGCCGTCGCTGGCCATTTCCGCAGCATAAACCACGCGGACCGACGTGAGCAGAATGCGCACAACCTTCGAATCGCCTCGTTTGCACCGGTTGTGCGCACAAGCCTCGAAGTGTGACCCGGCCCACGTAGGTTCGCTCTACCTGATCCGCTAGGAGCAAGAAAAATGACCGAACCACTCATCGAGCTGCGGAGCGCGACGAAGCGCTTCCCCGGCACCGGCGGCGGAATCCACACTGCCGTCCGCAATCTCGACCTCGCGGTGCAACCCGGCGAATTCGTCGCCGTGGTCGGCCCGACGGGCTGCGGAAAGTCGACGACGCTGTCGTTGGTCTCCGGGCTGGAGCCGGCCTCGGCCGGGCGGACGCTGGTGCGCGGCAAGGATGTCCACGGCATCCCGGACGGCATCGGCTACATGTTCCAGCAGGACGCGGTGCTGCCGTGGAAGAGCGTGATCGATAACGTCGCCCTCGGCCCGCGGCTGCGCGGCAAGTCCAGGGCCGAGGCGCGCGAACAGGCCCGCGGCTGGGTGCGCAAGGTCGGTCTCGCCGGATTCGAGAGCTACTACCCGCATCAGCTCTCCGGCGGCATGCGCAAGCGCGTCGCATTGGCGCAGACGCTGGTGAACGATCCCGAGATCCTGCTGATGGACGAGCCGTTCAGCGCGCTGGACGTGCAGACCAGGCAGCTGATGCAGGACGAGCTGCTGCGCGTGTGGGCGGGCACCGGCGCGGCCGTCATCTTCGTGACCCACGATCTGGAAGAGGCCATCGTGCTCGCCGACCGGGTCGTCGTCATGACCGCCAGCCCGGCCACGGTCTGCGGCAACTTCCCGGTGTCGCTGGAACGTCCGCGCGATGTCGAGGAGGTACGGCTCACCAACGAATTCCGGGATATCTACAAGGAAATTTGGGAAACGCTGCGCGATCAGGTCGAGGCAGCCCGAGGCAAGGGAGCCTCCCGTGTCGCATAACGTACTCGAAGATGTGGCGAAGTCCGCGCCCGAGGTCGAAATCGAAACCGAGGAGCAGATTCTCGCGCGCGTGCGGACCAACCTCCGGCGCAACCGGCTGCGTACCTGGGGTCTGCGGATCCTGCTGATCGCGGTGTGGCTGGGCGCCTGGGAGCTCACCGCCACGCTGTGGATCGACCCGTTCTTCTACTCCAAGCCCTCGCTGATCTGGGACCGGCTGGTCGAATGGTTCACCGATGGAACACAATTCGGCTCGATTTGGCTGCAGATGTACACCACCGTGCAGGAAGCGGTGCTCGGCTTCGTCATCGGCGCGGTGGCCGGTGTCGTTCTCGGTACGCTGCTCGGCCGCAGCCGGTACTGGGCCGAGGTGCTCGCACCGTTCATCAAGGCGCTCAACGCTGTTCCCCGTATCGTGCTGGCCTCGCTGTTCATCATCTGGTTCGGTCTCGGGCTCAGCTCGAAGGTCGCCACGGTCGTGGTGCTGGTGTTCTTCGCCGTGTTCTTCAATGCCTTCACCGGTGCGCGTGAGGTCGACGGCAATGTCATCAATAACGCCCGCATTCTCGGTGCGAGCAAGCGTCAGGTGTTGAGCTCGATCGTGCTGCCGAGCGCGACCACCTGGATCCTGTCGAGTCTGCACACCGCCTTCGGTTTCGCGCTGATCGGCGCGGTTGTCGGTGAATATGCCGGTGCGAGTAAAGGTCTGGGTCTGCTGATCAGCAATGCCCAGGGCACGTTCGATTCGGCCGGTATCTACGCGGGCATGATCATCATCACCGTTATCGCGCTGCTGGCGGAGTGGGCGATCAGTGCGGCGGAGGGCCGACTACTGAAATGGCGTCCGTCGCAGGCGACTTCGAGCCACGGGATCTGATCATGCGGTACGTCAAACATCTGACGATCATTCTCGGAGTCATCGCGGCACTGCTGCTGGCGACCGGTTGCCGGGACTCGCGAACCATTCCGATGGCAAACGGGCGGCCCCAGATCACCATTATGGTCGGCGGTTTGGAGAAGGTGATCTACCTGCCCGCCATGCTCACCGAGAAGCTCGGATTCTTCGCGAAGAACGATATCGACGTCAAATTGCTCGGCGAGCAGTCCGGTGCCAGTGCCGAAACCGCGCTGCTGACCGGCGATGTGCAGGCCGTGGTCGGATTCTACGACCACACCATCGACCTGCAGGCCAAGGAACAGTGCCTGACCTCGGTGGTCCAATTCGCCGATGTGCCAGGGGAAGTGGAACTCGTCTCCAAGGCGGATGCGGCCGGTATCAATTCGCTGGCCGACCTGCGCGGCAAGAACCTCGGTGTGACCTCGCTCGGCTCCTCGACCGACTTCCTCACCCAGGCGCTCACCGGGCAGGCCGGCATGACCACCGCCGACTACACGCGCGTGAAAGTCGGTGCGGGACAGACCTTTATCGCGGGTATGAACCACAACGGCATCGATGCTGGCATGACCACCGACCCGACGGTCGCCACCATGGTGAACTCCGGTGAGGCGAAGATTCTGGTGGATATGCGCACCGAGCAGGGCACCCGGGCGGCATTGGGCGGGCTGTATCCGGCATCCTCGCTGTACATGCGCTGCGACACCGTCGACGCGCATCCGGATATCGTGCAGAAGGTCGCGACGGCCTTCGTGCAGACGCTGCAGTGGATCAAGACGCACACCGCCGAGGAGATCGCCGCCAAGATGCCCTCGCAATACGCCAGCGCTGGCCGGGATCTCTATGTCCAATCCATCCGCGACTCGATCGGCATGTTCAACGGTAGCGGCCTGATGAAATCCGAAGGCGCCGAGAACGTGCTGAACGTGCTCGGCAAGTACTCGAAGAATGTGGCGCCCGTCAAGGACCGCATCGATTTGTCGAAGACCTACACGACTCGGTTCGTGCAGGAGGCGCTGCGCGCGAATCAGCAGTAGCGACACCACGAAATCCCATGGCGATCGGCGAACATCCGGTCGCCATGGGATTTCGGCCGTTCACCTGGTCGGCGCGTCCTCGGTGTCGCTTGCTTTGAATTCGGCCTTCCATTCGCGGAAGCCCTCCTCGGTGCGTCCGCGCCGCCAATAGCCGGAGATCGAGGCCGCCCACTCCGCGGAGACGCCGCGCTCGCGGCGGATGTAGCGGCGCAGGTCCTGCATGACGGCGCGCGCCTCGCCGTGGATGAAGACCTGCACCCGGCCCTCGCGCCAGGTCGCCGCGCGCACGGCTTCGGCCAGTGCATCGCCGGGCTCGCGTGCGCCGCGGTGCAGCCAGGTCAGCTCCACGCCGGTCGGCTTGTCCAGCTTCAGTTCGTCATCTGGTCCGGCGACCTCGACGAACGCATGCCCGACCGCATCGGCGGGCATCCCCTCCAGCGCGACAGCGATCGCGGGCAGCGCCGCCTCGTCACCGGCCAGCAGATGCCAGTCGGCATCGACGCGCGGCGCATAGGCTCCGCCCGGTCCGAAGCAGTCGATGGTGTCGCCCTGCCGCGCCGACGCGGCCCACGGACCGGCAATGCCCTCGTCGCCGTGATACACGAAGTCCGCGGCCAGCTCACCGGCATCCGGATCGACCGAGCGCACGGTGTAGGTGCGCAGCACATCTATTCCGTCGCGGGGGAAAATGAACTTCACATACGAGTCGGTGAACTCGCTCGGTCGGAACGCGGCGAATCCGGGTCCGCCGAAATGCACCCGGATCAGATGCGGGGTCAGCCGCTCGGTGCGCTGCACCGTCAGGGTGGTGCGGGGTCGTGCCAAGGTAACCTCCACTAATTGCTAATTAGGCTTGCCTTACCAACCGTACCCGGTTCGGTTCATGCTGAGGGTTACCGCAGACGGGCGCGCCGTACATGGCACAGGATGATCGGCATGACGCAGACCGTGCCGAGCCCCGCCTACGCCATCCAGCAGCGCTATCGGGATCCGAATTCGACCGAGCCCACCGCATGGAATCCGGTGCTGCAGGTGCTGCACGAGCACCGCTCGGTGCGCCGCTATCTCGCCGACCCGGTCTCCGACGACACCCTGCGCCTGCTCATATCCGCGGCCCAGTCCGCGCCGAGTTCCTCCAATCTGCAGGTGTGGAGCGTCATCGCGGTCCGCGACTCGGCGCGCAAGGCTCGCCTCGCCGCGCTCGCCGGTGGGCAGGCGCATATCGAACAGGCACCGGTGCTGCTCGTGTTCACCGCCGATTTCGCCCGGTTGCGCCAACTCGCCGACGATCGCGAAGCGCCGCTGGCCGGAGCCGACTACCTCGAATCGAGCTATGTCGGTTTCATCGACGCCGCACTCGCCGCGCAGAACGCCGTCGTCGCGGCGGAATCCCTCGGCCTCGGGACCGTCTATATCGGTGCGATCCGCAATAATCCGGAACAGGTCGCGGCGGAACTGGAACTGCCCGACCAAGTGTTCGCCGTCTTCGGACTCGTTGTCGGACACCCGGACCCGAATGAGGACGCCCGCGTCAAACCGCGCCTCCCGCAACCGGCCGTACTCCACCACGAAACCTACGACCTCCCCGCCCAACGCACCCACGTCGCGGCCTATGAAGAGCGCATCGCCGAGTTCTACGCCGAACAGCGATTGGCGCATTCCTGGACCGAACGCGTCCTGACTCGGCTGGCCTCCGCCGCCAGCCTGAACGGCCGCCACCGGCTCCGCGAGTCCCTGGCGAATCATGGCTTCCGCCTGCACTGATCGCACCACGGTTCGGGTCGCGCGGCGGTCCGGTGGTGCGGCCGGTAGCGTGACGGGCTGATCGATCTCGAGCTCCAGGGGAAGGACCGCACGATCCATGACAGCCTCCGACCGTCAGCTACGAGCTGATTCGGCGCCCACGGCTCCATCCGGTGAAGAGGGGTACTCCCGGGGGCTGAGCCCACGGACCATCCAGATGATCGCGATCGGTGGTGCCATCGGCACTGGGCTCTTCTATGGTGCGGGTGGTGCGATCGAGCAGGCGGGGCCGGGGCTGATCCTGGCCTATCTCGCGGCGGGTCTGGCGATCTTCGTGATCATGCGGGCGCTCGGGGAGTTGCTGACCTACCGGCCGATTTCGGGTAGCTTCGCCGAGTACGCGCACGAATTCCTCGGCCGCTTCGCGGGATTCGTCACCGGGTGGTCGTACTGGGCGGTGTGGGTGGCGACCTGTATGGCCGAGATCACCGTCGCCGGGAAGTATGTGCAGTACTGGTTCGATATCGCGCCGTGGTTGACCGCGCTGGTGGTGTTGGCGGTCATGTTCTGCGCCAATCTGATCTCGGTGCGACTGTTCGGTGAGGGCGAATTCTGGTTCTCCGCGATCAAGGTCACCGCGATCATCGCGATGATCCTCATCGGTATCGGGGTGCTGACGGTCGGCTTCGGCCATGCCGCCGATCCGACGGTCACCAACCTGTGGGCCGATGGCGGCGTGTTCCCGAACGGGTTCGGACAGTCGTTGCTGGTGCTGCAGATCGTGCTGTTCGCTTACGTCGGCGTCGAACTGGTCGGCGTGACCGCGGGTGAGGCGCGGGATCCGCGCCAGACGCTGCGCAAGGCGATCAATACCCTGCCGTTCCGGATCGGCCTGTTCTATGTCGGCGCGCTCGTGGTGATCATGTCGGTGGCCAGTTGGCGCAACTTCCACGCGGGCAAGAGTCCGTTCGTCGAGGTGTTCCAGCAGATCGGTATTCCGGGTGCCGCGGGCATCATCAATTTCGTACTGCTCACCGCGGCGCTGTCGTCGTGCAATTCGGGCATCTACTCCACCGGCCGCATGCTGCGCACCCTGTCGCTGCACGGGGAAGCTCCCGCGGGCTTGAACAAGCTGAGTTCGCGTGCGGTGCCGTATGTCGGCATCACGGCTTCGGCGGCGGCGATGGTCATCGGTGTGATCGTCAATGTGATCTCGCCGGATAAGGCATTCAACTACATCACCTCGGTCAGCACCATCGGCATCATCTTCGTCTGGGGCGTAATCTTGGTGTGCCACTTGATCTATCGCGCCAAGGTCGGTCGTGGCGAGCTGCCCGCCAGCGATTACCGTCTGCCCGGTGCTCCGATCAGTACTTGGTTGGCGTTGGCTTTCCTGGGTTTGGTTGTCGTCCTGTTGTTCTGGACCGACAGCGGGCGCACCGCGATTATCGTCGGAGCGGTCTGGGGTGTGCTTGTCGGCGGCGGCTATCTGGCGATGACCAAGTTCGGCAAGGGCGGCGCGGTAACCGAACCGGTGGCATAGCGGAGGTCGCCGCGCCTTCCGGCGGGGCCGCTCCTGACGTCGGCCCGTGCGAGACTGGCCGGATGGCTGTGAACCGAGATGCCGATGCCAGCAGGTTGGCCGCCGAGTCGCTTGCGCAGGATGATCCGACCGGGTGGTTCGAGCGACTGTATGCGGAGGCGGCCGCCGGGGCGGCGGTGGTGCCGTGGGATCGTGATCAGCCCAATCCGATGCTGGTCGAGTGGGCCGAGCGAGGACCGTCCGACCGTGCCGGACGTCGGGCATTGGTAATCGGCTGCGGATACGGGCAGGACGCGGAGTACATCGGCCGGCTCGGTTTCGCGACCATCGCTTTCGATATTTCGCCGACCGTCATCGCCGAAGTGCGCCAACGGTTTCCGGAGTCATCCGTTGAGTATGTGGTGGCCGATCTGCTGGATCCGCCCGCCGCGTGGCGGGAAGCGTTCGATCTCGTCGTCGAGTCGATTACGGTGCAGTCGATGCCGGTGTCGGTGCGCGACACCGCGATCGCCAATATCCGGCGGGCCGTAGCACCCGGTGGTCAGTTGGTCGTGATCGCCGGAATCAGGGCGGAAGGAGAACAGGTCAGCGGACCGCCGTGGCCACTGACCCGGTCGGAGATCAATTCGTTTGCTGCTGGGGGACTTCGGGCAGTGGATATCGAAGCGAATCACGAGACGCAAAGGTGGCGGGCCGAATTTACCCGCTCGGCTGCTGGATAAGCCACACCGGAGGGGGCAGATGACCGCTGTCGGCTTCCAGTGTCCAGCGACCAACGCGGTGATCTCCGAATGCACATTGCGCCGCGTCCACAACTCGACGGTCTCGGCATCCCATTGCCGTGCCCGGGTCGCCGACCGCGGTGCCGCCGCTGGCACCGCGCGACATCCGACCCAACCGCTGCAGACCGACATAGGCATCCAGCAGGACGGCGCATCGAATCCGTCGCGACGCAATTGGCGAGCCGCCGTCAATGCGGCAAGTCCGGCGCCGATTACCGCGATATCCATCTGTGCTCGACACCCATGGCGACCACCGATCCACCAATGACCGATCGATCTACGACTCGGTCGTATGCTCCGACGTTAGGGCATGCGATCCCGGCAATGCTCGAACAGCGCGGTTTCCTTGCATCAAGCCCCGAATCGCCCCACTGTGATCATGAACCCGATGTGCCCACGGAGGTAACCATGACAGAGCACACGCTGGCGGAACTGATATCCGAGGACCTACCCCCTGGCATTTCCGCGCTGAGCTCGGAGCACCAAGCCGAACTCGCTCAAGCGGTAGTCGATGCCCGATGGCGGCAGGCCGACGAGCTCAAGGCCGCCGCCTTCGGAATGCTCGACTTCCTGCCGCGCTTTCTGCGCGGCCCGGTCAAGAAGGCGGCCGGGCTGTGACGGCGCAATTACTGAAACTCGCTCGGACACTGGGTGTTCCAGCCGATCAGCTCGCCTATCTCGCTGACGTACCCGATGCGGATCTGCGGGAATTCCGTCGCCAGGTCACCGATCTTTTCGTCGCCGGACAGGAAGCCGGGTTGCGTCGGGTTGCCCAGGCGTCCAAGGTGATTCCGACGTCCATCACCGCGAAAATGGTGGCACGCAGCCGCGGTGCGCTGCTCGCGGCCCGGATGTCGGGCGTGCTAGATCCGTCGCACGCGGTGGAGGTCGCCAAGCGCCTGCCGATCGATTTCCTCGCCGATATTGCCGCACAACTCGATCCACGCCATTGCGCGGCCGTTATCGGTGGTCTGCCCGAGGCCACCATTGTCGCGGTTGGTAAAGAGCTCGCGGCACGCGAAGATTGGATTACCCTCGGCGAGCTGGTCTCCTCGATTCCGGATACCGCCGCCCGCGCCACCGAATCCGCACTCGATGGCATCGCACTCGTCCGCTCGGCCCACCTCGTCGACGATGCCGCGCAACTGGAACGTTTCGTCAACCTGGCCTCGCCCGACAAACTCACCGAAATGCTGCGTGCCACAGCCGAAAACGACCTCTGGTCGCAATACCGCGGCACACTGAACGCCCTCTCCGAATCCGCCGTCGATGCTGTCCGCGCCGCCGCCGAACAACTACCCACCCAACAGCGTGACCGCGCGCTGGCCGAAATCGCCCAGCGGCGCGTCTCATAACGTGCTAGGCGGCGTTCGTGCCTCGGCGCGGCATCATCGCGGAGGCGGTCACCATGACCAAGGCCATCGCGGCCACCGCGAGGAAGACCAGATGCACCGCCGAGGACAGCAATGCCGGAGCCGGATGGTCGGTGTCGCCGACGCGCGAGTTCACGATCGCGCCGAATATCGCGACACCGACCGCACTACCCAATGATCGGGCGAACATATTCGCCGAGGTGACCACGCCGCGCTCCGACCACTGCGCCGTGGTCTGGGCCGCTATCAGGGTGGGTGTGGCGACCAAGCCCATGCCGGTGCCGATCAGGAAACACGAAGCGGCGACCTGGATCAGCGTGGAATTCTCATCGATCAGCAGGGTGGTCGCGGCCCCTACGGTGGCCAGAGTGCTGCCGATCAGCGCGGTCGCGCGAAAACCGACGCGCAGGTATACCTTTCCGGCCTGGGATGCGGCCAGCGGCCAGCCGAGGGTCAGCGCACCGACGGTAAGACCGGCGATCAATGCCCCGGTTCCGAGCACACCCTGGGTGAAAGTCGGCACATACGAGGTCATGCCGAGCAGGATCGCACCGACCAGCACCGAGACCAGACTGCTGGCGATAATGACCCGTCGCGTGAAAACCCACAGCGGCAGAATCGGATTCGCGGCTCGTCGCTCGACTAGGGCGAACAGCACCAGTACAGATGCGCTGCCGACGAAGATGCCGATGCCGGTCGGCGACGACCAGGCCCAGGCCTGTCCGCCCTCGAGCAAACCGAGAATCAGCGCCCCCGCACCGACGGTGAGCAGTGCCGCACCGAGATAGTCGACGCGCTGCTTGCGGCGTGGGGTGCTCTCCTGGAAGTTGCGGACCAGCATCCACCCGGCGAGTGCGGACAGCGGGATATTGATCAGGAAGATCCAGCGCCAGCTGACGTATTCGGCGAAGAGCCCGCCCAGCAGCGGTCCCACCACCGCCGAGATCGCCCACACACTGGCCAGATAGCCCTGTACCCTGGCACGTTCGGTCAGGGTGTAGAGATCGCCCGCGATGGTCATGGTCATCGGCATGATGGCGCCCGCGCCGATACCCTGCACCGCGCGGAAAATGATCAGGCCCAACATGCTCGTCGCCGCACCGCACAGCAATGAGCCGAGCGCGAAAACCGCGATACCGAACAGGATTACCGGTTTGCGCCCGAATGTATCGGCGACCTTGCCGTACACCGGAACCGTAACCGCTTGTGTCAGTAGATAAATCGAGAACAACCACGGGAATTGCGAGAATCCGCCGAGGCTGTCGGTGATGGTCAGCACCGCGGTCGCGATAATGGTGGAATCCAGCGCGACCAGTCCCGTCGCGAGCATCAGCGAAGCAAGGATCGCACCTCGATCGGATCGCAGACCTACCGACGACTCCACTGCCTCGGTTGCCACCGACCGGCCCCTCTCCTTCGCTTCACCAACCACCCCGAAGCAACGTATCGCGGCCGCGGCTATTCCCGCACGGAATTATTTCGGCACCGGATCGGTCGCGATCTCCCGTGCCGTCACCTGCTTGCCGGGCATCCGCATCCAGGGTGTCGCTGGGTTACCCGGTTCCTCAGGCGGAAGCGAACCTACTGAATGCTTACGTGCTTGCCGTTGCACTCGCGCTGAAAGTGCCTGCTAGGCATGGTGCTGAAATTTCTCAGGTTCTACATCTACTATTCATCTCAGTAGTTGGAGCACCGAGGCAAAGGAGCCATGATGCATCGAACAACCACGACCAAGCACGGTGGCGCACGAGGCAGAGCCCTCGCACTGCTCGTCGGCGCGATCACCCTGGGCACGGTGATCGGCGCGGGCGAGGCGTCCGCGATTCCGGACGCGCGCTCGGACCACTCGAACAATGGCGGCAGTACCAGCGGTCGTGATACCACCGGCTGGCATCACATCGATCCGTTCGGCTACCACCACACCCCGCAGAATTCGTTGCGGCGCAACGAACAACAGAACAATCTGCGCGAATACCGCAGCCGGAACGAGTCCGGCACGGATACTTCCGGCAACCGCACCGGCGGCACGACGACATGGACCCGGGTACCGCGTCCGGACGGCGACGGCTGGACGGTATGCCGCGCCGCGGCGAGGACGTGCTGATTGTCGCGGCTAGCTCGACTGCGCGAAAGGTGAAGGCACTCATCCTGCTGTGGCGCAATGTAGGCCGCCACATCGCGTTTCCTAGGGCTGCCAGGTGATCCGACCGCCCTGGAAGTCCTGCGCCTTCCCGCCCTCGTAGTCGTACTCCTCGCCCGTCGGGAATCCGTACCGTCCGGATTCCTGACCATTGGACACCCACAGATCGCGGATCGCACCCCAGACGACATGCGCACCCGAACGTGGGGACCAATAGATCGCGCCACCCGGGAACAGGTTGTAGCGCCCGTTGCCCGCGCGGGCGGCCGCCTCGTCGGTGAGTGGGAACCCGAGTGCGCCGCTTTCCCAGCCGTAGGCACCCCATTTATCGCGGATCGCCCCGCCGATCTGGTGCGCGGCGGTGCCGAGGGACCAGTAGATGGACCCTCCCTGGAAAACGTTGTAGGCGCCGGACCCCGACGGCGTGGACAGCTGACGGGTGACGGGGTACCGCAGTATGCCGGTCTCCCAGCCGAGGTCGCGCCACTTGTCGCGGATCGCGCCGCTGACCGCATTCGCGCCGGTATCGGGATGCCAATAGATAGCGGCATTGCGCTCGAACGTTTGATACCGGCCGCCATTGGCGGCATCGAGTTCGGGTCCGGTCGGGTCGCCGAGCACACCGGGGCCGCCGACCTGGTCGTATTCGACCTCAATGGCTCCCCCGACGTCGAACGGACCGACAGGGCGTGCCGTCGCGGTGCCGAGGCCGACGCTCAGCAGCAACGCCAGTGCGGCGGTGGCCGATGTGAGTGCCGCCCGCGCGTACGATCCGGAAAGGGTGCGAACCAGCCGTACCAATTTGACTCCTGAACAGGTCGTAGTCGAACACGAACAGGTGTGAATTCTCGGACTGTCATCTGGCCGTCGGCGGCCCTATCGGTGACATACCGGCGACCGTTAGCGTGCCTAGCTTTCTCAGGACGTGCGATCGGTCGCGACGGGTCAGGGTACAAGCAGTTCCACCAGGTCCCTGGCCCGTGCGGCGGGGCCGTTCGCGCCGAACGCCTGGACAGTAGCGTAGACGCCTTCGCCGCCGATGACGGACGTTGGGTCACCGGGCAGACCCTGGAAGTGAACGCCGGACGTTATCTCGGGCCCAAGGCGCAAGCCTGGTGAATCGACGCCCCCGCCGGGCTAGGGTAAGGCATATGGTGGAGTCGACGAGGATTGTGCTGGCATCCCGGCCGGAGGGCGCACCGACCCCGGCGAATTTCCGCATCGAAACCGCGGTGCTTCCCGAGCCCGGCGAGGGCCAGGTACTGCTGCGCACCCTGTATCTATCCCTCGATCCGTATATGCGCGGGCGAATGAGTGCCGCCGAGTCGTATGCGGCGCCGGTCGGGATCGGCGATGTGATGGTCGGCGGGACCGTCGCCGAGGTACTCGAATCGCGGGACCCGTCGGTCGCGAAAGGTGATGTGGTGCAAGCCTATTCGGGCTGGCAGACGCATCAGGTCGCGCCCGCGTCTGGCCTGCGCAAGCTGGATCCGGACGAAGCGCCGGTATCGACCGCGCTCGGTGTTCTCGGTATGCCCGGGTTCACGGCGTATTCCGGGCTATTGAAGATCGGGCAGCCGACGGCGGGGGAGACCCTGGTGGTCGCCGCGGCCAGCGGCCCGGTTGGTTCCGCTGTCGGCCAGATTGCCCGCATCAAGGGTGCGCGGGCGGTCGGCATTGCGGGCGGCCCGGAGAAATGCGCCCATGTGCGTGAAGAATTGGGCTTCGACGCCGCAATCGACCATCGCGCACCGGATTTCGCCGATCAACTGCGCGCCGCGGTACCTGATGGCATCGATATCTATTTCGAAAATGTCGGCGGCGCGGTGGCGGACGCGGTCTATCCACTGCTGAATACCTATGCGCGCGTGCCGGTTTGCGGACTCATCGCGAATTACAACGCGACCAGTGCACCCGAGGGAACCGATCGCCTGCCCGGCTTCTACGGCCGCATTCTGACCAGGAGTCTGACGGTGCGCGGATTCATTCAGACCGAATTCGTCCGGGAGATGTACAAGGACTTCCTGCGCGAGATGTCCGGCTGGATCGCCGAGGATCGGGTCCGCTACCGCGAGGACATTGTCGAGGGCCTCGAGCATGCACCAGAGGCGTTCATCGGCATGCTCGAGGGCCGTAACTTCGGCAAACTCGTGGTGCGGGTCGGGTAGCGGGCCCGGATCGGATTACACCGGCTGGGACGACAGTACGATCTTGGCCGATCGCCCCGGCGTTTCGCTCGCCGCGGCGGCATCGGCGGCGGACTCCAGTGGATAGACGGCCTCGACGTCGAGGCGCAGCGCGCCGGTTGCCGCCATTGTGACGAGTTCGCCGATCAGGCGCCGCATATCCTCGCGGCTGGTCTGCTCGGCCCGCTTGGAACCCCAGAAGCCCTTGACCACAGCCTGTTTGAAGATCAGCGGACCCGGGTTGATAGACAGCGGCTGACCGGACAGTGCACCGAACGAGATCAGCTCACCGTCCTGACCGAGCAGCGAAAGCAGGGCATCGGCGGCCCGCCCACCGACCTGATCCACCGCGCGCACGATCGGCGCACCCGCCGTGGCCGCGACGGCCCGGTCGAGCCAGCCATCGGATTCGGTATCGAAGACCGGCTCGAAACCCAACTCCTGCAACGACTCAACCGAAGCCGAGCCGCGAACCAGATTGAGCACATTGAGACCGCGTTGCCGCGCAAGCACATTCACCAGGCGACCGACCGCACCATTGGCGGCATTGATCGCGATCCAGTCGCCCGGTGAAACCCGCAAATCCTCCAGCAGCATCAGGGAACTGAGCGGCATCGCGAGTAATTGCGCCGCCGTCTCATCGGAAATGCTGTCCGGCAGCGGAACCACCTGCGTCGCCTTGGCCAGGAAATACTCGGCCCACACATTGTGGATGCCGGAAACGCTCACGCGCTGACCGACTTCCAGTCCGAGCACATCCGATCCCAATGCATCGATTCGGCCAACGGCCTCGGTGCCGGGAACGGCTGGCAGCGGGGGCTTGTAGCCGTAGACCCCGCGAATGGTCGCCAAGTCGTGGTTGTGAATGGGCGCGAGGATGAGTTCGATCCGCACCTGTCCGGGCCCGGGTTCGGGCGTCGGCTGCTGTGCGGTGGTGAGCACATCCTTCGGCTCCCCGAAACGTTCGATGACTACGGCACGCATGTGGATTCCTTTCGTCAGTCGTCGGCGAGGGTGACCTGGACGTCGATATTGCCGCGGGTCGCGTTCGAGTACGGGCACACCTGATGTGCCTTGTCGGCGATGGTCTGCGCCTCGTCGGGGGAAAGATGCGGCAGCGAGATCTCGAGGGTGACGGTCAACTCGAAGCCGCCCTCGTCGTTCGGGCCGATGCCGACCTTCGCGCCGACCGCGGAATCGTCGACATTCGCGCCTTCGCGCGTGCCGACCAGGCGCAGTGCACTGTGGAAGCAGGCCGCGTAACCCGCCGCGAAGAGCTGCTCCGGGTTGGTGCCAACGCCGCTGCCGCCCATTTCCTTCGGGATGTTCAGCGCGACGTCGACCTTGCCGTCGGAGGTGCGGGCGTGGCCGTTGCGTCCGTCGCCGGTCGCGAGGGCTTCGGCGGTGTACAGGACGGTCATGGCTGACTCTCTTTCGATCGAGGGTGGGATATCAGCGAATCGGCAAGTCGCCGAAGGGTTTCGCGCAGGGCAATGAATTCATCGGGCGTCAGCCCGCTGGCCTCGCCCATTTCCGTTGGTAGACAACGGGCTTCGGACCGCAGTTCGCGGCCGCGTTCGGTGAGTTGGATATCGACGCGACGTTCGTCGGCCGCTGCCCGGCGTCGTTCGACCAGGCCTGCCGCCGCCAACCGCTTGAGCAGTGGCGACAGCGTTCCGGAGTCGAGTAGCAGTACTTCGCAGAGGTCGCCGACGCTGCGACCGTCGCGTTCCCACAGTGCCAACATCACCAGGTACTGCGGGTAGGTGAGCCCGAGGCGTTCGAGCTTCGGGCGATAGACCGCCGTCATCGCCCGCGACGCGGCGTAGAGCCGAAAGCACAGCTGCTCGTCGAGAGTGAGGTGATCGGTCATGTCTACTACGGTAGTGGGCAATTAAATTGGGCACAACATAATTGCCTGTGCTTCACATCACAGCTCGGGCGCCGGTACTCAGCCAGCGACGCTGCCGCCGCCGATGCCGAGGTAGACGATCATCATGGTGAACAGGAACCAACCAGCGCCCTGCCAGATCGGCCAACTACGGCCGCGCCGCCACACGCGATACGTTTGCACGAATGCGCAGATGCCGCCGAGCATCAGCACCACGGTCGGACCGGTCAGGATCGCGGTTTTAGCGGCGGTGTCACACAGCATCGTCTCCGCGTCCGCGCAGGCCCGCCGTTGCGCCGCCCATATCGCGGTGACCACGAAGACGAGCGCGGCCACCCCGAGCACCGCCGCCACATAGATCGCCACCCGATGAAAGGTCGGCTCGTCCGCCGTCCACCGCTTCTCCAGATCGTTGACCATGATGATCACCTCATGAGGGGAGTTGCCGACCGGCGCCGACCCAAACGTCGGTCGATGTCAGTCCTTGCGGCCCATGCCCACCGAGGAAGTCCGATTGGTGCGCCATACTGCGGATCGCCGGAATATGGGTGGCTATCGCATCGCCGCGCCGCCCGCTCTGCCGGGTAATTGTCCTTTCCACTGAGCCAATAATCGTAAACACGAGCTTCATGAGCCACACTCGTGTCGATTTCGGTTGGCGCCTCGGTGGCGGCTTCGGCTCTGCAATCGGGCATGACGATCCCGCAATCGCCGATCGGCCGCAAGGTCGGCGGCCTGTTCCGGCGAATTTTCCGCGCTCAGGAAAGGCGCGACGAGCGCTCAGCACGCCGGGATTCGCGCGGCATCAGGCGATCGATTCCGGTGTGTCGGCCCCGCCGCATGATCTTGATGAGGTTGAATCTATGAGGTCAACGCGCTGTCAGCGGTCCATTGCGAAGTCTCTTCTTCTCCCAGCACCGGCATGCGACAAGGAGCATGAAAAGTGAGCATGATTCTCGCAGCGTTACACGATGTCGTGTTAGCCGAGATCAGTAATCCGGAACCGGAGGCGCCGCCGATGGCGGACAAACTGATGCAAATGGGCCGGTATTTCACCTGGATGATTCAGTTGTCCGGGGTTACCGCAATAACCTATGGCGGCGGCCGGTTCGCCTGGGAGAAATGGACCGGGGGCGGGTTGCAGTCGCCGAAGATGATTGCCAGTGCGATGGCCGGTGGTGCGGTCGCCACCAGTGCGGGCACGATCATGAATTCCGTGCTCTAGCGACCACATAGCATCCGTTCGAATCGAGCGCCCGCATGAATAGTCGTGCGGGCCTTCATCGACGCTGAGCGAGGGGATTCGATATGTCGCCGACCTCGGAATTGGAGCATCGGCTCGCGCTCAACGAAAATCCTTATGGCCCTTTGCCGTCCGTGCGTGCCGCGCTGCGGGGCGCACGGATAGTGCCGAACCGATATCCGGAGTACCTGCCGCGGCGGCTGCCGGCGATGATCGCCGAACGGCTCGGCCTGCCGCCTGAGCAGGTGGTGATCGGCGCGGGTGCCACCGGGGTGATCACATATATCCTGCGCGAGTTCGTCGCGCCCGGCGACAGCGTCGTGATGGCGACGCCGACCTTCGACGGCTATCCGCTGCTGACCGAGGCCATCAATGGTCGGGCAGTGCAGATTCCACTCACCGCGGACGGCCATCAGGATCTCGACGCCATGGCCGATGCCGTCGACGCCCACACGCGGGTGGTTGTGCTGTGCAGCCCGCACAATCCGACCGGCACCCGCATCGACCTGGTCGAACTCGAGGGTTTGCTCGATCGGATCGATCCGTCGGTCACCATCGTGCTCGACGAGGCGTACATCGAGTTCGTCGCGGTCGCGGATCGGGTGGCCACGACCGACCTGGTGGCGCGGAATCCGAATCTGGTTGTGACGCGCACCTTTTCGAAGGCATACGGGTTGGCGGCGCTGCGGGTCGGGTATGCGTTCGGCGCGGTTCCGGTAATCGCGAAAATTAGACGGTGGCAGCTGCCTTTCCGGGTCACGACGCTGGCTGAGGCCGGTGTGCGAGCATGTTATGACGCCGAGGCGGAATTGGCGGTGCGCACCGCGGCGATCGCCCATGAATGCGGTCGGCTCACCGAGGGATTGCGCGGACTGGGCTTCGCGGTGCCGACGAGCGCGGCGAATTTCGTGTACCTGAATTCCTGCGGTAATGCCGAAATCGACCGGCTTCGCGCGGCTTTCGTGCGCGACGGAATCCAGGTCAAGCATTGCGGCACGGGTATCAGGATCACCGTCGGCAATGCCGTGGCGACAGATGCGGTGCTTGCCGCGTCGCGCTGAACTCCGGTGGGGCTCCGAGGTCACCCGAGCTGGGGACTTTCGCCCAATGACGGACATTCGGTCGCGGACCATAGTGGCACTCGTAAAAATCCGAAACTACCGATGTTCGTCACCTACCTAGTCGGTGACTATGAGTGGCGTCAACTCGGTGAGAGGGAGTCGCTGCCTATCGGTTTGTCTGCCGCACTCGCCATTGTTGTTCTACTGTGCCAGGGCTCGGCTGGTCGGTGGTTCAAAAGCCGTGCGCAGTCCAGCGTTAACGGTACGAATAGCGCAGGCGCACGTTCGGCGGGACATGACTGGCCTGTCAGAGCCCCAGGGAGAGGGATGGCAGCTCGGATGGTGACAAGTCCGATTCCACACCACCAATCGCCGGTCGATCCCGACGATCGACGGGTGGCATTGTTCAGTCCGGAATTCGCCGCGAATCCACACCCTTTCTACCGAGAGATGCGTCGACGCTACGGCGCGCTGGTACCGGTCTATCTTGCCCCAGGGGTGCCCGCCACCCTGGTGATCGGTTATCGCGCCGCAATACGAATCCTGCACGATCCCGAACACTTTCCGGCCGATCCGCGGGCTTGGCAGCAAACTGTCCCGGCCGATTGCCCGGTGCTCCCAGTCCTGGAATGGCGTCCGAATGCTTTGCGCAGCAGCGGAATCGAGCATGCACGCTACCGACAGGCGAATACCGCGAGCATCGGCGAGGTCGATCTACACGCGCTGCACGCCACGGTAGAGAGTCTCGCCGCCCCACTGATCGATGCTATGCCCGAGGCTGGCACGGTCGATCTGGTAGACGAGTACGCCTTCCCGCTCGCTTTCGCGGTCGTCAACGCCATGATCGGCTGTCCACCTCGGATCGGGGAGGAGGTTGCGGCCGGAATCGCGGCGCTGTTCGACGGTATCGACGCCGACCAGGGCAACGTCCTGCTCGCCGAGGCGCTGGCGCGGTTGATCGCGCTCAAACGAGCCGAACCTGGTGACGACATCGCCACCCGACTGATCCATCACCCGAGCAACCTCGACGATATGGAATTGATCCACCAACTCGTCGTTCTCTACGGCGCGGGGATCGAGCCGCAACAGAATTTGATCGTCAACACCTTGCTGCTGATGCTCACCGATGACCGATTCGGCGGCGACATACTCAGCGGGAGCCTATCGACCCGCGATGCGCTCGACGAGGTCTTGTTCACCGATCCCCCGATGGCGAACTTCTGCGTCACCTACCCGCGTCAGCCGGTTCTGATCGACGATGTCTGGCTTCCGGCACATCAACCGGTCGTCGTCAGCATGGCCGGCTGCAACAACGATCCGGCTATCAGCGCCGGTGAACACACCGGCAACCGCTCGCATTTGGCGTGGAGCACCGGACCGCACGCCTGCCCGGCCCGCACCGCGGCATACCTGATCGCGCAAGACGCCATCGACCAGCTCCTGGACGCCCTGCCGGGTATGCGGCTGGCGGTTCCCGCCGAGAAACTGACCTGGCGACCCGGTCCCTTCCACCGGGCCTTGACCGCCCTCCCGGTCGTCCTTTCCTAGCTGCCGAGCGGGGCGATCTGCGGCGACGATCGGGCCCCACCTCGCTTGGTCGCAGTCGCGACGAAATGTTCGAGTTCGTTACGCTGATCGACGAATGGCAGGTCCGTGCGGCACCGGCCGCACCGCGATGGTGCTGCGGGTACGGAGTTCGATGGCTATCCGGGCCTTGCCGGCCGCGTCGGCGGTCACTTCTCCTTCCACCGCACCGTGGATCAGATACTGACCTCGGGGGGTGAGTTGATCCAGTACTAGTGCGAATCGGCCCGGTCCGAGACCGGGATACAGGACCGCGTCCAGCCCGTAGCCGTCGGAGACCGCCTTGGCCACAAGGATATTCGGATGCGGCATATCGAAGATCCGAGGCCCTGCGTTCCATTGCGGTGGCCGGGGCCGTGACATCATGTCGGTGAGGGCGTAGGTGCGGCCGAGCCCGCCGAGCCCCAGCATTCCGTTGGCATGTAGTGAGGCCGCGTCGAAGCTCCAGACCCCTGGTTGTCGAGCATATTCGCCGAACCTCAGCTGCTCGGTCGCCGCTGCCCAGAGTTCGGCGCACCAATCGGATTCTCCGCATTCCTGTGCGAGCAGCATTGCCGCTGCGAATGATTCGGCGTTGGTCGCCGCCTGCGAGCCCCAGTCCGCGACGATCGGGGATTCGGATCCGCCGGTGCCGAGGTGCCGGAACCGGTCGGTGGTCAGCCATTCGCACAGCAGTATTTCCCATGCGCGCCAGGCGAGGTCGGGCAGTAGCGGTGCGACGAAAGCCGCGACCGACGCGGTGGTTGCCGGTCCTCGGAATGCCCGTGCGGTGAAGCCGAGTCCGGAGGCGATGAAGGAGACGATATCGCCATCGGCGGCGGTGAACTCGCTATCGAGGCCGCGTTGGAAGCGGCGACTGATGTCGGCGGCATGGTTGGTCCCGACCAGTGCGTCGAGTATCGCCACGCCCGCCGCGCTCACCGCATTGCAATATGGAAAGACGAGGCCGTGCCTGCGGCGGCGGCCGACCGGCAGCGGTTCGCACGGCCACAGGCCGAGTTCACCGCCGAAGTTCCGGATCACGATGTCGTTGATCGCAGGGTGGTCGTAGGCGAATTCCTCGGTGGGGGACCAAGAGAAGGTCAGCGAGCCGGGTGTGTCGAAGCGACGGTCACCGGTCGCCTGCCGGAACATGGCGAGTTGCAGGTTGAGGTAGCCGGTGAACATGATGTTCTGTGGCACGTCGATCGGATCCGCGCGCCGCGCGCGAAAGTCCCAATTGCCCAAGAGATTCTGGTGGTACCAGTATCCCCAGACCGCTTGGTCCTGCATGCGTGTGAGGACGGCGAGTTGTGCGCGGTGCAGTGGTCCGCGCAAAGCGGGGGAATGCGAGTATCCGTACATCGCCAGTGCCCAGCCGATGGCATTGAGCTGATACCGGTACTGCTGCAACGGGCCCGCACCCTCGGCGTCGAAACCGTCCCAGTCGTCGAGCGGCTGCGCGGCGATGCTCATCAGATATCGCAGCAATCGCAGCTGATCGACACCGGCCTCGGTCACCTCGGGCGTACCCAGGCGATGGTCGAGCGGCACCGGATTCGTCCGCGCCGAGCCTCGCCGCCCGGCCAAATAGTTTTCCCGTTCGATCCCGAGCCGACGGGCGGCACCATGCCGGACGCGCTCACGAATCAACCCGAATGCCGAAAGCCCCACCGCGACAACGGGAGCACCCCACCACACCCATGTCATCGGTCCCGGCATGTCGCCGTGCACCTGCGTCAATGCTGCAGAGACCGCGGCGGCGAAAAGCACGATCGCCGGCAGGGTCACATAATCCGACCGCGCCACCGAACGGAAGGCAAATGCCCAACTCGCGGCGGCCAGTACGCCGATGAAGGCGGCAATATGACCGGCCACCACGACAAACGTCGGCACGGCCACGACCGCTATTGCGACCAGCGGTGCGACCGCTCCAGCGACCAGCAGACCGCGGCCACGGCGCACCGCCGCACTAGCGAGAGCGACCTCGGCCCAGAGCACCACGGCGTGGCCGACGACAACCTCGGTAGCGAAGGTGTGGTCGAGCGGCGGCATCGCGTACAACAGACCGGCGCCCGGAATGACGAGTCCGGTGCCGAAGGCCCGCCACGCATCCGACAGCCCGAGAGCTTGCGGAAGGACCGCCGCGGCGGTCCAGACCAGCGAGGTGAGTACAAGAGTGCGCCGCAACCATCGGGAGGTCGCGGGTCCGCGCAGGCGAATATTCGACGCGGACTCCTGAACCGGTGCAGCTGTGCTCATGTCGACTCCTGTGATGTGCGCGCCGCCGCTGGCCGGGTGGGCACGAAAAGGGCTGTCGTATGCGATGGTTCGACGAGATGACCGGAGACGGCGATTTCGAGTGGATGACGATTCGGCCGCCGGCCCTGGCGACGGGCTCGAAAGGCGCGGTGGATACGCACACCACGCGGCCCGAACACCAGGAGTCCGGCGAGCAGCGCACAGCACACCAATGCTCTTCACACCTCTCCATTCCGGTCTGTCGAACTCCAGAATGGGACCATAAGTAGGTCTACGGCATCGGTGATCGCTGTACGAACCTGCGCCACCTGTTTTGTCACGACGAAGTGGATGCGATCGAGGTGTCGTCGGGGTCGTGGTAGCAACGTTGGATCGTTTTTCGTGCTGCGAGTGGCACTTTCGGGTGTTTGCCCTTGAGCCGGTCTTTCGCGCGGGCCTTGGCCATGCCTTCGCGGGCGGGCGGCTCTATTGCGCGAAGGATTCGCGCATCTCACCGGAAATGGGCCGAGCGATGTATCCGCGGCTGAACGAGACGGCCCCGGGTTCGCGATTCCGTCTACCCGGGGCGGGTGTTCGTCTCCGACCCGGCGGCTGCGGCTCGGCAGTGACGAGTCGACCGTCGGTTGATCCCCAAGCCGGGCGAGCAGGTGCTGCTCGCCCGGTTGGGCGGATTATCAGCGCGCGGACCCGCTTTCGATCAACTCACGGATGAAGCAGAGCGGGCAGATGGGGTCGAACGGCGCGGTGATCTGGGTCGAGGCGGTGGTCGATGGTGCCACCGGGAGGCCGTTCGGCGCGGCCGCGGCGAGCGCGGGCTGCAGTACGAGAGCGGCAGCAAGCGCGCCGCCGGCAATGACATTCAGCATAGGACGGTACAAGAGATCCTCCTCGTTGATGAAATGAAGCGTGAAAGTAACAAGGCCCGTCGCTGCGGTCATGGCCCCAATTTTAGGATGACGATTCGGCCGCCGGCCCTGGCGGCGGGCTCCAAAGGCGCGGTGGAGACGCACACCATGCTCTTCACGTCTGAAATGGATTGCGTAGGTAGCGACTGCTGGTAGGTAATTGCCGAGAATTATCTACCTATGTGCATTCCCTATTGAACCGGTCGGTGCGTCCCGAGTAGCTTGTTGCCCATCGAGATCAGCTCGCCCTATCAGGCACTTCGTACTGTGCTTGAGCCGAGGCCAATGAGGTCGGGTAATGAAAATTTGTGATGTCCTCAATTCGACAATCTGTCGGTTGCGGTGAAAACGCCGCCGGACCGGTCGGTGCGCGAGGTTGCGATAATCGGCACCGGAATGATCGGAACATCTATCGCACTCGCCCTGCGTAAGCAGGGAATTCTGACGTATTTGTGCGATCGGGATCCGTATACGGTCGCCATGGCAGCGGCGCGGCGAGCGGGAGTCGTCGGTCTGCCCGCGGCGCCGGTCGATATCGCGGTGTTGGCCGTGCCGTCGAGTGATATCGCGACAGTGCTCGCCGAATGTCAGGTCAAATCGCTCGCACATTTCTATACCGATGTCGGCAGCGTCAAAGTGGCTCCTACGGCTGATGCCGAGATGATCGGCTGCGATGTGGAGAACTATGTCGGTGGCCATCCATTGGCCGGTCGTACGCGTTCGGGTCCGCTCGCCGCATCAGCTGATGTGTTCCGAGATCGACCGTGGGCCCTCACACCGGTTGCGGATACGAGTCCGGCCGCGATCGACGCCGTCGTCGAGTTGGTCGGCCTGACCGGTGCACACCCGGTCATGATGACACCGTCCGAGCATGATCGGGCCGTTGCCCGGATCTCGCATGTGCCGCATCTGGTCGCGTCGGCATTGGCGGCGAGCATTCGAGGCGCCGACGATGCGGTGTTGCGGTTGTGCGGCAGCGGGATTCGGGATGTCATGCGATTCGCCGCGGATGAGGCGCCGCTGTCGACGGATATCTTGCGAGCCAATGCGATCGAGGTATCGAAAGTGCTGGCCGAAATCGCCACCGAATTGAACACTATGGCCGGTTCGATGCGGGAGTTGAGCGCGCGGCCGAGTTGTGGGCACACTGATTCGGCTACCGATGTCTTCGCTGCTGGGGGCGACGGGCGGCCGCCTGGGCGACCTTCTCCCGTGCATCGCTGGGAACGAGGGTGATGATATCGGCTCGCGAGTTGATCATCAGCTTGCTGAAGATCGATGCGATCTGTGCGTCGACCGTCTTGAACGAGCTGCCACGACTTGCCGCGATCGCCGTGTTGGTCCAGCCTGCCGCGGCGAATACAGCCACTTCGCGTTCGGCGGCCGACAACTCGCTCCATTTGGATGGTCGGTGTCGACGGATCGGGTGGTCGAGTGCCAGCTTGTTCAACGACAGAGTGCCGAGCGCCAGCCGAGCCACTTCGTCGAATTCGGTTCGAAGTATCGCTCCTTCGTGTGTGGCGGCTGCGAAGGCCTTGTGTCCGAGCACATCTCGGGCTACCGCAATCGCCTTATCGGTTTCGGTGGCGAACGGTCCGAGGTTGGCGATGTTCACGCCGAGTTGCTGCCGTACCGTGCCGGCACCGCCGACGAGATTAGCGATCTCCGTCGCCAAGCAGAGCACTGAATCGGGCTGTGCGCCATGGTCGACGCGTGCGTCGGCGACCAAGCGTGCCAGTGTCCACGTCCGGATATGGACCGCCCAGATCGCTCCCCACTGGTCCCGCATGGACAGTTGACTCCTCAGCGCGGTACGCCCGACGGCCAATGCCTCATGTGGATCACCGTGCTTGGTCAGTGCTATCGCCCAGGCCAATTCGGCCCAGGACTGTGCCCATCCGGCACCCGATCGCGTGGCACGGTCGAGGTAGCGCTGTGCGATCTCCAATGCCTGTGCCGCGGTGCCGAGCAGTCCGGCCGCCAGGGCCTGGAACAATTCGCTCATGGCGGCACCGCCCTCATCGCCATCCGCGCGGAACCGCTCGCGCGCACGTGCCAGGACCACAATCGAGCGCGGATCATCCGCGAAGAGCAGTTCGGTACCCCAGGCGAAGTCGACAGGAGCCGGCAGACCGAGATCGGCCATCGGATCGTCTCGCCAATTCGATCTCGCTGCCGCATCCGGGACGCAGGCGGCGACGCATTCATCGAGCATCTGGGCGGCCTCGTCGTGCACGCCCTGACACGAGGTCAACCATGCGGTCAGCGCCATCGAGGCGGTCTGCAGTGCAATGGGCTGGGGATCGAGACCGCGGGTCGCTTCCAGTGTGCGCATTGCCCAGCGGCGGGACTCGCGCAGGGAACCCAGGAAGAATGGAAGACGCAGGGCGATCAACCCGGTCGCGATCTCCAATCCGATCGCGGACTCCCCGGGCGTGGCGAGGCTGCTGTCCATCGCGGTGAGCAGGTTGTCCCACGCCGCACGAGCCCAGTCCAACAACTCTTGTTCGGCCGGGCCGAACCAATCGGCTCCAGCGCGGACGGCCTTGTCCCGGTAGTACCGTCGGTGCCTGCCGGCCAACCGTTGCCACTCCGCCCCCGCCGATCGCTCGTGCAGCCGCTGCTGCGCGAAGACTCGCAAGCTTTCCAGCAGTGAATACCGGACTGAATCAGGTGTCAGGTGCACCGTGACGAGCGATTGGTCCACGAGACGTTCGAGCAAACCCTCGATCTCGTCGCGGGCGATGCCAGCGCCGTCGTCGTCGGCGCATACCGCCTCGATCGCTTCGAGTTCGGCCCCCACATCGCGCCTTGACGTGCCGTGATCGTCGTCCGTATTGCTGTCGTAACCGGCGGCGAAGACCGACATACGCTCGAAAAGCAGGCGCTCGTCGTCCTGGCAGAGGTCGTAGGACCAGGCGATGACATCGTGGATGCGCCAATGTCTTTCGTCTGCGCCTACCCGTGGGCCATGCGACCAGCGCAGCCGTCGGTCGCCGTCCTCGCCGCTGAGATCACGCAGGATCATCGGCAACGGTTGCCGCGTCAGCCGGGCGGCGGCCAGCCTGATGTAGAGGGGATGGTTGTGCACATGCCAGCAGATCGAACCGGCGAGCGCGGCGTCGTCATCACCCGCAATAGGGTGACCGGTCAACTCCGCTCGGGCGCGGAACAAAGCGAGCGCCTGTTCGCGTGACAGTGCCGGGACCGGCACCAATTGCTCGTCGACCCAGCCGATGGCCTCGCGGCTGGTGGCCAGTACGGTCAGTCCGGGCACCGCGTCCAGCAACGCCGCAATCGCCTGTCCGGCACCGTCGAGTACGTGCTCGCAGTTGTCCATCACCAGAATGGCCTGCGGATTGCGGCTGGTGCCCTCGGTCTTGGTCAACTTATCGATCAAGGCATCCCAGGTCGACCGGTTCGAGAAGTCCATGTCGATGATCGAGTGAGCGAGCTCGTCCTCGACCGCCGTCGCATCCGAGCCCGCGGGGAGTCGGGCCAGCCGGACCCAGTGAATCGGCACCCGCCGCGCTTTGTGATAGCGGTGGACGGCTTCGGTCGCGAGCCGGGTTTTGCCGATGCCGCCCGCGCCGATCAAGGTAATCAGTCGCGTCGAAGACAGAAATAGGGTTGCGATTTTTTCCAGCTCTCGTTCTCGTCCGACGAAATCACTGGCCGCTGTTGGAAGAGAACCGCTACCGAAGGGGCGTTGCGCTGACACATCGAGCAGAGTAGCCGGTCGGTCCGACACGCTGCCAACGAAATCTCGTGAATCCACCGATCTGCGGATGTGCGATATCTACCTATCAGTTGATGATTGTGACACCACAGGGTGAGTCGAAGTTGTGGGATTCGGTATGCCGCGAGCAAATATTATAGGTGGGGATCATATCCGCGAGAGTTGACGACGTTCGAAAAAGTGCGTGCTGGCCGTAGTCTTCGCTATGTTCGCATCATCGGTCCGGTCACGATCGCATGGCCCGACCCGGCGGGCGGATCGCCGGCTGATCAGAGATTGGGCTGATCGAATGTAGAAGATTCTCCCGGTGTCGAACTCTCCGAGTACTTCTATGTCATCGATACGGTCGATATTCCGCACCGAGCGTAAATCTTATCTAGGCGCTGATAGATACGGAATTCAGCGACTACCTGGCTCAACGGTAATAGCGATCCAGAGTTCCAGCACTGCTGAACGGTTCATCATGCCGCACCTCGACCAGTAGTCGTGATTCACCCCGCAGGGTACTGATGTGGGACCACTACCTAACTGCGGAGTCTCACAGGGAGGCACTTCGTTCTTGCACATCGTCGAACTGTATGAGCGGAGCGGCAGAAAGGCCTTTCTGCGTTCACCCGGTGCAACGTCAACCCCTGCCCGGTGCATCGCGTGGCACCCCCAAACGGTTGGTGCGCCCCTCCCCTTCGGGCGCACCATCCTTCCCGCCCGAGCCGTTGATGTGATCAACCTAGCCTGATCATCCGCCGTCCCCCGCCCGGTTTCGCCTGTCCAGCCAGTCGCGCTGCGCAGGGCGAGGTCGACCCGCGGCGGCTCGTCGACAGTGCGAGCGGCGAGATGAAGAATCTGGCCGGTTTCAATCCGCCCGGCGACGGCGCCGTCGCCACGGTGGCCGGATGCCCGCCGTACCGCGCCGCGGGAACCTACAGCCTTTAGACCAGGGGCGGACCGCTTATCACATACCGATGCTTCAGGCCTACCTATACGCCAATACTTGCGAGTCTATTAGGACGCAACCGGGGAGCGTGGTGTGAGTCGATCGTTGGGGGTCGAATTCGGCTGCCGCACACTCAGGCGCCGCATCCGGGCATCCCTGGGCTACGGTCACGTCGCGGTCGGGAGTGGAGTGGCGACCAGGTGGATGGGGGCATTGTTGTTGCCGTGTAATGGTTTTCGATCGTGGAGTCAGGTGAAGAACAGCGGAAGATATCGGTCCGGGACGCCATATCGAGTCCGCACCTTCATGCTGGAGCGGGACCGGAGTCGACCGCCTATCCGGCCGCGGCGCGCGTCGATGCGTTCGGCTGGTGTACCTGCGTGGTTCCGTGCGGTCAGGTCACCATTTTTGGTTGCATCTTCGACATCGCCGAGCACGGTGGCGTGTGGGAATTCGACCTCGTGGGGAGACGTCATGACCACGTCGCAGCTGTTGTCCGAGCTGCTCGCACCGATTGAGGCCGTCGAACCGTGCTGGTGACGATCGTTTTTAGTCGAAGGGGATTGCCTATGGACTGTGCGTGGACCGCCCGCCGCACCGGCTCCCCGCCGCACCGGTCCTGCCTGACCTCGAGTTCAGGGGGCTAGCGTGTCCGGGCGCGGTGATGCCGAGGCACTGGAGATCGCGCGCGGGCTGTCCGAATTCGCCCCGGCCGGATGGCGGCGGCTGGAAGCCTGGTTCGCGGTGACCGTCGTCGATGAGTCGGCACTGCTGCTGGCCGACGACGGCACACGCTCGGTTCGATGCAAGGTGCCCGACGCGGTGTGGGATGCGGTGCGTCGACACCGCGACGAGTCGGCTCGGTCCGACGACGGACCGTGGTGGCGATTGCTGGTGCGGGTGGATGCCGACGGCGTCGAGGCCTTGCCCGACTATGGTGCGGAGCCCTTCCCCGGCGAGCAGTTGTTCGCGCCCGAGGCGTATCGCGCCGACCTGGAAATCTATCCTCGAGCTCGGCTGCCGGTGTGGTTGGCGGCCTACGTCGGGCGAGCCGAATTGCCGTCGCGACCGCCACGGCAGGCCGCGGACCAGACGCGGGCGGACCGCCGCGCCGGGGTGCGGGCGGTGCCGGTGGAGGACGAGTTGCCGGATCTCGCCGCGTTGTGGGCCCGGTGGGCGGTGTTGGCGGCGGCCTTTACGGCGGCCGGATCGCGACGGGGGCCACGGATCGGGCCGTCGACCGGTGTGTTCGAAAGTGCGGCACGCAGCGGTTCGACGCTCAACCTGCTGCCCGGCGACCGGGCGGTGTTGTCGGGCGGTGTCTGGAACGCGCCGGTCCTGGATGCCGTCTACAACTCCGGTGCCGCAGCTCCGAAATTCTTTGCCGGCGCACCGGTTTGGGTCGCGGACCCGGTGCTCAATCCGCGCGCGGCGGCCGGTTTGCTGACGTTCTGCTACTGGTGGGAGGCGGGTCGATGGTATCGAGGTGAGTCGGCACCGATGGCGCAGTGCGCACCGGCCATGCCCGCGGTATGGACCGTCGACACCGTGGCGGGCATCATTGGCAGCCTGGTGGGCGATCGAGTGGGCGACGTGCCGAAAACCGCCGCGGCGTTGGTATTCGCCGCCCAGTCGGGCTCGGTGACCAGGGCGCGAATTATGGACGTCTTCGGTCACGACGACCGGGTCGATATCGACGGCGCGCTGTTCCAATTCCTGGTCGCCGGTCTGGCCGCGGACAACGCGGACGGGATGTCCGAGGCCGATGCCGTCGACCTCGTTCGCGGTCACATTCACCGGCATGGCTACGACACGACGGGGTATCCGCTGTCCACGTTGCGGGCCGAACGCATCGACGTGGGCTGGGTGGTGCGGTCACCGATGCCCGACGGCGAAATCGCCTTGGACCGTGCGGTTTTCTACGTCGCCGACGACGGTGTGGTGGAACGGTCGACATCGTCGGTGCCGCGTTCGGAGTTCGTGGCCGCCTTCGAGCGACGATTCCGGCTGCGCCGGGCCGCACCGGGGGCGATGTGAACGACAGAGTGCAGCTGGACCCGGACAGTCTGCGACGCGACAGCGCACGGCTGGCCGAACTCGGCGACCAGGTCGCGCGGACCTACGCCGGACTGCGAGACTCCCTGGCGAATGCGAACGGGTGCTGGGGCGATGACGATCTCGGCGAGGCCTTCGCCAAGAATTTCACGCCACAGGCCGATGAGTTGCTGCGGGATTTGCAAGCGATGGAGGAAAGCCTGCGCGGGACCGCTCAGCACGCGGCCGCCGCCGCGCACGACTTCGAGGCCCAGGATCTCGACGGTGCCGCTCAGATCGGGCGAGCTGGCGACGAGGCGTATCGTCCGGACCAGAACTATGGGACGGGTGTGCGACCGTCCTCGGCCATCCCATCCGCTGGGAGCGCAGAACCCGCGACCACCTCTCTCGGGCCCGGCGCCGGAACTGTGAGCAATACCCCTGCCGGACAGCCGATCTCGAACCGCACCCCCACCGAACAGCAAGCGTCCGGCACGCCTCGGGGATCTTCCGGGAAACCGTCGACGTCGCGGAACAGCCCGCAGTCGTCGAATCCTCCGGCCGGAACTTCGGACCCGCAGGGTGGCTCGAAGTCCGCTGGGAATCCGAGCCGCCGGCCCCCATCCTCACCGGTGTCGCCGCCGGTCGGCGCCGGACGGGATGCGCCACGCAACCCGAGCGCGACATCGCCCAGGCCCGGGACGACGCCGGGGCGAAAATCCGCTCCCAGGACCGGCGGCAGAAGAGAAACGCCGTGGACCGGACCACCACCCAAGAGCGGGTCCGCGCCTTCCACCCCGAATTCGTCCAATCCCCGGCCCGGCTCCCCGCCGCGCTCCCCGAAGAGCGCCGAGCCGCGCAAGCGTGATCGAGGCCGCGATACGGAAAAACCGGCCGGCAAGCCCGGCGTCTCGCCCATATTCGCCTGGCTCGCACGGACTTTGGCCCACCGGCACCACGTCACGGTCATCGGTTTCGACCTGCCCGACCTGCAGGAGACGCCCGTGCGTGAGTTCGCGGCGGCGGTCGATCGGGTGCTCACCGAGTACCCGATGATCGAACTCGACGTCGTCGCGGTGGGGGACCTGGGCGAGGACGCCGGCGGAGTGCGGTGGCGCCGTGACGTGCGTGACTCGGCCACGGTCCGGTCGATCACGCTCGATCAGCGAGTCGTCTACGAACCGAGCCCTGGCCTCGGAACGCCGGAAACCGAAGCAGGACCCAATGATTCGGCTGTCGGCTCGGCGACGGTACGAGAACTCGGTCTCGCCTTGAACCACGCCGGCGGCGGTGTCGCCCGGGAGGTCGCTCAGCGCGCCCTGATCGCCGAGTACATGCGGGTGGTGGCGGGACGGTACACGACACTGGGTGAGCTGCTGCGCGGTTTCCGGCACTGGCGGGCCGAGTTGAAGGGGGCCACCGGTGCGGCGGGTGGCTTCGAAGTGGATCGGGCACTGGGTATCGCGTTCGCCGATGTCGTGCTGCACGGCGAGCGGGCGAGCGCTGCGGCGAAGATACTGCACGCGGTGCTGGTCGACGCGGCCCCGCCGCCGGGATAGGCGGCGCCGGATGGGGTACGCGTTGTCGCTGAATCCCGTGGTTCAGCTGCGGGAGATGTTCGAGGGGCTGCCCGACATGGTCCGGCGCCCGATCGAGATGGTGGTGTTCGGCGGGGATCTGCCGCGCGCCGACATCTCCAGAATGCGGTGGATGGCCGCGGAGTTGCGGGACAGGGCCGCGGCCATGAACGATCACGCGCTGAGCGCGGGAATGCTACTGGCGCAGCAGGATTCGCTGGGTATGTTCGGTGACCAGTTGCGGGAGGCGTTGCGCTCGCAGCGCGATGGCGGGGCCAAGCTGCGCGAGCGGGCACTCGCGCTGGCCGATCAGACCGACGGTGCGGCCAACGACGCGGAGAAGACGCTGTGTGTGATGTTCACCTTCGGCATCGAGCTGGGCTGGCGGATCGTGCGGATGGTGTCGGCGGCCGCCGCGGCCGGGCCGGTCGGTGAGGCGGCGGCCGCACCGGCGGTGGAGGCGGCGCTGACGGAGGGCCGCGCCGAGGTCGAGGTGATGCGTGCGGGCCTGAAGCAGGCCTACGAACGGCTCGCGGTGGATGCCGCGACCAAGCTGTCGGCGGTGGGACCGGTCCGGTTCGCGGTCACGGTGGGCCGGGCGGCGCTGCTGCCGACGGCCGTGGACGGTGGCGTGCAACTACTGCAGGTCGAGGCCGGTTACCGACATGCGTCCCCGGTCGGGGACAACGGCGAGAACCCGAACGGTATCGACGTGACGTCGATACTCGCGGCGGCGGCGTCGGGTGCCGGTGGCGCGGTGGGCGGCACACTGGCCGCGCGGGTGGCGCCCGGGGCGATTCCCATGATCCAGACCAGCCGAACGCTGGCCGGTCTGGTGCACGGGATGGCTGGCGCGGCGGCGGGTCTGGGCGCGGCGGCCATGATCACCGGCTGGCCGGAGTATTTCGACCATATTCTGGCGCCGATGCTCAACGGCGCGTTCGCCGGCACCGTGCATGCTCAACTCGGCAGCCACACTGCTGGCTCCGGTCCCGCTACCGAGTCGGCGGTCGACGGCAGCGTTCTGTTCACCCGGCCCGATCTGCCCGCGGCCGCACCGCCGGTGGAGATTTCGGCGGAGGCGAAGCAGGCGTGGGAGGCTGCGCGACAGCCATCGATGGCCGCTCCGAACGCGGCGACCACCGAGAGTCAGGCGCCGGTACCCAACGCGACGGCGAACACCGCGCCAGGGGCGGCGGGGCCCGCTGGGCCCGCACGGCCGGGTTCGACACCGGTCGATGCGGCATCCGGCGGGGGCACGACGGTGTCTGCTGCGCCAATAGCGGCCCCCGCCGGATCCGATGCCCATGCGAACGCGGCCGCACCGTCGGTCCCTGCCGGCGCCAAACCGGCCGCGCCGCCGAAGGTTTCAGTGGATGCCACCCCGCGCGCGGCAGACGACGGACAACCAACATCGGCCGATGCCCAGTCACTCACGAGGCCGGAATCGCAAGCGGCAGTCCCGGATGCATCGGCGCCGACACGCGGTGCGACCGACACCCCACAGCACACCGCCGGGCAGCATCCGTCGGCAGGCAACGCGCGCGACCGGACCGTGGAGCACGGCCCGCCGCCGGTGGTGACCAGTGCCGAAACAGCCACACCGCCGAAGGTTTCGGTGGACGCAACCCAGCACGGCCCCGACGTGCCCGCCACCGAGGAGCATGCCGCCAGCGCCGCGCGGCATCCGGATGGTAACGAGTCGAGCCGAGTCGCTCCACGAGTGGAGGCCGGTGCGGAAACCTCTGGACCACAAAAGGTTCCAGCGGACAACGGAGAGCGCGCGGCTCCGGACGACTCGGCAGCGGCCACCTCCGACGGACGGCGGGCGGCAGCGAGCGATGAGCACGGCTCCGCGGTGGAGCACGATACCCAGACCGGTGTGCCCGCCCAGAGGACACCGGCCGATGCCGAGGCGGGGCCGGATACCGGTCCGGCCGCGCCTCCCGGCGACGAAACGGGCTCGTCGACCACGACTTCTCGCGATCATGCCGAGGACGTGCTGGCCGATTTCCATGCGCGGTCGGGTGATCACGTCCCGGAGGCGCTGAAGTTGTCGAACCTGCCGGACGAGGTGTTGCAAGCCGGGCTGTTCCACCCCGACGAACACGAATCGCTGGTAGCGGGGATGGAGATCATTCGGCGCGGCACGATCGACGAGGTACCCGGTGGGATGGTGTTGCGTGTGCCGCAGCTCGAGGGCACGTTCGAGATGGCCGGGCGACCGGTACAGATGCTGCCGGGGCAGGGCAAAACGCTGATGTTCATGTCGTACTCGTTGAACCAGGCGGTCCGTCACGGTTCGGCGCTGCTGGTGACGACCGCGGACGGACTGGCGCATCGAGAGTTCACCGAGTACCGGCGGGTGCTCAGCCGCTACGGCATCGACGTGTTGCGAGCCGATCAGGAGACCGGGTTCGGTTCGGTGACACCAGGCCGGCCCGCGATCGTGGTTGCCACCGGCGAGACCGTCGGGCATCTGTGCAATGCCGGTCATAAGCCGCCGCGCCGGGCGGTGATCGACGAAATGGACGCGATCGTAGACCGCGGTGAGAAGATCTTCATCCAATCCGAAGGCACACAGGACGCCGCTCCCGAGGCAACAGTTCGTGAGGTCTTCGACGCGCACGACTTCCTCGCCGACGCGGTGGCGAAAGGGCAACTGTCGCACGAGGATTTCGGTCTGAAACAGATCGCCGAGGAAGTCGACGTCGAACGGTCCGACGGCACCCTCGACATCGACACCGAGTACTGGTACGACGGCAGAGCGGAGCTGACCCCGGCGGGACGGGCGAAACTGGAGGCGCTGCCGGGCGGGAAACGGTGGCTGGACGGCATGGGATCGTCGCGGCTCGAGATGGCCGCCGCCGCCGAGTTCACCTCTCGCAAAAAAACGCATTACGTGATCGATCAGGGCAAGATCGTCATCATCGACCAGGCCGAGCACGGCCTGCAACGCAATCCGAAGACATCGAGCGAATCACGCTGGAGCGCAGAGCCGGGCAAGGCGAGCTTGGCCCAGGCCGTCGAGGCCAAGGAGATCCGGGCCGCCGAGGCCGAGGGGATGAACGCCGAGCAGCACGGGATCGTGGTGCGCGCCGACGCGGACTCGTCGAAGAGCATCACCGCGGCCGAGATATACGGCACCAACCGCTTTTTCGACCACATCACCGGCGCCTCGGGCACGCTGGACGATCTGGGTGGCGTGCTGAAGATGGTGTACGGGCTCGACGCGCCGCACAAAATCGATCCCTACAACCCGTCGCAGCTGGTGGAGGGCCAGGCCGACCTGCACGAGAACACCCGTGCCAAGCTGAACGCGGTGGCCGGCTACGCCCACCAGATGTGGGACGGCGGCAACGGCCGCTTCCAGGAGATCCTCTGCCACCGCAACGATCTGGTCGAAAAACAGGTCCGCGCTCTGCTGCGGGCCGGAGTGCCGCGGGAGGCGATCGAGGCGGTCGACAACGACCGGATCGCCAAGTGGGGCGCCGACTCGGAAGCCGAGTTGCAGAAGGTCTTCGACGCCGCCGGTGAGCAGGGCAAGATCCTGGTGATCAACCGGCAGGGCCAACGCGGTGTGGACATCGCCGTATCCGACGCCGTGCTCGCCAAGGGCGGCATGCACGTGTGGATGACCGAGGTCCCCGAACAGTCCTACATCTACGACCAGGCCAAGAACCGCACCGCGCGCAACGGCAAACCCGGTACCGCACAAGCATTGATGTCGCCGCAGGACGAACTGATCCGCAACGCCATGCACCTGCGCGGGGTCCGCGAGGCGGTGGTGCAATACAACCAAGCCGTGGCCCAGCACCGGGCCGAGCCGACAGCCGAGACGCACAACGACGTCGTCGAGGCCAGTGACAAGCTCGGCTCGCTCGTACCCGGATTGCAACAGCGCGCCCATCACCACGCCACCGCCGACTTCCTCCTCCACAACGCGCCGATTACCGCCCCCGAAGCCCTCATCGCCGCGTTGACCCCCTGGCACCCTGGCAATGCGAACATCGGCGCACCAGACCAACTGGTGGACCGATCCACGCGGCTCGCCAGACTGTTGGGCATTCCCGCCCCGAGTTTGACCGCTGCGGTCCTCGATGACGACCCCGCCGACACCTCCAAATCCGACACCCACCATGCCAGCTCTGAAACTCACCACGCCGACCCCGGCACCCAACGCGTCGGCACCCGGACCTCCGGCACCGACGGTACCGGCGACCCACTACAGAGGCTGCTGCGCGAAGCAAACCTTCCGCCCGCTGTGGTCGCGGCATTGCGGCAGCAGGTCGATGCGACCACCCGCGCAGCCGCCGTCCAGTACGCGCTGCTCACCGACGAACAAGCACTCGAGCAGCTCACTCCCCGGCGCGACGAACTCGCCCAGCAACTCGACTGGTCTCCCGAGGAGGTCGAAGGTGCCGAGGGGCTGCGGCAGGTCGGCATCGCGCTGGCCGAAGCTCAGCACGATCTCGCGAACACACTCGGGTTTCCCCCCTCGGACATCACCCCCGCGATAGCCCGAGACATCGTCGGTGAAGCGGTCGTCCAGCACCTGTCCGACACCGGCATCCACAATCCCACCGGCGACGTCAATACGAACGACACCGCAGCCCGCGAAGCGGACGCCGCCGATCCCGTCGCCGAAAACGCCGAGAACGTTCTCGCCGCGGCCTCCAACTACCTGGCCACCGCAGCCCTGCTCGACCTGATCACGCAAATCCACCTACGCAGCCCCAACAACTGCGTCAACAACGGCGTGACCGCCATGCGAGTGCTATGCCCAAAAAACAAGGACCTCTTCACGATGCCGACCGGTGGGTTACCGCTGCGGGGCCACGACTGGAGCACGGTCCAAGAATCGTTCCGCGGCGGCATACCAACGACATTCGGCTCATTGGACAAAGCCGTCGAATCCCTGAAACAGCGCCCCGGCGGCATCCAGGTCCTGGTCTACAAATGGAAGGACACCGACAAAGACGGCAGCGACGACGCCGACAACCACCTCGTACTCCTGGTCAATGACAGCAAACCCGGCGACCCCGCGAAGTTGGTCGTTGTCGATCTCGCCGCAGATGAAAACGGCAACCTCGACTTCGCCCCGCACGATCTGGCCGATCCGCGCGCATTACTGAACAGCGCCGTCAAATTCGATATCTGGCAGCGCGAACAGCAGAAATTCATCGATAAGCTGCCCGAATCCAAGCGCGCGTTCTGGACCATCGATTTCGAGCCGAACGGCGACCTCGTTCAGGAACCGTCAGCACCCGCCACTAACCGCACCGAGACCGACGCGTCTCCTGAACATATCCGGGTGATAAACGAGATCGGTGAACCGGTGCTCGCCCAATCGAGGCCATTCGATGACGAAGGCCCGCTCAGCCAGCCGGTCACGAGCACCAGGGACTCGCCTGACCGGCCGAGTCCTGCCCATCCAGCAGATTTCGCCCGGATGGGCAACCGCCCACCCGATGGCACTCGTGCTTCCGAGCCAGAACCCGAACAGGAGTCGGGTTCTCCCGTGACGGATGTCGCGCCGCATATCGGCGCTGCGACCGCCCGACTACGCGCCGACACGAGAGTGGACCGCCCCGGCTGGGCGGACGCCATCGAACAGCTGGACCGAGACCTAGCCGACGCCGAGCAGCGCGAACTGACGCTGCAGGCGGAGTTCACCACGAAGTCCGCGGCACATCTCGACACTTGCCCGGCGGACCGGGAACTGCTCGTATCCAGCCCTGACCTGCCCGAGCGACTGCGAACCGCAGCCGGTGCCACGGCAGCGAACCGGGCCGACAGTCTCGAAGAGCTCGCCGACACGGCGGCTGAGCATCGCCTCGCCCAGCGCCGGTTGCGCGAACTTCAGCAGCGGGCGCGCCACGTCGACCGGTTGGCGGCCGAATACCATTCGGACGCAAGCGATAGCGTGATCCGCTGGCTCACGGCCGCCCTGATAGCCACCGAACCGGCAGACGGACCCGAGGCAAGACGGCAAGCGGTAACCGCTGCCGCGCTGCGGCGCTTGCCCGGGACCAGCGACAGCGAAGCGGCACCCGGCGGCGAGGAGTGGGCGGCCGAGCGGCTGGCGGTGCCGGGCGAGTCCGCCCACCGTGCCGGGATCGACGCCGACGAGGCAGCGACCCTGACCCGGCAGCGAATCGAACAGGTACACCGGTGGTGGACCGGTCTGACCGACGAAGAGTCGCCCGAGGAGTTGCGGGATCCAGCACTCGCCGAACTCGTGTTGCTCCGCGGACACAGCTGGTTGCAGTCCACGCTGGTCCGACAGCATCCGGGCCTGCTCGGTACCACCACGGGCATCCCGACCGATGCCCGGCGGCAAGCCAATGTGTGGGCGGCCGAGGCGCCGGTGTCAGCGCGAGCGGCGCGCCTGATCGCCGAGTTGTCGACCGCCGACCCAACGGCTGGCCGTCCGACCGAGGTACCGGCGGACCCCGCGACCGAGCCGCCGACTCCCGTGCAGAACCTGCGCCACGCCGACTTCTCCACCGGCGAGCTGGAATTCGTGTTCGGCGAGGATCCGGAGTGGGCGGACAAGGTCGTTTACCTGGTGCTCGACCGAGACGCCGACCCGGTGTCGGAGTACTTCGCCACCGCCGCGAGATTGGTCGAGCAGGTCCGGCGGATCACCCCAGACCTGCGGGTCTCCGTGGTGGCCTGGCGGCGTGGACCCGTCGGCGACTCGGCGGAGTCCCTGCGGACCCGGGAACTGCTGCTGCGTCAGCAGATCACGGCCGACAACCACTACCGTCGCCTCGTCAACCCGGCGGCGGCACCGGATATCACCGTCATCGGCTCGGATACCGGCTGCCTGGTCGCCGGCGGGACCGGACTGTCGGCGGCGGACGGGCTGCACACCCTCGTGATGGTCGAACCGAGTCCGGGCGCTGATATCGTCTCGGCACCGAACCCCGGTGTCGCCGTGCATGTCCTGTCGTCCGAGGACGCCGGCGGCTGGCTGGCCGCCGCGGCGGCGGCCACGCTGTTCCGGATGGAGTCACCGGGCGAGTCGTCCGCGCAGGCTCACGCGCGCGGCGCGGCCAACGGCACCGTGGCCGCACACCTCGGGCAGCAGGATTGGGGGGCGTCCGAATTCCAGCGGCTGCCCGAGCTGATCGGCGATGTCGACGGCATACACCCGAATGTGCGCTCCGTCGTCAACGACGCGAAGATCCAGCGCGCCAACGCTTCCGATGGCGAGGAGTCATCCGCCGCCGTGGTTCGCGCTGGGATAGAACAGGCCAGGGCCTGGGCCGCCGACCACGGCCTGGAACGGCCGGATTTGTTGTCCGCGGACGTATCCGACCCGAACCGTGCCGATGTCACCCTGTCCTTCGGCGAACTAGGCGTACCCGAGCTGCTGCCCGAGGCGTTGTCCGGACTGTTGCCTTTCGCCCACCCGGCGAAAAAGGTACTGACCTATGTGTTCGACATCACCGGCGACCCGGCGACATTCGGCGCACAGGCGATGGCCGCCGCGGCCCGATTCGCCTGGGCCGAACGCCGTTACGGCGCTTATCGAATCGCCCTGGTGGCCCACCTGCGGTTCCGCCGCACCGGTACCGATGACGACGGGTCGGCCACCGCGCAGGCCCACCGATTCGTCCGTCGGCTGGACGCCCTGCAAGGGGTGCGGGAGGAACCGGCGACCCTGTGGGTGGAGGGCAGCGACCGGGTCCGACCGATGGTCGAGGAGATGGTCCGCGCCGACGCCGACGCGCCGCTCGAGCAGGCTGCGACAGCGGCGCATGGTGATCTCGACGAATGGGCAGGTGGCCCCAACGTCATCGCCGCCGACGCGCTGCTCGTACTGCACCGGTACGAAAACTACTACCGGATGGCGGTCGAACAGCTCGATCGAGAGCTCGCCGACGCCACGCCTGGCGCACGGACCGCCGCACTCCAGCAGCGCCGCGACCATCTGCACGACCTGGCGGCGGGAATCGTCGCCGCGGTGGCGGGGTATGTCGAGGCGGGTGCGATGTACCGGGCCGCGGAAACGGAGGTGCCGGTCGAACTGCTGTCCGCCGCCGTCGATCTCGGTGGTCTCGAGCGCCACAACACGGCCGTCGCCGCCTTGCTCGCGGCGAGTCGGCAGCATTACCTGCTGGCCGACAGGATCGACATGCTGCGGGAGACACATACCGCTCTGGAAACGTTGGAGTCGTTTCACGACGACCGATTGAGCGGCATCGCGCCGCTGCGGTTGGACTGCTCCGACACCGATACCTATCGGATGGCGCGGGCCGCCTCTCCGGACCGCGATCCCCGGCTTCCGCCCGAGCCGGAACGATTGGAGCGCATGTCCGGACTGATCGGCTTCGGTTCAGCGGACGACCTGACCTACGGTCATGAGAATCGCATGTGGTGGCTGCGCAGACAGCAATTGCTCGCCCAGGCCCGTGCGGCGGGACATGATCTCGACGACACCGAACTGCATGAGCACATCGAGCAACACCACGCCCTGCTCGTGGAGCGTCGGATACTGCTTCGTGAGTATTTCGGCTACCCTCCGACGGACCTGCCGGGCGGCCCCGAAGGGATGATCGGCAGCAGACCGTCGGAGCACGCGTCCGACGGCGTTCCCGGCCCCGCCGATCGCCCCGGCCCCGCCGATCGCCCCGGCGCCGACGATCCGTCCACCGGGCCGGGCGAGCCGGGCGGCTCTATCGGAAGTCGCCCGAACGATCGCGATGATTCCTGGCGTGCACAGGTGCTGCTGGCAGCGGGTGCGCTCGGCGTCGATCCCGCCTTCGCGGCGCCGGGGTCCGCTGAGCGGCAGCAACTGGAGCGTCTTCGCGCCGCCGACCTGCGTGAGTTCAGTAGACAACGGTTTGTGGCGGGCGATCGGCGATTGGTCGGCAAGCCCGACTCCGACCTGACGTCCGAGGAGGCGGAATACACGCTCGCACGTCTTGATTCCGACCCGCTCGCGACCGCGCAACAACAGGCGGTCGGCCGCCGATGGCTGCACGCGCATCGGTTGCTCACCGCGGCCGACGAGCTCACCCGGCCGACCCGAACCATGCAACCGAGCGACGACGTACTGGACCAGCTGGTAATGGTGATCGACCTGTGGCGGATGGCGACCGGTGCCCACTCCTCCCAAGAGCCCAACCGGGCGCCGGATGACCCAGAGCATGTCGCGACCTCGCTGGCGGGTGTCGACGCGACCACCTGCCGCGCGCTGCTGCACCGCAACGACGAAATACACACGGCGTTGCGGAGACTCGAGAGCGTCTGGGGTCCGGCGTACGGCGGGGACGGGTCCGCCGTCGTGCTCGACGCATTCACGGACGGCGTATGGCAGCACGTATTCGCAACCCTCGAACCGGCGACCCTGCACACATTGCCTACGACGATCGACAACGTCGCCGAGCAGCTTCGACCATTCATCACGGGTCTCGCCGATCTGCCGATCGAACAACTGCGGGCCTATGCCTTGCTGGACCTGCAACACCGCTTGCTGGACAAGCTCGTACCGAGCCTGCGCGCTCAGGCCGAGCGGGAGAAGCGGACCCGCCTCATCGGCAGTCGGCCACCGTCGGGCGGACTCGGAAGCGCAGGCACACCGTCCTCTGATGAGCGCACCGCGGCGGTTCGGGCTCCGGCCGATAGCGGTCGAGATGACAGCGTGTCGCTGACACCGTGGAACAAGGCCGGTGCTCAGGGCGCTCGAACCAGCGCCAGCACATCGGGACCGGACGGGTTGATCGGTAGCAGACCTGCCGAAGGTCACGAACCCACGAACCGACGGGCACTCGTCGAGCACTATGCCGGTGCGGCGGACCCGGGCGGGGAGCGGGGATTCCTCGATCTGGAAATCCACGACCAGATCCGCGTGCTGGAGCACGCGCTGGGAATCACCAGCGAGGCGGAGCGTGCCCTGGAACTGGCCCTGTTCATGGAGGACACCTATCGCGAAGTCGTCCTGGTCTCGGGCCAGGAACGCCCGCAGGACATTTTCGACGGACCGGAGGGGTGGGCGGGCTGGCTGGATGCTCGCGTCTTCGCACGCTCGAGATCCGAGCAGGCACTGTCGGTGGAGTTTCTAGCGGAGATCCATCGTCGGCTCGCGGTTCGGGTGAAACCCGAGTGCGCCGGGCGGTTCCGGGGCGCCGGCGATTCGCAGGGAGGCGCCAACATCGTCCGGGCCGCGCAGGGCGTGCCGCTGACGGCCGACGAAATCAGCGCCGTCGTGAACAATCCTCGGCTCACCTACGTTCCGGAACCATACGGACATGGCGTGCCTTACGGGTTCATGGCCGTTCCGCGCATCGATGGAGTCCCCGGCGCCCGCACGCTCAGGTTCGTGTCGTCCCCGTTGTCCGACGAGGAGCTGGCCGATCTGCTGTCCGACCCGCTCGCCGGCTTCGAGCGGCCGACCCCGAGGTCTGTGCGACTGGCCACGGCGGCGTTCATCATCTATCCGCGGTACGGCTCGGCGGCGGCGATGCGCGACGAGCTGGCGCAGTTGTGCGCCCTGTACAACGAGGCCATCGCCGAACCGGGATACAACCCGTACCAGGTGGCTGCGGACCTGCAACAGGGCCAGATATCGCTCCATCCCTTCTCGATAGATTTCAACGGCCGCGCCTCGCGGGTCGCCCTGTGTTGGTCGCTGGAGCGCGCGGGGCAGCCGCCCAGCGCTCTCCCGTCCTTCAACAAGGACATGTTCAGCTCACCAGCGGAGTGGGCCGAGCAAGTTCGGCAGGGCAGTGCTCGCTATCGGAAATGGGAGGCCCGGGTCGAATCGGACTCCACGCTCGACCCCGTGGCATTGTTCGAACTAGAGTCGGTGCGGCAGCGATATCGGGCCCTGGGGGGCACGGACCGTCCATTCCCGCCGGGCAACTATTTCACCGGCCGCGTGGTCGCCGAATTTCATCGGGTGCTGCGCTCGTCCGCACCGCTCGACGAATTCGCGGCGCTGGACTTGTTGTTTGTTCCCACTGGCCCGCCCGTCATCACCGAGCTGACACGTCCAGGCACCGCGGACCAGGCACCCGGTGATCGGATCGGCCGGCGTCCGCACGAAGGCGCGGGGCGTGATTCATCCGATTTTCTGGTGCGCGGTCGGACCCGAATACCCGCGGCGTGGGCTGGAATGGGGCCGCTTCGCAGTACGCATTTCCCACCGCCCGGACGGCGGATGACGACCAATGATCCGGATATCAATGCGGCGCTGTGGGGTTTTTCGCTTTGGATGGCCCATGTCGCCAATCAGGGACTGAATGGGCTCAGCGCCCAATGGGCTTCGGCAGACACCCTTGAGGCTAAGCGAGAGGTGCTGACACAGCTGTACTTCTGGATCTCGAGTCAGCGGTACCTGCGTCAGGTCTGGGCGGTCGCGCGTGACCCGAATATCGTGGGTATCGATGGGAAAAAGGATCCCGAATACTTCCGGACCAGGTTCACTCGCGGTGTAAATGATGTCGAGATGTACGGCGACTTGATGTGGTTGCGCGCTGGGATAGACCGCGATTCCAGGACCGGGCAGTGGCACGGCGGTGTGGGGACGCAGGCGTTTTGGGCGGCATCCGCCATCGGCCGCATTCTCCGTGCGCGAATGAGGGACGAGGCGGAAGATCCCGCGGTGCTGGTAAATACTGTGGAACTTCCTGACGGGACCCGTGTGGACGGAAACGCCGTGCGTCGTTTCGATCGTGACAAGTTTGCCATCGAAACGGCTTCGGCCAGTGATCAGCAGGTGATTTTTGATGCCGCCATCACCGAACTCGCCACGCGCGTCGCGCCTCGCTCCCCGCATCCCTCGTCCGACACCTTGCGATGTTTCGCCAACGTGGTTTATCTGCTCTTTCAAGCGCCGCTGATTATCGGGGGCAGCGATGCGACCATCCGGATGTTCGCGGCCGCCACGATGACCTTCGCGTTCGGTCGGCCGCTGCGGCTACCACACGATCTCGATTCACAGGCCAAGGCGCGCAACCAGTCTGACTTCATCGCATGGTTCACCGACATCCTGACCCGTCGGCTGGGTGCGACAGGTCCGGCGTCGGAATCTGCGCGTCCGCACCTGATCGGCCCTCCTTCTGCGGAACTTTTCGCTCGAGGTGTGCAGGCATTGGGGCAACAACGCACGTCGATCGAGTTGCAACCCGGATCCGACATCGAACAGTGGGTTGCCGGTCGGGGGTTTGGCCTCCTGTCCGGTCCCCATGCGGTGGAGGATGCGTTCACGCGGGCGTCCCGAGATCTGTTGCAGGAAGAGGGACTGAGCGAGGTCCGCCGTCCGGAGGGTCCGATGCGCCGCAGTGTGGTTAAACGCGCGATCGCCGCTCGGCTGCGGATTATTGCTGGATTTACCGACCCGGATTTCAGTCGAGCCTATCCCGACAACTTGTACGGCGACAATCGTGATATTCGCCGCGATAACGCCACGGCGTTGCAGCGAATTGCCCACAAACTGGAGACCGACCCGAAATACTCGCTTACAGATGTCCGCGAGGAGGCGCGGGAGCATGCCTTCCACATGCAGGCGAAGTATGAGGGCTTTCGGGGGCAGCAGGTAATTCGACCGGGCACGCAGCCCTGGATCCTGAGCACCATTACCGAAAACCTCATGCGTCGACTGCCCGAGGGTGTTGGGTCCGATACCGCACGGGACGTGATCGATGCGGTCATACGAATAGCCGAACTCGTTTCTTCCACCTCTGCGGACGGGGACTCCGAGCCCGGCACCGACGCCGACGCGGCGATTGTGCTGACTCTGAATGAAGGTGCGGATCGACAGCTACGATTGCGCGCTCAGCTGGATTACAACGCGCACGGCACGCCGCCGAGTCCGGCGATCTTGAACCTCGCATTGGCGGGCGCGAAATGCCAGTTCCGAGTAGAGGAGTCGCGCCCGCTCTCCGTGACGGAGCCGCATCCACGCCATCGCGTGCTGCTCGATTTCTCGTCACCGATCACCGATACAGGCCGGGACTGGACTGAGGTCGCCGATCGCCCCGCAGGTCCGGTGATGGTACCGATCACGGTGGGTCACGCCGTCGGGGCGGTCGCCCGTCGGGCGCGTTTCCTTATCGGCGAACTCGGGCGACCGGCGTACATCGCGCGATTCGCGCCGATCGTGGGCGAATTGATCAACCGCTGCCGAGCATCGCATGCCGAAGTGCACACCGATCGGCGGGGTGAAGCGACCGCTCTCGGAATCCGCGCCGGGAATTGGGTGCTCGATTTGCAGACGGCGGGGCCGACAACGCCAACCGTCCTGCGCATAAGTCTTCCGAGCGTTGTGCGCGATGACCTGCGGGCGGTGCTGATCGCGCTGCTGCCGGAGGCACCGCGGTTCACCGAATCGCTGGCCGAGGAGGCGTCCGGCTTCGCTCCCGGTGAACTCACCATCGCGGTTACCGGCGAACCCGGCGGCCGCACTGTCGAGTTCACGAGGTCCGACCATTCGGCCATGCGCGTCGTCCGGACCGAACCGGCGAATAATCCAGTCGGCAGCGCCGTACTCGATTCCTCGGCGCGATCGGCCGGACCCGCAGTCCATGATATAGCCGAGCCGCCGGTAACCGCCGATACACGAATCCCCATTCTGGGTATTCCTGGGTCGACACAGCACACCGCTCCACCGATCAACGTTCACATCTGCACCAAAGATGGTCCGCAACGCTTGAACGAAATTATCTCCGATATCGCGTCTGTGATTACTGCCGTGGACGCGGTGTTCGTGTATGACGATTCTGTGGATTGGGTCAACAGGGCGCACAATCGTTTGGCATTGAAAAGTGCGCCGTTTCGGACGGTATATATAGATGAGTCTCGTCGACGCGAACTTCTACGCAATCTCCCATGGCCGGACGAGGCCGCTGAGTCGTATGCGCGGTATGCCTTCAAGGAATTGGGGCGTGCCGAATGGAACCACGCGGGCATCAGAGGGCTGGCGCATTTCGTTGCGGCGGCCACCGCTGCTCCAGGGAGTAGAGTTCTCTTTCTCGACGATGATGTGAGATTGTCCGAAGGTGCTTTTCAAGGCAAAGTGTATCAGGTAGATTCCGAAGCGGTCGCTGACCTGCTCTCCAGACCGATTTCCGATGACCGCGTAGTGGGCGCAGAATATGTCGGGCGGGCGGATGTGTACGACGCCGAGCATGCAAAGCATGCGCTGGCGTCGGATTCCGCGGCCGGACCTCAGACCAATTATCGATTCGTGCCAGCATATGACGGTGGTGAGCGAGAGGACGCTTTGGAGGGAGCTGTCCCCATCACTGGGGCGTTTCTTTTGCTGGATGACCAAGGTGTACGCCGTGTTCCCATACCGCACACCTACAATGAAGACATCGCCTTCATCGCGGTATTGCAGGCGCACGGATATCGTATTGAGGTGGCGCCTTTCAAGCCCTTGCACACGGGTGACGAAAAACGTATGAAGTGGCGCACCGCCTTCATCCAGCAGGTGGGCGTCGTCATCCAGAAATCTCTCGAGCAGGCCCTCGAAGAAGTCGGTGTGGATGATCTGCAGGCACTTGCGGATCGAGTGATCGGCTACTGTGACCGTAACGCTGAAATGGCGGCGGAGATCTGGAAAGAACTATTTCGCGATCCTGATCGCCAATTCGGCGAAGTGCATTCTCGGAACGTTTACGCACTGGTGGATACCGAACGGATCGCTCGCGAAGCGGGAACGGCACTCGCGGCCTACCTGCGTTCATGGTCGGGCTGGCGCAAACTTGTCGACGACCCAGCGGTATCGGCCTATGTACGACGCGCGGCGCATTTGACCTTCGGCACCGAGCCCGCTGCCGCACATCGAGTGTTCGAAGTAGTCGATCGGCAAGCAGATCGGTCGCCCGGCACCGACCAGGTGGTCGACACCTTCGGACAACATGCCGATCAGTCGCGCGGACAACACGGACCCGATGGGCGCATCGGCAGTCGGCCGGGCGAAGCGACGCCTTGGTCCCGTAAGCTGATCGACGGGCTATCGCTCACATCCGGCGCGTCCGAAATTCTCACCCTGGCTCGAAATGGAATGAGCCGCAACGAGATCGCCACCATGCGCGATATGGCGCTGGTCGCCGCGCGGCTGTCCGATGGTGACCTGCGGACGCTGCTCGCCGAAACGCGGGCGGTGACTTCGGCTCACCTCGCAGCCGTGCATCATGGACAACCTCCGCCGGTCGCCGCGGCCATCGCAGCCGCACGAGTGCAGACCGCATTGGCGGCCGAGCAATGGCGTCGGCTCACCGACGGCGGTGCACAACCGTCGATCGCGGCGGCCGAAACCGTAGCCCATGCCGCGACCGGGGTATTCGAGATCGTCGGAGCCCTGTCCGCGGCGCGGACGATGTCATCGCCCCGGACCGACGTTCTGGACGTGCTGGCCCGATTCCCAGAGCGAGTGATCGCTGCCGCCGAACTCGACGCGGGGTGGATCGTCAATGCGGAGGAATGGGCGAGATTTGCCGAGGATCACTTGGTCGCGAGTCGGGATGGTGACTGGGATCCCGCGCTGATTCGATCGCTGCGCGCACTACCGGCGCAAGGAGCCGACTTCAAGCAAGATCGGCCCAACGGTCAGATCGGCAGTCGCCCGTCCGATTCCACCCCGAAGCGGGGTGATCCGACTCGACATCCATCGGCGGTGATGCCGCCGGGCGCCGCTCCTGCCGGGCCGGAGGGAATAATCGGCGCCAGACCGCCGGAGTCCGACGCCGCCGACGAGCGGGCCGCTCAGTTGCTGCGCGGGCGCGCGGAACTGGTCGAGGAACTGCGCACTGTCGCGGCGCTGCGCGGCGAAGAAACCCCGGCCCCCGGTGCGGAAGCGTCAGCCTTGGACGCCTGGCACCAGGTCCACGCCGAAGCCGCCACCACCATTGCAACATTGATCGGTGCCGATCCGGGGCTGGTGTCAAACCACCTGAACGACATACTCGATCTCCTGCTCAGGCGCCTGAATGTACTCACCCGATCCCAATGGGACCAACTGCTCGCCAGCGCTGGGCAGCAGCGATTAACCGGGCTCGGCTCCTGGATCAGCCGTGGCCTGCTACTGGAGGACGATCTTCAACGGGCAACCGCGCTGGCCATCGAGGGGGCACCGGACACCGAGCTCAACAAATCGAACACCGTCGGCCGCGCCGAGCGGAGCCGAGAGCTCGACGACATGTTCGGCCACGCCACTGTCGCATCGGGCGAGGTCGTCGAGCGCGACGCCCAACACCGCTCGAGCGCGCTCGAGCGCCTCGCCGCCACGTTGGACGCCACCACCCCCACCGGCCGCCTCTTGGCCGCTCTCGTGGACCACCAGCAATCGGTTCGACTGATACAGCTGACCAACATGCGGGCCGACATGGACCGAGTCATCGCCGAGCACCTCGGCCGAGGCAATACCACGGAACCCGATGGTCCCGCCGGGACCATCGGCAGCCGTCCGCCCAATCACGAACCCGCACCTACTCCGGATTCTTCCGAACCAGTTGGCCGAGCGGCCGTGGACCAGCCGGGGGTCGCACGGCAGCCGGAACATCAATCGAGTCTCATCGATGGAGCAGGCACCGGCCGCCGAAGCGATGCCGACATGGCCCGGGAGACACCCGAGGTGGAGAAGATCGCGGCTTTGCGGGGACGGCCGGGCGTCAAGATCGAACTGATGACCTTCGAAGACGGCGTCCAAGTCCTGCGAGAGACCTACCGCTATGCCGAACATGCCATGCGGGAGTGGGCGCAGGCACTGATTTGCCGGGCCATGGGAGCACCGATTGCCGAGGTGCGCCTGAGCCCGCCCGAATTCCATGTCCTCTACCGCGATTACCAGTACGAAGGAGCCTCGCGCGACCCACACGCGGCCGACCTGCTGGGCATTTCAGCGGCTATCACCGGCAAGAAGAGCCCCTTCGCCGCTGCCTTCGTCCGCTACGTCGACGGTCGTAAGGTGTGGCAGGACCACCATCTCCCCCGGCAAGCCATCGTCGACATCGGGCGGGTTGTGATGTCTGCCGGGGACCTGTTGGAACAAATGGCATTTCCCGAGTCGCTCTCGTGGACGGTGCTCAATACACAGAGGGCGGCGATGGATTCGCTGCGTGAGATTGCCCAGCACGCCGAGAGTCCGTTGCGCATGGCCAGGCTCGACGACGACGCCCAGGCCAAGACTCGGCTGATCGAAGACTTCTTGCTCAGGCACCCTTATCTCGAGTTGGCCGGGTTCGACAGTCCCCACGTCCCGAAGGAGACCGTCGAGGAAATCTTGGCAAAACTGGATGACCTGCTCGATAGGTATCGATACGCCCCTGGTTTCCGGATGCTCATGACCAACATTCGCAAATTGAGGATCGACTTTCTGTTCGGCGCGCGCGCCACGACCGGCCCCGAGCCGGACAAGCACGGAGAGGAACTCGACGGTTCCACCGTCCGGGCGGAATTGACATTCAGTTTGAAGTATGCAGCCGATAGAAATGCGGCCCTCGCTGATAATCAGCGTCGTGTCGAGCGCGGAATACTACCGAGCAGCGAGCAGCCGTATGCAGATGATGTGCTGCACGAGTTCGCGCACGCGATCGACCGTGCCACGGGGGACGAGCTCAGCCGGAACCTCACCGCCATGCTGCGCAATGCGCACGCCCAGCTTAAAAGGCGCGGCCTGATCGAAAGTTACGCGGAATGGCTCAGCCGCCTGCCGTCCTACGCTTTCACCAACGTCGCGGGCCAGACCACGCTGAGAGAAGATGAGGCCCTCGCTGTCGGATTCAGCGACGCGGAGATCAACGGCAACGTCGTCGGCACCCCGCGATGGGTGATCCACGAGTACGTCGCGAATCTTCAACCGCCGCATGTCGAATCAGCGCACTTCACCGCGCACCCGGACCTTCCCGAAGGTTTGATCGGCAGCAGACCATCGGATGACCCGTCGAGCGATGCCCGGTCCAGGACAGCCCGAGGCCCCCACTCGCAACAGCCTGACCGCGTCGAACCGGCAAGCGCCGCAACTGATCCCCATGCAGCGGTAGCACGCCGCGCCGACGAACGTCGGGCGGATACGGATGCTGACGCGCCGCCGAGCCTGTCTTCGCGGCCATCGACGCCGGATACGGAATCGAGTGGCGGCCGCAAGACCGAGACACCATGGGCGAGATCGACCAGGGCCGCTGACCGCGACAGGAGTGGTCCGGGGCGCGACGATCGCCCCTTCGTGGTCGGGGATTTTCATCCGCGCATGCCAGCCCGTAGCCACAGCGAACAAATGGTCATATTCGGTGAATGGCTCGCGGCCGTCCGGACGCTGCATGGCCTCACACAACAACAACTCGCCGATGCCATGGGGGTCAGTAGGCAAACCGTAGGAGAGGCCGAACGCGGTACACGTATTACCATTTACTACATGCGTGGTTTCGGTCGCGTTATCGGTTATTCGGACGACATGCTTCGTAGCGTTTCTCCGCGTCATTTTGCACGGTTTTTCGGTAGGACTGTTCCTGATCCCCGAGATCCTGATCTCCGGACATTCGGTGATTGGCACAGGGCAGTTCGGACGTTCCGTGGGATGAGTCGCCGGCAACTCGCCGAAGCAATGGGTGTAAGCCTGTCCGCTGTAACGAGGGCGGAGAACCATTCCCGCATATCACCGGATTATCTGCGTGATTTCGGTCGTGTTTTTGATGTTCCGGACGAGATGCTCCGCATTGCTGCTCCGCGCGCTTCGGGGCCTGGACCACTGGGGCGTCCCCGAGCGGTGACGGTCGGTATCTCTCTCATGGATCGCATTGTTGAATACGATGAACCTCCCAGAATGGCGAAGTACCGTACCGCGCGGTCCATTCGCAGGACGCCAGGCGCCAAGGCTCTCAACCAGGCGGTTGCCCTCGCGCGGCTCGGCGCGGAGGTGGAATTCGTCTCCACGACCGGGCGGGATGAGGATGGCGCAGAAATTCGCGAGAGATTGCGGCGCGAGGGAATTGGTTATGACGGTATACGGATCGAGGACGGTATTTCGACCGGAATGGTTGAATGTATAGTCGAGCCGGACGGGGAATGGTGGTATATCGACCATCTGTCCCCAGAGCTGGATCTGACCAGCGAGGACATTCGACGTAATATCGGCGCGATCGAGAACGCCGATGTGGTGCTGCTGACTTTCACGGCGCCGGGTGCGGTCGTCGCGCACGTCGCGTCCGTTGCTCGGGAAAACGGTGCGACGGTCGTTCTGCAGCCGGCGCCGGCGCGTGACCAGTTTTCGTTCGAGACGGTGCGTATGGCCGATATTCTCGTGCCGAACGAAGCCGAGGCTCGGGCGCTCCTGACCGCTGCCGGGGCAACTGATGCCGAATCGCTCGACACGCAGCTGCTGCCCGACCGTCTGTTCGATTTGCTGGGTGTTCCGACAATCGTGGTCACGCTCGGTGCGGCTGGTTGCGCCGTGCGCCATCAGGGGCGCACAGGAGTGTTCGAGGCACATAGCACGTCCGTGGTCGATACCACGGGCGCGAGCGATGCGTTCACCGCCGCGCTGGCGATGGGTGTGGTGGCCGGGCTGCCCGTCGAGCAGGTGGTGGAGATCGCTTTGTCGGCTGCGGCGCATGCGGTCGCGCATTCCGGTGGTCATGAGTCGATGCCCTACGCCCATGATCTCGATCTCTCATTTATCGGTGCGGTACCCGAGGAAGGCGTCCCGTCGGATCCCGAATTCGACGCCGGGCGCCACACATACGACATGAATCGGGAGGCATTCCAGCGCTGGCACAAGATCCGGGCACGGAACCAGGGGGCCGGGTTCGCCACACAAAGTCTTGGGCAGTACGCCCGGATCCACGATATCGATGGTCGCCGAATCAGGCGCTGGCTCGCCGAGATCCACGCCGAATCCGACGATGCCCCTGATGCCCCCCTTCCGCATCCGCACGCCTATGAGCTGGCTCGTGACTGGGCAAGGGACGTTCGCGGATTCCTCGCGTTGACACGAGCCGACATGGATGTGCTCACCGACGCGAGCCCGGGGACCTGGGAGGCTATCGAGGCAAACGCCCGGCCGCTTCCTGTCGACCAAATGCGGGCGCTATTGCGCCGTGTTCCTGATGCCCGCCACCTGTATAGCCCGCTCGCGCAGTTCTTCTGCCCGGATTTGGCGGCAGCTCCACCCGGCGACGTCGGCGGTAGCCTCCGGCGACTCCGTGAATACACCGGATCGACCCAGGAAGAACTAGCTCGCGAGCTCGGTGTAATTCCCATGACGATAAATAACCGTGAGGCTGCGGATCATCTGGTGCGCGTGGGATGGGAGGCGCATCTGCGTGCCCTGGCCGCGCAGTCGTCAGATGCCATCGACGGCGATGCCGATATCGGCGCTTGCCTGCGGGTATTACGGTCGCGAACCGGCCTTCCGCGCCGACATCTCGCCGTGAAGATGGGGATGGCGGAGGAAGCTCTCGCCGATATCGAGGCAGGCGGTTCTCAGCCGTCGAAAGATATCGTCGAGGCCGTTCTCTGCTCGTTGGTCCCCGGCACGCCGATTTTCCCCGAAGGATATCCTCACGCGGGCAGCTATCTCCGATATCGCCGCGAACAAGCGGGTGTTCTCTTGGCGCAGGTGGCGACCGCGACAGGCATGACGGAAGCCATGGTCAGAAAACGCGAGGCAGGGGAAGTTCCGTTGACGGCGGAGATGGTCGAGATGTATCTCGGCGACGATGACCAGGTCCTCGACCTTCGACGCGATATGCTCGAAGTGTTCCCGTCTATCGATCCCGATTTCGGAAGAAAGAATTCATCCGACTACTCGGTTGAATTATTCCATTTTCCCGACCCGCGCAATACCCGATCACTGGTCGAATACAAGGATGAATTTCAGCGGGTGAACGGTCTCGCCGATATCGATGTAAGACGTTTGTTCGGCTGGAATCCGGGTCGATCGCCGACCGTAGGTGCAGACGCTGCCCTGCGGGTGTATGACCGATTCTTGCGGCAGGCCGGGCACTGGAACGAATTCGCTGTGGCGTGGGGGTACCGCTATCGTATGGATCCGTTAGGGGAATCGGCTCCTGATCCCGGCGATTTCGACTCGATACTCGATTGGAAAGAGGCAACTCGTCTATATCACAGGACGACCGAACGGGTTTTCCGAGACGAGGTGGGTCGACGCGATTTCCGCGGCGCATCTGCCGCGGAAAAACAGGCCGGTCTCGCACAACTGGACCGTATGCGTGAGGCGGGCTACATCTCGGCAGCGGCGATGCGACGCGCGGCTGAGCAGTTCCATATTTCTGATCCGGCGCCCCGCCCAACGCCATGGTCGCCGCATGCATCGATACCCGCCACTGAACCCGAAGTTCCGTCCACGCTCCCGCGGCCCACTCCCGCGGCAACGTCCATGAAATCGGTCGAAGATAATCCCGCCGACCAGACGCGGCAGGCACAGCAGCAGCCGACACGATTCGAACGGTTTCGCGACAGGGTTCGAGCGGCATTCGAGGCGGCAGAGCCCGGGCCAGGTAGTCGGGTGCTGGCAGAATCGGCCGAAGCGGAATTGCGGAGTGCCGTCGAGCAACTCACTCGCGACCTACGCAGGGTCCTGGTACTGCGGTTCTGGGAGGGGTTGTCGGTCGCCGCGACGGCAGCGGCGACGGGACACCGCACGGACACGGTCGAGCTTCTGCAGCGAGCGGCGGTCCGAGCGCTGGTCACTACGTTGACGGCCGTCAAGCGCGGAGCCTCGAGTATCCCCGCTCGCGCAGATCCTGCGGCTGCCGAAGGTGTGGGCGAACATATACCGCCCACAGCCGCTACCCATACGCCTGAGCCAACCCCCGTCGAGAATCGGCCGCCCAACCGTGGGCGCGAGGCGCCGTGGTCGCAGGATAGGTCGTACCGCTCGGCGGTCACCCGCGAGCCGATTCGTGCCGGCGCGCTGTTTCGTGCCGATGGCAAACCCGGCTACGTCATCGACGGAATACGTCGATTCGATTCCGATCGCCTCGGTGAGATGTACGGTGAGCGATATCTTAGTTCCGCATTCCGGGATCTTCCTGACGATCAGCGTGCGGCCGTTCTCGAATGTACCTTCAACTCTTATGCGTATCAGTCGCTACTGCGCCCGACGGGAGTCATTGATCCGTCGGTTGCGGAACGGAAATTGAAGGAATTCTACAGCGACACCAGAGACGGCTGGAGCCTGTTCGAACTCTATGGCAGTGTCCCGACGTTGGATGACATTTATCGGGCCGCCTCGAAAGCCGATCTGACTTCGGTACAGCGGGATCTCGTATCACGCATCATAAGTTCTGAGGACCCCTGGCGTGAATTGCAGAAGACAATTCGAAGACCGCTATCGGCTGGCATGCGGGGAACATTCACCGCTTCCTTCGGAAAATGGCCTACGGTCGCGGACATACAGGAACGGATCACCCTTATCAACAGGGCCGTGCAAAGCCCGCTGCCCGAAGGGCTGGAGGTCCATCGTGCTCTCAAAGAGGCGGCGTTCATGATGGCGGGCGACAGCCCTTACGAACTGGTCGGCACCACCTGGATCGAGCCCGGCTTCTCCTCGACATCGTTGGGGAAGGGGCCCGTCGTCATTGCCGACGCCGAGCCGACGGTGGAACTGCACATTTTGGTACCGAAAGGCGTGGAGGCGCTGTGGATCGGGCGAAATGGCCCGTTTCCGGAACAAAATGAGCTCCTGTTCGGGCAAGGGCTCGGAATCCGCATCACCAACGTACGTAAGTCCGGGGGTAAATGGCATTTCTACGCGAAGGTGATCCGGTAGCCCAACCAACGCCGATACGACATTTATCGTGCGCGGCTGGCCTGCGCTGGCTAGAAACTTGCGGGGAATCCTGAGCGGCTCGCCCGTAGTATGCGGACCGGGCGCAGTGCTTGGAATGGTTCGTCTTCGACTTCCGCGGTTCTATCGAGGTATCCAGCGATGAGGTCCGTGGCGGAGTGGTCTTCGACGTCGGTGAAGCCGAGTGCGCGCAACTGTGTAGCGATGTCGTCGGGGGTGAAGTAGCTGAACCAGGGCTCGCCGACAGCTGCCGCTCGATTCGCGCGCGCCTGCAGCTGCGCACGTTCCTCGTCGGTGTCTGCTGGCTGTAGGTAGTCGAAGATCACCTCGACCGGCTCGGGTTGACGAGCGATGTATTCGAGGGTGGTCTGAGCGGCGTCCTCGGTCAGGTAGAAGACGACACCGAGCCACACGAATACGGCCGGATCGGTCCGGCTGAATCCAGCGGACTCCAATCCTGTTGCCAGTGTGTCGGTTTCGAAGTCGACCGGCACGAAAGTCAACCGCTCGGGCTGGTCGATACCGGAGGCGGCGAGGCGTTGGCGTTTCCACGCTTGGGTAGCGGGATGGTCGACCTCGAATACACGCAAGTTCGGATGCGGGTTGCGGTAGGCGAAGGTGTCCAGGCCCGCGCCGAGGATCACGACCTGCCGCACGCCGGCCGCGACGGCCGCGGCCACGCGATCCTCGGCGAAGCGGGCACGAGCAGCGAAGAACAGGCGGCGCGGCCGATTACTGACACCCAGCCGCAGGATTCCCGGGTCGACATCGCTACCGGGACGATCCTCTGCGGGGCGGCCGAATTCGGTCAGCTCGTCCGCAGTGACACCCAGCAGACGTGCCGCCAGTGGATCGGTAAGAATCCTTGGCTGGTCAGCGATTTGGTGATAGGCGCGGGCGTAGGCGGTGACGAGCGCTGTCCGGCTGGGTCCCTGGTTGTCCATGATCAAGAACCTACTCACGAACACGACGCGAGCACCGTGAACTCAGCCACACCAGCTCCCCGGATAACGGCTCCGGGCTGCGTCGTGGGTTGCGGGAAGGTCAGGTAGGCCACGGCCTCGAGTAGGTGTTCGGCGACCGCCGCAAGCGCAGGCCAACCTGAAACGTTGAAATTGCGGTCAACGGCGGGTTCGGGCGAAGCGGCCAGGGGTGGTTCCGGTCCAGCGGGTGAAGGCGTGGGTGAAGCTGGAGGCGTCGGCATAGCCGAGGCGTTGGGCGACATCTTCGACGGTGGTGCCGATGGTGAGCAGTTCCTCGGCCAATAATTGGCGGGTTTCGATGGCGAGTTCGCGGAAGGAGGTGTCCTCGGCGTCGAGGCGGCGACACAGGGTGCGCACGCTCAGGCGCAACGCGGCGGCGAGCTCGTCTTGGCTCGCGGTGACACCGTGGGTGAGCAGGGCCGCGCGGACCCGGGCGGCGATACCCTGCCGATCGCGGCGGCGCTGCATGATCTCGCTGGCTTGCTGCTCGGCGAGTAGGGCGGCATGCGGATTCGCCTGCGGCATAGGCAGATCGAGGGTCTCGCGAGTCATGACGATGCGGGTCACCGGTGCGTCGAACACCGGCTCGATGCCGATCAGTTCGGTGAACATATCGGCGTATTTTGGTGCGGGACAGGATAGTTCGACGATATCCGGCGATACCGGCGCGCCGAACACCTCTCGGTCCACGGTGATCAACTCGGCGATATCGCGTTCGAGCAGGAATGTGCGCAGATCGTCGGGGACGCCGGAGTAGTCGATGATCGCCGCCGCGCCGCCACCGTTGTTCTCATCGAAACGCCACCGCCCGAAGGAGTAGGCGATGTCCATGTAATCGACTCCAGCTCGCCACGCGTGCCGCACGGTCGGGCTGCTGATCTCGTTCGAACTGGAGACCGAGTGGTCTCAGCGTTTCGGCACCCAGGCAGAGATCGGCGCCTACCTGGAGCGCACTGCGGTCAAATATGGTGTGGCGCCGAAGGTTCGGACCGATACCGAGGTCATCGCGGCGACCTTCGACGAGGACAGCGGACGCTGGGAGGTGGAGCTGGCCGATGGTGAGAAGCAGTGGTTCGACGGGCTGATCTGCGCTACCGGGCAGCTGTCCCGGCCAAAGGTCCCGGTGCTCGCGGGGCTGGACGCCTTCGCGGGCAAGCACTTCCACTCCGCCGAATGGGACGACTCGGTGGATCTCACCGGCAAGCGAGTCGCGATCGTCGGCAGCGGGGCCAGTGCGGTGCAGATCGTTCCCGCCATTGCCGACCGAGTGCGCGAACTGCAGGTGATCCAGCGCTCCCCGAACTGGGTCGGCAACAAGTGGAACCACAAGACCAACCCGCGCAGCCGTCGACTCCTGCGCATCGTCCCCGGCTTGGCCCGCGCCCAGCACAATCTGGAATGGCTGTGGTACGAGTCGCGAGTTCCCATCATCTTCAATGGATTCGATCCACTTCGGGTCGGTATACACGCCTGGCTGCGCTGGAAGATCCGTCGCGAGATCAGTGATCCGGAGCTGCGTCGCAAGGTCACCCCGGATTACAAGGCCGGATGTAATCGGCTGCTGCCGTCCAATGACTGGTATCCCGCACTGGACCGCGAGCATGTCAGCGTGCACACCGAAGGCGTTGCCCGCGTACAGGAGTCGGGCCTGGTGCTGGACGATGGCACCGAGGTCGACGCGGATGTGATCGTCTGGTGCACCGGATTCACGGCCACCGAATACCTCGCCCCGATCGACATCACCGGCCGCGACGGACGCAAACTGCACACCGAGTGGAAAACGGGACCCGAGGCCTATCTCGGCATCACGGTCTCGGGTTACCCGAATCTGTTCATGATCTACGGCCCCAACACCGGCTCGCTCACCAACACCATCATCTTCCTGCTCGAGAAACAGGCGCGCTATGCGCGCCTCGCCCTCGAACACAGCGTGCGTACCGGTGCCTGGCTCGATGTTCGCGGCGAAGTCCAGGACGCCTACAACCGCGATCTGCAAAACCGCCTCGCCGGAACGGTTTTCACAAGTGGTTGTCCCGGTTGGTACCACACCGAGACCGGCAAGGTCGTCGCCGTCTGGCCCGGCTCGCACATCGCCTACGCTCGAGCCACCGCCCGCGTAGACCTCGCCGCCTACGAAACCGGTTCCCGCACAAAGTAATCGGCTCACCAGTGGCTCATCGGGAGACGCTCTCCTTCGTGGCGGGCGTGTGCACGCCAGCGGGCTGCGGGTCGGCGTAGAGCAGGTCGATGTCGGTGGCATACACCTCGTTGATGGGCTTGCGCCGCAGCTTCATGGTGAGCGTGAGTTCGATGCCGCCGGGTTCCCAGAAGGTCGGCAGCAGACGGAAGCGTTTGATCTGCTCGACGCGGGACAGGACTTGGTTTGCGGAATCGATAGCAGCGCGGACCCGTTCGATGATGTCCGGATGCTCGACGAGTGCGGTGGCGGCGACCGGTAGGCCGTGCTCGGCGGCGAAACTCGCGGCGGTGTCCGGGTCCAGCGTCACCAGGGCGGTGACATAGGGGCGGGCGTCGCCGACCGCGACGACGGTGCCGATCAGGGCGGACGCCGCGCGTACCGCGTTCTCGATATTGGCGGGAGACATATTCTTCCCGGACGCATTGATGATGAGTTCCTTCTTGCGGTCGACGACGCGCAAACAGCCATTGTCGTCGCGAGTCATCACATCGCCGGTCGCGAGCCAGCCGTCGGCGTCGACGGATTCGGCCGTCTTGTCCGGTTCGCCGCGATAACCCTTCATGACCAGCGGACCGCGTACGAACAGTTCGCCGTCGCCCGCGAGCCGCATCTCCATACCTGGTACGAGACGTCCGACGGTGCCGAGTTCGGTTGGGTCATAGGCGGATACGCTGGCGATGCAAGTGAGTTCGGACATGCCCCAGATTTCGGAGATGGGCAGTCCGAGCGCGGCGAAGAAGGCGAGGGTGTCGGCGGGGATCGGCGCCGCGCCGGAGATTGCCCATTTCAGTTCGTCGAAGCCGAGTTTCGCGCGCAGCACCGACAATACGGCGGCATCGGCTTTCTCGAATTCGGCGGCAAGGTCGGCCGGAACGGGGGCTCCGGCGCGCAGTAGGTCCATGCGTTTGCGTGCGGTGTCGAGGGCCCAGTGCATAGCTGCGGCGCGCGCCGCATCGGGTTCGTTGGCGACGCCGAGTTGTATCGCGGCCTTCAGCTTCTCCCACACCCGCGGTACCGCACCCCAGATGGTCGGGCGGCAATCCGGCAGTGCGGCCGCGATGAGCGCGGGTTCGGCTACCACCGTCACTTGCGTGCCGAACACTATCTGGAGGTAGAGCGCGGTCAGCCGGTCGGCGATATGGGCCGATGGCATGAACGAAGTGATCCGGTCGCCGAATTCGATCGGCAGCACCTGGGCCAGCGCATGCGCGTCGAACAGCAGGTTTGCGTGCGTGGTCTCGACGCCCTTGGGGTTGCCGGTGGTGCCGGAGGTGTAGATGAGGGTGGCGACATCATCGGGGTTCGTATTTTGCCAGGACTTCTCGAAATCGAAGTCGCTGGTGCCGAGCGTCTGCAGCTGCTGCAGGGTCAGTGTGCCCTCGCTCGGGTGGCCGTCCACTACGACGATGTGCGTGGGGGTCGCGCCGGAGCGCCGGATGCGGTCTAGGTATTGCGCTTCACATACCACCACGGATGCCCCCGCATTACTCAGTACATGCGAAATCCCCTCGGGCGGCAGCGTGTTGTAGACGGAGAAGGACGTAGCTCCGGCGTGCAGTGCGCCGACGTCGATCGGGTAGAACTCCACCCGGTTGCCCATCATCAAGGCCACGGTGTCACCGCGGCCGATGCCGAGCGCGGCGAAACCGGCCGCGATGCGGCGGACCTGGGCGGCGTATTCACCCCAGGTGAGCTCCTGGGTGCTACCCACGGTACGCACCGCGACGGCGTCGGGATCGATGGCGGCGGTGTGTTGGAAGGCGGCGCAGAGGGTATCGAAACGGGGAGCGCTCATAACTGTGCTTTCTTCGGATAGCCTGTGCGGCAAGGGATTCAAGAGCTTCGATGACGAATCGACTGGACGCGAAAGCCTTTCGGGATTCGGGCACAAGCGCCGCCATCAGCGGGTCTCCGGCCGTTCAGAGGTCGAGTACGAGTTCGTCACCAGCGGCGCGCGATACGCAGGCCAGCATGTGGTCGGCACGTTCGGATTCGGTGAGCAGTCGGTCGCGGTGATCGACGGATCCGGACACGACACCGACCTTGCAGGTGCCACAGAAGCCCTGCTGGCAGGAGTAGGCGATATCGGGGAGCCGACGGCGCAGCGCGGTCAGTGCGGTCTCGTCCGCGGCTACGCGAACGGAGCCGCCGGTGCGGGCGAGGGCGATATCGAATGCGCGGCCATCGACGACCGGTAGCGCCGAAAAGCGCTCGGTGTGCAGCGACCCGGTCGGATTCAGCTCGAACATGCAACGCTGTGCCGCCGCAAGCATCGGCGGTGGTCCGCAGACGTACACTGCCGCACCGGGTTTCGCTCGAGCGATGAGTTCGGCGATATCGGGGACACCGAATTCATCATCGGGACGGATATCCGCGCCGGGCAACTCGTGCAGGAACGGCATTGTGTCGCGCGACCGGCCGACATACACCAGCCGACCACGGGAGCCCGCTGCCCGCACCATGGGCAGGATCGGTGTTATGCCGATGCCACCGGCCAGGAAAAGATACGACGGGGCATCCACGAAGGTGAATGCGTTGCGGGGGCCGCGAATTCGCAGCCGGTCGTCGGTGCGCAGCGTCGTGTGCACCTCCCGGGAGCCCCCGCCGCCGTCCAGGATGAGTCGCACCGCGATCCGGTAGCGGAACCGATCCGACGGATCCCCGCACAGCGAATACTGCCGCTGCCGCCCTGAGGGCAGAAACACATCCACATGGGAGCCCGGCCGCCACGTCGGCAGCGGTCCGCCCCGCGTCGCGCGCAGCGTCAGACTCACCACATCAGCGGTCTGGCGTTCGATACTCTCGACGCGCACATCCAGCTCGAATCCACTGCGCCGCACCGGATTCGGGCGCGAAAGCAGCGGCGCGGCGCCGCCCTTCACGAAGACGCTCTTGTAAGCGTCCATGATCGCGCCGAGTGCTCGCAGACTCACCAGGGTGGGCTCGGTCGGCTTACCCATCAGTGACCTGCCCGTGCGGCGGGCGAGTGCCCGAGATACCGCAGCGCTTTGTCCATCGGACCCAGCTGTGAGGGATGGAAACCCGGTCGCAGATAGCGCGGGATCTCGGTCAGGAACACCGTCCAACTGGGGATCACGCCGCGCCGGGTCGCGCTGACGAATTGCCGCAACCAGAATTTGCCCTTATCGGCCTCCGGATCCTTCCGGTGCATGTAAGCCGTCGAAACGATGAACAGCGGCAGCAGGGTCAGGCTGGCCAGGATCGCGGTCCGTGCTCTGCGTGCGTAACTGCCGTCGACATACATGTAGGCGTCGTAGACCACGCTGCGGTGCTCGACTTCCTCCGCACCGTGCCAGCGGACCAGGTCCAGCATGGCCGGATGCATGCCTTTTTCCTCGAGGATGTCCGCGTTGAGCAGCCACTCGCCGAGCACGGCCGTGTAGTGCTCCATCCCGGCGAACAGGCCGAGGCGTTCTCTGAGCCACTGATCCTCGGCTCGTCCGGTCAGGCCGTGATCACCGAGAATGCGGTCGACCAGCCATGCCACCTTGCGCACATAGGAGTCCACGTCCAGGCCGATGGACCGCAGGTGCTCGCGTGCGGCCTCATGGCTGTTGGCGTGCATGGTCTCCTGTCCGACGAACCCGATCACCTCCTCCCGCAACCGTTCGTCCTGGATATGCGGCAGGGCCTCGGCCAAGGCCTGCGCCATGGCCCGCTCACCCTCGGGAAGCACCAGATGCATGACGTTGACGATGTGCGTGGCCAGCACCTCGCCGGGGATGTAGTGCATGGGCACGGAATCGAACTCGAAATGGACATCGCGAGCGTTGATCGCGTGCACGTCGTCGCCGTAGGTGCGCTTCGTCGCGCCAGCCGTGTCAGCCATACGGCGACCGTACAGTGCAACAAATTGCATTGCAATGTTGCTCGCAACATTTTCGTCGAAATTGTTGCACGGTGGGCGCACTCTGCTAGCGTCGAACGAGTGAAGACGGCGTCGAAAGCACCCCTGAGCCGCGATGATGCGGCCGATCTCGAGACACGGATCCTCGACGCCGCCCTCGTGCAGTTCTCGAAGGTCGGCGTGAAGAAGTCGACGATCGAGGATGTCGCCCGGCAGGCCGGGGTGGACCGAGTCACGGTCTACCGGCGGGTGGGCTCACGCGATGATCTCGTGCAAGCCGTAATCAGCCGTGAGGTCGCGACGCTGCTGGCGCAACTTGCCGCAATGCCCGAACATCACGACAGCATCGAAGGTCTCGTCGCCGACGTATTCGTCACGGTCGTGACACGCTGGCGCACCCATGCCATGGTCGAACGAATGCTGGCGATCGAACCCGAGCGAGTGATCATGAAACTCACCGTCGATGGCGCCACTACCTTCACCATGTGTGTTGCCGCAACCGCCAGCACGCTCGAACGCGCGGTACAGCGCGGACTGCTCGCCGACACCGACGACCTGATGACCCGCGCCGAAATCGTCTGCCGCATAGTCCATTCGCTCGTACTCGCCCCGCACGGCACAGCCCCGCTGCGCTCCGACGACGAGCTCGCCGCATTCGCGCACAGGTATTTGGTGCCGGTTGTGACCGGTGCCCGCGGTTAGTACTGCAACGGCGCTGGTCCCGCGGGCCACACGCTCGATCAGCCGATGGGTGGAGCGAGGTATTCCAGCGCATAGCCGTCACCGGAGGGTGTTACGCGGGCGATGCCGGGTGAGTCGAGGTGGGCGCCGGCTACGAAATGGTGTGGTTGGGTCAGTTGTTCGAGGAGGGCTGCTCGCGCGGTGCGGGCCTGGGGCTGGTTGCCGTCGAGCTCCCAGGACACGTTCGGTTGATCGAATTGGAGCGTGGGAACGTGAACGGTGTCGCCCCAGACCAGTAGGTGGCCGGTGCCGCTCCTGATGTCGTAGACGGTGTGACCGGGTGTGTGGCCCGGTGTCGGGATCGCGGTGGTCCAGTCGTTGATCGCGACCTGCTCCGACACGGGTACGACCCGGCCGCGGATCGGCTCGAGCCGCCCCGTGAACACCGAAGTGTCGCCCGCGCCGATCCATACGCGCTCGAGTTTGGTGAACGCCTCTGAACCGTCCGGCGCGATCAGGCCGCTCACGTGGTCTTCGTGCTTGTGGGTAATGGCCACATCGGTGACATGCACAGGGTCGATTCCCGCTTCGTCGAGCGCGTCGTAGATCAATCCCATGGTCGGCTCGTGCCATGCGTTGGACGCGCCGGTGTCGATGAGAACCGACCGCGTGCCGTCGGTGACGAAGAACGCGTTGACCGACAGCCGCAAGTTGTCGCCGGCCAGCGGCACGGCGGCTGGCAGCTCCTCGAGCGGGCGCCCATCCTCGTCGCGGAGCCGTGTCGGCGGCATGTCGATGTACCCGTCTCGCAAGGAGATCACCTGCAGATCACCGAATTCGAACGTGGCATGGTGCTGGCCACTCGAGATCAAACGCATGGTGAACCTCCGTCGTGCTGGGCACATATCGTGCGTCTCCGATAGAAGACGATTTCTTCTTTAGGAGAAATATACACTGTTCGCAGCGAGGTACCCATCGATCGAGGAGCAGGGTGGTCGAGCAAGACGGAAGCGCGGGCGAACCACAACACGGTGACGACCTAGCCGGCGCGTTCGGCGGTAACGTGCGGCGACGCCGCGAGGAGGCGGGCCTGACGCTGGAGCAGCTGTCCACGCAGTCGTCGGTCAGCCGGGCGATGCTGTCCAAGGTCGAACGCGGTGAGAAGAGCCCGACGATCGGCGTCGCGTCCAGGATCGCCCACGCGCTCGACACGTCGCTCTCGGACCTGATCGGTGGGGCAACTGCTGCCGCGTCTGGTGTGGCCGTTGTCATGCGCAAGAACGATCGCCCCGTTTTCCGTGACCCGGAAACCGGCTTCGAGCGGCACATGGTGTCAGCGGCCCCGGGCGCGGGCGGAGCCGAGATGGTCGTCCACTACCTCCCCGCACAGGTCTCTACCGGACTGCTACCCGCGTATCCGCCGGGTACGGAGAAACAACTCGTGGTGCTCGAGGGCGCCCTCACCGTCGCGATCGGCGGGATCAGCGAGACCCTGAACACAGGCGACTCCCTGTTCTTCCAGGCCGACGCGGACCACGGCTTCGCCAACCGAACGGTCGTTCCCTGCGAATACATCATGGTCATCTCGCGCAGAACCTGATCTGCCGCAGTCATCGACCAAGGAGCACTACGGAGAACGCTGTGCCGCTGGGATATCGGTTCGGTAACGCCAGCAGGCTGCGCTCGCTCTGGGGCGCGCCGGAATTTCGCTTTCCGGACAGGGTATTTCCCTAGTTCAGGGCCAAATCTGCCGCGAAGGTCACGATTCGGTCTCGCGCGCACGCGCGACGTCGGGTGAGTAGTCGGTCCTTTTCGGAGTTCGATAACTGCCCCACAACGCCCAGCGAATAGTTAGCCTTCATAAACGTCGGGGAGCGGCAATCGCGCCGCATGACAGGACGGATCGGTCGCCGATCATGGCGATCACCCGTCTCGCGCCATATTCCATACCGAATCGCTACCTAGGCCGATCCGAGTGTCGGCCCGGAGAACGCTATGGCTAACGCAGCGTCAATACCCAACCCCTTCAACGCAGGCGGGCCCACCGCCCCCGCCCCCCAGCCGAACTCGCGCTCTGCCACGGATTCGGGGCGGGCCGCCCGTGCACTCCTCGATGAGCAGCTCGCGCCGCTGAGGATTCCCGCACTTGTGCTGGGCGCATTGCTGATCTGCCTCGGTCTGGTGGCGCTGCTGCCTCTGCGGGGATGGCTGCACGACTACGGCGCCGAACTCGTCATTGCCGCCTATCTGCAATACATGGCGATCGCGACAACCCTCGAGGTATGGGGTCTGCGCAGGCCCACGAAAGGCCCCCGCCGCAGGTGATGACCAGGTAGCCGGTGCTTGTGGCGGTTCATCTTTGCTGGATCGTCATGCCCTCCTGCGCGACAGTCGTGTCGCGAATGTGCCAGGCATGGTTGCTGCTGCCCCGGGTAACCGTCCGCACAGTCAACAGTAGGAGGTATCACTATGACAACTTCGCTCACTCGCATCGCCGCATCTGCGGCTATAGCCGGGGCAGCGGTGGTTGCGGCGGCAGGTCAGGCAGCGGCCGAGCCCACCAATGTATCGATCAACGGCAATATGCAGGCGTTGGGCATGAGCGTCCTACACGTGCAGGCGCAGGGACAGGGCGATGGTCCCGCGACCGGCACCTATGCCGCCACCGGCCGAGTCGGGAATATGCAGCTGCCGATCAAGGTCACCGGTCCTGTCACCTGTCTCCGGGTCAACGGCAACACCGTGTCGCTGGTTTATCCGATCACTACGGCCGAACCGGTGATGGTTTTCGCACCCGATGCGATGGCGATCCAGATCACCGTCACCAAGGGGCAGGACGGCGCGCCCAACATGATCGGCTACGGCGTCCCCATGCCGACGAGCTCTTTCCGAGACTGCAACCCGGGCCCGACCCCGATGGTGTTCGACGGGACGATCGATATCAGCTAGCCGGAGTCGTCCACTGAACGAGGGATGGTGCGATCAGGGGCACAAGGGTGCGTACAGTCAGATCCATGCCCGAAGAAGCGCATCCCACACCAGTGGTGCGTGTCGGAGCGGCCGCGGGGTCCAAGGGGACTACCGCGGCCGTCGGGGGATCCGATGCCGACCTGCTCTCGCTCGCGTCACAACTGTGTTTTGCCCTGTACTCCACATCCCGATCGATGACCGCGGCGTACCGGCCGTTTCTCGAGGGGATGGGGGTGACCTATCCGCAGTATCTGGCACTTCTGGTGTTGTGGGAGCGGCCCACGATGACCATGAAGGAACTCGGCGAACAGCTGCAACTGGACTACGGCACGGTTTCGCCGCTCGTCCAGCGGCTGCAGGCACATGGCCTGGTCGACAGCGTTCGCAGCACCAATGATCGCCGCGCCGTCGAGTTGCGCGCCACCGAAGCCGGACGTGCACTGCAACCACGGGCCCGGGAGATGATCGAGGCCGTCATGGCCGAGGTCGGATATCCGATCGAGCATCTCATCCAACTGCGCGACCAGGTCAACGCGCTCGGCGCCCGCCTCGAGGCCGCAACGGCCCAGCGATCCGGCGGGTAGTCACCGTCGCACGAAAGCGGGCGTGCCGAGTCGTGTGCCTCAGGCGTCGAGCACTCGGGCCTGCCGATCGACGACCGGCGGTTCGGTGGACCAGGGGAAGTTGATCCAGCGGTCGGTGCGCCGCCAGACATACTCGCAGTCGACCTCGGAATGCGGCTTCTGGTACACGACCGCGCAGCGCACCTCGGCGACATGGTCGATGCAGAAGTCGCGTACGAGTTTGAGGGTGGCGCCGGTATCGGCCACATCGTCGGCGATCAGGACCGTCGCGCCGGCCAGGTCGACTGCCTGCGGGACCGGCGGCAGCATGACGGGGAGATCGAGGCGCTGATCGATACCGGTATAGAACTCGACATTCATCACGTGCAGGTTCTTGACGTCGAGTGCGTATCCGAGTGCCCCGGCGACGAATAGTCCGCCGCGCGCGATCGAGAGGATCAGATCCGGCTCGAACCCGTCCTTGGCGATTTCGGTGGCGAGTTCGCGACTCGCCGTCCCGAATAATTCCCAGGTCAGCACTTCTCGATCCGGCACGGATGCTCCATCTCCCTCGATACCGCTGGGCCTAGAGCATACGACCAGCTACGTAGTATTGATGCGGGAAACTAGGGTGGGATGGGTGCGGATCTATTTGGCCGGCGCGACCGGCGTCATCGGAACACGATTGTTGCCCTTGCTGATCGAGGCCGGACACGAGGTTGCGGGGATGACCCGGTCCGCGGCCAGGGCCGACCTGGTCAGCGCCGCCGGTGCGGAACCGGTGGTCTGCGATGTGTACGACCTCGACGCGCTCACCGCGGCGGTCGTCGCCTTCCGACCGGATCTGGTGATGCATCAGCTCACCGATTTGCCCGACGATGCCGCGCTGCTGCCGGAACTCGCCGGTGCGAATGCGCGCATCCGATCCGAGGGCACCCGCAATCTGATCACAGCCGCGCAGGCCGCGGACGCGAAACGCTTTCTCGCCCAGAGCATTGCGTGGGAGCCGGCCGCCGGTCGCGGGGCGGGCATCCAGGAATTCGAGGCGGCGGTACTCGGTATCGGCGGCGTGGTCGTGAAGTATGGCCAATTCTATGGTCCGGGTACATATTACGAATCCGAGCTGCCTGATCATCCGCGCGTGCACGTGGATGATGCTGCCGCGCGGACGGTTCCGCTGGTCGATGCGCCCAGTGGTGTGGTTGTTATCGCGGACCAGGTCTGATCCTCGCCGCGACTCTGGACGCCATCGCATCAGGTACGGAAACATCAACGGTTCGGCGGTAGTGATCGGAGACCAGCGACACTGTGTTGCCGTCGACCCGCGGCCAGGCCCGGTGACGCTGATCGGCAGATGGCCTCGGTCGTGGCCGTGGGGGTCGGTTTGGAATACGGTGGCAGGGGCGATCACCCGGATCCGCTCACATCGGCCGAAGGAGACTCGTTTGCGCCACACGCTGCTCGTCACGTCCGTACTCGGTGCCGCACTGGTGGCGATGCTGCCCGCTGGCGCGGCCGGTGCTCAGGCGCCGAGCGACGGTCCGCTGAAGGTGCAGGCGAGCACCGGCACCGATCAACTGCCGGTGACGGGTGTCGGGGTCGGCATCACCACCTGCGCCGCCGGTCCGGTGCTTGCCACCTTGACGACCGGTGGCGATGGAACCGCGACGCAGGCCTTCCCGAACGGCTGCTACCAGGCGCAGGTTACCTCCGTGCCCTCCGGCTGTGAGCTGGCGAGCATCGCCTACGTCCAGGTCGAGGTGGCACCCGGCGCGACACCGGTCGCAAGCTTCCAATTCCGCTGCGCGTAAACCGATTTCGACTCAATGCGGTGGGTGCGGGCGAGGGCTGCGGCAGCCTGGAGTCCGTGGCGACTCAGTCCGGTGGGTGCGGGCGAGGGCTGCGGCAGCCTGGAGTCCGTGGCGACTCAGTCCGGTGGGTGCGGGCGAGGGCTGCGGCAGCCTGGAGTCCGTGGCGACTCAGTCCGGTGGGTGCGGTCGACGGCTGCGGCAGCCTGGAATCCGCGGCGATGCGGCCTGGGTAGGACGCTGCCGCGCAGTTCCGTCGGGCAGCGGCGCAGTGTCGCCCCCCGGTGGCGATGACGCACACCGCACAAGCGATATGCGGCTACGACAGAGGGTGTGCACTGTCCAACGCACGGCGTGCATAGGCGCGCACGTCCGCATCGGTGTCATCGATCGCGAGCTTCAGCGCATCGTGCGCCGCTCCGCTGTGCGGCCAGGTGGCCAGCGATAATACTGCCGCCTTGCGCACGTCGAGGTGCGGATCATGCAGGGCTTCGGAAAGCGGGATGACTCCGATATCGGGGGCCGCGCCCGCGAGACCCCGCGCCGCACCCACCCGGACCTGCCAGGCCGAGTGTGCGAGCGCGCCGACAAGTAGCGGTGTGTCATCGTGTGTCACACCGAGACTCGCGAAGGCGGCCAATGCGGCGGCACGCACGAGTGGATCCGGATCCTTGGCCAGGGCCCGCGCGGTTTCGGTGCCCTGACCGCCGATCGCCGACAACCCGTGTGCGACGGCAATGCGCACCTCGCGGTTCTCATCGGTCGCCGCGGCGGAAACGGCGCGCCAGTCATCGAGCGACACCAGCGCCCGCACGGCCTCGATGCGCACCCGATGATCCGAATCAGTCAGCGCCGCAACGAATTGCGCCGCGGATCCGGCTCGCAGCGCGCGCAGCAGATCCACGACTGTCGCCCGAACGACGGGATCGGGGGAGTGCAGTCGATCGGCGAGGCCGGTCGAATCGGGAAGCACCTCAACGAGTTCGCGCAGGCTGGCCGCGGCGGCCGCGCGAACGGATGCCGCGTCATCATCGAGCGCGCCGATCAGTACCGAGGTGAATGCCTCGGGGGTGTTCTCGGTCAGGACCGACAGTGCCGCCACCCGAACACCGGCATCGGCATCGGACAGATAGGTCGAAAGGTCCTGCACGGTAGGCGAATCCAGGGCCAGCAGGCTGACCAGTCGCGGTGACGGTGGTGTGGTCGAGGCGCGGACGGTGCGCGGTGCATCGGCCGGCGCGCGCCCACCGACGAGTTCCGGTTGCGCTACCGGGACCGCGCTGGTGTCGGTCGAGGGCAGGTCATCGAGACCGGGCACTGGTACCAGATACGGCGCGACCGGCCGCTTCAGGAATTCCATCGCGCCATCGGAGTTCTTGCGCAGGTTCAGGTGATAGCGCCACTCGTTATCGTCGCGCTGCGGCAGATCGGCCCGTTCGTGATAGAGACCCCATCGTGATTCGGTGCGGGTCAGCGAACTGCGCGCCGCCATTTCGGCGCAGTCGCGGATAAAGGAAACCTCGACCGCGCGCATGAGCTCATGCGGTGTGCGGGCACCGATGTCGGCGATCTCGCCGCGCATCCGCTCGAAAGTCTCGACCGCGATCGACAGCTTCGCGGCCGTCTTCGGCGGCGCCACATAGTCGTTCACGAATCGGCGCAGCTTGTATTCGACCTGTGGCTGCGGCGGGCCGTCCGGCTGCCGCAGTGGCCGGTAGATCAGCTCGTGGGCCGCGGCCAGTTGGTCTTCCGGAAGGTAGGCCGGCGCAGTGACTTCCGACAGTGTGGATGCGGCATGTCCGCCCGCCAGATCGCCGAAGACGAAAGCGCCGATCATGTAGTTGTGCGGTACACATGCCAGATCACCGGCCGCATAGAGTCCGGGGACGGTGGTGCGGGCATGTTCGTCGACCCACACGCCGGATGCGGAATGTCCACCGCACAAACCGATTTCAGAGATATGCATCTCGATGTCGTGGGTGCGGTAGTCATGGCCGCGGTTGGCGTGGAAGGTGCCGCGCGTCGGGCGTTCGGTGGTGTGCAGAATGCCTTCGAGAGTTGTGAGCGCCTCATCGGGCAGATGCGACACCTTGAGATAGATGGGCCCGCGCGCGGATTCGATTTCGCGCTTGACCTCCGACATCATCTGTCCCGACCAGTAATCGGAGTCGACGAAGCGTTCACCCTTGGCGTTCACCTGGTACCCGCCGAATGGATTGGCGACATAGGCGCAGGCCGGGCCGTTGTAATCCTTGATGAGCGGATTGATCTGGAAGCATTCGATACCACTGAGCTCCGCACCGGCGTGATAGGCCATCGAATACCCATCGCCCGCATTGGTCGGGTTTTCATAGGTGCCATACAGGTAGCCCGATGCGGGCAGCCCCAAGCGGCCGGACGGACCGGTCGCCAGGATCACTGCCTTGGCAGCCACCGCCACGAATTCGCCGGTGCGCGTATTCAACGCGGCCGCACCCACCGCGCGGCCCGCGTCGGTGAGCACCCGAACCGGCATGAGCCGGTTCTCGATGCGGATCTTCTCGCGCATCTTGCGTTGGCGCAGTACGCGATACAGCGCCTTCTTCACATCCTTGCCTTCGGGCATGGGCAGCACATACGACCCGGAGCGGTGCACCCGGCGCACCGCGTACTCGCCGTACTCGTCCTTCTCGAACTTCACGCCGTAGCGTTCGAGTCGCTGCACCATGGCGAAGCCGCGGGTGGCCGTCTGATATACGGTGCGCTGGTTGACGATTCCGTCATTGGCCCTGGTGATCTCGGCGACGTAGTCCTCGGGCTCGGCCTTGCCAGGAATCACCGCATTGTTGACCCCGTCCATGCCCATGGCCAACGCACCGGAGTGCCGCACATGCGCCTTCTCCAGCAGCAGTACATCGGCGCCCGCTTCGGCTGCGGTCAGCGCGGCCATGGTTCCCGCGGTGCCGCCGCCGATGACGAGCACATCGCAGTCGAGCCGGATCCGATCGGATAGCTCGGGAATATTCACAACTTCTCCAGGATTTCGGCCTTCACCGACCGGCGATCCGCCGGAGTGCGGGGTTCGGGCACATCGACCACGGTGTGCAGTACGCCGCCGCCGAGTACCGCGATGCGGTCGCCGAGCAGCAGCGCCTCGTCCAGGTCATGGGTAACGAATACGACGGTGGTGGGATGGGCGCGCCAGGTATCGATCAGCAAGCGCTGCATGGTTGTCCGGGTCTGGGTATCGAGTGCGCCGAACGGTTCGTCCATCAGCACCGCGCGCGGCGATCCGGCGAGACTGCGCGCCAACTGAACTCGCTGGCGCATGCCGCCGGAGAGATCACGCGGAAGATAGTCGCCGTAGCCGGTGAGCCCGACCTCCTCCACCCAATGTCGGGCGCGCGCCTTGCGTTCGCTGCGCGGGACTTTGCGCAATTGCAGTGCGAGCTCGATGTTCTGGCGCACGGTGCGCCACGGCAGCAGCGCATCGTCCTGGAAGACCAGGGCGCGATCGGCCGACGGGCCGGTCACGGCACTGCCGTCGGCGCGGATCACGCCCTGGTCCGGCTTGCGCAGTCCGGCGATCGCCCGCAGCAGCGTCGACTTGCCGCAGCCGGATTTGCCGACCACGACCAGGATTTCGCCGGGCGTAATGGCCAGCTCGAGGTTGTCGAGCACCGTTTTGCCGCCGTAGGCGATGCGAACTCCATCCAGGCTCAACCGCATTCCGATGGCGGTGGCGGGTGCGGTTGTCGTGGTCATTCGGCGACCTCTCTCGGCAGCCAGCGGGTGATCCGACGACCGGCCAGTTCCACGATTCCGGAGGTGCCGAAGCCGAGGATGCCGATGGTGATCATGCCGACGAATACCGCCGGATAATCGACGATGGTGTAGGCCTGCCAGGTCCGGTAGCCGATGCCGAGCCGACCGGAGATCATCTCGGCCGAGATGAGGCAGATCCATGCCACGCCCATGCCCACCGACAGACCACTGAATACGCCGGGCAGAATGCCTGGAAATACCACTCGCACAAGCACATCGGTGCGCGATGCGCCCAGCGTGCGTAGTGCGTCTTCCCAGATGGTCGGCAGCGCGCGCACCGCGTGCCTGGTGCTGACCAGGACCGGGAACAGCGATGCCATGAAGGTGATGAAGACGATGCCCGATTCGTCGCTCGGGAACAGCAGAATCGCCACCGGCACCAGTGCGATGGCCGGAATCGGCCGGGCCAATTCGGTGAGCGGTCCGAGTACCGCGGCGAAGAGCCCGGAGCGGCCGAGGGCGATGCCCGCGACCACCCCTACCACGGCCGCGAGCCCGAATCCGGTGAGAATCCGGATCAGCGATTGCGCGACATCGACGTAGAACTGGTCCGATTGCAGTTGCTTGCCGAATTCGCGGACGATCTCGGTGACCGTCGGTAGCGTGTCGAAGCGCAGCCACCACCGCACCTTATCGGCGGTGAGCAGCTGCCACAGCCCGATCGCGGTCGCGACCGACGCCACTTGGAGCACTCGGGTGCGCCATACGGAACTTCCACGTACTTCAGTGGTTTCAGCACGTTCGACTACGAGGGGGCTGGCCGGTGCGGTGGCGCGCTCGGCTGTTGCCAGGTCATCGTTCAACAACGAAGCGCTGTGCGATGCGGTCATGGCCGGACTTCCGTGACGGCCTGATCGTAGGAGATCGCGGTCGCGGCCGGATGCGTCTGTCGATAGCGCTGCGCGGCGGCGGGCGTCGTGAACGGCAGGAAACTGTCCCCATCTCGCAGCCACACCGCCTTATCGGCGAACCAGCGCGTGCCGAGTTCGGCATCGGGCACATATGCGGCGCGGGTCACCTTGCCCTGTGCCTTGGCGGCCTGGACCGCGCGCAGCAGGCAGGTCGGATCGGCGGCGGGCTGCGGTCGATCCGTGCCGTCGAGCCACAGCTCACCGGCCTGCGCGGCATTGCTCACCGGACGTGCGCACACCGGATCGGTGCCGGTGACGCGGCTGGGGTTGACGGTGGAGGCCACCGCCTGGTCATAGTCGCCGACGCCGTTGTCGGCGAAGGCCGTGCGCAGCGGTGCGGGATCGACGAACTTATCGATATCGAGTTCGGCGAAGTCACCGATCGACTTCAAGTACTGCACGTCGGCTTTGAACGCATCGATCAGACCGGGCTTGAGGGTGGTATCGAAAGACGTTCCGCTGGGCCCGTTGTAGAGGTAGACGACTTCCTGCGGCAATCCGGACCCGTCGGCGACGATCTTGGCGGCTTCGAACGGCTTGTCGTTCAGGAACTTCGTGGCATCGAGTTGGGCGGCGAGGAAGGCCTGCAGCACCTCGGGGTGATCGGCGGTGTAGGAGCGCCGCGCGACCACGCCGTGGAAGGTGGGCACACCCAGTTCCGCACCGTCGTAGAGCAATTTCGCTTTGTTCTGGAAGACCAGCAGCCCGGGCCAGGCCACGAACTGTGCCAGCGCGCCGACCTGGTGCGATTCCAGTGCGGTCGCCCCGATCTGCGGCTGCTGGTTGAGCACCTCGACGCCCTTGGCCGGATCGACGCCGGCCCGCGAGAGCGCCTGCACCAGTGTGCCGTGTCCGGCCGAGCCGACGCTGGCCGAAATCTTCTGCCCGGCCAAGTCGCCGACCCTGGTCGCCGTCGAATCTTGTGGGACCACAACCATATTGAGCGCACCCTTGGGGTTGTAGCCGGTCACTGACACGAACGCTGTCTTCGCGCGCTCATTGGACTGGGTACGAGATCCGTTGATCAACAGCGGATAATCGCCCATCGATCCGATATCGATCTTCTCGGCCAGCATCTGCGCGGTGATGGGGGCGCCGGTGTCGTAGTCCTGCCACTCCACCTGGTACTTGGCGCCGCCGCTGTCGGTGATCTTCTGTAGCCGCTGTTCCAGATAACCCTGGGCGCGCAGCAGAGTGCCCGCGGTGACGGTATTGATGGTCTTGGACTGGTAGCCGACGACGACCCTGACGGTTCCAGCGGGGGTGCTGTCGGAACTCTGCAGGGAGCAGCCCGCCGCGGCGAGTGCGACGGCGAGGAGCAGCGGAGCGAGGCGTTTCTTCATGGGACTTCCGGATCGTTCAGCGCAACAGATAGGGCATATTGACGGTGACGGCACCCGTGGGACACCGGGCGGCGCACGGGCCGCAGTACCAGCACTCGTCTACGTGCATGAAGGCCTTACCGTTTTCCGGATTGATGGCCAGTGAGTCGAGCGGGCAGATCTCCACGCAGAGCGTGCAACCCTGGATGCATAGTGATTCGTCGATGGTCACCGGAATATCGGTGCGTTGGTTCGCCAGTGCCATCAGATGACCTTCCATTCGGATGTGCTGCGGATCAGGCTGCCGCGCATGGTGATTCGGTCCCCGCGCATGCGGATGTACTCCAGATCCACCGGTCTGCCGTCGTCGAGCCGGGTCAGCCGTTCGAGCATCAGCAGCGCGGCGCCCTCAGGTGCTTCCAAGGTGGCGGCGGTGTGCGCGTCGGCGGTAATCGCTTCCAGCGCAAGGTCGGCCGAGCCGAGCGGTCCGCCGCTGATCTGTTCGATGAGTACGAAGATGTCGTTGGTCTCGAGATCGTGACCGAGGATCTCGGTGCCGATATCGGGTGCCAGGTAGGTCAGATCCAGGCTCAGCGGTAGGTCGGCGAGATAGCGCAGGCGTTCGATATACACCACGCGCTCACCGGGGTCGAGCCCGAGCTTGCGTGCGACGGCGGGGGGTGCGGTGATGTGCATGGCCGCGCGCACCTCGTTGCGCACGGTGCCGTGGCCCTTGAGGGTTTCCTGCAGCCCGAGCAGTGCGTCGAGCCCGTGATCGTATTTTCGCCGGGCGACCCGGGTGCCCACCTTCGGCATCCGATCGATCAACCCGTCATCCTTGAGCAGCGCGAGCGCGTCGCGCACAGTATTGCGCGACGCGTCGTATTCGGCGACCAACTCCTGCTCACTCGGCAGCACATCGTCGAACGCGCCCGCATGTATCTGATGACGCAGCACGTCGGCTATCCGGCGCGCCTGGTCGGCCCGCAACCGTCGCACGGGCGTCGCCTCGGCTCCCACCTCCGCCACCTTTCTTTCGCTGACCTGCATGGATAGCGACGATAGCTGCCGCTCGGGCGCCCAAGTGCGCGCAAGCGAGCGCCATAAATCAGCGGATGTTATTGCGCCGCCCCCTATTGCCTCTGACCTGGGCGGATGGGGCTCGGAGCGGCCATTGCGCCACCCTGTTCGCGGCCGACGAGTTTCGATCACACAGATTCGAATGCCGGGCGCTCGGGGCGATATAGAGCAACACCGTGCGTGGTTGGCCTGGTCCACAGCGCACAGGGCCCCATGATTGCGCTGACCAAGCGAGCCCGCGCTGCCGGAGCGGCCACTTCTCGTTGGATCCCCGTCGCGGTCCGCCGCAGGTGATCACTACCCGCGACACCGTGTTCCATTCGTTGTCGGGTCGACTGCACCGTCGTCCATCGGCGGCGGCCACTCCGGCGCGCTGGTGCACCCCGATTCGGGTGCTATCGAATCAGCAGATGGCCCAGCGGTTTCGGCGGTGAGCTGGGGGATTATCCGGATGCCGGTCCAGAGCGGCATCACTCCGGCGGGGGAGGTGAAATCCCCACTGGGGGTGATGTTCTGGCAGGCACGCACACCTACCATGACGGGCGTGGCTGTTGTCGCCGGTGTTGGTCGCGCTCTGCTGGTAGCGGGGGTTTGTGCGTTGTTGATGGCGATCGGGGTGGGCTCGGTGTCGGCGGATTCGGCGTCCTCCGGTTCGGATATTTCGGTCGCGCAGTCGCTCGGTGATCGGGAGCTCACGATCATCTTGCGCCGGGTGACCAGTGTGCCTGGGCCATTGCGGGTGGATGTGGTCACCCATGCCGGCACCGCTGCGGGGCGGCTCACGCTCGCGGCGACGCCGACGGGGGCATCGACGCAGTCGACGCGGCCCGCACCGGGCGCGCCCACCGCCGATGCGGTTGTCGAACTCGGCGGCACTGCGGGCATGTACTCGGCGACTGTCCCGATGGACCGCGCCGGTCCGTGGGAGCTGGCCGTCGGTGACGGCACGCGGGTGACGAGGATTCCGTTCATCGTGCCCGCACAGGTGACCTCGCCGCCGGAGCGCTTGGTGTACGGCGGGTTTCTGGTGGCGGGTGTCCTGCTACCCGTCGCCGTGATGATCGCGATTCGTGCTCGGCGCAGCGGGTGGGCGCTGGTTCCGGCCGCCGGAATGGTGGCCGGGGTGGCGGTTTCGGTGACGGCCGCACTGCTTTCGGCATCGCTACCGCTGCCGCCGCAACCCGGCGGTCAGCTCGATCCCACGCTCGACAATGTCACCGATCCCTATGCCGTGAATCAGCCATTGATTTCGGACTTTTCGCGGCCGCCGGTACTGCTCACGGTCGCCGGTGGGCCCGTGACCGCCGGACAGCCGGGCGATCTCGACCTCGTTCTGATCGATGCCGCCACCGGTGCGCTCGTCGACGATCTGGTCGTACACGACAGTGCGCTCATGCATCTGCTGCTGGTAGGCCCGACCGGTCGTCTGTCGCATCTGCACCCGATCCGGACTGGACCAGGTCGGTATCAAGTTCATCTCGCCGCACCCGAGCCTGGGCGATACGCGCTGTCCGCGGAGTTGGCGCGGCGCGGCGGCGGGGTGCAAATGGTGCGCGCGGCAAGCGGATTCACGGTCTCGCCTGGTGCTGTGGCACCGGAATCGGCCAGTGCCACAGTGCATCTCGGTGGCGGTGACAAGGCGTCGTCCGCCGTTGTCGACGGCAACCAGGTCACTGTCCGGACGAGCACACCGGTCGCGGGGGTGCCGACCACCATCACCGCCGAATTCGGCGACGCCGCCGATCTGCAGCCGTGGCTCGGCATGGTCGGCCATCTGATAATGGCGGGTCCGCTGCCCGACGATCCGAATATCGGTGCGGCCGTGCAGACTTCACCCATCTGGGGGCACGGCCACTCGATGGGCGCGACATCCATGCCGGGTATGTCCGAAATGCCGGGGATGGATATGCCGGGAATGGATATGACCGAGCCCGCCGCGAGCCGCGGCGCCATGCTCATGCCACCGGCCAACGGCGAAAGCGCTCCCGACGAGACGGTCGCCGCATACGGTCCCGATGTGCCGTTCACCTACACCTTTCCCCTCGCGGGCCGCTATCGCCTCTGGATCCAGGTCGAACGGCGCTACACCGTGCTCACCGTCCCCGTCGTACTCGATGTCGCGGCGGGAGCACGGCCATGAGCGAGCAAGTGGAGAACATCGCGGCACCCCGAAAAGGTGTTCTTCTCGCCGGGGGAGCGGTGGTCGTCATCGTGCTGGCCGCCATCGCCTGGTTCGTCTGGCCGCGCCCATCCGGTCCACTGGTATTGAAAACCGGTTCCCCGCAACATCTCGTCACCGTTTCCATCGACAGCGTCCGAATCGGCAGCACCGCAATTGATATCACCGTCACCGACCGCATTGGCGCTACGAAAGACCATGCCGCAGTGAGTATTCAGGCGAACCAGCCGCTCATGGGCCACGCCGGAGAACCGGTCGCGGCGATGGCCACCGGTCCGGGACATTTCCATGCCGCAGCGGTGCCACTGATGATGACCGGCCCGTGGGAGCTTCGACTATCGATCGACGAACACGACAGCATCGACGAACTCGCGGTGCCGATCTGGGTCGGCGGCTGAAACCATGCACACCTCAGGAGGAATGAGCACCATGAGCACGGCAGCACCGGTCGAAGTCGACACTGGACCCGAGATCTCGAATGACACCACCGCGGCTCGCGTCGGCGCATGGGGCGTACTACTCGGTACCGCGGTCACATTGATCGGCCTCAGCTGGGATATCGAGTGGCACGACGAAGTCGGCCCCGATACCTTCTTCACCCTGCCGCATCTGTTCCTGTACTCCGGCAGCGCGATATCCGGATTCGTCAGCCTGGCCATGGTTCTCATCGCCACCTCGGCGCAACGTGCGGGTCGGCCGGTGCCCCGCCTCGGCGGCACCCCCATTCGAGTCTTCGGCAGCAACCTCACCGCACCGCTCGGCTATATGATCGCCGGAGCCGGTGCGGCACTCTTCCTGCTCTACGGCCTGCTCGATCTGGAGTGGCATTCGATCTACGGCTTCGACGCGGTGCTCAATACCCCGTCACATGTGGCGCTGTTCCTGTCCATCTTGCTCACCATGATCGGCAGCATCATCGTTTTCGCCGCGCACCGCGATCACCGCTGGGGCCGGATCGGCATCGTCGTGGCGATTCCGATCCTGATAACCTTCGCCCCGATTCCCACCAATGCGTTGAACAACCTGCATCTGCCAGTCGATCCGACCATCCTGGGCATCGTGGGGTTCGGGCCGATGCTGCTCACCCTCGGCGCGGCACTGTTGGCCCGTGCGGGCGCGGCCATCGCCATCGCGGTTTCGCTCGGTGCGATGCAGGCGTTCCTCTGGTGGTTCTCGCCGTGGGCCGCGAAAGTCTATGCGTCGGCGATCGGACTTCCGCTGCGTGACGGTCTGACCGGGCGGCCACCGGGTCTGCCCGCCATGATGCCGATGTTCCTGATCATCGCGGCGGTCGCGGTCGAAGGGTTGTTCTGGCTGGCCCGTACCCGTGGTCTCGATGCGCGCAAGATCGTCTTGGTGGCCGGTGCCGTGACCGGTGTCATCATCGGCATGACATTCCCGCTGCAGTTGAATCTGGTCCGCGCCACCTCGCATATCGCCCTCGGCGACATCGTGACGATTACGCTGCTCGGCATTCCGCTCGGCCTGCTCGCGGGATTCCTCGGCGGGCGCTTCACCACCATGCTGCCCGCGACGAAGGAAGTGTGATGACCGTACTGCGCAGGCTCGCCGTCACCGTGCTGGCCGTGCTCACCCTGTCGCTGATCGCCGTCGCCCCCGCCTCCGCCTATGCGCCGGTCGAGATTGTGCACACCGAGCGTGTCCAGGTGGGGCCGTACGGCGTGACCGTCGGCTTCTCCACCTGGCCGATCCGTGCGATGAAATCGCTGGACTTCACCTTCATGCCCGACGGCGGCATCGCCGACAAATCCGGGACGCTGCGCTTGACTGGACCCGCGATCAGGCCCGGTCGCCGCGCCGCGCCCCTGGTCCGTCATCCCCGCAAACGCGACTCGTGGGGGCTGGACGTCAGGGCCTTCGACGCCCCCGGCACCTACACCTTCACCTTCGCGATCGACGGGCCACTCGGACACGGCGAAGGGACCCTCGGCGATGTCACCGTTCTCGACCAGCCAGGACCGCCACTGCCGCTGAGTTGGACGATCGGCACCTTGCCGCTGATCGGCCTGCTGGTCTTCCTCGTGGTGGCCTGGCGCCGCACCCGCCCGGGGCGGCGACCACTGGTCGTCTGACGGGTCAGAACCAGGCGTCGCGCATGTCCAGCGTGGTGCGGTCCATCAGCTCCAGCAGATCCAATTGCGGTGTCGTCTTGGGCAATTCGTAGCGGAAGAAGTAGCGGGCCGCGGCGCGCTTGCCGTCGTAGAAGTCGCCTTCTTTGCCGTGGGCGGCCAGTGCCTGCTCCAGCCAGATCCAGGCGACCACGACGTGGCCGAATGCCTCCAGGTAGATGCTGGAATTGGCCATGGCTGCGGCGATATCGCCGGAGGCGAACATCCAGCCGGTGACGGTGAGCAGCCGTTGCCAGACCGCATCGAGCTGTCCGCCGAACTCGGTCCACTCGCCACCCGCCTCGCTGGCCGCGAGTACGGTCCGCTCGATCTGCGCGGCGAGCAGCCGCAGGCTCGCGCCGTCATGCTGGATTACCTTGCGGCCCAACAGATCCAGGCCCTGGATGCCGTGCGTGCCTTCGTGGATGGGGTTGAGGCGATTATCCCGGTAGTGCTGTTCGACGTCGTATTCGCGGGTGTAGCCGTAGCCGCCGTGCACCTGGATGGCGAGGTTATTGGCCTCCAGACACCATTGCGACGGCCAGCTCTTCGCCACGCCGGTGAGAATTTCCAGCAGCAGGGTGTGTTCGCGTTCGGCGGCCGGATCTGTTGCGGTGCGTTCCAGATCGACGAGGCGGTTGCAGTAGAGCAGCAGAGCGAGCGCGCCTTCGACATAAGCCTTCTGCGCCAACAGCATTCGCCGCACATCGGCATGTTCGATGATCGGCGTCTGCGGCGCGGACGGATCTTTGGCGGTGACCGCGCGGCCCTGTCGGCGTTCCCGGGCATAATCGAGCGACTTCAGATATCCGGTGTAGCCCAACGCCGTCGCGCCGAGACCGACGCCGAGGCGTGCCTCGTTCATCATGTGGAACATGTAGGACAGGCCGCGATGCGGTTCGCCGACGAGGTAACCCACCGCGCCGGGGGCGCCGTCCGGACTGTGCTTGCCCTCACCGAAATTCAGCACCGTATTGGTGGTGCCCCGATATCCCATTTTGTGGTTCAAACCGGCCAGCACTACGTCGTTGCGCGGGCCCAGCGAACCATCATCGGCCACCAGGTATTTCGGCACGATGAACAGCGAGATGCCCTTGGTTCCGGCCGGTCCGCCTGGAATCTTGGCCAGGACGAGGTGCACGATATTGTCGGTCAGCTCGTGATCGCCGCCCGAAATCCACATTTTCGAGCCGAACAGCCGGTAGGTGCCATCGGCCTGGGGTTCGGCGCGGGTGACGATATCGGCCAGCGACGAGCCCGCCTGCGGTTCGGACAGACACATCGTCCCGGTGAACCTGCCCTCGACCATGGGCTTGACGAAGCGGTCGATCTGCTCCGGGGTGCCGTGCGCGGCGAGCAGGTTGGCATTGCCGACGGTCAGGAACAGATAGCCGGTGGTGCCGACATTGGCGGCCTGGAACCAGCAGAATCCGGCGGCCTCCACGGTTGCGGGCAGCTGCAGTCCGCCGATCTGCTCATCCATCGCGGCGCCGATGAGATTGGCCTTGGTGAAGGCTTCGATCGCGGCCTTCACCTCCGGGATGATGGTGACCTTCTCGCCGTCGAAGGTCGGCTCATTGCTGTCGTTGCGCTTGTTGTGGGTGGCGAAGTGTCGGGTGGCCAGATCCTCGCAGAGGTCGAGAAAGCCGTCGAAGGTCTCCCGGGAGTGTTCGGTGAACCGGGGCAGCGCCGTGAGTTCCTCGACCCGCAGCCATTCGTAGAGCAGGAAGTCCAGGTCCCTACGGGAGATCAGGTTCGAGCGCACGGGCACATCCTCTCGCAGTGGCGGAGCACTGGCCCAGACGGGCGCGGTACTCGCTCGGGTCGGTTTGGTACATTACTACGCATGTGTCGCGAATCGATCCCAGGGCTGGGATGACCACAACCACCGGTGCCGCCCGTCCCGTCGGTCGTCCGGCAGCCGCCTCCCAGGATCAGGTGCTCGCCGCGGCCAGCGCCCAGTTCCTGTCCTGTGAGCGGGTCGATGTGCAGGCGATCGCGGCGGGACTCGGTTTATCGCGCGCGACCATCTACCGCTGGTTCGGTTCGCGCGACGGTCTGCTCGGTGCGGTCATGGTGTCGGAATTCGAGCGGATGGTCGTGGCGGCGCAGACCCGCGTGGACGGCACCGGCGCGCGGCGGGTGCTTGCCCTGCTGGACCAGGCGGCACAATGGCTGACGCGCAGCGAGGCATACCGCTATTTCATCGCGACCGAACAGGCCACCGCGGGCCGCATCATCACCACCAGCGATGGGCCGGTACAGCCGAAGGTGGTCGGGGTGGTCGCCGAAATTCTCGACAGCGCGATCGCGGAAGGCTACCAGAACCGGGTCGACCCCCACACCTTCGCCTACGCGCTGGTCCGGCTCATCGAGGCCTTCCTGTATCAGGATGCGGTGACCGGCCTTCGCGGCGATGTGGAGCGGTTGCGCGCGGTGCTGGCGGTCATTCTGGGGCTGGATCCAGATCAGCGCGGCCCGTAGGTATCTAGGAACACAACGGGTCCGTTGCCGAAGTCGCCGCGGGTATCCATCGCCAGGAGTCCGGCCAAAGCCTTTGCGGTGTAGACGGTTTCCAATTCCAGCCCGTTGGTCGCGGCGCGCTTCTTCGCGGCAATGGCGGCCGGGGTTTCATGGCCGTAGCCGGGACCGAGCCAGTCACGCACCATCGTCACGTCGTCCGGGCGCAGCTCGGGCGCGGTGAATTCCGCGCCGCGTGCGCGCAGCACCGTCGCGGCGCGGTTCGCCAGATCGATAATGTGTCGCGCGTCGAGGGGAAGCGAGTCGTTGACGACGACACCGACGACTCGCGTACGTAGCCCGGCAAGCCGTAGACCGAGGGCCAAACCCGCTGCCGTGCCACCGGATCCGACGGCAGCCACGAGATGTGTCGGTTGCGGTAGTTCGCCAGCGGCGATCTGCGCCGCCAGTTCCAATGCGACCTCGACATAGCCGAGCGCGCCGATCGGCGATGATCCGCCGACGGGCAGCAGATACGGTGGGGTGCGCCCGTGCATATGCCGCAGCAGCAGCCACGGTGCGGCCAGCACGGTGCGCAGCTTGCTGTGCGTGAAATGCAGGGTGGCGCCGGAGTTTTCCAGTCGTCGCAGTTGTGCGCGGACGTGGTCGTCCACCGGTTGGTCGACCAGCGCCAGCGCGGTGTCGATGCCGAACTCCCGGCCGTAGAGCGCCGTCGCCAGACCCCAGTTGGTCCCGGTACCGCCGAAGGTGAGGATGGTGCGGGCACCGCGCCGTCGGCCCTCGGGCAATAGCCACTCCAGCTTGCGGATCTTATTGCCACCCCAGCCGCCGGACCCGTACCCGCTTTCGTCCTTGCACCAGACAGTGCTGTTGGTGCCGAGGTCCAGCGGGCGGACCGGCGTCGGCGCGATACCGAGCCGGGCGAACGGCAGTGTGCTGGCCAGTTCGGGGAAGCGCTGGTGGAGTAGGGATTCGGTCATAGTCCGACCATTATCGGGGTTCAGCTTGCTTCGGTGAGCAGTTGGTCGAGGAGGGCCGGCTGCTGATCCGCCGCCCGAATGATGACCGACCGAGGTATCCGGCCGACGTAACCCACCAGGTCGCCTTCACTTCCGTGTAGCGCCGTCCGGCCAGACGATCTCGACCGGCACACCACGCTCGCGGGCAAGCTCGACCACCGTTCCGGTGCCGCCCGGCTGAGAAACGTCCCCATCCCATACCGCGACTAGGCGCGTACACGATGACAGCATGGCTTCGTTTGCGGCTTCGTATGCCTCCCGGCCTGCGTCGTCGAAGTCCATTACGTGAACCTTCGACGCGCTGCTGAGCAGCTTGTCGAAGAGTTCGGCATGGTCCGGTTTGACCTTGCGCTCGCGGTAGTTCCGCGATGGCAGGACCACTTCAAGCGATCCGCCGGCATCGAGCACTGCCTGCGCGAACACCGAGTCGGCACCGCGCGCAATGCAACTGACGCCAACCAGGTCGGAGACCGTGTCGTCACCGAGGATCTTGCGGATCGCTTCGTACACGAGCGGCACGGTGGCGTCGGTGATGTTCATGTGCCCGGTGACCCCGATGCGCACCATGCAGATAGCTCCTTAAGGGGTTGCTGCGACGAGGGGCCGCATGCGCTCGCGCAGTTCGGCCGCGACACCGTTTGTGGCTGCGGTTTTCGCGTTGTAGTCATAACACCGATCGATAGCGGAAGGCTGCCGGCGGGCCGACTGGGGGCCGAAAACGGCCAAACGCAAGGGCCTGCCCTGCCCAGGGTTCCCCCTGCGGCGAAGGCCGAGCTACAGCCTCGTCAGGCCCTCACACTTCTTGATCAGCTCGCCGATCTCGGTTGCCCAGCGGACCGCTTCGGGGATCGTCTCGATCATCGGGCTGAATGACTCCAGTTGATGCTTGGGCAGCCACAAGTAATCGGAGTATTCGTCGTTCAACTCGATCTCTCCGCCCTGGTACTCGGCGTAGAAGTGCGGCAGGATCATGCTGTTGCCGTCCTTCTTCTTGAAAAGGACGTTGTACGAGAGGGCTTCGGCGATCGCGATGATGGCCGCCTTGCCGATCTCCTCTTCCTTTTCGCGACGGATCGCATCCAGGATGGAGCCGTCGGTGGTCTCCATCTTCCCGCCGATGAGGGAGTAGACGCTGTCGTAGTCGGCTTCTCCCTTGCGCCGAGCCAGCAGTACGCTGTCGGTAACGGGGTCGATGACCACGAGCTTCTGACAGTACTGAAAGTGAGTGGTGTCGCTCATGCGGCTGTGTCCAATTCCTTTCTTACCGTAGCTTCTTCGGTTGGGTGGTGCGGCTGCCGTCCACGTATACCGTGATCCCGCTCAAGTCTGCCTGGTAGCCAGCGAGATAGGCGGCCTTGACATCGTCGGCTGTGGAACCGGCCGGGAGGTTGATCGTCTTTGCGATGGCCTCATCGGTGTAGCGTTGGAGAACTCCTTCGGTGAGTAATTGGTCCAAGCGGCGCGCAGGCCTGGGAGAGGTCGCCCATGCCGAGATGTCTGGACATGCACAGCAAGCGTGACGGAAAGTAGGGGTCGGGCGAAGCGATGGAGCGCATGTTGGTGGACCTGCCGGAAGTGAATCGCTGCGATGCCCCGCGCGCGATGATGTTGGCGGGCTCGGTGTGTGCGCTGTTCGACCGAGCATTTGCCCTTCCGTCGCACCGATGGTCGACGGCGGATTCAGCGCGGCACCGCGATGTGCTCGCATCGCTGCTCACCAGGCCAGGCTTCGTCCTGGTCACCGCAGAGATGGATGATGTCGTGGTCGGCGCAGCTTATGGGTATCCGCTCGAGTCGGCCGACGGCTGGTGGGACAAGGTAGAGGCGCTGCCGCCCGAGTTCACGGTGGAGTCGGGCGGTCGGACGTTCCTGATAAGTGGTCTGGCAGTCGATCCGGATTGGCAGCGGAAAGGCGTTGGGCGGAAGGTGATCCAGCGCCTTCTCGCTGATCGACCTGAGCAGCGAGTTGCGTATTCGGTGCTGCCCGGGGCGACCGGTGTTCACGCACTGATCGGGCGACCGGAGACAGAACCCGTTGGCTATCGATACTTCCCGCCCGACGCGCCGATCGAATTGCTCGAGTTCTATACGCTGAGGCTACCGATCAGAGGAAACCGTGAGTTGCGAGTTCCTGGTCCAACTCCCGAACCTTGATCGAATCCTGCCAGGGAGCCAAGTCGAATCGGGCATTGCGCAGCCTTCGAACAGACGGCCGCTTTGGTTCTTCCTGGCCAGGTCCGCACCGACCGCGCTGCCTGGGTGTCCGACGATTCCTCCAACGTACGAGCCCCGGTCGCCGCGAACCGGTCCGCAGCGACCGGGGCTTCAACGCTTGCACATGGATTCACGGACTTCTACGGGTCTACAGAGCGACGCCGACGCTTTCGCATAGCTGGCGGACATCGTCGCGCATTCCCGACGGTGGACGTTTCAGTAGCTCGTGCAGCATCTCTCGGGCATACCCGTTGTAGCGGGTCGTTTCTGGGGCCGTCCGGAATGACTTGGCAAGCAACGCATATGCGGCGATCGGCTCGTCGCGCTGGTAGTGCGCACGGGCGACCTCGATGAAGTGGCGGCTCCGGCGTGGCAATGAGGCGATCCGGTCGGCGTCGAAACCTTCGGCCGCACGCAGCGCTTCACCGGGGCGGCGCAGCTCAACACCGAGCGTTGTTGCGTGCGCTGCCATCACCGGCATCGAGAACGATGTCTGCACGTGCCGATATCCCGGACCGAGTTGGCGCGCGACTTTGTCGGCGCGTTCCCAGTGCGCCCACGCCTGTCCGTGGCGGCCCCGCCGTGCGTGCACATAAGCGATTTCAGCCGCCAATGCTCCGACGATTCCCCGCCAGTCGTCCGCCGTCTCGTCCTTCTCGACGTAGGGCTCGAGGCGAGCGATAGCGCTGCTTGCCAGCGTTATCGCCTCTTCCCAGCGTCCGGAGTCCCGCAATGCCTGCACCATCGCCCACGCGCTACAGGCGATGGTGTAAGGGTCGTCTGCCTCGTACCCCTCGTTCAGAGCCCGGTCTGCGACGAGCCAAACCAGTTCGGGCGCAGGCTGATACGCGACATAGAAGTCGGCGAGTTGGTAGACGCCAGCCAAGACACGGCGGGCCGCGCGTCGGTCGGCAACCTTTGTCCGAGCGGCGCTCTGTGCGTCCCTGATCAATCCCGGCAGCAGCGCACCGAGCTGTGTCCGGTGATCCGGGCTTGCGTGACGCACCTGCCACGCCTGCCGCAAACGCTCGGACAGATACTCGGTGCTGGCCGCGCGGTCAGGCGGTTTGAGCCGGAAATCGGTTAGCGCCGACTGCACGTCGGTTAGTGCCGCGTGCCGTTCACCAGCAAAAACCGAAACGGGAACCGCGTGCCCGTTGCCGGTCAACTCGGCCAAGTCGTCGAGCTCGAGCGCCCGCGCAATCCGCAACAGCATCGGCAGCCGAGGCGTCTGGAGGCGGCCGTTCTCAACAGCCTTCAGCCACTCGGTCGACTTGCCGACCAGACCCGCCAGAACCGGTCGTGACATACCGGCGCGCTCGCGCTGCCGCCTTATGCGCACGCCTACAGGCGCACTTTCGTCGGAGGTGTGCATCATGCCGAACCTCTCTCCCGCAACTTGGTTCGATGGTTCAAGCGTAGCCGGAAGGTGTGGGGTACGAAGCGTACCCGGCCACTTCGAACCAGCCGCTTACGGTCATTTTCGCACCCAGCGCCGGGGTGAGCCGCACGCCTGCGAGGCCCTCGGCGCCGAGTGCACTCCAACATCGAACAACGTACCGGGGGTATCGTTCAATGCCCACTGACCTCGTCACAGCCATGGTTGTCGCCGCCGCAGTGATGTTCTTCCTGTGGCTAGTCTTCTACGGCCTGCCCTACCTGCTCGGCTCCGGTGCCATTCCGGATGAGGCGATCCCGGCAACTGACATCCTCGAGCGCGTCACCGGTGAAACCGCGCGTATTCACCCCGCACCACCCAGCGGATACACCGTCGAAGAAGCCGGTTACGTCATGCAAGAACACCTCGAGTGCAGCCGCGAGATCTGCGATGCCAAGAACACTGCCTACTGGATCCGCGCTGAAGCGGGGAAGCTCCAGCCAACCCGGGAGGCCGTCCGATGAGCGGCCTGATCGAATTCAGTGACGGCACTTTCGGTTTCGTCGGGGACGATGGATGGGTCGAGGAATTCGACGCCATCGAGATGCCTGCCTCCGGATTGGAAACCACTCCCGCTTTAGAAGCGGCGTTCGTGGACGTCGACGCCACCTCTGTCGTCGATACCCAACTGCCGCAGCGGATCCCGTTCGTTGGGCCGCCAGCTCCGGTGGATCTGCCGGTCGAACTACTCGAGCGCATCGCAGACGCTGTCCGGGAGTGGGCCGATCAGTGAGGATTCCCGCCAACCGGATGCCGACGGCCGCCGCATACCGGCCGGACTCACGCGATGCTGGGATCCGTCGCTACTTCGGTCTGGTCCAGTTCGCGTTGATCACTGACGTACCCGCGTCGAGGCTGTCCGCTTGGCGGCACGGCACCCACACCTGGGTGCCCTCACCCGACATTCAAGTCGGCGACCATCCCGGTTGGTCGATGGCCTGCATCGACGCATGGTTTCCCGGCGGCGACCCGTTCCTGCGGCCGCCAGTTGTGCAATTCGCAGACACCGCCGCCATCAGAGCCCGCTACCACGGGATGCCCACTTCCACGTTGTGGGCGTGCATCGGCGACGGCACTATCCCCCGGCCTGTCGTATGGGTGGATAACCGACCGGGATGGTTGTTGTGACGCGTGCTCGTCACAACTCCCGTCCCCGGTCGTGCGTGGCCGGGGACGGTTCTGATCTCTCCCGTGCTGCTTCAGTCAGCCGCGATGAGACCGTGTTCGCGGGCAACGGCGGCAGCTTCGGTTCGTGTCGCGGCACCGAGTTTGGTGAGGATGCGCGATACGTGCACGCCCGCGGTATTGCCGCTGATGAACAGCTCGGCTGCGATCTGGCGATTGCTCAATCCCTGTGCGACCAGACGTAATACGTCGAGTTCGCGTGGTGTCAGACCGAAGGTGTGCGGCGGTTCGGTCGCCGGTTCCGGCCGGGCTACCTGGATCGTCACCCTGGCACGCTCGGCCACCTGCTGGGCCGCATTGGCCAATCGTGTCGCCCCCAAATCCGCCGCGAGTTCGGCGGCTTCGCGCAGGGGTTCTCGGGCGGCGGCGCGATTGCCGACCGCCAGTTCGGCTTCGGCGGCGCTGAGCAGGCTGCGGGCTAGGTCGTAGCGTTGATCGATGGCGCGCCATGCGGACACCGCCTGGTGCCAGGCAGCCGGATCGCTGTTTCTGCTGGCGATGACGACGGCACGGTAAGCCGTATCGGTCGCCGTGGTCACCGGCAACCGGTCGGCGGTGGACGCGAGTTCCGTTGGCGCGTTCATGAGCCGGGCCGCGGCCGCGAGCAATGGCCATGCTTCGTGGTGGTGAGTGGCGAGGTCATCGGACGCCAGTGTCTCGGCGACGATCTCACCGGCACGTGGGAATTGTCCGTCCGCGATCGCGATATCGGCTCGCACCGTATGCAATTGGAGCTGGTACTGGCGTGCCCACGGTCCGTCGCTCAACAGTTCCGCGGCGGCATCGGCACTGCTCGCTGCCGCTGCCGAAGAGCCCTGGGCCAGCACGATTCTCGCGTGACACAGCAGCAGTGCGGCCTTGCTCAGCGGCGGCATCTGCCCGGTGAGCGACTCGTCGATGAGGCCGAGTGCCTCCGGCCAACGTCCGAGCGCGGCCAATGCCTGTGCCCACTTGACCAAGAGGATGGGCCCGGCATCGGCGAAACGGAAGGTTTCGTGGGCGGCCCGCAATCCCTGTTGGATCGCCTCGATGGCCGCCTGGTATTCACCAGCCGCGACCAGTACCGCCGACTCCCACAGCACCACGGTCAACAATGTCTGCGGATCGTTCGCGGCGGCATGCGCTTGTTCGAAATACTTGACGGCGGAATCGTTTCCGGCGACTGCCGCCAAACCTTGATAGGCGTAGCCTCGCGCGATGAGCGTTGGCGTGCCGGTCTGCTCGGCAAGCTCCACGGCGGCGCGGGCATCGCGTGCGGCCCCGTCGGCGTCACCGTCGAAGGCACGGGATGCGGCGAGTGATGCGAGCACCTCGCCCCGCAGCACGCTCGGCGGCTGTGCGGGCAGTAATTCCAAAGCCCGGGTGAGATCATCGACGGACCCGCCGCTGCTCTGATTCACCAGACCCGCGCGGTAGTAGTACAGGCGTGCGGCCCGTTCCGGTGCTTGCGAGGCATCGAGCAGTGCCAGCGCCTCGTCGGCCGTCGCGATACCGCGCTCGACGATGTCACCGTGAAAGCATGCCTCGACAATGCGTTCCAGCACGGTGAGCCGATCGGCCCCGATCAGCGTCGCCGCGTCGGGCACTCGATCCCACAATTCCAGCACACGGGCTAGCTGCCGTACGCGTTCGCCGTGTGCCCCTTCGGACTCCGTGGCAGCACCCCAGGACGCCACGAGTGCGTGTGGCAGATCGCCTGCGGTATACGCGTGATAGGCCAACTCGCCCATCCGCCGGTCACCGGCTCGCAGGGAATCCTCGGCGAGCAGCACCTGAGAAAGCCTGGTGTGCAAACGCTTTCGCTCGACCGGCAGCATATCGTCATAGACGGCATCGCGAATCAGACTGTGCCGGAACTCGTAGCCGGTATCAGTGGCGAGCAGCAACCGGTGGTCGGTGAGCTGGCGGAGTGCTAGATGCAGCGCGTCTTCGGACAGGTCTGTCGCGGATTCCAGTAACCCGGCCCGCACCGGCGAGCCCGCGGTGGCGGCGAGTCGCAGGAGCGCCTTGGCATCCTCGGGCAGTCCGGCCTGATAGCCGAGCAGCAGGTCGGACAGGTCCGTCGGTACGCGGTCGGGATCCTCCTGCAGCGCTCGCCCCAGCGCCTCGACGAAAAGCGGAATCCCCTTGCTGCGCTGGAAGACTCGGGTGATGACCCCGGGTTCGGGTTCACGGTTGAGCACCGCGGCGAGTTGACGCCCGACCTCGTGTTTGGTCAGCGGCTCCGGATTCAGTACGCGCACACCGGGATCACGGCGCAGTCCGGTGACGAGTCGACGCAGCGGCTCCGAATCGGTAGGCCGGTAGGTGCCGATCAACAGCAGATCACGCTGGGTGAGATTCGCGATGAGGAATGCCAGCAGTTCGCGGCTCGAATCATCGGCCCAGTGCAGATCCTCGAGGACGAGCACCACCGGCCGCGAGGTCGCCAGTTGCTCGAATACCGTGAGAATCTCGCCGAACAGCCGGATCCGATCCGATTCGGGCTCAGCAGCACCGGTCCGCATCGCCAGCTCGGGCAGCCAGCGCGAAAGCGCGGGGCGCGCGACGGGAAGTAGCGCGGTCAGCTCGTCGACGCCGATCCGCCGCACCAGAGCGCGCATGATCGTGACGAACGGCGCGAACGGCACCCCGCTCGCGCCGATCTCCGGACACCGGCCGGTCAGTACCAGCACATCGGAGTCGAGCCGCGAGGTGAATTCGCTGACCAGCCGCGACTTGCCGAGACCGGGCTCACCGGCGATCAGCACGGCATGCACCAACTCGTCCTGGTACGCACTCTGGAGCGCGGAGACCTCTGCTGCTCGCCCGACGAAGGCACCACGGTCGGGAACGCTCAACACCACGCGATCATGCCCGGATCACGGTCGCGGTGCCAACGTAAAGAGCCGGGATTCGAAGATAACGAATTCTCGTGATTCGTCGGCACCCCTGTTACTAGCAGAGTCGATCGCATGACGAACAACGACATCCGCCCCTTCCGCATCGACATCCCCCAGGCCGATATCGACGATCTGCGCGAGCGGCTGACCCACACCCGCTGGATCGACGACCTGCCCGGCACCGGCTGGGAGCGCGGCGTGCCTACCGCCTATCTGCGCGAGCTCGCCGGTTACTGGGCCGAGAAGTTCGACTGGCGCGCGGTCGAGGCGGAGCTCAACGAATATCCGCAGTTCAGCACCACCATTGACGGGCAGGATGTGCATTTCCTGCACGTGCGGTCCGCCGAAGCCGATGCCACCCCGCTGCTGTTGCTGCACGGCTGGCCCAGCTCGGTGATCGATTTCCTGGATCTGATCGGCCCGCTGACCGATCCCAAGGCGCACGGTCACGCCGACGTGCCCGCCTTCCACTTGGTCATTCCGTCGCTGCCGGGCCATGGCTTCTCCGGTCCGATCACCGAGGCGGGCTGGCATGACGGCCGGGTCGCGGCGGCCCTGGCGGAGCTGATGGCTCGCCTCGGCTACGACCGGTACGGGGTGCACGGTGGCGACCACGGGGCGTTCCTGGCCCCGCGGCTGGCCCGGCTCGACAGCGAGCATGTGCTCGGCGCGCACGTCAATGCGCTGGTCACCTTCCCGACCGGCGATCCGGCCGATATGGCCGCGCTCACCGAGGCCGAACAGCAGCGGCTGGCCCGCATGCAGAACTTCCAGAAGGACGGTGCGGCCTATATGAACCTCAAAGGTTCGCGCCCGAACACCATCGCGCAATTGTTGGCCGATTCCCCGGCCGGGCAGCTCGGCTGGATCGTCGAGAAGTACAAGGAGTGGATCGACCAGTCGCACGAACTGCCGGAACAGGGCATCGACCGGGATCGCATGCTGGCGAATGTGAGCATCTACTGGTTCACCGATACCGCCCGCAGCGTGGCCAACTTCTACTACGAGCGCTTTCACGATGCCGCGATGTTCGCGCCCGCGGCGCAGGGCACCGTGCCCACCGGTGTCGCGGTCTTCAAGGACGGCGACTACGCGATCCGCCGCTTCGCGGAGAAGGCGCACAACATCACCCACTGGTCGGAGTTCTACTCCGGCGGCCATTTTCCGGCGCTCGAGGTCCCGGACCTGCTCATCGGCGACGTCCGCGAGTTCTTCCGCACCATCAGCTGACCCGTAGCATCACGCCGGGATTTGTGTCTCCACCAAGGGGAGACGGGAGGGTAGGGGTATGGACGGCGACACGCTCTATTCGATCGGCACCATGGCCGAACAGACTGGCCTCTCGGTCAAGACCATCCGGTTCTACGCCGACACCGGAGTCGTGCCGCCGACCACCCACAGCCCCGCCGGTTACCGGCTCTACGACGACGATGCGCTCGCCCGCCTGCAATTGGTGCGCACCCTGCGCGAACTCGGTATCGATCTGCCCGCCATCCGACAGGTACTCGACCGCAAACTAACGGTGCCCGAGGTCGCGGCCGCACATGCCGATGCGCTGGAATTCCAGATCAGCGCACTGCGGGTGCGGCGCACGGTGTTACGAGCGATAGCCGACCGGGGCTCGACCCACGAGGAGATGGAACTCATGCACAAGCTCGTCGAACTCTCCGACGCCGAAAAACGCCGCCTCATCGCCGAATTCGTCGAAGACACCTTCGGCGGCACCGATGCGAACCCGGAATTCGTCGACCTCATCCGCTCGGCAATGCCGGAACTACCCGACGACCCGGAACCCGCCCAGGTGCGGGCCTGGGTGGAACTGGCCGAACTCACCCGGGATCCGGAATTCCGCGCATCGGTGCGCCGCATGGCCGAATACCAGGCCGCACGGCGCGCCGAAGGCGATACCACCGGTCTGCATCACGAGTTGACCGAACTCGTGCGCGAACGAGTCGGCCAAGCGCTCGCAGCCGGAACGGCACCATCGTCGGATGCCGCCCAACCGATCGTCGACGAGCTGACCGCCGCATACGCGACGACATTCGGCCGTCCCGATGACGCCGAGTTACGGAACTGGCTGCTGACCCGTCTCGAGGTCGCGGGAGACCCACGTGCCGAACGCTATTGGCAACTCCTTTCGATCATCAACGGCTGGCCGGTCCCGCCGACCCTCGGTCCGGTGTTCGACTGGCTCGGTGCCGCATTACGGGCCGATTAATCGAGATCCGCCAGCTTGGCGAGGATGGCCGCTGCCATGGCCGCTGGATCGCCATCCTCGGGCCGCAATACCAGTTCGGCTCGGGTAGGTGCCTCGTAGGGATCGTCGATGCCGGTGAAACCGCGGATTTCACCGGCACGGGCCTTGGCGTACATGCCCTTGGGGTCGCGGGCTTCGCAGATCTCCAGTGGCGTATCCACGAAGATTTCGACGAAGGGGATGCCCGCCGCCTCGTGCGCGGCACGGACCTTATTGCGGTCGGCGGAGTAGGGGCTGATCAAGGAAACCACCGCGACTACACCGGCTTCGGCGAACAGTCGAGCCACTTCGCCGACGCGGCGGATATTCTCCACGCGATCAGCCGCGCCGAAGCCGAGATCGGCATTGAGGCCGTGGCGCAGGTTGTCACCGTCGAGCAGGAAGGCCGGACGGCCCGCCGCGACCAGGTGACGCTCCAGTTCCACTGCGACGGAGGACTTTCCGGAGCCGGACAGGCCGGTCAACCAGACCGTCAGCCCTGCTGTCGGGCGTTCGTCGCGACCAACAGCGGTGGCATGCCAGACGACACGAGCAGAGGGCAGGGTCGGTCCGGTGATCATGCCAGCGCCGACAGTGTTGTTGGTGGTGTCGTCGACGAGGATGAAGCTGCCGGTGATGCGGTTGCGGCGGTACGGATCGAACAGCAGCGGCTGGCGGGTGCGCAGCTGGATGCGTCCGATTTCGTTGAGCGACAACGAATTCGCGCTCTCATCGCGATGCAGGGTATTGACGTCGAGGCGGTAGTCCAGGCTGCGCACTTCGGCGGTCGCGGTGCGGGTGGTGTGCCGGATGGTGTAGGTGGCGCCGGGGGTGAGTTCGGAATCCTCGGCGAACCAGCACACCATCGCGTCCAGATCGCGTCCGACATGGGGCCGGTTCGCGGGTCGGCAGATCAGATCGCCACGGGAGACATCGAGGTGATCGGTGAGTTGGATGGTAACAGCCTGCGGCGGAAAGGCTTCGGTGATCGGTGTTCCGCCTGGACCCCAGATCGCCTCGACCGTTGTGGTGAATCCGGAAGGCAGCACCGCGACTTCATCACCCGGCTTGAAGACACCACCCGACACAGTGCCCGCATATCCCCGGAAATCCTCTGCGTGCCTGCGGGTTACATACTGCACCGGGAACCGCGCGTCGATGAGATTACGGTCGGAGGCGATATGCACCTCCTCGAGGTGGTGGAGTAGCGGCGAGCCTTCATACCAGGGCATGCTCGCACCGCGGTGCACGATATTGTCCCCGTGCAGTGCCGACATCGGGATGAAGCTCAGATCGGCGACCTCGAGTTTCGTCGCGAAGCTGGCGAATTCCTCGCGGATTTCCTCGAACCGGTCCTGCGACCAGCCGGCCAGATCCATCTTGTTCACGCACACCACCAGGTGCGGGATGCCGAGCAGACTGGCCAGGAAGGCGTGCCGCCGTGTCTGTTCCACGATGCCCTTGCGTGCGTCCACCAGGATCAGCGCGAGATCCGCGGTGGAGGCGCCGGTGACCATATTGCGCGTGTACTGAATGTGGCCAGGCGTGTCGGCGATAATGAATTTGCGTCGGGGCGTGGCGAAGTAGCGGTGCGCCACATCGATAGTGATGCCCTGTTCGCGTTCGGCGCGCAGGCCATCGGTGAGCAGCGCCAGATCCGGATAGTCGTCACCGCGCGCCTTACTGGTCCGCTCCACCGCGGCGAGCTGATCGGTGAAGATCGTCTTGGAGTCGAACAGCAGACGGCCGATCAGCGTCGATTTGCCATCGTCGACGCTGCCCGCGGTGGCCAGGCGCAACAGGGTGGTGGTGGTCATCAGAAATACCCTTCGCGTTTGCGGTCTTCCATGCCTGCCTCGGAAATACGGTCGTCGGCGCGGGTGGCGCCGCGCTCGGTGACCCTGGTGGCGGCGACTTCGGCGACCACATCGGCCGGGGTCGCGGCGGTCGATTCCACACAACCGGTGCAGGTCGCATCGCCGACCGTCCGGAACCGCACCGTACTGTCATACGGCTGCTCGCCGTCGAGCAGCGTGAGAAATCGCGTATGCGCCAACAACATTCCGTCGCGCTGCACCACCTTTCGGCGATGCGCGTAGTAGAGCGGCGGCAACTCGATATCCTCGGCGGCGATGTAATGCCAGATATCGAGCTCGGTCCAATTGGACAGCGGGAACACCCGGATGTGTTCGCCCTTGTTGTGGCGACCGTTATAGAGATTCCACAGTTCCGGTCGCTGATTGCGCGGATCCCACTGCCCGTATTCGTCGCGGAAGCTGAATACGCGCTCCTTGGCGCGCGCCTTCTCCTCATCCCGGCGCGCGCCGCCGAATACCGCGTCATATCCGCCCTCGCGGATCGAGCGCAGCAACGTGGCTGTCTGCAAACGGTTCCGGGAGGCGCGCGGTCCGGTCTCCTCCTTCACCCGGCCCGCGTCTATATCGTCCTGCACACTCGCGACCACGAGTCGCAGACCGAGCCGCTCGACGGTGCGGTCGCGGTATTCGATGACCTCGTCGAAATTGTGTCCGGTATCGATATGCAGGACCGGGAACGGCAGCGGCGCCGGCCAGAAGGCCTTGGCCGCGAGGTGCAGCATGACCACCGAATCCTTGCCGCCGGAGAACAGCAGCACCGGCCGTTCGAAGGTCGCGGCGACTTCCCGGAATATATGTGCCGACTCGGCCTCGAGCGCGTCCAGATGTGGCAACTCGTAGGTGCTCGCCGTCGACTTCGCGTACTGGCTCACGCCCCAAAACTAGAACACGTTTCGGTCATTGGTCAATGGTTGGAATCCGGCTTGTGACCCCCGGATTCGGCGGTCACCCGATCCGCGGCGGCCACGAGCGCCGTTCCGCGACGATCGATCTCGGCGCCGGTGATGGAAGTTCCGACATACATCGTCAGCACCATGTTCTGCCTGCCGTCGCCGCCGTAGGTGGGTGCCGCGAGCAAGCTGACCGGATGTTCCTTGCGTGGGCGCAGATCGGTGCCCAGATAGACTCGCTCCCCGAGGCTGGTCACCAGTTCGCCGACGAGTTCGCGCACCTCATTGGGCAGATCGCTGGCCGCGACCCCGGCCAGCAAAGCGTACAGTCGCCGACCCGCCGCGGTCAGGCTTTCGACCAGGTAGCCGCGCTCGCGGCACTCCGCGACGATCCGGCGCAGCCGGGCCTCGTCCTGCTGCAGCGGCACCGTCGGCGGCTTGCGCAACCAGGCATCGAAGGCCGCGTCGGTATCCCAGAGCACGTACATCAGACCGACAGGCGGTGCGAAATGGTATGCCGCACCCACCTTGACCAGGCCCGGACCAGTGCTCTCCAGCACCATGATCTGTTCACCGACCACCGCCGATGCGGTACAGGTGGTGCGGTAGAGCGCGGTGAGTTTCTCCAGTTCGCCGCGCGCGATGGAGGCGATGGCGAAGCTGTCCTGCGCGACCCGGCCCGCGGCGATAAGCGCAGGCCCGAGGCCGTAGGTGCGGGTGCTCGGATCGCGCATGAGATAGCCGCCCGCGGTCAGTTCGGTGAGTATGCCGAGGCAGGTCGGTTTGGCGAGGTCGAGTTCGCGGGCCAGTTCGGAGAGTCCGAAGCGTTTGCCGCGTCGCTCGACGAAGAAATCCAGCACTTGAACCACTCGTGCGGTCGGTGCGGATCTGCGGGCAACCATGGACAACTCCTAGAACAGGTTCTAATCTTGCTCATATCGAAATGTACCAGAGTGGTACATATTTGGAACAGCTACTTCGGAGAAGCCTCTTGCTGACACAGCCGTTCGCGGAAGCCATCGCCGCCGCCGAGGAAATAATCACCGGCGCACCGCATATTCGGACCGAACAGGACCTCGTCGAGGGTTACGACTACCTCGCGGGCAGTATTCGCGCCTCTATCCAGATGGCGTGGGCCTTCGAGCGGGACTTTCCGTTCTTCGTCATGTCCACCGGGCCGTATACGAAGATGGGTCTGGACAACCCGGACACCCTCTACTTCCATTCGTATCTGCGCCCCGACGCCGAGTATGTGGTGACCGGAACCCGCGGCACCACCCGCGACCTCAGCTTCCAGGTGCTCAACGGCAACTACTCGCCGGTGGACGTCCCCGATAGTGAGACCGCCTTCGACGCCCGCGCCCTCGATATCGCGGCCGACGGCTCCTACGAGCTCCGTCTCGGCCCCGGCGAGGCGCGCCCTGGCTATGTCCATCTCGCGCCCGATTCCGCCATGATCGTGGTTCGCGAGGTGTACAGCGACTGGGCCACCGAGAAGGCGGGAACGATTCGCATTCAGCGTGTGGACACGATCGGCGCCGCACCGCCGCCGCTGACCAGGGATCTGATGAGCAAGCGCTATGACATCGCGGGGAAAATGCTGGTCTCGCGGCTCAATACCTTCCTGGCGTTCCCGAAGTGGTTCTATCTCAACCTGCCGGTCAACACGATGACCGAACCGCGCTCCACCCCGGGCGGGCTCACCACCCAGTTCTCCTCCGTCGGCCACTACGAACTCGACGACGATCAAGCGATGATCCTCACCGTGCCGAAGTCGGATGCGCCTTACCAGGGTTTCCAACTCGGCAGCATGTGGTACCTGTCGCTGGACTACATCAACCACCAGACCAGCCTCACCACCGACCAGGCGCGCGTGGATCCGGACGGGATGATCCGGTTGGTCATCAGCGAGCGGAACCCCGGATTGGCCAACTGGATCGAGCGCACCGGGCATGCGCGGGGGTACCTGCAGTTCCGCTGGCAACAGCTGTCGCGGGATCTGAAGCCCGAGGACGGGCCGACGGTGGAGGTGGTATCGCTCGCCGAATTGCCCGAGCGGCTGCCGTACTACCAGGAAGCTCGGATCACACCCGAGGATTGGCAGGCGCGGATCGCGGCGCGTCAGGTTGCCGTGGCGGAAAGGATGCTCGGCTGATGTTGTTGCAGGACAAGGTAGTTGTCGTCTCCGGTGTCGGACCGGGACTCGGCCGAGCCATCGCCGTGCAGAGTGCGCGAGCCGGAGCCGATGTGGTGCTGGCCTCGCGTACCGAATCACGGCTGACCGAGGTGGCCAAGGAGATCACCGAACTCGGCAGGCGCGCGGTGGTGGTGCCCACCGATATCAATGATGAAGCCGCCGTCACGAATCTGGTCGAGACGGCGCAGAGCGCGTTCGGCCGTGTCGACACCCTGGTGAACAATGCCTTCGCGATTCCGCCGATCACCGATCTGGCCGATGTCGACCTCGATGACGTGCGCGCCGGTTTCGAGACGAATGTACTTGCCGCACTGCGTTTGACGCGTCTGTTCGTGCCCGCGCTCACCGAGTCGAAAGGTTCGGTGATCATGATCAATTCGGCGGTGCTGCGGCATTCGCGCCGCACCTTCGGGCCGTACAAGATGGCCAAGGCGAGTCTGCTCGCGCTGGCCCAGAGCCTGGCCACCGAACTCGGGCCGAAGGGCATTCGGGTGAATACCGTTGCCCCCGGCTACATTTGGGCCGACAACTTGAAGTGGTTCTTCAATTATCAGGCCAAGCAGCGCGGGATCACCCCCGAACAGGTGTACGCCGAGACCGCCGAGACCATCGATCTACGCAAGCTGCCCGAACCCGATGAGATCGCCGATGCCGTGGTCTTTTTCGCCTCGCATCTGGCACGGGCGATCACCGGCGCCTGTCTGGATGTCAACGGCGGCGAATACCACCACTAGGAGATGACTGTGATCGGCAGAGACGACGTCGGCACCATCGACGATCTACACGCCTCGGCGACCAAGGTTGTCGGATTGAGCGATTTCGGCGACGACGGCTACCGTGAGGGGCTGGCGGTGCTGCTCGAGTCCTATACCAAGGAAGCCGAGCTGACGCCCTTCGGCAATAAGGTCAATCGGGCCTTCCTGCGCGGTGCGCTGATCGCCCGGCTGCTGAGTGAGGCCGCGTGGCAACGCTTTCCGGAACATGCCGAGGTCGCGATCGAGCGCCCGATCTTCGTGACCGGGCTGCCGCGTTCGGGTACGACGGCGGTGCATCGGCTGCTCAACGCGGATCCGGCGCATCAGGGCCTGGAAATGTGGCTCACCGAAATGCCGCAGCCGCGACCGCCGCGCGAGACCTGGGCGGACAATCCGGTGTACCAGCGGATCGAGGCGGCCTTCGAACAGCACCATGTGGAACATCCGGAATTCATGGGCGTGCACCATATTTCGGCGGACCAGGTGGAGGAGTGCTGGCAGCTGCTGCGGCAGTCGTTGATGTCGGTATCCTACGAATGCCTCGGCTATGTGCCCGGATATTCCGAATGGTTGCGCGAACAGGACTGGACCGATGCCTACCGCAGGCATCGGCGCAACCTGCAGTTGATCGGGCTGCCCGATGCCGACCGGCGCTGGGTTTTGAAGAACCCGAGTCATCTGTTCGCGCTGGATGCGATCTTCGAGGTGTATCCGGATGCGCTGGTGATCCAGATGCACCGGGATCCGCGCACGATCATCGCGTCGGTGTGCAGTCTGAACGAGCAGGCCACGGCAGGGTGGTCGGAGAAGTTCCGCGGCCAGGTCGTCGGTGCGGGGCAGTTGGATCTGTGGGCCAGAGGTGCGGATAAGTTCCTCGCGGATCGCAAGCGGCACAATGCCGCTCAGTTCTGCGATGTGTACTACGACGATTTCGTCGCGGACCCGATCGGCACCGTTGGATCGATCTACCGGCACTTCGATATCGAGCTGAGCTCAGCGGCCGAAGCCGCGATGACAGCATTGCATGCGGAGAGCACCACGGGGTCGGCCCGTCCCGTGCATCGCTACACGCTCGAGGACTTCGGCCTCACTGCCGATCAGGTCGACGCTCGCTTCGCCGAATACCGCAACAAGCACTTCCCGACGAGCTAGTGCCCTCCGGATAGCTTCTGCCGTATCGCCTGGTTCGGAGGGTTCCGTCGAACGCGGTCGAATGTGGTCGCCTATGCCGCATTCGACCGCCGTATCACTACGCTCGTCGAGCAGTAAGTCGATCTGCCTGGATGAGGTGCTAGGGGGCACTCGAGATCAGGTGTACTCACCTGAGTCGGTTCTCACTGCTGACCCGGTTTGAGCACGATGAACAGCCCCTTCGCCTCGGCGCAGAGGCGTTCGCCGTCGTGCAGGGTGGCCCGGACATAGACCTTGCGGCCTTCCTGCCGTTCGGTCCAGGCGTGCACCCGCAGTTCGGTATCGAGCGGGGTGATGGAGCGGTAGTCGACGGTGAGCGAGGCGGTGCGGGTCACCTCGCCCGCGTGCATTGCCGCGGCCATGCCGAGTAGATCGTCGAAAGCGACCGCGACCTGTCCGCCGTGGGCGGCCTTATTGCCGCCCAGGTGGAAGGTGCGGAAGGTGATGCGGGCATCGACCCCGTCCCGGCTGGCCTTGTCGACGGTGAACGGTGGGAGGGTGATATTGCCCCGGGATGGCAGGTCGGCCCGGGTCCAGGTCGGTGCGGACCATTCGTCGACCATCGCGGCGTCCAGCTTGTCGTTGAGCTGTTTGAGGACGCCGATCGTCTCCAGCGCGATCTCATCGGTCGGACAGGCCAGTCGGGCGCGATCCATCAGGCTGCGCACCTGTTCGATGAATGCGCCGTAGTGCGGGCCGCCGCGCGAAATATCGAGGTCGTCCAGCTGCGCGTTGATCAGCTCCGACATCGGCCGGAACCCGCCCTCGTGGTGCTCCTCGCTCGGCAGCGAGTTGCCGACCTGCTCTTCGTTCATATAGAACACGTTATCGGTTGCCGGTCGAATGCTCGTTCGGTGGGGCCGCGCTATGCCTGACGCGGTGCCCGGCGGCCGGTAGGCCGTGCCCGCGACAGTGGCCAGCGCACCGACCGTCACCATGTACAGCCAACCGATTCGGAACTCGGCTCACGCCCCCGCGCGCAATATGGTGGTGCCGCCGCATCGCGCGGGTGGACAGGCGCGGTATCTGGAGTCGCCGCTGCCCGCCTACGCCGGTGATTCTGGACTCGCCGCGACGCTGCAGTGGGCACTGGACCACCTCGCCGAACTACTGATCGTCGCCGATCTGGCCAAGCGCGCGAACCTGAGCGAGCGAACACTGGCGCGTCGGTTCCATGCCGAACTCGGCGGTACGCCGTTGCAGTGGCTATTGGACCAAGGGCTGATCGGCGCAAGGGAATTCCTCGAGGGCCGCGATCTGCCGGTCGATGTGGGCGGGTTCGGGCTCGCGATATGACGGTGGGGTGCGGGTGGGGGATGTGCTGGCCTAGTGTGGGTACACGTTCTTCATCAGGTCTTCCGAAAACCCCCCACCGCGGGGCGGGTCGATGGGTCGGCCATCGGGTCGTCACCGAACGGTGTCGCCGGCGAAAGGCTTTGTCCCGTATGCACATTGCTGCTGTTGTTTTCGATATGGACGGCGTTCTGATCGACTCCGAGCCAGTGTGGGAGCAGGTGCGCCGCGCGTATGTGGCCGAGAAGGGCGGGCGCTGGCTACCCGATACGCAGCAGCGGTTGATGGGGATGAGTACGGGGGAGTGGTCGGACTATCTCAGCGGTGAACTCGGTGTCGGTGCGCCGCCCGATACCGTGGCCAATGATGTGATCGAGCGGATGGCGCAGCACTACGAGCAGTCGGTGCCGCTGCTGCCGGGGGCGGTCGAGGCGGTGCAGCGCATCAGCGAACACTGGCCGCTCGCGGTGGCCAGTTCGTCGCCGCGCAGCTTGATAGACACGGTGCTCGGCCGCACCGGACTGATCGAATTCTTCGGCGTCACCTTCTCGACCGAGGAGGTCGACCGAGGTAAGCCCGCACCGGATGTGTACGTGGCGACCGCCGCCTTCATGCGGCACAAGTCCACCGAATGTGCCGCCGTCGAGGATTCGAGCAATGGACTGCGCGCGGCACACGCCGCGGGGATGCGTGTTGTCGCCGTGCCGCGCCCGGAATATCCGCCTGCGCCCGACGCCCTTGCCCTGGCCGCTGAGGTGATCGACACCCTCGACAAACTCACCCCCGAAATCGTCGCCGGAGGGTGAGACCGACTCGCCGATCATCTACACCGGCGAAGTCTTCCAGTGCGGGCGCATGCGTCCCCGTGTCGGCGATCGGGTGCGATTCCGGTGCGATTCGGAGCCGAAAACCATCGCCACAGCCTGCAGCGGCAGCACCAGCGCCGGGCCGAATTCAGAATCCGCCGCTGTGCCGCGACATCGTCACGGGCTGTCGGCATACGCGACCGTGTGGTCGCCGTCGGCGCCCGCAGAACCGCATGGTTATCGAGTTCATCGACACCCGCCGGTAGACGCGGCGTCGCGGTGTGCGCTCTGAACCCGCTTCCATGTGGAGGCCGTAGGACGCGCGGATCCCGGGACAGGGGTCAGGGCTGGTAAGACTCGAGCAAGGCGCGGGCGGCGGCGGTGAGGTCGGCTTCGAGCCAGTCGGGGAGGGCGGGGGCCTGGGCGTGGCGGCGCAGCGCGGCGTAGGGCAGGTCAACGACGGCGCGGCTGACAGCATCGATTTCGCGGTCGCCGTCGCGGCCGAAGCGGGCAGCGGCGATGCGGCGCAGGTGGTCGATGAGCGGTGCGTTCATTTCGTCGAGCCGGGCACGGAACTGCGCATCCGGTCCGCCGTCGAGCAGATCGCTGGGGCGCAGGTTCAGCAACAGCCTCGCGTCGTCGGGTAATTCGCGACCGAAGTGAATGCTCGCCACCGCCATCGCGACACCGGCCTCGACCGGATCGGGTTCGGCGGCAGCGGCCTTGACGCGGTCCTGGAATCGTTCGAGCGCGCGCAGCCAGGCCGCGGTCAGCACACCGTTGCGGTTGCCGAAGCGGTGATAGAGCGTGCCTACGGGCGCCCCACTGGCCGCGGCGATGGCCGCGACGCTAGCGGCACGGGGCCCGTCGGTGAGGACGAGGGTGCGCGCTGCGTCGAGGATCACGTCGGTGTCGTGCTTGCGGGGAGGTGCCATGTACTAGTACGTTCCTTCTATATGGAGCGATTGCCCTACATAGATGAGCATGCCAGATCGGTGGACGCGAATCGCGATCGGGCGTGGAAAGCCTTGCTGAAAGTTGTCTGCAAGGACCCGAACGATCCGTCGAAGACGCCGACCGGCTTCGTGCTCGACGCCGCCGAGGAGCCCGCTCGGCTGGCACTGCGTGGGCGGCACTGGTTTTCGCGCTATGCGCTGGTCTTCGAGTTGGACGAGCAGGGGCCCAGCCGGACATTGGTGCGGGCGCGCAGCTGGGCCGAATTTCCGGGTCTGCACGGAAAGATGTACCGCGCGTTGGTCATCGGCACCGGCGCCCACAAGATAGTTGTGCGCGATATGCTCCGCCGAATCGCGGCCGCGGCATGATCCCGGGGTTGGTCTGGGGTGCCACCGAGGCCGAATGCGAGCTCCCCCTGCCGTGTGACGAAGTACAACCCGGTGGGGTGCAGGCGGATCGGGCGATCAGCATCGATGCGCCACCCAGCGTGGTGTACGGCTGGCTGTGCCAATTGCGGGTCGCACCCTACAGTTACGACCTGCTCGACAACTTCGGCAGACGCAGCCCGCGCCACCGCGATCCGGCGCTGACCGAACTCGAGGTGGGACAGCGGTTCATGTCCTCGTTCACCCTCGTCTCCTTCGTCCTGTGCCGCCATATCACCCTGGTCTCCGGCAAGGTCTGCGTCACCTACGCGGTGCGACCCGAAGCGCACGGCACCCGCCTGATCGTCCGAATGCATTGCGGTGCACCGTGGATTGTGGCCCGCGTGCTGGCCCTTGGCGATGTGGTCATGATGCGCAAACAGTTGCGGACGCTGAGAGAACTGGCCGAGGCCGAGGTATCGCGATAGCCGAGCCGGCGCGGAGCGGGAGGCTCGCCGAGGGTGCGGTGCACGATGTGGCCTGCGACCCGCAGGGCTCGCTCAGCGATCCGGCCGCGATCATGCAGCAGCTGTCCGCGTAGCGGGAAGTGTGCCATTGCCGCCTCGATCGGTGGCAATGGCACTACGCGGTTACTCACATCCGGCCATGCGGTCCAGTAGCAGCGCCTGTTCGGCATTGTTCCCGGTCAGCTCCGCCGCACGGGCGAATTCGGCACGCGCTTCGTCCGGTCGACCGAGCCGGTCGAGCAGGTCGCCGCGGACGGCGGGGAGCAGGTGGTAGTTGTCCAATGCGCCGGTAGCGACGAGCGCGTCGACGAGTTCGAGACCCGCGGCGGGCCCGTGCACCATGCTGACCGCGACGGCCCGATTCAATTCGACGATCGGGGACGGAAAGCGTTCGGCGAGAACCGCGTACAGGCCTGTGATGCGCCGCCAGTCGGTGTCCTCGGCGCTGGGTGCCATGGCATGCAAGGTGGCGATCGCGGCTTGCAACGCGTAGCGACCAGGCCGCAACCCGCGATTGCGGCTGGCCGCATGCGCGCGGCCGAGCGCTGCGAAACCACGTCGGATCAGCAGCTGGTCCCACCGGGAACGCTCCTGATCCGCCAGCAGGACAACGGTTTTCGTCGGGCTCATTCGTGCGGCCGAGCGCGATGCCTGCAATTCCAGCAGTGCGGCGAGGCCGTGTGTTTCCGGTTCATCGGGCAGCAGATTCGCCAGCATCCGCGCCAATCGCAAGGCGTCCTCACACAATTCGACGCGGATCCAATCATCGCCCGCGGTCGCCGAATAGCCTTCGTTGAAGATCAGGTAGACGACCTCCAGCACCGAATCCAAACGCCTGGTCAGCTCCTCACCGTGCGGTACCGCATACGGCACGCGCCTAGCGGTGATGGTGCGTTTGGCTCGCACAATGCGTTGAGCGACAGTCGATTCCGGTACGACGAAGGCGCGGGCGATCTCCTCGGCGGTCAATCCGCCGAGTAGCCGCAGCGTCAATGCCACCCGGGCCGGTTGTGACAACACTGGATGGCAAGCCGTGAAGATCATGCGCAGCAGATCGTCTTCGATATCCTGTGCCGCCTCCGGTTCGGGAGCGGTCCGAAGTTCATGGCCGACCAGCGTCAACTTCCGTGCGAGGTTCTGATTGCGCCGCACCCGATCGATTGCCTGATGTTTCGCGGTGAGCATGAGCCAGCCGCCCGGATTCGGTGGCACACCGTCGCGCGGCCACTGCTCCAGGGCCGCGACCAGCGCGTCCTGGGCCAGTTCCTCGGCGGCATCGATATCGCCGACGATCCGGGTCAACCCCGCGACCAGGCGCGGCCATTCCATCCGCCACACGGTCTCGACCGCATCTCGGATCTGCTCGGGCGACCGGCTCATCTATCGGATCAGCCCTCGGCGAGCTGGCGAAGCTCCACCTCGATATTCCACTCCGGTCCGTGCACGCTCAGAAAGCGCGAGGTCCATTCCACCGCCTCCTGCTTCGTCTTCGTCTGCAGCAGGCAGTACCCGCCGACGACTTCCTTCGATTCGGTGAACGGTCCATCGAGCACAGTCTGCTTGCCACCGCTCTGGTTGATCTTGGTGGCCTCGGTGATCGAATGCAAACCGGCGGTATCCAACAGCACCCCGGCCTTGGTCATCTCCTCGATCACCTTGTTGACCTGCTCGATCAGCGCCTCGTCGGGAACCGGCGCATCCGTCGGATCGACTCGGATCAGCATCATGTGTCGCATCTGGCCATCCTTGGTTCAGTGGTCGGCTTGTCCGACCCTCACTCAACGCATCGAACGGCGTCGCCTCGAATCGACATTCTCGGCGAAAATTCTTCCGAAAGCCACATTCGTCACGCGGGCCAGGCGCGCACGGCGGCCCGCGCGGTCCAGCGGCCGTCGTCGTAGCGGACCGCGACCGGATGGTCGAAGGCCGCGCTCACGTTCTCGGTCGTGACCGTCTCGGCGGCGGGACCAGCGGCAACGGTCCGGCCGTCGGCGATCAGCAGTGCGTGCGTCGTGGTGCTCGGCAACTCTTCCAGGTGATGGGTGACCAGGATCGAGGCGACCTCGGGATGGGTTTCGCCGAGCGCGTCGATGGTCTCCAGGAGTTGTTCACGAGCCGCCACATCGAGTCCGGTAGACGGCTCGTCGAACAGCAGTAGCCGTGGCTCGGCGATGAGTGCGCGTGCGATCAGGGTTCGGCCGCGTTCGCCCTGGGACAGCGTCGGCCAGATCTCGTCCGCCTTACCTTTGAGGCCGACGGTTTCGATCATGGCGTCGGCGCGGCGCAGCTCCTCCGGTGTCGGCGTCCAGCGCAACGGGGTATCGATGGTGGCAGTGATACCGGTGAGCACGACCTCGCGGACGGTCAGCGGATATCGCAGCGGATGGCGCGGATTCACGTGGCCGATCGAGTGGCGCAATGGGGCCAGATCGACTCGGCCCATCCGCTGACCGAGGATATCGACGGTGCCCGAGCTGGGGAAGGTGACCGCGGCGCAGAAACCGAGCAGGGTGCTCTTACCCGCGCCATTGGGTCCGAGCAGTGCCCAGTGCTCGCCCGCATGGACGGTGAGCGAGATGTCGTCGATGATCTGTTTGCCTTCGCGGCGGAAGGTGACATCGGTCAGTCGCAGTACCGGGGTTGCGGGCACGGGAGATCTCCGTTCAATCATCAGGTGAACGCGTCTTTCAAAGCGGTCAGGTGCTTTCGGCTGAATTCCGCTGCGGCACTGGGATTTCGATGTGCGATCGCATCCGTGAGCCGAATATGCGCGTCGTGGTCGGCGGGCTCCGAGGGGACCGGGCGGATCTTGAGCATATCGATCATCGCCACCCGGAGCCGGGGGAGGAAGCTGTCGAAGAGTTGGGTGAGCACATCGTTGTGGGCCGCGACGATGACGGCGCGATGGAATGCCATATCGGCATCGACGTGGTCGGCGATCGGTTCGCCGTGCGCCTCGCGCGTGGCCAGGGCCCGGCGGATGGCGCGCAGGTCGGCCGGGGTGCGGCGTTGGGCGGCCAGGGCGGCGGCCTCGGCCTCGATCGCGATGCGGGCCTCGATGACCGCGGCGATGGTGGCGCGGCGAAGCACCACATCCCAGTCCTCGGTGACATCCAGCGCGGTCACGAAAACACCCGCGCCCTGACGACTGTCGAGCACGCCCTTACCCGCCAATTCGCGGATCGCCTCGCGCAGCGTCGAACGGCCGACGCCGAGCTGGGCGGCGAGCGTCGTCTCACCCGGAAGGCGATGTCCCAGTGGCCATTCCCCGTTCCGGATCCGGGTGAGCAGCAGTTCCGCCGCCTGTGCCGCGAGCGGATGCCGCCGAACCTGCGAGACCATCCGAACCTCTCTACTTGTCTGAGGAGTTGTGTATAGTCTAGCAATCATGCGCACCATGCTTCTGCTTAGCCGCCACGGCGGGGCCTAACGACCGGCCACCCGCCGTGGGGCTTCGTCGTGGCCGGTCACCGTTCTGGGACGGCCACGAGAGGCCAGGAAGCAGTAATCATGACCACGTTCCCCACCATCGCTACGCCCGCCGGTGCCGTCTCGGCCTGGAATAGGCAGCGGCATTCGCAGATGCCCTCGCACCGCTACCGAAGTGTCTACGATCGAGTGCAAGTGCCACTCGCCGAACGCGATTGGCCGAATGCCCGGCTCAGCCACGCGCCGCTGTGGGTGCCGGTCGATCTGCGCGACGGCAACCAGGCGCTGGCCGAACCCATGGATCCAGCACGCAAGCAGCGGTTCTTCGAGCTGCTGGTCGCCATGGGCTACAAGGAGATCGAGGTCGGCTACCCGTCCGCGTCGCAGCCCGATTTCGATTTCGTCCGCCTGATCGCGCGCACCGATATCGCGCCGGAGGATGTCACGATCGTGGTATTCACGCCGGCCCGACGCGATCTCATCGAGCGCACGGTGGAGTCGGTGCGCGGAATCCGCAACGAGGTCGTCATCCACATGTACACCGCGACAGCGCCCGTGTGGCGAAACGTGGTGCTGGGCAAGGACACCGATGAACTGCGCGAGCTGATCGTGTCCGGCGGCCGCCAAGTGCTCGAATTCGCCGGTGATCTGCCGAATGTCCGATTCGAATTCTCGCCCGAGGTATTCAACCTGACCGAACCGGACTTCGTACTCGACATCTGCGACCGCATGACGACCATGTGGGAAGCCACCCCGCAGCGGCCGGTGATCCTGAATCTGCCTGCCACGGTGGAGGTTGCGACACCGAACGTCTACGCCGACCAGATCGAGTACATGCACAAGAATCTGGCCCGGCGCGATAGTGTCATCTTGTCCGTGCATCCGCACAATGACCGGGGGACCGGTATCGCGTGCGCGGAGCTGGCGGTACTCGCGGGAGCTCAACGTGTGGAGGGCTGTGTCTTCGGCAATGGTGAACGCACCGGCAATGTCGATATCGCCACACTGGCGTTGAATCTGCATGCGCAGGGCATCGATCCGATGATCGACTTCTCCGATATCGACGAGATCCGCAGGACCGTCGAGTACTGCACACGCATGCCGATCCACGAAAGGCATCCCTATGTGGGCGATCTCGTACACACCGCGTTCTCCGGCACCCATCAGGACGCGATCAAGAAGGGGATAGCCGAACATCGTGAACGGGCGGCCGCGACCGGTATCGACGAGCGTGAACTCGATTGGCATGTCCCGTATCTGCCGATCGATCCGACCGATATCGGGCGCGACTACGACGCGGTGGTCCGGGTGAACTCCCAGTCCGGCAAGGGCGGCATCGCCTATCTGCTGGAGTCCGAATACGGTCTGGAACTGCCGCGTCGACTGCAGATCGATTTCGCGCGGCATGTGCAGACGCGCACCGATGACACCGGTCTGGAGATCACCGCCGCCGAACTGTTCGAGCTGTTCGAGGCGACCTATCTGTACACCCCGGCGGGCTCGGTCGAGTTGACGCGATGGCGCACGACCGACGCGTCCACCGAGATCACACTGAGCGTCGGCGGTGTCGCCGAGCGCAGCGAACATCGCGATATCGGTCCCATCGAGGCACTCACCGTGGCACTGGCGCGGGTGGGGCATCCGGTTGAGGTGCTCGGCTTGACCCAGCAGTCGATCGGAGCGGGCAACGACGGGACCGCGATCACCTACCTCGAATACCGCATCGGTGCGCGGACCGGATGGGTCTGCGGACGCAGCGATTCGGTTCTCACCGCGTCGCTGGCCGCCGTCATCCGAGCCGCGAACGCGATAGTCTCCTAACGGGTACCACTAGGACATCTCGGTCAAAATGCCCGGGACGGCGGCCGCGCATGAAAAGGTATGCAGCGTGGTGCGGCACGTGACAGGGAACCTCCCCGCTGAGGTGACGAGCTTCGTCGGTCGTGACGCCGAGGTCGCCACGGCCCGCAAGCTGCTGTCCAGCACTCGGCTGCTCACCCTGACCGGACCGGGCGGCGTCGGCAAGACCCGGCTCAGCCGACGGGTGGGGGAGACGGTGCGTCGCGCCTTTCCCGACGGTGTGTGGCTGGTCGAGGTGGCGCATGTGCACGATGGGGACTTGGTGGCGTTGAGCGTCGCGCAGGCGCTCGGCCTGCGCGACGACACCACTTCCCCCGTTATCGGCCTGACCGAATTCCTGGCCGACAAGAGCCTGCTGCTGATCCTGGACAACTGCGAGCACTTGATCGGCGCGTGTGCCGAACTCGTGGACCGGTTGATTCCGGCGACCACCGACGTACGGGTCCTCGCGACCAGTCGTGAGTCGCTCGGGGTCGCCGGGGAACAGGTCATGCCGGTATTGCCGCTCGCGGTTCCGGAGGTGGACGAGGACGAGGCACGCCCGGCGCACGTCGACAGTGACGCACTGCGGCTGCTGATCGACCGGGCGGTCGCGGCGAATCCCGATTTCCAGGTGACCGACGCCAATCGGCGGGTGCTCGCGGCGATCTGTCGTCGCCTGGACGGCATACCGCTGGCACTCGAACTGGCGGCATTGCGGTTGCGGATGTTCACGCCGGATCAGGTGCTCGCGCGCCTGGACGATGCGATGCGGCTGCTCACCGCCGGATTGCGTACCGCGCCGGAGCGGCAGCAGACCCTGGAGGCCGCGATCCGGTGGAGTTACGACCTCTGCACGCCCGACGAACAGCGTCTGTGGGAACAGCTGTCGGTCTTCGCGGGTGGATTCGACCTGGACGCCGCGGAGGCGGTCTGCACGGTCCCGGACGCGCTGTTGGACGCGTTGACCGGTTTGGTGGACAAGTCGGTACTCGGCCATCGGCAGAACAGCGACGGTACCGGGCGCTACACCATGCTCGAACCGTTGCGTCAGTTCGCCTTGGCGCGATTGGTCGCCCACGGTGGTGAGCGGGCGGTGCGGCTGCGTCATCGCGACTACTATCACGGAATCGCCGCGCGGGGACGCACCGCGTACTGGGGCAGCGAGGATATCACCTGGTTCCGTGATGTCACCCGCGAACATCCGAATCTGCGTGCGGCACTGCAGTTCTCGCTCGCCGATCCAGAAAGTGCCCATCGCGCACTGGAGATCGCGACGGAACTGCGCCCGTTCTGGGAGCACTACCGCTTCCTACTGGAGGGCTATCGCTGGCTCCTGGAAGCGCTGGAGAAGGATCACGACCATACAAAGGATCGGGCGCGCGCACTCGCGGCGGCCTCGGTGATCGCCGCCATGCTCTCGGATCCCCGGACCGCGACGCGATTCGCGGACGAATGTCTGGGAATCGCCATCGAACTCGATGCCGAAGACGTTCTCGTCGAACATGCCCTGCTCGCCGCACTACTGGCATTCGCCAACGACGAACCGAGACAGGCACTCGATATCGCCGAGGCCGCATCCGACCGCGCGCGTGCCTGCGCCCACCACGGCGTCGAGATGGAGAGTCTGGCCTTCGCCTATGTGTGTGCGCTGGTGTTGGACGACGAACGCGCGGGCACGATCGCGGATCGCTTTCTCGCCAAGACCCGAGACTACGGCTCGCACCTGTTGGGCGGGCTGGGGCATTGGGCGGTGGGGACCGATCGCTGGCGTAAAGACGAACAGGACGAGGCGATCGCGGAACTGCGCAAGGCGGTCGAGCTGTTCAGCCTGTTCGACCGGTGCGTGTGGACGGCGTCCGGTTTCGACGGACTGGCGTGGGTGGCGACGGCCGATGGCGATCTGAACCGTGCGGCACGCCTGATGGGCGCGGCATCGACGGTGCGGCGCGGCAGTACCCAGCGGCTCGCGCACGAGATGACCGAATTCGTGGGGGACAAGGTGCGTCTACAGGTGCGTGATGCGATGGGCGAGAAGGAGTTCCAGGCGGCATTCGATGCGGGTGCGGCCTTGGGGTTGGAGTCGGCAGTAGCTTTCGCGCTCGGCACCGCGCCGGCTGCCGCGCCGGTGAAAACTATTGCGGCAGACGAGCTTACTCGCCGCGAACGAGAAGTCGCGCGGTTGATCGGGGCGGGTTACACCAATAAGAGCATCGCGAGTGAGTTGGTGATTTCGATTCGCACCGTCGAGAGTCACGTCGACCACATTCTCACCAAATTGGGTTTCACCTCGCGGACGCAGATCGCCGCGTGGGTCAGCCGGAATCAGATCTGACGCCTCAGTCGCCGGTCGTGCCGTCGATGCGTTCGCGCAGGAAGTCGGCGTGACCGTTGTGTCGCGCGTATTCCTCGATCATGTGCACATAGACCCAGCGCAAGCTGAATTCGGTACCGCGATGAGTGAAAACGTGGTCCAGGGGTAGGTCCGCGACGGCGGCGTCGGCCGACTTGATCTCCGCGTGCAGCGTCGCCAGATCCGCGGCGGCGTCGGCATTGGCGATATCGTCGAAATCGCCGTCCGGATTGTCTTCGCTGCAGTACAGATAATCCAGCGGTTCGCCGCAGGTGGCGATGCGGAACCAGCCGCGTTCGCATTCGGCGAGGTGGCGGACCAGCCCGAGCAGCGACAGCGTCGAGGGTGCGACGCAGCGCCGCTTCAGCTGTTCGGCCTCGAGCCCCGCGCATTTCCACAGTAAGGTGCGGCGGTGCAGGTCCAGCCAGGTCTGCAGCATGGTCCGCTCATCGGCGACCAGTGGCGGCTTGGTTCTGGTGATCTCGGGTGCGGTCCACGTCACCGGCCGACTGTAACTCCGAAGCCGCAGCCGGATCTCACGAATTGATGCGACATCGTCCGGACATAGTGATGCCTATGTCGCCTCGGCATCGGCGCTAGATACCGGAGTTGAGGAAGTCGATGACCGCGCGCTCGAAGGCATCCTTGCGCTCGATCTGCACCCAGTGTCCGCAGCGCCCGAACAGCCGCAGATCGGCATTCGGCAGCTGACGTGACGGCAGCAGCGCACCCTCGACCGGGGTGACCCGATCATCGCGGCCCCACAGCAGCAACACCTCATTGCGCAGTGTGCGCAGGCGCGCCCACAGCGGAATCGGTTCCGCGAAGGCGGGATTCGCGAAGGTCGCGTAGGCATCGCGGATCGCCGCGATGGCGGCCGGATCCGCCGCCGCGGCCCAACGGTTCTCGATGAGTTCGTCGGTGAGTATCGCCTCGTCGAAGACCATCGTCCGCAGCCAGGTGAGTACGCGGTCGCGGGTCGGCTCGCCGGTGAAGTCGAGCAGCCGTCGAATCCCTTCGGACGGTTCGGGTCCGAGTACGTTGACGCCCACACCACCCGGAGCCATGAGCACCAGTCGAGCGATGCGCTGGCCGTGTTCCAGCGCCACGAGCGTCGCCACCGCACCACCCATCGAGTTGCCGAGCAGATGCACCGTCGGTAGTTCGAGTTGATCCAGCAATCCGAGCACCGCGTCGGCGGCGATGCGCAGATAGTTGCGCTGGTATACCTCCGGGCGTTCGCTCGCGCCGAAGCCCGGCTGGTCCAGGATCAGGCAGCGGAAGTGTTCGGCGAGCACCGGCAGGTTCGCGCCGAAGTTGGCCCAGCCCGATACACCGGGGCCGGAGCCGTGCAGTAGTACGAGCGGCGGACCCGAACCCGCCTCGTGGTAGCGAAGTTTCAGGCCGTCGACGGTGATATGGCGACTGGTATCCGCCGCGTCCATCAGACCATCCGATCTTCGACCGGAAGGCCGAATTCACCGCGGCCGAACATGGCCAGGGCACGCTCGACATCGTTGATGACGTGCACACTGCCCGCGTGTGCGTCGCGCCAGTGCCGTTCGATCGGATTGGGTTTGCGGATCGAGTGGCCACCGGAGTTGTCGAACAGCAGCTCGATCGCCTGGATCGCGCGCTCGGTTCCGCGCACTTGGTCGCGGCGGGTGCGCAGCCGGATTTCGTACGGAATCTCTTCGCCCGCTTCGGCATAACGCAGTTGCTCGCCGATGTTGTGTTCCATTTGCAGGATGGCCGCGTCGATTTCGGAGCCCGCGCGGGCGACCCGTACGTGCGCGAACGCGTCCTCGGCCACCTTCTGGCCGCCGTAGGACAGCCGGACTCGCTCGCGCATCCGCTCGATATGCGCCTCGTACGCGCCCTGTGCGGCTCCGATGATGGGTGCGGTAATGGTGTTGGAGAAGACGCCCGCGAACGGAATCCGATACAGCGCAGCAGGATTGGCCTCCTGGCCCGGGCCGCGCAACTGCGACTGCTCGGTGGCGCTATAGGCGCGGTGATGGGGAACGAAAGCTTTCTCGATGACGATATCGTTGCTGCCGGTGCCGGACAGGCCGACCACATGCCAGACGTCGTCGATGCGATAGTCGTTGCGCGGCACCAGGATTGTCAGATAGTCCTTGGGGTTGCCGTGCTCGTCCGGAGCCAGTGCGCCCAGGAATGCCCACTGGGCATGGTCGCAGCCGGAGGAGAAACTCCACCGTCCGCTGACCTCGTAACCGCCTTCGACCGGCGTGAGTCGACCCGTCGGCGCGTACGACGAGGAAATGAGCGTGTCGGAATCCTCGCCCCATACCTCTTCCTGCGCCAGCAATGGGAAAAGTGCCAACTGCCAGGGGTGCACGCCGAGCACCGAGGAAACCCAGCCGGTGGACGGGCACGCCGAGGCGATTGTTCGAATGACTTCGTAGAACGCCACCGGGGAGGCTTCGTCGCCGCCGAAACGCGACGGCTGCAGCATGCGGAACACCCCCGCCTCGGTCAGTTCCCCGATGCTCGCCACCGGAACCCGACGCTGCAGATCGGTGTCCGCGGCTCGCTCCCGGATCGCCGGGAGCAGATCCCGAACCCGATCGAGCACCTTATTGGGCCCACCACTCACCCGGCCACTACCCCTCATCGAATCGCTGGGCGATGCTGGCCCCATGGGGTCTCCTCCTATGTTCTGATTCCGCGACCGGTGTGCCGGACGACGCCATAGTTGTGACGCTATGGCGGCCGTGACCGCGCGTCGGGAACAAGTCCCGGTGATCGGAACGCTCGGAGGGGGCGTCTATACCGCGTGCAGCAAATTCGATTCGGCGGTGTTTTCGTAAGGATCCGGACCCCAGCGATAGCCATAACCGCGAATATTCGTGATCAGCCCGGGGCGGTCCAACTTCGCGCGCAAAGAGGCCATATGCACATACAGTTTCCGCGATACCGCCAGCATCGAGTCGCCCCAGACGCAGTCCATCAGTTGCTCTCGGCTGACGGCGATTCCGGGCCGCTCGACCAACACGCGCAGCAACTCGAACTCCAGCCGGGTGAGTGGAACCAGTTCCCCGGCCACCTCGACCCGCCGGGCCGCGAGATCCACGCGAACGTCCTCACTGGTCACGGTCTTACCCCGGGCGATACTGGCAACGCCGACCCGGCGCGTGACCGCCTCCAGCCGCGCGGCCAACTCACCGATGCGCGCGGGTTTGACCAAATAATCGTCGGCGCCGCTGTGTAGCCCGAGCACAATCGAACGCTCATCGGCATGTTCGCCGAGAATTACCACCGGCACCGAGCTCACCTCGCGCAATTTGCGCAAAACTTGCAACCCGTCCATATCCGGCAGACCCATATCGAGGATAACGGCGTGATAGCCATGATGCGCCAGGAGCAGATCCGCCCCCCGATGCTTACGCTCCACCTGATGCCCGTGCAATTCGAGTCCCTGCGCCAGGGCGTCGCCGCCATCGGCATCATCATCGATCATGACCAGCCGCATCCGTCTCACCTTCCCGCACGATCCGCCCAACAGCAGCGAACAAGCATGGTTGCCGCCGACGCCCCACCGCGCAAAGTTATTCCCTTGCCACCCTTGGGAAACCGGGCTCCGCCCCCCGGTTGGGCAAGTGATCACGGTGGAAGACCGTGGCGGCAAAACGCGAGAAGGCCCCACCATCAGTGCCGCCTGATCTTGATCGATTCTCTCGGCGACCGATGAGTTTCGGAGGTGGGGTTCGTCGTAGGAGGTGAGGGGCTGGCTATGGGTTGGAGGAGATGCGATGACCGAGACCGAAGTGCGGGCGGCGATCGAGGCGGAGCGGGGTGAGTTGGCGGAACTGCTGGCCGGGCTGGAGGACGAGCAGTGGGATGAGCCGACGTTGTGTGCCGGATGGCGGGTGCGGGAGGTGGTCGCGCATATCACCATGCCGTTTCGGATGTCCACGCCGCGATTTGCGATCGAAATGCTCAAGGCGCGTGGAAATTTCAACAAGATGGCGGATAAGGGTGCGCGGGCGGATGCGGCAGCGCTGACCGCTGAGGAACTGGTTGCCGCGGTGCGCGACAATGTGAATCATCCGTGGAAGCCGCCGGGCGGCGGGTACGCGGGTGCGCTGAGTCACGATGTCATCCACGGTTTGGATATCACCGTCGCGCTCGGGCTCGACCGTGTCGTCCCGGCCGAGCGCATGCGAATCGTGCTCGGCGCGCTCTCGCCGCGGAGCGTCAACTTCTTCGGCGTCGATCTGGACGGGATCGAGCTGCGGGCCGACGATCTCGACTTCGTTTACGGTTCGGGATCGGTACTCGCGGGCTCGGCTCAGCATCTGCTGCTGGTGTTGTGCGGCCGGACGCTGCCCGCGGGGAGTCTGCGGGGCGAGGCGGCCGAGAGATTCACCGAGCCGGTGCCACCTTCGCGGTGACACCGGCACGAGCTCAGTGCTTGGTCAGCAACTTCGCTTTCAGCGCGTCGAGTGTCGCGCCGTCGATCCCGAGACCATCGCTGAGGAAGCGGTCGAACGAGCCGTAGGAAGTATGGACCTGGTCGAAGGCAGCGTCCAGGAATTCGCGCTGTACACCGAGGATCGGCTCCCACAGCGCACGATCGGTCACCAAGCCCTGGGCGACGAGTCCGTCCAACAGCGCCTTGTTCCCGGCCGCCAAGTTGTCGTTGGAGTCCAGGAAGTCGTTGTAGATCTGGCCCTTCGGCACATCCAGCGCACTCATCAGGATCGCGGTCATCCAACCGGTGCGGTCCTTACCGGCCGTGCAGTGGTACAGCACCGCACCGTGCGCGGTCGCGATGTCGGTGACGGCCTTGGCGAACTGGGCGCGCGCGGTGGGATTCGAAACGAACCAGGCGTAGTAGTCGCGCATGATCTCGGCGGCCTTGCCGTCGCCGAGCGCCTCCTGTTGCGCGGCCGGTCCGGCCTGGATCAGGCGCGCCACCATGAGGTAGAAGTCATTGGCCGGATCGTAGACCGGCTGTTCGGTGCGGCGAATCGATGCCGGGAGTCGATCGGGATCGCGTCCGGTTTCGATGGGGCTGCGGAAGTCGATGACCTGAGTGATGTTGAGCGACACCAGCTTCTGCTGTTCGCTCGCATCGAGTTTGGCCAGCGCGTCGGAGCGGTACACGACACCGGTCGCGACCGAACTACCGCCCTTGGCCGGATAGCCGCCGATATCACGGGCATTCGGCGCATGCGCCAGACCCAGCGGCCGATCGGCCTGGCCCGGAGACCGCAGCACCGGTGTCGGCCCGGAAAGCGCCGGACGTGCCGATGCCGGTCCGGCCAGCGCCGGGAAAACGCCGACCAGCACCACGGCCGCGGCCGCGATCGTGCCGCGGAAAGCGCGCGAAGTCTTCACGAGGGTGTTCCTTTCATCAAGGGCCGCATATGGTCGGCGGCCCAAGTTGGAGCCGTGCTCAGTCGGCCAGCAACGTGACCGTCCCGGCCGCGCCGTCCACGCGCACGCGCTGACCGTCGGCGAGGCTGGTCGTCGCGGTCTTGGTGTCGACCACGCAGGGAATGCCGAATTCGCGGGCGACGATCGCGGCATGGGATGCGGACCCGCCGATATCGGTGATCACGGCGGCGGCGTAGGCGAACATGGCGGTGTGGCCGGTGTCGGTCACCGCGGCGACCAGGATGTCGCCGGGCTCGATATCGTCATCGAGCGACAGCACCAGCTTCACCCGGCCCTCGACCACACCGGCGCAGACGCCGATACCGGTCAGACTCTCGTCGGCGGTGAGGGCCGGCGCACCGGGGACCGGTTCCCATTGTCCGGCAATGACATCGGGCATTCTGATGGTTTGCAATCGAGTGCGTTCCGCGCGCCTACGGCCCACCTTGTCGGCCGCATCCGCTGGGAGACAGAAGATTTCGTCCAGCGTGAGGTAGCAGGCGTCGTCGAGTTCGCGCAGTCGACCGGCGCGTACGAGCCGATCGGCCCGCTCGCGCACGGCAAGCCGCAGGCAGTTCGTGATCCGGACGACGCCGTCTCGCGCGCGTTCCCTGGCCACGGTGGCTCCCGCGGCCATTCGGGCGGTGCGACTCGCCGACGGGTCCACGGATTCGCGCTTGGGCGCCGGCATTTGCGCGGCGCGGGCGGCGGCGCTCACCAAGAGGGCTGGGCGATCACCGAATGTCGGGTTGATCAGCTCGCATTCACCGGGACCTCGGTGCCCCACCTTCGCCAGCTCATCATCGAGCGCGGCGGCGAAGGCGGGGGGTATTGCCCGGGCCGCATCGGTATCACCGGCACGTGCAAGGTCGGCGAGATCGGCATCGGCGCGGCAGAATTCGGCCAGCCGTTCCACCGCGAGCATGGGTTTCGCCGACTCCAACCGAGTCAGGTCGATCGCGACCTCGCCCGCGTCCTTGCCGCGTGCGTGGATGGCGGTGGCGGCGCCGGTCATCATCACACCGATCGCCGCGGCCTGCCACGCCTGGTGCAGGCGGTCGCGCCACAGTAGGGCACGAACGTGCAACTGCTCATCGGAGAGTGCGCGAATTTCCTTCGCGTTCAATGCTTCCGCATGCGATGCGGCGTTGATCAGTTCGGCCGTCTTGCCGAAACGGCGGGCGGTTGCGATGACTCGCGACGTCGCACGCGCCGTTGCCAGCGTGCTGGCCAATCCGCTCGGCATCGGCGGCTTGCCGTGCGGCTGCAGGGCGATGTCGGCCGGGATATTGCCGTAGGCATCGCGTCGGATGCTCTCCTCATCCCAGCCCGGCATATTCTCGGCGGCGAGCACGCCGATCGAGGCATTGATGTAGATATGGTGGCCGAGCACGGTGGTGACCCGACTCGTCCAATGTTCCAAGGCGATTCCGTCGAGTGCGATCATCTCGCCCATGGCTTCGTTACTGAGGCGGATGGCACCGGCCTGCAGATCGATGGTCAGGGGTGTCATCGGGCCGGGGAGCGCTTCGGAGGTGTTGGTCGCGGTGTGGACCGGGTAGCGCTGATCGACTCGATCATCGAATTCCCCCTCGAGACCCTCGGGGGCGATATCGGTGAGCGGGTGGTTGTCCGAGGTCGCGGCACGCGATGGAATCACGTGTGACGGCAGCGGGATTGCGCCCCGACGGCTGCGGAAGCCGCCGCTGGCGGGCTTGCGGCCGATCATGCCACGCACCAGATCGGCTACCACCTCGCGTGCGGTCCAACCACAGTGGAAGCCCCACTTCTGCTGTGCGACAGTGGGATCCAGGAGCGGCCGGCGGCCGGACCAGCCGGGCACCCAGGCCGAATAGTGGACGCCCGCTTCGCGCATCATGCGGCGCACCTGGGCGGTGGTGACCACGCCGGGGGCCGCGAGTTCGACGATCTCGAGCCCATCGTCGCTATGACCGGACGGTAGTGCGGTGGCAGCCGACACCAGGAAGCGGTCCAGGTCGTCGCTGTGCAGAAGTTGGAATCCATCGCCGGACTTCGAGCCGAGAATCGGATCCAGTGCACGGCGGGTTTCGTGTCCGATCCGGCGACCGGCAATCGGCGCGGTGCGCACCAGCACGCTGTCTGCCCCCGAGACTCGCAGCACCGCCACGGCCTCGGCATCGGAAAGTCGCGCCGAGCGGGGACCGACCGGAACCACCACGCGCGCACCGATTTCGCGCGCCTCGGCGGCGATTTCGGCAAGTCCGTGTGCGGCCAGATGAATGATGCTCGCGCAGCCCTCGACAGCGGCGGTGCGGTCGGTCGTGAACCGCACCCGCGGATCGATATAGCGATGCCACCGCTGGTCCAGTCCGGCCACGTCGTGCCCGGCGGCCAACAGCATGCGCGCCACCGCGCGACCGCTCGGCTCGGTGATTCCGGTGACAAGGACCCGCATCGATTTCCTCTCCTCAGTGGCGCCGGGATAGGCAAACGTGACGCCGTTCACACACCATCGCGACTGCGGGACGCGGCGATCGGCCCCAGTCCCACTGAACGGGAGCACTCGGCTCGACCACCGAGATGATCGCTCCCTTAATCCGGTGGACCCGCGGCAACCTCGATGCCATGACGGTCCGCAAATCGGTCGCGCCGCGTGCGGCCGCCGAGGTGAAGTCCTATGACATCGAGACCGACGTGCTGGTTGTCGGGTACGGCAGTGCGGGGGCTTGTGCCGCATTCGAGGCCGCCACGGCGGGTGCCGAGGTTTTGGTGCTGGATCGGGCGGGTGGTCCTGGTGGTGCGTCGGCGTTGTCGGGTGGGGAGATCTACCTCGGCGGCGGTACACCGATTCAGCGGGCGTGCGGGTTCGACGACAGCCCCGAGCAGATGGCGGCATTTCTGGTGGCGGCGCTCGGGCCGGGCGCGGATGTGGCGAAGATCGTGCACTACAGCGAGCACAGCGTGGCGCATTTCCACTGGCTCGTCGAGCGCGGTGTGCCGTTCAAACCCAGTCTCTGGGATGCTCCCGCCTGGGTGCCGCCGACCGATGACGGGCTCATGTGGCTCGGCGAAAACAGTTGGCCGTTCACCGAAATCGCGCTTGCGGCCCCGCGCGGGCATCGGCCCACCGCCAACGACTTCGGCGGTAGGTTGCTGCTGGACTGTCTGGTGGCGGCGGCCGAATCCGCGGGTGTCACAGCACAATACGACACCTATGCGACGAATCTGATCTTGGGCGAGGGTGGTGCGGTGGTCGGTGCGGTGGCCCGACGGTACGGCACGGAGCTCACCATTCGGGCACGACGCGGATGCGTACTCACCACCGGTGGTTTCGTCGACAACGACGAGATGCTCGCCGCCAACGCGCCGCGACTACTGGGCCACACCAAGGTGAGCGCGGGCACCGACGACGGCAGCGGTATCCGCATCGCACAGGCCGTCGGGGCCGCGGTACGGCATATGTCGGCCGGTCAGGTCGGCGCTTCCCTGATTCCGGGTTTCGCCGCGCGCGGCATGATCGTCAACCATCGCGGCCAACGGTTCGTCAACGAGGACACCTATCCCGGCCGCATCGGCCAAGCCGCGCTGTTCGGTCAGGATATGAATGTGTGGGTGGTGCTCGACGAACAGGGCTACGAGGAGGTGCCAGAACGCGAACGCTGGGGTGTGCGCCCGACCCACGTCGCGGAATCCATCGACGAACTCGACGAACTACTCGCCCTGCCACCCGGCGCGCTCGCCGCCACCATCACGCGCTATAACGAATTCGCCTCGCGCGGAATCGATCCCGACTTCCACAAGGCGCCGCGCTGGCTGCGCCCACTGACACCCCCGCTGGCCGCCATCGACGTGAAAGCGGGCGTTCGTCCGCCCGCGGAATCCGGCGACCGCCGCGGCACCGGCGCTTCCGTCTTCACCCTCGGCGGCCTCCACACCACCCTGGACGGCCAAGTCCTCGACCTCGACGGCCTCCCCATCGCCGGCCTCTTCGCCGCGGGCCGCGCCACCTCCGGCCTCCACGGCGAGGGCTACATCAGCGGCACCTCCCTAGGCGACGCCACCTTCTTCGGCCGCAAAGCCGGCACCAACGCGGCGCACTAGCGCAATCAAGATCAGGTGGCAATCGTGGCGGGGGCTTCTCGGCGTTTGCCGCCATGGTTTCCACGTGATCAGAGGTCCAGACTGGGGCGCGAATGTGGGTGGGGGAGTGGGACTGAGGTGCGCGCGTGGATGTGGTTGGAAGTACCGGTACTCGGGGCAATCCCATGTATGGGCGTTCGAAAATGGTCATGCGACCTCGACTGCCGTGTAGGTCGCCACGAGGATTCCGGCCATGATGCCGAGGCCGAGCATCGCCACTCGACACCCTATTCATCGAGCGTAGAGGGCCTGTCGGGCGCTCTCGTACGCCGCCCGGATCCGCTTGCCGATCGCACTGTCATTCGGAGCGCGGACCTCGGCGACGGTGCGCGTGGGCCAACTCGGTGGCTGTGCGGTGCCGCTGAGGGCCCAAGCCGCCTGCCGGGCGGCGCCGAGCGCGACGTATTCGTTCGGCTCCGGGACCGCGACCGTGAGCCCGAAGATCTGGGCGGCGACCTCGGCGACCAGGGCGGAGCGGGCCGCACCGCCGATCAGCAGGACACGCTGGATCGGGATTCCAGCGGTGCGTAGGTGGTCGAGTGCGTCGGCCATATTGCAGAGCATGCCCTCGACGGCGGCGCGCGCAATATGGCTGGGGCGCAAGGTTTCCGGTCGCAGACCATGCAGACTGCCGGTGGCATGTGGCAGGTTCGGGGTGCGTTCGCCGGAGAGGTAGGGAAGCATGACGACGCCTTCGGATCCCGGCGGGGCCTGGCGCGCAAGGGTTTCCATGCCCGCGCTGTCGACGCCGAGCAGTTCGGCGGTGGCGTCCAGTACGCGGGCGGCATTGAGTGTGCAGGCCAGTGGCAGGAACGCACCGGTCGCGTCGGCGAATCCGGCAATGGCCCCGGTGGCATCGGCACTGGGGACGGCGGCGCGCGTGTAGGCAGTGCCGCTGGTGCCGAGCGAGATGACGACATCACCGTTCGTAATGCCCAAACCCATTGCGGCACCAGCATTATCGCCGGTACCAGCCGCGACAATCGCGCCCGCGGGTGTGCGTCCGACCACTTCGGCGGGTCCTGCGACGCGGGGGAGTTCGGGTGTCCGACCCCGGAAGGCATGGGCGAGTATGTCTCCGCGATACAGACCGGTCGTTGGCGACCAATAGCCAGTACCCGAGGCGTCGCCGCGATCAGTGGTCGGTTCGACCGCGGGATCGGATGGACCACCTCGTAACCGCCAGGTCAGATAGTCGTGCGGAAGCAGCACCTGGTGTGTGCGGTCGGCATGCTCGGGTTCGTGATCGGCCAGCCACCGCAGCTTCGCGACGGTGAACGCGGCCAGGGGCACACTGCCGACCGCATCGGCCCATACTTGCGGGCCGCCGAGTTCGGCGATCAACTCTTCGGCCGCTGCTGCCGATCGGATATCGTTCCACAGCAACGCATCCCGGACCGGCCGACCATCGGCGTCGAGTGCGACCAACCCGTGCTGTTGGCCCGCGATCGCCACCGCATCGGCCCGATCCAACAACCCGTCACCCGCCGCACACAGTGCCCGCCACCAGGATTCCGCGGGCACCGCGGTGCCCGCCGGATGCGGGGCGCGCGCTTCATCCAGAATTTCGCCCGTATCGGCATCGCACAGCACGACCTTGCACGACTGAGTGGAGCTGTCCACTCCCGCGACGGTGGCCATCAGGCTTCCGGCCTGAGCTGGATCTTGCGGCCGGTGCCAGCGCGGAAGGTCTGCAGTGCGTCAGTGAATTCGTCCAGTCCGAAACTATGGGTGATCATCGTTTCCGCATCGATCACGCCCTTGCCCATCAGTTCCACCGCGCGGCCGAAGCTGTGCAGCACCGCCATCGAACCCACGATGGTGATCTCGTCGTTGTAGATACGGAACGGTGAGATCGACGCGGTCGCCGCACCCGGCGCCACCCCGAACTGCTGGAACACCCCGCCCCGGCGTACCCGACCGAGTCCGTCCTCGATGGCGGCGATCGCGCCCGTACAGTCGATGACCGCCTCCCACCCCTGCGGGCGATCGAACTCCTCGGCAGTGGTCGCGGCCGCATCCGCGCCGAGCTCGACGGCCACGGCGAGTCGGGCGGTATTGATATCGACCACCGACACCGACGCGGCCCCGGCGACTCGCGCCAGCTGCAACATCAGCAGACCCATGGTGCCCGCGCCGTACAGCAGATAGTGCGCGCCGAGCGCACGTGGCAGTACATCGAACGCATGGACTGCGCACGACAACGGCTCGACAAGCGCACCATGCGTAGTCGACAGCGTCTCGGGCAGCCGATAGCAATTCGCGGCGGGCACCGCGACGTATTCGGCCATCGCGCCGTCGACGGTATCGCCGATCGCGCCCCACCGTTCGCACAGATTCCCGCGTCCGATCGCGCAGTAATGACACGCGCCGCAGAACAACGAGGGGTCCACCGCGACGGTATCGTCGACCCGCACACCATCGACCCCGATGCCCAGTGCCACCACCGAACCGGCGAACTCGTGACCGGGCACGATCGGATAGGGCGTCGGCGGGAACTCGCCGTCGGCAATATGCACATCGGTGCCGCATATCCCGACCGCATCCACCCGCACCACGACCTCACCGGGCCCCGGCGTCGGATCCAGCACGTACTGGACGGCGAATTTCCCAGGCGTCTCGATCACGACCGCGCGCATAGCACTACCTTGCACCCGAACCCCGCCGCCCCGCTGCATTTCGCCCCGCCGCATGGCGGATTTCCGGATGCGGCAGACTGGCGCGGTGAGCGACGACCCGGAACGGCACGCCGATGTGCACGTCCGCACGGGCGACGGAACCACACTGCCCGCCCTGACCGATCCGCTGCTGGACGATCTGCTGCGCGAACCACCCGACCCGGAATATCCGGCGATCGTGGTCGAACGCGGCGAGCACGCTTACATCCAGGCTCGCCTGCTTCCCGACGGCGTGTACGAACTCGAGCACCGCGCCGCCGGATCGGATGAGTGCTTCCAGATATACACCCCCGATGCCCTGCTGGTGCGCGATGTCATGTGGGCGTGGATCGACGAAAACGCTTGGTGGCATGAGAGTGTCGGGTGGTATCGGATCGATCCGGCGGTCGCGGAATTGGAAGCCGCCCGTCGCGAGTTGTCCGGTCTGCTGGACGGACTGTCGGTCATAGACGGCATCGAGTCGGCGATGGACGATGCGTTGCACCGCGCGGATGAGCTACTCGCCATGGAATTCCCGGATGACGAGTTAGGCCGCGATTAGGTGGCTCTGGTACCACAGCGCCGTCGTCGCGATATCGGCTTCGGTCAGCGGTAGATAGGTGGTGCCGTCGTGATGCCAGCCGAGGGCCTGAATCGTCACGCGCAACTCCTGCTGGAAGCAGATCGGATCGCGAATATGCCAGCGATACATCCCGAATCGCTGATGCGGCTGGTAGATCTCATCGGGCGGCACGACCTGATGCAGGCCGAGATAGGGCGTGGAATACGTGCGGTAAGCGCCGTCGAGATCGAAATTCCATGCGCCACCGAAGTAATCCTCGGTGCCGGTGCCGCACAGCGTTGGATGGGTGGTGTCGCCGTCGAGGTAGAACTTCAGCTCGCCCTCGCCCCACCAGCCCGGTGCGCCGGGGCGAATCGCCAGGTAGGTGCCGACGTATCGGCCTGGACCCGGTACCGCGTCGAGAATTGTGTGGACGGCGGGCGCACCGAGTGGCGTGCTGTGGCGGCGTAGCGCGTGCAGATACCCGGCGGAGTCGGGGACATCCTGCTCGGTATAGGTGAATTGGTAGTAGACCGGCACCGCGCGGTCACTGCCGTTGTGCAGTGTGATCCTGGCGTGCGCACGAAAAGGCATGGGCCAGAAGCTGTTCAGTCCACCGGCGGGAGCGACGACCACCATCTCGGATTGCACCAATGCCAACTCGTCCCAGCCGTTGCAGAAGAAATCGCCGAGTGGCAGGTCGATCGACGCCTCGGGTTCGTTATCCCAGTGCATGCGGAGCGTGAGCTGTCGCAGCGCCGTGCGGTCGGTGGTGAGCCAGCAGTGGGTCAGCACACCGGAGCCGGAAATGTCTGCCAGCGTGGCGGTTTCGCCCGCATCGAGGTGAATTGACGGGGAGATTTTCCACCCCGCGCCCAGCAGTCGCGCCGCATGTGCGCCGGTGCCCTCGATGGCGCGAGCTCCGGCACCGGGGGAGCCGGTCGGATTCTCCGCGCTGATCGAGCGGGTCCGTGCGGCGTCGAGCCGCCAGAGTTCTGATGCCGAACCGGGGACGTTCACAGGCCCGGCCAGCCGTATCGGTCGGTGACGGCGGCATGTCCCGCGCGCTTCAGGTAGGAGATGGTGATTGTCGGCATCGAGGTCCTCGTGATAACTGCCCTGCATGGCATAGGCGGCGGCTCTACTGCAGATGAGCGGATCGGTGTTGCTCCGCTGCGAGAAAATGCGCAATATCCAGGGTGGATTCGTACAACTCGCGGTAGCGGCGGTAATACGACGCGTAGATCGCGCTGCGATCCGCATCGGGCTGCACCACTCCGATGACCGGGTTCCAGCCTGCGGTATCGACACCCACGGTCTCCGCCGCGAGCAGCGCGTCACCGAGGCAGGCGCCGATGGTGTCGGCCGGTAGCTGCTGCGGAAGTCCGGTCACATCGCTGACGATCTGGGTCCACAGCCCGCCCTTCGTCCCACCGCCGACCGCGACCAGCCGTGGGGTCTGTCCGCCCGCCATCGCTTCGAGGTTGTGCCGCACCCCGTAGGCGATGCCCTCCAGCACCGCGCGGTACAGCTCGGCACGCCCGTGTCCGAGGGTCAGACCCGCGATAATGCCCCTGGCATCCGGATCGAACAGTGGCGTGCGCTCGCCCGCGAAGTACGGGAGCGCGAGCAGGCCGCGACTGCCCGCCGGGACTTCGGCGGCCTCGGCCACCAGGTCGGCGAAGTCGCCGCCGACGATGTTGCGCAGCCAATCGGTGACCGCGCCGGAGGTTGCCATGCCCGCTGCCGATGTATAGGTGCCGGGCCAGGCACCGCAGGTGAGCCAGAGGCCGGGATGCGGCCGTGGCTCGGTCAGCACGTTGACGAGGAACATGGTTGTGCCGTACATGATCATTGCGTCGCCGGGTGCTCGGACGCCGACGCTGGCGGCCTCGGCCCAGGCGTCGATGGTTCCGGTGGTGACCGGTAGTCCCGCGGGGAGCCCGGTCGCCGAGGCGGCCGTCGCACTCACTTTGCCGACAACTTCGGTGGGCCAGGCCAATTCGGGCAGCGGCAGACCCGGAGCAACCGCTGCGGCCCAGTCGTACGCCCAATCGGAGTGTCGCAGGTCGTACATCGGGACGCACTGGCTGGCCGATTGATGATCGAGCACATAGCGCCCGGTGAGTCGGTGCACGAGAAATGAACTCGCCATCAACAGCATCTGGGTACCCGCCGCGATCTGCGGCTCGTGCCGGGCCAGCCAGCGCAACTTCGGGCCGACGGCTTGGCTGGTCAACGGTGAACCGCCGCGCTGGAGTACCGCTGCGGCACCGAATTCGTGGTTCAATTCGGCGATTTCGGTGGTAGCCCTGGTGTCGACGCCGTAGAGGATGGCCGGACGCAGCGGTTTTCCGGCGGCATCGGCGGGCAGCAGACACGGGCCGATGCCGGATACCGCGAGTGCGTCGAGAGTCGTGCCGTCGGCCGCAGCGAGGAGTTCGCCGATGATCGCGCGGAACTCCGCCCACCAGATCTGTTCGGCATCGTGTTCGAACCAGCCCGGTCGCGGAGACGAAACACCATGCGTCCGTTCGGATCTAGCGATAACAGTACCGTCCGACCGGACCAGCACTCCCTTGGAGCTGGAGGTCCCGATATCGACACCGAGAAATGCGCTCGTCATCGGGTGAACTCGTCGAGAGTGATATCGAGCAGATCGCAGGCGGCCCGGACGGTGGCCCGATGGTCACCCGGGACGGCGTGAATATGGTTGGCGCCGAAGCGGGACAGGAAATCGTCGGCATGTGCGTCCAACCGGGCAAAGGCATGCGGCCATTCCCAAGTGGACTGTTTCATCAGCGCCTCGTTGGTCGCCTGGTCATAGGTCTCGAAATCGCCAAGCATCAACTGCATTCGGTAGTCACCGCCCTTGCGGGTGAGACGGGCCAGGGTCATACGGCCGGGTGCGGCGAGATGATGCACCGACGCACCACCCGCCGGGAAGAAGAACACCTCCGGATAGAGATGTACGTTGGCGAGATTCTCAGTCGGCTCGTCGCTGCGGGCCGCGAACCAGGTGGCGTGCTGGCCCGAATTGCACAGATCCCAGATATCGCGGTCCGCGTGATAGTGCCGGACATCGGCGAAAAGCACCGGGGTATCGGCGATCTGGTGCAGCAGCCGCATGGTGAGTGCGCCGTCCATATCGGCTTCGGTCGCACACACATGGGGTCGTTTGGGGCCGTTCCAATCGTAGGGGTCATTGAGGAACGCCTCGGTGATATCCATGGTGGCGAAATACTGGGTGAGCTCGGGCTGGCCCTTGATACCCGAGAAGTCCAGCCGCCATTCCTCGATCAGCTCACGCACGGCAAGATATGAGCGAATCTGGCGTTCCAGCAATTCTGGAGTGAGCTTCACACCGTCGTAGTGCACACCGGCGGTATTGCGCTCCAACCACTCTCGCGCACCCTTAGCCTCACCGGCGTCGGCCTGTTCAGCGCGGCGGACGATCTCCCACTGGTCGATCTCCTCGACGTCGATGCCGAACAGGCGCTGCCACTGATCGGTATTGGCGACGGCCGTATTCATCCCCATCGGCCGTCCGCCGAAGCGCCCGAAAGTGCTGCCGCGCAAGCTCGATACCGCGGCCGCCGCGCTCGCCCGGGTACCGATCGCCTCGATCAACTCGGTATCGGCCGGATCGCCCCACAATCGAGTGTGCGCGCGGCCGATCTGGTCCAGCGCACCGCCCGCGGCCAGCATGCCTACCATGCCGGGTTGCACCGGATCGATATTGGACAGCAACAGCAGCGGCCCCGGCGTCGCACCCGCGGCCAGCATGGTGAAGTGCGGGAACGCCCAGACCGCATAATGCAGCACCGTGAGATCGACACCGGCGGCCGCCACTTCACGTGCCACCGATCCGGCCAGTGCGTTGGTACTGATCTGGGCCGAGCCGCGGATAACCTCGTGCCCGGCCGCCCGCAATGCGGTGACCAGCCGATCCTCGGCCGACCCGATGAACTCGGCGATCCCGGCGTGCACATAATCACGCCCATCGGACACGCTCATGACCCCGATCCGCGCCATCCCGACCGCCTCCCAACGCGCTGGCCCCCTCCAGGATTATCTATCCGAAGGGGGCCGCCGGTGGTGGGCTTCGGGCGAGCGGGTTCGATGTCGTTACCCGCCGGTGACCCGGCTGTCGACCAACTCGGCGGTGATCGCGTCGAGCCGCCGGGCACGCTCGGGATCGAAGTCCTTGCCCGCCAAGGCGAGTCGCGTGCGGCGCCGGAAAGCGGCGACCGGTTCGGTCGGTGGATGGTCGATCAGTTCGGCGATGGGGACGATGGCCTTGCGCACCGGTTGACCGGCGAGCAGGAGCCACGTCTTGGTGAGGATGCGGTGCGGGGTCGGTAGTGGGTCGGCCATGGCGGTACGCACCACGAGCGGGTTGTACAGCACATATCGTGTGCGGGCTCCCGGATGACGTTGCGCGAATGCCACGCCGAGCAGGTCGATGCAGCGCGAGGACTGCATGGCCGCGCGCATGCCGCGAAATCCGGTTCGTAGCTGTAGATCGTCCCATTCGATGGTGCCCGGCAGTCCGCCCGGACCCGCGATATTCATGATGACCGGGGCTTCGGCACGTTCGAGTGCGTCGAAGAGTCCGTGTCCGATGACATAGCGGCTCAGGTAGGCCAGGGCGAAGGTGTATTCGAAGCCATCGGCGGTCTCCTGACGTTCGGACCGGAAGTTCTGCGCGCCGAAGACCACACCATCGACGGTATCGGTGACCGCCGCGACTTCCGCGATGACCTTGTGCATTCCCGCGAGCGTGCTCAGGTCGGCCTGGATGAAGCTGGCCCGGTCGGCGGCGCCGAGGTCGGCGGCCTCGCGCAGGAATCGGGCGCCCTTCACCGCGCCGCTGGCCACCGCGAGCACACGGTCGCCGCGGCCGAGGAAGTGCAGGCCGAGACCCTTGCCCATGCCGTCGGTACCGCCGGTTATCACATAGGTGCGCATCGAATCGCTTCTCCTGGAATCGTTTTCGGATGAATCATCGGCCGATGACATCGAGGCTAAGAGGGTTGCGAGACGCAAGTCAACATTTGGTGACTTATGCTGACTAGATGACCGAAACCGCAACGCCGGGCCGTCGGCGCGACCGTGCCGCCACCCGATCCGCACTCTTGGATGCCGCCCGGATGCGGTTCGCCACGACCGGATTCGACCGCACCGGAGTCCGCGATATCGCCGGTGATGTGGGCGTCGATCCGGCGCTGGTGTTCCGGTATTTCGGTTCCAAGGAAAAGCTCTATGCCGAGGCGATGCATATCGAGATTCCGAAAGGCGTTGCGGCCGACCGGCATCGACCCGTTGTCTCGATCGCGGATGCCCTTCTGCGCGATGTCGTGTTCGATGAGTGGCCCGAATTCGGCGGTGAACATCCCCTGGTCGCGGGGCTGCGATCGGCCGGTCATGACGTCGTGCGCGACCAGTTGCGCGCGCAACTCTGCGATGGTTATCTGCGCGAGATGGCCACGCGCCTGGGCGGTGCGGACGGTGACTTGCGTGCGGAACTGATCGGTGCGCTGCTGCTCGGGCTGGGGGTCATGCGCACGGTGGTCAACGCACCGGCGGTATCCGAAGCGTCATTCGAGCAGACCAGGGTGCTGGTGGCCGGTATGGTGCGAGCGCTCAGCGGGGAACGTCCGCGGTGACGGAACGCTGGGTGGGGAAGGTGAGTGGTGCGAGGTGTACGCCGCCCTGGGCCCAGCCCGCGCTGGTGATCCACCAGCGGTCGTCGTCCCACACGAGTTCGGCGGCGTGGGCGGCGATATGGCCGATCTTGTCGCCGATGCGGAACCGAAAGGGGTTGTCGCTGCGGAATACGTCGGTGCCGACGTAGTACGGGCGCGGACCGACGAACAGATACCACCAGCCGCCGTGCTGCGCCACGAAGGGTGATTCGGTATTGCCCGCTCCGGTGCCGATGGTGGGGTCGGTATATGCGATGTGGCGGTCGCCCCAGTGCCGGAGATCGCCGCTGGTTCGATAGACGACGACATGGTGTCCGCCGCTCGGTGTGCTGGTGGCGCAGTAGTACATGACCCATTTTTCGCCGATGCGTAGGACCATCGGATCTCTCGCGTCGTAGCCGTCACGGAACAACGGTCCGGCTCGACCGCGGGTCCAGCGGAACAGATCGGTCGAGGTGGCGAGGTTGATAGTGGCGGCGGTGCGATCGGGGCCGCCGCCCGCGTAGAACATGTAGTAGCGGCCATCGACGCCGATGACATGCGGTGCCCAGAGATGGGTTTCGCCGTAATCCGGATCGACGGTCAGGGCTGGAGCTCGCTTGGTCCACGGTCCCTGGAGTCGGTGTGCGGTGGCGTGGGCGAATTCCGTTTCGTGGAACGGGTCTGCCGGTTCCGGATGGGTGATGCCGAACAGATGCCAGCGGCTGAATTCATCGCGGACGATGGTGTGGTCGTTGATGTACCAGGGGTGCGTTTCCCCGTCGCCCGGGTCGTAGATCCTCGTGAACGCGCCTGCTCTCACTACCTCGCGCGTCGCCATAAGGCTCATGATGACGTGCGCTGACCTCGTTGAGGTCAGGTCTGAGACATTGAGATGTCGCGGGTGCGGGGTTGGCGGCCGCTTCTGGGTCTTTTCGGAGGATCCGGATGATGGTGTCGTCGGCTGCTCCGAGTTGGCTCGGGAGACGTGGACGCGGATGTCGTCGCCTCGGCGTTGTGGACGGGTTGTCGTCCCACCCGACGTCGTCGACTCGGGCGCCGTTGGTCCGGTGGATGGTGACTGGGGCGCCGCTGTTCAGGGCTTTTTCAGCTCGGCCGTCGTTGGTTCGGGAGTGATCGACTCGGACGTTGTCGGCTCGTGCGCTGTGGTCGCGGGTGTCGTCGCCTCGTGCGTTGTGGACGGGGTTGTCGCCCCCTCCGGGGCTGTCGGCTCCGGTGCCGTTGGCTCCGTAGCTGCTGACTGGGGATTCGGTGGTGCAGGTGCCGTTGGCTCGGGTGTTGCGGTCTGGGGCGACTCGAGCTGGTCCGCAGTCGGGCGAGGAGCAGTGGACTGAGCTGCTGGGGACTGGGGAGTCGACGGCTGAGATGCCAATCGTTGGGGCGTTGGCGGCTGCGAGGCCGGAGATTGGGGTGCGGTCGGCGACGTTTCCGTCGCGGGTGGTGTCGCCTGGGCCGCGGCCGCCCGCTGCTGGTTACGGCGCAGTACTGCCTGGCTGAAACTCGTACTGCTGAAATGCGTTCCGTAGACGCCGAGCGCGACCACTCCGGCCGCGATCACCGCGACACCCGCGCTCCAGTCGATATGCCAGAATGCCGCGACGACGCCGACGAGCGAGCTGAGCAAGGCGATGGCCTTGGCCGCCTCATCGGTCATGCTCGGGCTCGGCGCTTGTTCGCCCGACTGCCATTCGTCGAGCATCAGCAGCACCGCGAGCAGTGGCAGCGAGATCGCGAAGGCGATCATGGAGATCCGGCCGGATGTGCCCAGCGGCGAGGCCGTGAGGAAGCCCTGGAGGATGACGACGCCGATGGCGATCAGTCCGCCGTACATCAAGCTGTTCTGCTTGGCGAATTTCTTCTTCTCGGCTGGGCTGGCCAGCTTGGTGTAGTCGACATCGTCGTGCACGCTGGTGACCATACTGGACCTTCGGCGGTAATTCCGGGTGAACAGTCGCCACTGCGGGGGACTAGCCGACGAGCACCGCGCGGAGCTGGGCCAGCTCAGCGCCGGATAGTCCATTGGTGCGCAGCCATTCGGCCGATCCGCCTTGGTCGCGGTGCAATTCGTCGAGGAACCGGATGATGACATCCGGATCGACCGCGAGGATGCCGGTGCGGACTGGTGGCAGCCCGTGATAGGAGGGCAGCGCGTCCAAGCGTTCACGGATGCGTTCCAGGCGTTCACCGGTGAGCGCGTAATCGGCGGCGATGGCCTCCGCGGGGACACCTACCGCGTCCAGCACCACGGCCGCGAGGATGCCGGTGCGGTCTTTGCCTGCGGCGCAATGGAAGACAACCGAGTGCCGCTCGGCATCGGCGATCAGTCGGGCCGCCGACACAATGGATTCACCACTGCCGGAGAGGAGTTCGCGATAGAGCGCGACCAGGTCGTATTGTCTGCCGTCGGGGACCAGATCCGCGGGGGTCGCGACGACGTCGGTCGCCTTGCGCACCGGAAGATTGACCATCCGCACCGTCGCGCTGCCGGTTAGCAGGCCATAGCCCTCGCGTAGTACCTCGTCCGGATTGCGCAGGTCGATCAGTGTGCGCAAGCCGACCGGGCCGGTCAGCAGGGCCAGATCGTCCCGGGTGAGATGCTGGGGTGTGCTGGAGCGGTAGACGACGCCGAATCTGGTTGTGCCGCCGCCGATCACCGGAAGTCCGCCGAGGTCGCGGACATTGTCGATCTGGGCGAATTCCACCCATCGCCGCTGGACGCTATCGATGAACATCGCGCTAGTGGGCTCGGCCCGCGGCGGCCTCATCGGCGCGGTTCAGGCCGCACAGACCGATGAGGTCCTCGTGCAACTCGAACCACACCGTGTGATAGCTGTCCATGATCGGCCGTGCCACCCAGCTGTGGTCGCCGCCGTTCATCCGCTCCACGGCGCGGGTCAGGCGACCACTGTAGGGCGCCAGGCGCGGCGCGATGGTGCCGATGCGTCGGACGAGGGGTGCGACGCCGTGGTGCAGTGTGGTCAAGCGCGCCAAAACCGCTGCGTCATAGGTGTTGTCGGAATGATCGTTCACCGTGCTCGCGTCCTTCATCTGCCAGGCCGTGATGACGGCCTTCAGCTCGGCATTGAACTCGCAGAATTCATCGTAGGCCGCGGCGAGGTCGCTGGGGGCGAGATCGGCGCGCTCGTGTGCGAGAAGTTGGGCGAGTTGTTCGCGGCCCTGCGGGGTCAGGCGAACGCCGACAGGCGTGCTGGCGCATAGCCCGCGCGTCACGAAATCTGCAGTGTGCGACGCGGCTTCGGTCACTGAAATTGTGAGGCTTGCGGCGATGGCATCCGGCTCGACTCGACCCTTGATGCCGATCAGGCGCAGGACAGCGAGTTCGGAGACCTTGTTGCCGTTGCCATCTTGCGGAACCCGCGCTGCGTCGAAACCGGTTGCCGCTGAACGTTCTTCGTTCCGTTTCGACAGGAACGCGGGCAGCTCGGCCGAATCGACCTGTGCCCATTGTGCGAGTCGCTCGACATCCTCGATTACCGAGGCATCCACCGCCTTACCGCTCACTCGGCCCGGCCACACGGTACCGGCCCCACCATCGACCGTGACGATGCGACCGGCCAATGCCGCGACAACCCCGGCGCCGCAGCCGACTACGCACGGCCGGCCCAGCTCCCGGCTGACCAGCGCGGCATGCGAGGTAGCTCCGCCGAGTTCGGTGACGATGGCCTGCGCCGCGATCATCCCGTGCAGATCGTCCGGACTGGTGGTCGGACGTGCCAAGATCACCTGCTCGCCTGCGGCCGAACGGGTTTCGGCTTCGTCGGAATCGGTGACCACAACGCCGGAGGCGAGTCCGGGACATGCGGATTCGCCCTGGGCCAGCGGGGTCAGCCCGGTGTCTTCGCCCGATGCGGGCCGTAGGACGGCACGCACCTGGTCGGCCTCGACCCGGCGCAGTGCCTCATCCGCATCGATGAGCCCCTCGTCGACCATGGCGACGGCGGCGCGAACCGCCGCACGCGCCGAACGTTTCGCCGGGCGAGACTGCAGTAGCCATAAGCGTCCGGATTCGACGGTGAACTCGATGTCCTGGATATCGCGACCGTCGCGTTCGAGCAGTTCAGCGGCGGTGAGCAATTGGCCGTGCACCTCCGGTAGCACCACCGCGAGTTCGTCGAGTGGGCGCGGGGTGGTGCGCCCCGAGACGACATCCTCGCCCTGCCCACCCACCAACCATTCGCCGAAGGCCGCACGCGCACCGGTATTCGGATTCCGGCTGAACAGCACGCCGGTCCCCGATAGCGCGTCGAGATTCCCGAAAACCATGGCCTGCACGGTGACCGCCGTGCCGAGTGCATCGGAAACACCCCGGGTGCGGCGATAGGTCTTGGCCCGCGCGGAATCCCACGAACGGAAAACCGCGGTGATCGCGCCACGCAACTGCTCCCACGGATCTTCCGGCACGATGCCATTCGGGTCACCGAGCACGATCTCCCGATACTGGGTGCGGAACCGCCGCCGAGTATCGCTGGCATATCCCGGATTTCGAGTCTCGGCAGTCAGCGCTGCCTCGACCGAATCGTTCATCCCCAGGTTCAGAACGGTATCCATCATCCCCGGCATACTCACCGCCGCCCCGGACCGCACCGACACCAGCAACGGATGGTTCGTGGCACCGAAGCCCCGCCCCGTCCCGCGCTCCAACGCGGCGATACCGTCTTGCGCACCCGCCCAGATCTGCGCATCCAGCAGCCCACCGTTGGCCCCGAACTCCGCCCAGGCCTCGGTCGTCAGCACGAACGCGGGTGGCACCGGCAATCCCAACCCCCGCATATGATCAACGCTCCACGCCTTCCCCCCGATTCGCTCCCGCGAAAGTCCGCACGCCCCATCGAGTTCCACCACGACCGAACCATCTGCGCCGGCCCTTCCGAAGGCGGCCTCCGGTCGTCGCACAGGCTCCACTCCGATCGTCATAACACTCCTTCGGTCATCGACAGCCACCGCGCAACCAGCGCATGACAAGGACGGCTCACCGGTCGCTGGTACAGCCCGAACGCCCAGGCAAATGGCGCAACCCCGCAGTGCGCACACCGCGGGAAGCCCGATTTCAGCCTGCCGCCTCGCCCCAGGATCGGTGTACTGGCCGTCTCGGTCAGCAGGATGCTAGGGCACCACGACAACCTTCCCGCTGGCTTGGTTGTTCTCCATGTAGCGGTGGGCCGCGACGATGTTGTCCAGGCTGAAGACACGGTCGATATTGGGTCGATAGACGCCCGCCTCGACCTGGTCGATGACACGCTGCAATACGCTCGTGCCCGCGCTGCCCTTGAAGTTGTCGCTGTGGAAAGCCGTGAGCTTGACGCCGGAAGGGATCATCGCGATCGGTTCGAAATCTCGGATCAGCCAGCCGCTGAGCGAGCCCGATACACACACCGTCCCGCCGCGCCGGACGAGGCGCAACGAGTCCAGCGCCGTGCTCGTCCCGATAAGGTCCAGAACGTAGTCCGGGCCCTCGGGCCATACCGCGTGCACGCGTGCCGTCAGCGATTCACCGGTGTCGAGGAGTGGGTGGTCGACGCCAGCCGCGGTCAATGCGTCGATCTTGCCTGGTCGCCGAGTCGTGGCCGCGATCTCGATGCCGTAGCCGGACGCGATCGACGCGGCGGCCATCCCTACCGATGAGGTCCCGCCGCGGATCAGCAGCCGTCCCTTGTTACCCGGCGCCACCTCCAACGCGTCCAGCGAGCCCTGTGCGGTCAAGTAGGTTTCGGGTAGCGCGGCCAACCCATCCCAGGGCAACGTGGTCGTGACGGGCATGAGCAGCGAGTTCGGCAACAACGCATACTCGGCATAGCCGCCGTCGAACTCTCGGCCCATCTCGCCCATCACCGCCGCGACCGTCGTCCCCTCCGGCAATGTGGGATCGGTCGAGGCCGCGACGGTTCCCGCACATTCGATTCCGAGCACACGCGGGAACCGCACGTTCGGGGAATGCCCCTGACGGGTCCGCAGCTCAGATCGGTTCAAGCCACGCCCTTGACCTGCACCAGACTCCAGCCCTCGCGAAGCGCCGATACCGGAAGCTCACGAATCTCCAGCACTTCCGGGCCACCGGCCCTGACACAGACGGCGGCTCGCATTGTCGTACTCAGTGAGGTTGTCGGAACTATCGCTTCGCCCGTGATGGCGCTGTGGAGGTCATGATGCATGCGTTAACTGTGGCCAGGAGGCGGTATGGCTGGCTACCGGTAGAATGCCAACATATGCCCGTTGGCCGCCAACTTCCCCCGTCCGGCCCGACGTCACGTCTCTGGCCCTCCGGAGGTGTCCATCTCTGGCCGTCGGGTGGAACGAGCACGGTGCATTCCCATCCGCGTGGACACCTGGTGTACGCGGCCCGTGGCGTCCTGTCGGTGCACACCGAACGTGGCACATCGATCGTTCCGGCCAATCGAGTCGCGTGGACCCCTGCCGGTTTCACGCACTATCATCGCGCGCACAGCCATACCGATATGCGGGTCCTGTTCCTCCCCGCATCCCTGGCCCGGCTCGCACCGAAGCGGCCTGCGGTGTTCATGGTCTCCGACCTCGCCCGTGAAATCCTGCTAACCCTCACGGGCCCACGCGAATTCGATCGCGCCGCGCTCGCGCGCCTGCGTCGAGTCCTGGTCGACGAACTCCGCGAAGCACACGAGCAGCCGTTACAGCTGCCAGAACCCCGCGACGATCGGTTGCAAGCCATTGCGCGACTGCTCTACCAGCAGCCCGCGGACAACAGCTCACTCGCCGAACTCGGGCAGCAGATCGGAGCCAGCGCGCGCACGCTCAGCAGACTATTCCACAACGAACTCGGCATGACCTTCTATCAATGGCGCACCCAACTACGCACCTATCACGCACTCGTCCTGCTCGCGGACGGCCACGACACGACCCACGTCGCCCACGCATGCGGCTGGGCGAACCCGAGCAGCTTCATCACCGCGTTCACCAACATCATCGGCACCACCCCGGGCCGGTATCGAACCAGTCGCGCCACGACATGACATGAGCAATACGTCCTCGCGACGCGACACGACCTTGAGTTGGTCAGCCTATCTGACTATAATAGTCAGTGACGCTGACTAAAGTAACGGAGGCCGCGATGGGCCGGGATGCGCAGTGGCGGGTCATCGAGCAGCAGCGACGTGCCGTCGCCGATGTACTCGACGACCTGGTGCCGAATGAGTGGGAGCTGCCGTCGCTATGTGCGAACTGGCGGATTCGGGATGTGGCCGCGCATATCGCATTGGCGCCGCAACCGCCCGGTCCGGTGGATATGGTTCGCGAAGGGTGGCGGGCGCGCGGGCGGTTCCATCGGATGAATCACGATGTGTCCGTTCGGTATGCCGACGCGAAACATGACCTCGCCGCGGAGATCCGCGCGCATGCGGCATCGCGAAAGTTGCCGCTGGTCACCAACTATCGCAATATCCTCTTCGACATCATGGTGCACGGTCAGGACATCGCGATCCCGACCGGCAGGCGGCTCGAACTGCCGATCGAAGCCGCGGCGACGGCGGCCACCCGGGTGTGGACGATGGGGTGGCCGTTCTGGGCGAAGCATCGGCTCGAGGGCTTTCGGCTGGTCGCGACCGACGCCGACTGGGCGGTCGGCGCCGGAGACGAGGTATGTGGCCGCATCGCCGACCTGCTGTTGCTGACGACGGGCCGCTCGGTTGTCATGCCGCGCTTGTCCGGCGCCGGTGTGGGCAAGCTCTGGATGCGCTTGTCGTATCGAAATCTCGTCCGCGGGGGCGCAGTCGCATCGAGGAGTCGCGACCGGGCATCATGCGACGCTACGTCGCAGATAATCGGCGGTAATGGACCGCTGATCGTCGAGTAGTGCCGAAGGTGTTCCGGTGAAGACGATTTCGCCACCGTGCTTGCCGCCGTCCGGTCCGAGATCGATCACCCAGTCGGCCCGTTTGACAACCTCGAGATCGTGTTCGATGACGATGACCGTATTGCCCGCGTCGACCAGCCGATCCAGCAGGGCGATCAGCGCGTCGACATCGGCCATGTGCAATCCGGTGGTCGGCTCGTCGAGTACGTAGATGCCGCCGCTTCGGTGCAGGTGGTCGGCGAGTTTGATGCGTTGACGTTCACCGCCGGACAGTGAACTCAGCGAGCGACCGAGCGTCAGATAGCCGAGACCCACCTCGTTCAATGCCCGCAACGGGGCCCGAATCTTGGTGCCCGCATTGCCATTCCAGAAGTCGAGAGCCTGCTCCGCGGTCATATCCAACACATCGGCGATGGATGCACCGCGCACGACATAGCTCAATACTTCGGGACGGTAGCGGCGTCCGTGGCAGCTCCGGCACACCGCGGTGATCGGATCCATATACGCCAGATCAGTGAAAATGACACCCGCACCGCCGCATTCGGTGCACGCACCCTCGGAATTGAAGCTGAACAGTCCGGGCTTGACGCCGTGCTCCTTGGCGAACACCTGCCGCATCGGGTCCATGATGCCGACATAGGTGGCGGGGCTCGAGCGTCGGGAGGCGGCGATGGTGGACTGGTCCACCGCGATCGCCTGCGGGTAGGCCTGCGCGAACGCGCCGGATACCAACGTGCTCTTGCCCGAACCCGCCACACCCGTGACCGCGGTGAGCACGCCGGTCGGGAACCGTGCGGTGAGATTCTTCAGGTTGTACGAGTCCGCGCCGGTGACTGTGAGCCAGCCGGTCGGTGTGCGGCTCGCGCTTTTGACCGGTTGCACCCGCCGTAGCCGCTCACCGGTCGACGTGCCCGACGTGCGCAGCTTGTCGACGGTGCCCTGGAAGACGATCTGACCGCCGTGTCCGCCCGCGCCCGGTCCCATATCCACGATGTGGTCGGCGACGGCGATGACGTCGGGAGAGTGTTCGACCACCAGCACCGTATTGCCCTTGTCGCGCAACTGGATCAGCAACTTGTTCAAACGGCCGATATCGCGCGGATGCATGCCGACGCTGGGTTCGTCGAAGATGTAGGTCATCCCGGTGAGGCTGGAGCCGAGATGCCGAACGACCTTGAGTCGCTGTGCTTCACCGCCGGAAAGCGTGGCTGTCTCGCGATCCAGCGAGAGATAACCGAGACCGACCTCCTCGATCCGGCGCAGCCGGGCAATGGCGGCATCGGCGATCGGTGCGGCGGCGGTCTTATCGAGCTCGCCGAGTACTTCGATGAGATCGGATACCTCCATGCGGCCGAAGTCGGCGATGCCGAGCCCATTGATCCGGCTCGCCAGTGCGGCGGAATTCAACCGAGCGCCGCCGCATTCGGGACAGGTCCGGGCATATACCACCTCCATCGCCGCTGCGCGAATCTTGTCGCTCAGCGCACCGAGGTCGCGTTTGATGTATAGCCGGTCGAAGCGCTCCAACAGTCCCTCATAGGCATTGCTGCCCATCGAACCGGTCTTGTTCGGACGTGGCACCCGGAATCCATTGCCGCGCAGGAACAACTGCCACTCATCCGGGGTGAAGTCACGTAAGGGCTTGTCCGGATCGAAGAGGCCGGACTCCGCGTAGATCTGCCACTGAAATGTCCCCACCGCGAACGGCGGAAAGTTGATGGCACCCTCGTTGAGTGTTTTCGCGGTATCGAGCAGCTTGTCCAGATCCGGTCGCACGACTTGGCCCAGCCCGCCACACTCCGGACACATGCCCAGCGGGTCGTTGAACGAATAACGCGTTGCCTCACCGGCACTCGGCTCACTGTACCGCGAGAACAACACCCGAATGATGGACTGGATATCGGTCATGGTGCCGACCGTGGAGCGGGAATTTCCGCCGATGGGCTTCTGGTCGACCACCACCGCGGGAGCCAGATTGTCGATCACATCGGCCTCGGGCCGCTCGTACTTGGGCAGTCGATTGCGGATGAACCAGGTGAAGGTCTCATTGAGCTGACGCTGCGATTCAACGGCCACGGTGCCGAAGACCACCGACGATTTGCCCGACCCGGATACGCCGGTGAAGACGACGATCTTGCCTTTGGGGATGGCCAGGGAGATATTGCGCAGGTTGTTCGCGCGGGCCCCGATGATCTGGATGGTGTCTCGGTCTGCGTTCACAATCGCCACGGTAGGTGTCAATGAGGTCGGATTCGGTCCTCATTCGGGCGGATACTGGACTCTGTGACCGAGACCGCTGCCCGCCTGCTGCAACTGCTGTCGCTGTTGCAGACCCGCCGCGAATGGACCGGCCCCGAGCTGGCCGAACGCCTCGGCGTGACGGTCCGGACGGTGCGCCGCGATATCGAGCGGCTGCGCGAACTGGAATATCCGGTGCACGCCAGCCTCGGTTCGGTCGGCGGCTACCGACTGGAGGCCGGTACCGCATTGCCGCCGCTGCTGCTCGATGACGAAGAGGCCGTCGCGATCACGCTCGGGCTGCGCAATGCGGCACTGGGCGCGGTCGAGGGGATCGACGAGTCATCGGCGCGGGCGCTGGTGAAGCTGCAACAGGTGCTGCCCGCCCGATTGCGCCACCGAGTCGAGGCGGTGCGGTCGGCGACGGTGTCGCTGGGCGGTCCGGCCGCCGGACCCATGGTCGACCCGGAAACCCTGGTCGTATTGGCCGCCGCCTGCCGTGACCGCGAACGTATCCGTTTCCGCTACCGCGATAAAGGCGACATCGAAACCCGCCGCCTCACCGAACCGCACAGCCTCGTCTCCGCGGGCCGGCGCTGGTATCTGGTCGCCTGGGATATCGACCGCGCCGACTGGCGCACCTTCCGCGTGGACCGCGTAGATTCTCCGTATCCGATCGGAATACGCAGTGCCCCACGGCAATTGCCTACCGAAGATGCCGCCGCCTTCGTCACTCAGTCCCTGGCGCGATCCCGCCCGCTGCGCCGAGTCGTCTTCCTCGTCCACGCCCCGGCCACGCAGCTGATCGACACCTTCCGGGTTCGCCCCGAGGAAATCGAGCCCATCGACGACAAATCCTGCCTGCTCCGCACCACCGCCGATTCGCTGGAATGGACCGCGGTACGAATCGTCCATCTGGGCCTGGAATTCGAGGTCAGAGAACCGCCGGAGATGGCGGAAATGTTGGCTGATCTCGGCGCGAAACTACTGCGTGCCGCCGGAGCGAGTTGAACACAGGTGGGAGCTGGGCCGGACGCGCACCCGCACAATTCCCTCGACTCGCCGTGCCGACCGGTCTATACCTCGTTGCGCATCTGGGCGGTGATGATGCGCTGGTAGCCGGAACCGAAGATCCTCGGCAGCAAATCGATGACGCGAGCATCGGTGCCGATGAGGATCTTGGCCTTATCCTTTCGGATACCCCGCAGGATGGTCTTCGCCGCGGATTCGGGTGTGGTTTTTGCCAGTCTGTCGAAGTTGGCGGCCAGCGCATCGCGGTCGCGATCTCCGCCCGCGCGGGCCTTCCATGCGATTTCGGTCTTGATCATGCCGGGATGGACGCTGCTGACCCCGACCGGGTGGCCCGCGATCTTCATCTCCTGACGCAGCGCGTCGGTGAAGCCGCGAATGCCGAATTTGGTTGCGTTGTATGCGGCTTGGCTCGGGCAGGCGGCTAGTCCGAACATGCTGGAGACGTTGGCGATATGACCGTCACCGGAGGCGATCACCTGTGCCAGAAAGGCTTTCGTGCCGTACATGACGCCCCAGAAGTTGATATCGACGATCCACTCGAAGTCCTCCCAGGTCAACTCCTCGATATTGGCGGTGAGCGAGACGCCCGCATTGTTGACCACGAGATTGGCCGGGCCGAAGTCGGATCGGACCTCATCGGCATGGGCGTAGACGGCGCCACGGTCGGTGACATCCAGTGTGTAGGCCCGCGCCTTGGCGCCCGCCTGCTCGCACAACGCGGCGGTTTCGGCGACATTGGCCAGGTTTCGGCCGGACAATGCCAGCCTCGCGCCGTGGTCGGCGAGCTCGAGCGCGAGTGCGCGGCCGATGCCCGCGCCCGCGCCGGTAATGACGACGACCTTGTCCTCAAAGTTCTTCACAGCAGGTGTCCTTGGCTATTTGGTGGTGTAGCCGCCGTCGGCGACGAATTCGGAGCCCGTGCAGAAACTCGCCTCATCGGAAATGAGGAACAGCACGAGATCGGCCAGCTCGCCCGGTGCCGCCGCGCGGGGCAGCGGCTGGTCGTGCACCATCGAGTGCGAGCGATCGGAGTCGGCGGTCATTTCGGTGGCCACGACGCCGGGATGTACCGAGTTGACCCGGATGCCGTCGGCGCCGAACTCCTGGGCGGCGGCCTTGGTCATCCCGCGCACCGCCCATTTGGAGGCGACATAGCCGAGGATATTGCTGAATGCGATGATGCCGCCGATCGAGGAGATATTGACGATCGAGCCGCCGCCCGCCCGGCGCATCGACGGCACAACGGCTTTCATACCGAGGAATACCCCGACCTGGTTCACATCGATCACCCGGCGGTAATCCGCTTCGGCGAGCCGCTCGATCGGGTCGACGTGCACGATGCCCGCATTATTGACCAGTCCGGAGACGGGCCCGAAGCTGCGCTCCGCCTCGGCAACCACTGTGGCCCAGGCGGGTTCGTCGGTGACGTCGAGGGGACAGAATATTGCCTGTTCGCCTAGCCCGGCTGCCACCGCCTTGCCCTCGTCGAGGAGCACATCCGCAACGACCACCGATGCGCCCTCGCTGACCAGCCGACGGGCGAATGCCGCGCCCATACCGCGCGCACCGCCGGTCACGATGACTGTTTTGCCATTCACTCGGTCCACGTCATGCTCCAGGGGTTTCGAGATCGGCGATGTGATTGGCGGCGATATAACCGAAAACCATGGCGGGTCCGATGGTCGCGCCCGCGCCCGCGTAGCTATTGCCCATCACAGCGGCTGAATTGTTGCCCGCCGCATAGAGTCCGGCGATCGGCGCGCCGTCTTCGTGCAGCACGCGCGAGTGTTCGTCGGTGACCAGGCCGCCCTTGGTGCCGAGATCGCCAGGCACCATCTCCACCGCGTAGAACGGTCCCTGATCAATAGGTGCCAGACAGGGATTCGGTTGCACAGTCGGGTCGCCGTAATAGCGGTCGTAAGCGGATTCACCGCGATGGAAGTCCTCGTCACGTCCGGCACGCGCGAAGCCGTTGAACCGCTGTACCGTTGCGTTCAGGGAATCGGCCGGAACACCGATCTTGGTGGCGAGTTCGGCGAGGGTGTCGGCCTTCTCGATGATCCCGGCATCGAAATACTTCTGCGGGATGGCCTGTTTCGGGAAGGTACCGAGGAACAGGTATCGATCGCGAAAGCGCTGATCCATGATGAAGTGCGCGGGCACATGACCGACACCGGTCGCGTGTCGCTCGTACATGGTGTGTACCACGTCGACATAGCTGGCCGATTCGTTGGTGAACCGCTCGCCCGCATCGTTGACCATGATCGCGCCGGGCTGGGATCGCTCGGCCAGGCAGAAGAACGGCGGCCCGTCCGGATTGCGGACCGACGGTCCCCACCAGGCATCGTCCATCAAATCCAGTGCGGCGCCGATCGTTTCACCGGCTCGGATGCCGTCACCGACGTTCTCGGTCGCGCCGACGGTCCAATCGGTGCTGACCGGCCCGGTGAAGAACTGTTTACGCATCTGCAGGTTGTGCTCGAAACCGCCAGCGGCGAGCACCACACCGCGCCGCGCGCGGATGACGATCGGAACACCATCGCGTTCGGCGCGCACTCCGACCACCGCATCGTCGGCGGTAATCAGCTCGGTGAGTGGCGTATTCAGCCAGATCGGCACATCCGCATCGCGCAGTGCCAACCACAGCCGGGCCACCAGCGCCTTACCCAGACTCAGCGGCTGCCGTCCACGGATCCGGTTCAGCACCGCCTTGACACCGACCTTCACCGCGGTGCGCTTACCCTTCCAGGTCCGCGCGATCATATTCAGATCGTGGAAGTCGCTGACGGTGAAGGCGATGCCCTTCGGCCCGGACATGGTCGGCCGGTTGATGAGCTCCAGATCCTTGCCGAGCAGGCGGCCGTCGATAATCGCTGGCTCGATGCTGCGACCCTGCGCGAGCCCGCCGGGAAGTTCCGGGTGGTAGTCGGAATAGCCGCGGTCGTAAACGAATTGGAGGTGGTTGGTGCGTGCGCCGAGATAGGTCATCATGCGCGGGCCGTTGTCGAGGAATGCGTCCTGCTTGGCCTGCGGAACTCGATCGCCGACAACGGATTTCAGATAGACCCGGGCAAGATCCGGACTGTCGGGCACGCCCTCGCGCACCAGCACCGGATTGTTCGGAATCCATACGCCGCCGCCCGAGCGGGCGGTGGAACCGCCGAAGCTGGCGCTCTTCTCGATCAGCACCACCGAAAGTCCGCGATAGGCGGCGGTGAGCGCGGCGGTCATACCCGCCGCACCCGAGCCGACGACCACGACGTCGTAGGTATATTCCTCGGACATCTGGCTCTCTTTCCCTAGTACCCGGCGCCGGTGAGCATGCCGCCGTCGATGACGACCTCGGTTCCGGTGCAATAGCTCGCGGCATCCGAGGCCAGGAAGACGGCCGCCTCGGAGACCTCGCCGGGCTGTCCCCAGCGCGGAATGGGCAATCCGGCGAAGAAGGTGTTGCCGTCGACGCCGGAGCCCGCCGCGGCCGTCATCGGTGTCGCGATGCCGCCGGGATGGATGGAGTTGACCCGGATTCCGTTCGCGCCGAGCTCGCGCGCGGCCGATTTGGTCAGTCCGCGAATCGCGAATTTGCTTGCGCTGTAGGCCGATAGGCCCGCGGCGCCGACGAATCCCTCGACCGAGGAGATATTCACGATCGCGCCACCGCCGGTCATCGCGGGCGCGGCGGATTTGATGCCGAGCCAGGTGCCGGTGACATTCACCGTCATGATCCTGGTGAAGTCGGTCAAGCTCATCTCGGCGATGCGCTGGAATCGCAGCAGACCGGCATTGTTGACGAGCACATCGAGCCTGCCGAATTCCTCCACCGCGGTCCGCACCGTGGTCGCCCAGTCCGCCTCGCTGGTCACATCGTGGTGCAGATAGCGCGCGCCGGTTTCGGCGGCCAACTGTTCGCCCTGCTCGTCGAGGACATCGCCGAATACCACTCGCGCACCCTCGGCAATGAAGCGGCGGACATGTTCGGCGCCCATCCCGCGCGCTGCGCCGGTGATCAGCGCGACCTTGTCATCGAGTCGACCCACGTCAGGTCCGTCCTTTCTCCGGCGTCGGTTCGAACGCCGTGTGCGAAATCGACGCTATGGGCGCGCGGGCGGGGCGAACCGGAATAGTCCCATCCACCGAGACATGCAGCTGACCTCAACAAGAGCATCGGAAATATTTCTACTAGGCATATTGAAATGGGGAATGGCGGCCGACGGAGTCGGTGGGGTGGGAAGAACAGAGTGGAGGCAATGCATGAAGTTCTCGATGATCTTCGAGGCACAGATGACCGATCCGTCGGCCGATCATGAACGGCAGGTATTGCGCGACTGTGTCGAGCAGGCGGTGCTGGCCGAGGAGATGGGTTTCGATACCGTCTGGGCGGTCGAACACCATGGCTTGAAGTGGTACGCGCACATGAGTGCCCCGGAGATCTTCCTGACCTGGGTGGCCGCGCGCACCGAGCGGATCAGGATCGGCCACGGCGTGGTGTGCATGCCGTTCAATTTCAATCACCCGGTGCGCGCGGCTGAACGCGCGGCCATGCTCGATGTGCTCTCCAACGGACGGGTGAATCTCGGCGCGGGCCGCGGGGCCACCCCGCAGGAAACCTCGATGTGCGGTGTCGATCCCGACCGCACCTATCAGGAGGTCGAGGAGTCGCTGCGCATTATCGGTAGGGCCTGGCAGGATCCGGAGGGCGAATTCGAATGGCACGGTGAGCTGCTCGATATCGATCCGCATCCGATGCTGCCGCGTCCGGTGCAGCTGCCGCATCCGCCGCTATTCATGGCGTGCACCAAGAAGGAAACACTGAAGCTGGCCGCCGACTACGGAATCGGCGCGCTGGTTCTGGGTTTCGCGGGTGTGGAGGAGATCGCCGAACTGCGCCGCACTTATGACGCGGCCATTGCCGAGCGGACGGGGGAGAAGTTCGTCTCCACGGTCGTCAACGACCACTTCGCCGCGCTGTGCCCGACGATCGTGCTGAACGACCGGGCGAAGGCACAGCAGATCGGCGCGCGTGGGCAGCGGTTCTTCGCGCAGTCCATCAAGCACTGGTACGGCGCGGGCCCGGTGCCGGACGAAGCAATCGATCCGACGGTGGACGAGGTGGCCAGGATTCGCGAAGCCGCCGATGAGCATGTGGCGTACCTGCACGAAGCGAAGATTCCCGTGAAGGCAGGTGCCACTTCGGTTTTCCATGCCGAGCACGCGTACGGCAGCCCGGAGGACGCCATCGCCTATGTCGAGCGGCTGCAGGCGGCCGGCGCCGACGAGATCTTGTGCCTGATCCAGATGGGGACGGTGCCGCAGGAGGCATGTCTGGAGACCATTCGGCACTGGGGCGAGAAGGTCATTCCGCACTTCAGGAAAGCGGCGCGAGCCGGAGACATCGGGCAGAGCGGGGCAGCGGAAGGCACCGAGACAACTGAATTCGTAGGAGCTTGAGATGATCGATCTCACTGGCAAAGTCGCCCTCATCACTGGTGCCGCACGGGGCCAGGGCGAGCAGGAAGCCCGGTTGTTCGCCGCCGCGGGTGCACGCGTCGTCCTCACCGATGTGCTGGAATCCGAAGGCAAGGCAGTCGCCGAATCCATCGGTGATTCCGCCCGTTTCGCCCCGCACGATGTCAGCAGCGCCACCGACTGGGCCGCCGCCGTCGAGACCGCGGTCGTCGAATTCGGTGGCATCGATGTGCTGGTGAACAATGCGGCGATCTACACTGCCAAGCCGCTTGTCGAAACCTCCGCTGCCGAGCTCGAACGCATTCTGCGCATCAACCTGATCGGTTCCTTCCTCGGCATCCAGGCCGTCGTGGATCCGATGCGGGCGACGGGTGGTTCGATCGTGAATATCTCGTCGCAGGCCGGATTGCAGGGGCTGATGGGACATTCCGCCTACGGTGCGTCCAAATGGGCGCTGCGCGGGTTGACGAAGACGGCCGCGCTCGAGTTGGGACCGCTCGGCATCCGGGTGAACTCGGTGCATCCGGGTCCGATCGCGACACCGATGATCGGGCATCTCGGGCTGAGCACCGGGCCGGGTAGCTTCCCCTCGCTACCGCTTGGTCGCGTCGGATTGCCTTCGGAGGTGGCGGATTTGGTGGCATTCCTCGCCTCCGATGCCGCGGCGTTCATCACCGGTGCGGAATTGGCCATCGACGGCGGGTTGTCGGCGGGACAATTCATCCCCCCGGATGCGCTGCCGCCGGTCGGAGCCGTGGGCGAGGGATAGGCATGCCCCTGAAGCCTGAAGCCCAGGTGATCGTCGATCTCGCCTCGGCGGCGTTTCCCGCGCTGGGCACCGAAGTGCTCGATGCCGCTGAGGCGCGTCGGATACTTGCCGCGCGCCCGGCGGCCCAGGTCGATGCGATTGCGGTGGGGCGGGTCGAGGAGCGTTCGGTACCGGGACCTGCTGGGGTGGAGCGGGTCCGGGTCCGAATGTATTGGCCCGCCGACCCCGGTGCCGACCTGCCGGTGGTTTTGTTCTGCCATGGCGGGGGTTTCGTGATCTGTGATCTGGACAGCCACGATCAGCTGTGTCGCGCGATGAGTAATGGTGTCGGTGCGATCGTGGTTTCGGTCGACTATCGGCAGGCCCCCGAAAATAGCTTCCCGGCCGCCGCTGAGGATGCGTTCACGGTCCTGAAATGGATTGCGGCCCAGGCCGCTTCCTTCGGTGGCGATCCCGCTCGCATCGCGGTGGCCGGTGACAGCTCCGGCGGCAACCTGGCCGCCGTCACGGCATTGATGGCCCGGGATCACACTGGCCCGAGCATCGCCCATCAATTGCTCATCTACCCGATGCTCGATCCGGCCCGTGACACCGCCTCGTATCGGGAGAATGCTCACGGTTACTTCGTCACCGACGACCATTTGCGCTGGTATTGGGAGCAATATCTCGCCTCGGCCGCCGATGCCGAAAACCCCTACGCCGCACCACCGCGTGCGACGGACCTGTCCGGACTCCCGCCCGCCTACATCATCACCGCCGAATTCGATCCACTCCGTGATGAGGGCGAGGTCTACGGGCAGCGGCTGCGCGATGCGGGAGTCGAGGCCGTCACGATCCGTTACAACGGGCAATTCCACGGTTTCTTCAGCATGGCCGATAACCTCTCGGATGCGAAAGACGCCGCCGACCAAGCATTTTCGGCCGTGCGCCGAGCATTGGAGCAGCCATGACCGTCGAACGTCTCGCCGCCATATTCCCTGCCGAGAATCTCACCGCCGCAATAGATCTGCTCACCGCGGTACTCGGCAGGACCGCAACGTTCGTCGATGGTGATCGGTGGGCGCAATTCGATATCGGAGCGACCCGGGTCATGCTCGCCGGTGCCGACGAACGCGACATCCCCTCGCTCGCTGTGAAGGTCGGCGACCTCGACGAGACCCTCGCACGCCTGCGTGCCGCTGGGTTCGCGGCCGACGATCCGGTGATCGGTTCGCACGAACGGCGTACCTCGGTCCGCCCTTCCGTCGAATCGCCATGGGCGATCGTCCTGTACGAGCCCGCTGTCGGATAACGGCCAGTGTGGCTCGGATAACTTCGCGTGCCGTCTTCCATACGCTACCGTATGGGTGTTCCATACGGTAGCGAATGGAGATGGGTCATGGTTCGAAATATCCACCAGCGGGAGTACCCGGTGCCTGCGGATCAGCTCGGCGCGTTGCTCGCCAGGGCGGCGGAACCGGACAGTCCGGTGTGGCCGCCCGGTTGGCCCGCACTGGTCCTCGACAGGCCGCTCGGGGTCGGTGCCGACGGCGGACACGGCGTCATCCGGTATCGGTGCACCGAGTGGGTGCCGGGCCGCCGCATCGAGTTCACCGTCGCGCCCGGATCCTTCCTGGTCGGTACGCACAGCCTCGAGGTGCTGGACGGTCCGTGGCCGGACAGCAGCATCCTGCGCCACGAGATCGACTGCCGCCTACGCGGTATCGGCTACCTGCTGTGGCCGCTGGCCATCCGCTGGATTCACGACGCGATGATCGAGGCGCTGCTCGACCGAACCGCGGTCTCCCTCGGCCACCCACCCGTAACCCCGGCCCGCCCATCCCCATGGGTCAATTTCCTGCGGTGGATCATGAAGCGACGCCCATCGGCACGGGCGGCCGCACCGGCATAGCCGGATAAAGCAGCAGCGTAAGCGGTCACTCGTCGGTTACTGTCGCGGATAACCGGACTAGGCCTCATCTTCGGCAGGAAAGTGGGGCGGCAGGAGGCTTTCATGGCGTTGTCGGCGCAGGATCGGTTCGAAATCGGTGAGCTGATCGCGCTGCACGGTCATCTGATGGATGCGGGTGAGCTCGATCGGATGGATGAGCTGTTCACCGCGGAAATCGTTTACGACCTCAGCGATTTCGGGGCTGGTGAGCTACGCGGGATTCCGGCGCTGCAGGAGGCCGCGGTCGCGCTCGGCAATGGAAATCCGGTCGGGCATCACATTACGAATGTGATCATCGCCGAGGTGGACGGTGTGGTTCGGGTGCGGTCGAAGGCGATCGGGATCTATGCCGACGGGACCAGCGGCAGCGTCGAATACGACGATACGGTCGTGCGTGCGGCAACCGGCTGGCGCATCTCCTATCGCCGAGTGATCGCGCACCGGGCCGCACTGGGTGGGCGGGCGACCAGATCGGTGTAGGGCGACAAACCGACCGCTTCTCCACTTTTCTCGACTACATATTTGTTAGCCGTATACGGACGATGGTGCGTTGATATCGTCGCGGCCATGTCGGATATGCGGGACGCTCATCTCGGAGCCGAGCCTCCCACCGACCGCCGGGTGCGGCCCAGGATGGACCCGGAGCGGTCACTGCCGGACAAGATCGAGGTCGACGACGAGGAGAAGCCCGCGCGGATATTGCGCGGACGGACCGAGTGGGTGGTGGCGACGGCCGTGTTCGCGGTCGCGTTGCTGGTGCTGTGGCAGGTCTTTCGGCCGCTGGCGCAGGGAAGTCAGTACTATCTCGTGATCTTCCTCGCCGGGACATTGCCGGTGGTGTTTCTGGCCTATCGGTCCGGGCTGCGATGGTTCGATCGACGGGATGGTCCTGGTCGGCTCGACTGGTTGCTGGCGGTGGTCGCGCTGGTGGTGTGCCTGTATCCGGTGCTGCCGATGGCGATCGGTTCCGGCGGTGGCGGGTACAACGCATTCCTGGATCGGCAGGGTCTCTTCGATTCCGTCGATATCGCCATGGGCACGGTGCTGTTGGTCTTGGTGCTCGAGGCCTGTCGGCGCACCACGGGCTGGGTGTTGCCCGCGGTGTGCCTGGTATTTCTCGCTTACGGTTACTACGGCGGATATCTGCCACAGCACTGGACCATCGCGCACGCCGGACTCGACTTCGGGCAGATCATCGATGCGCTCTACAACTCCGGTAGCGGGTTCTACGGCACGCCATTGGATGTCGCGGCCAGCTACATCGTGCTGTTCACCCTTTATGGCGCGGTACTCGAATTCTCCGGTGCGGCACAGTTCTTCGTCGACCTGTCGGTCGCGGCCTTCCGGCGCTCGCGCGGCGCGGCCGGACGCACCGCCGTGGCATCGGGATTCCTGCTCGGCACCGTCTCGGGATCGGGCACCGCGACCGCGGTGACCGTCGGAGCGGTCACCTGGCCGATACTGCGGCGCGCCGGATATCCACCCGAACAGGCGGCGGGTGTGCTCGCGGCGGCCGGTGTCGGCGCGATCCTGTCACCGCCGACGTTGGGTGTCGCCGCCTTCATCGTCGCCGAATATCTCGATGTCTCCTATGTGACAGTGCTCGGGTGGGCGATGATCCCAACCCTGCTGTACTACCTGGGAATTCTGCTCGCGGTGGAGATCGATGCGCGCCGGCTCGGTGCCGAGTCCGTCGAGATCAGCACCACCCCGGCGTGGCGGCTGCTTGCCCGATTCGGCTACCACTTCCTGTCTTTGATCGCGATCGTGGTGCTGCTGCTGATCGGCGTGAGCGCCGCCCGCGCCGTGGTGTACGCCAGCGCACTGGCTTTCGTGCTCGCCTTCCTCGACGCGCGCATCCGCGCCGAGGCTCGCTCACCGCGACGGATCTTCCAGATGCTCGGCAGCGGTGTGCGTTCGGCGCTGCCGGTGGTCGCCGTGTGCACATCGGCGGGGGTGATCACCGCGATCGCCACCAAGACGGGACTCGGCGCGCAACTGGCAGCACTGCTGGTAAGTGCGGGAAAGGCGTTATCGGACAATCACACGGTGGTGTTGGCATGCACCGTGGTGCTGGCCGCGCTCGCACTCGCGCTGCTCGGACTCGCCGTTCCGGTGACCGCATCGTTCATCATCGGCTGGGCGATCATCGGTCCGGCGCTGCTCGCACTCGATGTATCCCCATCCGCTTCGGCGATGTTCGTCTTCTACTACTCGGTGCTATCCGAGGTGACGCCACCGACCGCACTGGCCGCGGTGGGCGCGGCGGCCATCACCGGTGCGCGTGCGGTGCCGACCATGTGGCAGGCATTGAAGTACGCGCTGCCCGCCTTCCTGGTGCCGATTGTGTTCGTGCTCAGCGGCCCCGGCGAATATCTGCTCGGACATGGTCCGGTGCTCGGTGTGCTCTGGACGACGATCGTGGCCGGGGTCGGCGTTGCCGCCTTGGCCGCCGCGACCGGCGGCTGGATCCTCGGTATAGGTCCGGCCGGACTTCCGGCCCGGCTGCTCGCCGCGGTAGCCGGACTGGCACTGCTGTATCTGGAACCCGGCGCGCTCGTCGTCGGCCTTGCCACGCTGACCGCGGCCGTCGGGCTAACGCTGCTCTCACGAAGGAGGACGACTTGAGAAGAGTTGCCATAGGATTCGCCGTCGCCGTGGTGTCGGCCGGATTGCTGACCGGATGTGGGGGCCGCCGCGACACACCGCAGTCCGACACCGGCGGTGCGGTCACCTGCGAGCTCGAGACCGACACCCGTGTCGGCATCGCGACGGGCAATTCGACCGGCGTGTACTTCGCCCTGGGCAATGCCTACGCCGACCAGATTTCGCAGGCCACCGGCGGCAAGGTGAAGGCGACGGCCGCCGAAACCGGTGCTTCGGTGCAGAATATCCAGCAATTGGTGGCAGGCACCTATCAGGTCGCATTCGCGCTAGCCGATACCGCCGCCGACGCAGTGCTCGGCAATGCCAGCTTCGACGGGAAAAAGCAACCGGTGCAGGCTCTTTCGCGGCTCTACCCGAATTACACCCAGGTGATCGTGCGCACCGACGCCGATATCGAATCGGTCGCGGATCTGCGCGGTAAGCGGGTCTCCACCGGCTCGCCCAAGTCCGGCACCGAGGTGATCGCCCAGCGGATACTGCAGGCGGCTGGGCTGAACCCGGACCACGATATCGAGGCCCAGCGCCTGGATCTCACCAAGACCGTGGACGGTATGAAGGATGGCTCCATCGACGCCATGTTCTTCTCCGGCGGCCTGCCGACCCCCGGTATCACCGATCTGTTGACATCGCCCACGGGCAAGGTGCGTTTCCTCGATATCCCCGAACTCACCGGCAGCATGCACGCGGTGAATTCGGTCTACGAGGAGGGCACGATTCCGGCCACCGTCTACGGGCTGTCCGCCGATGTGAAGACCATTGTCGTGCCGAATCTGTTGCTGGTGCGCGATGATCTGGACGCCGATCTGGCGTGTGTCCTCACCAAGACACTGTTCGATCGCAAACCCCAACTGGAACAGGCCAATTCCGCGGCGAAAGGGATCAACCGCGACTCCGCGACGATTACCGCACCGGTGCCCTTGCATCGCGGCGCGGCGCACGCCTTGACGAAGTAGTGCCGTTTCGAGCCTTGGTAGGTAGGATTTCGCCGAACGCAGTCGAATGGTGGTCGCCCATGCCGCATTCGATCGCCATATCACTACGCTCGGCGTGCCGAGCTATTTGGATGGGACGTGGCTCAGGAGGCCAATGCTTGCGTTAATGACTGCGCGGTATCGACTGTGGCGGATATGAATTCGTCGCGCTCGGGTTTGGTGGTCGATGCCCGCAGCGGGCCGGATTGGACTTCGTACGCCGCTGTACCTTTCGCATCGAAAACCGGTGCGGCGAGGTAGCTCAGCGGGAGTTCGGCATCGGAGTCGAGTTCGGCCTTGGTGAATGGCCGCGAGGTGAGAAATGCGAGGCGGCGCAGGGCCCGCGTGCGCAGGCGTGGTTGCACGAGTTCGGTTCCCATCGCGCCGAGTAGGTCGGCGAGGAGTTCGACCGTGCCCGCATCGTCGGTGCGTGGACGGAACAGCGCAACGCCGCGATCGCGCACGAGGGTGAGTAGTCCGCTCGCGATGCGGCGGTCGGAGTCGGGTGCGGTGGCAAGCCAGGTGTTCTGCTCGGCCGCCGATCGCCACGGCATCACACTGGCACCGGCCGGAAATTGCATCGGGATGCGATGCCCGACGGGTACGCCGGGGACGACGCGTTCGGGCCCGTGACGCACATCGAGCACGGTGAGGTGGTCGGGTTCGATGCGACTCAATGTCGCGCCGTAGCCGGTGCGGACGGTGAGCTCGGCCAGGATATCGCCCAGTGCGTGCGGCAGGACGGGGCCGTGCAGATTCGCCAGTGTCGGACCGAGCCCGTATCCACGGCTCGAATCGCGGCGCACCCAGCCCGCCGAATCCAGTTCGGCCAGAATCGCCGTTGCGGTCGCGCGGGCGATATCGAGCCGGTCCGCGATGCCCGCGACGCTGATCGGCTCCGGCGTCGCGGCGAGCAGCGACACGATATCGATGACGCGGCGAGTCGGCGGGGACGGGGACCGGTCGGACATGTGCAACCCCTTGTGCGGTTCAACAGGACAGCTCTACGATGACGAATATTACGACAAGTTGCCGTCGAATACTCGACAATTGGAGCGCGCATGATCCTGGACAGATTCCGAATCGACGGACAGGTCGCCGTTGTCACCGGCGCGGGGCGCGGCCTCGGCGCGGCGATCGCGGTGGCCTTCGCGGAGGCCGGCGCGGATGTCGTCATCGCATCCCGCACCAAGAGTCAGCTGGACGAGGTCGCCGAACAGGTGACGGCGGTGGGCCGCCAGGCCCACGTGGTGCCCGCGGATCTCAGTGATATCGAGGCGACCGCCGGACTGGCCGCCGCGGCCGTCGAACGGTTCGGTCGGCTCGACATCGTGGTGAACAATGTTGGCGGTGCGCTGCCGTGCCCGCTGCTCGATACCACCCCGGATGCGCTGGTGGAGGCATTCAATTTCAACGTCACCAACGCGCACGCGCTGGTTCGCTCGGCGGTGCCGAAGATCCTCGAAACAGCCGGTGGTGGTTCGATTCTCAATATCACCTCGACCATGGGCCGCCTGCCCGGCCGCGCTTTCCTCTCCTATGGAACGGCGAAAGCGGCACTAGCGCATTACACCCGGTTGGCGGCGATGGATCTGAATCCGCACATTCGGGTGAATGCCATTGCGCCCGGCTCGATTCTGACCTCGGCGTTGGAGATCGTCGCGGGCAATGATGCGATGCGCACGGAGCTGGAGGCCAAGACGCCGCTGCACCGCATCGGTGAGCCCGAGGATATCGCCGCGGCCGCACTGTATTTGGTGTCGCCCGCCGGAAAGTACGTCACGGGCAAGGTGCTCGAACCCGACGGCGGCCTGATCGCACCGAATCTCGATCTCCCACTTCCGGATCTGTCATGAGCTACCGCGTAGTCCAATGGGGCACCGGAAATGTCGGCGCCCATGCGCTGGCGGGTGTCATCGCGAATCCGGATCTCGAGCTGGTCGGAGTGTGGGTGTCGGGTCCGAAAAAGGACGGGCTCGATGCGGGAACCATTGCCGGACTCGAGCATCCGGTCGGGGTGAGCGCGACAACCGATACCGAGGCGATCTTGGCCGCGAAACCCGACTGTGTCGTCTACTGCTCGATGACCGACAATCGCCTGTTGGAGGCGGTCGAGGACCTGCGCAGGTTGTTGAGCGCGGGCATCAATGTGGTGGCGTGTGCGCCGGTGTTCTTCCAGTATCCATACGGCGTGCTGCCCGACGAACTGCTGAAGCCGATCCAAGAGGCTGCGGCGCAAGGGAATTCGTCGTTATGGGTCAATGGCATCGATCCCGGGTTCGCCAATGATCTGCTGCCGCTCGCGCTCGCGGGCACCTGTCTGCGCATCGACCAACTGCGGTGTCTGGAGATCGTCGACTACGCCAGCTACGACAACCGTGAGGTCATGTTCGACATCATGGGCTTCGGCAAACCGCTGGACGAAATCCCGATGTTGTTGCAGCCCGGGGTGTTATCGCTCGCCTGGGGCGGCACCGTGCGCCAGCTGGCGGCGGGTATCGGTATCACCCTCGATGCCGTCACTGAGATATATGAGCGCATCCCCGCGCCCGAATCCTTCGATATCGCCACCGGCCATATCGCCGAAGGTAGCGCTGCCGCTTTGCGTTTCGAGGTGCGCGGCATGGTCGGCGACGAGCCCGTGACGGTTCTCGAGCACGTTACGCGGCTACGCCCTGATCTGTGCCCCGACTGGCCGCAACCCGCCCACCATGAGGGCTCTTACCGCGTCGAGATCACCGGCGAGCCGAGTTACGCGATGGACCTGGTCACCTCGAGTCGCAATGGCGACCACAACCACGCCACCCTCCTGGCGACTGCCATGCGCATCGTCAACGCCGTCCCGGCCGTGGTGCAGGCGCCAGCGGGCATCCTCACCGCCCTCGATCTCCCACTCATCACCGCACCGGCTACTCGCCCGACGTAGTCGTCCGGGGATTCGCACAAACGGTGGGCGCCCGCTACGGGTGCGAATCCCCATAAGGGCGTTACTGGACTCGGGCTCTCAGGCGTGTCACCGGGCAAGGGCGGTCATGGCGCGGTCCACGTCGGCGGCGCTGTTGTACAGGTGGAACGAGAAGCGCAGCCCGCCGCCTCGGGCCGAGGTGAGCACGCCTGCCTCTTCCAGACGCGGTGCCGCATCGCCCGCACCCGACACGGCGACAATCGCCGAATCGGCAGGTGCAGACTGAAAACCCAGCTCCACCAATCCCTTTCGGAATCGAGCGGCGAGCTCGCGATTGTGCGCGCCGATCTTGTCGACGGTCAGCTCTTCGATCAACGACAGCGCGGACAGCGCGGCAATGACGCCGAGCCAGTCCGGTGTCGAATCGAAACGCCGAGCGGTGGTCGGCAGCGCGACCGGTTCGTACAGCTCGGCCCAGCGGTCGGCGGCCGCGTACCAACCGGGGCTGATCGGGCGCAACCGGGCGGCCGCTTCCGGCGGTGCGGCGAAGAAGGCCACGCTGCGTGCGCCGATCAGCCACTTGAATGTCGCGCACACCCAGTAGTCGGCATCGACGAAACGCAGCGGCACCCAACCGGCGGCCTGGGTGGCATCGGCGAGCAGCCGGGCATCATGCGCCAGCGTCGCCGCGCGCAGTGTCGGCAGATCGACGGTCCGGCCGTTCTTCGACTGGACAACGCTGACCGCGACCAGCGCGGTCTCGGGCCGGACCTCGTCGGCGAGACGCTCCAACGGCACGAAGCGGACATTCAGATCGCCACGGTGCACGAAAGGCATGGAGACAGAGGAGAATTCGCCTTCGGCGAGCAATACCTGCGCCCCCGGCGGCAGTGCGGCGACCACCGGCGCGATCAATCCGGCCACAGTACCGCCCAACGCGATATCGTCGGCCGACGCGCCCGCGAGCAGTCGCGCGAATCCGGCGCGCAATTCGGGTACCAGATGGTCCCGCGTCGTCGGGGCGGCACGGCCCGCCGCCCACAGTGCGTTGAACTCCTGCAATGCCGCCAATGTTCGCGCGGCGGGCAACCCATGGGAAGCGGTGTTCAGATAGGCGGTTTCGGGCGTGAATTCAGCGGGCGCGAGCGAGGACATGCTCCTACCATCCGCCACCGATGCGGCTCCGGTCGAGTGCCACCCGGCAGATAGTGGCCTCGAATCCGGCGCGCTGTCCTATGTGTGTGTCGCCCACATGTTGGTCAGCAACTGGTAGCTGGGAGTGTCGGCGAGGGCCTGCATCGATTCGTAGATGCGCTGGTAGCTGGTCGAGGTGATGCGCCAGTGGCCGTCCGGGTCGAGTCGGTAGGTGTCGGAGTAGTAGCCCGCGCCGCGGATGAGGATGCCGTATTCGGTGGCGATCACGGTGTCCTCGAAAGCCCATGAGCCCGTGGCGGTATCGCCGTTCACGGTGATCTCCGGATGGTTCGCGATATGGGTCGTGACCACGGATGGCCCGAGATTCTCGCGCATGAAGGCGGTGACGGCGTCGCGGCCGTCGAGGGTCAGCGGTTCACCGAGGGCGTGGGTGCCATAGCGACCGGCGACGTCGACGGCGAGGGTATCCCCGAAGTCGTCCCATTTTTTGAGATCGAGGGTCCGGAAGTAGCGGTACTTGAGCTGACGGACGGCTTCGATGGCGGCGAGATCCATCCGTTCAGCTTGGCATTTGCCGGGCCCACAGACAAGAACATGTTCTACTTTGCTCGGATTCGGCGGCATGGTTCGCCAGTGCGTCCTGTATGGCTATCCGGTTGGCGGCCGCCTCGATATCCATCGCGATCGCATCCGGGGGCGCAGCGACGAAGTCTGAAGGTGGTCCTGGGTGCGTCAACGGGTGTTCGCCGCCGACCCATCGGGTACTCGATCGAGCGGACACGGATTTTCGACCGCGTCCTCGCACTGGAAGTTCCCGACCAGGAGTCCGCTATGACCGAAGGTCCAGTTACGCATCCGCCCCTGCACCGACCATCCCTCGATCAACAGTTCGCGCTGAAGGCCGCCGCGCGCCGCCTGGAACGCGAATTCGAAAGCACCCGCGACGAAGCCATCGAACGGTGGCTGTACTCGGCATACGACTACCTCGCGGACCACGCCACCATCGACAACTTCCTACCGCTACTCGCCGAGCGCTACACCCGTGAACTGCTGCGCGCCTCGGCCGAGGAAAACGCCGACTAGTCGCATCGCGCCGCAGCTCGACGCAGGACCTGTTCGGCGTCGGTGCTGATGCGACGCACCAGGTCGGCGGCGGATTCGAGGCTGTCGATGAGGTCGATATTCTCCCCCGCCCAGATCGGGGCACAGCCGAGGTCACCCTGTTCGGCCGCCTCCCGATAGCGTCGCCGCGCAACGGGATCGGCCGCGAGTTCGGACTCCCGTCCGGCCCATTCGTCGAGGAATCGGTTGCGCAGCGTGCGTGCGGTGTACTCGGCGGGCCACGGGGATTCGCGGGCGATATCGATAATGCGATTGCGTTCGGTATCGCCGCCACGTGCGGCGATGATCGCCTTGGCCTCCTCGGCAGAGAGCAACGATTCGTGCGTCGCCTCGAAGCGAGTGCCGATCAGCGCGCCCGCCGCACCGAGTACGAGGGCGGCCGCGAGTCCGCGCCCGTCGGCTATCCCACCCGCGGCCAGCACCGGCTTGCCCGCCGCCATATCGACGACCGCGGGTACGAAGGGCAGCGTCGCGCGCCCACCGCCGTGCCCGCCCGCCTCCGCGCCCTGGGCGATCAGCACGTCGGCCCCCGCCGCCAACGCGCGTGCCGCCTCGTCGGTCGTGGTGACCTGGACCAGCAGCGGAATCCCCGATTCCCGGACCACGGCGGCAAACGGGGTGGGATCGCCGAAGGACAACAGGATCGCATGCGGTCGGCGCGCCACCGTCCTTCGCACGGTATCGAGATCGATGGCCCAACTCAACAGACCAATGCCCCAGGGCTTTTCGGTGCGAGCGGTGAGCAACGCACATTCCTGATCGAGTAGCTTCTCGTCACCGCCGCCGCCACCGATCAGACCGAGTCCACCGGCCTCGGAGACCGCCGCGGCCAGTTCACCGCCCGCGACGCCACCCATCGGTGCGAGGACTATCGGATGCTCGATGTCGAACAGGTCGGTGAACTCGGTGCGCAGTGCCATCGAAACCCCTTCCGTCGCTATCGACGATAGTCACGGGGTATCGGGCCGCTGCTCGCCGCCCGTGATCTTGTCAGCTTCGGTCCCAGTCGTGCCCCCAATAGCTATCGGCGGTCATTTCCTCCGCGGTATAGGTGTTCTCATCGACCAGCACACCCTCGGTGCCGAATTCGAGATCCCAGCCGCCGGGTGTGCGGACATAGAAGGAGATCATTTTGTCGTTGGTGTGGCGGCCGAGCGTCGAGGACAGGTGATATCCGGCCTTGTTCACCCGGTCGAGCGCGCGGCCGACATCGTCGAGACTGTCGACTTCGACCATGACGTGCACCAGCCCCGAACCCTCCTTACCGCCGGAAGGGATCAGCGCCAGGCTGTGGTGGCGCTGATTCACGCCGAGGAAGCGGATGCGCACCGGACCGTATTCGGGCGGTGCGGGGAGCCGGAACGCGCCGCGCGGCAGGAATCCGAGTACATCGGCATAGAAACCGAAGGCGCCGTCGAGATCGGGGACCGGCAGCACCGCGTGGCCGAGGCCGAGTCCCTTAGTGACGAAACGGTTTCCGTACTTGCCGACCACCGGGCTGTGGTCCAGGACCGGTCCATGGAAGATTTCGACGGTGGTACCCGCGGGGTCGCGGAAGGTGATCGCCTCTTCTACGCTGCGGGCATCGGCCTGCGCCACGGTGAGTGCGGTGACCTCTATTCCGGCTTTCTCCACGGATTCGCGTGCCGCGGCGAGTGCGCGATGGTCGCGGACCTCCCAGCCGATGGCGAGCATCCGATCCGTCTCGCCGGGCACCAGGACCAACCGTGCGACGTGCTCATCCATGCGCAGATAGATGGCGTCCGGATCCGGACCGATGCCCTCGGCGAATCCGATCACATCGAAGGCGAAGGTACGCCAGGCGTCCGGGTCGCTGACCGCCACCCGCACATAACCGAGCGAGCTGATGATTGTCATATTCTCCTCATTCATAGGTGACTCGGACCGCATCGGTGACCGGCACCGCCTGGCATGCCAGCACATAGCCGTCGGTCAGGTCTTCACATTCCAGAACTTCGTTGCGCAGCAACTTCACCTCGCCCTCGACGACACGACAGACGCAGGCGCTGCAGGCTCCTTCGCGGCAGGAATACGGAGCTTCCATCCCGCGCGCGAGTAGTACGTCGAGTAACACGGTATTGCGCGGCCACGCGAATTCGCTTGTCGTGCCGTCGAGTTCGACCTCGCCCCTGGCGGCGTCGGCGGTGTCTTCGATCTGGGTTTCGGCGAAGGGGTCACCGGAGATCGAGACGAATTTCTCGACGTGCACCCGGGCCATGCCCAGGTTGTCGGCGGCTGTGACGACAGCATCCATGAAAGGTGTTGGACCGCAGACGAATAGCTCGCGGTCGTTCCAGGGTGTGATCAAGGTGGTCAGTGTGGGCGCCGACGGCAAGCCTTGAACAGCCTCCAACCAATGCAGCACAACGAGCCGGTTCGGGTGCTCGGCGGTCAATGACCTCAGTTCATCGGCGAAGATCACCGAATCCTCATCTCGATTGGCGTAGATCAGCGTGCACCGTCCAGTGCCTTGCGCGAGTACCGATTTCAGGATGGACAGCATCGGTGTTATCCCACTGCCCGCGGCGAGCAGCAGCAGATCGGTATCGAGGGAATGGGGTGTGAAAACGCCCGCTGGTGGCAAGCTGTCGATCGTCATGTCGGGGACGGCATTGTCGCACAACCAGTTCGAGGCATATCCGCCCGCCGTCCGCTTGACGGTGACCTCGAGTCGGCCCTCATGCGGCGCACTGGACAGCGAGTACGAGCGCGCCACCGAACCCGTTTGCTCGCTGGGTATTCGCAGTGTCAGAAATTGGCCGGGACGGTAGGGAAGTGGTCGCTCCGGTTCGGCGACCAACTCCAGCGAGACCGCATCACGGGTGTCGGCGGTTACCCGAACAATTCGAAGCGTTACCGCCGCGCTCACAGCAGGTCCCCATCGCGGGTGGTCAATCCGACTTCGCCTGCGGTGACCGCCTTTTCGATGCTGTCGCGCAATGCCGCGCACCCGCGCACGGGACCGCCGCCCGTCTGCGCGAACTCGGCACACCCCGCGCGAGCGGCGGAACTCCACTGCACACTGGTGTGCGCAGGGCTGAATTTGACCACCGACACCTGATTTCGACAGGTTCGGCAGGTGATGTGATCCATCACAGATCCGTTCAGGCGTCCGCGCGCCGCGCGGCCAGATTCTCGGCGACCTCGGCCTCCCATGCCGTGACCGCACGCGTGGTGTCGACCTCGAATTCGAAACGGTCGGTCATCTTCGACTCCACCTCGGCGATATCGGTGTAGAACTGCTCGTACCAGCGCCGCAGCTGATAGACCGGGCCGTCCTCCTCACACAGCAGCGGATTATCGATGCGGGTCTTGCGTTCCCAGATCGCCACATCCTGCTCGAAACCGCGTCCGAGTCCGTTGGCGAAGCGCACCGCCATCGCATCGGCCTCTTCCGGCGACAGGCCGGGCAGCTTCTTCACGATCGCCCCATACTGCAGCACGAACTTGGTCGGCGACACCGGATAGTGGCAGTTGATTAGGACGGATTCGACCGTTTGCCCGCTGGATTCGTTGACAAGATGATCGATCATGTAAGAGGGGCCGTAGTAGTGGGCCTCCGAATGCAGCGTGTTCTGCGCGCCCGCCTCCTTGGCCAACTCGCCCTGTACATCCGCGCGTCCGATCGAGGTCATGTACTGGCTGGCGATATGGCCCTCGAAGACATTTTTGAAGTAAGTCGGAAAGGCGAAGTGCACGTAGAAGAAATGCGCCATATCCACCACATTGTCGATGACCTCGCGGCAATTGGCGCCCTCGATGGTGATCTGGTTCCAGGTCCAGTCGCTCCACTCGTCACTGAACGCGCCCTCGATGCGGGGAATGGTGATATCCGCTGGCGGCGGGTTGCCTTCGGGATCATTCCAGACGAACAGCTGCCGGTTCTGCTCCACTGTGACCCACGATTTGGTGCGGGCCAGCGGCGGTACGCGGCGCGCGTAAGGGATTGCGGCACAACGGCCATTGCCCCGCCAGCGCCAATCGTGGAAAGGGCAGGCGATGGTGTCGCCCTTGATAATGCCGTCGCCGAGGTTGCCGCCCATATGTCGGCAATAGGCATCGAGCACATTGAGCGTGCCGTCCGCGCTCGCGAAGACGACCAGTTCGGTGCCGAAGATTTCGATGGTGTGCGGTTTGCCGTCGCGGAAGCTGTCGGCGAGGCCGACGCAGTGCCAACCCCGGGCGTACCGGGTGGGCGGGGCGCCGGTGTCGATGACGCGCACCTGATCGTCGGTCATGGTTCCTCCACGTTCGTCGGGGTGTCATTTCGATGGTTCGGCGCGCCGATGGGCGCGCAAAGGTGTGGTCTCACTGGTCGGGAGAGCCATCAGGCAGTGGTAAGCCGCTCGAATCCGGAGCGATAGAACAGCAGCGGATCGGCATCGCGGCCCGCGCCGAGCGCGGTGACATGACCGATGACGATGGTGTGATCGCCGCCGTCCAGCTCACCGCCGAACTCGCAGTCGATCCATGCGATGGACCCGTCCAGCAGCGGCGAACCGTTGGGGGAGCGGCTCCAGTCGAGCCCGTCGAATTTATCGGGACCGCTGCGGCCGAGTTGTCTGCACACCTGCTCCTGATCGGCGGCGAGCACATTCACGCAGAACTTGCCCGCCGCGCGGATTCGCGGCCACGTGGTGGAGGTCCGCGCCGGGAACAGCGCTACGGCAGGCGGATCCAGCGACAGTGCGGAGAAGGACTGGCAGGCGAACCCGACGGGGTGCGCGCCGTCCAGGGCGGTGATCGCGGTGACTCCGGTGGCGAATCGGCCGAGGACGGCCTTGAAGTCGAGCACGACGGCCATGGCGCTCCTAGTTTCTACTAGAAATATTCCGTTTCGCCATGAAGGTAAGCGGCGCTCGCGGTGCGCTGTCAATCACTGGTTCCGGCTACCGAGAAGATCCGTAGCGATCTCCGTAGTTTCCGGGATTCGACGCCGTTCGCCTGACGGCACTGTGATGGGGAGCACAAGAAGGTATGCCGAAAACGGACATGCCTAATCGAAATACTTCTAAGCTATATGGGCTACACAATGGAGGTGCGCCATGACGGTCGAGGTGCTGACCGGTCCCGGATCCGACGAGCTGTTATCGGGTCCGGGGCGTCCGACCACCCGGCCCGCGCAGCCGCCGGTTTCCATGATCGAGCGAATGACGCTGATCCTAGACGCTTTCGACGGTTCGACGCCGACTCTGACGCTGCTCGGATTGGCCGAGCGAACCGGGCTGCCACGGTCCACCGTGCACCGCATCCTGGACCAGATGATCCGGCTGCGCTGGTTGGCGCACGCGCCCGGCGGCTACCGCCTCGGTCTGCGTCCGCTGGAACTCGGCGGACTCGCCGCTGATCACCACGAGATTCGCGATGTGGTCAGTCCGCTGCTGCACGAGCTGTGTCAGCGGACCGGCATGGTGGGCCACCTCGGCGTCCTCGACGGCCGCGAGGTGCTGTACCTGGACAAGGCCGGTGGCCGCTACACCGCGAGCATTCCGACTCGCCTCGGCGGCCGGATGCCCGCGCACAGTACGGCCCTCGGCAAGGCGCTGCTGGCCTCGCTGGAGCCGAGCATTATCGAGACCTCTTTCCGAGACCGATTGCCGCAGTTGACGCCACGCACCATTTGCGACCGGGCGGAGCTGCACCGCGAGTTGACGCGGATCCGGCATCGGCAGGGCATCGCCGTGGACACCGAGGAGTCGGTGACCGGCATCTGCTGCGTCGCGGTACCGATTCGCGGGCGCGGCGCTGCCGTGGGAGCCCTCTCGCTCTCCGGTCGAATCGGCGGGGACCGAACAGCCTTGGATACCGCGCGTTTGGCGCGAGTGCTGGTCGAAGCCGCACACGAGGCAGGCCGCGCCCTCTTCCCCCGGCACGCTCGGTGGCGGTGATTCGGGTCTGTCGCGTGGCGTTGTGGTCGGGGCGAGACATCTAGGCTGTGCGACCAGGTACCGGCGTGCCCTCCGCGGTTTTCCCGGCCGTGCTGGGCACGTCGTGTGCCGTACCCGGCTTACCTCCCGCAGTTGGGTGCCGGGCGGTAGTTTCCAGCGTGGTCATCTGGCTGTGGTTGCGTCTACCGAGTCGTCTGCAAGGGGATTGCCGCGCATAGTTTTGCGCGGCACGCACGAATTGACCGGGCGAATTCGTGCGCGTCGTGCGAAGTTGTGCGCGGGGGCTGCCCGTGGTGTCGGAGCGTTCAGTGGGGGATGGAGTCGATGATGGCGCGGGCGCCCTGGCGGAGGAGGTCCGCGCCGACGAAGAAGCCGAGGGCGCTCGGGTCCTCCGGGACGCCCCAGTGTTTGGCGTCCAGCCACTGGCTGCCGTCGAGGTTGAAGACTTTGCCGTGCAATGTGAGTCGCCCGGTGGGGTCGGTGGTCGCGTGTCCGGCGATCGGGGAGTTGCAGTGGCCCTGCAGTGCGTGCAGCATTGCGCGCTCGGCATCCGCATGACGGTGTGTGGCCGGATCGTCCAGGCGCGCACCGAGATCGAGCAGTTGGGTGTCGTCGTCGCGGCACTGCAGTGCGATGACGCCAGCCCCGATCGGCGGGCACATGGTGTCCAGGTCGAGGGTTTCGGTGATTCGGTGCGCCTGGTCGACGCGGTGCAGACCGGACACGGCCGCGATCAGCACGTCGATATGGCCCTCCTCGAGGCGCGCCAATCGGGTATTGACGTTGCCGCGCAACGGTTTCACCGCAAGATGGGGATAGTGCAGCCGCAGCTGTGCGGTCCGCCGTACCGAGCTGGTGCCGACGACCGTGCCCTCGGGGAGTTCGGCCAGCGGTGCGCCGGTGCGGGTGATCACCGCATCGTGTACGTCCTCGCGCGGCAGGTAACCCGCGAATGCGAGTCCTTCCGGCACCGGAATATCACCGGGAATGTCCTTGAGGCAGTGCACCGCCAGGTCGGCCTCGTCATCGAGCAGTGCCTGATCGATCTCCTTGACGAAGGCGCCCTTACCGCCGAGCTTGGACAGATCGCCCATCCATCGATCGCCCGCCGTGGTTACCTTGACCAGCTCGCTCTCGGCGCCGAGCCCGGCCAGCAGTCCGGCGACCTGTTCGGCCTGAGCCAGGGCCATCGGGCTGGATCGGGTGCTGATCCGAATAATGCGCGTTCGCGACATGCGGCGAGACTACTCCCGAGGTCCGCGCTCCGATCACCGGGGCGTGTCCCGCTGAGCGGGACTTTGCACCCGAAATATGCCTAAGCGGTATAGTCCCATCGTGACCGAAGCGAAGTCCGCGGCGAGCGCCGAAGTCCCCGACCTGCCGACAACGAGTTGGGCTGTGCTCGGCATGCTCTCGCACGCCGATGAGCTCTCCGGCTACGACCTGAAGAAATGGGCCGACTGGAGCCTCCAATTCTTCTATTGGAGTCCATCGTTCAGCCAGATCTACGCCGAGCTCAAACGCCTCGAGAAGCACGGTTACGCCACCTCGCGCACCGTGCTGCAGGACGACGGAGTGCGCGGCAAGCGCATGTACGCCATCACCGAGAGCGGTCGCGCGGCCGCCGCGCAGTGGGTGAACCACGCACCGGTGGAGGCGCCGGTACTCAAACACAGCGTCATGTTGCGCGCCTGGCTGGGCCATCTCGCCGAACCGGACCGATTGCGCGAAATCCTCACCGAACACATTGGATACGCGGAGCGGATGCGCAAACTGGCCGAGGTCGATGCCGAGGGCGCGGACGAGAACCCGAATTGGGCCTATCCGGCCGCGGTATTGCGCTGGTGCATACGGCATTACGAGGCCGAACGCGATTTCGCCGAGGAACTGCTCGCCGACGTGGACAAACTCGCGACCAAGACCGCTGCGAAGAAGGCCGCGAAGGGTAAAGGGCGCCGCGCTTCCTCGTCCGCTCACTGAGCGGGACCAGCACTTGCTATGACTAATAGAAATACTTCTACTAGTCATATGCGCACCGAATTCGCACAGCAGCGTTCGCTGGACACGATCGAGACGGCGCTCGCCGCCCTCGCCGCGGGTGGCATGGTCGTGGTCGTAGACGATGAAGATCGGGAGAACGAGGGCGATCTGATACTCGCCGCCGCGCTGGCAACGCCCGAAGCCATCGCCTTCATGGTCCGCCACACCAGCGGCGTGCTGTGCGCACCGCTGCCCGGCGCGGATCTGGAGCGGCTCCGACTGCCACCGATGACACCGATCAACGAGGACCCGAAGGGCACGGCTTACACGGTGTCGGTGGATGCGGCTTCCGGTGTGACGACCGGTATTTCGGCCGCCGACCGCGCCAACACCTTGCGCACGCTGGCGGATCCGCGCACCACATCGGAAGAGCTGACCAGACCCGGCCACGTCTTCCCGTTGCGCGCACATCCCAGCGGTGTGCTGGGTCGTGCGGGCCACACCGAGGCCGCCGTCGACCTGACCAGGCTGGCCGGACTGCGTCCGGCAGGTGTCATCGCCGAGGTCGTGAACGACGACGGCTCGATGGCCCGGCTGCCGCAACTGCTCGCCTTCGCCGAAAACCATGGACTACCGATCATCTCGATCGCGGATCTGATCGCCTATCGCCGCCGCGCCGAACGCACCCTGACCAGGGTGGTGGAGACCCGCTTGCCGACTCGATACGGCGAATTCCGCGTCATCGGCTACCGCGACGAGATCTCCGGAACCGAAACCCTCGCACTGGTTTTCGGTGCGCCCGGCCCCGAGTCCGTACTGACGCGGCTGCATTCGGAATGCCTCACCGGTGACGCCCTCGGCTCGCTGCGCTGCGACTGCGGCGACCAACTCGACGCCGCACTGCGCGCGGTCGCCGAGGAGGGCAGCGGCGTGGTGGTCTACCTGCGCGGACAGGAGGGACGTGGGATCGGATTGTTGAACAAGTTGCGAGCGTACGAATTACAGGACCGCGGCGCCGATACCGTCGAAGCGAATCTCGCACTCGGGTTGCCGGTCGATGCCCGCAAGTATGCGGCCGGTGCGCACGTGTTCGCCGATCTGGGTATCCGGTCGGTTCGGCTGCTCAGCAACAACCCGGCCAAACAGGCGGATCTGGAACAGTACGGGGTCGCGGTGGTGCGGCGGCTGCCGCTGCAGGCGACGCCGACCGAACACAACATCCGCTACCTGCGCGCCAAGCGCGATCGGATGGATCATCAACTCTCGGGTGTGGATGTCGAACCGGCAAGGGCCACCTCGTAGTAACGGATCTTTTCCGATCTCGGTCGCCGAATGCTGGCTATTTGCCGTGAGATTGCCGACATGTGTCTGTTTCACTACGGAGATTTTTCGTTCGAGTCATGCGTCGCGGGTCGGCCTGCTTTCCTGATGGTGTCAGGATGGAGAGTCCGCGAGTTGGGTGAGCCGGAAGTCGGGGACAGCGGTGCACCGAATACCGATCGAACACCAGCATTTCCGCTCGGGGTGGCTGTGGCTGTCCGCCGGAGTCTTGTTGACCACGGTGGCGGTCGTGGTCTGGATCGCCGGACCCGGGCAACAGTCGTCCTGCACGGCGAGACATCCGATCCCGGATACCGGGACCGCAACCTCGCGAATGATGGTGGCCAGCAGCAGTACCGGCATTGCCAACTGGCATACGGTGGACGCGTCGCCACTCACACGGCCGGGGGAGGCGCGGTACTACACATTCGGTCCCGGTGCCGCGTGTTCGTTTGCCGGACTGCCGACGAACGGCTTCTATGTGGGCGTCTCCACCCGGGAATACGGTCATGCCGATCTGTGCGGTGCGTACCTCGATGTGCACGGTCCACGCGGTGATGTCCGGGTGCTCATCGTCGACCGCTGCCCGGGATGTGCGCCGGGACAACTGGACTTGAGTACGGCCGCCTTCGACCAGATCGCGGATCGGCCCGACGGCGTCGCGCGGATCCGCTATAACGTGGTCCGCGATCCACTTCCCGCGCCCGAGCTGATCTACGAGCTGAAGCCGGACTCCTCGCCCTCCTGGCTGGCCATGCTGGTGACCGGATCGGGAAACCCCATCCAGCGGATCGCATTACGTTCCACGGCGAACGGGGCGTGGCATGAACTCGATCGCGGCATGGACAACTACTGGACGATCAGCGGCGCCGGGCCGGGACCGTTCTCGGCACGAGTGACCGATGTCCACGGGCATCAGGTGGAGATCACCGGAATCTCCCTGGAACAGGGCGAGCGGTATACCGGTTTGAGCCTCTACACCGAGCCTTTCCCGGAACCACCGCCCGCGCCGACGCCGGATCTCGCGGCAACGGCACCGCAGCCACCGTCCAGCGCCGCCGCGAGGGTTTGTACGGCCTGACGGTCAGCCGAGTTTCGTTGCGAGCGCTCGTCCGGCAGCGCGGCCCGAGAAGATACAGCCACCGAGGAAGGTGCCCTCCAGCGCGTTGTAGCCGTGCACGCCGCCGCCACCGAATCCGGCGACTTCGCCCGCGGCGTAGAGGCCGGGCAGCGGCGTGCCGTCCGGGCGCATCACCTGCGAATCCAGATTCGTCTGCAGTCCGCCGAGGGTCTTGCGGGTCAAGATATTGAGCCGCACCGCGATCAGCGGCCCATTCGCTGGATCGAGGATGCGATGCGGTTTGGCGACACGACCCGCCTTATCGCCGAAGTACTGGCGCGCATTGTTGATCGCCATCAGCTGCGCGTCCTTGGAGTACTTATTGGCGATATCCCGGTCGCGGGCGACGATCTGTCGCTCCAACTCGTCGAAATCCAGCTGCGGGCCGCGCGCGATCTTGTTCATGCCCTCGATCAACTCGCGCAAGGTATTCGCGACCACGAAGTCGACTCCGTGCTGTTTGAACGCCTCGACCGGGCCCGGCGCACCCTTGGCCACCCGGCTCTTGAGGGTGAGTTTGAGATCCTTACCGGTGATATCCGGATTCTGCTCCGAGCCCGATAGCGCGAACTCCTTCTCGATGATCGACTGGGTGAGTACGAACCAGGAGTAGTCGTAGCCGGTGGCCAGGATCTCCTTCATGGTCGAATTGGTGTCGAAGCCCGGGAAACATGGTGCGGGCAAACGCTTTCCATTGGCGTCGAACCACATCGAGGACGGACCGGGAATGATACGAATGGCGTGATCGGGCCAGATCGGATTCCAGTTGTTGATGCCCTCGGTGTAGTGCCACATGCGATCGCGATTGACGATGGCGCCGCCCGCGGTCTCGGAGATGCCGAGCATCCGCCCGTCCACATGTGCGGGCACACCGGAGATCATGGTCTCCGGCACTGGACCGAGTCGCTCGGTGGGCCAGTTGCGCCGGATCAGCTCATGATTGTGGCCGATACCGCCGGAGGTGACGATCACCGCCTTGGCGCGGAATTCGAAGTCGCCGACCACATTTCGTGACGAAGCCCGACCGCGCTCCAGATCGGTCGGCTCGAGCACGCTGCCGCGCACGCCGACCACCGCGCCGTCCTCGACGATCAACTCGTCGACCCGATGCCGGAAACTGAAGCCGACCAGTCCGCGACGCTCGCCCTCGAGCACCGGCTCCTGGAACACCCGCACCACCTCGGGCCCGGTCCCCCAGGTGAGGTGGAAGCGCGGCACCGAATTGCCGTGCCCATCGGCGAAGGCGCCACCGCGCTCTGCCCAACCGACCAGCGGTGTCACCCGTAAACCCAACTCGTGCAGGTAATCCCGCTTCTCGGTGGTCGCGAAGCGCACATAGGCCCGCGCCCACTGTCGGGCCCAGTAGTCCTGGTCCTCGCGATCGAACCCCGCCGAACCGAACCAATCCTGCAGTGCCAGTTCGTAGGAGTCCTTGATGCCGAGGCGGCGCTGCTCCGGACTGTCCACGAAGAACAGTCCGCCGAGCGACCAGAAGGCTTGGCCGCCGAGGTTATTGCGATTCTCTTGGTCCAGCACATGCACTGTACGGCCAGCCTTGACCAGTTCATGGGTCGCCACGAGCCCGGCCAGGCCCGCACCGACGACGATGACATCTGCCTCTTGGGTGAATTCGGGACTCGGGTCGGTCATGATCATCCTTCGGTTTCGGTGCTGTAGGCCAGCACGATGTGGCAGAAGAGGTCGGTGCGTCGGCTGCGCACTTCGCGACTGCGCGGTTCCATCAGCACCTGAACCGCGGTGCCGTCGTGCGCCGCGACCAGGGCCTGCCCCAGTGCGACGGGATCGGACACCGCCCGGCCGACGCGGGCCAGTGCGTCGACGATCGTCGGCATCAGTGCCGCGACGATCGCCTCCTCACGTCCGGCCATCACCTGCCGCAGGCCGGGGGTGCGCAACGCGTGTGAGGTGAATTCGGCGGTGATGCGGAACCAGTCCTCGTCGATCGGCACGGCGCGGTCCAAGCGCTCCACCGCGGCGCGGATATCGGCCACGCCGTCGACCGAAAAGCCGTCGAGCGTTGCGCGGATCCCGGCGATCATGGCGGCCGATCGCTGCTCCCACATGGCCAGGAACAACTCGTCGAGCGAGGTGAAGTTGGAGTAGAACGCGCCACGGGTGAACCCGGCACGCTCACAGACCCGCTCCACCGAGGCGCGGCCGAAACCCTCCTCGGCGAAGACCTGATACGCGGCGGTGAGCAGGCGTTTGCGGGTCTCGATGCGACGGCGGGTCACGCGGCGCACCGGGACCTCCGCATTCGTGGTCGATGCCAACGCGCACCTCCTCCTGCATTCGGTCCATTCGATACAGCAGCGTATTCAATACAGAAATGTATCAGAAGGACGGACTCGCTTCGACGGAACGAGTGAACCAGCGTGGTCGGCGCGGATAATCCGAAGAGACCGTTCCCCTAGCGGTGAGGAGTGATCGGTATGGACGCGAGCACGGGCATGACCGGCTGGCGGGTGCGACGGCCGGGACCGATCGATGGTGAACCGCTCGACTTCGTTCGCGAGACGGTGCCCGCGCCCGCGCCCGGTGAACTGCTGGTGCGGGTGCTGGCCTGTGGGGTCTGTCGCACCGATCTGCACGTTGCCGAGGGGGATCTGCCGGTGCATCGGCCCGGTGTGGTGCCGGGGCACGAGGTGGTGGGCGAGGTGGTGGCGCATGGATCGGGATCAACTGGGGCACTTGACTCTTCGGCACCCGAGTTCGCGATCGGTGATCGCGTCGGCATCGCCTGGTTGCGCCACACCTGCGGCAGTTGCCGGTACTGTCTGCGCGGCGCGGAGAATCTCTGCCCGAATTCGGAGTACACGGGCTGGGACGCGGACGGCGGTTACGCCGAATATGCCACTGTCCCAGCGTCTTACGCTCACCGGCTGCCCGACGGATACAGCGATATGGAAACCGCGCCGCTGCTGTGCGCCGGGATCATCGGCTATCGGGCGCTGCGGCGTGCCGATCTGCCGAGAGGCGGACGGCTCGGGATCTACGGCTTCGGCGGCAGCGCGCATATCGCCGCGCAAGTGGCACTCGCGCGCGGTGCCGAGGTGCATGTCATGACCAGGGACCCGGCCGCGCGCGAGTTGGCTGCCGACCTCGGCGCCGCCTCGGTACAGGGTGCGGCGGATCGGCCTCCGGTGCAATTGGATTCGGCGATCTTGTTCGCGCCGATCGGCGAGCTGGTGCGGCCCGCGCTGGAGGCGCTCGATCGCGGCGGCATCCTCGCCATCGCGGGCATCCATCTCAGCGATATCCCGGTGCTGAACTACCAGCGGCATCTGTTCCAGGAGCGCGAGATTCGCTCGGTGACTGCCAATACCCGCGCCGACGCGCGCGAATTCCTCAGGCTGGCGGGCGAATACCGTATACATGTGACCACGACGGGGTACTCCCTCGGTACGGCAGGTCGAGCCCTTGCGGATCTCGCACATGGACGTTTCACCGGCGCAGCGGTTCTCATCCCGTAAGCGCCCGAATCGCCGTGTGCGCGTGCGGATTCCAGGACACGATTCAGCGCTGAACCGGTCTCGCTTCAGCTGAGTTGCTTGACGCAACTCTTTACCGTTCTTACCTTCGCGGATATAGCTGGATGACATTTGTCTCTGACAAGAGTCATGCGGCTTCTCACAACGGCGTGAGAGGTGATCACGATGGAAATCCGGAAGGCAAGAAATTACGAGAAGTGGCGGCTGGCACGGATATTCGCTGTGCTATTGCTGTTCGCTACGGCGTTTGAGCAGTTCGGTCGCGCAGGCACGGGCGGACTGTGCCGCAGTCGATGTGGTCGTCGCGAGAGGTACCGGGGAACCCGGATGGCTCGGCTCCGTCGTCGGCGATCCACTGTATGACACGTTGCTGCAAGCACTTCCGGTGAGCAGCAGCGCCTACCGGGTGGACTATCCCGCGGACCTGCTCGATCCCACTTCGCTCAGCCGCGGCACCCAGGATCTGACCGACCATGTCATTGGGCAGTCGCAAATGTGCCCGGATCAGCAGTTCATCCTCGTCGGCTACTCGCAGGGCGCGGCCGTCGTACACGGTGTCGTCGGCACCGGCATCGTGACCGCGCTGCCCGGGATCTACGTGCTCCCCGGCGATCTGGAATGGAAGGTGTCCGCGGTCCTGCTGTTCGGTGATCCTCTCCGCCTGATCGGTTGGGGCGTCCCAGGCAACTACGCCTGGAAGACCGCAGATTATTGCACCGCTGGTGATCCGATCTGCGGTGGCGGCATCGACCCGAACCAGCACGGGAACTACGGCTGGGCCTTTTGGCCGGCCGCGGATTTCGCGGCGGGTCGGGTTTAACCGGGAAATCCGCGCGGCGGGGTCGAACAGCGACCCCGCCGCCGGTGTGTTCGCACGAGATTCATGCCGATGGCACTCCGGCGTGGGACAGTCTGAATATGACAGCGCACCGTCGCATCGGCATGATCATTGCGGGACTAGTGAGCATCGCCCTGGTGGCGGGCTGCGGTACCGCAGCCGACAGCGGTCATCCGACGACCTCGACGGCACCGGGAGTAATCCCGCTCATCTCGACCGACGATCTGCGCGGCGCGCAGTCCGATGAGCTACATCTGTTCGGGCTCAACGATTTACACGGCAATCTGCAGCCACCCGCGGGTTCGACCGGCAAGATCGCCGGATACGACGCGGGCGGCGCCGCCTACCTCGCCACCCATCTGGCACGGTTGAAGAAGGCGTATCCGGCCAGCGCCGTGGTATCGGCCGGGGACAATATCGGCGCGAGTCCGCTGGTCTCCGGACTCTTCCACGACGAGCCGACAATTACCTTCTTGAATTCCGTCGGGCTGGCCGCTTCCTCGGTGGGCAATCACGAATTCGATAACGGCGTCATGGAATTGACGCGACTGCAACAGGGTGGATGTTCGCCCGCCGGATGCTCGCCCGGCACGCCGTTCGCTGGAGCGAAGTTCCCGTTCTTAGCCGCCAATGTCACCGACGCGGACGGTAAGTTGCCGTCCACGCTGCGGGCGTGGACGATGCTCGAGGTCGGTGGACACAAAATCGGCGTCATCGGTACGGTCACACCCGAGACGGCGAGCATCGTTTTCCCGGAAGGCATTCGCGGCTACACCTTCGGCGATGAGGTCGCGGCGATCAATCGCTATGTCTCCGAGGTGAAGTCGGCGGGCGCGCAGACGGTGGTGGCGCTGCTGCACGACGGCGGGGTGCAGAAACCGGCCCAGAATGCGGCGATCGACTACAACGGTTGCGCGAATATCTCCGCCGAGGTCACCGCCTTGGCCACCGGTGTCGATCCCGCGGTGCGGGTGTTGTTCACCGGACATTCGCACCAGCCGTATATCTGCACCATCGACGGCAAGGTGGTCACCCAGGCCGCCTCCTACGGTCGGCTGATCACCGATGTCACCCTGCGCTTCGGCGCCGACGGCGTGCAGGCTTCGGCGGTCAACCGGGTGGTGACCAGGGAGGTCACCCCCGACGCGGCCACCACCGCGCTGATCGACTTCTATGCCGAGCAGGCCGAGCCACGCGCGCAGCGGCCCGTCGGCATCGCGGCGGCGTCGCTGCCGCACGAACCAGCGGACTCGGGCGAATCGCCACTCGGTGATGTCATCGCCGACTCGATGCTCTCGGTCACCGCTGCGGCGCCCGCCGCAGCGGTCGCCGCATTCATGAATCCGGGCGGTGTGCGCACCGATCTGAAGTCGGGGCAGATCAGCTACGGCGATATCTACAGCGTGCAGCCGTTCGGCAATCAGGTCGTCACTGTCACCATGACCGGCAGCCAGATCCTGCGCCTGCTCGAACAGCAATGGAGCAACGGCAAGGCGACCGTGCTCTCACCCGCCGGGCTGACCTACACCTATATCGAGTCGAGTCCGAAGGGCAGCAAGGTCGTCGCCGACAGCGTGCGCATCGGCGGCCAACCCCTCAACCCGGTCGCCACCTACCGCATCACCACCAACAGCTTCCTGGCTTCGGGCGGTGACGGTTTCACGGTCTTCACCGAGAGCGTGGACAAGACTGTCGGGCCGATCGATCTCGAGGCTTTCGAGACCTATCTGAAGGGTCGCCCACCGCTGCAACCACCATCGGCCCGCGCCGAGAAGCGCTGAGTCGGTGGCAAACGTGGTGTCCTGATTCAGGTTTCGCGTTCGAGCATTATCTGAAAACTGTTGTAACACACAATATTAGCGGCGCTCATTGGTGACCATTCACACATCGCCCGGGGCCGCCGTTCGCTTGCCCGAGACTAGCTGCGCCCATTAAAGTTACCGACCAGTAGGGCAATGGCGTTCCCTGCTTTTGGCTCAGCAAACTACTTGCCGGTAAGCCGAATAAATGATGTCCGCATTCACTGCTGCATGTCGGGCGCGCTTGTGTGACAACTCGATTCGAGTGCGACAGCAGGAGGAAAATGCGATGACGACTTTCATCGTGACGGGCGGAACCGGATTCTTGGGCCGGCGGGTGGTTCAGGAACTTCTGGCGGCTGATTCCGAAGCCATTGTGCATGTGCTCGTTCGCACCGCGTCGGTGGCGAAATTCACTGAACTCACCGCGGGCTGGACCGGCGGCGAACGTGCCTTTCCCATGCTCGGTGATCTGACCGCCGAAGGCCTCGGTCTGATCGAGGAAGCGCCCGAGGCCGACCACGTGATCCATCTCGGCGCCGTCTACGACATGACCGCCGACGAGGAGACCGCGCACGCGGCCAATGTCGCGGGTACCCGCTCGGTGCTGGAACTGGCCCGCGAATTGGGCGCGGTGCTGCACCACGTCTCCTCGGTGGCGGTAGCCGGTGACCACAAGGGCAAATTCTTCGAGGAGGATTTCGACCTGGGGCAGCGGTTGACCTCGCCGTACCACCGGACCAAGTTCGCCGCGGAGAAACTCGTCCGCGAATCCAAGGGGGTGCGCTGGCGGGTGTACCGGCCCGCGATCGTGGTCGGCGATTCGCGCACCGGTGAGATGGACAAGATCGACGGTCCGTACTACTTCTTCCCCGCCATCTCGCGCCTGGGCGCACTGCCTGCCGAACTGCCGATGCTGCTGCCGGATCTGGGTGCGACCAATATCGTGCCGGTCGACTATGTGGCGGGTGCGATGGTCGAGCTGGTGCGCCGCAAGGGACTCGATGGACGCACATTCCACCTGGTCAACCCGGAACCGCAACCGTTCGGCGAGATCTACGCTGCGCTCGCGGCCGCGGCGGGTGCGCCGACCGGAATCGGCACGGTGCCCGGCAGCGGGCTCGCACTGAACGGGCTCGCACATATCCCGGGCGTCTCGACCGTTCGCGATTTCCTGTTGGAGCAGATGGGAATTCCGGCCGAGGTCGCACCGCACACGTCGTTCACGGCGGAATTCGTCTCCGACTCCACCCGGGCGCAGTTGCGCGGGACGGGTCTGGCGGTGCCGTCGTTCGACAGCTACGCCGAGCGCCTGTGGCAGTACTGGGCCGAGAACCTGGACCCGAACCGGAGTCGGCCCGGCGACAGTGGCGATCGGTTGGACGGCCGCGTCGTCCTGATCACCGGGGCGTCCTCCGGTATCGGACTGGCCACGGCCCACGCCGTCGCGCAGCGCGGTGCGACCGTGCTGATGGTGGCGCGCGGTGTGGACGATCTGCACGCCGCGGCGGAGTCGGTGCGCGCCGAAGGCGGTGTCGCCCATGCCTATCCGTGCGATATCACCGACTCCGACGGTGTGGACGAATTGGTTGCCGCGGTGCTGGCCGATCACGGCCATGTCGATTATCTGGTGAATAATGCGGGACGGTCGATTCGTCGTTCGGTGGTCAACTCGACCGACCGCATGCACGATTTCGAGCGGACCATGGCGGTCAATTACTTCGGTGCCGTGCGACTCATTCTCGCGCTGCTGCCGTCGATGCGTGCGCGCCGTTTCGGACATATCGTGAACATCTCCTCTATCGCCGTGCAGACCAAGGTGCCGCGCTTCGCGGCATATGTGGCGAGCAAATCCGCGCTGGACAACTTCAGCGAGATTGCTGCGGTCGAAAATCGCGATGCCGGAATCACTTTCACCTCGGTGCGGATGCCATTGGTGCGCACGCCGATGATCGCCCCGACCGATCTCTACCGCTCGCTTCCGGTGCCGGATCCCGACCGCGCCGCCGCCATCGTGGTGCGCGCCATCGAGGACCGCCCGCACCGCATCGACACTCCGGTCGGCACCTTCGCCCAGGCGGTCGAACTGCTGATGCCGTCGGTCAAGCGGACGATCATGCACCAGGGGTTCCGCTGGTTCGGTGAATCGCATGCGGCACAGGGGAAGCAGACCGTGGCGCCCGACACGGTCGAGGAGGCACAGGAGGATCGGGACTCCGGGCGCAGCGCGCTGTCCTACCTCGCACCCGTGGTATTGCCGCTGATGGCGCTGCCAAGCCCGGCCGCACGGGTTACCCGGGTGATTCCGGGCCTGCACTGGTGATCGATCCCATGACGGGCTGATCCCCGCACCCGACCTGCTTGCCCGCCGCGACCATGGGACATTCGGCCCTGGTGTGGACGATCGGTGTTTCGTATTCTTGCGGTGCCGCCCCGCCGTATTTCCCGCGGCGTAATTGCGGTCCAGTGCCGGGGTCGTGACGAATCCTGGAACAAGGGGACCGTCGATCTCGTGGCAGGGATGACGGTGCAAAGAGTTCGTAGGAATGGTGTGGGGCAGTTCGATCAGTTGACCGATGAATTTTTGTCGGCCCTCGAGTTTCTAACGAAGCTGTCGGCCGAAGGCGGTCGGATGACCGCCCTGTGCGGTGCCTGTGTGCGGGTGCTGCCGGTGCAGCGTGCCGCGATCCTGATCCAGGAGCGCGATGCCGGACTGCAGCCGTGGGCCACAAGTGATTCGGTGGCGGCGCGGGTGGAGGCGGTGCAGGCCACCGCGGGGCAGGGGCCGGCCATGGACGCCGTCGTCGCCGGTGTGCCGGTGCTGGTCACCGATCTGACCGAAACGGATGTGCGATGGCCGGGTTTCGCCGATGAGTTGAACCGGGTCGCGGTGGCCGGGGCGATGGTGGCGGGTTCGATGGTGGCGGTGCCGTTACAGCTGGGTGTGGTGCGATTCGGTGTGCTCGACCTGTATCGGATCGAAACGGGCAAACCGGAACCGTATGTGATTTCGGCGGGGCTGCATATCGCCGATCTGGTCATCGCGCAGTTGGTGGCCGGATCGGCGAAATCCGCGCATGCCGCCGCGCAATGGTGGGATCAGCCGCTGACCAGTCGCACGATCCATCAGGCGGCCGGAATCGTGCTCGCGCAGTTGGATATACGCGCCTCCGACGCCTATGCGCGGCTGCGTGCCTATGCCTTCGCGAACGGGCTGTCGTTGGCCGAGGTCGCGGCGCTGGTCGTGGACAATGGCCTGCGCTTCGATACCTGACTCAGTCCGCCGCGTCGGCACGCGGATCGATGCGTCCGTCGATGATGTCACCGGCGATATCGGTGAGCCGCCGTCCAGTGGCGCGGGCGTATCCGCGCATGATGTGGAATGCGCGATCCATATCGCGGTCCCCGCGCTCGGCGAGTACCCCTTTGGCCTGCTCGATGGCCACGCGCGTGTTCAGCGCGGTCGGTAACTGCACCTGGATCTCGCGTACTGCGCGAGCGCGACGTGCTGCGCGATGCCGACGGCCGCGATATCGGCGAGGATCTGCACGATGCGCAAGTCCGGCTGCCCGAGTGCGGCAGCCGAGGCGGCAAGAACGGTGAGCGCACCGACGCTGTCGCGGTGCAGCCGCAGCGGCACGGCATAGGCGCAGCGATACCCGGCGGCCGATGCCGTCTGTGCGAACTCCGGCCACAGCACGCCGTCGGCACACAGATCGGGAGCCGATACCGTGGTCCTGCTCCGGTGGGCATCCAGGCTAGGCCCCTCGTGCTGTAACAAACCGAGCAGTCGGGCCGACTCGCTTGTTGAGGCGAGTACCTGGAGCTCACCACGTTGGTCGGCTAGCAACAATCCGGCATCACTCGCGCCCGTGATGTGGGTACAGGCCTCCAGTAGCTGCTGACATAGTTCGACAAGATCGAAATCGCTAGCCAGCATGTCGACCGTGCACACAAGTGATCGTAATAACTGGTTCGAATCCGGCAGCGGCTCGGATGCTCGATCCCGCTGCCGATCGTCGAATGGAGGCGCCATTGCAGTCTCCTGGTCGCGGTGGTTGCTACCGCGGTAATGCGGCACATTTTTACGGAGAGTTTCAGCGAAAAATAAGCCTCACCGGGCACATCTTCGCGGCACGGTCGGGTCGAGCCCGTCGTCCATGGTGGCATCCGAATAGTAGTCATGTCGACCACTATCGGATGGCTGGTCAACGGAATCCGATGAGTGGCTGGACAATTCAAAGGAGGATGGTGGTGTCGAAATTGTGGTGCGTGACTTCGCTTAGCCATACCATGGAAAGGTCAGCAAGTGCGGCGCGGGACTTGAGGGGACGACCGACTTTCGCGCATGCGGGGTGATCCGGGTGTCTGACAACAAGGTGCTGGTTGCGGCGGCAGCGCAACTAGCTGAACTGCTACCCGCTATGGATGACACGGCGGAGATGGTGCGCCAGCTGATGAACAGCGCGATCGTCGCGCTCGACTTGGTCGGCTGCACCGTCATGCTGATGCCGGACGAGACGCTCACGCCCGATGAGTGCTCCCGCATGGCCGCCGCGGCTCCGGACGAGTTGGTGGCCATGGAACTGTGTCAGCATCGCAGTGAGCGCGGTCCGAGCGTGGACGCGTTCCGGTCTGGCAAACCCATCGCGATCGACGATATCGGTCGACACAGCGAGCGCTGGCCGGAGTTCGCCGCCGAGGCGGTCCGGCACGGGCTGTCCTCGTTGGCGGAGATTCCGATGCGGGTCGGAGAGACCACGGTCGGCGCGCTGGGCCTGTACGGTCCGAGCCCACGGGGCTGGACCGATCAGGATCTCTCGGTGGGCGGACTGTTGGCGAGCATGGCGACCGGCCACATCGTCAATTCCAACGTGCTGCGCCAGCAGCAGAAATTGACCGCGCAGCTGCAGCACGCGCTGGATTCGCGGATCGTCATCGAACAGGCCAAGGGGGTTATCGCCAATGCCAGGCGGACCACGCCGGAGGTGGCGTTCGAGCTCATCCGCACACATGCACGCAAGAATCGGGTCGCCGTCCATGCCGTGGCGAAGGGGATCGTCGAACTCGGTCTGCGGGTCTGAGTAAACCCATTGCTGCGTGAAAGTGCATGATCATTTGCCTGCGGCGCGGTAATGTGAAAGTTGGACTATCGGCCCCAGTCCCCGGCCGGATCCCGTTCTCCGCCAGTGCCGTCCGTGCCCTCGACGGTCTGCTTCGACGCAGCTCCATACGTCGAAATCAACCTGCTTGCCGCATATTTGTTTGTCTGGGGGCAATCGTGATCCTGCTCGTTCCATCTCGGTCCGAACACATTCCGCATCGGCCCGAACGAATTCCGACCACGCTGGGGCGCGTTCCCCGTCCGGTTCGTGACCCGATTGATATCGAATCCCATGATGTCGATGCCGAATTGGTACATCGCATCGCCGACGGCGACCACGAGGCGTTCGCGCAGTTCTATCGCCGCACCCGCGGTCTGGTCTACCAGCGTGTGCTGGCGATAGTCCGGGACAGGGGGTACGCCGAAGAGACCTGTCACGACGTCTACCTCGAGGTGTGGCGCTCCGCGATCGGGTTCGACGAGCGCCGCGGTTCCGTGCTCACCTGGTTGCGGGTGCTGGCCCATCGCCAAGCCGTGGACCGGGTCCGGCACGAACGCGCCACCACGGACCACAATCACTCATGGGGTAGTCGCGATTATCAGCCCCCCACCGATGTGGTGGCCGAGGAGGCAGTGCGTCACGACGAAAGGGACGCCCTGCGCCGTAGCCTCACCCATCTGACCGCACTCCAGCACGAATCCATCGCGCTCGCGTACTACTCGGGTCTGAGCTATCCCGAGGTGGCGGCGCGTCTCGGTGTCGGTCTCCCCACGGTCAAGTCCCGGATCCGAGCCGGACTCGAACACCTGAAGACCGACCTGTCAGAACCGCTCAACTAGCTCCTGGTCGGACAGTCGTCAGCCGAGATCGAAGAAATTCGGCTGACCCGCCCTGTACCGGGCGGCCTCCATCTGACGGAACGGTTCGAAAGCGGGAATCGAATCGCGGGTGAAGAGTTGGGCGCGAGCGGCGGGGGAGTCGGATGCATCGAGGAGCTCATTCACCGCTGTGCGGCCCGCCTCGTTCGCGCCCTCCATGGTCGCCAGATCGAAGTTGGTGCGCACGTAGTCGGCGGCCAGGAACAGATTCGGGATCTGCGTGCGCGCGGTCGGTCGGTCCGCCCACGATCCGATCGTATTCACAAGCAGCGGTTCGTCATTCGTATTCTGCCCGTCCGCCCATTCGATACCCGGATCCAGCATCCACGCGCCGACGATGCCGTCCTTCAACTGGACTCGGCCGTCGTCGTTGAGCGCTGCGGTCATCTGCGCCCAGGTCTCCTGGTAGATCTCCGCGCGGGTGCATTCCTTGGCGGTCTTGCCGAACAGGATGCCCGGAGTATCCCAATCGGCGATATCGATGGTGAGGCCGTCGACGACGCATTGGCCGAGGATCCGCGCAAACTGCGCATCGTATTCGTCGAACCCACAGCGGCAGGTCCCGATTGGTCGCGGCCACGGCCACGGGGGCGCGGCACGGATGTTCAGCCGCCCGCGCAGATCATCGATATCTTCGCGCTGTCGGTGGTCGGGATGTTGGAGCGGGTGATCGTGGAGAAGCAGGGCGGTCGGTTGGATGTGCCGATGGACGATCTCATCGATTACTGTGCGGCCTTCGCCGCAGCCTCGTTGCGTGCGGTATACAGCGGACAGATCGCCGAGCGGACAAAGGATTAGCCAACTGGCCCACACGCAATCGCCCGGATTTGCTGGTCTGACAGCTGAACTGGCGGTGTCACCGCGCTCTCGATGCGATGAATCCCGAATCGGGAACCTAAAGAGACTGTTAACTAATTCGTTGCGGGCGCGCGCCGGGCGGCGAGTCGAAGTAGACATGTGCTGAGGACTCGCGGCAGGAAGCGTTGGTGTGGATGGTTATTGATCATGTCTCGCGGGGCGCGTTGCTATCGAGCACACTTCCGGACGAGCGCGGGCGCTTCGGCGAGTTCGGCGGCAGGTATGTTCCCGAAGGTCTGATGGCGGCGCTGCTGGAGTTGGAACAGACCTATGCGCTGGCCCGGGCCGATGCCGGATTCCGTGACGAACTGCGCGAATTGCTGCGCACCCGCGTCGGTCGTCCGACGCTGTTGCATCAGGTGCCGCGCTTTGCCGAGTTGCTCGCGGTGCCCGGCGTGCGGGTGTATCTGAAACGCGAGGATATGACCCATACGGGTGCGCACAAGATCAATAACGCACTCGGGCAGGGATTGCTGGCCAAGCGGATGGGGAAGACCCGGATCATCGCCGAGACCGGTGCCGGTCAGCATGGCGTCGCGGTGGCGACCGTCTGCGCGATGCTCGGCATGACATGCGTGATCTATATGGGTGCGCACGATATGCGCCGCCAGGCCTCCAACGTCATGCGGATGACGCTGCTCGGCGCCGAGGTGCGTCCGGTAGAGACCGGCAGCCGCAGGCTCAAGGAGGCCATCAGTGAATCGGTCCGGGATTGGGTGGCGAATCTCGACACCACGCACTACCTGTTCGGCACCTCGGCGGGTCCCGCGCCATACCCGATGATTGTGCGTGATCTGCAAACCGTCATCGGCCGCGAGACCCGAATGCAGATTCTGAAATCCGAAGGCCGACTGCCGGATTATCTGGTGGCGTGTGTCGGCGGCGGTAGCAATGCCATCGGCCTGTTCCACCCATTCGTCGACGAACCGCAGGTCCAGTTGGTCGGTGTCGAGGCGGCGGGGCGCGGTGTCGAAACGGGTTATCACGCGGCCACCCTCAGCGCGGGCAGTCCCGGTGAAATGGACGGCGCCTACAGCTATCTGCTGCAGGACGACGACGGACAGGTCACGCCGACCCACAGCATCGCCGCCGGGCTCGACTATCCGGGCGTCGGCCCGGAACTCAGCTATCTCAAGGACACCGGTCGCGTCACCTACCGCACCGCCACCGACGCGGTGGCCCTGCGCGGCTTGCACGCGCTCACCCGCACTGAAGGCATCATTCCTGCCCTCGAATCCGCCCACGCCGTCGGCTATATCCTCGAGCTGGCCGAGCGCGGCGAGCTCCCGGCCGATTCGCTCGTGGTACTCGGTCTTTCCGGTCGCGGCGATAAGGATCTCGCCATCGCGGCGGGGCGGCTGGCCGGATAGACGGTTCGCGGATCGGCATCGCCATGCCAGGATGACCGAATGACCAACGGGGCGAACCGAATTGCCGAACATACCGTCCAGCTGATGATGGATTACGGCCAGTTCTGCATAGACGGCGGTTTCGGCGATCCGGATTGTGAACTCGACCTGCTCGATCAGGCATCGGCGCAGCGGCCGTGCGCGGGCGACGGCACCGCTCTGCTCGTGCTGAGTCCGCATCAGAACAACTTCGAGATGTCGATCACGGTGCAGGTGTGGGATGACAGGCCGCCGAACGATCGCGACGACTGGCAGCAGATCTGCGAGGGTCGGCTCGGCGTGGATTCCGATGGGACGCTGAGTATTTCGTCGCCGCCAGGTACCTGGGCCGATCCGTGCCCGGTTCCGCCCGGTGATTATCTGATCGAAGTCAGCGGCCGCGGATTCGTGAGCTATGGATGGCCGGGAACCACGACGCCCGGTGATATCTGGCGGATCCGGTTGTGGCCCGACGACGGTGGTGATCTCCTGCCGCACCGGCAGTGGGATATGCCCGGCTACGGCATCCCGGAGAATCTGCCGATATCCGAGCGAACAGCAGCCGAGGATTTCGTGGATGAGGACTGGGTTCTCCTCATGGACTCCACGGGCTCCCGACGCATCCGGGCCACTGACCTCGAAGCGGAGATGGCGCGCACCGAATGGGGCGGCGAACCGATACCGGAACTGAGCGAACAGTTTTCGGCTGCGGAACTGGCTCGCTTCGATCGCCCGCTGGCCGAGGCGATCGCCGCCATGGATGAGCCGACCTTGCGGCGGCTGGCTCGACGGTGCGCGGTCAAGGTCTGTGAGTTGGCTGGCATCGCCGAAAGACCCTGGGTAGCACCGGCATTGACGGCATTGAACGAAGGGCGACGACCACTGCCCGCGCCGTTCGATGACATGGAGATCGCCTTCGGGCGTCTGGACGAGGAGGAGTTCGGACCTGCCCAAGACAGGTCGCGCCAACTTGTCGCATCAATCGGGGTGTCGAGGCGTTCGCAGACGAATCCGTTCGATATCGGTCCGGTGCATCGCCCCCACTTCGCATTGAGCACCATCGAGCACGCAATGGATCCGGACGCGCTGACCGCGGCGATAGACGCGCTGCATACCGCCGCGGTCACCTTCGGTGCCGATGCCCCGGTGTTATTCGCCGAAATCGGTCGGGAGTTCGGCTCGGCCAGCTGACCGAAGCAGGGCCAACTCCTCAGCGAGAATCTTCACCGTGTCGCGAATCTGTTCCTCGGTGTGGCATGCGGTGATGAAGAAGCGCAGGCGGGCAAGGTTTTCCGGTACTGCCGGGTAGAGGATCGGGTTGACATTGATGCCGTGGCGCAATAGCGCGTTCGACAGTGTCAGCGTCTGCATCGAGTCGCCGATGATGCAAGGGATGATCGGGGTGTCCGCGCTGTCACCGGTGTCGATACCCGCATCGCGGGCCAGCCGCAGAAAAAGTTGTGCATTGTGCCGCAGGCGATCCAGCGGTGTGCGATCGGCGCGCAGTTGGCGGATCGCCGCCGCCGATGCCGCCGCATTCATCGGGGTCATGCCGACGCTGTAGACGAATCCCGGCGTGGTGTATTTGAGGAAGCGAATCAGTTCGGCGCTGCCCGCCACATAGCCGCCGCAGCCAGCCAGCGCCTTCGACATTGTGCCGGACCACAATTCGACGTCGCCGCGATCGACATCGAAGTATTCGCCGATGCCGCCACCGTTAGCGCCGAGCACACCGATACTGTGCGCCTCATCGATCATCAACAGCGCCTGATGCTTCCGCTTGACCTCGATGATCGCGGGCAGATCCGGAATATCGCCGTCCTGGCTGTAGACGCCCTCGATGAGGATCAGCACGCGGCGGTATTGGTGCCGGATTTCGGTCAGCAGCCGGTCGAGCGCCGCATGGTCGTTGTGCGGGAACGGCCGCCGCGTCGCGCCGGACAGTTTGCAGCCCTGCAGGATGCTGTCGTGCGCGAGGCTGTCGTGGATCACCAGATCCTGCGGGCCGACGATATGTCCGATGATCGTGACATTCGTCGAATGGCCGCCGACCAGTGCGATCGCATCCTCGGTGCCGAGCAGACCGGCGAGTTCGGCCTCCAGTTCGCGGTGTACCGGCTTCTCGCCGGAGAGCACGCGGCTGGCCGAACACGAACTACCATAGCGCGCGACCGAATCCTGCACCGCCGTCACAACCGCAGGATGCCCGGACAGGCCCAGATAGTTGAAGCTGGAGAAGTTGAGCACGCATGCGCCGTCGATCACCGAGGTGTCCCGGGTGACGCCATCGTTGATCAGAAAGTATGGATTGGACAGCCCGAGCGCCTCGGCACCGGAGAGCCGATCGCCGATCGCCCGCACCTCGTCGAACTCGCAGATCCGATACTCCGGCGCGACGGCGACGCGTTCCGGTTCGGGTTCGGGCGCGGGCGCACCGGTGACCTGAGCCGCGACGTGGCCGATGACGTCGTCCAGCGTCGTCGCAGGCGTGAACCAGCTCGGATCAATGGTCAGTCCGGGAAGTTTGCGGACGAGTCCGCTGAACAGGTCGATAAGCATGATCGAATCGAGTCCGAGGCTATCGGTGATCGTCTGGTCGTCGCGCAGTCGGTCGGCTGGGAAGCCGCTGACCCTGGCCATCTCCGCGCGCACGATGCCAGCGACCTCCCCGTGACCGACAGCCGTCCGGTCGGCATCCGGCAGCGGTGTGCGTACCTCGGTGGATGCCGTTGCGACACTGGCTAATACGGCGGCCTGCTCGCGGAAAAGTGCGATCAATTGGTCCATGGTGGTTGTTGCCTCGGGTGGTGTGGAAGTTGTTGTGTGGGTGTCGGGTTCGACCCAGAAACGGTGTGCGGTCGAGAACTCGTAGGTCGGCAGGCGGTGACGGACTCGCTGGGCGGGTCGGTAGAGCTGATCCCAATCGGGGGTGAAACCGTCGCGGTACAGCGCGGCGAGGGTTTGTGCGAATTCGGTGCCGGTCGCACGGGGTCCGGGGGTCGGCACCAGGCAGCGCGGTGTCAGCTCCGGCCGTATCCGGCTGACCATGGGGGTCAGGACCCGGCGCGGGCCGAGCTCGATGATATGGCTGGGCTCGGTACCCAGCGCGGCCTCGACGGCCTCGGCGAAACGTACTGTCGCACGGATGTGTTCGGTCCAGTACGCGGCGTCCATCGCTTCGGATTCGTCGAGCAATCGGCCGCGCACAGTCGAGTAGATGGGAATGTTGGGTGTCCGGTAGGTGCAGCGACGGGCGACAGCTTCGAACTCGGCCAGCATCGGTGCCATCAATGGACTGTGGAACGCATGGGAAACAGTGAGCGCCTTGGTGTTCATCCCACGTGCCTCTAGCGTGACCCGGATCCGGTCGAGCGCGGCTGCGGGACCGGAAAGCACGAGTTCCGCGCCCGCATTGACGGCGGCTATCGCGACCATGGGTTCGTCCGCGACCAGATCGGCAACCTGGTCCTCGTCGGCGCGCACGGCGAGCATCGCGCCGCCCTCGGGCAACCGCTGCATCAGCCGACCGCGCGCGACCACCAGTCGACATGCGTCGTCGAGGTCGAAAACTCCGGCGACGGCCGCGGCCGCGAATTCGCCGATGCTGTGCCCGATGAGCCATGCGGGCCGCACGCCCGCGTCGGCGAATGACCGGGCGAGTGCGTATTCCATCGCGAAGATGGCGGGTTGGGCGAGCTCGGTGTGGTCGATATCGGTGCTCTCATCGAGCAGCAGGTCGCGCACCGAGCGACCGAGGTATTCGATCATGCGGTCGTCGACTGCCCACAGAGCCCGCTGGAACGATGGGTTCGCCGCTTCCAATGCCCTTGCCATTCCGGCGAATTGCGAACCCTGACCAGTGAACATCCAGCCGATGCGGACAGTCTGTGCCACACCGACTTCCGGGTCGTCGCGCAGGCGGGCGATGGCGTCGGCACGATCCGCCGCGACGATCGCCAGTCGAGTGCGCCCGGAAGATTTGACCTGGTTACTGGTCCAGCACAGCTGCGCGAACCGATCCTCGGGCACCGAGGCCAATGCATCGGAAAGACGAAGTGCGTTGCGCCGCAATCCTTCCTGGTCATTCGACGAGACGGTGAGCACGCCGCCACCGGACGCGGCCGGAGCTGTCTTCGCGGGTGCGCTGCCCAGCACAATGTGCGCATTCGTGCCACCGATCCCGAAGCTGCTGACGCCACCGAGCGCCGGTCCACGCAATGGCATCGCTTCCGCGACCAGGCGCAGGCCATGGTGGCTCATCCGTAGCCGGGGATTTTCCTGCTCGGCGAATCTCGTCGGCGCGACCACACCATGGTGCAGACCGAGCGCGACCTTGATCAGTCCGGCGACTCCCGCAGCGCCCTCGGTATGACCGAGATTGCCCTTGATCGAACCGATGCCGCATGGTTCGGCGCGGTTCGTCCCGTGCAGTGCGCCGAGCGCCTTGATCTCGATCATGTCACCGAGAATCGTTCCAGTGCCGTGCGCTTCGATGAAGTCCACGTCCTGCGGCCGTACTCCGGCCCGCTGGTATGCCTCGGTGATGACCTGCTGCTGTGCCCACCGGTTCGGCGCGGTGATGCCGTTGCTGCGGCCGTCGGAGTTGACCGCGCTGCCCTTGATCACCGCGTAGACCGGCAGCCCCTCGGCTACCGCATCGTCCAGACGCCGCAGTACGAGCACGGCTACCCCCTCACCGCGCACGATGCCATCGGCGTTGCCGCTGAACGGTTTACAGCGGGCATCGGGCGCGGACAGTCCCGCCTGGGTGTAGAACACACCGACGGCCGGGGTGAGAACGAGATTCACGCCACCGGCGACCGCCTGATCACATTCGCCGGAAGCCAGGGCACCGCAGGCGAGATGGACCGAGACCAGCGATGACGAACAGGCGGTATCGACCGCGATACTCGGACCGCGCAGATCGAGCTGATAGGACAGCCGGTTCGCGGTCATGAAATACCCATTGCCCGAACCGTGCTGCGGCGTGATCGCGGCATAATCGCTCATCTGCAGGTTCGCCCACTCATTGGCCATCACCCCGACGAAAACGCCGGTACGCGAACCTGACTGGGCCCGTGGGTCGAGCGTGGCGTCTTCGAAGGCGCGCCAAGTGGCCTGCAGCAGCAGACGCTGCTGCGGATCCATCGCCTCGGCCTCGCGCGGTGCGATACCGAAGAATTCGTGGTCGAATGCGTCCGCGTCGTCGAGGAATCCGCCGCTGCGGGTATTGATGGTGCCGGGGGTACCGGCCGGATCGTGGAAGTCATCGGCGTGCCAGCGGTTCGCTGGCACCTCCGAGATCGCATCTCGGCCGTCGAGCAGCATCTGCCACAGTGCGGCGGGATCGGGGGCATGGGGGAATCGGCAGTCGAGGCCGACGATGGCGATATCGGTCATGCGGCGTGGGCGAATTCGGCGGCGAGGTGGGCGGCGATATCGGAGATGGTGGGGTAGTCGAAGACCAGGGTCGGGTCGATATCGAGTGACCACCGGTCCTCGATCTCGCCGCACAGGGTCACCGCCGAAGCGGAGTCGAGGCCGAGCTCGGCGAGCGGAATCGCCGGATCCACTTGGTGCGGTGCACGTTCGGTGTAGTCCGCGACGCGCTTCACGAGCCAGCCCTGGATTGTTGTCGGGCAGGCGGCGGCTGTATCGAACATATTCGGCTCCTCGGCGGTACGGGTCGGTCAGACGGTCAGTGATCGGCTCAGTGCCGGTTCGAGATCTTCGTGCAGCACACCCTCGACGCGATCCTCCAGGAACGCCGCCCGCATCGAGCTGCGCTGGACCTTGCCGCTGGTGGTGTGATGCACTGAACGGGTTTCTACGAGAACGACATTCGGCGCGGGCACATCGAACCCGCGGGCGACCGCGATTTTGATCGCCGAGGTCAGCTCGGTCAGCGTGGCCTCGCCGAGCAGCGCCTTCTTGACGCCTTGCAGCACGACCATTCGTTCCCGGCCCCCCGCGTCGACGGATACGGCCACGCCGACGCTGCCGGCGAGTGCCGGATGCAGCTCGCTCACCAGTTCCTCGACGTCCTGGGGATAGAGGTTGCGGCCGTTGATGATCAGCAGATCCTTGAGCCGGCCGGCGATGAACAGCTCCTCGTCGTGCCGCAGACCGAGATCACCGGTGCGCAGGAACGGCCCCTCGGTGCCGATATGCGCGTCGAAGGCCTCGCGGGTCTCGTCGGGACGGTTCCAATAGCCGGCCGCAACGCTCTCGCCGCGAATCCAGATCTCGCCGACGGTGTTGTCCGGCACCTGCTTGCGCGTGTGCGGGTCGACGATGCGGATGTCGAGACCACGCGCCGCGCGTCCGCAGCTGACGAGCCGGGTATCGCGTCCGGCGTCGAGGTAGACCGGTGCCGCGTCGATCCGTCCGTAGCTGGCGAGCAGTGTCACCTCCGCCAGGCCGTAGGCCGGCAGGAATGCCGTGGGCTGCAATCCTGCGACCGCGAACCGCTCGTTTACCGCCGCCACGGTCCGTTCGCGAACCGGCTCGGCGCCGCACAATGCGGACCGCAGACTGCTGAGATCGAGATCTGCCAGCTGCTCGTCGGTCACTCGGCGCACGATCAGGTCGTATGCGAAGTTCGGCGCGCCGGTGTAGGTTGCTCGATACTTGCTGATGGCCTGCAGCCAGCGCACCGGACGCTTGAGGAATGTCGTCGGCGACATGAACACCAGATTCGCGCCGAAGTACACCGCCCCCAGCACAAAGCCGATCAGGCCCATGTCGTGGAAGTTCGGGATCCAGCTGACACCGGTCGCGGTATCGTCCAGCTCGCCGCCGGCGGCGATAGCCGCCTCGTTGTGCATAAGATTGCCGTGCGTCACGACGACGCCCTTCGGGATGCCGGTCGATCCCGAGGTGTATTGCAGGAATGCGATCGTCCCGGAGTCGATATCGGGCATTTGCCAGACGTTGGGATCACCGAGCGGACCGTCGGTGGCGGCCACGACCGCTGTCGTGGCCGCCGCGACCAGCGGCTGGAATTGGCTGGTCGTGAGCACCAACCGGGCACCGGAGTCCGCGATTATGCCCGCTACCCGGTCGGCGCTGCGCTCGTAGTGCGGCAGTGGCGCGGGGACGGCCACGACGCCGGCGTACAGGCAGCCGAGAAAAGCTCGCAGAAACGCCATACCATCCTGGTAGAGGAGCACAACGGGCTGCGTCGATTCCGGCCGATCGGCCAACCAAGCGGCCACGGCCCTGGCATCGCGATCGAGTTCGCGGTAGGTGACGATATCCTCGACGAGCTCGCGACCGACCTCACGCAGATAGGTGTAGGACCTCGTATCCCCGTATTCGCTTATCTGCCGATGGACGTGGTGGACGTAGCTCGGCTGCATAGTGGGGGTTCCTCCGGGGGGATCGTGAACGGGTGCACGATTAACCTTCCGGTGTCCGGGCCCCGGGAAACAGAGACCTCAGGGATCGCCCAGCAAACCCGAGGGTGGACAATCCTCACCCCGGGGTGCCCACATCGCAGTGAGATAGCGCAGGGTCAGTGCACGAAATCCGATCGGGCGGAGACGAGTTCGGTAGAGGATCGGGTGATCGGCCACATCATGGTCGACGGCCGGGATCGCGACGATGCGGATGGCGCCGCCGGTGCACGATGACCGGTCGGCGGATCGAGCCGAATCGGCTCAGGATCCTCGGTCGGCGCACAGTGCGGTCGAACCACTCGCCGAGGGTGACGCCCGCGGCCAGCGCACATCCGACGCCGACCGCGGCGAGCACCTGATTGCCTCCGATCAACAGCTCGTCGTTGAGCAGCGCGTAAAGCCCGCGATACACCTTCAGGCCGGGGAGCAGCGGGGTGATCCCCGCGAGCGCGACAACCAGCGGGGGAGTCAGCGCCCGGCGCGCCATCAGGCCACCGGCCAGACCGACCAGCGTCGCGGCGACCGCGGAGGAGATCACCGGACCGAAGCCCAGATGCTGTACGAGCAGAAAACAGATCGTGCCCGCCGCACCGCCGAAGGCGGCAGCGGCGAGGGCGCGGCGTTCGGCGTAGCAGGCGAGTGCGAACGCTAGCGCGGCCACCGCACCGGCCACGATCTTGATCGGCAGATCGGTGATATCGCGGCTGGAGGTCAGATAAACCGGTGGGATAGTGGCGCCGACGATATCGCCGATTCGCAGTGCCATGGCGATGCCCGCGATAATGCCGCCGGTCATCATCATGACCTCGAGCATGCGGGCGGTCGCGGTGATCGGCGCGCCGGTTATCGCGTCCTGCACCGCGCCGACCAACTGCAAACCACTGAGCAGCACGGTGATTCCGGCGGCGATGACCAGTGTCGGGTCGACATCGATGTGCAGCGTGGCCACTAAGGCGGCCAGCAGCAGGGCCGGTGTCGCCGCGACAGCGCCGCCCACCACATGCTGGAAGAAGAACGGGAGACCGTAGCGATTCAGCACGCGATTGACGCGGTCGATGGCCAGGGTGGTGCCGAAGCTGACGGCGGCGACCAGCCAACCGCCGCCGAGCAGCGCGGCGATCGATGCGGCAAGCAGCGACCACCCGAAGGTGGCGACCCACCGGTGGTACGGATGCGGCGCCGAGGTGATGGCGTCCAGGCGGGCACGTGCGTCCCTCGGCGGGACGACCTCATTACGGATGCGGCGGGTGAGCCGGTCGACGGCGGCGAGGCGAGTGAAGTCGAGGGATCGGTATTTGACGACCCGCATGCTGCTGGCGGGCGGTAGCAGCGGACCGCGGTCGGCCCAGATCCTGATCGCGTCATAGGTGACGTCGATATCGCAGCGAGCCAGTCCGTAGGTGGCGGCGATGAAACGCACCTGGGTCATCGTGTCGTTGACACCCGTACCTGAGGCAAGCACCACCTCACCCACCCGCACGGCCAAATCGAGCACCTCGGCGACGCGGGCATCGTCGGTGAGATCGATCGGCTGCAGCGGTGTCGGTGCGGCGACGATGTGGTCGGCGGTGGCCGGACGGTCGGCGACCAGCAGGTCGACCGCCTGTTTGACGACTGGCACGCGGGGCGCTCGCAGGAAGCGCAAGCGCGGCCGCCTGGCCGCTTGATCGCCCGGGGCGGTGTCGTCTCCTCCTGAAAATGTGTCCGGACCCATGAGCGCGACCGTAGTCAACCGAGGCCCGGGTTCGCATCTGTAGTGGTCCGAGGGACCGTCTCGAGGGTTGGACGGTTGTCCGGACACTTGGTCGACGCCGCTAAAAGTGATAGAACTTGTTCTAATTTGGAGATGGGAGCGTGCACGGTGCGGTACGGAATTGTGTTGTTCACCAGTGACCGGGGCATTACGCCCGCCGATGCGGCCGCGGCCGCCGAACAGGCCGGATTCGACGCCTTCTACGTGCCCGAACATACCCATATTCCGGTGGTTCGGGCGGCGGCGCATCCGCGCACCGGGGATGCGAGCCTGCCCGACGACCGGTATCTGCGCACGCTGGACCCATGGGTCGCGCTGGCCACCGCGGCGGCGGTCACCAGCCGGATCACGTTGTCCACCGCGGTCGCCCTGCCCGCCGAACATCATCCGATCACGCTGGCCAAAACCCTCGCCTCGCTGGATCACCTGTCCGGCGGTCGGGTCAGCCTCGGCGTCGGTTTCGGCTGGAATACCGACGAAATGGCGCATCACGGAGTCCCCGCGAATAAGCGCAGAACGGTATTGCGTGAACATCTGGATGCCATGCGCGCATTATGGTCGGAGGAGGAGGCCAGCTTCGCAGGGCAATTCGTGAATTTCGGACCGAGCTGGTCTTGGCCCAAGCCGGTGCAGAAACGGATTCCGGTGATTCTCGGCGCGGCCGGGACCGAGCAGTCGTTCACCTGGCTGGCCAAGAACGCCGACGGCTGGCTTACCACCCCCACCGAGGACGGCCTCGGGGAGAAGATCGAACTGCTGCACCGGATTTGGCGTGAACACGAGCGCGAGGGCAGTCCGGAAATCATTGCGCTGGCCGGACGTCACGACACCGCACAGCTCGCGCAGTGGGCCGAATTGGGTATCACCGAAGCGGTTTTCGGGCTGCCCGATCGCGACGCCGAGGACGTGCGCGCATACCTGAGCCGTCTCGCCGGAAAGCTCGGTCTCGAAGCAGCCCGCTGACACCGGTTGGCGCCAGCGGGCTTCGGCGCTATCCGCGTCGTCTGCGTACGACCAGTAATCCGATCAGCACACCGGCCACGCCGATGATCGCGGCGCCGATCACACCGATCGCGATCAAGTCGGTCGACGAATTCGAATCGGCGGCCCGCGATTCCGCCACCGCGGGCGCCGCACCCGGCGTGCGGCTCGTCGGCGTCTTCACGCCGGTCGAATTCTCGCCGAAAACTCCGTCGCCGATGGTGCTCGCGTACTTCGGACCGCTCTCCTTGGTATCGGTGACGGTGAGATCCAATTGCACCGATACCGGACGGTTCTCACCCTGCTCGAAGGTCGAGCCGAGTTTGACGGCGATGTAGTACCAACCGGCCACCGCCTCCCGTCGTGACTCCAGCTGGTCGGCCTTGCGGTTGTTGTACCGAATCGGCACCGTGGCTATCGCCTTATTCGTCGGCAGGACACCCTCGGTGCCGGTATAGGAGGAGAAGTCCGAATCGATCTCCTCGCGGATCGGGCTGTAGAGGGTGGTTCGGATATTGGAGAGGTTGTCGAGTCCGCGAACGCCATTGGCCCCGAACCGGACTCGATACGCGAGGCCCTGACCCCAGTCCAATCTGACGCGATAGAAGACGAATTCACCCGGCTGGAGCGCATCGGTGTAGCGACCGCTGCCCGGCAGCGTACCTGCCACGGTGAACGATGAGCCGCCGGATACCGGCGCACCCGCACCGTTCGGTTCAGCGAAGGTCGTCGGCGGTGCGACCGCGACCGGACCGGCGTCGGTCACCGCGGGTTCGATACCGACGATGAGTTCGATCGGAAGTCGTTCCGGCACACCGGCCGATACCTTCTCCCAGGCCAATTGGAAGTAGTAGCGGCCACCGCCCTTGCATTTATCGGAGCCGCTGTTGCCTGTGCGTTCCTTGGTCGCACCGTCGAAGGCCTTCGCCACGGTGAGCGCGACACCGTCGCTGGATTTGGTGGAGCTCTCGAATTCGAAGACATTGCAGTCCTCGCCGTCGGCACCATAGACCCGCATTTGGAGCACGTTCAGATCGTCGGTCGGGGAGATATCACGCAGTCGCGGAAAGGACAGGGTGCCACTGAAATACGCGGTCGCACCCGCCGGGACATCGACTGCCCAGTAGCGCTTTTCCCGCTGCCCGATGGTGTCCAGATACTGGCCGGGGGCGGCGACCGGCGCGGCGGCGTAGGTCGGGGCGCCGGTGATCGGTATGCCGACGGCCTGGTAATTGCGCAAGGCGGCCGATGATATGCGCGGCAGCGTCCGTTCGAGTGCGGGACCATCGGCGGCGTCGCTGTAGGTACCACCAGTGGCCTGCGCCATGCAGGTCAGCTGGTCGCGGGCCTTGGCGTCGACGGCGAATCCGATGGTGTGCACGATGAGATCGAGCCCCTGCTTTTTCAATTCGCGGGCGACTTCACAGGGCTCGGGTGGGGAGCAGGTGTCGTCGCCGTCGGAGACCAGGACGATCGAGCGCGGACCCGATTTCGGCAGTGTCTCGGCGGCCTGGCGCAGTGCCGTGCCCATCGGCGTCCAGCCACTGGCCTTGATTCCGTCGACCGCGCTGGTCAATGCGGTCCGGTCCAGGGTTTCGGGTTTGTGCAGAACCCGGACGTCACGGCAGCCGGATGCCTTCTCCGCCTCGGTATTTCCGGTGTTCGTGCCGTAAACGGTCAACCCCACTTTGGATGTCGCGGGGGCGGAACCGACGAAGTTTCGCACGGCGGTCTTTGCGGCATCCATCATGGTGCCCGACGGATCGGGGCGCTGCATGGAACCGGACGCGTCCAGAATGAGCATGGTCGGCGCGTACTGCGGGTTGTCCGGACTCTGCTGTGCCTGCGCGGGCAACGCCGCCACGGCAAGTCCGATCAAACCCGCGGCAGCGGCCGCGGTCAGCCGGGTAAAGCTTCGGGTCCTCGACATATGCCTCGTCTGCTTATTTCGCTTCGATAACGGAGCAGACGTTACCCACAGCTGGTAGGTGTTCCCATTAGTGACACGAACACTGGCGTATTCGAATGTCGGTATCGGCTGGTCAAGATGTCAGGGATAGATTCCAGAACTCGGCGTAGCGGCCAGCGCGGTGCAGGAGTTCGACGTGCGTGCCCTGTTCGACGATCCGGCCGCCGTCGAGGAAGACGATGTGATCGGCGCGTTGGACGGTCCGCAGCCGATGCGCGACCAGCACCACCGTCCGCCCCACCATCAAGCGCTCGATACCTTCGTGGACGGCCGCCTCGTTCACCGGATCCAGCGCCGAGGTCACCTGGTCCAGCAGCACAATGGGCGCATTCTTCAGCAGCGCTCGCGCGATCGAAACCCGCTGGCGGTCACCACCGGAAAGCAGTGCGCCGCCCTCGCCGACATGCGCCGCCCAGCCACCGGGCAATCGCTCGATCACCTCGTCCAACCGCGCTGCGCTCGCTGCCGCCCGCACGTCGGCGTCCTCGGCGTCGGGACGGCCGAGGCGCACGTTTTCCTCGATGGTGCCGTCGAAGAGATAGACATCCTGGAAAACGATGGCGATCTGGTCCATCAGCACGTCGGTGGCGATGGCGCGGACGTCCACGCCACCGACCCGGACCGCGCCCGCGTCCACGTCGTAGAACCGCGCGAGCAATTGCAGCAGGGTGGTTTTACCCGCTCCCGACGGTCCGACAACGGCAAGCCGTTGGCCCGCTGGTACCGACAGCGACACATCGTCGAACACGGTGCGGTCGCCCTGGCGGAAGGTGATGGATTCGAACTCCACGTCACCACCCGCCGGCTGGATCGGGTTGGGAGCTTCCGGTAGCGGTTCGGTGCGCAATACCGTCTCGAGTCTCGTGAGCACCGAACGCGCGCCGCGGAGTTTGCCGCCGATTTCCGATAGCGACAGCAGCGGCTCCGCGCAGCGGGCGGCCAGCACCAGGATCGCCAAAAGCTCTGCCGCGCCGATGGGAGCGGAGGTTGCGGCGCGACCGGGTAGCCCAGGTCCGCCGAGGGCGAGGTAGGCACCCAGGGTGAGTAGGGCGGTGAATGTCGCCTGCACCGTGATCGCCAGGCCTACTATGCCCGGTAGCGCCGACAGCGTGGTGCGGCGGGATGTGCGTTGGACTTCGTGCAGTGAGTCGTCGAGCAACCGAAAGCGTTCGGCGGTCCGCCCGCCCGCCCGCAGCACCGGCTGGGCTTGGAGATATTCGATGACGCGTCCGGTGGCCTCGTGGTCGCGTTCGACGCGCTGCGCATCGTCGGCGGCCATCGAACGTCCGGTCCAGATCTGGATCGCCGCGATGATCGGGGCGGCCAGCAATGCGGCCGACCCCAGTTGCCAGTTGTAGGCGAACATCACGGCGACGATTGTCAACGGAGTCACCGCGGCGGAGATGAACGGTGCCAGCAGATGCGCGATCACGCTCATCGCCTGCAGCACACCGCGGCTGGCCAGGACGGAGACCTCCCCGACACGGCCAGGGCCGTACCAGCCGAGCGGCAATCGGGCCAGATGGTCGCCGAGCCGGTGATACATGCCGCGCAACAGGGTGGTCCCGACCCGGAAGCCGGACAGATCGCTGCGATAGCGCAGCACCGCGTAGACCGCGACGGCGGCCGCGAAGGCGATCAGCCAGGGACAGGCGGCCGCGGGTGTGCTCCCGAAGAGTTCCCGCAGTACGGGAACCAGCAGTGCGTAGGACAAACCCTCGGCTATCGCGGTCGTCGTCATCAGGATCAAGGTGCGGCGTACCGGCTTGGCATACCCGGGTCCGAGCACGCGCAGTAGCATTCGAATCATCGCTCGTCTCCTTGTGCGGCGCCGTATTTACCCGCCCCGCCGATTGTCATCCCCCAAGGGGTTTCGGTGTCGATTGCCGATCGTTGTGAATGCCAGAACGCCGCGAACTTTCCGCCCTGTGCGAGGAGTTCGGCGGGCCTGCCGTGCTCGACGATGGACCCGTATTCCAGCATCACCACGGTGTCCGCGTCGGCGATCGTCTCCATGCGATGGGCGATGATCAGAATCGTCCGATCGCCCGCCAGCGTCGCCAAGGCCTGACGCACCGCCTGTTCGGTCTGCGGGTCGGCGAAAGCGGTCGCCTCGTCGAGCACCAGCACGGGTGTGTCGGCGAGCAGTGCGCGTGCGATCGAAATCCGCTGTGCCTCACCGCCGGACAGTCTCGCCTGCGCATCGATCACGGTGTCGTATCCGTGCGGCAGTTCGAGAATTCGATCGTGGATATTCGCCAGCCGGGCGGCGCGCACCACGTCATCGAGGTCGGCATGCGGTACCGCGAGCGCGATATTGTCCGCGACCGACGCGCGCAGCAGTCGAACATCCTGGAAGACGAAGGAGACCATCCGGTAGAGCTCTCGACTGCCGATTTCGCGCAGATCAACACCGCCGAGGGTGACCGACCCGTGCGTCGGATCGAAGAACCGCGGCAAAAGCTGAACCAGGGTGGACTTTCCACTGCCCGACGGCCCGACGATCGCGGTGACCGTCCCCGGCGCCAGCACCAGGTCGATCCCGCACAGTACCTCGTGCTCATCGTCGTAACCGAATCGAACCTCGCGCAGTTCCACCCGGTGCCCCTGCGGTGCGACCGGCTGCGCGGGCTCTGGAAGTGACTGCACCGCAAGCACTTCCCGCGCGTCGACCCCGCCGGACTGGTCCTCGCCGGACACCGCGTGGCGGCTCCTCGACGGCTCGGAACGCGCAACAGCGCCCCGCAACGGGTGGTGAAACTCGTTGCGGGGCACCGATCCGAATATCAGCGCAGGTCGCGGCGACGGAAGCCCACGATCCCCACCCCGAGCAGCACGACCACGATCCCGAGCAGCCACAGGATCGGCGTGGCCTCGAAGGCTGCGCCCGGCAGCTTCGGTGGGTGCGTGAAGGGAACCAGATCGCGCACCCACTGGGGCAGCCCGTCGAGCGCGCCGATGACGAAGATGATGATCATCGTGCTCAGTACACCCCACGCGACCGGTGTGTAGCGGGGTGCGAGGCCGTAGATCGCCACCGTGATCGCGGTGAGCACCCACACCGCGGGCAATTGCACCGCCGCCGCACCGAGGCAGTCGCCCACCTTGCCCGCCAGATCGCCATCCGAGATGCCGTAGAGGACTCCGACCGCCGCACCCGCGAGGAACAGCAGCACCACCGGTCCGAGTACCGCGATGCCGATATGGCTGAGCGCGTAGCGTTCTCGGCTCACCGAACCGGCCAGTGTGGCCTCGGCGCGCTGGCTGGACTCCTCCTCGTGCAGTCGCAGCACGGCCGAGATGGAGTAGGCCGATGCCGCGATGGCCAGCATGCCGAGGGCGAACGTGATGAACGAATTCTGCAGCACGTCGGTGCCGCCCATCCGGTTGATCACGTCGCGGACCTGGTTACTGTTGTCGAGCATATCGCCGACGCTGTTGATTGCGCCGCCCATCAGTGATCCGTAGAGCAGGAAACCGATGGACCACGCCAGCAGCGAGCCGCGCTGCAGCCGCCAAGCCAGTCCGGATGGACCGGAGAGTGCGGGCGCCGCTACCGGTGCGCCGGGCCGCTCGGCGAGCAGACCTGAGCCCGTATCACGTTGCCGCAGAAGCATATACGCTGCGCCAGTAGTCGCAATGGCAACCGTGAGCAGCGGAATCAGCACCCACCAGCGCTCATTCGCGTACGGCCGCAGATTTATGCACCAGCCGAGCGGTGAAAACCATGACAGCACGCCGTTTCCGGCGTCGCCGACGGCGCGCAGCGCGAAGGCCGTGCCGAGTGCGCCGAATGCCACCCCCCGCGCGACCCGCGCCCCCACACTCACCTGTGCCGCGATGGCGGCGACCCCGGCCCATACCAGACCGGAACAGCCGAGTGTCGCGCCGTAGGCCAGCGAACCAGCCGCGGGCAGGTCGCTGCCGGAGAGCGCCAGGGTGCTCAGGACGGCGACGATCAGGCATCCGGTCGCTGTCATGATCATGGCGGCGGTCAATCCCGCATAGCGGCCGATGCTGGTGGCGCCGACCAATTCCGCGCGACCGGTCTCCTCCTCGACCCGGGTGTGCCGGATGACGGTGAGGATCGTCGCGATCGCGATCATCGCGTAGAACGGCCCGGCCTTCCACAGCCCGATCGAGCCGAGATCGGTGCTGAAGACCGGCCCGTACATGGCAACGAGCGCAGGGCTTTCCATAACCGACTTCGCGGCATGATCGAGGTCGGCCTGTGTGGTGTACACGGCCTTGGCGCTGCTGACGTAGAAGGCGGGCAGCAGTCCGAAGGCAAGTACCCACAGCGGCAAGACGATTCGGTCGCGACGCAGGAACAGTCGCAGTAACTGGACGGTACCGGCGAAGTCGGCCGACCCGCGCACGGCGGGTGCGGCGTAATGGCGGCCGCCCGCAGTTGCGGTTGTCATGATCCCACCTTCTCCATGGTCGCCCTCGCCTGCTCGGACGTCGCGCCATCGACGTGGTAGTGCCGCATGAACAGTTCCTCCAGCGTCGGCGGCGCGCTGGTGAGGCTGCGCACTCCGACATCGCCGAGGATCCGGATCAACTCGCCGAGATGTTCCCCATCCACCTGGCAGCGCAGTGTCGAACCATCGCGTTCGATGTCCTCGACACCCGCGATCCGGCTGAGATCGCCTGGGTCGCCGAGCAATTCGGCGGTAATGGAGGTACGCGAAAGGTGCCGCATATCCGACAGCGATCCGCTCTCGACGGTACGTCCGGCTCGGATAATGGTCACCCGGTCACACAGCACCTCCACCTCGGACAGGATGTGACTCGACAGGAGAACCGTGGTGCCACGCTGATTGGCCTCGTCGACGCATTCGCGAAAAACCTGTTCCATCAACGGATCCAGACCTGAGGTCGGTTCGTCGAGCAGTAGCAGGCGCACATCGGAGGCGAGCGCGGAGATCAATGCGACCTTCTGCCGGTTGCCCTTGGAATAGGTGCGCGCCTTCTTGCGCGGATCCAGATCGAATCGCTCGATCAATTCCTCCCGGCGCTGCGCATTGATTTCCCCGCGCATTCTGGCCAGTAGGTCGATGGTTTCCCCGCCGGATAACGACGGCCATAGTGTGACATCCCCTGGGACATAAGCGATTTCGCGGTGCAGCTCGACCGCGTCGGTCCATGGATCGCGCCCGAGCAGGCGGACCTCGCCGGAGCTGGCCCGTAGAATGCCGAGCAGGATGCGGATGCTGGTCGACTTACCCGCGCCGTTCGGGCCGAGGAAGCCATGGATTTCGCCCTCGCGGACCGCGAGATCCAGCCCGTTCAGGGCGGCGAAGTGGCCGAAGTTCTTGTGCAGATCGCGAACTTCGATGATGTCGGACATCAGGTCTCCTTGGTAAGGGTGTCCAAAATCGTTGGGTCGGTAAGGAATCCCTGGGTGTAAAGCTCCGCGGCGGCCAGCATGAACTCCTCGCTCAAGGTGCGAACGAGTTTGCGGTAGTCGAGCTTTTCGCCGCGGTTTTGCAGCAGGGTGAAGTACAGGACGGTCGCGCCGACATTGACTGTCGTCAGGTATCTGGCCCGCGCGGCCGGGTCACGGCTCGGTTTGATGGTGCCCGCCTCGACACCTGCCTGGATGTACTCCTCGGCATCGGAGATCATGTGCTCGAGCAGTGACTCGGCCAACGGCCCGCCCGCCTGCAGGCTGCGCACCATGTAGGCGACCAGCGGGCCGTATGCCTCGATCTCGGACATGGCGTCGAGCATGCTTTTCGCGACGTTCGTCTCGGTGGCGGTCTTCCACTTCTGGTCCCGGATCAACTCCAGCACCCGCTCGTCGCAGGCGGCCCGCAGGCCATCCTTGGAGCCGAAATGATGGTTGACCAGTCCGGGAGATACACCGGCCGCTGCGGCGATCGCGCGAACTCCGACCTGGAATCCGTTGTCACCGAACACCTCGATCGCGATATCGCGAATGCGGGCTGCGGTGCTGAGATCCGAATTCGCGGCCGGCGTCACGCGGCGCCTCCTAGTTCGGCGGGTCCTTGCGATACGGCTCTCTGGTTGAACACATGTTTAGTATATTAAACACGCGTTCAATGGTAAAGCAAGAACTTTACGAAGATGTCGTGTCATGGTCTTCCTTCGGACTGAATCCGCTGGTCAAACCTCCGGCAGCGGTTCGATGTCCGAAGCATCCGCTCGGTTCGAACGGCCCGCCGGATGCCGCGAAACGCTACTGTCGGGGCATGCCTGACACCGAGAACGTCTCGACATCGGACCACCTCCGCGACGCACTCGACGGCCCATGGCGCGCGGTACGCGCCGAGGCCAGGGTGCAACTGGCCGGAGATCAGTTCACCGGCGATCCGTCTCTGGACTACCGCGCGGCACGGGCACGGGTGCTCGAGCAGATGCGGGCGATCGCATCGATGGGCTACGCGGAGCGTGGTTTCCGACGCGAGAACGGGGGCACGGGAGAACCGGGGGAGGCAGTGGTCGCACTGGAGATGTTGGCCTACGCCGACCTGTCGCTGTGGGTGAAATCGGGTGTGCAGTGGGGGTTGTTCGGCGGCGCCGTGGAAAACCTGGGGACCGAACGGCATCGCGATGTGGTCAAGCGGCTGATATCACTGGATCTGCTCGGTTGTTTCGCGATGACCGAATCCGGACACGGCAGCGATGTCGCGAATCTCGAGACGACCGCCACCTACGATCCGCAGACCCAGGAGTTCGTCGTCCATTCGCCGACACCGTCGGCGCGCAAGGACTACATCGGCGGTGCGGCCGAACATGCCAGGATGGCAGCGGTTTTCGCGCAGTTGATCACCGAAGGGAAAAGCCAGGGCGTGCACTGCTTCTTGGTGCCGATCCGGGATGAAAGCGGCGCCGATCTACCGGGAGTGACCACCTACGACGACGGCCTCAAGGGCGGTCTGCTCGGTGTCGACAACGGACGGATCACCTTCGATCAGGTCCGCATTCCCCGGGAGAACCTGCTCAACCGGTATGCCGATGTCGCACCGGACGGCACCTACCGCTCCGATATCGAGAATCCGAGCCGCCGATTCTTCACCACCCTGGGCACTTTGGTGCGCGGGCGGGTCAGCGTCGGAGGTGCCGCCGCGGCCGGTGCCCGGGTCGCGTTGAGCATTGCCACGCGATATGCGCTGAAGCGTCGCCAATTCTCGGATCCGGACAGTGGCCAGGAGACTCTGCTGCTGGACTACCGCAGTCATCAGCGACGGCTGCTGCCCTTGATCGCCCGGTCGTACGCACTCGCGTTCGCACAGAACGACCTGGTCCGTCGCATGCATCTGGTGCAGACCGGTCAGGATCTCGATCCGGGTGCGCAGCGCGCGCTGGAGAAACGGGCCGCTGGACTCAAGGTCGCACAAACCCGATTCGCCACCCGCGCCATCCAGGAATGTCGCGAAGCCTGCGGCGGCGCAGGCTATCTCACCGAGAACCGCCTGGTCACGCTCAAGGGCGATACCGACGTGTTCACCACCTTCGAGGGCGACAATGTCGTGCTCACCCAATTGGTGGCCAAGGAAGTGCTCACCGCCTACTCCGATGAGATCCGCGATCTGGACGCGCTGGGCTGGGTGCGCTTCGCCGCCACCATGGCCGGTGATGTCGTGCGCAAGCGTTCCGGTGTGCGCCAAATGATCCAGACCCTGCGCGACCGCGGTGACGACACCGTTGACGACGGCGACCTGTCCCGCCGCTCGGTGCAGCTGCAGCTATTCGCCGACCGCGAGGACTATCTGGTGCGCACCGCAGGACACCGGCTGCGTGCTCGCGCCAAGGACACCACACCGTTCGAGGCGTTCAACAATGCGCAGGACCATATCCTCGCCGCGGGCACCGCGCATATCGACCGGCTGATCCTGGAAGCGTTCATCGAAGGCATCGCCGGGATCGCGGATCCGGCGGCTCGCGAACTCGCCGAGACCGTCTGCGATCTGTACGTCTACTCGATGCTCGAGGAGAATCAGGCGTGGTTCATCATGCACCGGTTCATGTCGGTCGAGCGGGCGAAGGCCGTGCGTCGCGGTGTGAATGAACTCGTCGATCGGCTGCGCCCGGATGCGCTGACCCTGGTCGAGGGCATGGGGGTGCCAGAGAGCATGCTGCGTGCGGCGCTGCTGGATGATGCGAGCGTGTTCGATCGGATCGGTAGTCACACGCCGGTGTCGATCTAGGATTCGCCGCGGGTCTGCTCTGCGAGGAATCCCTCGGTGAGCTTCCAGCACACGACGACCAGCGCGATCCCCACCGCCGCGCCGCCGAGAATATCGGTCGGTAGGTGATAGCCGAGGCCGATCATGCCGACCGCGGCGCAGACCAGAGCGACGGTGGCGATCACGATGGTGACGACCCGCGCCCGCATCGAGTCGGTCAGCACGACGAACGCGGTGGCAATCGCGACTAGATGCACGGTATGTCCGCTCGGATACGCGAGATAGTCGTGCAGCGGCCGATCCCACAGTGATTTGAGTACCCAGCTGTTGAGCCCGACCACGAGTTCGGGAATCACCACCATTGCCACGGCCTGCCGCCACTGTCCCCGACAACCGAACCACGCGGCGGCCGCGAGCAATAGCGGAATCAGAATGTAGCCGTTGCTCGGAATCACCAGCGCCTGGTAGCCGCTGGGATGGGCGTCCAGCGTCGAATGGATTGGCTGGGCGAGCGCGCGATCCAGATCGGTGGCGGCGCCGTCGGCGGGAAAGGTCAGCGGCAGCGTAATCACGATGCCGACGCCGACGAGCACCGCGCACAGCGCCACGAGATTCGCCCGCATCCGCTCGAGCCACCCCTCCCATTTCACCGGGGAAACGTAGCGGGTGAGCCTCGCCGCCTTCGGGGCGGGGGCATCTCGGTCGCGGGATCACGGTCCGCAGCCGAGAGGATCGATCAGTACCCGCCGGATTCGAGCAGCGTCTTCGCGTGATCCAACCCGGCGACCTCTGTGTCCATCGTCCGCTGCACCGCCCGGGCCATGAGCAGCCTCTTCGGACCCGACAGCGGCGCTGCCAGCGAAAATGTGACCTGCGTTCCCCCTTCGACCATGTCGAAGGTGTACTCGACGACCGGCCGCAGCGGTCCCGAAATGCCTTCCAGGACGACCCGCCGCTCGGGCTCGAATTCGGTGATCCGCACATCGGCGGAAACCGACCGGCCGCCGGGGCCGGTCACCCGCTGTCGATAGACGGTGCCCACCGCGGGCGGTCCCTCGGCGGTGATCTCCTCGACCCCCGCTCGCCAGCGGGCGCTATTGGTGGCATCGGCGAAGAAGGTGAACACTTCGCCGATGGGTCGGGCGATCGTGATGGTGTGCGTGGCAGCAGGCAAAGCGGAACCTCCTGACGCTAGCGCGGCTCATCGTGTCGTCGAGTCCCCCGCCGTCACCCTGGCCCGTAGGTCAATATCGCGATGACCACGAACCAAATCACCCAGGCGAAGGCGATGAGCATGCCCACGGCCAGGGTGATCCGCATGAACGCCCGCCCGAGATCCATATCGCCCGCCTGCCGGGGATACAGCTTCCACGGGCTGTACCAGGGCGCCTCGAGGACCAGGCCCGACGCGTTGGCGTCCCTTTCGGCCTGCGCCAACTCCTCGGCATAGGCCTCCGCCTGCGCCTGGTTCGGCCCACCGTGCCACAGCGTGATATCGATCGGACCGAGGAAGCCTTCGTTTATCAGATCCTGCGGGGCGGGCAGATAGGGCAGGATACCTAGGCTGCGGAAGGCCGCCGCGACATCGTTGGCCGTCCAGAGATGGATATTCTGCTCGGATTCGGCCAGCGTCTCGAAATAGTGCCGCAGCCGTTCCGGATCGCTGCCGAGGATCACATCGAAACTCGGATCGCTCCACTCCTGCTTGACCGACAACTCGGCCCCGCGCAGCGGCACGATCAGCGCGACACCATGCACGGCGCGCTGACCGAGTCCGCGGGCCGCCAGCCAATTCTGCAGTGCGAGTGTGTGTTCGCGCGATTTGTCCAGCGGGGTACGGCGATCGCGGCCCTCCACGGCGAGCGGTTCGCCGGAGATCGTCCATGGCCCGCTGAGCGGGACCTCGAGCACGCCGTCCTGGCGCGCGACCAGCGCCTCGGCCTCGATCACCACACAACTGGTCGGGGTCCAGACCACGGCGTCGAATTGATGCAGCCGATCATTGTGGAACAGACTGCAATTCACCGTGGCGACACCATGCGGGCTGGCCGGATCCTTCCACGTGCGCAGCCAGTCGATCAGCGCCCGCTCGGCATTGGTGCCTGCCGGATTCTGTACTCGTACGAGCATTCGCGACCGCCCTTCACGTCATCACTCGATGGTGGCAAGGATACGGACACCGCCGCCCGCTTCGCCGCGCCTACGACCAGACGCGGCGTGTCACTGTGGTTGTTCGGCGGCGATCTTTCCAGCCCGCACCGCATCTACCAATTCGGCGTGGTCGGCCTCGGCCCGATCGGCATAGCGCACCGCGAAGCGCGCGACGGCATCCTCGAACGCATCGTCACCGTCGAAATACCCAGCGAGCAGGCGCGGATCGAGCGAACGCGAATGTGCGCGGGCCAGCAGCGCACCGGCCAGCCTGCCGTAGTCGTCGAGATCGTCCGAGGACAGCTCCGCCGGATCGATACTGCCCTTCATATTTCGGAATTGCCGCACCGTGAAAGGTAGTTCGCCGGTCTCCAAGCGCAGTGTGGTCCAGCCGAGCAGAATATCGGTCTCGGACTGAACCAGCCTGGCGCCCTGCACGATTCGCTCACCCTCGTGCGCTGGCGGCGGCGCTGGCAGAAACGGTGCCAGGGCCGACGGATTGGCCTGCTTCAGCTGCAGTACCAGCGCCTCACCCGCATTGCCGTGCAGCAGTGCCACATAGCTGTGCAGTCCGACGCTTCCGGTGCCGACAATGCGGAAGGCAGTGTCGGACACCGCGAATCGGGCCAGCAGATTGCGCCGAGATTCGCGCAGCGTATCGCCGTAGCGCTCCAGCCCGTCGATGATTTCCTCGGCTACCTTGGCTTCGACCGGCGTGAGAATCGGTGGGTCACTGACGAATCGGTGCTTGCTGATTCCGGTCTCGTGGTCTTCGAGATGTTCGGTCCACTTCTCGACCACCTTGGCGCTGGTGTTCTTGCGCGCCTTCTTCGCGGCCTTCTTGAAGTCGTCGAGCAGATCATCGGCCTTGGCCCTACTGATGATCGACTCGTCCGGCAGCGCGCTCCACGATTCGATAAACGGTTGCTCGGCCAGATGATCGATGGCGAGGCGATAGGACCGGGCCGCGTCCCGCGCGGCGCGCAGGCAATCGTCTTCCCCCGCACCGCCTTCGCGACCCGCCAGCACCAGACTGGCCGCCAAGCGCTCCAGATCCCACTCCCACGGGCCTACGATCGTTTCGTCGAAATCATTGATATCCATGATGATTTCACCGCGCGGCGTGCCGTACAGGCCGAAATTCGCGGCATGTGCGTCACCGCAGATCTGTGCGGGCACCCCGGTATCCGGACTGCCCGCGAGATCGGCGGCCATCAGCCCGGCCGCGCCGCGATAGAAAGTGAACGGCGAGGTGAGCATTCGGCCGATCCGCAGCGGTATCAGATGCGGCAACCGATCGGCATTGCTCGCGGCGATGAAGTCGAGCACATCCGGTCGCGTCGACCAGGCGACCGCTCGATCCCGGGCAGAGACCGGAACCCGTTGACGCAGCGCCCGTCCGCGGGCACGGACGTCCTCCGCCGGAACATAGGAGCGAAGATCGATCACTGTGTTATTTTGCCGCGGCTGCGCCGCGGCGGGTTCGCGGCCCCCTGGTGTCTCGCGTCCGAGCTGTCGAGACTCGCGACTTCGTCGCATGCGCTTCGACGGCTCGGACGCGAGACGGGCCGCGAACTCCTCGCTCGTAAGACAGTAATGATTGCTGAGTTCCCGTGGTGGCCGTCCTGACTCACCGTAAGACTGGCTTCGGGCCTTCAGCGAGATCTGTCGGTCGACCACCACGGGCACTCAGGTACTCACCGGACGTGGTGTTCGTGACTTCATAGGAGCCTGTTCGCACCAGTCACCCATTACTGTCTTGTCCGCCCGCCCGGCTGGTGTGTGCCGTCCTCAACCCCGGTCGAGAGAAAAGGGCAGGCACATTCCCACCATGACACACGCGGTGATCGAAGTCACCGCCGGCATCGACACCCACAAAGACACTCATACCGCGGCTGCGATCGATGCTGCCGGCCGGACGCTGGGTTCGGGCCAGTTCCCCGCCACCCCCGCCGGATACGCACAGTTGCTGTCGTGGTTACAGACACTGGGCACGCTGGTGCTGGTCGGTATCGAGGGCACCGGCGCCTACGGCGCCGGTGTGGCTCGTTACCTGGCGATCAAGAAGGTGGCGATCGTCGAGATCGACCGGCCCGACCGCAAAACCCGCCGCATGCAGGGCAAATCCGATCCGATCGATGCCCTGGCCGCGGCCCGCGCCGCGTTGGCCGGTGAGCGCACCGGCACACCCAAACAACGCGACGGCCTGGTGGAGGCACTGCGTAACCTGCGCGTCGCACGCCGCAGCGCCGTCGCGCAGCGGTCGGATACCCAACGACAGATCAAGTCGTTGATCATCACCGCGCCCGCGCAGCTGCGCACGCGACTGGCGCCGCTGACCGACAGCGAATTGATCAAAACCTGCCTCACCGCACGTCCGGACATACGCAAGGCCGGTGACCCCGCCCACGCTGTCAAGATCACACTCCGACACCTCGCACGCCGTCACAGCGCGCTGAGCGAGGAAATCACCCAACTCGACGCCACAATCAAACCCATTGTCGCCCAAATCAACTCACCACTACTGCAACTACTCGGTGTCGGCCCCGACATCGCCGGCCAACTGCTGGTCACCGCAGGAGACAACCCCGACCGGATACGCTCCGAAAGCGCGTTCGCGATGCTGGTCGGGACCGCACCACTGCCCGCCTCTTCCGGACGCATCGATCGCCACCGCCTCAACCGAGGAGGCGACCGGCAAGCCAACTCCGCGATCCACCGCATCGTCGTCGTCCGCATGCGCTGGGACCCACGAACCCGCGCCTACACCGAACGCCGCACCCAACAAGGCCTGTCCAAAAAAGACATCATGCGCTGCCTCAAACGACTCGTAACACGCGAGATCTACCACGTCCTCAAAACCCCGAAAACCACCACACCACCCCCGAACACAAACACTTGACATCTATAGGAGCATCTCGCTTCGTGGTGGTTGGGGGTGGCGGGACGTTCGGCACCTGGTGCACGCGTGCCGGAAGAGCGAGTCCCGCGACTTCGGCGCATGTGCTTCGACGGCTCGGATGCGAGACGGGCCGCGAACGGTCGCCGATAAGACTCGCTCCGTGGTGGTTGGTGATGGCGGGGGTTTTCGGCACTTGGTGCACGCATGCGGGAAGGGCGAGCCCTGTGCCTTCGGCGCATGCGCTTCGACGGCTCGGACGCGAGACGGGCCGCGAACTCCTCGCTCGTAGGACTCGCTCCGTTGGGGCGAGCGAGATGGATAGCGGGGGCCTAACGAGCCCACACTGCTCAGGTTGCGGGGACCGCGGGATCAACCGGTGTGATCGGCAATCGCAGCGCGCCGGGGGCAGAGGTGGGCACCGTTGGATGCTTCGGGGCGACGGGGGAGATACGCCGATACGCCGAACCCAGTTCCGGGCGCGGATCGGCTTCGTTCTTATTCGGCCAGAAGGCCATCGCGCGCTCGGCTTGGGCGGTGATCGTCAGCGACGGATTGACACCCAGGTTCGCCGTGACCGCCGAACCGTCCGCGACATGCAGCCCAGGGTGACCGAATACCCGCTGATACGGGTCGACTACCCCGACCTCCGGACCTTCGCCGATCACACAACCGCCGATGTAATGCGCGGTGGCCGGGATATTCAGCACATCCATGACCAGGCCGTGGGTATCTCCGTTCACCTTCGCGCCGAACCGGCGGCCGATATCGTGCGCCAGCGGAATCCAGGTCGGATTCGGTTCGCCGGTGCCCTGTTTGGTCTTCAACTGACCGCGCTTGCGGTAGGAGGTCAGCGAATTGTCCAGTGATTGCATCACCAGCAGGATCACCGACTTCTCGGAAGCACGGTGGGCACTGAGACTGCGCAGGAATACCAACGGGTGCAATACGATTGCGAGCAGGAAGCGCAGGAATCGGAAAGCCCCGCCGTCGACGATCGGTACCGACATCGGGAACAGCGCGTTCTGCCCCTTTCCGTAATGGCAGACCTCGATGTGCGTATCGGCCTCCGGATGGATCGAGGAGGTGATCGCGATGCCCTCTGCGAAATCGCGACGGGAGCGGCTGACCACATTGAGGATAGCCTCGGAATTGCTGCGGGTGAGTTCACCGAGGCGCGGCGACAGATTCGGCAGTATCGCTTCATCGCGCATTCTGTGCAGCAACTTCTGCGTGCCGAGCGCCGCCCCGGCGAATACCACCTGTTCGGCGGTAAAAGTCTTGCGCTGCTTGCGGATCCAGCGATCCGAACGCTCGGTCTCGACCGCATATCCGCCGCCGGACAGTGGCCGGACCGCCGTCGCGGTGGTCAGCGGATGTACTTCGGCTCCTGCCTTTTCGGCCAGGTAGAGGTAATTCGTTGTGGTGGTGTTCTTGGCATTGTGCGGGCAGCCGGTGAAACATTGCGCACAATGCACACAGCCGCGCCGGTGCGGACCCGCGCCGCCGAAGTACGGATCCTCGACCTCGGCACCCGGATCGGACTCGTTGAAGAAAACGCCCACATTGGTCGGGTGGAAGGTATCCCCGACGCCCAGATCGTCGGCGATCTCCTTGATCACCTCGTCGGCGGGTGTCATCCGTGGATTGGGGGCCACGCCGAGCATGCGCTGCGCCTGGTCGTAATACGGCGCCAGTTCGGCCTTCCAATCGGTGATATGGGCCCATTGCCGATCGGTGTAGAAGTTCGGCAGTGGCTCGTAGAGGGTATTACCGTAGATGAGCGAACCACCGCCCACACCCGCGCCGGAAAAGACCGCGCATTTGCCGAGCACACTGATCCGCTGCGGTCCGGTCAAACCCAGTCGGGGCGCCCAGATCGATTTGCGCACATTCCAATTCGTCTTCGGAATATCCTCGGCGGGCCAGCGCCGTCCGGCCTCGAGCACCCCGACCCGGTAGCCCTTCTCGGTCAGGCGCAGCGCGCTGACGCTACCGCCGAATCCGGAGCCGATCACTACCACGTCGTAGTCGAATGCTGGCATGGTTTCCCTCTCTGAACCGTGCGACAACTGCATGAGATGGTTTCGCACTCATTCTGTCACCCGAGCCGGTGCGGCGTATCGCACAGCGGATACGTACCCGAAATATGTGCGATGGCGTGCCCGGATGGCGTGAACCGGGGTCGGTGCGGTATGCACGGGCTGTGACAACCGAATCGGGGAAAACGGAACCGGGCGAACGTGCCGGCTCCGGCGCGGACAACCCGGGAAATGCGGGCGATCCGGCCGCGGGCGGCGTCTTCGCCGACCGCATCTTCACCGTCCCCAATATCCTGAGCGTGTTGCGACTGGCCGGTGTGCCACTGTTCCTGTGGTTGCTGCTGGTGGTGCGCGCCGACGGCTGGGCATTCGCGCTGCTGGTGCTCAGCGGTGTCACCGACTTCCTGGACGGCAAGCTGGCCCGCCTGCTCGATCAGTCCTCACGGCTGGGCGCACTGCTCGACCCGTTCGTGGATCGGTTGTACCTGGTCACCACACTGGGCGCATTCGTGATCCGCGGTTTGCTGCCCTGGTGGGTCGCGGTGATCCTGATCAGCCGCGATGCCGTGCTGGCCTTGACTCTTTCGGTGTACAAACGCCGCGAACTGGATCCGCCCGAGGTCATCTACCTGGGTAAGGCGGCTACCTTCGCGCTGATGTCCGCGCTGCCGTGGTTGCTGGCCGGTCAGATGGATTGGGCGCTGGCAGGTTTCGGCCGCGCCCTCGGCGGGGCATTCCTGGTCTGGGGCACGGCGGTGTATGTGTGGACCGGCGTGCTCTACATCTGGAAAGCCTTCGCCGTCGCGCGAGCGATACCGGCTGTGCCACACCGCGGTGAGTAGCGATTAGAGTTGCGTCGAGTCGACGATGAAAGGACGGCCTGTGACCCAGACCCCCGAGGATCTGCGCTACACCGAAGAGCATGAATGGGTGCAGCGGGTCGGCCCGACCCGGGTTCGGGTGGGCATCACCGACTACGCCCAGTCTCAACTCGGTGACGTTGTGTTCGTGCAGTTGCCCGAAGTCGACAAAGAGGTCGCCGCCGCGGACAGCATCGCCGAGGTGGAGTCGACCAAGAGCGTGTCCGATATCTACGCTCCGCTGGCCGCGAAAGTCGTTGCGGTGAACGATGTTCTGGACGCGGCGCCGGAAACGTTGAACACCGATCCCTATGGTGAGGGGTGGATCTTCGAGCTCGAATTGAGCGACGAGGCGGGCGTGGATGCCGCGCTCGGTGAACTGCTGGATGCCGCGGGTTATCAAGGAGTTATCGGGGGCTGACCCAGCCTTCCCAGTTCTACCTGCACGGGTACGCCCTGGCAGGGTACGGTCAATGCCAACAGATGTGCCGGCGCTTGGCAGCCGGTGTTCTAGCGCCAGGATCCCCAGGTCGTGGCGGTGAAGGCAGCACCTGCTTGCATGGATAATCAGGTTCGAGGAGGAGAGAAACGGTGAGCGAGAACAAAGACCCGGGTTACGGGGAGACCGCGGCCGAGACGACGTCGGTCTTCCGCGCGGATTTCCTGAACGAGGTCGACGCGTCGCGCTCCGCTGAGGCGACCGGCGAACAGCCGGTCCAAGGGGTCGAGGGTCTGCCGGTTGGTGCTGCCCTCTTGGTCGTGAAGCGAGGCCCGAATGCGGGCTCGCGGTTCCTGCTCGATCAGCCGACCACGTCGGCGGGCCGCCATCCCGACAGTGACATCTTTCTCGATGACGTCACCGTCAGCCGTCGGCATGCCGAATTCCGGCAGGACGACGATTCCTTCCAGGTGGTCGACGTGGGCAGCCTGAACGGCACCTACGTCAATCGGGAGCCGGTGGACTCCTCGGAGTTGCAGAACGGTGACGAGGTACAGATCGGCAAGTTCCGCCTCGTGTTCCTCACCGGACCGCGGGTCGAGTCGAGCGATTCGTCGGCGGGTGCGGGCAGCTTGTGACATCAACGGCACGGATTTCGCGTGTCGGGGCTGTTGACAGGAATGAACGCTGTGTCATGAAAGACTCGGTGCTATGACGGGCGCGGCGCAGTGGGCTCGCGGAGGTATGTCGATCGGCTCCGTGCTCGACCTGCTGCGACCGGACTTTCCGGATATCACCATCTCGAAGATCCGTTTCCTCGAGGCCGAGGGGCTGATCCGACCCGAGCGCACCCCGTCGGGTTATCGCAGGTTCTCGATCGCGGACTGCGAGCGGCTCAGATTCGTGCTGACCGCACAACGCGATCAGTATCTGCCCTTGAAGGTGATCAAGGAGCAGCTCGAAGCGATCGACAGTGGTGCGGCGACGCTCGGTGTGCGGGAAGCCCGCGCCCGAGCGCACTCCGGCCGCAACGGTGCGCTGGAGCCCGGGCACGCTGTGCCCGACTCCGACCCCACCGCCACTTCCGCGGCGCATACTTCCGCACGCACCGCGGCGCCGCGCAGACTCGGCGTCGTGCCCGGTGAGATCTCGCCCGACGAGCTGCGATTCGATCACGAAATCCGGCTCACCAGGTCGGATCTGCTCGCCAGGGCAGAGATCGACGAGAAATTCCTCACCGATCTGATCCGTGCCAATCTGATCACGCCGGGCGCTGCCGGTTTTTTCGACGAGGATGCGGTGACGCTGGCCAAGACCGCCAAGGCGATGGCCGAATTCGGCCTGGAGGCACGACATTTGCGCGCCTTCAAGCTGGCCGCGGACCGTGAGGCCGCACTGGTGGCGCAAATCGCCGCCCCGATCGCCAAGAGTCGAGATGCCGGTGCGCGGGCCCGCGCGGAGGAAACCGTGCGCGAGTTGGCGGCATTGTCGCTGACACTGCACACCTGCCTGGTGAAAACGTCGGTGCGGACCGCGCTCGGCGGTTGACTTCGGCAGGTACATCGGAAGTTCGCTTTGCGTTCCAGACGGACAACACGCCGATTTCGGCTGTGCACAGGGAATGCTGCACCCATCGAGCTTCGCTTAGACTCGTGGTACGGCGAGCTCTGCAGCGGTCATGCCGGGCGGCCGGCGAGTCATTGGGAGGCAGTGCGATGAGTGAGATGCGCGTAATCGGCATTCGTGTCGAGCAGCCACAGAACCAGCCCGTGCTGTTGCTCCGCGAGGTGTCCGGCGACAGGTATCTGCCGATCTGGATCGGGCAGGCCGAGGCGACCGCGATCGTGCTCGAACAAGAGGGGGTGACTCCGATTCGTCCGCTGACTCACGATCTGATCAAGATCTTGATCGCCGACCTCGGGCACACCCTCAAGGAAGTGCGGATCGTGGATCTGCAGGAGGGCACCTTCTACGCGGATCTGGTCTTCGACAACGATGTGCGGATCTCGGCGCGGCCGTCGGATTCGATTGCGATCGCCTTGCGGGTCGGTTGCCCGATCTATGCCGAGGAGCCGGTGCTCGAGGAAGCGGGGCTGGTCATGCCGGATGAGCGTGAGGACGAGGTGGAGAAGTTCAAGGAGTTCCTCGAGTCCGTCTCGCCGGACGATTTCAAGGCCACCGATAGCTGAGTTGCCCTGGCGGACTGGCGTTATCGGTCCCGCGGCCCATATTTTTGCTGGCCCTAAAGTAGAGGTCGAGACTCTTACCGCGCGTCGCGTTTGGTCGGACGATGCCGCTCCCGGGACAATCAGGGGGAGTAATCTCGATAGTTGGGCCACGTCCGTTATGGCCGGTCGTTGGTCGTTACGGAGCCGGGTCATCGATGAGGCAAGGCGTCGGCGAAGCAAGGGAGTGGTCAGTGGCAGAGCAATCGCAGGATGTGGTACAGCCAGGCCTGTTCCCGGATGATTCGGTACCCGATGATTTGGTCGGCTACCGCGTGCCGAGTGCGTGCCAGGTGGCCGGGATCACCTACCGCCAACTCGACTACTGGGCGCGGACCGGACTGGTCGTGCCCTCCATTCGAGGAGCGGCGGGGTCGGGCAGCCAGCGGCTGTATTCGTTCAAGGACATTCTGGTCCTGAAAATCGTGAAGCGACTCTTGGACGCCGGTATCTCGCTGCAGAACATCCGCATCGCGGTTGATCACCTGCGCAGCCGCGGTGTACAGGATCTGGCGGGGATCACGCTGTTCTCCGACGGCACCTCGGTGTACGAATGCACTTCGCCCGAGGAAGTAGTCGATTTACTGCAGGGTGGGCAGGGCGTCTTCGGAATCGCGGTCAGTGGCGCCATGCGGGAACTGACCGGAGCCATCGCCAACTTCCCGGCCGAGCGGGCGGTGAGCGGCAGCGCGAGCGAACGTCCGGAGGACGAACTGTCCTTCCGTCGTAAGGCTCGGATGAACGCGAAGACCGGCTAGAGGTCGTGTCGAATGCCCGTCGCTCTCGCGGCGGGCATTTCTCGTACACCGGAGTGATGAGCGCTACACGCCGTTCCGGGACCTAGTGGCATCATTCATTGCGCGCGCGGCATAAACTGACGAGGCGTCGCCGCCGTGCGGGAGAGTTTCGGACTTCACAAGAGTTCGGGCGCCGAAGGAGCAGCACCTCCCCGTCAATCTCTCAGGCAAACGGACCGTACGGGCTTCGACGTCTCTGGAAAGTGGTGTTTGGCGCACAACGCGGCGATCGCCCGCCCATGGGGAAAGGGGTCCCGGGCCCTGTCCGTTCGAGGCAGGGTGTCGCGGCGTCCGAATCTCTCAGGCTCCACGACAGAGGGGGAGGGCTGGTACCCATTGGCCACCGCTGGCCGACCCCGCCCGACCTTGGAGCTGCCGTGACTCGATCATTCGCCGACCGCCACATCGGACCCGACCGGGATGAACTCGCCCGGATTCTGGACGTCGTCGGCGTCGGCTCGCTGGACGAGCTGGCCACCGCGGCGCTGCCCGCGAGCATTCTGGACGGCTCCGGGCTTGACGTGTTGCCTCCCGCGGCCACCGAGCACGAGGTGCTCGCCGAACTCGCCGAGCTCGCGCACTCGAATTCCGTCGCCGTCTCGATGATCGGGCTCGGGTACTACGACACGCTCACCCCGCCGGTGCTGGTACGCAGCCTGCTGGAGAATCCGGCCTGGTATACCGCCTACACGCCATACCAGCCCGAGATCAGCCAGGGTCGGCTCGAGGCGCTGCTCAACTTCCAGACCATGGTGTCGGATCTGACCGGAATGGACGTCGCCAATGCGTCCATGCTGGATGAAGCCACTGCCGCTGCCGAGGCGATGACGCTGCTGCGCCGCGCGGCCAAGTCCAAATCCGCGCGTCTGCTCATCGATGACGATCTGTTCCCGCAGACCAGGACCGTGCTGCACACCAGGGCCGAGCCGCTTGGCATCGAGATCGTCTCGGCGGACCTGTCCGGTGGCGAGTTGCCCGATGGCGAGTTCTTCGGCGTACTGGTTCAGGTTCCGGGTGCGTCGGGCCGGATCGTGGACTGGCGGCCGGTGATCGAGGCGGCGCACGAGCGCGGTGCACTGGTTGCGGTGGGCGCGGATCTGCTCGCGCTGACATTGATTACGCCGCCGGGGGAGCAGGGTGCGGACGTATGTTTCGGCACCACACAGCGTTTCGGGGTGCCGATGGGCTTCGGCGGTCCGCATGCCGGATATCTGTCGGTGCACACCAGGCATGCGCGGCAGCTGCCGGGTCGGTTGGTCGGTGTGTCCGTGGACGCGGACGGCAATATGGCATACCGGCTCGCGTTGCAGACCCGTGAGCAGCATATTCGCCGGGAGAAGGCGACCTCGAACATCTGCACCGCCCAGGTGCTGCTTGCCATTGTCGCGGCAATGTACGCGAGTTATCACGGTGCTGATGGGCTGCGTGCGATCGCCCGCCGAGTTCATGCCCGCGCCGCCGCCATCGCGGCCGGACTCGATGGTGTTGTGGTACACGAGAACTTCTTCGACACCCTGCTGGTGCGCGTGCCCAGCGGCGCGGAATCCGTTGTCGCGAAGGCGAAGTCGAGCGGGATCAACCTGCGGCTGGTGGACGCCGATCACGTCGGCATCGCCTGTGACGAGGCCACCACCGAGGCGCATGTCACCGCGGTGCTCGAATCCTTCAGCACCGGGCTGCCGTTGGGCGTCAGCGATCCGGGCGGTGCGCCTGCTGTGCCCGACGGTTCGATCGAGACCCGCACCTCGGAATTCCTCACCCACCCGGCCTTCACCAGCTATCACACCGAAACCGCGATGCTGCGCTATCTGCGCAGGCTCTCCGATAAGGACATCGCATTGGACCGCAGCATGATTCCGTTGGGCTCGTGCACTATGAAGCTCAATGCCACCGCCGAGATGGAGGCGATCACCTGGCCGGGTTTCGCTCGGGTACATCCGTACGCGCCCGTCGAGGATGCGCCCGGGCTGCTGCGGGTGATCACCGATCTGGAGGGCTGGCTTTCGGCCATCACCGGGTACGACCAGGTGAGCCTGCAGCCGAATGCGGGCAGTCAGGGTGAGTACGCCGGACTGCTGGCCATTCGGCGCTATCACCTGGATCGTGGTGACACACATCGGGATACGTGCCTCATTCCGTCCAGTGCGCACGGTACCAATGCGGCCTCGGCCACCATGGCAGGGCTGCGTGTGGAGGTGGTGAAGTGCCGGGAGAACGGCGATGTGGATCTCGATGATCTGCGCGCCAAGATCGCCGACCACGCCGACCGGCTGGCCTGCATCATGATCACCTACCCGTCGACGCATGGGGTCTACGAGCACGAGGTCGCCGAGTTGTGCGCGCTGGTGCACGATGCGGGCGGTCAGGTGTACGTCGACGGCGCGAATCTGAATGCCCTTGTGGGCCTTGCCCGTCCGGGACGATTCGGCGGCGACGTCAGCCATTTGAACCTGCACAAGACGTTCTGTATTCCGCACGGCGGCGGCGGTCCGGGTGTTGGTCCGGTGGCGGTGCGCTCGCATCTCGCGCCGTATTTGCCTGGTGACCCGCTCGAGCAGGGTTCGCATGCGGTCTCGGCAGCGAAGTACGGTTCGGCGTCGATCCTACCGATCACCTGGGCCTACATCCGGATGATGGGTGCCGATGGTCTGCGTGAGGCCACGTTGACCGCGATTGCCTCGGCCAATTACATCGCGCGCCGGTTGAACGAGCACTTTCCGGTGCTGTACACCGGTGAGAACTCGATGGTCGCGCACGAGTGCATTCTGGATCTGCGCGAGATCACCAAGCGGACCGGTGTGACCGTCGATGATGTGGCAAAGCGGTTGGCGGACTATGGGTTCCACGCGCCGACCATGAGCTTCCCGGTGGCGGGCACGCTGATGGTGGAGCCGACCGAAAGCGAAAACCTTGCCGAGCTGGACGAATTCATCCTCGCGATGACGGCGATCCGTGGCGAGATCGATCAAGTCGCCGCGGGTGTGTGGCCGATGCAGGACAACCCGCTGCGCGGTGCGCCGCATACCGCGGCCTGCCTGGTCAGGGAGTGGGACCATCCATACAGCCGCGAAGTCGCGGTGTATCCGCAGGGTCTGGATCCGGCGCGGGGCAAGGTGTGGCCCGCGGTGCGGCGCATCGACGGCGCCTACGGTGACCGCAACCTCGTCTGCTCCTGCCCGCCGCTGGACGCGTACTGACGGCTGCCGGGCCGCACCCCCGCCCGTTGCAGGTGCGGCTTGGCAGCCTCTTTCACTGTGCGGCAGCCGCTTTGGCGTAGGTATTGATCAGATCCGGCCAGCCGCCCTCGCTCTGCACGCTGTCGCGCATGGATTCCCAACCGGCGCCGCGCTTTTCGAAGTCCGAATGCACCAGGGGCGGCGGTGCGGTCGGCCCTGCGGGATTCGAAGGTGACATCGACGCGACGCGCGCGGTCCGGATCGGTTTCATGCTGCCAGTTCAGGCCGATCTCCCAAGAAAACGCGAAATGCCGCGGCCGAGGCCTATGCGTCTTTCCGGCCGGGATCTGAGCCGCCCTGGGCCGCGATTACGCCGGGTCCGGCACGGACTCGAGTTCGATTTCCGGGATCTCGCGGAGGGCTTCGATTCCTAGTTCCGACCGCGTTGCGTCGATGACGGCGCGTTCGTCTTGGACGGTGTTGGCAATTGCCTTGTGCCACAGTGCGCGGATCGCGTTGACGTCGTCCATGGTTGCTTCGTGGTCGAGTTCGACCTTGAGGCGTTGCACGGTGATGCTCTGCGCCGCGCCGAGGGTGCGCAGGAGATCTTCACAGCGCGCCGGGATCTTCGGGTTCGACAGGACGCGCAGGCGGGTGATGTTGCCGTTGGATGCGGAAATGCTCTGCTGCACTTCCTTGCCGAAACTGTCCACCTCCTCGACGGATTCAGCCTTCCAATCGAGGGTGTCCCACAGGTTTTGGCGGACGTCGGCGGCGGAGAGCAGTACCGAGGAGATCGCGGTCAGAATCGACTCGCGTCGCCACTTGTCCTGTTCGCGGCGTTCCGCGGCGGCGTTGGCGTCGTCTATATTGCGTTGCGCGGCGGCGTGGGTTGTTTCGATATTGCGCTGGGCGGCATCAAGTGTGGTCCGGTTGCGCTCGTCGGCCGCGGTGATCGCGTCGCGGTTCGTCCGGTTGTTGATCAGGACGCCGATGAGCGCCGCGGCGCCGACGATGAGCGAGCTGAGAAGCGGAAGCCAGGAAGTCACCGGGTCATCATTGCATTGCGTGGTGCTCCGCTGCGCCCCGATCGGCCGTCGGATCGCACCGGCGCGTGCCGTGGCTGGCGCGCGGAGGATGTCTTGCGTGGTCAGCGATCATCGCGGGGTTGTCAACGCATGCATTACCGCGGTCCCGAAGCTGATGTCATCCGAGGTCGTCAGCCGCGTGTATGTTCCTCCGGTTCGCTGTGCGGCGGATTGGAGGGTTTCGGTGCCATTGCCGCCGATGACGATCACATCGATGCGAACCGGGTGGGCCGGATCGATGGCGGAGGTCAGATCGGTGAGCAGTTTGGCTCCCGTCATCGTGGAGTCGTCATCCGGGCCGTCGGTAATGAGCAGAACCGAATTGGTGAGCCCCGCGGTGTATCCGCGAACAGCTGAGCGATAGGCGGCGATGAGTGACGGATACGCCTGGTCGGTGCGAGATTCGGTGGGTTTCACGGCCTCCAGCGCCGTATCCAAGGCGGTGCGCTGCTGATCGTTCAGTGGCGCGGTGGGAGTTTGGATCTTGTACGGCGTTGTCCCGTCGAGGTTCTTGCCGAAGGTCCATACGCCGAGTCCGAAGTCAGGTGGCATCACATTCATCGTGGAGCGGATCGCGCCGAGTGCATTCGTGAGCCGGGCCACGGATCCGTCGCTATTGCCCATCGACGACGATACGTCGAGCAGCACCGTAGCCTGCACGCCGAGAACAGGATTGGCCAGTGTGGCGCGCACCTTGTCCAGTGCGGTCCGCGGTGCTGACGGTGCGGCGGTGGCCGGTGCGGCGGCGAATCCGGCGGCGGTGAAGGCCGAGGACTGCTGAGGTGCGCGCAGGTAGTCGGCGAACAGTGACGCGATCAGATTCTGGGTCTTGTCCACCCACGCTCCGGACATCAATGCGGCGGGATGATCGGCAACCGGTGCGGTCCCCGCGGGACGAAACGCCGATGTGCCCCCGAGAGCTTTCAGTTGCTGCTCAGTAGCGGCCACGGCGTGAATGGGCGAATTCGGCCCACCGATAGCGGCCAATGCGGCCGTGGTGTCGGCCGCCTGTGGCGCCTTCGCGGCGAGACCGGAGATCGCGGCGACGACCTGACCGGACTGCGCGACCTGATCGGTGAGCGGATCGGTCCCCGACACCGCAGAGCCGACTGCCGCCGCCGTCGCGAGAGTCGAGTCCCCGGCGGGCAGCGCCATCCGCAACCCACCCCACTCGGACAGCCCGAGGTCGGCGAGTGAACCCTGTTGCAGCCGTGGCAAATCCGCCCAGGTGATCTTGGCCTGCTCGAGCGCGTTCCGCAGTTCCTCGGGAACGGCGACCACGATCGGAGTCATCGCCACCGGTGCGGGTGTGCCCTCGATCAGGCCGGGCACCCGCATGGATTCGATGGACCGCATCGAATCGGCGATCCACAGCCCCGGCTGCTGGCCGAGTGCACCGTTCCAGGGCGTGCCCGCGGTGAACCCGGCGACGATCGCCGCCGACGGCTGGGCCGTAACCACTACTTTCGCGCAATGGTCGCGGACCTTCGGATTGGTCGCGTTGTAGCGATCGGCCGCGGTTCGCACCGGATCGGCGATATCCGGATCGACTGTCACGAACAGTGTCGACGGCCCCTCCTTACACTCCGCCGCGGCCGACTTGTCTCGGTTCGCGGCGCGATCACTGAGTTGAAAAAACGCGAAGACCGCCCCGGCTAGCAGCAAAACGGCAACCACTGCGATAACCGGACCTTTGCTGACGCCCCGGGATCTGGTTCCGCTGCGATGTGTGCCCACGATCGTCAGTGTATGTTCACGCGAGATTTGCCGTGCCGGTGTGTCCGGTGCGGCGCACCGGCACGGCGTGGCGCGAACGTCCGACTAGACTCGGATCATCCGTCCGCGGTCGAACTCGTGGCCGCCCCACACTCCGGACTGTCCAGTGCGGGCGGCGAATTCACCGCAGGCATCCCGGATCGGGCAACCCGCGCACACCGCACGCGCGTACTCGAAGTCCTGCGATGGGTACGGGAACCACGCCTCGTGATTCGGATCACCGCGGCAGGCCGCCCGATGCCACTCTCGGGAATCCGAGAGCGGGAGCAGGTCGGTCAGATCGACAAGTGCGCTGGTCTCCAATTCGACGGTCATTTTCGAGCCTTCTCCTTTCTCTCTCGGCTCAGGTGGTGGCCAATTGCTTCCAGATCCGCCGCTGGCGTTGGGCCAGGTGGTCGGGCGCCTTCGGCTGCCACAGCAACCGCATGCCCGCCTCCTCCGGTGTCCGGTCGGCCTTGTTCGAGTTGCACGGTGCGCACGCGGCGATCAGGTTGTCCCAGGTGTTCGGACCGCCCCGGCTACGCGGGCGGATGTGGTCGACGGTGCGCGCCCAGGACGCGCAGTACCCGCATCGGTGGTTGTCCCGGCGCAGCACACCGGCCAGCGTCGCGCGACTGCCGTCGTGTATTCGCGTCACATGGTCGAGGTACACATAGCGCAGCAGTCGGATCGTTTCCGGCAACGCGAGCTCGAGGTGCTTGGACCGAATCGGGAAGTGTGGCTCCCGATCCGCGATCGACTCCGCGGCGCCGCCCATGAGCAGCACCACGGCGCGGTCGGCGCTGATCTCGGTGAGCGCTTCGTAGCTGGCGTTCAACACCAGTACCCGGGTGTGTATCCAGTTGTCGACAGTCGACACCACCGGATCGGTGGCGCGGTGGAACGTCATGGGAATCACCATGTTTCGAGACGAGCGAGCGGATTCGGGAAGCGGAGGTCGGTCAGTTACCGGCCCGGAGGCGGCGCGGTTGCTGCTCGACGCGCGCGCCATACCGACGCGGGCTCGATACCATCATGGTCACGGCCGCCGCCTCCTTCCTCATGCTCGTGCGCACCCGCACAATCGGGTGTTCATCATCGAAATCCATGGTGGCACAGCGCACCCACCGCTGGCGAAGGGTTTTTCAGGCCAGGCCGACCAGCCACTGCCGCAGCCACGAGGTGGCGGTGGCGCCGTTGGAATCCACGACGTAGGTCGGATAGTTCTGGTGGACGAACGAGTTGTAGAACCGCTCGAATTCCTGCTTGCGTTCGTTCATTTCCGGATCGGCGAGCTGGTTCTGGATGAGGGGGGCCACACCGGTCGCCATCAGGTCGTTGAAGATGGCGAACGCCTCCTGCTGATAGCGCCACAGCTGAGCCGGGTCGGGATCGGAGGCCTGGGCCAGGAAGCCGGCGAAGCGGGTCGCGAAGTCAGTGGGCGGTGCGGCGCAGTACAGGTCACCGACGGCGCAGATGGTCCGGGTCTTCGGGGTGAGAAGGCCGAAGCCGCCGATGCGCGGGCCGCCCGCACCGGCGCCGTCCACCGGCGGACCGATGAGTGCGTCGGTCGGGGAGCGGCGAGGATCCGAGATGAGACCGACCGCGGCGATGCGTTCGGGCCGAACTGGACTGAGTCCGGTGCCGATTTCGGCGGCGAGATCGCCCGCCGCGTCCGCGCCCTGGCTGTAGCCGATCAGCGCGATGTTGGTCTCGGCGCACTGCTGGGCCATGGCCGTGACCAGGCCGCGGGCATTATCGATGGCCTGTCGCTTGGATCGGCCGTAAACATCGGTCTCCCACGGGAAGGCGGTCGCCGCGTAGGTGACGTAGTCGGTGCGGGTATTCGGCGGCAGGCTGTCGGTGACGTTCGCGAGCAAGCCTTCGCCGGGATTGGTATCTGAGGTCTCCCACGTTCCGGGTATCGCCACGACATAGAGGTCGGGGCAGCCACCGGGGGCCGCGGTTGTGGTGCCGGCGCCGCCGACGGCGCCCACCGCACCTACCATGACTGTTCCTGCCACGGCGCCGATCATCTTGCGCATAAACATGGTCCACACCTCGGTGTTGCTAGTTCCGAAGCGGCCGGGGGCCGTACGCGACTGCCTGTCGTCGCGTCGGAGACAACCGTACGGTCTGACCAGGGGTTGATGCGGGAACAACCCGTGACAAACGCCGAACATTTTTAACAGAATGTGCAATGCCGACGATTCGCCCGGCGCGGCGGGATGAAGGAGCCGCGGGCGAGGGGGTGCGCGACTCCTTCATCGTGTCCGAGGGGCAGTCACCGCCTCGTCCACGGTTGTGGTGGTCAGGACACCAATGACTCCCTCCCGTGGATCATCGTGTGCCTATCCATTGAACCCGATCGGCCGGCCTGCGTCCCGGCTTCGCGCATTGCGATTCGAGCAGGTCGGTCAACCGATGGGCGTGCGGCCCAACAGAACTCGCCCGGTGAATCGCGTCTGCTTGGCCCGAGGCAGTGGGTGGAACAGGCAGCCGTGGATGTCGCGATACCACATCTCCAGCCCACAACTGCGCGAAAAGCCCACGCCGCCAACGGTTTCGATGGCCAGCCGGATGGTGTCGACGAGCGCGTCGGCGGCCGTGGTCTTACGGCTGAGGGTGCGCGCACCATAGCCGTCGGTATTGTCGAAGTGTAAATTGTCCGAATCGGTGAACATGGCGGCGATCAGATCCGCGGCGGTGGTGTAGGTGTTCATCATTTCGCCCGCGAGCTGGAAGGTATGCGGTTCGCAGCGGTCGGCGACCAGTGCGGCGGCCAATTCGACCGCGGCGTCGGCGATGCCGAGATAGGCCGCCATTACCAGCGGCATGGCAACGCCGATCACCACATTCAGCACCGGGGGCCAGGCGTCGGCGGGGCGGGTCAGCGAGATCGCGGAATCGGGGACGAAGACATCTTCGAAAACCACCGTATGCGAGCCGCTGGCCCGCAAACCCATAGTGTCCCAGGTCTTTTCGATGCGAACACCCAGGGTGTCCATCGGCAATGCGAAGTGCAGCACCTGAGGTCCCTCCGGCGCATCGCCGCGGCGGATGCTGGTCACCACCACATCGCCGACCTCACAGCCGCTGGCGGGCGCCTTGCGGGCACTCACCCGGAAGCCGCCGTCGACGCGCTCGGCCCGGCCGTTGGATTCGACCCAGTCCGAGGCACCGGTGCTGACCAAGATCGCGCCCGCGGCCACCTTGCCGAAGACCGCAGAGGCGTCGATGTCGTGGTTGTGCCGCCAGACCTGCGCGGCGACCAAATGGGTGTGCATGGCGAACGCGACGGCCGTGGACGGGTCGCGGCGGCCGAGTTCGCGCAGGATCTCGCCCATCTCGTGGTGCGATACACCGCCGCCCCCGAACTCGATGGGAACGAGCGCGGCGGACAATCCCGTGGTCCGCAGCAGGTCGAAGGCGGCGACGGAGATGTCGCCGGTGCGGTCGCGGGCGGCCACATCGGCGCGCAGGGTTTCCCCTACCCGGCGTGCCAGGGCGATCCAGTCGGTGGTGGTGATGTCATGGGCGATAGTCGTCATGTTTCGAAGTTAGGAGCGGCCGCGATAACCGAATAGTCCAGAAAGTGGACTTCCCCGGTCCAGAAAATGGACCCCGGTTCGCGAGGTGACCATGACCAGCACGACCGCAAGCTATGGCCAATATTGTCCGATCTCCCGTGCGCTCGATGTGCTCGGCGAGCGTTGGTCGCTGCTCATCCTGCGCGATCTGCTCATCGGTACGACGCGCTTCAACGATCTGGCGCGCGGTCTGCCCGGACTTTCACGGAGTCTGCTCGCCAAGCGGCTGCGCCGATTCGAGCGGGCCGGATTGATCGACAAACTGGGCAGCGAATATCGGCTCACCGCGGCCGGTCGAGAATTGGAGCCGATCCTGTTCGGCCTCGGCGCATGGGGTGCGCGCTGGACCTTCGGCGAACCGCGGCCCGAGGAGCTGGATGCCGGGCTGCTGGTGTGGTGGATGCACTCCCGGCTGGATACGTCTACGTTTCCGGGTAAGCGTCATGTGCTGTGCGTACGGTTCACCGACGATTTTCGGCGCTATTGGATCGTCGTCGAATCGGGTGTGCCTTCGGTGTGCGATGCCGATCCCGGCTACCCGATCGACGTGACCATCAGCTCCGATGTCGAATCGCTGTACCAGGTTTGGTTGGGACGTATTCCGCTCTCGCACGCGATGCGAACCGGTCGAGTGGAATTCACCGGCCCGACTGCTCTCACCCGGCGGATGCCGTCGGTGCTACAACTGAGTCCCGTTGCGGGATATACGGATCCGATCGCCCGCGCCTCGTAACTTCTTACGCGGTATTCTCCCGTGCGTAGATGTAGTAGAGGTAGACGCCGTCACCGGGATCCGCGCTCAGCGGCCACTCGCCGCCAGCGAACCAAGCCCATTCGAGCGCGAGGCCCGCGTCGTGTTCGGCGATCGACTTCGCCCGGTCCAGCGAACTGTCGGTGCCGAGGGCCTGGTCGTCGGTGCCGCAGAACTCGCAGCTATGTACTCGCCGCACCTCGTATGCGATCACTCGGTTACCTCCGGGCATCCAGGCTAGACCGGGCTATCCGGGGGTGCACCGATACGGGCCCGGCGGGCCGCCCCATGCATGCCGAGCGCACCTTGCGTGGTTACCTGGCGGCCTGCCCGCAGAGATCGATACGCCCCCGACCGTCGTCCTCGACCACAACGCCGAGGCAGTGGTCGGGGGCGGTGCGGTCGATGCCGAGAGCAGCCAGTGCCGACGTACTCAGGCTTTTGGTCACTGCACCGAATACCACCGACACGCACACGGACAGCACGACCATCGACACCTGCACGCTGAGCGTCCACCCGGTGACCACTCAATAGCGATTTCAGAGATTGCCGACGATGTGTTCCAGGCGGCGGGCCACCAGTTCGCGGGCCTGTTCGCGCAGGGCGGGGCGGTAGCCGCTGGGGTAGACCGGGTCGCCGGGGGTGTAATCCTTCAGTACTTCTTTGGCGAGAGTGATCTTGTGGACCTCGGTGGGGCCGTCGGCTATCGCCATGACCTCGGCGTAATTCATCATGTCGACGAACGGGAGGTCCTGGCTGACGCCGATAGCGCCGTGTAGATGCAGTGCGCGCTGGGCGATATCGTGCATCACCTTCGGCATCGCCACCTTGATGGCGGCAATATCCTTGCGCACCTTCAGATAGTCCTGCTCTTTATCGATGCGCCAGGCGGTGCGCAGGACGAGCAGGCGGAATTGCTCCATCTCGATCCAGCTGTCGGCGATGCGTTCCTGGGTCATCTGCAGACCCGCGAGCGGCCCCTTGCGCATCGGCCGGGAAACCGCGCGCTCGGCCATCATGTCGAAGGCCTTGCGCACCAATGCGACCGTGCGCATGGCATGGTGCACCCGCCCGCCGCCGAGGCGGGTCTGCGCGACGATGAAACCCATTCCCTCCTGGCCGAGCAGGTGGTCGGCGGGCACCCGGACATCGGTGAAACGCAGATGTCCTTCGTGCTCGCTGAAACCGTGCACATGGAAGTTCTTCACGATTTCCAGGCCTGGGGTGTCGGCAGGCACGATGAACATCGACATGCCCTGGTACGGACTGACATCCGGATTCGTGACCACCATGACGATATGGAAGCTGGCGAACTGCGCATTCGAGTTGAACCACTTCTCGCCATTGATGACCCAGGAGTCGCCATCGCGCACCGCGCGGGTCTTGAACAGCGTCGGATCCGAGCCGCCGGTCGGTTCGGTCATGACATAGCAGGAGCCGATCTCACCGGCCAGCAGCGGTTCCAGATACCTGGCCTTCTGCTCCGGGGTGCCGTAGTGCGCGAGGATTTCCGCGTTACCGGAATCCGGTGCCTGGCAACCGAATACCGACGGCGCCCAGATCGAGGTGCCGAGCACTTCGTTGAGCAGGCCGAGTTTGAGCTGCCCGTAGCCGGGGCCGCCCAGGTCCGGTCCGAGATGGCAGGCCCACAGCCCCTGTTCCTTCACCTTCTCCTTCAGCGGCCGCATCAGCGCCATCGCCTCGGTATTGGTGCGGTCGTAGGGATTCGGGTAGAGCAGATCCAGGGGCTCGACCTCGGTGCGGACGAACTCCGCCGCCCAGTCCAATTTCTGCTGGTATTCCGGGTCGGTTTCGAAATCCCAAGCCATGGTCAGCCTTTCGTGTCGATGATGCCGTCGAGAATGGTGGACGCCACAATGTCGGCGATTTCGTCGGGGGAGCGCCCACCGTGCGGCCGGTACCAGAAGGTCACCATGTTCAGCATGCCGAGCACACTGTTGGTGACCACGTGATCGCTGGTGCGCAGGACGCCTGCCGCATGACCGGCATCGATGACGCGCTGCCAGTAGGCCTGTATTTCGTCCCGCATTTCCTGTAGTTCCTCGCCGCGCTCGCCGGTCAGCGCGGTGACATCGCGCAGTTGGATGGCGACCTCGCGGCGATGCTCGACAATCAACCCGACGTGGCTGTGAATCAGTTTGCGCAACTTGACAATCGGGTCGTCGGTGCTGCGGGAAATCCGCTGCGCGTCGGTGAGCATGAGCTGGATGTAAGCGCGCAGGATCTGCCAGAGCAGCTCCTCCTTGGAACCGATGTGGTAATACAGCGCGCCCCGCTGCACCCCGGCGCGATCACCGATTTCCGCGACGCCGGTGCCGTGGAAGCCTTGCTCCGCGAATAGGTCCACTGCGGCAGCCATGATGCGCGCCCTAGTCGCCTCGGCGGTGGTCTCCGCGGCTGGTGGCCGCCCGCGACGACGAGGTGAGGCCAATTCTGGCCCGTCCGTCACCGGCCCGCCACCCCGCATTGAATCGCTGCGCGATGCTGCGGTCATTTGCGCGGATCCAGGACGACCTTGGAAACCCCGTCGGCACGGTCGGCGAACATGCGGTAGGCAATCGCGCCGTCCGACATCGGAAATCGGTGTGTAACAACGGCTTCGGGCCGAATCCGTCCGGCCGCGGTGAGCCGCAACAGTGCGGGCAGCTCGTATTGGATCGAGCAGAGTCCGATATGGAATTCGAGCTCCTTGACCTGCGCCAACTGCATATGGAACGGGAAGGCGCGGTTATGACTGACGCCGACCACGCCGACTCGGCCGCGATGTCCGACGGCGCTGATGGCGAGACTGATGGTCGCGTCGGTGCCGACCGCCTCGATCGCGACATCCGAGCCGCCGCTGAGCATTTCGCGGATGACAGTCTTGGGTTCCTCGGATTCGACTATCTCCGCGCCCAATTCGGCGGCGCGCTTGCGGCGCTCGGCCACCAGATCCACCCCGAGTACCCGCGACGCGCCCATCGCGAATGCCGACTGCACGGCCATCAGCCCGACCGGTCCGAGCCCGATCACCACAACGGTCTCACCCGGTGCGATGCGGGTGCGGCGTGCGCCGTACCAGGCGGTCGGCGCATTATCGGTGAGCACGATCGCCGCTTCATCGCTGACCGTATCGGGAAGCCTCACCAGATTCCCCTCGGCATGGGGGACCGCGAGATATTCGGCCTGCGCACCCGCGAGCGATCCGCCGAGTCCGTAGCAGGCATCGGCGGGCATTGGATGGCGTTCGCAGGCCGCCACGATGCCTGTCTTGCACTTCGCGCAGCGGTTGCAGCCGACGGATGCGGAGACCAGCACTCGGTCGCAGATCGCGAACCCCTGTATATCCGAACCCAATTCGACGATCTCGCCGACCGCCTCGTGCCCCACGCTGTATCCGGTGCCATCGGTAAAACCGTGCCCGGCATAGATGTGCAGATCGCTACCGCAGATTCCGGCAGCGCTCACGCGAACAACGGCCCCGTCGCGGCCCGGCAGCACCGGATCGGGGACCTCGGTGTAGGAGATCTGTTGGGGTCCTTGGTAAGTCAGAGCCTTCATCGCCAGCCGCCGTCCAGTGCCAGGGTCGCGCCGGTGCAGTACGCCGCGTCGTCCGTCGCGAAGTACAGTGCCGCGCCGACGATTTCATCCGGGCGGCCAACCCGCCCGAGAGCCATATGTCGGGTCAGCTCCGCCCGCAACTCATCGGGCCATGCCTTGGAAATATCCGTCTCGAACGGACCGCATTGAATCGTGTTGACCCGCACCGTCGGTGCGAAACTCTGCGCGAGACCGCCGGTGAGATTGGCCAATCCGGCCTTGGCGGCCGCATACGGGACCGCGAGCGGTTCCGGTCGCGCCGCCTCGATCGAGGAGATATTGATGATCGATCCGCCGTCGCCGCCGGCCATCCGGGTGCCGATCAAGGTCGACAAACGGAACGGGCCCTTGAGATTCACCGCGATCACCTTGTCGAACATCTCCTCGCTCACCTGATCCAGACTCGGATACAGCAGCGACATCCCGGCATTGTTGACCAGCACGTCGACCTTGCCGAACTCCGCGTAGGCCGCCTCGACCAGCGCATCGCACTGCGCCCAATCGCTGACATTGCACGCCACCGGTAACGCGCGCCGACCATGCGTGTTCTTCACCTCATCGGCGAGCGCGGCGCACGCGTCGAGTTTGCGACTGGCGATCACCACATCCGCACCGGCCGCTGCGAAGGCCAGCACCATCTCCCGCCCGAGCCCGCGGCTACCGCCGGTGACCAGCGCGACCTTATCCGCTAACGACTGTCCTGGCATTGCGCTCCATTGCTCCGGCTGCCGGTAATGTTCCGATCAGTACATTAATTCCGCCGGACGATACAATCAAGGCCCCGACACACCGTCACATCACTACCGATGGGTAACATTGGTTGCGATTTTTCCCACCCGGCTTTCTCAAAAGTGAGGCAGTAGATGACAGAGCGGATTCAGGTCGGCGGGCTCCAGGTGGCCAGCGTTCTCCACGAGTTCATCGAGAACGAGGCGCTCCCGGGAACCGGCGTAGATTCCGCCGCGTTCTGGGCCGGAGCCGAGCAGGTCGTCAATGACCTCGCTCCGCGCAACCGCGCCCTGCTGGCCGAACGCGACGAAATCCAGGGCAAACTCGATGCCTGGCACGCCGAACACCCCGGCGCGAACTACGACAAGGCCGCCTACAAGAGCTTCCTCGGCGATATCGGCTACCTGCGCGCGGAACCGGCCGATTTCGAGATCGCCACCCAGAATGTGGACGACGAGATCGCCACCACCGCTGGCCCGCAGCTCGTGGTGCCGGTGATGAACGCCCGGTTCGCGATCAATGCCGCGAATGCGCGCTGGGGTTCGCTCTACGACGCCCTTTATGGCACCGATGCCATTTCCGATGCCGACGGCGGCGAGAAGGGCACCGGTTACAACCCGGTCCGCGGCGGTCGCGTGATCGAATTCGCGCGCAAGTTCCTCGATACCGCAGCCCCGCTGGCCAACGGCTCGCACGGTGGCTCGACGCACTACGCGATCGACGGTGGCAAGCTGGCGGTCACGCTGAGCGATGACGGGGTCACCACACTGGCCGCCGACGGCGCGGAACTGGTCGGCTACCTGGGCGATCCGGCCTCGCCGACCTCGATCCTTTTGAAGCACAACGGTTTGCACATCGACATCCAGATCGACCCCGCCTCGCCGATCGGCAAGACCGATCCGGCCGGTGTCAAGGATGTGGTACTGGAGTCCGCGGTCACCACAATCATGGACTTCGAGGATTCGGTCGCCGCGGTGGACGCCGAGGACAAGGTGCTGTGCTACCACAACTGGCTCGGCCTGATGAAGGGTGAGCTGGCGGAGAAGGTGACCAAGGGCGACAAGACCTTCACCCGCACCATGAACCCGGACCGCGTCTACACCGCGCTCGATGGTGGCGAGCTGGTGCTGCACGGTCGGTCGCTGCTGTTCGTGCGCAATGTCGGTCACCTGATGACCTCCGACGCGATCATCGATGCCGAGGGCAACGAGGTGCCCGAGGGCATCATGGACGGCCTGATCACCTCGCTGATCGCCAAGCACAGCCTGCTCGGCGATACGAAGTTGAAGAACAGCCGCACCGGTTCGGTGTACATCGTGAAGCCGAAGATGCACGGCCCGGACGAGGTCGCCTTCACCAACGAGCTGTTCGGCCGGATCGAGGACGTCCTCGGCCTGACCCGCAACACCCTCAAGGTCGGCATCATGGACGAGGAGCGCCGCACCACGGTCAACCTCGAGGCCTGTATCCAGGCCGCCGCCGAGCGCGTGGTGTTCATCAACACCGGCTTCCTGGACCGCACCGGCGATGAGATCCACACCTCCATGGAGGCCGGGCCGATGGTCCGCAAGGCCGAGATGAAGACCCAGCAGTGGATCCTGTCCTACGAGGACTGGAACGTCGACACCGGCCTGGCCGTCGGCCTGCCCGGTAGGGCGCAGATCGGCAAGGGCATGTGGGCCATGCCGGATCTGATGCACGACATGCTCGAGCAGAAGATCGGCCACCCGCGTGCGGGCGCCAACACCGCCTGGGTGCCCTCGCCGACCGCGGCCACCCTGCATGCGACGCACTACCACCAGGTCGACGTGTTCGAGCGGCAGCGGGAGATCGCCGCCGGTGGTCGGCGCGCCACCGTCGATCAGATCCTGGAGATCCCGCTCGCGGCCGACCCGAACTGGACCGATGAGGAGAAGCGTCAGGAGCTGGACAACAACTCCCAGAGCATCCTCGGCTATGTGGTGCGCTGGATCGACCAGGGCGTCGGCTGCTCCAAGGTGCCCGACATCCGCGATGTCGGTCTCATGGAAGACCGTGCGACCCTGCGCATTTCGAGCCAGCTGATGGCGAACTGGTTGCGCCACGGCGTGGTCACCGCCGATCAGGTGGTGGCCAGCCTGGAGCGGATGGCGCCGGTGGTCGACAAGCAGAATGCGGGCGATCCGAACTACCGGCCGATGGCGCCGGACTTCGCGAGCAGCATCGCGTTCCAGGCCGCGAAGGAGCTGGTGCTGGAAGGCGCCAAGCAGCCCAACGGCTACACCGAGCCGATCCTGCACCGCCGTCGCCGCGAGGCCAAGGCGCTGGCTTGCGTCTAAGGCATTGCGCGTCCGAGTAACTCGTGAATCCCTCGCCCGGGAGCCTGCCGGGCGGGGGATTCCTCTATCACGCGACGGCCTGTCGTCCGGGTGGATGACTGGTTTCGACCCACATAACGATCCGTTACCCTGGGCGCTGCACGAGGTAGTCGGATGTGAGGAAGTTTTATGGGAAGCGTTGTCCTTGATGTATTCGCCCTGGTTGTGAACCGCGCGGCACAGTTCTGGAACTGGATGGCAACCGGTTCGGCCGGTTTCCCGCCGCTGTAATAACCAAGCCGAACGTCTGGTACGACGGCCCCCGGTCACGGCCCCTCGATGGGATGCCGAGGCCGGGGGCCTTCCTTCGTCCAATGAGATATTTCCACCAGATGGTGAACCGATTCCCTTCGGGGACAGGGCAGGTCGACGTATCTTCTTTGGCATGAGCAGCGCCACCCGACCGACACCGTTGTGGTTCGAACTCTGGATGGGCGCCATCACCACCGCCATCGCCCTACTTTGCGCCGCGTTGTGCTGGGAATTGGCTGCTCAGGGCAGCTTTCCGGCCAAAGTGCTGCTGTGGGTGGGACTTTCGGTGCTCGGTCTGGTCGCGATCGTCTTCGCCATCTTCGGCCTGATCCGCTATCACGCTGTCCTCGTGAGCCTGACGGCACCGCTGCTGATCGCCGCCCTCGCCGCGCTGGTGTGGTACGAAGTCCCCGAAACCACCGGTTGGCGCCTGTCCCGACCCATCCTCGAGGATCAGGCTGCCGCCTGCGCCAACCCCGGCCATCGCACCCGTCTGGGCGTCTACACGGTCACCTATATCACCCGCCGCGACGGTGCCTGCCTGTTCTACGTCAGTGGCGGAGCCACCGATTCCGAAGGCTTCGCCTATTTCCCGGACAGCGCCCCGAGTACCGGCCCCGCCGGACAAGGCGGTATCGGCTACGAACCCTTCCACGGCCCCTGGTATCGGTTCACTGAAAACACCTGACGGATCGGCCGAGGCCGCTCAATGTCCGACAAGAATCAGTGTCCGAATGATCATGAAGATGGCGGCCACACCGAAACAGGCCAGTCCGACCACCCATACTGTGAACATCTGCCGCATCGGTATCAGGTTGTTCAGCCAGCCGACGTCTAGCTCGACGTTCTGCTGTTGCGCCTCGAACACGCTGCCGTGTGCACCCCAGATACCCGCCCCGATCTGTTGCTGTTCGAACTGCTCCAGCCACAGTGCGTCCTTGCGTTCGGCAAGGCGGTGGCTCGCCATCAGCATGATCGAAAGGATCGAGACGATCAGCGCGAGCAGCGATGAGGCTATTCGGGCGACGGAATCGTTGGCGGCTGCCATCGAGATACTGAACAAGAACGCCTGGGCAGTCAGACTGAGGGTGGGAACCTGCCAGAGGAGGTTCTCGTATTGCAGACGTCGATCCGCCACGGTCTGGTAGACCATCTCCAGATCGGCCGAATGGCGAGGAACTGGCTCCTCCACAAGGAGTACTGTCGCACAGTCGCGCAGACCTGGTGGGTGTTTGTCACGTTCGAGACGGGGAGCGAACCAGGATGAGGACGCTGACCACGAGCACCCACCCCGGGAAGGCAAGGGTCATCCATCTGCTCGTTTCGCTGGCGACCAGGAGCGCCACGGCTGCCAGATAGCTGAGACCCGCGAGCCAGCGGGGCATCAGCCCGGTCTTCAGCCAAATCGTCGCGAGCGAGATCATGAACACGGCCGCCATCCGCAGTGCGTAGGTCTGGCACGCCGAAACCACGACCATCTTGCCGAAGTCGACCACTTCGGCGCGGGCGGCTGGGTCGGTGACGTCGGTGTCGCTGCACACCAGACCGGCGGCGACGGCGGTACCGACGAACATCATCGCCAGGAACAGCAGTCCGCTGCCGAGGAATACCGATAGGAAGAACCGGTCCTCGTAGCGCCCGAATCCGTCACGGACGACGCCGATGAACCATAAGAAGCTGATTCCGGCGAAGGGCATGAGCACCGTCGCTATTCGGATCGCGCTCCGCTGGCTGTTCAGCCAATGAGTCGAGCCTTCGATGCCGTCAGGCATGTCGATGCGGATCAAGATCAGCGTTGTGCCGAACAAGACCGCGAAGGCCACTCCGGCGAGTGCGGCGGCTCGCGGCGTAGATAACCGGCGCGGGGTCGGCGCCGACTCGGTGTCTTCCGGCGATGTCGACATCTCGTAATTCTGTCAAATCCGAGCGTCGGTGGGCAGGAATTCCAATCAATTTGAATTTTCTACAATCCAGCCCGTCGCACTTCCACCGAACCTGCGTGGGTGATCACTGCTGTCTCGATTACCACGCATCAGGGGTTTCGGGGTTATGCGCCGAAGGCATAGCATGAGCAAAGGTCCAGCCTTACTGTCGCGGAAGGTGGGTGCAGGTATGTCGATAACCGAGCATGACTGGAGTAAACCGGCGGCGATGGCCATTCCGGCGGAGGGCTATTTCGAGCTGGAACGGGGGAGATACGGTCCGATCTATCCCCGGACGCCTTCGTGTTATGGGTTCTCGATCATCGCCAAGGTGAAACCCGGTCGGGAAGAAGCTATTCGCGCGCACGGCAAGGATCTCGAGGCCGCGGTCGCGGCTGATCCAGAGGTGCTGGCACCGCTGCGACTGCACTATCTACGGTGGCTGTTGTTCGATGTCGGATTCGGTCTGCATTTCCAATATCAAGGCATCTTCGATACTGATTTCGACAAATACACCGAGGATGCCGTTACGCTGTTCTCGCAGACCGGCATAACAACGGTTTTCACGAATCTGGAAGGATTCCCCGAGGATTGGAAGGAAAATCCGGCGTCCTTCGTGAAATATGTTCGCGAGCACCACTTCCCGAGCTTCCTCGAATACGGTGAGTACCCCTACGTCACCGGCATCGAGATCAAAAAGGCGCTGCGACTGAAGGCAGCGTTCTCCGAAATGCTCGATCAGATGCAGTAAGTACCTTGACCCATGCTAGAACTCGACGATATTCAGCACATCCTGCTGACCCGGACCCCGGCGGTGACCGGCCGCTATGAGTTCCTGTCCTTCGATGATCCCGTGGGGGCTCGGGCTTGGTTGACGCCGCTGATAGACCGCGTGCAATCGGCAGCAGATGCGAGCGCAACGATGGACAGTTCCGACCGCTGGGTCACGCTGGCCTTCACCTGGCACGGGCTGCGCGCGCTCGGCGTGCCGGAGGAAGTGCTCAGCACCTTCCCGGACGAGTTCCGCGAAGGCATGGCCGCACGCGCGGACATCCTGGGCGACACGGGCGCTGCTCATCCCGACAACTGGGTAGGCGGGCTGGCCGGTGACAACCTGCACGCCATCGCGATCCTGTTCGCCCGCACCGATGCCGAGCGTCAGCGCTGCATCACCGAACATGACAAGCTAGTGGCCCGCTGCCCCGGTGTGCGCGTGTTGTCGTTCCTGGATCTGAACGCGACGCCGCCCTTCGATTACGCCCACGATCATTTCGGGTTCCGAGACCGGTTGTCCCAGCCCGTGATCGACGGATCCGGCGAAACACCGACCCCCGGGTCGGGAGCCGCGCTGCAACCTGGGGAATTCATCCTGGGCTATCCCGACGAGGAGGGACCATCGCGAGCGCTGCCACAGCCGGAGGTGTTGTTCCGCAACGGCAGCTATATGGCCTACCGGCGGCTGCAAGAACATGTCGGCGCGTTTCGGAACTATCTGCGTGAGCACGCGGACACCCCGGACGGGCAGGAGTTGCTCGCCGCGAAGATCATGGGACGCTGGCGCAGCGGCGCACCGCTGGTGCTGGCCCCGGACCGGGATGATCCGGCGCTGGGTGCGGATCCCATGCGCAACAACGACTTCAACTACAAGGAAATGGATCCGCACGGCTACGCGGTACCACTCGGCGCGCATGCACGACGCCTCAATCCCCGCGACACCGCGGCTAACATGAACCGTCGCAGAATGATTCGCCGCGGCGCCACCTACGGCCCCGCGCTACCCGAGGATGCCCCCGACGACGGAGTGGATCGCGGGATCGCCGCGTTCATCATCTGCGCCAGCCTGGTACGCCAATTCGAGTTCGCCCAAAACGTCTGGATCAACGACAAGACATTCCACGAACTCGGCAACGAACACGACCCCATCTGCGGCACCCAGGACGGCACCTTCGACTTCACGATCCCCAAGCGGCCCATCCGCAAGGTGCACCCGGGACTGCCTGCGTTCACCACGCTCACCGGCGGCGCGTACTTCTTCCTTCCGAGTATCAGCGCCCTGCGATACCTGGCCACGCTCGACAGCCGAGAGGTCACACCATGAGCACGCTGCCGCTGGCACGCACCTACAACCAGACCCATATTCCACGCAGCCACGACGGGCGGCGACGGATGAGTATCTATTGGACCTGGAGCTATCCATGGGAGGCCCAACGCGATCCCGCCGAGATGTACAACCGCTTCTCGACGATGACGGAGGTCCGCAATGTGCTGTGGCCGGGCTACGAGACTCCGGAATACGACGCCGCGCACTTCCTACAGGGCATTGCAGGCACGTTGGAGTTGTTCCATCGCTCGACGCTGGCGTTTCAGCAACTTGCCGCAGAGGCGACCGGTCACCCCGTCGCGGTGTTCCAGCGTATCGACCAGGCGGGCTACACCTTGCCGATCGACGAGCGGATCCTGGCGGACACCGACACCCTGATGGTGTTCGGGCTCGATCACCTGCTCTCCGAGCAGCAAGCCACACCGGAGGAGTGCGAGGCGATCCGCGACTGGCTGCAACGCGAAGGCACCTGTCTGCTGCTGGCACCGCACCACGACGTCGGCTGCACCGACGACTATGCGCAGCGGCAAATGGAATACGAGCATCACGGCGACCCGCTGGTGCCGCGGCAGCAACGATTCGGCCAGTACACACGCTCGCTCATGCGGGCTCTCGATGTTCCGGTGCACAACAAATGGGGCCTTCGACCCGCCGTCGTCGACGGCACCGATGAGATCGCGCCCTTGACCGGGTTCCGCGATCTGGACGTGCCCCGGCTGCTGGACAACGTCACGACATTCAACTTCCACCCCCATCTACCGCACTACGAGCTCACCGCGCCGGAAACCGATACGCTTCGTGTCCTGGGCCGCCAGCGTGTCGACCCCGGGCGGCCCCATCCCTTCACCGCCGCAGGCAACACGGAATTCAACGCGCTGATCTGGATGCCACCCGCTGGCAGGCGAGCCGGCGATATCCTGCTCATCGATTCCACCAACTTCACCACGCTATTCGGCGGCACGGACAGCCTGCGAAACCTCTGGCACAACCTCGCCACTATGAAGTAAGTGCCCACCGCGACCGAGCTGGTTCAAGGTTTGGGCTGAATCCAGAGGGCTTCGGCGACCGCGCAGAGATCGCCCGAGGGCGTTGCGAGGGCTATGCCGACAGTGTATTTGCGGCCCTGATGACTGACGGGCCAGGCGTAGGAGATGTAGGGGGAGTCGGGGTAGATGGGCTGAAGTTGGGTGGCGGTGAGGGCCGCGGTCACACCGCCGAAGCCCATGCCTTGTTTGCGCATGGCGGTCCAGCCACCGGGGCAGTCGAGGGCGGACCAGACGACTTCCGGTGGGAGTCGGCCGGATTCGTCGGCCAACTCGGGATCGGGAGTCCACGCAGCGAGGACGAGGTCGTGATCCGCCGTGTCCCAGGTGAGTAGGCGCAGGCCGCGGCCGGGTGCGCATGCGGCGCCGCAGCCATAGCAGTCGGTGACACGGCGCGACACCATGGCCGCGTCGGTGACGGACTTCGCCTCGGCCCAGCTCGGTGCGCTCGGCGGGTCGATGGTGAGCACCGCCGGAGTCGATTCGGCGAGTAACGCACCGTCGGTGTCGGTGAGCGCATATCCACCTGATCTGGTGGGGCGCAATGACATCGGGGTCTCGAGCGGCACCCGTGCGCGGAAGTCGACACGTATCTCGGTGGCCTCGCACGGCCCGGCCACCAGACCCGCGACGTATCCGCCGAACGCGACGTCGGGATATCCGTGCACGTGTTCGGGGACGGTGACTGTCTCGGTCCGGATCACATGTCGCTCGAGCCTTCCTGTGCCGTCGATCTGGATCGACCTTACCTCTGGATTCCTGCGCATCGAATCTTCGTAGTAAAAGCCCAGGCTGCTCGCGCTAGGGGCGGCGGCGCTGGCACCCGCGTTGCTCGCCGTACTGCCGATGGCGACGGCGAACGCACACAGATATAGGTCATCACGGATGAGCACACCGTCCAGGACTCCGCCTGGATCCCGCCGAAGACACCGGCACTCCGGCAAAAGCTCTGACTCGGCACCACGTGGGCGCGGGTCGGCTACTGCGGGGCTCGACTCTCGAGTTGGGTGAGTAGCAGGCTGATCACACCGGCCTCCTGGCTCTGACTCTGGAACATCGAGCGGGCGGTTTCCTTGACCGGGCCGGAGGTCAGCAGTTCGTCGGCGGCACGAGCCATCGCCAGTCCACCCTGGTGATGACGGAACATCAGTTGCAGGAACAGGGTTTCGGCGTTGTGACCGCGGGCTGCGGCCAGCGCGTCGAGTTCGGCGGTAGTCGCCATGCCCGGCATCGCATCGCTATTCGCGTGGCTCGTATTCGAATGATGTTGCGAGGTAGCCGCATCGGTGTGCATCCACGCCATCGGATGCGCCGAGAGTGGCGACGCATCGGCCAACCGCAGCCACCCAAGCATGGTACCGATCTCGATGCGCTGCGCGTCCGAAAGCTGTTGCGCCAACCGCAGCACGGTCGGGTCCACGCCACGATCCAAGCGTTGCACCATGATCAGCGCTTGCTGATGATGTGCCGTCATATCCTGCGCGAATCCGATCTCGACCGCGTTGAGAATCGATGCGGCGGTGGGCTCTTCGGGCAGTACGAGCGGACGCAGCGCCGCCCCGAGCACCACCAGGACGAACGCGACAGAGGCGAGCGCCCCGACTCGGAACCAACGGGACACGGCTACGACCCGACGGTCGATTGCTGATTCGCCGGCACCGTATACACATCGTTCTCGAGTTGCAGCACCATGAATCCGTTATCGGAGCAGGCGACATACAACTGGTTGCCGCGCCACTCCGGCGGCGAGAAGCACCAATCGGTGGAGACGTCGCCGAAGGCGAGCTTGCCGGTGCGCGGGGTGAGCGCGTCCAACGGATCGAATTGCCCCTCCAACACCGCGCGTGCGGCCGGTAGTGTGCTCATCAATGGCACGCCGATGATCGAGGCGAGGGCGTGCGGTGAGTTCCACAGGCTCAGGTTCTGGCCGGTCCGTGCGGGCGGATTGAAGTAGGCGATCTCACGGATATTGTGCGGATCACCGACGTCGAAAACCCGGATGCCGGAGGAGATCCAGCCGCATGCGAGTGCGGTCGGATTGTCCGGGCGGTCGGCGGCACAGTAGTGCGATTCGTAGGCGAAGACCGAACCGCCCATCGAACTACCGATATTGCTGTCGATGTTCTGCAACAGGTTGATCTCCAGCTTCACCTTCCCGGCGACCTTCGGTGCGGTGTCGTTGGAGATATCGATGAGTTTCACACCGCCGGAACCGCCTTCGTCGACGGTGTAGAGGTAGGGCTTGCCGTCGTAGGTCACCGGGATGCTGTGCTGGGTGGCCCAGCCGTCGGTCCAGAAGGTGCGGCCGATATGGGTGACCTGCGGGTTGGGGTCGCGGCGCTGAACGGAGCTGATATCGAGGACGGTGAATCCGCCCAGCGCGGATAGGTACATGCGGTTGCCGTCCGGACTGATGCCGAATCCGTGCGCCTCGATCCCGGTCAACCCCTGCCAGATGACGTGCGGATTGGTCGGATCGGTGAGATCGACCGCGCTGAGGAAACCGGGCGCGACGCCCGAGGCCCAGTAGGTGCGGCCGTCGGGAGACCAGCCGCCTTCATGCGTGGTGATCGGCAGCGGCATCGCGAGATTCGTGCCTGGTCCCGGATTGAGCAGCTTCGGATACGCACAATCGGAGATGTCGTAGACAGATAGGTAGCCGACGCCTTCGCCGAGCGGCACACCTGTCCCGACGAGCAGTTTGCGTTCGGTATTGACCTTGAGGCTCTCCCAGGTGCCGGCGAGCATCGCGGGTTCGGTCAGGGTGACCGTTGGGCGCGGGTGTGCCGGATCGGAGACGTCGAGTACCTGGACGCCGCGGCCCTCGCTGAACAGGTCGCCGGGGAAGAACGAACCCATATACGCGCAATGGTCGAAGCTGGTGGAGGTGATGCCCGCGCCGCGCCCGGCGTAATTGCCGACCATCGACATATTGCAGGAGTAGCCCTGGGTGCTGCGCCGACTGTCGCGGTCGGTGGCCGGGACATCGCCCTGCAGCCCGGTTTCCGGCATCGAGCCCGGTCCGCAGTCCGCCCGGGGCACCGAGGTCCGGCCGACATCGAGGAACTCCTGGACCGCGGTGGCGATATCGTCTTGCGGATCGGCCGATGCGCTGCTCGGCAGCATCATCGCGGCCACAACCATGGTGGCGAACAAGGCCAAGGGCCTGGCACGGCGCAGTGTCAGCTTCGGGTGCATCGTTGCATCCCAACTTTCCTCATCATGGGCACATACTGCGCCGACTCAGACGGAGCATGAACTGACTGAATGGTATTAACAGGCAGTAACTTAAAGGTGGGTTTTGGCGGAAATGCCAGGCAATTGGTGTGTTTCGCTACCACGGTCAGCTGACGGCGAGTGCCTCGGTGTCGTATTTCAGTAGCGATGTGCAGACGTCGAGCAGCGACTGTCTGAGTCCCGCCGACCGCTCGGCCAGAGCCGACTGTGCCCGGACGTATTCGGCACGCCCCGCGGGAGTTTCGATGCAGACCGGCTCATATCCGTATTCGGTCAGGTCATACGGGCTGGCGCGCATATCGAGTTCGCGTGCGGCGCAGGCGAATTCGAAGTAGTCGAGGAGCAGGTCGGAGCGCAGCAGCGGGGTCAGTTTGAAACCCCATTTGTAGAGGTCCATATTGGCGTGCAGGCAGCCGGGCTGTTCACGGGCGACCTGGTCGGCGCGCGTCAATGGCTCGGCATTGCGACCGACGGCCTCCGGGGTGAAGAAGCGGAACGCGTCGAAGTGGCTGCAGCGCAAGGACATCGATTCGACGACCGCATCGGTGCCGATGCCGCCCAAGCGCAGCGGCACTTGTTGGTGGCGGACCTCGTCGGTTTTGTACACCATTGCCCACTCGTGCAGGCCGAAGCAGGACAGCTGTGCCGGGCGCGATGCGGTGGCGCGCAGCAGTTTTGCGATGAACTCGATGGTGTCGCGACGCCTGCGGATGAATGCGGGGTCGGCAGTGTAAACAGCCGGGCCGTGTTGGTGATACCCACGAGCCCCGTCGTACTCCCGCGCGCCCGCCAATGCGACACCGAATCCCGGGTGCCAGCGCCGCAATTGGGCGGGCTTATGTCCGTAGTAGGTGAACAGGAAGTCGATCACCGGATGTGACGACCCCGCCGCGCGTCGTTGGAGATACGGTCCGACGAGCTCGTCCAGCCGAGCCCGGTGCGCGGCGGCTCCGGCCCGCCACTCGGACTCGGCCAGCACGATCATTCGATCACCCGGTGCGTCCCGTCGCGCACGGTGCCAACGAACTCTTCCACCAGATCCTCCAGCGCCACAATGCCCACAGTATTGCCGCGCGTATCCACCACGCGGCCGAGGTGGGAGTTGGTGCGGCGCAAGCGGGCCAGCGCCTCGTACAGGGGTGTACCAGTGCTCACCGTCGGCAATGGGCGAATATCGGTGCGCGGGATTGGCGTATTCGGTCCGGCGCTTTCGTCGGCGACCTTGTCGAGCACATCCTTCACATGCAGGTACCCGACCAGCGAACCGTCACCAGCGCGCACCGGGTACCGGGAGAAGCCGGTTTCGGCGACCGCGGTTTCGATATCGCCGAGCGTGGTGCCATTGCCGCGCAGCGGAACCGAGCGGGTCGTCGCCAGCCGCACCATCACATCGCCGACCACACGATCGGAGGTGCCGAGCGCCTGGGTGAGGCGGCGGTGTTCCTCCTCGTCGAGCAGTCCCTCCGAACGGGACTCACCGATCATCTCGGCGAGTTCCACACTGGAGACCGTTGCCTCCAGCTCGTCCTTCGGCTCGACCCGCAACATGCGCAGCGACAGATTCGCGGCCAGGTTGTAGAGCGCGATGAGCGGACGCGCCAAGCGCAACCACATCAGGTGCACCGGAACCAGCAGCAGCGCACTTCGTTCCGGTCCGGCCAGCGCGATATTCTTCGGAATCATCTCGCCGAACAGAATGTGCAGGATCGCCACGATCGCCAGCGCGATGGCGAAGGCCACCGGATGCAGCAGCTGTTCGGGCAGGCCGACCAGCTCGAACGGCCCCGCCAGCAGATGCGCCACCGCGGGTTCGCCGACCCGGCCGAGCAGGATCGAGCAGATGGTGATGCCGAGCTGTGCGGCGGCCAACATCATGGATAGGTTCTCACCTGCCCGGATAACCGTGTGCGCCTTGCGCTTTCCCTGCGCGGCGAGCGCTTCGAGACGGTCGCGGCGCGCGGAGATGAGCGCGAATTCGGCGGCGACGAAGAAGGCGTTGCAGGCCAGCAGCACCACCGTGAACAGGACACCCAGGAGATCACCCATGGCTGTTCTCCTTCAGCACGGCGGCCGCGACCGGGATCAGCCGAATCCGATCGATGCGCCGCCCGTCCATCCGTTCGACCTTGGCGATCCAGCCGCCGTCCTCGTCGTTGGGATGACGGTGCGAGGACCGTGGATTCGGCAGGATCACCTCATCGCCGGTCACCGGGATACGGCCGAGCCGGGTGAGCACCAGACCGCCGAGGGTTTCGTATTCGCCCTCGGGCGCGTCATAGCCGGTGGCGCGGGAGACTTCGTCGATACGCAGCAATCCCGAGCAGTCCCAGCCGTCGGCGACCCGGCGGACATCGCGTTCTTCCTCATCGTGCTCGTCGCGGACATCGCCGAGGATTTCCTCGATGAGATCCTCCATGGTGACGATGCCCGCGGTACCGCCGTATTCGTCGACCACCAGCGCGACCTGCATCCCGTCGGCGCGCACCCGCTCGAGCACCTCGTCGCCGTCGAGGCTGGCAGGCACGATCGGCACCGGCCGGGCGAGCTGATACAGCGGGATGGTGTTGCGGACATTCGCCGGATGGGTGAACGCCTGTTTGACGTGCACCACACCGAGGGTGTTGTCCAGATCGCCGTCGATTACCGGGAAGCGGGAGTACCCGGTGCGGCTGGCGGCCGCGATCAGATCGGCGATGGTGTCGGACTTGTCCAGGGATTCGATCTTGACTCGCGGCGTCATCAATTCCTCGGCGCTGCGCTCACCGAATTGCAGCGAGCGATCGACCAACTGCGCGGTGCGGTGGTCCAGCGCGCCGCGCAGTGCGGAAGTGCGCACCAGCGAGCCGAGTTCCTGCGGGGAGCGCGCCGAACGCAACTCCTCGGCCGGTTCCACACCTAGGCGGCGCACCACCCAGTTCGCGGTGCCATTGAGGAAGTGGATCATCCACTTGAACACCACCGAGAAGGCGACCATCGGGCCCGCGGTGACCCGGGCGGTGCCGAGCGGCTTCGAGATCGCGATGTTCTTCGGGACCAGCTCGCCGTAGATCATCGACAGCGAGGTGGCAAGCAGCAGCGCCAAGGTGAGCGAGATGCCCTGCGCCGCACCTCGGCTCAGACCGAGCGCGCTGAAAAGCGGCGATATCAGTCGGGCCAGGACGGGTTCGGCGATATAACCGGTAATCAGGGTGGTGATGGTAATACCGAGCTGGGCGCCGGAGAGCTGGAACGACAACGTGGTGTGCGCCTGCCGGACCATGCGCGAGCGGGCATCCCCGACCGTACGCACATGCGATTCGACGGTGCTGCGCTCCAATGCGGTGAGTGAGAATTCGGCGGCAACGAATAATGCGGTGCCGGCGGTGAGCGCGATGAACCCGATCAGGCTGAGCACGGTGAGCACGACGGACATCGTCAGCACCACCTGCGAAACATACGATGAGCTGAATCGGATCGGGCGGCTGTGGAATGGAGAGCGCCGGGTTTGTCACCCGGCTCGGTAGAGGAGCCCTCCTGTGCGGCGCCCTCGGACGCGGGTGACAACTTGTTCCTCTCGGCAATGGGTTCGTGAAGCCGGAAACCGGCACCCCTATGCTACCGGCTCTGTCTAATGGCAGCGTCTTCGGCGCTGCGGGTTCGCGGCCCCTGGTGTCTCGCGTCCGAGCCGTCGAGACTCGCGCCTGCGGCGCATGCGCTTCGACGGCTCGGACGCGAGTCGGGCCGCGAACTCCTCGCTGGTAAGACTCGCTCCGTGGGGGTTGGTGATGGCGGGGTGTTCGGCACCTGGTGCACGCGTGCCGGATGGGCGAGTCTCGCGCCTGCGGCGCATGCGCTTCGACGGCTCCGCCGCGAGACGGGCCGCGAACGGGTCTCTCGTAAGCATCTCGCTCCGTGGTGGTTGGTGATGGCGGGGTGTTCGGCACCTGGTGCACGCGTGCCGGATGGGCGAGTCTCGCGCCTGCGGCGCATGCGCTTCGACGGCTCGGATGCGAGACGGGTCGCGAACTCCTCGCGTGGAAGACTCGCTCCGTCGTAGTCGGTTGTGGCGGGAAGCCGCCGTCTTTAGCCATCGCTGAGCAGGGACTACTGGTTGTTCGGGTCAGCTGCCTGTTCGTGAGGTGGCTACCGGTTGTTGGGGTTGGCTGCCTGTTCGTGAGGGGACCACCGGCTGCTCGGCTGGGCTGCCCGTGCCCTAGGAACTACCAGCCGCTCGGCAGTGGGCGTCCTTCCGCGAAACCTGCCGCTGACTGGACGCCGAGGACCGCCTTGTCGTGGAACTCCGGGAGGCTGCGGGCCCCCGCGTAGGTGCATGCACTGCGGACGCCGGAGCAGATGTGGTCGATGAGGTCCTCGACGCCGGGGCGTTCCGGATCCAGGCGCATGCGCGAGCTGGAGATGCCCTCCTCGAACAGCGCCTTGCGGGCGCGGTCGAAGCCGCTGTCGGTGGCGGTGCGGGCGGCGACGGCGCGCTTGGAGGCCATGCCGAAACTTTCCTTGTAGGCATTGCCGTCGCGGTCCATGCGCAGGTCGCCGGGGGATTCGTAGGTGCCGGCGAACCAGGAGCCGATCATCACGTTGGACGCGCCCGCGGCCAGGGCGAGAGCGACGTCGCGGGGATGCCGGACGCCGCCGTCGGCCCAGATGTGGACGCCGAGTTCCTTTGCGGCGGTAGCGCATTCGGCCACCGCGGAGAACTGCGGACGGCCGACACCGGTCATCATGCGGGTGGTGCACATTGCGCCGGGGCCGACACCGACCTTGATGATGTCCGCACCCGCCGCGGCCAGATCGCGGGTGCCCTGGGCGGAGACCACATTGCCCGCGACCAGCGGCACACCGAGGCCGAGATCGCGGATGGCGCTGAGGGTTTCGAGCATCTTGGCCTGGTGTCCGTGGGCCGTATCGATGACGAGCAGGTCCGCGCCCGCGTCGACGAGCGCCTTGGCCTTGGCCGCCACATCGCCGTTGATGCCGACCGCGGTGGCCACCCGCAAATGGTTATCGGCATCGACATTCGGCTGGTAGATCCCGGCGCGGACGGCGCCGGTACGAGTCATCACGCCCGCGAGGCTGCCGTCTTCGGCAATGAGCACGGCGAGCTGCGCGTGCTCGGCCTCGAGCAGATCGAACAGATCGCGCGGCGAGGTGCTGGCCGGTGCCTGCACGAAGTCGGTGACCGCGACATCGCGCAGTCGGGCGAACCGGTCGACATCAGTGCAGGACATCTCGGTGACCACGCCGACCGGCTTACCGCCGTCGACGACAACCACCGCACCGTGGGCGCGCTTGTGCATCAGAGCGACGGCCTCGGAGACCGAACGCTCCGGATCCAGCGTCACCGGAGTATCGGCGGTGAGCGAGCGGCTCTTGACGAACGCGATGGTTTCCGATGCCGCGGCGATCGGGAGATCCTGCGGTAGGACGACAATGCCGCCGCGACGAGCGACCGTCTCGGCCATCCGACGTCCGGCGACCGCGGTCATATTCGCGACGACAATGGGAATAGTGGTGCCGGACCCGTCTGCGGTCGACAGATCCACATCGAACCGTGACGCGACATCCGTCCGATTCGGAACGAGGAAGAGATCGTCGTAGGTCAGGTCGTACGGCGGCTGATGACCAGGGAGAAACTGCACTTAACCGATTCTAACCGGTGCGGCGTACTCCCGTGCAATCACCCAGCATTCGGACCCGGCCCAGCTCGAGATGTGAGGCGCGGCACCGGAATCAAGATCAGGTGGAATGGCGGCGGCGCCTCTCGGCCGATGCCGCCATGGTTTCCACGTGATCCCGAGCCGTGTGTCATGCCTCGGCTTGGATGCGGGACAGTTGGATTGTGGTCGCGCACATGATGATTACGGCGACGGTGATTACGGCGAGTCCGATGTGATTGGTGCGGAGGCGTTCGTCGAGGACGGTGATGCCGATGAAGGCGGCGGCCAGGGGTTCGGCGATGGTTACGGCGGGCAACGATGCGACAAGGGGGCCGGATTGGAAGGCGCGTTGCTGCAGATAGAGGCCGATCAGGCCGGAGGCCAACAGGGCCCAGGTCTGCCAGCTGCCCGTTACGTGGGTCAGGCCGCCATCGAAGAGTTCGGTTACATACTCGGTGAGCGCGGCGGCCAGACCGAACAGGGCCCCGCCCACGGCGCCGAACAGCAGTGCGCGGCGGGTCGGGTCGGAGGTACCGAGGGCGGCGACGAGGGCTACCGCCAGCAGACCGAGCAGGCCGACCAGCGGCGGGATCCAATCACGCAGGGGCGCATTGGTATTGCCCTCGGACGGATCGCCGACGATCAAGAAGCAGGCAAGCGCCGCCGCGAGGGCGATGGCGGTCGCCCACGTGCGCGGGGTGACGCGGCGGTGGTTGATCCGGGCGGAAAGCGGGAGCGCGAAGACCAACATGCTCACCAGAATTGGCTGGACGAGCAGCACCGCACCCAGAGCCAGGGCGGCTACCTGCATCGCGAAGCCGCCCGCGTCACCGACGATTCCGGCCCACCAGCGTGGATTGCGCATCAGTGAACGAATGAGCGACTCGTCCTCCGGAACCGCGGCCGCCGCATGCTGCTGGGTGACCGCGGCCACCGCGAAGAGCAATGCCGAGATCAGTGCACAGACGACCGCACCCACCTGATGATTCGCCACCAGGCTAGTTTGCCCCCCGATTGCGGCCGCCCGGCACGCCCTGCGCTCGTCCGGCGCGTCGACGCGTACGCCCGGGCGTGTCGCCGCTGGTCGCAGCGGTGCGGCCGGACGCGGCACCGCGACCGGAGGTGGCTCCTGTGCCATGGCTGGCCGATGCGCCACGCGCGGATGAGCCCATTGCGTGGGCTGTCTTTACCGACCCGGCAGCACGACCCGGCGCGGCTGATGCCGCGCTCGCGGTCCGCGCTGGAGCCGTCTTCGCGCCGCGGCCCGGGGCCGCCGTTGCTACGCCTGCGGTTCGACCCGTGGCAGGCGCGGCCGTCGACCCACGTCCCGACGTTCCGGCTCCGCGCCGACTCGACGTCGCGGTCGATCCGGACGAACCACCCGAAGATTTCTTCGCATCCCCGGCGCGAGCGCTCGAACCGACACTACGCCGCCCGGCACCAGCTGAGCCCGCACCGCCCGAGCGTGCGCCACGACCACGACCGCCCGCGCCTGCACCACCCGACCGGCGGCTCGACCTACCGACCTGCAACTCACCTTCGTCATCCACCGTGACCGCCGACTTCGCGGCGACGATCGGCACACCTGATGGCTGCTTCGCGCCGGTGATCTGGATCAGCCGCCGATCGCCCGGACGAACCTGCACGCCATCGACATCGACGCCAGCCTTGCGGGTCATCTTTTCGACCTCGGCGCGCTCCTCCTCGGTGACCAGCGTGACGACGACGCCGTCCTCACCGGCGCGGGCGGTGCGGCCCGCGCGATGCAGGTACGCCTTGGACTCCGCTGGCGGATCCACGTGCACGACAAGGGAAATCCCGTCCACGTGGATGCCGCGTGCGGCCACGTCGGTGGTCACCAGCACGGGGGTCGTACCGTCGGCGAATGCGGCCAGGGTCCGCACCCGGTTGTTCTGCGCCTTCCCGCCGTGCAGCGCGCCGGCGGCGATGCCCCCCGCGCGCAACTGCTTGGCGAGCCGGTCCGCACCGTGTTTGGTGCGCACGAACATGATGGTCAGTCCGTCGCGGGCAGCGATCTGCGCGGTGATGTCGCGTTTATCGGCCTTGCGCAGGTACAGCAAATGATGCGACATCGTCGCGACCGAGGCCGACGGCGGCGCGGTGGAATGGGTGACGGGGGAACGCAGGTAGCGCTTGACCAGCTTGTCCACCTCACCGTCCAGGGTGGCCGAAAACAGCAGGCGCTGACCATCTTTCGGCGTCCGGTCGAGCAGCTTGGTGACCTGTGGCAAGAAGCCCATATCGGCCATGTGGTCGGCCTCGTCCAATGCGGTGATCCGCACGTCGGACAGGTTGGCGGAGCGCTGGTTGATCAGATCCTCGAGCCGCCCTGGCGTGGCGATGAGCAGGTCCACACCGCGCGCGAGCCGATCGGCCTGTCGCTTGATCGGCGCGCCGCCGACCACCGACGCGACCCGCAGCCCGAGCGAGAGTGCGACATTGTCCAGCGCCTTTTCGATCTGGGCCGCCAGTTCGCGGGTCGGCACCAGCACCAGACCGCGCGGACGGCCCGGCTTGGCGTGGGCGCCCGCGAGCAGCGCGAGCATCGGCAGTCCGAAGGCCAGGGTCTTTCCGGAGCCGGTCGGGCCGCGCCCGAGCACATCCTTACCCGCCAGCGCATCGGTCGCGGTCGCGGCCTGGATCGGGAACGGCGCCTCGATGCCGTCGCGGCGTAGCGCCTGGACGAGCACGGCGGGTAGGCCCAGCTCCGCGAAGGTGGTGGCAGGGGTGGAGGAGGTCAACGGGTTTGTGTGCCTTTCATGTCTCGGCGCGGGGTATCCGGGCACGCGTGGCGCCGCCGAGATGGTCGGGCCCGGTCATCGGGATGGGGTAGGACCGGGTGTGTCGGGGGGAACCGGAGGAATCAGTTACGCAGCAGTCGATCCAGTTCGACCAGCCAGGGTACCGCGACGGCCATGGTCGGGACCACCAGGATGGCCGCGGACCCCAGATACGCCGCCGAGGCGATCCGAAGATCGCCGATCCGTCCACCCAGGCGCTGGATGCGGATCAAGGTGGTCGGGCCGCCTGCGGCGAGGGCGCCCTGTGGAGCGGTGGATTTGGCGCAGGCGACCAGGGCGCGGGCCAGCGGCTTCGGGCCGGTGACCTTCACCGCCGAGTCATCGGCGAGCAATTCGATCAGCAATTTGACCGAGCCGAGCGCGGCCTTGCTGCGCACCACCCGGGGGAACGCCTCGTGCACCGCGGTGAACGCCTCGAGTACGAGGTCGTGCCGGGCACGCAGATGCGAGCGCTCATGGCTGACGATGGCGGTGACCTCGGCGTCCTGCAGGCTGGTCAGCGTGCCTTCGCTCAGTACGACCCGCTGGCGAATGCCGGGCAGACAGTAGGCGATCGGTTCGGTCGAGGCGAGGACCCGGATATCGGCGGCGCGGCGCTGCGGTCCGCTCTGGTCGAGTAGATCGACGAGCATGCGGTGGCGTGCCCGACGCCTGCGGGTATGCACACCGACGCGCACGATCGCGTATATCAGCCGCGCGCCGACCAGCAGGGTCAGCGCGAAGACGAAGACATAGGCCAGCCACAGCGGCAGTCCGAGCGCATCGATTTCCCGGGCAGGGGAGGTGGTCGGGCGACCGTTCGGTCCGGGAACGAGTAGTTGGGCGGCGATGGCCAGGCCCGAGCCGAATGCGCTGAGCACGGCTGCGAGCGCGATGGCCTGCCACAACACGAGCGCGGCGCGCGGTGTCCGATACGGCCAGGTCGCGCGGCTCAGCAGCGCTGGGGCAGGCCCCGCGAGAAGCAAAGCGAGACCGGCGAAGACCGGCGCGGTTGCGTTCATCGACTCAGCTCACTGCGTTGTGGGGCCAGGGCACTCACCTCATTGTGAGGCCAGAATCCCAAGACTACTGCTTCGGCGGCGCAGTATCTTCGGATGCCTCGAGCTTAGCGAGTGCTTCTCGCAACGCATCCGTATCGTCCCTGCCGACCTGTTCGACGAAATGCACCAGCGCCGCCGCGCGGCTGCCCGCCGCATCGGCCTGCTGCAGTGCATCGACCATCAAGCTGGCCACCAGTTCGTCGCGGGTATGCACCGGCGCGTAGCGATGGGCGCGGTCGTCGCGGCGCTGGACCACCAGATTCTTCTTCGCCAGCCGTTGCAGCACCGTCATCACCGTGGTGTACGCGAGCTCACGGCGGGCGGCCAAAGCCTCGTGTACCTGCCGTACGGTTTGCGGCTCGTCGCTGGACCACAGTTGGTCCATGACTGCCCTCTCGAGTTCACCAAGTCCTGCCATTCTTCAAGCTTACGGACTCAACGACACAATTGCGTACTACACGCCGTCGTAACTGCCTGATAGCTGGTGTGTCATTTGTCATACCCTGGCAAAACGTGCCGGGTACCGATGGGCACGACCATCGGACGGCCGGAGACCGGATCCTCGAGTATCGAGGCGTCGAGGTCGAAGACCTCACGCAGCAGTGTGACATTGACGATGTCGGCGGGCGCACCCTGAGCGACAATGCGTCCGTCGCGCATGACGATGAGTTGATCACTATAGCGAATTGCCAGGTTGAGATCGTGCAGCACCATCACCACGGTGCGGCCGAGGTCGTCGTGCAGCCGATCGATAAGATCCAGGACCTCGACCGAATGCGCGAGGTCGAGGTAGGTGGTCGGCTCGTCGAGCAGCAGGATATCGGTGCCCTGCGCCAGTGCCATCGATATCCAGGCACGCTGGCGCTGACCGCCGGACAATTCGTCGAGTGAGCGATCGGCCAGATCGGCGATGCCCGTCGCCGCCAGTGCGGACATGACCTCGGCCTCGTCGGTGGCCGACCATTGCCGGATCCAGGACTGATGCGGATGACGCCCGCGCGCAATGAGATCCGCCACAGCGAGCCCCTCGGGCGCCACTGGCGACTGCGGGAGCATGCCGATGATGCGTGCCACGTCCTTGGTCTTCATCGTCGAAATCGCCTTGCCGTCCAAGAGGATTCGGCCCTGACGCGGACGCAGCAGGCGGCCGAGTGAGCGCAGCATGGTCGACTTGCCGCAGCCGTTGGGGCCGATGACGGTGGTGACGACGCCGGGTGCGATATCGATATCGAGTCGGTCGACGATGACGCGGTCGCCGTAGCCGAGGGTGACTTCCTGTGCGGAAAGCCGCGTATCGCTGGTCATGACAGGGTCGCCTTCCGATTCATACGCACGAGCAGGTAGAGCAGGAACGGTCCGCCGAAGGCGGCGGTCACGACACCCACCGGCAGATCGACCGGAAACAGCGTGCGCGAGCCGACATCCGCGCCGAGTATCAGGATGGCACCGATGAGCGCCGAGCCGATGAGCGGTTCGCCAGGAGTTCGCAGCAGGCGGCGCGCGATCTGTGGTGCGGCGAGCGCCACAAAAGTGACCGGACCGACGGCCGCGGTCGCGACGGACGCGGCCACCACAGCCGCGCCGATCAATAGGGTCTGCTGGGTCTGGATCCGTACGCCCAGCATCCGGGTGGTATCGGTGCCGAGACGCAGTGCGGCAAGGGTTCTGGCGGAGCCGACCGCGACCACGACGACAACGGCAAGTGCCAGGGCAGCCGGGACGAGTTCGGTCCGGTCCACGCTGTTGAGTGGGCCATTGAGCCAGAGTTGGGCACGGGCGGCGTCCTGCAGGCTGGCGCGGGTGAGCAGGAAGCTGATGCCCGACAACAACACCGCGTTCACACCAATGCCGATCAGCACCAGTCGCATCGGCGTGACGCCGCGGTCGCCGGTCACGCTGCGACCCCAGGCGAGCAGGTAGATCACGATCGCGGTGAGCAGACCGCCGGTCAGCGCCGCCAGTGGCGCGCCCACGCTCGCGGCGAGTCCCGTCGTCGCGCCGCCGGTTCCGACCAGCACCGCGACCGCGCCGAGGCTCGAGCCGGTGGTGATGCCGAGCATATCCGGTGCGGCGAGCGGGTTGTGCAGGATCGATTGGGTGATCGCGCCCGCGATGCCGAGTGCCGCACCGACGACCGCGGCGGTGAGCGCGCGTGGCAATCGGGACTCCAACACGATGAAGCGCTGGGACCGCGTGCCGCCGCCGCTGAGCACATCCAGGACCCGGCCGATCGGAATGTGGGTGTCGCCGAAGGCGATATCGAGGCAGAACAGCGTGAGCACGGTCGCGGCGAGCGCCAGAACTATCAGCGCGATGGTGGGTCGCAGCACGATCGACACCGGACCGAAACGCAGTGCGGGCCGGATCCGGCCTGAAGGTGCTGTTGCGGCCGGAGTGGGGTTGGGTTCGGCCGCGGTGTAGTCCGGGGAGGTTTCGTCCATGATTCGTTCGCTCATGAACGCTCCTCGGCGTTAGGCGAATTCGTTCGTGACGATCGCCGTGCCATCGCCCTCACAGGCTCACCAGCTTCTTGCGACGAACGAGCAGAATGAAGAAGGGGGCACCCAGAGCCGAGATCATCACGCCGACCTGTAATTCGCCCGGTCGCGCCACAATTCGCCCGACCGCATCGGCGACGAGCAACAGCAATGCACCGAGCAGTCCGGAGTACGGGATCAGCCAGCGATAGTCGGGACCGGTGAAAACCCTTGCGATATGCGGCACTATCAATCCGATGAACGCGATCGGGCCGACCGCCGCCGTCGCGGCACCACACAGCAACACAATCGCGGCCAGGCCGAGCGCGCGACTGCGTCCGATATGCACGCCGAGTCCGCGTGCGACCTCGTCACCGAGGCTCAGCACATTCAGGCCGGGCGCAGCCGTCACCGCTAGCACCACGCCGATCGCCAAGAACGGCAACACCTGCCAGAACACCTCGGCATCACGGCCGTTCACCGTGCCGACCACCCAGAATCGGTAGGTGTCCAGTGCCGCGTTATCCATGAGCACAATGGCGTTCGTCATCGCCTGCAGGAATGCGGTCACCGCGGCACCGGCCAGTACCAGGCTGAGCGGACTCGCCTTGCCGCCACCGATCGCGGATACACCGAACACCACCAGCCCCGCGATCAGCGCCCCCGCGAAGGCGAACCAGATGTACTGCTCGGGTGCGGTCAGGGCGAACAGGTAAACGCTCAGTGCCGCAAGGAAGGCCGCGCCCGCATTCAAGCCGAGTAGGCCCGCGTCGGCGAGTGGGTTGCGGGTGTAGCCCTGGATCAGTGCACCCGCGATTCCCAGTGCGATCCCGGTGGCCAATCCAAGTGCGGTGCGCGGCAACCGAAGTCCGCGCACGATCTGCTCAGCGGTCGACCCCGCGGGGCAGGTGAACGGCCCGCCCGGGCAGGTAAGGGCATTGTGCACGGCATCGTAGACGGTGCCTGGAGACAGCGATCGGGTGCCGATGGCGATGCTGGCCACGGTGGCGACGAGGAGCAGTGCGGTCAGCGCGACGAGTCCGAGCCGACGACGGCGCGCCGTATTCGTTCGTCGCGCCACCGGCGCGATGGTGCTTGATGCCGTCACGGCGACGAACTACTCCTGACTCGATATCTGGTACCCGATTGTTAGGTCTGGTAAGCCTAACCTATCTTTCCGATCCGACCCATTACGGAGCCGACCCGAGGAGGTTCGATGTCCGAGCCAGTCACGACCTACATGCCTCGCCAGTCCCAGGCGGCATTCGGCAGGGCCTGTGCGCGGTTGCGCTCGCTGCAACCCGAACATCCGCGGGTGTATGCGGTGGCCGCCATGTCCGAGCAGGGCAAACGACGTTGGTGGCGGCTGGCCGACGGGTTGCGCGAGGGGCGGATCGAAGTGATGTACCGGCGGCACGCCGCGGAGATGATCAGCGCCGACACTGCCGCCGAGGTGGTGGCCACCGCATTGATCCACGCGGTGATCGGCCGGGTGGTCGCGCTGCTGGTGGCCGAGGGGCGGGTCTGGGACCCGGGTCTCGAGAATCTGTGGCTGCACACCGACAACGACGGCGGCATCGACTGGGCGGGCTTGGCGGATACCACGATTCGCGTGCTCGACGGCGATCGGCTGGCCGGGGCGGCTGGCGTGGTGACATTGCCGTGTGAGCAGGCCATGTATGTCTGGCTCGCGCATCGGTGTGAGCCGTCGTTGCGGTTGATTCAGCGGACATTGGCGGGGTGTGCCGAGCTCGGTGAGCGTCGATTCTGGTCACTGGTCGGCGAATCCATTGTCGGAGCGGCCACTTACGTGCCGGATCTGGCGCGGACGGATTCACTGGTCGGTGCACGCCGGGGCGAGGGGTTGCTGTCGGTGCTGGAAGAACGTGGTTTGCCCGTGCGCCGCGTCGTGGGTTGCCCGGCTCGATAGGTGGCCGTCGATCGAGTCCGCACTCGTCGAGCGTGGAATGGGTTCCGGCGGAAAGTTTCTGGGGTCCGCATAGCCTTGATCGAATACGTCACCGCGAGCGGCGTGCGGTTCGACAAAAGTTGCCCACTTAGGTAAGCCTGACCTATACTGATTTCGGCGTTGGGATCGGCAGAGTGTTCCGGAGGGCTGCCGTGAACCCCCGATCCACTGCCGCGGCGGGCTCCATCTGCGTGTGGAGCCCGCCGCTCTGTCTCGCCGAGCGAACACCGGGACGTAGCCGTCGTGCGGGGGTCGGGATGTCTTGTGTCAAGGTGAATGCATGACACAGCAGGAAGTTGCCCAGATCCAGTCGCTGGCCGACGTGACGCCTGAGCTGATGACCGAGCTCAGCAAGAACACCTTCACCGACCTGATCGGCCTCGAATTCACCGAGGTCACGCCGGATCGGGTGCGCGGTCAACTGACCGCGGGACCGCAGTTGCTGCAGCTGGCGGGCATTGTCAACGGTGGTGTGTACTGCACCGTCGTCGAAACGCTGGCCAGTGTGGGCGGCGGCGTCTGGTACAACGCCCAGGACAATAAGGGCACCGTAGTCGGGGTGAACAACAACACCGACTTTCTGCGTTCGGTCCGCGAGGGCAACGTCTTCGGCGAGGCGACGCCGCTGCACCGCGGCCGCCTGCAGCAGCTGTGGCAGGTCGTGCTGACCGATGACGAAGGTCGTACGGTGGCGCGCGGCCAGGTGCGGCTGCAGAATCTGCCCGCCCGGGATTGATCGGCGGTCCCGGAACGGGCGTGCCAGAATTACCGTCACCCTGATCCACGAACGCTGAGGAGCCCGGATGCGACTGTCGCCGCACGAGCAGGAACGGCTGCTGCTGAGCTACGCGGCCGAACTGGCCCGGCGCAGGCAGGCGCGCGGGCTCAGGCTGAACCATCCGGAGGCGATCGCACTGATCACCGATCATGTGCTCGAGGGTGCGCGCGACGGACGCACCGTCGCGGAGCTGATGTCTTCGGGGCGAACAGTGCTCACGCGTGCCGATGTGATGGAGGGTGTGCCGGAGATGATCCACGACGTACAGGTCGAGGCCACCTTTCCGGATGGCACCAAGCTGGTTACCGTCCACCAGCCGATCGGCTAGGGCGGCGAATGATTCCGGGTGAATACTTCTGCGTCGAGGGCACTATCGAGTTGAATGCGGGCGCGGACCGCATCGAGCTCGATGTCGTGAATACCGGTGACCGTCCGGTGCAGGTCGGCAGCCATGTGCATTTTCCGCAGGCCAATGCCGCACTGCGGTTCGATCGGGAGGTCGCGCACGGACGTCGGCTCGATATTCCCGCCGGTACCGCGGTGCGCTTCGAACCCGGCCTAGGCCAACGGGTTTCACTGGTTCCGCTCGGCGGCAGCCGAGAGGTCCACGGCATCAGCCTGAATCCCCCCGGACATTTGGATGGTGCGTCATGAGTGAGCTGAGCCGTGCGCGCTACGCCGAACTGTTCGGTCCGACCACCGGCGACCGAATTCGCCTGGCGGACACCGATCTGCTCATCGAGATCACCGAAGACCGCAGTGGCGGGCCGGGACTCGCGGGCGACGAGGCCGTCTTCGGCGGCGGCAAGGTGCTGCGCGAATCCATGGGCCAAGCCCGCGCCACCAGAGCCGACGGCACCCCCGACACCGTGATCACCGGCGTGGTCATCATCGATCACTGGGGAATCATCAAGGCCGACGTCGGAATACGCGACGGCCGCATCAGCGCGATCGGCAAGGCGGGCAATCCGGACACGATGAACCGGGTACATCCGGATCTCGTCGTCGGCCCGAATACCGAGATCATCGCGGGCAACGGCCGCATCCTCACCGCGGGAGCGATCGACTGTCACGTGCATTTCATCTGTCCGCAGTTGATGGACGAGGCGCTCGGCGGCGGCATCACCACATTGATCGGCGGCGGCACCGGTCCGGCCGAGGGCAGCAAGGCGACAACCGTGACGCCCGGCTCCTGGCATCTGGCCCGGATGTTGGAGGCCACCGACGCATGGCCGCTGAATGTCGTGTTGCTCGGCAAGGGCAATACCGTCAGCGCCGAATCCATGTGGGAGCAATTGCGTGGTGGCGCAGCGGGTTTCAAGCTGCACGAGGACTGGGGTTCCACACCCGCCGCGATTGACGCGTGCCTGACTGTCGCCGATGCGGCGGGCGTGCAGGTGGCATTGCACTCGGACACCTTGAACGAGGCGGGATTCGTCGAGGACACGCTCGGCGCCATCGCAGGCCGCGGCATCCACGCGTATCACACCGAGGGTGCGGGCGGCGGGCACGCACCCGACATCATCACCGTCGCAGCGCATCTCAATGTGCTGCCCAGCTCGACCAACCCGACCCGTCCGCATACGGTCAACACTTTGGACGAGCACCTGGACATGCTCATGGTGTGCCACCATCTCAGCGCGTCCATCCCGGAGGATCTCGCCTTCGCGGAGAGTCGAATTCGGCCCTCCACCATCGCCGCCGAGGATCTGCTGCACGATCTGGGCGCGATTTCCATGATCGGCAGCGACTCGCAGGCCATGGGCCGCATCGGCGAGGTGGTCATGCGTACCTGGCAGACCGCGCACGTCATGAAGCGCCGCCGCGGCGCGCTGGCCGGTGACGGCGCCGCCGATAACGTCCGCGTACGGCGCTATATCGCGAAATACACCATCTGTCCTGCCATTGCCCACGGACTCGATCACGAAATCGGTTCCGTGGAGGTCGGCAAGCTCGCCGACCTCGTGCTGTGGGATCCGGCGTTCTTCGGTGTTCGCCCACATGCCGTGCTCAAGGGCGGCGCGATCGCCTGGGCCGCCATGGGTGATGCCAACGCCTCCATCCCGACCCCGCAGCCGGTGCTGCCGCGACCCATGTTCGGCGCCGCGCCACTGGCGGCCGCCGCGACCTCGCTGCACTTCGTATCCGAGCAGGCCATCGATGACGGCCTCGCCGAACGCTTGGGTCTGCGCCGAAAACTGGCTCCCGTCAAGAACGTTCGTCGCGTGACCAAGGCGGATATGCCGAACAATGACGCCATGCCACGGATCGAGGTCGATCCGGATACCTTCACCGTGCGCATCGACGGCGAAGTCTGGACCGAGCAGCCCGCAACCGAGTTACCCATGGCCCAGCGCTACTTCCTGTTCTGATCGGCGGGGAACAGCTGGTTGCCGAGCACCGGCTCGCCGCCGCCCACGTCACAGCGCTCGCGAGTATCGGCTCGGATCTGGTCAAGAGCGTCACACTGGCCGAATTCTGCCCGTTCAACTTCCTCGGTGGGCTGCTGATGGGTGGATGCTCGAACAGGTCGAGCCGATGCGGAAACATGCCGTCGATCGCGACCCGAGGCGGCAGTGGTTCCGGCGGTACCGCTACCTCCGGTGGCAGACTTCATGGCATGACGACGTTCGAGTGGGCCGACGTGGACAGCTACATCGTGGACTCTCTGGTGGGAGCCGAGGATTCGACCGCGACGGCGATAGCCGCCAATGCGGCGGCGGGACTGCCCGCCATCGACGTATCGCCGGCGCAGGGAAAGTTTCTGCATTTGATCGCGCGGTCGATCGGGGCGCGGCGGGTACTCGAGATCGGCACGCTCGGCGGGTACAGCACGATCTGGTTGGCGCGGGCGGTGGGGAAGGACGGCCAGGTCATCACCCTGGAATTCGAGCCGCGGCACGCGCGGGTGGCACGGGAGAATCTGGATCGGGCCGAGGTCGGGGATCGGGTCGAGATCCGAGTGGGTGCGGCGCTGGACAGTCTGCCGGTGCTGGCGGAAGAGGATCCGGAGCCGTTCGATCTGGTGTTCATCGATGCCGACAAGGTCAACAATTCGAACTACGTGCTCTGGGCGCTGCGTCTGACCCGGCCGGGATCGGTGATCATCGTCGACAATGTCGTGCGCAATGGTGCTGTCGCCGACGAGCATTCGGACGAGCCGGCGGTTCAGGCCAGCCGCGATCTGGTCGAGTTGCTCGCCGCCGAACCCAGCCTCGACGCCACCGTCGTACAGACCGTGGGTAGCAAGGGGTGGGACGGTTTCGCTTATGCCGTGGTCAACGGTGAGGTTCTCGACTGAACACAGCCGCTGGGAGCTGCTATCCGGTGCGCAGTGGCGGCACGATCAGCACCACCTTGCCGACGGTGCCGCGCGTCTCCAGTGCGCGGTGCGCCTCGGCCGCCTCGGCAAGCGCGAAACGCTGGACCGCGGGCCGTAGTCGACCGGCTGCGGCCTCGGCCATGGCCTTGTCCTCGAGTGGGCGCAGGTCGCCTTCGACGCGCTGGAGCAGGCGCGGTCCGACGACCATCTCGGACGTGATGCCGCGGGTGGTCAATTCCTCCTCCAAAAGCGATAGCGGTGCACCGTCGGCCGCGCCGTAGATCAGATGCTGACCGCCCTTACCCAGCAGATCGACCGCGGCGCGGCTTATTTCGCCGCCGACGCCATCGAACAACACAGTGGCCCTGCGGTCGGCGAGCTCGGCACGTACCTGATCCGGCCAGTCGGGTCGTAAGTAATCGATCGCGATATCCGCGCCATTGCGTCGCACGAGTTCGACTTTCGCGGGCCCACCGGCCAGCCCGACCACCGTCGCCCCGAGATTCTTCGCATACTGAACCAGCAGTGTCCCGATGCCGCCCGCGGCGGCGGTTACCACCACCACGCTGTCCGGACCGAGTTCGGTGAACAATAAGATCCCCATGGTCGTTCGCCCGGTGCCGACGATCGCGACCGCCTCCGCCGGATCGAGATCGGCCGGAATCTCGTGCAGCCGAGCGGTTTCCGTCACGGCCAACTCGGCATAGCCGCCCGGTACGGGACCGAGGTGCGCGACGACCCGCTTATCGAGCCAGACCCCATCGACATCCGGCCCGATTCGATCTACGGTCCCAGCCACCTCGCGACCCGGGATGGTCGGCAGCGTGGGCAGCGGAAAGGGGCCGGGCGCACCGCTGCGTAGCGCCGTATCGATGAAATGCACGCCCGCCGCCGCGACCCGGATCAGCACCTGCCCCGGCCCGGGCACCGGATCGGAAACCGTTTCGTAGCGCAGATGTTCGGCTGGTCCGAAGTCATGAAGGCGGATGGCGTGCACAGTGGCTCCTACTCGTCGGCGAACCAACCCACCGTGCAACCTGAAGCGCCGTTCAGGTCAAGCGGTGGTGGACTTCGCGCACCGTGCCTCGAATCCGTCGCAGAGCGCGGACAATCCGATATACAGCAGATCCTCCGAGGTCAGATCGCTGACGCCACTGCCGTTCAGATCTGCCAGCGCGGGCGGAATGGGAAGTTGTGATTTTCCTTCCAACAGTGCCCGCAGGCCGTTCGAGCCCTCCGGATTCATGCCCTTGCGCGCGACCAGCGCACCGCTGATATGCGGCAGCGTGGCACCGGAGATGTAGTTCCACACCGCGAAGGCCATGGTGGACGCCTCGCGAGTAGAGACATTCAGCTCGCGCAGCCCCTCGACCAGCCATGCGAAACAGGCCAGCCCCTGCGGGCCGAAGCTGTAGCGGGGCATCGCGAAGGTGAGCAGCACCCACGGATGCTTCTGGTAGAGCGCCCAGTCGATTTCGGCGGCGATGCGCACGCGGTCGCGCCAAGTCCAGTTCATGCCCTCCGGTGACGGATACGGATTGCGGGCCGATATCTCGTCGGTCATCAGCGCGAGCAATTCGTCCTTGTTCGCGACGTGCCGGTACAGCGACATGGCGCCGACACCCAGTTGCTCGGCGATATGTCGCATGGACAACCCGTCCAGCCCCGCCTCGTCGGCAAGGGCGATCGCGGTGTCGACAATGGCCGCTCGCGTGAGCTTCGACTCGGTCATCCCATGACTCGCTTCCGGTTTTCGGACCGCATGCGTACACTGTACCCGGATTGATGCGTACGCTGTACGCGACACGGGAGAGGAGACGACATGACACAGGTGGAGGTCGCACAGGCGGCGCCGACCAGTTCACGGCATGCTCGGCTCGGTCTCGCGGTATTGCTACTGCCGGTGCTGCTGGTGTCGATGGACATCTCGGTGCTGTTCCTGGCCATGCCGACGCTCACCCTCGATCTCGACCCGTCGGCCGCGCAGCAACTGTGGATTCTCGATATCTACGGCTTCCTCATCGCGGGCCTGCTGATCACCATGGGCAACCTCGGCGACCGGATCGGGCGGCGCAATATTCTGCTCGCCGGTGCGTCGGTGTTCGGTATCGCCTCGATCATGGCCGCTTTCGCGCCGAGCGCCGCGGTGTTGATCATCGCTCGGGCGCTGATGGGTCTGGGCGGTGCGACCCTGCTGCCGTCGAGTCTGGCGCTGATCTCCAGCCTGTTCCCGAACGCCCGCGAACGCGCCGCCGCGATCGGTGTGTGGACCGCATTCTTCGCGGGCGGGTCCGCGGTCGGCCCGATCCTCGGTGGGCTGCTGCTGCACCACTTCTGGTGGGGCTCGGTATTCCTCATCAATATTCCGGTGCTGCTGATCCTGCTCGCCTTCGGTCCGTTCGTACTGCCTGAGCATCGCGCCGGTGTGGTGGGTCCGTTGGATATTCCGAGTGTGCTGCTGTCGATCGGCGGCATTCTGCCGGTGGTGTACGCGGTGAAGCAGATCGCTGCCGAAGGGTTCGATATCGAACCGCTCGTGATCGGAATCATCGGTGCGGTGCTGCTCGCGGTGTTCGTGCGGCGGCAGCGGCAGCTGGTCGAACCACTGCTGGATCTGCGCCTGTTCCGGCGGGCGCAGTTCTCGGTCGCCATCGGCTGCAGCTTGGTCGGCATGATGTCGCTGGCCGCAATGAGCTATCTGACCAGCGTCTACCTGCAATCGGTGACCGGCCGTGACCCGCTGGCGGCCGCGCTGCTCGGGGTTCCGATGGCGATCGCGGTCTTCGTGTGCTCGATGGGCGGTGCGCGGGTCGGGCATAAGCTCGGGGTGCGTCCCACCTTCGTGCTGGCGCTGCTGGCATCGGCGATCGGCAATGTGATGTTGATCGGTGTCGGCGTAGACGGCGGGATCGCCTGGTATCTCGCGGGATCCACGATTGCGGGCATCGGCTACGGCTTGGCGTTCACGCTGGTGTCGGATGTGGCGGTGTCCTCGGTGCCGCCGGAGCGGGCCGGATCGGCGGTCGGAATCTCCGAGACGAGTTTCGAATTGGGCAATGCCCTTGGTCTCGCGCTGCTGGGTTCGGTTGCGGCACTGGTCTTCCGGTCGGGCGGCGACTATGCGGCAACGCTCGGCGAGACCATCCAGCATGCGAGTGACAATTCCGCGCTGATCGATGCCGCGCGCGAATCCTTTGTCTCCGGAATGCATGTGGCGACCTCGGTCGGTGCGGCGCTCTTGGTGGTGATGGCGGCCGTCGCCGCATTCGCACCGCGGCGCTGACCGGCGCGCCTCCCGGAGTTCGGATGCGAATCGCGATATAATTAGATGTCATGATTTCGCATGACATCACCTCGATCGAGGGTTTCATCCGCAGCTACGACGAGATCGTCGCGGCATCGGATTTCGCCGCACTGCCAAGCCTTTTCGAGCCGATGATCCTGGTGACCACGCCGACATCGAGTCGCTGTGTGAGCCGGGAGGAATTCGTGGCCGCGGCGCAGGCGCGTGCTGACCAGTTCGATGCGGGGTCGACGCCGCGCACCAGACTGGTCGAGCAAACCACCTTCGAACTGGGCGGACACTGCTGGCTGACGTCGGCCCGTTGGGCGCTGTCGCTCGGCGAGCGGTCCCTCGACGTCTACAGCGACTTCCTGGTGCGCCGCGCCGAAGACGGATTGCGGATCGCGGCGTATCTGCCCCGACAGGACCTGCCCGAACTCCTGCGGACCTCGGCAAATGATCGCGAATAGGGCGGGTCGGCGCATACAGTCGAGAGGGTGAGCGACACTCCCGCTTCGAAAAACGGCCGCCCGCTCGCCGAGCGAGTGGCCTCCCGGTTGCTGTACCCGACCGCACGGCCGCGCCAGAAATCGCTGCGGGGGGCGGTCGAGGGCCGGATCGTGCTGGTGACCGGTGCGTCGCACGGCATCGGCAGGGCGAGCGCGCGCAAAATTGCCGCGGCTGGGGGGATCGTGCTGCTGGTTGCGCGCTCCGTCGATGCGCTGGAGCAGGTCGCGGCCGAGATCACCGCCGAGGGCGGCACCGCACACGTGTACCCGACGGATATCACCGATATGGATGCCGTCGAAAATCTCGGGCGCAATCTACTGGCTGAACACGGCCATATCGATGTGCTGATCAATAACGCGGGCAAGTCGATTCGCCGCTCGATCGACGAATCCTACGGCCGATTCCACGATTTCACGCGCACCATTGATGTGAACTATCTCGGGCCGGTCCGGCTGCTGCTCACCTTGCTGCCGGGTATGCGCGAACGCAAACAGGGCCATATCGTCAATATTTCGACCTGGGGCGTGCTCATGCCGCCCGCCCCGCGGTGGGCCGCGTACGGCGCTTCCAAATCCGCTTTCGATGTCTGGTTGCGCAGTGCCGCAGCGGAGATCGCCGCCGACAAGGTGACGATGACCGCCATCTACATGCCGCTCGTACACACGAGGATGAGCGCGCCGACGGACTTCAGCCGCGTTCCCGGGCTCACCATCGACGAAGCCTCCGATCTGGTCTGTCACGCTGTGGCCGCCAAGCCGCGCAAGATCGCGCCCTGGTGGTCGCCAGGAGTCCAGGCGTGGTCCAATTTGACCCGAGGAGGGGCGCAGCGCTTCATGGAACGTGCGTTCCTCGCTGATCGTTATACGCCCCGTGTCCGGCGCGGACGCGGGCCGATCTGATCGAGCAGGAGGTTGACCTCGTCCGGGAAACCGTTGGTCACCGCCTTCGGCGTCTTGTTCGGGAACCGGCGCGTGACATGTTCTTCCGCGGCTGATCCCGGCAAGACATAGACGGGTTCGTCCTTGTTCTGCAACGGACGCACGACATCGTCGAGGTGCGTCTTGCGATCGTCGAGGTAGGCGCCGATCACATCCTCCCCGGCCGGGCAGACGGCCATGCAGTATCCCGCCTTGTAGTTGGGTTTGAACGACAGGCTCTGCCACATCGAGAACGATTCGCCGGTGGTGACCCGCTCGCGGTATTCGGTGGCGCTATCGCTGTCGGCGACGGTTTCGGCCCAATCGGTGAAGCCGCCCATGAACTCGCGGTAGTTGTGGGTATAGCAGGCCTGGAAATCGAACCCGCCGTCATTGGTGATCGCGCCGACCGGACAGGCCGATACGCACAGCTTGCATTCCAGACACGGATTGAAATCCAGTGCGGCGCTGGGCTCATCGATCACGGCATCGGTGACCACCGTGCCCAGCAGGATGAAATTGCCGAACTTCGGGTGAATCACGTTGCGGTGGATGCCCATAACGCCCAACCCGGCAGCCTCGGCCACTACCTTGTGTGCGATCACCCAAATCCGACCCGGAAACTTGTCGACCTCCATCGGATATCCGGGCGCGGGGTAGACGGCACGGTACCCGGCATCCTGCAGGGCCCTGGTAATTCGGCGTGACACTTCATTGGTCTCGTCGTCGGCGTGATTGAATTCGGTATTGGCAAGGCTGCGCATGGTGCTGCGCAGGTTGTCCCGGTTCATCCGGACGCAGAAGGCCACGAATGTGCGGGCCGAGGGCAGGATTTCGCGTGCATGCTCGAGTTCGACCGCCACCCTCGGATCGTCCACCGGTACGAAGCCCACATCGTCGGCTCCGGCCGCGAGGCACAGCTCACGCAGCCGCGCCGCATTCAGCACCGGATCCGGTGTCGTGCGTGCCATTTCGGTCATCCGCTTGACAGTCGGATGCTCCGCCAATCGTCGCTGTCCCGTTGGTTCCTTATCCGTCATCGGCCCTCCTCATAACCACGAGACCGGATACGGCCTCAGGTAGATAGACCGCGCAGCCCACCAAAACTCATCGCACTCCGGGCGTGTCGGACGGTAAGTCGTTGGCGGTATCGCGGTTCGGGCGCAACTTGCCGGTCGTCCACGCGACGGCACCGCCGACGCCCACGCCGAGCAGCCAACCTGCCAGTACATCGGTCGGCCAGTGCGCACCGAGGTACACCATGCACCCACCGATGAACACCACCGCCACGACGAGCGCGGTGCCCGCCGCGTGGCGAATAGGGGGCGAGCGCCACTCCACCGCCAGGAATATGCCCATCGCCAGTGCCGAGGTGGCCGCAGCATGGGTGGAAGGCATTGCCCAGCTATGGATTTCGGGCCACAAGGTCAGATCTCCAGCCGGCCGTGCCCGCCTGACCACCTGCTTCAGCCAATGTGCGATGAAATCGCCCAGCAATAGACTCGCCGCCGCGATACCGCCGACCCGCCAGCTCCGCGTCGCGACCACGGCAAATACCCCTGCCAGCGCGCCGATCTCGAGCACCTCGATGCGCATTCCGGCATCGCCGATGCCCTGGATCACCTGCGTCATCGCGTCCGTGCGCCGGACCGAGATGACGCGCATGATGCTCTCATCGAACCCCATCGCGTCCATGTTTCCAGACCCCAGCGGTGGCAGGCGTCATCCCGACCCCGCCCCGGTCCGAAGATCATGTGTGGCCCGGTCGGGGTGAGGGAGCCCGACCGTGTCACGCATAGGATCGACGGGTGCACGGATCGGATGCGGGGACGGCGGGGTTGGCGACATTGTTCGCTTTGGCGGACTCGCGCCTGCCGATCGGGGGACATGTGCATTCCGGGGGAGTGGAGGAGGCGGTGGCATCCGTGCTGGTGCGGGATGTAGCGACCGTCGAACTGTATCTGCGGCGGCGGATCCAGACATCCGGACTGGTGTCGGCATCGTTGGCGGCGGCGGTGTGTGCCGGACAGTTGACCGCGCAGCGGGCCGAGGCCGAAGCCGATGCGCGGACACCGGCCCCGGCCGCGCGGGCGGCGTCGCGGGCACAGGGACGTGGCCTGGTGCGGTTGGCGAAACAGGTTTGGCCCGGGGAGGATTGGGCGGTTCTCGGTGTGCGGCCGCATCTGTCGACCGCCTTCGGTGTCGCCGGGCAGGTCTGTGGCGCGAGTCCCGAGCAGGCCGCCGCGGTCGTCGTTTACACGACCATGACCGGCGCGGCGACCGCGGCACAGCGGTTACTGGCGTTGGATCCTGCCGCAGTCGCCGCCTGCACGATCCGTCTCGGCGAACTCTGCGACCGGACCGCCGCGGCGGCCGCGACCGGACTCGCCGCGCTCTCGGACCCACTACAGGACGTACTCGCCCACCGACACCTCGTCCGCGATATGCCCCTGTTCGCGTCCTAGGCGCGCGATCGGCAAGGATGGAAGCGGAAAGGAGCACCGATATGCCACCCCACCTGATCGATGGCGAGCCGCACGATCACTCGCACGACCGGCCCAAGCGAGAACGCACGCGCGGCGATGCGCTGCGCATCGGAATCGGCGGACCGGTCGGTTCGGGCAAGACCGCCCTGGTGGCTGCCCTGTGCCGGCAGTTGCGTGACGAACTCTCGCTCGCGGTGCTGACCAATGACATCTACACCACCGAGGACGCCGATTTCCTGCGTCGGCACGCGGTGCTGCCGGATGAGCGGATCACCGCCGTGCAGACCGGTGGCTGCCCGCATACCGCCATTCGCGACGACATCACCGCGAACCTCGATGCCATCGACGATCTGATCGCGGCCAACCCGCCGCTGGACCTGATCCTGGTCGAATCCGGCGGCGACAACCTCACCGCCACCTTCTCCTCCGGCCTCATCGACGTACAGATCTTCGTCATCGATGTCGCGGGCGGCGATAAGGTGCCGCGTAAGGGCGGCCCAGGCGTGACGTTCTCGGATCTGCTGGTGATCAATAAGACCGACCTTGCCCCGCTGGTCGGTGCCGACCTCGACGTTATGGAACGCGATGCCGCGAAGGTACGCGAGGGCCGTCGCACGGCGATGATCTCGCTGACCGAGGATCCGGCCGCCACCGCGGTGCTGGCGTGGGTGCGCGAGCAACTGCAGGCAATCGCGGAACAGGACAAATCCGCCGCCGAATCCGCTGTTGCGCACTGAGGTTCGCATTGTCGCCGCAGTCGGCACGCTGCCCGAGATCCACGCGAGCGGCGGCCTCGCGGCCCGTCGCACCGGTCCGGACACCGTCCATCTGATCGGCACCGCGGCCACCCCGCTCGGTGGCGATGACCTCGAGATCCGGATCGTGGTGGGCCCCGGGGCACGGCTGGTGGTGCGCTCGGTCGCGGCAACCATCGCGCTACCGAGCACCCGGACGCCATTATCGTTGGCGCACTGGCTTTTCGACGTCGCGGGCGAGCTGGATTTCGATCTGGAGCCGACCATCGTGGCGGGCGGCGCGCACCACCACGCGGTCACCGAGGTGCGATTGACAGCTGATGCCCGGCTACGGTTGCGCGAACGCGTGCAGATCGGGCGCACCGGCGAGGACGGCGGCGGTTGGCGCGGTGACCTCTGCGCCGATATCGGTGACCTGCCACTGCTGCGACATCGACTCGAACTCGGCGCGGGTAGTGCCACCGATGACAATCTCACCGCACCACGGGCATTGGACAGCGAACTCGTCTATCCGGACGACCGACCAGCGGAAACGGACGGCCTGGTCGCCGCCCGCCTACCGCTCGCTTTGGGCGGGACCCTGTCCACACGAACGGGACCTCTGCTAGTCAGCACGCGATAGCTCCCGATTCGCCCCGGAATGTGTCATCCATCACAGCGGGCGTTTGACTAGACCGACACGGTGTAGCGATGCGCCAGGCGGGGGAATGAACAGAGGTGGGGACCCGACAACGTCGTCAGGTTCCCACCCCGGTTCGGTGCTCGATCAGTCGCCGACGACCCGTGAGGGCGCGTTGAACGCATTGACCGCGCCGACGGCCGCACCGGCCGCCGCCCCGATGGCGGCCGCGGGGACTGTGATCACGGCCGCACCGAAGCTCGCACCGAGCATCGGACCCGCGACCATGCCCACCGGCATGAACGGAAGTCCGAATACCAGACCCAGCGCCCCGCCGACCAGCGCGGAAGTCGCCGCGACCGGGACTGCCGCCCCCGCCCCCGCCGCCGCACCCATCGCGGCGGTGCCGATGGTTTGTCCGGCGATCCGGTCGGAACGACTGCGCTCCATGCCGATCGAATCGAGGAATGTCGCCAGATTCGCCTCGGCGATCGCCGAGCTGTCGTTGATCTGGATCGCCTGTTCCTGGTTGATCCATTCGGGTGCGTCGACGACGACGTCACCGAAGCGGAACCTGCCAGGTGGCGGGGCGATCGGCGGCACCGGTGCCACGGCGCCGGGCGCGTGCAGCACGCCGACGGGGGCGAGGTACTTCTTATCCGGCGCGGGACGCGACCACTGCAGCGAGCTCTTGGTGTCGTCGGGGATCTGCAGACCCTCGTACGGCATCGCGTTGGGGGCGTCGGCCGCGGGCCACTGCGGCTTCTGCTCCGGCTGGGCCACCGTATTCGACTGTGCGGGCTCGGCATTAGCGGTGCCGGTGCCTACCAGCGCCAGAACGAGCGGTACTGCGCCCGCCGCGACCATCGTCCCCATCTTCTGCCGCTGCGGGTTAGGAGCTCTGTGCTTACCTGTCCCCATACATCGCCTTCCATCCGGAGAAATGTCATCCGACATTCGGATTCGAGGCGCGCTCGGATGGGTGGAGATTACGATGTGGCAACGTCCCGGCATGAATTCGCTAACTATTAGCTGCCTTGAGTCGCTGTCCGTATTCAGCACTGTCCGGATGAACCCGTTCGAGTATCCGGTAGCACTGGCACAGGATTCGGTGCGCGAGCGGGCCGGACAGCGAATCAGCCCACCTTGCGGTCGGCAGCCTTCTCAGTGAGCCCGGCTTTCCCGTTCTCCGCGGGTGGTGCGCCCAGCGCGGCCGCGAGGTCGTCGGCCTCCTGCTGATCGGCCTGTACCGCCTCCACCGCGAGCCGGGCGAAGACCCACTGCTCGGTGGCCGCCATCTGCCCGCGGGTGCGGCCGAGGAAGGTCACGAACCACTGGATGACGGTGATGATCCGGCTGCGGTAGCCGACCAGGTAGTACAGGTGCAGCGCGAGCCAGGCCAGCCAGGCGATGAATCCGCCGAACTCCAGCTTGCCGACCTGGCAGACCGCGCTGAACCGCGACACCGTCGCCATGCTGCCCTTGTTGAAGTACTTGAACGGCTTGCGGTCCTGCGGCGCTTGGCCTTTGAGTCCGGCCTTGATCTGCTTGGCCGCATAGGTCGCCCCCTGGATCGCGCCCTGTGCCTGACCGGGCACATTCGGCACCGACATCAGGTCGCCGACAACGAACACATTCGGGTGGCCCTTGATGGTCAGATCCGGTTCGACGATCACGCGTCCGGCGCGGTCGGTCTCGGTGCCGTCGGAGCGTTCGGCGAGCATCTTGCCCAGCGGGCTGGCCTGCACACCGGCCGACCACACCTTGCACGAGGATTCGATCCGGCGCACCGTGCCGTCGGCATCCTTCACCGTGACCCCGTGCGCGTCGACATCGGTGACCATGGCGTTGAGCTGGATCTCGACACCCATCTTCTCCAGCCGCCGCTTGGCCTTACCGCCCAGCTTCGGACCCATCGGGCCCAGCACCGCACCCGCGCCCTCGACCAGGATCACCCTGGCATCGCGCGGATCGATGTTGTGGAAGGTGCCCTCCAGGGTGCGATCGGCCAGTTCGGCGATCTGACCGGCCAATTCGACACCGGTAGGTCCGGCACCGATCACCACGAAAGTGAGCAGGCGGTCCCGCAGTTCCTGAGTGGTGGCCAGTTCGGCGCCTTCGAATGAGCCAAGGATGCGCGCGCGTAGCTCCAGCGCGTCATCGATGGTCTTCATGCCGGGGGCATAGGTGGCGAACTGGTCGTTTCCGAAGTAGGACTGCTGCGCGCCGGTCGCCACGATCAGACTGTCGAACGGGGTGACGGTGTTCTGGTTGAGCAGCTGCGAGGTGACCGTCTTGTGCTCGAGATCGATATCGATGACATCGCCGAGCAGTACCTGGGCGTTCTTCTGCTTGCGCAACACCAGCCGGGTCGCGGGGGCGATCTCGCCGACCGACAGGATGCCGGTGGCGACCTGGTAGAGCAGCGGCTGGAACAGGTGGGTCGAGGTCTTGGAGATCAAGGTGACGTCGACGTCGGCATGCTTGAGGTGCTTGGTACCGAACAAGCCGCCGAATCCGGAGCCGATCACCACCACCCGGTGGCGATGGTTCTCCTCGACAGACTGAGTGCTCATCGTCGGTGCTCCTCAAACCTGGGGTGCGGCCCCTCGAACGTTGTTGACCCGACTTACGGTAGTCGGCGCTGTCCTGGCCGTCACGGCGAGATCCCGGTTGCTGATGTGCCGATTCTTTTCGAGCGAACGAATGTGAAAAAGAGAATACGATAGATCCTGTCGTTCAGGGAGGTTTGTCATGGTCGGCGGGGGCCGTGTCCTACACATCCGCAGCGGGAATGGAAAGCCCAGCGTGCGGCCCGAATCCGAGAATGTGTCGCTCATCGACATCCCGGACGACCACCTGATCGATCGACTGCTGCGCCGAGTTCCCGAACGTCCACACGTGCTGGCCTCACCGCCGAACGGCAGCAGCGCGACCGCGGTAACGGGCGATGCCGGACTTCCGTATTTCGGCCGGGGTCTGCACTATCTGCGCTGGGGTCCGGCGGAAATGATGCAGCGGTATCGCCGCTACGGTCCGGTATCGCTGAATTCGTCGCTCGGCGTGGATCGGGTGCTGGTCTGCGGTCCGGAGGCGATCGATGAGGTGCTCGGGAAGCGGCGTCGCGATTTCGGCCAGGGCTGGGACTACTTCATCGGCCCGTTCTTCCGGCGCGGACTGCTGCTACTGGAATTCGACGAGCACATGTTCCATCGCCGGATCATGCAGCAGGCATTCACCAGGGAGCGGCTGGAGGCGCATCTTGCGACATTGACGCCGGTAGCGCGGGCCGCCATCGATCGGTGGGTGCCGCGCAACGGCGGCACTGTCCGGCTCTACCCGACGATCAAGGAACTGACCCTGGAGATCGCGGGCGAGACCTTCATGGCCGTCGATGTCGGGGCGCAGCGCCGCAAGCTCATCGATGCGTTCATCGATTGTACCCATGCCGGGCTGTCGGTTATTCGACATCCGGTGCCAGGCGGCAATTGGCGTGCCGGGCTGCGCGGACGCAAGGTGCTCGAGCAGTACTTCACCGAGATGCTGCCGCGCAAGCGCCAGATCGAGTCGGCGGATTTCTTCTCCGGACTGTGTCATGCGCGCACGGAGGACGGCGCCGCGTTCAGTGACACGGATGTGGTCAACCACATGATCTTCCTGATCATGGCCGCGCACGACACCACCACGACCACCGCCACCGCCGTGGCCTACTACCTCGGTAAACATCCCGAATGGCAGCGGAGGGTGCGCGCGGAGGTGCGTGCGGTCGATGCCGAAATCGGCGGCGCCGCAGCGACAATCGCCGATCTGGACCGGATGCGTGACCTGGATCTGGTGCTGAAGGAGAGTCTGCGCTTGATGCCGCCGGTGCCGGGACTGCCGCGGCGGGCGGTACGCGACACCGAAATCCTCGGGCACTACATTCCGGCAGGCACGCCGATCGACTGCGCGTATACCGTCAATCATTTCCTGCCGGAGCTGTGGACCCGACCGGAGTTGTTCGATCCGGAACGCTTCGGTGAAGCCCGGCGCGAGGACAAATCGCATCGACTCGCGTGGGTGCCCTTCGGCGCGGGTGCGCACAAGTGCATCGGGATGCACTTCGGAACCTTCGAGGTGAAGACGATCATTGCCGCGCTGGTGCGTGATTACGAGTGGGAACTCCCGGGGGATTACCGAATGCCGTGGGGGTTCACGACGATTCCCTTCCCCCGGGATGGCGCGCCCGTGCTATTGCGGCGCCGCTAGCGATCGCTTGCGGGTCGTTCGACACCGATCAGCTCAGCGACCGCTGAACAGCAGTTCGGCGACCTTGGTGTCGGTCGCGGCGCCTTCGGTGTAGCCGCCGTCGCCGCCGAGCGAGCTCATGATGGCCAGCGTGTACCGCTCGCCGGGTCCGGCGAAGCCGACCGAGTTCACCACCCAGCCGCCCTGCTCTTCGGACCAGCCGTTCTTGAGCCCGGGCCGCATCGCGGCACCCGCACCCCACACACCCCAGTGCTGGTTGCTGTCGACCGAGCGCATGCGGTCGAACAGGTAGTTCCGGTCGTCGGGGTGCATATTGTTGAAGATCGAGTCCATCAGCCGATCCAGATCGGCGGGGGTGCACTTCTGGAACGACCAGTCCGGGAACATCGCGGTATTCGTCGGCTGCGGAACCAGGTTCACCATGCCGCTGGCGCGGAAGGCGTTGTTGTAGGCCATCCGATCGATGCCGGCGTACTTGTTCCAGAGGATATCGGCGGCCTGGTCATTGGAGGTGGCCAGCATCGATTCCATCAGGCCGCGGTCCTCGGGACCGAGGCCGATCACGCCGGCCCGCGCGCGGTTGAGCAGATCGGCCGCGATCGCCAGTTTGATGGTGGAGGCGGTCCAGACCGAGTTCTCCGCATTCTCGTTCGCGTACACCCCACCGCTCACACGATCGCGGACCACGTAACCGGTTACGCCGGGGCGACTCTTCAAATACGCGTCGACAGCGGCGATTCGGCTGCTCATATCGCAATCGAATCCGGCGATGCAGCCCTGTGTATGCGCCGGAGGCGCAGCATAGGCCGACGGAATCAGCGCGGTGGTAGTGGGGACCAGGATCGCCGCAGCGGCGAGGACAGAGACAGAGGCGTGACGCACGAGGCAACACGATCGCACATCGGCGGGCCGGACGCACGTCTTGAGCTCTGCCCGACGCTGTGGTAGACGGCGTTGTGCTTGTACCGCAGCGTCTTTCGCGCTAGCGGAATGCGGCGTGCAATTCCTCGACGGTGCGACCGTTGAGGCGGTAGCAGTGGGCGAAGGCCTCGGCATGCTGATCGCGCGGCCAGGAGTGTAGGACGACGGTGCGACCGTAGGAGTGCGAGTTGACCAGCTCCCATCTGTCACCGACCCGGCGGACCGTGAACCCGCCTCTCGGCATCAGGGGAATCACCATCGCCATCATGAACGCGAACCAGCCTTTCGTGCAGCTATCCCGTTCCTCCCCGGTTGAGCACTGTTGCACATGGACGGCCGCGATCCGACGTGACACGACGAAGTAAATCGTTCCCGTGTGGCTTATTTCACTCCTGCGGGCATGGGGTCGGTAGGTTGCGTGCTGGTCGCTGGGCGTATAAACGTGCGGAAGCGCCGAGCCGTGCGGATAGTCGACTTGACGCGCGGTGCGGACATACCGGACCAACCGATGAGAGGGCGCGGATGCCGCTGCACATACATCGCGCCGAGCGCGCCGATGCGTTGGCGCTGGCGTTGGCCGCATTGCTTGCTGAACCTTTGCCGGACGCCTTCGCGGCCGAGGTGGTCGCGGTGCCCGCGAAGGGGGTGGAGCGCTGGTTGACACAGCGGTTGTCGACCGTACTCGGCGTGGCGGGTGGCTCGGACGGTGTTGCCGCGAATATCCAATTCCCGTCTCCCGGTGCGTTGGTCGCCGAAGTATCAGCGGCGGCGAGTGGGGTGCGGCCCGAGACGGATCCGTGGGCGTCGGAGCAGGTCGTATGGACCTTGCTGCGGGTGATCGATGCATCGCTGGGCGAACCGTGGAGTGCGGTGCTCGCGCGGCATCTCGGGTCCGGGGAACCCGCCGGACATCGGGTCGGTCGGCGGTATGCGACTGCCGCGCATCTGACGGCGCTGTTCGACAGTTACGCGGCGCAGCGACCTGGGCTCATACAGGAGTGGGCAGCGGGTTCGGATACCGACGGTGCCGGGCGGGCGGTGCCGGATGATTTGCTGTGGCAACCGGAATTGTGGCGGCGGTTGCGGGCCGAAGTCGGGGTGCCGAGTCCGGCCGAGCGGTTGGACGCGGCCTGCGCGCGGTTGCGGGACGCGCCGGATCTGGTGGATCTGCCTGCGCGTTTGTCATTGTTCGGGGTGACGCGATTGCCGAGCGATCAACTCGCGGTGTTGTCGGCGCTGGCGCAGCGGCGGGATGTGCATCTGTGGCTCGCGCACCCCAGTCCAGTGATGTGGGCGCAGTTGAGTGGGCTGCCCGCCGCGGTGGCGCGGGCCGACGATGTCAGTGCGACGGTGGTGCGGCATCCATTGCTCGCGGGCCTCGGCAGGGATGTGCGGGAGCTGCAGCAGCGGCTGGTCGGTGCGGTGGACCAGCACCATGCGGCTATCGGATGGAATCACTCGGGCATCCAGGAGGATTCGGGTAGGACACTGTTGGCGGCCCTGCAGTCCGGGATTCGGGACGATGTATGGCCGCCCGAACCGGCGAGCTTCGATGACCGGACCGTGCAGGTGCATTCGTGTCATGGGCCGGCACGACAGGTCGAAGTGTTGCGCGAATGTCTGCTCGGCTTGTTCGCGGCCGATCACACGCTGGAACCGCGGGATGTGTTGATCATGTGTCCCGAGGTGGAGGCGTATGCGCCGCTGGTGCGGGCGGGGTTCGGGCAGAAAATGGTGGGATCGGTGGAGTCGGTGGGGGATTCGGCGCATCCGGCGCATCTGCTGCGGGTGCGGCTCGCCGATCGGGGGCGCGGGGTGACCAATCCGATGCTCGCGGTGATCGCGGTATTGCTCGAACTCGCCGACGGGCGAGTGACGGTGACCCAGGTGCTGGATCTGGCGGCGTCCGAAACGGTCCGTCGCCGTTGCGGATTCGATGACGACGATATCGAGCGATTGCGCGAATGGGCGGCCGAATCCGGTGCGCGCTGGGGAATCGGCCAGCGCCAGCGACAGGCATTCGGGCTTGCCGACTTCGCGCAGAACACGCTCAACAGCGCGGTCGACCGCATCCTGCTCGGTGTCACCGCGGACGAATCTTGCGAGGACTGGCTGGATCTCGCGCTGCCGCTGGACGATGTGGACAGCAACGATGTCGATCTGGCTGGCCGGTTCGCGGAATTCATCGACCGACTCGCGGTCTGCCTGCGTGACCTGCGCGGACCGCGTCCGGCGCAGGACTGGGCGGCGGTGCTCGGGCGCTGCCTCGAACTGCTCACCGATGTGCCCGACAGTCAGGCGTGGGTGCGCACCGAGGCACGCCGTGAGCTGGCGGCCGCCACCGAACACGCGGGTGATGTGCCATTGCGGCTGGCGGATATCGGTGTGCTGCTGTCGAGCCGGTTGGCGGCACGACCGACAAGGGCGAATTTCCGGACCGGCGAACTGACGGTGTGCACGATGGTGCCGATGCGTTCGGTACCGCATCGCGTGGTGGTGTTGCTCGGTCTCGACGACGAGATCTTCCCGCGCACCAGCGGCGTGGACGGCGATGACGTGCTGGCCCGCAATCCGCTGCTCGGCGAACGGGATGCGCGCAGCGAGGACCGCCAACTGCTGCTGGATGCGGTGCTCGCGGCCACGGAACGACTGCTGATCTTCCACACCGGGGCCGATCCGGTGACCGGTGCGCATCGTCCGCCCGCCATCCCGGTCGCCGAACTGCTCGATGCACTGCGCGCACACGTCGGCGCGGTAGGTATGGACGCGGTGGTGACCCGACATCCATTGCAGGGCTTCGACCGTCGCAATTTCGTGGCCGAGCGCCCGTTCAGCTTCGATACCGTCGCCTTCGCGGGAGCGCGGGCCGCGGGACAACCCGCACAGCCGCGGCCCGCATTCCTGCCCGAACCGCTGCCCCCGCTCGAACCCGCGGATGTCGCACTGGCCGACCTGATTTCGTTCGTCGAACACCCGGTGCGCGCATTTCTGTGGCAGCGCCTCGGACTACGCGTTCCCGAACACGAAGACGATATTGCCGACCGGTTGCCCATCGAACTCGACGGCCTCGCCAAATGGGAGCTGGGCGAACGACTGCTGTCCGCGCGGCTCACCGGCGCGGATCCATCGACGCTGCGCGCGGCGGAGTGGCGGCGCGGGACATTGCCGCCGTTCGGCTTCGGTGGTGCGGTGCTCGACGAAGTCGAGTCGACGGTGGACAAGCTCGTGCGCGCGGCGCTGCCGGAGTACCAGGGTGCGCCGCGGGCGGTCGATATCGCGGTGGATCTCGGCAATGGCCGTCGGCTCACCGGCACAGTACCCGAGGTGCGCGGCGAATCGCTGGTTCGAACCACGTTCTCTCGGCTCGCTCCGAAACACCGCATCGCCGCGTGGGTTTCGTTGCTGGGCTTGGCGGTGACCGAGGACCGCTCGTGGCGCGCGGTCACCACCGGACGTGGACAATTCGGCCGTCCCGCATGGCGTTGCGAGCTCACGGCTCCGGAACCGCCTGCCGCACTGTCGATCCTGCGTGAGCTGGTGCGGCTGCGTGATGCCGGGCTGACCGAACCGCTGCCGGTTGCTCCCTGCGCCACCGCCGTTTACGCCGAACGTCGCTTCCGCGGCTCGAGTGCCGACGAAGCGGTGAGCGCCGCCGAACGCGAATTCAATGGTGGGCCCAACGGTCCCGGTCCGTTCGGTGACCACACCGACCGTCACCTGCGCTACATCTGGGGACCCGCTCCTCGCCTGGAACACCTTATGGCCGCGCCCGCGCCCGCGGGCGAGCCAGGGGAAACCACCCGGTTCGGGTCGCTGGCTCGTCGCATGTGGGCACCGCTATTGGCCGCCGAGAATCAGGGTCAGCCATGATGCGTACTCGTCGAAGGGAACGGCACATCGCTCGGCGCGCCTCCCGGATACGGGCGGGCGTCGGGTGGACGGTGGAGGCGAGTATCGGATTTGCCGGGCACGGAAAGGGGCGGCGGGGATGACCCTGGAGGACACCGCATTCGTCACGCCCTCGCTCGATGCCGACCGCTTCGATCCCAACGGGCCACTGCCGACCGCAACCACCGTGCTCGAGGCGAGCGCCGGTACCGGTAAGACGCATGCGATTGTCGGATTGGCGGTGCGGTATGTCGCCGAGATCGGGATCGACATTTCGCAGCTGTTGCTGGTGACGTTCAGTCGGGCGGCCACACAGGAACTGCGGGAACGAACGCGGGACCGGTTCGTCGCGGTGGCGGCGGCACTGGCCGATCCGGAGACGGCTCGGGCCCACGCCGATGAGCTGATTCGGCTACTGGCGCAGACGGATTCGGCCGAGGTGCTGTTGCGTCGGCGACGATTGCTCACCGCGCTCTCGGATTTCGATGCCGGGACCATCGCGACGACCCACAGTTTCTGTCAGCGAATGCTGGACGAGCTCGGTCTGGCGGGCGAACATGATCCCGGATCGCGGTTGGTCGAGACGATCGATGATCTGGTCGGCACGGTCGCCGATGATCTGTACCTGAATCGGTATGCCCGTGCGGAGCCGCCGTTTTCGCTGAAGGAGGCGCATACGCTGGCGCTGGCGGCGGTGCAGGATCGGCACGCCGTATTGGTGCCGAAGGGGGAGGGCTCGGCGGGGGAGCGGGTGGCCTTCGCTGCCGCGGTGCGTAAGGAAACCGAGCGCCGTAAACGCCTTGCCGGACTTCGTGATTTCGACGATCTGCTGGTGCTGCTGCACGATGTACTCGCCGATCCGGAGCACGGCCAGCGGGCCTGTGGCCGCATCCGCGAGCGGTACCGGGTCGCCCTGGTCGACGAATTCCAGGACACCGACCCGCTGCAGTGGGACATCTTGCGGCTGGCCTTCCACGGACATTCGACCCTGGTGCTCGTCGGTGATCCGAAGCAGGCCATCTACGCCTTCCGCGGCGCGGAGGTGCTCAGCTACCTCGATGCCGTCGCGCACGCCGACACCCGCATGGAACTCACCGACAACTGGCGTAGTGATGCGGGTCTGCTCGCCGCACTGGATCATCTGCAAGGCGGTGCGGCGTTGGGGCACAAGGAGATCACGGTTTATCCGGTCACCGCGACTCGTGGCTGGTCGCGACTGTCCGGCCCCCCGAACCTGACGACGCCGCTGCGCATGCGGTGTCTGCCGCGCACCGGAGCCGGGCCGTTGAACAAATCGGGATTCCCAGCGGTCGGGCGCATGCGGTCGAAGGTCGCCGAGGATCTCGCGGCAGATATCGTGCGGTTGCTCGAATCCGGTGTGCTGTTCGAGGCGAAGAGCGGACCGCGACCGATCGGGCCGGGTGATATCGCGGTATTGGTGCGGACTCGGTCCCAAATCGACGTGGTGCGAACCGCTTTGGATCGGGTCGGAGTCGCCTCGGTACTCGCCGGTGGCACCAGCGTCTTCGCCACCAGCAGTGCGACGGACTGGCTCTGGTTACTGCGTGCGCTCGAACAGCCGCATCGCTCCGATCGTGTCCGCCTTGCCGCCTGCACACCGCTACTCGGCGTGACGGCGGTCGACATCGATAGCGGCGGTGCGGATCTGGTTGGTCGCATCTCCGCCCAACTGCGGGAAGCTGCCAGGGTGTTCGCCCGCGCGGGTTTCGCGGCGGTTTTCGAAAAGATCTCCGCCGAAGCCGATCTGGCCCAACGCCTGCTCTCGGTCGAGAACGGTGAACGCGAGCTGACCGATCTGCGGCACATCGCGCAACTGCTGGATCAGGTCGCATTGACCGAAGGTCTGGGCCTCACCGCGCTGACCCGCTGGCTCGCCGACCGCGTGCGCGACCCCGCTTCCGGATCGGTCGCCGACCGCAGCCGTCGCCTCGATCGCGATGCGGCGGCCGTGCAGATCGCGACCGTGCACGCCAGCAAGGGACTCGAATTCCCCGTCGTCTACCTGCCATTCGCGTGGGACAACGCGAAGAACCCGTACCCGCAGACTCTGCTGTTCCACACCGATGACGGCGCCCGCGTACTCGATGTCGGCGGCCAGGACGCCCCTGGGTACGGCGAGCGCAAGCTGCGCAGTGAAAACGAGGAGGCGGGTGAGGAACTGCGCCTGCTGTACGTCGCGCTCACCCGCGCGATGTGTCAGATCGTCGCCTGGTGGGCGCCCGCGATCACCACCGCCAACGCGCCGTTGCATCGAATGGTCCTCGGCCGCCCCGACGGCGGGGATCTGGTACCGAGCAAGGCGGCAGTCCCGGCGGATGCTGTTGCGGTGTCGATGCTTTCGGCTTGGGCCGCCGCAGCGCCCGAGGCCATTTCGGTGGAAGGTGTCGAGCACACCGATACGGTCGAGATCCGCCGTGTGCGTACCGAACTCCCGACCGGAGCCATCGCCGCGGCGCGGTTCGCCCGCACAATGGACCTGCAGTGGCGTCGCACCTCCTATTCGGCACTGACCGCCGGTGCACACGATGCCGCTGTCCCGGAGGCCGAACCGGAGGACGACCGCGGTCCATCCGATGAACCCGGCACGCCGCTTCTCGTCGAAACCGAACCCACGATCGCCGGTGCGGCGCCGTCCCTGATGAACGCGCTGCCCTACGGCGCCGAATTCGGCACGCTGGTGCACGGTGTGCTCGAGCGAATCGATACCGACGCACCGGATCTGGCCACCGAGGTGCACACCCGCTGCCGCGCGGCCACCGAAGAGCTGATGGCCGAGGCGGATCCGGTGGTACTCGGCGCCGCCCTACTCGCCGTACTGCACACGCCCCTCGGATTCGGTTGTCTCGCTGACATTTCCACCCGCGACCGGCTCAACGAACTAGACTTCGAGCTCCCGCTCGCCGGCGGGGATATCCCCGGTGCGCATACGGTCACGCTGCGCCGGATCGCCGAACTGCTGCGGACCCATCTCCCGGCGGACGACTCCTTGTCCGGCTACGCCGACCAACTCGCGTCCCTGGACGATACCCCACTGCGTGGCTACCTCACCGGCAGTATCGATGCCGTACTGCGCATCACCGAAAACCCGAGTGCGCAGCCACACTTCGTGATCGTCGACTACAAGACCAACCGCCTCGGCACCGGCGATCTGACCGTCGACCACTACACCCACGACCGCATGGCCGCCGAGATGCTGCGCTCGCACTACCCGCTCCAGGCCCTGCTCTACGCGGTCGCCCTGCACCGCTACCTGCGCTGGCGGCTGCCCGGTTACGACCCGGCGCGCCACCTCGGCGGTGCCCGCTACCTGTTCGTGCGCGGCATGATCGGTCCCGACACTCCGTCGGGCTGTGGTGTTTTCGACTGGAATCCACCGGCCGCGCTGATCGTCGCCCTGTCCGATCTGCTGGCGGGGGAGGCTGCCCGATGACCGACGGTCGCCCGCACACCCACTGTGGTAACCGTAACCGCACCATCTTCGACAGTCATCTCGCGTCGACGGCGCAGGTCCGCCGATGACGTCGATTCAGCTGGCGCAGCGGGGAACCGGGCTGCTGCGCATATTCAACGAGGCGGGAGTGCTCTCCGCCGCCGACGTCCACGTTGCCCTCCGACTGGGGCGGATGGGGCGCGAATCCTCGGAGGAGGTGCTGTTCGCGGCGGCCCTGGCCGTGCGAGCGGTGCGCTCCGGCTCGGTCTGCCTGGAACTGCACCGCATGCGCGAAATCGGTGTCGATGCCGACGAAACCTGGGATGCGCGTTCGGATATCGATCCCGCGACGTTGCCGTGGCCGGATATCGATGCCGTGGTCGCCGCGCTGCGAGTCAGTCCATTGGTATGCGGCGGACCGGCTGGACCCTTGCAGCCGTTGCGCCTGGTCGACGTGCGAGCCACCGGGCCATTGCTCTATCTGGACCGCTACTACCAGCAGGAACAGACGATCCGCCGGGTGCTCACCGAGCGCTCCGGACATCATCCGAAGGTCGATCCGGCCATCGTGCGCCGCGAACTCGACCGACTCTTCGACGCCCCGGTCGGTGCGGCCCCCGACCGTCAGCGGATCGCCGCCGCACTCGCGGCGACGCACTGGACCACGGTGGTGGCGGGCGGGCCGGGTACCGGCAAGACCCACACCATCGCCCGCATCCTGGCCCTGCTCGACGCGCATCAGAAGGCGCATCCGAAGCTGCCCGCACTGCGCATCGCCATGGCCGCCCCCACCGGCAAAGCGGCCGCACGATTGCAGGAAGCGGTGCGCGAACAGGCGGAATCGCTCGCGCTGCCGGAGCTCACCGCGGCCACCCTGCATCGCCTGCTCGGCTGGCAGCGCGGCCGGGCTACCCGGTTCCGGTATCACGCATTCAACCGACTGCCCTATGACGTGATCGTGGTCGACGAGACCTCCATGGTGTCGCTGACCATGATGAGCAGCCTGCTGGCCGCACTGCGGCCCGATACCCGCCTGGTGCTCGTCGGCGATCCGGATCAGCTAGCCTCGGTCGACGCCGGTGCGGTACTCGCTGATCTCGTCGCCGGACCTGTTGTCGGCGAACCGAATCCGGTGCTCGAGCAGGTACTCGGTGCCGAACCAGTTGCGGCCGCAGGTAATCCGGAGGCGTTGACCGATCTCGAGCGAATGCGGTTGCGCGGCGGCATCGTCCGGCTGACCCGTGGCCGCCGATTCGGCGGCAAGATCGCCGAACTCGCCGTCGCGGTCCGCGCTGGTGACGCCGACACCGCACTCGCGTTATTGCGCGCGGGCGGTGATGAAATCTCGCTCTGCACGCCGGAGGACACCGCGCCGGTGCGCGCCGACGTCGTGCGGGCCGCCCGCGAGGTCACCGCGGCCGCACTCGACGGCGATGCCGCGGCCGCACTGACCGCCCTCGAATCCCACCGCCTCCTGTGTGCGCATCGCCAAGGTCCGTTCGGCGTCGAACGCTGGGACCGCATGGCCGGTGAGTGGGCCGCGGCCGCTGGCGCGGGGCCGGATTCGCATCAGGCTCCGTGGTACCCGGGCCAGCCCCTGCTGGTCACCGCCAACGACCACGAGGCGCGCATCTACAACGGCGATACCGGTGTCATCGTGCGCCTGCCCGACGGTTCGCTGCGCGCGGCCCTGCAGCGCGGCAGCGAACCCTACCTGGTGCACCCGACCCAATTCCCGGCTGTGGTCACCGTCTTCGCCATGACCATCCACCGCAGCCAGGGCAGCCAATACGACACCGTCTCGGTCGTCCTGCCCGAGCCGGAATCCACCCTGCTCACCAGGGAACTGCTGTACACGGCCATTACCCGGGCCCGTCGCCACGTGCGCATCATCGGCACCGACGACTCCATCCGCGCCGCGATCGACCGCCGAGTTCTGCGTGCCAGCGGCCTGTCGCGCACTCCGGAGTCGCATTGACCTGGGATTCTCACGTTTTCCGAGCTCGGGACGTCTACCTAACGTGAGATTGCCTCCGTTCGAGGATGTGGTGGCCGAGTACGGCCCGATGGTGCTGCGCGTGTGCCGGGCGGTGCTCGGTCCGACAGATGCCGCCGATGCGTGGTCGGAGACCTTTCTGTCCGCCCTGCGCGCCTATCCCGACCTCGACCCGAAGACGAATATCGAGGCATGGCTGGTCACCATCGCGCATCGGCGCGCGATCGATGTGGGGCGCGCCCTGACTCGCGCACCCGTTCCCGCCGAAACCCTGCCCGAACGCACGGCACCCGCTGCCGACCCGGCCGATTACGACCCTGATCTATGGAACGCACTCGCCTCGCTGCCGCCCACACAGCGTCGAGCGGTGGCCTACCGCTACCTGGCAGGTCTACCGCACGCCGAAATCGCTCAGCTGCTGGGCAATTCGACCGATGCCGCCCGGCGCGCCGCCGCCGACGGCCTCAAAACATTGCGCAAGCTCTACCCGAAGGATCGAACATGATGGCCACTATCGACCGGGATCCGGACGGCCTCTTCGACGGCCTGGACGCGAACTCCGCCGAGATCCTGTCCCAATTGCGTCGCCGGTTGGCCGCCGACGCCCAAGCCGCGGGCCTGCTCGACGTCGCCTATCGCACGCTGGACACGCCCGTCGGCGCCTTGCTGCTCGCGGCCACCCCCGCGGGTTTGGTGCGGGTCGCCTACCCCAACGAGAATCACGAAACCGTACTCGCCACGCTCGCCGAGCGCATCAGCCCGCGCATCCTGGCTGCCCCGCGCCGCCTCGATGCCGCGGCAGGTCAGATCGAGGAGTACTTCGCCGGTGCGCGAACACAATTCGATCTGCCGCTCGATCTCCGGTTGACCGTCGGATTCCGGCGCCAGGTGATCGAGCATCTGAGCGATATCGGCTACGGACATCGCGAGAGCTACGCCGATGTCGCCGCGGCCGTCGGAAGTCCGCGTGCGGTGCGCGCGGTCGGCTCAGCCTGTGCGCACAATCCGCTACCGGTGGTCATCCCGTGCCACCGGGTGGTGCGCAGTGACGGTTCGATCGGCCAGTACGTCGGCGGAGTCACCGCGAAGACCACCCTGCTCACGCTCGAAGCCGCGTGACAGGAGAGGTGATGAAAACCCTTGCCGCACTGGAAGAACGAGTCGAAGCGCAGCGGTGGAGCGCGCTGACCGAGGAGATCGACGCCTACGGCTGCGCCCAGACCGGGCCGCTGCTGACGCCGAACGAATGCGCCGAATTCAGCGCCATGTGGGAGGATCTGGGCCGCTTCCGGTCGACGATCGATATGGCACGCTACCGATTCGGTCAGGGCACCTACCGTTACTTCGCCGATCCGGTCCCCGCGCCGATCATGCGGTTGCGCAGGGCTTTCTATCGCAGATTGCTGCCCATCGCCCGTACTTGGGCAGAGCGACTCGGCGACCCGACGCCGTGGCCCGACGAATTCGACGCTTGGCTCGACGCCTGTCACGCCGCGGGGCAAACGAAACCAACGCCAATCCTGTTGCGCTACACCGCAGGTGACTGGAACGCCCTGCACCGAGACCTCTACGGTGAGCTCGTCTTTCCGCTGCAGGTCGTCATCGGCCTGGACCGCCCCGGCATCGACCACACCGGCGGAGAATTTCTCCTGGTCGAGCAGCGCCCCCGCGCTCAATCCAAGCCGACGGTCACCATCCTGGAACAGGGCCACGCGCTCGTCTTCACCACCAGGGACCGGCCGACCCCATCGGCGCGTGGTTGGTCTCGTGCCCCGATCCGCCACGGTGTCAGTCGAATTCGCAGCGGCCACCGACACACCCTTGGCCTGGTCCTGCACGACGCCGAATGAGATGTACATCCTGACCGACGTCGATGGTCGCCCGTATCCCAGTCCTACTCCGGGCCGATTCGGCGGTCACCGGCGCGGCAAACTCTATGGCCGCCTCGACTGCCCGTCGGCCTTGCGCGCCTTGGCGCGCGGCCACTACCGCGCCCACCGCGTCTTCTTCGCCGACGAACAAACCGCCATCGCCGCCGGTTACCGACCGTGCGCGGTCTGTCTGCCTGCCGCATACGCGGCATGGAAAGTTCACCACGGCAGGTGATCTCACGTTCATGCGCCGGGCAGCGTCTACCTGATGAAGTCTCGAAAGAAGGGAGCAACATCATGTCCGATACCGCCATCGCACGACTGGTGCACGGCTCGACGCTGGGCAACCTGCTGATCGAAGCGAACCAGACCGGTGTCACCCTGGTCGCATTCACCGACGCTCCGCCGATCGGGTCGTCGGGCGAAAACGTCACGGCGCGTGAGCATCTGGAGATCGCCTCAGATCAGATCGACGAATACCTCACCGGCGAACGCCAGCAGTTCACGGTACCGATGGATCTGACGGATATGCGCGCATTCGATCGAGAGGTCCTTCGGATACTCGAGGCGACCACCGGATACGGCCGGACAACCACCTATGGTGCTCTGACCCGCCAACTCGGCCGCACCGCAGTCGACGCTCGCAAGGTCGGCGGCGCGCTGTCTCGGAACCGACTGCTGATCCTGCTCCCGTGCCATCGCGTGGTCGGGGCCGACGGATCCCTGACCGGCTATGCGGGTGGACTGCCCGCCAAACGAGCCCTGCTCGACCTCGAATCGGTCGACCTGCTGCTGCCGCTGGGCGGATAACGGCACGATCGGGAATATCGGCGGCGGCTGTGTGCTTGCATGAGGTCATGACGAGCGCTGAGTTGTTGGTCGATGCCTTCGGACGAGTGCGGGAGAATGTGCACGGCGCGGTCGAGGGGCTCGGACAGGACGAGCTGGCCGCCCGGATCGATCCGGGCGCCAACTCCATCGCCTGGCTGATCTGGCATCTGACCCGGGTGCAGGACGACCACGTCGCGGAGGTGGCGGAACTGGAACAGGTGTGGACCGCGGCGGGCTGGGCCAAGCGGTTCGACCTGCCGTTCGCCGACGAGGCAACCGGTTATGGACACCGCGCCGCGGAGGTCGCCGAACTCGGCGGGGTTTCCGCCGAGCTGCTGTTGGGCTACTACGACGCGGTACACGCCCAGACGATCGACTATGTCTCCGGACTCACCGATGCCGATCTGCCCCGGATCGTCGATACCCGCTGGGATCCGCCGGTTACCCTCGGCGTGCGGTTGATCAGTGTCGTGGACGACGATATCCAGCACGCCGGCCAAGCCGCCTTCATTCGCGGTGTTCTGCTGCGCCGCAGGTAGTTTCAGTTTTCCGGCGCATCACCGAACAGTAGGTCCGCGGCACGGACGACTACCTCGAGGCGGTGCGCCTGCGGACCTGTTACTTGTGCATGCGGTGAGAAGTGCCAGCGCGGCCGCCGACAGCGGTAAGCCGCCGATTGCGCAATGGCAGGCTCAGACGCGGATCGCTCGAAGCTCACGGGCGAACTCGGCGTCGGTCTGCTCGTAGGTGTCACGGATGGTCTTGAACAGGTTCTGGATCTCGGTGGCGACCGTTATGTAGTCGCCGATGGTGTCGTATGCATTGTTCGGACCGCCGAAGGCCTTCTCCCGGAACAACTCGACCAGTTCGACGGCGGAAGTGAGCCGGGGATTGTTCTCGCCCAGGCCCCAGGACTCTTTCTCGCTGAGCGACCGGGCATCGTCGTGCGCGACCGTGAGCTCGTCGATGAGGCTCTGGCAGGCCGCGTCGATATCCAGAAACGCCTGTGGTTCCATCCGCACCTGCAGCGCCCCGGTCTTCGCATCCTCGATATACCCGCCGAATGAGCTCTCAACAGCCATGCGGTCGCCCCTTCCACTGGTCCCGTCTGATCATAGAGACGCACACGCCGACGAAACGGTTCCATCGAAACACAGATCAGTGACCTCGGGCATTTCGCCGAAACGGACAGATCCGGCCCCATGTCATCGAGCCGAACCACATCCGGCGCGGTCGGGCGCCGCCGCCGATTCCGGGGCCCCCGGAGCCCGGGCCGTTGCGATACGTAACGGCGCGTGTATCGAGCTTCGGCGCATGGGCCTCGACTGAACCGCAACGGATAGGCTGGAGCTGAAGTCGGTGCGAATCGCGCCGCCGAATATCGGAGGAAGAGATCGATGAGGGTCGCTGGCGAGCACGTCGATGTGCTCATCGTCGGTGCCGGACTGTCCGGTATAGGCGCGGCGTATCACCTACGGCGGGCCTTTCCGGAGAAGAGCTATGCGATTCTGGAGAGCCGCGACAGGATCGGCGGTACCTGGGATCTGTTCCGTTATCCGGGAATTCGCTCTGATTCCGATATGTACACCCTCGGCTACCGTTTCCGTCCGTGGCTGGGCGACAAGTCGATCGCCGACGGGGCGGACATCCTCGACTATGTGCGCGCCACCGCCGCCGAGAGCGGAATCGACCGCAATATCCGCTTCAATCATCGAGTCGTCGGTGCCGAATGGTCGTCACAGGAAAACCGGTGGACGGTGCGCGCCGAACGGACCGATTCCGGCGAAACCGTAACGCTCACAGCGGGATTCCTGTTCTGCTGCTCCGGTTACTACCGCTACGACGAGGGCTACACCCCGGTTTTCGCGGGTACCGAGCGTTTCGCCGGGCCGATCATCCACCCGCAGCACTGGCCGCGCGAGCTGGATGTCGCGGGCAAGCACGTCGTGCTGATCGGCAGCGGCGCGACCGCGGTGACACTGGGACCGGCACTGACCGACCAGGGCGCGCACGTGACGATGCTGCAACGCTCACCGAGCTACATCATCTCCGCACCCGCCCGCGACGACCTCGCCGTCAAGGCACGCAAATTCCTACCGACCCGCGCCGCCTACACGGTGGCCAGGGCCAAGAATGTGGCGCTGGCCACCGCGATCTACCAACTGAGCCAACGGTATCCGCAATCCATGCGCAAGCGGATCAAGGGCTGGCAGCAGCGCTGGCTGCCCGCGGGCTATGACATCGATACGCACTTCACCCCGACCTACAGCCCCTGGGATCAGCGACTGTGCTTGGCTCCCAACGGCGACTTCTTCCGCGCCATCCGCAAAGGCCGGCTGGATATCGTGACCGATAAGGTCGAGACGTTCACCGAGACGGGTCTGGCCTTGGCCTCCGGCGCTACCCTCGATGCCGACATCATAATTACCGCAACGGGTTTGAATCTGCTCGCCTTCGGCGGGATGGAACTCGCGGTCGACGGACGGCCGGTGCGACTCTCGGAACATATGGCCTATAAGGCCATGATGCTGTCGGATGTGCCGAATTTCGCGTACGTCATCGGATATACCAACGCTTCATGGACGCTGAAGGCGGATCTGGTATGCGAGTATGTCGTTCGGCTACTGCGCCACGTGTACGACAACGGATATGCCCGTTGCACACCGGTGCGCGATCCGTCCGTCGACGCTGCGTCGCTATTCCTGAATTTCAATCCGGGCTATGTCCAGCGCGCCGCGAGCCAATTCCCGATCCAGGGCACCAAGGCGCCGTGGCGCCTACGCATGAATTACCTGCGTGATCTATTCACACTGCGCCACGGCAAAATCACTGATAATGCGATGGTGTTCGAGCGGGCGCGGGATCGGGATCCGGTATCCACGCAGGGGTAATAGCAGGTCAGTGCGTCTCCTGCGGCTCGGACGACCGCGCGGCCGCGATATGGCGTAACACGCTGGTCGCGTGATCGTCGAACCGTTCGCGCGGAATATCGATCGTTCCGTCCAGCCACGGGCGGTACATATACGCCATCGCGCCGAAGATGGCGTTCGAGTTGAGACTGTTCTCGTACTGATCCGGCGGGGTCTGCGGCCCATCGTCACCCAACCCGATCGTGAACGCGATCGGGGCGGTGAACAATTCGATGAGCTCATTGCCCCGGTCGCCGAGTACCCGGGTGGCCTGCGATTCCACGAACATGATCTGGCCGCGGCGGCGATCCTCGATCAGATAATCCGTGAACGCCGAAATGGCATGACGAAATAGTTTCTCGGGTTCGGGCGGCGCGGTGGCCAGCGCCGCGAGCAGGCGTTCCTGCGCACCGAGAACGACGGTTTCCAATGCCGCGGTGAGCAGTTTATCCAGATTGGGGAAGCTCTCGTAGAAGTAGCGTTCGGTGAGGCCGGCCTGCCGGCAGACCCCGCGCATGGAGATATCGGATGCTCCGATCGTGGCCATCAACTCGATGGCGGCCTCTACGAGCTGTTCGCGGCGCGCGGCGATTCGGTCGGCCGGGGGCGTGCCGCGCCAGCGGCGCATACCCGGTATCGATCCATCGGAAACGGCGTCGTTCATGGCTCGATCCTCCCATAGCCAGGAAGTTGACATCATGTGATGTTGACAGCATTTGATGTTGACAGCGTCTGATGTTGACAGCGTCTGATGTCGGCAATACCCTGATCTGCCAGGGACCAGACGTGAGGACCATCAGATGGGCACTGCTTACGCCGATCAGGCTCATGCCATCAACGCGCGGGACGTCAGCTTCGATTTCGATTCGGTGCCGATGCACTACATCCCCGGCGAAGTCATGGCCACCCACATCATCAATGTGATGCACCTGGTGCTCCCCGAGGGCGAGCGGGCCATGGCGCAGGCACTGGCCGAGGCGTTACCGCTGATCGATGACGAGCGGTTGCGAGAAGAGGTCCGCGGCTTCATCGGTCAGGAGACGATGCACGCCGGTTCGCACGAAAAAGCCCGCCACCAACTGGAACGCCTCGGACTCGAGGTCGGCCCGATGGTGGATCGCGTCTCCTGGCTGATCGATCGGCTGCTCGGTGACCACGGCCTGTCCGGCCGAGCCAAACGCGAATGGCTGTGTGAGCGACTCGCTCTGTTCGCGGGGATGGAGCACTACACCGCGGTCATCGGCGAATGGCTGCTCACCAATGACAAATTGGCGGAAAAGGGGATGCATCCGGCAATGCTGGATCTGGTCCGCTGGCACGGTGCCGAGGAGGTCGAGCACCGCAGCGTCGTCTACGACGCGTACATGCATCTCGACGGCGGCTATGCCCGCAAGGCACGTCAGGCGCTGATCGCCAGTTCGGGATTGCTCGCGTTGTTCGTGACTTCGGGCGCCTACCTGTTCCAGCAGGACCCGTCGCCGAATAAGGGCCGGTGGTGGCCGCTACAGATGGCCAGCGCGTCATTGCGTGGCGTGGTGCCGAACTTCACGACTTTCTTGACCGAGATTCCGCGGTACCTGCGGCCGGGATTCCATCCCTCCCAACTCGGTCCGATGGATAACGCACTGCGCTACCTCGCGCAGTCGCCGGCGGCACGGGCAAACGCAGTGACCGAGCGCAGCGAGGGAACCATAAACACAGTCGCCCAGGCGGGCGTGACGCAGCCGAGCTCCAGCGAGGCGCAGTCATGACCGCCGTGGAGGAGCAGTTCCGGCCGGGGACCGGGCTACGGATGATCGCGTCGGCGGTGGACACCTACAAGCGGGTATTCACCGAAGGGAAAGCGGCGCAGCTGCTTTCGCGACCACAGCCGGTGCGGCGCACCGGTTTCGATTTCGAGCTGGCGATCATCGGAATCGAGGTCGAGGCCGACGAGGTGGTCAGCCTGACCCTGTGCGATTCAGGCGGCGCGGACCTGCCCGCCTGGACGCCGGGCGCCCATATCGATGTATTCCTGCCCTCGGGTCGGCAGCGGCAGTATTCGCTGAACAGTGATCCGGAGGATCGCAGCTGCTACCGAATCGCGGTGCGCTACATCGCCGATGGCGATGGTGGTTCTCGCGAGATCCACGAGCAGCTGCGCGTCGGGGACCGACTGTGGGTGCGGGGACCGCGCAATGCGTTCCCGCTCATCGACGCACCGGAGTATCTCTTCGTGGCTGGCGGAATCGGGATCACGCCGATCCTGCCGATGGTCACCGCCACCGAACGTGCCGGAATACCATGGCGGCTGATGTATTTCGGTCGCTCGCGGGCGCGGATGCCGTTCCTGTACGAGCTCGCCCACTTCACCGGTGGTGATGTGGTGGTGCGACCGGACGACGAGTACGGGGTACCGGATCCGCGGATGATCTTCGAACAGACGCCGACCGGTGCCGCGGTATATGTCTGCGGACCACCGGCATTGGCGGAAGCCGCGCGCAAGGTGCTGCTGTTACATGATCCGACGGCTTCGCTGCATACCGAGCGCTTCTCGGCGGTACCCGTCAGTGACGGCGCGCCATTCCGTATTCGGTTGCGCCGCAGCGGAACCGAGGTCGATGTCGCGGCCGACGAATCCGCGCTGACCGCGATCCGGCGGGCGGTGCCCGGCGTCGCCTACTCCTGCCAGCAGGGTTTCTGCGGGACGTGCCGGGCGAGTGTGCTCGCCGGGGATGTCGAGCACCGGGACCGGGCGCTAATGCCCGGCGAGCGCAACAATGCGATGCTCACCTGCGTATCGCGTTCTCGCGGCGGCGAACTCGAACTCGATCTGTAGGTTCACCGTGCGGCCGGGAAGATGGCCGGCAGTGTCATCGCGTATTCGAGATCGGCGCGGGTGCCGAGCGTGGTGAGCAGCACGCGGATCATGGTGAGCCGTCCAGCGGCAACGGTTTCCGCGTCCGGCTCGGCGCCGGGCTCGGTACCCGCCGAAATGCGATAGACCACATACTCGCAAACATGCAGGGCGGCATCGAGATCCAGCGGTGAGGGGACCGGGCGGCCCAATTCCGTGAACGTTTCGCGCACCAATGCGCGGATATCGTCCAGTGCCCGTTCGCGATAGGCCGATACCGGCGAGGCCGGATCGTGCAGTTCGGCGAACAGCGGGCGCAGCATCGCACCGTGCCCGCGGGCCCAGCCGAGGTAGGCGTCGATGAGACGAATGCCGAGTTCGACCGGCTCGTCCGGACCGGTCAGTGCCGTGCGGATGCCGTCGACCAGGCCGTCGTTGGATGCCTCCAATACGACGTGCAGCGGTTCGGTGGCATTGCCGAAATAGCGGTAGAAGGTGGGGCGGGCCAGTCCGGCCTGTTCGATGATCTGGGCGACGCTGAGTCCGCGCGAGCCGCCGCGGGTGAATACCGTCGCGGTGGCGAGCACGATGCGAGCGCGGACCTCCTCGGCCTGCTCCTGGGTCTGCGGTGGTCGGCCCCGGCGGACCGCGCCATTCGTCTGGGGAATGTCAGTGGACATGGTGATGCCTCACAACTCGAAGCCTGACCCGTATGTGTCCCACACCGACAGCTTGACACGAGGTGCGGCACTGGCATTAATCTAACACCAGTGTTCAGGAAATAGCTGAACCCGGCTTACCGCCTCGTCCAGCACAGGCGCCCGACCCAGGAGAGGGCCGACAATGACGACCGCCCGCCAGCTGACCGAACCGACGGCCCTGCCCGCGGCCCTGGTGCAACCCCTGCTAGATCGTGCGATCGCGGGTGGAGTTCCCGCGGTGGAGATGTTCGCGCCCGCGACCGGACGCAAGATCGCCGATCTGCCCCAGTCCTCGACCGGCGATATCGAGACCGCCTTCGCGACCGCGCGCACCGCACAGCGCGAATGGGCGCGGCGCTCGGTCCGTGAGCGGGTCGCGGTGCTGCGGAAATTCCACGACATCGTGCTGGCCGAACAGGACACCATCCTCGATATCGTGCAGACCGAGACCGGCAAGTCGCGCGCGCACGCCTTCGACGAGGTCGGCGATGTGGCCGTCAATGCCAGGTACTACGCGTCGGTTGCCAACAAGCTGTTGGCCACCCGCAAGCCGCGCGGTGTGCTGCCGGTATTGACCCAGGTCGATGTGCGGCATCGGCCCAAGGGCGTGGTCGCGGTGATTTCCCCGTGGAACTATCCCCTGGCCCTGGCCGTCTCCGACGCCCTGCCCGCATTGGTCGCCGGAAATGCCGTGGTCGCGCGCCCGGATAACCAGACCGCGCTGACCGCGCTGTGGGCCATTGATGCCGCCGAGCGCGCCGGGCTGCCGCGCGGGCTCTGGCAGGCGGTGCTCGGCCGTGGTTCGGTGATCGGCGGTGAGGTGATCGCGCGCGCCGACTATGTCGACTACACCGGGTCCAGTGCGACCGGCCGAACCATCGCACAGCAGGCCGGTGAGCGGCTCATCGGCTATTCACTCGAACTCGGCGGTAAGAATCCGCTGCTGGTGCTGGCCGATGCGGATGTGTCCCGAGCGGCCAAGATCGCGATTCGGGCCTGCTTCGCCTCGGCGGGGCAACTGTGCGAGTCGATGGAGCGAATCTATGTGCACGACAAGGTCTATGACCGGTTCGTCGGCGAATTCATCGAACATGTGCGGGCGATCGAATTGGGTGGTGCGCTCGATTACCGCAGTGATATGGGGTCTTTGACGTTCCAGCGCCAATTGGACACCGTCGGTGCGCATGTCGACGATGCCGTCGCGAAGGGTGCGCAGGTGCTCACGGGCGGCAAGGCTCGTCCCGATCTCGGACCGTACTTCTACGAGCCGACCGTGCTGACCGGAGTGCGTCCCGGAATGACGGTGTACCGCGAGGAGACCTTCGGGCCCGTTGTGTCGATATATCGGGTCGGCAGCGACGACGAGGCGGTCGAGCAGGCCAATGACACCGCATACGGGCTCAATGCGAGCGTCTGGACCAAGGATGTCGATCGAGGTCGCAAGGTAGCCGCGCGCATCAACGCGGGTTCGGTGAATGTGAACGAGGGCTTCATCGCCGCATGGGGGAGTGCGGACGCGCCATCCGGTGGACTCGGCATTTCGGGTACCGGGCGTCGGCACGGGCCAGAGGGCTTGTTGAAGTACATCGACACCCAGACGATCGCGGTGCAGCGGATGCTCCCCATCGCGCCGCTGCCCGGCATGTCCGAGGAACTGTGGGCGAAGACGATGACGCTGTTCTTCGGTGTCATGAAGGCGCTGCGTCAAAAATAGTTGCGCCATCAAAAGTAACCGCGCCGTCGAAAATAACTGCGCCAGAAGCTGTTCACGAAGAAATCAGGATGAGGACGAATGAAACTGGACACGGTAGCCGATAAGAAGGTCCTGGTCACGGGCGCGGCGATGGGCCTTGGCAAGCGGTTCGCCGAGCGTGCGGTGCGCGAGGGTGCCTCCGCGGTGGTGCTGTGGGATATCAACGAATCCGCGCTGAAGGAGATCGCGGTCGAATTATCCGGTCACGGCGTCGCTATTCATCACTATGTGGTCGACGTATCCGCTCACGACGCTATCAGCGAGGCAGCGGCCGCCGTGCGCGCCGACGCGGGCGATATCGATATCCTGATCAACAATGCGGGCATCGTGCGCGGCAACAGTTACTTCTGGGAGACCGCCGATCGCGCCGATATCGATAAGACGATGGCGATCAATTCCCTTGCGCCGATGTACATTACGCTCGAATTCCTGCCAGCGATGGTGCGTGGCACGGGTGCGGCGCGGGTCATGACCATCGCGTCCTCGGCGGGTCTGGTTTCCAATCCGCGCATGAGCGTGTACGCGGCCTCGAAGTGGGCGGCGCTGGGCTGGTCGGACTCGGTGCGTATCGAGTTGGAACAGGCGGGTCACGACCACGTGCGGGTCACCACGGTCTGTCCGACCTATATCAACACCGGAATGTTCGATGGCGCAAAGGGTTTCCTGTTCACGCCGATCCTGGAACAAGATGATGTGGTCGATACCTCGTGGCGCGAAATGAAGGCGGGTACTCCACTTGTGATCCTGCCGTGGACCTCCCGGCTCAACAAGGCGATCTCCGGTCTGCTGCCGATCAAGCTGCGCGATCTGTTCCTGAATTCGGTTGGTGTGTACCACTCGATGGACGAGTTCACCGGGCGTAAGAAGTAGCGGCCTCAGCTGGTCGTGTCCGGTTCATCGGTGTTGGGTAGTAATCCGCATCACGCATCGGGCTTGGTGCCGATCACGACGGTGGAGTAGAGCAGATCTGATTCGGCGATGCGGCCGGTGAAGCCGTGCGCGGTGAGGATGCTGATCGAGGGCATGGCCTGAGCTTCGGTGGATTCAACGAGCAGGTGGCCGCCCGGCGCGAGCCAGGTGCGGGCGGCCGCGACGACACGGCGGAAGATATCCAGGCCATCGGGTCCGCCGTCGAGGGCGGTGCGCGGTTCATGATCGCGTGCCTCCGGCGGCATCCTGGAGATCATCTCCGATGGCACGTACGGGGTGTTGGCGAGCAGGATATTGATGCGCCCGCACAATTCACGGGGGAGCGGCTCGAAAAGGTCGCCTTCGTAGACAGGTGCGCCGATCGGCGTGAGATTGCGGCGGGCGCATTCGACCGCCGTAGGTTCGATATCGGTGGCGGCGAGCTCGATCGGGCGCCCTTCGGCGACCAGGGTTTTGGCCAGTGCCAGACCCAATGCGCCTGAGCCGCAACATATATCGACGACGATAGGGTGCGTCGGCATGGCGCGGGCGAGGTCGGCGGCCTCGTCGACGAGGAAGGCGGTGCGTTGGCGCGGGACGAACACACCTGGGACGACCGCGACTCGCATGCCGTGGAATTCGGTCCAGCCCAGCAGGTATTCCAGCGGTGTACCCGACACTCGTTGCGCGACCAACTCCGCGAGATCGGCACCGGTCTCCGTCGCGGCGGCGATGAGCAACCGCGCCTCGTCCTCGGCGAAAACACAGCCCGCGGCGCGCAGTTGCGCGACCACATCTCCGGTTGGCGTCATCGGAATATCGTGCCGTGTTTGCCGGTGCGCTGGGGGCCGAGCGTGCACTTTTGCGCCGTTTCTGACATTTCGGAGCCGAAAGCGCACGCTCGTACCCGTATCGCTCAGCGCGAGGTGGCGAGCTGGAATGTCCGCGTAGCGTCCAGATAGATGCCGCGCTGCGCCTGCCTGGTGGGTGGCGGCAACTGCGATACCAGCTGCTCGAGTGAGGTCGTCGCCCCGATCACCCGGGTGCCCGCGACAATGAAATCGGCGACCGCGCGCCGGATGTGGTTCGGCGAGGTGACCACGACCGCGCTGCTCGCGCCGATATCCCGCAGCATATCGGTGCTGAAAAGTGCGTTCTGCACCGTCGATCCGGCCCGGCTCTCGACATTGATCCGGGATGCGGGCAGTCCCATGCCGACCAACCAGGCCCGCATGGCCTCGGCCTCGGTGATGCCGTTCTGTGGATTGCCACCGGTGACGACGATCGGTGAAAGTGGTGTCGCGACCGCCTGCAACCAGGCTGCGGTCAACCGGTTCACCAGTTCGGGACGCAGCGAGCCGTCGGGAAGCAGGCCATAGCCGAGCACCACGATTCCGGTCTGCGGTCCGACGAGCGCGGGCAGCGGATTCGGCAGGGTGCCGAGGGCAGCGCCGATCGCGCCGAGCACATTGTTGGTGCCCTGGGCCATTGCCGGGTCGACCGCGGCGAGGCGGGCCAGCGCATCGGCCATGGCGGGCAGGTCATTGGCGTAATGCGACCAGATCGCCTGCAGCGAAAGGGCCTCGGCGTCGGCCGGGTCGGCGGCGATGAGCTGTCGGAGTTCGGCGCGCCCGGCGGCGTCGTCGCCGTCGGTGAAGGCGCGCTGGGCGGAGTTGTATAGGGCGTCGGTTTCCGGCACCGCGATGGCGGGTGCGCTGGATAGTCCGGTGATGGTCGCGGCCGCGAACGCGGTCGCGACCCATAGTTTCCAATGCCTCGCGATTTTCACTACAGTCGACACCTTCCACGTCGTGAAACGGGGCTTTCGGTAAGTCAGCTGATAGTTAGCTGAGATGGGGCACTATCACGATACGACTGGTAATGCAGTTAACCCGGTAATTGCTATCCGTTGATTCCGGCATTCGAGCGAACCGAGCGGCGCGCGAGAAGACCAGCGGAACCAGCCGCATGGTGCAGCCGATAAGGTGTGACAACGTGGATACCGTTTCGCTGTCCGGCAAGGAACTCGCCGCCGCCATCAACGCCGACACCGAGCAGCGCGCCGCCGCGCTCACCGCGAGCGGAACCGCGCCGCGCCTGGCCCTGATCGTGGCCAATGACGATCCGGCCAGCGCGTGGTACGTGAACTCGCTGCGCAAGGCCGCCGAACGTCTCGGAATCGCTTGCGACACCATCGAACTCGGCGCTGACGCGAGCATCGAGCGGATAAGCGACGAACTCACTGCCCGCAGCGCGGACAGCGCCATCGACGCGATCATGCTGCAGACGCCGCTGCCTGCCGGTGTCGCCCTCGACGATGTCAGCTCCGCGATCGCCGCCACCAAGGACGTCGACGGCGTCAGCCCGCTCTCGCTCGGCTTGCTCGCCTCCGGTCTCGACGGCTTCGTCCCCGCCACCTCCGAGGCTGTCGTCGAACTACTGAAGCATCACGAAATCCCGCTCGCCGGTCGGCATGTCGCGGTCGTCGGCCGCTCCAATATCGTCGGCAAGCCCCTTGCTCAACTTCTGCTGGCCGAAAACGCCACCGTCACCATCTGCCATTCCCGAACCACCGACCTCCCCGCAGTAACCTCCGCCGCCGATATCGTGGTAGCCGCCGCCGGCCGCATCGGCCTGGTCACCGGCAAACACATCCGCGAGGGCGCCACCGTCATCGACGTAGGCACCAACGAAGCCCCCGACGGCAAAATCGTCGGCGACGTAGACGCGGAGACCGTCCGCGGCAAAGCCTTCGCCCTCAGCCCCGTCCCCGGAGGCATAGGCCCGGTGACCACCGCCCTTCTCATGCGCCACGTGGTAACCGCCGCCGAGAACACGCACCCCGCCTGAACAACCACCGCACCAACGACTTCGGCCCGCGCAACCCGTCGATCCGCTGCAACAGACCCCCGCACAGCGCCGATGCATTGCGCACGCAACCTCCGCAGGCAAACGGGCCAACCACCGGGCCGCCGCAACTACCGTCCCCGCGACATCCACGCCATAGCGGGACAAGGTAATGCCTGGCCCACTATGGGCTACGCCCGAACCCGCCAGAGGCGCACGGTTCCGTCGTATGAGGCGCTCGCTAAACGCCCGTCGGGGAGCGCGGCGAGGCTGCGGACGAAATCGTCGTGGTGGAACACCTCGAGTTCGGTGAGATCGGGTGCGTACCAGATTCGTACGGCACCGTCCTCGCCGCCGGTGGCCACCAGTCCGTCGGGCAGCGGCGTCACCGCGCAGATGGCACCTGTGTGCGCCGGTTGCGCGCTCAGCTCGGATATCGTGGAATGCGGTATCCGGTCGGTGGGTGTCGCCGAGTCCGAGGGCAATGTCTGCTCGTGCGCCGCAGTCGGATTCGACGCAAAAGGGCGTGCTTGGTCGGGAAGCGGCCGAGGCAGGTTCCAGACGCGCAACCAGCCTTCGACGTCACCACTTATCACCGTGCCCGATGGCGTAACAGCCAGCGCGCGTACAGGGGCGGGCGCCCGCACACTCCCAACGAGACTGCCGTCCGCATCCCGGACCGCGATCGTGCCGTCCTCCGAAGCGATAACCAATTGCGCGCCATCGGAAACGACGGCCCACACCCAGCCACCGACGTCGAGCACGCCTTCCGACCCATCCGCACGCCACCATCGAACCCGCCCGTCCGCACCGCCGGTGACGACTTGCCCGTCGGGCAAGGCGTTCGCGCACAGCACCGCGCCGCGGTGATGTCCGACCGTATGTGGTTCCCACGAACGCCAGCGGCGGACGGCACCGTCGCGCGAGCCGCTCCACAGCTCGCCGTTCGGGTGCGCGAGCAGGGCGGTCACCGAACTATCGTGACCGCGCAGCGTGCGCCGCTGGGCATAGCCAGCACCGGTCGGCTCCCAGATCCGGATGGTGCGGTCGCGCGAGGCGCTCACAAGCGTGCCGTCCGCGCGGGCCACGACACTCCACACGTACCCATCGTGTCCGCGCAGGATTCCCTCCGGCGAGGCGATGGTTTGCTCCCGCTCGTAGAGCACATCGGTGCGCATCACCCACTTGGTGCCGCCGGTCACCGGCTCGCCGTCGTGCCAGAGCGCATGATCGAAAACCACGATGGCGCCGGTCTCGGGCCGAACCACCCCGAGCGAGGCGGCACCCGGTTCGCCGCTGGCGTAGAAGCGAGTGTGCCCGCCGTCGAACTCGGTGCTGTCGTTGAGATAGATCATGCACGTCAGCTGGGAGACGACGGTCGCGCTGCGGGCATGCGCGCCATCGCGATGGGGGGCGAAGGATTGGCCGCCGCGGTAGCGGCAGTAACGGAACCGCTCGTTGAGCCCGACCAGCCGCCAGTCGGCGCCATCGATATGCAGCCGCGGCGGAAGGTATTCGGCGATCCTGCTGAACAGCGCATCCGCCAGCACCGGGTCATCGCGGACCAACCGGTCATTGTTGCGATAGGACGCCGGATAGTGCGCGCCGGTCGGCGCGAAGCCCGAATCGGTGGCCGTATCGATGATTTCGGCGCACTCGGCGGCGTCGAACACCCCGCGCAACAGAAAACAGGTACGCGCTTCGGCGGCAATGCCGGTCTGCACCTTCACAATCGGACCGGCGGGCACGTCCAGCATGTCCCAATTCAGCTCCGGCGCGGCGGGGAAGTCAACGAGATGTTCGTCCCAGTGGACGGGCCGACCGATGCCTGCGCATCGAGTGCGGCAAGCAAGTCACGAAGCATTGTCCGCTGCTCGCCGCTCAGGCTGGCAAAGACCTCTTCGGCGGCGGCGCGGCGGGCCGCGGCCATCTGCGAGAGCGTGGTTCGGCCGGAGTCGGTCAGCGTCACCAGGGTGGAGCGGCGGTTGGTCGGGTCCGGCGCGCGCGAGACCAAGTCCGCGGCGTCGAGCGCATCGACGACGGTGGTGGCCGAGCGCGGCACGATGCCGAGGTGATCGGCGAGCGCGGCCATCCGCAGGGGCTCGTCGTGATGGCCGATAATGCGGAGCGCACGGGCCTGACCTGGGGTAATGCCCAGCGGGGCAAGTCTGGCGACCTGGTTGCGGCGGATGCGTTTGGCCGTGCGTAGGAACAGCTCGGGGAGGTCGGGATCGAGCGCGTTGTCCATTTGTTGAGCATAACTCATTGTTTTGGGAACAATTATGAGTCATGCTCAGTTTCATGCAGTAGTCCTCGGAAGGGAGGCGCCTATGCGGCCCCCACATCAACTTCGCCGGATCGTCCGGCTGTTTCGTCCCTATCGCACGCGCTTGGCATTGGTCGCCGCGCTCGTCGGTCTATCGTCACTGGTCTCGCTGGCGTCGCCGTTCATGTTGCGCGGCATCCTCGATGACGCCCTGCCGCACGGCCGCACCGGTCTGCTGACCGCGCTGGCGGCGGGCATGGTCGCGGTCGCCGCACTCACGAGCGTCTTCGGCGTGCTCCAGACCTACATTTCCACCGCCGTCGGTCAACAGGTCATGCACGATCTGCGCGCCGCGGTATATGCGCAGTTGCAGCGAATGCCGTTGTCGTTCTTCACGACTACCCGCACCGGTGAGGTGCAGTCGCGGATCGCCAACGATATCGGCGGGATGCAATCCACCGTCACTTCGACCGCGACCTCACTGGTCTCGAACTTCACCACCGTGACCGCCTCGGTGATCGCCATGATCGCCCTGGACTGGCGGCTCACCGTGGTCTCGCTGATCATGCTGCCGTTCTTCGTCTGGATCAGCCGCCGCGTCGGCGACGAACGTAGGAAGATCACCGCACAGCGGCAACAGAAATTGGCGGGCATGTCGGCGATCGTGGAGGAATCGCTCTCGGTGAGCGGCATTCTGCTCGGTCGCACGATGGGCCGCTCACCCGCGCTGGTCGACGATTTCGCGCAGGAGTCGCGCGGACTGGTGGACCTGGAGATCCGGTCCGGCATGGCGGGACGGTGGCGGCAGTCGACGATTCAGATCGTCATGGCGGCCATGCCCGCGATCGTCTACTGGGCGGCGGGATTGACCGTGGCGGCGGGACATCCGCTGGTGTCGATCGGCACCCTGGTCGCCTTCACGACCTTGCAGACGAGCCTGCTGCGGCCGATGGTGCAGTTGTTGTACACCGGTGTGGAGGTGCAGAGTTCCATGTCGCTGTTCGGCCGGATCTTCGAATACTTGGACTTGAAGCCGGATATCGAGGAACCGATAACGCCGGTGCCGGTGCCCGATCCGGGCGTGCAAGGTGAGGTTCGCTTCGAGCATGTGGGCTTCACCTACGGATCCGGGACACGGGATGTATTGCAGGACATCGACATCACTGTGCCCGCCGGGTCCAGCCTGGCCATCGTCGGCGAAACCGGTTCGGGCAAAACCACACTCGGCTATCTGGTGGCTCGACTCTACGATGCGACCTCCGGACGGGTGCAGATCGACGGAATCGACGTGCGGGACTTGACGTTTGCCGATCTGGCCGCAGCCGTCGGTGTGGTCTCCCAGGAAACCTATCTGTTCCACGCCTCGGTCGCGGACAATCTGCGCTTCGCCAAACCCGATGCGACCGATGAGCAGCTATATGCCGCGACGCGGGCCGCACAGATCCACGACCACATCGCGAGTCTGCCGGACGGGTACGACTCGCTGGTCGGCGAACGCGGCTATCGGTTCTCCGGCGGTGAGAAGCAGCGTTTGGCGGTGGCGCGCGTGATCCTGCGCAATCCGCCGATCCTGGTACTCGACGAGGCCACCAGCGCACTGGACAACCGGACCGAACAGGAGGTGCAGGCGGCCATCGACGCGCTATCCGAAGGTCGCACGACCATCACCATCGCGCATCGGCTCTCCACCATCCGCGACGCCGACCAGATCGTCGTACTCGACCGCGGTCACATCATCGAACGCGGCACCCATCGCGAGCTCATGGACGCCGATGGTCGCTATGCGGCGCTGGCGTCGGGCGGCGACCTCCTCCGCGCGGCCTGAGGTGTTCAGATGGGTTCGGGTTCGGCGCGGTTGTCGAATTTCTCACGGGCGGAGTGGATTTCGCTGTGGTGCCGCACCGACCAGACCCCCATCGCATGACTGAGCTCCCCGAGGCTGGCACCCAATTCGGTCAGCGAGTACTCCACCCGCGGTGGAACGGTGGGGTAGACCGCACGGCGGACCAGCCCGTCGCGCTCCAGGTTGCGCAGAGTGCGGGTGAGCATCTTCTGGGTGATGCCGTCGAGCCGACGCCGCAGATCGTTGAATCGCACCGGCCCGCCCGCCGTGCGCAGCACGCCGAGGACCAGGAGCACCCATTTGTCGGCGAGCACCGTCAGCACTTCGCGGGCCGGGCAATTGGTCAGGTAGCTCTTGACCAGGTTATCGGAACCGGACCAGTCGACAACGGTATCCATTGGGTACCTCGGGATCATTGAAGTGCCTTCTTTCCCTTGGATACTAGGGGACCGCAGAATCGGTGGCATGCTCGCAATCACGCAACAAAGATTCGGTGGTCCCGAGGTTCTGGAAATCGTCGAGGTCGATCGGCCGAGCGCCGGACCTGGCGAGGTGCTGGTGCGGGTCGCCGCCACCGGTATGAATGCGGCGGACTGGAAGCTGCGGTCCGGACTGGTGCGCAAACTCGGGGATCCGCCGTTCACCCTCGGCTTCGATGTTTCCGGGATCGTCGATGCGGTCGGCACCGGTGTCGAGCGATTCCGGGTCGGTGACGAGGTTTACGGCATGGTGCTCAGTCGGTCCGGCGGCTATGCGGAATACGTTGTGGCGCAGGCGGATTTCCTCGCACCGAAACCGACGATCCTGGATCACATCCATGCGGCCGCCGTGCCGACCGCAGCGCTGACCGCATGGCAGGGGCTTACCGAAGTCGTTGCCGGACAACGCGTGCTGGTGCATGCGGCCGCCGGTGGTGTCGGACATTTCGCCGTGCAGATCGCCAAGGACCGTGGCGCGTATGTGATCGGCACGGCCCGCGCCGCCAATCACGAATTCCTGCGGGGTATCGGAGCGGATGAGTTGATCGATTACACGACAAGCGATTTCGCGGGGATCGTGGGTGATATCGATGTCGTCTTCGATCTCGTCGGCGGTGACTACGGATCGCGTTCGCTGCCGGTGCTCGCCGCGGACGGTCGCCTGATCGACGCGCAGGGCAATGATGCCGACAGCGATCCGCGGTACGAGCGGCTGTATGTCGATCCGTCCGGCCGCGATCTACGCGAGCTGACCGCCCTGTTCGAGACGGGCCGGTTGCATGTCGAGGTCGATCAGGTGCTGCCGATGGCCGAGGTGGTCAAGGCTCATCACCTGAGCGAATCCGGGCGCGTCCGCGGGAAAATCGTACTGGTGCCATGGAATTCGCCGGTGTGACCGTCAGGCCGCGCCGATTCCGGTGATGAGTGTCTGGTTGCCCACGCGCGCCGTCGTGACGACCTGGGGTTTGTAGGTGATCGATGTCGAATCGGGCCGATGCTCGGTCACCTGCACCAGATACTGCCCGACGGACGTCCCCGGCGTAATGCTGATGCAGTGGGTGGTACCGGCCGGAATGCCATCGATGCCCTGTTGAATTGTCCCGGCGGGGGAGACGGATGCGTTGGGCGCCACGAACTCTCGGGTCGCCACACCGGAGCGGGTGACGTAGTACGCGTATTGGAACGCGAAGATGACGCCCGGTCCGGAATCCATTCCGCCCGCACCGTTGCCGGTGATGGTGCCCCCGACGCGCTCGGCCGGGCACTCGGTGGCGGGGGTGGGTCCGGAGACCGCGACCTGGCTGAGTGTGGACGAGGCCACCGTCGCCGGGTGCGGATCCGGGCGAACTTGCACGAACGCCACCACGAGCAGTCCGGCCGCCGCGACCGATCCGACCAGCACGGGCACCCACCGGCGCTTCGACCGATTCCGCCCGGAACGGTCGATCATGGCCGCCAAGGCCTCCTCGTGCCGGAAGTAATCCGGCGCAGAGGGTTTCGGTTCCTCGGGAACTTCCTCGACCCACTCGGACCACTCACCTCGATAGTCGAGTTCCTGCCGCGTGAATTCGCTGTCGTCTACCTGAATCAGGTTCTGCTCGTAGGTTCCCGGTGCGTCATCGTTCGAATCGTGTCGAGTGGCTTCGGCGTGGCGAGGCCCCGAGTGAATCGGATTCTGGGGCATCGGATCTCGCTGGAGCGGAGCCCGCATGGGCGGCTGCTGAGGAACAGGCGTGTGCCAATGGGGATCTTGCGGGGCGAGCGGACGCGGTACGCCAGGCGCGGGAGGGTTCGGGTTTGCGGTGATGGGTGCCTGACGGATCGGATCCGGCAATGTCAGCGATTGCTGCTCACTGTCCTGCACGGTCGGCGCCTGGTGTATCGAGATGTTTGGAACCGGTGCCTGACGCTCAGGAACGTCCTGGACCGGAATCCGCGGTATCGGTCCGGTTTGCCTCGGGCCCTGGGGATTCGGAGCTTGGCCGCCGGGAACTTGTTGGCCGCGAATGCGCCGGAACGGATCGGTATTCGTCGGCGCCCGGTCGACCGGCACTCGGGACAGCGGCCCGGATGGCGTTGCGGCGCTGTCGATCGGAACGAGCCGTAGTGGACCGGTGTCAATGGGTGTGCCGTCGACCGGGATCCGCGGAATCGGACCGGTCGGCGCATCGTCCTCGGTGGAGCCGATCCGGTGGAACGGGTTCGGCGGTGTCGGAGTCCGGTATGCCCTCGGCGCACCGAGCGGTTGTTGTGGCTCAGCGCCCGGCTGCGGGCCCGAATTCGCCCGCGAGGTCATATCCGGTCGATCCATCGCCCCACCTTCATCAGGTCATACGATCACGTGTGTCCCGCAGTTGTATCAACCCCGGCAGGATACTGCCAGGTTTGCTGCCCGTGACGAAATTGAGGGAAGGTGTCGCGAAGGAAAAACGGATTGTTTACGGGTCACCAGTGCACGGTAACCGGATCGCCGACGCCGACGGTCTGGTAGTACCAGGCGGCGTCGTCCGGAGCCAGATTGATGCAGCCGTGGCTGACATTGGCATGGCCCTGCGAATCCACCGACCATGGTGCGGAGTGCACGAAAACGCCGCCCCACGTGAGGCGTTCGGCGTACTCGCCGTTGATGACGTAGCCCTCGGGGGAGCTCAGCGGTATCCCGATGGTGCGCGAGTCGAAGACGACCGAACGGAACTTTTCCAGTATCGGGAAGGTACCTGTCGGTGTCTCGTAGCCGGGCTTGCCCATGGACGCGGGCACCGACCGTGCGACCGCGCCGGCGACGCTCACGGTGAAGGTATGCGCCGACATATCGGCGTCGGCCACCACGCCCGCATTGGTGCGGAACTCGGTGCGAGTGTTACCGACCTGCACCGAGATCGGCGCTCGCGCAGGCAGGAAACGTGTTGGCGTCCAAGTCAATTCACGATCACTCGCCCAGGAGAAGGCTCCCGGCAGTGGCTCGGTGGCTCGGATATCGACCAGTCGTTCAGCTCGGTCGCGGTTGGCGACCGAATCGGCGAATCGAATCGTCACCGGTGCCGCGATGCCGACTTCCCGGCCTGCCGACGGGGTAATCGTCGCGACGACATCGGCGCTCGGTTCGAGGATCGTCGTGGCGAATGCCGTTCCGGACCCGAAGGCCGCCAAGGCGACGATCGTGGTCGCGAGGAATAGGTATCTGAGTGCGCTCCGCATGGTCCACCCCTTCACGCTGGTGTGGGACGCAGAAATCCAGTCTAGGACTTCATGATCAACTCGACGTACCGGTTCTATAACGGCCGTCCAAGTCCACAGGTTTTTCGTATAGGGGCGACATACCCGGCATAAAACCGGGCAAACGATCCGACCGGTTGGTCGAATTCAGCTGCGTACTGCATGCAATACCTCCGCGTGCAACGCGTCCGCACGAGCAGTGATCTCGTCGATGCGGATCAGAACTGCCGCGAACTTATCGCCCTGTTCGGCGCTGAGTGAGCGGACGTTTATTTCTATATTGAGCTGCGAACTGGTGGCCGCGGCCCGCGCCGCATCGGCGGCGGCGCCGATATCGGTGACCACATTGGGATTGCCGATCGACAGCAGTTCGGTGGCGAGTGAGAGCACCTCATCGGCCTCGTCGACGACCGCGGCGGGCACCCTGGCAGCCTCGAGCAGCGCGGCGGTAATGGCATCGCTGCGCGCGGCGACCTGCTCCGGGGAATCCTTTGGCAACTTGTAGGCGTTGCCGACGGCGGTGAACGCCGCCGCATCGGCATCGGCCAGCGCCAGCGCGCGCTCGCGGGCCGCATCGGCCGCCTCGATGATCCGGTCGATGACCGGCCGGTGTTCGGCATCCTTGGCCCGGGTGGTGTAGCGCGCGACCATCGCGACCAGCGCGGCGCCCTGTGCGGCGTGCAGTGCGGCGACGGCACCGCCGCCTGGTGCCGGCACCTTCGCGGCCAGGTCGGTCAGGTACTGCGCGAGAGTGGCCTCAGCGAAGGCGGGCTGCGACACGTCGGGTGGCCTTTCGTTTTCCTGCGACGATAGTGGAGAACTACGGCGAATACGCTACCGCTCGCACCGGGGTGGCCGGTGCGCGGCCGGTGCGTAGCTGCGGTTATGTTGAGTGCTATGCGGATCGGATTGAGCATCAACTACTCGGGCGGCTTCAAAGAGGCGGCCGCCGAGGTGGCCGACCTCGAAAGAGCTGGACTCGACATCGTGTTCGTGCCCGAGGCCTACTCGTTCGACGCGGTGAGCGCGCTCGGATATCTGGCGGCCAAGACTACCCGGCTGCAGCTGGCCTCGGGCATCCTGCAGATCTACACCCGCACGCCGAGCCTGACCGCCATGACCGCCGCCGGGTTGGACTTCGTCTCCGACGGCCGCTATGTGCTCGGCCTCGGCGCGTCGGGCCCGCAGGTGATCGAGGGCTTCCACGGCGTTCCCTACGACGCGCCCATTGGACGCACCAGGGAATTGGTGGAGATCTGCCGCAAGGTGTGGCGTCGCGAGCGGCTGGAGTACCAGGGCAAGTATTACCAGATCCCGCTGCCCGCCGATCAGGGCACCGGCCTGGGCAAACCGCTCAAGCTGATCAACCATCCGGTGCGCGAACGCATTCCGGTGTTGCTGGCCGCGCTCGGCCCGAAGAATGTGGAGCTGGCCGCGGAGATCGCCGAGGGTTGGCAGCCGATCTTCTTCGTACCGGAGAAGGCCAAGCAGATCTGGGGCGAATCGCTGGATGCTGGTCTGGCCAAGCGCGATCCGAGCCTCGGCGAACTCGACGTCTACGCGGGTCCCGCACTGGCCATCGGTGAGAATGTCACGCCGCTATTGGAATTCGTGAAACCGCATCTGGCGCTCTACATCGGCGGCATGGGCGCCAAGGGCAAGAACTTCTACCACACGTTGGCCACCAAGTACGGCTACGGTGCCGAAGCGGACCGGATCCAGGAGCTGTATCTGGCGGGCAAGAAGGAAGAGGCCGTCAAAGTGGTCCCGGACGATCTGGTTCGCGATATCTCGCTGGTCGGCCCGGCCGGATTCGTGAAGGAACGGATCGCCGCATTCCGTGCGGCGGGTGTCACGGTGCTGAATGTGGTGCCGATGGCCGCGACCTCGGCCGAGCGGGTCAAGCTGATCGAGCAACTGCGCGAACTCTGCTGATTTGCAGCGCCTGCGGCGCTACGTGTTCGCGGCCCCCTAGCGTCTGGAGGCCGAGCGGTCGAGACTGGCGACTTTGTCGCATGCGCTTCGACAGCTCGGCCTCGAGACGGGCCGTGAACGTCGCTCGTAAGACTCGCTCCGTGGTGGTCGGGTGATCGGAAAGGGTTCGGGTCGAAGTCGGGGCGCTACCGGAGTGAGGCCAGCGCCGCGGCCAAGGTTGTGTGCAGTGCGAACACCTGATCGAGGCTCGTCATCTTGAGCTGCCGACTGGTGGCCGGACCGTCCGCGACCACCACAATGGTCGTCGTATCGCCCGCACGCTGATGCGCCGCGACCAGGGTCGCCATACCCGCTGAGGCGAGGAAGCTCACACCGGTCAGGTCGATGATCAGGACCGCCGGTTTGCCGGTGAGGATGGCCTCGATGGTGTTCTCCAGCGCTGGCGCGGTCGCCAGATCGACCTCGCCGGAAACCGTGAGCACGGTCGCGCCATCGTGTGCCTCGACTGTGGTGGTCATCGTGTCCGCCAGGGGATACGCGTCTCCGGAGTTGTTTGTCACATCATCACAATCTGCCATGAACCCGCCTCTCGCGCCGCATTCCTCAGCCAGAAATCTGGCGGTTCGTGCCACGCAGCGGGTTCGCTACGGGGGATTTGATCGCGGGCAACGTTACCGACATGCGGACGCGGGTGCCCACCCCGCTGTGGTCTATCTCCAATTCTTCCGTCAGTGCCCGCATCATGTCGATGCCGCGCCCGCGCGGCCCTGGATCGGCGGAGCGTGGTTTCCACGTTCCGGTGTCGGCGACCAGAATGACGACCTTTTGGGTATCACATTCGGCGGTCAGTTCGACGAATCCGGGAGCGGTGGTGGCCGCCGCAGCGCTGGTGGCACGGCCGAGCAGTTCGGCCGTGGAGTTGATCGCGCGGGTGACCGGTCCGCCGCCATTGCGATAGGCGTGCTCCATGCTGTTGCTACACGCCTCGTTCGCCGCGGCGATGAGGTCGGAGGCGAGGTCGTGCGGCACCGCGGCCGCCGCGAGCCACGCCTTGAGCCGCTTGCGCATCGCCGAGAGCTGATCCGGATTGGCGGGGATCTCGAGCCGCAGCGGTGCCGGGGGTTGCCGGTACACGACCATGGCGACGTCATCGTCGTAGCCCGCCGCCGGACGTAGTCGGGAGAGCACGGCATCGGCGACCTCACGCGGCAGCTTGCCCGCGGTATCGGCGAGCACCCCCGAAATCTTCGCGAAACTGTCATCGATATCGACGCCGCGCTGTTCGACCAAGCCGTCGGTGAACAACACCAGCGTCGAACCCGGTGTGAGCGCTGTGGTTGCTTCAGGCCGTCGTGGCGTATCGAAGGTTGCCAGCGGTACCGCACGGCCGCCCTCGAGCAGTCGACCCGGCTGACCGACATCGGCGAGAATCGGCGGCATATGTCCGGCACTGCTGTAGCGGACCAACCCGCGCACCGGATCGAGAACGGCCGCGCAGACCGTCGTGCACATCGCGCCGGGAATCCGGCCCGCAACGGTATCGAGTTCCGCGAGCAGCTGTGCCGGGCCCGCGCCACGTAGCAGCAGAGCCCTTGCGGCCGTACGCAATTGGCCCATCACCACGGCCGCCGACAGACCGCGCCCGACACAGTCGCCGACCACGACGCCGATGGTGCCGTCGCGCAGTGGCACCACGTCGTACCAGTCGCCGCCGATCTCCAGCGGCGGCAGCGCGGGCTCGTAATGCACCGAGAAGCGCGGCGGCAGTTCGATCGGACCGAGCATGGCACGCTGCAGCGTCAGCGAGGTCGAGCGCGCCTGATCGAAGTTGCGCGCCCGCTGCACCGCCAGACTCAGATGGCCGATGAGCAGCGAGAACAACGTCCAGTCGGCGGCGCTGATGGCGCGCGGCGCGGCGAAGCGCAGCCACAGTGCCGCATCACCGGTCTCGCCGAGCGGGGCGACGATGCCCTCGGAACTCTCGGTGCCCTCCGGAATGGCGAACAGACTGCGCGCCGGACGGCGGCGAGCCCGATCCAGTAGCGCCCGCGCGCGGGCGTCGAGCACCGAGCCCTCCGGATCACCCTCGGCCCCCGAAACATACGTCTCCGGCCCGGTATTGCGATTGGGCCACACCATCACCACCGCGGTTTCCGCGCCGACGGTGCGTCGCAGTTCGTCCAGCCCGACGGCGAGCACCTCGACCACACTCGTCGCCGCGCCGACCGCGGTGGCCAGTCGTGACGCGGCCTGATCGCGGGCCTGCGCATCGTGTTCGGCGGTGACATCGCGGATGGTGCCGACGAAGATTTGCTCGTACTTCTCCGGTTCGACCATCGCGCTGGTGCTCACCGCGAGCCAGACCGTGCGGCCGTCGCGGTGTTTGACCGGAATCACGAACCGCTGTGCCTCGCTACCGAGATCGGGATAGCGCGGACCTTCCGGCGTCGACCACGGATGCGGCAGCGGGAACGGAAGTTCCGATGCGCCATAGCCGGTCAGCGCGCCGAAGGCGGAGTTGACCTCGATGATGGTGCCGCGCGCATCGGCGACGAAGAATCCGTCCTGCAGCGACTCCACCAGGGCGGTGCGGAAGGCATCGCGCCCCGCCAGATCATCGATGCGCGAACGCTGTTGTTCGGCGCGGCGGGTGCCGTCGATATAGCCGCGGGTGGCGATGTCCAGCGCGGCGAGGGTCTGCAGCAGGAATTCGAGGGCGGTCTCGGCGTGTTTGGGGGATTCCTCGGCTTCCGCAGTGCTGGATTCCGCGGCTTGCACCACGCGGTAATGGTTTTCGGTGAGGTCGAGCAGGCTGATGCCCTCGACGAGGGCGCGGCGGCCGAGTTCGTAACCCTCGCCGAGACTCGCCTGCGACGGTGAGTTCAGATGCCGCCGTAGCGCATCCGAGTAAGCGTCGAGAAATGCGGCCAATGCCGCGCTCATTTCATGCCACCGTTCACGCTGGTGCCTCCAGTACGCCGCCCCGGTGGCGGGCCGCGAGCACCAATGCGTCGTCGGTGTCCTTGGCATGCCTGGCCAGGATTTCGGCGGTGATCTCAGCGGTGGATTTGGACGGATCGATGCCGCTGTCGGCGGCTTCGGTGACGATGCCGTCGGTCGACATCAACAGCAGATCGCCAGGACGCACCGGGACGGTCTGCACTGGTAGGTTCTGGGGTAGTCGATAGCCGACGATGCCGCCGGTCATCAGGACCGTCGCGCGCATGGTGAGCCCGACCGGACCCGCGGTCAGAATCCGGCAATCGACATTGCCGACGCCGAGCCAGTGCACCGTATCGGATGTGCCGAACAGCGCCAGAGACACCGCCGCGCCTCGGGTGTCGGCCATGGCCCGATGACATAGCACCATCAGCACGTCCAGCGGTTCGGCGCGGTTCTCCGAGAGCACCTGCGCTGCGCGATCGGCGGCGTCCGCGGCCGCCGAGCCGTGGCCGAGTCCGTCGAGTACGGCGAAGAGCACCGCGCCGCCGCCCGCGTCGAGGACCACACCGCGATCACCGGAGACCCGCTGACCGGGCAGGGCACGGCCGGCCACCGCCCATTCGATCCGGCCGATGATCCCGTCCTCATGCACCGTTGGGTACCCACTTCCACATCTCCACCAACGTGCCGCGACCAGGCGCCGAATCAACGGTGAGCCGGTCCATCAGCCGGCGTGCGCCGGGCAGGCCGAGCCCGAGACCGCGGCCGGTGGAGTACCCGTCGTCGAGTGCGCGGGCGATATCGAGGATGCCGGGGCCCTGGTCTTCGGCCTGGACGACCAGCGCCTGGCGACCCTCCCGGTCATCGACCAGCAAACGAATTTCACCACTGCCCGCGTAACTGGTTATGTTGCGGGCGATCTCGGAGATCGCCGTCGAGATCATGGTCATATCTGTCAGAGAAAATCCGAGCTTGGCCGCCAGCTCACGTCCGGCTTGACGTGCGATCACGATGTCACCCGACACCCTGACCGCAATCACCAAGTTCTCAGCGGCCACTGTCACGACCATCTCGCTGGCGGCGGGCCGGAGTCATGCGGTTCAGCCACGCCAAGCCCTCTTCCAGGTCGAGGGCGGTGTGCATATCCTCGAAGGTGAGGCCCAGCTGCACCATGGCGAACGCGACTTCGGGCTGTAATCCGACGATGACCGTTTCGGCACCGCGGAGCTGGGTCATGTGCGCGATGGTACGCAGCGATCTGGCCGCGAACGAATCCATCACATCGATCGCGGTGACGTCCACGATGATCCCGTGTGCGCGGTATCTGCTGACCTGTTTCATCAGGTCGTCCTGCAGACGCTCGGTATCGGCGTCGGTCAAGGCTGACTGGACCGACGCGATTAGATAGGTACCTTGTTTGAGGATCGGAACCGGCATAGGGGGCCCGATCAGCGCCCATCGCGCTCGGTGAGCATTCGATCCGTGACGCGGGTCACCTCATAGCCGAGTAAGCGTTCGGCCTCTTCGATACCTCCCTGGAGGTCACCGACCGCGTTCATCTTGGACAGGTCCAGGCCGATGGTCACCAGGGTGAGGGCGATCTCGGAGGACAGGCCGGTGATGATCACATTGGCGCCCATCAGGCCGGATGCGTCGACAGTCTGGACCAGGTGGTTGGCCACCGTGGAGTCGATCGCGGGCACACCGGTGATGTCGATGACGACCACCTTCGCGCGATTGGCGCGGATGGCACGCAGTAGCTGTTCGGTGAGCTGGCGGGCGCGTTGCGAATCGAGCACACCGATGATCGGGAGGATGAGCAGCTGCTCACGCACCTGGAGCACCGGGGTGGACAGCTCGCGAATGGCTTCCTGCTGCTGGCGGATGACGCGCTCGCGCTCCTGCACGAACGAGATGGCCACGGTGCTCGCGATGCGGTTCGCGGCGGGCTCGTACGCGTCGAGTACGGCGTTGAGCATTTCGAAATCGGCCTGGTACTTCTCGAACAGCGAGCGGGCCAGTACGTCGCGCAGCAGCAGCACGATGCCGAGGACCTCGTCGGTTTCGACGCCTCTCGGAATAATGCGCTCGGACAGATCGCGGGCGTAGGCCTGCAGCGCCTCGACGCTACCGGTTACCAGCACCTCGACGTAGTTGTCGTACATGGAGGTCGCTTCGGAGAAGATTTCCTCCGGGGTCATCGCGGTCAGCAGCTGGGCCTCGGTGATGCGCCTCGCCCACTCTTCACGCAGCCCGGTTCGGTTCTGCCGCAGGTGTTCGACCAGCTGCGGAAGCAGGTTGTCGACCGGTCCTACGGGCAGGGAATCCGCCGAAAGGCTCATGGACACCTCGGACATGGAAATTCCAGCCCCTTTCGACGGGATTGTCGGGATAGTCATGCATACGGCTGCGTGCCGATACCGAGCCTAGTCATACCCCATCCCGGTCGCCGGTGAAACCTGCCGTTAGCTCGATGGTAGATCCGAATCCTCGGAAGGCGGTGCGAATCCACGCGCCAGGGCCGCCAGCGCTTGGTCGAGATAGACCGTGAGGTCGGTGTCTGCGCGGGTCAGCCAGGCATCGAAGGCGGCGCGCGCCGCGGCCAGGGTGGTGCGCCCGACCGCCATCGCGACCAGGTTGTCCTCCGGCACGCCGAGGCGGCGTGCGGCGAAGGCGCTGACGGCCCGTTCCCAGGCGTCGTAGTGCGCGCCCGCGGTGGCGGCCAGTGCCGGATCGCCGCCCACGAGTTGCATGCGAACGCGTAGCTCGGGCACGTCTTCGGCGCGATATCGGTTGGCGTTCACCACAACTCGGCGTACCGCAGTCATCATCGGTACCTCGTCCGGCACCGTCGCGAAGGCCGCGCGCAGTGCCTCGACCTCGGCGTCGAACTGGTACCAGAGCACCTCCGCCTTGGTAGGGAAGTAACGGAAAAAGGTGCGTCCGCTGATACCCGCGGCGGCGGCGATCTGCTCGACGGTGGTTTCGGCGAAGCCCTGTTCGGTGAACAGTCGCATGGCGATCAATTCGAGTTCGCGCTTGGTTGTGCCGCGTGGGCGGCCCCGCACCTTGGCATCGGTCACGGCTGTTGATTATGGGCGTCGATCGCCGGATCTTGATTATGTCAGTCACTGACGATAATCTCTCGGCATGGTGGAACGTGTCGCGGAACACACTGTGGCCGCGCGATTGACCTGGCCGGAGGTCGGGTCGCGCGCGGCTGCGGGCGCGATTCTCGCCGTGCCGGTCGGGGCGACCGAACAGCACGGACCGCATCTGCCCTTGTCCACCGATACCGATATCGCGGTGGCATTGTGCGCGCGGCTGGCCGGGTTGCGGTCGGATGTGCTTGTCGCGCCGGCGATGCCGTACGGAGCCAGCGGCGAGCACGCGGGTTTCGCGGGCACGCTGTCGATCGGGCAGGCCGCGCTGGAATTGCTGATCGTCGAGTTGTGCCGCTCGGCCACCGATACTTTCGACCGCATCGTGCTCGTCAACGGGCACGGCGGCAATCTCGAACCGCTGCGCAAAGCCGAGGCGTTGCTGCGTACCGAATCCCGGGACGTGCGGGTATTCATGCCGCGCTACCCGGGTGATCCGCACGCGGGCCGCGCCGAGACCTCGATGCAGTTGGCGCTGCGGCCGGAGACGGTGCGCACCGAACACGCCGTCGCCGGTGATACGAGGCCGCTCGCCGAACTCCTACCCCTGCTGCGCGCCGGGGGAGTGCGCGCGGTCAGCGCCAACGGCGTGCTCGGCGACCCGACGGGCGCGAACGCCGATGAAGGCACCGCACTGCTCACCCAATTGACCACTGACCTGCATGAACAGATCCGGCTGTGGTGGCCGGTGGCTTCCCCGAAAGGATCCCTCTCGTGAACACCTGGTTCGAAACCGTTGCCGAGGCGCAGCGGCGGGCAAAGAAACGACTGCCGCGGTCGGTGTACGGCGCACTCATCGCAGGATCCGAGCGCGGGCAGACCATCGATGAAAATCAGCAGGCATTCACCGAACTCGGCTTCGCACCGCATTGCGCGGGTCCGATCGGCGACCGCGACCAGTCGACAACCGTATTGGGACAGCAGCTCTCGATGCCGGTGCTGATCTCACCCACCGGCGTGCAGGCGGTACATCCGGATGGTGAGGTGGCCGTGGCGCGTGCGGCGGCAGCTCGTGGGATTGCGATGGGGCTCAGTTCCTTCGCGAGCAAGCCCATCGAGGAAGTCATCGCGGCGAATCCGGCGACATTCTTCCAGCTGTACTGGTGTGGTTCGAAAGATGAGATCCTGCAGCGGATGTCGCGTGCCAAGGCGGCAGGCGCGGTCGGTCTTATCCTGACCCTGGACTGGTCCTTCTCGCACGGGCGCGACTGGGGCAGCCCGGTGATCCCGGAGAAGCTGGACTTCAAGACCATGTTGACATTCGCACCGCAGACCCTGGCGCGGCCGCGCTGGCTCGCGACTTATGTTCGCTCCGGCCGCATTCCGGATCTCACCGCGCCGAATATGGCTGTCGGCGACGGTCCGGCGCCAGGTTTCTTCGGCGCCTACGGGGAGTGGATGGGGACGCCAGCGCCGGATTGGGCGGATGTGGCGTGGATCTGCGAACAGTGGGACGGGCCGGTCATGCTCAAGGGCGTGATGCGCGTCGACGATGCGCTGCGCGCGGTCGATGCGGGTGTTGCGGCGATTTCGGTGTCCAATCACGGCGGAAACAATCTGGACGGCACGCCCGCCGCGATTCGGGCGTTGCCCGTGGTGGCCGATGCGGTCGGATCGCAGATCGAGGTGGTGCTCGACGGCGGCATCCGGCGCGGCAGCGATGTGGTGAAGGCGGTGGCGCTCGGCGCCCGCGCGGTCATGATCGGGCGGGCCTACCTGTGGGGGCTCGCCGCGAACGGGCAGGCCGGTGTCGAGAATGTGCTCGACATCCTGCGCGGTGGTATTGATTCGGCGCTGCTGGGACTTCGCAAGACCCGCGTCGGCGAGCTCGATCGGAGCGATCTGGTGGTGCCGGACGGGTTCGAGCGGGCATTGGGGCTGCCGGACCCGGCCGTGCAATCGGCTTGACCTGGCGGATTATTCGGTGGCCGCGACTTTTCGATGATGGGCGAGCAGCGTGTCGTAGATATCGGCGAGGGCGGCCAATTGCTGGCGGTCGAGCACGTCGACCATATGTCTGCGCACGCTCTGCACATGTGCGGGCGCGGCCGTGGCCAGCACGTCGGCGCCGCGCGGGGTCAGCCGCGCGGCGGTGCGGCGGGCGTCGTCCGGAATCGGTTCCCTGGCGACCAGGGTGCGTTTCTCCATCCGAGTGATCTGATGCGACAGTCTGCTCTGCGACCATTCGAGTTGGGCGGCGAGATCGGCGAAGGTGAGTCGATGATCCGGTGCGTCGGCCAGGTAGGCCAGCACCGAGTATTCGACATAGGTGAGGTTCGATTCGCGAGATGAGTCGCGTCCGACCGCGGCGGCGATGAGGTCCCTGGTGCGCACATACCCCACCCATGCGCGCATTTCGACGTCATCGAGCCAGTGGGGATCGGTCACGAGAGCGCTCCAAACTCTGACATGTCATTGAAATGTCCCGCCGCGTGCTGTCGCGCGACAACTGCCAGATCTGAGAGGTAGCACTGGTGGGGTTGAACGTGCAACCTTTTCGTGGGATGTACCGAGTGAGGGTTGCCTAAGCAACAGTCGACCTCTTATTACTGGATACGCTCCTTGTGCTCGTGACCAGTTTGCCGAAGACCTTCCCGAGGCTCCGGCTGTGCGTCAGCCCTGAGACCGAATAAGGAGTGCGTCCGTGACCGCGCCGGATTTCCGCTATTCAGATCTGCTGCCGATCGGCGCCGAGGACACCCCGTACCGGTTGATCACCACCGAGGGTGTCAGCACCTTCGAACACAACGGCCGCACCTTCCTGCAGGTCGAACCCGAGGCATTGCGCCTACTCACCGCCGAGGCGATGCACGACATCAGCCATTACCTGCGGCCGGCGCATCTTTCGCAGCTGCGCCGGATCATCGATGATCCCGAGGCCAGCGGTAATGACCGCTTCGTCGCGCTGGACCTGCTCAAGAACGTCAACATTTCCGCGGGTGGCATCCTGCCGATGTGTCAGGACACCGGCACCGCGATCGTGATGGGTAAGAAGTCCGAGGGTGTGCTCACCGGTGTCGATGACGCCGAATGGATCAGCCGCGGCGTATTCGACGCCTACACCAAGCTGAATCTGCGCTACTCGCAGCTCGCCCCCATCACCATGTGGGAGGAGAAGAACACCGGCACCAATCTGCCCGCGCAGATCGAGTTGTACTCGACGGCGGGCGATCCCGCGCATCCGTCCTACAAGTTCCTGTTCATGGCCAAGGGTGGCGGTTCGGCGAACAAGTCGTTCCTGTACCAGGAGACCAAGGCCGTGCTGAATCCCACGCGCATGCTGGAGTTCCTCGACGAGAAGATTCGCTCGCTCGGCACCGCTGCCTGCCCGCCCTACCACCTCGCGGTCGTAATCGGTGGCACCAGTGCGGAATTCGCGTTGAAGACGGCCAAATACGCCTCCGCGCACTACCTGGACAGCTTGCCCACCGAGGGTTCGCTCGCGGCGCATGCCTTCCGGGATCTGGAGCTCGAGGAAGAGGTCTTCAAGCTGACCCAGTCCTTCGGTATCGGTGCGCAATTCGGCGGTAAGTACTTCTGCCACGACGTGCGCGTGGTGCGTCTGCCCCGGCACGGCGCCAGCTGCCCGGTTGCCATCGCGGTGTCCTGCTCGGCGGACCGGCAGGCGCTTGCCAAGATCACGCCGGAGGGTGTGTTCCTGGAGCAGCTCGAGCGCGAGCCCGCGCACTACCTGCCCGAGCAGACCGATTCCATCCTCGGCGGCGACGTGGTCGAGGTCGACCTGAACCGGCCGATGTCGGAGATTCGCGCCGAACTGTCGAAATACCCGGTGAAGACCCGGCTTTCGCTCACCGGTCCGCTGGTTGTCGCCCGCGATATCGCGCACGCCAAGATCAAGGAGCGTCTCGACGCGGGCGAGCCGATGCCGGAATACCTGCGCGAGATGGCGGTGTACTACGCGGGACCGGCGAAGACGCCCGAGGGTTACGCCTCCGGTTCCTTCGGTCCGACCACCGCGGGTCGGATGGACTCCTATGTCGATCAGTTCCAGGCCGCGGGGGGTTCGTTCGTCATGTTGGCCAAGGGCAATCGCTCGGCGCAGGTGACCAAGGCGTGCAAGGAACACGGTGGTTTCTACCTCGGTTCCATCGGCGGGCCCGCGGCGCGACTGGCATTGGATTGCATCAAATCCGTCGAGGTTCTGGAGTATCCGGAGCTGGGCATGGAGGCGGTCTGGAAGATCGAGGTCGAAGATTTTCCGGCATTCATCGTCGTGGACGATAAGGGCAACGACTTCTTCGCGGAAACGCAGAAGCCGATTGCGTTGCGGGTGCGTACCCGTTCGAAGGAACGCGTCTGAACGGTTCTCTGACCTGGCATTCCGCCGCTGGTGATCGCTTGCGGGTCGCTCGAACGCAGCCATCAGGGCATGTGTCCGGACACCGAAATGTCACCCCGTTCGCCGGGGTAACAATCCGCCGACGCGAGGCACTCTTGATCAGGGGGACGTCGTTGCACCGGTGTCGATGGAGGTCGAGGAGGGCAATGAGTACGTCGTTTCGTATCTCGGAATCCGCCAGCCGTCGGTTGGTCGAACGCGCCGCTCGTGAGGGAACCAGTTCCACCGCACTACTCGATCGCCTGATCCGGGAGGGTTTCGATCAGCTCGACCATCCCGGAATAGTTTTCCGCGGCCCCATCTGCGACCGCCGCGCGGCTTTGGCTGCGGGTCCGGAGGTGTGGGAAGTCGTTGCGCGCCTACAGGAACTGGACGGTCCGGTGGAACGGCGTATCGCTGTTCTGAGCCAGCAATCGGATCTGCATTCCCGCAAGATCAAGGTCGCTATCGCCTACGCGCGGGCGCACGGTCAAGAGATCATCGAGCGCATCGACCGCAATCGTGAAGCGGCCGAAGCGATTCGCGGGTCGGCCCCCGTGCGCCCCTGACGCTCAGCCGATCACCACCACATACCGCAGCAGCACCACGCATAGCAAGTGGCTATCGCGCACAGGCAATGACTTGTGTGTGATAGCCACTTGCTATGTATCGGCTGCTTCTGCATCGAGGCGGAAGGGCTTGCGGTGCAATAGGGTTGGTCGAATGTGGGCGATCGTGGGGCATTGGGTTGCCGATCGGGACGGCGGCTTCGGGGTTGTGACAACCGAGTCGTGCGAGCAGTTCGTGGTACGCGATGCGGTGATCGAGTCCGATTCGCCACTGCGTACGGGTGACCGGGTGTGGCTCGAGTTCGTCGACGGTGGGGATTGCGGCGAGGTCATGAAACTTGTGAAGGCGCGGTAGGTTCCGGGTTTCTCAAGAGTTGCTGGGGTTTGTTGATCGTGCTCCACAGCACTGGAATACATTGTGGACAGGGACATTTCCGCTGCGACAAAACGGGCGTGGCACAGGATGTTTCGGACATTGGTGATCTATTGTGCTGTGAGTATGTGGAAAGCTATGTGAATAACGTCCGTTCGGACAGGCTGATGTCCTCATGTTCGCCGGTATGTTGCTAGCGGTGATCGACAGTGCGATGTGGGCCGTAGGGGAGTAGATGCGGGGTCCGCGGCCGCGCGGCCGTTACTATCGCTGACATGTCGATCACGCGTCGTACCCGGACCCTGCTGGGCGTATCGGCCACGCTGTTCTCGGTGATCACCGCGGCCGGGCTGTCCATGCCCACCGCCACGGCCGCGCCGGTCGTGCAGGTGGCCCAGGCCAGCGGGACCGAGGGACTGGAGCCGATGCTTGCCGCGGCGTACACGCAGGCCGAGAACCAGGCGCATGCCGAAGGGGTCGCGCTGTACATCAACTCCGGCTACCGCACGCCCGCCGAGCAGCAGGCGCTGTGGGACGAGGGAGTGCGGACCTACGGCAGTCCCGACCAGGCGCGGCGGTGGGTGCTGCCGCCCAATGAGTCGACGCATGTGCAGGGCCGCGCCATCGACGTGGGACCGCGGGCGGGGGCGCAGTGGCTGGAGGCGAATGGAAACCGCTGGGGCCTGTGTCGGATCTATCAGAACGAATGGTGGCATTTCGAACTGGCTACCGGCCCGGGTGGAGCGTGTCCGGCGCTGCGCGCGGATGCCAGCGAGGGCGGTGCCGCCCCTGCCCCCTCTTCGCCGATCCCGCCCGTCCTCCCGGCGCTGCCGTCGATCCCACTTCCACCGTGGTCGAGCGGCTCCTTCGGGCTGTAGCCGTTCAGCTGACCCGTACGAGTCCCGCGACCTCGGGTCCGGATCGTCGGACTTCCGGGCTCGGTTGGTCGCTGTCGGTGCCCATCCGCCGTGGTTGAGCACTACCCGCGGAAATCGCCGGTCGCTGATGGATGGCGTTGGTCCAGAACTGTTCAGCCGACCGGCACGGGTGCCTGAGTGTCGGCGGGCCCCTCAACTGTCCGGTTCGGTAGCGTCCGGATGAGTACCGCCGTGCTGATCGTGCTCAACGCGCAGACGGCGACGATGTAGCAGGTCACGGCTGCCGAGGTCGAGCCGGCGCTGCTTACTGAAGATCAGCGCGGATGCCGTGCCGTAGAGCATGAAGTCGTACCACTCGAGGGTGGTGCCGACCAAGGTGGCGATGGCGACCTTGCGGTGGGGCGGGGTGGCGCTCGAAGACACTGCTATCCATTCACAATCAGCCGACGGGGGCCGGGCTGCCCGGCATATTGTCCAGTGCCAGCCCGCCCTGACTTCGGCCAAATTAGTGCGCAAATCCACCGAGGCCGTCGTGTTCGTGGATCTGGCTGAGGATTTCGGCGAGGTCGGCGGGTAGAGGGTCTGCGGCGGTGAGGGTTTGGTTCCCGGCGCGGATCTCGATGGTGCGGTAGCGGCGGGCGGTCTGGACGAATTTCCTTATGCTCCAACTGGTTCGGTGCTCGATCCAGTGGCTGACGGCTAGCGCGGCGAACACGATGTTCAGGTGTGCTTCGATGGATTCGCGTTTGTGGTGGTAGATCGGGCGAGCCGCCAAATCATGCTTTGACATGCGGAAACTCTTCTCCACGTGCCAGAGCTGGTGGTAGGCGCCGATAACGAACTCCGGGGTGGCGCTGGTGAGGTTGGTGGTGTAGCCCTTGATCCCGGCCAGTGCCCGGGTCTTGGTCTCCAACGCGCGGTCGACGGTCTTGGTGGCCCCGGCGAGTTTGATGAACCGGTTGCGTTTGACCGGTGCCTTGCCGTCCACGGCGCGTTGCGCTTTGGCGATCTGCTCGTCGATGCCGCGCAGGCTGCGCCGCGCGCGGTCGGCGCGGTATTGGTAGTAGATGACCCGGTCGGGGATGCCGCGGGCTTTCTCGCTGCTGCTGGCAGGCCAAGGCTGGGTGAACACCTGTCCGTCGGGGATCTGCTGGCCGGGGTGTTTGCGGCGCCATTCGTCGATCACCGACGGTAGGCGGGGGATTTTGGTGCCGAGGATGAACGTGAGGCCGGCGGCTTGGATGGCGGTCTGGTTGGCTTCGGAGATCATGCCCGCGTCGGCGACGACGGTGACATCGGTGAGCCGGTGCGCGGTCTTGAACGCGTTGATCACCGGCAGCATCGTGGCGGTCTCGGCTTTGTTGCCTTCGAACGCCGACACCATCAACGGGAATCCGGTGGCGTCGGTGAGCAGGCCGATCGTGATCTGCGGTTCCAGGCGGCGTTCCTTGGAGAACCCGGGCTCGCGGAACCCGTCGCCGGCATCGGTTTCGAAGTACAGGGTGCTGACGTCGTAGAGCACCAAAGTGGCCGGACCTAGCCCGGCGTGGCGAGCGCATGCAGCCGAAATCCCTTGACGGAAGTTATCTTTCGCGAATTCCGGTAGCCGCCGAGTCAGCGTCCGATACGACATCGACTCGATGCCGGTCTCGGACAGGACCCGCAGCGAGTCGGCCTTGGAAGTCGGCTCGATGACCCGCGCCAGCACCAAATCCCGGAAAACCTCATCACCACCGGCGGCGTCATCCAAGCCCAGAACCTGGTAGGCCCGGCACAACCCATCCCACAAATGGCCCGCCCGTGAACTAACGATTTCCAATGTCGCACTGGGTATTTCGGCCGATCCGAGGCCGAGATCGAACTCGGCCTGCCCGCCCGCCAGACGCTGGCACGCCGCAGCCTGCAACGCTTCGAGCTCCTTCTGCCCGTGAGCCGACCCGACATGCTCGATATCGCGCGACCCTCGCCGCGAGGACCACACGATCTGTACCGCGGTCGCCCCCGAGGCGGTCTTCACCGTGCGCACGTACGCCACCCCGAAACCCTACGAACGAGATCGACTTAGTGCGCACATTTTCACCAACCCGACAGCAACAGCGCAGGTCACCGCGCCGCCACCGGCCACAAGATCGAACTGTGTCCTAAGTCAGGATTCACAATCAGCCGACGGGGGCCGGGCTGCCCGGCATATTGTCCAGTGCCAGCCCGCCCTCGATCGAATTCGGGACGCGGCGGCGGTTGGGGGAACCGAGGGCGGCGGTGAGATCGGTTCCATCGTGTTCGGCCAGTAGATCGCCGCTGTCCCACACCAGCAGCGTCGCGCTGACGGTGTTCTCGGCGGCCGAATGCGCGAGATCGTAATGGGCGCAGCCGGGGACGTGCGGGTAGGTGATCCACAGGTCGTAGCCGGTCATGAACAGGTCGAGGTCGAATTGTACACTCAGACCGAGCAATTCGCTGCGCCCGTTGTCGTCGACACCGGCGAATGCCTCGTCCAGCGCGAGCAAACGCGGTGCTTGCGGATCGGCGGAGTCGAGCATGACGTGCGCGGCCGCGAACAGTGGCAGATGCAGTGAGACCGACTGTTCACCGCCGGAGAGCGCACTGTGCCTGGCCACGGTCAGCTTGTCCTCGCTGCCGTCGGCGGAGATGAGAGTGAAGGAAAACACCCGCCAGGTCCGGTAATCCAATGTCGCGCCGAGGATTTCGGGGTAGGAACGTTCCGGATGCGCGGCGCGGGCGGTCCGGATCTCCGCGGCGAAGTGGGCGCGGATGGCCGCCAGATCATCGGCACCGAGGGAGGAGGCGTCGCGATCCAACAGCTTGCACATGGCCCGGGCCGCATCCGAGAGCGAATCGGACAGCACCCAGTGCACGCCGATGGTATTGCCCGAGGACATGCGGCGCTGCTTCATTTCCGCACCCATGCGGGCGATGAGATCGCGCGCGTCGCTGGTTCGTTCGTAGATCTGCTGCGCTAGGCCGCTGAGCAGCGCGTCCTCCAGTATCCGGCGTTCGGCGTCGGTGAGCAGCAATTCCTGATCGCGGCGGGCGGCGTCGATGCGAGTGGCGAAATCCGCCAGCGCGGACAGCCCGTTGTCGTCCTGTACTTGCACGACGGTCAGGCCGTCCGCGGCATCCCAGTGCAGTCGGTAATCGCGGCCGGAAGCGGCAAGTGCGGCATCGAATTCCTGCAACGCGGAGGTCACCGCACTGCGGGTGGATTTTCGGGCCGCCTCGCCAGCCCGCACGGAAGACGTTGCGGCGGTGAGGTTGTCGAAGAGTTCGCCCACTTCCTCCGGCAACACCTGGGGTTCGGTCTCCGGCCCGGCCGCCGAAATGCGATAGAGCAGTTGTTCCGGGGTCGACCAAGCGGCATCGCTGCTCGGCCAGCGGCTGTCGGCGGGTGCGCCGAGCAGGGTGAGCAGATCCGGCTGGGCGTAGGGCGCGAGGGCTTTCACATCGGCCAGCACCTCGGTGAGCGCGGTACCGAGCGACTCGTGTGCGGTGCGGTAGGCCGCCTCCGCGTCACCGATCGCCTCGATCGCCTCATTGGCGGCCTTGCGAGCAGCCTTCTGCTCGGCTCGGGTCGCCTCGATCTTCGTGCGCGCCTGTTCGAGTTCGCGATCGATATCGGCGGCACCCGCGCCGAGTGCCTCACGCAAGGTGTCGAGTTTGCGCAACTGCTCCTGGTAGCCCGCGTTGGCGGCCTCGGCCTCTTCGGCGAAGGCCTCGGCCAGATCGCGGGCCTCGTCGAAGCGGTCGGAAGCTTCGCGTTCGCGTTCGCGCTCCCGTTCGTGGTCGGCGCGCAGGCGCAGTAGCCCGGTTCCGGTGTTCTCGAAATGGCGGATGGCCGCGGCGAGGGCGTCGATCTCGCGGGCGGCGCGCGGAGTGCGATGCGCCTGGGCGACCGAGCGCAGCTTCTTCTCGACCGCCGATGCCTCGGCCACCGCCTGGTCGAGGTCGCGTTCGGCTTGGGCCAGCGCCTCGGAGCGCGAGCGCATCATGCCCGCGGCTTCCGAAACCGCGCGCAGGGCTGCGGTGACGGTCGAGGGGCGCGGTAATGCCTTGGCAGCGACGGAGATTCGCGCGAGTTCGGCGTTCGCCGCGGACTCCTCGGCCAGGGCTTGCCGCTGCGTCTGCTCGGCGGACTCGATTGCCGCGGCCAGCTCGGCGAGCCGGATTTCCCGGCGCTTGGCGCGGGCGGTGGCTCCGATGAATTCGGCATCGGGTTTGTGATGGCGCCCGAGCTGGACGCCTTGGCGGAATCCGCCGGTGGTGCTCACACCGACTTCGGTGCCGAGGTCGCAGTCCTTGTCGTACAGGGCAATGGAGGCGAGCACATCGGCGACGACCTGTTTCGGCACCGTAAGTTCGGCCGAATCATCTTCCACGACAAGGACATCGGCGAGTGTGCGGCCGGATGGCCGGGCATCGGCAGGCAATGGAACCAGGAACTGGTCGGAAGTGTATTCCGGGCGTTCGGATTCCGCGCAGACCCAACTGTCGAGCAGGTCGGCAGCGTGCAGGGCGGCCTCGATGCCCGCGGCTTGCGCTGGTGTCACGGAATCGGCGAAGCGGACCAGTCGCCACAGCGGCGCACCCGGACGGCCCTGCGCATTTCGCGCACGAGCGGCGGGAACCGGTGGGGCCTCGTCACGTTGGGCCGCGACCTCATCGCGTTCGGCATTGAGGTCGACGAGGCGGTCACCGGCCAGCGCGGCGGCGGCGCGTGCTTCCTGACGGCGGGTGCGGATGTCCTCGAGTAGCGGTTCGGCGCGTTCGGCCAAGACCTCGGCGACACCGGCGGCGTCATCGGAGCCCGCGGTCGCCAATGCGGCATCGAGCGCATCGAAGAGGCCTTTCCGAATGGGGGAGTACACCTCCCGATGCGCGTCCCACCAGGTGCGCAGAGCGCCACTGGCTTCGGTGCGCGCCAGCGCAACGGCTGCCTCGGCGGCCGAGACCTCGGCTGCGGCCGATTCGCGCAGCGCCCTGGCGCGTTCGGCGAGCTGCTCGGCCCGATTGCGTTCGGCTGTGGCGGAATCCGTCAGACCGAGCGCCTTGCGGACCGCGCGCACGTCGGCGTCGCGCTCCTCGGCATGTCCGCGAACCGCGGCGGTGAGCTGATCGCCACGCGCCTGGTCGGCCAATCCGGCCCAGGTAATTCCGGCCTCTTCTGCCGCGGCACGCAACTCGTCCTCGCCGCGGGCCAGTGCGGCCGCCGCGGTCTGTACCGCCGCCTTGGCGCGTTCGGCTTCCTGTGCGCGCTGATCGAGGGCTTGCCTGGCCTTGAGCGCCTTGTCTTTGTGCACACCCGCCGAGGTCTCCAGGCGGCGAACCGCGTCGGCGAGATCATCGAGCTGCTGTTTGCCCTCGTAGGCGCTGGAACGCTGCAAGGTTTCCCGGTCGGAGAGCGCTTGTTCGTAGGCGCGGTCGGCATCGTCGGCACGCGCCTCGGCGGCCGTGCGTTCGGCCTCGCGACGTTCGCGCAGTGCGGTGGCGGCAAACAGCGCCGTGCTGGCGTGGGACACCGCATCGAGACGGGTCCGCACCTGATCCACATCGGTCTTCGCCTGTACCGCAAGATATTTCCGGTACACACCGACAAAAGACCTGGTGGCCGTATCGGCGTGGACCAGCCCCTCCAGGGTGCGCCCGACCTCCTCCATATCGCTGAACGAACGCGCCGCGTCCAGGATCAGCTGTTCGTCGAGCGGGCGCAGACCATCGGTCAGCGCCTGTGAAAGTCCACGCGGATCAAGGTTTTTCGCGAGCTGGGGGCGGCGCAGCGTGAGAATGAGATTGATCAGTTGGTCGTAGCGCTGGGTGCCGAGACCGAACATGCGCGCGTCGATCGCAGTGCGGTATTCGACCGGTCGATCGACGATGGCATCGGTGCCGATCTGTTCGGCCAATTGCTTGCGCGTCAGCGGCCGGTCGTCCGGGCCGATGAGCGAAAAGTCCACGCCTGCGCGACCGTCGGCGACGAAGTACCAGCGCGTCACCTTGTCCGAGGAGCGGGTGGCGCGCATACCGATGCCGATGGTGACGACCTCGGGATCGTCCCATTTACCGCGCGCGAACTCCATCCACACATACGAATACGCGGATTCCTGCTTGCGGTACAACAGGTTCGACTTCATCGTGCGCTCTTCACCGGCGAACGGATTGAGCCTGCGCGGTTCGATCCGGCCGTCGAGCACGAATGGGAACAGCACCTCGAGCGCTTTGGTCTTACCGGAACCGTTGGGCCCGCGCAGCACCAGCCTGCCGTCGGCGAAGCAGTATTCCTGGTCGCGGTAATCCCACAGGTTGATGATGCCGGCGCGCGTCGGGACGAACCGCACTCCGCCATGGATGAGCGACATGGTTTAAATCCCTTCCGTACCAACGCTATCGGCCTCGCGGGTGTCGGAGGCGGTGACGAACAGTTCGGCGGCCCGCTTGGTGCGGACGGTGACGACCGCGCCGCGATAGCGGGCCAGTGCGGGCAGAATGATCAGACCGTCCGCCACCACCTGGACCAGCCGCAGCCGCTCGAGCAGGGCGGTAACCTCCCTGGCCAGACCGGGGACATCGGCCTGCCACTGGGCCGCGAAGGTGACACCGTAGCGGTCGGTCAGCGCCTGTACGGTCTCGCGGACCCAGCTCGCTTCGACGAACGGATACGTCGCGCGCGCATGGGCCATCGCCGCGGCATCGGGATCCGAAACCTCTTCCACCGCTTCGGGGTCGGTCGACGGGAGATCGGCGAGCGGAACGAATACGGTGGACTCCGGGATGGCACCGTCGAGGTGTTCGGCCAGCGCGACCGCCGGATCGGGTGCACCGGGACGCACCGGCACCGGATTGTCGATATCGAGTACACGATCGGCGATCTCACCCACCAGCAACAGCGCAACCTGCGCCAATGTCCCGGTGCCCGGGAAACGGACATCGGAGAGACGTCCGGAGACATCGATCAGGGCGACGCCCTCCGCACGGCGTTCTGCTCGCAATCCGGTGAACAATTCGACATCCGCGACGACCCGATCCTGCAGCAACAGTGGACGCTCGTCATAGTTCAGATCCTCGGCGTACACCACCGGACGCTCCACGAGACTGCGCCGCACCCGCCGAGCCGCATCGGCGACTTGGGCGTTCGCCGCCGGACCGTGCGCCAGCGCGTCCTCTGTCAACAAACCACGAACACTGTGCAAATGCTGCAGCGCGCGTGGCGGTCGAAACAGCGCGAAAACCACCGGCCGGTCGATGTCGTAGAGCGCTTCACCCGCCTCCGGATCGGCGGCCCAGCCACCCGCATCGCCATCGGCCAGGGTGAGCGCCCCCCGATGTGCGAGCCATCCGACGGCATCGACGAAGGCATCGCGATCGGCGGCGCGATCGGGGGAAAGTTCGAGCCCGTCGACCCGGCCGGTATAGGCGGCGACCTGATCGGCCAACTCCGACAATGTGATCTGATCGCCCGCACGGCCCAGCGCAGCCAGCGCCAAGGCCAGGTAGGCGTAGCGGCGGCGATCGAAGACACGATCGGTGACGGAGCGGGCCGGTTTGCCGGAATCGAGCCGATCGATGACCGGAAAAACCCGGGCAGTCGTTTCGGTGACCTCGAGCCGGTAGCCGAACAATTCGGCCAGATCCTCGCGGAGTTCGGTGGCCCAGCGACGGATCAGCGGCAGTGCGATCCGGTCCGGATAGGTCCGGGTGATCAGGTGATTGGCCAGGATCACCCGGGCGGCGCGCTGATAGTTGTCGAGTGCGAGCGAGTCGATGCGGCGGGCGTTGATCATCCGCGCCGCCCGCGGTTCGACTGCTTCACCTCGAGGCGACGGTTGTTCAAATGCAGCAGGCCACGCGCGGTACGGATCACCGTCGGACCCGGATGTTCGGAGACGGTGAGGGTGACGCCGCTCTCGGAGCCGGTGGTGCCGTCGATGCGGCCGCTCACCGGAACCCAGGCCGTGGACGCCGCGTCGAGCAGGCGCAGCAGCACCTCGGTCTCGCGTTCGTCGAGGACGCGCTCGTGCACCGAGGCTGCGGCCAAGGATTTGGCGGCCTCGGCGCGGGCGCGCTGCGCATCGAGCTGCGCTTCGCGGAGTCGGCGAATTCCGGCGTCATTGCGTTGAATTCGGGCGGGGGCACCGGCTTGCGGCGGCCTGCCCGTCTCGGCGAGGGTGCGTGAGATCTCCAATGGCGGTGCCTCCCACCAGGAGCGGATCGCGGGAATCAGATCCGCATCCGGATGTTCCAGCGAAATATGGCGCGGCCTACCGAGACCGAAGACGGCGTCGAAGAGCGCATGCGCGCTCTCGGTGGTCGGTGCGGCGGTGAACCAGCCCGCGAGATGGCGCAGCGCTGATTCGCGACTCACTCCGCCCTTGCGTGAATCGGTGACCCGCCGCAGCAGCGACAGCACGGCGGCAATGGCACTCATGGTCGCCTCCCGCAGCCGATCCGCCTCGGTGCCGGAGGATTCACCGGGAATATCGGAGGCCGTCGCCACGAACCAGGTCCGCAGCCCCTGCCAGCGCGCCCGCCAATCCGCTTGCCGCTCGGCCGGACTCAGGAGTACCCGCTCGTCACAGCGCGCCGCGCGCTCGATGAGTTCCTCGACGTCGGTCTCCTCGATCTCGCCGATCGCGGCGGCCAAGCGCGGCGCGAAGCGAGCCAGATCCATGCTGAATTCGCGCATATGGGCGAGCAACGCGTCCTTGTGCGCCAGGAACGACTCCGGTGTGATCTCGGTGGTGCGGACCATATCGCCGAGCGAGAGGTAGAAATGCGCGGCCCGTGCCGCCATATCGGAGAGTGCGGCATCCAGACGGCGCAGCGTCCGGTAGACGCGCTCGGCATCGCCGGCCTTATTCGCTTCGGCGAGAGTATTGAGATCCGCGAGCAGTTCGGGCAGGACCAGACGTGACAGCGCCGCCTCGTCCAGTCGCGCCTCGAGCACCCCCGCGACCGCGCGATATGCCTTGAATCCGGCCTGTGTGAGTTGGTAGACGTAGTGCCGATTCCGATATTCCGCGAGCGTCGCGGCGCGCGTGCCGTCATAGCTGCGCTCGACTACACCCCACTGATGCAGCTGATCCAACAGCGGCCCGATCTCCGCGCCGGTCAGCTGCGGTGCATCGGGCGCACTGCGTTCGATCCAGGTCGCGACATCATCGGCGTGCAGCAACACCACATACGCCGCCCGCGCACTGTCGAATGCCCGCAGCACCCACAGATACTCCGCCCGCTTCTCGGCCGTGGCGAAGGAGAACAGCCGCAACCGCTCATCCCATAGCGCGGGCGCGGCATACGGCAGGCCGTCAACGGAGTCGGTCACCGGGAACAGGGTAGTAGCGGGCCGGTCGCGGGTGTCGAGAGCGACCCCCATTCGGCGTGGCCGCGTCCGGTTTGCCGCTGTTCGCCACCTGGTGGCTCACAGGTCGAACCGAGCCCGCAGCCCGATCTTGACCTGCTCGAGCAACTCCGAGGTGAGCTCACCGACCTGCTCGGTGAGACTGTCCTTCGGCACGATGGCGATGTCGTACAGCGCGATCACCTGCGAACTCTCCGGCATTGCGACGGTGAGCAATTGATGGCGCGACGGCACCTCGCGGGCCTCGCGCACCGGCGCGGCGACCAACATCGGCCGTTGCCGAATCACCACATCGGAATCCACGATCACCACCGTCGCGCGGCGCCCGGAGATCCGGCTGACGAGATTCCAAATCTGGCCTTGGTGCGTGGGTTCAGCTGGCACGGCCGAACAATACTTGTTCGGCGGTCTGCTCGGCGTCCTTCGCCCATTCGGTTCCGGTGCTATCGGGCAATGCCCGGAGCTCATCCTCGAGCAACTGCCTGCGCACGGCCTTGGAGATGTAGTCGCTCAGCTTGTCCTCGGATGCCGCACGGAGACGGGCCGCGAGATCGTCGTCCATCGAGATATTCAGGCGCACCGTCATACAGCAGACTTTACAGCGGACACCGCGCATAGTGGTACAGAGATATGCGCCACCTGCGCAATTACGCTGGCGGTCGCAGGCGCCGCAGCAGTATCTTTCCCTGTTCGAATAGGGCGTCGAAGCGCGTCGACCCCGGTGGGTGCGGGTCGACGACGTCGAGCACACGGCCCAGATTGCTCAACGCGAATTCCATATCGCGCAGGGCACGGGGGCTGGTCGGATCGGTTTCGAGGACGTCATGGGCGATCGCGAGCGCCTCGCGGTAGACCTCGACGGCGCAGTCGTAGTCGTGCTCGCGTTCGGCGGCGTCCCCGATGGCCCAGAGAATCAGAGCGACATCGCGATGCAGTTGCAGATTTTGCGGATCGGCAGTGGCCAACCGGCGGGCGATGGTCAGTGCCTCGGTGTTGTGACGGAACGCGAGGGCGAACGCTCCGGTCGCGACGGCGACCTTGGCGAGCTGGTAATGGGAGATGCTCAGGTCGCGCTGCTTTTCGGTATTGGTCGGGTCGGCGGCGGCAAGCTGCTGCGCGAGGGTGACGGATTGGGTGTAGTGGTGGTCGGCGGCCAGATAATCGCCGGTGTGGATGGCCAAGTCGCCGAGTTTGTCATGGGAAATGCTGAGGTCGCGCTGATTTCGGGCATTGCCCGGGTCGGTGTCGGCGAATCCGCGGTGGATGGCCAAGGCTTGGGTGTAGTGGTTGGCGGCCGTGGTGAGTTCGCCGAGTCGCAGTGCCACATCGCCGGCTCGGTTGAGCGCGATGGCCAGATCGCGTCGGTATTCGGCATTGCCAGGGTCCTTCTCGGCGAGTTCGCGGTGGATGGCGAGGGATTCGGTGAAGAAGGTGCACGCTTCCTCGGGGGTTTCGTAGAGCAATGAGGTGTCGCCGATCTGCTGCATGGCAATGGCGACGTCGCGGGTGATTTCGGTATCGCCCGGATCAGCCAGTGAGAGTTCGGTACTGATGCGCAGCTTTTCGAAATAGTGCCTGCTCGCGGTCTCGCCGTGCCCCGTGCGCATGGCGAGATCGCCGAGTTTGCCGTGTGCGATCGCCAGGCCGCGCCGGGATTCGGCGGCGTCGGGGCCGGATTCGATGAGGGCGCCGTGCAGGGTGAGCGATTCGGTGTAGAGGTACTGTGCGCCGTCGAGATCGGCGGTGAGTACGGCCAGGTCACCGAGTCGGGTGCAGGCATTGGCGAGGTCACGCCGCAGGTCGACGCGGGCGCGGTCGTTATCGGCGAGGGAGCGCCGGATGGCCAGCGCCTCGGTGTGGTGGGCAAGAGCAGCCGTCAGATCGCCGGTGCGCACGGCGATATCGCCGAGGCTTTCCAGTGCCCGGCTGAGGACCTGTTGCATATCCACGTTGTGCGGGTCGGTATTCGTCAGATGTCGTGCGGTGCGCAGGGATCGGCTGTAATGCTCGCGCGCCGTGCCGAGATCTCCGGCCGACATGGCGAGTTCGCCGAGGGTGTCCAGGCCGATGACCAGTGCGCGGCGGGCACCGGCGCTGCCCGCCGTCGATTGGACCCGCGCCCGCAGCACCTCGACCAGCGCGCATTGACGATCGGTTGCGGCACGCAGGTTTCCGGTCCGGCGCAGTGCGCGTACCTCGCGCTCGCCGAGTTCGAGATAGCCGGAAGTGTCGGTCGGCAGGGTCGGCATGATCTCGCCGAGCAGGGCGGCAACCTGCAGTTGATCCAACTCGCGGCAGAAGGGGATGGCGAGTTCGGTGAGTTCGGCGTACCGGCCCGCGGCGAGTAGGTGTCCACATGCCTCGCTGTAGTCGTCGAAATCCCGGAAACCGGCTGCGATTCGCGCCATCCGCATCGCATGGGCTCGGTTGTGACGGCAAATCCGATCAGTGCCCTGGTGGCTATCGAGAGCCTGAGCGACCCACGGGTGCACGAGATATCGGTCATCGTCGGTGGTCACCAGCGTCAGCCTGAGCAACGCTTCGATGGCCGCCATCACCTCGCGGCGCTGGTCTCGTGTCGCGTCGGCACTGAAGCGGGCATGGGAGATGTCCAGATCGCGCAACGGTGTCCGAGACAATGAAATCTGCAGCAGCAGTTCGCGTTCGGAAGCATCGAGCAGATCGAGCAGTGCGTCGACAAGGATGTCGCGAGTGCCGAGCACCACCGCGGTGTCGAGACTTTCGCTCAGTGTCCGGTCCTGGTCGAGATCGACCGCGTGCTCGCCGGCCAACCGGCGCAACCGCTCACCGACCGGACGTAATGTTCCGTCGCCACCACGCAATAGCGCGTCGACGAATTCGATGAGCCGCGGGTGCCCACCGATCGTCCGTGCGACCAGCCGCTGCTCCTCCGCCCGCAAACCGCTGATCTGCGGCAGCCGCAAGAACATTCGCTTCAACTCGGCAGGAGTCAGCGGAGTTACACCGACCTCGGTCAGACCACCGGAAACCGGATAACGACAGGTGACCAGCAATCGCCCCGTCCCGGCAGACCGGCACAACAGCGAAAACTGCTCGGCGAAACCGGGATCCAGGAATTGCGCACCGCCGGGCCGAGTCAGATTCTGCTCGAAATCGTCGAACAGCAATAACACTCGGCTACCCGCCAACAACCGGTGGACATGCTTCAGTGCCTGCTCCCCGCTATCGCGGGCGAGGGCATTGGATACCGTGCGCAATGCCGGGTCGTCTTCGATCGCCGCACGGACCGCGCCGCACAGCGCGGATGGATTCCATTGCCCAACATGCTCGGCGATATGCCAGCCGCGCTCGCGCATGCGCGCCGCCACGCGACCAGCCACCGCCGTCTTCCCGAGCCCGCCCATCCCGGTGATCACCACACCCGGTCGCCCACGCGTCGACGCGAGCATGCGGACGATATCGCGCACCGGCCCGCGACGGCCGATCAGATATCCGACCGGCAACTCGCGCACCGTCGCACCGCTCGGTGCTTGCGTCCGGCGCCCGAGCGGCCGCGGTGGTGCCGTTGGATGCCACAGCGGTCGATCCGCGACACCGGTCAGCAGCGTCGGTACGAACCATTCGGGTGGAACCGCAGCGCCATCGGCGAGCCGCTGCTGCTCCAGGGCACAGCGCGCCTGCCCCAACGCGAAGGCGACCGACTCGGTCGGATGCGCGGAAAGCATGGCGTAGAACGATGTGGCCAACAGCGTGGCATACCGGTCCGAAACCCGCGTCTGCATGACCAGCACCCGCTCGACACCCCCGTTGATCAGCGTGCGCGCCAATCCGGCAGGCCCACCGTCGACACCGCCGCAACTGGACAACACCACCAATGGCAGCGCCCGCTCCGAAGCACGCAGTGCGGCAATGAGGTCCGCGGCCTCGATCACATCCGGATCGCCGTCCTCATCCTCCAATTCCAAATTCGTCGCCGACCCGTGCGCACTCAGATGCAGCACATGGAACTCCTCGGCCCGCAGCGCCGCGGTGATCTGCTGCAGCGAAGCGACTTCCAGAATGCGCACGCCGCCGCCACCCGCGGTCGGCACCTTCGAGACCGCGTCGAGGATCGCCTGCATCTCCGCTTCCACATCCAATGCCGTATTGGCCGTGCGGGTCTCGGTCGGTGCGGCGACCGCGGCGAGGATCTTCAACGGTCCCGGTGCCAGTATCGGGGCGGGCTGCCCGATACCCGTACGCCTGCGGGAGATGGCTACGGTCGGCCGAGTGGCCAGGGGCATATCGTCGGCGAGCGCCAGCATCTCGTAGGGGAGCAGCATCGTATCGTCGTCGACATCGAAGACCACGTCGGCAGCCGAGCCGTCGACCAGCCGCGTCAGCTGCCGGATCGTGCGCGGTTCGAACAGTGCGTCACGCAGGGCGGTACCGATCTGAATGACTGTTCGACGCACCGTCTCCGGTTGACCACCTATGGCATCCCACGCGCACGCCACCAGATCAGGCAGTGGCGCTGCTCGTTCACCGATGGGCGCACCCGCCTCTAACACCGTGGTGCGTAGCGATTCGTCCGCATCGCGACGCACAATGACGCGAACCCGATTCATCGCCCACCCCTTACCGCTGGCGATGAGTCAAACGTACGCCGAAATGATCACTCGCAGGACAAGGTCCGCAACTGATCCAGATACATCCGGGTACGGGGATCGCCCGGATAGCGCTCGATGATTTCGCGCGCCGCTTCGCCCGCGATCCACATGAGCGACGGCAGTGACCTGCGCTTGCCCGTGAAGGCACGCATGCCCTCGTCCAGTGCGAGTTCCAGATCGCGATTGCGCACCGCGACTACCGCGAGGGTGAGGTGTGCCTCCGATACCCGCATGGGATTGCGTATCGTGCCGTCGGCGCGCGTCGAGTGGCGGATGACCTCGCGCGCATACGATTCCGCGAGCGAATCCTCACCCGCGACCCGGCAGCAGTCCATGGCATAGAAGTCGAACTTCTGCGGATCGACCACGAAATGGTTGTCCAGATTGGTCGGATGGTCGAGGCGCTCGAGAATAGCTCGCCCCTGATCCAGCGACGCCTCCACCTCACGCCGATCACCAAGGCGGGCCCAGGCCTTCGCACGTTGTGCGCACAACTGGACACCGACGCCGAGTTCGCCGCTGATCGCCAACGCCGGATCGACCGCCTCGATCGCACCCCGATAGTTGCCCTGGGTCAGCGCGAACCAGGCCGCCATTTCCGCACTCCAGCCGGTGATCTCGACGTTCTCGGCTTCCTGGCCGAGCGAATAGGCGGCGCGGCGAGTGGCTTCCGCGGTGGTGCGCCGACCGAGGTCATAGTCCACGCAACCGACCAGCAGCGCAACCCAACCGGCCAGTACGAGAATTTCTCGATGCTGTGCCAGCGTCAGTCGGCCATCCAGCAGTGAGGTGATGCGGCGCAACCAGGATGTGCCCTCGGTATGCAGATCGTGCGGATCGGCGAACGGATATTCGCAGCACAGCCGCTCCGCGGTGATCCGGATGGCATCGAGCGTGGCCGTGGAAACATCGGACATCCGCAGCCTGCCAATGAATTCGAGGGTGTCCATCCCGGTCGCCGAGAGCAGCTCATCGTCGCGGTTCGGGCGATTTTTGGGGAAGAACGCGGCCGTCACCGTATCGAATGCGGCCGCGATGATGGGGGCATAGAAATCATCCGGACGCGACTCACCCGACTCCCAGCGTCGCCAATTACGCAGCAGGGTACTGTCCGTCGGCAGGTTGTGCGAAGACTTCGCGCGCATCACACGGACGGCGTCTGCTTGTGACCACCCCCGCGCATCGCGTTCGGAGCGCATTCGGACAGCCCAGACGGGTCGATCGTCTCCAGCGGCCACGTCTGTAGTATCTCATCAGTTAACGCTCAGTGGCCCGGATAGGGCATACAGATGTCACTGGGTTGACACCTGCACTCGCAGTTTTGCGTCCGACATGATGGATATGGGCGCGGAAGATTTGCCACGCTCCGGATGTACGGACATCTGCTCTTGCAAGTACGCAGTGCCCCTCGGCGACGGGGGTGATCCACATAAGAGAACAGCGATTATCCCCAATCCAACGGAGGTTCGGGTGGACGCGTTGATCTATGGATACTTGCGTGACGATCTGGCCGATGGCCACAGTGCAGAGCTGGAGGATGCGATGAGTAGCCTCGCACGCGAGGAAGGGCTCTGCTTCGCCGCAACATTCCATGAATCGACTTCCGGTGACGGCACGGCATTCGCCGAGCTGACCCAGGAGCTCAAGCGGGCGGACGCGCACCATGTGGTAGTGCCGTCACTCGATCACTTTGCCGGCCAGACGATTCCGCGAGACATTCTCCTCGCGAAGCTGGCCCGGGACGCGGCGGCGCAGGTGTGGACCATCGAGAGCTGCGCGCTTCCAGGCGAGGCCCTTGACGAAGAAGCTGTGCACCAGGACTGATCTGCGCCGCAGGTTCGCCACCAGCCAGGTCGCGACCGCACCGGCCGCCAGGGATGCGAGCAGCGCCGCGACATGGTGTTGCCCGAATGGCGGATAGACCTGCCAGTGCAGCAGATACACGAATAACGAACTGTCGGCCAGCAGCGCGGCGACTCCGGCGACCAGGGCAGGTACACGAACCGCGGGCAGCCAGATCAACAGCAGCAGCCCGGACATCACCAGCCGCTCCCGATCGGGAACGCCGAAGTAGCCGGGCACCGAGATGAGCAGCACCGCGCTGACCAGCAGCCGCTGCCAGATCGCCGTAGCCTTCGCGGCCGCCCAACCGAGTGCGAAGAACCAGCAGGCCAGTGGCGAGAAGGGCACATCCTTGGCCGGGTAGACCCCGAACGACCAGACCCGGAAGACCATGGTGAGACCGACCAGCCCCATGGCGAACCAGAACGGCTCGCGCCGCTGCACAGTATCGATGAACGGCACCCGCACCAACAGCGCGGACACGACCATGAACAGTACGAGCACCTCGATGAACCACAGGTGCCCCGCGGTATCGCTGTCGCGCGGTCCGAGAAACTTATTGAGCAGCAACACGTTCTGCCAGCTGTAATAGTCGGTGAACAGCAGCGTGAGGGCCACCCAGGCTGCGGTCGGGATCGCGATGAGCGCCACCGTGTACAGCGCGTGCCGCAATCTTTCGGCGCGCGGAGTCATGGTGACCGCGAAGCGGGCGAAGTTGAACCCGGCGACGCCGAGCAGGATATGCGCCGCGCCCCAGAGCACGAACATGCCGATATGGGAGCCCGCGATCAGCACGATCCCGGCGGCGCGCAATACGGTCGGGGTGTCCACCGTGCGACCGAATGCCCTGTGGCCATCGGGAACTCGCTCGAGTTCGGCGACGGTCAGGTCCGGCCAGTTCGCGGGCAGTCGGCCGAGTGCGCGCTCGAGCCGGGTCGAGGTGGTGATGTAGGTCAGCGAATTGCCGCCGAGATCGACGAAAGTGCTGTCGGGTCGGATCCGGGCGGGATCGATGCCGAGGGCGATGGCGTAGAGCGAGCGGATATCCCGTGGCGGCAGATCGGTTTCGGGCGCGGCGAGTCGGCGGATCGCTGGATAGTCGGGCTTGCCATTGGGCAGGCGCGGTACTTCGTCGACCGCGCACGCGCGAATAGCCGCGGCGGGCAGACCGGACAGTTCGGCGGCGGTCGCGGCGAGTGCTTGCGCGGGATATTCGGCAGCGACGACCAACTGGTCGTCGCTTTCGGTGCAGCAGGCCGTGAAGCCGGCAGCGGCCAAACCGGATTCGAGCCGCTGCAGGTCGATGCGCAGGCCGAAGATCTTGGCGAACCGGCTGCGCCTGCCGACTATCTGATACAGGCCCTCGGGTGTGCGCCGGGCCAGATCACCGGTGCGCAGCGATTCGACCGTACGGCCGAGCGTGAGATCGCTTGGGGCGTCAGCGTAGCCGAGCATCACATTGGGCCCGTGATAGACCAGTTCCTCATCATCGGTATCCGGCACCGTCTCGAGGGTGAATCGGCCGCCGGGAATAGGCTTGCCGATGCAGTCGGGGTGTTGGGCGGCCAATTCCGGTGGCAGAAATGCCATTCGCGCGGTGGCCTCGGTCTGGCCGTACATGACGACGAAGTCCCAGCCCGCCCGTTTGCCCCGCTCGGCGTAGTCGCGGACCCGCTCGGCCGCGAGGCGGCCGCCCGCCTGGGTGATGTAGCGCAGGCTCGGCAGTGTCATCTCGGCGAAGCCGATGCGCTCGAGCAGATCGATCGTGTACGGCACCGCCGCGAAAGATGTTGCGCCGCAGCGACGGAACTGGACCCAGAATTCGTCGTCGAGGACCGACCTGTCGGTGAGCAGCAGGCTCGCGCCGCGCAGCAGATGGCTGTGCACGACCGACAGCCCGTAGCAATAGAACATCGGCAGCGTTGTCGCGGCGCGATCATCGGCGTCGATGGTCAGGTAGTCGGCAATCGCGTTCGCATTCGACAGCAAGTTGGCCGCGGACAGTCGCACCAGCTTCGGGGAGCCGGTCGAACCCGAAGTGCTCAGCAGTAGCGCCAACTCCGGATGGAGACGATGTGCGGAGCGGGCCCGCCGAATATCGGGCGGACCCGCATCGATCACGACATCGGGATCGTAGGTACCCAGCAATTCACTGGTGATCTCCGCTGTGAGCAGAACCACACAGCCCGCGCTCAGCGCGCCCAGATACGCGACGAGCGAGTCGATATCGTTGCGCCCGGCGAGCGCGACGAGACGCCGGTTCGCTCCGAGCTGCCGCGCGTACTCCTCGACACGTGCCGCCAGCTGCGCATAGGTGATCCGCTCCAAACCATCCGGCACCGATTCCGCTGCTGTGACGGCCGCCGATGGAGATCGAGAGCAGAGGACGGCGATCCGGTCGTCGAAATTGCGAAGGTGCGCGACGATCCGGTGAATAGTCACCCGGGAAGTCTAGATGGCAAGCTTTTCCGTACCCGCGTGTGGCCCCATGGCGAACTTCCGGTGAATTGTCCGACCTCGAACCGCAACGGTGCGAACCGATTACAGCCCGAAGCTGCCCGGACCCCGCCTGCGCAGGTACTTTTCGAATTCGGCTGCGATCGCGTCGCCATCGATCTTGGCCATCGCGTCGTTGAGATCGACGGCCGCGTCGCCGCGTTCCTCGAGCGAGCGCACATACTCGCTGATCTCGTCGTCACCGACGGTCATCTCATTGACAGCGGTCTCCCAGTCCTCGGCCTGTTTGGGCAGTTCGCCGAGGGGCACCTCGATATCGAGCACATCCTCGACGCGGTGCAGCAGCGCGATGGTCGCCTTCGGATTCGGCGGCTGGGAGACGTAATGCGGGACCGCCGCCCAGAACGAGACGGCGGGTACGCCCGCCTTGACGCACTGATCCTGCAGCACCCCGGTGATACCGGTCGGCCCCTCGTAGCGGGTCTGCTCCAAACTGAACCGCTCGGCGGCTTCCTTGCTATAGGCAGAGCCGGTGACCGGCACCGGGCGGGTGTGCGGGGTATCGGCGAGCAGTGCGCCGAGTATGACGACGGTCTGCACGCCGAGTTGTTCGATGAACTCGAGCAGGTCCGCGCAGAAGCTGCGCCAGCGCATATTGGGTTCGATACCGCGCAGCAGCACCACATCGCGATCGCTGCCCGGCGGCGAGCAGACCGAGAGCATGGTGGAGGGCCACTGGATTTCCCTGGTTACACCGTCGACCTGACGTACCGTCGGCCGATTGACCTGGTAGTCGTAGTAGTCCTCGGAGTCGAGTTCGGCCAGCGGCTCGGCATCCCAGATCAGTTCCAGATGCTCGACGGCACCGCTTGCCGCATCACCCGCGTCGTTCCAGCCTTCGAAGGCGGCGACCAGCACAGGTTCCCGCAATGTCGGCAGTTCCGGCTCGGGTGACACCGGAGATTCACTGGAGTTCACCCCGGTCAGCCTACGGCGTGTGAGGACGCGGCGTTGAATTTGCGCAGTCGGCGCGGCATCGTCGGTTCATCTGTCTGGGCAGGTGTGGCGCCCGACACCGATAGGGTGGTTCGGCCTGTCGTAGCGGCCCACTACGCTTGATCGCATGTCTGCGTCCAGCTCAGCCGCCTTCGATACCACCCTTCTCGATACGCTCCGTCGGCGTGTCGTGATCGGCGACGGAGCGATGGGCACGATGTTGCAGGCGGCCGAACTGACCCTGGACGACTTCCGTGGTCTGGAGGGCTGCAACGAAATCCTCAACGACACCCGCCCGGATGTGCTGCGCAATATCCATCGCGCGTACTTCGAAGCCGGTGCCGATGCGGTCGAGACCAATACCTTCGGCTGCAATCTGCCGAACCTCGCCGACTACGATATCGCCGACCGGATTCGCGATCTTTCCGAGCGCGGCACGCGCCTGGCGCGTGAGGTCGCCGACGAGATGGGCCCGAGCGCGGACGGCACCCCGCGGTATGTGCTGGGTTCGATGGGACCGGGCACCAAGCTGCCGACGCTGGGTCATGCTCCCTACACCGCGCTGCGCGATGCCTACACCGAGGCCGCCCTCGGCATGCTCGAGGCCGGTGCGGATGCCATCCTGATCGAGACCTGCCAGGACCTGTTGCAGGTCAAGGCCGCGGTGACCGGAAGTCAGCGCGCGATGGTCGAGCTGGGTAGGCGCATTCCGATCATCACCCACGTCACGGTGGAGACCACCGGCACCATGCTGGTCGGCAGTGAGATCGGCGCGGCGCTCACCGCGCTGGAGCCACTCGGCATCGACATGATCGGCCTGAACTGCGCCACCGGCCCGGCCGAGATGAGCGAACATCTGCGCCACCTGTCCCGGCACGCGACGGTTCCGGTGTCGGTCATGCCGAATGCCGGTCTGCCGGTGCTCGGCGCGAACGGCGCGGAATACCCGCTGACTCCCGAAGAGCTGGCGATCGCATTGCGCGGCTTCGTATCCGAATTCGGGCTCGCACTGGTCGGCGGCTGCTGTGGTACGACGCCCGAGCATATTCGTCAGGTCACCGCCGCGGTACGCGAGGTGGAACCGACGCTGCCGCCGCTGGACGCACGCCGCGAACCGGTGCACGAGCCGAGCGTATCGAGCATGTACACCGCGGTGCCGTTCGAACAGGATGCCTCGGTCCTGATGATCGGCGAGCGCACGAATGCCAATGGTTCCAAGGCATTCCGCGACGCCATGCTGGCCGAGGACTGGCAGAAATGCCTCGATATCGCCAAGGATCAGACCCGCGACGGCGCGCATATGCTCGATCTGTGCGTCGACTACGTCGGACGCGACGGCACGACGGATATGGCGGCACTGGCGTCGCGGCTGGCGACCGCCTCGACCCTGCCGATCATGCTCGATTCCACCGAAACCCCGGTCCTGCAGGCGGGTTTGGAACATCTCGGTGGTCGCTGCGCGGTCAACTCGGTGAATTACGAGGACGGTGACGGTCCGGAATCCCGGTTCCAGCAGACAATGAAGCTGGTCGCCGAACACGGCGCCGCGGTGGTCGCGCTGACCATCGACGAGGAGGGCCAGGCCCGCACCGCCGAGAAGAAGGTGGAGATCGCCGAGCGGCTCATTGCCGATATCACCGGCAACTGGGGTCTGCGCGAAAGCGACATCATCATCGATACGCTGACCTTCACCCTCGGCACCGGCCAAGAGGAGTCCCGGCGCGACGGCGCCGAAACCATCGAGGCCATCCGGCTGCTCAAGCAGAAGCATCCCGAGGTGCAGACCACCCTCGGTCTGTCGAATATCTCCTTCGGCCTCAATCCCGCCGCACGCCAGGTTCTGAATTCGGTATTCATGCATGAATGCGTCCAGGCCGGTCTGGATTCGGCGATTGTGCACGCCTCCAAGATCCTGCCGATCGCCCGCATTCCCGAGGAACAGCGCGAGACCGCGCTGGATCTGGTCTACGACCGACGCCGCGATGATTACGACCCGCTGCAGAAGCTCATGTCGCTGTTCGAGGGGGTCTCGGCCTCCTCGTCGCGGGCCTCGCGCGCGGAGGAATTGGCGGCGCTGCCGCTGTTCGAGCGGCTGGAGCGCCGGATCGTCGACGGTGAGAAGGCCGGGATGGAGGCCGATCTCGATGCCGCAATGACCGAGGTGCCGCCGCTGCAGATCATCAACGAAACGCTGCTGTCGGGCATGAAGACGGTCGGTGAGCTGTTCGGCTCCGGCCAGATGCAGTTGCCGTTCGTGCTCCAGTCGGCCGAGGTGATGAAGGCGGCGGTCGCCTACCTCGAGCCACATATGGAGGCCACCGACGACAGCGGTAAGGGGCGCATCGTGCTGGCCACTGTCAAGGGCGACGTGCACGATATCGGCAAGAATCTGGTCGACATCATCCTGTCCAATAACGGCTACGAGGTGGTCAACCTCGGCATCAAACAGCCGATCGCGACCATTCTCGACGCCGCCGTCGACAAGAAGGCCGATGTGATCGGCATGTCCGGTCTGCTGGTGAAGTCGACCGTGGTGATGAAGGAGAATCTCGAGGAGCTCAACGCCAAAGGCGTCGCCGACCAGTTCCCGGTGTTGCTCGGCGGTGCGGCGCTCACCCGCGCCTACGTCGAGAACGATCTCACCGAGGTCTACCACGGCGATGTGCACTACGCCCGCGACGCCTTCGAGGGTCTGCGGCTGATGGACGACATCATGACCCGCAGGCGCGGCGGCGGCCTCGATCCGGACAGCCCGGAGGCGATCGCCGAACGCGAGAAGGCGGCCGAGCGCAAGGCGCGGCACGAGCGCTCCAAGCGAATCGCCGAACAGCGCAAGGCGGCCGAGGTGCCGATCGAGGTGCCGGAGCGCTCCGATGTGGCCGCTGATCTGCCGGTCGCGGTGCCGCCGTTCTGGGGCACCCGGGTGGTGAAAGGCGTTTCGCTGCACGAGTATTCGGGGCTGCTCGACGAGCGCGCGCTTTTCCTTGGTCAGTGGGGTCTGCGCGGTCAGCGCGGCGGTGAGGGCCCGAGCTATGAGGAGTTGGTGGAGACCGAGGGGCGGCCGCGACTGCGGTACTGGCTGGATCGGCTGTCCACCGAAGGCGTGCTGCAGCATGCGGCCCTGGTCTATGGGTACTTTCCCGCGGTCTCCGAAGGCGATGACGTGATCGTGCTGACCCAGCCCGATCCGGAGGCGCCGCAACGGTACCGGTTCACCTTCCCGCGCCAGCAGCGCGACCGGTTCCTGTGCATCGCCGACTTCATTCGCTCGCGCGAACGCGCACGCGAAACCGGTCAGGTCGATGTGCTGCCGTTCCAGCTGGTCACCATGGGCCAGCCGATCGCCGATTTCGCCAACGAGCTGTTCGCGGCCGACAACTATCGCGACTACCTCGAGGTGCACGGCATCGGTGTCCAGCTCACCGAGGCGCTTGCCGAATACTGGCATCGTCGGGTCCGCGAAGAGTTGGTGCTGGAAGGACATTCGATCGCCGATTCCGACCCCTCGGATGTGCAGGAGTACTTCAAACTCGGCTACCGCGGTGCGCGCTACTCCTTCGGTTACGGCGCCTGCCCGGAGCTGGAGGACCGCGCGAAACTGGTTGATCTGCTCGAGGCCGACCGCATCGGCGTCGTACTGTCCGAGGAGCTGCAGCTGCATCCGGAACAGTCGACCGATGCGTTCGTACTGCTGCATCCGGAGGCCAAGTACTTCAACGCCTGAGGGCCGACTGGTCTGTTTCCGGGCGGGATTCGTCATCCGCCCGGTCCGGGCGTTGTGATTCTCACCGCATCGGAATCGGTTCGATCGGTGCGTTTCCGTCTCCGGTGCGGGCCTTGATTACCTCGTGATATGTGAGACAAATTGCTACCGAGACGACACGAGGGCTTGCGACGCGCGGGTGTATCCGTTCGGCTGCGCGCCTCTGACCTGCGCCATCGCGTTCGGGTTCGCGCGACAGTGGATGGATGTCGGTCAGGTGTGACAAAGTCTGAACTGTTGCAACTGCATCCGAGGCAGTCGGCGGATGCGAGCGTCCTTCGGCAATTCGGGTGCAAAGGACTTCGGCGCGTAGCATTTTCGAAGATTTCCGCTTACGCGCGGAGTGCGGAATTGGCTCGGCGGTAAAGCAGGAGGGGCACAACACCATGACGGCGGACCGGTTGATCGCTGGACGGTATCGGCTGACGGATCCGATCGGCACCGGTGCCATGGGCGTGGTGTGGCGGGCGACCGACGTCCGGCTGCGCCGCACCGTCGCGGTGAAGCAGCTGCTGCTCGCGCCCGGTTTGTCCCGGTCCCAGGCCATGGAGGCCAAGCTGCGGGCCATGCGCGAGGGCCGCATCGCGGCGCGACTGCACCATCCCAACGCGATCACCGTCTTCGATGTCGCCGAGGAAGACGGCCAGCCATGGCTGGTCATGGAATACATGAACGCGCCGAGTCTGGCCGCGAAACTGGCGGGCAAGCGGACCCTCGCACCGACCGAGGTGGCCCGCATCGGCGCCCAGGCCGCGGGCGCGCTGGCCGCCGCGCACGATGCGGGCATCATGCATCGGGACGTGAAACCGGCGAATCTGCTCGTCGGGGACGACGGCACAGTGAAGATCACCGATTTCGGCATCTCCCGCGCTGTGGGCGATGTGACGGTCACCGCGACCGGATTCCTGGCGGGCACCCCGGCCTATCTCGCGCCGGAGGTGGCGCGCGGCGAGAATCCGGAACCGGCCTCGGATGTCTTCGCGCTCGGTTCCACGCTGTATGCGGCGGTCGAGGGCAGTCCGCCCTTCGGTGAGGGCGATAACGCGCTCGCGGTCCTGCACGCCGCGGCGCGGGCACAGATCCCGCCGCCGCGGCGCGCCGGAGAACTCGGTCCGGTGTTGATGCGGCTGCTGGCCGCCTCGATCGATGGCCGCCCGAATATGCGCGAGGCCAAGGAGGCGCTGGAAGCCGTTGCGGCGGGCCGGACGCCGGCGCTGGTGAGCACGCCCACGGTGACCAAGGTGATGCCCGCACCCGGCGCGGATGCGACCACGGTTCTGAACAACTCGGCTCCTGCGGCGGAAGATGCGACGCAGGTCGTCCCACTCGCGGGGCCCGCCGCACCGCCCGTCACCGTCGCGCCGCCGCCCGCACCACCCAAGTCGGGCGGCACCCTGCCCGGCGGTGGCGGCGATGGCGAGCAGAGTCGTGGCCGTCTGATCGCGGTGGCCGCGGCCGCCGCGGTCGCGGTGCTCGTGCTGGTCGCGATTATCGTGTCGTCGCTGAACCACGACGACAAGGGTGGTTCGGCGGTCGGGTCGACGACACCCACACCCGCGCCAACCGGCTCGGCGACCGGTCCGGAGTCGTCGATCGCGATCCAACCCGGTCAGCCGGAGCAGCAGGCGCCTGCGACCACAGCCGCGCCGACCACCCAGCCCAGCACCACGGTGCCGCCGACGTCTGCCAAGCCGTCGACCACCGCACCGCCGACCATCACCACTGCCCCGGTCGGTCCGGCCACCGCGGATCGGATCTCGCAATTCATCTACGGCTACTACGGGATGCTGCCGGGCAACGTGCAAGGGGGCTGGTCCGAGCTGACGCCGTCATACCAGGCTCAGACCGGTGGCTTCGGCTCCTACTCGCAGTTCTGGTCCACCGTTCGTTCGGTGAGCGTGGGTGGCGTCACACCGAACGGCGAGAACCGGGCGGTCGTTTCGCTTACCTATAACCTGAAGAACGGTTCGACCTCCTCGGAGAATCGGTGGATCCAGGTCATGTCGGACAACGGGCGATTGCTGATCGCCGCTTCGGGCGTTTAGGAAAGAGAGACGAATCGGGACGTGAGCGAGCCAACCACTGACACAGCCGTATCGTCGGCGGCGCAGCCGAGCGCCAGCGAGGCGCGGTTGATCCCGCGACTTGCCGGGGTGCTGTGGGATATGGACGGCACGCTGCTCGATTCGGAGAAGTTGTGGGATGTCGCCGTGCGCGAACTGGCTCGCGCACACGGCCACGAGATGACCGATGAACTTCGGCATGCCTTGATCGGTGCGTCCGGACCGAATGCCCTTCGGCTCATTTTCGACGGTTTGGGTATCGAGCGGACACCGGATGCGTTGCGAGCCGCCGGTGAATTCATCGAGCGGCGGGTGACCGAATTGATGGCGGGCCCGATCCCATGGCGGCCCGGCGCGAAGGATGCGCTCGCGTTGGTACGCACCGCGGGTCTCGCGACTGCGTTGGTCACCAATACCAAGCGGTCGCTTACGGAATTCGGATTGGATACCCTCGGCCGCGATTTCTTCGACGTTTCGGTCTGCGGTGACGAAGTCGCGCACGGTAAGCCCGCGCCCGAGATCTATCTGCGCGCTGCCGAACTGCTCGGCGTGCACCCGCGAGACTGTGTGGCGCTGGAGGATTCGCCGACCGGTGCGGCCGCCGCCGCTGCCGCGGGCTGTGCGGTCATCGTGATCCCGTGTGAGATACGGGTTTCGGCGGCGCCTGGGCGGGTATTCCGTGATTCATTGGTGGGACTGACCCTGCGGGATCTGGAAGACGCGCTACGCGTCAGAGGTTGAACCGCGCGCCCGAGCGGGGGCGCTTTCGGGACGGATCATGATCACGGGTCCCGCTGTCTGTGAGCCGACACTCCCGACCTCGACATACTGAGAGTTACTGTGCCGCAACGCAAGTGGGTGCAGTTGATACGTGTGACCGTAGTCACCGGCAACTTTGTCGAATCCCGGGCGTGTCGCCGATTGCTCTACCAAAATGACGCCATGGCAGCGACGGATGTCCTGGACGAGATCGTCGATACGGCACGGTATCCGCTGGGGGATCCGACCGGCGCGGCGCGGGGGGAAGCGGTGGCGCGGGCACGCGCGGAACTGGCCGAAAGTGGCTGCACCGTACTGCGCGAGTTCATCCGTCCGGAATTGATCGCGACTCTGCGCGCCGAGGGCGAGGCGATGGCCCCGGATGCGCACTACGAGGTCGAACGGGTCAACGCCTACAACATCCCGCTGAATACCGAACTGCCACAAGATCACCCGGGCAGGATTGTGCTGGAACGCGGCAATGCTTTCGTCCCGCGCGACCGCATCCCCGCCGAGGCCATGATCCATCGGCTCTACACCAGTACGGTGTTCCAGCGCTTTGTCGCGGATTGTTTCGGATTGACCGAATTGCACGAATTCGCAGACCCTTTGGCCGGATTGTGCCTGAATGTGGTGGCACCCGGAATGGCGCATCCGTGGCATTTCGACACCAATGAATTCACCGTCAGCATGTTGACCCAGCCGGCGCAGACCGGCGGAATCTTCGAGTACTGCCCGAATATTCGCTCACCCCACGCCGAGAACCTCGACGATGTGCGGGATGTGCTCACCGGATCCGGTGCGCAGCTGATCCGGCACCTCGATCTGCGGCCCGGCGATCTGCAATTGTTCCAGGGCCGCTTCTCGCTGCACCGGGTTTCACCGGTCGAGGGCGGCACGGCACGGCATTCGGCGATCTTCGCCTATACCGATCGGCCCGGTGTCATCGGCACCGTGGAACGCACCCGCCAACTGTTCGGGCGGGTGCTGCCCGATCACCTAGCCGCCGCGGCCGACGCCGTCCGTGGCGATCGGTTGCTCGACTGAGAGGGACGACATGCCAGTGCCGTTGCATACGACCGGAAAAGCTTCCTTCGACGATATCTACGACCGCCCCGATCCGCGCGATTACTACGCCCGGATGGCCGAATTGGATTACCGCATACCGGAACTGGCGAAACCGTACTTCCAGCAGCAGATTCGGGAATACCGCGCCTCCGCGCGGGTGGACACCCCGACCGTGCTCGATATCGGTTGCTCCTACGGCGTCAACGCGGCCCTGCTGCGCTTCGACACCACCGTGAGCGAACTCGCCGAGCACTACGGCGGCGCCGAGGACGCCGACCACGCCGCACTCATCGCCCGCGACAGGGCCCGCCTTGGCACCCGCGACCAACTCCCCGGCGTCCGCTTCATCGGCATGGATGCCGCACGCCCGGCGCTGGCCTACGCCCAGGAAGCCGGTTTCCTGCACGACACGGTGCATGCGGATCTCGAGGCCACCGACCCGACCGAGGCACAGCGTCGTACCCTGGCGAGCGCGGATATCGTCATCTCGACCGGCTGCGTCGGATACGTCACCGAGAAGACGCTGGCACGGGTGGCGACGGCGCACCCGCGTCGTCGGCCGTGGATGGCACACTTCGTACTACGCATGTTCAGCTTCGAACCGATCGCCGCGGAACTGGCCGCGCTCGGCTACCGCACCGAGCGAGCCCCCGGGGTGTTCGAACAACGCAAGTTCGCATCCGATAATGAACGCACCCAGGTGCTGAACGCCTTGGCCGCCAACGGAATCGACACCGCTGGCCAAGAAAGCACAGGTTGGCTGCTCGCCAACCTGTACATCTCGCGACCGTTACCGAAACACGCCGACCCCAAGGACCCGCATTGACCGAACGCACCTTCGCCGCCGACGACCACCTGCCACGGGTGCCCCTGCCGACGCTGGAGGAAAGCGGCGAGCGGTTGCTGCAGTGGTGTGCGCCACTGCTGACCGCCGACGAATTCGCCACCACCGAGGCCGCGGTCGCCGACCTGCTTCGACCCGACGGTCCGGGCCGAAGGCTGCACGCGGCACTGGCCGAATACGATGCCACTCCCGGTGTCGGGAGCTGGCTGGATCTGTTCTGGCCGTCGCGCTATCTGGGCCGTCGCGATCGCATCGCCTTGAATGCCAACTTCTTCTTCCTGTTCCGTGAGGACACCGCACTGGCCGCGTCCACCGTGGCCGCGCAGGTGGAGCGGGCGGCCGGAATAATCACGGCCGCGGTCGATTACAAGCTGGCGCTCGATAACGAGGCGATTGCGCCGGTCACCCAGCGCGGACAGAAATTGTCGATGTGGCAGAACAAATACCTGTTCTCCGAAACCCGGATTCCGGGGGAGACACAGGATTCCGTGCGCGTGCCCTACAGCGACGAATGGCCGGGACCGTCGGCCGCCAGGCATATCGTGGTGTTCTTCCACGGCAGCATGTTCCGGATGGATGTGATCGGCCCGGATGGTGTGCCCTACTCGCTGGAGGATCTTGCCGACGGGCTGCGCGCGGTGCTCAAGGCCGGTGCGCGCTCGGCCCGCACCGATACCGCCGTCGGCCATCTCACCACCAAGTCGCGGGCCGAATGGGCCATCAGTAGACAGGGATTGCTGGCCGATCCCGCCAATGCCGCGGCGTTGGACACCATCGAGACCGCGCTGTTCGCCCTGTGCCTGGAGGATTTCCCGCCGCGCGATGAATTGCACGCCTGCGATCAGCTGCTGCACGGTGACAGCGCCAACCGTTGGTTCGACAAGTCGGTGTCGTTCATCGTCTTCGCCGATGGTCAGGCTGGCATCAATGTCGAGCACTGCGGTTTGGACGGGACCACCATCCTGTCCTTCGTCGACACGCTGCTGCAGACTCCGGCTGCCGAGCACGCCGCACGGGCCGGGGCGCAGCCGCAGGGGTTGCCCCCGGTCGAGCCGATCGAATTCGTCCTCGATCAGGCGCAGCGCGCCGATATCGCGGCGGCTGGCGCGGCGTTCTCCCGGTATGCGGCCGAGAATGCCACCGCGACAGTATCTTTCGATTTCGGCACCACTCGCGCCAAACAGCTCGGCATCTCACCGGACGCGTTCGCACAGCTGAGCTACCAGCTGGCGCACCGGCGCAGCAAGGGATTGACCGGTGCCACCTACGAATCCATTGCCACCAGGCAGTACCGCAACGGTCGAACCGAGGCCATGCGGGTGGTGACACCGGAGATGGTGGCCTTCGTCGACGCGATGCAGGATCCGGCGGTCGCACCGGCAGACCGGCTCGCTGCGGCGCGGCTCGCCGCGAGCGCGCATGTCGAACGCGCCAAGCAGTGTCAGGCGGGTGACGCGCCCGAACAGCATCTGTGGGAACTCGAGTGGATTCAGCGGCGGCGCGGCACCGAACTCGGCGTCACCGAGCCGATCCCGCTGTATACCAGCCCCGGCTGGACGATCATGCGCGACGACTACCTGAGCACCAGCTCGGCTCCGTCGGTCAATATCCGCTACTTCGGTTTCGGCTCCACCAGCCAGAAGTGCATCGGCATCGCCTACGTCCTGCTGCCGGACCGCTGGAACATCTACCTGGCCACCCCCGAACCGGTCGCCGGCGAGATGTACGCCTTCGCCGATCACCTGCGAACCGCCGTAGCCGACCTGGAGGCCCTCCTCACAGCGGCCTGACGCGGCTCCTCGCACCCCTTGTGGCCGCCACAAGGGGTGGCGAAGAGTCCGCTCGATCCGGCGGTGCCGGGCCGGAGCAACGGGTCCGCATACCGGTCTGAAACAATGGCTCATCGTGAAGAACTTCGAAACCCTGTTCGCCGAGCTGCAAGATCGTGCGGTCACCCGCCCTGAGGGGTCCGGGACCGTGGCGGCATTGGACGCGGGCGTGCATTTTCAGGGTAAGAAGGTGCTCGAGGAGGCCGGTGAGATCTGGTTGGCCGCCGAGCACGAGGGCGATGAGGCGCTCGCCGAGGAGATTTCGCAACTGCTGTACTGGGTCCAGGTGCTGATGGTCGGCCGTGGGCTGAAGTTGGAAGACGTGTACCGACATCTGTGACGGCGGTGTTGAAATTGCGGCACTCGCGGTCATCTGCGTGGTTGGGCTCCACAACCGCCTTCGGGGCCGTCGCTCACGCCGCCGCGTCGATTCTCAGTTCTCCTCCTCGAAAGGACCCTCCCCATGCTGCGCGTCGCAGTCCCCAATAAAGGCGCACTTTCCGAATCGGCCACCTCGATCCTCGCCGAGGCCGGTTACCGCAAGCGCACCGATTCCCGCGACCTGACCGTCCTCGATCCGGCGAACCAGGTCGAGTTCTTCTTCCTGCGGCCCAAGGACATCGCCATCTATGTCGGCTCCGGCGAGCTCGACCTCGGCATCACCGGCCGCGACCTGGCGTTGGATTCCGGTGCGCCGGTTCAGGAACGGCTCGCCCTCGGCTTCGGCCGCTCCACCTTCCGCTACGCCGCCCCTGCCGGGCGCGAATGGAAGGTCGAGGACCTCTACGACAAGCGCATCGCCACCTCGTACCCGAATCTGGTCCTGCGCGATCTGCAGCGCCACGGGATCGAGGCCGAGGTGATCCGCCTCGACGGCGCGGTCGAGATCTCCATCCAACTCGGGGTGGCCGAGGCCATCGCCGATGTGGTCGGTTCCGGCCGCACACTGCGCCAGCACAATCTGGTCGCCTTCGGCGAGACCCTGTGCGATTCGGAGGGCGTGCTCATCGAACGCACCGGCTCCGATCAGAACGAACGGGCCCGCAATCAGCTCATCGCCCGCATCCAGGGCGTCGTATTCGGTCAGCAGTACATCATGTTGGACTACGACTGCCCGAAGGAACTTCTGGACGAGGCGGTCGAGATCACGCCCGGTCTGGAGTCGCCGACGGTGTCGCCACTGGCCGATCCGAACTGGGTCGCCATCCGCGCCATGGTGCCGCGTAAGCAGGGTAATGAGGTGATGGACCAGCTTGCCGAGCTCGGCGCGAAGGCGATCCTGGCGTTCGATATCCGGTCCTGCCGCGCGTTCTGACCCGATTTCGATCACTCGGCCCCGTCGCTCGGCGGGGCCGAGTTGTTTTGTGCGGGTGATCGATTCATCCAGATTGCAATCGGTGCGCTGACCTGCGGTTGATTGGTACGTTGCGGCCTCGATGAGGAAATGCAAGGAGTACCACTGTGTCGCAGACATCGCCCGCGAAATCTTCGGGCAGCACATTCGCATGGAATGAGGACTGGCTGTCCGCCATCGTCGGCCTGGTTCTCATCGCCCTGGTCCTGGTCGGCGCCATCCCGGATTGGTTGGTGCCGTGATGTCGGAGCGCGAATCCAGGACCGAGACGACCGCCGTGAGCGCCGATGCCGTGCCCGCGGAAACCGAATTCGCGGCGTCCAGCGGGGAGGCGGTCGAGCAAACCGCGGTCGGATCCGAAACCGCTGCACTGCAGGCGATCGCACGTCCCACGGTAGCCGAGATCGGAGCCGGGGTCGCGGTGGTCATCCTGCTCGGCGCGCTGACCCGCTACTTCGACACCCATGTGCCGCAGTGGGCGGTCGGTACACCGTTCAACCGGGTCGCCAAGTCGATCGAATTCCCGGTCTACGCCATTGCCATCGGCCTGATCGGCAATGTCGTACTCGCGAAACTCGATCTTCGGGAACGGCTTTCGGCCGGTTTCCGCACCGAATTCTTCATCAAGACCGGTGTGGTGCTGCTAGGCGCATCGATCAATCTGAAGATCCTGGTAACCGCGGCGGGCCCGTCGATCGTGCAGGCGCTGCTGCTGATCACCGCGGTCTTCGCTTTCACCTGGTGGCTGGGCGGTCGACTCGGCCTCGACGATAAGCTGCGTGCCCTGCTGTCATCGGCCGTATCGATCTGCGGTGTCAGCGCTGCCATCGCGGCCGCGGGCGCGGTGCAGGCCAAACGCGAGCAGATCGCGTACGCGGCATCGCTTGTGATCATCTTCGCGCTCCCGTCGATCTTCGTATTGCCTTGGCTCGCAGATGTTTTCGATCTCTCCGATGCGGCCGCGGGCGCGTGGATCGGCGGCAATATCGATACGACCGCGGCGGTTGCCGCCTCCGGTGCGATCGCCGGGGAGAAGGCGCTGCAGATCGCCACCATCGTGAAGACCACGCAGAATGCGCTCATCGGCATTGTCGCCATCGCGCTGACCGCCTACTTCACGATCCGGGTCGAGCGCATTCCCGGTGCGTCCCGGCCCTCGCCGCGCCAGTTCTGGGAGCGGTTCCCGAAGTTCGTGATCGGCTTCGTCGCCGCCTCCGTCATCGGCACGCTGTATCTGCAATCGGTGGACAAGAAGACCGGCGCGGCGCATATAGCGATCGTCAACGATCTGCGGACCTGGTTCCTGATCCTCGCGTTCGTCTCCATCGGTCTGGAGTTCTCGCTGGGCGGCCTGCGTGCGGCGGGCTGGCGTCCGGTCGTGGTCTTCGGATCCGCGGCGGTCTTCAATCTGGCCGTCGGCTTGGGTCTGTCTGTGCTGCTGTTCCACAACTTCACCGCATAGATCCGCACCGGCAACCGGCCGTTTCGGTGCTCGCCGGTCGCCCCGGCGAGCATCGCAGGGGATGGCAGCCGACGGAGCTTGCGTAGTCGGCCGGGTGAGTGAGCACGGCTACCGTGTGCGGTTTGTTCGCGACGAACTCACACGAAAACTTCATGCTCGGCTGTGAACACTGGGGGCGTGTTGGGCGAAACAACTAGGGAAGACCTCGGACGGGCAGGGCCGTTCGGGACCCAAGGACAGGGGAGAACCCAGTGAAATCGAGTGTCGAGTCGGTCGGTTCGTGGTGGTGGATTCGGAATCTGCTCATCATGATCGGTGATGCCGTGGGGGTGCTCGTGCTCATCGGCGTCATCGCCGCACTCGGTTCACACGGACTCGATCTGAATCTGTTCGGCGGCTGAGCTCAGTCGGCGACCGCGTCGGCGAAGGTTTCGTCCGGCGATTCCCCGGTGCCACTGTCCGGCCAGCCGGGATAGACCGGTGGTGTGCCGCCGAATGCGGGACACAGACTCTTGTAGCTGCAATGCCCGCACAGCCAACTGGTGCTCGGCGGGAACTCGCCGGTCCGCCCCGCTGCCAGAATGGCCTGCCACAGAGCCGACAGTGTGCGCTCGAAGCGCAGCAGTTCGTCCTCGTCGGGGGCATAGGTGAGGATCTGCTCGTCGGCCAGGTAGATCAGTCGCAATTGGGTGGGCAGGATGCCGCGGGTGCGCAGCACGACCAGGGCATAGAACTTGAGCTGGAACAGCGCCTTGGTCTCCTGGGCGAGTCCGGGAGCCCGGCCGGTCTTGTAGTCGACGACGCGCAGCTCACCGGTCGGCGCGACATCGATCCGGTCGACGAACCCACGCAAGAGCGCACCGTCGTCGAGTTCGACCTCTACGCGCGACTCACAGGACTCAGGATCGAACCGGGTCGGATCCTCCAGTCGGTAGTACGTCTCGACGAACGCGCGCACTTCGCCGAGAAAGCCCGCCAGTCCGTCCGCTGCGACCACTTCGGCGACCTCGGGTCTATCGGCCAGCACTCGGGCCCATGCGGGCTCGACGAGCCCGGCAGCGCGTTCGAACCGGCGTTCCCCGGCAGGCAGGCCATACAGATCCTCCAGCACCGCGTGCACCACCGTGCCGCGCACCGCGATCCGCGTCGGTGGCTCCGGAAGTCGATCGATCGCGCGCAACCGGTACTTCAGCGGGCACTGCTTGAAATCCATTGCCCGCGAAGGCGAGAGCGCCGGACGCGGACGATCGGGCGCGGTCGCCCGCACGGTGTCGGCAGGGGGCGTGGTAACCGGCGGATGCATACCTGGCAGGCTATCCGGGCGCACCGACACGCCGGTGCGGCACAGTGCGGATAACAGCGACGACCAGCGAACGGAGATACATGACGGCCAGACGGACCGGGCCATTCACCATCGGGGACCGGGTACAGCTGACCGATGCCAAGGGGCGCCTCTACACCGTGGTGCTGGAACCGGGTAAGGAATTCCACACGCATCGCGGCGGTATCAAACACGACAACCTGATCGGGGCCGATGAGGGCAGTGTCGTGCAATCCACCAATGGCACACCGTATTTGGCATTGCGGCCGTTGCTGATCGATTACGTGCTTTCCATGCCGCGCGGCGCTGCGGTCATCTATCCCAAGGATGCCGCCCAGATCGTGCACGAGGGCGATGTGTTCCCCGGCGCGCGAGTGCTGGAGGCCGGCGCGGGTTCGGGTGCGTTGACGTGCTCGCTGTTGCGAGCGGTCGGCCCGCAGGGCCAAGTGGTCTCCTACGAGATCCGCGAGGACCACGCCGAACACGCGATCCGCAATGTGGAGACCTTCTTCGGCGAGCGCCCGGACAACTGGTCGATCACTGTCGCGGATGTCGCCGACTACGACGGTGCGCCGGTCGACCGCGTGGTCCTGGACATGCTCGCGCCATGGGATGCATTACCCGCTGTGTCCAAGGCGCTCGTCCCCGGCGGCGTGCTGATCGTCTATGTGGCGACCGTCACACAATTGTCGAAGGTGGTCGAGGCGCTGCGTGAGCAGGAGTGCTGGACCGAGCCGCGCTCATGGGAATCGGTGGTGCGCGGCTGGCATGTGGTGGGTCTGGCGGTGCGGCCCGAACATCGCATGCAGGGCCACACCGCCTTCTTGGTCAGCGCCCGTCGTCTCGCCGAGGGCACGGTGACCCCGAAGCCGCAGCGTCGACCGTCGAAGGGCTGAATCAGGCCGGAACGCATGGCGCCTGTGCGAAACCGAGCATCAGACAGCCGCTGGCATCCGAGAGCTTCCAGGCGCCGTCGACATATTCCCAGGTCAGCGGCATGGCGGGAGCTGTGCCGTGCGGTGAGGTGATGGTCACCTGGGCGGTCGCGGAATTGCCGCTGGTGGTGATATCGGCGACCGCGTAGGTGAGCTTGCCGTAGCCGCCGAGCGCCTGGTTCATCTGGTCGATATTGGCGGTGCGCTTTTCGCCGTTGACGATCAGCTTGGTCTTCTCGGAGGTGGGTTTCGCCGGGTCGGAAAGGGAATCCAGGACCGCGGTGAGCGTCTCGACGGTGGGTGCGGCGGCGCTGCCGTGGTCGCCGTGACCTGCGGCGCTGGTCGTCGCGGCGGCGGAAATGGTAGTCGTGGCCTTGGCATCGGGCTTATCGTCGGAGCCACAGCCGGTCAGACCGACGGTGGCGGCCATCGCCGCCGCGATGATAACCATGGACATGCGCAGCGTCCTGGCGGGAAGGAGCATCCTCAGCAACCTTTCGGTTCGGGTGGCGAAGCGGGTCGCCGTTGCCTGGTTAGGGCAGGCTAACATGGTGCATCCGCCGCCGACCGCACCCCAGATGTGATCACGACGAAACCATGTCGGAAAGCGAGAACGGTTCGCGCCCGGTAGCGTTAATAGACCGGGACTGGGAGGAGCAGCACATGAGCCCCATCGAGAATTCGGATTCGGCGGCCTGGAGAGAGCTCGAGGCGGTACGCGCCGAAGCGGCTGCACTCCGCAGGCAACTCGCCGATTCGCCGGATCGCGCACGGGAATTGGAAGCCCGCATCGATTCGCTGACCATTCGCAACACCAAGCTGATGGACACCCTCAAGGAAGCGCGCCAACAGCTGGTGGCCTTGCGTGAGGAGGTAGATCGGCTGGGTCAGCCACCCAGCGGGTACGGAATTCTGATCGGCGTGTACGAGGACCAGACGGTCGATGTGTTCACTTCGGGCCGCAAGATGCGCTTGACGTGTTCACCCAATATCGACACCTCGACCCTCGAATACGGTCAGACCGTCCGCCTCAACGAGGCACTCACGGTCGTCGAAGCCGGGATCTTCGATGCCGTCGGTGAGATCGGCACTTTGCGCGAGATCCTCGACGACGGACGTCGGGCGCTGGTCGTCGGACATGCCGACGAGGAGCGCGTGGTGTGGTTGGCCGGTCCGCTGGCCAAAGTCGCCGAGGTCGACGATCTCGACGATCCCGATTCGCCGATCCGTAAGCTGCGGCCGGGTGATTCGCTGCTCGTGGACACCAAGGCCGGTTTCGCCTTCGAGCGGATCCCCAAGGCAGAGGTCGAGGATCTGGTACTCGAGGAAGTCCCCGATGTCGACTACGGCGATATCGGTGGCCTCGGTCGGCAGATCGAGCAGATCCGCGATGCGGTCGAATTGCCGTTCCTGCACAAGGATCTGTTCCGCGAATACGCGCTGCGCCCGCCCAAGGGTGTGCTGCTCTACGGTCCGCCCGGCTGCGGTAAGACGTTGATCGCCAAGGCCGTTGCCAACTCGCTGGCGAAGAAGATCGCCGAGGCGCGCGGTGAGGATGCCAAGGAAGCCAAGTCGTTCTTCCTGAACATCAAGGGCCCCGAACTGCTGAACAAGTTCGTAGGTGAGACCGAGCGCCACATCCGGATCATCTTCCAGCGCGCGCGGGAGAAGGCGTCCGAGGGTACGCCGGTGATCGTGTTCTTCGACGAGATGGATTCGATCTTCCGCACCCGTGGTTCGGGTGTGTCCTCCGATGTGGAGACCACGGTCGTGCCGCAGTTGCTCTCGGAGATCGACGGTGTGGAGGGTCTCGAGAATGTCATCGTGATCGGTGCCTCCAACCGCGAGGACATGATCGACCCCGCGATCCTGCGGCCGGGGCGTCTCGATGTGAAGATCAAGATCGAACGCCCCGACGCGGAATCGGCCCAGGACATCTTCTCGAAGTACCTGACCGAGCACCTGCCGCTGCACGCCGACGATCTCGAAGAGTTCGGCGGCGACAAGGGTCTGTGCATCCGCGCGATGATCGAACGGGTCGTCGACCGGATGTACGCCGAGAGCGAAGACAATCGCTTCCTGGAGGTCACCTACGCCAACGGTGACAAGGAAGTCCTGTACTTCAAGGACTTCAACTCCGGCGCCATGATCCAGAACATCGTGGACCGCTCCAAGAAGTACGCCATCAAGGCCGTCCTCGACACCGGCAATCCCGGCCTGCGCATCCAGCATCTCTACGATTCGATCGTGGACGAGTTCTCCGAAAACGAGGACCTGCCCAACACCACGAATCCCGATGACTGGGCCCGCATTTCGGGTAAGAAGGGCGAACGGATCGTGTACATCCGCACCTTGGTCACCGGCAAGAACGCCAGTGCCAGCCGTGCCATCGACACCGAGTCGAACACGGGCCAGTACCTGTAGTTCGGTTGACTCCGAGGGCCGTGCTTCCAGCGGGGGCGCGGCTTTCGGCTGGTTCGGGCGAGTGGATCGTACGCATCCGGCTGCATCGAATTCACCGGCAAGAACGCCAGTGCCAGCCGTGCCATCGACACCGAGTCGAACACGGGCCAGTACCTGTAGTTCGGTTGACTCCGAGGGCCGTGCTTCCAGCGGGGGCGCGGCTTTCGGCTGGTTCGGGCGAGTGGATCGTACGCATCCGGCTGCATCGAATTCACCGGCAAGAATGCCAGTGCCAGCTGTTATCGATACAGAGTCGAACACGAGCCAGTACCTGTAGGTTTCGGACCGAAGGGCCGCGCTTCCATCCGGGGGCGTGGTCCTTCGGCGTTTTCGGGGTCATCCTCGTGGGGTAGCTCGGGGTCGTCCTTTGGGTTGATGTGCGGGTTTGGGCGGGCGGGTTAAAATTTGGCCATGCGGCCAGAAAACGAGTCGGGTGGTCGGCAGCGATCGTTCATCGAGGAGGCGCGGCGGCGGCAGATCATTGCTTCGGCGGTGGAGGTGATTTCGGAGGAGGGGTACGGGCGGGCTTCGCTGGCGCGGATCGCCAAACACGCGGGGATCTCCAAGGGCGTCATTTCGTATCACTTCGCCGGGAAGGACGAGTTGATGGAGCAGCTGGTGATCCAGCTGTACGTGTCCGGTGGCGAGCACATCGCGCCCGCGGTGATGGCGGCGGACGGGGCCCGGAATCAGCTGCTCGCCTATATCGGGGCGAATCTGGGATTCATTGATGCGAACAAGAAGTATGTCGCGGCGCTGACCGATGTGGTGCTGAATCTGCGTGATGCGGCGGGTAAGCCGCGGTTCGCCTCGGCGGAAGGGGAACAGGAGATCATCCAACCGCTCATCGACATCATGCGGGAAGGGCAGCGCACCGGCGAATTCGGCGAATTCGATCCTGCGGTCATGGCCAAGTCGATTCGCGATGCCATCGATGGTGCGGCCGGGCGTGCGATTCGGGAGAAGGACTTCGATATGACGACGTACTCGGCGCATGTGTGCCGACTATTCGATGTGGCGACTCGGAAGGGGGGACGCGATGACCACCGTAGTGGAAAGTGAAGTACGGCAGGAGGATAACGCCAAGGCAGCGCCATTCGCGTGGCTCGGTGTCGGCGCGATCGCCGTGGTGGCGGCAACCATGCTGTTCGTATCGCTGGGACGGTACGGATATTTCGGTGACGAGCTGTATTTCCTGTCGGCTGGACGCCGCCTCGGATTCGGCTACGCCGATCAGGGGCCAGTGTTGCCCGCGATTGCCCGGCTGATGGACGTGCTGGCACCGGGATCACTGGTAGCACTGCGGATTCCGGCCGCACTGGTGACCGTTGCCGCAGTACTGATCACTGCCCAGATCGCCAGGGAGTTCGGCGGTTCGCGGACCGCGCAGGCGCTGAGTGCGGCAGCGTATGCGACCTCGCCGTTCCTGCTTGTGCAGGGAACTCAGTTGGCCACCAATACGATTGATACCGCACTGTGGGTGGTAGCCAGCTGGCTGGTGATCCGCTGGGTGCGCACTCGCCGGGACAGCCTGCTGTTGTGGGCCGCGCTGGTCACGGCGCTGGATATGCAGGTGAAGTGGCTGATCCCGTTCTTCTGGATCGCGGTCGCCGTTGGGGTCGCGATCTACGGTCCGCGCGAGTTGCTGCGGCGGCCGGCGCTATGGGTGGGCGCGATGTTGGTTGTCCTGGTGATGGTTCCGACGCTGATCTGGCAGGCCGAGCACGACTGGCCGCAGCTGCGATTGGGTGCGGTCGTCGCGGCGGAGCAGGCAACGATCGGTGGCCGCTACACCTGGCTACCGCTGGCGCTGATCGCGGCAGGATTGTTCGGCGGGGTCCTGTTGGTCGTGGGAATCTGGGCGCTGTTCCGCTCGGAGACGTTGCGGCCGTACCGATTCCTCGCACCGCTGCCACTGCTGCTGGCCGTGGCGTTCATCGCGACCAACGGTCGCCCCTACTATGCGGCTGGTTGCTATGCGGCGATCATGGCGGCGGGTGCGGTGCGCTGGACCGAGTACACCGGACGATGGCGAATCTACGCGGCCGTTCCGCTGGTCGCGATTTCGGTGGCGATCGCGGTAGTCACCATGCCGTGGCAATCCGAGTCTTCCATCGATCCGGTCGACAGTCAGTCCGAGGCCGGGCTCGAAATCGGCCTGTACGGCAAATTCGGCTGGCCGGAACTTCGCGAGGCGACCGCCGACGCCTACCATGCCCTCCCACCGGCCGAGCGCGCGAACGCGGTGATCGTCACCGATTCCTACTGGCAGGCAGCCGCTTTGGATGTGGACCGGAGTCGCTACGGCCTACCAGCCGTCTATAGCCCCAACCGCGGCTTCGGATACTTCGGCACGCCATCGGATTCCGCGACAACGGTGCTATGGGTCGGCAATGCCGAGGACGAAATGCATGCCACCTGTGGCGACTTGACCCCGATCGGCCGCGTCGACGCACGCCTCGGCTACCCGGATGTCACTCGCAATGTCACCATCTGGCGCTGCACCCCACGTCAGCCCTGGTCGCAGGTGTGGCCCGACCTGCTGCGCCTCGACTGACCAAGCGGTGTACTTCTAGAACGGTATGCCGGATTGAATCCATTGTCCCACAGTGCTGTTCGGTAGCGAACAGACCGCCCAGGAACGGAGTCGATTGGGGCCGGGAGGCTTCGACGCCGCCCAGATGGTCGGTGGGGCAGCTCTGGAGCCGGGATCGGGTTCCGGAAGTGCTCAGTTGGCCTAGGAGGACCGTGGTCGAGGGCCCCGGTGTTCAGGGCCGCGTGCCGCACGTGCCCTTTCGCAACCAAACACTGCGAAAGAGCATGTGCTGTAAGCGCACTAACCGAGTTCGGCGAGTTGGGGTACCGCCGGCGCCATGCCCTCGATCCATGCCGCCGGGGACCCGGTGGTCGGGATAATGATCACGGTGTGCACGCCGAGCTTGGCGTAATCGGCCATCTGGCGGACGAATTCGTCGCGATTGTCCGGATTCGGGCGCGGATTGTTGGCCATGATGGTGATGCGGATATCGTCGAAATCGCGCCCGACGTCGTCGCAATGGCGGCGCAGGACGTCGATTTTGTGGCCGACATCCTCGGGGGCGGAACCGAAGAGATTGCAGGCGTCGCCGTATTGGGCGACCAACCGCAGTGTCTTGCGTTCGCCGCCACCGCCGATGAGCACCTTGGGCCGGTTGATCGGCTGCGGCGAGCACAGCGTTTCGGCCAGTTGGTAGTGCTTGCCGTCGAAGGGGCCGTTGTTCTGCGGGTCCCACATCTGCTGACAGATGCGCAGCGTCTCCTCCAGTCGCTCGAACCGCTCGGCGATCGGAGGGAACTGCACGCCGAGCCCGCGATGTTCACGCTCGAACCAGGCGGCGCCGAGGCCGAGCACCGCGCGTCCGCCCGACAGGACATCGACGGTGGTGACGATCTTGGCGAGCAGGCCGGGATGTCGGTAGGTCACACCGGTGACGAGCAGGCCGAGGTTGATGCGTGAGGTGTGCGCGGCCAGATAGCCGAGGGTGGTGTAGCCCTCCAGCATATTCGCCTCGGCCGGGAGGCCGGTCGGCTCGATCTGGAAGTAGTGGTCCATGAACGACAGCCAGGTCGCCCCGGACGCCTCCGCCGCGGCGCCGACCCTGGCCAGCTCACCGGCAATGGCGGTGGTGCCGCCGTCGATATCGAAGATCGGTAGGTGAAAACCGAGTTCCATGAAGTGATCCCCTGGTACTAGACGATTTTGCACTCCAACGCTAGGACCTGGAGTGCACTCCAAGTCAAGTCTCGCGACGTGTAACTGGTGCCCACGCGGGAATTTCGGGTATTGATGGGATGACCGCGGTAGCGGCCTGACCGCCCCGGCAGCAGCAGAAGGAAGGCGATGACGCTGACACACTCGGGTATAAACCGCCGTTCGTTATTCGCCGCGGCGGCGTTGCTGCCGCTGGCTGGATGCGCGACCGGCGAAGGTGCGTCACCTTCCGCTTCCGTCGCCCCCACCGAGAATCACCACGTTCACCTGACCGAGTTGGAGCGAAAGTTCGCCGCACGTCTCGGTGTGTACGCGTTGGCCACCGGAACGGGCACGACTATCACCTATCGCGCGGATGAGCGTTTTGCGTTCTGCTCGACCTTCAAGGGGTTGGCCGCGGCAGCGGTTCTGCAGCGTAATCCGTTGTCGCACTTGGACGATCCTGTCACCTACACGGAGGCCGATCTGTTGCGGAATGCCCCGATCACCCCGCAACACGTGGCATCGGGCATGACGATCCGCGAGCTGTGCGACGCCGCCGTCCGCTACAGCGACGGCACCGCGGGCAATCTGTTGCTCCGCGATATCGGCGGACCGGGCGAACTCACGGCCTACGCGCGCAGCCTCGGCGACACGATCACCCGAATGGATCGAATCGAACCGGCGATCACCGAAGCCACGCCCGGTGATCCCCGCGACACCACCTCGCCAAGGGCGCTCGGCACGGACTATCAGAAGATCGTGCTCGGCGACGCTCTACCGGACGATAAGCGCGCCTTTCTGCGTGGTCTCCTCGAACGAAATGCCACCGGCGCTGGCGCCAAGCGCATTCGAGCCGGGCTACCACCGGATTGGACCGTCGCCGACAAGACCGGGACGGGCGACTACGGCACGCTCAACGACATAGCGGTCGTGTGGCCGCCGAATGCTGCTCCGCTTGTCATCGCGATCATGTCCAGCAAGTTCACCAGGGACGCCGAGTACAACCAGGCCCTCATCGCCGAGGCCGCCGCGTACGTCGTCGCCACGCTCGGCTGAGCGGAGGTGGCGGTGTCGCCATGGACGACACCGCCACCAGCTTATGTCGATCAGCCCTGAGCGGTGGTCACCGAATTCAGGACGACAGCGGCGTTCGGGCGACCGTCCTCGCCGTCCGCGGCGCCCGCGTTGGCGACCCGCTGCACAACGTCGAGACCGTCGGTGATCTTGCCGAACGGGGTGTAGTTCGGCGGCAGCTGTGAATCCTTGTAGACCAGGAAGAACTGGCTGCCGTTGGTGTCGGGACCCGCATTGGCCATGGCGACCGTGCCGGCCGGATAGGTGGCGCCGTCCAGGTTCTCGTTCGGGAACTGGTAGCCCGGACCGCCGGTGCCGGTCGCGGTGGGATCACCGCACTGCAGGACGAAGATGCCCGCGGTGGTCAAGCGGTGGCACTGGGTGTGGTCGAAATACTTCTGCCCGGCCAGGAATACGAAGGAGTTCACCGTGCGCGGCGCGCGGGCAGCCTCCAGGGCGATATTGACTGTGCCGCAGGTGGTTTCCAGCTGTGCGGTGTACTTCGCACCCGTGTCGATCGCCATCGCGGGCTCGCTGGCCCACTGCTTGCTCTCGGGCTTGGCCGAATCGGGGGCCACACATCCGGCGACCGGGGCGCCTGGATCCGCCGAGACCCCGCCTGGAGCGAAAATCGCGAGGGTGGTGCCGACGGCGAGTACACCGAGGCCGCGTAGCAGGGCAGTCCCGACTCTGCGAGGCTGCCCGATGGGCTGATGGTGGTCGAATTGCCGTGCCTGCACTTCGCTGCTCACCGGTCGAGGTCTCCTTCTGTTGTGTATCGCATCGGGTGATGCTGAGCGGATCATTCCATCTCGACGCTTCCAGCGGAACGAGATACGCATTGCGACTGTGTGGCAATGGAAATCGCCGATGTGCGGCGAGTGGTCGGTTAGCATGGCTGCGACGGAGGCGCATCTGATCGGCTAACGGCTCGGCACACACCGACTCTGTCGGTGACATCGCCTCCACGGGAGGTGTATCAGCTTGTCGGGATACGTATTTCGCTGGTGTACCGCGGTGGTGTGTGTCGGCGCACTAGTGGGCGGATGTACGGCCAGCGCCGTGACGACATCGAACTCACAAACCGGTGCCTGGCCACCCAACGATGACCGTGGCACATGCGCGGTCGACAAGCAGGCCGACGTCCCGGCGACGATGCGCGACGGCACGGTGCTACGCGCCGATGTGTACCGCCCGCAGACCAGCGACCCGGTGCCGGTGATCCTGATGCGCACCCAGTACGGCAAGGCCGCCGCGCAGATCCAGCCTTCGCGCTATCGCACACCCGACTGGTTCGCCTCGCACTGCTTCCTCGTGGTCATCCAGGACATTCGCGGAATCGGCAGCTCCGACGGCACATTCAGCGAATTCGGCAATGACACCCGCGACGGCTACGACACCGTGGAATGGGCCGCGCGACTGCCCGGTTCGAATGGCAAGGTCGGCATGTACGGCTCGTCATATGTCGGTGCCACACAATGGCTGGCCGCCATCGAGACGCCGCCGCACCTGACCACGATCGTGCCCGCGAATACCGCCTCCGACTATTACGACGGCTGGACCTACGAGGGCGGCGCGTTCCGGCTCGGTTTCGTCGAACCATGGGCCATGGGCACCATCGGCGCCGAATCCGCCGAACGACGCGACGACAAGGCCACCGCCAACCAACTGCGCACAGATCTGCAGAACATCACCTCGTGGCTGAATTACCGCCCCTACAAAGATTTTCCACCACTGCAGCCGAATAATCCGGTCGTCGCGTCGTGGTACTTCGACTGGATCCGCCACTCGACACGCGACGACTACTGGAAGCAGTGGAGCATCCGCGACCGCTATCCGAATGTGCGGGTGCCGGTCCTCGATATCGAGGGCTGGTACGACGCGTTCCTCGCGGGCGGCATCGAGAATTTCACCGGAATGGTCGAGCGTGGCGCCGCACCGGCACGGCAGAATCAGCGATTGGTCATCGGCCCCTGGGACCACCTGGGCTGGGGACGGCCGACCTCGATGATCGCGCCCCGGCTCGAGCAACTCGGCACGGTCGGCGACAGCCCGATCAACGAGTTGATGCTGGCTTGGTTCGCGCACTTTCTGAGAGGCGCGGATAACGGCGTGACGGGTAAACCCCGTGTGGACTATTACCTCATGGGTGCCAATCGATGGAAGTCGGCAACGAATTGGCCACTACCGCAAACACAATGGAAGGAATACTTTTTCGCCGACAGCGGCGCCAACGGTGTTGCCGGTCGGGTCGGCAAACTCGTCGATCACGCGCCCGGCGGACCAGCGGCGGTCGACCGATATGTCTACGACCCGGCCGCACCCGCACCGAGTACCGGCGGACATTCGTGCTGTTCGGTCGGATCGGGCCCGCAGGGACCATTCGACCAGACCGTGGTCGAGCAGCGTTCGGATGTGCTCACCTACACCACCGATCCGCTCCACATCGATACCGAGGTGACCGGCCCGATTACCGTGAAGCTGTGGGCGTCGTCCACCGCGCCGGATACCGACTTCGTCGCGCGGCTCGAGGTCGTCGCACCCGATGGATCCGCCGTCAACCTCAACAATGGCATTATCCGCGCCGCGTTCCGGGATTCGTTATCGGATCCGTCCCTTTTGGTGCCGGGCCAGCCTTATCGGTTCACGATCAAGATCTGGCCGACCAGCTACCAGTTCAAGGCGGGCGATCGAATCCGAGTAGCGATCAGCAGTAGTGACTATCCGCAGTACGCGCCGAACCCGAATATCGGCGAACCCTTCGGTGACAGTGCCCGCACGCAGCCCGCGACACAGACGATCTACAAAGATGCCGAGCATCCGTCCTCGGTGATCGTGCCCATTATCCCGGCCGGTGACGACGGCTCTACCAGCTTCGATATCGAGCCTGGATCCTAAGCACGACGAACGCGACGGTACGTGGGCGCCGCGGTGGTCGCGGTGGCGAGCTCGGTGGCGACCCAGTCCAGCTCGCCGGGGGCTATCGCGGCGACGGTGATGCGCAGGTGGTCGCCGAGCGGGTGGTCCTCGACTTCGAAGGGACGGCCGGGTGCGGCCTTGATGCCGGCGGCTGCCAGCGAGATCATGGCCGCGTTTTCGTCGGCGACCGGGAGCCACAGGTTGATGCCATCACCACGGGCTACGGAGACACCTCTGCGAACCAGTGCGCGGCGGAGTTCGGTTGAACGCCTGCGGTATTCGGTGCGTGCGGCGGCGACGGTGCGCACGGCCTCGTCGCTGTCGAGCATGGTGAGCAGCAGGCGCTGCAGCAGTCGGCTGGTCCAGCCGGGGCCGAGCATGCGCCGCTCGATCATCGGATCGAGCACCTCGGCGGGGCCGCCGACCACCGCGAGGCGCAGGTCCGCGCCGTGGGATTTGGAGTAGGAGCGGATATGTACCGTTCGGCTCGGCAGTCGTGAGCCGAGGGATCGCAGCGTGGTGGCGGCGATGCCAGCGGAGTGGTCGTCCTCGATGACGAGAGTGTCTGTGCCGGTGAGGATCTCGGTCAGTTCGCGGATGCGTGCAGCGGTCAGCGAGACGCCCGTCGGATTCTGTGCGCGCGGTTGCAGGATCAGCGCTGCCACACCACGCGCCCGCTCGAGATCGTCTGGCAGTAAACCGGATTCATCCATACGGACCGGAATAGGCCGAGCACCGATCCGGGCGAGCAGGTCGAGAAATGGTGGGAAGCAGGGATCTTCGACGGCCACCGCATCGCCGAGCCGCACATGCGCGGCGAGCAGTCGATCGATGGCGTCCAGTGCCCCGTCGACGACCGCGATCCGCTCGGCGCGAAAGGGCCAATCGGTGCGCACCTTGGCGGCCAGTTCCGGCAGCACGGCCTCGCCGAGATAGTCCGCCGCGAGATCATTGCCGCGTCCCTGCTCGGTGACCGTGCGCAAGACGGCGACCAGATCCGGTAGGAGCCGCGGATCAGGGGTGCCCCGGGATAGATCGATGCGGAAGGCGCTGTCCGACGGTGGGTGCAGGCGCTGATAGCGGCCGGTCGGCGCGGTGGCGCGGACGGTGGTGTGCTCGCCGACGAAGGTTCCGGCGCGTCCCCGCGCCACGATCGCGCCGGTGGCGGCCAGCGCGCGCCAAGCCTGGTTGACGGTAGCGGGGGACACTCGCAACTCGCGGGCGACTTCACGCACGGTCGGCAGCCGTGATCCGGGTTCGATCGCTCCGGAACGAATCCGCCGACTGACCGCGGCCGCGATTCCGGCCGGAGTTCGATCTTCGAGATCCGCGTTGAACAGCCCGGACCGGGCCGCGGCGGGTGCGGGCGCGGCGTCTCGCGGGTCGTCCGCGGGCACCCGCGGCGCGGTCGTCGGATCGAAGTTCACAGCGTCATTCTGCGTCGGGCACAGCGCCGGAACGAGGACCGGCCCCAAGGTTTACGGCTACGAAACTGTTTCCGCAATCTTGTAACACAACCGAATTGGATCTCGGTGAAGTATAACAAAGCATGGGAATCGTTCGAGCGGCGCTCGTCCAAACGAACTGGACGGGTGATAAAGAGTCCATGATCAAAGCGCACGAGGACTACGCACACCAGGCCGCCGCACAGGGCGCCAAGGTGATCTGCTTCCAGGAGTTGTTCTACGGCCCATACTTCTGCCAGTTGCAGGATACGAAGTTCTACGACTACGCGGAATCGGTGCCGGGTCCGACGACGGATCGATTCGCCGCCCTGGCAAAGGAATTGGGCTTGGTGATGATCTTGCCGGTATACGAGCAGGAACAGCCCGGTCTGCTCTACAACACCGCGGCGGTCATCGACGCGGACGGCAGCTATCTCGGCAAATACCGCAAACACCATATTCCGCATGTCAACGGATTCTGGGAGAAGTTCTACTTCCGGCCCGGAAATGTGGGCTGGCCGGTCTTTGATACCGCGGTGGGCAAGGTCGGCGTCTACATCTGTTACGACCGGCATTTCCCGGAGGGCTGGCGCGCCCTCGGCCTGGCGGGCGCGGAAATCGTCTTCAACCCCTCCGCGACATCACGCGGCCTATCCGGCTACCTGTGGAAACTGGAGCAACCCGCCTCCGCGGTCGCCAACGAATACTACATCGGTGCCATCAACCGGGTCGGCATCGAAGAATACGGCGATGACGATTTCTACGGAACCAGCTATTTCGTGGATCCGGAAGGTAAATTCGTCGGGGACGTCGCCTCGGACACCGATCCCGAACTGGTGATCCGTGACCTCGATATGGATCTGATCAAGGTGGTGCGCGACCGCTGGGCGTTCTATCGCGATCGCCGCCCCGACGCCTACGGACCAATGGTGGCTCCCTGAGGCTGGTGATATCGATATGACGAAGACATTCATTCACGGCGGCACGGTGGTCTCGGCCACCGGATCGCAACTGCTCGATGTGCTCGTCGACGGCGAGACCATTGTCGCCGTTCTGCAACCCGGCGCCACCGCATTGGGTGCGGATCTCGCCGAATCCGCCGATGTGGTCATCGACGCGTCCGGCAAATATGTGATTCCCGGCGGCGTGGACGGCCACACCCATATGCAGCTGCCCTTCGGCGGCACCGAGGCATCGGATACCTTCGAGACCGGCACCCGCGCGGCCGCCTGGGGCGGCACCACGACCATTGTCGATTTCGCGGTGCAGAAGCCGGGGGAGCGAGTGCAGGACACCCTCGCTCTGTGGCACGAGAAGGCCGCGGGCAACTGCGCGATCGACTACGGCTTCCACCAGATCATCGGTGAGGTGAACGACGAATCCCTCAAGGGAATGAGCGAATTGGTGGCCGAGGGTGTCACCAGTTTCAAGTTGTTCATGGCCTATCCGGGTGTCTTCTACTCCGACGACGGTCAAATTCTGCGGGCCATGCAATCGGCGGGCGATTTGGGTGCGCTGCTGATGATGCACGCGGAGAACGGCATCGCCATCGATGTGCTGGTCGAGCAGGCGCTGGCGCGCGGTGAGACCTCACCGTACTACCACGGTGTCACCCGGCCGTGGCAGATGGAGGAGGAGGCCACTCATCGCGCGATCATGTTGGCCCAGTTGACGAATGCGCCGCTGTATATCGTGCACGTCTCGGCCAAACAGGCGATGGAGCAAATCGCCGCCGCGCGGGGCAATGGGCAGAACGTCTTCGGTGAAACCTGTCCGCAGTATCTGTACCTGTCGCTCGAAGAGCATTTGGGCGCACCGGGTTTCGAGGGCGCGAAGTGGGTGTGCTCGACGCCACTGCGGTCGAAGGCGCAGGGGCATCAGGACGAGCTGTGGCGTTATATCCGCACCGGTGATGTCACCTCGGTCAGTACCGACCACTGCCCGTTCTGCATGAAAGATCAGAAAGAGTTGGGGCTCGGCGATTTCAGCAAGATTCCCAATGGGATCGGCGGTGTCGAACATCGGATGGATCTGATGTTCCAGGGCGTCAAGAACGGGCTGATATCACTGGAGCGCTGGGTCGAGGTCTGTTGCACCACCCCGGCACGCATGTTCGGCATGTATCCGCGCAAGGGCGTCATCAGTCCGGGCGCCGACGCCGACATCGTCATCTATGACCCGAGCGGGCATACCAGCATCGGTTTCGGCAAGACGCACCACATGAATATGGATCACTCGGCCTGGGAGGGCTTCGAGATCGACGGACACGTCGACACGGTGCTCTCGCGCGGCCGCGTGATCGTCGACGGCGGTGCGTATCTGGGCAGTGCCGGTCACGGTCGGTTCATCGCCCGCGAACTGTCGCAGAACCTGATCTGATCTGATTGGAGAGTGCCGCATGGATATCGGTGTGGTGCTGCAATGCACACCTCCCGCATCGCGGGTGGTCGAACTGGCCAGACAGGCGGAGACACATGGCTTTTCGCATGTATGGACCTTCGACTCACACCTGCTGTGGCAGGAGCCCTACGTCATCCACAGCCAGATTCTGGCCGCCACCCGCAAGGTGATCGTCGGCCCGATGGTCACCAATCCGGCCACCAGGGACTGGACGGTGACCGCGTCCACCTTCGCGACGCTCAACGATATGTTCGGCAATCGCACGGTCTGTGGGATCGGCCGCGGTGACTCCGCGGTGCGCACCCTGGGCGCCAAGCCGACGACCTTGGCGACATTGCGCGAATCCATCGAGGTGATCAGGGAACTCGGCAACGGTCGCAGCGCCCGCATCGGCGACACCGTGGTGCGCTTTCCGTGGGCGAGCGCCTCGCGGCTCGAGGTATGGGTGGCCGGGTACGGACCACGTGCACTCGATCTGACCGGTGAGGTCGCCGACGGATTCATTCTGCAACTCGCCGACCCGGATATCGCGGCGTGGACGATTGCCCGGGTGCGGGCGGCCGCCGAGAAGGCGGGACGCGCGCCTGGATCGGTGAAAATCTGTGTAGCGGCACCGGCCTACGTCACCGACGGGTCCGATGCCGCGACCGCGCATGCCCGGGAGCAGTGCCGCTGGTTCGGCGGCATGGTCGGCAATCACGTCGCCGATATCGTCGCGAAATACGGTAGCGACGGCGACATTCCGGCCGCTCTCACCGATTACATCGCAGGCCGCCAAGGCTACGACTACAACGAGCACGGACGCGCGGGCAATACGCATGCCGAATTCGTGCCGGACGCCATCGTGGACCGCTTCTGTGTAATCGGAACGCCGGATGAGCAGTTGGCCCGGTTGCACGAGCTGGAGAAGTTGGGCGTCGACCAGTTCGCGGTCTATCTCCAGCATGACGCCAAGACCGCCACATTGGACGCGTACGGGGAGTCGGTGCTGCCCAGGTTGGCGCATCCGGTCACAGCGACGGCGGGAGCGCAGTGATCGCCTCGGCGGCGTTCGAGCTCGCGGCGATCTGTTCGGAGCTGGGCAAGCGGCAGCTCGCGGAGCCGGTTCGGGTGTCAGCGGGTCATCAATGAGAGCGGGCGCGTTGCGCGCGCGGCAGGTCGGCTACGCGCTCGGTGTATTGGCGCTGGTGGTCGCGGTGTGGGAGCTGGTGAAGTATTTCGTGCCCGAGCGTGGGGTGAGTATCGGCGATACCCGAGTTCTCCCGCGCACGAGTGACGCTGCGCTGCCCCATGTCTGGTCGGTCATTACCGTGCTCGGCGATAAGGACGGCCCGGGCACGGTTGGTGGAACACTATTGCGCACAGCCGGATTCACCTTCGGGCTCGCACTATTGGCCTTGACGATCGGCACCGTGGTCGGCGTCGCACTCGGGGTGACGATGCAGCGGTTCGCGTTCATCGAGCGCGGTTTGCTGCCCTATATCATTGTCTCGCAGACAGTTCCGCTGATCGCACTGGCACCCCTGGTAGCCGGTTGGGGCGGCAGGATCGTCATTGCCGGTGAACCGTGGCGGCCGTGGATGAGTATCGCGGTCATCGCATCGTATCTGGCCTTCTTCCCGATCGCGGTCGGGATGTTGCGCGGACTGCAGGCGCCGTCCAAGGCGTCGGTGGAATTACTGCACAGCTACTCCGCGAATTGGTGGGAGACATTGGTGCACTTGCGGTTTCCGGCCGCAGTGCCGCACTTTCTGCCCGCCCTGCGTTTGGCGGCCGCGGCATCGGTGATCGGCGCGGTGGTCGCGGAGATCTCGACCGGCACCGCGGGTGGCATCGGCCGTCAAATAATCGTCTTCTCTCAACAGGCCACCGGCGATGCGGCCCGGCTTTACGCGGCCGTTCTCGCCGCAGCACTGCTCGGCGTCGCGGTTACGTCCGTCGTCGGCCTGATCGAAGTGGCACTACGTCGTTACAGCCGTCCCGCCGGGGCACGCGGTTCTTCAGGAGGTACCCGTTGACCGGGAAAGTGGAAGCGGCCACCACGGGCAGCGATGCGGCCGACGAGCAGATTCAGGCACCTGATCCGGGTCCCGTCGCGGCGAAGGCCGAAGACGTTGCGGCGGTCGAACTCACCGATATCGGCAAGATTTTCGACGCCGGTTCGGTGACCGCCCTCACTGGTGTCTCATTGAAAGTCCTTGCGGGGGAGTTCGTCTCGCTGATCGGTCCGTCGGGCTGCGGTAAATCCACCCTGCTGCGCATTATCGCGGATCTGGAACGGCCGAGCAACGGCACCGTGACCGTGCACGGCAAGTCCGCCCGGCAGGCCAGAATCGATCAGAACTACGGCATCGCCTTCCAGCAAGCGGGACTCCTGGACTGGCGCACCGTACAGGCCAATGTCGAATTGCCGCTCGAGTTGCACAAGGTTGCGAAGGCCGAAAGACGCGCTCGCAGTGCGGAACTTCTGCGGATGGCCGGACTCACCGAATTCGCCGACCGCTATCCGGCGGAACTATCCGGCGGCATGCAGCAGCGGGTAGCCATCGCCAGAGCACTGGCTCGCAAGCCCTCGCTGCTGCTCATGGACGAACCGTTCGGCGCGCTGGACGAGATGACCCGCGAACGCATGCAGGGCGAACTGCTGCGCATTGCCGCGGAGACCGGTGCCGCAGTGGTTTTCGTGACGCACTCCATTCCGGAGGCGGTATTCCTGTCCGACCGCGTCGTGGTCATGTCGCCGCGGCCCGGCCGCATCACCGAGATCGTGCCGACCGGAGGCTGGGGCCGCGAGGCGGGCGTCAATGGCGACGATATCCGCTCCAGCGAGGCGTTTTTCGAGGCCGTCGCCGCCGTCCGCACCGCACTGCGCGGCGGTCACGAGACCGTCGACATCATCGTGGCCGGACAGGACATGCGATGAAGACGTGGCTACCACCGGTGGTATTCGGCGTCGTCGGACTGGCGCTGTGGCAGGTGCTGACCGTCGCCGCGGGCGTGCCGTCGTTCCTGCTTCCGGCGCCGTCCGCGATCGCGAAACAGTTCACCGAGAACTTCGACCGCATTGTCGATGCCGCCACCGCGACCGGTACGAATGCCCTCATCGGCCTGCTGGCCGGTGCGGTCCTCGGCATTGTGGCGGCCATGGTCGCGGTGCGGTTCCGGCTGGTCGAGGGACTGTTGACACCGCTGGCCGCCGCGGCCGCCGCCGTGCCGATCGTCGCGCTCGCCCCGCTGCTGAATTCGATGTATTCGACCACCACCGAGACCCCGCGCCGCATGGTCGTGGCCATCGTGGTGTTCTTCCCGATGTTCGTCAGCACCGCCCGTGGCCTGCGGCAAGTGCCACAGGTGCATGCCGATCTGATGACCTCGTACGCGGCCGGCGGTTGGCAGATCACCCGCACGGTGCGGCTGCCCGCGGCACTGCCCTACCTGTTCACCGGACTACGCATCGCGGCGCCGGGCGCGGTGATCGCGGCCATTATCGCCGAATACTTCGGCGGTCTGCAGAACGGCCTGGGCAGCCGAATCACCTCCGCCGCGGCGAATACCGCCTATCCGCGCGCCTGGGCGTATGTGGTCGGCGCCATGATCGTCGGTCTGCTCTTCCTCGCCGTCGTCATGATCCTCGAACAACTGACCCGCCGACCCCGGACCATCCTGATCCGCGATATTTTTGGGAGATCGAAATGAGAACTGCCACAGGACGTTTACGCGCTTGTCTCGCGCTGGCGGCGTTGGCGGCGGCCGCGCTGACCGGCTGCAGCACCACCGACAACGGTTCCGCAACCACCGCCGATGGCCTGACCAAGGTCCGTCTGCAGTTGCAGTGGTTCAAGCAGGGGCAGTTCGCGGGTTATCTGGCCGCCGTGGATCAGGGCTTCTATAAGGAGCAGGGCCTTTCCGTCGAAATCCTCGATGGCGGAACGGATATCGTGCCGCAGACGGTACTTGCGCAGGGGCAGGCCGATTACGCGATCGCCTGGGTGCCCAAGGCGCTGGCATCCCGGGAGGCCGGGGCGGGTATCACGGATGTGGCACAGGTATTCCAGCGCTCGGGTACCAAGCAGGTGTCGTTCAAGTCCGACAACATCACCGGACCGGCCGCACTGCGCGATAAGACCGTCGGAAACTGGGGCTACGGCAATGAATTCGAGCTGTTCGCAGGTATGACCAAGGCGGGCATCGATCCGTCCAAGGATGTCAAGCTGGTCCAGCAGCAGTTCGATATGAACGCCTTCCTCGCCAAGGACATCACCGCCGCCCAGGCCATGTCCTACAACGAATACGCCCAGCTGCTGGAGACGAAGAACCCGGCCACCGGAAAGCTCTACAGCGCGGACGATTTCGCCACCATCGACTGGAACGACGAGGGCGTGGCCATGCTGCAGGACGCGATCTGGGCGAATTCGGCGAAGCTGACGGATGTGAAATACCAGGAACAGACCGTCAAATTCATCGCGGCCTCGCTGAAGGGCTGGGCATTCTGCCGCGACAATGTCGACAAATGCCGCGATATCACCGTCGCTGCTGGCAGCACACTCGGTGCCAGCCACCAGCAGTGGCAGATCAACGAGGTGAACAAGCTGATCTGGCCCTCGCCCAACGGGATCGGCATGATCGACAAGTCCGCATGGGACCGCACCGTGAAGATCGCCGAGGAGACCAAGAACCAGGAGGGCGTCACGGTGCTGAAGCAAGATCCCGATGCGGGCGCGTTCACGAATGAATACGTCACCAAGGCGCTGGATCTACTGAAATCCGGTGGAATCGATGTCACCGGAACAGGATTCGTTCCGCAACAGGTGACGCTGACCGAAGGCGGTAAGTAGATGGTCGATCCCTTCTTCTGACCCGATCGAGGTGGACTCGCCTCGAGCGCGTGTTCATGGGATCAGCGGGTACATCCACTGGCGCCGCTCGGGCAGTTGGGTGCGCAACCTGCGTACCAGCGGATGGGGTCCGCGCAACGCTAGGCGAAGATCGCGTGCACTTGGTCGATGGCTTCCGCGCCGTAGGCCACCGCACCCACCGGAACAGCCCCGCCGATCGCCTCGATCACTCGGGCCGTCCAAAGCGGGCCGAAAGCGCCACACAGTCGTCAACTGCCGCCTCGTCGGCGCCGATCCCGCCGCTGATACGCCAGCCGAGGCGATCACTCAGCTTCCAGGCCCGTGATCTGCCGATGCGTATCGACCGGACGCAATGAGTACCTGGCCGCGTAGGCGCCGCAATCGGGCTATGGTGCCAAGGTGCTGTTCTATCCAGATTCGAAGGGGGAATTCGCCGCATGAGCGGGTCAGATCACGTCTTCTATCCCTGGAGTGCCCAGGCGACGCTGAACCCGGTGCCGATCGTCGGCGCCTCGGGATCGTGGTTCTGGGAGGAGAGCGGCAAACGCTACCTCGACTTCTCCTCCCAACTGGTGAATGTCAATATCGGACACCAACATCCGGATATCGTCGCGGCCATTATCGATCAGGTACAGAAGCTCGCGACGATCTCGCCGACCGTCGGCAACGAGGAGCGCAGCGAACTGGCCCGGTTGATCGTGGAACGCGCACCGGGGGAGCTGAATCGGATTCTGTTCACCACCGGCGGCGCGGAGGCCGTCGAACATGCGGTGCGGCTTGCTCGCAGCTACACCGGCCGCACGAAAATGCTCGCTGCTTACCGCTCATATCACGGCGGCACCGGTGTCGCGATCGGGCTGACCGGTGAGCCGCGACGCTGGGGCGCGGAACCGACCAATGTCGACGTCGTCCGCTTCTTCGGGCCGTATCCCTACCGATCCCCGTGGGGCTCGAGCACTCCAGCGGAAGAGACAACGGCTGCGTTGCGACACCTGCGCCAAGTGATCGAATTGGAAGGGCCGCAACACATTGCGGGTCTGATTCTGGAGACGGTGGTCGGCACCAACGGCGTGCTCGTGCCGCCGCCGGGCTATCTCGCCGGTGTCCGGGAACTGTGCGACGAATTCGGCATCGTTTACATCGCCGACGAAGTGATGGTCGGATTCGGTCGGGTCGGTGCGTGGTTCGCGGTCCAGGCCTTCGATGTCGCACCCGATATCATCACCTTCGCCAAGGGCGTCAACTCCGGTTATGTTCCGCTCGGCGGTGTGCTGATGGCGGAACGGATCGCGCAGCGCTATGACAATACGGTGTATCCCGGCGGACTCACCTATGCCGGACACCCCCTCGCCTGTGCCGCGGGCATCGCCTCGATCAATGTTTTCGAACGCGACGGCATACTCGACCACGTGCGCACAGTCGGCGCGGATGTTCTCGGAAAAGGCTTGGCGGAGTTGGCATCTCGGCACCCGAGTGTCGGCGAGGCGCGCGGTATGGGCTTCTTCTGGGCACTGGAGTTGGTGCGCGATCCAGACACCCGCGAGCCGCTGATCCCGTTCGCGGCCGCCGGTCCCGCCGCCGAACCGATGAACCGGGTGACCGCTGCCGCAAAGGAACGCGGGCTGTGGCCGTTCAATGCGGGTAACCGCTTCCAGATCGCACCGCCGCTGACCACCTCGGCCGACGAACTGCGAACGGGACTGGAGATCGTCGACGAGGTGTTGGAGGTCGCCGACGAATACGTGGGGTGAAGCACCGGCTGGCTGGCGGGCGAGCACTGGGATTTCGACCACATCGAACCAGTTGCCAAGGTGGACAGCCGAATCGGCTACCCGGCCAACACCCGGCACGTCACCGTGTGGAAGCGCACCGGCTTGCGCCACCTCTGGTCCCACGTGTGGCCGACCCGGATGCACCTGTCGGTACGCTGCGACCATGACATCTGGGCAAACCGAGATCTGGCACAACCCGCAGTGCAGCAAGAGCCGCAATGCCACCACGCACCTGGACGAGGTGGGCGTCGAGTACACGGTCCGGCGCTACCTCGACAATCCGCCAACCGCGGCGGAATTGCGGGCCGTGTTGAAGCGCCTCGGCGCCGAGCCATGGGATATCACCCGCACCGGTGAACAGGTCGCCAAGGACCTGGGCATATCCGGCTGGGGACGCACCGAGGCCGACCGGGAGCGCTGGATCGAAGCATTGGCGGCGAATCCGAAGCTGATTCAGCGACCGATCGTGCTCACACCCGACGGTGGTGCGGTTGTCGCGCGTGATGCGAAGACCCTGGAATCGCTGGACCCTTCGTAGCCGAAATAGCCGGTAGGGTCGGCATTTATGAAGGTACAACTGCGTCATAGTCCGGCCTCCGCGGTCGCGCGGTGCTTCCTGGCCGGCGGTGAGCCGATGCGGGTCGAGAGCGGCGCTATGGTCGCGCATTCGGCGGGAGTTTCGTTGCAGGCCAAGGCCGAAGGGGGCATTCTCGCCGGGCTGAAGCGTTCGGTGCTGGCGGGCGAATCATTCTTTGTCTCGACCTTCACCGCTCCACCGCAAGGCGGGTGGGTGGATGTGGCGCCCGCGCTTCCCGGCGACATGCTGAATCTGCAGATCACCCCTGATCGGCCGTTCTTCATCAGCCGCGGCGGTTGGATCGCGAACTCGCATGGCGTGCAGGTCGAGGGCAAATGGGGCGGTTTGGCGAACCTGTTCGGTGGCGAGGGCGGCTTCGGGCTGCGCGCACACGGCGAGGGTGAGGTTGTCGTCGGTGTCTTCGGCGCGATCGATGTGATCGATCTGCAGCCGGGCGAGCCGATCACCATCGATACCGGCCATGTAGTGGCCTACGACTTGGCCATGAACTTCACCATTCGGCGCGCGGTATCCGGGCGCTCCATCCAGTCGCTGAAGTCGGGCGAGGGCTTTGTATTCGACTTCACGGGGCCCGGCCGGGTGCTGCTGCAGACCCGAAATCCGGGCGCTTTCGCGGCCTGGGCTGGCTCGGTGGCGTCCTCGGGTTAGTCGCCCGTTTTCACGGCCCTCTTACCTGCTGGACACCTAACTCGTGCAGAATGCAAATTTCATATCGGGTCCAGCAAGGGAATGTACATGGAGCTCCTCGAAGTCGTCGCGAACCTCTTCACCCAGGTCATGGGTGCTATGAGCGGTAGCGCCGCCTGACAGAACGCAGGCTCGTCGGCCCATCAGGTCCCCGACCTGATGGGCCGATGGCGTTCAGGCCAGCAGGTGGTCGGTGAGGATGCGGGTATCGGGGACGAACGGCCAGGACGGGTCGGCCAGATGTGCGCGCAGTTCGGCATCGGTCCACCACCAGCCGTCCACGATCTCCTCGGGTTGGTGCCGGATGGGTCCGTCGTAGCGGAGTTCATAGGCGAACAGATGACAGCGCATCGGTGCGCCCTGCCATGCGCCGTCCCAGGATGTGCGGGCCCGCAGGGGGAGCGGTGCCGCGTCGGCGGGCAGGACGATGCCAAGTTCCTCGGCGAGTTCGCGGACGGCCGTCTGTGCTGGGGTCTCGCCGGGATCGACGACACCACCGGCCAGGCAGTCGTGCATACCGGCGAAGACCATCTTGGTATCGGTGCGACGGTGCACATAGACGCGTTCGCCGTCGCCGGAGCGGACGAGTACCCCCGCACTGGCATGCCAGATGCCGTCGCGATAGACGGTGGCACGGTCGGCCGCGCCGATTTCGCGGCCCGCCTTGTCATAGACCGCGATCATCTCCGACTCAGGGTGCGCGAACACCGCTCGAGAGTAACCTGATCTCCGCACGCCACCCTGAGAGAGGACCGCCCCAGATGGTGCTTCCGCGCACACTGGCGAAATTGAACCGGCACGTGACGAACCCGATCCTCGGCCGATTGGCCGGCAAAGTGCCCCCGATGAGCATGGTCGTCCACAAGGGACGAAAATCCGGGCGGCCGTATAGAACTCCGGTGTGGGCGTTCGAAAACGACGGTGTCTACCGGATCGCGCTGACGTATGGCCGCGATACGGACTGGGTCAAGAACGTCACGGCCGCAGGCGGTTTCGAACTCGAGAGCAAGGGGACGGTCGTGCTGCTCGTCGATCCGGTGGTGGCGCACGACGGTTCGGCTGGGTGGGCGCCACTCGGTGTGCGCCAGGCGCTGAAGGTCATGTCTGCGACGGACTATCTGCAGGCGCGTCCGGCTTGACAACCTGCCGCAGCCGAAACCTTTTGTCCGAGTAAGCAAGAGGTTTCGGCAACCGCCACGCGGTCGACCCGGGTGTAACCGGATCAGTCAGTCCTGAACCGCCATATCGGGACTTCCAAATCCAGGACACCGGATCGTCGACATGCCGCTTCGACGTGGGCGCGGACGATCGGCGAATCCAATTCCGTGTCGCTACCGGTGGTGGCTGCCACCTGCCCGACCTCAATGACTTGTTCTCGGGATCGGCGCCTTCGCTGTCGCGACCGGCGACCGCCAGCAGATCCATGTCGATCGCGAGCGGGCTGCCGCGGCCCACTCGGCGCGATCATTCCGGCACCACAGAACTTCTCGACGTGTAGGTGCTGTGCGAGACCTCGGCCCGAGTGGTCGCACCACCGTGGAGATCGAGTGGAGCAAGCGGCCCGCGTGAGTGCCCGAGACGGTCAGTCGCCAGAACTCGGTTCGGCACCCTGCACCGCCAGGGGATCGGTTTGCGTCGTTTTCGGCGGCGATCGGCGCATGGAATTGTCCGGCGCGCCGCCGCGGGCCGACGGCAAGGCGGGTAGCCGTCTCCGCTGGTGGCGGTCGGTGTCGCGCTCAACGCGCCGCCAGTCCGATATTCCTCCGTCGATGTTCTCCGGCGATACGCTGGCATTGGCGAAAGGTGAGTGCATGTTGCCTGGTGTCCGGAGAGATGCTGGTCGGATCACACCCGGCCGATGACCGATGACGATCCGCTGCGGACGCGCGGTGAGGCGATGAAGCCTGTCACGGCGGAGTTGGCTGCTGCGGGTTTCGAGGACGCCGTGGAGATCGGGCGCGGGGGTTTCGGTGTGGTGTATCGCTGCACGCAGGCATCGCTGGACCGGACGGTCGCGGTAAAGGTTCTGACCTCGGAATTGGACGAAGACAATCAGGCGCGGTTTGTCCGGGAGCAGCGCGCGATGGGCCGGTTGACCGGGCATCCCAACATCGTCACCGTGCTGGAAACCGGTACCACCACCAGCGGGCAGCCATATCTGGTGATGCCGTACCACCCGCTGGATTCGCTGGATGCGTGGATCCGCGAGCATGGTCCGCTTCCTTTGGAGAAGGTCCTGCAGATCGGGGTGAAGATCGCTGGTGCGCTGGAGAGCGCACATCGTCTCGGTATCGTGCATCGGGACGTGAAGCCGGGAAACATTCTGCTCACCGAGTACGGTGAACCAGCGTTGACCGATTTCGGTATCGCGCACATCACCGGTGGGTTCCAGACGACTGCGAGCATTGTGACCGGATCGCCGGCGTTCACCGCGCCGGAGGTGCTCGAGGGGGGCGAGCCGACCCCGGCCGCGGATGTCTATGGGCTGGGCGCCACCCTGTTCTGTGCATTGACCGGGCATGCTGCGTTCGAGCGTCGTAGCGGTGAGAAGATGGTCGCGCAGTTTATCCGGATCACCACCCAGCCGGTGCCCGACCTGCGGGAGAACGGCCTCCCCGAGGACGTGTCGGCGGTGGTGGCGACAGCGATGAGCCGCGACGGCAGGGAGCGGCCGTCGGCGGCGGCGCTGGGGCAGACATTTCGGCAACTGCAGCAGCGCCACGGGTTCGCGGTGGGCGAGATGGCGGTGCGGGGCGAACCGAATCTCGCCGATTCCGACCAGAAGCCACCGATGCGGGTAGCGCGCAAGCCGACGGCGGCTACTCGGGACTACAGTGGCAATCTGCCCCTCGAGTTGACCAGTTTCATCGACCGGCGCACCGAGGTATCGGCGCTGAAGAATCTGCTGTCGAACGCGCGGCTAGTGACGTTGACCGGGACCGGGGGTGTCGGCAAGACGCGGCTGGCGCTGCGGGCCGCGGCCAGTGCGCGACGTGGTTTCGCCGACGGTGTGTGGTTGATCGAGTTGGCCGAAGTGTCCGACCCCGCGCTGCTGGTCGACGTGGTGGCGGCCACCCTCGGTGTGCGCAACGAGTCGGCCAGCCCGTTGCTCGAGGTTCTGATCGGCTTCCTGAGTTCGCGAGAAACACTGCTCGTGGTGGACAACTGCGAGCAGATCGTGGATGCCGTGGCCAAGCTGACCGAGACGTTGCTGCGCACGTGTCCGGAGTTGCGGATCCTCGCCACTAGCCGCGAACCACTGAACATCGCTGGGGAAGCGTTGCTGCGGGTGCCACCACTGTCGGTCCCCGACCCCGACCGGGAACCGACCCTGGCCGGGCTGCCCGGTTTCGACGCGGTGAGGTTGTTCGTAGACCGCGCCGCGGCAGCGGTGCCGGGCTTCGAACTCGATGAGGACAACAAGGCCGCCGTCACCGGGATCTGCGCCCACCTGGACGGGTTGCCGCTGGCGATCGAGCTGGCCGCGGCCCGGATGCGCATGATGTCACCGCAGCAGATCCTGGCCCGGCTTACCGATCGGTACGCGCTGCTCACCCGCGGCAGTCGCACAGCCCCGACACGGCAACAGACGCTGCGATGGAGTATCGACTGGAGCTACGAGTTGTGCACTGGGACCGAACAGCGGCTGTGGGCCCGGATGTCGGTGTTCGCCGGCAGCTTCGAACTCGACGCCGTTGAGCAGATATGCGGCACAGACCTAGCACCGGATACGCCGCTGGATGTGGTTTCCTCCCTCGTCGACAAGTCCATCCTGATCCGGGAGGAATCCGATACCGCCGTGCGTTTCCGGATGCTCGAGACAGTTCGCGGCTACGGCCGGGAAAAACTACGAGAGTCCGGCGAAGACACTGAGCTGCGCCGACGCCACCGCGACTGGTATCGGCAGTTGGCGTTGGACGCGGAAGCCGGGTGGATCAGCGACCGGCAGCTCGACTGGATCATCCGCCTCGAACACGAACTACCCAACCTGCGCGAAGCGCTCGAATCCTGCCTGTCCGAGAACACGCAGGAAGCCGCTGAAGCAGGGCTGCGCACTACAGCGGCACTCTACGATTTCTGGAGCTTATCCGGTCAGTATGGGGAAGGCCGATCGTGGATCGACCGCGTTCTCGCCCACCCCGCCGCGCAACCGGTACTCGACCGCATCAAGGCGTTCTGCGTCGGCTGCCAACTGGCCGCGCCGCAGGGAGATGTCCAGTCTGCGGCCGCCCTGCTGGAGCAGGCACGAGTGCTTGCGGAACAGGCCCCCGCCCCCGCGATTCAGGCGCAGATCGCCTATGCGACCGCCGTTCTCGCACTCGCTAGCGGCGAAACGGTCAACGTAGCGTCCTCCCTCGAACATGACATCGAGACACTCAGCTGGGAAAGGACGGGCGCTCTCTACATCGGTACCCTGACCATCCTCGGCTGGGCATATGAGCTTCGCGGCGACATGACTCGAGCAACCGAGCATTACCGCCGGGTATTTTCGATCACCGAAGCGCAGGGCGAACTGCTCTATCGTTCGGCTGCGCTACGCGGATTGGGCGTGGCCGCATGGCAGCAAGGCGAGCGGGACAAAGCCCAAAAGCTGCTCGAGGAAGCGCTGCGAGTCAACCGTCGGCCGAGTAGCCCGGTGCTTACCGCATTCAGTCTCGAGGCGCTGGCCTGGACTGTCGCCGACCAGGGCGACGTCGAGCGCGCGGCCGTGCTGCTGGGAGCCGCGCAAGGAAGCTGGCTCGTGGGTAGCAGTGTTGGAGCTGTCTTCCCGGACATGGCGCGCTTTCACGAAAACTGTGAGCAGACAACGCATCGCACCCTCGGCACCCGCGCATTCGACGCGGCCTTCCGCCACGGTCAGGCGATGGGGATCGGCGCCGCTGTGGCGTACGCGCTCGGGGAACAGGTCGCCGATTCCGCGCGCGCATCCACGAAATTGACCAAGCGTGAGCTGCAGGTCGCCGACCTCATCGCCCAGGGACTCAGCAACAAGCAGATCGCCGCCAAACTCGTGATCTCGCAGCGCACCGCCGAAGGCCACGTCGAACACATCCTGACCAAACTCGGCTTCACCTCACGCTCTCAGATCGCGGCCTGGATCGTGGAGGAAACCAAACAAGAGAGTCCGTAACCCCGATTATGTGTTGTGAAGCTCGTATTACTCGATCGCCCAACGTATTTCGTCACTTCTGACCCGCGTCGATTCGGGCTGGTGTTTGCACCGGATGCGACAAAATTTCGCCGATCTGCATCCTCAGATCCTCGGACTGATTCCGAGTCTCGGCACCCAGCCGCGTTCACCGATTAGCGGCCAGCACTGCCGCGAGGCCTTCTTGCAGGTCCTTGACGAAATACTCGGGAACCTCCAGCGACGGGAAATGTCCCCCGGTTTCGGGCGACCTCCATCGGACGATCTGTCGGTACCGCTCCTGCGCCCAAGGGCGCGGACACTTCTCTACGTCGCGGGGATACATGCTGATTGCCGTCGGGACGTCGACCCGAAGTTCGGGGTCGAGCGCGTTGTGGCTTTCGTAGTAGATGCGGGCTGAGGATGCGCCGGTCCGCGTCAGCCAGTACAGGGTGATGTTGTCCAGAATGCTGTCTCTGGAAATCGTCTCGAACGGGCTATCTTCGGTATCTGTCCACTCAGCGAACTTGTCGAGAATCCAGGCGAGAAGCCCGACCGGTGAGTCGACGAGCGAGTAACCGATGGTCTGCGGTCGGGTCGCCTGCTGCTTCGCGTACGCCGCGCGGTGGCGCCAGAAGTCCCGGGTTTCCTCGGTCCACTTGCGCTCGGCCGCCGTCAACCCGTCCGTTGTCAACCCGGGCGGTCCCTCCGCGAACGTTGTGTGGATGCCGAGAACGTGCGCCGGGAACCTGCCGCCGAGAACCGTGGTGATATTGCCTCCCCAGTCGCCGCCGTGGGCCGCGAACTTGCGGTAGCCGAGCCTTCCCATCAGTTCCACCCATGCGGCCGCGATCTTTTCGGTTCCCCACCCGGTGGTGGCCGGCTTGTCGCTGTAACCAAAGCCCGGTAGCGATGGAACCACGACGTGGAACGCTGGCGCGTCTGCATCTTTCGGATCTGCCAGCTCGTCTACTACATCGATGAACCGAGCGATGCTGTCTGGCCAGCCGTGCGTCAAGACCAGCGGAGTGGCATCTGCGCGCGCGGATCGGCGGTGCAGGAAGTGGATTCCCAGATCATCAATGGTCGTGCGGAACTGGCCGATACGGTTGAGGCGCTCTTCGAATGACCGCCAGTTGTACCCGGTGCGCCAGTAGTTCACGACCTCGACGAGGTCGGCGAGAGGAACGCCCTGTTCCCATCGGCGAGGGCCGGGCGCGGCGCGATAGACCGTCTCGACCTCCGGTAGCCGTGCCGCGGCTAATCGCGCGCGCAGATCGTCGAGGTCAGCGTCAGGCGCGTGGGCTTCGAATGCTTGCACGTCGATGGGGTCGGGTGTGAAAACCGGATTGAGGAGTGCGGGCATGGGACCTCCTGGTCATCGCGGAACCGGGTTACGACCTTTCGTGAACCGGCTAAGACGGTTCTAACACGCCTCTGCGTCAGCCCGCAACCAGCTAAGGTGGTTCCATGCCTGCTGGGTTCCCTGACTTTCGCCTCGGCACCGTGCTAGCGACTAGTTTCACGGGGACGCTGTCGGAGCGTCATGGCGATCCTGTGGAGCGCATTCCCACGCCGCAGCGACTCGTCGACTGGCTGGCAGTGAACGGCCTTGCCGTGCAGTCCTGCACCACCGCCCAGCTGGAACTCGCTCGGGGACTGAGGGAATCAATTCACGCCGCCGCGACGGCGGCCGCGAGCCAAGACGCTCTCCCTGCGTCTGCTGTCCAAGTCATCAATGACTGCAGTATTCAGAGTGGGGCCGCGGCTATCCTGACGCCCGAGGGCAATCGTCAATGGCGACTCAGCTCGGCTACCTGCGTAGAAGATGCCCTAGGCGTGATCGCCGCCGACGCGATCAGCATCATCGCAGGCGAACGAGACGGAAAATTGGCCTTGTGCGCGTCGCCAACCTGCCGAGCCGCCTTCTTCGACACCAGCCAAAGTCGCACCCGCAAATGGTGTGACATGAACACGTGCGGGAATCGTCAGAAGAAGGCGCGCTTCAATGCCAACCAGCGCAAGAGTCCCAGATCAGCAAAGTGATCGCTACCTTCGATACATCCAGGTGGATCCGGCCGCAACGTCGCACCATCGAAGTCCTCATCGACCGCGACGCCGTCACCAACGGAGCCGTCACCGCCGGGGAACCCTGGCAGCACTACGACCTCGGCCACGGATTCTGCACCAACACCTTCTTCGAACAACGCCCGCACCGCGTGGCCTGCGCCCGCTGCGACTTCTACACTCCAAGGAATCCAGCGAAAGCCGACTCCTGCAAGCGAAACCGAACCCGGCAACGCATGCTGGTCAGCATCGCGCTCACCGACGATGAACAAACGGCGGTCGAAGACGGCCGAGCCGCCCTCGACCAGTTGCTGCAACGCCGTGCCGATGTTCCCAGCCCAGCGGGACCGACGCCTCGTCAGTTCAACGCTGTGGGCGCCATCCAGTTGCCGATCGTCGGAGTCGGCCAAGAATAACCGTGACCCGCTTGACTTTTCAGATTCCACAGATCGGTCGGGAAGTCCACTCTGGCGCGGATCGCGCGCCGGTAGCGGTGTCCGCAGGCTGAGCCCCCGGTTCGAGGTCCAGGAAATTCGAATGACAGTGATCGCATAGGCCGGTTAGCTTCGCTGGGTGAATCGCCAGTGGATTCTTGTCAAACGACCGGCGGGCATGGTCGACAACAGCAGCTTCGAGCTCAGGAATGGCTCGATCCCCACCCCCGGCCCGGGTGAGGCTCTCGTCAGGGTGGTCTGGCTGGCTTTCGATCCGACTCAGCGGGGCTGGCTCAATGACGGCCCGAACTACATGGATCCGGTACCGCTCGGTGCGGTGATGCGGGCCAGTGGTGTCGGGCAGGTGGTGGTCTCCCACAACGCCGACTACGCAGTGGGAGACTGGGTTTGCGGGATGGTCGGATGGCAGGACTACACGATCGCCTCGGGCCAGGGGCTGCTGGGACTGAATGTCGTTCCGTCAGGCGTTGATCCCAAGGCGATGCTCGGCATCTTCGGCGCGACCGGGCTGACCGCCTACTTCGGTATGATCGAGATCGGTAGGCCCTCGGCCGGGGATACCGTGCTGGTTTCCGGAGCCGCCGGCGCGACAGGATCCATCGCGGGCCAGATCGCGAAAGCGCTGGGATGCAGGGTGATCGGGATCGCGGGCGGTGCCGCCAAATGCACCTGGGTCACCGAGATCGCCCGGTTCGATGCGTGCATCGACTACAAAGCCGACAACGTTGCGGCGAGGTTGCGCGAACTGGCTCCCGAAGGTATCCACGTGTTCTTCGACAACGTCGGTGGCGCCATCCTTGACGCCGGACTGGCGAATATCGCCGAACGAGCCCGAATCGTGGTCTGCGGCAGCATCTCTTCCGGCTACGAGGCGGGCGAACCGCCTCCTGGACCGCGCAACTACATGCAGCTCGGACTCGAGCGGGCGCGGATGGAGGGATTCATCTTTCTGGACTACCTCGACCGATTCCCAGAGGCATTCGGCCGACTGAACGAATGGATGACCCAAGGCCACATCGTGTACGCCGAAGATGTCCAGGACGGCCTCGAACTCGCGCCAGCCATGCTGCGCGGCCTCTTCGAAGGCCGCAACCTCGGCAAGCAACTGCTCCGCATCGCCCCCGACCCACGATCGAAGCCCTGACCTTTCTTTTGATCTTGGCTGCTCGCCGACACGCCATCGAAACCTTACGGGCGGCGATGATCTCATCGGCCCGAAGCACCGTAATCGGCTACAGAGCGCGTCACATCTAATACCGCAGGAAAGCGAGCATCGCGTGGACATCGAACATGAAATCCGCACCGCTGCCGGAGTCGTGCGTGGCAGGTGGGAAGGCCCTGTCGCGGTCTTCCGGGGCATCCGCTACGCGGAGCCGCCGGTCGGCCCACGACGGTTCGCAGCCCCAGTTCGCGCCCTGCGGTGGGACGGTGTTCGCGACGCACGGGAGTTCGGTCCGCGGGTTCCTCAAGCGAGCAATGCTGGGTCGGTGATGTCGTCGGCGTCCGGCAGCACCGACGATGGCTCTGAGGACTGTTTGACCCTCAACGTTTGGTCACCCGACCTCGGTGCCGCGAAGCTGCCGGTGATGGTGTGGATCCAGGGCGGCACATACCTGGAAAACAACACGGCCAACCCGCACTGCGACGGTGCGATACTCGCTGGGGCGGGTGTGGTGGTGGTCAGCATGAACTATCGCGTCGGCGTCGACGGGTTCGCCCGCATCACCGGTGCCCCGGACAACCGCGGCATCCTCGACCAGATCGCCGCCCTGCACTGGGTCCAGGACAACATCGCCGCATTCGGCGGCGACCCGGCCAACGTCACCGTTTTCGGCCAATCCGCCGGCGGCGCAGCCATCGCCGCACTGCTCGTCATGCCGAGGGCGGCCGGACTGTTTCGACGGGCGATCAGCCAGAGCATGCCCGGCACCTACTTCACCCCACAGCTCGCCGCCGCGATCTCGACCACGATCGCCGCCGAGCTCGGCGTCCAGGCCACGATCTCCGACCTTGTCCGTCTCCCACCGCGCGCCCTGACCGACGCGACCACTGCGGTGATCACGAAAATGCCAGAGTTCGTGGATGTCTGGGGCCCGATGGCGCTCACACCGACCCCGTTCTCGCCTGTCGTCGACGGCGACGCGCTTCCGTGCGCACCGTGGAGTGCGGTGGCTGGCGGTGCCGCGCGTGAGGTGGACCTGCTCGTCGGTCACACCCGTGACGAGTTCCGGCTCTACACCTCCCGGCCCGGCAGCGAACCGAGCCCGGCTCGCATGACTGCGGCATTCGACCACCTCGGACCGGGCGCGGACGGCGACAGGCTCTACCGCACCGCCTACCCGGATGCCACACGCAGCCAACGATTCGAACTTCTCAACACCGACTGGCTGTTCCGGATGCCGAGCCTGCATCTGGCCGACGCCGCGCACGCCGGCGGTGGACCCGTGTGGCTCTACGAACTGGCCTGGAGCTTCAACACCGAACAGGGCGCCTCACACTGCCTGGACTTGCTGCTCCTGTTCGGTACTCTCAGCCCCGACGAGGTACGCGCCCACCGCTCCGCCCACCCGAACGCCGCGAACGAAATCACCCACATAGCCCAGCACATGCGCACCGACTGGGTGAACTTCGCGACCACCGGCAAACCCAGGTGGGCAACCTACGATCCGCAGACACGAACCACCCGCGTTTACCAGGCTGAACCGATCACCCAGCCCTACCCCGAAGAGATCTCACGACGCATCTGGTCTGCCCACCAATTCGACACCCTGGACCTCGCGAGCTGAACCAGCGAGCTGAAACAACCAGCAAGACAACGCTTTCCTGCTTCAGGCGGCCGGCTCGACTCGCTGAACGATCGTTGGTGTGCCGTCGCGGCTGTGGTGGCGGCGGCCCGTCAATCGAGGGATTCGCCGGTGACACCGCGGGGCGGCGCGTTGCGCTCTTTCTGTCATGCGGGTCTGAGATGCGAATTCGCCTACCGTTCGTCCGCGTCGGTGAGCCGTCTTACACGGCTGCTTCAGGGCTCCGTATGATATGTAAGCCGTATAAATGTGGGCGAGGTGGGACAAGTGGGTTCGGTAACGGGGCGGGCTTCGACGCGGAGCCGGCGGAGGTTGACCGCAGACGTGCGGGAAGCGTTGCGTGACTTGAATATTCAGTTGTCGCTGCTCAATCGGAGGTTCGGTGGCCGGGTTGAGCTCAAGGATGTCGATTGGACGTGCCTGGATCTGATAAACCGAGATGGCCCGCTGTCACCCACGGCGCTGGCACGTCGTGCCGGGTTGCATCCTGCGACGATGACGGGGATCTTGGATCGCTTGGAGAAGGGCGGGTGGATCGTGCGCGAGCGGGATCCAGAATCCTCGGACCGTCGTGCGGTCACGTTGCGTAGTGTGCGCGAACGGAATTCCGAATTGTTCGAGTTGTTCTCCGGGATGAACAACCGGATGGATAGATTGTGTACTCGTTATTCTGTCGCCGAGCTCGAAGTGATCGCCGACTTTCTGCAGCGGACCGGCGTAGCGGGTCGTGAGGCGGCGGAGGAGTTGGCAGAAGGCTGAGACGTCCTCACGGCTGCAATCCCGAGGGATCCCACGTGCGGTGCTCGAGGCGCCGACCCACCCGGGAGTCGGCTTCGAACGCCGAACCAAATCGGGCTCTTGTAACGACGCATCCGGATTAGCAGTTTTTCTCGACGCTGAAACCTCGTTCGCGTGGACAAGAGGTTATTCATGCGCGCTCGCGTGGGCCGGGCACCGCCGGAGCACGCACCGAAGCTTGCACTCTTTGGGATAGTCGCAGATGGCTAAAACAGATTCACGTCACAATCTTGCGAGCGAATTTTCATCTGAGGGTCGAAGTCTTGTTCAGGCGAACTTGATTTCATGCGTTCTTCTCCGGTCAATGCCGGTGAATTGTCCCGGGCCCGCCGCCGTCGAGGACGAGACGCTGCATCGTAGCTTTAACCGATCTGACTCCATCCAAGTCGATAATCGTCGACGAAGCCGATCGTCCCGCGGTGCCTAGCGGACTGCTCACACTCGCTGTGCGGGCGGGTGGTGTGGCTCTCGTCCTTACGGCGACCAGGAGGGCGGCGCCGATCGCGACCAGACATCTTCGACGCTCGGACCAGAAGTTCTTCGCTGCCTCGAATTGGGACTGGTTTTCACGCGAACCTCAAATTCCTCATGGAAAGAAACCTGTGCCACCGCCGATGACTTCAAGTAGCGGGGCCGATGCATGGCGATTCTCGAACTAGATCCCCGAACTTCATGCGTAGTGCGGATCAACGAGTCGGGCGTGCAATCTGTTGAATTTGTTGCGTTGATTGTTGTCGTTGTCCAAATGCACTGCTGTTGCGTATCGCATATATAGTTGACGGGCTCGTCCGATTTCCGCAATGGCTAGTGCTCCCGAGCGTTGGGCTGCTGAAGTTTACTTTTCCCAGTCCCTTGTGCAGCAATACTCCGCGATGGTGATCCAACGACCCGCTACCGCACGGCCGCTGCTGGCGAGGGTGCAGGCCCAAGCCCGCCAGCTCGACACCGAAGCCGTAATAGTCCCGGGACCTGGGCACTTCGACACTGGACGTGGTGCCAGATCGCCGACCGGCAGTTGGACGTGCTCCCAGGGCACCCGAAGGGAGCTACCCGCGGGGCCGCACTGGACCGCCGTCTCACTGTAAGCGACAGCCGAATTACATCATCGCGATTTCACCGGCTTCGCGCTCGATCGTAGTGGCGCTCGGCGGGTATTCGTCGGGCTGATCGATTCGCGTCGAGTGCGAGACATGAAAGCCGGTATTCAGTAGCATTAAATGGGTACGGTGCAGCGGGTTTCCATATACCGCGGCCGCAGCAGTCTCCTACGTCGGTATCGGCGCGGAGATGTTGTGAGCATGTTGTCTTTTCGACCGACGAAGGGGCAGAATAATGTTCGAAGCGGCAGTCGCCCGGGCTCGGGCCAACTTTGGGGTGACGTCCCGAACCGAGGTGGGGCACGGGAATCGGACGATCCGACCAGACAAATCTCGTCCGAATCCGGACATAGCGTACGTGGTATGACACGTTCGGTCGCGTGTGCAATGACCCGCTCGTGCATGGGTTTCCGGACCGAAACTCGCTGCAGTGGTATATAGCCGCGCCGCCGTCACGGCAAATTTGTTGTTCGATAGGGTCGGGGGACAGGGGGTCGCAGTACCTTTGACGGGCGCCGATGCAAGGCTGTATCCATCGGGGAGCGGCCGGTTTTTTGTGCTGCCATTCGCAACGTAGATGAGGTGCATATGTAGGTGCATCCGTAAGTCGCAATGCATGTTCGGGAAATGCCGGGCACGGGCAGGATTTTTGTTGGGCGCTGTTCTCGTGTCCGGAATTCTAGGAGGGGTTAGACGATGAGTTCGAATTCAGCCACAAATGCCGACCGAGATCCGGATCTGATTCCGCTTACGAGGGCGCAGTACGGAATGTGGCTCGCGAACAACCTTCCGGGCGGCCCGAACGTCAATATCGCGCACTACGTCGAGATCCAGGGACCGATCGACTACGCCGTGTTCACCAAGGCGGTCAACGTTGCCGGCCACGAGACCGAGTCGCTCGTGGTCCGTGTGGTCGAATCCGGCGGTCATCCTTACCAGTTCGTCGATCGCAGCATCGCCTACGAAGAACCGTTGTTGGATCTCAGCGCCGAAGACGATCCGTACGCGGCGGCGATGGAATGGATGCGCCGGGACTACAACACCAAGGCGACCGATCTGGCACGCGACCGGCTCGCCGCGACGAAACTGATCCGGCTCGGCGAGGACCGGTATCTATGGTACGCACGCGCCCATCACCTGGTGATCGATGGTTTTGGCGCGTTCAATGCCTTGAAGCGGGTGGCCGAGCACTACAACGCGCTGCTGGAGGACAGGCCGCCCGCCCGGCTGGTGGCTGCCCGGCTGGCCGACATCATCACGGTGGAGCAGGAGTATCGCACAGGTCCCCGATTCGGCAAGGATAGGGCGTACTGGCTCGCCAAGGTCGCCGATCTGCCGCCGAAGACGAGTCTGTCCGGTCGCACCGCGAAATGGAGCGAGGACGACCGCTTCGCCGGTCGGCGGCTGCCGTCGGCGCTGACCGCCGGGCTCGACCGTTTCGCCGAGGATCTGGACGCCTCGCCCGCCCAGGTGCTCGGGGCCGCCTTCGCCGCGTTCCTCGCCCGCATGACCGACACCGACGACGTCGTCTTGTCGCTGCCGGTGACCGGACGGGTGACGATGCGTCTGCGCAACGCCGCCGCGATGTTGGCGAATATGGTGCCGATCCGATTCGCCGTGGACGCGACGACCACCGTGGAAGGTCTGATTCGCGCGTCGGTGTCCGAGCTCGTCCTGGCGATGCGGCATCAGCTCTACCGGTTCGAGGATCTGCGCCGCGATTCCGAGGCGTTGGACCCGGCCGCGACCTCATTCGGTCCGATCGTCAACATCCTGTTCTTCGATTCCGAGATTCGCCTCGGTTCGGCGGTGGGCCGCTACCGCGCCTTGACCTCTGGAGCCCTGGACGATCTGCAGCTGAACCTGTACCGCTCCGGGGTCGACGCGCCGCTGCTCATCGAACTGCACGGCAATGCCAATCTTTACAGTCAGGACGAACTCGACCTGCACACCAGTCGATTCGTCGACTTCCTGCAGCGCATGATCACCGCGCCCGTCGATACCCCCGTGGTCGACATCCCGCTCGGCGACCCCGCAGAGCAGCAGCGCATCCTCGGTGAACTCGCTGGCCGCGACGGCGTGGCGACCGCCGCCACGCTCGTCGATATGCTGACCCGGCAGGCCGCGGCCACTCCGTCCGCGATCGCCGTTACCGCGGGCACGACCGCCCTGACCTACCGCGAGCTGGACGAGCGTTCGAACCGGTTCGCCCGCACGCTCATCGCCCGCGGCGCGGGGCCGGAATCGCTGGTGGCCATCGCGATGCCGCGTGCGGCCGATCTGATCGTCGTGGCGCTGGCCGTGTTGAAGTCGGGTGCCGGATATCTGCCGCTGGATCTGGCGCATCCGGTCGATCGACTCGGCTATGTGCTGCACGACGCGGATCCGGTCGCGGTCGTGACAAGACGAGATCTGCTCGATCGAGTGCCCGCCGATCCGGGGCGAGTGGTGCTGTTCGACGACGAACGGGAAGCCGAGACCGCGCCTGCGATTGCCGATGCCGATCGCATCCGCCCGCTGCGCCCCGACAACATCGCCTACGTTATCTACACCTCCGGATCGACGGGACGGCCGAAAGGCGTGCCGATTACCCACCGCGCGGTGGCCACCTACCTGATGAACGCCTGTGCCGACATCGGAATCCGCACCGACGACGTCTGGACGTTGTTCCATTCGTTCGCGTTCGACTATTCGGTATGGGAGATCTTCGGCGCGCTGGTTACCGGCGGTCGCGTGGTCGTGGTGGACGGCCCGACCACGCGTTCGCCCGACGACGTGGTGCGGCTGGTGGCGCGCGAGGGGGTGAGTGTCTTCAGCCAAACACCCTCGGCTTTCGAGCAATTCGTGACCGCGCGTGCGCGCTATGCGGATGCGGGCGAGCCCGACGGTGAGCTTGGGCTGCGGCTGGTCGTTCTCTCCGGCGAAGCGCTCGATCCGGCTGGTTTGGCGGCCTGGTACCGGCACAATCCGAACCTGCCCGTGCTGGCCAACAGCTACGGCATCACCGAGACAACCGTCTTCGTCACCTATCTGGAGCTGACGCCGGACATCGCCGCGCCGGGGGCGCCGAGCACGATCGGGCGGCCGCTGCCGGGATTGCGGGTCTACATCCTCGATGAGCACTTGCGCCCGGTGCCGCTGGGGGCATGGGGCCAGATCTACGTCGCGGGTGGCCAACTCGCCCGCGGCTACCTCGACCGTCCCGGATTGACCGCGGGACGCTTCGTCGCCGATCCGTTCGGCCGCTCGGGCGAGCGGCTGTATCGCAGCGGCGATGTCGCTCGCCGAAACGCCAAGGGCGAGTTGGAGTATCGCGGTCGCGCCGACCAGCAGGTGCAGCTACGCGGCTTCCGGATCGAGCTGGACGAGATCCGCAGCGCGCTGCTGAGCCATGGCACGGTCGCGGCGGCGGCGGTCATCGTGCACCTGGCCGGGACGCAAGCGGCCCGGCTGGTCGCGTACGTCGGGCCCGCCGACGACGCGGTCTGCGAACCCGAGGCGCTGCGCGCGCACGTCGGGTCGCTGTTGCCGGCGTATATGGTCCCGGCGCATATCGTCGTTTTGCCGGCGTTGCCATTGACCGTCAACGGCAAAGTGGATTATCGGGCGCTGCCCGAGCCGGTCATCGATGCGGTCGCGGCGTATGTCGCGCCGAGCACCGTCGTCGAGGAGACCATCGCCGACGTCTTCGCCGAGGTTCTCGGTGTCGAGCGGATCGGTGTGTTGGACGACTTTTTCGAACTGGGCGGTAATTCGCTCACCGCGACCAGCGCCGCGGTGCGGATCACCGAGCTGACCCGCTGCGAGGTGGCGGTGCGCGACCTGTTCGGCAAGCCGACCGTCGCCCGACTCGCCGCCCATATCGCCGCCGGGCAGCACTACAGCCGCCCTGCCCTGCAGGCACAGCCACGTGTCGAGCCCATCCCGCTGGCACCGGCACAGAACCGGATCTGGCTGATCAATCAGGTGGATCCGACCTCGGCGGCCTACAACATTCCGCTGGTACTGCAGCTGACCGGACAGCTCGACGACACGGCGCTGCGTTCGGCGCTGACCGACCTGCTCCAACGACACGAATCCTTGCGCACCGTGTATCCGGCCGTGAATGGTCAAGGGACGCAGGTGATTCTGCCTGCCGAGCAGGTCGCCGCCGATCTCGACCCGACCCCGCGACCCACCGATCCCGACGAGCTCGAACATCGAATCCGCGAGTTGGCCTCGACCGGCACCGATGTACGCCGACGTCCGCCGATCCGGGTCGCGCTGTTCGCGTCCGCCGACCATCTACGACACACCTTGGTTGTCGTCCTGCATCACATCTGCTGCGACGGATCGTCGCTGCCACCGCTCGCGGCCGATTTCGCCGCGGCCTACCGAGCCAGGTCGCAGGGACGTGTGCCGGACTGGCAACCACTGAGCCTGCAGTACGCCGACTACAGCATCTGGCACCGCGACCTGCTCGGCGACGACAATGCTCCCGACTCGCTCGCGGCACGCCAATTGCGATATTGGACAACACAATTGGCAGGAATGGCACGACCACTCGAACTGCCCGCCGATCGTCGGCGCCCGGTTCGCCGATCCATGCTCGCCGACGTCGTCCACACCGTGATCCCGGCCGAGATACGCGCCGGGATCGAGCGGCTGGCGCGCGCGGCGAATGTCACCAACTTCATGGTTGTGCACGCTGCGGTGGCCACCTTGCTCGCCCGGCTGTCGGGCTCGCCCGACATTACTATCGGGACGCCGGTCGCAGGCCGCGGCGAGCGCGCGCTGAAACCGCTGATCGGCATGTTCGTCAACACGGTGCTGTTGCGTACCCAGCTGCGCGGCGACGAATCGTTCGCCGAGTTTCTGACCCGGGTCAAAGACATCGATATCGATGCCTTCGCCCACAGTGACCTGCCGTACGAACGTGTCGTGGAGGCGGTCGATGCGATGCCGTCGGCGGCGCACGACCCACTGTGCCCGGTGTACCTCGCCTTCGAGAACATGGACCGCCCGAGCCTGGCGCTGTCCGAGCTCTCCGTGGAGGTCCTGGAACCGGGGCCGCAACCGGCGAAGGTCGATCTCATCGTCACTGTCGCCGAGAACACCAGCGCCACAGGCGATCTCGGCCTGCGGATCAACTACGCCACGGACCTGTTCGATCGGACGACGGTCGAGGATATCGCCGGGCGGCTGAATCGGATCCTCGCGTCGGTCGTGTTGAATCCGCACGAGCGCCTGGGTGCGGTCGATGTGCTGTCGGCGCGTGAGCGAGCCGCGCTGGTGCCCGCGTCAGGTGGCGCTGCCGAGCAGCCGCGAGTGCTGGCGGAGTTGCTGACGGTCGAGAATCCGGACGCCGTAGCGATCGTGTCCGCGGAACGCACGTTGACGTTCGGGGAGTTGGATGTCCGGTCGAATCAGCTCGCTCGGTTGTTGATCGAGTGGGAAATAGGTCCGGACGACCAGGTCGCGCTGCTGCTGGGGCGGTCCGTGGAACTCGTGGTCGGGATGTGGGCGACGGCGAAGGCGGGTGCGGCTTTCGTCCCGGTGGATCCGCGCAATCCCGCCGATCGGGTCGCGCTCATGGTCGCGCAGGCGCAGGTGGTGCTGACGGCCGAAGCCGCCCAAGACCTGCTGCCGCCTTCGGTACCGCGGTTGCTGCTGGACGATCCGGGCAGTGAGATCTGCATCGCCGCACGATCCCCGGCCGCGGTGACCGATACCGATCGGATCCGGCCCTGCCGGTTCTCGAACGCGGCGTATGTGGTGTACACCTCGGGGTCGACGGGTGAGCCGAAGGGCGTCACTGTGACGCACGCGGGCTTGGCGAATTTCGCCGCCGAACAACGAGAACGCTATCGGATCGACAGTTCCGCGCGGGTGTTGCAGGTGGCGGCCCCTGGCTTCGACGCACTGGTTCTGGAACTGCTCATGGCACATCCCAACGGTGCCGCGCTTGTGGTGTCGCCACCGGATGTCTTCGCCGGGGACAGGTTGGCGGAATTGATTCGTACGCAACGGGTTACGCATGCATTTATCACGCCCAGCGTGCTCGCGACCATGTCGCCCGATGGTGCGGACTCCTTGCAGGATCTGGTGGCCGGCGGCGAGGCGGTTTCGGCGCAAACGGCCGCGGTGTGGAGTCCGGGCCGTCGGTTGTTCAATGGGTACGGGCCGACCGAGACCACGATCATGGTCGCGATCAGCGATTCGCTGCGCGCCGATACCCGCGTCACGATCGGTGGCCCGATCCGCGGTGTCACGGCCTTGGTATTGGACGAGAATCTGCAGCCGGTGCCGGTCGGGGTCACGGGACAGCTGTACATCTGCGGCATTCACCTCGCTCGCGGCTACCTCGCTCGGCCCGCGGAGACCGCGTCGGCGTTCGTGGCCGATCCGTTCGGTAAGCCCGGTGCCCGAATGTACCGAACCGGCGACCTCGCCCGCTGGACGCCCGAGCACACGTTGGAATACCTCGGGCGCACCGACTTCCAGGTGAAGATCCGCGGCCAGCGCATCGAACTCGGCGAAATCGAAGCCGTTCTCGCCGGGTATCCGACCGTGGCGGCGGCGGTGGCGGTCAGTGTGGCCACGGAGAGCGGGCCGAGACTGGCCGCCTACGTCACGCCGACGATCGATGCCGTCGACGCCGCGGAGCTGCGGGCCCACGCCGCGCAACACCTGCCGTCGCATATGGTTCCGGACGCGGTGACAGTGCTCGACGCGCTGCCGCTGACCTCGGTGGGCAAGGTCGACCGCGCGGCATTGCCCGCGCCGGTGTTCACCACCGAGACCGAATTCGTCGCGCCGCGCGACGCGGCCGAGCAGATCGTCGCCGATGTGTGCGCCGCTGTGCTCGGCCTCGATCGCGTCGGCGTCCTGGACAACTTCTTCGACCTCGGCGGCAACTCCCTGTCGGCCACGCGGCTGGCGGCGCGGCTGAGCGCCGTATTCGGCGTCGATGTTCCGCTGCACACCGTCTTCGATGCGCCCACCCTCGCGGCATTCGCGCAGACTCTGAATGCGATCGAGGCGCCCGCGCGGGAACCGCTGGTTGCGCAGGAGCGGCCGGCACGGATTCCGCTCTCGCCCGCCCAGGCCCGGATGTGGTTCCTCAATCAGTTCGACACGAGTTCGGCGCTGTACAACATCGCACTGGTCGTGGGCATGTCGGGACCACTCGACGTGGCCGCGCTGCGCGCGACGATCGCCGATGTGCTCGACCGCCACGAAGCGCTGCGCACCGTCTATCCGGACAGCGACAGTGGACCACATCAGCTGATCGTGCCGGTGCGGGAGGGGATGCCCACGCTGGAGCCGATCGAGGTGGGGGTCGATGACGTCGAGGCCCACCTCGCCGCGGCTGCCGCGGCCGGATTCGACGTCACCCGCGAGATCCCGCTGCGAATCACGTTGCTGCGCAGCGCCCGCGAGCAGCACACTCTGGTCCTCATCGTCCATCACATCAGCTTCGACGGGTCCTCGCTCGCACCGCTGGCCGCGGACCTGGTGACCGCCTACAACGCCCGCATGCGGCAGCAGGCGCCGCAGTGGCCGCCGCTACCCGTGCAGTACGTCGATTACGCGCTGTGGCAACGGAAATGGCTCGGCGCCGAGAACGAGCAGAATTCTCCGGCCGCCACCCAGATCGAGTATTGGCGAACGGCACTGGCAGATCTGCCCGAAGTGCTCGACCTGCCCACCGATCGGCCGCGCCCGGCCCGGCAGTCGTTCCGCGGTGCGACGATGTCGGCGATGCTGCCCGCCGACCTCGGCCGCGACATCGTCGCGCTGGCCCGCCGCCGCGACGTGACAGTCTTCATGGTGCTGCACACCGCGTATGCCGCACTGCTGGCCCGGCTTTCTGGAACCGGCGACATCGCCGTCGGCACACCGATCGCCGGACGCGGCGAACCGGGACTCGAGCGCCTGATCGGCATGTTCGTCAACACGTTGGTGCTGCGCACCCGCATCGAGCCCGGCGCGTCCTTCCTGCAGATCCTGGAGCAGGTGCGGGCGAGGGATCTGGCCGCCTTCGACCACGCCGACATTCCGTTCGAGCGGATCGTCGAGGTGCTGAATCCGCCCCGCACGACGGCACATGCGCCGTTGACACAGGTCGGATTCTCGTTCCACAACATCGAGATTCCCACCGTGGAATTCGAGGGCCTGACCGTGTCGGCGCGAGCCGCCGATCCGAGCGTGGCCAAATACGATCTGCATCTCAATCTCGTCGACACCGCGGGCCGTGATGGTGAATCGGGCGAGATGGCCGTCGAATTCGGTTATGCGACAGATCTTTTCGATGAGGCAACGATCACCTCCATGTTCGAACGATTCGTGCTGCTGCTGCGGGCGATGGTCGTCGATCCTGCCCGAGCGGTAGGCGATGTCGATCTGCTGACCATGCAGGAAGCATGCGAGCTGGTCGTGCGGGAGACCGGGGGGACGACCCCACTGCCGTCGACGACCGTCGCGGACCTGTTCGCCGTCCAGGCCGCGGCGACGCCGGATCGCACCGCCGTACTCGACGCCGAAGACGGCGCGCGGCTCAGTTACCGGGAATTCGCGGCACGGGTCAACGCGCTTGCCCGCGCGTTGATCGGACGGGGGGTGGGCCCGGAAATCGTTGTGGGCGTGGCAATGCGGCGCTCGGTCGACCTGCTGATCACGCTGTATGCCATCCACGCGGCCGGCGCGGCGTATCTGCCCCTGGACCAGGACCATCCACGCGATCGCGTGCGCGCCGTGCTGACTGCTGCGCGGCCGAGGGTGGTGCTCACCCGTCCCGGCGACGACGCGAATCTGCCCGACCGCGTTCCGGTATGGACGCTCGCGGATCTCGACGCCGAACACGAGGATCCAGCGCCGGTGACCGACGCCGATCGGCTCGGGCCGCTGCATCCGGAAAATCTGGCCTATGTCATCTATACCTCCGGTTCGACCGGGGTGCCGAAGGGAGTGGCGATATCGCATGCCGCAGTGGTCAATCAGCTGCGCTGGCTGCGTGAGCACTACCACCTCGGCGACGATGTCATGCTCTTGCGCACACCGGTCACGTTCGATCTTTCGGTCTGGGAGTTGTTCTGCCCCTTGGTATCCGGCGCGAAGTTGGTTGTCGCGGGTACCAACGGTAGCGGCGATCCGGATGCGGTCGCCCGGCTGATCGCCGAACATCACGTGACCACAGTCGATTTCGTGCCGTCGCTGCTGTCGGTGTTCCAGGAGACGGCCATCGGCCGCGAATTCCCGGATCTGCGGCGGGTGCTGTGCATCGGCGAAACACTGCCGGCCGAAACCGTCAGGCGATTGCGGGATGTCAGCAACGCGGGCATCGACAACCTGTACGGGCCGACCGAGGCCGCGGTCAGTGTCACCGCGTACCACGTCGACGGGGTGGACGGGGCCGCCGTGCCGATCGGCGTTCCCGTGCCGAATGTGATTGTGCACGTGCTGGATTCGCGACTGCACCCGGTTCCGACGGGAGTGACCGGCGAGCTGTATCTGGGCGGCGTCCAGCTGGCCCGCGGGTACCACCACCGGCCGGGTCTGACGGCGGCGACGTTCGTCGCGGACCCGTTCGACCGCGCGCACGCAACCCGCCTATACCGTACCGGCGATCTGGTTCACTGGGGCAAGGACGGCAGCCTGCGTTATGTCGGCCGCGCCGACGACCAGGTGAAGATTCGCGGACTGCGCATCGAACTGGGCGATATCGAGGCCGCCCTGCTCGGGCACACCCAGGTGAGCGCGGCCGTCGCCCGAGTGCACCCCGGCCGTGACGAGCAACGACTGGTCGCCTATGTTGTCACCCAGGAAGCCTTGGACACCAAGCAGATTCGACGTTTTCTGCTGGAGAGATTGCCGGCCTACATGGTGCCGTCGGCGATCGTCCGGATCGACGCCGTGCCACTGACGGCCAACGGCAAGGTCGACTATCGGGCCCTGCCCGAACCGGAGCCGAGCGACCACGAGCCCGGTTACCGGGCACCGCGCTCGCTAGTGGAGCAGGCCGTGGCCGGGGTCTTCGCCGAGCTGCTCGGCCTGCCCGCCGTCGGCGCGGACGACGACTTCTTCGACCTGGGTGGGAATTCGCTGGTGGCCACGCGCGCGCTGAGCCGGATCGGGGCCGTCGTGGATGCGACCGTGCCGGTGCGGATGATTTTCGAGGCCCCCACCGTCGCCGAGTTGGCCGAACGCATCGCACAACTACGTGGGGTGCCCGCGCTGCCCGCCCCGACGTCGCAGCCGAGGCCGCAGCACCTGCCCTTGTCGACAGCCCAGGCCCGGATGTGGTTCATCAACCAATTCGATTTCCAGGCACCGGGTTACGTAGTGCCGCTGGCGATTCGGCTCGATGGCCGGCTCGACATCGAAGCGCTCGCAGTGGCCGTCGGAGACGTCGTCGCCCGGCACGAGAGCTTGCGGACCATGTATCCGGCCGTCGACGGCACGCCCACACAGGTGGTGTTGGCCGCGGCCGATGTCGTCGCGGGCGTGGATCTCACTCCGCAGCGGATCGAGGAGCGTGAGTTGGCCCCCCGGCTGGCGGCGTTGTCGACCACCGGATTCGATGTTTCGAAGGGCGTGCCGCTGCGGGGAGCGCTGTATCAGCTATCGGATACGGTCTGGGTGGTCGCGGTGGCCGTGCACCACATCAGTTGCGACGGCTATTCGGTGGCACCGCTCGCCGCCGATATCGTGACCGCCTATCGGGCACGGACCAGTGGAAACCTTCCGGATTGGGCGCCGCTCACCGTCCAATTCGCCGATTACGCTCTGTGGCAGCGCGAGGTACTCGGCTCGCCCGCCGACCCCGACTCGCCCGTGTCCCGCGATATCGCCTACTGGCGAACGCGACTGGCAGGGATCCCCGAACTGCTCGAGCTGCCGACCGATCGGCCGCGTCCGGTCGAGCAGACCCACCACGGCGCGGTGCTGCAGGTCGAGATTTCAGCCGAGCTGCAGGGCCGGGTGGAGGCATTGGCCCAGCGAGCCAGGGCCACGACATTCATGGTCGTGCACACCGCACTCGCGGTGCTGCTGTCGCGGCTTTCTGGCAGCGACGACATCACGATCGGCGTGCCGCACGCTGGTCGCGGACATCGGGCGCTCGACCACCTCGTCGGGATGTTCGTCAACACCTTAGTACTGCGCACCCGTATCACGCTCGAACAGACTTGCGCCGACCTGCTGGATGCGGTGCGCCACAACGACATCGAGGCCTTCGACCATGCCACCGTGCCGTTCGAGCAGTTGGTGGAGGCGCTGAATCCGGCACGGTCGACGGCACACGCGCCGTTGTTCCAGGTGATGCTCGCCTACCAGAACATGATGCGGGCGCACGTGGAACTTCCTGGGCTCACCATCGAGACCATCGACCCGGGTGACAGTGCCGCGATCTACGACCTGCTGCTCATGATGACCGAGGAGCATGGGCCCGACAACGAGCCGACCGGCATGACGCTGCGCCTGACCTACGCCACCGACCTGTTCGATGCCGACAGCGCGCGGCGTTTCGCCGATCGGTTCGTGCGCCTGCTCGACGGTCTCACGATCGACGCCGATTCGCCGATCGGCGACATCGATCTACTCGATGACGGCGAGCGGCAGCTGGTGTTCGACCGCTGGAACGATACCGGCGGCCCCGTATCGGCGGGTCGCACGCTGGTGGACGCCTTTGCCAACCAGGTCGAACGCACCCCGGATGCCCCGGCGATTCGGGTTCCGGACGGCGAGGCGCTGACCTACCGGGAGTTCGCCGCACGTGTCAACCGGTTGGCCAGGTGGCTCATCTCCCGCGGCGCACGACCGGAAACCATTGTGGCGGTCAGTATTCGGCGCTCGATCGAGCTCGTCACCGCACTGTATTCGGTGGTCGAGGCGGGTGCTACCTTCCTGCCGATCGACCCGGACCAACCGAGTGCGCGCATCGCCGGCGTGCTCGGCGCGGCACGTCCGCTGCTGGTGCTCACCACCTCGGTGGACGACGCTGGCCTGCCAGCGGGATTCGACCGCGTTCGCCTCGATCGACTGGAGATGGCCGAACTGTCCGGCGCCCCGATCACCGATGCGGAACGGTGCGCGCCGCTGCGCCCGGAGAACGTGGCCTATGTGCTGTTCACCTCCGGCTCCACCGGCGTTCCCAAAGGCGTGTCCCTGACGCACGCCGCGACCATGAGTCAATTGGCGTGGGCGCAGCAGCAGTGGCCGCACACCGTCTCCGATACGGTGCTGCACAAAACGCCGATCACCTTCGACATCGCCGTGTGGGAGTTGTTCTGGCCGTTGCAAGTCGGCGCGCAAATCGTGGTGGCCGAACCCGGAGGGCACCGGGACCCGGCCTACCTCGCCGGTCTGATCGCGAACCACGACGTCAGCACGGTGCACTTCGTGCCGTCGATGCTCGACGTCCTGCTCGAAGCCGAAGACTATACCGAATTACCTTCCATCCGAAGAATTTTCGTCGCAGGAGAGGCGCTGGCGCAGCACACCGTCGATGCCGCGGTACGCGTGTTCCCGGAGGCCGAGGTGCTGAACTGGTACGGCCCGGCGGAGGCGGAGGTGGTCACGGCCGCGCGTTGCCTGCCGGGTGCGCGGACCCCGGCGACGGTCCCGATCGGCGCGCCCGTGGCGGGCATGCGGGTTTACGTGCTCGACAAACGGCTGCAACCGGCGCCCGTCGGTGTCGTCGGCGATCTGTACGTCTCGGGTGTGCAGGTGGCGCGCGGGTATCACGCTCGGGCCGACCTCACCTGCGCCGCCTTCCTCGCGCACCCGTTCGGGGCGCACGGGGAGCGCATGTATCGCACGGGTGACCTGGTGCGCTGGACGCGCAATGGTGAGCTGGAATACCGGGGCCGCAGCGATTTCCAGGTGAAGGTGCGCGGTCAGCGGGTGGAGCCGGGCGATATCGAAGCGGCGGCGTGCGCGCTGCCGGAGGTGGCTCGTGCAGTCGCCGTCGCGACTTCCGGACAGATCATCGCCTACGTGACGCTCGTGCCCGCAGCGGTGACCGACGGGCCCACGATCCGCGAGCAGCTTTCGCACGTGCTGCCGTCGTATCTGGTGCCGGCTCACGTCGAGATGCTCGATGCCATGCCGCTCAGCTCGAACGGCAAACTCGACCGCGCCGCCTTGCCGGCGCCGACATTCGACGACGCAGCGGAATTCGTCCCGGCCCGCACCGAACGCGAAGCGGCACTGGCCGATATCGTCGCCGCGGTCACCGGTAGCGAGCGAGTGAGCGTGCGGGCGAACCTTTTCGACATCGGTGTGGATTCCCTGTCGGCCGTTCGGATCGCCGCACGGGCCGAGACGGCGCTCGGTGTAGAAGTCGGCATCCGCGATATTTTCGAGGAACCGACCGTCATCGGTTTGGCGGCACGGCTGGCGCAGCGGACGCGGACGGCGTTGATCCCGCTCGCGCCGCGGCCGCGCCCGGCGACGATCCCACTGGCTATGGCGCAACGCCGGTTGTGGTTCATCAACCAGTTCGACACCGCCTCAGCGGCCTACAACATCAGTTTCACGGCCCGGTTGACCGGCGCGCTGGACATCGAGGCGCTGCGGGCGGCATTCGGCGATGTGGTCGCTCGGCACGAGCCGTTGCGGACGGTGTATCCAATAGTCGGCGGCGAGCCGTGTCAGGTCGTGCGGGATGTGACGAACGTGGTCGACGGCTCTGGTCTGGATCCGGAGCCGGTCGCCGACGAGACCGTGCTGGCCGAGCGGATATGGCAGACCGTCGAGACCGGCTTCGATGTCGCGCGCGCGGTGCCCCTGCGAGTACGGCTGTATCGCACCGGTCCCGACGAGCATGTGCTGGCACTGGTCGTCCATCACATCGCCGCCGATGGCGCATCGATGGCGCCGTTGGCGCGCGACATATTCGCCGCGTATCGCGCCCGAGTGAAAGGTGCAGCGCCGCAATGGAAACCGCTGCGCGTCCAGTACGCCGACTATGCGATGTGGCAGCGGGAGGTCCTCGGCGCCGAGGACGATCCGTCGTCGGTGATCGCGCGGCAGATCCCCTATTGGACCGACGCTCTCGCCGACGCCCCGGAGCTGCTCGACCTGCCGACCGACCACCCTCGGCCCGCGACCATGTCGATGGTCGGCGGCACCGTTCGCTTCGACATCCCGCAGCGGCTGCACGACGGGGTCGTGCGGCTGGCCCGTCGCGAGGGTGTCACCGTCTTCGTGGTGCTGCACGCCGCGCTCGCGATCGTGCTGGCGCGCACCGCACATACCGACGACGTGTCGGTCGGTACGCCGGTCGCGGGCCGGGGCAGCCCGGCGCTGGAGGATCTCGTCGGCATGTTCGTCAACACGGTGGTGCTGCGCACGCCGATCCGCGACGATCGGTCGTTCCGGCAACTCGTGGCCGAGGTCCGCGGCATCGACCTCGAGGCGCTCGCGCATGCGGATCTACCCTACGAACGATTGGTCGACGTGCTCGACCGGCCCCGGTCGACAGCGTATACGCCGCTGTATCAGGTGCTGTTCGGATTGCAGAACAGCGCCGCTGCCCCGTTCGAGCTGTCCGACGTCGATGTCGAACTGCTCGATCCTGGTGCCGCCCAAGCCAAGACAGACCTCATGGTGTTGCTTACCGAACATCTCGACGGTGCTCGGACCGCCGGGATCGAGGGCGAAATTATCTATGCGACAGATCTTTTCGTGGAATCGTCGGCGGCAGGGCTGGCCGAGCGGTTCCTCCGGGTGCTCGATGCGGTTGTGGCCGATCCGACCCAGCCGATAGGTGATATCTCACTGATCGGTGTGGCGGAGGCCGAACGGCTGATTCCGGCGCGCGGCGGCGACGCCCCCGTGCCGCGTCTGCTGCCCGATCTGCTGAGCTCGGCCGTGGCAACGACCCCCGAGGCGATCGCCCTCATCGACGGCACCCGCACCCTCAGCTACGGCGAGCTCGACCGCCGCGCCAATCAGCTTGCCGCGCAGCTGCTTTCCTGGGGCGCGGGGCCGGGGATGTGCGCCGCGCTGGTCGTGCCGCGCTCGGCCGACTATCACGTCGCCATGTGGGCGATCATGAAGACCGGGGCCACGTTCGTGCCGGTGGACCTGCGTTATCCGCCGGAGCGGATCGCATATCTGCTGGACGATTCCGGTGCCGATATCGGCGTCACGGTCGCGGCCGCGCGGCCGTCCGTCTCGGACGGCGTCCGCTGGCTGGTGCTCGACGACCCGGACACAGTCGCCCAGATCGCCGCGCGTCCCAGCCACTCCGTGTCGGACGCGAATCGTCCTCGCGCCCTTCGGATTCGGGATGCGGCATATGTGATCTACACGTCGGGTTCGACCGGCACGCCGAAGGGCGTGGTGGTCACCCACGAAGGGCTGGCGGCGTTCGCGGCCGAGCAGCGTGAGCGCTATCGGGTTGAACCGACCTCGCGCGTGCTGCAAGCCGCGGCACCCGCATTCGACGCGGTACTGCTCGAAGCCTTGATGGCGCATGCGGCCGGAGCGGCATTGGTGGTGTCGCCACCGGAGGTGCTCGGCGGCGCGGCCATGACCGAACTGATCCGGACCCATCGGGTGACACATGCGTTCCTGACACCGAGTGTGCTGGCGACGATGTCGCCCGGTGAGTTGGATTCGGTGCGGACGCTGGCGGTCGGCGGTGAAAAGGTGGCGCAGGATCTGATCGCCGCCTGGGCGGTCGGGCGGCGGCTGCACCACGTCTACGGCCCGACCGAGACGACGATCGTGATCACGATCAGCGACCCCGTGCAGCCGGGGCAGGTGCTCACCATCGGCGGACCGATTCGCGGTGCCGAGGCGGTGGCACTGGACGCGCGGCTGCGGCCGGTGCCGATCGGAGTGCCCGGGGAACTGTATTTCTCCGGGGCCGCGCTGGCCCGCGGTTATCTGAATCGTCCTGGAACAACGGCACGTTCGTTCGTGGCCAACCCATACGGTGCGCCGGGTTCGCGGATGTACCGCACCGGCGATATCGTCCGCTGGACCGCCCAGGGCACGCTGCAGTACGTCGGCCGCCTCGATTTCCAGATCAAGATTCGCGGCCAGCGCGTCGAACTGGGCGAGATCGACGCTGCGCTGCTGACCCATCCGGCGGTCGCCACCGTGGTAACCGTGAGTCGCCGAGGCCCCAGCGGTCACCCGGTGCTCGCCGCGTACATCACGGCCGAACCCGCAACGGTCGTCGAACCGAGCGCGGTGCTCGATCACGTGGCTACCGCCCTGCCCGCGCACATGGTGCCGGCGACGATCACGGTACTCGATCACCTGCCGCTCACCTCGTCCGGCAAGGTGGATCGAGAAGCATTGCCCGAGCCGGTTTTCGAGACCACCGAAGACGCCGCGGTCGCCGCGTCGACCGACCTGGAACGCTCCATCGCCGCTGCCTTCGCCGACGTCCTGTGCGTCACCACAGTGGGCGCGACGACCTCCTTCTTCGCGCTTGGCGGCGACTCCATCATGTCGATCCAGCTGGCCGCGCGCCTGAAGTCCGCGGGGATCACCGTGACGGCCCGCGACATCTTCGAGCACAAGACGGTTCGCGGGCTCGCGCAGGTCGCTCGGGCCGCCGAACGGGCGACTCTGGTCGAGCTGCCCGGCGGTGGTGTGGGCGATATTCCGTGGACGCCGATCGTGTCCTGGTTCGTCGAGCGACTAGGGGCGCCGGCTCGGTTCGCGCAGTCGATGCTGGTGCGTCTGCCGCGTGACGCGCGCGTCGAGGACGTGGTCTCGACCGTGCGGGCGATCATCGAACACCACGATGTGCTGCGGTCGCGGCTCGACGGGCAACGCTGGGAGGTGTTCCCCCCGAGCGCCGCCGACGCCACCGGTTCGGTCTCTGTGCGGAGTTTCGGCGCCGACGAGGCGCCGGGCAGCGCCGGTTTCACCGCCTTGGTGGAAGCGGCGTCCGCCGCCGCGTACGACCGGCTCGATCCGGCTGCGGACAGGCTGGTGCACGTCGTGTGCCTACTGCCCGAATCCGGTGTGGATGCCGAGGGCCGGGCACTGATCGTGATCCATCACGTGGCCGTCGATGCGGTGTCGTGGCGAATCCTGCTGCCGGACTTCGTGACTGCCTGGCAGCAGATCACCCGGGGCCGGGCGGTCGAGCTTCCCGCATCGGGCACCTCCATGCGTCGGTGGGCGCACGCCTTGATCACCGCGGCGGCCGAGCGCGCCGGGGAAGTCGAGTTTTGGCAGCGGATCGGTTCGGCACCGGATCCGCTGCTCGGGCGTGCGGAGCTGGATCCCGCACGGGACACCCAGGCGACTGTGCGCGAGCTGACCGTGTCGCTCCCGGTGGAGGTGACCTCGGCATTGCTCGACGCGGTGCCCCACGCCATGCGTGGCAGCTTCGATGATGTGCTGCTGGCCGGGCTCGCCGTCGCGCTGACGCGCTGGCGCAGGCGTCGCGGCGACACGCACGCGGGCATGAAGGTCCTGCTGGAAGGGCACGGCCGCGAGGAACAGATCGCCGCAGGCGCCGACCTCTCGCGCACCGTCGGCTGGTTCACCACACGCTATCCGGCTGTGCTCGAGCTGAGCGGCATCGATCCAGCGGATCTGCGCGCGGCGGTGAAATCGGTCAAGGATCAGCTGCGCGCCATCCCGGACAAGGGCATCGGCTACGGTCTGCTGCGCTATCTGAACCCCGCCACGGCCGACCGGCTCGCCGCGCTGCCCGAACCGCAGATCAGTGTCAACTATCTCGGCCGGGTGGGCGTCGACCTCGCGACACTGTCGGATCTGCCGTGGGCACCCACCGACGAACGCTTCGACCGCCGGGCCGCCTTCGATCCGGACATGCCCGCGGCCGCGGTGCTCACGATCGACGTGAACATCGTCGATGCCGCGGCCGGACCGCGGCTATCGGCCTATGTCGGCTACGCCTCGCGGCTGCTCGATCACGACGACGTTGCCGAACTCACCGACGAATGGGTCGATGCCCTGACCGCGATCGCGGCCCGTACGGCCGATGATTGGGGACTGTCGCGGGCCGACGTTCCGCTCGTCGACCTCACCCAGCGAGATCTGGACGAATTCGCCGACCGGTACGCGCCGCTGAGCGAAGTGTGGCCATTGGCACCGCTGCAGGCGGGTCTCCTGTTCCACGCCGAGATCGCCGCGGGCGGACTCGACGTCTACCTCGCGCAGTCGGCGCTCACCCTGACCGGCACGATCGACGAGAACCGGCTCGAGCGCGCCGCGCGGGCCCTGCTCGCCCGCCACCCCAACCTGCGGGCCGCCTTCACTCGCACTGCCGAAGGCGTTGCAGTACAAGTGATTCCAACCGATACCGCGGTGCCGTGGCGCAGCATCACGCTGTCCGGCGACACACCGGATCTGAACGAGGTGATCGACGCGGAGCGGGCGACCGGATTCGATCCGGCCCATCCACCACTGCTGCGGTTCCTGCTGATCACGGTGCGCCCGCACGAGTTCCGGCTGCTGGTGACCGCGCATCACCTGCTGCTCGACGGCTGGTCGTTGCCGCTGCTGTGGCGTGAGCTCATCGCGTTGTACGCCGCGGACGCACAGCCGCAGTTGCTGCCCGCTGCCGCGTCCTACCGCGACTATCTGGAATGGCTCGCGCGACGTGACCGCACCGCGAGCGTCGAGGTGTGGCGAGACGCGCTACGCCAAGTCAGCGAGCCGACACTGATCGCCGGTGCGCGCACCGAGACATCCGCGACCATTCCTATCGATGTGACGATTGATCTCGATCGCGATACGACAGCGGAGTTGGCGGACTTCGCCCGCACCCACTCGGTCACGATGGCGACGATGGTGCAGTTCGCCTGGGCGGTGGTGCTGAGCAATCTGCTCGGCACCGACACCGTGGTGTTCGGCAGTACGGTATCCGGCCGTCCCGCCGACGTGCCCGGGGTCGAGTCGATGATCGGTCTGTTCATCAACACGATTCCGGTCGCCGCCGACGTCCGCCGGGACCGGACCATCACGGAAACGCTGACGCGACTGCAGGCCGACAACACCCGGCTGCTGGACCACCACTACCTCGAACTGCCGCAGATCTTGGCGGCCGTGGACGCCGTCGCTCTGTTCGACACCCTCGTCGTCTTCGAGTCCTACCCCGTCGACAGCAGCGGATTGGCCGACGCCGACATCGACGGGATGCGGGTGATCGCGGCGGACGGCCGCGATGCCGCGCACTACCCGATCACCGTGCAGGCCCACCACACCGACACGCTGCACGTGCGCCTGCGCTATCAGCCGGATTACGTCGATGACGAGACGGCATCCGGTCTCGCCACCCGACTCGACACCGTGCTGCGCGCGATCACGCCCGATCCGCACGCGCGGCTGGATTCGGTGGATCTGTTGTCGGTGACCGAGCGACGGGAGTTGGTGCCCGCAACGGGCGGCAGTCCCGGCGCGCCACAGCTCGCGGCCGAGTTGTTCGCTGCGGGCCTGGGCGTGAATCCCGATGCGGCAGCGCTGCTTTCGGGTCGGTGCACGATGTCCTACGCCGAGTTGGACGCCCGGTCGAACCAGGTGGCGCGGCAGTTGATCGAGTGGGGTGTCGGCCCCGGTGATCAGGTCGCGCTGGCGCTGGGCCGGTCGGCGGAGTTCGTGGTGGGCCTGTGGGCGGTGACCAAAACGGGTGCGGCGTTCCTGCCGATCGATCCGCGCAATCCGGCAGAGCGCGTGGCACATATGGTCGCAGACGCCCGCGTGCGGGTCGCGCTCACTGTCACGGCGTTCCGGGATCTGCTTCCCGACGCGGTGCGCCCGCTGGTCCTCGACGATTCGGACACCGAGGCGGCCATCGCGGCGAAGTCCGCAGCGGCGGTCACCGATACCGAGCGCTTGCGGACGCCACGGATCCAAGACGCGGCATATGTGATCTACACCTCGGGGTCCACCGGGCTTCCGAAGGGTGTCGAGGTCACCCACGCCGGGCTGGCGAATTTCGCTGCGGTCGTGCGTGACCGCTTCGGGGTGGACACCCGGTCGCGTGTGCTGCACGCCGCAGGTACCGGTTTCGATGTGATGTTCCTGGAAGTTCTGCTTGCGCACACCAGCGGCGCATTGCTGGTAGTCGCGGAACCGGATGCGTTCGCCGGGGACGAGTTGGCGGAACTTATTCGCACGCAACAGGTTTCGCATGCATTCCTGACCCCCAGTGTGCTGGCCACCATGGTGCCGGCCGGGATGGATTCGTTGCGCGTGCTGGTGGCCGGCGGCGAGGCGGTGACACCGGAATTGGTCACGGTGTGGGCGCCGGGCAGGCGGTTGTTGAACGGATACGGACCGACCGAAACCACGATTCTGGCCGGGATCAGCGATGCGTTGCTTCCCGGCGATGTGGTGACGATCGGTGGACCGATTCGCGGTGTCGAGGCCGTCGTCCTCGATCGGTGGCTGCGGCCGGTGCCGGTCGGGGTGGTGGGCGAGTTGTACCTCGCGGGCAGCCAGCTGGCCCGCGGGTATCTGAACCGGCCCGGTGCCACCGCCGGGTCCTTCGTGGCGAATCCGTTCGGCGCGCCGGGCGCGCGCATGTACCGCACCGGCGATCTGGCCCGCTGGCACACCGACCACGCCGTGGAGTATCTCGGCCGCCGCGATTTCCAGGTCAAGATCCGCGGTCAACGCATCGAACTCGGCGAAATCGAAGCCGTACTGTCCGAATATCCCGGCGTCGACCACGCGGTGGTCGTGCCGCGCACCGATGTGAGCGGCGCCGACCGGCTCGTCGGCTATCTGGTCGGCGACGGCCGCATCGATCCGAGCGCCGTAAAGGCCGCGGCCCGGCGGCACCTGCCAGCGCACATGGTGCCCGACCTGCTCGTGCCGCTGACCGAACTCCCGCTCAGCGGGACCGGCAAGCTCGATCGGGCGGCACTGCCCGCACCGCAATTCCCGGACGAACGGGAACGGATCGCCCCCCGCACCGAGACCGAACAGCGCATCGCGGATGTTTTCGGCGAAGTCCTGGGTATCGGCGCGGTGGGCGCGACGGATAGCTTCTTCGACCTCGGTGGCAATTCGCTGTCGGCGACGCGGGCGGTCGCGCGATTGCGCACGGCACTCGGGGTGATCGTCGGTATCAGAGACCTGTTCGACGCACCGACCGTCGCCGACCTGGCCGTGCATCTCAGCACGGCCGAGCGCCAGCTCGCGGTGCCGCCGACACCGCGCACCCGCCCGGCGCACGTGCCGCTGTCCCCGGCCCAACAGCGGATGTGGTTCCTCAACCAGTTCGACACCTCGGTCGGCGGCTACAACATTCCGCTGGTGATCCGGCTGCGCGGCGAACTCGACATCGATGCGCTACGGCAGGCGTGCGCGTTGGTCATCGACCGGCATGAGTCGCTGCGCACCCTGTTCCCGATGATCAACGGAATGCCCGGCCAGGTCATCGTCGATGCCGCTGAGGTGGCGCCGGCGCTGACCCCGATCCGGGTCGATGAACAGCAGGTGCTCGCGCGGGCGGCGGCGGTGGTCTCCGCGGGGTTCGATGTGACCCAGGCACCGCCGGTACGAGCCGAATTGCTCGCCCTCGACGAACGCGATCATGTGCTGGTGATCTGCGTGCACCACATCTGCGCCGACGGGCAGTCGATGATGCCGCTCGCACGGGATGTGGCGGTGGCTTACGAGGCGAGTCAGCAAGGGAGGCAACCGAACTGGCCACCGTTGCGGATCCAGTACGCCGACTATGCGTTGTGGCAGCGCGAGGTGCTCGGTGACGAGCACGATCCGGATTCGCTGCTCTCGCAGCAGCTGGGATTCTGGACCGACACCCTCGCCGGGCTGCCCGAACTGCTCGAGCTGCCGACCGATCTGCCGCGGCCGCCAGTGGCGTCCATGCGCGCCCGCACGGTCGATTTCGAGCTGTCCGCCGAGTTGCATACCCGCATCGACGCACTCGCCCGCACGGCCAACGCCACGGTGTTCATGGTTCTGCATACCGCGTTGAACGTACTGTTGGCACGGCTGGCCGGTGTGGACGATGTGGCGGTCGGTACCCCGATGGCCGGTCGTGGCGATCGCGAACTCGACGATCTGATCGGCATGTTCGTCAACACGCTGGTGTTGCGGTCGCGGGTGTCGTCTCGACAGCCGTTCGACGAGTTGCTCGCCGCCACCCGCGAAACGGATCTGGCCGCGTTCGCGCACGCCGATGTGCCGTTCGAGCAGGTTGTGGAGGTGGTGAATCCGCGCCGGTCGACCGCGCATATGCCGCTGTATCAGGTGACCCTCGACGTCCAGGATCTCAGCGCGGCCGCGTTGGAGCTGGCGGGGCTCACCGTCGAGCCGATCGAAGCAGGCTTCGATCAGGCCCGCGCGGATCTGAACGTGAAACTCGTCGAACAGTTCGATGCTGGCGGCGCACCGAGCGGCATGGCCGGACGCTTGACCTTCGCCGCCGATCTGTTCATCGAGCAGACGATGTCTCGTTTCGCGCGCGCGTTCAGCCGAATCCTGGAGCAGGCGACGGTGAATCCGGCTGTTGCCGTTGGCGATATCGACATCGTGGATCCCGACCAGCGGCAGGCGGTGCTGGCGGCCGCGGGAGCGGACGGCGGCGCGGTCGCGGAAGTCACTCTGGCCGAGCTCTTCACCGCCCGGGTCTCGGCCCAGCCCGATGCGATCGCGGCCACAGACGGCGTGTCGCAGGTGAGTTATGCGGAATTGGATCGGCGCGCGACCCGGCTGGCCGTTCGGCTCACCGAGCACGGTGTTGGCCCGGAAACCCTGGTGGCCGTGGCGTTGCCGCGTTCGGTCGATCTGGTCGTGGGGCTGCTCGCGGTGGTTCGCGCGGGTGCGGGATATCTGCCGCTGGATATGGCCAACCCTGCGCAGCGTTTGCGGTTCATCCTCGATGACGCGCGTCCGGCCGCGGTGTTGACTTCGGCCGAGTTGGCAACGGACATACCGGAATACGCGGCACCGACGGTCCTGATCGAACAGACCCCAGACGTGGTCTCGGACCGCGCGTTACCCGCGGCCGCACAGCCGGACAACCTCGCCTATGTGATCTACACCTCGGGGTCGACCGGTACGCCGAAGGGCGTGGCCATCAGCCACCGCGAAGCCGTCACCTTGTTCACCCACGCCACCGAGCGATTCGATCTGCGCCCCGACGACGTGTGGACGCTGTTCCATTCCTACGCCTTCGATTTCGCGGTGTGGGAGATGTGGGGCGCGCTGCTGAGCGGCGGCCGGGTGGTCGTCGTCGACGACACCACCTCCCGGTCGCCGGAGGCGTTGGTGGAACTGGTGGCGCGCGAGCGGGTCACGGTGTTGAGCCAAACGCCTTCGGCGTTTTATGGATTCGTGGACGCCGAGCGTCGATACCGCGAATCCGGCTGCGGCTGTGGCGATCTCGTGCTGCGGTATGTCGTCTTCGGTGGCGAGGCATTGGATGCGAAGCGGTTGACCGGCTGGTTCGCCGCACACCAGCCCGGGTCGCCGCGATTGATCAACATGTACGGGATCACCGAGACGACCGTGCACGTGACCTTCGCCGAGGTCGACGGCGCGGACGCGTCCGGGATCGGCGCCGGGCTGCCGGGACTACGGGTATATGTGCTCGACGACCGGCTGCGGTCCGTGCCGATCGGTGTTCGTGGCGAAATCTATATCGCCGGAGGGCAACTCGCGCGCGGCTACCTGCGAGCGCCCGCGTTGACGGCGAGCCGTTTCGTGGCGAACCCATTCGATCCGCACGGCGGCCGGTTGTATCGCACCGGCGACGTCGGGCGCTGGCTCGAGATCGCCGATGGGCGGCTCGAATTGACCTACCTCGGCCGGGCCGATGCGCAGGTGCAGTTGCGTGGGTACCGAATCGAACTGGGCGAGGTGGAGGCGGCGCTGCTGCGGCATCCTACGGTGTCGCGGGCCGCTGTGGCGGTGCACCGTCACGAGCGCGAGGTGGATCAGCTGATCGGCTACGTTGTGGGCGGCGACGGGCAGCGAATCGATCCGGGCCAGGTCCGCGCGGTCGCCGCCGAAGTGCTGACCAGTTATATGGTGCCGTCGGTAGTCATGGTCCTGCCCGATCTGCCGCTGACGGTCAACGGGAAGCTGGATCGGAAAGCATTGCCAGCGCCCGATTTCGAAGGATCGGTCCAGCGGTTCGTCGCGCCGCGCACGCACACCGAGAAGGTGCTCACCGAGGTGTACGCCCAGGTCCTGGGAGCGTCGCGGGTAGGGGTAACCGATGGGTTCTTCGATTTGGGCGGCAATTCGCTGCTGGCCACCATGGCGGTGACCGAGTTGAGCGCTCGCGGTGTGACGATCGAATTGCCCTGGATGTTCGAGGATGCGACGCCGGAATCTCTGGCGCGCCGGGCCGACGACGCGGACGGCGACTCGGGGCTGAAGGTGCTGCTGGCGCTGCGTGGGAGTGGATCCGGACCGGCGGTTTTCGCCGTGCACCCGGCGGGCGGTCTGGCGTGGTTCTACGGCGGCCTCGTCGAACATCTGCATCCGGATCGCCCGGTGTTCGGGTTGCAGGATCCGCACGTCGTGTCCGGCGAACCGGATGCGCGGTCGGTCGATGAACTGGCCGACCGCTATGTGGCCGAGATTCGCCGCGTACAACCCACGGGTCCGTATCACCTGCTCGGCTGGTCGTTGGGCGGGCAGATCGCGCACGCCATGGCGGTCCGGTTGCAACGCGACGGCGACCAGGTCGGCATGCTGGCCCTGCTCGACTGCGCCGCCGAGGCACCGCCGCAATCGGCGCCGAACGACCAGCCCGCACCGGGACAGCTGATGGCCGATCTGCTCGGCGGCTGGCGGGAGCTGTTCGGCATCGACGACGAGCTGCGGGCGAGTAGCCATGAACAGGCCTGGAACATCATCCGCGACCAAGTGGTCGCGACCGGCCTGTTCAGTGCCGAGCAGACCGAGCGGGTGATGGAGAGCTTCCGGACCGCGAGCGATATCTCCGCCGCGCACCGGCCACGGCTGTTCGACGGCGACCTGGTGTTCTTCACCGCTGGAAAAGACCACGCGGACCACGGCGGGCTGGTCCACACGTGGCGGCCCTACGTCAGCGGCGCGGTGCACAACGTCGTTATCGACGCCCGCCACCTCGAGCTGAGTCATCCGCATGCGCTGGCCACCATCGGCCCTGTCCTGGAAAGGTTCATGGAAAAATGCTGACCACTTTGCAGCAACTGCATCTCGATGACGGCAGAACGGTGACCTGCACCAGCCCGGCCGAGGCCCGCATGTTGTGGGGCGAGACGACCTCGAGACGCGGATTCTACCGACGCGCCGCCGAACGTCTTCGGCCCGGCGATATCGCCCTGGATATCGGCGCGAACATCGGCCTGACCGCGATGATGTTCGCCGACGCCTGCCCCGGCATCCAGGTCATCGCCGTCGAGCCCGTGCCGATGACCTTTCGCTGCTTGGACCGCAACATCGCCGCGTATGTCCCGGGCGGGATTTCCCTGCGAATCGCGGTCAGCGCGACGCCCGGCGTCCGGCCGTTCACCTGGTACCCTCGCGCAACGGCGAACTCCGGTTTCTTCGCCGACCGCGAGGCGGACGACCAAGCCACCCGGACTTATCTGCGCAATTGCGGCCTGGACGACAAGGCCATCGCGCTCATCACGAATGGGCTGCATGATGGCGAGCCCTTGGAGGTCGAGGTCACCACCGTCTCGGCGATACTCGACGAATACTGCCGCGACAGGGAGATCGGCCTGCTCAAAGTCGATGTCGAGCGGGCTGAGTTGGATGTCTTGCACGGCATCACCGATGCGGACTGGCGACGTATGCACGCTGTCGTCGCCGAGGTCCACGACCTCGACGGCCGCCTGCAAGAAGTCCGCGAACTATTCGATCAGCACGGTATGTCGGTGCAAACCCAGCAGGATCCGCGTTTGATCGGAACCGAAATACACGAGGTGTTCGCGACCAGGCCTCATGCCGACTGAGGTAGTCACGTGCGGCAGCGTTTCGAACTCTCCCGGGAATTTTCGTGCCGTACGGCGAGTTCTCCGAACGGCACGAAACCCGGTGTTCAATGCAGGCCCCGGATGCGCAGCGCGGAGAGCTATCTCATTGGCAGGCAACCGGAATCCTGCGATTGCATCAGCCTTAGGCTACTCGACACGGTGAATGAGCAGTCTATTACGGCAAATTCACTGCAATAGCACGCAATGGCCGATGTGCGGGGTAGCGGCACAAAGAAATCCGGCCATCGAGAGGCGGCACGGACGAAGCGGTGATCTACCGAGACCCGAATCAGGAGGCGGGCTTGGGCTGGGTCAGGTCACGGACGCCAGTGATCGAATCGATGATGTTGAGGATGGCGGAGGTGCCGCCGTCGAGGGCCGAACTGCCGGAGTCGAGCATGGCGGAACCGGAGGACGAGCCGGCCGAACCGGTGGATGAGCCGGCCGAGCCCGAGGCCGAGCCGCTGTCAGCCGAGCCCGAGGCCGCACTCGAGGAGCCGCCGGGGGCGGCGGGGGCGGCAGAGGCCATCGCGACCGGGCCGAAGAACAGGGCGGCGGCGGAGACGGTGGTGGCGGCGACAAGGGCCTTGCGAGAGAACATCTACGGTGCTTCCTTTTCTCAGACGGATAACGACGCCATCACGGCGCACACCACAAATGTTATGAAGACGAGATCTGCAAATCCAGTTTTCCGAATGTGCGAATTGTCACGGTTAATAATTGGCAAACAGAACATTTTGCCGGGGTGAAGCAATTTGATCTTTAATTTGATCTTCATTTCGGTCGTGAATTACATGATCAATTCGGTTGATTTCTTCGTGGGCGGCGCGTAATAAACTGCGGTGGACCCGATCTCGCAGTGGAGCTTCGATCCGACAAGGCGCGACTCTGCGCCGAGGACGCGCTCGCCGGGCACGCTGGCATGACGGCGTTATGGCATTACCGGGCGAGGTTTCGGGCCCCCGCGGGTGCCGGGCGTCGACGACGTCGCTCTGCGCCGCAGGTATCATCCGTTCGGCTCACGTGGCCGCCGACCACACCCGAAACCGGCATACTTTCGCTCCTCCCGAGCGGCGGCCTGTTCGTCGCGGCACTGTTCTAGGCCATCGGCACCGTGTCAGCGTTTGTTCCGCCGGAGTTGCCGGACAGCGTGCGTTGGAATGCTCGCAGGTCATCCTCGAGTTTTCGGTGCAGCCAATAGTTGCCGATGAAACCGAAGACGCCTGCGATGGCGAGCCGGCGAATCGAATCGGTGACCAGGGCGACCTCTTCCGGTTTCAGGAACATCAGACCGTGCACGAGCATGCCGCCGCCTACTGGCGGTCGCGCTGGAGAACCGCGGGCACCCGAACTGAGTCGCCGCTCGCGAGTTCCTATCTGTCAGGCGCGTTCGCGTGGGTCGAGCACCACCTTTCTGCCCGGGGTGGTCGCGACCTGCACGGTGCGTAGCAGCAGTGCCGGGTGTTCCTCGGGCAGTCGGGCGGAATTGGCCAACGACCGTAGTGCGGCGCCTTCCACGCGGGCCCGTTCGAGTTAGAGGCCGTAGCAGCGTTCGACGCTGTGGTGCACCGCGTGGAAGCGCCACAGGAGTGGGTAGTGCCCCAATGACTTGAACGATTCGGCTGGACCTACGGGGCGTCGCCGAGATCCCAATCGACGCGGCGGCTCAGGGCCGACGGCGGCAGTCCGAAGGTGCGACGGCAGGTGCGGGTCAGGTGGGAGCTATCGGCGAAACCGGCGGCGTGCGCGGCGGCGGTGAGATCGTCGCCGGAGCGGACGCGGGTGATCGCCACATGTAGTCGGAGCCAGAGGATATAGGGCCGCAAGGGAATTCCGACCTGTCCGGTGAACAGATGGGTGAGGCGGGTCGCGGAAATACCGACCCGGCGCGCGACATCAGCGCCGCGGATCGGTCCGTCACCGACGATGGACGGCAGCAATCGCAGCACCTCGCTGACCGCGTCGTGGCGCTCGTCCTTCATGCTCTGTGAATTGTCGCGTTCGAGATCATCGACGACCTCGGCAACCAATTCGGCGAGTGGTTCGCGCTTCGGATCGATGGGCAGGGAATGTTCGCAGTCGGCCCACCCATAGGTATGGGCTCTGCGGTCGGCGGCAGCGCCCGCGACGGATTCTGGGTCGAGATAGATCGCGGTGCCACGCTCTGCGCCGGTGGTAATGCGATGGGGTGCGTCGGCGGGCACGATGACATGGGTGCCGCGATGCCGAGTCCCGCTCGCGTCCACCACGACCACCGGCGTACATGCGGCGACCACCTGGACGGCGTGATGGGCGTGCAATGCGGTGGGGCCGATACTGCCGCCGAAGGCGAGTACGCCTGCGCGCAGCAATGCGGTGCCTTCCCAACGCAATTCACCGGGAGACCCGGAGACATAGTGCACGGATCGGGGCGAGGTGGATGCCCCGCCGGTAACCAGAGCCTTCATCATCGGATGCTCCCGGGTGACTACGAATCCCGAATCGGATCCCTCACGGAGACTATCCCGGCCGCACGGCCGCTGTCAGGGTAACGGCGACGCGATGTGGTGTTTGCCAGAATGCCCGAGTCCGATCGATTAAGGGGCGAAGGCGGCGGATTCGAGGCGGCGGGCCAGTCTGGCCGCGGACAGGGTCATGGCATCGGCGGGCCGATGCGGGTCGAGGCCGGTGAGTTCGTGTACGCGGGACAGGCGATAGGTCACCGTATTTCGATGCACGTTGAGCTGACGCGCCGTCGCCAGCTGGTTGAATCCGCTGTCGACGAACACCTCGAGAGTCTCCGCCAGCATCGGCTGTGTATCGAGTGCCGCGAGCACCGACGCCAGCCCCGGCCGGGCCGCATCGCTGACCGCCACCGTGTACTCGAACTGCAAATCTGTTCTACGGCACAGTATTTCGCGACGATTCAGGCACCGTCCCAGTTCGGCCAGTACCCGCGTCTCGGCGAAGATCGTCGGGATCTGCGCCTTGTTTGCCGATGTACCGACCCCGACCCAGTAGGGCGGTGCCAGATCGGGCTGATGTGCCGGCAGTCGCGCCATGAGACCGGTGATCGCGGCCGTACCGTCATCGCCGGGTTGCAGCGGGATCAGTGCGGTCCACCCGCCCGCGTCCAGCCGCAGGAAGACGCCCGGAATTGCCTCGACCCGGTGCCGCAGCGCCGAGGCGTACCCGCCGCGGGTGCCGCACAGCCGGAATACCGCGACGAGGAAGGCGTCGGCGACCGGAATAACCGGATCGTTGGCCCACTCGACCGGATCGCGCCCGGTGAGCAGTGCGTCGGCGATGCCGCGACGGCGTTCGAGCAGTTCCCAGCGCGGATCGTGTGAGCGCTGGGTGGCCGCGCCCGCGATGCGCGTCATGACCAGCGTGATGTACTTCAGCAGCGTGAGTGCGGCGTCGAGCAGCAGTTCCTGCTCGGCAGGAGTGGCCGATTCGCGCAGCCGCTCCCAGATGAACGCCGAGCCGAGCCGATATCGGTCCAGCACCTCCGGCAGTGGCGTACCGTCGCGGAGCCGATCGATGGCCAGCTCGACGAGTTCCCTGGTGTCCTCTTCGCAAGGTTCGGTGCCACGACGTAGATACTCGAAGAACAGGTCGACATTCAGTTTCGTGCCGCGCGCGAAATCGGTCGCCACCAGTGACTGCGGTATCCGCGGATACGGCGGCAGGCTGCCGTAGAACCCATCGACCAGCGATGCGGCTCTTCGATGGAGATCTTCGACAACCCGGGTCCGCGTTGGTGTCATTGCACTTCTCCGTCCCGGACTTACGAATACAAACTCTCGATTGTGTCGGTGTAGCGGGCGGCGATCGGGGTGCGTTCGAGTTTGCCGGTCGCGGTCAGAACATCGCTTCCGGGCTCCCACACCTCGGGTAGAACGATGTAGTTCTTGATCTGCTCCTCCTGGGAGAGTTTGCCATTGGCGGCGGTCACACCTTGCTCGATTGCGGACAAGATCTCCGGATTCTCGGCGAATTCGGCGATGGTGGTCGCGGTGAGCCGGTTGTGCTGGGCGAAGGCCAGCGCCAGGTCAGGATCGAGGCAGATCAGTGCGGTGTAGCGGTCCGCTTCTCGCCCGGATTCGGGTCCGCCATTGATGTCCGAGTCGTATCGTGAGACTCGGCGAGCAGGAACGGCCGTGACCCATGGACGGGGTCCGATTGTCAGGAAAAGGTCGCCTCGCCAGCCGCGGATAGACCTGCGCCGCCAAGCGAGGAGCAAGCCGTGTTGGACAAGCGAGCAGCCTTGACTGCCACCACCGACGGTATTCTGGAATACATCGGCGCCCAGGAAGTCGAATACGTCGATATTCGATTCTGCGACGTCCCCGGTGTGCAGCAACACTTCTCGATCCCGGCCGGCGCATTCGGCGCGGATCTGGTCGATAACGGGATCGCCTTCGACGGCTCGTCGGTGCGCGGGTTCCAGTCGATTCACGAATCGGATATGTTGTTACTTCCGGATCTGCGCACCGCACAATTGGATCCTTTCCGTGCCGCGAAGACGCTGAATTTGAACTGCTTCGTGCACGATCCGCATACGTACGAGGCCTATAGCCGGGATCCGCGCAATGTCGCGCGCAAAGCCGAGGACTATCTGAAGAGCACCGGCATCGCCGATACCGCCTACTTCGGGCCGGAGGCGGAGTTCTACATCTTCGACGCGGTGCGCTACGACACCAAGATGAACGGCGCCTTCTACGAGGTGGACTCGTCTTCTGCCGACTGGAACACCGGTGCGAAATACAATCCGGACGGCACGCTCAACCGCGGGTACAAGGTGCGCGCGAAGGGCGGCTACTTCCCGGTGGCGCCGTACGACGCGGACGTCGACGTGCGCGATCGGATGTGCACGAATCTGCAGAACGCCGGATTCGTATTGGAGAAGGGCCACCACGAGGTCGGGACGGCGGGCCAGGCCGAGATCAACTACAAATTCAATACGCTGCTCGCCGCGGCCGATGATCTGCAGCTGTACAAGTACATCGTCAAGAACACCGCGTGGGCCGAGGGTAAAACCGTCACCTTCATGCCCAAACCGCTGTTCGGTGACAACGGCTCCGGCATGCACGTGCACCAATCCCTGTGGTTGAACGGCGCACCGCTGTTCTACGACGAAGCCGGATATGCGGGTCTGTCCGATCTGGCCCGGCATTACATCGGCGGACTGCTGCGGCACGCGTCATCGTTGCTGGCATTCACCAATCCGACCGTGAACTCGTACAGGCGCCTGGTGCCCGGCTTCGAAGCCCCGGTCAATCTGGTCTACAGTCAGCGCAATCGCTCAGCGGCCGTGCGCATTCCGGTCACCGGCGCGAATCCGAAAGCCAAGCGTCTGGAATTTCGCTGCCCGGACTCCTCGGGCAATCCGTACCTGGCATTCGCCGCCATGATGATGGCCGGTCTGGACGGCATCCGCCGCAAGATCGAACCCCCCGTCCCCATCGACAAGGACCTCTACGAGCTCACTCCGGAGGAGTCCGCCGAGGTCACCCAAACCCCACCCAGCTTGGAAAGTGTGATCGACCGACTGGAAGCCGATAACGACTATCTGACCGAAGGCAATGTCTTCACCGACGATCTGCTCGAAACCTGGATCCGCCTCGAGCGCGATACCGAGATCTCCGAAATCAATGTCCGCCCGCACCCCTACGAATTCGATCTCTACTTCGACGTATAGATCAGTCGATGTGGAGTTCGCCATTGATGGTGAGGAAGGCGGAAGGGGTCAGACCGAACATTGCGCGGAAGGTATCGCTGAAATGTGAAGGGGAGGCGAAACCAGCGTCCACGGCAGCCCGGGTGAGATCGTGGCCCGCGGCATAGGCCCTACCGGCGCGCAGCATTCGGGCCCATTGCACGTAACGGCGGAAGCTGGTGCCGGTCTGTTCGGCGAAGGTTCGCAGGAAGTAGGAAGTCGATAACCCTGCGGCACTTGCCTTTTCCGCAGCGCGCTGCTGCTGGGCAGGGTCGGCGCGGATGGCCGTGGCGACGGCGGCGATGCGGGGATCGCGGATGGTCGGGACCGGGATGCTGGCGAGCTCGAGGAGACGGTCGATATCCGGTGCCGGATCGGCGCACATCTCGATCAACTCGGCCTCGTGGCGGTGGTCGGCGCTGTAGCCATTGACGGTGCGGCGCATGCCGCCGAGGCAGCGGGCCATATTCTCCGAGGTCGGGTCGAAGAAGCAGAAGAGCTTGGGCACATCGGTGTCCAGGATGTGGTGCGTGACGCGGGCGCGGAACAGGAAGCTGCGGGCGGTGATATCGGCAGCGTCCGCGACCCGGACCCGGAACGGGCCATCGAGTCCGACCCCGAGACCGGCGATCGCGGTGGAATGCGCGCCGAGGGCCATCCCGGGCCCGATATAGATGGCGTGACCGAGCCGCAGCCAGAGCCGGGCGGAGGTGGCCGCCGTTTCGGGAGCGCACGTTTCTGGAAGTGCCGACCGCGCCATATCCGCGACGATACAGAAAGTCGCAGGAGGTGAAGGGAGATCAGGGATGAAGCTGGATGGGCAGGCGGAATCGACCTACGAGCTGCGGGAGGTGACGGTCGACGGCGCGCGGCTGCGTTATGTCGATGTCGGGCAAGGTGATCCGCTGGTGTTGCTGCACGGCTGGCCGGAGAGCCATGCCGCATGGCGACACCAGATCGGTCCGCTCGCGTTATCGCGGCGGGTCATCGCCCCGGACTGGCTCGGCTGGGGTGCTTCCGATCGGGACATGGCGCTGAGTTGTGACTATGACAGCGAGGTCGAGCGCATCGGCCGCATGTTGGATGCGCTCGGGCTCGAGCGCGTCGATCTGGCCTGTCATGACTACGGTGGGTTCCTCGGATTGGGGTTTCTGCAGCGTCATCCGGAACGAGTGCGCCGCTTCGCGATCCTGAATTCGCGGGCCCAGGGCATTTTCACACCGCCCTATTACCTATTGTTCGGCTTGCTGACCGTGCTGGCGCGGATCGCACCGCTGCGCCCGCTGCTCACCGCACGGGCGATCCGATGGGTGCATCGGGTCGGTCTCGCCCCGTACGTGCGCAACGGATCCTTCGACGGCGAACAACTGCGCCGATACCTCGCCGTGCTGGAGACCGCGGCGGGTCGCCGTTGGAACGCGCACTTCTGGTCCGGCTATCGCGTCCGGATCCGCCCGGAACTGGCTGCCGGACTGAGTGCCATCAGTTGCCCGACGACCGTCATCTGGGGTGACCGCGACCCCGCCATCCCGTTGCGCACCGCCCAAGAACTGGCCGAATCGATTCCCTACGCCACGCTGGTCCGCATCGATGGCGGCAACCACTTCATTATGGAAGAACGCCCCGACGAGGTCACCGAGGCGTTGCGCGCCTGGCTGCTGCGCCCGGCCACTTGATTGTCGAGCGATTAAAATTGTTGTCTACCTTTATCATTCGCGCGCGAATAGGATCGGAGGCCAGTGGTGCTCGCCGAAGCTATGAGGAGCACGTCATACGCTGAGATCGATTTTTGGGGGAAAATCGGGAGAATCCGCATACCGCGTCACTGTTGTCAGACCAAGCATTGTTCGACGAACAGCGGTTTCGCGGAGGTGACCAGGTGTGCCGATAATCTGGCGCATCTCGTGCGGTGGCCACAGTCTGTCCAGGTTCGGCGCCGCAGTCCTGAATCCATCGATGTGGCGGTGCGTCGTTTGCGTCAAGGTTGGATTCGGACTGTTGCGGTTGCGGATTAGTGCACGGCTGCGGCCGCGGCGGCCGGTGTGGTCGCGATGGTCACGGTGCGGATCCCGGGCACTGTGCGGGTGAGGGCGACGGTGATTCGCCGTTCGGATTCGTCGGCGAACCGGCCGGAGATGGTGGCGTCGCCTTCATCGACGGTGACATGCCAGCGCCGTGCGCCGGTGTATTGATCGAGGAGGTTTTGGGCATCGGCGGCGAGTGCGTCATCGGGGGTGAGCATGATGCGCAACGCGTCGCCGCGGCTGAACATGCCGATCACGCGGCCGTCGGCATCGACGACCGGCAGACTGCGTAGTCCGTGCGTTACCAGCCTGCCCATGACCTCTGCCAGTGCCGCGTTGTCGGGCACCGACACCGCTGGTGTGGTCATCACCGCACTGACCGGGTCATTGAGTTCGCCGGCTCGCAAGAGGTCACCGCTGGTGATTACTCCGATGAGGCGATCGTCCTGGTCGAGCACGGGCAATGCCGCGTAGCCCAGTTCGGCGAGCATCAGCGCCGCCTCACGTGCCGTGTTGTTGTGCCGCGCGGCGATGATCGGTCGTTGCATGACCTCGCGTACCCGCATGTTCTTCATTCCGTTCAACTCTATTCAGCTAGTTGTCGTTTGGGCACGAGAGGGCAGATCCTTCGCTGAACTGTTCCCGTGTTTTCCGGGGGCTGGGTCTGTCAGCGCGTAGGGGACCGCGTGTAGCAGCGTCACCGCCATGATCGCGCCGCTGGGTGTGTGGTAGATCCGGCGTTCGCCCGGTCGCGCGCCGGTGATGGCGCTGCCCAGTGGCGATTGCATGGAGTAGACCTCCATTTCGTTGTCTTCGGCTTCGCGTACCGCGAGCAGGAACGTCTCGACCTGGTCGGTGTCGTCGTAGCGGACGGTCAAGACCATGCCGGGCTCGGCGATACCGTCGTCGGGCGGGTTCTGACCAATGAGGGCGTTGCTGAGCAGGTGGTGGATCCTGCGGATACGCTCCTGGCGCGCGGACTGCAGAGCCTGGTTGCGTGCGTAGTCGTCACTGTCCTCAGTGGGCAATTCGATGTGGCGTCGCGCGAGCAGTTCCTGCAATTCGGTCTCGAGCCGATCACGGGCTCGAGATGTCATCCAGACAGTTGCGGTGGTGGTCATGTGTTTGTGTCCTTCCTTATGAGACGGGGTTGGAGACTGTCGTCAGGGGCGGGCCATGGCGGCGGTGCCGCCCCTGACAACGCGCAGGCCCTGAAGTCGGGCCGGGTCTGAGTCGCGGGATCCACGGCTATCGCGGTGCTCGTGCCGAATCGGATTGGATTTCGCGCGGCACCTGAGGTCCGTGGCTGAGTCTCACGGCAATGGCGGGCTATGGTCGGTTCTCGGGCCGATCGATGCTCACCATGTCGCTCCTGCCACCTGCGGCGTTCTTGTCAACTCCATAATGGCTGGCTGTCTGGGCAATCGGTTGCGCTGATCCCACAATCGAGGCGTCGAGATTTGTAGCGGTGGCACAGCAGGGTCAGTCGTTGTCGGTGACGGCGAGTTCGATCATCATGGCGAGTCGTTTACCGGGGTCGTCCAACCCGAGGTCGGCCACCTCGGCCATCTTGCGCAGCCGGTTACGGACGGTGTTCTCGTGTACGCCCAGTTGCGCGCCCGCCCAGGCTGGGTCGCCCTGGGCCTGCAACCAGGCACGCAGCGTCGCCACATAGTGAGTAGAGTTCGCGCGGTCGTGGCGTCGCAACGCCGACACCGGCCCCCGTGCGGGGATGCGTCCAGAAAGCCCCGCGGTGCGCAACCGTTGCAGCAGGATCTCGTCCCACGACTCGTCATAGGCGGGGGGCACCGCATCCGCTGAGCGGGCCTCGTGCAGCGCCAGGCATTCCTCGGCCTCTCGGCGTGCCAACGCCAATTCGGTGGCCCGGGCCACACCGCTGATCCCAGCCAGAACCGTCATCTGGGCGGGTAATGCCGCCTGTAGTTCGGTAATCCAGCGTCGTGCGGTCGCCGCCTGATCGGCGGGCAGCACGGTGTAGATGGTGTCGCCGACCAAGGCGCTGCGGCTCGAACGAGACCAGCCGAATCCGGTTGTCGCTCGCTCGAAGACCTGCAGCAGCGCGGCGTGCTGCTCGTCGGCCAACCGTGTGCGCAGCGCGATCGCCCGCAAAGTCTCCGGCGCCAACCCCAGCCTGCTGGCCACCGTCGCCGAGTCCGCGGCGCCCTCCAGCAAACTGATCACCAGTTCGGATTCCACCCGACGTTCCAGGTCCGCGCTGGCCCGTGAACGCAACAGATGCAGGGCCACCGTGTGCGCGCCGTCGGCCAACGCGATCCGTCGAGCCCCGTGTAACGGTGCCGGGCACGACACCCATACCGAGCCGAGCAATTGCCGGCCCACGCGCACGGCCACGACCATCCGCCCCGTCAAACCACGCTCTGTCTGCGCGGAAACGAACAATGGTTCATCCGAGACCGCCAAATGTGCGAAGACACCGCGCGCGTCGCACAAGTCCCGCAACCACTGCGGCATTTCCCGGCTCAGGATCGTCTCGACCCGTGCGGGGTCGAGGTGATGCCGCGGCTTCGAATACGCCAGCACTCGAGACCGGCGGTCCTCGATCGTCACCGCACCCCCGACCGCGTCGGCCAGATTGTCGGCCAAGGCGAACAAATCGGTCGGGCCGCGACCGGCCTCGGTCTCGCGTCCTTCCAGAACCAACCCGTAGACCACCGCGGCCACCTCACTCCAGGCCACCGCGGGATCGACCACCATCACCGCCACGCCATCGATCTCCGGCTCGTCCGCGGTCTGCTCACCCGCACGGAGGAGCGCGACAACAGCCCGCGCCGACTCCGCCCAGTTCACGACCTCCGACACTGAGCGTGCCCCGATCCCCAGCAGCACATCACCCACTTCTGTGGGGTCCTGATCTGCCCCGTGGATCACCACACTGCGCAAGAGGGTGGACCGGGGAACCGAACACAACCGCAGGCGGATCCCATAGCCACCCAGTACGTTCGCCAACCGGTCCAATGTCACCATGAGCTGCTCCTGTGTCGAACCGAAGGTGCAGTGCGATCAGGCGGCCGACAGAAGTTCGCGGACAACGAAATCGGATTCGTCGAACGCTCCATCGGGATGAACACCAGCGCGTGCCAGCGTCGGCGACCCGCGTCGCATCGACGAGACGAGATTTCCCGTGCCGCGCCCCGTGCTCGCTTGCGAGCCTAGTTCTGCACATCCTCACCAGGGGCGATTGCCGCACTCCGCGCCGGATCCGGTTCCGACCACCCACCCTCGAGCAGGTCTGCACAACTCGGTCTACAGAAACAATTATCAACCTGACGTTGTTCGATATTGCGCCAACCGCGGTGGGGTATTAGGGCTTCTATTAGAGCTTGGTCGACACAAACATCGCACCGGAGCATTTCGTGGGGTGATAGTTCGGCAGCCGCAGCCACCACGCACGGTTCTAGGCTGGCGCGCTCGGTGCGACGCGTGGACCGCGGGCTCACTCCTGCGCGGGCAGGAAATTCGAGTCGGACTCGCGTCCATTCGCACGACAACTCGACTGATCGAGCGCACGCGTCATCAGTTGCCCCCGTGTCGAGCAGGCGTGGACACTTGATGTCGTCGAGCAGGAATTCGCGGTGCGGCGGCCGGTAACGTGGGGATCGGGCGGGGTGTGCGAAAGGGGAACAGATGGGTACCGTCCGGGCCGCTTCGCGTTTGATGGAAGTGACGAATCTAGATCGTTCGGTGCGCTTTTACTGCGCCGTGTTCGAATGCCGTGTCGCGATTCAAGAGTCCGACGCCGCGCTGCTTTTAACCCCCGACGGTTTCCAGCTCTACCTACGGGTGAGCGAAACGTCTGTCATGCGCAAAATCGGCGACTTGGGCATCACACAAATCATCTGGTCCACCGACAGTAAAACAGAACTGGACCGAATCGAAAACCGACTGCGCGCGTGCTATTCCGCCACGTACACCAACACTGCGAACGGGATCAGTTTCGTCGACGGCGTCGACCCCGACGGTTGCCGAGTGCTGATCGCCTACCCGAGCCCGGAGCAGCTTCCACGCGAGGTTATCGACCATCGGTTCCGATGAATGGTTGATCTCGCTGGTCGGTGTCATCCGAGTCTGCGGCGTAGGTCGTCGGGATAGTCGCGGTAGGCGGCGGCGACTTCGTCGAGGTAAACCAGGGTAGGGAAGTCGATGACGGGTTGGTGGTCGGCGAGGAATCGGGCGGTGTGTTCGACGATGCGTTGTTCGTCGGCGGGGTCGAAGCCGAGTTCGGCCAGGACGTCGGCGTCGACGACGAATTGGGACTCTATGAAGTCGCCGTGGTCGTCGATGCGGACACGGTATTCGTGGTCGATCACGGGTTCGACACTGAGGTGTTCGGGCATGGGATCGCGCTCCATATCGGTGTCGGGTAGGGGTGTCGCGGCTGTTGGGTTGGGTGTTCCGCGAGGCCGATCTGATCAGCCGGGTCGATCACGGCGCGGTCGTGTGGCGCTCGGGCGATGCCGTGGCGGGCGTAGCAGTCGGGGCATGGCGGTCACTGCAGCGACGCGGTCAGGGTGGTCGACAATTCAGTGGCGAGGTGGTCCCAGCTGGCGTCGAACTTGGCGACCCCGTCGTCTTCCAGGGTGGTGACGATCTCGTCGTAGTCGATGCCGAGCACGGCCAGCTCGTCGAGCACCTGCCGGGCCTGCGGGTAGGTGCCGTGGATGCTGTCGCGGGGGATATGGCCGTGGTCGGCGACCGCGTGCAGGGTGGTTTCGGGCATGGTGTTGACCACGCCGGGCGCGACGAGCTCGGTGACGTAGCGGGTGTCGTCGTAGCGGGGATCCTTCACCCCGGTCGATGCCCACAAGGGGCGTTGCGGGCGTGCTCCCGCGCGTGCCAGTGCCCGCCAGCGGTCACCGTCGAGGTACTGCTCGTGGAGCTGATACGCCAGCCGCGCGTTGGCGATCGCGGCGGCGCCACGCAGGGCCGCGGCCTGATCGGTGCCGAGCTTGTCGAGCCGCTGGTCGACCGCGATGTCCACGCGGGATACGAAAAACGATGCCACCGAATGGATTCGCGCGATGTCACGGCCGTTCGCGTGGGCGAGTTCGAGCCCATCCAGGAACGCCTCGATCACTTGTCGGTAGCGGTGCAGCGAGAACATCAAGGTGACGTTGATGTCGATGCCCTCGGCCAGGCAGGCGGTGATCGCGGGTAATCCTTGCTTGGCGGCGGGGATCTTGACGAACAGGTTGGGCCGGTCCACCAGCCACCACAGTGCATGAGCTTCGGCGACAGTGCGGTCGGTGTCGTGTGCCAGCCGTGGGTCGACCTCGATCGATACCCGCCCGTCCACCCCGTGGGTGGCGTCGTAGACCGGGCGCAACACATCACACGCCCAGCGCACGTCGTAGGTGGCCAGCTCCCGTAATGCCGTGTCGAGATCGACACGGCGCAGCGCCAGGCGCCGTATTTGGTCGGTGTAGGTGTCACTGCCGGTGATGGCCTTGGCGAAGATGGCCGGGTTGGTCGTCACCCCGGTCACATGCTGGTCGCGCACCAGGCGAGCCAGGCTGTCGTCGGTCAGCCGCCCTCGGCTGAGGTCGTCGAGCCAGATCGACACTCCAGCTTGGGTCAATGCGGTCAACGGGTTGGACACAAGCACCTCCTTCCGGGTTGTCGACTACGCCGGTGGCCAGATCCTCACCGGGGTGGCGGTTGCGTTCTACCTGGCCGTATGCGGGATACCCGGTTCCGGCGGCGCGACGCCCGTCCGCGATACCGCAGACCGTGAACAGCCGCGCCTACGCGCTTTTCTTCTGGTTGTTCGCCAGGTAGCAAAACAGTGGGCGTCCTGCCAGGCGGACTGGATGGGGCGTGAGTCAGCCCTACTCCGAGCTCATGCAACCACTTCCCATGGAAGAACGCCCCGACGAGGTCACCGAGGCGTTGCGCGCGTGGCTGCTGCGGGCCCGCGACTCAGACAGTGGCTAGTGGGTAGGGCGGGGTCCCGATACCGACGATCCGGAGGTCGCCCCAGGGGTCGCGCTCCTGGAGGCGACCCGCGGTCGGCTCGCCGCCGGGCAGCGTGAGGAGCACTTCGGCGCGTCCGGGATCGGGTAACTCGTAGCCATCACTCGGGGCGACGCGTCCGTACCAGTGGTAGCGGCCATCGATCGGCTCAACATGCCCACTGAGGGTGACCTCGACCGGAACCTCCGCGCCAGGGGCGTCGAGTAGCGCCGGACCCGAATACTCGTGTGTCGGTTCACGATCCGCTGGCACAGTCAGGTCGTAGTGGCCGGGATCCGGTCGGCGCATAGCGCGCCGGTAGGAGATGCCGGAACCCGGCCAGGCGGCGGCCCGATTCACCCCGTGTCCGTCCAGGTACCAACTCCGGCGGCCGCCCGAATTCCACACGGTGACAGCCGGTTTCGACCGCACATCGGCTTCGTCGACGGATTCGTGAACAACTGGCGCTCTGCTGCCGCGACAACGCTGACCTGCGATCAGGTCGAGGGCATCCTGACCGAATCGGTGCTCGCGCTTTTCGAGGGGAATGCGCGCAGTCTCGGTGTTCCGCTGGAACGCGACACTGTCGTCAAAGATCTGCTCAGCCGCACGGAAACCATAAGCTCCCAATAGATCACCGCATCAACCACTCCGCACATCGGCGGGGAGCAACGGCATGAAGACCCACACCATCGCCGCGACTGCTTATCGGGGTTCCATACGCTTTCGACTCCAGTTTCGGTGGAATTCGATTGCGAGGGCGAGCAATTCGGCCATGTGATCGCCATCGGTGCGTGACAGGCGCATTGCTTCCTCGGGTGCGAAGGCGCGGACCTCGAGAATATTCTCCGCATCTTCGGGATTGGTCGGCTCGGATTCGAGCACCACATCCGCCGTGCACCACAGCCACGCCTTGTGTGGGTGCGGCTGCCAAGGGTAATGCGGCGCAGGGCGATCGGTGGTGGTGTGATGCGCGCCGAATGGCCGCACCGCCCCGACCGGGCGCGCCCCGGCCTCCTCCATGAGTTCGCGGCGCACGCAGGCGTCGATCGTTTCGCCCGCATCCCTGGTGCCGCCGGGCACGATCCAGATATCGCGATCGTCGCGGCACAGCACGATTTCTGTGCCGACGAAGCAGATGACGTGGATATTGGTGACGAGTTCATCGGGTGGCAGATCGGTGGAGAACCGCACATCCAGACCGCCCCATTCCCAGCGGGTCGGCTTGTGTAGCAATGGATATCGATCGGCGAGCGTCACACCGACGACGCTAGTCCACCTACTCGGTCCCGGACTTGCCGATCTGGAAGTGGACGTGATCGATATGGGCCGCGCGGCCGGTCGCGGCCGGGAGCGGATGGTCATCGGGATGGTCGGGATGCAGAATGAAACTCGGATCGCCGATACCGGAGATGGCAGTCGTGGGATCGGGACTGTCCGAGCAGTCCTGCCATTCGCCCGCCGCGAAATCATAGACGCTGCGGAAGAAGTCGGCGACGAACAGATCTCCGTCCGGGTCACCGAGTGGGCTCGCATCGGGTTCGTCGAGTCGGTAACGCACCCGAGGACCGGTGCCGGGCGGCCACGTTCCACCGGGCGTCACCGCGGTCTCGACGGTGCCCCAGTGCCCTGCCACGGTGATCCGGCGCGATACATCGCCGACCGGCATCGTGACACCGGCGAAATCCACGGCGCGGCCCTGGCCGTGGCAGTCGTCGGAATGCGTTCCGCGGCCGTCGATTCCGAGGGTATGCAGCTCGGTGACACCGAAATTCGCGGAAAGGAACCGGCAGAACCGCACCAGCGCCAGTGCATTTCGCGGATCGAGGTGTTGCGGTGGCGCCGGAGTGCCGCCGTGGCGGATAACTACCCCGGCGAGGCTGCCCGGTAGTGGCTGGCCGGTCCGCGGGTCGAAACCTGCGAATCCGACCAGGGCCGGTGACGCGGGCCCGTCGAAGCGGATCAGGTCGTCGTTCGCGAGACGTTTGAGTTCGGCGAACGCGTGGTCCTTACTCATTGCTCGAGCCGGTTCCGACACTACGCACCTCCTGTGCATCCGAAATCGATACGTCGACGCAGTTCAGTGACATCGCGTCAGCATCCGGCATCGACGCGAAAAGAACACGAGTAGTTCCCTACTCGTGTTCCCGTCGGCGGCACTCGGCCGATGCTGGTCGCGTTCGCGGCTGTTTCGGGGGTTGAACTGCGCCGATGTACGCCAGCGCGGCGGTGACTCAGCGTTCGCGGGCCAGTGCGCGGTAGCTGCGATTCCACACCCACTCGACCGGACCGCGTTCGAACCGGCGCAACCACAGGTGCGCGATGGTCACGATGATCAGCGCGACCAGCAAATAGACACCGACCGTGAACGGCACCCGAGCGTCAGGGGAGACGCGCGCCGCAAGTCCGAAACCCCACCCGTAGCACAGCACCGAAGCGACCAGATTCTGCAGGATGTAGCAGCTCAGCGCCATCCGCCCGACCTCGGTGAGTCGCCTGCCGATGAATCCGACCCGCGGACGACGCAGGTAGAACTCCGCGACCAGCGCGAGCAGACCGAAGGCGACGACCGGGGCCGTGCCGTACCTGGTGAACAAAACCAGATCACCGCCCTCGAGCACGCCGACCGCAAGATCGATCGGGGCGGCGACAGCGAATCCGATGATCATGAGCCGACGGCGGATCCGCTCCCCTTCCGGTCGGAACAGCCCGGCCCGGAACAACTGCGCGCCGGCGAGGAACAGCGCGATCGACATCGGGAAGACGAAAATCGGTTCAAAGCGGAACATGCCCGCATTATCGAGTCGGAAGAGCACAAGATCCCAGAACGATCCGTTCGCATAAGGATTCGGATCCAGCGGCTGACGCGGCGTCGAATCCTGCTGGTTCGCAACGGCCATCGCGATGCCGATGAGCGTCAGCATGGCGAGATGGAATCCGGCCGCTATCGCGAGCCAACGACGTTGTGTTCGTTCACTTATCGCGAGAATGAAGGCGACGACCAATCCGGTGACCGCATAACCCGTCAGCACATCGAATTCCGCGATGAACAGAAAATTCAGCACACCGTCGAGGAACAGCAGCCCCGCCCGCCACGGATAGCTGCCCGGCCACCGTCGATCCGCCCGCGCCGCCGAGCCCTGCTGGATGGCTAGGCCGATGCCGAACATAATGGTGAGCAGCCCGAGGAATTTCCCCTGCGCCAGTTGCTGGAGCACCCGCTCCGACCACATCCAGCCGGTCGCCGGGCTGCCAACCTCGTCGATGTACCCGACCAGGCCCTCGGGATGGGTGAGAATCCAGATATTGGTGCCGAGTGTGCCGAGGATCGCGATGCCGCGCAGCACGTCCAGGGCGACCAACCGCGTCGGAGTCTTCGACTGGGTGATGGTGCTTGGCTCGTCCGACTTGCGGTACCGCCCCGCGATTTCGGCGATCGAATCGGTCATGGTCCGACTATCCCGGCCGCCATGGCCTGCCCGTATCCTCCGGAAGTACCACCGTCGGTATGACATCGATGTCATCCGAGATCGCCGATGCCGCCGGTCGCGACCGACGGCGGCCACGCGTCGCCTAGGCTCGAGGGTATGCAGCGCATCATCGGTATCGAGGTCGAATACGGTATCTCCACACCCACCGAGCCGTCGGCCAACCCGATTCTCACTTCCACCCAAGCGGTTCTCGCCTATGCCGCAGCGGAGGGGGTGCCGCGCGCGAAGCGCACGCGCTGGGACTACGAGGTGGAATCGCCGCTGCGCGACGCCCGCGGCTTCGACCTGAGCCGGATGAACGGCCCGGCCCCGGTGATCGACGCCGACGAGGTCGGCGCGGCCAATATGATCCTTACCAACGGCGCCCGGCTCTACGTCGACCACGCCCATCCGGAATATTCCGCGCCGGAGGTCACCGATCCGCTGGATGCGGTCATCTGGGACAAAGCGGGCGAACGGGTCATGGAAGCGGCCGGGCGGCACGCGTCGAGCGTGCCAGGTGCGCCGCGGCTGCAGCTGTACAAGAACAACGTCGACGGCAAGGGCGCCTCCTACGGCACCCATGAGAACTACCTCATGAGCCGCGACACCCCGTTCAACCAGATCATCGTCGGACTGACCCCCTTCTTCGTCTCGCGCCAGGTCATCTGCGGTTCCGGCCGGGTCGGCATCGGCCAGTCCGGTGATCACGCCGGATTCCAGCTGTCCCAGCGCGCCGACTACATCGAGGTCGAGGTCGGCCTGGAAACCACGCTCAAGCGTGGCATCATCAACACTCGCGACGAACCGCACGCCGATGCTGACAAATACCGCCGACTGCACGTCATCATCGGCGATGCCAACCTCGCCGAAATATCGACCTACCTCAAGGTCGGCACCACCGCGCTGGTGCTGGACCTGATCGAGGCGGGTGAGGATCTGTCGGATCTGCAGCTGGCCCGCCCAGTCACCGCCGTCCACCAGATCAGCCATGATCCGACCCTGCGCGCCACGGTGGCGCTCACCGACGGTCGCGAACTCACCGGCTTGGCGCTGCAGCGCATCTACCTGGACCGGGTGGAGAAGTTCGTGGCCCGCAGCGGCAACGACGACGCGCGCGTCAAGGACATCCTGGAGAACTGGGCCAACGTGCTGGATCTGCTGGAGCGCGATCCGATGGAATGCGCCAACCTGCTGGACTGGCCCGCCAAGCTGCGCCTGCTCGAGGGGATGCGCAAGCGTGAGGGTCTGAGCTGGGCCGCGCCCAAGCTGCACCTGATGGACCTGCAGTACTCCGATGTCCGCCTGGACAAGGGCCTCTACAACCGCCTGGTCGCCCGCGGTTCGATGAAACGCCTGATCAACGAGCAGCAGGTGCTCGATGCGATGACCAAGCCGCCGACCGACACTCGTGCGTACTTCCGCGGCGAATGTCTGCGTCGATTCGGTGCCGATATCGCGGCGGCCAGCTGGGATTCTGTGATCTTCGACCTGGGCGGCGATTCACTCGTGCGCATCCCGACCCTGGAACCCCGTCGCGGCACCAGGGCCCACGTCGGCAAGCTGCTCGACGGTGTGAATACCGCCGCGGAGTTGGTCGAACAGCTGACCACCTAGCCCAGGTCGGCGAATACGCCCAGGTAGCAACAGTTATCGCGATCGCAACCGCGACGGAGCGAGTCTTACGAGCGAGGAGTTCGCGGCCCGTCTCGGGTCCGAGCCGTCGAAGCGCATGCGACGAAGTCGCCAGTCTCGATGGCGCCGCTAGCGACTGCTTGCAGGTCGCTCGAAGGGTCAGCCGCGAGACACCAGGGGGCCGCGAACCCGCCGCGCCGAAGGCGCGGCAAATCGAACACAGTCGCGAACACGCCGTGCCTGCGCGGCCAATAACCGAGCACGTTGTCAGAATGGCTGGGTAGTGTTGATGTACGGGCACGGACATTGCTCATGATCAGGGTCGTGCTCAGAATGGAGCCCTGGTCATGATGAGGACAGAGGAGGTCGGCTGCCATGGCACAAGAGCAGACCAAGCGCGCCGGGGGCGGCGACGAGGACGAGGGTCCGGAGGGCGTTGATGCCTCCGGTCAGGAGCGCCGCGAAAAACTGGCGGAGGATACCGACGACCTGCTCGACGAGATCGATGATGTGCTCGAGGAGAACGCGGAAGACTTCGTTCGCGCCTATGTGCAGAAGGGCGGCCAGTGACAGCAGGTGACCCCTTGCGTCTCCACCCGGGGCACGCCCTCTCGTCATTCACCGAGCACCTGCGCATGTACGCACCGGAACTGTTGCCTGGCAATAGATTCGGTGTGATCGACGGTGCCACCCCGATCTCGGGTGACACTGCCTCCGGTGGCACCGCCGCGAAACAGCTGGCTCCGCACGGAACCACCATCGTGGCGGTCTCGTTCCGCGGTGGTGTGCTGATCGCAGGTGACCGGCGGGCCACCCAGGGAAACCTGTTGGCCAGCAGGGATATCGAGAAGGTGTACATCACCGACACCTATTCGGCGGCCGGTATCGCGGGCACCGCGGGCATGGCCATCGAGATGGTGCGATTGTTCGCCGTCGAGTTGGAGTACTACGAGAAGATCGAGGGTGTCTCGCTGACCTTCGACGGCAAGGCCAACAAGCTGTCGAAGATGGTGCGCGACAACCTCCCTGCCGCGCTGCAGGGTCTGGCGGTGGTCCCGGTGCTGGTCGGCTATGACCAGCACGCCACCGATTTGGACAAGGCCGGTCGCATCGTGTCCTACGACGTGGTTGGTGGGCGCAGTGAGGAGCGGTTCGGTTACACCGCGGTCGGTTCGGGCTCGATGTTCGCGAAGTCGTCGTTGAAGAAGCTGTACGCCAAGGGAATCGATGAGGACCGCGCATTGCGGATCGCCGTCGAATCGCTCTTCGACGCGGCCGACGACGATACCGCCACCGGTGGACCGGATCTGGTGCGCGGCATCTACCCGACGGCGATCGTCATCAACGACGAGGGCGCTGTCGAGGTGACCGAATCACGGTTGGAGGAGATCACGCGGGCGATCGTCGCCGATCGCGAGGCCGCGGAAGAGGGGAGTGCCTCAGCATGACACTGCCGTATTACGCATCGGCCGAACAGATCATGCGCGACAAGACCGAACTCGCGCGCAAGGGCATCGCCCGCGGTCGCAGTGTGATCGTGCTGACCTACGACAAGGGTGTGCTGTTCGTCGCGGAGAATCCGTCCGCGACGCTGCACAAGGTGAGCGAGCTGTACGACCGTGTCGGGTTCGCGGCCGTCGGCAAGTACAACGAATTCGAGGCACTGCGCCGCGGCGGCATCCTGCAGGCCGATCTGAAGGGCTACCAGTACGACCGCCGCGATGTCAGCGGTCGCGGCCTGGCCAACGCCTACGCGCAGACCCTCGGCACGATCTTCACCGATCAGCTCAAGCCCTATGAGGTGGAGATCTGCGTGGCCGAGGTCGGCTATCCGGAACAGTCACCGGAATCGGTGCTGTACCGGATCACCTTCGACGGCTCGATAGTGGATGAGCGCGAATACGTGGTGATGGGCGGCACGACCGAGCCGATCCTGACCGCGTTGAAGAGCTCCTACCAGCCCGGACTAGACCTGGCCGGTGCCGTCGATGTAGCCGTCAAGGCCCTGAAGGCCGGGGTGCCCGAGGGTGCCGCGGACAAGGACAAGCGGGTGCTCGGGGTGGGTTCGCTCGAGGTCGCCACCCTAGAACAGGCGCGACCGCGGCGGGCGTTCCGTCGGGTGGCGGGCGTGGCCCTGGACCAGCTGCTCAACGGCGGTAAGTCGGCGACCAAGGCCGAGGCGGCGCCCGCCGAGGCGAAGTCGGAGGATGCTCCCGACTCGGAGTAATCCACCACGGTAGTTCGGCTGCGAACGCCCTCCCGTTTTTCGGGAGGGCCTTCGTTTGGGCCGGTAGTTTTCCGCCGAACATTTCGCTCACATGCGAAATCGTTGTGAAGACGTATGCACCGCGGTTGTCCGCAGCCCCACGCGAGTACATGACATGGCTGTAATGTCGATAGTGTGCAGCGACGAATCATGGGGATCGAGACCGAATTCGGTGTGACGTGCACCTTCCACGGACACCGTCGGCTCAGCCCTGACGAGGTGGCCCGGTATTTGTTCCGCCGGGTAGTTTCCTGGGGCCGTAGCTCTAACGTGTTCCTCCGCAACGGTGCTCGGCTCTACCTCGATGTCGGGTCGCATCCGGAGTACGCCACCGCAGAGTGCGACAACTTGGCGCAGCTGGTCACGCATGACCGGGCTGGTGAGCGCGTGCTGGAGGAGTTGCTGATCGACGCCGAACAGCGCCTCGCGGAGGAAGGCATCGGCGGCGATATCTACCTGTTCAAGAACAACACCGACTCCGCGGGCAACTCTTACGGTTGCCACGAGAACTTCCTCGTGGTCCGGGCCGGTGAGTTCTCCCGGATCTCGGATGTGCTGCTGCCGTTCCTGGTCACCCGTCAGCTGATCTGCGGTGCGGGAAAGGTGCTGCAGACGCCGAAGGCGGCCACGTTCTGCCTGTCCCAGCGTGCCGAGCACATCTGGGAGGGCGTCTCCTCGGCGACCACCCGCTCGCGCCCCATCATCAACACCCGCGACGAGCCGCATGCCGATGCCGAGAAGTACCGGCGTCTACACGTGATCGTCGGCGACTCGAATATGTCCGAGACCACCACCATGCTCAAGGTCGGCACGGCAGCGCTGGTGTTGGAGATGATCGAGGCGGGCGTCTCGTTCCGCGATTTCGCCCTGGACAACCCGATCCGCGCCATTCGCGAGGTCAGCCACGACCTGACCGGCCGTCGTCCGGTCCGGCTCGCCGGTGGACGCCAGGCCAGTGCGCTCGACATCCAGCGCGAGTACTACGCCCGCGCCGTCGAGCACCTGCGCAACCGCGACCGCGACCCCAATATCGACCAGGTCGTCGACCTGTGGGGCCGCACCCTGGACGCGGTCGAGGCGCAGGACTTCGCCAAGGTCGACACCGAGGTCGACTGGGTGATCAAGCGCAAGCTCTTCCAGCGCTACCAGGATCGCTACGGGATGGAGCTGTCCGATCCCAAGATCGCTCAACTCGATCTGGCCTACCACGACATCAAGCGCGGCCGCGGCGTCTTCGACCTGCTGCAGCGCAAGGGGCTGGCCAAGCGTGTCACCGAGGACGAGGCCGTCGACACCGCCGTGGACACCCCGCCGCAGACCACCCGCGCCAAACTGCGCGGCGATTTCATCACCGCCGCCCAGGAGGCGGGCCGAGACTTCACTGTCGACTGGGTGCACCTCAAGCTCAACGACCAAGCCCAGCGCACGGTCCTGTGCAAAGACCCGTTCCGCTCCGTCGATGAGCGAGTGGATCGGCTGATCGCCTCGATGTAAGCGCTTCGTCCGTCCGAGGGTGAGCAGCAATCGAGGCGAGCGCGTCGCCGTCGCCTGTGTCCTCGCAGATCCAGTGAGCGCGTCGCATAGGTTGCGGCTTCTGCGAGGGATGCCGAAGGTCTGTGTGGACGAAGGCAGAATTGCTTTCCGTGAGCGCTCGGCGGCGAGGCAGTCGATGGGTAGGCCGCGCCTGTGTCCTCGCAGACTTAGGGGGCACCTCGCACAGGTTGTGTTTTCTGCGCGGAGGCTGAAAGGTCTGTGAGGACGACGGTGAGTGTGGGCTGACGTTCAGTTCTCGGCGAGATAGCGCTCGACGGTCTCGACCTTCGAGGTCATGGCGTTGGTGACACCAGGGCGGATATCTGCCTTCAGGACCAGGCTGCAGCGAGGCGCGGCCGCGAGTACGGCATCCGTGGCGTCCTTGACCACGGCCATGACCTCGTCCCATTCGCCCTCGATCGTGGTGAACATGGCATCGGTGCGATTGGGCAGGCCACTGGCTCGCACGATGCGGACGGCTGCGGCGACGGCTCGGCCGACGTCGACACCCTCACCAAGCGGTGTCACGGAGAACGCGATGATCATGACTCCATGATGGCGGTGCACCAACCGGAATGCGGTGAATCGCGCGCCGACGCGCGGGCGCGCCGGGGTGCCGATTACCCTGTGTCGAGTGGCGATATCCAAGGTCGAGCGGCTGATGAATCTGGTCATCGCGCTGTTGTCGACCCGGCAATTCCTGACCGCGGAGCGGATTCGGGACAGCGTCGCGGGGTACGAGGATTCGGCCAGCGACGAGGCGTTCAGTCGAATGTTCGAGCGCGATAAGAACGAGCTGCGTGACCTGGGGATTCCCTTGGAGGTCGGACAGGTCAGCCGGTTTTCGACGGTGGAGGGGTATCGGATCAACCGAGACGCCTACGAACTACCCGATATCGATCTGACCAGTGAGGAAGCGGCGGCGGTCGCGGTCGCGGTGCAGATGTGGGAGTCGCCGGAGCTGGCGGCCGCGGCCGAGGGCGCGCTGTTGAAGTTGCGTGCGGCCGGAATCCACGTCGAAACCGATGCCGCGGTGGCCTCGGTGCCCGCGGTCCCGGCCCGCACCCGCGGCTCCGATGCGGTGCTCGGCAAGCTGCTCGCGGCGATCGACGCCGGTCAGGCGGTGCGGTTCGAACATCGGGGTGCGATCAACGAGCCGTATGTCATGCGTGATGTGGAGCCCTGGGGTGTGGTCACACACAATGGCCGCTGGTATCTGGTCGGACACGACCGGAATCGGGACGCGGTCCGCAGCTTCCGGCTATCGCGCATCGGCGACGATGTGACCGCATACGGCCCACCCAATTCGGTCGGTAAACCCGAGGGTGTGGACCTGCGTGAGATCGTCGGCACTGTCACGGGCAGCGCACCGGTGACCGGCACCGCTACGGTGTGGGTGGCCGAAGGCCACGGCCGCGAGATCCGCCGCCTCGGACCCGTGCTGGAGGAACGCACGATAGGTGAACGCCGTGGCGTGGTCGTCGAATTGCCTATCCGATCCCGAGATTGGTTGGCGCGCTTGATCACCGGACTCGGTCCCGATGCCGTGGTGCTCGCACCGGAGGAACTGCGCGCGGATGTGGTGGCGCGGTTGCGTTCGGTCTTCGACCACACGGAGGTCACGGCATGAGCGAGCGCAGCGAGCGACCAATAGGCACATCCGAGCGCAGTCGGCTTTCGGTTCGGCTCTCTCGGCTGCTCAATATGATTCCGTACTTCATCGCGAACCCAGGAATCAGTGCCGCCGAGGCCGCCGCCGATCTCGGCGTGACCACCAAGCAGCTGATGAGCGATCTCAACCAGTTGTGGATGTGTGGCTTACCCGGTTACGGGCCGGGCGATCTGATCGATCTGTCGTTCTCCGAGGAGAGCATCGAGGTCACCTTCTCGGCGGGCATCGACCGGCCGCTGCGGCTGACCTCCACCGAGGCGACGGCCTTGCTGGTGGCGCTGCGCTCGATCGTGGATATGCCGGGCATGGTCGATCCGACCGCGGCATACGCGGCGATCGCCAAACTGGAATCGGCCATCGTCGGCGGCAAGGCCGTCGACGACGCCCGCGAGCATCTGCCCACCGAGGCACCGGCGGTTTCGACGGTGCGTTCCGCGCTGGCCCGCCAGCGCGTGCTGCGGTTGGTCTACTACTCGGCGAGTCGCGATGTCGTGTCCGAGCGTGTCGTCGATCCCATTCGTATTGTCCTGGTGGACAACAACAGTTACCTGCAGGGCTGGTGCCGCCAGGCCGAAGGTGTGCGCCTGTTCCGCTTCGATCGGATCGAGGTGGCCACCGAACTCGACGAGCCCGCTCGACCGCCGAGCCACGCGACCGAGGAGGCCGCCGCACTCGACCTGTTCCAGGACGATCCCGCGGTTCCGTTGGCGCGCTTGCGTATTCGTGGCGATTACGGTTGGGTGCTCGATCAATACCCGATGCATCGGATGGCCGTGCACCCGGACGGCAGCATCGAGGCGACCATGCGGTTCGCGACGATGGACTGGATGGCGCGGCTGCTGCTCGGCTTCGGCTCCGGTGTCACGGTGCTCGGACCACCCGAATTGATCACCGCGGTGCGTGCACGCTCGAACGCCGCACTGGCCGCCTACGAAGCGGCCGGTTTGCTGGAGACCAGATGAATCGCACGGAGGCTGGAACGGCGTGAGTGAGGTGATGGCACCCGCCCGGGTGCTGGTCCTGGGGGCCGGGAGCATCGGCTCCTTTGTCGGCGGAAAGCTGGCGGCCGCCGGCGCCGACGTCACTTTCGTCGGTCGCCAGCGGGTGCTGGACGAGATCAGCGCGTCCGGGCTGCGGCTCACCGACCTCGACGGCGGTGACGTCGAGGTAGCGGGGGATGCGGTGCGGGTGTCGACCACGCCGGAGGATGTCGGATCCGCCGATCTGGTGCTGGTGACGGTGAAGTCGGCAGCGACCGCGACGGCCGTGCGCGATCTCGACGGCAAGATACGTCCCGGCACCGTGGTGCTGAGCCTGCAGAACGGGATCGGCAACGACAAGGTGATCCGCGAAATCCTGCCCACCTGCGTGGTGCTGGCGGGCATGGTGATGTTCAACGTCGTGCATCATCCCGACGGGCGCTTTCACCGCGGCACCGAGGGCGGACTCGCGGTGCAGGACGATCCGGCCCTGGCGCAGTTCACCGAGGTCTTCGCGCTGGCCGGTCTGGCACTGCGGCGGTATCCGGACCTGCTGCCGGTGCAATGGGCGAAGCTGCTGCTCAACCTCAACAATCCGATCAATGCGCTATCCGGTCTGCCATTGCGCGAGGAACTGTCCGACCGCGACTTCCGGCGTTGCCTGGCACTCACCCAGCGCGAGGCGCTGGCCGCGATGAACAGAGCGCGAATTCGCCCCGCCCGGCTGACGCCGCTGCCGCCGGAATGGATGGCCCGGTTGCTGACCGTTCCGGACGGAATCTTCCGCCGGGTCGCCGCGACGGTGCTGGCGATCGATCCGCAGGCGCGCTCGTCCATGGCCGATGACCTCGCACTCGGTCGAAAGACCGAAATCTCCTGGTTGTGCGGGGAGATCGTCGGTCTCGGTGCGATGGTGGGACTGCCGACACCGGTCAATCAGCGACTCATCGAGCTGATCGTGGCCGCCGAAAACGGCGATGGCCGCGACTGGACCGGACCGGAACTGTTGGAGCAACTGCGAACGGCCGCGCGGCGATCTTGAACGCCTCGGCCCGCGAACTTCGTGTCGTATAGGTGCGGTTGAACGCAGATGGAGGCGGGCGTTCTCGCATGTCATAGTCCGGTAGCATCGGAGCTACCACATTCTTTGGAGGTTTAATCATGGGCAGTCTGAGCATCTGGCACTGGCTGATCATCGCCGCGGTCTTCGTGATGTTCTTCGGCGCGAAGCGTATGCCCGATGCCGCCCGCAGCCTGGGCCGCTCGCTGCGCATCTTCAAGAGCGAAGTCAGCCAGATGCAGAGCGAGAGCAACGCGCAGGCAAGTACGGCACCGGCCCAGCAACCGGCCGCCGAACTTCCGCAGGCTTCGGCTGTCCAGCCGACGGTCGCGCAGCCGCAGGCCGAGCCCCAGGCCCAGCCGAAGTCGCTCTGAGCCCAGCTTTTGCCGCCGGGGTGAGTAGCGAACTCGCTCCGAGCGCAGTGCTGTTGCCCGCCGACCGCCGCGGGCACCGTCGACCTCAGGGGCCAACACACCACCATGCGAATCCCGTTCGATCCCCGGCGCAGTAAGCGCAGGACGAATCCCGACGGCACCATGTCGTTGGTCGAGCATCTGCAGGAGCTGCGCCGTCGGCTGCTGGTCTCGATCGCCGCGGTCGTCGTCACCACGCTGTTCGGCTTCTTCTGGTACGCGCACACGGTCTTCGGCATCGAAAGCCTGGGTTCACTGCTCACGGGACCGTACTGTTCGCTACCCGCCTCGTCGCGGGCCGTGCTCACCACCGATGGCGCTTGCCGCCTGCTCGCGACCGCGCCCTTCGAACAGTTCATGCTGCGACTGAAGGTCGGCATGACCGCCGGCGTGGTATTGGCCGCCCCGGTGTGGCTGTCTCAGATCTGGGCCTTCATCACACCCGGTCTGTACGCGAAGGAACGCAAGTACGCGGTCGGATTCGTCACCTCCGGCAGCGCGCTGTTCGTGACCGGCGCCGTACTCGCGTATTGGGTTGTCGCGCATGCGTTGAGCTTCCTGCTGAACATCGGCAACAACGCGCAGATCACCGCGCTGAGCGGTTCGCAATACTTCAGCTTCATCATCCAGCTGCTCGTTATCTTCGGTGTCAGCTTCGAAATTCCGCTGCTGGTAGTCGGATTGAATCTGGTCGGGGTGCTGCACTACGACAAGCTCGCCAAGTGGCGGCGCGGAATTGTCTTCGGGCTCTTCGTCTTCGCCGCGATCGTGACCCCGCAGGATCCTTTCTCCATGCTGGCATTGGCGCTGGCCCTGACGGTGCTGTTCGAGGTCGCCATCCAGTTCTCCCGGATCAACGACAAGCGGCGCGCGCGTCGGGAGGCCGAGGAATTGGCGGCACTCTCGGATGAGGACGCCTCCACGATCTCCGGCCCCGATCCGATCAACCCGGCCGATTCGATCATGGACCCCCCGGAGAAATCGGCGCGAGCTATGCCTACCCACCCCGCCGGCTCCGCCGGCGACCATCCCCCAGTGTCGGACTACTCCGATACCCTCTGAGCGTGACGTATCACCAGTCGCAGGCGGGCGAGCTGGCAAAGTTCTCCGCCGAGCTGACTTTCGGGTTGGATCCCTTCCAGCGCAATGCCTGCAAAGCCCTCGAGGGCGGGCACAGCGTGCTGGTCTGTGCTCCCACCGGCGCGGGTAAGACCGTCGTCGGCGAATTCGCGGTGCACCTCGCATTGGCGGCGGGCGGAAAGTGTTTCTACACCACGCCGATCAAGGCGCTGTCGAACCAGAAGTTCGCCGATCTGACCGAGCGGCACGGACGCGACCAGGTCGGCCTGCTCACCGGTGACCAGTCGATCAACCCGGACGCGCCGGTGGTCGTGATGACCACCGAGGTGCTGCGCAATATGCTCTACGCCTCCTCGGACGCGCTGCGCGGACTGTCGTATGTGGTGATGGACGAGGTGCACTACCTCGCCGACCGCTTCCGCGGCGCGGTCTGGGAGGAGGTCATCCTGCATCTGTCACCGGATGTGCGGCTGGTCAGCCTGTCCGCGACGGTCAGCAATGCCGAGGAATTCGGCGCGTGGATGGAGACCGTGCGCGGCGATACGGCGGTGGTCGTCGACGAGACGCGCCCGGTGCCACTGTGGCAGCACGTTATGGTCGGGCGGCGGATGTTCGATCTGTTCGATACCAATTCCAGCGAGCAGAAGGTACTCGTCGACGAGGATCTGGTGCGCTATATCCGCCACCGCGAGGCAGCGGACCGGATGAACGGGTGGGGTGGCGGACCGCGCGGTCGCGGTGGGAACCGCAACTTCCGGCCGTTGCCCCGGCCGGAGGTGCTGGCCAAACTCGATGAGGAAGGGCTGCTGCCCGCGATCACCTTCATCTTCAGCCGGGCCGGATGCGATGGCGCACTTGTCCAATGCCTGCGTTCTCGACTGGATCTCAGCCGTGCGGACGAGGCCGAAGAGATCGATGCGATCATCGAGAAGCACACCGGGGATCTGCCCAAAGGTGATCTCGAGGTGCTCGGCTACTGGGAGTGGCGCGAGGCGCTGCGCCGGGGCCTGGCCGCGCATCACGCGGGCATGTTGCCCGCCTTCCGGCATACCGTCGAGGAACTGTTCGTGCGCGGCTTGGTGCGGGCCGTATTCGCCACGGAGACACTGGCATTGGGCATCAATATGCCCGCGCGGACGGTAGTGCTCGAACGGCTGGTCAAATACAACGGTGAGTCGCACGCGGAGCTGACGCCGGGGGAGTACACACAGCTCACTGGTCGGGCCGGACGGCGCGGAATCGATGTCGAGGGCCATGCGGTGGTGCTGTGGCAGCCCGAGGTCGACACCAGTGCGGTCGCCGGTCTGGCATCCACCCGAACCTATCCGCTGCGCAGTTCGTTCCGGCCGGGCTACAACATGTCGATCAATCTGATCGATCGGATGGGCGCGGACGAGTCGCGGGCGCTGCTGGAGCGGTCCTTCGCGCAGTTCCAGGCCGACCGATCGGTAGTGGGATTGGTGCGCGGGATCGAGCGCAACGAGGGGCAGCTGCGCAAGTTGCGCGATCAACTCGGCGGCGAGGACGGCGGCTTCCTGGAATACATTTCCCTGCGCGAGCGGATCAAGCAGCGCGAACGGCAGATCGAACAGCAAGGTCGGGCCGATCGGCGCGGGGCCGCGGTCGACGCGCTGGTATCCCTGCGGCGCGGCGATGTGGTGGCCATTCCGTCGGGGCGTCGGGCGGGGCTCGCGGTGATTTTGGAGCCGGATGCCACGCCGGGGGATCCGCGTCCGCTGGTGCTGACCGAGGACAAATGGGCGGGACGGGTGTCGGTCGCCGATTTCCCGGTACCCGCCAAGACCCTCGGCCATATGCGGCTGCCGCGCAAGATCGATCACCGCACGGCACGGACTCGGCGCGATCTGGCCTCGGCATTGCGCAGCACCGGTATCTCCGCGCCGGGTCGGTCGCGGCGAGGCGATCGTTCGAAGGCGGGCGAGGACCGCGAGCTATCGACTTTGCGGCGTAGTCTGCGTTCGCATCCGGCGCACACCCGGCCCGATCGCGAACAGATGAGCCGGGTCGGCGAGCGCTACAACCGGCTGCTGCGCGAGACCGAGACGATGCGCCAGAAGGTTGCCGCGACTACCAATTCGTTGGCGCGCACCTTCGATCGGATCCTCGGCCTGCTCCAGGAGCGTGGGTTCGTGGACGCGGGCGAGGTGACTGCCGACGGTCGTCGGCTGGCCAGGATCTACGCCGAAAGCGATCTGCTGGTCGCCGAATGTCTGCGACAGGGGCTGTGGCGCGGGCTGGGCCCGGCCGAATTGGCGGCGGTGGTGTCCATTCTGGTGTACGAATCCCGCCAGGAGGGCGGCTATCTCGGTGCCAGCGGCCCAACCGAGCCGGTGCGCCGTGCGGTCGGCGCGACCGTCGGCGTGTGGAGCGAGTTGCGCTCGGATGAGGCACGGCACAAGCTGCCGCCCACCCGCGAACCGGATCTCGGTTTCGTGACAGGTGTTTACAAATGGGCGCGCGGCGATGGGTTGGCCGAGTCGTTGCTGGCCAGCGGTGATCAGAACGCGCCGCTGTCGGCTGGCGATTTCGTGCGGTGGTGCCGACAGGTGATCGATCTGCTCGATCAGATCCAGGGAACCGCCGACGATGTCGAGGTCGCGGGGACCGCAGCCAAGGCCGTGCGCGCGATCCGACGGGGTGTCGTAGCCGTGGACGCCGCGTAGCCGATTCGATTGTGATTTGATTTCTTCGCGTACCGACCGTGGCGGAGGAGTCGGACAGGATCGCACCTCATACCGGGTCGGTCCTGTTGTGCGACGAGTCTCACGCGGGGGGCTACCGTGTGTATAACGATGCGAGTGGAGGCAACCAGATGAGCGGCCCGTACGGACCGAACGACGCCCCTGGTCCCGGGGAGGGACGCAACGAGCCCACCCAGCAGTGGCGCGGACAGCAGGCACCCGGTGCAGCCGGACCGACCCAGCAGTGGGGTGGTACCCCACAGTCGCAGCCGACCCAGCAGTGGGGCGATCCGAACGCGCAGCAGCCGTGGGGTCAGCCGAATCCGCAGAGCCAGCCCAGTCAGCCGCAGTGGGGCCAGCCCCAGCCCAGTCAGCCGAGCCAGCCGCAGTGGGGCCAGCCCCAGCCCAGTCAGCCGAATCAGCCGCAGTGGGGGCAGCAGCAGCCGACCCAGCAGGACTGGTCGGCACAGCAGGGACAACAGCCCTGGCAGCAGGGCCAGCAGCAACCGTGGCAGCAGCAGACCCCGCAGCCGAGCAGCGGCGGCAAGAGCAAGGGCCTGTTCATCGGCCTCGGTGTGCTCGCGGTTGCCGTCATCGGCGCCATTGTCGTGCTGGTACTCGTGCTGACCGGCAAGGACGAGCTCGACCAGGCCGCCGTGCAGGACGGCGTCAAGAAGGTGCTCTCGGATTCCTACGGGATCCAGGACGTCGCCGATGTCTCCTGCCCCTCCGGCCAGCAGGTCAAGGTCGACGCGACCTTCACCTGTGACCTGAAGGTCAGCGGTGAGCAGAAGAAGGTCACAGTCAAGATCACCAAGGACGACGGCACCTACGAGGTCGGCCGCCCGAACTGAGGGTTCATCGGTCGAGGTTGGCGAGCGGGTGTCGGTGGGGCGGCCCCGCTGCTCGTCGTAGGTGGCGAGTACATAGATGTGGCCACGCGCCCGTTTTCTGCCCTGCGTAGGCCAAGACGCACTCGGGGTACAAGCTGCGCTCGGTAGGCCGAGATGCGCTCGGGTTGGCCAAGTTTGCGTCCGGGTAGGCCCGGCTTGTGCTCGAGGGTGGGCCAGACTGCCGAGTGGAGCAGACAATGCCGAGTACCTCGTCCCGGCTCACGCCGATTGCGCGGCCGGAGGGCTCGAAACGGACAGGCAGTACTGGCGCACAGGTTGTGAGTACCTCGCCCACGCTGCACAACCTCTGCGAGGCCACTACCGGGTATGTGAGGTCCCCGTTCCTGTGCGTGGCCCGCGGTTACGCCGTACGCGCCGCGGCCAGTGCCGTGATGAGGCGGGTGATGGGGCTCTCCGCGTTGTAGGCGGCGGCCAGTTCGCGGAGGCGGTCCGGGTCGACGGGGGTCCTGGGGAGAGTATCGGGGCAGGACAGTTCCACATCGGCGTCGCAGACCACGCGGGTGACCGGGGCGGCGGCCTTCAGGTATGTCTCGGCGGCGCGGAGTTTGGCGCGAATGCCCTGCGCCAGATCGGCGGCGGGGTCGTCGACCGCCGCGGTGAGCGCGTCGAGGGATCCGAAGCGGGAGATGAGCATCGCAGCGGACTTCTCACCGATACCGGCGACGCCGGGCAGTCCATCGGAAGAGTCGCCGCGCAGGGTCGCCATATCCGCATAAGCCAGGCCCGCATTCTCCAGTGGCACACCGTATTTGGCGGACACCTCCGCCGGGCCGAACAATTCGGCCTTGGCGAGGCCGCGCCCGGCATAGAGCACGCGCACCGGCGGCGCCGGATCGTCGCGGACGAGTTGGAGCAGGTCACGGTCGCCGCTGACGACCACCACCGGATCGGAGCGCTCGCGGGTGGCCAGCGTGCCGAGCACGTCGTCGGCCTCGAGTCCGACCGCGCCGCCGGTAGCGAGGCCCGCCGCGGCGAGCACATCGAGGATCATCTCGACCTGCGGGGTCAGGGTATCGGGCACGTCCTCGGCGCCGAGTGCGGCATCGGCGGCGGTGTCGAGGCGGTGGGTCTTGTAGGTCGGCACCAGCGCCACCCGGAATGCGGGGCGCCATTCCAGGTCCAGGCAGACGACCAACCGGCTCGGCGTGTGCTTGGTGATGAGTGAGGCGACCATATCGGTGAAGCCGCGCAGCGCGTTCACCGGTCGGCCGTCGGACGCGGTGATCTTCTCCGGAATCGCGTGGAACGCGCGGAACCACAGGCTCGCGCCATCGAGCAACAGCAGGGGCTCACCGGAAGTCGCAGTGTTCACGCCGCTGAGGCTACCTGTCCGCAATGACAACCTCGGGTGATCGGTATTCGTATTCGGGTGAATGTCGGGGACGGGTAACGTCGGGCGGTATGAGCTCGCACACGGAGTCCCGATTCGCGGCGGATGTCTACGGTGATCGACTCGAACGGGCGGTGCAATTGATGCGCGCCGCTCATCTGGACGCACTATTGATCACGCCGGGTCCGGACCTGCGGTATCTCATCGGCTCGGCGGCAGAGTCCTTCGAGCGACTGACCTGTCTGGTGATCACATCGGATGGTGCCACCCCGTCGGTTGTTATTCCGAAGCTCGAGTTGGCGTCACTGGAAGGTTCGGCGGCGGGGGAACTCGGTCTGCAGGTACTGGACTGGGTCGACGGCGTCGATCCGTATCAGCTCGTGAAGTCGTCTCTGCATGTCGGCTCCCGGGTCGCGGTCACCGATGTCATGCCCGCATTGCATCTGCTGCCGTTGGCCGAATCCGTCAGTGGACTGCCCACTTCGGCCACGCCGGTGCTGCGGGAACTGCGCATGATCAAGGACCAGGCCGAAATCGAGGCGCTGCGTCGCGCGGGTGCGGCCATCGATCGGGTGCATGCGCGGATGGGGGAATTCCTACAGGTCGGGCGCACCGAGGCCGAGGTCGGCGCGGATATCGCGGCGGCCATTGTCGAGGAGGGACATACCGAGGCTGCGTTCGTCATCGTCGGTAGCGGAGCACACGGTGCCGACCCGCACCACGGCGTCTCCGATCGCCGCATCGAAGCCGGAGATGTGGTGGTGATCGATATCGGCGGTCCGGTCGACCCCGGCTACTACTCGGACTCGACCCGCACCTACGTCCTCGGAGCACCCAACCCGACAGTGGCCACGCAATTCGGGGAACTGGAGCGCGCCCAAGCTGCCGCTGTCTCCGCCGTCCGTCCAGGTGTCACCGCCGAATCGGTCGACGCCGCGGCCCGAAACCTGTTGGCCGAAGCTGGTTTAGGCCCCGCCTTCGTCCACCGCACCGGCCACGGCATCGGCCTCTCGGTCCATGAGGAGCCCTATATCGTCGAAGGCAACAGCCTGGTGCTGGAACCCGGCATGGCCTTCAGCATCGAACCCGGGATCTATTTCCGCGGCGATTGGGGCGCACGCATCGAGGACATCGTCGTGGTGACCGAGGACGGCTGCGAGTCGATGAACCAGCGGCCGCATGGGTTGACGGTGCTCTGAAGTGGGTGGGGTCCGGGCGAAGTACAGCGTGTTGCTTGTGGCGAGCGTGTAGAAGCTTCGCCGACTCGATGAGTTCGCGCCTGCTCGGCGACGGCGCCGAGAGTCGGCGAAGTAGCCTGGGGCGCAATGACTTCGGGTCCCAGAGGTGGTTGCCGGTGGGTTCAGGCCGAAGTGTCCGCGAGGGTGCTGCTGGAGAGTACGCGCTGGACTTGGATGGCGATCACGACGCGGGTCGGGTTCTCGCGGGGGACTCGGTAGCGGCCCGCATAACGGTCGACGGCTTCCGCGACGTCGACCGGATCGTCGAGCACTGTGGCCGGGCCTTCCAAGGTGATCCAACGGATACCGTCCACCTGGCTCACTGCCGCGTAACCGGAGCGCCGCACATTGCGCACCTTCACCGAGCCGTCGTTGGTGATCACTCGTGCGATCCCGGGTTCCGCATCCCAGGTGAAACCCACGGCGACCACATGCGGTGTGCCGTCGGCGCGCAGGGTTGTCAAGGTCGCGAGGTGGCGCTCGGTGACGAATTCGAGTGCGGCAGTGGACAGCTGTGTGGTGCTGGTCGGCATCCCCTGACCGTAGCGGTATGGGGGCCACGCGGCACCGGCACATACCGAGTGGACACCTTCGGTACGAACTGGTCAGTTCGATGTTCGGTGCGCGCTCGGATATTCTGACGCCGAGATCGACGATCGAGGGGTTCAGGATGCAGAGCACGAATGTCCAGTTGGCCGCTCGATGGTGGCAGTGGGCCATGTCGATTCCGATCGCCAAGAATCCGGTCTGCGACGAGACTGGAGCGTGCGCGGCTGAAAGTCAGCCCGGCGATGTCTGGTTCCTCGCCGGAACTTTCGGTGGCAAGGTCAGCCGAAGCTGCTCTGTGCCATTCGGTCGGCCGATCTTCTTTCCCGTCTTCAATATGTTCCAGAAGGTCGAAAGGTCGTTCTTCCCATTCGGCAGTCGGCCGCCGGTGGCTCCGACGGCGAGCGGTCACGCTGAGCTCAATGGCGTCGAATTGCCGCTGCTGGAAGTGACCAACCGCGCCGCATTCCGGGTCAACGCGGCAGCTGGCGGCCCGTTCCCGGTGACCGGCCGTTTCAAGGCGACGGCCTGGGGACTGTGGTGCAGGCTGGACGACTTGCTCCGCGGTGACTACATCCTCACCTTCGGTGGAGAATACGAGCCGGGCGGCTTCTGGGTCGAGGCCTCCTATCAGCTCGAGATCGTCTGACCTGGCCGATCGGGATATCGGGGCGGGGTGCGAGACTGGCGGCATGGGATCGCGTGGAATTGCCGAGGGGTCGGTGCTGGTACTCGGGGGCCGCAGTGAAATCGGGCTCGCGGTGGCGCGGCGGCTGGCTCCAGGGCGAGTGGTGATACTGGCGGCGCGGCGCAGTGCAGAGTTGACGCAGGAGGGTGCGGCGGTTGCGGCGGCCGGGGCGACGGCAGTGCATACCGTCGAGTTCGATGCGGACGATACGGCGAGTCATCCCGCGCTGCTGGAGAAGATCGCGGCCGAATACGGGCGCATCGGGGTCGCGGTGGTCGCATTCGGCGTACTCGGGGATCAGGCGCGGGCCGAACGCGATCCCGCACATGCGATCGCGGTGGTGCATACCGACTACGTCGCGCAGATCAGCGTGCTCACCATTCTGGCGAATCAGCTTCGCGCACAGGGCAGCGGACAGCTCGTCGTATTCAGCTCGTTCGCGGGTGCGCGCGTGCGTCGGGCCAATTACGTCTACGGTTCGGCGAAGGCAGGTCTGGACGGATTCGCCAGCGGGCTCGCGGATGCGTTGCACGGCAGCGGTGTTCACCTGCTGCTGCTGCGCTGTGGGTTCGTGATCGGCCGGATGACCGACGGCATGGACCCGGCGCCGATGTCCAGCACCCCCGACCAGGTGGCCGATGCGGTCGTGCGCGGTCTGCGCCGCCGTGCCGGTCGGGTCTGGGTTCCCGGCATCCTGCGTCCGGTCATCTTCGCTATCCGTCTACTGCCCCAACCCATCTGGCGTCGGATGCCGCGGTGACGGCAGAGTGGAGCGGATCGCCGATCACAGTGGTCGGTATCGGCGCCGACGGGTGGAGCGGGCTCGGCGAGGCTGCGCGCAAAGCGGTCTCGGATGCCGAGGTGGTATTCGGTTCGGTGCGGCAACTCGAACTGATTCCACGGGACGTCATGGTGACGCGGCGGGCGTGGCCTTCACCATTGGTCCCCGCACTGCGCGGTCTGTTCGCCGATCACACCGATCGGCAGATATGTGTGCTGGCCAGCGGGGATCCGATGTTCTACGGCATCGGGGTGACATTGGCGCGGCTGTTCGGGGCGGACCACCTGCGGGTATATCCGCAGGCATCATCGGCATCGCTGGCATGTGCGCGGCTGGGCTGGGCGTTGGCGGAAACTCCGGTGGTGAGCGCGGTGGGAAGGCCGGTGGAGACCGTATTGCCCGAGTTGGCGGACGGGCGTCGGGTGTTGGTGCTGAGCGCGGACGAGCGCACACCGGGACAGGTCGCGGAGCTGTTACGGAACAATGGTTTCGGGGAGTCGACGTTGACCGTGCTCGAGCAGTTGGGCGGCCCGCACGAACGGGTAGTGCGCGATCGCGCGGCAGGGTGGGAGCTTGCTTGCGGTGATCCGCTCAATATCGTCGCCATCGACTGCGTCGCCGATCCGAAACACCTGCGTGCGACGCGTGTACCCGGCCTGCCGGACGAGCTCTTCGGCGGTGACGGTCAACTCACCAAATCCGAGGTCAGAGCGTTGACACTGGCCGCGCTGGCGCCCGCGCCCGGGGAATTGCTGTGGGATGTCGGCGGGGGTTCGGGCAGTATCGCGATCGAATGGTGCCGCACCCATCCTGGCTGTCGAGCGGTGAGCTTCGAGCGACTCGAACACCGGCGGCGGCAGATCGCCGACAACGCCGCCGCCCTTGGTGTTCCCTGCATCGATGTGTTTGGAGATATACGCACCGACATCGGAAAATCTACCGAATCTTTGCCTCCGGACGCAATATTTATCGGTGGCGGGCTCACTCAAGATGGCGTACTCGAGACATGCTGGTCGCGTCTACGCCAGGGTGGTCGATTGGTGGCGAATGCCGTGACGGCGGAATCCGAAGCACTGCTATTGACTTGGGCCGCCGCGCACGGCGGTGAACTGCGGAAGTTTCAGATTTACCGGGCCGAAGCCCTCGGCAAGTTCACCACCTGGCGGCCGCAACTGCCCGTCACCCAGTGGGCCGTTGTGAAACGCGGATCGGTCTGAAAATATCGCTTCGCGGGTGAGGCCGGCGGTAGGGTCGGTGCCCGAGATCCGGACGCTATCGCCGGATCCCTGTCCTGTTGGGGAGATTTATGAAGTACAAGAAGTTCGCTGCCACCGCGTTGATGACCGTGGCCGCCACCGGTATCGCGGCGGGTACCTCCGGCGCCGCTCCCGCCGCACCCGCGCCGGCCGTGCAGAACCAGGCCGCGCCAGCCGTGCAGGGCGAGGACCATGGTGTGAACTACGCGGTGCAGCTGGTCGACAAGTCGATTGTCGCGGCCGTCACCGGCGGCGCTTTCAGTCTCGATGCCGATCAGAACTACGTCACTGTGAAGAACACCGAAGGTGCCGTCGTCACCTCGATTCCGCTGAAGGCGCAGGTTGGCGCGCAGTTGATCCCGATCGCGGCCACCATCGACCCCGCAGGGCAGAAGCTGACGCTGACACCGCAGGTCGAGCCGATCGCGGCGATCAGTGCCGAGGCCATCTCCTCGCAGGAGTGGTTCTTCAGCGAACTGCAGCGCGCCTCGCTCGGTGCGCTGATCGGCGCCATCATCGGATTCTTCTTCTTCGGTATCGGTCTGCCGGTGGGTGCGCTGATCGGCCTGCTCATCGCGGGCGGTCCGAACCTGATCAATGCGGGCATCGCCTACTTCAGCGGGCAGCCCTGAGCACTCTGATTCTGGGCGGCACCCGGGAAGCCAGGGAAATCGCCCACATCGCTTCCGGCGAACGAGGATTCGATATCGTCTCCTCGCTCGCCGGTCGTGTTCGCGACCCATTGCTGCCGGAGGGGCCGGTTCGGATCGGCGGCTTCGGTGGTGTCGTGGGGCTGCGGAAGTGGTTGGCGAATAATGAGATCGCTGTCGTCATCAATGCCACACATCCGTTCGCGGGCACGATCAGTGCGAACGCGCATAGTGCCGCAACGGATCTCGGTCTGCCGATACTGCATGTGCGGCGGCCGGGATGGTCCGAACAGCCCGGTGATCGGTGGATCCGGGTGCCCGACCTCGACGCGGCGGTGCGGGAGGTCGCCGAGCTGGGCGAGCGCGTCTTCCTCACGATCGGCCGCCAAGGTGTCGCGGCCTTCGCAGGCCTGACAAAGCAGTGGTTTCTGATCCGCGCCATTGATCCACCCACCGGGGCGCTGCCGCCGCACCACGAATTGCTGCTCGCGCGTGGGCCTTTCGCACCGGCGGATGAGCAGCGTTTGCTGAGGAAACACCGGATCGATGTGCTGGTCACCAAGGACAGTGGCGGCGATCAGACCGCCGCCAAGCTCGATGCCGCTCGCACCGCGGGCCTTCCCGTGGTCGTCGTCGACCGTCCCGCGCTGCCGCCCGGTGCGGTGGTCGTGGAATCCGTGGACGCGGCGTGGAGGTGGTTGCGGGATATCGCATCTCGCTGATTCAGCGGCCGAGTATGTCGGGCAGACGGTCGAACCAGGCGAGAACTGTGCGCTCGTAGCCGATGCCGAATTCGAGAGTGGCGCGTTGATAGGGAGACATGTCGGTGTGGTCGTCGTTGAGATAGCGGTCGAGGCGTTGCTGGTGAATGTCCTTGTTGGTGGCGATGATTCGATCGAGGTGATCGGGATCGACGTGCTTGCCGAAGGATAGGGTCAGTAGCAGTGGCACCCGAATGGTTTCCGCGCCCGGGTCGCGGGCGATCCATTCGAGGAATGCTTCCCGACCGGCGTCGGTGATCTGATAGGGGGTGCGGTCGCGCGCCCCGGTCTCACCCTTATCGACGAGTCCGGCCGCGTCCATGGCGGCCAGTTCCCGATAGACCTGGCTTTGGGTAATGGTCCAGAAGTCGCCGATCCGGTCCTGGGCCTGCGCCACCAGATCCCAACCCGACATGGGACCGTCGTGCAGAAATCCGAGCAGCGAGGCCGCCGTGGAATTCAGTGTTTTGCGTTGCGTCGAGGTGTTCGCCAACGGACTGCTCCCTTCGATCTCAACGTTCCATAGTGGAATGTTATACGACTTCACTGGCGATCGGTGGAGGGCTGCCGCGGGGTGTCGCTTAGATGCAACTTGTATATAAGACGTATTCATCTGCTGAACTCGCCTATCGCGAGGCCAAGGAACGCCTCCTGACCGGCGCATTGCCGGGCGGTGAGCTGATCAGTGAGGGCGAGATCGCAGCCGATCTCGGTATGTCGCGGACCCCGGTGCGGAAGGCATTCTTGCGACTCGAGGTGGAGGGCTGGATGCGGCTGTATCCCAAGCGGGGCGCGCTGGTGGTGCCGATTCCGGCCACCGAGGCCGAACACGTCGTCCATGCTCGCTATGTCGTGGAGACCGGGGCGGTCCATGCGGTGGTAGCGCGGCAGCGTTCCGCGCTGATCACCGAACTGCACGCCTCGTTGGACCGCCAGCGCGAGCTCGCCGCTGCCGCGGAATTCGAGCGCTGCGCGGTGGCGGACAGGGATTTTCACCGCACCTACGTCGTCGCTGCGGACAATCCGTTATTCACCGGGTTCTACGACTCGCTGCGGGAGCGGCAGCGTCGCATGAACAGCGCCGCACTGCACCGTGGTTCGACCGATACCGCCCGCATTATCGAACAGCACATGCGACTAGCCGATCTGATCGAAATCGGCGATGCGGGCGGATTCGCCATCGCGCTCGTCGCGCATATGTCCGGCGTGCACCAGTGGGAAATGCGAGGCCTATAGCGGCCACGCTGCTCGCGATCGACACCGGGTTGCCGGGACTTCGGCAGAGTGTGCGGCATTGGTGGGGTGTCGCGGTCGCGATGTTCGCGATTGCCTGGGGCGGAAACGAATTCACGGCACGGCCCGTGCGGCTGTGGTGGCGCTGGTCTCGGCGGGGATGCCGATCGACATCCCCGACGATGCTGCGGTCAGGCGCTCTTCGGCCGGTAGTGCAGCTCGGTCACGCCGCACTCGAATCCAGCGGCGGAGACCAGGTCGAGTCGGGTGGTGCCGCGGAAGACCGGCAGGCCCGCGCCGATCGCGGTCGGGCTGACGAACAGGTGCAGGTCATCGATGAGGCCCTCGGCGATCAGATTCGCGACGAGGGTGGCACCGCCGTAGACGATGATGTCGCCACCCGGCTGGGACTTGAGATTGTTGATGGTCTCGGCGAGATCACCGCCCGCGACGACGGTGTTCTCCCAGGGCGATTCGGTGAGGCTGTCGGAGATCACGACCTTGGGCGTGTTGTTCATCTTGTCGATGGCCGCCTGGGGCTCGTGTTCTGGCTTCGAGGCCCAATGCGGGATGAACCCCTCGGCGAGTTTCCGGCCGAGCACGATGGTGTCGAATTCGGCGGTGATGGCGGTGATGCGCGCGGCGAGGTCATCGGACCACTGGAAAGTCATCCAGTCCATCTCGCCGTGCGGCCCGGACATGTAGCCGTCGATGGTGGTCTGGACCTGGAGCTTCAGTGTGCGCATTGGAATTGCCTTTCCGGTTGTCGCGGTCCGTCCGGCCCGCTGTTGTTCATGCCTTCAGCGTGGCCGAACCTGTGTCGAAATATGCACGGTTCCTGCAGAATCGGAATCAGCGTTGGTAGCGGCGCGAGGTGTAGACCCTGATGCCATGGTCGGACTCGATGACGGCGGTGGTGGAGGCGCCGATGATCAGCAGTGTGCGCATATCGACCTCGGCCGGATCCAATTCGGCGAGAGTGACCACACGGACGGATTCGGTGGGTCCGCCGACATCGCGAGCGAGCACCACCGGCGTATCGGGCTTGCGATGTTCGAGCAGCACCTCACGCATCGCGGCGACCTGCCAGGTGCGTTGACTGGAGGCCGGGTTGTAGATCGCGATCGCCATATCGGCCGCGGCTACCGCCGAAAGTCGTTGCGCGACAACCTCCCACGGCTTGAGCCGATCCGAGAGCGAGATCATCGCGTAATCATGGCCGAGCGGCGCGCCGACCCGGCTGGCCACGGCATTGGCCGCGGTGAGCCCGGGCAGTACTCGCACCGGCACCCCTTGCCAGTGCGGATCGGCGGATTCCTCGAGTACCGCGGCCGCCATCGCGAAAACCCCGGGGTCACCCGAGGAGACGACAACGACCTTGGCCCCGTGCTTCGCGAGATCCAATGCCATGGCGGCACGTTCGGATTCCACCCGGTTGTCGCTGGCGTGCCTGCGCTGCCCGGGCCGTGACGGCACCCGATTGATGTAGGTCGTGTAGCCGACCAGATCGGTGGCCTCGGCGAGTGCTCGTTCGACTTCGGGCGTGGTCCAGTCGGGTGAGCCGGGGCCGAGCCCGACGACTACGACTTCGCCGGGGCCGACGGCGTCTCTGGTATCCACGCGGGCTAGTTCGGCGTCGGCCTGTTGTACCGAGCGGTGCGGATCCGGTTCTGGATTCGCGAGGCGCACGTCTGCCGCGGATTCCGCGCTGATTCCGATTGATCCGGCGTTCGTGACCGGGGTGGTCGCCGGATCGACGGAGGAATGCTGATTTCGCACCGGGTTCGGAAGGGACAGTGGAGACGTCTGCTGCGGTACGGGGACGACGGTGCGGTCCGCCGCCGATTCGTTGCTGGCGTCGATGGTTCCGTTCGACCAGGCGTTCGCGATCGGGGTGGCCGTCGTGCCGACGGCAGACTGTCGAACTTGCACCGAATTCGCAAGGGGCAGTGTGGTTGTCGGTTGGGGGCCGGGAACGAGGGTGATCGAGAAGTACGGCACGTCCGCGTCATCGACCTCATCGGCGGCGAGCACACGCTCGCGGGCGCTGCTCGCGCGTTCGATGTAGTAGGCGTCGGCGAGGCGGCCGGAATCCGAGAGTGCTCGGCGCACACCAGGATAGGTGCGGCCGAGTTTCATGATGGCGGCGGCGTCGGTGTCGCGGAGGCGGCGGGTGAGTTCGTCGGTGGGCATGGTGCCCGGCAGGACGGTCAGCACCTGCTCTCCTTCGACGAGCGGGGTGCCGAGGGCAGCCGCGGCCGCGCTCACCGAGGTGATGCCGGGGATGATCTCGGCTTCGAACCGGTCGGCCAATCGACGGTGCATGTGCATGTACGAGCTGTAGAACAGCGGATCGCCCGCGGCGAGCAGCGCGACGGACCGGCCTGCCACCAGGTGCGTGGCCAGGCGTTCGGCGGCCTGCTCATAGAACTCGTCGATGGCGCCCTGATAGCCGCCGGGGTGGTCGGTCGTCTCGGTGGTCACCGGGTAGATCAGGTGTTCTTCGAGTTGGCCAGCGCGCATGTACGGCGCGGCGATGCCGCGCGAGATGCTGCGGCCATGGCGTGCGCTGTGGAAGGCGATGACATCGGCTTCGGCGATCACCCGCGCCGCCTTCACCGTCACCAGCTCCGGATCTCCGGGGCCGAGTCCGACACCCCACAACTTGCCGCTGCTCATTCCTGTTCGCTCGCAATCGCATTCAGTGCCGACGCGGTAATGGCGCTGCCACCGCGCCGCCCACGCACCGTCAGATATTCGATCCCGCCGAATTCGATCAGCGCGTCCTTGGATTCGGCAGCCCCGACGAAGCCGACCGGGATGCCCAGGATGGCAGCGGGTCGCGGCGCACCCGCTTCGATCATGTCGAGCAGATGGAACAGCGCCGTCGGTGCGTTCCCGATGGCGACTACCGCGCCCTCGAGGCGATCACGCCACAACTCCAGCGCCGCGGCCGACCGCGTATTGCCCATTGCCGCAGCCAGTTCCGGCACCCGCGAATCGCCGAGGGTGCAGATCACATCATTGTCGGCAGGCAACCGCTTGCGCGTCACACCGGACGCGACCATCTGCGCATCACAAAGAATAGGAGCCCCCGCGCGCAGCCCGCTTCGCGCCGCCGCCACCACACCAGGCGAAAACGCCACGTCCCCCGCCAGATCCACCTGCCCGCAGCCATGAATCATCCGCACCACAACCTGCGCCACATCCGGCGGAAACCCACTCAGATCCGCCTCCGCCCGAATCATCGCAAACGACCGCCGATAGATCTCGGCCCCATCAGTGACGTAAACAGCGGACATGCCCCCCACCATATGAGCCCTTCCTCCCCACCCCCGCTGCGGGTCGAGAATGCGATGGTGGCGGAAACGTCGAGAGGGTCTGCGTGGATGCGTTCTCGGCGGATCAGGTGCGGGGACGTTCGAGGATTCGGGACATGACTATGGAGCTGCGAGTGCGGCCTACTCGGGTGTTTTCGCGGATGCGTTCTACGGTGGATTCGATTTCGGCCATGTCGGTCGCCATGACGTGGACCAGGGCGTCGGCTTCGCCTGCGATGGTCCAGACGCCGACTACCTGGGGGATCGGTTCGAGGCTGCGGCGCAGTTCGGCGGGTGTGATGTTGTCGCGGTAGTAGACCTCGACGTAGGCCTCGGTGGTCCAACCGAGTGCGGCCGGGTTGACCAGTGCGGTAAAGCCGGTGATCTGGCGGCTGGCGACCATCTTGTCGACGCGCCGCTTCACCGCGGGCGCGGACAATCCGACCTTCGCGCCGATCTCCTGGAAGGAGGCGCGCGCCGACTTGAGCAGATGCGCCAGGATCTGCCGGTCGATGTTATCCACGCCACACCCACTCCCGATCGGCGCAATGATTCGCTGGATTGTCCCGGTCATGCGCAATGAATCGTTGTTTCTGGCGCAATACTAGGCGAATTACCTTCGTGTCAGTGGAATGCTCCGCGCCTACCTCCGGGAGACACGTTGACCTCTGTAGCCACCCTCCGTTTCGAGCCCGTGCGGCAGCCATCGCCACGGGAGTTCGTGATGTGCCGTCCGGATCATTTCGATGTCTGCTACTCGATTAATCCGTGGATGAATCCGCAGCAACCCGTCGATCGTGCGCTGGCGCTGTCACAGTGGGAGACACTGCGCGCGACATTCGAGCATTACGGCCATCGCATCGATGTGGTACCCGGGGAGCCCGGTCTGCCCGATATGGTTTTCGCCGCGAATAGCGGGTTGATCGTGGGTGATCGGGCGATGTCGGCGCGGTTCACCCATGCCGAGCGGGCCGCGGAAGGTCCCGCGTATCACCGCTGGTTCGCGCAGCTGGGGCTGGTGGAGTTGATCGGGGCGCAGGAAATCAATGAGGGCGAAGGTGACTTCCTGCTGGTTGGTGAGCGCATGCTGGCCGCGACCGGATTCCGGAGTTCGATTGCGGCACACCGTGAGGTCCAGCGGTACTTCGATCTGCCGGTGGTTTCGCTCGAACTGGTCGATCCGCGCTTCTATCACCTGGATACAGCGCTGATGGTCCTCGATGACATGAATGTCGCGTACTTCGCGCCCGCCTTCAGTGCTGCGAGTCAGGCGATACTGGCCGAGCTCTATCCGGATGCCATCCTCGCCACCGTTGATGATGCGGTGGTTCTCGGACTGAACGGCGTCTCCGATGGGCTGAATGTCTTCATCAGCAGCCGCGCCGACAACCTGGCTTCGGAGTTGCGTGCGCAGGGGTACAACCCGGTGGGCGTCGATCTGTCGGAGTTGTTGAAGGCCGGTGGTGGGGTGAAGTGCTGCACGTTGGAGATTCACGAGGATCCACGGAGTGCGCCGACCGCGGTCGCTTCATAATCGCGAGCATCGCTGTTAGAACGGCAGTTCGGTGCGCCAACCGCTGACGCCCGGTTCGGCCAACGGATGGACTTCGGCGACGAATTCGAACAGCAGGAGTGCGCCGCTGATCTGTAGCAGGGCGAGGGGGATTTCCCCGACGCAGGCGATCACGATGGAGAACCAGACATCGCGTGAGTTGGCGGTCGTGATGTCGAACCAGGCATCCACGAGCAACAACAGGCCGGTACCGAATGCGGGCAGCATCAGCTGCTGCTTGCGTTGCCAGCCGAGATAGGCGGTCGTCGCCATCATGATGACCAGCAGGATGTCGAACCCGACCCAGGTCAGCGTCCAATTACGCGCCTGATAATCGGGCGGCAGCGACACCGCGAGATACACGATCCACGGAATCAACGCGATGGACCCACCCACCATCAGCGTCAACCGCACCCGCCGATGAATCCGCACCACCTCCGGCCGCGGCAATACCCGCTCCGGCGGCAACTGCAATCGCCGAATCAACTCTCGCCGCTCCTGCGCCGACATCGCGTCGATCTCCGCGTCACCCAGCCGCCCGACCGTCATCGGAACACTCCTCCCACGAGTCAACCGCTGCCCTCACCGTGCCACGGGCCGTGCCCGAGAGCCAGATCGCCTGGGCTATTTGCGGCAAACGCTCGGTCCACTTGCCATGCGCGATACGCGACACGGTGTGCTGGCATCGTTCGCGCGGTGTCCTTGATCGGTCCGCTTGCGGCATGGATTTCAGCCGGTACCGAACCAAGGCGGCGCCGGATGGTCGGCCTGCGGACGGCGGCCCGATATGGTGGGCCCGAACTTCCTGCGGTCGCTCGCTGGGCCGATGTCAGCCGATGCGGTAACCGTTTTCGGTGGCGACGATATCGGTGACCGGGCCGCGGGGGCGGCCGCAGCGACGTTCACAGCCGGACCAATGTTGGCGGCCCGAGACCGTGACGTCGTCAGCGCTGTGAACTTCGATGGTCGCACCGAGATCTGCTGCCCCGCTGGAATCGCTCTCCGCGGCGGGCCGGTCGTCAGGGGCCAGTACCCGGCCGGATTCGACCGCGGCAGTGGCGTCCGCGCGGACATCGGTGAGCGCTTTTGCGCAGCCGGGTCGGCCTGCGCAGGCGCTGACCTGGAGCCAAGGGGAGTTGGCGTCGAAGATCAGGCCCATGGGGGCCAGTACGCGGACGACCTGTTCGGCGGGCCATTCCGCTAGATCGGTGACCACCAGGCTGCGCCAGGGGGTGATGAAGATCGGGCGTTCGATGGCGGCGATGAATTCGGCGATGCGGGCGGGTAGGGAGCCGAGGCGAACGGCCGCGCCGAGGCTGACCAGACCGTTGTCCTGGTCGAGCCATCCGATCGGAATATCATGGGAGGCATCGAATTCCAGACGTTCGGTGCCGGGGGACAAGCCGAGGATTTCGATCACTCGCCGCACACCGTCATCGACTTCGTGCAGCCGCCATTGACCCGAACCGAGGTCGAGGAAGGCGAGCGCCGCGGCCAGCATCAGCTGGACCGCGTCGGCCGCGGATACTCGGATGCCGGAATCACCACCGGCCAGCACGAGTGCGAATTCGTCGGCGTCCGTGGCGTGTACGCCGATATCACCGCCGAGGCCGCTGATGTCGCCGCGACCGTCGTCGAGGGTGAACAACACGCGGCCGGGCAGTTCGGCCAGCCGCGGCGCGGCGCGCAATCCCGTGTCCAGCGCCGGAACGAGCGCATGTACATCCGCCCAGCCACCGACCCGTCCCGACAGCGGCGACGCGACGATATTGCGCACCCGCTCATGCGTCTCGCTCGGCAACAGCCCAGCGCCGGCCAACCGCTCGCTCAACGCAGCCGCATCACGCACCTGTCGCAATTGCACATTGCCCCGCGAGGTCAGCTCGATATTCCCATCGCCGAGCTCGACGGCGGCCTCGGCCAAAACCTGCAACTGCCCCGGTTCCAGCCGCCCACCAGGCAGCCGAATCCGAGCCAACGGCCCATCGGCCGCCTGATGCAGCCGCAGCACACCGGGACAGGAATCGGGATTTGTACGCGTCATGACCCATCCAGCCTACGACCCTGCGGCCGCGTAACCAGTGACGGCTGTGGCGCGTGCTCGCCGACGGGGTCAGTCGCGAAGTCCGGCGACGGCTGTGGCGCGTGCCCGCCGGCGGGGTCAGTCGTGAAATCCAGCGACGGCAGTGACGCTTGTCCACCGAGTCCACCGAGTCCACCGAGTCCACCGAGACTGTCGAGTCCACCGAGACCGTCGAATCGCGAATGCCGCGCAATCGGCGCTATGTCCGCTCGGCTGTGACCGTCGCATCGTCCTGGGGAGGCGTCACCGCCCGAGCGCGCTTTGATCAGTGGGAGAGGCGCTGGCCGCACGAGAAGACATCCGAGCCTGGCAGCTCACCGCCAAGACAGTACCGATCTCCGATGCCTTGCACTGACGCTCGGGCGCATCCGGACGATAGCGACCGACCAGTCGGCGTCGCCCTCGCCCCACCATTAAGGTTGGCGGAATGAGTGAAATCTCCACCGTTGCCGACCGACTCGCGATCATCGATGTTGTCACGAGGATGTTCGTCTACACAGATCAGAAGCGCTGGGATGACCTGCTCGCGGAGGTGTTCACCCCGAAGGTCGACTTCGATGGTGGCTTCGGCGGCGGGGTGGCGGTGCGACCTGCGACCGATATCGTCGGCGATTGGCGCACGGGCCTGGCCGACCTCGACGGTGTCCATCATCAGGCGGGCAACTACCTGGTCGACCTGCAGGGCGACCACGCCGAAATCCACGCCGACGCCATCGCGGTACACGTGAAAAACGATGCGTCCCATGGCAAGACGCGCACCTTCGTCGGCAGCTACAGCATCGGTGCCGAGCGCAGCGCCGCGGGCTGGCGGGTCGACAAATTCCACTACCGCCTGAAGGTGATCGACGGAAACGCCGACCTGACCTGAACGCCGAGTAGCTGACCGTCGACGAGCAGCGCGCAGCGGCGGGCTAGCATCTGGTTGCTCGGCGGGTGATGAGGAAACCGGTGGAACTCCGGTGCGGTCGCGCCACTGTCGAAAGCCAGACCCTCTCCGGCGAGCACCGTAACCGATGGGCGCGTCACCCGAGGAAGGCTGCCACCTGTGATTTTGCTGCTGTCGACGTCCGACACCGATCTGTTGAGCGCGCGTGCGAGCGGTGCGGGATATCGGTGGGGAAATCCGGCTCGACTGTTGCTCGAGGACCTGCCCGCGCTGCTCGACGGCGTCGATCTGGTGCTCGTGCGGATCCTGGGTGGCAAGCGCGCCTGGGAGGACGGGCTCGCGGCCGTGCGCGCCAGCGCAGTGCCGATGGTGGCGCTCGGCGGTGAGATCGCACCCGACGCAGAGCTGATGGAATGCTCGACGGTGCCCGGCGGTGTGGCCGCCGACGCGCACAACTACCTCGCGGCCGGTGGTGCGGAAAACCTCCGTCAGCTGCACAATTTCCTCTCGGATACAGTGCTGCTCACCGGACACGGTTTCGAACCGCCCGTACAACTGCCGAGTTGGGGCGAGTTGGAGCGCACACCGAGCGCAACGGCCGAGCATTCCCCGACTGTGGCTGTAATCTATTACCGCGCACAGCATCTCGCCGGAAACACCGCCTACATCGAAGCCCTCTGCATGGCAATCGAAAACGCGGGTGCGAAAGCCTTGCCGCTGTACTGCGCGTCCCTGCGCACAGCCGAGCCGGAACTCCTCGACACATTGCGCACCGCAGACGCACTCGTGGTAACCGTGCTCGCCGCGGGCGGCACGAAGCCCGCCAATGCATCGGCCGGCGGTGATGACGAGGCTTGGGATGTCGCGGCCCTCGCCGAATTGGATGTGCCGATCCTGCAGGGCCTGTGCCTCACCAGCGGCCGCGCCCAATGGGAGGCCAACGACGACGGGCTCTCCCCGCTCGACGTCGCCACCCAGGTCGCCGTCCCGGAGTTCGACGGCCGTATCATCACGGTTCCGTTCTCCTTCAAGGAATTCGACGCCGACGGCCTGTCCACCTACGTGCCCGATCCCGAGCGCGCGGCCCGGGTCGCCGGCATCGCGGTCCGGCACGCACGGCTGCGCCACATCCCGGCCGAACGGCGCCGCATCGCCATCATGATGTCGGCCTATCCGACCAAGCATGCGCGCATCGGCAACGCCGTCGGCCTGGACACTCCCGCCAGCGCGATCCGGCTCCTCACCGAGATGTCCGCGGCCGGCTACGATCTCGGCGACGAGAACGAGGTCCCTGGCCTCGCCGAACGCGACGGAGACGCGCTGATCCACGCCCTGATCGCCGCGGGCGGTCAGGATCCGGACTGGCTCACCGCCGAACAGCTCGAAGGCAATCCGATCCGCATCAGTGCCGACCAATACAGCAGCTGGTTCGGCACCCTCCCCGAGGATCTGCGTGAAGCGGTCATCGAGGCGTGGGGACCGCCGCCCGGTGAACTCTACGTGGACCGCTCCGCCGACCCGAGGGGCGAAATCGTCATCGCCGCATTGCGTTTCGGCAATATCGTGCTGATGGTACAGCCGCCGCGCGGCTTCGGCGAGAACCCGGTTGCCATCTACCACGACCCGGATCTGCCGCCCAGTCACCACTACCTCGCGGCCTACCGATGGATCTCCGCGCCCGAGGGATTCGCCGCCGACGCCATGGTGCACCTCGGCAAGCACGGCAACCTGGAATGGTTACCCGGCAAAACCCTCGGCATGTCCGCCTCCTGCGGCACCGACGCCGCGCTCGGTGAGTTGCCGCTGATCTACCCGTTCCTGGTCAACGATCCGGGCGAGGGCACCCAGGCCAAGCGCCGCGCGCACGCCACCCTTGTCGACCATCTCATCCCGCCCATGGCCCGTGCCGAAAGCTATGGCGATATCTCGCGTTTGGAGCAGTTGCTCGACGAACACGCCAATATTTCCACCCTCGACCCGGCCAAACTGCCCGCCATCCGCCAGCAGATCTGGACACTCATGCGTGCGGCCGAAATGGACCACGACCTGGGCCTGGCCGAACGGCCGGACGAGGATGTCTTCGACGATATGCTGCTGCACGTCGATGGCTGGCTGTGCGAGATCAAGGATGTGCAGATCCGCGACGGTCTGCACATCCTCGGGCAGGCGCCAGCGGGGGAGACCGAACTCGACTTGGTCCTCGCCATGCTGCGCGCGCGGCAATTGTGGGGTGGTGAGCGGAATGTGCCAGGTCTGCGGGAAGCCTTGGGGCTGAATGAATCCGGAACCGAGGTGCGCGAACGGGTCGATGCGGTGGAAACCCAGGCACGTGGGCTGCTCGCCGCACTGCAAGCCGCCGACTGGTCCGCGGACGCCGTCGACGGAATTGTCGACTCATTGACCGCACCTGCGACCGACCCGACGTTCCTCGCGGTGCGAACCGTGCTGCGCTTCGCTGCGACCGAAGTCGTACCCCGACTGCGCCAGACCGGTATCGAGATCGACCGAATCCTGCACGCGCTCAATGGCGGTTTCATTCCTGCCGGGCCGAGTGGATCGCCATTGCGCGGGCTGATCAATGTGCTGCCGACCGGTCGGAATTTCTACTCGGTCGATCCGAAGGCGGTCCCGTCACGACTGGCCTGGGAGACCGGGCAGGCCATGGCGGATTCCCTGCTCGATCGGTACAAGGCCGATCACGGTGAATATCCGCGCTCGGTCGGGCTGTCGGTGTGGGGCACCTCCGCTATGCGCACCTCCGGCGATGACATCGCCGAAGTTCTTGCGCTGCTGGGTGTCCGCCCGGTCTGGGATGAGGCGAGCCGCCGCGTCAGCACTCTCGAGGTGATATCGTTGGCCGAACTCGGCCGCCCGCGCATCGACGTCACGGTCCGCATCAGCGGTTTCTTCCGCGACGCGTTCCCGCATGTGCTCGCACTGCTCGACGACGCGGTCCGCCTGGTCGCCGACCTCGATGAGCCCGCCGAGTCGAATTACGTTCGCGCCCATGCCCAGAACGACCTCGCCGAACACGGCGACGAGCGCCGCGCCACCACCCGCATCTTCGGCTCCAAACCCGGCACCTACGGCGCGGGCCTACTGCAACTGATCGACTCCAAGAGTTGGCGAACCGACGACGACCTCGCGCAGGTGTACACGGCGTGGGGCGGCTTCGCCTACGGTCGCGACCTCGACGGCGTACCCGCCGCCGACGATATGCGCACCGCATATCGACGGATCACGGTGGCCGCCAAGAACACCGACACCCGCGAACACGATATCGCCGACTCCGACGATTACTTCCAGTACCACGGCGGCATGGTCGCCACCGTGCGCGCGCTGACCGGTAAGAATCCGCAGGCCTACATCGGCGACAGCACTCGTCCCGATGCCGTACGCACCCGCACGCTCTCGGAGGAGACCTCGCGCGTCTTCCGTGCCCGAGTGGTGAATCCGCGCTGGCTAGAGGCGATGCGCCGCCACGGCTACAAGGGCGCCTTCGAAATGGCGGCCACCGTCGACTATCTGTTCGGCTACGACGCCACCACCAATGTAGTGGCCGACTGGATGTACGAGAAGCTGTCGGAGAGTTACGTTTTCGATGACGTGAACCGCAAGTTCATGGAACAGTCCAACCCGTGGGCGCTGCACGGCATTGCCGAGCGGCTGCTGGAGGCGGCGCAACGGGAGTTGTGGGAGCATCCGGAGCAGGCAACACTGGACCGATTGCGGCAGATCTACCTGGAGACCGAGGGTGAACTGGAATAGCTGAAAAAGCAATACCCCAGTTCCTTGGGTATTTCCAATTATTTGATCTTGCAACATATTTCGATTTCATGATTTCCGCGACGCCGAGTGTGTCGAGAGCGCATGATGATTGATGTCCGATGTCCGTTTCTCGGAAACATCGATCGAATCGGCTGGATGATTGGAAACACAATGAAGATCAAAAAGTTGGTAGCGACAACGGTTTTGACCGTTGCCGCGACAGGCATCACCGCGGCCACCGCCTACGGCTCACCCGAAGTATCGTCGGAAACAGTCCTCAACGGCGTGGACCACGGCATCCAATACACCGCGGCGGTGGCGACGGACCGCTCCGATGCGACCATCACACTGGCCTCGGGCAAGTTCGTCCTGACGCCCGATGCGGGCATCACGGTACTCGCGCCCGACGGGTCCGTGGTCGCCACCGTGCCGACCACACTGCAGACAGTGGCGGGTCAGCAGGTGCAGGTCACTCCCGAAGTCGATGCCGCGGCAACGACATTGACGCTGACGCCGGTCAATGCTCCGGCGCCGCAATCGGCCCCGCTGCAGTTCATCGGTGATGCGGGCACCACGGTCGCGGGTGTGTTGATCGGATGCGCCGTCGGCGCGCTGATCGGATTGCTCTTCTTTATCGTCGGATTCCTGCCCGGATGTGTCATCGGCGGAATCATCGGCGGTATCGCAGGTGCCAATCAATAGTGAGGTAAATCGAGCTGTTTGATTAAGCCTCGAGCGGGTACTCCCGGCCGGGCAATCCGGAGAATTTGTCCGGCCGGGGTTGCCGCTCACCGAAATTCGGGACACATCGCATGTCAATTTCCACCCGCCGCTTTGCGAAACCGCTCGGCAGTTGTGCGCAGGTGCGAGGCGAGTTCGGGTGCGTCCAGGACTTCGAAATCGACATCGAGTAGTCCGAGATACAACGTCAGCGTATGTGGCGTGTCCGAACCGACCTGGATCACACAGTGATTCGGACCATCGGGTTCGACTGTCACGGCGGCCGGTAGCCGGGTACGCACAGCGGTAGCCGGAGCCGCCACCCGCACCTTGGCGCGGTAGCGCCACGTCGCCGCACCGACGCCGCGCTGTATCCGCTCGGCCACTTCGGTTTCGGGGACGCTGCGCGGGGTGAAGCGTGCACCGTTCGGTGTCCGTGGCGTCATCCGGTCGACACGGAAGGTGCGCCAGTCCGCGCGCCCGACATCCCACGCCACCAGATACCAGCGGCCATTCCAATGCGCGAGCCGATGCGGCTCCACCTCACGCCGCGAGGGCGGTCGTTGTTCGATTGCGTCCGAATGGGTTTCGTAATCGAACCGCAGCCGCTCGCTCGCCCGGATCGCCCCAGCGACGGTGGTGAGCACTCCCGCGTCCACATTCGACTGTCCCGCATCCGGCACATGCACGGTGGCGGCGGTCAGCGCCCGCACCCGATGCCGTAACCGCGACGGCAGCACCTGCTCCAGCTTCGCCAGCGCCCGCACCGAAGTCTCTTCGATCCCGGTCACCGCCCCGTTCGCCGCGGTCGCCAACCCCACCGCCACCGCCACGGCCTCCTCATCATCCAAAAGCAATGGCGGCAGCGAAGACCCGGCCCCCAGCCGATACCCACCCGCCACCCCCGACGTCGCATCCACCGGATACCCCAGCCTGCGCAACCGCTCGACATCCGTACGAATAGTCCGCGTCGAAACCCCGAGCCGCTCGGCCAACGCGGGCCCAGTCCAATCCCGATGCATCTGTAGCAACGACAACAACCGCAACAACCGCGCCGAAGTCTCCAACATCCGTCGATGATCCCAGCAATCGCGGAACAAAACCTTCCGCATTCGCCAATGTCGCAACAAAGTGCGTCGGCCACTGGTACCGGGCATACGTCACGACGAATGCGGCGAATATCAGCGCCAGCCGGTAGTGGTCTGAAGTGCCAGGCTGGTCACGGCCAAGATGAGGGCGATTGCTCCGCCGAAAAGGAGCGGGCGTGGTCCGGCGATGCGGACATGTTGCCAGGTAAGGGCAGTCCCGATGGCGGCGAGTACGGCGGCGATGAGCCACGCGCTGAGGTGTCCGAGCGGTGCCGACCAGGACGCGGGCACCGCACCGAGCCCGGCGATCAGGGATGCGATCAGGAAGAGGGCGACGAACAGCGGGAAGGTCCGCCACAGTGGGGTTTTCATAGTTTCGCCGGCCTTTCGGCGAGCCAGCTGTAGGCCGAGACACATCGGAACGATCATCAGGCTGCGGACGAGTTTGACGATCACCGCGAAATGCGCTGCCGCAGGGCCGAATATCACGCCCGCCGCGAGCACCGAGGAGGTGTCGTTGATGGCGGTACCGGCCCAGAGTCCGAATGCCTCCTGGGATAGACCGAACAGGTGCCCCAGCGGTGGATACACCAGTACTGCAACGACATTGAACACGAAGATCGTGCCGAGGGCGTAGGCGACCCGGTCCTTATCCGGCTTGATGACCGCGGTGGCGGCGGCGATGGCGGAGGCACCGCAGATCGTAGTCCCGACCGCCACCAGAATCGCCGATTCCTGTTCCAGCGCAAGCATTCTGCCGATGATGACCGCGGCCACCGCGCCGACGACGATCGTTCCGATCAGCACCACCGCTGTCTGCCGTCCAACTGTCAGTACCGAGCCGAAGGGCAGCCCGAGGCCGAGCAGCACGATTGCGGCGCCGAGCAGGCGTTTGCGGGTGAGTGCCAGGCCGGGCGCGAATATCCCTGCCTCCTCGACCGATCGGCGGGCCAGCGCGCCGATCGCCGCGCCGCCGAGTAGTGCGATGACAGGTACGCCCACCATCGGCAGCGCGTTGCCGAGGATGGTTGCCGCAGTGGCGACAACGGCCGCGAGCAGGATCCCCGGAAGATTTCGGCGTAGCGACGTCACGCCTTCACGATCGTGAGCGAGTTGCTTCGCCGGTAGCCATCGGGGTGGGTGGACCTCATCAGCAGCGCTGATGAGCGACCGGGTGCGCTGGCGGCAGCGAATCGCTCCGAGTGCCGCATGCGGCGCGCCCGCCCATAATCGGACCTCATGACCCTGCCGCCCGGAACGCCCGATCTGGACGTACTCGATTTGCTGGTCTCCGTCGCGGAGCTCGGCAGCCTCGGCGCGGCCGCACGTCGGCACGGCATTACCCAACCCGCCGCGAGTATGCGGATCAGCGCGCTCGAGCGCAGGCTGCGATTGTGTCTGCTGGAGCGCGGCCCGACCGGCTCGGAACTGACCGACGCGGGGCGGGTCGTGGTCGGCCACGCGCTGCCGGTGCTCGAGGCCGCACGTTCATTTGTCGATGGGGTGACCGCATTACATGCCGCTGACGTGTCCCGGCTGCGAGTCGCCGCCTCGAAAACCATCGCCGACCATCGGATGCCGCAGTGGCTCGATGCCTTACGAGCTACCTGCCCGGATGTGGCAGTTTCCCTTGCGGTGGACAACACCCGCCAGGTGGAGGCTATGGTCCGTAGCGCCGAGGCCGATCTGGGGTTCGTCGAGGGTCCGCATCAACCGCGTGACCTCGGCAGCCGGGTGCTCGGCGCGGATGAATTGGTGGTGGTCGTCGGGCCGACGCATGCGTGGGCGACCCGTCGCAAACCGGTCGCCCTACGGGAGCTTGCGACAACTGCCTTGCTGTGGCGTGAATCGGGATCGGGCACCAGGGAAGCCGTCTGGGAAATCCTGAGCGCCGAATGCCAGCCGGCGCTGCCCGCCGCCGAACTCGGTTCCGCGGTGGCGATCATCTCGGCCGCATGCAGCGGTGTGGCGCCCGCGGTGGTGAGCAAGCTGATCGCCGCATCGGCCCTGGCGGCGGGCGCCCTCATCGAGGTGCGCTTGTCGACCCCGGTGGCCTTGACCAGAAAGTTTCGGGCCATCTGGCGGCATCAACTGCCACCGTCGGGCCCCGCCGAGATTTTGGTGAAATATGCAGCGGAGTTGGAAGCCCATCGCGCATCCAACTGGTGATACTCCGGCCGTCGCAGGAATTTGCCCAGGTAGCGGCCCTGCGCCGGTGCCGATAACTGGCGTAACCATTCGGTAATTGCGGGAAACGTCGCACGTAACGAACGGTTCGCAGCATTTGCCGCATGACAGGCAGAACGCATTCGGGAAATCCGGCAAGGGCGGGCGCCCCGGATCCGAGCACCGGTAGGCGCTCGGCGCCGGCTCGCCGGATCCGGGACATCCTGCGGGCACGTATCCGCAGTGGTATCTACGGCAATCGGCCACTGCCGTCGGAGGCGCAATTGGCCGCCGACTTCGATGCCAGCCGCAATATTGTGCGTGATGCGCTGGCATTGCTGCGCGATGAGGGTCTGGTCGACCGGGTTCCCGGGGCGGGCACCTTCGTCGTATCCGATAAGGCGGTTCAGGGGCTGGACCGGCTGCGTGGTCTTGCCGAGACCTTCGAGACCGGCACGGATCGGGTCGTCAACCGGGTGCTGTTGGCGGAGGTCGTCCCCGCGACACCCATAGTGGCCGAGCGGCTCGAGCTCGAACCGGCGACACCGGTGGTCGCGCTGGAGCGAGTCCGGTACCTCGACGGCACCCCGCTGTCGTTGGACGCCAGCTACCTCACCGCCGATGTCGGCGCGCCGCTGCTGACGATGGATCTGACCGGCTCCGATGTATTCGGTCTGGTGGAGGCCGAACTCGGCCTACCGCTGGGTTCGGCGGCGGTTTCGATCGAGGCGGTAGCCGCGGATCCGACGGTCGCCGGTCTCCTGGAGGTCCGCGCGGGTTCGCCGCTGCTGTTCCTGGAACGGCTCACCTACACCGACTCCGGCAGGCCCATCGACCTGGAGTACGTCCGCTATCGCGGGGACCGGTTCTCGCTGTCGGGCCGACTGCATCGCATTCCGGTCACACCGAATCGCGGTGTGGCCGAACCGAACGAAAGGGGCTGATCTCCGATGCCAATGGATATCCCACCGGTTGCGCAGCGCAGGGAACTGAGCTGCGATGTACTCATCGTCGGCGGCGGCACCGCGGGAACGATGGCCGCACTCACCGCGGCCGAGCACGGCGCGAATGTCCTGTTGCTGGAGAAAGCGCATGTGCGGCATTCCGGCGCGCTCGCCATGGGAATGGACGGGGTGAACAACGCCGTCGTTCCCGGCAAGGCGAGCCCCGAGGATTACGTCGCCGATATCACGGTGGCCAATGACGGAATTGTCAACCAGCGCACCGTCTATCAGACCGCGACGCGCGGCTTCGACATGGTGCGGCGGCTGGAGAGCTATGGGGTCAAGTTCGAGAAGGATGAGCACGGCGAGTACGCGGTGCGCAAGGTGCACCGGTCCGGCAGTTATGTGCTGCCTATGCCGGAGGGGCGCGATGTGAAGAAGGTGCTCTATCGCACGCTGCGCGCCCGCGATGTTCGAGCGAAAGTGACGATCAACAACCGGGTCATGCCGGTGCGGGTGTTGACCGTCGGTGGACGGGCGGTCGGCGCGGTCGGATTCGATACGCGCACCGGTGAATTCGTGACGATCTCGGCCGGCGCGGTCATCCTGGCGACCGGGGCGTGCGGTCGGCTCGGTCTGCCCGCCAGCGGTTATCTCTACGGTACCTACGAGAATCCGACGAACGCCGGTGACGGCTATGCGATGGCCTACCACGCGGGCGCGGAACTGTCGGGTATCGAATGTTTCCAGATCAACCCGCTGATCAAGGATTACAACGGTCCGGCCTGCGCCTATGTCGCCAATCCGTTCGGCGGCTACCAGGTCAACGCCGATGGCAACCGGTTCGTCGACTGCGACTACTGGTCCGGGCAGATGATGGCGGAGGTCAAGCGGGAACTCGACAGCGCTCGGGGGCCGATCTATCTGAAGCTCAGCCATCTGCCGGATGCGACGATCGAGCAGATCGAGGGGATCCTGCACACCACCGAGCGGCCGACCCGCGGCACCTTCCACGCCGGACGCGGTACCGACTACCGGACGCGGGATATCGAAATGCACATCTCCGAAATCGGCTTGTGCAGTGGGCATTCCGCATCCGGGGTCTGGGTCGACGAATATGCCGCGACCACCGTGCCCGGACTCTACGCGGCAGGCGATATGGCGCTGGTCCCGCACAACTACATGATCGGCGCGTTCGTCTACGGCGATATCGCCGGTCGCAGTGCGAGTGACTACGCCAGCGGCGCGGCACATCCCGAACTGCCCGAGGATCAGATCTCGGCCGCGCACGCACTGATCTATCGGCCGCTGACCAACCCGGACGGTCCGCCGCAGCAGCAGGTGGAATACAAACTGCGCCGCTTCGTGAACGATTATCTGCAACCACCGAAAACGCAGCGCTACCTGACGCTCGGGCTGGAGGCATTCGAGCGGATGCACGCCGATATCGAGCGGATGGGCGCGCACACCCCGCATGAGCTGATGCGTTGTGCGGAGGTGACGTTCATCCGGGATTGCGCCGAGATGGCCGCGCGTGCGTCACTGCGGCGCACCGAGAGCCGCTGGGGGCTCTACCATCTGCGCTCCGATCGGCCGGAGCGCGACGATGCCGAATGGTTCTGTCACCTCAACCTGTTTCGCGGTGAATCAGGGGCGATGGAGTTCACTACGCGGCCGGTCGCCCCGTACATCGTGCCGGTACCCGGATTCGTCCGGCCCGACGGCGTGCCCGATGCGGCAGCACCGGAGTTGGTCGGCGCATGGGGTGCCCGATGAGTGCCCGCCTGCTCCAGTTGATGGATCTGGCCGATGAGTGTCCCGAGCTCACCGAACTTCGACCATTTCTGGTCGACCCGGATCCGGAGGTCCGCCGCACGGCGCTGTCGGTGCTCAGCGAGACCACCGAGGAGTGGGCGGCGGCCACGCCGATGATCGCGGCGGGTCTGGCCGATGTCGATGTCACCGTGCGGCACGCCGCCATCGGTCTGCTCACCGAACTGCTCGAGGTGCTGGTTCCCGGCGTGGAATTCGATGCGACACTGCGACGCTGTGTATCGGCGGCCGAACCCGCCGTACGCTCCGCGGCGATCGGCGCACTGTGGCGACACCGTCGGGTCGACGCCGCCGAACTGTTCGGCTTGCTCGCCGATCCGAATGCCGAGGTGCGCCGCACAGTGGTCAGCGGGCTCACCTCGGTGGATGCACTGGCCGAACTCGACGCAGCGGCCGCCGACCCCGATCCGCTCGTGCGCATCGCGGTCGCCAAAGGCGTTGCCGCGGTGGGCGATCCACGGGGATCGGCGACGCTCGTCGGACTGGCCACTGACGACGATCCGCTCGTGCGGGCCGCCGGGCTGTCCGGACTGGCCGAAACCGGATGCAGTGCGGAGGCGGCAGCGGTCGCCGCGACCGCGATCACCGATCCGGCCTGGCAGGTCCGCCAGGGCGCGGCGAACGCACTGGCGGTTGTCGACGCCGATTACGCCGCACCTCACCTGATTTCGGCGGTCGCCGACGACAACCTCGACGTCCGCAAGGCGGCTGTGCGCGCACTCGCCGAACGGATCGCCGAACGTCCCGAGGTCACCGCCGCCCTGCAATCCGCATTGGAGGACCCGGACGCCGATGTCCGCGCCTTCGCTCGCATCGGCATCGCCAACTCTCGGAAGGAAATCTGATGGCCCTGGTCAACTCCCGAATCGACGTTCCGGTCACCGTCGATGAACAGAAATGCATCGACGGCTGCACCCTGTGTGTCGATATGTGCCCACTGGATTCGCTCGCGATCCACCCGGATTCCGGCAAGGCGTATATGCACGTCGACGAGTGCTGGTACTGCGGCCCGTGCGCGGCCCGCTGTCCGGTCGGCGCCGTGACCGTCAACATCCCCTACTTGCTGCGCTGATCGCGGGCGAAGGAGCACCACGATGAGGACACCACGCACGACCTTTCGAGGCCGGCTCGCGCTGCTGCTCGGCGCCGCGACCGCGGCCACCGTCGTTGCCGGATGCGGCGCTGGCGGCGACGGCAAAACGATCACTGTGAATATCGGCTATCAATCCAAGACCATCAATACCGTCACCGCGGGCACGCTGTTGCGTGATCGCGGCACGTTCGAGGCCAAGCTGGCCGAACTCGGCAAGTCGAAAGGTGTGACGTACAAGGTCGAATGGAAGGACTTCGCCGCCGGGCCCCCGCTGACCGCGCAGATGCTGGCGGGCCAGGTCGATATCGGGTCGATGGGCGATGCCCCGATCCTGGTCAACGGGTCGAAGACGCGCGATCACGCCGATGTGAAGTCCGAATTGATCGCGGTCACCGGCTACAACCTGCGTGGATCACTGAATCAGGTAGTGGTTCCGTTGGATTCACCCGCGGCGACCCTGGCGGATCTGCGCGGCAAGGTCGTTTCAACCAGCGTCGGCTCCGCCGCACACGGCATGCTCGCCACCGGCCTATCCGGTATCGGGCTCACCCTGGACGATGTGAAACTGCTCGGCCAGGACCCGGCCGTCGGGGCTTCGGCACTGCAGGGCGATCAGGTGTCGGCGCTGGCGCAGTTCGTGCCGTGGCCGCAGAAGCTCGTCTTCGACGGTAAGGCCAGATTGCTCTATGACGGTGGTAGCGCCAACATTCCGACCTTCCACGCGGTTGTGGCGAATAAGCGATTCGACGAGGCGAACCCGGATATCGTCGCGGCATTCCTCGCCGCGCAACGCGAGACCACCGATTATCTGAATCAGAATCCGCTGGCCGCCGCGAAGCGGGTCGCCGAGATCACCGGAATACCGGCGGAAGTCGTGTACTTGTACAACGGCCCCAATGGCCTGGTGAGTTTCGATCCGACCATCAAGCCCCAGCAGGTCGATGCGCTCGGCAAATTGCTGCCCTTCTTGAAGGGGCTCGGTGCGCTGGCTGATCTGGATCTCGGCGAGTTCGTCAACGACAAATACGTTCGGGCGCTGTATGGATCCGACTACCAGACCCAGCGTGCCTCGACTAGCGCCCCGAGCAGATTGACCGGTACCGACTCGGTCTGTGGGGGCGCCGTCGACAATGCGGCAACCGCTGCTGAGGTGTGGTTCGAAGGTGCCGACACCACCTCGGTGGCCAAGACCCCGACCTGCTTGCTTCGCCTGATCGCCCAGCACGGCGGCTCGGCCCGGGTCGGCTATGTCACGGATACCTCGTCTGGGATGCGGATCTTCGCGGCCACCGCCACCTGGGTGAGTGATCCCGCGGCCGCACCCGACGAGCGGCTGAAACCGTTCGCGGTCAAGGCCGACGCCCAGGCCTATGCGGGCGGCCATCCTGGCGCAGCCGTAATCGACTACGCAGCGGCATTGCTGGCCCGCTAGACATCCGACACGAGATCAGGAGGTTCGATATGACGGTATCCGCCGAACCGGTTGCCGCGATCCCGGCAACGTCTACCGAAACGGGGGCGACCACCCACCGATCGACCGGACGGCCCGTCCGGGTAGTGCTGCCGGGCCGACTGCGCACGGCACTGCTCACTGCGGTACCGCTGGGCGCGCTGGTTTTGCTGTGGTATCTGCTCACGGCGAACCAGGTGGTGTTCTGGCTGCGCTTCGACAAGATACCCACGCCCGCGGAGGTTCTGGACTCGTTCCGAACTCAGCTGGGCACCCATTCCTACTACAGCAATATCGTCTCCAGCATCCGCCGAATTCTGATCGGCTTCGGGCTGGCGACGGTAGGCGGTGTGCTCGTCGGTATGGCGATCGGTCGCTCATACATGGTCAGCGCACTGGTGCGACCGATACTGGAGGTATTCCGGCCGATACCGGCAATCGCGTTGGTGCCCTTGGCTATTCTGCTGTTCCCGACGGGGGAGCAGGGCATCGTCTTCATCACCTTCTTCGCGGCATTCTTCCCGGTAGCGGTCAGCACCATCCATGCCATGCACGCCCTGCCGAAGGTGTGGGAAGAAGCCGCTCGCACGCTCGGCGCGCGACGTTGGGAGATCCTGTTCCAGATCGCCTTGCCCGGCGCGCTACCCGGCATCTTCTCGGGGCTTTCGGTGGCGATGGGCGTCGCGTGGATCTGCGTGATCAGTGCCGAAATGATTTCCGGACAGTTCGGTATCGGCTATTTCACCTGGCAGTCCTACGGCCTGCTCGACTATCCGGGGGTCGTGGTCGGAATGCTGTCGATCGGAGTGCTGGGCTGGGCCACGGCCTGGCTCGTCGAAGTAGTCGGTCGGCGGGTCAACCGTTGGTTGCCGAGGGCAGTGCGATGAGCGCGGGAGCGGCCGTCCGGATGCGCCAGCTGCGCATAGCATACGGCGAGAGTCTCGCTGCCGAAGTGGATCTCGATGTCGACCCAGGCGAGATCGTGGTACTGCTCGGTCCGTCGGGATGCGGTAAATCAACCATCCTGCGTGCCATGGCCGGATTGCTGACACCGATCGGTGGCACCGCCGAAGTGGACGGCGGTGCAGTGGGTACCGGCGCGCAATGCGCGATGGTCTTTCAGGAAGACGCACTGTTGCCATGGCGCACCGCTCGTAAGAATGTCGAATTCGCGTTGCGGCTGCGTGGGGTGCCGCGCGGTCGGCGTCGACCGGAGGCATTGGAATTGTTGAATCAGGTGGGGCTCAACGACTTCGGTGACCACCTGCCCGGCGCCCTGTCCGGTGGTATGCGCCAGCGTGTGCAGCTGGCCCGCACCCTGGCCGCACAACCGCGCGTACTGCTCATGGACGAACCCTTCGGTGCGTTGGATGCGCAGACCCGCGCCGATATGCAACGGTTACTGATCTCGGTGTGGCAGCGGCACAAGACGACTGTCCTGTTCGTCACCCACGACGTCGACGAGGCTTTGCTGCTCGCGGATCGGATCGTCCTGCTGACCACTCGCCCCGCCCGGATCCAGCGCATCATCACGATCGACAATCCCCGCGCGCCGGGCGCTCGATTCGAACCCGAATTCGCGCGGCGCCGCTACGAAATCCTGGCCGCACTCGGCGAAGACACCGAGCTCGCGGCCGCATCGGCTGAGGAGGCGTCATGACCTTCGTAGTCGGCGCCGCCTGCGTGGACGTCATGGATCGGGCCTGTGTGGAGGAGTGCCCGGTCGACTGCATCTACACCGGCGGTCGGATGGCCTATATCCATCCGACCGAATGTGTGGATTGCGGTGCCTGCGAACCGGTATGTCCGGTCGAGGCCATCTACCTCGATGACGATATCCCTGCCGGGCAACAGCAGTTCGTGGCCGAGAACGAGCGATTTTTCACCGAACCGCTGCCGGGGCGCGATATCGCGCTCGGATCGCCTGGCAGTGCGGCGAAATTGGGTGCGGTCGGGGCGGATACGGCATTCGTGGAGGCATATCAGCCATGAGTGTGCCGAAATACCCACTGCGCGTGGCGATCGTAGGCGCGGGCCCGGCCGGTATCTACGCCGCCGACGCGTTGATGAAGTCCGATGCCGAGGTGAGCATCGACCTGTACGAGCGCATGCCCGCGCCGTTCGGATTGATCCGCTACGGCGTCGCGCCGGACCATCCGCGCATCAAGGGCATCATCACCGCCCTGCACAAGGTGCTGGACAAGCCGCAGGTCCGCTTGCTCGGCAATATCGACTACGGTACCGACATCACCCTCGATGATCTGCGCACGTTCTATGACGCGGTCATCTTCTCCACCGGCGCCAACGCCGACCGCGCACTGCCTATCCCCGGCATCGACCTGGAGGGCAGCTACGGCGCCGCGGACTTCGTCTCCTGGTATGACGGCCACCCGGACGTGCCGCGCACCTGGCCGCTGGAGGCGGAGAAGGTCGCGGTCCTCGGCGTCGGTAATGTCGCACTCGACGTGGCGCGCGTGCTGGCCAAGACCGGTGACGAACTGCTGCCCACCGAGATCCCGCCGAACGTTTACAACGGCCTGCAGGCCAATAAGGCCGTCGAGGTGCACGTCTTCGGCCGCCGCGGCCCGGCGCAGGCCAAGTTCACCCCGCTCGAGCTGCGCGAACTCGACCATTCCCCGACCATCGAGGTCATCGTCGATCCCGAGGACATCGACTATGACGAGGGCTCCGAGGCCGCGCGGCGGCACTCCAAGCAGGTCGACATGATCGCCAACACCCTGGAGCAGTGGGCTATCCGCGATGTCGGCAACCGCCCGCACAGGCTGTTCCTGCACTTCTTCGAATCGCCCGCCGAGATCCTCGGCGAGGACGGCAAGGTCGTCGGCCTGCGCACCGAGCGCACCCAGCTCGACGGCACCGGCAATGTCAAGGGCACCGGTAGTTTTCGGGACTGGCCAGTGGGCGCGGTGTATCGGGCAGTCGGCTATCTGTCGCAAAGCGTCGCGAAGCTGCCGTTCGACGATCACGCGGGTGTGGTCCCGAACGAGGCGGGCCGGGTGCTGGTCGACGAAGGCGCAGACGGCGCCGCGCGTTTCATGCCCGGTGTTTACGTCACCGGATGGATCAAGCGCGGTCCGGTCGGATTGATCGGTCACACCAAGGGCGACGCCAACGAGACCGTGGCCTGCCTGCTCGACGACCGCGAGAGGCTCTCGGGCGCAAAGGATTCCGCGCCGGAGGCGGTCATCGATTTCTTGACGGGCAAGGGCATCCCCTTCACCACCTGGCAGGGCTGGTACCGCCTCGACGCGCATGAGCGCGCCCTCGGCGAGCCGGAGGGCCGCGAGCGCGTCAAGGTCGTCGAACGCGCGGACATGCTGCGCGCCAGCTTCGCCTGATCTCCCCTTCTCGAGAAAGCCGGATCATCCATGTCGATGACTGCCACACAACCGTTGACAGAAGAGCGGATTCGGCAGGCATTGAGCCTCGTCGAGGATCCCGAAATCCACCGCCCGATTACCGAACTGGATATGGTCGCATCGATCGCTGTCGACGCCGCGAATCATGTCAGTGTCGGAATTCTGCTCACCGTGGCGGCCTGTCCACTGCGCGAGCGTATCGTCCGAGATATCCGGGAGGCGGTGCTCGAGATTCCTGGAACCAGTTCCGTGACAGTCGAATTCGGTGTCATGACCGACGAGCAACGCACCGCGCTGCGCCGGCGGATTCGCGGTGGTGACGAGCCGGTGATCCCCTTTGCGCAGCCTGGCTCGTTCACGCGTGTCTACTGCGTCGTATCGGGTAAGGGCGGTGTCGGAAAATCCAGTGTCACTGTGAATCTCGCCGCTGCCATGGCGGCAGGTGGGTTGCGCGTCGGTATTCTCGACGCCGATATCCACGGCCATTCGATTCCCGCCATGATGGGTGTCGATGCGCGCCCCACGGCGGTGGACCGAATGTTGATGCCACCCGCCGTGCACGGCATCAAGGTCATTTCGATCGGCATGTTCGTCGAGGACAACGAGCCGGTTGTCTGGCGCGGTCCGATGCTGCACCGCGCGTTGCGGCAGTTCCTCGTCGATGTCTATTGGGGTGATCTCGACGTCCTGCTGGTCGACCTGCCGCCTGGCACCGGCGATATCGCGATCTCGCTGGCCCAGATGCTGCCGACGGCAGAGTTGCTCGTCGTCACGACACCCCAGCAGACAGCCGCCCGTATCGCGGAACGGGCTGGTGCCGTCGCGGCCCAAACGAAACAGCGGGTTGCCGGGGTGGTCGAGAACATGTCCTGGTTCGATGGGCCCGACGGTTCTCGGCAGGCGCTCTTCGGCTCTGGGGGCGGCGCGCTGGTCAGCGAGCAGCTCACCGCGATCCTCGGTGTGAATTGCCCGCTACTCGGCCAGATCCCGTTCGACCCCAACGTATGCGCCACGGGAGATCAGGGCATACCGATGGTGATCACCGATCCGGAATCGACCACTTCGGCAGCGTTCCGCGCCATCGCGACCGCATTGACCGACAGGCCTCGCGGCATCGCCGGGATGAGGCTGGCCGTGCATCCGACCGGCTGATTTCGCTATCCCTGCCGACCACCCCGTAGCAGGCGGTGGCCGTGCTCCTGAGACGGGGTCGTATGATCAAGTTCGTAACCAGCTCCACCCATCGACAGCAGCATATTTGCCACGCCGAACAAGAGGGCTCCTGCTTCCTCGCTCGAGCGTAATCCCGGATTCCGACTTGTCAGCCATGGCAATCAGGACACTTCGAGGGGACAGCATTATGCGTAGCGAAGGCGATACCTGGGACATTGTGAGCAGCGTCGGCATGACCGCGCTCGGCGTCGCGGCCGCACGGGCTATCGAGACGAAACGGCCCGATGCCCTCGTCCATGACGAGTACGCCGCACAGTTCGTGGTGGCATCCGGCGATTCGGATATGAACCGACTGATCAACGATCCGACGCTGTGGGCGCAGATCCCGTTCACCTCTGGATTCATCGGATATCGAAGTAGGTTCTTCGACGAATTCTTCCTGTCCATGGCGGCGGACGCAGTGACCCAGGCGGTGATTCTGGCTGCTGGGCTGGATGCCAGGGCCTACCGGCTGGATTGGCCGACGGGCGCGGTTGTATTCGAGATCGACCAGCCCAAGGTGCTGGAGTTCAAACGTCAGGTGCTCACCGAATCCGGCGCCGTGCCGCGATCGGACCGGCGCGAGGTGGCCGTCGATCTGCGAGGCGACTGGCCCGCGGCGCTTGTCGAGGCGGGGTTCGATCCGACCTCGCCCACCGCATGGTCGGCGGAGGGGCTGCTGCCATACCTGCCAGGCGCCGCACAGGATGCCTTGTTCGCACGGATCGGTCAGCTTTCGGTGCCCGGTAGCACGGTGGCGGCGGAGACCGTCGGCAAGGGTGTCGATATCGCCCGCATCGCCGAGCAGGAGTCGGAACACTTGAAAGACACTCCGTTCGGCAAGGTCGACCTCGCGTCACTGTTCTACACCGACGAACGCGCCGATCCGGCTGAATCGCTCGCCGCCCACGGCTGGACCACCTCATCCCTGCGCCTGCAGGAACTGGCCGAACGCTACAACCGTCCCGTGGCACCGGTCGCGGAGCCACTGGCGGAAATGTTCGACAACACGCGATATCTGACAGCTGTCAAGCCGTTCTGATTCGGCGGCGCCACGGCCTCCGGCCGCGCCCACATCTGTGAATTCGACCGGTGCGGAGTTACGCATGACCTTGTCGAGATCGACGCTATCCAGGTGGCTGTCACGATCGGCTAAGCGGCCGATGCGTGACCGCACTATGAACGCGCTGGCGCTGTTTTCGGCTGGCAGTTGAAGGGTCAGAACTCCCCGCAGAGTGGCAGTACCTGCGCGAGGTGCGATCTTGGCTGAATGCAGGGCAGACGAGGCATGCGGTCAGGTGATCCCGGCATTGTTGAACGCGACATTCAATCCACCGTAGGTCCGCACCGCGGCATCGACGAACCCGCGCACCTCATCCTCGATCAGCGCATCAGCTCGAAAGTAGGTCGCCTCGCCACCGGCCGCCCGAATCTCCTGTTCCACAGCCTGCCCGCGATCAACTCGCCGGCCGCAGAACGCGCGACTCGTCCACCCTCGGCCGCGAATAATCGCGCCGCAGCCGCCCGATCCCGGAAGTCGCCCCGGTGATCAACACCACCTTGTTCTCGAACCGCCGCAATCCGATGGGCTGAAACCGCGGCGGATTCGAATCCGCCCCCAGTGCAATGCCTCCGGCCAATCCGGCGGTCGCGCGGATCGCCAGCCCGGAGGCGGCCGCGATCCCAAGGGTTCGGCGTCGGCTGGGGGCCGGTTTGTCGGCCCAGGTTCGATCTCATCGTGTGTCATGGCTCTACCGTCGCTGTTACCGGACTCAGCCGAATCCGCCCGGAGGCCCACAATGCGGCCGCCGGGAGGATGGCCATCCACCACGGGATGGAGCCGGTCGGGGAGTTGCGTCGCACGCGGGCACCTCGAACCATGCGTGGACAAATGATCGCCAGGGTTCCGCGGTACCGCCGTTCGGGTGGCCTGTGCGACCTTTGCCGTCGACCTGGATTTTGGTGATCGTTCCGGTGCTCAGCGTGGGGGCCATCCCGACCTCCGAGGTCACCTACCGGTTGCCAACCGAGAATCGAAGCCAGGATGCAGTTCGTAAGGCAGCGGTAGACCTGGCCTGAGGGAGGATGCTCTCCTCCAGGAGGAGGAGTCACGGCCAGTGGCTGCGGGTGAAGCCGAAGTACTTGCGCTGGTCGCGGCGGGCCTGTCGAATTCGGAGATCGCCGACCGTCTGCACCTCGGGGTCACCACCGTCAAAACCCACATCGGCAATCTGATGACGAAAACCGGTGCCACCAACAGGGTTCGACTCGCCGTCCTCGGCGCGACGAACGGGCATTGAGGCCCCCGGCACACCAAGCAGATCCTGCTCTTGCACGTCAGCTCGAGGCGTGGGGCTCGGTGCGGGGCGGGGTGACCTGCAGGCGGTGCATCTCGATTTTCGTGTGACCGGTCGCGGTGCACCGCGCACCGCCCGGCTGGCTCTCGCCGGAGCCGGTCGCGCGGATGCGTCGTGAGTAGCTAGATGGATATTTATATATGCGCATTAAATTATATGAGTCCATCACCTAGGTCAAGGTGCTATGCGCCCGCGGCGAGTCTAGAACTTGCTGAGGAACGCGAGATGACGCGTGAGGGGTGCGTGATCAACTTGCCCTCAACAGCCAAAGGGGTGTGAAGACGCTTCTCGTCTGTTAGAGGTCCATATTTACTCCATATCTTCAGCAGAATCCGGCCGAATGCTGAGTTGTATGGACGAGCTACTGCTACTGGTAGAGCGGTAGAAACGAATCTCAACGAATCTTGCTAGAAACTCTGTAATGCGGAAGTAAGTCTTCCGCAATGGGGTCGAGAGTGGTTCTCATGACGAACACAACGACTATCCGCCCCTTCCGGATCGACATTCCGCAGGCCGAGCTCGACGAGTTGCGCGCGCGGCTCGCGAGCGCGCGGTTGCCCCATTCGGTGCCCGGCACGGAATCCGATTGGGGGCGTGGCATTGCGCCCGATTACCTGCGGGAGCTGGCCGAGTATTGGCGTGACGGGTTCGATTGGCGGGCGCAGGAGGCGAAGCTCAATGCGTATGACCAGTTCACGACCGAGATCGATGGGCAGATCATCCATTTCTTCCATGTCCGGTCGCCCGAGCCGGATGCGGTGCCGCTGCTGATCACGCACGGGTACCCGAGTTCGGTCGTCGAGTTCCTCGAGTTGATCGGGCCGTTGACCGATCCGCGGGCGCACGGTGGGGATCCGGCGGACGCGTTCCATGTCGTAATACCGTCGCTGCCGGGTTTCGGGTTCTCCACGCCGCTCGCGTCGATCGGATGGGAGTTGGCGCGCACCACCGAGGCTTTCGCCGAAATCATGGCTCGGCTCGGCTACGAGAAGTTCGTCGCTCAGGGTGGTGATATCGGTGCGGGTGTGACCGGGCGCCTGGCCACCACGCATCCGGAGCGGCTCATCGCGACGCATGTGAACAGTGACCGGGGCTCACTCGGTCTGGTGGGCGAGCAGCTGCCGATGCCCGACTGTTTGAGCGAGGACGAACTCGCCGCCATCGAGGCCGCGCGGGCTCGGTGGAATCAGCAGAAGGGCTATCTGGTCCTGCAGTCCACCCAGCCCAATGCCATTGCCGCCGCGCTGACCGATTCGCCGATCGCGCAACTGGCGTGGATCGCGGAGAAATTCCAGGCCTGGACCGACCCGACCCGCGCAACCGGCGAGGCGGTGGACCGTGACCTGCTGCTGACCAATATCAGCATCTACTGGTTCACTCGCAGCGGTGCCTCGGCCGCGCAATTCCTTTGGGAAACAGCGCATTCCGGTATGGACTGGGTGTCGCCGTCGGGCGTGCCGCAGGGGTGGGCGGTGTTCAATACCGATCCGCTCATGCGTCGGGTGATGAATCCGGACGGGCATATCGAGCACTTCAACGGATACGCCGAGGGCGGTCATTTCGCCGCCCTGGAGCAGCCGCGACTTCTCGTGGACGATATCCGTACGTTCTTCCGTACCTATCGCGGCTGAGCAGGTGGAATGGGGCGGGCCCCGGCTCGCCCCATTACGTCGGCAGGCGTACGAACAAGTCTGTCCGTATACGGATGTCGCGGTGACCGGACGGGCCTACCGTTTCAGGTATGACTTGGAACGAAGTGAGCGCGAGCCGTTTCGACCTGCTGACCACGTACAAGAAGGACGGCACGCCGGTCGGTACTCCCGTATGGGTGGCTCCGGACGGTGAGCGGATCGTGGTGTGGACCAATTCGAAGACCTGGAAGGTCAAGCGGATCCGCCGCAATCCGGCGGTGACCCTGCAGATATGCGACGGCCGCGGCCGCCCGAAGAGCGAGGAGAAGGTTGTGGGCAAGGCCGAGGTGCTGGATGCGGCAGGCACGCAGCGGGTACGCGATCTCGTCTCACGCAAGTACGGGATCATCGGCACCGTATTGATTCGCCTGCACAAGCTGTTCAAGGGCACGGACGGCTCCGTCGGGATCGCGATTACACCCGCGTAGGTCAGGCGGATTCCGCCAGCCCGGCCGTGCGCCAGGTATCGGCGAGTTCCTGCAGCGGAATCTCCAGGGCGGCCGCAAGCGACACGATTGTGCCGAATGCGGGCGTCGGCAGCCGTCCGGTCTCGATCTTGCGCAGCGTCTCCGGTGAAATTCCGGCGGCATGGGCGATCAGGGCCGGATCGCGATCGGCGCGTGCGGCCCGCAGCCGGGCTCCGAGGCGGCGCCCGGCCTCGACCTGAGCGGGAGTCAGCGGAAGTCGGACCATGCGTCCAGACTATGGATGGTATTTAAATACCGCAAGCTCAACCGTTGTACTTCACTCGGAACGGTCCGCCGACACTGTTGAACAGCAGATCCCCATTCGGAAAGAACTGGACCAGCGCGTAGGCGCCGTTACCGAGATTGCTCTGCCCGAAAATAGTGCGATGCACCGTCTTTCCGGTTTGCCAGTCCAGGCCGGTCACTTCCCAGCCGTCGGTCGTGGTGTAGCCGTTGACGAAAACCACGCCGGATTTACTGCTCTCGGTGGGGACCATACTCGTGGAGACCACATCGGCACGCGACCACACCGATGACCAGCTGTGGTTTGCCGGATCCCATTGGAACCGCTCGATACCCGACGGCGGCCCGAATACCGGACCGCCCGCGAGCACATCGATGAGCCGGTCCGGTGCGCCTTGCGGCCGGGCATTGTTGACCACGAATGCGCCGTAGCCGTCCACCACGACCGACTGCTCGCTCTGGATGAATTCGGGCTGCGGATTCAGACCGGCCGTCACCTGGATCTGGTCGGCGATCCGATTGGATTTGCTGCCCGGCTTCGGTTGGAAACCCTCGGGAATGGCGTCGCGCCAGAACGCGACCAGTTTCATCCGGTCGGCGCCGTCTGTGATCACCACGAGTCGGTCGTCCTTGCCGTAGCCCATGAGGGTGGGTGTCGAGCCGGTGCCGATGCCGAATTTCACCGCGGGCGGCTGCCGCCCGAAATCATAGGGCGATGCCCACGCCCCGTCGGTGGCCTCGGTCGAGAGTTTGGATCCGGTCCAGACGACCTTGCGCATGATCTTGTCGGAAGCGGCGTAGATCCCGCCCTTATCGTCCACGGCCATCGCGTTGGAGACCACCTCGTCCGCGCCGAAGTGGACCTGCTGCGGTTCGCCCTGCAGGCTGCGGTCGATGATCGATAGCCCGCGGGTGCTGAGTACGGCCAATTTGCCGTCATAGGTCATATTCAGGCCGACGATGGATTCCGGTTGACCGCCGAGGCCTGGACCCGTGCCGAGCCACGGTTTGAAGTCGAGGGTGCGCAGAATCCTTACGCCCGCTTCGGGATTGTTCGCATTAACCAGGCCGAAGACGACGATCTGCGCGTTCTGGGTGACGTAGTAGACTCGATTGTCCTTGTCGACGAGGCTGTAGACGCCATTGACGATGCGCGTCCAATCGATGCCCCAGTCGTTGTGCACCGCGGCGTCGACCTGACCTGCGTCGGTGAAGTTCTGCTCGAGCACATGGTCCAACGCTTGCGGTGCTAGGGGTTTCACGCCGGGTGCGTCCGCGCGGGCGATCTCGTGGAACATGCCATTGCCGACCTGGACGTAGACCACGCCCTGGGTGGAGGAGACCCACATGTGCTCCGGATCGGTGGCGGCGAGCGTCATGATGTTGACCGGTCCCGAGGTGATGCGCTGCTGCTGCTTCGGGTCGATATGGAATTCGCCCTGCAGTGTTTGGTACGGGAAGGTGTCGGACTGACCCGGATCTATGTGAGTGAGCCCGTAGGTCGCGGCGGCGAGGTAGGGATTGCGCGCGGGGCCTGCGGCGATGCCCGACTGGTTCTCGTTCTTCGCCGAATCGCTACCGCAGGCGGGGGTGGCCACGGCCACGGCCAACGCGACGGCGACGACAAGTGCCTTGCGGCGCGGGCTCATCGCTTGCTCCTCTACGTTCGCTATCGGGGTCGATCGGGCAGAACGCATACCGCTCGGGGCGGCGAACAACGAAACAAACCAGTGCTCTTTCGCGTTCGCGAACATAACACATCGCCTGGTCACGGTGGATGATTGGTATTTTTATACCGGTCACCGCTATGCTCGGTATTAAAATACCGAGTTGGAGGTTGAGATGGTGGAGTTGAAGTCGCCTGCCGAGATCGAACGCATGCGGGTGGCGGGGCGCTTCGTCGCCGAGATCCTGGCGGAACTGCGTGCGCTGGCTCGCGTCGGGGTGAATCTGCTGGAGCTGGAAGAGCATGTGCGGCAGCGGATTCGGGACCGGGGCGCGGTGTCGTGCTACTGGGACTATGCGCCATCGTTCGGTCATGGTCCATTCCGCAATACGGTATGCCTCTCGGTGAACGATGCGGTACTGCACGGTCTTCCGTTCGACTATGCGCTGCGCGACGGTGATGTGCTGAGTATGGACCTGGCGCTGGGGATCGACGGGTGGGTTGCCGATTCGGCCACCAGCGTGATTGTCGGCACCGCCGATGCGGAGGATCTGCGGCTGATCAAGGCCACCGAGGACGCGCTGGCGGCCGCGATCGCGGTTGCCTTCCCCGGCAACCGGATCGGCGATATCTCCGCCGCTATCGCGCAGGTCGCGCGGGCAAACGGCTATCCGGTGAATACCGAATTCGGCGGCCACGGGCTTGGCCGAACGATGCATGAGGATCCGCATGTGCCGAATGCGGGACGTGCGGGTCGCGGGTATGCGCTGCGACCAGGTTTGACGATTGCGATCGAACCGTGGTTCGCGCGAACGACCGACCAGATCTATACCGATCCGGATGGTTGGACGATCCGCTCGGCGGATGGTTCGCGGACCGCGCACTCCGAACATACGGTCGCGATCACCGCGGACGGGCCGCAAGTGCTGACCGCCGCCTAACAGACTCAATCCGTTTCGGAGAGCCAATCCGCGAGATCGGTAGCGGCGCGCAGCTCGCCCGCAACGCTCGCACGTTCGGCTTCCGACAGCGACATGGCCCTGAGTTCGGCGCGCAACTTCTCGGCCCGCTCGAAATCGTCGGTGGCGATGGCCAATTCGGTCAGCGCGGCAAGCGCCCTCGCCTTGTCGACGGCCGATGCTTGCGTGCCGTAGCGACGCAGACCGACCTCGAGCACCCGAACCGCGGTCGCATCGTCGTTCTTGAAATCGCGCAGGATGCGGACATTGTCCAAAACCCTTGCCAGGCCGTCGAGTTCGCGGGAACCGCCGTACTCGACGTCTTCGGGCTCGTCGCGCTGGATGTAGATGATGGTATTGCCGACCGGGTCGACCACGCTGAATCTGCTTTGGCCGGGGCGGAATCTGGTGATGCGTGGGCAGCCCTTCGCGGGGACTTTCCCGTAGCGCTTGCGCAGCGCGGCGGTGAATGCGCTGTGTCGCTCGGCAACATCGTCGAGCATGATCAGGCAGCCGACCTGTTCGATGGGGAGTTCGATGCTCGGCGGTGCGGCGGCGAAGTGGACCGCGCAACCATTGGCCTCGATCGCGCCGTAGGCGTATGGCCTGGTCTGCTCGTGGGTCACTGTGTAGCCGAGGGTTCGATAGAAGTCGAGGGTGTCCTTCAGGTCACCGCTCCACAACACCGGAACCGCTGTATCGCTTGTCATCGCCCCTGCCTCGTTACGGTAATCAATTTTGACTACCCGAGGCTAGGTCGGTCCAATTCCGGAAGTCAAATTTGAGTAGTATGGCGTTTCTAGCGAAGGGATATCCGGATGTCGGCGGTGCGCCTGCTCGTCCTGGGCGTGATGCGGTTGCGTCAGCCCACCTATGGCTACGCGGTGCGTCGCGAACTACTGTCCTGGCGTGCCGAAACCTGGACCAATGTGAAGCCGGGGTCGATCTATCACGCGCTGAAACAGCTGACGCAGGAAGGCAAATTGAGTGCCTTCGGAACCCAGGGGAGTACCGAGGGACCGGGGCGGACGCTGTTCGAACTGACCGAGGCGGGGGAGGCCGAGTTTCGCAAGCTCATGGACGAGGCGCTGGTCAGCGTTGATATGGAAGAACTCGGTGCGGGTATCGCGTTCATGGATGCGCTGCCACGCGCGCACGTCATCGAGAAGTTGCGCGAACAACGCCGCAATGCCGCAGCGGTTCGCGACGATCTTCTCGCCATGATTCCGACATTTCCCGGCCGGTACGAACCGCCGCATGCCACCGATCTACTCGAGCTGTGGAGCGGTGTGTTCGACAACCTGTCGAGTTGGACCGGCGGCGTGCTCGAGCGCTTGGAGGCGGGTGAATACCGGATGTCGGACTAGTGGCAGGGCGCGCCCGCCGCTCAGATGGCGGATAGGCTGCCCCACATGACCAACACGCTGGGTGCGGTCGGCAAGGCCGACTACGTGCTGCTGACCACCTTCCGCAAGGACGGCACACCGGTCGGCACCGCCGTCTGGGCCGCCGAGGACGACGGCAAGCTGTATGTGTGGACCGAAACCAACAGCTGGAAGGTCAAGCGGCTGCGCAATAATCCCGCCGTCACCCTCCAGCCGTGCGGCCCGTCGGGTAAGCCGAGCGGTGAAGTCATCGAAGGTACCGGCCGGGTGCTCGATGCGGTCGAAACCGAACGGGTGCGCAAGCTGATCAAGAAGAAGTACTGGCTCCTCGGCCCGATTCTGGTGACCGCGAGCAGTATTCGCCGCGGCAAGTCCGGCACCATCGGTCTCGAGATCACCCCCGCCGGGTAATCAGGTCGCCTGGCTCACCGAGGACATGTGGAAGTCCGGGATGCGCAAGGGCGGCATGGCGGTTCGGGTGAACCAATCCTTCCATTCCCGGGGCAGCGTGGTTTCGGTAGCGCCCGCCTCAGTGGTGCGGCGCAGCAGATCGATGGGGCTTTCGTTGAAGCGGAAGTTATTGACCGCGGCAGTGACTTCGCCGTTTTCGACCAGATAGACGCCGTCACGAGTCAGGCCGGTGAGCAGCAAGGTCGCGGGATCGACCTCGCGGATGTACCAGAGCGTGGTGAGCAGCAGGCCGCGCTCGGTATCGGCGATCATCTCATCGATGCTCGCGCCGGAGCCGCCGGTCAGTAGCAGGTTCTCACCGGGAACAGTGGGGGGAGCACCGAATTCGGCGGCGGTGGCACGCGGGTAGACCAGCGATTCGATGACGCCGTCGCGCAGCCAGTCCACGCGGCGGGCCGCAAGACCGTTGTCGAAGACCGACAGCGATTCCGAGGACGACGAAGTCGCCACGAATGGACGATATTCCAGGCCGCTCGCACTCGGATCGGAGTAGAGCGTCAAGGGAATATCGCTGAGCCGCTCACCGATGCGGGTGCCGCCCGCCTTGGCGAAGGCGCTGTGTCCCTCGTGGGCGCCGCGGCCCTCCATGGACCACGCCAGATAGATCATCAGGTCGGCGACCGCCGAGGGCGGCAGCAGGGTTTGGTAGCGACCCGCCGGGAGCTCGACCCGGCGCTCGGACCAATTCAACCGCCGCGACAATTCGGTGAGCAGCCCGGGCACGTCGACATCGGTGAAGTCCGCGGTGCCGACACCGACCCACGCACTCGCGAGATCCGCACCATCGCCACGCTTTCCATTGATCTCCACCGAACCGGTCGGCTGCACGAAGCGGCGGCGAATACCGGTGGAGGTACCCAGCCACGTCGTGTGCATCTGGTGGTAGGCGAAACCGTAGAGCCGGTCAGCGCCGTCGAACCCGCCCGCCAAGTCGCGTGCGAGGTCGGTGAAGACCTCGATTCCGGTGCTGCCGGGTGCGGACACCCAATCGCTCCCGGCGTCCGGCAGACCATCCGAATCCGGCGTCAGCAGCGGCATCGCATCCTCGGCGGGCTCGGCGGTGCGGGCCGCCGTCTCGCTGGCGCGCACAACGGCCTCGATCTCGGCCGGGTCGACGCTGGTGGAGCGGACGCTCCCGACACGCGCGGAGTTCGGGCCGTCGCGGAAAATCGAAATGACCGCCCACTCCCGCGAAATCGAGGACCCATTGGTGGTCATCGAGTTGCCCGCCCAGCGCAGCGACGCCTCGTGCGCATCGGTGGCGATGACCATCGCCTCATCCGCATGCGAAAGCGCCAGCGCTTGCTCGACGAGCGCACCTGCGGGCAACATCACCTCGATCACTGACCTGCCTCCGTCCGGGTGTTGAGAATGTTGATGCCACGCACCAGGATCGACGGGCAGCCGTGACTGACCGCGGCGACCTGGCCGGGTTGGGCCTTACCGCAGTTGAACGCGCCGCCGAGGCGCCAAGTAGATGGACCACCGACCGCCTCCATCGCACCCCAGAAGTCGGTGGTGGTGGCCTGATAGGCGACATCGCGCAGCTGACCGTCGAGCTTTCCGTCGCGAATGCGGAAGAACCGCTGGCCGGTGAACTGGAAGTTGTAGCGCTGCATATCGATCGACCACGACTTGTCGCCGACGATGTAGATGCCGTTCTCGACCCGCGAGATCAGTTCGGCGGTGCTGGTGTCGTTTTCGGGGTCCGGTTGCAGCGAGACATTGGCCATGCGCTGGATCGGCACATGGTGCGGTGAATCCGCGTAGGAGCAGCCGTTGGAGCGTTCCAGGCCCAAGCGCGGGGCGAAGACGCGGTCGAGTTGATAGCCGACCAGAATGCCGTCGCGCACCAGATCCCAGCGCTGTCCGGCGACGCCCTCGTCGTCATAGCCCACCGAGGCCAGACCGTGCACCTCGGTGCGGTCACCGGTGACATGCATGATCGGCGTTCCGTACCGCAGCGTGCCGAGCTTGTCCGGGGTGGCGAAAGAAGTACCAGCGTAGGCGGATTCGTAGCCGATGGCGCGGTCGTATTCGGTGGCGTGGCCGATGGATTCGTGGATGGTCAGCCACAGGTTGGTCGGGTCGATCACCAGATCCGTGGGGCGCGCCTCGACGCTGGGCGCCTTCACCTTCTCGGCCAGCCAGCCGGGGATCTGCGCGAGTTCGGCACTCCAATCCCAGATTCCGTCCGCACCGGTGACGTATTCCCAACCGCGTCCCGCGGGAGCGGCGAGGGTGCGCATGGTCTCGAAAACACCCGCTGCCGCGTCCACGGTGATCGCCTCGAGCTGCGGATGCAGGCGCACGCGCTGCTGGGTGATCGCGGCCCCCGCGGTATCGGCGTAGAAGGTCTGCTCCTTGACCTGCAGTACCGAGGCGGTGACATGATCGACGCCGTCGGCGGCGGACAAGCGGCCCGAATAGTCCTGCAGCACAGCGACCTTATCGGCGGTCGGCACCGTGAACGGGTCCACGTCGTAGGTCGAAACCCAGTGCACATTGTCGTATCGCGGCTCGTCGGCGAGTTCGACGCGCTCGCGATTGAGCGCGCGCAGGGTCGTCGCCACCGTGACCGCCCGCCGCGCCACCTCGGCCGCGGTCTCGGGGGTGAGCGCGGCATGCGAGGCGAAACCCCAGGTGCCGTCGACGATCACGCGCACCGCGAAGCCGAGGTCGGTGGCATTGCTGATCGCTTCGACCCGCCCGTCGCGCAGCCGGATCGATTGGGTGACCAGCCGATGCACCCGCAGATCGGCGTGCTGTGCGCCCGCCGCGCGCGCCGCGGACAGGGCTGCGTCGGCGAGCGCGTGCAGTGGTAACGCAAGGAACTCGGCGTCCACATCTTTGGAAGTCGCGATGCTCACCCGACCCAACCTAGCCGGTCGGGCTGACGAGCGCCGCTTCCGATGTGCTGACGCAGACCTTGCGGACATGCATCGACCGCAATGTCGCACGAAATGCCCAGCAGCGCAGTTCTAGACCATGGCCGCAGGGGTGGCGGCGACGAGACCGCCGTCGATGAGCAGGTCCTGGCCGTTGATGTATGACGCCTGGTCGGAGGCGAGAAAGGCAACTGCGGCGGCGACATCTTCCGAGGTTCCGATGCGCCCGGCGGCCACTGTGGCGATGGCGGCGGCCTGCACCTGCGGCGACGCTTCCGCATAGAACGCGGGAGTCCCGGTGTAACCCGGGCTCACCGAGTTGACCCGGATTCGCCTCGGTGCCAGTTCGGCGGCTAACGTCCTGGCCAGGTTGTGCACTGCCGCCTTCGTCGCCGAATAGAGCGCCGCGCCGGGCCCGCCCCGATGCAGTGCGAACGATGCGTTGATCACGATGGCGCCGCCATCGGCCAACAGGGGCAGGGCCTGCTGGATGGTGAAGAACGCGGCCTTGAAATTGATATCGACGACCCGGTAGAACTCGGCCTCGGTGACATCGGCGACCGCCTGGAATGCGCCGATGCCCGCGTTGGCGAAAATCACGTCCAAGCGTCCGTAACGGTCCTGGATCGCGGTCGTCAATGCCGCCAGATCGGCGAGATTTGCTGCGTCGCCGGATATTCCGAGGACGCGATGGCCACCGTTCAGCTCGTCGATCGCGGCATCCAGACGGGACTTGTCCCGCCCGGTGATCACAACCCGCCCGCCCTCGTCGAGCAACCTGCGCGCGGTGGCCAATCCCATACCGCTGGTTCCGCCGGTGATCAACGCGATCTTGTCGTCGAATCGGGAATTGCTCGGCATGGCACGACCTCTCATACAGTTGGATAGTTCAAGAACATATGAACAGTTCGACTGTATGTCAACAATCGAGTAATCTGGTCCGCGTGATGACGGCACATCCCGAGCGGGATCGGATCGAGTTGGCGAATGTGTTCGCCGCGCTGGGAAATCCATTGCGGCTGCAGATCGTTCGCGTGCTCGCGGATGGGGCGGAACACACCTGCGGTTCGATCGTGGACGGTGTGCCGAAATCGAATCTGACACACCACTATCGGGTGCTGCGCGATGCGGGCATCATCTGGCAGCGACCGTCCGGCCGGGAAACCTTGCAGTCGTTGCGGCGTGACGATCTCGACGCCCGATTCCCGGGTTTACTGGATTCGGTAATCGACGCGGCCCGCCGGGATCAGTCGCACGCGACTCGAATTTGATCACGGTTTGGCAGCATGGCGCGCGCGAAAGTCGTGGTTACCGTACCCAAGTCGGGTTATGCCGTACTGTGCCCGCGTGCCGCCATCCGCCCTCCGCGATCGCAAACGAGAACGTACCCGCCGTGCCCTCCTCGAGGCAGCCATCGAACTTTTCGAGAACAGAGGTTATGAGGAAACCACGGTGGCCGATATCGCCGCTGCCGCCGAAGTCGGCACCCGGACCTTCTTCAACTACTTTGCCAGCAAGGAAGAATTACTCTTCCCGGAACAGGACGAACGGGTGCGTGCTGCGGTGGCGGCCATCGCAAGTCGTCGGCCCGGCGAGCGGCCGGTAGAGGTGCTGCTGCGCGCGTTGCGGGCGGCTGGTGACAATCCGGGTGAACATCTCGTCGATGATCTGAGTGCGCGCGTTGCCGCACTACGCGCACAGGTTTCGCGTACGGTGCCCGCGGTGAGCGGGCGGGCCGCGCACGCGCAGTTGGTCGCGCAGCGCGAGATCGCGCGGCAGCTGTATATGGCATTTCCCACCGAATTGGACGAGGTCGGGGCCGCCGCCTTGGTCGGGGCCGTGGTCGGCGCGGTCTCCGGTGCGCTGACGGTGCTGTTCCAGAGTCCGGTGGCCGGATTGGACGGCGAACGGCTGCACCGACAGATCCACGAAACGACCTCACGGGTGCTGCAGCCCTGGCTCGCCTCGAATGCCAAGATGCACGTGGGATCTATGCATTGATTGGCTCAGCCGAATTGCTGCCAGCCCAAGCGGATCACCATACCGATGACGACCACCAGCAGTACCACGCGCACGAATTCAGCGCCCTTGCGTAATGCCATATGCGAGCCGATGATCGCACCCGCCACATTGCCGACCGCCATGGCCGCGCCGAGCGCCAACATGATGTGGCCGGTGAAGCCGAAGAAAATCAGCGCACCGACATTCGATCCGCAGTTGATCACCTTCGCCATCGCGGCCGCGCGCACGAATTCGGTGCCGAGCAAGGTGGCGAAGGTGATGATCAGGAAGGTCCCGGTGCCGGGGCCGAGCAGTCCGTCGTAGAACCCGATCAAACCGGCGGCCAGGGCGATCACGAGGACGAACTTGCGCCGGGTCGGTGGGTGCGTGGCCAGGGTGATGCCGATCGACGGGCGCAGCGTGACGAACACGGCGACACCGACCAGCACCACCATCACGATCGGGATGAACAGGTCGCGATCGATCAGGGATACCGCCGCCGCGCCGGTCGCCGCGGTGACCGCGGCGATCGCCGCCGCTGGCAGCAGCGTGCGCCACCGCAGCGGAACTCTGCGCGCGAATGTCATGACCGAGGCGCTGGTGCCCGCGACCGCGGCGAGCTTATTGGTGCCGAGCGCGGTCTGTGGTGCGATGCCCGGTGCGACCAGGAAAAGTGTCGGGAGAATGATCAATCCGCCGCCGCCGACCACCGCATCAACCCAGCCCGCGGCGGTCGCGGCCGTTAGTAAGGTCGCCCAGTCTGCAAAATCCACCCGGCCAGCCAACCAGATGGTTGGATCCGACCCGCCCGCACCTAGGCTGATGGTCGTGCGCCGGTTCAGTCTGTGGCTTCGCGGCAAGCCCCTCATCTCGGATTCGATGCTGGCCGCCGTACTGCTGCTGCTCGAGATTCTCGGGGTCAGCAATTCCGATAGCAAGCTGACCTACCTGGGAATCGGCGTGCTGTTGCCGGTGCCGGTGGCGTTTCGGCGGCTGTACCCGCGGGCGATGGCGGCCGCGATGCTCGGACTCTCGATCGGCTCGACGATGGTGAGCTACGCGTCCGAAGACGATGCCGACCACATCGCGCTGTTGGGGCTCGGCATCATGCTGTACACCTTGGTCGCGTATGTCGGTCGCAAGGAAGGACTTTGGTACGCGCTCGGTCTGGTCGCCGACTGCACCAGCTCATTTTTCCTGTTACACAAGCCAGCCGGTTCGGATCTGATCTTCACGGCGATGTTCTACGCGCTGTGCTGGACACTGGCCGAGTTCATCGGTGCCCGGCACGCTTACGACCAAGAGGTAGCGGCGCGACTCGCGGTCGCCGACTACGACCGGGAACGCCGCGCGCACGATGCCGTCGCCGCCGAACGCACCCGTATCGCCCGCGAACTGCACGATGTCGTCGCCCATGCGGTGAGTGTGATCATCGTGCAGGCCGACGGGGCGAAGTACGCGCTGCGCCTCGATCCGGACTCAGCCGAACGAGCGTTGACCACGATCGCGAGCACCGGTCGCGAGGCCTTGCGGGAATTGCGCCGAACCGTCGCGCTGCTGCGCATCGAACATGCACCGGATCAGCTGCCGCAGCACGGAACCGCGGGTCTGGCGAAGGTGGTCGAGATGATGCGCGATACCGGACTCGCGGTAGAACTCGAAATGACCGGGCAGTTGGACGATATCGCCCCCGAGGTGAGTCTGGGCATGCACCGCATCGTGACTGAATCGCTGACCAATACGCTGCGCCACGCGGGCTCGCATCCGAAGGCTTGGGTGCGGGTGCAGCGCCGCGAAACCGATGTCATCATCGAAGTCAGCGATAGCGGCGGGGTTCCGGTGCAGGAGCAGTCCGCGAGCCCGATCGTCGGCGGTGGCATGGGATTGGTCGGCATGCGTGAACGGGTCGCCGTACTCGGTGGCACGCTGGAAGCGGGTCGCACATCCGCTGGCGCGTGGCGGGTATACGCGACGATCCCGCTGGTGCGTGGCAACGAAAACGGTTAGCGGCAGGCCTCTTTCGGCGTCGCGCGCACGGTGCGCAAAACACGGTGGACGGTGCCGATAGATTAGGGACGTGCCGATTACCGTTCTCGTTGTCGATGATCAAGAACTCATGCGCATGGGGTTGAAGATGGTGCTCGGTGCGCACCCGGACATCGAGGTGATCGGGGAGGCCGAGAACGGGGCCGCCGCGATATCCCGGGCCAAGGAGTTGCGGCCGAATGTGGTGCTGATGGATGTGCGGATGCCGGTCGTCGACGGGGTATCGGCGACGCAGCGCATCGTGGAGGCCGGTGACGGCTGCAAGGTGCTGGTCATGACGACCTTCGATCTCGACGAACACGCATTGGGTGCGCTGCGAGCGGGCGCGAGCGGATTCCTGTTGAAGGACACGCCGCCCGAGGATCTGGTCTCGGCGATCCGAAGTGTCGCCGGCGGTGACGCGGTGGTGTCGCCGAAGGTGACCAAGCGACTGCTGGACCGGCTCATCGCCGACGATCCCGGTGGCATGCGGGACCCGGCGGTACTCGAGGTACTGACCGCGCGGGAACGCGAGGTGCTCGAGCAGATCGCGGCGGGGCGGTCCAATGCCGAGATCGCCGAGCAGTTGTACCTGTCGGAGGCCACAGTCAAGACGCACGTCGGTCGGGTACTGACGAAACTCGGTCTGCGCGACCGGGTTCAAGCCGTCGTGCTGGCCTACGAGACCGGTTTGGTGCGACCGGGCGGCTGAGCTCTCAGTCAGCTATCAGCTGGGTCGGGAGAAAAATCGGACTGTGCGACGTTGAATCGGGTAGATCGTCCGAAAGGATCGCCATGCCCGCCGTACTGTTCGTGCTCTACGTCATCGTCGAGATCGCCGCGCTGGTCGGCGTCGGTCATCTGATCGGTGTGATGCCGACCATCCTGCTGCTCATCGCCGGTTCGGCCGCGGGCATGCTGCTCATCGGCTCCCAAGGCCGTCGCGTCTTCGAGCAGTTCCGACGCGCCGGGCGCGGTGAGATCAATCCGAGCACCGCGGTCGCGGATGGCGCGCTCGTCGCAGCTGGCGGGTTCCTGATGTTCATCCCGGGCCTGATCACCTCACTCTTCGGGCTGCTTCTGCTGCTGCCGCCGACTCGCTTCCTGGTTCGTCCGCTGGTCGCCGCGTTCGCCGCGCGCCGCTTCAGCCGTCTGGCCGCGGCGATGCCGTATCGCGGCGTGATCATCGACGGTGACGATGTGGTCGACGGCACGGTCGTCACCGAGTGGTACGACGACCCCCGCCCGTCGAGCCGCCCGGCTCTTCCGTAGCGACTGGTTGCAGGTCGCTCGAGAGGGGCAACCGCCTGATCACGCCGAGCCGTTTCCATAAACCGTGCCGACTATCACCCTCTTGCCCATTTCGTGAGACGGATCAAAGGGCTAGGGTGGCCGGATGGCGACCGAGGAGCTCACCGTCACGGTGAGTGAGGAGCTGGCGGCAGCGGTGCGGCAGGCCGCGGCGGCTGCGGGACAGTCGATTTCCGGATTCACGGCTGCGGCACTGCGGCTGGAACTGATCGCGGTGGAGGCCGGTATGCGGGCCGCGCCCGGTGCTGCGCCGCCGAGATACGCGGAGGTCATGGCGGTCCTCGCACAACCCGCGGACGTTTCGCCGCCGGGCCTTTCGAGCGATCCGCGAGCAGTCGCTACCGAGCGGAAGCTGTCCGACCCGACGGACTGAAACACCCATACGGCAGACTGGTGTCTCGTGAGTACCCAGTTGCTGATCGGCGGTCGTTTCTACAGCTCGAGTTCACCCGATGCGACGGCAATGGCCGTGACCGACGGCACCGTAGTGTGGCTGGGCGCTGAGCAACCGGGGCGCGCCCTGCATCCGGGTGCGGAGATCATCGACCTCGACGGTGCTTTCGTGGCACCGGCGTTCGTCGACCCGCATGTGCACGTAACGGCACTGGGCTTGAAGCTGACCGGACTCGATCTGTGGGCGGCGCGCTCACTCGAACATTGTCTGGAACTGTTGCGTGTGTTCGCGGTGTCACATCCCGACGGCGCGATCCTCGGTGACGGCTGGGACGAGACGGAATGGCCGGAGGGGCGGGCGCCGACTGTCGATGAGATCGACGCGGCGGTGCAGCCCGGCCGACAGGTGTATCTGTCACGGGTGGACGCGCATTCGGCGGTGGTGTCGTCGGTGTTGTTGACTTCGGCAGTCACCGCCGCGACGGGGTTCACCCGCGGTGCGCCCTTGCGCGCCGACGCGCACCATCTGGTGCGCACCGCGGTTCTCTCGGGATTGGATCGCGCACGACGGGATCGGGCGCGCAAGGCAGCGCTGGACACGGCGGCCGCGCACGGTGTTGTTGCCGTGCACGAATGCGGGGGACCGCAGATCGCCGGGCGCACCGATATTCGTGAGTTGCTCGAGTTCGAGCACGGTGTGCAGGTCCGGGCTTTTTGGGGTGCGGCGGTGCGCACCGCGGATGAGGCACGGGCGCTGGTGACGGAACTCGGGGTGCACGCGCTCGGGGGCGATCTGTTCGTGGACGGTTCGATCGGCTCGCGCAGCGCCCTGCTGCGCGCGCCGTACGCCGATGACGCCGGAACCGGTCTCGGCCACCTCGACGCGGACACGATCGCCGCACATGTGCGAGCCTGCACCGAGGCGGGCATCCAAGCCGGATTCCACGTCATCGGCGATGCCGCGATGGATGCTGTCGTCGCCGGATTCGGCCAGGTGGTCGACGAGCTCGGCGGTCCGGCCGTCGCGTCCCGCGCGCACCGCGTCGAGCATGCGGAGATGATCGATGCCGATCAGATCGCGAAACTGGCCGCCTGGGGTGTAATCGCCAGTGTCCAACCGGGTTTCGACGCGACCTGGGGTGGTCCGGACGGCATGTACGCCACCCGCCTCGGTGCCGAACGCGCCGCAACGCTGAATCCCTTCGCGGCCATGGCCGCGGCGGGCATCGCGCTCGCTATCGGCTCGGACGCACCGGTTACCGCACTCGACCCCTGGTCGGCGGTCCGCGCGGCGGTCAACCACCGCACCCCCGGTCATGGCCTCTCACCGCGGGCCGCTTTCGCCGCCGCCACCCGCGGCGCCTGGCGTGCCGGCGGCATTCGCGACGGCGTCGCGGGCACGTTGGTTCCGGGTGCTCCCGCCTCCTATGCGATCTGGGACGCCGCCGAGCTCGTCGTCGCCGCAGCCGCCGACACCGTCCAACGCTGGTCCACCGATCCGCGCTCCCGAGTCCCAGGTCTACCTCCGCTCGACCCCGACGCATCCCTGCCCACCTGCCTGCGCACCGTCCACCGCGGAGTCACGATCCATGAGGCCTGAAACACCCGGCGCGGCGCTGCGCCGCGTGGCGGCCGCGTTCAGTCGGTATCCGGTGCTGAGTCGGTCGGTAGCTGCGGTGGTTTCGGGCCTGCTCATCTTCGGAAGCTTTCCGCCGCGGCCGTTCTGGTTCCTTGCGCCGATCGGGATGGTGGTGCTGACGCTGACCGTACGCGGCGCCGCGCGGTTGCGTGGGGGGTTCGGGTATGGGTTCCTGGCGGGGCTCGGGTTTTTCGTTCCGCTGTTGCCGTGGACCGGGATCTACGTCGGGCCGGTGCCGTGGCTCGCGTTGTCGACGGTGTGTTCCGTATATATAGGACTATTCGGGCTTTTGGCGCGGTTGTTGTTTTCGCTGCCGGGGTGGCCGGTGTGGGTCGCGTTGACGTGGACGGCCACCGAGTGGCTGCGATCGAGCTTTCCGTTCGGTGGATTCCCGTGGGGGCGCTTGGCATTCGGTCAGGCCGACGGCTGGTATCTGTCGCTGGCGATGGTCGGGGGAGCGCCGCTCATCGGGTTCGCGGTGGCGCTCACCGCAACCGCTGCGGCGGCAGTGCTGGTGTACTTGTGGACTCATGTGACGGTCGCGCCGATGGACGATCCCTCGGCTACCGAGCCGGGTCGTGCTACCACGACGACCCGCATTGGGGTTATCGCCGCGGCGACCGCGCTCGTTGTCATCCCGAGCACCGGAGCGATCCTGCGGACCGCGCTGCCCGGGCCGGAGGAGGGGGACCGGACGATCACGGTCGCCGCCATCCAGGGCAGCGTGCCGCGGCTCGGGCTGGACTTCAATGCCCAGCGCCGCGCCGTCCTGGACAATCATGTCCTGCGCACCGAAGAATTGGCTCGCGCGGTCGCGGAGGGAACGACACGCAAGCCGGACGTGGTCATCTGGCCGGAGAACTCATCCGATATCGATCCGCTGCGCAATGCCGACGCGGCCGCCGAGATCACCGAGGCGTCCGAACAGATCGGCGCGCCGATCCTCGTCGGCGCCGTGCTGGTGAACGGCGACCGCACGACGACGAATTCGGTCATCGTCTGGAACGGCGCGGCCGGTCCGGGGGAGCGGCACGACAAGAAGATTATCCAGCCGTTCGGCGAGTATCTGCCGATGCGCAGGTTCTTCCGGCTGTTCTCCGAGTACGCCGACCGCGCCGGATACTTCGTGCCTGGTAACGGCGACGGCACCGTCCACGTCGCCCCTCTCGAGCCAACCGCAAGCAGCCACTACGGCGGCAGTATCGATATCGGCGTGGCGACCTGCTACGAGGTCGCCTTCGACCGCGCCTTCCGCGATTCCATGCACGCGGGCGCGCAATTGCTGACCGTGCCCACCAATAACGCCACCTTCGGCGACAGCGAGATGACCTATCAGCAGTTGGCCATGTCCCGGGTCCGCGCCGTGGAGCATGGCCGTGCCCTCGTGGTCGCCGCCACTTCCGGTGTCAGCGCCATCATCACCGCGGACGGCACGGTCCAGCAGCAGACACCCGAGTTCGTCCCCGCTGCGTTGGTCGCCGAACTGCCATTGCGCAGCGACACAACACGTGCGACCCGATTCGGCGCCCAACTGGAGCTTGTCTCGGTTATCCTGTCCGCGGCTGCCGTCATGGTGGCAGTTTTCCGGCGGCAGCATGCTCGCGGCAAGTCTGCGAACGACCAAGCCACCATGGACCAGCCGGTCGGCTGAGCTCGCGAGATCGTTCGAGCGCGATGAATGAGTAGGGCTTTCCCTAATCAAACAATTGGTATGTTTCGGGGCCTCGAAACCGTCTTTCGGACCGCCCTGAGCGTTAGCGTGCAGTTAGCCAGCTTGTCATTTTAGGCTGGTGCAAGTTGTCGTTTTCCTGTATTTGGGCTGCTCAAGCCACAGATTGGAGGGTTTGCGAGAATGTAGCTCACGAAAGTGCCTTGCTGCCAACATCGTTGGAAGTGAAACAAATCCGCAACGCTGGCCATCCGTTGCATTCGATGCTCCGAATCAATGGGCGTGGATCACGTCCTACGGCTGGCGCGTGCGCGCCTGCGGTGGCGGTGCTCGGGGAGTTGTGCATCAACAGCGGCAGAAGGAGTGATTGATGAAGTCATTGGCCACGGATCGCGTCGACCAATGCTCTTCCGGTGAGTTCTCGGCACAACCATTCCCACTGTCGCCAGCGCAAACAGGCCTCTGGTACGCCCAACGTATCCGCCCGGATGTCCCGCTGACCATTGCGCAGTATGTCGAGATCCACGGAGACTTGGACGTCGGACGCCTGCTGTACTCGATCGAACGGTTCGGCCTCGAAACGCAGGTCGGACATGTGCGGCTGATCGAGATCGATGGTGTTCCACATCAGGTGATCGACCACAGCCGCCGTCCGGGCTGGGGCCGGATCGATCTGCGCGACGAGCCCGATCCACACGCTGCCGCGCTGCGCTGGATGAACGAGCACGCCAGCTCCCCGATCGATTTCGAGCGCGATCCGCTGACCACGAACATCGTGCTGCGGACCGGTGAATCCGACTACATCTGGTATGCGCGCGGCCATCACATCGTGATCGACGGTTACGGCGCGATGAACGCGCTCACCCGGACCGCGGAGATTTATACGGCGGTGGAGAACCACACCGAACCCGAAGCATCCCGGGCCACATCGCTGGCCAAAATCTATGCCGACGAATCCACATACCGCGACTCCAGCCGATTCCGCAACGACCGTGACTATTGGCTCGAGCAACTAGCGGGCGCGGGTGGACCGATGTCTCTGTCCAGCGTGAACGGCCTAACCGCCGCCCCCGACGCGGGGCGGCGGCGTGCTTGCGCGGTCCTCGACGACCGTGCCGAGGCCGTCATGACCGCGGCCGCCGCCGCACTCGAGACCAACAGTTCGACCATGTTCGTCGCTGCACTGGCCGCCTACGTCAGGTCGGTGACCGGCAATCCCGACGTGGTGCTGAGCCTGCCGGTCTCGGCGCGGACCACGGTCGCGCTGCGCCGCTCCGCCGGCGTGGTCTCGAATGTGGTGCCGATCCGGGTGCGTTTCGATCCCGATACCACAGTGCGCGATGTGGTGCGCACCGCCGAATTACAGATCACCGGCGCGCTGCGGCACCAGCGCTACCGGCACGACGACATCCGCCGCGATTGTGGCTACTCCCGCGATGCACGCGGATTCTTCGGCCCGATGGTCAACATCATGCTGTTCCACGACGAGTTGAAGTTCGGCAGTCTGGTCGGCTCGCTGCATGTGCTGGCCACCGGCCCGGTCGAGGACCTGTCGATCAATCTGTACAACGGTGAGGGCGGCCGCATCCATATCGACTTCGAGGCGAATCCGCAGCTCTACGCGGAGTCCGAGGTCATCGCGCACCACACCCGGTTATTGGACTTCCTGACCCGATTCTTCGCCGCCGAACCCGATACACGTGCCGCGAGTCTCATCGCCATCACCGATGAGGAGCACGAGCGCGTGGTGCACACCTGGAACGCCACCGGGACAACCACGCAGCAAGGGACCCTCCCGGGCCTGTTCACCGATCGCGCGATGATCTGCCCGGATGCGGTCGCACTCGAATTCGGTAACGAGACACTGACTTACCGCGAACTGGATGAGCGTGCCAACCGGTTGGCCCGACTGCTCATCGCGCGTGGTGCTGGCCCGGAAAAAGTGGTCGGACTGTACCTGCGACGCAGCCTGGAACTGGTCGTCGGCATGTACGCGATCGTCAAGGCGGGCGCTGCGTATCTGCCATTGGATGCGGATCACCCCGTGGAGCGGATCGAACAGCTCCTCGAACAGGCTGATCCGGTCTGTGTATTGACCGCGGCCCGAGACGAACTCGCGCTGCCCGACGGCGCGGACGCGGTGGCGATCGATACCGTCGACCTCGCGGATTTCGACGCCCACCCGATCACCGACACCGACCGGCTCACCCCTCTGCGTGCCGATCATCTCGCATACGTGATCTTCACCTCGGGCTCGACCGGAATGCCCAAGGGCGTCGGCGTGACCCACGCCGCGATCGTCAACCGGCTGCGCTGGATGCAGCACGAATATCCGCTCGGCGCCACCGACGCGGTGCTGCAGAAGACCCCGGCCACCTTCGACGTTTCGGTCTGGGAGTTCTTCTGGCCCTTGCAGATCGGCGCCCGACTGGTCGTCGCGACGCCCGACGGCCACCGCGACCCGGGCTACCTAGCTCGGATAATCGCCGAAAAGTCGATTACCGTAGCGCATTTCGTGCCGTCCATGCTTTCGGTGTTCGTCACCGACACCGACGTGCGCGGCTGCACCACGCTGCGCCGGGTGTTCTGCAGCGGTGAAGCGTTGCCCGCGGCCACCGTTCGTGATTTCCACGCGGCCCTGTATGGGCCGGAACTGCACAATCTGTACGGGCCGACCGAGGCCGCCGTCGATGTCACCTATTGGCGGTGCCCGGCCGATCCGGATACCGTGCCGATCGGCTCGCCAGTGTGGAACACCCAGACCTACGTCCTGGACGCACAGTTGCGGCCGGTGCCGCCGGGGGTCGTCGGTGAGTTGTATCTCGCGGGCGTCCAATTGGCGCGCGGTTATCTCGGCCAATCCCGGTTGACCGCTGAACGTTTCGTGGCCAACCCGTTCACCCCGGGCACGCGGATGTACCGCACCGGCGATCTGGCTCGCTGGCAGGGCGTCCCGGACCTTCGCAACCATCGTGGTGTTTCGGGTCGGGGTGTCCTCGAATACCTGGGCCGCAGCGACTTCCAGGTCAAGATCCGGGGTCTGCGTATCGAACTCGGCGAAATCGAGGCGGCACTGCTGGCCGACGAACGGGTCGCCCGTGCCGTCTGTGTCGCCCATCACGGCCGCACCGGCGACGAACTCGTCGCCTATGTTGTTGCCGTACCCGCCTTTTCGGGCGTTTTGGATAGTACCGCACTGCTGAATGCCTTGCGTCGCACGCTGCCCGGCTACATGGTGCCCTCGGTGCTCATGCTGCTCGACGAACTACCGCTGAGCGCGAACGGGAAGATCGACCGCAAGGCGCTGCCCGAACCCGTTGCCGCCCGCCCGTCCGGCCACCTCACCGCCGAACCACGCACCGAGGTGGAACGGGTGCTCGCCAGAATCTTCGGTGAAGTGCTCGACATCGACGGAATCGGTGTCGAGGACGGCTTTTTCGATCTCGGCGGCAATTCGCTGATCGCCGCCCGCGCCGTCGCGCGGATCAACGCCGCCCTCGGTACCGGCCTGACCATTCGCGACCTGTTCGAGGCCTCGACCATCGCCGCCTTGATCGAGCGCTTCGCCACGCACAATCCGGATGCGTCCTCTCCGAAGCTGGTACCGGCCGAACGGCCGCAACGGATCCCGTTGTCGTTGGCACAACAGCGCCTGTGGATTCTCAACCGCTTCGCCGAACATGCCGCCGCCTACAACATGCCGCTGGCCGTCGATATCGATGGACCCATCGATATCGACGCGCTACGTGCCGGACTCGTCGATGTGATCGAACGGCACGAATCCCTGCGCACCACCTTCCCGGATACGCCCGAGGGGCCGTACCAGCTCGTGCATCCGGCCACCGACATCCCGCTCACCCTGGATCCGATCGACGCGACCGACGCCGACGTGCGCGCACTCGCCGAGGAGTTCGCCGGATACGGCTTCGATCTGCGTAGCCAGGCACCGATCCGGGTGGCGCTGTGGACCACCGGACCCGATCGGCACGTATTCCTCGTCGTGCTGCACCACATCTGCGGTGACGGTTGGTCGATCGCACCACTGGCCAGGGATCTGATGTCCGCGGTGGCCATGCGTGCGAAGGGCATAGCACCACAGTGGAACCCGCTGCCGGTGCAGTACGCCGATTTCGCCCTGTGGCAGCGTGAGCTGCTCGGCGACGAAACCGATCCGGCGAGTGCGCTGAGCCGCCAGCTCGCCTACTGGCGCTCGGCCCTCACCGGTCTGCCGGACCAGCTCGACCTGCCGCTGGATCGCGCACGTCCGTTGCGTCGCTCGACCGACGGCGGCCGGGTCGAGTTCACCATCCCGCCCGAGATCCGCCGCGCCGCAGGCGAACTCGCCGCCAACCGCGGCGTCAGCATGTTCATGGTGCTACATGCCGCACTGGCTACTCTGCTCGCGCGGCTGTGTGCGAGCACCGATATCGCCATCGGCACGCCGATCGCGGGCCGCTCGGATCCCGCACTCGACGATCTCGTCGGCATGTTCGTCAACACCCTCGTATTGCGGACCGAGGTGGATCCGGCCGCCGGATTCGATCAGATGCTCGATGTGGTCCGCGAAACCGATCTCAATGCCTTCGCCAATGCGGATGTGCCGTTCGAGCGGCTGGTGGAACTCGTCAACCCGGAGCGCTCCGCCGCCAGGCATCCACTGTTCCAAGTGATGCTGTCCTATGACCGCGCACCGGATCTGAGTATCGATCTGCCCGGTGTGCGGGCGCAGGTGCTGCCGATCGCCGCCGATATCGCCAAATTCGATCTGCAGCTGGAACTGCACGACAGCCTCGCCGACGGTCCACTGCCTGCCGAATTCGGCTATGCCACCGACGTTTTCGACAAGCGCACGATCGAAGCGTTCGCCCGGCGCTTCCTCGCCGTGCTCGGTGCCGTCGTCGTCGAGCCTCATCGCCCGGTCGGTGATCTGGAGATCCTGGACCTGCGCGAGAACGCGAAACTCGTACCGATAGCCGGTGCCCCGGGCGAGCCCGCGATGACCTTGGCGCGACTGTTCACCGACATCGCTGAGCGGCTGCCGGATGCGACCGCTGTGCGCTACGAGGGTGTCGATACCAGCTATCGCGAACTCGACGAGATGTCGAACCGGCTGGCGCGCACGCTGATCGAACACGGTGCCGGACCCGAGGTCGTGGTGGCCATCGCCTTGCCACGCAGTCTCGATTCCATCGCGGCCATCTGGGCGGTGGCGAAAACCGGTGCGGCATATGTGCCGATCGACCCGAGCTACCCGGCCGAGCGAATCGGACATATGATCGCCGATTCCGGTGCCATGCTCGGGCTGACCGTTCCGGAATCCCTGGCCACTATGCCCGCCTGGCCCGCCGCGCGCGGTAAGCACCGCAAGCACGATGTCGATTGGCTGGTGCTCGGGTCCGAGGAGTTGGCCGCCGAATCCGCCCGCCACTCAACCGATCGCGTCACCGATGCGGATCGCCACTATCCGCTGCGCACCAGCCATCCGGCCTATCTGATCTACACCTCGGGTTCCACCGGAAAGCCCAAGGCCGTGATCGTCACTCACGCCGGTATCGCATCGCTGGCACAGGAGCAGATGTATCTGTTCGGTGTCACGGATTCGGCACGCACGCTGCACTTCTCCTCGCCCAGCTTCGACGCGTCGGTGCTGGAGATACTGCTCGGGTTCGCGGCGGGCGCCACCATTGTCGTCGCACCCGCGGGCATGTACGGCGGTACCGAACTCGCCGATCTGCTGCGCACGGAGCGGGTCACCCATGCCTTCATCACACCGGCCGCGCTGGCCACCGTGCCGGAGGACAGGCTCGACGAGCTCGAGGCCGTCATCGTCGGCGGTGAGGCGTGCTCGGAGGAACTGGTCGAACGCTGGTCGGCCGAGCACCGCATCCACAATATGTACGGACCTTCCGAGGCGACCGTCGCCGCCACCGCCAGCGCTGCGATGCAGGCGGGCCGCCCGGTGCCGCTCGGCATGCCGGTGCGCGGTATGCGGCTGTTCGTGCTGGACGCTCGACTGCATCCGGTGCCACCGGGCACCCCGGGCGAACTCTACCTGTCCGGTCCCGGATTGGCCCGCGGCTATCTGGGCCGATACGGCCTTACCGCACAGCGCTTCCCGGCCAACCCGCTGGGCAGGCGCGGTGAAAGGATGTACCGTACCGGCGATCTCGTGGTCGCGGATCCGACCGGCCAGCTGCGCTTCCTCGGCCGCGCCGACGACCAGATCAAGATCCGCGGCTTCCGTATCGAACTGCGCGAAATCGACCATGTACTGCGCGCCCATCCGGGTGTGAACGCCGCGCTCACCGTCGTGCACACCGACGAACACGGCCAGCCCCGCCTGGTCTCGTATGTGAGCGCGGACGAACCGATCGATGCCGCCGATATCACCGAGACCGCACGCCAGCGGCTGCCCGGTTATATGGTGCCCGCCTCGATTGCCGTACTGGACGAGATGCCCGTCACCCAGGCCGGGAAGCTCGACCGACAGGCCCTGCCCGCACCGGTTTTCGCGGCCGCGGGTTCCTCGCGTGCGCCGAGTACACCGCTGGAACAGCGCGTCGCCGCCGCGTTCGGCGAAGTTCTCGGCCGCCCGATGACGGGCGCGGAGGACAGCTTCTTCGACGTGGGCGGCAACTCCCTGCTGGCCACCCGCCTCGCCGCCGCATTGCACGCGGAATTCGGCGTCGACCTGCCCGTTCGGCTGATCTTCGAGGCGCCGACTGTCGCGGGCATCGCGGAACGGATAACGGAAGCGCCCCGGACGCAACGGGCGGCGCTGGCTGTGCATACCCCGCGTCCGGGACGCATTCCATTGTCGCTGCCGCAGCAGCGACTGTGGTTCCTCAATCGATTTTCACCCGAATCGAGCGCGTACAACATCGCATTCGTCATTCGGATCGACGGCGATCTGGACGCGGATGCGCTGCGCGCGGCGTTGACCGATCTGGTCGAGCGGCACGAGGTGCTGCGCACCGTCTTCCCGGAGGACAATCTCGGCGCGCGGCAGTCGGTGCTGCCGATGGCCAAGGCCATGCCGGTGGTCGAGCCGGTGGCTACCGATGAGAGCGCCGCCGAGCGGGCACTTCGGGCCATGGCCCGTACCGGATTCGATCTCACCAAAGACATTCCGCTGCGGATCAGCTTGCTGCGCATCGAGTCTCGGCGGCATCTGCTCGGCATCGTGCTACATCACATCGCCGCCGACGGCTGGTCGCTCGGCCCGCTGACCAGGGATCTGGCCGCAGCCTACATGGCAAGGCGGAAGGGTGTCGCACCCAGTTGGACGCCACTTCCGGTGCAGTACGCCGATTTCGGGCTGTGGCAGCGCGCCTACCTCGGTGACGAGGCCGATCCGGAAAGCCTCGCGGGCGAGCAACTCGCGTACTGGCACACCGCACTGGCGGATCTGCCCGACGAACTGCCGCTGCCCTACGATCGCCTGCGGCCGGCCGAGCCGACGCAGCAGGCGGGATCGGTGCGCTTCACGGTGCCCGAGCCGATGCGGCGGGCACTGGCCGAACTCGCCCGCGAACACGGCGTCAGCATGTTCATGGTGCTGCGCTCGGCCCTCGCGGTCATGCTGCGGTTCATTACCGGCGGTCGGGATATCGTGATCGGCACGCCGGTCGCGGGGCGCACCGATACGAAGCTCGACGAGTTGGTCGGCATGTTCGTCAATACGCTGGTACTGCGCTCGGACGTCGACCCGGATATTCCGTTCGCGACGCTGCTGCGCGCGGATCGTGATAACGAGCTGGCCGCCATGGCGCATGCGGATATTCCGTTCGAGCGCATCGTCAAGGAGATGGGGCGCGAGGCGGCGCGCGGCAGCAGTCGCCAGCCGCTGTTCCAGGTGGCGCTGACGGTGCAGGACGGTCCGGTTCCCTCGCTCGAACTGCCCGACTTGGCCTTGCATGCCGAGGAATTGGATATCGCGCTGGCCAAATTCGATCTGGAACTGCGGGTCGGTGCCGGCGCCCGCGACGCCGGAGCGGACGCGTCGGCGCGTGCCTTCGAATTCGTCTATGCCGCAGAACTTTTTGATGCGGCAACGGTCACAACGATGGCCGATCGGTTCCTGGCGGTGCTGGCGGCCATTACCGCCGCTCCGCAGGTGCTGGTCCGCGATATCGACGTGCGCACCGAGTTCGAGCGACGACAGCTCACCCCGGCTACCGGCGGCGCGACAACGCCGCAGTGCACATTGGGCGCTTACTTCACTGCCACCGCGCATATGCATCCCCAGCGCACGGCGATCCGCGCGAGCGGCACCTCGCTGACCTACGCCGAGGTCGACGCGCGCTCGAATCGGTTGGCACGGGCGCTGATCGAGCGCGGGCTCGGCCCGGGTGACCGGGTGGCACTCGGCCTGACCCGCTCGGTCGACTCGGTTATCACGATGCTCGCGGTCGCCAAGTCAGGCGCCGCATTCGTGCCGGTGGATCCGAACTATCCGGCCGACCGCGTACGGCACATGCTGGTCGACTCCGGGTGCGAGGTGGGTGTCACGCTGGCCGAGCATGTCGAGCGGCTGCCCGCGACCGCGGGCACCGACTGGCTGCTGCTTGACGCGCCTGAATTCATCGAGGAACTGGACGAATTCGACGATTGCCTGGTCGACGACTACGAACGCCATCGTCGCGTCGAGATCGCCGACCTGGCCTATGTGATCTACACCTCGGGCTCGACCGGCACACCCAAGGGCGTGGCCGTCACGCACAGCGGGTTGTCGAACTTCGGTGATGAACTCCGCGAGCGGATCCGGATCGACAAGGATTCGCGCACGCTGCACTTCTCCTCCCCGAGCTTCGACGCGGCCATTTTGGATCTGCTGCTCGCCATCGGCTCCGGTGCGACCATGGTGATCGTCCCGACCGATGTCTACGGCGGCGATGAACTGGCCGCGCTGATGGAGCGCGAGGGTGTCACCCATACGTTCATCACTCCCGCCGCGTTGGCCACCATTGATCGGGAGCGGTGGTCATTGCCGAGCCTGCGTGCACTGATGGTGGGCGGCGAAGCCTACGGTCCGGAGTTGGTGGCCCGCTGGGCACCCGGTCGGCAGCTGCGCAACGTATACGGCCCGACCGAAACCACTGTCGTCATCACCATCTCCGATCCGATGGCGATCGGCGAACCGATCACCGTCGGAACCCCGGTGCGCGGTGCGCGGGCGCTGGTGCTGGACGAGCGGCTGCGTCCGGTGCCGGTCGGCGTTCCCGGTGATCTTTACTTGGGCGGACTCGGTGTCTCACGTGGATATCTCGACAGGTTCGAGCTCACCGCGACGCGATTCGTCGCCGATCCTTTCGGACCGCCGGGGTCGAGGATGTACCGCAGTGGTGATGTGGTGCGCTGGAATGCCGCGGGCGAAATCGTCTACCTCGGGCGCAGTGACCATCAGGTCAAAGTGCGCGGCTTCCGTATCGAACTCGGCGAGATCAGCAGTGCGCTCGCCGCGCATGAGCATGTGCGATTCGCGCACACCGAGGTGCGCCATATCGCGGGCGCGGATCGGATCGTCTCGTTCATCCAGCCCGCCGACGACACCACACCGGATATCGACGCTGTGCGCGCCCATGTCGCCGAACACCTTCCCGCGCATATGGTTCCGGCGAGCATCACGGTGCTGGACAGGATTCCGCTGACCCCCACCGGCAAGTTGGATGTCGCCGCACTGCCCGAACCGCAGCTCATGGTGCGCACGGCCCAGCGGGCACCCGAGACCGATGCCGAGCGGCTGGTAGCCGAGGTGATGGGTGAGCTGGTCGGTGTCGAGGACGTGAGCGCGGAGGACAGTTTCTTCGATATCGGCGGAAATTCGCTGCTGGCAACCCAACTCGTGGCTCGGCTGGCGGCGGCGACCAATATCCGGCTCGAGGTGCGCACCGTCTTCACCAGGCCGACTGTCGCCGAACTCGCGACGCTGCTCGATTCCGGATCCGGTGCGGATACCCGGCCGGAGCTGGTGCGCCGCGATCGGCCGGAGCGGATCCCGCTGTCGGCGGCTCAGTATCGACTGTGGTTCCTGAACCGGTTCAACCAGGTCGGGGACGGCGCGGGGGATGTCGGCGGCGCCTACAACATCCCGGTGCTGCTGCGGTTGCGCGGTGAGCTGGATGTCGATGCGCTGACGCGGGCATTGCACGCCGTCCAGCAGCGGCACGAGACGCTGCGGACGGTGTTCCCGGAGATCGATGGGGTTCCCACGCAGCAGATTCTCGATCCGGCCGATGCGGCCGTCGCGATGTTGCTCGCGACCATGCGGCCGTCCGAAATACCCGGCGCGGTACAGAGTTTCGCGACTCCGGGATTCGATCTCGCCACGACCGTGCCGCTGCGCGCCGCGCTGATCACGGTCGACCAGGACAGATCCACCGACGCGAAATCAGGGGCATCGAGCGAGCACGTGCTGGTGCTCGTCGTCCACCACATCGCGATGGACGGCTGGTCGCTGGCACCCCTGGCCGCGGATGTGGCCACCGCCTATGCGGCCGCATGTGCGGGGAAGGCGCCGGACTGGCCGGACTCGGAGATCCAATACGCCGATTACACGCTCTGGCAGCAGGACATGCTCGGCACCGAGGACGATCCCGATTCGGTGGTCCATCGCCAGCTCGACTATTGGCGCGAGACCCTGGACGGAATTCCGGAGCTGCTGAACTTGCCCACGGACCGGCCGCGTCCGCCCGCGCCGAGCTATCGCGGGGGCATCGTGGAGTGCCCGATCGACGCATTGACCCATCGGGAACTGCGCACGATCGCCACCAGCAATAACGTCAGCATGTTCATGCTGCTGCACGCCGCGCTCGCGATTCTGCTGCACCGGATGACCGCGACCGACGATATTGCCGTCGGCACGCCGATCGTCGGTCGCGGCGGCCACCCAGAGCTGGATCGGATGGTCGGCATGTTCGTCAACACGTTGGTACTGCGCACCCGGATCGATCCGGACGGCAGTTTCACCGACCTGCTGCACGCCGTGCGCGATACCGATCTGGATGCGTTCGCGCATGCGGACCTGCCGTTCGAGCGGCTCGTCGAGGTACTGAATCCGGTCCGCTCGCAGGCCCATCACCCCATGTTCCAGGTGATGCTCTCGGTGCAGAACCACCCGGTGCGGGTGCTCGAGCTGCCCGGGCTGCGCATCGAGTCCGAGGATATCGACACCGGTATCGCGAAGTTCGATCTGCAGTTCACGCTGACCGAATCCGAATCCGGCACAAGGGAAGCTGCCGGCATCAAGCTGTCGGTGAACTACGCTAGCGATCTGTTCGACGCGGAGACCGCACAGCGGCTCGGGAGGCGACTGGTCCGGCTGCTCGCCAGCGTCGCCGCGAATCCGACTACCGCCGTTGGTGATCTGGAACTGCTCGATCCCGCCGAATGGTCCGGGCTGGCCCCGGTGCGCGGCGCGGAGGCGGACCGGCCGGTCACCTTCCCCGAGGTGTTCGAGACCGTGGCGAATATCGATCGCAAGGCCATCGCGCTGCGTTCGGGCGAGACCCAGGTGAGCTACGAGGCGCTCGACCGGTGGACCAACCGGCTGGCGCGGGTGCTCATCGAGTACGGGGTCGGACCCGAAACGCTAGTGGCGCTGGGGATTCCGCGTTCGGTCGAATCGGTGGCGACGATGCTCGCGGTGGCCAAGGCGGGGGCGGCATTCGTGCCGGTCGATCCGATGTATCCGGCGCAGCGGATCTCCCATATGCTCACCGATTCCGGTGCGGCACTGGGGATCACGCTGGCCACGCACCGCGACCAGATGCCAGGCGATGCCGAGTGGATCGTGCTCGACGATGCCGAATTCCGTGCGCGAGTGCTGGATACCTCCGATGCGCCGATCGGGACGGGCGAGCGGACCCGTGTGCTGCGGGTGGACAACCCGGCCTACGTCATCTACACCTCCGGCTCGACCGGTACACCCAAGGGTGTCGTGGTCACCCATGGTGGCCTTTCGAACTTCGCGGCGGAGACCGCGGAGCGCTTCGAGGTACACCCGGGTTGCCGGGTCCTGCATTTCGCGACACCGAGCTTCGATGCCGCCATGCTCGACCTGCTGCTCGCGCTCGGTGGTGCGGCGACGCTGGTGATCACGCCACCGGGCGTGGTCGGCGGCGCCGAACTGGGCAGGGTCTTCATCGACGAGGGGATCACGCACGCGTTCATCACCACCTCCGCACTCGGCACGGTCGATCCGACCGGCGTCACCGAACTGGCGCATGTACTGGTTGGCGGCGAGGCGCTGCCGCCGGAGCTGGTTACGCGCTGGGCGCCTGGGCGCAATCTGTACAACGTGTACGGGCCGACCGAGACCACCATTGTCACGGTGATCTCCCAGCCCATGACGCCGGACGGACCGATCACGATCGGCGAGCCGATCCGCGGCGTCAACGCGACCATCCTCGATGGGCGGCTGCATCCCGCGCCGGTCGGGGTGACCGGTGAACTGCATCTGGCGGGTAGTGCGCTGGCACGAGGTTATCTGAACCGTCCGGGGCTGACCGCGCAGCGGTTCATCGCGAATCCGTACGGCAAGCCGGGGGAAAGGATGTATCGCACCGGCGATCTCGTGCGCTGGTTCGGCTACAGCTGCGACTCGGCTCGCGAAATCGAATACCTCGGCCGCACCGACCATCAGGTGAAGATCCGTGGCTTCCGCATCGAACTCGGCGAGATCGACGCCGCGCTCGCGCGGCACCAGGCGGTCGAGTTCTCGACGACCATCGGTTATCGGACCCCCGCCGGTGCGACGGCGCTGGTGGCGTACGTGAAGCCGTGCGATGGCGTAACGCTGAGCGCTGCCGAGCTCACCGAACATCTCGCCGAGCGGGTGCCGAATTACATGGTTCCGCAATCGATCATGCTGATCGACGAGGTCCCACTCAGCCCAGTCGGCAAGCTCGACCGAAACGCGTTGCCGGAACCGGTCTTCAGCGCAAGCGAAGGCTATCGGGCGCCGACCACCCCGACCGAGGCGCAGCTGTGCGCCGCCTTCGCGACAGTGCTCGGTGTCGAAGCGGTGGGTGTCGACGACGGATTCTTCGAACTCGGCGGCAACTCCCTGCTGGCCACCAAGGTCGTGGCAGAGTTGCGCGCCAACGGTATCGACATCCCGGTTCAGCTGATGTTCGGCGAATCCACCCCGGCCGCCATCGCGGCCCGGCTGGACGGTGCCGGACACCCCGGTGCGGCCATCGCCGCGACGCTGGAGCCGGTACTGCCGATCCGGGCCCGCACCGCCGCAAGCCGGCATCCGCTGTTCTGCATCCATCCCGCGATCGGACTGTCCTGGTGCTACTCGGGCCTGCTCGCGCATCTGCCCGCGGAGCGCCCGGTGTACGGATTGCAGGCGCCGCATGTGGCGGGCGAGGACGGGTTCGATTCGATCGTCGAGGCCGCGGAAAATTATGTGGCGCATATCAAGTCGATCCAGCCCGAAGGGCCCTACCATCTGCTCGGCTGGTCGTTGGGCGGCCTGATCGCGCACGAGGTGGCGGTCCAACTGCAGGATGCGGGCGAGCAGGTCGCGCTGCTGTCGATGATGGACAGCTACCAGCTCACCGATGAATGGCTCGAGCATGCGATCCCCACGGTGGCCGAGATCATCGGCGAATTCGGCAGTGACGCCGATGACGTCGAACTCGACCCGCGCATAACCTTGCGCGACGCCGCCGAACTGCTGCGCTCGCGTCCCGGACCGTTCGCCGCCCTGACCGTCGAACACCTGGAGCGCCTGTACGCGGGCTACACCAATGGCACCGTCCTGGCCCACAGCTTCCGCCCCAGGAGCTTCGACGGTGACGTGCTCTTCTTCACCGCGGCCGATGACGAGATCAACCACACCGACCCGACCCGCTGTGCCGCGGCGTGGGAACCCTTCGTCACCGGCACGATTCACAACCACGACCTGCCCTGCAAACACTCGGCCATGACGACACCGGAATCACTCGCCATCATCGGTCCGGTGCTCAACGAGCACCTGGAAGGCGCACCGGGGCAGGAGGCATGGTCGTGAGAGAGCGTTTCGAACAATCCACCGACACAACGCCCATATACATCGATGAAACCTGTTGTCACCGAAGCGGGTTCGCGCGCGATAGCGCCGACGACCGCACGGGCAGGGACGCCGGTGCCGAGGGTAGGAGTAGGAGCGAATCGTGAGTGAGCGTCAGCGAGTGAGCCATCAGCACAATGCGGAGCACGCCGTGGCAGGCACGTCCGAAGTGCGGGCGTCGGGGGCGAGTGCTCGGCAGGTCGTGTCGTGAGTCTGGCGGTAGAGGTGCGCGGCCTGGTCAAGACTTACGGCCGGCTGCGGGTGCTCGATGAGGTCGACCTACAGATTCCGGTGGGCACGGTGATGGCGCTACTCGGGCCCAACGGCGCGGGTAAAACGACCACAGTGCGCATCGTGACCACTCTGCTGCGGCCGTGTGCCGGATCGGTGCGGGTGGCGGGCATCGACGTGCTGCGCGATCCGGCGGCCGCCCGTCGGCGCATCGGACTGTCCGGTCAGTACGCGGCGGTCGACGCCAACCTGACCGGATACGAGAACCTGCGCATGGTGGCGCGGCTGTACGGGATGTCGCAGCGGCAGGCCACATCGCGCGCGGCGGAGTTGCTGAGCTCCTTCGGGTTGGACCATGCGGCGCACCGTCGGGCGGGTACCTACTCCGGTGGTATGTCGCGGCGACTCGATCTTGCCGGGGCATTGGTGGCACGGCCAGCGGTGGTGGTGCTCGACGAGCCGACCACCGGCCTGGATCCGCGTGGCCGTCTCGATATGTGGCGCGTCATCGGCGACCTCGTCGACGACGGCACCACCGTCCTGCTCACCACCCAGTACCTGGAAGAGGCCGACCAACTGGCCGACCGCATCACGGTCATCGATCGCGGGCGGGTCATCGCCAAGGGGTCGGCCGATGAGCTGAAGACCTCCATCGGCGGCGACCGGCTCACCGTCACGCTGGCCCCCGGTCAGGACGTGCTGCCCGCACTGACGATCCTCGCGCAGGTCGGCATCGGTGAGCCGACGCACGATCTGGGCGCGGACGAAGTCTCCATCGTGGTCGCCGACGGCTCCCGCACCATGGTCGAAGCGCTGCGCAGGCTCGACGACGCCGGGGTGTGCGTGGTCGACGCCGAGGTGAATCGGCCCAGTCTCGACGACGTATTCCTGTCCCTCACCGGCAGCCCGGCGCACGACCTCGAGCCGGAAATCGACGATGTACAAGAGGAGATCCTGTCTTGATGAGCACCGCAGTCGCGCACGCCGAACCGGCACCGACGGCGCACACCGAATCCCCGCAGGAGATTCGGCAGCCGCACGTCCGGATCATCCGAGACAGCGGCATCGTCGCCTACCGGAATCTGCTGACGATCCTGCGGGTCCCGACCCTGCTGGTGACCGCGACGATCCAGCCGCTGATGTTCGTATTCCTGTTCGCCTACATCTTCGGCGCTTCACTCGGCGGCGGCCAGTACCGCGAATTCCTGCTGGCCGGAATCTTCACCCAGACAGTCGCTTTCAACGCCGCCTTCACCACCGTAGGCCTGGCGGGCGATCTGGAGAAGGGCATCATCGACCGAATGCGTACGCTGCCGATGTCGCGGCTGGCGGTGCTGATGGGGCGCACGCTCTCGGATCTGGTGGTGAATATTCTGAGCGTGGCCGTCATGGTCGGCTGCGGCTATATCGTCGGATGGCGTATCAACGGCGGGATCGTCGATGCTGTATTGGCTTTCGCGATAATTCTGCTGTTCGCATTCGCGATGTCCTGGGTCGGGGCGATCACCGGTCTGTTCTCACCCACCGTCGAAGTCGCCCAGAGTGCGGGCCTGATCTGGCTGTTCCCGCTGACTTTCATCTCCTCGGCTTTCATCTCCGCGGAGTCGTTGCCCGGCCCGCTGCGCACCGTCGCCGAATGGAACCCCATCACCGCGGTTTCCGCCGCCGGTCGCAAGCTCTTCGACAACGGTGCGCCACCCGCCTTCGGCACGCCGACCGGTTGGCCCGCCGACCACTGCATCGAATACTCGGTGGCGTGTTCCCTTGCCATCCTTATCGTGGTCGTGCCGTTGGCGCTGCTGCGCTACCGCAAGGTCGCCAGTAAGTAGGCCGCAATTCATCCTCGGGCAGCACGGGATCGGCGCCCGCGGGCAAGTTCTCGGTAACCCCTTGTGGCGGCTGCACACCCGTTATACCGGGTGTGCAGCCGCCACATGGGGTGCGCGCATTGCACTCGGGTACGAGAAAGGCCGCTTACACCGGTTGGCGCAAGCGGCCTTCTGTTGAGTCAGGCTGGTTCCGGCTCGGGGCGCTACCGCGGCCTCCACCGGGACGTCGCCTACTGAAACCTAGACCCGACGCCGCGTCTTCAGCAGGTCGAGCCGCTCCTTCAGCAGCTCCTCCAGCTCGTCCTTGCTGCGACGCTCCAGCAGCATGTCCCAGTGCGTGCGCGGCGGCTTGACCTTCTTGGTCTCCTGGGTGGTGCCCTCCATGAGGGTGCCCTCCTGGCCGTTGCGGCAGAGCCAGGTCGGGGGGATCTCGGCGTCGTCGGCGAAGGGAACGTCGAACTCCTCGCCGTTATCGGTCCGGTACCGAGCAATCCGTCGCGGGGCCAGGTCGTGGTCGCGATCGGTTTCGTAGCTCACCGCTCCGAGCCGACTGCCCCGGAGTACGCGATCTGCCATGGTGTGCCTCTCCCTGTGTGCTCGAGTCTTGTTGCGCTGCGACCGCGTCCCTCATCGGTCATTGCCGGATGAACGCGTGACGCTCGCTGGACCTTAGATGTAACGATCGTGCCTGCGCCAATAGTTCCCCATCGGCGTTCTGGCGAACCGTTCCATTGTAGTCGGTGTCCCGGCCACACTCCGCCACGCCCGCGCCGCGCCGATGAACCGGGGTCGCGAGTCCCATTCGGTCGGCACAACCATTAGGGTTCTGCGTCATGTCGCGCCGCTTGCTGTCCTGCTGCCTGTGGTGTGGGCGGGAGATCGTCGAATCGGAGGCCGGACGTCGTCGCCGGTACTGCCGTCAGTCCTGTCGCCAACGCGCCTACGAACACCGCAACAGTTTGAAGGGAACCGGAATTCCGGCGGATTCGGTGGTACTGAGCGCCCAGGAGGCGGCCGACCTGGCCGACCGCTGGTTCGCCGCCCGCTGCGCCGCCGAGGACGTGGCCACCGCCATCGGCGAGGGTGCCGAAACCGAAGAGCTAAAGGCCTTGAGTGCCATCTTGCTGACCCTCACCCGCGAGGCCGAACGTCTCCGATGAGTGGTCGGCCGCTAGCCGAGGCTGTGCTCTTCGACCGACGTGCTCAGGCCGATGCCATTCAGGTCCAAGTACAGCAGTCGCTCGGTTATCGATAGCGTGACCGTGTTGCGGCGTTCGATCGCGGCTGCCGCGGAATCGATGAAGTCGCGATCGAAGCTGTACAGCGGAATCGCTTCGGCGCGGTGGATTCGCTTGCCGGTGAGCTGTGCGAGCACTTTGGCCGGGTCGCGGTGGGTGTAGATGGCGACGCGCTCCGCCGATTTACTGCCGCGGTGGACTCGATCGGCATCGGGTGCTCCGACCTCGATCCAGGCGGTGACCCGTCCGGTGAGATCGCGCACCAGCACCGCGGGCTCGTCGGTGGACGAAACGCCGCCATCGCTGAAGGCGATGCCGTCCTCGTATTCGAGGCAGTAGGCGAGCAGTCGCGTGACCATGAACTCGGCGGTTTCGGATGGGTGGCGCGCAACCCGCAACTCCAGCTCCTGGTAGATGCCACGGTCGACATCGGCGAGGTGGACGGCGAAGTTGTGCAGTGTTGCGCTGAGGGCCATAGGTGCAGGAGCTTAACGGTGTGGTCTACGGCACAGGCTGGATGCGATCCACGAACTGCGCCACGGCCGCGACAGTCCGCTTCAACACGCTGCTCAGCCGAGATCGTGCCCCCGTCTATGGCCTACCGACCGGAATCAGGTGTGGCATGCTCCGAACCATGCCGCCAGCAGGAGATGTCGTCGGATACGCAGTGCCGCTGCCCGTCGCGATGACGAATATCGTCGGTAAGTATCTGTAATGTTCGCGACGCTGGATCGGCTGCGGCTGTTCAACATTCGTGAATTATTCGTGCATCTGAGCCGGACGGCGATGTCGGTCGCGGTGTTCGCGGTCTCGGCCGCGTTGCTCGTGGCGGTGTTCGGGATCTCGGGGTCTATCACGGAATCGGTGAACCGGCTCGGCGCCGATATCGCCGGAAACGCAGCGCTGGAGGTATCGGGCGTGACCGACGCCGGGTTCGGCCAGGCGCTGCAATCGGAGGTCGCGCGGGTGCCCGGGGTGTCCACCGCCGTGCCGATGATCCGCGCCGACGTCGGGTCCGGAGGCACCCATACCCTGCTCATCGGGATTGATCCGGTTTCGGCCGCGTCCCTGCACAGCGATCTGCAGCGCGCCGTCTCCGCGCAGACCAGTGGCGGCGCGAAGCTGCTCACGGTGCCCAACGGCGTGCTGGTCGGTCCTGGCACCGGCTGGTCCCAGGGCGAAAAATTCGAGGTGGCCGATACCGCCGTCACCGTCGCGGCGGTTATCGACGGACCGGCGGCGCAGCGGCTCAACGACGGCCACTTCATCATGTCGACGCTCGGCCTGGCACAGCGGATCACCGGTCGCACCGGCACGATCGACTCGATATTGCTGCTAGCCGCGCCCGGTTCCGACGTCGGTGTGGTGCGGTCCGCGGTTGACAATGTGGTCGCCGGGCGGGCGGTGGTGACCGACCCGAACTTCCGTGCCGCGCAGGCCGGCGGTGTCATCGCGGTGCTGCGTTCAACGACGCTGATGGCCGCAGCACTGGGCCTCGTCGTCGCGGGATTCCTTATCTACAACGCGATGAGCATGGCGATCAACCAGCGCCGCAACGTCATTTCGACGCTGCGCGCCATCGGCGGCCGCAAGCAGGTCATCGTGCGCGACCTGCTCGCCGAAGCCGCGGTGCTCGGTGCCATCGGCGGGGTACTCGGCATCGGCATCGGCATCCTTATGGGGCGCTGGACAATCGGTCTGCTGCCCGCTGCCCTCGTCCAGTCCTTGCAGGTCCGAATCGGGTACGCCCTGCCCGGGTTCACCGTACCGCTGGTGCTCACCGCCTGTGTGGTCTCGTGCGTCGGTGCGGCGGCGGCTGCGGCGCGTCAGGTGTACAAGGTGGCGCCGATCGAGGCACTCGCGCCGGTCGGCGTCTCGTCGGCGGACCGGATCCACCTGTCATTGCGGATCGTCGCCGCCGTCGCCGGCGTGGGCTCTCTCGCTGTGTCGATTGCTGCCGCCACCATTGATCTCGGTCTCTGGTCGATCGGCGCGGTAGCGCTGTTCCTCGACGGCGCCGTTTTCGTCTGCTTCGCATGCTTCGATCAGCTGGTCGCGGCGACCGTCGCGGTTGCCAGGTATTTCGGCGCACCGGGCGCGCTCGCGGCGGCCACCATCGAGCGTGCGCCGCGGCGGGTCTGGGTCACCGTGATATCGGTCCTGATCGCGGTGGCGATGACGGTGTCGATCACCGGATCGAACAAGAACGGGATCGATTCGGCCGTCGACGCCTTCCGCCCGGCGGCGGCGGTGGACGTGTGGGTTCAGCCGACGTCGAACGAGGTGTTTCCGACCGGACCGCTGCTGCCCAACGGAATCGAGCAGACGATCGCCGCGCTGCCCGGGGTCGCCGGTGTCGTGCCGGGACAGATGGCCTATGCGTCGATCAACGGGGCAAAGGTGATCGTGCAGGGTCTCGCGGCGGGAACGCGGCATCCGCTCTTCGAGTCCCTGAGTGCTTCGGCACGGGCGGGAATGTTGGCCGGCGCCGGTGTGGTGGTGTCGCGCGATATCGCGCGGACGCTCGGCGTACGCGCCGGCGACGATCTGACGATCCCGACGCCGCACGGTTTCCAGCACGTCGAGGTGCTCGAGGTGTTTCCCTATTTCTCCGCATTGACCGGATTCGTCGGCATGAGCCTGCCGCAGTTGCGGCAGTGGTTCGACCGGCCCGGCTCGACCCTGCTCGAGGTGACCGTGCAACCGGGCGCGGATCGGGCGGCGGTGCAGCGTGCGATCGGTGCGGCCGTGCCGACGTCGGTGCACGTGTACTCCGGGCAGCAGGAGCTTGCCGGGACGACCGCGAGCCTGCGGCAGGCAACCGTGCTGATCAGTGCCATTACCTGGATCGTCGTATTCGTCGCCTCGGTCGCCCTTGTCAATACGTTGATGCTGTCGGTGCTCGAACGCCGCCGCGAACTCGGTGTCCTCCGAGCGATCGGATCATCACGGCGCTTCATGATGCTTATGGTGCTCGCGGAGGCGGCGGCGATCGGCGTGGTCGGCGGCATCTGCGGGCTGGTCATCGGCGTGGCGAACCAATATGTGAATACGCTTGCGTTCACACATGTTCTCGGGCTGGACATAGCCTTCGTACTCACGCCGGCGACTGTGGTCTTCGGGCTGGGAGCTTTGCTCTTGTGCCTGGTCGGGGCGGTTCCGCCAGCCATGCACGCGGCGCGGCTCAACATTGTTGACGCGGTCGACGTCGAATGATGCCTGACGCGTATAACTTCGGGAAAGTTTGATCGAAAGCGGTATCGCCGCAATCGAGTTCGTAGTCGACCGGTGCCGATTTGTTCCCAGCGCTGGTTTGCCGATGTGTTCCTGGCGTCTGGGTTACGATGCGGGCGCGGTGTCTCTGGCAACTCGATTCAACCGGTGCCGCCCGGGCCGATGGAGGTCGATCATTCTGCGTCATGTCGGATCGCTGACCGCCCCCCGCCGCCTCCGATGACTGGCCCACGGCATGTCGAACGAGGAAAAGCTCAGGGAGTATCTGAAGCGCACGCTTGGGGAAGCGCGCGAAGCACGCGGCGAGTTGAACCGTTTGCGAGCGGAGCGCTCCGAGCCGATCGCGGTCATCGGAATGGCCTGCCGCTTTCCAGGCGGTGTTACAACATCGGCCGAGCTGTGGGATCTCGTCGCCGGCGAGCATGATGCCATCGGCTCGTTCCCGCGCGACCGCGGCTGGGAGCTGGCCGACCTTTTCGACGCCGATCCGGATGCGCCGGGACGGAGTTACGCGCGCGAAGCCGGTTTCCTCGACGGCGCCGCCGAATTCGACGCCGCATTCTTCGGCATCTCACCGCGCGAAGCGCTCGCGATGGACCCGCAGCAGCGGGTGCTGCTGGAAACCTCATGGGAGGCGGTCGAGCATGCCGGCATTGATCCGAAGGCGCTGCGCGGTAGCCGAACCGGTGTTTTCGCGGGTGCGAGCGCGAACGATTATGCGGCGCGCCTGCTCGACACCGACGCATGGCCGCAGATCGAGGGCCACTGGCTGACCGGGAGCACGATCAGTGTCGTATCCGGCCGCATCGCCTACCACCTCGGTCTGCACGGCCCGGCGCTGTCCATCGACACCGCGTGCTCGTCCTCGCTGGTGGCACTGCACGAGGCGTGTCAATCGCTGCGGTCGCGAGAGTGTGAGACCGCGCTCGCCGGTGGTGTGACGGTGATGGCGACACCCGGAATGTTCCAATACTTCTCGCGCCAGCGCGGGCTCGCCGCCGACGGCCGGAGCAAGTCGTTCGCGGCCGCCGCCGACGGAGTCGCCTGGTCCGAGGGCGTCGGCGTGCTGCTGCTGGAGCGGCTCTCGGATGCCGAGCGTAACGGGCGCACCGTGCACGCCGTTATTCGCGGCAGCGCGATCAACCACGACGGCGCGAGCAACGGGCTGACCGCGCCGAACGGGCTCTCGCAGCAGCAGGTCATCCGGGCGGCATTGGACGCGGCAGGTATTGCGGCGCGCGATGTCGATGTCGTCGAGGCACATGGGACCGGGACACCGCTCGGGGATCCGATCGAGGCGCACGCGGTGCTGGCCACCTACGGTCAGGACCGCGGATCGAGCCCCGCGCTGATCCTCGGGTCGCTCAAATCGAATATCGGGCATACCCAGGCGGCGGCCGGTGTCGCGGGCGTAATCAAAATGATCGAGGCGATGCGCCATCGCGTGGTGCCGAAATCGCTGCACATCGACGCGCCGAGTCCACAGATCGACTGGTCCAGCGGCGCGGTGGAATTGGCCGTCGAAGCCAGTCCGTGGGTGGTTGGCGACCGGCCGCGGCGGGCGGCGGTTTCGTCGTTCGGCATCAGCGGTACGAACGCGCATCTCATCCTCGAGGAGGCGGCACCATCGGCGTCGCGGGCCTCCGACAGTGCCGCATTGCCGGTGCTGCCGTGGGTGGTCGCGGCGCGGGATTCGGCCGGGCTCGCTCGGCAGGCCGCGCGGCTGCGGGATTGGGTGCGAGCCGAGCAGGACGTGTCTGTCCTCGACATCGCGTGGTCGCTCGCGAACCGATCGAACCAGGAGCATACGGCTGTCGTGGTGGGAGCCGACCGCGCCGAACTGCTCGAAGGACTCGACGCGATTGCCGAACAACGGTCGCCGGCGGGCGCGGTCGCGGGCAAGACGGCATTCGTTTTCCCGGGCCAGGGCGCCCAGTACCTCGGCATGGGACGCGAGTTGTACGCGACGTTTCCCGCGTTCGCGGCGGCATTCGACGCGGCGGAGGCCGCGCTGGCGCAGCCGATCCGCGATGTGCTGTGGGGCGAGGATCCGAACCTGGTGAACCGCACCGATTTCGCGCAGTCGACGCTGTTCGCGATCGGTGTCGCGGCCTACCGGCTGGTCGAATCCTGGGGCGTGCGTGCGGATTTCGTGGCCGGTCATTCGATCGGGGAGATCGCGGCCGCCCACGTCGCCGGTGTGTTCGGCATCGCCGACGCCGCTCGGCTGGTGTCGGCGCGGGGGCGGTTGATGGCGGCGCTTCCGGACGGCGGCGTGATGGTGGCCGTGCATGCGACCACGGCCGAGGTCAGCTCGGCGCTCGTTCCCGGCGCCGAGATCGCGGCGATCAACGGGCCGAGGTCGGTCGTGGTGTCCGGTGCGGCGGCGACGGTCGACGACGTGGCCGCGCGACTGGAACAGCGCGGGCACAAGGTGCATCGCCTGCCGGTGTCGCACGCATTCCATTCGGCGCTTGTCGAACCGATGCTCGACGAGTTCGCGGTGACCGCCCGCGACATCGGGTACGCGGCACCGACGATGCCGATTGTCACCACCATGTCCGGCGCGACATCGGATCAGGATATGGCGACGGCGGACTACTGGGTTCGGCAGGTGCGCGAGCCGGTCGCATTCGCCGATGCGGTGCGCAGGCTCGAGGACGCCGGAACCGTTCGATTCCTGGTATCGGGCCCCGACGGCGGATTGGCCGCCTTGATGGCGGATTCGATGCGGTCGGGCGATGTGGTGTCGGTGCCGATGCTACGCAAGGACCGCGGTGACGTCGCCGCGACGGTCGGTGCTATGGCGGCGTTGGCGGGCGGCGGTGCCGGAGTGCACTGGCCCGCGGTGCTCGACGGCAGGGGTGCGCGTGGTGTGCCACTGCCACCGTATGCCTTTGCGCGCGAACGCTATTGGGCGGTGCCCGGGCAGTCCGACCAGACACCGGCCGGACTGCGCGCCACTGGTCATCCGTTGGTGAATGCGCTGGTGGCGAACCCGGATTCGGGCGGGGTGATACTGACCGGGCAGCTGTCGATCGCGACGCAGCCGTGGCTGGCCGACCATCGGATCGGCGACCACGTCATGCTCGCCGGAACTGTCTTCGTCGAACTGGCCGTCCGGGCGGGTGACGAGGTGGGTTACCCGACCATCCGCGAGCTATCGCTCACCGCGCCGCTGTATCTGCCCGGCGATGGCGGCGTGGTCGTCCACGTGATCGTCGGCGCGACGGGCGAATCCGGTGATCGGCCGGTGTCGGTGTACGCGCGGGCCGACAAGTCAGTGGACGACTGGACCCTGCACGCGCACGGCACGCTCCTGCCCGCCGACCACACGGCTGCGGTCGAACCGTTCGCCTGGCCACCCGCAGACGCGGACCCGGTCGATCTGACCGGCGCGTATGGCAGGCTCGCCGCCGACGGGTACCGATACGGCGACGCGTTTCGCGGCCTGACCGCGGTGTGGCAGCGCGGCGATGAACTGTTCGTCGAAGCGGCACTGCCGGATGCGGTGGATGCGAGTCGATACGGATTACACCCGGCTCTGCTCGACGCGGTTCTGCACGCGCACTTGGTGACACGTCCGGCCGATGATGGCGTACTCCTGCCGTTCGGGTGGGAAGGCGTGACACTGCACGCATCCGGTGCGGCGGCGGTGCGCGCGCGGATCGCGCCGACGGCGAACGGCGCGATGGTAGTGCAGATCGTGGATCCGCAGGGTAATGCGGTGCTGTCGATCGGCGAGTTCACGGCGTGGCCCGCACCGACCGAACGCATCGTGGCTCCTCGGGCGGCACTGCTCGGCGTCGAATGGCAGCCGAGGCAGATTTCCGCGACGCCGGTGCCGTTTGGCGAGTGGGAGCGGCTCGGCGATGGCGCGCTACCGGCCGTGGTCGTCGCGGACCTTCGAACGATCGCGGCCGACACCGTCGCGGCCGTTCACGCGACAACGCGGACGATATTGACTGTCCTGCAATTCTTCCTGGGCGACCAACGCTTCGGCGAGAGTCGTCTCGTGGTGCTGACGCACGGTGCCGTGTCGGTCACCGACACCGATACGGTGGATTGCGCCGCGGCCGCGGTCTGGGGACTCGTGCGGTCGGTGCAGGCGGAAGAGCCCGGCCGCGTCACCCTGGTCGACACCGCCGCAGCGGACCTCGCCGAGATCGTCGCTGTCGCCGTGGCTTCGAAAGAACCGCAGCTCGTACTGCGGGACGCGACAGTGTACGTGCCGCGACTCGCCCGCACCGCCACCCCGGCCGAGCGGTTGTCGCCGGACCTGACGACCGGAACGGTGCTGATCACCGGCGGCACCGGCGGACTGGGTGCGGTCGTCGCGCGGCATCTTGTGCGGGAGTACGGCGTTCGGCATCTGCTGCTGGCGAGCCGCGGCGGTGTGGCGACGCCGGGTGCAAGGGAACTACAGGCCGAACTGAGCGAGGCCGGGGCCGACACGCGGATCGTCGCGTGCGATGTCGCCGATCGCGCCGCCGTCGCCGAGATCTTGTCGTCGATCCCCGCCGACCTGCCGTTGATCGGTGTCGTGCACGCCGCCGGTGTGCTCGCCGATGGTGTGCTCGAGTCACTGGGTCCCGACCAGCTGGATCGCGTGCTGCGGCCGAAGGTCGATGGTGCCTGGCACCTGCACACGCTCACCGGCGACTTGCGCCTGTTCGTGCTGTTCTCGTCGGCGGCGGGCGTCGTCGGTTCACCCGGGCAGGCGAATTACGCTGCGGCGAATGGGTTTCTCGATGCCCTCGCCCGGCATCGCCACACGACCGGTTCGGTGGCGACCTCGATCGCGTGGGGACCGTGGACCGCCGACCAGGGAATGACGGCCATGCTCGGCGCGAGTGACACCGCCCGCATCCAGCGCCTCGGGTTCATGCCGATGTCGCGGCGCGACGGTCTGGCACTGTTCGATGCCGCGATCAGTTCAGGCCGCCCCGAAGTAGTTGCCGCAGTGCTCGATACGCGGACCAGCCAGGATCGACTACCGATCTGGCAGACCATCGCGCCCGCCCGACGACCCGCGGCGCGGGCCTACCGTCACCCCGCCTACACCAAAGGCAATGCGGAAGAACAGCTTTCGTCGATACTCGAGCTCGTCCGCGCCGAAGCCGCGACGGTACTCGGACACCGAGGTCCGGACAGTGTCGATCCCGACCGGAACTTCCGCGACCTCGGGTTCGACTCGCTGACAGCGCTCGAGGTCCGCAACCGTCTCAAGGAGACGATCGGGTTGACGCTGCCTGCGACGGTGATCTTCGACTACCCGACACCTACCGCGCTTGCCGAGCATGTACGCGAACGGCTCGGCGGCGCCACCGAGCCGAACCGCACCGATGCGGTGCGCTCCGTCGAGCTGGCGGAACCGGTCGCGATCGTCGGTGTGGGATGTCGCTATCCCGGCGGCGTCGGATCTCGGCAAGACCTGTGGCAGGTGGTCGCCGACGGACGCGACGTGATCGGCGAGTTCCCCACCGATCGGGGTTGGGCCGAGAACATCTACGACCCGGATCCTGACGCGCAGGGCAAGTCCTACACCCGCGCCGGTGGATTCCTCTACGACGCCGGTGATTTCGATGCCGCATTCTTCGGAATCAGCCCGCGTGAGGCGCTGGCGACGGACCCGCAGCAGCGCATTCTGCTCGAGGTGGCGTGGGAGGCGCTCGAGGACGCGGGGATTGATCCGATGTCGTTGCGGGGCAGCGATACCGGCGTATTCGCGGGCGTCATGTACCACGACTATGGGGTGCCGACACCTGCCGGATCGCTGGTGACCGGCCGCGTCGCCTACTCGTTGGGACTGCTCGGACCGGCCGTTTCGGTGGACACGGCATGTTCGTCCTCGCTGGTCGCCATGCACCAGGCGTGCGCGGCTTTACGTATGGGGGAGTGCGGTCTGGCCTTGGTCGGCGGGGTGACGGTGATGGGCACACCGGCTGTGTTCGTGGAGTTTTCGCGTCAGCGTGGTTTGTCGCGGGATGGTCGGTGTAAGTCGTTTGCGGAGTCGGCTGATGGTGTGGGTTGGGGTGAGGGTGCGGGTGTGTTGGTGTTGGAGCGTTTGTCGGATGCTCGGGCTAATGGTCATCGGGTTTTGGGTGTGGTTCGTGGGAGTGCGGTGAATCAGGATGGTGCGTCGAATGGTTTGACGGCGCCGAATGGTCCGTCGCAGGAGCGGGTGGTTCGGGCGGCATTGGCTAATGCGGGGCTGAGTGTGGCTGATGTGGATGTGGTGGAGGGGCATGGGACTGGTACGCGGTTGGGTGATCCGATTGAGGCGCAGGCGTTGTTGGCGACGTATGGGCAGGGCCGAGACGAGCCGGTGTGGTTGGGGTCGGTCAAGTCGAATTTGGGTCATACGCAGGCGGCTGCTGGGGTCGCGGGTGTGATCAAGGTGGTGGAGGCGATGCGGCACGAGGTGATGCCTGCGACGTTGCATGTGGAGCTGCCGAGTTCGCATGTGGATTGGACTTCGGGTCGAATTGAACTATTGACGGAGGCTCGGGTGTGGGAGTCGGTGGGTCGGCCGCGGCGTGCTGGGGTGTCGTCGTTTGGGATCAGTGGGACGAATGCGCATGTGATTGTGGAGGAGGCCCCTGCGGAGTGGGCGTCGCCAGAAGCTAGGGATGGGTCGGCGTCGCGCAATGTTGGGCTCGGGTTGGCGGTGGTGCCATGGCTGATCTCCGGTCGGTCGGCTGAAGCTGTTGTGGCACAAGCAGGTCGACTATCGGCGTTGGGGGAGATCTCGGCGTCCGATGTGGGGTTTTCGTTGGCGACGACGCGGGCGCATTTGCCGTGGCGGGCGGCGGTGTTGGACCGATCCGAACTGGGTGCTGTGACACCGCGACGGGTAGTCGACGGGAAGACGGTGTTCGTGTTCCCGGGGCAGGGCGGGCAGTACTCGGGGATGGGTCGTGAGCTGTTCGACACGTTCCCGGTGTTCGCGGAGGCGGTGCGTGAGATCTGTGATCCGACTTGGCTTTTCGCGGACGACACTGATTTGGATCGCACTGAGAACACGCAGTTGGCTGTGTTCGCCGTCGAGGTTGCGCTAACGCGATTGCTCGAATCCTGGGGTGTGGTACCGGATTTGGTGGTCGGGCATTCGGTCGGTGAGATCACCGCCGCGCATGTGGCGGGGGTGTTGTCGCTGGAGGATGCAGTGCGTTTAGTGACTGTTCGTGGTCGTTTGATGGCGGGGCTCCCTGCGGGTGGGGCGATGCTGGCGGTCCAGATCAGCGCAGACGGCAAGACCGATGCGGTCGATCAGGTCGACGACTTGCCGGATGGGGTTTCGGTGGCGGCGATCAATGCACCAGGGTCGGTGGTGGTGTCGGGCCCGGAGGCGGGCATCGCTGAACTCGAAAGACGCTGGGCGGATCGGAGCACCCGCCGCCTGACGGTCAGTCATGCGTTCCATTCGGTGTTGATGGAGCCCATGCTCGATGAATTCGCCTCAGTGTGTGCGCAGCTCGCGTGGCATTCACCGGAGATCCCGATCGCATCGAATGTGACCGGCGAGTTCGAGTCGGACCTGATGGCGGACCCGAGGTATTGGGTGCGACAGGTGCGTGATCCGGTTCGGTTCGCCGACGGTATCGCCGCGTCTCGGGCGGCTGGGGGGTCGCGATTCATCGAAGTCGGTCCGGATGCGGTGCTGGCCGGGCTGATCGATGCCGAGGCGGTGGTGGCGACTCAGCGTCGCGGGCGGGATCAGGTCGAAACCCTCGTCCGCGCCGTCGCCGAAGCGCATTGCACCGGTATCGATGTCGATTGGGCTGAGTTCTATGCCGGGACAGGTGCCCGGCGGGTGGATTTGCCGACGTATCCATTTCAGCGGCAGCACTATTGGCTCACCTCGTCCGAGGGATTCGGTGACGTAGGCAGCCTGGGACTCACCGAAGTGGACCACCCGATCCTGCGCACCATGGCCGGTGTCCCGGGCGGCGATCGGGTGTTCACCGGTCGACTGTCGGTGGCGGCGCAGCCGTGGCTGGCCGATCACGTCATCGGCGACTCGATCATCCTGCCCGGTGCGGCACTGGTGGAATTGGTCATTCGCGCGGGCGACGAAGCCGGGTATGGGCAGCTCACAGAGTTGACACTGCAGGCACCTGTGGTGCTGTCGCGGGGCGGTGGGGTCGCGGTACAGGTGGTGCTGCGCGAGCGGTCGTTCTCGGTGTACTCACGACCAGACCGCTCCGATGCCGAATGGGTTCGGCACGCCGAGGGGGAGCTGGCTGCCAGCCCGCCCGTTGTGGCCGGTCTCGAGTCGGGTGCCTGGCCACCGTCGGGGGCGACCGAGGTGGATGTTCGCGCGGGCTACGCGCGGCTCGCTGCGGCAGGATATCGGTACGGCGCAGCATTCACTGCTGTGCAACGCCTTTGGCGGCATGGCGACGAGCTGTACGCCGATATCGCGCTGCCCGATTCGGTCGATGTCGCCGGATTCGGCATCCATCCGGCAATGCTCGACGCGGTCGTGCACGCGCGGGTGCTCGGCGCGGACGAGACACCGTCCGAGGGCGAAGTGCAATTGCCGTTCGCATGGGAGGACGTGGCGCTGCACGCCAGAGGTGCCAGGCAGTTGCGGGCTAGGATCGCTGTGACCGGCAGTGACGCAGGAAGTTTCGAGGCATTTGATGCGTCGGGCCGTGCGGTGGTATCGGTGCGCCGCTTGGTCGCGCGACCCGTTCCGCTGGCGCAGCTGACGCACAAGGTGGTGCGCCGACCATCGCGCCTGCAGACGCTACGTTGGATAGCGGTGCCGGATCACCGCGACGAGAGCACCGTGCCCGTCCTGGGTCTGGCGGACGCGCTTGCGCTCGTCGCGGGCACAGCGGACGTTCCTGCCGTCCTTGCTGTCGAATGCGTTGCCACGGTGGGCGTTGCCGATGTCGTGGCCGAGGTGCACGCCTTGCTCGACGGCGTATTGCGGCTCGTGCAGCGGTTCCTCGCCGAGGAACGGTTCGGCCACTCGCAACTGGTCCTGCTCACGCGCGGTCTGCCCGGGAGCGCGGTGCGGGGCCTGCTGCGCTCCGCGCAAGCGGAGGAGCCGGGCCGGATCACGGTGATGGACCTGGACGGTGCTGCGCAAGGTGTCGATTTCGCGCACCTGTCGGTGCTGGGCGAGCCGGAACTGTCTGTTCGCGATGGTGCGGTCTTCGTTCCGCGGCTGGCCGCCGCCGAAACCGACGCACTGGTGCTGCCCGAGGGGGACTGGCAGCTGGCGGTGACGAATAGCGGTGTATTGGATGGCGTTGGAGTAGTGGGGCTTTTGGAGTCCGGTCAAGTACTCGGCACCGGGATGGTGCGGGTTGATGTTCGGGCGATGGGGGTGAATTTCCGGGACGTGTTGGTATGTCTCGGTGTCGTGGCTGATGGGGCGGGGTTGGTGTCGGATGTGGCCGGTGTTGTCGTCGAGGTCGGTTCGGGGGTGTCGGATCTTCGGGTTGGCGATTCCGTGATGGGGCTTGCGCCCTCGGGTGGGTCGATGGTGGTCACGGATCGTCGGCTGCTGACGAGTATCCCGTCGGGTTGGTCGTTCAGCGAAGCCGCTGGTGTTCCCACGGTTTATTTGACGGCGTGGTTGGCGTTGGTGGAGGTGGCTGAGGTTCGGGTGGGGCAGCGGTTGTTGGTGCACGCCGCTGCCGGTGGGGTGGGTATGGCGGCGGTGGCGTTGGCGGGACATCTGGGGCTGGAGGTGTATGCGACGGCGAGTCGTAGCAAGTGGGCGACGGTGCGCGGCCTGGGTGTCGATGCTGACCGGATCGCGGATTCTCGGACAACCGATTTCGAACAACTTTTCTTGACAGCGACCGGCGGTGCCGGGATGGATGTTGTATTGGATTCGTTGGCAGGCGAGTTCGTTGATGCGGGACTTCGGTTGCTGCCGCGTGGTGGCTGGTTTGTGGAGATGGGCAAGACCGATATCCGCGACCCGCACACGATAAATGACACTTACCCCGGTGTGCGTTATGAGGCGATCGATCTGACCCGAGTGTCCCCCTATCGGATCGCGCGGATGTTCGGGGAGCTGTCCGAGCTCTTCGACAAGGGTGGCCTGGCTCCGTTGCCGGTTTCGGTGTGGGATGTGCGGCAGGCGGGTGCGGCGTTCCGGTTTTTCGGGCAGGCGCGTCATGTGGGGAAGATCGTGTTGAGGGTGCCGCGGCGGCCGGATCCGGGTGGGACGGTGCTGATTACTGGTGGTACGGGTGGGTTGGGTGCGCTTTTGGCGCGGCATTTGGTGACTACACATGGGGTGCGCCATCTGGTGCTGGCCAGCCGCCGAGGCCGGGCGGCACCAGGCGCGGGACAGTTAGCGGCCGAATTGACCGAGCTAGGCGCGAAGGTGCGCATTGTGGAATGCGATGTCGCCGACCGCGATTCGTGCCAGCAGTTGTTGGCGCAGATACCGCGCGAGCACCCGCTGACCGCGCTGGTTCATACGGCTGGCGTGCTCGACGACGGTGTGCTCGGTGCGCTGACGCCGGAGCGATTGCGGAATGTGTTGGCGCCGAAGGTCGATGCTGCGTGGTATTTGCACGAGTTGACGCGTGGGCTGGATTTGGCGTGGTTCGTGTTGTTCTCCTCGGTTGCCGGTGTGCTCGGTTCGCCGGGGCAGGCGAATTATGCGGCGGCGAATGCCTTTCTGGATGAGCTGGCGGCGTTGCGGCAGCGGTCGGGGCTGGCGGCGGTATCGATCGATTGGGGCCTGTGGGCCGCCGAGGCCGGAATGGGGGGCACCCTCGATACCGGCGATACCGCACGCATCGGGCGCGACGGTGTGCGGCCGTTGTCGACCGAAGCGGGGCTGGCCTTGTTCGATGCCGCCGTGACACAGGCCGATCCTGTCGTGGTCGCGGCCGACTTCGATCCGGCGGCACTACGTGATGCCGCACGCGTGGTGCCGGTTCTCGGTGACCTTGTCGGCGGTCGCCCGGCCGCGGCGCAGGGGCCTGTCGCGCACGCTCGGTTGGAGCTTGCCGGGCTCACGGACGACGCGCAGGTCAAGCAGTTGCTGGAGACCGTCCGGACACAGATCGCAATCGTGCTCGGGCATGGACGGTCCGACCAGATCGATTCGGTCGCGAACTTCCGCGACCTCGGATTCGATTCGCTGACATCGGTCGAACTTCGCAATCGCGTCAAATCCGTGACTGGGCTGCAGCTTCCGGCAACCGCGGTCTACGACCATCCGACACCCACCGCGCTCGCGCAGTACCTACACCGGCAGGTCGTCGGTGAGCGGCCGGCAGGGGTGATACGGGAGCTGACACGTCTGGAGGCGTCGCTGGCACAGCTCGAGCCGGACGACGATGTCCTGATGGAGGTATCGGCCCGGTTGGAGGCGCTGGTAGGGGAAATCGCTGCGCGCGGCCGGCCGAAGCCCCCGGACGACGACGATCTGCGCTCGGCGAGCGCGGATGAACTCGTCGACATGATCCGACGCGAGTTCGGCAAGTCATGACCAGCGCGCAAGCAGTGGGAAAGGGAAGTGCACCGTAGTGGTCACCGAGAACGAACTCCTCGAGAATCTGCGGTGGGTCACGGCCGAACTGCGCAAGGTTCGCCAGCGCGAGCGTGAGCTGGTCGAGGCCGCGCGGGAGCCGGTGGCGATCGTCGGTATCGGATGCCGGTTTCCGGGGCCGGTGTCGTCGCGGCACGGTCTGTGGGATCTGGTAGCCGGGGGCCGCGATGTCGTCGGCGAGTTCCCGGTCGACCGCGGCTGGGCCGATGACCTGTACGATCCCGATCCCGGCGCACGCGGCAAGTCCTACACCCGGACGGGTGGATTCCTTTATGACGCTGCCGAATTCGATGCCGAGTTCTTCGGCATCAACCCGCGCGAGGCGGCGGCGATGGACCCCCAGCAACGATTGCTGCTCGAAATCTCCTGGGAGGCACTAGAAGACGCGGGTATCGATCCGCACTCGTTGCGCGGTAGCGACACTGGTGTATTCGCCGGGGTCATGCAGCACGACTACGGGTTCGCGGCCTTGCGCAGTGAGCGCCGCGACGAAGTGGAGGGCTATATTACGGTCGGCGCGACGGCAAGCGTCGTATCGGGTCGAGTCGCCTACACACTCGGCTTGATCGGCCCCGCCGTGACGGTCGACACCGCGTGTTCGTCCTCGCTGGTGGCACTGCATCAGGCATGTCAGGCGCTGCGCTCCGATGACTGTGATATGGCGCTGGCCGGTGGCGTCACGGTGATGGCCACGGCCGAGCCGATGTTCATCGAATTCAGCAGGCAGGGCGCGCTGGCGCCGGACGGACGATGTAAGTCCTTCGCGGAGTCCGCCGACGGCGTGGCGTGGGGCGAGGGCGCGGGGATCGTCGTGCTGGAGCGGCTGTCGCGCGCTCGAGCCGAGGGACACCAGGTATTGGGGGTGATCCGCGGGAGTGCGGTCAACCAGGACGGTGCGAGCAACGGGTTGACCGCGCCGAATGGTCCGTCGCAAGAACGAGTCATCCGCACGGCATTGGCGAATGCGGGTTTGGCGCCCGAGGACATCGATCTCGTCGAAGCACACGGGACCGGAACGCGGCTGGGCGATCCGATCGAGGCGCAGGCGTTGCTGGCCACCTACGGAGGCAATCGGGATCAGCCGGTATGGCTCGGTTCGGTGAAGTCGAATATGGGCCACACTCAGGGGGCGGCCGGCATCGCCGGAGTGATCAAGATGGTGGAGGCAATGCGCCATCGGATGATGCCGCGCACGTTGCACGTGGACGCGCCGACCTCGCATGTGGATTGGGGCGCGGGCAATGTGGAACTGCTCACCGAGTCGCGGGCGTGGGAGGAGTCGCCGGGGCGGCCGCGGCGGGCGGCCGTATCGTCGTTCGGGATCAGTGGCACGAACGCGCATGTGATCCTCGAGGAGGCAGCGGCACCGGCTCCCGAAACGGCACCGGTGGCGGTGCTACCTGCGGTGCCGTGGGTGCTGTCCGGTCGATCCCCGCAGGCGGTTGCCGCCCAGGCCGATCGGCTGCGCAACTGGCTGTCCGCCAACCCCGCGGCGACGGCGCTCGATGTCGGAGTCTCCCTCGCCGGACGGGCTCAGCTCGGACATCGCGCGGTGATCGTGGGCGAGGACCGCGCGGAACTGGTCGTCGCGTTGGCCGATATCGCCGCGGCGCGCGGCATTTCCGGTGAAACCGTATTCGTCTTTCCCGGTCAGGGTGCGCAGTGGGCGGGTATGGGCCGCGCGCTCGCCGAGGTGTTCCCGGTATTCGCGGAGGGCTTCGACGCCGCACTGGCCGCGGTCGAGCCGCTCGTCGGCGCCGTGCCCGTGCGAAATACGCTGTGGGGCAACGACGAACAAGCGGTCGCGGCGACGATCGTCGCGCAGTGCGGACTGTTCGCGATGGGTGTGGGGCTCTCCCGACTCCTGGCCGCGTGGGGTGTCCGGCCCGCGCTTGCGATCGGGCATTCGGTAGGTGAGATCACCGCCGCCCACATCGCCGGGGTGTTGTCGCTCGCGGATGCGGCGCGCGTGGTCGGCGTGCGTGCGCGGTTGATGGCCGGGCTGCCGAGCGGCGGTGCCATGGCTTCGATCGCGGTGGCGGTCGACGAGATCGGTGAGCTGCCCGCGGGTGTGTCGATCGCGGCGGCGAATACGGCGGGATCGGTGGTGGTTTCGGGTCCGGAGCCCGCAATAGCCGAACTCGAGCGGCGTTGGGCGGAACGCGGCCCCAGGCGGCTGCGGGTCGGTCACGCATTCCACTCCGAGCTGATGGAGCCGATGCTCGACGAGTTCGCGGCGGCAATCGCCGAGATCAGGCCGGGGCGGGCGCGAATCCCGGTGGTCTCGAATGTGACCGGTCGGTTGGCCGACGCCGAGTACGGCACGGTCGAATACTGGGTGCGGCATGTGCGTGAGCCGGTGCGGTTCGCCGACGGCGTCACCGCGGCACTGGCCGCCGGTGGGACCCGATTCGTGGAGTTGGGACCCGGCAGTTCGGCATCGGCGATGGTTGCCGAAACGGCGGACGCCGCGGCGACGACGATCCCGCTGCTGCGGCACGGACAGCCGGAAGCGCGTTCGGTGATATCCGGAGTGGGTCGACTGTGCACCGCAGGCGGTGCGGTCGACTGGGCCGCTTGCTTCGCGGGAACAGGTGCGCGGCGGGTGGATCTGCCGACGTATGCGTTTCAGCGGCAGCACTATTGGCTGACCGCGTCGCGCGGTGATGTGTCGGGTTCGGGGCTGATCGAGTGGCGGCATCCGGTGTTGGCTGCCGGGTTGGAGGAACCGGACTCGGGTGGGCTGCGCCTGACCGGTCGTCTGTCGTTGGCGGGTCAGCCGTGGCTGGCCGATCACCGGATGCTGGGGTACGTGCTGTTTCCGGCAACGGGTTTCGTGGAGCTGGCATTGCAGGCCGGTGCGGCGTGCGAGTGCCCGGTCGTTCGCGAGCTCACACTGCGAGCGCCACTGGTAGTTCCCGATCAGGGTGCGGTAGCTGTGCAAGTGGTCGTCCGCGGCGACTCAGGTGCGCGGGAGCGCTCGCTGTCGGTGTACGCGCGGGTCGAAGGTGGCGACGGCGGGTGGGTCTGCCACGCCGAGGGAGTGCTGGCCACTGAACAGACGGTATCGGTCCCGATGGCCCCGGCATGGCCACCCTCCGATGCGGTGGAACTGGACGCGCAGGCCGCGTATGAGCGGTTGGCGGCAGCTGGATACGGGTACGGCCCGGCTTTCCGGGCGGTGCACCGTATCTGGCGCAACCACGATGGATTGTTCGCGGAGGTGGCCCTGCCCGATTCGGTGGAGGTCGCCGGGTTCGGTATCCATCCAGCGTTGCTCGACGCCGCCGTACATGCGGCCGCGCTCGGGTCGCTGGATGTGGGCGCGGAGTTGCGGTTACCGTTCGTGTGGGAGGGAACGGCATTGTCGGCGGGGGATGCGCGTCGACTTCGCGTCCGGATCACCTTGTCGGACAACAATATCGGGCAGCTGGATGGCTTCGACAGTGCGGGCCGTCCGGTGGTGTCGGTGCGGCGGCTGGTGACCCGACCCGTCACCGCGGACCAGCTGGCACTTGTTGGTGACCGGGAAACGGTTGCGCTGCAACAGGTGCAGTGGCTCGCGGTGCACAGTCGGCACGTCGTCACCGACAGCGACGCGGGTCGGGTCGTGGACCTTGCCGATTGGCGGTCAGCCATCGACGCCGGGGCGGCGCCGGAGGCGCTCGTGGTGAATTGCTCCGGTGGGGGCAGCGTTTCGGACACGGTCGTCGACACGTTGGAGCTCGTGCAGTGGTTCGTGGCTGACGAACAGTTGAACCATGCACGGCTGGTCGTCGTGACCGGCGGACTCGCGGGCGCAGCGGTGCGCGGTCTGGTGCGCTCCGCCCAGGCCGAGGAGCCGGGGCGAATCCTATTGGTGGACCTGCGCGGCGATGCCGGTGAGCTGGATTTCGCCGGATTGTGGGCGTTGGGCGAGCCGGAGGTCGCGATCTGCGACGGCGAGGTGTTCGTGCCCAGGTTGGCACCGGCGGATACCGGTGCCCTGGTGCTGCCGGAGGGGGAGTGGCGGCTGGCTGTGGCGAACAGTGGTGTGTTGGATGGGGTTGGGGTGGTGAGTGGTTCACCTGGCGGCGGTGAGCTGGGTGCTGGGATGGTGCGGGTTGGTGTTCGGGCGTTGGGGGTGAATTTTCGGGATGTGTTGGTGTGTTTGGGTGTGGTCGCTGATGGGGCGGGTTTGGTGTCGGATGTGGCCGGTGTTGTTGTCGAGGTTGGTGTGGGGGTGTCGGGTCTTCGGGTGGGTGATGCGGTGATGGGGCTTGCGCCTGCGGGTGGTTCGGTGGTGGTGACTGATCGTCGCTTGTTGACGCGTGTTCCGTCGGGTTGGTCGTTTGTCCAAGCAGCTGGTGTGCCGACGGTGTATTTGACGGCGTGGTTGGCGTTGGTGGAGGTGGCTGGGGTTCGGGTGGGGCAGCGGTTGTTGGTTCATGCTGCTGCTGGTGGGGTGGGTATGGCGGCGGTGGCGTTGGCGCGGCATCTGGGGCTCGAGGTGTATGCGACGGCGAGTCGTGGTAAGTGGGCGACAGTGCGCGACTGGGGGGTCGACGCCGATCGGATTGCTGATTCGCGCACAACTGGTTTCGAGGAGCGGTTTCTGACCGTGACTGGTGGTGCGGGGATGGATGTTGTGTTGGATTCGTTGGCGGGGGAGTTCGTTGATGCGGGTTTGCGGTTGTTGCCGCGTGGGGGGTGGTTTGTGGAGATGGGCAAGACCGATATCCGTGTCCCAGAGACGGTTGCGGACACCTATCCGGGTGTGCGGTATGAGGCGATTGATTTGACCCGGGTGGATGCTGATCGGGTCGGGTGGATGTTCGGTGAGTTGGCTGGATTGTTCGAGCGGGGTGTTCTGCCTGTGTTGCCGGTTTCGGTGTGGGATGTGCGGCAGGCGGGTGCGGCGTTCCGGTTTTTCGGGCAGGCGCGTCATGTGGGGAAGATCGTGTTGAGGGTGCCGCGGCGGCCGGATCCGGGTGGGACGGTGCTGATTACTGGTGGTACGGGTGGGTTGGGTGCGCTTTTGGCGCGGCATTTGGTGACTACACATGGGGTGCGCCATCTGGTGCTGGCCAGCCGCCGAGGCCGGGCGGCACCAGGCGCGGGACAGTTAGCGGCCGAATTGACCGAGCTAGGCGCGAAGGTGCGCATTGTGGAATGCGATGTCGCCGACCGCGATTCGTGCCAGCAGTTGTTGGCGCAGATACCGCGCGAGCACCCGCTGACCGCGCTGGTTCATACGGCTGGCGTGCTCGACGACGGTGTGCTCGGTGCGCTGACGCCGGAGCGATTGCGGAATGTGTTGGCGCCGAAGGTCGATGCTGCGTGGTATTTGCACGAGTTGACGCGTGGGCTGGATTTGGCGTGGTTCGTGTTGTTCTCCTCGGTTGCCGGTGTGCTCGGTTCGCCGGGGCAGGCGAATTATGCGGCGGCGAATGCCTTTCTGGATGAGCTGGCGGCGTTGCGGCAGCGGTCGGGGCTGGCGGCGGTATCGATCGATTGGGGCCTGTGGACGACCGAATCGGGGATGGGCGCCACGTTGGATACCGCCGATGCCGCGCGGATCGGCCGAGAGGGTCTGTCACCGTTGAGTGTCGAAGCCGGGCTGGCGATGTTCGATGCGGCGGTGGGCCAGCCCGCACCATCGATCGTGGCAACCGAATTCCGTCCGCCCGGAGCGGCGGATATGGCCGCGCTGCATCCGATGGTGCGCAGGTTGCTGGGCGGTCGGCCGCCCGCCGATACCGGCACGTTCGCGGATCAGGGGGTACAGCTCGCCGGGTTGACGCCCGAGCAGCAGGCCAAGCGGTTGCTGGAGCTGGTGCGATCACAGGTCGCCGCCGTACTCGGGCACCGCGGCCCAGAACAGGTCGACACCGATGTGAACTTCCGTGAACTCGGGTTCGATTCGCTGACATCGGTCGAACTCCGCAACCGCCTCGCAGCCGCGACCGGGCTGCAGCTTCCAGCGACCACTGTCTTCGATCAGCCGACGCCGACCGCCATCGCCGAGTATCTGATGGCGCGGCTCGGACACGCCGCCACCGATGATGACACCGAGATCTTGTCGACACTGGATCGCACGCTGACGCTACTGCGTGACCGATCGCTCGACGACGACACCCGAAAGGCGATCTCGGCCAGGCTCGCCCGCGCGCTGAACGAACTCGACGCCGCGGTAGAGCCGGACGCGATCTCCGCGGATGCGATCGAGGAGGCGGGCTTCGACGAGATGTTCGAACTCATCGATGAGGAGCTGCTGTGACCGAGCGCAGCGAGGGAACCATCAGTACAGCACCAACGGTCGCAGCGACGCCGACCGTTAGCGAGGCGCGGCTGTGACCGATCGCGACGAGAAGACACTCGCCTACCTCAAACGGCTGACCCTCGAATTGCAGAGCACGAAGCGGCGGCTCAAGCAGTTCGAACAGTTGCAGGGCCCGATCGCGATCGTGGGCGTCGGCTGTCGGTTCCCGGGTGGCGTTGGATCGCGGGCGGCGCTGTGGCAGTTGGTTGCCGACGAACGCGACGTTGTCGGCGATTTCCCGACCGACCGCGGCTGGGGCGACCTGTACGACCCTGACCCGGATACGCACGGCAAAACGTACACGCGGGCCGGTGCGTTTCTCTATGACGCCGCGGAATTCGATGCCGAGTTCTTCCGGATCAGCCCGCGTGAGGCGCTGGCGATGGATCCGCAACAGCGGGTGCTGCTCGAGGTCGCCTGGGAGGCGCTCGAGGACGCCGGTATCGACGCGATGTCGTTGCGGAGCAGCGATACCGGCGTCTTCGCCGGCGTCAGCGGCTGCGTGTACGGACTGGATAATGACGACGACGGGCTCGACGGTTACCGGATCAGCGGCAATCTGCCCAGCATCGTGTCGGGTCGAGTGGCCTATACCTTGGGCTTGGTCGGGCCTGCGGTATCCCTCGACACCGCATGCTCGTCGTCGCTGGTCGCGATCCACCAGGCGTGCGCCGCACTGCGGGCGGCCGAATGTGGCCTGGCATTGGTGGGTGGGGTGACCGTGTTGACGACGCCGACAATGTTCACCGACTTCGGCCGACAGCGGGGGCTCGCACCGGACGGCCGTTGTAAGTCGTTCGCCGATTCCGCCGACGGCGTGTCGTGGGGTGAGGGTGCCGGAGTGCTTGTCCTGGAACGACTCTCGGACGCCCAAGCCAATGGGCATCGGGTGCTCGGCGTTATCCGTGGCAGTGCGGTCAACCAGGATGGGGGCAGTAACGGACTGACCGCGCCCAATGGCCCGTCGCAGGAACGCGTGATCCGAGCCGCGCTGGCGAATGCCGGATTGTCGCCGGCCGATGTCGACATTGTCGAGGGGCACGGCACCGGAACGACGCTCGGCGATCCGATCGAGGCGCAGGCGTTGCTGGCCACCTACGGCCGTGGCCGGGAGCGGCCGATGTGGTTGGGCTCGGTGAAATCGAATATCGCGCACTCCCAGGCCGCGGCCGGCATGGCAGGCGTGATCAAGATGGTCGAGGCGATGCGGCATCGGGTGCTGCCACGCACGCTCCATGTGAATGCTCCGTCGGCGCAGGTGGATTGGCGCGAAGGCAATATCAGGCTGCTGACCGAAGCACGACCGTGGGAGCCGGTGGACGGTCGGCCGCGGCGTGCGGGGGTGTCGTCGTTCGGGATCAGCGGCACCAACGCGCATGTGATCGTGGAGGAAGCGCCGACGCCCGTACCCGAACCCGAATCGACCCGGTCGCTGCCGGTCGTGCCATGGGTGCTGTCCGGTCGGACCGCGGGAGCCGTTGCCGCGCAAGCCGATCGGCTGCTCCGGTGGCTGGCCGACGATCCCGAAGCGTCGGCACTCGATGTCGGCGCGGCCCTGGCCCGACGAACGCGGCTCGAGTACCGAGCGGTCGTGGTCGGCGCCGATCGCGCGGAACTTGCTGCGGGATTGTCCGAAATCATTGCGGCGCGGGGGCTTTCGGGTGAAACGGTTTTCGTCTTTCCCGGGCAGGGTGCGCAGCGGGCCGGGATGGCCGCGGAGCTGTTCGAGACCTTCCCGGTGTTCGCGGATGCGGTGTGTGCGATCTGCGACCCCGCATGGCTGTTCGACCCGGGCACCGATCTCGACCGAACCGACCATACCCAGCTTGCACTGTTCGCCGTCGAAACCGCCTTGTTCCGGCTGCTCGAGTCCTGGGGCATCACGCCGGATCTGCTCATCGGGCATTCGATCGGCGAGATCACCGCGGCGCATGTCGCCGGGGTCTTGTCGCTACCGGATGCCGTGGAATTGGTGACCGCCCGCGGCCGACTCATGGCGGCCCTGCCTGCGGATGGTGCGATGCTGGCCGTCGACATCGACGAGGTCGGCGCGCTGCCGAGCGGGATTTCGGTGGCGGCGGTGAATGCGCCCGGGTCGGTCGTAGTGTCCGGTCCGGCGGCCGCGATCGCCGAACTCGAGGCGCGGTGGGCCGACCGGCGCACGCGGCGATTGCGCGTGTCGCATGCGTTCCATTCGGAGTCGATGGCGCCGATGCTGGCCGAATTCGACACTATGGTGCGGAAGTTGACGTTTCGGCCGCCGCGGATACCGATCGCGTCCAACCTCACCGGACGGTTCGAGTCCGAGCTGTTCACCGATCCGGACTATTGGGTGCGGCAGGTTCGGGAGCCGGTTCGATTCGGCGATGACGTCGCGGCCGCGGTGGCCGCCGATGGCACCCGATTCGTCGAGATCGGGCCGGGCAGTTCGGCCTCGGCGATGGTCGCCGAGACAGTCGATCCCGAGGCCGCGGTGACGGTCGCGTTGCTGCGGCGCGAGCAGTCCGAGGTGCGGTCGGTCATGGCCGGGGTCGCTCGGTTGTTCACCGCGGGCGTCGCGGTGGATTGGGCAGCCGTCTTCGCTGGCACCGGTGCGCGCCGAGTGGACCTGCCGCCGTATGCCTTCGATCGGCAACGCTATTGGCTGACACCATCGCCGCACGGCCGCTCGGATGCCGGACTCTCGCATCCGGTCCTGACGGCGGTGATCGAGGAACCCGACACCGGCGGAGCGCGTCTGACCGGACAGCTGTCCTTACTGGCGCAGCCGTGGCTGGCCGATCATCGCGTTCTCGGCCACGTCCTTTATCCGGCAACGGGTTTCGTGGAGCTGGCACTGCGGGCGGGCGCGGCGTGCGGGTGCCCTGTGGTGCGTGATCTGACGCTACTGACACCGCTGGCGATTCCGGAGTCGGGTTCGGTCACGGTGCAGGTGTCGGTGCGTGCCGATGACGGGACCGGCGTGCGGGCATTCGCGGTTTACGCGAACTCCGCTGGTGCCTGGATCTGCCATGCGGAAGGTGTACTCGCGGAGCAACAAGCCGAAGCGGGCTTCGCGGGATTCGGCGACTGGCCACCTGGCGGGGCGGTAGAGGTCGACGCGGCCGGGATCTATGACCGGCTCACCGACGCGGGCCTCGAGTACGGCCCCGCGTTTCGCGGGCTGCGTCGGGTGTGGCGGCGCGGCGACGTGTGGTTCGCCGAGGCAGCGGCGGAGGAGATCAGCGCCGCTGCCGCGCAATTCGTGACGCATCCGGCTCTGCTCGACGCGGTACTGCATACGCAGGCGTTCGCGCACGGTGCGGATGTGCTCGAACCGATGGTGCCGTTCGCCTGGGACGGTGTTGTGGCGCACTCGTTCGGCCGTGGTGCCGTGCGTGCCCGGCTCACCCCCGTGGGGCCGAGCGGCGTGGCGATCGATATCACCGACGATACGGATGTCCCAGTGCTGTCGGTGCGGTCGTTGACGATGCGTAGGGTCTTGGTCGATCGGCTCGACCGGACACTGCATGTGGTCGACTGGCGGCCGGTCGAGGCGCCCTCGGCCGTTCCGCTGACCTGGGGGGCGTGGGGCGGCGACACGGTACCCGATGTCGTTGTCGCCGACTTCCGGCGTACCGCGCCAGCGCTCCCGTCCGATGTGCAGTCCGCAACGCTGACCGCACTGAAGATGTTGCAGGAGTGCACGAGTGACGATCGGTACGCGCGTGCTCGGCTCCTCGTGGTCACCTGCGGTGCGGTCGACCTTCCCGGCGATGGCGTCATCGATCTCGCCGGTGCCGCTGTGTGGGGGCTGGTGCGGTCGGCGCAGGCGGAGCATCCGGATCGGTTCGTGCTCGCCGATATCGACGTCGATATCGACAACGAATCTGTCGCGCGAGTGGTCGCCCCAGCAGAACCGCAGATCATATTGCGCGGCGATGTGATCCGGGTAGCGCGCCTGGTGCGGATGGCACCGACCGAGCCGATATCACCTGAGCCGCTGACCGGTGGGGCGGTGCTGATCGCCGGTGGCACAGGAGATGTCGGTACTGCGATCGCACGGCATCTCGTCGCAGCGCACGGAGTTCGCGACATCGTGCTGGCGAGCCGTCACGGGGCCGCGACGACCGTTGCCGATGAACTCCGCGCGGCGGGCGCGCTCGTGCGGGTCGAGCGCTGCGACCTCGCGGACCGGAATGCGGTGGAACAGTTGGTGTCCGCGATCGTCGCCGAACGGCCGCTCATCGGCGTGGTCCACGCCGCAGGCATCCTGGACGACGGCGTCATCACATCCCTGACCCCCGAGCGACTCGACACGGTTTTGGCGCCGAAGGTGGCGGGTGCATGGAATCTGCACGAAGCGACCGCGCGGTCGAACCTGTCGATGTTCGTGCTCATTTCTTCGGCCGCGGGCGTGCTCGGCGCTCCGGGACAGGGTAACTATGCCGCCGCCAACGCATATCTCGACGCGCTCGCGGCATACCGCCGGGCACACGGTGCGGTCGGTGTCGCGATGGCATTCGGACCGTGGGAAAGCGGTATGAGCGGGCGACTGGACGGCGCGGCGCGCAAACGCTTGGCCCGCACCGGTATTCGTGATCTGGCCCCCGCGGCCGCGCTGGCCGCCTTCGACCAGGCGCTGCACGCGCGGCAGCCGGTCGTCGTGCCCGTCGGCCTGGATCTCGCGGCCGCGGACCCCGGCTCCGAGCTGCCGCCGATCTTCGCGGCGCTGGCGCCGAGTCAGCGCCCCATCGCACGCGCAGCAGCCATGTTCGGCGATCTTTCACCCGCGAAACGTCGTGCGGAGATCCTCCAACTCGTCCGCACGCACACCGCGGCGGTCCTCGGGCATCCGGGCCCCGCCGCGATCGCACCGGATCGGCTGTTCCAGGAGATGGGGTTCGACTCGCTCGCGGCGGTGCAACTGCGCAACCGGATGCGAGCGGCGACCGGCGTCGACCTTGCCGCCACGGTCGTTTTCGACTATCCGACGCCTGCGGCGATCGGCGAATACCTCGCCACCGAATTCGACGGGCGTGACGATGATCCGGCCGTCGACACGGACGAACGGATCCGTGCGGCGATCGGCGCGATTCCGCTCGACCGGCTCCGCACGGCCGGATTGCTCGACCAGTTGCTCGACCTGGCCGGTGTTGCGACCGCACCGGTCGAGGTGGTGGGCAGCCGGGCCGAGCAGATCCGAGATATGGATGAGGAGAGCCTGATCCGCATGGTCCTCGGTGATCCGGACGGTCCGGCATGAGCGGCTCGGATACCCGGTTGGTCGAGGCGCTACGGCGTTCGGTCATGGAAAACGACGAACTGCGGGCAACGAATCAGCGGTTGACGGCCGCACTCGCCGAACCCATCGCGATCGTCGGAGCCGCCTGCCGCCTGCCCGGCGGCGTGACGACGCGAGATCAACTGTGGGACCTGGTCGCCGACGGCCGCGACGCGATCGGTGCCTTCCCGGTCGACCGCGGCTGGGACCCCGACCTCTACGATCCCGACCCGGACGCGGTAGGCCGATCCTCTGTGCGGGAGGGCGGGTTCCTCTACAACGCGGGCGATTTCGATGCCGGATTCTTCGGCATCAGCCCGCGCGAAGCCCTCGCCGCCGACCCACAGCAGCGGTTGCTGCTCGAGGTTTCGTGGGAGGCGCTCGAGGACGCGCGGCTCGATCCGACCTCGTTGCGGGGCAGCGATACGGGTGTTTTCGCGGGTGTGATGTACCACGACTACGGGCAGATGAACCAGCTGGGGTCGATAGTCTCCGGCCGGACCGCCTACTCGCTCGGCCTGACCGGTCCGGCGGTCACCGTCGACACCGCGTGCTCCTCGTCGCTGGTGGCACTGCACCAGGCGGTGGCGGCGTTGCGGGCCGGTGAATGCGGTCTTGCTCTGGTCGGTGGTGTTTCGCTCATGGCGACGCCCGGTGTCTTCGTCGAAATGTCGCGGCAGCGCGGGCTTTCACCGGACGGTCGCTGCAAGTCCTACGCCGCCGCGGCCGACGGGGTCGGCTGGTCCGAAGGCGCGGCAATGGTTGTGGTCGAACGGCTGTCGAGCGCCCGGCGCAACGGCAGGCGCATCCTGGCGGTCGTGCGAGGGTCAGCGGTGAACCAGGACGGCACCAGCAACGGGCTGACCGCACCGAACGGACCAGCGCAGGAACGGGTGATCCGCGCCGCTCTGGCCAACGCCGGGCTCGACGCCGACGATATCGACGTCGTCGAGGGCCACGGCACCGGAACGACGCTCGGTGACCCGATCGAAGCGCGCGCGCTCGTCGCAGCGTACGGCAGCAAGCGGGATCGGCCGATCTGGCTGGGTTCGATCAAGTCGAACATCGGACACACGCAGGCCGCTGCGGGCATCATCGGCGTAATCAAGATGGCGATGGCCATGCGGCACAAAACGATGCCTTCGACACTGCATGTCGATGCGCCGAGCCCGCACGTCGACTGGTCCGCCGGAACCGTGCGGCTGCTCACCGAATCGCGGCCGTGGCCGAAGGGGGAGCGGCCGCGCCGCGCCGCGGTGTCGTCGTTCGGCATCAGCGGCACCAACGCCCATGTGATCCTGGAAGAGCCACCGGCCGAGCCGATCCCGGCCCGCGAGGTGCCGCCACCGCCTGTCGTGCCGTGGGTGATCTCCGGGAAGACCGCGGCAGCGCTTACCTCGCAGGTGGACCGGATCCGAGACCGGGTCGTGGCCACACCGGAGGCCACTCCGGCCGATATCGGTGTGTCCCTCGCGGACCGCGCCAGGCTCGAGCACCGGGCCGTCGCGGTAGGCGCTAGCCGCGCGCAATTGCTTGCGGCGCTTGCCGATCCGACTGTGGGCCACGCGATATCGGGGAAGACGGTATTCGCTTTCCCAGGCCAAGGCGCACAGCGGCTGGGAATGGGACGCAGGCTGCACGAGGCGTTCCCGGTATTCCGCACGGTGTTCGACGATGCGGTGGCTGCCGTCGAGCAGCACCTGCCCGTTGAGTTGCGGCCCGTGCTCTGGGGTGTGGACGAACAGGCGCTGACGCAGACGATGTTCGCGCAGAGCGGCTTGTTCGCCGTCGAGATCGCGCTGGCCGCACTGCTCGAATCGTGGGGCGTCGCGCCGGATCTTGTCCTCGGTCATTCGGTCGGCGAGATTGCCGCCGCTCACGTTGCTGGGGTTCTGTCGCTCGAAGATGCCGCGAGGGTCGTCGCCGCGCGCGGCAGGCTGATGCGGGCGCTGCCCACCGGCGGCGCGATGCTCGCCGTCGCGGCGAGCGCGGACGAAGTGCTGTCGCTGCTGTCGGGCGGTGTCGAGATCGCCGCGGTGAACGGACCAGCTGCCGTGGTGATTTCGGGCGATGCCGACGGATTGGCGACGACAGCGGCGGAATTCGCCCGTCGCGACTGGAAGACCACCAGGCTCGCGGTCTCCCATGCCTTCCACTCGGCGGCCATGGATTCGATTCTCGATGAGTTCACCGCCGTCGTCGCGGATATCACCGTCGGTGCGCAACAGTTGCCGGTCGTATCGACCCTGACCGGCAACGTCGCGCCCGAGGATTTCGGTACGCCACGGTACTGGCGACGGCAGCTGCGACAACCAGTTCTGTTCGCGGACAGTGTCGCCGCCGCGGCCGCCGACGGCGCGGTACGGTTCGTGGAGGTGGGCCATGGGGCCGCATTGACCGCGATGATCGCCGCTGTCGATGCTGAGGTCGTACCGGTGCCGCTGCTGCGCGGCGACGGCGACGAGATCGAGTCGCTGGTAACTGGGCTCGCCCGCTTCGACGTCACCGGCGGTGCGGTGGACTGGGCCCGCTATTTCGCGGGCACCGGCGCGCGCCGCGTCGACCTGCCGTTGTATCCCTTCCAGCGGCAACACTTCTGGGCGGTGTCCGCGGACCGCGACGTGACGGGCGCCGGTCTCGCATCCTCCGGACACCCGTTGGTCGGCGCGGTCGTGGAATCGCCCGCCTCCGGTGGCGTCGTACTGACCGGACGGCTCTCCCTGCAATCGCAGCCGTGGCTGGCCGAGCACCGCATCTTCGGCCGCGCATTGCTGCCCGGTGCCGGATTCGTCGAACTGATGGTGCGTGCCGGCGACGAAGTCGATTGTTCCGTCCTGCGGGACATGACGATTCGGGCACCGCTGCCGATTCCGGAGACGGGCGGTGTCGCGCTGCAGGTCGTCGTCGACGGCGTGGATACCGACGGGCATCGCGCGATCGCGGTCTACTCGCGACGCGACCGGGTGCGGGACTGGATGCTGCATGCCGAAGGAACGCTGGTGAATTCGACGGCGGGGCCGGTGCCGCATCTGTCGGCTTGGCCGCCGGAGGGCGCGACGGCTCTCGATGTCACGGCCGGTTACCAACATCTGGCCGAGCGCGGGTACGGCTACGGTCCTGCCTTCCGTGGGGTGCGACGGCTTTGGCGATCCGGCGAGGAGATCTGTGCCGACGTCGTCCTCCCCGCCGCTGCCCGTGATCCTGACGGGTTCGGGATCCATCCCGCACTGCTGGACGCGGTACTGCACGCGGGCTTGCTCGCGATGCGCGATGAGATCACCGCGCTGCCGTTCGCCTGGCAGGATATCGCCCTGCACGCGGTCCGGCCGAGCGCTGTTCGGGTCCGCATCAATCCGACCGGCGGTGCGGGTGTCTCGGTCGTTGTCACCGACGAAGCCGGGCGTCCGGTGTTGTCCGCAGGCCGGATCGTCGCGCGTCCCGTCTTGGTTGACCAGCTGAGTGGCGAAGCGCCAGAGCATGATTCGCTGTTCCGAATCGAATGGCTGCCGGTCGATGTCGGTATCGACGAGGGGACCGTATGGCAGCCGTGGAAAGAGGCCGCGACATCCGACCACGTCGCGCCGGTGGTCGTCGCTCATTGCGCAGGCGGATCAGAGGCGATGCCGGTGCGGGTCCGCGCGACGGTCGGGCGGATGCTCACTGTCCTGCAAGCGTTTCTGAGCGAGGACAAATTCGCCGACAGCCGCCTAGTGGTGCTGACCGACGGCGCGGTGGCGTTGCCCGGCGAGGACGTCGCGGATCTCGCGGCTGCGGCTGCTTGGGGCCTGATCCGCTCGGCGCAGGCCGAGCAACCGGGCCGGATCGTGCTCGCCGACGTCGATAGTGACGTGTCAGTCGGTGCGCTGATCGCCACGGGCGAATCCGAAATCGCTGTTCGCGCACGGCGATACCTCGTGCCTCGGCTCGTGTCGGTCGGTGGCCGGAAAACAGCGGGTCCGGATCTTGCGGCTGGCATCGTGCTGGTCACAGGTGGCACCGGCGCGCTCGGCGCACAGGTCGCCGAGCATCTGGTGCGACAACACGGTGCGCGACATCTGCTGCTCGTCGGCCGTCGCGGCGCCGCAGCACCCGGGGCCGACGACTTGCTGGCCCGTTTGCGCGCACTCGGCGCCGAGGCGGATATCGTCGCCTGCGATATCGCGGATCGAGATGCGGTGGGCGCGTTGCTTGCCGGCATTCCCGCGACACGGCCTCTGGTCGGTGTGGTGCATACGGCCGGCGTGCTCGACGACGGAGTTGTCGGCTCGCTCACCGACGAGCGACTCGACACCGTATTCGCGGCCAAGGTCGACGGCGCCTGGCACCTGCACGAGCTGACCAAAGACGCGAATCTCGCGCTGTTCGTCCTGTTCTCGTCGGTCGGTGGGACGATCCTGCCGATCGGCCAGGGCGGCTACGCGGCGGCCAACGTATTCCTCGACGCGCTTGCCGCGCATCGTCGGGCGGCCGGCCTGCCCGCGACTTCGATGGCGTGGGGTCCATGGGAGGGCGCGCGAATGGGTTTGGCGCTCACCGGCCTACAACAGCAGCGCATCCGCCGTAGCGGCGTCCTGCCGCTCGCACCCGAGACCGCGATGCGGCTGTTCGACGCGGCGGTCACCGGATCCGACCCGATGGTGCTGCCCGCGCACATCGACCGGTCGGCGCTGCGCCGCGGCCCCGGGGAGCTGCCTGCGCTGCTTCGGGGTCTGGTGCCCGCCGCGGCCCGGCGACGGGCAGAATCGGACGACGCGCCCGCGGCCGTTCGGGCGAAACTAGCTGCGCTGTCGAGCGACGAGCGCCGCGACTACCTGAGCGAGCTGATGCGCCGAATGGTCGCCGACGTACTCGGGCACGGCGCGCCGTCGGACATCGATCCCGAAACCGCGTTCAACGAGCTGGGGTTCGACTCACTGGCCGCCATCGAACTCAGGAACAAGCTCAGAGCCGCCACCGGACTGAATGCGGGCGTCGCGGTCGTATTCGACTACCCCACGGTCACCAAACTGTCCGGATGGCTGGCACATAGCCTCGGTTTCGGCGACGAGCCGCGCGAGGACCGCTCGACCGACGCCGATATCCGCCGCAGGCTCGCAGCGATTCCCGTCGCCACGCTTCGCAGCAGCGGCATCCTCGATGCATTGCTGCGGCTGGCAACGCCGAGCGAACCGGCCGAACCCGCGATCGGCGACGAGCCCGCGATCGACGAGATGGATTCCGCCGAGTTGATCCGCCACGTCCTCACCTCGCAGCAACGGCCGGACCGGGAGCAATCATGACCTCGACCGACGAATTGCTGAACGCGCTACGCGTGGCCGCCAAGGAGAACGCGCATCTGCAGAAGGAGATCGCAGCGCTGCGCCGCCGTGACGCCGAACCGATCGCGATCGTCGGCATGGGCTGTCGCTATCCCGGCGATGTGAATTCCCGCGCGACGCTCTGGGAGCTGGTCGTGACGAAACGTGACGTCGTCGACGGGTTCCCCCGAGACCGAGGCTGGCGTTCGGATCTGCACGACCCGACCGGCGGTGCGGGGCGGTCGTTCACTCGATCGGGCGGATTCCTTTACAACGCAGGCGATTTCGATGCCGGCTTTTTCGGGATCGGGCCGCGCGAGGCCGAGGCGATGGACCCGCAACAGCGAATCGTGCTCGAGGTGGCGTGGGAGGCGCTCGAGGACGCGGGCATCGACCCGGTGTCGTTGCGGGGCAGCGACACCGGGGTGTTCACCGGCGTGATGCATCATGACTACGCCGGTATCGGTGGTGCCGGATCGCTTGTATCGGGTCGCCTCGCCTATGTTCTCGGCCTCGAAGGACCTGCGGTATCGGTGGACACGGCCTGCTCGTCGTCATTGGTCGCGATCCATCAGGCGTGTGTGGCGCTGCGGCGGGGCGAGTGTGCGGTCGCACTGGCCGGGGGTGTGACGATCATGGCGACGCCTTGGCTCTTCGTCGAATTCACCAGGCAGCGAGCGCTTTCCGCGGATGGTCGGTGTAAGTCGTTTGCGGAGTCGGCTGATGGTGTGGGTTGGGGTGAGGGTGCGGGTGTGTTGGTGTTGGAGCGTTTGTCGGATGCTCGGGCTAATGGTCATCGGGTTTTGGGTGTGGTTCGTGGGAGTGCGGTGAATCAGGATGGTGCGTCGAATGGTTTGACGGCGCCGAATGGTCCGTCGCAGGAGCGGGTGGTTCGGGCGGCGTTGGCGAGTGCGGGTTTGACGGCTGCTGATGTGGATCTGGTTGAAGGGCATGGCACCGGTACGGCGTTGGGTGATCCGATTGAGGCGCAGGCGTTGTTGGCGACGTATGGGCAGGGCCGAGACGAGCCGGTGTGGTTGGGGTCGGTCAAGTCGAATATGGGCCATACGCAGGCGGCTGCGGGTGTGGCTGGGGTGATCAAGGTGGTGGAGGCGATGCGGCACGAGATGATGGCGGCGACGTTGCATGTGGATGTGCCTTCGTCGCATGTGGATTGGGATTCTGGTGCCGTGGCGTTGTTGACCGAGGCCCGGTCGTGGACATCGGTGGGTCGGCCGCGGCGGGCTGGGGTGTCGTCGTTTGGGATCAGTGGGACGAATGCGCATGTGATTGTGGAGGAAGCCCCTGCGGAGTTGGCGTCGCAGGAAGCTGGAGACAGGTTGGTGTCGCCGGTAGCTGCGGGCGGGTGGGTGTCGCAGTCGGGAACTCTGCGGGCATCGCAGGCGGGCACCGAATCGCCGCAGCTGGAACCGGGGACGGAGTCGCTGCTGCTGGAACCGGGGACCGGGTGGGTGCTGCCGCAAGCGGATACTGGATCGCCGTTGCGGGCTGGGGTGGGGTTGGCGGTGGTGCCGTGGCTGATTTCTGGGCGGTCGGCGGAGGCTGTTGTGGCGCAGGCAGACCGACTGTCCACATTGGGGTCGGCGTCGGTGTTGGATGTGGGGTTTTCGTTGGCGACGACGCGGGCGCATCTGCCGTGGCGGGCTGCGGTATTGGATCGGTCCGAGTTGGGTGCTGTGGTGCCGCGCCGGGTGGTCGGGGGGAAGACGGTGTTCGTGTTCTCGGGGCAGGGGGCGCAGTACGCGGGGATGGGGCGTGAACTGTTCGAGGCATTCCCGGCGTTCGCGGAATCAGTTCGTCAGGTGTGTGATCCGGCTTGGTTATTCGATCCCGACACCGACCTGGACCGTACCGACAACACGCAGTTGGGTGTGTTCGCGGTCGAGGTGGCGTTGGCGAGGTTGCTCGAATCATGGGGTGTGACACCGGATTTGGTGATCGGGCATTCGATCGGTGAGATCACCGCCGCACACGTGGCCGGGGTGCTGTCACTCGAGGACGCGGTGCGTTTGGTGGCTGCTCGTGGTCGTTTGATGGCGGCGCTACCGGCGGGTGGGGCGATGCTGGCAATCGAGGTCGATGAGATCGGCGTGGGCGCTGACCTGCCGGATGGGGTTTCGGTTGCGGCGATCAATGCACCGGGTTCGGTGGTGGTGTCGGGACCGGAGGCGGGCATCGCCGAACTCGAGGCACGCTGGGTAGACCGCCGCACCCGTCGGCTGACGGTGAGTCACGCGTTCCACTCGGTGTTGATGGAACCCATGCTCGACGAATTCGGCCGTGTGGTGGCGGATTCAACGCTCCGATCGCCGCATATTCCGATCGCGTCCAACTTGACCGGTGCGGTCGAGTCGGACCTGTTGGTGGATCCGAAGTACTGGGTGCGACAGGTGCGTGAGCCGGTCCGCTTCGCCGACGGCATCACCACACTTCGGCAGGCGGGCGGTACCCGATTCCTCGAAATCGGTCCAGATGCCGTGCTCGCCGGGCTGATCGATGCGGAGACGGTGGTGGCGACTCAGCGTCGCGGGCGGGATCAGGTCGAAACCCTCGTCCGCGCCGTCGCCGAAGCGCATTGCGCCGGTGTCGATGTCGATTGGGCTGAGTTCTATGCCGGGACGGGTGCGCGGCGGGTGGATTTGCCGACGTATGCCTTTCAGCGGCAACGCTATTGGCTGTCACCGCCGGAGCCCGCGAGTGATGCCGTCGGGTTCGGGCAGGAATGTGTCGATCACCCGCTGTTGTCGACGATGGTGTCGTTGGTCGGGTCCGGTGAGCGTGTCGTGACCGGTCGTTTGTCGGTGGTGTCGCAGCCTTGGCTTGCTGATCATGTGGTGTTCGGTTCGGTACGGCTGCCTGGTACGGGTCTGGTGGAGTTGGTGTCGGCGGCGGGCCGGTTGGTGGGCTGTCCTGGCATCGAGGAGTTGGTGCTCGAATCGCCGCTGGTCTTCGATGCCGGGGTGGCGGTAGCGGTCCAGGTCGAGATCGCCGCACCGGACGAGCGTGGTCACCGCGTGGTGGTCGTCTATTCCAGGCCCGATAGCGACCGCGAACCGCCATCGTGGAAACGCCACGCCACCGGTTCGGTCGCACCAGCCGGTTCCGTGCGCCCTCCGTCGCCGGAAGCACAGTGGGCTCCGGCCGATGCGGAGCCGGTGCCGGTGGCGAATCTCTACGCCGGACTGGCTGACCTCGGGTATGAGTACGGCCCGGCCTTCCAAAGCGTCCAGGCCGCGTGGCGGCGCGGCGACGAGATCTATGTCGAGCTCGACGCGGCATCGGCAGATCTCGAAACAGGTGTCTGGGTTCATCCGGCGCTGCTCGATGCGGCATTCCACGTTGCGATAGCCGCCGCGGGAGATCTCCTTGAACCGGGAAAGGTGCTGCTGCCGTTCGTTTTCCAGGGCGTGTCGGTTGCCCGCACCGGCGGGTCGCGAATGCGAGTGCGGCTGCGGCGCGACGGCGATCGCCTGGCCGCGACAGTGACCGACGGTGTCGGGCAGCCGCTGGCGACGATCGAATCGGTGCGCGTCGCCGCGGTATCGCGAAAACAGTTGGCGGCATACGGGAATCGAGACGCGCTGTTCGCTGTGGAGTGGCATCCGGTACCGGCCGCGGCCACACAGTCGGGACCGGTGTGGGGCATCGGCGATCCGTCCCAGGATCTCGGAGTCGTGATGGGATGGTTCGCGGACGTCGCGAGCGTGGCCGCCGTGGTGTCGGATGCATCGCGGCCACGGGCGGTCGTGCTGCCGTGCCGCAAGGTCGTCGGCGCGACAGCGGCACGAGACGTCGCGGTGGCGACGGTGCAGGTGTTGCAGGAATGGGTGCGACACGCCGAGCTGGCCTCGATTCCGTTGGTGGTGGTCACCGGGGGCGCGGTCGCGACCGGTGCCGCCGATACGCTGCCCGGTATCGCTCAGGCGCCGGTGTGGGGACTGTTGCGAAGCGCGCAACTGGAGTATCCAGGTCGGTTCGTCATCGTCGACGTCGACGGTTCCGGAGCCGAAAAGGTCTGGCCGATCGCGATGTCGGGCATGGAATCGCAACTGGCGGTACGGAACGGACGAGTCCTGTCGCCGCGCCTGGTGCCCGCCGATATCGAGCCGGATTCGAGCATGCAGTGGGACACCGACGGAACAGTCTTGATCACCGGCGGTGGCGGCGCGCTCGGCATCGCGGTGGCACGTCACCTGGTGCTCCAGCACGGTATGCGGCATCTGGTGCTGGCGAGCAGGCGCGGCGGTGCGACCGACAATGCGCGACAGGTCACGGCCGAACTGGCCGAATATGGAGCACACGTCCGATGGGTGGCGTGCGATGTGACGGATCGGTCGTCGATCGCGCAGGCCCTCGCGAATATCGACAGGGCACATCCATTGACCGCAGTCGTGCACGCGGCAGGCGTCCTCGACGACGGCGTGATCGCGACGCTGACGCCGGACCGGATCGAGAAGGTGCTGGCACCGAAGGCCGAGGGCGCCTGGCATCTGCACGAACTGACGCGTGATTTCGAGCTGGCCGGATTTGTGCTGTTCTCGTCGGTGGCGGGCACGATCGGGGCACCGGGACAGGCGAATTACGCTGCGGCGAACGCGTTTTTGGATGCACTCGCCGAATACCGACGCGCGCGCGGTCTCCCAGGACGTTCGGTCGCTTGGGGACTGTGGGACCTGACCGAGGGGATGGCGGGCAGCCTCGACAAGCCCGGTCGGGAACGGCTGCGCCGCGGCGGACTGGCCGCGATGACGCCAACGGAGGCACTGTCGCTCTGGGATGCGACGATGACGGACGGGCGCGCGGCGGTCGTGGCGGCACGATTCGATCGGCCCGGCATGCAAGCCCAGGCAGCGGCGCTGGGGGCAGTGCCGCCGATATTGCGCGGGCTCGTCCATCTGCCCGCAGCGTCGAGTCTCGACGGCGCCCCGAGCGCGCAGGCCGCGGCTCGGCTCGCCGAACGGCTCTCCGTGCTGTCCGGTGATGAGCGCCGGCGCCTGCTGTCGGATCTGGTGTGCACGCATGTGGCGGCGGTACTCGGCCATCCCGGTCCCGAGGCGATCGATCCCGAATTGTCGTTCCAAGACCTCGGATTCGACTCACTGGCCGCCGTCGAGTTGCGCAACCGACTCGCCCATGCATCCGGCCTCACCCTGCCCGCGACCGCAGCGTTCGATTACCCGACCCCGACGACCTTGGCGGCGCACCTCGCAGCGCAGCTGTCGACCGACCACACCGAGCATTCCTTCGAGCAAGCGCTCGAAGCCCTTGCCACACAGTTCGACACCATGCCGATAACCATCGAAGATCGGCGCCGGTCCGCGAAACGCCTGCGCCGGTTGCTCGCCGACCTCGAGGACGGAGGATCCGAACCGACCGGTGATCGTGACGACGACATCCGAAGCGCGACCGAAGACGAGCTTTTCGAACTGCTCGACGGTGAACTCGGTTAGCGCCGCCCCGAAAAGGAAAGCCATGGACAACGACAAGTACCTCGACTACCTGAGGCGCTCCGGGCTGGAGTTGCGCAATCTGCGGCGGCGACTCCAAGAGGTCGAGCAACAGGGCCGCGAGCCCGTGGCGATCGTGGGTGTGGGCTGCCGTTTTCCTGGTGGCGTTCAGTCGCGGAAAGCATTGTGGGAGTTGGTGGCCGAAGGTCGCGACGTAATCGGCGAGTTCCCGCGCGATCGAGGCTGGGATGTCGACGGACTGTTCGACCCGGATCCGGAGGTGCGCGGCAAGTCCTACGCCCGCGCCGGTGGGTTCCTCTACGACGCCGGTGATTTCGATGCCGGATTCTTCGGTATCGGGCCGCGTGAGGCGCTGGCGATGGATCCGCAACAACGGTTGCTGCTCGAGGTCGCCTGGGAGGCACTCGAGGACGCCCGCATCGATCCGATGTCGTTGCGGGGCAGCGATACCGGGGTGTTCGCCGGGGTCATGTACCACGACTACGTATTCGCCGCCGCCACCAGCGACCGCAGCGCCGAGCTCGAGGGCTACCTGAGCGCGGGCGGTGGAGGCAGCGTGGTGTCGGGGCGCATCGCCTATTCCCTCGGCTTGGTCGGACCGGCGATCTCGGTGGATACGGCGTGTTCGTCGTCACTGGTGACCCTGCATCAGGCATGCGCAGCCTTGCGCATGGGTGAATGCGGACTGGCATTGGCCGGTGGCGTGACTGTGCTGGCGACACCCGCGATGTTCCTGGAGTTTTCGCGTCAGCGTGGTCTGGCACCGGACGGCCGGTGTAAGTCGTTCGCGGCGGCGGCCGATGGTGTGTCCTGGGGTGAAGGTGTCGGCATGTTGGTCCTGGAGCGTTTGTCGGATGCTCGGGCTAGGGGGCATCGGGTTTTGGGTGTGGTTCGTGGGAGTGCGGTGAATCAGGATGGTGCGTCGAATGGTTTGACGGCGCCGAATGGTCCGTCGCAGGAGCGGGTGGTTCGGGCGGCGTTGGCGAGTGCGGGTTTGACGGCTGCTGATGTGGATCTGGTTGAAGGGCACGGCACCGGTACGGCGCTGGGTGATCCGATTGAGGCGCAGGCGTTGTTGGCGACGTATGGGCAGGGTCGGAGTGGGCCGGTGTGGTTGGGGTCGGTCAAGTCGAATTTGGGTCATACGCAGGCGGCTGCGGGTGTGGCTGGGGTGATCAAGGTGGTGGAGGCGATGCGGCGTGGGGTGATGCCGCGCAGTCTTCATGTGGATGCGCCGTCGCCGCATGTGGATTGGGATTCCGGTGGTGTGCGGTTGTTGACGGAGGCTCGGTTGTGGGAGTCGGTGGGTCGGCCGCGGCGGGCTGGGGTGTCGTCGTTTGGGATCAGTGGGACGAATGCGCATGTGATCGTGGAGGAAGCCCCTGCGGAGTTGGTGTCGCCGGTAGTTGGGGCCGGGTTGGTGTCGCCGGTAGTTGGAGACAGGTTGGTGTCGCCGGTAGCTGCGGGCGGGTGGGTGTCGCAGTCGGGAACTCGGCGGGCATCGCAGGCGGGCACCGAATCGCCGCAGCTGGAACCGGGGACGGAGTCGCTGCTGCTGGAACCGGGGACCGGGTGGGTGCTGCCGCAAGCGGATACTGGATCGCCGTTGCGGGCTGGGGTGGGGTTGGCGGTGGTGCCGTGGTTGATTTCTGGGCGTTCTGCTGAGGCTGTTGTGGCGCAGGCGGATCGGTTGTCGGTGTTGGGGGATGGGGTGTTGTCGGGGGAGGTCTCGGTGTTGGATGTGGGGTTTTCGTTGGCGACGACGCGGGCGCATTTGTCGTGGCGGGCTGCGGTGTTGGATCGGTCGGAGTTGGGTGGGGTGGTGCCGCGGCGTGTGGTTGGCGGTAAGACGGTGTTGGTGTTTCCGGGGCAGGGTGCGCAGTACGCGGGGATGGGCCGCGAGTTGTTCGAGGCATTCCCGGTGTTCGCGGATGCGGTGCGTGAGATTTGCGATCCGGCATGGCTTTTCGCGCCGGAAACAGACCTGGATCGTACGGATAATACGCAGTTGGGTGTGTTCGCGGTCGAGGTGGCGTTGGCGAGGTTGCTCGAGTCGTGGGGTGTGGTGCCGGATTTGGTAATCGGGCATTCGGTCGGTGAGATCACCGCTGCACACGTGGCGGGGGTGTTGTCGCTCGAGGATGCGGTGAATTTGGTGACTGCTCGTGGGCGTTTGATGGCGGCGTTGCCGGCGGGTGGGGCGATGCTGGCGGTTGAGGTGGATGCTGGCGAGAAGATCGACGTGGTCGGCAAAGTCGGTGTGGTCGTCGCGAGCAGCGTGGTAGGTGAGAGCGCTGTGGTCGGTGAGAGCGCTGTGGTCGGCAAAGTCGGCGTGGTGGTCGAGAGCGGTGTGGTCGGTGTGCTCGGTGACTTGCCGGAGGGGGTTTCGGTCGCGGCGATCAATGCTCCGGGGTCGGTGGTGGTATCGGGTCCGGAGGCGGGTATTGCTGAACTCGAGGCGCGCTGGGCCGACCGGCGCACCCGCCGTCTGAGGGTCAGTCACGCATTCCACTCGGCGTTGATGGACCCCATGCTCGACGAATTCGCCACGGTATGCGCGGAACTCGCGTGGCAGCAGCCCCGTATCCCGATCGCGTCGAATGTGACCGGTCGGCTCGAGGCGGACCTGATGGCGGATCCGGGGTATTGGGTGCGCCACGTGCGTGAGCCGGTGCGGTTCGCCGACGGCATCGCCGCGCTCCGGCAGGCCGGTGGCACCCGGTTCCTCGAGGTAGGGCCGGATGCGGTTTTTTCAGCCGCTGTCGACGGACTGGCCGCCCAGCGGCGTGGCCGCGCGCAGGTAGCGACGCTTGTGCGCTTTGTGGCGGATGCGCACTGCCATGGCGCCGATGTCGATTGGGCGAAGTTCTATGCCGGAACCGGTGCCAGGCAGGTTGACTTGCCTACGTATGCGTTTCAACGCCAACGCTACTGGCTGTCTCCGTCGTCAACCATCGGCGACGTCGGGGGGCTTGGCCTGGAACGTGTCGATCACCCGCTGTTGTCGACGATGGTGTCGTTGGTCGGGTCCGGTGAGCGTGTCGTGACCGGTCGTTTGTCGGTGGTGTCGCAGCCTTGGCTCGCTGATCATGTGGTGTTCGGTTCGGTACTGCTGCCTGGTACGGGTCTGGTGGAGTTGGTGTCGGCGGCGGGCCGGTTGGTGGGCTGTCCTGGCATCGAGGAGTTGGTGCTCGAATCGCCGCTGGTCTTCGATGCCGGGGTGGCGGTAGCGGTCCAGGTCGAGATCGCCGCACCGGACGAGCGCGGCCACTGCGCCGTCGTGGTCCATTCGAGGCCCGATATCGACGGCGAACCAACCTCCTGGACCCGGCACGCCGTCGGCTCTATCGCACCGGCTGATCCCGTGGGAATGCCACTGCCGGAATCGCAGTGGCCTGCGGCGGATGCGAAACCGGTGCCGATCTCGAATCTATACGCCGAGCTGGCCGACCTCGGATACGAGTACGGTCCCGCCTTCCAGGGCGTGCGCGCCGCATGGCACCGCGACGACGAGATCATGCTCGAAATCACGCTGCCGTCAGGGATCGATGCGTCGGGGTTCGCCATCCATCCCGCGTTGTTCGACGCGGCGTTCCATGTCGCGATCGCACGCGCCGGGGATCGGATTCAGCCGGGAAAGGTACTGCTGCCGTTCGTATTTCGGAATATCCAAGCGCACCGCGCCGGACTGGCCGCGGTTCGTGTGACCATGCGCGTCGGCGCGGAAGGCATGCGTGAGCTGACCGCCACCGACGAGCACAACCGCCTGGTGTGGACGATGGGTGCGCTCGACTCTCGCCCGGCGGACGCCGGTGCGCTGCGCTCTGCCGGTGCCGCCGACATCCTTTTGACACCCACATGGGAGCAGATATCGCTTCCGGCGGAATCCGATCGGCCGACTCCGGTGGTGGCACTTCTCGGTGACGCGGTTGTCGAAGGCGCCATCGAGGTGCAAGGCAAGTACGCCGGGCTCGCCGAGCTTGTGGCCGCGGTCGACGGCGGCGCCGTATGGCCACCGGTGGTAGTGTGCGCCGCGCCACGCGGTGGCACCGACGCTCATCCCGAAGGCGTGCGCGCGGGCGCCGCGTCGATGCTGCGACTCCTGCATACCTGGCTCGCCGAACCACGTACGGCGAGTTCGCGATTGGTGGTGACAACTCGGGGTGTGGCGGGCGTCGACGAGAACGAATCTGCCGATCTCGTCGGCGCGGCGGTGTCGGGTCTGCTACGCAGCGCGCAGGCTGAGTATCCAGGCAGGTTCCTGAGCGTCGACCTGACCGGGCCCGATCGTGTCGATTGGCCCGCGCTGCTCGCGACCGTCGAGCCACGGCTCGCGGTGCGCGGCGGTACGGTTTATGCCCAGCGGTTGACCAAGACCGCCACACGAGACGCTCCGCCATCGTTCGGCGACGGCACGGTCCTGATCACCGGCGGGACCGGTGGGTTGGGTGCGGTCCTGGCTCGGCACCTCGTCGCCGAGCACGGCGTGCGGAGCTTGGTGCTGGTATCGCGCCGGGGACCGGCTGCCGACGGTGTCGCCGACCTGCGGACCGAACTCGAAAACCGCGGTGCCACTGTCGATGTCGTCGCAGCCGACGTTGCGGAACGAGCGGCTGTCGAGGAGTTGATCGGATCCATACCTCGGCTGACCGCGGTCGTGCATGCCGCGGGTGTCCTGGCCGATGCGACGATCGAATCGCTCACCGTCGATCAGCTCGACCGGGTCATGCGGCCCAAAGTGGATGCGGCGCTGCACCTGCACGAGGCAACCAGAGAATGCGGGTTGTCGGCGTTCGTCCTGTTCTCGTCCGCGGCACCGCTGCTAGGCGGGGCGGGACAGGGCAATTACGCGGCGGCGAACTCGGTGCTCGACGAGCTCGCGCGCAGCCGCCGCGCACAAGGGCTGCCGGGCATTTCGCTCGCATGGGGGCTGTGGGACCGAACCGCGGGCATGGCCGGGGCGGCCGACGCGGCGACATTCACGCGACTCGCCAGGGTGATCCGGGATCGGCTCGGACTGCACGCCATGACCATTGCCGAGGGGCTGGCTTTGTTCGACGCCGCAATCGCGACCGGCGAGCCGGTGGTCGCGCCGGTGAAGCTCGATTTTCCCGGGCTGCGCGCGAGCGCGCGTGCGGGTCGGTTGCATTCCATGTTGCACCGGCTGATCAACGTCTCCTCGACCGCGGCCGGCGACCTCTTGGCAACGGCTTCGCTCACCAAGGACTTGGCGCCACTGACCGGCGAGCAGCGGCACGAGTATGTCCTCGACCTGGTCCGATCGCGGACCGCCACTGCTCTCGGCCATCCCGGTCCCGAAGCGGTCGATCCCGAATTATCGTTCCAGGACCTCGGGTTCGACTCGCTGGCAGGCATAGAACTCCGCAACAGCCTCGCCCATGCCACCGGGATCACCTTGTCCGCCACGGTTGTCTTCGACTACCCGACGCCGGCCGCGATCGCGACGTATCTGCTGGATCAGCTGGTCACGGAACCGAACAGCGCCGATACCACCGTGAGCGACGACGAGCTCCGACGGGCGCTGCGCACTGTTCCGCTCGATCGGATACGCAAGGCCGGGCTCGCCGACCTCATCGCCGACCTCGCTGCCGATACCGCGGCGTCGGCCGACACCGCCGATGAGTCGCAGGCCGATGCCGCCGCGATCGCGGATATGGACGCCGCCCAATTGATCGAACTCGCCTCTCGATACGGAAGCTGACCGTGATGAACGCACAGGATCCGCTTGTCGAAGCGCTCAGGAAGTCGATCACCGAAGCCGAACGGCTCCGCGCCGAGAATCGTGAACTCGCCGCGACGTTGAGTGAACCGATCGCGATCGTCGGTATCGGGTGTCGTTTTCCGGGCGGCGTCGAGTCGCGGGACGCACTGTGGGAATTGGTGGCCGAAGGCCGCGACGTCGTCGGCGAGTTCCCGATCGATCGCGGCTGGGACGCGCGGTTGTTCGATCCGGACCCGGAATCGCGCGGCAGGTCCTACACCCGCTTCGGCGCATTCCTCGACGAGCCCGGCGGCTTCGATGCCGGATTCTTCGGGATCGGGCCGCGTGAGGCGCTGGCGATGGATCCGCAACAACGGTTGCTGCTCGAGGTCGCCTGGGAGGCACTCGAGGACGCCCGCATCGATCCGATGTCGTTGCGGGGCAGCGATACCGGCGTATTCGCGGGTGTTATGTACCACGACTACGGGTTCGCCGCCGCGACCAGCGACCACCGCGACGAGCTCGAGGGGTATCTGAGTTCGGGCGGGATGGCGAGCGTCGTCTCTGGGCGGGTCGCGTATTCGCTGGGGTTGGTCGGTCCGGCGGTCTCGGTGGACACCGCGTGCTCCTCCTCGCTGGTCGCGATCCATCAAGCGTGTCAGTCCCTGCGGGCGCGCGACTGCGGCATGGCTCTCGCGGGCGGCGTGACCGTATTGGCGACACCGGCTGTGTTCGTGGAGTTTTCGCGTCAGCGTGGTTTGTCGCGGGATGGTCGGTGTAAGTCGTTTGCGGAGTCGGCTGATGGTGTGGGTTGGGGTGAGGGTGCGGGTGTGTTGGTGTTGGAGCGTTTGTCGGATGCTCGGGCTAATGGTCATCGGGTTTTGGGTGTGGTTCGTGGGAGTGCGGTGAATCAGGATGGTGCGTCGAATGGTTTGACGGCGCCGAATGGTCCGTCGCAGGAGCGGGTGGTTCGGGCGGCATTGGCTAATGCGGGGCTGAGTGTGGCTGATGTGGATGTGGTGGAGGGGCATGGGACTGGTACGCGGTTGGGTGATCCGATTGAGGCGCAGGCGTTGTTGGCGACGTATGGGCAGGGTCGGAGTGGGCCGGTGTGGTTGGGGTCGGTCAAGTCGAATTTGGGTCATACGCAGGCGGCTGCGGGTGTGGCTGGGGTGATCAAGGTGGTGGAGGCGATGCGGCGTGGGGTGATGCCGCGCAGTCTTCATGTGGATGCGCCGTCGCCGCATGTGGATTGGGATTCCGGTGGTGTGCGGTTGTTGACGGAGGCTCGGTTGTGGGAGTCGGTGGGTCGGCCGCGGCGTGCTGGGGTGTCGTCGTTTGGGATCAGTGGGACGAATGCGCATCTGATCGTGGAGGAAGCCCCTGCGGAAGTCGTGTCGCCGGAAGCGGGAGACGGGTTGGTGTCGCCGGTAGTTGGGGGCGGGTTGGTGTCGCCGGAGGTTGGGGCCGGGTTGGTGTCGCCGGTAGTTGGAGACGGGTTGGCTTCGCCGGAAGCTGGGGGGAGCGCGGCGTCGCATGCGGGGGCTCGGCGGGCGCCGCGGGCGGGGACCGAATCGCCGCTGCTGGAATCGGGGACGGAGTCGCTGTTGCTGGAGGTCGGGACGGGGTTGGTGTCGTGGCGAGCGGATGCTGGATCGCCGTTGTGGGCTGGGGTGGGGTTGGCGGTGGTGCCGTGGTTGATTTCTGGGCGTTCTGCTGAGGCTGTTGTGGCGCAGGCGGATCGACTGTCGGTGTTGGGGGAGATCTCAGCGTTGGATGTCGGGTTTTCGTTGGCGACGACGCGGGCGCATTTGCCGTGGCGGGCGGCGGTACTGGAGGGCACCGAACTGGGTGGGGTGACACCGCGACGGATAGTCGGCGGTAAGACGGTGTTCGTGTTTCCGGGCCAGGGTGCGCAGTACACGGGAATGGGCCGCGAGTTGTTCGACACATTCCCGGTGTTCGCGGATGCGGTGCGTGAGATTTGCGATCCGGCATGGCTTTTCGCGTCCGACACTGACTTGGATCGTACGGATAATACGCAGTTGGGTGTGTTCGCGGTCGAGGTGGCGTTGGCGAGGTTGCTCGAGTCGTGGGGTGTGGTGCCGGATTTGGTAATCGGGCATTCGGTCGGTGAGATCACCGCTGCACACGTGGCGGGGGTGTTGTCGCTCGAGGATGCGGTGCGTTTGGTGACTGCTCGTGGCCGGTTGATGGCGGCGTTGCCGGCGGGTGGGGCGATGCTGGCAGTGGAGATTGATGCGGTCGGGAAATACGACGAAATCGACGCGGTTGGAAATTTCGGCGAGGTCGGCGACTTGCCGGATGGGGTTTCGATTGCCGCCATCAACGCGCCGGGGTCGGTCGTGGTATCAGGTCCGGAGGCGGGCATCGCCGAACTACAGGCGCGCTGGTCGGATCGCCGCACCCGCCGCCTGATCGTGAGTCACGCATTCCATTCGGTATTGATGGAACCGATGCTCGACGAATTCCGTCGAATTATCGCGGATTTGAGATTTCAGCGGCCACGGATCCCGGTCGCGTCGAATGTGACCGGTGAGCTCGAGTCGGAGTTGTTGGCGGACCCAGGGTATTGGGTGCGCCACGTGCGTGAGCCGGTCCGGTTCGCCGACGGCATCGCCGCGAGTCGGGCGGCCGGTGGGTCGCGGTTCCTCGAGGTCGGTCCTGATGCGGTCCTCGCAGGACTGATCGATGCGGACTGCGTCATCGCGACTCAGCGTCGCGGGCGCGATCAAGTCGAAACCCTCGTTCGTGCGGTCGCCGAAGCGCACTGCGCTGGTGTCGATGTCGACTGGTCACGCTTCTACGCCGGAACCGGCGCCCGCACAGTGGACCTGCCAACGTATCCGTTTCAGCGGCAACGCTATTGGCTTTCCCCCGCCGCGACAATCGCGGACGCACGCAGCTTCGGCCTCGGCCGGATCCCTCATCCGATCCTACGGGCCACGGTGGAGATGCCCAGCGGCGAGATGGTTTTCACGGGCCGCCTGTCTGCTGCCGAGCAACCGTGGCTGCGTGATCACGCGGTATTCGGGTCGGTACTGCTGCCCGGTGCCGGTCTGGTCGAACTGGTGTCGGCGGCGGCGCGGGCGGCGGGCGGCACGCGGGTACCGGAAATCGTGCTCGAAGAGCCGTTGCTGGTCGAGCAGGGCGTAGTGGTGCGGGTGGTTGTCGGTCCCGAATCGGGGCAACGGTCGGTCGCGGTGTACTCACGCCCGGACGATGGCGAGCTCGCGGGATGGGTGCGACATGCGACGGGTGTGGTGACGACGGCACCGGCTCCGACGCCGGGGGAGCCGGACGTGTGGCCGCCGGTCGGCGCCGAACCGATGGATGTGGCCGATGGGTATGCGCGACTGGCCGCGCTCGGCTACGGGTATGGTCCAGCTTTCCGTGGCGTGCAACGAGTTTGGCGCCTAGACGAGGATGAGCTGTACGCGGAGGTCGAGATCCCGTCCGGTGCGGGTGTCGAACTGTCCGGGTTCGGCGTGCATCCGGCGTTGCTCGATGCGGCACTGCACGCGTGGGCGGTTACCGAGGCGGCGAAGTCGTCGGAAGCGTCCGATGGTGGCTTGGTCTGGTTGCCTTTCTCGTTCGAAGGCGTATCGGTATGGGGGGAAGCCACGTCGTCGCGGCTTCGGGTGCGGCTGCGCCGAGTGGAGGATCGGCTGGCGGTGGCTGTCGCCGACGCTGCGGGCAGGCCGATCCTCACCATCGACGCCGTCACGATCGTCGGAGTGACCCGCCAGCAGCTTGCCTCCACTGTCGGCGGTCGCGAGTCGATATACGGCGTCGACTGGGTACCCGTGGTCGGTGGCGTCGGGGTGTCCGGCACGGTATGGGGGATCGGCGGTCCGGTCGAACTCGGCGTCGGCGTGCGGTGGTTCGACGATGTGCAGGCGGTGGTGACCGCGTTGGCCGAGGGCGCTCGCGCACCGTCGGCGGTGGTGGTGTCGTGTGCTGGGCTGGCCGATGCCCCAACGGTGGCCGATCGGGCACGTGCGCTGGCGGCGACAGTGCTGCTCCTGCTTCAAGATTGGGTGGCAGGCGGGCCGAGAGCGCCGTTGGTGATCGTGACCCAGGGTGCGATCGCGACGGGCGCCGATGAGATGGTGCCGGGTATCGCCGAGGCCCCGGTGTGGGGCATGGTGCGCAGCGCGCAACTCGAGTTTCCCGGCCGGTTCGTGCTGGTGGACGTCGACCGCAACGACGACGTCGGGCGGGTGTGGCCGGTCGCGGCCGCGGGTGCGGAGTCCCAACTCGCGGTCCGGGACGGACGAGTGCTCGCGCCACGGCTGATACCCATCGAGCCGAGCGAGAGAGCATCTGCCTGGGATCGCATGGGCTCGGTACTGATCACCGGCGGTGGCGGCGCACTCGGTGCGGAGGTGGCGCGCTACCTGGTCATCGAGCGCGAAATGCGTTGCGTAGTAATGGTCGGGCGCCGCGGTGCCGCGGTCGACGGCGCGGTCGAATTGACCGCCGAATTGACCGCGGCGGGTGCGCGCGTGGAGTGGGTGGCATGCGATGTGACTGACCGGGCGTCGGTCGCGAGCGCGCTCGCCGCCGTCCCCGCGCAGCATCCGCTGACCGCTGTCGTGCACGCGGCCGGTGTGCTCGACGACGGCGTCCTCACATCGCTGACGCCGGAACGTCTGGACGCGGTGCTGGCACCCAAGGTGGCAGGCGCCTGGCATCTGCACGAGCTGACCCAGGACATGCCCCTGGCCGGTTTCGTGGTGTTCTCGTCGGTCGCGGGCCTCATCGGCGCCCCAGGACAGGCGAACTACGCGGCGGGCAACGTATTCCTGGACGCGCTCGCCGCCCATCGGCAGGCACAGGGACTGGCCGCGACATCGGTGGCGTGGGGACTCTGGGATCTAGCCGGTGGGATGGCCGGGGACCTGGAGACAAGCGACCGTGCGCGGCTGCGGCGGGGCGGGCTCGTCGCGATGACGTCGGCGCAGGCGCTCGCCCAGTGGGACGCAGCACTGACCGCGGACCGCGCGGCCGTCGCGGTGGCGCAACTGGACCGTCCCGGCATGCGAGCGCAGGCGGCGGCCATGGGTTTCGTCCCGCCGATCCTGCGGACGCTGGTGCGCGCGCCCGCATCGGGTGCGGTGGACGGCGCGGCGGCAGCCGAGGCGGCAAGCGCGCTGGCGGCGCGGTTGGCGGGTCTGTCCGACGACGAGCGGTTGCGGGTGCTGTCGGAACTGGTGCGCACACACGTTGCCGCGGTGCTCGGCCACCCCGGCCCCGAGGCGGTCGATCCGGACCTCAGCTTCCAGGATCTCGGCTTCGATTCCCTTGCCGCGGTAGAACTTCGCAACCGCCTGTCCCAGGCAACCGGTATCACCCTCCCGGCGACCGTCGCCTTCGACCATCCGACACCGACCTCGGTGGCGCGGCATTTCCAAATGTCGCTGCCGATTTGGGAAACCGCCGAGTTCGATTTCGCGGCGCGGATCGACGAAATCGAAAGCGCACTCGCCGAATTCGACAGCGACAGCCGCGAGCATATCGACGCGATCAAGCGAATACGGCAGTTGACCGCACGATTCGACAGCGCGCGAACGGCGACCGTTCCGTCCAGCGACGACGAACTGTTCGCATTCATCGATAGCGACCTCGGACTCGGTGACGAAGGGCGGGACGCTATGGGCTGAAATCGACTGGAATACCAAGGCTGCACGGCTTTTCGTAGTCGTCACCGATGGCGGCATTCGGCCTGGACGCGCAGGTCGGGGTCGTGCAGTATGACAAAAGTGGTGAACCGAATTGCATGATTCACCGTCGATCGACCGCTCCGAAAGGAAATCATGACTGCGAGCGAGGACAGGCTGCGGCATTACCTCAGGAAAGTCACGGTGGATTTGCAGGAGTCTCGTCGCCGTCTCGCCGAAGTCGAAGAACGATCGCGTGAGCCGATCGCCGTTATCGCCATGGGTTGCCGGTATCCGGGCGGGGTGCAGACACCGGACGACATGTGGGAACTGGTCTCGTCCGGGGTCGACGCGATCGGCCCGTACCCGAGCGATCGCGGCTGGGAGTCGATGCACGAGGTCATCTCGACCAAGTCGAGCGATCTCGAGCAGGGCTATGCGCAGTCGGGTGGATTCATCGCCGATATCGCGGGGTTCGATTCGAACTTCTTCGGCATCTCCCCCAGGGAGGCGCTGCTGATGGATCCGCAGCAGCGCATGCTGCTCGAGGTCACCTGGGAGGCGTTCGAACGCGCCGGCATCCGCGCGAGCGATATCCGCGGCTCGCGAACCGGTGTCTTCATGGGCGCGACCGGTCTCGACTATCTGGCCTCCATCGTGCAGACCGACAACGACATCCTGACCAGCCCGGATCGCGAGCACGCGGCCGCCGACGATCTCGGCCACATCCACGGCGACGACCAAGCGGCGATCCGGTACATCCCCGACGACAGCGACGCGACCCACATGATGACCGGCAGCATGTCGAGCGTGCTGTCCGGTCGGCTGGCCTACGCATTCGGCATGGAAGGCCCCGCGATCACCGTTGATACCGCGTGCTCCTCCTCGCTCGTGGCGATTCATCAAGCGTGCCAGTCGCTTCGGAGCGGGGAATCGAATCTCGCCATCGCGGGCGGGACCATGGTGATGTCCACGCCGATGCTCCTCGGCATGACCCGGCTCGCCGCGGCGCCGGACGGCCGATGTAAGGCATTCGCCGAAGCCGCGGACGGCACCGGCTGGGGCGAGGGGATCGGCATCGTGCTACTCGAGCGCCTGTCCGATGCTCGGCGCAACGGCCATCCGGTCGCCGCTGTGATTCGCGGCAGCGCGATCAACCAGGACGGCGCCTCGAACGGTATGGCAGCGCCGAACGGCGTTGCCCAACAACAGGTTATTCGCGCCGCGCTGGCCAACGCACAGCTGTCCGCCGCCGCTGTCGACGTCGTCGAGGCGCACGGCACCGGCACGGCCCTCGGTGATCCGATCGAAGCGGGGGCACTGCTGGCCGCCTACGGTCCGGCCCGCGAACCGAACCGGCCGCTGTTCCTGGGTTCCATCAAGTCGAATATCGGCCATGCTGGTCCCGCCGCGGGCATCGCGGGTCTGATCAAGCTCGTGATGGCGATCAACCACGGCGTCCTGCCGCCGACCCTGCACGCGCAAGAGCCGTCGTCGCAGATCGACTGGTCGTCGGGCGCGATGCGGCTGCTGACGGAACCGATCGCGTGGCAGGAGGATCGGCCGCGCGTCGGTGCGGTGTCGTCCTTCGGTGTGAGCGGCACGAACGCCCACGTCATCGTCTCCTCGCCGCCGCCAGCGGATATGCCGGAGCCGACGCGCGGCAAGGACGGTGTCGTTGCGTGGGTGGTGTCGGCCAGGACCGCGACCGCACTCGAGACGCAGGCGGTCCGGCTGCAGGACTGGATATCGACGACGAAGGCCGACCCGGTAGACGTCGGATACTCGCTCGCCTCGCGGGCGTCGTTCAAGAACCGCGCGGTGATCATCGGCAGCGCGACGGAGGATCTGACGGCAGGCCTCGACGCGATCCGGACCAGGGCACCGGATCCCCGGGTGGCGCTGGGGGTTTCCCGGAATCGCGGTCCGGCCGTATTCATCTATCCCGGGCACGGGGGCCAGTGGATCGGTATGGGTCGTGAATTGCTGGCGAGCTCCGAGGTATTCGCCAGGTCGATCGCCGAATGCGAAGTGGCACTGCAACCATGGACGGGCTGGTCGGTCAGCGCCGTGCTGCGCGAGGATCCGGGTGCTCCGGCGCTGGAAACGGTCGACGTCGTCCAGCCCGCGCTGTTCGCGATCATGGTAGCGCTCACCGAGTTGTGGAAGTCGTTCGGCGTGGTGCCCGCGGCGGTCGTCGGACACTCACAGGGCGAAGTCGCGGCCGCGTATGTCGCCGGGGCGTTATCGCTCGAGGACGCCGCGAAGATCGTGGCGATCCGCAGCAAATTGCTTGCCACGTTGACCAACGGCACGATGATGGCCGTCGTCGGCTCGACCGGTGCCGAGCTCGAGGAGCGGATCGCCCGCTTCGGCGACGACGTCGCTGTCGCTGTGGTCAATTCGCCCGAGTCCGTGACGCTTTCGGGGGTGCCGACAGCACTCGCGGAACTTGCCGAGGAACTCACCGCACTCGGATCCCGGGTCCGCTACGTGCGTGGTGCGACGGGTGCCGGGCATTCCGCGGCTGTCGACAAGTTCCGCGACGAGGTGCTGGAGCAGTTCGCCGGGATGACCCCGCGCTCGGCCGAAGTGCCGTTCTACTCGACGGTCGTCGGCGACGAGCTCGACACCTCGGCCCTCGACGCGCAGTACTGGTTCCGCAATATGCGCAGCACCGTTCGCTTCGATTCGGCGATGCGTTCGGCGATTCGTGCCGGGTGGCGCACATTCGTCGAACCGGGTCCGCACCCGGTACTGCTGCCCGCCGTCGATCAGGTTGCCAGCGATATGTCGGTCCAGGTGCTGACCGGCGGGACACTACAGCGCGGGCAGGACGGCCTGACACGGTTCTACACCTCGGCCGCCGAACTGTATGTGGAAGGCGTGGCCGTCGACTGGCGCGCCGCGTTCACATCCGGCGGCGCGCACTACCGCCCGGATCTGCCCACCTACCCGTTCCAGCGCCAGCGGTACTGGCTGCCCGACGAATTCGGCGCCGAGCGCCGGCGCACCGGGGCGACCGACAGCAAGTTCTGGAACCTCGTCGAGCGTGGCGATGCGAACGAGTTGGCCGCGCTGCTCGGCAGCGCGGACACCGATGCGCTCGCGCGGGTGTTGCCGCAACTGGCATCCTGGTGGCAGCGCGCGAACCGTGACTCCAGTGCCGACAAGTGTTGCTACCGAATCACATTCGAGCGACTTACCCGGCGTCCACTCGTACCGAAGCGCGGCACCTGGTATGTAGCCGTGCCGGCGGGCGCCGACAACGATCGGGTGGCCGCTGTCGTCGCGGCAGTACGCGAGCACCTGGGTGACGCCCGGCCGATCGAGCTGCCCGTCGACACAACCGGACCGGATATCACCGCGTGCCTGCGTGATTCGCTGACGGCCGAACGGCCCGCCGGAATGCTGTCGCTGCTCGGCCGCGTGCCAGCGACGGTCCGGCTCCTGCGTGGCCTCGACGAGCTCGGATTCGATAGACCGCTCTGGTGTGTGACCACCGCAGCCGTCGCGATCGGACCGGACGATGTGGCGACCGATCCGCAGCAAGCCCGGCTGTGGGGTATGGGCCGGGTCGCCGCGATCGAATTCGCACAGCGCTGGGGCGGATCGGTCGACCTGCCGGAGTCGCTCGATGCCGATGTACTGGGATCGCTGTGCACCATCGTCAGTCACGGCGACGACGACCAGGTCGCGGTGCGCTCCGATGGTGTGTTCGCCCGGCGGGTGCATCGCATCCGGACCTCCGCTGTCGAACGGCCGCGCCCCTGGCATCCGGCTGGAACCGTCCTCGTGACGGGCGCGGTCGGCGAACTCGCCGAGCACGTCGCGCGCCGGCTCACCGATGCGGGCGCACAGCGTGTCCTGCTCGCATCAGGAGCCGACCTGCGCCGGGTGATCGAAGACATCGGCGGCGAACTCACTGCCGTTGTTCACATCGGGAATCCGAATTCGGTTGCGGCACTCGATGATACCGAGCCCGGCGATACCTCCGCGATCGCGGACTTGGACGAACTTCTCGGTGATCGCGATCTCGACGCCTTCGTACTACTCGGGCCCGCCGCAGGTGCATGGGGGGAATCGGGTGGTGCCGCTGCCGCGGTCACCAGCGCCTACGGGGCGGCGGTGGCGCACCGGCGCCGCTCGCGCGGGCTCGCCGCGACGGCGATCGGCTGGGACGCACGGCCGGGCAACGTGATCGGCACCAAACCGATGGATCCCGACACCGCGGTCACCGCCATCCGACACGCCGTCGAATCCGGCGCAGCCGAAGCATTGGTCGCCGAGATCGACTGGGAACAGCCCGAATCCGTATTCGCACATACCCGGGCCGGCGCGATCTTCGCGGACCTGCCCGAATTCCGCCGCTTGCGCTCCCACCGCGAACAGACCGTGCCGGACCAGAGCCCGATGCTCTCGGAACTGTCCGGGCTGTCGAGGGAGGAGCAGCAACGGCTGCTCGTCGAGCTGATCCGCAACGAGATCGCGACGGTGCTGCGCTACGAATCCGCCGACGAGATCGAGGCGACCACCCCGTTCCTCGAACTCGGTATGGACTCGATCTCGGGGCTGCAGATTCGCAAGCGAATCGTCGCGGCAACGGGGCTGGAAATGCCGATCCGCATGATCCTGGAGCACCCGACGCCGGAAGAACTCGCCGGTCACCTCGCGGCGCAGATCGCCTGACGTGGATTACCTTGTCCGCCAACCGAATGGAGTGTGAATGAAGGATCTGTACGAGATCGGTGAAGTACCTCCGGCTGGGGAAGTGCCGAAGTACATGTACGCGTCGGTGATTCGGCGGGAACGGTACGGCGAGCCCGAGCAGGCCTTCGCTACCGAGGTCGTCGAGACACCCGCTGTCGGCCCCCGCCAAGTCCTGATCTGGGTAATGGCCGCGGGCATCAACTACAACAATGTTTGGGCCTCGCTCGGTTATCCGGTCGACGTCATCTCGATGCGGCAGAAGCTCGGACACACTGAGGACTACCACGTCGGCGGATCCGAGGGCTCGGGCATCGTCTGGGCGGTCGGTGCGGGCGTCACGAACGTCACGGTGGGTGACCACGTCGTGCTCGCCGGCGCGCAGTGGGACGAACTCGCCGAGGATGTGCGCACCGGCACCGACCATCCGGTGTCGAAGAGCATGCGCGCCTGGGGATATGAGACCAACCACGGGGCGTTCGCCCAGTTCTGCCTCGTCTCGGATTTCCAGTGTCACCCCAAACCGAAACGGCTCACCTGGGCCGAAGCCGCGTGTTTCATGGTCACCGGGCCGACGGCCTACCGGCAGCTGTTCGGATGGCCGGGCAATGCCGTGCGCCCCGGCGACGTCGTCTTGATCTGGGGTGGCGCCGGCGGACTCGGCTCGATGGCGATCCAGATGTCTCGGATCGTCGGCGCCATCCCGATCGCCGTCGCATCGTCGGACGAACGCGCGAAATTCTGCCTCGAGCTCGGTGCGGCAGGCGTCATCGACCGGACGGAATACGACCACTGGGGCCGACTCCCGGATACCACCGATGCCGCCGCGATGGACCACTTCCTGCGCGGCGCAAGGAAATTCGGCAAAGCGATCTGGGACATTCTCGGGACAAGGCAGCTGCCGAGCGTCGTGCTCGAACACAGCGGACAGGACACGCTGCCCACCTCGATGTACGTGTGCGACAACGGCGGCATGGTTGTCATCTGCGGCGGTTCGACCGGATACAACGGAGACGTGGACCTGCGTCACCTGTGGATGCGGTCGAAACGGCTCCAGGGTTCGCATGCGGCGAACTTTCGTGAGTACCGCGAGGTCATCAACTTGATCGACGCCGGGCTGCTGCAGCCGTGCCTGTCGGCGTGCGGCGACATCGAGGATGTCGGGCGCTTCCACCAGTTGCTGCACGAGAACGCGCATCCGAGCGGGAATATGGCCGTCCGTATCAACGCCACCGAATCCGGCGTGAACGAAGTTGTCTGAGGCAGTGGTCCGGCACGCGCTCGACCTCGGTTAGAGATTGGAACGGAGGTCGAACTCGATGGTCGAGTCCCGCACCGGCATTGCCATCGTCGGTATTGCCTGTCGGTTTCCCGGCGCATACGGCCCGGACGAGCTGTGGTCGGTATTGCGCGACGGCCGCGAGACGATCGCCGAGGTCCCCGCGGACCGCCCCGCGGGCATTGCCCGCGGCGGCTTCGTCGACGGTGCGGACCAGTTCGATCACGCGTTCTTCGGCATCTCACCGAAGGAAGCGGACGCGATCGACCCGCAGCAGCGCCTGGCCCTCGAATTGGGTTGGGAGGCACTGGAAGACGCCCGGATCGCACCGGACACCGCGCCCGCCGGCACCGCCGTCTTCATCGGCGTGATGGGCGGCGACTACGCCGACCTCGTCGCTCGGCGCGGACCCGAGGCCGTCACCCGGCATACGTTCGCGGGGCTGGGCCGTTCGATCATCGCGAACCGGATCTCCCGGGCCCTCGGCTTCAGCGCGCCCAGTCTCGCCGTCGACACCGGGCAGTCTTCATCACTCACCGCCGTGCATCTGGCCTGTGAAAGCCTGGGCAATGGTGAATCGCAGCTCGCACTCGCCGGCGGCGTCAATCTCATACTCTCGCCGTTCGGCAACGCGATGGCGGCCGAATTCGGCGCGCTGTCGCCCGATGGCCGCTGCTACGCCTTCGACGCCCGCGCCAACGGTCACGTGCGTGGCGAGGGCGGCGCGATCGTCGTCCTCGAGCGTCTGTCCGACGCACTCGCCAACGGCCGGCGGATCTACGCGGTCGTCGAGGGCAGTGCGATCAACACCGGCACCGGAGAACACGGGCTGACCGCACCGAGCAGCGACGCCCAAGCCGATGTCATCCGGCGGGCACTCACACGGTCCGCACTCGATCCCGCCGACATCGACTACGTCGAACTGCACGGGACCGGCACACCGGTCGGCGATCCGATCGAGGCCGCCGCCCTCGGCGCCGGTTACGGCAAACACCGCGCCGATGCCTTGCGGGTGGGGTCGATCAAAACCAATATCGGCCATCTCGAGGGTGCCGCGGGCATCGCGGGCCTGGTGAAAGCCGCACTGTGTCTCGATCGTGGCACGCTCGCACCGAGTCTCAACTTCGCTACGCCGAACCCACGGATCCCGTTGGCGGAGCTCGGTATCCGCGTGGTCGATGCGGCCGAACCGTGGCCGCGCGGCCCGCGCATGCGCCGCGCGGGTGTGTCGTCGTTCGGCATGGGTGGTTCGAATGTCCACCTGATCCTGGCGGAGGCACCCCCATCGGCCGCCCAGTCGAGCGGCGAAATCTCAGGCGGCACAATGCCGTTCGTGCTGTCTGCGGTCGGAGCCGCAGGTTTGGCCGGACAAGCGCGCCGGCTACGGGCCTGGCTGGAAGCGAATCCCGCGGTAGATCTCGCCGATATCGGATACTCCCTGGTGACCACACGGACCGCGCTACCCGAGCGGGCCGCCGTACTCGCGGCCGATCGCGCCGCGCTCCTGAGTGGACTGGATGCGGTGGCCGCCGGTATGCCCGGCCCGGTCTACGGGCGGGCTGTGCCGGGACCGACGGTCTTCATATTCCCGGGGCAGGGTGCCCAATGGGTCGGGATGGGGCTCGAATTATGGGACACGGTCGGCGGATTCGGTGCCGCGATGGACGAATGCGCCGCAGCGCTGGCGGCCGTGGAAGGTGTGGACTGGTCGTTGCGCGCGGCACTCGGCGACGAGGCGCTGCTGGCTCGTGTCGACGTGGTGCAGCCCGCGTTGTGGGCGGTCATGGTGTCGCTGGCGGCCACTTGGCATGAGTTCGGCGTCACGCCGGACATCGTGGTCGGGCATTCGCAGGGTGAGATCGCCGCGGCAACGGTTGCCGGTGGGCTGACCGTCGCCGATGCCGCGCGCGTCATCGTGCTCCGGTCCCGAGCCATCGCGCAGCAATTGGCGGGCCGCGGTGCGATGGCCGCGATCGCATTGGGCGAGAACGAGATCCGGCGACTACTGCCGGATGACGTCGTTGTCGCGGCGGTAAATGCGCCCGGGTCGGTCGTGGTATCGGGTGACGCGGAACGGGTCCGGACTCTCATCGACGAATGCGAGCGCGATGGTATCTGGGCACGCCGGATACCGGTGGACTATGCGTCACATTCACCCCAGGTGGCGGCACTGCGCGAGCGGATCCACACGGACCTCGCGGGCATCACGCCGCAGTCTGGTCGTGTGGCGATGGTTTCGACGATCACCGGCGCGGTGATCGACACCACGATGCTGGACGGCGACTACTGGTATCGGGGCCTGCGCGAGCCGGTTCGCTTCGCCGAAGCGATTGCCGCCGTGCTCAATTCGGGTGCTGGAACGCTTATCGAGGTATCCCCGAATCCGGGACTCGTCATGGCGATGCGGCAGCTCGCCGCGGACACGCCCGTGGCGATCATCGACACGCTGCGGCGCGGAGACGGCGGCACCGGCCGGCTGACCGCCGCCCTCGCCGCCGCGCATACCAACGGGCTGCCGGTGGACTGGCAGACGTGGTGGCGTCCATATCGTGCGCACCGCACCGACCTCCCGACCTACGCATTCCAGCGCCGCCGCCACTGGCTCGACACTCCGACCGGTGATACGGCCTTCACCGACTTCGCGACTCCCGTGCCGGACACACCGATCCGGGAGCGCACCGAGCGCGATCCCGACATCGGTGCCATCGTCGCCGAACAGACCGCCGCCGTCCTCGGCTACCCCTCGGGCGGCGATCTCGATCCCCGCCGCTCATTCAAGGATCTCGGGCTCGACTCGGCGGGCGCGATCGAACTCCACAGCAGACTTGTCCGGGTAACTCAGATGGCACTCCCAGCCACTTTGATCTATGACCACCCAACGCCAACCGCGGTCACCGCATTCGTGCAGGATCGCATCACCGGCGTCGCGCCGCGCACGACCGACGCACCTGTCACCACCCGCTCCGACGAGCCCGTCGCGATCGTCGGTGTCGGCTGTCGATTCCCGGGCGGAGTGTCCTCGCGGGAGGCGCTGTGGAACATGGTCGCCGGTGGCGTCGACGCGGTGTCGGGATGGCCGACCGATCGCGGGTGGGAGCTCGATCGGTTATTGGACCCCGATACGGACAAGCCCGGAACGGTGTACTCGTCCGGTGGCGGATTCCTGGATGATGTCGCTGGATTCGATGCGGGTTTCTTCGGGATCGGTCCGGGTGAGGCGGCGGCGATGGATCCGCAGCAGCGGGTGCTGCTCGAAGTTGCCTGGGATGCGATGCAGGACGCCGGACTCGACCCGAATGCCTTGCGTGGCACCGAGGTCGGTGTGTTCGTCGGCGCAAGCGATTCGGACTACCAGGGGAACTCGGCCGCCGCGGAAGGGCTCCGACTCACCGGCCGCCATCAGAGTGTGATCTCCGGTCGAGCGGCCTATGTCTTCGGGTTCGAAGGTCCCGCGGTCACGGTGGATACGGCGTGTTCGTCGTCACTGGTGGCATTGCATCTGGCGTGCGCTGCCGTTCGTGCGGGGGAATGCTCGGTCGCCTTGGCGGGCGGAGTGTCGGTTCTCGCATCGCCGTTCCTGTTCGTCGAGTTCGCGCGGCAGCGCGGTCTGGCACCGGACGGCCGGTGCAAATCGTTCAGTGCGGCCGCCGACGGTGTCGGTTGGTCGGAAGGTGCGAGCCTTCTTGTGTTGGAGCGTCTTTCGGATGCTCGTTCGCGGGGTCATCGGATTCTTGGTGTGGTTCGTGGGAGTGCGGTGAATCAGGATGGTGCGTCGAATGGTTTGACGGCGCCGAATGGTCCGTCGCAGGAGCGGGTGATTCGGGCGGCATTGGCTAGTGCGGGTTTGTCTGTGGCTGATGTGGATGTGGTGGAGGGGCATGGGACTGGTACGCGGTTGGGTGATCCGATTGAGGCGCAGGCGTTGTTGGCGACGTATGGGCAGGGCCGAGACGAGCCGGTGTGGTTGGGGTCGGTCAAGTCGAATTTGGGTCATACGCAGGCGGCTGCGGGTGTGGCTGGGGTGATCAAGGTGGTGGAGGCGATGCGGCGTGGGGTGATGCCGCGCAGTCTTCATGTGGATGCGCCGTCGCCGCATGTGGATTGGGATTCCGGTGGTGTGCGGTTGTTGACGGAGGCTCGGTTGTGGGAGTCGGTGGGTCGGCCGCGGCGTGCTGGGGTGTCGTCGTTTGGGATCAGTGGGACGAATGCGCATCTGATCGTGGAGGAAGCACCGGCGTCGCATACGCCTGAAGTGGCGGTGTATCCGTTGCCGGTGGTGCCGTGGGTGGTGTCCGGTAAATCCGAGGCGGCGGTCCGGACGATGTTGGAGCGGGTACGCGCAGTGGAAGCGTCGACTGTCGACGTTGGGTTCGAGCTGGCGACTGCGCGGGCGCATCTGGATTGGCGCGCAGCGATATTGGTTTCGGACTCCGATGTCGATAGCGATCACGTGGTCGCGCGACAGGTGGTCCCGGGTAAGACGGTGTTCGTTTTCCCCGGCCAGGGTGCGCAGTACGCGGGGATGGGTCGCGAGCTGTTCGACACATTCCTGGTGTTCGCGGAGGCTGTGCGTGAGATTTGCGATCCGGCATGGCTTTTCGCGTCCGGCACTGATTTGGATCGGACGGATAATACGCAGTTGGGTGTGTTCGCGGTCGAGGTCGCACTGGTTCGTCTGCTCGAGTCGTGGGGTGTGAGGCCGGATTTGGTGGTCGGGCATTCGGTTGGTGAGATCACCGCTGCCCACGTGGCTGGGGTGTTGTCGCTCGAGGATGCGGTGCGTTTGGTGTCTGCTCGTGGGCGTTTGATGGCGGCGCTCCCGGCTGGTGGGGCGATGCTGGCCGTCCAGATCGGTGAGGTCGGCGCGATCGGCGAAGTCGACGCGATCGGTGTGGCCGGTGAGGTCGGTAAGGCCGGTCAGGTCGGTGAGGTCCGGAGGGCAGGTAACGCCGGTGAGGTCGGTGAGGTTGGGAGGGCCGGTGACGCCGGTGAGATAGAGAAGGCCGGTGAGGTTGGGAGGGTCGGTGAGATACGAGGGATCGGTGAGGTTGGCGTGGTCGGTGACTTGCCGGATGGTGTTTCGGTTGCGGCGATCAACGCACCAGGGGCGGTGGTGGTCTCAGGTCCGGAGGCGGGCATCACCGAACTCGAGGCACGCTGGGCGGACCGGCGCACCCGCCGTCTGACGGTCAGTCACGCCTTCCACTCGGTGTTGATGGAACCCATGCTCGATGAATTCGCCGCGGTATGTGCGGAACTCGTATGGCAGCCGCCCCGGATTCCGATCGCGTCGAATGTGACTGGTCGGCTCGAGTCGGACCTTATGGCGGATCCGGGCTATTGGGTGCGCCAGGTGCGTGAACCGGTCCGGTTTTCCGATGGCATCGCCGTGCTCCGGCAGGCGGGTGGTACTCGGTTCCTCGAGGTGGGGCCGGATGCGGTGTTGGCGGGGTTGATCGATGCGGAGGCAGTGGTCGCGGTTCAGCGTCGTGGGCGTGGTCAGGTCGAGACTCTTGTGCGTGCTGTTGCCCAACTGCATTGTGCAGGTGTCGATGTCGATTGGTCACGGTTCTTCGCCGGTCAGGGTGCGAAACGGGTCGATCTGCCCGGCTATCCGTTCGAGCATCAACGCTACTGGTTGGCCCCACAACACGCCGACAGCGCGTTCGACCACCCGATCCTCACGGCCGCCGTTTCGCTTGCACGAGCAGACGAATGGCTGTTCACCGGCCGTTTCGCACTGTCGACGCACCGATGGGTCGGCGACCACATCTCCTTGGGCACCCCGGTGCTGCCCGGGACCGCGACGGTCGAACTCCTCACCCGTGCCGCCAGCGAGATCGGCTGCGGCGTAATCGAAGAGCTGACTCACGAGGCGCCCATTCTGCCGCCCGACACCGGCGCTATCGAACTGCAACTGTTGGCCGACGCACCCGACGAGACCGGTCGACGCTCGTTCACCGTCGCGTTCAGGCTCACCGACCACGACGAATGGATACGCTCGGCCAGCGGAACCTACTCCGGAGCCACCCCGGCCCCGGACAATGATCACCTACTCCAGCGCCTTATCAGCGAACCCCACTGGCCCCCCGCCGACTCCGAGACCGTCGCGCCGGAATGGATCGTCCAACGGATCAGCGACGCCTCGGGCCTCGATTACGGACCGGCGTTCCTCGGTATCGAGAAGGCCTGGCGCCGTGATGGCGAGATCTTCTCTGAAGTGGCGCTCGCCGACGAATTCCACGGTGATGCCAGCGGTTACGGTATCCACCCAGCCCTTTTCGACCTCGCGTTGCACGCGGGATTCGCACAGTACGCACTCGCCGAGGATCTGCCGCCGGGCAAGGGCCGACTGCTATTCAGCTGGTCAGGCGTCCGCTATTACGCCACCGGGGCGACCCGGCTGCGAGTTCGCTCGACGCCGACGGGCTCGGAAAGCTTCTCGATCGCCGCGGTCGATGATTCGGGTCGGCCGGTGCTGTCGATCGACGAAATCGTCTTCCGCACCTTCGATGTCGATTCCCGCGCACGTACTCCATTGTTCGAGTTGGGTTGGGTCGGTGTGGAGTTGCCGACTCGGTCGAGCTCGGCTGTGGTGCGGCGGTTGGATGGTAGTGCGGGTGTTGGTGCGGTGTTGGACGAGGTCCGGGAGTTTGTCGCGGGGGAGTCGGAGTCGCCTTTGCTGGTGTGGACCCGAAACCGTATCGGGGGTGTGTGGGGTTTGGTGCGGTCGGTGCAGGCGGAGTTTCCGGGTCGGATTGTTTTGGTGGATACCGACGATCCGGAGGGTACGGATTGGGATGCGATTGTTGCGTCCGGGTATTCACAGGTGCAGTGGCGTAATGGTGGTGCGTCCGTGCCGCGGCTGGCACGGGTGCCGGTTCCCTCGCGTGAGATGCCGGGTTGGGGTGGGGGCACGGTGTTGGTTACCGGTGGTACCGGTGGTGTGGGTGCGGTGTTGGCGCGGCATCTGGTGCGCTCACATGGGGTGCGGCATTTGGTGTTGCTGAGTCGTAGTGGTGGTAGCGATGTCGATGTCGACGGTGTTGGTGTTGGTCGTGTGGTGGCCTGTGATGTGACTGATCGGGATGCGGTGGCGGCGGTTTTGGCTGGTATAGAGCCGCCGGTGACGGCGGTGATCCATGCTGCTGGTGTGCTCGATGACGCGACTGTCGCATCGTTGACGGTTGAGCGGTTCGAGCGGGTGTGGGCACCGAAGGTTGATGGTGCGAGGGTTCTCGACGAGCTGACCCGTGGGTTGAATTTGTCGGTGTTCGTGTTGTTTTCCTCGGTCGCGGGGACTCTCGGCACGCCGGGGCAGGCCAATTATGCGGCGGCGAATGCGGAGTTGGATGCGTTGGCGTGGGAGCGGCATGCGGCGGGATTGCCCGCGTTGTCGTTGGCGTGGGGACCATGGGGCGATGCGGGTATGGCTGCTCGTCTGTCTCCGGCGGATCTGGCGCGTTGGCAGCGTTTCGGTATTACCCCATTGGACACCGACGCTGCCCTCGCACTATTCGACACCGCACTGGCGACGGACAGACCAGCGCTGATCGCCGCGCAAATCGACCCGCACCGTGCACAGCACGAGGTGTTCAGCGGCTTGGTCCCGCGCACTGAGCGTGGCTCCGGCACGCGTGCGCGGCTGACCGGGCTCGACGAGGCCGAACGCGAAGCCGCGATCGTCGATCTGGTCTGTGGGCACGTCGGTGTGGTCACCAACAAGAGCGCCAGAATCGACCCATCGAGCAGCTTCGCCGAACTCGGGCTCGACTCCCTCGGCGCGGTCGAACTGCGCAACCGGCTCGCCGAGGAGACCGGCGTGCGGCTGCCCTCGACCGTCGTCTTCGACTACCCGACGCCGACGGCGCTGGCCCGGTACGTACTCGGGAATGTGCGAAAGGGCACGGCCCGCACCGCACCCGTCGAACGACCGAAAGAGATCCGCGCCGATGAGCCGCTCGCGATTGTCGGCATGGGATGCCGCTTCCCGGGCGCTGTAGGGTCGCGGGACGACTTGTGGGACATCGTATTCCGGGGCGTCGACGCGGTGTCCGGATTCCCGACCGACCGAGGCTGGGACCTCGAACGACTCTACGACCCGGACCCGGACGTGCCGGGCACCGTCTACATTCGTGAGAGCGCGTTCCTCGACGATGCCCCCGGATTCGATGCGGGTTTCTTCGGGATCGGTCCGGGTGAGGCGGCGGCGATGGATCCGCAGCAGCGGGTGCTGCTCGAAGTCGCCTGGGATGCGATGCAGGACGCCGGACTCGACCCGAAAGCTCTGCGCGGCACGGACGTCGGAGTTTTCGCCGGATCAAGCATCTCTGACTACCACGCACGCATATCCGGCGACTTCGAGGGCTTCCGGCTCACCGGTACCACCCAGAGCGTCCTGTCCGGCCGGCTCGCCTACATCTTCGGCTTCGAAGGTCCCGCGGTGACGGTGGATACGGCGTGCTCGTCGTCGCTCGTGGCCCTACACCTCGCCTGCCAAGCTCTGCGCGTCGGCGACTGCTCCATGGCACTGGCCGGTGGCGTGTCGGTATGGGGGTCGCCGTATCTATTCGTGGATTTCGCGCGGCAGCGGGGATTGTCACCGGATGGTCGAAGCAAGTCGTTCAGCGCGACGGCCGACGGTGTGGGGTTTGCCGAGGGGGCGGGTTTGGTTGTGTTGGAGCGTCTTTCGGATGCTCGTTCGCGGGGTCATCGGATTCTCGGTGTGGTTCGTGGGAGTGCGGTGAATCAGGATGGTGCGTCGAATGGTTTGACGGCGCCGAATGGTCCGTCGCAGGAGCGGGTGATTCGGGCGGCATTGGCGAACGCCGGTTTGACCGCGGCCGATGTCGATGTGGTGGAGGGGCATGGCACCGGTACGCGGTTGGGTGATCCGATCGAGGCGCAGGCGTTGTTGGCGACGTATGGGCAGGGTCGGAGTGAGCCGGTGTGGTTGGGTTCGATCAAGTCCAATATCGGCCATACGGTCGGCGCTGCGGGTGTAGCCGGTGTGATCAAGATGGTGGAATCGATGCGGCGTGGGGTGATGCCTGCGACGTTGCATGTGGATGCGCCGAGCCCGCATGTCGATTGGACTTCAGGCCGAGTCGAACTACTGATGGAATCGCGCCCGTGGAGGCGGAGCGGGCGGCGGCGGGCTGGGGTGTCGTCGTTCGGGATCAGTGGGACGAATGCGCATCTGATCGTGGAGGAGGCGCCGGATTCACCTGATGTCGGGGGGAATCCGTTGCCGGTGGTGCCGTGGTTGGTATCGGGTAAGTCCGAGGCGGCGGGGCGCACGTTGTTGGATCGGGTGCGCGCGGTGGGGGCGTCGGCTGTCGATGTGGGGTTCGAGCTGGCGACCGCGCGGGCGCACTTGAATTGGCGCGCAGCGGTCTTGGTTTCCAACTCTGACTCCGACGGTGTCGATGACGTTGTCGCACGGTGGGTGGTGGATGGGAAGACAGTGTTCGTGTTCTCGGGGCAGGGTGCGCAGTACACGGGAATGGGTCGCGAACTGTTCGAGGCATTCCCCGTGTTCGCGGAGGCTGTGCGTGAGATTTGCGATCCGGCATGGCTTTTCGCGTCCGGCACTGATTTGGATCGGACGGATAATACGCAGTTGGGTGTGTTCGCGGTCGAGGTCGCACTGGTTCGTCTGCTCGAGTCGTGGGGTGTGAGGCCGGATTTGGTGGTCGGGCATTCGGTTGGTGAGATCACCGCTGCCCACGTGGCTGGGGTGTTGTCGCTCGAGGATGCGGTGCGTTTGGTGTCTGCTCGTGGGCGTTTGATGGCGGCGCTCCCGGCTGGTGGGGCGATGCTGGCCGTCCAGATCGGCGAGGCCGAGGCGATCGGTGGGGCCGGTGAGCTCGGTAATGCCGGTGAGGTCGGTGAGGTAGGGAAGGTCGATGAGAGCGCTGTGGTCGGTGAGAGCGCTCTGGTCGGCAAAGTCGGCGGTGTGGTCGGTGTGCTCGGTGATTTGCCGGATGGTGTTTCGGTCGCGGCGGTCAATGCTGCTGGGTCGGTGGTGGTGTCGGGTCCGGAGGCGGGTATTGCTGAACTCGAGGCGCGCTGGGCGGACCGGCGCAGCCGCCGTCTGAGGGTCAGTCACGCCTTCCACTCGGTGTTGATGGACCCCATGCTCGATGAATTCGCCACGGTGTGCGGGGAACTCGCGTGGCAGCGGCCTCGGATTCCGATTGCGTCGAATGTGACTGGTCGGCTGGAGTCGGAGTTGTTGGTGGATCCGGGGTATTGGGTGCGCCAGGTGCGTGAACCGGTCCGGTTTTCCGATGGCATCGCCGTGCTCCGGCAGGCGGGTGGTACTCGGTTCCTCGAGGTGGGGCCGGATGCGGTGTTGGCGGGGTTGATCGATGCGGAGGCAGTGGTCGCGGTTCAGCGTCGTGGGCGTGGTCAGGTCGAGACTCTTGTGCGTGCTGTTGCCCAACTGCATTGTGCAGGTGTCGATGTCGATTGGTCACGGTTCTTCGCCGGTCAGGGTGCGAAACGGGTCGATCTGCCCGGCTATCCGTTCGAGCATCAACGCTATTGGCTCGACCCACAACCCGCCACAGCCGCCAATCCGCTCAATCACCCGATCCTCACCAGCGCGCTGGTGGTGGCGGGAACGGACGAGCAGATATTCGGCGGACGGATGTCTGTACAAACCCATCCGTGGATTGCCGATCACGTATTGCTCGACACGGTAGTCGTGCCAGGAACAGCGTTCGTGGAAATGGTGCTGCGCGCTGGCGAACAGGTCGAGTGCGAATACCTGGACGAGCTCACGCTCGAGGTGCCGCTGACCTTCGAAGCTGGTGAGGCGGTGCAAATCCAGGTTACCGTCGGTGCCGCAGCGGAAGCCGGTGCACGCCCGATCGGGGTGTTCTCTCGGCCCGAGGCCGGCGATGCCGACTGGACGCGCCACGCCGCTGGTTCGATCACTCCCGCCCGCGATTCCGATCTGGCCGCGTTCGGCGCCCTCACCACCTGGCCGCCGCCTGGCGCGCAACCGATCGGCGTAGACGAGATCTATGTTCGATTAGCCCAAGTCGGGTTCGACTACGGCACCACTTTCCGATGTGTGCAAGCGGCATGGCTCCGGGATGGCGACCTGTACGTCGAGGTCGCCCTTGACCCCGGGACGCAGAGCGACGCCACCGCATACGGACTGCATCCGGGCCTCTTCGACGCCGTACTGCACGGCGGTGCGATGGTCTCGATCGACGGCACCGGCAGCGGCCGAATGTTGTTCAGCTGGAGCGGGGTCCGCCGCTATCGCAGCGCAGTGACCGCGCTGCGGGTACGGGCCGCCGCGGCCGGCGAGTCCGCATGGACCATCACTGCGGTCGACGAATTCGGTGCTCCGGTGCTGTCGATCGACAAACTCGTCTATCGCCCCGTCGACGCGTCACAGCTCACCGGCCGCCGTATCACCCGCAACGACGCGCTGTTCGAGTTGGGTTGGGTCGGTGTGGATCTGCCGCCCGGGGTGGTCTCGTCGCCGGTGCGGCGGCTGGATGGCGGTACAGGTGTTATTGCGGTGTTGGGTGAGGTGCGGGAGTTCGTTGCGGGAGACTCGGATGCGTCTCTGGTGGTGTGGACGCGGGACGGTGTCGGGGGTGTGTGGGGTTTGGTGCGGTCGGTGCAGGCGGAGTTTCCGGGTCGGATTGTTTTGGTGGATACCGACGATCCGGAGGGTACGGATTGGGATGCGATTGTTGCGTCCGGGTATTCACAGGTGCAGTGGCGTAATGGTGGTGCGTCCGTGCCGCGGCTGGCACGGGTGCCGGTTCCCTCGCGTGAGATGCCGGGTTGGGGTGGGGGCACGGTGTTGGTTACCGGTGGTACCGGTGGTGTGGGTGCGGTGTTGGCGCGGCATCTGGTGCGCTCACATGGGGTGCGGCATTTGGTGTTGCTGAGTCGTAGTGGTGGTAGCGATGTCGATGTCGACGGTGTTGGTGTTGGTCGTGTGGTGGCCTGTGATGTGACTGATCGGGATGCGGTGGCGGCGGTTTTGGCTGGTATAGAGCCGCCGGTGACGGCGGTGATCCATGCTGCTGGTGTGCTCGATGACGCGACTGTCGCATCGTTGACGGTTGAGCGGTTCGAGCGGGTGTGGGCACCGAAGGTTGATGGTGCGAGGGTTCTCGACGAGCTGACCCGTGGGTTGAATTTGTCGGTGTTCGTGTTGTTTTCCTCGGTCGCGGGGACTCTCGGCACGCCGGGGCAGGCCAATTATGCGGCGGCGAATGCGGAGTTGGATGCGTTGGCGTGGGAGCGGCATGCGGCGGGATTGCCCGCGTTGTCGTTGGCGTGGGGACCATGGGGCGATGCGGGTATGGCTGCTCGTCTGTCTCCGGCGGATCTGGCGCGTTGGCAGCGTTTCGGTATTACCCCATTGGACACCGACGCTGCCCTCGCACTATTCGACACCGCACTGACGGCGCAGCAACCAGCACTGGTGGCAGCACGTATCAATCCGGCCGCGCTGCGGGCCGGATCGAGCCACGAGATGCTCCGAAGCTTCACAGCCCGAGCGCCGCAACTCGGTTCGGGACTCACAGCGCGTGTGGCGGGCTTGGCCGACGATGCGCGTGCGGCGGCCGTGCTGGCGGTAGTCGGTGAACATGTTGCGATCGTCGCCGGTACGAACCGGGTGGATCCGGCAACAACATTCACCGGACTCGGACTGGACTCGCTCGCCGCCGTCGAACTGCGCAACCGGCTCGCGCAGGTCACCGGGTTGCGCCTGCCGTCCACACTCGTCTTCGACTACCCCACGCCGAAGGCAGTGGCGCAGTACATTTCGGCCAACCTGGTGCCCCGGTCGGCGCCGTCGCCGATGACCCAGATCAGCGGCGCGCTCCAGCAGATCGAAGCACTGCTCGAATCCCTGTCGGACGAGACGGAACGAGAGTCGGTCCGCCGCACGCTGACTCGCCTCGAAAGCGGAATGCGCGCGCCTCAGACCGACCAATCGCGGTCCGAACTGGACTCCGTCACCGACGACGAACTATTCGACCTGGTCGATGAAGAGTTCGGGACGCGATGACGCCATGGGCTCGGGGATGCGCCAGCCATCGAGTCGGCCGCCCCCGGCGCGGCGCACCGCCGCGAGCACCCGCCGCGACAGCAACGTCTTGGCGGACGCGGTTCGCTGGATGACGGGCCAGAACCGCTCGGCCACATAGGGATCCGCGGCCGCGGTCGCCAGCAGCTTCCGCACCGGTGGTGGTGGCGCCGCCTGGCGGCTATTGCGGTTGAACACCAGTTGCTGCGGCCACAACTGCCGCCGGTGCGTGCGCTGATACCGCCGCAATGCCGAATCCAGACGGTCCGGATCACCGGTTGCCAATGCGTCGGCGGTGGTCTCGGCCAACCACTCGGCGCTCTCTATCGCCCAGCCGCAGCCGACCCCGCGCAGCGGATCCGCGGCGAGCGCGGCGTCGCCGACGAGCGCCAAGCCGGGGCGAACGATCCGCAACCGCGTCACATTCGGCCGGTCTTTCGTTCCGATGATGTCGGAAACCCGTTCTGCCCGAGACAGATCCGGCGGATCGGGAAGTTCGGCGAAGCGGCGCCGAAAATAGTCCTCCTTGCCCTCCAACAGGTCGGGGACGCGCTGTTTGTCCACCAACATCGAGACGAGCGTAAGTCCGTCATCGGAGTTGATCAGGCCGAGCGCATCCGGGGGCATCAACCAGACCCGGAAGTTGCCCTCCGGGATCGGCACGTTCCGGAAGTACGCGAAATAGCTCGCCCGCCGGTTGGGTGACAAGCGCGCGGGAAGGGCCGCCGCCTCGGCGATCCGGGAATTCACACCGTCGGCACCGATTACCATACGTCCGCGCACCGTCCGCTCAGCACCATCGACGTGTGCCACCACGCCGTCGATCCGGCTGCCTGTCCGGTGTAGTGCTCGCACCTTGGCGCCGAGCACGAGATCCACACCAGCTGTCGCGGAAGCCATTTCACGGATGAGCGGATCGAGCACCGATCGACGAAGAATGTATCCGTGCCGACCGAGATCAGCGACGCTGTGCTCGTGCGCCCAGCCGACCGGCGTCCAGAACGATGTGTGCATCCGAACGCCGCCCGCGGCCTCGATGGGGCTATCGAGCCCCAGGCGCTGAACCGCAGGCAATGAGGTCGGCTGGATGAGGTGCGTGCACAATCGTTTATAGAAGGCGGGGTCACGATGCGCCTCGAGTACGGCGACGCGAAAGCCCCTGCGTCCGAAGTTGATTGCGGCCGCGCATCCGGCGAGGCTGCCGCCGACGATCACAACGTCGTACTCGTCGATCACGAGCGGCTCCTCTCCGGTCGACGCCACTTTCTCGACTCTATGCCGACCGTGCAGTCCATGCCGAATTATTGCGGGCCCGCGTACTATCCGAGGCGAATCTGCGAACGGTGCGGGAAGGATGCGTTCCGATGACGGTCACGGTCAGTATTCCAGCGGTGCTGCGACGGCACACCGGCGGCGAGAAGCGAGTCGAGGCGTCGGGGGAGACAGTTGGAGCGATCATCGCCGATCTGGAATCCAAGTACGACAGCCTGCAGGGCCGCATCGTCACCGACGGCAAGTTGCACCGGTTCGTGAACGTCTACGTCGACGACAACGACGTGCGGACCGAGCAGGGGCTGGCGACGGCGGTGCGGGACGGCTCGTCGGTGACCATTCTGTCCGCGATGGCGGGCGGCGCCTGACCCTACGCGGTCGCCGCGATCACGTCGATGGCGAGTATCAGGCCGAGTGTCACCGTCATCACCAGCGACGTGATCAGAAACGTCCGCCGCACACCAGGCATCTCCGCGGGGAGCGCGAAGATCCGCTTCGGCCAAACCCACCACGACTGATACGCAAACGCACCGCACGCGATAACGAACAGCACCAGCTTGATACACATCAAGACGATCCACTCGGTGCTCGGTCGGGGGGTGTCGGTGGCGCGGCTGATGGCGAGGCCGGTTCCGGAGATCGCGATCAGTACAGCCAGCCGCAGAATCCTGCGCCGCGAGCCGCTGGCCATCAGCTGGCCGATGTCCTCGAACTCATCCGGATCGGCGGCGCGCAGTTGGAACTGCTGCACCACGACGATCGAATAGACCATGGCGCCGAACCATGCTGCCAGTACGACAGTCTGGATGACGGCGAAGGTATTCGTCAGGGCCATTGAACAACCTTTCTCGGCTCTTCCGAACGAGTGTTCCGGGTCTGGTCACGCTCAGCGCGCTCGACCACCGTACTGGAGATGTCGCCGCCTGAGGGCCATAGGAGCAGGAACTCAGCGAGCGCTGTGGCTACTATCCGCGGGTGTGCCTCCCCGCGGCGAACATTCGCACGGCACTCGGAGCGTTGCGGCTGTGATTCGCCACGGCGCGGGCCCGCCAGTAAACGCCGAGAGTCAGCAGAGCAACTATCCAGATCAATACACCGGCGGCGAACAGCGTCCGACCGTCCGGATGCACGAGCGATTGGGCTCGCATCGCCTGCCAGAACACGATCGCGAGTAGGCCGGTATAACCCGATGCGAGGACACTGATCAGCGCGGCGCGCGTGCGTTCGGCCCGCAGCCACGGGTAGCGCGGCGCCAACCAGGCCAGAACGGCAACCGCGAGTAGCAAGACCTGAATGGCGTGCAGCCCGAGGAAATGCGGGATCCGCAGATCGCCGCCGATGGTGCTCCAATGCGTGATCGGCATGCCTGCGACACCGTCACGTGCGTCCAATGACGGGTTCTCCAGCACGGTATGGCCGGCCACCAACTCGACCACATTGCCGTTGGTATCGCGCACCAACTGTTTTCCGGTGAACCCCATCAGGTACCCGAGCGCCATCCCCACGACAGCGAGGCCGAGGCCGGCGTGAACGGCCCGCGCGGTCGGCTGGTCCACCAAACGCTGCCACGAAAGGATCAGCACGATAACGAGATTGGCGAAGAACAAGCCGGGAACACCGGACGCGAAGACCATCTGACCGATCGAGTTCACCGCATCGGTCTCGCTGTTGAAATGGCTGTAGGTGCCGCGCGCGGCCTGCACCACGATGAACCCGACGTCCACGAATCCGGTGACCGCGAAGACTGCCCCCATCCACCAGGTAACCCGACTGCCCTTGTGCGGCAACGACAGCAACCATGCCAGCGTGATCCCGTAGAGCACGAATGCGAGCCCGAACTCGAGCGGTTTGAGCCATACGGATTCATCGAGCAGCATCCGGTCGTCGAATGCCATGCCACCGGCCGAGAACAGGACCAGCGCAGCCATCGCGGCCACCATCCACAGCAGCGGGCGATGCAGGCGAGGGCCGCGCGGCAGGTCCGCGCCGACGGCGGGGCGATGGTCGCGCGCGGAATCGCCAGGAGCGGAAACATTATCGATCGTCGACATGAGCCGACGGTAGGAATCGACGACGCACGACCACGTCCCGCTGCAGCGCCATTCGCGGGTGATACCGCGGTACTAGAAATCGACCACCGGATGCATTCGCTATCCCCTCATCGAATCGCGAATGCGCCGGTGGCTGAATCGGATAGGGAGCGCTTACTCTGCGGCCAGGCCGACGGCGATGCCGCGCGCGCCGAGCCAGGGCATCGGATCGATCGGGGTGCCGTCGCCCGAGTGGACTTCGTAGTGCAGGTGCGGGCCGGTGGAGAAGCCGCGGTTGCCGACGGTGGCGATGACATCGCCAGCGCGCACCTGCTGACCGACGGTGGCCAGAATATCGTTCACGTGGCCGTAGACGCCGATGGTGCCGTCATCCTGCTGCACCCGAACCCACATGCCGAAGCCGGAGGCCGGACCCGCCTCGATGACGGTGCCGTCGGTGACCGCGGCGATCGGGGTCCCGATCTGATCGGCGAAATCGAGACCCGCGTGCAGCGCACCCCAGCGCATGCCGAAGCTGGAGGTCAGTACGCCCGCGATGGGACGAACGGTGCGCGGACGGGCCGCCTCGGCGGCGATGCGGTGCTGCTCCCAGCTCACGGCCTCGGGTACGGTCTGCGGCATCTGGGCCTCGCGCGGGGTGAATGCGGTGAAGGCGACGGCATCACTGGTTCGGTCGGCCGACAACTCGGTCTTTCCGGCCAGTGCGTCGGGCTCAACGGCGGCCGAAACGCCGAGCGAGGCGCTGACGGCCGCTGCCGCGGCAACCACCCGGGTCGCGGCGCGGTTGCGGCGTGAACGGGTCGAGCCGAGACGATAAGGTAACGGTACGGTCACGGGCATGGATCGAACGTACGGGACCGGCATTTGGGTTTCGTAATCCTGTGGCAACCGCCACAGGCTCGGGAAAGCCCAGTTGGCTGGTTACGGCTAGGTAACGATATGGCGTTGCTGTGTTATCTACCTGGAGAAACCCGTATTGCGCGAAATTGACCAACCAGAGGCCAATCGCTCACACTGTTTCAGTGCCGACTAATGGAGTTCTGGCCATCGAGGCGCTCGCTGACCCGACCCGTCGGGCCATTTTCGAAGCACTGCCGACCGCGCCGATGTCGGTCGGTGATCTCGCGAAACTCGTCGGCGTAACCAGCTCGGCAGCATCCCAGCATCTGCGTGTACTGCGCGCGGCCCGACTGGTGATGATGCGCCCGGACGGTAATCGGCGGCTGTACTTCCTCGACCCCCGCGGACTGGGCGACGCACGTGACTATCTGGAGCAGTTCTGGCCCAGCGCGCTAGCGGCCTATGCCGCAGCCTTGAGCAACGCCCGCGCCGAGGGTAACGCCTGAATGGTGGTCAACCCACGCGGCGATACGTCGTGCGTCCGCGATTGTTTCCGCCGCCCGGCCACGCCCGCTTGGCGAGCTGCTTGTCGATCGCGCTGATCACCTCGGTGACACCGATCCGCAGTAATCCGGGGTCGGGGGTATCGGCCATCGGATCGCCGAGTTGGCCGGCCCACAGCACCGCGTGCCTACCGAGAAGATGCGGTGGCGGCCCACCCCAGCGCGGCGGTGTCGGACCGAACAACAACACGGTGCGGGTTCCGAAGGCGGTGGCCAGATGTGCGACGCCGGTATCACCGCAGATGACCAGTGCGGCCTCGGCGACCGTGGCGGCGAGTTCGATGAGGTTCTGCTCACCCGCGAGCACCCGGCCCACGGGTAGGCCCGCGCGGGCGGCAATATTCAGCGCGGTGTCGCGCTCGGACGGGTCACCGGTGAGCACCACTTCGCGACCGAGTACGAGCAGATGCCGCACGACCGCGGCGAATCGGTCCGGGGGCCAACGGCGAGCCGGTGCCCCGGCTCCCACATGGACCACGACGCAATCGCGGCGACTGGTGGTGGCGACCGGGGGGACGAGTCCGAGATTGCGGCGATCGGCGACGATGCCGTCGGATTCGAGCAGATGACACCAGCGCTCGACGTGATGCATATCCGCGTGCCATTCCGGGCCCTCCAGCTCCGGAAACGCCGGATTGCGGTAGGAGAGGATGCGTCCGGGATCGGTCTTGGTGAGCGCGACGATGCTCTCGGCGCTCGGTCCGTGCAGATTGACCGCAAGCGTGGGTTCGGGTGCATCCCAGCGCAGGTCGCTCAGGTCGGCGGTCGGGATCATGGAGTCGACGGAGGCGATCAGGTCGACGATGGGCTTCAGACGGTGCGGAGCGGCGAGGACGATCTGATCACGCGGTTTCGCCCGTCGCAGCGCGCGCAACGCGGGAACCGCGGTGAGCAGATCACCGAGGCCACGTGCCTGCAGCACGAGAACAACCGCCACCCTCTTCTCCTAGCCACCCGAGATCGCGAACCCGACCCACCCGCTTCACCCCATGGGTGCACACGACGAGAGCCACTTAGGGATGACTACCCGAGCCCTCTCGGCGATAAACGTGAGCGAGTACCCCGTTATCGAGCCCACTGTCCGAGTCGGAGGACTAACCTCGGCGATGGCGGCCAACTACCACCAAGGAGCGTTCCTATGACCTCCCGGCTGAACCCGTACATCAGTTTTTCCGACTCGGCGCGCACGGCGTTGGAGTTCTATCGCGATGTGTTCGACGGCACGCTGACGATGCAGACTTTCGGGGATATGGGGGATAAGGACGCGCCCGGCGCGCAGCTGATCATGCACGGCATGCTGGAGACGCCGAGTGGGTTCACGCTGATGGCTTCGGATACCCCGCCAGGTATGGAGTACAAACCCGGAAGCAGTATTTCGATCAGTCTCTCCGGTGACGACGCCGACGAACTGCGCGGCTACTGGGACAAGCTGTGCGCCGGTGGCACGGTGACCGTGCCGTTGGAGAAGCAGATGTGGGGCGACGAATTCGGCATGTGCCTGGATCGCTTCGGTATCGCGTGGATGGTGAATATCGCGACACCCGCCTGACGGCCGTCCAGATGCGCGCATCTGGCAAATTTCCAGAAAACTACTGTTTCGCGGCCTAATATCACGTCATGACGACAAACAGCGTGCTAGAGGGTCCTCTGCAGTCGCTTGCGCGCAGTGCGTGGCAAATGGTTCTGGTCACCGGCATCCTGTCGGTAATCCTCGGCGTCATGATCCTGGTATGGCCTGGTGTGACGCTGGTCGCCGCGGGCATCATCTTCGGCATCTACCTGGTGGTGAGTGGCTTCCTGCAGTTGGTGGCCGCATTCGGCACACACACCAGCCCTGGAGTCCGGGTTCTCGCGTTCATCAGTGGTGTGTTGTCGATCATCATCGGTGTCTTCTGCTTTCGTGACGAGCTGGAATCGATTCTGTTACTCGGCCTGTGGATCGGTATCGGCTGGCTGTTCCGTGGTGTCTCGCTGCTGATGGCGGCGATCTCCGAGCCGACGCTGCCCGGTCGGGGCTGGGAGGGTCTCTTCGGAATCATCACCGCGATCGGCGGTGTGGTGCTGATCGCGTGGCCGGTCGCATCGGTGGCGACGCTGGCCTTGGTCGCCGGGTGGTGGCTGATCATCCTCGGCATCATGGAGATCGTCACCTCTTTCGGTGTCCGCAAGGATGCCCGCAAGCTCGCTCAGATCTGAATTATTCGAGTCCTGCGGCGCTGCGACCGCAGGCGTATTCCGGTGGGGGACCGATGTTTTCGCGGTCGTGGGCATGACCGGGCAACATGGCACACACGGGGACGCGTTCTCCGCGTGGTCCCCTGCCGCAGGACTGGCTGAGCCGCTACAGCGGACCGGGTGGGAACCAGATTTCGCCGGTGGCTCTTACCTTGCGCTCCAATGATGACTGTCCCCTCGGAGGCGGATCGGTGCGCTAGGGGATGACCTGACCGATACCGAGCATATTGCCTTCACTGTCGCGGAACCATGCGCCCCGCTCGGCTCGCCCCTTGTTCGGATAGTTGCCTTCGATATCCATGATCCCGTTCACCGTGCCGTCGTATTCCTCGAAAACCACGCCGCGGGCCCGTAGGCTCGCGACGGTTGCCTCGATGTCATCGACGTAGAACCCCAGCTGGGTGAACGAGCCGTCGGAAGCCCCGGCGGAGGCGAACAGGCAGAAGACGCCCGACGCACCTTCGTAGCGCAGGCCGCCCTCGCGTTCTTCGACCGGTTCGAGGCCCAGTTTCTCGGCGTACCAGCGGCGGGCTCGGGCCAGATCCTGGGTGGGTATGCGGGCTTCGATGTGTGCGTTGCTCAGCATCCTCGTCATGGTAGCCAGCCTGCCGCGCGGTATCCGGAGATCATCGACTGGGCCTTCGACATCGTGCCACTCGCGCCGTACCTTCGTTACAGGACGGAAGTAATGGAGGGCATCGCATGCGGGTCGATATCGAATTCACCAGTGGCGCAGTGACGTTACGTGGCTGGCTCTACCGGCCGGAAGCGGCGTCGGGTCCTGTCCCGCTGGTGGTGATGACGCACGGCTTCGCGGGCGTCAAGGAATGGGTGGCCCCCTTCGCCGAGGTGTTCAGCAGAGCGGGCCTGGCGTGTCTGGTGTACGACCATCCTGGATTCGGGACTTCCGACGGTGAGCCCCGCTACGAAGTCGATCCGTTCGCCCAGATCGAGGGCTACCGCGATGCGATCACCTTCGCCCAGACCCTCGAGGGCATCGATCCGGAACGCATCGGCATCTGGGGGACCAGTTTCGCGGGCGGACACGTGTTGGTCGTCGCGGCGACCGATCGACGCGTGCGAGCGGTCGTGTCGCAGGTGCCACTGACCAACGGCTGGGCCAACTTCCGCAGTTTGGTGCCATCCATCATGCTGCCGGCGGTCCATGCGGCCATCGCCGCTGACCGCCAGGCCCGCGCGTCGGGCAAACCACATCAGATGATCAAGGCGGCATCCGATGATCCCACCGAACTCGTCGCGATGCCCGGTCTCGAGGTCTACAACTGGTTGATGGCCAACGGCCCGCAGATACCCACCTGGCGCAACGAGGTCACCCTCTCCAGCGTCGACAAATTCCAGTCCTACGCCCCAGAAGCGTTCCTGCAGCGCGTTTCTCCGACACCACTGCTGATGGTGATCGCCGATCAAGACACTCTGACGCCCAGCGATATCGCGCTGCAGAGCTACGCCGAAGCTCTGGAGCCCAAACGACTGGCGCTTGTCCCCGGCACTCATTTCGCCGTCTACGAGGAGCAGTTCGAACGAGCATCCAGCGTTGCCCGCGACTTCCTACTTGCCGAGCTGAACGGCTAACGCCCGCCGATACGCGAAGATGCGGTGGCGGCAACGGGTCGAGCCGATCAGGGTGATTCCGTATTCGCTTGACAGTCGGCGCATCTCGGCATCGAGTGCTGGAACGGACGGGCCGGAATCGCAGCCGTGATCTCACAGCGGCCGGAAACCGGCGCCGACACCACCCGACCGATCCATCTCACCCAGGATGACGCCGATCTCGATCGCCACGGCCGGATCGTGCACCGCCGCCGTGCCGCAGGCCATGTCGAAGAGTGTCACGCCGAGCACCATGACCCCGATATGCCCGATATTCATCCCGACCAGGCGGTCGCCGAGCGTGACCGGACCGCCCGAATCGCCCGGTCTGGAGCAGAGCTGGCTCTGGAACCACCACTCGCGCGTATCCCACACCACTCCGCAGTCGAAGCCGGAGGTGCGGCCGTTCTTGCAGACGATATCGCCCGGTCGCGGCGGTACGCCGATGCCACCGATATAGGTCTGCGCAACTTGGCGAACCGGCGTGACCTTGGTGCGGTCGAATTCGATGACGGCGAAGTCGTTGTTGTGGTCGACCGCGGCGACGGTGCCGATGACGCCTGCCTGCTGTGTCTCGGACTGGACAGGCATACCGATCTCGGCGCAGTGTCCGGCGGTGAGTCCGACCATCCGATCGGCGCTGTCGTAGCCGACCGTAGTGAGGGTGCATACCGCTCGGCCGTCGAGCACAATGCCCGAGCCCCCGCCCATTGTCGCCATCTGTGCGGCCATCGCGGTACCGGAGAGCCCAGAGGGGGCGATGACCGCGATGACCGCGGCGACGAGCAAGTGTATCCCGATCCTTCCCATGGCAACCATGTCGCTAACTTTCCGCCGTGGTCGCCGCTTCTCGGTATGCGCTGGAGTTGCAGGTGGGACACGGTTTGATGTCGTCGACGTGGCCCCGTCGAGCTGCCGCCGTCGGCGGTGCACACGGAATCTCCACAATTGATGCGGGTTCTCTCCACAGCCGGTGGCTAGGGTTTCGGTTCATGGAACAGCAGGCGGCGGGCTTCGGGCAGGCGGCGCGACGGATTCTGGTGGTCGACGACGAGGTGACCATCGCCGAATCGGTGGCGGCGCGACTGCGGTCCGAGGGGTTCAGCGTCGAGCTCGCCCATGACGGTCCGGGGGCGGTCGCGGCGGCCGAAGCGGTCGTGCCCGATCTGGTGGTGCTGGATGTGATGCTGCCCGGCTTCGACGGTCTCGAGGTGTGCCGCCGCATACAGGCCGCGCGCCCGGTTCCGGTCCTGATGCTCACCGCGCGCACCGACGAAACCGATCAGCTCATCGGACTCGGCGTCGGCGCGGACGACTACTTGACCAAGCCGTTCTCGCTTCGTATCCTCGCTGCCCGCGTCCACGCGCTGCTGCGCCGCATGGACCGCGCCGTCGAACGCGATGGCGCCACCATCATCGTCGGCGACCTACGCATCGATGTGGATCAGCGTCGCGTGTGGCGCGCCGATATCGAAGCGCAGCTCACCCCGCTGGAATTCGACCTGCTGGCTCGGCTGGCACGACGTCCCCGCGTGGTGCTGGCCCGCGAGCGATTGCTCGAAGAGGTTTGGGATTGGGCCGAAGCCGCAGGCACTCGGGCCGTCGACAGTCATATCAAGGCTTTGCGCCGCAAGCTCGGAGCGGATGTGATCCGCACGGTGCACGGTGTCGGTTATGCGCTGGATGCGCGATGAGCGAGGATGTCGTGCGCGCGGCGATTTCGCGGAAGCTGCGTGGCCTATCGGACGCGGTCGCGGAGGTGCTGCCGCGGCCGCTGGATCCGGTCACATCGATCAAGCTGAAGTTCGCGATTCTGATGCTCGGGTCGGCCGGGGTGGCATTCGGGTTCTTCCGGCTGCGGATCGGCTGGCTGCCGCCGAAGACGACGATCGCGGCAACGGTGATCGCGCTGATCACCTCGCAAATCCTCGCGCACGGCACCACTCGGCCGTTGCGGGAGATGACGGCGGCGGCCAAGCGCATGGCGCAGGGCGACTACACCCGCCGAGTGCGGGCCAGTTCCCGCGACGAGGTAGGGCAACTCGCGGTGGCCTTCAACCAGATGGCCGCCGATCTGGCCGCCGCCGACCAGCAGCGCCGCGACCTGATCGCCAATGTCTCCCACGAACTGCGCACCCCCATCACCGCGCTGAATGCGGTGCTGGAGAACATGGTCGACGGTGTCTGCGAACCCGACGACAAAACCCTGCGCACCGCACTCGCCCAAACCGAACGGCTCGGCCGACTCGTCTCCGAACTGCTCGACCTGTCCACCATCGAATCCGGCGCCCGCGCGCTGGACCGCGAAGAACTCAGCGTCACACCGCTTTTGGCCGAAGTCGTCGCTGAGGCCGAGGTGGCCGCCGCGGCGCTCGGACGCGGCGTGCGCTTCAGCACCGATGTGCAACCGAGCAGCGCAAGCGTTTTCGCAGACCGTGCACGTTTGCATCAGGTGCTGCTCAATCTGCTCGACAACGCCGCCCGCCACGGACCCGCCGGTGGCGAAGTATGCATCGAGGCCCGCGCCGACCGCGGCGGGCTGGTCATCGACGTCCAAGACCAAGGCCCCGGCATTCCGATCGCCGAGCGCGGCACCATTTTCGACCGCTTCACCCGCGGCGGGCGCACCGACGGCGGCGGTACCGGACTGGGGCTTGCCATCTCGCGCTGGATAGTCGACCTACACGGCGGCACAATAGCCGTCACCGATCCGGGCTCGCGCATTCGCGTGATTCTCCCGGCCCCTTAACGCACTCCGATATTCCACAGCCCGGACCAATGAGGTCCCGGGATGATCCCGCACGCCCGTAGGAGGCGACACTCATGCCAGACCAACCCGAACCAGCGCGACCCGAATCACCTGCGCCATCCGTAACGAAATCGGAGCCGAACGTGGGAGACCAGTCGGTAGCGGATGCGCAGACCTCGCCGAGTGTGTGGTCGAGCCCGTCGAATGTGCTGATAAGTCCGCCACTGGGTGCGCCACCGACCATGCCGCCGGTTCCGCCGCCGAGTTCCGGGTTCCCGGCGCCGCGACCCCGGCCGGTGCAACTGCCGAGGTGGCGGCGCATTGCCTGCCCGGCGGGCGTACTGCCCGCAGCGGCTATCGCGGGTATCGCGGGCGCGGTCTTCATCCCGCTGGACCGACCTGGAATCGGTTGGGTACTCGCTGGTTCGGTGGCAGCGGCCGCGGTATTCATGGTGGACCGCCGCGCACGACGCACGGCCGAAGCGGCGGTCTCGACACCTCATTCGGCCGCCTCGCACACCATGGAGCATCGCCCAGGGCACTCGGCCCCCGAGGTGCCCGGTGGCGCGACGTCGGTCGAAGGTGCTGGCGCGCAGCTCGACCAGTCTGATGGGAGCAGCGGCGGCATGGTGCGCGACGATGCACCATCGATACCGAATCCGTTGGCTGAATCGCCCACCGCGACGATAGATGAGCATGAGCAGGAGCTGCCGGTTCCCGTGGCTGACGGTGCTGAGATGCTCCCCACGGGTGGGGTAGAGCCAGGTCGAACTGATTCGTCGGACAGTCGGGGCGCGGTGGATCAGGGTGCGTCGCCGATAGCGGATTCGTCCGAATCGGCGCAGTCGCCCGCATTGGGGGCAGGAGAGCGTGCTGCGCAAACCGCTGGTCCAGTCGTCATCGGCAGTCGCTCGACGCTGGAAGACAGTGGTGCGGAGACTGTTGTGGTTGGATCGGTATTCCCTGGTCGCGCTGCGAATTGGGGGCGGGTGTGGTGGACAGCCCTGGCGTTGGCGCTGCTGGCCGTGGGTGCGGTGCGGGCCGCAGGGTGGCTTTTCGCGCTCTGTGTCGTAGGGGCCGTCGTGGCCGGATCGTTGGCTGTCGTTGGGCGGCGGTCGGTGTATGGCGCGTGGTACGACGTGATCGCGGTGCCGATCGAGTCCATTGCGGGCATTCCGTGGGTGTATTCGGCGTTCGGGCGGACCGGTGAAAGTTCAGCGCGGCGGTCGTGGCGCGCCGGGATGTCGGTTGCGGTGACGCTCGCGTTGTTGGCGGTGTTCGTGCCGTTGCTGGGCGGCGCCGATGCGACATTCGCGACATTGCTCGACGCGGTGACGCCACAGCTCGACGCGGCATCGGTCGTGCAGTGGATCGTGCTGTTCGCGGTACTCGGGCTCGGCAGCGTCGGGGCGATGTATCTGCTTGCGGGTCCGCGAGCCGCGGCGACAGGCGCGCCATCCGGCCGATGCCTGCGACGGATGGAATGGGCACTGCCGGTGGGCGCTCTGACCATCCTGTTCGCGGTCTTCGTCGGTGCCCAGTTCGTCGCATTGTTCGGCGGTGACGATTACGTCCAGCGCACCGCGAATCTGACCTACGCCGAATACGCGCGCAGCGGATTCTGGCAGCTCTCGATCGTCACTATCCTCACCCTCGTCGTAATCGCCGTCGTATTACGGTGGGCCGCACAGGAATCCGCCGTTGACCGGGCCTGGCTGCGCATCCTGCTGTGCGCGATCGGCGCGCTGACGCTGATCATCGTCGCCTCGGCCCTCGGCCGCATGTGGACCTATCAACAGGCCTACGGGTTCACTGTCCTGCGCGTGCTCGTGGAGGTATGCGAATTGTGGCTGGGGCTGGTGTACCTGCTGATGATCGCGGCGGTGCTGCGCCTCGACGGCACCTGGCTGCCACGCGCCGCCATCGGCACCGCCTTCTCGACGCTGTTCGTGCTGGCCGTGCTCAACCCGGAAGGCCTTGTCGCGGCACGAAATATTGATCGCTGGCAGCACGGCGAGAACCTCGACACGCTCTACCTCAGCAGACTCTCTCCCGATATCTTCCCCGCCCTCGACCGACTCCCGCAGCCACAACGCGCGAAGATAGTCGGTCCCATCCGCACGAGTCTCGACGACGACACGTGGCAGAGCTGGAATCTGTCTCGCGCCAATGCCCGCTAGGACACTCGTGCCTATTTGTCGGCGACGGCGGCATGCGCCGGGCGGGACGTCTGCGACCGAAATGGCTGCCCCAGGCCCGGAAGGCGGCTCACGCCAGACCTTTCGGCGTGCCGTTCCCCTCGAGACGTGGGGGTGTGTCGTTATTCCACGCGCGTCGATCGGGCGGACTCACCGTGGGATATCGTCGCCTTCACTGTGGAAGAGGTGATCGAGCACCCGCGCATGGTGGCGCTCGAGGGCAGGATCGGGTGGCGGCGGAAAGGTTGGTTCAGGGTGGGCTGGGAATGGTTTCGGGCCTAGGTGAGGCACGGCGCCGGCGGGGTAGGTGGCGAGTTGTGCCGCGGGGGCCGAGTGCGAGACGTACCTATCCGCGCTTGTCGAGCAACGTATGGAGTTGAGTGGCGAATTCCTCGGGGGCGCTTCGGTATCCGACGTGGTCGCCCGGGAATTCCACGATGTCGAGTCCGAGACGTTCGCTGAGTACCGCGTTGGGCAGCGCCGGGAACATTTCCTTCGAATCGTGTCCGATAGCGAGGACGAGCTTGTCGGCGACGGGTTGCAGTGCGTCGAAATCCGGTGTGTAGCGAACGTACTGGCGCATTTCGCATTCCATCCAGAACTGCATGTTCTGCTGGATGCGCGCACTGATCGCGGCGGCTTCGGCCGTGGGTTCTTCGGCGGGCTGTGTTCGGCGCAGCCCGACGCCCTGGGCGAATAGCGATATGGCGGCGACGAAGCCCTCGGATTTGCTGGTCTGGTGGACCTCGTCCAAGAAGGTGAGCCACTTGTCGGCGTCGGGCAGTACGGTCGCCAGCGGCGGTTCGTGTGCGATGAGCGTATGCACGAGTTCGGGTCGGGTCGTGAGCAATTCGAGCGCGACGATGGCACCGGAGCTGCTGCCGAGCACGGCGGCGGGCTGATCGCCGAGGTGGGTGAGCAGTGCGGTGGCATCGGCGCCGTCGAGTTGGACGTTGTGGTCCTGCCCTGGGCTGCGGGAGAAGCCGCGTCGATCGTAGGAGACCACGGTATAGCGATCCGCGAGGCGTTCGGCGATCTGATCGAAGCTCCCGGCGTCGCCATTGCCACCCGGGATGAGCAGCAGCAGCGGTCCGGTGCCGCGGATCTCGTAGTACAGCGACGCACCTGGCACGGCGAGGATGTGGTTGGTGGGGACGTCCATCGGAAAGGCTCCTGGTAGATAGGACAATTGCCGCAACGCTTCCCGGATGACGGGCAGTGCCGCGGTGGGCGGGTCCGCAGCGACCCAGCGATCGATGGCGACCTGCAGTGCCGTCGCGATCGCGCCCGCCATGATCCGCGGGAACATATCGGTGCGCAGGTCGCGGCCGGTGCGTTCGGCGATGGCGGTCGCGATCGCCTCCTGGATGACGGCCTGTGCCTTGAGATATTCACCCTGCAGCGCAGGCTCGCCGGTGATCAGCCGAATACCGTGAGTCCATGCCGGATCGGGCAGCTCGTCGTCGTGGAATTCGGCGAGTACCGCGTGGATTACCGCGGGCCACAGCGCTTCGGCCGCCGGACGATCCTGCAGTCCATTCGCGATCCGCCGGGCGCGATCGACCGCCACCGAGCACACGGCCTCGTACTTACTGGCGAAGTAATTATTGAACGTACGTGGCGAAACACCCGCCGCCGCCGCGATGTCCTCCACCAGCACACTGTCGAGCCCACGCTCGACCGCCAGTCGCAGCGCCGCGAATCCGAGCGCTTCCCGAGTCGCGAGCTTCTTGCGTTCCCGCAACCCGAGTACGAATGCCACGCCTTACACGATACGCAAACTTGCGTGCCACGCAAGATTGCGCGACCAGAAAGTTTGTGCCGCAAAGAGATCGAAAAACCCGCGACCGCCGTTATCTGAGAGCAGCACAGCCATACTCTGTCTCGGCGAATCGCTCACGAAACACTCGCCGACGCCGCCCGAATGGCGTACGAACCGGTCGGCACTCACGAAGTCGGCCGACCGCAGTGACGGCCTCGCACACCCCAGTGAGCAGCTCGCATAAGCCGCGCACCTGTGCGAGGTCCTCACTGGATATGCGACAGCGCATCAGGTCGAACTCTGTGCGAGGGCGTTCGGCGGTGAATGACGCTCGGAGAACCGGCATCGCGCGTGTCGGGTGCGCGATTGCTGCGGTACCGGCGTGATGGTCCGGAGGCTACGCAGACTTGCGCAGCAGCGATAGACGTCCCACACCCCACGCGACCACCACCGCGGCCAGGAACGACAGCAGTGACGCGCTCATCCACGCCTGCTTGGTGAAGTGCAGCTTCTCCTGCGCGTCCACCCAGAAGTCGGTCCACACTCCGGCGTCGCCGGGATTGATCAGCTGGTAGACCGAAAGCCCGACCAGCCAGGCGAAAACCATGCCCCATCGCGACGGCGCGTGCGCCGAGGTATCCCACTGGTCGCGCGCCCGCAGGAAGAAGTCCGCGACGAGCACGCCGAGCAGCGGCACGAAAACTGACCCGATCAGCCCGAGGAAGCCGAAGTAGTTCGCCATGTTCAGCCGCAGCGCGAGCAGCGTGATCAGCACACCCAGACCGATCGAGAGCACCCGGCGATCCACCCGGGGCGCGAGATTCTGGATCGATACCGCTGTCGAGTACACATTCGCGAACGACTGGTCGGCCTCACGGAAGACGAAGATGAAAAAGAACACCGCTCCGAGGGTCACCTTCAGGAACGGCGTGTACACCCCGCCGTCGCCGGATGCGAGCGCCAGCGCGAACAGCCCGAGCGCATACGCGATGATCTGGGTGAGCGCATATGCCCCACTGGCCGCGCCGAATGCCGCGCCGGTGCTGCGGGAGTGCCGGGTGTAGTCCGCGGCCACCGGCACCCACGAAATCGAAACCGCGAGCGCAGCATCGGTCGCGACCCAGAACAGATTCCAGTCCACGCCGAACGGCCCACCGCCCGCCGCGCCCGGGTTGGCGGTGAGATCCGGCAGACCCGCGCGCACGAATTGGACGTAGAACCAGATCAACGCGATCACCACACCGACGGTCACGAACCGTCGCAGCATCCGAACCGAACCGAGCGGCCAGATCGTCAAAACCGTCGTCAGCACACCCGCGGTGACCACATAAATCCAGTGCGGCCCACCACCGAACAACTCCTCGGCCGCATCGCCGATGACGATCAATTCGAAGGTGCCCCAACCGATCAGCTGCGCGATATTGAGCACGGTCGGCAGATAGCTGAGCTTCGCGCCGAACAGGCCGCGCAGCAACATCATCGCGGGCTTACCGGTCTTGGCTCCGGGCACTGCGGCCAGGCCGAGCATGAGTCCGCCGACCACCGTTCCGATGATCATCGCGAGAATGCCCGCGGCGATGGAGATCTGCGCGGCGCCATCGGAATTGGGCGCCAGCACAGTGTAGGCACCGGAGAATGCGAACAGGCTGACCCCGAGGTTCGCCCAGAATGCGCTCTGGTCCCAGAACGAGAGCACCTTCGGCGCTGGTTGGTCCAGGGTCAGCGGTGCTTCGCGCCGCTCGGATCGATCAACGGTGGTTGCAGACATCCCGGTACCGCTCTCCCTACGCCGGCATTACCCGGACAGGTTCATGCGGTCGGCGAAACGTGGGGTCCGCCCTCTCAGCCCGGCCGTGCCCGAGCTCCCGCGCTGGGTTTCGGGCGAAATGCTACACCCGTGCACCGGCGTGTCGCGCCGCGCCTTCGGACATTCCAGACAGGTTCCGCGGAGACCGCCCCGAAAACCGCAAGCACCGCCCATACTGTCCGGTACCGATCTGGTTATTGCTCGGTTATCTGCCGCTCATCGCTCACCTCGACTGGAATGAGTATGTGCCCATGATGCTGATCACCTTGCACGAGACCGTTCTTGCTCAAATCGGGAACCCGACGCCGGAGGCGCCGCCCAATTCGGAGAAGATCCTGCAGATGGTCCGCTACCTGACCTGGTTTGTGCTGCTGTCGGGTGTCTGCGGCATCACCTATGCGGGCGGCCGGTTCGCTTGGGAGAAGTGGAGCGGCGGCACCCTGGACTCGCCGAAGATGCTCGCCGGCGCGATGCTCGGTGGTGTCATCGCAACCAGTGCCGGCACCATCATGAACGCTATCGTCGGCTGAAAACCGTTGCGGCTGTTCGGCTGACGGTGGCTCCGGCCGCGGCGGCGGCGCGTGCGAAGACGACCGCGTCGCGCACCGCCGCACCGCCGGGATCATTGTTGAAGTAGACGAACACCTCTTCGCGATCGGACCAGGTGTCGGCCAGCCGTCGCGCCCAACTGGACAGTGCCGTGCGTCCATAGCGCGGTGCGGGTGTCGCACGTCCGGAATGCAGTCGCAGATAACCCCAGTCCGTCGTGCGCCACAGCGGTGCGACCGGACGGGAGCGGACATCGGCCCAGCACAGCGCCGCACCGCATTCGGTCAACACGGCACGAACTTCCGGAATCCACCAGGAATCGTGCCGGGGTTCGACCGCGATCCGGACCTCGGGCGGAAAACAGCGTAGGCACGCGTCGAGCAGTGCCGGATCGACCCGCAGCGTCGGCGGAAGTTGCAACAGCACCGGCCCCAGCTTGTCGCCGAGTGCACGGGCGTGCTCCATCAAGCGCTCGACCGGCTCCTTGGGTTCGCGTAGCCGCTTGATGTGGGTGAGGAAACGGCTTGCCTTGACCGCGAAACAGAAGTCCGGCGGTGTCCGATCCCGCCATGCCGCGAAGGTCTCGCCACTGGGCAGTCGATAGAAGGCATTGTTGCTCTCGACCGTCGCGAAGCTCGCGGCGTAGGTTTCCAGCCACGCACGCTGCGGCACGTCCGTTGGATACAGCACCTCGCGCCAGTCTCGGTACTGCCAACCCGATGTGCCGACAAGTAGGGGCATACCTCTATCGAAGCACTTTCCGCACAGATCGTCCGGGATGGTGGCCCGCCGCCGATATTCGGCTTGTCCGGTCAGTAGCACCCTTCGAGAGTGGCGGCGGCGACCACATCGATGACATCGGCGACATCGTTGTGCGCATGCATCGCAATCCGTTGTCGCCGTGCACCGTTGCCACGCGCAAGCACCGCTTTGACGGTATCGGCGACGAACTGCTGCTCGCCGGACTGTTCGAGTGCCGGAGTGAGATAGTCGACCAGCCCGGCGAGCAGAGTACTGGCCGGAAGCGCGCGCCCGCTGATCGTGTCGAGGCCGTCTCCGTCCAGGCCGGACCGGGCCGCCTTCCAATACGCGGCCCGCAAAACCTCCGCGGGGACCGGGGGCGGCGGCACTCCATCCTCGATCGCCGTCTGCGCCATGACGACCGCCGCGCGAATCAGCGTGGCCAACAACGCCGTTTCCTCGACTGTCGCCGGTACATCGCTGACACGCACCTCGACCGTCGGGTACGAGGCCGAGGGCCGCACATCCCAATACACCATCGCCGTATCGAGAATGCTGCCGCTGGCGAACATCATTTGCACCATACGGTCGAAATCCGCGGGCGAATCGAAGAACGGTGGGGGACCGGCACTGGGCCACCGCCGCCACATAATGCTGCGCCAACTGGCGTATCCGGTATCGGTGGCACGGTAGACCGCGGAATTGGCCGTCAAAGCCAACAACACCGGTAACCAGGGCCGCAAGTAGTTCCCGACCAGCACCGCGACGTCACGGGACGGGACCCCGACATGGACATGGCAACCGCACAAGCCCTGTTCATGCGCGAGCATCCCGAAATAGCGTTCGATGCGTCGATAGCGTGGGGTATCGGTGACCGGATACGCATCCGGTATCGCGGGCGGCACGGCCACCGCGAGCAACCGCGCACCATGCTTCTCCGCGCAATTGGCCACGCTGCGGCGCAGTCGGCGCAGGTCATCGAGTAATTCAGGGGTCCGGGTATGCACCTCGGTATTGATCTCGACCTGGCAGCGCGTCAACTCCAACTGCAGATCGATACCGACATCGGCGGCCGCAGCCGCGACTTCGACATTGCGCGGACTCGGCGCACCCGTGATCGGATCCGCCAGAAGGAATTCCTCTTCCACGCCGACAGTGGGCAGGACCACGGCCATTACTGGATTTTACTGCGCAAATCGCCGATCCGGATGGATGCCGGAGTCGTTTGAGTACTCCGCGTCGGGGTAGGCCGACCTTAGTGAAGGATTGGCGAGAAAGGGGTCCGGTATGTCCGAGGAATTGCGCGGCGTGCGCGCATTGGTCATCACCGCGAATACCGGCGTCGAACACGACGAGCTGTTGATGCCACTGGGCTGGTTGCGCGAACACGGCGCCGTCGCCGTGCACGCGACCCCCGAACGAAGCGAGGTCCAGACTTTTCGACACGATGTCGACAAGGACGAGGTCGTGCAGCCGGATGCGGCGCTCAACGACCTCGAGGCCGACGACTTCGACCTGCTCGTCGTGCCCGGCGGAACGGTGAACGCGGATAAACTGCGCGTCTGCGAGCGCGCTGTGGAAGTGGCGCAGCAGTTCGTGCGTGCGGGCAAACCCGTCGCGGCGATCTGCCACGGCCCATGGCTGCTCGTGGAGGCCGACGTCCTCGCGGGCAAGACGTTGACCTCCTATCACTCGCTGCGCACCGACGTCGTCAACGCCGAGGGGCGCTGGATCGATCGGGCGGTGGTTCGTTCGGACGAGAACGGCTGGCCGCTGATCACCTCCCGCAGTCCCGGCGACCTCACCGAATTCACCAAAGCGATCGGCGCCGAGCTCACCGCGGCCCCGTCGGCCCAGGCCTTCGCCGGCGATGAAATCTTCTGACGCCGGTGAGTTCCCCGGACACGGTTCGTCCTACTGATATGGACACAATCAACCTCGCCGACCGCTACGAGCTGCCGCCGATCGACTGGGACAGCATTCGCCGACGACTCGACGCGGGCATCGAACAAGCGCCCGGCTCCGGCGGTCTGGACCGGCACACCTGCTGGCTGTCCACGATCAATCCGGACGGCAGCCCGCACGTCACCGCGGTCGGCGCGCTCTGGGTCGACGGCGCCTTCTGGTTCACCACCGGCGCCAGCAGCCGCAAGGGCCGCAACCTGGCTCACGATCCGCGCTGCGCGATCAGTGTGGCCACCCACGAATTCGATCTGGTCGTCGAGGGCACCGCGACCAGGATCGCCGATCCCTCCGCCGTCGCCGAGATGGCCCGGCGCTGGGCCGACGGCGGCTGGCCGTGTCGCGTGGACGACACCGGAGAGGCGCTCACCGCCGCATACAGCGCCCCCTCCGCGGGCCCGCCGCCTTGGCACGTCTACCGTCTGACCGCACTCACCGCTACCGCGCTCTCGACGGTGGAACCCGGTGGCGCGACCCGCTGGCGGTTCTGATTGGCCGCACCCCGATTACCCCTCAGATAATCGTGCCAGGCCCGTGGGGTTCGTAGGATCGGCAGGGTGAGTACGCAGACAGCCGGTGACCTGCTGCGCCACTGGCGGCTCGAGCGCAGGCTCAGCCAGCTGGAATTGGCCGGACGCGCCGAAACATCCGCGCGGCACCTGAGTTTCATCGAAACGGGTCGCGCGAATCCGAGCCGCACCATGCTGGTGCACCTGTGCGAGCAGTTGGAAATCCCCTTGCGCGAACGCAATCGGCTACTGCTCGCGGCCGGATTCGCGCCCGCCTACGCCCAACCATCCCTCGATACACCCGCGATGGACGCGGTGCGCGGCGCGATGCGTCAGATCCTCGCCGGTCACGACCCCTATCCGGCGCTGGCCATCGACCAGAGCTGGAACATGGTCGACGCCAATTCCGGTGTGGCACTGCTATTGACGGGGATCGACCCAGAGCTGCTCACCGCACCGGTGAATGCTCTGCGCCTGAGCCTGCACCCCGACGGTATGGCCAGCCGCATCGTCAATCTGGCCGAATGGCGCGGCCACATCTTCGAGCGACTGTCGCGCCAGATCGAAGTCACCGGCTCGCCGGAATTGATCGAGCTCCGCGACGAATTGCGCGAATACCCCGGCGGCACAGTCGATCTCACCCTTCCCGAACCGGACCAAGCCGTTGTCCCGCTACGCCTGCGCCACAACGACCACGAACTGTCCTTCATCAGCGTCACTACCGTCTTCGGCACCCCGATGAACGTGACCGTCGCCGAACTGGCCATCGAATCGTTCTTCCCGGCCGACGAGGACACCAAGAAGCGCCTCAACGCCGCGTCGTGAGCAGGGGCAGTGTACGTCGGTGGTGACCGACGCCAGTGGCTACGGCATCCGGCACGACCGAGGCGACTGGGCCCGACCGAGCACACGGCGGCGGTGCGCGCCGAGTCCGTTGTCGGACTATCGCCATTCCCTGGCGGTGAAGGGCCGCGTCGGCTTGGTCATGCGGCGAGCTCAACGGCGTTTGGTTCGATACACCGGGTTCACACGTGGCGCGCAGGAGCGGGCCCCCGGAGTTACTGCGCCGGAGTGGACCTGGCGGGTAGGTTCGGGGCGTGGGCAGGGGATCGAAGTGACGGGTGCGACGGATCTCGCGGCCCTGATCGGTGTGACGGTGGATTCGATGACCGATCTGGGATCACATCATTCGTGGACGCTGCATCGGGCAGTACTCGGTGACGGCCGCGAGGTGTTCGTGAAGGCCGCGCATGACCAGACGCCGGTATTCGCGGCCGAGGCGGCCGGGCTGCGCTGGCTCGCCGCGGTGGCTCCCGGGTTGGTGCCCGAGGTGCTGGCTGTCGACGACGGGATGCTGGTATTACCCTGGGTTTCCGCCGCCGCGCCGAGCGCAGCCGCCGCGCAGCGTTTCGGGCGCGAACTTGCCGCGCTGCATGCGGATTCGCCGGGATCGTTCGGCGCGCCGTGGCCGGGTTGGATCGCCGATCTGCCGCTGGACAACTCCCAGGTCGGTATCTCGTGGGCGCGCTGGTACGCCGACTATCGCCTCGCTCCGTACCTGCCGAAGGCCGCCGCAGCGCTCGGTCGCGACGGAGTTGGCTTGGTGGAGCGCGTGATCGAGAATATCGAAACCTTGGCGGGCCCATCCGAACCACCCAGCCGCATCCATGGCGATCTGTGGTCCGGCAACGTCTTGTGGACCGCCGACCGCGCACTGGTCATCGACCCGGCCGCCCACGGTGGTCACCGCGAAACCGACCTCGCCATGCTCGCCCTCTTCGGCACCCCACACCTGGACCGGATCCGCGCCGCCTACCACGAAGCCCATCCTCTCGCTGACGACTGGCAGGCGCGCATCCCACTGCACCAATTGCATCCGCTCCTCGTGCACGTGGTGCTCTTCGGCAGCTCCTATCGATCGCAAACTCTCGCTGCTGCCAGGGCCGCCCTCGCCGCATAGCATCCATAACGCCGTTCGCTCAGAACTGCGCACTCCTCGAGGCGCAGGACGGTCACGTGTTGTCGGGTGCAGTGCGTCGCGCGCAGCGGTCCGGCCACACACGCCGCAGACAGGCCGACCTCGGCGGCGAGCGCGGCCCGCTGGCCTGGCGATCATGCCGCGACAGCGGCTGGCAGATGGGCAGTGCCCATCCGAGGCCAACGGACTCAGCGGCGCAAGGCGGTTTCCTGCCGCACATGCGACAACTTCTCGGGATTACGCACGGCGTAGATGCCGGTGATGAGCCCATCTTCGATGCGTACCGCCATGACCGTATCGAGCTCGTCGTCGAGCCGTATGACCAGCGCCGGATAGCCGTTGACCTGGGCCGGTCGCAGCGACAAGGCAGCAGCGATTCTGCCAGGGAAGGCGGCGAGGAGGCGGGCCACCTTGTCGGCTCCCGTGATAGGGCGCGGCAGGGCTTGTTTGATTCCGCCACCGTCACCCAGCAGCACGACATCGGGCGCGAGCATATCGAACAAGCCCTGGATATCGCCGGTTTCGAGCGCGTGCTGGAACGCTGCGAGCACGTCGCGGCTCTGGGCGGCCGAAACCGGTCCGCGCGGTCGGCGTGCGGCCACATGTGCTCGGGCACGATGGGCGATCTGGCGGACCGCGGCCGGTGTTTTGTCGACGGCCTCGGCGATCTCGTCGTAGGGCAGGTCGAATACCTCGCGCAGCACGAATACCGCGCGCTCGATCGGGGCAAGTGTCTCCAATACCAAAAGCATTGCCATCGAGACGTTCTCGGCGAGTTCGACATCGTCGGCGACGTCGGGTGTGGTGAGTAGTGGTTCGGGCAGCCAGGGTCCGATGTAGGTTTCTTTGCGGCGTCCGAGTGCGCGTAGTCGGTCGAGGGACTGGCGGGTGGTGATGCGGACGAGGTAGGCGCGTTGGTCGTGCACTGTGTGGAGGTCGACGCTTGCCCAGCGTAGCCAGGTTTCTTGGAGGACGTCTTCGGCGTCGGCGGCTGAGCCGAGCATTTCGTAGGCGACGGTGAAGAGCAGGTTGCGGTGGGTGACGAAGACTTCGGTGGCAGGATCGGCACTCACGACTGTGCCCCCGGCATCCGGAAGTGTCTGGCCACGGGCGGCTCCTGTCTGTTGGATCTGCGTCACTCACCAGACGCCGGACCACCACATTCTGTGACAAGAGGCGCTCGTGACGGGCATCACAGGCGGTGTCACCAGGGTTCGAGGCCACCCCGATCGCGACGATAAGGAGCCCCGACCCGGTCTGCAGATGGGTTCAGCTCGTCTTCGCGATGACCTTCTCCGCGAACCGGGACAGGTGCGCGATCTTGGTGTCCAGCGATTCGGTATCGGGTTCGGTGGTGTAGGGATAACGGAAACCGACGATCACATCGGTCACGCCCTTGTCCTCCAACCGTTTCACACCGTCGACGGTGAACCCGTCCAGCGAGATGACGTGGATCTCGAAATCCTTGCGGGTGCCGTATTCGGCGCGCAGCACATCGAGTTTCGCCAGCAGCCGGTCCAATTCGGCCGGATCGCCACCGGCATGCATCCAGCCGTCGCCGCGCTGGGCCGCGCGCCGCAGTGCCGGGCCGCTGTGTCCGCCGATGAGGATCGGAATCGGCTCGGTCGGCACCGGGCTGATCTTGATGGGCGGCAGATCGTAGAACTGTCCGTGGTATTCGAAATAGCCGCCCGCGGTGAGCCCGCGCACGATATCGATGCACTCGTCCATGCGTGCACCGCGATGGTCGAACGGCACACCCATGATTTCGAAATCATCCGGCCACGGGCTGATGCCGACGCCGAAGCCGAACCGGTTCCCGCTCAATGCCGCGATCGAGGCGGCCTGCTTGGCGACCAGCACCGGTGGGCGAATGGGCAGCTTCACCACGAAAGGCGTCAGCCGCAGCGTCGTCGTGGCCGCCGCGATGGCCGCCGACAGCACGAAGGCCTCGATGAACGGCTTGTCCTCCAGGAACTCCCGATTGCCGTCAGGGGTGTAGGGGTAAGTGGCGTCGGATTCCTTCGGATAGGCCACGCTGTCGGCGATCGTCATCGAGGTGTACCCGGCTGCTTCTGCGGCCTGCGCCAACGGCACATAGAAGCTCGGGTCCGTCATCGTCTCGGCATAGGTGAATCGCATCTCAATCGCCTTCCATACTTTCGGCGCTGTGCGCCCTGTTCAATTCGACCGGTTCGATACTGAGCGGGGGAATTCGGTTCCTACACCCATGGGTTCGAAAACCCTGCCGGAATCAGGTAGTCGAATATCGCCTTCATATCCGCGGACAGCCGCATGAGCTCGACGGCGGAACCGAGTGCGCCTCCATCGAAATAGGCGAACTCCATCCCAATGTTCTCGAACGCGCCGCGCGCGAGGATCTCGACCCCACTTGCCGTCGCCTCGGCCAGCGCCGCGTCATAGTCGTCGGGCACCCACGCGACGTGATGCAGTCCAGGCCCGACGCTGTCCAGATGGTCGGAATACAAGCTGGTCCCGGACTTGGGCTCGATCAACTCCAACTGCTGCCCGCCCGCATACCCCAATGCCACCGTGATCGTGTAATCGGCGGGCGCGCCATGTAATTCGCACAACTGCGGTCCGAAGTGCACGTCCGCAATGGTGAACCACTTCGCGACGCCGTACCGCTCGGTGAACTCGCGCTGCGCCGCCTCGATATTGCGCACCACCCAGCACAGCTGGAAGATCGGGCCCCGCGCGATGGTCATCGGATCACCTCGAGTCTGCTGCACAAAGGCCGCCGCGCCTCCGTTCCGTACAGCCCAATTAAGCAGTTTCGCTTAATGTAGTCAACACTCGGCTTTAGTACAGTGCTGATATGGCCACCGACGATCCGCGTGCCGCATTGCTCGACGCGGGCGAACGACTCATCGCCGACCGTGGCGTGTACGTCCCGCTCCGCGATATCGCCGCAGCCGCGGGCCAGCGCAACAACTCCGCTGTGCACTACTACTTCGAATCCCGCAGCGGTCTGCTCGAGGCCATCGTCGACCGCCGCATGAACTGGCTCGAAGACCGCCGAATGGGGCTGCTCGCCCAATACGAGGCCGAAGGCAGCGCACACGAGATCCGCACGCTGGTCGCGATGCTCGTGGCCCCCATCCTCGAACTCATCTACACGGCACAGGTCACCCACTACGGCCGCTTCCTCGAGGTGGTGCGCGCCCACCCTGTGATCGCCGATGCCCGCCGCCTCGCAAGCACCGACCGCGCCGCCGTCCGCATCATCGCCAGCCGCCTGGACGCGGCCCTGCCGCAACTCACACCCCGCCGACGCCGCCAGCGCCTGGAAACCATGGCGACCGTCCTGTTCGCCCTGGTCGCCGACTACGAACGCGCACTGGAGGCGGACGTGCGCACCCCGGACCCCGACAACGACACCGCCGAGATCATCGACATGATCGTCGCCATGCTCACCGTGCCGGTGCGCGAAGCGACATCGGGTGGTGCGTAGGGACTTTCGCAAGGTGATCCGGGCGAGCTCGGCTACCGCGCATTTTACGCTGCGGGGCAGTGAATCTGCGTTCATCGGCACGGAATGTGTACTTGGCCGAAACAGCGAGCGCGGGTGGCCGACACTGTTCCGGTAGGTGCATGACGCCACGGTCGACCAGCCTCGGAGGTCCCATGAGGGAGCCAGCCCGCTTATTACCGGCATTGCACAACCAGGACGAAAGGCGTTGTAGTGGTAACTGATTCATGACCGTACTGGCATTGGATATCGGCCCTGCGGAATTCGCCGCGAGCCGGGTGAGTGGCGGCGTCGGTACAGGGGATATCAAGCGAATCCCGGCACCGGCGAATGCGGTGTGGGAGGGCTGCCGGGATCTGCTGCTCGATGTCGCCGGAGACGACGAGATCACCGCGGTCGGTATTGCCTGTCCGGGGCCGATCGACAGGTCGGCCGGACGATATGTGGTCGCCACCGGTCGCAGTGAGCAAATTCCCGAGCCCAAGAGTGCATCGACGCACCTTTACCTTTCACCAGGCGTGATGCATATCGCCGTTGATCTCAGCGAAACCGATGGTCTGCAATGAAATTCCCTTTCGACGAGCTGACCCCCAACCAGCTGTCGTTCGCCGAACGCGACGAGCGATACCGGCAGCTGCACGACTGGTCCGAACCCACCCATCGACACAACTCCGGCTTGCGGATGGTCTGGCGCTACGACGACGTGCGGGAGTTGATGGAAGCGGCTCGCCCCAGCATCTCGAACGCGAAAGCGCTGGAGCCGCTCGTCGGTTTCGGGCGCATCGCGGCCAATCCCCGCGCCGTCGGCCATCTCTGCCGGCATCTGGTCCCGCTGCCGGCGAAGGCGAGCGCGGATCTCACCGATGACGTCCTGCACAAACGGGTGTGGGACACCTTGGCCGGCCCGGCGGGACTTTTCACCGTGCCGCAGGCACAACGCCCGCAACGGATCGAGGACCTGACCGAGCATTTCCACCACGCGCTGCGCACCAAACGCGACACCAGCGATCAGGCCCTCGATGTGACGTCCCTGTCGATCGATATTGTTACCGGCTGAACCGTTCGGGGTGTCGCAATGGAGTACTACGAGCTGGACATCGCGGATGTCGACGAATGGACCGAAACCTCCAACAGTTTCGTCCCGATGGATCATCGCTACCGCGAACCCGAGCGCTGGCAGGTGGCCATGACCGTGCAGCAGACGACCACGTACCGCCTGCTGCGCTGGGATCAGCCCGGCGACCGGTTGGCTTTCCGCACCCCGTCTAACATCCGTCGTGTTTCGGCCGAGGACTTCTACTGGGTAGTCGTCCCACAGCGGGGAGAATTCGCCGCGGCCGATGAGTACGGAGTCACTCGAATCTCACCGGGGCAGGCGGCGGTGCTGGCGCTGGATCGGCAGTGCCGGCTGCATATCCCCGGCTCGGTGGCCTACGGCTTCCAGGTACCACGCGCAGAGTTCGCGCGACCCGGCCTACGACAGCCGGTGCTCGACCTCGGCTCGGGTCTCGGCCGGATCGCCGCGGGTATGATCCGTGATCTGCATGCCGAACGATCCGCGTTGACGAGCCGGGAGTTCAACGCGGTCGGTGACCGGATCGCCGAGCTGCTCTGCATGATGAGCGCGGGTGATACCGGCCCGCAGCAGACTCATCTGACAGAGCTCGCCGAGACCGTCCGACAGCACGTGCGCCGACACATCGGAGTTGCCGACCTCCGGCTGCCCGAGGTGGCGCGGGCATTGGGCTGGTCGCCGCGACAGCTGCGCACCGCACTGCATCAGGCGGGCACCACGTATCGGGAAGTGCGCCAGGACGAAGCACTGCGAGCGGCTCGGACCATGCTCGAAAACCCCGACACGACAGCAACAATCGGAGAGGTCGCCGTGCGCAGCGGCTTCACCCTCACCTGGTTCTCCGCTGCATTCAAGGCACGATACGGTGAGACACCCCGAGAGTTTCGCAAACGCCGGTTGGCCGAGTCGGTCCGGTCCACAACAACTCTCGGCTGAGTGCCACCGCCATACTGAGCACTACCCGATCCATCTCGGCTTCGGTCATCGGAGCCATACCGCAGCCTGTGCTCAGGCCCCCGAATGGACAGCTGTAGTACTGACCGGCCTGCGTCAGTGCCGTGACGACTCGCTACGCATCGGGCTTCTCGTGCACGATACCGGCGTAGATCGGCACAGCAGTGGACGGCGGTTCCAGTTGCCGACGCATGTCCGGGGCGTCGACGAGCGGCAGTACATCGGCGTCCGCAAGCGGAGTGTGAATTCCCTTCCAATGACCTGAATCGCTGCCCGGCTTTGTTTTTGTGCCGTCGAATTCTGTTGCGAGGCAGGAGCCGTGGGTTCGCGTGGCGAGGCGCGCGTCAGCCGTCGACACTGACCTGGCACAGCTCGCCCCAGCCGTTCGATTCAGCACAACCGACCAGGTCAGGCAAGTCCGCGCCGGCACTTCCGCACAGTCGCGGCCGGTCGGCGATCAGCGAAGATCGGAGTACATCGTGGCAGGTCTCTTGCCGTTCGTGATCGCCGGAATTGTATCCGGCTCGGTTTATGGGCTGGCCGCAACGGGTTTGGTGCTCACCTATAAGACGTCGGGAGTGTTCAACTTCGCCCACGGCGCTATGGCCACTGTGTCGGCGTACGCGTTCTACACGTTGTATGTCCTCGATGGTGTCGTATGGCAGCTCGCCCTGGCGATTTGTGTGCTCGGGATCGGTCCGGCCATGGGCGCGGCACTGGAATTGCTGGCCCGCGTTGTCGACGGGGCGAGTTTGGAACTGCGGATCGCCGCGACGGTCGGCATTCTGCTTGTTGTCCAGGCAGGGGCGAGTCTGTACTACGGGCAGAAGACGCCGCGGATCGTTCCGACCTTCCTGCCCCAGGGCGGATTCGCCGCCTTCGGTGTGCGGGTGCAGTGGTCGGATGTCGCAACATTCGGTGTCGCGGTACTGGCGACCGCCGCGTTATCCGCCGCGCTGCGGTTCACCCGAGGTGGCATCGCGATGCGCGCGGTCGTCGGGAATGCGGCATTGCTGGATCTGGCCGGGACGAGCTCGGTGCGCACGCGACGATCGGCCTGGTGTGTCGGCACTGGCTTGGCATCGCTGTCCGGGGTGCTGTTCGCGCCGTTGATTCCGCTCGATCCGATGCAGTTGACGTTGCTGGTCGTCCAGGCGTTCGGAGCTGCGGCCATCGGCCGATTCACCAGTCTGCCCTGGAGTTTCGGCGGCGGACTGCTCATCGGGGTGCTCGCCGCGTTGGCTACGCACTATTTCACCACCGGGCCGGGCGCGGGAGTTCCCACCGCATTGCCGTTCTTGGCGTTGTTCCTCGTGCTGCTGATCATGCCGCGGCGCTACCTGATGGACCGGGACCGGGCGGTCCGGCGGATCCGGTCCGGTTGGACTGCGCCACCGGCGTTGCAATCCGCGGGTGGGGTCGTGGTGTTGACGGTGCTCGCGCTGGTTCCGTTGTTCGCGGGCATCCATTTGACGGATTGGACTGTGGCGCTAGCGATGACGCTCATCTTTCTGTCGCTCGGTCTGTTGGTCCGCACGTCCGGTCAAGTTTCGCTGTGCCATATGGCTTTCACGGCGATCGGAGCCTGCGCGTTCTCGCACCTGGCTGTCGATCGGCAGTGGCCATGGCCGCTTGCGTTCATCGGCTGCGGACTGGTGGTCCTTCCGATCGGTGCGGTGTTATCGATTCCGGCCATTCGCCTCAGCGGCCTGTATCTAGCGTTGGCGACCTTCGGATTCGGTGTCGTAGTACAGATGATGTTCTACAGCGAGCCTTACATGTTCGGCACCAGTGGTCTGGGCCTGAAAATGCCGCGCCCCAGCGTATTCGGACTCGATTCCGACCCATCGTTCTACCGTTTCGTGCTGGTGCTGGCCACGGTAGGCACGCTGATTGTGGTGGCCTTGGACAAGAGCAGGCTCGGACGACTGCTCCGGGGGCTGGCCGAATCGCCGACCGCGCTGCGGACCAACGGTGTCACGATCGAAGTCACCCGCGTTCTCGTCTTCTGCGTCTCGGCATTTCTTGCCGCATTGGGTGGCGCACTCGCCGGAATGGCCCAGACCACCGCCTCGGCGGCGAATTACCAGCCACTGCTATCGGTTACTTATTTCGCGGTCATCGTCGTGGTGGTGGGCCGGGAGCCTTGGTATCCGCTGCTGGCCGCGGTGGCGCTCATCCTGGTGCCGTCCTATGTCCAAGTCGCCGGCATGTCGCTGTGGCTCCAGGTCCTGTTCGGCATCCTGGTGGTGCTGCGTGCCGCCACCGCGAGCCGCCTCGAAGTTCCCGGCCCGATTCGATCCTGGCTGGACCACGCGTTTCGCCGCCATCGATCCTCGGCGGTCCGCGCGGCGGAACCCGCCACCGAGCAGCCCACCACGGTGCTGGATGTCCACGATCTTTCCGTTCGGTTCGGGGGCGTAGTGGCAGTCGACGGCCTCACCTTCCAGGCGTGCACCGGGCGGATCACCGGACTCATCGGCCCTAACGGGGCGGGCAAGACCACCACCTTCGATGCCTGCACCGGTCTCGTCCAGGCCAACGCAGGCGAGGTGCGACTGCGGGACCTGGTGATCAGCCGAGCCTCGACCGCGCGCCGGGCACGGCTGGGCATCGGACGAACCTTTCAGCAGACCGAACTGTTCGACTCCCTCACTGTCGCCGAAAACGTCGCGATGGGCGCCGAAGGTCCACTCGCCGGCGCAAACCCGCTGGCCCAGCTGGTCTCGGCCCACGGACAGGCCCGGCGGGTGCGCACCGCGACGGCCTCCGCTATCGCGTTGTGCGGTATCGAATCCATCGCGGATTCTCGCGTCGGTGCACTGTCCACCGGGCAACGCAGACTGGTCGAGCTCGCCAGATGTCTTGCCGGGCCGTACCGGATCCTGTTGCTCGACGAGCCGAGTGCGGGCCTCGATCGCTCGGAAACCGCGCGTTTCGGGCAGATCCTGCGGCAGGTCGTCGCCGCACGTGGCGTCGGAATCGTACTGGTAGAGCACGATATGTCGCTGGTGCTCGAGATCTGCGAGGAGATCTTCGTACTCGACTTCGGTCGCCTGATATTCCGGGGCTCGCCCGCGCAGGTCCGCGCTTCGGAGGTGGTGCAGCACGCCTACCTCGGTGAGCCGGTCACCGACGAACGCCGGATGACGGAGCCCGTCGCATGACCGACATCGACTACGCACTCGAATTGAGGTCGATCACCGCGGGATATGGCAGCACGATCGTGCTGCACGAGGTCGACCTCGCGGTTGCACCTCGATCGGTGGTGGCGCTGCTCGGGCCGAACGGCGCCGGAAAGTCAACGCTGCTGCGGGTGGCCTCCGGACTACTTCCGGCGCGATCGGGGACGGTGTCGATAGGCGGGGCCGATCTGACCCGCACTCGCCCGGTGCGCCGCGCCCGCGCGGGCCTGTGCCTGATCCCCGAAGGCCGAGGTGTCTTCGCGGACTTGACGGTTCGGGAGAACCTGCGCCTCCTGATGCCGCCGTGGCGCCGAGGTAGCACCGACGATGTGCTGGATATCTTCCCCGCGCTGCGGGCGAAGCTCGATCAACGGGCCGGCTCGCTATCCGGTGGCCAGCAGCAGATGCTGGCACTGGGGCGCGCCTGGCTGGCCGATCCATCGGTGGTCCTGCTCGACGAGGTGTCAATGGGCCTGGCTCCGCTGGTCGTGGACGAGATCTTCACGGCGCTCGGCGAATTGCGTACTACCGGCTCGGCGATTGTGCTGGTCGAGCAGTACGTCGACCACGCCATGACGATGGCCGATCACGTGGTGTTGCTCAGCCGCGGCACGGTCGCGTTCGCCGGGCCCGCCGCGGACATCGACCGAGCTGCCGTGCTGCAGAACTATCTCGGCATCGACGGCGGCCACACAGACTTGTCGGCAACGCCGGCAGGACACCCACCCGGAACCGCGGCCGGGCGATGGGCGTAGCGAATCGAATGCTCGGAATCCGTACAGGAGTGGAGTAATGAGAAAAACAAGGTTTCTGTGGTGGGCCGCACCGGTGCTGGCGGCGGCGCTCGCACTCTCGTCGTGTTCCGCCGACTCGACGACCGGCGGGACCGAAGCCGTTGGCCCGGTGAAAGTTTCCGACGGTGGGCTGAAGGGCGATCCGATCCTCATCGGGTCGATTTGCAGCTGTACCGGCCCAGCCGCGGCGTCGGTGGGACACGCCAGTGACGTGCTGCAGGCATGGGCGTCGTGGGTCAACGATCGCGGCGGAATCAATGGGCACCCGGTCAAACTCGTCTCATACGACGACGAGCAGAATCCGACAACTGCGCTGGCCGTCGCGAAGAAGCTGGTCGAACAGGACAGGGTGGTCGCAATCGTCGGCCAGACCAGCCTGGTCAGTAGTAGTTGGCAGAACTACGTCGACAGCAAAGGCATTCCGGTCATCGGCGGACAGCCGGTCGACGCCCCGTTCATCACCGACCCGAACTTCTTCGCCTCCGGAACCACGCTGCCGGTGCTGATGCTGGGTGAGGTGGCCCAGGCCAAGCAGGTGGGCGCAAAAACCCTCGGCGTCTACTATTGTGCCGAAATCCCTGTCTGCGAGCAGCTTCCACAGATGCTGAAACCAATGGCCGAACAGGCCGGTCTGGGATTCTCTGCGGAGAAAGTCGCGATCGCCGCGCCGAACTACATCGCTCCCTGTCTCGCATTCAAGGATAAGGGTGTCGACGCCGTATTCCCCGGCGTCTCCGTCGAGGCGATTTCGCGCATCGCGGCATCGTGCGCGCAGCAAGGTTACAAACCGATTCAGGCTCCTACCGGCGTGAGCCTGCAGAGAGCGTGGGCCACGGACCCGAACTTCGACGGCAGCATCTTCGCGGGCTCGAACGCGCTGTACACCGATGACTCGATTCCCGCCATCAAGGACTTCGGCGACGCCCTCGACAAATACATTCCCGGTCTTCGGGGCAGCGGGGACTTCAGCGCGCCGCTGCTGTGGCCCTGGGCAGGTGGGCAACTGTTCCTGGCGGCGGCCAAAGCAGCCAACCTCTCCCCGTCCTCGACGAGCGCGGATGCGATCAAGGGACTGCGCGCACTGCGTGAAGAGACCCTCGACGGTCTCGCTCCGCCACTGACCTTCCCCGAAGGCCAACCGGGGTTCCCGCTGTGCTACTTCACCGGAAACACCAAAGGCGGTGTATTCCACTCCGCCAACGGTGGTAAGCCGACGTGCATCGACCAGGCAACTGCCGCTGCGCTGATGAAGGCACTCACGCCGTCATAACCATCCGAACCCGTAGTCGGCGAGGCGGTGGTATTGCACCGCCTCGCCACCAACGACGGCGAGGGGCACAGCAGAGATCATCGACATGATCACCGTGCCGGTGCGCGAAGCGACATTGGGGTTGGGTCAGCAGGTGACAGGGAGGTCGAGGCTGGCCAGCAGGTCGATTACGCGTCGGCGGATATCGTCGCGGATCGGCCGCACGTCGGCCAACGATAGCCCGGCCGGGTCGTCCACGCCCCACTCTTCGTAACGGATGCCGGGCACCAGTGGGCACACATCGCCGCACCCCATGGTGATGATGACGTCAGCGGCCAGGATGATCTCATCGGTCCAGGCCTTGGGGAACTCGTGGGAGATGTCGATATCCACTTCGGCCATGGCCGCGACCGCTGCGGCGTTCAGCGCCCCGCTCGGCTCGGATCCACCGGACCAGGCCAGTACCCGCCCCTGTGCGTAGTGTTCGAAGAACCCCAGCGCCATCTGTGAACGCCCGGCATTGAATGTGCACAGGAACAGCACCACCGGGATCTCATGTTCCATGCGGCCCTCTACCTTGGCCCGCGCGTGCAACTGCTGGCGGGCGAAGCGCTCGGCCAGCAGCGGCAGGTACAGCTTCACCGGCGCCCGCGCCGTGATCTGCGCGTAGGAGTCGTGCAGGAAATGGTGAATCGTGTTGGCGTCGAACAAGATCGTGAATTCGCGGTGCAGCCGCCGCTCGGCCCGGGCGAGCGCCGTTCCGTGCACGATGTCGAGGAGTCGGTACGCCGGGGTGATCTCGGCATATCCGGCCCGGTTCGTCTGCTCGGGCATAGGCACAGTAGTGAGGGTGACACCGACGCCCTTGCGCGGCAACCAAACTGGGGATGAACCGGATCGAACCTGCAGACTACAACGCGGCGTACCGCCGAAGAAGCCCCTCGATACGGCGCGTGTCGCGAAAACCGTTAGCGCAGAGAACCTTCCGCCAACGGCTTGTCGATCACCCGCGTGTAGGTTTCGGCCGACACGATCGCCCGTTCCAGGCTTGCCGTGGTTCTGATGATCCGGGCGACTTCCGAGTCGGCGTGATCGACGATCGTGAACCTTCGAGGTTGGAGCAGCCGGGCGGCGTGGATCGTCCCGTCCACTACTGACCCGAGCCGCTGGCCGTTCTCATCCAGCACCGCATACTCGGAGGACATCTCGATCAGCTCGGGCTTCTGATCGATCACCAGCACCGGCTCGGTGTAAAGCGTTCCACCACAACGTCGTCGGGCACTGGTCGGTTGTTCGGAAGTTGCCATTGCTTTCCTCTTCGATGGGATCCGGGGAATCCGGCTATGAATAGGCTCCGCGGCGGACGGCATCAAGGCACCCAAGGGCGCGGTCAGCGCCCCCGCTGGCCCCTGTGACAACGGTGGTTGGCGGTTTGGAGAAGCCCTTCGGGGTGGGCAATGTCCACCCCATAGGTGGCTATCGCCAACGGCACACCTGACCGAATCTATTCATGCAAGCCGACGAAATCTCACATGAGGAAAGACACGCATCCTGTGCATCTCATCGCCGTCATTGTGCTGACTGCAGTCATCGCCGGGCTCCTGCGCCGGTTGGTAATTCCGCAGCGGCGCCGCAGCCTGGCCACTCCGCCCAACGGGCCGCAGGATTGGATGCCCAATCTCGGCTACGCCCCGATGCGGCTGCATGGCCCGTTCATCGCACTCACCGCCCTCTGGTCGGCGCTGCTGATCACCGAGATCGCAAGGAATCCGGACGCGAGCAATGTGATGCTTTACATCTATTTGCTCGCGCTCGCCGCTTCGGCTGTCAACCTCACAGCGATCCACCTCCAATGGCGGTTCGCGCGCGGAGTCCTCGTCCATCTTGCCCACACCGCGGGTAGGTGAATCATGGTCGTGGAACGTGATTCCGACCGCGGAACCCGCCGTGGCTCCCGACAACCGGAACACGGCCGGAATGCGCCATCAGCCCTCACGCGAACGCCGCGTCAATTCAACTGTCGCTGCACGCAATTCCTCCGCCGAATCGATCGGCGTCGCATAGCCGACGCGGGTCCGCGCCACACCACGTGGTGTCACCACTCGTAGGTCCAGCCCGTACCGGTCGGCGCGTTCGCAACTCGCCTCCGTCGCATCCGGATATCCCCCCAATACCTGCGCCATCGACAACAGCGCTTCCGCGTGATCGTCATTCAGGTGCGTGATCGCCCGCCCCGCCACCGCAACGACCGGATCCGGCGCGGCCGCCAGATACTGCTCTGCCGTCGCCGAATCCATCCGCCCGTACCCACCGACCCATCGAACACGCCGCACCCGCATCACCCACAGCGAGAAATCGCTGTAATCCACGTAGTACTTCGCCGCTGGCACCGCCGCCAGATGCGCCGCACGCGCCGCCGCAACCTCATCACCGACCGGACGCTCCACCACACCGGCCAGCGTGATCCGGGCTCCGGCCAGCGGATCGGCGGGCACATCGGGCGACACCACCGACAGGCTGGCCCGCGGATCCGCCGCGAGATTACGTCCGTGCTCAGCCATCCGCGATACACACAGCACCGGCTGACCGTCCAGCAACCCGTAGGTGACGAACGACGCCCACGGGCCGCCGTGCTCGCTCAAACTCGCCAAGGTCGCGATATTCGTCGCCGCCGCAACAGTTCTGGCCTCTTCAGCCGCCGAGGGGCGGGCCGGATTCAGCACCGGCGCGGTCGGCTGCGGAATCGAAGGCGCGTCGCCGGGATCACCGTGATCGAGAGTCATACCGTCCATCCTCGCAGGTACCCACCGCCATCCAGGACGGTATCCCGCCCGGCACGCGGTAGCCACCGAGACGTGGAACAGCTGACATCGGACACTCGAAACGCCGACGACCACATTTCGAAGCGATCGATCGCGCGCGCAACCGCCGCGGATCGGCAAGACTGGCGTGCGTGACCAGATACGCATTCGATGCCGACCGCAACGCCCTCGTCGCCATCTGGGCGACCGGACGCGGCGATCTCACGACCACGGTGGCCGATCTGCCACCGATAAATCATGACCAGGCAACGAGTTTGGCGTCGAATCTGACCACCCTGTCCCGGTTCCAGTGGCGCACCTACACCCATCCCGCAAGTGCCGCAGGCGATCCCGACGTCCCCAATAGCGAAGCATGGCGGCGCGCGGAGGAGCGCCGCAACTTCAAAGAGGTCGAGGCCGGAATCCGCACCCCGAACCTGCCGACCGACCACGGCCTCGTCGTTTCCTACAGCGGCGTGGTCGAATCCGCGCACCGCGTCGGGCGCACCCTGCACGCCATCGACGATTCCGCGCTACGCGACACCATCGCGGCCGAGGTCCGCACCGAACAAGCCGCCATCGAATCCGCCGAACTCGGCGACCTTTCCGGCCGTGCACGCCAAGCGGTCGAACTCTCCCGCCCCGATGTCTCACCAGCTCAGGTGCAGGCCGCCGACGACCTGCTGCGCGCCGACCCCCTCGGCACCGTGGAACTGTTCACCGAACTCGACCCCGCCTCCGCATCCGTCGCGGCCGCGCACTGGCTCTATGCCGCCGCCGAGGTCGCGGGCGAACTCGCGGGCGTGCCAACCGCCGAGGTAGTCGTCGAAGCCGACGATATAGAGGCATTGCAGGTCGAAACGCCGACCCTGGTGCTGGAGCGGCTGACCGGGGGTGAGACCCCGACCGAGATCGTCGTCGATCTCATCGCCGAGGCCATGGCCGTCTCCGAAGGACATGTGCCCGCACCATGGGCAGTCGTGGGCCGCGTCGCGGAAATCGAGGAACAGGCCCGCAAATTCGATCTCGACAGCGTCTCTCGCGCCGCCCTGCTCGACGAATTCCGGATCAGCCGCCTCGACCCCACCCGCCCGGCTCTGGACCTGTTGGAAGATCTCCTCGACGGCATCCGCGGCTGCCTGCTGCTCTACTCGGCCCACACCGCGGGCGCCGACGCGCAAGTCGAAGCCCAGTTCGCCGCCGACGTCAGGGGGGAAGCCGACACCCACCCCGACCAGCTGTTCTGACCCGGGCATCGCTGCTCAACCACACCGCACAGACTTCCGGCTCGCACCGCCGGCGAGCCAGCGCAGCAGCGCCTGGTAAACGGCCTCGTGGTTGAGCAGGGTGAAATGGTTGGCTCCGGCGATATGCAGGCCGTTCTCATCGTCGAAACCGATGCGGCGAGCCCGATTTCGACCGGATCCACTGGCATGCAGGACCAAGCCGTCGCCGACGATGCGACCTAGTGGATGGCGCGGGCTGCGGGTGACCGAAGCGGTGACAAAGTAGTGGTCGGCGCAGTCGAGCAGGGGCACCTCACGAATGACTCTTCGGCGCAAGGCATCCGCGTCCATGTCATGCCAGTCCTCATCCACCAGCGAACCCTGGCGCAGGTCGCGAATGCCCGCACTGCGTCGGCGCAGCAGCCGACCGAACGGTCGCGTCTCCGGAATTTTCACCAACGCGGCGGAGGCGTAGTGGACCAACTGCTCCAACGGCGCGCCCAAATGCGGTGATCCGAGACAGACGATATGTCGCACCCGGCGCACCCATGGCAAGTCGGCCTGATCGGCGTCATAGCACGCTCCCCGCGCGATCAGGCCGCCCATGGAATGGCCGACGAGAGCGATCTGTTCAACCTCCACCGGCCAGTTCTCGACCAATCGCTGCAGCATCCCGTTCAGTAGACGGGCGTTCTCCGAGATGTGCAATCCGCTGTTGTATCGAACCATCAGTGTCGTGCGGTCGAGGTCGGCTTCGAGTCGCTCCGCATAGCTGGCCCGCCCGCCAAGGCGCCAAGCGTGTTCGGTCTCGACCAGACCGTGCAGAAAAACCACGATGCGCGAGCGCGGATTCGACACCACATCGCCGACCCAACCCGGTGCGACCGGTTCACCACTGATCCGAAATGTCATCGGCCCGGCCAGGATCGGCCGCTCATCCTCGAGCGTGTCTCCGATCAAACCCTGCAACGCGGCGAGGAATCCAGAGCCGTACACCGTGCGTGAGGGCGCCCGAGCGCCGGGCACATCCACGGCGCGCTCGGCAAACGCTCCGGCCGCCACTGCGGTACCGCCGACCAGCCGATACACCCCATCGGTAATCGCATCGTGCACCACCTTGACCGGCTGCGCGGCCGGGCCCACCCCCAATCGCACCGCGGCGAACACTCGGTCCGACACGGCTCGATGCACCGCGGCGATCCCCTCGATCGCACCACCCAGCTCATCGCCCGCTAACCGGGCGAGCGCCTGAATCTCAGCCTGTCGTTGCCGCTCGGGCTCACTCATCGGCCCAGTGTACAACTGTGCACTGAGATTTCGTGTATGAGCGCGGCCTAGGACGGTATGTGGCTGACTCCGACCGCGGTTTCGGTAAGACTGCCGAGGTAGAGGGTGCCGTTGTGCTCGACAACGCCGGTGACCATCGCGAAGTCGGTGCCCTCGGTCTGCAGGTCGTGCACGATCTTGCCATCGAAGTCGACGGCCATCACCCAGACCGTGCGCGGTGGTTTGGGCTGTACCCATTGCGGCAGCGCCCAGACGATCCGGCGCAGCAGGCCGGGCAGGGGAAGTAGGCGGTCCAGCAATGGATTTCGCGGTGACGGCAGGGTGATCCACACCAGACCGTCGCTGCCGAGGGCCATATTGTCCGGGAAGCCGGGCAGGTTCTCGATCAGGCGATCGGAGGTGCCCGCCTTCGGTCCGGTGAGCCAATATCGAGTCACGCGGTAGGCGCCGGTTTCCGCGACGAGCACGCAGGAGCCATCGGGGGATAGGACCACGCCATTGGCGAATTGCAGTCCGTCGATGAGCGTCTCGAGCTTGCCCGACGGATCGAGGCGCAACAGGCGGCCGGTGCCGGAATGCTCCAGCAGATCACCCATCCACTCGTCCAGCGGATAACGGCGCGACGAAGAGGAAAAGTAGATCGTGCCGTCCTCGGCGCGAACCACGTTGCTGGCGAAGGGGAGTGGTTCACCGTCGACTTCGGCCACGAGAACCTCGATGCCGCCTGCGCTGTCGAGTCGCAGCAGGCCGCGATCGAAATCGCAGATCAGAAGCGACCCATCGGTGTCGGCATGCATACCGAGCGGACGGCCGCCGGTGTTCGCCAGCAGGCTCACCGCACCGTCCGCGGGATCGACGCTGTAGATCGAACCGTCATCGACTCCCGCAATGATCCGCCCCGCGGCAGTGCGCACCACATCCTCGGGTGCCGCACCAGGCAGTTCCAATCGCGCGACCTGGGGAAGCGGTGGGGCGCTATGTGTTTCGCGAGCCCGGGGTGGGGCATGCGGTGGTGTCCAGCGCTGCGGCTGCATTGGCGATCCAGCGATCATGGCTCACCTTATCCCGGTACCGACGACCAGTTGCTTGAGAAGCGGCCTTGAGAATGGCATGTTCATACGTAGATATGCGCATCTAAACATGTATGTACAAACTAGGGCAACCGTTCGGCTTCGCCGAACGCAGCATAGACGGCGCCGCGTAGGCTCCGTCCCTTCCGAACAAGGAACAGGCACAAGCCGATACACGTTTTTGTGGGGGCGCATGGGCGGGGAGGGCTGGACACCGCGGATTCGGGACCAGCGCTCACCCCGGCGCTCGAGCGCTACCGACGTCGGCGACCGCAAGTACGGTTGGCGACGGTGTCAGCGGTGCAGAGCGGTCTCGTGCCGCAAACGCGATAGCTTCTCCGGGTTGCGCACGGAGTAGATCCCGGTGATGAGGCCGTCGTCGATGCGCGCCGCCACGACGGCATCAATATCGCCGTGGCGTCGCAGGATCAGCGCCGGATAGCCATTGACGAGGACAGGTTGCGCGGACCTCGCCGTGAGGTTTCCGAGGGCGGCGGCGAGGAAGCCCGCCACCGCATCGGCGCCGACGATGGGCACCAGCGCGGCCTGTGCGATTCCGCCGCCGTCGCCGAGGAATACGACATCCGGTGCGAGAATGTCCAGCAGGCTCTGTAGTTCGCCGGTTTCGACGGCCCGCTGGAACGCCGCGAGCGCGTCTCGGGTCTCGGCTACCGAAACCACTCCACGTGGTCGGCGCGCGGCGACATGTGAACGCGCCCGGTACGCGAGCTGGCGAACCGCAGCCGGGCTCTTATCGACCGCTTCGGCGATCTCGTCATACTCCAGACCGAATACCTCGCGCAGTACGAATACCGCGCGCTCGATGGGCGTGAGTGTCTCCAATACCAAAAGCATTGCCATCGAGACGTTCTCGGCGAGTTCGACATCGTCGGCGACGTCGGGTGTGGTGAGTAGTGGTTCGGGCAGCCAGGGTCCGATGTAGGTTTCTTTGCGGCGTCCGAGTGCGCGTAGTCGGTCGAGGGACTGGCGGGTGGTGATGCGGACGAGGTAGGCGCGTTGGTCGTGCACTGTGTGGAGGTCGACGCTTGCCCAGCGTAGCCAGGTTTCTTGGAGGACGTCTTCGGCGTCGGCGGCTGAGCCGAGCATTTCGTAGGCGACGGTGAAGAGCAGGTTGCGGTGGGTGACGAACGCTTGCGTCGCGGAGTCCGGACGGTCGTCGCGACTGCTGCGCGCACCGCGGTTGGCGGGCGTGGACTGCGACATGCCGTGCATGGGCGGCTCCTGTTCACTCTCGACTTTGTCACCCATCAGACGTCCCATCCTGTCGTTTCGTAACAGCCGAACGCGGTGGTGTGTATCACATCTAAGCGCTGTTACGTGGATCGGGGCGGCGCCGTCTGATGGTCGTTCAATTCAGCACAATGAGTGAGGACCGAAGTCATGGAACCCCGTTTCAACCTGAACGGCAACGAGCTCGGCGCCAAGATCGGTAAGCGGTTCGCCAACACCAGCCTGGCGATCATGCAGTCGTCGCTACCGAAGTCCACCGTGGAGCTGGTGGAGTTGCGCGCCAGCCAGATCAACGGCTGCGGTTACTGCGTCGACGCCCACAGTAAAGAGCTGGCGGCCGCTGGTGAACCCGCGGTTCGGATCAATCTGGTCGCCGCCTGGCGTGAGTCCACTGCGTTCAGCGAGGCCGAGCAAGCCGCGCTGGCGTTCGCCGAGCAGGGCACTCGCCTCGCCGACGCGAATCTCGGTGTGTCCGACGAGACCTGGGCGCAGGTGCGCAAGCACTACGACGACGACCAGATCGCTGCCCTCGTGTACTTGGTCGCCATGATCAACGCCGCCAACCGGCTCCTGGTGATCACGCAGACCAAGGGTGGCTCCTACATGCCCGGCACATTCGAGAGCGTGGCGAGCTGATCCACACGCTGATCCCGGCCCAGGCCATTCGGGCTGGGATCAGCGGAAAGGGGAGCACTGCGACGGGATTGGTTCCACGAAGTGGTGGGGGATCTGAAGTGCTTCGCGGGGAATGTATCCGAAGCATCCGTGCACCTAGCTCCCTGAAATTGCATCGCAGTATGTAGATATGCGTATCAAACTATATAATCCAACACCCCTAACTCACGAAAGCTCACACACCTCAAAAACCGCATAGAGCAGAGGGGAGCGCCCTGCCGCTGCGACCGTGGTGGGCGCAGCGGCAGGGGGCTAGGGATTGACCGAGAAGACGTGCCAGAGCACGGCGAGGGTGGCAAGCGTGAAAAACGGTGACAGAATCCAGGTTTCGACCTTATTGCCGGTGCGTTCGATCACCGGCACGCAGGTACGCAACGGGAACGGCCAGAACAGTCGGCACCCCTTATCGGTGAGGCAATCACCGGCTAGGTGGGCCAGCGCCCCGAGTCCGACAGCGAACGGTAACCATGCCGGTTTATCGGTGATCCAGTGGTCCATCACGAACGTCCCTGCCGCGGCGAGGATTATGACCGTGCCCCAGGCCTCGATGCCCTCTCCGGACGGGCACAGATGCAGTGCCCGCACGGCCAGTGCGAGCAGGAAGAAGACCAATCCGAGTGTGAAATACCGTCCGAGCCAATGCTCGCCGGCCCAGGTCCCATAGCCGACGGCGATAACGAAGGCGAACGAGTGCGTGGCATGCCGATGTCCGCCGGAGATCCAGGAAATCAAGCGGCACAGGTGATAGGAGATGGGGCCGAGCACATGCGCGATGGTGCCGTTGGGATGGTCCGCATCCGGCAGCAGCGCGGCCCCTGCCGTCAGAAAGGTTCCGAGCAGTACCTCGACGGCACCGAGATGCGCGTCGCCAGTGGGCAATACCGGATAGACCAACGCCGAGATGGGCAGCGTCGCCGCTGCCACCGACCAGGCGAAAGCGCCGCTGGTCGCATGTGAATGTCCTAGCACCGCATGAAGATTAGTTGACCACAACCTGTTTCAAACAACCGCGACTAACCAGCGGCTGAAAATGTGTCGGGAGGAGGGGATTTCACGGAAAGCGGCCAGACGCGGTCAGTGTGGCCGTTGTGCATGGAACAGGCAGCGAACGGTCCGTTGGGGTCGAACAGCATGTCCATATGACTGTCGGCATGGTCGAGAAACCATAGTGACAGGCCCAATTCGCCGTTGAGCCGATAGAGTTCCCAGGATTGCCAGAGCGCCTCCAGCCGTGCCACGGCTTCGGTGTGCCGCCACCATTCCGGGCACCAGGCCAGGCCGTTATCGGCCACTTTGCGCCGATAGACCTGGGCCAGGTAGTTCTCGACGAACTCCACGACCGATCCGTAGACCTGTGTACGCTGCTCTTTCATGGCGGCCCCCGAGGCCCAGTGGCATTCCAGACAGCTTCGAGAATAGTCACGAAACCTGCTGAGTTCCTTTGGGAAATCTTGGAAAAACCTAACCGTTGCGCCGAGAACGCGGATTTACGATGCGACCGAGTGCGTGCAGATCCGATTCCAATGCGTAGAACACCCGCAGCGCGCCGACGAATGCGAAAAGGCTGACCACGCAGAGGATCACGATGGGACCGATCACCATCTGCTGCTGTGCCGCATCGAGATAGACCAGACCACCTGCCACCCCGATCAGCGGGACCGAGGCAGCGATGCCGAGGTAGATCCGGATGCGTCGCGCGAGCCGCCGCAATCGGAGGGCGTCATCGGGGGAGGACTGCCCGGTACCGAGCAAACCCGGGTAGTACCAGCGCAGTACGAAGAAGGTGACCGGGAAGTACGAGTACACCACCGCGACCGAGGCCGCGACCAGATGGGATGCGATGAGGTTGATGGTGAATCCGGCGGACAGGTCCGCGGTGTAATGCAGCTGGGTCAGGAAGATCACCAGCGACAACGCCCACCCGGCGAATCCGACCACCGCGATGCGGTCGCCGCAGGCGAGCGTATCGGCGCGCGCCCGCGTGAGAGTCTGCTCGTCGAAGTGCTTATTGCGGCGTAGTCCGTCGGGAACCAGGAAGACCAGACGGCACCAGTACAGCAGGGCCAGAATGCCGAGCGGGTAGCCGATCGCGCCGAGCAGCGTTGCGAGGTGTTGGAGTTGGCCGCTCGCCTCGGCGGTGAGTTGCGCGTCGAGCAGTCGGGTGTTGTGCGCTGAAAGATAGAGCGCGCCGAGGAGCTGCCCGAGCATGCTCGACAGCGTCACCACAGGCATCGGCCGCATCCGCAGTTTGGCGCGGATACTGCGCGCCGGCGGGTCGACGAGATCGCGGGCGGTGCGGTCCAGGGTGAGATCGAGTTGAGTGGCGAGTTCGGCGCCGGTGGCGAAGCGGTCGGCGGGATCGGGAGACAGGCAGGTGAGCAGGGCATGCTGCAGTACCGGTGGACAGTCTGGCGGGATGTCGGCGGCGAAGCGGTCGGGGACCGGCTGGCGGCGGAGTTCGATCATCCGTTCCAGTGAGGTATCCGATTCGCCCGCACCGCGTTCGTCGTCGAAGGGGAGTCGGCCGGTGAGCAGTTCCCACAGCACGACCGCGAGTGCGTAGAGGTCGCTGCGGGTGTCGAGGTCCGCGGCGGTGGTGGCCATGGTCGGATGGCAGGCCTCGAGCTGTTCGGGGGACATGTAGGCCAGTGATCCGCCGAAGTAGGCGGCGGGGCTGGCACCCGGTATGTGACGACTGAAGCTGATATTGAAGTCGGCGAGCTTGGGTTGTCCGTCGACGGTCAGCAGTACGTTCGCGGGTTTGATATCACGGTGCAGCACGCCTGCGTGATTGGCGTAGTCCAAGGCGGAGGCGAGTCGACTGCCGAGCCAGGCAACGGTTTCCGGCCAGCTCAGCCGAGCGACCTCGGTGCGGGTGGGGGACGGTTGTGGTTCGAGCACCCCGCCGCTGGCGGCTGCCTCGTCGACGGCGTCGAGCAGTAGTCGACCGGTCTTGCCTTCGACCCCGGTGCGGCGCAGCAGCCGCAGCACGCCGAGTAGGGTGCCGCCCGGAACGTACTGCATGTACATCAATTTCAGGTGCTGATCGGTGATCTGGCGTTGATCGAAGACCCGCACGATGTTCTCGTGATCGAGCTGGGCCAGCGTCTGTCCCTCGCTGCCGCGATCATGGGAGATCTTGACCGCGACGAGTCGCTGCATGGAGCGTTGCCGTGCCAGGAAGACTCGGCCGAACGCGCCTTGGCCGAGCAGGATCAACATATCGAAATCGTCAACGGTCGCACCGGGATTGATGGAGTCGAGCGTCGCGAGTGCGGCAGGGTCGGTCAGGACGGTGCTGCGGAAGTGGTCGCCATCGAGGCGGTGGGCGATCCGTGCCATCTGTTGGGAATATCGTTGCTCGTATTCGGTGAGATCCAGGTCCTTATCGAACTGGCGTCGCGCGGCGATCTCCTCGTAGATCAGATCCGGTGGCAGTGGGGCGGTGTCGAGTTCGGGAAAGTCGGCGAGGTATTCGTCGAGGCGCTTTTCGGCCTTCTTGCGGATCGACCGGTGATGCAGGTCCACCTTGATCAACTCGATGAGTGCCGACCGCCGCAGTGCGGTCTCGGCGGGCAGGTGCGGGGTCAGCTCGGGTGGTTCGCCCGCGGCCGCCCACTCGCCCGCGAAATCGGCGACCGCCCTGGCCAATACGGCCTGAGTAACCGTCGCGCGATCCCCACCGTGCTCCGGTGGTACCGCGCCGAGATGGGTATTCATCGTCGGCTCACTCGATCAGGTTGGTGTCCCGGACAGAACCGAGAATATTCGATTATCGTCGTCGGTTGCTGATCTTCGCCAGGGGTCGCATGGAACCGACCCCGCGCATAACGGCGCCCCCGCGAAGCATGGAAGTCCGCGGAGGCGCCGCATGGGGAATGTCCGGCCAGGGTCGGCCGGTCATTCCTTCTTCATCACACCAGGTCGAACCGGTCCAGGTTCGACACCTTGACCCACGCGCCGATGAAGTCGTTGACGAACTTCTCCTTCGCGTCGTCGGTCGCGTAGACCTCCGCGAGGGCGCGCAGCTGCGAGTTCGACCCGAAGACCAGATCGACGCGGCTGCCGGTCCACGTGACCGCGCCGGTGGCGCGATCCTTGCCCTCGTAGGTTCCGTCATCGGCGGCCGATGGCTCCCACTTCGTGCCCAGATCGAGCAGGTTCACGAAGAAGTCGTTGGTCAACGATCCCGGGTTGGCGGTCAATACGCCCAGCGGCGACTGCTTGTGGTTCGCGCCGAGGACGCGCAGACCACCGATGAGGACGGTCAGCTCGGGAGCGCTGAGGGTCAGCAGGTTTGCCCGGTCGATGAGCAGGTACTCGGCGGGGAGCCGGTTACCCTTGCCGAGGTAGTTTCGGAAGCCGTCCGCGCTGGGTTCGAGCGCGGAGAAGGACTCCACATCGGTCTGCTCCTGGGTGGCATCCGTGCGACCCGGGATGAACGGCACCGTGACGTCGTAACCGGCGTTCTTGGCGGCCTGCTCGACGCCTGCGGCGCCGCCGAGTACGACTAGGTCGGCGAAGGACACCCGGGTGTTGCCGGTCTGGGCGGAGTTGAAGGACTCCTGGATGCCCTCGAGGACGCGTACGACCTGGGCGAGTTCGTCGGGTTCGTTGACCTCCCAGCCGGCCTGCGGCTGCAGGCGGATGCGTCCGCCGTTGGCGCCGCCGCGCTTGTCGCTGCCACGGAACGACGCCGCGGCCGCCCAGGTGGTCGAAACGAGCTGTGCGACAGTCAGACCCGAGGCGAGGATTTGGCTCTTGAGTGCGGCGATATCGGCGGCCCCGATGAGGTCGTGCGAAACCGCGGGAACCGGGTCCTGCCAGAGCAGGGTCTCCTTCGGGACCAGCGGTCCGAGGTAACGGGCGACCGGGCCCATATCGCGGTGGGTCAGCTTGTACCAGGCCTTGGCGAATTCCTCGGTCAGCTCCTTGGGGTGCTCGAGCCAGCGACGGGTGATCTGCTCGTAGATCGGGTCGATCCGCAGCGAGAGGTCCGTCGTGAGCATGACCGGGGCGTGGGACTTCGACGGGTCGTGGGCATCGACCACGGTGCCCACGCCCGCGCCGTCCTTCGGGATCCACTGGTTCGCACCGGCGGGACTCTTGGTCAGCTCCCACTCGTAGCCGTAGAGGGTCTCGAGGAAGCTGTTGTCCCACTTGGTCGGTGTCGGCGTCCAGGTGCCCTCCAGGCCGGAGGTGATCGCGTCCTTGCCGACGCCGGTACCGAAGGCGCTCTTCCAACCGAGGCCTTGCTCCTCGAGCGGGGCGGCCTCGGGCTCGGGACCGACGAGTGCGGCATCGCCGGCGCCGTGGGTCTTGCCGAAGGTGTGGCCGCCGACGATCAGCGCTGCTGTCTCGATATCGTTCATGGCCATGCGGCGGAACGTCTCACGGATGTCGATGGCCGCGGCCAGCGGATCCGGATTGCCGTTCGGGCCTTCCGGATTCACGTAGATCAGACCCATTTGGACTGCGGCCAACGGGTTTTCCAGATCGCGGGTGCCGGTGTAGCGTTCGTCGCCGAGCCAGGTCTGCTCGGGGCCCCAGTACACGTCCTCCTCGGGCTCCCATTGGTCGACGCGGCCGCCAGCGAAGCCGAAGGTCGGAAAGCCCATGTCTTCGAGCGCGACATTGCCTGCGTAGACCATGAGGTCGGCCCAGGAGAGCTTCTTGCCGTACTTCTTCTTGACCGGCCACAGCAGGCGTCGGGCCTTGTCGAGGTTTCCGTTGTCGGGCCAGCTGTTGAGCGGGGCGAAGCGCTGCATACCGGCGCCGGCTCCGCCGCGGCCGTCGCTGATCCGGTAGGTGCCCGCGGCATGCCAGGCCATCCGGATGAAGAAGGGGCCGTAGTGACCGAAGTCGGCGGGCCACCAGTCCTGGGAGGTGGTCATGACCTCGACGATGTCGGCCTTCACGGCGGCCAGATCGAGGGTTTTGAATTCCGCGGCGTAGTCGAAGTCCGCGTCCATCGGGTTGGCTACAGCCGGGTTCTTCTGCAGAATCTCGAGGTTGAGCTGGTTCGGCCACCAGTCACGGTTGCTTCCGCCTTCGGCTGGGGACTTGAGGCGACCGGACGTAACGGGGCAACCACCGGCGGCGGGCTCCGTATTGGCCTCTCCGATGGGCGGATGTTCCTCAGGCACGGCATTTCCTTTCGGGGGAGTGAGTGAATCGGGCTGTGATCACGGGTGTGATCCGGACATTTGCGCTGCCGAGCAATCGGGGCACAGGCCCCAATAGATGACCTCGGCCTCATCGAGTACGAATCCGTTGTCGTGTGATGCGGTCAGGCAGGGCGCCTCGCCGACGGCGCAGTCGACATCGGCGATGACGCCGCATGATCGGCACACGACATGGTGATGGTTATCGCCGACTCGCGTTTCGTAGCGCGCGACGGATCCCATCGGCTGGATGCGCCGGAGCAATCCGGCGGCCGTCAGTGCGCGCAACACGTCGTATACCGCCTGGTGGGATACCACACCCAGCGTCTGGCGCACATGACCGAGGATCGTGTCCGTATCGGAGTGCGGATGCTCGTGCACGGCAGTCAGCACGGCAACGCGCGGCGCGGTCACGCGCAGTGACGCCCCGCGCAACATGCGCTCGAATTCCGAATTGGTGGACACATTCAAGAGTATGACTCATTCAAGTCTCCATGGGGGGCGGTTTTGCGAAACTCGAGACGATCCCACAGACCGCTGCTCTGCGGCGGCGACCGCGTCTGATGAACCCCACAGTCCACTGCCGGTACGAGTTCGTGGTTATCGGGAGGGGAGCGTCGGATGAACTGTCGGCGCCATCGCAGCAGGGTTACTTGACATAATGTTGATTATCGGCGTTACAACGGAGGTGCTGGAAGTGGGCGACTTTGGTTGTATGACGTTGGTAGGTACGGAATTTCGGGCTTCGCTTGCTGAGCGGCTGGCTGGCTTGCCGGCGTTCGTGCGCGGAAAACGCATGCTGCGGATGCGTCGTGTCCCCCCACCGCCTGCATCGGCTGATGTAAATATTTCGGCAGATACCGGATTTCGGCGGAGAAAAATTGGAGCGACTCGACGACGGCGATCTGGCTGTTTGTAGTCGCATCCCCTCCCGAGCCCCGAACTCCCCTATAACGTCACTGTGACGATTTAAGAGGTGGAGCGAGGTTCCGTGGCTTGGATTGGGTTCGGATTATGAGGCCAGTGGTTAGTGATTGGCTCTGTTTTGGGAGTCCAGTTATCGGCAGGCTGGGGTGATGTTGATTCGGCGGCTGGTGGCGCTCTATGTCGGGTTGTGGTTGTACGGGTTTTCGATGGCGGTGATGATTCGGGCCGGGCTCGGGTTGGATCCGTGGGATGTGTTTCATCAGGGGGTGGCCGCGCATGTGCCGATCAGTTTCGGGGCGGTGACGGCTTTGACGGGTGTCGTGGTGCTATTGGCGTGGATTCCGTTGCGGCAGTTGCCAGGTCTCGGCACGGTCAGCAATGTCGTGGTGATCGGTGTATCGGTGGATGTCGGGTTGTGGATGTTGCCGGACTGGGATGTGCTGGCGGTGCGGGTCGGTGCGATGGGTGCCGCGGTGGTTTTGAATGCGCTGGCCACCGTGCTGTATATCGGCGCTGGTATGGGCCCAGGGCCACGGGATGGACTGATGACTGGACTGGTCCGTCGGACCGGGTGGTCGGTGCGATTGGTGCGGACCGGGATCGAAGTGACTGTACTGATGACCGGCTGGCTACTCGGGGGCAGCGTCGGCGTGGGCACCGTGGTGTACGCGTTCGGCATCGGTCCGCTGATTCAGGTGATGATTCCGCTCGCTGATCGGTATCTGCCCGGATTCCATGCGGATCGGAAGGCTGAGCCCGATGTCGTCCCGGTGGCGCTTTGACTGTGGCCGGTCGAACCGGCGACACCTACCGAACTCCGATACCTGGGGAGCGTCCGATTGCCCTGGGCGGCAGCAAGTTACCGTTGAACCCCTCCCCTTCGCTCGTTCTCTCTACCCACTCCAAATCGTCACTGTGACAGTTGGTCGGATGCATGTGCCTCCTCATAGCAGCACAGCGATGCGGAGTGTATGAGCTCGGTACGGGTGTTCGGTTACTGCGGATGCGGTCGACACACTCGATGGCCGAAAATATTGATTTCCTGGCCGCGGCGCTCTCTCGGCAACCGCGTCACTGTTCATACAGTTATCGACATGACTAGCACTCCATCCGTGCTCATCGTCGGCGCCGGATTCGGCGGCCTCGCTGCCGCGCTGGAGCTCGTGCGCCGCGGCTACGACGCGTTCACCATTATCGATAAGGCCGACGGGCTAGGCGGGGTGTGGCGGGACAATACCTACCCGGGCGCGGCCTGCGACGCACCGTCGGATCTTTACTCGTTCTCCTTCGCGCCGAATGCGCACTGGCCCAAGCGCTTCGCCGAACAGCCCGACATTCTCGCCTACATGCACGATGTCGCGCGCCGCTACGACCTCGACAAGCACATGCGCTTCGGTGTCGAGGTCGAGTCGGCCGACTTCGATGCCGACCGTGGCGTCTGGCAGGTTCGCACGACCGCCGGTGAGCTGCTCGAGGCGGATGTCTTCGTGCCCGCGGTGGGTCAGCTGTCACGTCCGGTGTGGCCGAATATTGCGGGCATGGATTCGTTCACCGGGGATGCTTTCCATTCGGCGCGATGGGATCACGAGGTCGAGCTGACCGGTAAGCGGGTCGCGATCATCGGCACCGGGGCGAGTGCGATTCAGATCATTCCGGCGATTCAACCGAAGGTCGGGCAGCTGACGGTGTTTCAGCGGTCGGCGCCGTGGATCATTCCGAAGATCGAAAGCTATTACGCGCCACCGAAACTCAATGCGCTGGGCAAGGTGTCGATCGTGGCGAAGTTCCCGCTGATCCAGCGTGCGGAGCGGTTCGGCTGGTATTCGTTCTACGAGTTGGTGACTTCGGGACTCGAAGGCAACGGCCGCATCGCCGATTTGCTCTCCGGATGGGCGAACCGGCACCGGGCCTCGCAGATCGCCGATTCTGAACTGCTGGCGAAGATGACGCCGGATTACGAGGCGGGCTGTAAGCGCGGGTTGATGGCCAGCAACTACTACCCGGCCGTTTCGCAGCCGAATGTGTATGTGGAGACCTCGCGCATCGCTGAGATCACGCCGTCCGGTGTGCGTACCGACGACGGCACGCTGCATGAGGTCGATGTGATCGTGTACTGCACCGGATTCAAGGCGACGGAGTTCTTGGCGCCCATGACGATTCGCGGGATCGGCGGTAAGGAACTGCGTGAGGTGTGGTCGGGCGGTGCGCGGGCCTACAAGGGCCTCACCGTGCCGTTTTTCCCGAATATGTTCATCATGTACGGGCCGAATACCAATCTGGGCGCGGGGTCGATCATCTACATGCATGAGCGCCAGGCACGCTATCTGCGCCAAGCGGTCGAGTATCTGCGCGGTGCCGGTGGCTTTCTGTCGGTGAAGCCGGAGGTGGAGGCGCGGTTCGACGAGGAGATCCAGGGGCGGCTCGAACATACGGTGTGGACCAAGTGCACCAGCTGGTATCGGGAGGCCAGCGGTCGGGTGACGACGAACTGGCCGGGTCGGATGAGCGAATACGACAAGCGGACGCATTTCGATGTCCGCGACTACGAGCTGGTCCGCACCGGAAGGTAACCCGTTGGCGCACTATCCGGCGACTACGCCGTCGGATCCGGGTGCTGCGGGAGGTCGCCGAGATATGGGTATCGGCGATACCTATCGTCGAACGCCGATCGGAGTTGTTCGCGGATAAGGCAACTCAGCCCAGAGCCGTGGTCGCGGATCCGTTCTTCGGCGGTGTCAGGCCGCAGCGGCGCTTGTGTACGCATTGTGGTGAGTGCATGACGAGGTGTCGGCACGGCGCGAAGAACACCCTGGTGAAGAACTGTCGGTATCTGGCGGAAAGGCTCAGTGGGATGTCGTGGATCCCAGCGGATACAGCGACCAAGGCATCGCCTCGACCGGGACTGTCGCGGCAGGTTTGTCCATCCGGCTCGTCTTGGAACCGGTCGTGAATTCGGGATCGGTCCCCATAATGACGCGGCCTTCGCTATTGACCAGCACTATCCGCTGAGCGAATGCCTGGAATCGCGGAAGCAGTGCTTCTTCGATGGCGGCGACCGGCACGTCGGCGCCGGCGATTCCGAGGAATGTTCCCGATGTGCTCGTGACCGGTATCGAGAAGGTGCACACGTATTCATCGGTACATGCGTAGTCGAGGTGGGGCCCCTGCACCCATCGCCGACCCTGCTCGCGCGGAACCGTGAACCAGTCCATCGTGGTGTAGTCGTAGAAGTATTCACTCTCGGGATTCAGTTCCAGCATCAGGCGTTGCGCGTCCGGAAGCCACCAGTCCAGGTGTCGGGGGCGATCGGTGAGGACGCCGTCGGCCATCACTACGCCTGCTCCAGCGAACAGCTTTCCGTGCCGCTCGAGTTCGCCGAGGATGGTCTCGCGCAACGGGGCCAGATCGGTCGAGCGGGGAGCAGATCGTGGCTTCTCGGTGAGACGATCCCACAGGGTTGTCAGCGCGGTTCCGATGACTGTCAGCGAGAGGTAGATCTCGTCGGCCAGTTTTGCGACGGAATCAGCGAGCGACTCGATGGTCGCAGGGCCTGGAAAGCTATCGGTATCCCTCATCTATCGCTGAGCTCCAAGCGTAAGGCGACGAGGCGGCGGATGCGTGATTCGGTATGCGATTCTGCCAGTTCTCGCGCCTGAGCATCGTCTTCTTGTTCGATCGCGTCCACCAGGTGACGATGGGCGGTCGCCTCGGCAACCGGTTCCAGTTTCAGTCGCGGCAGCCAGAGCAGGGCGGAGAGCTCGGCCTGTAGAGCGACCTCGGCGCGGGTCAGCCGGGTGGACTGCGCGCACACCGCCATCTCGATATGAAAGCGGCTATCGGCCCGGCGTGCCGAGACGAGATCGGTGCTGTCCAACAGTCGGTCGGTCAAGGCACGGAGCCGGACTATATCGGCCTGTAACCCGCGGCGTGCGGCGAACACGGCTACCGCTCCGGTGACGGCGAAGTGCTCGTCTCCCAGATCGCGCAGTTCCTGGATGCTCATCTGTTGTAACCGGGCCAGCGAGGTGTTCTCGAAGACCTCCGCTGAGGCGCTGATGAAGCTGCCACCCCCGCGCCCGCGTTTGGTGTGGACGATGCCCTGCTGCCGGAGAACGACCAGCGCCTCCCGCAGAGTCATCGTCGAGACACCTAGCTGGTTGGCGAGATCGGTTTCACTCGGCAACTGTTGACCGTCGACCATCACACCGAGGCTGATCGCCGCTGACAGCCGCTGCACCACGGCCTCGGTTTTCGGACCGCCGCCCTCGAGCGGTGAGAGCACGGCGCCGAGCGCGGTCAATCCGACCCTCTTCTGCTGGGGCAATACGACTCCTCGCGTGGCGGGACGTAACAGGATTCTAGCCAACTAACACTTGAATTATGAACTATGAAGTTAGATGTAAGCTTCACCCGGGGTCACCCGCGCGGCACTCGACCCGATCGACTCTCGGATCGAGGCCGCCATCGGACTGTGGGCCGCGAAATGCGTCGGCCCCTCGAGTCGCCGCCGTAGTGCCCGCTTCGGCTATCCGGCTGCCATCACTACTGGGCGAACCGTTGGTCGACGAGGCGCGAGCCGAGATCGGGCTTAACCGGATGTTTACCCGCGTCCATTGAACTATGAAATCTAATGTCTTACGTTTAGCGAGTGAGTACCTGACCCCTTGACGCGTCGGCGTCACGCCTGAACCAGGAAGACCCTATGTCCCAGAATCCGACATTGCCTATGGTGCGCAGCCGGTCGTGCGGCCGTGCTGAGTTGCCGGCCGAGACGGCTGCGCATAGCCAACCGCAGCCGATTGACAATGGTCGCCAAATGTACGACGTATGCGTGCGGCGCCGGGGGATCGAAGATGGATAAGGATCTTCACCGAACCGAAGTCGACGGATTCTGTGTGACGTGGCGCTTGGTTCAGCATCATCTGATCGCAATTGTCGCTGTGGACAACGCCTCGGACGCCTCGCGGGTAGCGTCCTTCTGCCCCAGCAACTATCCCGATCTCGCGCATGCGCGAGAACTCTTTCCGGAACTGGCGAGGCTGTGGGATGCGGTCCGCCACGAATTCTGGACGAAACTCATTCCTCCGCTGCCGCTGGCGGCTCGAAAGCGGGTATTGGCATAACGTCGCCGAGGGCCGACCGCTCCGGTGCATGCTCACCCCTGGACGCGCCGGTCGGGGAACTCACTCTCGCGCACGGAAAAGAGTCGCCTGACGCGCGCGATCGCTAGGACTGGGGGTGTCCCGACGCCGTCGCGGCAATTTCGGGGCTTGCCGATACGACCGACGAGGTGGTGGGCTATTTGGAAACGCCTCACACTCATGTCCGGCGATCCCGCTCGCAGTTCGGTCGAGAAGAAAGGCGGTACACCAGACAATCACATGGAGTAGCCGGCCAGATTTCAGCGCCGAGATGATGGAGCGACACATGGACGACGACATCGAAGGCACGCCGCAGCTCACGGCGTTCCCGCGGATCGACGACTACGGTTTCATCTCCGACTGCGAGGTCACCGCACTGATCGCCCCCAGCGGAGCTGTCGAATGGATGTGTCTACCCCGCATGGACTCCCCCAGTGTCTTCGCAGCCGTACTCGATCGTTCGGCCGGTTCGTTTCGGTTCGCCCCCGCCGACTTCATGGTGCCCACCGATCGCCGCTACGTTCCGGGCACGATGGTCATGGAGACGAGTTGGCGCAGCGGCGAAGGGTGGGCGACCGTGCGCGATGTGCTGTTGGTCGGGCCTTGGCGACACCAGACGCCGGGCCGTAGCGCTCATTGTCGAACTCCCACCGATTACGACGCCGAGCACATTCTGCTGCGGACGGTGCACTGTGAGACCGGGCAAATCCAGTTCGTGCTCGACTGTCAGCCGTCCTTCGACTACGGCAGAAGTCGCGCTCAGTGGGAGTATCTCGATAGTTACCACATTGCGCAGGCTAGCGCCGACGGGATCGAGCTGCAGTTGACGCTGAGCACCGATCTGCGCTTGGGGTTGGAAGGTACGCACGCGCTTGCCCGTACCTTGCTGAAGGCCGGCGACACTCGCTTTTGCGCGCTCGCCTGGGGTAGTCGCGATGCGCCCTGCACCGTCGAGGAGGCCGATGCGCGAATGCTGCGGACAATCCACCATTGGCGGCATTGGCTGGCCGGCGGGCGGTTTCCGGACCATCCGTGGGCTGCCCAGCTGACCCGCAGCGCGCTGACCCTCAAGGGTCTGACCTTCGCCCCCACCGGCGCCATCAGCGCCGCCGCCACCACGTCATTACCGGAAACCCCGGGCGGACAACGGAATTGGGATTATCGCTATTCGTGGATACGTGACTCCGCATTCGCGCTGTGGGGTCTGTACACGCTGGGCTTCAGCTGGGAGGCGGATGACTTCTTCTCCTACATCATCAGCTTGACCGAAGACGCCCGGAATATGCAGATCGTCTACGGTATCGGTGGCGAAAGCGATCTCACCGAGCAGACGCTCACCCATCTGCGCGGCTACGAAAACGCCGGGCCCGTGCGCATCGGCAACGACGCATACCGGCAACGCCAGCACGATGTGTGGGGTGCTGCGATGGACGCGGTCTATCTCTACGCGCGCAATCAAGACCGAATCGACGCACGTGCCTGGCCAGTGCTGGGCCGGGCGGTGAAAAGTGCTCTCACCTACTGGCGCGAGCCCGACCATGGGATCTGGGAAGTGCGCGGGGAGCCTCGACACTTCACCTCCAGCAAGGTGATGTGTTGGGTTGCCGCCGATCGCGGCGCTCGACTGGCCCGCATCCGCCAGGACTTCGATCGCGCGCATCGCTGGCAGCAGGCCGCGGACGAAATCCGTGCCGATATATGCACTCATGCGGTCGATTCCCGGCGGGTATTCACCCAGTATTACGGCAGCACGGCGCTGGATGCTTCGACCCTGCTCATCCCGCTGGTTCGTTTCCTGCCCCCCGACGACGACCGGGTGCGCAACACGGTGTTGGCCATCGCGGATGAATTGACCGACGACGGCCTCGTCTTGCGCTACCGCGTCAGTGAAACCGACGATGGCTGCGCGGGGGAAGAAGGTGCGTTCACGATCTGCTCGTTCTGGCTGGTCTCGGCGCTGTCGGAGATCGGCGAGAAGACACGAGCAAAACAGTTGTGCGAGAAACTGCTCGCCTACGCCAGTCCTCTTGGCCTCTATGCCGAGGAGATCGACCCGCGCACCGGCCGACACTGGGGCAACTTCCCCCAGGCGTTCACCCACCTCGCGTTGATCAACGCCGTCATGCACGTCATCCAGGACGAACAAGTCATATTGCGGCAGGCGCTCGGTGGGGAATCGATCGCCCCACGACTCGATGATGCGTCATTCACGCTCGGATACATGCACCGCTGATGCCGCGGCCAAGCGTTGTCCGACGATCCTGCGCGAATGCTCACAGTGGCAAAGCCGCTGGTCCCGTGCACGGTGACACCTGCGGACCGACCCTTGCGCGACGTGCGTACCCGCTGTTGCATGCCATCGGACAGTTGACCCGCTAGGCCATCGAGGCTGGACGCGCCGTGCGAGTTCGGCGGTACGCTCGTAGCGGAATCTATTGGCGCATAACAGCTTCCGAGATCTTCGATCGGTGTCGTTCGGCGTCGCGGACTGGTGGGGCTGTGATATGTGTTGATGCCCGTGGCCGATATCGATCGCACCGATCGGCTGGTGATCATGGGCGCCAATCCGGCGGTATCGAACGGTTCGTTGACCACCATGCCCAATGCGAAGCAGCGCATTCGCGACGTGGGCAAGCGCGGCACAGTGGTCGTGATCGATCCGCGGCGCACCGAGACCGCGCGGCTGGCCGATGAGCATGTAGCCATCGCACCCGGTGGTGATGTGTATCTGCTGTTGGCCATGTTGCAGGTGCTGGTCAGCGAAAACCTCTGTGCGGAAAGCCGGATTCGCGCGCAGTGCACCGGCTGGGACGAGTTGCGGGCGCTGGTCGCCGACATGACACCGGAACTGGCCGAACCGCTCACCGGTGTCGATGCCGAGACGATTCGGCGGCTGGCGCGCGAACACGCCGCGGCGACACCGGCATCGTGTGCAGGCGGCCGAAATGCTACAGGTCGAGGCGTCGAACTGGATCCGACTGCTTGTCGCCGAGACATCATCGAGGCGAATCCCCGCAAGATGCGGAAACAGCAGGCTCACAAGGGTTTTCGCGACATCATCCAACACCACGTACCGCGTCTGTACGCGATCGCCCTGCGCCCCAGTGTGATCGACATGGCCCGATCATCGAATTTGTTCCAGAGCCCTTCCGGGTTCTGGCGCAAACACCGTGTTCGTGCTGTTCGGCGCTCGACGCTGCCGCACAACTCGACAGCGAACTGCGCGAACGCCTTCGGGGCCGCCGCGTGTCACTTACCGAGTGGCATGGACTTCCACAGGGACAGCTTCTGATCGTCGTTGGAGGGCGTCGTCTACTGCTCGATTTCCACTGTGAACCGGTTGCGGTCGGAATCCATGCTGAATTCGGTGCAGATCACGCTGAACCCAGCCGAGGGGTCGGTAAATATCAGCTTCATCGGTTCGGAGACGTCGGGGTGGATTTCGGTACGCAGCTGTTCATGCGTGGACGGCGCGTGGATATGCTGGTCCGCGGCCTCGGGGGTGTCGAAATAGGTCAGGGTGAGGGAGAAATCGGTGTTCGCGCTGACGCAGTAGATGGCTGCCTTCCCATAGTTGTTGTCGCAGGTGGTGTCGTGCCAGCCGGGCTGTTTCGGCTTGCTGGGCACCAGCTTCGGGAAGGCGGCGGCGATGCGCTGCTGGTCACCGCTCCAACTGGGAGGCTTCGAGTCGTAGGCCGCATACACCACAACACCCGCCACGGCCAGCGCCAGCACCGTCACACCCGATCCAAGTCCGATCAGAGAGCGGCGACCGCTGGGCTTTCGCGGGGGTACCGCTAGGAACGGTGTGCCGGGGAAGCGGTGGACGGAATCGCTCCTGCCAGACGCGATCCGGGTGGAGTCTGCATCGAAGGCATGGTCGCGGAAGGGGGCTGCGCAACCATAGGCGACCCGGCGCCGATTGGCGTAGGCGGTGCCGTGCAATGCTGCGCCGCCGTGGCTTGCTGCGATGGTACCGAAGGCTGGATGCGAGATCGCAACATGTGAGCCGCCGGACCGGGCGCTGACTCCTCGACTCCGAAGACGCCGACTTCAGAATCTCGTTGGCTTGCTCGAAAGTCGGATGAGCGCGTCGTCGAGATCGTCGATCGCGATGACGCCGGACGGTAAATGGGCAGCGTCCCATCCAGGGCCCGCGGCATAGATCCGTTCGCCCCTGCCTGCGAGGTCGAGCGCAACGGGGTCGGCGGTCGATCTCGTGTGGGACCATAGGACGGCAGATGCCGCCTTGGTTCGATTCAGCGCGTCGCGCACGGCATCGGTGGGTACGTCGGGTCCGATCATGGGCACCGCGACGCCCTGCGCGCTCAGCGCGGCGCGAAGTGCCTCCAGCGGCAGCGAATGGAACTCGCCCGGAGTGCAGGCGAGCAGGACATGCGCCGACGTGATGCTGGTCTGTGTCTGATCGACCCTGGCCAGGCTGGTCGACACTGCCCAGGACAAGGCGTGTTCTATGTCGACGCATCCGCCGTCGATGTGTTGACGTTTCTCGACGACCTGAAATGCCGGTCGGCACAAATGGTTCCAGGTCGCTACGACCCCCTGGCCCTGCAGGGTTCGGTCGATGAGCGTCACGAGGGTAGCGGTGTCGAGCCGTTCGGCGGCATCCACGACTGCGTCGAGGGCATCGGCGTCGATCATGACGGAGGCGGGAAGATTTCCGGGCAACGCCTGGCGCACGGCGTCTGCGGCGCTGGCCGGGCTGGCGCCCCGGCGTATCAAGGCGACCATGCGCTCGAGCGCGGCGATGTCGGTCTCGGTGTAGAGCCGGTGCTGTCCGGGTCGGTGCGCACGCGGACCGATGCTGTAACGCTGGGTCCAGCTGCGCAGTGTTGACGTTGGCACGCCGATCCGGTCGGCGACGGCACCGACGGTGTATTCGGGTGCCGCGCCGTTGCGGGGTGCGCTTGCCATCTCAATATCTCCATCATCGCCCTTCCCGCATCGAATGTGCATCAGTGTGACGCGGGAACCCAATTCGTGACCCGATACGCCGGCTCGGCTGGCAGCTTAGCGATGCGCGAACGCTTCACGCATTGATTGCGCATCGATTGACGACGCCCGCGCGGAAGTGGTTGGGCAACGACGGAAGGATTGGCGGCTCATGGCAGTGGCGACGCGCCGCGGGACACCTACTGACGGTGCTTACCGTCGCCCTGCACCGAAAAAGACGCCGGGCGGACCTTATTGCCGGCGGGTGCGCAGCTGATAGCGGCGCTCGGCATAGGCCAGATCGTCGCGCCAGAGCCGGGCCGTGGCATGGTTCATCAGTGGGCGCAGCAGCGGAACCACGCGATGCGCGAAACGGAAGCCGGGGCGATCCGAATTCGCGATAACCGCCTCGACCACCGCGGTACGGGCCTGGCCGTCCGGTCCCGGTCCCAACGGGGTGGCATGTGTTTCCACGACGCTGCCCATGCCCTCTCCCGCGACGATTCGCATGACGATCGTTCGCGGGTCGGGGCAGGTGAACTCTGCTTCGACCGGAACGCCGAGGCTGCGGGTCGCTCGGAAAGTGACGGTGAGCAGGAAGCGGTGGTTGTCTTCGGTAATGCCCTCGCGCGGTGGGGTTCGCGTAACGTCGAGGCGGGCAAAGGAATACGGGTGCAACCACGCGCCGTGCCATGGATCGAGCCGATTGGCGAGGATGTCTCTGGGTTCGCAGATGCCCGTCAATCGGGTCACCGCATGCACCGTTGTGTCGTCGGGCCGGGGGCCGACGATCGGCGCATCGGTCGGTGTCTGTCCGCCCGCCGCGTCCAGACGTACCCAGGCCAGCACTCCATCGTCATGGCTGGGGAACGGGCACCAGCGTGCGGTGCCGTCGGCGCTGATCCGCAGGCCGTGCCAGCGACAGATCAATGTGCCGTTCTCCACGTGTGCGGTATCCAGCGGCGCGCCGAGGTGTGGACAGGCACCGGGGCCGACTCGCAGCATGCCGTCGCTGTCTCGCCACGCGACGAGCTCGACACCGTTCACGGTCGTCCCGAACGGCGAGCCGGTGCGGATGGCTCGGCTGGCCGCGAAGGCGTACCAGTTCCCACCGGGCAATCGCTGAGACCAGCGCAGCGCGGCTTCGATCAGCGCAGGATCGGCGTCGGGGTAGGTCGGCCGTTGTCGCGACCATTTCTCGGCAGGGAAGCGCCGTAGCGGGGAATTCTTCGGCCATCCGGCGGACACCGACCGACGGCTCACGACGAGCTCCTTTCGCGGATCGCGAGGGTGCGCAGCAGGGCCGAACGGCCGCGGTTGGGCACCGTCTGCAGCGAATGACCGGCTGCCCGCCATTGCCGTGCCAGTTCGGTGGCCGCGATCCAGCCGGTGGTCGCCGCGCGCTCCATGAGGGCCACCGGCAGATCTACCCGGATGCCGTCACCGGCCAGCATCAGCCGAGGGTGCGGGGTGGCGACCTCGGGCCGCCGGGCGAAATCACCGGGTGCGAAGCGGGGGCAGTCCTGATGCCACAATGTGCGCTCTCCCACGATGCGGGCTTGCGCGGATTCGGGGTAGATCTCGTGCAGCCGCGCGCACAGGCGGCCGCGCAATTCCTGGCGTACCGGCGCACCGGGTAGTTGCTCTGCCGCCGCGTACGCGTGCAGTTCGACGATGCTGCCACCCCGTTCCCGGGCCCACTCGGCCGCCGTGCGTTCGTAGCGATCGAGGACGCTGATGTTGTCGACCGGATCCAGGTTGCCGGTCGCGAGGAAGCTGGGCCGGTCGCGACGCAACGGCCGGTCCAACCAGAGGCGGTGGACGACGAAGGCCGGGGCAGTCGCCAATTCCGCTACCCGTGACCGCCATTCGGCTGTCCCCAGCCCCGGCGATGCGGCGACGATCTCACGCAAACCGGCCACGTCGACGGCGAGAACGACGGCATCGGCGGCCAGACAGGACCCGGTATCGACATGGAGCCGGAAACCCGCGCCGTCGCTTTCGATCCTGGTGACACTCACGCCGGTGTGGAAAACGACACTACCGGGACGACCGGGAACGGCCGGGGCGGTGAGATACTCGGCCAACGGATTCCACAGGGCGACATCGAAATTGTCCCGAGCCACGTCGAAGACCAGACCTTCGTTGGAGCCCAGGAAGTAGATGTGGAACATCGCCGCCAGTTCCGCTGCCGACATCTGTCCGGGAGCGACGAAGAAGCTGCGGGAGAACACATCGAAGGCCAAATGACGCGCGGCAGCAGGAAAGTTGATGCGCCGCAAGAAGGTTTCGGCGTCGAGGTGATCGAGCTGCCGGTAGGTCTGCGGCACCGACACCGCGGCCAGGGGTGCCGCGGCCCGGGCATTCATCCGGATCAGGTCGCGCAACCGAAAGGTCGGGCTACGCAGCGCGAAGGCGACCGCGTTCCACGGCGGTGTGCGCGGCAGGTGACGGAAACCCTCTCGGTGTCCGTCGGCGTCGATCAGCGGATAGTCATCGATTCGCTGCAGTCGGGTCAGTCCGGGATCACTGCGCGACAATAGTTTTCGCAAGTTGTAGTACTGCGCGAAGAAGGCGTGGAAGCCTCGGTTCATGCCGACCGTGGTGCCGTCGGACAGCGTCTCGGTCCATCCGCCGACTCGTCCGCCGAGATAGCGTTCGCGCTCGATCACCTCGACCCGAAACCCGCGTTCGGCCAGGCCGGTAGCCGCGGCCAGGCCGGTAGCCGCGGCCAGGCCGGTAGCCGCGGCCAGGCCGGCGATGCCCGCGCCGACCACCACCGCACACGGCCGCCGCTGCCCGTCCTGACCGACATCCATTCGTCCCCGCGCAGCCGGATATTGCACCCGCCGGCGATCTCGCCCCACATCTCCACTCACCGTCCGGGGTGTCATGATCGCGCTTCCTCCTGCCGCTGCCGGGCCCGCTCCCAGCACAGCAATACCGCCGTCACCAGCGCGAATCCGAAAAGGAAGTCCTCGACCGGGATATCCCACGGAAACCGTGCTCCGAGAATGTGATCTGGGTTGTAACGGACGATAGGTGCGTCCGACCTGGTCAACCACCCGTCGACCGGTATCTGGAATCCGAGCACAATGACCATCGACACCCAATAGCTGGGTCGCCGCAGCAATCCGGTGCGCAACACCGCGTATTCGGCGCCGCATACCATGGCCACCGCCGCGATGGCGGGAACGATGTACGCGAGGCGACCGATGCTCATCGTCGGCTTCCCGCAACAGGGAACCGGCGTCGGCGGTCGCTGCCGAGCAGGGCATCGACCGCGACGAAGGTGAGCAGTCCGCAGATCGGGACAACCAGAAAGAACAGCACCTCTTCGAGTGGTATTGCTCCGGGCAGGATTACGCCGACCAGATACCGGCTGTTGAAATTCCATACGCCGCTGGCGATAGCGAGCAGATCCCACGTCACGAATACCAGTGCGGGCGGCACGATGGCGGCCACCAGCAACCGCGGCCGGCGATAGACACCGCGGCCGAAAAACTCCAGTGGCGCGGTGATCACCAGACAGACGAGAAGGACGAACAGGTAATGCCACTGTGTCATGTCGACTCCTAGTGTGCTTCGCTGATACCGCGTGCGTAAGCCTCATCCGTCGGACGGCGCGGCCACCGGCGGCGGGCCCACTGCGCGTGCGCCAGACCTGTGGCACCGACGTATGCCCGTCGGAGCCTGCCGACCCTGGCGCGCTGCCCGAACACCTCGAAAGCGCTGTCCTCGATACGATCCAAAATCTCCGAATACAGCCTGAGCGCGGTCGCCACGCACGGGCGTGAGCGGGGTGCCAAAAGTTCGATTCCGCCGCGAGCGTAATCGTAGATTTCCCTGGTGAAGGCATGTTGAGCGGCGAGCGCGTCGCGCACCCGCGAATCGATGCGTTGTTCTCGCCGACACCACATCAGCAGATCCCGGTCGACACCGTGCGTGGCCAGCTCGTCAACGGGGAGGTAGACCCGACCGCGCGCCAAATCCTCATCGATGTCACGCAGGAAGTTGGTGAGCTGAAACGCCTTCCCCAGTGCTGCGGCGTAGGGGGCAGCCTGCCCTTCGTTATCGACAGCGCCCAGTATCGGCAGCAGTTGCAGCCCGATTACTTCCGCCGAGCCGTAGATGTAGCGGTCGAGCGCGTTGCGGTCCGGGTAGTCGGTGACGGTCAGGTCCATGCGCATCGACGCCAGGAATGCATCGAACAGTTCCCTGGGAATCTTGTAACGGTCGGCCGTGTGCAGCACCGCGGCCAGCACCGGATCACCATCGCTGTCGCCGGCCCTGAATTGGCGTTCCAGCACCGCCAGGCGGGCCGCGCGGTCGGCAGCGGTCAGGGCGGGATCGAATTCGTCGAGGATGTCGTCGGCGCGGCGGGCGAATCCGTACAGCGCGTGCACCGCGGGACGCTGATCAGGGGCTAGCAATCTGGTGGCGAGGAAGAACGTCTTGCCGTGGCGAGCGTTGAGGGTGCGGCAGCACCGATACGATTCGCGCAGTCCCGGATCGGTGATGTCGGCGGCGTCGAGTTCGGTGGCGGTCATTTGGGACCTGCTCCGGACGAGGCGCGCACCGATGCCGGCGCACCGGTTGCGCTCCGGACGCGTGGGTGCCCGGTGACGCGGTCGGCGGCGAGCCGCCCGGAGATCAGCACGGGCGGTATACCGACCCCCGGCACCGTCGAACCGCCCGCAAGGACCACATTGTCGATCCCGCGAATCATGTTGGCGGGCCGAAACGGACCGGTCTGGGCGAAGGTGTGCGCCAGCGCGAAGGGACTGCCTGCCAGCATGTCCTGGCGGGCCCAGTCCGCAGGCGTAACGACCTGCAGCACCTCGAGATCGCGCCAGTGACATCCCAGGCGGTGCTGGGCGACATCCAGTATCCGTGCGGTGTATTCCTCCTGGAAGTGGGGCCAATCGATGTGCCCGGCTTCGAGGTTCGGCACCGGCACCAGCAGGTAGAACAAATCGCGGCCCGGTGGGGCCAGGCTCGGATCTGCTGCGATGGGACAGGTCAGCAACAGCGAGGGATCGGACATGACCCGGCCTTCGGTGATGATCTCTCGGAACGCGTCGTGCCACGCTCTGCCGAACAACAGACGGTGATGCGTGATCGGCGCTCCACCGGAACGACAGCCGAGGTGCAGCACGACCGCGGATGGTGCGGCCCGCACCGTGAGCAGCCGACGCGAGCGGTGGCCGAGCAGTTCGTAGGTGCGATGTCGTTCGGTGGTCAAAACCACTGTGTCACAGTCGATTCGCTCCCCACGATCGGTGTGCACCGCCGTAACCCGGCCGCCGGAACGCGTCAGCTCGGTGGCCGTGCTCTGATAGCGGATACGCACCCCGGCGGCGGTGGCCGCATCCGCGAGGGCATCAGCAACCGAGTGCATACCCCCGAGCGGGAAATAGACACCCGACATGGTGTCCATGTAAGCGATCACCGCATAGGCCGCGAGAGCCCGAACAGGTGAGACGCCCGCATAGAGAGATTGAAAGGTGAACACGCGCCGCAGATCCGAATCGGAGATGAATTCGGCGACCTTGCCGTCCCATCGGCGAAACCCACCCAGGGCTGTCAAGCGGGCCAGTGCCGGAGTGAGCATCGACAGCGGGGAGTCGAAGTTGGCCGCGATGAACCGATCGAACTCGGCCCGGTACAACTGGGTCAGCCAGTCCCGCAGGCGTCGATAGCCGGCAACTTGTCCGCCTCCGGCGAATTCACTGACCGCCTGCGCCATCAGCTCCTCGTCGCTGTGCACGGCCAGGGTGCGGCCATCGGCGTAGGTCGCGTGATAGGCGGGTGTGACCGCGCGCAGTTCGAGGCGATCTTCGGTGCGTTCCCCGACGGCGGCGAAAACATCGTCGAGCACTTCCGGCATGGTCAAAACGGTGGGGCCGGTGTCGATGCGGTAGCCGTTCACATCCAACCGCCCCATCCGGCCGCCCGGCCCGGATGCACGCTCGATGACGGTCACTTCGCGCCCCCGGCCTGCCAGATGGATGGCCGCGGACAAGCCCGCGAGCCCAGCGCCTACGACCACCACGCGGTCCGTCGATCCGGTCACGGTACGCATCGGTTCCTCCTCGTCAGGACGTTCGCGCGGTGCACTGCAGTGCCATCTGTCCCAGCGCTGCGATCCGGTCCCGGACCAGCGGCGCGGTCGCCAGGACACGGGTCGCCGCCTCGACCCGGTCGTCGATCATCGCCTCGACGTGTTGCGGTGCGCCCGACTCGGCTATCAAACAGCGGCAGCGGGACAGGGCGGCAGCGTCGAGAGCGGGCCGGCGCAGTAGTCCGCTCAGTTCGCGCCGGGCAGCAGTGTCCGCGAGCGCCAGCGCGACGACCATCACGCTGGTGGCCTTGCGCTGCCCGAGATCGCTGTTCTCGGGCTTTCCGGTGGTCGTCGCCGACCCGAAGATCCCGAGCAAGTCGTCGCGCAACTGGAACGCCTCACCGATTCGAGTTCCGTAGGCGCCCAAAACCCGCAACGTCGTATCCGGGCACCCGGCCAGTGCGGCACCGAGTTCCAGCGGACGTCGCACGGTGTAATTCCCGGACTTCGCACGGGCGATGGCCAGCACCGACTGCTCGGTCGGCGCGGTGCGAACATCGTTGGACAGATCGGCAAATTGGCCCACGGCCAGTTCGATCCGCATCGCGTCGTAGCGATCCCATACCCGTGCCAGCGCATCGGCGCGGACACCGCTGCGCCGCAACATCTGTTCGGCCCACACCAGGCACATGTCGCCGAGCAGCGTGGCCGCCGACATACCGAAGCGAGACGCCGAACCCGGCAGGCCACGCTCGCGATGCCTCGCGCTGAGCCGCAGATGCGCGGCGACCGCGCCGTGCCGAAGCCCGCCCTCGTCCATCACGTCGTCCTGCAATAACGCGAACGCGTGCAGCAACTCCAGAGCTGCGGCCGCACGCAGCGCCGCCGGATCCGGCTCGGCACCACACAGCCATCCCAAATACATGAATGTCGAACGCAGGCATTTCCCGCCGAGGACATACTGGCTCAGCACATCACCGGCCCCCGCCTCCCACAGCGCCTCGACATGTGCGCCCTCCAGAAATAGCTCGAGCTCGTGCAACACCTGTCCGCGGGTAGCCGTACGCCATCGCTCGAATTCGGCGGCGTCGGCGGTTCCGTGTGGCAGCGGATCGAGAACCGCGGTACCAGAGCCGAACACTGTGTCCGATTCCGACGTCGTGCTCATATCTCTTCTTCCTGTCGCGTGGTCACCGAGGATTCGTTCGCCGACACCGTGGGCCCCGGGTCTCCCACCTCCGCAAGTACGGACGCGATGATCTCGAAGGGCCTGTACCGCGCCATCTCCACAGCCAGCCGGCCCGCGGCAACTCGAAAAGCGGCGTCGCGGAATACACGATCGACCGCGGCCGCCATTTCGGCCGGTTCGGGTGCGGCACCACCGAGATCGATACCGACGCCGGTATAGGCCACGCGCGCGGCGACCTCCGGCTTGTCCGCGGTGTCTCCTGCCGCGATCACTGGGACGCCGTGACTCAACGCCTGCTGTACGCCACCGTAACCGCCGTTGGTGATCATCAGGTCGACCTGCGGAAGCAACTGTGAGTAGGGGACGAAATCGCATATGTGGATATGTGGGGGTAGCGGCCCCAGGCGCACGCTCGCACCGCCGGTGCTGACCGCCACGACCACCTCGGGGCGCTGCGCCAACGCCCTCAACGCGGGTCGGAACAACTGGTCGGCATTGCCGTTGTCCCAGGTGCCCTGGGTCACGTGCACGATCCGACGCCCGCTGCGCAGGACGGCATCCAACCAGGGCGGCGCCTCGAACCGGGTCGGCACCGACACCGGAACTGGTCCGGTGAAGACCACCGAGGACGGGAGGTCGCGCCGGTGATATTCGAAACCTGGAACGGTGAACTGCAGTATCCGGTCCGCGAGGATCGGCCAATCGAGCAGAAAAACCGGCGCGGGCCGGATACCGAGGTCTCCCAGAATGGCATTCAACATCGTCTGTGTGGTCCGGAAGAGCACCCGCTGCACAAAATGGTTCATCGCCGTGTAGTCGCGCCCGGATCGCGGCTGCCAGCCCACTCCGAACGGCGGGCAGTCGGCACTGGACAGCATGAGCGGTCCGACTCCGCAGACCATTACCGGCGGCCGGGGACCGTCGGACAGGAGCAGCGGTATCGCACCACTGAACATCGAGTCCACCAGCACCGCATCGAAATCTCCGCGGGCCAGCTCAGCCGACAGTGCCGCGTATTGCGCCACCATTGGAGCAAGCAGAATCGATCGCAGTTCCGCTCGGCCGATACGCCAGCGTTGGGCCAGTCCGCGTCCCGATTGCCGTGTCACGGGAAGGACATGGGTTTCACCCGGCAGTTCCGATAGCGGCACGTCGTGTTCGGTCGCGATATCGCGGAACCCGGCTCCGGTGAGCAATCGGACTCGGTGCCCACGCCGGCGAAGCTCGCACGCGACTGTCATCAGCGGCAGCACGTGACCGGGTATAGGGCTCGCGGCCAGCAAATATCGACCCATCCAGCGGCTCCTCGCTGATCTGTTGCCGGACTGCCTCACATCCTGCGTGTGGTGTCGATGCCGGCTGCTCCGCGCCTCGAATTACGACTGCCCGGCCGCGGACTTGCGCGATGTCCACGACCGACGCGGTATCAGCCGTGCGATGTCGTGATGCTCACATCCTATCAATTAAACGATGCAATAGCGATGCACTCGTCGGCGAGCCGTTCGGACCGACGCCGCTACCAGTTCCAGGATCTGGGTCCTGTGATCACTGCGCACCACCTTGATGTCCGGGGGATCAATCGGCTCCGCCCGCACGCGTGCCGGTGGCCGGTGCGCGTTCGGCGGTTCCAATGATGTTGCGGACCATGCCGCCGAACACAACATCGTGAAACGGGGTAAGCGCCTTCCAGTAGAAATGCCCGGCCAGTCCGTGTGGCTGGAAGACGGCTCGTTGCCGGTAGCGGGCTCCGCCACCGGGTTCGGGTTCTACCCCGAGCTCGAGCCAGGCCAGTCCCGGCACCCGCATCTCGGCACGGAGCCGCAGCAAGCGCGGACGGTCGATGAGTTCGACGCGCCACCAGTCGAGGGCCTCGCCCGGATGCAGGCGGTGTGGATCCTTGCGGCCACGGCGTAGCCCGACCCCGCCACTGACGCGATCGATCCAGCCGCGCAGCGACCATGCCAGCGGAAACGAATACCACCCGTTCTCGCCGCCGATCGATTCGATGACCGCCCACAGTGTGTCGGGGCCGGCGTGTGTTCGCCGTTCGCGGAAATCTTCGTAGAGCGATCCCCCGGACCACTCCGGGTCACTCGGCAGCGGGTCCGACGGCGTGCCCACAGTGCTCGCATCCGACCACCGAGTCGGGACCTCCACGTTGCGGATTCGGGCCAAAGCGAGTTCGACGGCCTTCTCGTAGCTGGTCGGACCGCCGTCGTGCTCGGGGATGTAGGCGCTGATGTCGTGGTCGTGGCACACCACCTCGTGCACGAGTGATTCGATCAGCGGCACCGCCAGCGCGCGCGGCACCGGAGTGACCACATTGACCCATTGGGCCGACAACCACGGCGTGAGCACCGGAACGGGCAGCACCATCCGACGCGGCAGACCAGCCACCGCCGCGTACTTTCGTATCATCGTCGAATAGGTCAGGACATCCGGACCGCCGATATCGAACGAACGGTTGACGTCGGGGGGCAGCTCGGCGGCTCGCACCAGGTAGTAGAGAACATCACGCACGGCGATGGGCTGGATCCGGTTGTGCACCCATCGTGGGGCGACCATCGCGGGGAGGCGTTCGGACAGGTAGCGCAGCATCTCGAAACTGGCCGATCCGGACCCGATGATCACCGCCGCGCGCAATTCCACGGTAGGTACGCCGGATTCCCTGAGGATCACCCCGACCTCGGCGCGGGAAGCAAGATGGCGTGACAGCGGGGTTTGTTCCGGGATGATGCCCCCGAGGTAGACGATGCGCCGTACGCCGGCCGCCCGAGCCGCTGCCCCGACGATCCGTGCAGCGCGCTGGTCGATATCAGCGAAGTCGCGTCGGGTCAGCGAGTGCACCAGATAGTAGATGACCTCTTGACCGACCATCGCAGCTCGCACATCGTCGTCACTGGTGACATCTCCGCGCACCACCTCGACCCGGTCCCGCCACGGGACCTCCGCCAGCTTGACCGGCGTTCGGGCCACTACCCGGACCTGGTGACCGGCTTGCACCAATTCGGGCACCAGTCGCCCACCGATGTATCCGGTGGCTCCGAAAACTGCACAACGCATGTAGGATCACCGTTCTCCCTGGTTCGCGACGTACAGGACGAGGCCCGGTATGGACGGCTGCCGCCTTGGCGGCTCGTCGTACGGATACCCGTGCGGTCTCATTCGATACCTGAAGGATCCGCCATCCCGATCGGACATGCATCGTTTTTGCATCGATTGAAAGTAGGATGTTCTTCGAGCCGTGCGGAACTAGATCCTTCCGACCACGAGCCGAAACAACTCTGAGGAGCTATCAGATGAGAGCAGATTCCTCCAGAACCGGTTCCGCACAAGGGTTCGGCAAAACCGCCCGCGCCATAGCCGCGGTCGCGGTGCTCGCCGGAGCTCTGGCGTCCACCACGGCAACCGCATCCGCCGCGCCCGGTGACACGGACTGGCAGCCGTTGTCCCCGATCGCGTCCCTGGACGTGCCGCGCTACCTCGGGGATTGGAACCAAGTCGCCGCCGTCCCGCAACCGTACAATCTCGACTGCGCCCGCGACACCGTCGCGAACTACCAACTGATCGACCCGAGCAACATTCGAGTCGAAAACAGCTGCACCACCTGGACCGGCGCCACGAACCGCATTATCGGCAACGCCCGGATCACCGACCCGGCCAGCCAGGCCCAGTTGCACGTCAGTTTCCCCCAGGTGCCCTTTCAAAACTCCCCCGACGGTCCCACTAACTACATCGTCACCTACGTAGCCGAGGACTACTCCTGGGCACTCGTCGGGGATCCGCTGCGTTTGTCCGGATTCGTGCTGTCACGATCGCCGGCCGTCGATGCAGCACGATGGCATGAGATCCAGACAGTTGTGGCCACTCGCGGTTACAACCCGTGCCTACTGCTGACCTCACCGACCCCGGGCGGCGCAGCCGACATCCGCCCCCTCTGCACCGCGTAGGCGGACCGAGCCCGCGTCCTACTCCGGCGGGCTGTCAACGGACATCGGGACATCCGCCGCCCGGGGTGCGTCCTGCCCGGAGTGTGCCTTTCGTTCGGTTCGGGTGCACAGCCGCTACCAGCGGTGTCTGTCCGATGCCGCGGTCGGCGGCGTCGAGACCGTGATCTGTTTGCGGGCGCGCCGGTTCTACTGTGGCACCCCGATTGCGCGAGAACGACGTTCGCCGAACAGGTCTCGGGCTTGACCACCGCCCACGCCCGGCGGACCCCGCTGTTGCACGGCATGCCGGAGCGGATCGCGCTGTCGGGGCGGTCGGCCTGGCGAGCGAATGGCCCACCGCCTGGCCGTGGCGGTGTCACGGATGACCTTGTTGCGATTGATCACTGCATTACCCCTGTGACGACCTGATCGAAGTCCATGTGGACCGTCCGCGCCTCCCTTCAATTGTTGTTCCTGGTCCGGGTAATCGAGCGGGTTTCAGCGATGGAGAGTCCACGTTCATGCCGAAAGCGATGATCTTCGATTCCCGCTTGGGCCCGCACGCCATGGCCACCTACGGTCGGCTGCTAATCGAGCGTCCGCCGTTCCGGGTCACCTGGGAGGAGCTGACGGCGTCCGTGCTCGACTGGGATCGGCATCCTGAGGACACCGAGGAGGAAACCCTCGGGGGCTTGGCGCAGTTGCGCACGCATGGCTACCTGGTGCCCTGCGAGGGCGGGTGGACTCTCGACGTGCCGAACGACGCCGAGGCCAACGCCTACGACGGGCTTGAGCGGCGAGGCACGCAATCGGATGAACAACCGCACGTCGATGACTGATTCGTGATCGAATCCAACCACGTCATGGTCACGCTCTGTCCGGGACACGGTGTGGCCCAACGGGTTCGGAGGTCGGGCAATGGTCGAGGCCAGCGTGCGTGCGCTGACGAAGTGGGGGCGCGAATCGAATGACGTTTTCCGAACAGGCCCGGCCTCGGGATTCGGGCCAGACCTGTCGGTGGCCGACGCGACAATCAAGTTTGCGCTGCGGCTTTGGGCGTCCTGGCTCTTGTGGTCGAAGTGGGTGCTCAGCGCGTAGAACGTGGGGCCCGTCGGCCAGGTCGTTGAACCGCACCCAGGTCGCGACCCGAGAATAGCCGGCGCCCCAGGTGTTGGAGCCGTTCGTCTCCGGGGTACCGGAGAGCCAGATGTATACAGCCGGCCGGGGGCTGATCCCCGGGATAAACCGGGGGTATGAGGGTGCAGCTGGTGTCGGGGCCGTCGTAGAGTACGTTGCCGTTGCCGTTGCCGTCGCCGTCGTAGAGGGTGAAATTCGTCCCGTTGCTCTCCCCGGAGAGTACGAAGGTGTCGCCGTCGGAGAATCTGGCCCGGGGGACGTTGGGGCTGCCGGGATCGAATGCCAGGAAATTATTGACGTAGAAGGCCTGTGGGTCAACGGGCATGCTGAATGAACCTTCTTTGTAGGTGAGGGTGGCTTCGTCGGCACCGGAATGTTCCCGGAGAAGACAGGTGAGGGTGCCGGTTTCGGTGCCGAGGGTTCCGGTGATGCCCACCGAGACTCCGTATTCGATGGGTTGATTGTCGACCGCGGGAACGATCGCGGCGCGGTAGTAGCTGGGGGTGTGGGTGTCGTCCAGCCAGGTGTCAAGCCACTTCCATTTCTTGTCGTTGCTGAGCGACCAGCCCGGTGGGCTGTCGAAGCTCGGGGTTTCCCTGGGTCGGCTTTGGGAACGGCGAACTGGATACTGTCGCAATAGAGTGTTTCATCGGTGGGGACGGAGACCGCGATGGTGATGTGGTCGCGGCTGGGAGTGGTAGTGCTGCTGGCTTGCAGGGGGTTGGGGCTGGTGGCGATGGCGTAGCCGAGTACTGGTTGTTCGTCGGTCACTGTGCGGGCTCCTGATCGGAGGGGTCGGTGTGGTCGTCGGCGAGGCCGGCGATGAGCCGCAGTTGCCCGTCCTCGATGGTGACCGCGGCATCCGGGAATTGAGCCTCGGGCACGACGGGGTCGAGTGCGTACGGGGTCCACGCGCTGCCCGGTGCCGGGCGTAGCCAGGACCAGCGGCCGTGCTTTTCGCTGGGTTGCGGGAAGGCCACGGATTTCTGGTCCGCGTTCGGCACGGTCATGATCGGACCGAAGCGGAAGAGTGCCTCGATACGGTCGAGTGGTGCCTCGACGTGGCTGGGTGCGACGCTGACCTGCACGGTCGGGGTGATACCGCTGACGGCGTGCACGCCGGCGCGGGGATCCATCAGCAACAGGAGTTTCGTGGGGTCCGGGTCGGCGAACGTGAGCTGGAGGTAGTTCGACTGTGATGGCTTACCCCGGGGGCCGAGTCGAAGGTCCAGCAGCGCTGGGCGCCGACGGTGTACGGGATAGGCAGATAGCGTGCTTCCCACTCCATGAACAACGGCTGCCACGGCTGACTCCAGGACGTCACGCCCAATGCGGGCAGGGTTCCGGTGTAATCTCCGAACCTGCGGCCGACGGGCTCGAGGACTGGCAATTCCTGGCGCGGTTGACCATCGAGGTAGTGCCGCTGCCCGCGCGCCGATTCACCACGCGCGCGGTCAACGCGCTGATGGAGCAGTTCAGTCCGGTGCGGTTGACGACCGTTGGGGTGGCGGTTGGTCCGTACGGGGTGCTGCGGCGCGGACGCAAGGGGTTGTCGGTGGCGAAGGTGCGTGCGGCGGCCGGGGGTATCGATCTCGGTCCGCTGCAGCCGCGATTGCGCGCGTTGATCGGGACGAAGGATCGCAAAGTACACCTCGCGCCCGACGATTTCGTCACGGCCGCAAGGAAATTGGTCGACGATGCGCGTCGCGGCGATGCGCTGACCGCTCCCGCCGACGGCTACGATCTCAAACTCATCGGCCGCCGCCACCTGCGCAGCAACAACTCCTGGCTGCACAATGTGCCGTCCATGGTCAAGGGCCGCGACCGCTGCACCGCCCTCATGCATCCCGCCGACGCCGCCGAACGCGCCCTCACCGACGGCAGCCGGGTCGCGGTCACCTCCCGCACCGGCTCGATCGTGGTCACCCTGGAGGTCAGCGACGAAATCCGGCGCGGCACCATCGCCATTCCGCACGGCTGGGGACACCGTGAACCCGGCGTCGGCTGGCAGGTCGCCGCCTCCCTGCCGGGCGCGAATGTCAACCTGCTGCACGATCCGTCGGTCACCGATACGTTCTCCGGAAACGCGGCCGTCAACAACACGTGGGTGACGGTGAGTCCGGCGTCGCACGCGCCGACGGCATCAGATGTCGATCGCGAGCCTGCGGCGACACCGTAAGAGTGCCCTGGCAGTTGCCCGTCTGTCCCTCGGCGCTGTCGATGGTTGCCGCGTGCCTTCGTCAGGCGGCGTAGTGCCTGCGCGGGCATTGTCGTTCGCGGCGATTGCTCGGGAAGTCTGCCGATCACGTGTGCCTACGGCTGTTCCGAGGCGCGGGTTAACCGTCGCGCGAACCGGCTGGGATGAGCTCACACCGGATGCACGCCGTCAGGGCGTTTGCACGGTGACGCGGTAGCCGAGGCGGAGTTCTCTGGCGGGGTGGGCGGCGGCGGTGAGGTGGAGCCAGCGGTGCAGCCCGGCGCGCGGGTCGGGGACGTAGGCGGCATGGGTGTGGGTGATGCCGAAGGGGAAGTCTCCCGATGCCGCGGTGGCGGTGGCGGTCATCAGATGCATCTCCGCCCACAGACATGGTTCGGGTGCGTCTTCGGGCAGGGGGCGGGTGTTGGGGAGGAAGAAGCCGAACTGTTCGGCGGGGGCCGCGGCGGTGTGGCGGAGCGTGCCGGTGACGAATAGTCGCACCGTTCCGGTGTGCACCACGCAGCGCGGTGTCAGGTGCAGGGGTTGGGCAGGTTGCAGCTCGAGCCGGAAAACCATGGGCCGACTGTACGGTGTCGCCCTGTGCGCGAAAAGCACTGGAGCATCACGAAGTTCGGTAGCTCACACCCCCGGCGTCACGCCGGTCGATATCAGCGCCGCCGGGGCGGGCCGTATTTGTCCGTTCTGGGCGAAAAAACTAGCCCTCGCGCAGCGGTTCGATACGAGCCGGAACATGCTTGTGCCATGGCGTTCCGGCGATCGCATCGCGCCAGCTCGCATCGGTGAGCTCATTCGCGGCCACACCGGTACGGGTGCCATCGGGCAGATCGAGGCCCAATCCGTTGGGCAGGGAGGCGTGCCCGGGCCGCATGCGTTCGTTGATCTCGACCGCGGCGATGGCGCTGCCACGTCCGGTGGTGATGCGGGCGCGGTCCCCGGTGGTGAGACCGAGCGCGGTGGCATCGTCGGGGCTGAGCCGCAACGCGCCCTCTGGATCACGGCGCCGCCAGCTGTTGTCGCGGAAAATGGTGTTGGCGGTGAAAGAACGCCGTTCCCCGGCCGACAGGACGAAGGGGAATTCGGGGCTGGTGTGCGTGGCGGGCGTGGTCGGGAGTGCCCGCAGCGCATGCAGCAATTCCGGAATCGCCAACGGGATTTTCGAGTGTGGCACATAGTCCCAGGCGTCCGGATAGTCGTCGACGGTGAAGGTGACGCCCGAACGGCCCGCGAGGATGGCATCGAACAGCGCATCGGCATTCGGGTGACCCGCACGACGCATAGCGGCCGGATGCACCTTCGCGACGCGCTGTGCGAGCGCCCACAGCACGGCGGCCGAACGGGCGCCATCGGGCAGGGTCGGGCCGAGGGTTTCATAGAGCAGGTGCGGGGCGAGGCCACCGATCTTTTTGTCCATGGTCAGCAGTGCCGCGAAGGCCAATGCGTAGGGGCGGCGGCCCAGTTTGGCGGCGCTGCGCAGTACCGCCAGCTCGGCACGCCCGACGACACCGAGTTCGCGGATCAGGCGCGCGTAGATCTCGGGTTCGGGCAGTGTGCCCGGTAGCGGCTCGAGTACCGGCGCACGCAGATGAAAGGTGTTGTGCGGGAACTCCAGATTGAAGAAGGTGGCCTCCCACTTTTCGAACTGGCTCGCCGCGGGCAGCACATAGTCGGCGTGACGTGCGGTTTCGGTGAGCGCGACATCGATGACCACCACCAGATCCAAGGCGTCCAGTGCGCGGTGGAAGGCGGTCGAATCGGCGAGTGAGTGGGCCGGATTCGCGGATTCGATGATCATCGCCCGGAATCGGTCGGGGTGATCGGTGAGAATCTCCTCGGCGATCGAATTGCACGGCACCATGCCGCCGAGAATCGGCGCGGCGGTCACCGGGCTGCGTTTGATGTCACGGCTGTAACCCGCCAACGGCACTATCCACGAATGTGGTTGCATGGCACCGGGTTTGGCGAAGTTTCCGGTGAGCAGCCAGAGCAGCTTGTTCAGGTAGGAGATCAGGGTGCTGTTGGGGCTCTGCTGTACACCGAGGTCCTCGTAGGTGGCGACACTGCTCGCGGTGCCGATCCGATGCGCGGCGGCGCGCAGCAATTCCATTGGTACACCGCAGATCTCGGCATAGGAGGCGATATCGATATCGCGCAGCACTGCGGTGACGGCGTCGACCTGCTCGGCGTGCTCGGTGAGGAATGGGTGATCGAGCAGATCATCGCGCACCAGCATCGCGAGCATCGCGGCCAGACACCACGCGTCGGTCCCGGGACGGACCTGCAGGTGTATGTCGGCGAGGTCGGCGGTTTCGGTGCGCACCGGGTCGAGCACGATCATGGTGCGCGCGGGATCCTTGGCGATCTGCTGTAGGACGGTGCGGGCGCGTGGCACACCGTGCGACTGCCAGGGATTCTTGCCGAGGAATACCGAAACCTCGGCGTGTTCGAAATCGCCGGTGGTGTGTCCGCCGGTCAGATGCGCGTCGACCCAGCCTTCGCCGGTCTTCTCCTGGGCCAGCGCGGTGGAGCGGTAGCGACTGCCCAGCGCTCGCCGCAGCGCGCCGCTGTAGGCGCCGCCGAGGTGGTTGCCCTGTCCCCCGCCGCCGTAGAAGAAGATCTTGTCGCCGCCGTATGTGTTCTTGACCTCGGTGAGCCGCGCGGCGACCTCGGAAATCGCGGTATCCCAGTCGATTTCGGTGAAACTACCATCGGCTTCCCGGCGCAGCGGGGTGCTCAGGCGGGTGCCGCCGTTCTGGTAGTGGTCCAGACGCAGCGCCTTGTTGCAGGTGTATCCGGCCGAGGCGACGTGGTCTTTGTCGCCGCGGATCTTGGCGAAGCCGCGGCCGTCGAGTTGGATCAGCAGGCCGCAGTTGTTCTCACACAGGATGCACGCGGTTTTGTGCCATTGCCCTCGCGCCGCAGGATCATCGCGCCGCGCGCTGTTATCGGCTCGGCTGTCTTGGGGTGCGGCGGTACTCATCGATGCTCCTCTGAAGTGTCATTGATCGAGAGCGGAAGCGAACCGCCTGTCGACATAGGGATGGGCGGGTGCGACTGGTCTGGTCGACGCGAGTGCCGTCGGTCCACGCCTTCGGCTCGGCCAGCAACGGTGTCGCCGAGCCGGTCGATCGGCCCTCGATTCGATCCGGCCGTGTTCGACGTGCTCGGCATCGGCGGCATACCGGATATCGCAGGCCAAGGGCGATCTCGGCTGCGCGCGACATCGGCGTCTCCTCCGGTTCGTGGTGGGCGCGGTGGACCTGCGTCCGACCCCGATTATGGTCCCCACCATAATCGAGGTGTCAAGGGCATGTCGTGTCGAGATGTTTCCTCGCACAGCGAGAAAAGCGAGTGTGAGCGTGCATTCTTCGCACGAATGAAACCCGCATGCGCGGGGTCGATGGCAGGAGCGCTACTGCTCGGCGGCGCTGATAACGGCCGCGAGGTGATCCTGCAATTCGCGGACTGTGTCCTCGAGCGGTGTGGTCGCCCGCTCGACGCGACACAGCGCGATCGCCCCCTCGACCGCGGCGACGGTCAGAGTGGCCGTGCGACGTGAACGCACCGCGTCCAGGCCGTGACGGATCAGCAGATCGGTGAGCGCGGTATTCCACCGGGCGAAGATCGCCGCGGCGGACGCGGCGAATTGCGGTGCGTCGTCATTGGTTTCGACGGCGACGGCGAAGATCGGGCAGCCCGCCCGGTACTCGCTGTCGACGAGCGTGCGTCGCCACAGCGCGACGAACATATCCAGCGCGGTCGCCGGATCGTTCTCGCGGGTGATCGTTTCGATGAATTCCGACATCGAAGCGCCGGCGGCGGTCAGCGCGTCGGTGATCAGCTGGGTGCGACCGCCGGGGAAGTGGTGATAGACCGACCCGCGGGGTGCGCCGGTATCGGCCAGCACCCGGTCCACGCTGGTGGCGCTCGCGCCATGGATACGCAGGGATTCGATCGTTCCCTCGACCATCCGCCGCCGCGCGTCACGCGGCCGCGGGCGCGCCGGAGCCTCGTCATTCGATCGGCGTGTCGCTGCCATGTAGCCATCGTATGGGACACCCCATAACGCTGGGGTGTGCGTTTATCGCACGCGGCTGGTGTGGAAATCCAGTACCGCGGCCAAGGTCTCCCCGGGCGCTTCGAGCTGGGGGTAATGCCCGACCTTCGGCAACTCGACCACATCCGGATCCGGGATCAGCTCGCGATAGCGGCGCACCATGTGCGCACCCGATACCGGATCGAGCAGACCGTCGATCAGCCGGACGGGAATCGGGGTGTGCACCAGCGCGCCCACCCAGCGCTCCCGGTTGGCCTTGCGCTCGCCCATATAGCGGATGAGCTTGTGGCCATTGCTCTTGCCGTGCTTACTGCACCACAGGATCCAGTACTGATCGAGCTCGTGGACGCTGGGACGGGTGTCGGGGCCGAAGACACCGGCCAGGCTGCGGCGAAAGACCCGCTCGGTGCCCAGCACACCGACCAGTGGACCCAGCGGACTGGCCAGCAGCTTCTGCGCCAGGCGCGCATGGTGGGTTTCGGGGAACAGTCCGCCGTTGAGCAGGCATACCGATTCGATCACCAGGGAGTCGTCGCCGTCGGCGCGGCGCTGGGCGTCACGTGCCAGCAACTCCTGGGCGACGGTGTCGCCGTAGTCGTGGGCCAGGATGTGCGTGCGGGAAATCCCCTGCTCACGCAGCAGGTTCTCGTGCAGATCGGCCTGATCGGCGATCCGGTAATCGTAGTTGCGGGGTTTGGCCGACCAGCCGAAGCCGATCATATCCGGGGCGATCAGGCGCGCGAACCGCTCGCGCAGACCCGGCCATACCGCATGCCAGTCCCAGGACGCGGTCGGGAAACCGTGGATACAGAGCAGATTCCCCGCACCGGCCCCGGTGCTGTCCTGCCAGAAAATCTGATGGCCGCGGTGGGTGTGCCGCCGACCGCTCGCCCGCCAGGACGCAAACTCTTCCATGTCTACCTCCTTTGTGCCGACAACTATCGCGCGCGAAGGCTACCGCCACAGGCATTCCGGGGAACCGAACACACTGTCCGTGTCACGTACCGTATGGTCTTTTTCGAGCCGGGTGTTTGCTCTGCGAGAATGCCACAGTGCATGTCGCGATCGGCCTGGTTGTTCTAGTCGCGTCGGCGGCGTCGCTCGCGGCGCTCGCGCGACGGTTCGGGATATCCGAACCCCTGGTATTGACGCTGGCCGGGGTGGTCGCGTCATATTTGCCGCATGTTCCGCAGGTCCACCCCGATCCTGAGGTCATCCTGTTGGGTTTCCTGCCGCCACTGCTCTACACCTCGGCGATTCGCACCTCCCTGGTCGACTTCCGGGCCAATGCGCGCACTATCGCGCTGCTGTCGGTGGGTTTGGTGCTGTTCAGCACGTTCGCGGTCGCGGCGGTGGTGTGGTGGCTGCTGCCGGTGCCGTTCGCGGTGGCGGTGGCACTGGGCGCGGTGGTCGCGCCGACCGATGCGGTGGCCGCTACCGGGATCGCGCGGCGCATCGGCATGCCGCGCCGGATCGTCACCATCCTTGAAGACGAGTCGATGTTCAACGACGCCACCGCGCTGGTCACGGTGCGCACCGCGATCGCTGCGGCCGCGGGCACGGCGTCGATGTGGAAGGCCGGTGGCGACTTCCTGCTCGCCGCGGGTGGTGGTGCCGCGGTGGGCATCGTTGTCGCCTATCTGCTGGCGATGCTGCGCCGGCGCATCACCGATCCGGTGCTGGACACCACGCTGTCGTTCCTGGCGCCGTTCGTCGCCTATCTGCCCGCCGAGGGAATCGGAGCCTCCGGTGTGATCGCGGTCGTGACCTGCGGCATGGTCCTGGGCCACGGTGCGCCGGTGTGGCAGAGCGCCGCCTCCCGGATCGCCGAACGCACCAACTGGCGCACCATCCAATTCATCCTGGAAAGCGTCGTATTCCTGATGATCGGGCTGCAGATGCGCGCGATCATCGAGGGCGCCTGGGAGAGCGGCCTCGACCACACCACGCTGATCGTGGCGGCGGTAGCGGTCACGGTGGCCGCGATGCTGTCGCGGCCGCTGTGGGTTTTCCCGGTCGCACTGCTCTCCCGCAAGCTCGGATTGTCCAATGCCGATGTGCCGGTGAGTCATCCGCTGGTGGTGTCGTGGGCGGGCATGCGTGGTGTGGTCACCCTGGCGGCGGTGCTGCTGCTGCCCGCCGACACCCCGCAACTGCCAGTACTCAAACTGCTCGCGCTCGTCGTGGTCGCGGGAACGCTACTGCTACAAGGGACTTCGCTGCCCTGGGTGGTGCGGCGGCTGCACGTGCGCGGTCCGAGTCGCGCGGAAAACGCGCTACAGAAGGCGAACCTGCTACAGCAGGCGACCGCCGCCGGACTGGCCGAACTGGAAAAGCACATCACCCCGGATACGCCGCCCGGTGTGGTCGAGACACTGCGTGACCGGGTCACCTGGAAGACCAACGCCGCCTGGGAACGCCTCGGCCGCTCGGAATCGGAACTGGCGACACCCACCGCGGAGTATCGGCGGCTGCGGCTGGAAATGCTGCGTGCGGAACGGGAAACCGTTCTGCGGGTGCGAGATTCGGGCGCTGCCGACTATGAGATCCTGCAGTATGTGCTGTCGCGGCTCGATCTCGAGGAATCGATGATCGATCGCTTCGACGAAACCGAAGAGGAGCGCGTCGAACCGCTCGCCGGCCCGACGGCCGAGGGCTGCACGCATCTACAGTCCGCGCCACCGGTGGTGCGCATCCCTACCGAACCCGACGAGTGCTCCGAATGCATCGCCGAGGGATACACCTGGGTGCATCTGCGTATGTGCCTGACCTGCGGGCACGTCGCCTGCTGTGACTCATCGGTGGGCAATCACGCCACCAAACACTATGGCAGCACCGGACATCCGGTGATGCGCAGCGTCGAGCCGGGTGAGGCGTGGCGGTGGTGCTATGTGGACGAACTACTCGGCTGAGCGGCGGGCGTGGGAGTAGATCAACCGCGCGTACTGGGCCAACAACTGATCCAGTGAAATGTCCTCCCCGCCCGCGGCGATCTGCTGGTAGCCGATCAGCATCGACATGCCGAGCGCGGTGACCACTGCGGTGGTCTCCTCATCGCCCACAACGCCTTTGATCGACTTGTGCACGGTGCGGCGGCGCGATTCGTCGACGCGCTTGAGCGCCAGATTCACCGATTCGTCGTTGGCGGCCCAGGCGCGGATCGCGGCCTCGGCGGCATGGTGTAGGCCCGCGGCGAGGTCGGACATGGCGCGGATATCGTCGTCGGGATTGCCCTGGTTGAAGTTCAGCGTGCGCAGGATGATGACCTGGCGGTTCTCCCAATGCTCGAGCAGTGCGTCCACGAAGCCCTGCCAGCTGCCGAAATGGTGGTAGAACGACCCGCTGGTGACACCGAGTCGGCGACAGAGCACGCCGATATTGAGGCCTTTGAAGCCGAGTTCGGCCAAGACCTCCAGAGCGGTGTCGAAGTACTGCTCCTTGGTGACCACTCGTGACATTCGCAGGCGCCGTTTCTTTTCGTGCGGGCAAGGCGGAGGACCAGACAGTACCTCATCGTATTGCCCTCGCGCCGAAACGTAACGCGGTCCACGCATCGACGTCGTCGCCCGTGAAAATACCCGTGACCGGGCGAAACATGCAGTGACGTAGCGGGAAAGGGTTTGCCGGACAGGTGCCGGTCCGTTACAGAGCAATTGCTCTGTTATAGTCGTGGCATGCCTCGCCCTCGGACCCACGACCCCGACACCGTGCTCGATGCCGCGGAGTCGCTGGCGGTGCGCTCGGGCCCGGCGGCGGTCACGATCCGGGCCGTCGCGACGGCGACCGGAGTGTCCAACGGCGCGATCTATCACACCTTCGGTTCGCGTGCCGAACTGCTCGGGCGCAGCTGGTTACGGGCGGCGGGGCGGTTTCTACGGATGCAGACCGAGTTGGTGGAGGCCCATCTGATCGCCGCCGACGGCGCCCCACGCGCGCTCGAGGCGGTAGTGGCCGCGGCCGAGACGCCGGTGGAGTTCGCCCGGCGATACCCGAACTCCTCGAAACTGCTGCTGACCGTCTCGCGTGACGAACTGCTCGGCGACGAACTGCCCGAACCGGTCGTCACCGAACTCGCCGGAACCGATGACGCGCTGGTGCGACTACTCATCCGCCTCTCGCGCGCCCTGTGGGGCCGCGGCGATGCCGCCGCGGTCGATGTGATCACCACCTGCGTCGTCGATCTGCCGACCGGCATCCTGCTGCGCCGCGACCGAATCTCCACACCCATTGCCCGCGAACACCTTCGCGCCGCCGTGCGCGCGGTACTCGCGGTCGGCCCACCCGAATCACACCCGGAGTAAGGAATATCATGAGCACACTGAGCTACCACGAAAAGATCGCCGTGCTGGACCTCGGCGACGACGAAAATCGTTTCAGCCCAGAGTTTCTCGACGCGGTCAACGACCACCTCGACACCGTCCTCGCCGAGGGCGCACACGCTCTGGTGACCACCGCGAGCGGCAAGTTCTACTCCAACGGCCTCGACGTGGACTGGCTGCTCGCCAACGGTGAGCGCACCCAGTGGTACACCGGCCGGGTCCAGGCCCTGTTCGCCCGCGTGCTCACTCTGCCCATCCCCACCGCCGCCGCACTGCCCGGCCACGCCTTCGGCGCCGGAGCCATGCTGGCCTTGGCCCACGACTATCGGGTGATGCGCGCTGACCGCGGCTTCTTCTGCCTGCCCGAGGTCGATATCCGCATCCCGTTCACCCCCGGTATGGCGGCGCTGATCCAGTCCAAGCTGAGCCCCAAGGCCGCGGTTGCCGCGATGACCACCGGTCGCCGCTTCGGCGGAATCGATGCCTCGGACCTGGATATCGTCGACGCCACCGCGGGCGAAGGCGCGGTCGCCACCGCTGCCCTGGCGATGCTCGCCCCGCTCGGCGGAAAGGATCCCGAGACATTGGGTGCGATCAAGAACACCATGTTCGGCCAGGTCGTGGCCGAACTGACCGAATCCGGCTCCTGAGGCCTGGATGCGCCGACGACTCGACACGAGCAGACCGACATGACCGGGGGTGTTCGCCGGAGCTCACCTCGGCGGTAGGCGGTGCGTGAATCGTGGTGGGCCCGCCGAACTGTCATCGGGTCGCGGCCAGCCGACTACTCGGATCCGCCCGCCACGGTATCGGTCAGGTGCTTGTCGAAGAACGCGAGAATGCGATGCCAGGCATCACGGGTGGCTTGCGCGTCGTAGCCCAGACCCGCGACACGCAGGACCGGGTCGATGCTGAAGACGTTCGCGAAGCCGTGCGTGGTGCCCGGATAGGTCTTGATGTCGTGCTCGACGCCGAGCTCGCTCAGTGCGCGATCGAGCTTGCGGTCCGCGCCGACGAGTGAGGGGTCGCGCTGGGCGTAGCTGGCCACCACCGGGCATGCGCCATCGAGCTGGGCACGGTAGTCGCCGTAGAGGCCCGGATAGAACGGTGCGGACGCGTCGAAACCCATTGGCGCGGTGAGCAATGCGAAGCCACCGCCCATACAGAAGCCGATGACGGCGGTCTTGCCGGTGCAGTCCGGATCGGCGACCAAGCGGTCGCGGGCGGCGAGGATCTCCCGAATCGTCGGACTGGCGCCGGTGAAGACCAACGACCGCATCACCGCGCGGATGCAGCGCACCCGGCCATTGGCGAACAGATTCGGGGCGATCGTGAGATAGCCGTAGTCGGCCAGCATTTCGACATTGCCGCGGATATCCCGGCCGAACCCGGCACCGTCGTGCAGCACCACGACACCGGGCCAGGGACCGTCCCCGCTCGGGCGGGCCAGAATCGCCTCGACAGCGCCGTCGGGTCCGTCGAGCTCGATGGTGTTCATGCCAGCAATGTAGGCCGCTGTCCCAGACATGTACAACCATCGGTGGCTATCGCGTGGCGGGCATCGTAGCGGGACGTGAAATTTCGCCAGTTGATCGTGAAACCCACGGTGACGCGGCCTCGATTGGTTTAGCCTCTGCCGACGCGGTGTCCCCGGTCACCGCGTTGTTCGAGCGAAAGGCGACATGTTCATGTTTCGGCTGCCGCGGCGCGCCCTCTGCGTCGCGACCACCCTGGCGCTCACCATGGTCACGGCCACCGCACTCGTCGCGGCCGACAGTGGTGACTACACCCGATACGATCCCGACCCGACCGGCGACGCCTACCTCGATCAACACTTCGATACCGACGCCGCGCCCAACGGCGCGATCCTGTCATCGCGATCGGTGCGGATTCTGCCGCCCCTGTCCACCACCAACGACTTCGCCGCCTGGCAGGTATGGTTCAAATCCACTGCCGCCGACGGCACTTCGATCGCCGCGCTCACCACGATCATGAAACCCAAGACCTGGAACGGCCGAGTCGTCAGCAACAACTACGCGATCGACAGCGTTGGGCTGCAATGTAATCCGTCCTACCAACTGACCCACTCGGTCTCCATCGAAGCACCCGATATCACCCGCCAACTACTCGGCCACGGCTACGCGGTCGTGATGAGCGACTACCAAGGCCCGAAGATGGCCTACGCGCACGGACCCACCCAGGCACGCGAAGTGCTCGACGGAATCCGTGCCGCGCTTCAGTTCCCGGCGGCCGGACTGGCGGGCAGTGCGACCACGATGATCGGCTACAGCGGCGGCGCGATCGCCACCGTATGGGCGGCACAGCTGCAGCCCACCTATGCCCCCGAGTTGCGGATCCTCGGCGCCGCGGCCGGTGGCACACCCGCCGACCTGAGCCTGCTGCGCAAGACGATGGACGGGAAACCACCCGCCGGGGCGCTGTATCTGATGGCGGCGCTCGGGGTCGCCCGAGCCACGCCCGAGGCTTTCGACCTGCTCAACGACCTCGGGGTACGGACCGCGCAGGAGAACAAAAACCTCTGCTCCAATGCCGCCCTGCTCGGTGCCGCGCCGGTGCCGCTGCGCACGCTGACCACACTCGACCCCTACCCGACCGACGTCGTGCAGCGGATCTACCGCGAAACCAAAGCCGGCGCCCTGACCCCGACGATGCCGATCTACCTGTGGCACGGCCTGTTCGACGAATGGATCCCAGCCGCCGGCGCGCAAGCACTACAGCAGCAGTGGAAGAGCGCGGGGGTGGAGGTGTCGCTGACCCTGCTGCCGTGCGACCACGTCACCTGTGCGTTCGCTCCCGGGGCGATCGATCGGATCGACACGTGGATGGGCATCTCCTGAGCACATCGGCCGTCTCGGAGTTGCCGTCGCCTACCCAGTGACTACCTCGCACCGGGCCACGTGGCAGCAGTTGATGGTGCCGCTGTGAAGATGCCATGGTCTCGGGTTCACACCACCCCGATCGAGGCTCGCCGTGGCGGGATACCGCTGGTTCGGGCCCGGCGGGCGGCGGCGGCGGCTCATATGCGACTCTTGATGTGTCGACTCAGGGAAAGGGCTGCTCATGACGCTCGGTATGGTCCTCGGCGACTTCGGTGCTCGCACTTCGACGCGGGATCGCTAGTCCGTCCGCACAGCCCCGGCTGACTCTGGCCGTTCTCCCGCTCCTCGTCGAAGTGCTCGCCGTGCCATCGCACGTCCGATCACGAGGAGCACCCCATGTCGAGCATCCACTGGACCGAATCACACACCGACCACAGCGCGCGGTGGCATTCCGAAAGCGCGGCGACAGCGCCAGCGCACGTCACCATCGCCGATGACCGTATGCGCGCAGATACCGCCTACCGTCTGGCCTGCCAGGGGACGGCGCTGCTGTGGCGCGGCGATTTCCATAATGCGCGTCAGCTGTTGCGGGCATTGAGCCGGCGCATCGACCGCAAACCCCCATCGGAGGGGGCGGGACCGCCCGAATCCTTTCACCTGTATCGACAGGCGCGCGGGCAGCGGGCGCGGGTGTTGGGCAGGATCCTGGTGCAGTTGGAGCCGGACCATTCGCTGGCATTGCGGCGCGCACCCGATGTGCGGCAGGCGTGCACCGAGGCATATGGGTCGGCGCGCGAGCCGATGGTGATCGCGTTGACCGAACTACTCGGTGCGATTGGGGCGCACGAGTGGCGTGAAAACGGTGTCCTGGTACCTGCTCTCGGCGCGCGGATCCACCCGCACTACGGGGTGTTCTCTCCGGTGCGCGGCGAATACGTCGATCTGGTCGCGAACGCGCCGTTGCCGGTGCGGCACCGTAGCGCCTTCGATCTCGGAACCGGAACCGGTGTGCTCGCGGCGGTGCTGGCCCGCCGCGGCGTCGACCACATCGTCGCCACCGATATCAATGCGCGCGCACTCGACTGCGCTCGCGACAATATCGACCGCCTCGGTCTCACGAATCGCATCGAGGTGCATGGCCCTGCCCTGTACCCCGACGGCCGCGCGCACCTGATCGTGTGCAACCCGCCGTGGCTTCCGGTCCGTCCGACCTCGACCGTCGAACAAGGTGTCTACGACCCGGACAGCACCATGCTGCGGGCTTTCTTGACCGAGCTGCCCGCTCACCTCGAACCCGGCGGCGAGGCCTGGCTGGTCCTGTCCGATCTGGCCGAACGCCTCGGACTGCGCACCCGCGCAGAACTTCTCACCGCCATCGACTCGGCTGGCCTGCGGGTTATCGACCGGATCGACACCCGACCCCGCCACTGCCGACCCCGTGACACCACAGATCCGCTGCACGCGGCCAGAGCTGCGGAGGTGACCTCCCTGTGGCGTCTGGTCGAGCAGCACCCAGGACACATCGAGTGACCCCTCGGCGGCGGGGTCCATCCATGGCGACGAACCGTGGAAGTGGCTGGGCTCGGGCGAAATCGGGTGAAAACGGCACGCGGGGATCGAGTGGCAACTTACGGTCTGGAAGTAAATGTGGCCGTAGTGATTGTGGTGTGCGATGACCGAACCGAATACCTCCTGTGCCGCCTTCCAGCGGGTGGCGGCGATCGATCCCGACGCGATCGCGGTGCGCTCCATTGGTGGCGGCCACACGTTGACCTGGCGGGAGTACGCCGAGCAGGTGCGCCATATCGCGGCGGGACTGCATGGGATCGGCATCGGGCGCGGGGATACCGTCGCGCTGATGATGGCCAATCGGGTCGAGTTCTATCCCATCGAGGTAGGCGCGCAGCACACCGGGGCGACCTCGTTCTCGGTGTACAACACCCTCGCGCCCGAGCAGTTGAACTATGTGTTCGCCAATGCGGGCAATCGGGTGGTGATCTGCGAGGAACAGTACGTCGAGCGGGTGCGCACCTGCGGTGCCCAGATCGAGACCATCGTGTGCATCGATGCCGAGCACGCCGCAACGATCAGCCTCGCGCAGCTGAAGGCCGAGGGCCGCAACGATTTCGACTTCGAGGCGACGTGGCGCTCGGTGCGTCCCGACGATATCGCGACATTGGTCTACACCTCCGGCACCACCGGAAATCCGAAGGGCGTCGAGATCACCCACGCCAACCTCACCGCAGAGGCGCATGCCTTCAACGCTGTACTGCCCGTGGAATTCGGCGACCGGCAAATCTCCTACCTGCCGACCGCTCACATGGCCGACCGGTTCACCGCGCTATATCTGCAGGAGTACTACGGCATCCAGATCACCGTCGTGCCCGACCGCAATCAACTGCCCGCGGCGCTGCTGGATGCGCGCCCCACGATTTGGGGTGCGGTGCCGCGGGTGTGGGAGAAATTCAAGGCCGCGGTCGAATTCTCGGTCGCCAATGAGCCCGACGACACCACAAGGGCCGCACTGCAGTGGGCACTGGGTGTGGCCGCGCGCAAGGCCGCTGCGCTGCTGGAGGCCACAACCGTCGATGCGGAGTTGGCCGCCGAATGGGCGAAGGCCGACGAGGCGGTGCTGTCGAAGCTGCGCGCGAAACTCGGCCTGGACCAGGTGAAGTGGGCGATGTCGGGTGCCGCGCCGATACCGCCGCAGACTCTCGGCTTCTTCTGCGGCCTCGGCATTCCCATCTCCGAGATCTGGGGTATGTCCGAACTGACCTGTGTGGCCAGCGCCAGCCCACCCGCCGAGGCGCGCCTGGGCACCGTCGGACGCATGCTGCCCGGTTCGGAAGCCAAAATCGCCGACGACGGCGAATTCCTGGTGCGCGGACCGCTCGTCATGCAGCGCTACCGCAAGGAACCAGGCAAGACCGCCGAAGCCATCGACGCCGACGGATGGCTACATACCGGCGATATCCTCACCCGCGACGCCGACGGCTATCTACGCGTGGTCGACCGCAAGAAGGAGCTCATCATCAACGCGGCCGGGAAGAATATGTCCCCGGCCAATATCGAGAACACGATCAAGGCCGCGACCCCACTGGTCGGCTCGGTCGTCACCATCGGCGACGCCCGCCCCTACAACACCGCCCTGATCGTGCTCGACGCCGAATCCGCGGCACCCTACGCGACCCAACACGGTCTGCCCGACGCCTCCGCCACCGCCTTGGCGGCCGACCCGGGCGTTATCGCCGAAATCGCGCAGGGTATCGCGGCGGGCAACGCGAAACTGTCCCGAGTGGAGCAGATCAAACGCTTCACCGTACTGCCCACCTTCTGGGAACCCGGTGGCGACGAAATCACCCTCACCATGAAACTGCGCCGCAAGCCGATCGCGACCAAATACGCCACCGAAATCGAAACCCTCTACGCCCCAACCCTATCCGCCACCACCCACGAACCAGCCACTCGAGTTTCCGCCCAGATCCGATCCTGACCTGGACAAGCGATCACCATGTAGCGGTGGCGGCGAAGGTCGAGAGCGCATTCTCACGCCTCGGCGTGCAGGGCCTCGACGGGGCAGGTGTCGATGGCGAGTTGGGCGTCGGAGTTGTCGGGGGTGGGGATGGGGGTGGTGAGGATGCGGACTTTGCCGGTGTTGTCGACCTGGAAGATGTGCGGAAGGAGGGCTTCACACATGGCGTGGCCTTGGCAGCGGGTTCGGTCGGCGGTGATTTTCATGCGGGCCGGCGGGTTTCGATGCGTGCGGCTTGCAGCCGGATCGGCAGGCCGTCGAGTGGGATGGGGCCAGTCGCCCAGCCCATCGGCGGCACATATCCGGCGGGCACCGACCACCGGTAGCGCAACAGCATGCGATGCATGATCGCCTTGACGGTCATACCGCCGAAGTACAGGCCGATGCATTTGTGCGCACCGCCGCCGAAGGGCGCCCAGACATAGCGGTGGGATTTGTCCTCTTGACGTTCGGTGGTGAAACGCTCCGGATCGAAGGCATCCGGATCGCGCCACCACCGGTCGATGCGCATCGCCGGATGCGAGCCGATGATGACGAGGGTGCCCGCGGGCAGGAAGTGGCCTTGAATCGCGGTGTCGCGCACCGTCTCCCGGATCTGCTGACCGACCGGGGAGTACATCCGCAGGATCTCCTTGAACACCAGATCCAGGGCGGGCAGCCGGTCCAGATCGTCGTAATCGAGCCAATCCTTGCCCAGCGCTTGCGATTCGGCGCGCAGCCGGTCCTGCCATTCGGGGTGCAGACCGAGTTGATAACCCATCATCGCCAGTGCGATGGTGCTGGTGTCGTGCGCGGCCATCAGCACGAAGATCAGATGGTCGACGATGTCCTGATCGGTGAAGGTATGGCCGTCATCGCTGGCGGTGTGGCACAGCACGCTGAACAGGTCGTCGCCAGTGCCGGCACGTCGGGCGGGCATTTCCCGACGGCAGTAATCTTCGAGCACCTTGCGCCCGCGTAAGCCCTTCGCCCACACGCCGCCGGGCAGATTGGTGCGCACCAATGCCTGTCCGCCGCGCACCGCATCGATGAACGCGCGTTCGAGGCGTGCGGCCTCGGGACCGAGACGTGCGCCCATGAACACTTCCGACGCCATGCGCAGCAGTAGATGCTTCGTCGCCGGGAAGAGCTGGAAGTCGTTGGCGGGCAACCAGTCGTCCATACCGCGCGTGATCGCCGGTGTGGTGATGTCGAGGTAGCCGACCAGCCGGGGCCGGGTGAAGGCCTGCTGCAGGATGCGCCGGTGATAGCGGTGCTCATCGAAATCGCGCAGCAGGATGCCGCCGCGGAAGAACGGGCCGATGAAGAAGTCGTAGCCGCCCTTGGCGGAATACACCTTGTCTCGGTCGGCGAGCACCTCCTCGATCGCCTCCGGGCTCACCACCATCACAACCTGTCGCCCGAGCAGTCCCGACCACTGCACGGGACCGTATTTCTCGACGCGCCGCCGCGCGAAATCGAGGTTGTCCGTCATGGCTGGGAGGGCGTGCCCGATCACCGGTAACCCGTAATCGCCTAGTATCGGCCGCAATTGGCTACCGGCGGGTGGTTCGGCGAGGACTCGGGTCCGCGTCGGATAGCGCTCGGCCAGCGCGGATGCGGCGTACTTTGCGCGTCGGCCCATCGTCGACATCATGGTCGTCCTCTCGCAACCTTGCGAAAATCATGTGATCCACACCATACCGGAATCAATGGTTTCCGTAAACGGTTGTTTCCTGATTTGCCTGCGGCATACTGAGCCTGTGACACGGGCAGCGACCGGGATCTACCGCGGCGCCTCCGCCGAGCAGCGGCGCGAGGAACGCCGCCGTCGCCTGATGGATGCGGCCCTGGACATCATCGGCACCCAGGGCTGGGCGACCACCACCGTGCGCGGAGTCTGCGAACAGGCCAAGGTCGGGCCACGTTTCTTCTACGAGAGCTTTGCCGACCTCGATGCCCTCGCCGCCGCCGTGCACGACGAGATCATCGACACCGCCGTCCGCAGCTCCCTCGACGCGCTGGCCGCGGCCCCCCAGGGCATTCCCGCCAAAACGCGCGCTGCGGTAACCGCCATCCTCACCTCCGTCATCGACGACCCCCGCCGGGCCCGCATCGCCTTCGCCGAAGCCCATGGCAGCGAAACCCTGATGCGTCGCCGCGCCGCCGCCATGCGCACCATCGCCGACGTCGTCGCCGATCAGGAACGCGCCCTGCTCGATCCGCCACCGGGCAGCGAAACCCTGGTGCGCGCGGTCTCGCTGATGATCACCGGCGGCGCCGCCGAACTGATCCTGGCCTGGCTCGACGGCGGCATCGAGGTGAGTCGCGACGAACTCATCGACCTCTGCGTCGAATTCGTCCTCACCTTCGCCGACAACCTCACGACCATGGCCGCCCGCCTCCCCAAACCAGCCCCCTGAGCTGCGCATCGGTCTGGACGCTGCGGCGAGCGGGTCGGATCCGATCGCCTCGGTCGGAGTGCGGCGTTCGAGCAGATCGATGAATGTGCAAGGCCGACGATTGCGCTGCCGAGGACGCTCGCTTACCGGGCGGGTGGCCTCCGCCGATCGAGTGAATAGCCCTGAAAAGTGGTGGGAGTCAGGGCTACGAATGGAACAAGCGACGGCCGAGGTAACCGGAATTCGCCGTAAGCCGCTTCGGGAGTCGTGCTGTCGCGGAAGGAGGTGAGACTGCGGCACTCGACACGGTGCTGGCTGTAAAACGCTGTGGGAGTGGGGGTTAGAGCGGGAATGTCAATCGATGGGGGTTTACGTAGTCGAGCGGGTCGTGTAGGGAACGCAGTTCGGTCGGTGCTCGGTGGGGATGCGGGACAGCTCGCCGCGCAGTGGGATGTCATAGGTGGCGGCGGAGGCGGTCAGACCGGGCAGCCAGTTGTCGTGATGGGTAGGGACGAACAGTCCGGGGCGGATGGCCTCGATGTAGCGACGCGGATCGCGCAGACCGTTGGTGATCTGGTTGAAGCCCTGGACCGCGCCGATCTGAACGTCGGTGGGTGCCAGATCGGCGAAGACGTCGAAGACCTGCGGGGCCTTCTCGGTGAGCGGACCGGAGGAATCATGCCAGACCAGCGAGAATCCGGGAACACGGAATTGGTAGAGCAGGCTACCGCCCTCTGGATCACCCAGACGCGCCGCGCTCTGCACAACACCGGCCAGCGTCGGTGGATGCCGCACCAGCGCACACAGTTCCGGCAGCGGGAAGAACGGCGCGGATCCGCCGGGCCGCTCGGGAGCGGTTGGCGCGGAGTGCACGTGCCGGATCGCGGTGACCTCGACCGATCCCACGGTGAACTCGTGCCGTTCCCCCGGCAACGACGTCCCATCCCCGAGCGCGACCGTCCGGAATGTCGAATCCCTCACCTGCGCACGGATATTCACGCCGTGATCGGCGGTTCCATACACGACTGCCCCGGACGCCTCGGCGATCCGCCCGGCATCGGCGGCATGATCGAAATGCCCATGCCCGATGAAGATCGCCTCCGGTGCTAGGTCCGCCAGATCCTGCGCCGTCGCGGGCACATAACCGGTGCTCGTCAGCCGTGGCACCCACGCATCCAGCAGAAACACCGACCCGGCCATGGCGAAGGCATAGGTTGTGCACCCCACCCAGGACAACACCACTCGATCCGCACGCACCGCACCGGTATCCGGATCCACGACATCAGCCCCGAAGAACCGCGCCCGCGCCGCCACCGTCCGCGGGTCCGCCTGCGCCGCCGAAACGTGCAACCGCCCCGCCGCACCCGCGCCGATCACATGACCGAGCGCAGACCACCGCCCAACCAAACCTCGAGGATGAATCCCACACACCCGTGTACCACACCAGATGCCCGCGAGTTTGTCACGCGTGGGATGCCGTGCCATGCCCTGTCGCGGCCTGGATTACAGCTGTACACCCAGCAGACCGTCGACGGCGGTTGCGATCAACGTGGGGGCCTCGCGGTCCTGGCCTCCGTAGTTCAGCGCCTGGTTGGCCCAGTTGTCCACGGCAGCAAGGGCTTTCGGGGTGTCGAGGTCGTCGGCGAGGTGTTGGCGCAGGCGAGCGACGGTGTCTTCGGCCGCGGGGCCGGAGGTCAGGGCGGTGGCTCGGCGCCACCGGTCCAGGCGGGCGGTGGCCTCGGCGAGGACGGTGTCGGTCCACATGCGGTCTCGGCGGTAGTGACCGGCGAGCAGGCCGAGGCGGATGGCGCCGGGGTCGACGCCGGCGGCGCGCAGTTTGGAGACGAGCACCAAGTTGCCGCGGGATTTGGACATCTTCTCGCCGTCCAGGCCGATGAGACCGGCGTGCACGTAGTGGCGGGCGAAGCGGCGGCCCGCGATCAGCGCCTCGGCGTGCGCGGCGGAGTATTCGTGGTGCGGGTAGATCAGGTCGCTGCCGCCGCCCTGGATATCGAATTCGGGGCCGACGCGGTTGAGCGCGATCGCCGCACACTCGATATGCCAGCCGGGTCGTCCCGCACCGAACGGCGCCGGCCACGATGGCTCGTCGGGACGCGCGGCGCGCCACAGCAGCGCGTCGATGGGGTCGCGCTTGCCGGGACGGTCCGGGTCGCCGCCGCGCTCGGCGAACAAACGCTCCATGGTTGCGCGGTCGTAGCCGGACTCGTAGCCGAATTGGTCGGTGGCGTCGGCGCGGAAATAGATGTCGGGATATTCGGCATCGTCGACCGTGTAGGCCGCCCCGGACGCCAGCAGCTTCTGCACGAATTCGATGACCTCGTCGACCGATTCCACGGCGCCGATGTAGTCGCGCGGTGCCACGATGCGCAAGGCGGTCATGTCCTCACGGAACAGATTGATCTCGCGGGTGCCCAGATCGCGCCAGTCCACACCGTCGCGGGCGGCGCGCTCGAACAGCGGGTCGTCGACGTCGGTGACGTTCTGCACGTAATGCACCTCGTGGCCCGCATCCCGCCACAACCGGTTGACCAGGTCGAAGGTCAGGTAGGTGGCGGCATGCCCGAGATGGGTGGCGTCATAGGGGGTGATCCCGCAGACGTACATGGTGGCCGTAGGGCCCGGGGTCACCGGGCGAACCTGCCGGTCAGCGGTGTCGTACAACCGCAACGGTGGCCCTGCGCCGGGAATTGTCGGTAGGGCGGTATCGGACCAGGACTGCATGATTCGAGGGTAGAGGTGTGGTGCGGGCCGTTGCGCCGCGCCCTGCTCGCAACGGTAGGTTGTATGGCAACCACCCCGGATCTGACCTGCCCCGATGTCGTGAAACTCGGATGTCAATGTTTGCCGTCTGGTGGATCGAATTGCCGTGAGTGGCGCAGGTCACTGTCGCTGAGTTGCTGCGAGTACCGTGCGCTCGAATTCGGCCGGGGCCGGGTGGGCTCGCGCTAGGTTGGACGGGTGACTGTTCTCGGTGCGGTGTCGATGCCCCAGGTTTCCCCGGAACGCTTGCTCGCGGTGGCGGCCGCGGCCGAGCACAGCGGTCTCGAAGAACTGTGGTTGTGGGAGGACTGCTTCTGGGGAGGTGGGATCGCCACCGCCGCAACGGTGTTGGCGCGGACCGAGCGGGTGCGGGTCGGGATCGGGGTGATGCCGGTGCCGCTGCGGAATGTGGCGCTCACGGCCATGGAGGTGGCGGCGCTGTTGCGGCTGCATCCGGGCCGGGTGATGCCAGGTTTCGGGCACGGTGTGCAGGAGTGGATGGGACAGATCGGTGCACGGGTCGAATCGCCGATGACGCTGCTGCGTGAACAGTTGGATGCGCTCCGCGCACTGCTGAACGGTGAGAAGGTCAGTGCCACAGGCCGATACGTGCGCCTGGACAATGTGGCTCTGGACTGGCCGCCCAGCACGCCCCCACCGCTCACCGCCGCCGCGACCGGCCCACAGACACTACGACTGTCCGGCGAACTCGCCGACGCCACCATCCTCACCTCGCGAACCACCCCCGACGGTGTCCGTGCCGCCCGAGCGCGCATCGAGGAAGGTCGCGCGAAAGCCGAACGCAGCGAGCCACATCGGATCATCGTCAACCTGCTCACCACCACCGGCCCGGACGCGGTCGAACGCCTGAGGGCGGCCCAGCAACGCAACTCCGGCGAGCACCCACCCGAGGCGGGCGTCGCGGGCGACGCACACGCCATCGCGCAAGCCGTCCGCCACTACGCCGAGGCAGGTGCGGACACCGTCGTGCTCGAACCCACCGACGATGATCCCGACCTGATCGAATTCGTCCGCTTCGCCGGGACCGAGGTCCGCCCGCTATTGAGCTGACCGCGGTACGCCGGCTCGACCGGCGCGATGACGGTGTCCGCTTCGAGGACGAAGACGCTGTCGGCGTCTGTTCCGGAGAATGCGATCTGGGTGAATTCGAGGTTGCGTCATAGACATGGCGCGGAATGCACCAGCGGCCGGCGCCGCCCTGCTTGGCGGCATGGGTTTGCGGGCGCGGACCGAATTCGATGGTGGCGATGGGGCGGGTAGCCGGTCGCCGTTATCTGCCCTCCAATTCGGCAGCCAGCGCATTTCGGCATTCGATGCAACACTGCACCGTCCGCTATCGCAGGCCCCGCGGACTCAGAAGGCGGGCCACGGGATCGGTCGCGAAGTCCTCGGCATCGGCATCACCGGATTGTCCAGCAACTCCTGCGCACGATCGCCGAGTGCCTCGATCTCGGCATCGGTGAGATGCGGTGCGAGATCATCGGCGAGCGCGCCGGGTAGCTCCTTGGCGAACGTGGCGATATCGGTCATCAACCCGTCGCAGATGGGTTTGCCCGCCCACCCCCACAACACCGTGCGCAACTTGTGCTCACTGTGCAGGCAGATGCCGTGGTCGACACCGTAGACCTGCCCGTCGACACCTTCCAATGCGTGCCCACCCTTGCGGTCGGCGTTGTTGAGCAACACATCGAGCACAGCCATCCGCTGCAGCCGCGGATCGTCGGCATGGATCAGCGACACCTCGTTACCGGCCGCGTCCTGGGCGCGCAGCACCTCGCAGAACCCGTCCGGCACCGCGCCCATCGGAACCAGATCCACCAGATCCAGCCGGTCGCCCTGATCGGTGTGATTGTCCACCGACTCCACCCACCGCTGCACCATGCCCGGCCCGTAGGGGCCATCACGCAGAATCGTCTCCGGAATGACACCCCAGCCGAGCGCATCCGAGACCCGATACGAGGCCACCTCACGCCCGGCCAGCGTGCCGTCCGGGAAGTCCCACAGCGGCCGCTCCCCCCGCACCGGCTTGTACACCACCCGAACGCCGTCGGAGCCATCCGCATCGCAGACGAGGGTGACATTGCTCGCGGTCGTCACCCGACCGATCACCGTCAATTGCGCGGTATGCCACCGAGGCTCGGTCACGGACTACTCCTCTAGCTCGGCCGCGCCGAAAATATCCCCGCGCTTGTATCCGTTGGTTCGCACACACATATGTCCGCGTGCCGAAAGTGGTTCCCCGCACAGCGGGCACGGCGGCCGACCGGCCGCGATCACCCGGGTGGAGCGCAACGCGAACTCGCGCGCCTGGATCGGGGTCAGGAACACCCGCACCGCGTCGGGACCCTCCTCGGTGTCATCGAGCACCACCGACTCGTCGACCTCGGTTTCGGTGATCGCAAGCAGCTCCACCACCACCGCACCGGCGTCGGCGTCCCAGCCCAAGCCCATCGTGCCGACCCGGAACTCGGCATCGATCGGGGTCACCAGCGGGTCACTGTCGGCGATGTCCTCGGCCTGCGGCGGCACCTCCGCGCCGAAGCGGCGCGCGACCTCGTCCAGCAGCAGACCCATCCGGTCGGCGAGCACCTTTACCTGCTGCTTCTCCAGCGCCACGCTGACAACCCGTGGTTCCTGCACGGCCTGCAGGTAGAACGCGCGATCGCCCGGCTCACCGACGGTCCCGGCGACAAAACGGTCGGGGGTGCGAAATACGTGGATTGCGCGAGACATCTGCACCTCCTGATACGTGACCCTGATCGACTACCCGCGGCGCTGGACTCCGCAACACGCCACCTACTCGTTTACAAGGAATCTCAAAGCTCCGCATTCCCATTATCCGCACTCGGGGTAGCACCAAGCTCGCCACCGGGAACCGGACCGGCTTCGGGGTCCGCGGGAGCCGGGGAATCGGCGGCGGGCTGTTGCGGTTTGATTGCCAAACCGGACAGATCCCCCGTGTCATTGAGCCGAACCACATACGGTGCGGTCGGGGTATAGCGCACGATGCTGATCGAGGCGGGTTCCACCACGATGCGCTGGAAACCGTCGAGGTGCAGGCCGAGTGCGTCGGCCAGCACGGATTTGATCACGTCACCGTGCGTGCACGCCACCCACAACACATCGTGACCGGCCCTCTCGGCGAAATGTCGATCGTGCTCGCGCACCGCGGCCACCGCGCGGACCTGCACCTGCGCCAGACCTTCGCCGCTGGGGAAGACCGCGCCCGAGGCGTGCCGCTGCACCACCTTCCACAGCGGTTCGTTCAGCAGATCCGCGATCGCCTTACCAGTCCAGTCGCCATAGTCGACCTCGATCAACCGATCGTCGTATTCCGGTTCCAGACCGAGCTTTTCCGCCAGCGGCGCGACCGTGCGCTGACAGCGCAGTAGCGGCGAGTGCACGATGTGCTCGATCGGCAGCACGGCGAGCCGTTCGGCGACCGCGCGGGCCTGGGTATTGCCGTGCTCGGTCAGATCGACGCCCGCACTGCGCCCGGCGAGGGTGCGGGCGGTATTCGAAGTCGAAACACCGTGCCGCAGCAGGATCACCGTCATGGCACCAGCCTAACGATCATGTCGCCGAAACCACTCCGCTCGCGAGCAGGCCCATGACCGTCAGCCCGAGCACGATGCGGTAGCCGACGAACCAGTCCAGGGAATGTTTGCCGACGAACTTCAACAGCCACGCCACCGAGGCATACCCGACCACGAACGCCAGAATCGTCGCGACCAGCAGTTGCGGACCGCTGGCATTGAGGCCCTCACCCGCTGGTTCGAACGCATCCGGCAGGCTGAACAGGCCCGAGGCGGTCACCGCGGGAATGGCGAGCAGGAACGAGAACCGCACTGCCGCTTCGCGCTCCAACCCGAGGAACAGACCCGCCGTCGCGGTCGCGCCAGAACGCGACACACCCGGGATCAAGGCCAGACATTGCGCGAAGCCCATGATCAAACCGTCGCGAGTGGTCAGCTGTTCGATCGGGCGGATCTTGCGACCGTAGTACTCACCGGCCGCGATGACCAGCGCGAAGGCGATCAGCATGAACGACACCAGCCACAGATTGCGGGCGCCGGTGCGGATCTGATCCTTGAACAGGAACCCGAGCACACCGATCGGGATCGTCGCGATGATCACGTACCAGCCGATGCGGTAGTCCAGTTCACGCTGCGCCTGCTCGTCCAGCACGCGCTTGTGATCGGCGGTGATGACCGGAAGTCGCATGGTGGGCTGGTCGTGCAGCGGCAGTTCCGGCTCGCCGCGGCTGGTCAGCCGATCGCGCACGCCCGCGAACCACGCGACGATGATCCGCCAGATGTCCTTGGCGAAGAACACCAGCACCGCCGCCTCGGTGCCCAACTGGGTCACCGCGGTGAACGAGGCGCCCGCGTCATCGCCGAAGAACACCGAGGACACGATGCGCAGATGCGCCGAAGAGGAGATCGGCAGAAACTCCGTGAGACCCTGCACCAGACCAAGAATCAAGGCCTGAACCCAGGTCATCGACTCGCCGACCACGAACCAGCCTCCACTTCCGCCCGAAATATGTGTTCCTACTGGGCAATTGGTCCGGCGATCGATCCGATCACTGTGACCACCGCCGCAATCACGCAGCGACAGTACAGTGCCGAGACGGCGGCGGCACGCCCGGCTCGACCCTGCGACCCACGGCGCTGGTGGGCGTCGAGTTGTGTATCCACACTCTAGGCTTGGCGCCGTGACGATTGCGCGGGCACGGTGATGGAACAGCGGACGGTCGGCCGCAGCGGCCTACGGGTGTCCCGGATAGGACTTGCGACCCACACCTGGGGTGCGCATACCGATACCGACGATGCGGCGGTGCAGTTGGTGGCCTTCGCCGAGGCGGGTGGCACCCTAGTCGACACCTCCCCTGCCTATGCCGGTGGTGCGGCACAACGGATTCTGGCCGAACTGCTCGGTGACCTGGTCTCCCGCGACGATCTGGTACTCAGTGGCTGCGCGGGTGTCACACCGCGGATCGCCTCCGCACCCGTCGGACCGAACGTGCCCGAGCCGGAGCCGGTGCGTCCGGCCGTGGACACTTCCCGTCGGGCACTGCTGCGTCAGCTGGATCGGACGCTGCTCGAACTGGGCACCGACTATCTCGATATCTGGCAAGTCGCCGCCTGGGATCCGGCGACTCCGCTGGACGAGGTCGCCGCCACTCTCGAATTCGCGGTGCGCTCCGGGCGGGTCCGCTATGCGGGTGCGCGCGGGTTCAATGCCTGGCAGGTCGCCAGCCTCGCGGCGGTCGCGCCCGTCACCGTCGCTCAGGCCCCGTACTCCCTGCTGACCCGTGACACCGAAACCGAGTTCATTCCCGCCGCCCAGCATCATGGTGTGGGGTTGATCGCCACCGCGCCGCTGGCCGGGGGCATTCTCACCGGCAAATACCGCGACGGGGTGCCCGCCGATTCGCGCGGTGCGGACGAGGCGACCGCCGCCGAGATCCGGCACCGACTCGACGACCACGCGACCCGCGTGGTCGAAGCACTGGTGACCGCCGCCGACGGACTTGCCACCTCACCATTGGCCGTCGCCCTGGCCTGGATCCGGGACCGTCCCGGCATCGCGAGCATGATCGTCGGCGCACGCGATATCGGCCAGCTGACCGGGGTGCTGGCCGCCGAGACCTTGGAACTGCCGCGCGCCATCGCGGCCGCGCTCGACGATGTCAGCGCACGCGCGGCGGGGTGAACCGATGAGGGAGGCTAGCCTTACCTGCATGAGGTTTCTCGACCGTGTCCGATCCGGCGGGGTGCGTTCCCTCCTGGCCCTACTGGCACTGACCCTGCTGGTCGGTTCGGCCTGCGGTACCAGCAGCGATGTTACGAGCAGGGGCGGGCGCGGGCCGGTCACCGCGAAACTGGAAAACCTCGACCCGGTGCCGATCGGGCCCGAACCCACGCCCACACTGCCTGCGAGCGTCCGATCGTTCGACGGCGCCGAAGTCACCGTCACCGATGCCGGTCGCATCATCGCCGCCGACCGCTTCGGCACCCTCGCGCAAACGGTCTGGGCGTTGGGTATGGGCGCGAAACTGGTCGGGCGCAGCACCGCGGCCGGGTTCCCCGCGGTGGCGAATCTGCCGATCGTGACCGGTGGCAGTGGTTCGCTGAACGTGGAATCCGTTCTGGCGCTGCGTCCTTCGGTCTTTCTCACCGACAGCACCAGCGCCGCCCCTCAGGTGCGCGAGCAACTGCGCGCGGCGGGGGTGACCGTCGTCTACTTCGATCCGCAGCGCACGATGGACGGGGTGGTACCGCAGATCGAGGCCGTCGCCGCCGCACTCGGTGTACCCGATCGCGGCCAGGCCCTGGCCCAGCGCACCCGCGACGAGATCGCCGCCGCCAGCGCTGCGGTGCCCCCACAAGACAAAGCCCTCACCATCGCTTTCCTCTATCTGCGCAGCACCGCCATCACCATGCTCGCCGGACCCGGCTCCGGCGCCGACGCCCTCATCGCCGCTCTCGGCGCACGCGACGCGGGGTCCGCGGCCGGGTTGACCGAGCCGTTCGTGGCGATCACCAGTGAGGCCATGATCGCGGCCGCGCCGGATGTGCTGCTGGTGATGTCGGATGGGCTGAAGTCGGTCGCCGGCGTCGCCGGGCTGGAAAAGGTGCCCGGCATCGCGCAGACACCCGCCGGACGCAACAAGCGCGTGGTCGATATGGCCGACTCGGTGGTGTTGAGCTTCGGCCCCAATACCGGGCGGGTGATCGCCGCCCTCAGCGCGGCCGTGTACGGCACCGAACCCGCATGAGCGGCGATCGGGCAGGTGTGGGTGTGAACGAAAGGGCTGCGGGAACCACCGCGACCGACTCGGCGATGCCGCACAGTCCGCATACCGTTGCGCCCAAGTCGCGGGGGTGGTCGCGTACCGCGATCGTGTTCGCGGTGGCGGTGGCTGCTCTGGTGGTGTTGGCGTTGGCGTCGGCGGCGATCGGTCAGGTGCCGACGACGCCTGCCGAGGTGGCGGGCAGTGTGTTGCATCGGATCGGGTTGGACTGGGGGCCGATGCCCGCGCATCCGGCCGGTGAGGTGACGCTGTGGGAGGTGCGGTTCCCGCGCGTGGTGCTGGCGATCCTGGTCGGATCCGCATTGGCGACAGCGGGTGCATTGTTGCAGGGGGTGTTCGCGAATCCGCTCGCCGAACCCGGTGTGATCGGGGTGTCGGCGGGAGCGGCGGTGGGTGCGGGCACGGTGATCGTGGTGGGTGGTGCGTTCGTGGCGGCGTGGTCGGTGGCCGCGGCCGCATTCGCGGCGGGGCTGCTGACCACATTGCTGGTGTATCTGCTGTCGCGCTCGAATGGGCGCACCGAGGTGGTCACGCTGGTGCTCACCGGTGTCGCGATCAACGCCTTCGCGGGTGGATTGATCGCGTTCCTGCTGTTCATCGCGACTCCAGCCGCCCGCGATCAGATCGTGTTCTGGCAGTTGGGCAGTCTCAATGGAGCCACCTGGGATGCGGTGCACGTCGTGGCGCCACTGGCCGCTCTCGGCATTCTCGCCGCGGTGCTCATCGCGGCCCGCCTGGACCTGCTCGCTCTCGGTGAATCCGCCGCGCGACACCTGGGTGTGGACGTGGAGCGCTTGCGGCGCAACGTCATCGTGGTGGTCGCCGTCCTCGCCACCGCGGGTGTCGCCTTCACCGGCATCGTGCTGTTCGTCGGGTTGATCGTGCCGCATGTGGTTCGCATGCTCGTCGGCCCTGCCCACCGCATCCTGATCCCACTGAGCGCCATCGTCGGCGCGGTCGTACTCCTCGCCGCCGACGTTGCCGCCCGCTCCCTGGTCCACAATGCCGACCTGCCCCTGGGCATGCTCACCTCCCTCATCGGCGGACCCTTCTTCTTCTGGCTCCTACGCCGCACACGTGCTCGCGCGGGAGGTTGGGCATGAGGTGCCGGACAGCATCATCGGCGAATGGTCGGGTGTACCCGCGCGCAGGTGGGTTGCGGGTGTGAGCGGGGTTCTGGAGCGATTGGGTTCGATGTTCGCACGCACGCATGAGTTGCCGGTGTCACCGCAGCGGGGTGCGGTGACGCTTCGGGCCAGCGGTGTGAGCGTGGACAGGCGTGGTGCCTCGGGGGCGCATACGCGGCGAGTGCTCGAAGCGGTCGACTTCGACGTGGTCGCGGGCGAGATCGTCGCGCTCGTGGGGCCGAACGGCGCGGGCAAATCGACACTGTTGGCGGCGCTCGCGGGTGAATTGGAGCCGAGCCAGGGCACGATCGAACTCGATGGACGGGCGCTGGGCCACTGGTCGCATCTGGATATGGCGCGGCGCCGGGCGGTATTGCCGCAGAGTCACACGGTCGGATTCCCGTTCACCGCTCGCGAGGTGGTCGCCATGGGGCGTGCGCCGTGGGTGCGGACGCAGCGGCGGGATCTCGATGACGAGCGGATCGGCGCCGCGATGACCGCCGCCGATGTGGAACACCTTGCCGCCCGGCCATTTCCGACGCTCTCCGGCGGTGAACGCGCCCGCGTCGCCCTGGCCCGCGTCCTCGCTCAGGACACCGCGACCCTGCTGCTGGACGAACCTACCGCCGCTCTGGACCTCGGTCACCAAGAAGCGGTCCTGCGATTGGCCACCGCCCGAGCCGCCGCGGGCGCCGCCGTGGTCGTCGTCCTGCACGACCTCGGCATAGCCGCCGCCTACGCCGACCGGGTCGCCGTCCTGGAATCCGGCCGCATCGCCGCCGACGGTCCACCCCGCAAAGTCCTCACCACTGAACTGCTCACCCGCGTCTACCAGCACCCGGTCGAAGTCCTCGACCACCCGATAACCGGCGCGCAACTGGTCCTCCCCGTCCGCCGCTGACCCTGCCGCCGTACCCGCACGACCGACAGGGCAGCCGCGTTCCCTGCGTCGAAGTTCATGACCACCTGCGCTGCCGAGGATTGGCAACCGTCCCGCCGCCCCCGCCCCGATCACGGACCACCGCGCCGCAACTGGACCACACGGAGTGCGGCTGACCGAGTGCGAACAGTTGATCTCAGGTCTGATGCCACAGCAAACGCAGCGCGCCGTTGATCGCCCACAGCGCGAAGAACACGATCCCGGCCGGCGCCGCGAAGGCAAGTCCGATCAGCACCGCAGCGCCGCCGAACCAGGCGATTTCCAATAGTCCGCGCCACGGTCCGGTCAGTGGGTATCGCGCGTTCTTACCGCCGCCCGCGGCGAACAGCGCCCACACCGCGATGAATACCGCGGGGGCGCCGATTCCGGCGATGATGCGCACGATCGGGTTCGCATCGAGGGTGAAGCCCCAGCTCGCCGCTGCGGCCAGTACGCCCAGTTCCAGCAGAAACATCAGGCCCAGGTTCGCGCCTTTGAGCACAGTCATTCTCGATCCTCTCGCCCGCGCAGCGACCCGCTCAACGCCAGATGAGTTTCAACACCGCGGGAGTCAACAGCATGCGGACCACGGACGCGTCCAGGACCAGCGCGGCGATCATCCCGTAGGCGATGTACTTCATCAACACCAGATCGGAGAACCCGAACGCGCCGGTCACCACGATGAGAATCGCTGCGGCAGAAGTGATTACGCCGCCGGTGTGGGCGATGCCGGATCGGATGGCTTCCGGCGGCGCCGCGCCGTCCGCGCGTGCCTCGGCCATCCGCGACAGCAGGAACACCTCGTAGTCGGTGGACAGCCCGAACACCACCGTCACGATCAGCGCCAGCACCGCGAACATCAGCGGCCCGGGCGTGAAGTCGAAGATCCCGGCCCCGTGGCCCTCGACGAACACCCAGGTGAGCACCCCCAGTGTGGAGGCCAGACTCAATGCGCTCATCACAACGGCCTTGAGCGCCAACACGATCGAACCGAATGCCAGATACAGCATCGCCAACGCCGCGAGCGCCAGGAGTCCGACCAGCAACGGCAGCCGCACCAGCAACCCGTTGATGCTGTCACGTTCGAGCGCGGGCACCCCGGTCACCATGATCTGCACCCCGGACGGTTCCGGAATCGCCCGCAGCGCATCGATCACCGCATCCGCGGTGCGCTTGTCGGCGAGACCGGCGTTGAGCACATTGATCCCGTCCTTGGTCGGCGCACCGGGTTCGAAACGCCCGGTCAGACCGGGAATTCGGCTCGCCTCATAGCGAATATCGCTGAGCTGCTGCGGATTCGCGCCCACCACGACCAGTTTGATCGGCTCGGTGCGAAAACTCGGAAACAACTGGTCGAACCGCTCCTGGGCGACCCGTGCCGGATTGTCGTCAGAGAGGTAGCGTTCGCTGATCCCGCCGAACTCGATATTGCGGATCGGCACGATCAACGCGAGTAGTCCGAGCACGATCGGCACCACCACAGCCCACGGTCGCCGCATCGCCCACGTCGCCAACCGCGAGAAGAATCCGGCGTCGATTTGCGCCTCGGTCTTGCTGCGCGAGAACCGATGCCAACCCCACAGGTCGATTCGCCGCCCGACGATGCTCAGCACCGCGGGCAGCGCCGTCACCGACAGCAGCGCGGCGAGCAGCACCGAGCTGATGCCGCCATAGGGCACCGACCGCAACACCCCGTTCGGGAAGATGAACAGCGCCGCCAGGCTGATCGCGATGATCGCGGCCGAGAACAGCACGGTGCGCCCGGCCGTGGCCACGGTGCGCGCCGTCGCGTCCTCCACACTGCGCCCGGCGGCCAACTCTTCCCGGAACCGGGTCACGGTGAACAGTCCGTAGTCGATCGCCAACCCCAGACTCACCAAAGTGACCACCGCACTGGCGAAGACGTTCACGGCGATGTGATCGGTGAGCATCCGGATGGTGCCCTGGGTGCCCAGTACCGTCATCGCGCCGATCAGCACCGGCAGCAACGCCCCGACCACCCCGCCGAAAACGAAGTACAGCAGGATCGCCACGATCGGCAGCGCGATGATCTCGGCCCGGCGGATATCGTCCTGCATACCCTGATTGATGCCCTCGACAATCGGTTGCAGCCCGGCCAACTGCACCGTGGTGCCGCCGGGCCCACCGCCTGCGTGCCCGGCACCCAGTTCACCCTTGATCGCGGTGTAGTTCTCGACCGTCGCGGTGCCTTCTCCGCGCAATCCGACGCTGGCGAAGGCATGGGTGTGCGAGGCATCGGTGGCCTGCCCGGCGAAGGGGCTGTCCCAATAGCTGTCGATTTTCAGGATCCGGTCGGGGTGATGGGCCAGTAGCTGCGTCAGCGAATTCGTCGCTGCCGTACGCGCGGTCGGGTCGTCGACGGTCATGCCTTCGGGTGCGGTGTAGAGCAGGATGATGTCGCTGTCGGTATCGCGCCCGAAGGTGGTATCGGCGATCTTGGCGGCGGCCACCGATTCACTGCTGTCGTCGAACCAGCCCTCCTGAGTCAGTCGGCCCGCCAGATCCCGGCCGTACCAGCCCGAGAGCAGCACCGCGACAATGGCGATGCCCAGCACCAGATAGCGGTGGCGGTAGACGAGACGACCCCACCGCAGCGAACCGGCTTCGATCATCTAGCCGCAGGCCGCGGTGCGGTAGTCGGCCGAGCGCAGAATGCCGCACAGGTCGGTGCGCGAGATCTTCCACTTACCGTCGTGTAGCACGAAATGCACGACGGTGGTGCGGACCGCGGTGCCGGTGCCGTCCTTGTCCAGGCGCATGGTCGCGGTCAGTGTGCCGTCGCGGTTGTCGAAGACCGGGTCGGTGACGCCGTAAACGGCGCGCGGATTGTCTTGCAGCGCCTTGTACATGTCCGGGATGGCGTCGCGGAAGGCCTCGCCGTCCTCGATGAGGTCGGTGCGTTGGGAGTCGGGCAGCGCCGGATCCAGGGCGCGTTTGATCTGCGCGTCCAATTCGGCGGCGGAGGGCAGTGGTCGGTGGGCGGCGCTGGAGGAGGTAGCGATCGAGGACGACAGCGAGGCATTGGCCGAGGACCGCGCGGCATCGACCGAGGCCTCGTCCGGCCCGGTGCTGCATGCCGCGGCCACCGCGACCAGGGTGGCCGCGGTCAGCGCGGAACGGACGAATCGTGTGCTTGGCATCACCATCTACATACCATCAATGACTGAACTGATGCGCCCGAGCAGGGCCCGCACGGTTGTCATGTCCCGATCCGGGGCCGTTTCGACCGATATCGCATCCGGGATCATGTCGCGCACCAGCGCCACGACGCTGCGTTCGTCGTCGAGGTCGATATCGGTGGCGCGGGCCTGCGCGACGGCGACCACGTCCTCCGGTCCGGGCACATCACTGTCGAGGTCGGCGCGGTAGATCTCCAGCTCCACGGTGGAGCGCACGGTGCGGAAGGCATAGGGCCTGCCGTCGGCCGTAGTGCCGAATCCGTGAGCAAACGGACCAACGGTTATGTCATCGATGGCAAATCCCGATGGATGGTCGGCTTTCAACCGGATCTCCCTGAATTGGACATTGATTCAAGTCAACGGTAACCCCCATCGCCGACATTCTCCGCCAGCGACTACCCCGGTACGCCGGTCAAGTGCGCCATCATGGTCAGATGGTGCGGTAGCCGATGATTTGTCGTAGTAAGGAGTTCGGTGGATGCGCCCATATGGTTCGCTACCCGCGGCGCTCGCGGGCGTGGCGGTGCTGGCGCTGATCGCCGGATGTTCCTCCGCTTCCGATAGCGACAAGCTCGAGACTCGACCGGCGGCGACCGCGGCGGTCGCGCCCGAGCAGAGCGCGCACCCCGCCGGGGACGTGTGGGGCCTCGGCAACCCGGTTGGCGGACTATTCGCCGAGGCGGCCACCGGACAACTTGTCGCGCTCGAAGCGAGCCGCGACAACAGCAGAATGTTGTTCGTCATCGACCCCGTGACGTTCGCCCGCCTCGATCCCACTGGCGCGCCGAACGAGCAGATGCGCACCCTCCTGCTGCCCGCCCACGGTGTCGGCTTGGCGCAGGGCAAGCCGGGTGAAGTGCTGATCCCCGGCGACCACCGGATCATGCGCGTCGACATCGCCTCGGGCGTGACCACCGAGGTGCCCGTGGACGGTGATGCCAGATCGGTGCGCTACCGCGACGACGGCACACTGTTCGTCGGCACCACCGATGGCAAAGTGCGCGAACTTTCCCCCGACGGCAAGGTTACCGACACCATTTCCGGGCTCGCCTCCGCCGATGCCCTCGCCGTCACTGGCAACCATGTCGCGGTCCTGGACCGTCGCCAGACCTCGCTGACCCAGCTCGACCTCGGCAAAGACCGCCTCGGCCTGGCACTGCGCGCGGGTGACGGCGCGACCAACCTGATCACCGATCCGTTCGGCCGCATCACCGTCGCCGACACCGCCGGTGACGAGCTGCTGGTCTACACTGCCGGACCGCTCGTATTGCGGCAGCGATTCCCGGTAGGATCGTCGCCTTACGCGCTTGCCTACGATCAGCGGTCCGACACCGTGTGGGTGACGTGTACCCAGAGCAACGAAGTCGTCGGATTCGACCTGTCGACGGGTATACCGAAAGAGGTGGGTCGTTATCCGACGGTTCGCCAGCCGAACTCGGTGACCATCGACGAGCGTACCGGTGACCTGTTCGTCGGTTCCGCGACCGGAGACGGTCTGCAACGGATCCGGGCGGACCAGCGGAAGAAAGGGCAGTGATGGCGCCACAATCACGCGCAGCGCTACCGGCGAGCTGGGAAACCACCAGTGACGACTACGAATACGTGCCGCTGCGGCTCCCACCAGAGGTAACCCGGGTGACGGCCTCGATGCGGCTGGCCATCCAAGCCGAATTCGGCGGCTGGGAATTGTCGCGGGTGCGCGCTTACACCGACGGCAGCAGGCGGGTGCTGCTGCGGCGCCGAAAAACCGCACTACTACCCCAGCCCGAACCGGGAATGTGAGGCCATGTATTCACTGCTGCTGCGCCTGATGTTCCTGCTGCCGCCGGAACGCATCCACCATCTGGCGTTCACGGCCATGCGGCTGGCGGCCCGGTTCGCGCTGTCGCGCTGGGCGATGACGAAGGTGCTGACCACCGACGATCCGATCCTGCGCAACCACGCCTTCGGTATCGACTTTCCCGCGCCGCTCGGGCTGGCGGCCGGATTCGACAAGAACGCCGACGGTGTGAACGCTTGGGCGCCACTAGGATTCGGATTCGCCGAAATCGGCACCGTCACCGCGCAAGCTCAGCCGGGCAATCCCGCGCCGCGGCTTTTCCGGTTGCCCGCCGACCGTGGCCTGATCAACCGGATGGGGTTCAACAACCACGGTGCCGCAGCAGCGGCTGAATATCTGCGCAATCGACGCGGCGGTGTCCCGATCGGCGCGAATATCGGCAAAACGAAAATTGTCGAACCCGCCGACGCGGCCGCCGATTACGCGGTGAGCGCATCCTTGCTCGGGCCGCTCGCCGACTTCGTCGTCGTCAATGTCAGCTCCCCCAATACCCCGGGTCTGCGAGATCTGCAGGCCGTCGAATCCCTGCGCCCGGTGCTGCAGGCCGTCCTCGACAGCGTCGAGGTCCCAGTGCTGGTGAAAATCGCCCCCGACCTGTCCGATGACGATGTGGACGCCGTCGCCGATCTCGCGGTCGAACTCGGCCTCGCCGGGATCGTCGCCACCAACACCACCATCCGTCGCGACGGCCTGCGCACCGATCCCGGCGAGGTCGCGGCCATGGGTGCGGGCGGGTTGTCCGGTCCTCCGGTCGCCGAGCGCTCGCTGGAAGTGCTGCGGCGGCTCTACCGCCGCGTGGGCGATCGTCTGGTGCTGATCTCGGTCGGCGGTATCGAAACCGCCGACCAGGCCTGGGAGCGCATCTTGGCCGGCGCCACCCTGCTGCAGGGCTACACCGGCTTCATCTACGGCGGACCATTCTGGATGCGCCACATCCACCGCGGGATCGCCCAGCGGCTGCGCGAAGCCGGCTACCACTCGATCGCCGAGGCGGTCGGCGCGGAGCACGTAGCACATACCTGATCTACCGCATGACCACCATGCCCTCCGAAGGTTCCCCGCGACGGCCGATGCTTCGCGGCGCCGCCCGCTTTCAGAACACCCACGGCGTCCGGTCGGCGTGCAGCGACATCCGGGCGCGCCCGGCGGCTTCACAGTCCATCGGGGCGTCCTGAATCCCGTTGGGACGGTGGCGTAATCGGGCCAGCATCCGTTTCGACAGCAGGATCACCGCCTGCTCCGAGATGATGCCGACACGTCCGGCCAGGATGGCCGCATCGGCATGGGCATGCCGATCGTGCACGATATCCGGATCGCTGAGGATCTCGTCGAGTTCCATGCCCGCGAGCGCCTGCTCGCGGGTCAGCAGTCGATCCGGCAGCCAGCTCAATCGCCAGACCGCGGCCCCCGACCTGTTCTGGCGGTATGCCGACTCGGGGGTGATATCGCTGATCATGGTCCAGTCGGTGGCGTCGACGGTCATGGGTGCCTCCGGTGTAGCAATTCGAGCGCGGTCACGAATGGCTCCTGTCGAGCATCCGTTGGTGCAGCGTGTGCAGTGCCTGCTGCACGGTGATACCGAGTTGTTCGGCCAATGTCCGCGCGTGCGTCTCGTGGTCCGATGCCGGGGCCGGGTGGCTCAGAATCTCCTGCAATCGCATTCCGGCCCAGGCCTGTTCGCGGCTGAGCCGGTCGGGTAGCCAGCTCAATCGCCATGCCGGTTCCTCACGGCCCGCCCGCCACGCCCTCGGGCGTGCGACTGCTGGTCATCGACCGGCTGCATTCATAGATCGTCACGACTGTCTCCAGGGATGCCAGAGCTTGTCGCCGACCGCATTTCGGCGCACTGAGCCCCGGTCGACCTGCCTCACGGTCAGTCGGGGCTCCGTTACTGTCGGATGGAGCAGGCGACGAAGTCGGCGGGATCGGGTGAAATAGCGTCCCGGCGAACTCGATTCGCCTAGACCGTGGCAAGGTTCGCGGCGAGCTCGGTTTCGGTGCCGCCGGCCCTTGGCTCCCCGCGTCGCCGTGCGTGCCGTATCAGCAGAATCACTCTCATCACCAGGGCCCTCCCGAGTCATCTGGCGGACGACTCTTGGTCGCCGTAACTCAGTGTGGCATTTGCCGTTCCGTGTGGTCAATTGCCGTTGTAAGTTGGTAATTGCCGGTTCGCTCAACGGCTAAACCCTGGACGATTGGCATATCGTGAGAGTGGTACAAGGAACGATCACGGCGTCATGGAGGACAAGCCCGCCTATGGTCCAGCAGGACTCACGCACGATTGCCATCCGCAACATCCTCACCAGGCTCAGCAAACGCTCAGGGCTGAGTGCGGATCGGTTGCGTACCACCGAAATCGACGTGGCTGCCCTGCTGGATTTATCCGTCATCCGCCATCGGGCGCAGCAGGAGGGGCTGTCGGCGGAGGAAGCCGTGTTGCCCGTAGTTCGTGACCTCGCGCGACAACTGGGCCCGACCAATCGGTTGATCGCCGATGCCGAACTGTCGTTGGGACTGTTGCGTGAAAAGCCCCCGGCCGGAATAGATCTCGAGCGCTTGTACGCGGCCGACCTCGGCGAGCGTCGCGTGTATCTGACCGAGCAGTGGCGGAGCCTGCACGAGACGTACGGCGCCGATTTCGTACCGCCCGCACCGACTGTGCGTTCATTGCGGGCCACACCAGAGCGACGCGCATTTACCGAATTGGCGGGCAAGCTCGCGGCCGCGGCGGCCTATTCGACCCCGAACTACCGGTTCACCCCTGAACCGAAAGTGCTGATCGCGCTGCCGGATACGCTGCCGCGCCGTGGCGTGGTCACGGTCATCGGCTCGGCGCTCATCGACCACATCTACCGGATCGGCCAGATTCCATCGGCGGGCAAATCCACTCCGGGCAGCTTCGAAGTGCATGCGGGCGGTAAGGGGCTCAACCGTGCGGTGGCGGCCGCACGCCTCGGGCTACGGGCTCGACTCGTCTCAGCGGTCGGAAGCGATGATGCCGGTAAGCACATTCTCAACTATTTGCGGACTGAGAACGTCGATACCGAGTTGGTCAAGGTGGTCGACGGCGCGACGACGAATGTCTCCGCGGTCATGATCACCAGCACGGGTGTTTCCAGCAAGATCGGCTGCGAGGACGACCGCATCTGGCAGGGAGCGCACACGGTGAGCGAACCGCGGTTTCGCGAGGTGCTCGCAGGTTCGGATGCGGTCGTATTGACCTTCGAGCAGCCCTCCGATGCGATCAAAGGTGTGTTGGCGGCCATCGGGGAGATGGACCGGCGGCCGTCGTTGGTGGTGAACCCCTCGCCGCCGATCAATGCGCCGCAGTACCTTTACCAGCATTTCGGCGCCATCGACTATCTCGTCGGCTCGACGTGGGAACTGCGCGCATTGCTGCCAGGGGACGCGCCCGCGTCGGCAACCGAGGTGGCGCAACGGCTGCGCAGTCTGGGTGTGCGCGGGGTCTGCGTGATCGATGGCTTCCGTTGCATCGTCAGGTCTGACGAGATCACTGCCGATATCGCGGATTTTCCGGTAGCACTGGAGGATGCGCCGGGCGCCGCAGCGGCTTTCTCCGCCGCGCTGGTGTCGAAGATCGTCGCAACGGGCCGACCGGCCGACGAACCGGTATTCCGCTGGGCGACCGCGGCCATGGTCGCGACACAGTCGTTCGGTGACATTCCGGACGCGATGCCATCGGTTCGGGATATCGACCGCATCGTCCAGCTCGCCGGGGAAGAGTCCGCCGGCGCGTAACATGCGCGAGGGTGCGGCTCGAAGAGATTTACAGCGCTGAAATCGGTGATCAAGTTACAGTTTGTCGTTCGCTGGCAGCCCGGATCTTCTCGCGCCGCAAACGGCGGCAAACCCCAACTATTCCATCGTCTACGGAGGAGCATTGACCACAGCTGTGCCGACGCTTGGTGAGACCGCCCATCGGCTCACCCGCAAGGGGCAGGATCTGCAGGTTCGTGTGATGGAAGTGGCCGGCGGCGCCGAGTACGGGCATGTGCTCGTCTTCGGCGAAGCCGACGATGGGTGTCTGGTCCGGGTGCATTCGCGGTGTCTATACGGCGAGGGTCTCGGTTCGGATGATTGCGATTGCGGGCCGGAACTCGACAAGTCCCTGGACCTGATCTGGGCTGAGGGCAGGGGTGTCCTGGTCTACCTGGAACAAGAGGGCCGCGGTGTCGGGCTGATCGCCAAGGCGCTGGGCTACCGGGAAAGTCAACAGTCGGGAGCCGACACATTCACCAGCTACGAGCGGCTCGGATTCCCTGCAGACAGTCGTAGTTATCTGCACGCGGCCAAAAGCCTGCAGGATCTGGGACTGACCCGGGTGCGTCTGCTCACCAACAATCCGGACAAGGTCGCCGAACTGCGTGCCGCCGGCCTCACGGTGATCATGGAACCGCTGCTGACTACTGCGCTCAGTGCCCGGGCTGCGGCATATCTGGAATCGAAGCGTCGTCGCCGTGGCCATCTCATCCCGACGGGCGAGGTGCCATGGGCTCCGGACGTACAACCGGTACTCAAACGCAAGAGCCGCATCTGGCGCATTTTCACCATCCGTGGCCCGGTTCGGCGCGCTCGTCGCCGCGCCGCGCAACCAGCACTCCCCGCGTCCAAGTAACGGACACGATTACCCCGGTCTGGCTACCATGAGTGAGCCGCGCCACATGGTGGTATCCCACCGCGTGACACGATGAGATAGAGTCGCTTGCAATCTATCAGGAGCAGCGGGTCTCGAACCGTATGGAAACCATGCGGTCGCGCGCCGGGCGCGGTTCACGCCAGAGATATCGGGAACGGGAAGATGACGACAACAGAAATCGGTTTCGCGCATGAGTCCGGCAAGACGGTGTACACGGTGCCGGAGGCATTCCAGGAGACCGTGAAGTTACGACCCGATCAGGTCGCGTTGCGGACGGTCGGGGGCACCACGCAGATCAGCTGGCGCGAATACGGCGAGCGGGTGCGCACGCTGGCGGCAGGACTGGCCGGGCTCGGCGTCGGCCACGGCGACACCGTCGGCATCATGCTCACCAACCGGCCCGAGTTCAATCTGATCGATACGGCCGCCCTGCATCTCGGCGCCACCCCGTTCTCGATCTACAACACCAGCTCCCCCGAGCAGATCACGCATCTGTTCACCAATGCGGAGAACAAGGTAGTGATCACCGAGCGCGCCTTCCTCGACGTCATCAAGGGTGCGGGCGTGCAGCTCGAGCACATCGTGGTGGTGGACGGTCCGGCCGCCGATACGGTCAGCCTGGCCGACCTCGAGGCAAATCCCGCCGCCGACTTCGATTTCGACGCCGCCTGGCAGGCGGTGACCCCCGACGATCTCGCCACACTGATCTACACCTCGGGCACCACAGGCCCGTCCAAGGGCGTGGAGATCACCCACCGCAATGTGCTGGCCCAAATCATCGCACTGGTCAACGGTCCATTGCGGGTCGGCTTCGACGACCGCGCCATCTCCTATCTGCCCGCCGCGCACGTCGCCGACCGCATCTCCGGCCATGCCATCAGCCTGCTCACCGGCATCCTGATCACCTGTGTGCCGGATCCGCGTGAGATCGCCGCCGCACTGCCCGACGCGCGTCCCACCGTCTTCTTCGGTGTGCCCAGGGTCTGGCAGAAGATCAAGGCCGGTATCGACGGCAAGGTGGCCACCGAAGCGAGCCCGGTGAAGAAGACACTGGCGAACTGGGCCATCAACACCGGCATCGCCGCCGCGCGCGCCGATCTGGCCGGTAAAGGGCGCAGCCCGGTACTCGCCGCGCAGTACAAGCTCGCCGACGCGCTGGTGCTGTCGAAGCTGCGGGCCGCACTCGGGCTGGACAACCTCAAGGTTGCCGCCTCCGGTGCCGCCGCGATCCCGGCCGAAACTCTCGAATACTTCCTCGGACTCGGGTTCACCGTCAGCGAGGTGTGGGGCATGTCGGAAACCACCGGCGTAGCCACCTACACCGAACTGGCCAAGCCGCGCCCGGGTTCGGTCGGCCGGGCTGTCGAAGGCCTCGAGCTACGGCTCGGCGAGGACGGCGAACTGCTGGTGCGCGGCGCGATCGTCACCCCGGGCTACCGCAAGCAGCCCGATAAGACCAAGGACGCACTCGACGCCGACGGTTGGCTGGCCACCGGCGACGTCGCCACCATCGATGCCGACGGCTATGTGCGCATCGTGGACCGCAAAAAGGAACTGATCATCAACGAGTCGGGTAAGAACATCTCCCCGACCAATATCGAGAACGCGGTCAAGGCGGCCTCCTCGCTGGTCGGTCAGGTGGTGGCGATCGGTGAGGCCAAACCGTTCATCTCGGCGCTGATCGTGCTCGATCCAGATACCGCCGCCATTCGAGCCAAGGAAATCGACGCGCCCGCCAACGATGTGGCCGCACTGGCCACCCGCAAGGAGATCCTCGACGACGTGCTGGCCGCGGTCGTCGCGGGCAACCGCAAGCTGTCGCGGGTCGAGCAGATCAAGCGGTTCACTGTAGTCGGCACACCGTGGGAGCCGGGCGGTGACGAGCTGACCCCGACCATGAAGCTCAAGCGCAACCCGATCGCGGCGAAATACGCCGAGGAGATCGCCTCGCTCTACGCCACGCCGCTGCCCGAATCGGTGGTGAACGTCTCCTAACGACCGGTGGCCCTGAGCAAAAGCTCAGGGCCACAGTCATTTCCACTATCTGCTAGGCGACCTCGTACTTGGCGACGATGGTGGCGCGGGCCAGAGTGTGGGAGAACAGGTTGAACCCGAGGAAGGCGGGCGTGCCGTTCTCATCGATCTCCAACCGCTCCACATCCACCGCGTGCACGACGATGAAGTAGCGGTGGTAACCGTGTCCGGCCGGAGGCGCGGCACCGACGAATCCCGGGAACGCGCCATCATTGCGCAACGTGATCGCACCCTCGGGCAGCACCCCGCCCTCACTGCCCGCCCCGCGTGGCAGCGATGTGGTGCTCACCGGAATATTGGCCACTGCCCAGTGCCAGAAACCGGCTGCGGTCGGTGCGTCCGGGTCGTAGACGGTGACCGCGAAACTCTTTGTCTCCGCGGGGAATCCGGACCAGGACAGCTGCGGCGAGACATCCTTGCCGCCCGCGCCGAACACGCCGCTGACCTGATCGTTGCCGAAGCTCTCGCCATCGGCCACATCCTCCGAGGTCACCGTGAAGCTGGGTACCTCGGGCAGTGCGTCGTACGGGTTGTAGGAGTAGTCGGGCACGGTGAGTCCTTTCGATCGTCAGCTGTTCAACAGGAAGTGTTCCAGCACCCGGGTGCCGAATTCGAGTGCCCGCACCGGAACCCGCTCATCGACGCCGTGGAACAGTGCCGTGAAGTCCAATTCCGGCGGAAGTTGCAGCGGTGCGAAACCGAAGCAGCGAATACCCAAGCGGGCGAAGGCCTTTGCGTCGGTGCCGCCGGAGAGCATATAGGGCACGGTGCGGCCCTGCGGGTCGTGGGCGAGAATGGCGTCGTTCATCGCATCGACGAGATGTCCGTCGAAGGTCGTTTCGTAGGAATCGAGTTTGGTGATCCACTCACGCTCGACATCCGGGCCGATCAGCTCGTCCACCTCGCGCTCGAATGCCGCCTGCCGTCCCGGCACCACGCGACAGTCCACGACCGCCTCGGCGGTCTGCGGGATCACATTCGCCTTGTAGCCCGCCTGCAGCATGGTCGGATTCGCGGTATCGCGCAGTGTCGCGCCGATGATGCGCGAGATCGTGCCCAACTTCGCGAGCTGACCCTCGATATCGGGACTCGACGGATCGAACTCCAAGCCGGTCTCCTCGGCGACCGCCGCCAAGAACTCGGCGACAGAATCCGAAAGCACCAGGGGGAAAGTGTGTTTGCCCAGGCGCGCCACCGCCGCGGCCAGGATCGTCACGGCATTGTCCTCGTGCAGGAACGAACCGTGACCGGCACGGGCCTTGGCGCGCAAGCGCATCCAACCGAGTCCCTTCTCGGCGGTCTCCACCAGATACAACCGACGGTCGGTGCCGTCCGGGCGTGGCACGGTCAGCGAGAAACCGCCGACCTCCCCTACCGCCTCGGTGACGCCCTCGAACAGATCGGGCCGATTCTGCACCAGCCACTGCGAACCCCACTTGCCGCCGTTCTCCTCATCGGCGAGGAAGGCGAAGACGATATCGCGCGGCGGCACCGTCCCCTCGATCTTGAACTGGCGCGCGATGGCCAGCATCATGCCGACCATATCCTTCATATCGATCGCGCCACGCCCCCACACATAGCCGTCGCGCACCGCGCCCGAGAACGGGTGCACACTCCAGTCCGCGGCTTCGGCGGGCACTACATCCAGATGACCGTGGATCAGCAGCGCACCGCGGCTGGAATCGGCCCCCTTCAGTCGCGCGAACACATTCCCGCGACCCGGTGCGCCCGACTCCACGTACTCGGTCGTGTACCCCGCCTGATGCAGCTGATCGGCCACCCACTGCGCGCATTCGCGCTCCCCCTTGGTGGTGGCCAGATCCCCGGTGTTGGAGGTGTCGAACCGGATCAGCGTACTGACCAATTCGACCACCTCGGATACGGCACGAGATGTGGTGTTCGGACCGGATACTTCGCCAGTTGCAGACACGTACCCTTTCCTACCACCTGGACACGGCCCCCATGGCGCCATAGCCGTTCCCGCATGGCATCCGCCGCATCGCCGAGGTGCACGATCGCGCGCGGGGTCCGGGTCGATTCACGCTGATCGCAATCGCCGATGCTGTGTGGTCGCGGCATTGCCGGGTATGTCTCGGGCAAATCCTTGACCGGAAAGCCGGACCCATGAAGCTGCCGAATCTGTCATTGCCGCCGATCGATAGCGCGACCGACTGGGTCGCCCAGCAGGTACGAGCGCGGGTTCCCAAAGCGAATATGAACGACCGGGACCCCGCCTTCATCGCCCACACGGTCGGACCGTCCTGGCAGCTGGTTCGCGCGTACTTCCGGGCGGAGGTACGCGGGATGGAGCGGATACCCGAAGCGGGCCCGATGCTGTTGGTGGGCAACCACTCCGGTGGCAATGTCTCCCCCGAGGCACTCGTGACGATCCTCGCGCTCGCACACTATTTCGGACCCGACCGTCCCTTCTATCAACTCGCCCACAATCTGGTGATGGCCGTACCGCTACTCGGTATGTTCCTGTCCCGCTTCGGCACGGTGGCGGCCGATCGCGACAGTGCCAAGGCGGCATTGCGCAGTGGTGCGGCGGTGCTGGTGTATCCCGGCGGCGACTGGGAGGTGCACCGCCCGACCTGGGAGGAGGACCAGCTCGATTTCGCCGGACGCACCGGATTCCTGCGACTGGCATGGGAAGAAGACGTGCCGATCGTGCCGTTCGTGAACTACGGCGCGCAACAGAACGCCCTCATGCTCACCCGTGGCGACCGGATCGCTCGGCTGCTGCGGCTGGATCGGACGCTGCGATTGAAGGTGTTCCCGATTTCGCTGGCGCTGCCGTGGGGCCTGAATATCAGCGACCTCGCCGGGCATATTCCGTTGCCGACGAAAGTAACGGTCGAATTTTTGCCGCCGATCGACCTCAACCAGGTATTGGGGTCGGAGCTGGATGTGGATCGTGGCTACGAGTACGTCACCGGGATCATGCAGGAGGCATTGTCGAAGCTGGCCGAAGAACGCACGCTGCCGATCCTGGGATGAGCCCTCACGCGGGCGGGTGGACGCGCCCGGCGCCGATCCGGTCGATCCGATCGCGCCCCCACGCACCCAGCGGTTCCAGCGCCGCATTGAGTGCGCTCCCCAATTCGGTTAGCCGGTATTCGACCTTCGGCGGCACCTCGCGGTAGATCTCGCGATCCACAATGCCGTCCTCCTCCAGCTCCCGCAGCTGCTGGATCAGCATCTTCTCCGACACACCCGGCAGGCCGCGGCGCAGTTCGCCGAAGCGTCGCACGCCATGATTCGCCAACTCCCACAGGATCAGCGCCTTCCACTTACCGCCCACCACATCCATCGCCGCGTCGATGCCGCAGAAGTACGGTCCGGATCTTTTCGCACCCATCGCCACCCGTTTCCACATGCGCATCGGGAAGTACTGGATCGAATCGTAGGTACTCATCACCAGCCCGGGCAAGACGGGCCCGCAACATGAAAATCACCAGCTAAACCCGCGATTTGGTCAACGCCGCCACATCCGATAACCTTGCTGAGCACACCGGTCCGGGTGGCGGAATGGCAGACGCGCTAGCTTGAGGTGCTAGTGCCCTTTATCGGGCGTGGGGGTTCAAGTCCCCCTCCGGACACGTACCATAACCCCAACTGTGCGGGTCGAGAGATGTCTCGACCCGCACGAGTCGTTTGGCGGGGTGGTAGGTCATCTGCAGGTTGAGGTGCCGGTAGACCTCGGCTTTGTCCACTGGATCCGCCCCTGACAGCACGTGCCGGATATCTCCCAGTTCCTTGATGAGACAGCGATCTCCTCGCTGGTCATTCGTCGTTGCCGTGTGATGGGCCGCGAACGGGCGAGGGCTTCGGCACGGCGGGCTTGCACCTCGGCCATCCACTGCGCCACCAGATGCGGGTCGGCACCGGCCTCCAAGGCTGCCCGGTGTCGCGCCAGGATCCGGTCACAATCCTCGATCGCCTGTGCGACGGCCGCCGCCGACGGGTCGAGGTCATGGTGGTCCACGTCTTGGCCGCCCGGGGGGGGATTCGGGGAGCGCAGCTGCCTCCCGACGCGGCATGGTCATGCTCTACATGGATCACCCCACGACCACGTTCTGGGCCAACTACGTCCCCCGGGGCCGCAATACGAAGTGGAGGAACTACACGCGGAAGCGCCGAAGAACGTTCCTACCCACGACCTCGAAGGCGACGGCGATCGCGAGGAGAACCGGCTCGGGCTACGCACCCGTTTGAAGCACCAACTGGTCCGCTACATGGCCGACAACGGTGTTCCCGACGTCACCGTGAACGACATCATCTGGTGCGGCATCTGGGACTGGAACAGGGCACCCTACGGCGGAGGCAATCACACTTGGCGGACCGGCCGGAGGGTACTGGGAGACAATCGCAGACCTGGGCCGACTGGGGTCCACTCACCCCGCCCACCGCGACCCGTTCGAGTTGGTGGTGCGGTCCGATCCTACGGTCGGTGAGCCGAGGGAAGAAGCTGCTGCAATAGCAGTGTGTCCAGGGCCAACTGCCTCGAACGAGTGCTCGAGTTGTCTCATGCAGTCGTTGATCGCTGTAATGGGCACGCTTCTTGGTGCAGTGGTGGGGGGTTTTGGGTTCGTACACCACGCAGCGTCTCAGCTATCGAAGGGAATCATCAGAGCGGCTGGCGACGGTCCGGCGGCAGGCCTACGTTGAATTCCTCGTCGCTGTTCACGACATGTGTACAGATCGTGGCGATACACCGAACGCAACGTGCTGGAACGATGACGCCAGTGCAAGCAACCCAGAGCCTCCACGAAGTACCCTCCCGAAATGCGCAAGCCGCCCTCGAAAACCTACGGCTTCTGGCAGGTGACGTGGTGGCTGAGGACGCAGCCTTCCTCTGGGCGAGGATGCGGCGCGACGCAGAGCCTCTCGGTCGTGACCTTGATGCGCAACGCTTCGCCGCATGGCGAGAACGGTATTGGGACTCGCGTCGAAAGTTTATCGACGCGGCGAGACGTGATATCGGCTTCCGTTCCCTCGACTGGTCAACCGCTGGCGTTGGACCAGGTCGACACCACAACGACATCTCGATCGACTCCGCGACTAGCTGACGCAACGTTTTCGCCATCCACATCCGACCGAGCGAGGCTGTGGCCTCTGGGCAGGCCGGCTTATCGGAGGTAAGGAGCGGTCGAAATCGCCTCGGTTCGGGCGTAGACCTCTGGTAGACAAGGGTTTTCGTGGATTCTTGTGCTGCTCGTCATGGTCGAGTGTGGGACGGGTCCCCGACTGTCAGCTCATGCCGTGCATGCCGTGTTCCAGCAAGGCGAAGATCGCATCCAGGGCGGCGCGGGGATCGGGCTCGCCGGCGACGAATTGAGGAATCTCGAGGACGTAGCGTGCGATAGCGCGGGCGGTGATGTCCTCGGGTGGCCTGCCCAACTCGGCGGCGATCGCAGCGGCCAAGGGCGTCTCGCACCGGATCCACAATCGACGCGAGTATTCGCGCAATGCGGGGGTGCTCATGATCAGGTCGGTGCGACGGCGGATCTCCGGGCTCGGATCGATGAGGAACAGCCCCCGCCCCAGCAGGAACTCGCGCAGCGCCGCCATCAGTGACTGTCCGGCCTGGCGTTGGGTGACCGCGGTCAGCAGGCTCTCGAGACGTTCGGCACCGTCGTCGAACATCATGGCCTCTTTGCCGTCGGGAACGTGGCGAAACATCGTCGGCACCGAGATGTCGACCGCGTCGGCGATCTCCTTCACGCTGACCTGGTCGTAGCCCTTCTCCAGAAACAGCTGCTCGGCGGCGTCCGCGAGGGCGCGGCGAGTCTGGGAGTTCTTGCGCGCGCGGCGTCCGAGTGGTGCAGGAGGCATGCACCCACGCTACCAGAGAAAGCAAGTGAGTTAAAAACATAAGTGACTTGCCTTTGTTGGTCGATTGTGTTTTTCTGGAGCGGATATACCAGCGAGACCTCGGAAGGCATGATCGAAATGAGCGTCAACGAACTCGAACAGATACCGGTCCTCATAGTCGGCGGAAGCCTCGTCGGACTGTCCGCGGCGGTTTTCCTGTCCTGGCAGGGCGTGCCCGTCGTGGTGGTCGACAAGCACTACGGCAGCTCGCCGCACCCCCGGGCGATCGGTTTCACCACCCGCACCATCGAGCACTTCCGTCAGACCGGCGTCGCGGTGCCCACCTCACTGCAAGGCATGAAACCGCCGCGGCGCGCCCGGGTGGAGAGCCTCAGCGGCACCTGGTTGGAGGAATATCCATGGAGCCCCGGCGGCAAGGGCTCCTACGGTGCCGACCATTCACCGGTCCACGCGGTCGCGATTACCCAGGACAAACTCGAACCGCTACTGCGTGAGCGAGCCCGCGAGTACGGTGCCGACTTGCGCCTGGGCACCGAACTGCTGCACCTGGCCCAGGACAACGACGGCGTCACCGCGACGCTGCGCCGCCGTGACGACGGCCATCAGTACGCTCTGCGCGCCCGCTATGTGGTGGCCGCCGACGGCGCGGACAGCCCGGTGCGCACCAACCTGGGGATCGAGCGTCATGGCGTCGGCCCACTGTCGGTGCAGCGCAGCATCTTGTTCCGCGCCCCCCTCGAGGACTACCTGCAGCACGGCGTGGTCCAGTTCGAGATCGAGCAGCCCGACTTCACGGCGTTCTTGACCACCTACTCCGATGGCCGGTGGGTGCTGATGCTCTCCGATGACGTCGAACGCACCCCCGCCCAGCAGATCGAACTGGTGCAGCGCGCGATCGGCCGTACCGATATCCCCATCGAACTCATCACCACCGGCCGGTGGAAGCTGGCCGGTCTGATCGCCGACCGCTTCTCGCAGGGACGAATCTTCCTCGCCGGTGACGCAGCGCACCAACTGCCGCCCAACCGCGGCGGGTACGGCGCCAACACCGGCATCGATGATGTGCACAACCTGGCCTGGAAACTGGCCGCGGTGCTCTCGGGCGAGTCGGACCCGCGGCTGCTGAACACCTACGACGCCGAGCGCCGCCCGACCGCAGACCTGCGTCACGATCAACTGTTCGCTCGCGCCGACTACAAGGCCTTCTTGAAAGTCGATACCCCTGATACCCCCGTGCTCGACGATTCGGCCATCGAGTTGGGGCAGCTGTACCGCTCGGCTGCGGTGCTGGGTGCGGACGCGTCCTTGCCGACCGCGCAACTCCCCGAGCAGTGGGCGGGTCAGCCCGGTACCCGCGCCCCGCACCAGTGGGTGCGCATCGGCGACGACAAGCGCTCAACGCTCGATCTGATCGAACGCGACTGGGTCCTGCTCTCAGCCGATGAGCGTTGGGCCGCCGCAGCCGCCCAGGCGACCGCGCAGCTGGGCATCGGAGTCGATTTCCAGCAGGCCGGAACCGACGTCGAGTTCGACGACCACGAGGCGTTCGAGCACGCCTACGGCATCGAGTCCACCGGCACCACACTGATCCGGCCCGACGGCTACATCGCGTGGCGGACCCGCGTCGCGCCACACGATCCCGCCCGGGAACTGACCCAGGTCCTGGCCTCCGTCGCCGCGGCCACCCGCGCCGGCTCCACCGAAAATTGAGGTGAAAGTTATGAATGCCACACTGCAACAGCGAATTCAGCGACTGGAAGATCTCGAAGCGATCCGCGATCTGACCGCGCGCTACGCCGACGCCATCAACAAGGGCTGGAACGGCAAGACTGTCGATCTCGACGCCGTCGCCCAAGTTTTCGCCACCGACGCGAGATGGGAGAGCCATGAAGGCGAGGTGACCGTCGGTATCGACGCGATCCTCGCCGCGTTGCCCGTGAACCCGATCATCGTCCTCGACGGCGACACCGCGACAGCACACTGGCTGATGTGGGTGACTTCGGTGATGGCCGGCGATCCGCGCGCGGTCTACATGAGCACCGACATCACCTACCTGCGGACCAGCGACAGCTGGCGCATCCACACCGTCAAGGTTGACTTTGGCACCAAACTGTCCACCAGCTGACCCGGATGGCGAGACGGCGAGGCGAAGCAGGTAGAACGAACGTGGTGGCAGCCGCGATCAGAACAGAGTGTCACGGATGCGCAGCGGCCGGTACCCGGTCGGGCCGAGCTGGGCCAGCTCGGCATCGATGTCGACCTCGATCGCGCCGAAGTAATTGATGTTCTCTCCGTGGACAGGCGTTGCGGGGCTGGGTGACCAGCCGGAACACCTGCTCACGCGATAACTCGATCCCGCGCTCGGCCAGCAGCGGCACCACGCCGAGTCACCCGTGATGCGGTGGCGACCGCTAACGAGATCCTCGTCCTCGCCGAGCCTGAAACCATCACCGACGTGGCAAAACTATTCAGCTGCACCATCATCTCGAGCCCCAAGGTCTCACCCCAGCCCAACCAGCTGCGCACCAGGCTCGGCCGGCATTGGTTCAACAGACCTGTGCGACCGAGCGAGGACGGCTGAGCCCCCAGCCGACTCAGGCGATCAGCTGCGGCTGCAGCCCGGGGTCCCGGACTGGTGGAGTCGCGTATTCGTCCGTCTCCGATTGTGGTGCATTGCGGGGGCTTCGGGAGGTCCGGTTGAGGCCAGCGGACGTTTCGTCCCAGGTCGGCGCCGTCCCTCGGCCCGGTCGTCAGCGACCTGGTCGCCTTGGCGCCGCGTGAGGCTCACCGATGTGTATCGGCGTGTACATGCGATCGCAGACCCTGCACGCCGAACAGGATGAGCAGCTCGACCGTGGCACCGTCGGCGCTGCCCAGCCAGTGCGGTACGGAGGTGTCGAATTCCGCGGCCTCGCCGGGCGGCAAGGTCAGGTCGCGCTCGCCGACCACCAGTCGGAGGCGGCCGTTGAGCACATACAGCCACTCGAAGCCGTCGTGCGTCTGCGGCGTCGGCTCCAGCGGTGCCCGACGCGCGGGAATGATCATCTTGAACGCGTGCACCCCGCCCGGCCGCCGGGACAGCGGCACGAAGATCATCCCGAACCGCTTGATGGGTTTCAGATGGATTCGGGGGTCGCCGGTGCGGGGCGCACCGACGAGGTCGTCCAACGGCACGTCGTAGGTGCGAGCGAGCGGCAGCAGCAACTCGAGGGTCGCCCGGCGGTGCCCGCTCTCCAGCCGGGACAGCGTGCTCTCGGAGACGCCGGTCGTCGTCGCGAGGTCGGCGAGGGTGATGCCGCGCTCGCGCCGTAACGCACGCAGGCGCGGACCCACCGCATCGAGTACGTCGTCTGTTTCGGGGTCCATGGGCCCATCTTGCCGGAACCGCAAGATTGCGTGCCAGACCGTGGTGCGCCGGATGAGACTCAGCCTATTCCGACAGTAAGGAGTCTCGATGACCACCACCGATGCGGTCACGTTCTGGGACGCGGTGTATGCCGACCGGCCGGCGCCCGCGGACCCGCGCCCGAATGTTCTTCTCGCCGAGACGGTTCCGGATGTGTCACCCGGCGACGCACTGGACCTCGGCTGCGGCGGCGGCGACGACGCGTTGTGGCTCGCCCAGCGCGGTTGGCGGGTGACCGCCGTCGACATCTCGGCCGTGGCGATCGAGCGGCTCGCCGGCCTCGCCCGCTCGCACGGCCTGGACGACCGGATCGCCGGTGAGCGGCACGACCTGCGCGAGTCCTTTCCGGAGGGGCGGTTCGACCTGGTCTCCGCGCATTACCTGCACACACCGTTCGACCTCGACAGAGTCGCCGTCCTGCGCCTGGCCGCCTACGCGCTGCGGCCGGGCGGGCGGCTGCTGGTCGTCGACCACGGCTCGACCGCGCCTTGGTCGTGGAATCAGGATCCCGACGTCCGGTACCCGTCCCCGCATGAGGTCGCGGCCGGAATCGACCTGGATCCGGCGACGTGGACGGTCGAGCGCGCCGACACGCCCCGCCGTACCGCGACGGGCCTGGACGGGCGCACCGCCGAGGTTACCGACCACGTCCTGCTCATCCGCCGCACCACCTAACCCCTGCGAAGGAGGCCATCGTGCCAACCACCAAGCGCCGCAACGACACTCCGCCGCCCCGCACCGGAAGCAGCGAGGCCGAGGTGCTGCGCGGCTTTCTCGACTATCTGCGGGCCGCGATCGCCGCGAAGGTCGAGGGCGCCCCCGAACCGCAGGTGCGAACGGCCGCGGTGCCGTCGGGCACGAACCTGCTCGGCCTGCTCCGGCATCTCACCTTCGTCGAGCGCTCGATGTTCCTCGGAGACCGGGTCACCAACTGGCAGGCAACGTTCCAGGCCGCACCGACCGACACCGTGGCCGAGGTCGTCGCCCGCTACCGCGAGGCGGTCGAGCGGGCCAACGAAATACTCGACGGCTGCACCGATCTCGGCGCACCGGTTCCGCGGCCGGGCCGTTCCGCTCCCAGCCTGCGCTGGGCACTCACCCACATGATCGAGGAAACCGGCCGCCACGCGGGCCACGCCGACATCCTCCGCGAACTGATCGACGGCACGACCGGCCGCTGACTTCATCCAGGACAGGACCACATGATCACCGCAACCCGGCCGCACGGCCTGCCCCGCCCCACGCGCGCGGTCGCCACCCTCGTACTCGCGATCCTGCTCATGATCGGGACCGCGGCCTGCTCCACGACAACCCCCGCCATCCCCTCCTACGCCGTCGCCACACACGGGGATCCCAAGTTCGACAACACTTTTCAGCACATGTTCGCCGACGTCGACGGCGTCCGCATGCACTATGTGATCGGCGGCCACGGCAGCCCGGTGGTGCTGATCCACGGCTGGCCCCAGACCTGGTACGGCTGGTGGCCGATCATGCCCGCCCTCGCCGAACACCACACCGTCTACGCCATCGACCTCCCCGGACTGGGTGACAGCACCGGCTTACCGACCGGCTCCGACAAGGCCACCCTCGCCCGGTACGTGCACGCCCTGATCGCCGACCGGCTCGGAGTGCGGGATGCCCGCGTTGTCGGACACGACTTCGGCGCCGCCGTCGCATTTCAGTACGCCGACCAGTTCCCCGCCGACACCGCCCGCCTCGGCTACCTCGACCTACCGCTCCCCGGCCCCGCGATCGATGCACGCACCTACCGCACGCTGAGCTGGCACATCGCCTTCCACTCCCAGCCGCGGGTCCCCGAAGCGATCGTCGGCGACAACGTCCGCGAGTACCTGGCCATGTTCTACCCGCAGGTCTCCTTCGGCGGCACGGCATTCGGCGGCACCTCGGAGCGGTCCCCGTTCACCGACGCCGAGATCGACGAATTCGCACGCACTTACAGTCGCCCCGAGGCCCTGTCGGTCGGCTTCGAGCTCTATCGCGCTCTCGACAAGGACGTCCGCGACACCGTGGCCGACCCACCGACATCCGTCCCGACCCTGCTCATGACCGCCCAGGGCCAACTCGACGCGATCCGAGCCACCGTCTCTGCGCGCCTGACCAACATCGTGCGAGCCGTGGACGTCCCGCACGCGGGGCACTGGCTCGTCGAGGAGAATCCCCAATTCGTCACCGCGGAACTCGAACATTTCCTCGACTGACGCCATCCGGCCCGGTCGGAGGGCGATCTACGTCATGGTCGATGCCAGGTTTCTTGCTCTGTCAGTGCGGCCGTGGTCTGGTAGGAGCGGAGCGCAGTCCGATCCGGGAGACGCCGGTGAGGGCGGGAAGCAGCGCTGACAAAGCCGGGACGGTTCGGTACTGCCAGACGGATCGGGTTCGGCAAGCAAGATCGGGCTCGATGCTCATCTGCGCTCTGTTGTTGCCGCAGGAATATCAGTCGACGGCCGCAAAGTTGATGCAACCGACGCGACTCTGGCATTGTCGCCACTCGCTCGATGCGCGCGGACGCACTAACCTGACTTCGGCCAAATTAGTGCGCAAATCCACCGAGGCCGTCGTGTTCGTGGATGTGGCTGAGGATTTCGGCGAGGTCGGCGGGTAGAGGGTCTGCGGCGGTGAGGGTTTGGTTCCCGGCGCGGATCTCGATGGTGCGGTAGCGGCGGGCGGTCTGGACGAATGTCCTTATGCTCCAACTGGTTCGGTGCTCGATCCAGTGGCTGACGGCTAGCGCGGCGAACACGATGTTCAGGTGTGCTTCGATGGATTCGCGTTTGTGGTGGTAGATCGGGCGAGCCGCCAAATCATGCTTTGACATGCGGAAACTCTTCTCCACGTGCCAGAGCTGGTGGTAGGCGCCGATAACGAACTCCGGGGTGGCGCTGGTGAGGTTGGTGGTGTAGCCCTTGATCCCGGCCAGTGCCCGGGTCTTGGTCTCCAACGCGCGGTCGACGGTCTTGGTGGCCCCGGCGAGTTTGATGAACCGGTTGCGTTTGACCGGTGCCTTGCCGTCCACGGCGCGTTGCGCTTTGGCGATCTGCTCGTCGATGCCGCGCAGGCTGCGCCGCGCGCGGTCGGCGCGGTATTGGTAGTAGATGACCCGGTCGGGGATGCCGCGGGCTTTCTCGCTGCTGCTGGCAGGCCAAGGCTGGGTGAACACCTGTCCGTCGGGGATCTGCTGGCCGGGGTGTTTGCGGCGCCATTCGTCGATCACCGACGGTAGGCGGGGGATTTTGGTGCCGAGGATGAACGTGAGGCCGGCGGCTTGGATGGCGGTCTGGTTGGCTTCGGAGATCATGCCCGCGTCGGCGACGACGGTGACATCGGTGAGCCGGTGCGCGGTCTTGAACGCGTTGATCACCGGCAGCATCGTGGCGGTCTCGGCTTTGTTGCCTTCGAACGCCGACACCATCAACGGGAATCCGGTGGCGTCGGTGAGCAGGCCGATCGTGATCTGCGGTTCCAGGCGGCGTTCCTTGGAGAACCCGGGCTCGCGGAACCCGTCGCCGGCATCGGTTTCGAAGTACAGGGTGCTGACGTCGTAGAGCACCAAAGTGGCCGGACCTAGCCCGGCGTGGCGAGCGCATGCAGCCGAAATCCCTTGACGGAAGTTATCTTTCGCGAATTCCGGTAGCCGCCGAGTCAGCGTCCGATACGACATCGACTCGATGCCGGTCTCGGACAGGACCCGCAGCGAGTCGGCCTTGGAAGTCGGCTCGATGACCCGCGCCAGCACCAAATCCCGGAAAACCTCATCACCACCGGCGGCGTCATCCAAGCCCAGAACCTGGTAGGCCCGGCACAACCCATCCCACAAATGGCCCGCCCGTGAACTAACGATTTCCAATGTCGCACTGGGTATTTCGGCCGATCCGAGGCCGAGATCGAACTCGGCCTGCCCGCCCGCCAGACGCTGGCACGCCGCAGCCTGCAACGCTTCGAGCTCCTTCTGCCCGTGAGCCGACCCGACATGCTCGATATCGCGCGACCCTCGCCGCGAGGACCACACGATCTGTACCGCGGTCGCCCCCGAGGCGGTCTTCACCGTGCGCACGTACGCCACCCCGAAACCCTACGAACGAGATCGACTTAGTGCGCACATTTTCACCAACCCGACAGCAACAGCGCAGGTCACCGCGCCGCCACCGGCCACAAGATCGAACTGTGTCCTAAGTCAGGTCGCCACTCGCTCGATGCGCGCGGACGCACTAATGTGTGGTGACGGACCCTAAATTAAGTTGCATCTACTACTCGACTGACGGATTCGGTATGTGAATGCCGGCTGTCGGAGATTGATTTCCGCCGCAGATCCCGGTCAGCTATCACCGCGATCACCGGAGAAGCCAGAAAAAACATGCTGTAGCTGATGAGTCCTATGGCGATAGCGAGCGTTAGACCAGGCGATGCCACGATGATGGCGCCGATGCCTACCGACAAAGAAATAATGCCCAAAACGGTTTCGCCGGCGGCTACACGTAACACGCCCAAGCCGGAAGGCAACGAGCGGAACTTGTTGGTGCGCTGCCAATGTGCGGGTAATCCGATGTCAGCGGCAAAAGCAGCGACAGCGATCACCCAGGTCAGCGCGGCGGTGGCGATCTCCCCACCGGCCGCTTGCCGCTAGGTCGAGTGAAGCACATGACGATAGGTCAGCGCCCGCATGGCTTTCCGCGACGCCGCCATAGCAATTAGGGCAGTCCAGGCCGGTACTAGAAGAGGGGGCGAGTCCTGATTCCAGGCGGCCGCGGCGATCAAGGCTATCGAGAGCGCGATGAGTACCAGTTGAAGGCCCGCCAGTCCTATGGACAACCCATGTACCGCGTGGTGCATCCGCTGGCGGACCGTGAGTACAGAGGGAGACCTCGCTGGACCAGGCACAAACAGTCGCCAATGTGTCCGAAACTCCTGCACTGGACCATAGGTCCACCGGAACCGCTGCTTCTTGTAGCCCGCGTATGTCTCTGGGATCAGCCCCCTGCCATAGGCCTTGGTCAAATAGACGGATCGGTACCCGAGGGCATGGATGCGGATGGCCAGTTCGGAATCTTCGGTCAGACACCACTCGGCCCAGCCTCCGGCCTCCAGTAGCGCATTGCGGCGAATTAGTGACATGGTTCCCACAGTCAAACCGGCACCATGTTCATCCAACGACACCATGGACGTTTGAAAGAACATCGCATACTCGGTGTTGGCCATTCTCCCGAATACTGAGTCGCTGTAGTCACGATAGGCGTGCGGACATTGAACGAATCCCATCTCCGGATCATCAAAAAAGCCGACCGTGTGCTTCAGCCAATCTGGATCAACGTGGTAGTCGGCATCCACCACTGCAACAAGCTCGGCAGTCGGATCCGTGTGCTGAAGAGCCCAGTTCAGTGCACCGGCTTTCGCGCCGGTTATACCCATGACGTGCAGGAAGCGGAACTTGGGCCCGAGACGACGGCAATGCTCCTCAACCGGCCGCCACAACGTCTCGTCCGCTGTATTGTTGTCGATCACCAATACCTCGAAGTCCACGTATCGCAACTGCGACAACACGTTTAGGGTCTCGATTACCGAATCTGGCGGCTCAGCATGCGTCGGAACATGAATCGAGATCCTTGATGGCCGATTATCTGGTTTCCAGTCTGCAAGCGGCTCGGACCGCCTGGTCCACTGCTGCCGGAGCAGAACCTCCCAGTGCTCGAAGACATTAATAATATGAGCCGGAAGAACTATCAGACTCGCCACAGCCATGGCTATCAGTAGCAACCATGTCACCATGCTGGTGTGCGATAAGATCAAAAAGTGCGTTCCCCATAGGATCTGACTGACAATCATCAAAAGAAAAGAAATCCATACCGCCATTCCAACCACTCGAAACTGTGACCATCTTCGAATCGCGAGCGCGGTGGCCGCCATCCCGATGGTCGCGATCGCCGCCGCAGTAAACCAATCGCAACCCAACACACATGCAGTTGCGGCGCCGACTCCGTGCGACACCGGTATCGCCATCAGAGATGGCCGTCGCGTCCTCGGCCTGCGCCAGCTTGAAGCTAGAAATCCGATACTCGCCAAATGGGCAATCGGTCTCGACCAGCCCAGCACTAATCCATACGTTGAAGCTCATCGCCCCTCCAGTGTTGCATTCACATACATAATTCCGAAAGAAATCGGCATTCTGCGCGCAGAATGGGTTCAACTCATAACTGACCTTTAACGCGATCGGTATCTATTGCAGATGCAGCTCTTCCTGGAGATCGAGGCTCTCTGCTACAAAGGCGGGCTGAACCTGCTCTACCGCTACGATTAGACTTTGGGGGACGTGGCCACCTTCGCCAGTCGCATCATCTCGGCTCGCGGGATATTTCCTCACCGACCGCCTCGAATGTGGTCGATGCATTGGGTTCAGAAGCCAAACACTGCATGTCTGACAAGCTGGACATAGTGATAGACCGGGTTTGCATTGACGACGATCTGCGTCCACTTCGGCAGTGCGGAAATCGGGCAGTATGTGCCAGCGGTGAGGAATAGCGGGGTGGTGACGATGCCAGGGACGTAGTTGAAGTTCTCGATCGACCGGAACACACCCGCAACGAGCATGCCGAACGAGGCCCATCCGAATCCCGTCACGAACCCGATGAGTGGCACTGTCAACATGCCCCAAGCGGGATGTAAGCCGAAGATCATCGAGACCACGAGCGGCATACAACCGTAGATACCGCTCGGACGGCGATCCACGGCGCCTCGGCAGTCAACAGCTATCCTGGCCGACTCGGTTGACGATCGGTGTGGTGGCGCACCAGCTCGTCCCGCGCGACTGCGGTGGCGCAGCCACACAGTGCTGTGGCTGCTGTCCGGTCAGCGTGCCGCTACCTGCACCTGCTGAGGCTGGGCCAGATGATCAGCGAAGTGGGGTGTCAGAGCGGTCCAGCCGATCTGCTTACGCACTCGTTTGATGACCTTCTTGAACGACTTCGCGTCCACGTATCCAGCATGGCGGGCCGACTTGACGAGGTGCAGACCGCCGCTGAGGTCGGGACGGTCGGTGGCGATCAGGCGGTCGAACTGCGCAGCCCTCTGTGGCTGGGTCGTCTGGTCACGCAGATACTGGGCGACGATATTGGAGATGTTGTCGAACAACGTGTACGCACTCGAGTTGGTTTCGAGATAGCCGAGGGTGAACAGGTTGCGGTGCTCACGGTTGAACGCCGTCAGGTACTGCGCCGGCCGGTCGCCGTTCCAGGCGAACAGGTCCGCGTTCACATACGGGATGCGCATCTCGTAGCCCGTCGCGTACAGCACCAGGTCGATCTTCTCGCGGGACCCGTCGGTGAACACGACGTCCGGACCGTCGAAGCGTTCGATATCGGTTTTGACAGCGATGTCGGCATGCTGGAGATGGTGCAGCAGTTGGCTGTTGAGCAGCGGATGGCTCTCGAGCAGCTTGTGATCGGGTTTGGGCAGACCCCATCGGGTCACGTCGCCGACGATCAGCCGCAGTAGCGCGGTCACCACCGGGCGTTCGAGCCATCGCGGAATCGTGAAACTGGTGTCGTCGAACTTGTCGGCGGGCACTCCGAACACATGCTTGGGGATGATGTGGTAGCCGCGGCGAACGCTGATGAACGCCGCATCCGCAGCTTGGGCCGCGTCGCAGGCGATGTCGGCGCCGGAATTGCCCAGACCGACGACCAGCACACGCTTACCAGCGAATTCGGAGGCTCGACGGTGGGTCACCGCATGACGGACCTCGCCGTCGAAGGTTCCCGGATGGGTCGGGATACGCGGACGCCAGTTGGTGCCCGTCGCGCAGATCACCCCCCGGTAGCGACGCTGCTGGCCGTCGGCGAGGGTCAGCACCCAGTGGTGGCCCTTGGGGGTGGCCGCCACGACCGCGGTGTCGAACGAGATGGCTTGTCGCAGATCGAAGGTGTCGGCGAAGCTGCGGGTGTAGGCCAGGATCTGCGGGCGGCTGGGATAGTCGCCGAAATACTTCGGCATCGGGAAGTCGTAGAAGCCGGAGAGGTCGCGTGAGGAGATGAAGTGCGCCGACTCGTACATCGGTGTTCCCGGATTGTCGATATCCCAGATTCCGCCCACGTCGGAATGACGTTCGAACTGGTCGTATTCGACGCCGTAGTGGCGCAGCATGCGGGCCATGCTCAACCCGGCCGGACCAGCGCCCACGATGGCGACAGCATCGCCGCGGTCGATGAGTACCTCGGCAGCCTGCCGAGTCTCCTTGGTGCCGTTGGCCTCGGCCGTGGAGCGGGTTGCGCTCTTGTTTTCCTTGGTCATGGGTTCTCCGATGGTCGGGTAAAAGATCTGATCGTGACGAACGGGGGTCAGGCGCCGATGCGGGCGAGGTAGCGTTGGCGGCCTTTCTCCCCGATCCAGTTGGCGGCGGGCAGCATCAGCGGGACCAGCCGTGGCATGGACTGCGCCAAACGGGTGAGGATCCCGTCGGAGGCCGGGACGAAGATCTCCACGCGGCCGGTACGCAGGGCTTTGTCCACCGCGTCGGCGACATCGCCGGGTGAGGAGATCGTGCCGACGAAGTTGAGAAGGCTGCCGCGGTGGGTCGCCTCGTGCCGCAGCATCGGAGTGTCCACCGCGCTCGGGTACACGCCTCCGACCGTGACACCGCTGCCTCGAAGCTCCAGATGCAGTGCAGCCAGGAACCCACGCAGCCCGGCCTTGGCCGCCGAATACGTTGCGCTGCCCGGCAGGGCGAGTACCGCTCCCTGCGACACGGTCGCCACAATGTGCCCGCTACCGCGCTTTGTCATCGCGATTGCCGTCGAGCGGGCCAGCTTGATCGCTGACACCAGCATGATCTGCAATTGCAAGTCGACCCGTTCAGGCGAGGTGTCCACGACATCTTCGGGAACGACGATGCCAGCGTTGAGGAAACACACCTCCAACTCGCTGCCCCACTCGTTCTCGATACGCGCCGACAACGCCGCGACGGCGGCACCATCGGCCAGATCGCACGCCACCGCCACCGCTCCCGCTCCGATCTGTTCAGCGGCCTGCTCGGCCAGCATCTGGTCTCGTTCTGCGGCGAGAACTACATGACCGCGGGACGCAAGCCGTCGCGCGACCTCCAACCCGATACCACCTGCAGCGCCCGTGACCAGCGCATATGTCTTATCCGTCATGCTTCTCCTTAGCTTTCAACCGTTTTGGGCAAATGACAGGGTCAAGCGACCCAATTACGCGTTGAGAGTAGATGGCGTGCACGATGCTGCCCAGAGAATTCGTGTTACAGTTCGGTCAACCGACCTGTTCTCCCGACCGGGTCGGCTGACCGAACTGATGGCCCGCCACAAGCGGGTACAGGCCGCGGATGCGTGCACCCAAGCCACGTCCCGGTTGGGCCAGTGCGATGCCGCCGTATGCCGTCGGCTCTGCTGCCCGCCATACTCTTCTGATCACCGGGTGACGCCTATGGTTTTGCGCCAATCGCACGCCGACACACACGATGGCCGGAGATGCGCCGACGACCCCGCCCTGCAGGATGCGCGAATCCCGCCGAGTGTGCTGCTGGGCGTATTCGATCTCGCCGACCATCGCGGCGTGGCCTGCGAATCGTGGCTTGCCGGGATCGGTCTGACTCGCCAGCAGCTGACGCTGCCCGAGACTCGGGTGTCGTTTCGTCAGGCAACGGCCATCCTGCAGCGCGCCCTGCGAGGGTTGGAGCCCGGGCCCACCGGCATCCAGGTCGGTAGCCGTGATGTGTTCGTGTCCTGGGGGCTGACCGGCTTTGCCCTGCGCGCGGCGGCTTCCGTCGGCCAGGCCGTGTCGCTTGGGTTGGACCTGCACCAGGCTGCGGGCAGCCTGCTCGACTACGAATTCGAATCAGGCGCAAAAGAATTCGCGCTGCGGCTCGCCGAGCGCAGCCCCAACCCGGAACTGCTGGCCTTCCTCTGCGAGGAATCGTGCACATCGATACTCGTGTTGGCTCGGTCGATATTCGGCAATCAGATGACACCGACTCGGCTCGAATTCGCCTACCCACGGCCCGTATACGCCGAGGCCTACAACCGAGTCTTCCGCTGCCCCATCCGATTCAACGCATGCGCCACCCGCGTCTACTTCGATGCCGCCCTGTTGAATCGGCCGCTGCCCACCGCCAACCCCGCCCAAATCGGGTTGGCCGTCGACGCGGCCCGCCACCTCGCCGACCCCGAACGATCCCGCCACGACATCGTCACCACGGTGGAGGCCGTTCTGCGGCAGAATCTGCGACGACCGATCACCGCGGCATTCATCGCCGAACACCTGAGAATCAGCGAGCGCACCCTGCACCGGCGACTCGCCGAGGCCGGTGAGAAATTCGGCGAAATTCGCGATCGGGTACGCACGCATCGCGCTCGAATTCTGCTGCGTGAATCGGACATGCCTCTGACGGCCATCGCGATCGAAGTCGGATTCAGCGACAGCCGAGAATTCCGGCGCGCCTATCAACGCTGGACAGGCCGAAGCCCCAGCGCCGAACGAGCCGCTGCTACGGCGGCAACGGAAAACTCACCGCACCGCGGTGGTGGAATTTCGCGAATCTCGTTCTAACCCGCCGTCAGCGGCGGCATACCCGTCGCCGCGCGGCCAAATAATGCCAGTTGCATTTGAATCGAAGGATCTACCTGCAGAAATAGACCTGCGGTTCGAGTTGTGACGCAGATGCCCCCGTGCTGACAGATATCCCCCTATGCCTGTCGGGTGAGTGCTGATTGAATCTCGCGACAGCCGGAGTTCGAAGTCCGGATCCGCTCGAGGGCACGACCCCGATACCCCTCACAACAAAGCCTCAGCTCTTATCCAGTCGCATGCGGCTTTCACGGCTCACGGCTCACGGCTCACGGAAAATGTAACAGAATTTTACACAAGGAAATGTCTCGTGCATCACACATCCCGCACTCGTCTCGCAGTCGCAACCACCGCCATCGCGATCGCGGTACTGGCCGGTGAAAACACGATCACCGCCACCAATGCCTCGGCCGAATCTCCGCTGTCCCCGGCCGCCACGGCGACAGCCGCAATCCCGGACCAGGTTGCACCCCAGACGGCCGTCGACACCCGGGTTGCCGCAGCTCTCGACGCCCCTGACACCGGTATCGACCTTCGCCCACAGCCAGACATCGCGGTTGTGCCCGACCAGCCGCAGTCGGCGGTGGCCACTGCAACCGACATCGACGGACAAACCGATATCAACAACGCGCTCAGTCAGGCCGGCAATGAGTTCATGCTGGCCGCCACCGTGGGCACCATGGTCGGCGGTGTCGTCGGACTCGTTGGCGGCTGCGCAGTCGGTGCAGTTGTCGGCGCAATCGGGGGCTGCATACCAGGACTGGCTCTGGGCGCGGCGGTGGGACCCATCCTCGGCGCAGTGATCTTCGGGGTTCCTGCCGCCATCGTCGCGCTGGCCCAGGCCTACAGCACCCTGCACGCCGCAGGAGAGATCAGCACGCCGCTGCCCACTCACTGACCGGCATCGTGCGGTCGAACCCCCACTCGCACAGATCTTCCCATGACAGCCGGGTTGCACGGTTCGGATGGGAGAGCTTCACCGCTCCCACCCGAGCTGCTGTGCTGGGCAACCGAATTCGGGACGCCCATTTCGCTCGACCGAAAGCCGGCATGAACGACACCAACACCTCGGCCGCGGACAGCGCCCCGGCCCCGGTCTGTGGCAGCCCTGCGCGACAAGTCAGCCGCCGCTGGATCGCTGCCTTCGCCCTTGCATGGCTGGGAATCTGGATGGCGCAGTTGACGTCGTTCCAGCTGATCCTGCCCTCTCAACTCAACAGCAGCCTCGGCATAGGAACTGTTCTGCACCAAGATAATTGGCAACGCAGCGTCGCCGACTTCGGTCTCATCTCCGGCATAGCCGCACTGTGCTCGGCCGTCGCGTTCCCCGTCGCAGGTGCGCTCAGCGACCGCACCACCAGCCGCTTCGGCCGCCGCAGACCGTGGATCGTCGCCGGATCCCTCGTGTTCTCGGCCGCGCTTGCCGTGCTGGCCACCCAGCACACGACGACCGGGATAGCACTGTGCTGGTCGATGGCGATGATCGGTTTCAGCATCGCTTGCGCGTCGCTGACCGCAATGATTGGCGACCAGGTGCCCACATCGCAGCGCGGCGTCGTATCCAGTTGGATTTCTGCACCTCAGGCGTTCGGCATCATTCTCGGTATCGGGCTGATCGCGGCGCTGGCCCTCGGCACCACCCGTTCCTATCTGCTCGTCGCAGCCCTGCTCGTCGCCTGCGTGGCGCCGTTCGTGCTATCCACACCCGATCCCCAGGTCAGCAGTCCGCGCCGCGCCTCACAAACCCTCCGGCATCTGCTGGTCGTGCACGACTTCCGTTGGACCCTCATCGGGCGCGTGCTGGTCAATCTCGGCAACGCCCTGGGCACCTCGCTCGCCCTGTACTACCTGCAGTTCGGCCTCGAGGTCACCGACCCCGACACCGCGCTGCTGACCTTGACCGGCGGCTACACGATCTGCGTCGTGGTTGCTTCCATCCTCAGCGGCTGGCTGTCTGATCGCTTCCGGGCCAGAAAGCCGTTCGTCATGATCGCCGCTCTACTACAGACCATCTCCGCCATCGTCATCCTTGCCACCGGAAGCGTCTGGGGCGCAACGATCGCCAGTGCGATCACCGGTGCTGGTTTCGGCTCCTTCATGTCGATCGATCAGGCACTCGCCGCCGACGTCCTCCCCGATGGCGAACACAATGCTCGAGAACTCGGCGTCATGAACATCGCGATGGCTCTCCCCCAGGCTCTGGGCCCGCTCGTCGGCGCCTGGGTGATCGAGCTCGGCGGTGGATTCGCCGGGCTGTATATCCTTGCCGCCGGCTTCGCCACACTCGGCGGATTGTCGGTGATGAAAGTCAAGACCGTCCGATAAGCCCGCTATGGCGCGCTCACGGCCACTCACGGCTGACTGGGTCAACTGACCCAGTATGGTGGTGTGCGCGGAGGCTGGGTCTCGAGCCCGGCACAACGTCGCGGAGGAGTCTGCTGTGGCACGGTTGAAGTCCGATGAGCGGCGGCGTCGGTTGGTGGACGCTGCGTTTGCGGTGATGGCCCGCGACGGAGTCGCCGCAGCGACAACCCGCGCGATCTGCGCGGAGGCGGGGATGGCTCAAAGCGCGTTTCACTACGCGTTCAGATCCAAAGAGGAACTTTTGCAGGAACTGACCGAATCGGTGGTGCAGTCGCAGACTGCGGTCCTGCAGGGGTTGGAGATTTCCTCGGATTCGTTGCGCGCAGCGGTATCGACCGGGATGGAGCGGATGCTGAGTGCGGGGATGAGCGATCCCGGTCGGCAGGCGGTGCTGTACGAATTGACGGTGCAGGACATCCGTTCCACCACCAACCCCGGAGAGCTCGGCCGCTGGCAATACCGCTTGTACACCGATATCGCCGCGATGTTCCTGCGCCTGGGGAGCGAACGCTTCGACGTGCAATGGCGAGTTCCCGAACAAGCACTGGCACGCATGGTTGCCATCGCCCTGGACGGAACCCTGTTCGCGTGGCTGGCCGACCGAGACACCGCCGCAGCGACCGCGTCGGTGCAGGCGCTGGCCGAAGCGGTGGTCTCGCTGGCCGTACCTCGCACCGACGACGCCGACAGGCAGCGACTCCCGGTCGAGCGCGCCGGAGCCCCACAATTCTCGGCCATCGACACGACCACACCGCTCAGCACCCCGTGAGCTGCCTGCTACAACGGCGCGCCCGCTGAGGGCGTCCTCGCCAGCAGCAGCCAGTGCGAGGGCCTGCCACAGCGGTGCGGCTGATAACGGGTCGAGACGATATGCGCCCTGTACGAGCACCCTGAGATCGTCGAACACCTCGAGGGTGCGCGGCCTCAACCCGTCCCCGCGCGACCCGGCGAAGAACTCCCCGGCCTTGTCGACAATGCGGACCCCGATGCCGCGACGCGCCAGATCGATGGCGAGGGCGAACCCGGTCGGCCCGGCTCCCGCGACGTGGACCTGCGGATTCATGGCCGCGGCCGCCGGCCGGGCCGCAGGCTCATTCTACAACCACTTCGCGAGCAAGAAGGAGTTGCTCCAGTCGCTGCTGAAAGACCTTGCCGACGAGAGCGATACCTCCGCCGAGGACCCGGCGCAGACCGCCGACTTCACCGACCCGGAGTCGGTGCGCTACCACATCGCGAGCTACTGGTCCTTCGCCCGCACGAACTGGCCGGTCCTGCCCGCCGTCCAGCAGGCGGCCCTGGTCAATGACGACTTCGCCCACATCGCAGCGCGTTTCGCCACCGAGCAGCGTGACGAGGTGGCCGACCACCTCGACGGTTTCGCCCCCGCCGGCCTGCGCCTACCCGGCTCCGCCGACGCCACCCTGGCGATGATGTTCGTCTCGGCCGCCGGCCTGTTGCAGGCGGTGGAGGAGGGCGGCCTGGCGCTCACCGACGAGCAGGCCGTGGACGCCCTCACCCGATTCGTCTACCGCGGCCTCACCGGCCACGATCTCGACTGACCAAAACCTCAGGACACCAACACGATCGAACCGGTGGTCCGGCGCCCCTCCAGATCCCGTGCGCCTGCTCGGCCTGCGCGAGCGGATAGCTGCGATAGGGAGCTCTCACACCCAACAGGCTCGCCGCGACGATCCAGGAACTGTAATCCCGCGTACGCCTGTGCGTCGAGGACGTCGGCTACGGCGACGGCGAGGATGGTCTCGCAGGGAGTGATAGGCGCGTCGGGTCCGGCGAGCCGGGTCCGATCGTGCGTTGGTGCCGACGACGATCCCCCCATACCGGTGGACACCCTCGTCGGAAGTCTTCTCAGCCCCGCGAAACTCGCATATCGGCTCAACAGTCCGCCAGGTCTATGGGCCCATCGACGACACCGCGCATGTCAGCTCGGCCAACGCACACCGGCCGAAACCTCTCTGACCGGCACACCCTCAACTGCGCCGCGCCGAGGATCGGTACCCGTGGCGCGGCGCTGTCGGTTGCGCGGGTGAGGTCGGCACCCTGGATCCGCTCCTTGGCGTAGTCGAGTGCGCTGAGATAGGCGGTGGACAGCGTTCCGGCCGCCTTGACCCCCACCATCATTCGCGCATTCTCGAGGACCTTGAACATTTGCGCGATGCCGTTGTGTTTGTCACCGACGAGCCAGCCCACCGCAGGGGAACCGTTGGCGCCGAAACTCACCTCGCAGGTGGGTGAGGACTTGATCCCCATCTTGTCCTCGACGCCAGTCACATACACGCCGTTGCGCTCACCCAATTCCAGTGTCACCGGGTCGAAGTGATACTTCGGGACGAAGAACAGACTCAGTCCCTTGGTTCCCGGCCCGGCGCCCTCGGGCCGGGCCAGCACCAGGTGGAACAGATTCTCTGCGGTATCACCGACGTCACCGCCGGAGATGAATCGCTTGACACCTTCGATATGCCAGGTGCCATCGCCCTGATCGGTTGCCTTCGTGCGCCCTGCACCGACATCGGAGCCCGCATCGGGTTCGGTCAACACCATGGTGGCTGCCCAGCCGCGCTCCTGGCTGCGGGCAGCCCAATGCTGCTGTTGCGGTGTACCCAGATTTGCCCGTACACGTCACGGTGGGACGATTTCTGGACAGCTGCGATCGCTAGGATCATCGGATCGCCCGCTATTTCGTCGCGGTGACGACCCGGTTACGGTGAAATCCGTCGTCTTGCCGCCATGGGGGAAATTGCGACATCGGGTGGGTCTTCACTGCCACACTGTCTGACTTGGTCACCGAATGCACACGCGTCTGATTAGCGTCTTGCCAAGTCCGATCGTGCCCACAGCAAGGCTCGCGGATCTCCAACTTTCCAGGGCATGCGCGCCGCGGGCCACTTGTGCCCGATCGGTGCCGGAAGGGCCGTCATGGCAGGTAATTCCATCACAGCGCGAGTCATCGACGGACTGCGCGTTCTCCGAGCTGACCCGCCGAGCAGGCCTGGTCTGCTGCGAGCGCTGCTGGTTCTCGGGCTCGTTGTACCAACGTTGGTGTCTGCTGTCTACATGTGGGTCATGTGGGATCCCGAGGTATATCTCAAACACGTCCCGGTGGCAGTCGCCAGCGACGACGTCGGCGGCATCGACAATGGCAAACCCGAAAACCTCGGTGCCCAGATCTTGGACGGGCTCGCCTCGGGCAACGACGTGGAATTCCATCGCGTCTCCAGCGTCGAAGCAGTAGCCGGACTGCGCGAGTCCCGCTACGCCTTCTCCGTCGTCATTCCTCGCGATTTCACCCGCGACATCCTCACCGTCACCGACCCCAAACCCACGCCCGCACGAATCAACGTCTGGTACAACGACTTCAATGGAACACTCGGATCCTCGGTAGCCGACAGCGTCATCGCACAAGCACAACGGCAAATCACCGCTTCGATTGGGCGAGAGTTCGCCACCCAGGTCCTCATCGGCATCAACAGTCTCGGCTCCGGCCTCGGCGACGCCGCCCACGGCGCAACGCAACTCGCGGACGGCGCCGCACAACTCGCCGACGGATCAGCACAACTGGCCACCGGGCTCGATCAAGCACTGACCGGTAGCACTCAACTCGCCGACGGCACCGGCCAGCTCAGCAACGGGGCCACACAGTTGGCCACCGGAGCGACCCAACTCGTCGGTGGCACGGACCAACTTGGTAACGGGGCCGCCCAGATCCGCGACGGAGTCGACCAGATCGCCTCACCGATCCTGGCCGCACTCACCCCGTTCGATCAGCTCGCCACCCAGCTCGATCCTCTGCTGGACAAACTGGCCGCCAGTTCCGATCCGGCGATGATCTCCGCCGTCACGCAACTACGATCACTGCTCAACCAGGTCCGCCAAACCAACCCCGACAGCATCACTTCCCAGATCACCCAACTACGCGACGGCACACGCGAACTCGCCCGGCAACTCACCGACCCCAACGCCGACTACCGGGCCGGGGTGCTGGCACTGGCACAGGGCGCAGGACAGCTACGCGACGGCACGCAAGCACTCGATCAGGGAACCAAGCAGCTCACCACCGGACTCGGGCAGCTCGCCACCGGCGGCCACCAGCTCGAGGACGGCGCCGAACAGCTCGACAACGGTATGCACCAACTCGACGCCGGACTCACCGACGGGTCGGCGACCGCACCCCACGTCGCCGACCCGAACGCCTCGGCCAGCATGTTCAGCCAGCCGTTCTCGATGAACATCTCCAACCAGGAGCCCGCCGAACGGGTCGTCAACGGCGATCGCAGCCACAAAGTTCTTGCCGGCGGCGCAGGCCCGGTCATCGTGGTCCTAGGAACATTCCTCACCGTCATCGTCGCCTGGATGCTGCTGAAACCGTTGCGGGCAAGCACACAACCCGGCTCGCTGCGACGCCGTGCACTACGCTCGGTGGTCGACAAGACGCTGATCGGTGCGGTGTGGGGAATCGTCGCGGCCGGCGCCACTGCGGCATACGGCAAATCGATCGGATGGGAACCCCACAACTGGGCCACCATGATTGCTGTCGTGGTTCTCGTCGGTATCAGTGCCGCGGTCACCACGCACATGTTCATCGTTGTCTTCGGGCGCGTCGCGGGCAGCATCGCAGCGTTCAGTTTCTACATGTTTGGCGTGTTCGCATTCGGTGGCGTGTTCCCACTCGGCACCACTCCCTCGGCATTCAAGCCGTTCGCCGATATCAGCCCACTGACCTTTGCACGGCGCGCCATCATCCGTTGCGACATAGGCCTTTACGACCAGATGTTCTGGATCTCGGTCATGATGCTGACCGCAATGACCGCGCTCACCCTCACGATCGCGGTCTCTGCACAATATCTACGGCTGCATGCAACGACCGGCAGCAGACCCAAACCCCTCGGCGCCGCCGAGGAATTCACGGTGCCCGCCTGAGCCGCTGCCACGTGCAGCCGATGTGTGTCGGACCGGTCACCCTCATCCCGGCCCGCGCCGCAGTCCCCACCCGGTACGGGGGTGTGGACCGTGGCGCTTTCGACTCGCGGCCAACATTGCCCCACGACCTCGATATTCGACCGGCAAGCCGGGGGTTATTCGGTTCAGAGCACCTTCCACCATTTCAGAGCTACTGGCGGCGTGTCTCGCGTGAATGGCCGAGGTCAGCGTCCTCGAGGGTGTGCCGATCGGCTCCGGTCGGCGACCCAGGCGGCGATCTGGGCGCGATTGGTGAATCCGAGCTTGGTCAGGATGTGTTCGACGTGTCCGTCGGCGGTGCGCTGGGAGATGTGCAGGCGGGCGGCGATGGCTTTGTTGGTCAGGCCGTCTGCGACGAGGTCGGCCACCTCCCGCTCCCGGGTCGTCAGCTCGGACGGACCCGGACCGCGAGTCGCAGCCTGGGGATGCTCGCCCAGGGCGTAGCCGATCGCGGCGTCGAGATCCATTGCGGCGCCTTCGTGATAGGCGGCATCGAAGTATCGCTGCCCGAGCGTGCGACGGGCCGCTCGTTCGCAATCCTCGCCATGGACCACCAAGCTCGGGAAGAACACCACGGAGGCGCCCGTCAACTGGTGCAGTGCCTTTGTGGCGCCCAGCAACACCGCGGCGAGCCGCGCGGTGCCGCCCTGGACTCCCAGAATCCACGCCAGTGTTTCCAGGGCTGTCGAGGCCATGAGCGGGTCTTTCTGCTGCCTGATCAGTGGCAGCCACTGCCGCAACTGCCGCAGCGCACCGTCGCGATCACCGTGGCGCCACGCGGCAACCACCGTGCCCCACAAGGCATATGACCGATGCATGTAATCGCCATATGATTCGGTGATTGCCAGGCCCTTCTCGTGGTACGAGAGAGCTGTTGCGCTGTCTCCCTCCAATTCGTGAGTCCATCCCAGCCCGAGCAGGGCGAAGACCTGCCCGGAGACGTCGTCCTCCGCAGTGAACGACTCGACGGCAGCTTCCAGGGGTGCGCGTGCTTGCGGTAGGTCGCCGCTGCGAACCGCGTAGAGGCCGAGAGCTAGCCCCGCGAATCCGTGCACGATCGGTCGCTCGGTCTGTTCGGCCAGCTCCTGCACCTGTGCGACCAGTGCGGCCGCCGCGGTGCGGTCGTCCTGGGATACGGCCACCAGGACGGCACGCCACAGCGCCTTGGCGCGGACGGCGGTAGCGGGCGCGGGCCGTCTGGCGAGGGTGAGGTCGAGCCAGTGCCGCGCCTCGCCGACCTGGCCTCGGGAGAACCAGAACGGTTGCAGCGCTGCCGCTATCGACAACGCGGCGTCGGGTTCCGCTTCGGTGTCGGTCAGGCAGAAGTCCAGTGCCTGGCGCAGGTTGGGTTGTTCGCGGTCGAGGCGGGCGATCCAGTCGAGTTGGCGGGGGCTGAGCCAGTCGGCGTCGGCGTCCAGGGCGAGCTTTCGGTACCAGTTCAGGTGTCGGCGTCGCAGGTCGGCGTACCGGCCCGCTTCATCGAGTTTGTCGAGGCCGTAGTCGCGAACCGTCTCGAGCAGCCGGAACCGCACCACCGGGCCCGACTGCTCGCAGATCAGGATGGACTTGTCGACCAGGCCGGTGATTACGTCGAGCAGGTCCTCCGCTGCGAGGTCATTCCGGCACACTTGTTCGGCGTCGTCGAGTTCGAAGTTGCCGGCGAACACCGACAACTGGGCCCACACCTGTTGTTCGGCCGGGGTGCACAGGGAGTAACTCCAGTCGATGCACAACCGCAGGGTCTGCTGTCGGTTGGGCGCGCTGCGGCTGCCGTGGGTCAGCAGTGCGTATCGGTCGGTGAGCCGCTCCAGGATCTGTTCGGGTGACAGTGTCCGCAGCCGGGCCGTGGCCAGCTCGATCGCCAACGGCAGCCCGTCGAGGTGGCGGCAGATCTCGGTCACCGCGGTGAGGATGTCCTCGGTGAGCGCAAAGCCCGGCACTGCGGCGGCGGCACGTTCGACGAACAGAGCGACCGCGTCACAGCGGGCAGCACTTCGCAGCGAGGGCTGCCGATCTGAGAGATCTGCTGCGCTGTCAAGCCAAACCCTCACATTCGCCCCCGGCCCGAAGCCCTCGACCAGGACATCCTTCCAGCCACCGAGTCACCAACCTCTCTCATGTCCGTACATCTAGATAAGGGGCGGTGGGTAGCCCGGACCATCCGTGTTGATGTGACCCGCTACACCGTGATCGCATCGGAGACAGGGACGATGGTCAGCGGGACCTCGCTCAGCATGGCCGGGCTCAGAAAGCGTGCCATCGACTGTTGCCCGATGTCGCTGAGCATGATTTCGTGGATCTGGATGAGCTGCTTCGGTGCGATCTCGCGCACAAAGTCGACCGCGGCCGCGACTCTGGTCCAGGGCCCGCTGGTCGGCAGCAGTAGCGTCTCGACCGGCGCGGAGGGGACGTGGTAGGCGTCACCGGGGTGGTAGACGCGGCCGTCGACGAGGTAGCCGACATTCGCGCCGGCGGGAATGTCGGGATGGATCTCGGCATGCCGGTCACCGACCGCCGCAACGTCGAAGCCCGCGACGGTGAAACGATCGCCGGCGGCCACAACGCTGACCTGGTCACACCGGTCAGCCCAACGCCCGACGGCGGCGGCCGGTCCGTAGACCCGCAGCTCCGGACGGGTTTCCAGGGCTTTGTCGATCACCGCCTCGTCGAAGTGATCGAAGTGGTCGTGGGTGATCAGGATCGCGTCCGCGGCGGCAACAACCGCCGCCGCGTCCGGGGTGAAGGTCCCCGGGTCGACAACGATCCGGCCACCGTCTCCTACCAGCGATACGCAGGCATGGGCATGCTTTATCAATTGCACGGTCAGCTCCTCGGTTCAGATGTACAGGCTGTACTGTACAGGCCTTGCTGTATATCGGCTAGACTGGTGCTATGAACGACACGTCCTCGACCCCACCGGCGCCTACCGCCGACGAATTGGCCAGCCATTTGCGGCTCGCGGTCGGCGCTCTGGTCCGTAGTACGCGCGTGGCCGACCGGCTCGCCCCCATTCTCGCTGCGGTGCTGGACCTGCTCGACGTGCGCGGTCCGATGACCACCGCCGACCTGGCGGCGCGCAGGGGGGTCCGACACCAGACCATGGCCACGACGGTCAAGGAACTCGTCGAGGCGGGGTTCGTGGCCGCCGGTCCCGACCCGCGCGACGCGCGCAAGAAGGTCCTCACGCTCACGGCGGCGGGAAGCACCGCTATCAATGCCGATCGACGAGAGCGCGTCCACGTGCTCGTCGAAGCACTGCACCGGACCCTCACCGAGGACGAGCGTCGGGTGCTGGCGCATGCGTTGCAGCTCATCGATCGGATAACCGAAGCTGTTGCCGACATCTATCGGCCCGCGGCCGAGTCCCAACCTCTCACCGGAGCGTGGTGACCGTGCGGTGCACGACCGCCTCCGCACCGCTTCCGCGCCCGGGAAAAATCGTTGCCGTCGGTCTGAATTACGCCGCGCACGCCGCCGAAGTGGGGCGAGCGAGCGCCGAGACACCCCAGATCTTTTTCAAGGCGCCCGGTACTGTTATCGGACCCGGGGAGGCCATCGTGCTACCTCCGGAGTCCTCCCGCGTGGAACACGAAGCCGAACTCGGGATCGTCATCGGCCGCCGCATACGGCGAGTGGATGCCATCGCCGCCGTGGACGCCATCGCCGGATACTGCTGCGCCAACGACGTTTCGGCTCGCGACATTCAGCACGAGCTGGGCCTGCCGGATTACGCCAAGTCCTTCGACACTTTCTGCCCGCTGGGACCGATGGTCGCGGCTGCGTCCGTCGACGTTACTGCTCTGCGGGTGGAATGCCTGGTCAACGGCAGAATGCGGCAGTCGGGCCGCACCGCGGACATGCTCACCCCGGTCGGCGAACTCCTCGCCTATATCACCGCGGCGATGACACTGGAACCCGGCGATGTCGTGCTGACCGGAACCCCCGCTGGCTCGGGCGCCCTGTCGCCTGGTGATCGGGTCACCGTCAGGATCACCGGTCTGGGAAGTCTCACCAACCCGGTGACCGCCGAGGGGGAGCACTGAGCGACGGGCGCGCGAGACTTGCGGCACCCTTCTCCACGTCCCTGCGCGCTGGTGGACGGCTCGCGCGGTATTGGGATGGCCGACGCAGCCAGCGGGGTTCAGGTCACGGACGGACGCTAAGTTCTTCCGCCGTTCGTTGAGCGACGCGAGCGCATCGGCGTCTGTTTCCGTCTGCGCCGGTCGGCAATCTCCGTGCAGTGCAGCGACACTCGCTGCAGCGGCAGCGTCGATGCGGTCGTTCTTGCGGCTACCACGCGCGAAAGCTGTCGCACCCGGACGGTCGCGGCCGGCGCCACATCCACCACAGCCTCCCCCATCGTCACCAGCCACAGTGCCAAATGGTGACCGAGGCCTTCAGCGTTCTCCACCGCCCAGCTGCGTTCTGGCCATTGCCGTGCCCAGACCAGCAGCTGCCGATATCCGGCGTGGCTGGCGCCGACGCGGGTCGAGCCTCGGTCGGAGTTCGTCGTGGGATCGAGGGTTGTTGCGGTCTGGGTGGGGCTCGGCCAGTTCTCCGAACTCGGTCGAACACAGGGTGGCGACATCGGTGCCGATCTTGCCGACCGACCCGCCAATCGCGGCGAGCAGGCCGACGATCTCGGCGAAACCATCGCGGGCAACGTGCCAGGTGATCTCGGGGTCTCGCAGGCCGAGTTCCTCGGCAAGAGTCGCTCTCACTCGGAGGCCGTCCGGACCGGGACCGAGGGAGGCCAGGGTTCCCGTCGCACCTCCGAACTGAACCATCAGGTCCCTCTGTCGAGCCGCGGCCAGGCGGTCGGCGTGGCGGTCCAGGGCCGACAACCAGACGGCCACCCGGTCGACCGGAGGGCGGTGGAGTCCGTGCCCGCCGTCTCTGGGATCAGCTACGATTCGCTGCTCGCTCATGCGCGCCCGGCAGATGGGGAAACCCGTTGAGCGGCAACAGGATCGGCGCGCACATCAAGTACCGCGAGTTCCTGCTCTGCGGGGCATGCGACGAATACGTGTCCTGACCGCCAGGAACGCTCACCGCCGCCTCCGAATGGGAGATCCACACCTGCCCCGAAGGACGTGGCACCCAGATCAGCACCGTCCCAAGGTTCTGGTCCGACCCGGGCCAGGCCACCGAATGGTTCGACGGCTGATCGGTGCGCCACACCCACGCGAGTTCTTCCGATGCTTCGAACATGCTTATGTCCCTGGGCGTGCGGCGCGCGCGGCGCGCTGGGACAGGGTGGCGAAGGCGTCACGCAGCGGGTCCGGGCCGATGACCTCGATCTCGGTGTCGAAACGCGCCAGCGTCGCGGCGAGTGCGGCCCAGGACCAGGAACCGGTCAGCAGTCTGGAGCGGGCGGGGCCGAGTTCCTCGACGACTGCGTCGCCGGCGAACGGGGCGACCTGTGCGGCGGGTAGGTCGAGGACCACCTCACCGCGACAAGGCCAGGTGTCGGTGCTGTCGGAGCCTTTGAACCGGGCGGACAGGAACGCGGCGACGTCGCCCCCCGGCACATGCCGGGGGCTGAAGCGCGGCCCGTTGGGAACGCGCAGCGCCATCCGATCGGCACGATAGATCCGCCAATCCTGGCGCTCGGGATCCCATCCGATCGCATACCAGCGTCCACCCCGGACCACAAGGTGATGCGGCTGCACCCGCCGCGCCGGCCGCAACCTGGGATCCTGCGGCCCTGCCGCGGACCGGTAGTCGAACCGCACCTCCTCCGCGGACCGGACGGCGGCGCTCAGCGCGAGCAGAACGGCGGTGTCGACCTGGAGATCGGCGCCGCGCCCGGCCGATTCGACCACGGTCACCTCGAGGGCGTCGACGCGTCGCCGCAGGCGCGACGGCAGGACCTGCCGCACGGTCGCCAAAGCGCGGGCAGCGGCCTCTTCGATACCCGCTCCGGTCCCGACCGCGATCCGCAACGCCACCGCGAGCGCGACCGCCTGCTCGTCGTCGAACAACAGCGGGGGCAGCTCGCTGCCCGCCTCGAGCCGATAACCACCCTCGGGTCCCTTGACCGCCTGGACGGGGTAACCGAGCTCGCGCAGCCGATCGACGTCACGGCGAACCGTGCGCTCGCTCACCTCCAGCCGCTGGGCGAGCAGCGCACCCGGCCAGTCACGGCGGACCTGCAGCAACGACAGCAGCGAGAGCAGGCGGCGGGAGGTCACCTTCGACGACGCGGTCGGCATGGGGACAGACTGCCATAAATAGCGGACGTTCCCTGACCTGTACTGCTGGCAGGGTGGCGTTGTCGCTGGAACCCTCCGGCGGCGAAAACACCTCCGAAGGGACCCGATCACCATGTCGGTACACGCTGTCGCCCACTTGAACTTCCACGGTCAGGCTCGCGCGGCCCTGGAGTTCTACCAATCGGTGTTCGGCGGGCAGACCACCATCGCCACCTACGGCGACTTCGGAATGCCCGCCGAAGCGCCCGACGCCACCAAGGTGGTGTTCGGACAGGTCATCGCCGACAACGGCTTCCGCGTCATGGCCTACGACGTGCCCGGTGCGGACACCCCGATCGCGCAGGGCGCGCCCACCACCCGCCGCGAGAACGGCGCCACCCTCACCACCGAACCGTTCTTCCTGTCCGTCCGCGGCGCCACCGTCGAGGAAGTCGGCGCGCTGTGGGGACGTCTCGTGGACGGGGCGAGCGTCATCGAGGAATTCCGCCCGGCGCAGTGGGCGCCCGGGTTCGGGATGCTGCGCGATCGCTTCGGCATCACCTGGATCCTCGACGTCGCTGCCGAGTACGCCCAGGCCTGACGCCCTTGCCCCGCGGTGCGACCGATCCGGACGCACCCGGGGTGCGCTCGCGAAGATCCGGATACAAAGCAGTACAGACGGTTTCGGGCGCTCCCTGAACCCGGCCCGCCGGCTGCCACCAACCACGCAGGAGACACCATGCACGCTCGGCCGCTCGGCCGCACTGGCATCCAGGTCAGCCCGTATGCCTTGGGCACCATGAAGTTCGGACGCTTCGGCAACCCCGACCACCAAGAGTGCATCCACATCGTGCACCGCGGCGGACGGCTCTTCGGACAGATCATGCACGGCGGCCGGATCAGCCATCCCGACACCACGGGCCTGCAACCGGTCGGTCCGTCGCCGGTGGCGGCGCGCGGGGTGCTGGTCTTCACCCCGACCGGCCCGCAGCCCGCCCCCGTAGTTCGCCTGCTCCAGCGGCTCTATGCCGCGGGGCTGTCGAGCAGCACCATCGCGGAACTGCTGCCGTGCGGCGATTCACCCAGCGCCGCACAGACGGACGAGACATGGGCGCGCCTGCTCAAAGAACGCGAACAGCTCCAACAGCACATCGCTGAGCTGCTCCGAACCCGCGACACCCTCGACGAGATCATCGAAACGAACCGCAGCCACCGGCAGACCTACTCCTAGGCCTCGGCCATTCGCGGTGATCTCGGCACCGCTTGCCGGAGGTGAGTGAAAGGTGCTCCTACCTACGATAATTCGACTTTTCTAGGGTTGAATTTCGCGGTGGTGGAGTACCTGGTGAGTGAATCTATGTCGTGGTACCCGTCGCTGAAAGTTGGCGGTGACGGGTCCGGGGTCGTGTCGCAGGCCGGAGCGGTAGTGCTGCTGCGCACGGCGGAGGAGGTCGGGCTGGATCGGGCGTTGTCGGGGCGCGCTGGCACCATTGCGCAAGCGGTTGGCCGCGCACGATCCGGGCAAGATCGTGCTGGATCTGGCCGTGTCGGTGGCCATCGGTGGTGACTGCGCCGCGGATGGCGACTTGTGCATAGTAGTCGGCTTCCTGCTCGACCGGTGGACGGCGAACGCGGCGGTGCATCAGCCGGGAGCTGTTGTACCAGGCCGCCCATTTGCTGGTGAGCTGCTCGACATCGGCCAAACCCTGCAGCGGACCGGTCCGGAACGGCGAGTCGTCGCGGATCGCTTCTGTCTTGTATAGCCCTAATTGTGTTCTCCGCCAACGCATTAGTGAGCCTCTTTCATCCTCGGTTGGCTTCGAGTTCGCGGATTTGGAAGGTGTGAATCGCTTTGGCGGGCTGTCCGGCCTTGTGCGGGCAAGCAGCGTAGCTTCCGTAGAACTCAGCAGCTCTTGAGCTGAGCGTTGGCGTTCACCGGGCACGCAGCCGTGCGTGGGCTCGATTGGCTTGCTTCTGCCCGCGCCCCTTGTACGGAGCGAGCAGGCCGTCGATACCGTGATAGCCCTTGTCCGCCAGCACGATCCATCCGCTGCGCTCGAGCTCGGCCACGATCTGCCAGATCCAGGCGGCCTTCGTATCGTGCACGCTGCCGGGCAATGCACCCGACACGCACACGACATCCCCGTCGGGTATGGCGATGACCTGCACGTTCATCCCTGGTGGCGGTGCCTTCCCGAGCAGTAGGGCCGGGCGGCGGCCACCCGCTCGATCGGGATCAGCGTGCCGTCCAGGATCAGACAGGCGTGCCCGTCGGTTTTCGCCTGCTTCAGCGCCGACCGCAACTTCGGGGCACGGGCAGCCAGCAATTCCACGGTCTCGCCGACGTAACGCCATGCGGTGGTCGTCGAGATGTCGAACCCGGCCCCGAGATCGGCGTAGGTCTCGGCTTTACGCAGGTGGCCCAGCACGAGCAGGGCTTGCCGGCCTGGGTCGAGCCCGAGCCGATCGCGCGGCGGCGCCGACGGATCAGCCCGGCGACGAAGTGAAAAGTCCGACGTGACAACGGCAGCGCGGAACAGTAGAACAACACGTGAAGCCTCGGGTACTCAGCAGTTTTGGTCGACAGCTGATCTACCAGGGGCTTCGCCCATCCTCACTCTGACACGCCATACCAATCACACTGAGGCACAGCCTCCTTCAGTCAGGATGAAAAAGGCTCACTATATGTGGAAGAAATATCACTTCCGTTTGATCAATTATTGACGCGCAACCACTCCGCGAATGCCCACAAGGGGAAATAGTGCCGAAAGTTGTCATAGTTAAGCATCGTGGTCCGACCGAAGACTCCGTTGTAGCCCTCGCGCACAAAATGACCGTCGCCGTGCTGGCGCTCGATCAGAAAGCGGATGCCATTCCTAACCCCTGGGTGGGCGGAGTAACCAGCCCGTATCAGAGCCAGCAACGTCCAGGCGGTCATCACCACCTGGCTTCCCTGCGACGGCTCATACCGCCTGCTGATGCAGCTCTCCGGAGCCTCCCCCCAACCGTTGTCGTCCTGCTGGATAGACAACAGAAATGCGCAAGCCCGTTCGATGCTTTGGTGTCCAACCGGCACTCCTGCCGCGAGGAGACCCCAGACGCCGAACCAGGTGCCATAGGTGAAGCAGACCCCCCAACAACCTTCGAAGCTGCCATCCTTCCGCTGTGAGTCGAGCAGATATTGTGCCAGGACATGGGTAGGGCCACCTGCCGTGCTTGGCAAAACGTCCGGCGGGGGTGGAGGGGTGACGAGTACGGCAGGAGCCAGACCTCGGGTGGGAGAGGATGAATTCCCTCGTAGTCGTACAGGCCCAGCAAACACAGCGAGAATTTTCCCCAGGACGCCGAGCGTAGCGGAGTGCCATTCTCATGGATCCACTCGCGCAGTCGCACGACTGTGGGTTCCTGCACGTCTTCACTCAGGATGCGGAGTGCAACGTACCCAAGGACAGAGGTGAAAACCGTTCCAGCTCCGCCCTCATACAATCCTATGCTGCCATCGGAGTTGACGGTGGACATTAGATGCCTGCGGATACGTGCAACTCTATCGATAGGCAGGCGGTACCCGGAAACCTGGCACAACACCACGTACATCGGCAGCAGGAATGCCGGACCACCATAGTGACCGCGCCAGCTGCCATCTGGTTCCTGACGCCTCTCCAGATTGTCGATGCCCCTTCGCAACGCTTCGGCTGCCAAATTCTCTAAGCTCGCAAGATTCATAACCGTCGAATCCTCACCGACGTCCTCAGGTCCGCCGCAAAAACACTCCCCGACGGGTACCTGCCGCCCAGCATCGATCAGTGGTTGCGCGATCAACCCCTCTGCTCAATCGTTTCTGCCGATCCGTGCGCCTATGCAGCTGCCGGGTTGCACGAGGTTGTGGCGTGTCCATGACACCCCTTCTCTTCAATTAATCCTTCGGAGGTATTTGACACCTGCCTGCGGCGGGCACGTCGTCACTGTTCGAGTGCGCGGCCGATCGTGGTGATTACCGAAGGGTATTCAACACTGTTCCGATAATCGGCAAGTAAGTGCGACATCATGGAACATCATCGTTGTGTCGGAATCGGATCATGATAGGTTTCCGGTAGGGGCGGGGGTAGTTTGGTTGGGCATCTGTGCGGATAGGGGGCAATCGTGGTTTCGTATTCCTTAGTCGCGTTGTGGGAGAATTCGGCGTGTGCAACGGTCGGCTCGACATATTGCCGATCAACACCCGCAAAGCCCACACGAATGGGAACAATGGGTGCGCGTCACGCTGGTGGCGATCCGCAAACAGCGCATCACCACCACGCGACCCGACGACTCGGACGATCGCCCTCTCATCCGCACCTTCTGCCGCCAGCGCGCACGCGCCACGGAGGCAAGAGATCCGGTGAATCAGCATGCCTCACAACGCCTCCGAGCTTGCTTGAGCCGTATGCCGGATGACTGGCACGTACAGTTCTGAGGGGGACCGGGCGCAGCAATGCGCCCGGTCTACCCGGCCGTATCGAGCGGATGTCGAACGGCGAATTTTGCGACGGCTTGCGCGGTGGCCGGGGTGAAGAGGTTGATCAGGTTGCCGTCGGGATCGCGGAACAGCAACGACCGGTTCCCCCACGGCATCGTCGTGGGCTCGTTGACGAAATCTTCGACCGCATCCCGCAACCGCCGGTAATCGGCATCGACGTCGGGGACCAGGAATTCGATGATCGCGGTGTGGTTGTCGGCTGGGCGCGCGCTGCCTGCCGCAAACAGCGCCACGGTGCGGGTGCTTCCGATCGCGAGGGTGCCGGCCGGTGTGACGATTTCGGCGAAATCTGGTGTAGCCCAGGTTGCTTCGACACCGGTCACCTGCTGATAGAAGCTGACCAACCGCTGGATGTCATCGGTGATCAGGCGGATCGAGACCAGATTCATTGCGTGCTCCTGCTGTCGGACGAGGCGGAAGTTCCGCCGCCGCATGCCACGGTAAAGTCAATACCGGACAGTTTCCGCCCGGTATAGATGCGAGAATTTCCCGATGACGCGCCCCACCGCCCGAGTGCTGGCCCTGCTCGAGCTGTTGCAGACCGGCGGCACCCATACCGTCGGTGAACTCGCCGGACGGCTAAGCGTCGATGAACGCACCGTCAGGCGATACGTCACCCATCTCACCGACCTGGATATCCCCGTCCGATCGGTTCGGGGCCGCTACGGGGGCTACCGGCTCGCCCCCGGGTACCGAATGCCGCCGCTGATGCTGACCGACGACGAGGCGGTGGCGGTGTTACTCGGACTCCTCACCAACCGCGGCGCCGACCGATCGACAGTTTCCGCCCGCGCAGCCCACAGCGCGACGGCCAAACTCCGCCGCGTCCTGCCCGCCCACCTGACGGCCCGGCTGGACGCACTGATCAACACCGTCGAATTCACCGCCGACGCTCGCCCGGAAGTCGCTGTCGAGACCGCCGTCCTGCTCCGGCTCGCCGAGGCCACCCGCGAGCACCGACCGGTCGCGATCGACTACACCGCCCGAAACGGGCGGCCCAGCGAGCGGACCGTGCACCCCTACGGGCTCGTCGACCACTCCGGCCGGTGGTACCTGACAGGGCAGGACAGCAACAGTGACGAACTACGCCAGTTCCGGGTGGACCGCATCACCGCGGTGACCACCCTGCCCGGAACGTTCACTCCGCCCCCCGGATTCGAGCCGGCCGCCCACCTGCTGTCCGCACTTGCCACCGCGCCCTACCGGCACGAGGTATCGATCCGAGTGCAGGGCACGCTCACCCAGGTCCGCCCGCTGCTCCCCACGACGATCGCGACCATGCACGAGATCGACTCACCGCCGGCCGACACGCGCCCGTGGGTCCGGGTCCGAATCCGGGCCGAACGACTCGACTGGATTCCCGCAGTCCTCGCCGGCCTGAACCGCCCGTTCGTCATCGAACACCCAGACGCCCTCAAAGACGCCGTACGCGCCCTGGCCCGCCGACTCACCGCGGCCGCCGACGGCAGATACCAACCCTACGGGTAGCACCTAGCAGCGCGAAGCGTCACCCAGATTGCCGTTGGCTGATCACTATGTCTCGGACCCGAGCGCCCAGGCCCTCGAACCGCCGCCGAACCACCGCCTGGTCCGCGAACGTCCGCACATAGCCGCATACCGCGCTGTGATCGAACCGGTCGGAGCGGGGCAGGCGACCTGCAGGCGGCTGTATCGATTCGAGGCCGACCGAACGCACCGCGCCATGACGATGACCGTGCAGCGGCCCTTGCTCGGAGACCGACTCGGCTACTCTGCGGATTTTTCGGTGCTCGAACGGCTCAGCCGCCGAAAAGCGCAGCACCGCACTGGCGTTAGCAGACGAGGCATTGAACCTACCCGAGCGAGCACACGCCAACGACGGGCTGGCTCGCGCGTACCGAGATCTCGGCGACGTCGATCGAGCGCGCGAATACGCCGGTATCGCGATGAGCCTCGTGTCGATGTCGTTTCCTTCATGCCCCGAATGCGGGTCCATGAACGCTCCTTACAACCGGCCGTGTCAAGCGAACCCGGAATTGCCCGCGCCACTGTGCGTGTTCCTCCGCGATGTTCGGCCGCGACTCGTGTCGGGCCGTGGTGGCGCTCGGGATTGCAGCTGGCGGTCAGGACGGCGATGACGTGCAGGCCAGCCGAGGGCGATGACCGTCACTCCCAACGGGGTGAGCAGGTCGGCGGCTTCGTTCACGCGACGTAGCAGCCGGTACTCGGCGGCCCGACGCGCGGCGGCCGATAGGCCACGCCGAACCCGGCCACCTCCGAGCAGCCCGCGCAATCCGACGCGCGGCGCGGTCGCGGCGGCGGGATTGTCGATTTGATGGGTGTGCTGATCAAGACCCTGTCCTGGAAGGGTGCCCGCGACCGCGACCAGAACCCGCCCGGAATTGACCGGTGCCCTTGCCGCCCGACTAGTTCGGCGTCGGCGGCGAGGTTGTGATGCCTTTGCGTACTTCGCCCGGGTGGTGCTCGACGCGCGACAAGTCCCGCGATGCCGAGGACCGCAGCTGCCACGGCACGCTGGTCACCATCACACCCGGCTCGAACAGTAACCGCGCCTTCAACCGTAGCGAGCTCTGATTGTGCAGCAGGTTCTCCCACCAATGCCCGACCACGTATTCGGGGATGAAGACGCTGACGACGTCACGGGGCTGGTCCCGGCGGAGCCTTTTGATGTAGTCGAGCACCGGGCGAGTGATCTCGCGATAGGGGGATTCGATCACCTTCAACGGAATGATCACATTGCGGCGCTCCCACTGCTGGTCCAGCAGGCGGGTATCGGCATCGTCGACGTTGACGGTGATCGCGGTCAGGGTGTCCGGGCGGGTAGCGCGGGCGAACTGCACCGCGCGCCGCGCCGCTTTGGTCCAGCCCGAGACCAGCACGATGGCATGCACCCGGCTGGGCAGGGTTTCCTCGTCACCGTCGGCGATGTCGAGTTCGGCGCGCACCGAGGTGTAATGGCGGTGGATGGAATACATCAACGCGACCAGCACCGGGATCGCGAACACCACCAGGTACGCGCCGTGGCTGAATTTGGTGATCATCACCACGACCAGCACGATGCCGGTGAAGCAGGAACCGAACGCGTTGATCGCCCTGGCTCGATGGATGCGACGCCGCTCGCCGGCCGTTGTGGCCGTGGCCAGTTCACGGTTCCAATGCCGCACCATCCCCGCCTGACACAGCGTGAAGGAGGTGAACACCCCGACGATGTAGAGCTGGATCAACCGGGTCGCCGAACCGTCGAAGGCGTAGATCAGCGCGCCCGCGACGACAGCGAGCAGGATGATGCCGTTGGAAAACGCCAACCGGTCACCGCGGGTGTGTAGCTGGCGCGGCATGTACCGATTCTGCGCCAGAATCGAATTCAGCAGCGGAAACCCGTTGTAGGCGGTGTTGGCCGCCAGGATCAGGATCAGCGCCGTGGTCACCATCAGGTAGTAGAAGACCACGCTGTTGCCTCCGAATACCGCCGCGGCGATCTGCGCGATGACCGTGCGCTGCGGATCGGTGTGGCAGTCGCCGGGGAACCCGATCAGATCGCAGGTGTCCTCGGTGACCCGGGTGCGGGAAATCATCGCCAGCGCGGTCACCCCGGAGAACATCGTGATCGAGATGATGCCCATCGCCGACATGGTGCGGGCCGCGTTGAGCGCCTTGGGTTTCCGGAACGCGGGTACACCATTGGAAATCGCCTCCGCGCCAGTCAACGCGGTACAACCCGAGGAAAAGGCGCGCAACACCAGAAACGCGACCGCCGCACCACTGAGCCCGATGTGGTGGGCATTGATCTCGTAGTGCGCGCTCTCGGCCACCGGCGCGTGACCGAACAGCGCTTGACCGAGACCCACCGCGATCATCACCAGCACACCGGCGACGAACGCATACGTCGGCACCGCGAACGCCCGCCCCGACTCCCGCACACCACGCAAATTCATCGCGGTCAACAAAGCGATGAACCCGATATTTATCGCCACCCGATGTGGATTCAGATCCGGAACCGCGGAGATGATGTTGTCCACGCCCGCCGCGACCGAGACCGCCACGGTCATCACGTAATCCACGAGCAGCGCCGCCGCGACCACCAGCCCCGGGACCGGTCCCAGATTCTCCGCAGCCACCTCATAGGAACCGCCACCGGACGGGTAGGCCTGCACCACCTGCCGGTAGGACAAAACGACCACCGCCAGCAACACCACGACCGCACCCCCCACCCACGGCGCCAAATGGATATAGGCAAGCCCACCCAAGGTGAGGATCAGCAGAATCTCTTGTGTCGCATACGCCACCGACGACAGCGGGTCACTGGCGAAAATCGGCAGCGCCAAACGCTTCGGCAGCAGCGTCTCACCGAGCCGATCACTACGAAACGGACGTCCGAGCACAAGACGCTTGACCACGTCGACCGGTGAAACCACGATGGGCCAGCCTAAGGCTCTCGACGCCGGCGCAGCCGTAGAGATTCCGTAAATAATTCGGCCCGATCACCAAAATCATGTCAAGAAGACACCTCGAGCAACTCATCCGCCGCTACCGTCCGAACATAATGTCCGCTCACACCCGCCGTTCGGTGGACGACCAACCCGACGACCTCGCGAGCTTGCGCGAGCTGGTAAGTCACCGCCACGTCGTCGAAGTCCTCGACGCGCTGTCGAGCCGCCCGCACGTCATCGCCGAGCTGGCCACCACCATCGCGGGCCGTCGCAGCGCGCTGATACCCGCGTTGCGGGTGCTCGCCGCGCACGGACTGATCACCAGCGCCAGCCCTGGCAGCTGGGACCGCCCTCCCACCGACGCGATCGGATTGACCAGCCGAGGCGTCGACACCGTCGCATCACTGTCGTACCTCGCCGTATGGACCGCACTCTATGAACACACCGATCACTCCTGCGAGCGATGAATCCGGGCACCGGACTCGCTGAACGTTCATAACAGGCACAACCACATGATCCAACCGACGACCCGCCGGACCCGAGGGGTGGCTGCTGGCCGAGTGCGGGAACAAGATCGCCAACGATCCAAGATCAGAGCACCCCGCCGACATGTTCAACTATCAAGGCTCAGAAGGCATTCCGGAAGGTCAATCGCGCAAGGCGTGCCGGATTCAGGGTTCTGACCCATGTGTTCCGCAGCCGAAACGTGGCCTGGCGCGGTCGCCGGAGGTGGTCCGGACTAGTCGATGGTTGGGTTGTAGAAGCCCCGGAGAGCAATCCGAACCACCGATAGGGTGGCTTTCATGACCGATTCTGATCTGTTCGACCTGCGAGCCAGGGCCGCCGCCGGCGATAGTGACGCGGCTGACGAGCTCGTCGAACTCGCTGGTGAGCGTGGCGATATGGACGAACTACGGCGCCTGGCTGCTGATGGCAACCGTGATGCGGTCGACCAGCTCGTTGAACTGGCATCCGAACGTGGCGACATCGCTGAATTACGGCGACTCGCCGCACAAGGCAACCGTGATGCCTCCGACCTGCTGGTCGAACTCGCCGAAGAGCAAAGCGACGACACGGAATAGATGTGCCGCTTGACGTTTCGGTGAGCACGCGCCCGACCAGGTCGATCGCCGAGGACAGGGCGATCGCGCCGTTGGTGGCGACCTTGTGCGGTTTGCTGGCGGCGGCTAGCAGGGACACGGCGCCGTAGGCGGCGGTGCGCAGGGTCGACTTGTCCTGCTCGGTGAGGGTAAGGGGCGTGTTCTCCTCCAAATCCTTTGTGATGGAATCCGATTGAACGGATCGATGGTCGAACGCGGCTGGTGCCTATGGCTGTCTAGATAGCTGCCGTCTCCCGGATGGCTTGGGCGACGGCACGGAAGTCTTTGCGCAGGATGTGGGAGTGGTTGCTCGCGACCTTCGCGCTCGCCGTGACGTTCGGGTTGTGGGCGAGCACCGGATCCAGTGAGGTCCGCACCTGTTCCATCTCCCCCTTCTGGCCCCCGAGGCTGTCACCGGTGGCCAGGACGAACCGCACCGGGCGGGTCGCGCGGTCGAGGACCGGCACGCTGGCGTCGGCGATCTCGTTGAGTTCGATGTTGACCTCGGCGTGCTGGGCGGCGGTCATCCGCGCGGCCATGCCGAACAGGCGCGTCAGCGGCAGCAGAAACCGCATCCGGTGGAACAGTTTCCGGATCCGCTCCGCGCCTTCCTCGCCGGTCAAGCCGCATGGAGCGGCGTCCACGGTCACCACCCCCAGCACACGGTCGGGATTGCGGTCGGCCCAATGCCACCCCAGCACGCCACCGTAGGACCAGCCCACCACGATCGCCCGCTGCTGCACCCCCCGCGCCGCGAGGACGGCATCGACATCGCGCAAGCACGCCTCGAAGGAGTAGTCCGCGGACTGCTTGGATTTCCCGCGGGCCCGCTCGTCGTAGGTGATATGCCGGAACCCGGGGCCAAGGTCGGCGATCACCCGCCGCCAGTGCGACTGATCAGCGTAGGCGCCGTTGAGATAGACGACGGGCTGGCCGGGACCACCGAGACGCAGCGGCGCCTCCTGACGGCCACCTAAGACCGTCTCATGTCGCCGATTTCGCCTTCGCCACCTGCCTGCGCCCTGCGGGCGCGGGGTGAACTTCGGCAGCAACGGCTGGGTCAGCGCCCACAGCTCTTCCGGCACAAGACGTTACGGCAGTTCATCGGTCACGAGTCGAAAATCTTGGAGCACAAACAATTCCGGCGCGCCGCAAACGAATCACAGCCACGGACGACGCGGTCTCAGGGCCGACGTGGTATGAACTTGTGAGTGACGAGCAGCCTCGAACCGGATCGTCCGGCGCCATTCGAACCGCGGCAGGACCTGGTAGAGCGTTCGGCACCGCTACTTCCCGCAGGCAGTGAGATCCGGCAGGTGTTCATCTGTCAGACCGCGCCGAGCTTCATCTTCTTCCTCATCACATATCTCACTGGTCTCACGATGTTCTGGAACAAGTATCGGTGCGTCGCAGTCACTGCGAACGCCATATACGTGCTGGAGAGCAGCAAGCTCTCGGGCGGCGCCAAGCCGCAGCAACTGATGGGCACCATGCCACGACACACCCAGCTCGGTCCGGTCTCCGGCCGATGGGGGCAGGTGAACATCCTGGGGCAGCGCCACTGGGTCCACAAGCGTTTCCACGACGCAATCGCTGCCGCCGACCATGAGGCTGGCCTTACCCGCTGAAGCGCGGGGCCGGTCAACCAGTTCCCGTACTCGACCTGTTCGGACACCCGCCAGTGACACGAGCCTCACTCGCCGCCCCACTCACCTGCTACCAGAAGGTCGCGGAGGCGGAATCAGCGACAGGAGACGCTGTCTAAGGGACTGCGAGCGGTGCGGAGTTGATCATCAATTGGTCCGGGAAGGAACCCAGAAATGGGCCCACTACGCCCGAGCCAGCTGGGCCGAATACCTCGCCCACGCCCGCCCGTGCCCCGATCCGGACTCGCCAACCTCACCCAATATTGCGGACGCTAACGCACGAACGTGCTGGGGTTCGGCAGGCTCAATATTGATGGCGTCCTTACACGGTTTCGACGGATGTCGGCGAGGGCAGATTCGATCGTGTTCACACCTCGACGCGCGAACCCATGATCACTGTCCGCTCGCCGGGCAGGCCGAAGTATTCGGCGGCGTCGGCGGTGATGTAGGAGGTGGCGATGAACAGTCGCTTGCGCCATGCCGCCATGGTCGGTGCCGGACCCTTCTTCAACTCGATCTTCGATAGGTAGTAGCTGGCACTATCGACCGAGATCCGGCCTTCGGTTTGGGTGGGGTCGAGCAGCCACAGCGTGTGCGGGACGTTCGGTGTCTCCATGTACCCGAAACGCGCTGTCACGTGGATGATTCCGTCGTCGCCGTAGCCGAGGGAATCAATCTCGGTGCGCTCAGCGTCCGGGACACGCGGCACCGGCACCGTGTCGATCGCCAGGATGACCACGTGCTCATGCAACACCAGGTTGTGTTCGACATTGGCGCGCATCGCCAGCGGCGTGGTCTGTTTCCCGCGGTTCAGGAACACCGCGGTACCCGGGATCCGCAGCAGCGGCGGCCGACGATCACGCAATTGATCGATGAACCCGCGCAGCGGCCCCTCCTTCTCCTCCCTTGCCCGGGTGACGACCGCACGCCCCCGCGCCCACGTGGTCATCACGATGAACGCCGTGACCCCGATCAACAGCGGCAACCACGCCCCGTGCACCAGTTTGGTCATATTCGCCGCCAGGAAGAGCAGATCGACCGCCAGCAACGGAACGGCGCCGAGCAGGACCAGCCACAGCGGGGCACCCCACTTGGCCCGAGCGATGTAGAAGAACAGCAGGGTCGTGATCGTGATCGTCGCGACCACCGCCATCCCGAACGCATACGCCAACGCCGCCGAACTCCGGAACGCGAACACCAGAGTGATCACCGAAACCATCAGCACCCAATTGATCCAGGGCACATAGATCTGCCCGATCGTCGACTCCGAGGTGTGCGCCACCCGCAACCGCGGCAGATAACCGAGCTGAGCGGCCTGCGACGCCACCGAATAGGCACCCGTGATCACCGCCTGGGAAGCGATCACCGTGGCAGCGGTCGCGATCAACACCATCGGCAGCCGCGCCCACCCAGGCGCCAACAGGAAGAACGGACTACTCACCGCGCTCTCATCACCGAGCAGCAACGCGCCCTGACCAAGATAGCTCAGCGTGCACGCCGGAAGCACCAACCCCAACCAGCCGCGCGTGATCGCCTTGCGACCGAAATGACCCATATCCGCGTACAACGCCTCCGCGCCGGTAACCGCGAGCACCACAGCCGCCAACGCGAAAAAAGCGATACCGAAATGCCCGACCATGAAACTCACCGCATACGTCGGCGAGAGCGCGCGCAGGATTTCCGGATGCCCGGCGATGCCACCCACCCCGCAAGCACCGATCGAGACGAACCAGACGATCATCACCGGCCCGAACAACCGACCGACCACCGCGGTCCCATGACGCTGCACCGCGAACAAACCCACGATGATCACCACCGTGAGCGGCACGATCACATCCTCCAACCCCGACTCGACGACCTTCACACCTTCCACCGCCGACAGCACCGAAATCGCGGGGGTGATCATGCTGTCACCGAAAAACAGTGCGGCACCGAAGATCCCGAGTGCCGCCAGCGCCGTAGCGGCACGACCACGCGCCCCACCCATCCGGCGCAGCAGCGTAATCAACGCCATGATCCCGCCCTCACCGTCGTTGTCGGCGCGCATCACCAAGAGCACGTAGGTCAGCGTGACGATCAGCATCACCGACCAGAAGATCAGCGACACTATCCCGTACACATTCGCCGAACTGATCGGCACCGGATGCGGATCATCCGGGTTGAACACCGTCTGCAGGGTGTAGATCGGGCTAGTACCGATATCGCCGAACACCACCCCGAGCGCACCGACCACCACCGCCATCCCAGCCGAATGCGGACCATTCGCTGCGCGCGCCGACTCGGCGACTGGAGACTCCGTGCTCATGCCTCACTCCTCGTTTGCCTCAGTCCGCACGCGATCATGGCGGGGACCACGGCGATGTCACCGTAACCGACTCAGTGGTCTGTCACATCTCATCGATCACACGCGTGTGTCGCCACGTTATCGGGCGGTTTGTGTTGCCAGTTAAGAGAGCCTGAGCCTCTGCTCAGCGAAGTCGCTGCGGATCCGCCGGATGGCCGTTATTTCACGCGAGGCTGGACCCAGCGCAGGCTGAGGTCGTCGTAGTTCGGGACCCCTCATCGAGCCGTGCACGCGCACCCCTGGTAGCTATTCGGTCCTTGCGCTATTCCTCTGCATGATCGGAGATGCCTGACGAGCGCCGGTCGGTGCAACCACTGGAAGCACTCCGGCTGGCGCGGTCTCGGAGGTATGCGGGCCGCAAGCGCTGTTCCGGGCTGATCTTTGGAGGCTGGAAGGTGTTTGGCCGCCGGCACGCCGATCGGGGTGCGGAATCGAGCTCGCCCAGGGTGCCCGATGAGTGCTGTCCCGACGACTGTCGCGAGCATCGCTGCCCACACGCGACCGCGACCCACGGCCGCTCCGCGACGACCTCTCCGATCCGGGCGCGAGGTGTCTCGGCACCTACTGTGTGTTACAGTCTAGTGGTAGTCAGTACCACTGAGTAGCGTACTTCTATCGAAAGGGGGCTTCTACGGACAATTTGACGGAAATGCTGAAAGGTACGCTCGAAGGCTGCGTCCTCGAGATCATCGGCGCCGAGGAGACATATGGTTACGCCATCACGCGTCGGCTGAATGAACTCGGTTTCGCGGACGTCATCGAAGGGACGGTCTACGCCATCCTGCTGCGGTTGGAGAAGAATGGACTGGTCGATGTTTCGAAACGACCTTCCGACTTAGGTCCACCGCGCAAATTTTACGCACTCAACGACGCGGGACGCAAAGAGCTCGCGACATTCTGGACGAAATGGGAATACGTCTCATCACGCATCAATGAGCTCAAGGGAAGCGAGAAATGAACTTCTGGGAGACGATCACAGGCAGCGATCTCACCAAGGAATACACGGCCTTCGAAGCTCGAGCCAAGGCTCTCCCGCCAGAGTATGCAGCGGCGTGGGAAGAGATCAAGATTCATATCTCCCCCTATGCGGGCTTCACGGGTCGCAACTTGATGCCGATCCTCGACGGCGCGCTAGGACTGCTCGAGGAAACGGCGTCGGATGGTCAGAGTGTCCACGAGGCACTGGGCAACGACATCAAAGGCTTCTGCGCGGCGATTGCCGGGGAAGAAGGAGCCAAGAGTTATCGCGACAAGTGGCGCGACCAGCTCAACAACAACGTTGCAAGGAAACTGGGCCGGCTAGGAGGATAAAGTGGGCATCCGCGACATCATCGAAGGTAAGAGGGAGTGGCGGGCGCACATGGCGCGGGTCAAAGCGCTCCCAACCGATTACCAGATTGTCTACAAGGAAATTCAAAAATACTTTTTCAAGATCGGGCCAGTCGAGCTGGTCGACGGGAGCTTGCTCTCGGGGCTTCTCGATTTCCTCGAGGAAGGGGTCGCAGCCGACAAAGGAGTCATGGAACTCATCGGCAATGATGTCGCGGCTTTCTGCGATCACCTGATAAAAGACTCACGGACCTATGCCGACTTCTATCAAGAGTCTGTCGCAGCAAGGAAGTCGATAAGGGACTGAAATGATCTCCGTTGTCTCGCTGTCCGTCTGTGATCGAGACAAAGCCTGCCCCTGACCGCGGATTTTCCCGTTGGTGCGGTTCGCCTCGCCCATCGCTCACCTCCCGGTCGGCATTCACATCACCGCCATCCACGGCGATATCGACCGCACCGTTTCCCCGGACCAGAGTCGCCGCTACATCACCGCGGCTACTCGGGCCGGCTTGATCCGTGCGCACGCGGCCGCGCACGCCGCCGGCGCACCGTGGTCGGGCATTACGTCGGCTACGGTGTTGCCATCGCCGCGCTCGGCGCGGTACTCGGCGTGCTCGGGGCGTTCGTGGCGACCTCGGCGGTCACCGCCGACTACACCAGCGCCATCGGCATACCGGATACCGTTGTCGCACACCGCCTCCCCACCACCATCGCCGGATTCGCACTCGGACTGCTCACCGGCGTACTCGCCGCACTCGCTCCGCGATCACGGCGGCCCGCACCGCACGGCGGCCGCGATGCGCGGCAACGGTAGCGCACCGATCCGGGTCGGTCGGCTCACCCGAGGGTCGGCGCACTGGCGGCGCGTGCCGGTCGCGGTGCACATGGCGCTACGATCGCCAGGAGCCGCCGCGCACCGTGGCGACCATGACCGGAACGGTGCTGGCGCTCACACTGATACTCGCCTCGGTCGGGATACTCACCAGCATGCGCAACCTGCTCGACATCCAGTTCGGACAAATCCAACGCGAGGACGCCACAGTGCTCACCACCGCCGAAACCGGACTGGCACAACAACTGTCGAACCTCCGTGGAGTCGCGACGATCGAGCCGGCGCGATTCACCCCGGTGCCGGGCGCCGCAGGCGAACACACCTACTCGACCACCCTGACCGATACCACGATGCACGGCTTCCGCACCCCCGACGGGCACACCCGGGAACTCCGGGCCGACGGGCTGCTGGCGGGTGCGCCACTGGCAGATCGTCTCGGCGTCGCCGTCAGCGACATATTCACCGTGACACCAGCGTTCGGCGCGCCGCGCCAGCTTCAAGTGGCGGCCTGCTGGACGACCCCCTTGGCACCTTCTACGCCAGCGGGCACACCGCCACCGAGGTGGCGGGCAATGACTGTGAATCGCGCCGAACGCACCACCGAACTGGCCACCCCGTGCGCGGCAGGGGTATCGGTGCGCAGACTCACCGCCGCACTGGCCACGGAAAACCTCGCCGCCACCTTGCTCGCGGTCCCGCTCGGACTGGTCGCGGGCATCCTGGCCGCCTGCGCGTTCGTGCGGTCGTTCAACAGCGACATGTTGGCATTCCACCTCTCGCTCGGCCCGCTCCCGATCGTGCTGGCCGCCGTCGCGGTACTAACCGCCGCGGGCTTGTCCCAACTACCCGCCACCCGCGCGGTCGACCGCATCGATATCGCCCACGTGGTTCGGGAACGCGCCCAATAACAGGAGAACGAAATGACCGAATCGAACGTCTTCACCAAGGTCGGCGCACGCGCACTACGCACCCGCTGGCTGGTCCGCGCGCCCATATGGCTCTACCGCTGCGGGCTCGGATTCCTCTTCGGCTCCCGACTACTGATGCTGCAGCACACCGGCCGCCGCACCGGCACACCGAGATACGTCGTTCTCGAAGTCGTCGACCGGCCCGCCCCCGACGAATACGTCATCGTCTCAGGCTTCGGCACCCAATCCCAGTGGTACCGCAACGTGCTCGCCGACCCCCAGATACACCTCTCGACCGGCACCAAACACAACATCGCCGCGACCGCGACACCCATGACCGACCAGGAATCCACCCTCGCGCTCGAGCACTACGCCCACAACCACCCGAAAGCCTGGAACAAGCTACGCGCCACCATCGAACACGCCACCGGGTCGCCTGTTACCACCCTGCCCATGGTGTTGTTGCGAACCAGCTGACACAGCGGTCTATGCGTGACGCGGCGATCACCAACCGACCGAATCATGTCCCACCGGCGTGACCCAACATCCCCCGCCGGGGGATCCCGGGCCCAATCGGGGGTCGGAGTGTCCATCAAATCGGGCACGATCGACGTAGCCCGGTTGACTCAAATCCGGTCGGCCAACCAGGCCCCGAAATCTATGCCGTTGGATCGGGCCGGTTCATCAGTCGTGGGTCTTCGCCGCCACAATCTGGGCCGCGGCCGCGCTGGCGGTCCGGTCGAGATGCCATACCGCTTATCGGTCGTGTCATACGAGTCGTGGCTGGCATCGCGGGACACCACGAACATCGGCACACCGCCAACAGTCGCCGAGCATGGCACTGGATTGCGAGAAACCCGGGTCGTCGGGCTGCACATCCGCAGTGATTATGGCGGCGGCAACAGTTCGGCGACGTCGGCGCGATGGCCGGGACCAAGACAGCGTTGCGATGCCAGTGCCTCAGTCATGGTCCGCGGCGTATTGCTCGCGCCAGCGGTCGATGAGGGGAACGAGTTCGTTGGTCATGTAGGTGTAGAAGCCCCGCATTTCGTGCAGGCGCCGCGCGGTGCCGGTGGCGTCGATCCCTTCTTGGGCGGACCATTCCAGACGAAGACTGGTCCAATTGCTCATATCATGGGCCTAGGTCATATCGGCGAAGCGCTCCACATCCTCGATCCGACCGGACACGATGAGGTGGTCTCCCTCGGCGACCACGGTTTCGGCGGTGGCGTAGGTGAATTCGCCGCCGCGGCGTTTGATCGCGACGACGGTGATGTCGAAATGGTGGCGTAAACCGCTGCCGGTCAAGGTCTTGCCGATGGCCGCCTTCGGGGCGACTGTTTTTGCCATGGCGTAGTCGTCATCGAACTCGATGTAGTCGATCATCCGGCCGGCGACCAGGTGGGCTACTAGCTCGCCCATGTCGGGTGCTCGAGCCTGCTAGCGTGAGCGTCTGGTGTGCCGGGAAGCCTGGTCGGCGATGGTTCCACGATCGCCCACTACGGTTGCCAGGAGTCGCGTATGAGCATGCATACCGTTCTGATCGGTTACGGCACAATAGGACGTTGTGCCGCGCGGGGGTGCTCGGTGGTCGGACCGCGAGTGAGACAGACGCATCAGTAGAGGGTGCGGACCTACACACCGGCTCGGTGTAGGTAGTTCAGCAGCGACTCCGGCGTGGCCCGATGCCCGCTGAAGTGATCGATCGACACCACCACCACGTCATGTGCTCCCGACCGCCGCAAACTCCCCGAACAGATCGCCTGAATCGGGGGCTCTTTCATGGAATACCGAAGCCAAATCGAATCCGTTCGGCTGCAGTTGCTGCGCAGACTATCCCCGCGTCTTGTCGAATGGTGTGTAGTCCTTGACGACGATCGAGTCGTGCAGGCGCACCCCTTTGGCGTTGAGCTTGGCGGCCGCGCGGGTGACCGGTGCGGGCAAGACGTTGATCAGACGCACGGCCTGGATCATCGCCCACAGCTCCAAGCGTCGGGCGGGGACGATCGTCTTCGCGGCGGCGACAGCGAAACGGCGACTGCGCCGGACATAGTCGCCGATCTCGTGTTCGTATGCGGCGAACGCGGCGGTGTAGTCGCCGGAGTGGGCGGCGAGTTCACCCGCGAGAACATAGGCACCGACCATAGCCATGCTGGTGCTTCCGCCGACCGCCGGGCCAGGGCAGTACGCGGCGTCACCGACCAGGCCGACCCGGCCACGCGACCAAGTGTCCAACCGCAGTTGCGTGATGGAGTCGAAGTAGAACGACGGGGTATCCTCCAGCTCGGACAGCAGCCGAGGCACCTGCCAGCCCATATCGCCGAAGTGCTCGCGCAGCAACTGTTTCTGCCGCTCGATGTCTCGATAGTGGTAGTCCAACGGTTGCGGCGGGCGCAGAAAGAACCCCGCGCGCCCACCGTCGATGCGGGCGGCGCCGTAGATGCCCGCGACCCGACCGACATCGACGGTCATCTCCATCACACCGTTCAGATTCAGGTAGTTGGGAACGGAGAAGACCGCCAGATAAGCGCCGAGCCAGGTGGAGAATCGGGACTCGGGGCCGAAGACCAGTGCCCGCACATTCGAGTGCAGCCCATCGGCCCCGATGATCACGTCGAAGCGCTGTGCCGGGCAGTGCTCGAAACTGACTTCGCCGTCGTCACCGATCGCGGTGATCGAGTCCGCGAAGATGTAGTCGACATCGGAACATGTTGCGTTATAAAGAATTTCGCTCAGATCGTCGCGCATGATCTCCACATGGTTGTCGGAGACAGCGGTGAACATCTTGCGCAGATCCAGCATCACCGGACGCGCGGCAGGCCGATGGATCAAGAGCCTATCCGTCCCGGTGGCCTTCGCCCGGATGTCCTCGGCTACTCCCATGCGCTGCGCGATCTGCATGGCCGGTCGGAACAGATCCACCGCGTGGCCGCCGGTCTTGCGCGGCGCCGGCGCGCGTTCGACAACGGTGACGTCGAATCCGTACCGGTTGAGCCAGTAGGCGAGCGTGGGTCCGGCGATGCTGGCCCCGGAAATCAGGATGTGCATCGGTACACCTCAGGTCATCGAACTCATCGGCCGCCAGTGCGGAGGCCCAGCTTCGATCCTGCACCTGTCCAACCGTTGTCGGACGAAATCGAGCTCGGCCAACGATCTGGAGTGGGGCGCGAATTGGGCCGCGTGCTCATGGCAGCCGTATTCACGCTGACCTCCCACCACGAGCGGACACCTCCTGTTGCCAGGTCACACCGCACACCGTACTGGAAGCGCGGGCAGTATCGGCACACATCCCGTTTTCCGGGAACAAGGGACAATCGGCTCTCCTACCACCAGCCGAGCAGGGGTTGTAGTTGACGGCCGAGCGGCCCGGCCAGCGAGCGGGAGTAGCTGGTAGTGAAGTGGTGCTCGTCGTGGTAGATCAGGAGGTTGCCTTCCACGACCGCGCACACGGTGGGTTCGCAGACCGCGTCGGTGAGGTCGATCGGGAACACGTTCGGATAGCGGGACGCCGATTCGAGTTCGGGGTTGACCGCATCGAGGGCGTCGTCGCGGCGTATACCGCAACTGATTCGGTCACCACCGCGGTCAGCCAGCCGCTGGTCACCACGAGTACCGCGACAGCGAGGACCGCCACCGCCACCGCCACGCCCGCCGCCCGACGCCCCGGTTTGCCCAACCGAGGTTTTTACGGCATCTTTACGGGTGGTGCGCCGGGAAGTCTGGTCGGCAACCCGATCCGGTCGGCGGGTCGGGCGGTCCGGCGAAGGGGTGGCTCATGGTGCTCACGCGGGCGTGCGCTACGACAATGGTTGATCGTGGCGATGTCGACGGCAGATACGTGTCGGTGGAGGCTCGGGCAGTCGTATCGTGCTGGTGTGCACGCAAGTCAAATAGCCGAGGACTATCCCTCGGTGACCAAGGATTCCGAGGCGTTGGCCGCAGCGAGGCTGCTGGCCGAGCATCGGCTGCCGGGCATCGTGGTGACCGACGCCGCCCAAGTGCCCCTTGCGGTGCTACCGGCGTCGCAGGTGGTGCGCTTCCTGGTACCGGGATATGTTCAAGACGACCCGTCGCTGGCCGGGGTTTTGTCGGAATCGGTGGCCGATCGGGTCGCGGAAGCGTTGCGCGGCAAGACCGTTGGCGAACTGCTCCCGGAATCGAAACCCAAGCCCATCCTGCCGGTGGCCCACGCCGACGACACCGTGATCGAAGTCGCCGCGCTGATGGCCCGCTGCCGATGCCCATTGCTCGCGGTGGTCGACGGAAAACGGATGATCGGCGTGATCACCGCCTCTCGGTTACTACAGGTGGCGCTCGCCACAATCTGATCGGTGAGCCGCGCGCGGGTGACCCACGATGACCGCCGTCGCGATCACCGCATTCGTAGTGGCGTATCTGCTGATCGCCACCGAACGCATCCACAAAACCAAAGCTGCCCTCGGTGGCGCCGCGGTGATTCTCGCGCTGGGGGTGCTCGATTCCGGGGAGGCGTTCTTCTCCCACGACACCGGCGTCGACTGGGATGTCATCCTGCTGCTGTTCGGGATGATGATCATCGTCGGGGTACTGCGCCAGACCGGCGTCTTCGAATACACCGCCATCTGGTCGGCGAAACGCGCCAAGGGGTCCCCGGTGCGGGTGATGATCCTGCTGACGCTGATCACCGCCGCGGCCTCAGCGTTCCTGGACAACGTCACCACCGTGCTGCTGATCGCACCGGTCACCCTGCTGGTATGCGACCGACTCGGCATCCGCGCCGCACCATTCCTGATCGCCGAAGTACTGGCCTCCAACATCGGCGGCGCGGCGACCCTGATCGGCGACCCACCCAACATCATCATCGCCAGCCGAAGCGGGTTGTCGTTCAACGACTTCCTGGTCCACATGGCACCGATCGTGGTACTCGAACTTGCGGTGTTCACCCTGATCCTGCCGAGGCTGTTCCGTGGCTCGTTCGATGCCGAGCCCGATCGGATCGCCGATGTGATGGCACTGGACGAACGCGAAGCCATCCGCGACCGCCGACTCCTGATCCAATGCGGCATCGTGCTACTCGCGGTGTTCACCGGATTCGTGGGTCACTCACTGCTACACGTCGATCCCTCGGTGGTCGCGCTGCTCGGTGCCGGGGTGCTGGTGCTGATCTCCGGCACCGAACCCACCGACTACTTGTCCGGCGTCGAATGGGAAACGTTGCTGTTCTTCGCCGGACTGTTCGTGATGGTCGGCGCGCTGGTCAAGACCGGTGTGGTGAAGACGATGGCAGGCTGGGCCACCGACGCCACCGGCGGTAATGCGCTGGTGGCGGTCATGTTGATTCTCGTAGTGTCGGCGCTGCTGTCCGGGATCATCGACAACATCCCATACGTGGCGACGATGAGCCCATTGGTCGCCGACCTCGCGGCCGGAATCGACAACCCCGGGCACACCGACGCCCTGTGGTGGTCGCTGACCCTGGGCTCGGACTTCGGCGGCAACCTGACCGCGGTCGGCGCCAGCGCGAACGTCGTGATGCTCGGCATCGCCGCCCGCGCCGGGGCGCCGATCTCGTTCTGGGAATTCACCCGCAAGGGTGCGGTCGTCACCGCCATCACGATCGCGGTCGCCGCACCGTATCTGTGGTTGCGCTACTTCGTATTCGCCTGACAACACCAGGGAGAAACCATTGTTCGCAATGTTGCGCGACGAGAGCGGAGCGGCGCTCGCCCATGTCACCATGGCGCTGGGTTGGGATCCGGTCCGCACCAGCCGCTGGCTGCGCTCGCGGTCGGACGACATCGACCTGAACGCGGCGGCACTGCTGTTCGCCGCCGACCAGATCGTCGATGTCGTCTACCACGAACAACTCAGCTCCCGCGACGGATCGGTACGACACCTCGGCGACAGCACGACCGGAGAAGGCAAGGGCGACAACGAAATAATCACCGTCGACCTGACCCGATTACCCCCAGAGGTCACCACCGTCGTCTTCATCGTCACCTCCTACTCCGGCCAGACCTTCGACCAGATCGAGAACGCGTTCTGCCGCCTGGTCGACGGCGTGTCCGGTACCGAAATCGCCCGCTACGACCTGACCGGCGGTGGAACCCACACCGGACTGGTCATGGGCAAACTGTCCCGCATGAACGGGGTGTGGCAGTTCGACCCGATCGGCGAAGCCATCCGCGCACAACATCCCGTCGAGGCCATCCCCCAACTGCGGGCGTTCTTGACATAGTCGCGAACACAGAACCAGGCGTTTGGCAGCTCGAGTCGATCAGCGAACGCGGCCGGGCACGGCCTCTCGTCGAGGAGATCCCGCAACTCAGAACTTTGTTGACCTAACAGCTCAGGCGAGTTCGTGGACGCATCGACGATGGCAGGGTTTGATCCCAGGTAACCACCGGTCCCACAACCGAATAGGCCAATCCCGACAGGACCAGAGGCCCATCCCGGCCGCTGCGAGCACGGCGGTCACTACGCGAAGAGGCCGGTGGAAAGCACACACCAACACAATGCCCATCGTATCCACACAGCCACTGCTCGCTGGCGTCCGCGCGGTCCGCACCTCGACCGACCGTAGCGTGCAACGTCCTTCGATATCGGCAGCAGGGCGTCATGCACTGGGGTAATTTGGGTTCTGGTGTGCCGGGAAGATCTGGTCGGCGATCCCGCAGTGCTGTCGACCGGAGGGAACCGCGCTCATGCCCGTATCACAGGACCTGCCCGCAGCACCGCCTCGATCCGCGACCGCCCGATTCCGGTCGGTGTTGCATTCGCGGCCAGTATTGTTGACAGCTTTCGCCTTTGCTGTGATGGCCGACCCAGTGTCATCGGTCGCCTACGCCATCGAAGCCGCCCTGCGCGCACTGCACGGTGATCTCGGGTTGCTGCTGGTCACGATGGGCCTGGTCGTCGCCATCATCGGCGTGATCATCGTCAACTACCAGCAGCTGGTGGCCCGCTACCCCCAAGGCGGAGGCGCCGCCGCGGCAGCCGGTGAGGCGTTCGGAGAGGCGTGGGCGTTCATCCCGATCGGCGCACTGATCGTCGATTTCGTGTTGACCATCGCGATCAGCGTGTCCGCGGGGTCCTCCGCGGTAATCGCCTACATCCCCGGCCTCACGCACTGGCGGATACCCCTAGCTCTGGGGTTGCTGATGTTCGTCGCCGCCATCACCTGGTTCGGGCACCTCGGTCGCACCCTCTTCGCCGTGCTGACCATGTTGTTCATCATCGGCGGCACCATCGTCATCATCGACGGCTTCACCACCGGAACCGCACATACCGCCATCACCGACCACACCGACCGCGCTCCGGTGCTGGCTGTCGCCTTGGCGTTCCCGGTCGCCATGGCGCTGGCCACCGGTGTCGAAGCCCCCTCCTCCGCAATCGCCCAACTCGGCCAACTCGACGATCGAGGACGACGCCGGTTCGGGCGAATCACCCTGTGGCTCACCCTCGGCGTGGTCGGCGGACTCACCCTCGGGCTGACCGCTGCCGCAGTCCACCTCCATGTCGGTGTCCCCGGCACCGACTCCACCCAACTCGCCGACCTCGCCCAAGCCGCCACCTCACCGGCCGTCTACGCCTTCTTCCAAGCCGCCACCGCCCTACTACTGCTGTCTGCGGCATCGTCATCATTCCAAGCCGGACCCGGACTCCTCAAAGCCCTCGCCCGACACATCGACACGACTGGCCGCGAAGGCGGGATCCTGCCCGCAGTGCTGGGCCACACCAACACCCACCACACCCCCTACTGGGGAGTCGCTGTGTTCACCACCGTCTCGGCAGCAGTCACCGTGGCAGCCGACGGCCAAGACCAGCGCCTCGTGCTGTTCTACGCCGTCGCGGTCTTCGTCAGCTTCCTCACCGGCCTGATCGCCATGACCCACTTCTCCCACCAAGCCCGGCAACGAAAGTGGCTCACCGTCAACCTCTTCGGCGCCACCGTCGTCACCTTCACCCTCATCGTCAACCTCGCCCGCGGCGAACCACTCGCCTCCCTCGCCGCGGCCCTGCTCCTCGCCGCGCTGCTCTACTGGGGCTGGACCCGAGCCGGACGACCCCGCGGCATCGCCCACGCAACCATCGAAGCCGAGGCCGCATAAATCGACACACGCGAAGCGGCCGAACTCCTCGGCCAACTCATACACAACCACCCAAACGCGATGACGCCGAGACCGGACCGGCCACGAGGCAACCGAAATGCCGGCACCCACCCCCGTCCCTCGAGCCACTGCCCCAAAATGTCACCCCGCGTTTCCGGCTCGAAAAACGGATGTTCGGCGGTTTGGCGCGAAAAGTTCAGCTGTAGACCGGTTTGGAGGTGTGTCTGGTCGAACACGCCAGTAGCAGCAAGGTTCCCGACCACTGATCGACGCTCCGATCCCCTCCCGGCTACCTATGATCCGAGCCGGTCATGCCAGGCGGCCTTCGCACCGCTGTCACCGATTCGGTAGACCTGCACCACCGAACCAGCGGACACAGCCACCGCGACGGCAACCATCGCGATGATGACAACCCGGTTCGCGGTAACGGCAGCGATCCTGGCGGTCCGAGACCACCGGGCAACCCACTCGCTGTGCGTGGCCCACCATACGACCGCCAGCAGGAAAGTCACCGCCGACCACGGCAGCAGACCATCGGCCAACTGCGTGTGGATGCGCACCAACGGATCATGGGCGGTGTGGTGTTCGAGCCACTCGCCGGATTCGGTCGTCAACGGAATCGCCACCAGCGCGGCCAACGACACAAGGGGCGTGATCGGGCCCAAGTGGTGTCGAGCAGCGGGCCACAACACGGACGCCACCAGCATTAGTGCGGCCAGCGGCACCAGTACGACGACAACGTGAACCAGCAGGATGTGGGTAGGTAGCCCGTTGATCGTAGTGAGCCCCATAGCCATTCGAATCTCCTCGGTCACCGGGTAATGCGTTGCGACCAACCCTATGAGCCGATTCTTGGAGGTTTCTGGGACGCGGTGAGACGAAGGCAATTCAGTGCTGCGCACCGGTGGGCAGCGTCATCGACAGCGTCGCGCCGCCGCCGTCGTGATTGCGAGCCGAAACCCTACCGCCGTGCCTGGCGGCGATCTCGCTGACCAATGACAGACCGAGCCCGTAGCGACGTCGTTCGCTCGGGTTCGCGGTGGTCGGCGTCGACGCGAAACGGGTGAACAGGATGGGCAGAACATCGGTATCGATCCCAGGGCCGTCGTCGGTGACATCGATCCGCACATGTCGGCCATCGCTTCCGAGCGCCACCCGCACCAGACTATCCGCATGACGTATTCCGTTGTCCAACAAAGCATTCACCGCTCGCCGCAGCCCCGCTTCGAAGCCTTGCAGCTGCACCGGTGCGGCGATCATTTCGAGTCGGACACCACGCTGGTCGGCCGCCGGTTCGGCGGCGCTCACCGCATCCCGTAGCAGGGCAGCTAGATCGAAAGGCCGAGGCTGAGCCTCCTGTCGGGGATCGGCCGCCAGCAGCAGGTCATCGAGAATGTCGGCCAGCTGACCAGCATCGACTACCAGGCTGTCGACCTCGGCTTCGGCCGGGTGGCCGCGCAGGCGCCGCCGCAATAGCTGGGCCCTGGTGCTCAACAGCGTCAGCGGGGTGCGCAGTTCATGGCCCGCGTCGGCGACGAACCGGCGTTGCAATGTCAGCGCCGCGATAAGCGGGGTTACCGCCCTGCGCGCGACCCAGGCGCCGGTCAGTATCGCCAGCAGCATTCCGATGGCGCCGCACACCAGCAAGACCGCGCCCAGACCCCGTGCCTCGCGCTCGGCCGCCCGCAGGTCGTACACCGCCTGGATCACCGCGTCGCCGCGCTGTTCGGTGCGGATCCGGTACCGTCGGTCACCGATCGACACCTCCGCGGTTCGCGGCGCACCGTCGTGTTCGGCCTGCCGCATGGCGGCCTCGTCGGGCAGACCCGGCGGCAGCCCCGGACTAGCCTGCGTGCTGCCTGCCCGCCGGATCACCAGCCAGGTCCCCGCGGGTGGGTCGTTCACATCGTCGGCCTCGGCGATGGCTGTGGCCAGCGACCTGTTCTGGTCATTGCGCGCACTATGCGATACGACCATGATCACGGCCACGCTGAGCAACAGCACGGTCACCAGCACGGCGGCAGCCGACTGCAGTCCGATCCGCAGCATCGTCCGCCGGATCAGGCACGCGTCTGCTGAGTCGGTCGGGCGCCGCCTCACCCACCACGTCCCAGCTCATACCCGCGGCCACGTACGGTGTCGATCACCGTGCGACCGAGCTTTCGGCGCAGGTAGTGGACATAGGTATCGACCACCACCGGGCTCTCGGCGTCGTCGAACACTATAGCCAGCAATTGTTTGCGCGAGAATACAACTCCTGGCCGCGATGCCAGCGTGGCCAGCAGATCGCATTCCCGTTCGGAGAGCCGGACCACCGCCGCGGTATCAGCCACGACGACGCAGCGGCTGTCCAGCTCGAGTCTTCCTTTCAGCACCGGCAGCGAACGCGCGACATCCAAGTGCCGGCGTCGCAGCGCCCGCAGCCTGGCGAGCAATTCCGCCACATCGAACGGCTTACCCAGATAGTCCTCGGCGCCGGCGTCGAGACCCGCCACCCGATCCGCCGGATTGGCGAGTGCGGACAGGATCAACATCGGAGTGACGATTCCACGGACCCGCAGCCTCGTCAGCAGATCCAGCCCATCAATCGCGGGCAACCCCCGATCGAACAGCATCACGTCGTACTCGCGAGTGAGACCAAGGTGCAATCCCTGCTGGCCGTCTGCGGCGATGTCGACCTGATACCCCTCCTCGGTGAGCAACCCACCAAGCATCGCGAGCAATTGCGGGTCGTCTTCGACGACCAGCACCCGCGGCAGATCGGTATCGATCACCCGCGCATTCTCGCACTTCGGCGAACACGTCTCGATCGACCAGTGGTGGTGGCCCGGCACCCTATCGGCTGGGAATTAATGACAACGACTCCCATTGTTGCGGGGTGGCTGTACCACCTTGCCCTGGGTCGGACACGGTGTAGCCGGAGGTGGTCTACTGGCAGGTCGGTCATCGTTGCAGGGATGGCTTGATGCCGGATTGGGTTGGTGGGGAGGCGTATTCGGGTTCGTCGGTGAGCGTGAAATAGTTCTCCTCCTCCTGTCGAAAGTGCAGCTTCAGCAGGACGTAGAGTCCATACAGGCAGGCCAGGAGATCATCGATCTGGTCGGGGCCGATGCGGCCAGTGATACGCGCCATGCGGAGGTGGTTACCGATTCGCGTGGTGAGCCGCTGGATCTCGGCATGTGTGCGACTCATGGTGGCGGTGGCCTCGGCGCTGCCGAGTGGAGTGGCCAGCGCCGGATACAGTTCGGTTTCCTCGGCCTCTTCGTGAGGCATCAGCTCGTCGACGAGAAATCTGTACGCGGCCTCGACCGCGGACAACGCGGTCTCGTCGCCGCTGCGCTCGGCGAGACGATCGGCGGCGGTGCGGAGCAATCCGAGTGCGTCGCGCAGTGCATCATGTTCACCGGCGAAGCGGCGCAGCATAGCCTCGGTGTCCGGGGCGAGATCGGTGCGCAGTGCCGGATTGCCACGCAGGGCGCGTAGCGCATTGAGGATCACCGCCACATCGATGCCTTCCTGCAGCAGCGCACCGGCGGCGGGTGGCAGCCAGCCGGCGGCGGCGGCGATCATGGCCAGCAGCGACATACTCATGCCGACGACGGCGCTCTGCACGGCGATGCGGCGTGACCAGCGGGCAGTGTCCATGGCATCGGCGAGCCGGTCGAGACGATCGGTGGTGAGCACGATGTCGGCGGCTTCCGACGAGGCGGTCGATCCGCGCGCCCCCATCGCGACGCCGACGGTGGCGGCGGCCAGTGCCGGGGCGTCGTTGACACCATCACCGACCATCACTGTCACCGCGTGTTCACGTTCGCGGCGCACGGCATCGACCTTGTCGGCGGGGCTTTGCTCGGCATACACCTCGTCCAGGCCGAGTACGGTGGCGACTTCACGCGCGGGTTCGGGCCGGTCGCCGGTGAGCATGACCAGTCGGTTCAGACCGGCCTCACGCAGTCGCCTAATGGTGCGGGGTGCGTGTCGGCGCAATGGGTCTCGCAGCAGGATCGCTGCTGCGAGTTCGCCGTCGACGACGATCCAGGCGATCGCGGCCGAGTCCAGGCTTGCCCGGTTGACGACCGCGCGGGCCCAGCCGGCACTCGTGAACGAGTCGCGCAGTTTGCCGACATCAACCCGGTGGCCGTCCACGGTGCCGGACACCCCGCGCCCGGCCTGCTCAGCCACTTCGGTGGGTGCCGACAGGTCGATACCGCGCGCGAGTGCTTCGGTGACTATCGCTTCGGCCAGCACGTGCGGCGACACCTGATCCACCGACGCGGCCAGCCGCATCATCTCCGCCGCCTCGCGGCCCGGTGCGGCTATTACTTCGACGACTTGGGGGCGGCCCGCGGTGAGAGTGCCGGTCTTGTCCATCACCAAAGTGGTTGCGTCGCCGAGGCTTTCCAATGTGCTACCGCCACGCACGACGACTCCCAGGCGCGACGCCCGCGACAGTCCGGAGACGATCGCCACGGGGGCGGCCAGCAGCAGCGGGCATGGTGTCGCGACCACCAGGACGGCGACCGCCCGTACCGCCGACCCGCTCATTGCGTAAGCGGTACCGGCGACCAGTAGCGCGAGCGGCAGGAACCACGCCGCATATCGATCGGCAAGCCGCACCAGCGGTGCGTTTTCGGCGCCGGCCTGCTCGGCTAGCCGCACAATCCCGGCGTAGGTACTCTCGGCCGCCGTCGCGCTCGCACACATCTCGAACGCATCGCCGGCATTGACGACACCGCTGCGCACCGGTTCACCGACCCCACGCTCCACTTGCAGCGGTTCCCCGGTGAGCACCGACTCGTCGAGTACCGCAATGGTATTCAGGATTCGCCCGTCGACCGGCACTATCTCGCCCGCGGCGACCACAAGCACGTCATCGACGACGACCTGGCCGAGCGGAATCACCGTCACCTCATCGCCGACAAGACGGCGAGCGGACCGGGGTGCGTGCTCCAACAGGGCGCGCAGATCCCGTGAAGCCCGGCGTTCGGCGGCGGCGTCGAGGGCTCGTCCACCGGCCAGCATGACGGCAATCAATGCGCCTGCGAGATACTCGCCAACCCAGAGCGTTCCCGCCAACGACAACACCGCGATCAGGTCGACACCGGCCCGGCCCTTCACAAGCGTGGCGATCATCCAGAAGAGCGCGGGAACGAACGCCGCCACTGTCGCCGCGATCCAGAACCCGTCGGCAGCACCGCGCAAACCGAACACCCACAGGACCGCGCCGATCGCCAGCGCTGCCACTGTGACCACCACCAGAACCGGTGCCAGCCAACCGCCCAGCCGTGCCGCCCACGACCGAGCCTGCCTGGTCATTCGACTCATCACATACCTCCCGACCGGGGTAAACGCCGATCCATCCCACTGGACCGCAGCGCGCATGATCGACGGAAGAGGCCGGGGTCCCTTTTGCTGATGTCCTAGGCCACCGCTGAGTCGATAGGCGGCGGTCAGGGCTTGTGGCGCGTTCATCCCGCCGGACGTACCTGTGTGGACGATCGAGCAATCCGGCGTTCCCGAAGTCCGCACCATGATGCTGGTTCGCGCTGTCGGCGGGCGCGCGGACAGCCATGGACGACACCGTCATTGCCACGACTTTCGATTCTGCGGGTATGACGGACACACCCGCCCTGCACATCAGCCGATGGCCGGAGCGGGTCTGCTGTCCGTTTCATTCGCTGTGCGCTACCGCGCACCCTGAGTCACCGACGTTCCCGTGAGTGCTGTCGAGCGGGTCTGACCCGAATATCCTTGGTGCCCCAGCGGTTTCGGGACAATGACCCGGACCTGGTCGCCGTGCGCTCCGCACCCGAACCACGTCGTCTTTCCGCGGCTGCGGCAGCTGACCGGGTAGCACATCAGGTGCCCTGTTCCCGTTCGGTGGTCGGCGGCCCCGAGTACGGCCGTTGCAGGGCAGCGAATTCCGGCGTTCCCGCCGCGGCGATCAGGGCGTCGAGCAGGGCGGCGCCTTTCTCGGCATCGGGAATCCGAGTGAGAACCGGGCCGAAGAAACCGTGGCCGTCGATGGCGATGATCGGGCTGCCACCACGTCCTCCTAGCACTTGCTGGCTGACTTCGTGGGCCCGGGCAACGGCTTGGTCCAGTTCGCTGGCGTCGAGGGTAGCGGCCAGTGACCGGTCCATTCCGAGACTTTGGAGCATGTCCGCGATGGCGGCGAGAGTGACCTGTTCCCGCTGGTCATGGGCACTCGCGCCGAAGGCTCGATACAGGCGCGCGAACCCATCCGGCCCGTGCTGGGCGGTGACGGCCGCGAAGAGGCGTCCGAGCCGCCGCGATCTGTCGATCATCGGCCGATGATGGGCGTCGACGTCGTTGCCGTCATTGAGCACGGCCAAGCTCATCTGCCGCAGCGTGACCGACGTCCGATGCTCGTGGGCGGCATCCAGCAGCCACTGTGCGGCCACCCATCCGAATGGGCACACCGGGTCGAGGTAGAGATCTATCGCGGCCATTTTCAGCTTCCTTCCATATCGGTGTCCGACGACTCCGACAGGCGCTGTGCCGGATGCCACCCTTCACCTTCCTATACCCCATGGGGTATCTTCGGATCTGACATCAATATACCCCCTGGGGTATGAAGGAGATAGCGATGACCGACTCTGTGGTTGTTTCCCCGGCTCGCGACACCGCACCGCCGAGCAGCTCCGGCGGGATGCTGGGCAGGCTCGGATCTGCGATGGCCGGGCATGCCCGGGTCGTGTTCGGTGTCTGGTTGCTGGTGTTGATCGTCCTGGGCGCCGCCGCGCCGAGTGTGTTCACCTCGCTTGCGGGGGCGGGGTGGCAGGCCGACGGGTCGGAGTCGGTGCGGGTGCGCGAGCTGGCGCAGCAGCATTTCGGCGGGAACTCCTCGGCGGCGGTGCAGGTGGTGGTCCATTCCGATACCGAGACCATCGAGAGTCCGGCGGTTCAGCGGGTGCTCGGCGAGATCGCCGAGGTCTTCACCGGCGATGCGCGCTTCGGTGAACTGATCGCACCCCAGCCGGGGACCTCGGTCACCCCCGACGGGCACACCGGCGTTTTCATCGCGGGCGCGAACGCCTCCACCGATGACATGGTCAAGGCCGTCGACGAGCACTCCGGCGCGTTGACCGCCTTGTCCGGCAACGGCATCGAGGTCTATCCCACGGGCAGCTCAGCGCTGTGGAGCGATTTCAACAAGGCCAACCACGACGCCATGATCAAGGCCGAAATGTTTTCCTGGCCGGTGACTTTGGCGATCATGGTGCTGGCGTTCGGATCCCTCGTCGCCGCCGGGCTGCCGCTGCTGCTCACCCTGGCGGGGCTGGTCGCCTCGGCCGGTGGACTGGTACTGCTCAACCACCTCACTCCGATCTCGGTGTGGGCAATGAACTTCGCGATGATGTTCGCCTTGGCGCTCGGTATCGACTACGCGCTGTTCATCGTCGCCCGCTTCCGTGACGCACGCACCACCGCCCCCAGCCCCGAGGCGGCGGTCGCCGAAACAATGAACACCGCGGGCAAGGCGGTTGCGCTGTCCGGGCTGACGGTCCTGGTCAGCTTGTCGGCGGTGCTGATCGTGCCAGCGCCCGCGGTGCGGACGATGGCGGTCGGGATCATGTTCGCGGTGTTCTTCGTGCTGCTGGCCACCATGACCCTGCTGCCCGCCGCGTTGGGGGCGCTGGGCGGCAAGATCAATGCTGGCGCGCTGCCGCATGCCAAGCATCAGCAGCACCGCTCGCCGCGATTCGCGGCGTGGGGTGGGCTGCTGCACAACCATCCGTGGCCGTTCGCGATCGGCGCGGTCACGGTGCTGATCGCCCTGTCGATCCCGGTGTTCGGACTGAAAGTGGCCATGCCCTCCATCGAGGTCGTGCCGACCGACGCGCCGGTGCGCCAAGGCTACGAACTGGTCCAGGCCCAGATGGGCGAGGGCGCACCCGGCATGCTGCAGATCATCACCCCGGCCGCCCAGGCCGCCCAGGTCGCCGCAGCAGTCAAGGGAGTCGACGGGATCAGCATGGTCACCCCGCCGCAGCTCGCACTCGACGACAGCGGCCTAGCGACGATGCAGGCACTACCCGAGGTCGATCCATCGGACCCGCGGATGGGCGCAATCCTCGACCGATTGCGTGACGAGCTGCCCGCTGCCGCACTGGTCGGCGGCGCACCCGCGGAGAACCTCGACCTGCAGCGAGCTCTCGACGACTACTTCCCGATCATCGTGGCGATCATCCTCATCCTCGGCTTTGCCCTGCTGCTGATCGCGCTGCAAGCACCGGTGATCGCCGCCCTCGGCACCGTAGTCAGCCTGCTGTCCACCGCCGCGGCCTTCGGCGTCGCGAAACTGATCTTCCAGGACGGACACGGCGCAGGACTGCTCGGCTTCACCCCGCAAGGCTTCCTCGACGGGTGGGGACCGGTGTTCTTCTTCGCCATGATCTTCGCGATCGCGATGGACTACACGGTATTTCTGCTGGCCACGGCCAAGGAACACTACGAGCACACCGGTGACCCGAAGACCGCCCAGGTCGACGGCCTGGCGCACTCCGGACGGGTGATCTTCGCCGCCGCCGCGGTCATGGTCGCGGTGTTCTTCACCTTCGCACTCTCCGAGCCGCTGCCCCCGAAGGAGATGGGCATCATCCTCGGCGTCGCGGTTCTGCTCGACGCGGCCGCGGTACGACTGGTGCTACTGCCGGTGCTACTGCGGCTCACCGGACACGGCGCCTGGTGGTCACCGAACTGGCTGCGCAGGGCACTCCCCTCGATCAGCTTCGCCCACCACTGAAATCACCTACGCCGCTCACCGTATATACCCCCATGGGTATCCTTGAGTGAGGTATCCAACGAAAAGGGAAACACCATGGTCGGCAACGAAGAAACTATCGCCCAGGTACTCAACCGGCTGCGCCGCGCACACGGCCAACTCGCCGGCGTGATCTCCATGATCGAGCAGGGTCGCGACTGCAAGGACGTCGTCACCCAACTCGCCGCCGTGTCACGCGCGCTCGACCGGGCCGGATTCAAGATCGTCGCGACCGGACTGCGTGAATGCCTCACCGGACAAAGCGCCGACGGTTCCGAGCCGATGACCGAAGTCGAGCTGGAGAAGCTCTTCCTCGCCCTGGCCTGAACAACCACGGATCCCAACACGATTGGAAATCATGCACCTACCGGCTCGCCAGCGCGGCTGGTCCATCGCGCGGCTCGTGCCGCTGCTGGCAGGCACGTTCGTACTGGTCAGCACGCTGCTGGCCGCGGTGGCCTCGCCGTGGTGGCTGATAGCGACCGGGCTCGTCGGTGCGAACCTGCTGCTCTACAGCGCAATGGGATGGTGTCCGGCGACACTACTACTCCATCGCCTGGGCGTTCCCGACACCGCGACCAACTGCGCAATGCCACACACCCGACACCGCATCACCCCAACCGAACCGACCGAAAGCGGACCGCATCATGAACCTAGCCCTCTCGACCACACTGCACACCAGCTTCGACGAAGCCGTTGAACTGACCCGTAAAGCCCTGTCCGAACAGGGATTCGGCGTCCTCACCGACATCGACATGCAAGCCACACTGAAGGCCAAACTCGGCCAGGACATGGAGAACTACCGAATCCTCGGCGCCTGCAACCCACCTCTGGCCCACCGCGCCGTCGGCGTGAACCGCCAGATCGGACTCCTACTGCCCTGCAACGTGATCGTCCGCAGCGACCCCACAGCCGCCGACACCATCATCATCGAAGCCATGAACCCGGACCTCATGGTCCAGCTCACCGGCGAACCCGAACTCGAACCCGTCGCCGCCGAAGCCACCACCAAACTCCGCGCAGCCATCCAATCGCTACAAGACCACTGACTCGACGTCCGATGATGCGGTCAACCGACGCACACACCGGTCACGCTGGGGTGTATTCGCTCGAACATGCCGGACACGGTGGCAGGGGCTGGTTCATCGAGGTCTCCTGATTGTGGGCTGCCGGGCGTTGTTACGCCGCGGTGAGGAAGTCGATGATCACGCGGTTGATCTCGTCGGGTCGCTCCAGGTAGCCGTAGTGACCGCAGCGTTCGATTTCGACGTACCTGGCACCGGGGATCGCGTCGACGACTTCACGGCCGAAAACTGGCGGTGCCATTTTGTCGTCGGCGAAACCGATGACAAGGCTGGGGACGCTGATCTGCGCGTAGTCGCCGCGGCGGTCGGAGGAGCGATCCATCCCGATCTGTGCCCGCACGCCCGGCGCCGGTGTGCCCGAGGTGAATTCGAAGATGTCGAGCCATTCCTGGGCGCGGGTCGGGTCCTGCATCGTGTGGGCGAAAGATTCAGCATCGCGTTGATGGCCGCCGCGTACTGCGGAGGCAGCTGAACACCTTTGTCGTAGAGGGCCCCTGCTCGCCCAGGTTGAGGGTGCGCGACAGTGGATGGGGACGCCCGGCGGTCGCCACCATGACCGCCTTGCCGACGAGGTCGGGCCGCGCCAACGCCAACTCCTGGACCACCCGGGCACCCAACGATGTGCCGACCACATGCGCGGGACCAGCGCCGAGGTGTTCGATCAGTGCCGCGGTGTCACCGACCAAGTTATCGAAGCTCATGCCGGTGGCGCATTCGTCTGAGGGCGCGATCCCGCGGTTGTCCATCGTCGCAACCCGGAATCCGGCCTTGACCAGAGTGGGAACCTGGTGGGTCCGCCAGACCCTGCCCGGGCCGCCGGTCCCCATGATCATCAATACCAGCGTGCCGGTTCCGGTGACGTCGTAGTTGATCCGCACCCCGTTGAGCGTGGCAATGGGCATGTTTCTACTTTCGTGTGCTGGATTTGGTGGCTGAATATGTAGGCCGTCGCGAGCGGTGACGGTTCCGATCAGAGGTGCACCGGTGGGGAGAATGGCCTTCCCGTACTGATATCGACCAGCGGCTGTGCGCCGCATCGCGGGCAGCAGCGTGCTCTGGGCTCCAGCACGGAGGTTCGGCACAGCAACGCGCAGTGGTAGCACCGCAGAATCCGGCCGCGCAGTCGGCCGATCGGCGTTACCCGCGTCCCACTCGTCTCCTTCGAGGTTGTTGCCGATATTCGCGATTGTTCGATCACGCGGGGACAGTGGGTGGCTGGCGTTCAGGCGCGTCCGTGGCGGCGTTCGTAGTCCAGTCGCTGTGCTGCTGCGCGGTCACGCTGTCGAGAGTCGGCCAGGGCGGGATCGAGTCCGTGCTTGACCAGGCGCGCGCGACGGTAGACGAACATCAGGGCAGCGGTGAAGTAGATCAGCGGCAGATATAGCAGTGCCATCATCGCCAGGCCCATCCAGAGTGGCCCCGGGACCAGCAGAAACAGGCACAGCACCGGGATGATCGGGATGAGGAACCGCATCAGGTAACGCCGAGTCGCGCCAGGACCGGTCAGATCGTTGCGCACCCATTCCGACATCGACGCGGGCAAGGTACGCCCGCAGATGTAGGCGATCCGCTGCGGGAGTGTCGGTGTCGTACGTTCGGTCATCTGATCAACATCCTGGTCATGTTCGCAATTATGCAACTAGTATCCCCCATCGGCGCGCAGCGGCGGTCATGCCAGCCGCGGCTAACACCCTCGATCGAGGAGAATCCGATCTGTTTGCTAAAATTCGCAAGTCTTCAGATCGCTGGTTCGCGGTATGCCAGCCGCCACGGGCGTGTGGGCAGTGCTGAGATCTTGTAAGTTGCCACCTCAACCGGCTGATCGTTCGTGAGATCGGGGCGTCGAATACGGTTCGGGACCCCGGCACTTCCTCTCGAGGCCCTTGCTCGTGGTTGCGGCTTCCCGGAGATGGAGACATGCCTGGCGGGAGTGCGATTTCTCACGAGGCGACCTGCTGGCTAACTGATTGCACGATTTCTAAACTAGATACGTACGCGAATCCGAAGGAGAGCAGCAGTGATCGATAGCTCCGCCCCCACGGTGGCCGCCTCGGCCCCGACCGATCATTCCGGTGTCGCCGCCTGGGTCGAGAAGGTGGCGGAGCTGACCGCGCCGGATCGGATCGTCTGGTGTGACGGCTCCCGGGCGGAATGGGACCGGCTGACCGCGGAGCTGGTAGCCAAGGGCACCTTCGTGCCGCTGACGGCCAAACCGAATTCGTTCTGGTGCGTCTCCGATCCCGATGACGTGGCGCGGGTAGAGGATCGCACATTCATCTGCTCGGAAGATCCCTCGAATGCGGGACCGACGAACAATTGGGTTGATCCGGTCGATATGAAGACCGTGATGAGCGAGCACTACCGTGGCGCGATGTCAGGGCGCACGATGTATGTGATCGCGTTCTGCATGGGCCCGCTGGATGCCCCGGAGCCGAAATATGGTGTGCAGATCACCGATTCGGCCTACGTCGCGGTGTCGATGCAGATCATGACCCGCTCGGGTACACCGGTGTGGGAATCGCTCACCGGTGAAACCGAATTCGTGAAGTGCCTGCACTCGGTTGGCTCGCCGCTGAGTCCCGGCGAGCAGGATGTGCCGTGGCCGTGCGATCACACCAAATACATCGCGCATTTCCCGGAGTCGCGCACAATTTGGAGTTACGGGTCCGGGTACGGCGGCAATGCCCTGCTCGGTAAGAAGTGCTTCGCGCTGCGGATCGCCTCGGTGATCGGCCGCGACGAGGGATGGCTGGCCGAGCACATGCTGATCCTGAAACTCACCTCCCCGCAGGGCAAAACGCACTACATCGCGGCGGCATTCCCGTCCTCCTGCGGTAAAACCAACCTCGCGATGCTCGAACCGGCGCTGCCCGGCTGGAAAGCCGAGACCATCGGCGACGATATCGCCTGGATGCGCTTCGGCGCCGACGGGCGACTGTATGCGGTGAACCCGGAGGCCGGGTTCTTCGGAGTCGCACCGGGGACCGGCGCGAAAACGAATCCGAACGCAATCGCCACGATCGAGGCCGGGAACTCGATCTTCACCAATACCGCCCGCACCGACAACGGCGATATCTGGTGGGAGGGGCTGACTGAACAGCCGCCAGCGCACCTGATCGACTGGCATGGAAACGACTGGACACCGGAGGCGGGAACACCTGCCGGGCACCCGAATTCGCGCTATTGCACACCGATCGAGCAGTGCCCGTCGGTGGCTCCGGAGTGGAACGACCCGACCGGAGTGCCGATTTCGGCGATCTTCTTCGGCGGCCGCCGGGCCACCACAGTGCCGCTGATCGCCGAATCCTTCGACTGGGAGCACGGCGTTTTCACCGCGTCGGTGCTGTCGTCGGAGACCACCGCCGCGGCGGCGGGCAAAGTCGGTGTGGTGCGGCGTGATCCGATGGCGATGCTGCCGTTCCTGGGCTACCACGTGGGGGACTACTTCGCACACTGGCTGAAACTGGGCGCGGCCGCCGACCCGGCGAAGCTGCCGAAGATCTTCCAGGTCAACTGGTTCCGGCGCAGCACCGACGGCAAGTTCCTGTGGCCGGGCTTCGGCGACAACGTCCGGGTTCTGAAGTGGGCCCTGGAACGCCTCGACGACGAGGCACCCGCGCTGTGGACACCTGTCGGTCTGGTGCCGACCCCGGATGCGCTCGATCTCACCGGGATCGCCGACGGGTATCGAGACCTGGTGGGTGACGCGCTGGCGGTCGATATCGAGGAGTGGGTGGCCGAGACCCGTTCGATCGATGAGTGGTACGCCACCATCGGCGGCAACCGGCTGCCCGAGGTACTGCGCGAGCAGTTGGCCGGTCTGAAGTTGCGCCTGCTCGGCGCGCGCTGATCGTGCGGTCACTGCTACCGACCTGGTCGGAATGGCGGCCCGCGCTCCGGGCTCCCGGCGCGGATCTGCTGGCCGGGTTGATCGTGGCGCTGGTGGCGTTGCCGCTGGCACTGGGATTCGGCATCAGCTCGGGGTTGGGCGCGGCGGGCGGTTTGGCCACCGCCGTGATCGCGGGCGCGCTGGCGGCGGTATTCGGCGGTTCCCGGTTCCAGGTGTCGGGCCCGACCGGGGCCATGACAGTGGTGCTGGTACCGATCGTGCATGCCCACGGTGCCAGCGGCGTACTCGCGGTCGGGTTGATGGCGGGGCTGCTGCTGGTGGTGCTGGCGGCGGCCGGGGTCGGGCGCGCGGTCAGGTACATGCCCGCCCCGGTGATCGAGGGGTTCACCGCGGGTATCGCGGTCGTGATTGCGCTGCAACAGTTTCCGGCCGCACTCGGTATCACCGATGCCAGCGGCGACAAGGTGTGGCAGTCGGCCGTCGACGCGGTGCGCCGCTTCATCGAGACACCGAGCGTGGCCACGCCGGTCACCGCGCTCATGGTGGCCGCAGTGATCCTGATCGGTGGCCGCTATCTTCCCAAGCTGCCGTTCGCGGTGGCCGCGGTCGCCGCCGCCACGGTCGTCGCGGCGGTGTTCGATATGGATCTCGCCCGCATCGGGACTATTCCATCGGGGCTACCCGCACCGTCGCTGAGCTTCGTGCACCTCGACGAACTCGGCTCACTGATCGGACCGGCCCTGGCGGTGGCCGCACTCGCCGCACTCGAGTCACTGCTGTCGGCGACCGCGGCGGATTCGATGTCAGTGGGCACTCGGCACAACCCGGATCGGGAGCTGTTCGGTCAGGGCTTGGCTAATATCGCCGCACCGCTGTTCGGTGGTGTGCCCGCGACCGGGGCGATCGCCCGCACAGCGGTCAACGTCCGCTCCGGCGCACGCACCCGCCTGGCGGCACTCACCCACGCCGCAATCCTGGCGGCGATCATCTACCTGGCCGCGCCGCTGGTCGCCGACATCCCGCTGGCCGCGCTGGCGGGTGTGCTGCTGGCAACGACCGTGCGCATGGTGGAGACGGCGTCGCTGGCCGCGATCGCGCGGGCCTCTTGGGGTGATGGGATCGTCATGGCGGTCACCTTCGGTGTCACCGTCGCACTGGATCTGGTCACCGCCGTTGCGGTCGGTGTCGGTTTCGCAGTCGTGCTCGCACTGCGTTCGGTGGCGCGGGAGGCCCGGCTCGAACAGGTGCCGCTGGATGAGGGCGACCATCTCGCCGAGGAACACGACCTGCTGCGCGATCACATCGTCGCCTACCGCATCGACGGACCGCTGTTCTTCGCCGCCGCGCACCGGTTCCTGCTCGAGCTAGCCGACGTCGCCGACGTCAAGGTCATCATCCTGCGCATGGCCAAGATCACCGCGTTGGACACCACCGGCGCGCTCGTGCTCAAGGACGCCATCGGCAAGCTCGAGCACCGCCACATCACGGTGCTGATGTCGGGACTGCGCAGCGACCACAGACGCCGCCTGACCGCTATCGGCGCACTACCGGCCGACGGCGCGCAGAGCATTTTCGCCACGACTCACGAGGCGATCGACCACGCACGCCGGTATCTCCCGGTCTCCCACCGAGGCCACCGACCTCCGCACCTGCTGGAACAGCCCACCACCGCGGCGGCACACTGACAGGCTGCCTCGTCGGATCCGAAACGGGTAGGCCGCGTCATGGGCGGCCCGCATCCCTGCGAGCAGCACGGTCAACCGCATCGCCGCGACAACCACGCCGCCGCCCTCGCCAACGACGTCGGCTTGGCCAACGCCCACGCCCAGCGCATCCGTGAACAGCTGCTGCGGATCAACGAGATCTGCGCGCGCGATCCGGCCGGGCGGTGTTGTGCTGCAGGCGCTTCCCGATACCGACCAGCTGCGATCGATCGCCGCCGATCTCACCGAGCTCACCCTCGGCAACGCGGGTGTCTACGATCGATTCGCCGGTACCGGAGTCCTGGCCACCGACGATGCCCGTGCGCTCGGCTATCCCGCCCGGGCCAGCGGTATCGCCACCGACGCCAGAATCGAACACCCGACCGTCGAACTGCCGGTGACCGAAGTCAGCGCGACCGGCGGTGATGTGCTGGCCCGCTACACCGTGCGCCGCGACGAGTTCGCCGCATCGGCCGCACTGGTCACCGAGCTGGTCCGAAACTACAGCGGGCCAATAGAATTCACGACCAACCCGGCACGGACACCAGCAGCGGCGAGCGGCGTCGGTATCGTGGAAGGCTGGCGCGTCACCATCGTGCGCCGGGTCGAACTCGACGACACCCACCACATCACCCGCGCCAACTCATCGCCTTCGACGGCGGAATCGATAGTCACTGTCGACGCCTCACTCCCACGAATCGATCCACTAAAGTATGTATCTTAGAAAATCTGCAATCATTGCGCCCGTGTAAACGACTCATGCTCGGCTCGAATTGTCAGCTCGCGGACTTGCTGATCAACGTCGGCTCGACTGGCCCCTCGAGCAACTCGGCTTGACCGGCGACGACTCCGGTCAAGATCGCCCGCGCCACCGTCAACAGCTCTGCAACCCGCGGCGAGGTCAACGCATACGACACAGACAGTCCCTCGCGGCGAGCGGTAACCAGCCCGGTCCGGCGCAGGATCGCCAACTGCTGAGACAGATTGGCGGCCTCGATACCGACTTCCGGCAACATCTCCGAGACCGCGTAGTCACGTTCACTGAGCAGCTCCAACACCCGGATCCGCGCCGGATGGCCCAGGGTCTTGAAGAAGTCGGCCTTCATTCGATAGAGCGGCTGGCGCGCATCGCCCATGATGTTCTCCACTCATCCGAAACCCGACCACAACAGAGATTAATTTCTAATCTTAGCAACTCGCCTAGTCAGCTGCCGTCGACGCGCTCGCCGCCAACGATACGGTCACCACGCCGGAACGGATCACGTCCGGGAACACGACGAGGTCCGTCGATTCTGGAATCAGCAAACATCGGTCGATACCGTGCCGCTCGCACTCCCAGTCCCCATTTCCGCGCGGCGGGTCGGCGGCAGGTGCTCTACACGAATCCAGGTCGAGTATGCATGCGTTACTCGCGGCCTACGCGTGTAGACGAGTGTTCCGGATGGGCCGGATATCGGCGATGAGGTGTTCACGACGGAGATTCGAATCTCTTTGCGCAGCAGGGCGAGCACCAGCTGAGGCCGAAGAATGGACCAGTGAGGTTTTCAACAGCAGGTGGTTGCGCTGTGGTTACTGTGCCGCAGCGGCTGTGTCATTGGTCCTGTCCGAGCGCGGTAAGGGGTGCCGCTGTTTCCTCGAAGAGGGTCAGGCGGGAAGAGGGCGAAGAAGCCGTCCGGGCTGTCGTAGTGCCCGCACCAGGGCAACAGCCGGACCCGTACTCCAGTATGAAATCCGGCGCGATCAGCTCTCGCACCCGGTCCATGTCATGGTGGGCCAGGGCCACCGGCAGAGTTGATCTCCTCACCGAGTTCGCTGCCGCGGGACCAGGTTTCCGGACGATCAGGTCGATGTCCCAGACAACCTATTCGACCTCACGCCCCACCCGACGTTGACCCGCGCCGTCAGCGGATCAGCCTCAGCAGGTGGTGGCGCCTCGCTCCCGTCGTCGGCGGCAGCGGCAACTCCGGGCCCGAGGCACTCGGCGAGCGCTACTTGCGCGGCCAGTAATCCAAGCTGCACTCGCAGCTCGGGCGCGATGTCGCTACCTTGCAGGTCGAGGGCAGCCGAATGTAGCTGAGCGCGTGCGGATTCGAGCCCATCGAAACTCCCTGGAGCGATCACGCCGATCAGACTATCGACATAACCGGGTGCTGCTGCCCGAAACTCCGCTCCATTCGCCGACCGCATCATGCACACGCCCATCCGGAACGCGCCCTGGCGGACCCCGACGAACCGAACCCTTCCAGACAAGGGCCGAATCGGGGCAGCTCGATGCCTGGCCGGTTTCCGGTCGCGTCAGTCAAGACGGCCGATCGCCGAGAGTCGTCTTCTGGTTTCGTTCGCGGGCACGGTCCAGCAATTCTGTGATTCCGTGTTCGATTTCGTCGGCGATCAGGTCGATATCGGGGGTGGTGTCGTAGTCGCCGGTGATGCCGAAGGTCAGCTGGTCGGTGTAGCTGAGGATCGCGATGGTGGTGCGCAGTCGCATGGCGATCGGGATACAGGGCAGGATTTCCAGGACCTCGCGGCCCTGTAGCGATAATTTCTGCCTCGGGCCCGGGACATTCGTGGCGAGCGCGCTGACACCGTGCTGGGGGTAATGCATGGCCAGCCGCAGGGTCCACGCGACGAATGCGAATGGGAGCCGACCCGCCATCGACAGCACGGACTTCTCGGCTTCGGCCTCACCGCGTGATCGGTGTTGTGCGATGCGCTGGTGGACGGCCGTGAGCCGCTCGACCGGATCGGAGATCTCGACCGGCAGGTACGGCAGCATCGCCGAAACTCGGTTGTCGAGAACGTATTTCGCGTCCTCGTGACGCATGGACACCGGTACCAGTATGCGGATCTTATCGGCGGTCGGTTCCTCGCCGCGCTTGTGCAGCACGGTGCGGTAGGCCGAGGCGACGGTGGCGAGGGCGACATCGTTGACAGTCACACCGAATGCGGCACGGATCTCCGCGATGTCCGCCAGTGACGCGCGTGCGACGGCGTAGCGCCGCTGTCGGCCGATCGGGCCGTTGAAGGAGGAGGTGCCGGTCGGCGTTACTGCGGCGTACACGACCGGAATCAGGGCCCGCGTCATGTCGAAGGCCATTCTCGGCATGGCCATGGACAGTCGAAGGCTCTGGGCCGCCAATCCGAAAGCGTTGATCTGTTGACGTGTTCCGGTTGTCGGGCGCGGCGCACTCGTGCTGGAGACAGGATCGCAGAAACTCTCGAACAGGCCGATGCCGGACGCGCCGTCCACCATCGTGTGATGGGCTTTGATGATCAGCGCCCAGCGATCCTCTGCCAGATGCTCGACGACGATGCACTGCCACAGCGGGTGGTCTCGGTCGAGTCGTTCCTCGAGTTCGGCGGCGACCAATTCGCGCAGCGCCGCCTCGTCGCCGGGCTCCGGCAGCGCCGTCCACCGCAGGTGATGTGCCAGATCGAAATTTGGATCGTCCTCCCACACCGGGGCGGCGAGATCCGCGACGGTACGGCGTACGCGCTGGCGGAGCCGACTATCGCTCACCAGGCTGCCAGCCATCGCGGCGGTGAATTCCTGGCGTGCCGGTACCGGACCGGCGATGATCGCGATCGCGCCGATCCCGAGACTGATGTGCCGGTCGGCGTCTTCCATCTCCATGAAACCCGAATCGAGCGGGCCCAATTCGCTCATCACAGCCACCTGTCCCGGCAGCCGCCGCGGCCCGGCCACCGGCTGGGAAACTGCCTGCTATAACGGCAATTCTTCTCGGTGGGGTGCCGCGGGGGCAGATGCCAAGGTAACCGGGGATGGTGACGTTGGCCCCCGACACTCGGGCCAGCGCGTGGAACGAGCGCAACCGACGTCCTGTCGCCGATGTCCTGTCGTGCAGCGCGGTGCGGGGCCTACTGGCCCGGGGCGATGCGGAATACCGGATAGTCCGGGGCGATGCGCTCGAACTCGGCGACCGGGGCATCGCGTGGTATCGGGATGTGCGGTCGCGCGCCCGGTGCCAGTTGGAGGTAGCGCCGTGGACCGGGGCCCGGCTTTCCGGATCGACCGATACCAGCCGGACCGCTTCCCGGCGACCGTGCCGCAGGATGGCTCGGCCGTCTGCCGCGGTCAGATTGCGCACCCAGTTGACGTTGGCACCGAGCATCGACACCACATAGCGCCGCCCGTCGGATTCAGTCAGCACGATCGGAAACCAGATGAGGCGACCGCTGCGCCGGCCCCGGATCCCCAACGCCGCTACCCGACGGGGCATGATTCCGGCCGCGAAAGCGCGGGCTGAGAGCCAATTCTGTACGCGCGCGAACAGATTCGGACGGCCGGTGCGATACAGCCAGCGCAGATAGTCGTGATACCACCGCATGATCGGCTCCTCCGTTGCCGCAGTGTGCTATTCGAATCCGGGCGGGCGCTAGGCGCGAGCCCGGAAGGTCCAGCCGGGGGCCAACTGTTCGATCTGTCCGCGGCATTCGATCTCGATCGGTGGCAAGTTTCCTGGCTCCGACCTGACTTCGACGTCGCCGCCGCTGATTCGGATTCTGAGTTGGTGCCCGCGGTAGGTGATCGGGAAGGTCAGCGCACCAAGGGATGATGGCCAGTGCGGCGCGAATATCAAACGCTCGGCACGGGTTTCGAGCCCGGTGAAGCAGCGTTGCAACAAGTCGATGCTGCCTGCCATAGCGCCGAGGTGGATACCCTCGGCGGTGGTGCCGCCCTGGATGTCACCGATATCGGACTCGAGGACGCTGTCGAAGAATTCCATCGCTCGTTCCCGGTTGGCGCGGGCCAGCACCCATGAATGGACGACGCTGCTCAGCGTCGATCCGTGCGAGGTCCGTGCGAGGTAGTAGTCGATGGTGCGGGGGATCATCGATGCGGGCAGATCGTAGCCGAGTTCTCCCAGCAGTTCCAGCAATTCGTCGGAGGACAGCAGATAGAACAGCATCAGCACGTCTGCCTGTTTGGCGGCCCGGTAGCGATTGATGTCGTCGCCCTCTGCCTCGAGTATGCGGTCCAGTCGCTGGATATCGCCGTACCGCTGCCGGTAGCGTGCCCAATCCAGTTCGGCCAGTTGGTCGTAGCCCTCGAACTGGCTGATGATGCCATCGTGGAGTGGCACGTTCATGTGGCGGCTGACCTCGGCCCAATGCTGCGGTTCCGATGGCGCCACCCCGAGGGTTTCCAGCAGTTCGGTGCGTTCGCGCGGCGCGAGCAGGTCGAGGGCGTCGAGAGCGCGCCGGATTGCCCACACCGCCATGATGTTGGTGTAGGCGTTGTCGTCGATGCCCTCGAAAGGGCGTGCCGGATAACCGGAATGGAATTCGTCCGGTCCGATCACACCCCGAATTCGGTAGCGGTCCCGGGTTGCGTCGTAGGTGGCGATGCTGGCCCAGAACCGGGCGATCTCCACCAGCATCTCGGTGCCGCATTCGCGTAGGAACTCGCGGTCGCCGGTCACCTGGTAGTACTGCCACACGTTGTGGGCGATCGCGATACCGATGTGATTCGCTCGCTGGCTCGGGTCGGGATTCCACCGCCCGGATCGTGGATTGAGATGCATTTGCTGGCTTTCCTCGCGCCCGTCGCTGCCGGACTGCCATGGGAACATCGCTCCGGAGTAACCATTTTCGTGCGCCGCGCGCCGCGCCTCGGGCAGTCGCCGGTAGCGATACCGGAGCAACGATCGGGTCAAGGCGGGAAAACGCAGGTTCAGGACCGGGAAGACGAACAGTTCATCCCAGAACACGTGTCCGCGATATGCCTCACCGTGCAGTCCACGCGCCGGGACACCGACATCGAGGTCGGCGGTATTGGGTGAGAGCGTTTGCAGCAGATGCAGCAGATGGACGCGCAGCACACGGGCCGCGTTCTTGCGGTCCTCGAGCTCGATGGACAGCCGATCCCACAGGCGTTCCCAGGCCGCGACGTGACCGTCGAGCAGCTGCCCGAATCCGCCCTCGGCACTCAGCCAGCGCACGACCTCCTCCTCCGGCGTCGAGGTCGCGTGATCACGCCCGGTGCAGATGGTGACCGTCTTCTCCAGGGTGACCGCCGCCCCGCCGGCCACCTCGACGGTGAAATCGTGTCCGATCACTCCATCTTGTTCGACGAAATCCCCTGCCCGGTAGATGTTTTCCCCGTTCTGCAGGATCCTGCTGCGCGCCGCGAGTGCCACCGAAATTCCGGACCTGCTGGTCCGTACCGTCAGCAACACCGAATCAGCGGACAGCTTTGTCCCCTGCATGTCGGTGAGATGGTCGCCGGACAGTCCCCGATAGCGTTGCACCAGCTCATTTCGGACAGCTCCGTCCAGGGCCGAGCGGATCACCAGGCGCCCCGACCAGTTCTCGGCGACAACCGTGGTCTCCAGAGCGCAGACATGGGGTCGGTGCATAGCGACCACCCGCCGGTGCTCGAGCGCGGTGATCCGGCCCGCGGCGTCGCGGAACCGGAAGCGGCGGGTGAGCACGGCCCGGCGCAGGTCCAGTTCCTGCCGGTAGAACAGCAATTCTGCGGTGTCGAGGTCGAACCACGGGCCGTCCTCGATCCGGAACGACACCGGTAGCCAGTTCGGCAGGTTCACCAGACTCTCGTTGGAGACTTGCCGCCCGGCGATCTCGTCGGTGAGCCGGTTGTAGATGCCGGCCGCGTAAGTCCCAGGATAGTGGTGCTCCCCCGCCCGTGCTTCCGGCGCCGCGCCGCGCGTGGCGAAGTAGCCGTTGCCGAGCGTGCACAGTGCTTCTCGGAGTTTCTCCGTGTGGGGGTCGTAGCCGTCGAAGGCCAGTGTCCAGGCATCGGCCGTGTCCGCGTCGGATTCGCGATGCAATGTCCCGGCGAGCCGGTCGAGGAGTTTCCTGGCCCGGTCCGGCCCGTCCACCGCGAACCGTGCGGCCGTGCGCCGATCGCCATCCTCGCTGTGGCGCACCACGATTCCGATCCCGTGTGCGGCGACCGCGTCGAAGGCGTCCTCGTCGGTGAGATCGTCGCCGAGGTAGATCGGCAGCTCCGGGCGGGCGAGCTGATCGAGGATCCAGTCCAGCGCCCGGCCCTTGTCCCAGTCCGTATCGGGGCGCAACTCGGTTACCTTGCGACCGTTGGAGATCCGAAGCCCGGACTGTTGCGCGACCGCGTGCACGGCGCCGATCACACTGGCCACCACCTCCGGTGCGGCGTTGCGGTAGTGCACCGCGACGGCGAATCGCTTGTGCTCCACCAGAATTCCGGGAATTTCGGCCACTCGACGGGTCAGCTCATCCGCGGCAGCGGCAATGGCGTGCTCGGCGGTCGGTGCCGCGTCGTGTACGTGGTAACCGCCATCGGGATCGATCAATTCGAAACCATGGCTGCCCGCATACCAAATCCCCTCCAGCCCGACCCGTTTGCGTAAATCGGTGAGATCGCGACCGCTGATGATCGCGACCGGGCAGATACCGGCGAGTTCGGTGATCGCGACCGCCGCGCCGTCGACCAGGGCGGCGGCATCCGGATCGGGCACGATCTGGGCGAGCGTTCCGTCGAAGTCCATCAGCACGGCCACATTCGCGGTATCGAGCAGAGTCGATATCCGGGCCCATGACTCCAGCGCACCCGGAATCTCCGACATGCGCCGGAACCCGGCGCGCACCCGCACCTCGGCCAGATCGGCAACCACGACATCGGCCCCATGGGCACGCAATTGATCGGCGTGCCCGGTTCGATCGATACCTATCACCAGCGCGAAACCGCCGCGCCGTCCGGCCGTTACCCCCGCTTCGGCGTCCTCGGCCACGACCGTCCGGCCCGGATCCGCGCCGAGCCGCCGGGCCGCCTCGACCAACATCGCCGGATCGGGTTTTCCCTGCAGCCCCAGATTTTCGGCGACGATCCCGTCGACATGTACCGCGAACAGGTCCCCGATCCCGGCCGCCTCGAGCACCTGGGCACAGTTGCGGCTGGCCGAGAAGACCGCGGCACCGATCCCCGCGTCACGCAGTTCACGCACCAAGGCGACAGTGGACTCGAAGACCGGAACGCCATCGCGGGCCAGCCGATCCTGGAACAGATGATCCTTCCGGTTGCCGAGGCTGCAGACGGTGGCGGCGTCCTCCGGATCGGACGGAACGCCCCAAGGCAGCGAAATACCGCGTGCGGCAAGGAAATCCGCCACACCGCTATATCTCGGCTTGCCGTCGACGAAGCGCTGGTAGTCCGCCGCGGTGAAGGTCGAGCGGTCCTGCCCAGGCCCGGCGGGGCGAGACGCCAGGAAGGGGTCGAACAGGTCGGTCCACGCGGCGGCGTGCATCGAGGCGCTGTCGGTCACCACACCGTCCATATCGAAGATCACCGCGTCGTATCGGCGCGCGTCGATCAATTGTGCGGCCTGCTCGCCTGTGTTCACAGCTCTAGCCTGGGGCGATTTGTCGGCCCGATCAAGAGCCGGAGGTCATGCGGCGAGCGGCCGAATGCCCCACCGCATCCAGGTGATCGGGCGGATGCCGGGAACCGACGGCTCCTGCTCGGCTGCGGCGGCATCGCACCGCATCATCGGCGTACGGCGATGGCGGGCCGCTGGCTGGAATGCAGCGCTCGCCCGCCATCGCCAACCCACAACCCGCCCCGACCAGCTGCCCAATTCCTGTGTCTGCGCCGCGGCGACCGTGCGGACCGCCATCGGCGCCACACGCGGCTGATTCCTCGTTTATCGGTCGCCGCGGCGCAGCAGCGTCATCGGTACGAGATCGAAATGCATGTGCATCGTGTCGCTCGCCGGGGCCCGCGTGAACACGATCCTGCCGGTACCGATGCCGAACTGGGTGAGGTCGACCCGGAATACCCACGGATCGCTGGGGTCGTCAGGATGCAGCGGCAATCCGCGCAGCAAGCTCGGAACGGGGGTCAACAGCCGCAGCACGGGCCTCCCGGAATGGATCCGGACCTGCACCCCGGCGCCGATCATGGAACGGGCACGAAGATCGGTGAGGGCGCCGGGCAGGCGGTAGTAGCCGCAGATCTCGTTCCAGATCTCCGGATGGTGAGCGACATCGGTTCGAATCGCGTCGGCGCGCACACCTAGCAGATCGTTCATCAGCTCGGAAACCTCCGCGGGTAGCCACAGCATGGCACGGTGCGCTCCGTTGGTGCTTGCGAAGATCCCGAGTCCGTCGTCGGGCGCGACCCAGATCTGGGAGTCGAACCCGGGCAGTATGCCCTGATGTTCGACGATTCGATGACTACCCGCGACGCCACGGAAGAAGGCCAGCCCCATTCCCGGTATCCGCCGATCCGGCTGATACTGCGGCTCGAACATCGTTGCCAGCGTGCTGGATTCGACAACCGCACCGAATTCGTTGGCCCCGCCGCCGGAGAGCGCCGCCAGATAGCGGGCCATGTCGCGGGGCGTCGAGTAGGCCGACGCGGCTCCGGCGGTCACCATCTCGCGAAGGGTGATGGCGCGTGGTCCGTTGCCCCGCAGGTGGTAGCCCGTCGCGAGGCGAGCACGCATGCTCGGCGTGAGCTCCAGGTCGGTATCGGTCATGCCGAGCGGCCGGAAGATATTCTCGCGCAAATACTGTGCCAACGAGATTCCACTGACATCCGCGATGATCTGCCCGAGCGCGGCGAACCCATGGTTGGAGTAGGTCCAGCGAGTGCCGGGTTCGGCCCGCAGGCACAAGCCACCTCGGTAGTAGTCCGCGAGTGCTGGTATCGGCGTCCCGAGCTCCACGCTCTCGCCGAAGTCCGGCCGCAAAACCCGTGTGGGATGTACTGTCTCGCCGATCCCCGCAGTGTGAGTCAACAAGTGGCGCACGGTGGCGTGCCGAAAACCGGGGTCGGCGGGAACGAGCGGAAAGGCGCGCAAGTACCGCTCGGCCGGGACATCGAGGTCGATCAGGCCGCGCTGCACCAGCTGCATAATTCCGGTTGCGGTGAACGTCTTGGTGATCGACGCGACCCGCACCACCGTATCCACGGTCATCGGCCGATGCGCGGCGAGATCGGCGAAACCGTTGCCGGAGAAGAACTCCAACCTCCCCGCCCGCACGACCGCTAACGCCGATCCCACCATCGCCCGACGAGTCGGCAAAGCTTCGACCCGATCCCCCACACTGCTTCGTTCGATCACCGGCATAGCGACTCCGGTCGACTCCTGGGTAGGGCCGTTCATCACCGCCGTGACCCCGGCGGCGCGGCATGCGCGTGCAGCGTCTCGAGTCGACTCACATATTCCTTCTCATCGATCTCGCCGCGCGCGAAGCGTTCCGCGAGCAGATGCTGGGCGGTCCGCAGTGACGGACCGGTCGAGGCGGGGTGATCGGAACGGGTGGTCATGCGAACCACCAGTACGAACGCGGCGATCAGCAGACCCCAGAACAACACCATCCCGACGCTCATCCAGGCGTAGCCCCACCCATTGAGGTCGTGGTCGTACCAATACATCATCTCGGGCATCTCCTCGACGTCACGAACCGGGGCAGACTGCGGATCGGTTCGACAGGTAGCAACACTGTGCGCCCGCTCGCAGGGCGATCGGCAGGGCCGATCGCCCTGTCCTGCGGGTACCAATGACACACGCGCCGAATGACACCTACCGACGACTTCCGGTTCCCCGGCCCAGCACGGCATCGGCCGAGTAGGCGCCCGCACCGACGATGAGCAAGAACACGCTTCCGCATAATTGGGCTAGGTCGACGCGGGATTCGTGCACGAAATCCCACCACCCGGACTTGCCGGTGAACAGTGCGGCCGTACCCCAGACGATGGGCAATTTGGTGATCAGCAGTGCACCGATCATGTCCACGATCATCGGGATCGCCGCGAGCCGCGTAAGCAGACCGGCCAGAATCAGTGCACCGCAGCCGATTTCGAATACTCCGTCGAGTGCTGCAACGAATCCCGCCGCCGGGATATCAGCCTTGTCGAACCGGCCGGTGCCGAGCGTCTCGGTCCGCAGAAACTTCAGAATGCCTTCGAAGAAAAAGACCGCGCCGACATACAGACGGCTCAGCAGCACCGAGCCGGGCGCGGTGGTCGCAGTGATTCGAGCGAGCCAGTTGCCGTTGGCAGACATGCGACCTGCCTTTCGAACCACAATTCTATGAAACCCGGCACTACCGTCGCCTGATCCGCGCCGCAACTGCCTCCGATGGGTCATTGGTCCCGGTAGCCCGGGTACCACGACTCTGACCGGTAAGCCCCGCTTTGCACCACGCTGAGGGCATGGAATCGAATACGCCCCGGATCGCGGTCATCTACGCGACCGCAGAGGGATCCACTCGTGATATTGCGGAGTTCATCGCCGATGATTTCCGCGCTCGTGGCGCCGATGTGGAGTTGAGCGACATCGAACACGCGCCCGACCTGTCCCACTTCCGCGCGATCGTACTCGGTAGCGCGGTGCACAATAGAGACCTCCTGCCAGCCGCGACAACCTTCGTTCGGACCCATCGCGAAGCGCTGCGCAACACCGATGTCTGGATGTTCAGTGTCGGTCTCGGTCCGGCACTGCGCGGCCCGATCGGGCGATGGATCGGCGGCAAAGTGCCGCAGAAGATCGCGGCCCTCGTCGCGTCGGTCGCCCCGTGGGACTATCGCGCCTTCGCCGGGCATTACGAACGCGCCGGTGTCTCGCTACAGGCACGCACGCTCTACGGCCTCATGGGCGGCCGACGCTACGGCGACCTGCGCGACTGGGACGCGATCCGCACCTGGTCATCGATGATCGCGCAATCGCTGGCCCTGCCACAGCCGCAATCGACGACGATCGCGCCCTGACCGGAGGTTTGACCGACCTGCCCCGAAAGTCCAAGCCAATAACCGTTCCAGCGGTGTGCGCCGCGGACCCCGAAGCGACGGCCGAAAAGTCATCGGGACTGCCCGACGTCCGAAGGTCCCCCGGCAAGCGTCGGTTCGGCCCTGTTCGACGGTACCGTCCGTCCGTAGCGTCAATTGCACCCTCCACCCAGTTTCACATCAGGAGGAGACCGACATGTTGGCGCGGGTCATCTACGAATCTATGTTCGGCAACACCGCCGCTATCGCCGCTGCCGTCGCTCAGGGGCTCAGCGAGTACGCCACCGTGGAGTTGCTCAACGTGGCGGCCGCCGCGGAGCTGCCCCAACCGGCTGCGGATCTGTTGGTGGTGGGTGGGCCGACACATCTCCTCGGGCTCAGCCGATCCCGGACCCGCCGTGATGCCGCGCAACGGACCGACGCGCTGGTCCCGGTCGAGATCGGCGTCCGGGAATGGCTCGACAGGGCGCTGCCGGTAGTAGCGGGCACCCGAGCCGCGGCCTTCGGCACGAAGGTCGTGAAGTCATCGTGGTTGCCGGGGTCGGCCGCCCGCAGTGCCGGTAAACGATTGCGGCGCTTAGGTTATGAACTCGTCGATGAGCCGGTGGACTTCTTCGTCGACAGCGTGACCGGACCACTGGCCGCAGGTGCGCTGGAATGCGCTCGCGCTTGGGGCGAACGCCTCGCACATACCGAGGCCGATCGGATCGCGCATCGATTCTGAGGCCGACCCCGGCCGGACCATCGACTACTTGTCGGCCCGCGTACGTAGGCTTCGTTGGCACAGTCAGCGACGGACATCATCGTCGCCGCCCGGCCCAGCCGAGCTCGAAACCGCCGAGCCGAGCAGCACGCACACCGGTTGCAGCCAACTGGTGTGGGCGAATAACAGCCAGTTGCACCACAATCCAGCCGATCAGCAGCAACCCGGAGATCATCGCGACAGCGCGTGTTGCTCACCGCGGGCGGTAAGCAGCGCGGTCGCTGCCATTGGGGCCTCGACAATGAGACCGAGCGCCACTCCGCCGAGGACTGGGCTGTGTAGCGGCAGTCGGCAATCGATCGCCGGACCGAGGTCGACGAGACCGAATTTCATCGCCAGCGCACCCGCCGCAGCCCAGATCGCCAACATTCCGGCCAGGAACATCAGTACAGCGCTCCGGGTACCCGATTCGCTCTACCTGGTGTGTGAGAGCCACGGCACCGACTATCCGCTCGGCGGGCGGAAATGAGTAAGGGCCGTAAGTCAGCAGCGCCGAGGTCAGACGGCGGTCGGTTCGAGTACGTCCAGCAAGCGCTGGCGGGCGAGTCGTTCACACAGTTCCGGCATTGCGCCGGATGGGGTTCCAGCAAGATCCCGTGCACACTGGGTGTGGGCGTTCGGGCTCTATCCGAGCGCCGAAGGCACTCGGCTGGTCAGCCGCAACCCCATCGCGCTGCCCGAGGCAGCGCTGCCCACTCGCGTACTCAACCGGTTCATCATGGAGCCGGGCAGTTGGGTGATGGAGCGCAAGATGCTGCTCGGCATCAAACAGCGCGCCGAGCGCACCTCTGCAAAGGCCTTACGTTCCGTCATACTCCCCGACCCACCCGCCGCGGTCGCCGGCCAGTGACCATGGCCTTTCAGGAACGGGCGTAAGGCCCGCATCGACTGGCGTATCGCCCGACGGCACTCGACGATATGACCGATAACGGCGTAACTGATCATGGCCGACAGTCGCGGCCGCGGCGGCTTCACTAGCCTGTTGCTCGGCCGCACATCCAATTTCCTTGTATAGCAAGCCCATTGCGCCGTCATGGTCACCCGAACCGCACAGCGGCGCCATCGTTCGAGCGTGGACCCCACCGAACCCCGGCGTTTAGCAGCGCTGTTCGACTCTCGATTAATGAAACTCGGTTCGCACGGCTATGCCGGGCAGCCGACGCTGTCGCACATGCGATGGGCCTGTGACCTCGGATGCGGGGTCACAGGACTCGACAATGCATGACCTTTGTCTCTGCTCCGGGACCGCGCTGAGCGAGATGCTCAAAGCAGGCGACCACGAAATTCACAGAGGTGGCAGCGCCGTTGAGAAGAGGTGATCCGGGTGTCGCAGTACCCGTCACTGTCGGTCCGTATCTGGAGGACGCGACCGTGGAATACCAATCCGCTGATGCGGGCGTCGGATCGATTCGAGGCGCTGGTCCGGATGCTGGCCGCTGCGGCGATGCTGGTCGCCATTCCGATCGCGGGTGCGGCGGGGACCGCGGGATATACGGCGGCGGCGGCGCGGATCAGCTCTGATAATTCGGCGAAAGTCGCTGTGACGGGCGCGATTTCGGGGGACTTGAAGCGGACCGCAGTGGTGTCGGCGCGGTCGGAGATGACCGAGACCCACGCCGAAGCGCCGGTGCGCTGGAATCAGAACGGCCGATCCGGCACGGCGACGATCGAGGTCCCGGATACGGCGACCCTCGGCGATGAGGTCACGGTGTGGCTCGCCCCCGACAGCTCTCCGACCGGTCCGCCGCAGCAATCCAGCGTCGCCGTCGGCAACGCGATCGGGGTCGGCCTGGCGGTTCTGATCGAAATCTGGGGCGCCGTCCTGGCCTTGGTTGCGTTCATCGCGTGGATGTTGGGCGCTCGTCGTCGTGCTGACTGGGAACGGGAATGGCGGCAGATCGGTTGGCAGACCGGCAGCGACCGTCGGTGACGATGTCGACCGAGTTCGGGAAGGGGGCCTGCGCATTCCGTTGGCCCGGCGTCGCGGTCATCGTCGTCGACGCAATCACAAGCGGTGCCACGCTATAGTCGCCTGCCAGATAGCCAAAGTCCACGGTGCCAGGCGTATCGTCTTGGCCGTCCAGTTAGGCGCACACGCCATAGTGCCCGAACTCTTCGGGGTAGCCGACGAAGTGATCTGCCTGCGGACACCGTCGAGTCTTTCCGTTGTCGGCGAATGGTATTCGCAGTACGGTCGAACCTCCGACGACGAGGTCCTCGAGCTGCTGCACCGGGCCGCCGGAGCCGAATTGCTACGTCGGGCCGCCGCGGATCTCTCGGGGCCGCCGCCCGGCTCGAGTTGACCGTTCAATGGCGGACAGGTTGGTGAGTTGACCGAACGCCCTGAGAGCAACTCCACTCGAAGACGCGATCACGTCCCGCTCTCGCCCACGCTCGCTGGCCAACACCCTCTGCTGCTCACCGCGGTTGCTACGGCCTGCGGCTGTCTTGCTGGCGTCGCGCAGGCCGACCTCAACGGTCGTTCGGTATCCGCGTCAGGTGTGATCGGCCCGCGCCATGCCGTCGTCGCGGCGATCGGCGTAGAACTCGGTGATCGCGGCGTACGCCCGGGCGCCGTAGACGGTCGCGGGGCCACCGTTCATCAGGAAAGTGACACCGATCGCCTCGGCGGCCTCCGCCGGCGTGGCACCGTGCCGCACCGCGGCGTGCGCGTGCGCGGCGATGCACCCATCGCATTCCTTGCTCACCGCGATTGCCAAGGCGATCAGCTCTTTTGTCTTCGCGTCCAACACTCCTGCGGCGAGCGCGGCATCGTGCAACTGCTTGTAACCCGCATACACATCCGGTATCGCGCGCCGAAGCATGCGGGTCGGAGCACGCAACTCGTCTCGGACCGCCGTACCGTAGCTGGCCATACTCATTCCCTCCGGCTTGTTCTGACACGTCCACGATCCGCTGGTCGACCGGTTCACGATGCGGTCTTTAGTCCTGTTCGGGCGTGGCTTTGGTCGTGGTCCAGACGCCTGGGGCGGATGTGATGGGGCGGCGAGAATTCGCGGTCCGGTGAGACCAGGAAGGACTTTCGCCCTTTTCCAGGACAGTCCCATTTTCCAGCGTTGCAACATGGGCAACTTGTCAACGACCGCGAGTTGTGTGGAGGCAACGTGATCAGGGCCGTGCGTGATGGGGCGACAACCGGGCCGGGCTGACGAGGTGCCGGAGCGAATTGATCGGGCAGCTCAGTCACCGCTGGCGCTGTTGCTATGGGTGGCGGCAGGGCTCTCGTGGCTCACCGATCTCGGCGACGCTATTCGCCTCGCACGATGCTGATCGGGCATCGCACCGAGTGCAGGAGGGCGGTCCTGGTCGATGCACACTGCGCGGATGCTGGTAACACCCCTCGACCTCGACCTCGACGTCCTGGACAAGAGCGCCTACACGAAGCTCGCGGTGGCCTCCGAGAACGTCACCGCGGTACGCCGCTACGACACCGAGTATCAGACCGAATTGCATTGGTGGGCTGGCCATTCCGGCGACCCGGAGGGTATCCCGCGTGAGGCCCCGATCTCCGACGCCGAATTCGCCCGCGTCGGCGTCGGGCGCACCTTCCCCTCCGCACCGCATTCCGCGCGCCGCGACAGCCTCGAGGACCAGGCTCGACTGCTGGTGCTCAGCTCGCCCCGCGAATCCGTGACAACCTGGCTGCACACCGGTGAGGCACTCTCCGCCGCGCTACTGGAATTCACCGCGGCCGGATTGACGACCTGTGCGCTGACCCACATCACCGAGATACCCGCGGGCCGCGAGGCTATCGCGGGGATGCTGCCCCACCCTGGTATCCCCCAGGTCGTGATCCGCGTCGGCACCGCACCCGCCGACGCCGCGCCGCCCGCTGACCGACATTCTGACGATGAACCACGGCTGAGCCGACTACGACAACGACGATGGGGCGGCCGCGGGAACTTCATGTCGCCGTGATCGGTGACATCGGCCGCGCCGCGAACCCCGGCACCGGAGTGGCCTCGCAGACCAGCGCCACCGACATGCCACGCGCTCCAGCTATCGCGGTGCCCCCTGTCGCCACCTGGCCTGGTGATCACCCGTCCAGACGGAGATCAGGCCAGTGGTGTGCCGGTGCGTCGGTGACCATGGACCTCCGGATAGGTGCGCAATGCCCGTCGTGGTGGTCGGGTCCCGAAGGTCAGACTCGGAATATGAACGTAAGTGATCGTGCGAGCACACCCGATCTGGGGACCGTGCGGATGGCGCTGAAGCTCGCCTCCCGGGCCCCATCGGTGCACAACACCCAGCCTTGGTGCTGGATGTTCGACGGCGCGCGACTGCAACTGCGCAGCGATACCGATCGGCTGCTGAAGTCGGCGGATCCGACCGGCAGGCAGCTGGTGATCAGCTGTGGCGCGGTGCTCGACCACGGGCGTCTGGCATTCCTGTCGATGGGCTGGTTTGCCCAGGTCACTCGATTCCCGGAACCCGATCTGCCGGGCCTTTTGGCCACGCTGGAGTTCCGGCCGTGGCCCGGTGCGCTGAACACAGCGGCCGGCCGGGTGCGGGCCATCCACCGGCGCCGCACCGACCGCCTGCCGATGCTGGCGCCGGACGGCTGGCACGACGTGCTGGGTGCCGTGCGCGAACTGGCGCGACCACATCACGTGGCGGTCGACGAAATCGCCGACAGCAGCAGGCCCCGGCTGGCCGCGGCCACCGAGCATGCCACGGCGTTGCGCCGTTACGATATGGACTACCAGACCGAATTACATTGGTGGGCCGGACATTCCGAGGTCCAAGAGGGCATCCCCGTGGCCGCGCTGGCATCGGATGCCGAAGCCGCCAGAGTCGATGTCGGACGTACTTTTCCCTCCGCCCCGTATTCGGCCCGCCGAGACGACCTGGAGGACAAGGCCCGGCTGGTGGTGCTCAGCACCCTCGGTGATACCCCGGCACAGTGGCTGCACACCGGCGAGGCGCTCTCGGAAGTGCTGCTCGAATGCACCGCCCGCGGCCTGGCCACCTGCGCACTGACCCACATCACCGAACTTGCCGCCAGCCGCTCGGTGCTCACCGACCTGATCCCCCACCGGGATTTCCCCCAGGTCATCGTCCGCATCGGCATCGCACCCGAGGACACCGCATCGGCCCTGACACCACGACGACCACTCGACGAGGTTCTCGAGGTCCATTCGTCTTGACCGATGGCTGCCGTCGTTCGTTGCGCTATCCGGCCGTGGTGAGGAAGTCGACGTAGTAGTCGATCGAGGCCAGGTGCGGGTAGTCGGCCTCATTGATGCGGACTCCGGTTGCGCGGGTGATCTTTTCGACGAGGTGAGGGAGTCGAGATCCAGGGCGGTGCGGAAGGGTTCGCTGTTCGGGGTCCACGACCTTCGTACACCCGGTAGTCCGCGACCGCGGTCGGGCAAGTCGGGTACGGGATGGTCGAAAGTCCCTCGGCCTGCGTCGGTTCGGCACTGTGCGCGGCCGTCGGGCGGCCGTAGCGTCGAGAGCGCAGGAGTTTCCGCAGGTAGCAGCGCAGAGGAGACCGAGATGCGGATCCGGGTCGTCTACGAGTCGATGTTCGGCAACACCGCTGCCATCGCCAAGGCCATCGCAGCGGCATTGGGCGGATATGGCGAGGTGGAGGTGTTGGATGTGGCCGCCGCAGCCCAGCACCCCGAGCCGACGGTGGATCTGCTGGTGGTCGGTGCCCCGACACACGCCCTCGGGATGAGCCGGACTCGGACTCGGCGCGACGCGGCGAGCCGGACCGAGGCGCCGGTCGCGGTCGATATCGGCATGCGCGAATGGCTCGACGCGGCACTGCCGGTGCCGCCGGGCTCCCGGGCCGCCGCCTTCGCGACCAAGGCCGCGAAACCCTCCTGGCTACCGGGATCGGCCGCACGTGGTGCCGGAAAACGATTGCGGCGCCTGGGTTATGAGCTCGTCGACCGACCGGTGGACTTCCTCGTCGACGGCATCCTCGGCCCGGTCACGCCGGGCGAATTGGAGCGCGCGCAGGCTTGGGCAGATCGCCTCGCCCGCGCCGAACTCGACCACATCGCGCACCGGTCCTGAGGTCAGCGATGTCATATCGGGTCGAGATCGTCGAATCGAACACCACCACCGTGCTCGAACTGCGCCGCTCAGTGCACGGCGACCATGCCGGCGACGACATCCGCGAGGGGATGCGAGCACTCTACGAGTTGGCCGAACGCACCGGAATCGCGGCGATCGGACCACCATCGACGACGTATCTGGGCATGCTCGGACCAGGTATCACCACCGAGGTGGACTTCGGTCTCCCGGTGACCGACGGCGCACTCGACGGCACCACTGCACAAGTCAGCTTGCGCCGTCCCGAGCCGACGCTGTGCGCAAGCATCAGGCACCACGGCGACTATCGGCACATCGGTGACGCCTACCGCGCGTTGGACAACTGGATCCGCTCCTCCGACTATCAACCGATGGGGCCACCGACCGAGGTGTATCTGGTGGCACTGGACGCCGCCGTGCGGCCCGGGGATCTCGTGACCGAGATCCGCCGGCCGATCGCCGCCACCCTCGCTGTGCGGGTGCAAGCGCTGTTCGCCGACACCGTCTCGGCACTGCGAAAGGCATTGGCCGAACAGGGCTTCGGCATTATGACCGAGATCGACGTGCGCGCCACGCTGCACACGAAGCTCGGTGTGCGGATGGACGACTACCTAATTCTCGGCGCCTGCAACCCGATCCTCGCGCAGCGTGCGCTGATCGCCGATCCCCGCGTCGGACTACTGCTGCCGTGCAATGTCGTGATTCGCACCGACGGCGACACCACCCTCGTCGAGGCGGTCGACCCGGTGTTGCTGCTGTCCGGCGAGGTTCTGCACCACACCGACCGGCCCGAGCTACGTGCGGTCGCCGGAGAAGCACGCGACCGATTGGCGGCTGCCCTGGCGACCACGGAAAAACGCGAAAAACGCCTGGAGACAACGGAGAAGCGATCGCCCGATCCGAAGTAGTCCAAGTCCGATCAGCAGGCGGTCGCCTCGGCGACCCCTACCGTCGATGGAGCCAACACATCCTCGACCGCCCGACGAGGTGTGCGGGGTAACTGTCCATCGCCCGTCGGTGCCCAGCCGACTCTGATCACGGCCTGGGGGTAGCCGTAATTGTCCAGGACGCCGGCACGGACACGGTCCCGCAGTGTCGGTGTCTCGAGCGGTTCGGTCAGCAGACAGGTGGCCAACCCGACATTCGTCGCGGTCAGCAGCACCGCGCTCAACGCCTCGCCCGCGCACAATCGCGAGAGCCGATCGTCGGCGGAGGTGCCGACTACGAGCAGTTCGGCAAAGTCGGGTTCGTGTGCGTACTCGGCAGCCGTGGCGGGTCCGTCACGCCATTCGGCCGGCTCGAATCGGTGTTCCGGGTCTCCGGCGTGCTGCTCCGCCGAGGCCCGCATCGCTTCGACCACGTAGTCGCGCGACCGGTCGGTCACCTGCCGCACGGTCGCCCCCAGGGTCGCCGCGCGCTCGGTGACCAATCCGAGGTACCCGGGCGGCACCGGCCACTCAGTGAAGAGCCTGCGATCGGTTCGCCTGCGGGCGATGGCGGCGCTCAACTCGATTTCATTCGGGGTCGGCCGATGGCGCACCGGTTCGATCGATGCCAGGTGGTTCGGTTGCGCCGGATTCGGCAGCCGTCGCACTACCGCTGACCAGCCGAGCGCGGCGAACGCGACTCGCAGATGATGCAGCGCAGCACCACAACTCAAGACGAGATCGCGTTGATCGGGGCGGGTCGAGGGCAGCGCCCTGGTCGGATCCAGATACAGGTGCACGCTGCGGTCTCCGATCCGCCACCGCCACGGCTGGGTGTTGTGTACCGACGGCGCCCGCACCGCGAGCGCTAGTGCCGCCCGCACGGTGTGATCATCGGGCAGTCCGTGGTCCATCGTCGTCATCCCTTCTTTCGTCCCAATTCACGCTCTCACCGCGGCGATACCGCAGGTAGGGCAAGACGCCCCCTCCTGACGGGACTTCTCGGACGCCAGCTACGGCCGGCCGCCGGCAACGGGAGCGCGAAGACGGTCCGGAAGTCCCGTCACATCAATGACCTTCGGCCATCACGCTGGGGCGCCTGTTGCGAAATCCTGAGTACATCAGCAGGAAAAGCTGCGCGTCAGCAATCAGGAGGTGGGCACCATGCCCGAATTCCATGGCCGAAGCGCCGTCGTCACCGGCGGCGCGCACGGCATCGGCGCGGCCATCGCGCAAACGCTCGTCAAATCCGGCTTGCGCGTCGTGGTGGCCGACCTCCTCGACACCGAGGGCGCCGCGACGGCCGAATTCCTCGGTCCGACAGCGATATTCCGGCACCTCGATGTCACCGACGAGCGCGGTTGGCGACAGGTACTCGACGACGCCGAAGCGGACTTCGGACCACTGGCCGTTGTGGTGAACAATGCGGGCATCCTCGACTTCGGCGGTATCGAGTCCGAATCCCCCGCGATGTTCCGGCACGTTGTCGATGTGAATCTGTTCGGCGCCTGGCTCGGTATGCATCTGGCGGCCCCGCGGCTGCGCGCCAATGGCGGAGGTGTCATCGTCAACGTTTCCTCGACCGCGGGTCTGATGGGCTATTCCGGCATCGCCGGTTACGTGGCCAGCAAATGGGGGCTGCGCGGGTTGACCAAGGCCGCCGCACTAGAACTCGGCGACGCCGGTGTCCGGGTCTGCTCGGTGCACCCTGGACCGATCCATACTCCGATGACGGCCGGCTTCGATACGAGTATTGCTGCGGCCCAGCCGCTTCCGCGTTTCGGCGAACCAGAGGAGGTCGCGGCGATGGTCGGCTTCATCGTCAACGAGGCCACCTTCTCGACCGGATCGGAATTCGTCATCGACGGTGGCGCTACCGCAGGCATGACACTCGTCGAACCTGAAGCGCACGGAACATGGCAGTGATCCCAGCCGCGTCCGCGCAGCTGCGCAAAACACACCGGTGTCATGGTGCTGCGCGGGGACCGCGCGAAGACGAAGCAACCGATCGCCACCGACTTTCTGGACTTCAGCACAATCGAACCGCTGACCGAACTCGCGGTCGAGCGCCGCACTCGAGCGGCGGTGCTGGCCTCCAGACTTAACACGCCCACCAACAAGGGAATGATCATCGGCTAAGAGGTTTACACGGCGCCCCATGGGGTGAGGTCATGCGAAAATGGGGGTATGGATGGCATGTCCACCGGACGCGGCCAAACTCCGGTGACGGAGACCCCGGCCCAGCTGCGACTTCGTGAATTGCTCGGCGAAGTCCAGGACCGGATCGTCCAGATCGTCGGGGTCCGCGATCAGATGGATCGCCTGATCGAGGCGATGCTGGTGGTCACCGCCGGATTGGACTTGGACAACACGCTGCGCTCGATCGTGCACACCGCCATCGAGCTGGTCGACGCCGGATACGGCGCGCTCGGCGTACGCGAAACCGATAAGATCAGCAATGAGCTCTCCGAGTTCGTCTACGAGGGCATCGACGACCGCACCCGGGTCATGATCGGCGATCTGCCGCGCGGTCACGGTGTGCTCGGCTTAGTGATCAAGGAGCCCAAACCCCTTCGGTTGACCAACCTTTCGAGGCATCCCTCCTCGGTCGGCTTTCCCTCCCACCACCCACCGATGCACACCTTCCTCGGCGTACCGGTGAAGGTCCGCGACGAAGTCTTCGGCAACCTGTATTTGACCGAGAAGGCCGGTGGGCAGGAGTTCACCGAGGACGACGAGGTCGTGGTGCAGGCACTCGCCGCTGCGGCGGGCATCGCCATCGCCAACGCCCGCCTCTACGAGCAGTCCCAGACCCGCCAGCAATGGCTGGAAGCCAACCACGACGTGGCCACCGAACTGCTCGCGGGCGGCGAACCGGGTACGGCACTCGAACTGGTCGCCGAACGGGCGCTAGAACTCACCCCGTCGGCGTGCACCTTCCTCGCCCTGCCCGAGGACCCCGAAGTCCCGGTCGAGGATGTCACCGAACTGGTGGTAGTCGCCGCCGCGGGCGTCGGCGCCGACGAACTGCTCGGCGAGCGCATCCCGATGGGTGAATCGAATTCCGGCGAAGCGTTCCGGTCCGGCCGGGTCGTCGCGGTCGACGAACTGCGCTTCCGGCCGGTCTTCTATGAGCCATCGAAATTCGGGCCCGCGCTGATCCTGCCGCTACGCGCCGAGGATTCGGTCATCGGCGTGCTCGTCACCGTGCAACCGGCGGGTGCGCAACAATTGGACGAGACTGGGAAGTCGATGATGGCCGCCTTCTCCGATCAAGCCGCACTCGCCTTACGGCAGGCGACTATCCAGCGGCGGATGCGCGAACTCGATGTGCTCTCCGACCGCGACCGGATCGCACGCGACCTGCACGACCATGTCATTCAGCGCCTGTTCGCGGTCGGTCTCTCACTACAGGGCACAGCGCAGCGGGCCCGCGCACCCGAGGTCAAATCCCGGCTCATCGACACCATCGCCGACATCCAGTCGATCGTCCAAGACATCCGGGAATCGATCTTCGACCTGCACAGCAGCACCACCGCGGGCGCCCCGACGCTGCGCAAACAACTGCACGCGATCATTGCCGACATGGTCGGCGAAAGCGGGCTGCGCACCACAATTCGACTCGTCGGCCCGGTCTCGGTGCTGGCGCCGCCACTATCTGAAGACGTCGAGGCAGTACTGCGCGAAGCGGTCAGCAACGCGGTACGGCACGCGCACGCCACGACGGTAACGGTCCATCTGCGCGTAGGCGATGACGTCACTATAGAGGTGACCGACGACGGTATCGGCCTGCCCGACGATGTCGCGCGATTGAGCGGATTGGCGAATCTGGCGACGCGCGCCGAACAGGCGGGCGGCAGTTTCCGCGTTGCGAAGGGTCCGGACGGCGGGACGATGCTGCGCTGGTCGGCACCTTTGCCCTGAGTTAGGCCGGCATGGACAAGCTCTGAGGCGAGACGCACATGTGGCCGCGCAAGCTCGGGCATGCCGGATCAGCTACGACAGGAGCGGCCTTTGTGCCCTGTGGTTCGGGACCAACGCCAAGCGTGCCCGGATCGCCTCGGATCCCTAATCTCCGGATAGCTGATTTTTGGAATCCGAAGGGACACTGCCCATGACCGCCCAGCACCACGACGATCCACACCGACTGCCGTCGGCCGAAATAGTGGTCGGAATCGACGGCTCCGAAGCCGCCGACCTCGCCGTCCGCTGGGCCGCCGAGATGGCGTCGCAGCGGGGCCGCGGCCTGCGGATCGTGCACGGCCTGGACCTCGCTGCCGCCGGGGCCGTCTATGGGATCTACGACGTGATCATGCCCCCGGTGATCGATGCGATCCGCCGCGAAGGTGCGGACCTGGTCCGTACCGCGCGTCGGCTGGCTCACCAAGTGGGCGCCTCCGACCTAAACGTGTGAAGGTGACCGTCATCGATCGACTTCAGTGATAGAGGGTGTCGATGCTGTCGGCGAGGTTCTCGACGACTATCTTGCGGCGAAGTTTCATGCTCGGTGTGAGATCACCTGCCTCGACGGACAGTTCGTGGTCGATGATGTCGAATTTCTTGACCTGTTCCCAGCGATCGAGTTGGGTGTTCAGTTGGTCGACATAGGCGGCGATGACGTCGTGGGTCTTTTCGTGCCGAGCGATTTCGGCGAGCGGTCTGTTGGCTAGGTCGTGCTTGCCGGCCCATTCGGTGATGGCCTGGGCGTCGAGGCCGACCAAGGCGACGCAATAGGGTCGTGTCTCTCCGTAGACGATGAATTCCGCTGCGTATGGACACATTCCCTTGAATGTGGCGGCAATCGCGGAGGGCGCGACGTATTTGCCTTGCGAGGTCTTGAACAAGTCTTTCTTGCGGTCGGTGATGTGGAGGAACCCGTCTGCGTCGACCTCGCCGATGTCGCCGGTGCGGAACCAGCCGTCCGCGTCGAAAGCTTCGTCGGTGGCGTCGGGGCGGTCGTGATAGCCGCTCATCACACCCGGGCTTTTGATCAGGATCTCACCGTCTTCGGCGATCTTGACCTCGGTGCCAGGGAACGGTTTGCCTACGGTTCCGAACCGGTATGCACCTGGGCGGTTGATGAACGAGGCGGCGGCGGTCTCGGTCAGGCCGTAGCCTTCGAGCACGATGACGCCGATCGCGTCGAACCATTGCGCGACATCGCGGTCCAAGGGGGCCGATGCCGAAACGAAGTACCGCAGCCGACCACCGAAGTGTTCACGGACTTTGGAAAGCACCAGCCTGTCGGCAACTTTGTGCTGCAGTGAAACGAGAGGCGACGGTTTCTCGCCGGCTTGTGTGGCACGCGAGACCTTCAGGCCGACCCCGATCGCCCAGTCGAAGAGCTTCTTCTCGAGCCCGCCTTCTTCGGCCATCATGCCCTCGATCCGGGCATGCGCCTTTTCGAAGATGCGCGGGGCGGCCGCCACGATGGTGGGGTGCAGTACCGCCATGTTGTCCACGATCTTGTCCACCCGGCCGTCGATCGCTGTGGGAAAGCCGATCAGTGGTGACAGCGCCAACATCACCTTGCCGAACGCGTGGGACAGCGGCAGCCACAGAAAGTTCAGGTCGTCGGGGCCGAGCACGTTGACGGCGTCGATCGCTGCGGCGCTGTAGGTCCATGCCGAATGCGGAAGCCGAACCCCCTTCGGAGTGCCCGTCGTCCCGGAGGTGTACATGATGCTACCCAGATGCGTGGGCCGGATCCCGCGGATGCGGTCGGCGACCGCGTCGGGGGATTCGGCGAGCAGTCCGCGTCCGCGCTTTTCGAGGTCGTCGAGAGTGATGACCCAGTTTCCGTCGCCCTCGCCATCGACGATCACTACCTGTTGCACGTCGGGCAGTTCGACGCGGTGTTCGATCAGTTTGTCGAGCTGGGTCTGATCCTCGGCAATCACGATACGGCTGCCCGAGTTGGCGACGATGAACGCGACGCCGGTGGCGTTGGTGGTTGGGTACACGGTGGTGGTGGCCGCACCGGCGCACATCACGGCGAAGTCGGCGAGCACCCATTCATAGCGTGTGGACGATACGAGCGCGACCCGGTCTTCGCCCTGGATTCCCAGTGCGATCAATCCGGCGGCGAGGATATCGACGCGGTCGCCGAGTTGCCTCCAGGACACGCTGGTCCAGCCCTTGCCGTCACGGAATCGGAACGCCTCCGCGTCTGGAGTCGCGGTGATGCGGTCGACCAGCATCTGGGCAACCGAAGACGCCCGGTCCTCGATCTTGCTGAGATCGGAAAGTTCCTCTGATTGTTGGAGGAACGTCATCACTTCATTCTACCGAGTCCCAGGCCGAGGGTCTGTCTAAAGCGGGACAGAAACCTCAGAGGCCTGAGTGCGTAGTCGCGCGCTGACCGAGAGGTACGGCGAAACAGCGTAACCCCCGACCATCGGTGGTTCCCGACCCGCCAGCGGTCCAGGGATAGGACAAAGGGCCTCGACATAAAGGTCTTCGTGATCGGTTGTCTTCGGTCGGGACCGAGCAGGCTTATTGATACAGATACCGCCGAGCGCGCCGTCCTTGGGGCCCGCGACATCGAGCACATGCTGCTCGGCGTGGGACGCGATGTCCGCTGGCCGCCACGTTTTCTGCCTACATCGCGTTCAGCGTCGAGTTATCGGAACGGATGTGCGGCGATCGACGGTTCTGGAAGACAAGATCCGCGCGACGGCCTCGGCGGAACCGACCCGGACCGTGGAGGTCTGGGGAAGCACAAGCGAAGCGGTACGACGTACAACGGCGAAGACGAAGGCAGCAGGTGATGGGCCCCCGCGAATCCCATATGTCGCAATCGGACCTGTTCTCATGGAACATGGAACGGGATCCGGTCCTGCGTTCGACCATCGTCTCGGTTCTGATCCTCGATACCGATCCGGACTGGGATCGCCTGGTGGAGACGATCGATCGCGGCACCCGCCTCGTGCCGAGGTTGCGGCATCGGCTGGTCACCGCGCCGTTCGGTCTCGCCCCGCCCAGGTGGGCGCTCGATCCGGACTTCGACCTGTCCTGGCACCTGCGACGAGGCGCGCTGCCGGAACCGGCAACCCTATCCGCGGTACTCGAATTCGCGCGCACCGAGGCGATGACCGCCTTCGATCCGGCTCGTCCATTGTGGCGCTCGACCTTGCTCAGCGGTTTGTCGAGTGGGGGATGCGCGCTGGTGATGACAGTGCACCACAGCCTCACCGATGGGATCGGTGGCATTCAGATCGCCACCGCGCTACTCGATTTCGATCGTGCGGGCACCGATCACGGCCATCCGCCCGAGCCGCCGTACGACCATGACGGCGCTCTGCGCGATACCGTGGCATGGAACTGGTCGGTCGGCTCAGATCTCCTTCGCGGCGGCATCATGGCGACGCCGCAAACCGCGTGGCGAGCTCTCACTCATCCCGCGCGGGCGGTACGCGACAGCGCCGCGCTCGCGACCTCGCTGGTCCGCCTGGCCAAGCCCGTTACCGCGACGCTGTCGCCAGTGATGATCGAACGCAGTCTCGGTCGCCGACTGGCGGTGCTCGATGCACCCGTCGAGCAAATACGCCGCGCCGCGCGCGCTGTGGGCTGCACGATGAACGATGCCTTCCTGACCGCGGTGGTCATCGGACTGCGCAGGTATCACGAGCAGCACGGGGCGACAGTCGACCATCTGCGGCTGACCATGCCGATCAGTCTCCGGACGGCCGATGATCCACTCGGCGGCAACCGGATCACGCTCGCACGTTTCACGTTGCCGGTCGACATCGCCGAGACCGCAGACTTGATGCGCGCCGTGGACGCCGCGGTCGACCGTTGGCGCCGCGAGCCGGCCATACCGCTATCCGGTGCTGTCGCGGCGGCGTTCAACCGGTTGCCGGTCGGAGTGGTCACCGAGATGCTCAAGCATGTCGACTTTGTCGCCTCCAACGTCCCCGGTTCCCCGGTGCCCCTCTATATCGCCGGGGCGCGCATAGACGCTATGTACGCTTTCGGCCCCACCATCGGCACGGCCGTCAACGTGACAATGACCTCGCACGCCGGAACCTGCTACGTCGCGATCAACGCGGACACCGCCGCGATCCCCGACCTCGCGACCCTGACCGAATGCCTCGCCGCAGGCTTCGCCACCGTACTCCGCCTCGGCGGCGAGTGCGCACCGCAAGCCGACGCCGCTGCCGAAGCATCTCGATCGACACCGGTCTGATCCGGAGCGATCAAACCACGAGGCGTATAGAGCAAACGGAAGGAATCTCCTGGGTACCGACGAAAGACCCTGGCAGCATGGGAAATCCGGGCCCAACAGTGGAGCGATGCGAGAGTTACCGGCCTACGGAACAGCGCCCCTCATCGGCCTGTGGGGCATCGCCCATGCGGTGCCGACCAGGCGGGTCGGCCTGTCCGCGGCCCTGTTGGTCGCCGCCAGCCCGCCTGAGGGTGGAACCCTCTTGCCCCTCGGGCAGCAGCCCGTTGACCGACGGGACGGTCGCGAGCACAGCGGTCGCTGGCTCGGGGCATCGGTCGCCGTGAGTGGTGACCTTCGGCCCTCGTCGCACAGGTATCCGCTCACAAGACTCGACATCGTACGAATACTGCGATCGGCAGGGGGCCTTATGAAGCCTGGCGACACCATGGTGATCGACCGCGCCGGCCTGGACCGCCTCGTAGAAGTACTGCACGAGGCGGAGTATCGCGTCATCGGTCCGCAGGAGCGCGACGGTGCGATCGTGCTGGACGACCTCACGTCCGGAGCGCAACTGCCCGCCGGGTGGAGCGTGGATACCTCGCCCGGACGGTATCGGCTGCGGCGCCGCGACGATGCGGCTGTGTTCGCGCATTCGGCCGGGCCCGGCTCGTGGAAGCAGTTCCTGCATCCGCCACACCGCAAGGTGTGGGAGATGGGGCCTGACCTGAACGAGCAACGTGCCGAAGACTCCGCACAACGGTTTGCGTTTCTCGGCGTGCGTGGGTGTGATCTCGCCGCGATCGCGATCCTGGGCCGCGTACTCGGAGGTGGGACATATCCCGACACTGGATACACCGGTCGCCACGCAGGCCTGTTCGTGGTCGCGGTGAACTGCACCGAGCCGGGAGGCGTGTGCTTCTGTGTCTCGATGGGCACAGGGCCCGGCGTCTCGAAAGGATATGACCTCGCGCTCACCGAAACGATCGACGACGACGAGCATCGCTTCCTGGTCGATGTCGGCAGCGAGAGCGGAGCAGATGTGCTCGCGCACCTCACCACGCGTCCCGCCGAAACCACTGACGTCACCACTGCTCGGACGGCGGTCGACGCTGCTGCCGGACGGATGGGACGGTCGATGCCGGACGCCGACCTGCCTACTGTGCTTCGCGAATCCCACGAGTCGTCGCAGTGGCAGGACGTGGCATCTCGGTGCCTCACATGTGGCAACTGCACGATGGTGTGCCCTACCTGTTTCTGCACCTCCGCCGAGGACGTCACCGACCTGACCGGCGACCACGCCGAACGCTGGGAACGCTGGGTGTCCTGCTTCGAACTGGATTTCTCCTATCAGCACGGCGGCAGTGTCCGGCAGTCCGGCGAGAGCCGGTACCGGCAGTGGCTCACCCACAAGCTCGGCACCTGGCACGACCAGTTCGGCAGTTCCGGCTGCGTCGGCTGCGGACGCTGCATCGCTTGGTGCCCGGCCGGGATCGACATCACCGCCGAAATGACCGCGCTCGCCGAAGGGGGTGCCAGTGACCGCAGTTGACGAACTATCGCAGTTCGCACAGCTGGCATCACTGACCAACGCGGAACTTGCCGTACTCGCCGACGCCGGTCGCGACGTCAGCTTCCCCGCCGGCCGGCAGCTGATCACCGAGGGGCAATCGGCCGACCGGTGCTGGCTGATCCGCGTCGGCCAGGTCAGGCTCGACGCGCATGTCCCGGGCCGCGGCGATATCGTCGTCGAAACGCTGGGCAGCGGAGACCTGCTGGGCTGGTCGTGGCTGATACCGCCATACCGCTGGCACTTCGGTGCGCACACGGTCGAACCGGTACTCGCGATCGAATTCGATTCCGCTCGACTGACCGAGCTCGCCGACCTGGACCCGGTATTCGGCCGTGCCCTGAACCGTATGCTGCTCGAAGTTGTGCTGGAACGCCTGCAGGCCACCCGGGCGCGGCTGCTCGATCTGTACCGCAATCCTGGCGATACCTTCACACCCTCACCGCTGAGCGGCGTCGGCGACCGAGGAAACGTTCGATGAGCCAGCGCGGCGCGACGTCGAGCGCCACCATCGCGCGGGGTACACCGGCACCGGGCGACACCATGCTGCCCTACCGGGTCGTCGGCCGTATCCCACACAACCGCGACACCGTGACCCTCGTGCTCGAACCGGTTCACCAGGCAGCGCAACGGTTTCGGGCCGGGCAGTTCATGATGCTCTACAGCTTCGGCGTCGGCGAGATCGCCATATCGATCAGCGGCAGCCCGGCCGCCGACGACGTCCTCGAACACACGATCCGCGCCGTCGGCGCGGTCAGCCGCGCGCTACACGACACCATGGTCGATGGGTTGATCGGCGTGCGCGGGCCGTTCGGCAGCGGGTGGGACCCCGAATCCGCACTCGAGCGCGATCTTGTGATCGTCGGCGGCGGCGTCGGACTGGCGCCACTGCGGCCGGTCGTACTCACGGCGCTCGCGGCGCGTGACCACTACCGGCGGGTGGTACTGATCACCGGTGCCCGGACCCCGACCGACATCTTGTTCCGAAACGACCAACAGCAGTGGGCCGCAACCGGTGACATCGAATTGGAGCAGACTGTCGATCATCCGGCGACGGGCTGGACCGGCGCGGTCGGCTTCGTCACCGAACCATTGACCAGGCTCACGCTGGATGCCGGTCGCACAACGGCATTCCTGTGCGGTCCGGAACCGATGATGCGATTCTGCGCGCAAACCTTGCTGCGCAAGGGAATCGCCGCAACCGACATCCGGATCGCGCTCGAACGCAACATGCAGTGCGGCGTCGCCCACTGCGGGCACTGCCAACTCGGACCGTTGCTGCTGTGCCGCGACGGCCCGGTCGTCGACTACGCGACAGCCCAACCGCTGCTATCGATTCGAGAGCTGTGATGAACACTTCCCGGACGAAGACCCCGACCTTGGCGGTATGGAAGTTCACCTCCTGCGACGGCTGCCAGCTCACCCTGCTCGACTGCGAGGACGAGCTGCTGAGCCTGGCCGGACGCCTGCACATCGCACATTTCACCGAGGCGACCAGCACGGTCGAACCCGGACCCTACGACGTGTCGCTGGTCGAAGGATCGATCACCACACCCGAGGAACAGCAACGCATCATCGAGATCCGGGCGCAGTCACGGATTCTCGTCACCATCGGTGCCTGCGCAACTCACGGCGGCATCCAGGCGCTGCGCAACTTCGCCGATGTCAGTGAGTTCACCTCCGTGGTATACGCCAGCCCGCAATACATTTCGACGCTGGCCACCTCGACACCGATCTCCGCGCACGTGCCAGTGGATTTCGAGCTGCGCGGCTGCCCGATCGACCGTCGCCAACTGTTGGACACGCTGTGTGCCTTCCTCGCCGGGCGCAAACCCGACCTGCCGAACACCAGCGTCTGCACCGAGTGCAAGCGTCGCGGCACCACGTGTGTGACCGTCGCACACGGCATTCCGTGTCTGGGCCCGGTCACCCAGGCCGGGTGCGGTGCGCTGTGCCCGGCTTACCATCGCGGCTGCTACGGCTGCTTCGGCCCGATGGCGTCTCCGAATATCCGTGCGCTGCTGCCGATTCTGAGTGTCAATGGCATGTCCACCGACGACGTCGACCGAGTGTTCCACACTGTCGCGGCGGCCGCCCCGGCCTTCGCGGGCAGGAGGTCGGATGAGTCATCGCAGTAGGCAGTTGCGGGTCAGTTCGCTTGCGCGGGTGGAGGGCGAAGGCGCGCTGCGGATCGTCGTTTCCGACGGTGCCGTCGAGCGGGCCGAGCTGAACATCTATGAGCCGCCTCGCTTTTTCGAGGCGTTCCTGCGCGGTCGCGCCTACACCGAACCACCCGACATCACCGCCCGCATCTGCGGCATCTGCCCGGTCGCCTACCAGACCAGCGCATGCAACGCACTCGAGCAGCTGTGCGGCGCCGAGCTCGACCCGCCCCTGGCGCGGCTGCGCCGACTGTTGTATTGCGGAGAGTGGATCTCCAGCCATTCCCTACACATCTACCTGCTGCATCTCCCCGACTTTCTCGGCTATCCCGACGCCATAACCCTGGCCGCCGATCATCGTGAGCTCGTAGAACAGGGCCTGGCGATGAAAAAGGCCGGCAACGCCGTCCTCGAATTGATCGGCGGACGATCCATCCATCCGATCAACGTGCGAGTCGGCGGCTTCTACTCCGTTCCGTCCCCTACCGATTTCGCACCACTGGCCGAACAGCTGCGCCGCGCTCTGGATTACGCCGTGCACACCGCGCGCTGGACTGGTGGCCTCGAATTTCCGGACGCGGAACTGAACCACGATCTGCTCGCCGTATCCACCGCGCACCGGTACGCGATCGAAACCGGAGATATCCACAGCAGCACAGGACTCGCCTTCTCCGCTGCCGAATTCCCCGACCACGTCACCGAAGGCCAGGTTCCGCACTCGACCGCCCTGCATGCGACCCTCGACGGCCGCCGCTACCTCACCGGACCGCTGGCCCGGTACACACTCAACTCCACCCGGTTGTCGCCGACAGCCCGTCAGGTCGCCACCGAGATCGGACTGGGCAGTGAATGCCGCAACCCGTTCCGCAGCATCCTGGTTCGCGCCGTCGAGGTCGTCTATGCCATCGAGGAGGCGCTACGGCTGATCGAAGACTACGAAACACCCGCGCGCGCAGCCGTTCCCGTCGCCCCTCGGGCGGCTATCGGCCACGGTGTGAGTGAAGCACCACGAGGTCTGTTGTATCACCGCTACGACATCGACGGCGACGGCATCATCCGCGCCGCCGACATCGTTCCGCCCACTTCGCAGAACCAGGCCGCCATCGAAGACGACCTGCGTCGCGTCGTCACAGACCACCTCGACCTCGACGACGCGGCGCTCACCGCACTGTGCGAACGCACCATCCGCAACTACGACCCATGCATCTCGTGCTCGGCGCACTTCCTCGCACTCGATGTGGTGCGCCGGTGACCGGGCCGCAGGCTGTCGTTATCGGCGTCGGGAACGAATTTCGCCGCGACGATGGGATCGGTCCGGCCGTGGCCCGAGACATCGAAGCGCTCGATCTGCCCGGTGTTCTCGTCGCTGTTTGCGACGGCGAACCGACCGGACTGCTCGATGCCTGGGACGGCGCCGAGCTCGCCGTCGTCGTTGACGCCGTCGAGTGTGAACCGTCCACTCCGGGCCGCGCTTGGTGTACAACTGTCGAGGCCCTGCGTGAACTCACGACCGCCACCAGCTCCCACGCCCTCGGCATCCCCGACGCGGTACCTCTCGGCCGCGCGCTCGGCCGCCTCCCCCGTGAGCTTGTCGTCATCGCCGTGGAAGCAGCGACCCTCGACCTCGGTGTCGGCCTGTCCGGCCCCGTCGCGGCAGCGCGCCCACGGGTGGTTCAGGCGACCTTGACCGAGCTGGCGCGCGCCGGGATCGCAACAGGATAGTCCGCAGCCGCGGGAGGCCCGGTGCAGCAAACCGAACCCTTCCCCGCTTCTTGCGACCGTCATGAATCGATGACCGGCGCCCCGTGTTCCAGTGCCCATGGAGACCTGAGTCCCGCGGCTGGACCACGCAACCGTCGCATGCTCTTGGTCATCGCGACCGATGACGTTCGGCACCTCACAGCCGAGTCGGTCGGGCGAGATGCTTTGTTCGACAGTCCGATACACACCCACGCGAACATCGCGACCTAAGGGGCAGCGGAATGAGACATGACGCGGATCGACACCAGTTGGCCTCGGCTGCGGTGGTGGTGGGGACCGATGGGTCCGCGACCGCCGATGCGTATCTCGAAATCCCCATCGTCGACCTCGAGATCGCCGAACACGCACTGCTGGCCGAGCGTCTCGCAGGTTGGCAGGAGAAATACCCTGACGTCACCGTAACCCGCAAGGTCTCCGTTGCCGGGCCACGCGAGCAGTTGGAGTACTGGTCGAAGTCCGCACAGCTGCTCGTGGTCGGCAGCCGCGGCCGTGGCGGACTCCGCGGTCTACTCCTCGGCTCGACCAGCAGCTGGCTCGTGCAGCATGCGGACTGTCCGATCATGGTCGTGCACCCGAACTAGTTTCGCCCTCCCACACCAGCAAAGGTCATGATTCCGCGGTCGAGGTGACGGCGACGGTCGATCCGGCCCGACCGACCAACGGCGTTCGTTCGGGGGTCCTTCGGCACTGTGAGACTGCCGCCGCCGTGCCCGAAGCTGAGTCATACGCCCGGGTAGAGGAGTCATCCCGTGTCGACGATTGTGACGGTCACCCTGAATCCGACCGTGGACGCCGCCTTCGAGGTGGATCGGCTGATCAGCGAGGGCAAGAACCGCGCGCGGCTATGCTCGGTGCGCGGCGGCGGAGGTGGGATCAATGTCGCCCGATGTGTGGGCAGGCTGGGCGGTTCCGCGGTCGCATTGCATACCTCCGGGAGAGAGGTCGGCAGGCGGCTCGATCGGCTGCTCGACGAAGAAGGGCTCGACCACCGGCGTATCGAGGTCGGCTCCGACACCCGGGACGCCACTGTTCCGGCCGGTGACGATGTGCCCTCGAGAACGGGCGCAAATCCCATATCGAACGATATGGCGACGGACGACACTCGCGATATGACCGATAGCAACCCCTCTTCAGTCCCCTCCGCGCCGGACCATCCGACCGTGTTGGCGGCCATGCGGCTGGCCAGCCGGGCGCCGTCGGTGCACAACACCCAGCCGTGGCGCTGGGAGTTCGACGGCACTCGGCTGCATCTGCGCCGCGACAACGACCGGCTGCTGAGCGCGGCGGACCCGCTCGGCAGGCAGTTGGTGATCAGCTGCGGTGCGATGCTGCACCATGTGCGCACCGCGTTCGCCGCACAGGGTTGGCACACCGACACCACACGCCTGCCTGATCCGGAGCAACCCGATTACCTCGCGGTCATCGACTTCCGCGGGTGGCCCGACCCACCGGACAGTGTGCTCGCTCGCGCTCGCGCCATCGATCGGCGGCACACCGACCGGCTGCCGATGCTGCCGCCGAGAGACTGGCCGCAGTTGGTGCACACCGCGCGCATGCTGGTGACATTCCATGATCTGGAGCTGTCCGTCCTCGACGACAGCGTCCGCTCCCGACTCGCGGCGGCATCTAAGCAGGCCACCGCGATGCGTCGATACGATATGGAGTACCAGTCCGAATTGCGTTGGTGGGTTGGACATTCCAGCGGTCCGGAGGGCATTCCGCGCAACGCGCTGGTCTCCGATGCCGAATCCGCCCGCGTCAGTGTAGGACGCAAATACCCGTCCGCGCCGCATTCGGCCCGCCGCGACACGCTGGAGGACCAGTCGCGACTGCTGATGCTCAGCTCGATCACCGATTCCCAAACCGACTGGCTGTACACCGGCGAGGCGCTGTCCGCCCTACTACTCGAGTGCACCGCCGCCAAATTGGCGACCTGCGCACTGACCCATATCACCGAATTACCCACCGGCAGAAAGGCCCTCGCGAGCCTGCTCCCCCATCCCGGCGTGCCGCAGGTCGTGATCCGCATCGGCACAGCGCCCGACGACGAGGCCGAGACCCCGCCGACGCCGCGACGCCCCCTCGCTGACATCCTCACCATGCGCCACTGAGCCGCACCGCCCGCTCACCGATATCCTCATGACGTAACACCAGTAGGCCGAGTACAACACCTGCCGCACGCGCCCGTGGCTGCGGCCCCCAGCCGCAGCCCGTCCCAAATCAAACCGGCAGGCCGAATTCCGCCACGGCGATGGATCACACTCCCGCGATGTCGCGGCGGTCGAAGACCGGCAGGGCGGCCACCAGCGCCACCGCACCCGCCAGCACCAGCCAGCCATATGCCGCAGGCAGCCCGGCACCGAGTGGCCCGCCCTCGATCGCCTGATGGAACGGCGACGCCGGTCCCCATGGCCGCACGGCCTCGACCAGTTTGCTCGCGACGTAGAGCACGTACGCGCCGACCGCGAACACCGACGTGACGGCAAGTGCCACAGACCGTTTACCGGTGGCAGCGCCGACAGCCAATGCGAGCCAGCCGAATTCGATGCCGAGCAGCACCATCGACAATGCTCCGGTCAGCGCGGCGCCGATTGCGATGTCCAAGCCGAAGATCGCCGAACACACCACGATCGCACCGAACAGCACAGCGCCCAGCGTGAACACGGCGGTCGCGAGCACGGCCGCCTGTTCGAGCGCCAAGCGCACGGGCGAGACCCTGGTCACCAAGAGCACCTCGAGTGTGCCGAGTTCCTCTTCGCCCGCGATCGCCCGCGCGCCACGGCTGATCGCGAAGACCAGGAATAGGATCGGCAGCAACATACTGAACAGTTCCGCGTTCAGGAAGCCGGTCCCGGTGCCGAAGGTGTCCAGATTGAACAGCTTGCGCAGCGGCTCGGGATAGTTCTGTAGAAACTCGCGCATGCCGGCCATTTCCGAGATCGACGGCCACAACGCGCTTTCCATCAGCACGAGCGCGACGATCCCGATGCTCCAGCCGATCAGCCCACGCCGCTGATCACGCAGACTCTTCTGATAGACGTTGCGCAGCATGGTCTTTCACTCCTGTCCATAGTAGGCGAGGAAGACCTCTTCGAGATCCGGTTCATGGCTGACAATGTCGACCACGTCGTAGGGTGCGACGGCTTTGAGCAGTTCGGCGGTCGAACCGTCCACGTCGACGTGCACGGCGACGGCGCTTTGCTCGACCCGCCGCACGCCATCGATTCGGCGCAGCACGCCCAAGTCCGGGGGCTCGCCGGCGAAGGTGAGGTCGATGCGGTGGCGTGCCTGATTGGTCAGCTCGGCCACCGAGTGCTCGGCGATCACTCGTCCCTTCCGCAGGATGGCGACGGTGTCGGCGACGGCCTGCACCTCCGAGAGCACATGGGAGGACAGGAAGACCGTGCGTCCGGCGTCGCGGGCTTCGCGCACCATCGCGAGAAATTCGCGCTGTACCAAGGGATCCAACCCCTGCGTCGGCTCATCGAGCACCAGCACATCCGGCTCGGACATGAACGCCTGCACGATGCCGACCTTCTGCCGGTTGCCGTGCGACATCGCGCCGATGCGGTCCGTCGGGTCCAGGTCCAGCCGCTTGACCAGCGCCTCACGCACCGCGGGATCGACGTCGCCGCGCAGGTTTGCTAGGTACTCGAGGTACTGCTGTGCGGTCAGATTGTGGTAGGCGACGAATTGCCCGGGCAGGTACCCGATGCAGTGCTGGGCGGCCTCGCGTTCTCGGACCGTGTCCGCTCCCTGTACCCATGCTGTACCGCGAGTCGGGCGCATGAGTCCGACAAGGATCCGAATCGTGGTCGTCTTGCCCGCGCCGTTGGGTCCCAGGTAGCCGAAAACGACCCCGGCCGGGATCCGCAGCGTCACGTCGACCAGCGCGGGTTTGCGGCCGTAATATTTCGTCAGCCCATCCATCCGAATCATCGGGGGTACCTTCCTTCGCGCAGGCGGCGAGACGCCGGTTATCTCGACTATCCGCTGGCATGGGTCCCTTCCCCAGAGCCCGAGGACCTGCTCACCGAGGACGTTCGGCCCCGCTCGCTACGCGGCGCACGGCCACAGCCGTCACCTTGTGCTCCGGGGAACCGATCGGTCCATCGGTCTGCGCCGAGATCAGTTCGTTGACCGGGGCCTGCGGAAAGCGGACAGCGGTAAACGCCTGTCCCGACGCGACCTCCCAACCTTCGGCCCTTGGATGGTGGCCCGTGCCGGCGTGAGGCCGCCTATCGCGCCGATCGAGACTCGATCGAGGTGGCCGGGTGGACGGTGATCCTGGGTGGACAACGGATTGGCCAACGGCGCGAGCATGTTCGCGGCCATCGAGGCGATCTGGGTGGGCGAGCCGAAGCGGATCGTTGTCGCGGTCCCGCCGCACCGGAGTCGACCTGCCGGGAACTCGGTGCCTCGATCGACGAAATGGTTTGCGCGACAATGCCTTCGCCGTTCCGCGCGGTCGGCGAATGGTTCTGGGACTTCACCCAGGTCAACGACGAGCAGGTGCGTACTCTGCTCGGCTTCTCGACCCCCGGCGTCGCCGTCCCGCTCGTCGACACCGCGGCGAGCATCGGCGCCGCCATCGACGTACCCGACGGCCTCCCACACACTCGTGTGCTCGAGGAACTCATCGGCAAGGCCCGGTTCGTGCTGATCGGCGAAAGTTCGCAGGGCACACACGAGTTCTACCGGGCCCGCGCGGCGATCACCCGCTGGCTGACCGAGGAGAAGGGCTTCACCGCGGTCGCCACCGAGGCGGACTGGCCCGATACCTACCGGGGTGAACCAGTACGTGCACGGGCGTGGCAACGACCCCAGCGCCGAACAGGCGCTGCGCGGATTCGAACGATTCCCGACCTGGATGTGGCGCAACACCGAGGCCCGTGAATTCGCCATCTGGCTGCGCGCGCACAACGCCGGTCACGGGCACGACCCCCGAGATGTACCCGTCCGGTCTGTGACGAGCGACCGGCGCAGCATGTTCGCGATGACCGTGCCTAGTCGACGGCGGCAGATCAGCGGTCCGGCGATCTGCGCGACTGGGCCGCCATTCTCGCCTGGACCACCTTGATCGCCTCGTCGCTCGGGCTGCCACACGCGACGGCCACCCCTGAGCCGCTGCGGCAGCCGGGCACGGACCCAAAGCCGTCTTACCCAGCCCGAGTCCGCATATAGGCCCCCAAACTGCTGCAGGCGGCAGGTGACCGTCACCCCTTGCGTACCACGATCATCGGGCAATCGACTGTGTGTAGCAGGGCGTTGCTGGTGGAGCCGAGGACCATGCTTGCGAATCCGCCGCGGCCGTGGCTGCCGACGACTAGCAGTTGGGCATTTGCCGACTCTTCGAGCAGCGCTCGAACCGGCCTGTCCAGCTTCAGGATGCGTAGCACGGACACGTCCGGGTACCGGTCGCGATAGCCGCCCATATTCTTGGCCAGCAGCTCTTGCTCGGACTCACGCGCGGCCTCCCAGCCGGAATGCGGCAGATCGATGCCGCTGGCATCGCTCCAGGTATGTAGCGCCGTCAGTCCGACCTTGCGGCGCGATGCCTCCTCGAACGCGAGCTCGATGGCGGGCACGCTATTGGATGACCCGTCGACACCGACCAGGACGGGTTTACTCGCCGACACCGGATCGATGGCCGAATTCCCGTGGATAACGGCGACCGGGCAATGCGCGTGGTGGGTGACCGCAGTGCTGACCGAGCCGAGCAGTCCGCGGTGGAGCGCGCCGATCCCGCGGCTGCCGACTACCAGCATCCTGGCCTGCGCCGAGTGCAGGATCAGGGTCGGGATGATCGATGCGAAGATCACCTCGGTGGCCAAGTCCAGCTCCTCGCCTGGGGCGGCCTGGTGCGCCACGCGGGTCGCTTCGGTGAGGATCCGCTCACCGTCGCGGCGCAACCAGTCGATGTCCGTCTCGTTCAAGGTCCGGTCGGGGCCGAAGTCGGGGACCGCCACCGAGGTGAGAAGGCGCAGCGGGCAGTGGTGCAGCGCGGCATCGACCGCCGCCCAGGCGACCGCCTGATATGAACTGGCCGAGCCGTCGACCGCCACAATTATCTCCGGCACTGTGGAATTGCCCATGGTCGTTCCCCTCATTGCCTGTCCTCTGTTATCGGGCGGTTGAGATTTCGCCACTGCTGGTCCCACTGCATCTGACGGCGACGCTCGAGCAGCCATACGGTGCCCTGTAGCAGCAGCCATGCGACCACCCAGGTGCCGTTCAGCACCACGACACCGACGCCGATGCCGGTCATCGCGGCGACATTGGACGGCTGTGGTGGGCCCGTCGGAGCGCCATCGGGTCCCAGCCACACCGTCAGGTGATCACCGATCGCGGCACTGCCACGCACCCGCACCGTCGCGGTACCGGGTCGGCCATCCCGGAGCCACTGCACCCGTGCCTCGAGCAGATGTGAAGACATCCGCTGGGGTTCCTCCGTGATCACCGCGCTGACAGCGGACTTCGCCGCGTTCTCGGTACGGATCCGAGCGGCGGCGCCGGTATAGGCCGTCGTCCCAAGCGTTCCGGCAACCGGAATCGCGACGAGCACCGCGACGACGACTATGATCCGCAGCACGGCCTCGATCCGATCCAACGGCCGCAGCAGGGGATTCGGACGCCACGGTCGCAACCACCACACCCGCAGCAGCGGTGACCACGCGCCACGGACGGGGAACACCGAGTCCTCCGACAACACCAGTCACCTTCTTCCGGTGGCATTTGTCCTGACTCGAGCATCGCGCGTTGGCGCGTACGCGAGCAGAGAAGAAGGTCATCGCTCCCCAGGGTCCACCGACCTCGCTTTCTCGGCCGCCTGGTAGGCGGAATCGCAGCCGGCAAGGTCGGGTACAGGTAGTCCACGCCGATCTTCGCGGTCAGCCCGGCCGCATCCAGATCGTCGCGCAGATCTGTCGCGGGCCGAGCGATCGGGCAGCAGTTTCAGCATTGCGCGGGGCGAGGGCGGGGGCATGGTGTTGAGCTGGTCGGCGCCCCTACCCTGAGCGCCCCTGCGCTGCTTGCCGTCCACGATGGCATGAATTGTCTTTAGGCCCTGTGGTTGGGGACCAACGACAGCCGTGCCCGGCCAGTGCGGATTCCTAATGTATGGGTAACCGGATCATCGGAAGCGAAGGGACACCGCGCTCATGGCCACCCCGAACAACGATGATCCGCACCGGCTGACCTCGGCCGAAGTAGTCGTCGGCGTCGACGGTTCCGAAGCCTCCGACCTCGCCGTCCGCTGGGCCGCCGAAACGGCCTCACGCCGGCAACGCCGACTACGCATCGTGCACGGCCTCGATCTCTCCTCGATCGGCGCGGCGTTCAGTGCGCTACCCGGTGTGCTCGGGAAGATCCGCGGACGCGGCCAAGACTACGTGCTGATGGCCCAGCGCCTGGCCCATCGGGTCGATTCCACCCTGGCCGTGGAAACCGAAGTCTCCCAGGCAAATCCGGCCCAGCTGTTGATCCACCGATCCGAAGCCGCGCATCTTGTCGCGATCGGCGCGGCGGGCACCGCTGGTACGCTCACCCACCTCGGCTCCACCCTGCTCGCGGTGACCAACCACGGCCACGGCACCATCGTGGTAGTCCGCGACACCGGTACCGAACAGCAGACCCGCGACGCCGGTCCCGTCGTCGTCGGCGTGGACGGGAGCCCGGTCAGCGAGGCCGCGATCGCGGTCGCGTTCGCCGAGGCGGACGAGCGTGAAAGCCAACTCGTCGCGGTCCATGCCTGCGGCGAGCTGTACCTCGACATCTTCACCCCATTCCCCAGCATCCGCTCCGACCGCGACATCGAGACCGCGGGACAGGCGCTCCTTGCCGGACAGCTGACGACGTGGCACGCGAAATATCCGGACATCCATGTCATCCGGAAGGTGTACCTATCCGGGCCTCGCCGACCGCTGCTCGACTGGTCGAAGTCCGCTCAACTTCTCGTGGTCGGCGGCCGGGGCCGGGGCGGATTCCGCGGGCTGCTGCTCGGCTCAACCAGCAACGCACTGGTGCAGACCGCGCAGTGCCCGGTCATGGTCGTCCACCCGGAGTAAGCCCCGCTCCGACAGGAAGGTAGCGACATCACATGTCTGCCAACGCCATCAACCCTCCCGTCGTGGTCGGCATCGACGGCTCCGAAACCGCGGCGGCGGCCACCCGCTGGGCCGCCGTCGACGCCGTCCACCACCGCGCACCTCTGCACATCGTGTACGGCATCGCCGCCCCGGTCGACTTCGGACCGAACATCGCTTTCCGTGAGATCGACTACGGTGTCGACGGCTCCCCCACCAGCGTCCACGCCATCGAAGTCGCCTTCGACGAGGCCGCCCATCGTGATGTCGCCGTGCGCGCGGTACTCACCTGGTCCGAATTCAACCGCTACATCTCTCGCGCCGACATGCAGAAAGAGGCCGAAGAACTGCTGTCGGAGAGCCTGGCCGGCTACGCGCAGAAATATCCGGATCTCGAAGTACAGCGCGTGGTCGTCGAGGACCGACCGACCAGACGCCTACTCGACGAATCCGAAAAGGCCCAACTGATCGTCGTGGGCAGCCACGGCCGCGGCGGCTTCGCGGGCATGACCCTCGGCTCGGTCAGCCAAGCTATCCTGCACGCCACCGACTGCCCACTCATCATCGCCCGCGCGCAGAGCTGAGCGGCCGCGTCCCGGTAGTGCGGGAAGACCCCCGGAACTTCCAGCCAGAGAGCCGGGAGTCTTCTCTTATGCGCACTCGCACATCACCGCCGTGCGTTCAGGGCGGCGTCCAACAGCACTCGGCGTTCCGCGGCGGCCACGGTGCGGCGGACCGTGTCGATCGCGTCCGGGTTGACCGAGATGGAGGTGATGCCCATGCGGACAAGGTGTTCGGCGAAGTCGGGACGGGTGGAGGGCGCTTGGCCGCACAGCGAGCAGGTGATGCCGTGGGCACGGGCGGTCTGCACGATCTGTTCGATCGCCGCCAGCACAGCCGGATCGGCCTCGTCGAAAACCTCCGCACACAACTGCGAATCACGGTCCACACCGAGGACGAGCTGAGTGAGGTCGTTGCTGCCGATAGAGACACCGTCGATGCCGAGGCCGATATATTCCGGTAGCCAGTGCACGACCGAGGGGACCTCGGCCATTACCCAGCGATGCAGGCCGCGGGCCCGTCCGAGCGGGCTGGCGTCGACGAGCTCGAGGCATGCCTCCAGTTCCCAGCGGGTGCGCACGAACGGAATCATCAAGTGCACGTTCGGGTTCTGCTCGCGCACCCGGGCCAGCCCGGCCAGCTCGAGCGCGAACATCTGCGGCTCGCGGATGTAGCGGAAGCAGCCCCGATATCCGATCATCGGATTGTCCTCCACCGGCTCGTACTGTTCGCCACCGGTCAGCCCGCGGAATTCATTGCTGCGCAAGTCGGTTGCGCGATAGATCACCGGGCGGGGCGCGAAGGCGCGAGCGATCCCGCCGAGCGAGTCCGCCATCCGGGTGACGAAGGCTTCCTGCTCACCGCGGGCGATCAGGTCGTGCGGGTGCCGCCCGCCGAGCGCGCTGATCAGCAGGAACTCGGCGCGAAGCAGCCCAACGCCGTCCACGTCCTGTGCCGCAACGGCTTCCGCGATATCGGGCATCGCGAGATTGACGTAGATCTTGGTGGCGGTGGTGACCGCGGCAGGAGGCGCGGCCGCCACCTCGACGGCACGGACCGGGCGGGTGACCGCGCCCGCGACGACCCGGCCCCTGCCACCGTCGACCGTGACGATCTGCCCGTCCACGAGATCCTTTGTCGCTGTGCGGGCACCGACTACGCATGGCACGCCCAGTTCCCGGGAGACAATGGCGGCGTGACAGGTGACGCCGCCGCTGTCGGTAACCAGTGCCGCGGCCTTGCGGATGGTCGGCACCCAGTCCGGCGTCGTCATCTCGGCGACCAGGATCTCTCCCTCGTGCAGCAGATGTCCCTCGGATGGTCCGGCGAGTACCCGAACGGCGCCACTGGCCACACCCGGTGCGGCGGCCAACCCGGTCACCAGCGCCGCTCCGTCGCCACTGTCGGCGCGCGGCGCTTGCATCGTACCGAGGGTGGTGATCGGGCGGGCCTGGACCAGCCACATCCGGTCGCCCTCGATCGCCCACTCCGCATCTTGTGGTGCGCCGTAGTGTTTTTCGGCTGCCATGGCGAGCCGGGCGATCCCGCGAACTTGCTCATCATCGAGTACCCGAGCCTGATTGTCCGCATCGACCTCGATGGTCCGGTCGCCAGTTCCGTCCATGCCGCGGACGATCGCGAAGCCCTGTTTTCCGGTGTGCGACTCCAGAATTCGCAGATCCTCCTTAGCGAGAACGTAGTGGTCGGGTTCTACGGCTCCGGAGACGACGACCTCGCCCTGCCCGCGTGCCGCCTCGATCACGATCCGGCTCTGGTCTCCGGTCCCAGGATCGGCGGTGAACGCCACCCCGCTGCGTTCGGCCGCGACCATCACCTGCACCACAACGGCCATGGCCGGTTCACCGGTGAAGTTCCGTTCAGCGCGATAGGTTTCGGCACGCGGGCTGAACAGCGACGCCCAGCAGGAGCGCACCGCCTCGACCACATCCGCGGCGCCGCTCACGTTTGTCGCTGTCACATTCATCCCGGCGAACGAAGCGGAAGCGCTGTCCTCCCCAGTGGCGGAGGAACGAACCGCGACCAGCGCGGGCCCCGCCTCGCCGCCGAGTCCGTCGTAGGCGCGCACAATCTGTTCTTCGAGGTCCTCGGGCATGCCCGCCTTGGCCACCAGCGCCCGCAGCCGATCACAGTGCTGGGCGAGTTCGACCTGGTCACCGACGGCACCCAGCGCGGCACGATGCTCCGCGGCCAGATCATCGGCCACCCCGCTGCGGCGCATTGCTTCCAGATAGCCCGAGCGCAGCACAACGAACGCTGCGGGCACGGGCAGCCGCGCAGCGGTCAGCTCGCCCAGATTGGCGCCTTTTCCGCCCGCCTCGACCTCGTCGGCCAGTCCGATAGCGGCAATGTCACGTACAAAGTCCATGCCTCGACTGTGCGCGGCGGCCGGGTCCGGCAGCGAGAGGACAATGCCGACCGCCCGGCGGCCAAAAGTCCTTTGTTCCGGTTGCTGCACTGCCCGCAGTTGCTCGCTCGCTCCCACCAGACATGGCGGGGAGATCCTCTGCCTCAGCGAGAATCCACCGCACGAACGAGGCGAGTTCCGTACTGCAGTGCCGCAAACAATGCGGCACACGCGTCGCAAACACCATCGCCTGGCCGCGGCCCGGCGCCTGGAAGGCAGCGGTGCCGGGTCATCGACGCCGTCGCCGACTCTGGACTAAGCGACAGCCGCCGTGAACCAGCCAGCAGCAGCACACGTGCGAGCAGCAGCAGATAAGCGGCCACCGTCGCGATGCCCTGGGCGCGCAGCCAACTGACCCGAATTCGGGCGTTACTGCACCGGGTCTCGGGAAGTCACAAGGGGCGAACCACGTCGGCCAGTGCGCGGCGCGGGGTAATCGGAACCGGCTCGGCGCCGGTGGCCGCCCAGCCGATCCGGATAATGACCTGTGGGAATCCGCTGTCGGATAGCACATCCGCACGCACGAGATCACGAGTACCCGGCAGTTCCAGCGGTTCGGTGAGCGGACAGGTCGCCAATCCGAAGCCCGTCGCGGCCAGCAGCACCGCGCTGGTGGCTTCCCCGGCGCGCAATCGGGACAGCGGATCATCGGACGCGGTGTGCACCAGCAGCAAGACGCCGCCGTCGTCGAGATCCTGGATCACCGCCTCGGTCAGTCCGGGGCTGCGGAACTCGCGAGTCAGCGGATCGGCGGCGACCACGGCATTGCGCGCGGGCACCCCTTCCTCAGCCGCATGACGTCCGCTCCACTCGGCCAGCTCGGACTGATATCCGCTGTCCACGTGATGCTGACGCGAGGCATCCTTGAAGGCCCGCACCAGTCCGATGCGGGTCGAGCCACCGGGAATCTCACTGACCAGCACCCCCTCGGCGACGCCCGCCGCGATGATCGTGGCGATATGTGGTACCTCCCACGATGTGACCCGCCGCCGGTCGGTACGGCGCTGGCTGATCGCGCGGGCTGCCGTGACCATGTCGGCGTCCGGTGTCACCGGAGCGAACTCGATGGCCGCAAGATGGTCGGGCTGGGCGGGATTCGGAAATCGATGCACGACGGTGTCCCACCCGAACGAGCGTGCCGCCACCCGGAAGTGATGCAGCGCCGCCCCGCAACTGATCATCAGATCGCGCCGATCCGGATCGGTCTGCGGCAGCCGACGGCTGTCGTCGGCGTACAAGTGCACCGTGGTGTCGCCGACGCGCCACTGCCACGGCTGGGTATTGTGCACCGACGGCGCACGCAAGGCCAGCGCCAACGCGGCCCGCACGCTGTCGGCATCAGGATGCCTACTAGCCATTGCTGTTCCTTGTCCTCGACGCCAACATCTGTGCCGCTACCGTCGCATGCGCCGACGATGACGCCAAAGAGGCCAAAGGCCACAGCTCGATGGCCCGGTGACCTCTTCTTCCCCGATCACAACGCTGAATTTCGGCACTGGTGATCAAGCGGACCTGAACCGCCGACTTGCGCCGCTCGACGCGCTTTGCGTTCCTTCGCGGTATATCACCGATCGATCGCGACCGATCGGTGCCGACCTGTCACCCGTTCACGCTCCCGGCGGGGCCGGTACGCAGCCCACCGTCAGTCGGGCCACCGACGCTCTCGGGGGGCCTTGGGTACTTCTCGTGTGGGTTCGAGCCAGTGGCGGTAGGGGCCGCCGAAGCGTCCTTCGGCCTGCGGATCAGGGACCATCGCCCGCAGTTGGATCCGTCTGGAACTTATACCGTTCGGGTATCCGACTCAGCTCAGATCGAAGGACTTCCCATGAGCGCGCAGCAACGCGATTATCCACACCAGGTGGCCTCGGCACCGGTTGTCGTCGGCGTCGACGGGTCCGACGGAAGCGACCTCGCCGTCCGCTGGGCCGCCGAGGTCGCCGGCCGGCGCGGCCGCCGACTGCTCATCGTGCACGGCCTCGATCTCGTCGCGACCCAATCGCTGCTCGGCGGCTACCACGTGGTCCCCACCTCTGTGGTCGAGACCGTCCGCACGCGCGGCACGAAAATCGTCGCCGCGGCGCGCGGGCTCGCCCATGAAGTCGCACCCGAGGTGGACATCGCCACCGAGGTATCCGACGCGAGCCCGGCCCGTCTGCTGACACATCTATCGAAGACCGCACACTTCGTCGTCCTCGGCGCCACCGGCAACGCCGGAACCATCGCTCACTTGGGTTCCACACTGCTCGCGGTCACCAGCCACGGGCACGGCAGCATCGTCGTGGCCCGCCCCACCGATACTGGAGACCAGATCCGCCACGATGGACCCATCGTCGTCGGGATCGACGGCAGCCCCGTCGGCGAGGCCGCCATCGCGGCCGCGTTCGCCGAAGCATCTGACCGCAAGACCGATCTGATCGCCCTGCATTCCTGGAGCGAATGGCATTTCGGCGAATTCGCCGGTCATGCCGAATCCGGGCGCTTCGGCCCCGCCGTGGAAACCGTCGAGGACGCGGTACTGGCCGAACGACTCGCCGGATGGACGGAGAAGTACCCCGATGTTCCCGTCACCCGCAAGGTATACCGGACCGGGCCGGTAGATCGGCTGACGGAGTGGTCGAAGTCGGCGCAACTGATCGTGGTCGGCAGCCGCGGCCGGGGCGGCTTCACCGACTTTTTGCTCGGCTCAACCTCCAATTTCCTCGTGCAGCACGCCCATTGCCCTGTCATGGTCACCCGAACCGCGTAATGGCAAGATAATCCGGCACCGGATCGAGCCCGGTCCGCGCTCATCTGTGCTGTTCAGTCCTTCGATTGGGGATCCTCGGCCCATCCCGATCCGACCCCGTTCAGAGATGCTCTGCTCGAGACACAATCTCGATCTCGGTGGCTGGGAGTCCACGGCATGATCACTTCGACCGAAACCATCACCATCCGTCCGCTCGACCCAGCCGATGCCGCCGCTGTCGCGGCTCTGCACGCTGGGAGGCCCGATCAGGACGGCCTCTTCCGAAATCTCGTGCCGCGTCCGACGGAGTTGCCCAACGTCGCTCGCGCCCTCGCCGTGCGGGATCCGGCGCACTGTGTGCTCGGCGCTTTCGCCGACGACCGGATCGTCGGCCTCGGTAACTTCGTCGTGCTCGGCACGACCAAGACGGCCGAACTCGCGATAGTCATCGATTCTGATCGGGACGATCGGACCGGCGCTTTCGGCCTCGAACTGTTGCGCTGCCTGGTTCACCTCGCGCGTGAGCGCGGTATCGAACGATTCGTCGCCGAGTTGATTCCGGCGAATACCAGGATGATGCGGCTGGTCGCCGACACGGACTTCACTGTGACGGCCTACCGCCAGAACAGTATCGCGCGAGTCGGCATCCAGCTCTGACGGCCCAGAATGCGCAAGACTGCGCGCACCCGGGCAGGACGACACCTTCTCGTATGACTTTTGAAGCCGCGAGCCGACCTGGTGTGACAGATGCGAAAGTCCCTTCACCTCGGTGACCTTCGGACATCACCTAGCCGGGGCCGATACGAAATCCTTGAAGCACCACCAGTGAGCACACCGAAAGGGTTTGCGCCATGCCCGGATTCGCCGCACCCGCCGAGCTACGGGAAACCCATACCGGACTGGTTGTTCTGTACGGGGACCGGGCCTACAAGGTAAAGAAGGCGGTCCGAACCGACTTCCTCGATTTCAGCACGCCGCAACTGCGCGAGCACGCCTGTGCCAGGGAACTCGAATTGAATCGCCGCCTGGCTCCGGACGTATATCTCGGCCTGGCCCATCTCAGCGACCCCAGCGGCTCCCCCGCCGAGCCGCTGCTGGTCATGCGCCGCATGCCCGAAGACGGCCGTTTGTCCAACATCCTGGCCGACCAGGCTAAGAGCACAGCGGAGCTGTCGGCGCTGGCACAGATGCTGGCAAGCTTCCACGACAGGGCCCGTCGCGGACCAGAGATCGACGCGGAGGGCACCGCGGACGCACTGCGCCATCGGTGGCAGGTGCTGCTGGGCAGTCTTGCCGAACAGCGGGCCGACGTCGCCGATCCGGATCTCCTCGACCGGATCGACCGGCTCGCGATGCGCTACATCGACGGCCGAGAACCGTTGCTGAACAACAGGATCGCCGACGGGCACATCGTGGACGGGCACGGCGACCTGCAGGCCGAGGACATCTTCGAACTGGCCGACGGCTTCCGCATCCTGGATTGCCTGGACTTCGACGACCGGCTGCGTTACGTCGACCGCCTCGACGACCTCGCGTTCCTGGCCATGGATTTGGAGTTCCGCGGGCATACCGAACTGGGCGAGCGGCTGCTCGACGACTACCAGCGGATCACTGAGGATCCGGCGCCCGCCTCGTTGCGTGACCACTACGTTGCCTACCGGGCGCTCGTGCGAGCGAAGGTGGACATCATCCGATTCGGCCAGGGCGAGTCCACGGCCCGCGATCGTATGCACCGGCACCTGTGGCTCGCACTGCGCCATCTCGAGCGGGCCGCGGTTCGTCTGGTGCTGGTCGGCGGATCGCCCGGCACCGGGAAATCGACCGTTGCCGTGGAGCTTTCTGCGAGCACGGGAGCGGTCCTGCTCTCCAGTGATCATGTGCGCAAGCAGTTGCGGGGTACCGGCGAGGTCACCGGCTCGATCGGAACCTTCGGCGCCGGAACGTATTCCGCTGCAGGTAAAGCTCGTGTCTACACCGAACTGCGTAGCAGGGCGCAAAAGCTGCTGGCACTCGGCCACTCGGTGATCCTGGACGCCAGCTGGATCGACGCTGACGAGCGGCAGCGCGCCGCCACACTCGCGGCCGAGGCGAACGCCGACCTGCTGCAACTGCGGTGCCACTGCCCGCCCTCGGTGGCGGAGCGCCGCATCCGTCTGCGCGGCGACGGCGATTCCGACGCGACCCCCCAGATCGCCGCCGACATGTCCGCCATCGCAGCGGTCTGGCCGCAGGCGCTACCCGTGGACACCGGTCTGATGCTCGCCGACACCACCGCCGTAGCACTTTGCGCGTGGCACAACATTATTCACACTGAAAGGCAAGGGGCTTCGGTCACCAATCAAGGGTCGAACTCCGACCCGCGATCACGAACACCGCCCTACGCTGAATGCATGCTCCGCGGAGACACAGCGCAATGACCAGAGTGTTCCTGGTGGACGACCACCAGATCGTGCGTCGGGGTGTGGCCGACCTGATCAGCGCCGAGCCCGACCTCGAAGTCATCGGTGAGGCGGGCACCGTATCGCATGCGATGGCGCGCATCCCGGCCCTGCGCCCCGACGTCGTGGTCCTCGACGTGCGCCTGCCCGATGGCAACGGCATCGAACTATGCCGCGAACTGCTGAACCACCATCCCGAACTCCGCTGCCTGATCCTCACCTCGTTCACCGACGAACAGGCCATGCTCGACGCCATCCTGGCCGGTGCCAGCGGCTACGTGGTCAAGGACATCGACACCCTCGAACTGATCGACGCCATCCGCGAAGTCGGCGCGGGCAAATCCCTGCTCGACAATCGGGCCGCCGCCGCGCTCATGGCGAAACTGCGCGAGGAAGCCGCAGCAAAGACTGGGCCGCTGGCCACGCTCACCGACCAAGAACGAACGCTGCTCGAACTGCTCGGTGAGGGGCTGACCAACCGGCAGATCGCAGGCCGTATGTTCCTGGCCGAGAAGACCGTGAAGAACTACGTCTCCCGGCTGTTGACCAAGCTCGGCGTCGAACGACGCACCCAGGCCGCCGTACTGGCCACGAAGCTCAACCCACCGCATATGGAGGAATGAACAGGCGCATTCGCACCGGCCCCGCGCAGCATCTCGACACCCGGAATCTAGCACTGCCCTGCAAGAACTCTGTGCGAGGACCATCGCCCCGCTGGACACCACCTTTGGACCCTTGGGCTCTCGCCGCGCGCACCTCAGGCTGAGCAGTATGCCGCCCCCGATTCACCCGGTGCCAGCCCCGAGGAGGACATCATGCCCCACCTCGACGACCCCTTCACACCCGCTGTATACAAAGCCCAGGGGTGGTCGCGCGTCATCACCGACAGCCTCGACACCGACGACACCAGCTATGAGGTGGGGGTCCACAACGGCCGCGTGGAACCCGGTGACGTCGTGGTGATCATCGTGATCAACAGCCGCACAACCGATGTCCACCAGGCCGTCGCCGTGCTGACCGACGGCTTGTGTGCCGACGCAGCGATGACGCTCGGCTCGGCCGGCCAAGCGGTCCTGCCCGCCGCCGACATCCCGGTCATCAACGCCCGACCGCACTGATCCCTATGAACAGGCCAGTTTCGCCATCAGTGGACAGTGCTACTGCGGTCGCCGCCGAGCAGGCCGACGTAACATCCGGAATGCTGCTCGATCCGACGGAGCGGATAGAGCTGCTACTTCGCGATCTGCACAGCTCTCGATCCGGGCTGACCGGCCGTGAGGCGCAGCGTCGGCTGATCCACGTCGGCCCCAACGCACTGCGTCGACGGGGCGCACGGACCTGGCCGCGCGAGCTACTGGCGCAGTTCACCCATCCGCTGGCACTGCTGCTCTGGGCAGCTGCGGGCTTGGCCTGGCTGGTCGGCATCGAACCAGTGGCCATCGCCGTGGTCGTCGTCATCGTGATCAACGCGGGATTCGCGTTTATCCAAGAGCGGCATGCCGAGCGAGCAGTGGAGTTACTCGCGGCGTACCTACCAGCGCGAGCGACGCTGATGCGGGACAGGGAGATCACCCAAATCGATGCCGTCGATGTGGTGCCCGGCGATGTGCTGGTGATCCAGGAAGGCGACCGGATCTCGGCCGACGCCCGCCTGCTCGAGGGCGGTGTCGAGGTCGATCTATCCGAACTGACGGGAGAATCGCTGCCGGTGTTCCGTTCGGCCGAAGCCCCGGACACCGGTGTGCCGCTCGCCCAGGCACAGGACATCGTCTTCAGCGGGACGGCATGCACCGGCGGTGACGCGCACGCAGTCGTCTTCGCCACCGGCATGCATACCGAGCTCGGCCGCATCGCGGCACTGTCGGAACGGGTCGGGCGTGAGGAGAGCCCGCTCGAACATCAAGTGCGCCGCGTCGCCTGGCTGATCGCCTTGGTTTCGCTGCTGCTCGGAGCGGCATTCGTACCCCTCGCCACCATAGGCGCCGGGCTGTCGCTGCTCAACGCGGTGGTCTTCGCGGTCGGACTCCTGGTGGGCAATGTCCCGGAGGGCCTGCTGCCGACGATCACCTTGGCGTTGGCGATCGGCGTCCGCGACCTGGCGCGACGCGGTGCGGTCGTGAAACGGCTCAGCGCAGTGGAGACCCTCGGGTCGACCGATGTGATCTGCACCGACAAGACCGGCACGCTCACCGACAACCGGATGCAGGTCACCGTGATCCATACGTCGACCGGGCCGCACGAGCTCCGACCGCATGCACCGCCCACGGCCGACTCGACGCTCACTCGACTGGCCGCCGCGATGATCGCCTGCAACAACGCCCGCTTCGATCAGACCGGAAGGGCGCTGGGTGATCCGACCGAAACCGCCATCCTCATCGCCGGCGCAGCACTGGGTGCGCATACGGACCCTGACGACCGGCAACGTCTGCGGCAGAAACAGTTTCACTTCGAGCCAGCGTGGAAACGTATGTCGACGATCGACAGCTCGAGTGACGGCATCTGGGTGCACACGAAGGGCGCACCCGAAACAGTGCTGCCGCTGTGCACCGCCGAACTCGATGGCGACGGCCACCCGCGACCGATGCATCCCGCCCGGCGCGCAACGCTTGTTGAGCTGGTGGATACGCAAGCACGGCAAGGACTTCGGGTGCTCGCGGTCGCCGAACGCCGCCTGCCGACCGAGCCCGTGCCCACGGTGCGCGAACACGCCGAACAGCAACTGGTGTTGCTCGGACTTGTCGCGATGACGGACCCGCCCCGCGCCGAGGTCGCCGATGCCGTCACAACGTGCCACAGCGCAGGAATCCGCATCATCGTCATCACCGGCGACCACGGCCTGACAGCAGCGACCATCGCCGCCCAGGTAGGGATCATCCGCGGCGAACCGGTCGTGGTGACCGGCGAGCAGCTCGACCGGATGAGCGAAGCCGACCTGGACGCACTGCTTTCCACGACGCCCGAGCTGATCTTCGCGCGATCCTCGCCCGAGGCGAAACTCCGTGTCGCGGACGCACTTCGCGATACCGGCCATGTGGTGGCGATGACCGGTGACGGCGTCAACGACGCGCCCGCCCTGCGTCGCGCCGATATCGGTATCGCGATGGGCCGCTCCGGCACGGATGTGGCCCGCGAGGCCTCCACCATGGTCCTCACCGACGACAACTTCGCCACCATCGCCGCGGCGATCGAGGCCGGGCGGCGGGTCTACGACAACATTCGCAAGTTCATCTTCTACATCTTCGCTCACGCGACGCCCGAGGTGACCCCGTTCATCGTGTTCGCGCTCTCAGGTGGTGCGATCCCCTTGCCGCTGACCGTTTTACAGCTACTGGCCATCGATGTCGGCACCGAAACCCTGCCCGCGCTCGCACTGGGTCGCGAACCGGCCGAGCCCGGTCTCATGCGCCGACCGCCTCGGCGGCGCACCGAATCGATCATCCGAATTCCGATGGTGCTGCGCGCCTGGCTGTTTCTCGGTGCGATCGCGGCGGCACTGGGCATGGCGGGTTTCTTCTATGTCCTGCTGGGCGCGGGATGGCATCCGGGCGATCCCACCGGCCCCGGTACGCCACTGCACCACGCCTACCTGCAGGCCACCACGATGACCTTCTTCGGCCTCGTCGCCGGTCAGATCGGCACCGCGTTCGCGGCCCGCACCGAACGGGCCTCGCTGCGCTCGATCGGCGTGCTGTCCAACCCACTCCTGTTGTGGGGCATCGCGTTCGAACTCGCGCTCGCGGCCGTGATCGTCTATTTCCCGCCGGTTCAACACCTACTCGGCACGGCAGCGCTCGCCCCGGACATGCTCGCCTTCGTCGCACCCTTCCCGGTGATCATCTGGGGTGCGGACGAAATCCGGCGCTGGCTGTTACGTCGCAGAGACACCACACTCCCGTAGACGTCATCCGCTGAATCGACTGATTATCAGCAAGGAAGTCAATCAACATCGGGCAAATGCAGAAGACCTTGACCGAAGCCCGATCGAAGACACCATGCAGCAACTGGCTGGTTGCTGACATCGTGGCCGCCCATGTCCGGCGAGGTCTGAGATTTCGAGGACCCGTCCCGGACACCTCCGGTAGGGCCGATCGGTAGCTTCGGCGCTCGATCCGAGGACAGCAAGGCATCCATCAACCTTGTAGTGGTGGGGTCCTCCGAGGGGGCGTCATGACGCTTCGTCCGAAAACCAAACGCAGGCCGGCGGTTTCGAATGCGTGAGGACTTGGTTACCGCACAGTCCGCGGGAAGCGTGAATCCATACTGGTGGGCGCAACCCGTCGCGACAATCTTCGCGGCCGCTATTGCCATGTTGGAAGCATGGATTGCCTGGCGGAACGTGACTCGCCAGCTGGGCAACGAACGACGGAAGGAGCGCCGGGCTGAACGGTTAGCGGCGGCGGTCGAAGCCGTGGAGGCTATGCGGGAAGGGGTGTTCAATGTGCGGCAGCGAAAGGCCGCTGGGCAACGTGATCGAAAGCTTCGAACCGAGGAAACCCGCGCCGCGCGGAGCGACTGGGAGAAGCAAGCAGCCTCTCGGCATGCTGTGAGAGGGCCAGCAGCACAAGGGATACGGTGAGGGCGCGGCGCCGGTCCAGCTGCCGACAAGCCCACACCGCGGGTAGCGTCGCCGCCCCGGCCGCGATCGCGTGCGCGGTGAGCAGGAGCCCGGCCGTGGCGGGGGCCACATGCAATCCCATGGCGAGATCGTTCAATGCGCCGATCGGGAACAGCTCGGCGGTCAGGTACACGAACAGTGCCAGGCCCAGCACCGCCAATCGTCCGTACAGTGCACCGGCCGTGGTCGTTTGCGCTGCGGCCATTTGCGTCATCGTGGCAGGCGGTCCAGGAAGGCGGACACCTCCGCAACCCACGGCCCAGCTTCCGCAGGCGTGAAAATATGCCCGGCCGACGGGTATTCGATCAGCTCGGCACCGGCGATGCCGGAAGCCAACTGGCGAACGGTATCCGGCAGCACGACCCGGTCCTCGCCACTCACGACGGACGAGGGTGGGCACGTCGACGGTGGAAAGCAGCGGCCGAATATCGGTGCGGCTCACCATCCAGGCGGCGGATTTTCTGAGCCGCCCGGTCGGAAGCGCACAGGTTCGCGAAATCCTGAGCGGCGGCGCAGGGGGACCCGTACGCGAATGCCCGGACAGGTAGGGCTACGCGCACGGGTTGTGGCTGCTATCAGCTGTCAGGTCGGGCGGTGCATGGGCAGGGAGTACAGGGCTGCGGAGGCAAGATGGCTTGGTTCGTTCGGTTCTGCCGAGCTGTTGACGAGTGCTGAGACGCGGGCCACGCTGCTGCGTCTCGTGCGCGTCCCGTCTCGGTGGCGAGGCTTCGCGCGTGGAAGGAGGTGGCTTCCACGCGTTCGAGAACACGGCGGACCCGGGCGCGCTCGGCGCGGCGGGGATTGAGTGGATGCACCAGGGGACGGCAAGCCGTGCGGAAGGCCTCCAGCGCTTGATCAAGATCACGTGCATCGAGGGCGGGCTTCGGGACGCTGGCCTGCGGCGCGCAGCGCACGAGGTGGTCGAGAAGGAAAAGTAGCTCTCTCAGACGCATTTCGGCGACCGTGCGGACAGCGATGGGGACGACCAGCGCGGCTGCCAGAATCCCGCACCCGGCCCCCAGAACGGTCTCCTGGACGCGAAGTGCGAGCAGCTGCGGGGAGAGCGTATGCAGGACCGAGAGCACCATGCTGAGGGAGCCGGTGATGAAGAAGGTCACCGCCCAGTAGCTGCCGGAGGGGGTGTAGAACATCCCGAAGATGCAGGCGAGGAGAAAGGCCAGGGCCAAGGTGGTGTGCCTGTCGGCCAGGGCGGCGAGCCCGTATCCGAACGGCACCCCGGCGACGGTGCCGATCAGCCGCCGGCCGCTCTGCAGCAGGACGTCCCCGGTGTGCTCGGCATTGATGAAGACGACCCATGCCGTGGCCACGGCCCAGTACCACAGGTGCGGGGAGAGAAGATGTCCGCCGAGTACGGCGAGCGCGGCCGCGGCGGTCACCTGGAACGCCTGCCGCGTCGTATGCCGCCACGGGCCTGAGGGCTGTGCTGCCCCTGGACGCAGCGTCACACGGTCGCGCTCTGTCCGGTCGGTCAAGTCCGCCGTCTCCGCCTCCCCCATCGTGCTGGCGGAGGACCCGGTCGAATCCTTCGCCGCGCGGATCGCGAGTACGCCGAGGCGTTGTGCGGTCGCGTCCGCACGTGCCGTCCGCTCCAGCTCCGCCGCTGTGTCTCGGAGCAGCCCGACGGGAGCCTCGTACAGGAATTCCTGAAGCAGCAGCGCGGAGGTGTGCAGCCGGTCGAGACGTCGTTCGACTCTGCGGACGCCAGCTCCGCCGTCTGCGAGTAGATCTGACGTGGCCTGCTGTGCATCACGAAGCCGTCTGTTGAATGCCGCCCTCAGGCGCCGCACGATTCCATAGGAGGTCGTGGGCACCAGACAGAAGCGAGTGACTGCGGCTGCCGCGAAGGCGACGGCCAACGCCCCAGTCAATTGCGGGAGTTGGTGGGGCTGAATCCTGGCGAACTGGGACAGGAAGTAGGCCATGAAGGCGAAGATCCCGAGGTCCAGGCCCCGTCGTCCGAAGCGGCGCGCATATACCGCGGTGAAGATCAGCAGTAGGAAGGCCAGGTGGGACGCGAAGGGGAAAGGCGCCAGCAGGCCCCCGGCCGTCAAGGCGGCCAGGGTCACGGGAGCCCCGGCGAGCAGAGTGAGGAACTGGTTGCGGGGGTGCAGGTCGCTGCTCGCCAACGAGGTGACCACCACTGTGAAGCCGCCAGCCAGAAGTACGACCGAGGGCTGATCCCGTACCGTCAGCGCGGCCAGGGTGAGAGTGAGGCCGAGGACGGCACGCAGCCCGGCGGTCAGACGCAGCAGCCCCGGGTCGGCTGCGGCAACCCGGTCCCGTAGCGACGCTGTTTTCGCAGCCACCGTGGATTTCCGTTCCTTCGTCGTGGTCGGCCGCTCCCGTCCGGCTCCGACGAGCGGGGCCGTGCGCAGCCCGGGATCACTGGCCTGGGGCCCGCGTTTTCGCAAGGCCTTGGGGACAAGTGGGGGCCTCGGGGTACCAGGGCGAAGGGTTCGCCTGGCCGGTTCCTGCTTCCTCGCTCGTGTGGCCAGTCTGGTCCGGCGGGATGGCGGGCGGTATGCGTCAGGTGACTGCTTCCACGGCCAGGGGTGCCCTTATTCCTGGTGGCCGGCCGTCGCGAGGGTGCCCTCGATGAGGTCGCGCAGCTGGGATCGGGCGGTGATGCCCAGCTTGGGGAAGCTGCGGTAGAGGTGCGAGCTGACCGTGCGGGGGGAGAGGAAGAGCTTTTCGCCGATCTCTCGGTTGGTCAGCCCGCGGGCGGCGAGCCGGATAATCTGCTGCTGTTGCGGGGAGAGTTCGGCGAGCGCGTCGGGCGCCGCATCTGTGACGTCGAGGCCGGCGGCGCGCGATTCGGCCCGGGCGCGCTCGATCCACGGGCGTGCGCCCAGGCGCCAGAAGGTCTCCAGGGCCTCGGTGAGCGGCCCACGCGCCTCTGCGATGCGCCGACGGCGCCGCAGCCACTCGGCGAGGTCGAGCAGGGTCTGTGCGCGTTCGAAGGGCCAGTACTCCAGTACCGGATCCGCCAGAGCCGCCCGGAAGTGCGGTTCGGCGTCGTCGGGGTCCGCCAGCAGGCCACGGGCTCGGCTGATCAGCGCACGCAGACGAGGTGAAGCGTTGTCCGCCAGCGCAGATGCCGAGCGCTCGACGATCGCGACAGCCTCCTCATGGCGGCCGCAGCGCACAGCGGCCGCGGCCAGATCCGCGAGGGCCGGGTAGGAGGCGTGGTAGTGCACGGGCGCGCCGTCTACCGTGAAGACCATGCGGAGTTGGCCGTACGCGGTCTCGTAGGCGCCTTCTGTGGCTGCCGCGGCACCGAGCGCACGACGGGCATAAACGGAGACCGAGCGGCTTTCCAGCGGATCGATCAGGACGAGCGCGTCCTCGGCCCGGGCACGGGCCGAGGACGCATCGCCCTGGAAGGCCAGCACGGTGGCATCCACGGTGGCCGCACAGGCCACGGCGTGGTCGAGGCCGGCCGCCCGGCCGACTGCGGTGGTGCGGGCGCAGGCCTCACGGGCCTGTTCCCACCTTCCTCGCTCCAGGTAGGCCCAGGCGACCGCGCCGCCCAGCCCCTCGGGCAGCGCTCCCTGCAGCTCCCAGTGGTCGAAGGCCTCGTCGAAGGCGCGGACGGCCTGTGGGGTCTCGTCCAAGAGCCACGCCATGATCCCGACGGCGGTGAGCCGCTCCGGCCGGGCTTCCGCCTCAGCGGCCAACTGCGGGAGCAGGCAGACGAGTTGGGCCCGGTCGTCGAAGGGGTCCGACACAGCCCTCACCCAGGTGCGCAAACCCGCGTGTGAGGCGTTCTCGGGAAGGCGCCGCAGGATGTCCTGGATGCGGTGGCGCTGGGTTTCCTCTCCGGAGTAGAAGCGGACCACGGCGGCGCCGGCCACGAGGTCCAGCCCGGCGGCGGGCTGGGAGGCCGCCAACCGCTCGGCGTCGTCGGCCAGTCGGGAGAAGACCACGGTGTGGCGCACGGTCAGGACCGCCAGCCGTCCGGCCTGCACGGCGGCGGAGGCCAGCAGGGTTGCGTCATCCGTGCGCGCGCGTGCTGCGGCGACCAGTTCCTCGACCCAGGCGATGTCTCCGGTGAACACGGCCGCCGCGGCGGCTTCGACCAGCAGCCGGGCACTGTCCTCGCGTTGCGGTGCGAGTTCCGCGGCGCGCTGCAGGGCCTGGGCCGCCGCCGCATGGCCGCCGCGGCGGCGGGCCCGGCCAGCGGTCCGCTCCAGCTCCGCCGACGCGGCCGCGTCCGGGTGCGGGCAGGCGGCGGCAAGATGCCAGGCACGCCGGTCCGGTTCGTCCCGCAGCATCTCGGCGAGCGCGAGGTGAGCCTCGCGCTGGGCGCCCAAGGACGCGGCGTGATACACGGCGGACCGGACCAGTGGGTGGCGGAACCGGACGTCCTGGCCGGTCCGCCGGACCAGCCCGGCCTGCCCGGCTGGCAGCCAGGCCGCGTCCTCGGCGCGCGGCAGCCCCGCCGAGACGGCGATCGCTGAGTCGGCGCTGTCCATGGCGGCCAGGAGCAGCAGAGCCCACATGGTGGAGGCGGGGAGACCGTTCAGGCGAGCGGCGAAGATCCGCTCCAGGTGATCGGTGAGCGGAAGCGGACCTGCAGACGGCAGCCCCGCAGCCGTGTCCTGTGCTGAGGCTGTCCTCGTCAGTTCCAACAGCGCCAGCGGGTTGCCGCCTGCCTGGTCGAGGATCCGCGACCTGGTGTGCCCGGTGGGGCTCTTCGGCTGCAGGTCCAGCAGCTGATTGGCCGCAGCTTTGTCGAGCGATCCCAGGGTGAGCATCGGCACATGACGGTCGAATCCCGGAAGGTGATCGCCGCCACGGGCACCGATCAGCATGGTGACCGGTTCACCTTCCAACCGTCTGGCAACGAAGGACAGCGCGTCCAGGGAAGCACGATCGAACCACTGCGCATCGTCCAGCACCACGAGCACCGGATGGTGGTCGCCCAGGCCTGACAACAGGCTCAGGACGGCGACCCCGACCAGCATGAGATCGGGTCCCGGCGTGGCCGACCCCTCGCCGAAGGCGTCCTGCAGCGCCGCGCGCTGCCTCCCTGGCAGTGCGTCGACCTCGGCCGGCACCGGCCGCAGCAACTGATGCAGTGCGGAGAACGCCAGGCTCGACTCCGACTCGCTCCCCTCGGCCCGCAGTACGCGAGCGCCGCCGGCTTCAGCCCGGTGCACCGCATGCTCCAGCAGCGCGCTCTTCCCCGTGCCCATGTCACCGACCAGCATCAGCACCGGGTCAGCCGACACCGAGTCCACCGCACGAAAGAGGCGTGCCAATTCCGCGTCCCGGCCGACGATCAGCTCCCCCGGATCCGGCTCCGGTCTCATGACCGCACCGCGGTCGCCTGTGTGCTCGTCCACGGAGTCTCCCGGAATTGCCGCTTTCGATCGGAGTCGCCTTGCCCTGGCCCGCCCAGGCTACAAGCGGCCGGGCTCAGTGCACAGGCCATGCGCGCAGGTGCAGTCACGTTACGGATACCGCGCGCGCCGAGGCCGCTCGTACGGTTCCAGGAAAACCTCCACATTCCCAAGGACGCCCCATGGAACAAATCACGCTCGGCAACGTCACCATCACACGGGTATGGGAGTATTTCGGTTCCGTCGAAATGACTCCCGACACCTTCTTCCCGGAAAGCTCGAAGGAAGTCTGGGAGACCGGTACCGACTGGCTAGCCCCGCATTTCCTGGATTCCGAGACCAACATCGTGAATTCGGCGATCCAGACTTGGCTGCTGCGCAGCGAGGGCAGGACGATCCTGGTCGACACCGGCGTGGGCAACCACAAGGAGCGTCCCTACGCCCCGGTCTGGAGCCACCTCGAAACCGACTTCCTGGCCAACCTCGCCCGGGCCGGTGTCCAGCCGGAGGACGTGGACATCGTGATCAACACACATCTCCACATCGACCACGTCGGCTGGAACACCTACCTGGACGGGCGGCAGTGGGTGCCCACCTTCCCCAACGCCACCTACCTGATGCCGAAGGACGACTTCGACTTCTGGAACCCAGAGAACGGACACCAGCCGCTGCTCGGCCGCGGCAACCAGAACGTCTTCGAGGACAGCGTCGCCCCGGTGCACCAGGCCAGCCTGACGCAGCTGTGGGAGAACAGCCACCAGATCGACGCGAACCTGCGCCTGGACAGTGCTCCCGGGCACACCCCCGGTTCCTCCGTGCTGACTCTCACCTCCGGCACGGACCGTGCGGTGTTCGTCGGCGACATGCTGCACAGCCCGGTGCAGATACTGGAGCCGGACGCCAACAGCTGCTTCTGCGAGAACCCCGCCGAAGCCCGCGTCACCCGCCGCAAGGTGCTGGGCTGGGCGGCCGACAACAACGCGCTCGTGATCCCGGCGCACCTGGGCGGGCATGGCGCCACCGAAGTCGTACGCGAGGGAAGCACCTTCGCCGTCAAGGGCTGGGCGCCCTTCACCCTGTACACCGAGCAGGGCTGAAGCCCGCGGAAAGGCACCAGAGATGAACCACCACGCCGAACCCGTCGTGACCACTACGCAGGGAGCCGTCCGCGGTCTGCGCCAGGACGACGGCACCGCCGCCTTCCTGAATATCCCCTACGCCGCCCCGCCCCTGGGCGCGGGCCGCTTCGCGCCGCCCGAGCCGCACGAGCCGTGGGACGGCGTACGGGACGCCACCGTGCCCGGCCCCAACGCGCCGCAGTCCGAGCGCAAGCTCGGCAGCATCGACATGGCCCCCTACTTCGGCACCGGCTGGAGCCGGGGCGAGGACTACCTCACCGTCAACGTCTGGACGCCCGCCGTCGCGCAGAGCGACCTGCCGGTCATGGTGTTCGTGCACGGCGGCGGGTTCGTCGCCGGTTCGACACGGTCCGCGATGTACGACGGGTCCGCCTTTGCCCGCGACGGCGTCGTCCTCGTCACCCTCAACTACCGGCTCGGCATCGCCGGGTTCCTCGATCTGCCCGGTGCGCCCGCCAACCGCGGCCTGCTCGACGTCGTCGCCGCGCTGCGCTGGGTGCGGGAAAACATCGCCGGCTTCGGCGGTGACCCGGACAACGTCACGCTCTTCGGCCAGTCTGCAGGGGCCACCATCGTCGGCGGCGTCCTGGCCGCCCCACAGGCCGCGGGCCTGTTCCACAGGGCGATCGTGCAGAGTGGCAGCGGCCTGGGGGCGTTCAGCACCGAGCAGGCCGCCCGCGTCACCTCCGCGGCCGCCGACGTCCTGGGCGTCGAGCCACACGTGGACGCCTTCGCGGGGATCTCCGACGAGCGTCTGGTGGAGGCCGCTTCCAAGCTCGCGGGCATCGATCTGCAGACCGCCACCCACCATGACCCGCTGATCGGGCTCAGCCCCTTCAGCCTGGTCCTGGACACCCAGCCCGCCGAAGCCGTCGCCACCGGACACAGCTCCGACGTCGACCTGCTCGTCGGCACCAACACCGAAGAGGGAAACCTCTACCTCGTCCCGGTGGGCAAGTACGCCACCTCGACCGCCGCCGACGTCGACGAGGCGGCGGCCCGCTCGCACCCGAATCCGGTGCAGCTCGTCGAGACCTACCGCAAGTCCCGCCCCAAGGCGTCCTTCGCGGGGCTGCGCTCCGCCATCATGGCCGACGCGCTGTTCGGCGCGGGCAGCCGCGCTCTGGTCGGCGCCCATGCCGCCCACCCGAAGTCCGCCACCTACGCGTACGAGTTCGCCTGGCGCTCCCAGGCCCTGGACGGAGAGCTCGGCGCCACCCACGCCGTCGAGCTGCCCTTCGTCTTCGACCTCGCGGACCGGCCCGATCTGACCGGCCCCGCCGCCCTGCTCGGCCCCGACAAGCCCCCGGCGGATCTCGCGGACCGCATGCACGAGACCTGGATCCGGTTCGCCACCACCGGCGACCCCGGCTGGGACCCCTACGACACCGAGCGCAGGGCCACGATGCACATCGATGTCGAGTGGACCCAGATCGACGACCCCCGCAGCCAGGAACGACAGGTCTGGAGCTGACGCCCCGTACCGGTCTCGCCTGCTCATCCCCTCCAAGGACCACCACCGCTTCAAGGAACACCATGACCAGAACCGTCATCACTACAGACAACGCACCCTCTCTGCTCGCCCCGCTGTCCCAGGGCATCCGCAAAGGCCCCGTCCTGCAGGTCTCCGGACAGCTCCCCTTCGACCCGGACACCGGCGAGGTCGTCGGTACCACCGTCGCCGAGCAGACCGCACAGGTCCTGCGCAACGTGAACGCCGTACTCGGGGCGGGCGGGGCGGGCCTGGAGGACGTCGTCATGCTGCGCGTGTACCTCACCGACCCCGCCCACCCGGCCGAGATGAACGAGGCGTACGCGGCAGCCGTCGGCGAGCCCTTCCCCGCCCGTACCACCGTCTACATGCAGCTCCCGCCGGGACTGCTCGTGGAGATCGACGCCCTGGCAGTGCTGGGCGACTGATCAGGATGGCCGGTCGTCTGGCAGGAGCGTGCACCAGTCTGAGGGTTCCGCCGGCGTACCTGCTCGAGGCCCTGTGCGCACTGATCGGACGACCGGCACCTCCCCGCGGGCCTCATCCCGTACGCCGCATCCACGAGCAGGTCCTCCAGACAGTGGGGTCGGTGCCGCCGGGCGTGCTCGAGCCGGGCGATGTGTGCGCGGCCACGGACGTGCGCGCGGGCCTCTTGAACGCCGAGATCCCGGCCCCCTCGGACACGGCCGCCCTCTGCATCCGGCGCACGGTCGACGACCTGGGACCGGCCGACCTGTGGGAACTGGCACGCTTCTCGGACGTGACCCGGGACGATCTCTCCTGGGGCGCTGCCGCGGTCCTGGCGGGAGGAGATCCCGGCGCTGGAGACCTGCTGGACGAACTCGCCGCGCACACCCTCGCGGAGGAGGTCGCCGAACGGTCTCCGTGCCAGTGGGGCCGAGACCACACCGAGGCGGTACGCGCCGCGCTGTACCGGATTCTGGCCGACCTCGCCGACGCCCTCCTGGAAGTGTCGGAGTCGACCCCGACACCCCTGGACTGGACCGTTCACGACAACGGCGGGAGGTATGTCACCACCGCAGTGGGCGACGGGGTCATGTACGACGTGCTGGTCCAGACGGCGCAGAACGCTCCCCCGGCTGCGGCACTCGTCTGGGACCCCCCGTCACCGCCCGCCGCACGTGCCGTCTGGCAGTGGCAGATCACCAGCGGACCGGTCGACCGTGCCTCTCACAGCTGTGCGCCCTTGCCCTCCGCACTCGCGGCACGGCATGCCGCCGAGTGTGCAATCACCGCACTCACCGCCGGCAGATGCGGGCTGTGAGCCACCTCGGCCGGCGCCGGACCCATGCTGCACCGCAGACGTGTGAAGCAGCTGCGCGCGGACGGCTTCGACGTCTGTGACGAGGACGTGGCCCGTCCCTCGCCGTTCGTCAGGCAGTGCCTCCGTCGAGACTGCGGACGTCGTGGCGCGCGAGTGGTTCTGCACAAGACCTCCTCCTACACTCCAGAAGAGATCGCCGGGTTCCATGCCGCCGCCGACTAGGCCGACATCGACACCATCGAACTGCTCTGGTTTCCAGAGCCACGACCCTGTCCGGCTTTTTCCGATCCGCCGCGCACCCTGCGAGGCACCCTCTTCAGCCTCGATGCCCAGCAGCGCGTCCACTACACCCGCGGCAGCGGCCCCTTCTACGGCTCTTACCCCGACATGTACATCCCACCCCTCTCCCGTTCCGCATGATCGATACCGAGTCCAGCCCAGAACACCTTGCCGAGGAACTGCTCGCGCTGACCAAAATGAACTGGAACCAGACCCAACTCGACGGCAGACAACCCATCACCCTGCGCACCGCAGACCGCGTCGGCCAGATCGTGCGACACCTCAGCCCCCAGGATCGTCCGCAAGCCCGTTACGCCTTCTACATGTGAAGCCGCACTATGACCTGGCATTTTTGTGGGCCTCACGCTTCACAACCCGGCCTCTGACGGTCGAAGGGCCAGCGATTCGGATCAGGCCGGTAGGCGTTCGGCAGGTGAAAGCCAGGGCGTGACCTACCGATTTCACCGATCTAGCGGCGATCGGCGCATCGCTGGCGCAGGTCGCCCACGGTAGCCGCGATCCATGCCCTGCTCCTGCTCCTGCGCCGTGGCTCGGATCGCTGATCTTTCGACCTCAGGCGGCTACGCGCGGAACGCGTATCTGCACTGTTTGGATCACATGGACGCACAGCTCGCCGGATTCGTCGGTGATTTGCACGCCCACCACGACCGCATTGCGGCTGATGCGCATCGGCTCGGCGACCGCATGCGCCGCTCCGCGGACCGGACGCAGGAAGTGCGTCGTCGAATCGGCTGTCGCGGGCAGCGCCCCGGGGGCGGAATTGAGCACCGCGCAGACCGCGGCAGCCGCATCGGCCAACCCCATCAGGGCACCGCCGTGCAGGCCACCCCCTGTTGTCGACAGCTCCACGGTGTGGGTCAGGCGGGCCGCGACTGCGGCGGGTGTGAGTTCAGTGAATTCCACTCCGAGGGTGCGGACGAACGGAGCAAGTCGGTAGACGTCTTCGGTGGTGATGGTCATGATCGGCCTCTCATCATTGTAGAGACTTCACTCTACAAGGATGTCTGGAGAGTAATCTCTACAGCGTGGTGAGATTCGTACACGACACCGCGGCGATCCTCGACGCTGCTGCGCGGCTGCTGGCTGCGCAGGGTCCGGCTGGCGTCACGATGTCCGGTGTGATCCGGGAATCCGGTGCACCGAGCGGATCGGTCTACCATCGCTTCGCCGACCGGCCCTCATTGCTGGCTGCCCTGTGGAACAGGGCCGTCGGGCACCTGCATCGGGACGCCTACGTCCTGTTCGACGTGGACGATCCGGTCGAGGCCGCCGCCGCGATCACAGGCCACATCGTGCGGTGGTGCCGGAGCAGCCCGCTCGATGCGCAGGTTCTGCTCGCGGGTGTCCACCACTTCGCTCCCCAGAGCTGGCCCGCGACCGCGCGTGAGGAGCGCGCCAGCGAAGCAGCCCGGTGGGATGCGGCCATTCGCGAACTCGTCCACTCGTTACGCACCGAAACCGGATTGTCCACGGCAACGATCGTTCTCACAGTTGTCGACCTGCCCTACGCCGCGGTGCGGCGATACCTCACAGCCGATCGGCCGATACCCACAGAACTCGACGTCCAGGTACCAACCATGGTGCGCACCCTGCTGAACAGCTTGCCGGCCGAATCGGACAGAGCCGCTGTTTGATCGAGCACCGAAGACAACCGCGAGCAACGGCCGCGGCGGCGAACCGATGCTCGACTCCAGCATCTCGGACAATGTCAGCGCCCCATTGTCGAGCGAGCAGCTATGAATCCGTTGGATCTTTCTGGCTGAGCGTGACCGCCTTCGCGGCATGCCCCACATCCGGCCACGATCAGTGGTTTGTAACCGAGCCGATCAGCGAGCGTGCCGCCGAAAGGAACATGCCCTGCTGGGAAAAGTTCCGCACCCCCCAGCACCAGACCGACCGCCCATGCCGCCAAACCGAGCGGACCGGCCAGGTATCCGGCGAGATACGGCATGTAGAAGCCGAGGTTGATGCCGAACTGGTTGACCATGAGCAGCCGCGCGGCAAGGTCGAAGCTGCGGAACTTCCTGAACACCGTCACGAGGTGACCTCCCTATCCCCCGGCCGAATGTCCGCCGGTGCCCACCGCACACACCAGCACGTCGACCCGGCCCAGCTGCTCGATCAATACGAGGGCAAGCGATTCGTAGCCATCGACGTTGTCTGGATTGCCGTACTGGTCCGGGCACCACGCACCCGGTTCACGATCGAGCAACTCGGTCATGCGATCGCGGCGGGCCTGCTGCCAACCCCCGATCGGATGTGGCTCGGCGACCAAATCGACCTCGGCTCCGTATGCAGCCAGCATCCGTGACCTGATCGGTTCCAGGCCCGGGTCGGCCACCAAGGTGACGGGGTGGCCGTGCACCACACCGGCCAGAGCCAAGCCGAGACTTAGTGTGCCACTGGTGGATTCGACGATCCGCGCGCCCGGCGCGAGATCTCCGCGCACTTCGGCTCGGCGCACCATGTGCAGCGCCGGCCGATCCTTCATGCCACCCGGATTGAATTCTTCGAGTTTGACCCAGAACCCGCGACCGACGGGCGCCAAGGGCGTGCCGCCCCATAAGAGTTACCGACCAAGGTGAACGGCTGCCTTGCCACACCCGGTGCGGCGCCAACAAGGCCCGCCGATGTTTCGACGGCCTTCTCGAGCACGATTTTGTCCACAACTCTCGGCATACGCCGTACCCGACCTGGTGCTGCACCTCCAGCATGATCGGGGGGAGCGATGCGACCGGACGCGAAACCCAGCCCAGCCGGGGCGTCAGGGGCGAGTTGAGTTGATGGGCGCTTGGGCGGCGTCCGTGCCCCAGCTGGCCAGGAGACACAGCGCCTCCGCCGACGGCGAGCCCGGTTCCGCGTGGTAGACACACAGGTACTGCTCCGCCTCGTCCGGGAGGTACAACGTCTCGTACGCCAGGGTCAGCTCACCGACCACAGGGTGCCGCATCCGCTTCACACCATGCCCCTTTTCCTTCACGTCATGCGTGGCCCACAGCCGCCGGAACTCCTCGCTCTTGACCGATAGCTCCCCCACCAGCGCCGACAGCTCCGGGTCGTCCGGATGCTGGCCCGCGTACAGCCGCAGATAGCTGACCATGTCGGACGCCTTGGAATCCCAGTCCAGGAACAGCCGCCGGTAGTCGGGAGAAAGAAAGGTCAGCCGCGCCCAATTGCGTTCGGCGGGCGGCAGCTGGCCCCAGTCGCCGAAGAGCGCCGCCGCCATCTGGTTCCAGGCGAGGATCTCCGATCGCGCCCCGGCCACGTATGCGGGCATCCTGTCCATCGACTCCAGCAGTTGCTGCAACGTGACCCGCACCTGCTGCTGCTTGGGTGCCCGATACTTGCGCCGCAGTTGCTTGGGCTTGGCGAGGTGGGTGAGGTGCGCGTGCTCGGCGTCGGTCAGCCGCAGGGCGCGCGCGATCGAGTCGAGCACCTCCGCCGACACATTGCGCCCGTTGCCCTGCTCCAGCCGTGTGTAGTAAGCCACCGAGACCCCGGCCAGCTGAGCCAGTTCCTCGCGACGCAGGCCCGGCACCCGCCGGTGCCGCCCTTGCCAGGGAATCCCTACGTCACCCGGCTCGAGCCGGGCCCGGCGAGTACGCAAGAACTCGCTGAGCTCGGCGCGCTGGTCCAGGCCGTCGGAGTGGGCGGCCTGAGCGTCGTCCGGGGCAGGATTGTCGCTCATGCTGTCCAGTATTCCCGGTCGTACGACTACGAACCTGATCCTGTCGGTGGTAGGACCACTGGACGTACGCAAAGCATGGCCTAGGCGAGTGCCGGTTCGTCCGGCACGCTGGAAGCCATGACCACCACTGTTGCCGCATATGCCGCGCCCAGCGCCAAGGCTCCGCTGGAGCGCACCACCATCGTGCGCCGCACGGTCGGCGAGCACGACGTACTGATCGCCATCAAGTTCGCCGGGATCTGCCACTCCGACATTCACCAGGCCCGTGCGGGCTGGGGTGAGGCCATCTTCCCGATGGTCCCGGGGCACGAGATCGCCGGCGTCGTCGAGGCGGTCGGTTCCGGTGTGACGAAGTTCAAGGTCGGCGACCGCGTCGGCGTCGGCTGCATGGTCGACTCCTGCCGCGAATGCGAGCCCTGCCGCAACGGCCAGGAGCAGCACTGTGTGCAGGGAAATGTGCAGACCTACAACGGCATCGGCAAGGACGGCGAACCCACCTACGGCGGCTACTCACAGAAGGTCGTCGTCGACGAGGCATTCACTGTACGCATCCCCGAGGGCCTCCCCCTCGACGTCGCGGCGCCGCTGCTGTGCGCCGGCATCACCACGTACTCCCCGCTCAAGCACTGGGGCGCCGGACCCGGCAAGAAGGTCGCTGTGATCGGCCTGGGCGGCCTGGGACATATGGGCGTCAAGATCGCTCACGCTCTCGGCGCGGAAGTCACCGTCCTGTCGCAGTCGCTGCGCAAGAAGGACGACGGCCTGAAGCTGGGCGCCGACCACTACTACGCCACCAGCGATCCGAAAACGTTCGAGGAGCTGGCCGGTTCCTTCGACATCATCCTCTCCACGGTGTCCGCGCCGCTGAACTTCGGCGCCTACCTGAGCCTGCTGAAGACGGCCGGCGCGCTGGTGAACGTGGGCGCTCCCGAGGAACCCATCTCGCTGAACCTGTTCTCGCTGATCGGGGGCGCCAAGATCCTCGCCGGCTCCATGATCGGCGGCATCGCCGAGACCCAGGAGATGCTCGACTTCTGCGCCGAGCACGGCCTAGGCGCAGAGATCGAGCTGATCGAGGCGAGCCAGATCAACGAAGCGTACGAACGGGTCGACAACTCGGACGTGCGCTACCGCTTCGTGATCGACACGGCCACGATCTGATCGACACCTCGTTGGTCGGGGGCGCGCTCACCGTGCCATCGGCCTGATCCCACGGGTAAATCGAAGCCCTCCTGGGGCTCCGGCAACATCACGCACAGAGAGATCGCCGGATCTCAGGAGGCTCGCCATGTCCGCGGACGCTTGGTTACGCTTCGTCCTCCCCTGATTTCTCGCCTTTCTATGCCGCACATAGGGCGCACCGAAAGTCGGCTATGCGCAATCGGATGCCCTGGATCACTACACCCGCCGGCCCCTCCGAAGAATCCGATACAAACCAGAATGCAAACCGGGGGGTCCGCGGGGCTGGGCCAAATAGAAACAGGGTAGGACCGGCACAATACCGGTCCTGACCTGCTATTTTGAGTGGAGCTAAGGGGACTCGAACCCCTGACCCCAACTTTGGAGTTCGAGTGGTCTCATGATCACCGCTGGGGCCGTCCATAGTTGGTATCGGCCGTCCATAGTTGGTATCGGCTTTGATCACCAGTCGCCACCCGAAAACCGCAGGTCGTTCCCGTTCCCATGTTCGACACGCCCCGGCCGGGGGCACGAAACCTGCGGCAACCGGACCAGAACCGTCACGCCACCGCTGTTTGCCCGATCACCAGCAGTTTTCGGTGTTGCAGGAGGTTGACGTACTGGTCGATTCCCCCTCCGGGCACAACCAGTACACCACGTCACCCGCTCTAGCTGCGGTTATGCAGGAGGGCGGGTGACTTTTCCGAGCCGAATCATCGCAAAACCGCAGGTGGTGGCCTGTGGGGGTTCGATACGGGTTCAGCTGAGAGAACCCTGAGAAACCAGCATGTCGACCCGGCGGATCGTCGACGGTCATATCACGAATGTCTTTCCAGCTCTGCAGGTATCGTCGATGTCCTAGCGCGCCAATAGCTTCGAGCGAGTCACCGCCGAAAGCAGCATCGCTCCGGTCATCGAGCCTCCGGCAAACCAACACCCTCGCCCTCCACCACGCGGCCGACCACCTGGCCCGCCGAACTCTGGCGACCCGGATCGACAACAGCCGGGTGGATTCACATCACCTCCCGTAGGTCCACCGGTCCGAGTCGGCCGCGGCCGCCATGGAACTATTGGGCTTTCAACTGGTAGTTCGGGTGGTGTCTGATGCCTTGCGGTGGCCTGCGATGTCCAACTGGTGGTTGCTGCTGCTGCGGCGCACACCCTATGGTCGCGTTCGAGTTGGCTGATCGAGTGCGGGGCGGCTGGTTGTGTCGGTTGTGTGCTGCGGGTATCCGCGGGCGATCAGAGCTGCTCGGAGGTGCCAGATACCGGAGAGTTTGGTTGGGTCGAAGCCGGTGAGTTGGCCGATTCTCTTGAGTCGGTAATCGACGGTGTTGGTGTGTACGTGCAGCGCCTGGGCGGTGCGCCGGCGGGTGAGGTTGTGGCTGAAGTGTCGTTGCAGTGTTTCGAGGAGTTCGGGGTGTTCGTCGAGTGGGGCCAAAATTGTGCGAAGCCATTCCAGACCAGGGCCCGGGCGGGTGAGCTGGTATTCCATCGCGAGTTGATCGAAGCGATATAGTCCGCGCGCATACTGCAGCCGCTGCACCATGTCGAGGAGTTCGTGTGCTTGGTCGGTGGCGCCCGGAATACGGGAGGTCGGGGCGGTGACGACCGTGGCGGTGATGGGAACCTGTGCGGCGCGTGACAATTCATCGATCAACGCGTCGAGGTCTTCGTTGGGCACCAGTGTCGCGGGTAGTAGGATCGTGCCGCCGTCGACGCTGAGTAGTGAAAGGGCATTGCCGGTGTACTTTTTGGCGAGCTCCGCTTGTATACGCCGAAGTTTGCGTCGTGCAACGACTTTGGCATCCAGGCGCGGGTTGTGTTCCTCCGGGTGTGCTGGGATGGCCACGGCGAGAATCCAATAGGATTCGGCGATCTCTATGCCGCACTCGCGCGCCATGGTAGAGGTGGAGTTGCCGCCGAGCAGAGCTGAGGTGAGCGTGTGCGCGGCGGTGTGGTGGTCGCTGACCACGGCCCGCAACTCCTTGACGTAGGCGTGGGAGACGGTGGCGGTGATTGTGTCGAGGATTTCGAGCAGTCGCCGGCTGGCCGACTTGATGCTGTCGAAGTCCGCGGCCGTCGCATCGGCGAGGACCAGGTCGAAGCCGAGCTTGAACCCTTCGTGTACCGCGTGGTGGATGGTGTCGATCGGGATGCCTTCGCGAGCCCAGCCTTCGGCGGCAGTGCGTAGTTTCTGGGTCCGCTCGGGGCCATCGGAGCCGTCGAGCATGCTCACGGCGAGCTCGAGGCAGGTCCGGGTGATCGTGGTGATGTCGCCATTGATCGCCTCGCCGGGCAACGTCCGGCACGGAACGATGTGCTCGACGAAGTGGCCGACCATTTTCCGCGATAGTGTCCGGACGTCTTTCAATGGCGATGTGACGGGCTGGCCTGAGACGATCAAGTCCCGACGGGCTGAACTGGCGATGGTCATTGTGACTCCCTTCCATCCCCGCGGCGTGGCGAAGCACATAACGGTAACGTGGCGATCGCCGGAATCGGTCCGGCTATCAGCGCTTCTGGGTTTTGTGGAATGGAGTTGATCACGCCGCTGTGATCAACCACAGATCTGAAGGCGCCGCCCCTGGATACGCGGTCGCTGGATTGGTCAAACGTCCGGTTGGCGTCGCGTATCGGCAATACGTTGGCCGAGTTCGCCGAGCACGCCACCGGGCCGAGATTGTAGGGAAGGTTCACAATCGAGATGACGCTCGGTTCGTTCGATCACTGAAATGAGCCGGTCAGCGCGAAGCCGCAGCGATCAGCCCGTACGGTCGATGTCTGAAGGGCGGCAGAGGGAGCGCCATGGCAGTGGACCCGCACGACGAACGCCGAACAGCAGGCGCAACATCCGCCCACAACGAACGCCCTCGACATACCGTCGCGGACCGAGTTCTCAAGGCCGGCATCGAACGTGCGCTCGTCGTATTCGACGCCGCCGAAGCCTCGGGTGCCCTCACATTCGATTGGTTCGAGCACGCCGCGACCCGCTGCGCACAGGAGGGAATCCCGATCGAGACGGTCCACGCGGTGGTTACCGAAAGTGTGACAGCGGCGTTGGGCCGACTTGGTTCGGCCACCGACGTCGTCGACGGCGGACCGGAAGGCGGGCTCGAACAAATCGCTCCCCCGAGTCTCCTCGACCAGCTGATCGCTGTCGTCTCGCGCGCCTATGCCTGACCGTCGGTGGCATAGCCGAAGGGCTGGCGGGCCTCGGTTCCGGTGAGCAGCCGTTTGAGGATCCGCGATCGTGGTTCGCTCCGGCACCGGCGGGCGCCCGTCAGCGTTGTAGCGCGGAATATCGGAATGCAGGTACTGGACGAGTTTTCCAGGTCGCTGTCTACGAACTGTGCCGAGGAGCGGTGTCGCTGAACGATCTCCTCGATCTGCAGCCCGGAAAGACAACCCGCAGTCGTTGGGGCTGCATGGTCGACCTTTCCCTGCGGACATGTCACAGGTACCAGGTCGAGTGCGATGCGATGATCCGATAGCCGGGATGCTGGGCGACACCGCCGCCGCGGCATGGCTGCGAGAACGTCGAGGCCTGGCACGACTTCGATTGGCGTGCAGGTGAACTCGCATCCAATCGGTCAGACGGTGACCGGTGCGGTGGCGTCCTGGTCGGTGATCTGGCTGATGCCATCGGCGGTGATCTCCAGCACGCAGGCAGTGGAGATATCGAAGAACAGGCCCGACACCGTCAGGCCGCGCTCCGCGACGGCCTCGCGCATAACTGGATGATTCTGCAGGGTCTCGAGCTGCATGGCGACGTTCACCATGCCCAGTTGAGCGGCTTCGTCGTAGCCCGCGGCCGCCGCGGCTAACCGTACCGGGTGCTCGGCCCGGTAGGCGTCCAGGCTGGGCCGGGCATGGGCGAGCCAGGCGTCCAGCCTCGTTCCGGCGGAGGTGCCGGCGAGTAGCGCGTTCATCGCACCGCACGAGGAGTGGCCGCACACCACCACGTTGCGCACCTTCAGGTTGTCCACCGCGAAGGACAGCGCCGCTTCCACCGAGGCGTCCGAACCATCCGCGGGGTGCAGGTTGCCGACATTGCGGACGGTGAACAGGTCGCCGGGGCCGCTGTTGGTGATCACGTTCGGCACAATCCGCGAGTCGGTACAGGTGAGGAACAGCGAGTGCGGATCCTGCCGATCCCGCAACTCGTCCAGGTGTGGCCGCAGCACGTGGGCGTGGCTGCGGTGATAGGAGGCCACACCGGCCGTGACCGCATTATCGCTGCGGTCGCGCCACGGGCCGAGTGCCTCGTCGAGCATGCCGCGCGCCCGGCCGCGCCGTGGTGGTCCGGTCATCGCGTGTTCCATGCGCGCGGTGCCGATCTCCACGAATTCCACGTTGCCGCCGATGCTTTCGTGCTGGCGGGTCCAGTCGTGGATGGCCTCGTAGGCGGCGTGGTCGAGGAAGTCGACGGTCAGCTCGACCAGTACGTCGGTACCGGTCGGGACCTTGGCTAGTTCCTTGGTCAGCTTCGGCAGCGCCATGAATGTGCATGTGCCGTCGATGGTGACGATCCAGCGGTCGGTGCCCGCCACTGGCGCGGCCTGTACCGACACCTTCACTACTCGCCACAGCAGCATCGCGAACGCCAGCGCCAGGCCGATCAGCACGCCCTCGAGCAGGTTGAGGAACACCACACAGACCATGGTCACCGCGTATACCGCCAGGTCGCCGGTGCGGTGGGCGAGCCGGATGTGGGCCAGCTTCACCAGCTGCATGCCCACCACGATCAGCAACCCGGCCAGTGCCGACTTCGGGACCTGCTGCACGACGCCCACCAGCGCGATGGAGAACACCAGGATCCACACGCCGTGCAGAATCGCAGATGCCTGGGTGCGTGCTCCGGCGGCCACGTTGGTGGAGCTGCGCACGATCACGCCCGTGACCGGGAGGCCACCGAGCATGCCAGAGGTGATGTTGGCCGCGCCCTGGGCCACCAGCTCCCGGTCGAAGTTGGTGCGCTTGCCGGTGTGCAGTTTGTCCACCGCCACCGCCGACAGCAGGCTCTCCACGCTGGCGATCAGGGCGATGGTCAGCACCGCAAGCGCCACCGCACCCCAGTCGCCGCCGGGCAGGCCGGGCAGGCCGATGGCGTCGAACAGCGAACCGTCGATCTTGATGCGCTCCGGATCGCCGGGCAGCACAAGCGAGAGCACCGTACCCACCAGCACCGCCACTAGCGGGCCCGGGATCAGCCGCACCCGCTCCGGCACCCAACGCCAGGCGACGATGATGCCGATGACGACCACGCCGACCACCAAGTCGTCACCATGCAGGTTCCGCAGCTGACCGGGCAGCTCGGTGATGTTCTCGAAAGCCGAGCTGAACGACGAGCCGCCCAACAGCACGTGCACCTGCTGCAGGGCGATGGTGACACCGATACCAGCGAGCATCGCCTGCACAACCACCGGCGCAATCACCAACGCGGCACGCGCGATCCGGCTCAACCCGAACACAATCTGTAGCAGGCCGGCCCCGACAGTGATGAAACAGGTTGTCTTCCAACCGAACTGGTGGATGGTCTCGGCGAGCACCACGCTCAGACCGGCCGCGGGCCCGCTGACCTGCAACGGGGAGCCACCCAGGAAGCCAACGACAATGCCGCCCACGGCGGCCGCGATCAGGCCGGCTGCGATGGGGGCATCGGAGGCGATGGCAATGCCCAGCGACAACGGCAAGGCGACGAGGAACACCACGATCGAGGCGGGCAGATCATGGCGAGTGATCGACGAAAGCCGATCGGACCAGAACCTGCCCAGCAGGGCATCCGATTCAGGTGTCGTATCGGTGTCGGTGGACATATTTCTCCTTCACCAGGCCGGTGGGCCGGCCCCAGTTTGTCGAACATGTTCTCCAGGCATCGAAGGCAACTGCCGGACAACGATGTCCGAGACCTCGATGTCCAGCGGCCTCTCAGGCGTGAGGAGTTTCCAAGATCAAACTACTGGCAGCAGCGCAGCGAAAAACGGGCCAGGCGAATGTTTGTGACCGACACTATTGCGAACGACAGCGTTTTCGGTGCCACCACAATGCGCCTCGGACAGAGTGACCGGGCTTCAACAGACTTGAGAACCCCACAAAGCGCAAGCACAAGCATAGATGCCACGGAAGCTGCAGTGGCGGCCATGCCCACGTAGCCGACCTCCAGGTACTCGACGGCTGCGACGAAAGACAATCAATCTACAGAATTCTCGTGTGTATTCACAACACAGTTGTTTTCGTGAATACCGCGGAATTATTGGGCATATCCACGAAAACTCCGCAAACACATAATCTGAGAACCCAAATTCTTGCCGACGGCGGGCAGCGGTCCCGCGGGCCGTGATCTGATTGGGCCGCCTCGAGTTCGGGGCTTGTCACATAGCACAACTGAGGATGACTGTATGAATTCAAGAATTATCCGTCGACTCGCCGTATTCGCGTTCGCGCTGCCCGCAATCGCGTTGAGCGCCGGTACAGCCTCGGCAGCAGCCGCCACGGCCACTCCGGTCGGTGGCTCGGTGGAATTGTGTATTCCCATCCCCCTTGGCTCGGCCGAGAACACCTTCTGCCTGCCTATCGGCTAGTTCGAGTTGGGTGCGGCGGTGGCGAGACCGTTCATGGCGAGCAGGATTCTGTTCCAGTTCGGAGCCGCCACCGTCGCGCGGCCTCGGTGGAGTTCACCGGGTGACGGTGTCGGCTCGCGGACGCAGTAGCGTCGATTGCGGGCCATACCGGGTAGTGCGCTACTGGTTGAAAGCTGTTGTCACGCTGAATGTTCGACCTGACAGTGCCTGATATGCGCTGGGCACTGGTCGAGCTCGCTTCTTTGGAGAAGGGGCAGTTCCGCAGCGTCGCGGAACGTGTCGGCAGTGGGTGCTCCTGACCGGGGCGGCAACCGATTTTGCCGCTCCGGTCTGCTGAGGCCGGTCATACGCGATGGCTGTATCCAACCAAACGTGTTGCCGTCCAACCGGAGTCGTGACGGAAACAGGCTCTGGCGCATCAGTGATCCGTGTAGGCGGCCGGCGATGTCGAGATGCAGTGTCCGCGCAGGAATGACTGCCCACGGGGAAGGTCGCCGGTAAGGATCTTGTCAGGAGATCGTGACCCGCTCCCTCAGCGGGCGGCGATGATCTCCGCGGCGACACGCTGTCCGGAGCGGATGGCGCCGTCCATGTATCCGGTCCCGTTGACCTTCCAGTAGCCGTTGTCCTGGAGGACTGGCGGCTGGTCCGAGTCCCTGCAGCAGCACAGCCACCGCGCCTGGGTTGCCGAGGGAGACATGGATGGCGGGGTTACGGGCAGGCTGCATCCGGGCCTGATCGTCCGGTCCACGAATCGACCCGCACCGGCACCGGTCGCGAACGTCGACGACAAGATCGGCCACTTCGAGTCGACCCGCCAAGCACCGGTTCCGGCGGGTCAGAAGATCCCGGCGATGTACGGCGCGCCGCTGCGTGTCCAGCCGGTCAGCAGCCCCTGCAGTTTTTCCTCGGCATACGGGTGGCCTGCCGCGGCGGCGGCGCGAAAGAACTCCGCCGCCTCGTCTCGATCCCGTACCTCGAGGACCACCGCCAAGTTGTACATGGAGGTGACATCGCCCGCCGCGGCCCCACGACGCCACCACTGTTCGTACTCCGCGACCCGCTCGCACCGGAAGTACAACGAGCCGAGGTTGGCCATCGCCGCACCGGAACCAGCGTCGACGGCCACCCGCAACCACCGCTCGGCCTCCTCGTCCCGTCCCAGCTCCGACAGCAGGTTGCCGAGGTTGCTCATCGCCTTCGTATCCCCCGCCTCGGCGGCCTGCGCATAGAATTCGACTGCCTCCTCTCTATCCCCTCGCTCGACCAGTTGCAACGCCAGATTGAATGCCGCGTCAGCATTCCCGGCCTCCGCTGCAGCCCGATACCAGCGTTCCGATTCAGCGAGCTGCCGCTGTTCGGATTTCAGAAACCCGAGGTTGTGCATCGCTTTCGTATCCCCAGCCGCGGCCGCCTGCACCCACCACTTCTCGGCAGTGGACTCATCGTCGCGTTCGACAGCCCGCAAGCCCAACGTCCGCATCGCACAGACATGCCCCGCCGACGCCGCCACCCTATATTCCGGCTCCGCCTCCGCCGCACGGTCCGCACGCGTCAACGCTTCAGCACGCTCGTACGCCGCCGCTCCACCATCACCATTCATGCCGAACCTTCCCTGCGCTCACCCCCGACCGTATCGCGCTGCGCCAGTACGTATTCGCACCCCTGGCTAGCGCCGCCGCACGCGACTCGGGCGCTCCCTGACGTCCGGGCAGCACCCTACCCGCCGGTAGTCACCGAACGCGGGCACCGAGACCGCCGTCAGGCTCGGCCGCTCGACCGAGCCGCTCGAGGCTCGCACCGCATCTCGGCAGGTAAGCCCTACTGGCAGCCGCACCCGCCCCGCGCCGTTGCCGCCGGAGCGCAGCACGACGCCTTCTCGCTCTGATCGCAGCATGTGCTCTGCCGTTCGTGCGGCGGAAAGTGTTTCGATCGGCCAGGCCCGATCACGCATCGACACCGGACGGTGTCGCTTCCAGTCGGCGACGCCCGATGGCCGCCAGCCACCCTCGACCCGCTACAGCGGTGATCTCACTGACGGGCCCTCGGTCTGATTGGCGGAAGAGTAGGATTTTTTTCCGCAGAGCAGTGCGGGTGTAGCGGCGTTTTCGGCGCTCGAAGCACTGAGGATGATCGGCGATTTATACGTTGCGCGGTGTGATGCCGCGACGGTGTGTCCATTTGTGAGCTACAGGTTCGCCGCGCTAGGTCACTTCCCCGGATTTCCACACACATCGGAGGTCGGGAGATGAATACCTCACAGTCGAAACTGACAACAGATTCGGGTATTGAAAGCGACGAGTTTTCGCTGACTGTCGGTCCCGGAGGCCCGATTCTGCTGCAGGATGCCTATCTGATCGAGCAGATGGCTCAGTTCAACCGGGAGCGGATCACCGAGTGGCAACCGCACGCCAAGGGCAGCGGCGCGTTCGGCCGGTTCGAGGTCACCCGTGACCTCAGTGCCGCCAGCGAGCACTACCCACCCGCCAGTTGGTACACCGACGGCGACATCGTGCGTACCGCCTATGAACGACACCGCGAAGACGAGGATTGGGGCCAAGCGGGAACCCTCGTCCGCACCGTGATGGATGCCGCAGCACGTGATCGCCTCGTCGACACCATCGTGAGCCACCTGCTGGCCGGCGTAACCGAGCCGGTCCTGAAGCGTGTCTTCGAATACCTGCGCAACGTCGATACCAGCCTGGGTGACCGAGTCGAACACGACGTTCACGCACACAAAGGTGTCCACGCGGCCAAGTCCTGATCACAGCCGCATCGACCTGAGGCGCATCGCAGGCAAGGAGTCCAGGCGATCGCCCGCGATAGGTGGACCGCTCCGGATCCGGCATCGATACCAGTGGCGCACGCGGCGGAAAGGCAAGGTGGCGAGTGCAAGGCAGCAATGATTCCGGCCATCGGGACGAGTTGGACACGCAGCCCGACCACGGTGCCGATCCCGCACCGGATCGATGGCTGAACAGGGTCACGCTCACCCGGCGAAGCGCGCTGATGGGGATGACGACGGTGGCCGGTGTCGCCGCGGTGGACGTTGGTGCGTTTGCCTTCGCGGGCGGCTGGCTGCGGCCCGACGCGCTGACACCTGCACGGTTCGTCGACCGGTTCGAACATGTGTACGGGCGTCACGACGGTTTCCGGCGCAACCATGCCAAGGGCCTCAGCGCCAGCGGGACCTTCCAAAGCAACGGTGCCGGTACCGCGGTGTGCAAGGCGACCGTGTTCAAAGCCGGGACGGTTCCGGTGATCGGCCGGTTTTCGCTTTCCGGCGGGCTGCCCGATCAGCCCGACAAACCGGACACAGTTCGCGGGCTGGCCCTGCTGTTCTTACCGCCCGGTGGCCAACAGTGGCGCACCGCGATGGTCAACATCCCGGTCTTCGTCGACAGCACACCGCAGGGATTCTACGAACGACTGCTCGCCACCAAGCCGGTGCCGGAGACCGGCAAGCCCGACCCGCAGCTGATGGCCGCGTTTATGGACCGCCACCCCGAGTCCGCCGCCGCCATGAAGATCATCAACCAGTCCCCGCCTAGTTCGGGGTTCGCCAACAGCACCTTTCACGGGCTCAACGCGTTTCATTTCACCAACGACACGGGCGCCACCGCTCCCGTCCGCTGGGTGGCAGTCCCGCTACAAAACGGTCAGCCCACCGGTGCCCCGCCGTCGGCACAGAACGACTACCTGTTCGACGCCCTGATCGACGCGGTGGCGCGCGGCCCGCTGAGCTGGCGGCTGCTCCTGACCATCGGCGGCCCCGAGGACCCGACCAACGATGCCACCAAGCGGTGGCCGGATTCACGGCCCACGATCGACGCCGGCACCATCACGATCAACGCCGTCCAGACCGAGGCCGCAGGAAACGCACGCGACATCAACTTCGACCCGACCGTATTACCCGACGGCATCGTCGTATCCGACGATCCGCTGCTGAGCGCGCGCTCTGCCGTCTACGCCCGCTCATTCACCCGCCGCGCCGCCGAGGCCAAGCGGCCGAGCGAGGTCAACGTCGCCCAGGTGCGCGATGAGCGATAAGCCCGGCCGCTTCACCCTTCTTTCGAGACTGTTGCACTGGTCGATGGCGGTAACGGTCATCGCCCAACTGCTCCTCGGCGTCACCATGGTGGCGTCGCTGAGCTACTACCCCCTGCTGCTGGCCATCCACCGACCGCTCGGCATCACGATCCTCGTTTTCGCAGTGGTGCGGTTGGTGAATCGACTCACGCATCGGCCGCCGCCATTCCTGGCCACGATGAGCCGCCGGGAACGCAAGATCGCGACGTGGTCGGAATATCTGCTGTACGCGCTACTGCTCGTGCAACCCCTGATCGGCTGGGCAATGCTCGCGGCGGCCCGCTACCCGATCATCCTCTTCGGGCCGCTCCACCTTCCCGGCATCGCGCCGCACAACATCACCCTGTACGCCGTGCTGCGAATCGGCCACTCGATTCTCGCGTTCCTGCTCTTCTTGACCTTTACCGCTCACATGAGTGCAGTCGTGTTTCATACCCTCGTGCTGCGCGACCGGCTCATCGACCGTATGGCACTGTGGCCGACCAAGTCTGCCGCCGCAGCGGATCACCAGGCCTGAGCTGGGCAGATCACGAGGCGCCGACGCCTTCGGCGTCCACTTATCCGGCCGCTCTCGTGGCAGCTGGACTAAATGAAGCCGATAGCGGCCAGCCCGTCGACGATCGGACCGGCCGTGTCGGTCAGCATCAGCCCTGAGCCGACCAATACGCCGAGGACCACCGCGAGGATCGCGACGGCAATGCCGACGCCCCGAAGGAATCGCCAGTCGAACATGTCCGCCACCCTAGTCTCGAGACCGGGCGCGCGCTCTGAACTGCGGAAACGCTTCGCAGATTGGCGCCTCGGCGGGGTGTGTCGAACATGGGAACGGGGACGACCTGCGGTTTCGGGTGGGCGGTTGGCGGTCCTTGGGCATGTGCTCGCGCCCGCACTCGCCGAGGGCTGCTATTGCGGGACGGTCATGACGTTCTCGACTACGGACAGGGTTCGGCACCGGTCGCCGCCAGGGGCAGCGGCAGGAAGACATCGTGGGGCCCTTCGAAGGTGAACAGGCCGTCGGCGCCGCACGCGATCAATTCGTTTGCCCGCGAGACGGCTTCGTCGGGACGACCGTTCAGCTGGAGATCGATCTTCATTGTTGCGCCGTCCTACCCGCGGCCACCAGCGCGTACAGCGCGTCGGCCATTCTCGACACGAACAGCTCGGCCTCCTCGCTGCCACGCGAGAGCGCGTGGAATATCGTTGTCCCCGCGATTATCTCTGTTCGGGTGGGACCCGGCCGATTGCCGGAAAGCCCCGACACTGGCAGGGTGTCGCCGTGGACCCCCTGTTCTCGCCGCTGCGCGTCAGATCGCTGACGCTGCCCAACCGCATCGTCATGTCCCCCATGACCCGGCGGCGCTCGCCGGCCGGAGTACCCGGCGCCGACGTCGCCGCCTACTACCGCAGGCGAGCCGACGGCGGCACCGGGCTGGTCATCACCGAGGGCATCGGGATCGATCACCCGACGGCGGTCGACTGTGTGAAAGTGCCTCGGCTGCACGGTGAATCGGCGCTGGCCGGATGGCGCCACGTGGTCGACGGTGTGCACGAGGCGGGCGGCCGAATAGTGCCACAGCTCTGGCACGTCGGCCCGCTGTGGGGTGCGATGAGTGCGGTGGACCCGACACCGACCCCGCTGCGCCCGTCCGGGTTGTGGGGCCGGGTCGGCCGCACCGGATACCCGCAGCGGTACCTGACCTGGGCCACCACCCCGACCGCCGCGATGACCGAGCGCGACATCGAGGACGTCATCGCCGCCTACGTACGCTCGGCGCGCAATGCCGTCGACGTCGGCTTCGACGGCATCGCCCTGCACGCGGGCCACGGCTACCTTCTTGACGCGTTCCTCTGGGACGCCACCAACCAGCGCACCGACCACTGGGGCGGCGACCTGCGCCGACGGACGAACTTTCCGGTCGAAGTGGTGCGCGCGGTCCGCCGCGCGATCGGCCCCGACCTGCCGATCTTCTACCGGTTCTCCCAGCACAAGCAGCAGGACTACACCGCCCGCATCGCCCGCACCCCGGACGAGCTGGCCGTGATCCTCACCGCCCTGGTCGAGGCGGGCGTGGACGTTCTCGACGCCAGCACCCACCGTTTCGACCAGCCCGCCTTCGACGGCAGCGACCTGACCCTGGCCGGTTGGGCCAAGAAGCTGACCGGGGCGCCGAGCATGGCCGTCGGCAGCATCGGTCTGAGTAAGTCGTTGCGCGAGAACGGCATTCCCGAACCCGCATCGCTCGACGAGATGTACCGGCGGTTGTCGGACGAGGAGTTCGATCTGGTCGCGATCGGTCGCCTCCATCTGGCCGACCCGGCCCTGGCCAATACCCTCCGCTCCGGCGGCCCGATCCCCGCGTTCGACCGTGAGCGTCACGCGGACGTGCTGTTCTGATCCACGATCCACGGCCTAGGGGTCGCGGAGCAGCTGCTCGATCCGTGCAGTGCAGAACGTGGTCACATCGATCTCCGGCGGTAGTTGTAGCCGGTGCGCCATCCGCAGCAGCGGGATACTGAGCAGGACGGCCGCCAGTTTCTCGTTGTAGCGCAGGTTGCGCACCGTCATCCCGCTGCGTTGCTCGTAGCGAGCGATCGTTTCCTCCTGGGTGGGTGTTCCCGGAAGTCGTTCGGTGTCCTGGTATTCCGAGCACGCCCAATCCAGGAACAGCATCCAGGCGAGGTCGGCCTCGTGGTCGCCGATGTAGGCGATCTCCCAGTCGAGGACACCGGTGACCCGGAATTCGCTGTCGTAGAGGATGTTCGACATTCGGGCGTCGGCCCAGCAGAGGGTGACGTGCTCGGGCTCGTAGAGGTTGGCCCGCAACCATTCGGTCGCGCGGCGCAGGGCGGGCGGCGAGGGTGTCCGACGCCCACGCCAGCGCGGACTCGATGTAGCCGATGAGCTGTTCGAGCGGGGCTGCGCCGAACTGGGGGAACGCCAGGAAGTCCAGATTCAGCGACCTGTGAACAGCTCGGCGGCCGTCGGCGGGTCCGCTCCGCGGCGGCCGCAGGTCAGCGCTGCGACCATGGTGGCCTTGTCGAGAATGGCGGTGAGGACGTGCTTCGGGATGGCACGCAGGGCTTCTCGGTATGCGGCGCCGAGCAGATGGTGATCGCGCAGACCGGCGAGAATGCCTGCCGTGAATGCGTCTCCGGCGCCGACCGTGTCGATCACCTCGACGGGGCGGCCGGGGCGATGGATGGGAGTGGCGTCTGCGGCAGTGGCGGCAAGTGCGCCGTCGGGGCCCAGTGTCACGATCACGAGAGCAGGGCCGCGGGCGGACCAGTCGGCGACCACCTCCTCGGGGTTGCGGCCCGGGTACAGCCAGGACAGATCCTCGGCGCTAGCCTTCACGATGTCGGCACAGGCGATCATGGCGTGTACTCGGTCCAGGATGTTGTCGCGAATCATCAACTGCGGGCGGAAATTCGGGTCGTAGCTGATGGTGGCGGTAGACCGGGCACGGTCCACCAGGCGGGTCAAGGCGTCGGCGCCAGGGGGCACGGTCAGCGCCAGTGAGCCGGTGTGCAAGGCCAGCACGCTGCCGTCGAGAGCGGTGGACAGTTCGGAGTCGGTCCACTGCCAGTCGGCCGTGCCGTCGACGCGAAAGTCATAGTGCGCCATGCCATCCGGGTCGACATCGACGATCGCCAGTGAGGTCGGCTCGGTGGCGTCCACAACATGATCGAGGGCGACGGCGTTGTCCCGCAGGTGGTTTCGGATGCGATGGCCCAGCGGGTCGCCGCCCAAGCGGGCCAGCATCCGAACCGGCACGCCCAGCCGGGCCAAGCCGACGGCCACGTTCGCGGGGCTGCCGCCGGGCACCGCCTGGAAGCGATCGGGGGCGTCGGCGAGCACCAGGTCCACCAGAGCCTCCCCCGCGACCGCGATCAGGCCGCGCTCGGCCACGGCCTCAGTGATGGACACGGTTGTTGTCGACCTCCGCACCGGCCATCGCACCGGTCATGATCGCCACCGCATCGGACATGGAGAATTCGTGCGGGCGGATCACCGCGACTCGGCGGCCGAGCCGCTGGATGTGCACCCGGTCGGCGATCTCGAACACGTTCGGCATGTTGTGGCTGATCACAATGACGGCCAAGCCGCGGTCGCGGACCTCGCGGATCAGATCCAGCACCATACCGGTCTCCTTGACACCCAGCGCTGCCGTTGGCTCGTCCATGATCACCACGTGCCGCGCGAAGGCCGCGCCGCGCGCGACCGCGACACCCTGGCGCTGGCCGCCGGATAGTGTCTCCACCGCTTGCTTCATAGATCGGATCCCGATCTTCAGATTCGACATGTGCTGCTGCGATTCTCGCACCATGCGATCCTTGTCGATCATCCGGAACACCGAGCCGAGGATGCCGCGGCGCCGCAGTTCCCGGCCCAGGAACAGGTTGTCGGCGATATCGAGGGCCGGTGCCACCGCCAGCTCCTGATAGACGGTCTCGATACCGGCCCGGCGGGCGTCGGTCGGGCGCCGGAAGCGCACCCGTTCGCCGTCGAGCAGGATCTCGCCCTCATCCGGGATCAGCGCCCCGGACAGTGCCTTGATCAGCGAGGATTTCCCGGCACCATTGTCGCCGATGACCGCGAGGATCTCGTTCGGCAGCAGGTCGAAATCCACGCCGTCGAGCGCAGTGACCTGACCGTAGCGTTTCACCAGGCCCTTTGCCTGCAGCACCGGCTGTACCGCGGCCTGAGCTCCGTCGCCTGCGGTGGTGGCGTCGCCTGCTGCGGTGGCTGTCTCGCTCATTTCTGCCTCCTGCGGTTGAGCTGGTCCACGGCCACCGCAGCAATCACCAGGATGCCGGTGATCAGCGTCTGGTAGATCGACGGCACCCCCGTCAGTTGCAGGCCGTTACGGATGATGCCGACGATGAGCGCGCCCAGTAGCGTGCCGATCACGCTGCCACGTCCGCCGAACAGGCTGGTGCCGCCCAGTACCACGGCGGTAATCGAGTCCAGATTGTCGGTCTGGCCGGCATTCGGGTCACCGACGCCGGTGCGGGCCACCAGCAGCAGCGCCGCCAAGCCGTAGATCAGGCCCGCGACCGTGTAGACGGCGAGAAGCACACGGCGGGTGTCGATGCCGCTGAGCCGCGCCGCCTCCGGGTTATTGCCTACGGCGTAGACGTGCCGCCCTGCCGCTGTCAGCCGCAGCCCGTACCAGGTGATCGCGAACAGCACCAGCATCGCCACCGACCCGTAAGTGATGTCGGTCTCGCCCAGCGGAAATGTCTTGTCGAAGAACGTGAGTGCGTCCGGCAGACCCGAAATCGTCTGTTCCTGCGAGTAGATGTGGGTGAGCGCGAACGCGATGCCATACGTGCCGAGAGTGACGATGAACGGTGGCAACTTGATCAGGCTCACCAGCGCGCCGTTGAGCAACCCGAACGCGGCCGTCAGCGCCAGCCCGAGCAGAATCGCCAGTGGCACAGGCAAACCCGTGTCGACGGCTAGCTTGGTGATCGCGATGTTGCCCAGCGCCATCACCGCACCGTTGGACAGATCGATACCGGCGGTGAGGATGATCAGCGTCTGGCCGATCGCCAGCGTGCCGACCACCATCACCTGCTGCACGATCAGCGAGAAGTTGTCACCGGCCAGGAACCGGTCGGACTGGGCGGTGAAGTAGACCACCGCGATCAGGATCGCGATCACCGGTCCGACGTTCGGCACCGACAGTATCCGGTTCAGCGCTGAGTGTTTCGGCTCCGGCGGCGCGGGAGACGTTGTAGTTGCGGTCATGCGAATCCTCGCTCGTCGACGAAATCAGGTGGACCGGGCCGAGCGCACACCGGGACAACGAGGGCCGTCACCATCCCGGCATACGGCGCAGCTTCATTCGCCGTCCCGGCGTGCTTTCCGGCTGGGGACGGGAGTTCTCAGCCCCAGCAGTTGTCCAGGCCGTACTGCACGTCCTTGGAGTCGACGCCGGCCTGCGGCTTGGCGGTGATCAGCGTGACGCCGGTGTCGGTGTAGCCGCTGGTCTTGTTGCCGTTCTTGGCGTAATCGACGATCGCCTGCACGCCCGCACTGGCCATCTTCAACGGGTACTGCTGCGAGGTCGCCGCGATCTTGCCGTCGCGGACCGCCTGCACGCCGGTGCACCCACCGTCAACGGAGACGATCATCGCCTGGTTCTCCTTGCCAGCGGTCTTCAGCGCGGTGTAGACACCCAGCGCGGACGGCTCGTTGATGGTGTAGACCAGGTTGATGTCCGGATCCTTCTGCAGGCAGGTTTCCATCGCCGTCTGCGACTTCGCTTGGTCGCCCTGAGCGGGCTGCGCACAGACCACGTTCGGGGCGGTGACGTACTGCGCCATGTCCTGAGTGGCTTGCGCGGCGCCGTAACCGGACAGGAATCCGTTGTGCCGCAATACGCCGACGGTCACGCCGGGGTTGAGGTCGATCATCGCGATCTTCACCGGCTTGTCACCCTGGACGGCCTTGGCATAGGTGCCGATCAATTGGCCTGCGGTGAAATTATTGGTCGCGAACAGCGCGTCGACCGCACTCTGGGGATCGGTCGGGGTGTCCAAAGCGATCACTTCGACACCCTTGGCACGGGCCTTCTCAACTGCGGGGACGATCGCCTTCGTATCGCTGGCAGTGAGCAGGATGCCCTTGGCTCCCGCATTGACCATGTTCTCGATCGCCGTCACCTGGCTGGCGTTATCACCGTCGAACTTGCCTGCGGCGGTGAGCAATTTGACGCCAGCGGCATCAGCCTGCTTCTGGGCACCCTCCTTCATCTTCACGAAGAAGGGGTTGGTGTCGGTCTTGGTGATGAGCCCGACGACGACCTGCCCGTTGTTGCTGTTGCTCGACCCCTTGCCGCAGGCGGCGACGGAGAAGGCCAGGGAGGTGACCGCGAAACAGACGGCGGCGATGCGGACGACACGAGAGGACATCGGTGTACTCCTGCAGGTACTACTTAGACAACGTTGTCAGAGACCATATAACGTGATCTATGCCACGTCTAGACGTTTCTTCTAGCATATTTGACGGTTCTCGGATCGAACACGAGCGAACGGATAGGGTTGCTATGTCAGCGTTGTCAGAATCCCAGGCGCCACGCCGGGGCGCCACCATGCGCGATGTGGCGGCGCTGGCGAGGGTGAGTATCAAAACGGTGTCGCGCGTGGTCCGCGGCGAAGGCGGCGTCTCGCCGGAACTGGCCGCGCGGGTCACCGATGCGGCAACCATGCTCGACTATCGGCACAACCTGGCGGCCAGTACGTTGCGCGGGCACGGCCAGAAGACCGCCGCGATCGGTCTGGTACTGATGGATGTCGCGAACCCGTACGCCTCGGCGCTGCACCGGGCGGTCGAGGATTTCGCGCACAGCCGGGGCACCCTCGTCTTCGCGGTGAGCAGCGACGAGAACCCGGCCCGCCAGCGTGAGGTGCTGGACGCCCTGCTGTCCAGACGAGTGGATGGGCTGATCGTAATGCCGGTGGGCACCGATCACGGCTCTCTGCTGCACGAGCAGCGTCGCGGTACCCCGGTCGTATTCGTGGACCGCATGCCGGCCACCACCGAAATCGACAGCGTCACGGTCGACAACCGCACCGGCTCCCGCCTTGCCGTCGAACACCTGGCCGCCGCAGGCCACCGCCGTATCGCCTATCTCGGTGACCTGCATACGATCTGGACCGCTGCGGAACGTTACGCCGGCTACATCGAGGGCCTTGCCCACACCGGCATACCCCTCGATCCGGACCTGATCTGCGCCGACCTGCACTCCGCGGCGGCCGCCGCGGCCGCCGCTGGGGCGCTGCTCGACCGCCCGGACTCCCCCACCGCCCTGTTCGGCGCCCAGAATCTGGTGACCGTTGGTGTGCTGCAAGCGATCCGGAAGCGTGGCTTGCAAAACCGGATTGCCGTTGTCGGTTTCGATGATCTGCCGCTGGCCGAACTGCTGCAGCCAGCGCTCACCGCCATCACCCAGGATCCGGCGACGATCGGCCGCGTCGCCGCCGAAATCCTTTTCGCCCGCCTGGATGGTGACGACGGCCTCCCCCGCCACGAGGTGATACCCACTCGCCTACTGGTCCGCGGTTCCGGCGAGATCTCTGCAGACCTTCGGTCACCTCACAGTCAATAGCCAGGACATGCTTCATACTCATTGCACAGCTGGTGTATATAACCGACGAATATGCGATTCCGGTAATCACCGCACACGGGACCAGATCGCAGCACTGACACGTTTCCTATCCGACCGGGCCCTCCCGGGGCTCGGCCTCCCAGCGCACAATGTCGGCGGCCCCACCGCCGTCGCGGCAGTCACCATCCTGGTGGGACCCACAGACCCGAGATGAGTGACGTGGTCGCGCACGGTTCCCTCTGCCCTACCGGTCCAGCCGGTAACGCCTCGTCCGCCCGAGGCCGCAGCTGCGCTCATACGGCGGCGGCGTCGCGGACCAGGGCGGTGTCGACGAATTGTTCGAAACGGACGATGTGGCCCGCGCGCACCGTGAAGTGGTGCGCCACACGAACATTCAGTGGTTTGCCGGTGTGCTTATGGGTGGCGGTGTAGCGGGCCAGGACGACGACGTTCTCGCCGTCGACGACGTAGGTGTCGTCGTGGGCGGTCCAGCCGTCCCATTCCTCGGCCAGTTGCTCCATCACGTTGGACGTGACACCGTCCGGAGTGCGGTAGGTGCCGGCCAATGGGAAGCCCCGCCATCTCGGTCCACTTCCGCGGCGCGGCCGAAGTCGCGAAGCGCCACGGCACGGGTCCGCGGATCCGCGAGATCGGAGATCACCCGGTCGGCGTCCAGTTCGTGCTGCTCGGCAATGCGCAGATAGGTCGCGGGATCGGAGAGGCTGTCACCGGCTCGGTAGAACGCCTCTTGCATGGTCTCCGCCAGCGGTAGCGCCGATCCGGGCGCCTGCGCCCGCAGGGCCGCGAATCCGATCGCGGCGGCAGTCGAGTCCATCTCGAAGCGGCCATCCGCCACCAAATCGAGATAGCTACGCCCGAACCTAGCGCCGGTCAGTTCCGCGATCCGCCGGTTGGCTTCCGCGACATACGGCATGGCCGCCAGCGGCGGGCTCGGTGTCGCGGGCCGGGCGGCTGCGTAGCGCAGGTTCACCCCTGCGCGGTCAGGATGGTCGCGAGCTTTGCCGGATCGGATTCGGTGAGTGTGGTGGCGGTCTTTCGTCTTCGGTGGTGAAGCTACCCTCGCGGCCGGTAGTTGGCCTGCACGCGCTGAGCGAGGAAGTCGGCGGCGGTCACCGGCGGGTACTTGTGGCGCGGCCCCTGGATGACGGCGTCGCGGTCGGCCTGGGCGAAGTAGGCGATGCTGTAGCGGTCGCCCTGGTACTCGCCCGCGCCTGGGCTGCGGACACGGTGGAAGTTCGACGGCAGTTCGTCATCGCTCCAGCGGGTGAGCATGTCACCGATATTGCAGGTGATCAGTGCGGACGACGGGGTTATCGACGTCCATCGCTGTTCCTGCATCTTTTTGCCGGGACAGACCTGTAGGCCACCCTGCCCGTCCCGCTGGAAAAGCAGCGTCAGACAGTCGAAGTCGGTGTGCGCACCCGCACGCCAGCGACCCGGCACGCCCTGGAGTTCTGTCGGAACGGCGAAGTAGTGCAACAGCCGAAGCGTGCTCTGGTACTGCGGGGATTCCGGATCGTGCGCCTTGCTGAAGTGATTGCGGTCCAGGCCGAGGCGTTCGGCGAAGCAGGAGAGTACGCGCATCGCGACAGTCCACGCCTGGTACTCGAAATCGAGCATGTCGGCGCGGAATTCGACCAACTCCGCTTCGCTCGGCCACAGCTCGGCCATATGCGGGCGGGTGATCTGGTAGGACTCCTTCTGATCGGGCACGCCGATGGACGGGCGTACCTGACTCAGGCTCTCCCACCCGGCGTTATTCGCCTTGACCAGTGGATATCGCGCCTTGGTCGACTCCGGGAGCGCGAAAAATGCTGCGGTGCGGGCGAATACATTGTCGATCTGGTGTTGCGGGATGCCGTGCCCGGAGAGCTGGAAGAAGCCGATCTCGGTGGCCGCGGCCCATAGCTGATTGGTGATCTCGGCGCGGCGGTCCGCGAAATCGGTCAGGTCGATGACGCGGATATCGCGGGCGTCGGTCTCCACGCCGAGGCCGCCCATCTGCTGCTCGCGGGATACCTCGGACAGGTCGTAGCTTTCGGTCATTGTCAGTCCTTGTCTGCGTGGGGTTTTCAGCTGCCGACGTTGATCGTCGGGTCGAGGAACTCCTTGGTGACGATGTCTTCGGCGCGCAGGTTGTTCGGTATATTCCCGGCGCAGGATCGGGGCGAATTCGTCGATCACCCGCTGTACCCGGCCTCGTCGAAACTGCCGATCACACCGTCGGAGTCGTTGCCGATGAGACGTCGATGAGCGCCTTCGAACCGTAGGCGGCGAGCTCGGCACTATCGCGCTGAACTTGGGGGTTCTTCGAAACTACGTCCACGCCAACGTCATTCACATGCGACGCGTCGGCGCGGAACTGTGCGGTAGCCCGCTGGCTCATCGGGGACGAGCCGCTGCAGGCAGGAGTGTTTGGCGGAATTCGCCAGCGATTCGGTGAAGACAATATGCGGTGGTGGGAGTGAGAGTCGGCGCCCGGGAGCGAGCACCACCAGCGATACGGCGTACCAGGCGGCGAGCGTCAGGCCGATGGACACCAACGGTGTCGCGGCCTTGACGAGTACGACGCGAGGACGCACCCCATTGCTATCGGTAGTGAGATTTGCATTGCAGTGCTGAGTGTTTCGGACCGGCGGCAAATTCAATGACTCGGCGCGGACCCGAATCCTGTTGCCAGAGTGCGGATATCCGCGTCGGACAGCCGCGTGGGCGTGCCGCGGTCGACGAGATCAGCGAATCCTGCGTCATCCGCCATCACGGTGATCGTGTACAGCCGTTCGGTGCCGGAGGTGTTCAGAATGCGGTGTTCGGATCCCGGTTGCAGGATCAGTACGTCGCCCGCGCCGAGGTCGACGGCGTGTGTGTCGCTGTGTGCGCGGGCGGTGCCGGCCAGCACGATGAAGATTTCGGCCGAATCCTCATGGGAGTTCAGTGGTTGCGCACCGCCCGGCTCCCAGATTTCGAGGAATACGCTTGCGCTGGAGCCGTGTTCGGGTCCAGCGAGTGTGCACAGCCGTACCGTGTCCGCGGGTGAGATGAGAGCTGCCGACAGGTCGGCGAGGTGTCGTACGACGGGAGGTGCCCCAGCCATATCGGATCCTTTCGGGTAGATGTCGCTATCGCCGCGGAACGCGGTTCAGGCGACGGGTGGTGTGAGCAGGGTGACCGGACCGCAGTCGTGGCGGGTTACCGGCTGGCCGAGCATGTCGCGGGCCGGCCCGGCGATCGTTGTTCCCTCCAGCATCGCCGCCGCGGCATGGGCGACCTCGGTGGCCGCACTGGCCGGTAGTTCGCAGATAAGGTTGTGGGCGGCCAGAATTCGGGTGATCGGGAGCTTCGACAGGCGGTGCGTCGATTCGGCAAACCGGACCGGGTCGGCTCCGGCGCCGTGCAGCCAGTGGGCGGCGGCGAGCACCGTGTCACCCGAGAGCAGCGTGCCGGTGGTGTGGTCGAACAGGCACAGGGTGTCCGGCGCATGGCCGGGCGTGTGCAGTACCTCGAACTGTCGTCCACCCAGGTCGATGATTTCGCCGTCGGCCAGCGCCCGGCTGATCGGGGTCGGCGGTATCGCCCACTGGGTCAGGTCCGGCAGCGGACGTAACCGACCGACCCGCGCCAGGGTGAAGAAATACTGGGAATCCAGCAGGGCGAACCGGTCGAACTCGGCGACCACCCGCGACATGGCGGCGGCATACGTACGAAGGAACGCTGGATCAGCAGCGGTGTGCAGGCACCCGGAATTCGGGTCCGCAGCCGTGGGGTGCGCGGCGAAGTCGATAACGTCGACCTGCGCGGCGAGGTCGGCATTGCCGCCGCGGTGATCGATGTGGTGATGCGATGACACCACCAACACCGGCAGCGTCGTCAACGCCTGCACCACTTGGGATATCGGAGCGATGCCGAGCCCGGAATCGAACAGCAGCGCGGTGTGTTCGCCGATGACGAGGTAGCTGGCGACATGCCCGGGTTCGTTGATCAGGTGGATGCCCTCCCCCATGTCTCGAACGTGGAACCAGGCCTGCGCTTCGGCGCAGAAGGTGGGAGCTCGTGAGGCCACCGCGGCTCCTCAAATGTTGATGACAGTTACATTTGCCAATGTAGAGGCGCCGCGTTTCCAGGAAGTAAAGGTTGCGGACCGACCGTCGAACGGAGCGAAGGTCGCAGTCCATCAACCGGTCGCGGCAAAAAGGTTCACAACAGCTTTACGTGAACAATGTTCATCACATCAACATTCATGGCTACCGTCTGACCGGTGACCTCTCCCTTCGATGACCTCGACGCCGATCTACGTTCGGCATTCGCGCGGTATGAAAGGGCCTTGATGGCCAACGATCTCGCCGAACTGGACGCCGCATTCGCCGATGGTCCTCGGCCGATCCGCAGCGATCCGGCAACCGCGCTGGTCGGCCACGCCGCGATCGCCGAGTTCCGGGCCGGGCGAGCCGGCGCACCGACCCGCTCCCTCGTGCGGGTATATGTGCGCAGACTCGGCCCCGATGCCTCGGCGATCCTCGCGGAGACCCGCCGAACGGACGGTTCACAAGGTGTCCAAACCCAAGTCTGGGAGCGCGACAGCGGCGGTCGATGGACCATCACCGTGGCGCATGTGTCCGGCGGTGCCGAGCCCACCGACGGCAGCACGGTCAGCCCCGACTCATCAATTTGGCGTGTCGCGCCGGCCGAGGCGCCGCTCGTGCGCGGCGGCCGAGGACCGCTCCGCGATGCGCGGGTGGCCGTCAAAGATCTGTTCGCGGTGGCCGGGTACGCAATCGGAGCGGGGAACCCGACCTGGCTGGCGGCAGCGCCGGTGGAGTCTCGTCACGCCGCGGCGGTATCCGCATTGCTGACGGCAGGGGCCGATATCACGGGTATCGCGACCACCGACGAGCTGGCATTCTCACTTGCGGGCGCCAATATTCACTATGGCGTGACACCGAATCCGGTTGCGGCGCACCGAGTCAGCGGCGGGTCGAGCAGCGGTCCGGCGGCCGCGGTCGCCGCCGGGTTCGCCGATATCGGCCTCGGCACCGACACCGCGGGCTCGATTCGCGTCCCGGCATCATATTGCGGGCTCTACGGGCTACGCACGACCCACGGGGTGGTCGCGCGGACGGGTCTGGTGGGTTTGGCACCGAGCTTCGATGCCGTGGGCCTGCTCACCCGCGATGCGACGTTGCTCGCCCGGGCGGGCGGGGCGCTGCTGCCGAATCAAGAAGTACATCCCGTCACCAGGGTGGTGGTGGCACCGGAACTGGTCGATCTGCTGGATCCTGCGGCACGCGAATCTTTTTGGGCCGCGGTGCAGGCACTGACGCTGCGTGATGCGGCCGCTGGAAACGTATTGCCACCGCCGGAGACGATCGCGCTCGACTACCCCGACGGCGCCGGGCTCGACACGGTTCTCATGGCATTCCGCACGGTTCAGGCCGCCGAGGCTTGGCGCGCGCACGGCACCTTCGTGTCCGCTCAGCCGACCGCGTTGGCGCCCGATGTCGCCGCTCGATTCCACGTCGGCCGCGAGATCGACGCCGCGACCGAGACCGAGGCCCGCGGCCTGCTCGACGACATGAGTACCCGGCTGCGGCGGATACTTCCCCCCGGCGTCGTCCTCGCACTGCCCGCCGCCTCGTCGGCGGCTCCACGCCGAGACGCTTCGTCGGCGGAGGTGGAAGCGGTGCGGCAGCAGACATTGCGATTGACCTGCCTCGCGTCGCTGGCGGGTCTGCCCGCGTTGTCGATGCCCCATCTCCGGGCGGGAAACCTGCCGGTCGGGTTGTGTCTGCTGGCCGGACCAGGACAGGACTCCACCCTGCTCACCTTCGCCATTCCACCTTTCGACCGACAGGACCACACCTGATGTCCCGAAACTCCTGGTCGCTGTCCGGCGACCATGCGGATCTGCGTCGCCCCATCCATCCGCCACACTCACTGGAGCTCGATGCTCTGCCGCAACGGGTGAGCATCGATCTTGCGCGCACCGCGTTGATCGTCATCGACCTGCAGAACGACTTCTGTCATGTCGACGGGTGGCTTGCGCGCATCGGAGTGGACGTCTCGCCCGCACGTGTGGCCGTCGATACTCTGCGGACGGCGCTGCCGGCCGTGCGCGGAGCCGATATCCCGGTCGTGTGGGTGAATTGGGGCAACCGGCCCGATCGGGCCAACCTGCCGCCCGGTGTGCTGCATGTCTACGATCCCGCCGGCGCTGGCGTCGGAATCGGCAGTGCGGCAACCGCTTCGAGCACCGCAGTGCTCGAAGCGGGCAGCTGGGGCGCGGACGTAGTCGATGATCTCGAGATCGCGCCAGCAGACATTCGCGTCGACAAGTACCGGATGAGTGGTTTCGTCGATACGGTGCTGGATTCCGTGCTGCGCAACCTGCGGGTCGACACCCTGCTGTTCGCTGGTGTGAACGCCGATCAATGCGTGTTGTCGACATTGATGGACGCCGCGAACATCGGCTATGACGTGGTGCTGCTCACCGATGCGGTGGCCACCACCTCGCCCGAATACTGTATGGAGGCAACGACGTACAACGTCCGACAGTGTTTCGGGTTCACCGCGACCGCCGCGGACCTCGTCCGTGGACTCACCTCTGCGTCTAGTGCGTTGACCACGAACGTCCGCCGGGTTGGGTGATACGTCGCCGCCGGGTTCCGGCAACGGTCCTTGAGGTTGTGACACTCTCGACGGCGGTAGTTGCTGTCGGGAGTGTGTGGGTTGGTCTGCACCGGAACCGGTTCGGGCCTGTCGGCCGAGCGACGCGGAAGGTCGGCGGCCGCGGCCACCAGCATTCTTGACCTACGGGTCAATAACATTTAGAGTCGTCGCATGGGCAGGCCACGGAACTTCGAAACCGATACCGTGGTCGAGCGCGCGATGGAGGAGTTCTGGACCCACGGGTACGCCGGTACCTCTCCCGCACAACTCGCCGAGGCCACCGGCGTCGGCAAGGGCAGCCTGTACCACACGTTCGGCAGCAAACGGCAACTGTTCGACCAGGCATTGGCCCGCTACGGACGGATGGGTGTGGAGCACGCCGAGGAGCTGCTGTTCCAACCGGGAAGCGCCCGCGAACGCATCGGCGCGTACCTGCGTGAGACCGTGGATTCCGATGTCGCACGGCCGGTTCGGCGGGGCTGTATGGTCGTGAACACGGCCGCCGAGCTCGGTGGCCACGACGAGGAGATCACCCGAACCCTGCGTGGCATCGAGGATGGTATCGTCGCCGTGCTGGCCGCCCGGATCGAACAGGGCCGACGCGACGGTGACGTCGGCCCCGACGTCGATGCGCGGGCCACGGCCGAGTTCCTGCTCAACACCAGCGTCGGCCTGCGCACCATGGCCAAGACCCGCGACACCGAAGCGCTGTATCGCACTATCGACGTCGCTCTGACTGCCCTCTGACCGATCCGCCACGTTGCGGTGGCTCTCGCATACCCCAGTTTTTGACCTGTAGTTCAAGAAAGGAAGTCTCCATGGATCTCGAATTGACCGGCAAGACCGCCGTCGTCACCGGAGCGAGCCGCGGCATCGGCCTGGCCGTCGCCGAGACGTTGTCCGCCGCGGGCGCACGCGTGGTCGGCGCCGCCCGCACCATCACACCCGAACTCGAAAAGGCCACCGTGGCCACCGCTTCGGTGGATCTGAGCTCGCAAGACGGCGCCACTGCGCTCGTGGACACCGCGCTGAAAGAGCTCGGCGGGATCGACATCCTGATCAACAACGTTGGTGGCGGCGACGCCGACCAACTGACGCTGGGCGGATTCCTCGACAGTACCGACGATCAGTGGCGGCACTTCCTGGATGTCAACCTGTTCAGCGCCGTCTGGGCGACCCGTGCCGCCCTGCCCAGCCTGGTCGACCGTCGCGGCGCGATCGTGAACGTCTCCTCGATCAACGCACATCTCCCGTCCGCCGGGCCGGTCGGCTACAGCGAGGCCAAGGCCGCGCTCACCGCCTTCGGCAAGCGCCTGAGCGAGGAGTTCGGTCCGCAGGGAGTCCGCGTCAACACGGTCTCGCCCGGCGTGGTCGGCACCCGGATCTGGCGCGGTTCCGAATGGGTCGGCGCGAAGCTCGCCGCCGCACAGGGCATCTCGCACGAACAACTGCTGGCGGCGCTGCCGGCCCAGTTCGACATCGCCTCGCGCCGAATCTCCGAACCGGAAGAGGTCGCGGCCCTCGTGGCGTTCCTGGTCTCGGGCAAGGCTACCAACATCGTCGGAGCCGACCTCGTCATCGACGGCGGGACCATCAAGACCAGCTGACCCCCTGCATCAGGACATCGCGTGGCCGGCGCGTTGGCCGCCTTCGCCCCGCTGCGGCGAAGGCGGCCCCAGCGGCTGGATAAGGGCAGCCCCAGCGGCCTGGTACCGCCGCTGCGTTCGTGCCGCCGAATTCGATGCCGGACATTCAGCGCTTCACAATTCGAGCACCAATCGTGCTCCAGCGCAGCGTGATACGCAGATCATCATGGACTCGCCCTCGGCGCGCTCCTCCGGCGACAGCACAGAGTCGCGGTGATCGACCTCCCCGCTCACCACGCCCGTCTCGCAGGTACCGCAGGTCCCTTCCCGGCATGACGAGAGCGCGACCACGCCGCATTCCTCGGCCACCTCGAGTATTGATCGAGTCGCCGGAACCGTGAGCGTCAGCCCCGACATCGCGAGGGACACCTCGAACGCGACCGCGGCAGACTCCGCGAAATCTCGCGCGACGAACCGCTCAGCGAACACATCGACCGCCTCGAGTCCCGCGCAAGCGTCCTCCGCCGCGGCGATCAACCCTGCTGGACCGCAGGCCATTACCGCGGTTCCCGGCGTCGAATCGGCGAGGAGTGCCGCCACATCCAGGCGTCCCGCGCGCGCCGAGTGATGCGGTAGGACCGCATCGCCGTAGCGTTCGCGTAGCTCACGCAGGTAAGCCATGGCCGACTCGTCACGGCCGGTGTATATCAGCCGCCACGGCCGCCCGCTTCGCTGCGCGGCGGCGGCGAGCGCGAGCATCGGCGTGATCCCGATACCTCCGGCGATCAGCACGTAGCCGAGTGCACGCACGAGCGGAAAGTGATTGCGCGGCGGCCGGATCGAGGCCGTTGCGCCGATCGACAGGAGTTGGTGGGCCCGGACCGAACCACCGCGCCCATGCGCCTCACGCAGTACCGCGATCCGATAGAAAATGGTGTCGTCGGGATCGGAAACCAGTGAGTACTGCCGGACGATCCCGTCGCCGAGTAGTAGGTCGATATGCGCCCCCGCCTGCCACGGCGGTAGTCGGCCACCGTGCGGGTGGCCGAGGGTGAACTCGTCGATATTCTCGGCCACTCGGCGGCGGTCGCGTACGACGACGGTGATGGAGTCGGAATCATTCATCAGGGCCTCCAGGAAATACGGGCCCCGCCTAGTTATTTGTCCCAGCCACGGGAATCCGCCTCGCGCCCAGCCGCTTTCACGACAATCAGCCTGGCATGCGGGCCGTCCACCACACGCCACCGGTGTGGTGTGCCGCCAGTGTAGTAGAGGCTGTCACCGTCGGCGAGTCGCGCGTGGCCATGGTCACCGAGGTCGACCACGATCGCCCCCTCGACGACGTACACCCACTCGTCCTCGTCGTGCTCGAAGTAGGGGCCGAACTCGGCATGCACGTCGACGAATTCTTGCGGGTAGAACGATGCGCGCCCGTGCACCAGCAGCCGGGTCGAGCCCTCCTCCTGCCCCGATCTGGCGATACCCCGCGGCAACTGGACGCCCTCGTGGGATCGGATCACCTGCCCCTCGGCAGTCCCTTCGGCGTCCTCGCCGCCGCGGGTGTCCGCCGCCAGCATCAGTTCGACCTGGGTGGTTCCCAGCGCTTCGGCGATGCGAGCCAGCGTCAGCATGCTCGGCCGTGCCAGGCCACGTTCGAGCTGACTGAGGAACGGGTGCGAGATCTGCGCCTGCTCGGCCAGTCGGACCAGGGTGAGTCCGCGATCACGCCGGCGGCGGCGGATCTCGGCCCCGAGCATGGTTTGCGCGTCGACGGTCGCCTTTTTGGTCACGTTCTCCACCTTCATATCCCACCACCGATCGTCGAAGTGCGTCACGGACGGGCACCCGCACGCTAGACCACCCGCTGTCACCTCGGCGAATTAACAAGACCGTAGCTGGCTCGTTCATCTACTCGAAACAAGGCGGCTGAATAGTGCTAAATGTTGATCACATCAACATTAGCTCTATCCGTAACGTCTCGCCGACCAGCCACGAGCGGGCCACCACGACCTGTTTCTCTCTCGAAGGACCTCCATGGATCATCCGCTACCGCAGCGTGTTTCGCGCCTGTGCGGGGCAACCTTGCCCGACGGCTCGGTGGTCGATCTCGACATCGGACGCGACGGCGGGCACTCGTTGGTGACCGCGGTTCGCCCGAGTGCACCGGACCGGATCGGCGAAACCTCCGACGCATCAATAGATCTGACCGGTTTCGTGCTGTTGACCGCACCCGCCGAGCCACACGCACACCTGGACAAGGCGCTGAGCTGGGATGCGCTCACGCCGACCTTCGGCAATCTCGGAGCGGCGATCGACACATGGCGCCAGGGCAGTGCCGAACTGACCGAGGAGTCTTTCCGCAGCCGGGCGACCGCGGCGGCATCGGCCCTGTTGCGCAACGGCACGACCGCCATTCGGTCGCACGTCGACATCCTCGGTGGCACGGACCCGTTGCGCGGTATCCGTGCGGTGCATAGCGTACGCAGGCGATTGTCCGGGCTCGTCGACATCGAGATCGTGGCGTTGACACCCCCGGCGGCCGATCCCGGACTGCTCCACGCGGCCCTGGACGCGGGCGCCGACTTGATCGGTGGCGCACCGCATATCGCGCCGGACCCGATCGCCGAACTCACCCGGCTACTCGACATTGCCGAGGCCCGCGGAGTCGGCGCCGACCTACACGTCGACGAGTTCTTGTGCGGCGACCACCACACACTCGCCCACTTCGCCGAGCGGGTCGCCGGGTGGCCCGCCGCCCGGACGCGCACCGCTGGGCACTGCTGCAGGCTCGGCACCATGGCCGCGGACGAACTGGACGCGCTGCTGGCCACGGTGGCGCGCAGTGGCGTGGGGATCGTCAGCCTGCCCATCACCAATTTGTATCTGCAGGGCTGGGATGACCCGGTCGCTATGCCGCGCGGATTGACCGCGCTCGCCGCGCTGCTCGACGCGGGCATCCCCGTCGCGGCCGGTGCCGACAATGTCCGCGATCCGTTCAACCCGATCGGCCGCAGTGACGCACTCGAAACGGCCGCACTGCTGATCACGGCGGGTCATCTGGCGCCGGAAGTGGCCGTGCACTTGGTTACCGACGGTGCGCGCGCGGTGCTCGGCTTGCCCGAGGCCGGCGCGAAGCCCGGCGCCCGCGCGGAATTTCTCGCCGTACGCGGCAGCAGTCTGCTCGATGTTGTCGCGAACGCACCTGCGGACCGGATCGTCATTCGCGACGGCGCGATCGTATCCATCAGCCGAACCGACCATCGCACAGCCGATTTCGCAGTACTGGAGGTCTGATGTCCAGCATGCCAACCATGAGCGCCGCCCCGCCCCGCCCCGGCACTCAGGTGCTCGGATTCGAATCGACCGAGCTCACCTATCCCAACGGCACGGTCGCGCTCTCGGGCGTTGATCTGACAGTCCGGGCCGGTGAATTCGTCAGCGTCGTCGGTCCCTCTGGATGCGGGAAGTCGACGCTGCTTCGAATCGCCTCCGGCCTGGAGTCCGCGACCGGGGGTTACACCCAGGTCGGGGCGAATCGGATCGGCTATGTGTTCCAGGACGCCACCCTGCTGCCATGGCGCTCGGTGCGCGACAATGTTGCGCTACTGGCCGAACTCGATCACATGGCCAAGGCCGAACGCTATCGCCGTGCCGACGATGCCATCGAGTTGGTCGGTCTCGCTGGGTTCGCCGAACACCTGCCGCGAATGCTCTCCGGTGGTATGCGGATGCGGGTGTCGCTGGCTCGTTCGCTCACCGTTGATCCCGAGTTGTTCTTATTCGACGAACCTTTCGGCGCACTGGATGAGATCACGCGACAGCGGCTCGGCGACGAGATCACCGAACTATTCGACGACCGTCGCTTCGCGGGCCTGTTCATCACGCATTCGGTGACCGAGGCCGTGTACCTCTCGACCCGCGTCGTGGTGATGTCGGGCAGGCCGGGCCGCGTCGTCGAGGAGATCGACATTCCGTTCGATTTTCCGCGCCGACCGGATATCCGCTTCACCCCCGAGTTCACCGCACTCGCGAGCCGAGTCTCGCAGGCGCTGCGAGGAAGTCACACATGAACGTCGAAACAGTCACTGCCGCAACAGTATCCGAATCAATTGTGACCACCGCCCCGGCGCGCACGTTCAAACTGCGTACGGTCCTTGCTCCGCTGGCGGTCCTAGCCATGGTGATCGGCGCTTGGTACCTGGTGACCTACACAGTGCTGGCACCGTCGCGCCGGTTTCTGATGCCGCCGCCGCATGAAGTGGTGACCGAAGGCCTGCTCGGTCCGGGAGCGCCGGATATGTGGGAGGCGTTGCAGCGGACCGCGACCGTGGCGTGCACCGGTCTGGTGATCGCCGTGGTCCTGGGGATCGTCTGGGCGGTGCTGATGGCGCAAGCTGGTTGGGCGGAGATTGCCCTGTTTCCTTATGCGATTGTGCTGCAGTGTATTCCGATCCTGGCATTGGTTCCGCTGATCGGCTTCTGGTTCGGTTTCGGATTCACCGCGCGGGTGTTCGTCTGCGTGCTGATCGCCCTGTTCCCGGTGGTGTCGAACACGCTGTTCGGGCTGAAATCGGTGGACAAGAGCCTGCGGGAACTGTTCGCGCTGCGTGCCACTGGCCGGATGACGGTGCTGCGCAAGCTCGAGTTCCCGGCCGCGATGCCCGCCATTTTCGCCGGTGTCCGGATCTCGGCCGGGCTCGCGGTGGTCGGCGCGATCGTCGGCGACTTCTTCTTCAAGCAGGGCGATCCCGGCATCGGCATCCTGATCGACAACTACCGATCCCGGCTGCAGTCACCCGAATTGTTCGCCTCGATCCTGCTGGCCTCCGGCCTCGGTGTCGTAGTTTTCGCGTTCTTCAGCTGGCTGTCTCGCCGGCTGGTCGGCGCTTGGTACGACTCCGCCCGCAACTGAAATCCCACCCTGCCGCTGCACCCCTTTGGGAGAAACATGAGAACACTTAGTCTGCCGCGTTCGGCCCGCGTGACCGTCGCGGCGACCGTCATCGGCCTCGCCGTACTGACCGGCTGCGCCCAAACAGACAGCCCGACAGCAACTTCCGGTTACAGCGGCACGATCGGCGCGATCGACTTGAAGCAGGTCTGCCCGACGAAAATCGTGGTGCAGAGCGATTGGAACCCGGAGGCCGAACACGGCGGCCTCTATCAACTACTCGGTCCGAACCCGGCGATCGACGCCGCGGGCAAGAAGGTCACCGGTCCGCTTTTCGCCCACGGTGAGTACACCGGGGTGGACCTGGAGATCCGCGCCGGTGGCCCCGCGATCGGATTCCAGACCGTGACATCGCAGATGTATCAGGACGACTCGATCATGCTCGGCTTCGTCGACACCGACCAGTCCATCCAGTCCGCGGCCACCAAGCCGACCACCGGCGTCTTCGCACCGCTGGAGATCAACCCGCAGATGATCATGTGGGATCCGGCGACCTATCCGAATGTGCACTCCATCAGCGACCTGAAAGCCGCGAAGGCGACCGTGCTGTACTTCCAGGGCGCCGCCTATATGGACTATCTGACCGGTGCCGGCATTCTAGACAAGAGTCAGGTGGACGGCAGCTACGACGGCACACCGGCCAACTTCGTCGCTGCCGGCGGCGCCAAGGCGCAACAAGGGTTCATCAGCGCCGAACCCTATCTCTACGAACAGAAGATCCCCCAATGGCACAAGCCCGTGGCCTACCAGTTGCTGCACGACGCCGGGTACCCAGAGTACAAGTCCGCGCTCGCGGTCCGGTCCGGCAAGCTGGAGGCCGATTCGGCGTGCCTGCAACGCCTTGTTCCGGTGATGCAGCAAGCCCAGCTCGACTATTTCGCCGATCCGGCCACGGCCAACGATCTGATCGTGCAGGCAGTCGACAAGTACGACACCGGCTGGGTATACGACGCGGGCAACGCGACCTTTGCGACGAAGCGGATGCGCGAGGCCGGTGTGGTCGGCAACGGCGGCAATGCCACGGTCGGTGATTTCGACACCGCGCGAGTTCAGCGGGTCATCGACATCACCCGGCCGGTCTACACCGAGCAGAAAGTCTCGGTCCCACAAGGACTGACGACCGAACAGATCGCGACGAACCGATTCATCGATCCCAAGATCGGTTTCGCGTCGTGACCGCCGCCATGATCGAGGCCGATGATCGTCCCGACTTCGGCCCCGAGCAACTCGACGGCCTGGTCGATGACCTGCTCGCGCTGCTCGGCCCGCGCGGCGTGAGCACCCTCGACCGCGCCCTGGCCCGGGCCTCCCGTGACGGGTCGGGGATGAGCCCGATCCTCTCGGCCCAGCAACCCCTCGGGCGGCCGGACGCGGTATGTTATCCGAAGACGGCCCAACAGGTTCCGGCGATTGTGCGGGCTGCGGTGCGTCGCGGCGTACCGATCACCGCGCGCGGCAAGGGCACCGGCAATTACGGCCAGGTGGTGCCCCGCTTCGGCGGCCTTGTCATGGACATGACCTCGCTGGCCGGTATCCGAGACCTCACCGACACCACCATCACCGCGGAGGCGGGCGCCAGGATGATCAACCTGGAGCAGGCCGCGTGGGATGCCGGACGGCAGCTCTGGATGTACCCGTCGACCGCGCAATCCACCCTCGGCGGATTTCTGGCCGGTGGCTCCGCCGGCACGGGCACCATTGTGCACGGCCGCAACCACATGGGTTTCGTGGAATCCGTCGATGTCGTCTACGGCCACGAAGATGCCGAACTGCTCCACCTCGAAGGTGCTGCGGCACAGCCGATGGTGCATACCTATGGGGTGGCGGGGATCATCGTTTCGGCCACGGTCCGGTTGGAACCACTGCAAGACTGGAGGTGCGTGTACGCCAGCTTCGGGTCCCATTACGAGGCATTCCCTGCCGCCATGCGCGCCGCGTCGATCGAACCGAAGCCGCGGCTGTTGTCCGCCGATGGTGCGACGATCGTCGACGCACTGCCGTCGGACCCCGCGTTGATGCTCGGCCGGGCCAGTGTCCGCGGCATCGTCGACGCCGCAGCGCTCGACGAGACGGTTGCGGTGCTGGAGGCCGGTGGCGGCCGGATCGAGGCGGTGCGCGAGGGGCTGGCGCAGACGATGCGGTTGAGCACCCTCTCTTACAACCACCCGACCTGGTGGCTGCAGAAAGCCGTGCCGGACACCTACTTTCACATGGAATGCCAAGGCGACGCGCTCGTCACCCGGCTGCGGGAAGTGGAGGACGTCTATGACGGCGGGATGCTGCACTTGGAAGTCGGGCATCAGACCATGTTCGGGATGATCAACGGCGTCTACCACGATCCCGAACAGGTATTCGCGGGGGTGCCCGCGCTGGAGGCGCTCGGCGTCGCTGTGCATTCGCCGCACCAGTCCTATGTCGATCTCGACGCCGATCGGGTCCGGGCGCTGGCGCGCAGCACCGATCCGAAGGGTCTGCTCAATCCAGGAAGGTGGCAGCGGTGACCACATCCACCCGGCACTTCGCCGATCTGACCACGGCCGAAGTCCCCGAGGCGCTGAGCCGCGACTCCGTGCTCGTGCTGCCCACCGGCGCGATCGAACCGCACGGCCCACATCTGCCGCTGCGCACCGATCTGGTGCTGGCCGAGGCCGTTTCCGGCGCCGCGGTCGATCGCGCCGCCGCCGCGGGCAGTGACGTATGGTTGCTGCCCGCATTGGGCTACACCAAGTCCGACGAGCATGCCAATCTGCCCGGCGCGATGTGGTTGCAGGCGGAGACGATGATGCGCGTCGTAGTCGATCTGGGGCGCAGCATCGCCGCGACGCCGGCGCGGCGGGTCCTGTTCGTCAATTGCCACGGCGGCAACTCGGCCCTGCTCGAGGTGGCGCTACGTGAATTGCGCCGCCGATTCGACCTGCAGACCTTCCTCTACGCATCGCCTGCCCGGCCGGGGCCGACCGAGGAGGGTTTCGGCATCCACGCCGGATGGGCCGAGACGTCGATGATGCTGCACGTGCGCCCCGATCTCGTCGATATGACCAAGGCGAAAGCCGCTGTACCGCACTCGATCGCGGGCCACAAGCACGTCGGATTCGGTAAACGGGTCCGATTCGGTTGGCTCGCCGACGATTTCGCGGCGTCCGGCGTGATCGGCGATCCGACCGGTGCGGATGCCACGTTCGGCGCCGAACTATTCGAGAGCACAGTCGATTCCCTGGTGCAGGCCATCCCGGAGGTCAGCACCTTCGATCCCGGACGCGTCGGATGACCGTACTGACAATCAAGAATGCGACGCTGCTGCCCGTCGCGGGAGATCGCGAGTGGTTGCACGGCTGGATGACCGTCGATGCCGACGGCCGAATATCCGGTGTGGGAGAAGGAGATCCGCCTGCCGAGGGTGGTGAGGTCCGCGACGTGGCGCGCGCCATGGTCGGGCCCGGGTTCGTCTCCGCGCACAGCCATCTCTTCACCGGTGGGATGCGCGGTGTCGCCGCCAACAGCACGCTTTACCCGTGGGTCACTCGCAACACCGAGATGCTGCTTGCCGCAGGCGCCGAGGACCTGTACTGGTTCACCCTGGCGGGGTCGTTCGACTTTCTCGCCAACGGCATCACCTCGGCCTACAACTTCACCCAGAGCCGGGTGCTGGCGCTGTTCGACTACGCCTCCTCGAGTATGAAGGCGGCCGCTGTCCGGCCGCTCGAGTTTCTCACCCGCCAGATCGATGCCACCAGCGACGCGGGCATCCGATTCGTCGCCAGCGTCCGGCTCGACGACGAGCAACTGCCCGAAGACGAAGCGCTCGGGGCCTTCGGTGCGGTGATGGATTACGCGAAAACTACTGTGCCGCCCAATCTTTACCTGAGCGGCTCGGTCTACGGATCCGTACAGTGGTCGACCTCACCTGCCACCGCCGAGCGCGAACACGCGATGATGGACCGTCACGGCGTCACCAACCAAGCGCATTTCGTCGAAACCGCGGAACAACTCGACATCCAGCAAGCCAAGTTCGACTGGTACGACGAAGCCGGAGTCCTCGGCCCGGATTTCGCGTTCGGCCACTTCGTCCATCCCACCGACCGAATGATCGATCGCGCGGCCGAGACCGGATGCGCCATGGTGTGGCAGCCGATGTCCAACGGCCGCCTCGGATCCGGGATCGCTGATATACCAAGGATCTTGGCCACCGGCATGCGGGTGGGGATCGGGCTGGACGATCAATCGTGCACCGACGTATCCGACCCCTTCGAAAACATGCGCACCGGCCTGTACACCCAACGCGCGCTGCACAGCGACGCAGCCATCCTGACACCGGCACAGATGCTGCGACTGCACACGCTCGGCGCGGCATCGGCCATCGGCGCAGCAGACCGGATCGGCTCGCTGGAGGTCGGAAAATACGCGGACTTCATCATCGTGGATCCGTTCGCTCCCGACACTGGACCAGTATGGGATCCCGTCGCCACCTACGTCTTGGCCTGCTCAACACGCAACTTGCGTGCGGTCTATGTCGGCGGGCACTGCGCATGGGCCGGTAGCCGCTCGACCCATCCGCTCGCCGCTCAGGCCACTCGCGAACTGCATCAACGAATGGTCCGAGTAGCGGCGGCCAATGGTTTTCACCCAGCCCTTCGGTCACAGACCCACCATTAGCCCGGCATTGGTCGCTGCCCATGGCGGCAGGGCGGCCACACCTGGTAGTTCGCCTCGGCGGCCTGCAGCTCGTCCTTCGCCCAGATCGTCGCCCGCCTCGGGCTCCCGGTACCCGAGGCGACCTGAGCGGACTACTGGGCCCGCAAACCGATTGCGGGATCGATGAATTGGTTGGTAACCAGGTCGGCGGCGGTGACGCCGTCGGAAACCTGCTGACCACGACCGCGCAGCGTATCGGTCACGGAGGTGATGACGCGGTCGACCCGCGCGGTGTCGAAATTGCCCAGGGTGTCATCGGTTCCGTTTCCGACGATCTTCTCCGCGAGCTGAACCTTCACCGGGTTCGCATTGCCTGCGGCGGTGATCGGCGGACCGTGCAGCAGCGTCGACTCCTGGAATACATAGCCGAGTTGGGCCGCCGCGACGTCGACAGTGCCCGCGGTGGCCCGCTCGAAACCGGCGGCCAGTCGCAGCAGCGTGGACTTACCGCAGCCGGACGGGTCGACCAGTGACACGAATTCACCACCGCGAATGGCGATGTCAGGGTTGGTAGTCAGCTGAGCAGCATCGTTGCCCCCGCACCCATGCCGAAGATGATGACCACGGCGCGGAAAGCGTTGGGGTGCAGCCGGTCCGCCAACTTCGCGCCTACCACGCCGCCGACGAGGCAGGCCGGAGCGAGGACCGCCACCGAGAGCCAGTGCACAGGGCCGAACAATGCGACGGCGAACACGGCGGTCGTCGAAACGGTCAGGGTCAGTATGTTTTTCAGACCGTTCAGGCTGGTGATCGTGGCGTCGATGCCGAGGGCGAGTGCGGTGAGGACGACGACCCCCATGCCGCCGTTGAAATACGCGCCATAGGCACCCCCGAGGAATACGCCCAGGAACAGGGTTGTCCTGGAATCCCCTTGTCGCGCGGGCAACTTCCGCGATACCAGCGGCTGGGCGGCGAACAGGGCCGTCGCCGACAGAATCAGATAGGGCACCAGCGCGGCGAAGATCTGCGGCGGCGCGGCGAGCAAGGCGATCACGCCGCCCACCGCACCGGCCGCCCCGGTCACGACCAGACGCGGGACGAGGGCACGATAGTCGTCGAGTCGCCGCCGCAGCGCCGCCGCACCACCGAAATAGCCGGGCCAGACCGCCACCGAATTGGTCACCGTGGCGGCGACGGGCGGCAGTCCCGTGGCGAGCAGTGCGGGAAATGAGAGCAGACTGCCGCCCCCGGCAATGGCGTTGCATACCCCCGCGCCGAAACCCGCGAGGAGCAGTAAGGCCAGATGTGGGAGATCCATCCATGAAGTCCTTCCAACGGGTCCACGCAGACGGCCGCGGCCGAAATGGGCGGCGCGGCGCGAGACTCGGGCGATTCAGCCGTTCACGACGCCACCGCGCCGCGCTCGGACGCGGAGAACCGGATGCACTCGCTCACAGCCCCTCCACATGGCTCTTGCTGATACAGCAGTGCACGCCCTTCACCACATCCACCACCTGGGAGATGCGGAAATCCGCTGCGGCACTGAGGTACGCGAGCGCGACGGCCGGGGGTATCCGATAGCGCGCACCGAGAAACGTGATGGCATTGCGGGTGGCCTGTTTCACCGCCTCGTCCAGATCGGTGTCCAGGCCGAGCAGCAGGTGGTCGGTCGCGGTCTCCGCATACGGAAGAGCCAGGGCGGCAGCCATTTTCCGTGCCCCGGGATCGGCGTGCAGTGTCAGTCGCACGGTGGCGCGCAGCGGGGCCTCGAAGGCGGTGAGCGCGACTTCACCGTCGCCCATCGCGAAATGCGGGTCACCCGCGTAGAACATCGCGCCCGGCACCTGAACCGGAAGGTAAAGCCGCGCACCGACGCCCAGCATCCGCACGTCGATATTCCCGCCGTGCGGGCCAGGCGGCACCGAATGCACAGCCTGTTCGGTGGCCGCGGCCACGCCCATAATGCCAAGGAAGGGGTCGAGCGGAAAGCGCAGCGCACGACCGTCACCGATATCTATCACCCCGCGCTCGGCCGCATCGACGGTGGCGATCGTGCACACCGGCGGCACTGGACCATCCGGATCGTGGTCCCCGAGCTGCGGAAATTCCGCGCGCCGCAGCAGTTCGAGCACCTCGACCTCGAGCACGTCGCCGGGGCGCGCACCGCGCACCGCGATCGGGCCGGTTACCACATGCGGCCCGTGCACGCTCGGGTCGTGTACGACCGAGCGCGCCACCTCCGCGGTGTCGGCCAGGATCTCCGTGATCCCACTCGCTGCGAAGAAGGCCGCCGGATCCCGGCCTTGATCCTCGAGTATGCCTTCGTGGCTGATGGTGTCCAAGCACACAGCCGTACCGGAGTCCACCGTGATCACCGGGTTGGCGAGGGAATTCGGCAGTAGTCCCCAAGAGATCCGGTCGGGATCTGCTGGAAGGTATATGTCTGTGGAGCGGGCACCGGCACGCGACTGTAGTAAATTCATGGCATCCGATCCGACGGTTGAGGAGTGGATCGTATACAACCACTGCTCTCGGTCGTCCGCCACCGCTAGCGACTGCTTGAGGGGCACTCGAATGAATCGGCCAGGGACTGCTCGCAGGTCGCTGGGAACAACACTACCCAGCGCGCTGTGGGAGCCATGTGAGCAGCACCACCCGACGGATGACTCCGCAACAAGTGTGCCGAGCCATCCGCGACGACATCATCCGCGGCGTCTTCGCGCCCGGCCAACGCCTCACCGAGGACACCCTCGCCGAGCGCTACGGAGTATCCCGAGTTCCGGTGCGTGAGGCGCTACGCACCTTGGAGGCCGAGGGTTTCGCCTGGTCGCGCCCGTACGCCGGGACCTTCGTCGCCGAACTGACCGAGGCCGACGCCGCCGATCTGCTCGAAATCCGCGCCCTGCTCGAACCGCTGTGCGCGGGCCGCGCCGCGGTGCGCCGCACCCCGGAGCAACTCGGCAGGCTCAAGGAACTCACCGCACTCGGCCAGGACGCCGTGCGCGACGGACGGTTCGACGAGCTCACCCGACTCAACAGCCGCTTCCACGAGGTACTCGCCGAGGCCTCGGGTAGTACCCTGCTCAGCCAGCTGATCACCCAGCTCAGCTGGAAGATCGCCTGGGTATACGCGGTTGACCTGCCCAGGCGCGCCGAGGATTCCTGGCAGGAGCACGAGGAGATCTGCGCCGCACTCGACGCCGGCGATCCGGAGCGCGCTACCCAGGTGGTCGCCGCACATATCGCCCACGCCACCTCGGCATACCGGCGCCGCGACCGCGCCGCTGATCCAGCGGCGCAACAGGATCGGTAACCCAGACGTCGCATTTCTCGCGGCGGAACGAAACACGAGGGTCGTATACAACTTTTGTCCCGTTCTTCTCCCGGAGGTTGTCCATGGCGGATCTGCTGCTGCGCGACGCCCGCATCGCCGACGACGCGGCCCTGGTCGACATTGTCATCGACCAGGGCGTCATCATGCAGCTCGACCACCTACCGTCCGGGCGTGCCGACCACGAAATCGACTGCGCCGGACGCGTCGTCATCCCGGGACTTATCGAATCACACCTGCACCTGGACAAGGCACTGCTCGACCGCGAACGACCGAACCTCGATGGCACCCTGGCCGGGGCGATCGCGGTCACCGGCGAACTCGAGCGCACCTTCACCCGCGCCTCGATCCGCGACCGGGCGCGGCGCGTTCTCGACCTGGCGATCACCAACGGCACTACCACGATTCGCGCCCATCCCGACGTCGACCCGATCATCGGGCTGCTCGGCGTCGAGGCGCTACTCGACCTGCGCGAGGAATATCGCGGCAGAATCGACCTGCAGAGTGGTCCATGTGACAAGTCCCCCGACCCCGCCGGTGACCGCCGACGAGCCTGCCCTGCGCGCCGATGCCGAACGCAACCGTGAGCGCATCATCGACGCGGCCCGGCGCCTGGCCGTTGTTCATTCGGGTGGACAATGGGAAGATGCACCCGCACGGGAGGCTGCCCGGCTCGGGAAAGGGTCTGAGCAGAGCCGAACTGCTCGCCGCGATATCGCTTGCGATCGACCTCGGTCTGGGTCAGCCGATGGAACACATGCTTCGGTCGTCCTTGATCGCGACACGGATCGCCGAACGAATGGGGCTCGACCTACAACAGCGAGCGACCGTGTACTACACCAATCTGGTCGGTTGGATTGGTTGTCACGCCGACTCTCACGAACTCTCGGCGCTCTTCGGCGACGACATCGCCTTCCGGGCCGGCACCTACGCGGTGGACACGACCGGCCTCCCGTTTCTGCGGCTGATGATGAGCCATGTTGGACGCGGATTGCCAGGCTGGGAGCGGGGCATCCGTGCCACCGCCTTTCTGGTCACAGCTCGCGGCCAGGTCGCCACACTGATCCAGTCGCATTGCAGTTCCGCCGGGGTTCTGTCCGATCGGATGGGCTTGGACGGGCAGGTCGGAAAGGCGCTGGCCTACGTCTTCGAACGCTGGGACGGCCGGGGGTTGCCCAACGGTTCTCGCGGAGAGGATATCCCGGTCGAGATCCACATCGCTCACGTCGCAGACGTCGTCGAGGTGCACCTGAGGACAGGTGGGCTCGAGCACGCGAAGGCTGTTCTCCGCTCTCGGCGCGGCAGTCAGTTCAGCCCGGCCGTGGCGGCGGTGTTCGATCGTGATGCGGCGGCGATCGTGGACGGGTTGCTCGAAATGGACGTCTGGACCGTGGCGTTGGCCCAAGCACCGGATCGTGACCGAACCCTGACGGACGAGGAGAGCGACAAGTTACTCGAGGCCATGGCTGATTTCGTCGATCTCAAATCCCCGTTCACTCTGGGGCATTCGCGCGGCGTCGCGAATCTGGTGGCCGGGGCAGCCCAATACCTGGGTATGTCGCCGTCGGACATCAAGCATCTCTACCGTGCCGGCCTCGTGCACGGCCTCGGCAAAATGGGAGTGTCCAACCAGATCTGGGAGAAGAAGGGGCCGCTCACTACGGCTGAATGGGAACGGGTACGGATGTATCCGGATCTGACCGGCCGGATACTGAGCCGAGTTAACGGCCTGGAGTCGGTGGTGCCGGTCGCGATGAAGCACCGGGAACGGATCGACGGGTCCGGCTTTCCCCGGGGGATCGCCGGCGCGGAGTTGACCTCGTTGGACCGGCTGCTTGCCACGGCGGAGGCTTATCAGCGACTGCTCGAGCCGCGTCCCCACCGGCCGCCGCTCGATCCTCGCGGCGCTGCCGATCAGTTACGGAAGCAGGCGCGCGCCGGACGCTTGGACGCCGAGTCGGCTGCGGCCGTGCTTGCGGTGGCCGGTCCGCGGATATCGCGGCGGACGCCATGGCCGGCCGGGCTGACCGACCGCGAGGTCGAGATCCTGCGACTCGTCGCGCAGGGCCGGTCGAACCGAGAAATCGCCGTCGAACTGTTCATCGCCGAGAAGACGGCACGCAACCACGTCGAACGTGTCTACGCCAAGCTCGGCGTCAACAACCGCACACAGGCCAGTCTCGCCGCGATCGATCGGGGTCTGGCGGGTTTCCCGGTCAATGCGGCTGTGGGAAATTGAAGCATCCACTGCGCCAGGTACTTCAGCTCGGCAACCACCAATGATGCTGCCCGGTGCGATATTTGACGTCACATGGCTGAGCGCGTATTCGATGCGCGTCCGGGTGGACGGTATTGACAGTTGACAGGCCGGTCTGGACGTCAGTCTGTGGCTCGGAAGTGGAACATCGTTGGTGCCGCACGCCCGGTGCCCGCCGACATCTGTTCAGACATCTGGCGGGACCGACTGTGCGGGGCCTTCATCGCCGGGATGCGTCGGGCCGGGACCTCCGGTCCAAGACCCATACCGTGGCCAGCATGAGGCCAACGGCAAACGAGGCGAGCGCGATGAGATTGGCGCCCGTGCCTCCGTGGAAGGTGTTGCCGTAGGCGGACATGGCCGGCAGCGTGGCGGTGTATCGGTCGAGATCCAGGTCGCGACCCAGCGCTTCGAATGCGTGGCGGTTGGATAGGCCGAGACTCATCACGCGTCCCGGGAAGGCCATCTCGTCAACCGGGACTATGGCGCCACCGAACAGAACCTGAGGGAAGCAGAGCATCGGCAGGGCGAGGGCGGCCTGCGCGGCGTTGGAGACCGCGGCCGACGCGAGCAATCCGAGGGCCAGTGCCGAGGTCGCCTCGATCACAATCGTCACAAACAGGAAGGCGGACACGTCCCATCCAACGGCGGGGAGCCGACCGAGCACACGCAGCACACCCAGGAGCACCGCGCTCACTCCAGCCAGAACCGGAAAGAGCGCTGTCACCTTGGATGCCACGTAGGCACCCACGCTGAGGCCGGCCAGGCGCTCCCGCCGGAAGACGGCCATCTCCCCGACGATCTGGAGCAGGCCGTATGTAAGGCCGAAGAAGAAGCCTGCGAATGCAATCCAGAACACGATCTGGGCCGGGCCGAGGTCGGCTTCGCTACGCGGATCGAACGCGCCGCGCTTGAACAGCGTCGCCATCATCGCGGTGACCAGCACCGGTGAGCCGAGCAGGACCGCCAGGGTCAGCCGGTTGCGAAGGAGAACATCGACATTGCGTCGGGTAAGTAGCCACCATTGCCGGACCGTGCCGGTGTGCTTGACGTCTGAACGGGTGGCAGGGATGGGCAGTAGAGCCAAGTCAGGTCGGGCTTTCGACTTTCCACCGCTGTCGGCGAATCGCTCTGCCCAGATCTGAGGGGTGTGCTCACGAGCCAGCCGGTTGTACACCTCGGTGAGATCCTCCACCCCGAAGTAGTGCCGAGCCTCGGTCGGGCTGCCGGTGAAGGCCAGGTGACCGTCGCGCGCCAGGAATACCACCCGGTCACACCGGTCGATGCCGGCCGGCTCATGCGTCGTGAGGACGACCGTGACCCCGCGCTGGCTGAGTCGGCGCAGCAGGCGCATCACGTCGGCTGCGGTCGACGGATCGAGCCCGGAGGTGGGTTCGTCGAGGAAGAACAGGTGTGGCCGGGTCAGTAGCTCCACGGCGATACTGGCCCGCTTGCGCTGGCCGCCGGAGAGCGCTCGGACCGGCACCTCGGCCCGATCAGCCAGGTCGAGGTCATCCATAGTCTCTTCGACTATCCGGTCCGCCTCGGCCGCCGATGTGCCTGCGGGTAGCCGCAGCCGCGCCGCGTAGTGCAGTGTGCGGCGCAGGGGCATCTCGAGGTGGATGATGTCCTCTTGGGGCACGTAGCCGATACGGGAATCGGCACTGACTCGGGCCCGGCGAACGACGCCGTCATGCCGAACCTCCCCGGCAGACGGTGGTCGCAGTCCCGCGAGGATCTCCAGCAATGTGCTCTTTCCTGCTCCACTGCCGCCGGCAATGGCGACCAACTCGCCTGGTTCGATCGACAACGACAGCTCCTGGAGAATCTGCCGCGACCCGACATGCCGGCTTACGTCGAGTGCATCGACCCGCCCGCCGCCCGGCATTCCATGTGCGGGATCTGAAGTGTGCTTACCGAACCGCTCGACGGTCGGTGGTTCGAATGTCAATTCGGTCATGACCGGTGATCTCCATGATTCCTGAACTCGATTTGTCATGCCCTGATCATCGGTCCGCCGCCTCCGTGGTCGCATGAGGCGTTTGCCTCAAATCGCGCCACACGAGTGGATCGCCTCACCGGGCAGCCGGGCCACGCGGTGGCCAGGGCGGCAAGGGTGCGCGAGGCGACTATGGCGCGCGGTGCGGGCTGACCCTCGCGAGCTCCGGATTGAAAACCACTCGACAGACCCCTGGGCTCGAGCGAGTTCTACTCCTCGAGCAAGCAGGTTCTGGGCAGGCCTCCTCCGCTCATCCTGCGTGTCCGAGATTGGACGTGTGCGGACACTCCGTCGTCCGGGCGCATGCGGTCGAGATCCAGCGGTCCCCGCTCGACCCGCCTACCGGTAGCAGTAGGAGTCGGAAGAGGCGTCGCCGCCCTGGAGGTGCACCTGGTGCACCCGCAGACCTCGAAAGTCCTCGTCGTGTGGGAAGAACGACTCATCGATGGTCATTCCGCCGTCGGGATCGGTGTGCATCACGGCCATCCAGGCACCAACCCCGTCCGGGTAGAACTGGTCGTCCCACGCGCTGTAGAGCGAGTTGGTGAGGTAGACCCGCCGACCGTTACGGCTGATCTCGACCATCTGGGGGCCGCCGGCAAGCGGCTGGTTCGGCGCGCTCGGGTGGGCAGTGCGGCCAACGATCCCGCCGAGCCGGACAGACCCGGTCTGTTTCGGGTGAGCCGGATCGCGCACGTCGAACTGCTGGAGCTCCCCGGTACCCCAGCAGGAGACGTAGAGGTATGCGTCGTCGACCGACAGGTCGATGTCGGTGACCAGCGGCGGCACTGCGGCGAACGGTTTCAGCACCGGCGGCAGCAGGTCGGGATCAGCCGGCTCGGCCGCGATGGTGATCACCTTGTCGACCGCCCACACTCCACCATCGCGGTGCCAACGCCACACGGAGGCCGACAGATCCTGGGTCGAGATCACCACGCCGACGAACCCCCAAGCGGCGTCCGGATCGTGCGAAGGGCGCAACTCGAGTGGCATCTGGTACTGCTCGCCGAGATCGATCCGCTGCTGGTGCCGACCAGTGGTGAGATCCCAGAAGTGGATCGCGTGGCCGTACCTGTTGGCCAGCAGGAGCTCCGGCTTCAGCCCGTCCTCGATCATGGACGGAGTGCCCCACTCGCTGCTGATCAGCGTGTTCTGGTTGAGATGCCACCAGGCGTCGTATGCGAGGTATTGCGGCCCGCGGTCGGTCTCCCATTGCCGCAGCACATCGAACGTACCGTGATCGAGCAGCGCGATCCCGCCCGGCCCGTCCGATCCATCTCTCCCGCCGAGGCAGGTCATGAACACACCGTCCGGCCCGCAGTGCAGCGTGTGTGGACGGGAGTAGCCGGCCTTGGCCGCGAGCTCGGAGCTGTCCACGATCTTGGACAGCATGGGCTGGCGTGGGTCGGGCTGGGTATCGAACACGTACAGGCGCGACGAGCGAAGACCCGGCACGATCAGGTACCGCCGAGCCAGCCCCTCAATGTGGTGGCCCTCATGCTTCAGCGCGCTGCTGCAGGCGTTCCAGCCGAAATGGTGCAGCTCGTTGCCCAGGTGGGGTACCTCGGTCCAGCCCACCACCCGGCCGTAGGTGGCCGAGGCCGGATCCACATCGATTACCGACAGCGCATCTGGCTTCTGTGCCGCGCGGTCGAACGCAACAACGTATGCGAGCCGCTCCGGTGGCGCGGCCGCCGCTTCCGCTGCGCTCCGATAGAAGGTCGGGTCCAAGTCTGAGTGATTCATTTCCAGCCTCCTCGATATCGATAGGCGGAGCCCCGCGCACCTCGCCCGATCTGGCGGTTCTGAGGGGTGCGACCGGTGCGGTCGCGCGCCGCAAAGGCGCGGGCAGGCAATAACCAGTCTCGGCCTTTCGACGCAGATCCACCAGCTACGGCCCGACACCGACCGGGTCCTCGCGGCCGTCGGCTTCCGCCTGAGGCGGTTCGATAGCCGCAATGCGGCGAGGTCCCAGGTTCGCCCGGTTTGACGAGCGGGCCGGGCGCCACGCAGGATCGACCGCGAGGTGGACGATTCATGCTGGTAAGGCTATTGGGTCCGGTGATGGTGGAGGCCGCGGACGGGACGAAGGCGTCAGTCGGGGGGCCGCGGGTGCGGGCATTGCTGGGGTTGCTGGCGCTCGAAGCCGGGCGAGTGGTGCCGGCAGCGCGTCTGGTGGACGGGGTGTGGGGGGACAACCCGCCGGCGGGGGCCGGGAATGCGTTGCAGACCTTGGCGAGTCGGTTACGCGCGGCAGCACCGGGGGCGGTGCGCAATGACGGGGGCGGGTATGTGCTCGAACTCGCGCCCGAGGACGTCGATGTGCATCGGTTCACGCGTGAGGTCGAGGCGGGGCGGACATTGCTGGCGGCCGGTGCGGCCGAACGAGCCAGCGCGTGCTTCGATGCCGCGCTCGCCTTGTGGCGCGGGGAGCCGTTGATCGATGCGGGGGAATCGGAGGCATTGCGCGCCGCGGCACTGCGCTTGACCGAACAGCGGCTCGAGGCAGTCGAACTGCGAGCGGACGCCTTTCGTGCCCTGGGCCGAGGCGGCGAGGTATTGCGTGAGCTCCGCTCGGAAGCAGCGGCACATCCGTTCCGGGAGACGCTGGCCGCACGACTGGTGCGGGCGCTGGCGGCAGCGGGACGAACATCCGAGGCGATACAACAGTTTCAACGAACAGAGACCCTGTTACTGGACGAGCTCGGCACGACACCCGCCGAGGTGCTGCGCTCGGCCCTGGCCGAAATTCACACGAACGCACCCCGTAATCCCGCAGTCGACGAACCTGTCATCGAGACGACGCCCGGATCGGGTCGAACAGGAGTCACGGCAGCGTCCCGGAACAGCGAGACATCACAGGTGTCCGCGCCGCTGCTGCCCAGGCGGTTCACCAGCTTCGTCGGACGCGGACGCGACGTGGAAGGAGTGCGACGGGCGCTGCGCGAGGCCCGACTGGTGACACTGTCGGGCACCGGGGGCGTCGGGAAGACCCGGCTGGCCGCCGAGACGGTCAAGGCGCACGCCATGGACTGGGCGGACGGTTTCGCTTTCGTCGAACTCGCCGCACTCGAGCGGGAACAGGCCGACCGGCCGGCCATGAACGCGGTCGGAGTGGCGATAGCGAACGCGCTCGCTCAGTTCGAGCGACCCGACGAACTGTCCACGGAATGGGCCAATGTACTGGAGCGGACGCTGTCCGGCCGCCGAATGCTGTTGGTACTCGACAACTGCGAGCATGTCGTAGAGGCGACCGCGCGCCTGATCGACGATCTGTTGCAGCGGCTGCCCCTGCTGCGGGTGCTCACCACGAGCCGGGAGCCGATCGGCGTGGACGGCGAGCGACTGTATCCGGTCCGGACCTTGGACTTGCCCGAAGCCGACGCGGGCATCGTGGCGGTCACCGCATCGCCCGCGGTCCGGCTGTTCATCGACCGCGCCACCGCGGCGCTCCCGGATTTCGCCCTGTCCGAGAGTAATTCCGCGGATATCCGCGCCATCGTGCGCAGCTTGGACGGCATGCCGCTGGCTATCGAACTTGCCGCCGCTCGCCTGCGGAGCCTGCCGCTGCCGGACCTCAGCGCGCGGCTCACCGATCGCTTCCGGCTGCTCACCAACAGTACTCGCCACGCGGTCCCCCGCCATCGCACCTTGCACGCGGCCGTCGCCTGGAGCTGGGGACTGCTCACCGATGCGGAAGCCGCAGCAGCACGGCGTTTTTCGATTTTCGCGGGCGGGGCTACCTTGGACGCCATCACCCAGGTGTGTGGTCCGGACGCCATTGACACGGTCACCTCACTGGTGACGAAGTCGTTGGTGGACTTCGATGGACAGCGCTATCGAATGGCCGAGACCATCCGGGCCTATGCGACAGCGGAATTGACCGCCGCCGGCGATGCGGACGAGGTCGCTCGCATCCATGCCGACTGCTTCCTGGAATTCGCTGACGCCGCCGCTCAGGGATTACGCACTGCCGCACAACCCGATTGGCTCGCGCGGCTGATCGCCGAAAACGGCAATTGCGAAACCGCGCTGCGGTGGGCGCTGGACGTCGGCGACGGCGAGCGTGCGGTTCGCCTGTACGCGAATCTCGTCTGGTATTGGCTGCTGCGCGGGTTGCATGGCGACATCTCCGAACGCCGCCGCGAGGTCCTCGCCCCGCTCGGCGACACACCGCCACCGGGGTGTACCGGGGCCTATCTGGCCTGCCGATACGCCGAGGAGCTGCCGGCGTACTTCACCAACATCTGGTGGGGCCAAATCCGGGATGACACAGGGCAATTCGAGCGGCTGACCCGCGCGGCCCTCACCGAGGATCGGCCCCCGCACCCGATGTTCGTGCTCATACTGGCGCTGCGTGACCTGCTCGGCGACGACGACAGCCTGTTGACCGCGTGCACCACCTCCGACGATCCATGGCTACGCGGAAATGCACTGATAGCACGAGGTTTCGATGAACTGGGCGGCGACCATCCGGCCCGCGCCCTGCCCACCTTGGAGGCGGCGCTCACCTGCCTGAGCGCGCACGGTGACGCCCGGTCGCACAGCCGCGCCCTGATCTCCCTGGCCAGCTACCGGACCCGGATGCTCGGCCTGGACAGCGCCCGCCCGCTGATCGCGAGCGCGCTGGAACTGCTCAGCTCCGACCTGGGCGCCGGTGAGCGCATGGGCGTGCTGCTCTTCACGGCGGATATGCACCTGGTCGGCGGCGATACCGACGGTGCGGCAACCTATATCGACCTGGCCGAGGCCCTGATCACCCCGCACATCATCCCCGCGCCCGGGCGCTTCCTGGCGGCGATGCAGGCGCACCTGGCCCACCTGCGCGGCGACAACGACCGCGCGATGGAACTGTACCGGCTGATGTCCGAGCAACCGCTGCCCGCCGGCCCGCCACCTGCAGGACGCCACGATACCGTCCGCTTCGTGAACCTGGCCTTCGTGAGCACCGCGCATGCGGCGGCCCTGGTCGCGGCGGGCCGGCCGGACGACGCGCTGCGAGAGCTGGCCATGCCCCGCGATCTGGCCGCCCAGACCTCGGCGGCGCTGCTGGCCGAGATCGGTATCGGTTATGCCCTGGTTGCTCTGGCGAAGGGCGCCCCGGGGCGCGCGGCCCGCATTCTCGGCGCCACCGACCGGATCAACCGGCGGGCCGGGGTGATCCGCATCGGCCCGTTCCGGCGGCGGGCGCTCGACCAGGCGGAAGCGGCGCTCGGGCCCGTGCGCCTCGGCGCGGAGTTCCTTGCGGGCGCCCGGCTTCCGGACGAGGCGGTGCTCGAACTGCTGCGTACCGTTCGCTGACAACGACTGTCAGCGAACGGTACGGGCAGCACTGGATGCTCGGGACGCGTATCCCATCGATCCAGGAGTGCTCATGTCCCTTCCTCCGAACACGGAATCAGTTGTTTCCGTGCGTGGTTCCCGCCGGCTCGGCGAACGTCTCGGTACGGCCGGCGCCGTACTGGGAGCCGGGTTCATCATCTCCGTCGGCGGCGGTTATCTGTTCGCCCCGCAGCGAATGGCCCCGGGTTTCGGCCTCACCGACTGGCCGCGCGGTGATGCCGACGGCTTCCTGAATGTCAAAGGCGTCCGCGATGTGGTCACCGGCCTGATCATGCTGGCCCTGCTCGCGGCCGGGCAGCGCCGCGCCCTCGGCGTCGCCCTGCTCACCATCGCCCTCATCCCGACCGGCGACATGCTCACCATCCTGGTGCGCCGCGGCTCCACCGCCACCGCCCTGAATGTGCACGGCCTCACCGCCGCCCTGGTAGCCGCCACCGGCGCGCTGCTGCTGCGCCGTGAAAACCGTTGAGCGCCCGATGAAGATGCTGTTCAATACCGCTCACATCTATATGATCATCGGCCTGATCGCCGGGTTCTACTACCGCGAAATCACCAAGGCCGAACATTTCACCGGGCGGTCGGAGCTCGGTGTCGTGCACACCCATGTGCTGGCACTGGGCATGCTGTTCTTCCTCATCGTGCTGGCCTTGGAGAAGCAGTTCACGCTCAGCGCCCGGAAAAGCCTGTACGCCTGGTTCTTCTGGCTGTACAACATCGGCCTGGTCATCACCATCGCGGTCATGACGCTGCACGGCACCCTCACCGTCCTCGGCAGCAGCAGCGGTGAGGCGATCGCGCTCGGCGCGGGTGTGGGCCACATCCTGCTTACCGCCGGGCTGATCCTCTTCTTCATCACCCTCGGCAAATCCATCGACGACAGCCGAACACCGCGCACCGCAGCGGTATTCGCCGAACAGGAGGCATCGTGAACACCGGCCAGGACAGCGCGCTGTGGACGCGGGACGCGGTCTCGCTCGCGACGCTGATCGCCGAGGGCGCGGTCACCGCGGCCCAGGTCGTCGAGGCGCATCTCGAGCGCATCGAGCAGGTCGATTCCGAAATCGCCGCGCTTACCACGGTATTCGCCGAGACCGCGCGCGCGGAGGCGGCCGCAGCCGACCGCAGGGTGCCGATCGGGCCGCTGCACGGGGTTCCGGTCACCATCAAGAACAACCTCGATGTCGCGGGCAGCCCGACCACCTGGGGCGTGGCGGCCTTCGGACAGGCTGTCGCGGGCAGCGGATGCACCCGCGGTGTCCGCACTGCGGCGAGCCGGGGCGATCGTCATCGGGCGAACGAACATGCCGGACTTCGCCACTCGCTGGCACACCGACAACGACGAGGCGGGCCCGACGGTGAATCCGTGGAACCCGACTCGCAGCCCGGGCGGTTCCAGCGGCGGTGACGCCGCCGCGGTAGCGGCGGGCATGACACCCCTCGGCCTGGGCACCGACTTCGGCGGTTCACTGCGCATACCCGCCGCGTTCTGCGGAGTCGCGTCCCTGCGCACCACACCCGGCCGGGTGGCGGTGGCCTCGAGTCTGTCCGGGGCCGCACCCGCACCAACGAACCAATTGTTCACGGCACCAGGGCCGTTGGCGCGCACCGTGCGCGATCTGACGACCGCCTTCGAGGTCCTCAGCGACAGCGCTGATCTGCGCGATCCCGGATGGATTCCGGTGCGTGACGTGACCGATACCGCCCGGCCCGCGGTCGCCGTCACGCTCGATGACGATATCGATCCGCAGCTGCGGGCCGCGCTGCTCGGCTGCGCCGACGCACTCGAACGCGCGGGATATCCGGTAACCGAACTGGAGCCGCCGCAATTGGGCGAGGTGGCGGCGGACTACGGCCGATTGGTCTCCACCGAGGTGGTGGTCCAGCGCCGCGAAGCCATGCGGCGAGTCGGCAGCGCTGGACTGAACACCTTCATCGACGCGGCGATCGACCTGTTCCCGCCGCTGGATCTGGCGGGCTACATGACCGCACTGGGTGAGCGCCTCACCCGCCGCGCGGCCTGGTCCCACTTCCTCGCGGAGCATCCGATCGTGCTCGGCCCGGTCTCGGACGAACTGCCCTGGCCGGTCGGCTACGACCTCGGCGGCACCGCACAAGTCGCGACCATGTATGCGGCGCACCGCCTCACGATCGCCGCCAACTACCTGGCGCTGCCCGCGGTCACGGTCCCCGCGGGCGTCTCGGCCGAGGGTCTTCCCATCGGGGTCCAGTTGATCACGGCCCCATTCGCCGAGCGTCGTGCGCTGACTGCCGCCGCCCATATCGAAGTGGCCTTTCCGATGCCCACACCTATCTCCCCCGCAACCGACCCTGCCCCCCGGGCCCCCGCCCGGGGGCAGGCTCCGTCCAGTGGCGCGGGCACGACGCGGTGAACATTTTTGTAGCGAAGGGAATCCGAATGTCACACAACACATTGCGATCCGCCGTGCGCGGACGGGTACTGCTGCCGGGAGACGAAGAGTTCGATACGGCACGGACGCCGTGGAATCTGAATATCGACCAGCCGGTCGCGGCCGTCGTGCACGTCGAAGACGCGGAGGATATGGCCGCAGTGGTCGGCTACGCGCGTGACGCGGGCCTGTCGGTGACCGCTCAGCCCAACGGCCACGGCGCTTCCGGTGATACCGCCGGAACCATCCTGGTGCGCACGCGCCGGCTCGATCGGATCGAGGTGGATCCGGCGCGGCGACGTGCGCGCGTCGGCGCGGGAACCAATTGGGGCGATGTGCAGGCGGCGGCCGCCCCGCACGGCTTGACCGGGCTGGCCGGAAGCTCCCCGGTGGTCAGCGTTGTCGGCTATACCCTCGGTGGCGGGTTGTCGTGGTTCGGCCGTAAATACGGTTGGGCGGCCGACAGCGTCCGGCCTTCGACATCGTCGATGCCGATGGTCGTCGAGCCCGGGTCACCGCGGAGTCCGACCCGGAGCTGTTCTGGGCATTGCGTGGCGGCGGCGGGGATTTCGCACTGGTGACGGCAGTGGAGTTCGATCTGTTCGCGGCTCCGGCCTTGTTCGGTGGCCTGATCGCCTGGCCGGCCGAGCAGACCGAGGCGGTCCGTGATGCCTTCCAGGACATCACCGATCACGCACCGGGCGAGCTCACGGTCTGGCTCAATCGGCTGGAGCTGCCGCAGGCTCCGCCGGTAATCGCGATCGCCGCCGCCTACCTGGGCGAACCGGCGCGCGGACGGGACCTGCTGCGACGGCTGGACACGATCGACGGCATCCTCGCGGACACCCGCCGGGAATTGGGCCCGGCCGAGTTGGGCGCCATCGTCAACGAGCCCACCGCCCCAGGCCCCGGATTACTCCGAACCGAGCTGCTGACCGCCCTGGACGAGACCGCCGCCGAGATTCTGCTGCACGCGCCGATCGATCCGCTGATGGGCATCCAGCTCCGGCAGCTGGGAGGTGCGCTCGCCGAGCCCACCCGAGGTGCGGTTCCGCCATTCGCGGAGCCCTACGCACTGTCTCTGCAGGCCGTCGGCTCGGACCCCGACACCGTCGCCGCGGTACACGCCACTCAGAAGCGCATCATCACCGATCTGGGCGCGCGGGTCAGCGGCCGCAAACCGTATACCGTCCTGTCCGCCGGCGACAGTGTCGCAGAGGTTTTCGACACCGGCACCTTGGACCGGCTGCGAAAGCTCAAGCAGGCCCGCGACCCACACGGCGTATTCCGCGCCAACTTCGCGATTCCCCACTGAGCCTTCGGTTTCGAGCCCGAGGTCAGGCACCTCCGCACAGCCTTGCCCCGCCGATCACGATCGGCGGGGCAATGCTGTGCCTGCGATCAGCTGTCGCAACCCCGGTGAGGCCGAATCCTATTGCTGCAGTCGGCGACTCGGGGCGGGGTAGTCCCGACCACTTCAGAGCCGGAGATAGCAGCTCGTCCAAATGAGTTCAGGCAGCAACCCTTCCGGATGCAACCAGAGGCTCGGTGTGAGGTGGTCAGAGCCACGTCGGGCGTCGCGGTACGAGCCCCGATTGTCCAGTACGGCTCGCTTGCCTGATACGGGCCGATCGAGGCGCCAGCCGAATCGCATTTTCCAGCCGGACTGGCAGTTCGACATGGTCGGCGGCCGGGAGCAGAAACGTGTAGAGATCCTCCGCAGTGACGGGCGAATACTAGTCGGAGTCATACGCCGCCGCTGTGTAGATCGGCCCGAAGGGCATGGTCCACTCGCCGAAGATCGACTACACCCGGTCCCCGGTTTGGGACTACTGCTGAAGGCGCTGGTGCCGTCGTGGCGTGACCGTGGGTGGAGTCCCCTCGGCGCCTTGGCCCGCCACCGACGTGCGGTGGCCGGACTGGCAGCGTCGAGCAAGCCGACGGCGGCAGAAGACACATCTCGCCGTAGAGCGCTGGGCTCTGACCGCCGGTTCACGACCTATTCGCAGTTTGCCTTGGTGGCATCTTTACGGCATCTTTACGGTAGGTGCGCCGGGAAGTCTGGTCGGCAACCCGGCCCGGTTTCGGGTCGGGCCGGCCGGCGATGGGGAGTGACGTAGTGCGCACACAAATGTTGTCTTTGACGGTGCCCAGAAGGGCTGCCGGTGGCGGCGAGCCCGGATGTGCCGCGGTAGGGATCGCGGCGGTCGTATCGTACTGGTGTGCACGCAAGTCAGATAGCCGAGGACTATCCGTCGGTGACCATGGATTCCGAGGCGCTGGCCGCGGCGAGGCTGCTGGCCGAGCATCGGCTGCCGGGCATCGTGGTAACGGATGCGGATCAGGTGCCGCGCGCGGTGCTGCCCGCCTCGCAGGTGGTGCGGTTCCTGGTTCCGGGATATGTGCAGGACGATCCGTCGTTGGCGGGGGTGTTGTCGGAGTCGGTGGCCGACCGGATCGCCGAGGCGTTGCAGGGCAAGACCGTCGGCCAGTTACTGCCGCAATCGACGGGCAAGCCGATCGTGCCGGTGGCCCGCGCCGACGACACCGTGGTGGAGGTGGCCGCGCTGATGGCGCGCTGCCGGTGTCCGCTGATCGCGGTCGTCGAGGGCAAGCGGATGATCGGGGTGATCACCGCGTCCCGGTTGTTGCAGGTGACCCTCGCCAAGACCTGACCGGTAGCTGCTGCGCGGGTGGCCCGCGGTGACCGCGATCGCGATTGTCGTGTTCGTGGTCGCCTATGTGCTGATCGCGACCGAACGCATCCACAAAACGATCGCCGCGCTCGCCGGTGCCGCGGTAATCCTGGCTGTGGGCGTGCTCGATTCCGAACAGGCCTTCTTCTCCCACGACACCGGTATCGACTGGGATGTCGTGCTGTTGCTGTTCGGGATGATGGTCATCGTCGGGGTGCTACGTCAGACCGGGGTGTTCGAATACACCGCCATCTGGGCGGCCAAGCGCGCCAAGGGATCTCCCGTGCGGGTCATGATCCTGCTGACGCTGATCACGGCGGTGGCATCGGCGTTCCTGGACAACGTCACCACCGTGCTGCTGATCGCGCCGGTCACCCTGCTGGTATGCGACCGGCTCGGCATCCGGCCCGCGCCGTTCCTGATCGCCGAGGTACTGGCGTCCAACATCGGCGGCGCGGCCACGTTGATCGGTGACCCGCCCAATATCATCATCGGCAGCCGAAGTGGCTTGTCGTTCAACGACTTCCTGGTACATATGGCCCCGATCGTGGTGCTCGAACTGGCGGTGTTCACCCTCGTGCTGCCGCGCTTGTTCCGGGGTTCGTTCGATGCGGCGCCCGAGCGGATCGCGGACGTGATGGCCCTCGACGAACGCGAAGCGATCCGAGATCTGCGGTTGCTGGCCAAGTGCGGGGTCGTGCTGTTGGCGGTATTCACCGGGTTCGTGGGGCATTCGATCCTGCATATCGATCCGTCTGTGGTCGCGCTGCTCGGGGCCGGTGTGCTGGTACTGATCTCCGGGACCGAGCCCGAGGACTACCTGTCCGGGGTCGAATGGGAGACGCTGCTGTTCTTCGCCGGCCTATTCGTCATGGTCGGAGCTCTGGTCGAAACCGGGGTCGTGGAGACGATGGCCAGCTGGGCCGCCGACGCCACCGGCGGTAACGCTCTGGTGGCGGTGATGTTGATCCTGGTGGTTTCAGCGCTGCTGTCCGGGATCATCGACAACATCCCGTACGTGGCGACCATGAGCCCGCTGGTCGCCGACCTCGCAGGCGGTATCGACAATCCGGTACACGCGGACGCGTTGTGGTGGTCGCTGACCCTCGGCTCGGACTTCGGTGGGAACCTGACCGCGGTCGGCGCCAGCGCCAACGTGGTCATGCTCGGTATCGCCGCCCGCGCCGGGGCGCCGATCTCGTTCTGGGAGTTCACCCGCAAGGGTGCGGTGGTCACCGCGATCACCATCGTGGTCGCCGCACCGTATCTATGGTTGCGCTACTTCATATTGAGCTGACCTCGAATCACCGACCTTCCACCGCCCGTGGCCGATTGCGATTTTTGGGCAGAGATCAGTCGTCGGACGCGCACGCGCACCGTCACTGGACGGCTGTCGAGCTGAACATCGGCCACGGTCCGCTGGTGGCATCCGTGAGCCCGACCGTGCTGCAGGATGGCTCGGCCGCCCGCGGCGGTCAGATTGCGCACCCAGTTGACGTTGGCACCGAGCATCGACACCACATAGCGCCGACCGTCGAATTCGGTCAGCACGATCGGAAACCAGATGAGGCGACCGCTGCGCCGGCCCCGGCTCCCCAACGCCGAGACCCGGCGGGGCATGATTCCGGCCGCGAAAGGGCGGGCTGAGAGCCAATTCTGTATGCGCGCGAACAGATTCGGACGGCCGGTGCGATACAGCCAGCGCAGATAGTCGTGATACCACCGCATGATCGGCTCCTCCGTTGCCACAGTGTGCTATTCGAATCGGGGCGGGCGCTCTGCCCCGCCCTCGCTTATCGGTCGCCGCGGCGCAGCCGCCGGGATATCAGCCTTGTCGAACCGGCCGGTGCCGAGCGTCTCGGGCCGCAGGAACTTCGGAATGCCTTCGAAGAGAAAGATCGCGCCGGACAGCACCACCGTGCCGGGCGCGGTGATCGCAGTGATTCGGGTGAGCCAGTTGTCGTTACTAGACATGCGACTGTCTCGAGTCAAGATCTTGGCCGGATCTCGCTGGTCACGTGATTGACGCCATAGCTGGCAAGTTCCCCTGAGAGTGCTCGGTAATGCCGATGGCGGGGCGTTGCGCAGGAATCGACCATATGATTCTATATAAGTAACAACTTATACAAGGAGATTAGATGACCATACTCATCGACCCGGCCGAGGTGGTCGGGCTCGTAACTCGTGAGGTCCGCACCGGCTCCCGCGATGGAGCGCTGACGACGATCGCTGTCGCCCGACGCACCTACCCCACCGACCGAGCCGACCTCTGGGACGCCTTGACTGATGCCGAGCGGATCCCGCGCTGGTTCCTGCCCATCAGCGGCAACCTGCAGGTCGGGGGTCGCTACCAGCTGGAGGGCAACGCCAACGGTGTCGTCGAGCGGTGCGAGGCGCCCGAACGGTTTGCCGTCACCTGGGAGGTGGGGCCCCAAGTGTCGTGGCTGGAGGTCACGCTCACGCCCGACGGGGACGGCACCGAGCTGAAGCTCGTGCACGAGGCGAAGGTCGATACCGAGGTGGCGTGGCCGTACGGTCCCGGCGGCGTCGGCGTCGGGTGGGATCTTGCTCTGATGGCTCTGGGGCTGCACCTGGCAAGCGGCCAAGCGGTGGACCCGGCCGAAGGGCTGGCGTTTCCGACCACTTCCGAGGGGAAGGCCTTCGTCCGCGCGGCCGCCCTCGGCTGGGCCGACGCGGCAATCGGTAACGGCGACGATCCGGCGGCCGCTCGCCAGGCCGCCGAACTGACAATCGGTTTCTACACGACCGAACTCGAGGACGGTCCGGCCTCTTGAGAACCCCGGCGCCGGACAAGGTCTTCGAGGCGCTCGGTGACCCGGTCCGCCGCTTCATCCTCCAACTGATGGCAACCGGTGAACAACCGGCCAGCATGATCGTCACCGCCGTGCAACGACATGCCCAGATCTCCCAGCCTGGCGTCTCCCAACACCTCAAAGTGCTGCGCGACGCCGGGCTGGTGACTGTCCGCGCGGAGGGCACCCGCAGGCTCTATACCCTCGACCCCGAGGGTGTAGACGCAGCCCGAGCCTGGCTGACCCGACTGACCGACCCACTGCAGCCCTTCGCCCAGCCGCTGGACGCCCTCGCCACCGAGATAGCCCGCGGAAAGCGAGCCCGCCGAGCAGCAACTGGACCCGACCATGCCGCCGAACAGAGACCGGACGAGGATGCCCGACACGCCTAACCGAGCGGATAGCAGTCTTGACCACGCGCTTGCTGATCACCTGGTTGACCGTGCCTTCTCGTAGGCGAAATCTCCCACATGATGGACAGGAGGCTGAGGTGGCCGAGACGACGGTGGCCGAGGTGATCGCCGAGCTGACCGCGCTCGAGGACCCGAAGATACGCGAGGTGAACGAGAAACACGGTGACGATCACGCTGTGAACCTCAGCAAGCTGCGCGCGCTCGCGAAGCGGCTGAAAACGCAGCAGGAACTCGCGCGCCAACTGTGGGAGACCGATGACACCGCGGCGAGACTGCTGGCGACCCTGATCTGCCGCCCAAAGGTGTTCGAACGTGACGAGTTGGACCTCATGCTACGCGAGGCGCGCACACCCAAGGTGCACGACTGGCTCGTGAACTACGTGGTGAAGAAGAACCCGCACGCCGAAGAGCTGCGCCTGGCCTGGTTCGCCGATCCGGATCCAGTGGTCGCGAGTGCCGGCTGGGAGCTGACCACCGAACGCGTCGCGAAAAAGCCCGAGGGCCTCGACCTCGCAGGACTGCTCGACGTCATCGAGGCGCAGATGAAAGACGCCCCGGATCGCCCGCAGTGGGCGATGAACCACTGCCTGGCTCAGATCGGGATCGAGCACGCCGAGCATCGCGCCCGTGCCATCGACATCGGTGAGCGCCTGGAGGTGCTGAAAGACTACCCGACCCCACCGAACTGCACGTCTCCGTTCGCGCCCATCTGGATCACCGAGATGGTGCGCCGACAGCACGGCAAGTAGGAAGGTTCGCGTTCACGCTCGTGCCGCTACCCCGTCAGAACGCGGCAACACGATCGACAGAAGCTGGTTATCGAGACGAAGCGCCACGCACACGGAGACGTACCCTTGCAAACATCCGCATCTGCCGCTTATCGAGCAGCTTTCCGCTGGTCGCAGCCACGGACCAAAGGGTGGGGTCACCGTCGCGCCGCCGGCCGGCCGTCGCTGGTAGGTGCGTTCCGGGATGCCGGTCAGATGCGCAGACCTCGAAACCGGCAGTGGGCCGGACCTTCCGACGTGAAGGAAGGAGTCCCCGCGGCCGCACTGGTATCGGATGCGGAGGCCGCCAGGGTCGATGTCGGACGCACTTTCCCGTCCGCACCGTATTCGGCCCGGCACTACCTCGCTCGGTTCGGAAGGAAGGGCTGAATCTTTCCGTCGCTCGCCACGGGGATCATGGGAGTGGGGTCTGATGACTCGGTCTTTGCTCGGTCAAAACGGAACGTAACGACCCGTCACCCGGGCGCCGGCCCGGGGAGGTGCTTTCTCCGCGCACATGGGTATCCGGTCGATGTCCTGCGCCGGCTTCGCGCCGTGGTACCTGGATGGAGGAGCAGCATGACCCACCCCGGTCTATCCCATACCGTCGGGCAGATCGCCCAGAGCAGCGTGTTCGCGCGTCTCGCCCGCGCCGGCTATGTCATGTCCGGCCTCGTCCACCTGCTCATCGGCTACATCGCGATCCGACTCGCGTTCGGCGGTGGGGGCAACGCTGATCAATCCGGGGCCATGGCGGAACTGGCGGATAAACCGGGTGGCAAGTTCACCCTTTGGGTGGGCGTGGTCGCGTTCGTGCTGATGGCGCTCTGGCGGCTGGCGGAGGCCGTCTTCGGCAGCGCGTCCGAACCGGGCGCCGACAGCCGGAAGTCCGAAGTGTTCGATCGGGCCAAAGCACTCGCGCTGTCCGTCGTCTATTTCGCGTTCGCGATCACCGCGTTCCGTTTCGCGCAGGGCAGTGGCCAGCCGAGCAGTAGCCAGAGCGTCGGGCTCACCGCACGCCTGATGCAGCACACGGCGGGCACGATTGTGCTCGTCGCTGCTGGGCTGGTCATCATCGCGGTCGGCGGCTACCACGTGTACAAAGGAGCCAAGCAGAATTTCCTCGACGATCTGCGCGGAGTCAAGAGCGCCTTCGTGCGGCGGCTGGGCACTGTGGGCTACATCGCCAAGGGGCTGGCCGTCGCCGCGGCAGGGCTGCTGGTCATCCTCGCCGCGACCGAATCCGATCCGAATAAGTCCGCAGGCTTGGACGGGGCCGTGAAAACGCTCGGCGCGCAACCTTTCGGCATGGTCCTGCTCCTGATCGCCGGGGCCGGCATCATCACCTACGGGCTCTACAGCTTCGTCATGGCCCGCAGCGCCAAGATGTAGCGCCGAGCGGCTACCGCACCCCGGTCAGAAGTCTGGGTTGCCGCCGCCACAGGGGCGGATTCCTCGAGGGAAATCTGGGACCGATCGGCCGTAGGATGCGGCTAGCTCGCTGGGACACAACCGGATCCATGCCCAGCAGCGCTACCGCAGCCAGTTCGGCGTCCACTGCGCATTCCTGGCCGTGGGAAGCGGCCATCGAATTTCGGCGGCACTATCGTGACCGTCCGTCCCATCACCATCCATGAATAACGAGGATCTCGAGTTGTCACCAGACCCCACCACTGTTCATCCTCTGCCCGCGCACGACCGCGTGGTATTTCTGAAACCCTTGGTCAGCTCACCGAATATCGTTGTGGGCGAGTACACCTACTACGACGACCCCGACGGTGCGACGGACTTCGAGCGTCGCAACGTGCTCTACGCGTACGGACCGGAGCGACTGATCATCGGGGCGTACTGCGCTATCGCGGCCGGGACCAGGTTCCTGATGGCCGGTGCCGAGCACCCGACCATGGGCGTGTCCACCTACCCGTTCACCATGTTCGGCGGCCGGTGGGCCGAGCAGACCCTGGATATCGTCACTTCCATGCCCAGCCGAGGAGACACCGTCGTCGGCAACGATGTCTGGTTCGGCTACCAGTCCACGATCATGCCCGGTGTGCGGATCGGCGACGGCGCCATCATCGCGGCCGGTGCGGTGGTCACGGCCGACGTGCCGCCCTACACCATCGTCGGCGGCAACCCCGCCAAGCCGATCCGGCAGCGCTTCGATAGTGCCGACATCGAACGGCTACGCCGCGCCGCCTGGTGGACCTGGCCCGCCGAACTGGTGGCCGAACACACGCACATCATCATGGCCGGAACCCCCAGCGACATCGAACGCATCGCTATCGAGCACCGCCGAGTGGAAACCCTTGATACAAGGGCTCATTGACGGGTAGGTGGTAACTGGTCAGTCGGCTTGGTCCGCGGCACGCATCCGGTATCACACCCCAGTCCGATTCGATGTCATACCAAAGGGTTACGGGTAACGAGAATCGGGCCGATAGCTTCGGGGTATCGAAATCGGCGCTCTCCGATTCCGACCGGCCGGCATCGTCGACGGACGGAGGTGGCGTCTCCGACTCAGCTCTCAGGAAGATCTATGACGACACCTGCCTTGGTCCCCGAGTCATCTCCACGGTCACCGCGGCGCGGCGCCGACGGTGATTACGCCCGTCTGTTGCGCAGGATCTCCGACGCGGGGCTGATGAACCAACGTCTCGCCTACTACGCGGTCCGGCTCAGCCTCGTCGGGGTCGCGTTCGCGGCCGGTTGGGCGGCGTTCGTCCTCGTCGGTGATTCGTGGTGGACGCTGCTGGTCGCGGGGTTCATGGCCGTGACGTTCGCTCAGGTCGCCCTCGTAATGCATGATGTCGCGCACCGCCAAGTCTTCCGGCTACGGCAGCCGACGGAGGTCGTGGGGCGCCTCGTCGGCAATCTCGGCATCGGCCTGGGTTACGGCTGGTGGCAGGACAAGCACACCCGGCATCACGCCAACCCGAACCACGAGGAACTCGACCCGGACGTCGCACCCGACATTCTGACCTGGTCACAACGGCAGGCACGGTCCAGCCGCGGTCTGCCTCGTCTCATTGGGAGGGCACAGGCGTTCCTGTTCTTCCCTCTCCTGTTGCTGGAGGGCCTGAACCTCCATGTGGCCGGCGTACGTGCACTCCGAAATCGATCGGTCAAACACCGCGGATTGGAGGGCACGCTGCTGTTCGGGCACTTCGTCGCCTATCTGGTCGCACTGTTCGCAGTTCTGCCCGCCGACAAAGCCTTCGCGTTCCTTGCTGTGCACCAGGGCCTCTTCGGCCTGTACATGGGCTGCATCTTCGCCCCGAACCACAAGGGCATGCCAACGTTTATCGGCGACGAACGTCCCGACTACCTCCGTCGCCAGGTGCTGACTTCCCGCAATGTGCGGGGTGGCGTGTTGACCGACCTCGCCCTCGGCGGGCTCAACTATCAGATCGAGCATCATTTGTTCCCGAGCATGCCGACGCCGAACCTACGTCACGCCCAGCTGATCGTCCGCGACTACTGCACCGAAATCGGAGTGCCCTACCACGAAACCGGGCTGATCTCCTCCTACCGCGAGGCGCTGAGACACCTGCACCACGTCGGCGCTCCCCTGCGCACTCCCGATCGCCACCAGGGTGAAGTGCCACAACGCAATGGTTGAACACATGCTGGGCGCAACGATGCCCCGGACACACCGTCGCCATCGGCAGCTGCGGTGTTGGGCGTCCGCTCATCGGAATGTGCGAGCGTGGATCCCGAACGCGGACAATGGCGATCTGGCATTCGTCCGCGACGCGCTGCATGAGCACGCGCTTACACGGATGTCGCCTCGGGCATGTACTGATCGTGTCAGGTAGTGATGGAGACGGGCGGGGGTGTCCAGCGACGGGTACGCGAAAGTGTGGACGAGACACCGAACTCCGGCTTGAGATGGTCCGGGATGGCGTAATGCATGACACGGCCGCGGGTGAGGGAACTGAGTTCGAAAAGGGTGGTGAAATGGCCGAGGCGATCGAGGGCCCAAGCGCCCATCGGGGATTTGTCCTCGATCGTTTCCAGGATTCCGAGCAGGGTGGGCGCGGTCTTGACGGCTGTATCCCAGGCGGTGCGCGGCACTTGCAGCCAGTCGGCGCAGGTGTCTCCGATGAGGTAGCGGATCAGCGCGGAGACGATGGGGTCGAAGAAGGTTCCGGGTACGACGTCCTCGTAGAGGTCGATGAGCTGTCGGGTGAGGCGGACGCCTTCGTCGCTGGGGCCCATATGGCGGGTCATATAGAGGTCGTGGAATTGCCGCGCGGAGTCCGCATCCTGTGGTGCGTGCCGCTGATCGACGCCGAGCATGGCGCCGACCACGCGCCAGGCGTAGAAGTACGCCTCCGCGCCGTCGACGCTCATGTGGATGTTCAGTCGGTGCAGGCTGTCGAGCACGAGGAGGGAAAACAGCATCTGGCCGCCGATCATGTCCTCCTGGCAGATGGGAGTGCCGAATGTGTCGGTGTCCCATCGGTTTTCCTGATAGAGATGGTGACGGATCGCCGCGTGCAGCAACCGCACTTTCTGGACCGCGGGTATGAAACGGCTGCCTGCCTCGAAGGCATCGGGCTGCATCAGGTAGACGGTGAACTGTCCGGTCTCGGCCATGCGTTTGGAGGGGTACTCCAGCGAATGCGTGGCCGACAGCAGTTTCGCGACCGGCGGCAGAACGTAGCAGGCCGGCATCGCGGCAAAAGATAGTGCGGTGGAGATGTGCACGTTGTTATCGATGAAGAACTGCCTGGCCTTCTCCATCTCATCCCAGTCCACCCATGCTGGGGGAGTTGAGGTTTCGTGCAGATAGTCCCGGGCGACGTCGGGCAGACCGTCGGGCAGGGGCGCGCCCACGGTGGAGACATAGCGCATGAGCGTGTTGAACTTGCCCACCTCGCCGCGTTCGAACATCGTGGTAACGGTGACGTCGGCGATTTCGTCGCCGTACTGTCGCAGTGCATCCAATGACGTTTCGGTGTAGGTCATCTGGGCTCCTGGTATCAGGCGAGGATTAATGCCGGCGTGCGGTCGCGGCGTGGGCGAGTTCGGTCAGTGCTCGGGCGGCGTGTGCCGTAACGCCGACGCCGGCCAGTGCGGAGGTGGCCTCCTCGACCCGCGCGGTAATCATCGATTCGATTCGGGCAGGAGCCTGGACACGGGTCATCAGATCGCGGATTTCGTGCAGGTCGTCGTTGCTGGGGTCGCGTCGATTCAACAAGCGCCGCAATTGTTTACGCTGTGTGTGGTCGGCGGCCTGCCAGGTCTCGGCGAGCAGAGCGGTAGGACGTCGAGTGCGGAGGTCGTCGAGGCTCGCCTTACCGGTCTGGGCTGGATCGCCGAACAGGCCGAGTAGGTCATCGCGCAGTTGAAACGCTTCGCCCAACGGTAATCCATACGCGGACAACGCCTTCAGCAGCCGGGGGGCGGCGCCTGCGAGTGCGCCGCCGATGAGCAACGGCTGCTCGACGGTGTACTTCGCGGTCTTGTATCGCACCACCTTCAACGACTCGGCGATGTCCGGTGCTGCACCGGTGCAGAGGATTTCCAGGCACTCCCCCGCGATCAATTCCCGCGCCAGCGACGCCCACAGGGGCCGCGCTCGCGACAGGTACGCCGAGGGCAGGCCGCTGGCGACGAAAAGCTGTCCGGCCAACGCAATCAACATATCCCCGACCAGCATCGCGAGTGCCCGGGCGGACGATTTGGTGCACGGTCGATCCGACAACGGTTCCCGCAGTGTGATGTGCGCGGTGGGCAGACCGTGCCGCAGGTGACTGTCATCGATGATGTCGTCGTGCACCGCCGCCGCTGCGTGCACCAATTCCATTGCCGCCGCGGCCCGCACGACTGCGTCACTATCCGGCTGTCCGGCTGCACGCCAACCCCAGTAGCAGAACGCCGCTCGCAGTCGTTTACCGTGCGTGGTCGCCACCACGATCTGGTCGGCCACCGGCCGCAGTTGCGGGTCGATGGTCAGGAACTGGTCGTACTCCTGCCCGACGAACTGTTCCAGCGCGGCATCCACGCGAGCTTTGAAGGCGCCCGGATCGTAGTGATCAGACATCACTGGAGGTGCCGCGTTGCGCCACAACCTGCTGGGCGAGGATTTCCAGATGCGCCTCGGACACTGTCGCATACCGGTCCAGCGCAAGACGTCCGCGCGCTTTCAGATCCGCTTCCGCCTCACCCGCCAGCCCCGCCAAGTCCGACCGCCGCAGCAGCCCCCGAAGCCGATCCACCGCGGGCCCGACCCGGCTCAGCGCCAGATCCGCGAGTCCGGCCGCGAGCAGTACGGCGTCCTCTGCGCGGCCACCGGAATGATTCGAACTCTGCGACATGCGATCACGCTCCATCCATACGTTCGGCACCGGGCATTCGTGCAGTTCCGTCCGGCTGGAATCGGCCTGACCCGCCCAGTGTGGCAGCAAGCCCACCCGGACACGCCGAGAACTGCTGGAAGCTATGGCATCTGAACGGGTCTCGGAGCGCACCGGGGACGTCCGAGCCGTTTCGTTTGGTCATCACAGATGAAACCCGTTGGAGCAGAGCGGTGTTCGGTGTTCCGGGCAGCTGCTGAACAACAGACGAATCCCTTGATTTCGCGCCACGTGCGGCAATTGCACGTGTGGCCGGGCCGATTCCATGGCTGGGCTCGTCCCGAGCATGTCGGCGGGTCTTTTCGGTTCCCGCGCACCGTGGTTCGGGATGCGGCAGTTATTGGGGCGTGGACCGCTCGAGGTCGACGTCGACGAGCGGGTCGCCCCGCTCGGTGTCGTCCGCTCGGCCGGCTCGAGGCACTACTCTTCCGCTTCGGAAATGGTTGGCCATGCCCGGCGACTCGTCGCCCGTTGCCCTGGTGCGGGCCAGCATTGCGATCAATTCGGCCTCGATCAGCGCCCCGTCAGCTGCCGCCAAGTCCGCACCAGTTGGCTGAACTCTTTGACCTGCACGAGCACGTGTTCACGGGCGGCGTTCTCCGCGGATTCGGAGTCTCCGGAAGCGATGGCGTCGGCGATCTCACGGTGTTCGGTCAAGGATCTACGCATGCGGTCCGGTACTCGCAGCTGTAGTCGCCGGTACGGCTGTAGGGCTCGTTTGAGCGTGAGGGCCTGCTGCCGCAGATACTCGTTGCCGCAGGAGTCGTAGACGACGCCGTGGAACCGGGCGTTGGCGTAGTAGTAGCCGTCGGCATCGCCGGTCGTCGCGTGGTTCTCGCACTCCTTCAGCGCACGTTCGAGTTCATCGAGTTCCGCCCGTTCGATGCGGCGCGCGCAGAGCCGTGCCGCCATCCCTTCGAGTTCGGCCATGACCTCGAAGCGTTCGGCCAGCTCGGAAATGCTGAGCTCGGTGACGTAGGTGCCCTGCTTGGGGCGGATCTGCACCAGTCCGGAGCGCTCCAGGGCCAGCAGCGCTTCTCGGATCGGCGTGCGAGAGCATCCGAACTCCTGCTCGAGCTGTAGGGCATCGAGGCGTTCGCCGGGTCGATAACGGCCGTGGACGACGGCGTCCTCGAGCGCGTCGCGTACACGCTGAGATTCCGGGACTCGAGCCAATGTGCACCTCCGAGAGCAGATTACTCGACCACCAGGGGTGGCGCGCCTCACATCTATACTCTATCGTCCCTGTTATATACATCACCGTCTCTAATGCATACAGAGACGGTGGGAAGGAAATCGCGATGGGGCAACAAGACGGCTGGCTGCTGACCGACCTGTTCCGAGCTCTCGGGCGACAGCACGGCAGCGATCCGACGGACGCCGATTCGCTCGTATCCCCGCTGGACCAGCTGCTCGCCGCCTGCGAGGTGCTGACGAGCGATATGGGCGAAGCCTCGATGCGCGCGGTCGCGACTCGAGCCCTCGCCGCCTACGCCGAGCTGGACGACAACGACAAACTCGCCTTCTTCACCCACATCACTGCGACTTACGACGTCGACGGCGATCAGGTTCGGGCCGCCTTCCGGCGGTGGGATGACGCACACAACGCCGGATCCGGGAGCGAGGAGGAGCTGGTCCGGCTCTTCGACGTGGTCGAACCGGCCCGCCAGCAATTGCTCCGCCGGATGAACCACGCCCCCGACGCCACCCTGGCCCTGGTCGAGATGCGCGCGGACCTGCGGCGGCTGTTGCGCCGTCACTCGGAGTTGCGCCCCCTCGACCACGACTTCCACCATCTCCTCACCTCTTGGTTCAATCGCGGCTTCCTCCGTATGGAGCAACTCAGCTGGGATTCACCGCAGGAGCTGCACCAGCATCTCCTGCACTACGAGAAGGTCCACCCGATGGCGAGCGCGGCCGAACTCCGCCGTCGCCTCGAACCTCAGGATCGCCGCGTCTACGCCTTTTTCCACCCGGCCACCGGGGACGTGCCGCTGATTTTCGTCGAGGTCGCCTTGGTGTGCGGCATGCCCGATACCATCGGCCCGCTACTGGAGCCAGGCCCGGAGCTGAACCCAGCGGCAGCGGACACTGCGGCGCTCTACTCGATCAACAACGCCCTCGACGGTCTAGCCGGAGTCTCTTTCGGCAGCTTTCTCATCAAACAGGTCATCGAGCAGGTCGGAGAGCAATTGCCACATCTGGCCCGATTCGTCACGCTCTCGCCCATCCCCGGATTCCGGCACTGGCTCGACAAGCAGGCCGAACAGGACGAAGAGCTACGGACGCTCGTCCAGGAGTTGGTGACGGTGGATCTGGGTGCGGCGGACATCGACCGGATTCGTTCGCGGCTCTACCGCGCGCTGGCTCGCTACATCGCCGCCGAGCGACATGCCGACGGCCGCCCCCTCGACCCGGTCGCACGTTTCCACCTGGGCAACGGAGCCACGGCCTGGCGGCTGAACTGGCCCGCGAGCCACTCACCGGAAGCTTGGCGGCAGTCCTACGGCGCGATGATCAACTATCGCTATGAGCCGGAGCGGCTGGAGCGTCAGCACGAGGACTTCGTTCGCCGCCGCATCGTGGCAGTCGGCGGACCGCTGCGCGACGTGCTGGGCGATGCCACGGCGGCGTCCCACGTTCGAGATACGGCCATGACCACCGACGACGAAAGAGGAACATCCACGATGCAGCCCTTCACGACCATCTACCGATCCTTCGCCGCGCAGGTGCGGCGACGGCCGGACCACACGCTGTTCGAGCTGCCGGGCGAGCGGTCCATCACCTACCGCGAGACCGCGGATACTGTGCGACGGATTGCCGCCCGACTCGTCGCCGACGGTGTCACTCCCGGCGATCGGGTCGCCATGCAGGTGGAGAAATCTCCGGAGGCCATCGCACTGTATCTGGCGACCCTGCGGATCGGCGCCGTCTTCCTGCCGCTGAACACCGCCTACACCGGTGCGGAGATGGATTATTTCCTCAGCGACGCTTCGCCGCGCGTGCTCGTCTGCTCCCCGAATCGGCGGACCGATCACGCCCACCGCGGCGGGGAAGGACTCGTTGTCGAGACCCTCGGCGTCTCGGGCGACGGCACCCTTCTCGCGGGCGACGACTGCTACGAGCAGGTCTACGAGGCCACGGCCGAGGACCCGGCGGCAATCCTCTATACCTCCGGCACCACGGGGCGCTCCAAGGGAGCGGTGCTCACCCACGGCAACCTCGCCTCCAATTGCCGTGCGCTACTGGAGGCCTGGCAGTACACCGCTGAGGACCGGCTGATCCACGCCCTGCCGATTTTCCATATCCATGGGCTGTTCGTCGCGGCGAACATGACTTTGGCGGCGGGTGCCAGCATGTACTACTTACCCAAGTTCGACTCCGAGGCGATCATCGATCTGCTGCCCCGGGCCACCGTGCTCATGGGCGTGCCCACCTTCTACACCCGCCTGCTCAAAGACGACCGGCTCACCCCGGACACCTGCGCCTCGATGCGGCTGTTCGTCTCCGGCTCCGCCCCGCTGCTCGCGAGTGACCATGAAGCGTTCGAAGCCCGTACCGGCCACGCCATCCTGGAGCGTTACGGCATGACGGAGACCGGCATGAACACCACCAACCCATACCAGGGCGGGCCGCGCAAACCCGGCACCGTCGGAAAACCGTTACCCGGCACAGAGATCCGCGTAGTCGACCGCGAAACCGGTGGGGCGCTGCCCGACGGTGACGTCGGCGTCGTGGAGGTCCGCGGCCCCAATGTCTTCGCCGGCTACTGGCAGATGCCCGAGAAGACCGCTGCGGAGTTTCGTGCGGACGGCTTCTTCATCACCGGCGACCTCGGCCGCATCGACGAGGACGGCTATCTGTGCATCGTCGGCCGAGACAAGGACCTCGTCATCTCCGGGGGCTACAACGTCTACCCGAAGGAGATCGAGGAACTGCTCGACAGCCACCCCGACGTGCTGGAGTCCGCCGTGATCGGAGTCCCCCACCCGGATTTCGGGGAGACGGTGGTGGCCGTCGTCGTCCCGATGCCGGGCAGACAACCCCAGGCCGGGGAATTGCTGGGCTTCATCGCCGGTGACCTCGCCCGCTTCAAGCAGCCTCGTGCGATCCGCGTCGTGGAGTCGCTGCCCCGCAATGTCATGGGAAAGGTACAGAAAGCCGAATTACGCAAGCGTTACGCCGACCTGTTCGTCGGCGCGGACGCATAGCCCACCGGTCGGCCACGCTCGACCGCACTCTTTTAGTCAGGAAAGACAATGATTCTCTACGGAGTGGCAACGCTGGCGGCGTGCATGCTCGCGGGCACCCTCGTCGGCGACCTGCTCGGCATCGCGGTCGGCGTCGACGCCAATGTCGGCGGAGTCGGATTCGCCATGATCATGCTCATGCTGGTCACTCACTGGCTCCGCCAGCGGGGCAAGTTCCCCGAGCCCAGCGAACGGGGCGTGCTCTTCTGGAGCGCGATGTACATCCCGATCGTCATCGCCATGGCCTCGACACAGAACGTGGTCAAGGCCGTCGCCGGCGGACCGATGGCAATCCTGGCCGGCCTCGGCGCACTCGCCGCGGGATTTGCCCTTGTGCCGGTGTTGGCCCGGATCGGCGCCCCGGTTGAACCGCTGCCGCCGCTGACCACAGAGAACAAGCAGGAGGTGTGAGATGAATACGATCAGTTCGGTCTTCGAACGCAATGGTCTGCTCACCGCCTTCGTAGTGGTCGGCGCGCTGGTGCTGATATCCGGATGGCTTTCGCAGAAGCTGACCCATGGTCGGCTGCAGGGGTCCGCCATCGCCATCATCCTCGGCCTGGCACTGGCATTCTGGGGTGGCAAGGTGACCGGCGCCGACCACGGACTGGCCGATTTCGCCGTCTTATCCGGCCTGGGTCTGATGGGCGGTTCGATGCTGCGGGACTTCGCGATCGTCTCCACCGCGTACGGCGTCGACCTGCGCGAGATCAAACGCGCCGGACTGGCCGGCGCGCTGTCGATCGTGCTGGGCGTGGTGGTGTCGTTCGTGATCGGGGCCGCGATCGCGGCAGCCTTCGGCTATACCGATGCCAAATCGATGACGACGATCGGCGCCGGTGCGGCCACCTACATCGTCGGCCCGGTGACCGGCACCGCGATAGGCGCCAGCTCGGAGGTGATCGCGCTGTCGGTGGCCGCCGGACTGGTGAAATCCGTGGTGGTGATGGTGGGGACACCACTGATCGCTCCCCTGATCGGCCTGAACAATCCGAAGTCCGCCATGGCCTTCGGCGGCTTGCTGGGCACGACATCCGGCGTGGCCGGCGGGTTGGCCGCAACCGATGAGCGTCTGGTGCCATACGGCGCCATGACAGCCACGTTCTACACCGGCATGGGCTGCCTGCTGTGCCCGTCGGTCCTGTACGTGGCGCTGCGGGCCATCGTCGGTGGATGAGGCTGCGAACGCAGCTCGGCGTGCCGCTGATCGGTTCGGAGTCGGCTCGGTCCGTGAGTGCCTGAAGGGCGCGGCCGACCGGAAGTTCCACCCTCCGGTCGGCCCTCCGGTCGGCCGACGCGACTGATCAGTGGAAATTTCTACGCGGGATTGCGGCCGATGAAGAATTCCCGGAACGGGTCCATGCTCGGTTCCAGACGGGAATCGGTCAAACCCTTACGCAGCGCGGCCATCTGGTGATCGTGGATGCGCATGGTGGGCATCCGCAGCGGCCCGCCGTTGTAGCCCTGGAGCCACCCCTGGAATTTCCACGCCTGGCGGTTCAGCACGGAGCCGCCGTGCACCGCGCCGAACAGGCCGGCCTTGACTTTGCGGGCCGGGTGCAGCTGCCAATAGATCTCGGTGGCCTCGTCGTACTTGCCGTCCCGCAGCAACTGCATGACCCGGGGAATCATCGGGCCGAAGAACTCATGATCACTGGTGGCCGAGAGCTGAATGGGCATGACCTGCGAGAGCGGGATGAGCTCACCCTCGATCGGGTTCGAGATGACGACCTCCTTGCCGAACAGCCGCGTGCATTCGATGACGCTCTGGATGCTCGGGAATCCGCCCTCGGCCTTGATCACCGCGACATTGGGAATCTCGTCGATCATGCGGCGGATGAGCCGGGTGGGGATATCGGACGGGTGGATTCGGCTGCTGAAGCCCCAGGACACCATCGGGAACAGAATGATGGCGAGATTCGTCGCATCGGCCACCGCTTTGGTGTAGTCGAAGATCTCCTGCTCGGACTCGGGATAGAAGTTCGGTGGGTACGACAGCAGCACCAGGTCCGCGCCGACTTCCTCCGCTCGCTGCACCGCCTCGATGTTCTGCTCGAGGTCGTTCCAGCTCGCGTGGTGGACGATGTAGAAGTCCTTACCGCCCTCATCCTTGGCGATCCGCAGGAAATTCACGTATTCCGGCAGCGTGATGCTGACTTCGGAAATACCAAGACTGCCGATGAAGCCGTGCTCCTTCGCCAGCCGGATGTCGTGGCGAATGCCCTTCTCGTTGATGTCGCGTAGGTCGTTGGTGAACGACGGAATGGTGCAGTTGATCGCACCGACAAGCTTTTCCCGAGCCCAGTCCCGGACTTCTGAAAGGTTGTACTCGGCCATGTGGGCCTCCTTGCCGCTGTTTCGATAGATGGGGGCGACTTCTCGAGCGGCTGCGCTCAGAGCGCTCCGCTGCCCGCCCATGCCAGGTACTTCATCTCCAGGTATTCGTCGATGCCGTAGATCGATCCCTCCCGGCCCAGGCCGGACTGCTTGATGCCGCCGAAGGGCGCGGTCTCGTTCGAGATCAAGCCGGAGTTGATGCCGACCATGCCGGCCTCCAGGTTCGCCGCAACGCGCCAGACCCGCTCCGCGTCGCGACTGAAAAGGTAAGCGGCCAAGCCGAATTCGGTGTCGTTCGCCTGCCGGATCACATCGGCCTCGTCGGTGAACGGAATCAGCGGAGTGATCGGGCCGAAGGTCTCCTCGCGGGTGATCTTCATACCCGCGGCGACATCGGCCAATACGGTCGGCTGATAGAACAGGTCGCCGCGCTCATGCCTCGCGCCGCCGCACACCACCCGCGCACCGTGCGCGACGGCGTCGGAGACGTGTTCCTCGACTTTGGCGAGCGCCGCACCGTCGATCAGGGGCCCTTGTGCGACACCGGGTTCGAAACCGTCGCCGACCGTCAGCTCGGCGACTCTCTCGGCCAGCAGCGCGGTGAAGCGTTCGTAGATACCCGACTGCACATACACCCGGTTCGCGCTGATGCACGCCTGGCCGGTGTTGCGGTACTTCGCGGCCAGCACGCCCGCGACGGCGGCCTCGAGGTCCGCGTCGTCGAAGACGATCGCCGGCGCGTTTCCGCCCAGCTCCATCGACACCTTCTTGACGGTTGCCGCCGACTGTTCCAGCAGCAGTCGTCCCACCTCGGTCGACCCGGTGAAACTCACCTTGCGGACCAGCGGATTGCCGGTGAGTTCCGGTCCGATCTCGCGTGCCTCGCCGACCACCACATTGAAGACGCCGGCGGGCACGCCGGCACGCCGGGCCAGCTCCGCCAGGGCCAGCGCCGTCAGCGGGGTCTGCTCGGCGGGCTTGACCACCATCGTGCAGCCCGCGGCCAGCGCCGGCGCGGCCTTGCGGGTGATCATCGCGGCGGGGAAGTTCCACGGTGTGATCGCGACGCAGACACCCACGGGTTCCTTGAGCACCAGCACCCGGTTCGCGGCATCCGGAGCCGGGAAGATGTCACCCCGCACCCGTTTGGCCTCTTCGGAGAACCACTCGAGAAACGATGCGGCATAAGCGATCTCGCTCCGCGCCTCGGACAACGGCTTGCCCTCTTCGACGACGATCAGCCAGGCCAGGTCCTCGGTGTGCTCGGTCACGAGGTCGAACCACCGCCGCAGAATCCGGGAGCGCTCTTTCGCGGCCAACGCCCGCCACCCGGGCAGCGCCCGATGCGCGGCATCGATGGCGCCCGCCACCTGTGCCCGGCTCAAGGACGGAAGCTCGGCCAATTGTTCTCCCGTCGAAGGGTTTTCGACGGTAAAGCTGCCGGAGTCACCGTGCTCGACCCATTCGCCGCCGATGAACGCCGCACTGCGGGACAGCAGGACGTCGGCGAGCATCGGCTGATCGGTCAGAGGAATTGCCATGGTGCGTCCTTACTTTCCAACGGGCTGGATGTGGATCGGCAGTTCCGAGCCGAGCCCCGCGGTGCGGGCGGCCTCCGCGCACATGGCGGCGACGGCCAGATCCTGCACCGCGGAGCCCACGGACTTGTACACAACGATCTGTTCCGCGGTCGTGCGACCGGGATGCCGTCCGGAGACGAGATCCGACAGCGCGGCGATCCGGTCGGTGACGTCGACCCCGGCCGCGGCCGCGGCGATGAGGTCGCCGCTGTCGTGCAGCACTTCCTGAAGTACGTCCGCGATGAGGACATCCGCGCGCGCGATCACCTCAGGATCGACTTCGCGCTGTTCGCGCACGGTGGAGCCGATGGAGACGACCGTCGTGCCCGGCTGGAGCCACGCACCGAGCAGGATCGGCGACTCGTCATAGGAACGCGCCGCGCAGATCACCAGATTCGCCCCTGCCACGGCCGCCTGCGGCGACTCGGACGCGCTGATCGAGGTATTCAGATCCGCCAATTCCGCGGCGAAGCGGGCTCGGCTCTCCGCGCGGGGGCTGAACACGCGCACGGCCTCGAGGTCGCGGACAGCGGCGAGTGCGCGCACGTGCTTCTTCGCCTCGAAGCCGGAGCCGATGACCCCCACGGTCACCGGTCCGGGCACGGCCAGCAGGTCGGCCGCCAGGGCGGAGGTGGCCGCGGTGCGGAAACCGGTGATCGAGTTGCCGTCGAGCAGCGCCACGAGCTCCGCGGTCTGCTGATCGAACAGGGAAATCAGGTAGGAGAACTGGCGCACGCCGATCGCGCCGGCGATGGTCTTCAAGCCCATCAGCGCGCCGCTGCCCGGCACACCGCTCATGGTCCGCAACATAGAGGTGCCGCCGCGTGCGATCGTCCGCTCCGGAAATCGCGATTCCTCGGACGCCGCCCCGTACGCCTCCCGCAGTGCGGCAATGGCGGGTTTCCAGTCGAAGACTGATTGCACTGTGGCGTCATCCAGTAGGAGCGTCAATCGTCTCTCCTTCCTCTCCGAGCGGTATCGATACTAAACGGATCGTATCGGATTAGGATGTGACGCACCATAGGGTTGGACATTGGATATTGGATCCGCCGGTAATCCGCGCGCCGGCGACAGCACAGGGAGTGGTGAGTATGGATTCGATCCACCGACGGGTCGCAGACAAGGTCTGCGATCGACTGCGCGACCGGATCATCGGCGGCGACCTCAGTCCCGGTGACCGCATCGATCCGTCCGAGGTCGCCACCTCCCTCGGCGTCAGCCGCACCCCGGTCCGTGAGGCGCTGCTGCAACTGGAGGCGCAAGGGCTAATCGAACGACTCCCTTACCGAGGCGTGGTGGTGACCGGCGTAGATCCGGTCGAGGCGGAGGACATCGCAGTGCTGCGCATCCACCTGGAGACGTTCGCCGCCCGCCTCGCGGTGCCGCGGCTGCGCCCGGCGGATCTGGACCGCATGCGCGCGGCCAACGAGAAACTGGCCAGGGCGATGGCCGACCCGACTGCCGCGCAGAACTCCTTCGGCCCGTTCAACCGCGCATTCCATCAGGCGCTGTACCAGGCAGGCGGTTCCAAGACGCTGTCGCGCCTGACGAGTGACATGGCGGCGCAGGCCGAGCGCATTCGCATGCACTTCGACGTCCGGCGGGGCAATGCCGTCGCCGAACACGAGCGCATCCTGACCGCGTGCGTGGCGGGCGACGTCGAAGAGGCTGTGGCAGCCACCCGCGATCATCTGCTCGCGGTCCACCTGCGGGTAATGCCGGACGACTACCGGATTCCGCCGGGTTCGGCTCTCGAGGCCACGCTGCTCGAAAACGGTTGAAATCTTGTAAAACGAAACGATTCGTATAGGATCAGTCAGGCGCGAGTCAGCCCGCCAAAGGGATAGGGATCACCCTCCACCCGGCCAAGTCCGCGAACGGATCGCCGGAGTCAGCCTCGCTGCCCAAGCATGCCCATGAACGCATGGCTCGATCTATTCAACGGAGGAACAGCCAGTTATGCCGCAGCAGGTCCGTGGAGTCATCGCCCGCAAGCCGGGCGCACCGGTCGAATTGACCGACATCATCGTCCCCGATCCAGGGCCGGGCGAGGTCGTCGTCGCCGTCGCCGCGTGCGGCGTGTGCCATACCGACCTCACCTACCGAGAGGGCGGCATCAACGACGAGTTCCCGTTCCTGCTCGGGCACGAGGCCGCGGGCACGGTCGAAAGTGTCGGCGAGGGAGTCGAATCCGTCGAGATCGGCGATTTCGTCATCCTGAACTGGCGGGCCGTGTGCGGCAGTTGCCGGGCCTGCCGGCGGGGCCGCCCGCAGTACTGTTTCGACACCTTCAACGCCACCCAGAAGATGACGTTGACCGACGGCACGGAGCTGACCCCGGCGCTCGGTATCGGCGCGTTCGCCGACAAGACCCTCGTCCACGCGGGCCAGTGCACCAAGGTCGACCCCACCGCCGATCCGGCGGTCGCCGGACTCATCGGCTGCGGCGTCATGGCCGGGCTGGGTGCCGCGATCAACACCGGGAACGTCGGCCGCGGTGACTCGGTGGCTGTGATCGGGTGTGGCGGTGTCGGCGATGCCGCCATCGTTGGCGCCCGGCTGGCGGGCGCGTCCACGATCATCGCCGTGGATCGCGACGAGCGAAAACTGGCCTGGGCCACCGACCTCGGCGCCACCCACACCGTCAATGCCACCACCACCGATACCGTCGCCGCCGTCCAGGAACTCACCGGCGGCTTCGGCGCCGATGTGGTCATCGATGCGGTGGGCCGCCCGGAAACCTGGAAGCAGGCGTTCTATGCCCGCGATCTGGCCGGCACCGTGGTGCTCGTGGGTGTACCCACCCCGCAGATGCGGCTCGATATGCCGTTGATCGACTTCTTCTCCCACGGCGGCGCGCTCAAATCCTCCTGGTACGGCGACTGCCTGCCCGACCGCGACTTCCCGATGCTGATCGACCTCTACCGGCAGGGGCGCCTGCCCTTGGACAAGTTCGTCAGCGAGCGCATCGCCCTCGATGACGTGGAGCGGGCCTTCCACACCATGCACGAAGGCAAGGTGCTGCGGTCGGTGGTCGTGCTGTGAGTGGGCGGCTTCGTATCGAACGGGTGGTGACTTCCGGAGTCTTCGAACTCGATGGCGGCACTTGGGAAGTCGACAACAATGTCTGGGTGGTGGGTGACGACGATGAGGTCGTCGTCGTGGACGCGGCCCATGACGCCGACCCCATCCTGGAGGCCATCAGCGACCGCGATGTCATCGCCGTCGTGTGCACCCATGGGCACAACGATCACGTCACCTTCGCCCCGCAACTCGCCGAATACGCCTACGCGCCCGTCCTGCTACACCCCGGCGACGATCCGCTCTGGCAGCTGACTCATCCGGGCGAGCCCTACTGGCCACTGCACGACCAACAGCGCATCGGCATCGCAGGGACCGAGATTCACGTCCTGCACGCACCGGGCCATTCCCCGGGATCGGTGTGCCTGCACCTGCCCGAAGCCGACACATTGTTCTCCGGCGACACGCTGTTCTCCGGTGGACCGGGGGCGACGGGGCGATCGTTCTCCGATTTCCCCACCATCATCGGGTCCATCCGCGACCGCCTGCTCACACTCCCGGAGCACACCCGCGTCTACACCGGCCACGGCGACGACACGACCATCGGTACCGAAGCGCCCCACCTGTCGGAGTGGATCGCCCGCGGGTACTGACCTACCAGTGTTCTTCCCATTTCGTAAGAGAGTGATTCCAGCCATGCACCGCAGCGCGCCGGTACGAGACACCGACGAGTCCGAACTCTCGGTCACCGCCCCCAAAACCCAGGCGGCGGGCGTGACCGCGGTGACGGTGGCCTTGAACCACGCGGTCGGAGAGATGGGCGTGCTTCGCACGGCGCGGACGCTGGCGCGCGTCAATCAACGGCACGGCTTCGACTGCCCGGGCTGCGCGTGGCCGGAGCCGGCCGGGCATCGCCGCCCGGCCGAGTTCTGCGAGAACGGGGCGAAGGCCGTCGCGGAAGAGGCGACATTGCGGACCGTCGGACCGGAGTTTTTCGCCCGGTATTCGGTGCGGGAGCTGGCCGACAAGTCCGGGTACTGGCTCGGCCAACAGGGTCGGCTGACCCGTCCGATGGTCTTGTGGCCCGGCAAGACCCACTACTCCCCCATCGACTGGGCGGATGCCTACCGATTGATCGCGGTCGCGTTGCGCGGCCTCTCCTCTCCCGATGAGGCGCTGTTCTATACGTCGGGCCGCACCGCCAACGAGACCGCGTTCCTGTATCAACTTCTGGCGCGCAGCTTCGGCACCAACAACCTGCCCGACTGCTCGAACATGTGCCACGAGTCCTCGGGCACCGCGCTGACCGGATCCATTGGTATCGGCAAGGGCTCGGTGTCGATCGACGATTTCGAGAAGGCCGATCTGATCGTCGTGGCGGGCCAGAATCCCGGCACCAACCACCCGCGCATGCTGTCCGCGCTACAGCGGGCGAAGGCGGCGGGGGCGAAGATCATCGCGATCAATCCGCTGCCCGAGACGGGCCTGATCGGGTTCCGCGACCCGCAGACGGTCAAGGGTCTCACCACCGGAGTCCAGATCGCCGACGACTTCCTCCAGATCCGCCTCGGCGGCGATATGGCGCTGTTCCAGGGGCTGGGCAAACTGCTGTTCGAGGCCGAGGATAGCGCACCCGGCACGGTGGTCGACCGGGAGTTCGTGGACCGGCACGCCGCGGGCTTCGAGGCTTACGAAAGGCACATGCGCGCAGTGGATCTCGCCCTCGTCGAGGAAGCGACCGGCCTGACTCGCGAACAGCTCGAACGCACCGCCGCCCGGCTCGCCGGTTCGAAGGCGACCATTCTGTGTTGGGCGATGGGACTGACCCAGCAGCGTCACGGTGTCGCCACCATCGAGGAGGGCACGAACCTGCTGCTGGCGCGCGGCATGATCGGCAAACCGGGTGCGGGCGTGTGCCCGGTCCGCGGGCATTCGAATGTGCAGGGCGACCGTACCATGGGCATCTGGGAGCAGATGCCCGAAACATTCCTCGCCGCACTGGATTCCGAATTCGGGATCACCAGTCCCCGCAAGCACGGTCACGACGCCGTCGACGCCATTCGCGCCATGCGGGACGGACACGCCAAGGTGTTCTTCGGCATGGGCGGGAACTTCGTCTCCGCCGCTCCCGACACCGACGCCACCGAGTCCGCGCTGCGCAACTGCGAGCTGACCGTGCACGTCTCGACCAAACTCAATCGCGGCCACGTCGTGCACGGCACGATGGCGCTGATCCTGCCCACCCTCGGCCGCAGCGATCTCGACCTCTCCCCCACCGGAACCAAACAGCAAGTGTCGGTGGAGGATTCGATGTCAATGGTGCACCTGTCCACCGGGCGGCTGCGGCCGGTGAGCGAGCACCTGCGCAGCGAGGTCGCCATCGTCTGCGAACTCGCGCAAGAGCTCTTCGGCCCCGGCCATCCGGTGCCGTGGAACGAATTCCGGCATGACCACGACGCCATTCGCGATGCCATCGCCCGCGTGGTGCCCGGCTGCGTCGACTACAACGAGCGGGTGCGCCACCGCGACGGCTTCCAGCTACCCCACCCGCCTCGCGACGCCCGCGAATTCCACACCACCACCGGCAAAGCCAATTTCGCGGTCAACGATCTGCACTGGCTGCCGGTCCCGCAGGGCCGGCTCATCCTGCAAACTCTGCGCAGCCACGACCAGTACAACACCACCATCTACGGACTCGACGACCGTTACCGCGGAATCCAGCAGGGGCGCAAGGTCGTCATGGTGCACCCGGACGATATCGCCGGCCTCGGTTTCGCCGAAGACGATCTCGTCGACCTGGTGTCGGAGTGGACCGACGGCATCGAACGCCGGGTTACCGGCTTCCGGCTGGTCCCCTACCCCACTCCCCGCGGCAATGTCGCCGCCTACTACCCCGAAACCAACCCGCTCGTCCCGCTCGACCACGTCGCCGAACGCTCCAACACGCCGGTCTCCAAGGCTGTCACGATCCGCCTGGAACCAGCATCGTCCCCGGCCGGAGCGCAGCCATGAGCGGGGTGACCGCACGCCGCGCAATGGTGCGGGTGACCGCGACCGGCGAAATCCGTCGCCCCGATACCTTGGCGGTCGAAGAACCCCTGGAAATGCGCATCGGCGGCGAGTCACTCAACGTCACCATGCGAACCCCGGGCACCGACATCGACCTGGTCCACGGATTCCTGTACAGCGAGAACATCATCCAATCCGTCGACGACATCGTCTCCGCGCGATATTGCGCCGGAACCGATGCCGACGGGCAGAACACCTACAACGTCCTCGATATCCAGCTACGTCGGCCGCGACCGCTGCCGAAGCGCCGGTTTATCACCAACAGCGCCTGCGGACTGTGCGGCAAGACCACGGTCGACGACGTCCGGATCCGAAGCCGATTCCGGCCCGGATACGGCGATTTCACGATCGACTCCGACGTGCTGTCCACCTTGCCCGACGAATTACGCTCCCAGCAGCAGGTTTTCGCCGCGACCGGCGGATTGCACGCCGCCGGCCTGTTCACCGCCGACGGCACGGCCCTGGTGGTCAGGGAGGATGTCGGGCGACACAACGCGGTGGACAAGGTGATCGGCTGGGCCGTGCGCGAAAACCGGATTCCCACAGCGGATCTCGCTCTCATGGTGAGCAGCCGCGCCTCGTTCGAACTGGTACAAAAGGCCGTGATGGCGGGTATTCCCATGCTGGGCGCGGTCTCGGCCCCAGCTCACTGGCGGTGGATCTGGCCGCCGAGGCCGGGCTCACGCTCGTCGGCTTCCTGCGCGGCGACACCATGAATATCTATACCGATGTGCATCGCATAGCCCTGCGCCCGATCGCCGCAGCCTTGTAATTCATCACCGGCGCATAGTCCGATGCCACGGCGAGCGTCGGCCACCGTGACTCACATTCGGGCAGGTACCGGGCCGGTGCGCAGCAGTTCACGAGCCATGTCCGCGAAGGCCCGCGCGCGCCGGGTCATTCGCGCGGTGGCGTTCATGACGAGTAGAACGTCGACCGGCGGGCCCATTCCATCGAGATCGACCGACGCGACCGCACTGCCGTCGTAGCTGCGCTCGGTCCCCGGCCGGTGCAGCAGCACCGCCCAGCCCATACCGCGGCCGACGAATGTGCGCACGGTCTCGACGCTTCTGGTCCGGTAGCGGATATCAGGCGTAAAGCCGGCCTCGGCGATCCGGCCGGTGAAGAACTCCAAACTGGGCGGCATATCGATCATCACCATCGGCTCGTCTATCAGTTCGGACAGCGCGACGGTGCGCCGCGCGGCGAATCGATGTCCGGCCGACAGCACCGCGTAGGGGGCGCACGAATACAACGGCTGGGTCGTGACATCGCTGCCCAAACCGATGTCGTACATGATCGCCAGATCACACAGGCCGTCGGCGAGCCGCCGCTGCAGGCCTTCGACGGTGTCCTCGACGAGGTCGATCTCCAGTTCCGGATAGCGGACCGGCACCTCCTCGAGAATTCTGCCCATCACGAACGGGGTGATCGTCGGAAAGCAGCCGACGGCGAGCCGACCCGAGATATCCCCTCCGATGGTGCGCACCGCGCTTTCGAGTTCACCCACATGGCCGAGCACCTGCCTGGCATCGACGAGCAACTGCCGTCCCGCGGCCGTGAGCGCGGGCGCTTTGGCGGGTCGGCGGACCAGAACCTGAACGCCGAGCGCCTTCTCGAGCTGACTGATGGCCAATGACACCGCGGTCTGCGAAACGTGGAACTGCGCCGCCGCCGCGCTCAATGTTCCGCGTTCGACGGTGGCCACGAAGAATTCGAGTTGGCGCAAGGTGACGTCGAGCGACTTCATAAGAACAACTTAGATCAAAGGCCCGATATATGTGCTTTTCATAGGAGATGGCGCGGATCACACTCATGAGGTGCAACACCCTCGATGAGGAGGAATCCCGGTGCCGACACCGCAAATCGATCTCGACCTCGACGCCATGATGGTCGACCCCTTTCCCACATTCGCCGCCCTGCGCGAGTCCGACCGCTGGACCTGGTCCGAAACCATGAAAATGTGGCTGATCAGCCGCTTCGAGGACGTCGTCTTCGTGGACTCGCATCCGGAGATCTTCTCCACCGAGATCCCCGGCGCGCTGCTCACCCGCACCCTCGGGCAAACCATGATCCGCAGCGAAGGAGATCTGCACCGCCGCCTCCGGGGCGCCGGTGACGAGCCGCTGAAGCGCCGCTCGATCCAGCGCGCCTGGCCCGAGGTCGTCGACGACCTCGCTCGGCGCTATCTCGCGCCACTGCGCGGTCGCGGAAGCGCCGATCTGGCGACCGATTTCGCCAACGGCTTCACCGGGGCCTGCCTGCGGGAGGTGATCGGTCTCCTGGACGCCACACCCGAGGACATCCACCGCTGGTCCGACGCCTACATCGGCGGTTTCATCAACAACACCGACGATCCCGAGGTCTGGAAGGTCGTCGAGGACGCGCGCGCCGAGAACATCGAGGTGGTCCGGCTGGCCATCGAACGGGTGCGTCACGAGCCCGACGCCACGGTTGTCTCGGCCATGGCCAACGCCAGCCCGGACGAACCGCTGTCTCTCGAGGAGATCGCGGCCAATATCCAGCTCATGATCGCGGGCGGTTTCAACGACGCCCGCGACGCGATCGCCACCCTGCCGTGGCTGCTGATGACCCACCCCGAGACCCGCCAGCGGGTTCGCGAGGACAGTGCGGCATTCGAGCGCGCCATCGACGAATCCGTGCGGTGGCTGACACCGGTCGGCAGTTACCCGCGCCGCTTGATCCAGGACTTCTCCAGCCCCGCAGCGGATCTGAAGGCCGGTGACACCGTCCTGGTGCTGGCCATGGCCGCCGACTACGACGACCGGAAGTTCGCCGATCCCGAGAAGTTCGACATCGACCGCCCCGGACTCGAGGATCACCTCGGCTTCTCCGTCGGTGCGCACTTCTGCCTCGGCAGCCATCTGGTGCGCGCGATGATGCGCGCCGCCGTGCCTCGGATCCTGGACCTGCCCGGTATCCGGCCGGCCGCCGAGCCGCGGTTCGTCGGCTGGCAGTTCCGTGGACCGGCGTCCGTGCCGGTGCAGTTCGATCAGCCGGAGAAGTAATGAGCGACACCATGATTCGAATCAAACTCTGCGACCGCGCGGACGTCCCGGCGAACGGCATCATCCGCGTGACCGACGTGCCGGGGATCGATATTCCCCTCGCGGTGGCCGACTCCGATGGCGAGATCTTCTGTATCGCCGATACCTGTAGCCATCAGACGGCCTCGTTGTCGGACGGCTGGGTCGAGGACGGCTGTGTCGAGTGCCCGCTGCACGAATCACGCTTCGATCTGGCGACCGGGTCCCCCGATGTACCCCCGGCCCGTACATCGATCGCCACGTTCCCGGTGGTGGTCGAGAATGGCCAAATCTTCCTCGTGGAGGCGCGATCATGACCCACATCGCCGTGGTCGGCGCGTCGCTGGCGGGCCTCCGGGCCGCCGAAACCCTGCGCGCGGAGGGATTCGACGGTGAGTTGACCATCATCGGGGACGAGCCCCACCTGCCTTACGATCGCCCACCCCTGTCCAAGGACTTTCTGCTCGGTAAGGTCGAGATCGCCGATATCGCGTTGGCGGACAGCGCCTCTCACGACTCCCTCGACGCACGCTGGGTATTGGGGTCGGGGGCGACCCGCCTGCGGCCGGGGCAGGTGACCATCGGTGACGGGGAGACCCTGGCCACCGATGGAATTGTCCTCGCCACCGGAGCCCGTGCCCGGCGAATTCCCAAGGGCGACAGGCTAACCGGAATTCGCGTCCTGCGCACTCTCGACGATGCCGTCGCGCTTCGACAATCACTCGAGTCCGCGCAGCGGGTTGTGATCGTGGGCGCCGGTTTCATCGGCGCCGAAGTCGCCTCGACGGCGGCCACTCTCGGCAAACAGGTGACCATTGTGGAAGCCGCGAGACAGCCGTTCCAGGCGCACCTGGGCCGAGTGGCTTCCGATCTGCTCCGCCGGACGATGAACGACCACAACGTCGAGCTTCGCACCGGCCACACAGTCTCCGAATTCGATGGCGCTCAGCGGGTCTCGGCCGTCGTACTGGACGATGGCACGCGACTACCGGCCGACCTGGTCCTCGTCGGCATCGGCGCGATTCCCAATACGGAGTGGCTCGCGGGATCCGGCGTGCTCTGCGACAACGGTGTGCTGACCGATGCCTGGGGCCGGACGAATGTGGCGGGCATCGTGGCTGCTGGCGACGTGGCGCGGTTCCAGCGCGGCGACCGGCAGATCCGAGTGGAGCATTGGACGTCGGCGTCCGGCATGGCGGCCACCGCGGCGCGCGCGTTGCTTGCCCACCTCACGGGTGTCGCGCCGGGTGCCCCACATCTCGACGCACCGTACTTCTGGTCCGAGCAGTTCGGCCACCGGATCCAAATGGTCGGCCGACTCCAGCCGGACCTCCCGGTTGACATTGTCGAAGGGGCGGTCGACAACGGGAGATTCGTAGCAGTGCAACGCAGCGCCGACGCCGTCACCGCGGTGCTGGGCTGGAGCATGCCGCGCGAGTTCACGCAGTGGCGACGCCGGAACACTGATTCGCTCCGGGAAGCCGCTCACTGACGACAGTGATATCGAAGTCCGGTACATCCGTGCCGGACTTCGATACCAATACTCACGGTTTGTGGTCCGGCCCAGCGCCCCGTCGCGCGCCCGGGTGCGGATGGATGTTGGACCGGGAGCCGGTCAGATCAGCCGGTCGTCACAGTGACCGGCAGAGATGCCAAGCCGCGCAACACATTATTGTAGCGACGAACCGGAGCATCGGCGTGGATGTGGCTGACCTTGTGCAGCAACGCGTTCAGGACCGCGCCGTACCGCGGACTCGGCTTTGCGGACGAACTCCGGCGGTATGACCGCCCGGGTGACGACCACGACGGCGTCGTCGTCCAGGTCGAACACCTCGGGCGCCGCTTCCACACAGAGTCCGTGGCCTTCGCAACGAGCGAGGTCTGCGCTGATCCTCATGTTCTCCTCCTGATCACGGACGTACTAACAGAAACGATCCGTTTCGTTGCATACGATACGTAGAGCAGATGGAAGGAATGGGCGAATCGCGGAAATTTCCTGCCGACCACCTAATCGGGGAAAGAGCGCCCGGCCGAGAACCGTCATCTACAGTAACTGTGTACTAGACGTACCGTTTCGTACGCGCGATTCCGCCAATCGGGATCCAGGAAAGGTAGTCACCCATGACCGTTCGACTGCGCCAATCGGTGTTCGTCCCCCCGCCGCTGTATGTCGTAGCCGACCAACGCGGCTTCCTCGCCGAAGCGGGAGTCGAGGTCGAGACCACGCTCACCCGATCCTCGGACCAGCAGCGCGCCCAGCTCGTCGCAGGAGACTGCGACCTGGCCGTGACGGCCATCGACAACCTGATCGTCTGGAATGCCACCGGAGCCTCGATCCGGCTGCTCGCGCAGGTGGAGCGAACCACCCCGCTGCATCTGTTGGGGCGCAAGGGTTTCGACACGATCACGGCTCTGCGCGGGGCCGAGCTGGGGGTGGACGCGGTCGACAACGGGTTCGCCATCGTCCTGCGGCACCTACTGCGCTCGCACGGACTCACCTCCGACGACTACACCCTGACCCCCGTGGGCGGGGTGCGCGAGCGCTACGACGCCTTGCTCGCCGGCGCTATCGCGGCAACCCTGCTCGGACCACCCCTGGACGAGCTGGCCCGCGGGCAGGGCTTGCCGGTACTGCTCGCCATCGGCGACGAACTGCCCGACTACCCGGGGCAAGGCTTGGTGGCCGGACCGGCCGGCCTGGCATCCGCCGAGGCGATCAGCACCTATCTGGCCTGCCTGGACCGGGCTCGGCACTGGCTCACCACAGCCGAGCCCGCGCAAGCGGTCGACGTGCTGATTCGGGGCGGGTACACGGAACTCTCGGCCCGTGCGAGCCTGCGGTCCGCCCCGGACTCGCTCACACCCGCGGCCGCCGGGCTGCGGCGCCTTTATGCGATTCGGGCCGAGTTGGCGATGGTGCCCCCCGGCGCACCCGTGGTCGACGAACTTTTCGAGCCCGCTCCCCTGACCTCGGCGGTATCCCCGTGACCACGGCCGTCGATGGGGCCGACGAGGACCGTGTCGTCGACGCAGTACATGAACTCCTGGCCACCGACCAGGTATCACGAACGCTCGGCATCGAAATGGTGTCCGCCCGCCAGGGTCGCGCATCGGCGCGTATGCCGGTTCGGCCGAACATGGTCAACGGCCACAACATCTTGCACGGGGGGCTGGTTTTCACCCTGGCCGATACCGCGTTCGCCTGTGCCGCAAATAGTTTCGGTCCTGCCGCAGTGACCGCCGCCGCCGATATCCAGTTCCTTCGCCCGGCATATCTCGGTGACGTCTTGACCGCCGAGGCGATCGTCCGCTCCCGCTCGGGACGGACGATGGTCTGCGATGTGACCATCCGATGTGCCGACGAGGTGATCGCCGAATTCCGAGCACGCGGCAGCCTGCTCGGCGAACGCCGTCCGGAGTAGCAACCCGAGGTCCCCGCACGAAATCTCGTCGACCAGAGGGATTGTGATCCACGCCGCACCGACGTACAGTCGATTCGATACGATACGTTTAGTACACAAGGGAGTGATGGTGTCGTACGACTACGAAGTAGCTGTCATCGGTTGCGGACCGGTAGGGGCAACGGCTCTCGCCCTACTGGGACGCGCGGGAATCTCCGCGATCGGAATTGAACGCGAGGCCGCCACCTGGCCGCATGCCCGCGCCGTGCATTTCGACGGCGAAACACTCCGAACACTGCAGGCATTGGGTATCGGCGAGCGGGCGTCGGCGATCTGCGAGCCGATGACCGAATTCCGCATGGAGAACGAGGCGGGCGAGATCCTCTTCGAGCTGCCCACCGGTCAATTCGGCACTCAGGCATGGCATGACGATTTGATGTTCCATCAGCCGGATATGGAGGCGCTGCTGCGCGAGGAACTCGAACGACACCCGAATGTACGACTGTGTTCGGGGCGCACGCTCCTCGATTTCACGCAGGACTCCGACGCTGTCCGATGCCGGGTCGAGAATGCCGATGGCGCGACGGAATTCATTACCGCCCGCTGGATGATCGCGTGTGACGGCGCCAATTCGCCGGTGCGGCGACAACTCGGCGTCGAGACCGAGAAGCTCGGTTCCGACGACCCGTGGCTGGTCGTCGACGGTCTGCTGCACGGCGGCCCGGGCCTGCCCGGCACGATGGCATTCCTCGGACACCATTCCCGGCCCGGACTGTGGGTCCGGTTGCCCGGCGACCGCGTACGGATGGAATTCAAGGTCATGCCCGGCGACGACCCGGCCGAGATCGTGACCCGTTCGGCTATCGAGCGCATCAGCCGGGGCGTCCTGTCGGTCACCAACTTCGAACCCGACCGGATCGCCATCTACACATTCCGGGCTCGCGTCGCGGAGCAGTGGCGCGTCGGCAACGTCTTTCTCGCCGGCGACGCCGCGCACCAGGCGCCACCGCTGTGGGGCCAAGGTCTCTGCGCCGGTATGCGCGACGTCGCCAATCTGGCGTGGAAGCTGAAAGCGGTAGCCCGCGGCACCGCCGCGCCGACCCTGCTCGATACCTACCAGAGCGAACGGCTACCGCATGCCCGCTACTGGGTGGAGAAGGCGGCCACCATGGCCCATCTCGTCCAGACGACCGATCCGGCAACGGCCGCGGGCCGCGACGCGCACATCCGCAGCCACCCTCAGGACGTGTATCCACCCCTCCCGGCGCTCGGGCCGGGATGGCATGCTGGGCCTGACGATCCGAACGCAGGACATCTCTCGAGCCAGCCCATGCTGGCGGACGGGACTCGCCTCGACGACATCGTTGGTGCGCGCTTCCTGCTGGCGACCACTGCCGAGTTATTCGCTGGGCTCCCCGAGGACCGGCGAATCGAGGTCGAGGCCAATCCCGAGATTGTCGTTCTGACCAACCCTGAACAGGTCCGCGAGCTTCTCGCCGCGGTCGACTCGCACGCCGTCGTGGTGCGGCCGGACCGGTATGTACTCGGCGTCGCCGATACCGCGACGCGACTAGCGGAGTTGCTCACCATGGTCCCCGCGCTCACCGCCGCACCGCCGACGCCCGCCGCGCCCGTAGTGGCGTAGAAGCCGGCACCGGCAGATTGAATTTCGAAGGAGGAAGAATGTCGTTCAGTCCGATCACCCATCTGCGTCACGTCGACATCGCCGTGCCCGACTACGACAAACAAGTCGAGTTCTATGCCAAGCACTGGGGTTTGGCCAGCACAGGTGGCGAGCGTGACGTGAGCTACTTCGCTGCGGAAGGCTCGCCGGAGCAGTACATCGTGCGCGTCCGGAAGGCTGCGGAGAAACGCCTCGACCTGATCTCGCTCGGCGCGGCCGACCGCGCGGCCGTCGATGGACTCGCCGCCCGTCTCGGCAGCCAGGGCGTGCAGTTGATCAATGAGCCGGATATCCTCCAAACCCCCGGTGGCGGTTACGGTTTCCGGTTCTTCGACCTCGAGGGCCGCACCATCGAGGTGTCGTCGGATGTGGAGACCCGCCAGCATCGCAAGATCGAGGAGAAGGAAGATATTCCGGTGCGCCTGTCGCACGTGGTGTTCAATTCGCCCGAGCCGGAGAAGATGACGGCCTGGTATGAGAAGCACCTGAACTTCCGCCTGTCCGACACGAACACCCATCCCCGGTTGGGCGGGCTGTTCTGGTTCTTGCGCTGCAGCGACCAGCACCACAGCATCGCGATCTCCCGCGGCCCGCATACCGCGCTGAATCATGTCTCGTTCGAATTGCGAGGCCTGGACGAATACCTCTACGGCAGCGGCCGTCTCATGCGCGCCGGGATCCCCAAGATCTGGGGCCCCGGCCGGCATCGCGCCGGTGACAACACCTTCACGTACTTCCACGACCCCAACGGCAACACCATGGAGTACAGCACCGAGCTCGCCACCATCGACGAGGACACCTGGCACCCCAGCATCTACGACGTGTCCGATCCAGCGACCTCCGATGTGTGGGGGATCGCGGAGACCGCGGACGAGTGGATCAGCAAGCAGATGTTCAACGACCCCGACAAGGGCCAGTTCGTCGCACCGCCCATGTGAGATATCGGGCTCGGTCAGCGGGGCGGGAGGCAGCGAATTTCCATCTGCCCCCGCCCTTTTCGGGTCCCGGGGCGTGACGCCGGTTTCATGATCACCTCGAGCAGCCCGGAGGCTTCCGAAACGGATCGAGCGGGGATCGGATGCGCAGGCCGCCCATCATCGCGAGCACCAGGGTAGCCTTCTCGTCCGCCGATAGAGACGCGCTGTCTATCGACGTGGGTAGCGCATCGCTGCTGAAGCACGGGTGGATGCGCTCGCGCCGATGAAGAACTCGGCGCGCGGGATGTGGGGTCTGTGGCCGCCCAGGTATTCCCGACGACATCGCCCGCGTCGTCCTCTGCTGCGCATCGGATCTGTCGGCCTTCATGACGGGCAGCACGGTGCTCGCCGAGGTGGCAGCACCGTCTGACCAAGCCTTATTCGGTTGCGGCATTGGAAGATTCGGTGCCGGGGTCCGAGCACGGGGGGCCTCGGCGGCATCGACCGAGGGCCCGACCGCGGTGGTACGCGGTCGGGCCCTCGGTGCGCTCGCCCTCGATCAGCCCTGGGTGGAGGCCGATCGGCAGACGGTGCGCTGCTTTCCGAGGCCGGTGATCTCGGCCTCCATCACGTCCCCCGCACGCAGGAACCGGCCATGGTGTGAGCCGTTGCCCGCGGGCGAACCGGTGATGACCATGTCGCCCGGCTCTAGCGTGGTGTAGCGGGAGATATAGGAGATCAGCTGCGCGGGGCCGAACAGCATGTCGCTGGTCGAGCCCTTCTGCATCAGGTCGCCGTTGAGGTGCAGGGTGATCTCCAGATCGAGCGGGTCCGACACGAATTTCGCCGGGGTGAGATACGGCCCGGTCGGATAGAAGGTGGGCGCGTTCTTCGCCCGCATCCAATCGGTGCCCATCATCGGAATATCGCTGCGCGGCACCAGACTCCGCGTGGTCAGGTCGTTGCAGATGGTGTATCCGGCGACCGAGTCGATGGCCTCGGCCACGCCGACATCGCGAGTCCGGCGTCCGATGATCACGCCGAGTTCCAGTTCCCAGTCGTGGTTTTCGCCCACGGACGGCAGGATCACGTCGTCATAGGCACCGCTGATGGCTGTCGGCACGCCGACCCAGACATAGGGGTCGCCATGGGCGGCCCGCTCGTCGGTCTCCCGGGCGGCCTGCTCACGCAGTTCCGCCTCGGACGCGCCGGGGGTTCCGATGCGGTGGGCGACCGTGATCTGGATGATGTGCTCGCGGTAGTTGGCGCCCGCCGCGAAGATCTGCCCCGGCTGCTGCACCGGCGCGAGCACGCGTAATTCCTCCACCGGACGGCCGTCGCCGGTCACCGTATTCGCCATGTCCTGCAAGGACCGCAGGGCAGGCTCCCAGTCGCGAAGCATCGCCGCCGTCGACGTATGTGGCAGGACCGTACGCGTGTCGTACACGCGCCCGGCCACGACGATTCCCGGATACGGCGGCTGGTCTCCGTCTGCGAAGGTGCCGATGTGAAAGCTGACGTCGTTGCTCATACTGTCTCCAGAGTGTGTCGTCGGTGTGCGAAGTCCTCGTATTCCCGCAGCAGGCCGCTGTCGTCCACCGCGCCCAGGTCCACGACATCGGTCAGGGCCGCGCCCTGGAGCATGCGCTTGACCGGGACCTCCAGCTTCTTCCCGGTCCGCGTATGCGGGATGGCGCGCATGAACACGATGTCGTCGGGTACATGCCGCGGCGACAGCAAGGTACGCAGCGCTTCCGCGATCCGGGCCCGCAGCGCATCGTGATCCACACCGTCGATCGCCGCCACGAACAACACCATGTCGTAGTCGTCGGCGCCGAGTTCGGCTCCCACGACCAGGGATTCCCGCACTTCGGGGAAATCCTCGACGACACGGTAGATCTCCGCCGATCCGATCCGGATGCCCTGGCGGTTCAATGTGGAATCCGAACGCCCATGGATCACCGAACTGCCGTCCGCGTCGAATTCGATGAAATCGCCGTGCCGCCAGATGCCGGGGAACATCTCGAAGTAGCTGGCCAGGTAACGCCTGTTGTCCGGGTCGTTCCAGAATCGCAGCGGCATGGACGGCATCGGCTTGGTGACAACCAGTTCGCCCTGCTCCCCCGCCACCGGATTACCGTCAGCATCCCACGCGGCGACCGCGACACCGAGCGCCGGTGCCTGTAGTCGCGGCTTGCGCACCGGCAGTTCTGGGACGCCGCCGACGAAGATGGAACAGATGTCGGTGCCACCACTCATCGATGAGAGCCACATATCATCGAAATGCTCGTAGACCCAATCGAATCCGGCTTCCGACAGGGGTGATCCGGTCACCTGGAGCGTGCGCAACCGGCTTCGGGGCGGCTGCACGCCCGCCTTCAGGCAGGCGTGGATATAGCCAGCGCTGAGTCCCATGACGTCGACGTCGTGTTCGGCCGCGACCTGCCAGACGCGGCCCAGTTCGGGCCGGACCGGGCTACCGTCGAGCAGCACCACCGTCGCGCCGACGCCCAGGCCGGAGACCAGCATGTTCCAGACCACCCAGGCCGTGCTGGCGACGTTCATGTAGTGATCGCCCGCCCGCACATCGCTGTGGATGCGCAGCATCTTCAGATGCTCCAACAGCACACCACCGTGGCCGTGCACGATGCCCTTGGGGATTCCCGTTGTGCCGGAAGAGAACAGCACCCACAGCGGATGCTCGAATGGCAGATCGGTGCATTGAAGTTCGATGTCTGCGTCGGTGACGGCAGCCCAGGTTCGCACCGGAACGTCGAAGGCGGGCCATTGCCCCGGACGCAGATCATCCACCCAGATCACGTGCTCGAGCTCCGGTAATTCGGCTGCCACCTCGGTCATTTCGGCGGTTCGCTCGTGTTCGCGCCCACCGTGCCGGTAGCCGTCCGCGGCGATGAGTACCCGCGGGCTCAGTTGAGCGAAGCGGGACACGATCGCACTGGTACCGAATTCCGGCGAACACACCGACCAGATGGCACCGACCGCCGCACACGCGAGCAGTGCGACCACGGCCTCGGATCGATTGGGCAGTACCGCGGCCACCCGGTCACCGGGCAGCACACCCATCGACCGCAGTGCCGCGGCCAGGGCCGCCACCTGCCGGTGCAACTCCGCGCGCGACACGGTATGCGACCGGTTGTCGTCGTCCACAACGATCAGCGCGGTCTCGGGGGCCTTGCGCAGCATGTGCTCGGCATAGTTGACGGTGCGGCCGGGAAACCAAGCGCCACCGATCATTTCGTCCGGAGCGACCGGTCCGGTCGGTGCGCCACCCAGCCGGACATCCTCGAAGTCGGCCATGGCCAGCCAGAATCGGTCCGGATGTTCGGTCGACCAGCGCCACAGATCCAGGTACTCGGCACCCCGAAGTTCGGGGGGTAAACCCGCCCGGAAGCGAGTGACCTCCGCGGCGGCCACACGCTCCGAGCTGGGCCGCCACACCACATCACTGGTCACGGCCGTGCCTCGTCGAACAGCGGCAGCGAACCGAGCAGGATGAACGCCATCCGGCACGGCTTATCGCTGCGGTTGGACCACGAATGGCTGGTGCCGCGCTGGACGACGACGTCGCCGGGTTTCATCAAGCATTCACCCTCGTCGGTCATCAGCCAGATCTCACCGTCGAGCACGATGCCGTAGTCGAGGGAGTCGGTGCGGTGGAACCAGAAGTGCCGGGAATCCTGCTCCGCCGCGGCACGCGCGTGCTCGCCGCCGAATTCGCCGAACATCGTCTTCGCCGCGCGGTCGCTGTATGCGGCATCCGGCGGGAAGGTGGCGATCCGGAAGATGCTGCCACCCACCTTGGGGTACATGGGCACCTGTGTGTCAGCGGTGGCTGCGTCCTCGTTTCCGGCATTGGAGATATCGCCGGGCTCGGTGAGCCAGGCGACACTCGCACCGAATCCTGGAACATCCTCGGACACAAAGACATTCGGGCATTCGCCGACGCTGACGATGATCGACCGGCCGTTCTCGTCGTGGCCCGTCACGATCCGGCGAACGGGCGCGATCACGGTGTTTTCGGTCATTGGGCGTTTCCTCTCAGACTGTGGCCGTACCGAAGGGGTACGGACGCGGCTCCGGCCACCACGGCGCGGTCGTGGGTTCGGCGCTCAGCCGGTTGCGCAACACGCCGACGCCGCTGATCTCGAGTTCGACGACATCGCCCGGGCGCAGTTTCTTGTCGATTTCGAGGCCGGAGCCGTTGGGTAGCGTGCCCGAGCCGATGAGGTCGCCCGGCTGCAGGTTGTCACCGATGGAGACATAGGCCAGCAGTTCGGCGGGGGTGTAGATCATGCCGTCGGCCTTGGTGCTGGTCCACTGCTCGCCATTGACGTGGACGGAACCGGTGATGGCGTCGAAGTCCTGGAACTCGTCCATGGTCGTGATCCACGGGCCGATACCGTAGGCGAAGTCCTTGCACTTCTGCGGTCCCATACCCATCCCCATTTCGGAGCCCTGCACATCGCGGGCGCTGAAGTCGTTGAAGATGGTGAGACCGAACAACGTGGACTGCGCCTCATCGGGCGTGAGGTTGCTGCCGTAGCCTCCGACAATCAACCCGATTTCGAGTTCGTAGTCGACGAATTCGGAGTAGCCCGGGTAGGGCACCTCCTGGTCGTGCCCGTAGACCACACCCGTGGACCCCTTGAAGTAGCCGGGAGTCTTGAATAGCTGTGGGTTCGGCAGACCGCCGCCGACCTTCTCGTGGAACTGCTTCATATGCAGCGGGAAGGTCAGGCCGTCGCGGATCACCGGCGGATCGACAGCGGGCTGCCAATCGACCTCACCGATCGGCAGCGACGCATCGTCACCCGCCTGGTCCACTGCCCATTGCGCGGCCTCGAGGAATACCGGACCTGCCGCGATCGCGGCGGCCATGCTCGACGGGAAGTACGCGGCCGCGAGCCGCCGTGCGGCCGCGTCGGACGCCGACCCGCGCTGACGGCCGATGCGGTAGGCCTGGGCTAGATCCACCACTCGATCCCGATCCGGTTCGACCGCGACGAGCCTGGTTTGGTCGCCGTCCGGCGTCGAACGGGAGATTCGGCTGAGCTTCATTGCTAACCACCCTTATGTCATCCGAAACGTTTCGTATCGTATAGGAATATAGAACCATGCCAATACCGTGCTTGACAATGGATTCGGGATAACATCCTCTTGTGGCTGTACGAAGCGAATCGAGTCGACAGGCGATCCTGGACGCAACCATGGACCTACTGGTTCGGGATCGGAGACGGGCGACCACCGTCCAGAAGCTGACCATCGAGATGATCGCCAAGCGGGCGAAGGTCAGTAAGGCGACCATCTATCGATGGTGGCCCAACAAGGCCGCCGTGGTCATAGACGCCTTCATGGAGGGTCATCTGCCACAGGTCCGAGTTCCGGAGGATCTTCCGGTCCGCGAGGCCCTCGAAACCCATGTGAAGTCACTGGTCGCGCGGTACGCCGGACCGCAGGGGCGGCTGATCGCCCAGATCATTGCCGAAGGGCAGTACGACCCGGCGACCCTCGCCGACTTCAAGACCCGGTTCTGGAACGACCGATACGCGGCGGTGGACAAGCTGATTCGCCGAGGGGTTGACGAGGGCGTGTTCCGTTCCGACATCGAACCAGGCGATGCGGCCGAGATGATCTACGCGCCGATCTACTTCCATTTGCTCTTCGGTACCGGCCCGCTGGACGATTCGCTGGCGAAGCGGCTCGTCGACCAGGCTATCCGCGGACTCGCGGCATCAGCGGCGGGTACTCCGGACTGACTCGCGGTACCCGCCGCCGCACAGAACAATGCGTCAGGAACCCGCCGCTTCCGGCGGTTGAATGCGGGCGGTGACCTCGCCGAGGCTGATCAGCGCACCGGAGGGACCGGGGGCGGATCCGCTCAACGTCACGACATCGCCATCCTCCAGGAAGGTGCGCGTGCCGCCATCGGGCAGGTGCACCGGCTCGGTTCCGTTCCAGGTGAGTTCGATCAGCGAACCACGCTGATCCGCAGCCGGTCCGGACACCGTGCCCGAAGCGAACAGATCACCCGTACGCAGGCTCGCACCGTTGACCGTCATGTGCGCGAGCATCTGCGCCGGAGACCAATACATTTGCGCGTACGGCGGCCGCGACACGGTGTGCCCGTTCAGCGCGAATTCCAGCCGCAGATCCAGTCCCCACGGCTGCGACTCCGCCAGATACGGCAAAGGTTTCGGATCCTGCGGCGGCGTCGGTACCCGCGCGGCGGCCAGAGCTTCCAACGGAACGATCCACGGTGAGATCGAGGTAGCGAACGACTTGCCGAGGAACGGCCCGAGCGGTACGTACTCCCAGGCTTGGATATCGCGGGCCGACCAGTCGTTGACCAGGCACACACCGAAGACATGGTCGGCGAAATCCTTGGTGGACACCGGCTTTCCCAGTTTGCTGGGTGTACCGACCACATAGCCGACCTCGACTTCGATATCGAGCCGCGCTGACGGCCCGAATGTCGGCACCGGATCCGACGCAGCCTTGCGCTGTCCCCGAGGACGAATCACCGAAGCGCCGGAGGCGACGACCGTGCCTGCGCGGCCGTGGTAGCCGACCGGTAGATTCTTCCAATTCGGCAGCAGCGCAGCCGAATCCGGGCGAAACATGGTGCCCAGGTTGGTGGCATGGTGCTCGCTGGCATAGAAGTCGACGTAATCGGCTACCTCTATCGGTAGGTGCAGTGTGACCTGGTCCACCGGATGCAATATCTCGGCCGCGCGGGCTCGTTGCGTCGGGTCGGTGAGCAAGTTGGTGATCCGACGACGGGTCGCTGTCCAGAATTCCCGCCCGCAAGCCATGAAGTCGTTCAGCGAAGCACTTTCGAACACCTGGTCGCCCAAAGCCGCCCATAGATCGAGCACATGATCACCGATCCGGACTCCGATGCGGGCAACTCCGTCCGATGGCGAGAAGACTCCGTAGGGTAGGTTGTCGATTCCGAAGCCAGAGCCCTCGGGTACCGGCGCCCAAGTGGTGGTCATTATGAAATCCTTTCCGGGTCAATAAGTCCAAAGGCCTGGGCCTCGGCCACCGGGATGGTCGTGCTGCACGATCCGTAGCTGGTGAGCAGGCCACGTGTGGCCGCGACGGCCACGGCATCCAGGGTGGTGGCCGCGCGCACCAACCGCAGGGAGTCGTCGCTCAGCAGGGTGGCCTCGATCGCGTCCGCGTCCGTGCCCCCGGCGGCGGCCGCGGCAGCGAGCACCAGATTCAGAAATCCGTGGTGGGTGAATCCGGTCCGCTCATCGGTGTAGCGCACCGCGTGATGCAGACCGGCGGTGGCTTTGACGGGAACGCCCCCACCGGCAGCGGCGACCAGTGCGTCCGCCAGTGCGGGCGCCGACGGGAACAATTCCGGCCGAATGCCGCCGCAACGGAGCTTCAGGCCGACACCGAGCCGTGCCAGTTCGGGGGTGAGGGCCGCGATGTCGGAGTACGCCACGGGCTCGACGAAAACCGGTACACGGTCCGGCAGTTGGGCGATCACCTCCGCCACCGGTACGTTCGCCGCAGCGAGTGGGAACTCGATGAGCGCCAAGTCGAGGACCGGGTCGGCTGCTATGTCCGACAGCGCGGTCGCCAGTCCGGACAGGCCTTTGTCCGCGATTAGGCCGACGCGAATGCGGTCGCCGATTTCGAGTTGGGCGCGCAGTTCGCTGATACGGCTCGCCGGGCACAGGAATCGGTGCGTCAGTACCGGACTGGCCGCGAGGCTGTCGGCCCTGTGCCGCGCGACAGCGTCGGGCATGCTCAATGCGGTCGGTGGGAACAGTCCGGCATCGTCGACCAGGCCGTCCAGTAGTCCGGTCATGAGTTCGCCCGCGACCAGCTGCCGACGTAGACGCCGTCATCGCAGGCTATTCCGCCCTCGCCGAGCTGCAGCGGCCGAAAGGTGTCGACCATGACGGCGAGCTCGTCGAAGAATTCTTTACCCAGGCTGCGCTCGACCGCACCTGGCTGTGGGCCGTGCGCGTGCCCGCCCGGGTGCAGCGATATCGACCCCTGCCCGATTCCGGTGCCCTTGCGCGCCTCGTAGTCGCCGCCGCAATAGAACATCACTTCGTCGGAGTCGACATTGGAGTGGTAGTACGGCACCGGCACCGATAGCGGGTGGTAGTCCACCTTGCGGGGAACGAAGTTGCAGATGACGAATTTGTTCCCCTCGAACACCTGATGCACCGGCGGCGGCTGGTGCACCCGGCCGGTGATCGGCTCGAAGTCGGAGATATTGAAGGTATACGGGTAGAGGCAGCCGTCCCAGCCCACAACGTCGAACGGGTGGTGCGGAACGAGATAGCGCGTACCTGCGATCCCGTTGGGTCCCCGGTGTTTGACGAGGACTTCGACGTCGGTCTGCTCCGACAGCAGCGGCTCGGCGGGGCCGTGTAGATCGCGTTCACAGTACGGGGCGTGTTCGAGCAGCTGGCCGAAGCGCGACAGGTAGCGCTTGGGCGGCGCGATATGACTGTTCGCCTCGATCACGTAGGCGCACAACGGTTTTCCTGATTCCGGCAGCCATCGGTGCGTGGTCGCCCTGGGCAGGACGACATAGTCACCCTCCCGCACCGGCAGCGCTCCGAACACCGTCTCCACCAGGCCCGCGCCCGACTCGACGTACACACACTCGTCGCCGATGGCGTTGCGGTACAAGGGTGATTCCGCACCGGCGACAACATAGGAGATGCGGACGTCGTCGTTGCCGAGCACCAGTCGACGACCCGTCACCACGTCGATCGACTTCCACTCATCACCCGCAAACAGCGCGGGCAACAGTAAATGCCGCGGGATGAGCGGATGGTTGGGACTCAGCGAAAGGTCTCCGGGCTCCCATGTCGCCGCTTCCCGGATCGCCGAGGGGATATGCCGGTGGTACAGCAGCGAAGAGTCACTGGAGAAGCCCTCCTCCCCTATCAACTCCTCGTAGTACAGCGCACCGCCGCCGGTGCGGAACTGGGTGTGTCGTTTAGGTGGGATCTGTCCCACCTGGCGGTAGTAGGCCATGTCGAAAACTCCTCGATTTATAGTCAAATCATTGACCATTAGGTGGTTGGCGACGCTGAAACGAGCACTCGAGCGCCGCGCTGTCAGGCCACCACGGCGACCTCGGCCGGCGCACCGCCGGCCCGCCGGATCGCACCGGTCAGTTCCTCGACACTCGGTTCGACCAGTGCCGCGGCAATGTAGGCATCGGGCCGCACCAGCCAGACTTCACCGGGCTCGGATCGCAATGCGGCAGTAAGTGTCCCTTCGCGGTCGATCGCCGCGATCTCCAGCACCCGGATCGGCGCTGACGTGGCGGTGGTCGCGCACCGCGCCAGGGCCTGCACATCCACATCCGGTCCGGCCAGCAGCAGCAATCCGTCGCGAGCGAACTCCCGTAGCCGTCCGTGCCCACCATCGGGCAGGGTGACCGGCGCGTCGGGCGCGATGATGCCCGGGGCAGTGGGCGCGACGGTGCCACGGGGCGGCCGACCATGGAAGGGACGGCCGGGATCCGGGGTGGTCAGCGGCGAATCGACATACCAGAACGGCTCGGACAGTCGACCGGAGTCGACCGCCGCACTGGTAGCGGGATCCACCGCCGCGCGTTCGAGGGTGTCGCGGCGCACCCGGCGCTGCTGGTCATCGCGCGGCACCAGGAAGTTCATGGTGTCGGTGGTGACCTCGATATTCTCCAGAGCGGCCGCGTGTCTCTCGACGTGGTAGCTCTCCAGCAGTTCCGCCGGCGCCCAGCCATTGAGCACGAAAGCCAGCTTCCACGCGGCATTCTCGGCGTCCGCGACGCCGGAGTTCAAGCCACGCGCGCCGAATGGCGACACCAGGTGGGCGCAGTCGCCGGCCAGCAGTACCCGGCCAACGCGCATGCGGTCGACGACCCGAGAGTGGAAGCGGTACACCGAGTTCCACACGATCTCGTAGTCCGTGTCGCCGATAATCCGGCGAATACGCGCGTCCAGCGCGCCGCTGGCTCGCTCCGCGTCGAGGTCGTAGTCGCCGGGCACCTGCCAGTCGATGCGGAACGTCGAGTCCGGGCAGGGATGAATGAGCACCTGCCGCCCGGGATTCCACTCCGGGTCGAAGTAGAAGCGGCGTTCGGTGGCCCAGTCCGGCAGATCGGCCCGGATATCGCAGATCAGGAACCGATCATCGAAGGATTCACCGCCGAAGTCGACGCCGAGCTCCCCGCGCAGGTCATCGCTGCGCGGGCCGCCGCACGCGACGGCGTACGCAGCAGTGATGGCCGCCTCCCCCGCGGGAGTGGCGCAGCGCAGGCGGACACCGTTGTCGTCCTGCGCGATTCCGGTGACGGTATGGCCCCAGCGCACGTCGATCAGTTCGGACGCCGCGATGGCTTCGTCGAGGATCTGCTCGGTGCGGGTCTGCGAAATATTGACGAACGCCGGGAACGCCGACTTACCGTAATCCGGCAGGTCATAGGAGAACAGTTCGCGATCACGGTAGAAGGTGCGGGCCGTGGTCCAGGTAACGCCCTCTTGCGCGATGCGGCGTCCAGCACCGACGGATTCCCATACATCGAGCACGTCACGCTGCTGACAGATGGCCTTCGAGCCGATCTCGTCGCGCTGTGGGCGGGCATCCAGCACGATCACGGGGATACCCCAGCGGGCCAGCAGCAGCGCAGTCGTCTGACCGACCGGCCCATTGCCGATGATGGCGACCGTCTTATCGGTTGTCATGTCGAATTCCTCAGTCCTGCAGCTGGTTCCAGACTTCACGGTCACGCTCGGAGGTCCAGATGACGGGCCGCTCGATACCGGACAATTCGTCCCACACGCGGGAGACATCGAACGGCAGGCAGTGTTCGAAAATCGGCCAGCGCCCGTAGCGGTCGAACAGCGCCACGTGCGTGGCCTCGAACGCCTCCTTCAGAGTTCCGCCACGCTGGTGCACCGTGCCCACCTCGGTCAGCATGACCCGCAGGAAGTGCCGGGACTGCTCGATCGCGGCGTCGCACGCATCACGCCCCCGGGCCACCGCGCCGCGGCCACCGATGAGCTGTTCGGCGCCCAGTGCTTCGACGGCGTCGAGGGTGCCGGTGGCCCATTCCCGATGGAAGGCGTCGCCGGTGTACAGGGCGGCCTCGGCCTCGACCAGGTCCCCGGCGAACAGGATCTTGTGCTGGGGCAGCCAGGCCACGATGTCGCCCTCGGTGTGCCCGCGGCCCAGAAACTTCAGCTGCAGGTCGCCGCGGTTGCCACCGAGGTCGATGGTGACCGAGTCGGAGAAGGTCTGAGTGGGCCAGGCCAGTCCGGGAATGGTGTCGGGCTCTTTGAAAAGCCGCGGCATACGCCCATACTCGGAATCCCAATCCTGTTGTCCGCGTTCGGCGATGAGCTTGCGCGTGTTGTCGTGCGCGATGACCACTTCCGCGTCGTAGGCGCTGGCGCCGAGTGTGCGCACCGCGTGGTAGTGCGACAGGATCAGATATTTGACCGGCTTGTCGGTGTGCTCGCGCAGCTTCGCCAGCCATTGCCGCGCGGCGACCGGCGTGGCCAGTGCCTCGAAGCAGACGACGAAATCCTCACCCTCGATCGCGCCGATATTCGGATCCCCCTCGGCGGTCAGCGCGTACACACCGTCGGCGAGCACCTCGAGCGTCTGCACCTTCTCGCCGAGATCCGCCGAAGAGGCGAAAGCCTTCGTGGTCATCAGCCCTCCATTAGTAAATGGTTTGATTAATTTCAGCCGAGTGTAGCGTGAACCACACCATTGGCAAGACCTGTTCCCTGTCACTCTCGCCGGCCGCGCGGACGTCATTACCCTGTGCTCATGACCACGGCTCCGGAGTCCCCCCGCAACCTCGACTACCTGACCTTCGTCGACTACGCGGTGAACAAGGCCAATCGCGAACTCCCCCAAGTCGATCCCACGGCCATGCGGATGGTGCTGACCCTGCACCGGGTCACCAGCGCGCTCGTCTACGACCTCGAAGCGTCGGTCCACCGCCCCCACGGTTGGAGCTGGCCCGGTTTCCGCATCCTCTTCGTCCTGTGGCTGGCCGGGCCACTGGAGGCCAAACGAATCGCCGAACTGTCCGGCAATAGCCGAGCCACGGTGTCGGCCCTGGTCAACACCCTGGAACGCGACGGTCTGGTCACGAGGGAACGCGCCGAGCGCGACCGCCGCGCGGTGCGGATCGCCTTGACGGAAGGGGGTCATGACGCCATCGCGGACGCTTTCCGTCAGCACAACGAGCGCGAGCAGGCGTGGGCCAACGCCCTCACCAAACCGGAACAGACGATCTTCATCGGCCTGCTCGAGAAACTTATGTACGGCATGGCCGACGTCGCCGAGAAACGCCGCAGCTGAGTCCGACCCGTGGCCTCTGGTCGATAGCGATGTCACGGATGCGATCGAGCACCCGACTTATCGTGACCTCACCTTCTATGCGGGCCAACCGTGCGCGGCGCAGGTGTGGATACCGCGTAGCCCCGCAGCGTCGAACGGCGAAGTGTTCGTTCGAAACGGTTCGTCTCATATCGGAGCGTCGTGGCACCTGTTGATCGGCCGTTCCGAATACAAGTGGCGATACCATCCTGATGTGGCTGTACGAATCGAATCGAGTCGCCAAACGATCTTGGATGCGACTCATCGTCGACCGGGCCGTCCTCGGGCTTGCGGCACGATCGGCGACCCCGAAGTAGGCACAAAACCGTGACTGCCGATCGCGACGTCGAACCCCGCCCCAAACGGGCGGATGCGGTTCGCAACCGTCAGCGCATCCTGACCGCCGCGGAACGGTTGCTGGCCGAGCGCGGCATGGAAATGACACTCGATGCCGTTGCCGGCGTGGCAGGTATCGGTGTCGGCACCGTCTACCGCCAGTTCTCGAACAAGAGGGAGCTGATCAATGAGTTGTTCGAGGGATACCTTCGGCAGATCATCGACTCGGCCCAAGCGGCGACTCGCGACCCCGACCCCTGGCGAGCGCTCACGCGATTTGTGGAAGCCACCTGTGAAATCATCGCGGGCAACCGCGGATTCGCCACCGCGATGAGCGAGTTGCAAAATGAAGCAATCCTTTTCGAAGTCCATCGCGGCGAGCTCATGCTCCCGATCGCGGTGTTGCTCGACCGCGCGAAAAAGGCCGGCGTGGTCGAGCAGAGCATGGAACCGGTCGATGTTCTCGCAATCATCGGCATGATCCACCTCGTCGCGGCAATCACCGAACCGGTCGCTCCGGAGAACTGGCGGCGGTACCTTGCCGTCCAGCTCAACGGCTTCCGCACCGACGCTGCCCCCGAGTTGCCGCTGCACCCCGCCGCGTTGTCATCGGATCAGCTGAACCGAGCCCGCGCGGCCGCGGCCGCGCGCCGCAAGCAGCCCTGAGCGATCATGTGTCGGCACCTCCCGGGCCGATCGGTTATCCGCAAATCGGTTCGCCCCGAACATATCGCTTATTCAGTCGCTCAATAGATTTCAGTTGCCAAGCAAGTCTGGCTTGCCTTGCCCGAACATCCGGCGTTGTTGTCGCTGATCCGGTCCGCATCCCCGGAGGGGCTGGACGGGGCGACGTGAGGCGCATCACACGCCACCATATTTACTTGTACCCCCCAGGGGTATTACTTTTCCTTTGTGTAGATACAGAGCAAGATCGGAGAGAGACGGCGATGACTACGCAGACGCACACCCATCATCACGGCACGCACGGGGATCACGCGGCACATGCAGATCACAACGCTTACGCCCATCGCACCACCGTTGCACCCGCCCACACGGGTCACGGCGACCACGCCACGCACGGCGGTGGGCTGCCGGGCGGACTCCAGATCACCCAGGACGGTTACACATTGGCGCTCGCGGAGCCGATCACGACCCCTGGTGAGATCGACTTCCGGTTCCGGATCCTCGGGCCGGACGGTGCGGCGGTCGCCGACTACACCGCCATCCACGACCGTGACCTGCACCTGATCGTCGCCCAACGGGAGCTGACCGGGTTCTGGCACGTGCATCCCGAACTCACGACCGACGGCACCTGGACAGTGAAGCTGAAGCTGCCGGAAGCGGGCGCGTACCGCGTATTCACCGATATCGCCCCACGCGCGCTCGGCAAGACAATCACCCTCGGCGCGGATCTGGCTGTCGCCGGCGCGTACGAACCGCGACCCGTTCCGGCGGCCGCGCGCACCGCGACGGTGGACGGCTACGAGGTGACCCTCGCGGGTGATCTCGTGCCCGGCGACGGCCGACTGCTCACACTAACCGTGCACAAGAACGGCGAGCCGGTCACCGATCTGCAGCCCTACCTCGCCGCCTACGGACATCTGGTGATCCTGCGAGCGGGCGACCTGGCCTATGTCCACGTCCACCCGAACGGCGAACCCGGCGACGGGGTGACCGCTCCTGGCCCGGGCGTCGCCTTCCACACTGCCGTCCCCGGCCCAGGAACCTACCGACTGTTCTTGGACTTCAAGCACGGCGATGTCGTCCGTACCGCCGCGTTCACGCTGCCGACTGCCTGATGCGCTGGTCGACCCCAACGCCGCGGGGCTTGAAATGCCCACCACAGCATGAAGATGCATACGTTCGAGCCGAAAATGCCAGGCGAGCAGTGCTTTCCCGGATTCTCGGTGCCAGAGCACCGATGTCGGAACGGTTCGAGCGGGGTGTGGGAGGAGGCTTCGATGGTGAGCCAGGAGTCCGATGCCGGAGTGTGGTCGCTGTGAAGCCCACCGGTCGGTTGCGGCTCGCCGGCTTGGCGCTGGCGCTACTTGCCGCAGGGCTGCTCATCGCGCCACTGCTGCACTGCACCCTGCGCGCCGCCGGTGGCCATTCCCATGGAACTGGAGAGCACTCCCATCAGACCACCACTGCCCTGTTCGCCTCGGCTGTGGGTGACGCGGCACATGCCATCGCCGATCCCGGTGAGCACCACGGTGCGCCGCATGACGCCCACTGCGTCGTCACCGTTGCGCTACCGGTAAGCGCCGGCGGTCTCGTGCCGCTGCTGTCGTACCTATTTATGCTGGTCGCGGCCGTGATTTTCGCGCCGGTGTACCGGCTTGGTTCCGGTGGAGTGCGTGGTCCCCCTGCCGCGGCCGTGCCTATCGTCAGCGGCAGAGCCCTGCTGACGCGTATCTGTATCGCCCGACGCTGATCGGTCAGCGCCAGGCCGGTGAGTTGTCCTCTGTCGGCCGGTGTCCGCTGCCCGCACGTCTCTGCGCCCTACAGGGCGGTATCGATACAGAAAGCGACAGTCATGGACAAAGTTGTGCTCGGCACGCGTGCCGAGGTTCCCGCGGCCCTGGTGGCCGCGCCGGGCCCGGCCCGGCACCCGGATACGTTGGTCGGAAACACCCCGATTCTGTGGGTCGGCGAACCGCTGGCACCGGCGGGTCGAGGGTTCTGGGCCAAGCTGGAGGGGGTCAACCCGGGCGGGATGAAAGACCGCCCCGCCCTGCACATGGTGCGGCGAGCCAAAGCGCGCGGCGACTTGGCGCCTGGCGCCCGGATAATCGAATCCACCAGCGGCACATTGGGTTTGGGTCTGGCGCTGGCGGGATTGGTGTATCGGCATCCGGTCACCATGGTCACCGATCCAGGCCTGGAGCCGATCATGGCGCAGATGCTCGCCGCGTACGGAACACAGGTCGATCTGGTGACCGAGCCACATGTGCGCGGTGGTTGGCAGCAAGCCCGGCGTGACCGGGTGCTCGAGTTGCTCGATCGTGAACCCGATGCGTGGTGCCCGGACCAGTACAACAATCCGGATAACGTCGACGGCTACGAGTCGCTTGCGATCGAGTTGATCGAACAGCTCGGTAGTGTCGATGTGCTGGTGTGCGCGGTCGGCACCGGCGGTCATTCGGCCGGGGTGGCGCGGGTGCTGCGGCGGTTCAACCCGGATCTGAAGCTGATCGGGGTGGACGCCGTGGCCTCGACGATCTTCGGTCAGCCCGCCGGTCCGCGGCTAATGCGTGGGCTGGGCTCGAGCATCTATCCGCGCAATGTCGACTACGCCGCATTCGACGAAATTCATTGGGTCGCACCGTCGGAGGCCGTCTGGGCCTGCCGTGCACTGGCCGCCACGCACCACGCAAGTGGCGGCTGGAGCGTAGGCGCGGTCGCGCTGGTGGCGGGCTGGGCCGCCCGCACGCACGATTCCGAACTGCGAATCGCGGCGGTGTTCCCCGACGGGCCGCACCGATACTTCGACACCATCTACAACGACACCTACTGCGAGCGGCACGGGCTGTTCGATGTCGATCCGCCGATCGAACCCGACACCATCACCCACCCGACCGAGCGAGTCGTACACTCCTGGACTCGCTGCACCACTGTGATCGATCCGAAACGTCTCGTCCATGGTCGGGAGCAGGCGTCATGACTCTGCTCGCCAAGTTCCGCAGCTTCGATCTCGCCGCCCGCCTGCTGATGATCAACCAGTTCGGCATCAATCTCGGTTTCTACATGCTGATGCCGTACCTGGCCGGATACCTCGCCGGACCCCTGGGATTGGCGGCGTGGGCGGTCGGCCTTGTGCTCGGCGTCCGGAACTTCTCCCAGCAGGGGATGTTCCTCATCGGTGGCACACTCGCCGACCGGTTCGGCTACAAACCGCTGATCGTGGCCGGATGTTTCCTGCGGACCAGTGGTTTCGCGTTACTGGTGTTCGCGACCTCGTTGCCGGGCTTGCTGATCGCCTCGGCGGCAACAGGTTTCGCCGGAGCGCTGTTCAATCCGGCGGTGCGCGCCTACCTAGCGGCCGACACCGGAGAACGGCGCTTGGAAGCGTTCGCGGTGTTCAACATCTTCTACCAGGCAGGCATCCTGGCCGGTCCCTTGCTCGGACTCGCGCTGATGGCGCTGGATTTCCAAGTGACCGCGGGCGCGGCCGCACTGGTGTTCGCGGTGCTGACAGTGGCACAGTTGTTCGCCTTGCCCGCCCGGCGTGCCGAAACTCCGGCTGAGCAGACCACGGTGCTCGAGGACTGGCGCACCGTGGTCGCCAACCGGCGGTTCGTGGCGTTCGCGATGGCGATGATCGGCTCGTACGTCCTGTCGTTCCAGGTGTATCTCGCGCTGCCACTGCAAGCGGACTACGTGGCCGGGGCGCGGTCGCGGGAGGTGACCTCGGCGGTATTCGTGATCTCGGGTGTCGTCGCGGTTGTGGGACAGTTGCGCATCACCGCGTGGTTGCGGACCCGGTGGCGCGGCGGGCGCAGCCTGGTCGTCGGGATGAGCCTGCTGGCAGTGTCGTTTCTCCCCGTAGCGCTAGTGCCGGATCCCGAACGGTTCGGGACGGTGGCCGCGATCGCCGCACTCCTGGTGGCGGCGGCTCTGCTGGCGATCGGGACAGCGGCGGTGTTTCCCTTCGAGATGGACACCGTCGTCGCTCTGGCCAGTGGCAGGCTGGTGGCCACCCACTACGGGTTCTACAACACCGTCGTCGGCATCGGAATCCTGATCGGCAACCTCACCACCGGCGCAGTGGTCGGCGCCGCCCACGCCGCCGGATCCGATTGGGCGGTTTGGTTCGGCTTCGCAGCCATCGGCGCGCTTGCCGCGCTGGCTCTGCATCGGCTCGACCGGTCCCAGTCCGCGCAGGCCACCACCAGTATCGATCAGCCGAAGACCACTATCAGCGGCGGACGGCACTAACTCCCAACATTGCTGGCGCGGCCCGCCGAGGATGCGGCGGGCCGCGTCGGACGCCACCACAATCCGGATGGTGCTGTCGTTTCTATCCGCGCACCCATTTCGAACCGCACTCATGTCTTCACACGTGACCGTGCCGCTTCGCCACTTCACGCAGTGCATCGTCGAGATTGGTGAAGGTGTCGAAGCACGCTGACATACCGCTGGCCGCGATCACACGGTCCACGCACACGGTGCCGGTGACGAGGTACATCTCGTGGGTGTGCTGCGACCACACCCGCGCGTCGTCGAGCACCTCCATTCCTGCCACACCGAGAAAACCGAGTTCGGACAGGTCGATGATGATGGTCGGTGCAGCAGTGTGCAGCGTTGCGAGCAGTTGCCGCTCGAACTCCGCCACGGTGCGCAGGTCGACCTCACCCAGCACGCTGAACAGCGTGACACCGATACACGGCCGCGTTCGGACGACACGGACGTGGGCAGTCCGTGGTCGGCGGCCGACGTCGGGCGGCGAAGATATGCCCCTGCGTGCGAATTCCGGAATCGGGGGTCCGACCAAGCCTGTATCCGTCGGATTGCTTCTTGTCACCGGAATCAGGTATTTGGAAGGCATAGCGTGAATCCCGCATTCTTCTCGCACCCGCGCGATAGATATGGGCCGAAGATTCCTGCCGTCCAGTTGTCCATGGCCGCACCTGGGGGTGTTTCCGAGGTCCAGGGTTGTGTGTTTCAACCCCAACTGATCAGATCCTCACCTTGATCTTACCGCGCTGGCAGTACGGGCGTACCAGAGGAAACCGAGGGGTTCGAGCGGTAGCGCGGGACGGATTTCGCGCTTAAGCAGCAGTGGGCTGTATCCCAGCTGGCAGATTTGCGGGCCCGGGAGGCGTTGATCCGCGACGGCGGGGCCTGGTAGCGATCGATTTTCTCGACCGACTTCGTCTGGAACGCCGCCGACCGGGACGGCATGGTCTATGACGCGACCTGTCTGCCATCAGCCAATGAGGGCATCCGTATCCGCGCGCCACACGCTGGGCGCGAATCCGCCTGATATTCAGGCGATTCCACCGCAACCGTCGACCTTGTGCCTAGCCGGAACCACGACACCAAGCATGCTCCTTCGCCAACCTGGGGTGTCTGGTCAGTCGGGTGCGGACAGCGCTGGAGGTCTCCATACGGCGCGGTAGCCGGCCTCGGCGACGATACCCGTGACGGTTCAGTCTGTGGAGGCTGTCCGTCCAGAGTGGACGAGAAGTGGCGAAGACCAGGAGACCCAACTCCTCCCCACTTCAACATATATCGGAGTGGGGGGCTTGCGGCAAGACCCGGGTCATACCCCAGAATTACCGGCCGAATGCCAGAATCTGCGGAAATGGGGAGTTGCGAAGTGCGAGTGTTGTTGACGACGTGGGGATCGCGCGGAGATGTCGAACCGCTGGCGGGACTGGCGGCGGCGTTGCGAGAGCTGGGCGCGCAGGCGCGGGTGTGCGCGCCGCCGGACGAGGAGTTCGCGAAGCTGCTGGAGCGTATCGACGTGCCGCTGGTGCCGCTCGGCCCGACGGTGCACTCCATCGTCGCCAACCCGAAGCCGCCGACGGCGCAAGACGCGTTCCGGCTCGCTCCCGCGTTGGTCGCCGCGCGGTTCGAAACGCTCACCGCGGCGGCTGAGGGATGTGACGCGCTGCTGGCCACCGGACTGATGCCAGCTGGCGCACGGGACGTGGCCGAGAAACTGGGCATCCACTACGTGCTCGCGTGCTTTCACCTTCTCGGGCTGCCGTCGCGGCGCTTCCCTCCAGGAAGACGGCCTGGCACACCGTCCCCGCAGGAGGAGACCGACAACCGGGTGCTGTGGGAGCAGGACGCCCAGCGGGTGAACGCCTTGTACGGCGAGGCGCTCAACAGCCATCGGGCGGCGATCGGCCTGGCACCGGTGGACAATGTGCGCGACCACGTCCTTACCGGCCAGCCGTGGCTGGCGGCGGACGAGACGTTATGTCCGTCGCACGGCATGACCGACCTCGACGTCGTGCAGACCGGGGCGTGGATCCTGCCCGACGAACGCCCGCTCCCGGACAAGCTGGAGGCGTTCCTGGCCGCCGGCGCGCCACCGGTGTACGTGGGCTTCGGCAGCATGGCCGCGTACGCCCCGAAAGATATCGCCCGGGTGGCCATCGAGGCGGTCCGCGCGCAGGGCCGCCGGGTCCTGCTTGCCCGCGGATGGGCCGAGCTGACCCCGATCGACGACGCCGACGACTGCTTCGTTCTCGGCGAGGTCAACCAGCAGGCGCTGTTCGGCAAGGTTGCGGCCGTCGTGCACCACGGCGGCGCGGGCACCACCACGGCGGCCGCCCGGGCCGGTGCGCCTCAGGTGGTCGTGCCACAGATCGCGGACCAGCCCTACTGGGCCGCCCGAGTGGCCGAGTTGGGTATCGGTGCGGCACACGCGGGCTCGACACCGACCGTCGACTCCCTGTCCGCCGCGCTCACCACGGCCCTGGCTCCTGAGACGCGAACACGAGCCAGGACCGTGGCCGGCGCGATCCGCTCCGACGGGGCAACGGTGGCCGCGAAACTGCTCATCGACGCAGCCAGCCGGACAAGCCGCCCATAACCATGTGAACCGGACGGAATCGTCGAGCCGCGCCAGACAAGCTCGAGATCCAACTGGTAGAGCCGGTTCCCATGGGCGGCTCGACAATGGGCAGAGGATTGGTGCGTGGGGCGGAACAACGTCCTGAAACACGGCGAAGCGGGTGCTCGCCGATCTGGGACGGCGGCAACTCAGGTCATCGCGGCACTGTGATGACGGGGCGACCGGCGCGGTGCATGGCAGGGGCCTGGCGTTTCGAGCCGCTTACGGGCTCGTTGGCTTCGTTGGGGTGTCAGCGATCCGGGCGATGAGGAAGTCGAGCCGTTCCTCCTGTCCGTCTGCGGGGATCCGGCCGCTGTCCGACAGGACGGCCATACCGTGCAACGCGCTCCAGATGACTTCGGCGAATAGTTCGCGTCGCGTGTTGTCCGGCCGGAAGCAGCTCACGAACTCGTCGAAAGCAGCCCGCAGCGGGGCCGGTGTTTCGGCGCTCGCGAACTTCAGATCGGTGGGCAGGATGAACATGGCCTGGTAGAGGGCAGGTCGATCGGTCGCGAACTCCAGGTAGGCGCGGCAGACGGCGCGCAGGCCCTGTCCAGGGTCGGCGCCGTGCCGGGCGCGGCTCAGGTGGGCGGCGAGTTCGCTGAAGCCGTCCAAGGCGACGGCGCTCACGATCGCGTCCTTACCGTTGAAGTGGCTGTACAGCACCGGCTGGCTGTACTCGACACGTTCAGCCAGCCGCCGTGTCGTCACTGCCTCCCAGCCCTCGCTCTCCGCGAGTTCCCGCGCGGCCGTGATGATCAGCTGATGACGGTGGGCGCGTTCACGTTCGCGGCGCTCGCTGATGGCGGACATGACGACAGCATAGCAACGCTAGACATTCTGTCGAGGGTAGAACGCCGCTCTGGCGTCACCGGGCAGTGGATGCGATCGCCGAGGGAGGGAAGCCTCCATGCTCGCCCTGGCGTTCCAGCCAGCCGGGCAGCGACTCCGGTCGCGGACATGCTCGCCAGTGGCGTCAAAATTGCCTGATACCAACATTTTCCGCGCGCTATGGTGTCAAATTTCAACTGCATCAACGGTATAGCTGACCGATGCCACTACTCAGGAGCGTGCGCGTGCCAAGTGAGATCGATTCCGCGGTCTTTCCGCAATTGGATGCGGACCTGGACCGTGTCCGTGATGTGCTCGGGCCCGTACAGTTTCGTGGCAGGCCCGAGCTGACCGCACTCACTGACGAGGGCGAGAACACGTCTCGTCGGCTGGTGCGTCCTACGCTGACGTTGCTGTCGTACTACCTGCTCACCGATCCCGCGACACCGGCAGATCACCGGGCGGTGCGAGCCGCGGCCGGGGTGGAGTTGCTGCATCTGGGATCGCTGTATCACGACGACGTCATCGATCATGCCGACCAGCGTCGCGGCCATCCGAGCACCAACGCGGTGTGGGGTGCGCATATGGCTGTACTGGCTGGTGACTGCGTGACAACCTCGGGCACACGGATGCTGGTCGAACTCGGCCATCGCGAAGTGTCCGCGGGGTTGATCGCGAGTGAGCAGATGTGTGCGGGCATGGTGATCGAGGCCGCCGATGAGTATGTGGCCTCCCGCAGTGAACAGTCCTACTTGGAGTCGATCGGCGGTAAGACGGCGGCGTTGCTGTCGTTCGCATGCCGGGTCGGCGCGATGCAGGCCGGTTGTTCGGACGAGCAGGAGCAGGCATTGGCCGAGTTCGGTCGATATTTCGGGCTGGCCTACCAGTTGTGTGACGACATCCTGGATTTGACCTCGACCGCCGACGAAATGGGCAAGCCGGTCAATACGGATCTGTTCGAAGGCATCTACACACTGCCCGTGATCCGTGCAGCTGCCCGCGACCAACGTCTTGCCGGCCTGCTCGGTCGGCGAATGACGCGGGAGCAAGCCGCACATGCCCGTGAGCTCGTAATCGCCTCGGGCGCCGTGGACGAGGCACAGGCGGTCGCCGACGAATTCATCGACCAGGCTCAGGACCGGCTTGCCGGTCTGCCCGCTGACTCTCGCGTTCGCCATGCGATGACCGGTTATGCCCGGTCGGTACTCGATCGGCGAACTTCCCGTCCGGCCGTTTCGGGGCCCTCGACGCCGACGTCCGAGGCCAGGGGCGAGTCGGTCTCGCCGCAGGCCATGTCATGGCTGAAAAGCTTCATGATGGACACCGGCCTGATCGTCTCCTCGGCCGAGTTCGACCACAACCACCGGTGGGTGGGAGTGTTCCGGTTGCCGACGCACCAGTTCTTGCCCCCGGCCGACGCAGCTCATGAACAGGCCTTCGTCGGCATAACCACCCTGCTGGCTGTATGGGATGACCTGTTCGATGATCCACAGCTGCGGGATCCGGAAACTGTCACCGCGCTGCGGCGTGGCCTGGTGGCTGTGCTGCGCCAGGATCCGCAGGCACCGTGGCGGTCCGGCACGATCGCGTCGGCATGGGCGGGTGTGTGGCCGCAGGTGCGCGAGGGCCGCACCATCGAGTGGCAGGAGCGGTTCCTGGAAACCGTCGGAGATTGGTTCGAAGCCTGCGAACGCGAAGCGCACCACCGTATCAACCGCTACGTCCCCACCACGGCTGACTGGCTACCGCTGCGGAACTCGACCGGTGGGTTCGACATCGCTGCCGTCGTTCTGGAGGTGCGCCAGGACTGGGAAGTGCCGTCGACGCTGCGGAAACACCCGGTGGTTCGCCGTCTCGAAGAACTTATCTCCTGGGTGGCCATGGCGGAGAACGATCTGGTGTCACTGGAACGCGACGAGGCCGACCATATCCCCTACAACCTGGTCAGGGTGGTCCGTCGGGAAACCGGGTGCACCCGCAGTGAAGCCGTCGAGCAGGTGCAGCGTCAGGTGGATGAGAGACGCGCTCGGATCGATGGGGTGATCCGCTACCTCCCCGCTCTGCTGCGCGTACTTCCGGGTATATCCGGACGAAGGAAGGAGTACGTGTCGCTCTACGAGAGCATGCGAGATGCGGCATTCACGGCGCGGCTCGCCGATCGGTACACGCAGAGTTCGGCCTCGACAGCACCGCATTTGGAACGCTTGCGCGGTGAGCTCTACTACTACCCCGCCGCCGATTCGGCTCGAAGCAGGCCGTAAACCCTTGCAGTCGCGGCACTTTACTGTTCCTCTGACTCCCCGGACCCCGTCGGCCCAGGCCGAGAGCCGGTTGCCGTAGCTGCTGTGCCTGGCTGACGAACATTCTCTGGCGTGATGTGTCAACAACGACGGTTGGTGAGACAAGCTGAACCGCAGAATATTTCGCTTTTCGACCTCGAATTCGACGCGTTGCCATCTGCCGAATGGCGAGTATATACGTGGGTGCAGGTCGGGCCCGCTCCATCAATGCGTTCGCCGAGGCGGTAGGCCAAGTCTTCATAGTGCGCGAATTGCTGGTCGCCGCACGGATTTTCGTCGCTGGTTGGTAGCATGCGAACGGTTGCCGGGCCATGCATCGGCGGCAGGCAAGGGGCGAGGATGGAAGTGGAGAACGTCCACCACTCATACGGCAGGCGGTCGGTACTGCGTGGCATCGATATGGTGCTGCCCGCGGGGACACTGGTGGGTATCGTCGGTGAGAACGGCGTGGGCAAGTCGACGCTGTTGAAGGTGCTCTCCGGAGAACTGCGACCGGATCGGGGAACGATCCGGCACCGTGGGCGGTTCGGTTACTGCCCGCAGCAGGTCGTCCTGAACGACGCCTTCACCGTACGCCAGCACCTGGACTTGTTCGCCGCCGCTTATGCCGTACCGGATCTGCGGCGGACCGAGGAGACCATGGAGATCCTCCGGTTCTCCGAGTACACCGGTGAGCGGGTCGCGACGCTGAGCGGCGGCACCCGGCAGAAACTCAACCTGACATTGGCGGTGATGCACGACCCGCAGGTTCTGCTGCTGGACGAGCCATACCAAGGTTTCGACTGGGAGACTTATCTGCGTTTCTGGGATCTGGTCACAGAATTTCGTGACACCGGCCGGTCCGTTCTAATCGTCTCGCATCTGGCTCACGACACCGACAAGCTGGATCAGGTGTGGCGGTTGCACGACGGGGTCCTACAAGGCAGGCAAGAGAAGGCTGGATGAGCAACGGTATGCGCTTGTTTCTGATCGCGACCCGCTACGGTCTCATCGAGCACGCACGTAACCGGTTCGCTATGCTATTGGTGGCCGCCTTCGTCCCCATATTGATCACCCTGGTGCGAGTGGCCGTCACCGATATCGAGGTACCGTTCCGGCTTCGAGACACCGGTCTCGTGCTGCGCGCCAACGGCAATCAGCTCGCTCAGCTCAGCGGCGCCCTAATGGCGGTCTCACTGATCATCGGGTTCATGATGTTCGCGGCGACTTTCAGCAGTGGTGCATTCGATCGGCGACTTTCGATGGCCGGGTATCCCCGGGTCGCGCTGGGGCTGGCGAAGATCGCCTGCCTAGTGGTCGCCTCCGTGGTGGTCTGCGCGTACGCCACCGCGATCATCTGCTGCTATTGGTCGCCTCGTCAACCTGTCCTGGTCGCCGCGGCGCTCTTCGGCGCGGCGATGACCTACGGGGCGCTGGGTGTCGCGCTCGGCGCGCTGCTGCGCCGCGAGGTGGAGGGCATGTTCGCCATCGCGATGATCAGCTGCTTCGACATGGCCGTGCAGAACCCCATCGCCAGCATCGGGGCAGACAGCGAGCTCGTGCGCTGGCTGCCCTCCTACGGGGCAATGCAGGCTTCGACGGCCGCCGGTTTCTCCGATGCCACGCCCTTCGGGGGCTTCGCGGTGCAACTGGCCTGGTTCGCCGCGAGCGCCCTCGTCGGACTGGTCGCTTTCCATCTGCGCACCCGCTCGTCCCTTCGATCCACGATGTGGATCCGCATCCCCGGACCCCGCATCCCCGGAGCGACGAGGTCTGGGCAGCACTGAGGGGTGTCCCGCGCGACCAGGACGGTGGATTGCGCGGGACACCCTGATTGCCGGCTGCGGCGGCTTACGGCGCGGTAGTAGCCGGTTCGTCGGCCCGGTAGTAGATCTCACGGCGCAAGCGTTCCAAGTCCGGTGCTGCGGAAGCGGAGGTTGGCTCGTACCGATCGCTCTCACGACCCCAGAGCCCCACGTTCGTCATATTCACGTACATCTCCGCGTAGTCCTTCCCCTCGCCCGACAGGCCGGGAAGCACGCGCAGGAGCGCGGGGACGTAGCGGATCAGCGCCTCGAGCTGGGCGCGCTGATCCGCTACCTGGCTCTGCACCTGCTCGACCGCGTCGCGGCGGGTGCAGCCGGTCTCGTGACGGACCGCCCGCACCAGGTTGTAAGGGACTTGATCTGCCTCGTCCTGATCCAGTCCCACCAGGTCGTTCTCCACGAAGGTCACCCAGAAGGCGAGTTCCTCGAGACGGCGGATCACGGGGTGGTTGCGCAGCTTCAACGGCAGTTCCCGGTCCTGGCGCACCTCCATGCAGGCGATGGCAGTGTCGATCCCACTGGTCGACATCCGTAGCGGCAGATAGTCGGCTACGGAGGGGATATAGCCGTTGATGCGATGGTGCGCTTCACGTTCGGCGGCTTGGAACCAGTCCTCGATGCCGTCGAGGAACCGCTCCTGCCAGCGGGTGCTCCGGCCCTCCCGTAGGCGCGGCCACAAACTCGCCCACGCCGTCGGGATCGCACCGGACCGCCACGGTTTCTGCGGGTCCTGGCGCAGCATTGCCACCATGCCACGCCTCAGCGCGGTAACGGCTTCGGGGTCCCTCAGCTGCGGGTCCTCGAAGAGGTCGTCCCAGGCAAGGACAAGCACCGCCATGGCGTAGGCGGTCTGTTCACGGGCCGGGTCCGCTGCTGGGGCCAAGGATTGCGCTGGGATCCTGATCGCTCCCATCCACCGGTGGTAGTCGGCCTCGGCCGTGGAGACGGCAAGTCCGGTGTCCACCATCCAGCTTCGCAACCATTGTGCGAGCTGTGGCGAGAGCCCAGCACCGTGGGCTCGGGATGACCGCGTCGGCTGCCGGGGCACCGCGGGACCAGGAGTGCGCCGGTCGAGTATGGACCGGGCGTAGGCGATCATCGCCTGGCGGGCGCGTGGGTCGACGGGCACACTGGCGAGCTGCCCGCCAGCCTGATCCATGAATTCATCGGCCCTGGCCCGTGCTTCGTCCACGGCACCGGAGGCGACGACGAGCTCACGGGCGTGTGCGGCTTGCTCACCCGTCATCGCTCTGCGCAGCAGGCGGGCAAGATCCTGGTCGCGGGCAGCCGCGCGGATCACGGGAAGTGTGTAGATGCCCTCGGACAGATCCGCGTTGACGGGCTTACCCATTTCTTCGGCGGTGGAGGTCAGGTCGAGGATGTCGTCACACAATTGGTAGGCCAATCCGAAGTATCGGCCGAACTGGGCCAGCGCCTCTTCTTCATCCTCCGGCCGACCGGCCTGCATCGCGCCCACCCGGCACGCCAGCGACAGCACCGCCGCAGTCTTGCCATCGATCGCGTCCAGGTAGGACTGCTCGCTTCGGGAGGTCACGTAGAGGTCGGCGGCCTCGATCACCATGCCTGCGCACATCTGCTCACCCGCGATCGCCCCCGCGTGAACTTCACGCCGACCGAGTTCGGCCAGCATGCGCACGCTCGTGAGCATCACCGAGTCCCCACCCAATACAGCCATATGCGAACCCCACACCACGTTGGCACTGGGACGGCCACGACGCTCGTACGCGTGATCGACGATATCGTCGTGGTAGAGCGAGCCCAGATGCAGCAACTCGACGGCAGCAGCGGCGCGCACCACCCGGTCGTCGGCCGGGGCAGCGGGATCGGCGAGCAAATAGTACGACAACAAGGTCAAAGTAGGGCGGACCAGACGGCGAGAGGTATCGGGTCCTTCGTCGGTGAGCGCGGCCAGTTCGGGCCTGCCCTCCAGTCGAACGGGTCCGAGAACATCACGGACGCGGTCCAAGTCCGCATCCAGATGTGGGAAGACGGTCGCATCGATTTCACGTGGCACGAGGGCGCTCCTGACTGGTTACATCGTCATCTGCAACACCATTGAACAGTGGAATTGGACACCAATTCACGCGGAAGATGTTGGTATCGGCCAATTTTGGTGCCTGTGCAACGTATGCGTCGCTGAGTGGCGAGCGCCGTCGCGCACGAATGTGTCCCGGATCGACATTGTCGAGCTGGTCGATCAGCAGCGGAGAACGTCTCCGAGCAGCCGCAACGCCTGGGCCCGGTATGTGGCGTGCGGACAACCGGCGCTCTTCGTATCAGTGTCCTGCGGATCCGCAGCCACCGTGAAATCGCTGCTAGGCATGACATCCCGGTGTAATGCGTGGTCGCCCGGTTCCGCTCCAGCGCGGTGTGCAGCAGGTCGAGCGTGTGGGCGACGTCGATCGGCGGCGACGGTCCCGTATCCGACGATGAGACCGTCGCTCATGCGATACCGGGAGATCAGGAAGATGCCGCTGCCGTCCGCTCGGTCGGGATGTTTCGGTGGTACATCATGTTCGATGTGTCGAGGCTGGCGGGTGATCGGCATCGTGTGCCGACGGACAGGCAGTGGGATTTGCTGGGTACGGAAACCGTTGACAGGCAGGTAAATCGAAGTTGACGCAGGCGTGGTCACGGGTACTCGTCACTTCACGAGCGGGCACTTGGGGTCGTGGATCGCGATCGTCGGCGAGCTCATCTCACCCTCGACAAAGCGGGTGCTGCCGGAGAGCATGCCTGGATCGCTTTCCATCGCAGATCCCATGCAGGCCAAGCGGTACTTACTCTCGACATCGTGCGGATTCGCCGGCGTTCCGATGACTCGGGACAGATAACGGCGGACAACGTACCGAGCATCACTATCGGTGAAAGTGTCACTCACTCCGGTTGCGTACACCCTCGGACACGCGTATTCGTATTCGAATCGCGAGCGTGCTCAAACAATGGATAGCGCAAAAGGATCGGACAATGCCATCGATAATCTGGAGAGTGACGTGTATTTCGCGGTGCTGCGCGGCGGAAGTCCGCTGGAAGATCCCGGCAGCATAGCGCGCCGGTCCCGCTGGGCAACGCCCGTGCGAGCCTGCCGGGCTCATGTCCTAACTACAGCGATATTCGCTGGCGAAGTATGTGGGCGGCGCTGACACGGGTTACTCGGTTATTGCGCTGCCATCAATCAGAGCCCGGCATTTGGGTGCCCAGCGCGGTTGTGGGGACACCGTAGGGCAGAAACCGCACGCGACGGCGTTCGTCGGTATTGTCGCGATGCGCACGCAAGGCCTCGAGCTCGCTCGGAAAAACCTGCTCGACCCTGGCCTCGCCGGCCTCATCGATGCTGTAGATGGCCCACACTCCACTTCCGGTCTCGCCGGTGGTCTCGCCCTCCGGTTGTGGTGGCCGCTGGCGCTGCGGCGGACCGAACTGACCCAGCAGCGACGCCAGCGTACTCACGGTTGTGCGATCGATGTACCCGCTGGCCCTTCCGAGGAGGTCACGGAATTCGATCCCCGCCTCGCGCAGCGCGCGTTCGAATTCTTCCGGATCGATCCCGAAAGGCCTGTCGGATGCCATGACATTGCTCCTAGTTGAATTCGGCGCTACACTTTCAGTGTCCTCGCGTAATTCCGACTTCGCCACGTCCGGCAATGATCTCTGCGCGACGCGGCGAATTCGTCCCACTGGATCGGCTGTGTCGGGGCGCGTGTCGGTCTTCAAGACCACAGTGACGATGTCGGGTGACGACGACGCTCTTCGAAATCCGACCGGTGCCGCCCCCGGAGACCATGGCTTTCGCGCACTGGGATAGGCCTGGTGGACGTAATGAGATTGCACGGGACTCGGCATCGGAAGGTCCGCATCGTCGCCCGCGGTCCGTAGACTTCGGCCGTGACTGATATCGCGGACTTTGCTCGGCTGATCGCCGGCGATCATGGCCTTTGTGTCGTCTCGACCTCGCGGGCCGATGGCACTGTTCAGTCCTCGCTCGTCAACGCAGGTGTGTTGGCGCACCCGCAGACCGGCGAGCCCGTGGTGGGCATGGTAGTCCGCGGTGGTACGCGCAAATTGGACAATCTCCGGTTTCGGGCACGAATGACCGTTGTCGTCCGTGTCGGATGGGCGTGGGCGGCCGTTGAGGGACCGGTGTGGATCGCGGGTCCCGACGACCCGATGCCGGACATCGATGCCGAACGGCTGCGACAGTTGCTACGGGAGGTTTTCACCGCGGCGGGTGGCACGCACGACGACTGGGACGAATATGACCGGGTCATGGCTGCCGAGCGCCGAGCAGTCGTTCTCGTCGTCCCTGATCGTATCTACGGAAACGGCTGAGGCGGCGAAAGTGCAGGCGGCTATCCGCTGCCGCCTGGAGCCGAGGGCGGCGATGTTGATCTGGCAGTCGGTGCCGAACCAGGCGACGTAGGTAACCCCTCGATGGTCGCGATGGCGGGTGGCGATGGGCTGATATCGGCACACCCTCGGCGGGGTGGATCACCAGATGGTCGACGCCGTTGTCGACCAAACATGAGTTCCCCCGATATATTCCCGGAGCTCACACCACGTATTGAGACCCTAGGTTCCGCGGCATGCGAAGTCAGGATTTCGTGTCGGCCAGTGGACCGCATTGATGAATAGAACGGTTGGCATCGACTCTCCGTCACGTCGGTGCGCTCAGTCGGCTCGGTCTCGCTTTCGATGATCCCGACCTCGGATTGGTCAGGTGCTCAACGGGATTCGTTCGCGAGTAGGTCGAACTCGGCGAGGCTGACCATTGTTGCTCGAGCACCTTGATCCGTTGACCTGGCCTTCAACAGGGCCGCTACAGCTAGGACTGCGCTACTGCGGCTTGGAGAGCTGACTCGATCAGGTGCGGCCGGTTCGCCCCGACCGAGTTTTCCCCGACGTAGCAACATGCCAGCATCATCGGTTTACCGGAGTCGTGCGTACGCAGTCGCGCGACGGGGTGCAACCGCTCGAAACAAGCCAACTCGACGTTACCGGCGTTTCGGGTTACAGATCGGTGTCCAATGCGCACTTCTGTTGAATTCCGTACCAGCACCGCTGGATTCGGAAGCAGCAACCGCCATCCCGTGCGACGCTGTAGGCCCCCGCGGCTCGAACCGGGGAACTATCGCAGTGTTCGAAAGGGCAGACAATATGACAACGACCGACGACCGGGCGCAGACCATCGACGACGCGGCCGCCGCCGAGGAAGAGACGACAGCTACCGACGGCGAGGGGGCCGTGACTGAGCCGGAGACGGCCGCTGCGGCCGAGGTCGACGCGCCCGCCGCAGCGGGCGAAGCCGTGCTCGCTCGAGGCGAAGTGGCGGCTGCCGAAGGTGAAGCGGCGGTTGCTGAAGGTGAAGCGGTGGTTGCTGAAGGTGAAGCAGCGGTTGCTGAAGGTGAAGCAGCCCAGGAGATTACGGTATCGGCGGCTGAACACGATGTGGCGGCCGAGTGGGACCCAGCAGCTGCGACTGAGGATACCGAAGCGCCCCGGAGCGAATCAGCATTTGCTCAGAGTGAAGCGGCGGTAGCCGAGGGCAAGTCCGTCGCCGATGCTGAGGCGGGAGCCGTAGCTGAGACGCCCGACGTCCGTGAATCCCCCATCGCCGAGAGCGATCCGGTTGCCGAGGCTGAGATGATCACCGAAACTGCGGCAGTCGAGGGTGCGGCAGTCGCCCAAGATGAGCGCACGACCGAAGATGAAGTGCCGCAAGTGAACTCGAGAGTAGAGGTCGAAGCCGAGATTGCCGACGCAGCCGAGGAAGCGGAGGTGAGCGGCGCCGAAGACGAAGCCACCGTCGAGGCTCAGCCTGACGCTGAGGCTGAAGTTGCGGTGCCGGTCGCGGAAGCCGCCGCTCTTGCCGCCGAGACCGAAGCGGATACCGCAGCCGAAGACCAACTGCCGCGAGTGGACTCGAGAGTGGAGACCGAAATTGCGGTTGCCGACGCGGCCGAGGAAACGGAGGCGAGCGGCGCCGAAGACGAAGCGACCGCCGAGGCTCAGCCTGACGCCGAGGCTGAAGTCGTGGCGCCGGTCGCGGAAGCCGCCGCTCTTGCCGCCGAGATCGAAGCAGATACCGCAGCCGAAGATGAAGTGCTGCAAGTGGACTCGAGAGTGGAGACCGAAATTGCGGTTGCCGACGCGGCCGAGGAAACGGAGGGGGCGGACATCGAAGACGAAGTCGTTGCCGCGAGTGAAGTTGGCGTGGCCCAATCTGACGCTGAAGCTGAAGGATCGGCCGAAGGTGCGGAGTCGGCGGCGCAGACGGCTGCCGTTGCTGTGAATGAGGGCGAAGCGGTCGCCGAAGAAGTGCTGGAAGCCGAACCGGTAGTCGATGCCGAAGCCACAGTCGAGATCGCCGAATACGCCGACACCGGCGAAAGGGGGCGGACGGTGGCCGAGGAGATGGGCAGTGCCTCGGCTGAAGCAGAAGCAGAGCAGGTTTCTGCGCCGGTTGTGGCCGCTGAAAGCGCGGCACCCGCATACGGCGAGGGGCCGGCCGCGGCTGAATCAGTTGTGGGCGAAGTAGCCGACGAAGGACATGCGACCACTGCCCCCGAGGCGGAAGAGTCCGGAGTGATAGGGCTGGCGGCCGAGGCAACTGCGGCGGAGTCACCCATTGTGGAAGCAGGGGTCTTCGAAGCGGTCGAACATGGACAGGTAGTAGCCGAGGACGAGCCACCAGCGGTGACCGAAGCGGAAGCGGAATCTGCGGCACTGGGTGTGGAAGCAGCCGAGGAATACGCCGCAGCTGACAATGAGGAGGATGTCGAGACCGAAGCCTCCGTCGAGGTAGCGGATGCTGAAATCGAGGCGCAAGCTGACGACGAGACGCTGGCCGAGGTGGGTGACATCGAGGTCGCTGTAGAGGGCGTCGCCCAGTCCCTCGAGGCGGAAGCGAGCGCTGAAATACAGGCGGTGGTCGAGGAAATGCCAGCGTTTGCGGAGGCAGCAGAGCCGGATGCCGAGGGTGAGGTTGCGGTGGCGGAAGCTGATGAAGTCGCCGAGGACCAGACCGTGGTCGAGGTGGGTGACATCGAGGTCGCTGTAGAGGGCGTCGCCCAGTCCCTCGAGGCGGAAACGGCCGCTGAAGTACAGGCGGTAGCCGAGGAAGTCATTGTGGTTGCGGAGGCACCAGAGCCGGAGGCCGTGGCAGACGTCGCGGAACCCGACAAGGTAGCCGAGAGCGAAACCGCTAGTGCGGTCGAGCAAGACGCTGACGAGGGCACGCCCACTGAGAGGGAGGTAGCCGCAGCGACAGACGGCGGGACAGGCGTCGAGCCCGAAGAGGAAATGGGCATGGTGGCGGTCGGAGCAGAGGGCCTGGTGACCTATTCGAGTTCAGTCGTCCTGGCCACCGAGAAACCGGCGTCCGGCGGTACGGGTGCAGCGGCGAGGATCACCGACCATGCAGCGATCATCAGCGATCAGGCGAGGATCATCGCGAAACTTCGACGGCGGGTGATGGTGCTCGAAACCATGGTCAAAGCGCAGCAAGCCCAAGCCGAATCGCTGGTCGGACTCGCCGCGACCTATCGGAACGAATTGACCAGTCTCGCAGCTGATCTCATGGATCTCTGACCTGCCACTACGAAAACACCGGGAAGTGCCCGCACGCTCGAAAGGCCACGGCGCTTCCCGGCCCACCGTCCCCTGGGACGGGCAAGTACGAACACTGCATCACAGCAGACTCGTCAGGCACTGAATCGCGGTCGCGGTGAACTCTCGCGCGCCGATGTCCACGATGTGCCCCTCGGCCATGAGATCCCGGACGAAGGGCAGCAACCTGCCAGCGGACAGATCTTCCTTCGAATCGACCACCGTTCCACGAAGATTCGGTCGCGCTGGCGGTGTCGGCGTGCCCTAACCGCCCATATGAGAAGCGTAGGTAGCGATCGACTTCAGTGATAGAGGGTGTCGATGCTGTCGGCGAGGTTCTCGACGACTATCTTGCGGCGAAGTTTCATGCTCGGTGTGAGATCACCTGCCTCGACGGACAGTTCGTGGTCGATGATGTCGAATTTCTTGACCTGTTCCCAGCGATCGAGTTGGGTGTTCAGTTGGTCGACATAGGCGGCGATGACGTCGTGGGTCTTTTCGTGCCGAGCGATTTCGGCGAGCGGTCTGTTGGCTAGGTCGTGCTTGCCGGCCCATTCGGTGATGGCCTGGGCGTCGAGGCCGACCAAGGCGACGCAATAGGGTCGTGTCTCTCCGTAGACGATGAATTCCGCTGCGTATGGACACATTCCCTTGAATGTGGCGGCAATCGCGGAGGGCGCGACGTATTTGCCTTGCGAGGTCTTGAACAAGTCTTTCTTGCGGTCGGTGATGTGGAGGAACCCGTCTGCGTCGACCTCGCCGATGTCGCCGGTGCGGAACCAGCCGTCCGCGTCGAAAGCTTCGTCGGTGGCGTCGGGGCGGTCGTGATAGCCGCTCATCACACCCGGGCTTTTGATCAGGATCTCACCGTCTTCGGCGATCTTGACCTCGGTGCCAGGGAACGGTTTGCCTACGGTTCCGAACCGGTATGCACCTGGGCGGTTGATGAACGAGGCGGCGGCGGTCTCGGTCAGGCCGTAGCCTTCGAGCACGATGACGCCGATCGCGTCGAACCATTGCGCGACATCGCGGTCCAAGGGGGCCGATGCCGAAACGAAGTACCGCAGCCGACCACCGAAGTGTTCACGGACTTTGGAAAGCACCAGCCTGTCGGCAACTTTGTGCTGCAGTGAAACGAGAGGCGACGGTTTCTCGCCGGCTTGTGTGGCACGCGAGACCTTCAGGCCGACCCCGATCGCCCAGTCGAAGAGCTTCTTCTCGAGCCCGCCTTCTTCGGCCATCATGCCCTCGATCCGGGCATGCGCCTTTTCGAAGATGCGCGGGGCGGCCGCCACGATGGTGGGGTGCAGTACCGCCATGTTGTCCACGATCTTGTCCACCCGGCCGTCGATCGCTGTGGGAAAGCCGATCAGTGGTGACAGCGCCAACATCACCTTGCCGAACGCGTGGGACAGCGGCAGCCACAGAAAGTTCAGGTCGTCGGGGCCGAGCACGTTGACGGCGTCGATCGCTGCGGCGCTGTAGGTCCATGCCGAATGCGGAAGCCGAACCCCCTTCGGAGTGCCCGTCGTCCCGGAGGTGTACATGATGCTACCCAGATGCGTGGGCCGGATCCCGCGGATGCGGTCGGCGACCGCGTCGGGGGATTCGGCGAGCAGTCCGCGTCCGCGCTTTTCGAGGTCGTCGAGAGTGATGACCCAGTTTCCGTCGCCCTCGCCATCGACGATCACTACCTGTTGCACGTCGGGCAGTTCGACGCGGTGTTCGATCAGTTTGTCGAGCTGGGTCTGATCCTCGGCAATCACGATACGGCTGCCCGAGTTGGCGACGATGAACGCGACGCCGGTGGCGTTGGTGGTTGGGTACACGGTGGTGGTGGCCGCACCGGCGCACATCACGGCGAAGTCGGCGAGCACCCATTCATAGCGTGTGGACGATACGAGCGCGACCCGGTCTTCGCCCTGGATTCCCAGTGCGATCAATCCGGCGGCGAGGATATCGACGCGGTCGCCGAGTTGCCTCCAGGACACGCTGGTCCAGCCCTTGCCGTCACGGAATCGGAACGCCTCCGCGTCTGGAGTCGCGGTGATGCGGTCGACCAGCATCTGGGCAACCGAAGACGCCCGGTCCTCGATCTTGCTGAGATCGGAAAGTTCCTCTGATTGTTGGAGGAACGTCATCACTTCATTCTACCGAGTCCCGACCGATCGATGAGGCGCTCGAACGAGAAAAGCGTGTACGTGCAGAGACCGGCATGGTTCTCGGAAAACGCTCTGGACGCGGATGGCTGACGCTACGTTCCTTGGCGTCCTTTTCGGATTGTTCGGCGGGCACTTTCCTTTTGCGGGAGTACGGGTGTTTCCAAATCTTCCTGTTCGTGGGCGGCGAGTTCGAGATCGAAGTGCACGGTGGCACCCTCGTATCGAAGCGCGTCACTCCACCCCTGCTCGGTGATGATGGCGAGCATGAGGGTGTTCTCCGCCAGTATTTCCGCCGTCAGATGTGCCACCCCGTGGAGGTTCGCAGTCGCGCCCAGTCGCCGGACAAGCAATGTGCCGATGCCGTGTCGCTGGTCATGCGCATTGACGACTAGCGCCATCTCCGCGGTGATGTGTCCCGGGGTGGTGCCGGTGACGACGTAATAGGCGACCCCGATCAGGTCATCACCATCGAAAGCGCCGAGCGCGTGGTGCGTGGAATCATGGCGGCACAGTTGATCCGAGAACTCATCGATATGCTTCGGGCGGGCACTGAAAAACCGGAGATAAGCATCGTGCGGCGACATCTGTTCGTGCAAAGACGCGACCGCGTCCCGGTCCTCGGGTGTCAGCGTACGGACGGTCATCCCGGAAACCGGCGTGGCAGTCGGTGCCGATGCGGTACGAGCGGTGGTTGCGGTCGGATCCGCGTCGAGGCCCACCGGAGGTATCCGCGACGGACATATCATGACGGGGCATGGGCTGCTGCGGAGCAGGTACGACCTGAAACCGGGCGCTTCCGAGACAGGTGTACGGCCATCGGTTCCGGTGACCACCAGTTGCGCACCGGTCGCATCTTCGGGCAACACCCGATGCGAAATGTCGGCGGGGGCGGACACAGTGACGTCGGGGAAGACTTCGTGTGCTGCGGCTAGATGGGCGTCGAGGGAGCCGCGCTCAGTTGACGCGACTGGAACGGGTTCTGCGCGGGTGTCAGCAGCGGCCGTATCGGATGCTACCGATCGGGCGTAGACGGCGATGACCGGTGCACCGAACAGGTTGGCGTAGCCGAATGCGGCGAGGGCGGCATCGGCGCCGTCGACGTAATCGTCCTCGGCGAGGACCACGGGGCGCTGGTCTGGGAGCTGCCCGGGCTGTCCCCGCCAGAAGGTTACCGGGCAAGTGGCACACTCGCCGACCGTTGTTGTGTGGAAGGTGGCCGCTGACACGTCGAGTGTTGGCACGTCGAAATCACCGAAAACAATCATCCGGGCGTCCGCTCCCACACAGGCGAACGCCTGCTGGACCGGTCCGTCGATCGACTCGCCACTGAGCTCGAGGTCGGGATAATCGCGGCGTACTGCCGCGATGGCGTCGTCGACGACGGCTGCAGTCTCGGGCTGGGCCCGGGCTGGCCGATCTGGTGCGGTCGCTGGAATGCCCGCCGACAGGTCATAGGCGAGGTAGACGATCCGCAGGGGCCAGTGCAGCTGTTCGGCGAGGCGGGCGGACCACATGGCGGCGGCGTGCCCGATTGGCTGCTGGTCGACGGTTACCACGATCGGGGAATGCCCATGTGCGGTCATGCGGTCCTCCCGTCGTCCTCGCCTGTTCTCCGCCACCGGCCGTCGGTGGATCAGTGGCTGGGTCAAGCCGGCGTGGCGCAACTCGCATCGATGTAAAAAGGGGTCCTCGAGCGAGTTCCGCCAGCTGTCAGCGTGGCGGGGCGCGTTCGCCAATCCATCGCCCGTGCCGGCGAATGTGCTGGCAGTAGGTAGAGCTTTATGGCTCCTTGATTTCAATCGGTGCCCGCACTGGGCAGTAGGGCCTACGGTCCTTCCTCCGAGGACTCCGGTCCTTGATGTCGCCCCCGAACCTCGAAGTCGGTCGGCACCACGTGTTGCTTCGCGACGCAGGACAAGGTGTGGGTGACCGCGCCCGACGCCGAGCGGTGGGAGGTGTACACGGTGCTTGCCGACAGCGAAACCTTCGGCACCGCATCCGAACTCGCCGCCAACTCCGCTGATGCCGAGGCGGCGGCCGTGTGTTGCGGTAGCGCCGAGGAGGCTGCCGCCGAGGGCGCGTGCTGCGGATCGGCCGCGGAGGAACAGGCGGTCGCCTCGGGCGCCGGCTGCTGCGGCTGACGTAACCGGGCCGAGCGTGACCCCCGCGACGGCCGCGCCTGCCGGGGTTCTCCTCGGCGGTGGGCCCTGCGGTGGGTCAGGCGGGCGAGGCGTGGGGGGATCGTCGTCCGGTCGCGGTGTGGGTGAGTGCAGTGAGAGCGGGGATGCCGACGGGTTCCTCGGCGAGTGCGGGGATGACCGCGTAGCGGGTGGTGTGGGTGGTGACCTGGTGGATCTGGTCGAGTTCGGCGGCGGCGCGGCGGCGCAGGAGCGGGTCGGTGGGTGCGGCGGCGGCGAGGCTGTTGTCGATGATCCAGGCCCAGGGGTGGATGCCGGCGCGTTCGAGGTCGGTTTGCAGGTTGGCGGCCTCGAGGACGGGGGTGGTTTCGGGCAGGGTGACCAGCAGGACTTTGGTGGCTCGGGGGTCCTGCAGTCGCATGAGTGGGGTGATGAACCGGGTGCCGGGCGCCATCTGGCGCGCGATGTCGCGGTGGTAGGAGCCGGTGGCGTCCAGCAGCAGCAGGGTGTGACCGGTGGGCGCGGTGTCGATGACGACGAACCGGCGCCGGGATTCGGCGATGACGTGTGAGAAGGCCTGGAAGACCGCGACTTCGTCGGTGCACGGGGAGCGCAGGTCTTCCGCGAGAGCGGCACGACCGGCGTCATCGAGCCCGGCGCCTTTTCCTGCCATGACACGGTCTCGGTAGTCGGCGACGGCTTGGGCGGGGTCGATGCGTGAGACCTGGAGGTGTTCGAGGCTGCCGGCGATGGTGTCGGCGAGGTCACCGGCCGGGTCGGTGGTCGACAGATGCACGTCGTGGCCACGCTCGGCCAGCGCCACCGCGACCGCGGCGGCCACGGTCGTCTTGCCGACCCCGCCCTTGCCCATGCACATGATCAGGCACGGTCCCTCGTTTTCGATCTGCGCGACCAGCCCGGCCAACGGCGCATCGGCCACCGCCGCCACCTGCCGGGCCCTCACGGCACCGGTGGTAGGCGGGGTGGGATCGAACAGGGTCGCCAAGGCGTCGACACCGACGATGTTGGTGGCCTCGAGTTCGACCAGATCCCGCGGCAATTCCTCCACGCTTGCGGGCATGGCCTCGATTGCGGCGCGCTCGCGTCGGCGGGTCGCGGCCACGAGCGGGTCGCTGGAATCGAGGTTGTCGGGCAGCACGCCGTTGATCACCACATACTGGTCGGCCAGCCCGACCGTGGCCAGTTCGGTGCGTGTGCGGGCGATCTCGGCCAGCGTCGACCGTGACGGGCGCGCTACCAGCACCAGACGGGTGCGGTGCGGGTCGGCCAGCGCGGCGACCGCGGCGGCGTAGACGGTCTTTTGCTTGTCCAGTCCTGAGAGCGGGCCCAAGCAGCTGGCGTCGCCGCCGCCGGTGAGGAATTCGCTCCAACTGCCCGGCAACTGCAACAGCCGGATGGTGTGTCCGGTGGGCGCGGTGTCGAACAGCACGTGATCGTAGCCGCTGGTCTCGTCGGTGAGCAGAGCGGTGAACTCGTTGAATGAGGCCACCTCGGTCGTGCACGACCCCGACAACTGCTCGGTCATCGACGCGATATCCGCCTCCGGCACGACATCCCGCATCGGCGCGAGGATCCGCTCCCGGTAGGCGGCCACGGCCTGCTCCGGATCGATCTCGAGCGCCCACAACCCCGGCACACCGGCAATCGCGGTCACCTTGTTGCCGACGGTGACGCCGAATACCTGCCCCACATTCGACGCCGGATCGGTCGACACCAGCAGCACCCGCCTCCCCGCCCGCGCCAACGCCACCGCCGTAGCGCACGCGATCGACGTCTTGCCCACTCCCCCCTTGCCGGTGAAGAACACGAACCGCGGCACACCGGCCAGAAACTTCATCTCATCCACCGTGTCCGACACCTCCACACAGCCGACGCCCGGCCACCCGAACCTGTGCCTCATTCGATCGCACTCCCGCCCCGCGCGGCAGGGCCGAACGTCCCGCAGGGCGCGGGCCGACCGTTGCCCATCATGTCGACATCCGCCGATATCGCTGCTCATCGATACAGCCTGATCGACAGAGTCGCCCGTTGTCCCAGGACCGCGGATGTCGAGACGATCACCGCCTCGTGTTCATCCGCTTCCAGGAGTTACCGGCTGGCGTAGATCTGGGGTCGCGCCGACCTCCGCTCCACCCGAAAGGTCCAGCCGGGCGCGAGCTGCTCTACATGGCCTCGGCATTCGATTTCGATCGGCGCCAACTCACCCGGCTCCGACCGCACTTCCACGCCGTCGCCGCTGATCCTGATGGTCAGCCGGTGACCGCGGTAGCTGATCGGGAACTCCAACGAACCCAGGAATTCGGGCCAGTGTGGCGTGAATATCAAACGCCCGCTACGAGTTTCCATCCCGGTCAAACAACGTTGCACCAGATCGATGCTGCCCGCAATCGCACCCAGGTGGATACCTTCGGCGGTCGTTCCGCCCTGGATGTCCCCGATATCGGATTCCAGGACACTGTCGAAGAACTCCAAGGCGCGGTCCCGGTTGGCACGGGCCAGCACCCAGGTGTGTACGACACTGCTCAATGTCGACCCATGTGAGGTGCGGGCGAGGTAATAGTCGATGGTGCGTGGGATCATCTCCCCGGGCAGGTCGTACCCCAGCCGTTGCAGAATTTCTCGGAGTTCGTCCGAGGACAGCAGGTAGAACAGCATCAGCACGTCGGCCTGCTTCGCCGCCCGGTATCGGTTGACGTCGTCGCCCTCGGCCTCGAGGATCCGGTCCAGCCTTCGGATGTCACCGTAGCGCTCCCGGTAGCGGTCCCAATCCAGTTCCCCCAATTGGTCGTAGCCTTCGAACTGGCTGATGACGCCGTCGTGGAACGGCACATACATGCGGCGGCTGACCTCGGCCCAGTGCGCCGGCTCCGATGCTGCGACGCCGAGGGTCTCCATTAGTTCGGCGCGATCGCGCGGCGTCAGCAGCTCCACTGCGTCGAGCGCCCGCAGAATCACCCAGACCGCCATGACGTTGGTGTAGGCATTGTCATCGATGCCGTCGTCCGGAGCTGCCGGATAGCCGGAGTGGAATTCGTCCGGGCCGATCACGCCACGAATGCGGTAACGGTCGCGCTCGGCGTCATAGGTGGCGATGCTCGCCCAGAACCGGGCGATCTCCACCAGCATTTCGGTGCCGTATTCGGTGAGGAATTCGCGATCACCGGTCGCCTGATAGTAGTGCCAGACATTGTAGGCGATCGCGATGCCGATGTGCCTGGCTCGATGGCTGGGGTCGGGGTTCCAACGCCCGGACCGGGGGTTGAGATGCATCTGCTGGCTTTCCTCGCGGCCGTCGCTGCCGGACTGCCAAGGGAACATCGCACCTGCCCAACCGTTTTCAGCCGCGGCGCGGCGTGCTTCGGCCAAACGGCGGTAGCGGTAGCGCAACAGCGATCGGGTCAGGGCGGGGAAACGCAGATTCAACACCGGGAATACGAACAGCTCATCCCAGAAAACATGTCCGCGATAAGCTTCCCCGTGCAGGCCCCGCGCCGGGACACCCACGTCGAGGTCGGCGGTGTTGGGGGAGAGTGTCTGCAGCAGATGCAGCAGGTGCAGGCGCAGTATGCGCACGGCGTTCTCGCGGTCTTGGAGATCGATACGCAACCTGTCCCACAGGTGCTCCCACGCCGCCGTATGCCCGTCCAGCAGCGTCGCGAAGCCGGGCTGGCAGCTCATCCAGCGGGCGGCCTCCTCCTCCGGAGTGGAGCTCGCGTGGTCGCGCCCGGTGAAGACGGTAATGACCTTTTCCAAGATCGCCGCAGTCCCGGCGGTCATCTGAATATCGATATCGTGTCCGATCATGCCGTTGTGCTCGACGAGTTGTCCTGTGCCGGTGATCGTTTCCCCGTCTCGCTGAATTCTGTTGCGGGCCGCCATCGCCACTGGAATCCGAGAACGGCTGGTCTGCACGACCAGCAGTACCGAATCGGTGGACAGCTTCGTAGCCAACACCGGGGTGAGATGGTCACCGGACAGGGCCCGATAGCGTTGCACCAACGAGTTCTGTACGGCGCCGTCGAGTGTCGAGCGGATCACCAGCCGTCCCGACCAGTTTTCGGCAACGATCGTCGTCTCCATGGCACATACGTGTGACCGGTGCATGGCGGCGAACCGTCGCTGTGTGACCCGCGTGATCCGCTCCGCGGTGTCGCGGAATCGGAAACTGCGGGTGAGCACTGCTCGGCGCAGATCGAGTTCTTGTCGGTAGGACAGCAATTCGGTGGTGTCGATGTCGAACCATTCTTCGTCATCGATTCGGAACGACACCGGCAGCCAGTTCGGCAGGTTCACCAGGCTCTCATTGTCCACCGTTCGCCCTGCGAGCTTGTCACTGCGACGGTCGTAGATTCCGGCCACGTAGGTGCCTGGATAGTGGTACTCGCCGGCTCGCGATTCGGGTGCGGCACCGCGAGTGGCGAAGTAGCCGTTGCCCGCCGTGCACAGTGCTTCGCGCAACTTCTCGGTGTGTGGGTCGTACCCGTCGAAGACGAGTGTCCACGCATCGGCCGTTGCCGAGTCGGATGCGCGAGCCAGGGTCCCCGCCATCCGGTCGAGGAGCTCACGGGCGCGGCCGGGACCGTCCACCGCGAATCGCGCCGCCGTGCTCCGGTCCCCGTCCTCACTGTGACGCACCACGATTCCGATCCCGTGCGAGGCGACGGCGTCGAAGCCATCCTCGTCGGTGAGATCGTCGCCGAGATAGATCGGCAGTTCCGGGCCTTGCAGATGATTCAGGATCCAGTCCAGAGTTCGCCCCTTGTCCCAATCCACATCCGGGCGCAACTCGGTGACCTTTCGGCCGTTCGTCACTCGCAGCCCGCCCTGCTGCGCGACCGCGTGCACCGCACCGATCGCCCGGGCGACGACTTCGGGCGCGGCGTTTCGATAGTGCATCGCGACGGCGAATCGCTTGTGCTCCACCCGAACTCCGGGAATATCGGCGACCCGGCGGCCGAGTTCTGCGGCCGCTGCGGCGATCGCCTGTTCGGCGGCCGGTGCCGCATCGTGCACGTGATAGCTGCCGTCGGGGGCGACCAGTTCGAAGCCGTGGCTTCCCGCATACCAGATTCCTGACAACCCCACCCGCTTGCGCAGATCGGTCAGATCGCGGCCGCTGACGATCGCGACCGGGCATACGTCGGCGAGCGCGGTGATCGCCGCAGCGGCTCCCTCGACCAGGGTGGCGGTATCCGGGTCCGGAACGATCTCGGCGACCGTCCCGTCGAAATCCATCAGTACGGCCACGTTCTCGGTATCGAGCAGGGCGGAGATCCGGGGCCAGGACTCCAGCGCACCCGTAACCTCGGACATGTGCCGGAATCCGGCACGCACGCGGACCTCGGCCAGATCGGTGACCACCACATCGGCGCCTTGGGAATGCAACTGGTCTGCGTGCCCGGTCCGGTCGATGCCGATCACCAAGGCGAACCCACCCCGTCGACCGGCGGTGACTCCCGCTTCGGAGTCCTCGACGACGACGGTCCGGCTCGGATCCGCACCGAGCCGGCGCGCGGCCTCGACCAGGGTCGCCGGGTCGGGTTTGCCGGTCATTTCCAGCTCTTCGGCGACCGTCCCGTCGACGCGCACCGCGAACAGATCGTCGACACCGGCGGCCTCGAGCACTTGGGCACAGTGGCAGCTGGCTGAGAAGATCGCCGTACCGAACCCCGCATCACGCAACTCACGCACCAGCGCGACCGTGGACTCGAAAACCGGGACTCCGTCGCGGGCCAGCCGGTCCCAGAACAGATGATCCTTACGATTGCCGAGACCGCAAATGGTGGCGTCGTGCTCCAGATCGGACGGGTCACCCCAAGGCAGCGAAATTCCGCGCGACGCAAGGAAATCCGCCACACCGCTGTAGCGCGGTTTACCGTCCACGAAACACTGGTAATCCGCCTCGGTGAACGGTGATCGGTGCTGGCCCGGCTCGGCGGGGTGTTCGGCGAGAAATGCGTCGAACAGTTCGGTCCACGCGGCGGCATGCATCGACGCGCTGTCGGTGACCACCCCGTCCATATCGAAGATCACCGCGTCGTGTCGGCGGACATCTATCACCGGTGCGGGCTCTCCGCTTGCTCTCACCTATTCAGACTCGGGCGATCCGTCCCTGTGATCAAGGGCCAGAAGTCCCGGTGTGGTCGCGGCGGCAATGACGTCCACATCGAACTCCGCAGCTCTACCCGCACGCAGCGGGGTGTGGGCATCGTGTCGAGCAGGCGTTGGCGGTCCAACCGCTCACACAGTTCGGGCAATGCGCCGAGTGGAGTGCCCGCCACCCAGCCGTCGCAGTGGCGCGTCGGCGACCGCACGGTGCGCCTGCACGCCGATTACAGTCGACAGCCGCCACTGACCGATCCGGATCGGCGCGATCTGCTGCTCAGCTGTGGGACAGCACTGCACCACTTCCGGGTGGCGGCGCGGTCGTTCGGTTGGCACGCCGTGGTGCACCGGGTCCCGAATCCGGCCGAGCCGCAATAGCTCGCATCCATCGAATTCAGCGCGACCACGCCCACCGCCGACGACCTCGTGTCCCGGTCGTGCACAGACGAGGCCACCAGCGGCGCTGTTCGCCGCGACCACGTTCGGGTTGGCCACCTGTCCGCTCACCGAACCGCTGGAAGTGCCTGGCACTCGGGACTTGGTGCGCGCGGATGTCCTGTCCAACAGCGGTTTCCCACAGCTGATCGTCCGAATCGGCTGGGCCTCGACCAGTGCCGCGCACGTGCCACTCTCCCCGCGACGCCCACTCGATGACGCGCTCACTGCGGCGGCTCGCCCTCGTGTTCGCGAGCACACCACCGGTTCTCGCTGGCCTGCGCCGCATCTACGGGGTGCGGACGGTGCGGCGCACGGAGCCTCTGCGCAAACTGTTCAACCTGGACCATTCTTCTCCGGCGCGGGATTTTGAGCGGCGAACTGTTCAGCATGCTGCTGCCGATCCTTTTCTGGTGTTCGCCATCGGTAACGGGTCGCTTGGGATCGCCGGTGAACAGGAACGTGGGCCGCTGGAAGCGCTGGAATCGAGTGCCTGCTGGTCGCCTTGCCGATCTTCGATCGACGCGATATCTCCGGCGTGTGAACACAGTCGCATCATCTGTCGCGATCCACTCGTTCTGGGCCGACCTGGGATCGGTGGGACCAAAGACTCTGTGCCGGTCGCTGTCGACCTCGATCACGTGGTTCCGGTCTTGGAACAGCGGCGCAATCTCAGGGGCGAACGGCTGCGGAATCGGTGCCATTCGGTCCTGCCGCCGTAGCGCGCGATGGCGTGACGATTGACAGATGACGACGAGCGCGGCTCGATACCGGGCGTCGGGATTCGGCGCATCCGTAATGTTGTCGGCACTGCATTCTCCGCTTGCCCGCGGCCTGCGCCACAACCTGTGCGAGCTGCGGTATCAGGCGCGGCGTTCGGGTCGTCGTATTGGTTTACCCGTGTCCTATGCCCGCATGGACGGCAAAGTGATCGTCCGGGTCGGCCGCGCCGAGTCGAAGACGTGGTGGCGCACCTTCCGCACCTCCCAGCCGCTCTCGCTATGGCTCGACGGCCAGTGGTATCGCGGAACGGGGCATGTGACACAACCGGATTCGCTGGAACGCGAGGAAGCAGCAGCGATCTATCAGGCGGCATTTCCGCGCGCAGAGGTACCTACGACCGATCCGATCGTGGTGATCGAGTTGTCCGGTACGCGCGAGCCGATTGTCGGCGCCATCCTGGAACTGCGCACGGAACCGCAGAGACTATGGCGGCACTGGTTCACCAGCGTCACATCGGGAGAATTGCTGGGCTTCGCGGCGCCAGCAGTGACCGGCGCCGTGGTACGCGATGCCGCACCGCTCGTCGCCGCCGTTGCGCTGCTGATAGCTGGTCTTGTCGAGGGCAGTGTGCTCGGCTGGTTCCAGGCGAGGGTATTGCGGTCGGCCGTGCCCGGAATGCGTCCGGGTGACTGGATTCGCGCCACCGCATTCGGGGCATTGGTCGCCTGGTCGATCGGCGCGGTCCCGGTACTGGCCGCTGACGGACTCGACACATGGTCGCCATGGACCTTGGTGCCTGCGGCGGTGATCGGGGGGATCATCTTGCTCTTGTCGATCGGCGTCGCACAGTGGTTTGTATTGCGCCACTTTGTAATCGGTGCGAACCGCTGGATCTGGGCGACCTCACTTGCCTGGTTGGCCGGACTGCTCGTTTTCACGGCGTTCACCAGCCCGCTGTGGCAGCCCGGACAGTCCACGGCGCTTGTGGTGCTGATCGGCATCACCGGCGGCATGTTGATGGCCGCGACAATGGCCGCCGTCACCGGCTACTTCCTCATCCACATCCTGCGCACCCCGCGCACGACAGCTTGAACTACTCGGAGGTCCGGTCATGCACGCACAACCAGGAGACTGGCTGATCGTCGAGGGCGGTGGCAACCACGGCCCGACTCGGCGCGGCCTCATCGAGGAGGTGCATTCGCCCGATGGTTCGCCACCGTACCTGGTGCATTGGTCCGATACCGGGCATCGCGCGCTGACCTTCCCAGGCCCCGACGCCTATGTCCTGAGCAGCGCGCAGCTACGTGATCGGGAGCTGCACGCGGCGGCGCGCTTGGCAGCTTTGCGACATGAGTTGTCGCAGCCGAACCCGTTATCCGAGCCTGACGCCACGACACAGGATTCGAGGTAATCATCATGCCGGAATACCCGTCCTTGTCTACCCGTTTGTGGCGGCGGCGACCGTGGCACACCAGTGCGCTGATGCGGGTATCGGACCGATTCGAGGCGCTGGTGTGGCTGTTCGCGATCATCGTCATGCTCGTCGCGGTGCCGGTCGCGGGCGCGGCGGGCACCGCCGGCTACACCGCGGCCGCGAGCCGGATCCGGGTCGAGAACGCAACGAAAGCCGCTGTGCCCCCGACGATCACGACGAAACCGGAACGGATCGTGACGGTGGACCCCTACGGGGCGAGCACCGAACGGTTCGAAGCGACCGTGCGTTGGGATCGCAACGGGCGCTCCGAAACGACGACCACCGAGGTTCCCGGCAAGTCCGCGCCCGGCGATGCGGTGCAGGTGTGGCTCGACCGCGGTGGGGATGTCACCACCCCGCCAGTTCGTGCGATCAACGCCGCCAACAGCGGTATAGGCATCGGCCTGATGATTCTCGTCACTGTCTGGAGTTGCACAGTGCTCTTTAGCTACGGGATCGGCGGGCTGCTGCGTGCGCGCCGCTACGCGGCGCTGGACCGGGAGTGGCGCGGGATGAGCCGGCCCGTCGGACAGGATTCGTGACGATCGAGATAGGCGCCATCGTGACCGAATACGCTCCTTGGATTCGGGACTCATCGAACTCGATGATTCCGACCGGCATATCAGTCTGCGGAATCGCAGCGGCCGCGATCATTTCCGGTGCGGCGCCGAAGCGAGCCGAATTCACCGAGGATGGCCGACCCCGTACAGCCATCAGGACCAGTATCGGGGAGTCGTCGCCGTGGTGACTTTCGGCCCTCGCTGAGCAGCATCGACACCGTCGATGATGGGTGTGACCAGTGCACGACTCATTCGACAAGGGAGCCAGCCATGACCACCGCACAGGCCATCATGCAGTCCGATGTCGCGAGTATTACGGTCCGCGACACCATGGAGACCGCGGCGCAGCGGATGCGTCAGCTCGATGTCGGCGCGTTGCCGATCTGCGATGGTGAGGGACATCCGGTCGGCATCGTCACCGACCGCGATATCGTCGTCAAATGCATTGCCGCCGGGGCGAACCCGCGCGCGACCACAGCCGGTGAAATGGCCCAGGGCGACGAGCTGCTCACCGTCGACGCCGACACCGAAATCGATGCCGCACTGACACTGATGGAGCGACACCAAATCCGACGACTTTTGGTGACCGAGGCGGGCAAGCTGGTCGGCATCATCACCGAGGCCGACCTGTCCCGGCGGCTGCCCGAGAGCACCGTCGGCGAATTCGTGGAAGCTATATGCGCACAACACCTTCCGGCCAGCACCGAGAGCTCGCGATAACGCCACCGGTCACACCGAAATCGCCATGATCGATCGCAATCGGTGTTTCCGTCTGCGACGGCGATGCGCTCACTGACGGGCCCGGGGTGGCGCGATGGTTCGCGGTAGTCCGTGTAGGACCGAGTTCTCGGTAGAAACGGACCTTCGCCCCTCGATCCCGCGGCGGTCCGCCACCGATGATGAGTCGAGAAGTCCGACTATTTCCTGAGGTGGCAGTTATTGACGCACATGACATACTCAGGCGACCGGTCGTGACGGTCCGGCCAGAGACACTGTCGACCAAGGCCGTCGAGCGGCTCACCGAAACGCAGGTCGAGCTAGCCGACAAGGTCGTCGCGCCACGCAAGCCTGCTCGATCCAGCCGCCTACATGTCGCATCGCGATGACCACCGCGCCGCGTCTAGTCGATCGTGACACCACAGGTTTCGACCTACTCCAGGTATCGGTCGCCGGTGCGATGCCGATCGCGGACGTGCTCTCGGCGCTGTCGAGCACCGACGCGGGTCTCACGACACCGGAATCCCGTCGCCGGTCGCGGGCCGTCGGCCCCAACGCGATCCGCTCACATCAGGCTCGCCTGCTCCCGGCGCTGTGGCGGCAGTTGCGATCTCCGCTGCTGTTACTGCTCGCGGCCACCGCCAGCGCCTCCTTCATTCTCGGCCAGCACACCGACGCGCTCATCATCGGGGTGATCCTGACCGCCTCGGTCGGACTGGGTCTGTCCAACGAGTACCGCGCCGAGCGGGCTGCGGAGGCGATGCATGATCGAATCCAACACCGCGCGACCGTGATTCGCGATGGTACGGCCCAATCTGTCGGCGTGGTCGAGCTGGTCCCGGGCGATCTCGTCGAACTTCGGCTTGGGCAGCTCGTACCAGCGGATATCCGGTTGCTCGGCACGACGCGACTGCAATGCGACGAGTCGGTGCTGACCGGAGAATCGATACCGGCCGAGAAATCCGTCCCGCCGGTGCCGCCCGGCACCACGCTCGCGGAGCTGAGCAGTTGCGCACTGATGGGCACAGTGGTGAGTGCCGGCCAGGGACGCGGAGTGGTGGTGGCGACCGGCGGCTCGACGGTCTTCGGCCGAATCGCTCTCGGACTCGGAAAACGCCAGCTCGACACTGAATTCCAGCTCGGATTGCGCCGATTCTCACTGCTGCTGGTACGGGTCGCCGCAGTACTGACCATCGGGATCTTCGTGGTGAACGTGACGCTGCACCGACCGATCCTGGACGCACTGCTATTCTCCCTCGCCATCGCCGTAGGCATCTCCCCGCAGTTGCTGCCCGCCGTGGTCTCGATCAGTCTGGCCGCCGGCGCGCGGCAGCTCGCGCGCCGCAAGGTGCTGGTGAAACGTCTGGTGTGCATCGAGGATCTGGGGGATGTCGAGGTGTTGTTCACCGATAAATCCGGCACCTTGACCGAGGGCCGGGTCGAATTCATGCGCGCCCTCGGTCCCGATGGCACCGCCTCGGACGAAACGATGCTGCTCGGTTGATCTGCACCGATGCCACGGCCCGCGGCGGCGACGGCAACCCGCTCGACACCGCCCTCTGGCGGGCACCGACCGCACCGCGGGCGGCCGCCGAACAGTACACCCAACTGGCCGTGCTGCCCTTTGATCACCGCCGCCGCCTGGTCACTGTACTCGCCGCCGCGGGTCACGACGAACCTGTGATCATCACCAAGGGCGCGCCGGAGGCGGTGCTGGAGCTGTGCGCCGAATTGCCGGATACCGCGAAAGCCGTGCTGGACAATGAATTCCGGGCCGGGCATCGCATCGTCGCGGTGGCGACGCGTCCCGCGCCCGGCCGGGACGCCCTCGTCGGGCTCGACGAGCGCGGCCTGCGGCTGCGCGGCTTCCTGGTATTCCTCGATCCGCCGAAGGCCACCGCACGCGACGCGCTGCTGCGGCTGGCCGAACTCGGCACGGTGGTGAAAGTCATCACCGGTGACAATCCGGACGTCGCCGGCCACGTCTGCACCGAGCTCGGACTGCCGCCGGGCGGGGTCCTCACCGGGCCCGACATCGATCGCCTCGAGGACCCACAGCTGCGCGAACGCATCTCGACCACCACGATATTCGCGCGCGTCGACCCGGAACAGAAGGCCAGGATCGTGCGTGCGGAACGGGCCTCCGGCCTCGATGTCGCCTTTCTCGCGGACGGTGTCAACGACGCACTCGCACTGCATGCCGCCGACGTCGGTATCTCGGTGGAGTCGGCCACCGATGTTGCAAAGGACGCTGCCGATGTGGTGTTGCTGGAAAAGGACCTCCATGTACTGGCCGATGGTGTGGTGGAAGGCCGACGCATCTTCGCCAACACCATGAAATACGTCCTGATGGGCACGTCGAGCAATTTCGGCAACATGTTCAGTGCCGCGGGTGCTTCCGTTTTCCTGTCGTTTCTGCCGATGCTGCCGTCGCAGATCCTGCTCAACAATCTGCTCTACGACGCCAGCCAACTCGCCATTCCCACCGATACCGTCGATCCGGAGCAACTGGCGCGCCCATCGCGCTGGGATGTCGGCCTGATCCGGCGCTTCATGCTGGTCTTCGGGCCCATCAGCTCGCTGTTCGACTTCGCGACCTTTGCGATCATGCTAGGGGTGTTCCACGCCGACGAAGCCCTGTTCCATACCGGCTGGTTCGTGGAGTCGCTGGCCACCCAGACCCTGGTCCTGTTCGTCATCCGGACTCGCCGCACCCCGTTCTTCCGGAGCCACCCCAGCGTCACGCTGGTCATGGCCGCGCTGGCCGCGGTGGCGACCGGGGCCCTGCTGCCCGCCACGCCCTTCGCCCATGACCTGGGCTTCACGCCACTGCCCGGTGATTTCTTTCTGGCCCTGACACTTATGGTGCTCGCCTACCTTGCTCTAGTCGAGCTGGGCAAACATTTCTTCTTCCGTGTCCCGAAACCCATTGCCCCGCAAAGGTCCCGAGTCACCAGCCATCGCGTGGACCGCCGCGCGGCGCGCTTCACCACCGGCCGCGCGCAACGGTCGGCACATGCTGCGCCGCAGCACTCGAACTGAGTACGCGAGTCCCTCCCGCATCCGTGTTCCGATTGACCGAGGGCCTTGCCTTCGAGCACCAATGTCCCTACCACGGCGGTCTGCCGAGGACGAGGGTGGAATGTGTGGTAGTCGCTGTGACGCCAACCGAAGATCTCGCGGGCAAAGGAGTGCGAATCGATGAATATCAGGGCCGATCGCAGCTCGATCGTCGTCGGCGTCGACGATTCGCCGACGGCACTCAACGCGGCACGCTGGGCCGCCTATCTGGGTGGCGCTCTACACGCACCGCTGTTGATCACCTATGCACAACCGCGCTCGGCCATGCCCGAACAGCAGTTGGTCGAAGTTATCCAGGCGCCGCCACACTCCGCCCAGGCTACCGTCGAGCGCGCCCGCAGACTCGTGTACACCTGTAATCCGGACCTGACCATCAACGCGGTGTACCCCGAAGGGCCGCCCGCCCAGGCGCTCGTGGCGCTGAGCGCACACGCCCGCATCGTTGTGGTCGGGGCGCGGACCGCCTATGGGGACCGGTTGGTAGGACCCACCACCATGCGGGTCGCCCAGCATGCGCTCTGCCCGGTCGGGGTGTGGCGCGGGGCGAACGGTAAGCCCATTCCGCGCGGTAAGCCGGTGGCGGTGGGCATCGACGGTACCGAACTCAGCGTTCCGGCCATTGCCCACGCCTTCGAAATCGCCGCCGCGCTCGAGGTGCAGCTCACTGCCGTGCACTGCTGGCCGTCACGCATCGAACCGGTTGGCCACTGTCTCGACCACAATGAGCAGCAGCGCGCGCTGCTGGCCGAGTCACTGGCGGGCTGGCGCACGGAATATCCGGATGTCGAGGTCATCGAGGTGCCGGTCCCGGGCCTGGCGCGCTCGGTGCTGAGCGAGATGGCGCGTGACGTGCAGTTGCTGGTCGTCGGCAGCCACGGCCACCCCGCCGCCTCGGCGCTGCTGTTCGGATCGACCAGCCGAGACCTGCTCCACCACACCACATGCCCGGTACTCGTCTGCCGGAGCTGAACCGAGGAGACCGACACTGCTGGCCCACAGATCCAGCACCCGCGGACTGCATCATTCAACCCGCACGACTGTGATCGGGCACTCCACCGAATGCAGTAATGCGGTACTGGTCGAACCGAGTTGCATGCCCGCGAAGCCGCCGCGCCCATGGCTGCCGACCACTACCAGTTGGGCGTTCGCCGACTCTTCGAGGAGAGAGCGAACGGGGTTATCGCACACCAGGACTCGGCGGACCGAGACATCCGGGTAGCGTTCGGCCCAGCCCGCGAGGGCTTCGGCGAACAGCGCGTTTTCCGATTCCGGAATGTTCGCCCAGCCCGTCTCGGCCACGAGACCGCTCACGTCACTCCAAGCATGCAGGGCGATGAGACTCACCCTCCTCCGCGATGCCTCCTCGAAGGCTAATTCGATGGCGGCCGTGCTGTTTTCGGTGCCGTCGACGCCCACCAGTACCGGTTTGCAGGCTGAGATCGCATTGGTCTCCGAGTCGGTGTGCACCACGGTGACCGGGCAGTGTGCGTGTCGGGTGATCGCGGCGCTGACCGAACCCAGCAGCACGCGGCGCACGGCGCCGAGGCCGCGGCCACCGACGACCAGCATGCTGGCCTGCTTCGACCGGGTCAACAGCGCCGGAATGATCGGCTCGTCGATCGATTCGGTCGTGATCGCCAGGGCCGCATCCGACGCCGCGCCGCGCGCGACCCGAATGGCCTGGTCGAGTACTCGTTCGGCGTCACTGCGGAGCAGGTCGATATCGGTCTGGGTCACCGTCGCCGCCGGTCCGAAGCCGAACGGAATCGCGAATGATGTCACGATTTCCAGGCGGCGCCGACGTACTGCGGCGTCGACCGCCGCCCACGCCACCGCTTGGAGAGATATGGCCGAACCGTCGACCGCGACAACAATCGGCGCGTTGAGCGGCGCATGCGTAGGGGTTTGGCTCGGCATCTTCGTCCTCCTGCTTTGTTGAACCGTTCGATAGTCACGCTCGCAGCGTCGGTTACCTGGCGAAAGGGCCTAAAGACCTGCTCAGCACGCCGATCGGTCCGTTTTCCACCGCGCTCCACCGCGACGGGGACGCCTGAGGCGAGATCGAGCCCGACTGAACCGCGTCAACCAGGACAAACGGCACTTGTCATGGAGGTGCCGACCGTCGCGGACCAAAGTCGCCTCCTCTGCTACCGAAGGCCCCTGTTACCGCCGCCGGCTTCGGCGGACAGTAGCGGATATGAAGAAAACGACTGCTGCTGTGATCGGTGTCGGCACATACCTGGCCGGGTTGGCATGGGGCTATCAGGTGATCCTGCGCGATCGCTGCCTCAACTGGGGCTCCACCAAGGAGGAAGTGGCCCGCACCATGCCCGGTGACGGTCTGCTCACCGACCCGGATATCGTTGCGACCAGGTCGATTACGATCAACGCCACCCCAGAGCGGATCTGGCCGTGGCTGGTCCAGATGGGTCCCGGCCGGGGCGGCGCCTACACCTACGACTGGATCGAGAACCTGCTCGGACTGGATATGCACAGTGCCGACACCATCCTGCCGGAGTACCAAAATCTCACTGTCGGTGACACTTTCGCGCTCGGCCAGAGCGGGCCGAGCCTGCGAGTCGCCGTACTGGAGCCCGAACGGGCACTCGTATTCGCCTCGACGGACGGTCACTGGGTATGGGCATTCGGGCTCTACCCGAACGCCGAGGGTACGCGCCTGGTGAGCCGCAACCGCATCGCGCTGCCCGATGCAATGGCACCCCTGCGTCTGTTCAACCGGCTGATCATGGAGCCGGGCAGCTGGGTCATGGAGCGCAAGATGCTGCTCGGCATCGAACAGCGCGCCGAGAGTGAACAAAAGGCCCCGGGCATCGCAATATCCGGCGCACCGGCCCGAGTCGGCGGGTGACCATGGACCTTCGAGAACGTGAGCAAGGCCCATATCGGCTCTCTCAGCGGCCGATGACACTCGATGGTATGACCGATAGCAGCGCTTCTTCCGTACGTTCCGTGCCGGACCACCAGACGACGCTGGCGGCCATGCGGTTGGCCAGCCGAGCGCCGTCGCTGCACAACACCCAGCCCTGGCGCTGGGTGTTCGACGGGGTCCGACTGCATCTGTACCGCGACGACGATCGCCTCCTGACTTCAGCTGACCCCCTCGGCAGGCAGTTGGTGATCAGCTGTGGGGCGATGCTGCACCATGTGCGCACCGCATTCGGCGCCAAGGGCTGGCACACCGATACCACCCGGCTACCCGATTCTCACCGCACCGACTATCTGGCGGTCATCGAGTTCCGGCCGTGGCCCGAGCCGCCAGCCGGCGTACTGGTCCGGGCCCGCGCTATCGATCGGCGCCGAACCGACCGACTGCCGATGTACGCGCCGACCGACTTGGCACAGTTTCTGCACGCCGCGCGCATGTTGGTGACACCCCACGACCTCGAGCTCGATCTCCTCGATGACAGCGCCCACCAGAAGCTCGCGGCGGCATCCGAACACACCACTACCGTCCGCCGCTACGACATGGAATACCAGGCCGAATTGCATTGGTGGGCCGGGCATTCCGGTGATCCAGAAGGCGTCCCGCGCGAGGCACTTGCCTCCGATGCCGAATTCGCCCGCGTCAGTGTGGGGCGCACCTTCCCGTCCGCGCCGCATTCGGCCCGCCGCGGCGACCTCGAGGACAATGCGCGACTGTTGGTGCTCAGCTCGCCCCGTGAGTCGGTCACCGCGTGGCTGCATACCGGCGAAGCGCTCTCGGCACTGCTGCTCGAATGCACGACCGCCGGTCTGGCGAGTTGTCCGATGACCCACATCACCGAAATGCCCTCGGCCCGAGAGATTATCGAGAGCATGCTCCCTCGCCCCGGTATCCCCCAGGTGGTGATCCGGGTCGGCACCGCACCCGACGAACCGGAAACTCCGCCGACGCCGCGCCGCCCCCTCACCGACATCCTGACCATTCGCCACGAATAGGCCGACTACAGCAGCGACAGCCAATAGTCCTGGAAGAGCGAGGAATACTAGAGCAGCGGCCACGCCGAGACCCGCCGGGCCGGTCCGTGCCGGTGGCCGGTAGATCACACACGGGCACGTTCACGAGCCAATGCGCGGTCACGCTGCTCCTCGAAGCGAGGAATCCTCACCCGCTCCATATCCTCGAGAAACGCCGCCAACCGTTCCCGTACTTGTTCGCCGCGCGCGCTGAAATCGTTGCGGCCGAAAATATTCCACTGCCGCAGTACCGGTTGCAGTACCTCTTCGAGATGCTGACGCAGGTCGTAGACGCCGTGCTTGGCCATGAGCACGCCGTTGCGACGGAAGTTCGGCATCCCGGCACCGGGCATCCGGAAGTTCTGCACGATGTTGGCGACGGCCTCGATCGCCTGATCCGGTACCAGATCCAGCGCAGCGCCGCACACGGTGCGATAGAAGATCATGTGCAGGTTCTCATCGGCCGCGATGCGCTGCAACATCTTGTCGGCGACCGCGTCATTGCACACCCGGCCGGTATTGCGGTGAGTGACCCGTGTGGCCAACTCCTGAAAGCTCACATAGGCAACCGAATGTAAGAATCCAGCCCCGCTGTCCACATCGGCCGTGCTCACCCCCGACGAGAAGCCGTTGGTCATATGCACTAGTCTGGCCTCTTCCAGCGCGACCGGATCGACGCCGCGGGTGACCACCAGATAGTCGCGAATCACGGTGCTGTGCCGCATTTCCTCGGCGGTCCATCGGCCCACCCAGGTACCCCACGCGCCGTCGCGGGAGAAGTTCTCTGCGATCTCGCGGTGATAGGAGGGCAGATTGTCCTCGGTGAGCAGATTCGTGACCATCGCCGCCTTGGCAACCTCGCTCAGCGCGGATTGCTCGGCCGCCCAATCAATCCCGCCGAGTTCCACGAAGTTGCGGCCCTCATCCCATGGCACGTAGTCGTGCGGGTACCAGTCCTTGGCCATCGAAAGGTGCCGGTGGACACAGTCCTCGGCTACTGGCTCGAGTTCGCTCAATATTTCGCGCTGGGTCAGCTCATGTGTCAATGGTGTTGCCTACCTTTCGGGTTCGATGAGTCTGATGCTGGTGACAATGTTCGGTTCGATCTCGATCACGGTGGCCATCACGTCCTCGAGCCTCGGCCGCGGACGCGGTAGTCGGCGACGCGCTCGGGATCGGTTACGGGTGGAATCCATCGGCTCCCCATGCCACCATCGCGCCCCGCCGCCGCCCAGAGCCGAAGGTCCCTGCCAACCACAGACCGAGTGCTCTTTGATCGAGGCCGTGGGATGAATCACGCTCCTGCGGCCAACAATGTTCGAATACCCCCGCATGACATTCCCCGACTCCTCGCGGATCACTCGAGAGTCGGCGAGGACGCCCTGCGCCCCACCGGTACAGCGACGTCGTCATACATTGCGACTATCCGGCGATCCGGCTGCCATGTGGGCGCGCAGCGTCGCAAGGCGATCCGCGTACTCCTTCTCATCGATCTCGCCACGCGCGAAACGTTCGGCCAGTAGCTTTTCGGCCACCCGTTCGTGCCGGTTCGTCGATGAAGGATCGGGTCGAGTAGAGAGGCGGACCAGGATCACGAAGGCGGCGATCAGCAGCTCCCAGAACAGCACCATTCCGATGCTCATCCACACACTCCGATCCATTGAGATCGTGGTCGTACCAATACATCATCTCGGCATCTCCTCGGCTCACGACTGATGCCGCTGACAGTGTCGCCAGCTCCGATCAACTGTGCGTGCACGTCACCGGGCCCCGGCAGTGTCGATGGCCTCCTCCGCCAGGGACAAACGACCTCCACGCCGTTGCTGTCAGCGCGTGGTACCCAGTCGATCAGGTGTGGGTGACCATCGGCCCTTGGACTGGTGTGGAAGGGCTGTCGTGGTGGGATGGGCGGGTGGTGTGAGATCAGGGTGTGAATGCGAGTGACCATGGGAGTGCACCCGATCTGCGGACAGTGCGGATGGCACTGATGCTCGCCTGCCGAGCCCCATCGGTGCACAATACCCAGCCGTGGCGCTGGGTTTACGACGGAACGCGACTGCATCTCTACCGCGATACCAGCCGACTGTTGCGCTCGGCCGACCCGCTTGGCAGACAGCTGGTCATCAGCTGCGGCGCGGTGCTCGACCACGCGCGCTTGGCCTTCGTATCGATGGGCTGGTTCGCCGATGTCATCCGGCTGCCCGAATCTGATGTGACCGATCACTTGGCCACACTCGAGTTTCGGCCCTGGACCGGTGCGCTGAATACAACGGCCGCCCGCGTGCGCGCCATCCACGACCGCTACACCGACCGGTTGCCGATGCTGGCGCCGGACGGTTGGCGCGACGTGCTCGACGCCGTGCGCGAACTGGCACGACCACATCACGTGGCAACCGACGAGATCGCCGACCGCAGTCGGCCGCGACTGGCCGCGGCGGCCCAGCATGCCACCGCGCTGCGCCGCTACGATATGCCTTATCAGAATGAATTACATTGGTGGACAGGACATTCGGATACTCAGCAGGGCGTGCCCACCGCGGCGCTGGTGTCAGAGGCCGAGGCGGCCAGGGTCGAGTTCGGACGCGGTTTCCCGCCGGCACCGTATTCGGTCCGCCGAGCCGAGCTCGCCGATCGCTCCCGTCTGGTGGTGCTCAGCACCGTCGGCGATACCCCGGCGCACTGGCTGCACACCGGCGAGGCGCTCTCGGAGGTGCTGCTCGAATGCACCGCGCGTGGCCTGGCCACCTGCCCATTGACCCACATCACCGAACTCGCCACCAGCCGCTCTGTAATTGCCGACCTGATCCCCGATCCGGACATCCCCCAGGTGGTAATCCGAATCGGCAGTGCACCCGAAGAAGCCGAACTCGCCCCGACTCCGCGCCGTCCGCTCGACGAGGTCCTCGAGCTCCGTTGAACCGAACTGAGCGCGAGATGCGTATGTTCGAGGTATCTGATGACGGCCCACCCGTGCGGTGTGGCCGACCGATACTGCCGAACCCGGCTACTCGACAGCAGTGAGGAACTCCACGCACGAGTCGATCGATGCGAGCCGTGGATAGTCGGATTCATCGATGCGTACTCCGGTTGCGCGCGTGAGCTTTTCGACGAAGGTGAGGAAGTCGAGGGAGTCGAGGTCCAGAGTCGGGCGCAGGGGTTGGGTGCGCGCCAGCGTCGCGAGTTCGGCATCGGAGGCGAATCCGCGCAGCGCGGTTCGGACGACAGCATCGGCCTCGTCGCGAGACAGGGTGTGGGACATGGCCGTTCACGACCTTTCGGAGTTCACAATTGTTCCGGATGTTGCAGCAGTTCGGCGATGGTGTTGAGAAAGCGCGCGCCGACCGCGCCGTCGCTGGCCTGGTGATCGGCTGCCAGCGTTGTGGTCACCTGTGGCCGGACACCGAGCAATCCGCCGACCGCGCAGGGGCGTTCCATGGCCGCGCCGAAACCGACGATCGCCACCTGCGGCGGCGGGATCACGCCGAATACCGATTCCACACCGAGCTCACCGAGATTGGTCACGGTAATGCTCGCCAGGGCAGTATCCGAGGAGCGCAGCCGCCCCGACCTGGCCCGGGTGACGGCCCCGCGCAGCCTACCCATCAATTCCGGGATCGGCGTAGTGTCCGCATGTGCCAAAGGGGGGGGCGATAATGCCGCCGCCACGCAGGGAGACGATCATGCCGAGGTCGACGGTGTCGGCCGGACGAAAGGTGTCCTCGACCCAGTGCCCGTTCATCGCTGGGACGGTGCGCGCGGCCAGTGCGACCCCACGTAAGAGCAAGGCCGCCAGCACGATTCGATCCGGCACCGAAGCGGCCCTGTTCACCTCACGCAGCCATTCGGCGGCGTCGGTGACATCTATGGTGGTCGATAGGTAGTAGTGCGGAATGGTCTGTTTCGAGCGGGTCATGGCCACCGCGATCGTCCGGCGCATGGCCGCCGTACCGTGCTGCGGCGAGGCAGCCTGCGTCGGTTCACTTTGTCTCACCGCGCCGTACGGCGAGACCTCTTCGGTTCGCGGCACTTTCGCGGCGGATTCGTGCACGGCGACTTCTTGCGCCGCCCGGACATCTGCGGCCCGGATCGCTCCGGTCGGACCACCGCCGAGCACTACCGACAGATCGACTCCGAGCTCACGGGCCAGGCGTCTGGCATATCCGGAGGCCCGCACCACGCCGGAGACGATACCGGCGTCCGAGCGGGTTACCGGTTGCGCACCAACCGATAGCGTCGTGGAGTCGCCGGTGTCCGGGGTGGTTTCACGTTGCGTGCCTGTGGTTTTCGTACCTGCGGCGCGGGTCGTATCGAGGCGGGCGGCGATGAAGCGTTCCACGTCGGCGCGAACGATGCGCCCATCAGGTCCCGACCCATGGATAGTGGCCAGGTCGATACCGGCCTCCTGGGCCGAGCGTCGAACCAATGGTGTGGCGTGCACGTCGGCACTTGTGGACACCAATGGCGCCGCATGCCCAGGACCGGTCTTGGCCGATTTGTCCGGTGAACGCCGGGTGTGCTTGGCTTTCGACCGCGCCCGGGTCTTCTCGATAGCAGGCGGCCGTTCGGCCGCACCGGATTCTGCCGAAACCGTTTCCGTCCGATCCGCTTCCATCGCAGGCGACGTAACCGCAACCGGTTTCACCGGAGCGCTCGCGCCGGACCCGGCACCGTTCGGCTCGATCGTGGCAAGCACGGTGCCGACCGGGACCGTGGCCCCTTCCGGCACCAGGAGCTCACCGATTGTGCCGTCATCGAAACATTCGACTTCGATGGCCGCCTTGGCCGTATCGACCTCGGCTACGATATCGCCGTTGTGCACGACGTCGCCGGGATGCACCCGCCAGGTGAGCAGAGTGCCCTCCTCCATGTCCGCGCCCAGTGAGGGCATCCGGAATTCGGTCATTCAGCTCACCACCCGGCGCGCCGCCGCGACCACATCGGCGGCTTGTGGCAGCGCCTCCTCCTCCAGGTGTTTGGCGTAGGGTATCGGCACCTCGGCGGTGCATACCCGCTGCACCGGGGCGTCGAGTTCCTAGTAGCCGTATTCGGCTGCGCGCGCGGCGATTTCGGCGGCGATGCCGACGCTGCGCCAGCCCTCGTCGACCACGACGAGCCGGTGCGTGCGCGTCACCGAATCGAGCAGCGTCTTCTCATCCAGCGGGCGCAGCGTGCGCAGGTCGATGACCTCGGCCTCGATACCGTCGGTGACCAGCGCGTCCGCGGCCGCCTGCGCCACCCGCAGCGTGCCGCCGTAGGCAACGAGCGTCACGTCGGTGCCCGCGCGCCGAACCACCGCACGATCGATATCGGTCGCGCCCGCGTTGGCGGGCGGCTCCGATTCGGCGTTGTACAGCGACGACGGCTCGAAGATCAGCACCGGGTCCGGGTCCTAGGCATTCGTGGAATTCGCCCTCGGCCACCGCGCCGTCGCCGAACAGGCAGACCGTCACCATCGGACGGTCCCGCAAGGCATCGGCCAGGGCCAGCCCGACCGCGATCGGCAGCCCGCCGCCGACGATCGCGTTGCCGCCGTAGAAACGCCGTTTGGCATCGAACAGGTGCATCGACCCGCCGTGTCCACGGCTGCAACCTGTTGCGCGGCCGTACATTTCGGCCAGCAGCGCGTCCATCGACAGGCCGCGGGCCAGCGCGTGCCCGTGCTCACGGTAGGTCGAGACCACCGCGTCATCGGGACCGATCGCACCGAGCACACCGACTGCCACCGCCTCCTCACCGATGTACAGGTGCAGGAAGCCGCGGATCGAGCCGGCGCTGTGGAGCTGCACACAGCGCTCCTCGAAGCGACGGATCCGCACCATCTGCCGCAACAATTCGATGCGCTCGTCCTTGTCCAATGTGGGTCCGGTCATGACGGGCCCTCCAATGTCGAGGTATCGCCTTCGGGCAGGCCGAGCTCGCGGGCCTTGAGCAGTCGGCGCATCACCTTGCCGCTGCGGGTATGCGGCATAGTCTCGGTGAATTCGATCTGCTTGGGAGCCACCGCGCCGAGGGCCTTACGACCGAATGCCGTCAACTCGGCACGCAGTTCCTCCGAGGCTTCGAAGCCGGGACGCAGCAGCACAAACGCCTTCACCAGCTCCCCCGCGACCGAATCCGGCGTGCCGATGACGCCGGCCTCCGCGACCGCGGGATGCCCCATCAGGACGCTTTCCACTTCGAACGGGCCGACTAGGTGACCGGCGGATTTGATGACGTCGTCGGCGCGGCCGACGAACCAGTAGTAGCCATCGGCGTCGCGGCGGGCCAGATCACCGCTGAGGTACCAGCCGCCCGCGAAGCACCGTGCGTAGCGCTCGGATTCGCCCCAGTACGTACGGAACATCGACGGCCAGCCCGGGCGCAGCGCCAACTCGCCGGGCTCCCCGGGCTCGGTGGGGGTTACCGCGCCGTCGACGACCGCCGCGCGACCATCCGGGCCGCGCTTCAGCGTGGTCGCTTCGATACCGGGGAGCGGTCGCCCCATTGAGCCCGGACGCACCTGCGCGGCGGCCAGATTGGCGATCATTATCGCGCCGGTCTCGGTCTGCCACCAGTTATCGTGCACCGGTCGACCGAGTACCCGTTCACCCCACACCACGACCTCCGGATTCAGCGGCTCCCCGACGCTGCGACGCGTTCGGTCGTAGTCGATGAGATTGGCCCGCGCCTGTTCGGCCTGCGGCTTGTCGATCGGCGTCCAGCCGAACGCCCCGCTCGTCGTTGCGCCGACCGGGACCGTATCTGTCATATCGCCATCGTCTCGGGCCCGAGCATCACACGGCGGAGTCTCCGGACCCGGACCTGGTGCGAAACGTCTATCAGGGAAGGGACTTCCGACTCTGCCCTCGCCGATGCCGACACGCTGCCGTGATAAGGCGAACGCCGATCCGAACGCGGGACCATCGGCTCACTCGAGGGCACCCTTCGGCCCTAGGTTGGTGGCCGCGCACGTCGCAGGCTGGGGCTTACAACATCGGCAAGCACCCTGGAGGCCAGCCATGCCGCACTCCGCCGATCCCCTCGCGCCCGCCGTGCAGACCGCGCACGATTGGCTGCGCGCCGTCGCCGACAATCTCGATACCGACGCCCCGGCCTTCGCCTACCGGGCGCTGCGTGCCTGGCTGCACACCGTGCGCGACCGCATCAATGTCAGCAGTTCGGCGCATCTGGCCGCGCAATTGCCCGAAATACTGCGCGGCGCATATTACGAAGGATGGGTGCCGACCCATGTGCCGGTCCGGCATGGCCTCGCCGAATTCATCCGGCAGTTCGCGCGGGAGGCCGGTATCGACGAGGACGAGGTCGGCCCGGTCGCGGGTGCGGTCACGGCGGCGTTGTCGGAGCTGTTCTCCCCTGGCCAACTGAATCGGATCTTCGCGGTGCTGCCCACGCATCTGTACGGCGTACTGTGCGGTGCGCGCCCAGAGGTCGAGGAGTCGCTGATCGAGTGGCAACCGGTCGCCGTGGCCGAAGAGGCCGATCCGGTCGCCAACCTCGATAACCGTATCCAGTATCCAGGCACTCGGTGATGCCATCGCCGTGCTGGCGCGCGGGCTCGAGCGCCTTCCCGCCGATAGACCCGGCGACGACCGGTCGACCCGAGCGGCCCAGCAGCCTCACCGCATTCTGCTCGCCGAAGGTGTGGTCGGCACCGAAGCGCGGGAGCGTTGATATGTTGCGTGCGACGATTCCGCTGGGACGTGTCGCGGGCATCCGCATCGGCGCGCACTGGTCGGCACTGGTCACCCTCGGCCTTTTCGCCTTTCTCCTCGGCCGCTCGCTCAGCGAAATCCATGGGAACTCCGCGGGGCCTTGCTGGTTGCCGCGGTCGGCGCCGTCGGGTGTTGATCTCCCTGCTGAGCCATGAGCTAAGGCGGACTGGCCCGATGCCTACCCCGGGGAACGGCTTCGCGGCCGCTTTCGGCGCGGGCAGATTGTGTGAGGCCCGAGTGATCCGGCAATTGCTGGAATTGCAGCGCGTCGCGATCGCCGATGGCGAGTGGAACCCGTCGCCGCCGACGAAGTATTCGACGCGCTGCGCAATGCCTGGCCGGTGCGCGATGGTGCGCGGTGCCGACGCGTTGCTCAGTGCGGCGCATCTGCCTCTGCCGCCGCTGGCGCTGGCGCTGGCGCTGGCTGATGGCGACCCGCAACCAGCCCGGTCTGCTGCCCGATGTGCTTGCCGCGGCCGCGGAGGCGATCGGGGTGGCGATGGTAGACCCGGAGGGCGGCGAACCCGACCCCGCGTGCCTCGGTATCGGAGAGGCCGCGCTGGCGGCGGCGTGTCGAGCGGGCCCGCGCTCGCCGGTGTTCTGGCCTACCGGCTGGCGACCTTCTGCTTCCCGCCGCAGGCGTCTTTTCTGAAACCCTCCGACGCCACCGGGCTCTTCGAGCACACCGATGGGCCATTGGTCCCGGCACTGCGGGCACCACGCCTCTGCCCGGCAGCACCGTACGGCGCGACGCTATCGGTATGGAATCGAATACCACCCGCATCGCGGTCCTCTACGCGACCGCACAAGGATCGACCCGCGATATCGCCGAATTCATCGCTGACGCGCTCGCCGCGCGCGGGGCCGAAATCGAGCTGAGCGATATCGAGCATGCGCCGGAACTGTCCGGTTTCAATGCCATCATCCTCGGCAGTGCGGTGCACAACATGCAACTGCTCCCGACGATGACTTCCTTTGTGAATACTCACCACGACCAACTGACGCAGGCCCAGGTCTGGCTGTTCAGTGTCGGGCTCGGCCCGGCGCTGCGCGGTCCGATCGGTCGGTGGATAGGCCGCACCGTGCCGAAAAAGATCGCGGCGCTGCGTGATTCGATCGCACCGCGCGGCTATCACGCCTTCGCCGGACACTACGAGCGTGCGGGCGTCTCGCTGAAAGCACGCACGCTGTACCGGCTGATGGGCGGCGGACATTACGGCGATCTCCGCGATTGGGAGGCGATCCTGGGTTGGACCACGAGCATCGCCCACTCGCTTGGCCTGCCCCAGGCCAAATCGACGCCGATCCATCCATAACACGAACACATGGGAGTCGACATGGGCGACTACGTAGCCGAACTCGGCGAACTGCGACTCACCGACGCGGGCCGGGCCGGTGGCAAGGGCGCGAACCTCGGCGAACTGGTCACGACCGGTCTGCGCGTACCACCGGGTTTCGTCATCCTGCGCCACTGCTATGAGCAGGTGATCGCGGACGGGCCGAACGGTGCGGAACTTGACAGTTTGCACACTGAGGCACTCGACGCGAGCGCCGACGGCCCTCGGGTGACCGAATTATGCCGCCGGATGCGCGAACTCGTGCACTGGACCGCTCTGGATGACACGGTGCGCAGCATCATTCTGGCCGCGTATCACGCACTCGGCGACGAGGTCACGGTGGCGGTGCGCTCGTCGGCGGTCGGTGAGGACAGCGCCACCTCGTCTTTCGCGGGAATGAATCTCTCGCGCACTAATGTGCACGGTGATGACAAGCTGATCGCCGCCCTGATCGACTGCTGGGCGTCACTGTTCACCCCACGTGTGGGTGACCTATCGAGCACGGCGCGGACTGCGGCAGCGACCGGCGATGGCCGTTGTGGTGCGCGCGCGCCGGTCCGGCGTGGCATTCACCGCCGCACCCGGCCAGGCGAGCGGTGCGGTCCGTGTCCTCAGCTCACCAGCGCAGGGCCAAGCACTGCGCGACGGTGAGGTGCTGGTGGCGCCGATGACCAATCCGGATTGGCTACCCACCATTACTCGAGCCGCGGCGGTCGTCACCGACAGCGGCGGGAGGATGACCTGTTACGCCGCGATCGTCGCGCGGGAGCTCGGTGTCCCGTGCGTGGTCGGCACCCGCACGGCCACTAGAGCACTCGCCGACGGAATACTGGTCACCGTGGACGGCAGGACGGGCGAAGTCCGTGCGGGACAAGTGGAATCGAGTACAACCACGGTTACCGCCGCATCCGCGCCCACGGTCGCGGCATCCGAACCGACGCCCACCCGGATCTATGTCAACCTCGCACTGCCCGAAGCCGCCGAGCGTGTCGCCGCATCCGATGTCGACGGTGTCGGCCTATTGCGCGCGGAGACACTGCTCACCGAGGCGCTCGGCGGACGGCATCCGCGCGATCTCATCGCCCGCGGAGAGGAACAGGCCTTCGTGACGAGAATGGCCGAGTCACTGCACCGCATTACCGCCGCCTTCGCGCCGCGACCGGTCGTCTACCGGGCAATCGACATGCGCAGCAATGAATTCCGTGCATTGACCGGCGGACCCCGCTACGAGCCGGTCGAACACAATCCGATGATCGGTTACCGCGGCTGCTACCGCTACATCCGCGAACCCGAACTGTTCGGACTCGAGCTGGCCGCATTGGCCCAGGCGCGCGAACGAACCCCCAACCTGCACTTGATGATTCCGTTTGTGCGCACCCGCTGGGAGCTGGCGGCCTGTCTGGAACTCGTCGATGCCAGCCCACTCGGCCGCCAGCGTGGACTGCACCGCTGGGTCATGGCCGAAGGTGCCCTCGGTGGTGCACTGGCTGCCCGAATACATCGGTCTCGGCATCGACGGAGTCTCCATCGGCAGCAACGACCTCACCCAGCTGATGCTCGGCGTCGACCGCGACTCCGAGCAATGTGCCGAGCTGTTCGACGAATCCGATCCCGCGGTACTCGATGCCATCACCCGCATCGTCTCGACCGCCCGCCGCCTCGGCATCACCTCGTCGCTGTGCGGACAGGCACCATCGAACCGTCCAGAATTCGCCGAACACCTTGTCCGCATGGGTATTACGTCCATCTCGGTCACCCCGGACGCCGCACCGGCGGCACGCCGCGCAGTCGCCGCCGCCGAACGCCGTCTCCTGCTCGACCGAGCGCTCGGCGAACCCGGTTCGGCGACACCGCGCTGAAACACAGTTGTGGCCCTGGGCATTCCGCTGCCAGGGCCACAACTGTGCGTCACAGAACAGCACCTCCGTCGTGCACCTCGCTTCACACCCGGATCGCTCCCGTGCGCACCCCGATTTTAGTTGGTCATCACAAGCAACGGGTTCGCCGCGTGCGACGCTCATAGATCTCTCGTGCTCTGTCCAATGCACACCCACCGCCGCGCGAACATCGGCGCGGGGGTCCGATTCGGACACCCGCGCCTCCGGTGGGATCGGATCAGGATTTGCGCACCACGATCATCGGGCACTCCACCGTATGCAACAAGGCGTTGCTGGTGGATCCCAGCAGCATGCTCGCGAATCCGCCGCGGCCGTGGCTGCCGACCACGAGCAGCTGCGCATTCAACGACTCCTCGAGCAGCGCTCGAACGGGGCGGTCCAGCTTCAGGATTCGTATCACGGCCACGTCCGGATACCGATCCCGGTAGCCGGCCATATTCTCGGCCAGCAGCGTCTGCTCGGACTCGCGCGCGGCCTCCCAGCCCGAATGCGGCAGATCGATCCCGCTGGCATCACTCCACGTGTGCAGCGTCGTCAGCCCGACCTTGCGCCGCGACGCCTCCTCGAACGCTAACTCGATGGCAGGCACACTGTTCTCTGATCCGTCGACACCGACCAGGACGGGTTTACCCACAGACACCGGATCGAGCGCTGAATTTCCGTGTATCACCGCGACCGGGCAGTGCGCATGATGGGTGATCGCAGTACTGACCGACCCGAGCGCGGCCCGGACAGAGGCGCCGATCTTCGACGTAGTCGATCCCTAGCAGGCTGTTGCCTCGCTGGTATCGATGGTATCGAGCACTTCCTCGATCTCCCGGCGCGGTGTCATGGGCAGCGGATCGGAACTCGTCGGCGCCCAACCGACCCTGATCAGAGCCTGCGGATAGCCCTCCAAGCCTGCGGCACGAACCTGGGGGCGCAGCGCCGGGATTTCGAGCGGTTCGGTCAGTACGCAGGTGGCCAGGCCGACGTTCGTCGCTGTCAGCAGGACGGCGCTCAACGCCTCGCCCGCGCACAGTCGCGACTGTCGATCATCGCCTGAGGTGCCGAGCACGAGCAGTTCGGCGAAGTCGGGTTCGTGCACCTCACCGGTCAATTGCGGACCGGCGAACGCGCCGGCCGGAAATTCATCATCGGTCCGAACTCGCGTAGCGCCTCCGGCGAGCACATCATCCTGTATTCCGTGCCTGCCGCTCCACTCAGCCAGTTCCAATCGGTACTTCTCCAGATCCTCGGCCCGACGCTGGGCCGCGTCACGTAGGGGATCGTCCAATAGCTCACGCGGCGTACCGCTCACCTGCCGCACGACCGCACCCAATCTCGCGGCGCGCTCGCTGACCAGTCCCAGATACCCCGGCGGCACCGGCCATGAGCTGAAATGCCGATAATCGGTCCTTCTGCGGGGGATCGCGGCACTCAGCGCGAGATCTTGGGAATTCGGCCGATGCCGCACCAGTTCGATCGTCGCCAGGTGGTTCGGTTCAGCCGGGCTCGGCAGCCGGTGCACCACCGCCGACCAGCCGAGCGCGGCGAAGGCGACCCGCAGATGATGCAGTGCCGCACCGCAACTCAACACCATGTCACGTTGATCGGCGTCGGTCGACGACAGCGCCCGGGCGGGGTCCAGGTACAGCTGCACGCAGTGATCGGCGATTCGCCATCGCCACGGTTGGGTATTGTGTACCGACGGCGCCCGCACCGCGAGCGCAAGCGCTGCCTTCACAGTGTGATCATCGGGCAGTCCGCGGTCCATTCTCGTCATCCCTTCCTTCATTCCATTTCACGCTGCCACCGATGCACCTCTGCCGGTTAGAGCAGGACGGCCTCTCCTTACGGGACTTCGGACGTCGCGTGTAGGGGACGGTACGGAAGTCCCGCCACATCAATGACCTTCGGCCATCACGCTGCGCTACCCACTGCGAAATCCTGAATGCAGCAGTGAGTACCCCGAGCTGCGTCACCGAAAACGGAGGTTGACACCATGTCCGAATTCCACGGCCGCAGTGCCGTCGTCACCGGTGGCGCGCGCGGCATCGGTGCGGCCATCGCCCGTACGCTGGTCAAATCCGGGCTCAGTGTTGTCGTGGCCGATCTTCTCGATGCAGAGGCGACGGCCCAATCCCTCGGCCCGAGAGCCATGTTCCGACACCTCGACGTCACCGACGAATACGGCTGGCGGCAGGCGCTCGATGATGCCGAGGCGACCTTCGGGCCCCTCGCGGTCCTGGTGAACAATGCGGGCATCGTCGACTTCGGCGGCGTCGAGTCCGAATCCCCGGCAATGTTCCGCCATGTCGTGGACGTCAACCTGTACGGTGCGTGGCTCGGCATGCATCTGGCGGCCCCGCGGCTGCGTGCCAATGGGGACGGCGTCATCGTCAACATCTCTTCGACCGCCGGTCTCATGGGCTATTCCGGGATCGCGGGATACGTGGCAAGCAAATGGGGCCTGCGCGGACTGACCAAGTCCGCCGCGCTCGAACTCGGCGGCGCCGGGATCCGGGTCTGCTCGGTGCATCCGGGCCCCATTCACACCCCGATGACCGCTGGCTTCGACGCGAGTGTCATCGCGGGACAGCCGCTGCCGCGTTTCGGCGAGCCGGAGGAGGTCGCGGCGATGGTCGGTTTCATCGTCACCCAGGCCACTTTCTCAACCGGGTCGGAATTCGTCATCGACGGTGGTGCTAGCGCGGGCATGACCCTCGTCGAACCCGCGCAGGCGCACGGAACGTGGCAATGACTGCGGCCGCCCAACTATGGGAAACCCACACCGGCATCGTGGTGCTCTGCGGGGACCGGGCGTACAAAAGCAAGAAGTCTATCGCCACCGACTTTCTAGACTTCAGCACAGCACCGCTGCGCGAGCACGCCTGTGCCCGCGAGGTCGAGTTGAATCGGCGACTGGCGCCGGATGTCTATCTCGGCGTCGCACACCTCACCGATCCGACCGGTGGCCCTGACGAACCGGTAATCGTCATGCGGCGGATGCCAGAAGAACGACGCCTGACCAATGTGCTCGCCGACCCGCAGGTGCGCGGATCGGAACTGACCGCACTGGTCGAGGTGCTTACCCTGTTCCACCACATGGCACGGCGCGGACCGGAGATAGATCACGCCGCGACGCCGGAGCAACTACTTGGGCGCTGGCGTGCACTACTCGACCCGCTCGCGGAGCAATCAGCCGATCTCGTGAATCCGACGGAACTCGCGCGCATCGATCGACTCGCGATGCGCTACATCGAGGGCCGAAAGCCATTGCTGGCGCAGCGTATTGCCGATGGCCGCATCGTCGACGGGCACGGCGACCTGCTCGCCGAGGACATCTTCGATCTCGCCGACGGCTTCCGGGTACTGGACTGTCTGGACTTCGACGATCGACTGCGCTACGTCGACTGCCTCGACGACATCGCCTTTCTCGCAATGGATCTGGAATTCCTCGGCCATCGTGAACTGGGCGATCGAGTGCTCGACGAATACCTCCGAACCACCGCGGATCCGGCGCCGACCTCGCTACGCGATCACTACATCGCCTATCGTGCGCTGGTCCGCGCAAAGGTCGATGTCATCCGCTTCGGACAGGGCGAAACCGCCGCATGCGAACGCGCGCAACGGCACCTGCGGATCGCCGCGCGCCATCTGGAACAAGCCGCAGTGCGGCTCGTCCTTGTCGGCGGTCTGCCCGGCACGGGGAAATCAACCGTGGCCGCCGAACTCGCGGCGGCCACCGGCGCGACCGTCATATCCAGCGATCATGTGCGCAGGCAGCTGCTGGCTGGGCATGAGCTGACGGGTTCGCTCGGTACCTACGCGGCGGGCGCGTATGCCCCGGCGGGTAAGGCCTATGTCTACGCCGAGATGCTCGCCCAGGCTCACGCACTATTGGCGTCCGGTGTCTCGGTCATTCTCGACGCGAGCTGGATCGACGCGTCCGAACGCGGTCGCGCGGCGGCACTCGCCGAGGAAACCCACGGCGACTTGTTGGCGCTGCAATGCGTTTGCCCGCGAGCCGTGGCGAGTCGCCGGATCGGACAACGCGCGGCATGCGAATCCGATGCGACACCGGATATCGCCGATGCCATGGCGGCAGAGGCGTCGTCATGGTCCGACGCGATAACTCTCGACACAGCAATACCACTCCACCACACCGTGGCCGCAGCCGTTCGCGCCTGGACCGAACAGAACGCGGCTAGGGACTTTCGTCATCAAACCGGGTCTGTCTCCGACACGGCGTGCCCGATGGCTCAGTAGGGTGAAATGTGAATCGAGGGAGGTACTTGGCGATGACCAGCGTGTTCTTGGTCGATGACCATCAGATCGTCCGTCGTGGGGTGCGGGATCTGATCGAGTCCGAGTCCGATCTCGAGGTCATCGGCGAGGCGGGCACGGTGGCGCAGGCCTTGGCGCGCATACCCGCGCTGCGCCCGCAGGTCGTGGTCCTCGATGTGCGCCTGCCCGACGGCAATGGCATCGAACTGTGCCGCGAGCTGCTGGATCAGCATCCGGAGCTGCGGTGTCTGATACTCACCTCGTTCACCGACGAACAGGCCATGCTCGATGCCATCTTGGCCGGTGCCAGCGGATATGTGGTCAAGGACATCGACACCATCGAGCTGGTCGAGGCCATTCGCGAGGTCGGCGCGGGTAAGTCGCTGCTGGACAATCGCGCGGCCGCGGCGTTGATGGCGAAGCTGCGTGAGGAGGCCGAGGCAAAGACCGGGCCGCTGGCCGGTCTCACCGAACAGGAACGGACCCTGCTCGGTTTGCTCGGTGAGGGGCTGACGAATCGGCAGATCGCGGGTCGGATGTTTTTGGCGGAGAAGACCGTGAAGAACTATGTCTCGCGGCTGTTGACCAAACTCGGTGTCGAACGCCGCACCCAGGCCGCCGTGCTGGCCTCCAAACTCAACACCCCGGCCAAGCAGCAGGAGTGAGCGGGGTTCGGTCTCCCTTGGTGTGACACGCGGTACACCATCCGGGCAGAATGTAGATCATGGAAGGTGAGTCGACCGTCTCCGGTTCGACGCCGCTGACGGAAACATTGTCCCAGCTGCGGCTGCGTGAACTGCTCGGCGAGGTCCAGGACCGCATCGCGCAGATCGTCGGGGTCCGCGATCAGATGGATCGCCTGATCGAGGCCATGCTCGTCGTCACCGCCGGACTCGACCTGGACAACACGCTGCGCTCGATCGTGCACACCGCCATCGAATTGGTCGACGCCGGATACGGCGCGCTCGGCGTGCGCGAAACCGATAAGACCAGCAATGAGCTGTCCGAATTCGTCTACGAGGGCATCGATGACCGCACTCGCGTCATGATCGGCGATCTGCCGCGCGGTCACGGTGTGCTCGGCCTGCTGATCGAAGAGCCCAAACCCCTTCGGTTGACCAACCTTTCGAGGCATCCTTCCTCGGTCGGCTTTCCTGCCCATCATCCGCCGATGCACTCTTTCCTCGGCGTACCGGTGAAGGTGCGCGACGAGGTGTTCGGCAACCTGTATTTGACCGAGAAGTCCGGTGGTCAGGAATTCACCGAGGACGACGAGGTCGTGGTGCAAGCGCTTGCCGCCGCGGCGGGTATCGCCATCGCCAACGCTCGCCTCTACGAGCAGTCCCGCATCCGCCAGCAATGGCTGGAAGCCAACCGCGATGTCGCCACCGAACTGCTCGCGGGCGGCGAACCCGGCACCGCACTCGATCTGGTCGCCGACCGGGCATTGACGCTGACCCGCTCGGCGTGCACCTTCCTGGCCATGCCCGAGGATCGCGATATCCCCACCGAGGATGTCAGCGAACTGGTCGTCGTCGCCGCAGCGGGTATCGGCGCCGACTCGCTCATCGGCGAGCGCATCCCGATCAGCGAATCGCATTCCGGCCAGGCGTTCTGTGACGGCCGCGGTGTCGCCGTCGACGAATTGGACTTCACCCCGATGTTCGACGAGCCGGCCAAATTCGGCCCGGCGCTGATCCTGCCGCTGCGGGCCGAGGACTCGGTCATCGGCGTCCTGGCCACCGTACAGCCCGTGGATGCGCAGCCCTTGGACGAGGCCGGGCAATCGATGATGGCCGCCTTCTCCGATCAGGCAGCCCTGGCCTTGCAGCAGGCGACCATCCAACGGCGGATGCGCGAGCTCGATGTGCTCTCCGACCGCGACCGGATCGCGCGCGATCTGCACGACCACGTCATCCAGCGCCTCTTCGCGGTCGGCCTATCACTGCAGAGCACTGCCCAACGGGCCCGCGCGCCCGAGGTCAAATCCCGGCTCACCGAGATCATCCAGGACATCCAGTCGATCGTGCAGGATATCCGGCATTCGATCTTCGACCTGCACGGCAGCTCCACCGCCGATGCCCCGACGCTGCGCAAGCGGTTGCACGGCATCATCGCCGAAATGATCGGAGAAAGCGGGCTGCGCACCACGATTCGACTGGCCGGACCGGTCTCGGTGCTGGAGCCGCCCCTGTCGGAGGATGTCGAGGCGGTGCTGCGCGAGGGTGTGAGCAATGCGGTCCGGCACGCGTCGGCCACCACGGTATCGGTCCATCTGCGGGTGCGCGACGACGTCACCATCGAGATCATCGACGACGGCGTCGGCGTGCCCGACGATGTGGCACGTCTGAGCGGGTTGGCGAACCTGGCCGCACGCGCCGAAGAGGTCGGCGGCAGTTTCAGTGTCACCAAAGGCACCGACAGCGGCACGGTGCTGCGCTGGTCAGCTCCGCTGCCCTGAGCGAATGCACCCTGGAGGTGCTCACATGGCCGGCGCAGCTCAGGTGTCACGAAGGGCTAACCCGAGCGCAGTGCTGCTCTCTGGTCGGCGGCTATGCCCTGAGCTCGGCTGTGCGTGCGCTGAGTGATGTGTGCATATCCCTTGGCATGTGCGGTCTTTGGGCCCTGCGGTTCGTGACCAATGCCAGGCGTGCGCGAGGGCCTCGGATTCCTAACCTACGGGTAGCCGATCTATCGCAAACCCGAAGGGGCACCACCCATGACGACCCAGCACGACGATCCACACCGGCTGGCGTCGGCGGACGTAATAGTCGGAACCGACGGTTCCGCAGCGGCCGATCTCGCCGTGCGATGGGCCGCCGAAACCGCCGCACAGCGGGGTCGGCGCCTGCGCATCGTGCACGGTCTCGACCTCGCTGCGGCGGGGTCTGCGTACGGGATCTACGAGGTGATCATGCCACCGGTGATCGACGTGATTCGATGCGAAGGCGCCGACATACTGCGCACGGCACGCCGACTCGCCCACGACGTGGATCCCGGTCTGACCGTGGAAACCGAACTCTACCAAGCCAATCCGGCACAGATGTTGATCGAGCTGTCCGAGACGGCGCATCTCGTCGCGATCGGCGCGACGGGTAGCGCCGGTACCCTGAGCCATCTCGGATCGACACTGCTCGCGGTCGCCAGCCACGGCCGCGGTGCGATCGTGGTCGTGCGTGACACCGACACCGAACAACAGACCCGACACGTCGGCCCGGTCGTGCTCGGCGCCGACGGCGGCCCGGTCAGCACCGCCGCGGTCGGGGCCGCGTTCGCCGAAGCCAGCGAACGCAACACCCGACTCATCGCCGTCCACGCGTGCAGTGACCTGTATTTCGGCCGCTTCGCCGGACTGCCCTACGCCGTCTCCGATCACGACGCCGAGACCGCCGGACAGGCAATCCTGACCGAACAGCTCGCGGGCTGGCAGGAGAAGTACCCGGAGGTGCAAGTCATCCGCAAGGTGTACCTGTCGGGCCCGCGCCAAGCCCTGCGCGAATGGTCGCGCTCGGCGCAGCTGCTCGTCCTCGGCAGCCGCGGGCGCGGTGGATTCCGCGGACTGCTACTCGGCTCCACCAGCAATGCGCTGGTACAGACCGCGCATTGCCCGGTCATGGTCGTCCACCCCCAGTAGAGCGCCACCCCCCAACCCGAAGGGGCCGTGAAATCTCATGTCCACCACCATCAATCCCCCCGTACTCGTCGGCGTCGACGGCTCCGACGCCGCCACCGAGGCGCTGCGCTGGGCCGCGATCGACGCCGTGCGCCACCGCGCACCCCTGCACATCGTGTACGGCATCGGCGCGCCGATGGACTTCGGTCCCGGAATCGCCTTCGACCCCATCGATTACGACACCTATCGAGCCACCGGTACCGCCGCCGTCAACGCCGCCCGCGACCACGCGACCGCGGCAGCCGCCCCCATCGGCGACCTCGATATCGCCACCTTTGTCATCGACGCACCACCGATCCCGGTCCTGCTCGACCGCTCCAAAGAAGCACGCATGCTCGTCGTCGGCACCCGCGGACTCGGCGCGTTCCGCCGTGGCCTGCTCGGCTCGGTCAGTACCGCCGTCGCACGCCACGCGCACTGCCCGGTCGCCGTGATCCCCGAACCCGAGAACGACAAAGCCGATCGACTGCTCGGACCGGTACTCCTCGGTGTCGACGGCTCCCCCAGCGCCACCCGCGCCATCGAGGTCGCCTACGACCAGGCCGCCCACCGCGAAGTCGCACTGCGCGCGGTGCTCACCTGGTCCGAATTCAACCGCTACACCGCCCGCGACGATATGCAGAAAGAAGCCGAGGAACTGCTCTCCGAGAGCCTGGCCGGCTACGCGGAAAACTATCCCGACCTCCAGGTCGAGCGCCTGGTCGTCGAGGATCGACCAGCCAGACGCCTACTCGCCGAGGCCGAATACGCGCAACTGATCGTCCTCGGCAGCCGCGGCCGCGGCGGCTTCGCGGGCATGACCCTCGGCTCGGTCAGCCAAGCCGTCCTACACGCCACCGACTGCCCCCTCATCATCGCCCGCACAGAAAACTAACCGAAGGCATCGACAATGACTGCTCAACGCGATGAGAATCTGCACCAACTGGCATCAGCTGCCGTAGTGGTGGGAGCCGACGGGTCGACAACCAGCAATGCCGCCGTTCGATGGGCCGCGCAAACGGCGGCTCGAAACCGACGGCGGCTGCTGATTGTGCACTGCCTCGACCTCATCGGTACCCGCGCGGTCCTGGGGAGCTATGACTCCATGGAGCCCTCGGTCATCGCGACAATGCATGCCGACGGTGAGCACATCCTCGCCAAGGCCGCTGAACTCGCGCACGACTTCGACCCCGCACTGGCCATCGCCACGGAGCTCTCCGAGGCGAATCCAGCGAAATTGTTGATCGAACTCTCGCAAACCGCCAACCTCGTCGCACTCGGTGCCACGCCGGGTGTCGGTACCCTCGCTCACCTCGGGTCGACCTTGCTGGCGGTGGTCAGCCATGCGCACGGTGCCACGGTCGTCGTACGGGGCGCCGAGACAGGGCAACCGGCTCATCCGGGCGGTCCGGTCGTGGTCGGCGTCGACGGCAGCCCGGTCGGTGAAGCCGCCATCGCCGCGGCATTCGCGCAGGCATCCGAACGCGACGCCGAACTCGTCGCCGTGCACGCCTGGAGCGATCTCAATGTCGGCGCGTTCGCAGGAACCAACTATCTGGAAGTCCCGATCGTCGACCTGGAGATCGCCGAACACGCGCTGTTGGCGGAGCGGCTCGCGGGCTGGCAGGAGAAGTATCCCGATGTCACCGTGACCCGCAAGGTCTCGGTTCTCGGACCACGCGGGCTGCTGGGCAAATGGTCGGAGTTCGCACAGCTGATCGTGGTCGGCAGTCGTGGTCGCGGCGGATTTCGTGGCCTGCTGCTGGGATCGACCAGCAATTGGCTCGTGCAGCACGCCGACTGTCCGGTCATGGTCGTACATCCGAAATAGCTGACACTTCGACCTCTGAGGAGTCATCATGAGCAACGCGACATTTGATGCGCCCTTCCACACCAAACCCGGCGAGAGCCTGGCCGACCCATTCAACCTCCCGGGCATTGTGCTGTTCGCGCTCGGGGTTGTCGGCCTGGCGTCGACACTCACCGCCGCGGCCTACGGTTTCGCCGGTTGGACGAAACTCGGCGCCTTAACCACCGCACTGCTGCTTCTTACCAGCATTTCGCTGTTCCTCCTCGAACACGAACGGCTGCGCCGCCTAGCGACGAGCGGCGCGGTGACCGAGGCCGTCGCGACGGATCCAGCGGCCGTGGAGGTCACCGGACCGTGAGGTCGGGTCCCGGGATGGCCTGGATTCGCAGACCATGCGCGCAATGAGTTGAACCACACGCTTCCCATAATAGTACGCATATGCCTACTATAGGCACGTGCGTACTATTGAGATACCCGAGCAGCCGTTCGCGGACGGCATCATGCTCATGCCGTGGAAACCCGGTCCGCGCCAGGATGTTTCCGGGAGTGTGTTCGTCAGCGTGACCGACTTTCTGGCTCGGTCCGAGGAGGAAGTCCGCAGCATCTATGAGATCGGGCTCGAGCTGGGGAACACCTGGCCGGTCATGCAGGGCGCGGTGGGCCTATGGCTGTGGGGCCGGCCCACCGCGCTGCGCGGCGGATCCATCACGGTGTGGGAATCGGAAGAGGATATGCGCCGATTCGTGCGATGGCCGGTGCATACCAAGGTCGTGCGCGCCTGGCGCGGCAAAGTGGGTATCGGCACCGACTCGTGGCAGGCCGACCATTTCGAACCGCGACAGGTACTCGAACGCGCGCGGAACACACTCGAACGTCCACATCGCGACGCCACATAATCTTGTCCGCATGAGCCCGGCCGCAACGGGAAATCGTTGCGGCCGAGCCGATCGAGCACAACCTTCGGGAATGCCCGTCTCATGGGATCGATGCCCGCCGTGAACGCGGCACCGACGACTCGACCGGCGGTCCCATGATCGAGAAGTTTGCCGCACGAGCGCTAGCGGCTGCCGCCGACGCCGAGCGCGCTCAGCCGATAGCGGTCGCAGCGACCCGATCAGAGCGCAAACGCGCGCCGGGTCAGTAGTAATGGCGTCGGCCGCCGACGGCGCGACCCGTCGACCCCAACAGCAACAACACGAGCCCGATGACAAGAACCACGATCCCGATAGTCCAGAGGATCGGGATGTTGAATATGAAACCAAGCACAAGAAGAATGATTCCGAGAACGATCATGGCCAGCTACCTCGTTTCGCTGCTGTGTTCGAAGGGGCTCAGAAACCCTCCGGTGCTGTATCGGTCATGTGCGCAATGCCAGCACGCGTCACTACGCACACCCAGCCACGGCCACGGGAAGCACACGGCCACGACGATCGACCTGTGTGCTGCATATTAAGTAGACGCCTCAGGACCGAGGATGTACACCCATTTATCGAAGTTGCAGCCCGATCGCATGTTTGCTGACAGTACGCTCAGCAATGGCTAGCGGCGCGTTCGCGGGAGTTGAGTGCTCGTCGCCCATGGCTCGTCATTTCGTATCCCGGGACCGAGCGCGGCGTACCGATGGTTCGGAGACTGGTTGAGTATTCGCGGTCCAGCGCAGCGGGCCGAGCAGGGCTCTTCGACGGTGGCCGCTACTCAGCCCTGCTCGGCCCGGACCCGCTCGCGCTCTTGCTGCTGGAAGGCCCTAGAGCGCGAGCGTCAGGTAATCCGAGTTATGCGTCAGGGCGTGGAATATCACCACGCCAGGCGCCTGTTTCATGCTGCTGGCCTTCGATGAACTTCTTGAAGCGCTGCATGTCGCCATTGACGCGATGTTTCAGCAGGCCGAGCTTGTCGGCGGCGTTCTCCACGAACCCTTCCGGATCGATATCCATCTGCGCGGCGATCCGCGTGTGGGTGTCGTCCAGCCGATGAAAAGTGATCACGCCCGCGTGATCGGGACCACTATCGGACTTCCACGCGACACGTTCGTCGGGATGCTGCTCGGTGATGGTCGCGTCGAATTCCCGGGTCGAGGGTCCGACGTGGATACGCCAATGGGTGTGCTTGTCGTCGAGTTGGTCTACCGCCTCCACACCCTGCATGAACTGCGGGAATGTCTCGAACTGTGTCCACTGGTTGTAGGCGGTGCGAACCGGTACTTCGACATCGACGGTCGCGGCCACAGTGCTCATATCAGCTTCCTTTCCAGGCTCGTCCCGATGCCGACGCCTATGCGTCCGGCCGAGATGGAACATGCACGCATGGACAAGTCAGTCGCGAAAGGCGTCCTTGACCTTCTCGCCCGCATCCTTGAGGTTGGACTTGGTCTGCTCGGTCTTGCCTTCCTGCTTCTTGTCCCGGTCGTCGGTTGCCTGGCCGAACTTCTCCTTGGCCTTACCGGAGAGTTCCTCGGCCTTATTCTTTGCCTTGTCTACAGTGCCCATGATTGCGGCCCCTTTGTTCGAAGGTGCCCGGCCTGCTGGTTCCAGCCGGTCTTCTGGCGATAACCCGCATTCGGACAGCCAAACGCTGCTGAGGAGAGTTGCCGGGGCCGAGGGCTAGCTGTTCTCAGGAAATCACGGCGTCGATGGTCTTCTTCAGCGCCGAGGGTTGGGCGGGCGAGGTGGGCGCCTCCTTCTTCAGTTCGATCATGCGGGCGCCGATTTCCTGCAGTTGCTTGCGACCCAGCTCCTCACGGACCTTGGGGAACCACTCGTTTTCCTCTTCGTCGATGTGGTGATCCACGCTTTCGATCAGCACGGTGGTCTTGGCGGTGAAGCGCTCGTCCTCCGGCTTCATCGTCGCCAACTCCCCCACCAGCAGATCGGCGACATGGTGTTCCTCGTAGGACTCGAGGATGTCGTCCTCCAGGTCGGGCGCCAGCTTGCGGACCTCGGGATACATGCACTCGTTCTCGATGTAGGTGTGCACTGTCAGCGCCTCGATGATCTTGTCGACCACCCGCCCCTTGGTGGCGTACGCGTCCTGCTCGGCCTTCTCGAACTCACGGAAGAGTTTGCGGATTGCCTTGTGGTCGTCGCGCAGCAGCACGATCGCGTCGGTACTCATGGTTACTCCCCAGGGATATGGACGGTTTCGCCCGTTATTCCCGCTGGCACGCCAGCAAAACCGCTGCCATCGGATAGCTGCGATCGGCATGATCGCGAATCGCGGTGAGGCTTCGAGCAGCCGCGGTGCTCAGCCGCCGAGCAAACTCGACCGCGCTCGCCGTATTCGGCGAGCGCGGTCAAATCCTTGCCAATTTCTCCAGGTGGTCGGCCGCGGCGACCGCGCCGCCCGCTGCGGCGAAGGACTCTTGCACTGCGCGCGCGGCCACCCGGTAGGACGGATCTTCGATGACGGCCGAGATCGCTTCCCGCAACTCGGTCGGGCGTACGCGGCCGAATTTCACCCGGATGCCGGCACCGGCGCCGACGACCTGACCCGCGACGACCGGATTGTCATCGCGGATCGGAGCCACCACCAGCGGCACTCCGTGTGCCAGGGCCTCACACGTTGTGGTGTGGCCGGCATGACAGACCACAGCGTCCAGGTGTGGCAGCAGTTTCAAATAGGGCACGAATTCCCGCACCAGCACGTGCTCGGCGGGCAGGTCGATCCACGAAGGCGGGGCGACGACGACCGCTTGGAGCCGGTCGCCGAGTCCCTCGACAGCCGTGATCGCTTTTGTCAGGAACGACTGGCCGATGTCGCCGCTGACGGTTCCCAAGGTGATCAGGACGTGCTGACGCTCTGGATCGAGCCAGTCGAAGGCGAACTCCCCGTCTCGCGCGGCGACCGCCGGTCCGACAAACCGGTAGTGGGTAGGAAACCGGTCCAGCGGACCCACCAGCGCTTGGGTCGTGAATGCGAGCACCAGATCGTCTGAGAAGCGCAAGTCGAGCAGTTGATCCTCGGTCAGCCCCCAACAGCGCGCAAAGCCGTCGAGGTGCTGCCCGACCCAGTCCTGCAGTTTGGGTCCGAGCGGCTCGACCAACTCCGCCGACATAATTGCCAAAGTGGCCCAGGGTAATTCGCGCTGACGCGCGACCAGCGCCCCGGCCACGGTGTGCTGGTCGACGGCGAGGACGTCGGGGTTGAAGTCACTGACGGCGGCTTCGATACCGGGCACCATCGAGTTGGCCAGCGGAATCAGGAAATCTTCCCATAGGAAGCGAAACGCCTCAGGCCCCCGCCTCCCCCGTCTGCGTGCCTCTATCGAACATCCCCACCCGTACGACCCAACCGGCTCGGCGGAACCGTCGGCGGGATAACCCACCTCGATCAGCTGACTGCCCGCTGGCAGCATCGGTCTGATCCGTTCGCAGTGCCCAACCCAGGCGACGTCATGACCGCGCGCGGCCAGCTCCTGCCCGACCGCTCCGGTCGGGTGGACATGAGCGGCCAGCGGAGGAACGACGAACAGGAATCGGCTCATGCGACACCGGTCCCGCGCTCTTTGCGGGCCAGGACCCGGTACGCGTTGCCGCCGCCGGTATGACGAACGACCTGGTGGCACACCGAGTCGGCGATCCAGGCGACGAGGACCACCGGAAACGCGGCGGCTAGCAGCGCCAATTGAGCCGCTCGGAACATCGGTGAATTGCGCAGCCGGGTCTGCGGCAGCCACGGCAGCTTCGGGTCGTAGGTAATGGCGTTCACGGCGAGGACCAGTCCCCACGTCAGGTCGCTACCCCGCTGGTTCGCCTCGCCGCGGTGGACCGCCACCGTCGTGAAGCCGCGGTCCGTCAGTGCGCGGATCAAGTTGTCCGGCCGGATCATGTGCTGATGCTGTGGCTGAAGCCAGGGCATCCACCACCGTCCGAGGAGCCGGCCGAAACTCGACTCGGGGTTCGGCAGCTCGATCAGCAGATGACCGCCGGGGGTGAGAGCCGCAGCGGCCGCATCGAGCTCGATAAACGGCTCGCGGGTGTGCTCGAGATAGTGGAACATGCTGACCACGTCGTACCGGCCGGCCATCTCGTCGGCGAACCCGGGAAACATTCCCCGGTAGCCCCGGCGGATCCAGTGGCGACGCTCGGCCTCCTCGATGGCGTCGGCACGGTCCAGCCCGTCGAAGACCGTCTGCGGCCAGACCTCGCGGGCGGCAGTGCAGAAATGGCCATGACCGGTTCCTACGTCGAGCCAAGATTTTGGTGTGGTGAACGGCAGCGCCATTCGCGCTCGATCCAGATAAGTGCCCTTGGTGAGCGAAAAACCCTGTTCGGTGACCGGACCGCCGAGACCGTCGTAGAAGTCGCGGTAATAGAACTCGAGACCGGCCAGCGACAGCCGAGGGTTTTGGAAGACGTGCCGGCAGCTGCGGCATTCCTCCAGAGTGAACCTGCCCGGCTTGTGCTGGAGCAGGTCGGCCGTGACCAGGCGAACCGATAAGTCCGCCGCGCCGCACCACGGACAGGTTTCCCGGCGCGCCTCGAAGAATCGCTGCGTCCCGGCGGCCAGCTCGGTTTCGTAGGCGGGCCGGCGCTCTTCGATCTGTTCCAGGAGCTCGGACCGCGCAGCCGCGCTCTGTTCTCGCACGGCCCCCGCCCACACCTTCGGCCTGCGCCACGTCCTGCCGATCACGCCTCGCACAGAGATATCAGCTGTGATCGAACCGGACCCTGCCGAAGTCAGCAACGGCTGCAGTCCGAATGCCAACACGGCAAGGGCGCCACAGACCGGATTGGCCATGGCACACCCGAAAACGAGGGCAGCGAAGGTCAAAGGTGGTCCCGCGAAGGTGGTCAGCAACTCGGCAGCGGACGCTGGCTGATCCGTTACGGCCCGGATCCACGCACGCTGCACATTACTGTGATCGGGCAGGGCGGACAGACCAGGCACAAGGGCAGCGTCGGTGGAGGTTCCTGCGTACTGTTTGAGTCGCAGTGCGATTCCGGCGAGCTCCGTTGGCTCGAGCATCTCGAACTGGCCGATACCGGCTCGCTCCAGCACATCCGCGTCGGCGAGTATCGCGTGCGATGCGCTGCGCGCTGGGGCGAACGGATCGGAACGGAACGTAGCCGGGTTATACCTGCGCAGCAATTCCAATATCGTCTCTGCTGGCAGACCATCCGGGATGAGGTCGAGAACCTGCAACCCGCGCCGAGCGGCGTGCGCGCTTGCGGCGCGCCGGGTCGCGTCGTCCAACCGCACTCCAGCAGCGGTAAGAAATCGGTGGGCGGGCCCGACCGGTTCCGTCGATGGCTCGAGGACCGGCAGGCGGCGCAGGCGCATGCGGATGCGGATCCCATTTCCCACTATCCCTGCCGCGGTCAGCAGCGGCAGCAGGCCGAACGACTTACTTCGGTTCGATGCCAATGAGATCATGATCGGCTCTCCGTCTTCGTAGTCGGTCCGGCGATGCGTCCGGCGCGGCGGACGGCAGCCGAGGTCATGAATCGTGGTGTACGCCACCCACTTTCACCGAATGCCCGAACGATCGAGGATCGGACGGCGGCGACTCGGGCGGTGGGCACCAACACGATCGCCGGTCGCCCCATTCGGTCTGCTATTGCCCGAGCGCCCAGCGCTCCCGCCGCGACCGCGGTGGTCACCGCGAGGTTCTGCTCGGCGCTGGTCCGTCCGGCATCGCGTGCTCGGCTGTGAGCCGAGGTGAGAAGTGGACCCAGGCCTTCGGCGTCACCGCGGCGCAGACTCGCCACCCCAGCCTGCACCACGTCGCGCTCGTCTACATCCAGGGCGTCGGTCCGGAGCATCTCGGCGGTGCCCTGACGTACCCGAGTATCGATGATCAACAAGCGCAAGCCCGCCGACCCGAGGTTGAGCGGCAGGTATTGGTTCGCCGTGTCCCGGCCGTCGCGAGCAAGTGCCACACCGCCGTCCAGGAGCAGGGAGGCGGCTGCCACACCGGGCCCGTGGACGGGAACGCGGAAGGCGCTGAGTGCGCGGCCGACGAGTTCGACGCTCTCGGCGGACCGGATGTCGAGCCCGTACAGGTCACGGAAGGCGAGGACGGTCGCACAGGCTATGGCCACCGAGACCGCCGGTCCTGAGTCGCGCGGAATATCGGTCATGACGGTGACGGTCGCGCCGCCGAATCTATGCCCGGCTTCGCGCATGGCCCACAGGACCGCCAGGGGCTCGACGACCCAGTCTCGAGTCGCCGCACCGACGCCATATGCGTTCGGAGCGAGGTCGGCGAGATTCGACTTGTACTTCTCACCGAGGCGATTGATCGATCGCAGCATGATGGTGTCGTCTTTGCGGGGTTCGACAGCCGCGATCGCCCCCCACCGAACTGCCATCGCGAGCGCGGCATCGCCGTCGCCGAGCAGCGTGATCGCACCGGGGGCATGCCAGTATCCAGCGGGGTGCTTGCCGTGAAGCTTCTTGTAGAAATGGCCGACCACGCGGAGGTCGAGGGCCGCGTCCAGCTGCGAGACAAGATCAGTCATGTCATTTTCTCCAGATGGTCCGCGGCCGTAACAGTGCCGCCGGCTGCCGCGAAGGATGCCTGCACCCGGCGGGCAGCGTGGCGGTAAGAGGGTTCGTCGAGAACGGCGAGTACCGCTTCGCGCAGCTCTGCGGATCGCACGCGATTGAACTTCACTCGGATTCCCGCACCGGCGTCGGCGACCTGCTGGGCGACGATCGGTTGGTCGTCCCGGATCGGTGCCACCACCAGCGGCAACCCATAAGAGAGCGCCTCACAGGTTGTGTTGTGGCCGCCGTGGCACACGACTGCGTCGATGCGGGATAGCAGCGCTAATTGCGGAACGGACTCCTGGACGAGAACATGCGGCGGGGTGGGACCGATCGACGCGGGCGAGGCCACCACGATCAGTTGCCACCGCTCGCCCTCCTGGGCTACTGCGTCCAGCAGCGTACGAAAGAAACGGCCACCCACGTCGGTGTTCAGCGTCCCGAGTGAAACGAGCACCCTTCGCCGCTCCGGATCCAGCCACGACCAGGGGAATGGAGTTGTTTGCGGCCGGGCGGTGAGCACCGGGCCAGGGAACACGTAGTGCGCGGGAACACCGTCGAGTGGGCCGATCAGCGCCGCGGTCGAATAAATGAGCACCAGCTGGTCGGACCAGCGTAGATCGACCGGGTCGGCGATGCCGTGGGCTCGCTGGAAGCCAGCCATGCACTCGGTCACCCACTCCTCGACTTTAGGCATGGCGGCAAGCGGCCGAACCAGCTCGGAGGATGTGACGGCCGAGGTCGCCCATGGCACTCCCGATCGGCGTGCGGCTACCGCACCGCCGAGCGCCTGCTGGTCGGACACGATCACGTCCGGGGCGAACGCATCGATTGCCGCCGTAACCGCGGGGAGCATCGCGTGCCCGAGCGGGACCAGAAACTCCTCCCAGAAGAACTTCAGTTCTTCCGATCCCTTCAGGCGCAACCATTGATCCCCGAAGGAATGCAGCCGATCGGCGGAAAAGTCGTTGGCGACTGAAAATATCCGGGTATTCCCGGGCAGCAGAGTTCGGAGAGCTTCGGTGTGGCCGACCCACGCCACCTCATGATCACGCCGGGCCAGCTCCCCTCCCACGGATACCGTGGGGTTGATGTGCCCGGTCAGCGGCGGTACGACAAAGAGGAAGCGACTCAACGGATTTCACCGCCTCCGCGGGCGGCAGTGCGCGCGTTCGATCCGTGTCGGCTGAGCCACGACACCACAACCTCACAGAGCACGTCGGTCGACTCGCGTAGCACCGTGTGGGCCATTCCCGGAAGGATCTCCAAGGTGCAGTCCGGCACGTGGCGGGTCAGATCACCGGCTGCGGAAACCATGTCGGACCGTTCGCCGAACACCGCGAGCACTGGACAGCGGATCTCGGCCAAACGCGTCGGGTCGACCGTTGGGCTGGCGGCCAAGTCTTCGATGAGTGTGGTCTCGCTCAGCAGTCCCGACATGCCGCGCACTTGCCTGGCTATTTTGCGCCAGCCAACAGCCGCGCACTGCTCGTCGAGCCGGTCGTACTCGTATAACAGGGCCGCCGCGCTGAGGGTGTTGAGCATGCTCTCCAACCACGCCTCGACCGCCGCGCCCGCGCAGCAGGAGTCGATGAAGACCACGCTCGCAACCCGATCCGGGCGCTCCAGCGCGGCGAGCCCGGCCAAGATGCCGCCGTAGCTGTTGCCGACCAGGTGTACCGGCTGGCGTTGGTCCAAGACGTCGAGAATCGCGAACAGGTCCCCCACGGCGTCGGCTAGGCGATAACCGGTCCGCGGTCGTTGCGACCGGCCCTGGCCACGTTGGTCGTAGAGAATCACCTCGGCGCCGGCCTTCGACACCGGGCCCGCGAGCGTGTAGTAGAAGCTGGACAGGTCGTCGACGGCAAGGCCGTGCAGGAACACCACCGTCGGGGAATTCGCCGAACTCGGGCCCTTCGGTGCCAACCGTTGGACGTGGAACCGAAGGCGATTGGCGACGATCTCAGTCATCGGTAACCCCCAGGAAGTTACTCACGATGTCGGCGAGCGGACGCCGGGATTCGACGTGGAGATCGTGACCGCCCGGCAGGACGCGGCAGGTCATCGCAGACTGGTCACGGGCCATCCCCTCGGCTACGGCGCGATACCTGGACTGGGATCCCACGGCGATCAATGTCGGAATCCGAGCCAATTCCCGTAGGTCGGTGGCGGTGAGCGCAGGTTCCGCCTCGAGTTCGGCCAGCAAAGTCGTCTCCTCGACCAAGCCGAGAGCCAGTCCAGCCCGGCGGTTCCCGCAGGATTCGACCGCAGCCGTTCGTGCTTGCTCGAGCGCCTGCGAGCTTTCGTCGGGCGTCCACCACGGCCGAGCCCGTTCCGCTAATGGCGGATCGACCATGACGATTCGGGTGACTCGATCGCGATGAGTGAGTGCGAAACGCGACGCGACGATCGCGCCGAAGCTGTGCCCGACGACCGCGAACGGCTCCAGATCCGCGGTCAACGCGTCCAGATCTGAGGCCATGTGCGTCGAGCCGTAACCCGACGGCGTTCGCTCGCTGAGCCCGTGGCCGCGCCAGTCGATGAGTCGGATCCGGCACCGTGCCGCGAGCAGCGGGGCCACCGTCAGGTACCAGGAGGCCACGCTGCCGGTGAACAATCCGTGCAGCATCACGACCAACGGGCCCGACGTCCCCAGCTCCACCGTGTGGAAACGCGCCCCGCGTGCGGTTACGAATGGCATCGCCTCGCTCACTCCGGCGTCGGGACCGGCTCCTGGCCCGGCACGGTGTCAGCGGCGGGGCTCGCGAGACAGCGCTCGATGTGTGTCACCAGGCGGCCAACGTTCATCGAAATTATCTCGTCGATATCCATGTCGGCGACGAAAGCCACGAAGTCGACGTTCGCGCCGAAGCGCTCCTGGAGCTTCTCCCCCAATGCCACCATCTCGATGCTTTCCATCGCCAGGTCGTCGCTGAAGGTAGTAGCCGGGGTGATCTCGACGTCCAAGAGGAAGTCTGCGCCGATCACCTGGGTCAGCAGGCTGACCACTTCGTCGAAAACGCGAATCTCTTTGCTGTCGAGTGTCATTGAGCGTCCTCTCGATCGTCCGTTCCTGTCCAGGCGACTACGTGTGCTTCATTCGCGCGGTCGACGAGGCGGGTGCGGACTCGCCAGGTCGTTGAGTCGCCGGCGACCGCCTTCACGGTGAGGACTTCGTCACCGTCATCACTGCTTGCCGTGGCCGAAACGACGAAATCCTGGCCACGCAGGTCTGTCCCGAGTGCTTTGGCGAGTGCCTCCTTAGCCGTCCAGAACCGGGTCGACCATGTCGTCCGATCCCCGGCCAGACGATCCAGCTGCGTCCGTTCGCTCTCGGTGAGCGACAAGTCGGCTGTGCCGGTTCGCTGGGCCACTGCTTGGATATCGATGCCGACCGGCCTCATTCCGGCGAGCGCGACACCGAGGCCAGATGCGCGCCCCCGACATTCGCTCTGCGCGATGCAGACCCGTAACTCCGGGGGGACCGGTCCACCGATAACGTACGGCTGGCCCTGCTCGTCCGTGCCGACACCGACCTCGCACGGGTACACCGGACCGCCGCCGCGACCCCAGGACAAATTCCGTACCGCGTCCTTGGCGGCAATCCGGCCGAGTAGCCACTGTCGTTGGGCTAGCGGGGGCAAGTGTTCGTACTCGGTACGCTCATCAGCTCGCAGGTATCGGCGCATCGCCAGCTCACGCGAACCCGTATCGGGCCAGCGTTCCCGCACCAGACACCAGTCTCCCGGCTGCATCTCGCCGATCCCGGTCGACGCCGGGTCGAACTTCATCGGCCAGGTGACTTCATCGCTGGCGAAACGGTGGTCGGTCCAGCTCTGCATCCGAGCCCAGAGGTGGCCTGTCTCGTCGACGAGTTCGGAATCGGCGCACACCTCGGTATCGGTGATCCGTCGAGCCCACACGGTCTGGGTCAACCGCGCTCCGACGTCGGGATATGGCCCGTAGACGTGGATCGCCTCGACGCTGACCGGAAAGCAAACCCTGTTGGCGTCCAGGCTGATCTGTGCCCAGTGGCCGATGAGCTGCCCAGCGGCGTCCAACAGCGCTCCCCTGGTCGGCAGGTTCACGAGGACGCCGCGGTGACCGTTGTCCGCGCTACACAAGATATCGGCGATCCCGGCGAAGCGCGGACCGTGGAACGCCCAGTGGTCGGTGTACACCGCTGGCGCGCCGACTACCGGTGGCCGTTCTCCCGTCAGCGGCTCGGTGCTCGGGGCGGGAGGTTCGGAGTAGCTCGCGGCGAGCAGGACCGTACCGCTGGCATGCCCTTCGATTCGCACAGTGACCCGTTCGACACCATCGGTACCGTGACCGTCCGCCTTGGCATGTATGGTCACGGTCGTTGGTGGGGCGGCGACGAGCCAGCGAACAGCACGCACCTTCGCCCAGCCGACCAGCACCCGGTCCGGGAACAACGTTCGCGCGGCGTCGGCCATCATCTCGAGCATCACCGTCAGCGGAACCACGGGAAACGCATCGGAGGGATCGGGCCACCCCGCCGGTACGGCGGCCAGGGAATGGTCTACCAACTCGGGCATTGTTTCCAGCGAGCAGACTTGGCTGATCGTGACCTCGGTGGGAGGCGCGATGGGGTCCCCGACGACCGGCGCGGTCGAAGTCCCGCCGGCGCGCCAGGCATCGACCACCGATCTCGCCTCTGCGGTCACATCGGAAAGAAGGGTGTCGAATTCGGCGAGAACGGGGTGGTCGCGCGCGTGGTCGACGGGGAGAGGGTTCGGTCCTGTCGAGATGGTGAGCGGTTTGATCGCTTCGTGGATGTGGACAAGCGGATTACCCAGGTCGAGCCGCATGACCGTGGCCGATTGCGTGGTCGGTACGCGCGCACCGGGCAGCCGATGAAAGTGCGGAGACCGGCCGGCGGTCCACAGCGCAGCAGAAACTCTGCGCAGTTGATCGAGGCCGGTTCGACCCGGCGCAGCGGCCGCCACCACCAAGTGCTCACGTCCGCGCAGCGTGTCCTCGACGAACCCGGGCAGACTGCCGGGTCCCACTTGGATGAACGCCCTGATCCCGGAGTCGTAGAGCTCGTCGATGAGCTGTCGGAACCGCACCGGCTCGATCAGGTGTCGGATCACCAGACCGCGGACTTCGTCGGGTGCGTCCGGGAATGGGGCGAGGGAAGTTGCCGACCAGACCGGTACGTCGGGCGGCCGCAGGGACAGTTGGTGCAGCGCGTCGTGAGCCCGGGCGAGGTACGGCTCGATCATCGGCGTGTGGAAGCCGGTCCGAACCGGAACCAGTTGAGCGAGTACCGCATGGTCACGGAATCTGGCTACCGCGGCTCGGATGCGGTCCGGGCGACCGCAGATAACCGATTGGTGCGGGCAATTGTCATGCGACACAACGACACTGGTCGCGCCCGCCAAGTCTCCGAGGACAGCAACGGCCCGCTTGGCGGAACAGCCGAGCGCCGCGTACACAAGGTCGAGCGGCTGCGCGAAGTCAGGCCCGAGCGATTCCAAAAAACCGTCCAGACTCTCCCGTGTGTAGATCCCGCCGACGACCATGGCAGTCCACTCGCCGAGGCTATGCCCGGCCACCACGTTCGGGACGACGCCCAACTCGCCGAGGGCTGTTGCGAACAGACGGCCGACAGTGATCGCGTCGACCGCTTGCTCGATGAAGTGGCTGCCGCGGCGCAGTCGCGGCGCCGGAAGGCCGAAGTGTTCGGCCACATCGTCGACCTGGTACTCGACGTCCTGCTCCAGACCGGGGAAGAGGAAGGCGATCCCGCCAGTCCCATTGAGCAGGGGCGACGGTTCGAAATAGATATCGTTGCGCCCACGCCACGGGCTGCCTCGGGCAACGATCTTGCGCGCCAAGGCCAGCCGCCGCGGATCCGGGGCGACGATCGCCAGCCGACTCGGTCCGCCGTCCACCGCGTGGCCCGCAGCATCGTCCCGCTCGAGCAGCCGCGCGTCATCAACAGCCAGGCTGCGGGCGATTTCATCGGTGTCAGCGCCGGTCAACAGCAGCAGGTGTTCGCCCTCGATATCCGCATGCCGGTTGGTGGAGTGCGGCGCATCGGCGGCGGTCGAGGCTCCCGGCGCTTGCTCGACAATCACGTGGGTGTTTATCCCGCCGAATCCGAAGGCGTCGACCGCAGCGCGGCGCGGAATGTGGGCTGGGCCATCCCAGGGCCGGGCCTGTGTGACCGGGATGAACCGGGTGCCGGCGAGGGCGCGGCGGGGCTCCTCACAATGCAGCGTCGGTGGCAGGACACCGTAGTGCACCGCGAGGACAGCTTTGATCAGTCCAGCGATGCCAGCGGCGGGCATGGCATGCCCGATCATGGATTTGACCGAGCCGATGCCGATATCCGGGTGCGGCCCGCGCTTCTCGCGAGTGCCGTTACCAGGTCCGAAGACCTGAGTGAGCGTGTCGAGCTCGGTCTCGTCACCGAGCGGCGTCGCGGTGCCGTGCGCTTCGAGCAGGCCGATCGACGCAGGAGCGGTGGGATCGAGGCCGGCAGCGTGCCAGGCGCGCTGCAGCGCGAGCACCTGCCCCTGTGTCCGCGGCGCCATCAGAGTAGAAGCCCGCCCGTCGCTGGACACTCCGGTGCCGCGGATAACCGCATAGATTCGGTCGCCGTCACGCTGGGCGTCCTCCAGCCGCTTGAGCAAAACCATCCCGGTGCCCTCGCCTATCAGCATGCCGTCGGCGCCACGGTGGAACGGGCGGATGGTCTGGCTGCGGCTGAGAGCGCCGAGCTGGGTGAAGACACTCCACATCACGATGTCGTGGGTGTGGTGCACCCCACCGGCGATTACCGCGTCACACCGCCGCGAGGCGAGTTCGACGATGGCTTGATCCACGGCGATCAGAGCGGACGCGCAGGCCGCGTCCACGACATATGCGGGACCTCCCAGATCGAGCCGGCTGGCGACGAGGGAGGCAGCCAGATTCGGCACCAGACCAATCGCCGCTTCGGGCCGCTCGGGTCCCAACCGTTCCTGGAAGGCCTCCCGTACCTTGTTCAGCTCCGCCTCTGCAAGACCCGGAACAAGGTCACGAAGGGTCGCAATGAGCTGGTGCGCGGTTCGTACCCGCTGGTCCAAGCGGGCTCCGGCCGCCGACAGGTACCCGCCGCGACCCAGGATGACCCCTACCCGGCTGCGATCCGGTAACCGGTCTTCGCCGCCGGCATCATCGATCGCTTCGGTCGCTACCCGTAGCGCCAGGAGCTGGTCGGGCTCGGCGCCAGCGGCCGCGACCGGCATGATGCCATGTCGCGCGGGGTCGAAAGTTGCCAGTTCGTCGACGAAACCGCCCCTGTGACAGTACATACGGTCACTTGCGGCGGGCGCGTCCGGCTCGTAGTAACTCGGGTCCCAGCGGGACGCCGGCACCTCGGTGATGGCGTCCACGCCGTCGACGATGTTGCGCCAGAACGTCGCAGTGTCGGGCGCCCCCGGGAAGAGTGCCCCTAATCCGACGACCGCCGCGTCGAGCCCGAGTGGCGATTCAGGCATCGATCCGCTCTTGCCTACCGTGGGCCTGCCCATTCCCGACAATCGCTTCGGGATGTCCACGCACATAGATGATCTGCGCGGCGCCCGAGTCGCCACCGTGAGCCAGTTCCCTAAGCAGGCAGGCCACACCGTCGTCGTGGTCGATGACCCCGAGCCCGCGACGGGCGTACTCATGCTCGAGTTCGGCCGAGACCATACCGCCCTCGGCGGTCGCCCATGGGCCCCAGTCCACCGACACGACGCGCCCAGCGAATCGCGATGAGGCCGCGTGGGCCATGGTGTCCAGAGCGTCGTTGGCCGCCGCGTAGTCCGCCTGGCCGCGGTTTCCGTATACGCCGACGATGCTGCCGAAGAGCACGAGGAAACGCAGGTCGGGCCGGACTGCGGCAATGAGTGCCCGGGCGCCGTCGACCTTGGTCGTGAAGACTCGTTCGAACCCGGCGAGAGTCTTATCGCATAGCAGCCGGTCGTCCAGCACGCCGGCGCCGTGGACCGCACCGTCGAGACGTCCGTGCCGACCGTAAATGTCCTCGACAACACCGCGCATCGCCGCGGAATCTCGCACGTCGGCCGCGTGGTAGCGCACCGAGCCGGCATACCGACTCAGCTCGGCCATGGTGGCCTGGATCTCCCGTTGTTTGAGCAGCCGACTGGTCACCGCCTCGACCTCGGACGGAGAACGGATGCCCTGCTCGACCACCACACGTCGCATGGAGACGCGGTCGGTTGCCTTCGCCGTCTCGGGATCCTCCTGGCCGCTCGGCGCGGGAGTTCGCCCAACCAGCTCGATGTGGCAGCCGGTCGCTCGGGCCAGGCCGATCGCGACATCGGAGGTGATTCCGCGAGCGCCTCCCGTCAGCAGAACAACGGAGGAGGGCTCGAGCCCGAGTGCCGCGATATCGCCATTGGTCGGCGCGACTGGCAGTGGAGCAGACGTGACACGCGGTGCGGCACGCTTGCCGTCGCGGTAACCGACAACAGCGGGGGCATCCGCGCATAGCAATTCGGCAAGCAGGTATGAAGCGATCCGGTGCGGCTCGTCGTTGACGTCGATATCGACGGCACGTACGTCGAGCTCCGGGAATTCGCGGGCAAGCGCGCGGACCAATCCGTGCAGGCCCAGTCCCGCGTCGTGCACGAGTTCGCTCTCGGTACCCTCCCTGCCGAACCTACCGCCGAACCCGGTCGCTATCAGCAACTTACGAGTTCCGCCCAGAACGATGTCGCGGATCCCGGAAAACCCATCCGGCAGTACCGGCTTTGTCCCTGGAACGACGGCAGCGAGGTGCACGACCGTATCGGCCTCCCGCAGCGCTGCGTCATCGTCCTCGAGTCCGCGCACAATGCAAACTTGCGCGCCGTGCCGCTCCAGCAGGGCAGCAAGTTCGTGGTCGATGCCAAGCCCCGCCTCGACGATTGCGAACCGGCGATCGGCGAGGGCAGCGCCGTTACTGTTCGCCGCCACGACGGATTCCTCCAGCTCGGCGACTTCGACCACGAACCGCTCGCACCCAGCGGCGGGCGACGAACCCGCGCTCGTCGGCGTGGATTGACCGCTGGGGGCCACGTCTTCGCCAGCCTCGTGCGATCCGCCCGGGACCGGCGACCCATTCGAGCGGCCGATGAGCCAATCGACGATGGCGCGCAGCGTCTTGAGGCGGGCCAACTGCTCCACACCGGACTCGTCGACCGCCGCGAGGCCGGCACCGAACGCGGTTACCCGCTCCTGCAAGGCGCCGAGGATCTCGGTGCGCTTGATCGAGTCGATGCTGAGATCGGCTTCGAGGTCGAGGTCTGCTTGGAGCATGTCCTCGGGGTATCCGGTGCGCTCGCTGACGATCGTCCGCAGCGCCGCCAGCGCGTGGTCCGGCGTCAACGGGGCATCAGGTTGCGGCGCACTGCCGTTAGTGGGTAAGGGGACATCCGCGGCAGCGGGGGCAGCGCTGTTCGGCGCCGACGCCACGTTGTCCGGCGCGGAATTCGTGAGGCGCGGCTCAACCGGCGCGCCGAGATAGCCCAGCATCACGTCGCGTTGTGCGGCCATCAGCTCGCGAGTGGAGCGTAGGAAGTCCATCATCGTGCTGTCGCGGGCTGCGCCGACCTCGGTCGGCATGCCGGGAAGCGCGGGAGCTGCCTGCGTCCCCAGCTCCCGCGCCGGCTGAAACGCGCCGGGGAGATATTGGCCATCGGCGGTGCGCACCAGATAGCCGTTGACGACCCAGCCCGGTCGGCGCGGCGCTGTGGACGCCGATACCACGGCCGCGTCTCGCCCGCGGAACAGCGGCATTGGATCGACCGGCACCCCCGCCACCGCGAGTTCAGCGAGCGCCAGCAACAACCGACGCAGTCCGGGCTCGCCCGGAATGTCGCAAGCTATCGCCCGGTGTGGGCGACCGTCGAGGATGTTGTCGACGAGTCCGGTCAGCACACGCCCGGGCCCGGCCTCGACAAAAACGCGGACGCCGGATTCGAACATCGTCTCGATCTGTTCGACGAAGCGAACTGGTTCGGCGACCTGGCGCACGAGCAGCTCACGGATGCCATCCGCGTCGGCGGGATACGGTGAGGCGGTCGTGTTCGACCACACCGGCATTCTCGGCGCGCTCACTGAGCAACGGCCGAGTTCGTCGGCAAGCAGGTCACCAGCCGCGGCGACCACCGGACTGTGGAACGCGCACGCCACGGGCACCTTCGTCGCGGAAATGCCGTGCTCGCCGAGCTTGGCGAGTGCCGTTTCGATCGCTCGAGTCGCGCCGGCGATAACAGTCTGTTCGGGGGCGTTGTGGTTGGCTACCACCAGTTCGGCGCACGACTTGTCGCGCGCGAGGAAATCCCGCACCCGCTCGGGTGCGGCGCTCACTGCCGCCATCTGACCCGGGTCTTCCCCGGCCGCGGCCAGGATTGCCTCGCCACGCGCCCGGCTCAACCCGAGCAACTCCCCCTCGTCGAGCGCATCGGCTGCGCAAAGCGCGACAAGTTCGCCATAGCTGTGGCCCGCGACCACATCAGGTCGAACGCCCACCGTGGCGAGCAGGTCGGACATGGCGATCTCTGCGACACCGAGCGCGGGCTGGGCAACCCGGGTATCGGTCAGCGTGGCGCGTTGGCGAGTGGTCTCCTCCGGCGAGAAGGCTGCCGGCGGAAACATCGCTTCGTACCACTGGGCCCCGAGGTGCAGGTAGCGCCGCAGCCGGGGGAAGGCCACGAAAAGGTCGGCGAGCATCCCGACTCGCTGCGATCCCTGGCCAGGAAACAGAAACGCCACCTGACCGGTTTCGCTCCCATCCGACGCAACGAAAATCCCGTCCTCGGGCGCGGGTTCGAAAGCCCGAGCGCGAGCCAGCTTGCCCGCCAGCTCGTCCAGATCGGATGCCACAACCGCGACTCGCACCGGGCATTGCGAAGGGGTCACCGATGCGGTGCGAGCGAGATCCCGCAGCCGCCAGGGCCGTCCGGCGGTGTCATTGGTTGCGATCAGCTCAGATATGCGGTCCATCTCCCGCACTGCCTCGGTTTCATCGGCGCCGCGGAAAAAGAACAGTTCCGCTGGCCACTCGTCGAGGCCATGCGCCGGCTCGGGGGCGCCGCGGTACCCCGCGAGCACCGCGTGGAAATTGGTGCCACCGAACCCGAACGAGCTGACACCCCCGATCCGATCGGCCGGGTGCGCGAGCCATGGCCGAGCCGCTGTATCGAAGAAGAACGGGCTCGACTCTCGCTTCCAGTATCCGTTCGGCGCCGTGATGTTGCTTGTCGGCGGACGCACGCCTGCGTAGATCGCCCGCGCCACCTTGATCAGGCTTGCGATACCGGCCGCACATTTGGTGTGGCCGATCTGGGACTTCACCGATCCCAGCGCACAGACACCCGGGGTGGCGCCGGCTTCGGTCAGCACCCGGGTCAGCGCGGCGAGCTCGGTACGATCCCCCACGATGGTGCCGGTGCCGTGCGCTTCGACGAGACCGAGTCTCGCGGGCGACAGGCCAGCCATGTGGTAAGCCCGATCCATCGCAAGCTGTTGCCCCTCGAGCCGCGGGGCCGTGAGCCCCAACGAACGTCCATCGCTGGAGCCGGCGATCCCCTTGATCACCGCGTACACGCGGTCACCGTCGCGCTCGGCATCGGCCAGACGTTTGAGGACTAGGCAACCAACCGCTTCCCCGAGAGCTATCCCATCGGCCGCCGCGTCGAACGTTCGGCACCGTCCGCTGCCGGATAGGGCGCCCACAGCGGCGAAGAGGAGGTAGTCGTAGATGCTGTTGTGGGTGTCCGCACCCCCGCACAGCACCATGTCGCTGGTGCCGGCCCCCAGCTCCTTGCAGGCCGAGTCGAGGGCCGCGAGCGACGAGGCGCACGCTGCGTCCACCGTGTAGTTCACGCCGCGCAGGTCGAGCCGGTTGGCGATGCGACCGGCGATCACGTTGCCGAGCACGCCCGGGAACGAATCCTCGCTCATGGCGGGCAAGTGGGCGTCCAGAGCTGATGGCAGGGCACCGAAATAGGCGGGGAAAAGCGATCGGAAACCGTACGCCGTTCCCAGGTCGGTTCCCGCCTCTGTTCCGAACACCACGGAGGTACGTTGCCGATCGAACTCGCGGTCACCGTATCCGGCATCACGCAGCGCTCTGGTGGCTACCTCCAACGCGAGGAGCTGGACCGGCTCGACACCTGAGAGGGACGCGGGCGGGATTCCGTACGCGAGCGCGTCGAACGGAACGTCCGGCAGGAATCCGCCCCATTTCGACGGCGACTTACCTCCCCCGACGCGCCCCACCGCATCCGAATCGAAGTAGATGGCGGGATCCCAGCGGTCAGCCGAGACCTCGGTTATGGCATCTACGCCGCCGACCACGTTGGACCAGTACCGTGCGGTATCTCCTGCCTGCGGAAAGACACCGGCGATGCCGACGATCGCCACGTCCAGCGTCGATGCCTCCGCATCCGATTTCCCGGCCGGAGTTGATGGCGAGGTGAGCCCCAGCTCGGCAGCCCTGGCCGCGACCATATCGGTGGCGCCCGCACTCACCTCGTTGTGCAGTCGCTCAACCGTCGTCGTGGCCGCCCGTAGCGTGGCGACGTCGCCGATCATGAACATGCCGTCGGCGCTTTGAAAGTTCTCGTCGACCGGCACGATGTCCGCACCCTGTCGGCGCAGCCCCTTACTTGCGATGCGCAGCCTGCCGAGGTTGAGCTTCTCCAGCTCGGCCCACATTTGCTGCTGTCCGACTCCATCAGCGGTCAGCCGGCGCTTGGTTTCCAGAAATGTACTCACATACTGCGTGTCCACACACCGGGTGGAGTGCCCGGGCGAGGTCTCCAGGAGCACGGTGTGCGCACAGTCCAGTGCCGCGCGCTGAAATGTGGATGTGATCGCGCCCGATGCGACGGCCTCCTCGGTGAAGAGGTACGCGGTGCCCATGAGCACGCCGAGCCCGGCGCCGCGTTCGGCCAACGGAGCGCCGAGCACAGCGACCATGGCCGCCGACCGCTCGTCGTGCACGCCGCCGGCGAACAGGATCTGCAGCTCCTCGAAGTACCGCTCGCCCGCAGCGGGGCTTGTGCCGAACGCCAGCAGGCGTTCGATCTGGGTCTCCCACAGCGCGAAGCTGCTGCGGGGACCAACATGGCCGCCGCACTCACTGCCCTCGAAAACGAACCGACGCGAGCCTTGGGCCAAGAACTGGTCGAGCAGGCCTGGTGATGGCACATGCAAGAAGGTCGGGATGCCAGCCGCTTCCAGCTCCGCCGACTGCGACGGCCGCCCACCCGCGATGAGCGCGAAAGGTGGACGGACCGCGAGTATCGCCGCAAGCTGCGCCTCGCGGATTTCGGTCGGTACGAACCCGAGGATTCCCGCGCCCCAAGGCCGATCGCCCAGCAGCCCGGCAGTCTGCTCCAGCAGTGCCTGGGTTTTCTCCCCGGACAGCAGAGACAGCGCTAGGAACGGCAGTCCACCTGCGTCCGCGACTGCCGACGCGAAGGCGGCTCTATCGCTCACGTGTGTCATCGGACCCTGCGCGATAGGGAAGCGCAGTCCGTGCGCGACGGCGAAGGCCGCGCCCGAGTCGAGCGGCCGGCATGTCTGCGCGGTAGTCAACGCGGCCATAACGGAGCCGCGAATCGCATGGACCACACCGCCCGCGGTGACGTGGCGCGACGCCAGCTGCGCCGCCGTGACGGCGTCCTGACCGACCGGCAGCAGTTGTTCACGCAGGTCACTTGCGCCCAACCGAGCGGCGATCGTCTCAGGGTCGACCTCACCGGCGCTGGCCATGCTCCTGGCCAGCGGAAGGTCCGGCCGGACGTAGAAGCGGTACCCGCCGACCACCGCGGTCTCGCTGCCGTCCATCGCCCGAATTGCGCTCGACACCTCCGACGGGAGATCCATCTCGGCGGTTAGTGCGAACTGGACGTCCAATACGACGCCAGCGGCCCCGCCCGCGATCGCGGCGGCGGCCGTGCGTACGCCGATCCCACCTGCGGCCCAGATGGGCACCGTGATCTGCGAATCCGCCAACAGTTGCTGCATCAGCACAAAAGTGGTCGAACGACCGACTCGCCCGCCTGCTTCACCGCCACGTGCAATCAGGCCGTCCGCCCCGGCCGTGACAGCGGCGCGTGCCTCGACTTGCGAGATCACTTCGATCAACACCCGCTGACCTGGCTCGACGACCGCTGGCCACCAAGGCGAGTCCGGGCGGGGCACACATGGCAGTACTACGGTGTCGACCCGCTCAGGCAGATCGTGCGGGGTGAGATCGCAATCTCGCGGCACCCGAACCCCGAAAGTTCCCGGCCACCAAGCGCACACCTCCGCGAGGTCTGCCTGTGCCGTTTCCCCCTTCAGAGCCAGGACACCTAGGCCGCCTGCTCGTTCCACGGCGACGACCAGCCGTGCGTTCGGCTCATCGAATGGATTGATACCTATGATCAGGTCGTTCGAACCAAGTGCACCAAGCATGCGCCGCTCCCTCCGGAGGACCGCTTGCCCCTTCGTTTGCGCGACCATTGCTGCGGCCGACTCAACGGAGGAGTCGAATGGTTCTGCTAAGGATCGTCGAACAGCTCCTGCTGACGTCAACACCCCTGACGCTCTTACCCGAGCATAGTCCTCGCCGAGGCTGCGGCGGGAGCCCATCAGTCCGATATTCTGAGGTCTCGCGCTATTCAGCGATACGCAGCGGCGCGTGGATGGCGGTGTGCCGCGACAGCCGGATCGGAAGCGTCGCCAAGAGTCGGACACCGGCCTGGCCAGCCAACTCGCGTCCCTGGCAAGTTGATCGTGTCCGACGCTGGTAGCGCTCCAGAAAGTCCAGCACCTGCGCACGAAAGGTGCTGCGGCAGTTCGGGAAACACCGATAGCTACGGGCGTCGAGGAACGAGCCCGCGCCAATCTGAAAACCTCAGCGGCGCTGTGTAATTGACGCATATGTCCTAGCAGGTCGGTTGTGGGACAAAGAATCCCGCATCGGTAGAACGGCGATCCGGCCACTGGAGCGGCTGAAGCCGGCATGCTGGCCATTCGGATCTTCCGGTGCACCCGTTCGACCCGGGACTACATCCGAGGTATCGGCCGCACTTCAGCCGCCGATCATTGATCAGCCTGGTCGCCATCGTGCGGCCCTGAGTCGGTTTACAGCTGACCTTTGCGCAATCAGCCCGTGTGACCGTCAGAGGTTTTTGCGGACCGCCGATGACCGTCTCAGCGGATACCCGGATCAATCGCCGAACGGTATCGGTTGTGCGACGGATCGGTGGAGATGCTGGTCGTCGGTGTCCCGGTCGGCACATAGCTGCCGCATGCTGACGGGACACAGGTCGGCCCAGCACCCCGGAGAAGGGAGATAGACGGTGGCATTGGGACGTCGTCGGCTGCTGATCGGCTTCGCTGGTGCGGGAGGCCTGGCCCTGACCGGGTGCGGGTGGGTGCGAGAATCCGCGCCGCCATCCACATCCGCCACAATCGGATTCGATCCCCCACCCGGCACCCACGATGTCCAAGCGCGCAGCCGCGCCACGATCACCGTCACCGACGGGACGCTGCGGTCGGTCGATTGGACAGATGAAACGGGCAGATCGCTGCCGGGCGCATCGTCGCCCGATCACCGCAGCTGGACCAGTGCCGAACCACTCGGCTACGGACACACCTACACCGCCACAGCGGTGGCCAACGGCGAGACCGGCGATGTCACCGCGACGACAACCTGCACCACGGTGCGACCCCGACAGCTCGTCGACGTCTCCCTCCGCTCCGCCAATCTCGTCGAACTGGCCGAAAACGACACCTACGGAATAGGTTTCGTGCTCGTCGCCCATTTCGACGAACCCGTGGACCGGGCAGCCGTGGAACCCCACCTCGAGGTCACCACCGATCCGCGTGTCACCGGTGCCTGGTACTGGCTCGACGATCAGAACGCACACTGGCGCCCAGAGCACTATCACGCACCGGGAACCAGGATCACGATCGCGGCCGAACTGTTCGGCCTCGCGCTCGGCGAGGGCCGCTACGGCCTGCGCGACCAACGAGTGTCGGTGATCATCGGGCCCGCGCACGTCGCGATCGCCGACGACGACACCAAACAGATCGAGGTCTTCGACAACGGAAACCTGGTGCGCACCATGCCCACATCGATGGGCAGGGGCGGCACCGCGGTCATCGGCGGCCGAGCCATGTCGTTCTGGACGCGCCCGGGCATCTACACCGTGCTGGACCAAAAAGACCCGGTGATCATGGACTCCGCCAGCTACGGCCTGCCCACCAACTCCGGACTCGGCTACCGCACCAGCATCAACCATGCGGTCCGCATCAGCCACGACGGAATCTACGTGCACGAACTTGCCGCAACCATGTGGGCCCAAGGCAACACCAACGTCTCACACGGCTGCCTGAACATCTCCCCCAACGACGCCGCATGGTTTTACGACTTCGTGATCCCCGGCGACGTCGTCGAAGTCCGCAATACCGGCGGCGACCCCCTCGACATCTGGCAGAACGGCGATTGGGGCATCCCCTGGTCCGACTGGCTGCACGGCGGCGCCCACACATGACAATGCAGATTCGTTGCATTGCAACAGAATTCATCACTTCCGCTCAGGGTGGGCGCGAGGTAGCGGCACCTCAGGACCCGGGCGGATGAACTTCGTGCTCTGCTGACAGGTCGTTCTGCCGAACCCGCAGTTTGGCCAAAGGGACGCGACGTGCACGATCGAGCAGTGTTGCTGAAAATTTACTGATAGTGACCCCTTGTATGTGGAGAGGGAGCATGATGGGCCAGATGAGCGATGTCAGTGGGGCGGCATCGCAGTTCTACGACTGCGGCGGGTGACGGACAAAATCGAGATGCGTCAGAGGCGCGGTGCCGTTTCGTCGTCGAATAGCCGTTTGTGACGCGGATGTCGGCCGTAGCCGAGTTCCGCTGGCGCGGTTTCCGGTCGATGATCGCGAGTAGGCGCGAGGTATTCGGAGTGTGACGTCGACGACCAAGGAGAGCGATGTTCATTCACAACAAGGGTCTGCAGTTCGAGGTGCGGGTGGATCGACCGGACCCTCGGTTCGCGACCCTGCTACAGGAACAATTCGGTGGCGCCAACGGCGAATTGAAGGCGGCGATGCAGTACTTCAGCCAGGCTTTTGTCCTGCGCCGTAAGAACCCGAAGATGTACGACCTGTTCATGGACATCGCGACCGAGGAGTTCAGTCATCTCGAGATCGTCGGTTCGATGATCACGATGCTGTTGGACGGGTTGAACGACGATCTGAAGCAGGCTAACGAACGGTGTGACTGGATGCCGGTCGTGACGAACTCGGATGGACGGGAACAGGCGATCCATCACGTGGCCGCGGATCCGTTGTTCTTCGCGTTGCAGGGTGGCGGCCCCGATGTTGGCAATTCCGCGGGTGTGCCGTGGTCGGGGGCGTACGTGAACTCCAACGGCGAGCCGTCGGTGGACTTGCGCAGCAACCTCGCGGCGGAGTCGCGGGCGAAGATCGTCTACGAATACCTCAAGCAGTTCACCGACGACCCGGGTGTACAGGATACGTTGTCGTTCCTGATGACTCGTGAGGTCGCGCATTTCCAGCAGTTCACCGCGGCGCTGAACGACCTGCCGGTCAACTTCCCTCCCGGAACGCTGCCAGGAGACGATCGTTTCCAGAACGTCGCGTTCAACATGTCGAACGGCGCCGAGAGTGCGCGCGGGCCATGGAACGAGGGACGCGGTCCGTGGCCGGAAGGGATGGAATGGCGCTACGTCGAGGATCCGGTCGGCCAGTGGCTGCGCAGCGGTGAGCGCGAGAACCACGGCACGCAGATGAACCCGGGCGGTGAGCCCGTGGTGCAGGGCAGCAAGCCGTTCACGCACGAACAGCACATTCCGGGCTGACCAGTTCGATCATTCGATCAGATTTCGCCACGAGATCGGTGATGGTCGCCTCCCGGTGTGACGCCGGCGAGTAGCAATTCTTCTGGCCTGCAGAGGACTTTCGCGGTGCCGAGCAGTCCGCGCTGCTCGGCACCGTTATCGCAGACCGGTGCCCAGCTCGCGAGGTGTTTGCTGTCCCCTTCCAAGGGTAAGGCCGCAGCAGCGCAAGTCGCGCTGACCGTACTACTTGTCCAAGGAGACCATCGTGGAAGCAACGTCGATCAACACCACCGATGATGTCGTCACGTTTTTGATCGAGCAGCACGTGCGTATCCGCGAACTGTTCGCCCAGGTCGAGCAGGCCCCAACGGCTGAGCAGCGGGAGCAGAAGTTCTACGAACTGCGCCGCTTGCTGGCGGTCCACGAAACCGCCGAGGAAGAAATCATCCACCCGCGCTTCCGGCGAGAAGTCCATGACGGTGCCGACATCATCCAGGCGCGTCTCGACGAGGAGAACAAGGCCAAGCGCCAGCTCGCCGACATCGAAGCGGTCGATATCGATTCCCCCGAGTTCGACGCCAAGCTCGCGGCCCTGCGCGACGGGGTGCTCGCACACGCCGAACACGAGGAGCACGAGGAGTTCAACCGATTGCGTTCCGAACTGGAACCCGATGAGCTGGCACGTCTGCGCAATGCGGTGAAATTCGCCGAAGCCATGGCACCGACACGTCCGCATCCCGGCGTCGAGTCCGCGGGCGCGAATCTGCTCGTGGGACCATTCGCGGCGATGATGGACCGCGCCAAAGACGCCATCAGCAAACCCCACACGAAATGATCACCACTCACACGGTGCGGGGCCTGTTTTCAGCCGTTGACGACACCATTTCCTGACGTGGTGAGCGCGGACCACGCCGTTGCCTCCCAATATATCCGCGGCCTCGTGATCGCATTGCGACGAGCCGCCCGGCAGCGTGGTCCGCGTGCAACGGCGATGGCGACGCGTGATCTCAACGGAGAAACCGGCGGCCGCAGCAGCCGATGCCGCATATGGGCTGTACTCACCGCTCCGCGTTCCGTGGTTGGCGGCGATGATCCGCCGGTGATCGAAAACCCACGGCCGCGAATACGTTTGGCCGGGCCTGAACGGGTATCCGTCGAAAGCTGAGTTCGGACAATTTTATTCACAGGAGCTGCATAGACCATGCCCGTATTGAACGCAGTCGCACTGGTTTGCACCTTGAAGAAGTCCCCGGCGCCGTCGAGTAGCGAGACCATCGCCCGACAAGTTCTCGACGAGTTGGCCGAGCATCAGGTCAAGGGAAATATGCTGCGGGTGGTGGATTTCGGTGTCAGCCCCGGCATCACCGCGGATGAGGGACCGGGTGATCAATGGCCCGTGCTGCGAGACCACATCGTGGCCGCCGACATCCTCGTCATGGCCACCCCGACCTGGCTGGGGCACATGTCGTCGATTGCCCAGCGAGTGCTCGAACGTTTGGACGCCGAGCTCTCGAATACCGACTCACAAGGGCGTCCCGCCATGTTCGGCAAAGTCGCCGTCGCCGCGGTAGTCGGCAACGAAGACGGCGCACATAAGATCGTCGCCGATCTGTTCCAGGGACTCAACGACATCGGCTTCACCATCCCCGCCCAGGGCTGCACCTACTGGAACGGAGAAGCCATGGGCAGCACCGATTTCCGAGACCTCGACAGCACCCCGGAGACCGTCGCCACCACCACACGCACACTTGCTGGCAATGCCGCACACCTGGCCCGCCTGCTGCACTCCGAGCTCTACCCCGCGTCAGCTTGACCGCTGAACCTGATCAGGTCGTTGCCGCGGGACGGCTCGGACTCCACGGGTGGAACGCAGCCGAAGCCGTTTCGAGCCGCCACCACGCCAACCGTTCGGCGAGTTCGGGCAACCAATCAGCTGGCGAATGGCAGAGATCGTGGCGCGCGCGGGCAGCGGCGGCGTGCAGAACATCGGCGGCGACAGCGGGGAAGTCGTGTCGAAGGTGCTCGATCGCATCGGCAACAACGAAGTCGGACGTGGCCCTATCTGATCTCACCGATGTCATCTCGTGCCCTTCCGCCCTGCTCATTCGTGGATCGCTTCGTCCGACGGTATTTACTCGAGCGTGGCCGGGACAGGGCCACTGGTCCCACTGTCGTGGGTCGATAGGCCCTGTTGAGGCGGCGTCGACGATCTACGGTGGACAGATGACCGCCTTGGAATATCAGCATGTGCTGGTCGCGCGGGACGGCGACACCGTGCGGATCACCATGAACCGGCCGCAGCGGCGCAATGCGCTGTCAGGCGAGTATCTGGCAGAACTCCTCGCCTCATTCCGGGCTGCTGGGGAGACCGACGCCACCGGCATAGTGCTGGGGGCGCACGGTCCGGTGTTCTCCGCGGGACATGATTTCGCCGACGTCGCCGCGCGCGATCTACTCGGCGTGCGGGAACTGCTCACACTGTGCACCGAGCTTATGTCGACCATCCAGTCGGTGCCGCAGGTGGTGATCGCCCGGGTGCACGGTTTGGCCACGGCCGCCGGTTGCCAGCTGGTGGCCTCATGCGATCTTGCCGTCGCCGCCGAATCGGCCGGTTTCGCACTTCCCGGCGGCAAGGGAGGCTGGTTCTGCCACACTCCCGCAGTGCCGGTGGCGCGCGCCGTCGGCCGTAAACGCCTGATGGAACTGGCGCTCACCGGCGACCCGATCGATGCCCGCACCGCCGAGCAGTGGGGGCTGATCAACCGAGCGGTGCCGGACGCCGAGCTGGACACCGCCGTAGATGAGTTGCTCGCCCGCGCAACCAGAGGCAGCCGGGCCAGCAAGGCGCTCGGCAAACGCACCCTCTACAGCCAACTCGACCGCCCCGAAGCAGATGCCTACGCCCTCGCCCTGGAAGTCATGGCCGCCGCCGCCCAACTTCCCGGTGCCCGCGAAGGGATGGCGGCCTTTCTCACGAAGCGCCCGCCCGTCTGGCGCGACTAATGCTCACCGCTCGTTGCCGATCGAACATTGTTGGCGCTCAGCGCATGTCTGTCGACGGCCACGGGCGAACCCGACAGCGGCGTATGTAAAGCTGTGCCGACCCAGAGTGAACGGAACGCCGGAAAAGACAAGCGGGCAGCGGCCTGTTCGCGGCCGCCCTACACTCGACGCACACGCATGCTCTCGACGGAGGTGATCGGCGGTTGAACCCCAGGGACCCGCGCGACCAGCACACCGCACGTTACGAATCCGGTTTTCAGCCGGGGAACTACCGTGACCCCGCCTATAGCCAGGATCACGGATACAGCCAGGATCCTGGCTACAGCCAAGACCACGGTTACAGTCAAGACGCCAGTTACAGCCAGGATCACGGTTACGGCCAGGATCACGGATATAGCCGAGACCGCGGATACAGCACGTATCAGCAATCCGATTATCCGGACCGGCAGTCTCGACGACAGCAAGGTCCGGATGTCAACATCGGTATGTTCGTCGGCGGTGTATTCGCGGCTGCGGTGGTGACCGCGCTCGCCGCTTGGCTGTGCGCCTGGATCATCGAGATCATTGCCACCCGGGTGACCGAGAGCGGCAAGTTCGGGGTGTGGAACCCGATGGCGCAGGATGCGTACTGGTTCGCGGCCGTGGCCTTCATCTGCACGCTGTTGGCCGGGGTGCTCTGGTATCTGCTGCGCCTCGGCACTCCGTCACCGGAATTGTTCTTCAACTGGATCGTGGGAATCCTCACCGCCGCGGCCGTGATCATTCCCCTGGCACTGTCGAGCCACCTCTGGATCGGAATCTCCACCGCGATCGAACATTTGGTGATCGGACTGCCGATCCTGAGCTTGGTACGCATGGTGGGTGCCAAAAGCGTCGTAAACCAGTGAGGAACGGCCGCCCCGGCTACAGTCGGCATCGCCCCGCTTAGCTGCGATACGGCCCCGGCTTCAGTACGGGATAGGCTTGTTTTCCTCGGCCCAGGTCTGCTCGATATCGCTGCCGATCGGCGGCGGGAAGAGGCTGGCGATCATCCAGGTGTCGCGGGCCACCTCGTTGATATTGAATTCGAGGTACAGGCCGCGGTCGTGCGTATAAGGGGTCATGAGGGCGTCGAGGCCCCGGGTCATGCGCTTTCGCATCTCGGGGTCGTCGAGTTGACGGGCGAGGTGGTCGATGGTGATGCGCACCGAGGCGGTGGTGGGTTCGCCGCCCACATAGAAGGAGTCGGCGGGGAGTTCGTGGAACAGCGCTACGGCGTAGAACTCCGGCAGACCGACGCGGGCATAGTAGGCGGTGATGTCCCGGGCGAAGTTTTGCTTGTCCTCACTGGTGTAGGTGTTCGGGGGGTGGTAAATGTGCCAGAGCGGCATGGTGGATTCCTTTGGACGAAGCGAAGTTTCAGCGACGGAACGGAAGGACCAGGTTTTCCACGGGACCGGAGAGAGAGGCCTTCACCTGCCGGGTGAACTCATCGACGAGGACCTCGTGCGCACCCTGTTCCAGGCCATCGGCGAGTGCGGCGGCGACCGTGGCGGGGCTGAGCTTGACGACATCGATGGCCTTCACCATGTCGGTGTCGGCGAAGCCGAGGTGGACGCCGACGACCTGGGTACCCTGCGCCGCCAGTTCGACGCGCAGGGAGTTGGTCAGAGACCACAAGGCCGCCTTGGACGCGCCGTACGCCGCGGCCCCGGAGCTCCAGGACAGCACGGAGTGGATATCCACTAGTGCGCCACCACCATTGGCCGCGAGGATAGGGGCGAAGGCCTGGGCGATGCGCAGGGGGCCGAAGACGTTGGTCTCGAATGTTTCGACAACATCGGCCATTTCGGCGTGCAGTAGCGGCGCTGGACGCAATACACCCGCGTTGTTGATGACGATGTTCACGTCAGTGGCCCGATCAGCCACGGCCGCAATCGAATCCGGGTCGGTAACTTCCAATTCGAGCGGGACGACCCGAGAGTCTTCGCCTGCCTCGACTTTGCGTGCGGTGGCGTAGACCTTGGCCGCGCCACGCGCCAGGAGCTCCTCGGTGAAAGCACGGCCGAGGCCGCGCTGCCCGCCGGTCACCAATGCGATAGCGCCTTCGATTGTGGTCATGTCTGCCTTCCTGATGCGATGACGTCGCCGCTGACTATACAACACTATAGTCAAATAGCAGAGGTGTATAACGAACTGGCCACTGATAAGGCTCGGGCGGTGGTCGCGTTTCATCGCCGGTGGGGCCGCAAGACCGAAGCCTGGCGTGCGGTGAGTTGCCGTGACATAGCTGACGTGATCGATAACAATGCCGCGCATGACGGTGGCGGCGAGCGGCGGATTGATAGATCGGCGGGCTGATCAGGCGCTCAATACGACACCGCGCGCGACATTTCGGCCCGACATCGAGGGGTTGCGAGCAGTTGCCGTACTAGCCGTTGTGCTCTTTCATGCGAACATGCCCGGGGATGGGGGCGGATTCGTCGGTGTCGACGTCTTTTTCGTCATTTCCGGCTTCCTCGTCACCGGAATCCTTTGGCGGGAAGCGGCTTCCGCCGACACCGTCGGGCTGGTCCGGTTCTACGGCGCGCGGGCCCGCCGTCTGCTGCCCGCAGCAGGTTTCGTGGTGGTTGTCACCGCGATCGCAGCGGCCGTACTGCTGCCACCGCTGCAGGCTCGCCAGGTGCTCGGCGATGGGATCGCCAGTGCCTTGTATGCCGGGAACTATCGGCTCGCGCTGCGCGGCACCGACTACCTTGCCGGTGACACGTCTCCGTCGCCGTTTCAGCACTTTTGGTCGCTGGGTGTGGAGGAACAGTTCTATCTGTTGTGGCCCGTACTGATCGCGGTAACGGCCTGGTTCGCGCGGCGCCGCCGGATCGGCACGGCAGCTGTGTTCCCGTACCTGAGTGTTCTTGCGATTGTCGCCGCGCTCTCCTTCGCGATCTCGCTGATCTGGACCCGCAATCTGCCAGCATGGGCGTTCTTCTCGCTGCCGACGCGGGCGTGGGAACTGGGTGTCGGCGGCATGATCGCGCTGTCGGCCGTTGCGTGGTCGCGTTTGCCGAAAGCGGTCGCCGCCTCTGCCGGATGGATCGGGCTGGTCCTGATCGTCGTGGCGTGTGCCCGGCTGAACGGGCAGACACCATATCCCGGCACCGCGGCCATACTGCCCGTTATCGGTACTGCCCTGGTGATCGTATCGGGTTGTGTGGGAACACGATTCGGGGTTGGGCGCGGACTGGCACTGCCCGTAATGCGGGCGATCGGCCGGGTGTCGTACTCCTGGTATCTGTGGCACTGGCCGGTTTTGCTGTTGGCGCCGCGTGTGCTCGGTCATCAGCTCGGACTGAGCGGCTCAATGGGCGCGGTCATGATGGCTGGTGGACTAGCCATGCTCACGTTGTGGCTGGTCGAGAATCCGGTTCGCTTCGCCGCTGCGTTGCGAGGATCGGCCGCACGCAGCCTCGCCTGCGGTGGCGCGATCACCGCGGTGGCCGGTTGTGTGGGATTGACGCTGCTCGTGCTCACTCCCGTCCCGGTCGGCCATGGTGCGGCGGCCGCGGCTCTCACGCTCGCCACACCCGCCGCGCCGGCGACTTCCAGCGCCGACGCGCGCGACGCGGCGGTCCGGCAGCTGACCGCACAGACGCAGGCCGCAGTCGCTGCCTCGGCCGAAATCCCAGCTGTCCCTTCGAATCTCACTCCCTCGCTGGCCGACGCGCCCGGGGACAAGGCGGGCGTGTTCGTCGACGGCTGCGTGCGGTCGTGGCGTGAGGTGGGACAGGCCGAGTGCGCCTCCGGCGATCCGGACTCGACCACGACAGTGGCCCTGGTCGGCGATTCGCATGCCGCGATGTGGCATCCGGCGTTCGAGCCGATCGCCGCGCAGCGGCACTGGCGCCTGGAAACCATGGCCAAGGTCACCTGCCCACTGCTCGGCTTGCCCATCACCAGCCCCTATCTGGGCCGGGAGTACACCGAATGCGAGCAGTGGCGCGACCAGATCCTGACCCGATTGCGGGCTGAACGCCCCAGCCTCATCGTGCTGAGCATGTCCCGGCGCTACGGCGCCGACTTCGGCTTCAGCTCTTACGACCAGGCCTGGGTCGAGAGCCTCAACCGCCTCGTCGGCCAACTGCGAGCGACCGGAGCGGCGGTCCTGGTTCTCGGGTCGATCCCGGATCCGCACACCACTGTGCCGGTATGCCTGTCCGAACATATCGACGATCCCGCGCCATGCACGCCGGCACGGCCGGTCGCGGTCAACGACGCGGGCATCGCGGCCGAGCAGGCGGCGGCCACCGCCGGTGGCGGCCAGTACGCCGATCTGACCCCGCTGTTCTGCACGGCCGCCCGCTGCCCCCTCATCATCGGTGACAACCTGGTGTACCGCGACGATAATCACCTCACCGTCGGTTACGCCAGAACACTCGGACCGGTCATCGCCGCACTCGCTGACCATGCGCTCGCCAATGGGTGAAGCTGGCCATGCAGGTGCGAGTTGGATGTTCAGGCAGCCGAACATCAATGCGTTCATCTGTTTCCCAGAAAGTCTGTGGCCCAGTCGGGGATCGGCATCGTCGCTCTACTCGGTGTTCTCGGCGCCGCATGGATGGCCTTCCTCGTCCTCCGCGGCCGCAACGACAGCCGCGATGCGCGGTCCCCGGCTCAACTTTCGGTGAAACCACAGCGGCCCAATGTGTTCCGCGTGGTCACTACCGCGCGATCAGGGCAACAGTGGCTGGACCGGGATTCCCGATGCTGGGAATGGCCGATACTCGATTCGCACCGGTCCGAGTCAGTAGAGGATGACGGATGTCGCGATTCGTTGGTCCGCAGCCGAGCGACAACGGGGTACTGAGATGAGCCCGACCGTCGACCACTATCGGATCGTTCCGGAGCTGACCGTTCCCGATTACGCATCGGACACACTCAAAGGCATCGTCAGCGCCACCCGCAAGGCGATCCAAGCCAACGTCGACAATCTGGGCGCTGGCACGCCGGCCAGGGCCCCGAAATTTGTGAAACTGCTGCGGGACAACAAGCTTATCGACGATAAGAATCAGTCGATCGCCACCACCAACCACAACGAAACCGTCTCCGCACTGCGCGACATCGAAGCCTCGATGGACGCGAACGACGAAGGCGTCGACAGCTCGACCTACGGAACCTACTCCGTCGCGGGCGACACATATGACGATATCGAGCGAGCGGTCAACCAGCTCCAAGGCACCATCAACGACGCAATGAAGGCGCCCGGGCCCAGCGTCGACCCGACAGGCAAACAATACTGGCCGGAATCGGTGGAGGGCCCACTCCGGACCGCGTGCGCCACCGCCGCCGCGACAGTAGAGCAGCGGATGCGCGACGCCGCGACCGATATCCAGCGCCATGCCGACCATATCAACAACTCCGCCCCCGATAACCCGATCAGCAGCGGCTACGGTGGGACCACGGCGCCGTTGACGACACCGTGGTCCGGCCACAGCTACGTGCCACCCGCCGACGCCAGCACCATCGACAAGATCAAGGGATTCGCCGCAAACGAACTCGGCGTCACCGAAATCGGAACCAACCATGTGAACCGCCCGTACAACATCGATGACGCGTGGTGCGCGTCCTTCGCGACCTGGGTCTGGAAACAGTCGGGCATCGACGTCGACTGGAGCAACAAGAACTACGTGCCCAGCGTCTGGTCCGACGCCGCCGGTAAGGGCTTGGCCGATAGCGACATGTCGAGCGCCCGCCCCGGAGACATGGTCGTTTTCGGCGGCCAACACCACATCGGTGTCGTGGTGGCCCGCAATGGCAACACCATCACTACCATCGAAGGCAATTCCGGCGACGCCGTACGCCAGCACACCTACAACCTGGCCAGCGGAAATTTCACCGGCGTCATACACCCACCGGCCAAGACTCCGGCCAACGTGTAACCGCCAACTGGAAGGGCGGCGGATCCGCTGGAGTCGATAGGGTGGTTCGATGTCCAGAATCGATGAGTGTGCTAGCCGAGTGGCCGCGGTCGCCATGCGGTCGAAACGGACGGTGGCGGTTGCCGAATCCTTGACCTGCGGCCAGTTGTCGTCTGCGTTGGGCGCAGCCCAGGATTCGGCGCAGTGGTTGCGCGGTGGTGTGGTTGCCTACAGTGCGGATGTCAAACACCAGGTGCTCGGGGTGCCCCAGGTACCTGTCGTATCGGAGACCGCGGCGCGAGCCATGGCGGGCGGCGTGCGGAAATTGCTCGGCGCCGACGTCGCCGTGGCTGTGACCGGGGTGGGCGGTCCCGATCCCCAGGACGGTGAACCGGCGGGATCGGTATGGCTGGCGGTGCACGGCGAGACCGTGACCTGGGCACGGCATGAGCACTTCGATGGCGGACCCGAAGACGTGCTGAGGCGCACGGTCGAAGTCGCGCTCGACATGGTGCGCGAGGCGATGGACGACACCGCACACTGACATATCCGGCGGTCCCGGTACTACCAGGGTCGCGACTTCCCTTTGCTCGCATGCGTGGAAAGCGTCACCGATAACTACGCGGTAGACGGGTAGCCCACCGATATCCACCGCCGAGCGAGAAGGAGCGACAGTGACCCGATTCGGATACACACTGATGACCGAGCAGAGCGGCCCGCGCGAACTCGTCCGCTATGCGGTCGCCGCTGAAAAGGCAGGATTCGACTTCCTGGTCAGCAGCGACCACTACGCACCGTGGCTCGAGGAGCAGGGACACGCCCCGAACGCCTGGACCACCCTCGGGGCCGTCGCACAGGCGACCCGGCGAATCCCATTGATGACCTACGTGACGTGCCCGACCATGCGCTACCACCCGGCGATCGTGGCGCAGCAGGCGGCGACATTGCAGATCCTGGCCGAAGGGCGGTTCACCCTCGGACTCGGAAGCGGCGAGAGCCTCAACGAACACGTGATCGGCGCGGGCTGGCCCGGGCTCGAGGAACGGCTGGAGCGACTCGCGGAGGCCATCGGCATCATTCGTGATCTGCACGCGGGCGGGACCGTCAGCCGGCTCGGCGACTGGTATCGAGTCGACGCCGCCAAGGTATGGGACTTGCCGGACCAGCCGGTACCGATCGCGGTCGCGGTATCCGGACCACGATCAGTGCAACGACTCGCCCCGTTGGCCGACGAGATGGTCAGCACCAGTCCCGATGCTGAACTCGTTCGGTCATGGCATCGCATGCGCGCGACCGACTCCGCTGCGGCGAAGCCCCGCGTCACCGGACAACTGCCGATCAGCTGGGATACCGACCGCGACAAAGCAATCCAGCGCGCCCACGAACAGTTCCGGTGGTCGGTGGGCGGCTGGGATGTCAACTCGAACCTGCCTACGCCGGCGAGTTTCGCGGCCGCGACGCAGTTCGTTCGCCCGCAAGATATCGCCGAGACGATCCCGTGCGGTCCCGACCTCGACGCCATCGTTGCGGCGGTGCGGCCCTACCAGGACGCTGGCTTCACCGACATCGCTGTCGTCGAAATCGGCGACGAACAGCAGGACCGGTTCCTCGCCGAGGCAGCCGAACCGCTGCTGGCGAAACTCCGTGCCGCCGATACCGATTCCTGAGCTCATGGGCCACCGGTCGAGCCGCCTACGATGGCTGTGTTCTTATCGGGCGATCTGCCTCAGCTAGTCGGCTCCGCTGGTGGCGCTGTCAATCAACTCGTTGCCGTGCGGTTGCCGAACACATCAAAGGCTTGTGTCTTACCGCCTGGACCGGCTTCGACCTGCGCATTCATTCTCGAATGGCGCATAGCTACGGACACGGGTAGGCGACTACTCCTTATCTCTTGTCGAGGTGACCTACCAGATCGAGTGCCCCGGCAGGGGTAAGCGGTTACATGGCGCGGTGTTGTGCGAAAAACCCCGCAGGCCTTGCTTTTAGACCCATCGACACCTTTCGGCGTGTCGGCAAAAGCTCAACCGACTTGGCGGGACAATCAGCGGATGGTCCTCAGCCGAAGATCGTTGCTGGCGTTGGCCGCGGCGCTACCTGCCGCCGGGCACGCGGCGGCCGCGCAGCGGCCACCTTCGGTCCCGCGGTACACCATGACCGCGTTCACCGATGCCAGCGAAACCGATCTGTACGTTTACGAATCCGACGATGCGATCACCTTCCGGCAGCTGAGCGGGCCCGCCTACCGGCCGCCGGCGGGTCTGCTGCGCGACCCCAGCGTCTTTCGCAATGTCGATGGCTATTACTACCTCACATACACAACCGGCTGGGAAGGGCGAACCATCGGTTTCGCCTACAGTGCGGACCGGCTGAACTGGAGTCATCTCTACGACATCATGGTGCCGCTGCCGGGCGTCACATCGACCTGGGCGCCGGAGTGGTTCATCGACACCGACGCAAGCATCAATGTGATCGTCTCACTGTCGGACGGCTACCGGTTCACACCGCACCTGACCACCGCCGATCCGAAACTGCGCTCATGGAGCGCGCTGAGGCCGATGATCGGGCTGGCCCAGCCCGACAACACCTCCTACGGCTATATCGACACCACCGTGGTCCGCGCCGACGGGCGCTACTACGCGTTCACCAAGAACGAATCCACCAAATACATCGAACTCGCCGTCGCCGATCATCTGCTCGGCCCGTACACCTTTGTGGCAACCGACGATTGGGCCGGTTGGGGCGCGCCCGTCGAAGGACAATGCGTCATCGCGCTACCTGGCGGAGGCTGGCGAATCTATTTCGACGCCTACACCGATCATCAGTACCTCTACAGCGACTGCCACGACGACTTCCGTACGTGGACAACACCTCTCGAACTGCCCGACTTATCGGGCACGGTTCGTCATTTCACGGTCTACCCGGAGTTCATCGAACAGCCCGATAGTTGATGCGACCGCCGTGGTGGCGAGCGTCGGGCTGGCACATCGGCGGCGCGCACGGTCATCGTCGACCCGGATCATGAAATACCCGGAGGACCGAAAGCGCTTCGGCAACTGCACGGGTTGACCGCAGCCGAGGCGCGCGTCGCGGCGGCGGCTTTCCGCGGCGAAGGCTCGCCGTCGATCGCGAAGGAACTGGCGGTGTCGGCCAACACCGTGCGCACGCACCGGCAACACGTCTTCGAAAAGACCGGTACGCATCGACAGGCAGAACTGGTTCGGGTGCTGACGGCTTCGCTGTCCAGAACAGCTCAGTTCGTCGAACGCAACGAGGAGGAGGTCGCGCCGGCCGATCGACCGACGGTGTGCAGGTGACGTAGCGCCTGGGCGTATGAGCTGAACAGGCTGGTCTGGCAATAGGGAACACCGATTTCAGCGCAGAATGTGGCGACCAGCGGTTGGGCCCGGCGCAGGTTGGCCCGGGGCATGGATGGGAACAGGTGGTGCTCGATCTGGTAGTTCAGGCCGCCGAGGGCAGCATCGGTCAACCACCCGCCGTGGACATTACGAGATGTGAGCACCTGACGGCGCAGAAAGTCGGTTGAACCAGGTGTCGGCAGTACGGCCATCCCCTTGTGGTTGGGTGCGAAAGCGCACCCCATGTAGAACCCGAACAGGCTTTGCTGCGCCACCACGAAGGCAATCGCTTTAGCCGGGGACAACACCTGGAACACGGCAGACAGATACAAGATCGCGTGGGCGCCCAGTAGCGTGGCTTCCCAGGCCCAGTACGGCGTCGCCCGTCGTGCCACGGCTCGAACACTTGCGGTGTGCAGGCTGCCCGCTTCGAAGAACAGCATCGGGAAGAACAGCCATGCCTGGTATCGGAATATCAGTCGCCGGATGCCGAAGCCGTCCCGCGCCCGCGCCTCGGAATGCGCCAGCACGCCCATGACATCGGGGTCGGCGCCCTCGGTATTGGGGTTTGCGTGGTGCCGATTGTGATTGCCGACCCACCAGCCGATGCTCACCCCGATGCCGAGGTTTCCGCAGATCATGCCGAACAGTTGATTGGCCTGCCGGGTGCGAAAGATCTGCTGATGCCCGGCGTCGTGGCCCAGGAAGGCGAACTGAGCGAAGATCGCGGCCAGAAACACCGCAGTGCCCAATTGCCACCACGAGTCACCAACAAGCGCGAACGCCGTCCACCCGGCGGTCAGCCCCGCCACCGTGACCGCGATCCGCCAACCGAAGTACCGCGGCCGCCGGTTGAGCAGTCCCGCCTGTCGCACTCGGCGAGACAATCTGGCGTAGTCGCTGCCCCGCTCCCCTACTCGGTCGCGTTCGACGCGCGGGTCGGTTTCGGTTGGTGTCACGCGTTGGCCCCTATCGATACATCACCGGTCGCCAAGGATGCCCACAAATCTAGCGGTGTGAACCGAACAATAGCCTCACACAGCCCGAACACTCGGGGGGCGGTGTGGCGATCGACTGCCGAACAGAGCTCCCACTTCGGCGACTGAAAACCGAGGGTGGCTCGGTCTTCAAGTCTTAAACCGGACAGTCATCTTCGAAATGTTGCCTTGTTTCGGCCGATTCGCGTGGTAGCCAGCGGTAAGCTGTTATTGACGCTTTTCCGTGGTACCAGATGGCGTCCCGTTCGGTCCGGCCGATGCAGCAAATGTCGGCCCCGCCGGAAGATGTGCTCCAACCCGGGGCAAATTACGTGAACTTCACCAACCATCGCGTGTCAGCAGTAGTCGATACGGCACGTGACGCATTCAGAGCTCGACTCCGGCAACTCGGCAACGTGGCCGAGTTCGCGGACGTCATAGAGCTCGTCGGGGTCTACATCACCGAATTCGGCGCCCACGTCGAACTGGACAAAGGGGTGCATGGCCCATCAGGGCGACTACGGAGATGTTGAGAATAATTCTCGATTCAACCATTTAGTTGAAGGATGAAAAATGTCCACTAAGACAGTGAAAACCGTTGCCGCCACTGTTATGGCCTTGCCCTTGCTTGTCCTCGCAGCGCCCGCAGCTTCTGCTGACTCGCCGTCGGCCGCCACTCCGGCCGGTGGTGGTTCGGTCGCAATTTGTTTCCCTCTCGGTAGCGTCGTTTGGTGCATCTGAGCTTCTCGGCACCCTCGAACTGGGCTAGCCGGTCGAGGACGCAATTTCATGCTTGCGGTGCGTCGTGCGCGACGCACCGCAGGCGGAGACGGTCGGTAGCGGTGTCCGCGGTCTGACCTCGTCGGGCAGCGGGCCCGGTGCCGAAGGCAGAATCGCCGCGCACAGATACGATCCGCACTTGATGATGCGGCGTGGAAATCGTTGCGGCGCTGTTGGTTCGGGGGTGTCCACACGAGGGTTGTGTGGGGCACAGCAGGTCGACGTCGGGTGCTGTGGGCGGAAGTCCACTCCCACACGTTGCCCGCCATATCATGCACACCGTAGCCGGTCGGTGCATAAGTCCCGACCGCTGTGGTGCCGGGCGTCGCGGCCTGCCCGCGACCGGGGGAATTGCCACGCAAAATGCGCCGACCCAGATGTTGGCCATACCTCGGCCGGTGGGTTCTAGCTGCTCCCCCGAGGCCTAGGTTGCACCGTCCAGTCCGCCGCGGGCGGCATACTCCCGTTCGGCCTCGGTCGGCAGCTTTTGCCGAACTAGGCCGCGTATGCCGCCGCGTCCTCGTGGGCGACCCGGGTGGCCGGGTGACGATCGCGTCCGTCGAGAGTGCTGCCGGGCCCGCGCGGGGACGCCAGCATGCGCCGGGCACCTACCACCACCGGCGCCAGTGGTCCAAATGGCACCGGTCCCGATAGCCCCGGATCGCCGCCTCAATCACGCGAGAACGCCGCGGCCGCAGCCATTTCCAGGTCCTGGTACGGCTTGCCGCTCACGTCCTCGATGACCTGGTGCATCGTTCCGCCCGTGAACGGGAACGGTGAGCGATACCTCGCGGATACGGACTGACCGCTATCACGGCCGACGCGGATTCCTTCGCCGACGCCGGAGAAGACGATGGGCTGGGTCCGCATGTCATCGAGGGAGCCGACCGGGTCCTCATCGATGTAGAGGACGGCCTCGCCGGTGGGTGTGAAGTTGTCGGGGCGGGTACCGCGGCGTTCGTACCGGATCCCGAGGATGTGGTCGCCCAGCGGGACGGTCCGATCGGAGACGATGGTCTGCTCTTCCTCGCCGAGGAAGTTGTAGGTGTAACAAAGGCGGCCGTCCTTGACGTACAGGGTGTGTCCACCGAGCCGGCCGCCGTGGGCGAACAGCACCCCCTCGGCATCGGCACTGTCGATCGTCGCCTCTGCGAGCAGCGCGAACGACCGCCCCTGAATCTCCAGCGCCGCACCGGGTCCCACCTCCGCGACGTCCGGATAGTAGACCGCATTGTCGCGCTTGGCGCCGTACGTCGGGCGGGAGCGGGTCATCATCGAGACGACGTCGAGATCGTTGAGCGGGAAGCCGTAGTATTTCTCGGCCTCCGAGAACCACAGCGCCTTCAGCTCCTCCAACTTCTCGGGATGAACCTCGGCCAGGTCGTGCATCTGACTGCGGTCTTGCTCGATATGGAACAGTTCCCAGCGGTCCTGGTCGAAATGCCCCCAACCGGACGGGCATGCCGCGTGAATGGCGTCGGCGAACCATCCGTCGTGCCAGATCCCGCGCGTGCCGAGCATCGAATAGAACTGCGTGTGCTTGCCGACGTCCGCGTTCGCGTCATCGAACAGCGCTCGGAAACTGACGCCTTCTAAAGGACGCTGTCGCACGTTCTTCACCGTGTCCGGTGGTGTAATGCCGAGCAGGTCGTAGACGGTCGGTGTGACGTCGCAGACGTTGAGGTACTGGTGGCGCAACTCGCCGCGGGCCGCCACCCCGGCCGGCCACGACATCAGGCACGGGTCGGCGATGCCGCCTTCGTGCGAGGCGTATCGCTTGTACAGCTTGTATGGGGTGTTGAACGCCATCGCCCACCCGATGCTGTAGTGGCTGTAGGTGGTCGGCGAACCCAGCTCGTCGAGTTTGGCCAGACTGTCCTCGACCGTGTCGATGTAGCCGTTGAAGAACTTCATCTCGTTGGCGGTGCCGTTCGGACCGCCCTCGCCGCTGGCACCGTTGTCCGAGAAGGCGACGATGATGGTGTTGTCCAGTTGGCCGCTTTCTTCGAGATAGTCCAGCAGCCGGCCGATCTGCGCGTCGGTGTAGGACAGGAATCCGGCGAACACCTCCGCCTGCCGGCGGAACAGCCGCTTCTCGTCCTCCGATAACGAATCCCACGCTCGCACCGTGTCCAGCATCGGCCACGGCTTTCCGTCGGCACTGGTGGCATTCGCATACGGGTTCATCGGCGACAGCTCGGTGTTCTCCGGCACCAGACCCATGCGCTTCTGGTTCTCCAGCACGATCTCGCGATACTTCTCATAACCCATGTCGAACCGGCCGCGGTACTTGTCGGCCCATTCCCGCGGCACGTGGTGCGGGGCGTGCCCGGCCCCTGGGCACAAGTAGGTGAACCACGGCTTGTCTGGGGCGACCACCTTCGAGTCGCGGATGAACTCGATCGCCTTCTCTGCCAGATCCTTCGACAGGTGATATCCGTCTTCCGGAGGGTACGGCTGTGGGATCGGGTGATTGTCGTAGACCAAATTCGGATACCACTGGTCGGCCTCGCCGCCCAGGAAGCCGTAGAACCGTTCGAACCCGCGACCCAGCGGCCAATGCCGCTTGGACGCGGCCAGATTCTCCTCTTCCAGTGGAGTCATATGCCATTTGCCGACCGCGTAGGTATTCCACCCGCGCTCGGCGAGAACCTCCGAGCACAGCGCGGTTTCGGCCGGTATGCGACCACACATACTCGGGAACCCGTCGGTGAACTCCTCGATGGTCGCCATACCGACCGAGGTCGCATTCCGGCCGGTCATCAAGGAGGCACGCGTGGGTGAACACAGGGCGGTGGTATGGAACTGCGTGAACTGCACACCGCTATCGGCGATGCGCTTCATATTCGGCATCTCGACCAGACCGCCGTAACAGTCCCAGGTGCCGATTCCGATGTCGTCCCACACCAGATACAGCACATTCGGCGCGTCCCGTGGTGCGGTCGGCTCCGCATAAGGCCCCCAATCGGGGACCGAATCACGGATATCGAGCGCGACCTTCCCTTCGAACTTCCTGGCCATCATCCACCTCCGATAACGAGAGCTGTTCGTTTGCCATTCGTCCTGCTGCCCAGGCTCCGGACCTCATGCGGGGTACAACGCGAACACCGATCGGTGCGGCCGTGATGTCGGGACGGGCACGCCCAGCTCCGGTGATGGCGGAGAGGGGTACGGATATTCGATTCGACGTGTGGTGGTCACGCACCTCGCGGACATGATGTCCGAATATTTGCTGATCAACGCCTTCCGTACTCAGAGAGTACGGCGTCGGACGGCGCCGTGTCAGCAGTTGCGGTCAGTCCCGCAGGGCGCAATGCCGGGCAGGTGGTCGCGCCAGCGGGAGTTTCAGTCGACGCCGAGGGCGACTTCGGTTGATTTGATGAGGACGGTGACTCGGGAGCCGTCGCTGAGTTCGAGGTCGTCGGCCGCGTCGCGGGTGATGGAGGAGGTGATTTCGTCGCCGCCGGCCAGCCGGACACGGACCACGGCCATCGCTTCGCCGCGGGTGACCGAGACGACTGTTCCATCGAGTTGGTTACGTGTGGATAGTCGCATGGCTGTGATCCTACGGGTTTCAGTCTCAGGTGGTGCCCGCGCTCATGCCGCCGGAAATGGTGATCGCTTCGCCGTTGAAATGGCGCCCGGATTCACCAACGAGGAGCAGGATCGCTTGGGAAACCTCTTGCGGCACAATCAGATCACCATTCGGTGGACCGCCGGCGAACATCGCCTCCACATCCTCTAGCGTGGGATTCTCGATATCGGGCACCATCGCCGAATACATTGCCGGATTCATGATCATATCGGTGCGCACACCGGCCGGAAGTACCGCATTGACGGTGATGCCGTGCGGAATTACTTCGTGGGCAAGCGATTTGACCAATCCGATGACGCCCCACTTCGCTGCGGCGTAATGGCCGGAGTTCGCAGCCCCCATACGGCCGACGATCGACGAGGTGGCAACAATTCTGCCCCATCGGCGATCGATCATATGCGGCACGACGGCGCGGAAACCGTGGAAGACGCCGGTGAGGTTGACATCGATCATGTCCTGCCACATCTGCTCGTCCATCTCGGCGATGGCCGCGCCCGAGGCGATGCCCGCGTTGGCGAGCAGAATGTCGATCCGGCCGAATTCGGCGATGGCCAGGTCGGCGAGCTCGTCCATCGCCGCGCGGCTGCGAACATCGGCCTGTACCGCGACGCAGCGCCGCCCGGTCTCCTCGACGAGCTTGACGGTCTGGGCGAGGTCGTCTTCGGTGCTCAACGGATAAGGCACGCTACCGATCGGTTCGCTGATATCACACAGCACGATGTCGGCACCTTCGGCCGCCAAAGTCACCGCGTGCGAACGTCCTTGACCGCGAGCGCCGCCCGTGATCACCGCAACCCTGCCCGCCAGCTGCCCCATGCGCGTCCCCTTTCGACCGGTGATCCCATGCTTTCATGATCCGTGGCACATGCGCAGTCGAAATAGCAGCGCGATCCACACCACGGGTCAGGTCGCGGACCAGCCCGACCAGCGGGTGACGTCGATGGCGAGCACCGGTCCGGGGGGCGGCTGGGTGCGGTAGATGGGATAGCGCGCGGTCAGAAGCTTCAGCGCCTGCTGCGCTTCGGGAGCGTCGGCGATTCGTGCGGTGCCGTCGGCTCTGGTCCACCACAGGTGCGTCCAGTCGTCGCTGTAGTGGTCGGCGAGCACGGCGACGGTGGGGTTCGCTGCGATATTCGCCAAGCGGCGCAACGCTGTTGTCGTCTTCGGCTTCGCATCGACGGCGCTGTAGATGATGTCGTCGATGACCGCGAATACGATCGGCACGATGTGTGGATGCAGGTCCGTGGATACGGTGGCGAGTCGGGCCACCGGTTCTGCTGTGAACCGTTCCCGCGCTGCTTTCGCGTTCAGTCGCACCGCTCCTCCGCCTTACGATCGGCAATAGACCCATTCTCACCCGCTCGGTGACTAGATGCGGACGAACAGTGGCCGCGCGGGATCCACGGGAATCGGTACGGCAGGGCCGATTCCGAACAGGATGAACACCGCGGGCTCCGGGCTGTCGCTCAAAGTGCCGTCGTAGTGCGGTGTACCCGCTGTGCGCGTGGCGAATTCGCCGGGGTACATGGGCGCGGTGGTGGTGAGGTCGATGGTGGGGCCCGCGCCGACGGTCCATACGCCCGAGAGCATTACGGCATGGCGGTCGAAGGCGTAGGCGTGCGGTGCGCTTATCCAACCGGGGTGCCAGCGGGCATAACTGGCGTAGAAACCGGGGCCGCGAGGTGAGCCGAGCACGTCGGCGGTTTCGAAGCTCTGGGGCGGTGCGCCGGGAGCAGGTTGCCAGTTCAGGTCGGCCAAGCCGTGAATCGTGGTGCCCGGACCCGGAGACCGGTCTGCGATGGTCGGAAATTCGACTGTCAACGGCTCGACAGCGTTACCGTTGGAGCCCTTCCAGACGACGGGCAGCATCAGGCCGAACGCTGGCGGCGCCAGCGCGATTCTGCGGCGCATTTCGCGCACGGTCTCGTCGTCGGCTTCGGCCAGGTATCGGTTGTCTTCCACGCGCATGACCTCCTGGACGTCATCGCAGCAGGTGCAAACCGAATTCTTGACGGAGCATACGACGGTGTGCCGGTAGTTTGCTGGAAATCCGACGAGATCAACTCGAGCGCGCTCGTCGCATCGCCACGGTGGTCCGCACACTGTCCGGCCGTACGATGCGAAGCGACTCCAGTCCACGGACGGTAAAGATGTTCCTATGACCCGCCATGTCCTCGCTATCGATCTCGGCAAGACCGGCTGTCGCGGTTCATTGCGCGTCGACGGAAGCCAGGTCGCCTATGCGCAAGCACCGGGTGCGCCCGGGCTGGCACATGCGACGGGTGTCATTGCGGCAGAGCGTGCGATCTACGCGGTGACAGATCAGATCGCCTCGCTGCCAACAACATTCACGCTGTCGGTCGGCGCAGCGGGTGCCGCATCAGCACCGGACGCGGCGACGGCGCTTGCTCGACGGCTGGCGCAAATCCCCGGCGCGGCAGCGGTCGCCGTGACTTCCGACGCCGTCACCGCACACGCCGGGGCATTGGGCGGGTCCCCGGGAGTCGTGCTTGCCATCGGAACCGGAGCCGTCGCTACCACCGTCGACGAGGCGGGCCGGTTCACCCGAGTCGACGGCTGGGGGCCGCAACTCGGCGACGAGGGCAGTGGCGGCTGGATCGGCCTCGAAGGTCTACGCGCCGCGCTACGTGCCCATGACGGCCGCGGGCCACGCACCACCCTGGTCGAGAAGGTTCGCGAACACTACGGCATCGAACTGGACGCGCTGCCGAAATATCTTGGAGAACAAGATAATCCGGCTCTGGTCGCCGCCGAGTTCGCACCCGCCGTAGCGGCCGCTGTCGACGATACCGCGGTCGCGATCATGGCGGCCGCCGCAGGCGCACTCGCTCGCACCGTCCTTGCCGCGATCGAACGATCCGGAATTCGGCCACCGGTCCCCTATGCGATCACGGGCGGTCTCACCAAACTCGGCGCGCCACTCCTGGAGCCGCTCGACCGCCAGATCGCGCACGCGATCGACCGCCGCGATCCGCTCGGCGATCCGATCGACGGCGCAGCCTTGCTCGCCGTCGATGCCACCACTGTGCTCGAAGCGCTGGTCACTCGAATCTCTGACACTTATTGACAGCATCAGTGACACGCCTGACACTTAGTTGCACTCAGTCCATCGCGTCACCGGGGAGCTGCGTTGAACGCCCTCAATCTCGCCGTCATCGTCGTCTATCTGTTCACCGTCGCGTGGATCGGGCTGCGGCTGTCCGGAAAACAGAAGTCCAGCAGCGATTATTTCGTCGGTGAGGGCCGTATGCCGTGGTGGACGGTGTGTTTCTCGGTGGTGGCCACCGAAACGAGTGTGCTCACCGTCATTTCGATTCCGGGAGGCGCGTACACCGATCAAGCCTTCGGAAATGTGGAATTGGCCATCGGGTACGTCATCGGGCGCACGGCCGTGGCGATCGTGCTGATCCCGCTCTACAAGCGCGGCGGTTTCGTCAGCGCCTATCAATACCTCGAGCTGCGTTTCGGTCGCTATCTGCAGGGAGTGGCCTCGGTAACCTTCGTATTCACCCGGCTGCTCGCCGAGGGCGTGCGGCTGTTCGCCTCCGCCATTCCGATCAAATTACTGCTCAACGAATTCGGACTCGACTTCGGCTACGACGCGATCATTGTGGCACTCACGCTGCTGACCGTCGTGTATACCTACCTCGGCGGCATCAAGGCGGTGATCTGGACCGACGCCTTGCAGATGGGCCTTTACCTCACCGGTGCGCTCATCGCGATCTGCGTGCTCACCGGCCATGTCGGTGCTTCCGGTTGGTCGGATGCGTTGCATGCGGGCAAATTCCGTGTCTTCGATACCGATTTCGGTCTCGCGCACATTCTCACCAGCACTTTTGCGTTGCCGACCGCGATCGTCGGTGGCGCGATTTTCGCCATGGCCTCGCATGGCTCGGATCAGCTGATCGTGCAGCGCATTCTGGCGACGCGGTCGCTGCGCGACAGTCAGAAGGCGATGGTCGGTTCGGGCATCTTCGTTGCCATCCAGTTCGCCGCCTTCTCCCTGGTCGGTGTGCTGCTGTGGTCCTATAACGGCGGCAAGACGGCCAAGGAACTCGGATTGGCCAGTTCGGACAGCCTGTATCCGAACTTCATCCTGCACGGGCTGCCGGTGGTGGTCTCCGGGCTGCTGGTCGCCGGAATCCTCGGCGCGGCAATGGGTTCGCTGTCCTCGGCGTTGAATTCCATGGCCAATTCGACGGTCGCCGATATCATTCGTAGCTTCTCCCGGCGCACACTCGCCGATGACACGCTGCTGCGGTTGGCGCGCGTGATGACACTGGTGTGGGCGGCGCTGATGGCGCTGTTCGCCATGGGTTTCAGTGCGACGACGGGCAATGTGTATCTGACGGCGCTCACCATCGCGGGCTACACCTACGGTGCGCTGCTGGGTGCGTTCCTGCTCGGGCGACTGGTCGCGCGCGCCAACCAGTTCGACGCGATCCTCGCCTTCATCGCCACGGTGATCGTGATGACATTCGTGGTGCGGGTGGTCAAGATCGATGTGACCGTCGCCGGGAAGGTGGTCGAAAAGGGTATCGCGGCACAGTGGTTGGTGCCGATCGGCGTGCTCGTGACATTGGTCGTCGGTGGTATCGCGAGCCTGTTCCATCCAGCGTCGGCTCCCGATGAGCCGGAGCCTATTGCGGCGGTGGCGTAGTGCGTGTCATCGGGCTGATGTCGGGAACCTCGCACGATGGTATCGATGCCGTCGGCGCGGATATCGTATTGCGGGATACGACGATTCAGGTGCGACTCGTCGGACATCTCAGCCGACCGTATCCCGACGAACTGCGCTCGGAACTCATCGCCGCCTTGCCGCCCGGTGCCATAGACATGGCGACCGTGTGCCGTCTGGATACCGCGATCGGCCAGACCTTCGCCGATGCGGCAATCGCGGCAATGTACGAGTTCTTCGGCGGCACAGCCGATCTCGTTGCCTCCCATGGGCAGACCGTCTACCACTGGGTGAGCGACGGTGCGGTGCGAGGCACGCTGCAGCTGGGTCAGCCCGCATGGATCGCCGAACGCACCGGGTTGTCGGTCGTCAGCGACTTTCGTGCGCGCGATATCGCGGCGTGCGGACAGGGCGCACCGCTGGTCGGGCTGTTCGATCTGCTGTGGCTGGCTGGACGTTCCGAACGCGCGACCGCGCTGAATATCGGCGGGATCGCGAATGTCACGGTCACCGGCGACAAACCGGTCGCCTTCGACACCGGACCTGGCAACGCACTGATCGATGCGGCGGTCGAATTGTGCACCGGCGGCGTCGAGCATCTAGACCGCGCCGGGGAACGCGCCGCCCGCGGCGATATCGATACCGATCTGCTGGAAACCCTTCTCGCGGAACCCTATTACCGCGCACCGACCCCCAAGACCACCGGGAAGGAGCTGTTCAACCGCGCCTACCTGGAGCGCGTGTTGGACGGCCATGCGGCCTCCGCCGACGATATTGTCGCCACTGTGACCGCGCTGACAGCCCATACCATCGCCGACGCCCTCGCACCACTGCGCCCGACCGAGGTCATCGCGTCGGGCGGCGGCATACGCAATCCCACGCTGATGGCAATGCTCGGCGCATATCTGGGGCCCACGAAAGTGCGCACATCCGATGAACTCGGCATACCGTCGGCGGCGAAGGAGGCCACCGCATTCGCCGTGCTCGGCTTCCTCACCGCTCACGGTCTCGCGGGTAACCATCGCGCCTGTACCGGAGCGGGTCGCGCGGCGGTGCTCGGTTCCATCACCCCGGGTGCGGCCGGATTCACGCTGCCCACTGCGCCGATAACCGTGCCCCTACGACTCACGCTGGCGGGATGAACGATGCCCGATTCCGACGACGTACGCACTCGCTTGCTGGCAGCGCTGCCACGACTCACGCCGACCGCACTGCGCGTCGCGCAGGTGATCCGGCTCGATCCGGCCGCCGCCGCACAGCTGACAGTGAGCCAACTCGCCGAGCGGTCGGCGACCAGCACCTCCGCGGTGGTCCGGTTGGCGAAAACCCTCGGTTACGAAGGCTATCCGCAGCTGCGACTGGCCATGGCCGCGGTCGGCGGCGATGAGGGCACGCCGGTATTCGCCACCGATATCGATGCCGACGACGCCCTATCGAAGGTGCTGCACAAACTGACCGCCTTCGAAACCGAGGGCATGATGGCAACCGCCGAACTCGCCGATCCGGCGACCATGGAAGCCGTCGTCGACGCACTGGTGGGCGCGCGGCGGGTGCATCTGGTCGGCATCGGCGCGTCCGGACTTGTCGCGATGGATATGGCGCAGAAGCTGACGCGCATCGGAATGTGGTGCGGGGCATGCACATCCGAGGACGACGCACTTGTGCAGGCCAGCCTGCTGGAGACCGGTGATGTAACGGTCGCGTTCTCGCATTCGGGCGAAACCGCCGCGATCGTCGAAGCCGTGCACCGGGCCGTCGACGCGGGCGTGACGACGGTTGCTGTGACGGCCGGGGCGGGATCCGGACTCGCGAATGCCGCCGCGCACACGGTGCTGGTAGCCGGACGGGAGGACGGATTCCGTTCCGCGGCGATGGCGAGTCGGATGAGTCAACTCCTCATCGTCGATGCGCTGTATGTCGGTGTCCTGCAACGCACACCGTCGGCGGCCAGGGCGCTGCGGCGCACCTACGAGGCGGTAGCCGATCGTCGCAACAAGGAGGCCGAATGAAGTACCCGGTGTCGCGGTGACCGAAATCGGTTCGCTGACAACCGAAGCGTCGAATCCACGCACCACCACGCTGGATTCGATGCCGATCGCTGAGCTGCTGCGCACCATGAACGCCGCGGATGCCGGTGTGGCTTCGGTTGTCGCGCAGGCGATCCCGCAGATCGCACAGGCGGTCGAGCTCATCGTCGCGGCGCGGCGGCGGGGCGGCAGGCTGATCTACCTCGGCGCGGGCACCAGCGGTCGCCTCGGCGTACTGGATGCCGCCGAATGCCCACCGACCTTCGGCACCGCTCCCGGCGAGGTCCTCGGCATAATCGCGGGTGGACCGCAGGCACTGCTGCGGGCCGTCGAAGGCGCCGAGGACGATCCGGTGTTGGCCGCCGCCGACCTGTCCGCCATCGCACTCACCAGCGACGATGTCGTTGTCGGGCTGGCGGCGAGCGGTCGAACCCCCTACGTCATCGGTGCGCTGCGATACGGCCGCTCGATCGGTGCCGCGACGGTCGCGATCTCCTGCAACCGCAATGCGCAAGCCAGCAGCTGCGCCGACGTCGGCATCGAAATCGACACGGGCCCTGAGGTTTTGACGGGCTCCACCCGGTTGAAGGCGGGCACAGCGCAGAAGATGGTGTGCAATATGCTCTCCACCGCAGCCATGGTGCGGTCGGGCAAGGTCTACCGGAACCTGATGGTGGATGTGCAGCCCACCAATGCCAAACTCGTGGACCGCGCCCGCCGTATCGTCGCCGAGGCGACCGGAACCGACTCGGCGACAGCCGCAGCACTACTGGACGCGGCCGACGGTCAGGTCAAAACGGCCATCGTTATGCGCCTGGCCGGAGTCGACGTGTCGGCGGCCCGCGCACTGCTGTACGAAGCGGACGGTCGCGTGCGCGACGCGGTCCAGCACTGAATATCCCCTTCGCCGCACGACCAACCGGCTACCCTGACCCACAGTTCCGCGACACCGCCGGAACGATGTGTCGGCGATTCGGAGGCACCATGCTGTCCCTGCAGGAGATTTCCGACCGCCTGGAGATCGAGGACCTCATGGTCCGATACTCACATGCGGTCGACACCCAGCGATGGGCTCTGCTCGATGAGATCTTCACCGAGGATGCGCATATCGATTACTCGGCGATGGGCGGCCCTGCCGGTGATCTGGAATCCACCAAGAAGTTCCTGTCCACGGTCATGCCGAACTTCCTTGCGTTCCAACATCTGATCAGCAATTCGTCCATCAGTGTCGACGGCGACAGCGCAACCGGGCGCACCATGTGTCACAACCCCATGCTGGTCTCGACCGGCGAAGGTCAACAGAGTCTGATGCTGTGCGGGCTCTGGTATCACGACACGTTCGCCCGTATCGATGGTCGGTGGCGAATCAAGCAGCGTGTCGAGGAGAAGAGCTTCATGTTCGTCGCGCCCGGCAGTGCCTGAATACGAATCGAGGCTCCCGAATTCGGGAGCCTCGATCGATCATTCGTGTTGGCATTTATCGCCGCAGGAGCATTTGCCGCCATCCTGGCAACCGCACCGGCAGTCCGGACCACAAGCACAGGGAAGAACGCTGGGGAACCATCCCAAAACCTTTCCGAAGTAGGGCTTGCCGCCTGAGCTATAGCCGGGAAGTATAACCAGGCGATCAGCCGGTCTGCCGAGTAGTTCGAAGAATGGAGGTACTGATTCCGCGTCCGCTGGTCGGCAAGGCGTGGGCCGGAATTTCCGGACCGCTGTTGGGGTTGGTGCGGAAAACAACCGATGGGAGTGCAGTGAACGACTTCAACGCGCAGGTGATCAATGAGTTCCGCGCCAATGCGGGCAAGGTCGGCGGCATGTTCGAGGGTGCGCCGATGGTGCTGATCACGACGACGGGCGCCAAATCCGGCCGCCAGGTCACCAGCCCGCTGGTCTATCTCCCCGACGGCGAACGAATCGTGTTGATCGCCTCGAATGGCGGTGCCGACAAGCATCCGGCCTGGTACCACAACCTGCGCGCGAACCCGGAATTCACCGTGGAGCTCGGTACCGAAAGCTATACGGCGAAGGCCGAGGTGGTGACCGGTGCCGAACGCGATGAGCTGTATGCGCGGATGGTCGAGATCATGCCGGGTTTCGGTGAGTACCAAGCGAAGACGTCTCGGGTGATTCCGGTCGTCGCGGTGTATCGCCAAGAGGCCTGATGCTCCGATGGTGCCAGCCCGGTCCCTGATCGCCGGGCTGGCACCAGCCGATCAGGATTTATCGCCGAACCAGCGGCACAGCGCTTCGGCAAGTCCATCGCGATCGCCGCAATCCGCTGCCCAGGCAACGCAACCGTCCGGTCGAATCAGCATTGCGGAAAGCTCGCGTGGTGCAACGGGTTTCGCGGTCACCACGCGCACCCGATCCGACCACGGTGCGGCGATCGCCCGCAGCTGCGCGGAATCGGCCAGATCCAACAGAATCGCCCGACCATCGGCGAAGTGCGCACCGACCCGACTGCCATCGGACAGCTCGATATCCGGTGCGACCGCGCCGATCAGCTCGTGGCCACCGCCGAGGTCGTAGCGGTGCAGTACACCGGAGATCCTCTTGAAGATCGCGGTGCTGCCGTCGCGGGTGGCCAACAGATCGGTCATCACTTTGCGTAATGCCTTGCTGCGCTGGTCGAGTCGCATGAGCGCCACTTGTGCGCGGGTCCACTCCAGCACCCATGCGCCGACGGGATGACGTTCGGCGGTGTAGGTGTCGAGCAGGGTTACGCTCGCGTCGCCGCGCACCACCGCGGCCAATTTCCAGCCGAGGTTGACCGCATCGCCGATGCCGAGATTGAGTCCCTGCCCACCGAACGGCGAATGCACATGGGCCGCATCGCCGGCGAGCAACACTCGGCCCTTGCGATAGTCGGTGACCTGGCGGGTGTTATCGGTGAATCGCGTTGCCGAATGCACAGCGGTGATCTCGACCGGCACACCCGACACCGCGCGTAGGCTGGCCTGCAATTCGGCCGCGGTCACCGGGGTTGTCCGGTCGGCGGGCGGGCCGTCGAGTTCGACGGTCAGGATCCGGCCCGGTGTCGGACCGCTGGTGTAGATCCCGGTGTGGGTGGTGTTCCAGCCCGGACGCAAGCCCTCCGCACCGGTCATTTCGACGACCGCCTGATGGCCGGTGATCTCCGGGTCCAGACCCGGGAAATCGAATCCGGCCAGCTTGCGGACCGTGCTGCGGCCGCCGTCGCAGCCGACCAACCAGTTCGCGCGGACGGTGCCGTCGGCGAGGCGGACAGTGACACCGGTTCCGTCATCGTCGAATTCGGTCAACTCCACACCGCGCCGGATCTCGATCCCGAGTTCGCCGGCACGCCGAGCCAGGATCGCCTCGATGGCCTGCTGGGCCACCAGCACCGCCTCGGCGCCCGGGCCGAGTTCGGCGAAAAGCGGTTCGTCGAAGTCGATTTCGTCTGCGCGAAGCATGATGCCCGCGAAATGACCAGCGATCGGCAGACGCTGGGTCGCGGCATTCGGGACCATGCCCGCCGCGCGGATGCGCTGCACCGTCGCATTCTGCTGTTCGAGCAGATCGGGCAGCATGCCCCGGCGGTAGAACGCCTGCGCGGTGGGCACATTGATCGCAGCGGCCTTGATGGTCATATCGGGTTCGGCCAGCCGCTCGACCACCAGCACCTCGGCGCCACCGAGGCGAAGTTCGCAGGCCAGCATCAGCCCGACCGGTCCGGCACCGGCGACGACCACATCGAATGTCTCGTTCATGAACTCGACTCTGCCGATGGGCGGTTGCGGCCGGCTTACATCGCCTTGCATGCGCCTTGCATCGCGCCGGAACCCGCCTCAGTCGAACTGATCGATGGCGGCCACGGCGATCTCGTGGTCGGTCCGCGACAACGCGGCGCCAGGGATGCCCAATGCGCCGATGACGGTATCGCCCGAGCGAATGTGCACACCTGCACCGTAGGTGGACCAGCGAACGTGCGCCGGCGAGGCCGAGTCCGAAGAGATTCCGGAAGTTCTGCGAGGTGCTCGAAACCGTGGTCCGACGCGGGGTGCTGCGTAGAGAATCGAATCGAGCGAAGGAGTCTCATGGAACCGATTGTTTCCGTCACCGGTGGCAAGATCCGCGGCTGGACGACCGCCGGGATCAGCGCATTTCTCGGCGTGCCGTATGCGGCGGCGCCGGTCGGGCCCGCGCGCTTCCGGCTGCCGACGCGCGTGCCGGACTGGCAGGGGGTTCGTGATGCGCTCACCCACGGCGCGACCTGCGTGCAGACCCCATATCCTCCGCCGATCCACGCGCTGATCGGTAGTGACGGGATACCGGGTGAGGAATATCTGAATGTCAATGTGTGGACCCCGGATCCAGGCGGTGCCGGACTGCCGGTCATGGTGTGGATTCACGGTGGCGCATTCACTCGAGGATCCAATGCCAGGGCGATCTACGACGGTTCGGCGTTCGCACGCGACGGGGTCGTGCTGGTCTCGATCAACTACCGGCTCGGGATATCCGGCTTCGCGGCGGTGCCGGACGCGCCGCTGAACCGAGGGCTACACGATCAACTGTTCGCGCTGCAGTGGGTGCAGGAGAACATCGCGGCCTTCGGCGGGGACCCGAACCGGGTCACCGTATTCGGGGAGTCGGCGGGCGGAATGAGTGTGGCGACGCTGATGGCTTCGCCGCTGTCGCGTGGGTTGTTCCGTCAGGCAATCATGCAGAGCGGCAATGGATCCGCCGCGGTGGCCGTCGAAGATGCCCGCAAGCTCGCCGGAGAATTGGCGACGAGTATCGGAATCAGCCCCACCGCGGCGGATTTCGGCGAGCTCGGTCCCGATGAGTTACGCGCGGCGCAGGATGGGCTCGCGTTGGCGCTGATGAGTGATCCGGATCCGGCGCGGTGGGGGTCCTCGATCATTGGCAACGGGATGGGGATCATGAGTCTGCTTCCGGTGATCGATGGTGAGGTGGTCGAAGGGAAGCCCGTCAATGTTCTTGCCGCGCAACCTGATCGGGCCGTGCCGCTCATCGCCGGATGCACGGCCGAGGAGTTCCGGTTCTTTACGGTGCCGACGGGGATCGCCGCCGGGATCACCGCGCAGACCCTGCCTTTCGTGCTCACCCGCTACGGACTCGATCCCGGGCTCGGGGATATCTACGGTGCCAATCGCCCTGGTGCGTCAGCGGCGGATGTGTTCGCCGCGATCATTACCGATCGGGCCTTCCGCTCGGACACCCTGCGGATCGCTCAGTCCATTGCCGCCGCGGGTGCGCCGAGCTTCGCCTATGAGTTCGCGTGGTCGTCCGGTATCGAGGGGCTCGGTGCCTGTCACGTTCTGGAGGTGCCGTTCGTCTTCGACGCACTCGCCGGGGCGCACACCCTGACCGGTCCCAATCCGCCGCAGCCGCTTGCCGATGAAATCCATTCGGCGTGGGTGGCTTTCGCCGCGTCCGGTGATCCGGGGTGGGCGCGCTTCGAGGAGGATTCGCGGCTGGTGCAGGTATTCGACAGTCCGCAGTCGGGTGTGGTCAGTGATCCGCGCGGGGACGAATTGGCGGCGTTGCGGAAGTCGGTAGCCTGATACGGGGCGTGGAGCGAACCGATCGAGAGCGGGTGGAATTGCTCGCACGCGTTACTTGCCGAAGGTGCTGGAAATCGTTGTGGCAGAGGCGCATAGGGCGGCACGGGCTGCGGCCACGGCCGGGTGTCGGCCGGTACCGCGACGGTAGGCCAACAGGGTTTTGCGCCGGGTCGGCAAGGCTGTGAGCAGTATGTTCGGCGATGGAGTGAGTGCGCCGAGTTCGGGGACCAGGGCAACGCCCTGACCTGCGGCGACCAAGGCGAGGACGGTGCTGAAATCGTCCACGTGATGACGGACCCGAGGAGTGAATCCGGCTGCCTGGCAGACCCGGATCGTCATGGTGTGGCAAAGCGTGCCGGGAGTGCCGAGGATCCAGGAGGTGTCGTGGTGGTCTTCGAGCGGTGCGGCGGTTGGGGCGGCCAGGTAGATGGTCTCCTCCAGGAGCGGCTCGGTGTCCAGAGCGGGATCAGGTTCGGCGGGTACATAGTCGTACTCCTGGACCAGCGCCACGTCCAGGGCTTCGGCACGAAGTGCGTCCGGGACGGTAGCTGGATCCAGTTCTGTCACAAGCAATTCCAGGCGCGGATGGTCGTGGCTCAGAGCGACCAAGGCGGGGGCGAGGATCGTGGCGACGGCCGTCGGGAAAGCGCCGATGCGCAGCGTTCCGGTAAGTGTTGCGCGGGAGGCAGCCAGGTCGGCGGTGGCCTGTTCGAGGGCCGCGAGGATTGTCTCCGCGTGGTCGACCAGGGTGAGTGCGGCAGGGGTGAGAGTGACGCGTCGCCCGGTTCGTTCGAGCAGCGGTACTCCTGCTTCGCGCTCCAGTGCGGTCAATTGCTGCGACACGGCCGACGGTGTGTAGCTCATCGCCTCCGCGACCGCCGCGATCGTCTTGCGATGGGCCAGTTCGCGCAGGAGGCGTAGCTTCCGAACATCGAGCATCAGTTCAGCTTATGCTCAACGGAAGAAAAGTGAACTGGACCTGAAGTATCGTCGCGAGCCAATCTTGAAACCATGACGCTCACCGGCCTCTTCGTCCCCCTGATCACGCCGTTCACCGCCAATGACGAACTCGCCGCCGACGCACTGGCGGGCCTGGCCAACGAGGTCCTCGACGACGGTGCAACCGGCATCGTAGCCCTCGGCACTACTGCCGAAACCGCCACCCTCACCCCGGACGAACGTCGTCGCGTCCTCGACATCTGCGGCACCGTCTGCCGAGAACGCAACGCTGTCTTGATCGCCGGTGCGGGCACCAATTCCACTGCGGATTCGGCTCGAGCGCTCGCTGCCCTCGGCCCCACCAGCACCGCCGCACTCACCGTCGTCCCCTACTACACCCGCCCCTCCGAAGCCGGAGTAGTCGCCCACTTCCGTCACCTGGCCGCCACCAGCCCGGTCCCCCTCATCGTCTACAACATCCCATATCGCACCGGCCGCACCCTCGGCCCAGACACGCTCCACGAACTCGCCAGTATCCCGAATATCATCGGCTTCAAACACGCCGTCGGCGGCATCGACGAGACCACAACCACTTTCATGGCCACCGTCCCACCCGACACCACCGTCCTTGCCGGAGACGACCTGCACGCCCCCGCGCTCCTAGCCCTCGGTGCCCACGGCGCCATCCTCGCCACCGCCCACTTGGCCACCTCCGCCTTCGCCACCCTGATCCACCTCTGGCGCAATGGCCCCATCGATGAAGCCCGCGCTCTTACCCGCCGCCTCACACCGCTGTCGGCAGCTCTGTTCGCCGAACCCAACCCCGTAGTCATCAAATCCGCCCTGGCCGCGCAAGGCCGCATCCCCACCCCCGCCGTCCGCCTGCCCCTCATTCCCGCCGCCCCCGAAACAACCACCGCCGCCCTCGAAGCGCTAACCCACCTCAACGCCACCATCCCCGCTCGATCGCCCAATTCCCCAGCGCCCAAGGCTGATTCACGCGGACAGCGTGTTCAGACGAGCTCCTTCCTACCGCTGAGTGCGTGGGTGCGCTAACTCGACCGAATGAACTCGAACCGCGGCCGTTCGGATCTCAGTGCAGAGGCGAGCAGTATTTGTCGGCTCCGTGGTGTCGACATGGATCACCGGGGTCAATTCCAGCGGTCGCCCGTACATGGCCCAGGTGTCCCAATCGCGCGCAAGCCGCAGCCCGTCGTTGTGCACCGCGGCGCGCTGCCGTCGCGCATATCTGGCCCGCGCCGTCTCGACAGCAGCGTCACACCAGATCTCGATGGCGCGATCGGCGCTGACGCGCCGAATTCCCGCTCTCGCGAACTCGAGGTCGCGCGGCTGGAACCACCACGAATCGATCACCACCGTCTGCGGTGTCGCCGTGGCCATCGCCCAGACGGCCTCCATTGCGATCGCGCCGAGCGAGGGTACGGATTCGGGCCTCGAAATACATTCCGCCAAGGCTTCTTTCACTGTGTCCTTCGACAGCAGTTGCGCATCCAGTTCGCGGGCGAGCGGTGCCGCCAATGTCGACTTACCCGAGCCCGGTAGGCCATTGACCAGCACCAGGAGTTTGTCCTTTGGTTGCGTCACCCTGACATTCTCACTGGCCTCATGGTTGATTCAGCGGCTCGGATGGGGTTTTGCGCCAGGTGGGACGGTGGGCGTTGGTGATCCAGCGCAGAGTCCATTCGGCGGGGCCGTAGCGGAACCAGCGCAGCCAGAGTGCGCTCACGACCAGTTGGAGGGTGAACACGAGGAGGGCGGTCGACATGGTCGCGAGAGGGGAGAATGTTCCGGCGGCGGCGAATCCTTTGCTGGTGAAGATCACTAGGCCGATGGCTGATTGGGCCAGGTAGTTGGTGAGGGCAATACGCCCGGCGGGGGCCAAGGCTGAGCGGATGAAAGACGTGCGGGCACTGTGCATCACGCGGAGCAGGGTTGCGACGTAGGCGGCGGTGAGCAGCGGCGCGGTGGCGACGCTGATCGCTACTGGGAGGGTGTGACCGGTGCCGCCGCCGATGGCGAAGAGGATGCTGCCTGCCAGGCCAGTGGGGAAGCCGATGAGTTGGATTCGGCGCAGGATCGGTTCGTCGCCGTGTACGTGGGTGAGCAGTTTGCGGCGGCCCGCGACCAAGCCGAGTAGGAACATCGCTAGCGCGGTCGGACCCTGCAGCGTAAGGGCTTGCAGGACAAGGAGCCCGAGGCCATCGAGGTGTTCGCCGATGATCTCGCCCCAGCCGCCGAGCATGGCCTGGGTTGCGCGCTCGGCATTGGCTTGTGCCTCGGCCGTCGTGGGCAGCAGTGCCGACGCATCCATGAACGCCGTGGCGAGCAGCAGGCTCGCGACGACCAAGCCGTACAGAATCGCGGCGACGCATAGTGCGGTTCGATCGCTGACCCGCCGCATCCAGAACAACACCAAGCACGCCACCGCATAGGTGGTGAGCACGTCGCCCGCATACAGGAAGACGATGTGCAGTACACCGAGGACGAACAGTCCCCCGATGCGGCGCAGCATCCGCGGTTCGAAGGCGGTTCGCGCCGCGGCCGCCGAGTCCATCTGCAGGGTGAAGCTGTAGCCGAACAGGAATGAGAACAGCGGATAGAACTTCATCTCGACGAACACCTCGGACAAACCGCGCACGACATCGTCGAGGGTGGAGGTAAACGCGGGGTCGGTCACCAGATTGCCGGGATAACCCGAGGCCATGAAGGTGATGTTGACGATGAAGATGCCCAGCAGGGCGAAGCCGCGCAGTGCGTCGACGTCGTGTACTCGTGATCTGGACGCGACCAGCTGATCGGTCATTACGTTCTCCGCACATCTTTAGTATCCAAGGGATACTATCCACCATATACTATCTCTGGGGCTAATATCCGGCAGATGCATCGGCGATCCCGAGGAGGCAACGCCATGACCGACGACGCGCTGCCCGCCGACCTGGCCAGACTCTGGCGACTCCCGGTAACCACACGGCTCGGACGACCGGCGGAACTGGACGTTGACCAGGTCGTGCGCGCCGCAGTGGACCTCGCCGACCGCGCCGGGCTGGGCGCGGTCACGCTGCTGAAGGTCGCGCAGACACTGGGTTTCACCAAAATGGCGCTATACCGCCACGTCGGCTCCAAGGACGAACTCTTCGAGCTGATGGCCGATTTCGCCACCGGCCCGGCACCGGATCTCGGGACCGGATCCCTCGGCTGGCGGGCCGGGCTGCGGCAGTGGGCCCATGCGATGCGCGCGGTCTACACCGAACATCCGTGGCTGCCGCAGTTACCGATCTCCGGCCCGCCGCGCGGTCCGAACACGATCGGCTGGATGGATGCCGCATTGCGCGCGCTCGCCGACACCGGACTCGACTGGGCCACCAAGGTCGGCATCCTGATGTTGGTGAGCGGGCATGTGCGGCAAGCGAGTCTGCTCACCCAGCAGATCACCGAGGCGCGGCGCGGCACCGGTCTCGACGAGGTCCAGGCCAATCGGAACTACCGCCGCACGCTCGCCGTCCTCGTCGACCCGCACCGCTTTCCCGAGGCGGCCGCGCTGTTCGCCGGTCCACTGTTCGAATCGCCGCCGGACGGCGATACCGATGCGGCCGATCAGGACTTCGTTTTCGCGTTGGAACTGATCCTCAACGGCGTGGCCGTCGAGATCGACGGCGCATAGGACTCAGTCGAGCAGACGCCAGACCCAAGTGGTGGACAGTTCCAACGGGTCAGTCGCGGTGACCGGCCGCGGATGGGTGTTGATGCCGTTGGGCGGACCGGATTGTGGCTCTACACAGGCGGCTTCGGGCTGTTGGTCGAAGACGACGACCCACTCCGCGGGACTGGTAATGGTCAGCTCCAGAGCATGGGGCCAGGTCAGGGTCACAGCGGTGCCATCGGGCATCCCGAAACAGTCGTCCCATGGCCCGGGTCGCGGGGCAATGCGGCGTCCGGTCGGGAGATAGTCTGGACCGCGCTCCTCCTGCCAAGCGGGGGTGAAGTCCAGCTGAATGTCCTTGCCGGAGCCCAAGTTTCGCAGAAACCACGGATGCCAACCGACCTGCGCCGGAAACGACTCGCCCGCTGTTTCGACCCGCATGGTCAAGGTGATCGAGTGCTCGGTGAGCTGGAACTCCTGGGTGACCCGTCCACGATACGGCCACGGGTCGGTGAGTTCGCAGCTCAGCGCGGCGGTGGATTCGGTTGTACTGAGGACGTGCCAGGCCGTGTCGCGGGCCGTGCCATGGATTGCGTGCGGATCGGCATTGATCGGTAGCTGATGCAACCTTCCGTCGTACCGGAACTGCCCTGAACCCATCCGCCCACACCAGGGTGCCATGGGGAATGCGCCGTACCGCGCGCCCTGCCGCAACAGTTCCAGATCGCCGACTCGGAAACTGGTCAGCCGCCCGCCATTCTCCGGGTCGATGCTGACCTGCGCCTTGCCCGCGGCCAGCACAACACCGGAATTGCTTGCATCGGCCATGAGCGCTCCTCCTTGCGACTATGGGGTCAGGTAACACACAGTGCCATGAGCACTGCGGTCACGCTGACCAACGCGGCGCGCCCGAAACCGTCGAACTGACTTACCTGGCGCGACGGGCGCGGGCATGCTTGGGTTAGACGGCATCGGCGGCCGGAAACGCGAGGTGACAGATTTGCTGGATATAGTGCGGGGCGTGTCCTTCGTCCAGCTTGCGCTCGACCGGATCCCGGAGCCGTACCGGTCGTATCTGATCCAGCGACGTGAACTGCTCAAGTTCGCCGTGGTGGGCGGGATCACCTGGTTCATCGACACCGGAATCGTCTATGCGCTGAAGCTGACCGTGCTCGGCGAGAAGCCGCTCACCGCGCGCGTGCTCGGTGTGTTGATCGCGACCATCGTGTCGTATGTGCTCAACCGGGAGTGGTCGTTCCGGACCAGGGGCGGTCGCGAGCGGCACCATGAGGCGGCGCTGTTCTTCGCCATCAGCGCGCTCGGCATCGGTGTCACGCTGTTGCCGCAGGCGGTTGCGCTGTATGTGCTCGATATCCGGGTGCCGCACGTCAGTCCGGTCACCCAGGCCGTATCGAACTTCATCACCGGCCAGATCCTGGGCGTGCTGCTCGCCATGGCGTTCCGGTACTGGGCGTTTCGGCGGTATGCATTCCCCGACGATCTCGTTCAATCGGAGCTCGAACCGCGCTAGGTCGCTTACCCTCGAGGTAATTGCCCCGCATCGCCAACCGGGCGAAGATCGCCGGTATGACACAGATCGGGCTGCTGCTACCCAGCCGCGAAACCTCGATGACCGGCGAACACGATGCTGCCGGATTGGTCCGATTCGCGCGCGCCGTCGAGGATGCCGGCTTCGATTCGGTGTGGATCGGCGATTCCCCGCTGGCGCGCACCCGAGTCGATCCACTGCCGCTTCTCGCCGCCGTCGCCGCGACTACCACGCGCGTCCAACTCGGCACCGCCGCACTCACCGCGACACTGCGTCATCCCCTGCTCGGCGCCCACACCGCCGCAACCGTCGACCAGCTCAGCAACGGCCGATTGATCCTCGGCCTCGGCGCCGGATTCCCGCTACCCGAGAGTCGCGACGAATTCGCCACTGTCGGTGTGCCTTTCGATCAACGTGTTGGCCGACTCGACGAAACGGTGGCCATCTGGCGGCGGAGTTGGTCCGGTGGAACCGAATTCGACGGCCACTACTGGCAACTCGACGACCTGACCCGCACCCTGCCCCCCGCGAGTCAGGACGGTCCCCCGCTGTGGCTGGCGGGCAGTGACACGCCGAGGGTGCTGGAACGGGTGGCACGACACTACGACGGCTGGCTGCCGTTCCTACCGGACCAGGGCGCCTACGCCCGCGCATGGCAGACCCTGCGTGAAAAGACCACCCGCAACATCACCCCAGCCCTCTACGCCACCATCAATATCAACTCGGACTCCGCCGCCGCGCGCACCGAACTCGACGGCTACGTCCATCGGTACTACCGTCGCTCGCTCGATGAAATGTCCATGATCCAAGCCTATTTCGGCGGTTCCGCCGCCGAATGCGTCGACTGGCTCGGACGCTACCTCGATGCGGGTGCGCGGCATCTGGTATTGCGCATCGGCTCATTACAGGCCCGCCGCCAACTGGATCTCCTCGCCGACGCAATACTCCGCACGGCCTGAACCTCAACCCTTCAGCTGGGCGATCTGAATCAGGTTGCCGCAGGTGTCATCGAACACCGCGGTGACCACCGGTCCCTGATCGAGCGGTTCCTGAGTGAATCGCACACCTAGCCCGCGCAACCGCTCGTACTCGGCGTACAGATCGTCCACCGCGAACGAGGTGAACGGAATCCCGTCCTCGACCAGCGCCTCTTTGAACGGACGGACCGCCGGATGCCCATCGGGCTCCAAGAGCAGTTCTACGCCGTCCGGTTCCTGCTGGGAGACGACCGTCAGCCAGCGCGCCTCGCCGAGCGGCACCTCGGTCTTCTTCACGAAGCCGAGCACGTCGGTGTAGAAGCGCAATGCCTTGTCCTGATTGTCGACCAGAACACTGGTGATATTGATACGGATCATGGGTCCTCCTGGAGCCAGCGGTGCGTGAGCTGCCGCAGTGGTTCTCGATTCAGATGGTGGAACTTGTACCGGCCGTCCCGGCGCGTGGTGACCAGACCGGCGGCCGCCAGCACGTCCAGATGCTGCGATATCGCCTGTCTGCTCGAGGTGAGCTGGTGCCGCATGGCGAGTCGCGCGCAGAGCTCGAACAATGTCTGACCGTCGCGATCGGCCAGTTCGTCGAGGATCGCCCGACGCGTCGGATCGGCCAGTGCCTTGAAGACATCGCCGCTCACATCCACACTATAGGCAAGTAACCACTTGCCTATCAAGTGCGGTTCGGATCGAAAACAGGGCGCGCGAATGTGTCGGGGGCCGAGCTAAATTGGGTTGATGAGTTATGAGTTCGTGGTGCTACCCGCAGGCGCGGCGGCATCGCCGGGGGACGTACTTCCTTATTTTCGATCCAGACGCGGCCAACCCGCCGACGACCACCTCTACCAGACCGTCATCGCCGGACTGCACGGCTGGAACAGCCGAATTCCGGCCGCGGCACGACATGCCAGGCTGCGGATCGAGGCGGCCGGAGACGCGGTCCGGGTAACCGCCGCCGACAGCGTGGATCGCCGCAGGACGCGCGGCTCCGCCATGGACTACGCCGCGCCGCGGGTACGCGAGCTCATCGAAGCCCTCATCGCGGGTTTCGCATATGAAATCTACGATGCGCGCACAAACACCTTGACCAGCCCCGAAATTCGTCGCTACGCCTCGATTGATATCGGCGGTGAACGCAAATACTCCTCACTGACCCAGCGCGAGATCTTCGACTGGGTCCGCCAACTCCATCTGCTGGCCGCCGCCCCCTTTCTGCTCGCCGAAAAGCGAAGCAACGCAACGAGCTTCATCCGGACCCGCCGCAACTCCCCCACCGACTACACCCTCGAACTACACCACCCCATCCGCGACCAACGCCTCGGCACCACGCTGACCGACGGCGCAACGGTCGCCCAACTCATCTGGGACTGGGCCTGTGACGAGTGGAGCCGCCTGGACGGCATCGATTGGGCACCGTTGGATTGAAATAATCAGTGCCACTGGATAATTCGCGCCGAAACCGCTGGCTGGTCAATGCCTTGCTCGGCCATATATTCGCCTACGATGAATGTCCGGGCAATACGCACACCGCGTCCAGACCGAGCACGTGATTGAGCCGCCCGAAGGCCAACCACGATCCGATGCTCATACTCAATTCGACGATTTCGGTCTGACTGTAGTGCGCTCGCATTCGATCCCAGAACTCGTCATCGAGATGGTGGTGATCGGTGGCGTAGCGTTCGGCGTATTCGGCGGCCAGTCGGGTGCGTTCGTCGAACCGGTGGGTGGTGCGCCAGTTGGTCACCGCGTCCGCGAACTCGGGCTCCACCTTCTGACCGTCGCGTTCGGTGCGCCAATCCAGACAGAAGATACAGCCGTTGACCTGGGCGATCTTCAGTCGTGCCGCCTCGAACTCGCGCAGTCCGAGGGTCGAATGCGAATACACCGACAGCGAGAAGTTCGAGGCGGCCAGGCCGATGCCCGGCACCATCTCGCCCCACACGTAACCGATCGGGTCCTTGCCCTCGGGGATGTCGATGATCATGGATATTTCCTTCCGAGCTTGCCGACTGCGGGACGCAGTGGGACATCGAGCGCGTCATAGAGTCCGGGTTCGGCGTCGACGAGCCAGTCGATGGCATTGACCAATCGACCGACCGCGGTGGCATTGCCTCCCGCCGAACGGTTTCCGTCCTCGTCGGCGGCCTCGATGGTAATTTCGATGCGCGGGTGACCCTCGATGAGCACGCGGTGTGCGCCCTCGCTGTCCGGTGGCCTCGGCCAGTCCGGCGCGCAGGACGGGTGGATCCGAGTGACGTGCTCGATAACGATGCGTGCCTCGCCCTCGACGATCCCCTGCACCTCGAATCGCAATGCACCCTGTGTGCCCGCCGTGAACTCGCCCATCCGCTCGGTGCTCACCGTGGCGTCGAGTGCGCGCCGGTCCAGGGTTTCCCGGATCTCCTCGAGTTCGACCCGCAGCGCCCGCGCCATCAATCGAATCTGCCCACCCCACACCATGGTCGGGATGCCAGGCGCCACCATCGGCGGCAGATAGTCCATCGGTTGGCCCATACCGACCAGATAGCGCACCGAATCGGGCTGGTCGTAGGTGGTGTAGTCGAATATCTCCTGGCAGCGGATCGCATCCACGGTGCTGCCGAGTCCGCTCATCAGCAGCGGGAGCACGTCATTGCCCCAGCCGGGATCGACACCGGAGACGAACAGCGACCCGCCGCCGCGTGCGACCGCCGCTAGCACCGGGTCGCGCATCTCGGGCGGGGCGCTGCGCGGATCGTAGAGCGCATAGAGCGCCGGGGTCACGACGACCGCGCCGGACTCGACCGCCCGGACGATATCGGCGAGCGCGTCATCGGGGCGGATATCACCCGAAGCCGCGTACACCACGGCACGAGGTCCTGCGACCAAGGCGGACTCTATATCGGCTGTCGCCGCGACAGCGAGGTCGTAATCGAGCCCCGCGAGCCGACCCGCATCACGGCCGACCTTATCCGGATTGTGGACGAGCACGCCCGTGAGTTCCAGCGCCGGGTGAGCGTCGACGGCGCGGATGGCCGCGCGGCCGACATTGCCGGTGCCCCAGACGATCGTGGGGATCATCGAGTGAGCGTAGCAAGCGCTTGGTTTGGCGGCCCGGATTATCCGAATTACGCAGCAGGGCTATGGAATTCGTGTGGCTATTTCGCGGCGTTGTAGCGGACCAGGTAGTCGGCGAAACGCCGGATGTCGGCGTCGTCCCATGCCGTCAAGCGCTCGGCGAACTCCTGATGACGACGCCGTTCGGCCGCCCCCGCGACCCGCCGCCCCTCCGTGGTCGGGCGCAGGATGTGGTTGCGTCGGTTGTCCGGATCGACCTCCCGGGTCAGATAGCCCAAGCGCTCCAGCGCGCCCACCTGTCGACTGACCGTGGACTTGTCGAGCACGAAATGGTCCGCCAGATCGGTCGCCTGACAGCCGTCGCGCTCGATAACCAGATCCAGAATGCTCGATGCGACCAGCGACAACTCCGGATGCAGCTCCGAGGCGCGGCCGCGGGCTCGCCGGGCGAAGGCGGTCAACTCGCGCTGGATGATGTGGATCGCCGCGCCGCGCGGTTCACTGGTCATGGTTGCACTATACATCAGTTGTATGCTACAACTGTAATAGTTGTATTTACCAACTATTAGGAGTTGACACTTTATGCGCTCGCACCAGCTACGGCATGTCGCCGCACATCTGCTGACCCCACTGCTGATGTGTCTCGGCATGGGACTTGCCTATCTGGGCGCGTTCCATCAGCCCGAACCGAACCATCTGAAGGTGGCCGTGGTCGGTACATCAGCGCAGGACATGGTGCTGGCGCAGACCATGAAGGACAAGGCAGGTGACGCACTCGAGGTCGTTACGCTGCCTACCCGCGATGAGGCGACCGCGCAGTTGCGCGACCGCACACTCTCCGGCGCGTACATTCCCGACCCGCGACATACCGAACTGCTTGTGGCCAAGGCTAATTCCGATACCACCGCAATGGCGGTCGAGTTGGTGTTCCGGCAGGTCGCCGGGACACAAGGGATGCCGATGACGGTCACCGATATCGCCCAGACTTCCAGCGGCGACCCCACCGGACAGGGCCTGTTCTTCCTGCTGGTCGCCCTGAGTATCGGCTCCTACGGCAGCGTTGCCGCGATCGGCGCGGCGGGCGCTGGACTGTCCATGGGGGTGCGCGCGGCGATAGGCTTGGTGACCTCGCTAGTGGTGAGCGTCATCGGAATCGCCCTGGCGGCGCCGGTCTTCCACATCGTCGACCATGATTACGCGGCAATCTGGGCGATGGGTTGGCTGTACTCGGCGGGCATCATCACCGTCGGCATCGGACTGCACACCTTCTTGAAGCGTTGGACCACTCTCGCGCTGATGGTGCTGTTCGTCATGCTCAACTTCACCACCTCCGGCGGCATCTACCGTCCCGAACTGCAGAACGGCTTCTTCGGTTCGCTGCACGCCTTCTGGAACGGCGCGGGTTTCGTGGAGGGTGCGCGCAGCCTGCTGTATTTCGACGGCGGTGCGGATTTTGCCGGTCGCATCGCGAGCCTGTTCGCGTGGCTGGCCGTCGGCGCGGTACTGCTGGTGATCGCCGCACGATACGAACGGCATAACTTCCCCGCGCCCGCCGCTCCGGTCCGCGCACAGCGACCGGTAGCGGCCGAGGAGGAAATTGAAGAGACGGTCGGCGTCTGACGCCTGTTGATTCCACCCACGGATGCAGCCCATCCGTGGGTCGAGTTTCGCGGTCGCGTCGCGGGGCGGTACCGGGTACGATGATCACATCGCCGCTCTGGCACTCGAATTCCGCAAAACCTGATTTATATGTAACCATGAGTTACATATAAAGGTGTGCCGTCGTCACGTCGGGCACGGTCTGCGATATTGCATGGTGCGCAACCGCTGCCGAGTTGATCGACACACCCAGCAGGTGCAAGATCATGGATGTGTCGCGTGGCGGCGCCGGGTGGACGGCGATCGGCATGGAGGCACCGTGATCGAGGAGCCCGCCGTGCGTCCACCTTCGCGCTCGCACTGAAGTCGAGCAGGGCATCGAGGCCCACTGCATTCCAGCACCCTTCGCGGAGCCGCACGGCTGTGTGTCTTCCTCGCGCGAGAGACGATTCATGGCATCAACCGAGCTCGACGCAAACCGGGCGCGCGCCCTCGGACAGGAACTGGTGGCGATACACGACTGGCTGCGAACCGAACTCAGCGGAATCCGTGCGGATGTCACCGCCTATGCAACCGGTTCCGAACTGCGGCCGATGCGACTTCGCGCGCACTGCACGGCATTCTGCGCCGCGCTGAGCAGGCATCACACCGGCGAGGACACCGCGGGTTTTCCGGCACTAGCCGACCAGTTCCCTGAATTGGCACCGGTTTTGGTCGAACTGCGCACCGACCACCAACTCGTCGCAGATATCCTGCGCAGACTGACCGAACTGCTCGACTCGATCAGGCTGGACAATGCCGATATCGTCCGGCGCGAATTGGACGGGCTGGCCGCCATCCTGGAATCGCACTTCCGCTGGGAGGAGCGCAGACTCGTGCAGGCTTTCGACGGACTCGAAATGGGGACCAGGACGGGCGAGGAACTTCTCGGCGCTACGGTCGTGCTCGATCGCATGCGATCGGATCGGGACTGAGATAGCCACCAAATCAGAGGCAGGTACGGTATTACCGGCCGGACCGCGTAGACAGGGGCGAGGAAGCATCGGTGAAAGGTCGGGGCGCGATATGAATCAGCCGTATTCGCACTGGTATGCCCAGAACTCGCCGGAGAACCTACCGCTGGCCGCGCGGTATCAATCCGCCGACCCGATCACCTGGAACGGCAGCCTGATCTACCCGATGTACACCGAACAGGTTGGGGCGGCACCGATCCTGGTCACCATGAAGTTGCTGTCCGCGGCACCACCGGCTGGTCTGCGTGGACACGGAATAGGGCTGTCGGTGGTCGATGGGCATATCGGCATCGATGGCAGGCGCCTGGCCGGGGTGGACGTGTGGAGCGATGCCCTCACCGCCGGCGTTACCTTCGAGGTGGTTCCGACCGCGCCGGGCACGCTGTTCTCGCTGACACCGGTGTGGGTCGACGGATTCGGCGCACAGAAATCCTGGTCCGGCAACTATGGCATCCTCATCGAACAACCACCGACCGGGCGAATCGTCCTGTGGTGCAGCGTCGGCGAGGGCCCGCCCAATTTCGCCAACCTGGTGATCGAGGTGGACACCGCCAGTTCGCCCGCCGCCTCCGTCCCGGCTCCGGCGGCCGCTACCCCCGTGCCAGCGCCCCAATCATCGCAACTCGCAGAACCGCGACAGGACAGATCCGGGCAGCCGACGCCACCGACTCAGCCGCAGCGAGCCGTGCCGGTTACTTCAGAGCAGACTCGGCTTCCCGAGCCGCAGCCGGCACCGCCGCAGCGAGCCGTGCCGGTTGCCTCAGAGCAGACTCGGCTTCCCGAGCCGCAGCCGGCACCGCCGCAGCGAGCCGTGCCGGTTGCCTCAGAGCAGACTCGACTCCCTGAGCCACAGCCGACACCGCCGGACCTCGAATTGGTGCGCTTTCCAGAACCACTGGAAACGGCATTCCCCCGCCCTGAACTTCCGGCGGCCGAGCAGACCACGCCGTTGCAATCCGCGCGTATTCGGTTGGAGGAACCGTCGGTTGCCGCGCAGGTGCCGGAGCGTGCAGCGGATGCCGACCACATCCCGCTCCCAGAACCGCCGAAGCCCAAGCAGCCGAAATCGCAGCAGCGCACCAAGGACGGCGACCGCGGCTATCGCGCCGCCCTCTACGATCTCGGCGTCGCCATGTTCGGCCGCGGCGAAGAGGAACAGGCGTGCGGTCTATGGGCACAGGCCGCAGAGGCGGGGCATGCCGGGGCGGCCTATGACCTCGGCGTCGTCCTGTTCAATCGTGGTCAACTCGGCGATGCCGAGCGTTGGTGGCGCACCGCGGCCGATCGCCGCGAATCACGCGCCATGACCGGACTCGCCGACCTCCTCGAACGTCAGGGCAACCACGCTGAAGCCCAGATGTGGCGCGCCTGCGCAGCGGAGGAGAAGACCGACGAACACGATCAATCGGTAACTTCCGGCTGAGTATCAGCGGAATCGCTGCCGCCAGCTGGTCCCCTGGCGACCATCAGCGCGAAATCGAGAATGTCGAGTCCACGAGGCGGCGGGATTCTCGGCGCGCGGATCGTCGGCGGCCGGGCCGATCTCATCGGTTCAGGAATCCGGGGTTCCGGACTGGTGAGCTCGCGTATTCAACTGTCGCGGGTTGTTGATGGTTTCCAACCGATGGGTGACCGGAATCTGGGGGCGGTGATGTAGCGGCTCCAGGTCACCGCTGCTTCTGCGGCGAGTTTCGTCGTGGTGACGTGGTGATAGCCGAGCGGCGAGCAGTGCGGTGAGCGGGTAGCCGACGCCGGCGCCGATGATCCGCTTCTCACACGACAGATCGGTCCAGCGAACACACGGCTTCGATGACCAGGGGCGCATCCTGCATCCATCCGCCGTGTGCCCCGTCGGGGCTACTCAGGGTACTGATGTTCAGTTTGAAGAACCGCAGTTCAAGACCTCTTTCGGGGGTCGGCCGGCGGTTTTTCTGTTCTTGGAGTAGCCCAGGACGCGCCGGACTGCGCCAGGCTGGCGCAGAGAGCGTTCGCCATCTTGAAGCCGTTGGTCAGGATGCTGGCGTGACAGGGTGCGTGGGTGCTCGTACTTGTGGGTCCGGTAGTAACCGGCATACGGGGTCCAGTGACGAGAAAAGTCGCGCTAAGCGGTATCTGACATCCCTCTGTTCCCGAGATGGACTGTGTAGCAGTTGGTTTCGGATGGACAGACACAGCATTCTGCCCAAATCCGGGAAAAGTCGCGCTAAGGAGTTACCGCAGACAATAGCGTATTATCTGCGGTAACATCGGTGGCGAGCTGGCGCTATACCGCGCCGCGAGCGGGGCCACTCCGTAAATTATCTGCGGTAGCGTCGATCGGAGGCCGGAGACTTGGCGGAAGGGCTGATCGTGGGACAGGTGCAGGCGCTGCCAGTGCGGGGTGTGCGGCTCAAGGATGCGGTGGCCAACTACCTTGCGACGATCCCGAGCACCAACACCCGTCGCGGCTACGCGATTGCCCTCAATCAGCTCGTGCGTGATTTCGGCGCGGACTCCGATGTGGGGCTGCTGGAGGCCGGTCGGGTCGGTGGCTGGTTCACCTTCAAGTGGAGTAGCAAGTCGGCGCAGACGTTCAATGTGCGCCTCGCTTCGTTGCGTAGGGCGTGCGAGTACTGGCGCAAGCAGCAGTGGCTGGTTGGTGATCCGCTGGTTCGGTTGGTCTCGCGGAAAGTGCCGCCGGATCACACGCGGGCGATGACCCGTGACGAGGTTGCCCGGCTGCTGGCGAAGGATGTGCCGCTGCGGGAGCGGGTGCTGTGGACCATGCTGTACGAGACGGCCGCCCGCGCCGACGAACTGCTGCTGCTCGACATCCCGGACCTGGACATGGCGAACCGATGCGGCACGGTCACCCGCAAGGGTGGTGCCAGGGATGTGGTCGCCTGGCAAACTGGCACCGCGCGTCTGCTGCCGAGGCTGCTAGCAGGGCGGAAGAAGGGACCGGTTTTCCTGACTGACCGCAAGGCGAAACCTGGTGTGGCCGTGGGCGATATCGACCCGTCCACGTTGCGCGGGCGGTTGTCGTACCGGCGGGCGGCCGAGTTGTTCGAGCATCACACCAGCGACTTCGGCCGCGGACCGTTCACGCTGCATCAGCTGCGTCATTCGAAGCTTACGCACGCCGCCGAGGATGGGGCGTCGACGCCGATGCTGATGCGAATGAGCGGGCACACCTCGGTGCGGTCTCTGGGCAAGTACTCGCGGCCGTCCGCGGAGGCGCTGATTCGGTGGCAGGCTCAGACCGACCCCGCCGCCCGGCGGCGGCGCTGAGCGGTTCGGGCCCCGAGTTCGGCTGCGGCCATTGGCGGTCGTCGAGCAACAGGATCGGCTCCGGCATATCCCGCAGATTCGATGGGAACGCCCGCGCCTGCAAGGCGTCGACCACTCATGTGCGGCACGTGATTCGCGACCTCAACGAGAAAGAGTCCGACCCCTGACCCGAAGTGGAGCAGATTGCGGTCATGTCTCGGTCTCGATGTTGTCGATGTCGAGTGCGACGAGGACCGGATGGGAGAGAGTCCGGCCGCCGGGTCCTTGTGGGCGCACCCGTCGGCGTGCGGGGAAGACGAGCCCAGCGAAGCGTTGGTGGTCGCTGCAGTAGTGGGCCGCGTGCGCCCACCGACCGATGGGGTGGGCAACGTAGTCGTGCCGGCGGATCAGGCCGGCAGCGTCGACGTAGAAGGTTTGGTGCCGGGAGTGGGTGTGCAGGTCCGGCGGGAAGTCGACCTCGAGGCGCCGCCACCGCTGTCCTGCCTCCGGCCAGGTATCGCCATCGGTGATGGCGATACCTTCCCGCGTCAGAAGCAGGGGTGTCGAGAGGTAGTTCCAGAATGCGTATCCGGCGAAGTACGCGGCATCGAGCGCGTCCCAGCGGAGGTTGCGACGCAGGCCGTTGAACCCGGCGAAGGCGGCGCGGGCGTTACACCGGGCACTGATCAGTTCGCCACCGCGGGTCTCGATCCTTACGTCGCCTCGATCGAATACCGCTTGTTGGCCGGCTTGCGGGAAACCGTGAAAGACGGCGTGCTGTTGCGCCAACTGCACCCGCACAGTCACCTCGGCCATCCGGCTTCCGGGAAAGCGTGAGCGCAGGAGACCGCCGAATCGCCCGTGAGCGGTCAGCGCGGTCACGGACCGCCACCGCTCGAGGCCGCCATAGGCGGTGAGGACCTCGTCGAGCAGCCCGGCTGCGTCCGGTGTTCGCTCGCTCATCTCTGTGCCCCGGCCAACACCGTGGTCAGGACGTTCGGATCGCCCTGGACGCTCGCCCAGGCGAGTGCTTCGTCGATAGTGATCGCACCAGCGGCCAGCCCCAGGACCGCCTCCGGCTCCGCCTCGAGAATCGTGTCGGGGCGCCGTTCGGGCTGAACGATCACATGGGGACCGTACTTGTCGATCCGCACGGTCATGAACAGACCGGCAACCTCGATGCCCAGCTCGGCCGGCGACTCTGCCGTCTTTCCGCGGAGCAACGCTTCGAGCGCGACCGCCAGCCAGCGAGGCTGAAAGGCGTCGCCGCCACGGCCGCTCGTCATCAGTGGGGAGCTCCAGCGGACCAGCGCCTCGATCGTTTCACGCAGCTCCTCACCCCACGGTGTCAGGGCGTACACGACGCCGCTGATCCGGCCCGGACGCCGCTCGATCACCCCGGAGGACTCCAGCCTCCGGAGGCGGTCGGCGAGCAGGTTGGTGGCTATCCCGCCCAGCGAGGCCACGAGTTCACCGTAGCGCCGCGGGCCGGGAAGAAGCTCACGGACGATCAGCAGACTCCAGCGATCCCCCACGACGTCGAGTGCGCGCGCCAAACCGCAGAACTGCCCGTAGGAGCGCACCGACTTCTGCTTGACTTCTTCCATAAGACTTGATTTTATCAAGAAACATCCGAGGTGTCTCACGAAAGGGTTCCCATGCCGGTCTCCGGTCCTGCCACCGGTTCCGCCGCGCCGGTCTCGGCGGCGGTCGCCGCTTTGCGTGCCGCCGGGGAAAGCGGCGATGCTGATGCGATTGCCGAGGTGTTGGCGCCCGATGTTGTCTTTCACTCCCCGATGACGATGCGGCTACGGTTCGAGGGCAGGCAGGAGGTCGTGGAGCTGCATCGCGACATCTTCGCCGTCCTCGACGACCTCACCACCAGCGAACCGCTCGCAGTCGGTGACACGGGATCGTTCTCGTTCCGGGCGCGCGTTCGCGGCGTGGAACTCGAGGCCATGAATCTGGTGCGCTGCAACGAACACGGACAGATCGTTGATTACACGGTCTTCGTCCGTGCGCTGCCCGGGTTGGCGACGCTGTTCGCGGCGCTCCCGCCGCGGGTGTCGGCCAGGCGCCGGGGACGCCTGAAGGGCACGCTCGCGGCGAGCCTCGCCCGGCCGCTCGCCTTCGCGATACGCACCGCCGACCGTTTTGTGCCCGCATTCCTCTAACCACATCGTTGCCGCAATCGAGCAGGATCCGAGGAGGTCCGGACATGACGACCCAGCAGTCCAGAGGTGTACGCCCGTCGTGGGTGGACGACGAGTTGTTTCCCTTCGAGAGCCGCTTCGTGGAGCTGGACGGGCACGCCGTTCACTACATCGATGAGGGTTCGGGACCGACCCTGCTGATGTTGCACGGCAATCCGACGTGGTCTTTCGTATACCGCCAGGTCATCAGCTCGCTGCGAGATCGGTTCCGTTGCATCGCCCTCGACTATCCAGGGTTCGGTCTGTCGGTCTCAGCGCCCGGCTACCGGCACCTGCCCGAGGAACATGCCGACGTGGTCGTGTCCTTCCTGGACCGCTTGGGCCTATCGCAGGCGACACTGGTTGCACACGACTGGGGCGGCCCGATCGGTTTGCACGCGGCCCAGCAGCGACCAGACAAGTTCGAACGCCTCGTCCTGGCCAACACATGGGCGTGGCCGATGAACGGCGACCTGCGCGCCGAACTGGCCTCCCGCCTCATGGGAGGACCGGCCGGGCGCGAGCTCATCAGGCGGTTCAATTTGTTCGTCAACGCCCTCATTCCTGCCGGGCACAAGCGTAGGAAGCCATCCGCGACCGAAATGGCTCATTACCGCGCCGCCCTGCCCACGCCGGATCGCCGCCAAGCCAGCGCTGTCCTTGCGGGCGCCATCATCGGCAGTCGCACGTTTCTCACCGAGGTCGCCGACCGCCTGAGGGTCCTCGAGCAACTGCCCACGCTGATCGTGTGGGCCGACGCCGACATCGCCTTCGGCGACAAGGAGCGTGAACGCTGGGAGGCGAGGCTTCCCAATCACAGCACCGCGGTGCTCCACGGAGTCGGTCACTTCCTGCAGTCGGACGCGCCAGAAGAGCTGAGCGAAGCGATCGGGGCCTGGTGGGCCAAGCCCGAACACGACCCGCTCACTTCCGCTGAGAAGTTGTTACAGTCCGGAGATTCTTGCGAGTAGCCGCCGCAGACACTGTGATTCGAGGTGGATTGATCGATGTGTATCTTTCCCAGCCCGTGGAGACGAGTGTCGTGGTCAACGGCGAGACGGGTTCCGCCCGGCAGGGCGATGGTGTAGTTCAGTCGTCCTCGTCCGTAGCGTCCGGATCTACCAGCCCACTACGCCATATCCGCCGAAAATTCGGCTGATACTACGGCGACCCCAATCCGGGGGCCGATACTGCCGTCGCGCTGTGACTGGCCTCGGATCGCAGCGACGGGTACGAAAATCGGTCGCGGACAACTCCGGCGTGCTCTAGGTTTTCCCGTATGGGAGGCAGTCCTGGCTGGAACGGAGCGTGCGTGGCCTGCGCGTACTACGTGCGGCCCCGCGCGGCGGCCCGGCCTCTGCCCACGCACTGCGCTGCTCCCGCGCGATCGATCTGATCGATTTTCATCGCGCTGAGATGAGTTGCGCCCCATAGTGTTCCGGCACGGGGCCGGGCGAATCACACATTCCTGATTCGACCACTCCGTTCGGAGGACACCCATGTCCCGCAATCGTTCACTGCCGCATGCCCGGATCCGCCCCGGCAGCACTCGCCAACAGCTGTCGCAGAACTTCCTTACCGATACCCGCATCGCGGAAAGGCTGGTACGCGCCGCCGGTGTCCGTGCCGATGACCTCGTTGTGGAAATCGGCCCCGGCGACGGCAAGCTGACCGGTCCTCTCCTGAACCGGGCGCACCACGTCCTGGCCTACGAAAGGGACCGGTATTACGCCGAGAAACTCCGCGCACGCTTTGCGAGCGACCAACGAATTGACGTGTACCACGCCGATATTCGCGATATAACCCCTCCTCGCGAGCGATTCACGGTTGTCGCGAATATCCCGTTCGCCGCGAGCACCGATATCCTGCGCTGGTGTGTCACGGCACCGAAGCTCGCCTCGGCGACACTACTGACCCAACGCGAGTTCGCCCGCAAATACGCCGGGGACTACGGCCGCTGGCCCAAACTGACTGTCACCCAATGGCCCACGGTGACAATGGAACTGGGCATCAGCGTGCGCCGCGACCACTTCCATCCGATCCCGCGGGTCGATGCGGCCGTACTTCGGCTGCTCAGGCGTGAACACCCACTTCTCGCGCGAAGGGAACTGCCTGGCTACCGCGAACTCGTGGAACTCGGCTTCTCCGGCCTCGGTGGCTGCCTCTCGGCCACACTGCGCCGCGCCTATCCCACCAACCAGGTCCGAGCGGCCTGCGCCGTGGCCGCAATCGCCCTCGACGAACCGGTCGGCCTCGTCTCCCCTGACCGCTGGCTCACCCTGTACCAGGCATTGAACTAGCAAATCAGTTGCCCAGTCGACCGCCACCGGGGTATCGGCGGAGCTACGATGCGCAGATGGCGCACCCCGCTCCGCCGGTTCCGGGGGCGACGGTCGCTCCGGACCGCTCGCCGGGTGCACCACGTGGCACCGGAGTCGCCGAGGTCGTCGAGCGATTCGCGCAGGCATGGCGGGCGGCCGATACACCGCCGGATCTGCCCGCCTATCTGCCGGACTCCCCTGCCATTCGCCGGATGACGCTGATCGAACTGATCAAGGTCGACTTGGCGAACCGCTGGATGCGCGGCACCGAGCCGAAGCGTCTCGCCGAATATGTCGAGGACATGCCGGAATTGCGTACCTGGCCGCTGCCGCCGGATCTCATCTACGAGGAGTTCCACGTCCGCAGACGCGCGGGTACTTCGGTGGATGTCGAGGAATACACCGCGGCCTATCCCGAACAGGCCGAGCAACTCTCACAGATGCTTGCTACCGATGATTACCGCAGCACTCTGCTGACCGGCTACGCCGATCCGGTGAACCTCGACGAGATCGACATCGGCCAGAAGATCGACGACTTCGACCTGATGACCGGACTCGGCCGTGGCGCGTTCGCACGAGTGTTCCTGGCCAGACAGCGCTCCATGCAGCGACTCGTCGCGGTCAAGATCTCTCAGGACAAGAGCGCCGAACCACAGACCCTGGCCCAGCTCGACCACGACTACATCGTTCGCGTCTTCGACCAGCGCGTACTGGAGAATCGCCGCCTGCGCCTGCTGTATATGCAATATGTGCCGGGCGGCACGCTGTTCACCGTGCTCGAGCGGGTGCGCACAACGCCGGCGGCCGAGCGGTCGGGTGCGCTCTTGCTCGATGTCATCGACTCCGTACTCGCCGACAAGGGCGAGATCCGCCCCAGCGAATCGACCGTGCGTGCCGAACTGGCCGAATTATCCTGGCCGGAAACCATTGCCTGGCTCGGCCGCAGACTGGCCCAGGCGCTGGACTACGCCGGACGCTGCGGGGTGCTGCACCGCGACATCAAGCCGGCCAATGTACTGCTGACCGCCGAGGGCGTCCCGAAACTCGCCGATTTCAATATCAGCTTCAGCGGCAATGTCTCCGGTAATAGTCCGGTCGCCTACTTCGGCGGCTCGCTGGCCTATATGTCACCGGAGCAGTTGGCTGCCGTGCACCCGGACAAATCCACGACGGCCGCCGATTTGGACACCCGCAGCGATCTCTACGCCCTGGCCGTCATGCTGTGGGAATTACTCACCGGTCGCAAACCATTCGACGACGACACGGTGACCGGCGGCGATCGCACCGCACTGGACGGCATGTTGAACCGTTGTTCGGGCAGCCCGCAATCGCTGCCGTATCAGGATCTTCCGGCCGATTGCCCGGTCGCGCTGCGCCGCGCCCTGGTCCGCGCGCTCGATCCGGATCCGGATAACCGGTGGGCGCGCGGTGCCGATATGGCACAGCAATTCGATGTCTGCCTGGACGCGCGCGCCCGTGACCTGGTCGACCCGCCGCCGCATAGTTGGCGACTGCGTGCCCGCGTATTCATGCATCCCATCATGGCGTTGGCCATCGGCGCTCCGAATGCGCTGGCGATCCTGTACAGCTATAACCATAATCGCGCGCTCATCATCGCCAAACTGGACGAGCAGGCGCAGCACCGATTCGACCAGTTCGCCGTCACCACTTACGGCATCTGCTTCCTGATCGGGATCATCGTCACCAATGTGCTGCTGGTCGATCTGTGGTCTATCTCGCGCGGGCTACGCAAGGGCAAGTCCTACGATGCGCCCACGCTGGCGCGTGCCCGCAGTGATGCTGTCCAACTCGGTCGCCGAAATGTGTTGACCTGCTTCGCACTATGGGTATTGGCCGGTGTCGTTGTCCCGGTCTCGGTGCAGGTCTCCGGCAATCACCTCACCGCCGGAGCCTATGTGCATTTCTTCATCACCCAGATCGTGTGCGGTGCGATCGCCATGGCCTACCCGTATTTCCTGGTCAGTTTCTATGCGGTGCGCAGCATCTACCCGATGTTCCTGCCGCACGGCGGACTCGGCGCCGCCGATGACACCCAGCTGCGCCAACTCGACCGCACCAGTACCTACTTTCTCGCCATCGCCGCCGCGGTCCCGCTGCTCGGCGTCGCGGGCGCGACTTTCATTCCCGCCGGGGATATTCCGGCGGTCATTGTGCCGCTGCGTGTGCTGTGTGTGGGCAGCGCGCTGGCCTTCATCGCCATCTATTGGTTGTTCCGGATGCTCGAACAGGACCTCGCCGCTTTGGAGCGCATTGTCGCTCGGTGATCAGCGGTGCTGGAAGAGCATGCCCGCCGAGTTCCTCGGCGGCGTGGTATCGGTGTAGCCGTCGAAGAGCGTGCGCGTGCCGACGTGATGACCGTCGGCGAATCACTCGACCACCGCGGCATTGGGTTCCAGTAGTCGCCGAGAATTCAACGAAGTTCGCGTAGCGCCTGGTCAGCTGTGGTGCGGTGACACTATGGGGGTGTCCGGTTGAGGTGCCGATAGATCGTTGGCCGGGTGACGCCGAACTCGGCGGCAATCTGGTCGACGGTGTAGCGGCGCTTGCCGTATTTGTCGTGTTCGTTGTACATCTGCCGGGCCAGCGCCACCTGCCGTGGTCCGAGTTTGGGTTTCTGGCCGCCGGTGCGTCCGCGGGCGCGGGCGGCGGCCAGGCCGTCACGGGTACGTTCGGACATCAAGGCGTGCTCGAATTCGGCTATCGCGCCGAGGATTTGAAAGAACATGCGCCCGACGGCGGTGGAGGTGTCGATGCCCTGGTCGAGCACGACCAGGTCGACGCCCCGGTCCTGGAGAGTTTTGGACAGCTCGATGAGGTGCTCAAGGGAGCGGCCGAGCCGGTCGAGCTTGGTGACCACGAGTTGGTCTTTGGGTCGGTTGGCCACCAGGAGCGCCTTGCTCAACTCGGGCCGGGAGCCAAGCTTCCCGGAGGCCTTGTCGATGAAGATCTGTTCCCATCCGGCGGCGGTGAGTGCGTCGTGCTGGGCTTCGGGGTGCTGGTCTCGGGTGGAGACCTGTCCGTAGCCGATGCGCATGCGCGGGAGTGTATTGCGAACCCCCGACAGGTTGACGTTGGTGCGGACACGGCAACCGTTACAGATTCGGTGGACTGCGACCTGCGGGAACGAATTGGGCCGCAATGTGTCTCGTGAACGATCGTTACCGTGATTCGTCGTGGTGGTCGTCGTTCGCCTGCGTGAGGGGGCGGTGACCCGGAACAGGTCGATCAGTTCGTCGATGTGGGGGTCGCGGTCGGCGGCGTGGCGCGGGCGTTGGGGCGGCTGGTAGCGGTAGCGGTACGGCGCCCGACCCGGGTGCGGGTGATGTAGCCGGCCTACTTCAACGGCGACACCGACTTCGACGACGACACCCGCGCGCGCTTCGCCGCCCGCGACATCTTCATCGTGCTCGACGGCACCCCGCCCGCACAACTGCTCGAGCGAGGGCGGCAGCAGGTGCGCCACTACGGCGGCCGGGTCGTGTACGCGACCGCGGCCGCTCGCCCTGCGCTCCGAACGCACGGTCTGGGCCGCCCGCCGCACCACCTGACCCGCAGTCCGGAACCCCGAGTTACGCCGTGGGCAGGGTGAGGGCCGAGTGAGCCGGTCGGCCCTCCACAGGGGCGGGCTTGGTGCTGAGTTCGCGCAGCATGGCGTTGCGCTGCTCCAACGCCTGGGCAGTGGTGGGAAAGAGAGTGGCGTCACCCTGACCGATCTGGTCCTGGTTCAGGGTCACGAAGTCACGGGTGTTGTGCTCGTAGGCGGCGAAGCCCGCGGCATGATCTAGCTCGGCGAGGGCATCGGCGAGCATGTACGCACCGACGAGCGCGAGGCTGGAGCCTTGTCCGGTCAGAAACGAGGGCGCGTACGCGGCATCGCCCACCAGCGCGACCCGCCCGCTGGCCCAGCGGGGCATGCGGATTTGGCTGACCACGTCGAAGAACAGATCATCCGCTGCACCCATGGCGGCGAGCATTCCCGGGACTTCCCATCCCGCGTTGTCGAAGACCGCGGCGACGAGGTCTCGTTGAGCTTGCGGGTTCCGGAACGCGTCGAGCGGCGGTTCCGGGTGGGCGAAGGTGAGTAAGGCGTGCACGTCCTCGCCGCCTCCCACCGCGTAGAGCGCCGCGGCTCGGCCCGGGTCGTTCCACATCCTGACCTCGTGGTCGAGTCCGAAGGTGTTGCGCATGGTGAATCCGGCGAAGCAGTAGCCGAGGTAGCGATGGAACTGCTGTTCGGGGCCGAACAGCAGTTCCCGCGTCCGTGAGTGCAGACCGTCCGCGCCGATGACCATGTCGAACGTGCGGCTGCTGCCCCTGCGGAAGGTGACGTCGACCCCCTGGGCGGATTGGTCGAGGGTATCGATGGAGTCGTTGAACAAGAACTCCACGTCATCACGAACCGCCGCGTACAGTGCGGCGGTCAGATCGCCGCGCCGGATCTCCAGATCCCGTCCGTCGACACCACCGCTGACGGCATGCGGGTGGATCGAGACCACCTCACTGCCGTCGCCCTCGAGAAAGGTCAGTCGGCGCAAGTCGATGTGGGCGTCCTGTAATCGAGGCAGGATCCCCATCCTCGTGACGACCTCGAGCGCGGTGCCGCGCACGTCGATGGGATAACCACCGCTGCGGACCGTAGCGGCCCTCTCCACCACTGTGACGGCGTATCCGTAGCGGGTCAGCCAGAACGCGAGGGTGGGACCGGCGATGCTGGCCCCGGAAATCAGCACCTTGCCCCTCGACGCGGTACGGACACCCGTCGGCTGTTCGGTGCGGGTCATGCCTCGACTCCTTTGCGCATGGTGTGTGTGACGGGCAGGGCCAGTGCCGTGATGGCGCCGGCGATGAGGAAGCCGGTGACGAAGGCCGATTCGGCGGGGATGTTCGTTCCTGACGGGGTGCCGGCTGCGAGAAGGACGCCACCGAGCATTCCGCCCACGGACATTCCGAGCACGCGGGTAACCAGGATCAGGCTGGTGGCGACGCCGGTTTCGTTCGAAGCGGCGGAGGTGGCGATGCTCGTCGTCATCGCCGTGACACATAGTCCGTTGGCAAGCGCGACCAGCGCCTTGCCGACCACGAGGTGCCAGGCCTCGGAGTGCACGGCCGCCATGCCGATCAAAGCGACGGCCATGATGACGATCCCGGTGGTGGCCACGGCACGCGAGCCCGAACGCCGTTCCCAGCTCCCGCCGAGCGGCCCTGCCAGCGTCGCGAGCACGGTCCCGGGCAGCAGGAAGATGCCGATCATGGTGGGACTGGCCCCGAAGCCGTACCCGTCACCGGACACATCCCACAGCTGCGGAACAAGAGTCATCGACATCGCGGCACCGATGCAGATCACGAACGTCAGCACGGCCGACTTCCACATCGTGGGCCGGATCAGCATGTGCAGATCGATCATCGGCGAGGCCGCGCGACGCTCGACGGCGATCCAGCCGGCTACGAGAGCGGCCAGCAGCATGACGAGGGTGCCGAGCATGAGCGGCTGCGAGGCGAGGTCCGGCGCAAGGTTGAGTGCGAGCATCAGGGTGATCAGCACCCCGCTCAGCAGGACGAGGCCGGGCCAGTCGACCCCGGCGCCGTCCGAACGGTCCGGCAGATCCGGCGGCACCAGCCAGTTCACGAGAACCACGGCCACGATGACGACGATCGTCGGCAGCGCGAACATCCAGTGCCGGGACAGCTGTTCCGCCACGGGCCCCGCCAGCAGCGTGCCCGCCATCCCGCCTCCCACGAACATCCCGCTGACCACCCCGATGGCCGTCTTCGACTCGCCTGCGGGAAGGTGCTTGCGCGCCACGATGAACGACAGGGGCAGCGCACCCACCATCGCACCCTGCAATATCTGGCCGACCAGTAACACCGGCAGGCTCGGCGCCAGCGCGGACACCAGGCCGCCGATCGAGACCACCGCCATCAGCCGGATCAGGATCCGTTTTCCGCCGTACCGGTCGCCGAGATTGCCCGCGATCGGCGTGACGAGGGCGCCGGTGATGGGCAGCATGATGTTGAGCAGCGCCCCGGTGGATCGACTCATGTCCAGTTCGCGTTGCAGGAGTGGGAGCGTCGGCGCCAGCACCGACTCGAGGGCGCCGCTGGCGACGGCCAGCAGTCCGAGCGCGCCGACAGCAGCCTTCCCTATGCGGACCGGGGGAGCCAGAGCTGTGGTCATCGACGTCCTTTTCAGTCGTCGCCGAGCGAGCGTGACTTCGGCGAATGTCGTATCGACTCCTGCACTACACCGTGCAGTGTATGTGAGTAAGGTATATGTATGCCGACGAAGACGCTGCGCGAGGGCTCCACACACAAGCGAGCCGCCATCCTCTCGGCGGCTCGGGAACTGTTTCTCGCCGATAGCTTCGACCGGACCAGCGTCGACGCGATCGCCGCCCGGGCCGAGGTGTCCAAGAGGACCGTCTACGACTACTTCGGCGACAAACAGACGCTGCTGCGAGCAGTCGTCGACGCCATCGGCCAGTCGATGATGACCAAGATCCGGCGCGCCCTCGACGAGACTCTCACCGGCACCACCGACCTCGCCGATCTTGAGGATGCCCTGGTCAGGTTCTGCATGCGCATCGCGACTGACATGCTGGGCTCGGCGGAGTACGCAACGCTGCAGCGACTGGTCCAGGCGGAATCGCGCCACCGCGACAACCCCTTGGCCGACAACCCCGACGAGGCACTGGGTGAGCGGTTGGCCGCCTTCGCAGCGGCTGGGTTGCTCGACATCCCCGACGCGCGGCTCGCGGCCGATCAGTTCATTGCGCTGACCTTCGGCGTCGCGCTGGATAGGCTCGGCTCCGCGAATGCCAACCAGGACGAGCGCGTCCAGCCCCTCGTGGTCGAGGGAGTGCGGACCTTCCTCCGGGCGTACCGAATCATGTAGGGCTGGAGTGGCTACTCAGAAAGGTTGCGCAGGACCCGATCGCGGGCCACGATCATCCGCCGTTGGAGTTGCTGGATCGCGGCCTCGGTCTCTCCGGCCTGCCTCGACCTGGTACACGGTCGTGTACGACCGGCGCCCGAGTACTCGCTCGGCGGTGGCACGGACCCTGTTCCGGCCGACCGACGTCGCAGATCATGCCGATCTTGGTACCGTTGCCCTCGAGGCTGATGCCGGTTTGCGCCGGTCGACGACCGCGATATTGGCTCCATCGGCTGCTAAGCGCTCGCAATAGGCCCGGCCGATGCCGCGGGCGCCGCCGGCGACTACCGCAGTCTTTCCTTTCAGTGTCATTAGGTTCTTCCTCCCGTGCCGTCGGCGGCGGTCAGCCGCGGTAGGCGCCTGTTCGGATGTCCTCGAGTAGTCCCGGTCCGGTCGGTGTCCAGTCGAGCAGGGCCCGGGTCAGGCTGCTCGAGGCGGTCATAGTCGTCGCGAAGAAGTCGCCGACGAAGCCGAAGTGCGCAGCGGCCTTCTCGGGTGCGATCGAGGCCACGGGAAGTTCGAGGCTGGCACCGATGGCCTCTGCAATCTGCCTGGTGGAGATGGTTTCCTCGGCGACCGCGTGTAGCCGCGTGCCCGCGGGGGCGTGTTCCAGACCCAGTCGGATGAGCCGGGCAGCGTCCGAGCGGTGCACCGCCGACCACTGCGTTGCACCGTCGCCGACGTAACGCGAGACACCGTGTTTGTGGGCCGCTTCGGTGAGGAACTTGACGAACCCCCAGTCGCCCGTGCCGTGCACCGACGGCGCGAAACGAACAACCAGCGAGCGCACGTCGTTCGCGACGTAATCGAGCGCGAGGTTCTCACTACCTCCGCGGTCTGCGGTGGGGCCGACCGCCGGGGACGGGTCGGTCTCTTGCACTGAGCGGCCCTCGACCAGTCCGGAGAGGGCGTTGGCCACCATGAACGGCCGGTCGGTACCCGCCAACTTGTCGAGCATGGCCTGCACCGCGGCGCGTTCCGCGCGATCGGACTCCTCGGGGTTGCCCCAGTCGTGCTTGTTCGCCAGGTGGACCACCGCGTCCGCCCGCGCGACCCCCGCACGCAGGGAGGGCAGATCGTCCAGATCGCCGGTCAGCGCTTCGGCGCCAAGGGTCTTGACCTTGGCCGCCGACTCCGCCGACCGGGCGAGTCCGAGGACATGATGACCGGCCGCGAGCAACTCCTCGACTACTGCCGAACCGATCCAGCCGCTGGCGCCCGTGACAAAAACACGCATGTCGTTCTTCCTTGCTTTGTGAGAATGCGAATGGAGATCCGCTGTCTCAGTGTGGCCAGCCAGATCATTTGATGTCCACTGCAATCTATGCAAATAACGTTTGCAACACATGCAAGATTTGGGCTCGCTCAGACTTCCAGGGCCCGGGGCCCACGGGGTAGCCCGGTGGAGTGCTGTGGCGGGTTTGCGGCGTGATGGAGCTGGTGACGTAGCCATTGGTGGGCGATGTCCTGGTCGTGGCGAAGGTGCCAGGCTTGGGAGATCGATAGGGTCGGAAGGTCGAGTCCGACATCGAAAACGTGTGCACCGTTGGCTGCTTCGAGCCGGCGGGCGGTCCGCTCCGGGAGTAGCCCGATCAGGTCGGAGGTGAGCACGACCTCCGCGGCACTCGTGTAGGTCGGCACGACCAGTGCGACCGTGCGAGTCAGACCGTGTTCTTCGAGCTTGGCGTCCAGTGCGCCTCGCGCGACACCGCGACGGGAGACGGCTACGTGCGGCATCGAGACGAAAAGGGGCAGGGTGATCTCCGATCCGGCAAGGGGGTGTGTGGCCGAAACCACGCCGAGGAGCCTGTCCTCGTACAGCGGCTCGGTACGGATTTCGGTGCTGAGGTGGTTGATCACGCCGATTTCCAGATCGATGGTGGCGTCGCGCAACGGCGAGATGTCCTCCTGCCCCTCGGCGAGAAACCGCACCCGGACGCCAGGGGCTGCCGTGTGGATCCGTTCCATCAGCGCCGATGCCAGTGGGCCGATGAGTGCATCGTTGGCACGCAGGGTGAAGGTGCGCTCCAGGGATGCGACGTCGAGTTCCCGCCCGATCTCCATCAACGCCTGCGCTTCCTCGAGCAGTTGGCGCAACCGCGGTTGCATCGCGGTGGCGCGCGGGGTCGGCACAAGTCCTCTTCCGGCGCGCACGAGAATCGGGTCGCCGACGGCTTTCCGGATGCGGTCGAGGGTGCGACTCGTCGCGGGAACGCTCAGGTGCAGCCGTTCGGCGGCGGCGGTGACGCTGCCCTCGGCCAAGAGCACATCCAGCGCATACAGCAGATTCAAATCAAGTTGTGCCACATGCAAACAATAGTTGAAAAGGTTGCAATGGACACAAATGTGGAGATGCGTCAGAGTCGTGGTGAGGCTCCAGAGCGGGGCGAGAAGGAGGAATTTGGTGAAAGTCTTCCTTACCGGCGGAAGCGGCTGGATCGGCTCCGCCGCCGTCGGTGAGCTGATCGCCGTCGGCCATGATGTCGTCGGACTGGCCCGATCAGACGCATCGGCGGCCGCTCTCGCGGATAAGCACGCTGCGGTCCTGCGCGGCGATCTCGACGACCTGGATTCCTTGCGGCGAGGCGCCTCGGACGCCGACGCCGTGGTGCACCTGGCGAACAAGCACGACTGGGCCAACCCAGCGGCGATGAACGCCGCCGAGCGCACCGCGGTCGAAACAATCGCACAAACACTGGCCGGATCCGACCGGCCGTTCGTAGTCGCCTCCGGACTTTCCGGGCTGGACGAAGGCTGCCCCGCGCTCGAGAGCGATCGATTGGCCACCGTGGGCCCGGACTCGCCTGGACTCCCACCGGCCCGACCCTGGCGGAGGACATCCTCGCCAGCGCCTACCGCACATCTTAAACGAGATAGAAAAGGACTCTCAATGACCGTGTCAAGCCGCAGCAGCGGTCGGGGCAGGTGTGTCGAAGCTGAATTCACGTCCGTCTCGCAGCAGTGCCCACAACACGTCGACCAGGCGCCGGGCCAGGGCTAGGAGGGCTTGGGTATGAATGAGTCGCTCACCGCGTTTTCTGTCGTAGAACCGCCGCGAGGGCCCGTTTTCGTAGCGCAGGCTCGACAAGGCGGCCATGAAGAACACGCGCCGCATGCGCCGGTTGTAGCGTTTCGGGCGGTGCAGGTTGCCGCTGACCCGGCCCGAGTCCCGGGGAACCGGGACGAGGCCGGCATAGGAGGCCAAGCGGCCAGCGCTGGCGAAGTTGGCCAGGTCACCGCCGGTGCCGACGAGGAACTCCGCCCCCAATCCGGGACCCATGCCGGGCAGGGATTCGATGATGCGCGCCCACGGGTGTTCCCGGAATCGGGTCGTGATGAGTTTGTCGGTGTCCTTGATCTCCCGGTCCAGATCCAGGAGCTTGCGCGCGATGCGTTTGACCAGCATCGCGGTGTCGGCCTCACCGGGCAGGGCCACGCTCTGGCGTCCGGCGGCCTCGACCGCGGCAGCGGCCGCCTTGGCGATGCCCGGCTTCCACGCGCCGTTGTTGGTGAGATACGTTGTGACACCGTCGATTCCGTACGACCGGATCTCTGCGGGGGTGCACATTCCGGCGACAAGGATCAGCGGGGTCCGGTTCGCGAAGTCGAACGCGGCCTCCAACGCGGGAAAGATCGACCCGAGCAGCGCGCGCAACCGGTTGACCCCGGCCACCCAATCCGCCATCAGATCGGTGCGGTAGCTGGTCAGCTGAGTCAGCCCGACCACGAGCTCATCAGGCATCACAACCTGGTTGAGATCCTCACGCAGGCGGGCACTCTGGGCGATCACCCGCGCGTCCTTGGCATCGGTCTTGCCCTCGCCGCGGAAACTGCCGGTCATCGAATTCACCACCCGGCCCGGCACATACGTCACCGGCTGATCAGCGGCCAACAGCACCGTGATCAGCAGCAACGCCATCGGACTGGTCAGATCGATCGCCCAGTGCACCCGCTCGCCAGCCTGACCAGCGCGTGCGATCAACGCCTCGATCGCAGCCTCGTCGTTGCCGAACTTCTGGCTGAACACCGTTTTTCCGGTCTCGTCCACCGCGCACGCATGATGCGCGTGCTTGCCGACATCGATCCCGACCCAGATCTGAGGGCGAGTTGTCACCCACGTGCTCCTGACCTCGCAGCTTCAGCCCATGGACAACCCCGCCGACAGATCCCTAACCAGCGACGACCGCAACAAGCTCTCAATCAGCAGCCGGAGCGTCCAGCACGGTGGGGCAGCCAGTCCTTCGGAGCCTCAACAGAGACAAAACCCCATCAGCTACACCCCACCGCCCTGGGCATCCAGGGCACCAACCCCAGACACCTACAAACTTAGGGAAACCCCATGGCCGACACCGAGTTCGACGCAGGCGTGACCGCGTTCATCCTTGTGAAAACCACCCGCGCATGGCTGGACCTGACCGTGGCGCAACGTATCGCCGCGTTCGAGGAAGAAGTTCTGCCTACCGTCAGAGAAAGGGTCCGTGACGTCCGTTCCAGGTTCTTCGACACCGAGTTCTACTCCGCTCGGGTGACAGATGTCTGGATGTGGGAGGCACGCAATCACGAGGCCTTCGAGCTGGTTATCGAGGCGCTACGGGAAACCCGGTTCTGGGACCACTACTTCGACGTGGTCGAGATTCTCGCGGGAACGGAGAACGGCTACGCCAAGCACTACGGCACCACAACGCCCACAAGTATCACCGCATGATCGGTCGGTCGACGACATTCCGCCGACCGGCGTCCAGGCGACCGGCACTTGCGACATCCACCCCGACTCACCGTACACAGTCATGGACGAACGTCTCGAGCACCGAGTCGCCATCGCTGGGCTGATGACCGGCTGGATACATCGCGCAGAATGGGAGCAGTTGCGTGAGCTGTTCCACCTGGACGCCACCATCGAGGTCACCCGGTTCGAAGGACTGGCCAGTGACTTCATCGGCGCATCCCAGCACATGGGCGGCCTCCGACCTTCGGACCAAACACCTGATCGCCAGTCCAGTGATCACGTTCCACGGCGATCGCGCTCTCGCGCAGACCAACGCGATGATCGTCGCGGAGAACGTCGCCCTGGGCCTCGGTTGCACTGCACACAACCGGATCTGGGATCGCGTCGAAAAGCGTTCCGCCGAATTCCGGGGTTCTGGAGATCTGGATGGGGTGAGTGTGCTGAACGAGGGTTCGGGGCATTCCGGAGACCGCGATCACTGTGGTGCAGTAAGTGGTGTGCTCGTTATCGAGTCGTCATCGCTGTACCTCACTGTGTGCGATGCGGTCGGTCAGGTGCATGCGGCGCACCGTGAATGTCAGTGCGATGGTGGCTGCGGCCGTGATCAAGACGAACGCGACCGGGGTCGGCCATTCGCAGGTCTCGACGAGTTCGACGGCTTCCTTGACGCCGATCAGCGCGGCGCCGGCGCCGACGTAGGTCGCAGATTGTTCATGAGCAGGCCGAGGGTGAACTCGAAGCGTTGGTGTCCGGTGCCGGAGATCAGCTCGGCGGCGTGGCGTTGGGTCTGCGGGAATTTCTCGGCGGGCAGCGCGGTGAAGCGGTCCAGCAACTCCTCGTGGCTGAGCACCCATTCCTGATCTGGGTGCTGGCGTCGTTGCTGGACCCGTGACTGCTCCAGTGCATAGGCGCTGACGTAGAGGGACATCGCGTCGCGGGCCCATGCGGCGGTCCTCGGTGCGATGCCGCCGGAGAGCAGGATCGCCAGGATTCCCTCGCCGACCCGCAGCGTTTCCAGGTTGGTCGGCACCATGGCCAGCGCGGCGCGTGAGACTCCGGGGTATTTCAGGTACAGGTCGCGGATCTGCGTGTACACCCCGAGCAGCTGCTCGCGCCATCCGGCCGGATCCGGTTCGGGGAGCACGACTTCGGCGTAGAGCCTGCCGATCAGCAGCTCGTCGAGGTCGTCCTTGTTGACGATGTGCGCGTACAGCGACGACGGACCGGTGTCGAGCACGGCGGCGACCCGCCGGATGGTCAGGGCGTCATACCCGTCGGTGGCGACGACTTCCAGGGCGGCATCGGTGATCCGTTCGACGGTGATCGGCTTCTTGCGCGGTGCCGGTGCGGCGGCCTCCGCTGCGGGTTGGGCGTGGCGAGCTGCGCGGCGTCGGCGGGGATCGGCGGACATGCCGACCACTATAACTTGGCACGAACTAAGTTCGTACGATAGAACTTAGTTCGTTCAATGAACCAGGTTCGTGTCGATGATCCGGAGGTGTGTGATGCGAGTTTCCGTTGCCGGTGCCGGTCTGGGCGGTCTGGCTCTCGCGCAGGGTCTGCGTGGTGCCGGGATCGAGGCCGAGGTGTTCGAGCGCGACCCAGCGATCACCGCACGGTTCCAGGGCTACCGGCTCGTGCTGAACCGGATCGGTTTCCAGGCGGTGCGCGACTGCCTGCCCACGCGCTGGCACCCGCTGCTGGACGAGATCGTCATGGAAGCCTCCGCCGAGCAGCTGATCCTGGACCCGCAGCTCAATGAGATCGGCAAGCTCGGCGCGGCCCGCACGGGCATCGTGGTCGATCGGCAGGTGCTGCGACACCTGTTGCTGACCGGCCTCACCGTGCATACCGATGCCGCGCTGACCGGCTACGATCTGCTGGCCGACGGCAAGGTCGCAGCCCAGTTCGCCCGCTGCGACCCGGCCACCGCCGACTTGCTGGTCGGGGCGGACGGTGTCACCTCGGCGGTGCGTGGGGTGTTGTCGCCGCAGACCACTCCGACCGACACCGGTGTCCGGTTCGTCATCGGCCGCACCCCGTTGACCGACGAGTTCACCGGCCTGTCCAAGGCTTTCGGTTCGAAGATAGCCGGCGACGGCGTCAGCCTGCTGCTCGGCGCGATGCGCTTCCGCGCCCCGCCGAAGCAGGCCGCCGAACAACTGGCCCCCGAAGTGACGTTGCCCGATATCGGCGACTATGTGCGCTGGGCGATGATCCTGCCGCCGAACGGCTCGTTGCAGGACGTGACCGCGCAGGACGACGTGCTGTCCAGGATGCAGGGTTGGCATCCGGAGTTGCGCGCGCTGATCGAGCAGGCCGACCCGGACAACAGCACGCTGCTGTCCATCCGGGTGGTCAAGCCCGGTGAGCGCTGGGCCTGCGGCCCGGTCACGCTGCTCGGCGACGCGATCCACGCCACCTCCCCGACCGGCGGCAACGGCGCGAACACCGCGCTGCGCGATGCCGACCTGCTGCGCCGCTGCCTGATCGAGGCCATCGAAGACCGCCAGGACCTGCACAGCGCGGTCGACGACTACGAGCGGCAGATGTTCGACTACGGCGCCGAGGCCGTGCGCAGCAGTCTCGAGAAGCTGCCCGCCTTCGCCCCCGAAGCGAAACTGTCCTGAGGCGGACATTCACCTTGTGCGATCGACCGGACCCGCCCGGCCGTGGACATACTGATCCCGCCACGCTGTGGCGGAAGCTCTCGGCCCCTTTCTGGCCTATTCCGGTCCCACCCCATCATGTCCTCGAGGGGTCATCGACACGGTCGTCCTGCCTCCGATACGCTGGCCGCCCACAGCAGCTCACGGCCGGTCAGAAGAGTGTGTTGCGTACGCACAGCGGCCGATAGCCTGGGCGAGTTCGGCGCCGATGTCGACTTCGGTCGCCCCGAAAAAAATTGATGTTCTCGCTGTGCGCGGGCGAAACGTGCGCGAGCTCCTGAACTCCCGAAGCCGCTGCAACTCCTCGTCCGCGAATACCCGTGTTGCCACGAACCACGCCCTCCGGCACACCGACCAACCTCATCGGCAGCCAAGCTGAACACCAGCCACTCGCACCGCATCCGGAACCGGAACTGGCGAATCACCCTCTACCAGGGACCATCCCGAACTTCGTTGGACTTTCGGCGATTACCTACCGGAACCCCATTGTCGTATCCGATCGCGGCATGGCTCCGACCGAGGACCAGCCGGACCGGCGGTGCGCTTGCCGGAAGACCGCCAGGCGGCCCGTTACCAGCGAAGCGGGTCCGGTGGACGAGGTGGCGCTGCACAATGTGATCTAGAAGTGCTTCGTGCACTGTCATTGCGCGAGGACTGGGAAACCAGGAGCGAATATGACCGCCAGAGCAGATCTCGAACACGAACTGGGCGGCCCTGTCGCGGCCCTCGATGAACTTTCCGAGGCGGAGTCGGCCGAATTGCTGACCATGTTCCGTGACGCGCGCAGGGCCGAGACAGCCGGACTAACCAAGGCCGTCGACCGACTGGTCGCTGCGCTGCCCTGGCCGCTGTGCACGGCAGCCAAGAAGGTCATGTTCGGGAATCGGCTCGGCTGATGACGGACCTGGTGACCAGGGCGCAGCTGGTGCTGCTGGCCCGCACACTGCACGTCCCTGTCGAACGCCTGTCGCATTTGGAGAAACTCGGCGCCGGGCAACTGCACGAACTGCAACAACGCATGGCGCGTGTCCTCTTCGACGACCATTCCGCGACCTTCGGGCGGCTCAGCAAGCTGGTGCCGATCATCCCACTGAGCGTTTCGATACCGCTGGTGCAGCGGGTCGTGCCGCCGATGATGGGCGGACGCGCCGCGGGGGCGGTGGGAATCGAACATCCCAAGAAGGCCGCGGAAGCCCTCCGCATGCTGGACCCGAAATATGCCGCCGATTGCGCGCCGTATATCGACCCGCGCACCATCGGTCGAGTCGCCCAGGTCGCGCCGCCGGAACCGGTCGTGCGGGTCGCCAACGAATTGTTGCGCCGCAAGGACTATGTCACGGCCGGTCCGTTCCTCGGCTTCGCGACGACACAACTCGTCCGTGCCATCGAGGCGGGCGTCCCCGATGACGAGGGCCTGATCCTCTCGGCGGCCTATGCCTACTCCGGCGCGAATATCAGCGCGATCGTGCGTCAACTGCTGTCCGGGCCGCTGGATCGGATACCACATATCCTCGGTACCGTCCTCGCCGGTTCCACCGAGCTGCGTGTGGCGGCGGTATCGGTTTTCGCCCGCTGCGACGAGGATGTGATCGAAGCACTCGGCGACATCCTGCTCGATATCGGCCGGCCCGAAGCTATTACCGAACTCACCGCAACCTTCATCGAGCACGGCGCGATCAATGACATGCTCCGCTTCACCGCCTACCTGAGCCCATCGGCCCTGGATACGCTGGCGGCCAACCCGATCACCACGGACCCAGCGGCGATGGCGGCGCTGGTCGCCACGCTCGCCGGCCGCAGCGATCCGATCCTGTGGCGTGGCCTGCTCGACCTGGTCGAGCGCACCGATGCCGAGATCCAACGCCGAGTCGGTACACAGCTACTGGAATTGCCCGAATCAACCTTGACCGCGATACCCGGCATCGCGACCGAGGGCCGGTTGTGGTCGACACTGCTGCGGATCTTGTCCGTGGCCGATGCCGACACCCAGGCCCGTCTCGGCGAGCTGTGGGCCAAGCTGCCCGCCGAGGATCGCACAGACATCCAGGGACGTGCCCGCGATCTCGGACTCGCGACGCGCTTGGCGACACTGACCGTCACGCTCGATATCTACGGCTGACGCCAAAACTCCCCACAACCAAAGACCCACGCGCGCAACCGGTCTCGGGTGAAGCGGCCCGAAACCGGTTGCGTCGCAGGCGGGACTAGACCGGCGTGAAGTCCCGGCTCGCGATATACGTCGGTCGCGGCGCCGGAGCCGCGAACGGCTCCACCAGTGTGTTCTCCACACTGTTGAACACCAGGAAGATATTCGATCGCGGGAACGGCGTGATGTTGTTGGACGAACCATGCATGATGTTCGAATCGAACAGCAGGGCCGATCCGGCGCTGCCGGTGAACTGGGTGATGCCGTACCGGTCCGCGAGCGCACCGATATCCGCGTGCGTCGGCACGCCGATCTCCTGCTCCTGCAACGACTCCCGATAATGCTCGGCCGGAGTGCTGCCGGTGCACGGCACGAAGGTGCGGTGCGAGCCGGGCATCACCATGAGGCTGCCGTTGATCGGATAGTTGTTGGTCAGTGCGATGGACAGGCTGACCGCACGCGGTGCGGGCATACCGTCCTCGGCGTGCCAGGTCTCGAAATCCGAATGCCAGTAGAAGCCGGTGCCACGGAAGCCGGGCATGTAGTTCACGCGGCTCTGATGGATGTAGACATCCGAGCCGAGCACCTGCCTGGCCAATCCGGCCACTCGGGATTCGCGCACCAGATCGGCGATCGCACTGCTGAGCCGGTGCACCTCGAAGACCGAACGCACCCGGTTCGAGGCCTTCTCGACGATCACCCGGTCATCACCCTGTAGCGCCGGGTCACCGGCGAGACGGTCGATTTCGGCACTGAACTCCGCGACCTCGGCGGGGTTCAGCAGCTCCTCGACGATTCCGAAACCATTGGCATCGAAGGAGGCCAACTCCTCGGAATCGACCGCGCCCCAGACTGTGGGGTCGGTCCGGTCCCGGTGCTCGCCCGCCGTGACGAGCCGAGTCGGGTAGCGATCGTCGGTCTGCACCAACGTCATTGCTCCTCCTATCCGCTTACCTGGGCCGCGACCAGCGGGTAGACACCATCACTGTCGTGGACCTCCTGCCCGGTGACCGGCGGGTTGAATACGCACATCATCCGCATCGCGGTACGCACCTGCAGGCGGTGACGCTCGTGTCCGTCGAGTAGGTACATCGAGCCCGGCGTCAATTCGTAGCTGACGCCGTTGTCCAGATCCGTCAGGGTCCCTTCACCTTCGATGAGCCATACCGCCTCCACGTGATGGCGGTAGTGGAACTCGTGCACGGTCCCGGCCTCGATGCTGGTCTCGTGGAAGGAGAATCCGACGCCGTCGCCGCCGAGCACGATGCGCTTACTGCGCCAGCCCTGTCCCGCGACATCGCGTTCGGTGCCGGTGATCTCCGCGGTACTGCGCACGATCATCTCAACGCTCCTGTCCGCAGACGGTGCCGATCGCGCCGGTCAGCACCCGTAGACCATGCTCGACCTCCTCATCGGTGACCGTCAACGGCGGCAACAACTTGACCACTTCGTCCAGCGAACCGGAGGTCTCCACCAGCAGCCCGCGCTCGAAGGCCACCTGGCAGACCTTGCCCGCCTGGGAGGGATCGTCGAAGACGACGCCGTGCACCAATCCGCGCCCTCGCGTTGAGATGCCGGGGAAGTATTCGGCGGCCTGGCTCAGGGCCGCGCCGATCCGCTGTCCCTTGGCCTCGGTGGAGGCCTGCAGGGCACCGTCGGACCAGAAGTGCTCCAACGCGGCCTGTGCGGTGATGAAGGCAGGGTTGTTACCGCGGAAGGTGCCATTGTGCTCACCCGGCGCCCAGACGTCGAGCTCCGGCTTGAACAGCACCAGCGCCAGCGGCAAACCGTAGCCGCCGATGGACTTCGAGAGCGTCACGATATCGGGGGTGATACCGGCGACCTCGAAGGAGAAGAACGGCCCGGTCCGGCCGCACCCCATCTGCACATCGTCGACGATCAGCAAAATGCCACGCGCGGTGCACAATTCGGACAGATGCCGCAGCCACTCGGGGCGCGCGATATTCACACCGCCCTCACCCTGCACCGTCTCCACGATCACCGCGGCTGGCCGGTCGAAACCGGAGGAGGTGTCGTCGAGCACCCGCTCCATCCACTGGAAGTCGGCGGTGGTGTTGTCGAAGTAGCCGTCATAGGGCATATGCGCGGCATGTACCAGCGGCACACCGGCACCAGCCCGCTTGGCGGCATTGCCGGTCACCGACAGCGCACCCAGCGACATGCCGTGGAAGGCGTTGGTGAAGCTGATGATCGTCTCGCGTCCGGTGACCTTGCGGGCCAACTTCAGTGCGGCTTCGACGGCATTCGCGCCGGTCGGACCGGGGAACTGGACCTTGTATTCCAGGCCGCGCGGTGTGAACACGGTGTCGCGAAGGGTTTCCAGCAGTCGACGCTTGGCCACGGTCGACATATCCAGGCCGTGGGTGATCCCGTCACTGGCGATGTAGTCCAGCAGCGGCTGCTTGAGCACCGGATTGTTGTGGCCGTAGTTCAACGCACCCGCTCCGGCGAAGAAGTCGAGGTACTCCTTTCCGTCCTCGGCGCGCAACCAACTCCCGGACGCGGTGGTGAACACCGTCGGCCAGGCGCGGCAATAGCCACGGACATTGGATTCGAGCTCCTCGAAAATGGTCGTCTCGGCGGTAATCATCGTCGATTCTCCTGCTTTCGGGCGGTGGGGGCGATCGAATAGAGGTCTTCGGCAGCGTGGCTGTCGGGGAAGAGTTCGGAATCGAACAGGGGTTGTTTGGTCAGCTCGGCCGATCGGCGACGCGCCACCGAGGCGAACATCGCGATCGAGGCCGGATTGTCCGGTGCGATCGTGGTCTCGAGTGCCGTTACACCAGCTCCGGCCACGGTGTCGAGCAGCGAATCCAGCAGCGCGACGCCGAGGCCGCGTCCCCGCTGCTCCTGCTCGACCGCGACCTGCCACACGAACACCGTCTGCGGTGCCTGCGGACGCAGGTAGCCGATCACGAATCCGACGACCCGGCCACCGACTTCGGCAACCACCGAGGTGCTCGCGAAATCACGACACCACAGCAGGTAGGCGTAGCTGGAATTGGTGTCGAGGACCTGCGAATCCTTGGCGATCCGCCAGATCTCGGCCGCGTCACCGACTCTCGGCGGGCGCAGCACCGGCTGGGTGTGCGGCCCGGCAATCGGTACGGCCGAAGGGTATTCGGTCACCGACGGTTCGATCGTCGTGGTGGACAAGGTGTGCAGTGACATACGTCTCCCTGGTCCGGTCTGCATTACTTATCCAGGCTTACGAAGCAACTTTGAGGTGAACCTGTCGATCTCTTTGCGGTTGTATTACGAAAAGAAAACAACCGCAGGCAGCGTCACACTTCGGTGCCACTGCGGCGTCGGTCACAGTGCTCAGCGCTGCAGATCCAGTCGGTAGCCGAGACCGCGCACGGTGACCACGATGCGCGGCTCGGAGGCGTCGAGCTCGATTTTGGTGCGCAGGCGGCGCATATGAACATCGACGATCCGTTCATCGCCGAAAAAGCCGTCGTCCCATACTCTTTCGAGCAAAACGGTGCGGCTGAGCACCCGTCCGGGCGATTCGGCGAGTTCGCAGAGTAATTTGAATTCGGTGATGGTGAGTCGGATTTCGTCCTCGCCGCGGCGCACCGCACCACCGTCGCGATCCAGCACGAGCGGTCCGTCGGGGTGCGCGTCGAGTACGGCCTCGCGCGGCGCTTCGCGCTCCAACGTCAGGCGCGCGCGTCGGCGCAGTGCCCGCATGCGCGCGGAGATTTCCTTGATCTCGAACGGCTTGGTGACGTAATCGTCGGCACCGGCCTCCAGCGCGGCCACCACATCGTGGGTGTCATCGCGCGAGCTGATCACGATGATCGGCACGTCGTGCTCGCGGCGGATCTCCCTGATGCAATCGAACCCGTCCATGTCCCCGAGCATCAGTTCGACGATCATCACGTCGGGCGCGCCGTTGCTGCGCAGATAGGTCAGCGCGTCCTCGGCCTCCTGTGCCTCGGCAACGTCGTAACCCTCATCTTCCATGGCCGTGCGCAGTGCGCCACGTACCACTTCGTCGTCGTCAACGATCATCAGGTTTGCGGTCAAGCCCTCATCCCTTGCAGCCACGCGGACGCGACGCGACGCGGACACTCGCGTACCCAGAACCGACGCGAAAGCCCGCCTTCGAGCACCTTTGCCAACTGCTTTAATACCCCGACCGACCAATTGGTAAACGGCAGATCACGGGTAGTTGGTTAGCGTCCGGCTACTCCACCCTGCGCAGGAAGACCCGATTTGTGCAAATCGCACGTGACATACGGCACATTTCGGCCAGTGTCACCACTCGTCGCGATGCGATTGTTCCAGCCGGTTGAAGTTGCTGGGCCCGCCGTCGGCCCTGCGCTCCTGATAGCGGAACATCAGCCGGCGCGCGTCGAAGGTGGCGAACCATTCGTCCCAGCCCACCGCGCGCAGCACGGCGCCGCCGTACCCTGGGAAATCGAAGCGCAGGACGCCGAGGCGGCCGTCGTATTCACTGCCGGGCATGGTGGCCGGTCGCGCGCCGCGCTGCTCGGCCCACTGTCGGATCACTTCATGATTGCGGGTGACGAGGAAGCGGCCGGGCTGCTGCGGGCCCTCGCCGCGAACGACTGATTCCGGCGGTTTCTTCAGCGACCTCGAAGCCCCCGGTCCGGCGTACAGATCTCGGGTGCCCGGTCGTCGCTGATCGTTCATGACGACCTCCTTGCGCGTCGGCATCAATAGTCCGGTTCCTCTTCGCGTACCCGCGCGTACCGCCGGGCAAACAGTGGATCGGATCACTACGAAACGCATTGCGCGACAATGCATTCCTTTGTCGATCAGTCGCGCAGCGCGGCGTCGCGCAACTTGCCGAGCGTTCTGGACAGTATGCGCGAGACGTGCATCTGCGAAACCCCGAGCTGTTCGGCGATCTGGGACTGGGTCATGGACTCGAAAAAGCGCATGACCAGCACCTCGCGTTCGCGGTCGGGCAGTTCCTCGATCAGCGGTCGAACCGCCAGATAATCCTCCACATACTGGTAGCTCGACTCTTCCTCGCCGAGACTGTCCAGCAGCGGTTGCGGCGCGTTCTCGGCGTCATCACCGACTACCGCGTCGATCGAACTCGACTGATAGGCATTGCCCGCGATGAGCGCCTGAGTGACCTCGACCAGATCCACATTCAGTTCCGCGGCGATCTCGCGGGCCCTGGGCAGCCGCCCGAGCCGCTGCGATAACGCCTCGATGGTCGGTCCGATGCTGAGCTGGATCTCCTTCGTGCGCCGTGGCACCCGAACCGCCCAGGTGTTGTCCCGGAAATGCCTGCGCACCTCGCCCATGATCGTGGGCACCGCGAACGACAGGAACGAGGAACCGCGCGACACATCGAAGCGATCCACCGCCTGCACAAGACCTAGTCGAGCCACCTGCAGCAGATCGTCGAAGTTCTCCCCGCGTCCGGAGAATTTGCGTGCGATATGTTCGGCCAGCGGCAGGCACCGGCCGATCAACTCCTCGCGCAACAGTTCTCGACGGTGATCGGTCAGGTCGATGGCGGCGATCTTTTCGAAGAGCGGCTCGATATTGTCGTAACTGTCGCGGTGCGCTCTCGAATCAGCCGCCATCACCACTCCGTGCCCAGCTGAAGTCGACGACGGTCGGATATCCGGAAACCGAATTGTCGAACGGCTCCTGTGCCGCCGAGATCGACTGCGTCAGCGTGCGGACGATATGCCAGCCGAATCCGGCCTGACCGACCACCTTCTCCGACACCGCGACGGCGGCGACGCGGACGAACATCTCGTGATCGTTGTATGTGAAATCACAATCCACGGTCGACCCCGGTGTTGCCTCCAGGATCAACGAGGTGGCTACCTCGTCGAGCGCGAGCCGGATGTCGACCACCTCATCGATCGCGAAATCGGCGATGAGCGCGACTGTTTCGGCGAGTGCGCGCAGCATGGTCAGCTGCTCCAACTCGGCAGGGATGCGTACTCCGATCGTCGTCGTCTTCTCCGTCTTCTCCGCCGCGGACTGGGAACTCCACTCCCCCATGCCCATCACCACCTCTTTTCCTCCGAGCCGACCGGAACCTGCCTTCGAGTCGGGGGCCATTCGCGACTTACCCGACCGGTCACCATCGAAACATCGCAACCGTGTGGATCCGACTCAGTCGGCCTCGATTCGTTCATGCGCAGTCAACAGCAGATGGTCGAATCTCGTGCGCAATTCGGCCATCGAATCGGTCAGCGTGCCGAGGTCGGCGACCAACCGGGCGGCCAGTTCCCGCAACTTGATATTGGTCTCCTGGGAGCGCCAGCTCAGCACCCGGAACGCCTGTTCGGCGTTGACGCCGTACACCAGCATCAACGCGCCCTTGGCCTGCTCGATCACCGCCCGCGCGGCATACAGCTCGGGCAGTGCGTCATCGAGGGTTTCCTGTTGTCGCTCCTCGAGCGCGTCGGTGACATCGATGTAGTACCCCGACGTCCCGATCACCCTTTCCGACTCATCGAGCATCTGATCGGCCACCACGATGACGTGGTGCACGCGACCGGTCGTATCGATGATTCGGTGCCGACTGGAGAACGGCTGCGCGTTTTCGATGGAGTTGGCCAGGGTATCGGCGACCTGCGCCCGATCCTCGGGATGCTTATGCGACAACAGCAATTCGGTGCTCGGGGTCACCGTCCCCGGCTCGTATCCATGCAGTTGCGCGACCTCATCGGACCACTCCCACCGCTGGTCGGCGAACCAGAAGTTGAAGGTGCCCACACTCTGCGCCTTACCCATAGCGATGACTCTGCCCAACACCCGCGCCTGCTCGGGCGAAACCGATCCACTCTCCATCACATCGCAAGTATGGAGTGTGATCATGCTCGGTGCGGGGATATCGGCTCGACCAGGGACTTAAGGCCTCATTATGTGTCGAGCGCGGCGCGCATGGTCGGAAAATCACAGCACAAGGCGCGCACGCCGGTAACAGCGAGCACCCGCTCGATCTCCTGGCGCCCAGAGACGATCCGCACCGCGGGGCCGCCGTGCGCGACCCGCTCGGTGATCGCTCCAATGGCGGCCGCGACCCGAATACTCAGGAATTTGGTGGCGCGCAGATCCAGGACAACCGCATGGCACCGGGTCGCAACGGCGCGTTCGAGCATGGCGCGGAATTCCGGAAGCGCGGCCGCGTCGAGCTCACCCTCGGCTCGCACCACCACACACTGTTTACGGCGGTCGACCCGCTGTGCCCAGAACCGGTTGCCTGGTCGTTCACCGGCCGGGTGTCGACCGTTGGATCGATGCTGAAGAGCGGCTGACATGTCAAACCTCCCAATGGAGATACCGGTCCTGGGCGGAGGATCGGATCGGCAGGAGGGCGACGGTTGGAGGAATATCACTACGCTGCGTCGGTCGTCGCCACACTGTCGAGTGTCGCTGTGCGCTCCCGCTGGCCGAGTCCCGCGTGGGGTACCGCTTCGAACCCGGGTTCGGCTGTAAGTCTCAACCGCATCAAGTCTGGCACGCCGGCGTGCCCCGGATCAACCATCGTCAACTATCCGAGCCAGCGCGGCGGTCGCGCCAGCGCCACGGCAGCATCACCCAGGCCACCGCGAACAGCAGCGCGACCACCACACCCGCCACCGCACCGGTGATGGCGCCAGCGACGGCTGCCATCACCAGAATCGTCGCGCCGGTCAACGCGACGCCGAGCAGCGCGATCCCGGCCATCGCGCAGCGATGCGCCGCCGCCACCACATTGCCCAGCCGATGCCGCCGGAACAGGATGCGATGCCAGGACACCGGTGCGACCAGGAACACTGTCGCCCCCATCGCGGCGGAGACAGTGCCCAGATATAGCAGTCGCATCGGCTGCGACAAGGTGGTGAATCCGGCCTGGAACGGGAGGATCAGTAGGGCGCTGATCAAGAACTGCACACCGGTCTGCACGACGCGCAGTTCCTGCACCAGATTCGACCAATTGCGGTCCAGCCGTTGGGTTTCGGTCTCGTGCCTGGCTTTGCGATCCCATTCCTGATCATCGATGGTCACGGCTGGGTCATCGCCTTTCGATGTCGTCGCCATGGCTGCTCCTGGGTTCGCGCTCCGTGTTGGCGGCGTACCCGCGCCGGGCCGCCGTACACCCCGCGATCGTTGATCGCCACCGCTGATTCGGTGTTGGACGGGCGGGTATGCCGACGATGACGCCGATGCGATCGGCGGCATCGTTTCGAGGAGGAGCGATCCATGATGAGATTCACCGTAAACAGCCGAGGTCGCATCGCCGCGGCGGTGGCCGCTGCGGCCGCGCTTGCGGTCTTGGCGAGCGGCTGCGAGGAGGCCGAGAAGGCCGTGAACAAGGGCGGCGACACCCCCTGCAACGAATTCGTCGCGCAGGACAAGGACAAACAGCGTGTCACGGTGACCAAATTCCTCGAACAGGAACGCAACGGCAATGCGCCGGCGACCAATGACCAGACCGTCGACGCCTCGATCGCCGCCATCGAACTGATGTGCCGGGCCCAGGCCAATCCGGACACTCCTATCCGCAAAGCGGACTTGACCGGAATCCTGGTGCCGAAGTAATTCTCGGTAGAACGAAGTAATGGGTTGCCGGACCGATTGTCCGACAACCCATTACCTGTCATACGCAGCGATTATCGATAATCATTGCCCCTGTTGGTAAGCGCGCTGGCGCTGTTCGTCGAGCTTGGCTTCGGCACGCTGCTTCTCGGCGGCCGCTTCCTTGCTGGCTGCTTCACGCTGTGATTCCGCCTTATCCTGCTGGGCCTTGCCTTCGTCCCGCAGGTCGTCCTTTCCGAAGACTGCGCCGGCGGCCTCCTTGACCTTGCCCTTGGCGTCCTCGACGACGCCTTCGACACCTTCGCGGGGACCACTCTTCTGCTCGGCCACGATATCTACCTCCGAAATATCGGTTTTCAGGTGGACATTCGACGCATACCCGGGATCTGCGCGTTGAATCCGGACTTCGCATTTTCTTCGCGCATTCCGGAGATTCGCGCCGCATATCGGGATGTTTCGGCAGTGCGGCAGCGGTTATCGCCGGAACATGAGGTCCCTGTGGTTGAACGATGCCGAGGTACCGGCCCGGCTGCGGCTCACGCCGGGCCTGCGGTTCGATACCGTCGTGATCGGCGCCGGGCTCACCGGCCTGGTGACCGCCCTGCTGCTGGCTGAGAGCGGCGTTGACGTGGCGGTGCTGGAGAGTAAGCGAGTCGGGGAGGGCACCACCGGTGCCAGTACCGCGAAGGTCAGTCTGCTGCAAGGGACTCGAGCGCAACGGATCCGTGCCCGCCACGGCGATCCGGCGCTGACCGACTATGTCGAGGCCAATCGCGAAGGGCAGCAATGGTTATTGCACTATTGCGCAGAGCATTCGGTGCCGGTCCAGCGCGTTCCGGCGCTCACCTACGCGCAAAGCGCGGCCGAAATATCCACTGTGCGAAGGGAATACGAGGCGACACGCGCTGCCGGTCTGGACACCACGCTTGTCGAGGAGCTGGATGTGCCGTTCCCGACGCACGGTGCGGTGCGGCTCGACAACCAGGCCCAGCTCGATCCGATGGCGCTGCTGGCCAGTCTGGCCGCCGATATCGAATCGCGTGGCGCTGCGATCTTCGAATCCACCCGCGCCAAGGGCGTGCACAGTGGCGAGCACGACCGGTTGGTCATCGAGACCGAGCACGGCGATCTGGTCGCGCGCACGGTGATCCTGGCCACCGGCACGCCGATACTCGATCGCGGCGGCTTCTTCGCGCGGCTCACCGCCGAGCGCTCCTATCTGAGCGCCTTCCGGGTCGCCGAGCCGATTCCATGCGAAATGTTCATCAGCGCGGGTGAGCCCACTCGGTCACTGCGCTATACCCCCGGACCTGATGGCGCGGATTTGCTGCTGGTCGGCGGCAACGGCCACGTGGTCGGCCGCACGAATGCAGCCAGCCGCGGGATCGAGCAGTTGATCGCCTGGACACGACGCTACTTCCCCACCGCCGAACCGCTGCAGAGCTGGTCCGCGCAGGACTATCACCCAGTCGACGAACTGCCGTACGTCGGTCCGCTGCTGCCCAGGCAGAATCACCTCCTGCTCGCCACCGGCTACGCCAAATGGGGTTTGACGAACGGCATCGCCGCCGCCTTGGCGCTCGCGGGCCGGGTCAACGGCAAACCACCGCAGTGGTCCGATACCTTCGCCAGCTGGCGTCCGAGCGAACTCAAGTCGCTACCGGCCGCCGTATTCGCCAATAGTTCTGTGGCCCAACAGCTTTCCCTCGGCTGGCTGCGCATACTCGGCACCGGCTTCGGTGAAGTTCCCGCTGAGGGTTGCGGCCGCGTCGAACGGCACGGCCTGCGACCGACCGCCGTATGCACCGTGGACGGCGCCACCACCGAGGTCTCCGCGGTCTGCCCGCATCTGGGCGGCATCGTGCGTTGGAACGATGCGGAGCGATCGTGGGATTGCCCGCTGCACGGCTCCCGCTTCGACGCCGACGGCACCCTGCTCGAGGGCCCGGCCACGAACTCGTTGACACCGATCTCCGGCCCGTTCCCCAGCCCCGTCCCGCCGGGCTGACCGCGCGTAAACCGCGCGGCTTTGCGGGCGTCGCGACCACATTCAGGGGATGCTAGGAATTTGCTCCATGGCGGGGCAGAATATTTTGTACGGATGAATGTTCCTGAGTGACCGTTCTTGTTCCACAGGTCACCTCGCCCACTGATCGGGGGCGGAAATCGACAACATGCACCGAAACGGCGAGCGCCCGAAAGGGCTTTCTGTTTCCGCGCTGGCGGCGGTAGCGAACCCGTCGTACTCGCGAATCGACACGTGGAATCTGCTGGACGACGCGTGCCGTCGGCTCGCCGAAGTCAACCGTGCCGGGCTGGACACTACCCACGAAGCCGCCCGGGTGCGCCGGCTGCTGGATCGTCTCGGCGCCTACGAGCGGTACTGGCTGTACCCGGGCGCGGCGAGACTGGCGGCGTTTCGCGGGTATCTCGACAGTCTTGCGACCGTACGGCTCACCGAGCATGTGTCGCTGGCGGTGCGCCTGCTCTCCGAGTACGGCGACGGTACCGCTGTGTTCGACACATCCGCACCGCTGGCCGATCAGGAACTCGTGGCGCGGGCCAAACAGCAGCAGTTCTTCACCGTCCTGCTCGGTGACGACTCCCCGCCCGAAGCACCCGAGAGCCTGGCGGAGAGCCTGCGGGCGCTTCGCGACCAGTCCGACGATGTGCGGTTCGAGCTGCTCGTCGTGCCCAGCATCGAAGACGCCATCACCGCCGTCGCGTTGAACGGCGAGATTCAGGCGGCGATCATCCGCCACGACCTGCCGCTTCGCTCACGCGACCGGGTGCCGTTGATGACCAGATTGCTCGGCGTCAACGACGACGTTGTCGTGACCGATCGCACGCAGAACTGGGTCGAATGTGGTGAGTGGATCAGGCAGTTGCGGCCGCATATCGATCTGTATCTACTGACCGACGAATCGATCGCCGCGGAGACCGAAGACGAGTCGAACGTCTATGACCGCACGTTCTATCGGCTCAACGATGTCACCGACCTGTACAGCACGGTGCTCGCCGGGTTCCGGAGCCGGTTCGCCACCCCGTTCTTCGACGCCCTGCGTGCCTATGCGGCCGCGCCGGTCGGCCAGTTCCACGCCCTTCCTGTCGCGCGGGGCGCCAGCATCTTCAACTCCAAGACGTTGCACGATATGGGCGAATTCTATGGCCGCAACATCTTCATGGCCGAGACATCGTCCACCTCCGGCGGACTGGACTCACTGCTGGACCCGCACGGCACAATCAGGGCGGCCATGGACAAAGCCGCGAAGACATGGCGTGCCGATCAGACCTACTTCGTCACCAACGGCACGTCCACCGCCAACAAGATCGTTGTGCAGGCCCTGACCCGGCCGGGCGACATCGTTCTGATCGACCGAAATTGCCATAAGTCGCACCACTACGGTCTGGTGCTCGCCGGGGCGTACCCGAGGTACCTCGAGGCCTATCCGCTCGAGTCGTTCGCGATCTACGGAGCGGTGTCCCTGCACACCATCAAGAAGGCGCTGCTGGACCTCGAGGCGTCCGGGCAACTGGACCGAGTGCGCATGCTGCTGCTCACGAACTGCACTTTCGACGGCATCGTCTACAACCCCCGGCGCGTGATGGAGGAGGTCCTGGCGATCAAGCCGGACATCTGCTTCCTGTGGGATGAGGCGTGGTACGCGTTCGCGACCGCGGTGCCCTGGGCCCGGCAGCGGACCGCGATGGTTGCCGCCGAACAACTCGAATCGATGTTGTCCGCGCCAGCGTACGCCGAGGAATACCGCGCGTGGCGTGCGTCGATGCAAGGAGTCGACCGCGCCGAGTGGACCAACCACCGGCTGCTTCCCGACCCCGAACGCGCGCGGGTACGCGTGTATGCGACGCATTCCACTCACAAGTCGCTATCGGCGCTTCGGCAGGCGTCGATGATCCATGTCCACGACCAGGATTTCAGAGCTCTCACCCGTGAGGCGTTCGGTGAGGCGTTTTTGACCCACACCTCGACCTCCCCGAACCAGCAACTCCTGGCGTCGTTGGACTTGGCGCGTCGCCAGGTCGACATCGAAGGCTTCCAGCTGGTCCGGCAGGTCTACGACATGGCGCTGGTCTTCCGCCACCGCGTCCGCAAAGACCGGCTGATCGGCAAGTGGTTCCGCATCCTCGACGAGGACGACTTGGTGCCCAATGAGTTCCGGCTCTCCGAAGTCAGCTCTTACCGACAAGTCAGGCAGGGTGGCCTGGCGGAGTGGAACGAGGCGTGGCGGTCCGATCAATTCGTGCTCGACCCGACTCGGGTCACCCTGTTCATCGGCAAGACCGGCATGAACGGGTTCGAGTTCCGCGAGAAAGTTCTGATGGACCGGTTCGGTATCCAGATCAACAAGACCTCGATCAACAGTGTGCTGTTGATCTTCACGATCGGCGTCACCTGGTCGAGCGTGCACTACCTGCTCGATGTGCTGCGGCGGGTGGCCACCGACTTCGAGCACAGCCAGCGCTCGGCCGGTAAAGCCGATCAGGCCCTGCAACAGCGCCGGATCGACGAGATCACCAAGGAGCTGCCTGCCCTACCTGACTTCAGCGAGTTCGACAGCGTATTTCGTCCCGACGGCGCCCTCTCGTTCGGCGACATGCGATCGGCCTTCTATGCCGGGTATGAGGAATCCGACCGCGAACACATCCTGATCGGTGAGGCCGGGCGACGGATCGCCAAAGGCAAGACCTTGGTGTCCACCACCTTCGTGGTCCCCTATCCGCCCGGCTTCCCGGTGCTGGTCCCGGGGCAGGTGATCTCGAGGGAGATCCTGTATTTCCTGGCCGAGCTCGACGTCAAGGAAATACATGGATACAACCCCGACCTCGGGTTGTCGGTCTTCACCGAGGCCGCGCTCGCACGGCTGGCCGGAGCTCGGCACGCGATTGCCACCGCGTCCGGCGACGCGCCGCGGACAGCTCCGGAGTCAGATCGCGCGCTGGCTCGGATGCAGTCGCGATAGTGCGCACGGCATAAGCATCACCAGTTGTCGGGTTCGTCGCCGCGCATTCGTTTCAGGGCCAACTCGATCCAGGATTCGAAGTAATTGGTGAGATCGCCGGTCGTGGCGGGGCGGATGGTGATGTGCTCGCGGGTTTGCTGCTGGATGTATCGGCCGTCGCTTTCGGTATCGAACCATCCGATGGCGTACCAGGGCGCGGGGCGGCTGTGCAGGTATCCGGCGAGCAGGCCCGCGACGCCCGCGCCGGAGCGGTGCTGAGTCAGACGATCGAAACGTTCCAATGGACTGTTGCGACCGTGGCCATTGTTGCCGGAACGCAGGTCCTCGATATGGAAGGTGTCCGGTTTGGCGCTGCCGGGAGGAACCGAGGGCAGGATGGCGGCCAAGCGTGCCGCCAGCTGTTCGGTGCGGAACAGCCGACAGCGAATAGGGCTGTCGACACCGCCCGCGGCGGTCTGGGTGAGCATCACCGCGTGAAAGGGGGTCCGAGCGCCGAGGACGCGGTATTCCCGGGGTTCGCCCTTGCCGAGAATCGTTGATTCACCGGCGATTTCGATGCGCAACTCGGAGGTAGTGAGGGTGTGTAAGGCGAGTTCGATCTGCTCGGATTCCTCGACATCGTAGCGGGCTCGCACGGCGGCCCGATGCGCGGCGACCTCGTCGTTAGTGGCCAAACGGCTGATATAACGCAGTGGGTGCGGGAAGCGGTCATTCGCATCGCTATACCACAGCGCCGCGAAATCGTCCGGTTCCCAACTCCATTCGGCCATCGTGGTCTTCCAATCAGCATCATGCGACGGCACGCCACGTCCCGGGTCCGGTGTGGGCTCTCGAGACAGGCAGCGGGCCAACGAAATTCAGGTAAGGCACTTCGGCCGTCGATATCTCTACCGGCGACCGGGGATCAACTCGGTGTCGGTCCGGGTTCGGCGTTGTCGCCACCGATCACGCCACCGGGAACAGTTTTCGGGGCGGGCCCGAGCAACTCTTCGGTGTTCTCCATATTCCGAAGCCACTCGGGGAGCTGATGGGACTCGTCGTCGCCTTTGGATTGGCCACGGCCACCGCCCATTCCACCCATTCCCGACATGCCCGAGGTGCCGGTGCTGGTAGTCGCCGCACGTGCCGCGTTGGCTGTCGTGCCGGATGCGGTCGGTGTGCCTGGCACGCTGCTGCCGGGCTTGCCCGAGGTGGTGCCGGAGGTGCCACCCAGCCCGCTGCCCGTGCTGCCCGGATAGCTGCTCGGCGTCGTCGAAGTGCTCGTCGTGGGAGTCACCGAACTCGGCTGGGTAGCGGAGGTATTCGACGGTGTCTGCGACGATGAACCGGTACTCGTCGGAGTGGTCGACGACGGATCCTGCGAATTGTTCGTCGTCGGATCGGTGGTGGGCTGTGAATTTTCCTTCTGGTCGCCGCCGTTGCCCTGATCGCCGGTCCCAGAAGTCGGGTTAGCGCCGCCGTTTCCAGTTGTCCCCGGGGTATACCCGTTGTTCTTGGTTTCGGGTGCCTTGTACAATGGATCGGTTGGGCTGTTCGGCACCGGGAGCACTGGAATCTGCTTATCCGCCGAAACGAACGTTGTTACGTAATGACTGCGCATGGCTTCCCGTGCGGAACTCTCGCAATCGTTGCGTACCGCAGCAGAATTGGGGCCGTGGTAAATGCCCAGGTTCCAACTCTTCGGGTTGTACCATGATCCGCCGTCCGGCGGCTTGTCCACCGCTTTCTGGGTATCGTTGACGCCCTGGGCCGCTGCTGACACCCGGTCGGCGAGGTTCTGCAGCGGGGTCGTCAGATCCAATGCGGCCTTGGCGTATTTGCTGATCGCGTCCCGCGAACTGTTCGCGGCAGTGCCGTCCCAGGCTGCCGAGCTCGAATGATTGATCCGGTTGGCGAACAGTTCCGCCGCCGAAGCCCAGCGAGTGGCGATCTCGGCGTACTCACTGGAGCCGTTGTGCGCCTCGGTTGTATTCAGCGGAGTGAACGCGTTGTAGATCTTCCAATGATTCCAGCTATCGACATGTTCACCGCCACCAGGAATCTTCGACGGCTCATTCGAATCGCTCATTTCGAGGCACCGATAGCCGGGGGCGTTGTCACGCCGAGTTGGGTCGGGGTGCCGATCTGGCTGGGTTCCCTATTCGCCATCAACTCGTTGTAGCGAGCGGCGAATTCTTGATCCTGCTCGACGTATTTCTGAGCAATTGCGTGATGGAGGTTTTGTATGTCGTCGACGATCTTGTAATGCTGTTCCAGAACGTCGTAGACGTTGTTGTCCGTGTCGGTGGCTGGATTGACGATCTTGGCCTTACCACGGAAGCGAGCCACCAGCGTGGCGGCCGAAGTCATACCGTCCGTCGTCTCGCCGAGACCCCAGTGCTCACGGCGCGAGATGGTTTGCGCGATACGTTGAAGAGCTTGTATCTCATCTTTGAAAGCTTGGCAGTCACGTTCGATGTAGACGAACTCGTCGGCGTTGACACGCACTTCGTTGCTGAAATTGAGAGTCAGCTTGCCATCCTGAGCGTCCTTGATCGCGCTGGCCAGTGGGCCCGCAGATGTCGGTGTCGTGGTGTCGGCGCTCATAGTTCGTTTTCCTCCCCAGGGCTTTCCGGCCGGGATCGACCAGAGGCGATTAAAGTCTAGAGGGTGGCAGGTATCGCTGGAACAATCTGGCCCGCAAGGCGCTTCGCGATCTCGCAAGCGTGCTGATTCCCAGACTTCCGGCGTGACGGGGGGTTATCGACGCTGATCTCGAGACTGCCACCCTTCACTTCGACGTTGATTGCGCAGTCCGCATGCGGATCCTGCCCGCTGACATGGGAAGTGAGTGCAGCCCGCCCGCCGACCGTGAGCTCCTCATCGACCGTAAAGTCCTTGTTCGCTCGCACCATCGCCAGGGTTATGTTCGTCATGTCGATAGTAGGGCTGTACCCGTCGGACTGAACCCAACCGCAGCCGCGCCACTTCATGCCGCCAGGCCTATCTGCAGTGTCTGGGTCCGGCTTGATCAGCTGTTCCTGCTGAATCACCGACTGCGGGATGTCCTTACACGCATCGAAGCCCGCTGGCACATCCACTGCGATGGTCGGCGTTACGGACGCACTGCTCGTATTGCCCTTCGATTCACCGATGGAGTTGCATGCCGAAACCAGCATGATCAGCCCCGCGCCGAGAACCGCACCCCGGACCAAACCGCTCCAGCTGGCCATATCGCCCTCTCGCACCGGTTCCATCCCAGACATGGGGCCGGACCGGCTTCCCCGCCCCCGCAAGCTCGTCTAGACCGTACCGGTCAGGTCGCCAGCCCGCAAAGCGATCATCGCGACTCAATTCCGAACGATCGCGGAATCGCAAGAACCCCAGATGCCGAAAGCGCCTGGGGTTCCTATGAATTCACTTGCACACGCCGCTCAGGACAGCTCGAACTCCCCGCCCTGCACACCCGCCGTGAACGTATCCCACTGGGCGGGGCTGAGCACGAGTGCCGGGCCCGTGGGGTTCTTCGAGTCCCGTACCCCGACCATGCCCCCGTCGAGGTGCGCAACCTCCACGCAGTCTTTCGTCGAGCTGCTGCGGCTGCTCTTGTACCACTTCGCCCCGGTCAGATCGACACTCACGCTCGGTGCTCCTTCGCCACAGCCAGGATCTTTCGCCTGGACTTGCTCTCATCCAACGCTACACGTCCGATCTCGGTGAGCGCAGCCCGATAAGGTTCCACCTCTGCCTCACGTTCCAGGTACAGGTCGCCTGTGTATTCCTCCACGTAGACGATCGGTGGTTCCGTGAGCTTGGACTGCGGCAGAGGCGGAAACTCCATGAGCGAGCACGATCCGACGAGCACGCCGAGATGGTTGCGGGCGTTGAAAGGGACAACTCGTATCGAAACGTTTGGTAGAGCACCGACTTCGGTCAGATGCCGCAATTGGTCACTCATCACTGCTGGACCGCCCATCTCCTCGCGCAGTACAGCTTCCGACAGCAATACCTCGACAGCGAACCCCGGATCTTCCAAGCGTCTCTGCCTGCGTATCGACCACTCAATTCGCTTCTCTATCAGCTCAGAAGGCAGCTCGGGAGACTCGATCCAAGCTATCGCACGGCGGTAATCCGAGGTCTGGAGCAACCCCGGAAGCACGGCCAACTTCCACGCCGTCAACCGCTGGCAGCCTCCTCCAAAGCCAGGTAATGGTCGAAGTCCCCAGTGATCTGATCGGCATACGAACGCCACCAACCACCACCACGTTCCCGCGCGGCCCGCACCTCCTGCACCAGCCCCAACAGGATTCGCCGTTCGTCGTCGGCAGCCCCGTAGGCATCGCACAGGGCGTTGATCTGAAAGCTGGTGATCCGGGTCGATCGCCCCTCCTCGATACGGCCGATCGATTGCGGGGAGGTTTCGGCCAGTCTGGCCGCCTCAGCTTGGTACATGCCCTTGACCGTCCGCAATCGGCGCAGTTCACGACCGAGAGCACGACGCGCGAGGGTACTGCCGGTAACGCTCATATCGTTAGCCTCACTATGTAGTGACCGGACTTTTGGAAGCCGTCAGCAGGTGGCGCTCACGTGGCGGTATCCGCGGAGAAAGTTCGGCGATAATACGACGGAAGCGGGCGATTGGGGATGCCCTTTTCCGAAAGCCGGGTGTCTACTTGCATCACCCCGGTAGCCGGGAAGAACCCACTGCCTAAGCGAATCAGTTTGTAGCACAGGTAGTTTCGGCCTCGGCTACCGGGCATTCCACATACCTACACCTACATTCGGAGTATCCGCATGCATGGCCTGCCGGTAACGGACCATAGCGAATTGCCAGTGATGACAATCGAATACGCGCATGTAATCATGCAGAGCCACTTGGACTGCCAGGCGTCGATGTGCCCGGTCAAGGCGCAGGCGAAGAAGCGGCTCGTCGAGGCCGGTCGGCTCGTCCCTGCCGATGTCCCGCACCAGGGGTTCTGATTTGGCCGGGGATGCTGTCCAGCACCAGTATCCGAGCCCTGCGCTGTCACCGGTCCAGATGCACTTGGAGATCGCCGAGAACCGGCACGTCGACTGCACGGTACGGACGTGTGCGATGTTGCGCGGCTGTTGGACACACCTCATCGAGACGGGCCATCCGCACCCCACTGATTCGCGCGACGAATGCCCTGCTTGCGCCAGAGCATCTGCCCGACAACAGATCTCGAATACGGAATAACCGAGGGATGCTGCCCAATGCTTCAGATCACAGCTCTGATCGGCCTGCTCGCCACCCTCCCTTGCGAGGCGTGGCTGGTCTGTGCCGTCGGGGGACTTCACGCCGATCCGGGCGCGGAGAACGCCGGTCGGGCGGGCCGATGACCGCCAGCAAGCCGAACCACCGCGAATCGCGAGCCACGAACCGCAATCCGATACTGCCGCAACGTGAACCGTTCATCGGTCCCCCGGCCAGCTACAGCGGTGCATCAGCCGATGTAGTCGAGCGGTTCGCGGACGCGGTTCGCGAATGGGCGAATCAGCCGGTGCCCACCGAGTCATGCCGGTGCTGGGGTGTCGAGTTCCCTGGCGCCGGGCGTGCCCGCGGTCCGGCAGCACTGTCGAGCAGTATCTCGACACGGTTGGCATCACCAACGTGACATCTGCTCCCGGCGTCTTCGTCATTGCGGACAAGAAATCGCCACGCCTCCCCGACCGGCCGGTACCGCCGATGCGCGGTACCGCCGCGGTCGGGGAGGTTGTGTATCTGCTGGCCACCGCTATCGAGGAGGGCCGGGACCTGTCCTCGATGAGCGGCATCCCGGCCGACAGCTCCTATCGTCTGCTGCCGACCTGACGGCCCGGCCTCACTTCAGGTGCCGGGCGAAGAACCGGCTCCCTTCGTCTCCCTCGAACTGCGGGACGCCGGTGTGCCCGCCCATATTGGCGTGCAGCGTCTTCTCCTTGGAGCCGAAGGCGTCGAACAGGTCCAGGGCCAGTTGCCGGTCGTTTCCTTCGTCGTCCCACTGCAGCAGGACCTGCAGCGGAATGGTGACCTGCCGCGCCTCCTCCAATATGGTGCGGGGCACGAAACTCCCGGCGAACAAAAGGGCGGCCGAGATGCGCGGCTCGACCACCGCCAGCCGGATGCCGATGGCGATCACCCCTCCCGAGTACCCGACCGGGCCGCCGATCTCGGGCAGCCCAAGGAGGGCGTCCAGGGTGGCCCGCCATTCCGGGACCGCCTTTTCGACCAGCGGGAGGATGAGCCGGTCGACGACCTCGTCGTCGACCGGCTCACCAGCCTCCAGCGCCCGGCGCAGGTCGGCGCGGGCCTGCTCCGCGACGGCGGAACGGGGCCGGTCACCGCTGCCGGGGAACTCGATGGTGGCCGCGGCGTAGCCATCCGCCGCGGCGTGCCGGGCCCGGGCCGCCAGTCGCGGGTACATCCTGTGCAGTCCGCCAGGGTGGCCGACCAGGATCAGCGGCGCAGGTGCGGATGCGGATCCGGGCGTCCACAGGATGCCGGGGATCTCTCCGAGGGTGAATTCGCGTTCGAGGACGCCGTCGTCGAGGCGCTGTTCGGAAATGAATTGCATGGTCGTGCCTTTCGGGAGTGCTCTTGAACGGCGCTCCCGGACGACCTATCGCCCGACCGTGACCCCAGAGGGGAGCACCCATGTCGATACTGCGTTCACGGGTACCACCTCCTCGTTCTCTCGCACGGTCTCCGGAAAAGTAGCAACGGTCGCTGTGGTCCGCAAACGGTTTTTGGGGGCCGGCCGCAGCACTACTGCAGTGAAGCAGTTCGCCCGCTGGAGGCCGATTCGTCGTGGTACCGGTGTCATAAATCGATTGATGAACAACCCTCCGGGGTTGTCCGTCGCACCCGAAACCCTATCGGCTCGGTAGTTGGTAGTAGTTGTCATCGACGGTGCGTCGCATATGGCGCCGCTGCGACTGGGGGGCGGGAACATCCACCAGAAAAGTCACGCTACGGCCGAGAGGATCACCGTGGACAGGCCCGACTCAGCGCGGGCGTGCCACGTTCTGGGGGAACTGCCCCTCTACGTTGCCGGCTGGGTTGTAGAGACCGACCAGGGCAGTCCAGCCATCCTCCGAGGCGTACCCGATACCGAGTCGGGTGCTGGCCTTCCACACCAACTGCGTGAAATGACCCGTTGCCATGCCGAACCCGGGGTTGTTGTAGTCGTAGTCCTTGTTCTCGGCGTACCACATCTGCGTGCCCATCTGGACAAAGGAGACACCGTCCCAGGTGCCCTGTCCCCCGGCGAGGTTCTCCCCGGCCCCGTTCTTGTAGGGGCAGCTGTGATCGATCGTGCGCTTTTGGGCGTAGTACTTCGCGCATTGCTGGGCCAGGTTGTTCAGGTTCTGGGTCAAGGTCATGGCGGGGGAACCGTGCTTGGCCCGGTACTTGTTGTGCAGGGTGAGCCCGGTCTGCGCGTAATCGCTCTGTGCGGCGGCGGGGCCCCCGCCGGTGACGAGCGCGGCGAGCATCACCGCGGCAATAACCGATACCAACCGACCGACACGCACGACGACCTCCCGAGGCAGAGCAGGACACAACAGAAACGAACCACACGGACCTCGAAACCCCCACAGGCCGTGAATGTTTCGGGACCCGGTGAGCCTACCGGGTCTCGCTGCGCTGTTCCCAATCCTCGGTATGCGCCCGGCCCCTTCGCGGAGGTGGCGCATGTCGGGGATCTGAGGAACATCGACGCAGAGAAGTACGGGTGGCAGCCTGGTCCGGGTACCAAGTCCTGCGCGCCCTGTCCAGCCCGTCTACGTCGGAGGTCTGGCTTACTGCGATCTCACCGGGCCGAGGTCAACGGCATCTCTGGATTGGTACCGGCCCGCCACCGCGCCAGCGTCGGCGGGCCAATCGCAGTACTTCCCATTCTGGTTCCAGTTCAGGCCGGTCGGACACGTGTGCACGGTCGCAACGTTGTTCGAGCATTCGACGTACTTCGTCACGTCTCCGGGATAAGGGAAGAGACCGTCGGGCTCGGGACAGTTGAAGGCGGCGATGTCGAGTACCGTGTCCTCCGCGAGAGCAGACGACGCGGCAACGAGCGTGAGGGCGGAACCGAGCAGCAGCCCGGCTGCCGGCAAAGCGAGAACACAGGCGAATCGCACGGTCGTCTCCTTCGGGTGACGTGGGTCGAGCGGGCCGTACCAGTGGGCGCACCGACCTCGTCATACGCCGGCATCATCGGAATCGAGATTCCCGCACCACGTCCCATGAGTCTCCTTGACGCCCGCAAGTTTTCTGGCCGTTTCGCCCAATCTTCTTGGAGTAGTACGGGTTCCGGTAGTAGTCCCGAAACCCAAGGAGTTCCATCTCATTCCCGACCAGCGTCCAACGGTCGATCAGCTCGTCCTCATCCAACTCCTGAGCCGCGGCCGGAGGCTCGTCACGATAGATGTTGAGCGAGACTCGGTGTCGGCGGCGGAGTCGCATCAATCGAGTAGCTCCCAGTCCACGTGCTGTTCGTAACGGGACAAGCCGGTCAAGATAACCGGCTCATCCTGGTAGTCGTGTTTTGCTCGGTCGAGGAATTCCTTGATCTCCTTGCCGTGTTGGCAGCCGTAATCGGTCGGGTACCGCTGTGACGGATCAGGTGCGGGGGCCCAGCGCAGCCCGTGAGCTTCGACGAAGTCGTTGACCGCGGCCAGCTGGTTGAGAGCGGTGGCCAGTTCTGACAGCCGACCTTCATAGATTTCCGCGGCTGTCGATGCCGGGCCGAACAACCGCTCGAACTGGCGATCCAATGGCCGATCCGACTCAGCGGCCGCATCGACTATGGCATCCCAGACAGGCTGCGCGATCAACGCGAAGACGACCATGTCGCCGTCCAGGACGGTCGATGCGGAATAGATGGCGTCGTCATGGATCTCGTCGTCGATCGCGACGTGCGTGCGCTCTATGAGCTGCAGCAACTCCTCGATGTGGCTGTCGGAGGTGAGTGCGTCGCCGTCGAATGTGCTGGTCTGGTCTTTTGCGAAGAACCTGCCGTCGCGGTACCGGTCGAAGAAGTAGCGCAGAACGAGCTCGGTGTTGAGGTCCTCGTCGACACCGTCGATGCCGCCGAGCCGGTCGTAGGTGCCTGCGATGCCCAGTGCGATCGGCAGGTAGTTCTGGCCGATGCGTCGTAACACGACCAAGGTGGCGTCATCGTGCAGACTGACACCGGTGATCATGCAACTGCAGTCGTAGAACCCCATCGCACCAGTCCCGTTCCTCTCAACCGCGGAATCCCGGATAGCCCAGCCCGAGCCGACCGGTCACCGCAGATCGGCCAATCTCGCTTCCACAGTAGGCAATTCCCGCTCCTGACACTTTGTGTCCGCCCTGCCATTCGGCCGGCCCCTCACATTCGAGACCACGCATAGCAGTCCACTCGGGCCACAAGCTCACCAGACCACAAACGCACCAGCGTGTTGCCCATCCGGGCTCGGCTTGCTCACGCTGGGTTTGTCAGTCCAGCGACCGGAGCGATCAGCATCTACGACACCGCAAAGTTTCGTACTTTACTGGTCGCTCGCCTGAATCAACTATCGCCAGTTGAGGATGCCCAATCAGACGGTTGCTCGTTGGTGCAGTAGAGCGGGGTCATGCGTCCGGCGGCATCCTGGCCGGGCGCGGCCGCAGGTTCGCCGTCCAATGGCTGGGCCCGCTCGAGAATCTCGTCGACGGTTTGCTGCACGGTGAGATCAGATGTGTCCAACCACAATCCGATGTGCGGAGTCTGTGCGCGCAGGACCTCGTCGAGGCTGTCGACGGTGAACCCGTCGTAGGCGAGCTTGTCCCTGCCCGCCTCGCGCGCGGCGACCGCAGCCGGTTTCGGCGCGAGCACCACCACATACCGCGGCCGGGTGCGGAGGCACTCGATCGTGTAGGGCAGGAACTCCCCGAGCACGACATCCTGGATGATCGCGGTAAATCCCGCTGCCGCATAAGCATCAGCCGTATGCGCAGCCAGCGTATGCCGTAGCCGCAGCTGGTCCAGTGCTTCCGTCGACGGTTCCGGACTCATGTCTGCCCGGCCACCGACAATGAAGCGCCGGAACGCATCCCCGCGCACATGCGCCGAACGCGGCAACCGCTCCGCCAACGCCTGCGCGACCGTGGACTTCCCAGCGGCCTGGATGCCGGTGATCAGATAGACGGCGGATCCCATACCGGCCATAATCGCACCCGAGCGTCACTGATCTGCAACCTCTCAGCCGGTTCCGCTCACTGACCCGAGTTAGCTCGCGCGGTGGATCGGGTGCAGTCGCGATAGTGCACGCACCGCGTCGGCGCGCGAGATGAGCTGGTCGCCATCGAGTTCGGCGATGGCCGCCTCCATCCATTCCCGGATCAGCGTCGACATGCCGATCCCGCGGCTGTCGGCGAGTTGCTTGACTCGGGTGTGCAACTCCAGCGGCATGCGAATGGAGCTGGTCACGACGATGTCGTCCCCGGGGGGCAGTGGCGGCGGTGCTTTTTCCGGCGGGACCGGTTCGTCACTGAAGGTCAGCCGATCCATGAACGCCGCCACTTCGTCCGGGGTGGACGGGAAATCTTTCTCGTTCATCACCGGTTCTCCTGTTCCCACTCCTCGAACATTTTCAGTTCGTCGGCGCGCATTTCGCGGGCGCCGATGATCAGCCAGGTCCACTGGTCCTGTTGGCGCGTCGCCACGATCAGCGGCCGTCCGGTGCCCGTGCGGCCCCAGACCGACAACACCGTCACGCGCCCGTCATCGGCGATGCGCGGCCAGCGCCGTGCGCTTTCGAGGACTTGGCGTACCTCCCGGGGTCCGATGCCGATCAAATGCGCGAACGCCCAGTCCGGCCACTCGAACCCCATGACCACATACTACGCGCATAGTAACCGACCGATCGGTCCTAGTCGCCACTGCTTGACATGTAGGATTTTTCCTACCTATAGTCGGGATCATGAACATCACCCATGCCAAGGTCGTTACCGTGCCCGTCGCCGATCAGGAACGGGCCAAGGCCTTCTATGTCGACACCCTCGGATTCGAGGTGCTGATGGATCAGCAGATGGGGCCGGTGCGCTGGCTGCAGGTCGCACCAAAGGGCGCCCAGACCGCGTTCACGCTGGCCAGTACGGAGCAGGGATTCACGCCCGGCACTTCGACCGGCGTCATCCTCGAAACCGCCGACCTCGATGCGGACTGTGCGGTGCTGACCGAGGCGGGTGCGGCGGTCGAGGGACCGACCGACCTGCCCTGGGGACGTCAGGCCACCCTGACCGACCCCGATGGCAACCGCTTCGTTCTGGCCGCCGCGGGCCGGTGACCGTCGAGGCGCCCGCGGGCCGGGTCTTCGCGGCGTTGGCCAGTCCGGTTCGACGCGAGGTGCTGCGGCTGCTACGCGAGGGCGGACCGCAACCGGTGACCGATCTGGCCGCGCATTTCGACATGGCGCGGCCGAGCTTCTCCGAACATCTGCGGGTGCTGCGGGAGGCCGAATTGGTCAGCGAGAAGAAGGTCGGGCGGCAACGGCTGTACCGGCTCGAGGCGGCCCCGCTGTACGAGATCCAAGAGTGGTTGCACCCGTTCGAGCGGTTCTGGCGCGAGAAGTTGACCGGCCTGCGTGAACTGCTGGACACCATGGAACAGGAGACAGAATGACCGACGATCCGACCACCATTCACGTGGACGAATTCCTCGCGCACCCACCGGCGAAGGTGTGGCGCGCGCTGACCGAACCGGAGTTGCTCGCACGTTGGTTCATGCCGTCCGACTTCCGGCTCGAGGTCGGGCACCGCTACACCATCGATGCGAAAGCCGTTCCGGCCACGGGCTTTTCCGGGGCGATCGCGGCAGAGGTGCTGGCCTACGAACCGGAGCGAATGCTGCGCGTCGGCTGGCGCGATGCCGACCCCGATGCCCAGCACGGCGCAGATTGGACGATCACCTGGACGCTGGAGCCCGAGGGCAAGGGCACCCGACTGTTCTTGGCACACGCCGGATTCGATCCGGACCACCCGCTCCAGCAGAAGGCCCGCATGATCATGGACGCCGGTTGGCGCTCCCATGTCATGCGGCGCATTGATGAGGTATTGCAGGAGCTGGAATCGAACCTCGGGCGCTGAGTCGCGCCGCGTTTCGCTGCCGGTGCAACCACAACGTTGTATAGAGCCCGCAGCCGAATCAGCGCGGATTTCGGCCGTGACACGCTCACCTATCTGGATCGACTGATGCCGCGCAATCATGCTCGCTTTGGTCCCCCCGCTGTGACAGCACCATCGTCTGCTGGACGCCTGTCGAGCCTGATCGGCAACAGCCCCTGTGCCGGGCGTGAGCTGGTGATTACGGGTGTACCGATGGGGACGCGCCGTATTCGCTCAGGGGCTTTCGGCGGTCACGATGATTGTGGTCCAGCCGCCGAGGTGGATGCGGTCACCGCTTCGGAGTGGGACCGGCACCTCGGCGGGGATCAGGTCTTCGCTGCCATTGAGGCTGGTGCCGTTGGTCGAGCCGAGATCGGTGATGGTTATGCCGCTTTCGGCGATGCGCAGAATTGCGTGGGTGCGGGAGACGCCGGCATCGATGGGGGCGATGCCCAGATCGATCGCGGGTTGCAGCCCCTGTGAGACGCTGTGTTTGCCGATCAGGATATCGGTGCCGCGCAAGGTGATTCGGCGTTCGGGATAGAATGCCGGGAACTCGACCTGATCGGCGTCGGGGCCCTTGCGGGCTTGCACGCGGTCGTAGAACTCGCGATCAGCGGTGATCGTGGCGACCCACGTCAGCACACCGGCGGCGGAAACCGCGGTGGCGATTTCGGTGGGCGCGGACACACGCGGCACCGGCGTGGGCAGCGCCGAATCAGCGCCGCAGACTTCACAGAAGCGGCCGGCGCTCGGCGATCCACACGACGGGCACAGCACGGCCGCGGTCGACGGCGCGGGCGCACCGATCGGCGAACCGCAGACATCGCAGTAATCTGTCGCGACGGACGGATGTCCGTCCGGACAGGTGGCAATCGCCATTACCCCTCCTTACGTACCCGCGCCGTCTTGGTCGAGCGTGCGTCCAGGGCCATTTCGTCCGCGGCCTCGACCCTGGCACGCAATCGCACGGTGCCATTGCGCTCATCGACCTCGACCACACCGCGCAACAGCTTCGCGGTGCCCTCATTGCCGGATTCGGCGGCGAGTTCGACCGCGCGCCGCAGCTTCGCCGTCGCCGTCTCCACATCACCGTTCTTACGCGCGCTCAACCCCTCCTGCACGACCTGGGCGAGTTCGGCCTGTCCGGTGTAATGCGCGACGCGCCTGCTGATGCGGGCCGACAGTTCGGTTTCGGTGGTCCACACCGCACGCACCAAACCCTGTCCGACCACCTCGTCGCCGGCGACCACACTGATGCGGGCCGCGAGCTTTTCCCGTCCCGGCGCGGCGGGCTCGACCCGCACCTGCACGTGGTAGTCGCGATCCTCCGCACCCCATGCTCCGAGGGGGTACTCCCCCAACTGCGGTCCGGCATCGGTGCGGCGCGCAGTCAGATCCTCGATGGTCGGTGCGACCTGCTTGACGAATTCGACGGTGGCTCCTGCCGGTGTCCACACCCGCAGGGTGAGCTCCGGAATCGCCTTGGCCATCGACGTCTGCGTCATGGCGGCGAAGTCCGCGGCCAGATTCGACGGATCCGCGACGATATCGACCGTGCCGTGCAGAGCCGAGGCGATGGTGCGCAATTCGTCGACCTGCCAGTCGGTTCCAACGCCGCGGCAGTCACAGGTGAAAATCCCCTCGGACTGCTTTATTTCCGCGGCCAGCGCCGCGGGCTCCTCGTGTTCGTTCTTGCCGTCGGTGAGCAGAATGGCGTGCACCATCGCATCCGGATGTTTCTTTGCCAACTGCCGGGTGAGTCCGAGCCAGGTGCCCATGGCCGTACCGCCGTTGGGGCGCAACTTATCGAGTGCGCGGCGGGCCGCTGCCCTGGTGTCACGGTTGACAGGCACCGATGGTTTATCACTCGGATAGGTCAGCCGCGCCATCGATGTGCCCTCGATGATCGCGAACCGGGTGCCGTCCTTCAGCACATCGAGTGCGGCCAGCGTGGCTCGACGCGCACCCTCGAACTTCTTACCGGTCGCCATCGATCCGGAGCAGTCGATGATCAGCACCTCGAGCCGCTGCGGCTCCGGTCCGGCCGCGACGAAATCCGCCCCGGTCTCCACCGTTACCACCGCGTCGACCGTGCCCGCGCCCTCGGCCAGATATTCGTTCTGGTCTATCGCTACCGAAATACCCTTATTCACAATAGAACTCACTGTGCTACTCCTGGACCGACCGATGGCCCGATCGGCACCAGCGCGACGGTGATGTTGTCGCTACCCCCGGACCGTAGTGCGAATTCGACAAGCGCCCGCGCGGCCTGCTCGCGCGGCAATCCGCTGACCATTCGCGCGAGCGCCGCCGGATCGGATACGTAGTTCCAGAGTCCGTCACTGCACAGCAACAGCACCCCGGGACCCGTGGTGTGAAAGGTCTTCACACATCGGTCCGACCACGGCTTGTCCTCGCTGTCGGCGCCGAGCCAGCGCAGCAGGGTGTGTGCCCGCGGATCCCGCATCGCGGACTGCTCGTCCATGGCACCGGCATCGACGAGTGCCTGGGCCCACGAGTCGTCGACAGTCAGCCGCGTCGACGGCAGATTTCCGCCCGTGATCGGCTCGACGCCGTTGCCCTGAAGCCAATATGCCCGGCTGTCACCGACATTCGCGACGGTGATCTCCACGCCGTCGCCGCCGTATCCGCGCACGATGGCCGAAACGTAGGTGCACGAGGGAGCGTGGCCCTCGTGTGTCGCGATATCGCGCACGGCCTGCGACGCGGCCGTGAGCCCGGCCATGACCACGGCCGTGCCGGAGCGTGCTTCGGCCAGTGCGGTCAGGCAGGCATCGACGCCCGCACGCACCGCCGCGCCCGAGGCCGCCTGCGGATTGTCGGAGGTGGAGACGCCGTCGCTGACCGCGATCACCGTGACGACGGGGCGCTTGGCCCCGTCTTCCAATACCGCGGCCGCGACCGCATCCTCATTGCGCGCGTGCGCGATACCGCGATCGGTCATCACATACACCGTGCCGAGATCGGTCTCGAACCGATCCGGTTGCGGACGCAACTGACCGCAGCCGCCGCAGTAACCCTCGGCGTCGTAGCGGGTGCCGCCGCAGCCCTCACACGTCGGTGCGGCATCCGGATCCGACCGCGGCAGCGCGATTCGCCGCGCGCCGAGTTCACGGCCGCATGCCTCGCAGAACCGGTCGGCCACCCCGACATTGGCAGCGCATTCCGGGCACCGGCGCTGCACGTCGGTCTCGGGCGCGGTCATAGGGTCGTCCTCGGCCGGATAGAGTTGGCACGATCCACCAGCTCGAATCGGGCCCACATATCTTCGGTTTCGCGGGCGAGGTCGCGATAGCAGCGTTCCAAACCGGTTCGTACTCCGTCCTGATCGAGGTTGGCGCCGAGCAGCGCCCCATGTGTTGTCGGTGCTTTACCCGCGCGCAGCCAACGCAATGCGGCATCCAGCACGCGCATCCGTACCTGTGCGCCACGGCTTTTCGATTCGATCCGCAATGCTTCGACCCGTCCGCCCGCATCGCGCAGCAACGGTTCGGACAACTCGTCGGGAGTACGCTCGGCCAGCATGGTTTCCACGGCGGTCAGCCGTGCCTCGGTGTAGAGCGCCGAGGCCGAGTCCACCTGATCGAGGACAGCGACCGCGCCGTCGCGATCGCCATCCGCATTGCGCAGCCGGGCCAGTCCGAAAGCGGCGCTGACGAAGCCGTGGTCGGTGCGCCAGACCGTGTCGTAGTAGCGCGCGGCCTGTTGCCGATCCGGCTGTGCGCCCGCGAGTTCGGCGACGGCCGCCTGGGCCATCTTCGGTGCGGCCTCGCCGGGCAATGCGGCGTACACGGCGTCGAATTCGGCATGGGCCGCATCGATATTGCTCGCGAGTAGTTCGGCTTGGCCGCGATACCAGGCCAATCGCCAATCACCGGGCAGGGTGTCTGCAAGTTCGTCGAGTCGGCGCAGTGCGTCGGTCGGGTCGCCGACCTCCAGCGCGGCCCGCACCAGTCGCAGCGGAATCTCCACGGACGCACCGCGGGTCGTGAGCACCGAGCGCAATCCCGCCTCGAACGCCGGTTCCAGTTCGGCAGGTGCGGTCCCGCCGGTGGTGGCCAGCAGCGCGGCACCGCTGTCGTTGGGATCGACCAGCGGAACCGGCAGCACCGCGACGATACTGGACGGCGTCGGCGCTTCCTGAATGCCGAAGACGCCGCGTGGCGGACCGAAATAGGCCGACATACCGGGACGCGGCACACCGTCATCGATGCTCAGCACCTCACGCAGCACGCCGGTCAGCTGATCGGCCATCTCCTCCATCGACGAGAAGCGCGCCTCCGGATCGGCGTCGGTGGCGCGCAGGATGAATCGGTGCAGCGAATCGTATTTCACCAGTAGCGGTTCGGTCTCCGGTCCGGGCAGTGCGCCGAAATGTCCGCCGTCCTGCGCCACATTCATCAGCAAGACCGCGAGAGTGCGCCCGACGGTGTAGACCTCGGTGGCGACGGTCGGCCCGGTTTCGGAGATCTCCGGCGCCTGATAGCCGATGGTGCCGTAGATGGGGCTGTCCTGATCGTCCATGGCGATCACCGCGCCCATATCGATGAGTTTGAGCTGCTCATCGGTCTGCATAACATTGTCCGGCTTGAAATCGCAGTAGGCCAGGCCGAGCGAATGCAGATAGCCGAGCGCGGGCAACATCTCCAGAATGTAGGCGATCGCCTGCGGCGGTGGCAGGTAGCTTCCGTCGGCGCCGCGGTGGGCGCGCAGTATCTGTTTGAGCGAAGTGCCCCCGACGTACTCCATGACGATGTAGCCGACCGCCACACCGTCGGCACCGCGGTGCTCGAGGAAGTTGTAGATCTTGACGATGCTCGGATGCTCGACCTCGGCCAGGAACCGCTTCTCGGCGACCGCGGCCGCCATCGCGTCCAGGTCCCCCGAATTGAGTAAACCTTTCAGCACCACCCAGCGGTTGGCGACATTGCGGTCGGTGGCCAGATAGATCCAGCCGAGCCCCCCGTGCGCCAGACAACCGACTACGTCGTACTGTCCGCCGACCAGATCGCCCTTGCCCAGCTTCGGCGTAAAGGAGAACCGGGTGCCGCAGTTGGGACAGAAGCCCTCGGTCCGGCCGGGCGTACCGTCGTGGCCGCGACCGACCGGCCGCTCGCATTTGCCGCAGAACCGCTTTCCCTCGGCAACTTGCGGATCGGCCAGGACCGCGGTGGCCGGGTCGATGCGTGGCATCCGCGGCACCTGCACCATGCCCGCGCCGAGGTGACCGCGAGCGCTGGATTTCGAGGAGGTCCGGCCGGTGCGCACCGAGCGCCCGGAGGCTCGGGTGCTTCCGGAGCGCACCGATAGTGCGGAAGTCCTGGCCGGAGCGGTGCCGCAGGCATCGCAGTAGCCGTCGACAATGGTTCCGCGACAGCTCGCTTCGGCGCAGGCAGCCTGCTGTGATTCAGCCGGAGCCGTACCGCAGGCGTCGCAATACCCGCCGACAATCGTTCCAGTGCAACCCGGTTCGGCGCAGGTACGCCCATCGCTCGAAACCCCCTGCGCGATGGGTGTTTCCGCCGAAACTGTGATCGCCTCGGCGGGTGCGGTGCCGCATACCACGCAATATCCGTCTTCGATGGTGCCGCCGCAGCCCGGCTCATTACAGGTCATCTGCCCCGCCCCGATTTCTCCCCGATGATCTGCTGGAAGTCGGCGACCGCCCGGGTGACGGCCGCCAGATCGCACGGTCGCCGCGCGAGCAGACCCGCCGCGATCTGATTGGCGGCCAGGATATCTCGGTCCTCGCTGACGCCGAGTCGAGCCGCCTTCGCCTGATAGGCGGCCAGCCGCCCACGCAGCTCGCTACGCCGATCGAGCAGGCCCTGAGCCAACTCCTCGACGGTGGCCGCACCAGCGATCGCGTCGGCGACTCGCATCCGCAACCGCACCAAATCCGCTGCCGCCGCCGTTTTCGCCGAAAACGCATCGACTTCCGCTTCGAGTGCGGCTATGTCGTCCTCGTATACCGGCAGCGGGCCCGCCAGAATCTTGGCCTCGACTTGCGCCCTCGCCTCCGCCGCCCGGGTGCGGGTCGCCCGCAACACGGCCAAGCGCCGCCGCGTCTCGGCGACCGCCGCGGCCCAATCCGCCGCCACCGCATCGAGTTCGGCGAGGATGGTGGCCATCTGCCGTAACTCTCCCGACAGCTCCGCGATGCGCGCGTCGATCTCCGGCACTGTCAATGCGAGCGGATCGGTCGCCGAACGGCTCAGCAAATCGGCGACACCGTCACCGATCGCCCGCAGCTGCGCGGTCTCGCCGACGGCCGCACCCGCCTTGTCCAGGCTGTTCTGCAGCGGCGCGAGGCCCGCCATCACCCGACTGTTCACCGCATCGACCGCGTCGAAGAATTCGGCGATTTCCGGGAAGGTAGCCCGCATGCGATCAACGGTATCGGCGAGTCCAACGAACAGAACCTCTTCGGCGGGTCCAGTGAGCGAACGTTGCGCCATCGGTATCGGCGTGCGCGCGGCCTCATAGGGACGTCCGCGCAGCAGCCGGGTGAGTTCGCCGCGCTCACGGTCGTCGAGGCGGCCCCGAGTGCCGCGCACCTTGCGCGCCGAATCCAGGATGATCCGCAAGCGGCCGTAATCCTCCCACATCAGTGCCAGCGCGGCACGAACCGGCAGCCAGCGCTGTTCGGTCACCCCGGTCGGCGGATAGCGCTGCACAAGTGTGTGGCCCGGATGTTTGTCCAATTCCAGCAGAGTTGCCGTGATTGCATCGAATTCGATTGTGCGGGTCGCCAATTCGGCATCGATTTCGGTAAGAGTGAGTAGCTGCATGGTCTCACTCTTTGTAGCGCAGGTCCGGTGGACCGGGTGACGGGCCGAGGGCGCTGAGTCTGGCGTTATAGAGCTGCTGCCAGGTGCCATCGCTGCGGATGCGTTCCAGCACACCGTTGACGAAACGAACCAGATCCGGATGTCCCTGCGCGATGCCGACCGCGTACGCGCCGGTGCCGATCACCTCGCCGACGATCTCCAGATTGCGGTCCTGGGCAACCAAACCGACCAGGATCGGATCGTCGCCGCTGATCGCGTCCACATGGCCCTGTTGCAGCGCGGCCAGACAGTCGGTCCAGTTGGACACGCCAAGGACGACGGGTCGCTTGGACAGGCTGAACAGTGGTCCGGGTGAGGTGGTGCCCCGGGTGACGCACACCCGCTTACCGCCCAGATCCGCGCTGGTCCGAATGCCGGAATGACGGGTGGCCAGAAGACGTTGCGTCGCACGGTAATAGACGCCCGAGAAGTCGACATCGCGACGCCGCTCACAGGTCGCCGAAAAGGTGCGCACGATGAGGTCGACCTGCTTGTTCTGCAGGGCCGGTATCCGCTCGGCCGCGGTGACCGAGCGCAATTCGATCCGGTCCGGATCACCGAAAAGTGATCGGGCGATCTCGCGCGCGATATCGATATCGAAACCCTCGAGCTGTCCGGTGCCGGGATTGCGGAAGCCGAACAGGTAGGTATTCTGATCCACCCCGACCCGCAGTTTGCCATTGGCGACGATGGCCGCCATGGCCGAACCGGACAGCATCGCACCGGGACTCGGCAACGGACCTGGACGCAGGGTGGCCTCCGGATCGCAATTGCCGCCGGATTCGGACTGCGGTGGCGTGCTGATCTCGACGAGATCGGGCTTTGGGTTGACCGCGGCCACATTCGTGGATGCCGGAGCTTGGATGCCGGAGCCGCATGCGGTCACCAGCGCGCTCGCCGCGACCAGTGTCAGCCATTCGAAGCCGCACCGCCGCAGCAAGATTCGCCGTCTCACAGAAACTCCTTCAGCCGTGGCCACAGGCCGGTGACGGTCGATGCCGCGGCGCCGAACAGGAGCACCAGCGTTCCCGCGGGGCTGAGTGTCAATGTCGCACCCGCCGAGTCGACTCCGTCGCGCAACTCGCCGCGTTCCTGGATGAGGTTGTCGCGCAACAGTTGATCGAGATGGGCAAATAATGTGGCCGAGGTCTCCGGACCGGTGCCGATGGCCTGCGCCACGGCCGCGGGATAGTTCGCCGCCTCGTAGGCCTCGCGCTGTTCGGCATGTCCGGCGGTCCAGCCGAGCACGCTGCGCGAGGCAGCCGAGTCCGCTCCGGTTACCGTCGTCAACCGATCCGCCAGTTCGGTGGTGTGCTTGCGGTAATCGGTTTCGCTGGTAGTGATATCGCCGCGAGTGATCAACTCCAGGGTTTCGTCTGTGCGCGCTTGCTGGGCCAGGATCCGGGCCCGGGTCAGGGTTTCGAAGCGACTGGTCGCCCCGGATTTGCCGGTATCGAGCGCGGCCGTGGCGATGATTGTCGCGGCGACCACCCAGAACAGCGCGAGTGCCGTCGCGCCCGCGGCGACCGCCAGACCGAGGTTCATTCGGCGATTGGTGCGGCGCAGCAGGACCAAAGTGCCACTGCCACAACTGATGAGCACCAGCATCAGCAACACGATGGTCGTCCACGGCAGCGCGCCGATATCGTGCTGATGCTGACGCAACGCGGCCATGCGGTCCTTGCTGAGCGTTTCGGCGTTGGGCAGCAAGGAATTCTGCATCAGCAGTGAGGCCTCGCGCAGATAGGACGAACCGACCGGGAAGCCCTGCCGGTTGTTCGCCCGTGCCGTTTCGACCAGGCCGGTATAGGCGGGCAGGTCGGCGGCGATCTTGGCGACGATATTCCTGGTCTGCTGATCGGCGGCCCCGGCGGTCGCCTCCGCGAGTGCGGCCGCGGCTTCGGCGAGTGCCTGTTGGTATTGCCCACGCACTTGCGGCGATTCGATGCCGCCGGACAGGAAGGCCGTGGCTGCGGACGCGTCAGCGGCCGACAGCGCGACATACAGAGTCTGCGCGGCGTAGGCCAGCGGTTCGGTGTGTGCCAGCACGGCATCGCGCCGAGCGAGTTTGCCGCTCAATTGATCGGCCGAGGTCGCCCCGGCGAGCAGACACACCACCACGGTGACGACGGCGACCGCGCCGATGGCGCCCGGAGTCGTCCCGACGAAGCGCCGTAACCACGCACCCCCGTTGCGCATGGTCGCCGGTAGGCGAATCTCCAACACCGTCCCCCTTCATCTACCCCGCCGGTGTTCCCGATCGCGATAGTACGGGAGGGAATTCGGGTTTGCTGCCCATCGCACCGGTGGCAGCGAAATCACCGCGAAATGGGCTGCTGTTCCGCTGATTCCGCTATGCATGGAGCCTTCGTCGGGTGTAAGGCATCGTCGACCAGACTCGCTCGAGGGTCGCTGGTAACCGGCAGCGGCCAAGTCTTGTTCGGTTACACCTTCGTCGGCACGGGCGACTTGTCGATGTAGCGGCTCATCGCCCAATTCAGCCCGCGCATCGCGAGGTTGTAGGACGGCGGAAAGTAGCGCTGTGCCAGATAGCCGACCCGGATATCGGGTGAGGTGAAGACCATGTACTTGTTGCGCTCGACCCCGCGCACGATCGATCGGGCAGCCTGCTCCGGCGTGACCGCATGCCGCATGAACACCGAAACCGCCTGCTGCACCGCCGCGCCCTGCCGATCGACGCCCGCGATATCGACGCTGTCCACCATCGGCGTCGCCATCGCGCCGGGGCAGACCAGGCTGACACCGATCCGGTGCTGCCGCAGATCGAAGCGCAGCACCTCCGATACGCCACGCAAGCCGAACTTGCCCGCGCTGTATGGCGCATGCCAGGGCAGCCCGAACAGGCCCGCGGCCGAGGCGACATTCACCAGATGTCCGCCGCGCCCGGCCTCGATCATTCGCGGCACGAACTCCTCGATCACATGGATCGGCCCCATCAGGTCAATGTCGATGGTGCGTCGCCACTGCTTGTGCGTGAGCCGATCGACGGTCCCCCAGGTGGCGATGCCCGCCACGTTCATCACGATATCGACGCTGTTCACCTCGGCGTGCACCTTCGCGGCCAAGGCCACTACGGCGTCGTAATCGCTGACATCGGCGGGCGCGGCCAGGTGCACCGCACCGCCCTGTGCACGCACCTCATCGGCGGTGCGCTGCAGTCCGACATCATCGATATCGGTCAGGATGACCGATGCGCCCTTGGCGACAACCGCTAGCGCCGTACTGCGCCCCAATCCACTGGCCGCTCCGGTGATCAAGCAGCTCTTGCCGTGGAACTTCGTCATGACCCCAACGATAGGCAATTACGAACACTGTTGTCTATAGAACCGATACCGTCTCGGACGCAATATTCGGCGGCCCATCCACAAGGACCGAGATGCGATTCATGCACGGCTCGCTGAACGATAGCTGGCGACCATGAATCGCGCTCATGTCGACCGGCCGGAACGTCGCTGCCGTTCACATCGACCGGCACCGCGGCGATATACAAGCGATGAGGCCGATGGGTACCAGGGCCGATGGTCAGGAGTATGGCCACGGAAAGGCCCTTGTCCGTTGGCGCTGTGGTGGCATACTCGATTGGAGCGGCCAACGGCTCGCTCGCCCCCGGTCCGATCGAGGTCGACACACCAGCTTCAGCATGGCGCGGTTGCCGGGCGAACACTCGCGGACTCCAATGATCTTGGTACCCCAGGAATGTTCGAGCACTCATCCCATGTTTCGAATATTGTTGCGTGTACAGGATTATCGGGAGGACCACATGGGAAACCTGTTCGGACCCGCCGGCCTAACGGGGTGCAGACGTGGCTGAGGGACGGGAAACGGCGGCACGGAATTCCACACTCGCGGTGTACCGCGATGCCTCGATCACCACCACACCGGCCGTCCGCCCGGTGATCTCGATCGCCCTGCTGCTGATGAGTGTCGTGCTGGTCTACGAGGCCGGTCGCGCCGCCCCCGGACAGGATCACGGCTGGTTCGTCGCCGTGTCGATCGCCGGACTCTTCGTGGTGCGCGGACTGCATCTGCGTCGGCCGATAACGCTGCCGCACTTCACCGTGGCGGTCTTCGTGCTGGCGGCGGCCAATACCGCCTATCGCGCCTCGCATCCGGGCTTCGGCTTCGTCTTCCTGGCCGCGACCGGATTCATCCTGATGCTTCCGCAGGCGAGTCGGCCCCAGCCCGAGCATTTGTATCGCATCGCCGAACTCGTCGGCCGAACCCAACGCGATCCCCTCGCCGCATTCGCCATGCACTCCTCGAAGTCCTACTACTTCAATGTGAACTCCACCGCGGCGATCGGCTATCGAGCCCGCTTCGGGATCGCGGTGGTCGCCGGTGATCCGATCGGCGATCACGCCGAGTTCCCGGCGCTGCTCACCGACTTCTCCGAATTCGCGGCGAATCACGGCTGGCGGGTCGCGGTGCTCGGCGCCAGTCCGGAACTGACCGAGATGTGGCGACATCGGGCGATCGAACATCAGGGTCTGCGCGCCATTCCGGTCGGTCGCGACGTGGTCATCAATGTCGGGACCTTCGCCATGGTCGGGCGCTCCTTCCGCAATCTGCGCCAAGCCGTGAGCCGCACCCGGAACTTCGGGGTGACCACCGAGGTCATCAGCGAGACCGATCTGACCGAACCATTACGGGCCGAACTGCTGGATATCGTCGACGAGTGGCGTACGGGTCGGCAGAATCGCGGGTTCTCGATGATCCTCGACCACCTGTTGGACGGCCGGAATCCCGGCATGCTGCTGGTACTGGCTCGCGATGAGTACGGCCGCGTGGCGGGTTTCCAGCGCTACGGCGTCTCCGGGCGCGGCCGCGAGCTCAGCCTGGATGTGCCGTGGCGGCGCAAGGATGCCCCGAACGGACTGGACGAACGGATGATCATCGATCTCGTCGACCACGCCCGTACACAGGGGATCGAACGGATCGCCCTGGCATTCGCCCCCTTCCCGGAACTGTTCGCCGAGAAGGAGCGCTCACGGACCGGCAGGCTGATCTATGTGCTCGCGCACCTGGGGGATCCGCTGATCCGGCTGGAATCGCTGTACCGCTTCCTGCGTAAGTTCCAATCGATGTCGGATCAGCGGTTCGTGCTGATCCGGTGGCGCGAGGTGCTGTTGGCCGCCGCGGCACTGCTCACCTTGGAATTCGTGCCGCATCGCAAGGAGTACTAGTCGCGAACGGTAATGCCGATCGCCTTGGCGAATTCGGGTGCCAGATCGAGCAGTTGCAGCGGGGTGATGGTCGTCCCGCGCAGGGCGTCGAGGCCCTCGGCGATATCGAGGTGCGCCGCGCCGCGAAGATCGACCCGCTGCAGTCGGGCGCGGTTGAGCAGCAGCCCCTCCACGGCGGTGCCGGGGAAGGTGACCTTGGTCAGCTCGGCATCACCGAAATCGGTGTGGCGGAGCACGCAATCGACGAATTGCACCTCACGCAGTTTGGCCTTGCGGAAGTTCACCGAGTCGAATTTGCAGCCCTCGAAGCGCACTCGACGCAAGTTGGCACCGCCCGCATCGACGCCGGACAGCGCACCGGCGCGCAATTCGACGTCCTGCCAGGAGGTATCGGACAGGTCGGTGCCGACCCAGCGCACATTGCGCTGCCAGACATCGGTGAACCGGGAGAAGCGCAAGCTGCCGCGATTGACCGCCAGCGAGGTGAAGACAGTCTCGGAGAAACGGGAGTTGCTTGCCTCGATGTCATCGATGTCGGCACCGGTGAGGTGCACGCAGTCGTAGTCGCCCTCGGGTTCGAGATCGCTCTCCAGCGGCGTGAGATAGCGCGCGTAGGGTAGATCCTCGAGTTCGTTGGGCACATTGACCTCCGGATTCGGCGACGGTTGTCCTTGTCTACCAGTCGGATCCGACAGATCAGGGGTCGATACGGTCCAGGAGCCAGCGTGGGCCGACCGATTCGGCGCCGAGGGCCTCGACTCGTTCGCGGAGTCCGCGATCGGCCGTTACGACGGTGATCCCGTCCTGCTCACTGGCCGCGGCCACGACGGCGACAATCGCGTCGTCTCCTGAACCATCCGCCAGCACCACGCGCACGCCGTCGAAATCATCCGATGCCGCGGCCTTCGCAGCGCCCTCCAGTACGACGACCACGTCGGCGGGTGGTGTGTGGTGCAGTGTGCTCAACCGCATGAGCAATCGCCGGGCCGCGCCCGCGCGATCGCGCCACCACCCATCGGGGCGCGAGCCGACGACATTCGCGGCATCTACGACGATCAGCATCGCTACCTTTCTACTCATCGATGGTGCGGCGGGCGCGGGTGTGCAGGTAGCGCTGTTGTGGGATGCTCATTGTCTGTTGCGCGGCAAGCAGATATGCCTCGCGAGCGCCGGTCCGGTCCCCCATTGATTCCAACAGATGGGCACGGACGGCGGCCAGGCGGTGGTCGCCCGCCAGCTTGCCGCCATCGGCCAGAGCGTCGACGAGTCTCAACCCAGCCATCGGTCCGCGAGCCATGGCGATGGCCACGGCATGGTTGAGCTCGATGATCGGATTGTCGCCCAGCGCGAGCAGCCGTTCGTAGAGCAGCACGATCTGCGGCCAATCGGTGGCCTGATAGGTCGGCGCCTCATCGTGCAGCGCCGCGATGGCCGCTTGCAGCTGATAAGGACCGGGCACTCCGCTGGGCAGCGCCGCGGTGATCAGCGCGATGCCTTCGCTAATGGCGTCGGTGTGCCAGAGTGCGCGGTTCTGCTCTTCCATCGGAACGAGTTCGCCGGTGGGTCCGGTGCGGGCGGGTCGGCGGGCATCGGTGAGCAGCATCAGTGCGAGCAGACCGGTGACTTCGGCGTCGTCGGGCAGCAGACGGTGCACCAGGCGGGTCAGACGGATGGCCTCGGCGCAGAGTTCGACGCGGTGCAGGCTCGGTCCCGACGTGCTGGCATAGCCCTCGGTGTATATCAGATACAGCACATGCAGGACGGCGGACAGGCGCGCGTCGCGGTGGGCGCCGGTGGGTGGGGCGAAACCGACACCGCTGTCCTTGACCATCTTCTTGGCGCGGCCGATGCGTTTGGTCATGGTCGCCTCGGATACCAGGAAGGCGCGGGCGATTTCGGCGGTGGTCAAGCCGCCGACCGCGCGCAAGGTCAACGCCACCTGCGCGGCGGGTGTGAGCGTCGGGTGGCAGCACAGGAACAGTAGGACGAGGGTGTCGTCGGCGTCGGTGGGCTCGCGGTCGGCGGGCGGGGTGAGCCAGTCCTCGGGCAGCGCCCAGCGGGCCACGGTGTCCTCGCGCCTGCGGCGGGCTTGTTCGTTGCGGAGCAGGTCGGTCAGGCGGCGGGAGGCGACGGTGATCAGCCAGGCGCGCGGGTTGTCCGGAGTGCCGGCTTCGGGCCACTGGGTCGCGGCGGCGAGCAGTGCGTCCTGGACCGCGTCCTCGGCGGTGTCGAAATGGCCGTAGCGCCGTACCAGCGCGGCGAGGACCTGCGGCGCACAGGTGCGCAGCAGGTCCTCGACCTCGGTGTCCGACATCGGAAGGGGCTCAGCCGAATTCGGGTGCGGACTCGGTGATCGGCCGGACATCGGCATAGGCCGTCTCGGCGATATGCGGCGGGGCCGGGCACTTGCTCAGTTCGGCGGCGATTTCGGTGGCGCGGTCGAAGCTCTCGCATTCGACGATCCAGTATCCGGCGAGTACCTCCTGCGTTTCGGCGTAGGGACCGTCGGTCACGAACGGTGCACCGTTCTTGGTGGTGATGCGGCGGGTGTGCACGGGTTCGGCCAGACCGCGCGTTTCGACGAGTTCGCCGGATTGCTCCAGCTTTTTGTTGAGGTTGCCCATGAACTCGGCCATCGCCGCGAAATCCGCGGCGCTCCATGCGGGTTTTCCGGTGTCCTTGCCGACCATGCCGTCGTAGTCCTGCTGCGAGCCGTAGCTCAGGATCATGTATTTCACGACAACTCCTCCGCTTCGGCGACGCCCGGATGGCGCCACTCGTCAGATACGTCGCAGCCGCTGACCATTCTCGGACATGCCCGGCGAAAAAACTTCCGACCGCAGCAGTTGGGTCGCAGCACGGCAACCGCAGCAAATCCGGCAGCGGTGGCAGGCAGCAATCGGACGCTGAATCCGTCCAGCGACGGCACGCCACCCGCACGAGTACGGCGATCGACGGGGTGCCCAGCGCCAAACTGTGCCCGCGAATCATCGGGTGCGCTGGCGGACACGCTGTGCGCGGCCGATGCTGGCCAGACCCTGCTGGGCAACCGAACCGCCACCGGGTACGTCCGCGGGCTGCGTCGTCGGCACAACGCGTGACATGCTGGCAGGCATGGTGATTGATGGAGTTGTCGCGTCCGGGTTCGAGGCGGTGCGGGAGGTGTTCGCGGCGAACTTCGGCGAGCAGGGGGATGTCGGGGCGGCGGTCGCGGTGTATCGAGATGGGCAGCCCGTGGTGGATTTGTGGGGTGGGCTGGCCGATCCGGAGACTGAGCGGCCGTGGGAGCAGGACACGCTGCAGCTGGTCTATTCGGCGACCAAGGGCGTTACCGCGACGGTCGCGCATCTGCTCGCCCAGCGTGGTGAACTCGATTTGGACGCGCCCGTCGCGCGGTACTGGCCGGAATTCGCGGCCGCTGGTAAAGGCGATATACCGGTGCGATGGTTGCTGACCCATCAGGCGGGACTGGCGGCGCTGGATAAGCCGGTACCACTGGCGGATGCGCTGGCCTGGGGGCCGATGGTGGAGGCGCTCGCCGCGCAGACGCCGAACTGGCCGCCGGGCACCGCGCACGGATACCACGGGCGGACGTTCGCCTGGCTGGTCGGTGAGGTGATCCGGCGGGCGACGGGGCGCACCGTGGGGCGGATTCTGGCCGAGGATATCGCCGGACCGTTCGGAGTCGAGTTCTTCATCGGTTTGCCCGAGTCCGAACAGCATCGCGTCAGCCGACTTGTATTCGCACCCAAGGTCGATCTGGCGACGGTCCCGGACGAGTTCGTCCCGGCGGAATTCCGGCCGATGGTCGTGGCGATGCGCGATCCGGAGGCGCTGGTCAACCGCGCATTCGAGGTCACGGATCCGGCCGATATCGATTTCAACGATCCCGCGGTGCATGCCGCCGAGATCCCGTCGAGCAATGGCCTCGGCACCGCGCGCGGCCTCGCCCGGCTCTACGCGGCCACCATCGGTGAGGTCGACGGCGCCCGCCTGCTCACCCCCGAAACCCGTGCCGCCGCGGCCCGCGAACAAACCGCGGGCATCGACCGCGTCATCATGCTGCCCAACCGGTACGCCACCGGGTACATGCTCCCCACCGAGGGTTTCCCGCTCAGCGGGCCCAACGCCTTCGGCCATGCGGGCCGAGGCGGCTCGCTCGCCTTCGCTGATCCGGACACAGGCATCGCCTTCGCCTACGTCACCAACTACATCATCGAAGGCGCGCCGGATCTACGTGCCCGCAACCTCGTCGACGCGGTGATCAGCGCCATCGCCTAGGTACTCGACGGTTCAGCGCAGGCTGCGGATCCAACGGCGGGTGTCGGCCGGGTCGATGACGTCATCGAGTTCCAAGACGGTGGCGGCGGTCAGGGCCTTGCCGTTGGCGTAGGCGAGCTGGACGAGGTTGTCGAAGGCTTCCTGGCGTTTATCCGGATCCGCGATGGCCGCGAGTTCCTTGGCGAAGCCGAGACGGACCGCGCCCTCCAGACCCATACCGCCGATCTCGCCGGTGGGCCAAGCGATGACGAAACGGGGGGCGCGGAAGGACCCAGCGGCCATCGCCTGTGCGCCGAGACCATAACCCTTGCGGATGATGACCGTGCCGAGTGGAACGGCGAGCGCGGCCGAGTCGATGAACAACTTGCTGAATTTTGTAACGGTCGCTTCCTTCTCCGCCTCGGGTCCCACCATGAAACCCGGTGTGTCACATAGGGATACGATCGGCAGACCGTGGGCATCGCACAGGTGCAGAAATGCGCTGAGCTTATCGGCGGCGGGGGCATCGATCGCACCGCCGAGATGGTGGCAGTCGTTGGCGATGAGGCCGAAGGGTCGGCCTTCGACGCGAATCAGCGCGGTGACCACGCCGACACCCCAGTCGCGGCGCAGTTCCAGGACCGAGTCGAGGTCGGCGACTGCCGCGATGACCTCGCGGATATCGAAGGCGCGCAGCCGATTCTCCGGCACCACGTGGCGGGCGAGGCGCGGATCCGGTGCTGTCCAATCCTGCAACGGTCCTTGGAAATACGAGAGATAGCGGCGTGCCACGGCGACCGCCTCGGCGTCGTCGGCGGCGACAATGTGCACGACACCGTTGCGGCGTTGGACATCGATGGGGCCGATGTCCTCGGGTGCGTAGACGCCGAGTCCGCCGCCCTCGATCATCGCCGGCCCGCCCATGCCGATATTGGCGTCCGGCGTCGCGATGACCACATCGCACATGCCGAGCAGCGCGGCATTGCCCGCGAAGCAGCGTCCGGAGGCGATGCCTACCAACGGAACCCGACCCGATAGCGCACCCATCGCGCGAAAGGTGGTCACATCGAGGCCGGAAATGCCCGAGTAGTCGGTGTCCCCCGGTCGCCCCCCGCCGCCCTCGGTGAAGAACACCACGGGTAGGCGCTGTTCGTGCGCGAGTTCCAGCATGCGATCGGTTTTGGCGTGGTTGCGCATGCCCTGGGTGCCGGCCAGCACGGTGTAGTCGTAGGACATGACCAGTGCGCGTGCGGCTTCCGTGCCGAACCGGTCGGCGTTGATGGTCGCGACACCGCTGATCAGACCGTCCGCGGGTGTGTTGGCTATCAGATCCTCGGGGCTGCGGCGGAGTCGCTGTGCGGCGACGGCTAGAGCGCCGTATTCGAGGAAGCTGTCCTCGTCGACGAGGTCGGCGATGTTCTCTCGGGCTGTGCGGCGGCCCATCTCATGTCTTTTCCCGACGGCCGCCGGGCGGCCCGCATCGAGTCCGATCCGATGACGTTCCCGCACCTCCGCGAGATCGGCACGCACCGCATCCAGATCGATCGCCTCGATATCGGCGGCCGGACCGTCGTGGTCGGCCGGAATCCAGGTGAGCAGCAACGCATGCGGATCCACCGTCGCACCTGGTGCGGCCAGATGGCGCGATATCCGCAGCGGCTGTTCTGCCCGCAGCAGGTGCTGCATTTTCATTGCCTCGAGCACAACGACTTCAGCACCGCCCGGGACAATGCTGCCGAGCTCCGCCAGACTCACGACGGTCGCGCCCATCGGCGACCGCATGCCCTGCTCATCGCCTTCGAGCCCTACCTGGATATCGGCTGTGGCCGTCGGGATTCGATGCTCGGCGATCGCATGCGCGCGATCGCCGATCGCTGAATCTCCAGGGCGTTGGGACACGTAATCGTCTGCCCGACTGAGAAGTTCGCCGATGCTCTGCTCGAACCACGCAGTGGACACGCTAACGCCATCGGAGAGTTGACCCAACACCGCGCGCAGCAGCCTGGTGTTGGTATCGACGCCAGCGATCACGGTTTCGGCCAACGCATCCGAACACCGCCGTATCGCAGCCGAATACGTCGGCGCTTGCGCAATAATCTTCGCGAGCAACGAGTCGAACCGCGCGCCCTGTCGCATGCCGGTGAACGCCGCGGTATCCACCCGAACCCCCACGCCGGTCGGTGCGGCGAATTCCGTCAACACACCGGTACTCGGCAACACCTCCCCGCCCACCGTGACCATCTCGGCATTTACCCGCGCTTGCACCGCGAACCCCCGCACATCACGACTCGCCGTACCGGGCACAAGTTCGTCGAGGGCAGCGCCGCGAGCGAGGTCGAGTTGGACTGCCACCAAGTCCACACCGGTCACCGCTTCGGTGACGGTGTGTTCGACCTGAAGGCGCGGGTTGACCTCGAGGAACCATGCCTCGGTGCCGGTGACCAGGAATTCGACGGTGATGACGCCGCGGCAGCAGACCGATTCCGCTATGCGGATGGCAGCGTGATGGAGGCGTTCGCGAAGGGCGGCAGGGAGATTCGGGGCCGGGGCTATCTCGATGAGTTTCTGGTGACGGCGTTGGATGCTGCAGTCGCGGTCGCCGAGCGTGATGGCTCGGCGACCGTCGGCGATCACCTGGACCTCGATATGACGTGCATCGGCGGCCAGCGCTTCGGCGTACACGGTGTCATCGCCGAAACCGGCGCGGGCTTCGGCTCGGCAGCGGTCGAATGAATCGGTGAGTTCGTCGGCTGTGTGGACCGCACGCATACCTCGTCCGCCGCCACCGGCGGCCGCCTTGAGCATCACACCGGTGGGGTGGTCGGCGAAGAACGCCGAAATCTCCGCCAGGTCCGCGCCGACGGACGTTGCGGGCAGCACCGGGACTCCCGCCTGGTGCGCGGCATCGCGCGCCGCCAGTTTATTGCCGAAAGTGCGCAGCACCTCGGGCGAAGGCCCGACGAATACCAGACCGGCCCCAGCGCATGCTGCCGCGAAATCGGCGCTCTCACTGAGGAATCCATAACCGGGATGCACCAGTGCATCGGCTCCGGCGCTCTTGGCCGCGGCGACTACGGCGGCGATGTCGAGGTAGGCGGCGGCACCGATGCCCGGCAGTTGGATCGCGTCATCGGCCAAGCGCACCGGCAGGGTCGCCGCCTCTTCGCCGGTATACAGCGCGAGGGTGGAGTAATTCCGCTCGCGAGCCGTCCGGATTACCCGGACCGCCACCTCACCTCTGTTCGCCACCACCACATGCATGCCGACAGTTTGCTTTGACATTGACGTCAATGTCAACGAGCATGAATGCATGATCCAGGCAGGCTGGTCGGTGCGTGCGGCGCGGGAACGATCCCATACCGACCGGCATCGCGCGTTGCTCGATGCCGCCGCCCGCGTTTTCGCCGAGCGCGGCTACGACAAGACGACCGTCGCCGATATCACCGCCGCCGCAGGCGTTTCCCGCGCGACCATGTACGTCTACTTCGCCTCCAAAGACGAAATCTTCCTGGCCCTCGCCGCCCAGGTCCGCGACGACTTCCTCGCCGCCCAGGAACCGGATATCGATACCGACGATCCCCGAATGATGCTCGCCGCCACCATCGATGCCTTCGCCGCGGCAGTCGGTAATGCCGGACCCATGCTGCGGCTCATCGACGAACGCGGTGCCGTCGACGACCGAGTAGGCGTGCTCGCCCAGGAAATCGCCGAACGCCCCATCCGTCGCTTCACGCGCTACCTCGAACGCCTGCGCGCCGCGGGCCGCATCTCCCCCGCCGTCCCGCCGCGAATCATCGCCGAAACCATCGGCTACGCCCTGACCCGCGGCACCCTCACTCGCACCGATGCCACGCCACGTGCGCGGGCCACTTACCTGTCCCACATGCAGACAGTCGCCGAAACACTCTTGTTCCCAACTTGATTCACCCCGGACTCAGATGTGACGCTTGCCCTCGATCCGTCGGCCGAATCCGCACCCGTATCAACGCGACCCATGCCAGCGCCACTTACCCGGCTATTCCAGTTAGGTTGCCGCGCTATCAGGTCCGCCTTCCTCGACGAGCGCAGTCGAAACGCGGCACGACACGCCCCTGCAGCACCACCATATAACTGCGCTCGACCGGATCTCAGTTGTCTCAGAAGCTATCTGGACGCGGCACCAGCATGCGCACTGTTGCCGAAACCGGCTGCACCCAGTTCGGCGCCGGTCCACTGCCGGGGTCTGCAGGAGCTACAAGAGCTCGAGCCGTCGGGCTGAGGCCTCGAACACATTGCGCAACCTACACCAGAAGCTAGGGCAGAACTTGTCCTAGCTGGTTTCTAGAGTGATTCACATGAGCACAGAGATCACTCCCTTCCGGATCGACGTCCCCCAAGAGCAGCTCGACGACCTGCACCGGCGACTGGACGCCACCCGCTGGACCGACGCGGATCCGGGTGTGGGGTGGCGACAGGGCATCCCGCTCGACTACACCAGGGACCTGGTCGACTACTGGCGCAACACCTACGACTGGCGCGCTCAGGAGGCCCGACTCAACTCCTTCCCACAGTTCCGCACCGAAATCGACGGCCACGACGTGCATTTCATCCACGTCCGCTCAGTCGAACCCGACGCGTTGCCGTTGGTACTTACGCACGGATGGCCGGGATCGATCGTGCAGTTCCTCGACGTGATCGGACCGCTGACGGACCCGGTGGCCCACGGCGGCAACGCAGAGGACGCCTTCCACGTCGTTGTGCCGACCATCCCCGGCTATGGATTCTCCGGACCCGCGGTCGGCTGGTCGACCGCGCGGGCCGCGCAGGCCTGGGCGGAATTGATGCGCCGACTCGGCTACAACCGCTACGCCGCGCACGGTGAAGACACCGGCGCCGCGATCTCGCGGCAGCTGGCGGTCATCGACGCCGAACACCTGGTCGCCGTACACCTGACGATGATCGCCTCCGCCACGGTCACCCCGGAGACCGCCGACCTCGACAACCCGGCCGAACGGCGTGCCCTCGAACTGGCGCGCCGCGCCCAATACGAACTCGGTGCGTACGCGATGCTGCAGGCAAGCCGCCCCCAAACACTGGCCTACGCCCTCGCCGACTCACCGGTGGGCCAATTGGCGTGGATCGTCGAACGATTCAAGGACTGGACCGACTCCACCGATGCTCCCGAGGATGCCGTCGATCGTGACGCAATGCTGACCAACGTCATGATCTACTGGCTCAACGGCACCGCGGGCTCCTCGGCGCGCTACTACTACGAAGGCGCCGCCACCTGGGGAGCGCCGGAACCCGAGACCGATGTGCCGGTCGCCGTAGCGGTGATGCCGCACGATCTCGGTATCCCGGTCCGCCGCATCGCCGAGCGAAACCACAACATCGTGCGCTGGACCGAATTCGAGCGCGGCGGCCACTTCGCCGCGATGGAAGAACCCGACCTCATCGTCGACGACTTGCGCGCCACGTTCGCCGAATACCGGAAGTAGGCACGCAATCTCGGCGATCCACGGCGAACACGACGTCGCCATTGGCGGGTCGAGTTCGCCGTGGATCGCCGACGTGTGTGCCGCTCCCTGAAGGCCGAGCGGATGTTCGTGTTGAGCTGTTGGCCTTACGAACCTCCGCGGGATCGCCTCGGTCGAGGCGGTGGAGGTGCGGATCACGGTCACGTAGTCGAATTCGATTACATGGCCATCCCGGTGCCGTGTAGATGCCGCCGCCGCGCCTACTACCGCGCCCTAGGCGATTCGCTTGCGTGCCTGGGCCCGCGACTTGCGGCCGGGTTGGGCGGCGCTTGCTGCACCGTCGAAGGTGAGTACCCCGTCCTCGAGGGGCGCCTTGCGTAGGAGTACGCGGTCGCGGAAGTAGTTGTTGATGACCTGCCAGGGCCCGCGGGCACCCTGGCGTGGCATGACACCGTCGCCGCGTTGGATGTAGCCGGAGGTCAGGGCGCCACCCATCAGTGACTGATCGGAGCGGTCGGCGTCTTCGGCGATCGCGACGACCTTGGTGTAGCCGTTGGCCTTCATGTGGTTGAGGATGCGGCAGAAGTATTCGGCGGCCAGATCTGCCTTCAGCGTCCACGAGGCGTTCGTGTAGCCGAGGACGAGCATCGCGTTGGGGATGCCGTCGAGCAGGGTGCCTTTGTAGACCACGTGCTCGCGGGTCGACACCGGCTCGCCGTCCACCTCGAGTGCCGCGCCGCCGAGGATCTGCACGGTGAGACCGGTTGCGCTGATGACGATATCGGCGGGCAGTTCCTCGCCGGACGCTAGCCGAATGCCGGTTTCGGTGAACGTATCGATGTGATCGGTGACGATCGATGCCTTACCGCTGCGCAGCACCTTGAACAGGTCGCCGTTCGGGACGACGCACAGCCGCTGGTCCCACGGGTTGTACGACGGCGTGAAGTGCCGCATATCTATGTGCTTGCCGAGCTGCATCCGCACGGCGGCGAGCAGCAGCTTCTTCGACAACTCGGGATTGGTGCGCGAGAGCTGAAAGCTGGCCCGCTGCAACGCGATATTGCGCGCCCGGCCCGCCCGGTAGGCGAACTTCTCCGGCACACGTGCGTACTTCATGCCGAGCGCGACCGGGTCATCGGCGGGCAGTGCGGTGATGTAAGTGGGCGATCGCTGCAGCATGGTGATGCGCGCGGTGTCGTCGGCCATCGCCGGAATCAGGGTAATCGCGGTGGCGCCGCTGCCGATCACCACGACCCGCTTGCCGCGGTAATCCAGTCCCTCGGGCCAGTGCTGTGGATGCACGATCTGCCCGCGGAAGTCGGCCTCGCCCGGAAACTGCGGGCGGTATCCGTTGTCGTAGTCGTAGTAGCCGGTGCAGCCGACGAGGAAGTTGCTGGTGTAGATCTCGGTCTCGCCGGTCTGCTCGTCGAACGCCTCCACGGTCCACACTTCGGTTTCGCTCGACCAGCTCGCCCTGGTCATCTTGCGCCCGAACCGAATGTGCTCGGTGACGCCGTATTCCGCGGCGGTGTCCTCGATGTATTGGCGAATGTGTGGTCCGTCGGCGAGCACCTTGGTGCCGATCCACGGACGGAAACCGAAGCCGAAGGTCAACATGTCGGAGTCGGAACGGATGCCCGGGTACCGGAACAGATCCCAAGTCCCGCCGATGGCGGTACGGCGTTCCAGGATCGTGTAGCTGCGTCCGGTGTGCTCGCGGGTGAGATGGCACGCCATCCCGATGCCGGACAGGCCCGCGCCGATGATCAGTACGTCGACATGCCGCGTCATTGAGGTAATCCGTTCGTCTAATCCCACCCGGGCACCCTTGCCCGACCGTTCCCCAAGGTTACCTGTTATCCATAGTAACCTCTAGTCGAGAGGGTGCTGAGGTGGCCGACTCTCGATCTCTTCCGCTTCCGTTAGTGGTGATCAACCGTCCAGGTGTTGCTTGCCCGGTGATTGCGGCGGATGGCGGATTGCGTGCGGTGCAAAAGTGCAGACGGCGCGCACCTGCACGCCACGCCTTCGCGCCGATGGATTGCCTGCTGGTCGCCCCGACGTCAACACCGCCAACTGTCAAGACCACAATGGATAGCCGACTCCGTCGGTCGGTCGGAGCCGAAGCGCAGAGTAAAGGGAGTACAGGACCAGCCCAACACGGTGGCGCCGCCGCCTGCCCGACTCCGCGACGAGCCCCGAGGCAGGGGCGCCGACGCTGAAGCGCAGCCTCGGTCGTATCGACCTCACTGCCATGGGTGTGGGCACGATTGTCGGAGCGGGCATCTTCGTCATCACCGGATGCGGCGACGACGTCGAATCCAAGGAAGGCGAAGAAGGCGATCGCGGCGCCGCCGATGACGCCGCCGAATCCGAATGGAATCGCACCGTTCGCTACCCTGAACAACGCCTCGCCCATCGCGACCGCCTTCGGAAGGCTGCACATCGGCTGGATCGGCAATGTCATCGTGATCGCCGCCATCATCGCGCTCACCAAAGGCCTATTGCTGATCGTCTACGCACAGGTCCGGCTGATGTTCGCGATGTGTCGCGATCGGCTGCTGCCGCGCGGACTGGCCGAAACCGGTAAGCGCGCCACCCCGGTCCGGCTGACATTGCTGCTCGGCTTCGTCTGCGCGACCATCGCCGGTCTGCTCCCGATCGATATCGTCGTGGAATTGGTGAATATCGGCGCGCTGTCGGCATTCGCGGTTGTTTGTGTCGGCGTGCTGGTGCTGCGAAAGCTGGAGCCGAATCGGGAACGGCCGTTCCGCACCCCATTGGTGCCGCTGGTGCCGATTCTCGCGCTGATCGGCTGCGTACTGCTGGCAACCACCTTGGACGGGCTGACCTGGGTGCGTTTCGTGGTCTGGGTGCTCGTCGGCATCGCCGTCTACCTGGGCTACGGCCGTAAACGCTCCACTCTCGCTCCCGCGACCATAACTGACTCAACGGTTTCTGCCGATCGGTAACCGGCGCGAAATTCGCCATTGGGATGTTGCACGAATGCATTCCGAAACATTGCGTCTGCGTGATGAATTCGGCACGCTCTGTGGGTAAGAGCCCCGGCGCACACCATCGCGGCCGGGCCGGAGAGGACGACGACCCGATATGTCCGATGACGAAAAGCAGATCCGGATCCTGATCGAGCGATGGGCGGCGGCGGTGCATACCGGCGATCTGGCCGGTGCGCTCACCGATCACGCCGACGATATCGTGATGTTCGATGTACCCCCGCCGAATGAAGGTGTCCGCGGCATCGACGCCTATCGGGATACCTGGCCCGGCTTCTTCGAATGGCAGGCATCGGGTGCGACCTTCGATATCGTCTCGCTGGAGGTAGAGGCGGGCGCGGACGTGGCATTCGCGCACGCACTGCTGTTGTGCGGCACCGCGGAGGATTTCGCCCGCGATCCGGCCAAGCGTCTGCGCATCACCTTCGGCCTGCGCAAACAGCACGGACGCTGGTCTGTGGCGCACGAACACCACTCCTTCCCCGACGCCGGTCCGGTACCCGAAGGCTGAGCCCATCCTGGTTCGCTACGGTGGCATCGAGCGCAACGATGCATCGACCGCCGGTGGCGTGGTGGCACCGTTGCCGCGAATACGGCATCGAGTGCACCAGGAGTTCCACGTGAATCAGCCTGATAGCGAACGCTTTTCGAACCATGCGGGCACCCGCCCCGCGGCCTGGTACGAGAACTGGACCGAAGTGCCCGATTCGCCGTGGCGGGATCGCCCCGAACCCCGCGGCGAGCGCGACTACCGCACGCTCACCTACGAACGCGATGGGCGTATCGCGCGCATCACCTTCAACCGCCCGGAAAAGGGGAATACCATCACCCCGGACACACCGGTCGATCTCGCGCACGCGGTCGAGCGGGCAGACCTGGATCCGCGGGTGCACGTCATCCTGGTGTCCGGGCGCGGCAAGGGTTTCTGCGGCGGCTATGACCTGGATATGTTCGCCGAACAGGGCAGCCACGGCGTCGACGGCTCGATCGACACCGCCGGCACCGTGGCCGATCCGGTGGTGCAGGCGGTCAATCACAATCCCTGGGGCACTTGGGATCCGATGATCGACTACGCCATGATGAGCCGGTTCAACCGCGGTTTCGCCAGCCTCATGAACGCCGATAAGCCGACCGTCGCGAAATTGCACGGCTTCGCGATTGCGGGCGGCACCGATATCGCGCTCTACTCCGACCAGATCATCTGCGCCGATGACACCAAAATCGGCTACCCGCCCACCCGTGTATGGGGTATTCCGGCGGCGGGCATGTGGGCGCATCGGCTCGGCGATCAGCGCGCCAAGCGGCTGCTGTTCACCGGTGACTGCATCAGTGGCAAGCAGGCCGAAGAGTGGGGCCTCGCGGTGGAATCATGTCCGGCCGACGAACTCGACGAACGCACCGAAGCATTGGTGGCACGCATCGCGCGTATGCCGATCAACCAGCTGATGATGGCCAAACTGGCGCTGAATTCGGCGCTGCATTCGCAGGGCGTGACGAATTCGGCGATGATCAGCACGGTATTCGACGGAATCTCGCGGCACACGCGCGAGGGCTACGCCTTCCAACTGCGTTCCGCGACGGTAGGTTTCCGCGAGGCCGTGCGCGAACGCGACGAACCATACGGCGACTACAAGCGCGCCCAGTTCCGCGCCGAGGAGTAAGCGCGTAGCCGTGCTTCACCCCGACCGGGAAGTAGTCCCGATCGCCGGTGGAGCGCAACTCGACATACGGTAGGTGATGTTCGGGCCGAACGTAGTGCGCGTATTCGCTAGCCCGACGCGGGCACGGTGGTGGCGAGCCGCGCCATCGAGTCCAGAATGTGCTGACTCGGATCGACTGGCATCTGGCGACCTCGCTCCCCGGTCGCCGCTTCAACGGTACCGGTGTCGGATGCATGACTTGCGCGATCGTCCGATACTTCTTCAACGGCGTGGTCCCCGAACGCGGCACCCGCTGCCACGATTGATACCGGAAACAACGGGGTCGTGGCGCTCGATACGTATTCGAGAACGGGAGGACTGGGGGATGTCGGATATGCGGGCGGGGTACGGGGTGCTCGGACCGGTGCAGTTGACGATCGATGGGGTGGCGCAACCGCTCGGCGGCGTCAAACAACGCGCGGTACTGGCGTATTTGGTGATCAATCTGAACCGGCCGGTGTCGACGGAGGCGCTGGCGCAGGCGGTGTGGGAGGAGAATCCGCCGCCGGATATCCGGATCAGCCTGCATACCATCGTGTCGAATCTGCGAAAGCCGTTGCGGGATGCCGGACTCGACGCGCGCACGACCCTTTCACGCGCCGGCACCGGATACCGGATCACTGTGCCCGCGGACAGCTGTGACGTCCAGCGATTCCGCGCGCGCAAGGAATCCGGATTGCGGGCCATGGCCGCGGGCCGGTTCTCGGTGGCCAGCGAGGTGCTCTCCAGCGCGCTCGCGCAGTGGCGCGGTACCGCGCTGGCGGATCTGCAGGGGCTCGGCTTCGCCGATGCCTTCGCCACCGCCCTGGACGACGAACGGATCGGTGTTGTGGAGGCCCGCGCCCAGGCCGAGATCGCCCAGGGCCGAGCCGACGGCGTCATCGCCGAGCTGGCCGAACTGGCCGGTAAGTATCCGCTGCGCGAACCACTGTGGGAGCAGCTGATCACCGCGCTATGTGTGAGCGGTCGACAGAGTGACGCACTCGAGGCGCTGCGCCGATTGCGGGTAACGCTCGCCGATGAACTCGGGATCGATCCAGTGGCCTCGATTCGCGAACTCGAGGCCAAGATGCTGCGGCAGGAACCGCTCACCCCGCCCGCCGATGCCGTCGCATCCGCACTGCGCGCCACCACCGTCGTCGACCTGATAGCGCCCGGATCCCAAGCGTACCTGCGGGATTCGACCGGGCAGATCTTCCCGATCACCTGGCCGTTCACCCGTATCGGGCGCCTGCCCGATAACGACATCGTGCTCGATGACGGCAAGGTCAGCCGCCATCACGCCGTCATCGTCAGCAATGGGGTGACGTGCGTGCTGAAGGATCTGTTGTCCTCCAACGGTGTGTTCGTCGGCGGTGTTCGAGTCATCGATGGCGCCGCGCTTACCGATGGTGTGACGATCCGCATCGGCGATACGGAATTCACCTTTGGAGTCATGCCGTCTAGCTGACGTGCTTATCGAACCAGTCCACCAGCTGGGCTTCGGTGTTCGGTCCGGGTAGCGGGCTTTCCGGTAACAGCGTGCAGAACTGGGCGATCAGGTGGGTGTCGGAATGCACGGCCACCATGCAGGTCCGGGTATCGATATCCGGGCCGTTGTCCAGGAAGCAGAAGAATCGGCCGACGTCGCGGCCCCCGCTACGCCACACATCGTCGGTGCCCCCACCACGGCAGCTGTGCCCGCCGAGCACCCCGACATCGGCGCGGTACAGGGCTTCGGCCGACTGGGCGTCCGGGAATCCCAAGAAGTGGGCGGACGGATAGTCGGCGGGTGTGCTGCATGCGAGGGCGGCGATCACCGTGCCGCCGGGTGGCGACACATGTCCACAGTTCCCCGGACCGAAGGCATTGCCGAGTCGCCCGAGCAGGACACGGTCCTCGGGTGTGAAGAAGTCCGGGTCACGAGCGGCTTCGGCGGTCAGGAACTGGGTGCCGCTGAACTTGGACAGGTAGTCGCGCCGCGGCGCATCGCTCGGTGACGGCCAGATGAAGAAGGCCAGCGCCAACTGGGTCTCATCGGTCACCAGCAGGGACGGCTTCGGCGCGTCGGGTGACTCGGCGCGATTGGCGATGCACGCCTTGCGTCCGATCTCCCTGCCTTCGTACACGACCGGTCCATCCGGCCCAGTAGGGTCGCCCGGGCAGTTCGTGGCCTGGAAGGTGCGGATCAGCAGGTTGTAGTACTCGCGCAATGCGGCGAGATTGCGGAACCGCATGTATCGGACCGCGGATTCACTGGCCGCAGGGTGGTCCGGGCAGAAGATGACCGCGACGGTGGTGGAGGTATCGGGCTGCTCGTGCTGGCACGTGGCTCGTTTGCGGCCGGTCTGGGCGACGATCTTCAGCAGGTCGATATCCGCGTCGCGCAGTGCGGTGGCGTCGGCGATCGCGGTGCCCTTGCGATCACCAAGCAGAGTCCATGCGGCGATACCGGTCCCGGCGGCGAGCGCTGCGGCGAGCACGAGGACGAGGGCGGTCAGCACACGGTGCCGGCGGTGGGGTTCGGCGACCGTGGCCTGCGGTCTCCCAGTATCGGCCGTCGCGGCCTCGGGCTGGTCGGCGTCGGGTTCGCGAGCAACGGCCGGCTTGTCGCGAGTCGCGGTATCGAATGAACTACCTTGTCCCGCTGCACCATTCGAGGCTTGTTCAGGTTGCACTCCGGTCGCGGTGCGGTCCACGGTAACAGCATCCGCACTCGTCAGCGCCGCCTCCGCCGCATGTGCGAGTTCCCCCGCGGCCCGGTAGCGTTCGCGCACGTTCTTCGCCATACCGCGCTCGATGACGGTATCGAGCGCGGGCGTCACATTCGGCCGGTTCGTGCTCGGTCGCGGCACCGGCTCGAACAAATGCGCGCTGATGATCTCCGCATCGGTGCTGCCCCGATACGGCCGTGCGCCGGTGAGGCATTCATAGAGCACGCATGCCAGCGAGTAGACATCGACCGCGGGCGTGGTGTGCTCGGCGCGGAACCGCTCCGGTGCCATGTAGCTGAACGAACCGATCACCGCACCGTGGGTTGTCAGCCCGTGGTCGGCATCCGAATGCGCGATACCGAAGTCGACCAGGTAGGCGAAACCGTCCGGCGTGAGCAGAATATTGTCCGGTTTGACGTCGCGGTGGACCAGCCCTTCGGCGTGTGCGGCGTCCAATGCCGAGGCGATCTGCCGGATCACCGCGACCGCCTGCGGTGCGGGCATCGGCCCCTCGCTGCGCAATACCGATGGCAGGCTGGCACCGTCCACCAGGCGCATATCGATGTAGAGGTGGCCGTCGATCTCGCCGTAATCGTGAATCGGGATGACATGCGGTTCGCGCAGTCGCGCGGCGGCGTCGGCCTCGCGCTGGAACCGCTCGCGGTATCCCGCGTCCTGTGCGAGCCGTTCCAGGAGTACCTTGATCGCCACACTCCGGCGCTTGCGCAGGTCGTAGGCCTCATAGACCTCGCCCATGCCCCCGCGTCCGATCAGCCGATCCAACCGGTAGTGCCCGAATGTCGAGCCCACGGTCAGTGGCTGGCGCTGGCTCGTCATCTCGTCCTCCGCGATGCAGACCGGAGCCTTTCGCTGTCGGTCAACTGTAAGGTCGGCGACCGGCTTTTCGCGCCGCCTGCGGAAATGTTCCCCCTGATTGATCTTCGCCGTGCCCGGTTTGGTTAACCGTCGATGCTGTCCAGCCGCCGATCGCGCCCCGACGATAGAGTCATGGGATGACCTGGACCGTCGGATTCGACCTCGATATGACGCTGATCGACTCCCGCCCGGGTGTGCGCAAAGCGATCGAGCACTTGGCCACGGAGTTCGACGTGCCGTTGCGCGGGGACGAACTGGTCGATCGGCTCGGGCCGCCGCTGGCAATGCTGCTGGCCGAGGTCGGTGCGCCCGAGGAGCTCATTCCGGCACTCGTGACCCGCTACCGCGAGATCTATCCATCGATCGTGCCCTACATTCCGGCCATGCCCGGCGCCGATGGCGCACTGGATGCCGTCCGCGCGCGCGGCGGACAGGTGCTCATCGTGACCGGTAAGCATGAACCGCTGGCCCGGCTACACGTCGCCGAGCTCGGGTGGCGAATCGATGAGGTCGTCGGTGATCTCTGGTCCGACGGCAAGGCGGCGGCATTACGCGCGCACGGCGCGGACCTGTTCGTCGGCGATCACGAGGGCGATATGCGCGGGGCTCGGGCGGCGGATGTGTACGCGCTCGGCGTCACGACCGGGCCCTGCGATGCCGACGAATTGCGCACGGCAGGAGCGGATTTCGTCCTGGGTGAGCTGACCGAATTCCCGGACTGGCTGGCCGCGCGCTAGCCCGCCGCATCCTCCAGCGTCTGGAACCGCAACGACAACCCGTCCAGCAACGCACGCAATCCGGTCTCGAAGGCGGCGTCATCGATATCGCGCTGCCGTCCCGACAGCAGATGCGCCTCGTCCAGATGCGGATAATTCCCGCGATAGACCGCCGCGTCCTCCGGGAATCCTCCCGCGAACGAGCCAAGCGTCGACCCCGTGACGAAGAACCGCATCAGCGCACCCACCTGGGTGGCTTCCCGCCGTGGCCAACCTGCCGCCACCAGACCTCCGAAGACCGCATCGGCCTGCCGCAAGGCATTCGGCCGTCGCCCCATGCCCTGATTCAAGGCGGGCACCACCTTCGGATGCGCCGCTAGGGCCGCCCGATACGACCTTGCCCAATCGCGCAGTGCTACACGCCAATCCGAGATGTCGGTGAACATGGACAGGTCGACATTGCCGAGTACAGCATCGACCATCGCGTCCAGCAGATCGTCCTTGGTGGCCACATGGTTGTAGAGCGATGGGCCCTGCACCCCGAGTTCGGTGGCGAGTCGACGGATCGAAACCGCTTCCAGCCCCTCGGCATCCACGAGATCCAGCGCGGCCGCCACGATGCGGTCGCGACTGAGCAAGGGGCGGCGGGGCCTTCCCACGAAAACCTCCTGGTCGATCGATCCAGTGTCGCACGGCGAATACCCACAACACCAAACTTGCATCGTTAGTTTATCCATGGTTAGCATACGAGAAACTTCCGACGTTAGTTTTCCTGCCCCGGAGTCGCGATGAACCTGGAACTGTCCGACGAACAGGCCGCTGCCAAGCGCCTGGCCGCCGAATTCGTCGACCGCGAGATCGCGCCGCATGCGACGGAATGGGACCGTACCGAATCCGTCGACACCGCGATCGTGTCGAAACTTGGCGAAGTCGGCTTCCTCGGGCTGACCATTCCCGAGGGGTACGGCGGCAGCGGCGGTGACCATCTCACCTACTGCCTGGTACTGGAGGAACTCGGGCGCGGTGACTCCGCGGTGCGCGGAATCGTCTCGGTCTCTTTGGGTTTGGTCACCAAGTCGATCAACCACTACGGCACCGAGGAACAGAAGCGCACCTGGCTGCCGCGCCTGACCTCGGGCGCCGCACTCGGTTGTTTCGGCCTCACCGAACCCGGAACCGGTTCCGATGCGGCGCAATTGCGCACCCGTGCGGTTCGCGACGGTGACGACTGGGTGCTGTCCGGGACCAAGATGTTCATCACCAACGGCACCTGGGCGGATGTCGCCCTCGTTTTCGCGCGCACCGGCGGTGCGGGACATCGCGGCATCACCGCATTCCTGGTCCCGACCGACTCCCCTGGTTTCACCGCCCGCACCATCCACGGCAAGCTCGGATTGCGCGGACAGGCCACCGCCGAAATCGTGCTCGACGCCGTCCGGGTTCCCGACAGCGCTCGACTGCACGACGAAGGCAAGGGTTTCACCGTCGCAATGGCGGCATTGGCCAAGGGTCGGATGTCGGTGGCCGCCGGTTGTGTTGGTATCGCGCAAGCCTGCCTGGACGCCGCGGTCGGATATGCCACCGAGCGCGAACAATTCGGCAAGCCGATCGCCGGCCATCAGTTGGTGCAGGAGTTGCTAGCCGATATCGCCCTCGATGTGGATGCGGCCCGGCTGCTGGTGTGGCGTGTCGCCGATCTGATCGATCGCGGTGCCGAATTCGCCATCGAATCGTCGAAGGCCAAATTGTTCGCGAGCGAGGCCGCGGTACGCGCTGCCGATCGGGCGCTGCAGGTCTTCGGCGGCTATGGCTACATCGACGAATTCCCGGTCGGCAAATATCTGCGCGATGCCAAGGTGATGACGCTGTACGAGGGCACGAGCCAGATCCAGAAGCTACTGATCGGTCGTGCGCTGACCGGAGTCAGCGCATTCTGATGGGCGCCGTAGCGAACTCTCGAGGAGGACTTTCGATGACCAGATTCACCGACCGGGTCGCCGTCGTCACCGGCGCGGCACAGGGTATCGGCGCGGCCACCGCGCAGTTGCTCGCCGCCCAAGGCGCGCAGGTCGCGGTGCTCGACCGCAATGCACCCGAGGACACCGCCGAGCAAATCGTCGCGGCGGGCGGCACGGCCCGCGGTTATGTCTGCGATGTCACCGATCGCGCCTCGGTGGAATCCGTATTCGCTGATATCGCAACAGTTTTCGGCGAGCCGCACATTCTGGTCAACAATGCGGGCATCACCCGCGACGATCTGTTCTTCCGGCTCTCCGAGGACGACTGGAATGCGGTACTCGCGGTCAATCTGACCGGTGTATTCCACTGCACCCAGGCGGCCCAGGAGTACATGGTCGCCCAGCGCTACGGCAAGATCGTCTCGCTGTCCAGCCGCTCGGCGCTCGGCAATCGCGGTCAGGCCAATTATGCGGCCGCCAAGGCCGGGATCCAGGGCCTGACCGCGACGCTCGCCCTCGAACTCGGGCAATACAACATCAATGTCAATGCCGTCGCGCCGGGCTACATCGCCACCGCGATGACGGCCGCGACCGCCGATCGGGTCGGGCTCACGGCCGAGGACCATCAGAAGGCCGCCGCCGAACGGACTCCGCTCGGCCGAGTGGGCCAGCCTGAGGAGGTCGCCGCGGTGATCGCGTTCTTGGCCAGTGATGAGGCGTCCTATGTGAGTGGCCAGACGTTGTATGTCAACGGCGGAGCGCGCTGAATCCGCCGGGAGCGACCGGTTGGTATATGAGAGGGTCGTTGCTCGCCGTCACAGCTGGCGACTGAGCGACCAACCCGTCCGTGCCAGGGGTATCACTTCTTCGCAGCCACGCTCATCGCGGTATTCGGGAGCCTGCTCGTGCTGGTCGGTCCCGTCGCCGCCCAACCTTTGCCGTCGGGTCGACGCAGAATGGTCAGTTCGGGTGCTCACCACGGCACCCGGCCGACACGGTTGAAGAAGCCGCCGGTGGGGCCGTCGGGACCGATGGTCGCGAGATGGACGATGGCGTCGGTGCCCTCAGTGACCGTTTGATGCCCTGAGTTTCCGTTCAAATCCGTTGCGGTGTAACCGGGATCGGCGGCATTGATTCGCATCTGCGGCAGATCGCGCGAGTACTGCGTGGTGATCATGTTCAGCGCGGTCTTCGAGGACGGGTAGACCAGGCCGAGGATCTGCGATTCGATCCGGCTCGGATCGGATGTGATTGCGATCGAACCGATGCCGCTGGACACCATCACGATGCGTGGGTTGGTGGCGGCCCGCAATAGCGGAAGAAAAGCGTGGGTCACCTGGACGGGCCCGAAAACATTGGTCTCGAAGACATTCCGGAAATCGGCGGCAACAGTGTCGGCGGGAGTGGCCCGCGTGCCTCCGATACCAGCATTGTTGATCAGCACATCCAGGTGCGGCGTCCGCCCCGCGATGGTTTCGGCGGCGGCCGCGATCGATTCGACCGAAGTCACGTCCAACTGGACGAATTCGACATTCAATCCCTGTTCGGCGAGTTCGAACGCGGCCGCCTTACCGCGCTCCGCATCGCGAGCACCGAGGAATACCTGCCAGCCGAGTTCGGCCAGCCGCCGGACCGCCTCGCGGCCGATTCCCTTATTCGCCCCGGTCACCAGGGCTGTTGTCATGTTGGTCATGACTCGAGCCTGGCCTGCCACCCGAATGTGGCTCCAGGGCCGCCAACTCCTGGGACCGGCAGTACCACCCCGGCACCCGCACGCTGCGGCATCATCGAGGCATGGATCGCGCCGAACTCGCCACGCTGCTGCGGCAAGCACGGGCCCGGGTGCGGCCACGCGATGTCGGGCTGCCCAGTGGTTCGCGCCGACAGGTGCCGGGGCTGCGACGCGAGGAGGTCGCACAACTGGCCGGTGTCAGCGTCGACTATGTGGTCCGGCTCGAACAGGGGCGGGGACCGCGACCGTCGGTGGCGGTGCTCGGTGCGCTCGCCCGCGCCCTACGACTGGCAGATCCCGAACGCGATCTGCTTTTCCGGCTGGGCGGTTCGGCGCCACCGCAGGACGGCCGCATCAATATGGTGGTACGACCGAGTGTGCTGCGGCTGCTGGACCGCATGGCGGATCTGCCCGCGCTGGTGATCTCCGCGAAAGCCGATGTGCTGGCCTGGAATTCGATGGCCGCGGCATTGCTCGGCGACTTCTCCGCATGGTCGCCCGCTCGACGCAACATCATCTGGCAGTCTTTCCTCGGGACCGAACCCTCCCGCGTGGTCTTCACACCCGCCGAGGCCGAGGCGGCCGCCGAATCCTGGGTCAGCTCGCTGCGCAGCGCGAAGGCGGCCTATCCCGACGATCCGGACCTGGCTCGTCTCATCACCGAACTGCGTTCGCGCAGTGAACGATTCGATCGGCTGTGGCGCGAAGGGAGCACCGGGAACTGGCGCAGCGCCACCAAGACCATCGATCACCCAGAGGTCGGGCGCTTGGTCCTGGATTGCGATGCGCTATTCGTCCCCGACAGCGACCAGGCCGTGGTCGTGTACTCCGCGGCACCCGACACTCCTGCCGCCTCGGCACTCGAACTGCTCCGCATCACGGGCACACAACAGCTGAGCGAACAGCGATAGTGCCGCACCCGGTCGAGTGATAGCGGGCTGCGCGGTTGAGAAGCCCGCGCGCACAGCTTTTGCGCACCTCGCAGAAGGTATGGGTTCTGCGAAGTGGCTGCTAGATGTGCGACAGAAACGAAATTGTGCGCGACGGTCCGGAGCGCCACCGCATGGCACGCGGCTAGTGCCGCGCTCCAGCGCGCGATGGGCAGCCGCGCGTGTTGAGAAGCGCTCGCGCGCATACCTTTTGCGTACCTCGCAGGAGGTATGGGTTCTGCGAAGTGGCTGCTGGATGTGCGACAGAAACGAAGCTGTGCGCGACGGTCCGGAGTTCCACGGCATGGCACGCGGGATAGCGTCGCGCCCGAGTGCGCGACGGCGAGCCGCGCGTGCTGGGGTAGTTGGTTCGACCATCAAGGTCAGGTGTTGAGGGTCATGACGTTGTCCACCGCGATCGTGACGACGACCCGCCCGGGCGGGTTGGGCGGCGGCGACTGATAGCGCCTGGTGTATCGGGACACGCCGTCGGCCACCTCGCGGGAATCGTTGGACACGGTCGCCGTGCCCTCGAGCGTGATCCAGCGAAAACCGTCCACCTGGCACAGGGCGACGCGGCTGCCCGGGTTCGCCGCCAGGTTGCGGGCCTTGCGCGAGGAGCCGACCGTCATGACCCTGGCCAGCCCCACGTCACCGTCCCAGGTGAAGCGAACCGGCGCAGCGTGCAGCGAGCCGTCCGGCCGAATGGTCGTCAGTGTGGCAGACAGCGGTTCGGCCAAGAAAGCCTCGGCGGAGGCCGACAGCGGCTTCTGGCGGGTCACTTGAACGCTGTAATGGTGCGTGCCACCCATTCGGCGAAGGTACGGGGTGGGCGGCCGAGGAGTCGTTCGATATCGGGGCTGACGGCCTGCTCGGCGGCGGACGGTGTGCCGAGCGCGCCGAGGGTGGCCTCCACGACCGGCTCGGGCATGTACCTCAGCATCTGGGTCCGCGCTTCGGCACGGCTCTGCTCGACGAACCGCACCGACTCGCCCAGTGCGGCACCGATCGCCGCGGCCTGCTGCCGGGGTGAGATCGGTTCCGGCCCGGTCAGCGTATAGATATTGCCCTGGTGTCGTGGCTCGCGCAGCGCGATGGCGGCTACCTCGGCGATGTCGGCCGGGTCGATGGCCGGGACCGCGACATCACCGAACGGCGCGGCGACCACCCGCTGTGTACGGACCGTATCGGCCCATTGAAGCGCGTTGGAGTCGAAGTTGCCCGGCCGCAGCATCGTCCATTCCAGACCTGACTGGTTAACAGCGTCTTCCAGCACCGAGGGGTGACGTCCCGTGCCGACGCCATGGGACGACAACAGAACCACGCGCGGGACATCGGCCGCCCGCACGACGTCGAGGACGGCATTGATATCGCCGTTCGCCATGAAGTCTGGGGAGGTCAGCAGAAATAACACCGCAGCTCCCTGGAGGGCTGGCTCGAGGCTCCGCGGCTCGGCCAAGTCGGCCTGGTGATGCCGGACGCCCGCCGGTACCCCGATCTCGCTCCGGGACACGGCGATCACCGGCTCACCAGCCCGGACGAGGGCCTGCACGAGCGGCTGCCCGACATTTCCGGTCGCTCCCGTCACCACAATCATCTCTGTCTCCTGTTCCGCGTTTTGTTCAACGCACTCGGCGACGCTACTATCCATGAGCTAGTAGGTACCTAGGGGAAAGTGGGTTTCAGGTGAGCGAGACCACATCACAGGTCCCTCCGGAACTGGCTTGCCCAATCGCTCCGGTGGTCGATCTCGTCTTCAGCCGCTGGACCACGCCGATCCTGTGGACGCTCAACGAGTTCGGGCGGCAACGGTTCAGCGAGCTCGAACGCCGCATCACAACGATCACGCCCAAGGTCCTGACGCAGCGGCTGCGGCAACTGGAACGCGACGGGCTTGTCGTGCGCAACTATCACCCCGAGGTCCCACCCCGGGTGGAGTACGAGATCAGCGCACTGGGACGCAGCCTGGCACCACTTTTCGCAACACTCGCCGAATGGTCGGTCAACCTGGACAAGGTCGATCAGGCCCGACAGGACTACGACGCCCGCGACCGGGCCCCGCACCGTCGAATCTGATCCGAGGCAGTGCTAGTGACCTGGCGTTTCGGCGCCGCAATGAACGTTCACGCGGAATCCGAGATGGAAAACCGCTCCATCTCCAGCCTCGGCAACACCCCGAACCGGCCGTACCCACCGACCGAACCCTCATCACAGCCGCGGATGAAACCACCAGCGCCGCAACATCGCTCGTCGAGCGACTGCTCTTCAGGCTATAGCGCCGGATTCCGTTCAGATGCACCACTGCCCGGGTTGAGAAGCACTCGCGCGCATACCGTTTGCGCACCTCACAGAAGGTATAGGTTCTGCGAAGTGGCTGCTGGATGTGCGACACACGAAATCGTGCGCGACGGTCCGGAGTGCCACCGCATGGCATGCGGCTAGTGCCGCGCTCGAGCGCGCGACGGGTAGCTGCATGTGTTGAGAAGCGCTCGCGCATAGCTTTTGCGCACCGCACAGAAAGTATGGGTTCTGCGAAGTGGCTGCTGGATGTGCGATACACACGAAGCTGTGCGCGACCGCCAGGAGCGCCACGGAATAGGTCGCGGCGCTATCCGGAGAACTCGTCGGCGAGGGTATTCCAGAACATGAGTTCGTAGTTCTGGAAGAGTCTGGCGTACAAATGTGCCTCGTTTGGATTCAGCTGTCCGGAGTCGAGTCCGGCCTGGATTGCGGCGAGGGCGCGCTGGTCGGCTTCGGGGACGTCGGCGGCGAAGAAGTCGAAGAATGCGCAGGCTGGGTCGTCGAAGTCGTAGTGCGCGCGCATGCCTTCGGCGACGGCACGGCAGTAGCGGCCGAACGCGGCGACGTTCGCGTAGATGCCCGCCGCAGCGGCGGAGGGCTCGGCGTTGAGTGCCAACCAGGCGACGTAGGCCGGGTAGGCCTGACAACCCGCTCTGGGCAGCTCCATGCCCTGGTCTGGTCCAACTGCCGCCACGAGCGCGTCCAACAGGGCTAGCGCCTGCTGCTCTCCCGGTGGGAGTCCGTCGAGGAATGCTCTGACGTGCGGTTCGTCCTCTCGTGCCGCCATGGCGTGGAAGCTGCGCCAGTCGCTGCTGGTGATGCGTTGCTCCTCGGCGGCGATCGCGGCGAACACCGCGCGTGGCGCTTTGCCCACCGAGATAAGTGGAACCATGCGGTTGTGGTTGTCGTGCGGGGCCAGCTCGGCTTGGATCCCGTCGAGCAGGTCACGAGCGGTAAGGGTCATCGGAACCTCCCTGGGGAATGCTTCCATTCAAGCGCTGTTGGCCCGCCCGCGACAGGTGTTCAATCGCTGTGCTCGGCATCCCAGCGTCGGCGGGCGTCGGCGATGCGGTCCTTATGATCGCGCGACCAGTCGGCCAGTGCGCCGATCGCCGCGGCAAGGCTCTGGCCGGTCTCGGTGAGCCGGTATTCGACCTGCGGCGGAATCGTCGGATACGCGATCCGCTCCACCATGCCGTCGCGGCACAGCCGCTTGGTGGTCAATGTCAGCATCCGCTGTGAAATGCCGGGAACCGCCCGCTCCAACTCGCGGAAACGCCGCACCCCTTTACTCAATTCGACGATCACCAATACCGTCCACCGATCCCCCAACCGGTCGAGCACATCGCGAATGCCACAGTCGTCATCGCCACAGGGCCCATCGGGAATAGTGCCCGCGACCTGCGCGGTGACCGCCGTGTTCGTGACCGACATGAAAGTGCCTCCTTATGCCGCGCTCCGCGGCCGCCGATGCTGGGACGAATCCAGTAACTACAACAATCGGGAGCGTTGCGATGATCCTGGTAACCGGTATCTCCGGAGCCCTCGGCAGCCTCGTCCACCAAGGCCTGTCCACCCTCGACGGACTGACAGTAGCGGGGGGCAGCCGCTCCGGTGACGACACCGCCACGCGCCGAATCGATTTCGACGACCCGGCAACGCTGTCCGCGGGACTGCGGGATGTCGATGTCCTCGTCCTGATTTCGGCCGGATATGCCGAAGACGATGTGGTGTTGGCCCGGCACGGTGCGGTGATCGACGCCGCCGCGGCAGCCGGGGTCCGGCACGTGATCTACACCAGTCTCGCGGGCTCCGGCGATCTGATGACCATTGCCCTGGCGCATCGGTGGACCGAAAAGCGACTGGCGGCAGCACCATTCGACGTGACCGTTTTGCGCAATGGCCTCTACGCGGAGGTGCCGGTCGGGCTCGCCGTCGCCGGTGCCGCCTCGTCGGTCGAATCCGGGGTGTTCGCCGCGGCATTCGGCACCGGCCGGACCTCGGTAGTAGCGCGCGAGGACCTGGCCGACGTGGCGGTTCGGGTCGCCGCGGAGACCGAGCGCGATCGGGCCGAGGGACGGCGGAGCAGGCATGCGGGCAAGGTGTACGAGCTGGCGGGTGTGACCGCGATCGGTGGCGCGGATATCGCCGAGATTCTGAGCGAATCCCTCGGTCGCCCGGTGCGATACGTGCCCATCTCGCTCGGCGAAATGCGGAATATGTTGCAGGGCAGCGGATTAGTGCCGTATCAGATCACGCACACACTCTCGTTGTTCGCCAATCTCGGTGCCGGACTCCTCGAAGCGGCAAGCACCGACCTGCTCGAGCTGCTACCGGGGGCACCGCGCGATGTTCGGGCACTCATCACCGACGCGGTGCGGGCGGGCGGGTATCAGTCGGTATCAGTGAACGCAGCAGGCTGAGCAGGCCGCGGTGATGGCTGCGGCCTGCGCGCCCGCGATTCGCGGGAGGATCCCCCGGGCCTACTCTTCCCTGCCCCCAACGGCCCCACACTGGCCGACGTCTCAGCGTCCGTACAAGCCGTTTCGGCCACCGGCCGAGTAGCCGCCTTCGGCCTCGCGTGCACGTGGCGCGACGACGCCTCCGCCGCCGCGCACGTCCGCCCGCTCGTCGACTCCGCCTGATCCCTATCCGGCGGCCTTGTACTTTCGCAGGTACTCGCCGGTGAGAGAGGTCGGGTGGGTCAGTAATTCGGCGGGAGTTCCGGTGAAGACGATTTCGCCGCCGTCCTTGCCGCCGTCGGGGCCCAGATCGATCACCCAGTCGGAATGGGCGACGACATCGAGGTTGTGTTCGATCACCACCACCGTATTGCCGCGGTCGACCAAGCCGTCCATCAGGGCGAGCAGGGTATCCACATCCGACATGTGCAGGCCGGTGGTCGGTTCGTCGAGAACGTAGACGGTGCCGGTGTTCTGGAGTTGGGTCGCCAGTTTGATGCGTTGACGTTCGCCGCCGGACAGGGTGCTCATGGCCTGACCGAGGCTGAGATAGTCCAGACCCACTTCGTTCATCGTGCGGAGCTTTGCCGATAGTGCCTTTTCGGTGAAGAAACCGAGGGCTTCTTCGGCCGACATCGCCAGCACATCGGCAATCGACTTGTCGCGCAAGGTCAGTGCCAGCACCTCGTCGGAGAACCGTCGTCCGTCACAGGCATCGCAGTGCGTGGTGACCGGGTCCATGTAGGCGACCTCGGTAATGATCACGCCGCGACCCTCGCACTGTTTACACGCACCGGTCGAGTTGAAACTGAACAGGCCAGGCGACTCACCCGTCGCCTTGGCGAACAGCTTCCTGATCGGATCCATCAGGCCCAGATACGTTGCCGGGGTGGACCGCGATGATGCCCCGATCGCCGACTGGTCGACGAAGATCGCATCCGGATGCTCCCGGACGAACACATCGCGGATCAGGCTGCTCTTACCGGAACCCGCGACGCCGGTGATCGCAGTGAGAATGCCGGTCGGCACCGCGACGGTGACATCTTTCAGGTTGTGCACATTCGCATGCTCGATCAGCAGCGCGCCGGTCGACTTGCGGAAGGTCTGCTTCACCGTGAACGGCCTGCGCAATCCCGCACCCGTCGGCGTATCCGCGGTTCGCAGTTCGGCGAAGGTGCCCTCGAACACCACCTGCCCGCCGTGCAGCCCGGCGCGCGGCCCGACATCGACGATATGGTCGGCGATCTGGATGACATCCGGATCGTGCTCGACCACCAGCACTGTATTGCCCTTGTCCCGCAATGCCTTCAGCAGGTTGTTCAACCTGCCGACATCACGCGGATGCAACCCGACACTCGGTTCGTCGAATACATAGGTCATCCCGATCAGCGTGCTCGACAGATGTTTGATCATCTTGAGACGCTGTCCCTCACCACCGGACAGGGTCGATGTCGGCCGGTCCAGGCTCAGATAGCCGAGTCCGATATCGGTCACCCGTTGCAATGCGGTTCGGATCGCGGCGGCCAGTCCGAGCGCGGCCGGATCGGTGATCTCATCGAGTACCGCCATAAGATCGGTGATCTGCATTCCGGACCAGTCGGCAATGTTGCGTCCACCGATCTTCGTGGCCAATGCCGCTTCGTTGAGCCGTGCACCACAACAGGTCGCGCAGACACCCTCGGTGAGGAATTTCTGCATTTGTTCGCGCGTCTTCTCGCTGAGTGTGGAGGTGTCGCGCTGCAATCGGGTGCGGGTGAATTTGGCCGCCAGCCCTTCGTAATTCGCCTTCCAGGTGCCCTTGGCGAAGGTCAGTTCCACCTTGCCGCCGGTGCCGTAGAGCAGGTCGGTGAACTCGTCGTCGGTGTAATCGGCCAGTTTCCTATCCGGATCGAAGCGCCCGGATTTGCCGTACATCTGCCACTCGCCGCTGTCCACCGCATAACCGGGCAGCAGAATCGCACCCTCGTTCAGTGATTTGCTCCGGTCGACCAAGCGGTCGGGATCGGCCCGCACCGTGACCCCGAGTCCGTCGCAGTCCGGGCACATGCCCTGCGGCACATTGAACGAGTAGTTGTAGACGAATCCGGCTGAGGGCGAACCGAATCGGGCGAACATCGCCCGTACCATCGAGTAGATATCGGTCATCGTCCCGACGGTCGAGCGCGGCCCGCCGCCGACGGGCTGCTGGTCGATGATGACCGGAGCCGTCAGATTCTCGATCGCCTCGGCGTGCGGCCGCTCATAGCGCGGCAGGAAGTTGAGCACGAACGCGGGAAATGTCGCATACAGCTGACGCTGGGACTCGACGGCAATGGTGTCGAAGACGATCGACGATTTGCCCGATCCGGAGACGCCGGTAAAGACGGTGATCTTGTTCTTGGGGATTTCCAACGAGACATTGCGCAGGTTGTGCTCACGGGCACCGAGCACACGGATGACATCCGTGGCAACGACGGAATCGGCAATAGGCATGTCGCACACCATGCCATGCATGACCGACAAAATGCCCGACGTTATATGATGCAGATCACATTAATGTCAGATGCGCATAAACTGTCGATCGGGCTGTGACCAGTGAATTCTTCGGCTGCGCCCGAGAGTTGAACGGCTCGACGGATTCCGTCGATGCTCTTGGATTTCGGCATCCTTGGGTCTCCATCTCATCTCATGAGTCGAGGAAGAGGCGTTCGCACGGAAGACGCGGATAGCGACTGATGTCGCCGAGGTCGACCGTGACCGCGTCGGCGTAATGCCGCCGCTGGTGCTCACGCGTGAATATCAGCGCGGCGGTGAGGCAGGCGACGTAGTCGAGGCGCACGCCGTGCAGGAACACGCTCAGGTGTACATCGGGTTCGTTGGGACGAGGCGAAACATGTTCGGGCTCTTGGTGTTGCAGGCTCACGGTTCCTCGATGTCGCGAACATCGTTGGGCTGGAGGGGGATTGCGTCGGACTTGCCGAGATCGGCGTCCGAATCGGAAATCCATCCGTCCTCGTCGACGGGCATCAGCGAGCCGTCCGCACCCTGAAACAGCGGACGGCTGTCGATGGGAGCGAGGTCCAGTTTTTGCTGGGTGTTCTGGTGAAAATCGTCGAGCAGACGACGCACAGATGGAGCTATTGCGGGGCCTGCCCACTCCCGGACCGCGGCCGCGACCTGCTCGACCAGTTCGGGCGGTGCACCCGTGTACGCGACTGGTGGCCCGGTGAACGGATCTCGTTGCGGAAGCATTCGTTTCGGCGTGTGCATGCCGCAAGGGTGTGTCAAGCGCCTAGGTTGGGCGGGGCGCATTCACGAGCTGGCGAAATCTCCGCGAATCCCCTGAATCCTTCTCGTGAGACGCATAGGGTCCCTCTCGAAACGAGAGGAACAGTTCGGCCGAATGAGAGGGTGGGGCAGATGGCGGGAGATGAACTCGAGGACACCGGAACCACGTTGCCGCGCAGGCAGCTCGGTCGTTTGCTGCGCGATGCGCGCACGGCAACGGGGATGAGCTTGGACGAGGCGGCGGCGCTCGTGCAGTGGAGCAGACCGACGCTCAGTCGCCTCGAACGGGGTGAGACCGAAAAGGTCAGGGTTAATGACGTTTTGTCGCTATGTGAGGTATTTGGACTGCCTGAGGACAAGACGGCGGTTGCGCGGGGGCTTGCCGAGCAGGCTCCAGTCAAGTCATGGTGGCATGCGTATAGTGATCTGATCCCGGCATGGGCCAACCTTTATGTCGGGTTGGAGTCCAGCGCAAAGGTTTTGACGATCTTTCAGCCGCTCATCGTGCCAGGCTTGCTTCAAACCGCTGACTATGCGCGAGCTGTTGACAGGCTCTACTTTCCGGACGACACCGACGATGAGATCGAACGTCGCGTGCAGGTGCGGGTGCAGCGACAACACATTCTCACCCGCTCGCGCGAACCCACCACGGTGTCAGTCATTTTGCACGAGAACGTGCTGCGAACGGTGGTTGGCAACGATGCGCTGATGGCCGCGCAGGCGCGCCATATCGCCGACATGAGCACACGCGACAACATCGAGATCCGCGTGATGCCGTTTCGTGCGGGTATCCCGCTCGGGGCAGCGACGCCACCGTTCACCATCATGGACTTCGGTCGTGATGCACGCGGTAAACAAGTGGTAGAGCCACCCCAGGTCTATTGCGAGGGTTATGCGGGTAGCGCCTATCTTGAGAGGCGGGCGGATGTGTTGACGTTTCGGAAGGCGTTCCGCAAGCTCCACCGGGCGAGTTTGGACACTCGTCCGAGCCGCGACATGTTGAGAGAGATAGCAGCAAGGAGACACCAGAATGAACGTTGACCTGACCGGTGCTCGGTGGTTCAAGTCGAGCCGCAGTCAGGGGGGAGCCGACTGCGTGGAGGTCGCCTTTCTCGGAGAAGGGCATGTCGGCGTCCGGGACTCGAAGAACCCGACCGCCCCCGCGCTGGTGTTCACTCCGTCCGAGTGGGACGCCTTCACCGCAGGCGTGAACAACCGCGAGTTCGACCATGAACGTTGATGCCGACCTAACCGGCGCTCGATGGTTCAAGTCTCGGCGCAGTGACGCGGGGAAGGAGTGCGTCGAAGTTGCCTTCCTTGACGGTGGTCACGTCGGCATGCGGGACTCCAAGAACCCAACCGGCCCCGCGCTGGTATTCACTCCATCCGAATGGGATGCCTTCACTGCTGGCGTCACCGACGGCGAGTTCGACCGGGCATAGGCTGGAGTAGAGCGGCGGCCCCCGGATTGGGGGCCGTTTTGCGTATCCGGCACGCGGCCCGTTCCGAACCGGTCGGCATCCGCCTGCCGCGTCTCGGACTACTTGTTGAGGAAAATGCCTGCGATATCGGCCTTTTTGATCGGGGTGTCCTGATTGACCTGCGCACCACAGAGCAGATCCACCTGGATCATCGTGGCGTCGACCGCCGTGCCCGCGGGCTCATGATCATCCTTGGTCTGCTGCTTGATGAATTTGGTGATCGTCGTGCGCTTGCCGTCCTGATCCTGTTTGACGTAATCGCGGCAGGTGGTGTCGCCGCCTTGGTTGAGCGCCCGCTCGATATCGGTGCAACCGGCCAGCAGTGCCGCGATCGCCGCGACCCCGAGCCCGGTCCGTAACAGCGTGGCGTTCATCTAGATCCTCCTGGCGCTTCGGCGGGCGACCGTGCCCGCGACGACGCGTAACAGCCTAAGGCAACCGACGATTACGGTCGGAACGTGCGCAGCGGCACATTCATCTCCGCGGACGTAAGCGAACCGTGGTGGCCGATCAGCATGGATTCCAGCGGTTCGGCGCCGGTGCGTACGACACCGCGCAGACCACGGGCCGCGACCACGAGATCGCCGATGCGCTCGGCGATATGCGGTGCCACGGTGGGGCCGAACCAGCCCCGCTCGATCACCTCGGCGCGGGCGACGACATCGAAGTCGTAGCCTAAAAATTCCTGCCAGGTCGCCGCCACATCCTCGGTGGCTCTGTCCACGGTAAACACGTGCCGGGCGCGCGGCTCGCCGCCGAGTAGGCGTACGCCGTCGCGCAGCACCTCTGTCTTGTCGTAGTCGATGCGATCGGCGAGTTCGACCATGCCGTGATCGGCGGTCACGATAAGCGCGGCATCGGGTGGCAGATGTTCGGCGATAGTCGCGGCCAGTCGGTCGACGTGTGCGAGCTCCAAAAGCCAAGCGTCAGAGGATGGTCCGCGCACGTGACCGGTCGTGTCGAGGTTGCCGTGGTAGGCGTAGACCAACGAACGCGGGCCCGCGCGCAATGCGGTCGCGACGCCGTCGACGAAATCGCCGACAGATACGTAGGGGCGGAATTCGCACCCGCGCAGCACGGCCCTGGTCAGCCCGGACCCTGCCTGCAGGCGCGGCGCGACATGGGTCACCGCGATATCATCGGCCGCAGCGCGTTCGAAAACCGTTGCGGCGGGCTGGAATTGCTCCGGCACCAGCTCGCGCAGCAGATCGATCTTCGGTCCCGCGCCGTGGAGCCGCCAGGTCAGCGCATTCACCAGCCGGTCGTACCCGGGCACGTGTATCAGGTATCCGGTGAGCCCGTGCTCGCCGGGCGGCACCCCGACGCCGAGCGAACTCAGACTGACCGTCGTCGTGCTCGGGAAGCCCGCCGTCAGCGTGCGCTGCGCCAGCGCCGACAGGAACGGCGCCACATCGCGATTCGCGACGAGCGCATCCGCGCCGAGACCGTCGATCAGCAGCACGCAGATCCGGTCTGCGGCGAGTTCGAGGCCGAGTCGGTCGACCTCGCCGGGGACGCCGAACCCGGCCAGGATGGAGGGGAACAGATCAGCCAAAGAACCCGTGCCGTAATTGGGGACTACAGCGTCACGAAGCGACTCCGTGGGGGGCGGGCTGAACACGAACTCAGGCTACTCAGGCCTGGCCGGTCTCGAATCGACTGATCTTGCCGTCGCGCACGATAAAGCGCCACGCGGTGCGCATCGAGCCCCAGCGGGAATTCGTGTAGTCGGCAACCAGTTCGGTGCCGTTGTCGCCGACCGATTCGACATTCATGCGCCCATTGCTGCCGAAGATCTCGGAGTCGGTCCACTGGACCAGGTTGCGCTCCACACCGTCATCGGACATGGTCGCGTCGTCGGTGAGGAGGGCGTAGAAGCGGTCCTGGTCGCTGTCGTTGAGTGCGGCGACGAATTCCTGGACCGTGGGATCGAGCTGCTGTGTCATCAAAACATCCCTCTCGAAGAGTGCGGGTGCATCGGACAGCAAACATTCGGTTTCACTCTAGTGTCGGGCGCGCCCGCGCGCATGTCACGCGCCGGATCCCATCAGCGCGGTGAACGTGCGCATGATGTCTTCGACCAGTGTGGGCGCGGTGGTCCCGAGCTGGATGCTGCGCTTTTCGAGCTGACCGTCGAGCCAGAGCGAGGCCATGCCGTGCGCCAGACTCCACCACATGACGGCCAGTGTGTCGGCCTTATCGGCGGGCAGCAATCCTTCGGCAACGGTATCGGCGACGGTGTCGGCAAGGACATCGAAGGCCGCATCGCCCGCGGCCCGCGCGTCCGGATGCTTATCGGGTTGTGAGAGTTCCGGACGGAACATCAGACGGAAGTAGCCAGGATTTTCCTGGGAGAACCGCACATAGGTTTCGGCTAGCGCGGTCAGCGCTTGCAGCGGGCTGTCGGCAGCGGCGCGCGCGTCGGCCAAATCGCTGCCGAGCCGTTGGAAACCCTGGGTCGACAGGGCGGCGAGCAGGGCTGAGCGATCAGCGAAATGGTGATACGGCGCTCCCGTGCTCACGCCCGCCTCGCGGGCCACCCGGCGCAGGCTCACCGCGCCGAGGCCCTCGGTTTCGATCAGCCGCAGGCAGGCGGCGAGGAGCGTGTCGCGCAGCGCGCCGTGGTGGTAACTGGTCCGCGTCACCAATCGAGCGTATTCGACACCCCGCTGGACAGCCTAACTATGCAGTGCTTAGATTATCTGAGCGGCGCTCAGATGAGCGGGCCGCATTCCCTCCTTCGAAGCGGGTAAGCATATGAGCTCACGGGTACTCGTCACCGGCGCAACGGGATTCGTCGCCGGACACGTCATCGCGGAACTGCTCGAGCACGGATATGCCGTGCGTGGCACGGTTCGCGACCTCGGAAAAGCCGATAAACGCGCACATCTGGTAGCGCTGGCGGATCGCCTCGGCAGCGAGTTGGAGTTCGTCGCGGCGGATCTGAACGACGATGCGGGGTGGGCGGCGGCCGTTTCAGGCTGTGCGTTCGTGCTGCACGTGGCGTCTCCGTTTCCGGTGACGCCGCCGGATGACGAACGGGAACTGATCGATACCGCGGTCGGCGGGACCTTGCGGGTATTGCGGGCGTGCGCTGACGGCGGCGTTCACCGGGTGGTGCTCACCTCTTCGATCGCCGCGGTGGCCTACGGCCATGAAACGGACGCGGTGCGCACCGAAGCCGATTGGTCGGTGGTCGAAAGCAGTGCGGCCTATCAGAAGAGCAAGACATTGGCCGAGCGGGCGGCATGGGATTTCGCGGCGAATTCGGATCTCGAGCTGGTAGTAGTGAATCCCGGAATGGTCTTGGGCCCATTGCAATCCGCAGCGACGAGCACCTCACACGAACCGGTGCGCCGATTGCTTGCCCTCGAGGCGCCGGGTTCACCGCGGGTGGGATGGGCCGTGGTGGATGTGCGGGATCTGGCGGTGGCGCATCGGCTGGCACTGGAGTCCGCCGCGGCGGTCGGGAATCGGTATATCTGTGCGGGCGAACATGTCTGGATGGCGGATATGGGGCGGATGTTGGCCGAGGAATTCGGGCCGCGTGGATATCGGGTGCCGACTCGAGTGCTCCCGAATGTTCTCGTGCGGGGGATCGCCTTGTTCGACAAGGGCATTCGTTTGACTGTGCCGATGTTGGGCCGCACCGAACAGCTCAGCTCCGAGAAGGCGCGGCGAGAACTCGGGTGGTCGATGCGACCGGTGCGGGAGACCGTGCTGGACACCGCGGAGAGTCTGATCGAGTTCGGCGTCGTGCCACGGGCGGCGGGGGCATCGTCGCGTCGGACAGTCGTGAATGCGTAGGGACGGGCTGTGCTGATCGCGACACTTGTCATCGGCACCATCGGATTGGTGCGTCGCTGGTTGGGCAGGCGGACACCGGAAAGGAAATCCGACGTGCCGCAATGGCGAAATACGCTGCGGCGGACCGTGCGGTCGGCCAAGCGGCCGGGCCCAGTACTGGCGGCTGTGGTGGCATTGGCCGGGATGGTCTGGGTGGGACTGCTGCTCGCGCCCTGCTGATGGGTCCTGGTAAACAGGAAGGGTGACGGCTGCGCGAGGCAAGTTCCGGTTCGGTGTCACTCTCCTTGCTCCCGCTTCGAGGGCGGAGTGGATACGAAAGTGTCGCAGAGCAGAGGAACTCGGGTACGACGTGATCGGCGTGGCCGATCACCTCGGGTTGCCCGCGCCGTTTCCGGCAATGATTCTCGCGGCCGAGGCGACCGAGCGGGTTCGGCTGACCACCCTCGTCTTGAACACACCGTTCTACAACGCGACGCTCTTGGCGCGCGAGGCCGCTACAGCCGATCAATTCACCGATGGACGCGTCGAGTTGGGGCTCGGAGCCGGATATGTCCGGGAGGAATTCGAAACGGCCGCAATCACTTTCGAGAGTGCAGGCAAGCGGGTCGAGCAGTTGGCAACGACCGCCGCTACATTGCGGCGGTTGTTCGCCGATCCGGAGTTTCAGCCGCGGCCCGCGCAGCCTTCCGGCCCGCCGCTGGTCATCGCCGGTTGGGGTGATCGGCTACTGCGGGTCGCAGCCGAATATGCCGATATTGTCGCGCTGCCCGGTGCCGCACCGGCGTACAACGGCGGACCGCTGCAGTTCGTCGGGCTCGACGCCACCGACGCGCGGATGGCGTTCCTGCGGGAGTTGCTCGGTTCACGGGCCGAGGATGTCGAGCTGAACATCCTGCTGCAGCGGGTGGTTCCGCCGGAGGAGCGCTCGGCCGCGTTGGAACTGTATGGGCCGTACCTACCCGCCGATATCGCCGACCGCCCGGAAGAGTTGCCCGCATTGCTGATCGGTACGCCGAAGGAAATGGCGCGCCAGCTCGAAGAACGCCGGGAACGATTCGGATTCGGCTACGTCTCGGTGCTCGAGAGCAGTATGGAGCCGATGGGCGCGGTCATCGAGTTGCTGCGCTGAATACGGGACACGCCACCGCAGGTCAGTCCGCGACATTGTGCGCGGCCATCCAGTCGGCGGCGCGTTTGCGCGAGGCCCGGCTGAGCCAGGCGTCCTGGATGACCTCGGCCAACTCCTGCTTGCTCAGTTCGCCGATGCGGCTGCCGCGCACCAGGACCGATAGATGCCCGTCGAAATGCGGGGTGGTGAAGAACGGTGAATCCGGATCCTGCACCAGCGCGAGTTTGTCCGATTCCGAGGGCACCCAGATCACGATCACATCCGGATAGCGTTCACCGGTGTCCGGATCGAATGCGTCGGGGCGCGGGTTGCGGAAGAAGATGAAGGATTTGCCGCCGACCTGGTACACCGCATTACCGTGTGGCCCGTCCACACGGTTGACGAACGGCATACCAATGGCCAATTCGTGCACGTCGGCCACCTTGGCTCGTCGTGAAGCCCTTGCCATATCAGCAGCGTAGACCGTGCTCGCGCATCAGAGTTGAACCTTCAATGGGGAACGGTCGGTTTGCCATCGGACTCTCGACTCGAATGGGCACGGTGCGTCCGCGGGCGGCCATCCGGTGATCGGCCAAGGTCCGCAGCCCCGGGCCGACACGCGAAGCCCGGCCGTCCCGCTGCACACCGGGACGGCCAGGTACGTGTCTTACCGGCCGGGCAGGAAACGGAAACCGCGGGTCAGCGACATCAATAGCCGCTGCCATTTGCCCCGCGAAATCACCGGCGGCGCATCGAGATTCATGAATCGTGTGACCACAACAGTCTGGGGTTCGGTGAACTTCAGCAGACCGTCCGGACCGTGCCTGCGCCCGACACCGGAGATGCCCATACCGCCCATCGGCGCTGCCGTTGTACCCCACGCCGGGGCATATCCCTCGTCGACGCAGACGGTGCCCGCGTGCAGTCGCTCGGCGATCCGCTCCCCCGCCACCTTGCTTTCGGCCCAGACGCTCGCGTTCAGACCGTATTCGGTGTCATTGGCCAGCCCGATTGCCTCCTCCACGCTCTCGACCGGGTAGATCGAGACCAGCGGACCGAAGGTTTCGTTGCGACCGCATTCCATCTCGTCGGTGACATCGGCGAGCACGGTGGGTTCGAAGAACAGCGGGCCCAGATCCGGACGCGCCTTGCCGCCAACGAGTACCTGAGCACCCTTGGAGGTCGCGTCCGCGACGTGCTTGGAGACGGTCTCCAATTGGGCCTCGGAGATCAGGCTGCCGATATCGGCCGAATAGTCGTAGGCCGCACCGAGTTTCGCGGCCCGCACGGCGGCGACGAACTTCTCGGTGAACTCCGCGACGACCGCCTTGTCCACATACAGCCGTTCGATCGAAATACACAGCTGACCCGCATTGGAGAAACAGGCGCGTACCGCCGCCTTGGCGGCCTTGTCCAGTTTCGCGCCGCGGGTGACGATCATCGGGTTCTTGCCGCCGAGTTCGGCGGAGAAGCCGATGAGCCTGCGCCCGCACTGTTCGGCCAGGGTGCGCCCGGTCGCCGAGGAACCGGTGAACATCAGGTAGTCGCAGTCGTCCACGATGGCGGTGCCGACGACGGTGCCCGGTCCGGGGACGACGGCGAGCAGATCGCGGGGCAGTCCGGCCTGGTACAGCAGTTCGGCGCTGGCCAGTGCGGAGAACGGTGTCTGACTATCGGGTTTGACGATCACCGCATTGCCCGCGAGCAGCGCCGGAATCGAATCGCCGATGGACAGCAGCATCGGATAGTTCCACGGCGCGACCACACCGACGACGCCCTTGGGCTGGTGACGCACGGTCGCCCGGTTGAGCACCGGAAAGGCGCCGGGCACACGGTGCGCGTCGAGCAGATCGGGCGCGACCCTGGCGAAATAGCGGGCCGCGAACATCAAGCCCATGATTTCTTCCTGGGCGGCCCAGCGCGCCTTACCGGTTTCGGCCTGGATCACGTCCATCAGGAATTCGCGCTGTTCGACGACCAATTCGCGGTAGCGCTCCAGTACCGCGGCACGATCCTTGGCCGGGCGCGCGGCCCATCGCGCCTGCGCCGCCCTGGCCTTGCCGATTGCGGCCGCGACGTCATCGGCGGTGCCGACCGGCACGCTGCCGAGCGGATTGCCGGTGAAGGTTTCGGCGATGGTTTTGCGCGCACGGGCATCCGGATCAGCGATGGCGGCGAGCGCACTCAGGCGGTCGAAGACTTCGGCATTCGGCGCGGGCATCGGTGCCTCCTACTTGTGAGTAACCCCCGGATACACACAACATACGCCGCATACGTTCTCCGCAGGAGCCTCTCCCCGGATGGCGGCGCCTATCCCGGTTCCGCTCGGCAAATCCCGAAACCGCGAGTCCTGCAAGAACACCCTGCCGACACCTGTTCAGCATCTCATCGAACGGACACCGGAACTGTCACAGGAATGTCAACCCGAGTCCCGCTCAGCGGGACATGAGCAACGAAATGGTCACAACTGGTTTAGATTATGGCGATGTTCAGAGCGAGGCTCGGGGTCCGAACGCGGATTCTGGCGATCGCGCTCGTGCCGAGCCTGACTCTGCTCGTGGTCGGCGTGGGTGCGGCGGGATATCTTGTCGCCGAGGGAAATAAGGCCAAGGACTGGGCGGCGCAGAATCAGCAAGCCATACCCTCCACCCGGGAATTGCTGGAGGCGGTCCAGAGCGAACGTCAGCTGACGTTGGCCGCGCTGACCGGGGACGAGGCCGCGACCCCCGCGCTCGGTGTGGCCCGGATGCGCCTCGACGGCGCTCTGAAGGGGCTGATCGATGCCTCCGCCGGTCTGCGGGCGGTGGACGATTCGAGGATCGGCGATAACGCCGCGAACTTCATGACGCTGTCGACCTCGATGAACCAGGTCCGCACGCTCACCGATGCCGGTACTTTGCCTGTCCCGGACGCCTACAACTTCTACAACCGTCTGCTCGACATCATTTCCTTCGGCACGGAGATCGCTGAGCAGTCCGCGCCGGATGCCGCGATCGGCGTGCATATCGCCGACGGTATGCGGATCTTCCTGGTAGCCGAGGCGATGTCGCGCAGCACGGCGCTGGCGGGCATGATCGTCAATGCGAACGGGCCGACCCCCATTCCGATGGAGGAGTATCTGCGCCAGATCGGCTTCTATCACGCCGAGGCCGCCAATCTGGCGGGCGAACTGGACCCCAAGCAGCAGGAGAGCCTGCACACGCTGATGGCGAGCCAGTCCTGGCAGCAGCTGACCGCCATGGAAAACGCGCTGGCCCAACGCAATACCACGGCGACGAGCAGCAACACCAGCTCGTCCAGTTCATCCAGTTCGTCGAGCAGCTCCACCAAACAGCCGACGCCCCCCACCCTGCCATTGAGCACCCAGGAGTGGCACAGTGCGGCCAGCGAGGTGAACCGCGGGCTGATCGATGTGTGGATCGCCCAGAACAAGTACTCGCAGCAGTTGGCCGAGGACGAGGCCGACGATGCCACCGCGCGATCGGCGTGGGCCGGTGGCGGTGTCGTCGTGGTCAGCCTGCTTGCGTTCGTGATCGCGATCGTGCTGGCGAACCGAGTCATCAATCGGCTCAAGCGGCTTCGCGGTGAAACCCTGGCGTTGGCCGATGAGCGACTGCCCGAGCTGATGCGCCGGCTCGGTGAAGGTGAGCTCATCGATCCGGCGGCCGAAGCCGCGGAACTGGATTACGGGCACGATGAAATCGGTCAGGTCGCCAAAGCCTTCCAGCACGCGCATGCCGCGGCCGTCGAGGGCGCGGTGACCGAGGCGCGCACCCGTGAGGGTGTGAAGGCGGTCTTCCTGAACATCGCGCATCGCAGCCAAATCGTCGTGCACCGACAGTTGGAGATCCTCGACAAGGCCGAAGCACGCCAGGAGGATCCAGCCTTGCTGGATACCCTGTTCCGGCTCGACCACCTCGCCACTCGCGAACGCCGCAATGCCGAGAATCTGATAATTCTCGGCGGTGGCCAGCCGGGGCGGCAGTGGCGCAATCCGGTGCCACTGATCGATCTGGTGCGCAGCGCGGTCGGTGAAACCCTGGACTACGCAAGGGTTCGCGTGGCCAGGCTGCCAGAGACGTATGTGCTCGGTGCGGTGGTGGCCGACCTCATCCATCTGCTCGCCGAGCTGGTTGACAACGCGACCTCGTTCTCCCCGCCGCAGTCGCGAGTGGAGGTGAGCGGCAATATCGTCGGCAAGGGCGTGGTCACCGAGATCAGCGACCAGGGCATGGGCATGACCGAGTCCGAGATCGACCGGGTCAACGAGATGCTGCGCAAACCACCGGATTTCGGTGTCGCGGCATTGTCTTCCGATTCCCGGCTCGGATTGTTCGTGGTCGCGCAGCTGGCCGCCAGGCACGGAGTCTCGGTCCGGCTGTCGGAGTCCGACTACGGCGGCATCCGCGCCATCGTGCTCATCCCCTCGGCTCTGCTCGCCACTGAACAATCCGCTCTGACAGCGGGTTCGGAACCGCTGGAATCGGCGCGCAGGCGACGGCATCCGGTCCCCTTCGTCGACTCCTCCCCCTATGGTGGCGTCGAATCCGAGTCCGCGGTGCTCACCGCGCCACCGCTGGCGCCGCCCGCCGTCGAAGCACCACCCGCGTTCGAGGCGCCGCAGCCCACCGCGCCCGACACCAGGCCAGCCCTGCCCCGACGCAACCGGCAGGCCAGCATCGCACCGCAATTGGCGCAATCGAACCAGCCCGAACCCGAAGCCGAAGCCGAGCAGCCGCCGGAGCGGGAACGCTCGGCGGAGCAGGCGCGAGATCTGATGTCCGCCATCGAAAACGGGACCAGGCAGGGCCGCCGCGCCGTCCCCGATGCCGTGCCGCCCGAGGTGACCGCCGCCGAGCAATTCGACACATATCAGGGACCGAGCGGTAAACACTCCGATGAACAGGAAGGCAACGGTGACTTCTTCCAGCCCCGGTGATCTCAACTGGCTGCTCGACGATCTCGTCGACCGACTCGCCGGCGTACGGTACGCGGTGGTGCTGTCCACCGATGGCCTGCTGCTCGGCCGCTCCACCGCGATGACCCGCGAGGACGCCGAACATTTCGCCGCCATGTCCTCCACCCTCTACGGCCTGGCCCGCAGCGCCGGCGCCCGCTTCGACGGCGGCGGTGTCCGCCAAGCGGTGATCGAACTCGATCGTGCGGTACTGTTCGTGACCTCCGCGGGCGACAACGCCTGCCTGGCGCTGCAGGCGGCCGAATCGGCCAATCTCGGGATGGTGGCATACGAAATGAATGTCACCGTCCAACGTGTCGGCACCTATCTATCCACCCCAGCGCGTTTGCCATGACACACGGCGGTGGGCAATGGTTCGACGAGGAGGCCGGTCCGCTGGTCCGGCCTTATGCGGTCACCCGCGGTCGGGTGATGGGGGCAGGCCATGACCTGGACATGCTCACCGTGGTCGTCACGGCCGATCCGCCGCCCACCCTGCGACGGACCGAGCCGGAATACGCGGACATCGTGCGACTGTGCCGCGCACCGCAGTCGGTCGCCGAGGTGGCGGCATATCTGAAACTTCCCTTGGCGGTGACCAAGATCCTCGTCGGCGATCTGATCGGCGAGGGCCACTTGATCTTCCGGGCGCCGGTGCAGCCGGAGGCGGGTCCCGGCGATCTCAACATATTGCGAGCGGTACTGGATGGCATCCGAAAGCTTTGATCCGACCCGGCCCGGTGTGACACCGCAGCTGGCGGCCTCGGTCAAGATTCTCATCGCCGGTGGATTCGGCGTCGGCAAGACGACCATGGTGTCCTCGATCAGCGAGGTCGCACCACTGCGCACCGAGGAGTTGATCACCGAGGTCAGCACCGGCGTCGACGACCTGTCCGGCGTCGAACACAAGACCACCACCACCGTGGCTCTGGACTTCGGACGCATCACCATCGACCAAGACCTGGTGCTGTACCTGTTCGGCACACCCGGCCAGGACCGGTTCTGGTTCCTCTGGGACGAACTCTCCCGCGGGGCGTTGGGCGCGGTCGTCATCGCCGACACCCGTCGGCTCGGCAACTCCTTCGCCGCCGTGGACTTCTTCGAACGTCGCGGACTGGCATTCCTGGTCGCGGTGAACTGCTTCCAAGGCGCGCCGGTCTACACCATCGACGAGGTCCGCGACGCACTCGACCTCGATGACCACATCCCGGTCATGCTGTGCGATGCCCGCGACCGCACCTCCTGCAAGGAGGTACTACTGAACCTGGTGCAGCACCTGATCGAACGGGCCGGGCGTTCCCCGGTCGCCAGCTGATCGCGGAGGCGAGTAGGTCGTCGACGGCTTCCTCAGCCCCGACCGATCGCGCACATGCAGGACCGAGGTGAACAGTCCGGCCATGGATTAACAGGCCGCGATGTATCGGAGCCAACTCGAAAGGTTGTGCTGCTCATGCCCCATTCAAGCTTGATGCCACCAGGAGATGAACAGCAGCACGCCACCAGCGGCCAGAAGCAGCGATACCGGGATCGGCCACCATGGACCGTGCCGACCCAGCAACCGGCGGGTCGAACGCACCTGCACCGCACCGAGGCCGGCCAGCGCCAGACCCCATACGGGTAGTAGCCCGACCCCGAGCAGTGCGTGCACTGCCCAGGCCCCGGCCAGCGTGGGACCACCCCATGAGTGCTCGAGATCGTTGTCCGCGATGAGTGGATAGCAAATTCCGCGCACCGCGGCGATGGCTGCCAGGAAGGCCAGAAACCAGGTCAACAGGCCAACCGCACCGGCCAGCACCGAATGCACGACCGCACGCACTGCCAGGCGGTCTCGCGGCGCGATGAAAATGCCGAGCAACCGGCGCGGGACCCGAAACCGGCTCGCTATCGGGCCGAGACCGATCACCGGCGCAACCAACGCGTATGCGGCCCAACGCAACAGTGAGCGAACCGTGGTCATGGCATCGACCGTATCCCGTGCGGCGGATGCGCGGGCACCTCAGGCCAATCGACCCGCATCGACGAGGTCGTCGAACAGCAGCTGATCGACCGGCGGCACCAGCGCGCGGTCGGCGTAGCAGAACCACGCGACCTCTTCGATCTCACTGCTCGCCGCGAGGGTGCCGCGATAGTCGGCGGTGTAGCAGCTCATCCGCACGACCACATCGCTGGCCGGTCCGTGCAGTGCGGCCTCGTATGTGCCGACGTGGGCGACAGTTTCCGGAATCAGCGCGACGGTCAGTTCCTCTTCGATCTCACGCAGCAGCGTCTGCAGATCGGACTCCGCACCCTCGCGTTTGCCGCCGGGAATGTAGAAGATTTCCTTGCCCTTAGGGCGCGCGCACAGGATCCTGCTGTCCTCGATCCGCACCCATGCGACCGTGTCGATCAGCTTCCGCGCTCGCCCATTCGCCACCGCCGCAGCCTAATGGACGTATCGATCCTGGGTGCTACGCCACATGCACGGTGAAACCGGCGTGGCCCATGGCGGCCGCGACGTGGTCGGCGGCGGCTTTCAGATCGAGGGTCGGTGGCAGTGAGCCGTTGAAGGTGGTGACGGAAAGGTCGTCGGCGCTGGTCTCCCAGATACCTGCGATGCGGCCGTCGAGGACGAGGATGGGAGAGATCCAGCCTGCTGCCCGGCTTACTCGGGAGCGATGTTCGGTGGGAAGTAGTTCGGTGTCGCCGGTGCCCGGCCCCAGGACGTATTGATCGAAGGCGCCCAACAGGTGTACCGAGGTGCGTGCCGGTTTCGTGGCGGCCAGTTCGTCGGCGTGTTCGGTGCGTATGTAGGCGCGCCTGCCTTCGATATCGACCTCGGTGAGTGCGTCGCCGAGGTCGGAGAACCACCGGCGCACCGTCGTTTTCTTCAGGCTGTTGCGGCTGAGCCAGGCATCGAAGGCTTCCGGGGTCGCCGGGCCGTAGGCGCCGAGGTAACCAGTAATGGCCACGGGGGCGGCGGCATCGGGTTCGGGCAGGCCGCGCCAACCGTTGATCAGATGGGCCGGGCTGGTGAAGGTGACCCGATTGCCTTGGGCGGGACCGTGACACAGCGCCCCCTGCCAGGCCAGCGGCTTGAGCAGCGCACCCCAGCCAGAGCGCAATTCCTCACCGAGCCGATGGAATGCGCGGTTGGCGACCAGTGCGTCGACCAGTTCGTCCCGGCTGAGCACCACGCCATCGAGTACCTGCCCCACCGCGTCGGCCAGGGCCGCGACCTCCTTCGGCGACGCCCCGAATGTGCGCTGCCAGGCGGGCTTCTCCCAGGTACGGGCGGAACCGATCAACGAAAGCACCGCGGCAGCCATATCGGGGGTGAGCGCGTGCAGAGTTCCCCGCATGGCCCAGGTCTTCATCAGGGTGCCCGCCGTCAATTCCGGTAGTAGCGCACCCGGATCGGGTTTGCCGCGCCGCAGCGCTACCGCGAGATCCGCGGCCGCGGTCACTTGGGCTTGCACACCGCACAGGCGCTCGACGATCTCGGTGACCCCGGCATCGCTGGGTGACATGACGAATTGCCTGCGCAGCCGCCAAGTGAAAACCTGCTCCCAGGTGACGTGCACTGCCCCTCCTCTGTTCTGCCGCCAGCCAGATCCGGCCCCTCACCGGATCCGGTCCGGTACCGGATTCATCCCAGCACTGTGCTGCAGAACAGTACTCCGACCGCGATCTCGAGAAGACCCACTACGGTCGCCGACATCACGGCGAGCAATGCGGTCCGATTCGTCGCGCGCCGCAGCGCGCCGACCGGTGCGACCAAACGCTCGGCCCGATCCAGTACGGCGGTGCCCGCCGCGCTCAACGCGGCTATCGGCAGCGGTTCGGTCGCGCCGACAATCGCGAGCAAACCCCCGAGCAGCGGCTCCCGGCCGTGCGTACGCGCGGCCGTATCGTCGGCGCACATTTCGAGTAGTCGGGCGATCTCGTGCACGCCGTCGGTCACCAGACGCATCCCGGGCAGGGTGATCGCGATTCCACGCAGGAATCGGAGCAGTCCCGCATGCCGCTCGTTCAGATGTGCGTGCTCATGGGCGAGTACCGCGGCGAGCTGTTTCTCGGTCAGTGCGTCGACAGCCGCGCTGGTGACGACGATGGTGTCGGGCCGTCCGGCCACGCAATAGGCTTGGCGCTGCGGCGAATCCAGCACGACCGCACCGACGCCGGGCACGCGACGACCGACGATGCGAACGGCGCGTCCGTGTGCGATGGTTTGGCGTCGCATGTACAGCATCGCCTGCGCGGCGTGCGCGAGGAGGGCCAGCAGCGCGACGGCGACCAGCGCCGCACAGGTCAGCGTGCCCAATTGGACCAGTAGGCCACCGTGTCGGTGCATCGGCGTGCCCAGCGCGTTGTAGCAGTCGCGCAGCGTATCGGCGGGATGCCAGTAAGTGGCGAATTCGATGATCAGCATGCCGGCAGCGATGACCCAGGCGCCCAGTGCGCCCGCGATCGCCACCAGCCAGGCGAGCACCCCGAGCCGGGGCGCGACGCCGCGCCGGGTGAGTCTGCGCAGCACGGTCGGGCCGAAGGTGGCTACCAAGCTGCCGTAGATCATCAGGCTGACGGCTACGTTCACGGCACCTCTGGGGTTTTGCGCGAGGTTAGCCGGCGCAGTGCGGCCCGCAAGCCGGCCGACTCCTCCTCGCTGATCCGATCGACGAAATGGCTGAGCACCAGATCCGAGCGGCCACCGGAGCCGAGCGCCTCGAGCATGAGCCGAGCGCTGTGTTCCTCTCGGGTGAGCGTCGGCCAATATCGATATGCCTTGCCCGCGCGTTCGCGCGCCAACCAGCCCTTGCGGTGCAGGTTGTCCATGGTCGACATGACCGTGGTGTAGGCAATACCGCGCTCGGCTGCCAGTTCGTCGAAAATTTCGCGGACCGTTGTGGTCTCCGCGTCCCGGTCCCAAATGCGGTCCATGATCACCGCCTCCAAATCCCCGAATCCACGCACGATGCCGTCTCCCTCATCAACTTCTGGACATCTCTGACGTCTCAGGGTAGCTGGCTCGGCGGGTTACTACGTAGCCATACCGTAGATTCGCTCATCAGGCGGCACAGTCCGCACGAGGCAGAACACGTTCTCGGGGTCATCTCCGGCCCGCATCTGTGGTAACCACTCGCGGTTGGCACCGTAGTTCTCGCATTCTCGATCCAACACTCGTCGTCCGTTTCTCGGCGCGCTCATTCACTCAATGCTCGAAGAGGCAACTTCATGCCATTGCGGGGTGCGTCAACTCCACAGTGGCGCAGTGGGATACGGCCAACGCAGTATTGCTTGTCACCTGCCACGAGATGGCCGGAATCGAGCATGGGTATGGGCCGTCGAACTGCCCGCACGGCCTCCGAGCCATTCACCTCGTCGGTCGGCGCTCTTCGCACCTTGTCCCTCGCCCGGACATAGAGTGCTGCCGTGGACGTGGTGGTCGTTGTGGGAGTCGTCGTCGGTGCGGTAATCGTCGTTCTGGGAGTGGTCGCCGTGCACTGGTATCTGTGGCGGCGGCTGGTATGGGATACGACGGAGCGCGGGTCGACCGCTCGCCGGGTGGGTACCGGCGTGATCGTCGCGGGGACAGCACTTTTGATCGGTGCATTCGCGTCCGAATCGGCCGGTGTTCCGTTTCGGATCACCCAGATCATCGCCTGGCCCGGCTATATGTGGGGCGCGCTTTTCGTCTATCTCGTGCTGTGGCTGTTGGTGGGTGAGCTGGTGCGGCCGCTTTTGCGGCGTTGGATGGCGCATTCGAGGACGGCTGATGACATTGCGGCAACCGTGGCCGCGGATCATCCCGCGCCGGTTTCGCGGCGACTCTTCGTCTCTCGGGCGGTAGGCGCGGCGGCGAGCCTGGCGGCGGTGAGCACGGTCGGCTACGGCACCCATAGCGTGCTGACCGGCCCGCGAGTAAAGCAGTTGACGGTGCCGCTGGCCAATCTGCCACGCGCCGCGCACGGCTACCGGATCGCCGTGGTCAGCGATATCCATCTCGGTCCGATTCTGGGCCGAGGATTCGCCGAGCGGGTGGTGGAGACGATCAACGACACCCAACCGGATCTCATTGCCGTAGTGGGGGATCTGGTCGACGGTAGCGTCGAACACCTGCGCTCGGCGGTCGAACCACTTGCCCGGTTGCAGGCACGACACGGCGCCTATTTCGTCACCGGCAACCACGAATACTTCTCCGGTGCCGAGCAGTGGATCGAGCATGTGCAGGAGCTCGGACTGCGGCTGCTGGCGAACAGCCGCACCGAGCTGCCGTATTTCGACCTAGCCGGGGTCAACGATATTCAGGGCGAAAGCATCGGACAGGGACCGGATTTCACCGCCGCGCTCGGCGACCGTGATCTCACGCGTACCGCGGTGCTGTTGGCGCATCAGCCAGTGCAGATCCACGAGGCGGTCGAATTCGGCGTCGACCTGCAACTATCCGGCCACACCCACGGCGGCCAGTTATGGCCCGGCAATTATCTTGCTGGCCTTGCCAATCCGACCGTCGCGGGCCTGGACCGCTACGGCGACACCCAGTTATACGTCAGCCGCGGCGCGGGCGCGTGGGGACCCCCGGTCCGCGTCGGCGCACCCTCCGATATCACCGTGATCGAGCTCGCGTCGAAACAGGCGTGACACCCAACGTGCTGCCACGCCACCGTCGACCCAACCGAGATCAGGCGAGATCGAACCGGTCGTTGTCGACCACCTTGACCCACGCGGCGACGAAGTCGTTCACGAACCTCTCTGCGGCGTCGCGCTGCGCATAAACCTCGGAGATCGCGCGCAGCACCGAATGCGAACCGAAGATGAGGTCGTTGGCGGTGGCCGTCCACTTGGGCTGGCCCGAGGACCGGTCGAAACCGTCGTAGACGTTCTCCGCGGACTCGGACGGCTTCCATTCCGTGCGCATGTCGAGCAGGTTGACGAAGAAGTCATTCGTCAGCAGGCCCGGACGCTCGGTGAGCACACCGTGCTTGCTGCCGTTGTAATTGGCGCCAAGGGCGCGCAGGCCGCCGACCAGGACTGTCATCTCCGGAGCCGTCACGTCGAGCATGTAGGCGCGGTCGAGCAGCAGACGCTCGAGCGGAGCCTTCTCGCCGGAGCGCACATAGTTGCGGAAACCGTCCGCCCGCGGTTCGAGCACCGCGAACGATTCCACATCGGTGTTGTCCTGCGTGGCGTCGGTCCGCCCGGGTGTGAACGGTACCGTGATGTCGTGGCCGGCGTCCTTGGCCGCCTTCTGCACCGCCGCTGACCCGGCGAGGATGATCAAGTCGGCCAGCGACACCTTCTTGCCGCCGGCGGCCGAATCGTTGAACTCCTGCTGGATCTGCTCGAGCACGGGAAGTACCTTCGCCAACTCAGCGGGTTCGTTGATCTCCCAATCCTTTTGGGGCGCGAGCCGAATCCGGGCGCCATTGGCACCGCCGCGCTTATCGGTGCTGCGGTAGCTCGCCGCCGCCGCCCACGCGGTTTTGACCAGCTGCGTGACCGAGAGGCCGGAGTCGAGGACATTGCGCCCGAGGGCCGCGATGTCCTGTTCATCGATCAGTTCATGATCGACGGCCGGAACCGGATCCTGCCACAGCTGCGGCTCGGGAATCCATGGCCCGAGGTACCGGCTGAGCGGTCCCATATCACGGTGCAGCAGCTTGTACCACGCCTTGGCGAACGCCTCGGACAGTTCCTCGGGGTGATCCAGCCAGCGGCGGGTGATCTCCCGATAGATCGGATCTTCCCGCAGAGACAGGTCCGTGGTCAGCATGGTCGGGGTTCTGGCGGGCCCGCCGAACGGATCCGGAATGGCGCCCTCCCCCCCACCGTCCTTCGGCTTCCACTGCCACGCCCCGGCCGGGCTCTTGGTCAGCTCCCACTCGTAGCCGTACAGGTTCTGCAGGAAGCCGTTGTCCCACTTGGTCGGAGTGGCGGTCCAGACGACCTCGAGACCGCTGGTGATGGCGTCCTTACCCTTGCCGGTGCCGTAGGAACTCTTCCAGCCCAGGCCCTGCTGCTCGAGTGGGGCCGCTTCGGGTTCGGGACCGACCAGGTCGGCATCGCCGGCCCCGTGGGTCTTGCCGAAACTGTGGCCGCCGACGATCAGTGCGGCGGTCTCCTCGTCGTTCATCGCCATCCGCCCGAACGTCTCTCGGATGTCGCGCGCGGCGGCCACTGGATCCGGGCGGCCGTTGGGCCCCTCCGGATTCACATAGATCAGGCCCATCTGGACAGCGCCGAAAGGCTTCGCCAGCTCCCGGTCACCGTTGTAGCGCTCATCGCCGAGCCAGGTGTCCTCCGGGCCCCAGTACACCTCCTCCGGCTCCCAGATGTCGGGGCGGCCGAAACCGAAGCCGAAGGTCTGGAAACCCATCGATTCAAGAGCGACATTGCCGGCGAATACCAACAGGTCGGCCCAGGAGACCTTATTGCCGTACTTCTGCTTGACCGGCCACAGCAGCCGACGAGCCTTGTCCAGGCTGGCGTTGTCCGGCCAGCTGTTGAGCGGCGCGAAGCGCTGTGCGCCCTGACCGCCGCCACCGCGCCCGTCGGCGATTCGGTACGTGCCCGCCGCATGCCAGCTCATCCGGATGAACAGACCACCGTAGTTGCCGTAGTCCGCGGGCCACCAGTCCTGCGAGTCGGTCAGGACCGCGGCGACATCGGCCTTCAGAGCGTCGACATCGAGTTTTTTGAACTCTTCGGCATAGTTGAAGTCCTCGCCGAGCGGGTTGGACTTGGACGAATGTGCGTGCAGCATCGAGACATCGATCTGCTCGGGCCACCAGTCCTTGTTGGTGCGTGGGCGATGGTCGGTCTTCGGAGTCGGGGACGGGATGGCCGGGTTCTCGCTCTCGCTTGCGCTTCGAGTTCCGGTCTCAGGAGTGGGCGGGCGGCTGTCGGATGTCATGACATTCCTTCCTGATCAGGTAAGCGGGCTGCGGTCGGGACATGATCAATCGGCGTGGGATGCGGCGCAATCAGGACACATGCCCCAGTAGATGACCTCGGCCTCATCGATGGCGAAGCCGCGGTCGTCGGACGCGGTCAAGCACGGGGCCTCGCCGACCGCGCAGTCGACATCGGCGATCGATCCGCAGCCCCGGCATACGAGGTGATGGTGATTGTCACCGACCCGTGTTTCGTACCGCGCGACCGAGCCGGACGGTTGAATGCATCGAAGCAGACCTGCGGCGGTGAGCACGCGCAACGAGTCGTACACCGCCTGGTGCGACACCGCTGACAGGCGAGATCGCACGGCGCGGATGATCGAATCCGTGTCGGCATGTGGATGGTCGTGCACCGCACTCAACACCGCGATACGCGGAGCGGTCACGCGAAGCGAAACTCCCCGCAGCAGCTGCTGGAATTCCGTGGCCGTGGACACGCCCAGGAGTCTCGTCCGCTTTCTGGAACGAGTCAAGCATCGCCGCGTCGTCGGGAGTGCCGGCAACCTTGACGCGCCGCAGGCTGTCCTGCGTCAAGAAGTTGGCAGGATCTCGGTGCTCATGAGGTTTACGCCAGAACGCGACATGCTCGAGCGCGCGATCGACGCCGCCGAGATCTCGCCCGAACTCGCCGTCGGCGCGACGCTCGATGCCCTACTCGGTCCGCTCGTCTATTGCGCTCTGACCGGGGCGAGCATTACTCGCGCTCTCACCAGCAGCCTGGTCGAGGACCTGCTGAAACCTCGCGCGAGAGAACCCTCCGATATTGCGGTGAAATAGCTATCAAGCGGTGTATGAGCCAAGCATTTGCCCTGAAATGCGATATTGTCCGAAAGCAAGAAGGTAGCCGGGATTGATCCTGTTCAGTGTCGTTCGCCTGGGAGCATCCGAAAATGGAACGAATGGAAGTGTGGTGAAGACCAAGAAGCTCCTGGCGTCTGCGATCTTGGCCATTGCGGCCACCGGAACAACCACCGCTATGGCCAACGGTCAGGCCGAGGTGGTCTCGGACGTCACCGTCGGCGTGAATGCGGGCCCCGTCGCCTACACCACCACCCTCGCCGCCGATCACACCAGCGCGCTGGTCCGGCTGGCCTCCGGCAGATTCGAGCTCGGCCCCGACGCGGTCGGCGTGATTGCGGACGACGGCACCGTCCTCGGCGCCATTCCGACGACGTTGCAGGCCCAGACCGGCCAGACCTTCAACCTCACGCCGGCGCTGGACAACACCGGCACGGAATTGACGCTGACCCCGGCGTCGGCCCCCGCGCCCGGGCTGCACCAGGCGCAGGGATCCTTCGCCGTCGTCGAGGTCGGCGAGATGATCGGTTGTGTCATCGGCATTCTCATCGGGATCTGGTTCTTCCTGGTGGGTGCCATCATCGGCTGTGCGGTCGGTGCGATCATCGGCCAGTTCATCGGCTAGGGCTCCCCCGTCGGCTGGGGCTTCGCCTCCGCCAACTGAGCTGCCCTGCAGCCGGCGTCTCCTGTAGAGAACTTCCTCCCGTAGACAGACTCAGCCGACGTCCCCACAATGCATTCCTTCGCATCCCACGAAGCGACTCGGCGGCTCACCGTTCCGGAACGAACTCAGTGCGCAAAGGACAGTTCGGGGGTTCGAGCGATGAGAAGGCGCCGCACCTTGCCGTCGGCATCGAGCTGTGCGGTGGCGTTGAAGGAAGCTTCGAACGCCCCGTCGCGGGTTGTCCGGCCGAGTACCAACTCGTAATCACCCACGACCGCACCGGTGTCGATGTGATGGACCAGCGTGCTCTTCTCGCGCTGCGCCAAGTAGCCGACCAACCCCTCGCGGTCTCCCACGAATTCGGCGGACTGCCCGGCACCTTTGGAGAACTGCACCGACATCGCGAAGTCGCCCGAGATCATGCCGAGCACGCGATCGGGATCGTCCGAATCCATGTATTCGAACCACCTGGCCAGCACCGGTGGCGCCGCAATCATCGTCAGAGCCCTTTCTCGACAGCGAAATCTGTTGGTATCAGCGCGAATTCGGTGCTGAATGCTACCTGGTAGCGATCGATCAGCCCGTCGGCATTGATATGCATCGCGCCGACGAAGTAACCGGTTGTCGTCACGCCGTTCTCGGTGACGGCGCCGTGCGCGAACTCCACACCGTTGTCCGCGGCCACCCGCAACAGCCGGTGCTTGCGGTTCACCTTCGGCCGGCCCTCCAGGTACTCGAGCATGGCCGCGCGACCGTGTCCGAGGTTCACTCCAGTGGGCAGCAGCATCGCGAACTGGACGTCTTCGGCGAGTAGCGCCACCGCGTCGTCCAGTCGCCCGTTGTCCAAGGTTGCGTAGTAGCCCTCGATGGCCAAATTCATGAAATGAACTTAGTTCAGTAACTCCCTTCTTGTCCAGGCTTCGGCGCGATACGCTCGCCCTATCAAACTGAACTCAATTTAGGTAGGTGAGATGTTCACATCCGCGATAGAACTGCCATGGCCCCGCACGGATCCACCTGCGCTGACGCCCGGACCGGAGCAGTCGGAGCTGCGCGCGGCCATCCGAGGCCTACTCGCCAAACACAGCGGAATCGAGCAAGTGCGAACGGTCGCTTCCACCGAACTCGGCTATTCACCGCAGCTGTGGAAAACACTGGTCAACGAAATGTCGGTGACCACGCTGACAGTCCCCGAAGGCCGCGGCGGCCTCGGCTACGGGATGGTCGAGATGGGGATCGTGCTCGAGGAATGCGGGCGCGCGCTCGCATGCGAGCCGGTGTACACCTCGGCAGTCCTCGGCGTCCACGCATTGCTCTCGGCGGATCCCATCCAGGACGCGGACCTGCTCGCCGGAGTTCTCGACGGAAGCCTACTGGCGACGGTCAGCGCCTTGTCCGCCGCCACTGATCACGTACATGCGGAGTCGACGCCGACCGGGTGGCTATTGCACGGCACTGCTACCCACCTGATGAGCGGCGGAAATACCGATGTGGCCGTTGTTTCGGCGCAATGCCCGGACGGACGCCGGCTGTTCGCTACCCAACCGGGCGCATCGCTCGTCCGAACCGAGCGTCGCGTACTCGACCCCACCCGCCGTCGAGCCGATCTCACCTTCGATCGATGTCCAGCGATCGCGCTCACCGACGTCGATGCCGCCGAGGCGACCGCCGCACGGCTGGGCGAACTGGCAACGCTGGCGCTGGCATGTGAGAACACCGGCATTGTCGACCGCCTGCTCGAAATGACCGTGGAGTACGTGCGGACCCGGCACCAGTTCGGTCGTCCCATCGGCTCGTTCCAGGCCGTCAAACATCGGCTGGCCGATCTGCTGGTCACTCTCGAACGCGCTCGATCGGCCTCCCGGTATGCGGCGGCTATTTATGCGCAGGACCCGCGATCGGCCTCGTTGGCCGTGGCGGTCGCCGGCGCCGTGTGCACCGATGCGGCGGTGCACGCGGCGGCAGAAGCGATCCAGTTGCACGGTGGTGTCGGTTTCACCTGGGAACACCCCGCCCACTCCTACTTCCGCAGGGCAATGGGAAACGAAGCGCTACAGGGTGATTCACGTGCGCACAGAGCGCGAATCGCCACCCTGATCGGTATCTGAACCAATCAACGGCGCCAGCGCTGTTGACGCGGAGCGGTCGGCTAGGTAAAACTGAATTGAATCCAGTTCAAGTTCAAGAAAGAGGTTCGAGATGGTGGACACCGACCACATCGTGTTGGAGAAGGACGGTGACGTCGCACGCGTGTGGCTCAACCGCCCGCACAAGAAGAACGCCGTCACAGTCGAACTTCTGCACCGACTCGACGAAATCATCGTCGAGGTCGATAAAGACCCGGAGCTCAAGATCCTCGTGCTACGCGGCCGCGGCAATACGTTCTGCTCGGGCTTCGACCTGGACGAACTGCTCGCCAACTACGTCGGCAGCACCAACGCGATGGATGTCGCGGTGCTCTCGGCCAAGGTGTGCGACCGCCTGTACTCGATGAACACGCCGTCCCTGGCGGTCCTCGAGGGGCATGTGACGGCCGGTGGATTCGAGCTGATGATCTCCTGTGACTTCGCTGTGGCATCCGAGGACGCACTGATCGGCGACTTCCACATTCGCCGTGCGCTTTTCGGTGGCGCGGGTCCGATCTACCGGTTGCCCCGCATGATCGGTATCCGCAAGACCAAGGAACTGATGCTGACCGGAAAGCTGCTGTCCGGCAAGCAAGCCGTGGACTTCGATCTGATCAACGCTTCGGCGCCAGCGGCCGAACTCGATGAACTGGTCGCCGAGTTCATCGCACCGATCGTCGACAAGAGCCCGTTCACCATGAAGCTCACGAAGATGACCATCGACCGCGGTCTGGATGCGGACATCCAATCGCTCATGGTGATGGAGCATCTCGCGGTGGGCAATGCCCTGCAGTCCGAGGACGCACGCGAGGGCGTGAACGCATTCCTCGAGAAGCGCGAACCGAAATGGGTCGGTCGCTGAACGACGCCGCTGGCGTACGACTCGAAGAGGAGATCGACATGGGCGAGCACGCAACGTCGGTGCTAGAAGGTAGCCGGTGCACGGTCTGTGACACGGTCGCATATCCGGCAACCACCATGTGCGCACGATGCGTCCAGCCGACGGCCATCGCAACGGAATTGAGCACGCGGGGCGTGGTGTGGGCCTACACCGTGCAACGGTTCCCGCCGAAGTCACCACCGTATATCCCTCCTGCCGACGGCTTTTCCCCATTCGCGGTGGGCTATGTCGAACTTCCGGAAGGTATTCGCATTCAGGCAATCCTGGAATGCGAGGACTTCACCGAGTTGGACCGGGCACCGGTGCACCTCGTCGGTACCGCACCGGTGCCCCGGTTCGCGGTCGTTCCACAGCAAAGAGAAGCGCAGTGACACAAACAGTTTCGATCATCGGAGCCGGGCTGTCGAAGTTCGGCAGGCAGCCCGGCATCACCGGACGTCAGATGGCGGTCAGCGCGATCGCCGCCGCGCTCGACGATGCCGGGGTGACCTGGCCCGATATCGAAGTGGCCTTCGGCGGTAGCGACGGTTCGGGACTCGCCGACACGCTCGTCGCCGAACTCGGTTTCACCGGAATACCTTTCAGCAATGTGAAGAATGGCTGCGCCACCGGTGGCAGCGCACTGTTCTCGGCGGTCAATGCGGTCCGTTCCGGAACCGCCGAAATCGCGCTGGCGGTCGGATTCGATAAACACCCGCGCGGAGCCTTCGATCCAACACCCGCCGAATGGGGACTGTCCGAGGGATACGGTTCGGCCGGGCTCATGGTCACCACGCAGTTCTTCGGCGCCAAGATCGGCCGATATATGCGCCAATACGGGATTTCCGGCACGACCTTGGCGAAGGTTGCCGAAAAGGCGTATCGAAACGGCGGCCTGAACCCGAATGCCTGGCGACGTGAAGCGATCTCGGCCGACGAGATCGCCGCCGCCGATATGGTGAACGACCCGTTGACGCGATATATGTTCTGCTCTCCGGGCGAGGGCGGGGCCGCCATCATCGTCGCCACCGAGGCCGCGGTCCGGCGACTCGGCGGTCGCCCGGTCCGGTTGCGCGCGATCAGCCACCGCACCCGCCGATTCGGCTCTTTCGAAGTATTCAGCCCGGCCATCCAAGGCGGGGGTGAACCGACCAGTGTGAGCGCCGACACGGCCGCGGCCGCCTTCGAACAGGCCGGCATCTCCCCCGCCGATGTCGACGTCGCGCAATTACAGGACACCGAGAGCGGTGCCGAGATCATGCATATGGCCGAATGCGGCTTCTGCGAGCACGGCGAACAGGAGTCGATGATCGCGGCAGGCGACACCGAGATCGGCGGGCGGCTGCCGGTCAATACCGACGGTGGCTGCATCGCCAACGGTGAACCCATCGGCGCATCCGGTCTGCGCCAGGTGCACGAGATAGTCACCCAGTTGCGTGGCGAAGCCGGGGATCGGCAGGTACCCGGAGCGCCGCAGGTCGGCTTCACGCACGTGTACGGGGCGCCAGGAATCAGCGCCTGCACCGTGCTTTCGGTGTGAGATAACAACACTTTTCGAGGTGAATCAGTGACCACACAGACACTTCCCGACCTTGTCCGCTTCACCGACGAGGCCCTCGCCTGGTTGAGCAGTGTGGCAGCTCCCCGAGCGGAATCGGTCTGGGGTTCGGGTTCGGATTCGGTAGCCGTTTTCGAGAGTTGGAACGCCGAGGAGGAACGCGCGCATACCGACCGGATCCGCGAGTACGAGCGCGCCAAATTCGACGCGGGCTGGGGCGCACTGAACTGGCCCGAGACCTACGGCGGGCGCGGTCTGCCGCTGTCGTACGTCCTCGCCTTCCGGCGCGCCGAAGCGGCTTTCGATGTGCCGCGGCGCACCGAAATGTTCTCGGTGACACAGCAACTCGTCGCTCCCACTATCGAGCAGTGGGGCACCGACGAGCAGCGGTCACGCTATGTCCGGGCCATGCTGCGCACGGATATCATTGCCTGCCAATTGTTCTCGGAGACCGAGGCCGGTTCCGATCTGGCCGCGGTACGGACGCGCGCCGTCCGATCCACCGATGGCACATGGACGCTCGACGGCCACAAGGTGTGGACCTCGGGCGCGCGGGTCTCCGATATCGGCGTCGCCGTATGCCGAACCGATAGCTCGGCAGCGAAACACGCCGGGCTCACTGTCTTCCTGGTGCCGATGACCAGTCCCGGGGTGACCGTTCGCCCGATCCGGCAGATGACCGGTGGCAGCTCGTTCAACGAGGTCTTCCTCGATGGCGTCCGACTCGACGACAGCTACCGGCTCGGACCGGTGGGCCAGGGCTGGCCGGTAGCGCTCACGGTATTGGCCGCCGAACGTCTCGACGGCGGCAACCTCGGTCTGGCGAACGCCGATCAGGCGGTGGCGCTGGCCCAGCATCTCGGACGGGAGCTGACCGAGATCGAACGCGATAAGGTCGCCGACCTCGTGATACGCAGCTATCTACAGCGAATCGGCAATATGCGGGTGGCGGCCGCCGTCGTCGCGGGCAAGGACCCGGGACCTGAGGCCTCGATCGGGAAACTACTGGCCACCGACACGATGGCTCGCACGTCCGAGGTGGTGCGCCTGCTACTCGGGCAAGACCTCACTGTGGACTCCGGTCGCTGGGGAACCTTCGCGTGGTCCGAGCACATTCTCGGCGCGCCCGGCTATCGGATCGCCGGGGGAACCGACGAGATTCAGCACAACATCATCGCCGAGCGAGTTCTCGGACTACCGAGGGAGCCACGCCCATGAATTCAGGTAGCGATTCCGCGGGGGATCGGGCGACGGGTGGGCACGGCAACCTCGAACAACGGGTCCGTACCCGGTTGCAGGCGGACCTCGACGTCCTGGTCACCGCGTTCGAGCCGCTGCTCGGCGGACATTCCGGCTTGACGTACCGGGTGCGAACGACCGGCGGAGACTTCGTTGTCAAGGCAGTTCCCGAAGGACAGCAGGCCATCGGCCGACACGACATGCTGCGGCAGGCCCGGATCATGCAGGCCTTGGCGCACACGCCTGTTCCCGTACCAGTAATCGTTGCGATCGACGACGTCGAACCCGCCTGGTTCGCCATGGAATTCGTAGCCGGGCAAGCATTGGAACCGGTACTGGACGATCCGGCCGTCGAACCCGGCTTGGCTGCGGCCCGGATGCGGCGCGCCGCGGAAATTCTGCCGCGCCTGCACGCGATAGATCCGAACACCGTGTCCGGTATACAAGCACCACTCACGCCGGGCGACGAGCTCGCCCGCTGGGCACGCACCCTCGGCGCGGTCCCGCCCGACCTTGTCGCCGGTGGCGACCGACTGCTCGAACTGCTCGGCCGGACCACCCCCGAACCGACCGCACCGACACTGGTACATGGTGATTACCGCCTCGGAAACATCATCTCCGACGGCGTCGAACCGGTGGCGTTGATCGATTGGGAGATCTGGAGCGCCGGCGACCCTCGCGTCGAATTGGGCTGGTTCCTCGTCTTCGCCGATAGCAGCAACTTTCCCGGCGTCGGCCGGGACGTGCCCGGGCTGCCTTCGGCGCAAGAGTTGATCGACCTCTACGTCGGCGACGGGCCCGCGCTCACCGATATGACGTGGTTCGACGCGCTGGGGCGCCTGAAGATGGCGGCGATCATGGGCCACAACCTGCGCCGCCATCGCGAAGGTCGGCACTACGACCCCGATCAGGAAAAGCTGCCGGCCACCATCAACCGCCTGATCGAGACCGGAACCGCGCTACTCGCCGCTTGATATCGACCGCACCAGTTCAGGAGCCGCACCGTGGATTTCTCCTACTCCCCCCGCACGCAGGATCTGCTCGGCAAACTCGAATCCTTCATGGACGAGTACGTCTATCCGGCGGAGCAGGTGTTCGACGCCCAGATCGCGGCGAACGACAACCCCCATGAGCAGCCGCAGGTCATGCGCGATATGCAGGTCAAGGCCCGCGAATCAGGTCTGTGGAATCTGTTCATGACCCACGACGGGCTCGGCGCCGGACTCACCAATCTGGAGTACGCGCCATTGGCCGAGGTAGTCGGTCGATCCATCATCGGCAACGAAGCCATCAACTGCTCGGCTCCCGACACCGGGAATATGGAAATTCTGGCCATGTACGGGACCGAGAAACAGCGCCAGCTTTGGCTGAAACCATTGTTGGACTGCACTATTCGCTCCGCATTCGCGATGACCGAACCCGCGGTGGCCAGTTCCGACGCCACCAACATCACCTCCACGATCGTCCGCGACGGCGACGAGTACGTCCTCAACGGCCGCAAGTGGTACACCTCCGGCATTCTCGATCCGGACTGCAAACTCATCATCTTCATGGGCAAATCGGATCCGCAGGCACCCACATATCGCCAGCAGAGCATGATTCTGGTCCCCCGTGACACCCCGGGAATCGAAGTGCTGCGCGATCTTCCGATGTTCGGCTTCCATGACCGGCTCGGCCACGGCGAAGTCCAGTTCACCGATGTCCGCGTCCCCGCCGAGAACATGCTCGGTGCCGAAGGTGACGGATTCGCCATCGCCCAGGGCCGGTTGGGACCGGGCCGAATGCATTATGCGATGCGCGCCATCGGCATGGCCGAGCGGGCGCTGGACATGATGTGCCAACGCTCTCTGGAGCGCATCGCATTCGGCGGTCCACTGGCCGATCGCGGGGTCGTACGCGAGTGGATTGCCCGCAGCCGCATCGAGATCGACCAGATCCGCCTGCTTGTCCTGAAGTCGGCCTGGCTCATCGACAACTACGGGAACGCCGCCGCTCGATCGGAAGTCGCCGCCATCAAGGTTTCGGCAATGGAGGTGGCGCACACCGTCGTCGACCGCGCGGTGCAGACCTACGGTGCCGCCGGCGTCAGTGACGACACCGTCCTGGCCCGCCTGTACGCCATCACCCGGGCGCTGCAGATCGCCGACGGTCCCAACGAAGTACACCTGCGTACCATCGCCCGCCTCGAATTGAAGAAGCACAAATGAGCACAACGGAATTGACCGGAAAGGTCGCCTTGGTCACCGGCGCCAGCCGCGGCCTCGGACTGGCGATCGCGCGCGGACTGCGGGACGCGGGCTGCACGGTTATCGTGTCCAGCCGCAAACGCGACGCCTGCGAGCAGGCCGTTGCCGCACTCGGCGACGGCGAAGGGCCGGGCAGCGCGCACCCATTCGAATTGCATGTGGGCAAATGGGATTCGATCGAACCGGCCGTGGATCGTATCATCGCCGATTTCGGCAGTCTCGATATCGTCGTGAACAACGCGGGTATCGCACCGCTGGCCGACAATCTGCTGTCGGTCTCGGAAGGGTTGTGGGACAAGACCATCGAGGTCAACCTGAAGGGCCCGTTTCGCCTGATGGCGGTTGCCGGTGCCCGGATGGCCGCCGCCGGTGGCGGGTCGATCATCAATATCTCGAGTATCGGGGCCGTCCGGCCGAGTCCGCCCGAGGCGATGTACGCGGCGGCCAAGAACGGGCTCAACGCATTGACCATGGCGTTCGCTCAGGAATACGCGCCCACTGTGCGCGTCAATTGCGTGATGCCGGGCGGATTCGCGACAGATATGGCCGAGAACTGGGATGAGGAGTTCGTCGGGAAGATCATCGATCGCCTGCCCGCGGGCCGGCTGGGGCGGCCGGAGGAAATCGCCGGTCTGGTCACCCATTTGGCGAGTGCCGCCGCCGGTTACACCACCGGTGCGATCATCCCCGTCGATGGCGGCCGGACCGCGGTGTACTGATATGCGAAACGATATGAGTGCCACCGGAACGACGCTGGACGATCTGTTCGGGTTGTCCGGCCGGGTCGCGATCGTCACCGGCGCTTCGTCCGGCCTCGGAATGGGCTTCGCGAACGCTCTCGCCGGTGCCGGGGCCACCGTGTACGCGGCGGCCCGCAGGCTCGACCGGTTGGCGGCGCTGGCCGTGGATAACCCACGGGTCGTTCCGGTCCGTTGTGATGTGACATCCGAGGAGGACCGCCGGATGTTGGTCGACCGCTGCTATGAGCAGTCCGGACGGCTCGATGTGCTGGTCAACAACGCGGGCAAGCCCGGTCCCCCGCATGCCGAAGACGAAACGGTAGCCGGGTTCGCATCGATTCTCGAGGTCAACCTGGTCGCGGGATTTCACCTCGCCACCTATGCCGCGATGCGACTGCCCGAGGGGGCACGCGCGTCGTATATCAATATTTCTTCGGTGATCGGGCTGGTTTCGACCGCACCGATCGGCGGCGCGAGCTACGCCGCGTCCAAGGCCGGGATACTCGGACTCACCAGGGAACTCGCCGGGCAGTGGGGGCGCAAAGGGATCCGGGTGAACGCGGTAGTGCCGGGCTGGTTCGACACCGAGATGACCGATGGCCTGTTCGACAACGAGAAGTCGGCCGGGTGGGTGCGCCGCAACACCATGCTCGGCCGTGGTGGCAATGCCGGTGAAGTCGACGGCGCGGTCCTGTTTCTCGCCTCCGACGCGTCGTCCTATATGACCGGGCAGACGCTCATTGTCGACGGCGGCTGGACGGCTCGCTGATGCTGGCCGTCCAACTGACCGAGTGGGGTAGCGAACCACAGTTGCGTGAAGTCGCGGTTCCGGAGCCGCGTGGAGAAGAACTCCTGTTACAGGTGACCGCGGCGGGGCTGTGCCGCTCCGATCTGCACGTCATGGATGCCGCCGAATCGAGCTTCGACTATCCGCTGCCGCTCACTCTCGGCCATGAAGTCGCGGGCACGGTGATCGATGCCGGTCCCGGTGCGGACCAATCCTGGCTCGGTGAAGCCGTTGTGGTCCATGGCATCTGGGGCTGTGGCCGCTGCCGCAATTGTGCGCGTGGACGGGAGAACTACTGTCTGACGCTGCGGCCTCGTCCGGACGGCAGACTGGCTGCGATCGGCAATGGCCTCGGCTATCACGGCGGTCTGGCACAGGCCATGGTTGTGCCCTCGGCCCGATTCCTTGTTCGCACAGGTGATCTCGAACCCGCCATCGCCGCTCCACTCGCGGATGCTGGGACGACCGCCTACCACGCCGTGCGCCAGCACGCCGATGTCATCGACGAATCCGCGATCTGTGTCGTGATCGGTGTCGGTGGGCTCGGTCACCTGGCGATTCAGATCCTTCGCCACTTCGGTGCCGGACGTGTCCTCGCCATCGACAACCGGCCGGAAACACTCCATACCGCATTGCGGCTGGGCAGCGATGCGGCGTTTGCCGATCTCGCCGCGGCGCTTCCGGCACTCGACAGCGGCGCCGACCTAATCCTGGATTTCGTCGGCGCCTCCGACACGATGGAGTCGGCCGCGCGAGCACTCGCGCCAGGAGGCCGACTCGCGGTCGTCGGCAGTGCGGGCGGTCGCCTGGCCGTGGGCAAGCGCATCGGCCTCGCCGCAGGGTGGCAGGTGGACGCACCATTCTGGGGTGCCCGATCGGATCTGCAGGCGGTGGTCGATATGGCTATCGGCGCGACACTCCACGTCGAGTCCACGACGTATCCCCTCACCGATGCGGTCGACATCTACCGGCGCCTTCGGGCCGGAACCGTCGCCGGACGCGCGGTACTCGTGCCGCCTCTATTGACGAGCCGAGCACCCAAGTGAGTCGAAGCGAGTAGACAGATATCGAGCGTCGCGAGAGAAGTAGGGCGATGAAGACACTTGCGCACGAAATGATCGAGCGGGCACAGCGCACGCCGGAGCAGACGGCAGTTGTGGACGAATTCGGTCGCCACACTCTCGGAAAGATCGTGGCAGCGGCCCGAGCGCTGGCCGAGCGGATCGAGTCCATCGATCCGGCCCCGCCCACCGTCCTCATCCAGGCCGATAACACCTGGCACACTGTGGCGGCGGCCGTGGCGGTCGGTCTGCGTGGTGGTGTCGTCGCAGTATTCGGCGCGCATGCCACCGAATCCGAGTTCGCACTGGCTGTCGCGGATATCGCCCCGGATCTGGTGGTCGCGGCACCTGACTCGCTGCTGCGCTGGGGTGTGCGGGACGATCGCTTCCCGATTCGGGATACCGCCTTCGATGCGCGCGTGTTGCGCTCGCGAACGGGCCCGTTCGACTCGGTGGACAGATGGCACGGGGGCACAGCCATAGCGATGACTTCCGGCTCGACCGGGCGTCCCAAATGTGTTGTGCAATCCGAAGAAGCCATCCGCTATGCCTGCCAGTGCACCATCGACACCGTTGGACTGGAGCCGGATGCGGCAGTGGGAGCTTTCGTGCCACTGTCTTCGGTAGCCGCCTTCTGTTTCGGCATGTACCTGCCCGCCTATCTCGGCGGCACGATGGTGTCGATCGGCAAATGGGAACCCGCCGCCGCCCTGGCGGCCATGGCGGAAGACCGCGTCGCATGGACGATGCTGGTTCCGACCATGGCCCTGCAGTTGTCGGTGGCCGAGGGCTCCGAAGGCATGTTGTCCGCCCTGCGGGCGATGACCGTCGGCGGTGGTCCGATGAACGAACGCGCACTGCGTGCGGCCGAGGAAAAGCTCGGTACCACGTTCCTGCGGGTTTTCGGTATGTCCGAATGTCTCGGACACACCACGCCACAACTCGACGACCCGCCCGCCATCAGGCTCGGCCGGGACGGGCGACCGTTCCGCGGCACCGTCGTACGGGCGGTCGACACCACTGGGAACGTCGTGGCCGCCGGCGAGGTCGGCGATGCGCAGGTGCAGGGCCCGTCCCTGTTCGTCGGTTATGCCCGAGGCGGCGTCGCGATTCCCCCGACGCTCACCGCGGACGGTTTCCTCCCGACCGGCGATCTGGTCGAGGTCGCCATCGATGGCTCGATCCGGGTGACCGGGCGCCAGAAGCAGATCATTATCCGAGGCGGCCGCAATATCGATATCAACGAACTCGAATCCGCCATCGCGAACGTGCCGGGCATCGTGCAGGTGTGCGTTGTCCCGGTACCCGATGCCATGCTCGGCGAACGAGCGGCAGCACTGGTGGTCACCGACGGCGAATCGCTGACATTGGCCACTGTCACCGATCAGCTTGCGGCGGCGGACTTTCCCAAGTCGAAGTGGCCCGAGTACCTGTTCACCGTGCAAGACCTGCCGCAGAACACCGTCGGCAAGTTGTCCCGGCCCGACGCGGTGCGGTTAGCAACAGAGCTGGCCACCGCAGTTGACCCGAGTTCACCTCAGTTCCGGTAGAGTCATGTCGAATCCACACCATCGAATGCGGGGGTATGAGAGCTGATGACCGTCGACTCGGAGGTCCGCCGCGAAAGCGCGCGCTCGAAGCGAAGCGGAATTCTCACCGCCGCCATCAAGCAATTCGGGAAAGTCGGTTACGAGCACACCAAATGGGCGTCGATCGCCGACGAGGTGGGTATCGGTCAGACCGCGCTGTACCACTATTTCGAGTCGAAGGCCCACTGCCTGCTGACGATCATGCGACTGGAACTGGCCGACTCGGCCGAAAGATTCAACGCCGCGGTCGCTGATCAGGCCGACCCGGAGCAAGCGTTGCGCGCCGCCATCGCCGCGGCGCTGACCGCCTCGCCGACCGATGCCCTGCAGCGCCGGATCCTGCAGAACCATATGGATTTGCTCGCCGCCCCGCGTCAGTCGGCCAAGGAAGAGGCCGAACGCCTGCGGTCGCGTGAGCTCGTGCGACAGATCGAGCAGAATTGGACCGGGCTGATCTCGGACGGAATCGAGGCCGGCGTCTTCACTCCGGGCGATCCACGCATGCTCGGTCGAATGGTCCTCGGCCTGGTGATCAGCGTCTGGCGCTGGTACCGGCCGAAGGGCAACGTCACCCTCGCGCAGATCACCGAGTCGGTCACCGAAGCAGCAGTACGGATCGTGCGTAACTGAGATCCCACCTCCCGCAGGGGGGATCTCTACGCCCGCCGAAACTGAACAGAATTCAGTTAGGAGTCGCATGTACAACCTGATCGTCCTCGCATCGCGTCCCAGCGGTTGGACCCATGAGCAGTTCATCGAATGGTGGCGGGGCGAACACGCGGAGGTGACCTACCCGCTGCCAGGCCTGCTGCGCTGGCAGCACACCGAACTCCTCGAATCCTTCGACGAGAAATCGTCCGGTTGGGACGGTCTGTCGATTCTGAGTTTCGAATCTCGCGAAGCACTCGAAGCCGCATTGGCGAGCCCGGAATGGAAGGCCGCCGTCGAGAACGTGGGCACCATGCGGGGACGTCGCATGATCTGGTACGGCGAGGAGAAGACAATGGTGCCACTCGCCCCGGCGGTCGAATGAGCGCCGAATGGGCCGAACCCGGGTGTTATCCGATAACCGAAGGGATCCACCGCATCCCGCTACAGATGCCGCAGGACGGCCTGCGCGCGGTCAACGTCTACGTACTGGAAACCGACGCCGGCCTCGTACTCATCGACGGCGGCTGGCACCGGCCCGACACTTACCGGGAGCTCTCCGACGCATTGGTCCGCATCGGCCGGTCGCCAGCCGAAATTCACGATGTCTTCGTCACCCATATCCACCGCGACCACTACACTTTCGCCATCGAACTGCGCCGTCGGCACGGCTGTCGAGTTCATCTCGGCATCGATGAAGCCGACGGACTCAACGCCATCCACAAACTGAACAGCAACGTCCCTGACAGTTCGCTACGGGAACTGCGGCGGGCGGGCGCGGACGATATCGCACGACGAGCTCATGCGGCAGGTATCGCCGAGCCGTTCGAACGCGACGATTGGGAACAGCCCGATCACTGGCTGCGCCCCGGCGCACTGCCCATTCCCGGGCTCGATCTCCATGCGGTAGCGACTCCCGGACATACCAAGGGCCACATGATCTTTCAGGATCGCGCGAAAGGGCTGGTCTTCACCGGAGACCACGTGCTGCCCACGATCACCCCATCGATCGGATTCGAATTGGGCCCGTGGGAACTGCCATTGGATAACTTCCTCCGGTCATTGGTGCTGCTACGCGACGATGACGGGCAGAAGATGCTGCCCGCACATGGGCCCACCGGAGGCAGCGTCGGGCAACGCGCTCGTGAACTTCTCGCCCACCACGACCACCGGTTCGAGCAAATCGTCACCGTCGTCGGCGATCTTGGTCCGTGCACCGGCGTGGCAGTGGCCCGAGCATTGACATGGACGCGGCGCGACCGCGCGTTCAGCACCCTCGACGACTTCAATCAGATGGTCGCGACGTGCGAGACGATGGCGCATCTGGATGTCCTGGTCGCCCGAAATATGTTGTCCGCGAAGGATGTGGACGGCGTTATGGCCTTCCGGGTGGCCACATAATGCGCCTGAGCGTCCGCTGGGCGCGGACACGGCGCACGTGACGAGCAGATCCCACACAGAAAGCCCGTACCTCTGATGTGATCGAGGTACGGGCTTTCTGCTGCGCAGGCATCGCATCACTATCGACGCCGACAGCTTCGCCGGTCAGGCGCAGGTCCAGCCGCCGTCCACGTAGAGTTCGGTGCCGGTGATGAAGGTCGAATCGTCGCCCGCCAGGAATGCGACGGCGGCGGCGACCTCTTCGGCGCGACCGAGTCTGCCCATGGGTGTGTTCGCGACCATCGCCCGGTGTCGCTCGGTGCCCTCGTATCGTTCCAGAAGCTGCGGGGTTTCGATGAAGCCCGGGTGGATCGAGTTGACTCGCACTCCCTTTGTCGCCCAATGCAATGCGGCGTTCTTCGTCATGCTGCGCACGGCCCCCTTCGCCGCCGCATAGGCCACGCTGTTGCCAAGGCCGCCGACCGTGCCGAGGATCGAGCAGATATTGACGATCGATCCGCCGCCGGTCCGCTCGATCAGTGCGCCCGCATGCTTCATGCCGAGCCAGGTGCCGGTCTGACTCACCTCGATCACCCGGTTGTATCGGTTCAGATCTTCGTCCACCACCGATGCCAGGCTGCCGATGGCACCGTTGTTGACGACGGCATCCAAACTCGAGAAGCGGTCGGACACCGCGGACATCGCCCGCTGCCACTGCGACTCTTGGGTGATGTCCAATCCGAGAACCTGATGCCGCGCATCGTGTTCCAGGCCGGCGCTGAGCTTCTCGCACGCCTCGACGTCGACGTCGGTCACCACAACCGAGGCCCCCTCCTCGGCCAGGCGGCGCACGATTTCGACGCCGATCCCCCCTGTCGCACCGGTCACCAACACAACCTTGCCATCGAGCCTCGAAACACCGAGAGTCATTGCTGTGCAGTCCTTTCGCAGTCGAAGCTGGGCTCCGACTGTCAGAGCTTGCCGAGTACGTTGCGGCCGCCGACCAGCATGGCGAGTGCGACACCGATCGTGGTTACCGCGGTCATGAGCAATGCCATCGCCGCGACCAGCGGGTAGGAACCGTTCTGCCACATATCGAACAGCAGGGTCCCCATCACCTGAGTGGTCGACGCGCGCACCAGCAGCGAGGCCGCGAATTCGTGGGTGAGCAGGATGAACATCAAGGCGACCGCGCTGAGGATGGTGGGACGCATCAACGGCAGCATGATCCGCGCGTTCGTCACGAATGGTGATGCTCCGCTGGTTGCCGACGCCTCGGTATAGGTGTTGCCGAGGGAAAGCATCGCAGTCATCTGCATTCGCGTCGCGAAGGGCAACATCAGTACGACGTAGACGAGGATGATCACTGTTCGCGTCCCGTACAGGATCAGTGGCGGCTCGGTGTAGGTGAGCAAGAAACCGACGCCGAAGATCACCGCCGGGATGCCGAGCGGCAATGCCGTGATGAAATCACCGATGAGCGCCAGTATTTTGTGGCGTCGGCCGCGTACCAACAGGTTGGCCATCACGTAGCCGATGGGTACACAGATCGCCACCGCGCCCAGCGATGTCAGCACACTGGTGATCACCGATTCGACAATCGCTTCCGTACCGACCAACTCTCGGAAATTATTGAGCGTGAACAGGTTCCACGACAGCGACCCCGACCAGTACCGCGTCGAGGACACGATGATCAACCCGACCAAAGGGATAACGAGGGCGAACAACGCGTAGCCGATGATCGTCACCACGGCCCAGGTGGCGCGGCCGGTGGATGGCGCGAATGCCTTGCCGCCGTGCGTGACGAAGCGAGTCTGGTTGCCCAGCAAAGCCTTCTGGATCAGTACCAATACCAGCCCGAAGATCACCAGTGGCGAACCGGCCGCAGCGGCCGCGGCGAAGTCCGACGGTGATTCGGAGACTCGCCGATACATTTCGGTGGTGAGCACCTTGACGCCACTGTTCTGGCCCAGCAACAGAGGACCGGTGAACTGGCCGAGGCCGAGCAGCAACGCGATTCCGCCGCCGTAGATCAACGACGGGCGCAGCAAAGGCAGCACCACCCGGAAGAACACTCCGAGCGTGGACGACCCGCTCACCTGTGCGGCCTCGAGATGTTCCGAGCTGATGTTCTGCATGCCCGCGCTGACGAAAAGGTAGACGAACGACGTCAGCCCGAAGGCGGTGAGAATGATGATCCACGGAACGGTGTAGACATCGATCGGTCCCGTATCCGATCCGCTCCACCACGGCAACTTCCTCAGCACCATATTCAAATAGCCGGGCCCCGGCGACAGCAGAAAGGCCCAGCCGACGACGTTGGCGACCGCGGGCATGACGATCGGCAGGATCGGAATGATCCGCAGGAAGCCGAGTCGGTCCGGCAGTCGGCTCGCCGCGAATGCCAGCACCGTGCCGAGCACCATCGCGATCACGAGCGAGCCGAGCGCCAGCGCGATGGTGGTCCCGATCGTTTCCGCGATATCGAAGCGCCCGTACTGGTTTCGATACCCTTGCGCGCCGTTTTCGAACGCCAGCGATTGCAGCCGGATCATCGGCAATACGACCAGATAGGCGAGAACTGTCAGCAAGGCCAGATATCCGATTCTGGCTCGCACTCGCGCGGGTATCGCGAGGGACCGGGTGGCCGCAGCGGTCATCGTGGCCATCACGACTGCCCTCCCGCCCCCGCCGCGGCCAGCACCGGCACATCGGCGCCTGCGACGTCGGGCTGCGCGAATACCCGCAAACTCGCCGGCGAGAAACTGACGATCATGGGATCTGCTGGGCGGCTTCGGCGCAACATGGCGCCATGGGTGGCCGCATCGACTCGTACCGCGAGCTGTTCGCCACCCGTTCGGACGGTGACGTCGAAGTGGCGGCCGCCGTATTCGTATGTCACCAACTCGGCATGCAATGCCACATCGCCCTGCGGCACTTCGTCGATCGACGAATGCACCACGACATCGTCGGGACGTAGCCGCGCGACCGCGGACGTACCTTCGTCGGCTCGTCCGCGCACCACCGCACGCGTCAGGTCGATATCGTCGCCGGCCGAGGTGATCCAGCCACCGGGACCGCGGCGCAGTTCCAGCCGGTTTGCCATACCGATGAACGCGGCCACGTACTCCGATACCGGATGCTCGAAAACCTGCTCGGGCGCATCATACTGTTCGATCTTGCCCGCCTTCATAATGGCGACGCGGTCGCCGAGGGCGAATGCCTCGGCCTGGTCGTGAGTGACGAAAACCGCTGTGAATCCGAGGCTTCGATGCAGCTGATGGATTTGCGAGCGAACCTGATCCCGCAATCTGGCATCAAGGTTGCTCAATGGTTCGTCGAAGAGCACCAGATCGGGCCGGGCCACCAGGCCGCGGGCCACCGCGACGCGCTGTTGCTGTCCACCGCTGAGCTGCGCCGGGTACCGGTCGAGCAGCTCCGTGCAATCGACCATGGCGGCGGCACTTTCGACGGCTCCGCCGGAGATCTCCTTCCGCAATTTGCGGACCTGTAGCGGATATCGGATGTTCTTGCGCACGGTCATATGTGGCCACAGTGCGTACGACTGGAACACCATTCCGATATTCCGTTTGTGGACAGGCACATTCAGCTTCGCCTCGGCGTCGAAGACGCGTCGGTCCTTGAAGGTGATCGAACCATCCTGGGGTGTCTCCAATCCGGCGAGACAGCGCAAGGTGGTTGTCTTGCCGCAGCCACTCGGGCCGAGCAGTACGAGGAGTTCGCCTTCCTCGATCGCGAGGTCGAGCTGGTCGACGACGACATTCGATCCATAGGTCTTGGTGAGACCGGAAACTGTGAACTGCGAGCTCATCTCATGCCTTCTAGGTCTGCTTCTTGGGTGTGCGGACGCCGGCGGCGGTGCCGCCATCGACCAGCAAGTCGATCCCGGTGACATAGCTGCTGTCGTCACCGGCAAGGAACAAGATCGCCTTCGCGACCTCCATCGGGCTGCCACGTCGCTTCATGGGGATGCTCTGCACATAGGCTTCGACGTCGTCCGCGGCGAAGTCGGGAACCGCGGTGATCTCGGTGTCGATGCTGCCCGGGCACACCGTGTTGACACGGATGCCACGATCGGCCAGTTCGAGTGCCGCGACCTTATTCAGGGCGCGAACACCGAATTTCGACGCGCCGTAGGCACCGAGTTCGGCGGTCGCGAGCACGCCCCGCAGCGACGAGATGTTGATGACCGAGCCACCTGCGACCATCGCCGCGGCGGCCGCCCGCAGCCCGAGGAACGTGCCGACCAGATTGAGGTCGATCATCCTGCGGAACTGCTGCAGCGTGGTTTGCGTCAGCGGCGCTTTCATTGCCGCTCCGGCGCTGTTCACCAGCACCTGGAGCGGGTGTCCCGCGCGATCCATATCGGAAGTGACTGCCCGCCAATCGGATTCGGCAGTCACATCGAGTCGACGGTAATGCGCGGTCGGACCCAGTTCGTGTGCACGGCGCTCTCCCGCCGCATCGTCGAGGTCGGTGAGGTACACCGTCGCGCCCTTGCTCGTGAACAGTTCGGCGGTCGCGCCGCCGATTCCGCCGGACGCTCCGGTGACCAATACGTTGACTCCGCGCATCAATGCAGTACTCCCGTCCACTGTCAGCTCTGGAAAAGTTGTGACCACTCTTGGGAGTACTTCTCGATCTTCTCCGGGGTCAGATCACTGGTGTCCGGTGCAGCGATGTCTTGCGCTCGGGCTACCGCGCCGGGGATATCGGCCAACGCCGCCGCGTATCCCCCGTTGAGTGCTGTCTGTCCTTCGCGGGTGACCATGAAATCCGCCAGTACCTGTGCGGCATTGGGATGCGGCGCCACACTCGTCACCTGGCTGTACCAGGGGGTGCCCCACGGCGACGATGGCAGAGCCCAATTGACCGGGGCCCCTGCGGCCACTTCGGTCACCAAGGGTTGAACCGAAGGCGTCACGACAATTTCACTGGAGGTCAGTGCCTGGGCGACACCCAGAGCGCTCGGGTAGATCCGTGGCTTCAGGGCGGCGAGTTGCTTCCAGTAGTCCTCGCCATAGGTGCGCGCGTAGTACCGGTACAGATCGACATACGAGGCGATGCCGGACGGATTGACGATTCCGATCTTGCCCCGATAGGCGGGATTCAGTATGTCCTGGGGAGATTTCAGGCCGTTCGGGACCGCACCGGTGTTCCAGCCCAGCGCGAAAACCGCCGCGCTCGTCAGGAAGAACCGGTTGCTGAGCACACTCTTGTCCGGCTGATATTCGGGAGCGGTCAGATCCGGCCCGACCAACTCGGTGGAGTACGATCCCGATTTCGCGGCATTGGTAATCCACGCCGCATCGGTCAGCATGTGCACATCGGCGGTGCCCTTCCCGGTCTTCTTCTCGGTCTCCACCCGCGGGTTGATGTCGGCGTCGGTACCGCGCACGAAGTCCAGCTTGATTCGCGGATACTTTGCCTGGAACGCGGACTTGAGGGCTTCGAGGTTGGCTGGCTTCTGGCTCGAGTAGAGCATCACGGCGCCCTCCGCGTTGGCCGCGGCGACCACGTCCTCCCAGCTGCCCGCGACGGGCTTCGAGGCGGACGAATTCCCGCCGCAGGCGGCCAGGCCGAATGTCGAGGCGACAATCGCGAGCGCTGCGACCGCCTTGGTCAGAGATTTCATGAGGGAATCTATTTCCTTACCTGATCGAGAAGAGCGGCCAGATCGTTCGGGATCGAGACCATCGGCATATGGCCCGATTCGAGAAATCGGGTGCTTCCACCGACGAGGTCGGCGGACCGCGATTGCAGATCCGGCGAGTAGCACGCATCTTTGGTGAGGCGAATGTAGGTTCGCGGAAGGTCGGCCGACAGGCCCGAGAGATCTACCGTTTCCTCGAGCAATGCCGCCGAATCATCGATGACCTGATCGGCAGTCCATTCCGTCTGCTCGGGTGACATGTCGTTGCACAACATGGCGATCGCGGCAGCACGGTCCTGGTGATAAACCCCGCCGACGATCGACTGCCGCACGGCGGCCTGGACAGCCGGATCGATCTGGTCGAGCACGCGTGTCCCGTGCGGCGGTACGACGGCGGACAGGAACACGACGTGCTGGATGCGATCGGCCAACTCCGGTAGCACCCGCGGAACCGACACTCCGGCGAACGAATGCGCGACCATCACGATGTCGGTGAGATCGGCCGCGTCCTCCACGATCGCCGCAGCACAGTCGTCCAGGGTTACTCCGTGGACGTCCCGGTCGGACCGCTTTCCGCGGCCGGGCAGGTCGACGGCGACCGTCGGCCCGGTGAGCAACGGCAGCAAGCGATCCCAGCAGGAGGCGGCCATACCCGCTCCGTGCACGAGTAGAAACGACATCGAACCTCCGAAACTGAACTGATCTCAGTTTGAGAATCTATCCGCAGCCACTTGTGGTGTCAATCACATGGAGACAAACTTATGAAGTGAATCCAGTTCAAGTAGATCTTGTATCCGCTGGCCAGGCATCCCGGCCGCTGCGGATCGGCGCAGTACAGCTGCGGAATCGTCTGGTCGCCACCGCGCACGGATCCGGGGTGGTCGGTGGCGGCCTGGCACAGCCCGGCGACGCGGAGTACTGGCGGCGCTGCGCCGCCGGGGGTGCGGCGATGGTAATCGCGGGCGGCACGGTGGTGAGTCCGGAATCGGCGAATCGAATCGGCAATATCACCGAGGCATGGCGGCCCGAGGCGATCAGCGGTCTGCGGGCGCGTGCGGCCGCGATCAGTAGCGAAGGTGCCGTTCCGGTATGCCAACTCGTGCACCTCGGACGCGAAACACTCGGCGCCGAGATCTGGGAGCACCCGATCGCGCCGTCGAGCATCAGATCGCCGCGAGAACCGGTGCGCGCCAGGACAATGATCGACGCCGACGTCGATCGAATGATCGCGAGTTTTGTCGCCAGTTCCCGCCATGCTGTCGAAGCGGGGTTCCCCGCGATCGAACTGCATGCGGCCCATGGCTATTTGCTGGCCCAGTTCCTTTCGCCCTCTTCCAACGTCCGGGCTGAGTCCGGCACGGTTGCGGGGCGGGTGCAGGTTCTGTACCGGCTGTATGCCGAGATCAAGGCGTCTTGTCCGGAAGTGGTGCTCGGGGTGCGCGTTTCGATCGATGGCGCGGAGGAGGCTGGTCTGGACCTGGACGGACTGTGCGAGCTGATGCCGTTGCTCGACAGGTTCGACTATGTGAATGTGACCGCAGGGGTGCGGACGACATATGTGCGCGATATGGCGACCTCCGAGCCGCCGCTGCTCACGCACGTGCGGAGGCTGCGCGCGGCATCGGCGCGGCCGTTGCTGGTGTCGCAGGCGTTTCGTTCAAGGGCGGACATCGAATCCGCGTTGGCGGCCGGAGCCGATATGATCGGGCTGGCCCGGCCACTCATCGCTGACCCGCAACTGCCGCTGAAGTTACTGCGGGGCAATGACTCTCAGATCCGGCCGTGCGTATCCTGCAATGAGGACTGCCGCTCATTCACTCCGGTACTGCTGTGCTCGGTGAATCCGACCCTGGCCCCGCCTGGCCACGATGCCCGCCCGGCATCGCCGCTCCGGTTCGGACCGTCACCGGCAGCGTCGGGGCGAGTCGCGGTGGTGGGTGCCGGACCGGCAGGCCTGGAGGCCACGCTCCAACTCACCGCGACGCACGACGTGACGCTGTTCGAAGCGCGCGACCGGATCGGTGGGCAGCTGGCCGTGGCGGCGCAGGCGCCGAACCGGGCGGGCTGGTCGAAGCTACTGCGCTTCTACACAGACAATCTCGGCAATGCCGATGTCCGACTCGGACACCGCGTAACACCCCATGAACTGGGCGATTTCGCTCAGGTCATCATCGCGACCGGCGCCACTGAGCTACCAACGCCCGATGCACTGTCCTCGACAGGTCTCATCGCCGATCGGCATGCGATAACACCGGGAGATCGGGTGGTCATCGCCGACGACGGCTTCGGCTCATGGCTTGCCGTCGGCGCGCTGGAAGCCGCGCTGGCAGCAGGAGCCGCACAGGTGACGGTAGTGGTCCCAGGACCCGCATTCGCGGCCACCATCCCTCCGGAAAGCCGGGTCCAACTGATGAAACGCCTTGCCGGGAGCCCGGTGGAGTTCGTCGTCGGCGCGACGGTGACAGAGATACGAACGAACAGCGCAGGTACCGTAGTGTTCTGCCGACATCTCCTGTCTGGCAGGACATTCGAAGTTGGGTGCGAACATGCTGTTGCCGTCGGAGAAAGGATCGCCTCAGACTGGCAGGCCATCGAGCAGGCCCTTCCGCGAGCACGAGTGCAAGTGATCGGGGATGCGGTCGTGCCACGCCGGGTCTCGCACGCGGTGGCGGAGGGATACGCTGCGGCGCAGGCGATCACGGACACGGCTGTCCGATCGGTTTAGCCCGTATACCTACTCACGCCCCGCTCGGCACGGGATCCGAGCGGGGCGTGAGCTTTCCGTTGCTTACTGTCGCACTCGGCGAACTACTTCGGGGTCGGCATCGGCTGGTTGATGGTGGTGAAGTACTGGATCGCCGCACCGATCGCGACCGGCGCGGTCACCAGGATCTGACCGGCCAGGGTGCCCAACGCGCCGACAGCGACAATACCGCCCAGGCAGCCGATGGCGGCCGCCGGAATGAAGGGACCGAACAAACCGACGATGGTCGCCGCGGCGACCGTCGCACCGGCGATGCCACCGAGTACGCAGCCTGCCGCACCGCCGGCCAGGCCACCGACCAGCGTGCCGATCGTGGCACCCGCGCTGATGGTACTGGTCAGGCGGTTCCAGGCGGCCTGCTCACGGTCATACGGGGTCTTCCACGGCGCCTGATCCTCATACGGCAACGCGACCGGCTTGTAGGTCGCGTGTGCCATATCGAACTGCGGGGCCAGGGTCGCGGTGCGGTCGTTGATCTCCGCGGCGATTGGGAATTCGAAATCATCGACACGGAACCGTAATTCGGTACCGGCCAGGGTGGCCCCATCGGCCGCCTTGATCTTGAATACACCATCCTCGACAACCATCGATCCCGCGCTTGTCGTGATGATCGTGGACCGGTCGATCGCCGAAGCGGTGAAATCGACGTCACCGTGGCCGGAGGTGGGCGCGGCATGGACGGTTCCGGCGCTGATGCCCAGTCCGGTGGTCACCAGCGCAGCCGTTACCGCGAACTTCTTGAATTCCATTGCTTGAATCCTCATCGGTTCTTCATGTGTCGAAACAAGTTGGCACTACTGCTGATTCTGGAATCAGGCGGTAATGCCCGGACCGCGTCCGACTGGTACGCCGGACACGACTTCTTGGGGGAGGTCGAGGCTGGGATCGATGGAGATCGTCTTCTGCAGCAGGTATTCCTGCACCGCATCGACGCCGTGCTCGCGCCCGAGTCCGGACTCTTTGTAGCCACCGAAAGGAGAGCCGAGATCCGCGGCGAATGTGTTCACCGAGAAGGTCCCCGTTCGAATTCTCCGTGCGACCTCGAAACCATGTGCGCAGTCGGCCGTGAAGACCGATCCGGCAAGACCGAAGCGACTCTGATTGGCGATCCGGACGGCATCTTCTTCACCGTCGTGCGCGATCAAAACTGCCACCGGCCCGAATATCTCGTTCTGCGCGATGTCCATATCGTTCGTGACGCCGGTGACCAACGTCGGTTCGATGTACCAGCCCTCCGAGAGATGCACCGGTCGTCGGCCGCCGGTGCGTATCGTCGCTCCTTGCTCGACGGCCCGGGCCAGATGCGCTTCGATGCGCTCGAGATGCGACTTGGTGATCACCGGTCCCACCACTGTGTCGGCGTCGCGCGGATCGCCTACCTTCAGCGCCTCGAACGCACGCGTGAACGCATCGGCGTAGAACTCGTACTGTTGGGTGGGTACCAGGAATCGGGTCTGCGCGACGCAGCTCTGGCCGGAATTGGTGGCGACACTCGCGCCGACGAGAGTAGGGACGACGATCTCGGGATCGGCATCCGACAGGACGATCGCCGCCGATTTTCCGCCGAGTTCCAGGACCACCGGTCGAATCAGTTCGCCGCACGCCGCACCGATCTTCTTGCCGACCTCGGTGGATCCGGTGAAGCTCACCATATCGACACCGGGATGTCCGACGAGATACTCGGACTCACCTGCTCGCGCCGCCACGATATTGATTACTCCGGCAGGGAAACCGATCTCCTGCAACAGATTCCCGAGCGTGAAGATCGCCAGCGGGTTCGGCTCCGTCGCCTTCACAACGACCGTGCACCCGGCGATCAGCGCGGGACCGATCTTTTGCGCCACGGCGGGAAGAGCGAAGTTATAGGCGGGAAATACCGCGACAACGCCCACCGGCTCCTTGACGACCAGGCTCTTGCCCGCCATCGGGATGACGCCGACCGCATCCCCCGATCCCGCGAACGGGGTCAGATCGCTGGCACGGAGTTCGCTGGTCTGCAGCGACTTCGCTACTTCGGCGACGTAATTCAGGCTCATTACCGGCGCGACGGCCTGGTACACCTGGGAGAGCAGATGGCTGCAGCCCAGTTCGTCGGTGATGAGCTCGGCGAGTTCGTCCCCGTGTGCGGCGATCGCCGCGGCAAGTCGAACGAGGTGCTCACCGCGCTGCGCCGGACTGAGTTTCGGCCAGTCGGACCCGTCGAAAGCCTCTCGGGCGGCGGCGACGGCCGCGTCGATATCCGCTTCGGTAGCCGCGGGCACCGAACCGATCGGCTTTCCGCTGGCCGGCGAAATCACCTCGAATCGGTCATCGGAGGACGTCTTTCGCCAAGATCCCCCAACAAAGAATCCCGTGAATTCGCGATCGATCACGCGAAGCTCCTCTCGAAGACAAGGTTCCTATCGTCGGCGCGCTGTCGCCGACCGAACTGAGTTGAACTCGGTTCGGGTTTCACCGTACATGCACCGTGATCCACTTCACAAGCAAATCTAGACTTGAACTGACTTCAGTTTTAGAGTTACGGTGACCGGCACGCTGGGCAGCACCACGACGCGTGAGGAGCATCTAATGCCGCAGGTCCACACCGACGTACTTGTCATCGGCGGCGGGATGGCCGGGCTCACCGCGGCGGCTCGATCGCTGCATCGAGGCAATTCCGTGATCGTCGTCGAGAAGGCCGCCGCCGTAGGCGGATCCGCGCAATTCGCGGGATATGCATGGACGGCCGGCTCTCACGCGATCATGGACGAGGTCAACCCGCGCGGCGATATCGAGTTGCGCCGCGCACTTGTCGACGGATTCGGGCCTGGTATCGCTTGGATCCGGTCGCTCGGCGTCGAATGCGCGGATGCGGTCACCGTCCTGCGCTACGGTTCCGGCCATCAATTCGACACCAACCGGTACATCGACGAATGCCGGCGCCGAATCCGCGCCGAGGGCGAGCTGCTCACCGAGACCGACACTCGAGCCCTGCTCACCGAGGACGGTTCCGTCGTCGGCGCTCGGGTACGACTTCCGGACGGCACCGACCGCGAGATTCGCGCTGGCGCAACGATACTCGCGACCGGGGGGTTTCAGGCGAATCCGGAGCTGGTCGACGAGTACATCCATCCCGATGCGAGCGCGATGCAGTTGCGGTCCAACCCGACCAGCGTCGGCGACGGACTTCGGCTTGCCGAGTGCGTCGGGGCCGCGACGGGCACGGAACGCTCCGGTTTCTACGGCCACCTCATTCCCGCCGGGGTAGCGTTCCGCGATCCGTCCGACTTCGTCGCGCTGTCGTTGTACTACAGCGAGCACGCCCTGCTGTTCAACCTCGACAACCGCCGGTTTACCGATGAAACCATCGGCGATCACCTGACCACCATGGAACTGCTGGACCAACCCGAGTCCCGAGGGTTGCTCGTCGCCGACGAGCGGGTCTACCGAGACTGGATCACCGGAAGTTACGTCAAGGGCGCGCAGGCGCTCGACAAGTTCGATCTGGCACAACGCCGCGGCGGCCGTTGTGGCATCGCCGAAAGCCTCGACGAGTTCCGGTATCTGCCCGCCGAATGGGGCTACGACGGCGTCGATATCGCCAGGCAGATCCGGGCTGTCAACGCGGCGGGCGCAGCCGCGCAGCCCTCGCGCACCTACGACGCGCGAGCGCTCGACCACGGCCCGTATTACGTCATCGAGGTGTGCCCGGCCCTGACATTTCCATTTCACGGCATTCGCATCGACCGGTACGGCCGGGTCCTTGCCACCAGCGGGGCAACCATCGATGGACTCTTCGCGGCGGGCGCCGATATCGGCGGTCTCTACGACCGCGCGTACACCGGCGGAATCGCCGCCGCTCTTGTATTCGGACTTGCCGCGGCCGACCGGGCGGCAGCCGACCGGGCCGTCCCGGCTGGCTGACCGCCGTGGTTCACCTCCGACGTAGTGCCCGTAAGCCTGCGGCCATGAACTCCGGTGTCGCCTCGGCTGCCGCGGCCGCGCCGTTTCCGGCGTCGGCACCTTGCCGAGCCCGGTGGGCGATTCCCTCACCGATGACCGCGAGCTTGAAGTTGGCGAGGGCGAGATAGAAGTTCCACTCGCCCAAGTCTCTGCCGGATGCATCGGCATAGCGCTGGGCTAGTGCATCCGCAGGAGGAAACCGCGCGCTCGTCCACGCGGCTTCGGCTCCGAGGACCTGATCGAATGCCGGGGACCGGTAGACACACATGAGCGCGACATCGGTGAGCGGGTCGCCGATCGTCGAGAGCTCCCAGTCCACCACGGCGCGGACGATATCCGGTCCAGCCAGATCGAGAATGGTGTTGTCGATCCTGAAGTCGCCGTGCACAATTGCGGCACTCGATGCCTTCGGGACACGCTCTTCGAGAGCATGAAACAGCGTCATCGCGTCACCGAGTTCGCGCGTCTTCACCCGTTCCCATTGACTTGCCCACAACGTCACTTGACGGGTGAGGAATCCGTCGGGCCGACCGAACGATTCGAGTCCGACGGCGCGATAGTCGACAGCGTGGAGTTCGACCAGTGCCGCCACCAACGCCGAGGTGCTCATCTCCACCTGTGCGTCGGTCAGGCCGGCGAGATCGTATCGATCCCGCACCACTTGGCCCGCAACGAATTCCACGACGGTCATGGGTACGCCGAGTGCGGTGCCCGCCGCATCGAACGCCACGGTTGCGGCGATCGGCACCCGGGTGCCTTGCAAGGCGTGCGCAACGGTGTACTCGCGGGCCATATCGTGTGCGGATGGTGTCAGCCCGCTGACCGGCGGGCGACGGACCACCCACGTCGACTCGTCGTCGCGAACCTTGTAAGTCAGGTTCGAGCGGCCGCCGCTGATCGGTTCGATCACCAGCTCGCCACGTATCTCGACCCCGCTGTCCACCAGGAAACGGTGCAGCGCTTCGGCATCCATACCCGGCAGCGTCATGCGGAATCCTCACGAATCGCGCGTTCGACCGCACCGACGCTCCGTTTGGCGATAGCCCAGCGATGGACCTCGGAGGGACCGTCGTACACCCGAAACGGTCGCACCTCACGTGCCAGCCGCGCCAGCGGCAGATCCTCGGCAACGCCGAGGCCGCCGCACATCTGCGCCGAGCGGTCGACGATTCGGAATATCGCCTCTGCGGCAAAGGTTTTCGCGATCGAAGTGGCATTGGACGCGGCACCGCCGCGGTCGAGTTCCCAGCACGCCCGGACGAGCAGCGACCGGGTTGCCGCGATATCTATCTCGTTGTCGGCGACCATTTTCTGAATCATGCCGAGATCACCGAGTTTCGCACCGAATGCCTCGCGCCGCGCCACATGGTGTACGGCGATATCGTGGCCGCGGCGCGCGGCTCCGAGCCATCGCATGACGTGCGTCATCCGGGCCGGTCCGAGCCGAACTTGCGCATACTCGAAGCCTCTATCGACTGCACCGAGCACCGCGGAATCGGGCACCATCAGATCTTCGAAGGTGACCTCGCAGTGACCACCGAGCATCGAGCGGTCCGCTGTCGGGATGTGCCGCCCGACGTGCAGTCCTGCTGCATCGGCCGGCGTCAGGAACATCGTTGCCCCGCCACGCTCCCCCGGCTGACCCGACGTACGCGCCATGATGATGAAGAACCCGGCGCCGTCGGCCCCGGTGATGAACCATTTGCGCCCGTTGATGCGCCACCCGGCCGCTGTCCGCTCGGCCCGGGTCGTCAGCGCCGATGGATCCGAGCCCGCGCCCGGAGCGGGCTCGGTCATCGCGAACGCCGACCTGATCTCCCCACTCGCCAAGGGCGCAAGGTATTGCGACTTCTGCTCGGGGCTCGCGACATGCGCGAGTAGGTGGACATTTCCTTCGTCGGGTGCCGCGATGTTCAATGCCATGGGACCGAAGAGTGAATACCCGGCCTCCTCGAAGACCGGCGCCCGATCCGACATCGACAATCCCATCCCGCCGTAGTCGACCGGCGCATGCGGGGCGAACACGCCTGCGAGCTTGGCGGCCGCCTGTAGATCCTTGCGCACGATATCGCCACCGGCGGTGGTGATGTCGCCACCATGCCGGTCCTCGATCGGAAGGACGACCTCGCGGGTGAATGCCCTGGTCCGTTCGACCAATGCCGCGATCTCAGCCGAGTACGCCAAGTCGATCGCCATATACCTACCTATCGCCTGATCAGTACGACACGAATTGCCTTGATCTACTTGGATATTTCTTTGATGAAGTCCGCGCACCGTTCGGCGATCATCATCGTGGTGGTGTTGGTCGGCACACCGACGATGGTCGGCATCACCGATGCGTCGGCGATGTACAGCGCATCGAGACCGTGCACCTTGCAGTCCTGTCCGACCACCGCCCACGGACTGCCCGCTTCGCCCATAGCCGCGGTGCCCACCGCATGCGCATAGGTGTTCTTGGCTTCCAGGACCGCTTGGGTGAGTTGACCGGTCGTCACCGCCGACGGCCCGGGCCACAACTCTTCGCCGACGTATTTCGCGAGCGGTCCGGACTTCATCACCTGCCGCGTGAGTTCGATGCCGCGCACCAGGCGGCGCAGATCGTCGGGGTGATGCAGGAGATTCAGCAGGATGCGCGGGTCGGTGCCGGGATCAGCGGATCTGATCTCGGTGGAACCGATCGAGTAGGGCCGAACAAGACCGACCGCGACCAGAATCGAACCGGGCTCGAGGGTGAACGGGATCATGTGCAGGTCGATCTCCGCAGAACCGCCCGGTCCGGCCGCGCTGGTCGTCAGCACGACCTGCAGCGGTGGCAGGAGTTCGCCGATAGCCTCCGCATCGCCGGTATAGGTCATGTACACCAGGGGATGATCGCGGAGATTGCGCCCAACGCCTTCCAGTGGCACTTCAACCGGGATGTTCAACTGCTCGAGCACTTCCGCGGGTCCGATTCCGGATCGCATCAGGATCGACGGCGTACCGATTGATCCCGCGCACAGCACCACCAGGTCCGCGTCGATGCGTTCGCCGTCGGCGAGCACTACCGCACGTGGTCGGCCGTCCACGATCTCGAGCCGGTCGACATCGGCGCCGCCACGCACCGTGAGGTTCTGGCGACCACGGGCGGCCGCGAGATAGGTCACCGCGGTGCTCTGTCTGATTCCGTCCTGCTGGTTCATCGGGACCGGGCCGACGCCGAGCTGGCTTTCACCATTGAGATCGTGGACAACCTGGTAGCCCAGGCTGGCGGCCGATTCGACGAAGGCCGCCATGAACGGCCGCAGACCGTCGCCTTCACTCCATCGTGTTATCGGGACGGGTCCGTCGGTGCCGTGCAGTGGACCGCCGACCGGATCGCGCTCGAGTCGCTTCAGATATGGCAGGACCTCGTCCCAGGACCATTTGTCCAAGCCGAGGCCTACCCACTGTTCGAAATCGCGCGGGGTCGGGCGCAGCGCGTTCGTGGCGTTGACCGAGGACGAGCCACCCATCACTTTGCCGCGCAGCACCGGAAGTACGCCCTGCTCGACAATGGCGAATGTCGGCGCATTGGCGGAACCAGGGATGTGGTCCTCCGAGACATAGCCCCAGTCGTGTGAGGTGAACCCGAAGGTGAAGGCATCTTTCACATGCTCATGCAGGTCGTCGAGCGTCGGATAGTCCGGCCCAGCCTCGACCAGCACAACGTCACTGTCTTCGTCCTCGGACAGTCGGGCGGCCATGACACAACCGCCGGAGCCTCCGCCGACCACCACTATGCGTCTTGCCATTTTTACGTCTCCTCGATGAGCGGGTGGGCATTCGGGTAGCGACAAGTCACTACGCGCCCAAGGTGATGGCCCCTTCGGGGCAGGTCCCGGCCGCGTCGGCCGCGGCCCCGGCCTGATCGTTGGGCACCTCGATCGGCTGATCCCGCATTGCGACAAAACCTTCGTCATCGCAGGTGAGCAAGTCCGGCGCCATCGAATAGCAGCGGCCGTGCCCGGTGCAGCTCGCGCCGTCGATCGTCAGTCTCACGACTGCACCGCCCAGGCCAGCGGCAGCCGGGTCAGCGTCATCATCGCGCCGCCACCGCGCTCGGTCAGCTCTTCCTCGCCCGCGATATGGAAGTCCGGGATCACCCGCAGCCACTCCTCGACCGCGATCCGCAGCTCGCGCCGCGCGAGATGGGAGCCGAGGCACCGGTGCGGGCCGTTCGCGAAGCCCATGTGCTGATTGCGCTGGCGATCGATGACGAACTCGTCGGCCTGGTCGTACGCACGCGGATCTCGGTTCGCTCCGGAGACGAGCGCGTAGACCATATCGCCCTGCTTCAGCTGGACACCGTGAAACTCGATGTCGCGAGTCACCTTTCGGCCGTCGCCGAAAACGATCGTGTACAAACGCAGCACCTCTTCCACCGCGGATGGGATCAGCTCCGGCTGTTCGATGAGCTGCCTGCGATGCTCGGGGTGCGTAGCGAGGTGGCGGAACAGGTAGCCGAGGGTGCCGCGGGTCGTGTCGAGCCCGGCCAGCACCAGCACCGTGAGCATGTCGAGCATCTCGGCGTCGGTGAGCGGACGATCGTCGAAGGTCGAATGCAGCAGGTGCGTGGCGAGGTCGCCTTGACGAGGCACCGGATCGGCCCGTCGCTGCGCGAGGGCCGCGACCCAGTACTCGCGGATACCCTCGAGCGCCTTGCCCATCGGCTCCAAACCGGCGGGGTCGCCGCCGAACCCGCCGAAGAAGTCCTCGACCCACGGCACGAACAGGTCCGCGTCGGAAGGATCGATGCCGATCACGCTCAGGAACGCCTCGGTGGGAAAGCGCAGGGCGAACTCGCCGACAAAGTTGGACCTACCCGTGGGGGCCACCTCCTCGACGAGTTTGCGGCACCGATCGCGCATCGTCTGTTCGGCCTCGTCGATCGCGTGCGGCGAGAACCACGCGTTGACGATCTTGCGGTACTTGATGTGGTCGGGCGCGTCGATCTGCGTCGGGACGAAGCGGTAGATCGGATCCGGCTCCCAAGGTGTGATCGACTCGCTCGAGAACACCTCCGGCAATTTGTAGATGTCGCGTACCGCGTCATGACGGGTGAAAACCCAGTAGCCCTGGGCGAAGGTATTGAAGAAGACCGGGCTCGTCTCGCGCAGTTCGTCCGCCAGCTCCCAATGTCGGCCGGCCGCCTGCGGGGATGCGAAGTCGCGATGCATGACGGGGCATCCGCCCAGGTCTCGATCGGGTGCCTCGGAATGGTTTGTGGTCTGCGTCATGGCGACGTCTCCTCGGTCGGTTTCGACGCCAGCATACTGAACTGATTTCAATTTGACTAGCACAATGAAATGCCTGGATAGAGGCTTGTCGATGCGATCTTGTTGTCACCCCAGCCTCTTCGAAGCGTCGCTCAAGAATGTCTATAGGCTATTAATCGACAGCTCTCGGTAGTCCATCGGGCCCCCGAAGGACTCGCTACTGCTCTACGGATAGCGCTCGGACTCAATGGTTCTCGTGCGAGGCGGGCGGTCGCCTTCTGTCGCCCTCGGAACGAGTTCGCGGAAGTTCGGGTCGGGGCTGATGCAGGACAGTGTTCGCATCTCCCCGTCAGCGCGGATGAACCCAGACCGGCGATGGGCCATCGACGGCGTAGTCATAGTTGATCTCCACGTACGGAATTCACCGACCGGAACCACGTCGACGCGATTGTTGTTGTACTACTTCTGGGCGAGGTCCGCCTGCGGAGACCGGGGTCAGGCAAGCTGACGCCAGACCCCCGGGTGGGCGACGCCCACGGTGGTCCGCCGACTGTTCGCCCTGTTCCTGATTCCCGCCACCCGGTCTGGATGCACCCCTGGCACGGCGGGGACTGGCGCGGACCCAGCGTGCCTCTAAAATAGAGGCATGACTGAAAGTCTCATACTGCAGGTGTGGCAATCGAAAGACTCCACACAACTGCCGGCCTTGCTCGCCGAGGAGGCGACCTTCTCGAGCCCGGTCGCCGATTACCACGGCCGGGCCCGCGCGGCGCACCTGCTGGCCACGATCGCGACGGTGCTCGACTCGGTGCACCAGACCCGGCAGTGGACCGACGGGCAGCAGCGGATGTTCGCCTTCACCGCACGATTCGCCGACCAGGAACTCCAGGGGGTGCTGCGGGAAGAGCTCTCCGAGACCGGCAGCCTGACCCACGTGACACTGTTCCTGCGACCGTACCGAGCACTGCGCGCGGCCATCGCGGAAATGGCACGACGACTGGAAGATTCACCCCCGCCGCACGCGGCGTGACCGTGGCAACCGAAACGCCACGCCCGCCACGCCCGGGACGCCCGGTGCGCGGATCGACCACCGGGCGCCCGATCATGGCCCTGTTCGATCTGATCGGGCGGCGCTGGGTGCTGCGGGTGATCTGGGAACTCGATCGGGCCCCAGGCCCGCTCACCTTCCGCGAACTGCGCACCGCATGCGGCGACCTCTCCTCGAGCGTGCTGACCCGTCGGCTATCCGAGCTCACCGAGGCGCGCTTCGTCGAACACGAGCAGGGGTACCGGCTGACCCGCGCCGGGCGCACACTCGTCAAGCGGCTCGCACCGCTGACGCAGTGGGCGGCGGAGTGGCAAAACGACGATGGATGAGTCGACGCTCCGACCGAACGTACGCACATGCCGAGGGCCGAAACTTCCTGGCCGACACCGATCCCGCCGCGCGTCGCCATGGCCGGCAGTCGGGCGAATCCGGGGCCGGAGAGGAACATGACTGAGATATCTATCGCGTTGTGCGAAGCGGCTTTTCATGGCCTGTGCTAATGGAGTTGCCCACTGCTGACGCTGCGACCTGGGGTGGGCCGTCCTCGATGGCGCAACGAGTGCGTGACTTTGCCGGTGCGGGTGGTCGGTTCGACTTTCCCGTTGTGCGAAGAGGCGTTTTATGTCCTGTGCCGCTGGCCAATAACGTCGGATTCATGACGTGGAATTTTCAGTCGGCCGAAGAACTCGCGGCCGCTTTGGATGCTGGTGAAGTGACCTCGGTGGAACTGACCGAGGAGGCGATCGCGCGTATCGAGCGTGACGACAAGGTGATCAACGCGATCTGTGTACCGGATTTCGATAATGCGCGGGCCGCCGCGCGCGCTGCCGACCAGGCGCGCGCCCGCGGCGAGAACCGGCCGTTGCTCGGTATTCCGGTGACGGTCAAGGAGTCCTACAACATGGCAGGGCTGCCCACGACCTGGGGCATGGCTCAGTACAAGGATTATGTGCCGGCCGAGGACGCGGTACAGGTGTCGCGGTTGAAGGCGGCCGGCGCGGTGCTGCTCGGTAAGACCAATGTGCCGGTGATACTGCGAGATATCCAGAGCTTCAACGAGATCTACGGCACCACCAACAATCCGTGGGATCACGCCCGCACGTCGGGTGGGTCCTCCGGCGGTTCGGCGGCCGCCCTGGCGTCCGGATTCGGCGCGCTGTCCATCGGCTCCGACCTCGCCGGTTCGCTGCGCACCCCCGCGCATTTCTGCGGCATCTACGCACACAAGCCGACACTCGGACTGGCGCCGACCCGCGGCATGGTCGCGCCGCCCGCGCCGGCCTTGCCGATCGACCTCGACCTCGCCGTCGTCGGCCCGATGGCGCGCACCGCCCGCGACCTCACGCTCCTGCTCGACGTGATGGCCGGACCGGACCCGCTGACCCACGGCGTCGCCTATGACGTCGCACTGCCGCCCGCGCGCCACGAGCGGCTGTCGGACTTCCGTGTCCTGATCATCGAGGACCATCCGCTCATTCCGACCGGATCGGCGGTGCGGGCGGGGGTGAACCGGGTCGCCGAGGCGCTCGTCGACGAGGGCGCGCGCGTCGAACGGCGCAGTCCGCTGCTGCCCGATCCGACCGAAGCGGCGACGCTCTACATGCTGCTAATGCTGTCGAATGCCGCCACAAGTCTTTCCGTCGACGTGTACGAACAGCTGCAGACCCACGCCGCCGCCCTGAGCGCGGACGACCGGAGTCTCGATGCGGCGCGGCTGCGCGGCATGGTGCTCAGCCACCGCGACTGGGTCGAGGCGAACAACCGTCGCGAACTCCACCGCCACGGCTGGCGGCAACTCTTCGCCGAGTTCGATGCCGTGGTGTGCCCCATCACGCCGACACCGGCCTTCCCGCACGACCACAACGAGGATCTGGAGAACCGGCACATCGACATCGACGGCGTCGAGTACCCGTACTTCGACCAGCTCGTCTGGGCCGGTGTGGCCACCATGCCCGGCCTGCCCGCCACCGCCATCCCCACGGGCCGGTCCCCCGAAGGCCTGCCGGTGGGAGTGCAGCTCATCGGTCCGATGTTCGAGGACCGCACCCCATTACGGCTGGCCGAACTACTCGAGCAGAAGATCGGCGGCTTCCAGGCACCGAAGTAACCCACACCACCGGCTGCCCACCCAGGACGAAGCTCCCGCAGAAACGGCAACCGACCACGACGACCCGAGCATCGTTGCAGAAGTCAACATCCGCCACTACCACGGGGCGTTCTCGGCAACGCGCGGCATTGCCGCATATCGAGCGGTTCTCAGCTGCTCGCAGCCGTGAAGGCTGAGCTGGGTACCCGGTCGTCGATGGCCTGGTGTGGCCTGATCGTGTCGTAGATGACCCGGAATCGGTGAACATCCAGGTCCAGGGCATCGGCGTCGGCGATCACGCCACGAAACAGGTGCTCGTATTTCGGGTGCCGAGAACCGCTCGATCACACCGTTCGTCTGCGGTGACCGGACCCGGGTACGGACGTGTCGCAGTAGCGGGTCTGGTCCGGCGAACGCGGTCTTGAAGATCTCGCCGCGGAAGCATGGACCGTTGTCCGACACCGCAGTGATCGGCGTCTACTCGCTAGAGCGTTGTCTATGCGAACATATGTTCGTGTCCGAGTCTGCCCGCCCGAATTCGCCGCGTCCCCGACGGCCGCGGATCGAGGCGCGGGCCGAGGCGTCGATCCTGCATGCGGATCTCGACTCGTTCTATGCCTCCGTGGAACAGCGCGATAATCCGCGGCTGCGGGGGCGGCCGGTGATCGTCGGTGGTGGGGTTGTGCTGGCGGCCAGCTATGAGGCGAAGGCGTTCGGGGTGCGCACGCCGATGAATGGTGGTGCGGCGCTGCGACTTTGCCCGCATGCGATGGTGGTGCCGCCGCGGATGTCGGCCTATGCCGAGGCGAGTAAGGCCGTCTTCGAGATCTTCCACAACACCACGCCGATCGTCGAGGGCATTTCCATCGATGAGGCGTTTCTCGATGTGGGTGGGCTGCGCCGGATCGCGGGTGAACCCGTCGAGATCGGGCAGCGGTTGCGAGATGCGGTGCGCGAGCAGGTCGGGCTGCCGATCTCGGTCGGTATCGCGCGCACGAAATTCCTGGCCAAGGTGGCGAGCGCAGTCGCCAAACCGGATGGTTTGCGCCTGGTGCCGCCGGAACTCGAAGTCGATTTCCTGCATCCGCTGCCGGTCGAACGACTGTGGGGCGTCGGCGAGGTCACCTCTCGCACCCTGCGCGAACACGGGATCACCCGCATCGGACAACTCGCCGAACTCGGCGAATCATCGTTGCGCGCCATCCTCGGACCCGCCGCTGCCCGGCACCTGTACGCACTGTCGTGGGCGCGCGATCCGCGTCGCGTCGAAACCGGGGTCCGCCGCCGCTCCATCGGCGCGCAACGCGCACTCGGTCGTCGGTACCGACCGCCCGACGAGATCGAGGCCTATCTGCACGGCCTCACCGACCGTCTCGGCGCTCGGCTGCGCGCGGCCCACCGGGTGACCCGAACCGTGGTGCTACGCATGCGTTTCGACGATTTCACCCGCGCCACCCGCTCGCACACCCTGCCCGAGGCCACCGATCACACCGAGACCATCCGCTACGCCGCACGCACCTTGCTCAGCACCGCGATGCCCATGATCCAAGAGCGCGGCCTCACCCTGATCGGCTTGGCACTGACCAATCTCGAGAATGCCGACGCCGTCCAACTCACGCTGCCGTTGGAACCCCGGGCCACCAACACCCTCGATGCCACCCTCGACGACCTGCGCCGCCGCTTCGGCTCATCGGCCGTCACCCGAGCCGCCCTGATCGGCCGCGGCGAAGGTCTCTCGGTTCCGCTGCTGCCGGACTGATGCACTCGAACGCGACGGGTATCCTCCGTGCAGGCCGGTTCGGCGGGGGGTGACCATCGAACTTTCGGAAACCACGGATGAGCAGGCCGTTGCTATTGCCGTGCGCCCGAGGAGATTTCGATGCCATACGCCGTATTCGGTCTGATCACATTGGCCCTGTGGGTCTACTGCCTGGTCGACATCATCACCTGCCTCGACGCGGGGATCCGGAATCTACCGAAATCGGCGTGGCTCATCGTCGTCATCCTGGTGCCAACCGTGGGCGCGCTGTTGTGGCTGTTCGCGGGCCGACCCCTGCACGAAGGCGCGCCGCGTTCCACCACCCGCTACGCCGGATACGACCGCCCCGGCCGCTACGTCCCGCAGAACCCGGACGATGACGAAGCCTTCCTGCGCGGTCTGCGCGAACGCGCCGAGTCCCAGCGCCGCGAGGCCCGTCGCCAAGAGGAAGAGCGCCAGCGCGAGTTGGACCGCCGCCGCGAGCAGGGCGATCTGTAAGCCGCAGCGCTTGCGTGTCATGTCGTCGAGGGCGGCGCGTACCTGTGCACGGCGCCGATCCAGCGGCCGCTTTTCGGGTTACCTGCGTTAAAACTCGACTTCGGGCTGTTCAGGGGGTACAAGGCGCGGAAAGCCTACGTGGGAGCGGTTTACAGTTACGCGACTGAATTGATCGGCCGACAATGGAAAATGGTCGGCAAAAATCATAAGAAAAGGGACATAACGGATATAGGTCAGCGTATGTTTTCGAATTCGAGCAAGACGCTGACCCCGGAAAAACTCTTCGATAGCTAGAATCTTCCGATGCCGGGGTTCGGGTCAAAGGTCCCTTGTTGATGGACACGAATACGCGGACGATGGTTGCGTAGCACAAAATGTCCGAGGCGCTCGCTTCTCGCGCTTCCTTCGTCCGCACCTTCTGGCTACACCCCACATGAGAAGAGACAATCAGATGTTTACCAGAATCGCCGGTTCCGTCGGCGCAACCGTAATCGCACTGAGTCTCGGCGTCATTGGGGCATCCACCGCCTCCGCCAGTGAGACTTCCGCTACGCCCGTAGATGGCTCGATCGGCCTGTGCTTCACGATTCCTATGCCAGGATCAGCGAACTTGGTCTGGTGCCTCTGAATATATGGCGGCCCAGTGCGGCTCGTTTGCTTCTTCGCCGGAATCCGAAGCGACCACCATGGCGGTGGTCGCTTCGAGTCTCCGGGGTAGCGGGTATGACGGCAGTGAGCGCGCCTGCGGGGACGAGGTCGTTGTCGAAGCCACCTACCGCTGCGGTTTCGGCGGTCGAGCCGCAGCGCACCGATCGGCGGCATCGCGAAAATCTGCCCGCCCAGACGACCGATGCGAACGGGCAGCGAAGGCGTCTCGCGGTCCAGCTTCCAACGCTGGGTGGTGATATCGACCGAAATGCCCTGTCCGATAGGATCTTCCAGGAAGCGGTGGGCGCGGTGGGCGTCCTTGCCCCTTGGCATCGCAGAAGCGCGCCGCACCGCCGATCAGCGAGAACGCTTGGGGCGCTTATCCATCAGTCGCAGGATGAGGGGTGTGAAGATGAGTTGCATGGCCAATTCCATTTTGCCGCCGGGTACGACGATGCAGTTGGGGCGGGACATGAAGGAGTCGTGCAGCATGGACAGCAGATAGGGGAAGTCGATGACCTTGGGGTCGGCGAAGCGGATGACGACGAAACTTTCGTCAGCGGTGGGAATGGTTCTGGCGATGAAGGGATTCGAGGTATCGACAGTGGGGACGCGCTGGAAGTTGACGTAGGTGTGGGAGAATTGGGGGCAGATGTATTTCACGTAATCGGGCATGCGGCGTAGGATCGTATCGATCACGGCCTCACTGGAATAGCCGCGTTCGGTCTTGTCGCGGATGACCTTCTGGGTCCATTCGAGGTTGACGATCGGCACCACTCCGACCAGCAGATCGGCGTATTGTGCGACATTCACCGAATCAGTAACGGCGGCGCCGTGCAGTCCCTCGTAGAACAGCAGATCGCTGCCCGGTGTCAGATCTTCCCACGGCGTGAAGGTGCCTGCCGGTTGCCCATAGGGTTTGGCTTCCAACTCGTCGTGCAGATACTTGCGCACCGAACCCACGCCGGTCTCACCGTAATCCCGGAACAGCGTCTCGAGCTCTTTCAGCAAATTCGCCTCCTCACCGAAATGCGAAAAGGTGCGATTGTGGCTCTGCTCCGCCTCGGCCATCGCGAGCTTCATCTCGTTGCGGTCGTAGCGATGGAACGAATCCCCCTCCACGACCACAGCGTTGATGCCTTCGCGGCGGAATATCTCCTGAAAGGTCCGCGTGACACTGGTCGTGCCAGCACCGGAGGATCCGGTAATGGCGACAACGGGATGTTTGACCGACATGACATCTCCTCGACTCAGCGCCCGGACGGACGGAACAACGACCGCGACCCGAACAGTGAACTGTCGAAGCTGGGACCTGCTTCGGGCTCGCTGTGATAGCGCTCGATCCGCGCGACCTCATTGCGCGAACCGAAGATCAGCGGCACCTGCTGGTGCACCTGCTCCGGCACCACCTCCAGCACCCGATCACCGCCGGTGGTCGCCCAGCCTCCGGCCTGTTCGACGATGTAGGCGATCGGATTCGCGCCGTAGAGCAACGACACCCGCCCCGGTCGCCGAGTATCGTGCGGATACAGGTAGACCCCGCCGCGGGTCAGGATGTGGAAGGTGTCCGCCACCAAGGACGCGACCCAGCGCATATTGAAATCCCGCCCCCGCGGCCCGTCCACGCCATCGAGACATTCGTGGACATACCGCCGCACCGGCCCTTCCCAGAACCGCTCATTGGCGGCATTGATCGCGAATCCGGACGTGTCCTCTGGAATTCGCATCCGCGGATGAGTCAACACGAATGCCCCGATCTCCCGGTCCAGGGTGAATCCGTCGACACCACTGCCGGTGGTGAGCACCAGCATCGTCGCCGGTCCGTACAGCGTGAATCCCGCGCAGACCTGCCGCACGCCCGGCTGCAAAAAGTCCGCGGTGCTCGGCGCAGTGCTGTCCGATGCCCGCAGCACACTGAAAATCGTTCCGACAGGCAGGTTCACATCGATATTCGAGGATCCGTCCAATGGATCGAAGGCCAGTAGATATTTGCCGCGCCGGTGTATGTCCGGCACCGGATGGATATCGGTCATCTGCTCCGACAGCAGCGCCGACAGATGCCCCGTCCATTGGGTCTCGGCCACCATGATGTCATTGGCGATGGCGTCGAGTTTGCGGTGCACCGTCGGCGGCAGGTTATCGGGTTCGGAGGCGCCCAGTGAGCCGACAATGGCACCCCTGGTCACCTGGTTGGCGATGATTTTCGTCGCGGTCGCGACGACATTCACCAGAGCGGAGAATTCACCGGACGATCCGGGATGCCGGTGCTCCTCCTCGATCGTGTATCGGGTGAGGGTCTTCAGTCCTTCTGGCATGAGTTCTCGATCTCGTCACGCGGGGGCCCTTGCGGTCGGCCCATCCGGCTGCGGTCCTGCTGTGTCCGATCGGCGACGTTCCCGGGGCCCTGTGTGCTCATGCGAGCTACCGCCTCCGGGCCCGTCGCTCATGCCGTGGAATACACTGCTGCCGTAGACATCTGCGTCGGTCAGCGTGATCAGGTCGGTTTTGGTGAGCGGTCGCCGCAACTCGACCAACCGCTTGGCCTGCCGTAACCGGCAGCGGTCCAAGGCGTTGCGCACGCTGCGCGCATTGGAGAATCGGGGGCGGGTCATCCGCAGTGTGAGATATTCATCGAAGGCGGCGTATCCGGGATCGTCGAAGCGGAAATTGTCCCGTGCCACCATGAGTTCGGCGATACGTATCAACTGGTCGTGGGTGTAGTCGCTGAATTCCAGATGATGGGCCACCCGTGAAGACAACCCTGGATTGGCGGAGAAGAATCTGTCCATCCGATCCGGATAGCCCGCGAAGATCACCACCAGACTGGTGCGCTCGCTCTCCATCTCCTGCAGCAGGATTTCGATGACTTCCTGTCCATAATCGCGTTCGTTCTCCGGCCGGAACAGGTAGTAGGCCTCATCGATGAACAGCACTCCCCCGGCCGCCTTGGCCAGCGCCTCCTTGGTTTTGGGTGCGGTGTGTCCGATGAACTGGCCCACCAGGTCGTCACGAGTTACCGTGTGCACCTTGGGTTTACGGATATAGCCGAGTGCGTGCAGCATCTCGGCCATCCGCAGGGCGACGGTGGTCTTGCCGGTGCCGGGACCGCCGGTGAAGCTCATATGCATGGTCGGGCGGGATGCCTGCAGGCCGAAGCGCTGCCTGGCCCGATCGATCAGCAGCAGTGCCGCGATCTCACGCACCCGCCGCTTCACATTCGCCAGACCGACGAGTTCGGCATCGAGCCTGGTCAATACGTCCGCGACGTCATTGCCCGCGATATCGCTGGACAGATCCAGCACCGCGTCCTCGGCCAGCAGCTCTTCCGGCGGTGCGTCCGCGGGTACAGCTCGCACCGGCCTGCCGTCGTCTGCACCGGGCCGGTGCAATCGGAAACCGCTTGCCGCGCTCGACCTTTCAGCCACCATACCGAGCACCCGGCCGTTCGTCGGTGGCATACGAATGCAGACCGTAGGTCTGACGCCGGTCCGGCCCCTCGGTGCGGGTCAGCACGAATCCGGGCTCATCGACGGGACGCTGCACCAGAAAGCTCAGTGCGGTGGTCTGCCTGCCGTAGCGCGCGTCGTAGGCGAGAACCCGAATGTAATGCCGCGGAAAGGTACTGCGGCACGCGTCGATCTCGGCGAGCACGCCGTCGGGCTCATCCAGATCGAACAGCGGAAGTCCCCACATCTCCCAGTAGGCGTTGCGAGGATGCGGATCATCGGTGTATTCGATGGACACCGGCCAGTTGTTCAGCAAGGCGTAACGCACCTGGGCGGCGATTTCGGCGTCGGTGAGTTCGGGCAGATACGAGAACGTTCCGTGACGCAGATACATGTGCGGGTTCCTGTCGTTCAGCGGCTGGCCGTCGGAACGGCATCCGGCGCGTCGGTGGAGGTGTAGTCGAAGGTGACATCGCCCCAGGTCGAAAGCGCGACCTCGAGCGGGCGGCACATCTGCGCCGCCTTGCGCAGCACATCCGGACCTTCTTCGAGCAGATCGCGACCCTCATTGCGTGCCTTGACGACCGCCTCCAGCGCCACTCGGTTCGCCTCCGCCCCCGCGGCGATGCCGAGCGGATGGCCGATGGTGCCGCCGCCGAATTGCAAGATCACGTCATCGCCGAAAAGGTCGAGCAGCTGGTGCATCTGGCCAGCGTGAATGCCGCCGGAGGCCACCGGCATGACACCGCCCAGGCTGGCCCAATACTGGTCGAAGAAGATGCCGTTGCCGGGATTGGTCGGAATGTGGTTCTCCCGCAAGGTGTCGTAGAAGCCCCGGGTGGTCGCCGGATCACCCTCGAGCTTGCCGACCACGGTGCCCGCGTGCAGGTGATCGACGCCGATCAGCCGACACCACTTGGCCAGTACCCGGAAGCTCACGCCGTGGGTCTTCTGCCGCGTGTAGGTGGAGTGCCCGGCCCGATGCAGGTGCAGCAGCACGCCATTGCGCCGCGCCCAGTGCGACATCGACTGCATGGCAGTGAATCCCACCGTCAGATCCATCATGATCACGACGCTGCCCAGCTGCTTGGCGAACTCGGCACGCTCGTACATTTCCTCCATGGTCGCCGCGGTGACATTGAGGTAATGCCCCTTGATCTCACCGGTTTCGGCCATCGCGCGGTTGACGCCCTCCATGGCGAACAGATACCGGTCGCGCCAACGCATGAACGGCTGGGAGTTGATGTTCTCGTCGTCCTTGGTGAAATCCAGTCCGCCCTTGCATGCCTCGTAGATCACCCGGCCGTAGTTCCGCGCGGAGAGCCCGAGTTTCGGCTTCACCGTCGCACCGAGCAGCGGCCTGCCGTATTTGTTCAGGTACTCGCGTTCCATCACGGTGCCGTGCGGCGGGCCCTGGAAGGTTTTTACGTAGGCCACCGGAATCCGCATATCCTCCAGGCGCAATGCCAGCAGTGGCTTGAAGCCGAAGACATTCCCGATGATCGAGGAGGTGAGGTTGGTGATCGAGCCCTCTTCGAACAGGTCGAGGTCGTAGGCGATATAGGCGAAGTACTCGCCGGAGCGGCCGGGAACCTCATCGATGCGGTAGCACTTGGCCTGATAACGGTCGTGTGCGGTGAGACGGTCAGTCCATACGACAGTCCATGTGGCAGTGGATGATTCGCCCGCGACGGCGGCCGCGGCCTCGATCGGATCCACACCCTTCTGCGGGGTCACGCGGAAGACGGCCAGGACGTCGGTATCTTTGGGGACATAGTCCGGGGCGTAGTAGCCCATCGAAGCGTAGGAGTGGACACCCGGATCCCAGCGGTTGGGTTCGGTTTCGTCGGTCATCATTGCTCCGCTCGTTTTGCGGGTGATCCGCGCTCGGGATGAGTTGCGCGAGGCACCCGCGCCCGGGATATCGAGCAGGACACCTCGGCTCGGGTGTTGTGCGGGATGCTGCGCCTGAGACGTGGGGTGAACGCCTACTGAGTTCAAGGATGACGGCGTTGCCGATGACAAACAATTTGATTGTTCCTCGGAATACTCAACGGATTCATTGAGTTTGATACCGTCGGATTGTGGGCATGGTGAGTGCGACGAGGATGGAAACATTCCTGGCCGTGGCTCGACAGGGCAGCATTCGCCGCGCTGCGACCCAGCTGCACATCACCGAGGCCGCCGTTTCCGCGGCCGTCGCGCACATCGAAAAACAGCTCGGGGCAAAGCTCATCGCCAAGGCGGGGCGCGGTATCGCGCTCACCGAGGCCGGGCGGGTCTACTCCGAATATTGCCGCACCATCCTCGGCCTGATGAAAGAGGCCAATGCCGCGGTTCGCCGGGCCGAAACCGGCAAGTTGCGGATCGGTGTGGTCGCAACGGCGGGTGAGTATGTGCTGCTCGGGCCGCTGGCGTCATTCCGGAATCGCTATCCGGATATCGAACTGAGTCTGTCGGTGCACCCGCGCGACGTGTTGTTCCTCGAATTGCACCACCACGAAACCGATCTCGTCATCGCCGGGCGCCCGCCACGCGACACCGGGCTGGTCATCCGCGCCCGACGGCCCAGTCAGCTCGTCGTCGTCGGCGCGCCCGGCTGCCCCGATCCGCTGCGCAGCACCTGGCTGCTACGTGGCCGCGGCTCCGGCACCCGCGACGCCACCCTCAGCCTCATCGATCACCTGGAAATCTCCCCGCCCACCCTCACCCTCGGCAGCCACGGTGCCGTCCTGGCCGCCGCCCGTGAAGGTTTGGGCGTGACCCTCATTCACACCGACGCATTGGCCCAAGACTTGGAATCCGGTCTGCTGCATGTTCTTCCGGTCGACGGCACCCCCATGGACCGTCCATGGCACGCCGTCACCACTCGCACTCCTACCCCGACCGCCCGCCTGTTTCTCACCCATCTGCTCGATCCAACCGAAGTGGGCGCGCGCGCCTTCCACCCCGGCTAGCGCCGCGGCCGGATAGCTCCTGCCGTATCGAGCCGTGGCTCGGGGGTTACGTCGAACGCAGTCGAATGGTGGTCGCCCACGCCGGATCGACCGCTACATCACTGCGTTCGCCGAGCAGCCGAAGCGGGTGGCGCACAAGCTATCTGGAACCCCGGGCGGTGGAGTCCGGGGGCACGGCACCCGGACTCCACCCGACTGGCGATCACAATGATCGCGCAGGTTGTCGGCGGTGAATTCGCCGCTGTAATGATTCTGAACCGAATACCGGCTCAGCAGCAGGTTTCGCTGTTACAAGCCCGTGAATATCATTGGTCCGATTTCTCGGCCGCAATTCTATCGGATGCCCCGCGAGGGACCCTGCCCCGGCAGAGGGGCACCGCTGTGCCAGACTGGCGCGCATGGCTGGTGGGGAAGCATTGATTTCGAATGTGTCCGATACCGCGCGCTGGGTGGCCGCCTATCGCGCGATGGAGACCGCGCGCGCGGATGCGCTCTTCCGCGATCCGCTCGCCGAACGCCTGGCCGGTGCGCGCGGATATGCCATGGTGGCGGCCGCGTCGCGGATGATGCGCAACGGCTGGCCGGTGGTCACCCGAACCAAAATCATCGACGACCTGATCGCGACTGCTATCGCCGAGGGCTGCGACCGCGTGCTCAATCTCGCCGCCGGACTCGACACCCGACCCTACCGCCTCGCTCTGCCCGACGATTTCGTCTGGGTGGAGGCCGATCTGCCCGCGCTCACCGCGGAGAAGGAGGCCGCCCTAGCGGATGAGAACCCGCACTGTGCGCTGATCCGCCGTAGTGTCGACCTGGCCGATCCGGCCGCGCTCGCGACCTTCCTGGACTGGGCACTCGGCCCTCTCGGGCCCGAAAATACTCCCGCCACAAAGGCTTTGGTGCTCACCGAAGGTCTGCTGATGTATCTGGCGGAGGAGACGGTCCGCACCATTGCCGCCGCCCTCTCTCGGCCGGAGATCCGCTGGTGGGTCATGGACGTCACCGTGGCGATGCACCGCATGCGCTCGGGTTCGATGTTCGAGAACGCACCCCTTATCTTCGAACCTCGCAACGGCGTCGCCTACTTCGAGGATCTCGGCTGGCGTCCGCGCGAAGTCGAGCATCTGCTCGTGCACGCCCGCAAACTCGACCGCGCTCCCTGGTACCTGCGCCCGTTCACCTTTCTCCCCCAGCCCGACCCACGCAAACCCGGACGCAACCCCTGGTCCGGCATCGTCCGCTTCCAGCGCGACTAGTGCCCGCGCCCGGGTCTACTTCGTTTTCATCCCGACAGCCGCAACTGCGCTGGTTCGGCAGTTGATCGAAAAAGGATGGCCGCCGCCCGCGTGGCCGAGCTGACGTTCCAGTCCATCGCCGTCGCCAACGGCTACCACTAGACTGCGAAGGACGGTTCCGGGTCAGAACTGGCTGTGTTGGGAGTCGAAGGTGAGGATGCGGCCACCGAGCAGGATCTGCGCACCGGCGACCAGCATGGTGAGCTGGTTCGGCATGGCGCGGATCCAATCCTGGTGGCCGGGCATGCGGATGTAGGTGCCGTTGGCCGAACCCTGATCGACCACGGCGACATCCCATTCGACGAGCCGAACCTCCACATGCGCCCGTGACATCGCCCCCGAACTGTCCGGCAACCGGATCGGTCGCGCGCCGCGTCGCACCGCCTCGGCGTGTTCGGGTTCTCGTCCGAGGACGATGTCGTTATCGAGTACGAACGACGTCCCGTCATCGAGCATCAACAATCCCAGCGGAGGTCGCACTCCCTCGGTCAACACACAGGTCAGTTGATCCATCCGAATCCCACATGCCGCGCAGAACGACACCCGCGGATCGTTCAGATGCTGCCGCGAGCACATGAACCCCCGAACGACCGCCCTACCGTTGTCGCCGACCCCATTCGGCGACACTTCCGGCACGCCGATCTCGGACCGCGTGCCCTTCCGCAGACCAACTCGCCGCCGTTCTCCGACGCTCGATACCGCATTCCTCGGCGCCAGATTTCGCATGCCCATCGCGGACGCGCGCTCCCATGGCGCCGCCTTTCCCGCCGAACCGCCCCCGATCGGCGGCCGCACCGCACCGCCTTCCAGCCGGGGCTCGACTTGGCCTTGCGAACTGATCGCCACCGGACCGATAACTTCGACCGGTTGACTCGCGAATTCGTGCCGGTCGGCATCCTCGACCTGCGGCACTGCTGCCACACCGTCCACCGATGCGACGGCCTGAAGCACTCCATCTCGCACCGAGTCGACCTCAGGAGAGCTCCGCACCGCCGGCGCACGACCCGACACAGGCACCCCGACCCACAACACCGCCCCGGCACCGGGCACCGTTCCATCACCGAGTCCGGCGATCCCGCGGCGGGGCAGCGCCGACTCGGTCATCCCGTCTTCGTCCACGAACAGCCCGATCCCGATCTCGGGTGCCGGGATCACCACGCGGTCGACCGTGAATCCGGCGTCCCTGCCGCGCAATATTTCGGTGCGATCCGAGCTCTCCAGCACCGCGGTCACCCCGCCGTGCAGGAATAGCGCCACGCCGGTCGCGCTCGGGGTGATCACGCCGAATTCCACGTGGTCCTCGTCGTCGAGACTCATCAACCACGTGGTGGCACGTCGTGCGAACAGGCGTCCGCTGCGCGGTAACTCCGCGGCACCGGCCTCGCGCACCAGCACGAGCAGGGCCGCCATCGTCCGCGCCGCAGGCGATTCGGCGTCGGCGGCAATGTCCGAACGGTGCGCGACGATCAGCACAACGCCGCCATCGTTCGCGATCAGATGTGTACCTCCCGGCAGCACCTCGAGCTGCGGACTCACAGAAATCGCCCACCCTGGAACCGCCACCGATGGAACACCACCCGCAGCGGCCCGTTCACGATGAGCCAGAACACGATCCACGTCACGATGAACTGGATGAGGAATGCCGTCAGCGACGGATGCAACGCACGCGGCAGCACAATGGTGGTGTGGTCTACGAGGACCCACATCAGCGCCGCCTCGTTGATCACCGTCCAGAAGCCGAACAGCGTGGGCCAGTCCTTCTCCCACCGGAATTGCTGCAGAAAGTGGTAGAGCAATTCCCACAGTACGCCGATGAGCACGGTCGCCAGCAACACCGACAACGTCACCCGATAGGCATTGCCCAGTGACAGCGGTCCGGTCGGCAGAACCGGTGTAATGATCGCCGTGACCAGCAATCCGATAATGCCGAGCGCGAGTATGCGGGTCTGGATCCGCCCGTTCAAGGTAAGCAGCATCGATCAGATCTTCTTGTTCGTAGCCCACAACCACCATTGCCGAGTCGACCGCAGCGGTCCCATCCGCTCGCAGAAACCCAGTGCCGCAAGGTCGTCCGCGATCTCCTGCGCCGAGATGTGCAACCCGAGGAAGGTGTCCACTCCCGGAAACGGTCCACCCAGCGTCGCACTACCTGATGCATAGATGCGTCCGCTGCCACTTCGGGTACCGATCAACTCGAAGGTGGTCGCCACATCCATGCGTCCCACCGGATTACGCCCGGCCCCGGCATGATCCAGCAGATCCGCCAGCAACCGATGTTCGCGCACATCGGCCTCCAGCCCGGTGCAGTCGATGATGTAATCGGCCGAAATGTCGAACGGCTGGGTCGGCGGCGGAAACGGCAGTGCCGCCGTGAGATCCGGCACGATCGTGGTGGTCACCCCGCTCTGCCCGCGCGCGGGGCGCAGATCGCGCGCACTACCCGCCATCACCTGATACCACCCCTGCTTCCGTCCGCGCCGCAGTTGCTCCTGCCAATTCGAGCGCAGCGGAGTGTTGGTCCCGCCCATCTCCTGGTAGGCCTGCGCGCGCTGCGCTCCTTGCAGTGCGCGCATTTTCGCTTTGAGCTGCCCGCCCCATACCGACTTCGGATAGTTGAATCCCTGGTAGGACCAGCCGTCGCCGCCCTTGCGCCGACTGAAAATATTCGGTCCGTGTGCTGCGGCCACATAGTGCCGAAACAGATGCAGTATCTGGGTATCGAGCCGCAGTTTGTCCCGGTCATCGATGAGACGCTGCAATACCCGGCTGGCCACGATCCCGCTACCGCGGATCATCACCTTCCCCGGCCTGCGCTGTAGTGCCTGATACACGTGTTCATGCGGTTCATACGCATTGACTACCCGTGTGGGATCTCGATACTTCTCCCGATACTCCTGCAAATCCGGCAACAACTTCAGCCCCGGATAACCGACGCCCACGTGGACATACGTGCTGCGAAAGGCGATCCGCTTGGTCGGGGCCGCACCCGAGGGCGGGGTGAGGATACTGAAATACCCACCGCCAGCACGTTTGCGCACCATGCGCACATGCCCTTTGTGCAACGAACCCGCGTATCCGATCCGATGGAACTCCCGTTCCATCGCGACGAACGCCTGCCCCGCCCGGGGGGTGTAGTAATTGCTGAAGATCGGCTCGGTGAACACATTCCACAACGGCCGGACCGTTTTCTCCGCCCATGCCTCACGCACCGCATAGGACGGAAAGCCCCAGATATTGTCCGGCGTCGAGGCCGAGTCGCTGCGCAATCGCTCCCCGCGTGGAATCTGCGATACCCGCGTCAGATACTCATACGACGACCACGGCACCTCCTGCGGGCCGAGCACCGCCATCGCTGCTGCGGGAACGCCGTAGATGCGCAGGGTGTCATAGGTGACGAAGGAGCCGATCCCGCTGCCGATGGTCACGAACGGCACATCCACCACCGGAATGCCCGCCCGGCCCACCATCTCGTCGGTCCACACGTCGGTTTCGACGAGTTCGCGCGTGATATCTCCCCGCATTTTCGGGATGCTACCGGCCCGAACTGAGCTCACCCACCCCGCCGGCTTCGCCGGCTGCCATCCCCCAGGCAATCGCTTTCGATCACCTTGGCCCCGCACGCATTCCACGCCCCCCTTCCGGCGACAGCGTGACGCGCGCTGACCAATCTGTGCCAACCTGCCACGCCGCACCCCTGCCCCGACGTACCATCCCTGCGTGGCCGACGCGATTCGTTCCACCCCACTGCGGGTCCTGGTCTACAGCAACGACGCCGATACCCGGCGTCAAGTAATGCTGGCACTGGGCAGAAACCCGCACCCCGAGCTCCCCGCCTTCGAATACCTCGAGGTGGCGACCGCGCCCGTGGTCATCGAGCAGATGGATGCGGGCGGTATCGACCTGGCAATCCTGGACGGGGAATCCGCCCCGGCGGGCGGGCTCGGCATCGCCAAGCAACTCAAGGACGAGATCGCCGAGTGTCCACCGGTTCTGGTGCTCACCGGACGCCCCGACGACGCCTGGCTCGCGAACTGGTCGCGCGCCGAGGCTGCCGTGGCCCATCCGATCGATCCGATCCGGCTGACCGAGGCCGTCGTCGCCGTATTGCACAATCGCCCGGCGGCCTGACCCGATCACCGAATCTCGTGCCCGCGTCTTCTCGCAGGACGCGGGCACTTCGATGTCACGTGACGGTGCTATCACTTAGCGATCCGACGGGTCGGATTACCCCCGATTCAGTCATAAATAGCAGTCCGGTTTTCGATCAAAGTCCCCAATCGAATAAACGGTCGAACCCTCGCGTCGGTTGTAGGCTGTGCCGTAGCTCACATGAGCGCGGGCCTCGATATGACAGACCCGCGCGGTGTGAGCAGGCCATGAGGCGAGTCTGACCGAGGCGGACAACGAAGTCAGCCCGCCTCGGAAGCTGCCGTCATGATTCCGACGCCGACCATCACACCCCGGCGCCGTCGGAGGACATGACGCCCACCGCCAGCTACAGCTCGCAAGGAGGGGAAGTGCAGTCGTGAATATCGAGATGCCCACTCTGGTCCTCGGCGCGGTCGCCGCCGCGTTCGCGGTGTTCTCCGTCATTCTCTCGGCCCTCGTCGGCCCCAAGCGCTACAACCGGGCCAAACAGGAGGCCTACGAGTGCGGCATCGAACCGACACCGCACGCCGTCGCGGGTGGGCCGGGAAGTGTTACCGGACAACGCTTTCCGGTGAAGTACTACCTCACCGCCATGCTGTTCATCATTTTCGATATCGAGATCGTGTTCCTCTACCCGTGGGCTGTCCACTTCGATGCGCTCGGTCTCTTCGGTCTCGCCGCGATGGCGCTGTTCATCTTCAACGTCTCGGTGGCCTACGCCTACGAATGGCGCCGGGGCGGTCTCAGCTGGGACTGATCGCCCATACGCACAGGCCCACAAGGCATTTCGCCGCGTCGGGCCGCACGCACAGTGGAAGTGAGAGTTAGTCGAACATGGGTCTCGAGGAAAAACTGCCCAGCGGCTTTCTGCTGAGCACGGTCGAAGATTTCGCTGGATATCTGCGCAAGGGCTCGCTGTGGCCGGCCACCTTCGGGCTGGCCTGCTGCGCCATCGAGATGATGGCCACCGGCGCAGGACGTTTCGATATCGCCCGTTTCGGTATGGAGGCGTTTCGCGCCTCACCGCGGCAGGCCGATCTGATGATCGTCGCGGGCCGGGTCAGCCAGAAGATGGCGCCGGTGCTGCGTCAGGTCTATGACCAGATGACCGAACCGAAATGGGTGCTGGCCATGGGCGTTTGCGCGTCCTCTGGTGGCATGTTCAACAACTACGCCATCGTGCAGGGCGTGGACCATGTGGTGCCGGTGGATATCTATCTGCCCGGCTGCCCGCCGCGGCCGGAAATGCTGTTGAACGCGATCCTGACACTGCACGCGAAGATCCAGCAGATGCCACTCGGCGTCAACCGCGAGGAGGCCATCCGCGCCGCCGAAGCGGCGGCGCTGGCGTCCACGCCGACCATCCGGATGGAGGGTCTGCTGCGATGACCTTCGACTCCCCCGACAACACCGAAACCAGGACACCGCAGGAGTTCGTCGACGCCGCGGCCACCGCGGGCCCGGAAGGCACACCGCCGGAGCCGGATTCGCCACCGGCCGAGGTGATCGGCGTGCGCCGCGGCATGTTCGGTGTCAGCGGCACCGGCGACACCTCCGGTTACGGCCGCCTGGTCCGACCGGTGACGCTGCCCGGCAGCACTCCGGCACCCTACGGCGGCTACTTCGACGAGCTGGTCACCGAATTGCATGCCGCACTGGGCACGCTCGGCACCAGCTGGGAGACCGTCATCGAGAAGGTGATCGTCTTCCGCGGCGAACTCACCCTGCACGTGCGGCGCGAACATCTGGTGACGGTCGCCAAGGCGTTACGCGACTACGCCGCACTGCGTTTCGAGCTCTGCCTCGGCGTGAACGGCGTGCACTACCCGGACGACGCGGGCCGTGAATTGCACGCGGTCTATCACCTCATGTCCATCACCCACAATCGGCGCCTGCGCGTCGAGGTCTCCGCACCGGACGCCGACCCGCATATTCCGTCGCTGTTCAGCGTGTATCCGACCACCGACTGGCATGAGCGGGAAACCTACGACTTCTTCGGCATCCTGTTCGACGGGCACCCCTCGCTGACGCGTATCACGATGCCCGACGACTGGCGTGGCCACCCCCAGCGCAAGGACTACCCGCTCGGCGGGATCCCGGTCGAGTACAAGGGCGCGCGCATTCCGCCGCCCGACGAGCGGAGGGCGTACAAGTAATGAGCGACATCGACACCCGGCCCGGCGTCCGCAACGACACCGGGCCCGACCCCGCTGTGGTCACGGTCGCGGGCCAGGACTGGGACGCGGTCACCGAAACCCTCGACAGCGCGGGTGAGGAACGCATCGTCGTCAACATGGGTCCGCAGCATCCCTCCACGCACGGCGTGCTGCGGCTCATCCTGGAAATCGAGGGCGAGACGGTCACCGAGGCCCGCTGCGGCATCGGCTACCTACACACCGGCATCGAGAAGAATCTGGAGTTCCGGAACTGGGCGCAGGGCACCACCTTCGTGACCCGGATGGACTATCTGTCCCCGTTCTTCAACGAGACGGCGTACTGCCTCGGGGTCGAGCGGCTGCTCGATATCGAGGATCAGATTCCCGAGCGCGCCACCATCGTTCGCGTCATGCTCATGGAGCTCAATCGCATCTCCTCCCATCTGGTCGCGCTGGCGACCGGTGGTATGGAGTTGGGCGCGCTCACCCCGATGCTGTTCGGTTTCCGAGAACGTGAACTGATCCTGGATGTCTTCGAGAACATCACCGGCCTGCGCATGAATCACGCCTACATTCGGCCCGGTGGTCTGGCCCAGGATCTGCCCGACGATGGCGTCACCAAGGTCCGTGAGCTGCTGAAGCTCTTACCGAAGCGGCTGCGCGATATGGATCATCTGCTCACCCAGAATCCGATCTGGAAGGCACGCACTCAGAACATCGGCTACTTGGACCTCACCGGCTGCATGGCACTCGGCATCACCGGTCCGGTACTGCGGTCGACCGGTCTGCCGCACGATCTGCGCAAGGCCGCGCCGTACTGCGGTTACGAGAACTACGAGTTCGAGGTGCCCACAACCACCGGCTGCGATTGCTACGGCCGCTACTGGATTCGGGTCGCGGAGATGAAGGAGTCACTCAAGATCGTCGAGCAATGCCTGGACAAACTGCGGCCGGGTCCGGTGATGGTGGATGACAAGAAACTCGCCTGGCCCGCGGACCTGCAGCTGGGACCGGACGGCCTCGGCAACTCCCCCAAGCACATCGGCCGCATCATGGGCACGTCGATGGAGGGGCTCATCCACCACTTCAAACTGGTCACCGAGGGGATCCGGGTCCCGGCGGGACAGGTGTATGTGGCGGTGGAGTCGCCGCGCGGCGAACTCGGTGTGCATATGGTCAGCGATGGCGGCACCCGCCCGTATCGGGTGCACTATCGCGACCCCTCGTTCACGAATCTGCAAGCGGTGGCGGCGATGTGCGAGGGCGGCATGGTCGCCGATGTCATCGCCTCCGTCGCCAGCATCGACCCGGTGATGGGCGGAGTTGACCGATGACCGAGATCCTGTTGAAGCTGTCCACCCGGCCGCAACCGTTCGCGGCTTTCGTGCGCGAGCGATTGGAGGTCGATGCCAAGGAGATCATCGCCCGCTATCCGGAGCCGCGCTCGGCGCTGCTGCCGCTGCTGCATCTGGTGCAAGCCGAGGAGGGCTGTGTCACCGGCACCGGCATCGAATTCTGCGCCGAGCAGCTGGGACTGACCGGTGCGGAGGTCACCGCGGTGGCGACCTTCTATTCGATGTATCGGCGCACTCCGACCGGCGACTATCACGTCGGCGTCTGCACCAATACCCTCTGCGCGGTAATGGGCGGCGATGCGATTCTCGAGACCCTGCAGCGCCAACTCGGCATCGGGCACGGCGAAACCACGACGGACGGTTCGATCACCCTCGAACACATCGAATGCAACGCGGCCTGCGATTTTGCGCCGGTGGTGATGGTCAATTGGGAGTTCTTCGATAACCAGACCCCGGAATCGGCTGCTGCACTGGTGGATTCGCTGCGCCGCGGCGAACAGGTGACCCCGACGCGCGGTGCGCCGCTGTGCACGTTCAAGCAGACCGCGCGCATCCTGGCGGGGTTCCCGGACGAGCGCCCGGGCGTGCTCGACGGTGCGGCGGGCGAGGCGACACTGGCCGGTCTGCGCGTTGCGCAGGAACAGAATATGCAAGCGCCGCAACCGAAGCCGGGCGAGGAATGAACATGACACTGACTCCGGTACTCACCCGGTACTGGGACGACCCGCAGTCCTGGACCATCGAGCACTACCGCGGCCACGACGGCTATCAGGCGGTGCGCAAAGCCCTGCGCATGGATCCGGATCAGGTAATCCAGACCATCAAGGACGCGGGTCTGCGCGGGCGCGGCGGCGCGGGCTTCCCGACCGGGATGAAATGGAGCTTCATTCCGCAGAGTCCTGGGCCGGACGGGGTCACCAAACCGCACTATCTCGTCGTCAATGCCGACGAGTCGGAGCCCGGTACCTGCAAGGACATTCCGCTCATGCTGGCCACCCCGCACACCCTCATCGAGGGCGTCATCATCGCGGCATATGCGATTCGGGCCGCGCACGCGTTCATCTATGTGCGCGGTGAGGTCGTACCCGTATTGCGGCGGCTGCAGGCCGCGGTAGCGCAAGCGTATGCGGCCGGATTCCTCGGGAAGAACATTCTGGGCTCGGGCTACGACCTGGAACTCATCGTGCACGCCGGTGCCGGGGCATATATCTGCGGTGAGGAAACCGCGCTGCTGGATTCGCTGGAGGGCCGGCGCGGCCAGCCGCGACTCCGGCCGCCGTTCCCAGCTGTCGCGGGTCTGTATGCCTGCCCGACGGTGGTCAACAATGTGGAATCCATTGCGAGTGTGCCGCCGATCATCCTGAACGGCACCGCTTGGTTCCGGTCCATGGGCAGCGAGAAGTCCCCGGGTTTCACGCTGTACTCGCTGTCGGGGCACGTAGCCCGGCCGGGGCAATACGAAGCGCCACTGGGCATTACCTTGCGCGAACTGCTCGGCTATGCCGGTGGCGTGCGCGCCGGACATCAGGTGAAGTTCTGGACGCCCGGTGGTTCGTCGACGCCGCTGTTCACCGATGAACACCTCGACGTGCCGCTCGACTACGAGGGTGTCGCCGGTGCCGGATCCATGTTGGGCACCAAGGCATTACAGATTTTCGACGACACGACCTGCGTAGTGCGCGCGGTGCTGCGCTGGACCGAGTTCTATGCCCACGAGTCCTGCGGTAAATGCACACCCTGCCGTGAAGGCACTTACTGGCTCGTCCAGTTGCTGAAGCGGATCGAAGCGGGCCGGGGAACCGAATCGGATCTGGACAAGCTGCTCGATATCAGCGACACCATCAACGGCAAATCGTTCTGCGCACTCGGCGACGGTGCGGCCAGCCCGATTATCTCCTCGCTGAAGTACTTCCGCGAGGAATACGTCGACCATCTGCGGCTCGACGGCTGCCCGTTCGATCCCGCGCGATCCACCGCCTGGGCCGAAGGAGTGAAATGAGTACAGCATCGCGCAGCGATTCGATGGGGAGCGGTGGCCGGGTGGCGGGTGGGCCTGCCACTGTGAATACCAATACAAGCGGACTCGTGCCCGCCGACCTGATCACCGTCACCATCGATGACACCCAGGTCAGCGTCCCGGCGGGAACCCTGCTGATCCGGGCCGCCGAACTCATCGGCATCCAGATTCCGCGCTTCTGCGACCACCCGCTGCTCGACCCGGTCGGCGCATGCCGCCAGTGTCTGGTCGAAGTGGAGGGACAGCGCAAGCCGGTCGCCTCCTGCACCATGACCGTCACCGACGGCATGATCGTGCGCACCCAGCTGACTTCCCCTGCGACCGCGAAGGCCCAGGAGGGGGTGATGGAGCTGCTGCTCATCAACCATCCCCTCGACTGTCCGGTCTGCGATAAGGGCGGTGAATGCCCGCTGCAGAACCAGGCGATGTCCAGCGGACGGCCCGAAACCCGATTCGATGGTGTGAAACGCACCTACCCCAAGCCGATTCCGCTGTCCACGGCGGTACTGCTGGACCGGGAACGCTGCGTGCTGTGCGCCCGCTGCACCCGCTTCTCGCAACAGGTCGCCGGGGATCCGTTCATCGAACTCATGGATCGCGGAGCGCTCGAACAGGTCGGCACCGCACAGGCCGAACCGTTCGACTCCTACTTCTCCGGCAATACCGTGCAGATCTGCCCGGTGGGTGCGCTCACCGGCACCAGTTACCGGTTCCGGGCCCGCCCCTTCGATCTGGTCTCCAGCCCGAGCGTCTGCGAGCACTGCGCATCGGGCTGCGCCCAGCGCACCGACCATCGACGCGGAAAAGTACTGCGCCGCTTGGCAGGTGACGACCCGCAGGTCAATGAGGAGTGGAATTGCGATAAGGGCCGGTGGGCGTTCACCTACGCGACCGAACGCGACCGGCTCACCACACCGCTGGTGCGCGGGTGGGACGGCAACCTCGCCCCCGCGTCCTGGTCCGAGGCACTGGCCGCCGCCGCGGAGGGGCTGGCATCGGCCTTCGGCAGCGCGGGCGTGCTGGTCGGCGGTCGCGTCACCGAGGAAGACGCCTACGCCTACGCCAAATTCGCCCGAGTTGCCCTGGGCACCAATGACATCGACTTCCGCACCCGGGTGCATTCGGCCGAAGAGGCGGATTTCCTCGCCGCCCGCATCGCCGGACAGGGTGTCACCGTCGACTACGACGCCCTGGAGAGCGCTCCGGTCGTGCTGCTTGCCGGATTGGAGCCGGAAGAGGAGTCACCGATCATCTACCTGCGGCTGCGCAAGGCGGCACGCAAGCGCGGTATGCCGATCTTCTCGCTCGCCGCGTACTCTTCGCGCGGGCTGGACCGGATGTCGGGCACGCTGTTGCAAGCCGTGCCCGGTGCCGAGCCACATCTGCTCGATGGCCTGCGCACCGGTGAGACGGATTCCGCCGCTTCGGCGACAGCCGCACAGCTATTGCGCCAGCCGGGTGCGGTCGTGCTGGTCGGTGAGCGGATGGCCGGAATTCCGGGCGCACTGTCCGCGGCCGTGCGACTCGCCGATGAAACCGGTGCCGCCTTGGCCTGGGTGCCACGGCGTGCAGGTGAACGCGGTGCGGTCGAAGCGGGCGCGCTGCCCGGCCTGCTGCCCGGTGGTCGCCCGGTCGTGGATCCCCGTGCGCGCCAACAGGTTCGCACCATCTGGAATGTCGACGAACTGCCGGTCACCGCGGGTCGCGATACCGCAGCCATCCTGGAGGCCGCGCCGAATTTGGGCGCGCTGGTCATCGGCGGTGTCGATATCGCCGACCTGCCGGATCCCAAAGCGGCGCTGGAGGCGATCGACGCCGCCCGCTTCGTGGTCAGCCTGGAGCTGCGGCACAGCGCGGTGACCGAACGCGCCGATGTCGTCTTCCCGGTGGCCTCGGCAATGCAGAAATCCGGCACCTTCCGTACCTGGGAGGGCCGACCGCGGCAATTCGATGCGGCACTCGGCGATTCGATGGTGCGCCGTGAACCCGCGCCGCTATCCGATCAGCGGGTGCTGCAGGCCATCGCGAGCGAGATGAAGGTGACGCTCGGACTTCCCGATACCGAATCCGCGCGCGCCGAACTCGCTGAACTCGGCGCCTGGGCCGGTCCGGCGGCGCCCGCACCCGCGCATCGGCCGCATCCGGTGACCCAGCCCAATCCCGGCACCGCCATCCTGTCCGGCTGGCGGATGCTGCTGGATCAGGGCCGCATGCAGGACGGCGAGCCGAATCTGGCCGGTGTCGCGCGGCCGCCGGTCGCGCGCTTGTCTCCCGCCACCGCCGCCGAAATCGGTGCCGCCGATGACGATCCGATCGTCGTCGCCACCAATCGCGGCGCCGTCACGCTGCCGCTGCTGATCACCGATCTGCCCGATCGAGTGGTGTGGCTGCCGCTGAATTCGCCGGGCTGCTCGGTCAACGAACAGCTCGCCACCCAGCCGGGCGGCGTGGTGCAGTTGTACCGCGCCGACGAGAGGATGAAGGAACACCGTCATGAGTGATCTCTCTCTTTTCGGTCACGACCCGCTGTGGCTCGTCATCGGGAAATCCCTGGCGATCTTCGCCTTCCTGCTGCTCACGCCGATGATGGCGGTGTATCTGGAGCGCAAGATCGTGGCCTGGATGCAGATGCGGGTCGGACCGAACCGGGTCGGGCCCAAGGGCACGCTGCAGGCCGTCGCCGACGGTGTGAAGATGGCGCTGAAGGAAGATATCGTCCCGGCCATCGTCGACAAGCCGATTTTCATTCTGGCGCCGGTCATTTCGGTGGTGCCCGCATTCATGGCGTTCGCGGTCATCCCGATCGGCCCGGAAGTATCGATCCTGGGCCACCGGACCGCGCTGCAGCTCACCGATCTGCCGGTGGCGGTGCTCTACATCCTGGCCATCACCTCGATCGGCGTGTACGGCATCGTGCTGGCGGGCTGGTCGTCGGGTTCGACCTATCCGCTGCTCGGCGGGTTGCGCTCGACCGCGCAGGTGATCTCCTACGAGATCGCGATGGCGCTGTGCTTCGCGACGGTGTTCCTGCTCGGCGGGACCATGGCTACCTCCGGGATCGTGAAGGCGCAGGAAGGCACTTGGTATGTCTTTCTGCTGCTGCCGTCGTTCCTGATCTACTGCGTGTCGATGGTCGGTGAGACCAACCGTGCGCCATTCGATCTACCCGAGGCCGAGGGCGAGTTGGTCGGCGGCTTCCACACCGAATACTCCTCGCTCAAATTCGCCATGTTCATGATGGCCGAATACATCAACATGGCAACGGTTTCCGCGCTCGCCACCACGCTGTTCCTCGGCGGCTGGCACGCACCGTTCCCGATCAACCTGTGGGACGGCGCGAATTCCGGCTGGTGGCCCGCGCTGTGGTTCATCGCCAAGATGTGGACGTTCCTGTTCGTCTTCATCTGGTTGCGCGGCACGCTGCCCCGCCTTCGCTACGACCAGTTCATGAATCTCGGCTGGAAGCTGCTGATTCCGACCTCGCTGCTGTGGGTGATGGTGGTCGCCACCGCGCGGCTGCTGCAGAACGAGGGCTACGAAGTCCAGACGCCGCTGCTGGTGATCAGCGGAATCATCATCTCCGGACTGATCCTGCTGATGTTCCTGCGGGCCGGGCGCAAACAAAGCGCGCCGCCGACGGTCGAGGAACCCGCGCCGGTGGCATCCGGCACCGCGGTCTTCCTCGGATTCCCGACGCCGCCGCTGCCGCATCCATCGACACGGCGTCCAGAACCCAAAGCGGGACTGCTGGAACCGTTGATGGGCTTCGCGGTGACCTTCCTGACCATGTTCAAGAAGGCCAATACCGAGTCCTATCCGGAACAGAAGGTCCCGACCGCGCCCCGCTACCACGGCCGCCACCAGCTCAATCGGCATCCGGATGGTCTGGAGAAGTGCATCGGCTGCGAACTGTGCGCGTGGGCCTGTCCCGCGGACGCGATCTACGTCGAGGGCGCGGATAACACCGAGACCGAACGCTTTTCACCCGGCGAGCGCTACGGAGAGGTCTACCAGATCAACTATCTGCGCTGCATCGGCTGCGGATTGTGCATCGAGGCGTGCCCGACCAGGGCGCTCACCATGACCAATGAGTACGAGATGGCCGACAACAACCGCGCCGACCTGATCTATGAGAAGGACCGGCTGTTGGCCCCGTTGCAGCCCGGCATGACCGCACCGCCGCACGCCATGTATCCCGGTTCGACCGAAGGCGATTACTACCGCGGCAACGTGCCGGGCGGTGAAGGCGGTTCGGATAGGGAGCCCGCCGCCGCGGGCGCGGAAGGAGGCCCGCGGTGACCGAATTCATCCTGGCCGCCCAGACATTGGCCGCCGAGCCACTGACCAACACCTCCACCGGCGAGGCCGTCCAATTCTGGATCCTCGGCCCGCTCGCCGTCATCGGCGCACTCGGCATGGTATTCGCGGGCAAGGCCGTCCATTCGGCGATCTGTCTGGCCGCCACCATGATCGTGCTCGCCACCTTCTATATGGCCCAGGATGCGCTGTTCCTGGGCGTCGTGCAGATCGTCGTCTACACCGGCGCGGTCATGATGCTGTTCCTGTTCGTGCTCATGCTGGTCGGCGTCGACTCCCCCGAATCGCTCGGGGAAACACTGCGCGGTCAGCGACTCTCGGCCGCCGCGGTCGGACTCGGCTTCGGGCTGCTGCTGATCAGCGGTATCGCCAACGGCATCCGCAACTCCGGAATCACCCATCCGGCAATGGGATTCGCCTATCAAGACGTGATCGGCCAACTCGCCGAGCTGATCTTCGTCCGATATGTGTGGGCCTTCGAACTCACCGGCGCACTGCTGATCACCGCCACCATCGGCGCGATGATCCTGGCGCACCGGGAGAATTTCGGGCCGCGCCTGGATCAGCGAGAGCTCTCGCGCCGCCGCTTCCGCGGCGCCTACGATCCGGCCCGGCCCTCCGATCGCGCCACGCCGCTGCCGACACCCGGTGTGTACGCCAGGCACAACGCGGTCGATATTCCGGCGCGGCTGCCGGACGGATCCTTCGAGGAGCTGTCGGTCAGCACCATCCTGCGGCACCGCCGCACCAGGGCCCTCACCGAGGCGGCGGTCATCTCGGTCGGTACGACCCCGACCTTCGCCGCCGAGGTCGACGAGTCCGAAACCCCCGCCCGCGAGGCAGACGAGGAAGGCAAGCGGTGAATCCTGAGAACTACCTGTTCCTGTCGGCCCTGCTGTTCACCATCGGCGCGGCCGGTGTGCTGCTGCGACGCAACGCCATTGTGGTGTTCATGTGCATCGAGTTGATGCTCAATGCGGTCAATCTCGCCTTCGTCACCTTCGCCAGACTGCATTCGAACCTGGACGGTCAGGTGTTCGCGTTCTTCACCATGGTGGTCGCCGCGGCCGAAGTCGTGGTCGGACTGGCCATCATCATGACCATCTTCCGCGCCCGCCGTTCGACCTCGGTCGACGACGCCAACCTGCTGAAGTTCTGACGTGGATACCGCAACGCTCTGGGTGCTGCCCGCACTGCCGCTGGCCGGTGCCATCGTTCTGCTGCTGGTCGGACGCTACAGCGATCAGTGGGGGCATCTGCTGGGCTGTGCCACCGCGCTGGCCTCGTTCGGCTTCGCCGCCGTCGCCTTCTTGCACATGCTCGACCGTGGCGATGCTGCCCGCGCAATCCACAAGGACTTTTTCAGCTGGGTGCCGGTCGACGGGTTGCAGGTGGACTTCAGCCTCCAATTGGACCAGCTGTCGGTGTGTTTCGCGCTGCTGATCACCGGTGTCGGGTCGCTGATCCACATCTATTCCGTCGGCTATATGAACCATGATCCGGGACGGCGGCGATTCTTCGCCTACCTGAATCTGTTCCTCGCGGCCATGCTGCTGCTGGTGCTGGCGGATAACTACCTGGTGCTTTATCTGGGCTGGGAGGGCGTCGGTCTGGCCTCGTACCTGCTGATCGGTTTCTGGTACCACAAGCCGACCGCGGCGACCGCCGCCAAGAAGGCGTTCGTGGTCAACCGGGTCGGTGATATGGGGTTGGCGATCGCCATGTTCACCATGTTCGCGACCTTCGGTTCGATCGACTTCGGCTCGGTGTTCGCGACCGCACCGCAGGCGGGCGAGGGCACGCTCACCGCGATCGGGTTGTTGCTGCTGCTGGCCGCCTGCGGTAAGTCCGCGCAGGTGCCGCTGCAGTCCTGGCTCGGTGACGCGATGGAGGGTCCGACACCGGTCTCCGCACTCATCCACGCGGCCACCATGGTGACCGCGGGTGTGTATCTGATCGCGCGCTCCGGGCCGATCTTCGATCTCGCGCCCAACGCGCGGCTCGGCGTGGTGCTGGTGGGTGCGGTGACGCTGTTGTTCGGTGCGATCGTCGGTTGCGCGAAGGACGACATCAAGAAGGCACTGGCGGCATCCACGATGAGCCAGATCGGGTACATGGTGCTGGCCGCGGGCCTCGGCCCGGCCGGATACGCGGTCGCCATCATGCACCTGCTCACCCACGGCTTCTTCAAGGCGGGGCTCTTCCTCGGCGCCGGATCGGTCATGCACGCGATGGACGACGAAACCGATATGCGCCGCTACGGTGGGCTGCGCACACTGCTACCGGTCACCTACATCACCTTCGGGCTCGGCTATCTGGCGATCATCGGGGTGCCGCCGTTCGCCGGCTTCTTTTCCAAGGATCGGATCATCGAGGCGGCGTTCAACCAGGGCGGCGCAAGCGGTTTGGCCTTGGGCGCGGTGACGCTGCTGGGTGCCGGGCTGACCGCCTTCTACATGACGCGCGTCATGCTGATGACGTTCTTCGGCGATCGCCGCTGGAAGCCCGACACGCACCCCCACGAGGCACCGGCGGTGATGACCGGCCCGATGATCCTGCTCGCGATCGGCTCGGTGGCCGCGGGTGGGCTGTTCGTGCTCGGATCGTCGCTGCAGAACTGGCTCGAACCCGTTGTCGGGGCGCATCACGGCGAGGAGGTCGTGCCCGCGGGCGTGGTGACAGCCCTGGCGCTGCTCGTGGTCGCCATCGGAATCGGCTTCGCCTACAACCAGTACGCGCAGCGTGAAGTTCCCGAGACCGCGCCGGAAGCCGTATCGGCATTGACCGTCGCGGCACGCAAGGATCTCTACGGCGATGCGTTCAACGAGGGCGTATTCATGCGTCCCGGCGCGTATCTGACCCGGTCGCTGGTCTTCCTCGACAACCGCGGCATCGACGGGATCGTCAACGGGACCGCCGCACTGATCGGCGGACTGTCCGGGCGCATCCGGAAGGTGCAGTCCGGGTTCGTGCGGTCCTATGCCCTGTCCATGTTCACCGGCGCGGCACTGGTGGCCGCCGCCCTGCTGGCAGTGAGGCTCTGGTGAGTGACTATCCCTGGTTGACCACGCTGTGGTTGTTGCCCGTCGTCGGCGCGGTGGTGGTGCTGCTGTTGCCCGCGTCGCGGCGCACCCTGGCGCGCGGGCTGGCATTCGGTGTCGCATTGGCGGTGCTGGTGCTCGGCATCGTCTTGGCCGTGCGCTTCGAACCCGGTGCGGCGCAATATCAGTTCGTCGAATCGCACGAATGGATTCCGGCTTTCGGCGCGGGTTACACACTCGGGTTGGACGGGATCGCACTGGTGCTGGTGCTGCTCACCACGGCGCTGACGCCGCTGCTGGTCCTGGCCGGTTGGAACGATGAGCGCGAGGTCGGCAGCGGGCGCCGGGTTTCGCACACCTATGTCGCGTTGACGCTGCTCGTCGAGGCGATGGTGCTGATTTCCTTTGTCTCGCTCGATATTCTGCTGTTCTACGTGTTCTTCGAGGCGATGCTCGTCCCGATGTACTTCCTCATCGGCGGGTTCGGACCGCGCAGTGCCGATCTCGCACATCGTCAGCAGCGTTCGCGGGCAGCGGTGAAATTCCTGTTGTACAACCTGTTCGGCGGTCTGATCATGTTGGCCGCGGTGATCGGGCTGTATGTGCTCACCGCGCGGCAGGGACTCGGGTCCGGATCGTCGGGCACCTTCGATTTCCGCACCGTGGTGGCGGCGGCCAATGCCGGACAGCTCGGCGCCGGTCCTGCGGTGTTGAATGCCCTGTTCCTCGGTTTCATGTTCGCCTTCGCGGTGAAGGCGCCGCTGTGGCCGTTGCACACCTGGCTGCCGGATGCGGCGGTGGCGGCGACGCCGTCGAGTGCGGTGCTGATGATGGCGGTGGTCGACAAGGTCGGCACCTTCGGCATGTTGCGCTACTGCCTGCAGTTGTTCCCGGATGCCTCGGGAACCTATGCGCCCCTGGTGATCACGCTCGCGGTGATCGGCATCATCTACGGCGCGCTGCTGGCGATCGGACAGACCGATGTGATGCGGCTGATCGCCTACACCTCGATCTCACACTTCGGATTCATCATTCTGGGTATCTTCGCGATGACCAGTCAGGGGCAGACCGGGGCCACGCTCTACATGATCAATCACGGCATCTCGACCGCGGCACTGTTCCTGATCGCGGGATTCCTGGTGTCGCGCAGGGGAACTCGGGCCATCGCCGCCTACGGCGGGGTGCAGAAGGTGGCGCCGGTGCTGGCGGGCACCTTCTTGATCGCCGGTCTCGCCACCTTGTCGCTGCCGGGGCTGGCACCGTTCATCAGCGAATTCCTGGTGCTACTCGGCACATTCACCCGTTACGGATTCGCGGCGGTGATCGCGACCGCAGCGTTGGTATTGGCGGCACTGTATGTGCTGTGGATGTACCAGCGGATGATGACCGGGCCGGTCAAGGAGGGCAACGAGCGGCTCTATGACCTGGTGCCGCGCGAAGTGGCGGTGGTGGTGCCGTTGATCGCGGCGCTGCTGTTCCTCGGTATCTATCCGAAACCGGTGCTGGATTTCATCAATCCCGCGGTGGGTCAGACGCTCACCACCATTGGCGTCCACGATCCCGCGCCGAAGACGCCCGCGATCCCCGCAGCGGGGGCCGATCACGGAGGTGCCCACAAATGAGCAGTCTGCTCGCGGCAAGTATGCCCGCGCCGAGTATCGAATACGCCAAGTTGTCGCCGATGCTGATCGTGTTCGGGGTGGCGGTGGTCGGGGTGCTCGTCGAGGCGTTCGCGCCGCGCCGGCATCGGTATGCCATCCAGGTGCCGCTCGGGCTGGCCGGGTTGGTCGCGGCACTGGTGGCGGTGGTGCGGTTGTCCGGGACCGAGGCGACCGTGATGGTCGGTGCGGTGGCGATCGACGGTGTGACACTGTTCCTGCAGGGCACGATTCTGGTGGTGTCGATTCTGGCGCTGCTGTTCATGGCCGAGCGCGGCGCGCAACCGCGGCCGCAGGTACGTTCGGGTCCCGGGACGTGGAGTGTGGCCGCTGCCGCTGTCGGCGGTGGGGTGGACGCGTTCACCCCGCAGGCCTCCGCGGTGCCCGGTAGTGCGGGTGAAATGGCCGCTGTCCGTGCGGGTGTCGCGACCACCGAGGTGTTCCCGCTGGCCATGCTCGCCATCGGGGGACTACTGCTGTTCCCGGCGTCGAATGATCTGCTGACGATGTTCGTGGCGTTGGAGGTGTTGTCGTTGCCGCTGTATCTGCTGTGTGGGCTGGCACGGCGCAAGCGGCTGCTCTCGCAGGAAGCGTCGCTGAAATACTTTCTGCTCGGTGCGTTTTCGTCCGCGTTCTTCCTCTACGGGGTCGCACTGCTGTACGGGCAGGCGGGGACGGTGAAGCTCGGTGGGATCGCCGATGCGATAACGCAGCATCCGCAGAACAGCACCCTGGGGTTGCTCGGGGTGGCGATGTTGGCGGTGGGGTTGCTGTTCAAGATCGGTGCGGTGCCGTTCCAGTCCTGGGTGCCGGATGTGTATCAGGGCGCGCCGAGTTCGGCGACCGGCTTCATGGCCGCGGCGACGAAGATCGCGGCAGTCGGTGCGCTGTTGCGGGTGCTGCAGGTCGCGGTGCCCGGTCTGCGTGACGACTGGCGGCCGGTGCTCGCCGCCATCGCCATCGCCACCATGGTGATCGGCGCGATCATGGCGATCACCCAGACCGATGTCAAACGCATGCTCGCCTACTCCTCGGTCGCGCACGCCGGATTCATCCTGACCGGACTTGCCGCGGCGAACGAGGCCGGTACCTCGGCCATCCTGTTCTATCTGTTGGCCTACGGTCTGGGCACGCTCGGCGCGTTCGCGGTCGTCAGCCTGGTCCGCGATGTCGAAGGTGACGAAGCTACCGCCATGTCCCAATGGGCGGGCCTCGGGCGCCGCTCCCCCTGGCTGGCAACGATTTTCGCGCTGTTCCTGCTCTCGTTCGCGGGCCTGCCCCTCACCGGTGGTTTCGTCGCGAAGTTCGCGGTCTTCCAGGCCGCCGCCTCCGGCGATGCTGCCTATCTGGTCATCGTCGGTGTCATATCCAGCGCCATCGCCGCATTCTTCTACATCCGCGTCATCGTCTTGATGTTCTTCACCGACCCACCTGCCGACGCCCCGACCGTCGCCTCTCCATTCCTCACCACCACGGTCGTCGCATTCACCGCGGGCGCCACCGTGCTGCTCGGTATCATCCCGCAAATGCTGCTCGACTTGTCCGACCGCGCATCGACTTTCGTTCGCTGACCCCGTCACGACACTGCCGCATCCCACTCGGGTGCGGCAGTGTCGTGTTTCCAGGAATGCCCGCGTATCGCGTGGTGGCGTAGAGCTGCATGTCGCGTCGAGCCTGTCGCGGTTCAGTGCAGGTATGAGGCTCCGTTGACGTTCAGGACCGCGCCGGAGCTCCAGGTCGCTTCGGGCGAGGCGAGGTAGCGGACGGCGGAGGCGATTTCCTCGGGTTGGGCAACGCGATCGAAGGGGCTTTGGGCGCGGACCTCGTCGGTGACGCGGGAGGCGACGCGTTCGGTTGCGACGAAACCCGGTGCCACCGAGGCGACCGCGATTCCATAGGGGGCCAAATAGACCGCGAGCGATTGGCCGAGGGCGTGGACGGCTGCCTTGCTGGCACCGTAAGCGGGGTAGTCGGGTTCACCGCGGAATGCGCCGCGCGAGCCGATATTGATGATGCGGCCCGGCACCTTGTTGTCAATCATGTGGCGGGCGGCGCAGTAGGAGATATTGGCCGTGCCGAACAGGTTGACGTCCATGGTCTTGCGCCACACGTCCTGCCAGTCCGTGTACGAGGTTTTCGCGAGGGGATGCGGAAGGTTCACCGCGGCATTGTTGACCAGCACGTGCACTGTGCCGAGTTCCTCTACCGCCGCCGCGACGATCGCTTCGGCCGTTTCCGGCGCACCGATATCGCCGTCGACGAGCACATGCCCGTCGCCGGGCAACTGCCGCAATGTCTCCTCGGCATCGGCCCGCGCGGAGGAGTAATGCACCGCCACCCGATCACCGTTCTCGGCGAATGCCACCGCAACCGCCCGCCCGATCCCCCGCGAAGCCCCCGTCACCAACACACCACGATTCATCCCACCACCCTGCCACGGCCATTTCGTTCCTAGCACGATCGAGGCAAGCGAATGTGGTTATCGTGGCGTACAACGCGCCTACGCATTTCGATGCCCACGACCGGGTCGGTGCCCTGGGCTACCATCCGGTGCGTTTGCCGAAGAATTCGCACGATGCTCACACGGCGGGGCGCGGTAGCACGGGTTCAGCGGCGGTGCGGCGAATTCCGATGGAGTGGTGGCCGCTATCCAGAACACCCCGACCTTCGGAGTGCTCGCCGACAGCGGCTAATCCATAGCCTGTTACAGAGCACCTCCGAGTACCTCGCGCAATCGGACGGCGAAGGTGGCTGGGTCCTCGACGAATCCGGTGTGTCCGCCGGGGAATATGGTCGGAGTCACCCCGATAGCTTCACCGAGCGCCCGCGATGTGCGGTCGCAATATTGGCCGGTCGATTCAGAGCCGATGCCGATCACAATCCGCGCCGGAGTCGATTGCAGCACAGCGATATTCGGCTCCCACGTGGTCGTGCCGAGCAACTCGTGATCGAACCAGTAGCGTTCGCTGGCCAGCTGGCGCGGGTCGCGCTCGCCGCCGAACACCTGCTGTAGCACCGGTTCCGGCATCACGATGTTCGCATTGACCATGAACTTGCGCCACGCGCCGAGCGCGTCGCCGCCACGGTAGGTGGCGATGACGTCCTCGGTTCCAGCGCGCAACTGGTCGCTGTCCTCGAGCAGTTCACCCAGTGGTGGTTCGTGCGCGATCACGGTGGTGACCAGTTCCGGCTGGGATTGGGCCAGTGCCAATGCGGTCACCGCGCCGCCGCTGGAACCGAATACCACCGCGGGGCCGACGCCGAGGTGGGTGATGAGACAGGCCAGGTCGTCGGCGCGCAGCTGCGGTGTCGAGTCCTGTTCGGGGTTGTCGAGCACGCTGCCCTGATGGCCGCGCGGGTCGGTGGTGAGCACGGTGCGGTCGGTGGCGAGCAGTTCCGCCAGCGGCGCGAAGGCCGCCGCGTCCATTGGAGCGCCGACCAGTACGACCAGCGGTCCGGTGCCACGCACCTCGTAGTGCAGTCGCGCCCCGGGCACGTCGAGGGTGTGTGCGGTGGCGGTCGAAGTCGGGGTCATCAAGATCTCCTCGAACGAATAGTCATGGGTCTGCCGAGAATGTTGACCGGCTTGCCCACACGAATTAATCGGTCGCCACCAATGCCCGCTCGAGACTCCCCGAGCCGAATTGGCGCACGTGGGTCTGCTCGGAGAGGGATATCGCGTCTAGCCGCCGCTGGCCAACGGCGCGCGGCACCGATCGCTACCAGGCTATTCAACCGGTCGATCGACAACTCGCTCAGCGTCAATCCGCCACAGCGCGTTCGGTCGGCACGACGAGCACCCCGTCCTGGCGGGTGCGGAATCCCTTGACCTCCAGCGCGATACACCGCTGTGGCGTCCAGATCAGCGCGTCGAGCTGGCGACTGTAGCTGCGGTCGGTACCTCACGTTCAGCAACGCCACCCCGGACTGTCCGGGACTCCCCAGCGCTCATTGCGCAAGCCGCTCCTCAGCAGGCGAGAGCTCCGAACCGTCGTTGATCAACAGCAGCACAGCGACCTCCCCCGCCCTGCGTGAAGTTCGAGCCTATCGCGCGAAGTCTTCTCTGCGCGTTGATGTTTCAGAATCCTGCCGGAATCGGTCACCCAACGAAGAGGGTTCGCGAACAATGGGTATGGGCCGTTTCGGGCATAGGACATCACCACGCACGCCGATTGGCGACGGAGTTTGCGACGCCCGGACGTCGCTCCAACCACGGAGGTTGAAAGCGCGCCACTGTCGGAGCCGGAATGCCCTCAGCCGTATGCTTTTCGGGTCGGCTGAACAGAGCCGGACAATAGGCCGGACGATTCAATCAGTTGTCCAGCCCTTGTCATGCTGGTCAACGCCGGAAAATCTTCCGCGAGCTGGTGATGCGGCCGGGCCGAATCACTGTGGTGGAGAGCAACGATTCGCTGGAGTGGCAAGCGCTGGTGGATGTCGGGTCGATCGAGGAGGTACTCGCCCCAACGGCACTCATCAACCGACATCACCTTTGTGACGGATACGTCGAAATTGGCCGATATCAACACCTTCCGCGCCGAAGTGGTGTCAAATTCCACTGAGCAACGGTGTGTGTAGATGACCGATGTACCCAGTCAGGAGTGCCCGCGTGCCACATGAAATCGATTCGGCTGTCTTCCCACATCTGGAGGTGGACCTGGCCCGCGTCCGTGACGTTCTGGGCCCCGTGCAGTTGCGGGGCAGGCCCGAGCTGACCGCACTCACAGATGAGGGGCCCGACAGCTCTCGCCGTCTGGTTCGTCCCACTTTGACCCTGTTGTCGTACTACCTGCTCACCGATCCCGCGGTCCCTGCCGACGACCGGGTGGTGCGCGCCGCTGCCGCTGTGGAGTTGATGCATCTGGGTTCGCTCTACCACGACGACGTCGTAGATCATGCCTACGAGCGTCGAGGCCGTCCCAGTGCCAACGTGGTGTGGGGTTCACATATGGCGGTATTGGGTGGGGACTCGGTGACGTTCTCGGGCATGCGCATGCTGGCCGAGCTCGGCGGGCGCGAAGTTCTCGCGGCAACGATCGCGGGTGAGCAGATGTGCGCGGGCATGGTGCTCGAGGCCGCCGACCTTTATGTGGCCTCTCGAAGCGAGCAGTCCTACCTGGACGCGATCGACGGCAAAACGGCGGCGGTACTGTCGCTGGCATGCCGGGTCGGCGCGATGCAGGCCGACCGCTCCGAGGATGAGGAAGAGGCGCTGGCGCTGTTCGGTCGGCACTTCGGGTTGGCCTACCAGCTCTATGACGACATCCTCGATTTGACCTCGACCGCCGAAGAAATGGGCAAGCCGGTCAACGCGGATCTGTCCGAGGGCATCTACACACTTCCCGTCATCCGCGCGGCTGCCCGCGATCAGGATCTTGCCCGCCTGCTGAACCGACGAATGACGCGAGACCAAGCCGCCCGCGCCCGCGAGCTCGTCGTCGCCTCCGGCGCCGTGGACGAAGCACAAGCGAGGGCCGAGGAATTCATCGACCAGGCCGCCGGTCAGCTCACCGCCCTACCCGTTGACCCGCGCGCCCGCCAGGCGATGAACGCCTACGTCCGGTCCATACTCCACCGGCGAACTCCTGGTCCCGCGGTCCCCCGGCAGTCGACGCAGGCCGCCGGAGTTCACAGTGATGGGCTCCCGCAGGGGGTCGCGCAATGGTTGAGGAGCTGGCTGGTGGACACCGGCCTTGCCCTTACCCCGGCCGAGGCCGACTACCACCGGTGGATAGGAGCGATCCGGAGCCCGGTACCGATTTTGGCCCCAGCAGCGGACGCGGCTCGTGAACAGACCGCCTACGCCATGGCGGTGCTGACCCTGATGTGGGACGACCTCTTCGAGGATCCGCAGTTGAGGGACCCGGAAGCCGTTACCGCGCTGAGGCGTGGCATGGTGGCAGTACTGCGCCAGGACCCGGAGAAACCGTGGCGGTCCGGTGCGATCCCGACGGCGTGGGCGAGTTTGTGGCCGCGCCTACGGGAGGGCCGGAGCATCCGCTGGCAGGAGCGGTTCCTCGACGGCATCGAGGACTGGTTCGAAGCCGCCGAACGTGAAGCGCACCACCGCATTGGCGGCTATATCCCCTCCACGGCCGACTATCTGCCGCTGCGAATGTCGACCAGTGGGATGGAAACCATCATCGCCTGTGTGGAGGTGTACCAGGACCGGGAGCTGCCGTTGAAGCTGCGCAACCATCCCGTGATCCGCCGTCTCGAGGAACTCGGCTTCTGGGTGACCTTCGTGGAGAACGACCTGGTGGGATTGGATCAGGACGAGGCCGATCAAGTCCCTTACAACCTGGTGCGGGCGGTCCGTCACGAGACCGGCTGCACCCGCCGCGAAGCCGTCGAGCAGGTGCAGCGCCAGGTGGCCGAGCAGCGCGCCCAGCTCGAGTCGCTGATCCGCTACGTCCCCGCGCTCTTCCGCGTACTTCCGGGCCTGTCGGGCCGGGGGAAGGACTACGCGGAGTTGTATGTGAACATGGCGAACGTGGGGCTCTGGGGGCGTGAGAGCGATCGGTACGAGCCGACCTCCGCGGCCGCGGCGCCGGACTTGGAACGCTTGCGCCGTGAGATCTACTACTGGGCCGACGAACCGGCTACTACCGCGCCGTAAACCCGCTGCCGGCAAAGCAGGTGTCCCCCGCGATCGACCGTGGTGGTCGCCGGGGACGCTTTCGGGAAGGTCACGCCTCCAGCCGGGCTATTCGAGGTAGCTCATGCCCAGCTCGACATCGCGACGTCGGAATTCGTCGGCACAGCCACTCAGGTCAAAGTTGAGGTCGGGCGCTGTTGGGGTAGGGGCTCCATGCCGCTACCGCCGGATTTCCCGCAGATAGTCCCTATCCCCTGGACCGCCCGTAACTTCTGCCTACGACATGAGCCGGTAGTCCGCGATCTCGACTCGGCGGGTGCGTCGGTCGTATTCACTGACGAGTCCGGGCCAGTTCGTCGAGATCCGGCCGGTTTCGGAGCGATACCAGCTCGCACAGCAAGCCCATACCGTCGAGGCGAGTCTGCGCTGCATCTCGGTATCGTAGTGTCGCTCGACGTCGGCGCGAACATCGAGCGCGGTTCCCGGACGAGTGTCGAGATGCTCGATGAGTTGGCGGATGTAGCGCGCTTGGCGTTCGAGCATATAGATGATCGACCCGGAGCCGAGATTGGTGTTCGGGCCATACATGATGAACAGATTCGGAAAACCGGGTACCGCGATGCCTAGGTAGGCCCGCGCGCCTGCGGCCCACACATCGTGCAGGTCGCGACCGTTGTGATTTCGGATCTTCATCGGCGCCAACAGTTCCTGCGGCAGGAAACCTGTCCCGTAGATAATGGCATCGACGTCGTGCACAACACCGTCGGCAGTCCGGATTCCTCGGGGGGTGATCTCGGTGATGGCCTCGGTCACCACGTGCACATTGGTTTCGGTGAGCGCGGCATAGAAGTTGTTGCCGAATAGCACACACTTGCACCCGATCGGATAGTCCGGCGTCAGCGCCGCCCGCAGTTTCTCGTCCGGAATTTGGATGCGCAGATTCCATTTCGCAATCCAGCCGACAAAGCGGGCGATGCTTCGATTCCCCGCGAGGCCCAAGGCGGCAAGTTCCCCGCCCGACCAGCACAGCAGCCGCTCCACGCTTTGCAGCAGCGGCCTCCGCCGAAAAGTCAACCGGTGCAGACGACCGTACGCGGTGTCCGGCTTCGGCAGGATGTACGGAGCCGATCGCTGAAAGACCGTCAGATTGGCCACCACCGGCTGGATCCGCGGCACGAACTGGACGGCGCTCGCACCGGTTCCGATGACCGCCACCCGCTTGCCGGCGAGTTCGTAATCGTGATTCCACTCCGCGGAATGGAAGCTGACGCCCGCAAATGACTCCCGGCCCGAGATCGCCGGAATTGCCGGGCGGGACAGCTGGCCGGTGGCGGGCACGAACACGTCAGCATCCAAAGTCTCGCCAGTGTTCGTCTCGATTCGCCACCGTCGCGTTGCCGCATCGAAGTCCGCGCCGGTTACCTCTGTGTCGAACCGGATGTGCGGGCGCAGACCGTAGTCATCCATCAGCCGGTTCAGGTAGTCCTTGATATCGCGCTGCTCCGAATACCGTCTCGGCCAACTGGGATTCGGGGCGAATGAGAACGAGTAGTACGGCGACGGAACGTCGCATGCCGCACCTGGATAGGTGTTCTCCCGCCAGACTCCCCCTGCCTCGGAGGCCTTCTCCAGGATGACGAAATCATGATGACCGGAGCGCACGAGCTCCAACGCCATCGCCACCCCACCGAATCCTGCACCGACGATGACTACAGCCACATACTCAGCCTAGTGCCGCATCCTCTGATGCGCTGGCGCTGTGATAACCAGTCCACCAACGGGATTGGCCGACCGGCTGCGCGCCGCGCCGCTGCTGGTGAATCGAAATCGTTGCTGGCCAAGGAATTCGGTATCGACCGCGAAACCGTCTACAGCTACCTGCGGGCCGAACCTGCCGTAGCGGTCACAGGCTGAGCACACCACACACGGGTCGCGTTCGTGACTCCAGCCACGGTACTGGCGGCGAGCCGGGGCGCATGGGAGATAGGTCGGCCTTTCTCCATCGACCCACTCCGAACTCTACTTTGCGGCTGGGAACGGCTTCAGGATTCCTGGGTGAACACTAGCCAAAGCTAGGAGTATTAGGATATAAACTAGGTACCATAGTTTTAGGAGCTGTGATGTCGCCACGCGCCGGGTTGACCACCGAGCGGATCACCATGGCCGCGGCGGAACTCGCCGATGAGGTCGGCTTCGACAACCTCACCGTCGCCGCACTGGCCAGGAGGTTCGGCGTCAAGGACGCGAGCCTCTACTCCCACATCAAGAACCTCGAAGACTTGCGCAACAGGGTGGCCATGCTGGCAAGTGACGAGAAGACCGACCGCATTGCCGCGGCGGTGGCCGGGCGTGCGGGACGGGACGCACTCGCGGCATTTGCCGACGAGTGGCGCCGCTACGCGTTGGAACATCCCGGCCGCTATGCCGCCACCCAGATGCCGATGGACCCCGCCGTCACCGCAGATTGGACCGGCGGACGGCGGGCCATAGATCTGACCTATGGGATGCTGCGCGCCTATGGGCTCGACGAACCCGATGTCACCGACGCGGTTCGGCTGTTGCGCAGCACTTTTCACGGATATGCCAACCTGGAGGCGAGCGGCGGCTTCGGTCATGCCCGCTCCACCGCCGCCTCCTGGGATCGCATCATCGACGCCTTGCACGTCACCCTCACCCACTGGCCCACCGACGAGAAAGCGAATTCGCAGTGAGATCCGAAACCCTGAAAGTGCCCGGTGCCACCTTGTATTTCGAGGTGCGCGGCGACGGCCCGGTGCTGCTCTTGTTGCCGGGCAGCGGCGGTGACGCCGGGATCTTCGACCCGATCGCCGATGCGCTCGCCGAGCACTTTACGGTCGTCGCCGCCGATCCGCGTGGTTACTCACGCAGCGTTCTCGACGCTCCCGAACCCGTGGACCAGCGGATGGAAGTGCTCAGCGATGACGCGTACCGCCTGCTCGAACACCTCACGCCAGCAGGAGAATTCGCCTATCTCGCCGGGGTCAGTGGCGGCGCGATCGTCGCGCTGGACTTGCTCGCCCGTCATCCGGAACGGCTGCGCCTGGTCGTCGCCCACGAGCCGCCGTGCTTCGCGGTCCTGCCCGATGCGGACGCGCACCGGGCCATGGTCGAGGAGGTGGTCGAACTCGCCCGTGACCAAGGACCGGCCGTGGCGGGCGGGCGCTTCATGCAGGCGGTGGGCGTCACCTCGAAGCCGCTGCCCAATGCGGCCGAGGTCCCGGCTCGCACCGCCGAAATGCTCGGACGGCTGATGGGCAACGCGCCGCTGATGTTCGCTCATGAACTGCGCGCGGTCACCGATTACCGGCCCGACACTGCCGCACTCGCCGCTGTAGCGGACCGCCTTGCGCTGGCCGCGGGTCGGGAAACCCGTGGTCAACTCCCTTATCGGACCGCGCAAACACTTGCGACCGAGTTGCACCGACCGCTGGTGGAGTTCCCGGGTGGGCACAGTGGAGTCCGGGAAACCCCGACCGAATTCGCTCGTGCTCTGCTGGAAGCGCTGACGGTCACCGCTGATCGTTGACGCCGGTTTCCATCAACGGAGGCCGAGCCGGAACGGAAACGATACCGAGCGTGCGCGTTTCGTCGAGATGGCAGATATCGCCGGTTCCGACGTGCCGATGCACGCTCAGTATCGTCAAGCCAGTCGATCCCGCTGCACCGGAACATATTCCGGCCGCCGCCGCCAAGCCGGAACCGACAGATAGGTCGCGGAGCGCAGCACCCATTCCACCGGACCGTACTCATGCCCGCGCAACCACCAGTGACTGAAGGCGAGCTGCGCGCCATAGGTCAGCAACGCGATCCCGATGACGCCCGCCGGTGGCACATCATCGGCCAGGGCGAATCCGTAGCCGGTGTAGATCACCATCAATATCACCGACTGAATAATGTAGTTGGAGGCCGCCATCCGACCGGCTGGGGCGAGCAGCGCGATATACCGCACTGTGCGGGCTGATCGCGCCAGCATGACGACCCCCGCGATATAGGCGAACGTCATGAGCGGGTTGACTACTTCCTGAATCCCGTTCCAGTACGACGGCGGTTCCAGCCACCCCATCCCCGCGGAGAACGTCACCGCCGATACCGGCAGTCCGACCGCCAGCCCACCGAGGAATACCCGAGCTGACCAGCGGCGCAACATCTCCACGTCAGTGAACACCTTGCGCTTGCCGGCCGCCAGCCCGATCAGGAACATGCCGAGCGCCGGAACGCCCTGAGTGATCCAGATCAGGATGATCCACAACGGCGCCTCGGACACTTGCATCGTGAAGGTCTCCCCGAAGCTGCCGGTGTAACCCGCGTGCAAAGCCAGCACATCGAGCAGCTCCGCGACCGCGGCAATGCCACCGGAACCCGGCAGAAACGCCCATATCGACCACGCTAGATACAGCACAACCCCGGCAACGATCGCTACCCGAGGCCGCAGCCATCGCAGCAGGATCAGAAACAGACACAGAAACGCGTACAGCGTCAGGATGTCGCCGATCCACAGCAGGAAGACATGCGCCAACCCGATCACCATCAACGCGGCACATCGCCGCAGCAGCCGCGGATTCGCCGATACCCCGGCCCGCTGCGCGGCCGCGATCTGCAGGGTGAACGAATAGCCGAACAAGAATGCGAACAGTAGATAGAACCTGCCGCTGAACAGCGCCTCCACCACCGCGTTGACGAAATGGTCGAATGGCCCGTCGAATCCCGGTCGCGGATCGTCCGCGGAGCCGCCGAACGACCAGAGCAGCGTGGCGACGGCGACATTCACAATGAGGATCCCGAAGAGTGCGAATCCCCGGAGTATGTCTACTTCGGCTATCCGCCGCGATGCGGATGCGGCTACGACCGATTCGGACATGATCGCAAGATTAAGCGGCCGGACTTCGCCCGGTCGTCCTCCCACCGACCGATTCGCACCCTGACCGGATCCGCCCCGAGCAGCTACCTCCGGCGTATTGACATCACACCAGGTCGGCGACCTCCAAGTAGAGCTGCCGCTCAATGGCGATGTCGACGAGGAAGCCCTGCTTCCCGTCGGCGGTATCGGTCGCATGGAATGCGGCCACCGCGATCTCGCCGACCCGCAACCGCTGCCCCGCGAAATCTCGCTGTCCCAGGATGATCGGCTGCGCCTGATCGAATACCAATTCGGTGACATCAACGGACAGCGGAGCACCGACCAGGTCGGTGACGGTGCCGGGGATCAACCGGACCGAGACGATTTGATCGAAGCTGGGACGCCGTCCGATCCGGTGCGCCACATACATTTTGCCCGCCCGGCCGAAGCACAGATGAGTCAGCAATTCCGCGGTCCGCACGGGATGCGGATCGAGCTGTGTGAAGGATACGACGTTGCGCACGGTGGCCACGACATCGCGTGCGATCACGATGCCGCGGCGATCCAGATGCCCGCGAATCAGGTTGCCCTGGAATGTAGTTCGCGGGCTATCCGCGCGCGGATCGAGCTCGGCGAGCGAAAGGTCCGCCGGTTCGAAGGCGTGTCCGCCGCGGAATCCGGTGCGCCGGTCGGCGCCGAGTGCCCGACTACCGCGCTCGTCCAATTCGACGTCGACTAGTACCTGGAAGTCGAATGGCGAAAAGAACATGGGCCGATGGGAGAAAAAGCAGTCGGTGCCGGTCCCGAAAACCACCATCCCGTGCGTGCCGACCGTCGGTGCCGACCGATATGGACCCGCATATCTGGCCGTATATCTGGCCGTCCTGGTGAACATCCCGCTCATGGGACGCTCCTTTCTTCATCCCCTCCCATAGCGTGGCCCGAGTACACCCTCCTGCCACGAGTGTCCGGCTACTCGAATCCCCCGACCCCCGCTACTCGACCTCCGAACCGGTATGTCCCTTTTGTGTCCACGATCCTCCGATCGTGCCGCCTCGGCAATCGGTCATGACCTGGACATATGGGTCGCCGGTAAATGCCCTGGCGGAGAAGACGGCGCATGGCTCGGCACCCGAGGTGTGCGCAGTGGCCCGCCGCCTCGAATGCGATCTCAGTTGTAGGACTTGGTGACGCTGTCGATGAGGTGTTCGAGGGTGTCGATGGTGGGAGTGTCGATCACATCGATCACCTCGCCGGCCACCGGAACGTGGTTGTCGGCGGCGACCTTGGCGAATCGGCTGGGCTCGCTGGTGCGGAATCCGTGTTCGGCGGCGAGTCGCTGCAGGTCGGGGTCGGTGGCCAGCAGGCGGCCGATGCGATCGCCAGGCGTGGTGAGTGGCACCAGGGTGTGCTGGGAGACCACGGTCGGGGACGGGTAGATCAGCACCATGCCGGGTTTGATCTGGCCGCGCACGCTCGCCTCGACGAACTGGGCTTCGTAGATCCAGACCATCGGCGTCGGGCCCATACCCGCAGCCAGGTATTCGCGGAACGGGCCGTCGGTGGAGTTCTCGGTGTACCCCTGGCGCACGAACAGCCGCGACACCGTCGGCAGCACGGCCTGCTCGGCGGCCGGGCCCTGCACGATGGTGTTGTCATTGGCGACGTGGCTGGCGATGGCCAAGTACATGGCGGCGGAGTTGGAGGTCCGCGGGTCGGTCGTGGAGACCAGGATGTTCTTGTGCACCGGGTAGACGGTGTTGTCGCGGAGTTTGTCCCATTCGACATCGTTGCGCACGAGTTGGAGGTACCTGGCCATATCGAAGGTCGGCACGGGCCCCGGACGCACCACGCCCGCCGCGGTCAGCAACTCGGCGATGGGCTGGTAGGTCGCGATCGCCATGGGTGAGGAGAACGGCGTGTACTTGGTGCTGATATTGCGTGCCCGCTGAATCCGTTCCGCCGCAGGCGCACTCGACGGAAATGCGAAGTCGTAGTTCCCGAGATCGACAGAGGTCGCGATCTGTCGCGATCCGGCCGGATCGACCCGCGCCTCGAGGCCCTTGTGGGCCAGGGCTTCCACAACGCGCGGATCGTCGAAGAAGGCCATCTTCTCCGAGCCGACCACCCCGTGCACGGTGGTCAGCGCGGCTGTCGCGCTAGTCGCAGTGGGCTGGTCGGGCTGGCGCACCGCGAAGGCGACGACCAACGCGAGAACAACGACCAGAACCGCCGCCGCGAGCGCCATGAGCCGCTTGTCCGCGGCGAATTCGGCGCCAGCTGTGCGGATTCGGCTCATCCCCCGCGCCGGATCGGGCTGTTGGTTCGGGTCCCGCTGCGCAGCAACGTTTTCCGTCTCGACCTGTTTTGTCGAGGCCTCGAGTTCCCTGCGGGCGATCCGTTCGATCAGAATCGGAACGAATTCCCGCACCGGATGGCCTTCGAACCGCTGCCGCGCCGTACCCACCGCGCTCTCGACCTGATCGGCCGGGTAGTCGTCGACCAGGCGGTCGGTCAACCGCGCAATTGCCTGCTCTTCGCGGACAGTAACGACACCCACCACAGTCTCCTCGGCGTCACATCGATCTCCGGTCGCGACGGATCCACCCCGTCCGCGCCGCCGAACCCTACCGAAATTTTCGGCCGGGACTACACCGGTGAAACCCCCCATCGCTGGCGGTTGGATCCCACTTCGACTGTGCCCGTGGACATCTGCCGCTGAGCGCTAGGTGCCACTGCCGTCCAGGTCAGGGCGGGGAATCGCGGCCCGAATGTCGGCTCGTCGATGGTTGACCCGAACCCTGAACAACGCCGAATGCACGCCGAAAGTTCAACGGGCCATTTACCTTTCGCTACTAAACGTTGTCCATAAGTTTCCATCTCCACCCGCGCGTCGCGTCGGACCGGCAGTCGTTCACGAACAGGCGAGCAACGCGGCGGTCTCGTCGACCGTGACGGCAGCCCCGTCGCCGAGCTCCGCACCGAAAACCACGCCGGCAAGCTCGTCAGCGCCGACAACCCGAGTTCTCGAGGTCAGTGAACGCGACGCCTCGGTGGCGGATGCGTGAGCGGCGCGTCCGCTGATCTACGGTGCGATCATCGCCTGGATGTCGGGCAGGTTGCCGATCCGCTGGGTCGCGGGGCGGCCTGGAGCGTCGAGTTGGGGTGAACCTGTTGTCCGCAGTCGCACCCGCACCTCCGCTGGTGTTTTGCGCCCGATGGCTGCGGCGGCCATGCCTTGGTAGCTGGCGATGGAGCCGACGACAATCGGGGATGCGCTGGAGGTTCCGCTGAACGTGTCCGTGTACCAGTAGTCTTCGTCGGCGCCGCCCTGCAGATCGCCGTATCCGGTAGTGGTGACCTCGAGGCCCCAGCCCTGTGCGTCGACGCGGGATCCGTAGTTGGAGAAGGCCAGTCGCGAGCGTGCGGGCCCGTGGTCGCGGCCGTGGAATCCCGGTGGCGGGGCACCCGCGCCGACCAGGATGGCGCCGGAGTCGGCGGCGCCGCCCCGAAACGGATTGTGCCAGGAGGTCGGGAAGTCGGCGGGGCGGGTGTCGTACAGGGCGCTGTCGAGGTCTTCCGAACCGTTGCCTGCCGCGCCCACGACGATGACACCGCGTCCGATCGCGTAGCGGATGGCCGCCCAATCGTCGGGCCACCACTCGATCGCGATGTATCCGGCCTGGTCCTCGCGATTCTGGAAGTTGTTGCGCGGTCCGGGGCGATGCAGTTCGAGCAGGATGATGTCGCCCGCGCTCAGTGCGTCGGCAGCTGTGCGGATGGCGGCCGCGGAGCCCGCGTCGAAAACCGAGACCGCGCGGATGGCGGCATCGGCGGCAATCCCGGTGATACCGAAGGTGTTCACATCACCGCTGATCTCCCCGGCCACCGCGGTGCCGTGATCGCGCCAGCCCGCATCCGTCGACGACGCACCGCCGATCACTCCACCCTGGTTCGCCAGCAGGTCTTCGTGGGTGAATCGCCACGCGCCTTCCACATCCACGATGCGCACGCCCGTGCCGCGGCCGCCGGGTCGGGTCCAGGCCCAGCGCGCGTTCACACCTTGCGGCGCGGCGTCCAGATAACCTTGCCGGGCTTCGAAATTCGGTGTCACGGGCGGCGCGTCCTCCAGCCGACGGGCCGCGATATCGGCCAGTACGACCGGTGGCGCGATCGGCGGTTCCGCGGGCGGTTTGACATAGGCCGCCTCGACCGCGTCATCGGCGCGCAGTCGCTCCGCGACTGCCTCGAGTTCATCCCTGATCCCGCGCACGGCGAAGTAGTTCAGATATTCCGCGCCCACGTCCTCCTGAGCGGTGCCCGCGATCCGCCGCGGCAATCGATGGGGCGGTCCGAAAATGCGCACCGGCGCACCGCCTTCCGGCAGCAGTTCGACCAGCCGCGATTGCGCCGCGAGACTTTCGCGCACCGCATTCGGATCGATACCCGCCCGGGCACCGTGGGTGACGACGATCAGTTCCGAACCACTATCGGTGCGTGCCATGACGACAGTCAACCCGTCCCATGATCATCGCGCCAGCGCGATCGAACACCAACTCGGGTGTGCGCCAGTTCAGTTCGGCGCCGCCGGAATCCGTGCGGCCCGCGCGACCGGATCGACCTCGCCGTTTCCACGCGCGACCGTGAGAATTTCCAGCATGCCGATCACGATCGCGCAGCCACCGGCCGCCATGCCGAGGACGTCCAGCGAATCGAACGGCAGGGCGATCATGATGAATCCCACCATCATGGTCAGTAGGCCGAAGATCTCTTGCCAGCCACCCTCGGGCAACTCATCGGCCCAGACCGCCACGGTTGCCTGCGTGATTCCGCGCACGGCCCAGCCCAGACCGATCCATACCGCGAGCAGCAGGATCGAATCCGCGCTGTGGAATGCCATCACCGCCAACGCAATCGAGACGGCGCCGCTGAAGAGCACGAATATCCGCAGCGCCGTTGAGAACCGGGTGGCCATCGCGATGATCAGCTGCAGCGCAGCGCTCAATAGTAGATAGAGGCCGAATAGCAACTCCGCCATCGGCTCGGTCTTGTCCGGCCACACGGCGATCAGCACTCCGAGAACCACGGAGCCGATACCCGCGACCAATACCGCCAGCCGAGCCTCGTCGGCAAGCGAAACCCCTTGACCCGCACTCTCGTTTTCGGGCATAGCTACATAGTATGGCCCCAAGGTGCGGATAACCGAATGTTTGCTTTCGGGTCGCGGAATTTCTTCGCCGACTGAGCGTGTCGCGGTGCATTGCGGTTGCGGTCAAGCGTCGCTCGCGAGGACGATGCCGCGGGTGGTGCAACCATTCGCCAGCTGCCACGGCACGGTTACTCGGGCGGCAGTCGTCTGCCCCGCGCGTGGCGGGCTCGGGACGTAGGGCTCGCTCGACCCGAACGCTTCGACCATTGCCGAGCGCGATATCGGTGTGGGTCGGTGTATCGAGGGCTGAGTGGAGTTCCATTGCGGCGGAGGCGAATTCGCCCAGCGTGACGACGACGGAGGGATCCGTGGCGTCACTTGTGCCCTGCGCTTGTGGCTGGCGCGCACCCGTCATGGGCTCTGGTTTCCCATGTTTGGAGACTTTGGTAATTGTATTGTGCCGCAATACACTTCAGAGGCCAGGTTGACGACATGTCACGGCATCAAGTTATCTCCCGTCCAGTTCATGGAATTGTCGGCCAGGAGTCGGTCTGGCGCTGCTTTTCTCATGCTGATTCGGGGATTATGTCAGGAGGTATCACCATGGGCAATCTTCCCGAGCTTGCTATGACCAACCCGGAGCGGCTGCCGGAGGGGGCGAGTCCCGCGCTGCGTGCTGCGCTCGAGCGTCGCCTGAATCCGTCTGATCGAGGCACGTTCAACTCATTCATCGGCTCCGGTAAGTAATCGGCTGCGATAAGTGTCGGCCCCCCGGTGGGCTCGGCGAGCCGAGTCCACCGGGTGCTCCACATAGCCCGAGGGAGTTGGAAATGGGATCGGTTTCGCTGTCGTTGAGTCCTTTTCGAGAGCGAGCTCCGTGGCCCGCGGTTGGATTAGATATTGCCGAATTACGTCGCAGCGGCTGGAAACCGCTGCCGTTCGCGGAGTTCATCATCAAGATCCATAGCCGGTGCAACTTGGCGTGCGACTACTGTTATATCTACGAAATGGCCGACCAGAGTTGGCGTAATCAGCCGAAGACAATGTCTCGACAGGTTTTCGATGACGCATGCCGAATGATCGCTGAACATGCTCGCATCTTCGGTTTGCCCGCTGTCGATCTCGTATTGCACGGCGGTGAACCGCTACTTGCCGGACATCGGGAGCTGGAGCACTTCGCCCGACGAGCACGGGAGCTGATCGAGCCGATCACCAAGGTGCGAGTTGGTATGCAAACCAATGGTGTACTGCTCGATGAAGAATTCCTTCGCATTTGTGATAAATGGGGCATCCAGATCGGAGTCAGTATTGATGGCGACGAAAAGGCGAACGATCGGCACCGCCGTGATCGGCGGGATTCGGGAAGCTACTCCCGGGTCGCCGAGGGATTGGCGAAGCTGACTACCGACGACTGGCGTCACCTGTACTCCGGACTACTGTGCACGATCGATATCGAAAACGACCCGGTACAGACCTATGAGGCGCTCGCGAAGTTCGATCCGCCAGCCGTCGACTTCCTTATGCCGCATGGCAATTGGGTGACACCGCCGCCGGCATCAGGTATCCATGACAACACCACACCGTACGCCGACTGGCTGATCAAGATATTCGATCGGTGGTACAAAGCGCCGGTATTGGAAACCCGAGTACGTCTCTTCGAAGACATCATCGACCTCCTGCTCGGCGGTGCCGCGGTATCGGAGACGGTAGGACTGGCGCCGGTTCGACTCGCCGTGATCGAGACAAACGGCAGCCTGGAACAGGTCGACGAATTGAAGTCGACATTCGCCGGAGCGACCGAACTCCATACAACAGGCGAGGGCAATCCGCTCGATCTGGCTCTGCAGGACCCCTCGATCGCCGCTCGCCAGATCGGTGCCGCCGCGTTGAGCGACACCTGTCTGTCTTGCCCGGTGCAGCCCGTGTGCGGTGGTGGACACTACGCCCACCGCTATCGCGAGGACACCGGATTCCGCAATCCGTCGGTGTACTGCGCCGATCTGAAAAAGTTGATCGAGCACATCGAATCGGCTGTCCGTGCGGATTTCGGGTTTCCGGACACGGAGCGTGATGAATAGCTCCGGGCTGCACACCAACCGGAACTTTATTCTGCTGTGGTCCGGTAACGCGACGTCGCTGGTGGGATTCCATGGCGTCCGGATTGCCTATCCGCTGCTAGTTCTCGCCGATACCGGCTCGCCGGCGGCGGCAGGATGGATCGGGTTCGCCCTGAACCTGCCCGGGCTGATCTTTCAACTGCCCGCCGGAGCGGTCGCGGACAGTTCCCACCGTATACAAACGCTGATTCGGTGCCAGTACATCGGGTTGGCCGCGACCGGCGTCGCGGCCATTTCGGCCGCGGCACACCTGCCCCGTCTGTGGCTGATACTCCTGGCAGCCGCGTTTGTCGAGGGCAGCGTCTATGTCTTCGGCGGTCTGTGCGAACTCGGCGCGATCCGCGATGTGGTATTACCCGCACACCATCCCACCGCGTTCTCCTTCCTCGAAGCCGAACAACCGATCGCAATTCTGATCGGGCGAGCCACCGGCGCAGCGGTCTACGGTACGGCCCGCTGGCTACCGTTCCTCGCCAACGCCGCGTCGTACCTGTATTGCCTGGTCACGCTGAGCGTAATTCGTTCGAACGTGCCCGCACCTGCCAGCGCTGAGACCGGTAGCCGTACCAACATCGTCGACGGTGTACGCGTTGTGTGGACCCAACCCTTCCTGCGAACATCGACGTTGATCAGCGGATTGTCGAACATCGTCATCCAGGTCGTGCTGCTGCTGATCCTGGTGGAACTGCACCGCGACCGATACCCCGCATGGACTGCCGGGCTGGTACTCGGCGCGGCAGGAGTCGGCGGGATTCTCGGCGCGGCAGCGGCATCGTGGCTCACCGCACGCATTTCTCCTCGACTCCTCTATCGGGCATCGCTGTGGGCATGGACAGTGCTGCTTGTCCCGATCGCGTTGAGCGCCAATCCTTTTGCACTGGCAGCGTGCTGGTGCGGAATCGGTGGGGTAGGTGTGCTGACCAATGTGGCGCTGACGATCTACCGGGTCGAGGCGATACCCGAACACACGCTCCTTCGCGCTGTCGCGGCGATGACGCTTGTGTGTGAGGGCGCGGTCGCACTCGGTGCACTGGCTGCAGGCTACCTACTTGCCGCAGCCGGGATCATACCTACACGGTGGATAGCGCTCGCCGCGATGTGCACACTCGCCGCCTACGCGAGCACCCACACGGCAACCACCAGCGAAGACGATTCGGTCCTCATGCAGTCGTCCTCCGATCCGCAGAGCAAACAACGCTGACGGCCGAGGTTCAGCGACGTGAGGTAACCGCTGGTCGCCCAGCTTTCCGACCACCAGATCAGCTTGCGGTCCTCGTCGTCCAAGTAGAAAACGATCCAACTCCACCCGCGACAGCACACCGAGCCGGCCATACCCGCCCACACCCTCATCACGCACAGCCCGCCATGCAACCACCACACGGCCCGGCATGCCAGCCGAAACCACCGAATCAAGCTAAGCCACAACTGAATTCAGCTGACCCAGGCCAGGCCACCGCTGGGTTCCTCAGATCTGGACCCCACGTGCCTACACCGAACTGGTACGCCTCACCGATAGTCCGGTCGCCCGAATCAACCGGGCAGTCGCGGTCGGCCACGCCGACGGCCCGCGCGCCGGCCTGGCCGCCCCAGCGCAGCTCGACCCAGCCCTGCCCCGCCACACCGCCGTCGCGGCGTACCTACACGAGCGTGACGGTGACCCGGTGACCGCGGTACGGCTCTACGTCGAAGCCGCCCGCTCGGCGTCCAGCGTGCCCGAACGCGACCATTTCACCCCACAGTCCGCACGACTCAACGCACAGCTGCACGGTTGAGCGAGGTGCCCGGCCTTGACGACGCCCGCTGGCTGCCCTGACCTGGAGCACCCGTGTGCTACCAATTCCGATGCGGTGCAGCTACATCGCGGGAAGCTGCGCCCCTTGCACCACTTCGATATCCAAGTCGATCTTGACCGTGGTGCCGATAGCGGCCACCCCCGCGCGCACCATGGCGTTGTAATCGATCGCGAAATCGTTGCGGTGCAACAAGGTTTCGGCGTGAAACGCGGCGCGCACACCACCCCACGGGTCGGCTCCGCAGCCGCCGTAGGTCAGCTCGAGATGGATCGGGCGACGCTGCCCGTGCAAGATCAGCTCACCGGACATCACCCAGGTGTCGCCGCCGGTGCGGCGTAGCCCGTTGCCGGTGTAGGTGATCACCGGATAACTGTCGACATCCAAGAACTCGGACGAACGCAGGTGGTTGTCGCGCATCGAGATACCGGAATCGATGCTCGCCGCTTTGATCTCGGCGTGCCCGCAAGATCGCTCGAAAGGCTCGGCGACATCGAGGCTTCCACTCACTTCGGCGAATCGGGCCTTGATGCTCGCGATGCCCAGGTGACGGGCGGTGACGATCACCGTGGAGTGCGCCGGGTCGATGGTCCACGGTCCAGCCGGTGGCGGTGCTATCGCGTCTACCGCTGGAGCCAGCACGATCGCGCCGAGCAAACCCGTTCCCGCCGAGGAGATCTGGACGGTTCGTGCAAGCGGCTGGTATCCGGCGCCGGTGACGACCACGGTATGAACGCCCGGGGGTAGCAGCTCGGTGACCACTGTTCCGGTCTCATCGGCGATCGCGCGGGCGATCTGGCGCCCGCTCATATCCGTCGCGGTCAGCACCGCATGCGCTACCGGCCAGCTCGGTGGCACCGGGTTTCGTCGCAACCGAACGCGTCGCCTCCCGCGTCACCGACGAGGTCCCTCGGCGGTGCGGATGCGGACGGTCAACCCGCTCATGAGCCGTCCTCGGGCCCATAGCTGAGCCGCACGTCGTGGGTGGCTTCGCCGCCGGAAACGGTGACCTGGCTGGTCACCGGAGGGTAGCCGCGAGCGACGACGGTATAGCGCCCTGCGGGCAGATCGGACACGATATAGCGGCCGTCTTCGCCGGTGCGTGCCGTCGCGGTCACCTCGCCCGCCTCGTCGAGCACGCTGATGTGGATGTCCGGCGCGGCTCGGTTGTCGGCCCACGCCGATCCAGTCAGTGCTGCCAGCGGAGCCAATTCGATGTCGTGGCGGGAGAGCCCGGTGTCCGGGACGGTCAGCGTGGTCGCGCTGGGGCGCATGTGTTCGGCAACCGCGACCACGGTGTAGGTCCCCGAGACCACGCCGTGGCAAATGTAGGTGCCGTCCTCAGCTGTTGTGGCCGTTGCGAGGACCTCGCCACGCAGGTCGGTCAGTGTGATGGTCGCACCGGGCAGCGGCTCACCGTGTCCAGCCGTGCGCACCACGCCCGACAGTTCGCAGGAGCCCATAAGGCTGAGGTCCAACTGCTGCGGGCGCTGGCCGACTGCCACGTTGACGGCCGCGGGCTGGTGCCCTGTCGCCGATACGATCAGCACATAGTGTCCTGCTTGCGGTGCGCTGAGCGCATAGCTGCCGTCGGCGTCGCCGGTTGCCCGCGCGACTTGATGGCCACGTGGGTCGATCAGCGTCAATGCGGCACTCGGCACCGGGGGGCCGTCTTCGCGGTGGATGCGACCACACACCAGCCCACCGTCGAACTCGGCCCGGGAGGATTGCCCGATGGGCGGTGACGCATCGAGATGACCGGCGCCTCCACCATTGTGTTCGACCGACTCGGGCGGCCCTACCGGCGCGGTCAGCACCGGTTCGGTCCCGGACAAGGCCGGCGCTGTCGCCTTTGCCATCGGGATGCAGACCGTCAGCACGATTGCCACCAAAGCTCCCGCCATGCAGATGAAGAATGTGGTGTGGAACCCCTCGCGAGACGGTAAAACGTGCGGGCCGAGCGACATTGTCATGTGCGCCAGCACCACCCCGATCACCGCGGCGGAAACCGATGTGCCGATCGCGCGCATGAGCGAGTTCAGTCCATTGGCCGCTGCGGTCTCGGTGATCGGCACGGCGCCCATGATCAGCGAGGGCATCGCCGCATACGCCAGACCGACACCGCCGGCGACGATCACCCCTGCGATCACAATCCCCCACACGCTGTTCATCAGCAGCACCGCGCACAGGTAGCCGATGGCGATGACCGCGGAGCCGAGCGACAGGGTGAGCTTCGGACCCCGGCTCGCCGACAGCCGCGCCGACACCGGCGAGAGCAACATCATCACCAAACCGGTCGGCGCGAGTGCCAATCCGGCGTTGATCATGGACAGCCCGAAGCCGTAGCCGGTCTGCTCCGGCGCCATCAGTAACTGCGGGAAGGTCAGCGACATGCCGTAGAGCGCGAATCCGACCGCGATGGATGCGAGATTGGTGAACAGCACCCTGGGCCGCGCCGAGACCCGCACATCGACCAGCGGCGCCGGCCGCCGCAGTTCGTAAGCGCTCCAGCCGAAAAACACCACCAGCGCCACCGCGGCGAGAACCAGAATGCGCGCGCTGCCCCAACCCCAGTCCGCACCCTTGGTGATCGCGATGAGCAGCGCGACCAGCGCCACCACCAGTCCTACCGCACCGCCGAAGTCGAACCGCGCGGGCGTGCGTACCGGCGACTCCGGCACGAACACGAAAACCATTGCGGCACAGATGACACCGAGCCCGGCCGAGGTCCAGAACAGCATATGCCAGTCCGCGTTCTGGGCGATGGCCGCCGCGACCGGCAGGCCGATCGCGCCGCCCACGCCGAGTGTCGCGCTCATGATCGCGATCGCCGAACCAACCCGCTCGGGCGGCAGCTCGTCGCGCATGATGCTGATACCCAGCGGGATCGCGCCGACCGCCGCGCCCTGCAATGTGCGTCCGATGATCTCGGGCACCAGTGTGGAGAAGCAGGCGCAGACCGCTGAGCCGACTATCACCATAAGCAGATTCACGAACAGGATCCGCCGCTTGCCGAACATGTCACCGAGGCGGCCACTGATCGGAGTCGACACCGCACCGGCCAGCAGCGTAGCCGTCACGACCCAGGACGCGTTGGACGCCGAAGTGTTCAGCAGCGTGGGCAACGACGGAATGATCGGAATTACCAGCGTCTGCATGAGCGCGACGACGACACCGGCACCACCTAGTGTCGCGATGAGCACGCCCGGCGCGGGAGCGCGCCGGTCGTCGGAACCGGAAACGGTCGAGGACGCATCGACAGCAACAGCCACGTATGTACGGTACATATCGCGTGTAACATACACAATCGCGCAGCTCGGCGGGCTAGGACCTGTCTCGAAGTTGCTCTCTGAGGCCATCATCCGGCGTCGAGCCGAGCTAAGGCGGTTCCGGACAGTGTGGGGTACCACCATTCCACTGGGCTCGATGGACGCCCCGCCACTTCGAGACAAAACCTGGTCGCGCGGCTCGGTCGAGCGGATCGAGGACAATCCGCCCGCGCGTCAGGCACTCACTCAGCGACGCCGTATCACCTCACTGAGCCATGTTCGGACACAGAGCTCGCTAGCCAGCCGTGCCGTCGGGCACCAATCCCGCTGGGCGACGGCGGGATTCGGCGACCAGATGGTCGAGTTGACGTTCGGCGCGTTCGGCGCGGGCCAGGGTTTGGGCGCGGGCGTCGTCCAGTGCGGCCAGGCGTTCGGCGGCTTCGCGCCGTGCCTGCTCGAGCGCGGTCGTCGACTCGGCTCGCACGGTCGCGACCTCCGCACTTGCCGCGCGACGCACCTCGACGAGTTCGCTGCGCGTGTGATCCAATTCCGCGCGCAGTCGGTTCAACTCCTCGCGCGCCTGCGCGACGGCCTGATTGCGTTCGGCCACCGCCTGTTCGGCGCGTTCGATGGCGCGTTCGGCATCGGCCGCGCGCTGCACCGCTAGATCGCGTTCGGCTCCGGCGGCGGTGATCTGCTGGGCCGACTCGCGCCGGATCTGTTCGATTTCCGTCGCCGCCTTCCGTCGGGCCAGTTCCACATCCTCGGTGGCCTGTTGCCGGGCGCGTTCCACATCGTCGGCGGCCTCGCGACGGATGGTGCGAATCTCGGCGTCGGCCTCACTGCGCGCCGCGAAAACATCGTCGGCGGCCTGTTTGGTCACCCGCTCGACCTCACGCAGCGCATCCGAGCGCGCCGCATCCGCCTCGGCGACCAGTGATTCCGCATGTTCGGCGGCACTGGCCGCATCGTCGGCGGCCGACTCCGCGGCCGCCCGCGCCTGCTCCGCTTCGCGCCGCGCCTGGTCGGCGGCCACCGTGGCGACCTCCGCCTCCGCGATGCGTCGTGCCGCGTCCGCCTGCACGGCCTGCACCTGCGCTTCGGCGATCGCCGGATCGGCCAGCGTGGACAGCTCGGCCACCGCGGCACTCAGTGTGTTCCCCAATTGATCGGCCAGTCCACGGAATTGCGTGAGCAGCTCATCCGCGCGCAGGCGAGCCACCGTCACCGGCCCCTGTTGCGTCACAGTGACAGCAGCCGCCGGTGTCTGCGACTCCTGTTGTTGCCGTTGCCGTTCCCGCCAGGCGCGCCACCGAGTGTGCTCCGGATGATCACAGTATTCCGAGGGCCGCCCCGGCCCGCCCCCGCGCGTAATCGGTCGAGCACATCCGGGGTAGTTGCAAACGTTGGACACCAGAGAATCGTAGCGTTTGTTTCGTCGAATCCAACGTATTCATACGAAACGAATCTGTGTCGTCCCAACACCTTCGGCCCGCAAACCTGCCAATCCTCACCCCCGATAAGTGAACCTTATCGGGGGTCAGGATTACTTGGGCCCTCGCAATCCGTCTGCGCTAGTTCCGTTTTCGTTTGGTTTGTGCATACGAAACGAAACACCAACGGAACCGGTGAAAAACTGGGTACCCAATGATTCGGACAGCATCGGCCACAGTTCTGGACCCCGTGCCGCAAAGCAGCACGCGCGGGTAACCGCTGGGCGGGCTAGCGGTTTCGGCGCGGCCAGGAGTGATCACCTCAGGAGTTGATCTGGCCGTGGACCCTGATCCGTGACGATGTCGGTACGAGGGGTTCCGGTAGTAATCGCACGTAAAACAACGACAATGGCTTGACCAGCAACGATGTCGTGTGTCGGTTCGGGCTGCGGGTGTGCTCGGCTGGTGGTTGGCTTGGCCGCCGATGAGGTTGGCTCTTCTGACCTGGAAGCGCGCACCGATGGGCTCGCGTAATCACCTGTCGCGAGGTCGGGGTGGCCAGGCTGATAGCGGGCCGCAGCGTCGAAGGCAAGCGCCGCTCACGGCATGCTCACAGAGAGCGTACGGCCGTGGGAGGCACTTTCCACGGCGTCCATATAGACCTGGGCGACATCGGCAACCGGGGTCCCCTCAGCCGGATCCATGCCCAGGCTGAGGAGGGTTTCGCGCACCCAGCCGGGGCTGACGGTATTCAGGCGAACGCCACGCGGCATCTCGGTCGCCGCGGCATGCACGAACGCCTCCAGGCCCGCGTTGACCAGATAGCCGAGTGAGCTCCCCAGGACGGGCTCGGCGAACCGACCACTGGTGAGCGTCACCGATCCACCGTCGCGGACGTGAGCGAGCGCTCGCCGGACCAGGCTCACCTGACCGAGGAGTTTTCCGTCGAGACCGCTCCAGAATTCCGTGTCCGACAAGGCATTCAGCGGTGTCAGACCCCCGCTCGCAGCACAGCACACCACCGCGTCCACGTCCCCGACCTCCGCGAACAGGGCGTCGATCGTCGCGGCATCTGCCATGTCCACCCGCACCGGTCCACGGCGTGACGCACGCACTACCTCATGGCGCGCCGCCAAGCCGTCGGCGACGGCGCTGCCGATGGTCCCCGTCGCACCGATCACAAGAATCTTCATCGCGTGTCCTTTCATCTGGTCCGGATCGTGGCTGGTCTGCCAGAAACCAGCCTGCAACGATTGACATGCCGGACCCAGCCCCTTGCCGGATGTACACCTGCGGTGACTACACCTGGCAGGTGCAGGCTCGACGGCTGCAGATCCGCGACACTGGTACGCATGAGCGCACACACGGAGCTGGGCGAGTTCCTGCGGTCGCGGCGGGCACGGCTCCAGCCGGACGACGCCGGGCTTCCTACCTACGGCGGACGCCGCCGGGTGCCTGGCCTGCGCCGAGAGGAGCTTGCTCAGCTCGCCGGGGTGAGCGCCGGCTACTACACCCGTCTCGAACAGGGGCAAAGCCCCAATGCCTCGGACGCCGTTCTCGACGCCGTCGCCCGCGTCCTGGGTTTGGACGAGGCCGAGCGTGCTCACCTGTACTCCCTGGCCCGGCCGAAGCCGAAGACCCGCCGCCGGACCCTCGAGCCCGAGCAGGTGCGGCCGGGGGTAAGGCTCATGATCGAGTCGTTCGGGGACGTGCCCGCCCTGGTCATGGGGCGCTTCGTCGATGTCCTAGCGTGGAACCCGATGGCACACGCTCTGCTGGCTGGTCACCTCGACTTCGACGCGCCGAACCGCCCCGGCGACCGCCCCAACATCGCCCGCATGGTGTTCCTCGACCCCCACACGCGTGAACTCTATGACGACTGGCCCCGCAAGACCCGGTCCACCGTCGCCGACCTGCGACTGATCGCCGGACAGCACCCCGACGCCCCCGCTCTGAGCAACCTGATCGGCGAACTATCACTCGGAAGCCCCGAGTTCGCGAAACTGTGGGCCGCGCACACGGTGGGTGACTGCGGTGGCCCCACCCGCACCTACCACCATCCCACCGTAGGCACCATCGCGCTCATGACCGAGTTCATGACCCTCCCGAACGACAAGGGGCAACGTGTGGCCGTGTTCAATGCCGAACCAGACTCACCCTCCGAAGCCGCCCTACGAATCCTTTCCGATCTGACCGCCACCACTACGCCGATCGGCAGGCCATCGGATATCCCGGCGGACCGCATTCCTGCCCGACGCGGCTGAACCAATCCACTGGGCCCCTCGCCCTACGGGGGCTGCACTGTTCCGTAAGCCGATCGGCCGCGCTGTGCCACGCGAACGGATCTTCATCCACAAGGGGTCCTCCGGCACCACCCGCTCAGGCGTGGATGTGCAAGGCCGAAACCGCTGTGGCCCGCCGTTTCCAGTCCCTTACGCAGTCGCGCCGCGGGAATTTCGTAGTCACCGCCGTTCTGGCTGCGGTACGGGAAAGGATCGGTGTCTTCGAGCCAATGTGATCAAGGGCGATGAGGCAGACTGCGGAGCTCGAGCGTGTTCGTGGCCGCCGGTGCAGTTGAGCGTTGAAAGGCGGCGCAGGGATTCCGGCGCTCGTCGACCGGGTGATTCCTGACTGTTGCAGACGCTCGGCTACCGCACGAATGAAGTCCTACCGCAACAATATTCGCTCCGCCAACCGAGGCCACCGGTCCGTGGTCGTGCGGATCGGTGGCTTCGGGCTGGGCCTGCTTTCAGGTGGCCGCGTCACCGGGTGACGAACTGGTGCTCCGCGGCGCCGGTTGCCACGAGGTGGCGGCGACGGCTCGGCAGCATCATGGTCGGGTGCGCGACGCTCCACGCCGTGGACGCGCAGATGAGCTCCTTGATGCGAGCGCCCGTACGCCCCGTGATCACCGTGGACGTGGGCTGATCGTCGGGGGTCACCTTCTGCACGATGCCATCGCGACGCCCGAGGCTGATGCACTGGCTGGCGTAACCGATCGGGGCGTCGGGAACCTTGCGGCCGGTCAAGCGAGCGGCGATGGCATCGGCACCCTGCCACGCCATCGGGGTCGCAGTGGCGCAACCCATCCGCAGTGGTTTGCCACCAACCCCTTCGGCGTACGCGGCGTCGCCGACGGCGTACACATCGGGGTGCGAGACCGAGCGGAGAGTGGCGTCGACGACGATCCGCCCGGAATCCGACACCGCCAGTGTGGTCGCGGCCGCGATCGGGTGCACCGTGAAACCGGCTGTCCAGATGGTCATTTGGGCCGGGATCTGTGCGCCCGCACCGGTGACCACGCCGTTCGCCGTGACATGGGTGACGTCGGTGTGTTCGCAGACGGTGATGCCGAACCGCTCGAAAGCTGCGCGCAGGTGGCGCTGCGCCTTCTCCTCCAGCCAATCGCCGACACCGCCGCGCGCGGCGATCGCGACCGCGAGGTCCGGACGGGCCTCAGCGATCTCGGCGGCCACTTCGATGCTGGTCAGACCGCCGCCCACGATCAGCACGGTCTGACCCGGTCCCAATTCGTTCAGGCGCGCCCGCAGCCGCAGCGCGGCCTGCTTCCCGGCGACGTTGTAGGCGTACTCGGCCACGCCAGGGATGCCGTAATCGGCGGCGGTGCTGCCGAGGGCGTAGACGAGGGTGTCGTAGCCGAGAGTCTCGACCTCGCCGCTGAGCTCGACGCTCTTGTGGTCCACATCGACCGCGGTGACCCGCGCGATCCGGACCTGCACACCGGTGCCCGCGAATACCTCGCGGAGTGGACGAACGGGCAGATCCTGCCCGCTGGCGAGCTGGTGCATGCGCACCCGTTCGACGAATTCGGGGTCGGCGTTGACCAGGGTGATCTCGACGTCGTCGCGGTGCAGCCGCTTGGCGAGGCGTCCGGCGGTGATGGCTCCGGCGTATCCGGCTCCGAGGACGACGATGCGGTGCTTCATGGTCTTGCTCCTGTCTGGATGGGTTCGCTTCCTGAACCGGACAGCGCCGCGAATGCTGACAGGAATGGACTGTGATGTGGGTCACCAGGATTCGATGACGGGTGCTCCGTGTTCCGAACTCGCCCACCCGCGGTTGGCGCGCTCGAGCTTTTCGGGATTGACCTGGGCGTGGATGGCTGCGATGCCGTCGGAGGTCACCTCGAGGCACACGATGCCGACGACCCGGTCACCGACCACCACCACCAGCGCGGGGCCGCCATTGGCGACCGCAGAAAATATGGCGGGGCTGCCGCCCAGCATGTTCCGCTTGCCGTCGGTCGGTTTGATGGCCAGACGCAGGAACCGTACGACGCGCAGCGCACCGATGAGCGGCCGGTTGAGGGTCGGGAAGAAGGCGCCGCCGTCGCCGATGCTGATGGCGTCATCGGTCAGCAGGCCGATCAGTGTCTCGGTTCGACCGCTGACCGCCGCGGCGAGGAACTCCTCGACGATCTTGCGGGCGGCGGTCTCGTCGACCTGCACGCGCACCCGGTCGGTGGCCAGATGCTGTTTGGCCCGCCGATAGATCTGCTGGCAGTTCGACTCGGTGATGTCGAGCATCTCGGCAATCTCGTTGTGCGCGTATCCGAAGGCCTCCCGCAGCACGTACACCACGCGCTCTTTGGGCGCGAGCCGCTCCATCAGCGTGAGCATCGCGATCGATATCGATTCACGCTGCTCGACGGTATCGGCCGGGCCGAGCATCCGGTCCCCGGCCAAGACGGGTTCGGGCAACCATTGGCCGACATAGGTCTCCCGCCTGGCCCGCGCCGAGGTGAGCTGATTGAGGCACAGGTTGGTGAGCACCTTGGTCAGCCACGCCTCGGGCGTCTCGATATGGTCCCGGTCGGCGCCCTGCCACCGCAGAAACGCCTCCTGGACCGCGTCCTCGGCGTCACCGGCCGATCCGAGCAGTCGATAGGCGATCGCCTCCAGACGGCCCCTGCTGCTCTCGAACAGATCGACTTCGTACGTGCTGAGCGACATCCGCCCATGGTCGGGCATGTACGCGGCAGACGTCCAGTTTCCGGCCCGGTCAGGAAACGCTCACGCAGATAGGGAATGGTGGGACGGTGCCGAACATCAGTCTGGATCGGGTCAGCGTGAGCCACGGCGAAACGTCGATACTCACCGATATCTCCGTGACGTTTCCGGAAGGTCGGTGCACGGCGGTGGTCGGGCCCAGCGGCACCGGCAAGACCACCCTGCTGCGGCTGCTCAACCGGCTCGACGAACCCAATCGCGGCCGAATCCTGCTCGATGACACCCCGATCACCCAGTTCCCAGCACCGCAGCTGCGCCGCCGCATCGGATTGGTGCCACAGCGACCGACGCTGCTGACCGATACCGTCGCCGATGAGATCCGGGTCGGCCGTACCGATCTCACATCCGATCGCATCGATGCACTACTCGCCCGGGTCGGCTTACCCGACTTCCGTGATCGGCGCTGCCTCGAACTGTCCGGCGGTCAAGCGCAGCGGGTGTGCCTGGCGCGGGCGCTGGCCGTCGAACCCGAGGTGCTGTTGCTCGACGAACCGACCTCCGCCCTCGACACCGAATCCGCCGCCGCGGTCGCGACTCTCATTCGCGAGCACACCGCCTGCGGCGGCGGTGTCATCCTGGTCAGCCACGACACCGCATTCGTCACCGAAGTCGCCGACGACAGCTGGACACTGCGACACGGGCGCCTGTCCCCCGGTGACGAACGGAAACCACAGTGACAGAACAGCTTTCCGTACCCGGCTGGCCGGGTGTGGCGACCTCGCTGGTGCTCGTCGCACTCGCCGCCGCGATCGCCTACCGTCAGCGACTGCATCTGACCCGCGAGCTGCTCATCGCCGCCACCCGTGCCGTGGCCCAGTTGGTCGCGGTCGGCGCTGTTCTGCTGATCCTGTTCCGGCACACCGGATTACCGGGCGCGCTGGCCTGGGTTGTTCTCATGGTGCTGATCGCCGGACAGGTGGCCGGTCGACGTGGCGAAGGTGTACCGCGGGCACGCCGGGCCGCGACCATCGGAGTCGGCACCGGATCCGCCATCACTCTCGGCGCGCTCATTGTGCTCGGTGTGATCTCCACCCAGGCCCGGGTGGTTGTCCCAGTTGGCGGCATGATCGTCTCCGGCGCCATGCAGGCCACCGGTATCGCGCTGCGTCGACTGCACGAGGATACCCGCCATGCGCGTCCCGCCATCGAAGCCCGCCTGTGCCTGGGACTTTCGGCGCGCGAGGCGTTCCTGCCGCATCGCAGGTCGGCACTGCGCACCGCACTGATTCCGACGATCGACGCGACGAAGGTCGTCGGGCTGATCAGTCTGCCCGGCGCCATGACCGGCCTCATCCTCGCCGGTGTCGATCCCCTTACCGCCATTCGCTACCAGATCGTGGTCATGTACATGTTGCTCGCGGCCACCGCCCTTGCCGCGCTCACCGCGGCGCGTGTCGCGGAGTCCTACCTGTTCGACGACGCCCAGCGGCTGGTGCCACTGCCCGACTGACGCGCGTCGCGGCCGCTCACAAATCCCCGGAGAACGCATAGTCTTGATCGTCGAGAGCCGGGCCGGGTGAATGGGAGCGAGCGGGTGGGCGATGCGGTGGTCGCGGTACCGGAATCGGTACGCACCGAGTTGCGGCGCGGGGTGCGCAGTGTGCTGGTCGATGCCGCGGCGCTGCGGTTGGTGCGGGAGCGGTTCGATGATGATCAGGCCGGGGCGCTGCGGCGGTATCTGGAGGCGTCGCAGTCGGCGAATACGTTGCGGGCGTATCGAACCGATTGGATCGCGTGGGCGGGATGGTGTGCGACCGAGGCGCGACAGGCGCTGCCCGCGGATCCGCTCGATGTCGCGGTGTATCTGGCCGCGGCAGCGGATGCGTCGCGTCACAGTGACGACGGTTCGCAGCGGTGGGCGTTCAGTGCGGCCACCCTCGAACGCAAAGCGGCGGCCATCGCGGCGGTGCACGCAGCCAACGGATTACCCTCGCCCACACGGTCGGATGTCGTTCGACTGACCTTGCGCGGTATCCGCCGGACCCGTCGCACGCAGCCCAAACGTAAACGCCCCGTACTGTTGCACACCCTCGAACAACTGCTCGCCGGACTGCCGGAGCCGCAATGGCCGACCGAGCCCGCACGCCGCCGCGACGCGCTGGCATTGCTCGTCGGATTCGCGGGCGCGTTGCGCCGCAGCGAACTTGCCGGATTGCGGATCACCGATGTGCGAGTCGATCTCGACCACGGCACCGGTGAACCGCTGCTGCTCGTGCAACTTCCGACCACCAAAACCGACCCCACCGGCATCGCCGAACAGCGCGTCGCACTGCCCCGCGGCCACCGCCCGCACACCTGCCCGGTGTGCGCCTTCGCCGATTGGATCCAGTTGCTCGAGGCTCACCGCGCCCGCGGTGATGTGCGTGCCTGGCTCGCCAACGCAGCGTCGTCGTCTCCGGACATCCACCGCTGCCACGGCTTCCAGGGAACTGCACTCGCCGAGAACGACGCCCTCCCACTGTTTCCCACCATCACCCGCCACGGCGCCATCGGCACCGAGGCCATGTCCGGTCGCGCCATCGCCGAACTCGTCAAACGCTATGCCGCACGCGCCGGACTCGATCCGGACCTCTTCTCCGGACACTCCCTGCGCGCCGGATTCGCCACCCAAGCCGCCCTCGGCGGGGCCAGCGACCGCGAAATCATGCGCCAGGGCCGCTGGTCCAACCCGCGCACCGTGCACAACTACATTCGCACCGCGAACCCGCTGGAAGACAACGCCGTCACCAAACTCGGCCTCTGATGCTGGTCGCGGGACGCGACGATGGGATGCGCATCAGGAATGTCATTCGCTGACGAGCGTGAAGGCGAAGATAGCGCCGATCACGCGGACGCTGCCGAACCCGTCGAATATCAGCGAGGTTCGGCAGGTCGTCGAGCGGCGGGCGGTTGGTCCTCACCCACGAGCGCACCAGCTCGGTTCCTCACCGCCACCGATACCGACTCGATCACCATGGCGACGACTAGGCTGGTACGGTGACGCCTTTCGCTGTGGGTCGGACGATTCTGGTGCGGGACATGATCTTTGGGCGGCCGTTCACCGAGTGGCCGCAGCGGGTGGTGGCCGATCACGGGGACGAGTTGCGGGTGTTGTTGACGCCGGGGACCGAGGGAGCGGGGCCGCAGTTGTGGATCAGGTCCATGCTGGAACGCGATCGGGCGGCGCGGGGGCGGTTGTTGGAGTCGTACGCGCGGCGGGAGTGGGAGATGGGCAGGTGGGTGTGGCAGCGGACCACGCGGGTGGCGATCATGTACGCGAAACGCTATTTCGCGATTGTCCCGACGTGGGATGAACACGGCGAATTCCTGTGGTGGTACGTCAATTTCCAGTTGCCGTTCACCCGGACCACCGACGGTGTCGACACCAGCGACCTGCACCTGGATCTCATTGTCGAACCGGATCTGAGCTACCGCTGGAAGGATGAGGACGAATACGCACTCGCCATTCGGCTCGGGCTGGTGCCCGAGCACTGGCAGCACGCGATCGAGGGCGCGTGCGAAGAGGCACTGGACCTGGTTGCGCGTCGTGCTGGACCCTTCGCCGAGGATTGGCGCACGATTCCGGGGTAGGTCAGTCCTGGATGCGTCGCCAGGGGCGTTCGGATTCGAGGGCGAAGGCGATTTCGAGGAGGGTGCGTTCGTCGCCGTGCGCGGCGGAGAATTGCATGCCGACCGGGAGGCCGTCGCTGCAAGCACCCATGGGAAGCGAGATCGCGGGCGTGCCTGCGACATTGTTCAACGGCGTGAAGGCGACCCAGGAGATCAAGCGTGCGAAGAGCTCGTCGAAGGGGACGGTCGGGCTCAGATGGCCGAGTCGCGGAGTGGTGTGAACCAGAACCGGCGAGAGGATCAGTTCGTGGTCGCCGAACATGCCCGCGTAGGCGCGACGCACTTGCGACAGGCGATAGAGGATGGCCGGTGTGCGGGCGATGGACTTGCGATACAGCGCTGCGAGTCCGTGGGTGAACGCATCCAGATCGCCCGGCCGGAACCGCGGATCGATCGCGAGTTTCCCGCCCGCCTCGATCAGGAATGCCAAAAGTCCCCAGTAGGTGATGAAGTCGTCGACAAAGCGTTGCGAAACCGGCAAGGTGATCGGAACTACCTCATGTCCCATCTTCTCCAGCAGCGCGACGGTGTCGTCGAGCACAGCGCGGGTCTGCGGGCAGGTTCGGGTACCGGTGATGGACTCGGCGATCACCCCGATCCGCAACCGCCGCCGCGCCGGTCCCTGCACCAGACCGACCGGCGGCAACTTCGGATTGCGCCAATGCCGTTCGGCCGCAGCGAAATACGTCGCGGTATCGCGCACCGAGCGGGTCAGCACACCTTCGGAGACCAGATTGATCGGCATCGAGCGCGCCTGCGGACCATCGATATGCCGCCCTCGGCTCGGCTTCAACCCGACCAGACCGCAGCACGCGGCCGGAATCCGAATCGATCCGCCGCCGTCATTGCCGTGCGCTATCGGCACCACACCCGCGGCAACCAGCGCGGCCGCACCACCCGATGACGCACCTGGCGAATAGTCGGTATGCCACGGATTGCGCGTCGGTTCGGCCGCGGCGAATTCGGTACTCGCGTTCAACCCGAACTCCGGTAATCGACTCTTGCCCAGCACCGACATCCCGGTGCTCAGAAACTGTTTCGCATACGGCCCGTCCTCGGCGACGGGCCGACCAGTGAACGCCGCGGTGCCGTGATTTGTCGGCAGCCCCCGCACATCGGTGTTGTCCTTGACATATGTCGGCACACCGAACAGCGGCGCATCCGGATCACCCGCCGACAGCGCGGATTCCGCCGAAACCACCAGGGCGCGCAATGTGGGATCGACCTGCGCGGCCCGCGCCCGCGCCGCCTCGGCGACCTCGGCCGCGCCGATCTCCCCTCGACGCACCAGTTTCGCAATCGTCACCGCATCGTGGTCGGCGAGCACGTCGTCGCTGAAGGCATGGAACCGCATATCGGAATTCTGCGCGCTGCGATAGCGACCACGCACCGTTTTGGACAAGCGTCCTGTCGACGGAGGCCGCCGACGGCGTCGGACGCCACCGGCAAGGCGGGTTCACCCGCTGCGGCATTGACCCCACCGGCACCGGCCCCACATCCGGGTACGCCGATCGTGCCTGCCGCGCCGTGAATTCAGTTGCGCCGTAATTCGAAAATGCGGAAAATCCGCCCGCCGGACAGCTCGCACTCCATTTCGTAACCCGGCCAGAACTCGACCGCCAGATCCCAGGCGCGTTTGCGGTCCATACCGGTGACCTCGCTGACGGTCACCTCGAACCGCTCACCCTCGAGCCTGACGATGGCGGTATCGGCCGCCCGCAGGTTCGCCGACCACGCCGGATGCTTGGGGCTGCCCCAGTTGGAGCCCACGAGCAGCAGATCCGCACCGCGCGGCACATACAGCAGCGATGTGGTGCGCGGGATCCCGGTTTTGCGTCCCACGACGGTCAGCTCGATCGACGGCAAACCCGCCAGATCGAGCACACCGCGCCGACCTCGGCTGACCCACCGCACGAACTTTTCCAGCCGCAGCACTATCGGCGCCGTGCGCATGACCCAGCGTTTCTGCGCGATCCGGCGAGCTATCGCGGGCAACGGATTCGACACCATAATTCGAAATCCTGACAGAAATCACGCATTCGACCACAGCTGAGAACGCCCGTTGAGACCAGCCTCACCCGCGTCATCACGAAACCCGCTCGGCCATGGCCGGGGGCCGAACAACGGCCACATCCGGTAGCGCACCCTCGTAGAGCTCGATCTCGACCAGCGCCAATTGTCCCGCACAGCTCTGACTCAACGTCGACGCCGGACGATCCGCGGTGAGCACATTCGGGTTGCCATGCCGACAGAAGCTGGGATCGGCCGGATCCGGGTCGTACCAGGCACCCGTGGACAACTGCGCGACCTGCGGACGGACCGCGTCATCGATGACCAGACCGGCCAAACAGCTGCCCCGATCGTTGAAGATCCGCACGATATCGCCATCTCCTAGACCTCGCGCCGCGGCATCATCGGGATGCAACCGCACCGGTTCCCGCCCAGCGATTTTCACCGACTGACTGTGCGCGCCGACATCGAGCTGGCTGTGCAGTTTCGTGCGCGGCTGATTCGCGATGAGCTGCAGCGGGAACCGCGTCGCGGCACCCAGCCACTCCCGCGGCTCCAACCACACCGGGTGACCAGGGGTATCGGCATATCCGAACCCATCGATCGTTTCGGAGAAGATCTCGATCTTGCCACTGGGGGTGGTGAGCGGAAAACGCTCCGGATCCGCACGAAAATCGGCGAACAGCACCTGATCCGGGTCGGGCGGCGCGACCGTGAACGACTCGCTGTTCCAGAACTGCTCGAATTCCGGAACGGTCGGATCGTCGAGGCCAACGCGCCATTGCTCGTACAGGTGCCGCAACCACTCCTCGACGCTGCGCCCCTCGGTGAATTCCTTACCGACACCGATGTGTTCGGCCAATTCGGCGAAGATCGCGTAGTCGTCACGGGACGCACCGTGCGGCTGGGTGAGCGCCTTCATCGGGAAGAATTCGCGATCGTTGGGCCCGGAGCCGAAGTCGTCGCGTTCGATGCTCATCGTCGCCGGGAGGACGATATCGGCATGGCGCGCGGTCGCGGTCCAGAACGCATCGTGCACGACCACCGTCTGCGGCCGGGTGAACGCCGTATGCAGCCGGGCCAGATCCTGGTGGTGGTGAAACGGATTCCCGCCGCACCAGTACACCAATTTGATATCCGGATACACCAACCGCATACCGTTGAAATCGAAGGGCTCCCCCGGATTCAGCAGCATATCGGCGATTCTGGCAACCGGAATGAACGTCGAAACCCCGTTGCCGCCCTGCGCGAACCTCGGCACCGACTGCCCGCGCGCCGGATCACCGACATGCGCGCACGACCCGTAACTGTGCCCGAATCCCCCACCGGGCAGCCCGATCTGGCCCAGCATCGCCGCAAGCACCACCCCGAGCCACAGCGGCTGCACACCGTGCTCGGCACGTTGCAACGACCAGCTCACATTGACCATCGTGCGCGCGCCGGCCATCTCCCGCGCCAGCGACCGGATCCGCTCGGCCGACACCCCGGTGATGGCTTGCGCCCACTCGGGATCCTTGACAACACCATCGGTTTCGCCGCGCACGTAGCCGACGAACCGCTCGTATCCGACGGTGTAGCGATCCAGAAACTCCGTGTCCGCCAATCCATCCGCATCCAACACCTGGGCCAGCGCGAGCATCAGCGCTGTATCGCTACCGGGCCGCGGTGCGATCCACTCCGCCGCGGCCTCGGCCGGAATGTCATCGCGCAGTGGACTGATCGATACGAATCGGCACCCACGTGCCCGCGCGGCCGCGATCCAGGTCCTGGTGTTGTGCCGCGACACGCCACCGGGTGATACCGCGGAGTTCTTCGGCGACAGGCCACCGAAGGCCACCACCAACCGAGTGTGTTCGACGAGCACGCTCTTCGCGGTCGCGTGCCCCTCGAACAACCCCATCGAGCCGATCACGTGCGGCAACAGCACCTGCGATGTTCCGAGACTGTAGCTGTGCACACTCCGGACATAACCGCCGAGACAGTTCAGAAACCGATGCACCTGACTCTGCGCGTGATGGAACCGCCCCGCACTCGACCAACCGTAGGACCCGCCGTACACCGCCTCCGCGCCGTACTCGCCGTACACCCGGTTCAACTCGCCGGATACCAACTCCACCGCGGTTTCCCAGGACAGCGGGACAAACGGCTCAGCGCCGCGCCCCACCGCACCCGGACCGTGCTCCAACCAACCCTGTCGCACATACGGCTGATCGATTCGGGTCGGATGATGTTGTGCCGAAGCGACATTCTCGATCAATGCCGTCGGCTCCGGATCCCCGCGCCATGGACGCACCGCGGTCAACCGCTGTCCATCGCTGTCGGCTTCGAACACTCCCCAATGCGTCAGATGCGCGGCCATCACCCCACGGTAGCCCGGACCACCGACAGGTTCAGTTGTTATAAACGCCGCACTGGTCCGCGGCTTATGCCCGCTCAGCAATCTCAGAAACAGATGCTGACGCTGAAGAAGGGACCCAGCGGGACGTTGAAGCAGAAAACGACCGAACCGAACGCAGGTGTAACCGGTTCCGCCGATGCCGCCGGAGCGGCGAGAGCGCCAACAGATACGGTGATGGCGATCGCGGCGATCGCCGTGGCAATTCTGGTGATCATGACAACGTTTCCTGACTGATCGACGATGGATGCCCCCGACCAGAAATCGTTACCTCTCCGATCATCCGCCGATCCCATACCACACACAAGACCGCGCATCGACTCGTCGGGAAGGCGTCGGCGTGGTGTTTCGGCCGCACCGGGTTGATGTGCGGCCGGGGATGCACGCCCGACCGCACATCGAACCGTCTCAGGATTCGGATTCGATCGGCAGGCCTGCTTCGGTCCAGTCCTGGATGCCCGCGCGATAGGCGCGGACATTCGTATAACCGAGGCCGCGCAGTTTGACGGCGACGATCTCGCTGTTGCGGCAGGCGTTGTTGGAGCAGTAGGTCACGATGGGTGCGTGCTGGTCCGGAAGCAGCCGCGCGGCTCGCGATTCCACATCAGCTTCGACCAGTGGGAACGCGCCCGGCAGATGGGCCTTCTCGTAGTAGCCCGCACCGAGGGTGTCCAGGACCGTCACCGTACCGCCCGCTATCGCGGCGGCAAGTTCGTCACGGGTGATGACTGTGTTCATGAGATGTCCTTCCTGACAGTGCACAAATTTATGTGTGTGCGCACGCTATTATATATGTGCGGATGCACGCAAGTCGCTAGAATTGGCCCGTGACGCAATCGGAGATGCATCGCGCGGCGGCCAGCAGCGCATGGTCGGCACTGCTACGGGTGCACGCGAACCTCGTCCCCCGCTTGGATGCCGAGCTGCGCCGAGACTTCGGACTCCCGCTCGCGTGGTACGACGTGCTAGTCGAACTCGATGGCGTCGAACCGCTGCGCATGACCGATCTGGGCGAACGCGTCGTGCTCAGCCGCACCCGGGTCAGCAGGCTCGTCACCGACATGGCCGCCGCGGGTCTGGTCGCGCGCGAATCCAACCCCGACGACGGCAGATCCGCATTCGTCGCCATTACCGATGCCGGTCGCGAGCGGCTACACACGGCCGCGCCCGGCTACCTCGCGGGCATCGACCGATACTTCGCCGACAAGCTCGATCCGGATGAATTGCACGCGCTTGCCGCGACTCTCGGCAAAATTCTGGGCCCGACCGATCTCACGATCGGACCTCAGCGGACTTCATAGCCCGCAAGTCCGCATCGGCTGCCAGTCGGCACTTTCAAACACTTTGGCAGTCAATGCACTCCGCATCACATCTGGGCACGCGGCCACATCATTTCTGAAACACTAGCACTTCACACCCGTCTGTACCTTTGACTACAGGCACATCGAGCGTGCACCCCGGAAAGGATGCAGCCCCTTGGCGATCAGCGCGGCAGACCGACCAGCCCACCAATTTTCCCGCCCGCAAGGAGCGCGCTGATGTTCACGCGATGGGGGAATCTCGTCTATCGGCTGCGCTGGGCCGTACTCGCGATCGTGGTCGGCGCACTGCTAGCACTCGGTGCATACGGCTACGGACTCGAGGACCACCTCAGCTCCGGCGGTATGGACGATCCCACTTCCGAATCCGCACAGGCCGCACGCCTCGCCGACGCCGCCTACGGACGCAATCACGACTTCGACGTCGTCGTGCTCTACACCGCACCCGACGGAAAGACCGTCGACGACCCGGCATTCAGCCAGCCGATCATCGACAATCTCAACAGCCTGCCGCACAAGTATCCCAACGAGATCACCGGCGTCAACGCCTCCTACTGGCACGTCGACGGCACCAAGATCAGCGGCGCGAAGGGAGCCACCGAAGACAAGAAGCACGCCGTGGCAGCGATCGCCATCGCGGGCGACAACGACACCGACTCCGTACGCAACTTCCGGAAAGTCAAGGACGCCTTCGCCATACCCGGCATCGACGTACAGGTCAGCGGCCTGCAAGCGGTGGCGGGCACACTCAACGACACCATGGCCGACGATGTGCACCGCATGGAAGTCCTGGCCATCCCCGCCGTCGCGGTGCTGCTGTTCTTCATCTTCGGCGGCCTCGTCGCGGCCGCGCTGCCACTGCTCGTCGGCGGACTAACGGTAATCGGCGCATCCGGCATCATCATGTTCCTGACCCGCTTCACCGAGGTGAACTCCTTTGTCTCCTCGGTACTGTCGATGATCGGCCTCGGCCTGGCCATCGACTACGGCTTGTTCATCGTCAGCCGATTCCGCGAAGAACTCACCGCCGGCTACGACACCCGCGCCGCGGTGCGCCGAACCGTCGTCACCGCGGGACGCACCGTCGTGTTCTCCGCGACCATGATCATCGCGAGTCTCGGCAGCATGCTGCTGTTCCCCCAGGGCTTTCTCAAATCCATGGCCTATGGCGCCATCGCGACCGTCCTGCTGGCCGCCTTCACCGCCATTACCATTCTGCCTGCCAGCCTGGCCGCACTCGGTCCGCACGTGGATATGTTGGGGTTCAAGCGGTTCCGAAGAGCCAAGACCACCGCAGAAATCGAGGACGGATTCTGGGGCACGACCACCCGCTGGGTGATGCGGCGACCGCTCACCGTCGCGATCCCACTGATCATCGTGCTCTTCCTGCTGATCCTCCCGGTCAAAAGCCTCATCTTCGGCGGCTTCAGCGAGCGGTATCTGCCACCGGACAACCCGACTCGCGTCGCACAAGAACAGATCGACACCTTCTTCCCACAGCGCCGATCCGATCCCATCGACCTGGTCTTCGTCGCCGATAACAGCACCCCGGTCGGCGAGGCCTGGCGCGCGGCCGGACACGCACCCGGGCTTGCCAGTCAGTTCGAAATGCCCTCGAAATCCTTGACCCAGGACAACGTCTACCGCTCCAAGGCAACACTGGTCAATCCCAACAAAGGCGGGGAAACCATCGAATACCTGCGCAAGATGGAACTTCCCGACGGCGTCAGCATGTACGTCGGCGGCATTCCGGCCATGCAGAAGGACAGCATCGACGCACTGCTCTACCGCATCCCGGTCATGATCGCCCTCGTGCTCTTCGTGACCACACTGCTGATGTTCCTCACCTTCGGTTCGCTGGTGCTGCCGATCAAGGCCGCACTGATGAGCGCGCTCGGCCTCGGCTCCACCCTCGGCATCCTGACCTGGATCTTCGTCGACGGCCACGCCGCAGAACTATTGAACTTCACCCCGCAGCCGATCCAGTCGAATGTCCTCGTACTGATCATCGCGATCGTCTACGGCCTATCCACCGACTACGAAGTCTTCTTGCTCTCCCGCATGGTCGAGGCCAGAGCCAAGGGCGCGAGTACCAGCGACGCGGTGCGTACCGGCACCGCGCACACCGGCCGCATCATCACCGCTGCTGCGCTGATCCTGCTGGTCGTGACCGGCGCATTCGCCTTCTCCGATCTGGTGATGATGCAGTACATCGCCTACGGCATGATCGCCGCACTGTTCATCGACGCGACCGTGCTGCGGATGCTGCTGGTACCGGCGGTCATGAAACTGCTCGGCGACGACTGCTGGTGGGCACCGGCCTGGATGAAGCGTATCCAGGAGAAAATCGGACTCGGCGAACCTATTCTGAACGATGAACACCCCGGCATCGAGGATATGCGCGACCCTACCGAGACCACGCCGACCACACTGCGGCTCCCCACCGTCACCGCTGGACGGTCGGACGGTTCGTAGTCGCCCCACCAAAGGGAACGCCGCGCGCCGCCTCGGGAGGTACGCTCACCGCCGGAAAGCCCGCGGACCCGATCGCCGAATCGGCGACCTGGTCAACCACCGGCCAACTGGACCGAAGGACGACCGCGATGTGCAGCTACCGTCTCGATGCCGAATATGCCGATCCGACACCATTGAAGGTGCGAATCGACACCCACGAGCGCCATTCGGAGCATCCCGACGACCCCACCGCGAATGTGCTCACCGCGCTCGAACTCACCGGAACCGAACATCTAGCCGATATCGGCTGCGGCGATGCTCGATTCCTCGCCCATCTCGCCGGCAACGGTCACCTGGGTCCGCTGGTCGGCATCGACATCTCCCCCGCGATGGTCGCGGCCGCCAACGCCGTCCCCGGGGTGCGCGGCGTATTCGGCAGCGCGGACCGAATCCCATTCGACGACAACAGCTTCGATGCGCTCACCGCTCGGCACATGCTCTACCACCTCGCGAATCCGGTCGCCGCGCTCAGGGAATTCCGGCGCACGACAAAGCCGGGCGGGACAGTTGCCGTGGTCGTCAATCATCCTCGAACCTACCCGTACACCACCGAACTCGTGGCCGCGCATGCCGCGACCTACGGCCTCGGCGTGGGCGATGCGATGACCGTAAACTCCGATACCTTGCCGGAGATGATGTCCGAGGTTTTCGGCGAGGTGCGGATCCAGCGATCGGATAACGCGCTCGTGTTCGACACCCCGGATCCGCTGGTGCGCTTCGCCGAGGCGCTGTTCACGTTCTACGGCGTCACGCCGAACCACCCGCGACGGCAAGCGATTCTGAACGATCTGCGCGAGGACGTCGAGGACTGGTTCACCCACCATCCAGGGCGGACGTGGCGCGATCCCAAGGGCTACATCGTCGCCACGGCCGTGGTCGATTTCCAGGGCAAAACACCTTCGGCATCGACATAACTTCAGGTTGGTCCATCGGCGCCGTGCGCACGATTATCTCCGCGCCCTGCTCGACCGGGTGCCAGTATTCCCGTTGAGATGATGTTTCAGGCGGTCGGCTGGTCGGTGGTGTCGCCAAGGAAGGCCGAGATGATCGGCAGGAGAAGTTCCGGGCGGTGGACGAGGCTGATGTGGGAGGTGCCGGGCAGGATGGCCAATTGCGCTTGGGGTAGCCCAGCAGGAGTGTCGCCCTGGATATCGCCGCCGAACGTGCGGAACATCTCGACGGCGTGGTCGAGGCGAACGACGTCGGAGTCGCCGATGACGGTCAGCGTGGGTGCGGTGGCGGCGCGCACGACGGCGACCGGGAAACGGGGCATCGCGTTGGTGTCGTGTTCGCGGATGCGGGCCACCAGTCGCTCGAAGTCCTGGGGGCGCGGCGCATTCTTCAGGTAGTCGGTGTGGAAAGTGGTGCCGTGCAGCATTTCCGGTTTCAGCTCGGCGATGCCGTCGAGCAGGCCGGGCCGGAGCCCGTGCTCGTCGAGACTGCCAGCAGCCAGGATCTGCTTGCGGACCTGCTCGGGGTGGGTGAGGGTGATCTGCAGGGCAATGCCCGCACCCATGCTGTAGCCGAACACGTCGGCGCGCTGCACACCGATCGAACGCAGCAGCGCGACAGTGTCCTCGGCCATCTTCTCCTCGCGCAGCGGGCGATCGATATCGGCGGTGTGCCCATGAGCCTGCTGCTCGATGGCAATGACCTGACGGGTCTTGGCCAGTTCGGGGATGAGTTGGCCGAAGTCGGTACCGATCCCGGACAGTGCTCCGTGCAACAGCACCAATGGTGGTGTGCTGGAGGGTGTTCCGCGGGTTTCGTAATACATGTGCAGGCCGTTGACGTCGGCATACGCGCCGGTGGCCGGTCTGGAGGGGGATGTGTCGGTGCCGGTGGCGCATCCGGTGAGGATCGCGGTCGCGGCCAGGGTGGTCGCCGTGGTGAGCAGTGCGGTGATCTTCACCGTGATTCTTCCTTCGAGGTCGGGTGGTCGTGCGGAGAGGGCAGCGGGTGCGCCCTCCCCGCGAGCGCTCAGACGGGTCCGGGTTTCAAAGTTCGGCCCGATGATCAGTGGATGACGTCGAAGACATTGAGCTGCAAGCCGTTCGCGTAGGCCTGGGATTCGACCAGCTGCAGTTTCTGGGTGTCCTTGTCGGTGGCGGAGAACAGTCGCTTGCCGGCGCCGAGCAGCAGCGGGAAGACGAGCAGGTGGTAGCGGTCGATCAGGCCGGCATCGGACAGGGCCTGGTTCAGGGCCGCGCTGCCGTGGACGATGATCGGTCCGCCCTCGGTCTGTTTGAGGGCGGCGACCTCGTCGACCGAGCGCAGGATCGAGGTTTCACCCCAGTTGGTGACCAGGTCGTCCTCGGTGAGAGTGGTCGAAACGACGTACTTGGGCATCTCCTTGTAGTCCGCGAAATCCGCCATGTCCGGCCACACAGGGCTGAACGCCTCGTAGCTGACCCGTCCCATCAGGATCGCGGTCGACTCCTTCTGCTCTCGGCCCTTGATCTCGAAGGCGTCGGGGACGAAGTCGATGTTCTTGAACGTCCATCCGGAGTTGCGGTAGCCGGGTTCGCCACCGGGAGCCTCCACGACGCCGTCGAGGGAAACGAAGGCGGAGCTGATCAAAGTGCGCATGTGGATCTCCTGTGCTGGTTGCGATTTCAAATCTGAACGCTGTACAGAAGAGAAGATACACGACTTCTGGACGATGTCCAGTTATGATCTGAACAACGTCCAGAACAGTCGTCGACCACGGGTAGGGAACTGAAATGAGTGACACTACGGCGAAACCGGCGCATCGAAGCACTTACCGCCACGGCGCATTGCGAGAAGCTCTGCTCGAGGCGGGAGTGGCGATGGCGCGCGAAGGCGGCGGGCCCCAGGCGATTGTCCTGCGCGAGGCATCACGCCGTGCGGGTGTCGCACCGAACGCGGCCTATACGCACTTCAAGGACCGAGAAGCATTGGTGCAGGCCGTCGCTCGGTACGCCCTGGCGCGGCTGGCCTCGACCATCACTGCCGAGCAGGACGCGATTCCGAACACCGAAGATTCCGCCGTCGCCGCCAGAGCGCGTTTCCGCGCCGTCGGCGCGGGCTACATCCGCTTCGCCCGCGAGGAACCCGGACTGTTCCGCACGGCATTCGCGACCCAGCACGATGTGTCCGCAGTCGCCGAACCCGCTGCTGCGGGCCCCACCGGTCGATCGGCGATCGAACTTCTCACCGAAGCTCTCAACGGCTTGGTCGAAGCCGGATTACTCCAGCCCGAAAGACGGTCTGGCGCAGAGTTTCTCGCCTGGCCCACCGTGCACGGACTGGCCTACCTCGCCGCCGACGGTCCGCTGCGCTTCCTCGAACCAGCCCAACTCGACGACCTCACCACCCAACTACTGGACATGCTCGACCGCGGAATCTGAACGACCCACCCGCAGCCAACTAACGCACCGGAGTCGGATAAGCGCTTCGGGCGTCCATGCTGGGCGGATGGACTTGTCGTTTCTTTGGTAGGTGATCCCAGGGTTTGTAGTGTTAGGGAGCTTATATAAATAGATGCGAATATCTCCATATCTAGATGTAACTCAGCCGTGAAAGCTTGATCTCCGTCACTTCGTCCCGCTCCCGTCGTGTCAGTGCGGATCTCGACATGAGTGAATCAAGCGATACCCCTGTGCCCCAGCTAGTTTCCGCACTCCCCCGCCCTGCACAACACCCCACTCCCCCGACGCAGGCTCTCCCGTCCCGGATGCGCCGGACCCCGGTCGATAACCGCATCCTCTCCGATAGAAGACGACCGACCAGTTACTCTCGTCGCGTGGTCTCGCCCGACCCGGCATGCGCCCGAGGTCCATGCGCGCCCGTCACCTTCGAGGAAGCAGGAGTTCGATGCGATCCCTGACCAGCCGCCGAATCTTGATAACACTGGTGACCAGCACCGCCGCGGTCATAGCAGGCGGTCCGATGCCCGCGATGGCACAGCCCGCACCGCCCGCACAGGTGCAGCCGCTCGGTTCGGACTTTCTCTGGGGAGTGGCCGCGTCGGGGTTTCAGTCCGAAGGCTATGCGCCGGATAGCAATTGGTCTCGATACGTGGCCGCGGGCAAGACGGACGACCCGTATCTGGAGTCCGTGGACTTCTACCATCGCTACCGGTCGGATATCGATCTAGCCGCGCAGCTGGGCGTCAAGGTCTATCGGATCGGGATCGAGTGGGCGCGTGTGCAGCCGCGGCCGGGTGAATGGGATGAGGCCGCACTTCGCTTCTACGACAATGTGATCGCCGCGACTACGGCGGCCGGGATGCGCCCGATGCTCACCATCGATCACTGGGTGTATCCGGGCTGGGAAGTCGATCGCGGCGGCTGGTCCGATCCGAATATCGTCGAGGACTGGCTCGCCAACGCACGCACCGTCGTCGACCGATACGCCCCGGCCGACCCGCTGTGGGTCACCTTCAACGAGCCCGCGGCCTACATGATGAACGAGATCTCGCACGGCGGCCTCTCCCCTGCCGCCATGCCGGTGATGCAGTACCGAATCGCCCAGGCGCACAATGCCATCTACGACTACATCCACTCCGTGCAGCCCGGCGCGATGGTCACCAGCAATGTCGCCTACATTCCGGCCGGTGAAGATGCGGTCAACGGCTCGTTCATCAATACGATCGCCGCGAAACTCGACTACATCGGCATCGATTACTACTACGGGGCCTCACCCGACAGCGTTACGAAGCTGAGCTTCAACCAGCTCTGGAACAACCCCTTGGAGCCGGAGGGCATTTACTATGCCCTGCAACACTATTCACGCAAGTTCCCGGGCCGCCCGCTCTACATCGTCGAGAACGGCATGCCGACCGAGAACGGAATACCCCGAGCCGATGGCTACACCCGCGCCGACGACCTCCGTGACACCGTCTACTGGCTGCAGCGCGCCAAGGCCGACGGCATGAATCTCATCGGCTACAACTACTGGAGCCTCACCGACAACTACGAATGGGGTTCTTACACACCACGTTTCGGTCTCTACACAGTAGATGTCCGCACCGACCCCACATTGACCCGCCAGCCAACCGACGCCGTACCGGCCTACACGGCCATCACCCACCGGGGCGGCGTCACCCCCGACTACCGCCCGACCAGAGCCCCCAAACCCTGCTCCTTCGTCGACGCCGCTGCCAGCTGCGCCGATCCGGTCACCGTCCCCCACTAACGAGACTCGGGGTCGGCACCCGGGGTGCCGACCCCACCTTTCTCAGGAGCCGATGAACTGTTGCCCGGAGATCGAGCGAGACTGCTCGCCGTCGACGCCGACCGGGATATCACCCTCGAGGGTGGTGCGGTACAACACACGGGTGACGTCGAGATGGTTGAGGTCGCCCGGGGCCAGGTGCGCGGTGGCGCGGTTGTCCCAGAACGCCAGGCTGCCCTTCTCCCAACGGAATCGGACGGTGTAGGCCGGGTTCGACAGTTCATCGAACAGCAGCTGGAGGACGGCATCGCTCTGGGCAGGACTCAGACCGACGATGTGGGTGGTGAAGCCGGGATTGACGAAGAGCACCTTCTCGCCCGTCACCGGGTGCACGCGCACGACTGGATGCTCGGTAACCAGCGGCGCATTGGCGACCTTCTTGGCGTAGTCGCTTTCCTCGTTCCATGCCGGACGGCTGCCGCCGAACCGGTGCACGGCCCGCAGGCCCTCGACGAACTTGCGCAGCGAATCGGGCAGGTTCGTGTAGGCCGCCGCGAGATTGGTCCAGCTGGTGTCCCCGCCGCGCTCCGGTGCGATCTCGGCGCGCAGCAGTGAGGCGGCTGGCGGGTTGATCAGCGCGGAGACATCGGTGTGCCAGTCGTTGGTGTAGGTGAACTTCTTGACCCCGAAACGCTTTTCGTAGAGACGGCTGTCGACGGCCAGGATTTCGGGGAATTCGGTGGGCGCGTCATCGTCGTAGGGGTGCGAGGGCGTAACGGCGCCGAACCGCCGAGAGAAGGCGATATGTTCGGTGTGGCCGATGTGCTGGTCGCGGAAGAACAGCACCTTGTATTCGTAGAGGGCCGCGGTGATATCGGCAACCTCCTGATCGGTGAGCTCTGCCCGCAGGTCGACACCGGCGATCTCGGCGCCGATATGTCCGGCGACGGGCGTGATCTGGACGGTGGTGGTCGTGGGCTCGCTGACAGTGGTCATGGTCGTACTTTCTTCGGCGATGGTTGGGGATGGTCGGCGCAGCACGAACGACAACCACTGCTGCCCATTCGCATGAAGTCGACGGCGCGCCGCCTGGTCAGGCCGGGACTCATGCGCCGAGTTCGGTTCGGACCTGCGCGAATTGGCTTTCCACCGGCGCCAACCCGTAGTGCCCGCGCAGGGTCGTCGCGGTGTAGTGGGTGCGGAACAGGCCGCGCTGCTGCAGGATCGGGACCACCCGGTCCACGAAGTCCTCGAGTCCGCCCGGCAGATACGGCGGCATGATGTTGAAGCCGTCCGCGGCACCGTTGTCGAACCAGGACTGCAGTTCGTCGGCGATATCGGTGGGTGTGCCCGCGACGGTGCGGTGTCCGCGTCCGCCGCCCAACTTCCCGATGAGCTGGCGTACCGTCAGGTTCTCGCGCTCGGCGAGCTCCTTGACCAGCGTGAATCTACTCTTGCCTCCCTCGATTTCGCTCTCCGCAGGCAGCGGCGGCAGCGGTGCGTCGAGTGCGTGTTCGGTGAGATCGACGCCGAGCAGCGCGGACAGTTGTCGCAGTGCGTAATCCGGGGAGATGAGGTCGGTGAATTCCTGCTCGAGAGCCAGTGCTTCCTCGCGGGTGTCGGCGATGAACGGCACCAGGCCGGGCAGCACCTTCAGCTCATCGGCCGAGCGACCGTACTTGGGCAACCGCGCCTTCAGATCCCGATAGAACGCCTGTCCCTCCGCAAGCGAGCGCTGTGCGGTGAAGACGGCCTCGGCGTAGCGCGCGCCAAAATCCTTACCGCTCTCCGACGATCCCGCCTGCACCAGCAGCGGCCGACCCTGGGGGCTGCGCGGCGAATTCAGCGGGCCGCGCACCGGGAACCGATCGCTGGCGTAGTCGATGGTGTGCACCTTGTCCGGATCGGCGAAAATGCCCTCGTCCGGATCGAGCACGATCGCCGAGGACTCCCAGCTGTCCCAGAGCCGAACGGTGACATCCACGAACTCCTGTGCCCGTTCGTAGCGCCTGGCGTGTTCCGGAATCGCGTCGAAGCCGAAGTTGAAGGCCTCGTCCTCGTTACCCGAGGTGACGATATTCCAGCCAGCCCGACCGCTGCTGATGTGATCGAGTGAGGCGAATTTGCGGGCCAGGTTGAATGGTTCGTTGTAGGTGGTCGACGCAGTCGCGATGAGCCCGACCCGCTCGGTCGCCGCGGCGATAGCGGCAAGCAAGGTGACCGGCTCGAACACGGCCAGGGTATTGCGCTTGATCCGCGGTCCGACGGCCAACCCGTCGGCGAAGAAGACCGAATCGAGTTTGCCGCGTTCGGCGATGCGTCCGAGTTCCTGGAAGTGCCGCACATCCAGTACCCGGCGCTCCTCGGTCCGGGGATGGCGCCAGGCCGCCTCGTGATGTCCGACGCCCATCAGGAAGGCATTGAGATGGAATTGCTTGCGGGGTAACGACATCGGAATCCTTAACGAGAGGGCTCGGCGCGCCAGCGGGACAGGCGGCGTTCCAGAGCGACGAGTACGCCGTTGAAACCGAGCCCGAGCAGCGAGATGGCGATGATGCCCGCATACATATTCGGGATCGAGCCCTGGTAGCGCAGTACGGCTTTGCCGTCGGCATTGGTGCCCGGCTCGGATTTGCCGCAACCGGCGAGCACCGCGACCGCGGTGGGAATGGTGAGCGCGGCGGCCACCGCACGGAAGAACCGCGGCCGGGTTTTCTGGGACAGCGTCATGGAAGTTCTTTCACGGAATGCGCGACTGCCGCAGCGCAATAAGGCTCGCCACAGCGGCAGGTAAGCGCGGAGGATTACCTGATTCGACCAATGCAGTGGCCTATTTCGGCGACCGCGGATTCAGGCGCGACAGACTCCATGGGACATGCGCATGAAATCCACCGTGCGACGGCGGATCAGCGCAATGGATTCGATCATGTCAACGACCTTCGTGGGATGGGGATAGAAGCGGCGACCCCGCGGCTTTGTGTCCATCGTGGGGTCAACCGGCGTGTACGACAATGCCGATTTCACATTGTGAAAATCACCGTGAGTACAACTCCGCCGGCGCATCGGCAATGGCGGCGGTGGACTGGAACAGTGGCCCGATTCGGCCCGCGATCTGGCGCATAGCAGGCACGATGCCGCGCACCAGCTCCTCGTTCAGTCGCGCCGAGCGGGCCTGCACACCGAGCGCGCCCCACACCTGCCTATCCGGTCCGAGCACAGGCACCGCGACCGAGCGAACCGGATCCTCGCGCTCGATGATCTCCACGGCGAAACCGGTGCGCCGCACGCGATCCAGATCTACCAGCGGCGTCGGTCGTCGCTCGACGCCCTCGAAAACGGGCGCGAAGGCGAGCAGAGCCTGGCCGACGGCGCTGGAGCGCAGCGACTGACGGGCTTGCGGCAACTGGTTGGGGCAGAAGTACACCGGCGGACGCGCCTGGAAGACACTGACCGCGTCCCGGTCGTCGGCGACGCTCAGGCTGACGGTGATCTTGATGCCAGCGGCCAGTGCGTAGAGGTGCGGTGCGGCCGCGTCGATGCCCAGCCGCGATAACGCGGGCCTGGCCAGCGAGGCGAGCCCGTGTCCGATTCGATAGCGATCGGTCGCCGGATCCTGCTCCAGCAACCGGCCCCGCACCAAGGCCTGGGCCAGCCGATATGTCGTGCTGACCGGAAGTCCGGCTCGGTGCGCCAATTCACTTACCGACAGTTCGGGATCGTCGCCCTCGAAGCAGTTCAGTACGTGAATCGCACGGTCGACCGCTTGGGCACCCGAACGGGGTTGCTCGGCGTCAGTCATGGTTCCTCCTGATATTCCGACCGATCGGGATGTGGCCAGAACTATCGCCGGATGATCCGGGCGCGGCAATGGTTCTGCGCCCGCTGCGCCGATTCCTCGCGCGGGAATGTCGGCAACGTCAAATCGCGCTGATTCGAAGGGTTTTGCGATCCCGACGACGCTCACAGAATTGAATTCCCGCGCTGACCCCGCATTCCGCCGATGATTGCCGCCCTGGCAATCCCGACGTATCAGGAGCAGACGCATGAGTGAACTCTGGCAGACCAGTACCGATGTACTGGTCATCGGCGGCGGTCCGGCCGCCGCATGGGCGGCCATCCACGCCAGAGAGGCGGGTGCCGAGGTGACCCTGGTGGATAAGGGCTATTGCGGAACCAGCGGCGCGACAGCACCTTCCGGCACCGGCGTCTGGTACGTCGCCCCGGAGGAGACCGCCCGTGTCAATGCGAAGGCCAGCCGAGAGGCGCTCGGCGGACATCTCGCTGATCACTATTGGATGGATCGGGTCCTCGATCAGACCTACACCAACATGAATCGACTTGCCGTCGAAGGCAAGTACCCCTTCCCGACCGATCCGGCGACCGGCGAACAGTTGCGCACCGGGGTGCAGGGGCCGGAGTACATGCGCCGGATGCGCGCGTGGGTCAAGCGCGTCGGCGTCCGCATCCTCGACCATTCACCGGCTCTCGAACTGCTCGTCGACGATGCGGGCACGGTTCGCGGCGCGGCCGGATACCAGCGTCAACTCGATCGCGACTACCGCATCGCGGCAGGCGCGGTGGTGCTGGCCAGTGGCGGTTGCGCATTTCTCGCATCTGCGGTGGCTTCACCGGTGGCGGCAGCCACAATTCGGCATGGGCGATGTCGTCGGGTAGTTGGGCCGGTGCGGGTGCGGCACGGTTCGCGCTCGGCTCGTCTCGACCTGACACCCGTTGTGCGCGGCGCGGGACGAACCGGCCTGCGGCCCAGCGATTCCCCTACACTCGATGCCGCCGAGGTTGTCGAGGCAGCGCAGGCCGAGCTGATTCCGTTCCAGAAGAACTACCTGCGCCATGGCGAACGACTGCGACCCGCGCTCGACGCGCTCGACACCCTCTGGGAGCGCGCCAGTAATGAGCTCGGTGGGCGCACCGGTGACGATCGCATCCGGGCCAGGCAGGCCGCCGCCATCACCGCGGTCGGTCGGCTCATGTACGAATCGAGCCTGGCGCGCACCGAGACTCGCGGTATGAGCAAGCGCGCCGACCATCCGGAACAGGATCCGGCACAGCGACACCACATCCTGTCCGGCGGCCTCGACGCCGTGTGGACCGAGACCGCCGAGGTCGCGTCATGATCGAAGTCGTACTAGCCCACGCTTGCATCGGCTGCGATAAGTGTGTGGATGCCTGCCCGACCAACGTATTCGACCGCACTGAATCCGGAATCCCGGTCATCGCACGGCAATCCGACTGCCAGACCTGCTTCATGTGCGAGGCCTACTGCCCCACCGACGCCCTTTACGTCGACCCCGAATCAACCCCGCTACCGCCCGGCAGCCCGATCGCTCAGGATCAGATCGGCCGCTACCGCGAGAAGATCGGCTGGGGCAAGGGACGCACGGCGGGCAGTCTGGTCGCCATCGGCCCACGCTTACCGCACGGCGCACCGCCGCCCCGCCTGATCACCTGACCGCACCCCCAAGTATGTGGCTCGGTCAGCGGCGGTAGCCGATATTGCCGCATGGCGCACTCTCGCCAGCGGTGCTAACCGCGGTAGCCGAGTTGTTCGAGGAGACCGTCGAGTTGAACTTCGAACAGCTCGGCCCGGTCGGTGAAGGTGTCGGTGCCGTACTGGTCGAAGACGTCGAAGGTTACGGCGCCGAACAGGCCGACCCACATGGTGATGCCGCGTGCGACGAGCCAGTCGGGCAGGTCGTGATCGAACGCGGCCTTGATATCGGCAAAATTAGCTGTGAGTGCGGCCGATAACGGACGCTGCTCGGCCGGTGGGGTGAGCAGGTCGGCGCGGTAGGCGCGGGCGAAGAGGGTTTGCATGGTCGCGATGACCCGCGTGCCGGGGACGGTGGTCTGCTCGGCGGGGGCGTCGTAGCCCGGCACTGGTGTGCCGAACAGGAGTCCGTAGCGGGCGGGCTCGGCCAGCGCCCAACCGCGGACGGTACGGCCGACGATGCGCAAGCCCTCGATCGGATCGTCGGGGGCATCGGCCAGTGCCGCATCGACCGCGTCGCCGAGTGCGTTATATCCGTCGATCACCAGCAAGGTCAGCAGTTCATCGCGGCTGCGCACGTAGCGGTATACCGCAGACGACACCACACCGAGATCGCGGGCGACCGCGCGCAGCGAAAGAGCGGCCGCGCCACCGGTGGCCAGGTGTTCGCGTCCGATCCGGACGATATCGTTCATGGTCTGGGCCCTGGCCCGGGCACGCGGTGTCGTTGCCATACCTATCACGATGCGCGCTGTAGAGAGCAATGTCAACTAATGCGAGCACTGCTCTTGACTTTGGTTCGGATCGGTTGCATGCTTATTCGCAACAGAGAGCACTGCTCGCCAAAGTAGACAAGGACTCACCATGTCGGAACTGCATATCGTCACCGGGGCCGGGCCCACCGGAACCACCATCGCCGAGCAATTGGCCGCGGCAGGCAAACAGGTCCGGGTGCTGACGCGTTCCGGGAGCGGCCCCGATCATCCACTCATCGAGCGGCGCAAGGTCAATGCGACACTGCCCGAACAGCTTTCGGGCGAGTTCGAAGATGCGACCGCCGTCTACCACTGCCTGGGCGGTTCGGAATACACGGCGAAGGTCTGGCGCGCAGAGCTGCCACCAGCCGAGCGCGCCGTGCTCGATGAAGCCGAAAAGGCCGGCACAGTAGTGGTTTTCGCGGAGAACGTCTATTCCTACGGCAAGGTCGACGGTCCGATCACCGAAAGCCTGCCCCGCAATGCCGATTTCGGTAAACCCAGCGTCCGGACCCAGCTGGTGCGCGCTCGCGAGGCACACGCCGCCGCGACGGTGAGCGTCGCCGCCGCGGACTTCCTCGGCCCGTATGTGCGGGCGTCGCTGGCCGGGGAGCAGGTCTTCGTCCCGATCCTCACCGGCAAGCGGGTGCAGGCACTCGGCAAACTCGACCTCCCGCACTCCTACACCTATATGCCCGACCTCGCCGCCGCCATGATCCGCGCCGCCGCCGACGAGTCGGTATGGAATTCCTTCCTGCACGCTCCGACCGCGCCGCCGATCACCCAGCAGCAACTCTTCGATGCGATCGCCACCGCCGCAGGAGTCTCGGCCCCGAAGGTCTTCGCGGCACCGGCCGCGCTGCTGCGCATGCTGGGCCTCACCAACGAAACGATGCGCGAGCTGGCCGAGATGAATTACCAGGTCACGCGGCCGTTCGTACTGGATTCGTCCGCCAGCGAGGCCCGCCTCGGCCTACGTCCGACGCCGATCGACGAGGCCATCGCGGCCACCGTCGCCTGGTGGCAGACCCAGCTCTGAGCATTTGCTACTCGGTAGTAGTGTTACCGGTGTCACTGGCGACACGGATCGAGGAGCACCACATGGACCAGCGAGAAACGGATTTCGACGTACTCGTGGTCGGTTCGGGATTCGGCGGCAGCGCCACCGCGCTCCGGCTGATCGAGAAGGGCTACCGGGTCGGTGTGCTCGAGGCCGGTCGACGCTACGCCGATGACGAACTGCCCGAAACCAGCTGGGATCTGCGTAAATTCCTGTGGGCGCCCAAGCTCGGCTGCTACGGCATTCAGCGCATCCACCCGCTGCGCAATGTGCTCATCCTCGGCGGCGCGGGGGTCGGCGGTGGTTCGCTCAACTACGCCAATACGCTCTACGTGCCGCCGGAGCCGTTCTTCCACGATCAGCAGTGGCGCGATATCACCGACTGGCGCGCCGAGCTGACCCCGTACTACGAGCGCGCGAAGAAAATGCTCGGCGTGGTGCAGAACCCGCATATGACACCGGCGGACGAGGTGTTCAAGAAGGTCGCCGACGATTTGGGTGTCGGCGAGACCTTCGTGCAGACCCCGGTCGGCGTCTTCTTCGGCGAGCCGGGAAAGACCGTGGCGGATCCGTACTTCGGCGGTGTCGGCCCGGACCGCACCGGCTGCCTCGAATGCGGTGAATGCATGACCGGCTGCCGTCACGGCGCGAAGAACACTCTGGTGAAGAATTACCTGTACCTCGCGGAAAAAGCTGGCGCACAGGTGATTCCGATGACGACGGTGACCGCGATCCGGCCGCTGCCCGACGGCACCTGGGATGTCTCGACCGAGCGTACCGGCACGTGGTTGCGCAAGCGGCCGCAGACCTACACCGCAGGTCAGGTCGTGCTCGCCGCGGGCACACTCGGTACCCAGAAGTTGTTGCACGCCATGCGGGATCGGGGCATTCTCCCCGAATTGTCCGACCGGCTCGGTCAACTCACGCGCACCAACTCCGAGTCCATTGTGGGCGCCGCGACCCGCAAGGTGAACCCGGACGTCGACTTCACCCGCGGCGTCGCGATCACGTCATCGATCCACCCGACCCACGACACCCATATCGAGCCGGTCCGCTACGGCAAGGGCTCGAATGCGATGGGGCTGCTGCAGACCCTGATGGTCGACGGCGGCGGGCGGGTGCCGCGCTGGCTGCGCTTCCTCGGCCAGGTGGTGCGAAACCCGTTCACCCTCATCAGTTTCCTGAGCGTGAAGAACTGGAGTGAGCGCACCATCATCTCGCTGGTGATGCAGCACCTCGACAATTCGATCACCACCTACACCAAGCGCGGCCTGTTCGGCCGCAAGCTCACCAGCAAGCAGGGCCACGGCCAACCCAATCCGACCTGGATTCCGGCGGGCAACGAGGTGACGCGCAAGGTCGCCGAGGAAATCGGCGGTGTCGCGGGCGGCAGCTGGGGCGAAGTCTTCAATATCCCGCTCACCGCGCACTTCCTCGGCGGCGCCCCCATCGGCGCGGACCGCGACACCGGCGTAATCGATGCCTACCACCGAGTTTTCGGCTACCCGACCCTCAGCGTCGTGGACGGCGCCGCCGTCTCCGCGAACCTCGGCGTCAATCCGTCGCTCGCCATCACCGCCCAAGCCGAACGCTGCGCCGCCTATTGGCCGAACAAGGGCGAACAGGACCTGCGCCCCGCGCAGGGGGTTGCCTATCAACAGATCCAACCGATCGCCCCCGGTAACCCTGCCGTTCCCGCCGACGCCCCGGCCGCCTTGGTCCTGCCGATCGTCGAAATCCGCACCCCCAAGTCCGCCGCCAGCTGAACGCGGACATTTGATCCGACACCGATGCACAGCTCGATGTCGTAGTCGCGCAATAACTTTCACGCGACTGTGGCACCTGCCAGGTGCCGATCCGCAGATACGTCACCGTGCTTCGAGCGGGCGATTGATCGGGTCAGTTGCGGACGATCAGGACCGCGCATGCGACGACCAGGGCCAGCACGATCGCGGCGAGGCCGAAGACGAGGCGGTGGTTGCGCAGCGTCGGGATCACGCGGTCGACGGCGTAGCGGCCCGGACCGGTGAGGGCGAGCGATGCGGCGGCGAGGGTGAGGATCAGTTCGTATTCGATCCCCTTCGGGGCGAAGAAGCCGCCGCCCCATTTGACGGCGATCGCGTTGAGCAGGGTCCCGACCAGTGCCGCGGCGGCGAGCGGGGTGAGCAGGCCGATGGCGAGGGCGAGCCCGCCGAGGGTTTCGCTGAGGCCAGCGACTACGGCCATCGCCTTGCCCGACGGGTAGCCGCTCATCGTGAAGAATGCGCCGGTGCCGTCGAGACCGCCGCCATTGAACCAGCCGAACAGTTTCTGAGCGCCGTGCGCGGCCATGGTGAGTCCGACGGCCACCCGCAGAACCAGTAGGCCGAGATCGTAAGTGTGTGTGGGCGTGGCAGTTTCGGTGTGCGCGGCAGGGGCGGCGATGGTCGCGGTCATGAGATGCCTTTCGTGGTGCGGTGGATTCAGCCGAGCTGGATGGAGCGCCGGGCCATGCCCAGCCAGAAGCCGTCGATGACGGTGCGTTGGTTGGTGAAATCGTCCGCGCCCGCACCGAGGGCCACGAACAACGGTGCGAAATGGTCGGTGCGCGGATGCGCGAGATGTGCGGCCGGGGCTTTGTTCTCGAAGTCGAGCAGGGCGTCGAGATCGTGGGCGGCGAGGGTTTCGCGGCCCCAGTCGTCGAATTCGGCGGTGAAGTTGTAGACGTGCTCGTCGCCGGTGGTGATGGCGCGCAGGTTGTGAGTGAAGAAGCCGCTGCCCACGATCAGCACGCCCTCGGCGCGCAGCGGCGCGAGCCGACGGCCCACCTGCATCAGCCGCTGCGGATCCAGCGTCGGCATCGACAGCTGCAAAACCGGGACATCGGCCTCGGGGTACATCTCCTTCAGCGGCACGTAAGCCCCATGGTCCAGCCCACGATCGGGCACATCGACGACGCCGCCGCCGCCGAGCAATTTGCGCACCTTGTCGGCAAGTTCCGGCGCTCCCGGTGCGGCGTATCGCACCTGGTAGTAGCGCTGCGGAAAACCGCCGAAGTCATAAATCAGCGGCACCGTCGTGGTGGCGCCGAGTGCGATCGGCGCGGCCTCCCAGTGCGCGGAAATCATCAAAACCGCCGTTGGACGCGGCAATTCACGCGACCACGCGGCGAGCTCACCGGGCCACCGTGGGTGATCGGCCAGTGGCGGGGCTCCGTGTGAGAGGTAGAGCACCGGCATCTGTCCGGCCATGGCTGCTCTCCGTCCAACTAGTTCAAATTTGAATCCAGTGGAGACTATAGCGTGTTGTTCAAATTTGAACAACATCGGTAGGATGGCCGCCGTGGCTGACGCGAAATGGCTGAACGAGCGGGAGATGCGCACCTGGCAGGGTTTCCTGGCGGCGGGTGCGCTCGTCGGCCGTCAGGTCGAACAGCACCTCAAACAGGAGGGACTCTCGCACACCCAATACGAAGTTTTGGTCCGCCTCGCCGCGGCACCGGAGGGCCAACTACGCATGACCGAATTGGCCGATGCTCTGTATACCTCGAAAAGCGGCCTGAACTACCAGGTCACCCAAATGGAGCAGGCCGGTCTGGTACGCCGCGAAGCCTGTCCCACCGATGTCCGCGGCGTCATCGCCAACCTCACCGCGGCCGGACGCGATCGCCTCGAACAGATCGCCCCCGGCCATGTCGAAACGGTGCGTCGCGTCCTCATCGATGTGCTGACCCCCGAACAACAAGAGGCCATCGCCGCCGGTCTCGGCGAGGTCGCCCGACGGCTCAGCTGAGATGCGCACCCCGGGCGATCGCCACCCAGCAACGACGTGGTGCAGCGAGAACGGAAATCCGACCAAAGCAGGACAGCGTACGCGACCTCGGGGCGATGTCACCGGCATTGGGAACGCCGCACAATCAGGGCCGTAAGAAATCTGTTGGGAAACTCTAAGCCCGGCCGGATTTGATGCCCAGGTACGGATGTGACGCTGATGGTCGCAGATTCGAGCCGAGAACGGAGAAGATAGTGCCGACGACGTTTCCGAGTTCCGTCACCGAGGCCGCATCGGATACGGTGCAGGACTGCCGCCGACGTGGCTGGACGGTCGCGGAAACGACCAATGGTGTCTGCCTGATCACCGACGAGCAGATCTCGGCCATCGAACTCACCGGCGCACTGGCCGCCACCGTGCGCCGGTATCTTCGGGCCAACAACCTGTCCGGTCCGGTGATCGAAATCCCTGGTCCGCAACGCCGCGAGATTCATCTGGTGGTCGGTGCGGCCAAGGCGGCCATGGCGATCGGCGCACTGCGCGGCCTCGGCGCGCTCGTTCACACCGACGGTGCGAGCATCCCGCTCCCGCCGACCCGCCTGTCGGCCGGTTCGGCCTGCTGGGGGATTTCCCCGCGGGAGGCCCGTTGGGTTCCGCCGGTGGTCGCGATCGCCGCCGCGGCGCGGGCCGCCGAATTCGGCCGCAAGCGGCATGTCACCGATCTGGCGAGCTGAGCGACGTCGGAACCGATTCCGCTCGACCAGTCGTCGGCGTCGCCTCTTCGTTGTCGGCAACGGCTTCGCGGACAACAACTTTCCGCTCGATCCGCCACAGCCAGGCCGGTGCCCGCCAGCAAGCGTCGCCGAGCAGCTTCATGGTCGCGGGGACGCTCCACCCGGCACCTCCGATCGGCAAACGGCACTACTCGCGCCGAACGTAGGTCGGAATCACGCTGCGGCGGAACCGGTCGACCGGAACTTGGGCAATCTCGTCAGCTGTCGCCGAAACACCTGGTATCCGCCACAACACGTCCGCCGGAACCGACCTGCTCCTGGGTTACCGCGCGTTTGTCCGTAGCAGTTCCGGACTCTCGCGCATTTCATGCCGCCGCTCGCCCACACTGGATTTTGTGGCAACTAGGGACCGGTCGGTGCGAAAAGGTTGGCACAACGCGGTTGTGAACGTCCCACAACGTGAACCGGTTATCCACTCGGCAGGGCATCTGCGCCCGGTGCCGTCTGACCATCCCCTCCGCGGTCAGACGGCGGCAACTGACGCGCGAGGACATCGGCAGTCGAGATGTTGTTACCATTTGGATGATAGACGCATCCGAATGTGCATGACAACGCCGAACGGGGCACGATCGCCGCGCCACCAGCTACATCTGGGCCATTCGTAGCGCCGTGCGCAAGTATCGAACCGGTACGCTGCGCGGTGCCGCAGGAAGCAAGGGAACAGCGAAGGGACCGATGGTTCGTCTGACGAGGGCACAGCAGCAGGACGCCACCCGCAGAAAGGTGTTGGCCGCGGCCAAGTCCGAGTTCGCGCAGCGCGGATTCCGCGGCGCGACGGTCGACGGCATCGCCGAGCGCGCGGATATGACACGCGGGGCGGTCTATTCCAATTTTCCGGGCAAGCGGGCGCTGTACCTCGCGGTGCTCGCACACGAAGCCGAACAGGCTCCCGCGACCGTCGGCGGCGCGAAGGCGGAGACGCCAGCCGCCGCGCTCGGCGCGTTCGCGAGTACCTGGCTCGAGCAACTGCCGCAGTCGAGCCAGTACGAGTACGGCGAGGACGAACAGTTCACCTCCCCCGCGCTCAGCGTCGATTTCGTACCCGAGGTGCTGATGAGCGAACAGATCCGTCGACCGTTCGCGCAGCTGCTGGCGCTCGACGCGCTCCTGCTCGCGGTATCGCTGCGGTCGATCAGCCAACCGACGTCGGCACCGCTGGAAAGTTTTATGGCCAGTGCCGAATCCGTGCTGACGATCCTGTACGGGACGACCCAGCTGTCCTACGTCGCACCCGAATTCACCGATCCGGCGCGCGCCATCGCGTTGTGCGAACAGGTCGCGCTACTCGGCGGTGTGAAGACGCCCAGCCCACCGTCCCCCGCCGACGCGCAGGTCACGCGGGTCGACGAGCCCTGGGAGCCGCCGAGTTGCACCGACCGCGTGCGCGCCGACTCGGCCAGGCTCGACGGCAACGGCCTGATCGCCGTCGTCGGCATGCACCGGATCGCCACCATCGAAGCGGCGCTGTCCATCTGGCCCGAGGACACCGACATCACGCTGGCACTGGTGAGCGATCGTCCTGCGGAACTCGGCCCGCTGGCAAGGCTGGCGATCGCCGATATCTGCCGGTCATTGCGCCACGCATTCCCGACCTCGGCGCTACCTCGGCTCCAGGTCGTCGTCGATGATGCCGGAACACTCGCTGCCGCATGTGGATTCGACCGGGTCGATGATAATTCCGAGTTCGCGGTCACCATCGAGAACGGCCGCATCACGATGCGGGCCGAGGGACGGGGCGCAGGCAAGGCCGCCGCTACCGCGTACGCGAGTTCATCGACTGCGGACCGAGCGTGAGTCTTCCAGGGTGCCGAGCGTTTTCGCCAGCGCCTGGCAGGCACCGGCGCCCGTCGCCCGCGCCACCACCCGTTCGCCATCGATGAAGACCGCACTCTCGGTGTCGTCGTCGACGATATCGACCCCGCATGCGCGGGCGAGTTTGCCGGACTCGTCGAGCACCACCTGCATGCCGGGAACTGCGGGGCACGGAAATGCCGCGCGCAGGGACCGGCTGATATCGCTGACCGCGAGGCGAGCCAGCTGTGCCACCTCCCGCCCGTCGGCGGTAGCCATCGCGATCGTGGTGCGTCCTCCGCTGGGCTGGTCACGCAGGATATCCGCGATGGCGCCGAGCTTGTTCATTCCCAGCACAGCAACGACATTCGAGCCCGAAAGGTCGGCTGCCACCGTATGGACGAGGTCGAGGCACGTTGGTGGGGTCCACGGTTCGTCGACGCCAGCCACCGTGACGGTGCCCGCCGTAGCCCGCGTGGTGTCGTCGATCCGGTGCTGCACCATCTGCTCACATGCGGCGATCACTTTCGCTCGGTCCACGAATTCCGGTGCCACGAAAGATAATTGGGTAGCACCGTAGAGCAGGGTGATCACCGATTCGGCGATGCCGAGCCAACGGCCGGGCAGTACGGTCCCACCGCCGCCGTCCAGGCCGGCCAGCGCCAGACCGAGGAGGATAGCGTCCAGTTTGATCAGCTGCACGAACGAGCCGCGCAGACATTCGTCGACGACGAGTTCGGGGATGAGGTCGTGGGCCAGCATTGGAGATCGCAGCTGCGAGAGGCCGCCCACCGGATAGTTTGCCGAACCGGGGAGCCGGTCGACCCAGGTCCGGGCGAATCGGCCGATGGCCGCTACCGGCGTCTGAGCGGGGCGACCATCCAGCAGTTCCGGCGCCCGCTCGGCTTCCGCGGCCAGCACGGCCAGGTACAACGCCCGCTTACCAGCGAAGTTGGAGTACACCGCGCCGCGGGTGAGTTCCGCGCGCTCGGCGATGTCATCCACCGTCGCCCCGCGAAAACCGCGTTCGGCGAATTCCGCTTTGGCAGCCGCTAGGACCCGGTCGCGATTGCGTTGCTGCAATGCGGCTCTGCTCTGACGACCCATCGGTTCTCCACCAACCGTTCTGTTCGTTTACAGATGCGCATACCATCCAAATGTTGATACCATCTCAATGCTACGTGCGACGAGTACGAGCGAGGCGGGCATCGAAGGACGGGTAGTGGGCATTACCAGGTACGAATCCGGGTCGCGAACCGCGGCCACGGTGCTCGATGAGGCCAGGCGTCTGGTCGAGCCCGCATACCGTTCCTCCCTGGACCGCATTGCCCCACCAATCCGAATGATCGTCGGCTACCACGCCGGCTGGTTGGACGCCACGGGGCGGCCGAGCAAACAGGTCGGCAAGTCGATCCGTCCGGCACTGGTACTCGCCTCCGCCAAAGCCGTGGCGGCCGCGGAGCCGCCACAGGGGGTCACCGAGGCCGTCGCGGTCGAACTCGTGCACGATTTTTCCTTGCTGCAGGACGATCTGACCGACGGCGACGAGCAGCGGCGCAACCGCCGCTCGGCCTGGTCGGTCTTCGGCGAACGCGGCGCCCAGCTCGCGGGAGATGCGCTCCTTGCCATGGCGATCAACGAGATGGTCGGCCGCCCCGGCATCACACTGCTGTCGAAAGCCCTCGACGCCCTATGCAATGAACAGTGCTCGGATATCGAGTCCGAACAGCGCGAGACCGTCGATGAATCCCTCGCGGTGATCGAATCGAAGACCGCGGCGCTGTTGTCCTGTGCCTGCGAGATGGGCGCGATCGCCGGTGGCGCCGACCCCGCACAAGCCAGAGCACTGGCCGAATTCGGACACCATCTCGGCATCGCCTTCCAATTGATCGACGATATGCTCGGCATCTGGGGAAAAGCGAGCATGACCGGTAAGCCGCTGTACCCCGACCTCGCCAACCGCAGGAAATCACCACCGATCGCGCGCGCCCTGGATTCAACCGGCCCTACCGCGGAGGCGCTGCGCGAGTTGTATCGAGCCGCCGGACGAGATGCCGAAACGCTGCACCGGATCGCCTGCCTGATCGAACTCACCGGAGCACGCGAGTGGGCGCAGCGGGAAGCCCGGCGACAGCTCGATGCCGCGATGGACTGCCTGACGGAAGTATCCGCCAGCAATGCCACCGAGGACCTTCGACTACTCGCGGAGATGATGACGAGCAGGTCCGCATGAAGAACTCGATCGAGTCGATCCCGCTAGCTCCGAACACTGTCCCGATTCTCGGTCACGGCTTCCGATTTCTCACCGACCCGATCGGATTTCTGTCCTCACTCCCCACACACGGCCGCCTGAGCCGAGTCCAATTGGGTCCACTGCCCGTCGTGGTGGTCTGCGATCCCGAGTTGGCCAGGGTGGTACTGCTCGACGACCGCACATTCGACCGCGGCGGACCACTCTACGATCGCTCCCGCGAGGTCGCGGGGGACGGCATCGGGACCTGTCCGCACAGCAGGCACCGTCGACAGCGCCGCCTGAGCCAACCCGCGTTCCAACCGGGGCGTCTCCCCGGATACTCCGAGGCCATGATCGACTCGATCGAAGACGTGATCGGTTCCTGGCAGGACGGGCAGCGAATCCAGCTCGGCGCGGAAATGTCGAAACTCACTGTCCGGGTGGCGGTTCGGACGATGTTCTCCTCGTCGTTTCCGGAGACCTCGGTCCAGCAGGTCGCCGACGATTTCACGACCATTGCCGGGAGCATATTCCGGCGGATGGTGCTGCCACCGGTCCTCAATCGGCTGCCCACACCAGCGAACCGGCGCTACTACCAGGCGCGCAACCGGCTGCGGGCGGTGGCCGCCGCACTCATCGAACAGCGGCGAGCCGACAATCGCGACCACGGCGATCTACTTTCCTCACTGATGCGCGCCCGCGATCCGGACTCGACCGGAGCGCAGGTCGCGATGAGCGACGAGGAACTGATCGATCAGGTGTTCACCTTTCTGTTCGCGGGTGCGGAAACCACCGCGAGCACATTGACCTGGGCGCTGTATCTGCTCGGACAAAATCCGGAGCTACGACGGCAGGTGCAGCAGGAGGTCGACACCGTGCTCAGCGATAGAACGGCCCACTACCAGGACCTGGCGAACCTGCCGGTGGTCAATCGGGTAGTGACCGAAACGCTGCGGCTGTATCCGGCCGGATGGTTGCTCACCCGGGTGGTTTCGACGGACACCACCCTCGACGGCGTCCCCCTTCCGGCGGGCACGACCGTCGCGGTCAGTCCGCACGTCATTCATCGGCGCGATGAAATCTATGAGCGGGCAGGCGAATTCATGCCCGATCGGTGGATCGGCGTGGAGCCGGACCGAACGCTGTTCATATCCTTCGGTGCTGGTGCGCGACGCTGCATCGGTGACCAATTCGGATTGGTCGAGGCCAGTTTGGCACTGGCGACGATCGTGGCACGCTGGCATGTCGCCGCGTTGTCGACTCGGCCGGTATCGGTGTCACTCGCGCAGCTGCCAGCACCGACGAAACTCGGTATGCGGGTGTGGCGTCGAGATCCAGTGGCAGTCAATGCGTCCGCGTCGGAGTCCGGGTAGGTCGATATGGCGGCACCCGCCGAAGCGCCCGCGTGCCGCAGGGTCGGCGTGCTGACCAGCGGTCTATTGCGTGAGCTCAACATCTGCTGGTCGTTCAGCGCAGGCGACCTGACGGCAACCGTAGTGCCCGCGACGACCTTCGCCGTCGCGGCTTGGATGAGCACTCGGGCCGGTATCGCGTCACTACCACTGGTGTTGGCCGAATGTCTGGTCTATTTCTGGCTTTACATCTACACCTTCAACCTTTCCAACCAGCTGACCGGAATCGAGGAGGATCGCCGCAATAAGCCGCACCGGCCGCTCGTCGTCGGACTCGTCACCCCGCAAGGTGCCAGGTGGCGGCTGCTGTGGGTCACGGCCGCCTTCCTCGCGCTGGGTGCGGCACTGCAGGTCCTGGCATGGACGGTGCTCTGGATTGTGGCGTGGGCCTTCCACAATCACCTCGGCGGCGCCCGCACATTGTGGGGCAAGAATGCCGCTATGGTCGCGGGCACGATCGCCCAACTCGCGGCTGCCTGGCAGATCGTGACTCCCTTGACTCCGGCGGCCTGGACCTGGATCGCGGCGATCGCCATACCACTGAGTGTGCTGGTATCCCTGCAAGATCTGCGCGATATCGATGGTGATCTGGCTGTCGGAAGACGCACCGCGGCCGTGGTTTTCGGCGAGGTGGCCTGCCGCCGGTTCTTCGCGGCCGCATTCGTGATCTATCCGATTGCCATGCATTTCCTCGTCTATCGCAACGCTGCGACCGTCACGGCACTGATCGGGGCGGCCGCTGCGCTGCTGTCCTTCGTCATCGCCTACCGCGTGCTGCGGTGGCGCGATCGCCGTGCCGATCACACGACCTACCTCCTCTACACCTACTGGTACTGCTTGACTCTGGCCAGCGCGGTCTTCGCCTTCGGAACGTGAATCATGATCATCGCCAGGATGCGCCCGCGGGCGTATTTCGATGACCATTGGGGTCATTCACATGGGCGTCGGTCACCGGTTGGGCCAGGCCCCAACTTCGCAGTAAATGGTGGGCAACACGAGTGGGGCCTCGCATACTTGCGTCTATAGGGGTTACCGCCGACCCGAGCTGTTCGAACCGGCCGACGAGAAGTGCATGAGTTGGTTACCGACATCATCGATGTGGGCGCGGAATTCACCATCGCCCGGCAAGCGCTCTGGGATCTGCTGCTCGAGCCGCAGACCTATCCACGGTTATTCGCCGGCATCGGCGGTTGCGAACGCGTGGAGTCCCGTACCGACGACGGCATTCTGGAAGTGCGGGTCGGCACGCCGGAATCCGGAATACGCACCCATCAGGTGCGGTTCCGGGTGTGTCGCTGGTACGAGAGCTTCGAATTGGAGTGCCTGGGCACCGGCAGTTTCGCCTCGGTGCGCCTGCGCGGCGACGAGAAGCGCACCAAGATTGTCATCACCCTGTTCGCACCGGCTCGGATGCACCCATCGTTGCCGGAGCAGTCCAATGACGCGGTGATGGCGTGGGTCAACAGCGGATTACAGCACGCGGTCGATGTCATATCCGGCGCGCACACCTCGGTGGTGGTCAATGCCGAGAATTCGCCGCTGCGGCGGCAGGTGGGTGTGGCCAAGCAGATCATGAGCACTGGTGTCGCGCGGCCCACCGATCCCGCGACGAGCATCAAACAGGTTCGCTCCCTGGCGAAATGGGGATTCAATCTCGCGGGCGGGTATGCGGCGGGCGCTGCGCATTCGCCGGATCGGATCGCTGTCGTCGACGACTTCGGTACCCGCACCTTCGCTCAGCTGCATGAGCGCACGAACGCGCTGGCCGGGGCGATGGCCACCCTCGGTCTCGCCTCCGGTGACGCGGTCGGGCTGCTGTCGCGCAACCATGCGGGCATGGTCGAAACCATAGTCGCCGCCGGAAAACTCGGGGTCGACGTCGCGCTGCTGAATGCCGGGTTGTCCGGGCGACGCATCGAAGAAATCGTGCAGCGCCACCGGCTTTCGGCACTGTTCGTCGATGGCGATCTGGAGCAGCTGGTCCGCTACCTGCATGCCGATCTGCCCCGCATCAATACCGACGGCCGCCCGCCGATACCTGGGCGATCCACCATCGACGACCTGATCGCCATGGGGCAGTTCGAATTTCGCATGCCAACCCAGCCCGGCAGGCTGATCGTGCTGACCTCCGGAACCAGCGGAACCCCGAAAGGCGCGCGACGCCCCCATCCGAAGGGTTTCGGCACCATCGCCGCGCTGCTGTCGCGGATTCCGCTCACGATGGATGCGGCGATGCTCATCCCCGCCCCGTTGTTCCACACCTGGGGGCTGGCCGGGCTGCAGCTCAGTACGGCGCTGCGTGCAACGGTGGTGCTGCCGGAACGGTTCGATGCGCAGGATTGCCTGCGCCTGGTGGCCGAACACCGAGTCGAGAGCATGATCGTCGTGCCGACAATGGTGAATCGCATCCTCGACCTGCCCACCTCGGTGCGTGCACGCTATGACACGTCCAGTCTGCGCACCGTGATCAGCTGCGGTGCGCCGCTGGCGGGGGCGACGGTCCTGCGGTTCATGGACACATATGGCGAGATCCTCTACAACGTCTACGGTTCCACCGAGGTCTCTTGGGCCACCATCGCGACCCCCGACGATCTGCGCACCGCACCGACCACCGCGGGCCGGCCGCCGCTCGGCACCAAGGTCGCGGTGCTGGGTCCGGATCAACGTCCCGTTCCGATCGGCGTCACCGGGCATATCTTCGTCGGCAACCACATGCTGTTCGACGGCTATGTGAATTCGGCACCACCTGCCGAAGCCGACGGCATGCTCGACACCGGGGACCTCGGCTATCTCGATGTCGCGGGCCGTATGTTCATTGCGGGACGCGATGACGAGATGATCATCTCCGGCGGTGAGAATGTATTCCCGCGTCCGGTCGAGGAGGCACTTGCACATCTGCCGCAGGTCAGTGAGGTCGCCGTGGTCGGCGTCCCAGATACCGAATTCGGGCAGCGCCTAGCCGCCTTCGTGGTGAAACGCGAAGGCGCAGGGCTGGATTCGGATATGATCCGATCCTATATTCGCAACCGGCTCAGCCGTTTTTCCGTACCGCGCGATGTCACCTTCCTCACCGCACTCCCCCGCGGCGAGACCGGGAAGATCCTCAAACGGCTGCTCATCGGACCCGACCCCGGCGAACCGTCTCCCCTAGGCACTTCCGGCTCAGCCTGAAACTATGCGGATTCCTGCGACGGTGCTGGCAACGCCAGGGTCGGAACCGCCATGGCAATCGACACGACCGCAATGGCGGCCAACATGACCACGCTGCCGTCCAGGGTATGGGTACGGAAGAACACCACACTGAGCACCGCCAGCCCGACCGCATTGCCGATCTGCTCGATGGTGGGCAGCTGCCCCGATGCCTCGGCCATTTGGCGCTGCTCCGATCCCGCCAACATCAGCGGTTGTAGTTGCACGCCGAATAACCCGACCCCGAATCCCGCGATGAAGACCGGGCCGAGCGCCAGCGCGAGATTCACCTCGCCTGCGGTGAGCCGCAGATATGCCGCACCGATCGCCACACAGCACCCATACATCGCGATGCCGAATGCGAGTGCTCTTACTCCCCAGCGTTTTACGAGAGGCACCGAGGCGAGTGCGCCAGCGCCCGCACCCAGCGCGAACGGTGTCATCGCTGCACCGGTGCGGAGTGCGGACCAGTGCAGTTCGTCCTGCAGTGTGATTGATACGGTGAATACGAATGCGGTGAACAGGCCGAAGAAACTCGCCACCAGTGCCGCACCTATGGCGAAACCGCGATTGGCGAACAGATCCAGGCGCACCAGCGGACTGCCGCCACGCGAACCAGGCTGTGCTCATAGGCGAAGAACACCGCACCGAGCGCGAAGGCCGCGGCGATTACGCCGAAAGGTCATGGCCGCCAACCATTCTGCTGAATATCGGCGAGGACGGCAAGCAGGCGAACAGGCTCACCGTTCACAAAGCTGCCCCGCCCAGGTCGAGGCGATCGCGTTCCGGTGGCCTGCCGAGGTGCAGATATCGGCGGCCGAGGACGAGGGCGAGCACGCCGATGGGCAGATTCATCAGGAATATCGAATGCCAACCCAGTCCGGCGATATCGGCGGTGACAAGTGCACCACCGAGGATCGGGCCGAGCATTCCGGCGAATCCGGCGGTCGCGCCGTAGAGCGCGAATTCCTGTTGGTGTCGACTCGGTGGGAAGCTCGCGATGAGGATGGCGATCGTCTGTGCCGCCATCCCGGCGCCCGCGACGCCCTGGACAATTCTCGCGGTTACCAATTCGGTCGCGCTGGTCGAATTCCACACCACACCCATGTTGTGAACCGGCCCAAGTCGAGGCTCGCCCTGGTAGGTTCAGGCCGACAAATCCGTCGACTCGGCTCGTGCCATTTTCACCAGCATGTCGTGCAATTCCTTCGCCAACTTCCCCGCCCGATCCCCGTGCAGCGCGAAATCGGTGAACGCATCGAGCAGGGCGAGAGCCGGATCCAGCGGGTTGTAGGCGAGATCGGCACTGCCACGCAGGGATTCGGTGATCAGGCGGCGCTGCGCCTCGTGCCGGGCCCGGAAGTCCCCCGCGGCATCGAGCGCACAACCGAACTCGCGCACAACCGCGGCATACACCGGCCGATCGGCATTGCGCCGCCGCCGCAACCACCTGCGCGGCCGTGCATTCCCGGCCTCCGGAACCAGAGTCGCCAAGGCCCCACCGTCGAGCACCATCCAAATCGCCGACGAATCCGACTGCGGCAGTGCCCGAGACGCCCCGCGCATCGCGGGCGCGCTATCGTCCGGATCGGTAATCTGTATGCCACGCAAGGCAATCGGATACCTGGTGAGCATATCGTCGACCGCTGCTGTCACCTCCCGGACAACATAGGTGTCGACATTCGGCCCATCGAATCCGATGACGTCCAGACCATGCTGCGCCGCCAACTCGACAGCGGTCGTCGGTGTCACCGAATCGACGGAATCCGTACTGGGGCGTGACATCTCGACATCGGGATATGCCGGAAATCGCATCGCCCCGAATTCCTGAACGTGGACCGGCCGCGGCCCCGTCTCCGGTTCGAACACCTCCCCCGCCGGCCGAACCACCTCGGATTCTCGAACATAGACTGGCAGCGGCCCTGCCCTGGGTGGTTGAACGTCAACCGGCAGCGATTCCGCATCGAGTTCTCGAACATGCGCCGGCTCCAGCACGGCCTCCGGCCCCAGAACGTCTGTCGGTAGCACCACGGCCGTAGGCTCAGCAGCACCCGCTGACAAAGCCACCGCTTCGGACACCTCGCTATCCATGGGCGGGCGCCCCGTTTCGGGTTCCCAAAGATAGGTCGGTTGCGGCACAGACTCGCGCACCCGAACGTCCGCTGGCAACGGAACCGCTCCAGGCATCTCGATGTCCACCAGCGAACGTCCCGACTCGCGTTCCGAAGCATTAGCCGGTAGCGGCGGCCCAAAAACATCCACCGCCCGCGGCAGAGGCCCGTGTTCGCGAATATCCGCTGGTAGTACCTCCACCCCGGGCGCTGATGGCGGCACAACCTCGGCGGCCTCAGTATCAACCGACAGTTGCTCCGACTCGGATTCCCGAGCGCCGACCGGCAATGGCGGTTCCTCGACGTCCGCGGGTAGCGGCAGCCCCTCGGGCTCCGCCGTATCCGCTGGCAACGGCACTGCCCCTACCGCCTCGGTGTCCACCTGCGGATGCACCGAATCGGGATCGGAGATGTCGGCAGCTGGCGGCAGGGCCTCGGACCCCCGAAGATCCCCGGATTGCGCCTCCGTCGCTGGCTTTGCGACATCAGCCAGCAACGGCACCCCCGCCGGGGCCGCCATATCCAGCGCTGTGCATACCGGCGTGAGTTCCGAACCATCGGCCCGCCGCGACACTGCGCACGGTTCCTGGATATCTGCCGGTAGCGCCACCGCCGGGGGCTCGGCAGCGTCCGGCGATTGCGGCGCACCCCCGGGCTCGCCAACCTCCACTGGCCGCTGCTTGGCCGTCGCGAGTTCCCCGACATCGACCGGCAGAGGTGCGGGCCGGCGTTCGTCGAGATCCATCGGTGGCGAAACCACCTCCGGCTCTTGGATATCCGGCGACTGTCGAATCCTCTCCGGATTCTTGGCATCGTCCCGGCCGATCGGGTCCGAGACGGCGAAGGGTTCCCGAAAATTTGTCGGTGGCGCCACCGCTGCGGGCTCGTCTGCATCCGCAAGCAACAGCACAGTCGCGGGAACCTCAATATCCACCCGCGTCTCGGGCTCCGAGATGTCGGCCCGTTGCGGAATTGCCTCCGTCTCTCCAGAATCCGTGATTTGTGCCTGCGCCGTTGGCTTCGCGAGTTCAGCCAGTAGCGGCACCCGCGCCGGCACCTCAACATCCACTGGTCGTTCTACCGTCTCGGGTTCCCGAACATCGAGTGGTAGAAGTGGAGTCGGGCGCGTCCCAATATCCATCGGCGCCGTTACTGCGACGGGCTCCGCAACATCCGGCAACAGGGGCGGAGGATCTGGCGGCCGAAGATTTACCGGTGGTGAAACTACGTTCGACGCTTGAACATCCGTCGGTCGAGTCGCCTCCGGTTTTGCGGTGCTCGGCCGACCAGCTGCTGCCGACACGGCCGGGTCGGGGCCAGCGTAGTCCGTGGTGGATCGATGGGCCGGGGTTCGCTGGATTATCGAGGGGATTGGGGGCGCGAGTGGCAGTGGTTCGGACGCAGCGGATTTGGAAGTCTCTGCGGGCGCATTTGGTCTGGCTGGGCGCGGGCGGACCGTGCGTTGGGACCACGGAGTGTCCACTGTGCGACGCGACCACGGAGTCGGGGCGGGCTCGCGCACGAGTGGGCGGAGTCGACTGGCGGTGGGTTGGTCTGCCGTCGGTTGACCTGATGCGATGTTCGGGCGCATCGCCGCAGATCTGATATCCGAATGCACCGCAACATTCGGAACGTCCGAGTGCACCGCAACGGGCGCGCCATCCGACTGCGCCGCCGCGAATGCGGCGTCTGACCGTACTTTCGCAGATGCACCGACCGAATGGTCAGCCGATGCCGTCTCCGAATGCAACTCCGCGGATGGCACCTCTGAGCGCACCTTCGCCGACGCCACGTCCGACCGGACCTTCGCCGACGCCACTCCCGAGCGCCTCTTCGCAGATGCACCGACCGAAGGCCCCTCAGCCGACCCCGCCTCCGGCTGCACCCTCCCAGACGCCACGTCCGAGCGCTCCTCAGCCAACGCCACGCCCGAACGCACCTCTTCGGACGCACCGACCGTCTCCACTTCCGCGAATTCGATCGCGGCCTTCAATTCGACGACGGTTCGGTTCGCTTCGGCGATGAGGCGTTCCAACCTGGCGACCATCGCCCGCAGTTCGCCCGGGTCGAACCGCGACCGCTGATTCACCGAGGTCTCCTGCTGTGTCGTTACCGCGGTCAGGTGCAACCGGGTGTGCTGACCCGTAACCACGCTCCGATTCGCGAGGACCCGAGTACGGACAGTGGCGCAGTCAATTTTCACTCAGGTCGTCAAACCTCCCGAGATTGGGAAGTCCACACCTTGCCCGGCTCGGCCGCTTGGGGCAGGGTGCATCGGTCGAACTCAGCGGGCGCCGCCACCTCCGATCAGCCATGGGTTGAAGCTGCAGTCCAGGTTCGAATGGTGCGCAGGATCAAGGGCCTCGAGGGCGATAGAAGCCGCTCGCGGTGAATACATCATGGTCAGGTGGTCGGACAGATCCTGTTCGCAGCCGTCCTGCAGCGTGATGTTGTCGACCGTGGCATCGGTCCCCGCCTGCAGGAAAGTCCAGTTGTAGGGATTGGTGACCTCGTCGTAGCGGGACCCGACGACCGTGTAATCGACACCGGGCACGGTATCGCCGTTCGCGTTCAACCGCGCATAGAACGAAGACCCCACCGCCTGTTCGATATTCGACAGCCCCACGATCGGCTCGTAGAAACCGAGGATATTCACACCGAGGTTATTGATGGCCCGCCCCAGCAAGGCGATGCCCAGCAACGACGTGCCGTGGTGTGTCGCACCGAAAGTGACCAGCTTGCCGACCTTATCGGCACCCCCGTCGAATTTCAGGTACTGATTGGCCACCGTCCCACCCTGCGAATGACCAACGATATCGACCTTCTCCGCCCCGGTGGTCGCGCGCACCCGCTCCACGAAATCTGCCAGCTGCCGGGAGGATTCGGCCATCGGCCCGACCCCGTAGCGACCGGGCAGCAACGCACCGATTCCGCCGCCGTCCATCAGTCCCGATCGCCCGAAGTTGAACGCGAATACGCAGAATCCCGCGCGCGCCAATTGCGGCGAGAGATAGGCGAAGGTGTCGAAAGCATTGAGCCAGGTGCCGTGCAAGAGCACCACCGGGTTCGGATGTTCGGCACTCGGCTTGCAGTCCCACCGGTTCGCACCCGCGGGCGCAGCGTCAGGGTGCGTGAGACCGTATCCGAAAGCCGCAAGAGCGGCGGTGATTTCGGGCCCTTCACCGACGGTATTGGATGCGATGCTCTTGGCCCAGCCCGATTCACTTCCGGTATCCACGATCGCCTGCGGCTGCCGCCCGTCCGGAGCCGGCGCCAGCCCCGCGTTGATCTGCTCGACAAGGAATTGCTGATCGGATTCCGCGAGCTCCGCGCCCGCCGTACCGATTCCCAGCCCATGCGCCACGGCCAGTCCAGCGATGAGGGCGGCACCCGCGAAGGCTCGGCACCCGCGTTGCTTCATTGCAAACATTTCGTACTTCCCATCCCGATCGGTTCCGCGTCACGTCGGTCGCTATGCCATGGGTCACAGATCGATCGAAATGTGATGGCCGCCATTGCGATTACGCGGTACTCGAAATCTAGGGCGGTCATTAGTCGACGTCACTACACGGCAGGACGAATAAACTCCGCACCGGTTTGTCGTCGACGACAAAGTTCTGGTTGAGAAAACCGAAACGTTGAAGTGCCCACTGTCGTCGGCAACAATCGGCACATGGCAATCGCTGCGACCTCGGCCACTCGAGACGCTCCATTGGTGACCCGACTACTGACCCGGTGGCCGCAGATCTCCGAGCGCATGCTCGCCGATGGCCTCGGCGCGACCCCACCCGCGACCGATCTGCCCGAAGGACATTTCACCGCGGAGGTGCTGCCCGCCATCTACGCCTGCGGCCGCGCCGTATTGCAGGCCATCGGCGCAGACCGCGAATTCACTGCGGCCGAGGTCGCGGCCTTCGTGGCACCCGTCGCCGAGCGGCATGCCGAAGACCGCTTTCCACTGTCGATCCTGATCGAGGCAATCCACGGTTCGGCGCAGTCGGTGCTTGCCGAAGCGGCCGCACTTGCGACACCCGAGGAAATGGCCGACCTGGTCCGGGTCGGCTCACGCCTGCTCGATCTGCTGAAGCACATCAATATCATCGTCGTCGAGACCTACACGGCCGTCGAACAATCCATCTACAACGCCGAGCGGGAAGCTCGCCGCGAATTGTGCTCGGCACTGCTGCGCGGCCAATCCGTCGACGAACAGGCCGCACGCGCCGATACCCCACTCAGCGAACGCTATACGGTGCTCGGCATCCATATCGATTCCGACGACCAGCCCACCTCGGTCGCCGATCTATTGGCCCGGCGACGGATACGGATCCTGCATCGCATCCTCGATACGATCAGTAACGGCACCGCACTGGTGACCTTCGACGGATCCACCGGAATCGCCTTGCTCCCAGTGTATTCCGAGGAACCGGAGCGGACCCGACATGCCGGGCTGGCGGCCGAACTGGCCGAACAATTCGGCGCGGCAGCACATCTGGCCGAATGCCCGGCGATCCCGCGTGCCGAACTGCCCGATGCCGCGACGGAAGTGGCCGAACTCGCAACGCTCGCGCGCCTACTCGGCCGCCCGACCGGGACCTACCGACTCGACGATCTACTGCTCGAATACCAGCTCACCCGACCGGGCCACGCCCGCGACCGGCTGGCCGAGCGGATCATCCCACTGCTGAGCAATCCCCATCTCCTGGAGGCCTTGGAGGCACACCTGCGCTACGGCTCCGACCGCAAGGCCGCCGCGGCACGACTCCATGTGCACCCCAACACCTTCAGCTATCGACTGCGCCGCATCGCCGAACTCACCGGCATCGATCCCACCGACCCGAACAACTCGCGCCTGCTCGCCGCATCACTGACCATCCAGCGCACACACCAGCCCGATGCCCAGCGGTAAGACGTTCAGGCGCCGATCCGGGCCACCGTTTCGGCGACTCGCTCCAGGTGATCGGTCATCGCCGCACGCGCGGCCTCCGGCGCACCGGCCTCGATGGCTCGCACGATGGCCTCGTGCTCACGGTCGGAGTCGGTGCGGCGGTCCTGGGTCAGGTTCAAGAACTCCGATTGCACGTCCAGCGCACGCCGGGTGTCCGCGACCATGGCGGTCAGCATCGTATTGCCACTGGCGGCCGCGATCGCGGTATGCAATTCGCCGTCGTAGCGCACCCATTCGTGCGCGTCCGGTGCCGTGGCCAGCTTGTCCAGGATCTCGAACAACTGGCGCACCTGCTCCGGCCTGCGGCGCTCGGCGGCGAATCCGGCGGCCGGGATTTCGACGAGCCGGCGCGCCTCGATCAGGTCGCCGGCGCCGACGCCCGCGAAGGTCGGCTGGGTATCGGCGTTCTTGGAGACGATGAAAGTGCCTCGGCCGGTGTGGGTTTCGGTGAGTCCGAGGATGGCGCAGGCATGTAGCGCTTCACGGACCACCGGCCGACTCACCCCGAACTGCTTGGCCAGCGCCAACTCCGCGGGCAGGCGATCCCCCACCGCGTAATCGTCGCTCTGGATGAGGCTCTTCAGCCGACGAAAGACCGCTTCGGTGGCGCCGATGCGCTGCACATACCCTTCCTCGACCGTCACGCGACCCAGTATGGCATTGACAGCCGCTGTGACCCCCATTACAGTCAACCTGTCTTACAGCCTGACAGCCTTACTTCTAAGGGGCTGGATCCGGCCCACGGAAGGTTTTCGATGCAACACCACGACCAACAGTCGATCGCCACCCCTACCCCCGCGCCGCGGATCGATATCGGGGACCTCGGCTACCAGAAGCGGCTGCGCAAGCGCCATATGCAGATGATCGCGATCGGCGGATCGATCGGCACGGGACTCTTTCTCGGCGCCAGCGGCCGAATGTCGCTGGCCGGGCCGTCCCTGGCCCTCGTCTACATCGTGTGCGGAATCTTCACGTTCATGGTGGTGCGTGCCCTCGGCGAGCTCGTCATGTACCGGCCTTCGTCCGGGGCGTTCGTGTCCTATGCCCGCGAATTCCTCGGTGAACGCGGTGCGTACTCGGTCGGCTGGCTGTACTTCCTCAACTGGTCGACCACGCTCGTCGCCGATATCACGGCGGTCGCGCTCTACGCGCACTTCTGGTCGTTCCTCGTCCCCGTGCCGCAGTGGGTACTGGCACTGATCGCGCTGATGGTCGTCGTCGCGCTCAATGTGATGTCGGTGCGACTGTTCGGCGAACTCGAGTTCTGGTTCGCGCTGGTCAAGGTCGGGACCATTGTCGTATTCATGATGCTCGCCATCGGATTCATCGTCACCGGCACCTCGGTCGGCGGGAACGATCCCGGCCTCTCGACGATCACCGATCACGGCGGACTCTTCCCCCGCGGTCTGGCACCGATGCTCACCATCGCGCTCGGTGTGGTGTTCGCCTTCGGCGGCACCGAGATGATCGGAGTCGCCGCCGGTGAAGCCGACAACCCCAGGCTGGTGGTACCGCGCGCAGTGAACTCCATCATGTGGCGGATCATCCTGTTCTACGCCGGCTCGGTCATCCTGTTCACGCTGCTGCTGCCGTGGACGGCTTACTCCGCCAGTGAAAGTCCGTTCGTCACGGTGATGAGTTCCATCGGCATTCCGCACGCCGGTGACGTCATGAATCTGGTGGTGCTCACTGCGGCGATGTCCAGCCTGAATGCTGGGCTCTACGCGACCGGCCGCACCCTGCGCTCGATGGCGGTGGCCGGTACGGCACCACGTTTCGCGCAGCGGATGAACCGCAATGGCGCACCATACGGCGGCATTCTGATCACCAGCGTGGTCGGCATCGCGGGAGTGGTGCTCAATCTGGTCATGCCGCAGAAGGCCTTCGAGATCGTGCTGAATCTCGCCGGACTCGGCATTGTCGGCACCTGGGCGTCGATCATGATCTGCCACTGGATCTTCGTGCGTCGAGCCGAGCAGGGGCACTACCACAGGCCCGCCTTCCGGCTGCCCTTCGCGCCGGTGCTCAATATTCTCACCCTCGGCTTCCTGCTCGCGGTGATCGTGCTGATGTTCTTCGACGACGAGATCGGACGCATCACACTGGCGGCGTTCGTGCTGGTCATCGCCGCGATGGTGGTGGGTTGGTTCCGCGTGCGCGGACGGTTGGAACCCGACGTGCTCGCCCCGATGGAGGGCACCGGCAGCGGATCGGAGATCTCGTGACCTCGGCCGCTACCGCGCAACGCGTTTCGCGGATCAGTGTCGACATTCTCTACACCGGCGGCACATTCGGGATGGTCGATCACGGTGACGGACTGCGCCCGCGCCAGGGCCTCGGCACCGAAATCGCGGACGTCATCGCACGATTCGAGCGCGAGAACGGCATCGCGGTTCGGTTCGACTACACCGAACTCGAGCAGGTCATCGACAGCTCCGATGCCGGGCCCGATACCGCCCGCCGGATCGCCGAACGGGTCCGGTCCGCGGGTGCGCAGCGGCGTCCGGACGGGGTGGTCGTCGTGCACGGCACCGACACGATGGCCTATATCGGCGCTCGAATGGCATTCGAGCTGCGCGATATCGGGATCCCCGTCGTGCTGACCGGGGCGCAGATCCCGCTGGGCCTGCCTGGTAGCGACGCACGGAGCAACCTGACGCTCGCGTTGAACAGCATTGCCGCCCCCTCGGTTTCCACAACATTCATCGCCTTCGGCAAGTCGCTGCATCCCGCCGTGCGTGCGAGCAAACGCGCCTGCGACGACTACGACGGATTCACCACGGTCCAGGAATGCACACCACCGATCTCGCCGCCCCGGCTGCCGGAAATTCACGCGCGCCCGGACAGCATGCCGGTCGGCTTGTTCACCGTCTTTCCGGGTATGCATCCGGACCTGCTCGACGCGGCACTGCGTCACTATCGGGGCGGACTTGTGCTCGAGTGCTACGGCTCGGGCACGTTACCGCTGCACGGTTCGGCAACGGTTCAGGCCATCCGTACGGCCACCTCACGTGGAACGCCCGTGGTTGTCATCACCCATTGTGACAGCGGCACAGTCGATCTCGACCGATACCAACCCGGCCGTGCCATGCGCGACGCCGGTGCCATCGGTGGCGGCGATATGACCAGAGAGGCGGCACTCGCGAAACTCGGCTACTTGGTCGACCTCGGCCTATCCGGTAGCGAGTTGCACCGGTGGATGACGACGAACCTCCTGGGCGAACTCTCCAATCCTCCTGCAACACAGCCGATCCCGCACACATCCAACTGAACAGGAATCCGATGACCGAAAGCACGCGCACCGAACGCGATTCCCTGGGCACCCGCGCGGTACCACGCGAGGCCTACTGGGGCGTCCATACCGCCCGCGCACTGGACAATTTCGCTATCACCGGCGACCGCATCGGCAACTATCCGGCCCTGATCACCGCGCTCGCCGCGGTCAAACAGGCCGCCTGCCGCGCAAACCGGGACCTCGGCCTACTCGACGCCCGCCGTGCCGAAGCCATCGATTCGGCCTGCGACGAGATCCGCGGTGGCGCAATGCACGACCAGTTCCCCATCGATCCCATTCAGGGCGGTGCCGGTACCTCGACGAATATGAATGCCAACGAGGTCATCGCCAACCGCGCGCTGGAGCTACTCGGCCACGACCGCGGCAGCTACACCGAACTGGACCCCCTCGACCATGTGAATCTGGGCCAGTCCACCAATGACGTCTACCCGACCGCGGTGAAACTCGCCATCGTGCACCATATCCACGATCTGGTCGCGGCATTGGGCCGACTGGCGACCGAATTCGACAAGAAGGCAATCGAATTCGCCGACATCATCAAGATGGGCCGCACTCAGCTCCAGGATGCCGTACCCATGACGCTCGGGCAGGAGTTCGGCACCTTCGCGATCATGGTGCGCGAGGACCGTGCCCGTCTCTGCGAGGGCACCGCGCTGCTGCGCGAATGCAATCTCGGCGGCACCGCGATCGGCACCGGAATCAACGGCCATCCCGATTATCCGGCGCTGGCCTGCACTCATCTCGCCGAAATCACTCGGATTCCGGTAACCTCGGCCGCCGACCTCATCGAAGCCACCCAGGATTGCGGCGCGTTCGTGCAGATCTCCGGCATCGTCAAACGCGTCGCGGTCAAACTGTCCAAGATCTGCAACGACCTGCGGCTCATGTCCTCGGGACCGACGACCGGTCTGGGGGAAATCTCGCTTCCCCCAGTACAAGCCGGGTCATCGATCATGCCCGGCAAGGTCAATCCGGTCATCCCGGAGGTCGTCAACCAGGTCGCCTTCGCGGCCATCGGCAACGATATGACCGTGACCATGGCCGCCGAGGCGGGCCAACTCCAGCTCAACGCCTTCGAGCCGATCATCGCCTACAGCCTGCTCCGCACCACCGCACACCTCACCGCCGCTATCGACACGCTGGCGACCAGATGCGTACCGGGCATCACCGCTCATCGCGAGCACCTGGCACAGGGCGTACGCCACTCCATCGGCATCGTCACCGCCCTCACGCCTCTCATCGGCTACGCTGCCAGCGCTCGAATCGCCAAGCAGGCCTTGCACACCGGCCGTCCGGTCGAAGAAATCGCCATCGAGCTCGGCCTGTTGCCATCCGAAACCGTGAAATCCCTACTGGCACCCCACCGTCTCGCCGGACTGCCCACTCCGGCGACCAAAGCTGCTGTGGCCCAGTAGGGGCGCGGCATCGGGTCTACGCTCCGAAATCCAACACGCCGGACACGCCGATGTCGGCGTGGCGACATAGATCTGCGGACCAATTGGGCTAACATAGCAGCGCTGTGCGACGTGGCGGCGTTCGCGCAGCGAACGGGGAAGGAACTCGCCCGGCAACACAATGTGTTGCCGGGCGGGTTAAAAAGTACCCGCACATGGCCGCTCAATCCCGAAGGTTCAGCACGCGGGAGGAAACGCCGCAACCTCGCCACGCAGAATCGAAACCCGCTCCGCCTGAGGACTCCTCGAACCAGCAGACGAAGTTCGCTCAGAACTCGCGGGCGAATTGCTGGGCACCCCAGGCCTCTCCGTACGTGACCTTGGCAGCGTGCTCTAGCATCACGACACAGCCGACTCCGGTTCTGCCCGCCGACGGCGCGACGACAGCGCGAAGCGGGGCCAACACCGCAGGACGATGTCGGACAGCAGTCCGGCCCGAACCGACTCCCGAAAGGTGCTGCGGGAGCCGATATTCGGACAAATCGGCATGTGCTACTCCCGGCCGGAAAGACCGTCGCGCACATGCAAGAATCGTCCGCGATGATCACCTATCTTGAAGCGACTGTTATCGGCGCGGTGCAGGGGGTCACCGAGCTGTTCCCGATCTCCAGCCTCGGCCACTCCGTGCTGATCGCCGCATGGGTGGGAGGTGATTGGCGGAAGTTATTGGCGCAGAACGACTCCGGCGCCGGTAACCCCTATCTGGCATTCGTGGTCGCGCTACACGTGGCGACCGCTGTGGCGTTGCTCGGGTATTACTGGCGCGACTGGTGCTCGATAATCGCCGGTTTTGTCACGTCGCTACGCACCAGGCGCCTCGATACCGTTCCGCAGCGATTGGCGTGGCTGATAGTGATCGCCTCCACGCCGGTCGCCATCCTCGGGCCGCTGCTCATGCATCCGCTGCACGCACTGTTCGAGGGGCCGATCGACGCGGCCATTTTCCTGACTCTCAATGGCGTCGTATTGGTAATCGGTGAGGGATTGCGCCGACGCAACGAGCCGACGCTGGCCGAATACGGGCGACGCTTCGCCCTCACCGCCGCATCACATCCAGCCCGCCAAACCGACCGGCGGCTGGCTGCCCTCGGGAAGCGCGATGCCGTCGGCATCGGATTCGCCCAAGCCGGCGCCCTGCTGACCGGATTCAGCCGCGCGGGCCTGACCATGGTCGGCGGATTGTGGCGCGGTCTCGAACACACGCACGCGGCCAAATTCGCCTTCCTGCTTGCCACTCCGGCAATCCTGGGCGCCGGTATCGTGGAAATACCGGAGCTGCTCGGACCGGAGACCGACGGCATCCGAGGACCGGTTCTCGTCGGCGCGATCGTGTCCGGGACGTCGTCCTGGCTGGCAGTTCGCTATCTGGAGCGGCACTTCCAGACTCGCACCCTGCTACCGTTCGCAACGTACTCACTGGTCGTGGGACTGCTCTCGATCATCCACTTCAGCTGAATCCAGCTTCGACAAACAGGTTTCGAACTCAGATGACGACACCGGCGTATGACGAATTCGGACTGTTCGCCGAGAATGCGGCCGAGGCGGGCCTGGCCTGGTCCGGCCAGCCACAGGTGCAACGGTTCTCGATCGACATCGGCTCCGGTCGCCACGTCAGCGGTCTGCGCTGGGGTGACGGCGGGCCGGAATTGGTGCTCCTGCATGGTGGCGCGCAGAATGCGCACACCTGGGACACCGTGGCGCTGGCGTTGGATCGCCCCCTCGTCGCACTCGACCTGCCCGGCCACGGCCATTCCGACTGGTGGTCAGATCATCTGTACACGCCACACCGGCTGGCCGAGGCGGTCGCCGTCGCCATGGAAACCGTGGCGCCGCAGGCGCAGGCGGTCGTCGGCATGTCCCTCGGTGGACTCACCGCACTGCGACTGGCCGCGCACCACCCCGACCTGGTGCGCCGCCTGATAGTTGTGGACGTCACTCCGGGCACCGGCGACAACCCGAACAAGACCGCGGCGATAGTCGCATTCGTCAACGGCCCCACCGACTTCGGCTCCTTCGAGGAGATTCTGGAACGTACCGTCGCACACAATCCGGGCCGGTCGGTCCAGTCGCTGCGGCGCGGAGTTCTCCACAATGCGCGCCAGCGGGATGACGGCCGCTGGATCTGGCGCTACGACCGGCTCCGCCCCACTGCCGACGGATCGCTCGACTTCGGCCCTTTGTGGGACGACGTATCCGCCGTACAAGCACCACTGCTACTCGTACGCGGCGCACGCTCACCGGTCGTCGATGACGCCGACGTCGCGGAACTGCTCCGCCGCTGCCCCGACGCACAGGTCGCGATCGTCGACAGCGCCGGACACTCGGTCCAGGGCGACCGCCCCCTCGAACTCGCGGCCCTCATTCGCGATTTCGCCTACCCCACTGAATGAACTACCTCGGCTTCGACCCCGTGCTGTCGGGTTTTTCTGTGCCGCCGATATCGTTACCGGCGAAGCGCCGATCGGGCGAACGCGGCGTTCAAGCGGTTCAGGAAGAGATTGCGTGGCCGGGCGTCGGCGGCGTGCAGCGCCTCGGTGAGCAGGCTGATGGGTTCGGTACAGGTGGTGTAGCGGGCGCCCGGATCCTTTGCGAGCGAACGGTGCACGATCGTGTCGACCTCGGGTGGGATCCAGTGTCGGCGCGCGGAGATATCGGGCGGCGGGTCGTGCAAGTGGGCCTGCGCGGTGGCCATGAGATTTCCGCGCGGGAACGGCGGGCGGCCGGTGAGCAGTTCGATCGCCGTGCAGATCAGCGCGTACTGGTCCGTCGCGGGGCATACCGCGCCTGCCTGCAACAGCTCCGGCGCGGCATACGGCACCGAGACGACCACGAAACCATTACTGGCCAAGGGCGGTTCGGGCTGGTGCAGCCATCGGGCCTGGTCGAAATCCGAGAGTTTCACGGTCGCGGGATCGTCCACACCGACCAATAGATTCGCCGGTTTGACGTCGAGATGGACTATGTCGTTGGCGTGCACGAAATCCAAACCCGCCGCGACCCGACCCAGCACATGCAGCACCCGCCCCAGGTCCGGATGTCGGTGCGGCATCGGCACCAATATCGAACCCGTTGTGCCGGCGACGTACTCGTGCGCCGACCACAGCCTGCCGTCGGTTTCACCATGCGTGTACATCCGCACGATATTGGGATGCCGCAGCACCGACAAGATGTCGAACTCGTGCACGAATCGCGCACGCGCCTCGGGCGACCGGCTGTCCTCGGGGCTCAGAATCTTGAGCGAAACCGGCCGCGAACGCTCTGGATCCTCGGCCAGATACACATCACTGCTACCGCCATGACCAAGCCGAGCCTGCACAACGAATCCAGCAAACCGGTCATTCGGTTCCAGTACCACCGCCATACCGTAGTTCGCCGACGCCCGGCATCGGCGGCGCAACCTCTCGCTGCTGGGAAATCGGGTGCGGTCAGTCCTTGGGTATGCGCTCGCGCAGGGGCAGCAGAATGTGATCGAACGTGGCGGCACTGGTCGATGTCACTCGTCGAGCAGACGCCATGCCGTGAGTGCGAGCCTAGCCCGCAGCAGTCCGGTGGGTTCGGCCATTTCGATACCCGTCATCTTTTCGATCTGTTCGAGGCGGCGGGCGACGCTGCTGTGGTGCAGGTGCAGCAACTCGGCCGCCCGACACAGCGAACCGGTGACACAGTAGGCATCGAGTGTCTCGAGATCCTCCGAGTTGCTCGCCATTCGGGCGATCGCGGCGACATCGACGTTGTCGCGCACGGCATCCTGGGGTACCTGCGCGAGCAAGGCCAACGCCCCGAGGTGGTCGTAGTGGACGATCGGGCTGTGCGCGGTGGCGAAGCGCAGTGCGGTGCGGGCTTGCCGCCACGATCTGTCGGGCCGATCTGCCGCTGCGGTGCCCGCGCGTGCGCCTGCTGGGAACCGGGTCGGGTCCACCGTGGTGGCCAGGATGACGCCAACGTCGGCCAGCGGTGCCGCCTTCACCGGACGGGCCGGACAGATCAGACCACCGACCTGGTCGAGTGGAAGCTGGGACCGGACTGCCACGACGCGCACCGGCAGGTCGGCGGCAAAACCCAAGAGCCGCAACGCCCGAGCCCGGGCCGCCTCGTCACCGTCGGCGCTGATCACAAGCTCGACCAGCGCAGGATCGGCCATGGTCGTGCGCGCCGGGCCGTACCGCTCGATGACCGCGGCCGCCGCGATGGCGAGCCGCTCCAACAGCAATTGGTCGAGCGAGCGGGAGATATCGGTGCGTTCCAGCCACACCGTGCCGATCTCCTCATCGTCGAGGACGATCGGTCCCGTGGTGGACGCGGACGGCGGAGGACCTGGCACTTCCCGGCCGTCGGGTGCGAATCGGATCACTCGGCCCGTGCCGTGCAGCCGAATCCCGGTCACACATTCGGCCAGGACCGCCGAGGCTCGGGCCAGCGCCGGGAGATCCACCCGTCGGCGCATCAGGGTGTCGTAGAACATCACGACACGCAGCGCACCCTCCGCTTCCACGTCCAGTTGCGACAATCGGACCACCAAGGCATCCATGTCTGGAGGCTAACCGCAATTCGTCCGCTGAGATCCCGGAGTCGAGCCACCGTCGATCACCGACGAAGTAGATACCCGGCGCCGCAGTTGTAGAGGCCACCTCGCCGGAAGTAGGCGCACTAGCCCTGTGTACTGGGTCGAGTTCGCGCAGTGCGCCCCTTCGGCGACCCGCCCGTCCGCCTGGGTCGACGCGGAGGCGGCCAGGCGTACGCGTCATAGCCGTCGCTTCCGTCAGCGGGAACTGTCCCCGGCCCCGGCGGGCCGCCCGGACCCGGCCGTGCGGCACCGGATGTGTCCGGGTTCGAGCCATTTGCGGTGTTGGTGCGTATATCGCTCGGCCAGGGGTAGGCGGTACGAGCAGCTACCTTTACGAATGGAGCTTCGAAATGGACGTTCACGATAGCGGTGCGGCCCATCGCGGGCCGACTATGCGAATTCCCCGTAGCCGAGGGGCTCTCGGCGGGCTCGCGGTGCTCCTCCTGGGGATCTGGGGTGCGTTGATCCCGTTTGTCGGGCCCTCCTTCGACTTCGCGTTCACGCCGGACGAACCGTGGGTGTGGACGGCGGCGCGCGGATGGCTCCAAGTACTGCCCGGCGGCGCCGCGATTGTCGGCGGGTTGCTCATGTTGGCGAGCCGCAACCGTCTCGTGGCGAGCTTCGGCGGTTGGCTGGCGACGGCGGCGGGCGTGTGGTTCATCATCGGGCCACTACTGGCGAATCTGTTGAGCATCGGCGCGGTCGGCGACCCTGTCGCCACCTCCGATCTCAAACGCGCCCTATTGCAACTGACCTATTTCTACGGTCTCGGTGCGCTGATCCTGTTCTTCGCCGCGACGTCGCTCGGCCGATTGTCGGTGCGTAGCGCCCGCGATATCGCCTTCGCGCGACGTGAGGTCGATGCCCGAGCCGCGGCCAGGGCCGATGGCCGTAGCCGCACGGTCGACGAACCAGAACCCGCCGATACCGGATACCGGCCCGCCGCCTCGGGGCGGCCACGGCTCGATAAGCCCGGCTTCGGCGGCAGGCCGACGTAGAGTCCGGGTTCCGACGTGGAGGCCGGGTCCCACATCACGCGAGAACGACCCGACTCCAGCGCAGGTCGCTCGCCGCGCTCCCCTGGGTCCGTCCGCCAACGCACCGCTATCGTTCGCAGTCGCAGCGACCCCGATCGCCGCGCGACGCTCTCACGCGGCATCGACGAGGCCATATGAGCGCAATCTCGGCGCGGCTTGTCCGACGATCGGCGGATCACGGTGGACGAGGATACGCGGCGCTCGTCGCGGAACGGGGCCGAAATGCCCGACGGTTGGCGGGTGATCTCCGCGTGGCGGATCGCCAGGATAGTTGTCATGGATCCCGAACTCGAGCCATTCCTGTCACTGTTCCCGCCGTCCGACCTGTCCGACCCACCCACCGCGCGTAAACAGCTCGCCGAGTTGGCCGCAGCGGTACCCGTTACCGACACCGCGCACCTGGAGATCGAAAACCGCACGGTCCCAGCCGATCCCGACGTGCCGGTGCGGATCTATCGCCCACACCGGGCCCAGGGCGCCATCGTCTGGCTGCACGGCGGCGGATTCGTCATGGGTGATCTCGATACCGAACACCCTTGGGCGACGATGCTCGCCAACGGCTCCGGCGCGACCGTGATCTCCGTAGGCTACCGACTGGCCCCCGAACATCCGTTCCCTGCAGCACACGATGACATTTACGCGGTGCTGAACTGGACCGCCGAACACGCAACCGAACTCGGCATCGATCCGTCGCGCATCGCGATCGGCGGCCACAGCTCCGGCGCGGGTCTCGCGGCCGCGGTGGCGTTGCGTGCACGCGACGAGCAGGGGCCGCCGATCCGCTTCCAACTGCTCCACCAGGCCGGACTCGATGACCGACAGCTGACGTGGTCGCAGCGGAATTTCACCGATACACCGTTCTTGACCCGCGGCAAGGTCGCGCAGATGTGGGCGTACTACCTGGGTTCCACGCCCGCCACGCCGTATGCCGCCCCGGCGCGAGCCACCGATCTGTCCGGCCTGCCACCCGCTCACATGGCCGCCGCGGAGTTCTGCCCGAACCGCGACGAAGGTATCGACTACGCACTGCGCCTGATGGCTGCCGGGATATCGGTCGAACTGCATCAGTGGCCGGGCACGTTCCATGGCTCGCAGGCGATCTTGTCCGCGCAGGTGTCACAGCGGCAGAACGCCGAACTGGCGGGGGCACTGCGCCGAGCCTTGGCCGAATAATCCGACTGCGGGCGACTCCGTGGGCCAGCTGCCGGGATCCGCCTCGTCGTGTGGACGGGTGCCCGAGCCGTCCGAAGTCGATCATGGGCAGAGCACGGCGACGCTACCCCGGTGCGGCGTGGTCGTGCCCTCGTGGACGCGGCGTCAGCGGCCGGATCGCTGCATGACCTCGCGGGCCAAGGCCCGGTATTGCTCGGCGCCGGCAGATCGTGGCGCCCAGGTGGTGATGGGTTCACCGGCAACGCTGGCGTCGGGGAAGCGGACCGTTCGCGAGATCACCGTGTCGTAGACCTGGTCACCGAACACTTCGGCGACCCGGGCCAGTACCTGACGCGCATGCAGCAGGCGCTGATCGAACATCGTGACCACGATGCCGAACAGGCTCAGCCCGGGGTTGAGCCGGTCACGGACCTTGTCCATGGTGTCGGTGAGCAGTGCGACCCCGCGCAGCGAGAAGAACTCACATTCCATCGGGACGATCACACCGTCCGCGCAGGCAAGCGCATTCACGGTGAGCAGGCTCAAGGATGGCTGACAGTCGATGAGTATGTAGTCGTAGCGGTCTCGAATCGGGGCGAGTACCCGCCGCAGCGAATGTTCCCGGCCGACCTCGTTGACCAATCGAATCTCCGCCGCGGACAGATCGATATTGCTCGGTAGCAGATCGACATTCTCGACGTGAGTGTTGATCAGCACCTCGTCGATCAGCTTTCCCGATCCCCCGAGCAGGTCGTATACCGTCGACGGCAGATCATTGAGTACGGCACCCAACCCCGCGGACAACGCGCCCTGCGGATCGAGGTCGACCAGCAGCACCCGCCGACCGCATTCGGCCAGTGCGGCGCCGAGATTGATGGTCGAGGTGGTCTTGCCGACGCCGCCTTTCTGATTGCACATGGCGATGACCTGTGCTTCAGCACGGGTCACCGAGAGTTCGGATGCATTGACCGCACTCACGATTCGCAAACGCTTCGGCTCGTCTCCACCGCTGAGCCGGGCAGGTCAACTGACCGCAGGTAGTTTGCCAACATGTCGCCAGATTAGCGGTTCATGCCGGAGAACGAACAACGAACCCCAGATGAATCCTTGCTCACCATGGATCAAGGCGTAGATCGCTGACAATTCACTGAACCGACCGTTTGGTCGAAACCGTCTCGCCTGGAGGGTATCCCGCCGAGTGCGCAGGTGCCGGCTCGATTCGGGGCAGCTTCGCGGGTTGTCCGGGCGGTCGTTATGATCACCATCCTCTGCTCACGATCCTCTGCCCGCTGTCCACCACGAAAAGGAATCCCCATGGCACGCAAGGTCGTTGTGACGCTCATCGATGACTTCGACGGCAAATCCCCTGCCGAGGAAACAGTGGCCTTCGCCCTCGACGGCGTCGAATACGAGATCGACCTATCCATCGCCAACGCCGGTCAACTGCGCGGCATCTTCGAGTCCTGGACCTCGAACGCTCGCAAAATCGGCCGCGCGGCCCGGGTCAAGAGCCAGACCTCGCGCACGGCGAACGACCGCGCCCGCACTGTCGCCATCCGCGACTGGGCCCGCGCCAAAGGCATCACGGTGTCAGCCCGCGGACGGATTTCAGCAGAGGTAGCCCAAGCGTACGAGAAGGCCAACGCCTAACCGCGCTTACGACGCTGGAAGAGAGGTCCCGCGTCGCTCGTCGGAGCACTGCGGCGAATCGCGGATTCGCGAGCAAACAGCGGTGCGGGGCCAACCAGGTCGTCCACCCCGGGCGGCCGCGTCAATCTGTTTCTCGCCGCGCCGACCGTTTACCGCGGCCGAATCGTCGGGCAGGCCAATCCTGTCGCTGACGTCCTCAGTCGGCGGGACGCAAAGTCCCGGTTGCTGTTTGCCGTCCGAAACCATCCCGCGCGACGGTCACGAGAGCGCCTTCGAGCGGAGTCGCTGAAACCACCAATCCCTGGTGGTCGAACAGCGGTGCCCGCAACCGATAGTCGAAGACCTGATCACCGGCGTATCCGCGGGCTCGGGCGGCTTCGGCCATGGCCGTCGCCTGCAATGGACCGTGCACGAGCAGACCCGGATACCCCTCGACCTCGCGGGCATAGTCGCGGTCGTAGTGGATGCGGTGGCCGTTGTAGGTGAGCGCGGAGTATCGGAACAGCAGGGTCGGGGAGGTATCGATGGCCCATTCGTCTTCGGCCGGAGGCACTATCGCGTCCTGGCTCGGATCCGGTTCGCTGGATCGTCGGCTCGGTTCGACGGCGTCGCGGTAGACGATATCCTGCCGTTCGTCCACCACGATCCGATCGCCCTGCAGAATCTGGTGGCCGACCGCGACGAAGGTCAACGCGCCGCTGCGTCCCTGTTTCTCTGCTGTGGCTAGCACTTTCGTACGTTTCGTCGCCGGTTCACCACATACCAGCGCCCCGCGCGTGCGCACCTGCCCACCGGCCCACATCCGACGTCGACCGAGACCCGGCGGCTCCGGAACGGTATGGCGAACCGGGTGACCATCGGCCCCCAGATCCGCCTGCGCGGGGCGTTCGAGTAGATAGATCCAGTGCCACAGCAGCGGTAGTCCCTTGTCCAGATCGGGCAGCGGCACACCGAGCAGCCCGCTCAAGGCCTCCGCTGGAGCGGGCAGCAGCAATTCGGTGCGTTCGACCACCTCGGTCATACCAGCTTCTCCTCCGAAACATGTTCTGCTGGTGTGAATTCCGCTCGTATAGCCGCGGTGTGCTCCCCCATCCGAGGCACGGCACCCATCGCCGGTTCCCAACCAGCCACTACCGGTGGCAGCATGGCCTGCATCACCCCACCGGGTGTATCCACCGGCCGCAGGCGATCACGGGCAAGGAGCTGCGGATGCTCGGTGAACTCGGCCGGTGTGCGCAACCGCGCATTCGCGATACCGGCCTGTTCCAGCAGCTCGATGACCTCATCGGTACCGGTTGCGGCGAACACCTGCTCCAGCAACGCGGTCAACTCCCCGTCGTGTTCCACCCGATCGGTATTGGTCACGAACCGCGGATCGTCGATCAGGTCGCAACGTCCGAGCACGGTTTCGCACAGCGCGGTCCATTCGCGCTCATTCTGGATACCGAGGAATACGGTGCCGTCGCCGGTGCGGTAAGGGCCGTATGGCGAGATCGATGGATGTTTGGCTGCACTGCGGCGCGGCGGTTCGTCGCCGTAGCGGGAGAAGTAGGCCGGTTGGCTCATCCACTCCCCGAGCGCATCGATCATCGCGACGTGCAGACTCGCCCCGACACCCGTGCGCGCCCGATCGTAGAGCGCGGTGAGGATGCCACTGTAGGCATACATACCGGTGGCGATATCGGCGATCGAGGACCCCGCCTTGGCTGGTACTTCCGGTGTGCCCGTTGACATCACGAGCCCGGTCTCGCATTGCAACAACAGGTCGTAGGCCTTCTTCGACCGGTACGGGCCGTCGGGTCCATACCCGGAGATCGAGCAGTGGATCAGCTCGGGCCGGGCCGCGCGCAACGTCTCGGCATCGAGTCCGAGCCGTTCGGCGGCACCGGGGACCAGGTTCTGCACGAATATGTCCGCTCGGGCGATCATCGCATCGAGTAGCCGACGGTCGGCGCGATCCTTGACATCGAGTTCGATGCTCTCCTTGCCCCGATTGAGCCACACGAAATAGCTCGACTCTCCGTGGACGGTTTTGTCGTAGCGTCGGGCGAAATCGCCGCTACCAGGTCGTTCGATCTTGATAACGCGAGCACCGAGGTCGGCGAGCTGGCGGGTCGCGAACGGCGCGGCAACGGCCTGTTCGACCGCGACGACGGTGATGTCTTCGAGAGGGCGGCGCATGCGGTGCCTTCCGGGAAAGTCGGTGCTCAGTTGATCCGATTACGACTGATCAGCTGGCGGGCGATCACACCGCGCTGGATCTCATTGGTGCCCTCACCGACAATCATCAGCGGTGCGTCGCGGAAGTAGCGTTCCACATCGAATTCGGTCGAATATCCGTAGCCTCCATGTACGCGCACGGCATTGAGCGCGATCTCCATGGCGGTCTCCGAGGCGAACAGTTTCGCCATACCGGCTTCCATGTCGGCGCGCTCCCCCGAGTCGTAGCGACGCGCGGCGTAGTGCACCAACTGGCGGGCGGCGGTCAGTTTCGTCGCCATATCGGCGAGATAGTTGCCGACAGACTGGTGCTGCCAGATCGGCTTACCGAAGCTCTCCCGGTACTGGGCATAGCGAATCGAGTCCTCCAGCGCGGCCTGACCGACACCGAGCGCGCGGGCGGCCACCTGAATGCGCCCGACCTCCAGACCGCGCATCATCTGCGCGAATCCAGCACCCTCGACCCCGCCGAGCACAGCCGATACGGGCACCCGCATATCGGCAAAGCTCAGCTCACAGCTCTCGACGCCCTTGTAGCCGAGTTTGGGCATATCTCGCGATACCGTGAATCCGGGGCCCTTTTCCACCAGCAGAATGCTGATACCCCGGTGCGCGGGTTCGGCGGTCGGATCCGTCTTGCACAGCAGGGCGACCAGATCCGACCGGCGGGCATTGCTGATCCAGGTCTTGGAGCCGTTGACTATGTAGTCGTCGCCGACCCGGCGCGCGGTTGTGCGCATCGACTGCAGATCCGATCCGCCTCCCGGTTCGGTCAGCGCCATGGTCGCGCGCAGCTCGCCGGTGGCCATCCGAGGCAGGTACCTGTCCTTCTGCTCGCGAGTTCCATAGTCCAGCAATAGTTTTGCGACCACAGTGTGACCGCCCATCGCCCCCGCCAAGCTCATCCAGCCGCGCGAGAGCTCCTCGGTGACGGCGGCGTAGCACGGTGTGGACACCTTGGACTCGCCCCAGGGTTCCGGGATGGCCAACCCGTAGATCCCGAGCTGCTTCATCTGATCGATCAGCTTCTCCGGGTAGGTGTTCGTATGGTCGAGTTCCTGCGCGACCGGTTTGACTTCCCGATCCACGAAATCACGCACCACCGCGACGATCGCGGATTCCTCCTCGTTCAGCTCGTCCATACGACATCCTCTCGACACTCCGGCACTACCATCATGAGAGCTAATACAGGCCTGGGTGAAATGCCGAGTTCTGATATCACTATGCCAGCTCGCGATATGCAGGAGTTACGGATGGACTTCAAGCAGTTGAAGGCCATGGTCACGGTGGCCGAGGTCGGTAGCGTCACCAAGGCCGCGGAGTTGCTACACCTGGTTCAACCCGCCGTGACCCGGCAGATTCGCATGCTCGAACATGAGCTCGGTGTCGCGCTGTTCGAGCGCACCCGGCAGGGTATGCGCCCGACGGACGCCGGAACTGTCATGGTCGAGCGGGCGCGGCGGGCGCTACACGAACTCGATCGTGCCCGCGCCGAACTTCGACCGGCGCCCGGTGTCGTCACCGGGGTGGTCAGCGTCGGCCTGTTGGAGAGCGCTGCCGACCTCTTGACCGAACCACTTGTCTCGGCGCTCGCGCGCGATCATCCTGGCATCGAATTGCGTGTGCTCACCGGCTATTCCGGTCATCTGCAGCGCTGGCTCGACGACGGCGATCTGGACCTGAGCCTGCTGTACAATCTGACCAGCACACCGTCGCTCAATGTCGAACCGCTTGCGCGGGAACGACTCTGGGTGGTCGCGCCACCGAGCGACGACCTACATGCCGAACGTCCCGTCACCCTGGCCGAGGTCGCGACCCATCCGATGGTGATGCCAGCGCCCGGGCACGCGCTGCGCGCCCTGATCGACGGCGCCGTCGCGCAGACGCAGGTGAGTTTCAACGTGACCGTCCAGACCAATTCGCTGCGTCTACAGAAACTGCTGGTACTCGGTGGCCACGGCTGGACGATTCTGCCCGGCGTCGGCATCGCCGACGATGTCGCCAATGGCACGCTCAGCGCCGCACCGCTGCGCGAACCGGAGGTCTGGCGACTGATCGTCCTCGGTATGCCGCGGACCGGTCGCGTTCCCGCTGCCGCCGAAGTCGTTGCGGCCGAGCTCATCCGCCAGGTACGCGCCGCCGTAGCAGCGGGGCATTGGCCTGCGGCCCAACTCATCGACCGCAGCGAAGGCACCGCGGATCGATTGCGCAGCCGAACCGACTATTCACCATGACCCGTTCGGCGTCCAGCACGTCCAGAACCAGCGACGTATGACGCCAGACGATATGGGCATCAATTCTTTTTATTTCTCAACCATGTCGATCATCACCCATGATCGGGCAGGTAGCCGGCCCGAATATGGAGTCCACCCGATGGATCGGACCGGCGGCGTCGTCGACGACAACGGAGCCCGGATCCTAGTCGGCTACGCCACCTTCTGACACCGAGGTTCGCCATGCAGCAGTATCCGATGTTCATCGACGGACACGACCACGAGCCGATCAGCGGTGAATGGTTCCCCACCGACAACCCGTATCTGGGCGAACCATGGGCTCAAATCGCCGAAGGCGGAACCGAGGATGTCGACGTCGCGGTGCGGGCCGCGCACCGGGCCTTTACCAGCGGCCCGTGGCCGGAACTCACCGCGAGCGCTCGCGGCGCACTGTTGCGCCGCCTGGGTGACACCCTCGCCGAGCATGCGCACCGACTGGCCGAGCTCGAGGTCCGCGACAACGGCAAATTATTCGCCGAAATGTATGGCCAGCTCAGCTATCTGCCGCAGTGGTTCTACTACTACGGCGGACTGGCCGACAAGATCGAGGGAACGGTGCTGCCGCTGGACAAGAAGGGCTACTTCGCATACACGCGCCAAGAGCCCGTCGGTGTCGTCGGCATCATCACGCCGTGGAACTCCCCACTGATGCTACTGACCTGGAAACTGGCCCCCGCCTTGGCCGCAGGCTGCACCGTGGTGATCAAACCGTCGGAATTCACCTCCGCCTCCACGCTCGAACTGATCAGACTGTTCCATGCGGCCGGAGTGCCGCCAGGGGTGATCAATGTGGTGACCGGCTTCGGCGCCGACGTCGGCACACCGCTCGTGGAGCACCCACTGGTCCGCAAGATCACCTTCACCGGATCCGATTTCACCGGGCGCCGGATCAATGAGGCCGCGGCCCGCGATCTCAAGCACGTCAGTCTCGAACTGGGCGGTAAATCCCCGAATATCGTATTCGCCGATGCCGATCTCGACGCCGCCGTCAACGGTGTCGTATCCGGCATCTTCGCCGCCACCGGACAAACCTGTATCGCCGGATCGCGCCTGCTGGTCCAGGACAGTATTCACGACGAATTCGTCGCGCGCGTAGTGGAACTCGCGCACACCGCCCGCATGGGCGACCCCATGTCCGAGGACACCCAAGTCGGCCCGATCACCACGCCCGCGCAATACACGAAGGTGCTGGACTACCTCCGGATCGCCGAACAGGACGGCGCCACACTGGCTTTGGGAGGTGCCGTTGCGACGCGCCCGGAATGTGGCAATGGCTGGTTCATCGAACCGACCATCTTCACCGGCGTCGACAATCGGATGCGCATCGCCCAAGAAGAAGTCTTCGGCCCCGTGCTCGCCGTCATTCCGTTTCGCGCCGAGGACGATGCCGTCGCCCTCGCCAACGATGTCCGCTTCGGCCTCGGTGCGGGCGTCTGGACCAGTGATATCGGCCGTGCACTACGCATGGCCGAACGCATTCGCTCGGGCACCGTGTGGGTGAACACCTATCGTGCGGTCAGTTTCATGGCACCGTTCGGCGGATTCAAGGATTCCGGAATCGGCCGGGAAAACGGTATCGACGCCGTCCGGGAATATCTCGAAACCAAGACGGTCTGGATCAACTCCGGTGCGCCCGTGGGAAATCCCTTCGTAATCCGCTGATCCGCCAAGGCCTGTCGCCGATCCGACATGGCGTCGCAGTAGCCGTTGTTTGAGAAGGCGACGGATGTCCTTCTTCCGAGCACGGCTGGGCCACTGAGTGGTGATGCGGGATGACGCCAGATCCCTTGGACCACAGGATTTTTGTTCACGCGGACGGCAGACTGGCGGAGTTCATGTGCCATGTGGTCAGCTCTTGACCAGTTCGGGCACTGCGGTGTCGACTTCCTCGGCATCCTCAGGGACCGCAGCCGCCCGGCTCGGCAGCAGCACAGCCATGACGATCACGACCAGTGCCAGAGCGGCGGAGACCAGGAAGGCCAGGCGCATGCCGGCGAGGTGGGCCGTGACGGGGTCGGTGCCGTCGGCGACGAGTCCGGTGCTGCGGGCCGACATCACCGTTACCACCAGGGCGGTGCCGAAGGCTGCGGCGACCTGCTGCAGCGTGCCGAGCATCGAGCTGCCGTGCGAGTACAAGTGCTGCGGAAGCGCGCCGAGCCCGAGGGTGAAGACCGGGGTGAAGGCGGCGGCCAGCGACACCATGAGCAGGATGTGCAGTACCAGCAGCTGCCAGTACGGCATGGACATCGAGATCTGGGTGAATCCGGCCAATGCCGCGGCGATTCCGAGCGATCCGGGAATGACCAGAACCCGTCCACCGAACCGGTCGAACAGACGGCCGACCGTCGGCCCGAGCAGACCCATCGCCAGCCCACCCGGCATCACCAGCAGCCCGGTCTGCAATGGGCTCAGACCGCGCAGGTTCTGCAGATACAGCGGCAGCAGGATCATCGAGCCGAGCATCGCCATGAACGCGACCGACATCAGCACCAGCGCCTTCGTGTAGGTGCCGGACAGCAGGACTCGCAGATCCAGCAACGGGGTGCCGATGCGCTGCAGCCGCAGCTGACGGAAGACGAATACGGCGATGAGGGCCGAACCCGCGGCGACGATCAGGGCCGGGCTGGTGTAGTTGTCACTCTCGAAACGGCTGAGCCCGAATACCAGCCCACCGAACCCGAGCGCGGCGAACACCACGCTGGACCAGTCGATCGCCCCGGCTTGCGGTTCACCGACATTCTCCAGCCGACGCAGGCCCAGCCAGGTGACGACCGCGGTGATCGGCAGGACAAGTACGAAAAGCCAACGCCACGAGCCGATCTGGAGCACCATCCCGGAGACCACCGGGCCGAGTGCGGGCGCCACCGAAATGGCGAGGGTGACATTGCCCATCACCCGGCCGCGGTCCTGTTCGGGCACAACGGTCATGAGTGTGGTCATCAGCAGCGGCATCATTATCGCGGTACCGCCCGCCTGGATGATCCGTCCGAGCAGCAGCACCGCGAACGACGGCGCGACGGCCGATAGCGCGGTACCGGCCAGGAAGACTCCCATCGCCACCGCATAGGCTCGTCTGGTCGAAACCCGCTGCAGGAACCAGCCGGTGGTCGGGATGACCGCGGCCATCGTCAACATGAACGCGGTGGACACCCATTGCGCCGCCCGCTCGGTGACCTCGAGGTCGGCCATCAGACGAGGGATCGCGTTGATCATGATGGTCTCGTTCAGGATCACCACGAAGGTCGCGAGTACCAGTACCCGGATGACGGTCGGCGTCCGCCCTCCCGAGGCGGGGGCGGAAAGTTCGGCTGACATCGGGTGTACCTCCGGAGCGTCTCGATGGGGTTGCGTGTGGCGCGTTACCGATTCATCGGATCGCGCCACAGTGGTTGAGACGGGACAGGCGGTTCGAATTCATCGGCCGCGCCAGTATTGCGGTCACCACCGACAAGTTCGGTCGCCCGCCGGCCATGACCGCCGAGCAGATCCGCCAGGCCCGCGCCATCTCGACCCGGCCGGAGGAGACGGTTGGTCGCCCGGCTGCTCGGCGTCTCGAGCGTCCTGGACCTGGCCGACTTCACCATCGACGACGCCGGGCGGCCGCCGCTCGAGCAGTTCCGGGCGGCGCCGCCCACGCCGTCGGCGCAGGCCCTGGCCCTGGCGGTGCGGGTCGGCCTCGCCACCGCAGGCGTCCGTCTCGCTTGACCTGCTGCGCGTCAGTCCGGCAGCCAGTGCAGCTCGTGTGCCAGGGTTTTGGCGACGGCGCGGATGCGGCGGTGTAGTGGTGACTGCTCGCGCGGGAGGACCAGGTGGATCGTCAAGGTGGGTGCGCCCCGCAGCGGTCGCCAGGTGAGACCAGCCGGTTGTGTCGTGACCGCGGCTTCACCGGCCGGGGCGAGGGTGACACCATCGTGTAGGTCGCGCTGAGACATGTCGAAAGAGACTGCGGGCGTGCGGAATCGGGGGGTCGGCCGGGTGTCGCGGAACAGTGCGGACAGCTGATCGTGGATCACGGGGTTGGCCGCACGGTCGGGGAGTCGCAGCGGATATGCGGCCGCATCGGCGATCTCGATCTCCGGATGTTCGGCCAGCGGATGATGCTGCGCCAATTGGACCCCGACGCGCATGCGCCGCAGCAGGAACCGGCGTACGCCACGACCCGGCTGTTCACCGCGGGTGATCCCCGCATCGATGCGGCCGTCGGCGACCGCGGGGGAGATCTCCGGTGTCGCCATCGGGACCGCGCCGACCTCGAGTCCCGGGCTGCTGCGAATGAGCCTGTCCACCAGGGCCGGTGCCGTCTCGGCCCCCGCGCTGAGGCTGTATCCGATGCGCAGCGTGCCCAGTTCACCGGCCCCCGCATTCCGGGCGGTGTCCCATGCCCGGTCCAGCGCCGCCAGCGCGGGCGGCGCGGACTCCGCCAAAGCCGCACCGGCCGTGGTCAATACGACGCTACGCGTGCTACGAACCAGCAGGGCCGTACCGAGTTCCGCCTCCAATCGGCGCATCCTGGCACTGAGCGCGGGCTGCGCGATACCGATCCGTGCGGCCGCGCGGGTGAAGTTCAACTCCTGCGCCAGCACCAGAAAATACCGCAGGCTCACCGTATCCGGCACCACATGCCTTCCCCCTCGATTGATAACGATCCATTCTGAGCCTATCGCGTACCGGTCTTTCCCTCGACCACACATCAAGCCATAACCTGCGCATATGACGATTCAACCGACCGCAGTACCCGTCGCCGGGATCGATCGATCTGAGTGTCAATTCGAAGTCGGACGTGTCCGGCCGAACACAGGAGGTTTCCATGGCTAAGGGCTACTGGGTCAGTGTCTACCCCGCCATTTCCGACCCTGAGAGGCTGACTGCCTACAACAAGCTGGCCGGTCCGGCTGTCCAGGCTGCGGGCGGGCGCCTCCTGTCCCATGTCGGTAGTCGAGTCGTCGCCCACGAGGCCGGAATCACGCAACGCGTCATTCTGATCGAGTTCGACAGCTTTGAACAGGCCGTCGCGGCATACGAGAGCGAGGCATACCAGAAGGCGCTGGTGGCCCTCCCCGACGACGTCGAGCGCGACTTCCGCATCATCGAAGGCATCGACTGACCGGCGGGCCCAGCCATCGCTGAGCATCCGTGACCTGATACGCACACGGTGCTGAACGACGACTCACGACACGAGTTCGAAGCCATGCCCCGCGTCCCAGTTCGTCGTCGACGTCCTCGACGGCCGCGGGATGCCCTCTGCCCGCGCTAGGAACCTCCCCCGGCAATTGGTATGTCGACGGTCCCGGACAGGCGAACATACCGGCGCCGGCGGCCGCTCGGGCGCACCGCAACGGCTGCGAGACGGAACAGCGCCGGATCGCCGCCGAGGTCGTGCTGTTCCGCTATCCATGCCCCGAATCCGGCGCTGTCGAGCTATACGCGCTGATCGGCGGCGGGCACACAGGGCGGGCTCGCCGCCTACCGCCCCCGAGCCGCTGGTCGGCGCTACCGCATCGATCAGCGCTGATCAGTTCACGTGGGATTACCTTCCGAACCTATCCGCGCACACTTCGGTGGTCTGAGCCATCACCACCGGTACCAGCGACCGCGGGTCCCCGCGGAATCGGCGGACCGGAAAACAAAGCCGAGCGCCCAGAGCACCAGGACCACAATCGCAACCCACCATAAAGCCTTTACTGCGAACCCCACGCCGAACAAGATCAGCACCAGCAGCAGAACCAGCAACAGAGCGACCATTTCTTCTCACCTCCTGCCGCTCGCATACCCGGCAACCAGCACAAATAACGGATATCGGTGATCGGGCCGATGGGTTCGATCCTCGGCTCCGAGTCGTGTTCCCATCGCTTCGGAAAACACCCGCTTCGCGGACCCTTCATGAAGTACGGTCAGCCCATGTCCGAGGACTGTGTGGAGCGATCCGAGGTAGCGCAATCCAACACCTACAACTGGGAGGTCGTTGGCAGCGGTCCCGCCGGGGATTCCGTTGTCGACTCCGGTGACGGGGAATTCGGAATTCCCGATGACTGCACCGGCCGCACATGTACCAACCACGTCGAGGTCGGCACCGCGGTGTTCGACCGGGTCGTCGCGGACATCATCATCGAGTACCGAAACGCGGTACTCGATGCCCGCCTCGAAGACGAACCCGACCCGGCCCCGCCGCTGCACCGGGTCAGCATGCGGGTTCGTGACGGCAACGGCGCCGAAATGCTCTCGACGACAGCAGCATTGACCTACCCGGTCGTCACCGTCGCCGATACCGACACCTACCGTAAACAGGTGGCGTTGGCCGAAAAGCGGGAGCGGCGGCGACGCGAACGCCGCGATAAAGCCATCGCCGCGGGAAGATGCGCCCCACGCTCGGGACCGGCCGACCCACGACTGGCCGGACTCATCCTCAACCTGCGTGTCGAGGCCGACACCGTGCGCGAGGAAGTCCCCGACGCCGACCACTGCCGGGAACAATTGGCATTGGCCCAGAACACCGTCCAAGCGGCAACCGAAGCAGCGGCACGCGCACAGATAAATGGAACGAGAGCCGAGTTCGAACATGCCCACGCTTTTATCCAACGGTGGACGCCGCGGATAAACCGCTGGGCCGCATTCCTCGAACTGACCACCGAGGCATATGCCGACGCGGACGCTGTCGACGCCCTCGCCGATCGCATCAGCCTGCAACCCCCACCCGAGGAGTAGCTACTCGATCAGCTTCTCGCTCTTCAGCCAGTCGTAGGCGACATCGGCGGGATCCTCGCCGTCGATATCGACGCGGCCGTTGAGGTCCTGCATCAGCTCGTCGGTGAGGTGTTCGGAAATCGTGCCGAGCAGGGTTCGCAACTGCGGGTAGCGGTCGAGGACGACGCCGCGCACGACCGCGGTACCGCTATAGGGCAGGAAGAACTTCTTGTCGTCGTCGAGCACAACCAGGTTCAGGTTCTTGACTCGGCCGTCGGTGGTGTAGATCATGCCGAAATTGCACGGAGCGCCCTTGGCCGTCGCCGTGTAGACGACGCCGGCGTCCATGCGCGTCACATTTCCGGCGGGCACACCGTTCGGATCGTTGTAGGGGATCCCGTACTTGTGCAGCATCGGGATGAAACCATCCGAGCGGCTGAAGAATTCGTCGTCGACACAGAAGGTGCGATCGGGCACCGGGAGCGCGGCCACATCGGACAGCGACTTCACCTGTAGGCGTCCGGCATTCGGCGTCGATGCGCCGAAGGCGTATGTGTCATTGAAATTGGCCGGTGGCAGCCACTCCAGATCGTGGTCCCGCTTTTCGATACCGTGGACCCGTTGCCAGAGTTGCTTCGGATCCGAGATCGTCTCGGTCTCGTTGTGGTAGTTGACCCAACCCGTGCCGGTGTACTCCCACAGCACGTCGGCATCGCCGTTGAGCTGAGCCTGTCGAGACGATGCGGAACCCGGCGCCCCGGTCAGATCGGTGACATGGGCGCCCGCCGCGGCAAGGTAGGTCGCGGTGATCTTGCCGAGCAGTATGCCCTCGGTGAAGCTCTTCGAGGTGACGACCAGCTTCGCACCGTCCAGCGGCCGCTCGCCATCGGGCAACCGCGCGTCGTGGAATGTCCCGGACGAGCTCACCAGACCGCACCCCGCGAGCAGCGCCGTGGTCGCGACGAGCGCCGAAAGAAACTTGACCAGTGGCGATTTCATGAGACACCGCGCGGCGTCGCGGCCAGTTCGACGAGTCTGCCGAGCCAGTCGATGATCAATGCGAGCAGCCCGACCAGGATCGCGCCGGAAATGAGCAGCTTGGGTAGGAAGAGGGTGACACCGGTGGTGATCAGCGTGCCGAGGCTGGTAGCGCCGATGAAGGTACTGAGCGTGGCGGTACCGGCCAGAATGACCAGCGCGGTGCGCACACCGTTGAGGATCACCGGCACCGCGAGCGGAAGTTCGATCTGCAACAGCGTCCGCGTACCCGAGAACCCGATACCCCGCGCGGCCTCGATCGTGCGCTGATCCACCTGGCGCAGCCCGACGATCGTGTTCTGCAGGATCGGCAGGATCGCGTACACCACGAGACCGACTATCGCCGTGCGGAATCCGGTGCCCAACCAGAAGGTGAACAGGACGAGTAGACCGACCGCGGGCGCGGCCTGGCCGATATTGGCGATATTGACGGCGATGGGCTCGAACCGCTTCAGAGCTGGACGAGTCAGTGCGATGCCCAGCGGAATCGCGACGACAACAACGATCACCGTCGCGACCACGGTCAGCTTGATGTGGGCGAGGATCGTGGTCTGCAGATTGGCCCAGCCGAGAGACGCCTGTTCTGTCCCCGTGAAAGTGGTCGAGCGATACCAGATGACGTATCCGATCGCGATGACACCGATGACAAGCGGTTCGAACCACACGTCGATCGGAATGCGGCGCAGGCGATTCATGACAGCGCGGCCGATCCGCCGGGCTCGTCGGCGGCGACCACAGGTGTCGGCGCCGAATCGGTGCCATCGACGTACGTCTCATACGACAGGTCCTCGCCATCGCCGGTACCCTCGGCGAGTTTGGCCCGGATCACCTCGGTCACCGAGTTGATGCTGAGCGATCCGACGACCGCGCCGCGACCGTCGGTGACCAGCGCCGCGCCCTGGCTGGTCGCGAGCATGGCGTCCAGTGCGTCATTGAGGGTCGAGGATCGCGCGACGACGGGCAAGCGCCGATCGAGGAAGTCCGAAACCTCGGGTTTGGTTGCGACCTCGGTGAGCGAGGGCCACGATCGCGGCCGCCCGACCTCATCGACGACGACGATCCAGGTGTGCCCGGCCGCCTTCGCGCGTTCGATCACCTCCTGCGCCGACTCCCCCACCCGAGCGGTGATCACCTTGTCGTAGGCGACATCACGCACCCGCGACACGGTCAGATACGCCAACTTCGCGCCGGATCCGACAAACTCCCGCACAAACGGCGTGGCCGGATCGGTGAGGATTTCCTCCGGGCGCGCGTACTGCTCGACGTGACCGCCTTCGGACAGGATCAGCACCTTGTCACCGAGTTTGGTGGCCTCCTCGAAGTCGTGCGTGACGATCACGATGGTCTTTCCGAGTTCGTGCTGAATGGCGATCAGACTGTCCTGCAGGCGAACCCGGGTGATCGGGTCGACCGCGCCGAACGGCTCGTCCATGAGCAGGACCGGCGGGTCGGCCGCGAGCGCTCGGGCGACACCGACTCGCTGCTGCTGTCCGCCGGACATCTCCTTCGGCAGCCGGTCGGCGAAGGTGCCCGGGTCCAGACCGACCAGATCGAGCAGATACTCGGTGCGTTCGGCGATCCGCTTCTTGTCCCATCCGAGTACCCGCGGGATGGCGCCGACATTTTTGGCGACCGACCAGTGCGGGAAGAGCCCGCCGGACTGGATGACATATCCGATCGACTGCCGCAGCTTGTCCGGATCTTCCCGGGTGACGTCGCGGCCACCGATGAAGATCCGGCCTTCGGTGGGCTCGATCAACCGGTTGATCATCTTGAGTGTTGTCGTCTTACCGCAGCCGGACGGGCCGACGAAGGCGACGATATGGCCCGCGTCGATTTCCAGGTCGAGCCGTTCGACCGCCGGTTTCTCCTGGCCCTTGTAACGCTTGACAACCGAGTCCAGCGTGATGGACGCCCCGGTGACATTGCGCTCCGGTTCGGTCATGACAGTCCCTTTGCGATCGTGAGGCGTCCGAGCAGGACGAGGAGCGCGTCGAACACCAACGCGATAAGGACGATGAGAATGGTGCCGGTCAGCGCCATTTCGAGCGCGTTCGCGCCACCGAGCCGCGAAAGGCCGTTGAAGATCAGCGACCCGAGGCCGGGTCCGAGAACATAGGCGACAATGGCGGCGACGCCGACGATCATCTGGGTGGACACCCTGATGCCGGTGAGGATCACCGGCCACGCAATCGGCAACTCGACGGTCAGCAGAATGCGCCATCGCGAAAAGCCGATCCCGCGTGCGGATTCGACGACCGAGGCCGGCACCGACCGCAAGCCGACGATCGCGTTGCCGATCACCGGCAATGCCGCGAAGAACGCCAGCATGATGAACGACGGAACCACGCCGAGTCCGAATGGGACCAGCAGCAGCGCCAACAGCGCGAGCGAAGGAATGGTCAGCGCGACCCGGCTCGAGGTCAGTGACAGCGCGGACATCAGCGGAAGCCGATAGACCGCGACCGCGATGAAAACAGCGACGACAGTTCCGACCAGCACCGTCTGAAATGCCAGGGAGGCATGCTGGTACGTCAGAAACGCCAGAGTCTCTCCCCGTCCTCGGATGTAGCTCCACAAATGCACGGGATTCCCATCGTCAGCCGAAGACCGGTCGGTACCTGCCTGCGCACAGTAACCGGACACGCGAATTGTCAAAGACTAAACGAAACTGCCGCACAGCGCCTGATGGCGCAGCGGTGAACGGGCTCCCTCTATTGACGACGACTCCAGTTGCGGTCATGCAGGGAATCCGAAAGCGGCCGAAGCGGCGCGAGTCCCTGTGTGCCGCCGCCGTTCGGTAGCGGCACACAGGGACTCGACGTGTTCGCGGACCGGATCAGGGAGTGGAGTAGCCGATCAGCGCGCCGATTCCAGCGCCGATCGGAATGGTGACGAGGGCACCGACTCCACCGAGGAAGAAGCCGATCACCGCGCCGATTCCAGCGCCGACGAGCGCGCCGATCCCGGCGTTGTACTGCTTACGGGCAATCGTGTCGGAGGCCTCGTCGATTGCCTGCGCGGTCCGCGTGGTGTCGGATTGCGCTGTGAGGGTGAGGGTTCGGCCGTCGTTGGCGATCTCCGGCGTCAGGGCGACAGTCCCGGCTGCGGTCCGCAGTCCCAGCGGTATCGAGGTCACCGCATTGCCAGCGGCGTCGGTGAGAGTGATCGAAAGAGCATCGGCGGCCACGGTGAACCGTCCGGCCTCGACGGTGGTGCTGACACCACGGCGGTCTGCTGTCGGTGCGGTGATGAAGTTGATGCCGTGATCGGTTGCCTGGACGGTGGTCTCGGTCGCTACCGGCTGAGCCTGTACGGCGCCCGCGGTGATGCCGGTCGCACCGATCGCGAGCAGGGCGGTGGCGGCGAACTTGGTGGCACTCATGGTTTTCCCCACATTTCATCGGCTGTCGCGCGCCGACACGTGCCGAAAGCCCGTGCCGGGCCACGTGATTCAGTCGACCACATCTGTGATCGAAAGGTAATAGTACCGTCCATGAGCGACCCTTGCGGGGTCCAATTCGGACCAGGGCGGGTTCCGATCACCTTGCCGCCCAACATCTCCGGTGCTCAAAGGTGTCAGCGGACAGCGAGTGGACTATTCAGGCGCTCACCGATTGCGTCGACCACGCAGTATCAGCCAGGTCACCAAGGCCGCGATGGCGGCGGTGGCCCCGGCGGCGAGTGGCAGCGGGCGACTGCGCGTCACGGCGGCGAATTGCACGGCGCGGTCTTGGGTTGCCGCGCCGACTTTCTCCCGCTTATCACGCACGGCTTCGGCTGCATGGTGCACCTTCGCGCGGGCGTTGTCGACGGTTTGATGCAATTCCGCCTCGGCTCTACCCTTCACATCGAGCTTGTCGGTCAGTTCCGCCACGGTCTGTCCCAGCTCTTGTCTGGCCAGGTCGCGGTCGGCGCGCAGCAGTTGCGCCTCGGGCGATTCGAGTGCGGGTTTGCTTTCATCACTCATCGCTATCCTCCGATCTTGATTGCATGGATGTCTCGCTGTACGCCGGTGATCGCCTCCTGCGGGACCGGCGGGACCGCCTTCTGCAGGTCCCTCTTGCCGATGAGGGCCGTGCCGGCACCGACGGCCAGCAGTACCACGCCGACGATCAGTGCCGCGGCCCAGCCTGACAGCGGACCAGCGAGGGCGATGATCGCCGCCGCGACGACAGCGCCGCCGCCGTAGCACGCCGTGAGCGCCCCGGCACCGGTCACGACCGCGCCGCGCCCCAGACGTTTGCCTTTGCTTTGCACCTCCAGTTCGGCGAGCTTGATCTCGTCGCGGATCAGGTGGGCCATTTGCTCGGTCGCCTCGTTGACGAGCTCGATAACCGATCGTGTCTCCGTGGGCGAGGTTTCGATATACGACCCGGTGGGTGTTTCGGTCATGGCAATTCCTAGGTACTCGGGATAAAGCTCCGGATACGACCGAATTGGCCCACTTTGCCACTTTCAAACCCCCGCCGGCCGAATGGTCTTGATGGTGGGCCGCGCTGCCCGACGCGGGCACCAGGATGTTCCACCGCGGGCTCTGATCCGTGCCGATGACGACCCGCCGCAGAGCACCCTCACCAGCTCACCCGATGAGGTGGTCGGCTACCGACAGCCCGGCCGTTGCGGGCAGCCTGCAGAGCCTCTTGTTCCGAAATACCTTCCCACCCTTGCGTAGTGGCTCCACGCCCCGCTCCGCACGAGTTCGCTGAGTTCCTCCACCGTGTCGGCTCGAGTCGGCACGCCCAGCACTCCGATCTCGCCCCTGGCGTCGAATGCCGCCAGCGCCTCGTCCGAGCGCCGTTCCACGGCCGGGCGGACCGCCAGCGCCTCGGCGTTGCCCGCTTGTTGCAGCCGCAAGGCTTCGCCGCCTGGGGTGACAACGAAGTTCGCGATCTCGTGCGGCGGAAAATCTCGCCATTCCCGCCGCCGACCATCGAATTCGAGGTGCGCTTCTCGGCACCCGGCTTCTTCCCTCGGGTACGAACGAGCGACGAATTGGCAGGACAGCGCGGACGGATTACTTCTTGGCGGCGTTGTAGGCAGCGACGATATCGGCGGAGATCCGGCCCCGCGCCGATACCTGGTGGCCGTTTTTACGGGCCCATTCGCGGATAGCGAGCGACTGCTCCCGATCCACCGGCGACCGAAAGTCTTTGCCGCCTCTGGCCTTGGCCCCGCCCTTCACCCGACCGGTCCTGCGGGCCTTCTCCGTCCAAGGGTCCAGGTTGGCACGCAGCTTTCCGGCATTCTTTTTCGACAGATCAATCTCGTAGGTAACGCCGTCAAGGGAGAACAGAACGGTCTCCTCGGCTTTCGACGTGCCATCCAAATCATCGACCATGGTAACGGTCACTTTCCTCGCCATGAGCCAGCCCTTCATGTGTGAGCAATTCTTCGGCATATTGATCGTACCGAATGACACGTTTATGCGGTGTCGGGTACCACCAGAAACATGATGTGATCTCGGTTCACCGCTGAGCTGGCTCGAGACAATACTGCCGACGCCGATAGCCGATCCCCCTCGGCCTTAGCTGCGTCGCGGTCGCAATCGACGACCGATTCGCATGCTCAGCCGGAACCGAAGAGCGCTAACGTGAATCGGCCGAGGCGGTGGAGACCATCCGATGAATCACCTGGGTTGGCTGCTGGCGTGCCGCAGCGACGTCGCCGAGGCCGAACAGCGGTATCGCAGTCCATCGACGCAGGCAACGCATATCCGATGAACAGGTTGCCCGGCTGCTGCATAACCGGATCGCCAGACAAGGCACGCTGCGGCGATGGCGAGACACGGACTTCGAACGAGGCCATCTCGCCGAATCAGAAGGCTTGTTCCGAAGGCCGACGCAGCAGGCAATACCGACGCGATGTCCGGTCTCGTGCATTGCGCGACGTGGGCAAAGAATTTCGCGAGCCCGAATGGCGGTACCGCGAAGCAATCGACACCGACGAAACCAGGATCATGAACAATTCGGGCATATCGACCCTCGAACGCCACGAATTCACCGAAGCGGAAAACACCGACCGTGCACCGAGCAAGTTCGGTTGGCAAAGAAACTGAGACATTGGACGAGGGCCGACTGTCGCCGAGGCCGAGTGTGCCTACATCTGAGCCCAAGCGATTTCGGTCCGCACGTAGGCTCGGATTCGAACCGTTCCGCCGCGAGGATTATCGAGAGGCGATGATCCGAGCACGCGGTCTACGTCGAGGCGCGCACGACGAGGCGGGCGATGTCCGTGGCCTCATGAGCCGATGGCACCGGATATCCCAACTCGGCGAGGACCGCCGCGATCGCGGCGGTGGCGACCGCGGTGGGATCGAACTCCACGGTGGTCAGAGGAGGCGAACTGAACGCTCCCATGGGATTGGCATCCACACCGATGACGGCGAGGTCGTCGGGACAGCGGAGTCCGGCTTCGCGGATACCGAACAGCACCAGCCCGGCGATCTCGTCGCTCTGCGCGCATACGGCGGTCACACCGTCGCGCACCCACCCCGCCGCTACGGCGGCGACATTGTCCGGAGTGACCTCGCCGATGCTGATGGACGGCAGATCGTGCATGCGCGCCGCCCGCTCGACGCCCTCGAACCAATAGTCGCCCAAGGCACGCCATTTCGCGATTCCGGTATAGGCAAAGGCGATCTTGCGGTGCCCACGCGAGACCAGATGCCCGACACGCAATGCGCCGACCGACAGCAGCGGATCCCCGAGCGCGGGCAGCAGTCCGATCTCGATATGCGGCACCTTCGCCGCTCGCACCGCGGTGCGCACCCGGGTGCTCAGCGGAAACATGCTGACGACCGCGGTCGGATCGAGATTGCCGATGGCATCGACGACCTGCTGATCATCCTCGGTCTGGAAGATCTGCACCTGCAACAACCCGTGGCGGGCGAGTTCGGTGGTCATCCGGTTACCAGCTTCGATCGGCATGTCACCGACCGCCACCCGTGGCACCACATACAGCACCACGCCGCCCTTACCGCGAGCCAGATTCCGTGCGGCGACATTCGGCCGATACCCCAACTCTTGGGCGGCGGCGTAGACGGCCTCGCGGGTTCGCGCCGAAATCCGCTTACCCTCGGCATTGTTCAGGACATAGCTGACCGTCGCGGTCGATACCTTCGCCAGCCGCGCGACATCGGCGTTCGTAGGCCGCGCAATCCTGTCCTCGACGCTCGGCGCGTCACCCTCACCAGCGGCCATGGCCTCATGATGGCACGCCGCTCCCCGTTCATCCCCGTCGGCGGTGTTCGAAGAACTCCGCGGCTCGGCGAATCGAATTCTCGACCGGCTCGGGCTTCCAGCCGAGTTCGCGCTCGGCCTTGCTGTGGTCGAGCGGCGACATCAATTCGGCCATGCGCACACCGACTGTGGCGAATGGGAGATCACGGTTCAACAGACGGGCGGCGAGGTCGTTGCCGCGGGCAGCGAAGTAGAGCACTCCCAGCGGCAAGCCGAGGCGCGGTGCACGTACGCCCACCGCAGTAGCGGCGATCTCGTGGACCTCGCGGCTGCTCATGTAGCGGTCGGAAATGATGTACCGCTCGCCGGGACGCCCGTGGGTACCCGCGAGGACCATCGCACGCGCGGCGTCCTCGATGCCGACCACCTCCGAGGAGAAGTCGAGATAGAACGGGAACCGCCCGGCGGCGACCCGGGCGATCACCGAACCGTGCGGTGTCGGCCCCCAGTCGCCGGGGCCATAGGTCGTGGAGATGCACATGGCCACTGCCGGAAGGGACTTCTCCCCGACGTAGCGCATCACGAGATCCTCAGCCGCGACTCTGGCCGCGATATACGGACCGCCATCGTTCCAATTGTGCGGGTCGTCCTCGGTGACCGGGCGCTGGTTGCTGATGGCCAGCGTTCCGGCGGTACTTGTGAAGACGAATTTGTCCGGACCGGCCGCGACCGCGGCGTCCAGCACATGCCGTAAACCCTCGACATTGGTGCGGAACAGGGGCGCCGGATCGCGTAACCACATCCGCGCGTCCACGACACAGTAGTAGACGACGTCACACCCCTTCATCGCCGAGCGCAGTGCGACGTCGTCGAAGACGTCACCGTAAACGCGTTCGACATCGAGGTCATCGATCCCCAACGTCGAACTGGAGGGGCGCAGCATCACCCGTACGTCCGCGCCATCTGCCGCCAACCGACGGGTGACGTGGCTGCCCAGGAAACCACTGGCCCCGATGACCAGCTTCTTCGACTGTGTCATAGCCGCCGACATGCCTACTTCAGCATGCTGCCCGCGTCGATCGGCAAAGGTACGCCGGTCACGTAGCGGGATTCATCGGAGGCCAGGTAGAGCACCGCATTGCTGATGTCGCTCGGCTCCACCCACGGCACCGGCAGGGTGTGGAACATCTGGCAGATCGGTTCGAGATCCTTCGGGCCCGGATTCTCCAGGTCGGGGCGGAACAGCTTGAAAGTTCCCTCGTTCAAGAGCATGTCTGTGTTGACGTGCGTGGGATGCACCGAATTGACGCGGATCATATGCTGGCCCAACTCGACGGCGAAGGTTCGCATGAGGCCGACTACACCGTGCTTGGCCGCGACGTAGTGCCCGACCTGCGGGTACGCCTTGAGACCGCCGACCGAGCTGGTGAGGATGATCGAGCCGCCACGGCCAGCCGCGATCATATGCGGCACAGCAGCTTTCACGCTCTTCCATACCCCACCGAGGTTCACTCCGATCATGTCCTCCCAGAGGTCTTCCTCGAGATCGACCAGCTGACCACCTTGGTTGGCGAGGCCCGCGTTCGCGATGATGATGTCGAGTCGGCCCAGCTGCTCGACGCCACTATCCACCGCCGCCTTCAGCGCCGCGTAGTCACGCACGTCGACCTCGGCGGTGACGACGCGCCGGCCTTCGGCCTTGACGAGATCGGCCGTGGTCGCCAAGTCTTGCGGCGTCGGCATCGGAAAGGGCACCCTATCCAGCTGTTTGCAGACGTCGATGGCAATGATGTCGGCGCCCTCCTGCGCCAGCCGCACGGCGTGGCTGCGACCCTGGCCGCGCGCCGCGCCGGTGATGAATGCGACCTTTCCTTCGACCCGTCCGGTCATGATTACCTCTATTCGTTGTGTTGATTCGGCGGTCAAGATGTGAAGGCGGGCAACGTTTCCCAACCGCGGACGGTCGAGGTGGGCGACAACTTGGCGCTGGCCATGTCGACCTCCCACTCAGGGAACCGCGCCAAGATCTCCTCCAGCGCGATCCGCCCCTCCAACCGAGCCAGCGCCGACCCCATGCAGTAGTGCGTGCCCACGCTGAAGGTCAGGTGTTGGCGGGTGTCGCGATGGATGTCGAAAACATCGCCGTCCGCTGGGAATTGCCGGTGGTCGCGGTTCGCCGCCCCGATGAGCATCATCATGACGCTGCCCTCCGGAACCGTCCGGCCGTGCAGTTCGACATCCCGAGTCACATAACGCGCGACGTGTGGCGCGGGGGGCTCGAACCGGAGCAGTTCCTCGACCGCGTTCGGAATGAGCCGCGGGTTCTCGACCAGTTCACGCCGTTGGTCAGGATGTTCGGCGAGAACCTTGCCCGCCCAACCGATCAGCCTCGTCGTGGTCTCATTACCGGCACCGGCAACCACGTTCACGTAGATCAGCAATTCATCGCGGGTCAGTCGCCGCACGACTCCGTTCTCGTCCTCGAACTCCACGTTGAGCAGCTCGGTCATGATGTCGTCGGACGGGTGCTCGGCACGCCAATCGATATACGCGGAGAAGATTTCGCCGGTGGCAAGCCCCTCCGAGGCAGCCTTCATCGGCTGGCCTTCCTCGGTCCGCATCTGATCGTTCGCGAAGTCTCGGATCGCTTCCTGATCCTCCTCGGGAATGCCGAGCAGCATGCCGATCGTGCGCATCGGCATCTGCGCGCCGATATCGGCGATGAAATCCAGCCGACCGGTGCCGACCAATGGATCGAGGCTGCGGACGCAGAATTGGCGAATCTTGTCCTCGAGTTCCCGGATCTTGCGCGGAGTGAACATGCGCGACAAGAGCTTTCGGTGAATGTCGTGGACCGGCGGATCCTCGAAGATCAGAATTCCCGGCGGCATCTCGATTCCGGCCTTGATCAGTTCGAGGATGGCTCCGCGGGCGGAACTATAGGTACCCGTATCGAGCAGTGCCGCATTCACATCGACCCACCGGCTGATCGCGTAGAAGTCGTGCTGCTCGTTGTAATAGACAGGCAGCTCTTCGCGGAGCCGCTTGAACATCGGGTAGGGATCGGCATTGAGTTGGATATCGTAAGGGTCGTAGTAGATGTCGTTGATTGCACTGGTGGTCACGGAGATTCACCCCTCCTGCTCGAATTTCGATATGGCACTTTTTAGTTGGATGGCGGGGCGGACCGCTTTACGGCAGTTCGACCTTGCTCGTCAGCCAGCGACCGTCGACGCGGTCCATGGTCATCAAGATGCGGTTGCGATCGATGCGTGGCGTCGGGTTGGTCATGTTGGTGATTTCGGCGTCGACGAACAGCATGATCACGGCGTGGTCCTCGGCAGCGGACTGCACGCTCGCGGCGACGACGTGTCCCTTGCTGACCGACTTGGCCTGCAACAGCATCGGTTTGAGCTGATCGGCCGACTTGCTGTACATGCTCTTGAATTCCCCGGTCGCCCCGTTCAGGACGGTCGCGAAATCGCTGTCGATATGCGAGGAGTCGATGCTGGTCAGGGCTACCGCATAGTCCTGAGCGGCCGCCAAAGCCGCCGTGCCCGCGGCTTGGCGATCGTTGCGGGTCTCGAGTTTCCAGCCGAACACCGCTGCGAGTATGACCGATACCACGACCAGCAGCATCAGGATCCCGGTCAGCGGGCGTGGCAGCAATCGGCGCCACGAGCGGCCGGATTTCCCGGTGCCCTCGGCGGCGTCCGCGACCGCGACGACGCCGTCCTCGACGACGGCGGCGTCGGCGTTTTCAGTTGCGTCCGCACCGGCATCGGACGCTTCCGCGCCGACCGTCGATGGTGCCGAATCATCGTGACTCTCATCGGGATTCGTGGCTGACACCTGGTCGGACACCGCACTCGCGCCGTCGGACGAGACCGAGTCGTCGACCTTGTCCAATGCCATCACTGAGCTCTTGTTCATCCTTGTCTCCTGTTCACAATCGTCGTTCCCCCGATGCGCTATCCCCCTTGCACGAATGGACCGCCATAGGTCTGTGGCACGGTGTACGGCCCGGTCGGTGTCGGGTCCGCGCGCTGCTGTGGATCCACGCCGGGTGGGATGGTCGCCGTGTTGTCGCCGGGCGGCCGGGGCGCGTTCGCCGCGCCACGTGGCATCAGCGACGGGTCGGTATTCGTACACCGGGCGTGCAGATAGGGTTCCGGCGAATCCGGAATGGTGCCTGGGAGGCGCGGCAGGTCGTAGTCGCACGCATACTTCGGGTAGACACTCGCAATGGCCCACACCCCGCCGTCGTGCAGGGCCGAGATGATGGCATCGAGCGTCGAGCCGGTGCGCTGCTGTGGGAAGAAGAATTCTTGCAGCGCCGGCACATGTACGTAGGCCATCTGTGACGTGGTGGCCAGGTTGCCGAGCAGCTGCACCATGGTCGGCGAGTTGTCAGCGATGATCTTGTCCACCGCGGTAAGCGCACCCGGTGTGTTGTCGACCAGGGTCTGATAACCGCCGGTCATCGATCCGACGCCGGCCATCGTCTGTGACAGGTTGGCGGCGGTCGCCTGCAGCCCCGGAGCGACATCACCCAGCGTGACGAGCACTGCCTTACTGTTGTGCAATAGCGAAACTGTCTGCGGCAGAACCGAATCCAGGGTCGAAAGCAGGAACATGCCGCCGTCGACGATGGCAGCCAGTTTCTCGGGTGCTGCCGAACTCGCACCGAGTTCGCGCACTATCGCCTCGATCCGGGCCGGATCCAGCTGCGCCAGCGTGCCGCTCATACTGGCGAGCATGGTGGCCAACGTGACCGGTGTGGACGTCCGCTCTTTGGCGACGACGTCGCTGTCGGCTAGATACGGCCCGCTCTCGGATGCGGGCAGGAAGTCCAGATATTGTTCGCCAGCCGCCGACAACGAGGCAACCCGAACCTCGCCGGTACGCGGGATCCGCACACCGGAGCGGATGTCGGCAACGGCGACGACCTTCTCGCCGTCAACGCCCACCGACCGCACGCGGCCAACCCGGACGCCGCGCAGCGTGACGTCCTGACCGGACAGCAGGCCGCCGGATTGGGCCAGTTCGACCCGCACCTGGTATTGCGACCGGAACGGATCGAGTTGCAGGGAGCCCAAAAGCAGGTACCCGAGCCCGAGGACCAGAACGAGCAGTAGGCCGATGCACGAGGTCAGCAGGCGGTGGCGCGACATTTGCCGCACCGTGTACACCAGCGCCCGCGCGGGTGGTTCCAAAATTACGGCTGTGTTCATCGGCCTGGCTCGACTTTTTCTCGCAAGCGGTTGAGGGTGTATTCCAGCGACCCGATGAAGTTCACCCAATCGGACGCGTCCGGCATTCTGGAGCCGGCATCGGCCGGAGTATTCGGATCCGGCAACGCGCCGATCGCGAGCCGGGCGACATCGACATTCACGTGCGCCGACGACGCACTCGTCACTTTCATGATCAGCGGGATAAGCCCGATGAGTGCGTCGAGGTTTGCGTCGGGATTGTTTGCTGCGGTGTTCATGCCGTCGGCCAGCAGATTGACCGATTCCATCAAGCTGCGGTCGTTCGTGCCGTTCACCGAGGGGTACCGGGCAATCTGCTGGGTGATCCGGTTCACCTGCCCGACCAGATCGATGATGCCGCGGGTGTTATCGCCGATGACCTGCAGAGCCGGTCCGGCCGCGGCGACAACGTCGCTGACGTCGGCGCGCTGCGTCGCGATCGTCGCGCTCAGATCACCGGTCGCCGCCAGGATTTCGCGGATCCGGTCGGACCGGGCCGAGAGGTTCTTCACCAATTCCCTGGTCTGCTCGATCATCTCGGCCAGGCGGTCACCACGACCGCCGACGGCTGCGCCGAGGCTGTTGGCCAGGCTGGTGAAGTTCTCGATGGCACCACCGTTGACGAACAAGGCCGCTCTGGTGAGCACTTCCTCGATCGTCGCCGCAGCCGACGTCGACTTCAGCGGAATTCGCGCGCCGTCGCCCAGATCGGGAGCCGCAGGATCCGGCTCGGCGGGCGGGGTAAGTGCGACGAACACGTCACCCATCGGTGTGGCCGAACGCAATTCGGCGGTGGTCTCCGCGGGCAACCGCACACCGGATTTGATCCGCATCACGACCACGGCCGTGTAGTTTTCGGCCTGCATCGACTGGACCTCACCGATATCGGCGCCGTTGAGCCGGACCTTCGCTTTGGCCGGCAGGTTGAGCGCGTTGGCGAAGGTGGCCGTCAAGGAGTAGCTGTCGCCGCCGATGCCCGGCGCCGGTAATGGGAGCTTGTCCAGGGTCACCGAACACGCGGTGGCCGAGCAGGCAGCGGCTGACACCGCCACCACCGCGGTCATGCGGAGAAGGCGTTGTCGCGAACCGAATTTCGTCATAATCGAGTCATCCCTGCTATTTCGGCGGTGCGCCGGCCATGACCGTAAGCATCTGGCCGATACCGAAGTCGGGACCCATATCACGCGCGGTTCCGGTCGCACAGCCGAGCTCCTTCAGCCCCAACAGGTTGCAAACCGTCTTCAGCATCTGGCCGTCGAGGAAGAACCTGTTCAAATCGACCGTGGCGCGCAGTGCGCCGATATTCTGGTCGATAGCGTTGTATGCGTTGTCGGTCACCAGCGGAAAGACGTCGAGAAATTCCGCCAGATTGTCGTTGTAGTCGGCCATGGATTTGGTGATCGTGTTCGAATTCGAAGCCAGCGCCCGCAGATTGCCTTGATTACGCTGCAGCAGATCGGTCATCGCGATGATGATCTGATTCAGTTTCGCCCCGGTGTCCCCGGTTCCCAGGTGCTGGTCGGCGAGAATATCGCTGAGCGTCCGCACACCGGAACCGAATTCGCGCAATGCCTGATCATTGCGGGCCGCGGCCGCGGTCAAGGCATCGAGATTCTGCACGACCGAGGTAACCGCGGCACGGGTCGCGGCCCCGTTGTCCGGGCCGAGCTGCATTGCGCGCGACAGTTCGCTCATCGCGTCGCGCAGATTGTGCCCATTGTCGGCCACGATCTGCGAGCCGACGTCGAGCAGACCACCGACCGGTCCCTGGCCTTTGCCGTCCCCACCCAGCGAGGTGGACAGTTTGTCGGCCATCGCGAGCAGGCTGTCGAATTCCACCGGGGTCCTGGTTCGATCGGTGGTCAGGACAGTGTGGTCGGCCAGCGTCGGACCGTCGCGATATACCGGAGTGAGTTCTATGTGCCGGTCGGTCAGCACGGAGTCCGACACGACAACCGCCTGGGCATCGGCCGGAATCTTGACCCATTTGTCGATATCCATGGTGATGTCGACGCGCGTCGCCCGCGCCTGGATGTCGACGACTTTGCCGACCCGCATACCGAGTACTGAGACGGCGTTGCCGGTGTACAAGCCATTCGCATTCGCGAACTGCGCGGTAATCGTCATGGAGGTATCGGTCAGCCCGCCGAGCGGGCCGCTGGAACATCCGGCGACCACGGCACCTATGAGGGCGACGGTGGCCAGCTTCACTCCTCGGATCACGCTATTCATTTGCAGTCCTGGAAGTACGGTTGCTGGTTCACTTGTTTCGCGTATCCGCTCAGTGCGCACATGAAGGAATCGATGAAGGCGCCGTCGGGCGCATTGGCCGCCAGTTCCTGCCCGGACCCCGATGCGTTCGCGAACAACCGCCACGGCACCGGCAGGATCTGCAGGATGTTGCGCAACAGGTCGTCGTGCCCGGCGATCATTGCCGTCATCTGCGTCAGATCGGTGATCAGTTGCTGGATTTGCGGCCCGTCGTCCACCGCGATGGGCTTCAGCTGTTGGACCAGAGTGGTAGCGGCGTTCAGCAGTGCTTCGATGGCCTGCCGCCGAGAAATAATCTGCTCCAATACATTTCGGCCCTGACCGACCATGGCTGCTAGGTCCGCCTGCTGCTCGTGCAGCACGTCGAGCACCTGAGCGGTGCCGTTGAGCAGCGAACCGATCTGGGTGCGCCGATCGGCGATCACCGAAGACAGCGACCTGATGTTGCCGAGGATTTCGGGCATCAACGCAGGTGTACCGCGCAGTTGCTCGGACAAGGTATTCATCGTCTGCGCGACCCGATCGGCATCGATGCTGCTGAAGGTCGTGGTGGCATTCTGCAGCGCGGTTTGCAGGTCGTAGGGCACCTCGGTGCGAGACAGCGCGATCGAATTGCCGCGCAGATGCCCCGACCCGGCGGGGCGGAGTTCGACATAGCGCGACCCGAGCAGCGTCGTCAGTTTGATGGCGGCCCCGGTATCGGATCCCAGTGGTAGGCCGCGGCGCAGCTTCATGGTCACCACCACGTGGTCCCCGGCCAGCCGTGTCCCGGTCACGGTGCCGACCTGGATACCGGCGAGGGTCACCGCATCGCCGGAGCCGACACCTGCGGCCTGCGCGAAGTCGGCCCGGTAGGTCTGCTCACCGAGGTGCAGTGAATTCACGAATACCGTCACCCCGACCACCACCGCGACCACGGTGACCGCGACCAAGCCGATTCCCAGTGTGCTGCGGTCCTCGAGCGGGCAGCCGCGCATCCGCTGCCACACAGTTTTCAGTCGTCGTATCATCGCTGCCTCACCTGCAGATCGCCGAGTTCTCGACTTTGCCGCCGGGGTTGCTCGCCCCGAGAATCGCCCCGAGCAGCGGATCGAATCCAGGCAGCATGCTCACCTGCACATCGCAGGGGTAGGCGTCCACATAGGCGCCGTTGTCGGTAACGCGGGCCATTCCCTTCAGCAGGAACGGCAAATTGAAACCCAGCTCGGCGAACTTCTGCTTGTTGTCCATGAAGTGCTGGGCGAATCCCGGTTGCCGATCGACGAACGCATTGACCGAGGGACTGGCACCGCGCACTACTTCCGCAGCGCGGCCCAGCACACCGGAGATCGAATCGACCTGCTCGAACAGCACATCACGCTGCTGGTCCAGCGCATCGAAGATCCTGCGCGTCTGCTGCAGCACCGTCTTCAGGTTGCCGCTCTGCTTGGACATATCACCCAGTACCGCACCAAGATTGTCGATCACCTGACCCAGCACCTGGTCCGGCCCCGCGAATGCCTGTGCGAGCGAGGCGGTTTCGGCGATCAAGGTGGTGATCGCACCATCGTCACCCTGCAGTGCCCGCACCACCGCCGCACTGATGTTGTCGACCTGTTGCGGATCGAGCACGCTGAACAGTGGCTCGAATCCGTTGAGCAGCTTCGAAATATCGAACGACGGCTCGGTGTGCTCGACCGGGATCTGCCCACCTGGCGGTAACACCTTCGGATCACCGAATTCCCGCAGCGACAGTCCGATATAGCGCTGCCCGATGAGATTCTGATAGGTGACCGACGCTGCCGTGTTGCCGTACAACACCTGGCCGCGCTGGACCTCGAAGGTCACCTTCGCACGGGTGCCCTCGAGTTCGACGGCTTTTACTCGGCCGACCCGTACCCCGGCCATGCGCACGTCGTCGCGCGCATGCAGTCCCGATACGTCGGTGAAGATCGCGGAGTACATGTCGGTCTGCCCGCTGACGTCACGTGACAGCGTCACGTACATCATCCAGGTCAGCCCGACCGAGACCACCAGGAACAAGATCAGGCCGAGCAACGGTTTGCGGTAGCTCATCGCGGCTCTCCTGTCGGGGCATCCGGTGCCGGGGTGAGCTTCACGTCGTTGCCCCTGAGTAAGGGGCCGAACAGGATGTCGGCCGCGGTATTGGGCCCGCCGCCGAGAATCGCTGCGATCTGCTGCTGCTCCTGACTGCTACCGATCGGACCCACATTTCCCCCGATAGGAGACGAATAATTCGCCGGTGCTGCAGCCGCATTCGGGCCGATGATGGTGGGCCCGCCGACCGGGGCCGTGCGGCAACTCGGCCCCTCGAGGTCGCCGTAGCGTGGGCAATCGGCGCGTGTGTACTGCCGATGCGGCGTCAGCTCGACGATGACCTTGGCAGTGACGTTCTGATCCGCGGTGTCCCACAGCCCCAGGAACGTCCGGGCCAGCCGGGTCTGCGAAGTGGTCATCTGGACGAAATTGCGACTCCCCACCGCGATAGTGCCGACCACCGGGGACAGCTTCGCGGTCATGTCGGTGATCGTCGCCGTGTTGTTCTCCAATGCCGTGCCGATCGTTTCGGAGGTCGACAGACCGCCCGTCAGCAAGGTCGCCAGCTGGTCTCGGTGCTCTGCCACCGCACGCATCGGACCCACCGCGTTGTGCACCGCGCTCATCAGGTCCGGCGCCGAGTTGCGAAGTCCGGCAAGAGCATCCGAAAGTGCGCCGAGTGTCGACGCGGTCCCGTCGGGAGCCATCGCCGCATTGAATGCCTCCGAGATCCTGGTCAGTTCAGCACCGGCCCGAATGGCCTCGGCGCCGCGACCGCTGGTGGCGCGTTCGACGACGGCCAAGACCCCGAGCGCCGGATCCGATTCCGAACGCCCTGCGGCGGCGACGATTCGGCTCAGCGCAGTCAAGGATGTCTGCAGCCGGACCGTATCCAGGCTCTGGTCCTCGGGAATGTGCGCGCCCGCGGCGAGCGGTGCACCGCCGCCCTGGTAGACCAGCTGGACCGACGGCACCGCGAACACGTTGCTCGGCACCACACGTGCGGTCACCGTCGCCGGAATCCCCTGCACATATTCGGGTTTCAGATCGATCCGCACGTAATTCGGGCCGCCGCCGCTCGACGGGGTCACACTGTCGACCTGACCGACCAGAACGCCCTGATACTTCACATCCGATTTCGGCGGCAGGCCGTCACCCACATTAACGAGAACCGCCGTAACCAGCACGGTCTCCCGGAATGCGCCTTGCGATCTGGCGACCATCAGGGCAGCGGCCGCCGCGAGGACCAGGAGAAAGGCAGTCCCGCGCAGAAGCAGCTGCCAGTCGGGCAGGACCTTGCCATCGGATTCGAACGCAATCGACATCTGTTACCCACTGATTCTCGCGCCGGCGTCAAAGCCCCACAGCGTCATCGTCATCAGCAGATTCACGAAGATCATCGCGGTGATGCTCGCGCGCATCGCACGCCCGGCCGCCACGCCGACCCCTTGCGGGCCGCCCGAGGCGTAGAAACCGAAATAGCACTGGATCGTCGTGGTGATGATGACGAAGACGACAGCCTTCGACAGCGAATAGATAATGTCGGTGCCGCTGAGCACCAGGCGGAAATAGTGTTCGTAGGTACCCGGCGACTGGCCGCCGGACAGACCGACGACGATTTCGACGGCCAGGTAGCTGGACGCGAGGCAGGCCAGGTACAGCGGAATCATCGCCACGATCGAGGCCAGCATCCTCGTCGTGACCAAATACGGTATCGGGCGGATCGCTATCGAATCGAGAGCGTCGACCTCCTCCGCGATGCGCATGGATCCCAGCTGCGCGGTGAAGCGGCAGCCCGCCTGCGCGGCGAAGGCGATCGAGGACATGATGGGCGCCAGTTCGCGGGTCACCGCCGTCGAGGCGATCATCCCGGTAGCCGGTGCCATGCCCAGCAGTTTCAGTGCGCTGAAGCCCTCGATGGCGACGATCGCCCCCGCCGCGGCACCGAGCACGAGAACGACCTGCCCGGTTCCGCCGCCCACGACGATGGAGCCGTTTCCCCACGTCACATTCGACAAAATGCGCAGGAACTCCGTGCGATAGTGCCGCAGCACCACCGGAATACCGCCAAGCGCACGGCCGAAGAAGGTGACCATGTACCCCAGCCGCATGACCGGAACCGCAATCGTGGTCCCGGCTACTACGACCGGCCGGATTCCTGGCGGATAGTAGCGCGACGCCATCAGAGCGTCGTCCTCGGAAAGAGGATGGTGTACAACTCGGTGAATCCCGCATTCACCAGCATGAGCATGATGATGGAGGCGACGACGGCGGCGTTGACCGAGTTCGCGACGCCCCCTGGACCGCCCTTGGTGCTCAGGCCTTTTTCACAGGCGACAACGGTGACGATGACGGCGAACACCACGGCCTTCACCATCGCCAGATAGAGGTCGCCGATCCTGGCGAAAGAGGAGAAGGTAGCCAGATAGCTTCCCGAAGTGCCGCCCTGGACATAGACGTTGAATAGGTATCCGGCCAGAAATCCGACGAAGGAGCTCAGAACCGTCAGCCCGAGCGCAACCACGATGCCTGCGGCCAAGCGGGGCACCACCAGCATCCGCAGTGGCGAGACACCCATGACCTGCATCGCGTCGATCTCTTCGCGGATCGTCCGCGCTCCGAGGTCCGCGCAGATGGCGGATCCGACGGCCGCGGCCAACAGAATGGCCGTAACCATGGGCGCCGCCTGCCGGATCACCGCCAGGCCTCCCGCGGCACCAGCCAGCGAACTCGCCCCGACCTGACCGGCCAGCAGCCCGAACAGGATCGACATCGTCGCGCTGATCGGGATCGCCACGGCGATGGTCGGCACGTAGGAGGTCTTGGCCATGAACACCGCCTGGAGCACGAATTCACGGAACGGGAACTTGCCCGTGACGATGTCGACGAACAGGTACTGGATCGCCCGCACGGCCAGGACGACCTGCCCGCCGACGGTCTCCAGGGACGCACCGGGATGACGACGCAGATATCCTCGTGCCCACAGCTCGATCTCACGGACCGCCGATCGCTCGGCGATCCCGCCCGAAGTCACCGGCGTCTTTGCCCGTGCCATCATGAATGCCTCTATCTCTCTGTGGTGCCGGACTCTTCGGTGATCAGCCGGGTCAAGGTGAGCGAGGCGAGTTTCCAGTCATCGTGGCGTCGTACCCAGCGTTCGTGGTAGTGCCCGTATCCGGTCAGTGCCGACCCGTTGTTCCATACGACGCGGTCCTGCATGGCCCAGATGACGCGGGCCTCGTCGCCGTCCGCATCGATCAGCGGCGTGTGCACCTGGTGGGCAGTGCGAGCGCCGGTCAGCGCGGAGCGAATCATCGCGACAGCGTTGTCGGGCCCGGTGATGACGGGGACGCCGGTCTTGCTGTGGCTGACGTCCAGTTCGATGTCCGGGGTCATCAGATCGGCGAGAGCCGCCCAGTCCTGGGTGTCGACAGCCAGGCAATAACGCGCTTTTGCCTGCGTCAGTTGGTGGACGGTGATGAGAATGTCCGGTGTGGGCATTGATGCTTTTCTCTCGGTTTGCGTCGCGAGTCACCCTTAGGTACTGTTATCGAATATTCGATAACTTCTATCAAATACTCGATGGGTTCGACCGTAAGGCAGAGCGGGAAGGGAGTCAAGATGCGTGGTGCGATATCGGCACCGACCGCGCGTGTCATCGACGTTGTGGAGTTGCTGGCACGTCGCGGCAATGAGCGGCTCCGCTACAGCGACATCGCACGCGAATTGGACCTGACACTGGCCACCACGCATGCGATCTTGAAGACCCTGTGCGATCGCGGATGGGTTACCCGCGACCCGGCGGGGAAGGCCTACGCACTCGGTCCCGGGCTCGCCGTCGTCGCGGCCGCAGTGAATACGCGCCCGTTCGTCGAGGCCGCGCGAGCCGCCGCGGTCGCGCTTACGGCCGAATTCGGTTATGCCGCATCGGTCACCGAGAAGATCGTCGACTCGTTGGTGATCACCGCGTTCGAAGGCGGTGAGCGAGCGTGGCCAGGTGATCGCATTCCCTACGCGCCACCGTTCGGCGCCGTGTTCGCCGCTTGGGACACCGCCGAGGAGCGCCGCGCCTGGATCCAGCGGGCCGCATCCACGAATACGGCGATCGCCGAACGGCTGAACGAGACGCTGGTCCGGATCCGCGACCGCGGATTCGATGTGGACTACACCTCGCCCGCCATCGGGCGAGCCGCGAGCCTCATCGGCACGCTCGACACCGGCACGATCGCGCTCCCATCGAATATCCAAGGGACTCTCGATCAACTGCGCGTGGAATTCACCACGCTCGGATTTCCGGACGTCAACTCCGGTCGGCCCCACCCGGTTTCCGCCATCACCGCGCCGGTCCTCGACTCGCAAGGACACGCGGCGCTGCTGCTCTCGGTCCACCCCCTCGGCGAACTCCCGCCGGAGCAGACCGAAACCATCGGCCAACACCTGATCCGGATGACGACCGCGATCACCGACGGCGCCCGGTCGCACGCTTGACCGGGTGGCGGTGTCCTCACATGCCGAACAGTTTCCCCTCGGTGAGCGGGTCGAGGTAGAGGCGGGTGAGTTTGGAGCTTTTGATGCGCCAGCGCTCACCGTCGAATGCGTAGGTTTCGTGGTAGTGCCCGAATCCGACGACTCGGATATCGCCGGGAAAGATCAGCAGATCCTGCAGCGCCCACACCCCGGTCGCGGTGCTCGATGACTGCACCTCGATTTCGGGCATGTGCCCGTGATGGACGGTCCGGGCGGCACCGATGGTGGCCTGGAGATAAGCGATGAAAGCGTCCGCACCGGTCGTGATGATGCCGGCCGAGCCAGTCGTGTCGATCACGACATCGGGGGTTACCTGCTGTTCGAGCAACTCCCAGTCCTTGGTATCCACCGCCCGGAAATAGCGCGCCTTGACCTGTTTGATCGCGGAGACAGCCGCTACCACAGTCGCGGCGTTCGGTGCCGCCGCCGCACCCGGGTCCGCGGACACACATGTCGCCCTCGCTCCCGCGAGACCGAGGGCGGCGACCCCGGTTCCGATGAGGAAAGCTCGCCGCGTGTAAGTCATGACCGATCTTCTTGCAGGCCAGTCGATTTGATGCCCGTGATCACCCATCGACCGTCACGAATGCCGTACCTATCGTGATCATGGCCGAATGCCAGCAGGCGTTTGCCGTCCGGGCGGACCAGCAACACCTGCACCGCCCATGTACCGGTCGCCGCAGCTGCGCCGGTGATCGCGATTTCGGGCATGTGCCCGTGATGAACGGTCACCGCTGTGCCGTAATCACGTTGCAGCGCAGCCACATAATTCGACGCACCCGTGACACTGGTGCCGCCGAGCGCCGTGGTGTCCACGTCGACGTCATCGGCGAGGACCGAGCCGAGTGCCGACCAGTCCTTGGTGTCGACACTGCGGAAATAACGCGCCTTGAGCGACTCGATCGTGTTGATCGCCTGCAATGTATCCGGATCCACCGGTGTTCCCACTCTTCCTCGTTGTCGATGATCGCGACCGCGGCACCGTCGTGAACAAATTCCAGCTGCAGAGCACGCCACGGCTTTATCAGTTATTCGATAATTTTCATCGTATAGTTGACAGAACCATAGGCTCGCGGTGAAAACGCGTCAAGCCGAACTGTGTGTCCGCCCGATCCTGAAACAGGGCTCCGGGAGGCACGGGAACCTACGCCACGACTCGCCCGCCGAAGGCTCGAACTCGACGAATACAGGCGGTGGCCGCGCTGCGCCGGGGGCAGCGCTCTCGTTCGATCCGGGTCCGTGGATGTTGGGCACTGTTCCACTCTGGACAGCGCCTGGTCATCACCGTTCCGCAACGGCGCTATCGTTGAGGTACGGGTCGGGATGGATGCGCTGACGCGGAGGTGCCGACGAAAATTAGATGGACGAGTTCGACGAGGCCGCGACACAGGGCGACCTCCCCACCGGAATCGCGGCGGAACTAGCGGCGGCCGGATTCGGCGACGCGACCGAAATAGGCCGCGGCGGATTCGGCGTCGTGTATTGCTGCTACGAATACGCACTCGAACGCTACGTCGCGGTCAAATTGCTCAGATCCGAGGTCACCGGCGACGAGCGCGAGCAATTTCTCCGAGAACAGCGGGCACTCGGGCGGCTGTTCGGACATCCCCAAATCCTGCAGGTGCTACAGGTCGACATCACCGCCACCGGCCGCCCTTATATCGTCATGCCGTACTACGCCTGCGGCTCGCTGGAGAGCGTGCTGCGGGATTCGGGACCACTGCGCTGGTCGGAGGTGCTTTCGATCGGCGTCAAGATGGCCGCTGCGCTGGCCGCCGCCCACGCGATCGGCATCGTGCACCGCGACGTGAAGCCCGGCAATATCCTGCTCACCGACTACGGTGAACCGCAGCTCGCCGACTTCGGCATCGCCCAATTCGGCGATGTCACCACGTCCGCCCTGCGTACCGTCCAGGGCACGCCCGCATTCACCGCCCCCGAGGTGCTCAGCGGTTCGACGCCCACTCCGATCTCGGATATCTACGGCCTAGGCGCTACCTTGCACTGCTTGCTGGCCGGGCGAGCCGCGTTCGCACGCCGCACCGGCGAAGCGGTGCAAGTGCAACTGGCCCGCATCGCCACCGCCGCCGCACCCAGCCTGCGTGATCAGCACATCCCCACGGCGGTGTGCGCGGCCATCGAGGCGGCCATGGCCGCGAAGCCGGACGAACGACCGAGGTCGGCGATCGAATTCGGGGAATGGCTGCGCCGGGTGCAGCACGAAACCGGCCTGGCGGTGGACGCACTGGCCTTGCCGCACACCGTCATCGAATCCGGTTCGGCCACAGCGGTTCCCGTGGCCTCGCATACCCCGGGGACGGCGACACCGCCGCCACCGCCCAGCACGGCAACGAAATTCCGTCCGCCGGCCGCACCCCATACAATGATCGCCCGCACCCGGCTGCTTGCGCTGTTGCGTGACGGTGGTGACCGGCGCCTGACACTGATCCACGGACCGGCCGGCTTCGGCAAGACCACCCTGGCTCTGCAATGGGCCACCGCGCTGGCGGCCGAGGACGTGCCGGTGGCATGGCTGACCGCCGACCCCGACGACGACAATATCGTCTGGTTCCTTTCCCACCTGATCGAGGCCATCCGCCGCGTCGCTCCGGAGCTGGCGCATGAACTCGGCACGCTCCTCGAGGAACGGTCGTCCGATACCGCGAGATACGTGCTGTCCGCGCTGATCGACAAAATCCACTCGGCTGGACAGACGATGGTGCTCGTGATCGATGACTGGCACCGGATACATGCCGAAACCACCTGTGCCGCATTGGATTATCTGCTCGAGCACGGCTGCCATCATCTGCGGCTGGTCATCGCGAGCCGAACCAGGGCATGTCTGCCGCTGAGTCGCATGCTGGTGCACGATGAGCTGGTCGAAATAGATGTCGCGGAGCTGCGTTTCGATTCGCAGGAAACCGGCGCTTTCCTGGCCGACTCCGGCGGGCTGTCGTTATCCACCGACGATGTGAACCGCTTACAGGAAACGACCGAAGGGTGGCCTGCCGCACTACAATTGGCTTCGCTGTCATTGCGCGGCAATGATCATCCCGCCGCGTTCATCGACCAGCTCACCGGCCGCCACCGGGCACTCGCCGATTACCTCGCCGAGAACGTGCTCGATTCACTCGAGCCGCCGCTGTTGGATTTCCTGCTTGCCACCTCGATTACGGAGCGAGTGTGCGCTGATCTCGCGGTTCGGCTGACGGACCGTTCCGACAGCCAGGAACTACTCGAAGAGATTGCCGACCGAAATCTGTTCCTACGCCGCCTCGACGAAGAGGACCAGTGGTTCCAATATCACCACCTCTTCGCCGACTACCTGCGGCGTCGACTGGTGCGCCGTGATCCCGCGCGCCTTGCTCAACTGCATCGGCGTGCGGCCGAATGGTGCGATGAAAACGAGATCGTCACCGCCGCGGTCGATCACGCACTGGCCGCCGACGATCCGGACTATGCGGCGGATCTGGTCGAACGACGGGCCATGGACCTCATCGAAGGGTCCCGCATGGCGACGTTCCTCGGCTTGCTGACGAAACTGCCGCAGCACTTGGCGCAGGCACGACCAAGGCTGCAGATCTGCCGAGCCTGGGCCAACGTCGGACTGCAACGCTCGGAACAGGTTCAGCTGGCGTTGGACGATTTATCTGCCGAACTCGATGCCGGCGCGGTAACCGGCACCGAGGCGACCAAGCTGCGAGTCGAGGCGCAAACGGTCGCGGGTGCGGCACAATTCGTCACCGACCGATTCGACGGTCTGCCAGAGCTGCTGGTCCAACATCTCGAGGATGCCGACACGCCGTTCACCGCCACGAACGCCGCGAATCTCGCGTCCATCGATGCACTCAACCGTTTCGACTTCGCCGAGGCCCGCCGCTGGCAACAATGGGCAGCGCCGTATCACCGTCGCAGCAAAGGCGCGTTCGGGGTGATGTACGGCAGGTGCGTCGCCGGGCTCGCGGCCCTCGAGCAACTCGACATCGCCGCCGCCGAAGAACATTTCGATGCCGCCATCGCCCGCACCCGGCGCGGCCACGCGCAGACCTATGGTTCACGGATGTCCGGCGCCCTTCTCGGCTCCATCCGCTACGAGCAGAACCGCCTCGATGAAGCCGAGCAACTACTCGACTCCAGCGCTGATCTCGGCCGCCACGGCGGTGCGGTCTGGTTCCTGCTCGCTAGCTTCGGCACCGGCGCACGCATCAAAGCGATACGCGGCGACCTCGCCGCTGCCGAACAACGCCTTACCCAGGGGGCGGAAATCGCGGAGCACGACTCATTGCCGCGCTTGGCCGCCCGCATGGTCAACGAACGTATCCGCCTCGGTCTGCCGATTCCACCCGAAACTCGCGACGCGCTCCGGCAACTGCCGCCATATCGCGGGCACGACACAATGATTCACGCCGGTATCGCCGAACTCGAACAGGATTCCGCGATTCGGCTGCTGCTGGCCGACCACTCGGCCGATCAGGCCTGCGACCGCGCCGAGCAAATGGTGCGTGTGATCGAATCCCAGCATCGCCCAAGAGCATTCGTCCGAGCCCAACTATTGCGAGCGGGCTGCCTGTGGGCGGCCGGACGCCGCCGGACCGCCACGGAGGCCGCACTACCCGCGTTGGCGCTGTGCGCTGAGCACGGCTTGGTTCGCACCGCGACCGACGACGGGCCGCACATCTGCGCGATCGCGACCGAAGCGCGATATGACGGCGCACCGCAGATGATGCAATTCCTGGAACTGCTCAGGACGGTAGCGGATACGTCGCCATCGGTCGGATGACATCCGCTGGGCGTCGCGTCGAAACCGCTGCACCCCAATTCGGTGATCGGCGGTACGCGCTTGCGGCTTTTAAGGCGGAACCGATTGCGGCGGAGTGGAGTTCAGGTGCGGCACAGCCCATCAGTGCGCGAGGCTGCGTGCTATGACCAGTCGCTGAATTTGATTGGTGCCCTCGAAGATTTGGGTGATCTTGGCCTCACGCATGTACCGCTCGACCCGGAAGTCGCGGGTATAGCCGTAGCCGCCGAATACCTGGACGGCGTCGGTGGTGACCTTCATTGCCGCGTCGGTGGCGAGGAGTTTGGCCACACTCGCCTGCCGCGAGTACGCCAGCCCCGCATCGCGTCGCCGCGCGGCATCGAGGTAGGTCGCGCGGGCCGAGTCGACCGCGGCAGCCATATCGGCCAGCAGGAACCCGAGGCCCTGATGGTCGATGATCGGCTTGCCGAATGCCGAGCGCTCCTTGGCGTAGGCGACGGCTTCGTCGAGCGCTGCCTGAGCCAGTCCGGTCGCGACGGCGGCGATACCGAGCCGACCGGAATCCAATGCACTCAAGGCGATCTGGAGGCCTTGCCCCTCGGTACCGATGCGTCGGTCGACGGGCAGGAACGCGTCGTCGTAGTGCGCGGTCGTGGTCGGCACCGCGTGCAGTCCCATCTTCTGCTCGGGCTTGCCGAAGGTAAGGCCGGTGGTCGCACGCGGTACCAGGAAACAGGAGATGCCGCGCGATCCCTCGCCCGTGCGCGCGAAAAGGTTGTAGAAGTCGGCGATGCCGCCATGGGTGATCCAGGCCTTGGTGCCGTTGACGAGATAGCCGCCATCGACCGGAGCGGCCTTGCAGGCCACCGCGGCCGCATCTGATCCGGCCTGCGGCTCGGAGAGGCTGTACGCACCGATCGTATTGCCGCTCAACATCTCCGGCAGCCAACGCCGCTTCTGCTCCTCGGTACCGAAGACCAGCATCGGATGGCAGGCCAGGCTGTGCACGCTGACCGCGACCGCGATCGCCGCCCACCGCGCGGCGATCTCCTCGAGAACCTGTAGATACACCTCATACGGCTGGCCACCGCCGGCCCATTCGACCGGGTACGGCAGGCTCAATAACCCGGCCTCCCCCAGTGTGGCGAACACGCCCTCGGGATAGCTCTCGGCCCGCTCGTGTTCATCGACGATCGGTGCTAGGACCTTATCGGCGATGTCGCGCGTGAGCTGGATCAACTCCCGGGCTTCGCTGGTGGGCAGCAGACGTTCGACGGCCACAAGACTCCTCACCTACGAATAACAGTACTGAATTACTGTGCACAGTACTGCTGGTGCCCCAGTACTGCAAGGGTCGCATCAGTACTATTCGCTGCTATGGACCAGCTCACCCGCGCAGGATTCGCGACCCGGCGGCGTACCGAACTCTTCGACACGCTGGTCGACCTGTTTCTGCGCGAGGGATTCGCGCATCTGACCCTCGACGAGATCGCCGCACGGCTGCGCTGCTCCAAGTCGACCCTCTACACCCTTGCGAGCAGTAAAGAACAGCTGGTCCGTGCCGCGACCGTGCACTTCTTCCGACGCGCCACCGACGACGTGGAAACCCGTATCGCGCGGATCACCGATGTCCGTCAGCGCATCGCCGCCTACCTGTCGGCGGTCGGTACCGCCCTGGCTGCCGCCTCCGACCGATTCATGGCCGACTTGAGCGGATTCGCGCCCGCGCGGGAGATCTACGAGAAGAACACCCGGATCGCCGCTCGACGGGTCCGCGAACTCATCGATGAAGGCGTCGCGGCGGGCGAATTCCGTGACGTCCACGCCGCCTTCGCCGCCGATATGGCCGCGACCATGATGGTCCGCATCCAGCAGGGCGGGGTGCGCGAGCACACCGGGCTCGATGATGCCGATGCCTACCGGGAGTTGGCCGCCATTCTCACCGCAGGGATCAGCGCCTAGCCGGCCGACATACTTCTCGAACCCGGTGAAGCAGCGCGAACGCCTACGTCCACCGCGCATAGGCGATACCGCGCATTGAACGATATGGCGGACAGGATCGACAATAGTGGGTATGGCGACGGTGCTGCTGGGCGGCGACGTCATGCTGGGTCGTGGGGTGGACCAGATCCTCCCGCATCCCGGTGATCCGACGCTGCACGAACGGTGGGTCCAGGATGCGCGGACCTATGCGGAGTTGGCGGAGCAGATAAGCGGTGAATTCGCCCGTCCCGTGGATTTCGGTCACCCATGGGGAGAGGTCCTGCCGATTCTTGCTCAGCTCGGCCCGCAGGTGCGATTGGTCAATCTGGAAACCGCGATCACCGCGGCTGGCGCCTTCGCGTCCGGCAAGGGCATTCACTACCGCATGAACCCAGCCAATATTCCGGTGTTGACCGCAGTCGCGCCGGTCGTCTGCGCACTGGCCAACAATCACATTCTCGATTTCGGTGTCGAAGGGCTGGCGGACACGGTGGAAACACTCGATTCCGCGGGCATTCAGCGCGCCGGGGCGGGGGCGGATTTCGACGAGGCACAGGCTCCGGCGATCTCGGAACTCGATGACGGACGACGAGTGATAATCGTCTCGGTCGGTGCGGGATCGAGTGGGGTGCCGCACCATTGGGCGGCTCACCGCGATCGGCCGGGACTGTGGCGGATCGGTGATTCGCCGAATATTCGCGCCGCCGAGGAGGTGGCGGCACAAGTGTTGGCGTACAAGCGCGACGGCGATATCGCGATCGTCTCCGTACATTGGGGGCCCAACTGGGGCTACGGGGTGCCGCAGAGCGAAAGGCAGTTCGCGCATCGACTGATCGACGCCGGAATCGACCTCGTGCACGGGCATTCCGCACACCATCCAAGACCGATCGAGATCTACCGTGGCAAACCGATTCTGTACGGGTGCGGTGACGTCATCGATGATTACGAGGGCATCCGCGGCTATGAGCGCTACCGCCCGGAGCTTCGCTTGCTCTACCTTGTCTCCATCGATCCCGGCGTGATGGAGACGCGAATGATTCCGCTGCGAATCCAGCACATGCGCCTGCACTCGGCCGCGCGTGATGAATCCCGATGGCTGTGCGAGACGATTGAGCACATCAGTCGCGACTTCGGCACCCGTGTCGCTCCGCGCCCCGAGGACCTACCGGTGGTGTTCAGGACCGCACGACACTGAGGTGGCGACCGAACCAGTCCCGGGCCAGGCCCGCCACCTGCTCGAGCGCACCGGGCTCCTCGAACAGGTGCGTCGCACCGGGGACGACGTCGATCTCGCTCGGACACGGCATCCGCAGCTGTGCCTCGCGATTGAGCCCCAGCACGTGCCGGTCGTTACCGCCGACAATGAGCAGCGTCGGAGCGCGGACGTGAACCAGCCGCGGACCGGCCAGATCAGGGCGGCCGCCCCGGGAGACGATGGCCGCGATCTCGGTGCCGGGTTCGGTGGCTGCCCACAGTGCGGCACCGGCCCCCGTGCTCGCTCCGAAATATCCGGTCGCAAGGCCGCTCAGACCCGGCCGCGTGCCCAGCCCGCGAGTCACCGCGACGAGACGCTCGGCAAGCAGCTGGATATCGAAAACGCGTGCACGGTTACCCTCCTCGGCCGCGGTCAGCAGATCGACGAGCATCGTCGCGAGCCCCGCTCGGTTGAGTACATCGGCGACCAGCCGATTCCGCGGACTGTGCCGACCGCTGCCGCTGCCGTGCGCGAAGATGACCAGACCGCTGGGCTGCTGCGGGACGGCCAGTATCCCCGTCAGCCGGATGGACTCCGACGACACGATGACTTCTTCTGTCCGCGTCAGGGGATCGGATGCGGAGGGCAGCATCGAACACCTCCTGGTATCCGGACTACTCGCTCAGTCGGTGGTGTGCAAGAGGCGGTTGGGCCGGAGCTGGTCGCGACCGGGCCGCGATTGAACTCCGGGTTCCATCCGGCTACCGAGGCGCGCACAATGGATACGCGATCAATACGCTCGTGAAGACGGACTATCGGGAAGCCTCACCGACAGCAACGGTCAACCACGCCGCAGGGACGGCCTTCGGATGAGTTCATCCACCGAATGGTCACCGTGGCCGCCCGTTATGGCATCGATGTGACTGTCGGCGACGCACTGACTCGCGGGAAAGCGGTTCAACCATGTCCATCCCCGAGAACGTTCGAACGCCGACAGTACTCATCCTCGGAGCCGGGTTCGGCGGGCTGGAACTGGCCGCCTGCCTGTCCGAGTCACTGCCAGGTGAGGTTCGAGTGGTACTCGTCGACCGCAACGACGGGTTCATATTCGGTTTCTCGAAACTGGAAATCCTCTTCCACGACCGCACTCTGGGATCCGTGCGAATCAGCTACCGCGACCTGGTCCTTCCCGGGGTCGAGTTCCGGCAGGAGGAGGTCACCTCCATCGACCCGCAGACCCGCCACGTGATCACCGACAGCACCCACTACGACCCGGACTTTCTGGTTATCGCTTTGGGCGCCGATTACGACCCGGCCGCTACCCCGGGGTTCGTCGCGGACGGTCAGGAGTACTACTCGATCCAGGGAGCTTGCCGACTGCGCGATCGGCTCGCCGATTTCAACGGTGGCAGGATTCTCATCGCGATATTGAGCGTCCCGTTCAAGTGCCCGCCCGCACCCTACGAGGGCGCGATGCTGCTGCACGAATTACTGAGCCGCCGCGGCATCCGTGACCGCACCCGCCTGCACGTGCTGACCCCGACGGACTCACCGATCCCGGTCTCCGCGGACACCTCCGCCGCACTTGTCGAGGCGCTCGCGCGACGTGGCATCGACTACTCGCCGGGACGACGGGTCCACTCGCTCGACCCGGAAAACCATGTCGCCGAAACCCACTCCGGAGACCTCCTCCCCTACGACCTGTTCGTCGGCATCCCGACCCATCGCGTCCCGCTGGTGGTCGAGGCGTCCGGACTCACCGTCGACGGCGGCGACGGCTGGATCCACGTCGATCCGCGAACCCTCGCCACCCCGTATCCGGGCATCTACGCCATCGGTGACTGCGCGGACGCGCCGGTGCCGCGCGCTGGAGTGTTCGCCGAAAACGCTGCCCGCACTGTCGCCGCGCACATCGCCGCGCAACTACACCGAACACCCGCGCCGGGAAAGTATCTCGGCCAGGGCTCCTGCTACATCGAATTCGGGGACGGACTCGTCGGCAAGGTAGACGCCGACTTCCTTTCCGGGCCGAAGCCGGTCGCACCGTTCATCAGACCCTCGGTCGAATTGGCAACCGAGAAGGTCGAATTCGCTGCGACACGGATTCGGCGCTGGTTCACCGATCAGCGGACCGTGACCGGGACATCCTGAATCGAATTGTTCCCCAAGCCTAGGCGGTTCCAGAATTGCTCGGACGGTTGCACATTCCCCTGCGCATCGGTGGCGCGGCAGCTCAGTCGGTACTCGCCCGGTCGCGCATCCCAGGTGTAACTCCAACCGCGCCAACCGAATTCAGCGATGTCAGGCTCCAAATGGGCGTCCCGCCAGATACCGTCGACACCGACTTCCACCCGCATCACGGGCGAGGTTCCGCACCACGCGCGACCGCGGAGCAGGACCGCACCGGCGTCGACCGTGCGCCGCCGACT